>NZ_CP107994.1:932500-5823944 GCF_036114655.1 Amycolatopsis sp. NBC_00348 | reverse complement strand
TGCGGAAAGGGCCACCCGGCCGCGTGCCGGGTGGCCCTTTCCGTATTCGAGCGGCGCCCGCCACAATGGTCGGGAAATGGGGGTCCGTTCCGACCATGGGCGCACACATCGCGTTTCTCGCGGTTCCGGCGGCGGGGCACGTCAACCCGACCCTGCCGCTGGTCGAGGAGCTGGTCCGGCGCGGGCACCGGGTCACCTACGCCACCGGCCCGGCGCTGCGGGACGCCGTCGCCGCGGCGGGGGCGGCGCCGGTCGTCCCGGACGCGCCGTGGGCGAAGGTGGCTGCCGCGCGCAGCCGGACCACCGAGGAGGTCGCCGAGACGCTCACCGGCGCACTCGACGTCACCCGCGCGGTGCTGCCGCGGCTGACGGAGGTGTTCCGCGAAGATCCGCCGGACGTCGTCTGCTACGACTCGCTGACGCCGTTCGGGCCGGTGCTGGCCCACCGGCTCGGCCGCCCGTCGGTGGCGACGGTGCCGACGTTCGCGGGCAACGACGTGTTCGACCCGACGACCCTGCTGGCCCCGCCCGACTTCGACCCGGGGCACCCGCGGCTGGCCGAGTACGCCGCCGCCCAGGCCCGGTTCGCCGCGTCCGCCGGCGTCCCGGCCGGTACGCCGGCCTCGGTGGGCCGGCTCGCGGACCGGAAGCTCGTCTTCCTCCCGCGCGAGTTCCAGATCGCCGGTGACACCTTCGGGGCCGACTACCGGTTCATCGGCCCGTCGTTCGGCTCCCGGGCCGCGGACTGGACGCCCGCGGCCGGCCCGGTGCTGTTCGTCTCGCTGGGCACGGTCGTCAACGACCGCCCCGACTTCTTCGCCGCGTGCGTGACGGCGTTCGGCGGCACCGGCCGGCCCGTGGTGCTGGCGCTCGGCGAGCGCGTCGACCCGGCCCGGCTGGGCCCGATCCCGGCGAACTTCGAGGTCCGGCCGTACTTCCCGCAGCCCGCCGTGCTGCGGCACGCGGCGGTGTTCCTGTCGCACACGGGGATGAACTCCACGATGGAGGCGCTGCTGTGCGAGGTGCCGCTGGTGTCGTACCCGCAGACGCCGGAGCAGACGGTCAACGGCCGCCGCGTCGAGGAGCTGGGCCTGGGCCGGGTGCTCACCGGCCCGCTCGACCCGCGGGAGCTGCGCCGGACGGTCGACGAGGTCGCGGCGGACCCGGCGATCCGCGCGAACCTGGCCCGGATGGCCGGCCACCTGCGCGCGGCGGGCGGCCCGCGCGCCGGAGCCGACACGATCGAGGAGCTGCTCGCCTGACTCCGGGGCACCGTGCCGAGTCGGTTTCCTCCGGCTTGCTGACTTCGCGAGTGCGGAACGTCAGCCGGTCAACGCGGTGAGCAGCGCCCAGTAACCGCCGCCTCCGACGACGACGCCCATCGCCGGCCCGGCGAGCCGCGACCACGCCACCCAGTCGAACCGGTGGGAGCACCGACGGGCCGCGGGGGAGCGTCGGCACCTCGGGCGCGACCGCGTGCGGGGAGATCTCGACCTTTGCGCCTGCCGTGACCAGCGGGCTGACCAGCCCGGTATCGGCGACCGGAGAGCCCGGCGATCGGCAGCGGGACCCGGCGCCGTCACGTGATGGCCGTCCCACTCGCCGCGCTTCGCCCCGCGGACGATGACGGCCATCGGGATCAGCGAGCCCGTGACGGCGATGAGGAGTCCCCAGCTCAGTGCGGAGAGCCACCGGTGGCCGGTCGCGTCCCAGGCGAGCGCGAGGGGCAACGCGAGCACCCAGACCCAGGGAGCGAGGAGCTCGGTGGCCCACCTGGCGGAACGAAGCACAGCGCGAACCTTATCCTGGAGGGGTGAACTGGACTGTGGACGTCCCCGTCGACACACTGCCCGAACTGCCGCCGCTTCCGCCCGAGCTGCGGGCCCGCCTCGACGCGGCCCTGGCCCGGCCCGCGGCCCAGCAGCCGGAGTGGCCCGATCCGGAACTCACCAACCGGGTGCGCGGGGTGCTGGAGAGCGTGCCGCCGATCACCGTCCCGGCCGAGATCGACCGGCTGAAGAGCCGGCTGGCGATGGTCGCCCGCGGTGAAGCGTTCCTGCTCCAGGGCGGCGACTGCGCGGAGACGTTCGAGTCGAACACCGAGCCGCACATCCGGGCCAACCTGCGCACCCTGCTGCAGATGGCGGTCGTGCTGACCTACGGCGCGAGCCTGCCGGTGGTCAAGGTCGGCCGCATCGCCGGCCAGTACGCGAAGCCGCGCTCGGCCGCGACGGACGCGCTGGGCCTGCCGGTGTACCGCGGCGACATCATCAACTCGCTGGTCGCCAAGCCCGAGCTGCGTGTGCCCGACCCCGGCCGGATGATCCGCGCCTACGCGAACGCGGGCGCGGCGATGAACCTGGTCCGCGCCCTCACCGGCGCCGGCATGGCCGACCTGCACCAGGTGCACGACTGGAACAAGGACTTCGTGTCGGCGTCGCCGGCGGCGCAGCGCTTCGAGGCGCTGGCCAACGAGATCGACCGCGGCCTGCGGTTCATGTCGGCCTGCGGCGTCACCGACACGTCGCTGCAGTCGACCGAGATCTTCGCCAGCCACGAGGCCCTGCTGCTCGACTACGAGCGCTCGATGCTGCGGCTCGACAACGCCGACGCGTCGAACCCGAAGCTGTACAACCTGTCGTCGCACTTCCTCTGGATCGGCGAGCGGACCCGCCAGCTGGACGGCGCGCACATCGCGTTCGCCGAGCTGCTGGCCAACCCGATCGGGTTGAAGATCGGCCCGACGACCACGCCGGAGCAGGCCGTGGAGTACGTCGAGCGGCTCGACCCGCGTGTCGAGGCGGGCCGGCTGACGCTGATCGCGCGGATGGGCAACGGCAAGGTCCGCGACGTGCTGCCGGGCATCGTCGAGAAGGTCGAGGCGTCCGGGCACAAGGTCATCTGGCAGTGCGACCCGATGCACGGCAACACGCACGAGTCGTCCACCGGGTACAAGACGCGCCACTTCGACCGGATCGTCGACGAGGTCCAGGGCTTCTTCGAGGTCCACAACGAGCTCGGCACCTACCCGGGCGGCATCCACGTCGAGCTGACCGGCGAGGACGTCACCGAGTGCCTGGGCGGCGCCCAGGAGATCTCGGACATCGACCTCTCGGGCCGCTACGAGACGGCGTGCGACCCGCGCCTGAACACGCAGCAGTCCCTGGAACTGGCGTTCCTGGTCGCGGAGATGCTCCGCGGCTGAGGCTCAGGAGGCGTCGAGCAAGCGGGACGCGGACTTCAGGACCGCGTCCCGCAGCGAGCCGATGTCCGGCACCGCTTCGCCGTTGACCTGGAGTCCGATGTGGACCGAGTCGCGGTAGGTGGCCACCGCGATGCCGACCGCGTGGCGGGGGGCCAGCGGGACGAACGGGTAGACCTCCGCCAGCGGTGCGCCGTCGATCGAGAGGCGGGCCGGGGGGAGCGGGACCGTGGTGATCACCAGGTCGAACAGCAGCGGTGCGGCCTGGCCCGCGGTGCGCGTGCCCAGCCGGTGCAGCAGGGCCGGGACGCGGTCGGCCAGCAGCGGCAACGCTCCCGCGCCGCGGCTCGGGCCCGCCGCCTTGTTGCGGTTCATCGCGCGGCGGACGACGCGCAGGCGCTCGACCGGGTCGTCCTCGCCGACCGGCAGGTCGCACAGGTAGCCGGACAGCTTGTTGCCGCCGAGCTGGTCACCCGAGCGGCCGCGGACGCTCACCGGGATCAGCGCGCGCAGCGTGCGGCCGTCGGCGCGGTGGCCGCGGTTCACCAGCCACTCGCGCAGCGCGCCGGACAGCACCGCCAGCACGACGTCGTTGGTCGTGCCGCCGTGGGCCCGGCGCACCCGGCGCAGCTCCGCGAGCGGCAGCCGCACGAACCCCAGCCGGCGTTCGGCCGAGGCCGGCGCCGACACCGGGGACAGCGTCGGGCGGGTGGCCCGCACCACCGACGAGGCGATGCCGGCGGCTTCGTTGGCCTGGTCCCAGACCGTGCCGAGCGCGCCCTTCACCGTGTCCAAAGTGGACCGCTGGGCCGGGATCCGGCGGGCCGGCGCGGCAGGCAGCTTGACGCCGTCGAGCAGCCCGGCCGCGACCGCGTACGCCCCGGCACCGTCGGTGAGCGCGTGGTGCAGCTTCATCAGCAACGCGAACTGCCCGCCGGGCAGGCCGGTGACCAGGGTGAGGTCCCACAGCGGACGGCCGGTGTCGAGCGGCTCGGCGATCCACCGCGACGCGTAGGCCGTCAGCGGGTCCGGGTCGTAGAGCGAGCTGAGCTCGACGTGGTGGATGTGGTCCGCGGCAACAAAATCCGCGTCTTCGGTCCAGCGGGCGGCGCCGGGCGGGAACAGCTCCGAGCGCGCCCGCTGACGCAGCTTCGGGAGCCGGGCGGCGCGTTCGGCGAGGATCGCGGTCAACGCCGGTGGATCCACCGGCCGTCGCGCGGTGAACGTGATCACCGCGCCCATGTGCATCGGGGACTTTTCGCTTTCCAGGCAAAGGAAAGCGACGTCGAGTGCGCTGAGCGGCGAGCCTGCCATAAGCGACCTTTCCCATCAGGCGTTCGCGGGTCTGCACGGCCACGTGCGACGAGGGGAGGAGAAAGCCACTGCACCAGCCCGACGTGACGCGCGGGTGGTCGAAGTGTTTCGTCGACGCTAACTAACCACCCCATTCAGCCATTCGAGATACCCCGGGCAGCGGTGCCCGGGGTCACAGATCAACCGGTTTTTATTCGCCGGGCGGGGTTTCGGGCGTGTCCGCCCGGGCCGTGGCGGTCCCCCAGTCGGGGGTCAACGCCACCTGCTTGCCGACGCGGCGCACCGGCAACGCACCGGCGTGGCGCTTGCCGAGCCCGGGCCAGATCTCCGCGGCGTCCTTCGCCGCGGCGCGGATCGCGCCGCCGTCGAGCGTCGTCCGGGACTCTTCGATGCCCCGGCCGCGCCACTGGACGACCAGTTTGAGCGGCCCCGCCGACGGCAGCGGCCACAGGAACACCTCGTGCTCGACGGCGAACCGCGTCCCGCCGACCGCCTGCGCCCGCAGCACCGGCCCGTCCGGCTCGCTCGCCGAGGGCACCGAAATGGTCTCCGAGCTGGCCCGGCTCCCGTCGGCGTAGAGCACGCCGATGAGCAGGCCGTTGTAGTCGGGGACCCGCCGGTGGTCGATCAGGCCTTCCGCGGGGTCGTCGACCAGGCTGTCGCGCGAGTACACCGTGACCCGCAGGGTGACCGCCTCCGGCCACACCTCGACGGCCCGCAGCGCGACGATCGTGCGCTCGGACCGGCCCAGCGCCTGCGCCCACGGCAGCACGGCCGGGACGATGTGCTCGCGTGGGGGATCGGTCCAGTGCCTGCCGTTGAAGGCGTACAGCTCCTGCTCCGGAACGGGGAACAGGGGACGTTCGCGGGGACCGCCGGTGAAGAAGTTCATCGGGCGGCCCGCGACGTGCTGTCCGGCACCATGCGCCCACGGTAAGGCAACGTCCCGGGAATTTCCGCCCCCGAACGGGCGTACGGCCCTCGTCTCCCGTGATCCGGGACACAAGGGCCGTACGCAGCGTGCGCGATCAGTCGCTCAGCTTGAGGTCCCGGTCGCTCAGCTTGAGCTCGCCGTTCTTGCCGGCGCTCTCGTCGAGCTCCTTGTCCGCCGGCTTGCCCATCGACTCCATCAGCTGCCGGGCCAGGCCGAGACCGGTCCCGCCGAGCGACAGCGCCTTGGCGAACATGTCGGACATGCCGTCGGCGCCGTTGAGCACGACCATGTGGTCGATGTTGCCGAACGCGCTCGCGCCCGCCTCGACGATCTCCGGCCAGCGCTCGGCCAGCTGCTGCGCGACGACGGCTTCCTGGTTCTCCGCCAGCGCCGCGGCGCGCGCCTTGATGGCGTCCGCCTCGGCGAGACCCTTCGCCCGGGCCGACTCGGCTTCGGCGAGACCCTTCGCCTTCGCGGCTTCCGCGTCGGCGAGACCGCGTGCCTTCGCCGCGGCCGCCTCCGCTTCACCGGTCGCCCGGGTCGCCCCGGCCGCCGCTTCCGCACGGGCCTTCGTCGCCTGCGCCTCGGCTTCGGCCGCGGTCTTGACGCGGGTCGCGTCCGCCGCCGCCCGCAGCTCGGTCTCCTTCGCCTCGGCCTGGGCCTTGGCGATCGAAGCGTCACGGGCCGCGTCGGCCGCCGTGCGCGTGTCGTACGCCTTCGCATCGGCCGGCTTGCGGACCTGCGACTGCAGCCGCTGCTCGGCCAGCGCCGCCTCCAGTTCGGCCGCCCGCGTCTCCTGGACGACGACCTCCTGGCGCGCGGTCGCCTCGGCCAGCGGGCCGGACTGGGACATCTTCGCCCGCGCCTGGTCGACTTCGGCCTGGTAACCGGCCTGCTGGATCTGGCTCGCGCGGACGGCGGCCGCCTTCTTCGCCGCCGACTCCTGCTCGACCTGGGCGGCTTCCTGGTCGCGCTGCGCCTCGGCGATCCGGGCCGACGCGGCGATCGCGGCGGCGTGCGGCTTGCCGAGGTTGAGGATGTAGCCCGATTCGTCGTCGATCTCCTGGATCTGCAAGGAGTCCACGATCAGGCCGAGCTTGATCATCTCGGTGGCCGAGGACTGGCGCACCTCACCGGTGAGCGCGTCCCGGTTGTGGATCATCTCCTCGATGGTCAGCCCGCCCACGATGGAGCGCAGGTGCCCGGAGAAGAGCTCGTGGATCGTGTCGTTCATGCCCTTCTGCTGGTCCAGGAACCGGCGGGCGGCGTTGGCGATCGACGAGAAGTCGTCGCCGACCTTGTAGATCACCACGGCGCGCACGGTGACCGGCAGCCCCTGCCGGGTCACGCAGGAAACCTGCAGGTTGACGCCCCGGGTGTCCAGTGACAGCCGCCGGGCGGTCTGGAACCCGGGGATGACGTTCACGCCGCGGCCGGTGATGATCTTGAAGCCCAGGCTGTCCGCGGTCTCGCTGCGTTCGACCCGGATCCCCCAGCCGGACACGATCAGCGCTTCGTTCGGCTCCGCGACCTTGTACAGGACCCGCAGCAGTCCGAAGATCACGATCACGGCCACGACGGCGATGCCGACGATCAGCAGGATGCTCATTGGCCTCCCACACCCCTCAGTTCAGTCTTCTGTTGTTGGTAGCCCTTCGACGCCGCTAACGGCTCAGTGGTTGCCACCGTTCGACATAAACCGTGCGGGGAGGTTCGAAGTCCACGACGAGCACCTGCGTGCCCGAGGCGAAGGTCGCTTCGGGGTCGATCGGGTAGGCGTAGAAGGCCTCGGTGCCGCCCCGGACGCTCAGCAGCACCTCACCGATGAGGCCGGGGCCGATCGTGCCGGTCACGCGCCCGCGGCTGCCGATCATCCACCGAAGCCCTTCAGCTTGACCTTGGAGCCCTTTTGCACGAACGTGCCCGGCTGCGGGTCCTGCTGGAAGACGAAGTCGAACCCGCCGCCCCCGCCGCGCCCGCGGCCGCCGTCGCGGTCGGCCTGCAGCCCGGCCTGCTCGAGGAGCTTCTGGGCGTCGTCGAACGAGCGGAACCGGACGTCCGGCACCTGCACGGCGTTGTTGAGGAACACGCCGATCCGCTTCGCCGTCGCCTGCGAGTTGGCCCCCGGGTCGGTCCGGGTGACGGCGCCGCCCGGGACGTTCTGGTTGAACTCCTCGCCCGCCTGGAACGGCTCGAACCCGGCCTGCTGCAGGAGCTGGAACGCCTCGTCCTTGCTCTTCCCGGTGACGTCCGGGACCGGCGGCAGCGGGATCGGGCCCTTGGACACGATGATCGTGACCTGGCCGTTGATGTTCAGCTGGCTGCCGGCGCCGGGTTCGGTGCGGATCACCGCGCCCTGCGGGACGTCGGCGTCGAAGTCGTCAGTGCCGCGGACCGGGGTCAGCTGCGCCGTCTTGATCGCCTGCTCGGCGTCGGGCAACGCGGTGCCCGGGCGGATGTCCGGCACGGCCGGGCGGCCCTTGGACAGCACGACCGACACCGTCGAGTTCGGCGTCAGCGTGGTGCCCTCGGGGGGTTCGTTGCGCAGCACGGTGTTCGACGGCACCGTGTTGTCGAACTCCTGGCTGAACTGCGGCGTCAGCTTCGCCGAGCGCAGGGCGTCACCCGCCGCCGCCTGGTTCAGCCCGACGAGCTTCGGCACCGTCGACGTCTTGTCGCCGCCGGTGTCGGTCAGCATGAAGATGAACGCCGTGATCAGCCCGCCGAACAGCAGCACCACCCCGGCGATCAGCGCGATCCGCTTGCGGTTGTCCGCCGGCTTCTCGGGTTCCGGCTCGGCCCGTCGGCGGGGCGGGCGCGGCGGGACGTTCCCGGCCGCGGGGATCCCCGGCGGCGGGGTGCCCGGGTGGCCGGGGTGGCTGAGCGCCCGCGTCGCGTTCGGGCGGTGCACCGGCATGGTCTTCCCGGTGTCGGGCTGCACCTGCGGGATCCGCGGCAGCGTGCGCTCGGTGTCGGCGACGTCGCCCTGGCCGTGGGACACCGGGACCGGCACGGTGACCGGCAGCAGGCCCAGCTGCGCGCGCACCGCGGTCAGCTCGGTGAGGAACTCCCCGGCGTCGGCGGGCCGCAGCTCGGGGTCGCGCCGGGTCGCGCGCGTGATCAGGTCGTCGAGCGCGGCCGGCAGGTCCGGGCGCAGCTCGCTCGCCCGCGGGACGTCGTCGTTGACGTGCCGGTAGGCCACCGAGATCGCGGTGTCGCCGGTGTAGGGCGCGCGGCCGGTGAGCATTTCGTAGAGCAGGATCCCGGCCGAGTAGACGTCGCCGCGCGCGTTGGCCGCGCCGGTGGTGACCTGCTCGGGGGAGAGGTAGGCGACGGTGCCGAGGATGACGCTCGCGCTCGTCGTCCCGGCGCTGGCCACGGCCCGCACGAGACCGAAGTCGGCGACCTTGACGACGCCGCCGGTGTGCGGCCCGGACCGGCCGATGAGCACGTTCTCGGGCTTGACGTCGCGGTGCACCAGCCCGGCCCGGTGCGCGGCGGCGAGCGCCGACAGCACGGGCTCGGCGACGCTCAGCGCGAGCGCGATGTCGAGCGGGCCCTTCTCGTCCAGCAGGTCCCGCAGGGTGCCGCCGTCGACGAGCTCCATGACCAGGAAGGCGAGGCCGCCCTCCTCGCCCTTGTCGTGCACCGCCACGACGTTCGGGTGGTGCAGCTGGGCGGCCGACTGGGCCTCCCGCACGAACCGGTCCACGAACGACCGGTCGTCCGCGAAGCGCGGATCCATGATCTTGATCGCGACCTGGCGGTCCAACCGGGTGTCCGTCCCCTGGTAGACCGACGACATCCCGCCGTGGGCGAGCAGCCGGTCCACCCGGTAGCGCCGCTCGAGCAGCGTGCCGACCAGGCTGGGGTGGGTGCGTGTCACGAGTAGGGATCGTACGGAACCCGGCACGCCGCGTGGAGGAGACCTCGCGGGTCACCCGTGCGCACTAGCGGGAGAGGGGGGCGAATGTGGCACAGTGTCACCTGTGAGTGGGATTCCTGTCGCCGAAGACGTCCTGGCCGCCGACATCGCGGTGCTGCCGCTGCCGGAGGTCGCGACCGCCCTCGGGACGTCGACCAACAAGGTCCGCCAGCTGCTGCGCGAGGGCGAGCTGATCGCCCTCAAACGAGGCGGCGAGCTGTGCGTCCCGAGCGCGTTCCTCGTCAAGGACGGCGTGGTCAAGGGCCTGTCCGGCACGATAACCGTGCTCGACGACTCCGGGTTCAGCCGCACCGAGATGCTCCGCTGGCTGTTCACCGTCGACGAGTCGCTGCCGGGCAACACGCCGGTCAACGCGCTGCGCACGAGCCACGGCACCGAGGTGAAGCGGCGCGCCCAGGCGATGGCTTTCTGACCTGGCTTAGCGCGACCACCAGCTGAACGGCCGCGGCCGTGAGCAGGCACGCCGGGATCGACCACGTCGCCAGCGGGCCGGCCAGTGCCGCCCCGGCGGCCAGACCGGTGATCTTGACGCTCGCCGCCGTCGTGAACACCTGAGCCCGCACGCGTGCGGGCGTCTCCCGGTGCCGGACCGCGAACAGGGCCGTGAGCTGCGGCCCTTCGGCGAATCCGGCCAGTGCCGCGGCCGCGACCAGGAGTTTCCCGTCGGTCGCTGACGCCGCGACGACGCAGCTCGCGGCCAGGACCAGGGTGCTCGCCCAGACGATCGTGTCGGGTGCGAGCCGTTTTCCGGCGAAGACGGCGTTGGCCAGCAGGGACGCCACCGCGAGGACGGTCATGAGCAGTGTGCCGTCAGCGGCGCTCCCGAGGTGCGCGGCGCCGAGCAGGGGATAACAGACGGTGACCATCCCGACCCCGGCGCACGAGAGCGTGGACGTCGAGGTCGCCCGCCGGAGCGGCGTGTTGCGCAGGAGAACGCCGAAGCCGTCCACGAGCTGTTTCCCGAGCCGGGTCGCGGCCGGGCGGGGTCTTCGAGGGAGAGTCCAGGCGGCGGGGAGCGCGGCGGCGACCATGCCGACCGCCACGGCGAGGGCGACCGGGGCACCGGCGAGGGTGGCCAGGAGACCGGCGAGCCCAGGTCCGGCGAGGGCCGCGGCGGTGAAGGTCAACGCATCGAGGCGGCTGGCGGTGGTGAGGGCGGGTCCCGCGACCGGCGGCAGTCGAGCCGGCTGGCCACTCACGACCGACGGCAGCTGAGCCGTCCAGCCGCCCGCGATGGCTGGGTTGAGCAGGCCCGTCAGCGCCGCCAGCGCGACCACCGACCACAGCGGCAGGTGCCCGAACGTCGCCGTCACCAAGGCGATCCCGCCCGCGTACCCGGCCAGCGCGACCGCCAGTAGCCGCCCCGGTGCCGGGCTGCGGTCCAGCAGGGCTCCGAACACCGGGCCGCCCGCCGCGGCCGCCGCGGTCAGGCCCGCCAGCAAAGCCGCCCCCGCGTGCGGACCGGCGGTCAGGCCCAGCAGCAGGAGCGCGGGCCCGGACAGCTCGTCGCCGGTCCGGGCGAGCGTCGCCCCGGTGAGGTACCCGGCGAGTCTGTAACGGCTCGACATGATCGAGACGTTACAGTGGGGCATGGCCTTTCCGCACCGGGATTCCGTCCAGCGCGCCGTCGACCTCCTCGCCGTGCTGCTGCCCCCGGACACCGGCGCGGCCGACGTCGAGCGCGTCCTGCAAGCCCACGGCGAACCGGCCACGACGCTCTCACCGAGCGACCTGGCGAAGCTGCGCGAAGCAGCACGAGAACTCCGTGACGTCTTCGCAGCGGCCGACGTCACCGAAGCGGCTTCGGCGCTCAACCGCCTCTTCGCGCGCTACGCGGGCCCACCCCGCCTGACGGACCACGAGGACGGCTACGGCTGGCACCTGCACCTCGACGCGGCCGACGACGGCCCGTGGGACCGCTGGCTGGTGACGTCGTCGGCGCTGGGCCTGGCGACGCTGCTCGCGGACCGCCAAGGCCCGCCGGGCGGCCTGTGCGCGTCGCAGTCGTGCGGCAAACCGTTCGCCCACCTGGGCGGCGGCAGCCCGAAGCGCTACTGCTCACCCCGCTGCGCAACGCGCGAACGCGTCGCCGCCCACCGCGCCGGCCGGCACCCCGGAAAGCCGTGAAGGCCTCCTTCCCGGCCATAAGAGCCGGTAAGGAGGCCTTCACGGACCAAAAAGGACTCAGCCGTTGTTCTTGTCGCGCCAGGCGATCCACGACTTGAGCAGGCCCAGGTCGTAGTCCGGGCCGCCCACACCGACGGTGAACGTCGAGACGCCCAGGCCCAGCAGCTTCGGGCCCAGCTCGTCCGGCTCACCCTGGACGCCGCACGAGCGCTCGATCTCGGCCGGGTCGCGGCCGACGTCGGCGCAGTGCTGGTCGAGGATCTTGACCTTGCGCTCGACGACCTCCGGGTCGCCGAAGCCGTGCCAGATGTCGCCGTGCTTGGCGACCAGCTTCAGGGTCTTCTTCTCGCCGCCACCACCGATGAGCACCGGGATCTTGCGCGTCGGCGCCGGGTTCAGCTTGCCGAGGCGGGCCTCGATGCGCGGCAGCGACTCCGCCAGGTTGTCGAGGCGGCCGCCGGCGGTGCCGAACTCGTAGCCGTACTCGTCGTAGTCCTTCTCGAACCAGCCGGAGCCGATGCCGAGGATGAGCCGCCCGCCGGAGATGTGGTCGACGGTGCGGGCCATGTCGGCCAGCAGCTCGGGGTTGCGGTAGCTGTTGCAGGTCACGAGCGCGCCGATCTCCACGCGCGACGTCGACTCCGCCCAGGCGCCGAGCATGGTCCAGCACTCGAAGTGCTGACCCTCGGGCTCGCCGTAGAGGGGGTAGAAGTGGTCCCAGTTGAAGACGATGTCGGCGCCGAGCTCTTCGGCGGCGGACGCGGTGCGCCGGATGGTGTCGTAGTCGGCGTGCTGCGGCTGGAGCTGCAGCCCGATCCGGATCGGTCGCTTTGCTGCTGAGGTCATGATCGCAGCCTACGACCGGCCCCGAGGGTCCCGCGCGCCCAGACCGCGGCGAACGCGGGCAGCGCGACCGCCAGCCGGCGCGTCTTCGGCACCACCGCCCGCCGCGTGAGGACGTCGTGGTCCAGTGCGGCGATCTCGTCCAGGATGCCCTCGTACAGCGTCAGCGCCGTCCGCACGCACGGCCGGGATTCCGGGCGCAGCAACGGAACCCCGGCTTCGGCCCGCCGGTACACCGCGCGCGTCCTGGCCACGAAGTACGCCATCGCCCCGCGGATCCGCGGGTCCGGCCGGCGCGCTTCCAGCAGCTCACGCGAGACGCCGAACGCGGCCAGCTCGTCGAGCGGCAGGTACAGCCGGCCGCGGTCGAGGTCCTCGCCGACGTCGCGCAGGAAGTTGGTCAGCTGGAACGCCTCGCCGAGCGCGATCGCCCCCGGCTCGGCGTCGGCCAGCGGCCCGACGGTGCCGAAGACCGGCAGCATCTGCAGCCCGATCACCGCCGCCGACCCGTACGTGTACGCACCCAGATCGGTGAACGTCGCGTACTCGACCGGCTTCAGGTCCGCCCGCATCGAGCGCAGGAACGCGTCGAACAGGTCCTGGGCGATGCCGTAGGAGTGCACCGTGTCCGACAGCGCCGCGAGCACCGGGTCGTCCGGGGTGCCGCCGGCGAAGACGTCCTCGACCATCGCCGCGACGCGGTCCAGCTCGGCCGCCGGGTCCGTGCCCGGTTCGGGGTTGTCGACCAGTTCGTCGGCCATCCGCGCGAAGCCGTACAGCGCGTGCGCGGCGGGTCGGGCGCGGGCCGGCAGCAGGCGCGTCGCGAGGAAGAACGTGCGGCCGTGGTGGGCGTTGAGCCGGCGGCACGCGGCGTAGGAGGCGCGCAGGGCCGGGTCGGTGACGCCGGCGGCGTCGAGCTCGTTCACTTCCCGGTGATCCGTTCCGCCGCGAGCCGTCCGGAGATGAGCACCGGCGGGATGCCGACGCCCGGCGTCGTGCCGCAGCCGGCCAGCACCACGTTGCCCGCCGCGCGCACCAGGTTCGCCGGCCGGAACGGGCCGGTCTGGGTGAACGTGTGCGCCAGCGAGAACGGCGTCCCGGCGGCGAGCCCGCGGGCCGCCCAGTCGGCCGGGGTGAGCGTCTCGTCGACGGTGAACTCGTCGCCGAACCCGGTCAGCCCCCGCGCTTCGAGCGTGCGAAGCAGCTCTTCGCGGTACGGCCCGCGGACGCGCGCCCAGTCGATCGGCCCGCGGTTCAGGTTCGGCGCGGGCGCAAGCACGGAGACGATCTCGCCGCCGTTCCCGGCGAGGCCCGGGTCGGTCGCCGTCGGGCGCGTGACCAGCAGTGACGGGTCGCTCATCAGCCGTCCTTCGCGGATGATCTCGGCGAACGTCCGTTCCCAGGCGGCGCCGAAGTAGATCGTGTGGTGGCCCAGGTCCCACGCCTTCGTGGTCCGCCCGTGCAGGACGACGGCGGACGGCGAGTAGCGCAATGGCACCGGCCGCTTCGGCCGGGCGCCGATGAGCCGGTAGGCCGTGCTCAGCTCGGTGGCGAGGACGACGGCGTCGCACGGGATCCGCTCGCCCGAACGCGTGCGGACCGCGCGCACCCGGGACGAGACGCGCTCGAGCCACGCCGCTTCGGTGCCGAACCGCACGTCCGCGCCCGCCCGCGTCGCCGCGCCGGTCAGCGCCCGGCCGATCTCGCCCATCCCGCCTTCGGGGTAGTACACGCCGCCGACGGTGTCCATGTACGAGATGACGCCGTACGCGCCGATCGCGCGGGCCGGGTCGAGGCCCGCGTAGAGCGCCTGGAACGAGAACAGCCGCCGGACGCGCTCGTCGCGCAGGTACCGGGCGACGCGCGGGCCGAGCCGGCCGAACCCGCCGAGCGCGGCGAGTTTCACCAGCTCGAGCCGGGCGAGGTCGAGCGGCGAGTCGAAGTTCGTGCCGAGGAAGCGGTCCTTCTGCACCGCGTACAGCTCGGTCAGCCAGCGCCGCAGCGCCCGGTAGCCCGCGGCTTCGCGCGCGCCGGCGAAGGCGCGGATCTCGGCCTCCATCGCGTCGCCGTCGGTGTGCAGGGAAAGGGCACTGCCGTCGGCGAACCGCGCCCGGTACGCCGGGTCGAGCCGGGTCAGGCGCAGGTTCTTGGCCATCGAGTCGCCGACCGCGGCGAACGCCTCGTCCAGCAGCTCGGGCATGGTCAGCACGCTCGCGCCGGTGTCCACGGCGTTGCCGCCGAACCGCTGCTGCCCGGTGCGCCCGCCCGGCGTGTCCGCCTGCTCCAGCAGCGTCACCCGGCGGTCCGCGCCGAGCAGGTGCAGGGTCGCCGACAGGCCGGCCAGCCCGGCGCCGATGACGACGACGTGGTCGGTCGGCCCCTCCACGCGCCGCACGTCAGTACGTCCGCTGGGTGGCCTTGACGACCAGCCCGGTCAGCGCGGCGGGCGCCGGCTCGGCCAGGTGCGCGCGCTCGAGCGCGGCCATCGCGGCGGTGGTCAGCTCGTCGATCCGGTGCTCGACCGCGTCGACCGCGCCGACCTGCTGCAACGCCATCCGGACGGTCTCGACACCCTCGTCGGACAGGTCGGCGTCGCCGATCGCGTCCGCGATGACCGTGGCGGCCGCCTCCTCGCCCTTCTCGGCGGCCAGCTGCAGGCCGAGCGCGACGAGCAGGGTGCGCTTGCCCTCGCGCAGGTCGTCACCGGCGGGCTTGCCGGTGACCGACGGGTCGCCGAAGACGCCCAGGAGGTCGTCGCGCAGCTGGAAGGCGATGCCGACCTCGCCGCCGAACTCCAGCAGCGTCTCGATCAGCTCGGGGGACGCTCCACCCAGCGCCGCGCCCAGGTGCAGCGGCCGCTGCACGGTGTAGGCGGCCGTCTTGAGCCGGTCGATCTTCAGCGCGGCCTCGGGGGAGGCGTCGCCGGTGGCCTGCGTGCGGACGTCGAGGTACTGCCCGGCGAGCACCTCGGTGCGCATCGCGCGCCAGGCCGGGCGGGCCGCGGCGAGCGTCTCGGCGGGCAGCGGGGCGTCGGCGAACATGTCGTCGGCCCAGGCCAGCGCCAGGTCGCCGACCAGCACCGCGGTGGCCAGGCCGAACGTCGCGGGGGAGCCGAGCCAGCCGCGGTCGGCGTGCAGCTTCGCGCCCGCGATGTGCACGGTCGGGAAACCGCGGCGGGAGTCGGAGGAGTCGATCAGGTCGTCGTGGATCAGCGCGCACGCCTGGATCAGCTCCAGGCTGGACACCGCCTGCAGCACGCCCTCGGCGTCCGGCCCGGCCGGGTCGCCGCCCGCGCCGCGCCAGCCCCACCACGCGAACGTGGGCCGCAAACGTTTGCCACCCGTCAGCACGAACCCGCTGAGCGCCTCGATCCCGGCGGCCACCGTCGGCTCGGTCTCGATGATCCGCTCGCCCGCCCGGCCGAGGAACCCGGCCAGCGCGCGCTCGACGTTGGCGGGCAGATCGACGTCGGAGACGGGCACGTTCATGCCCTCATCCTCGCCGAACCCGGCCGCGGCCGGGCCGCCGGGGCGCCCGGATGTGGTGAATCAGACTCTCGTCGCGGGCGGCGCCCAGAACGGGCCCGTGAGCCCGGCTTCGGCGAAGTACGCGACGGCGCCGCCGGGCTCGCGCCGTCGGTAGCCGCGCTCCAGCCGCCCCGCGTACCAGCCGCGGGCGAGCCGCCAGAGCGTCCCGAGGTCCAGCACGTCCCCCTTGGCCTGCCCGGTCGCGGTGAGCCATTCGTCCACACAGGACTCGTCGCAGAACAGCCGCTGGTGCTCGCAGGTGTGCAGCACGTCGTCCCACATCCGCGCGGCGGGCACCAGGAAGTGCGCCACCTGAGCTCCCGTCGGCGGCTCGGCGCGGCCGACGACCAGCGCGTGCGGCTGCTCGCAGCCGGGGCACCGGGTCGCGACCAGCACCTCCGGCTCGTCGTCGACGAGGTGGGGGATGGCGAACGAGTCCCAGGCGCAGCCGCCCCACCACAGCGTGCGCGCGCCCATCACCGAGAAGCCGAGCGACTTCGCGGCGAACGGGTGCGCCAGCACGACGTGCTCGGACTCGTCGAGCACCAGGTGGTGGGCGTCGGCGAGGCGGTGCAGCGCCTGCTTGGCCACGGCGAGCGACCCGCCCGCGGCGTCGGCCAGCTCCGGCGCCGTCGGCGCGCGGCCATGGCCGGCGAAGGCGCGGTAGACGGCCAGGCGCACGTCCTCGTCCCAGCTCGCGTCGTCCCTCATCGCTCACTCCCCACGGTGGCTGCCCAGTCTAGTCGGGCCGCCCGCACGAACCACACTCGAAAACCACTCGACTCTCCGTCTCGGAAAGCGGACGGGGGCTCCCGGATGTCGGGCACTGGCCCTTAACATTCGGGTATGACGTCGGTGATCGAGCGGTTGCGAGGAGACGGGCCGAAGTTCTCCATCGAGTTCTTCCCACCCCGGGACACGGCGGACGAGGCCGTCCTGTGGAAGGCCGTCCGGGAGCTCGAGCCGTACGACCCGGCCTACATGTCGATCACCTACGGGGCCGGCGGCTCCAACCGCGACGGCACGATCCGCAGCATCGCCCGCGTCGCGACCGAGACGACGCTGGTGCCGATGGCGCACCTGACCGCCGTCAACCACTCCGTCGCCGAGCTGCGCAACGTGATCGGCTGGTACGCCTCGGTCGGCGTCCGCAACATCCTCGCGCTGCGCGGCGACCCGCCCGGCGACGTCTACGGCGAGTGGACCCCGCACCCCGAAGGCCTGAACTACGCCGAAGAGCTGGTCCAGCTCGTGCGGGAGCTGGGCGACTTCTGCGTCGGCGTCTCGGCGTCCACCTACGGCCACCCGCGCTCGCCCGACCTCGAAACGGACACGAAGTACCTGGTCCGCAAGCTGCGGGCGGGTGCCGACTTCGCGATCGCGCAGCTGTTCCACGACGCCGAGGACTTCCTGCGCCTGCGCGACCGCGTCGCGGCGACCGGCTGCGACGTCCCGGTGCTGCCCGGCGTGATGCCGCTGACGACGCTGCGGACCCTGCAGACGACGATCAAGCTGTCCGGCGCGCCGGCCCCGGCGAAGCTGCTCGACCGGCTCGAACCGCTCGCCGACGACCCCAAGGCGTTCCGCGCCGCGGGCATCGACGTGATCACCGAGCTGTGCGAGAAGCTGATCGCCGAAGGCGTGCCGAACCTGCACTTCTACACCTTCAACCGGTCGAAGGCGACACGCGAGGTGATCGCGCGGCTGGGGCTGGTGCCGGCCCGCACTTAAGTCCGTACCGCACCCCATCAGTGGACCGGTAGCGTGCGGCGCATGGCTTCTTCTTCCGATGGCGTGCACGGGATCTGCGAC
Organism: Amycolatopsis sp. NBC_00348; assembly: GCF_036114655.1. Taxonomy (NCBI): domain Bacteria; kingdom Bacillati; phylum Actinomycetota; class Actinomycetes; order Pseudonocardiales; family Pseudonocardiaceae; genus Amycolatopsis; species Amycolatopsis sp. NBC_00348. The sequence continues at coordinate 5,806,239 of NZ_CP107994.1, read as the reverse complement.
CGCTACGTCGACGACTACGCGGCCGCCGACCCGGTCGCCGCGACCTCCTTCGGCATCATCGGCCACGATCACCGGCTGACCGACTACTCGCCCGCCGGGTTCGACGAGCGCGCCGAGCTGGCCGCGCGGGCGCACGCCGCGGTGGCCGCGGCCGAGCCCGCCGACGCCGGCGAGCGGTCCGCGAAGGCCGTGTTCACCGAGCGGATCGGGCTCGAGCTGGAGATCCACGAAGCCGGCCTGGACGTGGCGCAGCTCAACGTGATCTCCAGCCCGGTCCAGGAACTGCGGATGGCCTTCGACCTGATGCCGGTGGACACCGAGGCCGACTGGTCGGTCGTCGCGACGCGGATCGGTGAGGTGCCGAAGGCGCTGGCGGGGATCCGCACGGGCCTGCTGGCCGGGTCCGACGCGGGCCACGTCGCGGCGCTGCGTCAGGTCGCGAAGGTCGCGGAGCAGTGCGAGACATGGGCCGGGCTGAAGGAAGAGAAGGGCTTCTTCAGCGAGCTCGTCGGCGGCGCGGAGAAGCAGGGCGACGCGCTCAAGACCGACCTCACGCGCGGTGCGCGGGCCGCCGAAGAGGCGTTCGCGGAGTTCGCCGGGTTCCTGCGCGCCGAGCTGGCGCCCAAGGCCCCGGGCAAGGACGCCGTCGGCGAGGACGTCTACCGCCTGTGGTCGCGGTACTTCGTCGGCGCGGCGCTCGACCTGCGCGAGGCCTACGAGTGGGGCTGGGCGGAGTTCGCTCGCATCGAGGCCGAGATGCGCACCGTCGCGAACCGCGTCAAGGCCGGCGCCACCCCGGCGGAGGCGGCGGCGCAGCTCGACGCCGACCCGCGCTACCGCGTCCAGGGGCGCGCCGAGTTCGAGGCGTGGATGCAGCGGCTCTCGGATGACGCGCTGAAGTCGTTGCGCGGCAAGCACTTCGACATCTCGGACCGGGTGATGGCGCTGGAGTGCCTGATCGCCCCGCCGGGTGGCGGCGTCGGCGCGTACTACACCGGCCCGAGCGAGGACTTCGGCCGGCCGGGCCGCATGTGGTGGTCACTGCCGCCGGGCCGCGACGAGTTCATCACCTGGCGCGAGACGAGCACCGTCTACCACGAGGGCGCGCCGGGCCACCACCTCCAGATCGCGACGGCGGTCGACAAGTCGGACGCGCTGAACAAGTACCAGCGGATGATGGCGTTCACGTCGGGCCACGCGGAGGGCTGGGCGCTGTACTCCGAGCGCCTGATGCAGGACCTCGGCTACCTCTCCGACGACGGCGACCTGCTGGGCATGCTGTCCGAGCAGCTGTTCCGCGCCGCGCGCGTGATCATCGACCTGGGCATGCACCTGGAACTGGAGATCCCGGCGGGCACCGGCTTCCACGAGGGGGAGCGCTGGACCCCGGACCTGGGCCTGGAGTTCATGCTGACCCGCACGATCACCGACCCGGCCCACGTCCGCGACGAGATCGACCGCTACCTGGGCTGGCCGGGCCAGGCCCCGTCGTACAAGATCGGCGAGCGCCTCTGGCTGGCGGCTCGCGAGGACGCCCGAGCCCGCGCGGGAGCGTCGTTCGACATCAAGCGCTTCCACACCCAGGCCTTGGACATGGGCGGCATGGGCCTGGACACACTGCGGGACCAGCTGGCCCAGCTGGACTGACGACCGGCCGGGCCCTCCGGAACCGAGCCCCCGCCCATCCCTGGGGGGCGTCCCACGTCCAGTTTATCGGGCCTGGCCGACGATCCCGCCCGGAAAGCCCTTTCCGGGCCCGCTTGTCCACAACAAGGCACCCCTGTGGACAAGCGGGCCCGAAAACCGGTCGCGCCCGCCACGACGTCCCCGCTAATGTCGGCTCTGTGCATCGGATCCTGTTCGCCACCCCGCCGCCCCGCGCCTGAGCGGGGTGGTCTTCGCCGCGTGACCCGCGGCTTCTTCGTGGTGCTCTGAAGCAGATCGCCCCGCGTCGTCGATTCCGATTCCTTCGACGCAGGAGCGTTTTCCGATGTCCCTCGCCCTACCCGTGCGCGCCCGTTCGTCGGCCGCGCTCGTCCTCGCCGGTGTCCTGTGGGGCACCGGCGGTCTCGCCGGTTCGCTGCTCGGCGCGCTCGCCGGCCTCCACCCGCTCGCCGTCGCGGCTTGGCGGCTGCTCATCGGCGGCGGCGTCGCGTGCCTGTTCGTCAAGTCGCGGCCACGAGGCCGCGCCGCGATCCGGCGGCTGCTCGCCGTCGGCGGCCTGTTCGCGTTGTTCCAGGCGAGCTACTTCGCCGCCGTCGCGCTCAGTTCGGTGAGCGTCGCGACGATGACCACGATCGGCGCGGCGCCCGTCGTGGTCACCGTGGCCAGGTGGCGCCGTCCCGGCCGCTGGACGCTGGTCTCCCTGGCCGGCACCCTCGCCGGCCTGGTGCTGCTCCGCTGGTCGCCGGACACCACGGCGTCCCTCGGCGGGCTCGCGTTCGCGCTGCTCGCGGCGGCCGGATTCGCGACGCTCACCCTGCTCACCGCGAAGCCGGTCGAAGGCCTCGACCCGCTGTCCACGACGGCGTTCGGCTGCCTGCTCGGCGGTCTGCTGCTCACGCCGCTGGCGAGCTGGTCCGGCATGGCGTTGCCGCTGCACCCGGACGTCCTCGCGGTCGCCCTGTACCTCGGTGTGGTGCCGACGGCCCTCGCGTACGCCGCGTACCTGCGCGGCCTCGCGGACGCGCATCCCGTGCTGGGCGCGTTGTCGGCGGTGCTCGAACCGCTGACGGCGGCGATCCTGTCCGCGGTCCTGCTCGGCGAACGGCTCGCCGGCACGGCGTGGTGCGGCGCGGCCGTGCTGGTCGCGGCGCTGGCCGTCGGCTACTGGCGGCCCGAACCGAGGTGAGTCCCGGCGCTGCCCCTCAGCGAGGCTCGAGGGGCTCGAGGGGCTCGAGGGGCTCGAGGGGCAGCGTCCGGCCCAGGATCGCGAACGGGCGCGGGTCGCCGGCGAAGTGGTAGTCGCGCAGGACGTCGACGAACCCGGTGCGGCGGTAGAGCTTCCACGCCCGGCTCGTGCCCTCCGGCGTCGACAGCAGCACGTTCGCGCTCGGCACGCCGTCGAGCAGGCCGTGCAGCAGGTCCTCGCCGATCCGGTGGCCCTGGTTCTCCGGCCGGACGTGGATCTCGGTCAGCTCGAAGTAGTCCATCAGCCAGCGATCGGCCTCGGCGGGCCCGGACCGGCGGCTCAGGCCGTGGCGCACCTGCTCGTGCCACCACTGCCCCGGCCGGCCGCGGTAGCCGTAGGCCAGGCCGAGCAGGACGTCGTCGGCGTCGAAGGCGGCCATGCAGCGCCAGCCCTCGCGCAGCGCGTGGGTCAGCCACATCGGCGCCCGCTGCTCGGCGGTGCCCGCCGGGTAGCGCATCGCCCGGACGTAGATGTCCAGCGCCTCGGGCAGGCGCGCGCGGAACTCGTCCGCGGAGAGCTGGACGTAACGGGAGCGCATCGCGGTCACAGCCGGCTATTCTCCTCCGCGCCCGCGAGCGCGCCAGTGGTCCCCCCGGTCAGGGTGACCAGATCGGCGAACGTCGTCGGGAAGACGGTCTTCGGGTGCCCGGCGGCGGCCCAGACGACGTCGTGGGCGGCCAGCGCGGTGTCGACGAGCGTGATCAGCCGCGTCGGGTGCCCGACCGGGGCGACGCCGCCGATCGGCTGCCCGGTGTGGGCCCGCACGAAGTCGGCGTCGGCCTTCCCGACGGCCTCGACGCCGGCCAGGCCGGCGAGCGTTTCCGGGTCCGCGCGGTGGGCGCCGGAGGTCAGCGCGAGCAGCGCGTGCGCGTTTTTGTCGTACCCCACGCGGAAGATGAGGCTGTTGGCGATGGCCCCCACCGGCACGCCGAGTGCCTCGGCCGCCTGGGCGGCGGTCCGGACCTCGGCGGGCAGGACGCGGATGCCTTCGGCGGCGGCGTGCTGCCCGGCTTCGGACAGTGCGGCCGCCACCTTGGCGACGGCGGGGTGGTCCAGCGAACTCATGAACCTATGAGATCACGCCGGCGGCGAGGTGTCCCGCACCACGTCCGGGGGATTCCGCCTCGGGGTTGAGCGAACGCCACGTCCGGGGTTACTCTGGAAATCGTTCGAACAGACGTTCGACATCTGGTGAGCGCGCACCGGTCAGGTGACCGGCGCGGGGCGGGGGAAGCGTCCCGCGCCGGGCACCGCCCGGGCTCACAACGCGCAGGAGGAGGGTCGTCATGTCCGTCTCGGTCGTGTCCCCCGCGGATCCCGGGCAGCCCCAGCTGCCCCTGTCGCTGCGCCCGCCCGCCTCGCCGGCGGCGGCCGGCCTGCTCGCCCAGGCGCGGCGCGGCCTCGCCGAAGCCGAGCGGGAAGCCGATCCCGCGGAGCGGTTCATCGGCGCCTACCTCGCCGCGCTGCGCGGCGCCGCCGCGGTGCTCGCCGCCCACGGTCGCCCGCACCGGGGCCGGTCGCGCCCGGCCAGCACGTGGGTCCTGCTCGACGCCGACGCCCCCGAGCTGCGGGAGTGGTCTGCCTTCTTCGCGAGCAATTCGGCCATGCGCGCCGACGCTCAGGCCGGCATCACCGGCCGGGTCACCGCGGAGTCGGCCGCGGCCCTGGTGCGCGCCGCCGAGCCGTTCCTGGAGCTGGTCCGCCGTCTCGTGCACGGCCTGCCGATCGCGGAGGACGCCCATGTCGCGTGAGCACGGCCTGATCGACCAAGGGCGGCTGCTCACGGCGTTGGGGATCGAAGGCGGAATACTGGTCGACGCGGTGCGCGCGGCGCCGCTCGAGGCGCCGGTGCCCGCGTGCCCGGGCTGGTCGCTCGGCGAGGTGGCCCGGCACGTCGGCAGCCGCTACCGGATGGTCCGGCGCCGGCTGGCCGAAGGGCGCGTCCCGGACGAGTGGCCGCGGGACCCCGCGCCCGGCCAGGGCCTGGCGGACTACCTGGAGACCGGGCTGGCCGAACTGCTCGACGAGCTGGCGGCCCACGACCCGGGGGAGCCCGCCGACACGTGGTGGCCCGCCGACCCGACGTACGGCTTCTGGCGGCGGCGGATGGTGCACGAGACCCTGGTACACCGCGTCGACGTCGAACAGTCCGCGGGTGTGGAGCCGCGTGAGGTGCCCGAAGACCTCGCGCTCGACGGCATCGACGAGGCGTTGCTCCTCTGGTTCGGGCAGAAGCTGCCGCTGCTCGGGCTCACCGGTACGAAAGCGGGCTCGGTCGGCGTGCTGGCGGGCGGCCACAGCTGGATCGCGCGGGCCGGTCCGGAGGTGACGCAGGCCTGGCACTGCCCGGCCGAGGAGGCCGAGGCCGCGGACGATGTCGTCACGGCCGAACCGGAGCGGATCTACCTGTGGCTCTGGGGCCGGGCGTCCCTGACCTCGGTGACCGTGCGAGGAGTGCACGACCAGGCGGCGCAGCTCTGGGCGCTGCTGCGGCTCGCGACCCGATGACCCGGCCGGCGGGGAAGCCGAACCGGAACTGTCGGTGGTGCGGGCTAGCGTGCGGCGCATGAGCACTCGCCTGGTCAACCTGGTGATCGACGCGGCGCGGCCGAGGGTCCTGGCGGACTTCTGGGCCGCGCTGCTCGGCTGGCGCGTCGCCGGGGAGCTGCCGGACGAGGTCGACGTCCGCGCCCCGGAGACCGACGGCTGGGACCTGGACCTGGTGTTCGTCCCGGTGCCGGAAGCCAAGGTGGTCAAGAACCGCATCCACCTCGACCTGGCGAGCCGGACGCCCGCGCACCAGGAGGAACTGGTCGCGCGCGCCCTGGAGCTGGGCGCCCGGCGCGTCGACATCGGGCAGGGCGCGGTGCCGTGGGTGGTGCTGGCGGATCCGGAGGGCAACGAGTTCTGCGTCCTGGAGCCGCGCGAGCAGTACGCGGACACCGGCGCGGTGGCGTCGATCCTGGTCGACGCCTGGTCCCCGCCGCGGCTGGCGGACTTCTGGGCGGGCATCACGGGCTGGGAGGTCCGGGCCGGCCAGGGTGACGTCATCGTGGGCCTGCGCGCGCCGTCGGGCCGCGGGCCGTGGCTGGAGTTCCTGCGCAACGAGGACGCGAAGCGCGTGAAGAACCGGGTGCACCTGGACATCGCACCCCCAGCGGGCACCGACCACGCGGCGGCGGTGTCGGAGGTCCTGGTGGCGGGCGCGGCCCCGGCGGACCGCGAAGGCGTCCGGGTGCCGTGGCGCGTGCTGACCGACCCGGAGGGCAACGAGTTCTGCGTGCTGACCCCGCGCTGACCTAGCTTGGGAGGCATGGAGAACTTCGACTGGCAGGGGCGCCGGATCGCCTGGGAGCGCGCGGGTTCCGGGCCCGCGGTGGTGTTCTGCCACGGAACGCCCTGGTCGTCCTGGCTGTGGCGGCCCTTCGCCGAAGCCCTGAGCGGCGACTTCACGGTGTACCTCTGGGACATGCCGGGCTACGGCCGGTCGTCGAAGGACCCGTCCCACGCCGTCGACTTCGGCGTCCAGACGGAGGCGTTCACCGCCCTGCTCACCCACTGGGGCTTGGCCCGTCCGCACGTCGTGGCCCACGACTACGGCGGCGCGGTGTCGCTGCGCGCCCACCTGTTCCACGACGTCCCGTACGCGTCGCTGCTGCTGGCCGACGCGGTGGCGATCCCGCCGTCGGGATCGCCGTTCTTCCAGCTGGTCAAGCAGCACCCGGACGTGCTGGCCCAGGTGCCGCCGTACATCCACGAGGCGCTGGTCAGGGCGTACATCGGCAACGCGGCGTTCCACCAGCTGCGAGAGTCGGACCTGGCTGAGCTGGTAGCCCCATGGCTGGGCGACGAGGGCCAGCCGGCGCTCTACCACCAGATCGCCGCGTACGACGAGAGCTACCTGGCCGAGAACGAGCAGCGACTGGACCGGCTGAACCTCCCGGTGCGGGTGCTGTGGGGCACGGAGGACACGTGGATCCCGATTTCCCTGGGCGAGCGCCTCGCGGCGGCCATCCCGGGCGCAACGTTGACCCCGGTCGAAGGGGCGGGCCACCTCATCCAGCTGGACGCCCCGGTCAGGATGGCCACCGAGCTGCGAACCTGGCTGACACAGGTGACGGCCTGAGCCCTGCCGCCCGGCCGCGGCCGGTTCCCGCGCCGACGGCCGAGCCGGCTGGTGCGAGCTGAGCCGGTGCTCGGCTCGACGGCCGGGCCGCCGCTGGACAGGTTTGTCGTCAGCTGGTGGCCCAGCGGTCGGTTCCCGCGCTGCCGACCGAGCCGGCTGGTGCGAGCTGAGCCGGTCCCCGGAACGGCGGTCGGGCTGACGCCGGACGGGCTTGTCCTCAGCCGACGGCCCAGCGGTTGGTAGGCCGTGCCCGTCCCCAGGTTGGCGGCGGCCGGTTCCCGCGCTGACGGCCGAGCAGGCTGGTTCGTGGTGCGAGCGAGCCGGTCCTCGGATCGGCAGTCGGGCGGCCGCTGGGCTGGCTTGTCCTCAGCTGGTGGCGCAATGGTCGGTAGGCCGTGCCTGTCCCCAGGTTGGCGGTGGGCTGCCGCTGGACTGGCTTGTGCTCGACCGGTGGCACAAGCGGTCGGCAGGTCGTCCCATCCCCGGTTGGCGGCGGAGTTGCCGCCGGCCGTGCCCGTTCCCCGGTCGGCGCGCGGCGGGCTGACCGTTGCCCAGCCGGAAGTGAGCTGTCGTGGGTCGGTGCGTACCTCCGGGTCCGGGTTTCTCCCCAGGTCGGCGGGCCGGCCGTCGCCGTGCCCGGCCTGGGTCCGGCGTCGTGTCGGTGGTTGCGCCGGCGGGGTGTGGGGCTTGTGTGTTTCGCCGGAGTTGCCGGGTCGCGTCGAACGCTGACCTGCGCGAAACACTCGCGTCCCGGTGAGGCAACAACCGCGGGGGACCGTGGTGGGCATGGAGACCTCTCGAGCGTTGCCCCAGCACGGTCAGCCGGCCGCCGTCGAGGAGCCGGCCGTGCCGTCTGCTTGGCGGGTGCGGGTCCGGATGCACGACCACCCGGGCACCCTGGCCCGCATCGCCATCCGGCTCGCCGACCTCGAGTGCAACATCCTCGGCCTGACCGTGCTGCCGGTCCCGGGCGGCGTGCTGGACGAGATCGTGCTGCGTCCCGCGATCGGCCTGCCCCGGCGACTCTTGGTCGACGCCATCCGCGACGAAGGCTGCGAGTGCACCGCGATCATCGACGCCGACGTCCACGAGCTGGTCGACTCGGCGTCCTCGACACTGGCCGCGGCCCGGCGCGCGATCGACGATCCGGCCCGCCTCGCCGAAGTGCTGAAGGAGGTCCTGGCCGCCGACGTCGTCACGCTCGTCCCCGCGACCGAGACCAACCCGGCCCGCACCGAGAGCGGGCACCGCGCGGTGTTCGCTCTCGGCGCCGACACCGCGCTGGTCGCGCGCCGCCAGTGGGCGCCGTTCGTGCAGCTCGAGCTCACCCGCGCCGAGTCGCTCGTCACACTGCTCACCGCGGCGGCCCGGAACGTCGCGGGCCCGGTGGTCCTCGACCGCCCGGACGGCGCGGCGATCGTCCTGCGCAAGGGCCTCCCCGGCGACGCCGACGCGGTGTCCGAACTGCACCGCCGCTGCTCGATGGCGACGCTGTTCCGCCGCTACCACACGGGGGTGCGGACGGTGCCGCGCCGCTGGCTGCACCGCCTGCTGATGCCCCCGCGCGGCACGAGCGTGCTGGCCGTCTTCGGCCGGGAGGTGATCGGCCTGGCCCAGCTCATCCCGTCCGCGGCGGGCGGCGCCGAGATCTCCCTGCTGGTCGAGGACGACTGGCAGCGCCAGGGCATCGGCACGGCCCTGCTGGCCCGGCTCGCGGTCATGGCCGAGGCCCAGGGCATCACGGAGCTGACCGCCGACTGCCTCGCCGGCGACGACGTCCTGCCCCGCACCGCGGCCCGAGCCGGACTGCGCACCGAGCGTGGCTCGGAGGACGGGGCCAAGCTCAGGTTGTTCCTGCCGGCCTGAGCGCGGTCAGCGCTTCCAGAACCAGTCCTTGTCCCGCGCTTCGCGCAGAGCGGTCTTCTTGCGCTCGGTCGTGAGCCGGTCGAGGTAGAGCACGCCGTCGAGATGGTCGGTTTCGTGCTGCAGGCACTGCGCCAGCACTTCTTCGCCCTCCACCTCGATCGGCTCGTTGTGCACGTCCACGCCGCGGACCTTGGCGTGCACCGCCCGCTCGGTGGGGAACCACAGTTCCGGCACCGAAAGACAGCCCTCGTTGATCTCGTGCGTCTCTTCGGACAGCTCGACGATCTCGGGGTTGATGACGTACCCGGTGAGCCCGGCGACGTCGTAGCTGAAGATCCGCAGCCCGACGCCGATCTGCGGCGCGGCCAGCCCCGCCCGCCCGTCGGGTTTCACGGAGTCGACCAGGTCCCGCACGAGCGCCTCGAGCTTCTCGTCGAAAACCGTGACCGGATCGCAGGCGGACTTGAGGATCGGGTCCCCGAAATAGCGCAGCTCGCGCATGGCCATGAGCAGAACATCCTTCGTGCGGTGTCGGACTGGCAGCTTAGGCCAGCGGTGAATCGCCCCGCCGGGGAATCACCACGAACTGCGGGTGGCCGGGAGGATCAGGCGCGGAGCCGGAGCCCCGAGGGTGTCGCGCGGAAACCCGCCTCCGTCAGCACTTGCGCGAGTTCGGAGGTCAGGGCTTGCTCGCCGTCCGCGCGCTGGACCGACAACTGGCCCAGCCAGCCTTCGCGGACCGCCGCCGACAACGCCTGGGCCGCGTCCGTGAGTGGTTGCCGTTCCTCCGTGAAGCTCAGCAGCGATCGGCCGCCTCGCTCGACGTACAGCGCCGGCACCCCGTCCACCAGCACCGCCAGCGCACCCGCCTTGCGCGCCGGACGATGCTTCGTGTCGCCGGTCGCGGCGGGCCAAGGCAGCGCCGCGCCGTACGGCTGGGCCGGATCCGCCGCCGCCAGGACCACCGCGCGCCCGGGAGCGGGACGGCCGGGGCCGGACAGCGCGCGCAGCCGGTCCACCGCGCCCTTCGCCGCGAACTGGGCCGCGCCGAGGCCTTCCACGACGTACCCGCGGATCACCTGGCCGGTGTCCTCCATGCCGCGCAACACCTTGTAGATCCCGGAAAACCCGCCGGTGACGCGTTCGGTGTCGAGCGCGCCGCGGGTCAGGACGCCGTGGCGCTCCAGGAACGCTTCGGTGCGCGCGTGGGCCCGCCGGGTGGCGTCGGTCTCGCGAGTGGGGGTCAGTGCCCACCGGCCGGCGACGGTCGGTGGGCCGGAGCGCGACGGCATCTGCGGCCGCCCCGCCCGCAGCCGCGCGTACCGGCCGCGCGGGGCCTGCCGGCGGGGTTTGTGCGCCCCGTGCCCGGCGACCTGGGCGCGCAACGGCCCCAGCGTGTCGCCGGTGACCAGCCCGGCCCACACCAGATCCCACAGCGCGGCCACGGCTTCGGCGTCGCTCGGCGCCTTGTCCACCAGCACGGTCGCGCGGTCCACCAGCTGCCGGAAGAACAGCGCACCACCCTCCAAAGTGGACACGATGGCGTCGTGCAGCGGGCCGGTCGGGATGTCTTCGACGACCTCGGGCAGCAGCAGGTCGGCGACGTCGGTGGGCGCGAGGGCGATCCAGCCGTCGCCGCCCGACAGCGCGCCGCAGCCCGCCCAGGTGACTTCGCCCGCGGTCGTCAGCTCGTCCAGCAACGCGGGGGAGTAGCCCGGCAGCCGCCCCGGCAGGATCAGCGACTCCACCGCGCTCGCCGGCAACGGCGCCCCGGCGAGCTGCTCGACCACCGAGAGCACGTCGTCCGCTGTCGGCGCCGCCCGGACGCGTCCACCGAACCCGTGCCACGACGGCAGGAACCGCCCCAGCGCCGCCGGTTCGACCGGCTCCACCTCGGCCCGCAGCTTCGCCAGCGACGCGCGCCGCAGCCGGCGCAGCACCGCCGAATCGCAGTACTCGACCCCGGCACCGTGGGTGTCAGGGTGCCCGACGGGACTCAGCTCGCCCCGGACCAGGCGGCCTTCCCCGGTCAGCCGGTCGAGGACGCCGGTGACGACGGCCGTGCCGAGCCCGAACCGCGCGGCCACGGCCGCCGCCGCGAACGGACCCCGGCTCCGGGCGTAGCGCGACAGCAGGTCCCCGAGCGGGTCCGCGACCGGTTCGGTGAACGCCTCGGGCACGCCGACCGGCAGCGCGGTGCCCAGCGCGTCCCGCACCCGGCCCGCGTCCTCGATCGCGATGAACCGTTCCTCGCCACCGATCCGCACCCGGAGGGCGCGCCGCGCCCCTTCCAGCTCGGTGAGCCACTCCGGCTGGATCCCGCGCTCCCCGGCCTCCGCGACGGTCAGGTCGCCGATGAACCGCAGCAGGTCGGCGGCGTCCTCGGCCGAACGCGCGTGCCGGTCGGGGTCGAGGCGCTGCAACGACCGCGTGACCTCGGAGACGGCTTCGGGATCGAGCAGCTCCCGGATCGCCTCGGTGCCCAGGAGTTCGGCCAGCAGCCCCGAATCCAGCGACAGCGCCGCCGCGCGCCGCTCCGCCAGCGGCGCGTCGGTCTCGTAGAGGAACATGCCGATGTAGCCGAAGAGCAGGCTGCGCGCGAACGGTGACGCGGCCGGCGTCTCGACCTCCACCAGCCGGACCTTGCGGGCCCGGACGTCGGCCATCAGCTCGCGCAGCCCGCCCACGTCGTAGACGTCCTGCAGGACCTCGCGCATCGCCTCGAGCACGACCGGGAAGCGTTCGTACTTCGCCGCGACCGACAGCAGCTGCGACGCCCGCTGCCGCTGCTGCCACAACGGGGTCCGGCGCCGCGGGTCCCGGCGCGGCAGCAGCAGCGACCGCGCCGCGCACTCCCGGAACCGGGCCGCGAACACCGCCGAGCCGCCCACCTCGGCGACGATCAGCTGCTCGACCTCTTCGGGGTCGAGCAGGATGTCGTCCGCGCTGATCGTGACGTCCGCGCCCTCGGCGTCGAGCGCGTCGGGCAGGCGCAGCACGATGCCGTCGTCGGAGTGCGCGATCTGGGCGTCGACCCCGCGGTTCTCCCGCAGCCGCGCGGCGATCGCCAGTGCCCACGGCGCGTTGACCTGCGCGCCGAACGGCGAGTGCACGACGATCCGCCAGTCGCCCAGCTCGTCGCGGTAGCGCTCCAGCAGGATCGTGCGGTCGTTCGGGACGTGCCGGGTCGCGGCCTTCTGCTCGGCCAGGTAGGCGAGCAGGTTGTCGCACGCCCGCTGGTCCAGGCCCGCCGCGGTGGCCCGGTCCCGCGCCTTCTCGTCGTCCGATGTGGACAGTTCGCGGACGAACTTCCCCAGCGCCCGGCCCAGTTCCAGCGGACGCCCTGGTGCGTCGCCCTTCCAGAACGGCATCCGCGCCGGCTCGCCCGGCGCGGGCACCACGATGACGCGGTCGTGCGTGATGTCGGTGATCCGCCACGACGACGTGCCCAGCAGGATGGTGTCGCCGACGCGCGACTCGTACACCATCTCTTCGTCGAACTCGCCGACCCGCGAGCCCGGTTTGTCGTCGCCGCCCGGGGTCATGACGGTGAACAGGCCGCGGTCCGGGATGGTGCCGCCCGAAGTGACGGCCAGCCGCTGCGAGCCCGGCCGCCCGCGCAGCTCGCCGGCGATGCGGTCCCAGGTGATCCGCGCCCGCAGCTCGCCGAACTCCTCGCTCGGGTACCGGCCGGCGAGCATGTCGAGCACCGCGTGCAGCGCGTCGTCCGGCAGCGCCGCGAACGGCGCCGCCCGCCGCACCAGCGTCGCGAGGTCCGTGACCGACCACGGCTCGAGCGCCACCATGGCCACGACGTGCTGCGCCAGGACGTCGAGCGGGTTGCGCGGGTACCGGACCGCTTCGATCGCCCCGCTCGCCATCCGTTCCGCGACGACCGCGCAGGACACGAGGTCCCCGCGGAACTTCGGGAACATCACCCCGGAGGACACCGCGCCGACCTGGTGCCCGGCGCGGCCGACGCGCTGCAGCCCGGACGCCACCGTCGGCGGCGCCTCGATCTGCACCACCAGGTCGACCGCGCCCATGTCGATGCCCAGCTCCAGCGATGACGTCGCCACCACGCACGGCAGCTGCCCGGACTTGAGCGCCTCTTCGACGTGCGTGCGCTGCTCCCGCGACATCGACCCGTGGTGCGCCCGCGCGATCACCGCCGGCGCGCCGGTGCTCACGCCCGACTGCCCGACGGCCTCCGCCGGGAAGGTGTCGCCGGCGGTGAGCTCGGTCTGTTCGGCGGCGAGCTCGTTGAGCCGCGCGGTCATCCGCTCGGTGAGCCGCCGGGAGTTGGCGAACACGATGGTCGAGCGGTGGGACTGGATCAGGCTCAGCACCCGTTCCTCGACCGCCGGCCAGATCGACGGCCGCTGCACCGGGTTGCCGGAGATCTCCTCCAGCGTGCCCAGCCCGCCGGGGGCGACCTCACCCGGCGGGAACGCGGTGGTCATCGACTCCAGCTCGTCGAACGGGCTCGGCGCCGGACCGCGCGGCGCGTCGAGGTTGCTCATGTCGTCGACGGGGACCTCGACCCGCACCTCGATGGTCTTCGCCAGCTTCGGCTGCACCACCCGCACCGGACGGCCGCCGGCCAGGAACGCGCTCACCTCGTCGACCGGGCGGACCGTCGCCGACAGGCCGATCCGCTGCGCGGGCTTCGCCAGCAGCGAGTCCAGCCGCTCCAGCGACAGGGCCAGGTGCGCGCCGCGCTTGCCGCCGGCGACCGCGTGCACCTCGTCGACGATCACCGTCTCGACGCCGCGCAGGGACTCCCGCGCCGACGAGGTCAGGATCAGGAACAGCGACTCGGGTGTGGTCACCAGCACGTCCGGCGGGGTCTTGCCGAACGAGCGGCGCTCGGCCGCGGTGGTGTCGCCGGTGCGCATGCCGACCGTGATGTCGGGCACCGGCAGCCCGAGCCGCCGGGTCGCCTGCGAGATCCCGGCGAGCGGGGCCCGCAGGTTCCGCTGGACGTCGACCGCCAGGGCCTTCAACGGCGAGACGTAGAGGATTCGGCAGCGTTTCGTGGCTTCGGCCGGCGGCGGTTCCACCGAGAGCCGGTCCAGCGCCCAGAGGAACGCGGACAGGGTCTTGCCGGACCCGGTCGGCGCGACGACGAGGGCGTGTTCGCCCGCGTGCGCGGCCCGCCAGGCCCCTTCCTGGGCCGCGGTGGGCGCGGCGAAGGCACCCGCGAACCAGTCCCGGGTCGCGGGGGAGAAGAGGTCGAGCACGTCAGCTGCCACGTGGTCCATGATGCGCGCCCCCTCCGACAGTTTCGGTTCCGCCGGCGAGCAGGACGCCTCCGCTCTCGGCGAACGGCGAATACTGGATGTCGACCTTCGTGCGGTCGGTGACCAGGCGGAACTCCCGGTCCAGTGGGGTCCAGTAGGGGAAAGGTGCCTGGCCCAGCTGGGAATGGTCGGCCAGCACGTACGCCTCGGCGCCCGCGTGCAGCATCGCGTGCCGGACCACCGACTGCTCGAGTGACGGGCAGCACAGACCCCGTCCGGACACCAGGCCGTCGGTGCCGAGGAACACCCGGTCGGGTGAGACGTGCCGCAGTTGCGCGAGGACGCTCTCGCCGAGGATCGCCTCGCCGGGGTGCCGCAGCCGCCCGCCGAGCACGATCAGGTCGATCCCGGGGAAGCCGGCCAGCTCGCGGATCGCGGTGACGCTGTTGGTGACCACCGTCAGCCCTTCGCGGTGGGCGAGGTAACGGGCGAGCCGCCCGGTGATCGTCCCGTCGTCGAGCAGCACGACTTCGCCGTCCCGCACCAACGCGGCGGCTTCGCGGGCGATGGAGTCCCGCGCCGCCGCGTGCTCCTGGTCCTTCTCCCGGGGACCGCGGTCCCCGGGCCCGGTGTCGAGCGCGCCGCCGTAGGTGCGCACGACGTGCCCGGCCCCGGCGAGCGAAGCGAGGTCACGGCGGATCGTCGACTCGGAGACGCCGAACTCCTCGGCCAGCCGCGTGATGCCGCCCGAGCCGTCGCGGACGGCTTCCAGCAGCATCGCGCGCCGGTCACGGGTGCCCGGTCGTGGCTGGGACGTCATCGGCCGGGCGGGTAGATCGAGGGCAGCTTCCGCGCGTACGGCGCCAGTGCCGCCGCCGCCTTGAACGCCGCGACCATCGTGCCGTGCGAGGCCCGGCCGGTGCCGGCGATGTCGAACGCCGTGCCGTGGTCCACCGACGTGCGCAGGATCGGCAGCCCGACGGTGACCGACACCGTGCCGTCGAAGTCGTAGGTCTTCGACGCGATGTGCCCTTGGTCGTGGTACAGCGAGAGCACGCCGTCGAAGTGGCCCTGGATCCCTTGGTGGAACACGGAGTCCGCGGGGAGCGGGCCGACCACGTCGAGGCCCGCGGCGCGCGCGGCGGCCACCGCGGGGGCGATGGCGACGATCTCCTCGTCGCCGAACTTGCCGCCCTCGCCGCCGTGCGGGTTCAGCGCCGCCACGGCGAGCCGCGGTTTCTCCGTGCCGAACACCTCCAGCGCGGTGTACGCCTCGCGGATCGCGTACTCGATGTTCTCCCGGGTGATCCGGTCGATCGCCTCGCGCAGCGAAAGGTGCCTGGTGGCGAAGAAGATCTTCAGTCCCGACACCCAGAACATCGTGTTGAACCGGGTCGAGCCGGTCAGCTCGCCGAGCATCTCGGTGTGCCCGAGGTGCTGCGAGCCCGCCGCCCAGATCGCCTCCTTGTTGATCGGCGCGGTCACGACCGCGTCGACCTCGCCGGCCAGCGCGAGCCGGGTGGCCACCTCGATCGCGCCGACCGCCGCCGCGCCCGCGGTCGCGTTCACCTCGCCCCACGGCAGGTCCTCGCGGACCACGCCGAGGTTGAGGATGTCGATCACGCCGGTGGTGAAGCGCGCGTCGGCGACCGTGGCGATCGGGTTGATCTCCAGGTTCAGGCCCAGGTGCCGGACCAGGCGTTCCAGCACGATCGCGTCACCGACCGCGACCCCGCGCGCCATCTGCAGGGACTCGGGCTCGGCGAGGGTCTTCAGGGTGATCTCCGGGCCGATGCCCACGGGATCGCCGAGGGTGACGGCGAGGATCGGGAGGTCGTTCACGGGCGCTTCCTTCTGGTCGGCACTGCGGTACGGGGTCGTCCGTCGAACGGGTGCGACTCACGCCGCGTGTCATGGAGTAGAGAATACGCCGACTTGCGCGGAATGTGCAACTGGGTTGCGCGAAGTGCGCAGCTCGGCCGAGCGGCAGTGACTTTCGCGGGTCCGCACGCACGGTGACCGCGCACGTGGCAGCATCACGGCCAGCGTCGTCAAGGCGTGTTTTCGCGAAGGGGAGTGCTGTGCGGATCCTGTCGGTGGACCTCGGGACGTCCAACACCGTCGCCGTGCTGTCGGCGCACGGCATGCCGCCGAGGGTCGTCGAAGTGGACGGTTCGGCCAACATGCCGTCGGCCGTGTTCGCCACCGAAGAGGGCACGATCATGGTCGGCCGCGACGCCGAACGCCGCGCCCGCCTCGACCCGACCCGGTTCGAGCCGAACCCCAAGCGCCGCATCGACGAGCAGACCCTGTTGCTGGGCACCGACGTCGTGCCGGTGAACGAGGCGCTCGCCGCCATCCTCCGCCGCGTCCTCGAAGAGACGTCGCGCCAGCTCGGCGGCGAACAGCCCGACGAGGTCCGGCTGACCCACCCCGCGCAGTGGGGGCCGACCCGCCGCAACGTCCTGATGTCCGCCGCCCGGCTCGCCGGGATCGGCGGGAACATCCTGCTGGTGCCCGAGCCGGTCGCCGCGGCGGCGCACTTCGCGTCGTTCCCCGGCAAGGCCCTCGCGCCCGGGCAGGCGCTGGCCGTCTACGACCTCGGCGCGGGCACCTTCGACGTCGCCGTCGTCGGCGCCACGCAGACCGGGTTCACCGTGCTCGCCGAGGACGGCCTGCCCGACCTCGGCGGCCTCGACGTCGACCAGGCGCTGATGGTGCACGTCGGGCGCGAGGTCTCGCACTCCGACCCGCAGCGCTGGCAGCGGCTGCTGCGGCCCGAGTCGACCGCCGACCGCCGGACCCGGCGCGCGCTGCAGGAGGACGTGAAGGCGGCCAAGGAGGCCCTTTCGCGGCACCCGCAGACCGAGGTGCCGATGCCGGAGCCCTTCAAGGACGTCCTGGTCACGCGCGGTGAGCTGGAAGGCCTGGTCCGCCCGGCGATGCTGCGCAGCGTGGAGCTGCTGGCGCGGACGCTGCGCTCGTCCGGGCTGACGCCGGACCGGCTCGCGGGCATCTACCTCGTCGGCGGGTCGAGCCGGCTGCCGCTGGTCGGCGCCATGATCGCGGAGAAGCTCGGCGTCGTTCCGGGCAGCCTCGACCAGCCGGAGACCGCCGTCGCGCTCGGCGCCCAGCACGTCGCCCGCGACGGGCTCGGCGCGCGGACGCAGAACGTCGAGGGGGCCGTGGCCGCCGGCACCGCGCCGCACCGCCCGCAGTACGCGCCGCCACCTCAGCCGCAGTACCCGGGTTACGCGCCCTCGAACTTCCCGCCCAGCGGGCCGCAGCGGGTGCAGGCCCCCGCGCCGTCGAACTTCCCGGCGTACTCGCCCGCGGCCGAGCAGGCCGAGCCGAAGCCCGGTGGCCGGAAGAAGCTCGTCATCGGGATCGCGGTCGCGGTGGTCGTCGTGCTCGCGGCGGGGCTGACGTTCTTCCTCACGTCGTCGTCCGCGGCGACGACCTACACCGCGGACCAGTGCAAGACGCCGGGCCAGGCCGACGACAAGGGCTTCACCGGCTGCCTGCGCCAGCTCGCCGGGAAGATCGCCGACACCGGCGACTGCAAGCCGGGCATGGGCAACGGCCCGGCGGCGCCGGCGGAGAACCTCGGCGCGTCGTCGACCTGCTCCGCGCCGGGCCGGGCGGGCACTCAGGTGACCTACGTCCACGGCGACAGCGCCGACACGCTGAAGCAGTACACCGACGGCCTGCTCACCTCGGCCGGCGGCGACCGCACCGAGGCCGACTGGGGCGGCAACGGGCTCAAGGGTCACTACGCGTCCGCCGCGGGCAAGACGTCGGCGGTGCTCGTGTTCACCGTGTCGGACCGGCCGCTGACCGGCTTCATCTACCAGCTGAACTCGAGCGATCAGGCCGCGGCGACCACGCCGGGCACGCTGGCCGACTACTTCGAGGCGAGCGTCCAGCCGGGGAGCTGACCCGGGAAGGGCGCGAACGGGCCGTTCGTGCCCGGTACGACCGCCCGGATAGCATGGCTCCGATGCGCATCACGGTTTTCCGGCGGCTGATGGCCGACGAGTTCGGTCCCGGGCGGGCCCAGGTGCTGGCACGGGACCACGTGCTCAGCGCGCTCGGTGGCCGCACCGTCGACCAGGCGCTGACCGCGGGAATCCCGGCGAAAGAGATCTGGCGAGAGGTCTGCGACGCCTTCGACGTCCCGGCGGAACGGCGCTGACCTGCGGGGATCCGGCCGGCCCTTACCCGGGCGGGCGAAAATCCTAGCGCAAGGGTGTGTCGCTGCCGACCTCGAACAGGTGTTCGTCTATGGTGTTGTCCACATACGGGTCCAGCGATCCACAGATGGGGCGCCGCGCCTGGAATTGTCGGACCCCGCCGCTAGCGTCGGACCGGACAGCTGAAGAACCGAACAGAGCCCCGGCGGGCTCATACCAGCGAGGTGGACTTCCATGCCTGCAGCACCCGACAAGGACAAGGCGCTCGAACTCGCCCTTGCGCAGATCGACAAGCAGTACGGCAAGGGCTCGGTCATGCGCCTCGGCGACGACGGCCGCGCGCCCATCGCCGTGATCCCCACCGGCTCGATCGCCCTCGACGTCGCACTCGGCATCGGCGGGCTGCCCCGCGGCCGTGTCGTCGAGGTCTACGGCCCGGAGTCCTCTGGTAAGACCACGGTCGCCCTGCACGCGGTGGCGAACGCGCAGAAGGCCGGCGGCATCGCGGCGTTCATCGACGCGGAGCACGCGCTGGACCCGGAGTACGCCAAGAAGCTCGGCGTCGACACCGACGCGCTGCTCGTCTCCCAGCCGGACACCGGTGAGCAGGCGCTGGAGATCGCGGACATGCTGATCCGCTCCGGCGCGCTCGACATCCTGGTCATCGACTCCGTGGCCGCGCTCGTGCCGCGCGCCGAGATCGAGGGCGAGATGGGTGACTCGCACGTGGGTCTCCAGGCCCGCCTGATGAGCCAGGCGCTGCGCAAGATGACCGGTGCGATGAACAACTCCGGCACCACCGCGATCTTCATCAACCAGCTGCGCGAGAAGATCGGCGTCATGTTCGGCTCCCCGGAGACCACGACCGGTGGTAAGGCGCTGAAGTTCTACGCCTCGATCCGGCTCGACGTGCGTCGCATCGAGACGCTCAAGGACGGCGGCGAGGCGGTCGGCAACCGCACCCGCGTCAAGGTCGTGAAGAACAAGATGGCCCCGCCCTTCAAGCAGGCCGAGTTCGACATCCTGTACGGCCACGGCGTCTCCCGCGAGGGTTCGCTCATCGACATGGGCGTCGACCAGGCGATCGTGCGCAAGTCCGGTGCCTGGTACACCTACGAGGGCGACCAGCTCGGCCAGGGCAAGGAGAACGCGCGGAAGTTCCTGCGCGAGAACCCGGACATCGCCAACGAGATCGAGAAGCGCATCAAGGAGAAGCTCGGCATCGGCCCGCAGCTCGACGCCGAAGCCGTCGAAGCCGTGCCGGCGCCGGTCGACTTCTAGGAGAGGGTCCTGGTCCTCACCGTGGCAGCGGTTCACGGTGAGGCGCGCATGAACGACGAGGAGTGACCGAGGTGGCGAGGGCACCGAAGATCCCGCCGTCGGAGCTGCCCCCGGAGGAGCGCTTCAAGAAGGCCAAAGAGGTCTGTTACGACCTCCTGGCCGTGCGGGCGCGTACTCAAGAGGAGCTCCGGCAGGCCTTGCACCGCAAGGGCTTCGACGAGGAGACCAGCGAAAACCTGCTCGGCAAGCTCGACCGGGCGGGGCTGGTCAACGACGCGGAGTTCGCGGAGCTGTGGGTGAAGTCCCGGCACACGACCCAGGGGCTGTCCCGCACCGCGTTGCTGGCCGAGCTGCGGCGCAAGGGCGTCGACGACGAGGTCGCGGCGCAGGCGGCGGGCGAGGTCGACCGCGAGTCCGAGGAGCAGATGGCCCGGGAGCTGGTCCGCAAGCGGCTCGGGTCCCTGGGCAACGTCGACGAGCAGACGGCGCTGCGGCGCCTGCTCGGCTTCCTGGCGCGCAAGGGCTACCCGCAAGGGCTGGCGTACACGGTGATCAAGGAGGAGCTCCGCGAGTACGGCGCGGAGTCCACCCTCCTGGACGACGCCTACATCGACTGACAACCACCGGGCCCGGTGAGGCCACGGCGGGTGAAGGTGCTTTGCCTGGAAAGGGCTTAGCACGACCCGTCGAGCACTCGGATGTGATCGTCGCCGGGCTGCGCTGTGGCTGGACCAGGCCGTTGCGGTTCGGGCCGGTCATTGCGCCCCGGCGGATGCGGTGGGGCTGTGCCGGGATTGTGGGTGTGCCGCCGGGCGTCCGGGCGCACCGGTGCTTGCCGCGTTGCGAGCACCGGCCGCACGTCATGCCGAGGTGGCCGGTGCTGCCGCCGGTACCGCCTCCTGCTCCGCCGGTGCCGTTCGCTTTGTCGGTGGGCGGCGGTCGGAGCGGTGTTTGCGGACCGCCAGCAGCAGCACCGCCAGCAGGCCCATCGCCACGCACGTGACCGTCGCCGAGAGCACCAGGAACTCGTCGAGGCGGCCGGCCGACAGGTAGGCGCCCAGCGCCACCGCCACCAGCGCGCACACCGCTCGGTCCACAATGGACTCCATTGACAGGAGCGTCGCGCGGTAGCGGGAGTCCGGGATGGAGTCGTTCAGGAGCTGCTTCTGGATCGGGAACGAAATGCCCGTCGCCACGGCGAAGACGCACAGCAGGAGCACCGTCGGGACCGTGCCGGCCGGGACGATGAAGCCCAGGCACAGGGCCATCACGATCGTCAGGGTGAACACCGAGGCGACCGGGCCGATGGCGCGTCGCAGCCGGTGGGGGCGGGCCGCGCCCAGGGCTTCGAAGACCGTCATGGCGGCCAGTACCGCGCCGTACCAGTTCACCGAGAGCGTCTTCGACTCCAGGATCGGCTGGAACAGGTTCACCTGGCAGATCCGCACCAGCGTGAACATCGCGATGCCCTGCACCATCAGCAAGAACAACCACCGCGACGACCGCAATGCCGACAGTGCGCCGCCGACGCCCGCGAGGAGGGACGCCGTCTTGCCGGCCGCGCGGCGGCCGCCCGGGATCGGGGGCAGCTTCAAGGCGAACGCCAGGGCGATGGCCGCGTTGAGCGCCGTCAGCCAGTACGGAGAGGGGAGGTTCCACGCCATCAGCAGGCCGATCACCGGCCAGTACACGATCTTGCCGATCAGGCTGTACGCGCGGCCGACGCCCTCCACGCGAAGGTAGTGCTCACCTTCGCCATGAGCGTGCAGGTACTCGTAGAGGTACGCGCTCTGCGCGCCGGACACCAGGGACCTGGCCAGCGCGATCAGGATGAAGTGGATCAGGAACCCGGTGTAGGAACCGAGGAACACCGGCACCAGGTTCGCGGCCACGAGCACGGCGGCGCCGGCCTTCAGCGACGTCCGGTAGTCGAACCGGTCGGCGATCATCCCGGTCGGGATCTCCAGCAGGCAGAACACGATGTAGTAGATGCTCTGGATGCCGAAGATCTGGCCGTCGTCGAGGCCGACGAGCTTCTGGTACTGGTAGAAGATCGGCACCCACAACAACAAGCCGAAGAAGAACTGGAACCCGTAGGTCAACCGGACGGCGCGCTGCACGGCCGGCTTCGCGGGCAGGCGGAAGCCCAACATGATGTGTGTCTCCGGGAAAGTCAGGCCGAATAGGGGCGCAGCTGGACGATGTGGACGTGGTCGCGGTCCGCGAGCCACTCGACGTCCACCGGCGAGTCGAACGTGTAGTCGGGGGAGAAGTGCGCCTGCAGCAGGCGTCCGGCCACCGCGAGGCGCTGCAGCTGCTCGTGGGCGCGCTCGTCGAGGTCCGCTGCCGCGTCGCCCAGGGACACCGTGCGGCCGCCGCCCTCGACGGTCGAGTACAGGTACTGCATGGGCAGCGTCGAGCCGTCGACGACGTCGGTGACCTTCGGCGAGACGTTGACGTACACCGTGCGGAAGTCCGCGCGGTTCATCGGGTTCGTCGTCACCAGCACGCCGCCGAAGTCGGCCGCGACCTGCTCCTGGATCACCACGCCCATGTAGCACTCGTCGAGTGAGATCCCGGCCTGGTGGCGCAGCCGGACGCTGCGCACCGACACCAGCGACGCCCAGACTTCCTTGACACTGGCGAAGATCCGCTCGGCGGTCGTGACGTGGTTGATCGACTCGTAGATCCCGGCGGCCGAGAACCCGGCGAGGTCTTCGGCGTTCGACGAGCTTCGGACGACGAACGTGCGCACCCCGGCCAGCTGCGACACCAGCGCGGAGTCGATCTCCCCGGCCAGCGCGCCCGGCATCCGCGCCGACCGGATCAGGCTCTGCAGCTCGACGCACAACGGCTCGATCTCCCGCGCGTCCAGTTCCAGCGCCATCTTCAGCTTGCCGATCGCCTGCTGGATCCGCGGCGACGACTCGAGGAACCGCCGTTGCAGCGAGAACGGCAGGGCGATCCCGCGCGGCACGCGGATGCGCTCGTCCAGCAGCCGGCGGGCCGCGTCGGAAAGGTCGGCCACCGAAGCGCCGGCCGGGATGCCCAGCAGCTGGGCCAGGTGCGGCAGCAGGTTCTCCCGCGGCGGCCGCGGGACCTGGTAGAAGCCCAGCAGGCGCTGCGAGCCGCAGGCCAGGACGTGGTGCAGCTCGCCGAGGTTCGCCGCCTTGGTGCCGTAGCGGTAGCGGTCGGCCGCGCGCAGCCGCGCGAGGTTCACGATCGGGCTGTGGTCGGACTCGGGTTCCTCGAGCGTGACGCGCTGGGCGTACCAGGACGGCGGCGCCGCGTCGGCCGGCTCGTCGACCTCCCGCAGCGTGAGCGACCGCTCGTCCACGGTGTACTCGACCCACTTGCCGTCGAGCCCGCGGCGCTCGATCTCGGCCAGCGCGCCGAGCTGGACGGCGTTCGGGATCTGCCAGCCGGTGGCCAGCACGTTGGTGTGCGACAACGGCGTCGTGTGCCGGGCGTTGACGATGCCGGACAGCCGCGGGATGTCGTCGGGCACCCGGTCCATCACGATGATGTCCGACCAGGCCAGCCCGCCTGTGGCCGCGGCGGCCCGGTACTCGGCTTCGGTCCGGAACGCGCGCAGCCGCCCGGTCGTCGTGCCGGGGTTCAGCGCCACGAACGGTGCCGTCGAGAACAGCTCGTGGGCGAAGACGCGGGGGAGCTCGGCCGCCGGGATCTCCCGGACGAGCCGTTCCTGCAGCTGGTTCGCCGGCTTGAACAGCAGCGGCAGTGCCGGGTCGACGTGCTCCGCCACGAAGGCGTGGAACTCGCGGATCAGCGCGGCCGGCATGGTGTCGACCTCGACCGTCTCCAGCGAGAGGATCTTCCTCTCCTGCCGCGTGTGCAGGGCGAGGATGCCGAGCAGGAACCGGCGGTCCGGTGCGTGGTAGAAGCGTTCGTTGTAGCCGTCGATCTCGGCGCGCACCCGGGCTTCGGGGACGCCGAGGATCTCCTCGCCGATATAGATCGCGTGAAAGGAATGACGCGCGTCGTTCAGGAAGTGGATCGTCCGCAGTTCGCGATCGACCACGACCTTGACGAAGGAATAGCCGCCGAGGGTGCCGCACAGCTGGTGGAGCGCGGACAGGGAAAGCCGTTCGCCGACGAGTGCGGCGACGTTCTCGGGGGACGTGCTGGGGGCGACCACGCTGGTCAGGGACACCGGTTCTCCTCGCTGGAAATTGCGAGGGGGGACGTTAACAGGCGGTGAATCACCGACTGTGGCGCGAATGGCCCGGTGACTGGAACAAATGGCGGAACCCATGACGGCCGCCACACTCTCTCGGAGCACCGTTCCAGCGCACTGGAACGGTGCTCCCGGAATCCGGACGCCGGTTCCGCCGTTCGGGGAGGGACTTCCTGCAGGTGATCTGCGCTACAGCTTCGCGGCTTCCGCGGCCAGCTTCTCGATCGTGGAGACATCGAGCGAGGACGTCAGCCACGAACCGCCGATGCAGCCGACGTTCGGCAGCGCGAGGTACGTCGGCGCCGAGGCCACCGTGATCCCGCCCGTCGGGCAGAACTTCAGCGACGGCAACGGCCCCGCGATCGACTTCAGGTACGCGACCCCGCCGGACGCCTCGGCCGGGAAGAACTTCAACGCCGTGAGCCCGCGCTCGGCCAGCTTCATCGCTTCCGACACCGTGCTCGCGCCGGGCAGGAACGGCAGCCCGGAGTCGAAGCACGCATCGACGACGGCGTCCGTGCAGCCCGGCGTCACGAGGAACTTCGCCCCCGCGTCCGCCGCCTGCTTCGCCTGGTCCGGCGAGGTGACCGTGCCGGCGCCGATCACGATGTCCGGGACCTCGGTCGCGACGCGCTCGATCGCGGCCAGCGCCGCCGGCGTGCGCAGGGTCAGCTCGATGACCCCGATCCCGCCGGCGAGCAGGGCCCGGGCCGTGGGCACCGCGTCGTCGGCGTCGTCGATCACCACGACGGGCATCACGGGGGACAGCGCGAGCAGGTCCGAACCGGTGGTCACTGACCAACCTCCTGGGTTTCCAACGAGTGCGTGGGAATGCCGAAGTGCTCCGGCGTCAAACCGCCGAACACCGAAGCGCCCTGGTCGGCGGGGCCGACGGCACGGCGCAACGCGGCGAACAGCTCTCGGCCGGTGCCGGTCCAGGATGCTTCGGACGGCGGCCCGTCCACAAGTTCACGGAGGGCGAGTTCTTCGTCACCGACGAAGACGTCGAGAGTGCCCGCGGCGGCGTCGAGCCGGACGACGTCACCGTCGGCGACGCGGGCGATCGGGCCGCCCGCCGCGGCTTCCGGCGTCACCTGGATCGCGGCCGGGATCTTGCCGGACGCGCCCGACATGCGGCCGTCGGTGAGCAGCGCCACCTGGTGCCCGCGGTCCATCAGCACCCCCAGCGCCGGGGTGAGGCCGTGCAGCTCCGGCATGCCGTTGGCCTGCGGACCCTGCTGCCGGATCACCACGACGACGTCGCGGTCCAGCTCGCCGGCCTCGAACGCGCCCGTGAACGCCTCCTGCGTGGTGAACACCCGCGCCGGCGCCTGGACGATCCGGTGCTCGGGCGCCACGGCGGACACCTTGACTACGGCGCGGCCGAGGTTGCCCGCGACCATCCGCAGCCCGCCGTCCGCGGCGAACGGGCGCCACGCCGGGCGCAGCACGTCCTCGTCGAGGCTGCGGGTCGGCACGTCGCGCCAGACCAGCTCGCCGTCGGACAGGATCGGTTCGGCCCGGTAGCGGTGCAGCCCGAAGCCGGCCACGGTGTGGACGTCCTCGTGCAGCAGCCCGGCGTCGAGCAGCGTGCCGACGAGGAACTGGATGCCGCCGGCGGCGTGGAAGTGGTTGATGTCGGCGCTGCCGTTCGGGTAGACCCGCGCCAGCTGCGGCACGACGGCCGAGAGGTCGGAGAAGTCGTCCCAGGTCAGCTGGATGCCGGCGGCCGCGGCGATGGCGACCAGGTGCATCGTGTGGTTGGTCGAGCCGCCCGTGGCCAGCAGCGCGACGACGCCGTTGACGAACGCCTTCTCGTCGAGGATCCGCGAGACCGGCGTGTACTCCTCGCCGCGCGAAAGCGTGACGACGCGGCGCCCGGCTTCCTCGGTCAGCGCGCGCCGCAGCGCGGACCCGGGCTGGACGAAGCTGGCGCCGGGCAGGTGCAGGCCCATCACCTCGACGACCATCTGGTTGGAGTTGGCGGTGCCGTAGAACGTGCAGGTCCCGGCCGAGTGGTACGACGCCGCTTCGGCGTCGAGCAGGTCTTCGCGGGTCGCGAGGCCCTCGGCGTACAGCTGCCTGACCCGCGCCTTCTCCTTGTTCGGCAGGCCGGAGTTCATCGGCCCGGCGGGTACGAGGATCACCGGCAGGTGGCCGAAGGACAGGGCGCCGATCAGCAGTCCGGGCACGATCTTGTCGCAGACGCCCAGCAGCAGGCTCGCGTCGAACATGTCGTGCGACAGCGCGATCGCCGTCGACATCGCGATGACCTCGCGGCTGAACAGGGACAGCTCCATGCCCGCGCGGCCCTGCGTGATGCCGTCGCACATCGCGGGCACGCCGCCGGCGAACTGGGCGACACCGCCCGCGCCGCGCACGGCCTTCTTCAGCCAGGCCGGGTACTCCTGCATCGGCTGGTGCGCCGAGAGCATGTCGTTGTAGGAGGAGACGATCGCGACGCCGGGGGCGCGGGCGGCCCGCAGCGCCTCCTTGTCGGCGCCCTCCATGGCGGCGAAGCCGTGGGCGAGGTTGCTGCACGCGAGGCCGCGGCGGACCGGGCCTTCGGCGTGCGCGGCGGCCATGCGGCCGAGGTACGCGGTGCGAGTCGCGGCACTGCGCGCGGTGAGCCGCGCGGTGACGCCGGCGACGGTCTCGTGCAGGGGCGTGGTGGCGGGGTTGCTCATGTCCGGCTCCGGATCACTGGTTCGTGGTGGTCCGCGGGACGGCTGCACTGGCGCCTCTGGGTCGTGACGCTGGCCACACTACCTGTCGCGAACGCCGAATCAAAATCGATTCAGAAGATCAACCCCAGTGACCCCGATCACGCCCCTACTTAGCTAATGTGCTACTTGTCACACTGCACGACGAACGGCAGAGTCGGTCCTGGCGACGCGATCGCCAACCGGCCCGGCCGGCCCCACCACACGGGAGGCATGATGTCCACCTCCGAGATCGCCGAGCTGCGGCGAACCATCGGTCAGCTCAGGCAGTGCGTCGGCGCACTGCGCTCGCGCTACGGCGACGCTTCGGCCGTCCGCCGCCTCGCCAACGACGTGGAGCGCCTCGACATCGACACGGCCGACCTCGACGGCACCCCGCTCGCGGTACCGACGCAGGCGAAGGCCGCGGAGCGCGTCCAAGTTCCCGACACGCCGTACGACCCGGCGCTGTGGCACGGCGCGGACGACGAAGGCGTCGGCGGCTACAAGCGCGACCAGCGGTGAGCGCTCCGGCTGACAACGGCGTCGGCACCGGCGTCCGGTCCCCGAAACGGGCCAGGATCGCCGAACGCACCCTGCGTACCGACCGATGGTGGCTCCAGCCCCTGCTCACCGTGCTCGGGCTGAGCGCCTTCATCGTCTACGCGACGGTCCGGTCGTTCGTGCGCACCGCCTACTGGGTGCCCGACTACCACTACCTGACGCCGTTCTACTCACCCTGCCTGTCCACGTCCTGCGTCGAGGGCTCGAGCCACTTCGGCCACTGGTTCGGCGATCTGCCGGGGTTCATCCCGCTCGGCTTCGTCGTGCTGCCGTTCCTGCTCGGGTTCCGCCTGACCTGCTACTACTACCGCAAGGCCTACTACCGGGCGGTGTGGTTCTCCCCGCCGGCGTGCGCCGTCGCGGAGCCGAAGGCGAAGTACACCGGCGAGACGCGGCTGCCGCTGATCATCCAGAACGTCCACCGCTACTTCTTCTACGTGGCGCTGGTGGTGTCGCTGGTCAACACCTACGACGCGATCATGGCGTTCCACGGGAAGACCGGCGGCTTCGGCTTCGGGCTGGGCAACGTCGTCCTGCTCGCCAACGTCGTGCTGCTCTGGGCGTACACCCTGTCCTGCCACTCGTGCCGGCACGTGACCGGTGGCCGGCTGAAGCACTTCTCCAAGCATCCGGTGCGGTACTGGATCTGGACGCAGGTGACGAAACTCAACACCCGCCACATGGCGCTGGCCTGGACGACGCTCGGCACGCTGGTGCTGACCGACTTCTACGTCATGCTCGTGGCCAGCGGGGCCATCGCGGACCTGAGATTCGTGAACTGACACCCGTCCTTCCCGACAAGACCGTCCCCATTTTCCGAGGTGGAATCCCTACATGACCGAGGTCGAACGGCACAGCTACGACGTGGTGGTGATCGGTGCCGGAGGTGCCGGTCTGCGCGCGGTGATCGAAGCGCGCGAACGCGGTTACCGCGTCGCGGTCGTGTGCAAGTCCCTGTTCGGCAAGGCGCACACGGTGATGGCCGAAGGTGGCTGCGCCGCGTCGATGGGCAACGCGAACTCGAACGACAACTGGCAGGTCCACTTCCGCGACACCATGCGCGGCGGGAAGTTCCTCAACAACTGGCGGATGGCCGAGCTGCACGCCCAGGAGGCGCCGGACCGCGTCTGGGAGCTCGAGACCTACGGCGCCCTGTTCGACCGCACCGCGGACGGCCGGATCAGCCAGCGCAACTTCGGCGGGCACACGTACCCGCGGCTGGCGCACGTCGGTGACCGGACCGGGCTCGAGCTGATCCGCACGATGCAGCAGAAGATCGTTTCGCTGCAGCAGGAGGACTTCGCCGAGACCGGGGACTACGAGGCGAAGATCAAGGTCTTCGCCGAGTGCACGGTCACCGAGCTGCTCACCAGCGACGGCGCCATCGCCGGCGCGTTCGGCTACTGGCGCGAGAGCGGCCGGTTCATCCTCTTCGACGCGCCGGCGGTCGTGCTCGCGACCGGCGGCATCGGCAAGTCGTTCAAGGTGACGTCGAACTCGTGGGAGTACACCGGCGACGGCCACGCGCTGGCGCTGCGGGCGGGCGCGAAGCTGATCAACATGGAGTTCGTCCAGTTCCACCCGACCGGGATGGTCTGGCCGCCGAGCGTCAAGGGCATCCTCGTCACCGAGGGCGTGCGCGGTGACGGTGGCGTGCTCAAGAACTCCGAGGGCAAGCGGTTCATGTTCGAGTACGTGCCCGAGGTGTTCAAGGGCCAGTACGCGGAGAGCGAAGAAGAAGCCGACCGCTGGTACGCCGACGCGGACAACAACCGGCGCACGCCGGACCTGCTGCCGCGCGACGAGGTGGCCCGGGCGATCAACTCCGAGGTCAAGGAGGGACGCGGCTCCCCGCACGGCGGCGTGTTCCTCGACATCGCCAGCCGGCTGCCGACCGAGGAGATCAAGAAGCGGCTGCCGTCGATGTACCACCAGTTCAAGGAGCTGGCGGACGTCGACATCACGGCGGAGGCGATGGAGGTCGGCCCGACCTGCCACTACGTGATGGGCGGCATCGAGGTCGACCCGGACACGGCCGCGTCGAGCGTGCCCGGGCTGTTCGCCGCGGGCGAGTGCTCGGGCGGCATGCACGGTTCCAACCGGCTCGGCGGCAACTCGCTGTCGGACCTGCTGGTGTTCGGCCGCCGCGCCGGGCTCGGCGCCGCCGAGTACGTGCTGGGGCTGACCGACCGGCCCGCCGTCGCGCAGTCCGATGTGGACGCCGCGGCGAAGATGGCGCTCGCGCCGTTCGACCCGCCGGCGGGCGCGTCGGCCGAGAACCCGTACACCCTGCACACCGAGCTGCAGCAGTCGATGAACGACCTGGTCGGCATCATCCGCAAGGCCGGCGAGATCGAGCAGGCGCTGGTGAAGCTGGCCGAGCTGCGGCACCGGATCCTGCACGTCACCGTCGAGGGGCACCGGCAGTTCAACCCCGGCTGGCACCTCGCGATCGACCTGCGCAACATGCTGATGGTCAGCGAGTGCGTCGCGAAGGCGGCCCTGACCCGGACGGAGAGCCGCGGCGGGCACACCCGCGACGACCACCCGGGCATGGATCCCGAGTGGCGGCACAAGCTTCTCGTGTGCGCGTCGTCGCCGGGGGAGAACCCGGTGGTGCCGGACGTCGGCGTCACGGTCAAGGAGCAGGTGCCGCTGCGCCAGGACCTGCTGGAGCTGTTCGAGTTCGGCGAGCTCGGGAAGTACTACACCGACGGAGAACTCGAAACGCACCCCGGTGGGAGCAAACCATGAGTTATAAAGCGAGTTTCCGGGTCTGGCGCGGCGACGACACGGGCGGCGCGCTGCAGGACTTCACAGTGGAGGTGAACGAGGGCGAGGTCGTCCTCGACATCATCCACCGGCTGCAGGCCACGCAGGCGTCGGACCTCGCGGTGCGCTGGAACTGCAAGGCGGGCAAGTGCGGGTCGTGCTCGGCGGAGATCAACGGCAAGCCGCGGCTGCTGTGCATGACGCGGATGTCGACGTTCACCGAGGACGAGGTCGTCACGGTGACGCCGATGCGGACGTTCCCGGTGATCCGCGACCTGGTCACCGACGTGTCGTTCAACTACACGAAGGCGCGGGAGATCCCGTCGTTCACCCCGCCCGCCGACCTCAAGCCGGGTGACTACCGGATGCAGCAGGTGGACGTCGAGCGCTCGCAGGAGTTCCGCAAGTGCATCGAGTGCTTCCTGTGCCAGAACACCTGCCACGTCGTGCGCGACCACGAGGAGAACAAGGAGTCCTTCGCGGGGCCGCGGTACCTGATGCGGATCGCCGAGCTGGAAATGCACCCGCTCGACGTCGCCGACCGGCGTGACGCGGCCCAGGAAGAGCACGGCCTCGGCCTCTGCAACATCACCAAGTGCTGCAGCGAGGTCTGCCCGGAGGGCATCCACATCACCGACAACGCGCTGATCCCGATGAAGGAGCGCGTGGCGGACCGCAAGTACGACCCGATCGTCTGGCTGGGCAACAAGCTCTTCCGCCGGGACAAGTGACGCTCGCTCGTTCGACGCTCGCGAACCGTCTGCTGGCCGCTCTTCCGGCGGCCGAAGCCGGTTCGCGAGCGTCTTTGCGTGGGTCGCTGGCCCACGGGACGGCGGACGGCTACAGCGACATCGACGTCGAGTGGCTGGTGCCGGACGTCGCGTTCCCCTCGTGTCTCGACGTGGTGCCGGTGCTGTCGGCGGTCCAGCCCGTCGCTTCGGTGCGGTTCTCGCCCGACTTCCTGCACTCGCCGGTGCAGCGCCTCGTCTTCGTCCGGTTCGCCGGCGTGCCGCTGTTCTGGCGGCTCGACCTCGACGTCCGGACGGCGGCGGCCGACGACGTTCCCGCGCCGGCCGCGGACGACGAGTGGTCCCGGCCGGAAAGCGCGCTGGCCAACGCGCTCGGCGCGGTGAAGGCCGTCGCGCGCGGCCGGTTCGACGACGCGCGGGGCCTGCTCGACCGCGGGTTCGCCCGGATCGGCTCGGCCGACCGGGCCACCGGTGACTGGGCCGCCGACGTCGCCCGGCTGGCGCGGGCCTGCGAGCGGCGGGAGCCGGGCCTGGCGGGGTTCGCGGCGGAGATCGTCGCGCTGGCGTGACAGGCTGAGGCCATGGAGATCGCACTGCTGCCGACGTCCGCGGCGGAGGACCGGCCGCTGATCGACCGGATCACCGCGCTGGTCAACCAGGTCTACGCCGAGTCCGAGAAGGGCCTGTGGCGGGGGAGCACCGACCGGACGTCCACCGGCGAGGTGGCCGGGTTCGTGCGCGCCGGGGAGATCGCCGTCGCGCGGGTCGAGGGCGATCTCGCCGGTTCGGTGCGCCTCCGGCGGCTCGACGATCACACCGGCGAGTTCGGGATGCTCGCCGCCGATCCGGCCCGGCGGGGCGCCGGCGTCGGCCGGGAGCTGGTGCGGTTCGCGGAGCGGGCGAGCCGGGACGCGGGCTGCCGGGAGATGCAGCTGGAGCTGCTCGTGCCGCGCGAGTGGACGCACCCGTCGAAGCAGTTCCTCGCCGAGTGGTACGACCGGCTCGGTTACCGCGTGACCCACCGCGCCGACCTCGCCGAGGACTACCCGCACCTCGCGCCGTCGCTGGCCACGCCGTGCGACTTTCTCGTCTACCGCAAGGAACTGGCGTGACGCTGCTCGCCGGCGCGCGGGTGCTCGACCCCGAAACCGGCGAGACGACCCGCGCGGACGTCCGGCTCGACGGCGACCGGATCACCGAGGTCGGCCCCGGGCTCGACGGTGCCGGGCGCGTCGACTGCGCGGGCGGGCTCCTGATCCCCGGGCTCATCGACTGCCACGCGCACGTCGCGTTCCCGCGGCCGGAGCCGTTGCCGCGCAGCGCCCGGGTGCTCGAAGCCGTGCCGGTGCTGCGGAAGCTGCTCGCGCGCGGGATCACCACCGTCCGCGACGCCTGGGGTGCCGACGCCGGCCTCAGGCACGCCTTGCGCGAAGGCTGGATCACCGGGCCGGACCTGCTGGTCAGCCTGCGCCAGCTCGGCCCGACCGGCGGCCTCGGGGACAGCTGGGAGCCGCCCGCCGGCGCCGTCGACCGCTTCGGTGACCCGTCGCTGCCGGACCCGCTGTTCGACGGGCCGGACGCGGCGCGCGCGGCGGTCCGCCGGATGGTGCGCGCCGGGGCGGACTGGATCAAGGTGGGGGCGAGCGGGGCGATGCGGGCGGTCCGCGCGGGCGTGGACGTCCGCCCGACCGACGAGGAGCTCGTCGCGCTGGTCGACGAGGCTCGCCGGTGCGGGCGGGACGCCATGGCCCACGCGCACACGTCCGCCGCCGTGGTCTCGGCGGCCCGCGCGGGGGTGCGGAGCGTCGAGCACGGCACCTTCCTGGACGACGAAGCCGTTGCGGCGCTGGGGAACGCCTGGTTCGTGCCGACGCTGGCGCCGATCGACGACAGCGAGTTCGCCGCGGACCACCGGAGGTCGGTGCGCCTCGCCGCCGAGGCGGGTGTCCGGATCGCCGCGGGCTCGGACCTCGCCCCACGCCCCCATGTCGACTTGACGACCGAGCTGCGGTTGCTGGCCGCGGTCCTCGGCGACGCGGCGGCCCTGAAGGCGGCCACCAGCGAAGCGGCGAGGCTGTTGCGCCTCGACGACGACCGCGGCCGTGTCGAGCCGGGCCTGCGGGCCGACCTGGTGCTGCTTGACGGCACGGACCTCGACGTGACCGACCTGCCGGGTCGGGTCCGGGCGGTCTGGCACGACGGAAAGGCCGTCAGCACAAGGGAATGACGGGGAGGGGGCGTGGGCGGGGGTGCGTTCAGTCCGTCATGAGTTCGAACTCCTCGGTCAGGCGGATCAGGAAATCGCGCGAGTCCCGTTCGGACAACGCCACTTGCTCCAGGCGGGTGCGCAGGACGTAGAAGGCCTCGACCGCGACCCGGTCGTCGACGAACAGCCCCGCGGCGAAGGTTTCCTCGTAGGCCACAGCGGGGTGTTCGGCGAACTCCATGATCGTGAAGCGGCTGCCGACCAGGTGGTAGGGCGGCGCCGAGGCGGGCACGACGCGGATGGTGCAGTGGGGCAGGTTGGTGGCGAGCACGAGGGACTGCAGCTGTTCGTGCATCAGCGCCGGATCGCGCACGATCGAGCGCAGGGTGTGTTCGTAGACGAAGTACAGGCAGTCCGGCGGGTTCGTCCGCTGCAGCAGCCGTTGCCGGTCCATTCTCGCCTGGATCAGGAGCTGGAGCCGGTCCGTGGTGTACCGGCCGGACATCTCGTAGAGGGTGCGGACGTAGTCCTCGGTCTGGAGCATGCCGGGCAGGGCCGTCGGGCTGTTCGAGATCACCCGGGTCGCCAGGTTCTCCTGGACGATGAGGGACTTCGCGGGATCGACGAGCGCGCTGAAGTACGGCCGCACCCAGTAGAGGTCGCTCGGGGGTTTTGTCAGTTCCAGCAACCTGTTCCGTTCCGGGGCCTTGGTTCCGCAGTTGGCCAGGTAGATCGCCGCGTCGATCGGGGAGATGCGGCGGCCGTTCTCCCAGCCGGACACCTTCGACGCAGACCAGTCCGCGCGCCGGGCCAGCTCGCGCAGCGACATCTGCTTCGCTTCGCGCTGGGTCTTCAACTCGATGCCCATCTCCCGTGTGCGCACCGTGCTCTTTTCGGTCATGCTCGCACGCTAAAGGCAACCACCGACAAAATGCCGCGTGCCGCGCGAGGATTCACCGGAAGGGATGTGGGGTGTTCTGCCTGTGTGACAACGGGTTTAGCCCGCGAAGCGCTGCGAAGCAGCTTCGCATAATGAAGCGCGCTTCGCACGTTAGTAAGCCAGAATGGCCGTATGACGTTCATTTCCGGAATCGAACTCGCGCGCCGCTTCTACGGCGGCGTAGTGCGTCCGCTGCTCACCGGCGAGCCGCACAGCGCCGCGTTGCTCGGCCCCGGTTCCGAGGTCCTCGGCTTCGACACGGAACGCTCGGCCGACCACGACTGGACCGCGCGCGTCCAGCTGTTCCTGCCGCGCGTCCGCGAGGTCCGGGTGCCGGAGACGTTCCTCGGTCACCCGGCGAAGCTGATCGTCGCGACGCTCGACGACTGGCCGCGCGGCGTGCTCGGCTTCGACCCACGCCGGCCGCAGCGGCGTGACTGGCTCGCCACCCCGACGCAGGTCTTCGCGGAGTTCACCGGCGGCGCGGTGTTCCACGACGATCTCGGGCTGGAAGTGCTGCGGCGCAACGTCGCCTGGCACCCGGACGACGTCTGGCGGTACGTCCTCGCGTGCCAGTGGCGGCGGATCGAGCAGGAGGAGCCGTTCGCCGGGCGGTGCGGGGAGGCCGGGGACGAGCTGGGCTCGGCCGTCGTCGCGGCGCGGCTCGTGCGGGACCTGATGCGGCTGTGCCTGCTGATGGCGCGCCGGTACCCGCCGTACAGCAAGTGGCTCGGCAGCGCCTTCGCGCGGCTGCCGATCGCCGGGACGCTCACGCCGTCGTTGACCGCGGCCCTCGCCTCGACGACTTGGCGGGAGCGGGAACGGCACCTCGTGACGGCGTTCGAGACCGTCGCCGAGGCGCACAACGCCCTCGGGCTCACCGAGCCGCTGGAGCCGCGGGCGAGCGCGTTCCACGACCGGCCGTTCCGGGTGATCCACGCCGAGCGGTTCGCCGCGGCGCTGTACGCCGGGCCGGCGTCACCCGCCGGGGCGATCGACCAGTTCGTCGACAGCACCGACGCGCTCGGCGACCGCGCGTTCACGCGCCGGGTGGTTGACTGCCCGGATGGCTGAGACGAAACCGCGCGACCTGGCGGTGCTGCTGCTGACGCTGACCGTCGTGACCGGGGTGGTCGACGCGGTCAGCTTCCTCGGGCTGGGCCGCGTGTTCGTGGCGAACATGACCGGCAACGTCGTGTTCCTCGGGTTCGCGGCGGCGGGCGAGACGACGTTGTCGGTGGTGGCGTCGCTGACGGCGGTCGCGGCGTTCCTGGCGGGCGCCCTCGCCGGCGGCCGGCTGGCGCGCGTCGAGGAGGACCACGGCGCGCTGCGGAAGGCGACCGCGGTCCAGGCGCTGCTGGTTGCGGTGGCGGTCGTGCTGTCGGCGACGCTGGGCAGCGGCACGCGGCTGGGCAGCGAGCTGCTGATCGTGGTGCTGGGCGTGGCGATGGGCCTGCAGAACGCGGCGGTCCGCCGCATCGGCGCCCCCGACCTGACGACCACGGTGCTGACGATGACGCTGACGGGCTTCGCCGCGGACTCCAAGGCCGCGGGCGGCGACGGTGCGCACCCGCTGCGGAAGGTGGTCGCCGTGGCGGCGATGCTGGCGGGCGCCTTCGCGGGCGGGATGCTGCAGCTGCACGTCGCGATGTGGGCGGCGCTGACGCTGGCCCTGGTACTGGTGGTCGCGGTGCTGACGGCGCTGCAGCTCGACCGGCCGCGTACCAGGACCACCGCCGACCGGTGACGAACCGCCTTGCCGGGCGGCGAAGGCGGGTGCGCTCGCGGTCCACGCACCGCGAGACCGCGGCCGGTCAGCCGAGGGCGCGGCCGCCGTCGACCCGGAGGCGCTGGCCCGTGATGAAGCCCGCGTCCTTCGAGGCGAAGAAGCTCACCGCCGCCGCCACGTCCTCCGGCTTGCCCAGGCGGCCCACCGGGACCGAGGCGCGGTAGGCCTCGCGTTCGGCTTCCGGGACGTTCGCGTGGCGTTCCACCGGGACGAAGCCCGGGGCCACCGTGTTGACCGTGATGCCGTCCGGCGCGAGTTCGCGGGCCCACGCGCGGGCCAGGCCGACCTGGGCCGCCTTCGCCGTCGCGTACGCCGAGCGGCCGACCGGTGCCTTGTCCGCCTGCTCCGAATCGATGTGCACGATCCGGCCGTGGCCGCGGGAGCGCATCCCGGGCAGCACCGCGTGGCCGAGCAGCACCGGTGAGCGCACGAAGAAATCCAGTTCGGCCAGGTGATCCGGCCAGTCCACTTCGGACACCAGGCCGTCCGGCTGCGGGCCGGTCGCGTTGAGGACCAGGACCTCGATCGGGCCCAGCAGTGCCGTCACCGCGTCGATCAGCTCGCCGACCTGACGCCGGTCGGTGACGTCCGCGGCGAACGCGGCGGCCTTGCCGCCCGCGGCGAGGACGTCCTCGGCGGCGGTCTCGAGGTCGGGGTCGTCGTGTGGCGCGTTCACCGCCACCGCGAACCCGTCGCGGGCCAGGCGCCGCGCGATCACCCGGCCGAGGCCACGGGAACTTCCGGTCACCAGTGCGACACCCATGCGTCCGACGCTAGGGGTGACCCCCGAGTACGACAACCCTCCGGCTCAGCCGATCGGGGGAAACGAAAAGCGGGTGGGTGCGCAACCGCGCACCCACCCGCTTCCGGTGATCCGACGTCAGAGCGAGCGGCCGGTGTTGAAGTCGGTCGCCGTCACGACGGACGGCGGCCCTTCCATCGGCTTCGCGCCCCGCGGGGCCTTCTTCCGGCGCGACAGCTTCCGCTCCAGCCACGAGGCGAACCACGACAGGAGCAGGTTGAGCGCGATGAAGATGAGCGCGATGACGATCAGCGTCGGGATCGTGTTGTTGAAGTTGCCGGTGATCGGTCCCGAGCCGCGGATCAGCTCGTCGTAGCCGATCGTCAGCTGGCCGGCCAGCGCCGTGTCCTTGAGGATGACCACCAGCTGGCTGACCAGCGCCGGGAGCATCAGCGTGACGGCCTGGGGGAGCAGGACGCTGACCATCGTCTGGGTCTTGCGCAGGCCCAGCGCCGACGACGCCTCCGTCTGCCCCTTCGGCAGCGACAGGATGCCGGCCCGGAACACCTCCGCCATCACCGAGCCGTTGTAGAGCACCAGGCCCGTGACCGCGGCGAACAGCGGGCGGGTGTCCGGGCTGATGTCGGTGTAGTAGGCGTACAGCGACGCCCCGAACACCATCAGCAGCAGCACCGGGATGGCCCGGAAGAACTCGACCACGGCGCCGACCGGGATCCGCACCCACTTGTGCTCGGACAGCCGGCCGATGCCCAGCAGGGCGCCGATCGGCAGCGCGATCACGATGGACAGCCCGGCCGCTTCGAGGGTCTTCACCAGGCCCGGCAGCAGGAACTGGGTCCAGGTCGACCCTTCGACGAACGGCTTCCAGAGGGCGCCCGCCCACTGGCCCTTCTCGGCGAAGCGGTCGTAGACGAAGTACGCCACGGCCAGCAGGATCAGCACGAACAGCACCGAGTAGAGCCAGTTGCGGGTGCGGGCCTTCGGGCCGGGGGCGTCGTAGAGAACGGCCTGCGTGCTCATCGCTTGACCTCGGCTTTCTTGGCGACCCAGCCGAGCAGCAGGCCGAGTGGCAGTACCAGCGCGACGAACACCAGTGCGAACAGGATGAAGACGTAGAACAGGGAGTCGGACTCGTTCTCCACCATCGTCGACATCAGCAGCGACGCCTCCGCGACGCCGATCACCGAGGCGACCGTGGTGTTCTTCAGCAGCGCGATCAGGACGTTCGCCAGCGGCGCGATGACCGCGCGGAACGCCTGGGGCAGCACGATCAGGCCCAGCACCTGCACGAAGTTGAGCCCGAGGGCGCGCGCCGCCTCGGCCTGGCCGACCGGGACGGTGTTGATGCCCGAGCGCAGCGATTCGCACACGAAGGTCGCGGTGTAGACGATGAAGCCGAGCACGGCCAGCCGGAACGCGTTGTCGGCCAGCGAGGTGGGCGAGTCGGACGCAGCCAGGTTGATGCCGAGGGTGGACGAAAGACCCAGCGAGGTGAAGATGATGATCACCGTCAGCGGGGTGTTCCGGAAGATGTTGACGTACACCGTGGCGAACCCGCGCATGATCGGCACCGGGCTGACCCGCATGCCCACCAGGATCGTGCCCCAGATCAGCGCGCCGATCGCCGAGAAGAACGTCAGCTGGATCGTCGTCCAGAACGCGTCGACGAGGTTGTAGTCAGGATTGTTGAGGAAATCGAACACTGTTGTCCAACCTGGCCTCGGAACGGGAACGGTGCGCCGCGGCTCGCGGCGCACCGTTCAACTTCGGATGCGGGTCAGGGCGCGATCGCCGGCACGGCCGGGATCTTGTAGCCCGACGGGCCGACGTTGGCCTGCAGGGACTTCTCCCAGGACCCGTCCTGCTCCATGGCCTGGATCGCCTTGTTGACGGCGGCCTTGCCGTCGGCGTCGTCCTTCTTCAGGCCGACGCCGTAGTTCTCGTCGGTGAAGCCCTTGCCGACCAGCTTCAGCTTGCCGGGCTGCTGCGCGGCGTAGCCGGCGAGGATGACGTCGTCGGTGGTCATCGCGTCGACGCTGCCGTTCAGGAGCGAGGTCACGCAGTCGGTGTACTTGCCCACCTCCTGCAGCTGCACCTCCTTGGCGTACTTCGTCTTCACGTTCTGGGCCGGGGTCGAGCCCTTGACCGAGCAGAGCTTCTTGTTGCCGGTCAGCGAGTCGGGGCCGGTGATGTCGGTGTTGTCCGTCCGCACCAGCAGGTCCTGGTGCGCGATGAAGTACGGGCCGCCGAAGGAGACGTCGTTCTTGCGCTTGTCGGTGATCGAGTAGGTGGCGACGATGAAGTCGACCTCACCCTTCTTGATCAGGTCCTCGCGCTGCGCGGACTGCGCTTCCTTCCAGGTGATCCCCGACTCTTCCACGCCGAGCTGCTTCGCGATGTACTTCGCGACGTCGACGTCGAAGCCGGCGTAGGAGCCGTCCGGCTTCTTCAGGCCGAGGCCCGGCTGGTCGAACTTGATGCCGATGGTCAGCTTCTTGTTGTCCTTGGCCCGCTGGACCAGGTTCTTGTCGCCGCTCGCGCCGCTGCTGCCGGACCCGCCGCCGCAGGCCGTCAGGGCCAGACCGGCGGCCATGACGACCGCACCCGTCTGCAGAACTCGACTCAACCGCATCGTCTCTCAGGTTTCCTTCCGAATCTCGTCCGGCGATGGCCGGAGGAAAAGTGCTCAGTGGGGTTTGTCAGTGGGTCAGGATCTTGCCGAGGAAGTCCTTCGCGCGCTCGCTCTTGGGCGCGGTGAAGAACTCCTCCGGCGTCGTGTCCTCGACGATTTCGCCGTCGGCCATGAAGATCACCCGATCGGCTGCCCGGCGGGCGAAGCCCATCTCGTGGGTGACGACCAGCATGGTCATGCCGTCCTTGGCCAGGCCCGTCATGACGTCCAGGACCTCCTGGACCATCTCCGGGTCCAGGGCCGAGGTCGGCTCGTCGAACAGCATGACCTTCGGCCGCATCGCCAGCGCCCGCGCGATGGCGACGCGCTGCTGCTGGCCACCCGAGAGCTGCGCCGGGTACTTGTCCGCCTGGTTGGCGATCCCGACGCGCTCCAGCAGCTCCATCGCCGTCTTGCGGGCTTCGTCCTTCGAGGCCTTGCGGACCTTCGTCGGCGCCAGCATCACGTTCTCGACGATGGTCTTGTGCGCGAACAGGTTGAACGACTGGAACACCATGCCGACGTCGGCGCGCAGGGCGGCCAGCGCCTTGCCCTCCGCCGGCAGCGGCGTGCCGTCGACGGCGATCTCGCCCGAGTTGATGGGCTCGAGCCGGTTGATGGCCCGGCAGAGCGTCGACTTGCCGGACCCCGAGGGGCCCAGCACCACCACGACCTGGCCGCGAGGCACCTCGAGCGTGATCTCCCTGAGCACGTGCAGGTCGCCGAAGTACTTGTTCACGGCGGACGCCTTGATCATCGGCGCCGCCACCTCCGCGGTCATCTGGCCTCCAGAGCTGTTTTCGTACCGGCAAGTGGGTGTGGGTCACCACGCGATGGCGGAAACCTACCGCCGCCCTCCGGGTTGGCAAGGCCGCTTGACCAATACTTAGGGTTTCAAGTGGGTATCGATGTCCTTTTGGCGAGTATTGATGCCTTCGTGACTTCCGTCGAGCCGAACTCACGGAGAGTCACCATCCGGGTGTCCGGTGCGGTCGCCGCGGCGACGTCCTAGAGTTCTTCGCTACCGGCTGGGGTGAAGCCGGTCACGCGGAGGGTGGACGGGTGCGGGTGCTGCTGGTGGAGGACGACGACCGGGTCGCGGGTGCGCTCATCCCGGCGCTGACCCGGCGCGGCCTGGCGATCGCCCGGCTCGCGTCCGGCGCCGGGGTGCTGGAGCGGGTGCACGAGGTCGACGTCGTCCTGCTCGACCTCGGCCTGCCGGACATCGACGGCGTGACGCTGTGCCGCCAGATCCGCGCGGTCAGCGACGTCGCGATCATCGTGGTCTCGGCCCGCGGCGAGGTCGACGACCGGATCCAGGGCCTGCGCGCGGGCGCCGACGACTACCTCGTCAAGCCCTACGACGTCGAAGAGCTGATGGCCCGGGTCGAGGCGGTGCGCCGCCGCCGCGGCGAGCACGGCGGGTCCGCCGAGCCGGTGGTGATCCGGGCCGGCGACGTCAGCGTCGACCTGTCCCGGCACGAGGTGCTGGTCGACGGGCAGGCGATCGCGTTGTCCCGCAAGGAGTTCCAGGTGCTCGCCCTGGTGGCGGGCGCGCGCGGCAACGTCTGCTCGCGCGAGCACGTGCTCACCGAGGTGTGGGGGCACCGCGGACCGGCGGAGAGCCGGTCGCTCGACGTCCACGTCGCGACGCTGCGGACCAAGCTCGGCCGCCCGGCGCTGATCGAGACGGTGCGCGGGGTCGGCTACCGCCTCGGCGGCCAGGCCGCCCGGAGCTGACGGGTGCGCGTCCGGCTGCAGGGCATCGTGCTGACGCTGGTGGCGTTGCTCGTGTTCGGCCTCGGCATCCCGCTCGCCGCGACGATCGCGGCGGGCGCCCAGCAGGACCTGTTCCTCGACCGGCTGACCGACACCGCGCGGTTCGCCTCGCTCGCGCAACGCCCGCTGCTGGACAACAAGCCCCAGCTGATCGACCCCGACCTGCGCCGCTACACCGAGGTGTACGGCGTGCAGGTGGTCGTGTTCAACCAGGACGGCACCGTGGTCGGCTCCTCGCTCGGCTCCGGCGCCGCCCGGATCGACCTCAAGACCGCGCGGATCACCGGCCCGGTCCACGAGGCCCTGGCCGGCCGCCGGTCGCAGCCCGGCGGGATGCTGCTGCCGTGGAACACCGACCCGCTGGTGCTGGCCGAACCCGTGCTGGCCGACGGCGAGGTGCGGGGCGCGGTGGTGACGGTCTCGGACACCACGGTCTCCCGCACCGACGTGCTGTGGTGGTTCCTGCTGCTGGCCGCGGGCGGGGTGCTCGCGTTCGTGCTGGCCCTGGCGGTGGCGATCCCGGTGGTCCGGTGGATCCTGCGCCCGGTGAAGCGGCTCGACGACGCGACCGGCGCGCTGGTCGCGTCCGTGGTCGGCGGGCGGGCGGCCGAGCCGGTGGGGGAGGGCGGCGGGCCGCCGGAGCTGCGGCAGCTCGGGCGCTCCTTCGACCGGATGGCCGAGAGCGTGTCCGGCGCGCTGGAGGCGCAGCGGGTGTTCGTCGCCGACGCGTCGCACCAGCTGCGCAACCCGCTCACCGCGCTCAAGATCCGGCTCGGCAACCTCGAAGGCCGCGTCGACGACGAGGCCGCGGCCGCGGACCTCGAAGCCGCCCGGATCGACGCCGGCCGGCTGCACCAGATCCTCGACGGCCTGCTGTCGATGGCCCGCGCCGAGGCTTCCGGCGGCGAGCTGGACCCGCTCGACCTCGGCGAGGCCGTCGCCGAGCGCGTCGCGGACTGGTCGGTGGTCGGCGAAGCGCGCGACGTGCGGCTCGTGGTGGACGTCTCCGGCGACGGCGTCCGGGTGCGGATGCCCCCGCGCGGCGCCGAGACGATCCTGGACGCGCTGCTGGACAACGCGCTGAAGTTCACCGCCGCCGGCACCGAGATCCGGATCGGCGTCACCCGCCAGGGCGACGACGTCCGGCTGGCGGTCCGCGACCACGGCCCCGGCCTGCGGCCCGACGAGCTCGACCGGGCGCTCGACCGGTTCTGGCGCAGCAGCGCGCACCAGAACGTGCCGGGTTCGGGGCTCGGCCTGGCGATCGTCAGCGAGATCGTCGCGCACTCCTACGGGAAGCTGGCCCTCGACCTGCCCGAGGGTGGCGGCCTGCGGATCACCATGACGTTCCCGGCGGTCTGAGCGCGTCAGTCCTTCTGCGCGCGGTAGTACCGGAGCGCGCCGGGGTGCAGCGGGATCGGCTGCGTCTCGATGCCCGGGTGGACGTCGATCGAGAGTGCCGCCGGGTTGGCCCGCGCGAGCTCCGCGCGGGCGTCGAACAGGCCGCGGACCAGGGCCTCGGCGA
Source organism: Amycolatopsis sp. NBC_00348 (assembly GCF_036114655.1). NCBI lineage: Bacteria > Bacillati > Actinomycetota > Actinomycetes > Pseudonocardiales > Pseudonocardiaceae > Amycolatopsis > Amycolatopsis sp. NBC_00348. Next base: position 5,763,961 of record NZ_CP107994.1, on the reverse strand, counting down.
CGTCGTCGGACATCGCGGCCGGCACCACCAGGAAGTTCGGCACCAGCAGCGTCGTGACCGGGCCGTCCTGGTTGTACATGCTCGCCGGGATGGACGCGGTCCCGTACACCTGGTTGAGGGTCTGCATCCGCGGCATCTGGTCGGCGATGTCGAGCAGGCGCAGCGACTTCGTGTCGTTCTGGCCGGCGATCAACGGCGTCGGCAGCCCGCCGGACCAGAAGAAGGCGTCGACGTCGCCGTTCAGCAACGCCTTGACCGAGTCCTCGAGCCCGCGCGTGGTCGTGCTGACCGAGCCATCGAGCCTGGCGGCCTTCAGCAGCTGGCTGGCGATGTACTCGACGCCGGACGCGGGTGACCCGATCGCGATCCGCTTGCCGCGCAGGTCCGCGACGGAGTGGATGGCGGAGTCGGTGCGCACGACGATGTGCAGGTAGTCGTCGTGGATCCGGGCGAGCGTCCGCAGCCCGGGGTTCTTCTTGTAGGTGTCGGCCGCGACGTCGGCGGCGACGAACCCGACGTCGGCGGCCCCCGACAGGACCTTGGTGACGTTGTCGGGGGAGCCCTGGGTCTGCAGCACCTGCGGCCGCTCGATGTCCAGGCCGGACTGCCAGGCGGTGGCGAGGGTCTGGGCGAGCGTGTCGTAGACGCCGCCCGGGTTGCCGGCGGCGATCCGCAGCCGGAGGCCGGCGAAGCCGGAGGAGCACCCGGTCAGCAGCGCGGCGAACGTGAGCAGGGCGGCCGCCATCGCGAGCGCGCGTTTCCGCCGGGTCCGGGCCACGGCCTGATCGTGCCAGACGCCGTGGCCCGCGCACGCCCGAAGCCGGGATCAGGTGTGCTGCAGGATCCGCGCGATCGCCGCGGGGTCGGCCGACGTGGCGAGCGTGTCGAGGTGCCCGGGGTTGAGGAACGTGGCCGTCAGCCGGCAGAGGATTTCCACTTGGGCGCTCGCCGGAGCGGCGACGGCGACGGCGATCGAAACCTCTTCGTCGTCCCAAGGAATGGGCGCTTCGAAGCGGGCGAACACAATTCCTTCGCCGGTGAGGAGGTAGTCGTGTGTGTGCAGTGCGTGAGGGACGGCGATCCCGTGTCCGAGATAGGTGGAAAAGCGGCGTTCGCGCGCGACGAGGGAGTCGGCGTACCCGGTGTGGGCGGCGCCGGTCCGTTCGAGCTCGGCACCCAGGTGGGCCACGGCTTCCCAGCGTGAGGCCACTTTCACGTCGAGGTGTACGGCGTGGACGGTCAGTGCGGATTGCCGCGTGCTCATCATTTTCGTTCTTTCCTCGGCGTTCTTCGGCGCTCTCTGCGGGATGGGGAAACGATAAGCGGGGAAGGATGTTTCGGCGATGTTTCCGTAAGGTATCTCACAGCGTTTCGCCAGGTGGGAAATGTGCGAGGTGCACACCATTGCGAAAAGGTGAAACGCATTTCGAATGCGGCGAATGGTGCTTTGTCAAGCTTTTCCGCGAAAGACTGGGGAAAACCGGGTTCGCCCGCGTCGGGCCGCCGCGTGGTGAGCGAGGTAACTAACCGTTGACTTACGGCGCCGGGCGAGCCTAACTTGTAACTATCCAGTTAGATACGGGACAGGGGCAACAGGCATGACGACAACACTGGTCACCGGCGCGAACAAGGGCATCGGCTACGAAACGGCACGTCAGCTCGTCGCCGCCGGGCACACCGTGTACGTCGGCGCGCGGGACGCCGAGCGCGGGCAGGCGGCGGCCGACCGGCTGGGCGCGCGGTTCGTGCAGCTGGACGTCACCGACGACCCGTCCGTGGCGACAGCGGTCAAGACCATCGAGGCCGACGGCGGCTTGGACGTCCTCGTGAACAACGCCGGCGTCGAGGGACGGCAGGCCGACGGCGGCGTGATCGGCGCCGCCGACGTGACCGCCGACCAGGTGCGGGATCTGTTCGACACCAACGTGTTCGGGGTCGTCCGGGTCACCCGCGCGTTCCTGCCGCTGCTGCGGCGGTCGGCGGCGCCGGTGGTGGTCAACGTGAGCAGCGGCCTGGCGCGGACCGCGGACCTGGCGAACCCGGACTCGTTCACGGCCTTCTACCCGGGGATCTCGTACCCGGCGTCCAAGGCCGCGCTGAACATGGTCACCGTGCAGTACGCCAAGGCGCTCCCCGGCTTCCGGATCAACGCCGTGGACCCCGGTTACACGAAGACCGACCTCAACCACAACAGCGGCACGCAGACCGTCGAGCAGGGCGCCGAAGCCGCCGTCCGGCTGGCCCAGGCCGGCCCGGACGGTCCGACGGGCGGCTTCTTCGACGCCGCGGGCCCGGTGGCGTGGTGACCACCGTCCGTCCTCGCGACGCCGCGGCCACGAAGGCCCTGCTGCTCGAGGCGGCGACGGCGGAGTTCGCCGAACACGGGCTGGCCGGCGGCCGGATCGACCGCATCGCCGAGCGCGCGGGCGCCAACAAGCGGCTCATCTACGTGTACTTCGGCGACAAGAACCAGCTGTTCGACGCGGTGGTGGAGGAGGAGGCCCGGGCGGTTTTCGAGGCCGCCCCGATGACCGACGGCGACCTGTGCGCCTTCGCGGCCGCGCGGTTCGACCACATGCTGGCGAACGCGGCGTCCCGGCGGATCAGCACGTGGCGCACGCTGGAGCAGATCGAGCCGGCCCCCGCGGAGGTCGACCGCTTCCGCACCCGCGTCGACGCGGTGGCGGCGGCGCAGAAAGACGGCCGGGTCCGCGCGGACCTCCCGGCGGTGGACCTGTTCGCGATCGTCCTGCGCATGACGGAGAGCTGGCTGAGCGCACCACCCGCACTGACGGCGGCGGCGAAGCCGGATCGGCTGGAGGAGCACCGGGCGGCGCTGCTGGAAGCGGTGCGGAGCGTGGTCGAGCCACGTTAGTGCGGCGGCGGTCGCCGTCCGGGGTGGCGTCCGGCCGCGTTCGCGGTGTCCGGCCGGGCGGCATACTGGGGGGATGAGCGAGCCGATTCCCCTGTTCCCGGTCCCGCCCATCGATCCGGCGCGCTTCGCGGCCGAGCAGCATCGCCAGTTCACCGGCATGCGGCTGCACATCGGCCGGTCCGGTGTCGCCCACCGGGTCAGCTGGGTGCCGTGGCTGAACAGCCTGACCCTGCCGGCACCGGCGTGCCACCAGGGCTGGTCGGGCCTGGGCGCGGGCGGCGAGGTCACGCCGACCCACCTGGGGGTCAGCTGCCGCAAGTGCCTCCGCCTGGGCGGGGAGCCGGAGGACCCGGACCAGCGGACGCTCTTCGCCCTGCCCGGTGCGGAGGGTTCGTAGGCGGGAGCACCTTCCTGCCCGCTGAAGCTCGTGCGAGACCGGGTTGCCTTCGGGGGCGCCTCAGCGTTCGACGATGGGGGATCCTGGCCGCTCAGCGTCCTGAATCCTCCGTCGACACCTCGTGGCCATGCCCCCAGCCGGCCGAATCCGCGGAACGGCGAGCCCCGGACCGGGAAACACCGCGGGCTCAGTCGAGGGGCAGCGCCGTGGGGGTCAGCGCCGTCACGGATTCCGTGAGCAGGCTCGCGAGACCGTCGAAGCTTGCGGTCGCCGACAGGGTCGCCGTGTCCGGGACCCGGTCGAAGGCCAGCCGCAGGCGGTGGTGCAGCTGCGGTACGCGGTCCGCCGGGAACGTGTCCCGCTCGCCGGCGAGACCCTGCCAGGCCGCCGCCAGGGTGGCGCGGATGCGCTCCGGGGACGCGGCCGCCGCGGGGTCCGTGGTGCCGGGGCGCGCGAACGGGTAGCCGGGCAGGCGGACTCGCCTGATCCGGCGGTCGGTCAGCTCGACCTCGACGCCGCTGCACCACAGCTGCGCCACGGCCTGCGGGCCGGTGCCCGGGACCGCCGTCAGCTCCGGGCGGGTCGACGCCGCGGCCAGGAACTCGCCGCCGCCGCCGAGGTCGACGACCACCGCCGGCCGCCCGGCCGTCGCGGTGGCCAGCAGTTCCGGCGCGTCGGCCGGGTGGGTGAGGTGCTTGGCCCACAACCGGACGTCGAGCGGCCGGCCGGCCGGGGTGACGCCGTCCGGGGCGGCCACGGCGACCGCGGGGGTCGTGAACGTGACGGCTTCGAGGGCCTCGGGGAGCGTGCCGGGGTGGTCGAGGGCGGTGGCCAGGCGCAGGCCGTCGGCGTGCGTCAGGACGCCGGCGGCCACGGCGGCGATCAGGTGGCCCACACCCGAGCCGGTGACGACGTCGGGTGCGGCGCCGCGGCCGGTGAGCTGCGTGAGGAGCGCGTGCTGGGCGGCGAAGGCCGGTGCCGCGGAGCCCTCGCCGGCGCCGAACGCGAACACCAGCCGCACCGGCCGGGTCCGGTCCACCACGCCGGCGGCCACCGGACCGGTGCTCAGCGCGCCGGCCCGCAGCGCGGCGGCCGCGCCGGCGGGATCGGCGGCCACGACGGCGAACCGGTGCGGGAACCGTTCGCGGCCGCGTTCCAGGGTGGCCGCGACCTGCGCGAGGTCGACGCCGGGGGAGGAGGTGAGGTGGTCGGCCAGCCGCCGCCGCGCCGCGGCGAGCGCCGCCTCGGACGCCGCCGACACCGCGACGACCTGGCTGCCGCCGCTCACCGGCTCGGCCGGAGCCTCCGGTGCCGCAGATCCGGCCGCGGGAGTGGTGGCGAGCGCAGCCGCGGAGTCCGGCTGAGCGCCGCCCGAGCTGATAGACACGGCTGCCGTCGCGGAGGAAGCGACCGCAGAACCCGCGACTGGCGCCTCAGCGGAGGCGACTGCGGGACCAGCGGCCACCGGCGCCCCAGCGGAGGCGACTGCGGGACCAGCGGCCACCGGCGCCCCTGCGGAAGCGACCGCGGGACCAGCGGCCACCGGCGCCCCAACGGAAGCAGCCACCGGCGTGACGTTCGCCAGCAGTGCCACCTGTGCCCGCACCGTCGTGTGCCGTAGCAGTTCGCCGATCGACGGGGCCGTCGTGAACCGCGACCGCAAGCCCGCCTGCAGCTTCACCAGGATCAGCGAGTGGCCGCCGACGTCGAAGAAGTTGTCGTCCATGGCGAACGTGTCGTGTTCCAGCAGCTCCGCCCACGCCGCCCGGACCAGGTCCACAGTGGACTCGGCCGAAGAGGCAGGAGCGGCAGGAGCGGCAGAAGCGACCACGGCGGGAACAGGCGCAGCGGCCGGCACAGGAGCGTCGACCGCTTCGGGCAGCCGGCGCCGGTCGATCTTTCCGTTGGGTGTCAACGGCATCCGGTCCAAGGGCACCAGGTACCGCGGCACCGCGAACACCGGCAGCACCTCGCGCGCGTGCCGGCGCAGCTCCTCGACCGTGCCGCCCGCGCCGAGGACCACGTACGCCGCGATCTCCTTCTCCTTGCGGCTGTTGAAGCACACCGTCACGAACGCGGCCTCGACCGACGCGTGCGCGGCGAGGGCCGACTCGACCTCGCCCAGCTCGACGCGCTGGCTGCGGATCTTGACCTGGTTGTCGTTGCGGCCGATGAACTCCAGCCGGCCGTCCGGCAGCCAGCGCACCCGGTCGCCCGTGCGGTACAGCCGCGCGCCGGGCACCCCCGAATAGGGATCCGGGATGAACCGGCGCGCCGTCTCGCGCGGGTTGCCGAGGTAGCCGCGGGTGACGCCGGTGCCGCCCAGCAGCAGCTCGCCCGGCACGCCGCGAGGCGCCTGGCGCATCGTGTTGTGGTCGAACACGACGTAGCCGTCGGTCTCGGGGACGACCCGGCCGATCGACAGCGTCCGCGTGTTCTCCTCGATCTCCGTGATCGGCGTCCAGGTCGTGGTGAACGAGTTCTCCGTCGGCCCGTAGCTGTGCAGCATGGTGCCCGGCGCGCTCCAGCGCAGCGCCTTCTCCAGGTGCGGCACCGAGACGATCTCGCCGCCGAAGTACACCCGGCGCAGGCCGGTGAACAGGTCCGGCACGTCCTCGACCAGCCGGTTGAGCAGCGGCGACGACACGATGAGCGTGGTGATCCCGCGCTCGCGGAACGCCGTCCGCAGCTCCGGCGGGCTCAGCGTCAGCTCTTTGTCGAAGATCACCAGCTCGGCGCCGTGGGTGAGGGCGCCCCAGACTTCGTAGGTCGCGCCGTCGAAGTTGAGCGGCGAGAGCTGGGAGACGACGTCGGTGTGGTGCAGCGGCACGAAGTCGGGGCGGTCGAGCAGCCGGACGAACCCGGCGTGCGGCCAGATGACGCCCTTCGGCCGGCCCGTGGACCCGGACGTGTAGAGCACGTTGAACGCCGTCGCCGGGTCGATCGTCACCTCCGGCGGAGTGCCCGGGTAGCGCTCGGCTTCCGCGAGGGCCTCGTCGACGAGGTAGATCGGGCACTTGGGCAGCCGCACGCGCTCGACGAACCCGGGCGCGCCGACGACCAGCCGCGGCCGGGCGTCGTCGAGCACCATCTGCAGCTGGGCGTCGGGGTAGGCCGGGTCGAGTGGCAGGTAGGCGGCGCCCGCCATGAGCGTGCCCAGCCAGAACACGACCGACGCCGGGCTCGGCGGCAGCAGCAGCGCCACGAGCGACTCGGCGCCGAGGCCTTCGGCACGCAGCCAGTTCGCGACGGCGCCGGCCCGCGCGACGAGCTCGGCGTAGGTGAGGACTTCGTCGTGGTAGCGGACGGCGACGGCGTCCGGGCGCAGCTCGGCCTGCCGGCGCACCATGTCGTGCAGCAGCACCCGGTTGACTGGCTCGGTCTCCGTCGCCGGACGGGCGGGCACGAACGGGTCGCAGGCGGCGACGAGCGCGCCGCAGGTCGCGGCAGGATCGGCGACGGCGTCGGTGAGGAGCTTGACGAGCTGGGCGAGCAGCACCTCGGCGGTGCTGTCGCGGTACACCAGCGTGTCGTGGTCGACGCGCAGCCGGATGTGCGCCTCGCCTTCCAGCGCCGCCAGCGACAGGTCGTACTTGCCCGCGGTGGTCTCGTGCTCGACGACCTCGATCGTCGTGTCCCCGGCGGTCCAGGACAGCTCCTGCTCCGGGAAGTACATGAACACGCTGTTGTCGATGAGGGACGCGCCGCCGTCGCGGCGGATGTCGCGCAGCCGGGCCGACGGGACGGCCGAGTGCTCGAGCGAGTCGAGCATCTGGTCGCGCACGCGGTCGACCAGCGCTTCGAACGGCTCGGTGAAGTCGAGCGCGCTGCGCACCGGGAGCACGCGGGCCAGCAGGTCGACGCGCTCTTCGTCCTCGGGCGTGCGGGCGGCGAACAGCATGCCGGTGGTGCCGTCCGCGGTGGCGCTCCACGCGTGCAGCAGCGTCAGCCACGCGCTCAGCACGACCGACGCGGGCGAGGCCAGCCGTTGCCGGGCCACCGCGCGGACGCGCTCGAGGAGGTCCGCGGTCAGCAGGGTCTCGTGGAAGCCGGCCGGGCCCGGCGCCGAGCCGGGGCGGTTGCGGTCCGCGATCGGCGCGAGCGACGGGGGCTGGTCGGCCAGCAGGCCCGACCAGTACGCGGTCAGCTCGCTGTCGGGAACGTCCACAGTGGACTCGACGGCCGGCAGCGGCGCGTCCCACGGCGCCCGTCCGCCGACGCGCTCCCGGTAGGCGTGCACCAGGTCCCGCGCCACGATGCCCTGCGACCAGCCGTCGGACACGACGTGGTGCACGGCCAGCACGAACAACGCGCCGTCGTCGGCGTGCAGGAGCGTGCCCCGCACGAGCGGCGCGGAACCGAGGTCGAACGGCTGGGCGGCGATCGCGGCGGCCCACTCCAGCGCCGCGGCCCGGTCGTAGCGGCCGGGCCGCCGGTGCTCGACGAACGGGACGGGCGGGCTGTGGTGCACCACCTGCACCAGTTCGCCGTTCTCGGCGAGGAACGCGCTGCGCAGGTTCGGGTGCCGCTCGACGAGGTCGCCGAGCGCGCTCCGCAACGCCGAGACGTCGACACCGGGGGTGAACTCCAGGTCGAGCGGGATGGTGAACCGGGCGGACTCCGGTTCCCGCTGCATGGCGAGCCACACCTCGGTCTGCTCGGCCGTCGCGGGCCTGCGCGTCTCGGTCACGGGGTTCCTCTCACGGTCGGGAAAGCCTGGTCAGTTGCTCGCCCGGCGCCGCACGACGAAGTCGGCGATCGTGCTGATGGACCGGAAGTTCACCGGCGTGAAGTCGGTGTCGGAGATGGGGACGCCGAACTGCTGCTCGCACCGGGCGCGCAGCTCGACGAAGCCGAGCGAGTCGAGCCCGAGCGTCTCCTGCAGGCTGTCGTCGGCGTGGATGCCGTCGGCCGGGACGTCGACGTACAGGTCGGCGACCAGGATTTCGCGCAGTGTGTCTTCCAGGGCGATTTTCGGGGACATGATCGCGTCCTCACTCTCGGTTTCCGGCGGGCAACGGCGTGCCCGCGTCGTGACGGGCCCGGTGCACGAGCTCGTCGGTGGCCGGGGTCGGGATGGCGTGCCGGGCGCCGGCTTCGCGGACCGGGCCGGCGATCGCGTCGAGCTCGCCCGCCTCGCCGCGTTCGACGTCGCGCTGCAGCGACGTGCGGGTCCGGCCGGGGGCGCGGGTGAGCGCGCGCAGGACGCGGCCGCGGTCGAGCCGGGCGCCTTCGGCCCGGCCGCTCGCGCACGCTTCGTCGGCGCAGGCGAGCATCAGCCGGGTCAGGTCCTCGTCTTCGCGGACCGCGTCGAGGGGCCCGCCGGCGCACGTCGTGGCGAGCGCGAGCGGTGCGAGCAGGGCGAGCTTGCGCCAGAGGACGTCCGCCTCGGAACCGCCGTCCGTGCAGCCGATCCCGGCCGCGGTCAGCGCTTCGGCGACGACCTCGGGCGGTCCGGCCAGCTCGATCTCGGTGAAGAGGGACTCCTGGCGGACCTCGCCGACGGCGGTGCGGGTGGCCTCGATCCGGATCGAACCCGCGACCACCCGGTCGCCGAAGCGTTCCCGCAGGGGCGGCAGGTGCCCGGTGCCGTTGAGCAGCGGGACGACGACGCCGACATCGGCGGCCACAGTGGACAACGCGCCGGGCAGGTCGGGGTGCTTGACGCAGACCCACAGCACGTCGATGGGCCCGGTCAGGTGCGCGGCGGCCGGGACCGCGACGGTGAAGCCCTCGCGGAGGCCCTGCCGCACCGTGACACTGCCGCCGTAGCGCGCGAGGGAAGCGGGCCGCAGCAGGAGCGTGACGTCTTCGCCGCCGCGGGCGAGGGCGGCGGCGAGCGCGAGCCCGACCCCGCCCGCGCCGAGGACCGCGTGCCGGCTCATGCGGACCGGCGGACCGAGCGCGGCGTGATGTCGCGCCACGTGCCGGCGACGTGGTCGAGGCAGGCCTCTTCGGTGCCGGTGAACCCGGCCGCCGCCCAGCCGTCCGGGAGCGCGAGCCCGGCGGGCCACACCGAGTACTGCTCTTCGCCGTTCACCACGGCGATGTACGTGGCCTCGTTCGTCTCCGGCACTTCTCGCTCGCCCCCACTACGCACCGCACGTCGGGTCCGGGTGCCCCCGGACCACTGCCGGATTCGACGTTAGCGACTCGGCCGGAACCGCCCTTCTCCATTTCTGCGTATTCTCGCAAGGGCGCTCGGCGTGGCGGAGAAGATATTCGAAAATGCTGTGATTTGAGTCACCTTTCATTTTGGTTGCTGTGATCGCTCGATGACTGCCACTGTGAGGCATCAGGGGCGGTCGGCCCCGTCATATTCACACTCTGGGGGTCGTTTCGTGGTGCGGCGGGAAGGCGAAGAGGGCGATCGTGAGGTCCGGACGCTCAATCCATCCCAATCGAATCCGCGCCTGCGGTACGAATTCGACCGCGGCAGCGGTTACGAGACCGAGCTGAGGCTGACCGCTGCCCTCTCGGCACTGATTCCCGAAGACGAGCTCCTGCACTCCGACCACCGCTTCTTCCAGATCGTGCACCTGCTGACCGAGTACTGCTGGGTCGCGGTGCACCACAGCCTGTGCGACCTGACCGCGGCGCTGGCGAAGGGCGACCCGATCACGGCGACCCGGCACCTCGTCCGCTGCACCGACTCCGCCGGGCTGACCGTCGAATGCCTGCGCGTGATGACGAACTCCCTCGCGCAGGTGTCCTTCCTGCAGATGCGCAAGGACCTGGCCGGCGCGGCCTCGGGTCTCGCGTCGCCCGGCTCGCGCAACGTCCGCCGCGCCGCGCACGCCGTCTGGACGGAGTTCGAGGCCGCTGTCACCGCCGCCGGCGTCACGATGGCCGACCTGGTCGAGGCGACCGGCCCGGACACGTCGGCGGCCCCGGCCACGATGCAGCTCGCCGAGGTGATGACCGGCCTCCAGCGGTTCGACACGCAGGTCCTCGAGTGGAAGCAGGTCCACATCAACCTCGTGTGGCAGATGCTCGGGGGCCAGCCCCGCGCCGCCGACGAGGACGAGGACGCCGACGACCGGCCGCGGAGCATGCGCGGCCGCTCCATCTCCGACCTGGAACGGCTGGCCGTGCGCCCGCTGTTCCCGAAGCTGTGGTTGCAGAACACCGCGGTCTACCGCGCGGCGAGCGCGGTGGCCCCTGAAGAAGAGGCGGCATGACGCAGGAAACGAAAACCCCGGCCCCGCTCACGGTCCTGGCGACGGCGCGGACCACGCTGCGCGAGGTCCCGTTCGACGAGGTCCGCGCGATCCTCGCCGGCGAGTCCGGCGCGGGGAAGTGGGCCTGGGCGCCCGGCTACCCGTTCGACGGCACGCTCGGCGGCGCGAAGCTCGTGCTGCGGATGGTCACCGCCGACGCCTACCGGCCGGGGTTCGGCCTGTACCAGATCGTCGACGGCGAATCCGGGCTCGCGATCGGCGACGTCGGCTTCCACGCCGCGCCCGACGCGGCGGGGGAAGCAGAGATCGGCTACGGCCTGATCGAGGCGTTCCGGGGCCGCGGGCTGGCCACCGAGGTCGTCGAAGCGCTGCTGGCCTGGACGTTCGAGCAGCCCGGCGTCACCGCCGTGCTCGCCGAGACCGACGAGGACCACCTGCCGTCGCGGCGGGTGCTGGAGAAGAACGGGTTCGCGTTCCTCGGTTCCGACGGCGAAACCCGCAACTACGCGAAGCGGCGGGAGCCCGGGTCATGACCAAGGTGGCGGTGTTCGAATCGGCCGACGCGTCCGGGCTGCCGGATCTGCTCGACGCGGCGGCGGACTGGTGCGAGCTGGTCGTCGTCAACGCGGGCCCGCAGCCGTGGTCCGCCGACGAGCGGGAGGGGATCGCCGACCTGGCCGAGGTCGTCGAGGCCGCCGGGCTGGACGCCGCCACCGTCGCCGAGCGGCTGGCCGCCCTCGACGTCGACGGCGTGCTGACGCTGGAGGACGAGTGGATCCCGCTCGTCGCCGCGGTGGCGGCCCGGCTGGACCTGCCCTACCACGACGAGGCGACCGCCGAAGCTGTGACGCACAAGGACGTCCAGCGCGCGCGGCTCGCCGGCACCGACCTCGGCGTGCGGGCCGCGGCCTTCACCGACGAGACGTCGCTGGTGGCCGCGATCGAGGCCGTCGGGTTCCCCGCGGTGCTCAAACCCGTACGGGGCAACGGAAGCCTCAACGTCTACACCGTCGACCACGAGCCCGGCCTGCGGGCGGCGCTGATCGAGGCGACCGGCACCGCGCCGTCGGTCCGGGCGAACTTCAACCTGGGCCACGGGTCCGCGGGCGCGCGGACGTGGCTGCTCGAAGAACGGCTGATCGGGATCCCGCACCCGGAGGGCGACTGGCTCAGCGACCACTTCTCCGTCGAGGTGCTGTCGCTGGGCGAAGGCGAGCACTGGCCGTTCTGGCTGTCCGACCGGTTCCCGCTGATCCCGCCGCTGCGCGAGACCGGGATGACCGGGCCGTCGCTGCTGCCCCTGGACGTGCAGCGGCTGGCTTCCGAACGCGCCGCCGCGATCCTGACCACGCTCGGCGTCACGACCGGGATCACGCACCTGGAGTTCAAGCTCACCGCCACCGGCCCGCGGCTGATCGAGGTCAACGGCCGGCTCGGCGGGTTCCTCTCGTCGATCGTCCCGCACGTCAGCGACCTGAACCCGGTGCGGCTGGCGCTGGAGGCGGCCGTCGGCAAGGCCGAACGCCGTCCGGTCGTCCCGACCGGTTACGCGGCCTGCGTGTTCACCCACGTCCCGCTGGGCGGCGGGCGGATCACCGCGCTGGCGGACCCCGGCGAGCTCGTCCGCGAGCCCGGCGTGTGGCGGGTCGACGTCCGCAGCGCGGTCGGCGAGTCGCCCGACTACCGCACCGGCACCAACGGGCGGCTGCAGAACGTCTGGGTCGAGGGCGCGACGGGAGCCGAGCTGCACGCCGCGTTCGTCACCGCGGACGCGTTCGTCGCCGACGGCAACCGGTTCGAGTGAGGGGACGACGATGACGGAGCGAGTGCCCGTGCTGTGCTTCCCGCCCGCGGGGGCGGGGCCGAGCTTCTTCCAGGCGTGGCCGGACGCCTCGCCCGCGCTCCGGTTCGCCGCGGTCGAGCTGCCGGGCAAGGAGCGGCGCTTCGCCGAGGAGCCGGCGACCACGATGACCGAGCTGGTCGACGCGATCGCCGACGACGTGCTGCGCGAGGTGGGCGCGGCCGGCCGCGTCGGCGTCTTCGGCCACTCCTTCGGCGCTCTGGTGGCCTACGAGGTCGCCCGGCTCGTCGCGCACGAGCGGCCGGCGGTGGACCTGACGCTGTTCGCCAGCGGCGCGCCGCGGCCGGGCGTGCCGCGGTCCTCGCCGATCGGCGGCCTGCCCGACGACGAGTTCGTCGTCGCCGTCGCCGAGCTGGCCGGGTACAAGCACCCCGCACTGGACGACCCGGACCTGCGGGAACTGCTCCTGCCGGCCCTGCGCGGCGACGTCGCGGTCGACGAGTCCTACCGGCCCGCGGAGCAGGCCCCGGCGGCGTTCCCGGTCGTCTCGGTCCGCGGCGACGCCGACGAATTGGTGTCCGCGGCGGCCGCCGCCCGCTGGAGCGAGGTGACGGCCGCGGGCTGCACGACGCGGGAGTTCCCCGGCGGCCACATGTACCTGATCGAGCACTGGGCACCGCTGGTCACGCTGCTGGAACGGACGTTGGTCGGCGAACAGGCCCGGTCGTGACCGGCCGGCTCGCGGGGCGGATCGCGCTCGTCACGGGCGCGGCGCGCGGGATCGGCCGGGCGTGCGCGACGGCGCTGGCCGCCGAGGGCGCGGACCTGGTGCTGCTCGACGTCGCCGCGCCGATCGAGGGCCTCGGCTACCCGGCCGGCACGGCCGGCCAGCTCGACCACACCGCCGCGTTGTGCGCGGAGCACGGGGCGGCGACGCTCGTCGCCGCCGCCGACGTCCGCGACCTCGGCGCGCTGGAAGCCGTGGCGCGCAAGACCGTCGACCGTTTCGGCCGCATCGACGTCCTGGTCAACAACGCCGGCATCGCCGCGCCCTCGGGCAAGGCGGTGCACGAGATGACCGAGGCCGAATGGTCCCTGATGGTCGACGTCGACCTCAGCGGGCCGTGGCGGGCCATCAAGGCCGTGGCGCCGGTGATGATCGCGCAGCGGTCCGGGAGCATCGTCAACATCGCGTCGACCGCGGGGCTGGTCGGGTACCGCAACTTCGCCGGCTACGTCTCGGCCAAGCACGGCGTGCTCGGGCTGACCCGGGCCGCCGCGCTCGACCTGGCCCCGCACAAGGTCCGCGTCAACGCCGTGTGCCCCGGCTCGGTCCGCGACGACCCGGCCCTGGAAGGCCGGATGCTGTCGGAGATCGCCCGCGCGCTCGGGCTGGACGTCGCCGAGCACGAGACGACGTTCGTGCGCGACCAGCCGACCAACGAGCTCGTCGAGGCCGGTGACGTCGCCGCGGCCGTGCTGTGGCTCGCCACCGGCGAGTCCCGGCACGCCACCGGCGGCGTCGTCACCGTCGACGGCGGCTTCACGAGCCGCTGAAGGAGGAGCTGTGTCGAACATCCTCGCGTCCGCCGGTCTGTACCGGCTGCCGGCCGGGCTCGGCGACGAAGCCGTCCGCGTCCAAGCCACCGAAGCGGGCGCGAGCGTGTGGTTCCAGCGCGTCCCCCTGGCCTCGGCCGACGCGGACCCGTGGCGCGAGCGGGAGCTGCGCCGCGGGATCGCCGGCAGGCCCCGGTTCGTGGTGCTGTCCTATGTGGACGGCGTGCGCGAGCTGGTCGTGACCACGCCCGCTGTCGAACCGCAGCTCGCGAGCGCGCTGCCGGACGTCGCGGCCGTCCGGGATCCGCTGACGCACCTGGCCGGGTCTTCGAAGCCGTCCACTGTGGACTTGGGCCCGGCCGGTGCCGACGACGCGATCGCCGCGCTCGGCCTGGTGTTCAGCCGCTACGCGCGTGCCGCGACGCTGGCCATCGGCGTGCCCGGCGGCGGCACGCTCATCACCGTCGACGAGGACCAGCCGGTGGCGGTCTTTCGCAAGCACGCGGCCACCGCACCGGCCGGGTCCACGCGTGCCGTACCCGCCGTCGGCGTCCTGGCCGAGGAAACGCCGGTGCCGCACCGGATCCGTTCGGTGCCGGGCACGCCGTACCCGCTGACCGTCGAGGTCACCGGCGGGCGCGCGACGGCCTGGTTCGCCGCGGACGCCGTCGCGCCGTGGGCCGCCGCGCAGCTCGGGCGGCAGCTCACCGCCGTGCTCGCGGAGCTGCGCAGCGGGGACCAGGATCGGCCGCTCGCCGACATCGCCTTCGAAGCCGTCGCCTCGCCGCCGCCGGCGACCGTCGGGCACCCGCGCACGATCACGGACGTCTTCGCCGAGCAGGTCGAGCGCCGCGGTGACGCGCCCGCCGTGTCCGGCGAGGACGGCCGGTTCGGCTACGCGGAACTGGCCGCGCGGGCCGGGCGGTTCGCCGCCGGGCTGCGGGACCGCGGGATCCGGCCCGGCGACCGCGTCGGGATCGTGCACGAGCGCGGCGCCGACCTGGTCGCGCTGCTGCTCGGCGTGCTCCGGGCGGGCGCGGTGTACGTCCCGCTCGACCCGGCCTACCCCGACGGCCGGCTGGCCTACATCGCCGACGACGCCGGGCTCGCGCTGGTCGTCACCGATGACGCCGCGGCGGCCCGCCTGCCCGGCCGGCCCGCGGTGACCACGGCGGACCTGCCCGCCGACGGCGAGGTGCCGGCCGACTTGGCCGGCCCCGACGACCCGGCCTACGTCATCTACACCTCCGGCTCGACCGGGCGGCCCAAGGGCGTCGTCGTCCCGCACCGCAACGTCGTGGACCTGGTCACGGGCACCGCGCCCGGGTTCGGGCTGGGCGCCACCGACGTCTGGACGTGGTTCCACTCCGTGGCGTTCGACTTCTCCGTCTGGGAGATCTGGGGCTGCCTGCTCACCGGCGGCCGGCTGGTCGTCGTGCCCGAGTGGACGCGGCGCTCGCCGGACGAGTTCGCCGCGCTGCTGCGGGACGAGCGCGTCACCGTCCTCAACCAGACGCCGTCGAGCTTCGCGCAGGTGACCGAGACGCAGCTGCGGCACTTCGACGACCTCCCGCTGCGGCTGGTCGTCTTCGGCGGCGAGCCGCTCGACGCCTTCGCGCTGCTGCCGTGGTTCGACCGGTACCCGGAGACGCGCTGCCGGCTGGTGAACATGTTCGGCATCACCGAAACCACGGTGCACGTCACCGCGCAGACCGTCACCCGCGCGGCCGCGCTGGCCGGGTCGCGCTCGGTCGGTCACGCCATCCCCGGCTGGGCGATCGAGGTCGTCGACGCGCGCCACCGGCCGTTGCCCCCGGGCTTGCCGGGTGAGATCGCCGTCGGCGGCGCCGGGCTGGCCCACGGCTACCTGGGCCGGGACGACCTGACGGCCGAACGGTTCGTCACCGGCGGCGGACGTCGGCGTTACCTCAGCGGCGACCTCGGCCGCCTGCTGCCGGACGGGCGCCTGGAGCACCTCGGCCGCCTCGACAGCCAGGTCAAGCTGCGCGGCTACCGGATCGAGCTGGACGAGATCCGCAAGGTCCTGCTGGCCGAAGCCTGCGTCGTCGCGGCCGCGGTCGTGCTCGCCGCCCCGGGCACGGCCGAAGCCCGTCTCGACGCCTACGTCGTCCTCACCGACGGCACCCCGGCGGGCCTGCGGACCCGGGCGGCAGCTCTGCTGCCCGAGTACATGGTCCCCTCGACGTTCACCGCCGTGCCCGCGCTTCCCTTGACGGTCAACGGAAAGCTCGACGAAGCGGCGCTGCCCGCCCCCGTCCTGGGCGGCACCCCGGCCGCGGCGCCGGCCGAAGCCGGAGACGGAGACGTCGTGCTGCGCGCGTGGCGGGCGGTGCTCGGGGCCGCGATCGGCCCCGACGACCACTTCTTCGACTCCGGCGGCAACTCCCTGCTCGCCGCGAAGACCCTGGCCGCGCTGCGGGACGCCGGCCTGAAGGTCGGCATCCGTGACCTCTACGGCCACCCCACTCCGCGCCGTCTCGCCGCCCACCTCGCCGAGAAGTCCCAAGAGTCCGAAGAGAAGGAAGCCCAGCCGTGACCACACCGCACCCGCAGCCCGACCTCACCGACCTGGTCCGCCGGACCTGGGTCCGCGTGCTGGGCCACGACCGGTTCACCGACGACGACTTCTACTTCTCGGTCGGCGGCAACTCGCTGGGCGCGACGCGGGTCATGGCGGCGCTCGGCCGCGAGGTCGGCACCCGGCTGCCCGTCCGGATGCTCTTCGACCACCAGACCGTGTCGACGCTGGTCGCCGCGCTGGCCGCCCGGCTGGAGGCGAACGCGGCATGAAGGGGCTGAGCCGGATCGCCGCGTTGCCGCGGGCCGCGCGCTGGCTGATCGCCACCAACGGGATCAGCGCGCTCGGCGCGGGCATGGTGATGCCGTTCCTCTGGATCTACCTCACCGAGGTCCGGCACCTGCCCACCTGGGTGCCCGCCGCGACGCTCGCCATCCAGGCGTTCGCCGCGGTGTTCGGCGGCCTGGCCTACGGCGCGCTGCTCGACCGGCTGCCCTACAACGTCGTCGTGCCGCTGGCCAACGTCAACGCCGGCGTCGGCACGCTCCTGTTCGCCTTCGCCGGGCAGGCCTGGGTCGCCGTCGCCGCCGCGGTGGTGTTCGGCTTCGGCATCAGCGGCGTCGGCACCGCCGTGCGCGCGGCGTACGGCGCGACCACGAGCACCGACCAGCGCGAAACCGCGTACTCGGCGGACTACGGCGTGCTGAACGTCGCGATGGGGATCGGCGTGATCCTCGGCGGGGTGTTCGCCGCGCTGGCGTTCCTCAGCCCGGTCGGCCGGTACTTCCTGATGTACTCCATCGACGCGGCGACGTTCTTCGTGATGGCCGTCGCGACCGTGAAGGTGCTGCCGAACCGGGCGCACCAGGCCGAGCGGAAGCTGGCCGGCGCCGTCCGCGGCACCTACCGGGCCGTCCTGCGCTCGCCGAGCCTGCTGGCGCTGCTGGCCGTGCTGCTGCTGTCCGCGCTGGTGTCCTTCGGCCAGTTCCGCGCCGGCCTCCCGGGTTACCTGACCCAGACCGGCGCCATCACCGCGAGCGGGCTGTCGTTCGCCTTCGCCGTCAACATCATCCTCTGCGCGGTCGTCCAGTTCGCCGTGATGCCGCACCTCGAGCGGTTCTCCCGGACGCTGCTGGTCGGCGCCAGCGGCGTGATGTTCGCGGCCTGCTGGGTGTTCGTGCTGCTGGCCGGGCGCCACGACGGCACGACGGCGCTGGTGCTGGCCACGGTCGCGGTGATCCTGCTGTCCATCGGCGAGTCCCTGGTCGTCCCGCTGCTGACGACGTTGCTGAACAACGCGGTCAGCGAAGACCTGCGCGGCCGGGCGAACGCCCTGTTCTCGATCACGCTGTCCACCAGTGCCGTGATCGGCCCGGCGCTGGCCGGCGCGCTGCTGTCGTTCGGGACCGGGGCCGTGTTCGTCGTCGTGATGATCGTGCTCAGCGCCGTCGCGACGCTGCTGGTGCTGACCTTGCGCCGGACGCTGCCCGCGCAGCAGGCGGCACCCGCGCCCGAGACCGTCGACGAAATGGAGAGCGCCGCATGAGCCGGACACAGGGATCCGACGCGATCGCGATCGTCGGGGTGGGCTGCCGCTACGCCGGGGCCGCGAGCGCCACGCAGTTCTGGAACAACCTGCGCGCCGGGCGCGACCGCTTCACCCGCGGCGCGCCCGTGCCGCCGGGGGACGGCCCGCGCGACATCGCCGCGTGGGGCTTCATCCCCGACCGCGACCTCTACGACGCCGGCCTGGTCGGCTACACGAGCGAGACGGCCGAGCGCGATCCGCAGCACGGCATGCTCTACGAGGCGATGTGGGCCGCGGCCGAGGACGCCGGCGTGCGGCTCTCGGACATCGGCGACGCGACCGCCGTCTACGCCGGGGTGGCGCGCACCAAGCACGTCGAGCGCGGCAGTTTCGAGTCCACTGTGGACCGTGACGCCACGTTCGCGGGCCCGCACTTCTCCTACTTCCACGACCTGCGCGCCGAAAGCATCATGGTGGACGCCTCGTGCGCGACCGGGCTCGTCGTGGTGCACCTGGCCTGCCAGAGCCTGCGCCTCGGCGCCAGCGACTACGCCTTCGCGGGCGGCGTCGCCGTGATGGACACCGACGGCACCTACGGGTACACCCCGAACGGCATCTACTCGAGCGAAGGCGTCTGCCGGCCGTTCGACCGCGCCTCCACCGGCACCGTCCCCGGCGACGGCGTCGGCGCGGTGCTGCTGCGCCGGCTCGAGGACGCGCTGGCCGACGGCGACCCGATCCACGCCGTGATCCGCTCGACCGCCGTCGACAACGACGGCAAGCAGAAGGCCGGCTTCACGATCCCCGGCGTCGAAGGCAAGATCCGCGTCGTCGACCAGGCCCTGGCGGGCGCCGGGGTGACCGGCGCGGACCTCGGGTACGTCGAGGCGCACGGCGTCGGCATCCCGGTGAACGACCAGATCGAGGCCACCGCGCTCACCGAGGCGCTCGGGTCCACCGGGCAGCCCCTGGCCGTCGGGTCGGTCAAGGCCAGCATCGGGCACACCGACACCGCCGCCGGGCTGGCCGCGCTGATCAAGACGGCGTTCGCCGTGGAGCACGGGTTCCTGCCCGCCACCCCGAACACCACCGAGGCGATCGAGGAGCTGACCGCGGGCGGCGACCGGTTCTCGATCCTGCCCGAGGGCCGGGACTGGGCGACCGCCGGGCCGCGCCGCGCCGGGGTCATGTCGGCCGGGATCGGGGGCACCAACGCGTTCGCGGTCGTCGAGCAGGTCCCGTGCTGACGTCGGACCGTCGCCGGGCCGGGACGCTCTGCGTCACCGGGGCCGCCTGGCACACCTCGCTCGGCGCCGGCCTGGACGAGGTGTGGACCGGCCTGCTCGCCGGGCGGTCCGGCCTGCGGGTGGTGCCCGGCGCGAACGTGCTGCGCAGCTTCGTCGCCGGCCTGCTGCCGGGCGGGCCGGCGCCGGGGAGCCCGCGGGAGCGGCACGTCGAGCTCGCCACGGCCACGGCCGAAGCCGCGTTGCGCGACGCCGGGCTGCGCGCCGAGGCCGCCGACCCGGTGCTGGTCCTCGGCACCAGCCTGGGGCCGCACATCGACGACGCCGACCCCGGCTCGCTGCACGACTGGGTCGCCGAGGCCGGCAAGCAGCTGGGGCTGAGCCGGCCGCCGGTGTCGCTGTCCACGGCGTGCTCGTCGGGGTCCGACGCGATCGCCGTCGCGGGCGAGCTGCTGGAGGCCGGCTACGCCGACGTCGTCGTCGCCGGGGGCGTCGACCTGCTGACCAAGGGCAAGCGGCTCGGGCATTCGCTGCTCGGCACGCTGTCCCCCTCGACGCACCGCGCGTTCGACGCCGACCGGTCCGGGATGCTGCCCGGCGACGGCGCGGGCTGCGTCGTCCTCGAACGGCTGGAGTCCGCGCGGCGGCGCGGCGCCCGCCCGCTCGGGTTCCTGCGCGGCTGGGGCTCCACCAACGACGCGGCCGGCATGACCGCGCCGAAACCCGACGGCGAGGCCGCCGCGCGGGCCGTCCGCCGGTCCGTCGACGCCGCCGGGCTGAGCCTGGCCGACGTCGCCGTGGTCAACGCCCACGGCACCGCGACGGTCCTGAACGACGAGGCCGAGGCCACCTGCCTGTCCGGGCTGTTCGGCGACCTGCCGCGGCCGCCGGTGGTGTTCGCGACGAAGGGCGCGCTGGGGCACTCGCTGGGCGCGACCGGCGTCGTCGAGGCCATCACGCTGCTGCTGGCCCTGCGCGACCGGACTGTGCCGCCCGTCCTCGGCCTGACCCGGCCGATGCCGGAGCTGCGGCTGCCGGTCGCCCGGGACGTCCCGCACGCGGTCGAGGGCGACTTCGGGATCAGCCTGACCCTCGGGTTCGGCGGGTTCAACACCTGCGTGCTGTTCGAACGGGGGGACGACGCCGATGCCTGAGCCGATCGCCACCGGGACCCGCGCCCCGGACGCGCCCCGGCCACCGGGGGCCCGGGTCCGCTACGCCGACCCGGCCGCCTGGCTGGTGTGCGACCTCGTGGGCCAGGTCCTGCGGGACTGGCCCGGCGAGCACGAGCCCGTCGGCGTCCTCGGCGTGAGCGAGTACGCCACCGGCGACACGCTGCGCCGCGTCGCCGCCGAAGTCGTCAAGCAAGTGGTCTCGCCGTTGCGGTTCGTCGCGGCCAGCCCCGGCACCCTCATCGGCCTGAGCTGCCTGCAGTTCGGCCTGCACGGGCCGAGCCTGCTGCTCACGATGCCGCCGGTCGACGGCGTGCCCGTCGCGCGGGTGCTCGCCGGCCGGTGGCTGACCGGCGCGGCGCCCGCGGTGCTGCTCGTGACGCACGAGGTCGACCGGTCGGGCACCCACCGCGGCACCTGCGAACTCCTGGAGGCGGCGTGAACACCGGCGTCACGGCGCGCGAGGTCGAAGACCTGCTCGCCCGCACGACCTGGCCGGGCGCCACCGGCGCCTGCGCCGGGGTGGGCGAGCTCGCGGACCGGTTCACCGCGGCCGGGTTCGCCCCCGGCTCCGTCGTGCTGGTCGCGCTGCCCAACGGCACCCGGCTGATCCGGGTGTTCTTCGCGCTGGTCCTCGCCGGCCTGGTGCCGACGCTGCTCGCGGCGTCGACCCCGGCGTCCCGGCTGCGCGCGACCGCCCGGCGGCTCGGCGCCACGGCCCTCGTCCGCCCGGGCACCGAGACCGACCAGGTGACCGTCACCCGCCTGGACGACGGGCCGGTCCGGACGCACCGGCCGGGCCAGGCGATCCTGCTGACCTCCGGCACGTCCGGGATGGCCACCGGCTGCCTGCACGACATCACGGCGCTGCGGCGCAACGCCGCGCGCCACGCCCGCAGCATCGGGCTCGGACCGGCCGACCGGATGCTGGTCACGCTGCCGATGCACTACTCCTACGCGCTCGTCGCGCAGGTGCTGGCCGGGCTCGTCACGGGCGCGTCGCTGGTCGTCACCGGCCCGCCGTTCACCCCGGCCGGCTACCGCGACGTCGTGGCGGCCCACGACGTCACCGTGTCCGCGCTGACCCCGCTGCTCGTCGCCGACCTGCAGGCCGACGGCGGCCGGCTGCCCCGCGGCCTGCGCGCGCTCGGCGTCGGCGGCCACGCGCTCGACCCGGCCCGCACCGGCCGGCTCCTGTCCGCGAACCCGGACCTGGAGCTGTACCTGACCTACGGGCTCACCGAGGCCGGGCCGCGGGTGTCGACGCTGGCCGCGCACCGCGAGCCGCCCGCCCGGTACGCCTCGGCCGGGACGCCGATCGACGGCGTCCGGCTGGGCCTGCGCGACGCGGGCCGCGGCCCGGCCGAGCAGGAGGTGCTGGTCACGGCCGACACGGTGTACCGGGCCAAGGTCGGCGTCGAAGGCGGGGTGTCGCGCGGCAAGCTCGTCGCGGCGGACACCATCGCCACCGGCGACGTCGGCCGCCTCGACGACGACGGCTACCTGTGGCTGACCGGGCGGATCTCCGACTTCGCGATCGTGCGCGGCGACAAGGTCTCGCTGTCCTCGGTCCGCAAGGCGGCGGAGTCGCTGGACGGCGTCCTGCGTGCGATCGTCACGCCGCCCGCGGACGAGCACGCCGGCGCGCTGGCTCTCGCGCTCTACGTCGACGAGACCCGGGAACTGTCCGAAAAGGACGTCCGGCGGACGCTGTACCCGTTGCTGACGCCCAACGAGCGCCCCGGCGAGCTGACCGTGCACCCGGTCACGGCCGGCAGCCTGCACAAGTAGGGGAGGGACCCGTGGAACTGCTCTGCGTGCCGGGCGCCGGCGGCTCGGCCCGGGCCTTCCGCCCGTGGGTCGAGGCGCTGGCCCCGGACGTCACGGTCCGCCCGCTCAACCTGCGCGGCCGCGACACCCCGGTGTCGACCCTCGTCGAGACGGCCGCCCGGCTCGCCGAGCGCATCCCGCGTGACGGCCGTTACGCGCTGGCCGGGCACAGCATGGGCGGCCTGATCGCCTACGAGATGGCCCGTCTGGCCTGTGCCACGGATGCCTTGCCACGCCCCGAGTTCGTCGTCGTCGCCGGCGCCCGGCCGCCGCACCTGAGTTCGGCCGGCGAGTTCGCCCGGCTCGTCGCGATCGCGGACGACGACGAGTTCCTCGACGCGCTCGCCGCCGCCGGGTTCGTCGAGCCCGGCGCGCGGCAGTCGCCGATGCGCGCGCTGTTCGTGCCGACCCTGCGCGCGGACCTGCGCCTGGTGGCGGAGTATCGGCCGGAGCCGGGCGAGCCGCTGCCGGTCGACCTGCTGGCCTGGCACGGCGCCGACGACCTGTCCGCCCCGGCGGCCGCGGTGGGCGGCTGGGCCCGCTACACCGCCGCGCGGTTCCGCACGGCCGCCTTCCCCGGCGGCCACCACTTCCCGTTCCAGCGGCCGGCCGAGGTGGCCGCGCTGCTGCGGGCGCACGTGAGCGTCCACTGAGGACGATTGACCGAAGGAGAAACCCATGTCGGCCACGATCGACCACACCGCCGGCCTGTTCGCAGGCTGGACCCCGCCGCGGGACCTGCCGTTCCACTGGCACATCTACGACGTCGGCAGCGCGCTGCCCGCCGGCTGGATCGACGAGCTGCTGGACGTCGCGCGCCGGCAGGCGGCCCGCCGCAGCTTCCGCCCGACGATGACCACCGCGCGCGAGACCGCCGACGCCGTCATCCCGCTGGAGTCCGTCGACGGCGCGGTGCTCGTCGAGCAGGCGCCGTGGGTGAACGAGCTGTACACGGGCTGGTTCCGGCAGCTGGGGGAGCGCCTCGCCGACGAGCCCCTCGAACTGACGAGCACGGCCAACCGCGCGCTGAGCCTCAACGTGCAGCGCGGCATCACCATGCGCTACCCGTGCCACGTGGACAGCAACCCGGTGGAAGGCCTGCTGTACCTGACCGACTGCACCGAGGAGACCGGCGGCGGCCTGGTCGTCTCCCGCAACCGCCACGCCCGCGACGTGTCCGAAGTGGACGCGGACGCGGCCGTCATCTACCCGCGCCGCGGCCAGCTGTTCTTCTTCGACGCGCGCTTCCACCCGCACTACGTCCAGCCGCTGCGGACCGACGACACCCTGCGCGCGGTCGTCACGATGAACTACTACACCCGCTCGATCCCCGAAGCCGTCCGCCCGGAGGGCTTGGACGAGCAACTGTTCGGCGCCGGCACCCGATGACCCTGCTGGTGCTCTCCGGGGCCGACGTCCGCGCGTCGTTCCCGCCGAAGGAGGGCCTCGCGCCGATGCGCGAGGCCCTCAAGGCCCTCTCCCGGGGCGACGCGCACCAGCCACTGCGGCCGGTAGTAGCCCCGGAGGGCGCGGCGGGCCTCCTGGCGATGATGCCGGCTTACACCGGCACGGACGGCTACGGCGTCAAGATCGTCTGCCTGTTCGAGGGCAACACAGCCCGCGGCCTGGACGCCCACCAGGGCGCGATGGTGCTGTTCAGCGGCGACACAGGAGAGGCTCTCGCATTGCTGAACGCCTCGGTCCTGACGGAACTGCGCACCCCGGCGACAACGGCGGTGGCCACGGAGACCCTGGCCAACCCCGACGCGACGGACGTGACGATCTTCGGTCTCGGCGTCCAGGGAGCGGCCCACATCCGCACCCTGGCGGCGGTCCGTCCGTTGCGCCGGGTCCAGGTGGTGACCCGCTCGGACGCGCGAGCCGTGTGCGCTGCCCTGTCGGCTGAACTGGACCTACCGGTGGTCGTCGCCTCCTCCCCGGAAGACGCCGTCCGGTCAGCGGACATCGTGATCACGGCAACGAACGCGGTCTCACCGTTGTTGCGGCACTCGTGGTTGCGCCCAGGCACCCACGTGAACGCGATCGGCTCCTGCGTCCCCCACACGCGCGAACTGGACACCGCGACGATGGCGTCGTCCCGAGTCTTCGTGGATTCCGTGGAGTCGGCAACACACGAAGCAGGCGACTACGTATTCGCGGCCCGCGAGGGAGCAACGGTGACCTTGACCCCCTTGGGCGACGTCCTGCTGGACCGGGCACCGGGCCGCGAGTCGGAGGAGGAGATCACGGTGTTCGAGTCAGTGGGCCTGGCCATCCAGGACCTCGCGGCGGCGAGGTTCGTGTACGCCCGCGCAAAGGAGACGGGAGCAGGCACCCGCGTCGAATACTGACCGGTCGAGACAGGGGCGTTGCCACGAAAGCCGCGCACTCCGGCGTGCGCACGAGCCACACTCGGACCGGGCGGACGTCCTCCGCGCCTGCTCGGCGGCCCGCTTGGAGATCCGGACCAAGGCGGGCCCTGCGCGGGACTACGAAGATCCGGCGGAGGACCACGTGCTGGACCTCATGGACCGGCTCACGGGATGGTGTCACCCGACTCCCGCATTGGGCATCAGCCGCGCCCGGGCAGCCGCGGCAGCCGACCTGCCGCGGAAGACCGGTCCTCTCAAGGACGCTTCAGCGCGGCCGACCGCAGCTCTTCGAATTCGCGCTGATGGGGCAGGGGCAACGCCCCGAGGAAAGC
Organism: Amycolatopsis sp. NBC_00348; assembly: GCF_036114655.1. Taxonomy (NCBI): domain Bacteria; kingdom Bacillati; phylum Actinomycetota; class Actinomycetes; order Pseudonocardiales; family Pseudonocardiaceae; genus Amycolatopsis; species Amycolatopsis sp. NBC_00348. The sequence continues at coordinate 5,739,133 of NZ_CP107994.1, read as the reverse complement.
CGGCCGGTAGGCGCGCACTTCGGCGATCACCTTGTGCTTTCCGTTGTTCTGCGCGACTGTCGCCGCCTGGCCGATCTCGGCGCAGAGCGTGCGCCGCCCTTCCGGAGTGCCCATGACCGCACCACGCAGGTAGGAACGGGCCAAACGATCGAGCAGGGCCTCCAGGTTCTTTTGTTCCTTCGACGTACCGAACATCTCACACTCCTTTGTCGTTGCGGCACTCGGTTTCCAACGGCCGATGTGGTCACTGGTCGAACGAAGCCAGCCACACCTGCACCGGGCTCGCGCACCGCGGCGCGGTACCTGACGCGCAATCCTGGTTGTTCCAGAGCAGGAATCCGGTGACCAGCAGGACAGCGAGCAGCCACGGCCGGATCGCCCGGGTCAGCGAAAGCTTGGGAAGTGCTCGCTTGAGCAGGTCATCGACTCCCTCGACGACGGCCACCACACCGGAGCCGTAGCCGTACACGATTTCAGGCGGCGTGCGGCCGAACCGGCGTGCGAGCCGGCTGGCGCCGAGGTCGGGAAGCAGCAACAGGACCAACAGTGCACGCGTGAGCTGCGTCAACGGGTGCGCCAGCGCGCCGCCCAGCCACGGGAACAGCTTGGCGGTGAGCACTCGCAGCAGGATGAACGTCAGCACCACGGCGACGACCAGCTCCGCGAACGTCCGGAACCAGAACGGGAAGCCGAACTGGGTGGCCGCGTCGTCCAGCAGCCCGACGAGGTCACCGAGCACCGGCACGTCCGAAACCGGACTCAGTACCTCAAGCCTTGCCGCCATCGTCCTCGTCCTCGTCGTCTTCGTCGTCCAGGTCGGCACGGCTGGACTTCGCCGTCACGGGTTTGGGCGGCTCCGGGGCGCCGGGCTTGCCGACGAGCGTGTCGTTGGCGTCGGCCAGCAGGCCCGCGACATCCCGCCGGGTCACCAGCCGGGCCTCCAGCAGCGTGTTCAGCACCGTCAGTGAACGGTCGTAGTCGAGCTGCTTCTGGTCCTTCCACAGCTCCAGCACATCCTGGATGTCCTCCTTGTTGCCGGCCAGCCGGAGAGCGAGGACGTTGATGTCACCTTCGCGGAGCACCTCCGCGTAGAACCGCAGGCGCTCCTGCTTGAGCTCGAGGTCGTGCTTTTCCTTCATGTTCTCCAAGGTTCGCTCGTGCTCGGCGTGCAGTACCCGCAGCTCCTGTGCTCCCAGCTCCGTCTCCCGGTCGCGGATCCGCTGGGTCCGCTTCGCGATGTGCTCGCGGGTGCTCTCTTCGAGTGCCAGCACCGCCGAGCAGCTGGTGACGTCGACGCCGTCGGAGATCCGGATCACCTGGTGGCCGAAGAGGTGCTCGATCTTTCGCTCGGCGCTCGCGCTCTGCTCGACTTCGAAGTCGCGGGTGACGTCACGCAGCCGCCGTTCGAGAATGTCGCGGATGATCGCGTACGGCTCGACCTTCTGCGCCTTCACCGCGGCTATCGGGTCGTGGACGTGCCACGTCACCCGGACGCTCGCGGCGAAGTAGAACGCCTCCTCCTGGGAGGGCAGTTCCATCGCATAGGTCTCGTAATGCGGCTGGATGTCGACCAGGAACATCTCGCGCGGAGTGGCCAGCCACAGCTCGCCCATCGTGAGCCGGCCGGTGCCGAGGCGGTACTCGCCGCTCTTCGTCACGTAGACGACCGCCGAATGGCCGGAGGTCGCCGGATTGTCCTTGCGGAGGGAGGTGCGACTGACCTCCACTGCGCGGACGATCGGCACGGAGGGCGGTTCGGGCGCGGCGGAGCCACTCGGAGCCGGGGTCTCGGGTGCGGAATCGTCCGGGGACGCTGACTGAGCTGTCATGGTTTCTCCTCTTCCTCATCGAAAAGCCGGAGCACGGTCCGGGCGGCGGCGGTCGTGCTCTGGCGGGCGCCGGCCCAGTGCTCGAGGTCGTAGCGGATGCCGGCGAGATCGCCCGAGTACCGGCCGATGTCGTGGAGCAGGCGGGCCAGCGGTTCGGCGATCGTGCGGTCCTTGCCGGATTTCTGCACCCAGTCCTTGATCATCTGGTTCGCGTAGCGCTGCAGATCGGCGGTCTGCAGCATCCGCGAGAACAGCACCAGGATCTGCGTCCGCCGGGCGTCGTCCTGCTCGGCCAGCCACAGCAAGACCGGCCAGCGCTCCGAGCTGGTCTCCACCCGGACCACGTAACGGGAGATGATCAGCACCGTCAGCAGGGCGGTGTCGCGCCGGTCGGGCGGCCGGCCGTCATCGGACCAGCGGACGAGCGCGTCGAGGACCTGACCGGGATCGGAGCGCAGGAAGAGGTCGTTCAGCCCCACGCCGACGGAATAGGCGGTGGTCGGCTGAGCGGCCTTGCGCATCAGCTTCAGCGCTTGCCGCGTGCTGATCGACGTCATGCTGCCCAAGGCCTCCGCGGCGGTCGCGCGCAGCGCCGGCGTTCCGCGCTCGGCCCACTGCTTGAGCACTCTCGACACCACGTGCTCGAGCTCCGGGAGCTGTCCCGGCACGCGGAGCGCCGCGACCGCCGCCCGCCGCTCCTCCGCGTTGCCGGAACCGGCCCAGCGCAGGATCATCCGGTTGAAGACGTAGGTGAAGTCGTACTGGCTCAACGCCCCGACCGCGACGCCGACCCGGGCACGGACCTCGTGCTCGTCGTCCCCGCCTAGGTCGAACAGCCAGTCGAGGACGATGTCGAGGGCGTCGGTGTACTGCAGCCGCAACCAGTCCAGGACGCGAACGGGGAACCGGTCGTCCCGGAACCGGAGCTTCCGGACCTGGACCTGTCCGTGGTTCGTGTCCTGTGTGCTGTCGGCGAATTCCGCCCTCGCCGACTCGACGCGCTCGGAGAGCTGCGTGGCGAAGACTCGCCGGGCGCGATCCTCACGGCGTGGAGCTTCGAGCCGCCGGAACCGGTCCGCGAGCATCCTCGCGGCCGTGGCCACCGTCTGGACGGATTCGTCGTTGAAAACGGCCAGCGCGATCACGAACGCGCGCTGGTCGCTGTCCTGCAGCGCGTCGAACCACCGGGAGAAGTCGGCCGAACTGGCCTGGGAATACCGGTCGCGGACGTAGGCGAGGTCGAGGCGGTTGTTCGCGACGTCGATCAGCAGCCGACCCAACCGGGCCAGTTCCCGCGGCGGGAGCTCCTCCCCGAGCTGCTCGACGATCTCCCGGACGTCGGGCCTGGTCAACAGCTCGCGGTCGGCCGTCGTGGAGCCGGCCAGTTCCCACGCGAGGTAGCGTTCCAGCAGGGGTTTCGGCCGGATCCGGCCGAAGCCTGTCACCACGAAGTCGCCGATTTCGCTTTCGAGCAACCGGACGGACTCGTCGACGATGACCACCAGCATGCATCCCTGATCACGCATCGCCTGCTCGAGCTGCTCGGCGTGGAACGCCCGGAACTCCGCGGCCTGCCTGGGATCCAGCGACTCCAGGAGGTAGCCGCACGCGGGCTCGAGATCCTTGGCGGTCAGGTCTTTCAGCCTGCGGTCCGGATCGAGCTTGCGGACACCGGCCCGGCACGTCTCGTTCAGCAGCCGCAACGCGGTCGTCGTCCGACCGGTGCCCTTCTTGGCCTGGATGATGAGCACCTGCCGCTGTTCGAGGCGGTACCGCAATTCGGCGTAGCCTTCCGGCTCTACATAGGACTGCTCGATGCGTTCGAGCACCGGCCCGGGCACCTCCCCGCTGCGGAGCCGCAGGTCGACATCGAGGTAGCCGGTTGCTCCGTGGCGGTCGCCGACCTGACCTACCGAGGTTTCGCCCAGGAAGAAGTTCGCGGTGCCGAACGAACCGGCCAGACCGCCGGTGCCCCAGCCGAGCAGGGACCGCACAGCCGTGTCGACCTGGTCGCTGAACCGGCCCCACGATTCCGCGCTCTCGGGGTCGGCCGCCTTGCCCTGCGCGGCCCGAAGATCATCCTCGTCTTGTTCTTCCTTGCCGTCACCATCCTTTTCGGACTTCTCTTCGGACTTCTTGTCCCTTTCCGTGGAGCCATCTTTCGAAGGCTCTGCGGGCGTGGGCGTGGTGTCGGTGTCCCCGTCCGGTTCCGGTTCCTGATCCTCAGGCGGTTCATTCGCCATGACCGGTGCTTCCGTAGTAACGGTCCCCGGCCTGGCCGACGGTCGTCGTCCCGTGGAAGTCGTACTTGTTGCCGTGGTGGACGGAGGTGGGCGTGGGCGGCACGGGGGAGGTCGACGGCGCGCGCGGCGTGGGCTCCGGTCCGGGCAGCCTCGGGTAGCCGGGCACTCGCACGTACAAAGCCGCCCCGGTCGCGGTTTTCACCACGGTGTACAGCGACGGGTTGCTGCCGCCGCGGCCGTCGCGGATCACCTTGGTGTGGACCCGCTCCGTGGCGACGATCGCGCAGTCCGCGTTCGGCAGGCGGTCGAGGACGTCGGTCACGGCCGCGGACTGCGCGGCCTCGATCGCGGTGGTGACGTCGAGGGTGGTCAGGTGGCAGGCCGGCGGGATCTGCCCGTGGTGGACGGCGATCCGGATCGTGCCCGCACGGCGGCCACGCGCGGCCCGCTCGATCGCTCCGGCCAACGTCGTCACGACTTCGGCGGCCGGCAGTACGGCATCCGTGATCACCGCGACCACCCGCGAAGCGCCCGGGGAAAGCTGCTCCGGGGGCAGGGTCACGCGGCACTCGGCCAGCGCCTGCTCCAGCACCTCGCCGAGAACCGCCGGCGATCCGCCCGCCAGCACGACGATCGACGAGTCGACCGGCGTGGGGCCGGATTCGCTGCCGAGCTTGGCCGCCAAGACGGCGGCCAAAGCCGCCGGCGAAGTCACTCTGGCATCCACGTGCGCCGTGGTTGCGCGCAACCCCGGGATCGTCGTGTCGTCGAACCTGACCGGCAGGATGTAGTCGGCCTCGCTCCGGAATGCCCGATCCTGTGCCGAGCGTCGTTCGTGCCGAGTCCACATCCGGCGCGAGAAGGCCTCGGAGGCGAACAAGACGCAGTACCGCGATCGGTTGTTGTAGACGTCGTCGAGCAGCGTGTAGAGATCGGCGCCCAGCAGGTTGGCGGTCTCCTCGGAGTCGAGGAACAAGCGCAGACCCGATGCGGTGAGGTACTTGGCCACCTCCTCGACGTAGTCGCGCTCTTCGGCCGCGAACGACAGGCAGAAGTCGTACTCGTACGCGGAGCCGTCTGTCATGGCCTCTCCTGTTCCGGTGTGGCCGGTCATCGGTGCGTCACCTCGACGATCACGGTCCGGTTGCGTGCGGCGGCCGCCGGGATCAGCGACCCGTCGGGGTTGTGGTCGGGTACGTAGCCGTCGAAGTAGCTGCCGACGCCGACGGTGGCGACCTGCTCACGCCGGGCACCTCGCTCGACGAGGAGCCCGGCCACCGCGTTCGCCCGGGCGTCGGCCAGCGCGATCTGGCCCTCCCGGTCGCCGGTGCGGGCGGTCGTCCCGGTCAGCCGCACGCCGCGGCTGCTCCGGGCGGCGAGCCAGCGGGCGACCGGCGCGATCACCTCACCCGCCGCCGCGGCGTCGCGGAACTCCGCGCGGTCCGGCTGGAACCCGACCTTGCCGTCGTCGGGCAGGACGAGCTTGGCGGACTGGTCCAGGTCGAGGTTGTCGGGCAGCGGGACGGGGACCGCGCCGACCGGCGGCACTCCGGTCGGCGCCACTCCGTTGTGGGGCTCGGGCAACACGGCGACGCAGTCGGCCTTCCCGGCCTTGGCGATCGCCTTGTACAGCTCGGTCAGCTGGTTGTGCCGGGCCGTGTCGAGAGGCGCCTGCGGTGCCGCCGTGTCGCCGATCCCGGCGAGCAGAACGGTCTTGTGCCGCAGGTCCGGCACCGCGTCGCCGAGCGCGCCCGCGACCTCGCCGGGGTCGGCGTCGAGCAGACCCGGCTGGCGGAAGTCCAGCGGCGCCACGGTCTGCAGACCGGAGTCGACGAGCACGACCGTGCCCGCGCCGTCCCCGGTCGCGCGGGCGGCGACCGCGAGCGCGCCGAGCACGTCCGCTTCGGCGACCTTGGCCCGCACCGCCGACACCGCGGTGGCGAACGTGCGGACGAACCCGGCCCGGTCGTTGTCCAGGTTCGCTGTGTTGTTGGCGTCGGAAAAGAACGTGGCGGTCACGGTGGCCTCGGGACGTCCGTCGACGCTGACCACCGAGACCTTGGGACCCTCGGTGTGGTCCGGGACGGTGGCGACCGCGGCTTGGACGATCCGACCGACCTGTTCCGGCAGGACCGGCTGAGGGCTGCCTGCTCGGCCGCCGGCCGCGACGGCGAGCGGCCCCACGGCCTGGCACTGCCCGGTCTGCGCGGCCACGGGTGCCACGGCGTCCGAACCGGAGCCGCACGCGACGAGAGCAGACAGCACCACCGCCACGGAGAGCAGGATGCGGGGGAGACGAGATCTGAACACGGTTCCTCACAGCTTTCGGATGTCGGGCCGGGTGACGCCGGGTCCGAGGGCCGCCAGACCGTGGCGGTCCCCGGACCCGAACGACTCGGTAGCGGAGCTGGGATGCATCACGGCACCGGCCCGCAGGGCGTGGCCGAGCCCCAGCGCGTGTCCCAGCTGGTGGCGCAGGTGTGCGACGGTCGCGTAAGGGGTCAGCACGCAGAGACCGCGGTCGAGGTACGCGTCGCCGTGCGCCGCGCTGAGCGCGCAGCAATCTTCGCCGGCGGCCGCGGGACGGACGACGATGCTGCCCGAGGTCACGTCCACGGCCCGCGCCACAGGTGGGTGCGGGGCGGCCGGCTGCAGATCGATCCGGGTCAGCAGGCTCAGCTCGGCCACGACCTCGTCGAGATCGGCCGGCGGCGTCCACCCCGCCGACTCGGCCGGCCTGACCGTGACCGGGCGGCCCGAACGCCAGCGGACCGGGTGCCGGCCATGGCACCGGGTGAAGGTGAAGTCGACGCCGTGGGCCATGGGCGGCGGTCCGGCGGGCCACAGAGTCGGCGGGAGTGGCGCGGGGGGTGCCGGCTTGCCGGCTGTGCGCAGGGTGACGTCCGGATACCGGCCCAGTGGCCCGGTCGACGTCCGGCGGGATCGCATGCGTTCGCTCCGTTCAGTTCCAGGTCCAGTGCCGCCGGCAGGCCGGGCAGACGAATCCCGACATGCACTCCTGGCAGAGCCGGCCCGGGTCGTAGGAGCCCGAGCAGGCTTCGCACACGTCGAGCTCTTGACGGCAGTGCGGGCAGCGAGGTTTCGGCGCTTCCGCGGCTTCCCGGCCGATGAACCGCTGGTACCACCGGCTCATCCGGCCCGCCGGATTTCCGCGTCACCGTCGTCGTCCGGCTCCGCGGCCGGGCCGGACGACGGCAACGGCACCGGGCCGGTCTCCGTCACGCCGGTCTTCGCCGGATCCTGCATGTGCACGGCCATCAGGTGCCTCGCGTAGTTCGCGAGCTCGGCACCGAGTGCCTGGCGCTCCCGGATCGCGGCCGTCATCCGCTCGTCCTCCCGGTCGAACTCCCCGACGCACTGGTCGACGACCGAGTCCGCGCGGACCTTCAGCGCGGCAAGCCGGGCGACTTCAGTGCTTTGCTGCGCCGATCGGCGGGCGAAGCGACGGTGGGCGAAGTACACGGGGTTGTACAGGCGTTCGGCTTCGAAGGCGGTGCACAACCCGCTCACGAGGTAAAGGGCGAAGAAGAACCAAGCGGCGTAGTGACCACGCTCGACCTTGGCCGCGTCCGGTCCCGCTCCGGCGCCGAACCCGAGCGCGGACTCGGTCAGCTCGGCGCTGTGCCAGCGGACCACCAGAAGCACGATGCCCAGGGCCAGCCAGGCGATCGTGAGCACCACGATCGCCGGGACGACCCCGGCTCGGCCGTGGCGCAACCCGGCGAGCGCGATCCCTGCGGTGGCGGCGGCCATCAGCGCCAGCGCGGTCGCGCCCAGTGCCATCAGCCAGGAGAAGACCTCGGCCTCGTTGAGCAGCAGGTCGAGCGCGGCCTTGAACGCGGCGGTGTCGGTCATAGCGCCGACGAGGATGAGGAGCGCGGCCGCGACGAGACCGAGTGAACCGCGACCGGCGAGCAGTTCCGGGGCCGCCCAGCCGGTCGGCTTCTTTCCGTTGCCGAAGATCCGGTTCATCGTTCGTCCTCCTCGTCGTCGTCGCGAACGGCCGTCGGCCGTTCCTGGCCGGCGTCCTGCGGGGGGCGGCCGGCGAGCTCGACGCGGCACCGTTCGTACGCTTCGCTCAGGCGGTTCAGCTCTTCGCTCGCGTGGCCGGCCTGCAGTTCCAGCTCGCGCCGGTACTGCGTCGCCTGGCCGAGGTGCAGCGCCAGCACGGTCTGGTGGTCGAGGTATTCGGTGCGCACGGATTCGATCCAGGCGGCCACCCAGGACTCGATGACCAGATCGAGCGCTGCGCCGGTGCCTTCGTCGACCGCGTCGCCCAGCTGTTCCACCAGCTGGCGCACGCGCTGACGGCACGTGCCCCGGTCCGGGGCGGGCGGCATGTCGAACGGCACCGCGCGCCAGCGGTCGATCTCGGTCAGCTGCAGGAAGGGACCGGGCTTGCTGTCGGGGCCGGAGCGGTCGGGCATGACGTCCTGCCAGGTGGGCTGGGCCGGTTCGGATCTGGCGCGGCGGCGGCGAAACATGGTGAATCCTTCGCGGTGGTGGTGTTCGGGAACGTGAGGGGAATCAGCGCGGTGCCACGGGCTCGGGCGGTGCGGGCGCGATGGGGGCATCGGGCTCGTGGATCCAGCCCGGCAACCGGGGCCGGGCCAGTTCGAGCAGCGGGATGAGCGCGCCGCCGTCGGGGTGCCGCCGCACGAGGTGGCGTTCGTAGGTGCGGCACCGCCGCTGGGCGTGTTCGTGGTGCAGCTGGATCCGGGCCAGGGTCAGCCGCTTGCGGGCGACGATCGCGCCTTGCAGCCGGGCCAGCTCGACGTGCAGGGCGCGGGTTTGCTCCGCCGCGCGTTGTTCTGCCTGCACGAGCGGGTTCAGGCGCCGGTCGTGCTCCCGCTGCCGCCGGGTCCGGACCAGCTGGTCGTCCACTCCGGACTCGACGGCGTTGCGCCGGATCAGCTCGGCCTCCGCAGGCACCGCCGGCATCGCGGCCAGCTTGGTGCGGGCGTCGGCCGCCTCTTCCTCGGCACCGGCGATCTCGCCCTCGAGCTCTTCCCGGCGGCGGACGAGCGGCTGGATGTCTTCTTCCTGCCGGAGCAGCTCGCGTGCGGCGAACACGTTGAGGTGGTGCTGACGCACCCCGTGGTACGGCGTCGCGGCGAACTCGCTGTCCGCCGGCAGAGCGGGGAATCCCGACTTGCCGTCTTGGCGCCCGGCCCGGCGGTCGGCCAGCCGGGCCACGAGGCTGTACCGGAGCGCTCTCTTACGCAGCTTTTCGGACTCTCGTTCCGGGTTCTTCGGCATGACGCCTCCTGGCGGAAGGTGGCGCGGCGTGCGCCGGACATCTGGGGGGTGGTGACGTCGAGCCTGTCCCGACTCAGTGGAACGGCGGTGGATCGGGAATGGACCGCGCGAAGCGTCCACCGTGGATCGGGTTCGAGCGGGGTCAGCCCGCTCGGAACCAGCGGCGGACCAGGCTCCCCGTGATGGCGAGCAGGACGAAGAAGATCACCGCCCGGACGAGATCGCCGTGATCGTCCGCGGTGCCGTTGTAGGCTGCGGCTCCGTAAGCGAAGAAGACGATGTCGATGAGCGCGATCGCCAGCACCCACCGGCCGGCGTACGAGCGGGCTCGCGAGATCTGGTGGTAGATGTTCCGGTGATCGCTTCGGTCGAGGTAGTCCCCGTTGTGGATCGTCTGCTCACCCTGGGAGATGTAGTTCGTGCCACCCTCGGTGTGGTTGAACTGCCGGCCACGTGGATCGCGTCCGTGATCAGGTGGCGAGGTCATCGCCGACCACCTCCTGCTCCGTGGTTGTTGACCGTCTGCGTGCCCTGACTGATGTAGCTGGTCCCGCCGGACACCGATGTGTACTGGTTTTGCGGGCCGCTCGGCACCTGCAGGCCGGGACCTTCGGCTGCGGTCTCCTCTCCGGCGTCCGTGAGCTCGTCGATCAGTCCACGGAGGTCGGTGGCGAAGGTCTGGTCACGGAGCCGCCGGAAAGTCGACCGAGACAACGATCCGATGTCGGCGGGCAGCTCCACGAAGGACGGGAGCTGCACATCGTCGAGGAGCACCGGAACCACCGGGATGCCGCGCTCGAAGGCGGTACGCAGTTCGGACCTGACCCAGTCCTGTGGATCGGCCAGCCTTGGCCGGCCGTCGGCATCTTGAGCACCGAGCCAGTGAGGTCCGATGATCGCGAGCACGAGATCGGCTGCGGAAACCGCGTCTCGGATGGATTCCGGGTACAGTTCGCCCGGCAGAAGCGAGTCGCGGTCGCGGAAAACACGGTGCCGGCCGGTCTTCTTCGCGAATCCGATCGCGACCTCCCGTGCCACGTGCACGCTGTCCTCGGTGCGGTAGCTGATGAATATGCGGCGCATCGATCATTTCTCCCTTCTGCGCGCCCTGCCAGGCACAATTCGGCGCACAGTGGGGGCGCCTACAGGATTCGACGGCATTCGACAATCGAGTTCGAAGTGGAACTCGACGTTACTCCGGTGAATTCGACGCTCTAAGGATCGACGTCGAGCTCGTCCTCGTTACGGTGTTTTTGAAACGTTACTTCTGGTGAGAGATGACCGTCGTCAAGCGGTGTCCCGGCTTTTCGTACGACGGTGATCGATCATGCTCGTGCTTCCGTCCTCGAGCGGTGATCGGGTACGCGGACACCGCCTTCACCCGTTTGCGACGATGATGCGTGGCGCCGATGGACCGGGCATGGATCGGATGTGTACCGCTCGGCAGGGCATTGTGATTGACTCGGGAAGTGATCGACGACGGGCCGAAGCCCCCACCTCGTACCTGGTCGCGGCTGCGTTCCGCCAGTGTGTTCTCGTCGCCGTGGTTCGACGTCCGGCGGGACGCGGCCGTCCGCCCGGATGGTTCCGCCGGCCGGTACGACCACGTCGTGTCCAGCGGCTCCGTGACCACAGTGGCGCTGGCGGAAGACGGTCGTGTCGCCGTGACGCGGCAATGGATCTACACCCACGAGCAAACCCAGTGGCGGCTGCCCGCGGGCCGGATCGACACCGCCGACTCCGATCCCCGGGGCGCAGCAGCAAGGGAGCTGCGTGAAGAGACCGGGATCTCCGCGCTGCACTGGCGTCATCTCGGCACCGTCAACTGCGCGGATTCCTTCACCAACCATCGCGACCACGCGTTCCTGGCGACGAGGCTCGACCACGGCACCGCGCGCTTGGAACCCGGCGAAGCCGACCTGCGCGTACACCTGATCCCCTTCGAAGAGGCGTTGTCGCTGGTCATCGACGGTCGAATGCCCCACGCCGGCAGCTCGTTCGCCTTGCTCATGGTTCGCGCACTGGGCGTGCGCTGAGCCCGTTCACCGTTTCCGGAAACGCAGGAGACGTGCAACGTATTGTCGATTGACCGGTTTCGGATGAATCCTCGGAACAAGCGCAATCGCGCTTGGGAAAACAAATTCCGAGGAGTCGTCATGTCTGGTTCGCTGTCATTCCGCACCCTTGTCGAGTTCGCTGCTGCGGCCGTCACGCTGGTCGCCCTCGCCGTCCCGGGTTTCGGCGTCGTCACGTCGCTCGCAGACGGGGGGTCCACGTCGGGCCCGGTCGTGACGTCGCCGCCCTTGGCCGCTCCCAACGGGCACTCGTGGATCGACTGACCGGCCCGGACGGCAATCCGGTTCTTCCGGTGGGTTTCCGACAAGGGGCCGGATTGCCGTTCGGTGCGTTGCTTTCGCTCTGCGACGGTGCTGTACTGCCTGCAGGTGAACCTCGCGAAACGGGGAGGCGAGCGTGGTCGAGTCGTTCGGGGAAGCTTTGCGGAAACTGCGACAAGGCCGCGGTCTGTCACTCGATAAACTCGCTCGGAAGATCAGTTACAGCAAGAGCTACCTGAGCAAGATCGAAAATGGCATGAGTGCGCCGACGGCAGATATCGCGAAGCGCTGCGACAGTGCGCTCGAAACCGGCGGCGCACTCGTCACGATGATCGTCTCTGCGAAACCCGAAGTGCCGAAACCCCGGCCCGAAGCCGCAAACGGCGACGAGGGGGGTGACGACGAAGTGTGGGTGATGGTGATGGATACCGAAGGGACATCCGGCTTTCACCGTCTCCCGCGGCGGCAGGTCCTCGCCGGGCTCGGGATCGCGGTGGGGTATGCGCTGACGGGTGGCGCCTGGTCGGCGGCCGACCCCACGACGATCGCCGGCCTGCACAGCGCGTTCGACCAGTACCGCAAACTCGGCACGACGAGCCGTCCGGGCATCGTGCTGCCCCAGGTCGTCGCTCACGTGCACACGGTTCGCTCCCTCGCCGGGGGGGCGGTGGCGCCCGAAGTGCGCGACGAGTTGCTCGTCCACGCTTCGCGCGCCGCGGAATACGCGGGCTGGATGAGCCAGGAGGCCGGTGACGATCGGGCCGCGGCGTGGTGGACGGCGAAAGCAGTCGACTTCGCGGCCTCCGGCGGCGATCTCCACCTCGGTGTCTACGCACTTGTGCGACAGGCCGAACTGGCTTTGTACCAACAGGATTCCCTCGCCACGGTCGAGCTGGCCGTGCGCGCGCAGACCGATCCGTCAGTCGGGTCACGGATCCTCGGACTCGCGGCCCGTTGCGAAGCGCAGGGTCACGCGCTGGCCGGCGCCCCCGACGACTACTTGCGCGCACTGGAACGCGCGCGCGTGCTCCTGTCCGAAGGCACGCCGCTCCCGGCATCGCGACCGGTGTTCGGTTCCGCCAGCGTCGTCGACGAAGTCGCTTTGGCCGAAGGCTGGTCGCTCTACGACCTCGGCCGTCCCGCCGACGCCGCGGAAGTGCTCGATCGGGAGTTGCCCAGGATCGCCGCGGAGGCGCGGAGGGCTCGCGCCCGGTTCGGGGCGCGCCACGCACTGGCGCACGCGGGCAACGGCGAGATCGAGCACGCCTGCTCGCTCACTCGCGGGGTGCTCGAGGACGCGGCGCACGTCGACTCCGCCACCGTGCGGATCGACCTCCGCCAGCTTTCGCGAACACTGGCGCGGTGGCACAACCACCCGGCGGTTCGCGAACTGCTGCCCGAACTGGGCCGCGCGTTGCGGGTTGTCCGGGTTCCGCCCGCCTAGGCAATGCCGGAGCAAGTCTGTCTGCTCGAAGACCGAGAGTTTTGACTTGCCGGACACCGCCTAGCCCTCCATCCTGCACCTGCACCGATGCCGGGCGAGCTCGGCTCGCACGTCTTCCGCTTCCGTCCACCCCAGTCCGTCGAAGGCCTCGAGCGCGGCGTGCCAGTGCACGGCGGCGGAGACGTGTTCGCCGGTCTGGTGCAGTACTTGCGCGGCGCCGCGGTGTGCGTGGGCCTGTTTGCCCCGGTCGCCGGTTCCGCGGGCGAGGTCGAGCGCCGCGAGGTAGGTCGTCAGCGCCTGGCGGCGGTCCCCGCGCTCCAGCTGCGTCGCGGCCCGGTCCATGTACAGCTGGGCGCGCAAGCCGGGCTCGGCGACCGTATCGGCGACGGCGCGGGCAAGTTCGTGGTGTTGCACGGCGTCTTCGAGCCGCCGCTCGAGGCGGTGCACCACCCCGATGTTGTTGAGCGCGTAGGCCTCGCAGCTGCGGTCACCCACCTCCTTGGCGAGCGCTCGGGCTTCTTCGTGGTTCGCGAGCGCTTGGGCGTGGCGGCCCAGCCGACGCCGCACCACACCCAGGTTGTCCAACGTGTGGGCGAGGCCCTGGGTGTGGCTGAGCCGGCGCAGCAGGTCCGTGGCCGCGACCAGCCGCGCTTCGGCGAACTCGAGATCGCCCTGCAGCTCGTGGAGCTGTCCTACGTTGCTGAGGGCATAGGCCTGGCCTCGGAGGTCTTCGACGCGCTCGTACTTCGTCAGCGCCGACTCGTAGTGGGTGATCGCCGACGCGTTGTCGCCCCGATCCGAATCCACAGACGCGATGGCGCACAGCGCGCCGGCCTGGCCGAGGTCATCACCCAGCTCGGTCCACAGACGCAGCGCCTCAGTGGCCAGTTCGAGCGATTGCGAGGCCCTGCCCGCGGTCCGGTGCGCTCCGGCCAGCCGCAGCAGGACGTAGGCAAGTCCTGCCCGTCCCGCCTCGTCGGTTTCGAGCGCCTTCCGCGCGAGCTCGAGCGTCTCGGACCAATCCTCGATGAGACCACCTGCGTAGTAGTAGCGCCACAAGAGCACGGCCAGTTGCCAGGTGTGCTCGGGGAAGTCTTGCCGCGCCGCATACCTGATCACTGCGAGCAGGTTCAGCCGTTCCCCGGACAGCCAGGTCAGCGCCGCCTGGTTGTCGCCGAACTCCACCGCGGACGGGCACTCTCGCCGGACGGCCGGCTGACGGTCCTGGTCGAAGGGGTAGGCGGCACGTATCGCGTTCGACGTGGTGACGAGGTAGAAGTCGAGGAGCGGACCGAGTCGTTCCGTGTCCGAGTCCGCGTGCGTGTGAAGCCCACGTGCGTACTCCTTGAGCGGATCGAGGATCCGGTACCGCCCGTGCGCGGGTTCTTCCAGCAGGCTCGCCCGCAGCAGTCCCTCCAGCAGTTCCCGCGCCCGCGCAGGAGTCGTCCCCACCAGGGCGGCCGCGGCGGGCACGCTCAGATCGTGTCCAGGCAACCGCCCGAACAGCCGGAACAGTAGTTGTTCGAGCTCGTCCAGCTGCCCGTAGGAGACCGCGCAGGCGCCGGCGGCGCGCCCGGTCAGCCCGGGCGCGTCCCGCCACGGTCCCGACTCGTCGAGCAGCGCCGTCAGTTCGCTGAGGGACCAGGACCCGTGCAGCCGAAGCTGCGCGGCCAGCATCTTGATGGGGAGCGGGACATAGCCGCACCGCACCACGAGGCTGTCGACGAGCGCCGACTCACCTCGGACCCGATCGGCGCCGACGAGGCCGTGAAACAGCTCGATGGCCGCTTCGGGCTGCAGCGGTCCCAGCTGGATCTCGTCCGCGATGTCGAGACCTCCGGTTCGCCGGCTGGTGACCAGTGCGGCACAGCCGGGCTCGATCGGAAGGAGCTGCTGTGTCTGCTCTTCGCCCGCCGCGTTGTCCAGCACGACAAGGGTGCGTGTGCCCGCCAGCGCAGCCTGGTAACTGGCGATGCGCTGACTGACCGTCGGCGGGTGCTGTTCCGGCGGGACCCCGAGCGCCGTCAGCAGGCCGGCCAGCGCGTCCTCGGTGGTCACCGGGGCCACCTCCGGGGTGAAGCCGTCGAGCTGCACCAGCACCTGCCCGTCGGGGAAGCGCTCGCGCAGGAGGTAGGCCGCTTGGACGGCGAGCGCGGTCTTGCCGATGCCCGGCATCCCGCTGATCCACAAGGTCGCCGATCGGTGCGCGGCGGCTGCGACGAGCAGCCGCGACTCGATCTTCGCCAGTTCGCGGCCTCGGCCCCCGAAGCGGGGCGGCCGGCTGGGCAGCAAGACGCGTCGCCCGCTCAGCTGAGCGAATTTCGCCAACCGCCGCAGCTCGACCGGGACGTCCATACCGTAGTCGTTGAGCGCCGCCCTGGTGTCGTGGTAGACGTTCACCGCCTGTACGCGGTCGCCGTTGGCCACCAACGCCCGCATCAGCAGCCCCGCGAGCCGGTGCCGCGTCGGCTCGGCACTCACCAACGACTGCAGCCGATCGCGGACCCACCGGTGGTTTCCTTCGCCGAGCTCGAGCTCGGCCAGGTCGCCCAGGACGTCGATGTACGCCTCTTCCGGTGAGAACAGACTGGTCGAGCCGACGCGGTCGTGGTCGAGGTCCTCCAGGTACCGGCCGCGCCACAGTTCGGCGGCCTCGCGCAGCAGCGTGAGCCGCCGGGCACGGTCGGCGCAGTCGTGTGCCCGGTCACGCAACGCGAGAAACCGCTCGAGGTCGATCCGCTCGGGCACGATCCGCAGCACGTAGCCCGTCGCGACGCGGTCGATCACCGGCCGGTCGGCCTGCTCACCCCGCTCGAGGATCTTGCGCAAGCGAGCGATGTAGCCGGGGACCAGGTTGGTCTTCGGCTTCTCCACCCCGTTCCAGACGATGTCGGTGAGCCGTTCGGCCGATATCGCGCGGTTCGCGTGCAGCACGAGGACGGCAAGGATGTACCGCTGCTGTAAGTCACCGAGTTCGACCGGTTGACCGCTCGTTCGCAGTTCGAACGGCCCCAACAGGCGTACTTCCATGCCGTCTCCTTCGACGCGGTGTCATGACACTCTCAGTGAAACCGATCGCTCGGGGGATGAGAACACGTTCGGTTTGTGGTCCATTTTTCGTCCACTTTCCGTCCTTTCGTGACCTGAAGCGGAACTCGAGGTCCACCCGCGGTCCACGCTTGGTCCAAGCCGAGATGTGAGACTGTCGGGGAGCGTCCGCAGGGACCCCCTCGAAGTGGGGCCTGCGGAGCGGCGGGCGAGTCCCGCGGTCGCGGTGAATCACCGGCCTTCCCCAGACGAGGAGAATCCGATGTCCGATCGAATCCTGCCCTTCTACGTGGTCTGTGACGAGTCCTATTCGATGGCCGATCACCTGGACCTGCTGAACGACAGCCTCGATGATGTGTACCGGGTCGTACGCACGGATCCGGCCCTGGCCGGCCGGACTCGGCTGGGGGTGATCGGCTTCTCCAGGGAAGCCCGTGTTGTCGCGCCGCTCTCCCGCAGGGCGGAAAGAATCGGCAAGCCGGAGCTGAGAGGTGGCGCGGAGACCAATTTCGGCGCCGTGTTCACCACGCTCCGCGAAACGATCGAACACGACGTCGAGCGGCTCCGGGCAGAATCCTGTTCGATCTACAGACCCGCCGTGTTCTTCCTGTCCGACGGACAGCCGACCGATCACGCGGACTGGCCCGCGGCCCACGCGAGACTCGTGGACCGGAGCTGGCCGGCCCGGCCGCGGATGATCGCCTTCGGCATCGGGGACGCCGACCGGGCGACGATGAGCCAGATCGGTACCTACCGCGCATACCTGAGCCGGACCGGCGTGACGCCACGCCGCGTGATCCGCGAGTTCGCGAAAACGCTGGCCAGCTCGCTGTTCCTGTCCGGCGCGGCCGGAGACGACCTGCACGTGCCGGCCCAAGTGTCCGGTTTCACCGCGCTGGAGCGATCTTCGGTCTGAGTCCGGAGCCGAACGATTCCACTCGGTCGCCGACGGCGACGGCGAGGGCGGCTGCCGGCGGCGGCACTGATCAACGCGGGTCGCGGCGCAGCTACCGCGATGACGCGTGCGGATGTGCCGCGCCGGCGGCGAGAGCTGCGGTAGGACGCCGGCAGAAGACGGTCGAGAAGCGACTTGGACCACAGCCGCAGGGATTGCCGTCGATCCGACCGCGAGCGAGCCCGAGGACTGTGATCTCGGTCGGACTTCTGTCGGCCGTCTGCCAGGCAGTTGCCGAGGACGATGCGCATGTGGTCTGCCCGGCGTGGTGACGATCCGAGCTGTCGTCACACCCCAGCGAAGATGATGGCTGACCGAGCGGATCTCGACGGAGAAGGAGCCCGGGGAATGACAGGTTCACGAAATCCGCGCTGACCCCAGTGATCGCAACAGCAGCGACATCCCGGCTGCCCAGTCAGCTGAAAGGTCGACGTGGTGGATCTGCTCGTCGAGCGTCCGGCCCGGGCCGACGGCCAGCTCAGGCAGGGCGCACGGCCCGAGGAGCACGGGGATCAACCACTGCCGTCCCTGTGGCATCAACCGTAGCTGCTCGACTGCGGTGATGAGCTCCTCATTCATGTACGAGACATCTTTGCCGGCATAAGCGGCGGAAAAGCACCCGATGAAATAGTCGCCGGCCCGGATCGCCTTCTTGATCTCGGACCGCCACACCTGACCGGCGAGCAGGTGCGTGCGGTCCATCCAGACGTCGAACCCGTGCTCGCCCAGCTCCGTCACCAGACGGTCGACCGTCGAGCTGTCCTCCCGCACGTAGGAAACGAAGATCCTCTTCCGGCTCGGCAATGGAGCTCCTTCCTCGTCTCGGGCGCCCGGATCGGGCGCCGGAACCTGAGCCGGCGCCCGCCGGGTGCCCGCTCGGCTCGTGGTGTTCAAGTAGTCCTGCGCATCCCGTTCTTGGAGGCGGAGCTGGACTCGGAGCCGGACGTCGGCGACGTCGAAGACGGCGACGCTGTCACCCCCGACGACTTCGTGTCCGGGAAGGTGGGCACATGCCTCGACGCAGTCGATCAGGATTCCCGTCTCCAGGCCCTCTGGCGTGTCGCCCAGTCCCGAAGCCCGGGCCGCCGCATCCTGCAGGAAGAATTCGTTCCAGAGCGCTGTGGCCAAGCCTGCTTTGACAGCGAACAGGTGGTCGTGGTGACGTAGGGCATCGGCTGTGAGGGTGGCCAGCCGTTCCCAGGTGCGTTCGCTGTTACCCCGGCGCCCGGCCAGCGCGGCCACCAGTTCGCGAGCCGGCGCGCAGGCATCTGCACCGCTTTCGGCCGCGATCAGCAGATCCAGCGATGGGACGCATTCCCGTCGGCCGTCGCTGAAGATCTCCGCGTGTTCGTCGAGGTTCGGTGGTTCTCCGGCCGTGTGAGCCAGGGTGGTCAGCTCCTTCGTCCGCCACGATCGGTGGGGCCGGTTCCGGTCGGTACCGACCCACCGCGCCACTGCTCGCGCGATCGGGTCGTGTGCGGCCTGCTCGCGCAGGTGCGTGTAGATGGCATCACCGGCGTCGGGATCGAGCTCGTAGCAGTTGAGCGTGTGCTGGACCAGTTCGCCGGCGAACAGGGGCGGCCGCACTCGTCCCGATGCCCATGCCTGCTCGATGCCCAGTGCGGCCTCCAGCCCGCGCTCCAGGTGGTCTCCCAGCATCTCGGGCCGGTCGGGAAGGGGCGCCGGGCGGACGGCACCGGCCAGCAAGGTGTCGGCGACTGTGGTGGGGACCGGCGAAACGATGGGTTCTTCGCACCATCGCGGGCTGGTGTGGCGGCGCTGGGCGCCCGGGGTCCGGAAGCGCACCGGCAACACCGGCTCGACCGCACCGTCCACTATGTCGATCACCACCGCGACATTGACCCCACCGCGGCGTTGTTGCTCGAGCCCGGTCGCACCCAGGGGTGCGGTAACCAGAGCACGGTTGCCGTCCGTCGACATCGACAGCTCCCGGACTGCCAGCGGAAGGCCGTTCGACGAGGCGATGTCCGACCGTTGCTCCATTGACCCGGTCGAAACGTCATAGTCGTGGATGACCAGCCGGCCGGTCATCGGCTCGACAGTGGTCACCGTCATCGCGTTCGCCCCGTTTCCCGGGTTCCACCCGGCGCCCACCGACCTGAAGGGGAGCGGGACCACGATCCCGTCGGCCAAGCCCACCAGGTAGTTGGCGCCTCCGATCCAGTCGCACAGGTGCAGCCACAGGCCGTCACTGCTGTAGGTCAATTCGACGTGGCTCAGGGGCCACGCCGGAGACAGGTCGACGACCCGGCGTCGTTGCCCCAGCGCGAGGTCGTACTCCCAGAGCACGTACTTCGCCGCGTCCGGCAGCGCGGAAAAGCGGCCGAGGCGCTCGTCGAGCACGCAGACCTTCCGGCCGTCCGGCCGCCACGCGACCGGTCCGGCCGAGCAACCGGGGATCTGCAGCCGGGACTCCGGCTGACCGAACTCCTGGATGTAGAGCTGACGGTGGAAGTGTGGTTCAGCCGGGTAGGGGGACCCGCCGAGGAAACTCAGATGGGGCGCGTGCGTGCGGACGAAGTCCGTGCCTGTCGGGAAACCCAGCGCTTCCGCTTGCGGCGATCGGCAGAATGCCCAGGCGCCGCCAGGCAGGTGGGGTGCGCCCATCCGGTCCGAGTAGCACGGATCGGTGACTGGCCGGCCGCCTTCGTCGACCACCACCGATGCCGCGGCGTGGCCTCGTTCCTCGGCGACGGCGAAGAACACCCGCAGGTCGCTGTGGGAGTCGTCGGAGTGGTCGACGACGATCGTCTCGCCGGTGACGACCGTGCTCATCTTCGTTCCTCCGGGATCTCGTGTTCGCCGAACAGTTCTTGTAGCGACGCGTTCCGCCAGAGGACCGTCCGGACGTCGACGTCCGGTGCGGCTGCGGCCAGGTCGGCCAGCGCTTCGAGGTAGAGCGACGGATCGACGCCCGCGTCCTGGCACGCAGTTGTGATCGTTCTCAGGCGGTGGGTGACTTCCCGGACCGAGGCGCCCACGTCGGCGTCAGGGGCGACTTTCCGTACGTTTCGCAAGGTCCGCACGTACAGGTCGAGCACGGCCCCGTCGCGGCGTCCAGGCGCGCGGTTCCGCATCTGTGAATTGACGTACGTGGTGTGAAGCAGGTCGACGGCTTTCTGGAAGAAGAACAGCGCGCTCGCAATGTCATCGTGTTCCAGAGCGAGCATTCCGCCGGCCGCGATCGACTCCGGTGAACCGTAGTGTGCTCCCACGTCGTCCGCGAACCGTTGCTCGCCTTCAGCCAGCCAGGTCGAGGACGGCTCGATTTCGAAGGTGGCGCGTGGAGCTCGGGAAACCCGGCCGGCGGCCGCACTGATCTGCGACAGGTGTTCTTCGGCCGCCGGTGCCAGGCCGAGGAATACGGGCTCGGGCTGTCGCTCGTACATGTCGTGCCAGAACGTCGAAAATCGGGCGATTCGAGTGACGGTCGCCTGATGTTGGTCACTCGCGTCGACGCACCACTTGGCGAGCCAAGCCCACAGCGAGCGGTGCCCCGGATAGGGCTGAGCGCCGCTGATGTCCAACAGGCCGTCGATGCCCAACCGGATGCCGCGAGGTTCGCGGCACACCAGGATCCCGTCCACGATCTCGTCGAGCACGTGCGACTCGTGGTAGTCGATCCGGGGCCGGCCGCTCAGCCAAGACATCGGTCACCGCGGGGGGAGACACGCATCGGAACCGCCTGTCCAGTCGTGGTCGAGTCGGAACCTCCCCTAGATCGCCCGGGTGGCACGTCATTGTTACGGCATTCGCCCGATCGGATGTCCTGACTGCTTCCGGGGTGAAGGTGCCGATCCATCACTGCGCTGCCCGCTCGCCTGGATCGACGGCTGGAGGCTCTGCCCCTCAGGACTCCGAGACGCGGACAAGCGCAGGTTTACCGGGTCCTCCGGCGGTGCGGTCTGCGCTTGCTTGGCGGTGTCTGCCCACGAACGTAAAGTCAAGGTCGACCAGAGCTCGCGGGCAATCCGCCACAATGGCCGATCACTGGAACTGACCAGGTCAGGTTGTAGCGAACACAGGCGTCAGGCACCGCTGATCCGTCCCGGTCACGGGCCGACGTGGAGATAGGGTGCCCACATGCTCGGTGTGCCGGGGTGGCGGTTCCGCAAGGCACATACGGCTGCGTGGAGCGCCTTCGCTGATCCTGCGGCGTCCAGCTCACCGTCTCGGGCGAGCGCGTCGTAGACGTCGCGGGCGACCCGGACGGTGGCCGTGTCCGCGACCGACCACAGTGTGCCTATCACGTGCCGATAGCCGGCGAACTGCATACCTGCGGCGAGGTTGATCGCCTCTTCGGGCAGCCTGCTGCCCCCGACGGCGGTCTCGCACGCACCGAGGAAGGCGAACTCGGCGTTGGCGGCGCTGGGAGCCCGGGTGAGGTCGGCCACGGTGAGCCGGTCGTCGAGGAGGACCAGTCCACCCTGGTAGGGCGCGTCGAGGTCCTGAGCGCCGTGGCAGCCGAAATGCACCCACGCGTGCCCGGCGAGCTGCGCCAGCACGGTCGCCCGGGTCGCGTACTCCGGTGGGATGGTGGTGTGCCGGGGAAACAGCCGTTCCAGCCGTGCCCTGGTCCGGTCCACCCCAGGTACCGTGCGTGCGCCTGGCGTGCGCGGTGTGGCGACCACCAGCAGGCTCCGGCGATCCGGCGCCGGATCAGTGGCTCCGATGGCACGGCACAGGGCCTGCACGGTCGGTGTGTAGGAGGAGACGACCAGGTCGAGCACCGAATCGGTCTCGTTGCCTGCTGCGTGTAGCGGCAGGAACGTCAGCAGCCCGCTCGGGCACCACCAGATCCGGTCGGGCCGGTCGAGCGCCGTGAGCACGGGTTCGGCGATCGTGTCCCACATCCAGCGCAGGGTCTCCGACATCGCGACCTGCAGGTCGGCGCGCCCGTCTCGGTCGCCCACCTCGCCCAGGGACCGCAGCAGGGACGCGTGCTTCTCGCCCCGGCGGGCCGTCTCACCGAGCGTCAGTTCGGGGAGTGGGACAACTTGGGGTTCATCGAGGCCGGGATGCAGCACGAGGGCGTCGCAGCGCCACGCGCTGACGTTGATCAGCACGACGGGACCGGCCTGCGCGGCGGTGCGCAGTTCCGCGAAAGTCGCCGCGGTGAGGAACGACTCGAACCCGGGAATCGTGCGGACGCGTCCCACCAGGTCATCCCACTCACTCGCCCGCGTGACACGCGCATCACTGGGAAACGGCTCAGTTCCGGCCTGGTCGTCCCGATCGAGGGCCGTGCCGACGTCTTCGAGCCTGCGAGCCAGTTCGGGAGCCACATCGGACAGCAACGACAAGTCGGTGCGGGTCTCCAGGAGCTGACTCCAGAGCACGCCGCGGCCGAGCTCGAACAGCTCGACCGCCGTGGCCGGTTCGCCCGCCGCGATGGCGGCGGCGACCGCCCTGCCGGTCAGGGTCTGCCAGTCGCCGAGCACGCGTTCCCGGGTGTTCTGGTCCACACCCCGCCACGCGCCGCGTGGTAGCAGTTCCACGGCGGCGGCGAGCCCGGGCAGTCCGGTCGCGGGGTCGCCGGAGACCGCGATCTCGTAGCGGCCCCAGCGATTGGCGGCCTCCAGGCGCAGGTGTGGAGGTGCGGCGGAGAGGGCGTGAGCATCGCGTGCTGTCGCGGCAGCGAGCCGGGCGTCCGCCGGATCGCCGGTCAGCTCGTAGCGGTCGAACCGGGCGATCGACAGGTTGACCAGCCGCTGCGCCTGATCGCCGGCCGCCGCACTGTCCTGAATGGATTCGCGGAGCAGGTCGATCGCCGTGTCCAGGTCACGCGGATCGCTGCTGAGCTGGTGCCTCAGGTGGTAGGCGGCGCCGAGGTTGCCGACAGCCGCGGCTCTGTCGGTGTGGCCGGGCGGGTACAGGTCGAGCGCCTGGTGCGTGCTGGCGATGGCCTGGAGCAGGTCGGCCGGGTCGGCGGTGCGCTGGTAACGGGTCTTCGACACCGAGGCGAGCCCCAGCAGCACCGCCTCGCGGTCCATGGGCTGGTCGCTCGCCGCGGCTGCCGAGATCTCGACGAGGGCCTCGTCCAGGTCGAGCGTGTCCTGGGTCACGCCGTAGCGCAGCAGCCGGTACCCGGCGAGGTGCGCGAGGTTCGTCGCGTACTCGGGGTGCCCCGTGGGCATTGCCCGGACCGCTTTCGCCGTCAGGTCGATCGCCTCGGTCACGTCCTCGAGTTGACCGTACTGGTCGAAGCGGTACGACAGCGCCATCGCCAGGGCCTGCTGGCTGCGCGCGAACTCGGGCGATCCGGCGGGAGAACCGGCGACCGCCGAGCGGAAGACGGCGACCACATCGTTGAGCAGGGCCAGGTCACCGTCCCTCATCCACTGAGAGAGCAGCGCGTTGCCGAGCGTGATCTGGGTGGAGGGCAGTACGACGAACAGGTCGTGCGGGAGCTGGACGGCGTGGCGGAGGGTGGTCACCGACTCGTCCAGATCCTGGTCCAGTTGCGTGACGAGGTAGCGGCTGAACAGGATTCCGCCCAGCATCGCGAGTGCGGCTGTGTGTCCCGGTCCACCGGGGTGGGTGGCAGCGAACGCGGTGCGCGCCGCGTGCACGGCGTCGTCGTGCTCCGCGCGGGACCGCCGCAACTGTGCCCGCTCCCGCATGGTGCTCGCCAGCACCACCAGTCTCTGGGAGTGGTGCGGCCTCCCCTGCGGGGTCACGGCCGACTCGGCGAACCTCGCGATGGCCTCGTCGAGATCGTTCTGGTGACTGCGGAAGCGGTACCGGTCGAGCAGGCCCATGCCGAGCATGTATTGGAACTCGGGCCGGTCGGGGTGTCCTTCTGCAACAGTGCCGAGCGCCCGCCGGAGGAGCTCGATGACACGTTCGACGGACTCTGGCATGATCCGAGCCGCGGTGTGGGCTGCGTTGACCAGCTCACCTCGGTCGGAGGCGGACCAGGAGCGCGGGAACAGCGGGTCGAGGTCGGGTGCCAGTACCGCGAGCTTGTTCTCCGGCACCAGGGAGGGGTCGTGGCCGGCCACCGCGGCGAGGATTGCCAGCCAGTACTGGTACCGCAGGTTGTCCCCCTCCGCGTCGAGCATCATCCCGCAACGCAGGTGCCAGTCGGCGACAGCACGCAGCACTCGCGGCGACGCAAGGTTGTCGGGCGACTCCAGCCGGGCGGCAGCGAGCAGTTCAGCCACCATGTCTTCGGCGTCGAACAAGCGGCGATCGCCCGTCGCCTGGTCCCACGCGGCGAGCACCCCCACCAACCGGGCGTGCAGGTCTCCCGCGCGGCTCACCGTTCTGTCAGCAGGTTGAGGGAGGTTTTCACCAGCGCCCGCGCCGACGCGGGGATCGAGACGGCGTCCCCGCTCGTACCGACCGACAGAACCGGTGCGGCCAGCTCCAGTCCACGGGTGAGCTGGTCCACGACGTTGGCCGACCCGGCGCGCAGAGCCTCGGCCAGCAGCGCGAGCTCGTGTTCGATCGACGCCCACTGCGCCGGGTCGAGCTCCCACTCCAGCAGATCGGTCAGCACGTCGGCAGCGTCCTCGTACACCTGGTCGGATCTGGCCGTGACGACCCGAGCCGCACCGCGCACATACGCCGGCCGGTCGGCCACGAGTTGGGCGGTCGCTGCGAAGTCCCTGGCGAGCAACGCCGTGACGGGCTCGACGTCGCCATCGGCCAGCGACGTCGCGAGCACAGTCAGCAGGCGGGCGCGGTCAGTGTCGCGGCCGGCCCACGCGTCCAGGAGTGCCAGGGGTGCCCGGGTGTCACCCGCGCCGGTGAGCAGCGGCACGACCGTGAGTTTGCCCCGCCCGAACGGGAGCTGGTCGCGGACACGGCTCGCCTCGGTCGCCAGGCTCGCCACCGAGCCGGGTTCACCCGCCAGCACGAGGGTGTCGGGGAGTTGCGCGAGGCAGATCCCCGTCGCGTCGTCCAGGCCCGAGCCCGCGTCGACCACGACGTGATCGTAGGCCGACCGCCAGGAGGTGGCGCAGTCTTCCAGATGCCAGCCAAGGCCGTGGTCGGCGTACAACTCGTCGAGATCGGCTGTGCGGCCCAACCGAACCACGTCGGGCGCACCTGCACCCGGCTCCGGGTAGCTCGCCGGCTCGCGCCCGCCCGCGGCCGCGTACTCCGGCAGGATTCCTCCGGGCCCGGACACGGCCTCGACCAACAGGGTCCGGTAGCCCCAGCGGTGCAGTTGTGCGGCGGCCCGAGCCGCGAAGACACGCAAGCCGAGCGCGGAGGAGTGGAACGCGGTGATCATTCACAGCTCCAGACGGGGGAGCGTCGGACGTTGTGGTACGAGGTCCTTGGGCCGGAACACCAGCCAGTTCGCCTGCCACGCGGGCACGTGGTCGAGCAGTTCAGCCAGCTCCTGGGCGACTTTCTGCACCTGCCGGTGCAGTTCCAAGAACTCCGGGGAGTCCTGGTAGGTCAATCGGCCGACGGTGACATGGTGCAGGTTGACCGCCTGCCGCAGCAGTGCCTGCTTGGGGAAGTGCCTGCCGTCGGCGAACACGACGGGGTAGATGAGCCCGCGGTCGTCGTGCCGGCTCGCCCGACCGGCGACTTGCTCCCTGGCCGACATGGTGGTCAGCTCCGCCAGGCACCACGGCGACTGGAAGTACGGTGGCGACCACACGGCGACAAGCAGCCGGCTGTGCCGCAGCGCCCGTTCCAGCCGCGCGGGCCAGTACGTCCCCGTCTCCTGCTCGACGTCGAGGAAGATGCGCGGTGGGGTGGCGAGTTCGTCGGCCAGGCAGTCGCGCAGCAGCGGGTGGAAATGATTGCGCACCCATTCGCCCGCCGATCCCGCTCCCGATCTGCGGTAACTGAGAAAAATGTCGTACTCGTAGTCCGGCACTGCCCGCCGCCCCTCCACGTGCGCTGCTCGACGCACGATAACCCATCCGGAGGGATGCCCGCTGGGCTGTCCGGGATTTGTCCGGAATCTGTCGCGACGCTGATGTCTCGGTCCATTGCCGCACGTCTTATTCCGATGCGGTGACGCTGCGATGGGCGGAGCGTTGCAACTGATGTCGAACGCAGCGAGCAGGCCGGTCATGCCGTGGCGGACATAATCGTGGGTCATCCGTCGGCGTGGTCGGCATCAGCGGCAGGATCTGCGCGATCCCGCCGATCGCCTGCGTCTGGGCTTCTTGTCCGCCGCCAAGGCCAACGTGTTCTCCGCCAAAGCCTTGTACAAACCGACGACGTCACGGACTTTGTCCACGAACTGAGGATCAGCCGACAATTCCAGGCCCGTGGTCGAGACCATCAACCCTGTTGTCCGATCGTGCCGCCTTCGGTGCACCGCAGCGCATCCGTGCCTACGCCTGCGCTGTTTCCGGCGCTGGCTCCAGGCCGGCATGACCTGCTGCTTCTCGTCGGACCACACCACCGCGACCTAGCTACCTGATCCGCCCCACGGTGAGGCAACCGGACGACATCCCGCCGACGGCCTGACCGGCTTCAATCTTCAGGTGTGCCGGCGAAGTGGTCCTGCACGACCAGGTGTCGGAACTGGGTTGCGGTACCGGAGAGCCGGAAGATCCCGGCACCGTAGGCCCAATCGGCGAACTTGTCCGGGCGCCGCGGCAGTTCGCCGCGGCGAGCCATCCCGCGCACCGCCAGGAAGTGCTGAAGGCAGAGCGGAAAAGTGCTCATGCCCACCATGAAGAACGAAAGCACCACAGAGGAACCTGTCACCAGGGCCTCGACCGGGGTCAGCACGCCAAGGATCAATGGCACAATGGCCACGACCGCCATTGTGACGAGTGAAGACGCCAGCACGTAGGTGGCCACTCCGAGCCTGCCTTGCCGCAACGGATCACTGGGCCTGCTCGTAATGTTGTGTGGGACGGTTAAGATGCCGAAGACCTGCAGCGTGACCCCGGGTACAATCCCGAGGGGTGAGAATATCGCTACGCCAGCCATCATGGATCCAATAAGTCCAACTGCAATATTGGCATGATGGGCGGCCATGATCTCTCTGCCGAGAGGCAGTAATCCGCACAGTGCGCCCAGTAGTGCTCCCGCTGTCACGCTACCGAAGAACACTCTTCTAAGTCCGCGGAAAAGGCGCGTTCGACCTTTTGGTGTACGAATGTACCGCAGGTTGACTTGCGGCGTCTCCCGGCCGGGAAATTTGGTCGGCGTATAGATCAAGAAGCAGGTCATCAAAACGAAAAGTCCCGCACCCGCAGCCAACGACAAGCTCGGGCGAGTGTCCGGCACCAGCCAAGAACCGATCAGCTGTGGGATGACGGCAGCACAGGCGGCCAAGAGTGCTGCCTGGCAACGGATGCGTAAGCCCGGCCGTCGTGGTGAGCCGGTGGTTCGCCACAGATCGCTCAGGTAGAAGTCCGTCGCCGATTCCCCCAGCTTCACCATGCGGCCCAGGTGTGCGGCGAGCGTCCGCAGCCAGCGGTCGACCTCCGGGGCGTCGTACCGAGTACCGTCCGGGCACACATGGTCCCTGGTGATCGCCGGAACCAATCTGCTGAACAGCTTGTTCTCCAGGGCCGCCCCATCGAGCCCGCACATCTTGGCCGGAAGGGTGGCGGGATTGCGGTAGACCGTGACGGCGAGGTAGAGCCGAAGCGGGGACGTGAGGCAGCGCGCGAGGTCGCCGTTCGGATCCTCGCGCAGCGCGGCCGCGACCGGCCGCCAGCGGGCCTGGATACCGTCTTCCGCGTCGGGGTCGGGAAAGCGGTGGGTAAGCCACGCGACGACTTCACCGGCTTCGAGCGGCTGCACCGTGACGGCTCTGACGTGCTGCAGTGCGTAGTCGGGATCGGTCTCGTCGCCTTCGATGATTTTGTTGTGCCGGGCCGTGCGGCACGTCAGGACCCCGCGCCACTTCACCCGCCCCAGCGTGACGTTGAGGGCGGACAGGACGCGTCGAGCCTTCAGCGGAGGGCCGTCATCAGGGTCGATTTCGTCCAGGCCGTCGAGCACCGGGATGATCCAGTCACCCTTGACCAACGCCTGAGCCGTGGCCGGCTTCACCCCGTAGACGTTTGTCAAGTGCTCCGCGATCCACGTGTCCAGCCGGGCCCGGATGTCGACCGGTGAGGTATCGGCATCGGGCACTGCGAACGCCGACAAGCTCAGCCGCAGCGGTACCGCCTGATCACGGCCGGTGGCGAGGGAGTCGGCCGCCAAGTCCAGCACCAGCTGGATGGCGAGGACCGTCTTGCCCGCGCCGGGTGCGCCCAGGATCAGGAGCCGCTCCGGGTCCAGGTCCTGGTAGTAGCGGCCGATCGTCGACAGTGACCCGGCGGTGGCGGTGGTGTTGTCCGGGCGCCATCGCACCAGCGACGGCAGGAAGCGCACGTCGGCCGGCTGCGGGTCGCCGGTGTCGCCGAGCAGCCGCTGCAACGTCCTGCTTTCGGTGGTGACGATCTCCTCCAGCAACGCGCGGGCTCGCAGCGCGAGCACCGAGCGGTCATCTGCCCGAGGGCGTGCCCGGAAGCCGTGCGCCTGCAACGCGAGGCCTGCGCCGACCGCGACGAGACCCGGCACCCGGACGTCGGGGGACGTGGCGAGCAGCAGTCCGGCAACGAACGTGACCAGCCCCGCGATCGCGGGCAGCCACGCCCGCCGCGGCCACGTCGGCACCGGAACGGTGACCGTGGCCCCGTGTTCTGGTGATGGGGGAACGCGAGCGCCCAGTGGCGGCGCCGGATGGACCGGCCGGCCGGTCAGCATCCGCAGAAGGTCGTCGACGCCGTCGCGGGTCAGCTCCGCAACGGCGACGCGCGAGGCGGAGTGGGGCTGCAAGAGGGCGGGGATCTCGCCGATGGGGTGGCCGGGCAGGAGTACCGGCAGCACGCTGACCAGGCCGTCGTCACCGTCGGCGTGGACGCGCTCCTTGATGAGCTTCCATTCGGTGCGGATCCCGCGGTAGACCTCTGCGGAGAGGTCGCCGTCGCTGAGGGCGCGGTAGGCGGGCGAGGCGATGACCAGGACGTAGTCGCTGCGCTGGACTTTTTTGGCCATCCAGTCGACCCAGTCTTGGCGGACGTGCGTGTCGTACTCGTCGATCCACGCGTCGACGCCGTTTTCCCGCAGCAACTCGCAGAGCCGCCGGACTTCACGGCAGTGGGCGGAGCTTTCCCGGGCGTAGGAGATGAACACCTTTGGCACCCGCGTGTTCTCCCCGATCATCCCAGACGTCTCTCGGACACGACTGCCCTGATCCCGGGCCCGACATTACTGGCCGTGACCGGACGGCACCAACTCACCAGGCCACCCGGACCTGTTTGTCCACGTTCTGGCAACTTTCGCGGTCGCGCGCCGGTCCTCAGCTCGTGGCGCCGATCAGGGAGCCCATCTTCGTGGCCTGCACTGCCGGGCACGAAGAGCGGCACAGGATCGTCGAGCTGCGCGTTCAATCAGTCGTTCGGTCGCGAAGCCTGATCGGGCACCCTCGACCTCGTAGACGGAGCAACGCAGGGTGCTTCGTCATCCCTCGACGTGCGGTCCCCGGGGTAGGGCGGGACCTTTACCTGGTCAGGTGGGGGTTACCCTGGTCAGCGATGACCGAGACACAGGCACCCAGGGCGTACCAGATCCGCACCTTCGGCTGCCAGATGAACGTCCACGACTCCGAGCGCCTCGCCGGGCAGCTCGAAGAGGCCGGCTACGTGCCCGTCGACACTGGGGCCAAGCCCGACCTCATCGTGTTCAACACCTGTGCCGTCCGGGAGAACGCGGACAACAAGCTCTACGGCACCCTCGGGCACCTGCGGCCCGACAAGACCGCCAACCCGGACCTGCAGATCGCCGTCGGCGGGTGCCTGGCGCAGAAGGACCGCGGGGAGATCGTCAAGCGGGCTCCCTGGGTGGACGTCGTGTTCGGGACGCACAACATCGGGTCGCTGCCGGTGCTGCTGGAGCGGGCGCGGCACAACGCCGAGGCCCAGGTCGAGATCCTCGAATCCCTCGAGACCTTCCCGTCGACGCTGCCCGCGCGCCGCGAATCGTCCTACGCGAGCTGGGTGTCCGTTTCGGTCGGCTGCAACAACACCTGCACCTTCTGCATCGTGCCCGCCCTGCGCGGCAAGGAACGCGACCGGCGGCCCGGCGAGATCCTCGCCGAGGTCGAGGCGCTCGTCGCCGAGGGCGTGCTCGAAGTCACGCTGCTCGGCCAGAACGTGAACTCCTACGGCGTCGAGTTCGGCGACCGGCTGGCGTTCGGGAAGCTGCTGCGCGCGACCGGCGCCATCGACGGCCTGGAGCGCGTCCGGTTCACCTCGCCGCACCCGGCCGCGTTCACCTCCGACGTCATCGACGCGATGGCCGAGACGCCGAACGTCTGCCACCAGCTGCACATGCCGCTGCAGTCCGGGTCCGACCGGGTGCTGCGCGAGATGAAGCGGTCCTACCGCTCCGCGCGCTACCTGAAGATCCTCGACGAGGTCCGCGCGGCGATGCCCGACGCGGCCATCACCACCGACATCATCGTCGGCTTCCCCGGCGAGACCGAGGAGGACTTCCAGGCGACCCTGGACGTCGTCGCGCAGGCCCGCTTCTCCAGCGCGTTCACCTTCCAGTACTCGAAGCGCCCCGGCACGCCGGCCGCGACGATGGCGGGCCAGCTGCCCAAGGAGGTCGTCCAGGAACGCTACGAGCGCCTGGTCGAGCTGCAGAACCGGATCTCCTGGGACGAGAACAAGAAGATCGTCGGCCGCCGCGTCGAGCTGCTCGTCGCCGACGGCGAAGGCCGCAAGGACGCCGAGACGCACCGGATGAGCGGCCGCGGCCGTGACGGCCGGCTGGTGCACTTCGCGCCGACCGGTTTGAACGTCGACCGCGGGGTGCGGCCCGGCGACATCGTCGAGACGGTCGTCACCTACGGCGCGCCGCACCACATGGTCGCCGACGGGGACCTGGTCTCGCACCGGCGGACGCGTGCGGGCGACAACGCCGAGGCGGGGCTGCGGCCCAAGACCAACGGCGTCACGCTGGGCCTGCCGGGCTTCGGTGCCCCGGCGGTCCGGCCCGAACCGGTGAGCGGGTGTGCGTTGTGACCGAATCCCAGAAGTCCGGCGAGCTGGACGAGCTGGCCGCCGAGATCGACGAGGTCGGGCAGCAGGCGTCCCGCACGGTCGAGCTCGGCCGGCGCGGGTTCACCATCGCGGTGTTCACGTTCGTGCTGCTCGGCTGCCTGCTGCTGCCCTGGGTCGGCGACCACGCCGGCTGGCAGGTGCTGGCCGGCGAGGGCGGCGGCATCCCGCAGCTGTTCGCCGCGACGTCGACCGCCGTCGGCGTCGTCGCGTCCGCGCTCGCGCTGGTGACGCGCCGGTGGTGGCTGGCCTGGGTCTGCGCCGCCGGCGGCTGGTTCGCCTCGGTCGACGGCCTCCTGGCCATCTGGTCCCAGCAGTCGTCCCACGCCCCCGGCGCCGCCGGTGGCGGACCCGGCGCCGGCCTGATCATCGCCTGGATCGCGATGATCTGCCTCGCCGTCCAGTGGATGCGCACGGCCTTCTCCCGCTCGTAGACACCCGAAAGCCGTGAAAGGCCTCCTTACCGGCCATAAGAGCCGGTAAGGAGGCCTTCACGGCACTTCCGGGGACGACTCAGCGGTCGGCGATGGCCGCCTCCGCGGCCTGCAGCCACTCGCGCCACTGCGCGGCCTGGTCGTCGGCCTTCTTGGCGCGACGCTCGTCGCCCGCCGCGCGCGCCTTCTCGGCCTGGCTCTCGAACTGCTCGACGCGCTCGCGGAACTGCGCGGCCCGGGCCTGCGCCTCCGGGTCCGTCCGGCGCCAGCGGGAGTCCTCGGCCGACTTCACCGAGTCCTGGACCGCCTTCAGCCGGCCGTCCAGCTCGCGGATGCGCTCGCGCGGGACCTTGCCGATCTCGTCCCACTGCTCCTGGATCTTGCGCAGCGCGTTCTTCGCCGCTTCGAGGTTCGAGCCGGCGTCGATCTTCTCGGCCTCGACCAGCAGCTCCTCCTTGCGGGACGCGTTCGTCGAGAACTCGGCGTCGCGCTCGGAGAACACCGTGGACCGGCGGGCGAAGAACTTGTCCTGCGCCGCGCGGAAGCGCTGCCACAGGGCCTCGTCGCTGTCCTTCGGGGCCCGGCCGGCGGCCTTCCACTCGGTCATCAGGTCCTTGTAGCGGCCCGCGGTGTCGCCCCAGTCGTCGGACTCGCTGATGGCCTCGGCCTCGGCGATGAGCTCTTCCTTGCGCGTCTTGGCCGACGCGCGCTGCTTGTCCAGCTCGGCGAAGTGGGAGCCACGACGCCGGTTGAAGCCCTCGCGGGCCTTGGAGAACCGCTTCCACAGCTCGTCGTCGGTCTTGCGGTCGACGCCCTTGACCGTCTTCCACTCGTCCAGGATCGTGCGCAGCCGGTCGCCGGCCGCCTTCCACTGGGTGGAGTCGGCGGCGATCTTCTCGGCTTCCTCCGCCAGCTCCTGCTTGCGGGTGACGGCCGCGGCGCGGGCTTCCTCACGCTCCTGCTTGGCGCTGGCCAGGGCCTTCTCCGCGTGCCCGATGACGTACTCCAGGCGCGCCCCCAGTGCGGCCAGGTCACCGACCAGGGCGGACTCGGCCAGCCCGTCGCGCAGCTGCGTGGCGCTCGACAGCGCGTGCTTCGGGTCGCCGGCGCCCGACACCAGGCGCGTCTCCAGCAGCTCGACCTCGGTCCGCACGTCGTCGAAGCGGCGGGCGAAGTGCACCAGGCCCTCGTCGGGGCTGCCCGCCTGCCAGACGCCGACGGCGCGTTCGCCCTCGGCGGTGGTGACGTAGACCGTGCCCTCTTCGTCGACCCGGCCCCAGGTGGACGGGGTGGGCTCGGCGGGCGGCACGGGCGGTGCGGCGTGCCCGGTGTGCAGCGCGTGCGGCACCGGGTGCGGGGCCGGGGTACCGGTGGAAGTGTTCTCCTGGGCCATCGCAGGCTCCTTATCGCCTGTACGCCCGCTGGCGCGGGCGCCCCGCCGGTGCGGCGGGGCCGGGTAATGCGGTCGTCACGGGCCGTGCTCGGATGCTACGGCCCCCACGCGGCATTCAAGCAGCTCAGCGCGCACCGTGGTACCGGATGAGCTACTCGAAGCTCGTGATCCTACTTCCGGTGGACGCTCCGTGTCGGGACGCCGGTATCGTCAGCCGCCGTGACCAGCCCCGCCGCCCCGCCCCCGATCCGCCCGGTCGCGGTGGTCGGGCCGACGGCCACCGGCAAGACGGCGCTGGCCGTGGAGCTGGCGCTGAAGCTCGGCGGGGAGGTCGTCAACGCCGACGCCCTGCAGCTCTACCGCGGCATGGACATCGGCACCGCGAAAGCCACTGAGCAGGAACGTCGTGGTGTTCCGCACCACCTGCTCGACGTGCTGGACGTGACCGAGACGGCGTCCGTCGCGGCCTACCAGCGCGACGCCCGCGCCGCGGTCGAACGGCTCCTGGCCGCGGGCCGGGTGCCGGTGCTGACCGGCGGGTCCGGGCTCTACGTCCAGGCGGTGCTCGACGACCTGCGCTTCCCGGGCACCGACCCGGCCGTGCGCGCGCGGCTCGACGCGGAGGCGGCCGAACTGGGCACGCCGACCCTCTACACCCGGTTGGGTGAACGCGATCCGGTCGCCGCGGCCGCGATCCTGCCGACCAACACCCGCCGGATCGTGCGCGCGCTGGAAGTCATCGAGATCACCGGGGAGCCGTTCTCCGCGAACCTGCCGAAGCCGGGGCCGGCCCGCTACGGCACGGTCGTGATCGGTGTCGACCGCGCGCCCGAGGAGCTCGACGAGCGCGTGAACGAGCGCGTTCGCCTGATGTTCGAGGCCGGCCTCGTCGACGAGGTCCGCGAGTTGCTGGCGCGCGGCCTGCGCGACGGGAAGACGGCGTCGCGCGCGCTCGGCTACCAGCAGGTGATCACCGAGCTGGACGGCGAGGGCGACTTCGCGGCCGCCGCCGCGGCGACGGCGCAGGCCACCCGGCGCTTCGTCCGGAAGCAACGTTCCTGGTTCCGGCGCGACCAGCGGATCCACTGGTTCGACGGCGCCGAAGCCGGGCTGGCCGCACGCGTCCTGGATACCCTGGCCCGGTAACCTTGCCCCATGGGCGGAATCGAGTTCCTCAAGGGGCACGGCACGCAGAACGACTTCGTGCTGCTCCCCGACGCGGCGGGCCGCCTCGAGCTGACCGAGGCCCGGATCGCCGCGCTGTGCGACCGCCACCGCGGCCTCGGGGCCGACGGCGTGCTCCGCATCGTCCGGGCCGACGCGCTCGAAATCGCCTCCGAGGGCGAGTGGTTCATGGACTACCGCAACGCGGACGGCTCGATCGCGGAGATGTGCGGCAACGGCGTGCGCGTCTTCGCCCGCTACCTCGTGGATGCCGGGCTCGTGACCGAGGGCGAGTTCGTCGTCGGCACCCGCGCGGGCGACCGCCCGGTGGTCGTGCACCCGGACCGCACGGTGACCGTCGGGATGGGCCCGGCGACGATCACCGGCACGTCGGTCACCGTGGTCGCGGGCCGGCCGTTCTCCGGCGTGGCCGTCGACGTCGGCAACCCGCACCTGGTCACGGTGCTCGACGACACCGACGTCCGGGACCTGGACCTGCGCGACCAGCCCGACTTCGACCACGACGTCTTCCCGAACGGCGTGAACCTCGAGTTCGTCAACCGCCTCGGCGAGGGCGCGCTGCGGATGCGCGTGCACGAGCGCGGGGTGGGGGAGACGCGCGCCTGCGGCACGGGCACGGTCGCCGCGGTGGCCGCGGCCTTCCACCTGGCGGGCACCGACACCGGAGCATCCACAGTGGACATCCCGGGCGGCCGGGTGGACGTGACGGTGTCCCGCGGCGCGTCGACGCTGTCGGGCCCGGCGGAGATCGTGGCCCGCGGCGAGATCGACGACGCCTGGTGGGCCGCCGCCGGTTCCTGACGGCGGCGATCTGCCGCGCCGGGAGGCGGAAACAGGCATCCGTAACAAACGCCCGGACGTGAACGACCTCGGGTCCGCAATCAGGACTTCGTCGTATTCGTGTGAGGGTAGGTGCCCGGGCAACGCTGTGGACCGCGGCATCCGGCCCAGGCGGCATCAACAAGCGCCGGCGGGGTATCCCGGTGGTGGCTCGCAACGCGCCTTCTCGCGAGTTGAGCCAAGAGGCGGATACGCGAACCAGTGGGCCGCCGCCGGTTCCTGACGGCGGCCCCCGGCGTCAGCCGACGGTCACTTCCAGCGCCAGCTCACCGTCGCGCGTCTTGACGTCGGCGATCGCGCCCGCCAGCCGGATGTCCGGCTCGATGCGCGCGAACCGCTCCAGCACCTCCGCCGGCCCGGTCACCGTCAGCGTTTCCACCGCGGTGCGCATCGAGACCTTCGCGTCCGTCTTCGCCCGGCGCACCGCCGCGATCACCTCGCCCGCCAGCGTCAGCAAGGCGGGGTCACCGTCGACAGCCGCAGCGACCGGCCACGGCGCCCGGTGCACCGAGCCCGGCTGCCACCACGACCAGACCTCTTCGGCCGCGAACGGCAGGAACGGCGCCAGCAGCCGCAGCACCGCCGACAACGTTGTGACCAGCGCCGCCTGGGCCGACGCAGCTCCCGCGGTGCCGCTGTCGCCGTACGCGCGGCCCTTCACCAGCTCGACGTAGTCGTCGCAGAACGTCCAGAAGAACGTCTCGGTCACCTGCAGCGCCCGCGCGTAGTCCAGCGCCTCCAACGCCGCCGTCGCCTGCTCGACGACGACAGCCAGCGAAGCCAGCAGGGCCCGGTCCAGCGGTTCGGTGACCGCCGCGGACGGGGACGGCACGCCGAGGCCGAGCACGAACCGGCTGGCGTTGAGCAGCTTCGTCGCCAGGCGCCGGCCGACCTTCATCTGGCCTTCGTCCACCGCCGTGTCGACGCCGGGGCGCGCGCTCGCCGCCCAGTAGCGCACCGCGTCCGAGCCGAACCGCTCCAGCAGGTCCACCGGTGTCGTGACGTTGCCCTTGGACTTCGACATCTTCTTGCGGTCCGGGTCGAGCACCCAGCCGGCGATCGACGCCGCCCGCCACGGCAGCACGCCGTGCTCCAGCTCCGCGCGCACCGCCGTCGAGAACAGCCAGGTGCGGATGATCTCGTGCGCCTGCGGCCGCAGGTCCATCGGGAAGACCCGCTCGAACAGGTCGTCGTCGAGGCTCCAGCGGCCGACGATCTGCGGGGTCAGCGACGACGTCGCCCACGTGTCCATCACGTCGGCCTCGGCGACGAAACCACCCGGCACGCCCCGCTGGTCCTCGGTGAAGCCGGGCGGGACGTCGCTGCTCGGGTCCACCGGCAACGCGCTCTCGTCGGGCAGGAGAGGCGCGTCGTAGTCGGGCTCACCACTCGCGTCGAGCCGGTACCACAACGGGATCGGCACGCCGAAGAACCGCTGGCGGCTGACCAGCCAGTCGCCGGCGAGGTTCGTCACCCACGACGAGTAGCGCACCTTCATGTGCTTCGGCACCCAGGTCAGTTCCTCGCCCCGGGCCAGCATCTTCTCGCGGAACGCCGGGTCGTTGCCGCCGTTGCGGAGGTACCACTGCCGGCTGGCGACGATCTCCAGCGGCTTGTCGCCCTTCTCGTAGAACTTCACCGAGTGCGTGATCGGCCGCGGTTCGCCGCGCAGGGCCCCGGCTTCGCGCAGCAGGCGGACCAGGATCTCGCGTCCCGTGTGGACGGTCTTGCCCACCAGCGGCGCATAGGCCTCCGCGGGCACGCCGTGCGGCGCGTCGGGCAGGAACCGGCCGTCACGGCCGAGCACCACGCGCGTCGCGAGGCGCAGTTCGCGCCACCACGTGACGTCCGTGGTGTCGCCGAAGGTGCACACCATCGCGATGCCGCGGCCCTTCTCCGGGTCGGCCAGGTGGTGCGCCACCACGGGCACCTCGACGCCGAACACCGGCGTCCGCACGGTGGTCCCGAAGAGCGGCTTGAAGCGTTCGTCGTCCGGGTGCGCCACCAGCGCGACGCACGCGGGCAGCAGCTCGGGCCGGGTCGTCGCGATGACGACGTCGGACCCGTCGGGCGCGGTGAACGCGAGGTCGTGGAACGCGCCGGGGCGTTCGCGGTCCTCCAGCTCGGCTTGGGCGACGGCGGTGCGGAACGTGACGTCCCACAGCGTCGGCGCTTCGGCCTGGTAGGCCTCGCCGCGGGCGAGGTTGCGCAGGAACGCGCGCTGCGAGATCAGCCGCGAGTCGTGCCCGATCGTCTGGTAGGTCATCGTCCAGTCGACGGACAGCCCGAGCTGCCGCCACAGCCCTTCGAAGACCTTTTCGTCGGTCACCGTCAGGGATTCGCACAGCTCGACGAAGTTCCGCCGCGAGATCGAGACGGTGTCTTTGCCGGGCTTCTTCGGCGCCTCGAAGTCCGGGTCGTAGGGCAGCGACGGGTCGCAGCGGACGCCGAAGTGGTTCTGCACCCGGCGTTCGGTCGGCAGGCCGTTGTCGTCCCAGCCCATCGGGTAGAAGACCTCGAACCCGCGCATCCGCTTGAACCGCGCGAGGACGTCGGTGTGGGTGTAGGAGAAGACGTGCCCGATGTGCAGCGACCCGCTGACCGTCGGCGGCGGGGTGTCGATCGAGTAGATCTCGTCACGGGTTTTGGTGCGGTCGAACCGGTAGGCGCCCGTGGACTCCCATACGGGTACCCACTTGGCCTCCAGACCGTCGACACCGACCTTGTCCGGAACCTGTGGGCGCTCGAGGGGAGTGTTCATGAAGCAACTCTAGGCGGGGCCGGAACCCGTTTTCGCCGTGGTCGGCAGATCGCGCATGTGCCGCAGCGGTGAGAAGACCACCCACAGCACCGCGGCCACTTCGCCGGCCACGCCCACCCACGTCGCGCCGCGCAGCCCGAGTCCCTCGCCGAGCGCGCCGCCCAGCAGCCCGCCCAGCGGGATCACGCCCCAGACGACGAACCGCACGCTCGCGTTCATCCGGCCGAGCAGCCGGTCCGGGCAGATCGCCTGCCGGTAGGACACCTGCGCGACGTTGTAGACGATGATCCCGAACCCACCGATCGCCGCGCCGAGCCCGGCGAGCCCGAGCCGCCAGTCCGGCCCGGCGAGGGGGAACACGAGGTTGGCCGGCATGGTGAACAGCGGGACCAGCCAGATCGCCCGCGCCTGGCCGATCCGCCGGGTCACCGCGCCCGAGCAGACCGCGCCGAGGATCCCGCCGGCGCCGCCGACCGCCAGGAGCACGCCGACCGCGGCCGGCGCCAGCCCGACGGTCCGCGTCAGGAACAGCACCTGCACGGCGCTGAACGCGCCGTGGAAGAAGTTCGCCGTCGCCGTGGTCGCGACCATCGCCCGCAACGGCTTGTCGGAGAACACGAACCGCAGCCCTTCGGCGATCTGCGGGAGCAGCCGGGTGTGGCCGCGGGGTTCCGGCTCGGGTTCGCTCGCGCGGATGCGCAGCAGGCACAGCGCCGACGTCAGGTAGCCGAAGCCGGTGATCAGCACGGTGTTCGCGGCGCTGACCAGCTGGACCAGCACGCCCGCGCCGCTCGGCCCGGCGATCTGCGCGACCGACTGGACGGCCTGCAGCTTGGCGTTGCCCTCCAGGAGGTGCTCCCGGCCGACGAGCGCAGGCAGGTACGACTGGTAGGCGATGTCGAAGAACAGCGTCGCGACGCCCACGAGCAGCACGACGACCAGCAGCTGCGCGAGCGTCAGCACCCCGGCCCACCAGGCGAGCGGCACGCTGAGCAGCAGGGCGAACCGCGTGAAGTCGGCCGTGAGCATGACCCGGCGGCGCCGCAGCTGGTCGACCCACACGCCGGCGGGCAGCCCGATCAGCAGGAACGCGAGTGTCTCGGCCGCGGTGAGCAGGCCCATCTCGAACGGCGTCGCGGCCAGCGTCACGGCCGCGAGCAGCGGGATGGCCGTGTTGCCGACGAACGTGCCGAACTGGCTGGCCGTGTCGCCGGCCCACAGCCGCCGGAAATCGGCGTGGAAGAAGAGTGACCCCCTGGACATGGGCCCGAGTGTGCCGTGAGTGATTGGAAAGTGTCAATCACTGCCGTTCTAGGCTGTGCGGGTGCAGCCTTCGAAACGACGTACCGCGACCGAAGCCGAGGCCGCCGCGCTGGCGTCCGGAATACGGCTGCGCATCATCCGGTTGACCTTCTCGGACGCCCTGACGAACAAGGAGCTCGCCGAACGGCTCGGCCGCGACCCGGCGACCACCCTGCACCACGTGCGCAAGCTCGTGGAAACCGGCTTCCTGGCGGCGCAGCCGCCACGGCGCGGCACCCGGGGCGCCAGGGAAATTCCCTACCTCTCCACCGGACTTTCGTGGACACTCGACTCATGCGGTGATCGGGGCGTTGAAGAGGCGGTGCTCGAGGCCTACCTGGCCGAGATCGCCGAAACCGGGTTCGAGGGCGTGCACCAGTCACGCCTGGTCGTCCAGGTGGCCCCCGACGAGCGCGAAGAGCTGGACAACCGGCTGAACGCCCTCCTCGAGGAGTTTCGCGCACGACCGCGCCGTCCCGGCGCGGAACGCACCGCGATCTACCTCGCCACCTATCCGAGCAGCTGAAGAGTTCGGTTCCCGCGTCGAAACGTGGGACCATGGAGGCACGATGACAGATCTGACACACACCGAAGACCACGAAGACCCGTACGACGCCGAGCTGTCCACGGGCGAGATGGAGCTCGAGGACCGGGCGTCACTGCGCCGGGTCGCGGGACTGTCCACCGAGCTCGACGACGTCACCGAAGTCGAGTACCGGCAACTGCGGCTCGAGCGGGTCGTGCTGGTCGGCGTGTGGACCGAGGGCACCGCCCTGCAGTCCGAGGCGTCGCTGGCCGAGCTGGCGCGCCTGGCCGAGACCGCGGGTTCGGAAGTCCTCGAAGGTCTCATCCAGCGGCGGACCAAGCCGGACCCGGCCACCTACATCGGCTCGGGCAAGGTGCGGGAAGTGCGCGACATCGTCGGGTCCACCGGCGCCGACACCGTGATCTGCGACGGCGAGCTCTCGCCGGGCCAGCTGCGGCAGCTCGAGGAGAAGGTCAAGGTCAAGGTCATCGACCGGACCGCGCTGATCCTCGACATCTTCGCCCAGCACGCCCGGTCCAAGGAGGGCAAGGCCCAGGTCGAGCTGGCCCAGCTGCAGTACCTGATCCCGCGGCTTCGCGGGTGGGGTGCGTCGCTGTCCCGGCAGGCCGGTGGCCGGGCCGGTGGCGCGAACGGCGGCGTGGGCCTGCGTGGTCCCGGTGAGACCAAGCTCGAGACCGACCGGCGGCGGATCAACAAGCGCGTGGCGAAGCTGCGCCGGGAGATCGCCGCCATGGACACCATCCGCGAGACCAAGCGCGGCCGCCGGGTGGCCAACGAGGTGCCCAGCGTGGCGATCGTCGGCTACACGAACGCCGGCAAGTCGAGCCTGCTCAACGCGCTGACCGGCGCCGGGGTGCTGGTGGAGGACTCGCTGTTCGCCACCCTCGACCCGACCACGCGGCGCACGCAGACCGCGGACGGGCGCACCTACACGCTGACCGACACCGTCGGGTTCGTGCGGCACCTGCCGCACCAGCTGGTGGACGCGTTCCGCTCGACGCTGGAAGAGGCCGCGGACGCGGACCTGCTGGTGCACGTGGTGGACGGGTCCGACCCGGCGCCCGAGGAGCAGGTCAGCGCCGTGCGCGAGGTGCTCGGCGAGATCACGCGCAAGCGCAAGGAGCCGCTCCCGCCGGAGCTGCTGGTGATCAACAAGACCGACGCGTCCGACGAGGTCACCCTCGCCCGGCTGCGGCACGCCCTGTCCGGCTCGGTGCAGGTCTCGGCGCGGACCGGGGCGGGCATCGAAGCGCTCGTCGACGTGATCGCCGAACGCCTGCCGCGGCCGGAGGTCACCGTCGAGGTGCTGGTGCCCTACGCGCACGGCGAGCTGGTCTCGCGGGCGCACTCGGACGGCGAAGTGCTGGAAGAGGAGCACGTCGAGGAGGGCACGCGCCTGCTGGTGCGGGTCCGCCCGGATTTCGCCGCGGCTTTGCGGGAGTACGAGACCAACTCGACCAGGGCCTGAGACGTCTACATTCCAGTGTGCGGTCGTGGTGATCGCACACTGGAATGTTTTCGGAGGTGGCTGGGTTGCGCGTGGCGGTCGCGGTTGCGGCGGGGTTCTTGGCTCTACTGAGCGGACCGGTGCCCGCGTCGGCGGCGGAGACGCCTCAGCCGCTGTGCACGGTGAAGGACTCGCGCCTCGGTGAGCTGTCCGGGCTCGTGTCCGACGGCGACCACCTCTACGCGATCAACGACGGCGGCACCAAGGTCCAGGTGTTCGTGCTCGGCCGGGACTGCAAGGTGCAGAAGGTCCTCACCGACAAGACGGACCCGTTCGACGTCGAGGACCTGGCCCGCACGCCCGACGGGCGGCTCTGGCTGTCCGACACCGGCGACAACCTGAAGGGCCGGCTGACCGTCGCGCTGCTCGAGCTGAGCCCGCAGGGCAAGCTCACGCTGCACCGGCTCACCTACCCCGACGGCCAGCACGACACCGAAGCGCTGATCATGGACAAGGCGGGGACGCCGTACCTGATCACCAAGGACGTCCTCGGCGACGCGAAGGTCTACCGGCCGTCCGGCCCGCTGGCGAGCCCCGGGCCCACGAACCTGGAGAAGGTCGGCTCGGTGAAGATCGAGACCACCGACACGCAGGGCGGCCCGGTCGGGTCCATCGGCTCGGTGCTGGTCACCGGCGGCGCGTCCACGGCCGACGGCACCGTCGTCGCGCTGCGCACCTACACCGACGCCTACCTCTACGCCGCACCCGACGGCGATGTCCTCGCCGCGCTGCAGCGCACCCCGGTCCGGATCCCGTTGCCGGGGGAGAAGCAGGGCGAGGCGATCGCGTTCGATCCCGACGGCACGCTGCTCTCGGGCAGCGAAGGGGTCGGCCAGCCCCTCCGCGCGGTGCGGGGCGCGGCCGCTCTGGCCGCGCAGTCCGGCGCACCGGCGGAGGGCAAAGCCTCGACCGGCACCGGCGCGACGCCCGGTTCGGCGGGGGACGGGGCCGGGCTCCCCATCCTGCCCGCCGCGGGGATCACGCTCGCGGTGGTCGGGATCGGCTGGTTCGGGTTCGGCAAGCTGCGCCGCCGAAGCCGCCGCTAGTTCTTACGGGCCGAGCCTCACGGGCTTGGCTCTCGCGGGCTTGGCTCCCCACGGCCAAGACCACTCGATCCGGTGAAACTCAACCCCAGCCTCGGCGGTGCGAAACCCTGGCCGACAGACCAGGGCGACCGAGGTGGGGTCCGGGGGCTCGCCCTCGGGCGGGGTCTGGGGGTTGCACCCCCGGAAGACACGGGCGGAAACGCTTGGCGAGCGCTCTCCGCGAGCAGACTCCGCCCGCGTTTCACGCCCCTCGTCACAACCGCCTGAGCACCGCGACGACCTTGCCGAGCACCGTGGCGTCGTCGCCGGGGATCGGCTCGTACGCCTCGTTGTGCGGCATGAGCCAGATGTGGCCGCCCTTGCGCTTGAACGTCTTGACCGTGGCCTCGCCGTCGATCATCGCGGCGACGATCTCGCCGTTGTCCGCGTCCGGCTGCTGCCGGACCACGACCCAGTCGCCGTCGGTGATGGCCGCGTCGATCATCGAGTCGCCGGTGACCTTGAGCAGGAACAGCTCACCCTCGCCGACGATCTCCCGCGGCAGCGGGAAGACGTCTTCGATGGACTGCTCGGCCAGCACCGGGCCACCGGCGGCGATCCGGCCGACCAGCGGCACGTACGCCGCCTTCGGCATGACCGGCTGCTGGTCCATCTCGATGCCCATGGGGTTGTCGTCGGTCGCGGAGAGCACGCCGACCGCGCGCGGCCGGTTCGCGTCCCGGCGCAGGTACCCCTTGCGCTGCAACGCCCGCAGCTGGTGCGAGACCGACGACGTCGACGTCAGGCCCACCGCTTCGCCGATCTCGCGGACGCTCGGCGGGTAGCCGAACCGGCTCACCCACGAGCGGATCACGTCGAGGACCTGCTGCTGGCGGACGGTGAGGGCGTCGTCCACGTCGTACACCTCGGGCATGGAGGCCACCTTTCCGGTGCCCCCGGGGGACCCACTGGTCCTGCCCGCCTTGTTCTCCTTCGCCACTGCGTCGCCTCCCAGACGTTCGCTGCACGTATGCGCGCCGGCCGCCGTCCGCTGGGTGCGGGCAGCCTCGCCGGCGGCATCTGCCCGGCAGATGCCCTGGTCACCGACGTTAGCCCCCGGGCACGACGATTTCAAACATCTGTTCGATCGACACGCCGTGTCCGCTCGATTTTGTCGGTGGTAGGTGGTAGACCTTCGCACTGACGTTCGATAGAACGTCTGTTCGACCTTGATCCACGAATCGCAGCCGGTTCCGGGATCAGGCGGACACCAGGGTTCAGAGGAGGTTCGGATGTCCATTCTGGCCGAACGCGGTCCGGCTCGCCCGGCGACCCCGGCTCCGGCGCAACCCCGTCCTGTGCGCGTGCTGCGCGGACGGCGCGGTGAGGTGCAGCGCCCGCCGACACGCGCGCGGGTCGTGGCGGGCCGTCGTCCCGCCGGCGCGCCCTGCGCGGCGCCGCGGCGGGTGCCGGTGCGGTGGCCGTGGCTCGTCGCGCTCGCCGGCGCGAGCTGCCTCGTGGTCACCGGATTGGGTCTTCTGGGCGGCGGTGGCGCGAGTGCCCCGGTGCCCGAGTCCACCGCCACGGTGTCGGTCGAGCAGGGCGACACGCTGTCCGCGCTGGCGGCCCGATTCGCGCCGGACAGCGACACTGGCGCGGTTGTCGCCCGGATCGAAGAGCTCAATCGCCTGGACCAGCCCGTTCTGGTGCCCGGGCTGGCGCTCACGGTCCCGGTCGCCGACCCGGCGGCTGTGCCCGCTCCCTGATTCGGCGCCGGGTTGCCGTGGCCGTCAACCACTCTCACCCGGGCGGGTTCCCGCCCGGTCGCGCCGCTTGCGCACGCACCTCCCGAGTCCTACTCTCTGCCGCTATATGTAGTAGTTACACCGCTGTAGTTGGTCCACAGGTTGGGGTAGACTGGACAGCAGTTGTCCACAGTTGACCGGCTCTTACCCACCGGATGTCCACAAGTCGATCACCAGGGTGCAGGGGTGCCCGGAGGTCGCAGCACGGCCGCGCGTGGCGGCCTGGACGTCGACCGGGGCGGCCGGCGCGGAGGGGAAGGTGATCGGCGGATGAGGTGCCCGTTCTGCCGGCATGCGGACTCTCGGGTCGTCGACTCCCGAGAGGTGGATGAAGGCCAGGCGATCCGCAGGCGGCGCTCGTGCGCGTCCTGCGGGAGGCGGTTCACGACGTCGGAGACGATGGTGCTCGCCGTCGTGAAGCGTTCCGGGGTCACCGAGCAGTTCAACCGGGACAAGGTGGTCAGCGGGGTCCGGCGCGCCTGCCAGGGCAGGCCGGTCGACGACGACGCGCTGCAGCAGCTCGCGCAGCGCGTGGAGGAGTCGATCCGCTCCGCCGGGCTGGCCGAGATCCCGAGTCACGAGGTCGGCCTGGCCATCCTGGGCCCGCTGCGTGAGCTCGACGGGGTCGCCTACCTCCGGTTCGCC
Organism: Amycolatopsis sp. NBC_00348; assembly: GCF_036114655.1. Taxonomy (NCBI): domain Bacteria; kingdom Bacillati; phylum Actinomycetota; class Actinomycetes; order Pseudonocardiales; family Pseudonocardiaceae; genus Amycolatopsis; species Amycolatopsis sp. NBC_00348. Next base: position 5,694,482 of record NZ_CP107994.1, on the reverse strand, counting down.
AGCGTCTACCGCTCGTTCTCCTCGGTCGAGGACTTCGAGAAGGAGATCGCCGACCTGCGTGAGGCCATCGCGGATGCTGCTGCGCCGAAGGAGAGCGATCAGCGCGACGACGGCGATTGACCGTCCCGCTGCGGGAGTGAGGGTTCGACCATGACCGAGACCGTGGGGACCGGGGCCGGGGCGGCCACCGGCAAGAAGAGCAAGGCCGCCGGGCTGAGCGTGAAGCGCGTCTTCACCACCGAGGGCGAGCACCCGTACGACCAGGTCACCTGGGAACAACGGGACGTCGTCATGACCAACTGGCGCGACGGCTCGGTCAACTTCGAGCAGCGCGGCGTGGAGTTCCCCGAGTCCTGGTCGGTCAACGCCACGAACATCGTCACCAGCAAGTACTTCCGCGGCGCCGTCGGCAGCCCGCAGCGCGAGCGCAGCCTCAAGCAGCTCATCGACCGCGTCGTGCGCAGCTACGTCAAGGGTGCGCGCGACCACGGTTACTTCGCCACGCCGCGCGACCTCGAGATCTTCGAGCACGAGCTCACCTGGATGCTGCTGCACCAGGTCTTCAGCTTCAACTCCCCGGTCTGGTTCAACGTCGGCACGGCCTCGAAGCAGCAGGTCTCGGCGTGTTTCATCCTCGCCGTCGACGACACCATGGAGTCGATCCTCAACTGGTACCGCGAAGAGGGCCTGATCTTCAAGGGCGGCTCCGGCGCCGGGCTGAACCTCTCGCGCATCCGCTCCTCCAAGGAACTGCTCACCTCCGGCGGCACCGCCTCGGGTCCGGTCTCGTTCATGCGCGGCGCCGACGCCTCCGCGGGCACCATCAAGTCCGGCGGCGCCACCCGGCGCGCGGCGAAGATGGTCGTGCTCGACGTCGACCACCCGGACATCGAAGAGTTCATCCAGACCAAGGCGCGCGAAGAGGAGAAGATCAAGGTCCTGCGCGACGCCGGGTTCGACATGGACCTCTCCGGCGCGGACATCTCCTCGGTGCAGTACCAGAACGCGAACAACTCGGTCCGCGTGTCCGACGAGTTCATGCAGGCGGTCGAGAACAACACGGACTTCGCGCTGCGCGCCCGGCTCACCGGCGAGGAGATCGCCCGCACGGACGCGAAGAAGCTGTTCCGGACCGTGGCGCAGGCCGCGTGGGAGTGCGCCGACCCCGGCATCCAGTACGACGGCACGATCAACGACTGGCACACCTGCCCGGAGTCCGGCCGCATCACCGCGTCCAACCCGTGCAGCGAGTACATGCACCTCGACAACTCCAGCTGCAACCTGGCCTCGCTGAACCTGCTCAAGTTCGTCACGCCCGAGGGCACGTTCGACGCGCCGCTGTTCGCCCGCGCGGTGGAGTTCGTGATCACCGCGATGGACGTCTCGATCTGCTTCGCGGACTTCCCGACCGAGCCGATCGCCGACACCACGCGGAAGTTCCGCCAGCTCGGCATCGGCTACGCCAACCTCGGCGCGCTGCTGATGGCGCTGGGCCACGCGTACGACTCCGACGGCGGCCGCGCGCTCGCCGCCGCGATCACGTCGCTGATGACCGGCGTCTCCTACCGGCGCTCGGCGGAGCTGGCCCAGGCCGTCGGCGCGTACGAGGGGTACGCCCGCAACGCCGAGGCGCACCAGCGCGTCATGCGCAAGCACGCCGCGGCGAACGAGCTCGTCCGCACCTACCACGCGAACGACGGCGCGGTCCGCGCGCTGGCGACCGAGGAGTGGAAGCGCGGCATCGACATCGGCACCAAGCACGGCTGGCGCAACGCGCAGGCCTCGGTGCTCGCGCCCACCGGCACCATCGGCTTCATGATGGACTGCGACACCACCGGGATCGAGCCGGACTTCTCGCTGGTGAAGTTCAAGAAGCTCGTCGGCGGCGGCTCGATGCAGATCGTCAACCAGACCGTGCCGCGCGCGCTGGGGGCGCTCGGCTACCAGGCCGAGCAGGTCGAGGCGATCGTCGAGTTCGTGGCGCAGAACGGCCACGTCGTCGACGCGCCGGGGCTGCGGCCGGAGCACTACGAGGTGTTCGACTGCGCGGTCGGCGAGCGCTCGATCGCGCCGATCGGGCACGTCCGGATGATGGCCGCGGTGCAGCCGTTCCTGTCCGGCGCGATCTCGAAGACCGTCAACATGCCGGAGACGGCGACGGTCGAAGAGGTCGAGGAGATCTACTTCCAGGGCTGGAAGCTCGGCCTCAAGGCGCTGGCCATCTACCGCGACAACTGCAAGGTCGGCCAGCCGCTGTCGACGGCGAAGAAGGACAAGGTCGCGGCGGAGCCGGAGAAGGTCGTCGAGTACCGGCCGGTGCGCAAGCGCCTGCCGAAGAAGCGCCCGAGCCAGACGGTGTCGTTCACCGTCGGCGGCGCGGAGGGCTACCTGACGGCGGGTTCGTACCCGGACGACGGCCTCGGCGAGATCTTCGTCAAGCTCGGCAAGCAGGGTTCGACGCTGGCCGGCGTGATGGACGCGTTCTCGATGTCGATCTCGGTGGGCCTGCAGTACGGCATCCCACTGGAGTTCTACGTCTCGAAGTTCTGCAACCTGCGCTTCGAGCCGGCCGGCATGACCGACGACCCGGACATCCGGATCGCCACCAGCGTGCTGGACTACCTGTTCCGGAGGCTGGCGCTGGACTACCTGCCGGCCGACAAGCGGTCGCAGCTGGGCATCCTGTCCGCGGACGAGCGTTCGGCCGAGGTCGAAGCCGGCTACGGCGGCAACGTGGACCTCGGCGCCCTGCAGTCCACAGTGGACTCCTCGCCGGAGCCGCACACCGAGGAAAGCGCGCACCCGCACCGCGAAGCCCAGACCACGACGGAGCTGATGGAGCTCCGCCTCGGCAAGGCCGCGGACGCCCCGCTGTGCATGACGTGCGGAACGAAGATGCGCCCGGCAGGCTCGTGCTACGCCTGCGAAGGCTGCGGCGCGACCTCCGGTTGCAGCTGATCTGCCGTTTTCCCGTTGCGTGGCCCGGGACACTGGAGTCGTGATCGACGACTACGTGTTCGCGGGCCACGCCGCGGTCGCCGCCGGAGCGGACCGGCTGTCGGTGAGCGACTGCCTCGTCGACCTCGTCCCGGCCGAGCCGGGCGGGGACGACTGGTTCGGCGCCTTCGCGGCCGCGGCGGCCCGCGGTGAATCGGTGCTCACCGTCGGCGTCCCCGTGGAGCACGTCGAGCCCCTGCTGGCCGACCTGGCCGCGGCGGGCTGGGTGCGGGGGAGCGGCGGCCTGCCGGACCGCCTGTGCCACCGGCTCCCGGTGCCGAGCGGGCAGATCCTCGGCTTCGAGCCGATCGGGTTCGACGACGGAACCTGGCATTCCTGGGCCTGCCTGGGCGGCCTGGTCGACGACGTCCACGCGGCGACCGGCATCCGCCCGGCCGGCAACGGCCTGATCGAGGCGGAGACGGACGCCCGAGAAGCCGCCCGCTGGCTGACGGCGTCGGGGCTCGGGGACCCGAAGGTGTTCTTCTGGACCCCGGCCGTGGTGCTCGGAGTACGGGGCTAGGGCACGATCTCGGCGATGCCGAGCATGTTGCCCTCGCTGTCGCGGAACCACGCGGCCCGCTCGCCGCGGCCCTTGCTCGGGTAGTTGCCGTCGATGTCCATGATCCCGCCGACACAGCCGTCGTACTCCTCGAACACGACCCCCCGGCCGCGCAGGTCGGCGACCGCCGCGTCGACGTCGTCGACGTAGAAACCCAGCTGCGTGAACGAGCCGTCGGACCGCCCGGCCGAGGTGTAGAGGCAGAAGACGCCGGACTCGCTCTCGTACCGCAGGCCACCGGGCCGCTCCTCGGCCGGTTCGAGCCCGAGCTTCTCGGCGTACCACCGCCGCGCGCGGGCCAAGTCTTGCGTCGGGATGCGGGCTTCGAACCGCGGGGTGCTCGGCATCCTGCCGATGATAGGCCGAGCGTGACATCCACACCGGATCTCCACCGAAGCCGCCCACGGTGTCCACGAGTGTCCGGCATCATCGGCGCGATGACCTACGCACACTGGCTCCGGGACTTCGAAACCGAGGCCGAACGCCGGCGGCTGCGGGACGATCCGCCCTGGGGCCGGGGTGCGCAACTGCACCCCGACGTCGCGCGGAGCATTCAGCGGTTCCAGGTCGGCGAAGCCGGCGACGGGGCCAACCTCATCGCGAAAGCCGGGGGCGACGACTACGCGGCCGCGGTCAGGCTCTTCGTCGCCGAGGAGCAGAACCACGCGCGGATGCTCGAGGAACTGCTGCAGGCCGCTGGGGTGCCGACCATCGCCAGCCACTGGTCCGACGCCGTTTTTGTGCGACTGCGGCGGGCGCTCGGGCTGCGGCTGGAACTGATGGTGCTGCTCATCGCCGAGGTCGTCGCGCTGCGGTACTACCGCGCCCTGCGGGACGGCACCGCCGACCCGCTCGTCACGCGGGTCGCGAGCCTGATCCTCGCCGACGAGGAGCGGCACGTGCCCTTCCACTGCCACCGGCTCCGGATCGGCTTCGCGACGCTCGGCCGGCCGGCCCGCGCCCTGGTCTTCGGCGCCTGGCGGCTGCTCCTGCTGGGCGTGACGATCACCGTCGCCGCCGATCACGGGCGTGCGCTGCGCCGGCTCGGCGTCGGGCGGCTCGTCTTCGTCGCCGACGTGCTCGTCGCTTTCGAAGCCGCTCTCGCGCGGATTCGCGGTGAAGAACCGAAGCCGCGTCACGTCCCGAAGCGAGCCAGGCCGCGTGGGCTCTTTTAGAACGCCCGGGCCGCGAGGGCCTGCAGTGACGCCGTGATCCGCGCCGGCGGCACGCCCTGGCCGGTCTGGTGCAGGAACAGCTCCGGCGCCAGCGGCGCGAGGAGGACGTCGGCCAGGACGCCGGGGTCCGGCGCGCCCGCGGCGACCGCCAGGACGCGGACGTGCGTGTGCCAGAAGCCGTACGCGCCCGTCTTGAAGCGCGAATGGCCCACCTCCGTGCCCAGCACCAGGTGCGCGTGGCGGGTCAGCAGGTCCACCATCGCCGCGTAGAACGCCGCCAGCCGCTCGGCCGGGGGTGCGCCCGGGCCCAGCGGGGGAGCCCCGCGCAGCAGTGACTCCTGCAGCCGGCGTTCGTGCTCGTCCAGCAGGGCCACCGCGATCGCCGCGCGGTCCGGGTAACGGCGGTAGAGCGTGCCCCGGCCGACGCCGGCCGTGCGGGCGATGTCCTCCATCGTGACGTTCGCCGGGCCGTGGGCGGCGAACAGCTCCTCCGCGGCCGCCAGGACCTTCGCGCGGTTGCGGGCGGCGTCGGCGCGTTCGGGCATGGCACCAGCCTAGGGAATATCCGGACGAGGCGTCCAGTTAGCTTCAAGTGGACACCGCGTCCACTTGAGGAGGAACCGTGACCCACCTGCTGCACCTCGACTCCAGCGCCCGCCGCACGTCGTTCTCGCGTGAGCTGACCGCGCGCTACGCCGCGACCTGGGCCGGCACGCGCACCTACCGCGACCTGGCCGCCGACCCGGTGCCGGTGATCGGCGAGGCCTGGACCGAGATCTGCGACGCGCTCCTGACGGCGGGGATCACCGACCCCGCGCACTACGCCGACGTCGTCGAGACGCCGGACCAGAAGAGCGCCTGGGCGGTCGTCGAGCCGCTGCTGGCCGAGCTGCTCGAAGCCGACGTCGTCCTCATCGGCGCGCCGATGTACAACTTCTCGATCCCGGCCGCGCTCAAGACGTGGATCGACCAGGTGACGTTCCCGCGGATGTCGTTGCGGGGCAGGGCGTTCGTCGTCGCCGGGGCGCGCGGCGGGACGTACGCGCCGGGCACGCCGCGCGCGCCGTTCGACCACCACGAGGCCTACCTGCGGGACTTCATCGCCGGGCACTACGACGTCGACGACGTCCGCTTCGTGCACGCCGAACTGACCAACGCCCTGGTCGACCCGCACCTCGCCGCGCGCGAAGCCGACCGGGTGGCGTCCCGCGACCGGGCCCTCGAGAGCATCTGATGGGCTGGGTGACGCTGGTCTGCGCCGGGCTCGTCGAAATCGCCTGGTCGCAGAGCATCAAGCCGACGGAGAACTTCACGAAGCCGTGGCCGACGCTGCTGTGCTTCGTGCTCTGCGCGGCCGCGGTCTACCTGCTTTCGCGCGCGATGGACACCGTCCCGGTGGGCACCGCCTACGCGGTGTTCACCGGGATCGGCGCCGTCGGCGCGATCGTGCTCGGCGTCGTCGTGACCAAGGACCCGCTGAGCCTCGGCCGGGTGGCCGCGCTGGCCCTGATCGTCGGCGGCGTCGTGCTCGCCCGCGTTACTAATCCGACCTAAAGTAGGCCGGCTCCTGAGCGGCAGGCAACCGTTGCCTCGAAAGCCATCCGGCCGTGACTGTGGTCGGATTAGTAACCAACGGCTCAGTACTTCGTGAGCTGCTCCCACAGGAACTCGAAGACCAGCGCCCACTTGAACGCCAGCTGCTCGTTGTCCGCCGCGGCGCCGTGGCCGCCTTCGATGTTCTCGTGGTAGCGGACGTCGTGCCCCTGCTCACGCATCCGCGCCACCATCTTGCGGGCGTGGGCGGGGTGCACGCGGTCGTCGCGCGTGGACGTCACGAACAGCGACGGCGGATAGGACACTCCACTGTGGACGTTCTGGTACGGCGAGTACTTCGAGATGAACTCCCACTCCGCCGCCTCGTCCGGGTCGCCGTACTCGGCCATCCACGACGCGCCGGCCAGCAGCAGGTGGTAGCGGCGCATGTCCAGCAGCGGCACCTGGCTGACGATCGCGCCGAACCGCTCCGGGTAGCGCGTCAGCATGACGCCCATCAGCAGGCCGCCGTTGCTGCCGCCCTGGATGCCGAGCCGCTCCGGCGTCGTGATGCCGCGCTCGGCGAGGTCCGCGGCGACGGCGGCGAAGTCCTCGTACACCCGGTGCCGCTCGGCTTTGATCGCCTGCGTGTGCCAGCCCGGCCCGTACTCGCCGCCGCCGCGGATGTTCGCGACGACGTACGTGCCGCCGCGCGCGAGCCAGCCGCGGCCGATCATCCCGCTGTAGGACGGCGTCAGCGAGACCTCGAAGCCGCCGTAGCCGGTCAGCAGCGTCGGGCCGCCTTCGGCACCGGAGGGCCGGACGACGAAGTAGGGGATCTTCGTGCCGTCTTCGGACGTCGCGAAGTACTGCGCGACGCTCATCTCCGAAGCGTCGAAGAACGCCGGAGCCTGCTTCAGCACCTCGACTTCTTCGCCGACATGGCCGTAGCTCAGCGTCGACGGCTGGAGGAAACCGCTGGAGTTGATCAGGTACTCGTCGCTGACGTCGGGATCGGTGTCGAAGATGTCCGCGCTGCCGAACTCCGGGCCACCCGAAAGGGGCTCCTCCGCCCAGCCGTCCGGGCCCGGCGTGAGCGTGCGCAGCTCGGACCGGACGTCGCGCAGCAGGCCGAGCAGCAGGTGGTTGCGCGTCCAGGCCCAGTAGTCGAGCGAGGTGTGCGCGTCCGGCGTGAAGAGCGTCGTGAAGGTCCGCTCGCCGCCCATGAAGGCGTCGAACAGGATCGCGATCAGGGAGCCTGCCGGGTGCTCGGTGCCGCCGACGGTCCACGCCGTCCGCGGCCGGACCAGCAGCCATTCGCGGTGCAGGGACGCGCTCGCGTCGTCCGGGACGTCGATCTTGACCAGGCCGTCGGGCGTCCGCAGGAACAGCTCCGAGCGGTAGAAGTCGATGGCACGGCTGACGAAGTCGCGCTCGAAGCCCTCGGTCGGGTCGTGGGACGCGCCGATCGAGACGTCGTCGGCCTTGCCCTCGTAGACCGTCGTCGCGGCCTCGATCGGCGTGCCGCGCCGCCACTCCTTGCTCAGCCGCGGGTAGCCGGAGCTGGTCAGCGAGTCCGGGCCGAAGTCGGTGCCGACGTAGACGCGGTCCTCGTCGATCCAGCCGATGCGCGTCTTGGCCTCCGGCAGCGTGAAGCCGCCGTCGACGAACTCGTGCGCGTCGAGGTCGAACTCGCGCACGACCGTGGCGTCGGCGCCGCCGCGCGACAGCTCGACCAGGCCGCGGCGGTAACCCGGCCGCAGCACGGTCGCACCCTGCCAGACCCAGTTCTCGCCCTCGGCCTCGGCCAGCGCGTCGACGTCGAGCAGCAGCTCCCACTCCGGTTCGGCCCGCCGGTAGGACTCCAGCGTCGTCCGCCGCCACAGGCCGCGGGGGTGGCTCGCGTCCTGCCAGAAGTTGTAGAGGAGCTCACCGCGGCGGCGCACGTACGGGATCCGGTCGTCGGCGTCGAGCACCTCGCGCAGCTCGTCACGCAGCTCGGCGAACCGGGCGGCCTCGGTCAGCTCGGCCAGTGTTTCGCCGTTGCGGGCGCGCACCCAGTCCAGCGCTTCCTCGCCGGTCACGTCTTCCAGCCACAGGTGGGGATCCTCGACACTCATGCCGACAGTCTCGCCCGATCACGGGCCCGCTGGCCACCGGACGGCGTTTTCGATTCGTGATCCCGGCCTCTTCGGCGGTCGATATGCTGGGCGCACCGAGCAGGGGGAGAACGTGAACGAGGCCGAAAGGGCCGGTCCGCCCGGGCCGCCACCGCCGTCACCGGCACCGGCGGCGCGGCCTCCGGAACCGGCGTGGGCGCCGGAACCCAACCCCTGGGCGTCACCCGGCTGGGCGACCGCACCCCCCGTCCCGATCGCGCCGCCGCGCAGCCGGCTGTGGGGCGCCGTCGGCGGGGTCCTGGTGATCGTCCTCGCTTTCTCGCTGGTCGCCGCCACTTTCCCGCACCGCGTCGACGGCCACGCGCTCGTCGCCGAGGGTGTCGACACCGGCCGCGCGTACGGCGGCACGTCCGACGGCAAGCCGCCGAAGTCCGTGCCGGAGCTGTCCACCAACCCGCTGCTCGCCGCCGGCATCACACCCGGGCCGGCGCAATGCGCGCTGCCCGCCCTCGGCCGGGCCGCCGAGCAGCTCAAGGCGTACTACGACGCGCTGGCCGGCTGCCTCGAACAGTCGTGGCGCCCGGCACTGGCGAAGGCCAACGAGCCGACGCTGACCGCGAAGGTGTCGGTGGTGCTGCCCGAGCACAGCGCGTGCGGCGCGGCGCCGTCGGAGAACGAAGCCGTCGCGTACTACTGCGGCGGCGACACCACGATCTACGCCCCGACCGACTGGATGCTGTCGGACGCCGGGCTCAACAAGGCCCGCCACATCGCGACGATCGCCCACGAGTACGGCCACCACGTGCAGCGCGAGAGCGGCATCCTGTCCGCCGCGGCCGACAAGATGACCTCGCCGGACGAGGACAGCCCGGCCGACAAGGAGGTCGTCCGCCGGATCGAGCTGCAGGCGAACTGCTTCGGCTCGCTGTTCCTCGCCGCGGTCGCCGGCACGGGCTCGATCAGCCGGTCGCTGGCCAACGCCGCCGTCGCCGACTACGGCCGGGCCGACGACAGCGACACCCACGGCTCGCGCGCGCACCAGCTGTCTTGGGCGAAGGCCGGGTACGACGGCAAGACCACGAAGTCGTGCGACACGTGGGGCGCGCCGGTCACCGAGGTCAGCTGACGCGCCAGGCGGGGTCGCGGCCCAGCAGCGCCAGGAACCGGTCCAGGTCGCTGGTGTCCGCCGGGACGTTGACGCTGTGCGCGAACGAGCCGTTCTTCTCGCGGCCTTCGTCGGGGATGCGCTCGGCCATCCGCAACGCGGCCGACACGGCGTCGGCGTCCGGCTCGTAGGGGAGGCCGAGCGCGCGGGCGAGGTCCCAGCCGTGCGCGACGGTGTCGACCAGGTGCATCAGCGCGGCGATCGGTCCCGGGAACGTGCCGAAGGTGTTGACGGCGAGCTCGCGGGTCAGCACGGCGTCGTCGGCGACGGCGTCGAGGTAGTCGTCGACGGACGCCCGGTACGCGGCGTACGGGTCGTCGCCGAGGTCGCCGGCGTCCCAGTCCGGCGCCGAGCCGTCGCGGGCCGCCGTCGCGAAGGCGTGGTTCTCGCCGACCTGGTGGCGGAGCAGGTCGGCCAGCGTCCAGCCCGCGCACGGGGTCGGCCGGGCCAGGTCGGCGGGCGTGGCCGCGGCGACGATCTTGTCGAGGACGAGCAGGGTGCGGCGGTCGAGTTCGCGGAAGTCCATGGGCCCGACGCTAGGAGCGGAAGCGGACCACGGACAGTGCCAAAACCAGACCAACCTTCGTGGGCCGATCTAGGATCGGCCCGGTGGACGTCCACATCGACCTGACCGGGACCCGCGGCCACCGCGACGCGATCTACCGGCAGCTGCGCGCGGCGATCCTCGACGGCCGGATCCGGCCCGGCGAAGCCCTGCCGCCGACGCGGGAGCTGGCCCAGCGGCTCGCCGTCTCGCGCACGACGGTCAGCGCGGCCTACGACCGGCTCACCGCCGAAGGGTTCCTGGCCGGGCGGGTCGGCGCGGGCACGTTCGTCACGGCGTCCCCGGCGGCGCGCCCCGAGCCGTCCCACGTCTCCGGCGTGCGGCCGCTGCCGGAGTGGGACGCCGTGCCGTCGCCGCCCGCGCCGTTCGCCCCGGCGCCGGAGTTCGACTTCCGCCCGGGCGTCCCGGACCTGACGCGGTTCCCGTTCGACACCTGGCGCCGGCTCGTCACGCAGCGGCTGCGCGCCGGCCAAGCGGACCTGATGACCTACGGCGACCCGCAGGGCCACGCCGGGCTGCGCGCCGAGATCGCCCGGCACGCCGGGGTGTCGCGGGACGTGCGGGCGAGCGCCGAGCAGGTCGTCGTCACCGCGGGCGCGCAGCAGACGACGGATCTGGTCGCGCGGGTGCTGCTGCGGCCCGGCGACCTGGCGGCCGTCGAGGACCCCGGGTACCCGCCGCCGCGGCTGGTGCTCGAGTCGCGCGGCGTGCGCGTCGCGCCGGTGCCCGTGGACGAGTCCGGGATCGTCGTCGACGCCATCCCGGCCGGGACGCGGCTGGTCTACGTGACGCCGTCGCACCAGTACCCGCTGGGCCTGTCGATGTCACTGGACCGCCGGCTCGAGCTGCTCGACTGGGCCGAGCGCCACGACGCCGTGCTCGTCGAGGACGACTACGACACCGAGTTCCGCTACACCGGCCGGCCGCTGGAACCGTTGCACAGCTTGGATTCCCGTGGCCGGGTGGTGTACGTCGGCTCGTTCTCGAAGGTGCTTTCGCCGGCGCTGCGGCTCGGGTTCCTGATCGCGCCGCCGGCGCTGGTGCCCGCGCTCGTGAAGGCCCGGTACCTCACCGACTGGCACGCGCCGAACGTCGAGCAGGCCGCGCTGGCGGCGTTCATGGCCGAAGGCGGCTTCGCCCGGCACGTCCGCCGGATGCGCAAGGTCTACCGCGACCGGCACGAGCTGCTGTCGAGGCTGCTGGTCCGGGACTTCGCCGACGTCCTCACGCCGCTGCCGTCGACCGCGGGCCTGCACCTGAGCGCGGCCTCCGTCTTCGACACGCGCTCTTGGGTCCGGCGCGCCCGGCACCACGGCGTCCGGCTGTATTCGCTGGGCGACTTCGGTGTGGGCGAGCGGCGGCACGGGCTCGTGTTCGGTTACGGTGCGGTCGCGGCCGAGCGGATCGAGCCGGGACTGGCCCGGCTGCGCTCACTCGCCGATGGAGGAACGGCATGACCGACGACGTGATGGTGGCGATCGACGCCGGTCTGCGGCAGCACATGGGCGGCGACCGCGCGGGCGCGTACGCGACCTTCACGCAGTTGTGGGCGTCGGTCGGCCCGGACGGCGACCCGCTGCACCGCGTCGCGCTCGCCCACCACATGGCCGACGTCTGCGACGACCCGGCCGAGGAGCTCGAGTGGGACCTGCGCGCGCTGGCCGCGGCGGACTCGCTGACCGACTCGCGGGCGCAGGAGTACCACTCGTCGCTGGCCGTGCGCGGGTTCTACCCGTCGCTGCACCTCAACCTGGGTGAGGACTACCGCAAGCTGGGTGATCTGACGGCCGCCCGCGAGCAGCTGGACCTGGCGCGAACCCGCCTGGACGCCCTCTGCGACGACGACTACGCCGCCGGAATCCGCCTCGCACTGGACGGCCTGGCCGAACGTCTCGGCTGAATCGGTTCGAATACCACGGGTACGCCCCGTTTGCCGGACTTTCGCGCAGTGCTGCCGGGCCCTAACCTGTTGTGACCCAGTTCACCGACGGGAAGGATCGCCATGCGGATTGCGGATCTGCTGCGCAAGAAGGGGACGGCCGTGGCCACGGTCACTCCGGAAACCACGGTGACCACGCTGCTGGCCGGACTGGCGGACAAGAACGTCGGTGCGATGGTGGTCGTAGCACCGGACGGGTCGATCGCCGGCATCGTCTCCGAACGCGACGTCGTCCGCCGCCTCAACGACCACGGCCCCACCCTCCTGGACGGCCCGGTAGCCGACATCATGACGACGTTGGTCGCCAGCTGCGGCCCGGACGACTCGGTGGACCAGCTGTCGATCCTGATGACCGAGCGCCGCATCCGCCACGTCCCGGTCCTGGACAACGGCCGCCTGGCCGGAATCATCTCCATCGGCGACGTGGTGAAGAACCGGATGGAAGAGCTGGAGAAGAGCCAGGAACAGCTGGAGGCCTACATCTCCCAGGGCTGACGTGGACGGTGTGGCTCGTCCGGGATCGGACCAGCCACACCGTTTCATGATCAGATGGATCCCCTGAGAGTTCTCTCGGCGCTGTCGATCAAGTCCTTGTACGTGAGCACTTCGACGCGGCCGGTGTGCGCGTTCAACGTCCGGAGTGCATCGTTGATTTCGTTTTCGGAGACTTCGGGCTGCACGTTCGGGTGCCCGATGAGGACCGTCGCGCCGGCGCGACGGGTTTCGATGCCGAACTTGTCCCGGATATAGTTCCGGTCTTCGTCCAGCGCGACCAAGTAGTTGATCGCCTGGCCGACTGCGTCGTGCACCTCCGCGGTCGGCACCCATGCGTTGCGGTGGCGTTTGACGAGAGAACGCACCCTCATCGAACACTTCAACTCGACGACGTGGAGTGACCCGTCCGCCCTGATCAAAGGGATGTCGAGTTCCTTGCCCGCCGTCAGGCGGCGCTCGGCCGCAGCACCGAGGTAGCGGCCACCGAAGATCCAGATATTGTCCTTGAGCACGCGCTGCAGGTCGGCCTCGGACGCGGCGGAGTCTTCAGCCGTCTTCCTCAACTCGACGAGACCGGCGGCCTGTCGCTTCATCTCGGCGGCCCGAAGAAGCATCTGGGCGTGATCCTCGTCCGCGAGTACGGCAAGGGCATCTGTGGACGTGACGATCGTCCGAGCGGCCTCGGCCGGGTCTTCGATGTCCATCCGGTTGCGAAAAACGCGTTCGAGCCAGAGCGCTGTCTCGGCTCGACCTCGGACGATCCGGTAGCGACCAGGCCGGTCGTCGGGTGCCTCGGCGAACTGGCCATCGGCGGTCAGGGAGGCTAGTTCGCCTAGGAGGTCAGTGGCGCTGATGTCCGGTTGCTTGTCGAGGATCTCGTGCCCTCGCTCTGCTAGGTACTGAGACGACGTCCCGAGGATGCTCCTGATGTAGTGCAGGTTGATTCGTTGCGTTCGCCGTCTTGGAACAGGCGGAACCGTTCTTCGAACTCCGGCTTGAGAGCGCGGCCTTCGCAGTAGTCCACAGAGTCCTGCAGCAGCCGGACGACGTGCCACTCGTTGTCCTCCGAGGCCCGAAGACGCGCAACTTCCAGGTGATGGACCAGTTTCTGCCCACCTCGGCGATGGCCGCCTTTGCCGTTCCGCAGATAGCGCAGTGTCGCCGCGATGGCGGCTTTGACGTCTTCGCTCTCAGCTCGCTTTTCCGTCTGCTCGAGCTGTAGCTCGAGTGCCCAATCGGCCCGGACGTCCATGTGCTGCTACTCCCGCCAGCCCGACAGTTCCACGCCCTTCGCCACGTCCACCCGGTACGACAGCGTCACCACCTGCGTCGCCCCCGGCTCCACCGTCAGCTTCCACGTGAACTCGCCCAGCTCCGACCTCTCCACCGGCTCCGGCGACGTCTTGATGTCCCGGACCGTGATCGTGTCGTCCCGCGACACCGGGGCCTGGTCCAGCACCGTCACCTCCGCCGGGCGCGGACCGTGGTTGGCCACCGAAATCCGGTACTCCGCCTCGCGGCGCTTCTGGCCCGACAGCGTCGCCTTCGACGCCGTGCGGCGGGACAGCTCGCGCTCCACCCGGATCCGGTCGTCGACGCCCAGGGCCAGCTCCAGCTCCTCGCCCGGCGCCCAGGGTTCCAGCTGGGTCGTGCCGACGAACTCCGCGTCGTGGAACACCGATGCCCGGCCCGGGCGCAGCGCGTGCTCCGACGTGTTGACGACGACCGCCCGCAGGTACGCCTCCTGCGCCAGCACCGGCGCCGTGACGTAGCCCAGCGACGCCGTGAGGTCCAGCTGGGCCAGCGTCGTGCGGTGACCCTGTGCGCCCGAAGGGACCTCGACCGGGCGTGACGGGCGGTAGGTGACCGCGGTCGTGCCCTGCTCGACCGCCGCGAACTTCGGCGCCATCGCCGGTGCCGGGGCCGACGCCGCGAAGCGGGCCATCCGCGCGCCCTCCGGGACGCCGCCGCCCGAGCCGCCGTACGCCGCCGCGGGGGTCGGGGGCGGGGGGACGCGGCGGTCGAGGTACCACGGCTGCAGTTCCGGCACGACCACCGAGACCGCCGGCCGCGCGGTCGACAGCGCCAGCTCGCACTCCGGCCAGTCCTCGCCCGTGTACTGGCTGACCAAGCCGTACGACGTCACGGTGACCTCGGCGCCGCGGACGCGGATGTCGTAGCCCGGTTCCCAGCTGGCGCCGGGGACCACATAGGACAGTTCCAGGTCCGCCGAGCCCGCCGGGTCCGAGATCTCCAGCTCCACGACCACCGACGTACTGTCCTGTTCGGACTGGACGCTGTGCTCGCCGATCCGGCGGTCGAGCGCGGCGAGGTCGTCGCGCAGCTTCGTGACCCGGTCGGACAGCTGCCGCCGTGACTTCAACGCCGCGGCGAGCCGCTCGCTCAGCGCGTCGGTCACTTCGCCGACGCGGGACGGCTCGGCCGTGCCGGCGGCCAACGCCTTCGCGAAGCTTCCGCCGCTGCGCTTCGCGAGCGACGTCAGCAGATCCACCTTCATCGCTTCGGCCGCTTCGTCGTCGATGACGCCGTCGAGCGTGGCCTGGTCCGCGCGCCGCTGCTCGGTCAGGGCCCGCAGCGCGGCGTCGGCCGGCGAAGCGTGCCGCTCGGTGCGGACGTCGACGCCGGTGATCAGCGCCGGCCCGGTGCCGGTGACGCGGACCGAGCCCGGGTCGAGTGACAGCGGCAGCCCGGCGAACGTCAGGCGCGAGCCGCCGTCGAGGGGCGCCTTGCCCCGGCGGGTGATCCGGGCCTGCTGCGGGTAGACGGTCACGGCGGCGATCGGTGCTTCGACGGTCGGCATGCCTCCGACGTTAGTCTCTTGACGCCGGATCGGGCCGGACGGAAGTGTGGTGAACCGTCCGCTTCGCCCGGCTTGGGGGGTTAAGTGAAAGCCGCAATCCTGGTCGCCGCCGTGCTCGCGCTGCCGTTGACCGCGGTCGCCGCCGAGGCCGCCGAACCGCCCGCCCCGGTGTTCACCGGCGGCCAGGCGCAGCCGGTGTTCGACCCGGCCGACGTGATCCGCGAGGACGTCTGGGTCACCGCGCCGGTCGACAGCGACCACGACGGCGCCGACGACCTCGTGCACGCCCAGGTGGTGCGCCCGCGCGCGACGCTGCAGGGTTTGAAGGTCCCGGTCGTCTACCAGGCCAGCCCGTACTACGCGGGCGGCAACGACGTCGCGAACCACGACGTCGACGTCGAGCTGTCCGCGCCCGGTTACGCCCGCGAAGCCGAGGGCCCGCGCGTCGCCGCGTACGGCGTCGGCCCGGCCGCCCCGATCACCTGGCGCTACCAGGACTACTTCACCGCGCGCGGCTTCGCCGTGGTGTACGGCGAATCGCTCGGCAGCGGCCTCTCGACCGGCTGCCCGACGACCGGCGACGTCAACGAGACGATCGGCGCCCGCTCGGTCGTCGACTGGCTCAACGGCCGCACGCCTGCCAAGGACGCCGCCGGCGTCGCGGCGAAGGCCGACTGGAGCACCGGCAAGACCGGCATGATGGGCGTGTCCTACAACGGGACGCTGCCCAACGCCGTCGCGAGCACCGGCGTCGAAGGACTCGAGACGATCGTGCCGATCGCCGCGATCTCCAGCTGGTACCAGTACTACCGCAACGACGGCGCGGTCGTCGCCGCCGGCGGTTACCAGGGCGAGGACGCCGACGTGCTCGCCGAGTACGTCTACACCCGCGCCGACCGGCAGGTCTGCCGTTCCGTCATCGACGGGCTGACCCGCGACCAGGACCGGGTGACCGGCGACTACACGCCGTTCTGGGACGTCCGCAACTACCGCAACGACGTCGCCAAGGTGCACGCGTCGGTGCTCGCGGTGCACGGCCTCAACGACTGGAACGTCAAGACCGACCAGGTCGCCGAGTGGTACGAAGCGCTGAAGGCGCACGGCGTCGAGCACAAGATCTGGCTGCACCAGTCCGGCCACGCCGACCCGTACTCGCTGCGCCGCGACGTCTGGCTCGCGACGCTCAACAAGTGGATGTCGCACTACCTCTACGGCGTCGACAACGGCATCCAGAACGAGCCGAAGGCGACGATCCAGCGCGAAGACCTGTCGTGGGCCGACGAAGCCGACTGGCCGGCGCCCGGGACGTCCGACGTGCGCGTCTACCCGTGGCCCGGCGGCCGGTCGAAGGGCACCATCGACACCCGCACCCCGGTGCCGGGCAAGGCGACCGTCGAAACCCTCGCCGACGACGCGAGCAAGACGATCGAGCAGCTGGCGGCCGCGACGTCGTCCGGAAACCGCCTGCTGTACGCGACTTCCGCGGCGAAGCAGCCGGTGCGCCTTTCCGGCACGGCGCGGGCCGACCTCGCGCTGTCGTTCGACCGGCCCGCGGCGAACGTCTCGGCGATCCTGCTGGACCGCGCCCCCGACGGCACGTCCCACGTGATCAGCCGCGGCTGGACCGACCCGCAGAACCGCACCGACCCGGCCGTCACCGAGCCGATCACGCCGGGGCAGGGCTACCGCGTCGGCGTCGAGCTGATGCCGAAGGACTACATCCTGGCCACCGGGCACCGGCTCGAGTTCCTGCTGGCCTCCAGCGACCACGACTACACGCTGCGGCCCAAGCCGGGCGCGGGCCTGGCGCTGGACCTGACGAAGACGACGGTGACACTCCCGGTCACGGGCGGCAAGCCGGCACTGCGAGCCGCGTTCGGCTGAAGCCGGGGGGATCAGTCCGCGATGCCCGCGCGGTAGGCGAACGCCACGGCCTGGGCGCGGTCGCGCAGCCCGGCCTTGGTGAACAGGTGGTTCACGTGGGTCTTCACGGTCGCTTCGCTCACCACGAGCGTCCGCGCGATCTCCGTGTTCGACAGGCCCGCCGCGATCAGCCGCAGCACCTCGATCTCGCGGGCGGTCAGCCCTTCGATCTCCTTCACCCGGGCGGGCGCGCTGCGCGTGGCCGCCTCGACCAGCCGGCGCTGCAGCTCACCGTCCACTGTGGACTGACCGTCGGCGGCCGAGCGCAGGGCGCGGGCGATCGCCTCGGCGTCGGCGTCCTTGGTGAGGAACCCGCGGGCCCCGGCGCGCAACGCGGCCAGCAGCGACTCGTCGTCGGCGTACGTCGTGAGCACGACGACCTCGGTGCCCGGGTGCTCGGCGCGGACGCGTTCGGTGGTCTCGACGCCGTCGCAGCGCGGCATCCGCAGGTCCACCAGCAGCACGTCCGGTTGGTGCTGCGCGACCAGGTCCAGCGCGGCGAGCCCGTCGGCGGCCGCGCCGACCACCTCGACGCCCGGCAGCAGCCCGAGCAGCGTCACCAGGCCTTCCCGCACCACCGCCTGGTCGTCGGCGAGCACGACGCGCAAGCTCACGCCGGCACCGTCAGGTGAATCCGCCATCCGTCCTCCCCCGGCCCGCTCTCGAACCGCCCGTCGAGCAGCGCGACCCGTTCACTCATCCCGCGCAAACCGTAACCTGCCGCCGGCGCGTCCGGCGGCCGCCTGCCCTGCCGGTCGGCGACGGTCAGCGCCACCTCGTCCCCGGTGTAGTCCAGGCGCACGTCGACGTCCGCCTTCGCCGCGTGCTTGCGCGTGTTGGCCAGGGCCTCCTGCACCGCGCGGACCAGCGCGGTGCCCACCGCCGGGTCCAGTTCGCGCGGTTCGCCGTCGATGCGCAGGTCCGCGCGGGCCCCGCTGTCGAGCCGGTACGCGGTGAGCAGGTCCGCGATGGTCCGCTCCACCGGGACGGCGTCCTCGCGCAGCGCGGCGACCGCCTTCCGGGCCTCGGCGAGGCCTTCGGACGCCAGTTTCTGGGCGCGTTCGATCTGCGCGACGGCGTCCGGGCTCGCGTTGTCGCGCACCAGCATCAGCCGCGCGCCCTGCAGGTTCAGCGAGAGCCCGGCCAGCGAGTGCGCCAGGACGTCGTGCAGCTCACGGGCGATGCGGGCGCGTTCGGCGAGCGCGGCGGCGCGCGCGTGCTCCTCGGTCGCCGTCTGCGCGCGGGCCAGGGCCAGTTCGGTCTGCTCGATCTTGGCGAGCCGGGTCCGCCGGTTCAGCCCGAGCAGGATGATCACGGCCACGATCGTGTAGGTCGGCAGGGCGCCGCGCCAGGCGTCGTGCACCGCGGCCCAGACCGTGATCGCACCGAGGTCGAACAGGAGGGACACCACGATCGGGACGACCGGCTGCCGGAGCACGATGAAGAACGTGGTGCTGAACATCGTGATCGAGGCGAAGCTGTTCGGCACGGTCACCCAGAGCGCGCCGGACGTGGCGACCACGGTGACCATCAGCGCCGCGGGCAGGAACGGGCGGCCGTCGGTGTAGAGCCAGAGCAGGGGTATCGACAGGGCCAGGGTGATCCCGATGAGGATCCACGAGAGCAGGTCCGCCTGCGGCATCGCGGCGAACATCGGCACCACGATGAACCCCCAGCGCAGCCAGTCCTGGACCTGGGGGATCCGGTGGAACCGGGCCCATCGGGTGGTCATCGTCGCTGTCCTCCGCGGGGTGCTTGTACGGAAAATGTACCGACGCGGGCTTCGCTGTGCGGTGTCAAGCTTCCCCCTGTCAGGAGGTTCACCCATGTCCAGGTTGCGACGGCTCGCCGTGCTCGCCGCCGCCGCGGCGCTGCCCGCGCTCGGCCTCACCCTCGCCGGCCAGGCGACAGCGTCGGCCGCGCCCAACTTCCAGGTGCCGTTCAAGTGCGGCACCACCGTGACCGCGGCGACGTTCAGCGGGCACAGCCCGGAGTACTCGGTCGACTTCCAGAAGTCGGGCATCACCGGGATGCCGGTGCTGGCGGCCGCGTCGGGCACCGTGACCCGGGTGGCGAACGAGGGCGACACCAGCTACGGCAAGTGGATCGAGCTCGACCACGGCGGCGGCTGGCGGACGCGCTACGCGCACCTGTCCGCCCAGGAGGTCTCGGTCGGGCAGTCGGTCGCCGGCGGCAAGGAGATCGGCAAGGCGGGCGCGACCGGCGGAGTCACCGGGCCGCACCTGCACTTCGAAGAGCGGCTCGACAGCGTCGTGCAGAAGGCCAAGCTGAACGGCGTCGCGGTGCCCTACTACGGGCACACGAACTTCACCAGCAAGAACAACTGCGGCGGCAACCCGTACTCCGCCGAAGAGGTCTGCGGTTCCGGCTTCTCCGTCGTCGACCAGCAGGCGCTCGCCGGCTCGTCGGGCACGACGTACCTGCTGTACAACTCCTCGACCAAGGCGAACTGCGTGACGACGCTGAAGGCGACGTCGCTCGGCACGGCCAGCCCGGTCTCGGCGTTCCTGGAGGTCCAGGGGGCGGCGCGGACCACCGACTCCGGCAGCTTCACCTACTACGCCGGGCCGGTGAAGAAGACCGCCGCGGCCACCTGCGTGAAGTGGGGCGGCTCGGTGGGCAGCAACACCTACACCAGCCCGTTCGAACACTGCGGCTGAGCGGCCCCGGTCGGTGGGGCCGGGCACTCTAGCCCGCCCCACCGACAGGAACCGCCACCCCGGCCGGCCCGGACCCCCGGTTGTCCACATCGGTCCCGCCCATCCACAGATTCGCCGCCACCGCCCCACCCGGCCCCGTCCTGCCCCACGGTGGAGGCATGACCACCTCCACTCCGACCGGCCGGCCGCCGGTCAGCCTCAGAGATCCCGCGCAGCTGCTGGCCGCGCTCCCGTACCTGCTCGGGTTCCGGCCCGGCGCCTCCGTCGTCCTGCTCGGGCACCGCCCACCGGACGGCCACCAGGTCGGCCTGGTGATGCGCGCCGACCTCCCGCCCGGTGCCGAGCGCGCCCGCCAGGCCCAGGCGCTCGCGCCGCTGTTCGCGGGCGCCCGGCACATCGGCGTGACACTGGCGATCATCGGCGGTGAGCGAAGACCCGGCGCCCCGCCGCCGCACGCGGGCTTCGTCGACGAGCTGGCGGACGCCTTCGCCGAGCACGGCCTCCCGGTGGTGCACGCGTTGTGGGCCGCCGACATCGTGGCGGGCGCCCCGTGGTCCTGCTACCCCGGCGAGGACTGCGTCGGCGAGCTCCCGGACCCGCGTTCGACGGTGGCGGCCGCGGCCGCCACCGAGAGCGGCACGGTGGTGTTCGACAGCCGCGAAGAAATGCTGGCGCTGCTCGCCCCACGATCGCCGGAGGCGGTGGCGCGTAGGTCCGAGGAACTGTCCCGGCTGTCCGAACTGCCGTGGCCCGAAGCGACCCGCGTCGCCGACGCGGCCGCGGAAGTCCGCGCGGCGTTCGACCGCCAGCGTCGCGGCGAAGGCCCACCCACGGACGCCGAAGCGGTCCGGCTGGCCTGCGCCCTGACCCTCGCCGACATCCGCGACGTCTGCCTGACGATGGCGGTCCCGCCCCGCGCCCCGGCGGCCCGCGAGGCCGAGCGCCTCTGGCTGACGCTGGTCCAGGAACTCCCAGCCCCCGAACGAGCCGAGGCGGCGGCCCTGCTGGGCTACACGGCCTTCATGCGCGGCGACGGAACCCTCGCGGGCATGGCCCTGGACAACGCCTTGGAGGCAGCCCCGGACCACGTGCTGGCCAACCTGCTGAGGAGGGTCCTGGACCACGGAACGCCCCCGGACGTCCTCCTGGGCCTGGCCATGGCCACGGACCCGGAAGACGCTACCGGCTTCGGCCTGGAACCACCGTTCTGACGCGACTCACCTTGAGTCACAGTGGATCCCGGCCGGTCACCGCGTCGCCGACTCAGGCCTTGGCGCGTCGCGACTGGGTGAACGTCCACGCGTCGCGGACGATGCCCGTCAGGTCGGTGCGCTCCGGCTTCCAGCCGAGGTCCTCGCGGGCGCGGTCGCTGGCCGCGACGAGCACCGACGGGTCGCCCGCGCGGCGCGGCGCCACCGCGGCCGGCACCGGGTGGCCGGTGACCTCGCGGCAGGCCTCGATCACCTCGAGCACGGAGAAACCGGTGCCGTTGCCCAAGTTGTAGATGCGGTGCTCACCCGCCGTCGCGTGCTTCAGCGCCAGCAGGTGGGCGTCCGCGAGGTCCACGACGTGGATGTAGTCGCGGACGGCGGTGTGGTCCGGCGTCGGGTAGTCGTCGCCGAAGATCTGGATGCGCTCACGGTCGCCCGTGGCGACCTGCAGAACGAGAGGGATGAGATGGGTTTCCGTGGCGTGGCGCTCGCCGAGGGCGCCGTACGCGCCGGCGACGTTGAAGTACCGCAGGCTCACCGCGGCCAGGCCGTGCGCGCCGGCGAAGGTGGTGATCGCGTGGTCGATGGCCAGTTTGGTGGCGCCGTAGGTGTTGGTCGGGCGGGTCGGCGCGGACTCCGCGATCGGCGACGACTCCGGCTCGCCGTAGGTCGCCGCGGTCGAGGAGAACACCAGGCGCGGCGTGCCGTGCTCGTGCATGGCCTCGAGCAGCCGCAACGACGTGACGACGTTGCCTTCCCAGTACTTCGTCGGATCGGTCATCGACTCGCCCACCAGCGACTTCGCCGCGAAGTGCAGCACGCCGTCGAAGCCCTCGCCAAGCAGGCTGCTCGCCACCTCGGCGGCGTCACCCTCGATGAACCGCGCGTCCGGGTGGACCGCGTCGGCGTGCCCGGTGGACAGGTCGTCGACGACGGTGACCTGGTGCCCGGCCTCGACGAGCCGGGCGGCGCAGACACTGCCGACGTACCCCGCTCCGCCCGTCACGACCAGTTTCAGGGCGTTGCTCTGCTCCGACACGTCCAAGCCTTCCTGCCGAGGGTGACTGTGCGCCACAGTCTTCCCCCACACCGACGTGCGGGCCCGGGCGGGGGTTGTCCCCGCACGGGCTCAGACCTCGTCGCGCCCGGCGCCGCGGGACGGGACCGCGGTGAACATCCGCGGCCGCCGGTAGCCGGCCTTCTCGAACGCCGTGTCCACACCCGCCTTGACCCCGGCCAGGTCGGCGTCGCGGACCAGCGCGATCGCCGAGCCGCCGAAGCCGCCGCCGGTCATCCGCGAGCCGAGCGCGCCGGCCGCGCGGGCCGAGTCGACCGCGAGGTCCAGCTCGGCCGTGGAGATCCGGTAGTCGTCGCGCATGCTGACGTGCGAGGCGTCCAGGTACGGGCCGATCTCGGCGATCTTGCCTTCGCGCAGCAGCGCGACGACGTCGAGCACCCGCTGGTTCTCGGTGACCACGTGCCGCACCAGCGGCGCCAGGTCCGCCGGGAGCCGGTCGAGCGCGTCGGCGAGGCCTTCGGCGGTGACGTCGCGCAGGGCCTTCACCCCGAGCAGCTCGGCCGCCCGTTCGGTGCCCCGCCGCCGCTCGCCGTAACCGCCTTCGGCGTGGGAGTGCTTGGTGCGGGTGTCCATGATCAGCACCTGCAGCCCGGCCTCGGCCAGCCCGAACGGCACCTGCTCCTGCTCGCCGGACCGCACGTCGAGGAACAGCACGTGGGACTCGGTGCAGCACAGCGACGCCGTCTGGTCGAGCAGGCCGGTCGGCGCGCCGACGAAGTCGTTCTCCGAGCGCTGCACCCACCGGGCCACCTCGGGCCGGGCCGGGACGCGCTCGTCGGTTCCGTCGAGCTCCAGGCCGGCCAGGCCCAGCAACGCCAGCGACACCGCGCACTCGAGCGCGTGGGAGGAGGACAGCCCGGCCCCCGACGGCACGTCGCCGGCGATGACCAGGTTCGCCCCGGCCGTGAAACCTTGGTCGCGCAGCACCCAGGCGACCCCCGCTGGGTACGCGGCCCACCCGTCGACCCTGCCGGGCTCCAGAGCGGCGATCGTGAGCTCGCCGGAACGCTGGAGCTGCCCGTCGTCACCGAGCGTGGCCACGGACACCACGCCGTCCTCCCGGGGCGACGCCGCCGCGGCCAGGCGGTGCGGCAACGCGAAGGGCAGCACGAAACCGTCGTTGTAGTCGGTGTGCTCGCCGATCAGGTTCACTCGGCCGGGCGCCGACCACACGCCGGCCGGCGTGGAGCCGTGCACCGTGTGGAACGCCGCCGCGGCCTCCGAGGCCGGGCTCACCTGGCCTGCGCCAGGACGGCGTGCAACGCGGACGTGGAGACCTGCGCGGTGTTGTCGCCGCCGGTGACCTCGATGGTGCTGCCGTTGGCCTTGCCGATGACGACCGTGCCGCCCGGCACGATCCCGACGGACTTGAGCTCGGTCATCAGCGACTCGTCCAGCTGGACGTGCTCGGCGATGCGCCGGATCTCGACCCGGCCGCCGCCGGTGCGGGCGAACTCGTCGAGCCGGACGAGGTCGGCCTCCGCGGGCGGCGCGGGATCGCCGTCGCCCAGCTTGTCCAGACCGGGGATCGGGTTGCCGTAGGGGGAGGTGGTCGGGTGGTCGAGGAGCTTGACGAGCTTGCGCTCGACGGCCTCGCTCATCACGTGTTCCCAGCGGCAGGCCTCGTTGTGCACGTGCTCCCACTCGAGCCCGATGACGTCGACGAGGAGGCGTTCGGCCAGGCGGTGCTTGCGCATGACGGCGATGGCCAGTTCCCGGCCGTGGTCGGTGAGCTGGAGGTGCCGGTCGTCCGCGACCACGACCAGTCCGTCGCGCTCCATCCGGGCGACGGTCTGGCTGACGGTCGGGCCGCTTTGCTGCAGTCGCTCCGCGATCCGGGCGCGCAGCGGGACGACACCCTCTTCTTCGAGCTCGTAGATCGTACGCAAGTACATCTCGGTGGTGTCGATGAGATCGTTCACGCTGTCCCCTTCGTCCGCGTTGCTCATCGTAGTCGTTGGCCCCGACAGCGGCGGCGGGCCTGGGGATAACAACTCACCGGCGGTGGAAATGTCCGGCCCGGGCGGATCCGGGCCGCGGACCGCTGCAAGATGGGGGTATGCGCTCGCTGATCAGCACCACCGACCTCGCCGCCGCACTGGCCGGCCCGGCCGGCGACCGGCCCGTCGTCCTCGACGTCCGCTGGCGGCTCGCCGGCCCGCCGGGGGCCGAGTCCTACCAGGACGGTCACCTGCCCGGCGCGGTCTTCACCGACCTCGACCGCGTGCTCGCGAGCGAGCCGGGCGAGGGCGGCCGGCACCCGCTGCCCGACCCCGCCGACCTGCAGCGCGACCTCCGCGCGGCCGGCGTGCGGGCGGACGGCCCGGTGGTGGTCTACGACGACGCCGACGGTTCGGTGGCGGCGCGGGCCTGGTGGCTGCTGCGCTGGGCGGGCCACGACGAGGTCGCGGTGCTCGACGGCGGTTACGCGGCGTGGACCGCGGCCGGGCACCCCGTCAGCACGGAGCCGGCGCACCCGGAACCGGGTGACGTCGAGGTCCGGCCGGGCGGCATGCCGGTCCTGGACGCCGACGAGGCGGCCGAGCTGGCCCGCGACGGCCTGCTGCTCGACGCCCGGGCCGCCGCGCGCTACAGCGGCGAGACGGAGCCGGTCGACCCGCGCGCGGGCCACATCCCGGGCGCGGTGAACGCCCCGTTCAGCGACCACACGACCGCCGACGGCCACTGGCGCACGCCGGAAGAGCTGGCCGACCGCTTCGCCGGCCTGGGCCTGCGCCCCGGCGAACCGGTCGCCGCGTACTGCGGCTCGGGGGTGACGGCGAGTTCGGTAGTGCTGGCCCTGGAGATCGCCGGCCACCCGGGCGCGGGCCTGTACGCGGGCTCGTGGTCCCACTGGTCCCGCAACCCGAACCGCCCCGCGGCAACAGGCGACCTCCCCGGCTGACCCCGATCCCCGCGACTCACCTCAAAAGCCGTGAAGGCCTCCTTACCGGCCATAAGAGCCGGTAAGGAGGCCTTCACGGCTTTACCTGCACACGTCGGCAGCGGCCCGGCCGAGCTCTCGCGGCTGCGTCCTCCGCGTGGTCGCGACCTGAAGCGGCCGGCCGGCCGAAGTGGGCTTTCGCGGCTGTGCCCTGCGCTGTCCGCGACCTGCGGTGGCCGGCGGGTCGCGCCGGACTCGTCCGCGTGTTCGGAATCTGTGGCAGCCGCAGGTCGAGCGGGGCTTTCGCGACCGCGACCGGCTCGTGTCCGCGATCTACGGCTCGGCCGGGCCGCCCCGGCCGGCCGGGGTTCGCGAGGCCGGGGCCAGCGGCGGCGGTGTTCGTGCGCCGGGGTTCGTGAGGCGGGGCCGGCGGCGGGAACCGGCCGCGCCAGGCGTGGCGGCGAGCCCGCGACCTGCACCGGCCCCCCAACCCCGCCGGGGGCCACAACGCCGTGGACCAGCGGGGGAGACGACCAGCTCGGCTCGTCAAGGCCGCAGACCGCTGCGATCGGCACTACAGTCGGGCGTATGGCGCCGGCTGTCGTGTGGGACTCCTCCCTGCTGGGTTATGACCTTGGTGGGGATCACCCGTTCAACCCCGTCCGGCTGGAGCTGACCGTCCGGCTGGCCACCGAACTGGGCGTGCTCGACGGGGTCGAGCTGCTCGTCCCGTCCGCCGCCGGGGACGAGGAGCTCCTGCGGGTGCACGCGCCCGAGTACCTGGCCGCTGTGCGGGAGGCTCCGCTCGTCGGGTGGGATGTCGGGCATGGGCTCGGGACCTCCGACAACCCCGTGTTCAGCGACATGCACGACGCCTCCGCACTGGTGGTCGGGTCGACGCTGCTGGCCGCGCGCAAGATCGCCGAGGGTGAGGCGACCCGGGCGGTCAACATCGCGGGTGGGCTGCACCACGCGATGCGGGACCAGGCGGCCGGGTTCTGCGTCTACAACGACTGCGCGGTCGCCATCTCGTGGCTGCTCGACCACGGCTTCGAGCGGATCGCCTACATCGACACCGACGTCCACCACGGCGACGGCGTCCAGGCCGCGTTCTACGACGACCCCCGCGTCCTGACGATCTCGATGCACCAGCACCCGTTCACGCTCTGGCCGGGCACCGGCTATTCGGCCGAGACGGGCCGGGGCAAGGCCGACGGCACCTCGGTCAACGTGCCGCTGCCGCCGCGTACCCGGGATCCCGGGTGGCTGCGGGCGTTCAACGCCGTCGTCCCTTCCCTGCTGGCCGACTTCGAGCCGCAGCTGCTGTTCACCCAGTGCGGCGTCGACTCCCACGAAGAGGATCCGCTCGCGGATCTCTCGCTGAGCGTCGACGGGCACCGCACGATCTACACCACCCTGCGCGACCTCGCCAACACCTACGCGGGCGGCAAGTGGATCGCCGTCGGTGGGGGCGGCTACCAGCTGATCCGGGTGGTCCCGCGGTCCTGGACGCACCTGATCGCCACCGTGCTCGACCGGGACGTCGACCCGGCGACGCCGCTGCCGCCCGGCTGGGTTTCCACCGTCACCAAGGCCGCGCCGAACGCCGAGCTGCCGCGGGCCATGACCGACGATCGCGACACGGGGTTCAAGCCGTGGGGCGACGGCGAGGACGACCCGGTCGACGTCGCCGTCCGGGACACGCGCCGCGCCGTCTTCCCCTTGCACGGCTTGGATCCCGACGACCCCAGGGACTGAGTGACCATGGCCGGACGGGATCCCTTCGACTACCCCCGTGACTGGGAGGCCGACGTCGTGCTGTCCGACGGCGGCACCGTCCACCTGCGCCCGGTGCTCCCGACCGACGCCGACGGGCTCGTCTCCTTCCACGGGAAGCTCTCCGAACGCACCCGCTACTTCCGCTACTTCGGCGCCTACCCGCGGATCCCGGAGAAGGACCTGAAGCGGTTCTCCACCGTCGACCACCACGACCGGGTCGCCTTCGCCGCGTTCCTCGGCGACGACATCGTCGCGGTCGGCCGCTACGAGCGGCTGGACAGCGGGCCGTCGGCCGAGGTGGCCTTCGTGGTCAGCGACGTGCACCAGGGCCGGGGCCTCGGCTCGATCCTGCTGGAACACCTCGCCGCGGCCGCGTCGGAGTGCGGGCTGCGCCGGTTCGTCGCCGAGGTGCTCGCCGAGAACGCCGCGATGGTCCGCGTCTTCCGCGACGCCGGTTACCAGGTCAGCCGCGAGATCGAGGAGGGCGTGCTGCACCTGGAGTTCGACATCGACCCGACCGAGGAGTCGCT
The DNA here is from genome assembly GCF_036114655.1 of Amycolatopsis sp. NBC_00348. Lineage (NCBI taxonomy): Bacteria > Bacillati > Actinomycetota > Actinomycetes > Pseudonocardiales > Pseudonocardiaceae > Amycolatopsis > Amycolatopsis sp. NBC_00348. The sequence goes on along the minus strand of NZ_CP107994.1, from coordinate 5,667,024 downwards.
GGCCGTCGCCCGCTCCCGGGAGCAGGCCGCCGAGGCGCGCAGCGTGCACAACCTGCTGCACCCGACATCCGTCGCGGTGATCGGCGCGTCCACCGACCCGGGCAAGGTCGGGCACGTCGCCTTCGTGAACCTCCTCGCCGCCGCGTTCACCGGCACCGTCTACCCGGTCAACCCGGAGCACCGCTCGGTGCGCGGCGTGCGGGCCTACCCGTCGGTGCTCGACATCCCGGATTCCGTCGACCTGGCGCTCGTCGCGGTGCCGGCCGAGGCCGTCGAGTCCGTGCTGGACGCCTGCCTGGCCAAGGGCGTGAAGACGCTGCTGATCGTGTCCGGCGGGTTCGGCGAGGCGGGCCCGCACGGCCTGCACGCCGAGCTGCGGCTGGTCGGCGAGGCCCGGGCGCACGGCATGCGCGTCGTCGGGCCGAACGCGCTCGGCGTGCTGAACACCGCGCCCGGCATCCGGCTCAACGCCACCCTCGCGCCGCGGCTGCCGGGCCGCGGCCGCACCGGCTTCTTCTGCCAGTCCGGCGCGCTGGGCACGGCGATCCTGGCCGACGCCGAGGCGCGCGGGCTCGGCCTGTCGACGTTCGTCTCGGCCGGCAACCGCGCCGACGTCTCCGGCAACGACCTGCTGCAGTACTGGGAGACCGACCCGGACACCGATCTCGTGCTGCTGTACCTGGAGTCCTTCGGCAACCCGCGCAAGTTCGCGCGGCTGGCGCGGCGGCTGGGCCGGACGAAGCCGATCGTCGCGGTGAAGTCGGGGCGGCACGCGGTCCGCTCGCAGCTGGCCGCGACGTCCACCGAGATCGACGAGATCAGCGTCCAGGCCCTGTTCGAGCAGGCCGGCGTCGTGCGGGTCGAGTCGCTGGCGCAGCTGTTCGACACCGCGCTCGTGTTCGCCCACCAGCCGCTGCCCGCCGGGCCGCGGATCGCCATCGTCGGCAACTCCAGCGCGATCGGGCTGCTCGCCGCCGACACCGCCCGCGCGCAGGGGCTGCGGCTGGCGTCGGACCCGGTGGACGTCGGCCCGCAGGCCGGTCCGGAGGAGTTCGCCGCGGCGGTGGGGGAGGCGCTGACCTCGCCGGACACCGACGCGCTGGTCGTCGTCTTCGCGCCGCCGGTGGCGATCCCCGGCACCGCGTACGCGCGCGCCCTGCGGGAGACCGTCGTCGAACTGGGGCAGCGCAAGCCGATCGTCTCGACGTTCCTCGCCGCCGAGGGCGTCCCGCACGAGCTCGCCGTGCTCTCCGAGGACGGCGTGGCCAGCCGCGGTTCCATCCCGTCGTACCCGAGCCCGGAACGCGCGGTCAACGCGCTGGCGAAGGTCGTCCGGTACGCGGCCTGGCGGCAGCGTCCACAAGGGACACTGGTCCGGCCGTCGGGGATCCACACCGAGCAGGCGCAGGTGATCGTGCGCGAGCTGCTGGCCGCGGAGGACGGCAAGGCGATCCTCCTGACGGACCCCGACGTCGTGCGGCTGCTGGGGTGTTACGGCATCGACGTCGTCCCGTTCCGCGTGGTGTCCACTGTGGACGACGCGGTCGCGGCGGCGGCCGGGCTGGGCTACCCGGTGACGCTCAAGGCGGTCGACGAGCGGCTGCGCGGCCGGCCCGACCTCGCCGGGGTGCGGCTCGACCTGGCGTCGGAGGACTCGGTGCGCACGGCCTACGCGGTGCTGCGCGAGATCTCCGGCGAAGACGACGTGTACGTGCAGCAGATGGCGCCGAAGGGCCTGTCGTGCGTGATCGGGCTGCAGGACGACCCGTCGTTCGGCTCGCTCGTGTCGTTCGGGCTGTCCGGCCTGGTCAGCACGCTGCTGGGGGACCGCGCCTACCGGGCGGTGCCGGTCACCGACGTCGACGCGGCCACGCTGCTGCGCGAGCCGCGGACGGCGCCGCTGCTCACCGGCTACCGCGGTGACGAGCCCGCCGACCTCGCCGCGCTGCAGGACATGGTGCTGCGCGTGGCGGCGCTCGCCGAGGACAACCCCGAGGTGCGGTCGCTGACGCTGGACCCGATCCTCGCCTCGCCCGACGGCGCGTTCGTCGCGAACGCCCGCCTGGTGCTGGGCCCGCCGCCGTCCCGGCCCGACACCGGCCCGCGGCGCCTGCGCGCCATCAACCCCCAGGACTGAGCATGCTCACCGAACTGCTGACCCGGCACGCCGCGGGCCTGCCCGGCGCAGTCGCCCTCGTCGCGCGGGGCGACCAGGTCGAGGTAGCGGCGGTCGGCTCGGCCGACGCCGGGGGCACCGTGCCGATGGCCCGGGACTCGCTGTTCCGCATCGCGTCGCTGACCAAGCCGCTCGTGGCCGCGGCGGTCATGCTGCTCGTCGACGGCGGCGAGCTCGCGCTGGACGACCCGATCGCGCGCTGGCTGCCGGAACTGGCGTCTCCGGTGGTCGTGCGCACACCCAGCGGGCCGGTCGACGACGTCGTGCCGGCGGCCCGGCCGATCACGGTCGAGGACCTGCTGAGCTTCCGCTGCGGGTACGGCCTCGCGGCCGACATGGGGCTGCCCGCGGTGGACCTGCTGCTCCAGGTGCTGGGCCACCCGGCCGAGGCGTCCCGCGCGCTGCCGCCGGACGAGTGGCTGGCGGCGCTGGGCCAGGTCCCGCTGCTGCGTCAGCCCGGCGAGGCGTGGCTGTACGACACCCCGTCGGACCTGCAGGGCGTGCTGATCGCGCGGGTGTCAGGCCGGTCGCTGCCGGAGTTCCTGGCGGAGCGGCTGTTCGGCCCGCTCGGCATGGCCGACACCGGGTTCTCGGTGCCGACACCGGCACTGGGCCGGTTCACCAGCGCCTACCGCCAGGGCGCGTCCGGGCTCGTGCTGGCCGACCCGCCGGAGGGCCGGTGGAGTGCCGAGCCGGTGTTCCCGTCCGGCGGGGGCGGCCTGGTTTCGACGGCCGACGACCTGCTCGCGTTCGCCCGCTGCCTGCTGGCCGGGGGTGCGGTGGCCGGGCGACGGCTGCTCGCGCCGGAGTCGGTGCGCCTGCTGACGAGCGACCACCTGACGGCTGCGCAGCGCGCGGCGGCCAGCTTGTTCCTGCAGGGCCAGGGCTGGGGGTACGGCGGCTCGGTCGACGTGGCGCCGACGCGGCCGTGGCACACCCCCGGCCGCTACGGCTGGATCGGCGGCGCGGGCACGGCGGCCCACCTGATCCCGGCGACGGGCACGGTCACGGTCCTGCTGACCCAGCTCCAGATGACCAATCCGCAACCGACGCCGTTGATGCAGGAGTTCTGGACCTACGCGGCGAAGTAGCAGTCCGTGAATGCCACATTCACGGACGCTATGTCCCTCGATGTGGCATTCACGGACTTCAGTATTACAGGGCCGCCAGTTCGTCGCCCAGGGTGAGCAGCTGCGGGGTCGCCGGGCCCAGCAGGAACTCCAGGCGCTTCGCCGCCACGAAGTACCGGTGCACCACGTGCTCGACGTCGATGCCGACGCCGCCGTGGACGTGGACCGTCGTGTGGGCCACCCGGTGGCCGGCCTCCGCGGCCCAGAACTTGGCCGTCGCCACCGCTTCCGTCGCCGGGAGGTCCGACGCGAGGCGCCACGCCGCCTGCAGTGACGTCAGCCGCACCGCCTCGACGTCCACGTACGCGTCCGCGAGTCGCTGGCGGACGGCCTGGAAGCCGCCGATCACGTGGTCGAACTGCTTGCGCTCGGCCGCGTAGGCCGCCGTCAGCTCCAGGGCCCGTTCGACGACGCCGAGCTGCTGCGCGCACACTCCGGCCGTGCCGCGCAGGCGCAGCCACTCGCCGATCGGACCGAGGGAAATCCCGGCCACCTCGGACAGTTCCAGCAATGCCGCGTCCGCGTGGTCGACCGCCTGCTGCGGTTGCACGGTGACCCCCGGGGCCGCCGCGTCGACCAGGAACACCTCGTCGGGCGCCGCCACCAGGAAACCGTGGGCGAACGCGCCGAACGGCACCGCGGACTGGGTGCCGGTCAGCCGGTCGCCGGTCACCCGGAAGCCGTACGGCGCGCCCGGGTCCGGCAGGGCCACCGTGAGCACGCGCTCGCCGCGCAGCACCGGCAGCACCCAGCGGTCCACCAGCTCCGGCGTGCCGAACTCCGCCAGCGCCGACGCCGCCATCGTGATCGACGTCAGGTAGGGGACCGCGGCCACCGCGCGGCCGATCTCGGTCAGCACCGCGCACTGCTCCAGCAGCCCGAACCCGCCGCCGCCGAGTGACGACGGCAGGGCCGCGTCGAGCACGCCCGCCTGGCCCAGCGCCGTCCACAGTGGAGTGTCGAAGCCGCCGGTGCCGTGCGGGTCGTGGGTGAGCTTGTCGGCCAGGATCCGCCGGGTCAGCGCGGCGAGGTCGGCCGACGCCTCCGAAGGGGTGAAGTCCATGAGACGCTCCTAGCGCGTGACGGGCAGGCCGAGGGCGGTCGCGGCGATCATGTCCCGCTGGATCTCGTTGGTGCCGCCGCCGAAGGTGAGGATCAGCGCCGAGCGGTGCTGCCGTTCGATCCGCCCGGCCAGCAGCGCGCCCGGCGAGCCGTCGCGGACGACGGCCGCCGCGCCGAGCACCTCCATCAGCAGCCGGTACGCCTCGATCGCGAACTCCGTGCCGTACACCTTGGTCGCCGACGCGTCGGCCGGCCCCAGCTCGCTCGCCGCGGCCGCCCAGGCGATCCGCCAGTTCCGCAGCTTCAGGTACTCCGCGCCGGCGTGCACCCGCGCGAGGTGCAACCGCACCCACTCCTGGTCGATGGCGCCGGTCTCCTTCGCCCACACCAGGACGTCGGACAGGGCCTTCCGGATCGGCGCCGACGACGTCAGCGCGACGCGCTCGTGGTTGAGCTGGTTGGTGATCAGCGGCCAGCCCGCGTTCTCCTCGGCCACGCGCGCCGACACCGGCACGCGCACGCCGTCGTAGTACGTCGCGCTGGTGCCCGCGCCCGCCACCGTGTGCACCTTGGTCCAGGAGAACCCGGGTGCCGTCGTCGGCACGATCAGGATCGACAGCCCCCGGTGCTTCTTCGCCTCCGGGTCGGTCCGGACGGCGAGCCAGACGTAGTCGGCGTGCTCGATCAGGCTCGTCCACATCTTCTGCCCGGTGACGACGTACTCGTCGCCGTCGCGCACCGCGCGCGTCCGCAGGGACGCGAGGTCGGTGCCGGCCTCCGGTTCGGAGTAGCCGATCGAGAAGTGCAGCTCGCCGGCGGCGATTTTCGGCAGGTAGAACGCCTTCTGCTCGTCGGTGCCGTAGCGCATGATGGTCGGCCCGACGGTGTTCACCGTCAGGAACGGGACCGGCACCCCGGCGACCGCCGCCTCGTCGGTGAAGATGAGCTGGTCGAGCATCGGCCGGCCCTGGCCGCCGTACTCCGGCGGCCAGCCGAGCGCGAGCCAGCCGTCCTTGCCCAGCTGCCGGACGATGTCCTTGTAGGCCAGGCCGTCGCCGTACTCGCCGCTGCCCGCGCGGAGGCCGTCACGACGCTCCGGCGTCATCAGCTCGGCGAAGTACTCCCGCAGCTCCGCGGCCAGTGCGCGCTGCTCCGGCGTGTAGTCGATCCGCACCCGTCACCTCGATCCGGCGTTATAGTAGAACCTGTTCTAGTTGTACCAGGACTGACGCGGCGGAGGAAGCATGGAGATCGGCGTCGATCGTTCGCTCTGCGAGGCGAACGCGGTGTGCTTGGGGTTCGCACCGGACATCTTCGACCTCGACGACGACGAAGAACTGGTCATCCAGCCCGGTCCGGTGCCCGGCGACCAGGCGGAACGGGTCTCCGGTGCGGTGCGGGGCTGCCCGAAGAACGCCCTGTTCATCGTCAGTTAGCGGTGTTTACTGAAAAGCTTGCCCAAAACGAGAACAGATTCTAGTGTAGGCCCGTCAACCAGGACTCGATGAGGAGGCCTCGCGTGAGCCTGACCGGCCGGACCGCGATCGTCACGGGTGCCGCCGCCGGGCTGGGACGGGCCGAAGCGCTCGCTCTGGCCGCGCGGGGCGCCACGGTCGTCGTCAACGACATCGGTGCGCCGAAGGACGTCGTCGAAGAGATCGAAGCCGCTGGTGGCAAAGCCGTCGCGGTCGCCGGTGACGTCGGCGAACGGGCCACGGCGGACGCGCTCGTAGCGGCCGCGCTCGACCTCGGCGGCCTCGACATCGTCGTGAACAACGCCGGCGTGCTGCGCGACAAGATGCTGTTCTCGATGTCCGACGACGACTGGGACACCGTGCTGCGCGTCCACCTGCGCGGGCACTTCCTGTTGTCCCGCAACGCCGCGAAGCACTGGCGCGACAAGTCCAAAGAGGACGGAAAGCCGGTGTACGGGCGGCTGGTGAACACCGCGTCCGAGGCCTTCCTGATCGGTTCGCCCGGCCAGCCCAACTACGCCGCGGCCAAGGCCGGCATCACCGCGCTCACCATGTCGGCCGCCCGCGGCCTGGCCAAGTACGGCGTCCGCGCCAACGTGATCTGCCCGCGGGCGCGGACGGCGATGACCGAGGGCGTGTTCGGCGCCGCCCCTGCCGAAGGCGCCGACCCGCTCTCGGTCGAGCACGTCGCCCCGTTCGTCGCCTACCTCGCCTCACCTGCCGCCGAGCACGTCAACGGCCAGGTGTTCGTCGTGCACGGCGGCTCGGTCGCGCTGGTCGAAGCGCCGCGGATCGAGCGGCGCTGGTCCCTCGACGAGCTGGAGACGACCGTCAGCGACCACTTCGCCGGCCGCGACCCCGGCCGGATGTTCGCCGCCACCGAAATCCTGGAGGAATCGTGAGGCTCGACGGGAAGATCGCCCTCATCACCGGTGCCGCGCGCGGGCAGGGCGAGGCCGCCGCACGCGCGTTCGTGGCCGAGGGCGCGAAGGTCGTGATCGCCGACATCCTGGACGACGAGGGCAAGCAGCTCGCCGCCGACCTCGGTGACGCCGCCGTCTACCAGCACCTCGACGTCGGCAGCGAAGACGACTGGGCGACAGCGATCGAACGCGCGTCCACGGAGTTCGGCGCGCTGAACGTGCTGGTCAACAACGCGGGCATCCTCCATTTCTCGGAACTGGGCAAGACGACGCTGGCCGATTACGAGCGCGTCATCCGGGTGAACCAGATCGGGGCGTTTCTCGGGATGCGCTCGGTCGTTGAACCCATGACCGCCGCCGGCGGTGGCTCCATCGTCAACGTGTCCTCTGTGGAGGGACTGGCCGGGATGCCGTACCTCATCGCCTACACCGCGAGCAAGTTCGCGATCCGCGGGATGACCAAGGTCGCGGCGATGGAACTCGGCAAGAAGCACATCCGGGTCAACTCGGTGCACCCCGGCGCGATCGACACGCAGATGGTTTCGACCGCGGCCGGCGGCCAGAAAGTCGACATGTCGTACGTCGGCAAGAAGGTGGCCCTCGGCCGGGTCGGGCAGCCCGAAGACATCGCGAAGCTGGTGCTGTTCCTGGCCAGCGAAGAAAGTTCGTACTGCACGGGTTCGGAGTTCGTGGCCGACGGCGGGGCGACGGCGTCCCACGCGCTCAATTTTTGAGTGAGCACAGTTAGCCGCGACGACGTTGGTTAACACCGCTAACGAAAAGCGGACACCGGGTATGGAGAACACTCGGGGGTGAGCGACTACTTCGGGGAGGTGTGGTGAGCGACAGCACTGGCACGCTCCCGGGAACCGCGGCGCTGACGCAGGTCGGCCGCCTCGCGACGCTCTCCTGGGAGGTCCTGCGCGCGATCTTCAAGCGCCCCTTCCAGGCCCGCGAGTGGATCCAGCAGTGCTGGTTCTTCGCCAGCGTCACCATCCTGCCGACCGCACTGGTGGCCATCCCGTTCGGCGCGGTGATCGCGCTGCAGCTCGGCTCGCTGACCGCGCAGATCGGTGCCCAGTCCTTCACCGGCGCGGCCAGCGCGCTGGCCATCGTGCAGCAGGCCAGCCCGCTGATCACGGCGTTGCTCGTGGCCGGCGCCGGCGGCAGCGCGGTGTGCGCGGACATCGGCGCGCGCAAGATCCGTGAAGAGATCGACGCCATGGAGGTGCTGGGCGTCAACCCGATCCAGCGCCTGATCGTGCCGCGGGTGCTGGCCGCCATGGTGGTTTCGGTGCTGCTCAACGGCTTGGTCAGCGTCGTCGGCGTGCTCGGCGGCTACTTCTTCAACGTCGTCCTGCAGGGCGGCACGCCAGGCGCGTACCTGGCCAGCTTCAACGCGCTCGCCCAGGTCCCGGACCTCTGGATCAGCGAGATCAAGGCGCTGCTGTACGGCTTCGTGGCCGGCGTCGTCGCGGCGTTCCGCGGGCTGAACCCGCCGCCCGGGCCGAAGGGTGTCGGCGACGCCGTCAACCAGGCCGTCGTCGTCACGTTCCTGCTGCTGTTCCTCATCAACGTCGTGCTCACCGCGATCTACCTGCGGATCGTCCCGCCGAAGGCCATGTGATGACGGCCGAGCCGATCGACCGCGCCGACCAGGACCGGACGCTGGAGTACCTCGCGCGTCCGGGCCAGAGCCTCGAAGGCCTGGGCCAGCTGCTGTCGTTCGCCGCGAAGGCGCTCGCCTGGTCGCCGCGCACGATCCGCCGCTACAGCCGGGAAACGCTGCGGCTGCTCACCGAAGTCTGCTTCGGCACCGGCGGCCTGGCGGTCATCGGCGGCACGCTCGGCGTGATGATCGGGATGACGTTGTTCACCGGCCTGATCGTCGGCCTCCAGGGCTACTCCGCGCTCAACCAGCTCGGCACGGCCGCGCTCACCGGGTTCATCTCCGCCTACTTCAACACCCGCGAGGTCGCGCCGCTCTCGGCCGGGCTCGCCCTGAGCGCGACGGTCGGCTGCGGCTTCACCGCCCAGCTCGGCGCGATGCGGATCTCCGAGGAGATCGACGCACTCGAGGTCATGGCCGTGCCGAGCATGCCGTACCTGGTGACGACCCGCGTCCTCGCCGGCGTCGCCGCGGTGATCCCGCTCTACGCGGTCGGCCTGCTGTCGAGTTACCTCGCGTCCCGGCAGATCACCATCTGGCTCTACGGCCAGTCCGCGGGCACCTACGACCACTACTTCACGCTCTTCCTGCCACCGGGCGACGTGCTCTGGTCGTTCGGCAAGGTGATCGTGTTCAGCGTGCTCGTGATCCTGTCCCACTGTTACTACGGCTACACCGCGAGCGGCGGCCCGGCCGGCGTCGGCGTGGCCGTGGGCCGCGCGGTGCGGACGTCGATCGTGCTGATCTCGGTCCTGGACTTCTTCCTGTCCCTCGCGATCTGGGGCGCCAACACCACGGTGAGGATCTCCGGATGAGGAAGGCACTCTGGCAGCGGCTCCGGTACCAGGTGCTGGGGCTCGCCTTCCTGCTCGTCGCCGCCTTGTTCATCGCCTTCACCCTGGCCGTCTACAACAAGGCGTTCACGGCGGTGACGCTGGTGAAGCTCGAGACGGACCACGTCGGCAGCCAGCTGCGCACGGGCGGCGACGTCAAGGTTCGCGGCGTCGTCGTCGGCGAAGTCCGGTCGGTGCTCGCGAAGGGCGATCACGCCGAGCTGGAGCTGGCTCTCGATCCGGACAAGACGTCGGTCATCCCGAAGAACGTCTCCGCGCGGCTGCTGCCGAAGACGTTGTTCGGCGAGCGGTACGTCGCCCTGCAGCTGCCGGAAAAGCCCGAGTCCGCGATCAAAGCTGGCGACGTCATCCCGCAGGACCGCAGCAGCAGCGCGATCGAGCTGCAGAAGGTCCTCGACGACGTGATGCCGCTGCTGCAGGCCGTCCAGCCGGAGAAGCTGTCGAGCACGCTCACCGCCGTGGCGACCGCGCTCGACGGCCGCGGCAAGCAGCTCGGCCAGACCCTCTCGCAGCTGTCGGACTACCTCGGCAAGCTCAACCCGTCGCTGCCCGACATCAAGGCCGACATCACCGGCCTCGCGAACGTCTCGGCCACCTACGACAAGGCCGCCCCGGACCTGCTGCAGGCGCTGTCGGACCTGACGACCACGAGCCGCACGATCGTCGAGAAGCGCACGCAGCTGAGCGACCTCTACGCGACCGTCACCGGAGCGGCCGTCGACCTCACGAACTTCCTGGTGGTCAACAAGGACAACCTGATCCGGCTCACCACCGCCGTCCAGCCGACGCTGGACGTCCTGGCGAAGTACGCGCCGGAGTACCCGTGCCTGTTCAACCAGCTGGCCGGTGAGGTCGGCCCGGCCGAGCTGGCGTTCGGCAAGGGGACCGCGCACCCCGAGGTCAGCCGCGTCACCATCGAGTTCAGCGCCAGCCGCGGCAAGTACCTGCCCGGCGTCGACGAGCCGAAGTACGACGACAAGCGCGGCCCCCGCTGCTACCCGCAGGTGCCGAAACCGGGGCACTGGCCGCAGTACCCGCCGGACGGCGCGATCGAGGACGGCTCCAGCAAGCCCGCGCCGCCGAAGTCGCCCGACGGCAGCCTGCCCGGCCCGGTCACGGCCGGCGGCGGTGCGGTCGGCGGGTCCGGCAGCATCGTCGGCTCGGCCGACGAGTCGGACCTGATCGCCCTGCTCGCGTCACCCGCGCTCGGCGCCACACCGGACCAGGTGCCCGGCTGGGCCGGCCTGCTGGTGGGCCCGCTCTACCGCGGAGCGGAGGTGGAGCTCAAGTGAGGAGTTTCGTCCCGTCGCTGGTGAAGCTGCTGGTGTTCGCCGTCGTCACGGTCCTGTTCACCGGCGTCCTCGCGGCCACCATCGCGAACACCAACTTCGGCGTCACCTCGGGGTACCTGGCGAAGTTCACCGACGCGTCCGGCCTCAAGGAGGGGGACGACGTCCGCATCGCCGGGGTGAAGGTCGGCCAGGTCGACACGATCGACGTCGCCGTCGGGGAGCGGAACCTCGCCGAGGTGCGGTTCGACGTCGAGCACACCTACCGGCTGCCGGAGTCGGTGACCGCGACCGTCAAGTACCGGAACCTGGTCGGCCAGCGCTACCTCGCGCTCGGCACCGACGTGCCGGGGGACAAGGCCCTGCCGGACGGCGGCACGATCCCGCCCGAGCGCACGAAGCCCGCGTTGAACCTCACGGTGCTGTTCAACGGGTTCAAGCCGCTGTTCAAGGCCCTGAGCCCCCACGACGTCAACCAGCTCTCGGCCGAGATCATCAGCGTCTTCCAGGGCGAGGGCGGCACGATCACCAGCCTGCTGCAGCACACCGCGTCGCTCACCACCGCGATCGCGAGCAAGGACCAGGTGATCGGCCAGGTGATCGCCAACCTCAACACCGTGCTCGGCACCGTCAACGCCCACGGCCCGCAGCTCGGCGACCTCATCGAGCAGACCCAGAAGCTGGTCAGCGGCCTGGCCGAGCAGCGCAAGCCGATCGGCGACGCCGTCACCGCGCTCGGCGACCTCGCCGTCTCGACCACCGGCCTGCTGGCCGACGCTCGCCCGGCGCTCAAGGACGACGTCGCGCAGCTCGGCACGCTGTCGCAGAACCTCGGCGACTCGGGCGAGCTGCTCAACCACCTCCTGGAGGTGCTGCCGGGTAACCTGCAGAAGTTCACCCGGACCCTGAGCTACGGCAGCTGGTTCAACTACTACCTGTGCGGGATCAACGGCACCATCGGCATTTCCTCGCTCGACATCACCCTGCCGATCATCCCGATCCCGGGTACTCAGCGCGCGGAGAGGTGTGGTCCGTGAAACGGCTGAAGGATCGCAACCAGGCCGCGGTCGGCGCGGTGACGCTCGTGCTGATCGTGCTCGTCACGGCCACGACGTACTTCTCCGACCAGCTCCCGTTCTTCGGCAACGGCACGACGTACTCGGCGTACTTCGGCGAGTCCGCCGGTCTGGCGTCGGACAACGAGGTCGAGATCGCCGGCGTCAAGGTCGGCACGGTGTCTTCCGTGACGCTCCAAGGCAAGCAGGTGCTCGTCCGGTTCCGCGTCAAGGGCGTCCGCGTCGGCGACGCGACGACGGCGTCCATCGAGATCAAGACGCTGCTGGGCGAGAAGTACCTCGCGCTCGACACCAAGGGCGACGGCACCCAGGAGCCGGACGCGACCATCCCGCAGGCCCGCACGCGCACGCCGTTCCAGCTGCAGGACGCGTTCGACCAGCTGTCCACCACGGTCGGCGACATCGACACGAAGCAGCTGGCCGACAGCTTCAACGCGTTGTCCGACAGCCTCAAGGACAGCCCGCAGTACCTGAAGGACACGCTGAACGGCTTGTCCTCCCTGGCCAAGACGGTGTCCTCGCGTGACGCCGACCTCCACACGCTGCTGGCCAACACCAGCAAGGTGTCGAAGACGCTGTCCGACCGCAACGCCCAGCTGCAACGCGTGATCAGCGACGGCAACCTGCTGCTCACCGAGCTGCAGAACCGCAAGACGGCGATCCACGCGCTGCTCACCGGCACCCAGCAGCTCTCGCAGCAGCTGTCCGGGCTGGTCGCGGACAACCGCACGCAGCTGAAGCCGACGCTGGACAAGCTCGGGAAGGTGACCGACATCCTGCAGCGCAACCAGGGCAACCTCGACAAGAGCCTGCAGCTGATGGCGCCGTTCGCCCGCGTCGGCGCGAACGCGACCGGCAACGGCCGCTGGTTCGAGGGCTACCTGTGCGGGCTGCTCCCACCGACGATCACCGTGGGCGGCCTGTCCATCAACCCCGAGGGCTGTACCCCGCCGATCGCGGCGCCGAACCAGGGGGTGGGTCGCCGATGACGATCCGGACGTACCGCGGCCGCAGCCTCGCGACGTGGGTGGCCTTCGCCTGCGTCGTCGCGCTGGTCCTCACCGCCGGGCTGTGGCTGGTGTTCCGCGAATCCTCCGGCACGAAGCTGTCGGCGTACTTCGGCAAGACCGTCGGGCTCTACGCGGGTTCGTCGGTGCGGGTGCTCGGCGTGCCGGTCGGGCGGGTCACCGACGTCACGCCGCAGGGTGACGCGGTGCGCGTCGACATGCAGGTCGACGAGGTGCAGCTGCCCGCCGACGTCGGCGCGGTCGTCGTCGCGCCGAGCCTGGTCAGCGACCGCTACGTCCAGCTCACCCCGGCCTACGACAGCGGCCCAGTGCTGGCCACCGGCACGGTGCTGCCGCGCGATCGGACCGCCACGCCGGTCGAGCTGGACGACCTGTACTCGAGCCTGGACAAGCTGTCGACGGCGCTCGGCCCGAACGGCGCGAACAAGGACGGCGCGCTGTCAGGCGTCCTGGACACCGCCGCGGACGCCCTGCGCGGCAACGGCGCTTCGCTGAACTCGACGGTCGGGCAGCTCGCCGACCTCGCCAAGACCCTCGACGGCTCGAAGGACGACCTGTTCTCGACCGTGCAGAACCTGAACTCCTTCACCGGCGCGCTGGCCCAGAGCGACCAGCAGCTCAACGAGTTCTACGGCCGCGTCGCCGACGTCAGCCGGTTCCTCGCCGACGACTCCTCCGACGTCGGCGCCGCGCTGCAGTCGCTCGGCGGCGCGCTCGGCGACGTCCAGCAGTTCGTCAACGACAACAAGACGGCACTGGAGTCCAATGTGGACAAACTGGCGTCGCTGTCGAAGGTCCTCGTCGACCAGCGGGCCTCACTGGCCGAGGTGCTCGACATCGCGCCGACCGGCGCCACCAACTTCATCAACTCCTACGACGCGGCGTCGGGCACCATCGCCGTGCGCGACAACCTCAACGAGCTGACCAACCCGCCGATCCTCACCGTGTGCCGGCTGATCAGCGCGGGCACGCCCAAGCCGATCCCGGACACGCTGGGCAGCATCTGCAAGCAGCTCGCGCCGATCCTCGACGGCGCACTGAAGCTCCCCACCATCCCGCAGGTGCTGAACTCCCTGCAGAACGGCGAACTGCCACCGCTGCCACTCCCGCTCGTCGACGTGATGCAGCAGCTTTCCGGCGGTGCCAAGTGAAGCGGCTCGCGGGCGTGCTCGCCGGGGTGCTCGTGCTGGCGGCCTGCAGCGACGGCGGGTTCAACGGCCTCTACGGCACGCCGCTGCCGGGCGGCGCCGACGTCGGCGACCACCCCTACCAGGTCACCGCGCTGTTCACCGACGTCCTGGACCTCGTACCGCAGTCGAGCGTCAAGGTCAACGACGTCGCGGTCGGCCGGGTCGACAAAGTCACTTTGACGCCGGACACGCGGTCCGCGCTCGTCTCGATGACCGTCAACGGCGACGTCGCGCTGCCCGCCAACTCGCACGCCGAGCTGAAGCAGTCTTCGCTTCTGGGCGAGAAGTTCGTCGAGCTGAGCGTGCCGGCCGCGGAGCCGGCCTCCGGGAAGCTGAGTGACGGCGCGCAGATCCCGCTCGGGCGCACCAACCGCAACCCCGAGGTCGAGGAGGTGCTCGGCGCGCTGTCCCTGCTGCTCAACGGCGGCGGCGTCGAGCAGATCCAGAAGATCAGCCACGAGCTGAACGACGCGCTGTCGGGCAACGAGCCGGAGATCCGCGCGCTGCTGTCGCGGGTGGACGAACTGGCGACGCAGCTCGACGGGCACAAGACCGAGATCCTGCGGGCGATCGACGGCCTCGGCAAGCTGTCGGCGACGCTCTCGGGCCAGACGCAGAACCTGTCGAACGCGCTCGACAACCTCGCGCCGGGCCTGAAGATCGTCACCGACCAGCGCGACCAGCTCGTCGGGATGCTGAACGCGCTCACCACGCTGTCCGGCGTCGCGACCGACACCGTGACGAAGAGCCGTGACCAGCTGGTCGCGAACCTCAGGACGCTGCAGCCGACGTTGACCAAGCTCGGCGAAGCCGGTCAGGACCTGCCGAACGCGCTGCAGATCCTGCTCACCTACCCGCTCCCGGACTACGCGGGCAACGTCGTCAAGGGCGACTACGCGAACGTCGACGCGACCGTGAACCTGGATCTCGACAAGCTGATCCAGAACTTCACGAACTCGTCGCAGCCGCCGATCGCGCTGCCGAACACCGTCGGCGGCGTGCCGTCCACCGGCACCGGCACCGCCGCACCGCCGCCGTTGCCCCTGCCCGACCTCGGGGCGGTGACCGGGCAGAGCGGCGGCACCGAGCTGCTGGGCGGCCTGCTGGGCCTGATCGGCGGTGGCAAGTGATCACGCGCAAGACCCGCATCCAGCTGATCGCGTTCGTCGTCATCGCGGTCGTTTCAGTCGTGTACGCGGGCGGCAAGTACGCCGGACTGGACCGGCTCTTCGGCAGCCGCGGGTACGTCGTCACCGCGCAGCTGACCGACTCCGGCGGCATCTTCGTCAACTCCGAGGTCGCCTACCGCGGCGTCACGGTCGGGCGGGTGACGTCGATGACGCTCACCGACCACGGCGTCGACGTCGCGCTCGACATCGACTCCGGCGGCCCGGACATCCCGGCCGACGCGCACGCGCAGGTCGCGAACCGCTCGGCGGTGGGGGAGCAGTTCGTCGACCTGCTCCCGCAGCACGACGGCGGCCCGTACCTGCAGGACGGCTCGGTGATCACGCCGGACAAGACGTCGCTGCCGCCGTCACCGGACACCGTGCTGACCCACCTCGACGACCTCGTCGCGAGCGTCCACCCGGACTCGCTGCGCACGGTCGTCGACGAGACGTACAACGCGTTCGCCGGGGCGGGTCCGCAGCTGCAGCAGCTGCTGGACAGCACGGGTTCGCTCACCGCGGAGGCCGCGCAGTACGTCCCGCAGACCCAAGGGCTGCTGGCGAACTCGCGGATCGTCCTGACCACGCAGGAACGGCAGGCCGCGAACATCACGGACTTCGCGAGCGGGCTGCGCACGATCGCGGGCCAGCTGAAGACGTCCGACCCGGACCTGCGCCGCGTGATCTCCGAGGCCCCGCAGCTGAGCCGGCAGATCAGCGACGTGCTCGCGGCGTCCGGCACCGACCTGGGCGTGCTGTTCGCGAACCTGCTGACCACCGCGCAGATCACGTCGTCGCGCAAGGACGCCGTCGAGGAGCTGCTGGTGGCGTACCCGATCATCTCGGCGTTCTCGCCGTCGACGTCCCCGGACGGCACGGGGCACCTCGGCGTGGTGTTCAACTTCTTCGATCCGGCTTCGTGCACGAAGGGCTACGAAGGCACGAAAGAGCGTCCGGCGAACGACACGTCCGAGGCGCCGGTGAACATGAACGCCTACTGCGCGGAGCCGCCGGGCAGCCCGACGGGGGTGCGCGGGTCGCAGAACGCGCCGTACGCGGGGAAGCCGCCGTCGATCCCGGCCGCGCCTTCGCAGACCGCGTCGGCGCCTTCGCAGGCCCAGCTGCCGGGGATGCTGAGCCTGCTGACCGGGCCGTCGGCGGGCGGGCTGGGCAAGCTGCTGGGCGTGTCGTGAAGATCTTGGCCGTCGTCGCCGTGCTGGTGGCCGCTTTCGCCGGCTGGTCGTGGTGGCACGCGGCGTCCGACGACTCGTTGGCGCGCGGTCGCGCGCGTGACGCCGTGCTGGCGGCGGCCGGGCCGGAACTGGTCACGCTGAACACGATCGACTACCGCAACGCGGGCGCGGACGTCGACCGCTGGATAGCCGCTACGGCGGGCCAGTACGGCAAGGACCTCACGGGCGACCGGCAGCTGCAGATCGACCGCGCGTCGACGGCGCGCACCGTGTCGACGGCGTCGCTGGTGGAGGCGGCGGTCACGGAGATCGACGTCTCGGCGGGCTCGGCGCGGTTGCTCGCGGTGCTGGATGTCCGGGTCTCGACGGGTGGTTCTCCTGCCGCTGCGCGCATGAGCCGTCTGACGGTGGACGTGACGCGGTCCGGCGCCGACTGGAAGATCGCGGGTGTCCAGGCGGCGGGCTCATGAACCGTTTCCTTGCGGCGGTGGTGGTCGTGGCGTTGGGCTGCGCGGTCTGGTTCGGCGTCGAGACGGCTTCGCTGTCGTCGTCCGACAACGCAGCTCTGGTCGACACTGCGGCGACTGCATCAGTTTCCGCTGATGTCAGCGAAGCGGTGAAGGCGGTTTTCTCTTACGACTACGCGAATCTGGCTCGCACCGAACGCGCGGCGTCGGAGTATCTGGTCGGTGATGCTGTTCGCCAGTACCAGGCTCAGTTCGCCTCGGCTCGTACTCGGGCTGCTGCCGGGAAGCTGATCCGTACTACTACGGTTCGGGCTGTCGGGGTTCGTTCGTTGGTCGGGGATGAGGCTTCGGTGCTGTTGTTTCTTGACCAGCAGACGGTTACCCAGGGTGGGGGTGCGCCGTCGTCTTCGGTGGCTCAGCTGTCTGTGACTGCTAAGCGTGTGGACGGTCGTTGGAAGTTGGCTACGCTGACTGCGCTTTAGGGCCACCGGGTTCCTCTCTTTCAAGATGCGGCTTCGCCGTGGCGTAGGAAATCGGCGCTTCTCATGGTTGCTTCTCGATGTGTTCGGCAGCGCCGATTCCCTACGCAGCGGTACCCCTGCCGTGATCATCCGTTCGTGTGATGAACATGTGTTCGCCTGGCGGTAATCTTGGTGTGTGGACGGTGAAGCGGTGTGGAGAGCGGATGCGGTGGCCTTGGCCGATCGCGTCAGCTCGCTGCTCGGTGTGGTGCGGTCTGCTGAGGCTGAGATTGGTTCGCTGCTGGTTGAAATCGAGTCTCGTGGTGTGATGGAGCTGTTTGGGTATCGTTCTGTTGCCCGGTTGTTCGAGCATCTTGCCGATGTTCCCAAGGCTGCTGCCGATCGTGTGGTGAAACGAGCTTCGGCTCTTAATGGCGGGCGTGCTCTTGATGGTGGTCCGGTGTCCGCTGTTGCTCCGGCCACTGGGGTTGTTGCTGCTGGCGGATCGTTGAGCAATCCGATGATCGACGCCGTCGTCGAGGTGCTGGCTCAGGTTCCGTCCGAGCATCGTGATGATGTCGAACAGAGCCTGCTTTCCTTTGCTTCCGAGGCTGGGCACAAGCAGGTTTCTGCTTTAGGGGCGCGGATTGTGGCCCACCTCGATCCTGATGGTGCCGAACCCGATGAGGCCGAACCGTCCTTGCCGACCCGGGAGCTTTCGCTACGGCGTAAGCGATCCGGGGTCTGGGAGCTGAACGGTCGCCTCGACGACGAGACCGGCACCCGGGCCAGTGCCTTGCTCGACTCGCTGGCCGAGCGTCGCTGCAGTGACGACGGCGCGGACTTCCGTTCCCCGCAGGAACGTTACGGCGACGCTTTCTCCGACGCCGTCGACCTCGCGCTGAACTCCCCGGACCTGCCGACGCAGGCCGGCGAACGAGCCCACGTGATGGTCGCGGTCTCGCTGGCGGACCTGAAGTCCGGGGTCGGCCAGGCCACCCTCGGCGACACCGGCACGATGACCGCGGCCGAAGCCCGGGTCCACGCCTGCGACGCCATGCTCATCCCGGCGGTCCTGGGCGAGAAGAGCGAACCCCTGAACCTGGGCCGCCTACGCCGCCTGATCTCCGCCGGACTGCGCCGAGCGCTGTTCCTACGCGACCGAGGCTGCGCCTTCCCCGGCTGCCACCGCCCGCCACGCCACTGCCAGGGCCACCACATCCGCCACTGGGCCGACGGCGGCCCCACAGACCTGACCAACCTGGTCCTGCTGTGCGCCCACCACCACCGGCTACTGCACCGTTCAGGCTGGGAAGTCCGCACCGCCACCGATGGCTTACCCGAGTTCCTGCCACCGGCGTTCCTGGACAAGCACCGAAGACCCAGACGCAACAACATCCACCAACCACTGCCATTCGCAGCCTGACCGACCAACAGGGAAAGGCCCGAAGCCATCGGCTCCGGGCCCAAACCCATGCCCGGTGTTCGGCCCGAGCCGAAGATCCCTCCTCGCCGGTGGCGAGCGGAACGGTTCGCTCGCCGAGCCCTATCAACGGGCCCCACCCCGGGACGCGATGCCAGACCGCTGTCGACGCGCAACACCAGGCTTCCTGAAGGCGCCGCCGTCAGGGCCCCGCAGCGGCCGAGTCGTCAGCGTTCGTGGATGGAGCTTTCTGGACGCCCAGCGTCCCGAATCCTCCATCGACACCCCGCAGCCACCTCAGACCCGCGGCGCTGATCTGCTCAGCGATCCGCCTGATCACGCGATCAGGCGTTCCGGGGCGCTTGAAGCACCACAGTGCACCACCTCGTCGACGGGGACGGCCGACCACTGGTGACGTTGACCGGTCCCGGGCAAGCCGCGGACGCATCGATGTTCCCGCACTTGATGCGGCACTTGGCAATCCGTCGAACCGAGCCCGCAGGCGCCCCGACAGTGTCCGCGGAGACAAGGCTTACTCGTCTCGGGCGATCCGCGGACATTTGCGTGCCCGCGGGCATCACTGCGGCGAGGCCTGAGCCAGCTGACCAGGCCGGGCACCGCAAACGCCGCGGTTCCTGCGGTGGGCGCCCACCCGCTACTGCGAACTCGCCATCGTCTACCGCTCCGCGGTCGCTCTCCATGCAGTAGTGACCTGGACCAAACACATTGCCAGACCCGCGGCACTAACCGTCCCAGACAGTCGCGCCCTGCCTCAGCACCTTGACCTCCGAGGGTGCCGACGTCGGCCACATCTCCACCACGTACCGGAAGTGCTCGCCGAACTCGTGCTCGTTCCACTCCGTCGCGGGCGGCCCGGCCGGGACGTACGACACCCGCGCCCGGTACAGCCCCGGCAGCACCGAAAAGAACCTTTCCTGCGACGGATAGTCCGCGGGCCCGGAAATCACGAGTTTCCCGCTCGGCACCGGAAGATCTGCTTCCACGACGTGCTCCGCCGCGACCAGTACCGGCGGCGGACCGGGCGTGAGCGTCACCGATGACTCCACCAGGTCCGAGCGGGCCGTCACTATCGCGAGGCCGGCCGGCTCCGCGGCCAGGCGGTTGTCCACCGCCTGCTCGGTCCAGCCGCTGCCGTTCAGCTTCGACCCGGAATCGCGGACCGAGAACTGGCGCTGGTCGGCGTGGACGACTAGGTGCACACCAACCACCCTAGCCAGGACCCGCCCCGAAATGGTATCGACGCCGGGTTTAGCGTTGACACCATGACCTCTGCTTCCGTCGACGTCGACACGGCCCGCGCCGACTACGCGGCCCTCGTCGACCGCGGCCTCTCGCTCGACATCACCCGTGGCAAGCCGGCTCCCGAGCAGCTCGACCTCGCGAACGCGCTGCTCGCCCTCCCCGGTGACGGCTCCTTCAAGGCCGAGGACGGCACCGACGTCCGCAACTACGGCGGACTCAAGGGCCTGCCGGAGCTCCGGCGCATCTTCGCCGGCGCCCTGCAGGTGCCGGCCGAGCAGCTGCTCGCCGCGGGCAACTCCAGCCTCGAGCTGATGCACGACGCCGTCGTGCACGCCCTGCTCAGCAAGGTCCCCGGCGCCGAGCGCCGCTGGGCCGACGAGCCGCGCGTCGCGTTCCTCGCGCCCGTCCCGGGCTACGACCGCCACTTCGCGCTCACCGAGCGGTTCGGCATCGAGCTCATCCCGGTCCCGATGACCGACGAGGGCCCGGACATGGACGTCGTCGAGCGGCTCGTCGCCGAGGACGCCGGGATCAAGGGCATCTGGTGCGTGCCGAAGTACAGCAACCCGACCGGCGTCACGTTCAGTGACGACGTCGTGCGCCGGCTGGCCACGATGACCACCGCGGCGCCGGACTTCCGGATCTTCTGGGACAACGCCTACGCCGTGCACCACCTGACCGACGACGAGCCGGCCCTCGCCGACATCCTCGCGCTGAGCGCCGAGGCCGGCCACGCCGACCGCCCGTTCGTCTTCGGCTCGACCTCGAAGATCACCTACGCCGGTGGCGGCGTCGGCTTCTTCGGCGCGTCCGAGGCCAACCTCGCCTGGTGGACCGGCCTGATCGGCAAGCGCACCATCGGCTCCGACAAGGTCAACCAGCTCCGCCACGCGCTGTTCCTCAAGGACGAGGACGGCGTCCGCGCGCACATGCGCAAGCACGCCGAGGTCATCGGCCCGAAGTTCGAGGCCGTCGACCGCATCCTCACCGAGGAGCTCGGCGACTCCGGCCTGGTCTCCTGGACCAAGCCGACCGGGGGCTACTTCGTGTCGCTGACCGTGCCCGAGGGCACCGCGAAGGAGGTCGTGCGGCTGGCCAAGGAGGCCGGGGTCGCGCTGACCCCCGCCGGCGCGACGCACCCGCACGGCGACGACCCGGCCGACGCCGTCATCCGCGTCGCGCCGACGTTCCCGAAGCTCGCCGACGTCGAAGAGGCTGTCCGCGCGCTGGCCGTCTGCGTCCGGCTCGCCGCGGCGCAGCGCTCCTGACCAGGGCAAACAAAACCGGCAAGAACTTTTTTCCGTTTTGACCGAGCCGGGGGCCGTCCGGGTACGTATGACCGGTGGGTGAGGTGGACGAACTCGTCACGAGAGGACGTCCCCCGGTGTTCGGAAAACGCTACACACAGCAGCTGATCGAGCGCAGCGCGGAGAACGCGACCGACCGCCGCCGCTTTCTGAAGGCTGCGGGAGCGGCGGGGCTCGGCGTCGCGGGCGCCGGCGCGCTCGGTACCGCGCTGTCCTTGGGCCTCGGCTCGGCCGGCGCGACTTCGCAGTACCCGGAGCAGGGCGACGCCGCGAAGGAGGCGGCCAGCGACGCCGCGGTGCTGAACTTCGCGCTCAACCTGGAGTACCTGGAAGCGAACCTCTACTCGTTCGCGGTCTACGGCTACGGGCTGAACGACAAGTACATCAACGGCGTCGGCAACCTCGGCAAGGTCTCCGGCGGGCACGCGGTGCAGTTCAAGAGCGAGCACACCAAGCAGATCGCGCAGGAGATCGCCGGCGACGAGGTCGCCCACGTCACGTTCCTGCGCAAGGCGCTCGACAAGGCCGCCGTCGCGCAGCCGGAGATCGACTTCCAGAACAGCTTCACCGCGGCCATGCAGGCCGCCGGGATCATCAACCAGTACCAGACGTTCGACCCGTTCGCGAGCGAGAACAACTTCCTGCTCGCGGCCTACCTCTTCGAGGACGTCGGCGTCTCGGCGTACAAGGGCGCGGCCCCGCTGGTGAACAACAAGACGTTCCTCGACGCGGCGGCCGGCATCCTCGCGGTCGAGGCGTACCACGCGGGCATCGTGCGCTCGCAGCTGTTCGAACGCGGCCTCGGCGACGTCACCAACAAGATCTCCGACGCCCGTGACAGCCTCGACGGCAAGTCGGACGACGACGAGGGCGTGCTCAAGGACGGCAAGGCCAACCTCGTCCCCGCCGACGCCAACGGCATCGCGTTCGGCCGCTCCGCCGACCGCGTGCTCAACATCGCCTACCTCAACCCGGACAAGGTGTCCTCGGGCGGCTTCTTCCCGCGCGGCCTCAACGGCGACATCGCCACCAGCGGTGCCAAGGAGTGAGCGCCGCGTGCCGCCGTCACGGTAACGTCGTGCACGGCGGCATGCGGAGTTCACGGCGGAGTTTCTCGGGGGGCGCGGGGTGCGGGTACTGGTCGCGGGTGGCGGGATTTCCGGCACGGTCACGGCGATGGCGCTGAAGCTGGCGGGACACGACCCGGTCGTGTTCGAGGCCCACGCTTCGGGCGGGGAAGACATCGGCGCGTTCCTGACGCTCATGCACAACGGCATGGACGCCCTGCGGGCGATCGGCGCCGACGGCCCGGTGATCGACGCGTCCTTCGCCGCGTTCGGGGTCGAGCTCGTCGTCCCGACCGGGGAAACCGTGGGACGGCGGGAGTTCGACACCGAGGGCCTGGACGGCCCGCGCACGCTCACCCGCGCGACGCTGTACCGCGTCCTGCAGGACGAAGCGGCGCGCCGGGGGATCGCGATCGAGCGCGGTCGGCGGCTGACCGGCGCCAAAACCGTCCCAGGCGGCGTCACGGCGGAGTTCGCCGACGGCGTCACCGAAACGGGTGACGTCCTGGTCGGCGCCGACGGCCTGCGTTCGGTGGTGCGGCGCCTGATCGACCCGGCCGCCGACGAGCCGCGGTACACCGGGCTGACCGTCGTCTACGGCTACACGCGCGCCGAAGGCCTGCCCGCGGCGCCGGGGATCTACCGGATGGTCCGCGGCAGCAAGGCGGCCTTCGGCTTCACGACCGACCCGGACGGCGCGACGTTCTGGTTCGCCCGCATCCCGGACGAGGAGCGGCCCCGCGCCGAGATCGCGGCGGTCACCCCGGCCGGCTGGCGCGCGTTCGCGCACGCGGCGTTCGCCGGGGAACCGTTGCCCTGCGCGGACATCATCGCGGCCACGGGCGACGAGGTCTTCGGCGGTCACTCCCACGACGTCCCCGAGACGCGGCTGTGGTCGACGCCGGAGATGGTGCTGGCAGGCGACGCGGCCCACGCGGCGTCCCCGGCCGCGGGCCAGGGCGCGTCGATGGCCCTGGAGGACAGCGTCGTGCTGGCGAAGTGCCTGCGTGACCTGCCGGACCCGGTCTCGGCGTTCGCCGCGTACGAAGGGTTGCGGCGCGAGCGCGTGGAGAAGCTGGTGGCGGCGAGCGCGGGTCAGGACGTCGGTGAAGAGCGGGATTGGCTGTACTCGCACCACATCGACTGGGACGCGAAGATCACCGGCTGACGCGGTCCGCGACCGTCGCGCTGAGCAACGCCAGCTTGTCCGCCTCGGTGCCGGGCGTGGCGTGGTAGGCGACCAGCATGACCCCGTCGGTCCCGCTGACCAGGAGTTTCTCGCGGTTCAGGGTGATCTCGCCGACCTGCGGGTGGTGGAAGGTGATCGCGGCCGCTCCGCGGGCGCGGACGTCGTGGCGGGCCCACAGGCGGCGGAAGAGCGGGCTGACCAGGGAGAGCTCGCCGACGAGCTCGACGAACCGGGCGTCGTCGGTGTCGGTGCCGGTCGCCTCGCGCAGGTGCGCGACCAGTACCTCGGCCGCCCGCTCCCAGCCGACGAACAGCGCTTGCTCGCCGGGGTCGAGCAGCATGTCGCGGAGCCGGTTGGCCCCGGGGACCAGGCAGGGTGACAGGGCTGTGGCCAGGGGATTGGCGGCCAGGACGTCCAGGTAGCGACCCTCGACGAAGGCGGGCACGGGCAGCATCGCCAGGAACGCGGCGGTGCTGGGCGGCACGGTCTCCCGGCGCCGCCGCCGGGGCCGGCGAGGCGCGTCCCCGGCGAGGCCGAGCAGGTACGCCGTCGAGTCGTCGTCCAGCCGGAACACCCGGGCCAGGGACCGCAGGACCTGGGCGGACGGGCTGCGGTCGCGGCCGCGTTCCAGCCGCAGGTAGTAGTCGGCGCTGATCCCGGCCAGCATCGCGACCTCCTCGCGTCGCAGCCCGGGCACCCGGCGCAGCCCCACCACGGGCACCCCCGCCTCTTCGGGGGTGACGAGCTCGCGGCGCGCCCGCAGGAACGCGCCCAGCTGGTTCCGGTCGTCGGCCATGGGCCCCACGATAAGCCGAGGTCACCCGATGTGGGGGGTCCTGTCATCCCCCTGGCTGAGCGGAGCACTGGCACGGCTGCTTCACCCGGCGGATCGTCGTGGTCGAGATCAAGATGGCGGCACACACTCCGATGGGAAAGAACACATGAGCACGCAGCGGGTTCTCGTCACCGGCGGCTCGGGCTTCATCGCCGGGCACTGCATCCTCCAGCTCTTGGAGCAGGGGTACCGGGTTCGCACCACGGTGCGGTCGCTCGCGAAGGAGCAGGCCGTCCGCGCGGTGCTGACCGACGCCGGCATGACGCACGGTGACGCGCTGAGCTTCGTGGCCGCCGACCTCACCGACGACCGCGGCTGGGCCGAGGCGGTCGACGGCTGCGACTTCGTCCTCCACGTCGCGTCGCCGGTTCAGCCGGGCAAGGTCGCGAACGACGACGACGTCATCGTCCCCGCCCGCAACGGCACCCTCCGCGTCCTGCGCGCCGCCCGGGACGGCGGGGTCCGGCGCGTGGTGCTCACCTCGGCGTTCCACGCGGTCGGCTTCGGGCACCCGCACCTCGATCGCGCCTTCACCGAGGACGACTGGTCCGTGCTCGACGGGCCCGGCGTGGACGCCTACGGCAAGAGCAAGATCCTCGCCGAGCGCGCCGCGTGGGACTTCGTCCGCGACGAGGGCGGCGCCCTGGAACTGACGACGGTCCTGCCCGTCGCCGTCATGGGCCCGGTCATGGGCCGGGAGGTGTCCGGCGCCAACCACATCGTGCAGCGGCTTCTCGCGGGAAAGATCCCCGGCTACCCGGACATGTACGTCCCGATCGTCGACGTCCGCGACGTGGCGAACGCGCACGTGCTGGCGATGACCGCCGACGGCGCCGCGGGGCAGCGGTTCCTGCTCGCCAGCAGTCCCTCGATGGCGATGAAGGAGATCGGCGCGCTGCTCAAGGAGAACTTCGGCGAGAGCGCGAAGAAGGTGCCGACCCGCACCATCCCGAACCTCGTCGTGCGGGCGGGTGCCGTGTTCTCGGCGGAGTTCCGGACCATCGCGGCCGAACTCGGCTTCGTCAAGAAGATCTCCCACGAGAAGGCCCGCTCGGTGCTGGGCTGGACGCCGCGGGAGTCGGCGGAGGCGGTCGTGGCCGCCGGCGAAAGCATGCTCCGCAAGTCACTGGTTTCCGCCTGACGCAAGGAAAAGGACCTAGGCGCCGCAGGAGCCGCGGACCACCAGCCTGGTCGGCAGCAGCACCGGTTCCGGGGCCGCGTCCGTCTCGATCATCTTCAGCAACGCCTCCGCGGCCGCCGTGCCGAAACCCGGTTTGTCCTGGGCCACCGTCGTCAGCGCCGGGTCCACAAGGGACGCGACCTCGATGTCGTCGAAGCCGACCACCGCCAGGTCGTCCGGGACGCGCAGGCCCGTCGCGCGGGCCGCGAGCAGGGCACCCACCGCCATCTCGTCGCTCGCCGCGAACACCGCCGTCGGGGGTTCCTTGCGGGCCAGCAGCCGTCGCATGCCGACAAAACCGCTTTCGCGGTAGTAGTCCCCGGACACGACGTAGTCGTCGCGCGCTTCGAGGCCCGCCGCGGCGAGGCCCTCCCGGTAGCCCCGGGTGCGCTCGGCCGCCGGGGCGTTGGCGCGCGGGCCGGTGAGCGTCGCGATCCGGCGGTGCCCGAGCCCGGCCAGGTGCCGGACGGCGTCCGCCGCGCCGCGGACGTTGTCGGACGTCACGTACGTCGCTTTGGGGCCGGAGATCGCGACGTCGAGCGCGACGCACGGCAGGCCGGATCGGGCGAACGCCGTGAACGCCTCCGCGTCCGAGCCGCTGTCGATCAGCACCAGCCCGGCGAGGTGGTGCCGGCGCGTCATCCGGACGTAGGCGACCGGGTCGGCCAGGGAGACGCCGGGGGTGCGGCTGCGCGCGTCGTCGCTCGTGGCGAGCATCAGCAGGTGGTACCCGTGCGAGCTGAGCGCGGACTTCAAGCCCAGCAACAGGTCCTGCAGGAACGGGTGGCGCCAGCCGGGCCGCCGGTGGTCGGTGTCCCAGACCAGCCCGATCATCGCCGACTGCTTGCGCGACAACGCGCGCGCCGACTCGTTGGGGGAGAAGTCCAGCTCGCGGGCGACCCGCTCGACGCGTTCGCGGGTCGGCCCGCTGACCGACGCCGGCTGGTTGAAGACCCGGGAAACGGTGGCGACGGAGACGCCGCAGAGCTCGGCGATTTCGCGGGCGGTGACCATGGCGGCTCCTTCGGCTGTAACCGGTTACATAACTAGCACATCGACCCCTGCTTCGAAAAATTCGCGACGCTGTTATCTCTTCGTTACTTGACGCACGAGCCTGGGAGCGCTCTCATAGAGGCCACATTCTCGCCCGGCCCCGGAGACACGTTCCCGGTGGCCGCGGTGTTTCCGCGCGCTTTCAGCAGAACAACGGAGATCTCATGCGCCCGAACACGAGAACCCGCATGGTCCTGGTGGCCGTGCTGGCCGCCGTCACCGCCCTGAGCGCCTGCAGCGGCGGCGACGGCGGGAGCGGCGGCGGCAAGGTCAAGCTCAGCCTCGGGCTCTTCGGCAACTTCGGTTACACCGACCTGATCAAGGAGTACCAGGCGGCGCACCCGAACATCGAGATCACCGAGCGCACCGCGGCCTACTCCGACCACCACAAGAACCTGGCCGCGCACCTGGCCACCGGGGGCGGCGCCGCGGACATCGAGGCCATCGACACCGGCTACGTCGCCCAGTTCAAGGCGACGCCGGACAAGTTCGTCGACCTCAACACCGTCGGCGGCGACAAGCTCAAGGACCGCTGGCTCGGCTGGAAGTGGTCGGCGTCGCTGGCCAAGGGCGGGCAGCAGATCGGTTACGGCACCGACGTCGGCGGCCTGGCCATCTGCTACCGCCGTGACCTGCTCCAGGCCGCCGGCCTGCCCGCCGACCGCGAGGCCGTCTCCGCGCTCTGGCCCACTTGGCAGGCGTTCTTCGACGCCGGCAAGCGCTTCCAGGCCAAGGCGCCGAACGGCGTCAAGTGGATGGACGGCGGCCCGACCGTGCTCAACGCGATCTTCGGCCAGGCCCCGACCGGCTACTACGACACCAGCGACCAGCTCGTCGTCGACAGCAACCCGGCGCTGCGGACCGGCTGGGACCAGGTCGTCGACGCCGTCAAGGCGAACCTGAGCGCCGGCCTGCTCTACAGCACGCCGACCTGGAACACCGGCTTCACCCAGGGCCAGTTCGCCACCGTCACGTGCCCGGCCTGGATGATGACCAAGATCAAGGACCAGGCGCCGGACACCGCCGGCAAGTGGGACGTCGCCAGCGTGCCCGGCGGCGGCGGCAACTGGGGCGGCTCGTACCTGACCGTGCCCAAGCAGGGCAAGCACACCGCCGAAGCCGCCGACCTCGCCGCCTGGCTGACCGCGCCCGAGCAGCAGGCGAAGGTGTTCACCAGCCAGGGCCTGCTGCCCTCGACGCCGTCGCTCTACACCGACCCGAAGATCACTTCCTACACGAACCCGTTCTTCAACAACGCGCCCGTCGGCAAGCTCTTCACCGACGCGGCGAAGAACCTGAACCCGCAGTACCAGGGCCCGAAGGCCGGCGACGTGCAGACCGAGTTCGGCAACGCGATGCAGCGCGTCGAGCAGGGCAAGCAGGACGGCGCGGCGGCGTGGCAGCAGCTGGTCGGTGACGTCTCGAAGCTCAAGTGACGGCTTCCGTGCCGAAGCTGAGCTTCGCCGACCGGCGGGCGCACTGGGACGTCAAGCTCTCGCCGTTCGGTTTCATCAGCCCGTACTTCCTGATCTTCGGTGTCTTCGGGTTGTTCCCGTTGCTGTACACGGCTTTCGTGTCGCTGCAGAAGCGGAACCTGCTCGACGCCGAAGGCGCGAAGTTCATCGGGCTGGAGAACTACCGGCAGCTGCTGTTCCACGACCCGTACTTCTGGAACGCGATGGGGAACACGGTCAGCCTGTGGCTGCTGACCACGATCCCGCAGATCCTGTTCGCGCTCGGCATCGCGCACCTGCTCAACCGCAGGCTGCGCGGCCGGACGCTGTTCCGGACCGGCATGATCCTGCCGAACATCACCTCGGTGGCGGCGGTCACGATCATCTTCGCGCAGCTGTTCGGCCGGGACTTCGGGCTGGTGAACTGGGTGCTGAGCTGGTTCGGCGCCGGGCACGTCGACTGGCAGGCGGGCACGGCCAGCTCGCACGCGGCGATCGCGTCGATGGTCGTCTGGCGCTGGACCGGTTACCACGCGCTGATCTTCCTGGCGTCGATGCAGGCGATCCCGTCGAGCCTGTACGAGGCCGCGACGCTCGACGGCGCGAAGGGGCACCAGCAGTTCCTGCGGATCACCGTGCCGCTGCTGCGGCCGCAGATCATCTTCTCCACGGTGATCGCGACGACCGGGAACATGCGGCTGCTCGCCGAGCCGCTGTTGTTCAACCCGGGCACCGCGGCCGCGACCGGCGGGTCCGACCGGCAGTTCCAGACCGCCGCGCTCTACCTCTACGAACAGGGTTTCAGCAAGTACGACTTCGGCTACAGCTCCGCGGTGGCGCTGCTGCTGGCGATCGCCACGATGCTCGTGGCGGGCGTGGCGTACCTGGTGACCCGGCGCATCCAGACCGATTGAGGAGCGGACATGTCCACCGTGCTGACCTCGACCTCGGCACCCGCCGAGGCCCGGCCACCGAGCCGGACGCGGCGGTTCACCCAGCGCGTCACCAGCCCGTGGACCTACGCCGCGCTGGTCGCGATCCTGGCCGGCTCGGCGTTCCCGGTCTACTGGTCGTTCGTCGTCTCGTCGCAGACGCCGGACGCGGTGGGCAGCGTGCCGCCGGTGCTGGTGCCGGGCGGGCACCTGTTCGAGAACATCGCCCGGGTCTTCGACGAGACGAACTTCGGGCTGGCGCTGGCGAACTCGGTGATCGTCTCGGGCACCATCACGCTCTCGGTGGTGCTGTTCTCGACGCTCGCCGGGTTCGCCTTCGCCAAGATGCGCTTCCGCGGCCGCACCCTGCTGCTGCTCCTGGTGGTCGCCACCCAGGCGATCCCGACCGAGCTGGGTGTCGTGCCGCTCTACATCATGATGGCCGACTTCGGCTGGGCCGGGCAGCTGCAGGCGGTCATCGTGCCGGGCCTGGTCACCGCGTTCGGCGTGTTCTTCATGCGCCAGTACTTCGAGCGGGCGCTGCCGCTGGAGCTGCTGGAGGCCGGCCGGATGGACGGCTGCGGCTCGCTGCGGCTGTTCTGGCACGTCGCGCTGCCCACGGCCCGCCCGGCTGCGGCGGTGCTCGGCCTGTTCACGTTCATGCAGGCGTGGAACGACTTCTTCTGGCCGCTGGTGGTGCTGGTGCCGGAGAACCCGACCGTCCAAACGGCACTGTCCACTCTGGCCAGTGGCTACACCACCGACTACACGCTCGTGCTCACCGCCGCGACCCTCGGCACCATCCCCGTCCTTCTCGTGTTCCTGCTGTTCGGCCGCCAGATCGTCGGCGGCATCATGCAGGGCGCCCTCAAGGGCTGAGCCTCCCGGGAGAGATCCGTGACTTCCAGTTTCCCGCCCGGCTTCCGCTGGGGTGTGGCCACATCGGCGTTCCAGATCGAGGGCGCCACCACCGAAGACGGCCGCGGACCGTCCATTTGGGACACCTTCGCCGCCGTGCCGGGCGCCATCGCCGGCGGTGACACCGGCGAGCCCGCGGCCGAGCACTACGAACGCTGGGAGCAGGATCTCGAGCTGCTCGGCGAGCTCGGCGTCGACTCCTACCGGTTCTCCGTGTCGTGGCCGCGGGTGCAGCCCGAGGGCCGCGGCCGCGTCGAATGGCGCGGCTTGCACTTCTACCGGCGGCTGGTGGAAGGGCTACGCGACCACGGGATCGAGCCGTTCCTGACGCTCTACCACTGGGACCTGCCCCAAGCCCTGGAGGACGAGGGCGGCTGGCGGGCGCGGGACACGGCCCACCGGTTCGCCGACTACGCCGCCCTGGTCCACGAGGAGCTCGGCGACCTCGTCGACCACTGGACGACGCTGAACGAGCCGTACCCGTGCGCGGTCGCGGGTTACGGCGAGGGCCGGCACGCGCCCGGGGCGAAGGAGGGCCACGGCGCGCTGGCCGCCGCCCACCACCTGCTGCTCGGCCACGGCCTGGCGGTGCAGGCGATGCGGGCGCAGGCCGCGCACACGCACCGGTTCGGCGTCGTGCTCAACCAGTCCCCGGCGGTGCCGGTCACGGACTCGGCGGCCGACGCCGCGGCCGCGGCGCGGCAGGACACGGTGCTGCGCCGGCAGTTCACCGAGCCGTTGTTCGGCGGCCGCTACGCGCCGGGCCTGAAGGCGATGTTCGGGGCGGCGTCGGACTTCTCGTTCCGCCACGACGGCGACCTGGCGACGATCGGGCAGCCCCTGGACTACCTGGGCGTCAACTACTACTACCGGCAGCACGTCGCCGACGCGCCCCCGCGCGAGCCGGACCCGGCGCGGCGGACCCTCGCCGACATCGGCGTCGACACGACCCGCCTGCCGGACGTCCCGCGCACCGGCATGGGCTGGCCGGTCGAGCCGGAGGGCCTCACCGAAGCCCTGGTCGCGCTGCACAACGGCTACCCGGACCTGCCGCCGGTGTACGTCACCGAGAACGGCTGCGTCTACCCGGACCGCAGCGACTTCGCCGACTACGAGCGCATCAGCTTCCTGAGCGACCACCTGGCGGCGGCCCAGGAGGCCCTCGACGCCGGCGTCGACCTGCGCGGCTACTTCGCCTGGTCGCTGCTGGACAACTTCGAGTGGGCCCACGGCTACAAGCACCGCTTCGGCCTGGTGCACGTCGATTACACGACGCAGCGCCGCACGCCGAGGGCGAGCTACCGCTGGTACCGCGACCACATCGCGGCCCAGCACACCCCGTAATGCCGTGAAGGCCTCCTTACCGGCCATAAGAGCCGGTAAGGAGGCCTTCACGGCATTCGGCTACTTCTTGTACAGAGCCTCGATGTCGGTCGCGTAGTTCTTGGTCACCACGTTGCGCTTCAGCTTCAGGCTCGGCGTGATCTCGCCGCCCTGCTCGGTGAAGTCGTTGGCCAGCACGGCGAACTTCTTGATCGCCTCGGCCTTCGAGACCGTCTTGTTGGCCTCGTCGACCGCCGTCTGGATCTCCGCGAGGAGGTCCGCGTCGGTGGCCAGGTCCGCGACCGACGCGCCGGCGGGCTTGCCGTGCTGGGACTTCCAGGACGGGAAGTACTCCTCGTCCACCGTCACCAGCGCCGCGATGAACGGGCGCTGGTCGCCGACCACCATCGCCTGGCTCACCAGCGGGGCCGCCTTGATGGTGTCCTCGAGGCCGGACGGGGCGACGTTCTTGCCGCCCGCCGTCACGATGATCTCCTTCTTGCGGCCGGTGATCTTGAGGAAGCCGTCGACGTCCAGCTCGCCGAGGTCGCCGGTGTGGAACCAGCCGTCGGTGAGCGACTCGGCCGTCGCCTGCGGGTTGTTGTAGTACGCCCGGAAGACGACGTCGCCCTTGAGCATGACCTCGCCGTCGTCGGCGATGCGGACCGACGTGCCGTTGACCGGCTTGCCGACCGTGCCGACGCGGAACGCCGACTGGGTGTTGACGTTCGCCGCCGCCGACGTCTCGGTCAGGCCGTAACCCTCGAAGACCGGGACGCCGATGCCGCGGAAGAAGTGCGCCAGCCGCCCGCCGAGCGGGGCCCCGCCCGACACCGCCGCCACGCAGCGGCCACCGAGGGCTGCGCGCAGCTTGCCGTAGACGAGCTTGTCGAACACCAGGTGCTTGGCCTTCAGGCCGAGCCCGGCGCCGCCCTTGTCCTGCGCCTCGCTGTAGGCGACCGCGACGGCTTCGGCGGCGTCGAAGATCTTGCCCTTGCCGTCGCCGTGGGCCTTCTGCTTCGCCGAGTTGTAGACCTTCTCGAACACGCGCGGCACGGCGACGACGAACGTCGGCCGGAAGGTGCCCAGGTCGGGGACCAGGTTCTTGACGTCCGGGGTGTGCCCGAGGGTGACCCGGGCGGACAGCGCCGTCACGGCGATCGCGCGGGCCAGCACGTGCGCCAGCGGCAGGAAGACCAGCAGCGAGTTGCCCTGCTCCATCAGCTGCGGGAACGCCTCGATGTCGGCCCGGATCTCCGCGAGGAGGTTGCGGTGGGTCAGCTCGACGCCCTTGGGGCGGCCGGTGGTGCCCGAGGTGTAGACGATCGTGGCGAGCTCGTCGGCGACGACCTCGCGGCGGCGCTCGTGCAGCTCGTCGTCGGACAGCGTCGCGCCGAGCGCGGACAGCTCCTCGACGGCGGGGGAGTCGCCCTCGATCTGCCAGGTGTGGTCCAGGACCGTCAGCCGGTCGCGGACCTCGTCGACCGCACCGGCGTGCGCGTTCGTCTCGACGAACACTCCCTTCGCGGCCGAGTCGGAGAGGATCCAGAACACCTGTTCGGGGGACGAGGTGTCGTAGATCGGGACCGTCACCGCGCCGGCCGCCCAGATCGCGAAGTCGATCAGCGTCCACTCGTAGCGCGTCTTCGACATGATCGCGACGCGGTCGCCGCGGCCGATCCCGGCCTGGGCCATGCCCTTGGCGACGGCCAGTACCTCGCCGGCGAACTCCTTCGCGGTGACGTCCAGCCAGCTGCCGTCGACCTGGCGACGGAAGCTGACCACGTCGGAGAACCGCTCCGCGTTCGCCCAGACGACATCGGCCATGTTCTCGTCGTCGGCCACCGGCTTGCCGGCGGGAGCGCTGTATTCGCGCACGTGGGACCTCCGTGTTCAACGCGTGCTGCGGCAGATGACACCGCTGTTACCCGCCAGTCAACTTAGCGTGAGGAGCACCTTAAGACCATGCTGATCGCCGTCGCACGGCGAGGGCGTGACATTCTTCGCTCCGTGAACCAGGCGCCACCCGCTCTCGACGTCGTCGACGAGACGTTCCTCGTCGTCCCGCCCGCCACCGTGGCCGCGGTCTTCGCCGATCCGAGGTCCTGGACGCGCTACTGGCCGGACCTGGTGCTCGAGGTCTACACCGACCGGGGGGACAAGGGCCTGCGCTGGACCGTGCGTGGAGCGCTCGTCGGTACCATGGAGGTCTGGCTCGAGCCGGTGCTCGACGGCACCCTGCTGCACTACTTCCTGCGGGCGACCCCCGCCGACGCGGCCGGGACGCCCCGGGCGCTGGCGCCGCGCGACCTGCGCCGGGAGTTCGACCGGCGGGCCCGTGCGGCGAAGGCGATCGCCCTCGGGCTCAAGGAGATCCTGGAGGACGGGCGCGAGCCCGGAGTTCCTCCGCGCGGTGACGAGTAAGGGGATCAGGGGTGCGGGTACACGTCGTCTCGGACGTGCACGGCAACGCGGACGCGCTGAAGCGGGCCGGGGACGGGGCCGACGCGCTGGTCGTGCTCGGTGACCTGCTCGACTTCGTCGACTACCGCGAGCACGAGAAGGGCATCATGGGCGCCCTCTTCGGCGCCGAGAAGGTCGGCGAGTTCGCCCGGCTGCGCCGCGAGGGCACCCGTGACGAAACCGTTGCCTACTCCCGGACGCTCTGGGCGAGCCTCGACGACCCGGGCGCGGCCGTCGACGAGGCCATCCGCGAGCAGTACGCGACGTTGTTCGCCGCGATGACCGCGCCGACCTACGCCACCCCCGGCAACGTCGACACCCCGGCGCTGTGGCCCGAGTTCGCGGGCGAGGGCATCCGGGTGCTGGACGGCGAGGTGGCCGAGATCGGCGGCCTGCGGTTCGGGTTCGTCGGCGGCGCGCTGCTGCCCGACGGCGTCGTCCCGCGCCGCCGCAAGGGCGCCGCCTGGCGCCCCTACCTGCGGGATCGCGCGGACTACGAGGCCGGCGTCGCCGCGCTCACCGAGGTCGACGTGCTCTGCACGCACGCCCCGCCGGCGCTGCCCGAGCTGACCTACGACGTCGTCGCGCGCCGCAGCGAGCTCGGCTCGGCGGCCCTGCTGGACCTCATCCGGGAACAGCGGCCGCGCTGGTCGGTGTTCGGGCACGTGCACCAGCCCCTGGCCGCCCGCGCCCGGGTCGGCCTGACCGAGTGCCGTAACGTGGGTCACTTCAAGGAGACCGGGCAGCCCTACGTGCTGCGCTGGTGACCGGCCGCGGCGGCTACGCTTCGTCCATGGCCGAGCAGTCCACACAGTCCATCGAGGTCGACGCCGAGCCCAGCCGGGTGATGGCCGTGATCGCCGACTTCCCCGCCTACCCGGAATGGGCCAAGGCCGTCCGGCAGACCGAGGTCCTGGACACCGACGCCGGAGGCCGGGCCAAGCAGGTCAAGCTGACCCTCGACGCGGGCCCGATCAAGGACGTCTACACCCTTTCCTACGAGTGGGACGGCGACGGCCTCGGCGTCAGCTGGCACCTGGTCAAGGGCCAGATGCAGAAGGCGCAGAACGGCCGGTACGCGCTCGAGGACCTCGGCGGCCGCACCCGCGTGACGTACACGCTTTCGGTGGAACTGGCGCTGCCGATGATCGGGTTGCTCCGCCGCAAGGCCGAGAAGATGGTCATGGACACCGCGCTCAAGGAGCTCAAGAAGCGGGCCGAGGGGTAACCACGTGCGGATCCTGCTGTTCACCGGCAAGGGGGGTGTCGGGAAGACCACGCTGGCCGCGGCCACCGGCGCCGCGCTGGCCGGCCGCGGCAGGAAGACCCTCGTCGCGTCCACGGACCCGGCGCACTCGCTCGGCGACGCCTTCGGCCACACCCTCGGCGCCGAACCGTCCGAAGTGGACGCACTCCTCTCCGCCGTCCAGATCGACTCGCGGACGCTGGTCGACACGACCTGGCACCAGCTGCGCGCCGAGCTGCAGACGACGTTGTCCGGTGCCGGGTTCGACACCCTCGACGCCGAAGAGCTGACCGTGCTCCCGGGCGTCGACGAGCTGCTCGCGCTGAGCGAGGTCCGGCGGCTGGCCGAGCACGGCCCGTGGGACACCATCGTCGTCGACTGCGGCCCGACGGCCGAGACGCTGCGGCTGCTGGCGCTGCCCGAAGCCGTTTCCGGCTACCTGAGCAAGGTGTTCGGCCGCCGCGGCCGGGTCACCGACGCCGTGCGCCGCCTCGGCACGCACCTCGAAGGCCTGCGCGCGCTGCTCACCGAGCCGTCGGTGACCACTGTCCGGCTCGTCCTGACGCCCGAGCGGGTCGTCGTCGCCGAAGCGCGGCGCACGCTCAGCTCGCTCGCCCTGCGCGGCATCGCCGTCGACGGCCTGATCGCCAACCGGCTGATGCCCGCGCCCGGGATCTGGCGCGGCGGCGCCGCGTCGTGGCTGCGCACCCGCCGCACCCAGCAGGACACCGTGCTGGCCGAGCTGACCGCGGCCGGCTTCACGCGGGTTGCCCGCGTCGAGCACCGGGCCGTCGAACCGGTCGGGCTGCCCGCGCTGCTGGGGATCGCCGACGAGCTCTACGGCGACCGCGACCCGCTGGCCGGCGACGGCACCCCGGTCACCCCATTGCTGCGGGTCCGGCCCGCGCCCGGGGGCTACACACTGCGCGTCGCGATCCCGCTGGGGCGGGACGCCGAAGTGGACCTCGCTCGCGTCGACGACGACCTGGCGATCACCGTGGACGGCTTCCGCAGGCTCATCGCCCTGCCGGAGTCGCTGCGGCCGTGCCGGATCACCGGCGCGGAATCCGACGCCGACGGCCTGCTCGTGAGCCTGGCCGGGAACCGGGGCCGCGGGTGAGCGAAGAAGAGGTCTCCGACGGGTTGCGCCTGGCCGAAGAGCTCCGGCTGCTCGTCGAGATGGTCGTCGAGAAGGCCGCGCCGTGGCTCGAAGGCGTGGTCGCGGCCGGGCACGGCGACCCTGACCAGGCGAAACCCGAGGCCTCGGCGTGCGGGTGGTGTCCGCTGTGTGCGATCGTCGCCGTGGTGCGGGGTGAGCGTCCCGAATTCGTGGCGCGCTTGCTGGAACAGCTGGCCCAGCTCGTGGCGTTGCTCCGAGCGGTGCTCGCGGATCGCTGGGAGCCGGATGAGGGCGTCCACATGCCCGGGTTCCGGCCCGCACCGCGACCACCGGCGGATGCGACGGCGTCGGCGAGGGTGCAGCACATCACCGTCCGCAGACGGGACGAGTGGCGGCCGGATCGGGAGAGCTGAGTGCGGACGATAGGGGTGGACGTCGGCGGGACGAGCATCCGGGCCGGTGTGGTGGACGAGCGTGGCTCGCTGCTCGACACGGCCCGGGTCTCGACGCCGACGGAGGAAGGCGCCCTCGAGGACGCCATCGCGGGCGTGATCGAGGACCTGCGCAACCGGCACGAGGTGTCGGCGGTCGGCCTGGCCGTCGCGGGCTTCGTCGCGCGTGACCGCCGGTCGGTGATGTTCGCGCCGCACCTGGCGTGGCGCGGCGCGCCGGTCGCCGACCGGATCGAGAAGCGCGTCGGCCTGCCGGTGCTGCTGGAGCACGACGTCAACTCGGCGATCGTGGGCGAGCACCGGTTCGGCGCGGCGCGCGGCGCGCAGATCGCCGCGCTGGTGGCGCTCGGCACCGGGATCGGCGCCGGCCTGCTGCTGGACGGCAAGCTCTACCGCGGCGCGTACGGCGTCGCCCCGGAGCTGGGCCACCTGACGGTGGTCCGCGGCGGCCGGGCGTGCCCGTGCGGCAAGTACGGCTGCTGGGAGCGGTACTGCAGCGGAACGGCCCTCGCCGCGACGGCGGTGGAGCTGCTGGCGCGGCACCCGGGCCGCTCCACGGTGCTGGCCCCGCAGGTCGCGGGCGACCCGGGCTCGGTCACGGGCCGCAGAGTCGCGGGCGCGGCCCGCGACGGCGACCCGATCGCCCAGCTGGCCATGGCGGAGCTGGCCAAGTGGCTGGGCGAGGGCCTGGCGCTGGTCGCGGACGTCTTCGACCCGGAGATCATCGTGATCGGCGGCGGAGTGTCGGAGTCGGCCCCGCTGTTCCTGGACGAGGCCCGCGAGCACTACGCGGGTGCGATCACCGGCGCGAGGCACCGCCCGCTGGCGCGGATCCGCACGGCTCACCTGGGCGACGACACGGCGATCGTCGGCGCGGCGGCGTTGGCGGTGGAGGCGGCCAAGACCCCGGTCTGACCGTGTCGCCCGGCCGGAGTGCAGTGTCCGTTCCGTGGACTCCGTCGGCGAGTGTGCCAAGGTGGATGTGGTGAGCCTGCCGTCCGCGAGTGTGTTCGTCCGGTGTTCCTGCGGGCGGCTGCACTGGGGGCGGTACGGGGCCGCCGGGTTGCTGCTCTTCGATCCGGCTCGCGGGGTTCTCCTGCAGCGCCGGGCCTGGTGGGTGCACAACGGCAGCACCTGGGCCTTGCCCGGCGGGGCGATCGAGGCGGGGGAGACCGCCGTCGGCGCCGCGGCGCGGGAAGCCTTCGAAGAGGCGGCGATCCCCGCCGACGCGTTCCGGGCGCTTTCCGCCTCCGTGGTGGACCATGGCGACTGGAGCTACACGACCGTTCTCGCGCTGGCCGGCGACATCGACGCCAAGGTCGCGAACCCCGAAAGTGCGGAGGTGCGCTGGGTGGACCCCGACGACGTCCCGGGTTTCCGGCTGCACCGCGACTTCGCTGCGGCCTGGCCGGCGTTGCGGCCGCGGGTCGGGCAGGAGCTGGTGCTGGTCGTCGACGCGGCCAACGTCGTCGGCTCGCGGCCGGACGGCTGGTGGCGCGATCGCCACGGTGCCACCGAGCGCCTGCGCGACCAGCTCACCCGGCTCGCCGAAACCGGCCTCGAAGACCCCGACGATCCCGCGCTGACCTGGTGGCCGCGGGTGATCCTGGTGGTCGAGGGCAAGGCCGGCGGGGTGCAGCCGGCGAAAGGCGTCGAGGTCGTGCCGGCCGACACCGACGGCGACACGAAGATCGTCGAGGTCGCCGGGCAGCACCGCGAGGCGAAGGTCCTCGTCGCGACGGCCGACCGCGAGCTGCGTGGCCGGGTCGAAGCGCTCGGCGCGTCCTCGATGGGCCCCGGCACGCTCCGGACCCAGCTGGACAAGCTCAATCCTTGAGGATCCCGTCGCGCATCTCCGCGACCAGCGACGCGACGACGGCCTTGAGGCTGCCCTTGTGCCGCGTCGCGACCGCCCGCTGCCGCTGGTAGCTCGGCCCGTACTCCAGGATCGTCTCGACGTCGCGCAGCTCGGCCTCGCAGCCCAGCCGCCGCGCCACCGGCTGCAGCCGGTCCAGCAGGTCGGTGACGTCGTCGGTGACCAGCCGCTCGCGCCCGGCCGCGTCCAGGATGACGATCGCGTCGGTGCCGTAGCGCGCCGCGCGCCACTTGTTCTCCTGGACGTGCCACGGCGGCAGCGACGGCAGGATCTCGCCGTCGTCGAGGCGCTCGCTGAAGTCGTCGACCAGGCACTGGGTCAGCGCCGCGATCGCGCCGACCTCCTCCAGCGTCGGCAGCCCGTCGCAGACCCGCATCTCGATCGTGCCCAGCTGGGGTGACGGCCGGATGTCCCAGCGGATCTCCGAGAAGCTGTCGATCACGCCGGTGGTGTACATGTCGTCGACGTAGCTCTCGAGCTCGGCCCACTTCCGGAACTGGAACGGCAGCCCGGCCGTCGGCAGCTGCTGGAAGATCAGCGCGCGGTTCGACGCGTACCCGGTGTCCTCGGCGCCCCAGTACGGCGACGACGCCGACAGCGCCTGCAGGTGCGGCGCGTAGTTGAGCAGCGCGTCGAGCACCGGCAGGACCTTCTCGCGGTGGTCGAGCCCGACGTGGATGTGGACGCCGTAGATCAGCATCTGCCGGCCCCACCACTGGGTGCGGTCGATCAGCTTGGCGTAACGCGCCTTGTCGGTGACCTTCTGCTGGTACCAGTTCGAGAACGGGTGCGTGCCGGCCGAGAACATCTCGACGCCGAGCGGGTCGGCGACGCCGTGCACGACGTCGAGCGACTCGTTGAGGTCCGCCTTGATCTCGCCGATCGTCTCGCAGACGCCGGTGATGATCTCGATGGTGTTGAGCAGCAGCTCCTGCTTGATCTTCGGGTGCTCGGCTTCGCCGTCCGGGCGCACGGCGTCGAGGATCCGCTCGGCGGTCGAGGACAGGTCGCCGCTGCGCCGGTCGACCAGGCCCAGCTCCCACTCCACGCCGACGGTGGAGCGCCGCGAAGGCGTGAATTCGATGGTCATCGACGTCCGGTCAGACCTGCGCGCCGGTGCTCGGGTCGGCGCCCGGTGGCGGCCCCTGCCGGACGCGGAGCAGCAGCAACGCGATCGACGTCGCCAGCGCGAGGATGCCCAGCGGCGTCGCCACCGTCGGGCCCACGCCGATCACGCCGGGCAGGATCAGCAGGAACAGCCCGGCCAGGAACAGGAGCAGGATGAGGAACGCGCCCATCTTCGGCCGCGGCAACGGCGGCGGGTCCGGCGGGACGAAGTGCTCGTCGTCCGCCGCCGGGTCGTCGGAGAACATCGTGCTGTCCCACGTGGTGCCCCCCGACCGCCAGCCGGTGTCCGGCGGGTCGGCCGCGGCGGGCGGCTTCGGCTCGGCGGGCCGGTCCGGGGCCTTGCGGGGCTCGCTCTCCTCGGCCACCCCGCGGCCCGCGGCACTGCCGGCGGCACCACCGGCGCTGTCGGCGTTGTCCGCGGTGTCGGCGGTGTCCAGCTCGGGCAGCCCGAACCCGCCGGCCCGCAGGTCGGCGACGATCTCGGCGAACGTCGCGTCGACGTCCTCCGGCCCGTCCTTCCCTCGGCTCATGCGGTCTCCTCCGCTTGCCCGGCGTGCGCCTTCGCGAACTCGACGCTGCGGGTGAAGATCAGTTCCGCGTCGTTGTCCTGGGTCGCCACGTGATAGCTGTTCTCCAGCACGACTTCGGTGACGTCGGCGCTCGAGATCCCGGCCAGCACCAGCCGCGAGTTCTCCGGCTCGACGACGTGGTCGACCGCCGAGTGCAGCAGCAGCACCGGCTGCGTCACCTTCGGCAGGTCGGCGCGCACGAGCGCCCACAGCTTCGCCAGGCTCGCCGCGGCCCGCACCGGCGTCCGCGGGTAGGCCAGCTCGGTCTCGCCCGGCTTCTTGATGTCGTTCGCGATCGCCGGCACCGAAGGCACGATCTTGCCCAGCACGGGCAGCAGCTTCGTGTCCCACTTCAGCCGCGTCACCGACGGGTTGACCAGGACGATCCCGGCGATCCGGTCGCCGAACTCCTCGGCCAGGCGCAGCGTGAGCGTCCCACCCATCGAGAGCCCGCCGACGAAGACCGTCTTACACGTCGACAGCAGCTCGAGGAGCGCTTCGCGGATCGCGCCGTACCAGTCCTGCCACGTCGTGCGGTTGAGGTCGGGCCAGCGGGTGCCGTGGCCCGGCAGCAGCGGGCAGCGCACGGTGAACCCGGCCTCGGCGAGGTGGTCCCCCCAGGCCCGCATGCTCGCGGGGGTACCG
Source organism: Amycolatopsis sp. NBC_00348 (assembly GCF_036114655.1). Classification (NCBI taxonomy): domain Bacteria; kingdom Bacillati; phylum Actinomycetota; class Actinomycetes; order Pseudonocardiales; family Pseudonocardiaceae; genus Amycolatopsis; species Amycolatopsis sp. NBC_00348. Next base: position 5,626,419 of record NZ_CP107994.1, on the reverse strand, counting down.
GTGAACCCGTGGCAGAGCAGGAACCCGGTCTCGGCCGAACCGGTGTGGCCGAACGGTTCCGCGCCGGCGAGCACGCCCATGCGATCGCCTTCCGTGTGAGCGGTGTAGACCGTCCATGCTCTCACGGGTCGAGGGCGTTGTGGGGGTCCGCCCGGACCCGTAATTCTCTGTGAGATCGATCGCTGCCCGGCGGGTATCCGGGTGGTCGCCGTTGTGCGGAGGCCACCCGGCTTCGTAGTCTGGTCGACGCGGGTGACAGGGGCTGAGCTGCGATGGAGGACTGAGGCACCGGTGCTGTACTGGCTCATGAAGTGGGTGTTCATCGGTCCGCTGCTCAAGACGCTGTGGCCGACCAAGGTCGTCGGGGCGGAGAACATCCCCGAGACCGGCGGCGCGATCCTCGCGGGCAACCACCTCGCGGTCGCCGACTCGTTCTTCATGCCGCTGCGGGTCAAGCGCAAGGTGACCTTCCCGGCCAAGTCCGAGTACTTCACCGAGCCGGGCTTCAAGGGCCTGCTCAAGAAGTGGTTCTTCACCGGCGTCGGCCAGTTCCCGATCGACCGCTCGGGCGGCAACGCGGCCCAGGCCGCGCTCGACACCGCGACCCGGCTGGTCAAGGCCGGTCACCTGCTCGGCATCTACCCCGAGGGCACCCGCTCCCCGGACGGCCGGCTGTACAAGGGCAAGACCGGCGTCGCCCGGATCGCCCTGGACTCCGGCGGCGTCGTCGTCCCGGTGGCGATGATCGGCACCGACAAGGTCAACCCCATCGGCTCGAAGATGTGGTGGCCGCGCCGCCTCGAGGTCCGCTTCGGCAAGCCGCTGGACTTCTCCCGCTACGAGGGGCTCGCGGGCGACCGCTTCATCGAGCGGTCGATCACCGACGAGATCATGTACGCGCTGATGGAGCTGTCCGGCCAGGAGTACGTCGACATCTACGCGGCGAAGGCCAAGGAACTGCTCGCCGCGGAGGCCGCCGGAGCCAAGCCGAAGGTGCCGGCGCAGCCCACCGCGCGGGACGCGACCCGGGTGCCCGACAGCAAGGTCGGCTAGCCCACTAGGGTTCACCGGTGCGTTTTTTCTACGACACCGAGTTCATCGAGGACGGCGTGACGATCGACCTGGTGTCGATCGGTGTCGTTGACGAGCGTGGCCGCGAGTTCTACGCGGTCTCCACGGACTTCGACCCGGCTCGTGCCGGGGCGTGGGTCCGCGACAACGTGCTGCCGAAGCTGCCCTCTCCCGCCGACCCGGCTTGGCGCAGCCGCGAGAAGATCCGCGCCGACCTGCTGGAGTTCTTCGGGAAGCCACCGGGCGGGATCGAGCTGTGGGCCTGGTTCGCCGCCTACGACCACGTCGCGCTCGCGCAGCTGTGGGGACCGATGCCCGCCCTGCCGCGACAGCTGCCGCGGTTCACCCGCGACCTGCGTCAGCGCTGGGAGGACGCCGGCAAGCCGAAGCTCCCGGCGGCCCCGACCGACCAGCACGACGCCCTCGCGGACGCCAAGCACAACCTGGCCCGCTGGGACGTCATCGAGTCCTACTTCCCCCGCCGCTGAGGATTGCTGGAAGGCCGTGAATGCCACATCGAGGGACATAGCGTCCCTGGATGTGGCATTCACGGACTGTCAGCGGCGCGCCCGGACCGCCTCGGCCAGCTCGTCCAGCAGGGGCGCGGTGTCGTCCCAGGCCATGCAGGCGTCCGTGATCGACTGGCCGTAGGTCAGCTGCTCGGGGTGGCCCAGGTCCAGCTCCTGGCGGCCGCCCGCGAGGAAGCTCTCCATCATCAGGCCGGCGATGCCGCGCTCGCCCGAACCGATCCGCGCCGCCAGCTCGCGGACCACCGACGCCTGGCGGATGTGGTCCTTGCCGCTGTTGCCGTGGCTCGCGTCGATGATCACGCGCTCCGGCAGGCCCGACTTCGCCAGCCGGGCCAGGGTGTCGGTGACCGTCTCCGCGTCGTAGTTGGGGCCGCCCGCGTGGCCGCGCAGGATCACGTGGCAGTCCGGGTTGCCCGACGTCGTGAGCAGCGCCGCCAGCCCGTCGGTGTTGATGCCGGGGAACACGTGGCTCGCCGCGGCCGCGCGGGTCGCGTCGACCGCGACCTGGACGTCGCCCTCGGTCGAGTTCTTGATGCCGACCGGCATCGACAGCGCGCTGCACAGCTGGCGGTGCACCTGGCTGGCCGCGGTCCGCGCGCCGATCGAGCCCCACGTGACGATGTCGGCGATGAACTGCGGCGTGATCGGGTCGAGGAACTCACAACCGACCGGCAGGCCCAGCTCGGAGACGTCGAGCAGCAGCCGGCGCGCCATCCGGAGGCCCTTGTTGACGGCGAAGGTGCCGTCGAGGTCCGGGTCGTTGATCAGGCCCTTCCAGCCCAGCGTGGTGCGCGGCTTCTCGAAGTACACGCGCATCACGACGTGCAGCTCACCGCGCAGCTCTTCGGCCTTCTCGGCGAGACGGCGGCCGTAGTCGAGGGCGGCTTCCGGGTCGTGCACCGAGCACGGGCCGACGACGACGAGCAGCCGGTCGTCCCGGCCTTCGAGGATGTCGACGGTTTCGGCGCGTCCGTGCTGCACGACCTTCGCGACGGCGGCGTCGACCGGATGATCCTCGCGCAGCATCGCGGGCGAGATGAGCGGACTGATCGACGTGGTGCGCGCGGCGTCGAGGTCACCGATGGCGGCCGGGCCTGCGGAGAGCGTCATGGCGGGGGTGTTCCTTCCTGATGGACACCGACCCGCGCGGGGGACCCTCGCCGAGCCGGTAGGAGAATCCGGCTCGGGGGTGGAGGTCAGCGCAGGTTCACGCCGCCGTGCCCACCCGGGGCCGGCTTCGTAAACCAGTAATAGCGCTGCACGTGACCAAGTTAGCACAACGACGGCGCGGACCGATTCGGCAGGTGGTACGGGCTGCACCGATCCAGACGAAGCCAGCTACGCTTGGCCCTGGCGAAATGTGACTGTCATCTCCAGCGAACACAAACGGAGGATTCTCATGCGTGTCGGTGTGCTGACCGGCGGCGGCGACTGCCCGGGTCTCAACGCGGTCATCCGCGCGGTGGTCCGCAAGGGCATCGAGGTGCACGGCTGGGACTTCGTGGGCTTCCGCAACGGCTGGAACGGCCCGCTGACGGGCGACAGCCGCCCGCTCGGCCTGAACGACGTCGAGGACATCCTGACCCGTGGCGGCACGATCCTGCGCTCGTCGCGGACCAACCCGTACAAGGTCGAGGGCGGCGTCGAGCAGATCAAGAAGGTCCTCGCCGAGCAGGGCGTCGACGCGCTGATCGCGATCGGCGGCGAGGACACCCTCGGCGTCGCGAAGCGCCTGACCGACGACGGCGTCGGCGTCGTGGGCGTGCCCAAGACGATCGACAACGACCTGGGCTCCACCGACTACACGTTCGGCTTCGACACCGCGGTCTCCATCGCGACCGAGGCGATCGACCGGCTGCACACCACCGCCGAGTCGCACCACCGGGCGCTGGTCGTCGAGGTCATGGGCCGGCACGCCGGCTGGATCGCGCTGCACTCCGGCCTGGCCGGCGGCGCGAGCGTGATCCTGGTGCCGGAGCGGGCTTTCGACGTCGACCAGGTCGTCTCCTGGGTCGAGCGCCGCTTCGAGAAGGAGTTCGCGCCGATCATCGTCGTGGCCGAGGGCGCGCTGCCCGAGGGCGGCGAGGAGAGCCTGCTCACCGGCGAGAAGGACGCCTTCGGGCACGTCCGCCTCGGCGGCATCGGCACCTGGCTGGCCGACGAGATCGCGAAGCGCACCGGCAAGGAGTCCCGCGCGGTCGTGCTGGGCCACGTCCAGCGCGGCGGCACGCCGACCGCGTACGACCGCGTGCTCGCGACCCGCTTCGGCCTGCACGCCGTCGACGCGGTGGCCGACGGCGACTTCGGTGTCATGGTCGCCCTGAAGGGCACCGACATCGTCCGCGTGAAGCTCTCGGAGGCGACCGCCGAGCTGAAGACGGTCCCGACCGAGCGCTACGAAGAGGCCGAAGTCTTCTTCGGCTGAGTCTGGACAGCTTGTTCGTCCGTGAAGGCCTCCTTACCGGCTCTTATGGCCGGGAAGGAGGCCTTCACGGCTTTCCGGATGCGGGCCCTGGATGCGGTGCCCCTAGATGCGGGCCAGGGTGTCCAGCACCGTGATCGCGCGGGCGATGTCGTCGGTCAGCGGGCGGTCGTCGGTGCTCTCGTCCAGGACTTCGGACGCGACGTCGAAGGCGTCGCGGACCGGGAGGTCGACCAGGTCGGCGTCGCGCATCCGCAGCGCGCGGACCGCCGCGACCAGCTCGCAGGCCAGTACCTGCTGGTACGACGTGCAAGCCGCCGTTGCCGCGCGGGCCGCCTGGGTCGAGAAGCTCGCGTGGTCCTCGATGCCGCGCGACACGACGGCCGTGCCGAGCGTCGCCGGCAGCGCCGCCTGACGCAGCTCCGTGAGCGCGTCGTGCGCCACGTACTCCAGGATCATCACGCCCGAGCTGCCCGCCGGGCCGGCCGCCAGGAACGGGCGCAGGCCGGTGAACTCCGGCTCGACGAGGTCGCCGAGGCGCGCCACCGACAGCTCCGCCACCTGGTGCACGGTCGCGCGGGCCTGGTCCAGGGCCGTCGAGACGTACGCCGTGTGGAAGTGCGCGTGGTGGTAGGCGTCGCCGTGCACCGTCGAGATCATCGGGTTCTCGGTGCTCGCGTTGATCTCGACGGCCAGCACGTCGCGCAGGTAGTGGATCGCGTCCAGCGCCGGGCCCTGGACCTGCGGGAACGCCCGCAGCCCGAACGGGTCCTGGATCCGGCGCCCCGGCTTCGGCGTCTGGTGCATGCCGAGCAGCCGCCGCATCTCCGCCGCGCAGGCGACCTGCCCGGCGTGCGGTCGCGCTTCGTGCACCGGCGTCGCGTACGCCTCGGGGTTGCCGTCGAGCGCGACGTAGGTCAGCGCGGCGATGGCGTGGCTGGCCCGGGTCAGGGTGTCCAGCCGCATCGCGGCCAAGGTCGCCTCGGCCAGCGTCGCGGCGTTGCTGCTCATGAACGCCAGCGCGTCGCCCGCGACCACCGGTACCCGCGGGACGTGCCCGGTGAGCCAGTCGCGTTCGCCGGTGAGCGCCAGCGCCGTCTCGGCCAGCGGCGCCAGGTCGCCGGTGCCGATCGCACCGAGCCGGTGCACCAGCGGTAGCGCGCCGGTGCGGACGGCCTCGGCCAGCGCGCCGATCAGCTCGGGGCTGATCCCGGACCGCCCCGCGAGGAGCTGGTTGAGCCGGATCAGCATCATCCCGCGGACCTGGCCGGGCGGCATCGGGTCGCCGCTGCCGCCCGCGTGGCTGCGCAGCAGGCGCAGCCCGTGTTCCTTCGAGCTCGCGACCGTGTCGTCCTTGTTGGCCCCGACGCCGGTGGTCCGGCCGTAGACCACCCGCCGCGTGCTGAGCTCCTCGGCGAGCTTCCAGGCGTGCTCGGCGCCGCGCAGCGCGGCGATCGAGACGTCGATACCCAGCGGTCCCTCGGTGCGCGCCGCCGTCACGACGTCCGCGCACCGCAGGGTCCGACCGTCCACCCGGATCAAGGGCAGCCTCCTTTCGACTGACTGCCCTTCACTATGCGGCTAGGACGCCGGTGGCTGCCAGGGCGGCATCGGCCAGTCCCAGTGCGGGACGGGCTCGTGCAGGTTCGGCTCGGCGCCGGGCGCGGAGAAGATCACGGCCAGCCGGCTGCCCCACTCGAGGTAGCCGGCGAACGCGGCGCGGAACTCCGGGTCGCCCGGCAGGCCGGCCTCGTCGGCGGCGTCGAGCAGCAGCGTGACCCAGCGGCGGCGCTGCGGCTCGGTGATGCCGCGCCCGAGGTGGCGGCCGATCATGTGCGCGTGCCCGCCGTGGCCGGCCGAGTAGGCGGCCGGGCCGCCGAAGACCTCGCCGAGCCAGACCGCGACGTGCTCGGCGTGGTGCGGGTCCATCTGCCGGAACACGGGCTCGAGCAGCGGGTCTTCGAGGACGTGGCCGTAGAAGATCGTGAGGAGCTTCACGAGGGCTTCGTGGCCGCCCGCCCACTCGTAGAGGGTGGGCGTGGCGGGCGGGTTTTCTGGCACGATCACCCGGCAAGGCAACCAGCGGCGGTCCGGTCGGGCAACCACGTACTTTCCGGTGCGCAGGGGGAACGGGATGAAGCGCTACCACTGCGCGACGGAGCTGGCGGTCGATCTGATCGGCGGCAAATGGAAGCCGGTGATCCTCGCGCACCTCAAGGAGGGCGCCCACCGCTACGGCGAGCTGCGCCGCCGGATGCCCGGGGTGAGCGAGAAGATGCTGACCCAGCAGCTGCGCGAGCTGGCGGCCGACGGCATCGTCCGCCGCGAGGAACACGCCGGTCGCGTCCCGCACGTCGAGTACCACCTGACGGCGGTGGGGGAGGAGCTGCGCCCGGCGCTCACGGCGCTCTACGAGTGGGGCGAGCGCCGCGCGGCGGCCGCGGGCATCACGTTCGAGCCGCCGCCGGTGGACTAGGGCGTCTCGTCGAGACGCCGTTCCAGCGCGTCGAGGCGGTCCGTCCAGAAGCGACGGTAGGGAGCGAGCCAGGCGTCCACCTCGGCGAGCGGTTCCGGGCGCAGCGCGTAGCACCGGCGCTGGGCCGCGATCCGGACCGTCACGAGCCCCGCTTCGCGCAGGACCCGCAGGTGCTTGGACACCGCGGGCTGGCTGAGGGCCAGCTCCTCGACGAGCTCGCCGACCGAGCGTTCGCCGTCCCGGAGCAGGTCGAGGATGGTGCGCCGGCGGGGTTCGGCGAGGACGTCGAAGGTCTGCATCACCCCGGAAATGTGCCCCGGCAGGCATATGCCTGTCAAGGAATGCGCACCTACTCTCGTCGGGCAGCTGGTCTGAACCATTGACCTAGTGGTCTAGTCCACTTACGGTAAGTGTGGTCTCCACCACGTTGTCCCCATTGGTTGTCAGTAATTCTCCGAGGGAGAAGGCATGTCCCGTTTCCGCAGGAAGAGCTTCTCTGCGCTGCTGACCCTGGCGGCCGCCGCGGGTCTCATCGCGGCCGGCTCGGCGGTCCCCGCCGTCACCGCCACCGCGACGGCCGCGACCGAAGCCTCCGTCGGCAAGGTGGTCGGCTACTTCACCGAATGGGGGGTCTACGACCGCAACTACCACGTCAAGAACATCGAGACGTCGGGCTCGGCCAGCAAGCTGACGCACATCAACTACGCGTTCGGCAACGTCACCAACGGCGGCTGCGCGATCGGCGACGCCTACGCCGACTACCAGAAGACCTACGACGCCGCGGGCAGCGTCGACGGCGTCGCGGACACCTGGGACCAGCCCCTCGCCGGCAGCTTCAACCAGCTCAAGAAGCTCAAGGCCAAGCACCCCGGTCTCAAGGTGATCTGGTCGTTCGGCGGCTGGACCTGGTCGGGCGGCTTCGCGCAGGCCGCGAAGAACCCCGCGGCGTTCGCGAACTCCTGCTACAACCTGGTCAACGACCCGCGCTGGGCCGGTGTCTTCGACGGCATCGACATCGACTGGGAGTACCCCAACGCCTGCGGCCTGACCTGCGACACCAGCGGGGCCGCCGCGTACAAGAACGTGATGGCCGCGCTGCGCGCCAAGTTCGGCTCCTCGAAGCTCGTCACCGCGGCGATCACGGCCGACGGCACCAGCGGCGGCAAGATCGACGCCGCCGACTACGCGGGCGCCGCGCAGTACGTCGACTGGTACAACGTGATGACCTATGACTACTTCGGCGCCTGGGCCGCGCAGGGCCCGACGGCCCCGCACTCGCCGCTGAACAGCTACTCGGGCATCCCGACCGCCGGCTTCTACTCCGACGCCGCGATCCAGAAGCTCAAGAGCAAGGGCGTCGCGGCGGGCAAGCTGCTGCTGGGCATCGGGTTCTACGGCCGCGGCTGGACCGGCGTCAGCCAGGCCGCCCCGGGTGGCACCGCGACCGGCCCGGCGCCCGGCAAGTACGAGCAGGGCATCGAGGACTACAAGGTGCTGAAGACGTCCTGCCCGGCGACCGGCACCGTCGCGGGCACCGCGTACGCCAAGTGCGGCAGCAACTGGTGGAGCTACGACACCCCCTCGACCATCGCGGGCAAGGTGAGCTACGCCAAGACCCAGGGCCTCGGCGGCGCGATGTTCTGGGAGCTTTCGGGTGACACCACCAACGGCGAGCTGATCACGGCCGTCGCGAAGTAAGGGCCTTCGACAGCGGGGGGACCGGCGGGAAACCGTCGGTCCCCCCGATTATCGTTCCCGCCGTGACGTTCAGCGGATTCGGCGAGTACGCCGTCGACTTCTTCGACGGCCTCGTCGAGGACAACTCCAAGCCCTACTGGGACGACCACGTCGACGTCTACAAGGCCGACGTCCGGGCGCCGATGGAGGCCCTGCTCGACGAGCTCAAGGGCGAGTTCGGCGACGGCCTCGGCGAGCCCAAGGTGTTCCGCCCCTACCGGGACGTCCGGTTCGCCAAGGACAAGACGCCCTACAAGACCCACTGCGGCGGCGTGCTCGAACAGGGCCGCGGCGGCGGCGCCTACTACGTCGAGGTCGGGCCGGACGGCCTGCGCGTCGGCGGCGGGTGCTTCCACCTCGCGTCCGACCAGCTCGCCCGGTTCCGCCAGGCCGTCGACACGGACCTGCACGGCGAGGCGCTCCAGAAGATCATCAAGAAGCTCGAGCGCGCCGGCTGGACGGTCGCCGGCGACCGGCTGAAGTCGAAGCCGCGCGGCTTCGACGCCGAGCACCCGCGCCTCGACCTGCTGCGCTACCGCTCGGTGTACGCCGTGCGCACCTGGGAGCCGGACGACGTCCTGCACGAGCGGGGTGCTCTCGACCGGGTGCGGAAGTCGTGGCGGCAGCTGCGCGAGTTCAACGAATGGGCCCGTGACCGGGTCGGACCCAGTGAGCAGCCGCGCCGCTGACCCCCAGGGTTTCTGAACCGTTTCTCTGAACTTTTCGGGATCGGTACAGACGAACGCGCCGACAGGGTCTACGCTATGCGAACGTGAGCCGACGCGCGAAGATCGTTTGTACCCTGGGCCCCGCCACCGCCACCCCGGAGAAGATGCGGGCACTCGTGGACGCGGGCATGGACGTGGCGAGGATGAACTTCTCCCACGGCAGCCACGGCGACCACAAGCAGGTCTACGACCTGATCCGGGACGCCGCCGCCGCGAGCGGCCGGGCGGTCGGCATCCTCGCCGACCTGCAGGGTCCGAAGATCCGCCTCGGCACCTTCGCCGGCGGGCCGGTCGAGTGGCACACCGGCGACATCGTCCGGATCACCGTCGAGGACGTCGCCGGCACCCACGACCGGGTCTCCACGACCTACAAGGGCCTCGCCAAGGACGCCAAGCCCGGTGACCGCCTGCTGGTCGACGACGGCAAGGTCGGCCTGGTGGTCAAGGAGGTCGACGGCCAGGACGTGGTCTGTGAGGTCACCGAAGGCGGCCCGGTCAGCAACAACAAGGGCGTCTCGCTGCCCGGCATGGACGTCTCCGTCCCGGCCATGTCCGAGAAGGACATCGAGGACCTCGAGTTCGCGCTCGAGCTGGGCGTCGACTTCATCGCGCTGTCCTTCGTCCGCTCGCCGGCCGACATCGACCTGGTCCACCAGGTGATGGACCGCGTCGGCAAGGGCCGGCTGCCGGTCGTCGCGAAGATCGAGAAGCCCGAGGCCGTCTACAACCTCGAGGCCATCGTGCTGGCCTTCGACGCGGTGATGGTCGCCCGCGGCGACCTCGGCGTCGAGCTGCCGCTGGAGCAGGTCCCGCTGGTCCAGAAGCGCGCCATCCAGATCTGCCGCGAGAACGCGAAGCCGGTCATCGTCGCGACGCAGATGCTCGAGTCGATGATCAACAACTCCCGGCCGACCCGCGCCGAGGCCTCCGACGTCGCGAACGCCGTCCTCGACGGCGCCGACGCGCTGATGCTGTCCGGCGAGACCAGTGTCGGCCGGTACGCGATCGAGGTCGTCCAGACGATGGGCCGGATCATCGAGGCGGTCGAGACCGACTCGCCGGTCGTCCCGCCGCTGACGCACGTCCCGCGCACCAAGCGCGGCGTGATCTCCTACGCCGCCCGCGACATCGGCGAGCGGCTCAACGCGAAGGCCCTGGTCGCCTTCACGCAGTCCGGCGACACCGTGCGCCGCCTGGCCCGGCTGCACACGCGGCTGCCGCTGCTGGCGTTCACGCCCGAGGACTGCGTCCGCAGCCAGCTCTCGATGACCTGGGGCACCACCACCCAGATCGTGCCGCGGGTGGAGTCCACGGACCAGATGATCCAGCAGGTCGACCACTCGATGCTGGAGATGGGCAAGTACCAGAAGGGCGACCTGGTCGTCATCGTGGCCGGCTCCCCGCCGGGCACCGTCGGGTCGACCAACCTGATCCACGTCCACCGCCTTGGTGAAGACGACCACGCGTAAGGGACGTCGGGGACGTCGACCACATAGGGTCTGGCCATGACTGAAATGGCCAGAGCGGCCGCCACCGAGCTGGAGATCCCGGGTGGCGGCCAGCCGGTGCTGGACCGCTTGGTGGCGTTGCTCGACCTCGAGAAGCTCGAGGAGAACTTCTTCCGCGGCGTCTCGCCCGCCCACTCGCCGGTCCGCGTGTTCGGCGGGCAGGTGGCCGGGCAGGCGCTGGTCGCGGCCGGGCGCACGGTGCCCGACGAACGCCGGGTCCACTCGCTGCACGCGTACTTCATCCGCGGCGGCGACCCGAGCGTGCCGATCGTCTACGAGGTCGACCGGATCCGGGACGGCCGCTCGTTCACCACCCGCCGGGTCGTGGCGATCCAGCACGGCAAGGCGATCTTCTCGCTCTCGGCGTCCTTCCAGAAGGACGAATCGGGCATCGACCACGCCGAGGCGATGCCGGAGGGCGTGCCCGCGCCGGAGTCGCTGCCGACGCTGATGGAACGCGCCGAGGGCTACGCGATCGGCGCGCACAGCCGGCCGCGGCCGATCGACCTGCGCTACGTCAACGACCCGCCGTGGGTCACCCGCCAGACCGGCGAGCCGCCCGCCCGCAACCAGGTGTGGATGCGCGCCGACGGCAAGCTGGGCGACGACCAGCTGCTGCACGTGTGCGTGCTGACCTACGCCTCCGACATGACGCTGCTGGACTCGGTCCTCGCGCGCCACGGCGTCTACTGGGACACCGACAAGGTGCTCGGCGCGAGCCTCGACCACGCGCTCTGGTTCCACCGGCCCTTCCGCGCCGACGAGTGGTTCCTCTACGACAGCGCGTCACCGACCGCCTCCGGAGCGCGCGGTCTGGCCACCGGCCGGTTCTTCGGTGCGGACGGCACCCTCATCGCCACGGTCGTCCAAGAAGGACTCCTGCGCGTCCTCTGAACGCGGACGGGAAATCACCCTTACGGGCGACAAATAGTCGGCGTATTCATCGTCGGAATGGGGCAATCGGGGCGGGGAAGGGGGCCGGGACCGATCGGGGGACGGCCCCGGACCCCTTCTCCGAATGACCACGCGGCGGACCGCGAAGTCATCGTCTACGCTGCTCAACAGGCCGGACCGGGCCTGAGGGCCGAACGACCCGGGCCCGTGCCGCGTCCTGTCGCAGTGCAGAGTGCGAGGATACAAGAGCATTCTGCAAATTGCAGGTTCGACGCGCGCGACGGGTCGGGAATCGGTGCGGTGTTAATGCTCCACTGTCCTGGTTAGATACTGGGAGCAAGCGAACGGCTACGACGCCGTCGACATCCGGAGGTGCCGAATGGCCAGGGGACAGAGCCCCACGGTTCGCCGCCGGAGGCTCGCCGGCGAGCTGCGCCGGCTCCGCGAGGCCGCGGACCTCACCATCGACGAGGTCGGTGAGAAGCTCGAGTGCTCGGCGTCGAAGATCAGCCGGATCGAGACCGGCCACGTCGGGGTCACCCCGCGTGACGCGCGGGACATGCTGGCGCTCTACGGGATCATCGGCGACGAGCAGGAGGCGCTCGTCCAGCTGGCCCGCGAAGCCCGCAAGCGCGGCTGGTGGCACGCCTACAACGAGGTCTTCACCGGCACGTTCGTCGGGCTCGAAGCCGACGCGAGCTCGCTGCGCGCGTTCCAGGCCCTGCTCGTGCCGGGCCTGCTGCAGACCGAGCGGTACGCCCGCGCCGTGATCCGGGCCCTGCGCCCGGACGCCGAGGAAGCCGAGATCCGCCGCCGCATCGCCGCGCGGATGGCGCGGCAGGAGCTGCTGTCGGACACGCCGCCGCCGGAGTACTGGGCCGTCATCGACGAGGCCGTGCTGCACCGGGTCGTCGACACCCCCGAGGTGATGGCCGAGCAGCTCTACCGGATGGTCGCCGTCGCCGAGAAGCCGAACGTGACCATCCAGGTGGTGCCGTTCCACGCCGGCGCGCACCCCGGGATGGAAGGCCCGTTCCTGATCATGGGGTTCCCGGAGCAGGCCGACCCGGACGTCGTCTACGTCGACGACAGCACGTCCAGCGGCCTCTACCTGGAGGAACCCACAGACGTCCGGCGCTACGGGCTGATGTTCGACCATCTGCGCGCGGCCGCACTGAAACCGGACGACTCGGTGGAGCTGATCGCCGAGGCAGCCGGACGGTTCGCCGAACGGGCGGCCGTTCCGGCGGCAGTGCACCATCTGGATCCGAGGACACAGTGAGGGAGTTGGGGACCATGGAATCCGAGCTTTCCGGAGAGCTTTCCGGTGCGCGGTGGCGCAAGAGCAGCCACAGCGGCGGCGGCAACGACTGCGTCGAGGTCGCGTTCGTCGCCGGGGGTGCCGCGGTGCGCGACTCGAAAGACCCCGAAGGTGGTGCTTTCCGCCTGCCCGCGTCGGGTTGGCGGGGGCTGCTGGCCGCGGTGCGGCCGGACGGCCCCGTGCGCGACTGAGGCGGTTTCGAAGACTGAGGCGGTTTCGAAGACCCCTTACCCCCGCCGAGCTGGGCTCGGCCGGGAGTAAGGGGTCTTTGCGCGTCAGGGGTACGTGATCACCCGATGCCTGAGGGATCCCCTCAGGACGACTCTGAGTGCTACCAACCGGTGACCTCAGGAACAAGGTGAACACGATGCACAGCGATCTGCTTCTGGACGCGGTCCGGGCCGAAGCGGCCTACCGGGCCGAGGAACTCCACAAGGCCGGGCGCAGCGCCTGGGCCGCCCGCGCCCGCCGCGCCGTCCGCCACGTGCGGGCCGGGCGCAGCGTCGTCGACGTGCCGGCGCAGGAGCGCCGGGAGGTGTCGCGGGAGACCGCGGCCGTCGGCGAGACCGCCCGGTAAGGGGCGGGTGATGGTGTCCAAGGCGATAAGCGTGCGGAACTTGTCGGTGGGGTGAGCAACAATGCTGCTTGTGCCCCGACTCGGCTCCGGAATCCCGCTCGTCGCCCGTACCCACGAGATGCGGCGGCTCCGCGCCGCCTTCGCCCGGGCCGACCGGGGCGAAGCCGGCGCGGCGCTGCTCTCGGGGGACGCCGGGGTCGGCAAGACCCGGCTGCTGACCGCGCTCGCCGAGCACGTCGCCGCGTGCGGTGCGCTGGTGCTCACCGGCCGCTGCATCGACGTCCGCGAAGGCGGTCTTCCTTATCTTCCCTTCGCCGAAGCGCTCGCCCCGCTCGGCACCGCGACGGAACCGGCGATCGCCGCCGCCGTGCGGGCCCGGCCCGCGCTCGGCCGGTTGCTGCCGCAGGGCCAGGGCCTCGAGGAGCCCCGGGCGGCCGAGCACGCCCCGATGACCTCGAACGACCGCGAGACGATGGTGCGTCCCCGGCCGGAGCAGGATCTCGGTCAGCTGCAGTTGTTCGACGCGGTACTGGGGGTGCTGACCGAGATCGCCGAGTCCCGGCCGGTGGTGATCCTGCTGGAGGACCTCCACTGGGCCGACGCCTCGACCCGCAACCTGCTCTCGTTCCTGCTCAGCCGGCTGCGCGCGCAACGGCTCCTGGTCGTGGGCAGCTACCGCGAGGAGGACGTCCACCGGCGCCACCCGCTGCGCGGCCTCCTCTCTGAGCTGTTCCGGCTCGCCACCGTCGAGCGCGTGGACCTGCAGCCGTTCGGCACCGCCGACGCGCGCACGTTCGTCGAGGCGCTGGCCGACGAGCCGCTGCCGGCGGATGTCGTCGCCGACATCGTCAGCCGCTCCGAGGGCAACCCGTTCTTCGCCGAGGAGCTGCTCGCCACCAAGACCGAGTGCAACGACCTGCCCGCGGGCCTGGCCGAGGTGCTGCTCTCCCGGTTGGAGCGGCTCTCGCCGGACGCCCGTCGCGTCGTGCGCGTCGTATCGGTGGCGAACGAGCCGGTGATGCACGCGGCCCTCGCCGAGATCTCCGCGCTCGGCGAGCTGGAGCTGGACGAAGCGCTGCGCGAGGCCGTCCAGCACCACGTGCTGGTGGTGATGCCGGACGGCGCCTACTGGTTCCGGCACGCGTTGCTGCAGGAAGCGGTGTACGGCGACCTGCTGCCGGGGGAGCGCTCGCGCACGCACGCGGCCTACGCGACGCGGATCCGGTCGCGGCCGCAGGGTCGCGGGCACGACGCGAAGCTGGCCTACCACTCGATGCAGAGCAGCGACCTGGTCACCGCGCTGCCGGCGTTGCTGCGCGCGATGGACGAGGCCGAGAAGCTGGGCGCGCCCGGGTCGGCGCTGCGGCACGTCGAGCAGGCACTGTCCATCTGGGACGCCGTCCCGGCCGCCGACCGGCCCGAGGGGTTCGACGAGCTGCGGCTGCTGCACGAGGCGTCGTACTTCGCGGGCACGTCCGGCGAACCCGAGCGGGCCGCCGCGTTCGCCCGCTCGGCCACCCAGGCCCTGACCGCCGACAGCCCGGCCGACAGCGCGGCGAAGACGTGGCGGCGGCTGGCGGAAGCGCTGCTGGCGCTGGAAGGCACGCTCGACGAGGCCGTCGTGGCGATCGACCGCGCGTGGGACCTGGTCAAGGACACCGAACCGAGCGGCACCCGCGCGTGGGTGCTGGCCAGCCGGGCCGGGTTCCTGCGGCTGCTCGACCAGCCGGACGCGGCCCTGGACAGCGCGCTCACCGCGGTCGCCGACGCGCAGGAGGTCGACGCGGCCGGGGCGGAGGCGTCGGCGCTGGTCACCCTGGGCACGCTGGCCGACTCGGCGGGCGACGCCGCGGAGGCCCGCGAACGGTTGCGCCAGGCCGAGCGCAAGGCGCGTGACTCCGGGGCGCTGAACACCGAGATCCGCGCGACCTACTTCCTCGCGCTGAGCCACGACGACCAGGCCGAGTTCGCCGAGGCGCTCGGACACGCCTCACGCGGCTTCGCCCGGGCCGAGGAGTCCGGGCTCAGCTGGAGCGTCTACGGCCTGGAGCTGCGGGCGCGGCAGATGACCCTGCGGTACCTGATGGGCGACTGGCCCGACGAGAGCGCCGGGCGGGCCGGGCGCGGGGTGTCCGGCGCGGTCGCCGCGCGGATCCTCGCCATCTGGTCGCTGTTCGTCGTCGCCCGCGGCCGGTTCGACGAGGCCGCGAAGCTCGTCGCCGGGCTGCGGCAGCACTGGACGGCCGACATGCAGATCCCGCTGTCCGCCGGGGACGCCGGCATCGAGCTGGCCTACTGGCGTGGTGACCACCAAGCCGCGGTGAAGCAGGCGGAAGACCTCATCGGCTGGCTCGAACGGATCGAACCCGGTCTGCTGCCCGGCATCCGGGTGGCCGCGCTCGGCACGACCGCCGCGGCCGCGCTGGCCGCCGGGGCCCGGATCCGCGGCGACGCGGCGGCCGTCGACGCCGCGCTGGCGGCGGGGGAGCGGATGCTGGCGCACGGCCGGATGTGCGCGATCGTCGGGCAGCCGCGCTCGGGGACACTCGGGCCGGAAGGCCGGGCCTGGCTGGCCCGGCTGGAAGCGGCGGCGTCCGGCCTGAGCGGTAAGGGCGACCCGGAGAAGTGGGCGGCCGCGGCGGCCGCGTTCGGCTACGGCGCTGTCTACGAGCAGGCGATCTGCCGCCGGCACGAGGCGGAAGCCCTGCTGCTGGCCGACGACGTCGACCAGGCCCGGACCGCCCTGGAAGCGGCCCACGCCGTGGCGACCCGGCTGGGCGCGATCCCGCTGCGGGACGCCGTCCGCGACCTCGCGCACCGCGCGCGGGTGGACCTGCCGGGCGTGGAACCGGCGGCCCCGGCCCGCGCGGTCGTCGACCCGCTGACCGACCGCGAGCGCGACGTCCTCGAGCGCGTGGCCCTGGGCCGCACGAACCGCCAGGTCGGCGAAGAGCTGTACATCAGCGAGAAGACGGTCAGCGTCCACCTGTCCCGGGTGATGGCGAAACTCGGCGCGAGCCGCCGCGCGGAAGCGGTCGCGATCGCCTACGACCGAGGCCTGCTCACAGCCCCCACCGCACACGCGTGACCAGAGGGCCGACACGCGTGATTGGAGGGTCGACACGCGTGATTGAAGGGTCGACACGGCCGAGCACGCCGTGTCGACCCTTCAATCACGAGTGCTGACTCTCCAATCACGAGTGCTGACCCTTCAAACACACCGATCGGGTCAGCGGGGGAGGCGGCGGAGGGCCTTCAGGCCCAGCGTCATGCCGCGGGACCACAGCGAACCCGAGATTCCGCGCGGTGGGCGCAGGGCCAGGCCACGCTGTAGCGCGATCGACTGGGACTCCGTGTACTTCAGCAGGCCTTCGGCGCCGTTGCGGCGGCCGACGCCCGAGTCCTTCATGCCGCCCATCGGGACGCCGACGCTGCCGAACGTCGCCGCGTAGCCCTCGTTGACGTTGACCGTGCCCGCCTTGAGCCGGGCCGCGACCTCCCAGCCGGCGTGGCCGTTGCGCGACCAGACGCTGGCGTTGAGCCCGAACGGCGTGTCGTTGGCGCGGTCGATGGCCTCGGTGACGTCGGTGTAGCCGTAGATCGAGACGACCGGCCCGAACGTCTCCGCCGCGAACGGCACCATCTCCGCGGTGACGCCGGACAGCACGGTCGGCTCGTAGAACAGCGGGCCGAGGTCGGGCCGGGCGCGGCCGCCGGTGAGCACCGACGCGCCCTTCGCGCGGGCGTCCTCGACGTGTGCGGATACCGTCTCGAGCTGGTCTTCGGACGTCAGGGAGCCCATCTGGGCCTGGTAGTCCAGCGCGCCGCCGAGCTTCAACGCGGCCGTGCGGGCCACGAACGCGCGGGTGAACTCCTCGCGGATCGACTCGTGGACGTAGATCCGCTCGACCGACACGCACAGCTGCCCGGCCGAGGAGAAGCACGCGGTCACCGCGCCCGTCGCGGCCTTCGCGACGTCGGCGTCGGGCAGCACGATCATCGGGTTCTTGCCGCCGAGCTCGAGCGAGTACGACGTCAGCCGCTTCGCCACCTGCCCGGCCAGCTCCTTGCCGGTCGGCGTGGACCCGGTGAAGCACAGGTAGTCCGACTCCTCGACCAGCGCGGTGCCGATCTTCGAGCCGCGGCCGAGCACGATCTGCCAGGTCCCGGCCGGCAGCCCGGCCTCCTCGGCGAGCTCGTGCAGCCACAGCGCGGAAAGCGCGGTCTGGTTGTCCGGCTTCTGCACGACGGCGTTGCCCGCCGCGAGCGCCGGGAAGACGTCCATCGCGGTCAGCGCGAGCGGGTAGTTCCACGGCGAGATGACGCCGACGACGCCCTTGGGGTGCCGCAGCTCACCGGCGCGGGTCAGGCCGGGGATGACGCCGGCGACGCGGCGCGGGGCGAGGATCTTCGCGGCGTGCTTGCCGTAGTAGGCCGCGACCAGCGCGGTCGCGCTCACCTCGTCGAACGCGTCGAGCCGGGCCTTGCCCGCCTCGACCTGGACCAGGTCGAGGACCTCGTCCTGCTTGGCCAGCACCAGGTCGTGCAGCTTGGTCAGCACCCGGGCGCGCTCGGCGGGGGAGTGCTCCGCCCACGCCCGCTGTGCCGTCCGCGCGGCGGCGAACACGGCGCGCGCGTCGGCGTCGGTGGCCTGGGGCAGGGTCGTGATCGGCTGCCCGGTGAAGGGCGCGGTCATCCGGATCGGGGCCGAGTCCGCGCCGCCGGCCACCCGGGCGACGAGCTGGGCCGCCCGGGCCGCGGCCGGCGCACCGGCGACCCCGCCGACGGTCGGCGGGAGCGCGGTGTCGTGGACCGGGTTCGCGGGGGTCGTGCTGGTCATGACGTCTCCGTTCCGCGCGGCGACGCGCAGGGGTTACCGACGAGTACAGCATACCGTCGGTACGTCGGCTGTCCAGCTCGATGTGAATCTATTTCATGTTTTGGGCGGGTTCAGCGGCGGGAGCTGGTAGGTCGGCTCGGTCGTCGGCGCCGCCGGTGGCTCGTCCGGATGCGGCTGGGCCTGCGTCGCCTCGTAACCGTCGGCGGGCTGCTGCGACGACAAAGGCTGCGCCGGGAACGGCTGTGACGACGGGAACGGCTGTGCTGGAAACGGCTGGGACGGCGGGCCTTGTGTGGCGAACGGCTGGGACGGCGGCCCCTGCGCGGGGAACGGCTGTGACTGCGGGCTCTGACCGGGATACGCCTGCTGCTGCGGGCCGCCGTAGGGCTGCTGTCCCGGGTACGGCGACGAACCCGGGTAGCCGCCCGACTGCTGCGGCCCGACCGGGTACGGCCGCGACTGCTGCTGCGGGTAGCCCGGCCCGCCGTGCAGGTTCGCCGGTGGACCGGCGGGTGCTGTCGCGCGCCGGCCGGCCAGCAGGGCGAACGCCAGCACGACCACCGCGAGCGCCCCGCCGCCGAGCAGCAGCCAGAATCCGGTCCCGGTCGTGTAGTGCGACTTGATCGAGTCGTCGTCGGACTCGTAGCTCAGGGTCGCCGAGACGTCCATGCCGAGCATCCACACCGCCGCGGCCACGCCCGCGCCGCCGACGAGCAACGCCGTCCGCGCGCCCGTCCGCGTGCCGGGGCTCGCCGACCGGCGGACGCCGAGCAGCGCCAGCGCGGCGCCGGCCAGCAGCACCACCGCGCCGACGGAGAGCGGGATGCCGTAGTGCGCGACGTGGGTGCTCTCGTAGAACTTCTGCGCGTCGGGGCTGGGCTCGATGTCGAAGGACCGCGACCACGCGCTGATCGTCTGGCTGCTCTCGGTCTTGCCGCTGACGATCTGCTCGAACGTCGTCTGCGGCAGGAACGACCCGACCAGCACGAGTATCGCGGCGAGCGCGCCGAACAACCCGGCGATCAGCCGGAAGAGCGCGCCGGGATCGGCTGACGGCGACGCTGACGGCGGCCGCGGCGGCTGCATCTGTGGTGGGCCGTACGGGTACGGCTGCTGAGGGTGGGGCGGCGGCGCGCTGGGGGTCATCGATTCTCCCTCTTTCCGGCGATTGGACCACGAATCGGCCTGCGGGATAAGGGGTCAAGTGACACTGGTGCGCCGCGCTGGTCAGCTCGGCGCAGTGGTGGCGTCCTGGTAGAGCAGAACGGCGATCCGCTTCCACTCCTCCAGGAGCTGGCGGCGCCGTTTCGGGTCGCCGCCGAGCTCGGCGTCCAGCGCCAGCCCGCGGGTCAGGTTCACGGTGAGCCAGAACAGCATCTCCGCGCGTTCGGGCGGGAGCTCGCCGGCGACCTGGGTGACGTGCTCGAGCGTGGCGCGCCCGAGCGCGCGGTCGACCGGGCGGATGGCCGCACGCAGCTCGGGGTCGGTGCGGGCGGCGACCCACAGCTCGGTGACGGCGGTCGAGAGCGTGCCGGAGTAGCCGGTCCAGAGCAGGTCGATCGCGGCGGCGACGCCGGTGCCGCCGCTGGGCAGCCGGTCGAGCGACGCCGCGAGCTGGCTCCGCAGCCGGTTCGTGAGGTGTTCGACGGCGGCCGCCATCAGCTCGGCCTTCGCGGTGAAGTGGTGCTGCACCGCGCCCTTCGACACGCCCGCGCGGGCGCAGATCTCCTGGACCGACGTGCGCGCGTACCCGAGGTCCACCAGGCAGTCGATGGTGGCGTCGAGCAGCGCCGTGCGGGTCTGCTCCCGCCGCTGCGCCTGGGTGCGGTGACCCGTCTCGGTCACTCCGGCCTCCCCTGCTTTACCTACCGGCCTGAACGGATGTACATTCCGAAGAGAACTTACATGCTGACCGTCATGTTTTCCAGCACTCGTCCCGCAGGAGGGTCCCCGTGCCGCTGAAACTCCCGAAGAGCTCCTGGAGCACGACCGAGCTCGAAGACCTCCGCGAGCTCTCGCGGTCGTTCATGCAGAAGGAGCTCGTCCCGAACCAGGAGCGCTGGGCGGCGGAGAAGAAGGTCGACCGCGAGCTGTGGAACAAGGCGGGCGAGGTGGGCCTGCTCTGCCTGTCCATCCCCGAGGAGTACGGCGGTGGCGGCGGCACGTTCGCGCACGAGGCCGTGCTCTACGAGGAGCAGGCCCGCTCCGGCGACAGCGCGTGGGGCGTGACCGTCCACAACGGAATCGTCGCGCACTACCTGAGCGCGTACGGCTCCGAGGAGAAGAAGCGCGAGTGGCTGCCGAAGATGGCCAGTGGTGAGATGGTCGGCGCGATCGCGATGACCGAACCGGGCACCGGCTCGGACCTGCAGGGCATCAAGACCCGCGCGGTGCGCGACGGCGACCACTACGTCATCAACGGCGCGAAGACCTTCATCACCAACGGTTTCCACGCCGACCTCGTCGTCGTCGCGGTGAAGACCGACCCGGACGCGGGCGCCCAGGGCGTCTCGCTGATCGCCGTCGAGACCGACACCCCGGGCTTCCGGCGCGGCCGGGTGCTCGACAAGGTCGGGCTCAAGGGCCAGGACACCGCCGAGCTGTTCTTCGACGACGTCCGCGTGCCCGCGGCCAACCTGCTCGGCGACGCCGAGGGCCAGGGCTTCATCCAGCTGATGCTGCAGCTGCCGCAGGAACGGCTGATCATCGCCGTCACGGCGGTGGCCGGGCTGGAGGCGGCGGTCGACCTCACGCTCGAGTACACGAAGGAGCGCACGGCGTTCGGCCGGCCGATCTTCTCCTTCCAGAACACCAAGTTCAAGCTCGCCGAGGCCGCCACCGAGGCCGCTGTCGCGCGGGCGTTCCTCGACCAGTGCGTCGAACGCCACCTCAAGGGCGAGCTCGACGTCCAGGGCGCGGCGATGGCGAAGCTGTGGACCACCGAACGCGTCAACAAGGTGGTCGACGACTGCGTGCAGCTCTTCGGCGGCTACGGCTACATGTCCGAGTACCCGATCGCGCGCGCCTGGGCCGACGTCCGGATCTCCCGGATCTTCGGCGGCACCAGCGAGATCATGAAGGAAATCATCTCCCGCTCGCTCTGAGCCGCTCCGAAGGGAACCACGCCATGAAGGCAGGTCCGCTCAGCGGCCTGAAGGTGGTCGAACTGGCCGGGCTCGCGCCCGGGCCGTTCGCCACGATGATCCTCTCCGACCTCGGCGCCGACGTGGTCCGCGTCGATCGCGCGACGCCGGGGGAGGACGTGCTCGGCCTGCCGGTCGACCCGCTGGCCCGCGGCCGCCGGACGATCGGCGTCAACACCAAGACGCCCGAAGGCGTCGAGCTGGTGCTGAAGCTGTGCGACACCGCCGACGTCCTCATCGAGGGCTTCCGCCCGGGCGTCGCCGAGCGGATCGGGCTGGGCCCGGACGTCGTGCACGCCCGCAACCCGCGGCTGGTCTACGGCCGGATGACCGGCTGGGGCCAGGACGGCCCGCTGGCGACGGCGGCCGGCCACGACATCAACTACATCGGCATTTCCGGCGCGCTCGAACCGATCGGGCGCGCGGGGGAGCGGCCGGTGCCGCCGCTCAACCTCGTCGGCGACTTCGGCGGCGGCGGGCTGCTGCTCGCGATGGGCGTCCTCGCGGCGCTGTACGAGCGGAACACGTCCGGGAAGGGCCAGGTCGTCGACGCGTCCATGGTCGACGGCGCCGCCCTGCTCACCACCAGTCTCCACGGCATGGCCGCGGCCGGGCTCTGGGGCGGCGGCCGCGGCGACAACATGCTCGACGGCGGCGCCCCGTTCTACGACACCTACGAGACCGCGGACGGCAAGTACGTCGCCGTCGGCGCGATCGAGATGCGGTTCTGGGGCGACCTGGTGAAGGTCCTCGACCTCGACCCGGCCGAACTGCCGCTGCACGTGGACAAGACGCAGTGGCCGAAGCTGCGCGAGATCGTCGCCGAGGCGATCGGCAAGCACACGCGTGACGACCTCGTCGCCCGCGCGGACGGCACCGACGCCTGCCTGACGCCGGTGCTGTCGCCGCAGGAGGCGGCGAGCCACCCGCACAACGCGGCCCGCGGCACGTTCGTCGAGATCGGCGGCCTGGTCCAGCCGGCCCCGGCGCCGCGCTTCGGCCGGACCCCGCCGGAAACGCCGGAAGCCCCGCGCACCAAGGGATCCGACACCGAAGCGGTGCTGGCCGAGCTGGGCGTCACGGACCTCGGGGCGCTCCGGGAGGCCGGGGCGATCGCCTAGCGCCTAGTCCCGCGCGAGCTAGTCGCGTGCCAGATCGGAGCGGACGACCGAGTAGATGACGTTGTCGCGCCACCGGCCGTCTCGGAAGCCGTAGCCGCGAAGGACTCCTTCGCGCGTGAAGCCGGCCTTCTCGAGCGCCCGCTGTTCGGCGCGGTTGTCGACCTCGGTCGTCGCTTCGACGCGGTTGAGCTGCGTGTGCGCGAAGAGGTATTCGACGAGCAGGCGCTGGGCCTCCGTGCCGTGGCCGTGGCCGCGCGCCTCGGGGACCAGCACCAGCCCGATGCTCCAGCAGTACGACGTCGGCCCGCTGCGGCTGCGGTGCCAGGACACCAGGCCCAGCAGGCGTCCGCCGAGCGTGGGCACCAGCATGCCGGTCTCGACGCTCAGCATCCCGGTCTCGCGCCACCGGCGGCGCAGGTAACCCGGGTCGTGCCAGCCGAACCACTGGTGCGCGCCCGCCGCGACCGGGTCGTTGGTCAGCTGCTCGAGCCGGTCGAGGTCGGACTCCGCGACCGGCCGGAGCACGACTCTGCTGACGTCGTCGTCCATCCGCCGACCCTATCGGCCGATCGACCGGATTCGCCGTGACAGCCCGGGTTCCACCCGGTGGAGGCACGCCCGGTCACAGAGCGGGTAGCAGCTCAGCCGAAGCTGCCGTGGCGGCCCGCGCCGCCGCTGAACTTCGCCGCGCCGTCGACCGCCTCGGCCGCGAGGACGCCGGTGCCCATCGCGGCGCCGAACTCCGCGGCCACCGCGTCGTCTTCGGCCAGCCCCCACTGCCCGAGGGCCGCCGCGCGGTCGCCGCGCAGGCAGGCCTGCGGGAACCCGGCGAGCTGCCGGGCCAGCTCCTGCGCCGCCGGCACCGCCTCGCCCGCGGGGACCAGCCGGTTCGCCAGGCCGATGGCCAGCGCCTCGGTGGCGTCGACCGGCCGTCCGGTCAGGATCAGGTCCATCGCCCGGGACTGGCCGATCAGCCGCGGCAGCCGCACGGTGCCGCCGTCGATCAGCGGGACGCCCCAGCGGCGGCAGAAGACCCCGAACACCGCGGTGGCGTCCGCGACCCGCAGGTCGCACCACAGCGCCAGCTCCAGGCCGCCCGCGACGGCGTGCCCGTGGACGGCCGCGATCACCGGCTTGCCGAGCGTCATCCGGGTCGGGCCCATCGGGCCGTCCCCGTCCGGGTGGGTGCGGTTCATCCGATCGGTGCCGATGGCCTTGAGGTCGGCGCCGGCGCAGAACGCGCCGCCCGCGCCGGTCAGCACCGCGACGGCGGCCTCGGGATCGGCGTCGAACGCGCGGAAGGCGTCGGCCAGCCCGGCCGCGGTGGGGCCGTCGACGGCGTTGCGGGCGGCGGGCCGGTCGATGGTGATCGTCGTCACGGCGCCGTCCCGCTCGACCAGCACGTTCCGCGTCATCGGGGCTCCCTGGGGTTGATCGGGGTGTCTTCCGGGCAAGCCTCTCCTAGAGTAGGGACCCTGCCACTCCCGGACGGGTTGGCGAGCCGGGGAGGAAGCACATGTCGAGCGGCGTGAAGAAGATCCTCATCGTGGGTGTGGTCGCGCTCGTGCTGTTCTTCCTCATCACCCAGCCCACCCAGTCCGCCGACTTCGTCCACCGCGTGCTCGGGTGGCTGAAGGACGGCGCCGAAGCGATCGTCACCTTCTTCCGGACGCTTTTTTCCTGACCCTGGGCCAGTCCCGTGAAACGGCGCCGCAATCGGGTGCGCCGGTGGTCACCGCGCGTGTCTCCGGCCGGTAAATCACTCAGCGTCACGAATCCCAGATTTCGGGCTCTACGCTCGACCATCCGGGTGGATTGCGACTGAAAACGCGCAGGTCGGCGAATTCGTGCCTGCCGGGGTCTGGCGAAGGAGACCACCCCGGCCCTACGGTGCTCACATTGCGTGATCAGGTGGTTCTCCGAACCCCTCGGGAACCCCGGTACGCAGGCAGTTTCCACTCAGCAAGGTGCACTTGGTGCTTGCGGCGCAGCCGCGTGGGACAGGTGTCAGGACCTGTCCGTCGGGGACCTATGAGGAGGCAGGGATGACCGGAGATCCCGGAGTGGACGCGTTGATCCGGCAGTGGGCCGCCGAGCGCGAGCAGACCCCCGAGGAGCAGGAGGTCGACCGCATCGCTTCCGCGTGGCTGGCCGACGCCCCCGCGCAGGTCCCGGGCATCCCCGGCCAGCGTGCCCGGTCGGGTTCCGCCCGCTGGGCCCAGGTCGAAGCGGCCGACCCCGGTTACCTCGACGCGATGCGCCGCAGGTTGCCGGAAGTGCCCGAAGAGCTCCTCACCGCCGCCGCGGGCTGGTGGCAGATGGTCGGCGGCGTCGCCGAGGCCGAGGAGTGGTGGGACGCCGGCATCAGCCCGCTCGACCAGCGGGCCCTCGACTACCGCGCGGCGGGTCTCTCGCCGTCGGACCTCAGCCGTCGCCTCGGCCCGATGACCGTCCTGCAGCACCTGCGCCGCGGCAGTGCCCCGGCCTGGTGCGTGGCGCGGCTCGCGCGTCAGCAGAAGTCCGCCTGACCGTGATGTCCGCCTGACCGGGCGGACTTCACTCGGCCGGGTGAACCGGTGTGGTGAGACGATCTCGGCGACCCGCGTAACGCTAACCTGCGCGGGCTCGTTGACTGATCGTCGACAACCACACCGGAGGACCGGAGTTTCGTGCGCACGAGTACCGGAAAGACCGAGGACGACCCGATCGACTCCGTCGACGAGCCCGCCCCCGCTGCCCCGGCACCGCGCTCCGCGGGCGTCGCCGTCCTCACCCGGCTGATCGTGGTCTTCGTCGTGCTGGCCGTCGCCGGTGGCGGCGTCTGGCTCGTCACCCGCGCGTCGACGCCCGAGGCGAGCCCGACCACCACCGAGATCCCCGCCCTGCAGGTCAAGGCGGCCGACGTCCGCCCGGGGTCGGTCGTCCCGGCCGGCGGCGCCGTCGCGGGCGGGGCCGACCCGCAGACGCCGCCTCAGCAGCAGGCCCAGTCCCGCAGCGCCACCGGCCCGGCGACGCTCTCGCAGTGGGCGGGCCAGGTCGCCGCGGCCAGCGGCGTCCCGGCGCGGGCGCTGACCGCCTACGGCAACGCCGAGCTGGCGATGCGCGCGAACCAGCCGAACTGCAAGATCTCGTGGGCGACGCTCGCCGGCATCGGCCGGATCGAGTCGAACCACGGCCAGTACGCCGGCGCCGTGCTCGGCGCGGACGGCCGGCCGTCGAAGCCGATCATCGGCGTCCCGCTCGACGGCTCGTCCGGCGTCCAGGCGATCGGCGACACCGACGGCGGCCGCTACGACGGCGACGCGGGGGTCGACCGCGCGGTCGGGCCGATGCAGTTCATCCCCGGCACGTGGCGCAAGTGGGCGTCCGACGGCAACGGCGACGGCCTCGGCGACCCGCAGCAGATCGACGACGCCGCCCTCGCCGCGGCCCGCTACCTGTGCGCGGGCGGCCGTGACATGCAGAGCCCGTCGGGCTGGTGGGCGGGCATCCTGTCGTACAACAACTCGACCGAGTACGCGCAGAAGGTGTTCGGCCTGGCCGACGGCTACGCGAAGGCCGCCCAGTCGGTGCGCAAGCAAGGCTGAGCCCTAAACAACGCTGAGCCCCGGGCAACGCTGAGCCCACGGGCCGGTAAAGGGCCGCCGACCTGCGCTGAGAGCCCGGCCACCCCGGGCGCGGTCGATCGCCGCCCCTCAGCCGGCCAGTGCTAGCTTGGGCCTCGTGCCAGCATCCCCTCCGCCGGCGGGGTCCCCCTGGGGCCGCCGGCTCGCGATCGTCGCGACGTGCCTGGTGAGCCTGCTGATCTGCTGCGGACTCGCCTGGTGGCAGTGGGACCGGTTCACCTCGGCGAACGGCACCTTCCAGAACCTCGGTTACGTCCTGCAGTGGCCGCTGTTCGGGCTGTTCCCGGCCTTCATGTTCTGGCGGATCCGGCAGCTGCGGCAGAAGGCCGCGGCCGAACCGGCGCCGGAATCGGCCACAGCACCGGCCCCCGTCGCCGAAGTGCCCGCCCCTCGCTCTCGCCCCGATGTGCAGACGCCGGTGGACGACGAGGACGAGGAGCTGGCCGCGTACAACCGTTACCTGCGCGAGCTGAACGCCCGCGACCAGCAGGCCGCAGAGTGAGGCCGCAAAGTGAGGACGTCCCGATGACCACCCGCACCGACGGCGCCGCGCAGACCGCGGTCCCGCTCACCGGCCCCCTGGTCCGGTTCCGCACCGCCGCCTACGTCACCGGCGTCGGCCTGCTCGGCCTGTGCTTCGTGATGGTGCTGCGCTACGGCTTCGACAACCCGACGCCGTCCGCGGTGTACTCGCCGATCCACGGCGTGCTGTACATGATCTACCTGGTGCTGACCATCGACCTGGCCATCAAGGCCCGCTGGTCGATCAAGGGCACCGTGCTGGTGCTGCTGGCCGGCTGCGTCCCGTTCGTTTCGTTCCTCGTCGAGCGCAAGGTGACGCACAAGGTCAAGGCCGGCCGGAAGCTGTAACCGGCCGCGGACGGCCTGCGCGCGTGACGCAGGCCGCCCGGGACGTCGTCGAACAGCTCAGCGGCTCAGCTGCCGATGCCGGTCAGGGACCGGACTTCCATCTCGGCGTGCTTCTCCGCGTTCGCCTTCGGCTTGCCGACCAGCGTGCCGACGATGCCGCAGAGGAACGAGAACGGGATCGAGACCAGGCCCGGGTTCTTCAGCGGGAACCAGGCGAAGTCGACGCCCTTGAGGATCGAGTCGGGGGCGCCCGACACGACCGGGGAGAAGACCACCAGGAGCAGGCACGCGGTCAGGCCGCCGTAGATGCCCCACAGCGTGCCGGTGGTGTTGAACCGCTTCCAGAACAACGAGAACAGCAGCGTCGACAGGTTCGCCGACGCCGCGACGGCGAAGGCCAGGGCCACCAGGAACGCGATGTTCTGCCCGTTGGCCAGCACCCCGCCGACGATGGCCAGCGCGCCGACCACGATCGCGGTCAGCCGGGCCACCCGGACCTCGTCGGCCGGTTCGGCCTTGCCGCGCTTGAAGATGTTCGCGTAGACGTCGTGGGCGAACGAGGCCGACGCGGTGATCGTCAGCCCGGCGACCACGGCCAGGATCGTCGCGAACGCGACCGCGGCGATGATGCCGAGCAGCAGCGTCCCGCCGACGTGCAGGGCCAGCAGCGGCGCCGCCGAGTTCTCGCCGCCCGGGGCGCCCTTGATCTCGTCCGCGCCGACCAGCGCGGCCGCGCCGAAGCCGATCACCAGCGTGCACAGGTAGAA
Organism: Amycolatopsis sp. NBC_00348; assembly: GCF_036114655.1. NCBI lineage: Bacteria > Bacillati > Actinomycetota > Actinomycetes > Pseudonocardiales > Pseudonocardiaceae > Amycolatopsis > Amycolatopsis sp. NBC_00348. Next base: position 5,598,788 of record NZ_CP107994.1, on the reverse strand, counting down.
CACGAACATGCACGCCGTCGCCCAGACGACCGAGCGGCGCGCCTCCCGCGAGTTCGGCACGGTGTAGAAGCGCATCAGCACGTGCGGCAGGGCCGCCGCGCCGAGCACCAGGGCCAGCGCCAGGGACACGAAGTCGAGCTTGGTGGTGCCGTTCTTGCCGTACGAGCCGCCCGGCTCGAGGAGCTTGTCGCCGAGCGGGCTGTTCTCGGCCGCCGAGGACAGCAGGTTCGAGAACCCGAAGCCGAACTTGCCGAACAGGAACACCGTCAGCAGCACGCCGCACATCAGCAGGATGGCCGCCTTGATGATCTGCACCCAGGTGGTGCCCTTCATCCCGCCGACCAGCACGTACAGCACCATGATCAGGCCGACGACGCCGATCACCAGCGCCTGGCCGAGCTTGGAGTGCACGTTGAGCAGCAGCGCCACCAGGCCGCCGGCGCCCGCCATCTGCGCCAGCATGTAGAAGAACGAGATGACCAGGGTCGACGTCGCCGCCGCGGCGCGGACCGGGCGCTGCTTCATCCGGAAGCTCAGCACGTCGCCCATCGTGAACCGGCCGGTGTTGCGCAGCAGCTCCGCGATGAGCAGCAGGTCCACCAGCCACGCGACGAGGAACCCGATCGAGTAGAGGAAGCCGTCGTAGCCGTGGATCGCGATGGCGCCGGCGATGCCGAGGAACGACGCTGCCGACAGGAAGTCGCCCGAGAGCGCGATGCCGTTCTGGCGGCCGGTGAACGCGCTGCCCGCGGCGTAGTAGTCCGACGTCGAGGAGTTCCGGGAGCTGGCCCGGTAGACGACGTACAGCGTGATCGCCACGAACAGGGCGAACACGGCGGTGTTGACGATCGGGTCGCTGGCGGGCACACCCGCGGCGAGCACGGTCACGGCCGTCGGCGCGGTCGGTGTCGTCATCGGGGCGTCCCTTCGGTCAGGCCCTCGCGGGCCCTCAGCTCGGCCACCCGCGGGTCGAGCTGGGTGCGGGCGTAGCGCAGGTAGAGCCAGGTGACGAGCGCGGTGCTGGCGAACTGGCCGATGCCGAGCAGGATGCCGACGTTGACCTGGCCGAACACCTTGGTGCTCATGAAGTCGTGCGCGTAGGCGGCCAGCAGCACGTAGGTCATGTACCAGGCGAAGAAGGCCAGGCTCATCGGGAAGACGAACCCGCGGAACCGCCGGCGCAGGGCGGTGAACTCGCGGCCGGCCTGGATCCCGGCGTAGTCGGGACCCGAGCGGGGACGGGGCTGGCGGTGCTGGCCGTGTCGGCCATCGGACGGGTGATCCCCGGTGAACAGGGCCGGCATCTGGCCGGTCTCTTCCAGGGCGTTGCCCGTCGCGGGGCGCGCGACGTCGTACATGGGTTGCCTCCGGCAGAAAGCCTTCCGTGGCGGCGGGGCTGCTGGCCCTGCGAGCAGGGCACCGGGCCGCCCTTGCGGACTGCGAAGCGCACATCGTAACTACGCCGTCCGGCTGCCCGAAAAGGCGCCGGGTCGTTTGCGGGTCACCGCGGCGCGGTATTCGTTTTCTTGTCGAAAATGTCGAAACCCGGACTTCGTCGAGTTCGCGGACGGGTTACCCACAATGAGGAAAGAATTGTGACGCCGCGCTGTCCTACTTAGCGGTAGCCGGGGCAAATGGGCTAACCGTGCTGGACAGTCGTCAAGACGTGTCACCTGGAGTAGTCGTGAGGGTCCGGGGTCGCCTCGGAGAGGGTCCCCCCGGTGCGGGCGTGGCGGAGGAGATCCACTGGTCAGCCGTGCTCCCGAATGGAATCACCAGGTCGAGCGACGATCGCCCGGAATGCCACAACATCGGGCACACATTGAGACTTGACCCACTCGATGGGGGTACGGAGTGTAGATCGTCCGAGGGAACTTGGTCGGCCAGGTGGGCTAATCGGGTGACGGCCGGACGCCCACGACGGCCGCGTCCGGTAACCGGAATTCCCTCTTCCGCCCCGGCCGTGCAGAATGAGTCCGCCCACTACCGGGCCGGAAAGTACTTTTCGCAGGTCAGGGCTCGAGTCGGGAACATAATTGACCGGCCGGGCCGCGGGGGTACGATTCTTTGGCCCAGCTGACCGCAGCGATCCGATTGGCACCGATTAAGTTGATCTCGACGACCGTGCAGACCGCAACTTGCGCCGTGCACGTGCAGAGTCCCGGGAACGGGACGCCGGGACGGTGCTCGCTGCGCGCGGCCGGAGGGGCAGCCGGGGACGTGCGAGGGGGCCCGGGGAGCGGCTGGGCGGTGGCGGCACGACCGCCCGCCGGAACGCCGCGAGCCGGGACGCCGTGCGGCCGACGCGGATCCATGACGCCGGACAGGGAGTCACTCACGTGACCGTTGCAGGAGAAGGTCAGGTGCCCGTCGGGGAACTGCTCGGCCGAGCACCCCGGCGGTCGAAGGGGAAGGCCGTCTTGCAGGCGCTCGTGCGCTGGCGCGACTGGAGCCTCCCCGTCAAGCTCTCGGCCGTCACCGTCGTGCCCATCGTCCTCGCGATGGTGCTCGGCATCACGACGATCGCCGGCCAGGTCGGCCGCTCGGACGACTACCAGCGGCTCGACCGGCTCGTCGCGCTCGGCGTCCAGGTGCGCGCGCTCACCAGCGCGCTGCAACAGGAACGCACGGTCACCGCGGCGATGCTGACCGACGGCACCGTCGGCGGCACGCCCGAGCTGGCGACGGCCCGCAAGGCGACCGACGCCGCGGTCGGCCCGTTCACCGACGCGCAGGCCCGCGGGTCCGCCATCGAGCCCGGCGTGGCCGGGGCGGCGGGCGCGGCCACCGCGCAGGTCAACAACCTCGACTTCCTCCGCCGTCAGGTCGACGGCGGCCAGCTCGACCCGGGCCAGGCCGTCACCGCGTACTCCGGGGTCACCGGCGCGCTGATCGGCCTCGACACCGCGGCCACCGCCGGCGCCGGCGACGGCACCCTCGGCGGCACGCCCGCCGGGCTGCACGAGCTGCTCGTCGCGGGCGAGCAGGTGTCGCTCAGCCAGGCGATGGTGTCCTACGGCATCAACCGCGGCGCGCTCTCGCCGAGCGAGCTGGCCACCCTCCGCGCCGCCGAGCTGCGGCTGGCCGACCGGCTCGTCGACTTCCGGGCCGCGGCGGGCGACGCGCTGCAGCGCGACTTCTCGGCGATCGCCGAGGGCACCGACGCGCAGAGCCGCGCCCGGATGGTCGAGTCCGTGCTCGGCGCGCAGCCCGACTCCGCGCGGGCCGCCTTCCGCGCCCTCTCCGCGACCGACTGGAACATCGCGTCCACGGCGATGCGGGCGCAGATCGCCCAGGTCGCCGACCGCCTCGGCACGCAGGCGTCGGACACGTCGTCGTCGATGGTCGAGGAGGCCAGCAGCGGCGCGGGCCTGCTCGCGGTGCTGCTGTTCGCCGCGCTGGTGCTCGCCGTCGCGGTCGTCTTCCTCATCACCCGCCAGCTGCTGCGCTCGCTGAAGGTGCTGCGCCGCAGCGCTCTCGACGTCGCCGAGACCGCGCTGCCCGAAGCCGTCCGCAACATCCAGGAGGGCCGCGCGCAGGGCACGGACGTCACGCCGGTGCCGATCCGCACCGACGACGAGGTCGGCGAAGTGGCGCGCGCCTTCGACAAGGTGCACCACCAGGCGCTGCGGCTGGCGACCGAGCAGGCCGCGATGCGCACCGGCTACGGCAGTGTGTTCGTCAACCTGTCCCGGCGCAGCCAGAGCCTGGTGCAGCGGCAGCTGCAGCTGATCGAGCAGCTCGAGCGCGACGAAGAGGACGCCGACCAGCTGGCGACGCTGTTCCAGCTCGACCACCTCGCCACCCGCATGCGGCGCAACAACGAGAACCTGATGGTCCTCTCCGGCGCCGAGCCGGGCCGCCGCTCCGGCAAGCCGGTCGGCACCACCGACATGCTCCGCGCCGCGGTGTCGGAGATCGAGCAGTACCAACGGGTCCAGGTGCAGCCGCCGCCCCCGGCGCGGATCGTCGGGTACGCCGCGAGCGACCTGATGCGCCTGGTCGCCGAGCTGCTGGACAACGCGACCGCGTTCTCCGCGCCGGAGACGTCGGTGACGGTGGCGTCGCGGCTGGGCGACGACGGCTCGCTCAACATCGACATCCTCGACAAGGGCATCGGCATGAACGAGGCCGAGGTCACCGAGGCGAACACCCGGCTGACCGAGGCCGGGTCGGTCGACCTGGCGACGTCCCGCCGGATGGGCCTGTTCGTGGTCGGCCGGCTGGCCAGCCGGCACCGGATCGGGGTGTCGCTGCACGGCGGCAAGGACATCGTCGGCGTCCGGGCCACCGTCGTCGTCCCGGCGGAGCTGGTGATGCCGGTGACCGACGGTCCGCTGACCGGCCAGATCGGCACGGTGCAGCAGTCGCCCCTGGGCTCGGCCGGCATGCTGCCGCGCCGTCAGGTCAACGGCAGCTCCCGCCCGCAGCCGGTCGTCCCGCAGCAGCCGCCGATGGGGGAGGAGCGGTGGCCGTCGGCCAGCGACCTCGCCGGGCTGGCCAACGGGCACGGCCCCGGCGCCGAGCGGCCGCCGACGGACCTGGAGATCTCGGGCACGGACCTGTTCGCCCCGATCCCGAAGGACGACCCGGCCCCGCCGCCGCGGCCGACCCTGCCGCCGGTGCCCGCGGTGCTGCCGGTGCCGCAGCCGCCGCGCCACGACGACCTGCCCTCGGGCAAGGACCTGTTCTCCGCCAACGAGACCACGCTCAGCGACTGGTGGCGGCACGCGACCGGGAAGCCGTCCCCGGCGGCCAAGCCCGCCCCGGCCCCGGCACCGGCGCTGGACCGCTCCGAGACGACGCCGATCTTCGACGAGATGCTGTCCGCGTGGTTCCGCGAGGACAAGCCCGCCGAGAAGCCGGCCACTGAGAAGCCGGCCGCCGAGAAGACCGCTACTGAGAAGACCGCCGGGAAGCCGGTGCCGGCCGCGGCGACACCGGTCGTCGACGAGGAGTCCGTCGCCGACGAGGAAGCGGCGCCCGAAGAGGAGCCGGCCGCGGAGCCGGAGGGCCGCAGCTGGGACTTCGCGAGCGACGAAGAGTTCCGCACGGTCCAGGCGGTCACGAAGGCCGAGCCGACGGCGTTCACCGACGCGGGCCTCCCGCGCCGCCGCCGCGGCGAGCAGCTCATGCCGGGCAGCGCGACCTCCAGCCCGGCGGCCTTCGCCTCACCGGCCCCGGCGGGTTCGGACCTCCCGGTCCGCGACCCGGCGGACGTCCGCGGCCGCTTGAGCAGCTTCCAGCAGGGCGTGACCCGAGGCCGCCAGGAAGCCCGCGAAGCCGCAGCGGCCCAGGGCGCGGAGACGGGCAGCGAGCAGCAGGACGCGCTGCAGCAGGCGGACGCCCAGCCCGACGCTCAGCCGGGCCGCCAGAACGGCTTGCCGCAGCCGGTCGAGAACGGGTTGTCGCAGGCGGGCGAGCAGAACGGGTTGTCGCAGGCGGAGCAGTGGTCGGGTCAGCCGGCCGGACTGCCGCAGGCCAGCGCGGACCAGCCGGACGGCCAGCTCGAGCCGGACGAGCAGCAGCCGGCCGAGTCGAACGGTCTGCCGCAGCAGGGGCAGCAGTGGTCGAGCCGGTCGAACGGGCAGCAGCAGTCCGGTCAGCAGAACGGCCTGCAGCAGCCGGGCCAGCAGCCGAACGGTCAGCAGCAGCCGAACGGCCTGCCGCAGTCTGGTCGGCAGAACGGTCTCTCGCAGCCAGGTCAGCAGCTGAACGGTCAGCAGCAGTCTGGTCAGCAGAACGGTCCGTCGCAGCCAGGCCAGCAGCCGAACGGCCTGCCGCAGCCGAACCACGTGAACGGCCTGCGACAGCCGGGTCAGCAACCGAGCCAGCAGCAGCCGGGCGGGCAGCAACCTGGCCAGCGGCAGCCGGGCGGGCAGCCCGATCCCCAGCAGCCGGGCCAGCCGTCCGCGGCGCGGCATTCCGGTGGGCCGCAGCCGATCCAGTCGTCGGGGTTCCACCAGTTCGGTGGGCAGCAGCCTGGTCAGCAGGCCGAGCAGCAGCAGTCCGACGAGTCGCAGTCCGACGAGTCGCAGTTCCCGCAGTCCGGTGGACCGCAGTTCCCGCAGCCCGGTGGGACCAAGTTCGCGCAGCCCGGTGGGACCAAGTTCGCGCAGTCTGATGGAACCCAGTTCCCGCCGTCCGACGGGTCGCAGTTCCCGCAGTCCGGTGGGCCGGAAGCGGGGCCCTACCCCGGTTCTCGGCCGTCGGCGCCGCAGCGGGCGGCCTTTCAGCCGCCCGATGGGCAGCCCGGTGACCCGTCCCGGCCGGGGGCTTACCAGCCCGGCGGGCAGCAGGCGTTCCGGCCGCCCTCGGCCTACCAGCAGCCCGGCGATCGGCAACCCCGGCCGTCGGGGCCGCACCAGCCTGGTGGGCCCCAGGCGTACCGGCAGCCCGGCTCCGGGCAGTTCTCCCTGCCTCGGCAGTTCGGCGGGCAGCCGCCGATGCCGCCACAGCCGGGGTCCGGCCGTCCGTTCCAGGAGCAGCCGCCGGGGGCCTACCGGCAGCCGTCGGCCTTCCCGCAGCCCGGACAACACCCGAGCCGGCCCGGACAGCAACAACCGGGCCAGCAGCAACCCAGTCAGCAACAACCGGGCCAGCAACCGGGGCAGCGGCCGGACCAGCAGGAGCTGCCCCAGCAGGGCGGACACCCCGCCTTCCAGGACCAGCCACCCCCGGCGCTGCCGACCCGGCGGCCCGGCTCGGCACCCGAGCCGGCCGAGCTGCCGGACGAGACTCCGACGCCCCGCCGGGAAGACGCCGCCCTGGAGGCGACGGCGGAGTGGAACTTCGGCTCGGACGAAGGCTGGCGGACCGTGCAAGCGGTGTCCCAGTCGGCGCCCGCCACGTTCACTTCGGCAGGATTGCCCCGGCGCCGCCGCGGGGAGCAGCTGCTCCCGGGCAGCGCCGCACCGCCCACCGGGGCCGCGGCCCCCCGACCACAACGCGACGCACACGACGTGCGCGGTCGCCTGCGCAGTTTCCAGCAGGGCATCGAGCGCGGACGCCACCGCAACGCTCGGGCGACCGAGACGAACCACGAGACACTGGAGGGTGAATGACCTCGCCGAGTAGCGCTCAGCCGACGCAGAATCAGTTCGGCTGGCTGGTCAACGACTTCGCCGAGCGAGTACCCGGCGTGGCGCACGCGGTGGTCGTCTCGGCGGACGGCCTGCTGCTGTCCGCGTCGAACCGGCTTCCGCTCGACCGGGCCGACCAGCTCGCCGCGGTCGCGTCGGGACTGGTCAGCCTGACTCAGGGCGCCGCACGGTGCTTCGAGGCCGGCGCGGTGAACGAGACGGTGGTGGAGATGGAGCTGGGGATCATGGTGCTGATGTCGATCAGCGACGGATCCTGCCTGGCCGTGCTCGCCGCCCCCAACTGCGACATCGGCCAGGTCGCGTACGAAATGACGATGCTCGTCGACCGGGTCGGCCAGATCCTGACCCCGGAGCTGCGCGCCCAGCTCCAGGGTTCGGGTGGGTCCCTGATCGGCGAACCGGTGGGATGATGGCGCGATGAGCACGGGGTCCGGATCTGCCGGCGAACCCCCGGAGGCGGAGGCCCCCGGTCATGGAGGCGACGGCACTTTTGCCGACGTCTTCAACGGGTTCTCCCTGGATTCCGGCCGTGCCCGCCGGAAGCGCAAGAAGGGCAAGGAGTCCCCGCCACCCCCGGCCGCTGGTGCGCACGCGGCCGCGGAACCGCCGGCGCCACCAGCGCCGTCGGCCGACCAAGGAGATCGAGTGACCTCTTTAGTCTCTCCACCCGGCAGTACCGACTCGGACGGCCCCCGACCAGGGGGTTTGTTCGATCCGGGCCCACCCAGCGGCGAGTTCGTGATGCCCGCGGTGTTCGAGCAGGCGCCCTCTCCCGAGGATCAGACGGCGATTGTCCGGCCCTACGCGTTGACCGGCGGACGCACTCGGGCAAACTACGCCCTGGAGCTGGAGACATTGGTCTCCGCGAGGGACTACGCTACCGGTGGCTTCCCCGAGGTTGCCGCGGAGCAGATCGAGTGCGTCTCGATCATGGAAGAGTGCCGGACCCCCCGTTCGGTCGCCGAGATCGTGTCGGTGATGCGGCTGCCTCTGGGCGTGGCCCGGGTGCTGATCAGCGACGCGGCGGACGCGGGGCTGGTCACGGTGCACAAGACGATAACGGGCAATGACGGCGCCGAGGCACATCTGGTGTTGATGGAAAGGGTTTTGAGTGGACTCCGTCGGCTTTAAGGCACCGCGGGAAACCGCGCCCCCGACCATGACATCCGCCAAGATCGTGGTGGCGGGCGGCTTCGGCGCGGGGAAGACGACGTTCGTCGGGTCGGTGTCGGAGATCGTTCCGCTCACCACCGAGGCGATGATGACCGACGCGAGCCGCGGCATCGACAACCTCGACCAGACGCCGAACAAGTCGACGACCACCGTCGCGATGGACTTCGGCCGGGTGTCGCTGGACGCGGACCTGATCCTCTACCTGTTCGGCACGCCCGGGCAGCAGCGGTTCTGGTTCATGTGGGACGACCTGGTCCGCGGCGCCATCGGCGCGGTGATCCTGGCCGACACCCGCAGGCTGGCGGACTCGTTCGCGCCGATCGACTTCTTCGAGGACCGCGGTCTGCCCTACATCGTCGGCGTGAACACGTTCGACGGCGTACTGGAGCACGACATCAACGACGTCCGCGAGGCGCTGTCGATCGACCCGAACATCCCGATCGTCCGCTGTGACGCCCGGGACCGGGAGTCGACGAAGCAGACGTTGATCACGCTGGTCGAGTACGCGATGCGGCAGTGGATCGCGCTGCGGGCGGCCAACGCGCGCTGACGCCGTCAGGGCCCGGGGGGAGTGCCCCGGGCCCGGCGTCGCGGCGCTGAAGCGCGCCCGCAACTCTCAGTATTCGTCGTGGCGGCGCCACCAGGAGCTGGGTGCGTCGTCGCCGTGGCTCTCCTCTTCCCAGGCCTCCTGCCGGCCGAGCGGGGTGACGTCGAGGTAGCGGTGCGACGCCAGGAACACCTCGCCGCCGCGGCCGGTCGTGAAGTACGTGCGGAAGACGTCGTCGCCCTCGCGCAGGAAGACGCTGACGCCGAAGCCCGCGCCGACCCCGCAGTCCTCGGTGAAGCTCGTGCCGTGTGCGGACACCCACGGCACGTCCCAGCCCATGCGCGTCCGGTACCGCTCGATCTCGGGCAGCGTCGCGGGCGCGACGACCTTGAACGTGACGTCGCGGGCGTGCAGGTGCGCCAGGTGCGGCAGGTTGTCGACCAGCAGCGAGCAGCCCGGGCAGCCCGCTTCGTCGCCCGGGTGCAGCATGAAGTGGTAGACGATCAGCTGGCGGCGGCCCTCGAAGAGGTCGAGCAGGCTGACCTTCCCCTCGGCGCCGTCGAAGGGGTAGGTCGCGTCGAAGCGGACCATCGGCAGGCGACGGCGTTCGGCGGCGAGCGCGTCGGCCGCCTTCATGTGCTCCTTCTCCTTGACCAGGAGCGCGTCGCGCGCGGCCTGCCATTCCTGCGGGGAGACGATCGCGGTCATCGGGTGTCCTCTCGTCGGGTGGGGAAGGAGCCGGCCAGGTCGGCGAAGCTGGAGGTCCAGCCGTCGTGGTGGCCGTCGCGTTCGCGGGTGTCGAGGGTGACGGCGCACCCGGTGAACCCGCTCGGGCCCAGCCGGCTCGCCAGGTGGTCCGGGTCGGTCCACGCCATGAACACGAGCTCGCGGGGCGCGTCGAACACGCGGGTGATGGTCAGCGCGGAGTCAGGCACCTTCGGCTCCTTTCCGCAGCTCCCGCAGGTGCTCGTCGAGGCGGTCGAAGCCGCCCTCCCAGAACCGGCGGTAGGCGGCCACCCAGTCGGCGACGTCCTCCAAGGGTTTCCCCTCCAGCCGGCAGGGCCGCCACTGGCGGGTGCGGCCGCGGGTGATCAGCCCGGCCTGTTCCAGCACCTTCAGGTGCCGGGACACCGCGGGCAGGCTCATCGGCAGCGGCCCGGCGAGCTCGTTGACCGTCGCCTCGCCGGCGGAAAGCCGGGCGAGGATGGCCCGCCGCGTCGGGTCGGCGAGCGCCGAGAACGTGCGGCTCAGGTGATCGGTGGCAGTCGTCATTTCAGCACCTTGTTAATTAACGGATCGGTTAAATATAGCTTCCAGCTGGCGGTTGTCAAGGTGCGCCCGAGCCGCCGTGAGACCCGCGTCACCAGCCGTCGGGTTTCCAATAGTAGGAAGTCAAAGTATTTTGGGGGGATGAGCAGTGAGCTGTACCGCCCCGCGCACCCCGTCCGGTTCGTCACGGCGTCGAGCCTGTTCGACGGCCACGACGCGTCGATCAACATCATGCGGCGGATCCTGCAGTCGCAGGGTGCGGAGGTCGTGCACCTCGGCCACAACCGGTCGGTCGACGAGGTGGCCACCGCGGCCATCGCCGAAGACGTCCAGGGGGTGGCCATCTCGGCCTACCAGGGCGGGCACGTCGAGTACTTCTCCTACCTGGTCGAGCTGCTGCGCGAGCGCGGCGCCGGCCACATCAAGGTCTTCGGCGGCGGGGGCGGGGTGATCGTGCGCGAGGAGATCGACCTGCTCCACTCGCGCGGCGTCGCCCGGATCTTCTCGCCCGAAGACGGCTACGAGATGGGCCTGCCGGGCATGATCAACATGATGATCAAGGCCTGCGACGTCGATCTGGCGGCCGACGGCCCGGCCCTCGACAAGGTGCTGTCCGGGGACGTCGCCGCGCTCTCCCGCGTCATCACGCAGCTGCAGGCCGAGCGCCTGTCCGGCGACGTGCTGAGCGGGATCGCCGAAGCCGCGGCCAAGCGGGAGGTGCCGGTCCTCGGCATCACCGGCACCGGCGGCTCGGGCAAGTCGTCGCTCACCGACGAGCTGATCCGGCGCTTCCGGCTGGACCAGGAGGACAAGCTGCGGATCGCGGTGCTCGCGGTCGACCCGTCGCGGCGCAAGGGCGGCGGCGCGCTGCTCGGCGACCGCATCCGGATGAACTGCCTCGACGGCTCCCCGGTGTACTTCCGCTCGCTGGCCACCCGGACGACGTCCGGCGAGATCCCGGCCGGCCTGAGCGAGTCCATCCTGGCGTGCAAGGCCGCCGGGTTCGACCTGGTGATCGTCGAGACGCCGGGCATCGGCCAGGGTGACGCCGGGATCGTCGACTTCGTGGACCAGTCGCTGTACGTGATGACGCCGGAGTTCGGCGCCGCGTCGCAGCTGGAGAAGATCGACATGCTCGACTTCGCCGACGTCGTCGCGATCAACAAGTTCGAGCGCCGCGGCGCCGAGGACGCCCGCCGCGACGTCGCCCGCCAGCTGGTGCGCAACCGCGAGGCGTTCGAGTCCGGCCCGGACGACATGCCGGTGTACGGCACGAGCGCGGCGAAGTTCAACGACGACGGCGTCACCGCGCTGTACCAGCAGCTGCGCGGCCTGCTCGCCGAGCGCGGCCTGACCGTCTCGGCCGGGACGTTGCCGCAGGTCGAGGGCAAGGTGTCGACGGACGCGAGCACGGTCATCCCGGGCACCAGGGCCCGCTACCTGGCCGACATCGCCGAGACCGTCCGCGGGTACCACGCGACGACGGAGAAGCAGGTCGCGGCGATCCGCAAGCACGAAGCGCTGACGACCGCCCGCGACGAACTGGCCAAGGTGGACGCCTCGACCGACGCCCTCGACGGGCTGCTCGCCACCGCGAAGTCCGATGTGGACGGCGAAGCGACCCAGCTGCTCGAACGCTTCCGCGCGCTGGCCGAGGACTACCGCCAGGACGAGCTGGTCGTGAAGATCCGCGACAAGGAGCTGCGCACCCAGCTGTGGCGCGACACGCTGTCCGGCAACCGCATCCCGCGTGTCGCCCTGCCGCGGTACGCCGAGTCGGGCGAGCTGCTGTCGTTCCTGCGCCGCGAGAACCTTCCTGGTTACTTCCCTTACACCGCCGGTGTTTTCCCGTTCAAGCGTGACGGCGAGGACCCGGCCCGGATGTTCGCCGGCGAGGGTGACGCGTTCCGCACCAACCGCCGGTTCAAGATGCTCTCGGCCGACTCCGAGGCCAAGCGCCTCTCGACCGCGTTCGACTCGGTGACGCTCTACGGCCACGACCCGCACACCCGCCCCGACATCTACGGCAAGGTCGGCACCTCGGGGGTGTCCATCGCGACGCTCGAGGACATGAAGGTCCTCTACGACGGCTTCGACCTGACCGCGCCGAACACGTCGGTGTCGATGACGATCAACGGCCCGGCGCCGACGATCCTGGCCTACTTCCTCAACACCGCGATCGACCAGCGCGTCGAGGCGTTCAAGGCCGAGCACGGGCGCGACCCGTCCGAGGACGAGGCCGCCGAGCTGCGCGAGTGGGCGTTGAAGAACGTGCGCGGCACAGTGCAGGCCGACATCCTCAAGGAGGACCAGGGCCAGAACACCTGCATCTTCTCCACCGAGTTCAGCCTCCGGATGATGGCCGACATCCAGGAGTGGTTCATCGGACACGGCGTCCGCAACTTCTACTCGGTGTCGATCTCCGGCTACCACATCGCCGAAGCCGGGGCGAACCCGATCTCGCAGCTGGCGTTCACGCTGTCCAACGGCTTCACCTACGTCGAGTCGTACCTGGCGCGCGGCATGGACATCAACGACTTCGCGCCGAACCTGTCGTTCTTCTTCTCCAACGGCATGGACGCGGAGTACACGGTGCTCGGCCGGGTGGCGCGGCGGATCTGGGCCGTGGCCATGAAGGAGCGTTACGGCGCGAACGAGCGGTCGCAGAAGCTCAAGTACCACGTGCAGACGTCCGGGCGGTCGCTGCACGCGCAGGAGATGAGCTTCAACGACATCCGCACCACACTGCAGGCGCTGTGCGCGCTCTACGACAACGCGAACTCCCTGCACACCAACGCGTTCGACGAGGCGGTCACCACGCCGTCGGAGTCGTCGGTGCGCCGCGCGATGGCCATCCAGATGATCATCAACAAGGAGTGGGGCCTGTCGAAGAACGAGAACCCGCTGCAGGGTTCGTTCGTCGTCGACGAGCTGACCGACCTGGTCGAGGAAGCGGTGCTGGTCGAGTTCGACCGCATCTCCGAGCGCGGCGGCGTGCTCGGCGCGATGGAGACCGGCTACCAGCGCGGCAAGATCCAGGACGAGTCGATCCTGTACGAGCGCAAGAAGCACGACGGCTCGCTGCCGATCATCGGCGTCAACACCTTCCGCAACCCGCGCGCGGGCGAGGACGACATCGAGGTCGAGCTGGCCCGCGCGACCGAGGACGAGAAGAAGTCCCAGCTGGACCGCCTGTCGGACTTCCAGCACCGCCACAAGGAAGACGCCCAGCAGGCCCTCAAGGCCCTGCGCGAGGCGGCCACCCGCGGCGGCAACCTGTTCGGCGTCCTGATGGACGCGGCCCGGGTCTGTTCACTGGGCCAGATCACCGAAGCGTTCTTCGAGGTCGGCGGCCAGTACCGCCGCAACGTCTAGCGCGCCACGCCCGGCCGCCGGAGAACCGGCGGCCGGGCATGGCGTCGGTCACCCGGCCGAACGCACCGCCGTCAGCTGCCAGACCGGTACCAGCACGCGCCCGTTCGCGTCGGTGTCCAGGGCGGCCAGTGCGGACGTGTCGGCCGAGGGGTCGAGGAACGCCTGGACGCTGGCCTGCAGCTCCTGCGCGTCGAACGCGGTCGTGTAGACGGCGGGTTCGAGCCGCTCGATCGTCCAGTCCTTGCCGACGGTCTCGCGCAGGTTGGCCTCGCTGATCAGGTACGGCGCCGGGAACGCGTTCGGCACCTCCTGCGAGAAGCAGAAGAGGTGCAGCCGTGCGCCCGGCCGGGTCGCGCGGGTCAGCGCGGCCAGGTACTCGCGCCGCGCGTCCTCGTTCAGGCAGTGGTAGAGCGCGCTGTCGAGCACCGTGTCGAAGCGGCCTTCGTAACCTTCGAGCTTCGTCGCGTCGGCCACGGCGAAGGTGACTCCCGGGGCGCGGGTGCGGGCCTGCTCGACGGCCGACGGTGCGCCATCCAATCCGGTGACGCTCAGCCCGCGCGAGGCGAGGAACCCGGAGTTGTCGCCGAGCCCGCAGCCGATGTCGAGCACCTCGCCGGTGAACCCGCCGGCGTCGGCCAGCGTGACCACCAGCGGCTGCGGCGCGCCGAGGTCCCACGGCATCTTCCGGCCGATCGGGGTCGCGCCGCGGTAGGCCTGCTCGAAGTCGAGGTCTTCGGCGCTCGTGCCCGGATTCGTCATCCTTGCCCCCTTATTCAACGTATGATGAGATAACTCCATCGTGCGACGGTCGGTGGCCGGCTGTCAACCCGGGGAATACGGCGGCGGAGCGAGGGGTAGTCGTTGGTATGAAATTCGGGATCTCGACGTTCGTGACCGACGAGGGCATCCGGCCGGACGTGCTGGGCGCCGCGCTGGAGGAACGCGGGTTCGACTCGCTGTTCCTGGCCGAGCACTCGCACATCCCCGTGAGCCGCGACAGCGCGTACCCGGGCGGTGGCGACCTGCCGGAGAAGTACAAGCGCACGCTCGACCCGTTCGTGGCGCTCACCGCGGCCGCGACCACGACGTCGGAGCTGCTGCTCGGCACCGGCATCGCGCTGCTGATCCAGCGTGACGTGATCCACACCGCCAAGGAGGTCGCCTCGCTCGACCTGATCTCCGACGGCCGCGCGCTGTTCGGCGTCGGCGTCGGCTGGAACCGCGAGGAGATGGCCAACCACGGCACCGACCCGACGACCCGCGGCGCGCTGATCGACGAGCAGCTGGCCGCGCTCAAGGAGATCTGGACGAAGGACGAGGCCGAGTTCCACGGCGAGCACGTCGGCTTCGACCCGATCTACGCCTGGCCGAAGCCGGTTCACAAGCCGCACCCCCCGATCTACATCGGCGGCGAGAGCGAGGCCGCGATCAAGCGGCTGATCAAGTACGGCGACGGCTGGCTGCTGCGCGGGAACCTGCACTTCGACGAGGCCAAGAAGGTTCGCGACCGGCTCGACGCCGAAGGCCGTGAAGACGTCCAGTTCGCCGTCTTCGGCGGCGACACGAAGGCCAAGGTGATCGACGGCTTCCGCGACG
This sequence comes from Amycolatopsis sp. NBC_00348, assembly GCF_036114655.1. Lineage (NCBI taxonomy): Bacteria > Bacillati > Actinomycetota > Actinomycetes > Pseudonocardiales > Pseudonocardiaceae > Amycolatopsis > Amycolatopsis sp. NBC_00348. Next base: position 5,583,725 of record NZ_CP107994.1, on the reverse strand, counting down.
CGGGCGTCGAGCGCTACACGTTCATGCTGGAGACCCTGCCGGAGGCCGAGACGCTCAAGGCGCTCGACGAGCTCGCCGAGGTGGCGGCGGCGCACCGGTGATCGTGGTTCGATGGCGGGAGAGGATCAAGATGAAGGAGCAGGACGCGTGAGTGAAGTGCAAATCGGTCTCGCCGCGGCGCTGGAGCAGTTCTCGCCGCGGGAGTCGATCCGGCTGGCGAAGCTGGCCGAGGAGCAGGGGTTCTCCGGCCAGATGGCCGCCGACCACTTCCAGCCGTGGGTGCCCCAGCAGGGTGAGGCCTCGTTCGTGTGGAGCGTGCTGGCGTCGCTGGCCGAGAACACGACCGGTGACCTCGGCCCGGGCGTGACGTGCCCGTCGTTCCGGCTGCACCCGGCGATGGTCGCGCAGGCCGCGGCCACCCTCGAGGCGACCTACCCGGGCCGGACCTGGCTGGGCATCGGTTCCGGCGAGGCCCTCAACGAGCACATCGTCGGCGGCTACTGGCCGGAGGCCCCGGAGCGGGTCCGGCGGATGTTCGAGGCCCTCGAGATCATCCGGAAGCTGTTCACCGGCAAGGACGTCAAGCACTCGGGCGAGTTCTTCAAGCTGCACAACACGCGCTTGTGGACGCTGCCCGACGGCCCGCCGCCGCCCGTCTACATCGCCTCCGCGGGCCCGTACACCTCCCGCAAGACCGGTGAGCTGGCCGACGGCCTGATCACGCCCGGCGCGTCCATCGACAAGCTGGCCGGCATCGTGGACAACTTCAACCAGGGTGCGAAGAAGGCCGGCAAGGACCCGGACTCGATGCCGAAGCTGCTGCAGGTGCACCTGTCGTGGGCCGAGGACGACGAGACGGCCTGGGCCAACGCCCTGGACCAGTGGCCCAACGGCGGCATGAAGTTCCCGAAGGCCGACGTCCGCTCGCCGTTCGACTTCGCGCAGATGGCGAAGCTGGTGCGGCGTGAGGACTTCGAGGGCCGCATGGTCGTCTCGAGCGACCCGGACGTGCACCGCGCGGCGCTGCAGAAGTACGTCGACGCCGGCTTCAACCGGATCTACATCCACAACGTGGGCCGCAACCAAGACGAGTTCCTGAGCACCTTCGGCAAGGAAGTCCTGCCGAAGCTCAGCGCTTAGCGGCTCAGCGGGCGTCCCCGCTCCGGGGGCGCCCGCCCGGCCACGGGCCCAGCTCCGGCAGGTCGCCGGTGAGGCCGTCACCGGTGTCCCTTCCGGACAGCCACGCGGCGAGCGCGCGCGGCGGCCCGGTGACGATCGCGTCGTGCGGCAGGCGCTCCTTGAGGAAGTCCACGGCGTGTTCGCAGAAGTCGCCCGGCCAGTCGGCCGAGGTCGCGGCTCCGACGTCGACGGCGTGGATCCAGACCTCGCGCCAGCGCGCGAACACCGTGCTGGACAGCTTCCCGTCGCGGTAGTTCACCGGCTGGTCCCAGTCGGCGACCCGGCTCCACGCGACTTCCAGCCGCTCGGAGTGCTCGCGCAGGGCGCTCCGGTGTTCGTCGGCGGTCCGGTCCGCGGTGGCCTCGATGATGCCGTCGCGGTCGTGCGTCGCCGGGTCGTAGAGAGGGATCAGCACCCCGCGCCCGGCGTGCTCCACCAGGTCCGCGAGCGCGCGCCCGGCATCCGTGACGTGGGCCAGGACGTGCCCGCGCGTCCACCCGGGCAACGTCGTGGGGGCGCCGACGTCGGCGTCGGTCAGGCCGCCAAGGGCGCGGAGGAGGTGGCGGTGCGCGTCGGCGACCCCCGCCGTCGGGATCACTTGTCGAGCAGCAGGTGGACCGACAGTTCGAGGCGGTTCGCGACGTCGGCGGCCGACGCGCGGCGAGTCACCCACGCCACCAGGTTCGCCATCCAGACGTCCGCGACGACGTGGAAGATGTCGCGGTCGGCCTCGGTCGGGTCGGTGATGCCCATCGCCTGGGCGAACATGTTCTCCATCAGCAGGCCGACCTGCTCCACCTCGGCCGCGGCGGACGTGTCGGCGAACATGAACGCGCGCACCATCGCCTCGGTGAGGTGCGGGTCGCGCTGCATCAGCCGCGTGTTGCGGCCCAGCACGAACATCAGCCGCTCGGCCGGCGTCTCACCCGGGATCGCTTGGCGCTCCAGCTTTTCCTGCGCCCGCTCGAACTCGCGCGCCAGCCCGGAGACCAGCAGGTGGATCTTCGACGGGAAGTACCGGTAGAGCGTGCCGAGGGCGACGTCCGCCTTCTCCGCGACGGCTCGCATCTGGACGGCGTCGTAGCCGCCCTTCGAGGCCAGGGCGAGGGTCGCGTCGATGATCCGGCGACGGCGGTCGCGCTGGGCGGCCGAACCGAGCTCGTCGGCGCCGATCGCGCTCAGCCCGTTACCACGCGCCTTGGTCGGTGCCTTGGCTTTGCCGGGCATCGGCTTCCCCCGTCCTTCGGAACTTGTTCCAGTTCACGACGTAGAGTACCTGTCCTGGCGAAACGTTCAACAAATGACCCACTGGGCGAAAAACTGTAACACGTTCTACACTCGCGAGTAGTGTCCCGTAACCGCGAGGAGACCCGATGCCGGTCGCGCTCACCGACGAACAGGCCGCGCTGGCCGCGGCGATCCACGCCTGGTCCGCCGCCCATCGGCCGCGCGACGCGGTCCGGGCGGCGGAAACCGGGCCCCCGGCGGGGATTCCCGCCGGGTTCGCCGACCTCGGCCTGTTCGGCGTCGCGCTGCCGGCCGCCGCGGGCGGGGCCGACGGCAGCGTCGCCGATCTCGCCGCCGGGCTGGCCGCAGCGGCCGAGGAACTGGTGCCGGGCCCCGTCCTGAGCACGGCCCTGGGTGGGCTCTTGCTCGCTTCGGTGGCCGAGGCCAAGGAGCTGCTGACGGCGTTGGCCGAAGGAACGGCCACGATCGCGGTGCTGCTGGACGAGCCCGCCGACGACGTCCTCGTGCCCGGCGCGCACCCCGACGCCTGGCTGCTGGTGCCCTCCGGCGACGGCCACGTGCTGCTCGCGCCCGGCACCCCCGGCGTCACGATCGAGCCCGTGGCGCCGTTCGACTTCTCCCGGCCGCTGGGGCGCGTGCGGGTCGCCGACGTCTCCGGTGACGTTCTCACGCTGCCGCCGGTAACCGAGCTGGCCGCGACCCTGGCCGCCGCCGAGGCCGCCGGGGTGGCGCGGCGGACGCTGACCATCGCCGTCGAGTACGCCAAGGTCCGCGAGCAGTTCGGTCAGCCGATCGGGGGATTCCAGGCGATCAAGCACCTGTGCGCCGAGATGCTCTGCCGCGCCGAAGCGGCCGAAGCGCTGGCCTGGGACGCGGCCGCCGGGCAGCACCCGCTCTCGGTGGCGAGCGCGGCCGTCGTCGCCCTCGACGCGGCCGTCGCCAACGCCGAGGACTGCGTCCAGGTGCTCGGCGGGATCGGCTTCACCTGGGAGCACGACGCCCACCTCTACCTGCGCCGGGCCGTCGCGCTGCGGCAGTGGCTCGGCGGCTCCGGACCGTGGCGGCGGCGGGCGGCGGCCCTCGCGCTCGCCGGGACCGAGCGCACCCTCGGCGTCGACGTCGGTGACGATCCTTCGCTGCGTGACGAGGTCGCGCGGATCGCCGCGCTGCCCGAAGGCGAGCAGCGGGTCGCGCTGGCCGACGCGGGGTTGCTGACGCCGCACTGGCCGGTGCCGTTCGGGCGCGGTGCCGATGCCGCTGCCCAGCTGCGGATCGACGGTGCGCTGGCCGCCGCCGGCGTTCGGCGTCCCGACCTGGTCATCGGCGCGTGGGCGGTACCGACGATCCTCGAGCACGGCAGCGACGAGCAGCGCGAGCGGTTCGCCCGGCCCACCCTGCGGGGCGAGCTGACGTGGTGCCAGCTGTTCAGCGAGCCCGGCGCCGGCTCCGACCTGGCCGCGCTGCGGACGGCGGCCCGGCGCGTCGACGGCGGCTGGCGGCTGAGCGGGCAGAAGGTGTGGACGTCGCTGGCCCGCGAAGCCGGCTGGGGGATCTGCCTGGCCCGCACCGACCCGGCCGCGCCCAAGCACAAGGGCATCACGTACTTCCTGGTCGACATGCGCGCCGAAGGCATCACCACGCGGCCGCTGCGCGAGATCACCGGCGAGGCCGTGTTCAACGAGGTGTTCCTCGACGACGTCTTCGTGCCCGACGCCGACGTCGTCGGCGAGCCGAACGGCGGCTGGCGGCTGGCGCGCACGACCCTGGCGAACGAGCGCGTGGCCATCGGCGGCGGTTCGGCGGTCGGCGAGAGCGTGCAGCAGCTGGTGTCCACAGTGGACGCCGCGGCGCTGGACGACGTCGCCCGCGACCGCCTCGGCGAGCTGGTCGCCCAGGGTGTCGCGGGCTCGGTGCTGGACCTGCGGGCGGCCCTGCGCCGGCTAGGCGGCCAGGACCCGGGCGCGGAGTCGAGCGTCCGCAAGCTGCTCGGGGTGCAGCACCGCCAGGACGTCGCGGAGTTCGCCCTGACCCTGGCCGGCACGGCCACCCTGGCCGCGACCGGCCCCGCGGCGGCCGCGCAACACGAGTTCCTGATGACCCGCTGCCTCTCGATCGCCGGCGGCACCACCCAAGTCCTCCGGTCCCTGACGGCAGAACGCCTGCTGGGCCTACCCCGCTAGCCGAGTCCCGCCCCCAATCACGCGAGTCACGCCCCCAGTCACGCGAGTCCCGGCCCGGATCACGCGAGTCGTCCCTCCAATCACGTGAGTTGACCCTCCAATCACGGGAGTTGACCGTCCAGGCACGCGAACCGACTCTCCAGGCACGCGAACCGACTCTCCAGGTACGCGGGCCGACCGTCCGGGTACGACGTTTCGGCGTGTGAGTTGCATGGCGAGACGGTGCGAACGGCCCGTTCGTGCCGCCGGACCCGAAACTGTCGGACCGGTCATCTAGCGTTGCGGGCGTGGAGTTCAGCGCACAGACCCAGGCCACCTACCTTCCCTCGGATCCGCCGAGGGAAGGCGTGCTGGCGCTGTGGGGCGGCGACGTGGCCGGCGGGACCACGATCGAGCTGGTGCTGCCCCGGGGCGGGAAGTTCGCGCGGACGAAGGTGGACGCCGAGCTCGTCCCGCTCGAACGCGCGCTGCCGCGGCTGCTGACCGTGGGGGAGGAGGCGAGCCCGGCCGTCGCGGCGTGGTCGGCGGCCGTCAACGCGGGGGTGAACCTTGTCGCGCGGGGGCGGCTGCGCCCGGCCGTCACGCCGAGCGGGGTCGGCTCCTGGCGGATCGGGCCGCTGGACGCCGCGGACGAGGAGCTGTTGCGCGGGCTCGCCGGGGCGTTGCCGCCGGAGGCGTACGCGCTGCCGTTGACCGGGCTGAAACGCATCCGGCTGCACTCGCCGGACTCGCTGGTGCGCGCGTTGTGGGACGCGACGGCCGACCTGCTGGTGCGCAGCCCGGCGGCGCCGGTCGGGGCGGGCGACCCGGCGTTCGCGGCGCGGGAACCGGCGCTGCTCGGCCCGGACGGCGCGGCCTGGCTGGCCGAGCTGGCGGAGCGCGAGCCGCGGGGCGCCCAGCTGATCCTGCGGGTCGAGGCGCGCGGCGAGGACGCGTTCGCCGGGGTGCTCGCGGTGCGCAGCACGGCCGAGGCGAGCCTGGTGGTGGAGGCGGCGACACTCTGGGACGCGCCGGAGGCGGTGCTGAGCCGCCTCGGCGACCAGGTGGAGACGCAGGTGCTGCTCGGCCTGCGGCGTGGCGCGCGGGCGTGGCCGCCGTTGGGCCGGGTGCTGGCCGAGTCCGCGCCCGCCGAGCTGCCGCTGTCGGACGACGAGGTCGTCGACCTGCTCACCGACGGCAGCCGTGACCTGGGCGGCGCCGGGATCGAGGTGCTCTGGTCGAAGGGCATGTTCGCGGGCGAGGTCAAGGCGAAGGCGAGCGCGACGCAGGCGCCGGCGAGCGTCACCGGCCCGGACTTCGCGCTGCGCAGCATGCTGGAGTTCCGCTGGCAGCTCAGCCTGGGCGGCGAGCAGCTGACCGAGGCCGAGGTCACGGCGCTGGCCGAGGCGAAGCGGCCGCTGGTCCGGCTGCGGGGGCAGTGGGTCCGCGTCGACCCGCAGCTGCTGGCCAAGGTCCGCGGCCGCAGCCGCAAGCTCGGCGCGGGCGAGGCGCTGGCGGCGGCGCTCACTGGCGAGCTGGAACTGGACGGCGAACGGGTCGAGTTCGCGGCCCCCTCGGTCCTCGGCGGCTTGGTGGAACGCCTCCGCGACCGCCCGGGCGACCTGGCGGCCCCGCCACCGGGCCTGCAGGCGACGCTGAGGCCGTACCAGCAGGCGGGGCTGGCCTGGCTGGCGACGATGACCGGCCTGGGCCTAGGCGCGTGCCTGGCCGACGACATGGGCCTGGGCAAGACGATCCAGCTGATCGCCCTGCACCTGCACCGCCGCGCGCTCACGGACCCGACGGCGCTCACTGACTCGGCGGCGCTCACTGGCTCGGCGGCGCTCACGGACCCGACGGAGCCCATGGGCTCGGCAGCGCCCGCTGACTCGATGGCGCTCACGGGCTCGCCGGCACCCACGGACTCGGCGGTGCCCGCTGACTCGATGGCGCTCACGGGCTCGCCGGCACCCACGGACTCGGCGGTGCCCGCTGACTCGATGGCGCTCACGGGCTCGCCGGCACCCACGGACTCGGCGGTGCCCGCTGACTCGGCGGCACCCGCTGGCGCCGTTCCCCCGGAGACCGCCGACGGCATCCCACCGGGCGACCAGCCGAAGCCCGGCGGGCCGACCCTCGTGCTCTGCCCGACCTCCCTGCTCGGCAACTGGGAACGCGAGTTCGCCCGCTTCGCGCCCCACATCCCCGTCCGCCGGTTCCACGGTGGCAGCCGGCACCTCGACGACCTCGCGCCCGACGAAGTCGTCCTGGCCACCTACGGTGTGCTGCGCCGCGACCGCGCGACACTGTCCGAAGTGGACTGGGGGCTGGTCGCCGCGGACGAGGCGCAGCACGTGAAGAACCCGCTGTCGGCCACGGCCAAGGAGCTGCGCAAGGTCCCCGCGCGGGCCAGGGTGGCGCTCACCGGCACCCCGGTGGAGAACCGGCTCACCGAACTGTGGTCCATTGTGGACTGGACGACGCCCGGGCTGCTCGGCCCGCTCGACCGCTTCCGCCGCACCGTGGCGCGGCCCATCGAGCGCGACCGGGACAAAGCCGTGACCGAGCGGCTCGCCACTACCGTGCGGCCGTTCCTGCTGCGGCGCCGCAAGAGCGACCCCGACATCGCCCCGGAGCTGCCGCCCAAGACCGAGACCGACCGGTTCGTCCCGCTGACCGCCGAGCAGACCACGCTGTACGAGGCCGTGGTGCGGGAGAACCTCGCCGAGATCAAGGCGACGCAGGGCATCCAGCGGCGCGGGCAGGTGCTGCAGCTGCTCACCGAGCTCAAGCAGATCTGCAACCACCCGGCGCAGTTCCTCAAGGAACCGCACGGCGCGCTCACCGGCCGCTCGGGCAAGCTCGCCGCGTTCGAGGAACTGCTGGACGTGATCCTCGACGAGGGCGAGAGCGTGCTCGTGTTCAGCCAGTACGTCCAGCTGTGCAAGCTGCTCCGGCGCCGGCTGGAGGAACGCGGGCTGCCCACCGAGCTGCTCTCCGGCGAGAGCTCGCCGGGGCAGCGCCAGGACATGGTCGACCGGTTCCAGGCCGGGGAGATCCCCGTGTTCCTGCTCTCGCTCAAGGCCGGCGGCGTCGGGCTCAACCTGACCAAGGCCACCCACGTGATCCACTACGACCGCTGGTGGAACCCGGCGGTCGAGGACCAGGCCACCGACCGCGCCTACCGGATCGGCCAGGACCGGCCGGTGCAGGTGCACCGGCTGATCGCCGAAGGCACCCTGGAGGAGCGGATCGCTGTCGTGCTCGAGAAGAAGCGCGGGCTCGCCGAGTCGATCGTCGGCGCGGGGGAAGACTGGATCACCGAACTGTCCGACGACGAGCTGGCCGACCTGGTGCGGCTCGGGAGCGGGTGATGCCGCCGCGGCGGAACTTCGGCACGACGTGGTGGGGCCGGGCCTGGGTCGACGCGCTGGAGCAGCGCGCGAAGCTCGACCCGAACCGGCTGCCGCGCGGGCGGACCTACGCGCGGAAGGACACGGTCAGCGAGCTGAGCGTCGGTGCCGGGGCGGTGAGCGCCCGGGTGCGCGGCAGCCGGCCGCAGCCCTACCGGGTGACGATCACGATGCGCACCTTCACCGACGGCGAGTGGGACACCCTGCTGGGTGTGGTCGGCACCCAGCTCGGGCACGCGGCGGCGCTGCTCGACGGCGAACTGCCGGGCGCGCTCGCCGAGCAGGCCCGCGAGGCGGGCGCCGACCTGCTGCCGGGGCCGGGTGATCTGCGGCCGCGGTGCTCGTGCCCGGACTCGGCGAACCCGTGCAAGCACGTCGCCGCGGTGTACTACCTGGTCGCCGACGAGGTGGACCGCGACCCGTTCGTGCTGTTCCTGTTGCGCGGCCGGCCGCGGGCGGACGTCCTGGCCGAGCTGCGGGCCCGCCGGGCGCCGGCGCGCGGCGAGCGGCCGAAGCTGCCCAAGCCCGAGGACCACGGGCTCTCGCCGAAGGCCGCCTACGCCCGGCGGCCGGGCGCGATCCCGGCGCTGCCGCCCCCGCCGCGCACCGCGGGACGACCGGCCGTGCTGGACCTGGACCCGCCGGCCGGCACCGGCTGGACGGCGGCGGCGCTGTCCGCGCTGGCCGCGGACGCGGCGTCCCTGGCGCGGGACATCCTGATCGGCGGCGCGACGGCCGCGGAGCTGACGTTCGAAGAGGACCTCACCCGCCGCGCAGCCGGCCGGTCCGCCCCCGAAGTCGCCGCGCTGGCCGAGGCGGCCGAGGTGCCGCCACACGACCTGGCCCGCTGGGCGGCGGCCTGGCGTGAAGCCGGCCGCGGCGGCCTGACCGCGCTGCGCGAGACCTGGCAGCCCGGCCCCGGCCCGCTCGCCGAAGCCCAGGCGATCCTGGCCGACGCGGGCTTCCCGGGCACCCCGCGAATCTGGCGCAACCGGCTCACCCAGGGCGACCGGCAGCTCCGCTACGGCCGTGACGCCCGCTGGTACCGCTTCGTGCGGTCGGGCGCGGAGTGGCGCCTCGACGGTCCGCCCTCGGCGAGCCCGGTGGACTTGGCCTACTGAGCGGCCTTCCACTGCAGGTACGTGTGGTCCAGGAACCGGGCGACCCCGCGGACCACGTGCGCGCTGCGAACCGAGGTGAACACGTCGAACGCGTGCTGCGCGCCCGCCAGTTCCGCGTACGCCACCGGGTTCGGAGACTTCTCCCGCAGCCGCCGGACGAACTCGCGTGCTTCCCGGACCGGCACGAGTGAATCGTCACGGCCATGGATCACGAAGAACGGCGGTGCCTCCGAGGAAACCCGGTCGAACGGCGACGCCGCGATGTAGTCGTCCAGGTGTTTCACCGGGTCGCGGTCGGCCGCGAACACCCGCCGCGCCAGCAGGCCCTCCAGGCGGTACTTGCTCGCGGGGGAGCCGGACGTCGCCGCGAAGTCGTAGACGCCGTAGTGCGGCGCGCACGCCTGGACGCTCGTGTCGACGTCCTCGAAGCCCGGCTGCAACGCCGGATCGTTCTGCGTCAACGCCAGCAGCGACGACAGGTGCCCGCCCGCCGAACCGCCGGTCACCGCGACGAAGTCCGGGTCGCCGCCGTAAGCGGCGATCTCCGAGCGGATCCACGCCAGCGACCGCTTCGCCGCGACGATGTGCGCCGGCCAGCGGTGGGTGGGGGAGAGCGGGTAGTTGATCGCGACGCACACCCAGCCGCGACGCGCCAGGTAGCGCATCAGCGGCCGGCCCTGCTCCTCCTTGTTGCCGATCACCCACGCGCCGCCGTGGACCTGCAGCAGCACGGGCGCGCCGGTCACCGGTTCCAGCGGGCGGTAGACGTCGAGCAGGAACCGCTTGCCGCCCGGGGCGTAGGCGATGTTGCGGTCCACGTGGACGTCCGGCGCGCCCATCCGGAACGGCAGCGCCAGCTCGCCCCACGGCAGGCCCAGGTCGGAGCGGCCCAGCTCCTCCGCGTAGTCGTCGCCGAGGGCTTCCCGAAGCGCGCGCTCGATCTCGTCGCGGGCGCCGTGGCCCGTGCGGATCGACGCGCCGAGCCCGACGGCCGTGGCCGCGGCGAGCGCGAGGCCGACCCGAGTGGACCGGTCACGAGCACCGTGCCGCGCCAGGTGGACCGCCGTGTCGGCGGCCGTCAACGCCAGGAACTGGGGCGCCAGCTCGCTCGTCAGCCAGCCGGCGAAGAACGCCGGAATAGACGTCGAACGCGCTCGCAGCGGGCGGAGGGCGTTCGCGGCGAGGCCGAGCTGGACCGCGCGGCGGATCAGGAAGTTCGGCTGCACCCCAGTCATGGTACCGACGAGTAGGGTGACGCGCCGCTCACGGGAAGTGGCTTAGGCTGGCGCCATGCAGAGACTGAGCGGCCTCGACGCGAGCTTCCTGTACCTGGAGACGTCGTCGCAGGTGCTGCACGTCTGCGGGCTGCTCACCCTCGACGGCTCGACCGTCCCCGGCGGCTACACCTTCGCGAAGCTCAAGCAGCGCCTGGAAGAACGCGTCCGGGTGATCCCGGCATTCCGCCGCAAACTGCACAATCCACTCTGGAACCTCAGTCACCCCGTGTGGGTCGAGGACGAGGACTTCGACCTCGACCACCACGTGCACCGCATCGGCGTGCCCGCTCCCGGCGACCGCGTCGAGCTGGCCGAGCTCTGCGCGCACATCGCCGGGCAGCAGCTCGACCGCGCCTACCCGCTGTGGCAGCTCTACGTCATCGAAGGCCTGGCCGACGGCGAGATCGCCGTGCTGCTGAAGATGCACCACGCGAGCGTCGACGGCGTGAGCGGCGCCAGCCTGATCACCTACCTCGCCGGCCTCGAACCCGACGCGCCGGCGCCCGAGGTCACCGAGCGGGCCAACTCCGGCGTCCCGGCCGCGTTCGACATCCTGCGTTCCAGCGTCTTCAACGTCGTGAAGGGACCGCTGGAGGTCGCCCGGCTGCTGCCGGACCTGCTGGAGCTCGTCCCGCGGTGGCTCGGGAAAGCGTTGCGCGGCAAGGGGATGCCGATCCCGTTCACCGCGCCGAGGACGTCGCTCAACGGCACGATCACCGGCCACCGCAGCGTCGCGTTCGCCCAGCTCGAGCTCGACGACGTCAAGGCGGTCAAGAACGCCTTCGGCGTCACGGTCAACGACGTCGTGCTCGCGCTCGTCGCCGGGGCGCTGCGGGAGTTCCTCGACGCGCGCGGCGAGCTGCCGGAGGACCCGCTGGTCGCGACCGTCCCGGTGTCGGTGCACGACCGGACCGAACGCGACCACGGCAGCAACAAGGTCTCGGCGTTCTTCGCCTCCCTGCCGACGCACCTGGCCGACCCGGCCGCACGCGTGTTCTTCCTCGCCGAGGCCAACCGGCTGTCGAAGGACCACCACCACGACATCGACGCCGACATGCTGCAGGACTGGGCGCAGTTCTCCGCGGCGACGGCGTTCGGCATGGCCGTGCGCGCCTACTCGGCGTTGCGGCTGGCCGAAAAGCACCCGGTGGTGCACAACCTGGTCGTCTCGAACGTGCCCGGCCCGCCGATGCCGCTGTACCTGCTCGGCGCGCGGATCACCGGGCTCTACCCGCTCGGGCCGGTCTTCCACGGCGCCGGGCTGAACGTCACCGTGTTGTCCAACGCGGGCAAGGTGCACATCGGCCTGATCGGCGCGCGCGAGCTGGTCAAGGACCTGTGGCCGCTGGCCGACGCGCTCCCGGAGGCCCTCGCGGACCTGCTGAAGGCCGGGCCTACCGCGGGCTGAGCACCACGACCGGGATCTCCCGCTCGGTCCAGGCCTGGTACTTCGCGAAGTCGGCGTACAGCTCGACCAGCCGCGGCCAGAGGTCCGCGCGCTCCGCCGGCCCGGCGACCCGCGCCGTGACGGCGACGTCGCGACGGCCCTTGAGGTGGATGCGGGTTTCGGGGTGTGCGACCAGGTTGAAGTACCACTGCGGGTGCTTCGGCAGCCCGCCCTGGGAGCCGACGAGGACGACGTCGTCGCCGGAGCGCAGGTACAGCAACGGGGTGGTGAACAGCCGGCCGGACTTGCGCCCGCGGTGCTCCAGCAGCAGCGTCGGCACCGGTTTGCGGAAGCCGGCGCCGACCCGCCAGGTGCTGCCGACGCGCCCGCCGGTCAGCCGGAAGACCGCCACCTGGGCCTTCGCCCCGTACTTCATGACCTTGGCCGTCACCGGCGAGTCCAGGCCGCCGGGGGCCTCGTCGGGCAGGCTGAAGCGTCCCATGTGAACTCCTTAGCGAGCGTGCACGGACGTGACCGCCGCGAGCAGCGCGGGCACGAACTTGGCGGCGGCCAGCACGCAGGCCGCGTGCCCCGCCGGGACTTCGTAGGTCGCCGCGTCCGGGATCCGGCGCGCGAGCGACCGCTGGTGGTCCGGGGCGATGAACCGGTCCCGGGTGGTCACGACGACCGCGGTGGGCAGCCGCAGCGTGTGCAGCCACGGAGTCGAGTCGAACCGGCCGATCTCGTCGAGGGCGACCGCGATCTCCCACGGCGTGGTCGAGCGGAACTCCCGCAGCGCCCACCGGTGGTCTTCGAGCCGGGCCAGCTGCTCACGCCGCGGCTCGCCGGGGATCGTGCCGAGCCGGATGCGTTCGCGCAGCCGCGTCAGCGTCCGGCCGAAGACGTCGAGGGCGACGCGCTGACGTAGGCCGCGGCGGAAGTTGCCCGCCGTCGAGCACAGCACCAATCCGGTAACACGTTCTGGTTCCGCGTGGGCCACGAGCTGCCCGACCATCCCGCCCATCGAGTAGCCGCCGACGGCGAACCGGCCGATGCCCAGCGCGTCGGCGACGGCGGTGACGTCGGCGGCGCAGTCGGCGAGCCGGAACTCGGGCGAACGGCTGCCCTGGCCGTGCCACCGCTGGTCGAACACGACGACGCGGTAGTGCTGCGCCAGCCGGTCGAGGGCCGGGTACCAGGTGAGCAAGCCGGTGCAGGCCACCGAGTGCAGCAGCAGGAGCGCGGGCGCGTGCCGCGGGCCGACGTCGGTGACGACCGTCCTGCCGCGGCCGGGCAGGTCGAGGGGGACGGGGTCGGGCACCCCGGCGGTCGGCGGCACGGTGACCAGCCGCCGGGTCGCGCGCCAGCCCGCGCCGCCCGGTTCGATCACCGGCATTCCGCTCCTCCAAGGGGTTGCCGTCCAGGACGTTTACGGCTAAGACTAGAACAGGTTTCAGTATTGCGCCGATCCGGAGGACAGGCGTGGACTTCACTCTTGACGATACGCAGACGGAGATCGGCGCACTCGCCGCGAAGGTGCTGAGCGCCGACGACCCGTGGCGCTCGCTCGCCGACGCGGGCCTGCTCGCCCTCGCGTTGCCCCCCGACCTGGAGGGCGACGGCCTGGGCGTGGCCGAAGTCGCGCAGGTGCTCACCGAGGTCGGCCGCGCCGCTGTGCCCGTGCCCGCTTGCGCCGCGCTCGCCCTGGGGGTGCTGCCGGTGGCGGCGCTCGGCACGCCCGGGCAGCGCGCGGAGCTGTTGCCCCAGGTCGCGGCGGGGGAGACGCTGCTCACCGCGGCGCTGCACGAGCCGTCCGCGCCACTCGTGAAGCAGCCGGCGACGACCACCCGGGCGGCTGACGGCCACTGGCTGCTCAGCGGCCTGAAGACCGCCGTCCCGTACGCCGGCGAGGCCGTCCGGATCCTGACGCCCGTGACGACCCCGAGCGGCACCGCCGTCTTCCTGGTCGACCCGCGCGCCGACGGCGTCACGCTGGTCCCGACGCGCACCTCCGCCGGGCCGCCGGAATACACCGTGCGCCTGGACGACGTCGTCGTCGAGGAGTCCGACCTGCTCGCCGACCGGGGCGCGATCGCGACGCTGCACCGGTTCGCGCTGGCCGGCGCACTGTCCCTGGGTGACGGCCTGCTGGCCGGCGCGCTCGCGCTGACCGTGAAACACGTCAGCGAGCGGGTCCAGTTCGGCCGTCCACTCGCGACGTTCCAGGCGGTGGCCGGCCAGATCGCGGACGTCTACGTCGCCGCGCGGACCGTGCACCTGGCCGTGACGTCGGCGGTGTGGCGGCTGGCCTCGGGTCTCGACTCCGGCGCCGAACTGGACGTCGCCGCCTACTGGCTCGCCGAACAGGCGCCGGTCGCGCTGGCGACCTGCCACCACCTGCACGGCGGCGTCGGCGTCGACGAAACCTATCCGCTGCACCGGTATTCGTCGCAGGTGAAGGACCTCGGCCGGGCGCTCGGCGGCGCCGCGCACCGGCTCGGCAGGCTCAGCGAACGAGTGGCGGGGTGAGTGGGATGCACGTCGAACTGACCGCGGCGCAACGGGAACTGCGCACCGAGCTGCGCGAGTACTTCGCCGGGCTGATCAGCCCGGCGGAACGTCAGGCGATGCGCCGCGAACGGCACGGGCCGGTGTTCCGCGAGATCGTCCGCCGGATGGGCCGCGACGGCCGGCTCGGCGTCGGCTGGCCGGTGGAGTACGGCGGGCAGGGTTTCGGCGGGATCGAGCAGCACCTGTTCGTCGACGAGGCCTCGCGCGCCGACGTCCAGCTGCCGTCGGTGACGCTGCAGACGGTCGGGCCGACGCTGCAGCAGTACGGCACGGACGAGCAGAAGTCCTTCTTCCTGCCCAAGATCCTGGCCGGGGAGATCCACTTCGCCATCGGCTACACCGAACCCGAGGCCGGCACCGACCTCGCCGCGCTGCGGACGACGGCGGTGCGCGACGGCGACGAGTACGTCGTCAACGGCCAGAAGATCTTCACCACCGGCGGCCACGACGCCGACTACCTCTGGCTCGCCGTGCGGACCGCGCCGGACGCGCCGCGGCACAAGGGCATCTCGATCCTCATCATGGACACGAGCGACCCCGGTTACTCGTGGACGCCGATCATCACCTGCGACGGCGCCCACCACGTCAACGCGACGTACTACTCGGACGTCCGCGTGCCGGTGAACCGCTTGGTGGGCAAGGAGAACGAGGGCTGGCGGCTGATCACGACGCAGCTCAACCACGAGCGTGTCATGCTCGGCCCGGCCGGGCGGATCGGCGGCCTGTACGACCGGGTGCGGACCTGGGCCGCCGCGCACGCGCTGCTGGACCTGCCGGACGTCCGGGCCGTGCTGGCCGACGCCTTCGCCGTGACGCGGGTCAACGAGCTGCTGAACTGGCAGGTCGCCGCGTCCGCCGCGAGCGCTCCGGTCGTCGTCGCCGACGCGTCCGCGACCAAGGTGTTCAGCTCCGAGGTCATCCAGCGCATCGGCCGGTCGATGGAGGAGCTGATCGGGCGGCACGGCGACCTGGCCGACCCGGACACCGCGGAGCTGGCGGAATGGCTGGACCTGCAGGCCAAACGCAACATCGTGCTGACGTTCGGCGGTGGGGTGAGCGAGATCCAACGGGAGCTGATCTCCTCGATCGGCCTGGGACTGCCGAGGGTGCCACGATGACCGACATCAAGGAAGCCGCAGCCGAGATCGCCGCTCGTGGCGAGTGCGCGCCGCGCCTCGCGCGCGACCCCGTCAACCAGGCGATGGTCAACAACTGGACCGAGGCCATCGGTGACGACAACCCGGTGTACGTCGACCCGGAGTTCGCCGCGAAGAGCGTCCACAAGGGACTCGTCGCCCCGCCGGCGATGGCCCAGGTGTGGACGATGGGCCGCCTGAACTCGCTGCGCGGCAGCGACGACCCGCTCGGCCTGATGATGGAGCTGCTCGACGAGGCCGGGTTCACCTCCGTCGTCGCGACCAACTCCGAGCAGACCTACCACCGCTACCTGCGTCACGGCGAACAGGTCGAAGCGCGGACGGCGCTGGAAAGCGTGGTCGGCCCCAAGAAGACCGCGCTCGGCGAAGGCTGGTTCGTCACCACGCGCGTGACCTGGTACGTCGAGGGCGAAGCTGTGGCGGAGATGATGTTCCGGGTGCTCAAGTTCCGGCCGCCCGCGCCGAAACCACCGCCGGCTCCGGTGCTGCGGCCGGTGATCAGCAAGGACACCGAGTTCTTCTGGGACGGCCTCAAGGCGGGGGAGCTGCGGATCCAGCGCTGGGGCGAGACGCTGCGCCACCCGCCGGGCCCGATGCCGCCGGACGGCGATCTCGACGCCAAGCCGGACTACGTCGTGGCCAGCGGCCGTGGCACGGTGTTCAGCTACGTCGTGCACCACCACCCGCCGGTGCCGGGCAAGGACCTCCCGTTCGTCGTGGCCCTCGTGGAGCTGGAGGAGGGTGTGCGCGTGATGGCCGAACTGCTGGACGCGGCGCCGGACGACGTCCACATCGGACTCCCCGTCGAAGCCGCCTTCGTCACCGTGGACGACGACCTGACCCTGCCCGCCTGGAAGGTGGCCCGATGACCGTCACCGAGGGAACCGAACTGCCGCCGCTGACGATCGAGGCGACCCCGACGTTCGTGGTCAGCACGGCGCTCGCCACCCGCGACTTCCAGGACGTCCACCACGACCGCGACGCCGCCGTGCGGCGCGGCTCGAAGGACATCTTCCTCAACATCCTCACCGACACCGGTCTGGTGCAGCGGTTCGTGTCGGAGTGGGCCGGGCCGGAGGCGCTGATCCGGTCGATCAAGATCCGGCTCGGCGTGCCGTGTTACGCCTACGAAACGCTGACGTTCACCGGCCGCGTGGTCTCGTGCGAAGGCCGGGACGCCGTGGTCGCGGTGTCCGGTGTGGACAGTCTCGGCGAGCACGTCGCCGGGACCGTGGAGGTGACGCTGCCGTGACGCTCTCGGGCAAGGCGGCCATCGCCGGCATCGGCGCGACGGAGTTCTCGAAGGACTCGGGACGCACCGAGCTGCGGCTGGCCGCGGAATGCGTGTCGCACGCACTGGCCGACGCCGGGATCGCGCCGTCCGAAGTGGACGGGCTCGTGTCCTTCACCATGGACGGCAACGCGGAGATCGCGCTGGCGCGTGAGCTGGGCATCCCCGAACTCGAGTTCTTCAGCCGCATCCACTACGGGGGTGGCGCGGCGGCGGCGACCGTGCAGCAGGCCGCGATGGCGGTGGCGACCGGCGTCGCCGACGTCGTTGTCGCCTACCGCGCGTTCAACGAACGCTCGGGGATGCGCTTCGGCCAGGTGTCCTCGGCCGCGGCCGGCCAGGTCAACTCGTCCGGGGTGGACAACGCCTTCCACTACCCGATGGGCATCGCGACCCCGGCGGCCACGGTCGCCATGGTCGCGCAGCGGTACCTGCACGACTACGGCGCGACGAGCGCGGACTTCGGCCGGATCGCGGTGCTCGACCGCAAGCACGCGGCGACCAACCCGAACGCCTGGTTCCACGGCCGGCCGATCACCCTGGCCGAGCACCAGGGGTCGCGCTGGGTCGCCGAGCCGCTGCACCTGCTCGACTGCTGCCAGGAGAGCGACGGCGGGGTCGCGCTGGTCGTCACCAGCGTCGAGCGCGCCCGCGACCTGGCCCGGCCGCCGGCGGTCGTCGCCGCGGCCGCGCAGGGGAGCGGGCCGGACCAGTACGTGATGACCAGCTATTACCGCGACGACCTGGCCGCGCTGCCGGAGATGGGCGTCGTGGGCCGGCAGCTGTGGGCTCAGTCCGGCCTCCGACCGTCCGATGTGGATGTCGCCGTGCTGTACGACCACTTCACGCCGTACGTCCTGATGCAGCTGGAGGAGCTGGGGTTCTGCGGCCGCGGTGAAGCGAAGGACTTCATCGCCGACGGCGCGCTGGAGCTCGACGGCGCGCTGCCGCTGAACCCGCACGGCGGCCAGCTCGGCGAGGCCTACATCCACGGCATGAACGGCATCGCCGAGGGCGTCCGGCAGATCCGCGGGGACGCCGTCAACCAGGTGCCCGGCGCGTCCCGGGTGCTGGTCACGGCGGGCACCGGCGTGCCGACGAGCGGGCTCGTCCTCACGAGTGACTGACGGTCCCCCTTGTGGGTCAACGGGTGTCACCTCTTTGACGGCTGGTGCGGGTCCGCGCCGGATGTCACGGTGGAGGGACTGTCCGCGACGCAGAGTGAGGCCGTCATGCGCGAACCCGCCGAGCCGCCGGCCGTCCCGTAGTGGCCGGCGTGGACTGGGCGCTCACCGCGGTCTTCGCCGCGATGGTGCTGCCCTGCGTGCTGCGGCTCGTCCGGCTCGACTACGTCCGCCTCGGCCACGGCGTCCGCAACGGCGACCTGGCCGAGCTGCTGCTGGTCGTGGCGATGGTGGCGATGCTCTCGCCGGTCGGCGGCCCGATCCCGGCGGCCGGCTGGCAGGCGGTGCTGGTGCTGACGGCGGGCTGGTTCGCCGTCAGCTGGTGGCGCGGCCGCCGGTCCGGCTGCGCGCACCACGCGCTGTCCGCGGCGGCGATGCTCTACATGGTCACGGCGATGCCCCACGACGGGATGGCGCACGGGCCGTGGCTGACGATGTCCACAATGTCCACAATGGACGCCCGGCTGGCGGTGCCGCTGGTCGCGGTGGCCGCCGCGGCCTACTTCGTCGTCGACGCGGCGCGCACGGGCGTGCTGATGGTGCGCGGTCCCGCGGTGTCGGTGTCCGGGCACGCCTCGCGCGCGGCCTGCCGGGTGGTGATGGGCGCCGGGATGGGCTACATGCTCCTCGCGGCGGCCCTGTGACCTATTCGGGGATGTGCCGGACCTCGCCGAGCGGGCTGTCGCCGGGTTCGGGCAGCGCGGCGGCGGGGTGGCCGGCGGTCCACTGCGTCGCGACGGCGATGTCGTTCTTGAGCGCGGTGACGAGGTCCTCGGCGGAGGCGTAGGCCTGCTGGTCCCGCAGGTGGGCGCCGAGCCAGACGACGAGGGTCTCGTCGTAGAGGTCGCCGGTGAAGTCCAGCAGGTGCGCTTCGAGCAGCCGGTAGCCGTCGGCCCCGTAGTAGGTCGGCCGCCGGCCGACGGACACGGCCGCGGCGATGCGCGTGCCGTCCCCGCGCTGCACCCAGCCCGCCCACACACCGTCGCCGACGGACCCGTCCTGGTCACGGAGAGCGACGTTGGCGGTGGGGAAGCCCAGCTCCCGGCCGCGCTCGTCGCCGTGCTCGACGGTGCCCCGCACCACGAAGTATTCCGGCATCGTGTTCCGTCCTCCCGAGGTCGCTCCCGTCCACGTTAGCGCGCGCACGACGGGTCGATCACCACTTGGACGCGAGTGACGCGAACCACGCCCCGGCCGTCGTGAGTGGTTAGGGCGGTTAGAACCGCCCTAACCACTCACGACAAGCCGCGGCAGACCCGCTAGGCGAACGTCAGGACCGTGTCCGCCAGTACCGGGGCGTCGTCGCGCTCGACGGCCGATGTCGTCACCAGCAGGCGGTCGTCCTCGCGCCAGACCCGGGTCCGGAGGGTCTCGCCCGGGAACACCACGCCGGCGAACTTCGTCGCGAACGACGCCACCCGCGAGGGGTCGCCGTCGAGGAACTCGTCGATCAGGACCCGGGCGACCACGCCATAAGTGCACAAACCGTGCAGGATCGGACGCGGGAAGCCGGCCGCCTCCGCGAACGCCGGGTCCGCGTGCAGCGGGTTGCGGTCGCCGCACAGGCGGTACAGCAGCGCCTGCTGCGGCAGCGTCGGGGTTTCGAGCACCGCGTCCGGCTCGCGCGTGGGCCACTCGATGCGGTCCGACGGCCCGCGTGACCCGCCGAAACCGCCTTCGCCGCGGGCGAAGATGCTCGACCGGGCCGTCCACAGAGGACTGCCGTCCGACGACGTGACGTCGACCTCCTGGATGATCACGGCCGCCTTGCCCTTGTCGTAGACGTCCGCGACCCGCGAGCGGGCCACCGCCTTGCCTTCGACCGGGATCGGCCCGTGCAGGGTGATCTCCTGCTTGCCGTGCAGCACCTTCGCCAGGTCGATCTCGACCCCCGGGAACGACACCGCCGGCGGCTCGAACACGCGCAGGTTGGCCGCGACCGTGGCGAACGTCGGGACGACCACCAGGTCACGCTCGTAGGTGTAGCGCAGCTCGTCCGGGCCCGCGCCCAGCGCCAGGTGGTAGAGCAGCACGTCCGACGACGTCCAGGCGAAGCTCACTTCCCCGATTTCGGCGCCGATCGCGACGGCGGGATCGATGGGCACGCGGTGCTCCTATTCGTAGCTGATCGAGACGTCGTCGGTGACCGGCAGCGACTGGCAGGCGAGCACGATGCCGTCCGCCATGTCCTCGGCGTCGAGGACCTCGTTGTGCAGCATCTTCACCTCGCCCGATTCGATCCGGCACGCGCACGCACTGCATTGTCCCTCGCGGCACGAATACGGCGCGTCGAGGCCCGCCTCCAGCAAGTGGTCCAGGAGCTTGCGGCGGCGCGGCCACGCCATCGACCGCGTCTCGCCGTCGAGCGTCACGGTCAGCGACGCGGGTGCCTCGTCCGACTCCGGCTCCGGCTCGACGACCGGCTCCTCGACGGAGTCGAACGGGTTCCCGGACAATGACGAGAACTTCTCGACGTGCAACCGGTTCCGCGGCACGCCGAGCTGCCCGAGCGCCTCCCGCACGGCCGCCATGAACGGCGCCGGACCACAGAGGAACGCCTCGTGCGCCGGGTACGCGGAAGCCAGGCCGCGCAGCTGCGGCACGTCCGGCAGCCCCTGGACGCTCTCCAGCCAGTGGACGACGACCAGCCGGTCGCCGTAGCGTTTCGCCAGCGACGTCAGCTCGCCGGCGAAGATCACCGACGCCTCGTCGCGGTTCGCGTAGACCAGCACGACCCGGCCGGAGCCCTGCTCCAGCGCCGTCTTCAGGATCGCCATCACCGGCGTGATCCCGCTGCCCGCGGCGAAGAGCAGGAAGTCTTCGTCCACTGAGGACGGTGTGAACACGCCGGCCGGCGCCAGCACGTCCAGGGTCATCCCGGCCCGCAGCTCGTCGCAGATCCAGCTCGACCCGTACCCGCCGTCGGTGCGCTTGACCGTCACCTGGACGCGGTTCTCGTGCGGTGCGCTGGACAGCGAGTAGCACCGCGCCACCGAACCGGTGCGCTCGCTGGGGATCCGCAGCGTCAGGAACTGCCCGGCCGCATACTGGAACGCCGACGCGTGCTCGCCGGGGATCTCGAACACCACCGAACGCGCGTCCGGCGTCTCGACGACGACGTCGGCGACCGTCAGGGTGTAGACCCGCTCAGCCATCCGCGACCGCCAGTGTGCCTTCGCGCACCGCGTCGTCGATGCTGTCCGACAGCTTCGGGCAGGTGTCGAGCAACGCGGTCGGGCGGTCGGCGTCGGCGAAGACCGGGCAGCTCTCGGCCGCGTTCGTGGTCCACTGGATGCTGGTGTGGCTGATGCTGTTCTTCTTCACCAGCACGCAGGTCCCGCAGGCGCGGCACTCGTGCGGCCGCAGCCCGCCGGTCAGGAACTCGACGGTCTCCGACGTGGTCACACCTCGGCCTCCGCCTTCTGCCTGGCCAGGTTCTCCGCCACCTCGGCCGACCACGCCTCGTTCGCCTTCGACGTGTCCACTTCGAACTCGAAGCGCCGGGTCATGTCCTCGGTGACGTCGGCGGCGTCGACGTAGAACTGCTGGTACCAGCGGCGAAGCTGGTAGACCGGACCGTCCTCTTCGCACAGCAGCGGGTTCTCGATCTGCGTCTTGTGCTTCCAGATCTCGACGTCCTGCAGGAAGCCGGCGCCGATGCCCTTCGCCAGCTTCGAAGCGATCTTGTCGGCGTGCTCGTCCGAAAGCCCGTCCTGCTTCTTGACCTTCATGCCGTACTGCAGCACGAACGATGTCGGCGACACGGGGTAGTGGCAGTTGATCAGCACGCTCTGGATCTCGTACCCCTGGAAGGAGTTCACCAGGTCGTTGATCATGTACGACGGCCCGAAGTACGACGCCTCCGACCGCAGCAGGTTGTCCTCGCCGCCGTAGTTGGACGCCATGCCCATGTCCGGGCGGCCCTTGGTGTTGAGGTACTGCGTCGCGATGTGGCCTTCGAAGATGTTCTTGAAGTACGTCGGGTAGGCGTAGTGGATGTAGAAGAAGTGCGCCATGTCCACGACGTTGTCGATGATCTCACGGCAGTTGGACCCGTCGATGAAGATCGAGTCCCACGTCCAGTTGCTCCACTCGGAGCTGTAGGCCGCCTCGATCCGCGGGATCGCCAGCTCGGCCGGCGGCGGATTGCCTTCCGGGTCGTGCCACACGAACAGCTGGCCGTTCTGCTCCAGCGTCTGCCACGAGCGCGTTCGCGCGCGCAGCGGAACCCGCTTGCCGTAGGGGATCGCGACGCACTTGCCGCTGCCGTTCCAGCGCCAGTCGTGGAACGGGCAGGCGATCTCGTCGCCCTTGACCGTGCCCTGGGTGAGGTCGCCGCCCATGTGCCGGCAGTAGCCGTCGAGTACGTGCAGGTCGCTCTTCGAGTCCGCGAACACCACCAGCTTGGTGCCGAACGCCGTGATGGCGTGCGGTTTCCCGTCGCGGAGGCGCTCGGCCAGCCCCAGGCAGTGCCAGCCCCGGGCGAACCGCGTCGGTGGCTCACCGGCGTAGATGGTGCGTACCGATTCCTGCGTCATCGCTGCCCTCCCGTGGTCCTCTGATCTTCGTTCGCCAGCCGCGTCGCCGCAAGGTAGCCGAACACCATGGCGGGGCCGATGGTCGCGCCGGGCCCGGCGTACGTGCGGCCCATCACGGCCGCGCTGACGTTGCCCGCGGCGAACAGGCCCGGCACGACCGAGCCGTCCTCGCGCAGGACCTGTGCGTGTTCGTCGGTCCGCAGCCCGCCCTTGGTGCCGAGGTCGCCGGGCACGATCTTCACCGCGTAGTACGGCGCCTTGTCGAGCGGGCCGAGGCTGGGGTTGGGTTTGTTGCGCGGGTCGCCGTAGTAGTGGTCGTACGTGCTGAGCCCGCGCTGGAAGTCCTCGTCGACGCCGGTGCGCGCGAAGCCGTTGAAGCGCTCGATCGTGGCTTCCAGCGCATCCGCCGGGACGTCGATCTTCCCGGCCAGCCCGGCCAGCGACGACGACTTGACCGCGATCCCGGCCTTGAACCAGCGGCCGGGCAGCGGCTGGCGCGGCCCGACGCCGGTGAACATGTAGCGGTCCTTGTAACGCTGGTCGAACACCAGCCAGGTCGGGATGTGCTCGCCCGGGCCGTCGCCCTCGCCGTACATCGCGTGCACAGCCTCGACGTAGGGCGCTGACTCGTTGACGAACCGCTGCCCGCGCGCGTCGACCATGACGCAACGCGGGCGCGAGCGCTCGGCCAGCGCGAACCACGGCCCGCCGGTGAGCGGCAGGGTCGGGCCCCACCAGGCGTCGTCCATCAGGTCGAGGGCCGCGCCGAGCTTGAGCCCGGCGGTGATGCCGTCGCCGGTGTTCGCCTCCGCGCCGACGGTCCAGTCGGTGCCGATCGGGGAGCGCTGGTACTTCTCGCGCATCTCGAGGTTCTGTTCGAAGCCGCCGCTGGCGAGGATCACGCCGCGGCGGGCCGCGATGACTCCTTGCGCGGTGACCACCCCGGTGACCCGGTCGCCTTCGACCTGCAGGTCCACCAGTGCCGTGTTGAGCCGGACCTCGACGTTCGCCCTGGTCAGGCCGATCCGCAGGCCGGCCGCAAGCGCTTGCCCCATGGCCAGCAGGTGCTGCCGCCGGATCCGGCCGGCCAGCCACTGCGTGCCGAGCGACAGCAGCCGGACAACGCCGCGGGGGTGCCGCAGGAGCAGGCTCAGCCAGCGGTAGTCGGCCTGGGTGATCGGCACGCCGAGCGGGGGAGCGCTGTAGGGCGGTTCGAGGTGGGCCAGCTCGTCGCCGAGCAGGTGGCCGTCGAGGGCGACGGGCTCGACGGACCGGCCGCCGGTCCGCCCGCCGGGCGCTTCGGGGTGGTAGTCGCTGTAGTCGCGGACCCAGCGGAACTTCAGCGGCGTGTGGTCGCAGACGAACCGCAGCACCTCGGGCCCGTGGGCGAGGAACGTGTCGCGCCGGACGGCCGGGACGACGTCCCCGACGATCGAGGCGAGGTACTCGCGTGCCCGCTCGGGCGGGTCGTCGATCCCGGCGGCGCGCAACGCGTGGTTGCCCGGCAGCCAGACCCCGCCGCCGGAGCGCGCGGTCGAGCCGCCGAAACAGGCCGCTTTCTCCAGGAGTACGACGCTCAGGCCGCCGTTAGCCGCGGCCAGCGCGGCGGTCATCCCGGCAGCGCCGCTGCCGACCACGACGACGTCGAACTGCTCCGTCATGCCACCTCACCTATAACGTGTTCCACAAGACAAGTATCCAGTTGAGGGTCGCTTTCGGCCACCATAGACGAGAACGTGTTTCAGTTCTAGGGTAGCGAACCATGGACGAACTCGTCGCGGACGTGGTCATCGTGGGGTTCGGTGCGGCCGGCGCGTGCGCCGCCCTCGAAGCCGCCGACGCCGGTGCGGACGTCGTCATCGTCGAGCGCTTCGCCGGCGGTGGCGCCAGTGCGGTCAGCGGTGGCGTGGTCTACGCGGGCGGCGGCACCCGCCAGCAGCAGGACGCGGGGGTCGACGACACGGTCGACGCGATGTACGAATACCTGCGCCTCGAAGCCGGGGACGTCGTCTCCGGCAAGACGCTCCGGCGGTTCTGCGAGGACAGCCGCGAGATGGTCACCTGGCTGGAGGGCAACGGCGTCCCGTTCGAAGGCAGCCTCTGCCCGTACAAGACGTCGTACCCGAGTGACGAGTTTTACCTGTACTACTCCGGCAGCGAGGCCGCCGGCGGGTTCCGCGACGCGGCGAAACCGGCCCCGCGCGGCCATCGCGTCAAAGGCCCCGGCACGTCCGGGAAGATGCTGATGACGCGCTTGGCCGAAGCCGTGCGACGCCGGGAGATCCGGGTGCTGCCGCAGACGCGGGTGCGCTCGCTGATCCACGACGACCAGGGTGGCATCACCGGGGTCGTCGCGGACAGCCTGCGGGACGCGCCGGCGTCGGTGAAGGCCCGGCACCGGCGGCTCGCGTCGTACTCCGCCAAGCCCGGCATCTACGTCCCGGCGCTGCGGAAACCCCTGCACCGCCGGGTCGAACGGCTCGAACGCGCGCACGCCCGCGAGCTGCGGATCACCGCGCGGCGCGGGGTGGTCCTCGCCGCCGGCGGGTTCATCGCCAACCGCGCGATGGTGCGCGAGCACGCGCCCGCCTACCGCGGCGGCCTGCCGCTGGGCACCGCCGCCGACGACGGCTCGGGCATCCGGCTGGGTGTCGGGGCCGGGGGCGCGACCGCGGAACTGGGCCGGATCTCGGCGTGGCGGTTCGTGACGCCGCCGAGCGCGTTCCTCGGCGGGATCATCGTCGACGCCGGTGGCCGCCGGATCATCGACGAGTCGCGTTACGGCGCCGCCGTCGGCGAGCGGCTGATCGAGCGGCACGACAGCAAGGGCTGGCTGCTGGTCGACGCGCCGATCGTCGCCGAGGCCCGGCGTGACGGCACCAAGCAGAGCCAGTGGTTTCAGGGCCTCCAGCTGCGGTACCTCCTGCGGCGCGGGCGGGTCGTCGGCTCGACGGTCGAAGAAGCAGCACGCAAGGCCGGCGTCGACCCCCAGGGCCTGCGCGCGAGCGTCGAGGCCTACCACGGTGCCGAAGACCCGATGGGCAAGCCCGCCGAGTTCGCCCGGCGCCTGGACAACCCGCCGTTCTCGCTCATCGACGTCTCCGTGCGGCCCAACCTCGGCTACCCGACGCCGATGCTGACGCTCGGCGGCCTGGTCGTGGACGAGGACACCGGCGCGGTCCGGGACGCCGGAGGTGTGCCGATCAAGGGGCTGTACGCGGCCGGGCGCACCGCGGTGGGAATCTGTTCCAGGTCCTACGTCAGCGGTCTCTCGCTGGCCGACTGCGTGTTTTCCGGCCGCAGGGCGGGGATCAACTCCGCCTTGGCGCAGGGTGTTCTCGACAAAAACGAGAACGTGTTCTAGTCTTGCGGGAGTGAACGCGAGAGAGGAACGCGCATGAGCGAGCAGGTGATCGCCGGGGTCCGGGACCTCCTGCCGGTCCTGCGGGAACGGGCCCAGGACACCGAGGACGCGCGACGCGTCCCCGAAGAGTCCGTCAAGGCCCTGCAGGAGACCGGGTTCTTCAAGATGCTGCAACCGAAGCCGTACGGCGGTTTCGAGTCGGACCCGGTGAGCTTCTACACCGCGGTGAAGCTGATCGCGAGCGCGTGCGGGTCCACCGGCTGGGTCGCCTCCATCCTCGGCGTCCACCCGTGGCACGTGGCGTTGTTCGACGCTCAGGCGCAGGAAGAGGTGTGGGGCGGCGACGAGGACGTCCGGATCTCCTCGTCGTACGCCCCCATGGGCAAGGCCGAGGTCGTCGAAGGCGGCTACCGGCTCTCCGGCCGGTGGAGCTTCTCGTCCGGCTGCGACCACTGCACGTGGGTGCTGCTCGGCGGGCCTGCCTTCAAGGACGGCAAGCCGGTCGACTTCTGCACCTATCTGCTGCCGATCGCGGACTACTCCATTGTGGACGTCTGGGACACGGTCGGGCTGCGGGGCACCGGGTCGAACGACATCGTCGTCGAAGACGTCTTCATCCCGCAGCACCGGGCGCTGAGCTTCATCGCGACGTCGAAGTGCAAGGTGCCGGGCCAGGCCGTCAACCCCGGGCCGCTGTACCGGCTGCCGTACGGGTCGGTGCACCCGTCCACGATCACCGCGCCGATCATCGGCATGGCCCAGGGCGCCTACGACGCGCACGTCGAGCACCAGGGCAAGCGGGTGCGCGCCGCGTACGCCGGTGAACAGTCCAAAGAGGACCCGTTCGCCAAGGTCCGGATCGCCGAGGCGGCCAGCGAGATCGACGCCGCGTGGCTGCAGCTGACCCGCAACATCGACGAGCTGTACCAGCTGGCCAAGCGCGAAGAGCGGCTGCCCGTGGACCTGCGGCTGCGCGTCCGGCGCGACCAGGTGCGCGGCACCGAACGCGCGATCGGCGCGATCGACCGGCTCTTCGAGAACTCCGGCGGCCGGGCCATCCAGCGCGGCACGCCGATCCAGCGCTTCTGGCGCGACGCGCACGCCGGCCGGGTGCACGCGGCCAACGACGCCGAGCGCGCCTACGTCATGTACGGCACCGGCGCCTTCGGGCTCCCCGTCGAGAACGCGATGTACTGATGGCCGCGCCGGAAGGGAAGTACGCCGAGGTCGCAGGGGGTCTGAAGCTGCACTACCACGAGGCCGGCGCCGAGCACGCCGAGACGGTGATCCTGCTGCACGGCGGCGGGCCCGGCGCGTCGGCGTGGAGCAACTTCGGGCGCAACCTGCCGGAGTTCGCCAAGCACTACCGGACGATCGCCGTCGACCAGCCCGGTTTCGGCCGGTCGGACAAGCCGACCGCGCACCCGCAGTACTTCCGCCACAGCGCGGACGCCGTCGCGGGCCTGATGGACGCGCTCGGCGTCGAAACCGCGCACTTCATCGGCAACTCGCTCGGTGGTGGCGCGGCTGTGCGGCTGGCGCTGAACCACGGCAAGCGCGCCGGGCGGCTCGTGCTGATGGGGCCGGGCGGGCTGAGCGTCAACCTGTTCGCGCCCGACCCGACCGAAGGCGTCAAGAACCTCGGGAAGTTCGGGGCGAAACCCAGCCGCGAGCGCATGGAAGCCTTCCTGCGCATCATGGTCCACGATCAGGCGCTCATCACCGACGAGCTGATCGACGACCGGTTCGCCGCGGCGAACACCCCGGAGTCGCTCGCCGCGATGCGGGCCATGGGGATGTCGTTCGCCCAGCCCGAAACCTACGAAGAGGGCATGCTCTGGCGTGAGGCCCACCGGCTGCGCCAGCGGGTGCTGCTGATCTGGGGCCGCGAAGACCGCGTCAACCCGCTCGACGGCGCGTTGGTCGCGCTGAAGACCATCCCGCGCGCGCAGCTGCACGTGTTCGGCGGCTGCGGACACTGGGCCCAGCTGGAGAAGTTCGACGAATTCAACCGGCTGGCCCTCGACTTCCTCGGGAGTTCCTGATGGGCATCCGGTCACTGGGCTACCTCCGCGTCGAAGCCACCGACATGGCCGCGTGGCGCGAATACGGGCTCAAGGTGCTCGGCATGGTCGAGGGCAAGGGGGAGAACCCCGACGCGCTCTACCTGCGCATGGACGACTTCCCGGCGCGTCTCGTGATCTCGCCCGGCGACGCGGACCGGCTGACGACCGCCGGCTGGGAGGCCGCGAACGCCGGCGAGCTGGCCGAGATCCGGTCCCGGTTGGACAGTGCTTCGGTGCCCTACAAGGAGGGCACGCCCGAGGAGCTGGCCGACCGCCGCGTCGACGAGCTGATCAGCTTCGACGACCCGTCCGGCAACACCCAGGAGGTGTTCCACGGCGTCGCGCTGCAGCACCGGCGCGTGGTCAGCCCGTACGGGCACCGGTTCGTCACCGGCGAGCAGGGCCTCGGCCACGTCGTCCTGTCCACAAAGGACGACGAGGCGTCGCTGCGGTTCTACCGTGACGTCCTCGGGTTCCGGCTGCGCGACTCGATGCGCCTGCCGCCGCAGATGGTCGGCCGGCCCGCCGACGGCGCGCCCGCGTGGCTGCGGTTCTTCGGCTGCAACCCGCGCCACCACAGCCTGGCGTTCCTGCCGATGCCGACCCCGAGCGGGATCGTGCACCTGATGGTCGAGGTCGAGCAGACCGACGACGTCGGGTTGTGCCTCGACCGCGCGATCCGGCGGAAGGTGCCGATGTCGGCGACGCTCGGCCGGCACGTCAACGACCTGATGCTGTCGTTCTACATGAAGACCCCCGGCGGGTTCGACATCGAGTTCGGCTGTGAAGGCCGGCAGGTCGACGACGAGAACTGGATCGCCCGCGAGAGCACCGCGGTTTCCCTGTGGGGCCACGACTTCTCGGTCGGCGCCCGGCCGCCCGGCGCGCCGTGACGGCGATGGCGGTCGAGGAGACCGCGTTCCGCAGCGTCCTCGGGCACTTCTGCACGGGCGTCACCGTCGTCACCGGCCGCGACGGCGACACGCTGGCCGGGTTCGCCTGCCAGTCGTTCGCCGCGCTGTCGCTCGACCCGCCGCTCGTGCTGTTCTGCCCGGCGAAGACGTCCCGCACCTGGCAGGTCCTGGCCGCGGCCGGCCGGTTCGCGATCAACGTCCTGGCCGAGAACCAGCAGGAAGTCAGCGCGGTGTTCGGCGCCCGCGGTGAGGACAAGTTCGCCCGCTTCGGCTGGACGCCCGCGCCGTCCGGGGCGCCGCTGCTCGAAGGCGCGCTGACGTGGATCGACTGCGAGCTGGAAGCGGTGCACGAAGCCGGCGACCACTACGTCGTGATCGGGCGCGTCACGGCGCTGGGCGCGCCGTCGGACGCGCGGCCGTTGCTGTTCCACCGGGGGCAGTACTCGGTCACCGAGCCGGCGCGGGACGCGCTCGCCGCGCTGATGCCGTGGCCCCGCCCGGACGACTGGCTCTGACCCCGCGTCACCGCGGGCGGAGGCCGTCGACGATCACCGCCACGATCTTGGGCACCCGCGTGTCCCACTCGGCTTCGGGCACCCGCGACAGCGCGCCCAGGAGCAGGATGACGTCCGCCGCGTCGACCTCTTCGCGTACCTGACCGACGGCTTTTCCCCGCTGGAGCAGCGTTTCGAGTGCTTCGTCGAGCCGGTGGTGCTGGCCCGCGTAGAGGTCCTGCCACGCCGAGGCCTCGATCGCCGCCATCACCCCGCGCTTGACCCGCGCGTACTCGACCAACCGATCGAGCCAGGCGGTCAGGGCCTCGAGCGGCGGGTGCCCGGCCAGCAGCGGCGCCACGGCGTCGACGAGCTGCGTCAGCTCGTACCGGTACACCTCCGCGAGCAGGTGCTCGCGGGTCGGGAAGTGCCGGTAGAGGGTGCCCTGCCCGACGTCGGCAGCCTTGGCGACCCGGTGCAGCTTCAGGTCGGCGGCCGCGCCGTTGGACTCGCTCAGCTCGGCCCGCGCGGCCTCGACGATCCGGTCGCGGTTGGCGACCGCGTCCGACCGGCGCTCACGACCCGGCACGACGGCACCGCCCTTTCCCGCGAAGTAACCGGACAGTTGTCAGCTTAACCCGGGGGAGCGGTGCCGGGCAGTCCGCCCGGCGCGGCCGAGCGGTAACAACGGCCGTCGAGAAGGCGACTTCACAGGGTCGTCGCCGCCCGAGGAGGAGTTCGTGCAGCTGTCCGGTTTCCCGGCCGCGGAGGTCGGGTTCGACCGCGCTGGTGGGCTCGCCGGCGACCGGGGCGCGGCCGTGCGGGAGCTGGCCGCCGACCGCGCGACCACCGACCTCGTCGTGCTGAGCCACGGCTGGGACGACGACCCCGTCACGGCTAGGCACCTGTACGCCGATCTCGCGTCCTCGCTGCGCTCGGTCTGCGACGGACCCCTCGCCTTCGCCTGCGTGCTGTGGCCGTCGCGCAAGTTCGCCGAGTCCGCCGGTCTGGAGGAGCGGCTCGACCTGCTGCGGGAGCTCGTGCCCGAGCACCGGCGCACCATCGACGCGGCGGCCGAGCTCGTCCCGGCGCTCGCGGCCCGCTCGACCGCGCGGACCGCGTTCGCCGCCGCGCTGCTGTCGGTCGCCGCCCCCGCCGCGCAGGACCGCGAAGACGCGTCGACGGAGCTGCTGACCCTGCCCGGCGGCACCGTGATGGACCGGCTCGCGAAACCGGCGTCCGGGTTCGTCGAGGCCGCGCGGCAGCTGCTCGACTACCTGACCTACTACGAGATGAAGGCGCGCGCGGGCGAGGTGGGGGAGCACGGCCTGGCGCCGCTGCTCGGCGCGGTCGCCCGGCCCGGCCTGCGCGTTCACCTGGTCGGGCACGGCTTCGGCGGCCGCCTGGTGACCGCGGCCGCGCTGGCCCGGCCGGCCGGGACGCTGGGCACGCTCACCCTGCTGCAGGCGACGTTGTCGCACCACGCCTTCGCCGAGTCGGGGGTGTTCCGCGGCGTGCTCGACGCGCACGTCGTGACCGGACCGATCCTCGTCACGCACACCGCGTACGACCTGGTCGCCGGGGTCGCGTTCGAGATCGCGTCGCGCGTCACCGGGCTGGGTTACGGCAGCATCGGGCGGGACGGCGCTCAGGGGACCGCCGAAGCCGTGCCGGGCGAGCTGCTGCCGGTCGGCGGGCGCTACGCGTGGCGCCCGGGCGTGCCGCACAACCTGCGGGCCGACGGGTTCGTGCGCGGGCACACCGACGTCCACGGGCCGGAAATCGCTCACGCGCTGTGGTCGGCGATCGCGGCCGGTTAGCTCGGGCGGGTGGTTGTGCAGGGGTTCACAGGTGGGCCGCGTCCCATTCACGAGAGAAAGCCGACACTGCGCGCGCACACTGAGGGTGCAGAGTCTGTTCCCGGGGAGGAGTGTGCCGCGCATGCAGGGTCGGATCGCCCGGTTCCGGCGCCGGTTGTTCCCCGGCGGCAACCCGCTCGCCCGGTTCGGTGACCGCGTCGAAGCCGCGTTGCTGCTCCTGCTGGTGGCCGGCGCGCTGCTGACGCTGCCGTTCGCCGCCGCGGTCGGCTCCGACACCTACGCCGCGCAGACCGCCCGCGCCGAGCAGGAGCGCACCACGCGTCATCCCGCGACGGCGACCTCGCTGGCCGCGGCCGCCACGCAGACCTACAGCACCGACGGCGCCGGCGCGCCCGCCGACCAGACGACCGTCCCGGCGGTCTGGTTCGACGCCCGCGGCGCCCGGCACACCGGCGACCTCCTCGCCGACTCCGGCAGCCCGAAGGGCACGCACGTATCTGTGTGGCTGGACCAGCGCGGCGAGCTGACGACCGAGCCGCTCTCGCCGGCCACTTCGGCGGCCGACGGCGTGTTCGCGGCGATCCTGCTCTGGGTCGCCGTCACCGGCGCACTGGCCGCGCTCTACGGCCTCGCCCGGTTCGTCCTGGGCCGCCTCCGCGCCGCGGCGTGGGACCGGGCCTGGGCGCAAGCCCGCCACGACAGCCGGTTCTGAGCGTCACTTCTGGGCGTCACTTCCAGCGGAAGTGCACGAAGACCCGGCCGAAGTTGTCCTTGTCCTTCTCGATCCGGTGGTAGAGCGCCTTGATGTCCTTGCGCTCCAGGAACCGCAGGACGTGCTTCTTCAGCTGCCCGGAGCCCTTGCCGGGGATGATCTCGACGAGCGGCGCCTTCTTGGCGACGGCCTCGTCGATGATCCCCTGCAGGGCCTTGTCGATCTCGCCGCCGCGGTTGTAGATGTCGTGGAGGTCCAACTTCAGCTTCACAGGGCCTGCCACCAGCCGTCGACCGCCGGCGGCTCGCCGACGTCCACGCGCTCACCCGGACGGGGGATCGCCAGCGGGATGTCCGCCGCCTTCGCCTCGGTCCAGACGCGGTCCGCCGGCTCACCCCACGGGTGCATCGCCAGCGAGAACGTCGCCCAGTGGACCGGGACCAGCAGCTTCGCCCGGACGTCGAGGCCCGCCGCTACACCTTCCTCCGGCGTCATGTGGATGTCCGGCCACTGCGGGGCGTACGCGCCGATCTGGACCAGGGCGACGTCGAAGGGGCCGTGCTCCGCGCCGATGCTCGCGAAGCCGTCGAAGTAGCCCGTGTCGCCGGTGTAGAAGACCCGGTGCTCCGGGCCGAGCAGGGCCCAGGACGTCCACAGCGTGTCGTCGTTCGTGATGCCGCGACCGGAGAAGTGCTGGGCCGGCGTCGAGATGAACCGGACGCCGGCCACCGTCGCCTCTTCGTGCCAGTCCAGCTCGATGATGCGCTCGGCCGGAACGTGCCAGCGCTCCAGGTGCGCGCCGACGCCCAGCGGCACCAGGAACGGCGCCGCGGTCGACGTCACCAGCGAGCGGATCGTCGCCAGGTCGAGGTGGTCGTAGTGGTCGTGCGAGATGACGACGGCGTCCACCCGGCCGACCCCGGACAGCGGCACCGGCGGCTCGTGCAGCCGCCGCGGGCCGGCGAACGTCGCGGGCGAGACGCGGTCGCTCCACACCGGGTCGAGCAGCACGCGGGCGCCGTCCAGCTCCACCAGCGTCGAGGCGTGGCCGTACCAGGTCAGGTGCAGGCCCTCGGCCGTCTCGACCGGCGCGGCCTTCACCAAGGGGATCGCACTGGCGGGTTTGCGCAGCTCACGGTCGGTGCCGAAGAACATCTCGCGGAAGATGGTGCTCATCGACGCCGCGGTCATCGGGTGCCGCGGCGCCACGTTGCGGAACACCTTGCCGTCGAACTGCGGCGAGCGGCGGACCCGCTCGGCACGGGCGCCGGCGGCCTTCGCGCCGAACGCCGCCGGCAGGTCACGCAGTGCAGCGATCGTCTTCCTCATGCCCTGAGTCTACGAACGGTTCCTGAGAGGCGCCCCAGCTTCATGCAGGTGGGTGAGCGCCTGCCGGTAGGACTCGACCAGGCTCGTCTGCAGGTACGGGATGCCCAGCTCGGCGCAGTACCCCTGGACGATCGGCTGCGCCTGCCGCAGGTGCCGCGACGGCATGCTCGGGAACAGGTGGTGCTCGATCTGGTAGTTGAGGCCGCCGAGGGCGACGTCGACGACCGCGCCGCCGCGGACGTTGCGGGAGGTCAGCACCTGCTTGCGCAGGAAGTCCAGCTCCGGGCGCCCGGTCAGCGTGGGCATGCCCTTGTGGTTGGGCGCGAAGATCGATCCCATGTAGACACCCCACAGTCCTTGGTGGACGGCGAAGAACAGCAACGCTATGCCCGGCGACAGCACCGTGATCAGCGCGCTGAAGTAGACGGCGAAGTGCAGGGCGAGCAACGCGGCCTCGACGCCTCGGCGGCGCAGACCCGGCTTGCGCACCGCGCGGATGCCGGACCAGTGCAGGTTCAGGCCTTCGAGGGTGAGCAGCGGGAAGAACAGGAACGCCTGGTAGCGCCCGATGAACCGCGGGACACCGCGGCTGGCGCGGGCCTGGTCCTTCGACCACACCAGGATGTCCGGGTCGACGTCGGGGTCCAGCTCCTCGTGGTTCGGGTTGGCGTGGTGGCGGGTGTGCTTGTCCATCCACCAGCCGTAGCTCATGCCGACGCCGAGGTTGCCCGCGATCATCCCGGCGACCTCGGTCGGCCGCCGGCGCCGGAACACCTGCTTGTGCGCGAGGTCGTGGGAGAGCAGCGCGATCTGGCCGAACAGCACGGCTTGGAACGCGGCCACGGCCAGCTGCCACCACGAGTTCCCGAGGAAGGCGAAGGCGACCCAGCCGGCGGCGAACAACGTGGTCACGACGGCGATCCGGGCGGTGTAGTAACCGGGCCGGCGCCTCATCAGGCCGGCGGCGGAGATGCGGTGGCTCAGCCGGGCGAAGTCGCTGCCGGTGTGCACGAGGTTGTCTGTGGTCACGTCCCCGAGTCTTCGCGCGGACGCCACCGGCCGGAATCCTGCGCGCCGGTGCGCACTTCGGGGGGCCAGCCCTACCGGAGTGCCTGGTATGCGCCCGGCCCGTCGTGAGTGGTAATGAGGGTCCTAACCCGCATTACCACTCACGACCGGACGCGCGGCAGGTGGTGGTGCGGCGCGCCGAACAGCAGGGACGACGAGTGCGCGCGCTTGAAGTAGCGGTGCGCCGGGTGTTCCCAGGTGATCGCGATGCCGCCGTGCAGCTGGATCATCTCCGCCGCGACCTCGGACAGCACCTCGGAGCAGTGCACCTTGGCGACCGCCGGCAGGTCCGCGTAGGCGGCCGAGCGGGCCGTCTCGACCAGGACGTGCAGGTCCGCCATGCGGTGCTTGAGCGCCTGGAAGCTCCCGATCGGGCGGCCGAACTGATGGCGTTGCTGGGTGTACTCGACGGTCAGCTCGAGGGCCCGGGCCGCCGCGCCGGTCTGCTCGGCGGCGAGGACCAGGCACGCGAAGTCCCGAAGCGGGCCGGGATCCAGGGGACCGAGGCGGCGCGCGGGCGCGTGGTCGAACGTCACGGTGGCGAAGTGCCGGGTCTCGTCGAGCGACGGGACGTGCTCGCGGACGGCGTCGGCTGGGCCCACTTCGTACAGTCCGTCTCCGGTGACGGCCAGCAGGATCGACGCCGTGTCGCCGTCCAGGACGTAGTGCGCGCGTCCGTCCACAGTCGACAAATCGCCCCGGCAGGCCGCGGCGTCCCAGCGGCCGTCCTCGCCGGTCCAGGCCAGCGCGGCGACGGCGCCCTCGGCGAGCCGGGGGAGCAGCCGCTCGTCTCCCGTCGCGAGCACGGCCTGCGTGGCGACGGCCGAGCCGAGGAACGGGACGTCGGCCAGGACGCGGCCGAGCTCTTCGGCGACGATCCGGAGTTCGGTGAGCCCGGCGCCGAGCCCGCCGTGCTCCTCGGGGATGGCGAGCGCGGGGACGCCGATGTCGACGAGGGCCGGCCACGGCGTGGTCTCGCGCTCCAGGAGTTTCCGGACGGTGGCGCGGAGTTCGTCCTGTTCCGGCGTCATCCGACGGCCGCCAGGATGCGCCGCCGGTGCACCGCGCCGGTGCCCCACGCCGTCGTCAGGGCGCGGACCCGCAGCAGCCGCCTACCCAGTGGGTGCTCGGCGGTGTAGCCGATCGCGCCGTGCACCTGCAGTCCGGTGCGGGCCGCGAGCAACGCCGCGTCGCCGCACGCCACCTTCGCCGCCGAGACGTCGGCGGGGGCGAGGGTCACGGCCGCGCCGTACAGCAGCGGCCGGGCCAGCTCCAGCGCCGTGACGACGTCGGCGAGCAGGTGCTTGACCGCCTGGTACTTGCCGATCTCGCGGCCGTACTGGCGGCGTTGCCCGGCGTAGCCGACCGACGTCGAGAGCAGCCAGTTCCCGGCGCCGAGCAGCTGGGCCGCCGTCGCGAGGACGCCGAGGTCGAACGCGCGCGCCGGGTCCAGGGCCGGGCCGAGGTCGTCACCGGGGACGGCCTCGAACAGCCGCCGGGACGGGTCCACCGAAGCCAGCTCGCGGCCGGGGGTGAAGGTCTTCAGGCGCGTGCCGTCCACCAGGACGCGCAGGTCCGCGGTGTCGGCGTCGAGCGCGTAGGGCACGTGCGGTGCGAAGACCACCGACGCCCGCGTCTCGCCGGAGGCCACCGACGCGAGCACCGGGTCGTCGAGCAACGCGGGCAGCACGGCCACCGTGTCGGTCCACGACCCCGCGACGCCGTGGTGGCCCAGCGCTTCGAACGCGACGACGAGGTCGACCGGGGAGGCGTCGAGGCCGTCGTGCTTCTCGGGGATGCCGAGCGCCGTGACGCCCAGCTCGGCG
This sequence comes from Amycolatopsis sp. NBC_00348, assembly GCF_036114655.1. Classification (NCBI taxonomy): domain Bacteria; kingdom Bacillati; phylum Actinomycetota; class Actinomycetes; order Pseudonocardiales; family Pseudonocardiaceae; genus Amycolatopsis; species Amycolatopsis sp. NBC_00348. The sequence continues at coordinate 5,547,607 of NZ_CP107994.1, read as the reverse complement.
AGCTTCGGCCAGTCGTCCGTGGTCGAAAGCAGGTCGTGCAGAGACGCGGCGAACGCCGTCTGCTCGGCGGTCAACCCGAACCTCATCGGTCCTCCCGGGGCAGGCCGAGCAGGCGTTCGGCGACGATCGTGCGCTGGATCTGGTCGGTGCCGCCGTAGATCGGGCCGGCCAGCGAGAACAGCCAGCCGTCGCTCCAGGGGCCGCGCAGCTCGGCGTCCGGGCCCAGCAGGTCGAGCGCCGTCTCGTGCAGCTCGACGTCCAGGTGCGACCAGAAGAGCTTGTTGACGCTCGACTCCGGCCCGAGCTGGCCGCCCTCGGCGAGCTTGGTGACCGTGCCGAACGTGTAGAGCTGGTAGGCGCGGGCGCCGATCCAGGCGTCGGCGACCCGGTCCGCGGTGGCTTCGGGACGGCCCGCGCCGGACCACAGCGCCGTCAGCCGATCGGCCGCCGCGAGGAACCGGCCGGGGCTGCGCAGCGACAGGCCGCGTTCGTTGTTGGCCGTGGTCATCGCGACCTTCCAGCCCGCGCCGGGCTCGCCGATGACGTCGGCGTCCGGCACGAAGACGTCGTCGAAGAAGATCTCGGCGAAACCCGGCTCGCCGTCCAGCTGCGGGATCGGGCGCACCGTGACGCCGTCGGCGCGCAGGTCCGCCATCAGGTAGGTCAGGCCGCGGTGGCGTTCGGCTTCGGGGTCGCTGCGGAACAGGCCGAACGCGCGATCGGCGTAGGCTGCCCGGGAGCTCCACGTCTTCTGTCCGTTGAGGACCCAGCCACCGTCCACACGCGACGCTGTGCTGCGCAGCGCGGCGATGTCGCTGCCCGCCTCCGGCTCGGACCAGGCCTGCGCCCAGACCTCTTCGGAGCGCGCCATCTTCGGCAGGATCCGGGCCAGCTGCTCGTCGGTGCCGTGCGAGAAGAGCGTCGGCGCCAGCATGAAGATGCCGTTTTGGTTGACGCGCAGGGGCGCGCCGGCCGCGTAGTACTCCTCCTCGAACAGCACCCACTCCAGGAGGCTCGCGTCGCGGCCGCCGTACTCCGCCGGCCAGGAGACGACCGACCAGCGCGCGTCGGCCAGCCCGGCCTCCCACTCGCGGTGGGCGGCGAAGCCCTCCGGCGTGTCGAACGAGGGGAGCGGCTCGACGGGGACGTGCGTGGCCAGCCATTCGCGGGCTTCGTCGCGGAACGCTTCGACGCCGGGGGAAAGGTCGAGGTCCATCAGCGATCCCGCATGGACCGGGCGTCCAGCCCGGCCAGGGAGTCGCCGGCGGTCTCGGCGTTGTGCGCGTGCGCGAAGTGGTGCAACCCGAACACACTGTCCATTCCGGACCGCAAGCCCATCTGGTCCTCGGCCTGATTCACGGCCTTCTTGGCCAGTGCGAGGCCGAACCGCGGCATCTCGGCGATCTTCGTGGCCAGCGCCATCGTCTCGGTTTCGAGGTCGGCGCGCGGGACGACCCGGTTGAGCATGCCCCAGTCGAGGGCCTGCTGGGCCGTGAAGCGCTCGCCGGTGAACAGGACCTCCTTGGCCCGGCGCGGCCCGAGCACCCACGGGTGCGCGAAGTACTCGACGCCGGGAATCCCCATGCGCACCACGGGATCGGCGAAGAACGCGTCGTCGGAGGCGACGATCAGGTCGCACACCCAGGCCAGCATCAACGCCCCGGCGATGCACGCGCCCTGGACGGACGCGATCGTCGGCTTCGGGATCTCCCGCCAGCGGCGGCACATCCCCAAGTACACTTCGGACTCCCGCGCGAACCGCTGGTCACCACCCGCGGCGTCGACGTGGTCCCACCACATCACGGCCTTGCGCTCGAACGAGACGTCCGCGTCGCGGCCCGGCGAGCCGATGTCGTGCCCGGCGGAGAAGTGCTTGCCCGCCCCCGCCAGGACGATCACCTTCACCTCGGCGTCGTCGACGGCCCGGGTGAACGCGGCGTCCAGCGCGTAGGTCATCGCCGAGTTCTGCGCGTTGCGGTACTCGGGCCGGTTCAGGGTGACGACCGCGACCGGTCCGCGCACCTCGTACGTGACCTCCTCGCCGATGTCGCTCATGCTTCCTCCCGCAGAACTCGTTTGAGCACCTTGCCCGACGGCGTGCGCGGCAGCTCGTCCCGGAACTCGACGTGCCGGGGCCGCTTGTAGTTCGCCAGGTTGGCCTTGCAGTGGTCGATGACGTCCTCTGTGGACAGTGTGACGCCCGGCCGGAGCCGGACGTAGGCCTTGCCGACCTCGCCGTAGACCGGGTCCGGCACGCCGACGACGACGGCCTCGGCCACGCCGTCGAGCCAGCCCAGCGCCTGCTCGACCTCGGCCGGGTAGACGTTGAAGCCGCCGCAGATGTACATGTCCTTGATCCGGTCGACGATCCGCAGGTGCCCGGACCCGGTGAGCACGCCGACGTCGCCGGTGTGCAGCCAGCCGCCGTCGTCGATCGCCTCGGCGGTGGCGGCCGGGTCGTCGAGGTACCCGAGCATCACGTTCGGCCCGCGCAGCAGCACCTCGTCACGCTCGCCGAGGCGGACCTCGAACCCGGCGGCAGGCCGGCCGACGGTCCGCGCGATCAGGTCGGGTGGGTCGGTGCGCAGTGACATCGTGGCCACGACGGCCTCGGTCAGGCCGTACGCGGTGAGGACCAGGTCGAAGCCGAGTTCCGCCTGCATGCGTTCGACGAGCGCCACCGGGACGGTCGCGGCGCCGGTGACCGCCAGCCGGAGCGTCGACAGGTCGTACGACGGCCGGTCGGGCGCGTCGAGGAGGACCTGGAAGATCGTCGGCGCGCCCGGCAGCACGGAGATCCGCTCGTCCTGGATCAGCCGGAGGGTCTCGGCGACGGCGAAGGTGCGCTGCGGCACGAGCGTCGTGCCGTGCAGCGTCGCGGCGAGGATCCCGGCCTTGTAACCGAAGCTGTGGAAGAACGGGTTGATCACGAGGTAGCGGTCGTGCTCGCTCAGCTCGCCGCACTCGGCCCACGCGGCGGCGACGCCGAGGGCCTGCCGGTGCGACGACATCGCGCCCTTGCTGCGGCCGGTCGTCCCCGACGTGAAGAGGATGTCGCTGACGTCGTCCGGCCGCGCGGGGCTGGTGAAGGTGTCGTCGAAGCTGTCGAGCGCGGCCCACTCGGTGACGCCGTCGACCGGGTCTTCCGGGCCCTCGACCGGGATCCGCAGCACCGTGGGTGGACGTTCGGTCAGGTCCGCGAGCCGGTCGGCGCCGAGGAACGTCCCGGTGATGGCGAGCGCGGACACGCGTCCGCGGGTCAGGATGTCCGTGGTTTCCCGCGCGGTGAACCGGGTGCTGATCGGCACCAGCGTCGCGCCGGCGTAGTGCGCGCCGAGGGCCGCGACCGGCCAGTGCCACGTGTTGGGCGCGCAGACCGCGACGCGGTCACCCGGCCCGATCCCCGCGGCGGCGTAGAAGTTCGCGCACTGCCGCACCCGGGAAGCCAGCTCCGGCCAGGTCAGCCGGACGTCGCCGTCCACCAGTGCTTCACGCGCGGGGAACCGCTCCGCCGCGGCGTCGAGCGCCGCCGGGACGGTCTCCGGCATCACGGCCTCCCTAGCAAGTGCTTGGTAGGGTAGCCTACGCAGGAGCCCCGGTTTTGGCCAGAGGAGGTGACGGTGCCCGACCAAGACTTCCGTGACGAAGTAAGGACCTGGCTGGCCGAACACCTGCGCGGCGACTTCGCGAAGCTGCGCGGCCGCGGCGGTCCCGGCCGTGAGCACGAGGCGTTCGAAGAGCGCCTGGCGTGGGAGCGGGAACTGGCCACCGGCGGCTGGAACTGCGTCGGCTGGCCCGTCGAGCACGGCGGCCGCGGCGCCACCCTCGAGCAGCAGGTCGTCTTCCACGAGGAGTACGCCCTCTCCGACGCCCCGGCCAAGGTCGGGCACTTCGGCCAGGAACTCCTGGGCCCGACGCTCATCGCGTTCGGCACCCCGGAACAGCAGCGCCGGTTCCTGCCGCCGATCGTCGCCGCCGAAGAACTGTGGTGCCAGGGTTACTCCGAACCCGGCGCGGGCTCCGACCTCGCCGCCGTCTCGACGTCGGCCCGGCTCGACGGCGACGAGTGGGTGGTCACCGGGCAGAAGGTCTGGACGTCGCTGGCGCAGCACGCCGACTGGTGCTTTGTCGTCGCGCGCACCGAACCCGGCTCGAAACGCCACAAGGGACTGTCCTACCTGCTCGTCCCGATGCGACAGTCCGGAGTGGACGTTCGCCCGATCGTCCAGCTGACCGGCACGGCGGAGTTCAACGAGGTCTTCTTCGACGGCGCCCGCACCGCGCGTGACCTGGCGGTGGGGGAGCCGGGTGACGGCTGGCGCGTCGCGATGGGCACCCTGGCCTTCGAACGCGGCGTCGCCACCCTCGGCCAGCAGGTCGGGTTCCGGCGCGAGCTGACGGCGGTGACCGACCTGGCCCGGAGCACCGGCGCGCTCGATGACCCGGTGCTCGCCGAGCGCGTCGACCGGGCCTGGCTCGGCCTGGAAGTCATGCGTGCGCACGCGATCCGCACGCTCGGCGACACCGGCCCCGGCACGGCGTCGGTCGCGAAGCTCGTCTGGGCGAACTGGCACCGGACGCTCGGGGAGCTGGCCATGGCGATCCGCGGCGCGGCCGGGCTGCTCGCCCCCGGCGGGCTCGACGACTGGCAGCGGCTCTACCTGTTCACCCGCGCCGACACGATCTACGGCGGCTCCAACGAGATCCAGCGGAACATCATCGCCGAGCGCGTGCTCGGCCTGCCCCGGGAGGCGCGCCCGTGATCACCGTCCCGAAGTACCCCGAGGGCGCGAACCTGCTGCGGGACAAGGTGGTCGTGGTGACGGCCGCGGCCGGCACCGGGATCGGCTCGGCCACGGCGAAACGCGCGCTCGAAGAGGGCGCGAAGGTCGTCGTCAGCGACTGGCACGAACGCCGTCTCGGCGAGAAGGCCGCGGAGCTGGCGGACCTCGGCGACGTCCACGCGATCCCGTGCGACGTCACCAACGAAGAACAGGTACAGGCGCTGATCGACGGCAGTGTCGAGCGGTTCGGCCGGATCGACGTCGTCGTCAACAACGCCGGGCTCGGCGGCACCAAGTCCCTGGTGGACATGACCGACGAGGAGTGGACGCGGGTCCTCGACGTCACCCTCAACGGCACCTTCCGCGCCACCCGCGCGGCCCTGCGCCGGTTCGCCGCGCAGGGGGACGGCGGCGCGATCGTCAACAACGCGTCCGTGCTCGGCTGGCGCGCCCAGGGCGGGCAGGCGCACTACGCGGCGGCCAAGGCGGGCGTGATGGCCCTGACGCGGTGTGCCGCCGTCGACGCCGCGCCGCTGGGCGTCCGGATCAACGCCGTCGCCCCCAGCCTGGCGATGCACCCCTTCCTGGCCAAGGTGACCAGCGACGAGCTGCTCGAAGAACTCACCGCCCGCGAGGTTTCGGGGAGGGCGGCGGAACCGTGGGAAGTGGCGAATGTGATCGTGTTCCTGGCCAGTGAGTACTCCTCCTACCTCACCGGCGAGGTCGTGTCCGTGAGTTCGCAACGTGCGTGAGGTGCCCCGATGAGTCCCGTGAAGAACAGTCGCCGTGCGGAGCTGCTGGACCTGGCCGCGCGGCTGTTCGCCGAGCGTGGGTACGTGTCCACCACCGTGCGCGACATCGCCGACGCCGCGGGCATCCTCTCGGGCAGCCTCTACCACCACTTCGACTCCAAGGAGTCGATGGCCGACGAGATCCTCACCGGCTTCCTCGACGAGCTGTTCGGCTCCTACGCCGAGATCGTCGCCCAGGGGCTCGGCCCGCGCGAGACGCTCGAAGCGGTCGTCGTGGCGTCGTTCGACTCGATCCACCGGCGCCCGGCGCAGGTCGCGATCTACCAGAACGAGGCCAAGCACCTCATGCAGCTGCCGCGGTTCGCCTACCTCAACGACCGCAACGCCGAGTTCCGCAAGCTGTGGAACGGCATCCTCACCGACGGCGTGGCGGACGGCGTCTTCCGCGCGGACCTCGACGTCGAGCTGACCTACCGCTTCATCCGCGACACGGTGTGGGTGGCCGTGCGCTGGTACAACCCCGACGGCGCGCTCACCGCGCAGGACGTCGCGGAGCAGTACCTCGGGATCCTGCTCGACGGCATCGGAACGAACAAGCGGAGGCGGCGTGGCTGAAGCGTATGTCCTGGACGCGGTGCGGACGCCGGTCGGCAAGCGCGGCGGAGCGCTGAGCGCGGTCCACCCGGCCGACCTCGGCGCGCACGTGATCCGCGCGGTCGTCGAGCGCACCGGCGTCGACCCGGAACTGGTGGAAGACGTCATCTTCGGCTGCGTCGACACCCTGGGCCCGCAGGCCGGCAACGTCGCGCGGACGTCGTGGCTGGCGGCCGGGTACCCGCAGCACGTGCCGGGGGTGACCGTCGACCGGCAGTGCGGCTCGAGCCAGCAGGCGGTGCACTTCGCGGCGCAGGCGGTGCTGAGCGGCACGGCGGACCTGGTGCTGGCCGGCGGCGTGCAGAACATGAGTGCGATCCCGATCGGCGCGGCGATGCTCGCCGGGCGCGAATACGGGTTCGACGATCCGTTTTCCGGCTCGAAAGGCTGGCAGGAACGCTTCGGCGCGAATGAGGTGTCGCAGTTCCGCAGCGCGGACATGATCGCCGGGCACTGGGACATTTCCCGCGTCGCGATGGAGGAATTCGCCCTGCGGAGTCACCAGCTCGCGGCGGCGGCGTCCGACGGCGGATTGTTCGACGACGAAATAGCGCCCTACGGAGAATTCGGCAAGGACGAAGGACCGCGCCGCGACACTTCCCTGGAACGGATGGCGGGCTTGAAACCGCTGTCCCCGGAATCGCGTATCACGGCGGCGGTGGCGAGCCAGATCTCGGACGGCGCGAGCGCGACGCTCATCGCGTCCGAGTCATTCGTGCGCGACCACGGGTGTGCGCCGATGGCCCGCATCCACCACCTGTCGGTCCGCGCGGCGGACCCGGTCTGGATGCTCACCGGCCCGATCCCGGCGACCGCGCACGCGTTGCGTCGCACCGGGTTGACGATCGGTGACATCGATCTTTTCGAAGTGAACGAGGCGTTCGCGAGCGTGGTCCTCGCATGGCTCGACGAGACGGGCGCCGACCCGTCCCGGGTGAACGTCAACGGCGGCGCGATCGCGCTCGGGCACCCGATCGGCGCGTCGGGCACGAAGCTGTTCGCGACGCTGGTCCACGAGCTGAAGCGCCGCGGCGGCCGCTACGGGCTGCAGACGATGTGCGAAGGAGGCGGCACGGCCAACGTGACCATCGTCGAAAACCTGACCTGACGGGGCACAGCGAAGGCCGGTTCGAAGGTTCCCGTTCCCTCGAACCGGCCCTGGCCGGTGCAACCCCGATTGTGCACTCAGTCCCCGTGAAGACCTTCCCGCCGGCATACCCTTCCGGCGGGAAGGCCTTCACGAGGCACACGCCCCGGCGGCGGACCGCCGTGGCGCACGACCCCGGACCCCCGTCCGGCGAGCCGGAAGAAGGCCATCTCGAGGGGTGTCGGGTTCCCTCGGGATGGCCCTCTCCTGGCCCGCCGGACGCTCGGCCCGAGTCCGGGCGCGAGGCGGGCAGGGGGACGCTGTTGTGGGGGCCGGTCACCACGCCACCCAGCCGCGGAGGGTGTGTGGTGACCGGCCGAGGGACGAGGGCCGCCGCGCGCAGCCTCGCCCCCGTCTTCTACCTCCCCATCGGGATGGCCATCGTCGGCAGCGCTTCCGCCGGCAGCGACTGCGCGGCGAACGCCGTCGTGGGGGGTGCGGGCAGGGACTGCGCGGCGAACGCGGTGGTCGGGATGTTGTTCGCGAACTCGCTCTCGAACTCGCGCTCGAAGGCCTGGGCGTCGAAGCCGCTCTCGAACTCCGGCGGCACCTCGGCCGCCAAAGCCGCGATCGACGGTTCGACCGCCGGGACCTCGGCCGCCGCGGGAGCGGGCTCCGGCTCCGGGACGAAGTCCGGGGCGGGCAGGCGGCGGTCCAGCTCGGCCATCCAGTCGAGCATGGCCCGCGGCTTGTCCCACGAGGAGACGCCGACGAGCCGGCCGTCGCGGATGAAGCCGGTGATGCCATCGGCCAGCGTCACGGTGTCTTCGGCCAGCGAAGGCATGCCGCACATCTGCAGCCGCGTGTCGTACAGCGTCGACCACGCCCGGGGGAGCGGGGTGAACGGCTTGGCGCTCGACTGGCCCAGCAGCAGGTTGTCCGCCGCGTGCCGGGCCGACTCGACGGCGTTGATCCAGTGCTCGACCCGCCGCGGGGTCTCGTCGAAGCGCAGGTTCGGCCAGCGCGCGATGTCACCGGCGATGACGACGTCGGACGCGCCCTCGGCGAACAGCTTCGAGTCGCACAGCACGCCGTCGCTGATGTCGAGGCCGGAGCCGCGCATCCAGTCGACCGACGGGACACTGCCGATGGCGAGCACGACGACGCTGGCGACCAGCAGCTGGTTGTTCGTCAGGTGCAGCCCGACGGTGTCCTTCGTGCTGATCCAGTGCCGCACTTCGCTCTTCATCGACAGTTTCGCGCGGTGCTCGTGGTGCGCCTCGACGACGCCGCTCGAGACGCGGTCGCCGAAGCGGTGCAGCGGCGCCTTCGCGTGGCCGATCAGCGTGACGTCCCGGCCGATGTGCCGCATGCTCGCGGCGAACTCGTTGCCGATCAGGCCGGCGCCGATCACGACGGCCGGCTTCTTGCTGGCGTTGAGGCAGCGCCGCACCGCCATCGAGTCCTCGACCGTGCGCAGGATCCGCACGCGCGGGTCGTGCCGCGGCGACCCGGGCAGGTGCCGCGGGTAGACGCCGGTCGCGGCGATCAGGCCGTCGTACCAGAGGGATTCGCCGCCGGGCAGGTGCACGACCCGCTCGGTGGTGTCGAGGTGCGTGACGCGCGCGCCGAGGCGCCAGTGCACGTCCAGGTCCGGCAGGTAGTGCGAAAGGCCCACGTCGCTGGGCCGTTCGGTGCCCATCACCAAGGCCTTGGAGACCATCGGCCGGTGGTAGGGGCGCCGGGCCTCGTCGCCGATGAGCACGATCTCACCGTCGAAGTTCTGTTCCCGCAGTCGTTCCGCGGCGCGCAACCCCGCGACACCCGCACCGACGATGACGATCCGGTCGCCGTCAGCCATCGAGGTCCCCTCTCATCACGACCGCCTGCATCGGGCAGCAGCGAGCGGCCATCTTCGCCTGTTCCATGGTGGTTTCGTCCAGCAGCCGCGTGCGGAAGCGCAGCCGGCCGTCCTGGCCGAGGTCGAACACGTCCGGCGCCTCCATGGCGCAGATGCCGTAGAGCTCGCAGCGATCGTTGTCGACGCTGATCCGGGGCCCGCCACCGGGCAAACGGAGCGGCATGTCAAGCCACCTGCTCTTCCACGAGTCCGATGCGTTCGAGGGTGCGGGCCGGCATGAACCGCAGCAGTGACAGCGTCGCGGCCGGGATGAGCAGCGTGATGCCGCCCAGCCAGACGACCGCGAGGTGGCCGTTGGCGATCGAGCCGAACCAGGCGTGCAACGCGGTCAGCGCGACGGCCGGGTACGCGCAGCGGTGCAGCCACAGCCAGCGGCGGTAGGAGGTGAACCGCTGCAGGCCGGCGGTGAGCGCGATGGCCACCATGACCTCGAAACCGACGATGCCGATGCTGTGCCGGACCTCCTGGCCGGACAGGAACGGGAGGAACAGGTACTGCAGGCTGTAGGGCTGGATGGTCAGGTAGAAGAAGCCCAGCGCGTGGATGCCGCCGAAGATCAGCGTGCCGGTCGCGAGGACCATGTGCGAGCTGCGCAGCGCCTTGCGGCCGGTGACCGAACGCACCCAGCCCGTGGCGGTGAGCACGCCCCAGGTGAGGGTCAGCATCATCGCCGCGTAGGACGCCCGGGCCGCGAAGGCCGCGAGGCCGCGCGCCGCCGGGTCGGTCTTCGGCTGGAACTGCTGGGTGATCAGGATCGTCGCGTCGTGCCAGGTCTCAACCATGACTGCCCCCGGTTCTCACTCCGGCGGGCCGGGACGAGGTCCGGGTGCGGCCGCGGTTGCGGTTGCCCTTGATCTGGCGCAGCACGTAGAACAGGCCGCCACCGACCAGCAGGAACAGGGCCGCCACCACGGCGATCTGGGACGTGTCGAGGCCGAGGGGAGCCCCGGCGGGTGCCGCGGTGGTGGACACCGCGGGCTCGGGCAGGGCGGTGTAGTCGACCATCCCGGTGCTCTCGAGCATCGTCATGTGCCGCATCACGGCCTGGTTGCCGACGGTCGCGAACGCCCGCACGTCGTCGTTGCGGGTGCCGGCCCGCAGCTGCGCGAGGATGGCGAACACCTGGCCGTGCGCCGCGCGCAGCCGGTTGGCGAAGACGCGGTCGAACGCCGGGCCGGGGGCCGCGTTCATCTCTTCGAGCAGCCAGCCGCGCTGTTCGTCGGAGGGCTGGTCGGGCACCGGCGAGTTCAGCTTCGCCGACAGCGCGCGGGTCGCGACGTCGAGCCGGCCGTGATCCATCATGATCGCGAAGCCGACTTCCTTGACCAGCGGGCTGCCCTTCTGCATGGCCATCATGCCGGAGGGCATCTCCCACAGACCGGCTTGGCGGACCTTGGTCAGCAGCACCGAGTCGGTGGGGGAGACGGCCGTGGTCTGGGCCGTCGAGGCCGAGCCCGGCGCGAGCAGCGCCAGCACCGCGACCACCACGAACAGGATCCGGACCAGCGGCCGGGAGCGTTCGAGGTGCGACGGCGGGTCGAGCTCCAGCGCGGCGAACTCAGAGGCCGAACGCATTTTGCCTCCACTCGTCCTGGGTGAGCGTGATCTTCTTGCCGTCCGGCGCGATGGGGTACCACGCCTGCTCGGCGCCCTGGCCGGAGGTGTCGGCGGGTTCGCTGTCGCCGGTGAAGTGGTAGAGCGGCCAGCCGGCGAGCGTGAGCTGCTGGCTGCCGTCGTCGCGGGTGAGCTGCCCGATCAGGGACGGGTCGACGTCGATCGGCGCGGGGCCGCCGACGTTGACCGGGATCCACTTGGTCGCGCAGGCGCCGGTGCAGTTCGACCGGGACGGGTCGGACGAGTCCCGGTCGTAGCGGTAGATCGTGTAGCCGGTTCCGTCGACGAGCATGAGCCCGAGGTCGAAGGTCTTGGCGGCGCGGATCTGGCTCTTCGCGGGGTCGTTCGGGTTGGCCGTGATCGGCTGCGGCATGGCGAGGGTCATCGGGGCCTGCTGGCCGGGCATCTGCATGCCGGCGCCCCCACCTGCGGCGTAGCCGCCGGAAGTGGTCGCGGCGCCGGCGGTGCAGGCGGTGAGCAGAGCGAGTGCGGTGAGGCACACGGCGGCGGGGACCACCGGTCGGGGAATGCGGATCACTGCTCCTCCGTGGGGCATGACTACGCGCTGTTGCCGGGGGTGCAACGAAAAAGCGCGCGGAAGATCCACTGTGGACGACTGGTCCGGGGTGGATGCGGAGCGTTGCGGGGGACAACGCTTGTCGGGGGTCTTCGGTAGGGGATACGGACACGGTCCGGAAACGGTTCAAAAAACTTTCGGGCTCATTTGGTACTGGACGCCGGGCCTCCGGCACACCAGGATGTCCCGCGTGGGACGGCACACTCGAGCGCTGAGACCCGTCGAAGATCAAGAAGGCGTCGTTGTCGAGCCGAACGACGCCTCCGATGATCTGGCGAAGGCGCTCTACCAGGAGTTCGGTGGGTCCCTCATGGCGTTCGCGCTCCGGCTGACCGGCCACGACCGGCAGTGGGCCGAAGACGTCGTGCAGGAGACCCTGATCAAGGCGTGGCGGAACGCGGACAAGCTGGACCGCCGGCCGGAGATGCTGCGCGCGTGGTTGTTCACGGTGGCCCGGCGGACCGTCATCGACGGCTGGCGCAGCCGCAGCGTCCGTCCCCAGGAGCTCGAAGAGATCGAATCGGACGCGATCACGGTGTCCGACGAGTCGGACCGCACGCTCGCCGCGATGATCGTCTACGAGGCGCTGCAGGGGCTTTCGCCCGAGCAGCGGGAGGCCATCCAGCAGACCTACCTGCGCGATCGGACCGTGAACGAGGTGGCGGCGACCCTCGGCGTGCCCCCCGGCACCATCAAGTCCCGCATCCACCACGCCGTCCGCGCCCTGCGCCGAGCGTTGCGCGAGCGGGGGTGAGCTGAGGTGGCCGGGTCCGCACACACCGACGTCGCCGCGTACGTGCTCGGCGTCCTCAGCGAGGCCGAGAACAACCAGTTCGAAGCCCACCTGATGAACTGCCCCAACTGCCAGCTCGACCTGATCGAGCTCTACCAGCTGCCGGACGTGCTCGACCTCGTCAAGCGCAGCTGGCCCGAGCCCCCGATGCCCGCCCCAGGCCCGCGCACCCTCGCCCCCGGGCCCCGCGTGCTGCGCGGCCTGATGGAAGAGGCGTCCGTGAAGCGCCGGCGCCGGCGCCGGGCCGGCATCATCGCCGGCACCGCGGCCGCCGCGCTCGTCATCGCCGGCCCGCTCGTGACGCTCGCCGTCCGGCCCGCCGACGCCGTCCCGCCCGCCTCCCTGTCGGCGCCGAGCGGCAAGCCGGCGTCCGCGGTGACGAGCGTCCCCGCGACGTCCACACCACCGCCGTCCGCCGCGTCGACGAGCCGGCCGCCCGGCGGCGGCCAGACCTACGGCCGCGGCAGCGGCGGGTCGGCCGTCAACGCCCTCGTCACCGTGCTGCCCGTCGAGTGGGGCAGCCGGGTCGAGCTCGAGCTGCGCGGGATCGTCGGGCCGCTCAACTGCCAGCTGGTCGCGATCTCCGCCGCGGGCGAGGAGCGCGTCGTCACCGGCTGGTCGGTGCCGCCCAAGGGCTTCGGCATTCCCGGCTCACCCGAACCGCTGCGGCTGCAGGGGTCCACGTCGATGACGATGGACCAGATCGGCCGGTTCGAGGTCCGTGGCGAGGACGGCACCGTCCTCGTCATGGTGCAGCGTTAAATCATTTTTCCCGCCGATCCCCGGTGACCTGGGTGAATGCTGTCCGGTTGCGCGGCGTTAGATAACGAAAAGATAACGGGCCGGTCGCTTTTGAACCTCACGCCACCAGCGTCCGTATCCCCCAATGCATCCCCCGATGCACCCGATAGCCCCCGAGCCGGAACCGAGTGGCACCGGGCAGCGACGCCGGAACGCACGGCGGCAGGCCCCGGTCAGCACTTCCCCCGGGTTCCGCACCAATCACGACCTCAATTATCGGTAGTTCTTGCCCGGGCTGCCGCGCTGTTCGGCGCGCCCGGAATAACGAACGAGGTGAACTAGTCCATGCCCCGGAATTCTCGGTCCCCCGTGACGGGCAAGCATCGTGTTGCCCGTCGAACCAAGATCGCGATGGGCGCGCTCGGCCTGGCGATCGCCGTCGGCGCACTCGCCGTCGCGGTCTCGACGGGCCGCACGGGCGAGGCCAGCGCGGACCCCGCAGACCCGTCGTTCTTCATCGACATCAACAAGGTTCCCGCCGGCAACAACGTCAACGCGGCCTTGAAGAAGAAGGGTGCGCAGGGCTCCTTCACCGTCGACTGTGGAACGAACGCCGACGGCGCCCACCACAACCCGGACAACTTCATCGCCCAGCCCGGGATCAAGAACGGTGCGCAGCACCTGCACGACTACGTCGGCAACGTGACCACCGACGCCGACTCGAGCCTCAAGAGCCTGCTCGCCGGTGACACCACCTGCAAGAACGGCGACCAGTCCGCCTACTTCTGGCCGGTCATCCGGATCGACCGCGAGGACAACGCGGCGAACGAGAGCGAGAACCAGAAGGCCGATCAGGAGCAGCAGGGCAAGACCGGCGACGTCCAGCAGGACCAGAGCGCGGCGGACGCCCAGGCGGCCGACGCTGCCGGACAGGGCCAGGACGCGCAGGACCAGGCGGCGGCGGACCCGAACGCGGACCCCAACGCCGCCGACCCGAACGCGGACCCCAACGCTCAGGACCAGAACGCTCAGGACCAGAACGGTCAGCAGAAGAAAAAGAACACCGGTGGCGGCGCGACGCGCGGTGACCAGAACGCCCAGCAGCAGGACGGTCAGAACCAGCAGCAGGGCCAGGACCGCCGGCGCGGCGGCCAGAACGGCGGCCAGAACAACGGCGGCCAGAACAACAATGGCGGCGGCAAGAACCAGGGCGGCCAGAACGGTGGCCAGAACAACGGCGGCCAGAACGGCAACCAGAGCAGCACCGTCGCGGCACCGCCGGCCGACGGCGAGCTCGGTGGCCCCGAGGGTGCGAACGAAGAGGTCGGCGACAACGACGGCGAGATCGTCGAACCGGAGTCCGCGACCCTGAAGTTCATCGGCGGTGGCGCGAGGAACGTCGTCGCGATGCCGCTCGGCCTGAAGATCCTCTACGGTGACGCCAAGCAGAGCACCAACGGCCCGGCCAACGCCCGGCCCAGCTGGACCTGCACCGGGTTCGAGGACCGGCTGACCGACCTCTACCCGATCTGCCCGGCGGGCAGCAAGGTGGAGCGGATCCACGCCTTCCCGAACTGCTGGGACGGCAAGAACACCGACAGCGCGAACCACCGCACCCACGTGGTGTTCGCCGACCAGCAGGGCAAGTGCCCGCAGGGGTTCAAGAACATCCCGCAGCTGCAGGTGACGCTGGTCTACGACGTCCCGCAGGACGTCCAGCAGAACGGCCAGTACAAAGTGGACGCGTTCGCGCAAGAGAAGCACAACCCGCGCTCCGACCACGACGACTTCGGCAACGTGATGAGCAAGAAGATCATGAACCGCCTCGTCAACTGCGTCAACTCGGGCAAGGCCTGCGCGGAATAACGCTCCACTGTCTCCACTGGTCATCGCTCCAGGAAGGGTGAACGTCATGAACCGTGCTCGCCCGGTCGCTGCCGCTCTGCTCGCCGTCGCCGGCCTCGCGCTGGTCACGGCCTGCGGGACCAATCCGTACGCCACGTCCGGCACCAACGTGCAGCCGGCGGCACTCGGTCTCCAGCAGCAGCAACCGGCGAGCACGGTTCCGGCCGGTGCCGGCCAGGTCCAGCTCGTCGCGTCCACAGTGGAGGGTCTCGGCACGGTCCTGGCCGACGCCGAAGGTCACACGCTCTACCGGTACGCGAAGGACAGCGCCAAGCCCCCGAAGACCGTCTGCGACGGCGCTTGCGCGGAAACGTGGCCCCCGCTGGTCTCCGACGCCCCGGCGCTCGCCGCCGGCGTGGACGCGCAGCTCGTCGGCGAGGTCACCAGACCCGGCGGGCAGCGGCAGGTGACCGTCGGCGGCTGGCCGGTCTACCGGTACGCCAAGGACACCGGCCGGGGCATCGCGCTCGGCCAGAACGTCAGCGCGGACTGGGCGGCGATCACCCCGACCGGCGGGAAGGCGGCCGGCCAGAGCGGCGCCCCGGCCACCGAACCCGCCAAGCCGACGACGATCGGCACCACCGACGTCGGCGGCCTCGGCCCGGTGCTCACCGACCAGGCCGGCGACACGCTCTACCTGTTCACCAAGGACGGCAAGGACTCCGGCGAGTCCACTTGCGACGGTGCCTGCGCGAAGACGTGGCCGCCGGTGCGGGTGGACGGCCGGATCACCGTCGCCGAGAGCGTCGACACCGGCCTCATCGGCCAGATCCGGCGCCCGGACGGCACCATGCAGGTGACCGTCGGCGGCTGGCCGGTCTACACCTACAGCAAGGACGGCGCGCCCGGCGAAGCCAGCGGGCACGGCGTCGGGAACACCTGGTACGCCGTGGAACCCAGCGGCTGCAAGGTCGACCCGGCCCGCAGACCCGACGCCCAGCAGGTTGCGGCAGCGTCATCTGGCGGGTACTGACCCGCCCCACGATCCCCGGCCCGGCGAACACTTCCCTCCACCTCACCCCCCCCCCGTTCGCCGGGCCGGTAGCAGTACCCGGGACCACGGTCCCGGTCGTGAGTTCCGGCCCGGTGGGTGTTTCCCCTCCACCTCACCCCCTTGCCCACCAGGCCGGTGCGGTAACGCGAGACCCGGTCCGGCGGACGCTTCCTCCACCTCACCCCCCAAAGTCCGCCGGGCCGGGTCCGCACCACCCCCGAAATACGCGGGACCCCGGTCCCGCCCCCCGAGCCCCGGCCGGGTGGACGTCTTCCCTCCACCTCACCCCCCCACGTCCGCCGGTCCGGGATTCCTTCCCCCACAACGATCCCCACGGATCAGACAAAGGAGGAAACGGCGGGTGCAGACCCCGCCCCTCAGGTCCCGGCCCGGCAGGCGACTTCCCTCCACCTCACCCCCCAACCTGCCGGCCCGGACCCCCCCAACCCGACCCCCCAATCACGCGAGTCGACCCCCCAATCACGCGTGATGCCTCTTCAATCACGCGAGATGCCCTTCCAGACACACGAGATCCCCCTCTGGACACGCGACTTACGTCTTCCATCACGCGAGTCACGTCCCCAGACACGCGAGATCCGCTTCCGGTCACGCGCATCCGGCGTCGGAACTTCCACGCTCCGCCCGGATCCGGCTCCGGCGACCGCCCCCTCGGTCGCCGGCCCCGAAATCCCCGGTCCGGTGGATGCTTCCCTCCACCTCACCCCCCATCCTCCGGACCGGCTCAGCTGCGGTCCCCGTGCTCCGGCACGGGGACCGCGGCCCAGAAGTCCAGCGGGACGCGGCCGATGCCCCGGCCGGTGGAGTCGAGCAGCCGGCCCATCAGCTTGACGCTCCGGAGCGTGACGGCCCGCCCGGCGATCTCCAGCCACGGCAGCTTCGCGGCCATCAGGCTCTCCAGCGCCACCGTGTCGTGCTGCGTCGGCAGCCACACCACCAGCATCAGGTTCGCCTCGCCGGACACCGCCGCGCACATCCGGACCTCCGGCAGCATCGCCAGCGACCGGGCCGTCGTCTCCAGCTTGTCCGGCGGGACCCGCAGCCACAGCGTCACGGTCACGGGCGCAGGCGACGCCGACCGCGCGATCTCGCACCGGACGCGGATCGCGCCCCGGGCCAGCAGCGCGTCCAGCCGGCGCCGCACGGTCGTCGCCCCGACGCCGAGCTCGGCCGCCAGCGCCGCCGCCGACACCCGCGCGTCGACGCCGAGCGCCAGGATCAGCGCCCGGTCGGCGTCGTCGAAGCGCAGCGGGGCGCGGTGGCGCACCGGCTTCGGCGTCAGCGCTTCCCGTTGCCCGGGCGAGATCGCCCGCACCCGCCACCGGCTGCCCTCGGTGAACATCCGCGGCGACAGCACCGTCCGCACGCGCGTCACGCCCGGCACCGCCGTCACCCGGTCCAGCACGTGCGCGCCCAGCTCCCGCAACGTCGGCGCGACGACGTGGGCGAGCAGGTCGAACGGCCCCGCGAGGTACTCGACGGTGACGACGTGCACGTCGGCGGCCAGCGCGTCGGCGACGCGCAGGGCCGCGCCGGGCGCGCAGTCGATCTCGACGAACGCCAGCGCGAGCTGCGCGGTGAGCTCCCCGCCCGCGTACGCGGTGAGCCACGCGTCCCCGCGTTCGACGAGGCCGTCCCAGCGCCGGGCGGCGGTCACCGCGCCCAGCCCGAGCGCGTTCCCGAGCGTCGACCAGGACGCCCGCGGCGCCGCCTGCAGCGCGTCGACCAGTTTGAGGTCCTGCTCGTCCAACATGGCGGATTCTTCGCTCATCAGCCCTCGAAACGGTGGTTTTGAGGATTTTCTCCCGCCATTGTGCTCGACTCTCGCATGATCGGCGGATGACCCTGCGCTCCGACGCCGCCGTCCTGCTCGACGATCTGGTCGCTCTGCGCCGTGACCTGCACCGCATCCCCGAGATCGGCCTGCACCTGCCGCGCACGCAGGAGCGCGTCCTCGCCGCCCTCGACGGCCTCGACCTCGAACTGAGCGTCGGCAAGAACCTCTCGTCGATCACCGGAGTCCTGCGCGGCGGCAAGCCCGGCGGGACCGTCCTGCTGCGCGGGGACATGGACGCGCTCCCGGTGACCGAGGCGACCGGCGAGGAGTTCAGCTCGACGCTCGACGGCGCCATGCACGCCTGCGGCCACGACCTCCACACCGCGGGCCTGGTCGGCGCGGCCCGGCTGCTCTGCGCCCGCAAAGCCGACCTGCCCGGCGACGTCGTGTTCATGTTCCAGCCCGGCGAAGAGGGCTGGGACGGCGCCGGCCACATGATCGAGGAAGGCGTCCTGACGGCGTCCGGCAAGCACGTCGACGCCGCGTACGGCCTGCACGTCTCGGCCGCGAGCTACGCGAAGGGCCAGTTCACCGCCCGCCCTGGCACGCTCATGGCGGCTTCCGGCGCGCTCGCCGTCCGGGTGCGGGGCGAGGGCGGCCACGGCTCGTCCCCGCACGACGCGCGCGACCCGATCCCGGCCGCCTGCGAGATGGTGACCGCGCTGCAGACGATGGTGACGCGGGCCTTCGACGTCTTCGACCCCGTCGTCGTCACCGTCGGGACGTTCCACGCCGGCACCCGGCGCAACATCATCCCGGACGACGCGGTGTTCGAGGCGACGCTGCGGTCGTTCTCGCCGGAGACGGCGGCGCGCGTCGGCGACCGCGCCGTCCAGGTCTGCCGCGGCATCGCCGCCGCGCACGGCCTCGACATCGACGTCACGTTCGAGCCCGAGTACCCGGCCACGGTCAACGACGCGGGCGCGTACGACTTCGTCGCGGCCACCATCCGCGACGTCTTCGGCGCGGAGCGGTTCACCGAGATGGCCGAACCGATCACCGGGTCGGAGGACTTCTCCCGCGTCCTCGAGCGCGTGCCCGGCGCGTACCTGTTCCTCGGCGCGTGCCCGACGGACCCGGCGACCGCGCCGGACAACCACTCGCCGCGCGCGCGGTTCGACGACAGCGTGCTCGGCGACGGCGCCGCGCTGCTGGCCGAGCTCGCGATCCGCCGGCTCGCGCTCCTGGCCGGGTGACGCCGTGCGCCGCTACCACTGGCCGCCGTTGCTCCCGGTGCTCGCGCTGGTCCTGATGCCGTTCCTGCCGTTCGTCAACACGACCGGGCTGTGGCTCGGGCTGCCGCGGATGGTCGTGTGGGGCGCGTTCTGGTGCCTGATGTTCACCCCGGCGCTGCTGCTGTCGGAACGGCTGCTGCGCGCGGCGGGGGAGGAGGACGACGCGTGATCCTCACCTTCACCCTGGTGGGCATCGTCCTGATCGGCGTGCTCGGCTTCGTCGGCCGCCGCAAGCCCGTCGCCGACCTGGCGGAGTGGACCGTCGGCGGCCGCCGCTTCGGCGCCATTACCATGTGGTTCCTGCAGGCGGGGGAGGTGTTCACCACCTTCACCTTCCTCGGCATGGCCGGGCTCGCGTTCTCCGGCGGCGTCGCCGCGATGTACGCGCTGCCGTACGTGCCGATCGCCTACGTCGTGCTGTTCTTCCTGGCCAAACGGCTGTGGACGATGGGGAAGGACCGCGGCTACCTCACCCAGGGCGACTTCCTCGAGGACCGCTACTCCAGCCGGGCGCTCGGCACGCTGTCGGCGGTGCTCGGCGTCGTGTTCGTGCTGCCTTACCTGCAGCTGCAGATCACCGGGCTCGGCCTGATCGTCCGGCTGGTCACCGGCGACAACGCGTCCGGCACGCTCAGCATGGTGACCGGCAGCGTGCTGATCGTCGCGTTCGTGCTGTGGGCCGGGCTGCGCGGCGTCGCGGCGACGTCCTACTTCAAGGACGGCATCATGCTGGTCGCGCTGGTGGTGCTCATCATCGCCGTGCCGACGCACTTCGCGGGCGGAATCCCGGCGGTGTTCCACAAGATCGAGCAGCTGCACCCCGAGAAGCTGATCGTCCACAGTGGAGCGAACGACCACGTCTGGTTCATCACGAGCATGCTGGTCAGCGCCATCGGCGTCGGCCTGATGACGCTGCCGCACTCGTGGCCGGCGTTGATGTCGGCGCGCGACCCGAAGGTGCTGCGGCGCAACTACGCCTGGATGCCGGTGTACGAGCTGTGCCTGCTGCTGCCGATGGTCATCGGGTTCGCCGCGATCCTCGTGGTGCCCAAAGGGAGTGACCCGAACGGCGTACTGCTGACGCTGTCGAAGGACGCGCTGCCGGGCTGGGTGACGGGCATCGTCGTGGTCGCCGCGACGGCCACCGCGATGGTCCCGGCGGCCGGGATCCTGATCGGCATCTCGTCGCTGGTGGCGCGCAACATAGTCCGTGTCCGCAGTGGCCGCAAGCAGTTCTGGATCAACCACGGCACGGTTGTGGTCGCGAGTACTCTTGCCCTCGTGCTCGGCATCTTCCGGCCGGATCTGCTGGCCAACCTGCTGCTGCTCACTTATTCGGGGTCGGTCCAGCTGGCCCCGGCCAACCTGCTGGGCTTCTTCCGGCGCGTGCCGGTCGGCAAGGGCCCGGTGCTCGCCGGGCTGATCGCCGGCGAGCTCGTCGTCAGCTGGCTGACCTTTGTGGACACTCACCTGGTCGGCACCGTCAACGTGGGCTTGGTCGGGCTCGGCGCGAACGTCGTCGTCCTCGCCCTGGCCGCTCTGGTCCAACGACAGGCTTCTCCCCAGGAGGCGGCGTGACTCGCACGGTGTTCACCGGCGGTTCGGTGTTCGACGGCACCGGCTCGGACCCGGCGGCGGCCGACGTCGCCGTCGAGCACGGCCGGATCGTCGAAGTCGGGACGGACCTGGACGGCGACGAGGGCGTCGACTGCGCCGGCGCGGTGCTGCTGCCGGGGCTGTTCGACTGCCACGTGCACGTCACGGTGTCGGACATCGGGCTGCTGGCGCGGGTGCAGAAACCGTTTTCCTACCAGTTCTACGAGGCCGCGCGGAACCTGTGGGCGACGCTCGGGCTGGGCATCACGACGGTCCGCGACGCCTCCGGCGCGGACCTCGGCATCAAGCAGGCGGTGGACGACGGCCTGATCCCAGGGCCGCGGCTGCAGATCTCGATCGGGCTGATCAGCCAGACCGGCGGCCACGGCGACGCGTGGAGCCCGTCCGGGATGTGCGTCCCGCTGCTGGTGCCGCACCCGGGCCGCCCGGACGCGACGGCCGACGGCCCCGACGAGATGCGCCGCGTCGCCCGCACCCTGCTGCGCGCGGGCGCGGACGTGCTGAAGGTGTGCACGACCGGCGGGGTGCTCTCACCGCGTGACGACCCGCGGCACTCGCAGTTCACGCCGGAGGAGCTGGAGATCCTGGTCGCCGAGGCGGCGATGCAGGGCCGGCCGGTGATGGCGCACGCCCAGGGTTCGGCGGGCATCAAGAACGCGGTCCGCGCGGGCGTCCGCTCGATCGAGCACGGCATCTACCTGGACGACGAGGCGATCGAGCTGATGCTCGGCCACGGCACGTGGCTGGTCCCGACGCTGATCGCCCCGGTGAACGTGGTCCGCGCGGCCGACGCGGGCGTCGACCTGCCCGCGTCGGTCGTCGCGAAGGCCCGCGAGGTGGTGGAGGCCCACCGCGATTCGGTGCGCCGCGCGTACGCGGCGGGCGTCCGCATCGCGATGGGCACCGACAGCGGCGTCGGCCCGCACGGCACGAACCTGGAGGAACTGGCCCTGATGGCGGCGTGCGGCATGACCCCGGGCGACGTCCTGGAGGCAACGACGTCCTCGGCGGCGCGGCTCATGGGCCTGGACGGCGAGCTCGGCCGCATCGAGACAGGGCTGCGGGCGGACCTGGTGGTGGTATCGGGGGACCCGTACGACTTCCCGGGGCTGGCTTCGAACATCCGCGAGGTCTGGAAGGACGGCACCCGGGTGGTCTGACGCCGTGTCGTCCCCCTGATCACGCGTGTCGTCCGTCTGGTCACGTGTGTCGTCTGTACAAGCACGCGTGTCGTCCGTCTGGTCACGTGTGTCGTCTGTACAAGCACGCGTGTCGTCCGTCTGGTCACGTGTGTCGTCTGTACAAGCACGCGTGTCGTCCGTCTGGTCACGCGTGTCGTCTGTACAAGCACGCGTGTGGTCCGTCTGGGCACGGCCGATGCTCGGTCGCCGTGCGGCGTCGTCCACAGGCCGGGGCAGATGTGGACAACTCCGGCCGTGGAGGCCACGCGCGGCCGGATTGTCGTGCTCCGCCGATAGACTGGACCTGGGGACGCCCCCCAAGGGAAGGGCGGGGGGCTGCCGAGGTCAGGCTTCGGGAAAAGCAGATCCCGCCATGCGGCCGCGAACGTGCCTGGATGGTCGGCTCGCGTGCCCGGACGGTCGGCTCGCGTACCCGGAGGGTCGGCTGGCGTGCCCGGATGGTCGGCTCATGTGATCAGGGCGCCGGCTCGCGTGATCGGGGCGCCGGCTCGCGTGATTGACGCGACGACACGGCGCGAGAGTCAGGCCGCGTCCGGGGTCAGCAGGTCCCGCAACGCCGCCGCGAACTTCGCCGGGTTTCGCTGTGGTGCCAGGTGTGCTCCCGGCGTCTCCGTGAACGGCAAGCCCAGTTCCAGCGCCAGGATCTTCGCCGGCTGGTAGTGGTACCGGCCGCGACTGCCTTCGCCCGCCACCGGGAGGATCTCCGTGCTCGCCCGGCGCAGGGCGCGCAGGTCCGGCAGGTAGTCGAAGAACGGCGTCAGCTCGCGGTCGAACAGCCGGATCCAGTCGGCCTCGTGGGGCAGGCGGATGTTGGGCAGGTTCGGCAGCGCCGCCCCGGCGATCGCGTCCGCGAACCGGGTCACCGCGCCGATCAGGTCACCCGAACGGGCCAACCGGACCTGCTCGGCCGCCGCGTCGAGCCAGCCGCTCGCGTCCGGCATCAGGTGGACCGCCGGGGGCTCGTGCGCGACCAGCGTCGTGACGCTGTCCGGGTGGCGAGCCACCAGGTCGAGGCCGATCAGCGCGCCCGCGCTCGAGCCGAACACCTGGGCCGGCGCGCCCGTCACGTGATTCAGCACCGCCAGCGCGTCGTCGGCCTGCAGCGACACCGGGACCGGGCCCGTCGTGGTGTCCGTGCTGGCGAAGTGGCCGCGCCGGTCGTACGTGACGACCGTGAAGTGCTCGTACAGGTGCTTCGCCAGCGCCCGGTAGGCGTCACCCGATCCGGTACCGCCCGCGATCAGCAGCAGCACCGGCCCCTCGCCGCCGCGGCGGACCTGGAGCTCACCGTCCTCCACCGGGCAACGGCTTTCCGAGATCATGCCGGAAAGTCAAGCACACAGCCCGCGCAGGATTCCTTCGGCGTCGGCCACGATCCGTTCGATCAGGTCACCCACCCGGGGGAGATCCGCGAGCAGCCCGACGACCTGCCCGGACGCCAGCACGCCGGCCCCGAGGTCGCCGTCGACGAGCCCCGCGCGCAGCAGCATCGGCGTGTTCGCGGCCATCAGCACCTGCGCCCACGTCCGCTGCCCGCTTCGCGTCATCCGGACGCCCTCGCGCAGCAGCGACGTCCACGAGAGCCCGCTCAGCCGCCGGAACCGGACGGCGTTCGCCGCGGCCCGGCCGAGCCCGCCGAGCGTCCCGGACGCCTCCAGCCCGTCGACCAGCCCCGTTCGCAACACACGGTGAGGGAGGCCGTCGACCTTCCGGGTGACGACGGTGCCGTTCAGGTCCCGCGTCAGGTAGGCCTGCTTGACGGCGTCCGGCACGGTGCTCTCCCGCGTCAGCAGGAACCGCGTGCCCATGCCGATCCCGGCCGCGCCGTACGCCAGCGCCGCGGCCAGCCCGCGGCCGTCGAAGAACCCGCCCGCCGCGACCACCGGGATGTCGACGGCGTCCAGCACCGACGGCAGCAGCAGCGTCGTGGCCACCCCGCCGGTGTGCCCGCCGCCCTCGCCGCCCTGGACGACGACGGCGTCCGCGCCCCAAGACGCCACCTTCTCGGCGTGCCGCGCCGCGCCCACCGAAGGCACGACGACGACGCCGTGGTCCTTCAGCTTCGCGATCATGTCCTTCTTGGGCGCCAAGGCGAACGACGCGACCCGGACGTTCTCGCGGATCAGCAGGTCGACGCGGCGGCCGGCGTCGTCGGCGTCCGCACGCAGGTTGACCCCGAACGGCGCGGACGTCCGGCTCTTCACCTCCTTGACGGCGGCTTCGAGCTCGTCGAACGTCATCGTCGCGGAGCCGAGGATGCCGAGCCCGCCGCCCTCCGCGGTCGCCGACACCAGCCGCGGCCCGGCCACCCAGCCCATCCCCGTCTGGACGACCGGGTGCCGGACGCCGGTCAGCTCGGTCAGCCGCGTCTTCATTCGGGGACTTCCTTCTCCCGCAACGACTTCGGGTCCAGCTGGGCGATCAGCTCCAGCTCCTCGCCGGTCGGCTCCCTCGACACCGCGATGCCCTCGGTGACCAGCGGGAACCCGGTCGCCGCGATGACCTCCTCGACCGTGACGCCGGGGTGCGTCGACACCAGCCGCGCCGCGTGGTCCGGCCCGCCGAAGTCGAGGACGCCGAGGTTCGTCACCACCCGGTGGACGTCGTGGTAGCGCAACCCCGCCGCACGCGCCCGCACGTAACCGACACCGGACACGACATCGACGTCTTCGACGAACACCCGGGTGCTGTGCCGCGGCACCCAGTAGCTGGTGCGGTGGTTGGCCGTGTTGCCGGGCCCGCCGCGCACGCCGAGCAGCTGCTTCTTCGGCTTCTCGTGGTCGCCGATGGCGGAGATGTTCTGGTTGCCGTGCCGGTCGACCTGGTTGGCGCCCATCACGACGTGCCGCTTCCCGTGCGGCACCACGGTGTCCAGGACCTTCCGGAACGGCTGCCAGCCCTCGATCACCGGCTCGCCGACGGGGCTTTCGAGCAGGTAGGCCTCGCCGTCCGAGAGCAGCAGATCCGGCTCGAACGTCAGCCGCGCGAGCCGCGCGCCGAGCGCCGGGACGTAGCCCATCGGGCTGATCAGGATCTCGCCGTCGCCGCGGAACAGCTCCGCGCACGCGACGACCGCGACGTCCGCGCGCGTCATGCCGCCTCCTCCGCGAACCGCGTGACGGCCCGCTGGTAGTCCGTCTCGTCGCCGGCCAGGAACCGGTCCGCGAACGCCGGCCAGGCGCCCGGATCCTTCGCCGCGGCCGCGTAGTGCCGCTGGAACCGTTCGTCGCGGCCGTAATCCGGTGCGGCGGACGTGAAGTGCGCGCCGCGCGGGGTTTCGACGACACCGTGCACGCTCGCGCGGTTGAGCAGCAGGCTCTGCACGGGTGCCGTCGCCGTCAACTCGTGGGTGGGGACGACTTTTTCCGTTGACACGTAACACTTGTCGGCGGCGAGCGCGAACAGCTCGTCGAAGTACGGGTCCGGGCCGAGGTACTGCGCGTTGCCGCGGGCGTCCGCGCGGTTGAGGTGCACGAGCGCCGCGTCGAGGCGCAGCGCGGGCACGGCCAGCAGCTCCTCGCCGTCCTCGTACGGTGAGCGGACGGTCTTCAGCGACGGCGAGAACGTCATGACGTCGGAGCCGGGCCCGGCGCGCGTCGGCAGGAACGGAAGCCGTTGCGCAGCCGCGGAAAGCCCGGTGCCGAGGATGCCTTCGTCGTACTCGGTGACCTCGATCGACCCGGCTTCGCGGACCCGGTTGAACCACGGGTCGAACGGCACGGAATCGAGCGTCACGAACCCGAAGACCAGCCTGCGCAGCTTGCCCGCCGAAGCCAGGAGGCCGACGTCCGGGCCGCCGTACGAGACGACCGTCAGGTCCTTCAGCGGCGACCGCAGGATGGCCCGGATCAGCGCCATCGGCTTGCGCCGCGACCCCCAGCCGCCGATGCCGAGCGTCATGCCGTCGCGCAGTTCGCCGACGACGTCGTCGACGCTCATCCGCTTGTCGCTCAAGGCTTTCCCTTCTCCAAGAACTCCTGACGCGCCCCGTCCGAGACACCGGCGAGGTTGAGCTGGAACGTGAATCCCTGCTCGAACCGGTAGCTGCGGTGCACGGGCTGGACGTCGATGCCGTTGATGGCCTGCTTCGCCGCGCGGATCACGCGCGTGTCCTTCGCGGCGATCTGCCGGGCGACGCCGAGCGCGGTTGCGTCGAGTTCTTCGCGCGGCACCACCGCGTACACCGAACCGTGGTGGTGCAGCTGCTGCGCGCTGATCTTCGACGCCGTGTAGTACAGGGCGCGCATGAGGTGCTGCGGCACGAGCCGCGCCAGGTGCGTCGCCGCGCCGAGCGCGCCGCGGTCCACTTCGGGCAGTCCGAACTCGGCGTCTTCGCTGGCCACGACGATGTCCGCGTTGCCGACCAGCCCGACACCGCCGCCGAGGCAGAACCCTTGCACCGCGACGATCACCGGCACGAGGCAGTCGTACACCGCCGAGAACGCCGCCGCGCAGCCCTCGTTCGCGCCGATCAGCGCGTCGTACCCCGGGTCGCGCTGGATCTCCTTGATGTCGACGCCGGCGTTGAACCCGCGGCCCTCCGCGCGCAGCACGACGACGTGCACGGCCGGGTCGCGGCCCGCCTTTTCGATGGCCTCGGCGAGGTCGAACCAGCCGCGCACGGTCAGCGCGTTCACCGGGGGAGCGGCCACGGTGACCACGGCGATCCCGGGCTCCGGGGTGTGCGTCGAAACCGTCATCGGCACCTCTCGCGGTTAACAACCTAGCACTTGCTTGGTACGTTAGCATCGGGACGACAAAAGCGGGAGGTCGCCGGTGACACTCGAACTCGGCCTGGACGGCGCGGTCGTCCTGGTGACCGGGGGCGTCCGCGGGGTCGGCCTCGGCATCTCATACGCCTTCGAACAGGCGGGCGCGCGGGTCGTGACCTGCGCCCGCCGCACGCCGGAGTCGTCGCCGGGGGAGGTGTTCTTCCCTTGTGACATCCGGGATCCGGACGCCGTCGACGCCCTGGTCGCGGAGATCGTGGCGCGCTTCGGGCGGCTGGACGTCCTGGTGAACAACGCGGGCGGCGCGCCCTTCGCGGACACGTCGACGGCGTCGCCGCGCTTCCACGAGAAGGTCGTCGGGCTGAACCTCCTGGCGCCGCTGATCGTCTCGCGGGCCGCGAACGCCGTGATGCAGGGCCAGGACCGGGGCGGCTCGATCGTCAACATCAGCAGCGTGAGCGCGCTGCGGCCATCGCCGGGGACCGCGTCCTACGGCGCGGCGAAGGCGGGGCTCGACAACCTGACCAGCACCCTCGCCGTCGAATGGGCGCCGAAGGTGCGGGTCAACGCGCTCGACGTCGGCATGGTGCGCACGGACGGCGGGTACGGCGACCCCGCGGCGCTCGGCGCGACCGTGCCGCTCGGCCGGCTCGCCGAACCGGCGGAAGTCGGCGCGTGCGCGGTGTTCCTGGCTTCACCGCTGGCGTCCTACGTCAGCGGCGCGCGGCTCGTGGTGCACGGCGGCGGCGAGCGTCCGGCATTTCTCGGTGCGATGGAGGAGAAGGAATGAAGCTGGTCGAAGGACGCGTAGTGGTCGTCACCGGCGCCGGGCGCGGGATCGGCCGGGCGCACGCGCTCGCGTTCGCCGCCGAGGGCGCGCGGGTGGTCGTCAACGATCTGGGCGCGGCGCTGGACGGCCGCGGCGGCGAAGCGGGCCCGGCGCAGCAGGTGGTCGACGAGATCCGCGCGGCGGGCGGGGAAGCGGTGGCGAACACCGACGACGTCGCTTCCTGGGACGGCGCGGCTTCGCTGATTCGGGAGGCTTTGGACGCCTTCGGGGGCCTCGACGTCCTGGTCAACAACGCGGGCTTCCTGCGTGACCGGATGCTGGTCAACCTCGCCGAGGAGGAGTGGGACGCGGTCGTCCGCGTGCACCTCAAAGGCCATTTCGCGCCCCTGCGGCACGCGGCGGAGTACTGGCGAGCCGAGGCGAAGGCGGGCCGCACGCGGGCCGCGCGGGTGATCAACACGAGTTCCGGCGCGGGCCTGCTCGGCAGCGTCGGCCAGGGCAACTACTCGGCGGCGAAGGCGGGCATCCTCGGGCTGACCACGGTCGCGGCCGCGGAGTTCGGCCGCTACGGCGTCACGGTCAACGCGATCGCTCCGGCCGCCCGGACCCGGATGACCGAGACGACGTTCGACATGGCCGCGCCCGACGACGGCTTCGACGCGATGGCCCCGGAGAACGTCTCCCCGCTGGTGGTCTGGCTGGGCAGCACGGAATCTTCGTCGGTGACGGGCCGGGTTTTCGAGGTGGACGGCGGCCGCGTCGGCCTCGCGGACGGCTGGCGCCCCGGCCCGCAACGCGACAAAGGCGCGCGCTGGGCCCCCGTGGAGCTGGGCCCGGTGGTGGCCGAACTGCTGGCGGAGTCGACGGACCCGGAACCGGTCTACGGCGCCGGATAATTCGGTTGGCGCGGGCCGCTAACGTGCGCGTATGGCGCGTCAAACCATTCTCAGCGGCTCCACCTTCGAGGAGCAGATCGGCTACGCCCGCGCGGTCGTCGACGGCGGCCGCGTGTACGTCTCCGGCACCACCGGCTTCGACTACTCGACCATGACGATCTCCGACGACGTCGTCGAGCAGGCCGCCCAGTGCCTTCGCAACATCGAAGCGGCCTTGACCGAGGCCGGCTGCACCTTCGCCGACGTCGTCCGGGTGCGGTACGTGCTGCCGTCGCGGGCGGACTTCGAGCCGTGCTGGCCGGTGCTGCGCAAGGCGTTCGCCGAGGTCCGCCCGGCCGCGACGATGCTGGAGGCCGGTCTGGCCGACCCGCGCATGAAGATCGAGATCGAGGTCGACGCGCACCTGCCCGGTTAGCGCGTCAGCCAGAGGTCCAGGTTGAGCGCGAAGTCGATGCCCGCGCGTGTCGCCCGGTCGGTCTCCGGGCGTGCCAGGCGCTCGCTCAGCCGCGCCGGGTCGAGGTAGGTCCACGCGGGCGCGTTCGGCGTGGCCAGCAGATCCGCGGCCTGCGCGCGGATCGCGACGTCGTAGCCGGGATCGTGCGTCGCCGGGTAGGGCGCCTTGACCCGCTCGGTGACGCTGCGCGGGAGCAGATCGGCCACCGCCGCCCGCAGCAGCGACTTCTCCCGGCCGTCGAAAGTGTGGTGCGACCACGGCGTGTTGAAGGCGTACTCGACGAGCCGGTGGTCGCAGAACGGCACCCGGACCTCCAGGCCGACGGCCATGCTGAGCCGATCCTTGCGGTCGAGCAGGTCCGGCAGCCAGCGCGTCAGGTGCAGGTGGACGACCTCACGCATCCGGCGCTGCTCGGCCGTTTCCCCCGGCAGCACCGGAACTTCGGCGAGCGCCTGCCGGTAGTGCGCCTCGCGATGGGCGCCGACGGCGAGTTCCGCGGCGACGTCGTCGCGCAGCAGCGCGAGGTACGTCCCGCTGCGGCCGGTGAAGTAACGCCACGGATAGCCGTGGGCGAGCGGCTGGTGGAACCACGGGTAGCCGCCGAAGACCTCGTCGGCGCTCTCCCCGGACAGCGCCACCGTCGAATGCTCGCGGACCGCCTTGAACAGCAGGAACAGCGACGTGTCCATGTCGCCGGTCGCGGGCGCGTCCCGCGCGTGGACGACGGCCCGGCGCACCGCCGGATCGGCCAGCGCCGCCGACCCGAGCACCAGGTCGCGGTGGTCGAGCCCGCAGTGCGCGACGACGTCCCGCACGTAGGGCGCGTCCGGCGTGGCGCGGAGGGCGTCGGGCACGAACTCGCCGGCGAAGCCGACGGAGAATGTGCGCAGCGGCGCGGTCGTGAACCGCCGGCCCAGCGCGGCGAGCGCGCTCGAATCGAGGCCGCCCGACAGCAGCGCGCCGAGCGGGACGTCGGCCCGGACGTGCCGTTCGGTGATGTCTTCGAGGAGTTCGCGGATCCGCTCGACGGTCGTGGCGAGGTCGTCTTCGTGCGGCTGCGCGTCCAGTGACCAGTAGCGGCGCTCGCGGACGCCGTCGGCGTCGACCAGCAGCATCGTGCCCGGCCGGACCTCGTGAACGCCCTGGTGGAGCGTCATCCCCGGGGTGCGGACCGAGGCCAGGAAGTCGCGCAGGCCGCCGTCGTCGACGGCCGGCGCGACCAGGCCGGACGCGAACAGCGCCTTGGGCTCGGAGGCGAACAGGACGCCATCGCCGTGCCGCGCGTAGCAGAGCGGCTTGACGCCGAGCCGGTCGCGGACCAGCAGCAACCGGCGGCGCGAGGCGTCCCAGACGGCGAAGGCGAACATGCCGTCGAGCCGCCGCGGGGCGTCGGTGCCCCACTCCAGGAAGGCGTGCAGCACGACTTCCGTGTCGGTGCGCGTACGGAACTTGTGCCCCAGCAGCTCCAGCTCGACGCGCAGCTCGCGGTGGTTGAACACCTCGCCGCTGTAGGACAGGACGGTCGTGGCCTCGTCCTGGTCGTCGTAGGCGACCATCGGCTGCCGGCCGTTCGCGGGGTCGAGCACGGCGAGCCGGCGGTGCCCGAACGCGACGTGCGCGGCCGCCCAGACGCCGGAGTCGTCCGGCCCGCGGGCGGCGAGGGTCTCGGTCATCCGGTGCACGGTCATGCCGCCGTCCGGGAGCGGGCAGCTGGGGTCGGCCCAGCCCGCGATGCCACACATAACGGGGATTCCTCCGGGGAAGGGGAGATCGCCGAGGCGATCACCCGGGCGGCCTGAATGATCACATAGGGTGTGCGCGGCCGCGGGAACCCGCGCTGCCACGGACGGGTGAATCCGCCGTCCACAGTGGACATATTTGGGAGAACGATGAACGAGCCGATCGCGATCGTCGGCATGAGCTGCCGGTTCCCCGGCGCGGCCGGCCCGGACGCGCTCTGGGAGCTGCTCGACACGCGCGTCGACGCGGTCGTCGGCGCCGCACCGGGCGGCCGGTTCGACGCGGCGGAGCTGTACGACCCGGTGCCCCGCCGTCGCGGCCGGCTCGTCAGCCTGGCGGGCGGTTTCGTCGGCTCCGAAGAGTTCGACCCGGGGTTCTTCGGCGTGAGCGAACGGGAAGCGGCGGTGCTCGACCCGCAGCACCGCGTCCTCCTGACGACCACGCGCGACGCACTGGCCGACGCCGGGCTCGACGGCGTCGAGGGCCGCGAGATCGGCGTCTTCATGGGGCAGAGCACGGGCGAGCACTGGGACGGTCTTCAAGGGACGGCCGACATGTACGCGATCGCGGGCGCGGCGGCGCGGAGCATGGCGTCCGGGCGGATCAGCTACGCGTGGGACCTGCGCGGCCCGTGCGCCACGGTCGACGCGGCGTGTTCGTCGGGCACGCTGGCCGTGCACCTCGCGTGCCAGAGCCTGCGCACGGGGGAGTGCGACACGGCGGTGGCGGGCGGTGTCAGCCTGGTCCTAGGCACCGACCACACGCTCGGCTACTCGGCGGCGGGGATGCTGTCGCCGACCGGACGTTGCCGTTTCGGCGACGAGGACGCGGACGGTTTCGTCCGCAGCGACGGTGCGGGCGTCGTCGTCCTCAAGCGCCTGGGCCAGGCCCTGGCCGACGGCGACCGCGTCCACGCGCTGATCCTGGGCAGCGCCCAGGCGAGCAAGGGCCGCACGGCCAAGGCGATCATCGCGCCGTCTGTGGAGGGCTACCTGCAGGTGATCGCCCGGGCGTGCGCGCAGGCCGGGGTCGCGCCCGCGGAGCTCGGTTACGTGGAGGCGCACGGCAACGCGGCCCCGGCGGGCGACGTCATCGAGCTGCGGGCGATCAGCGAGGCGATCGGCGCCGGGCGGCCGCCGGGACAGCCGTGCCTGGTGGGTTCGGTGAAGTCGAACATCGGCCACCCGGAGGCGGCGGGTGGCCTGGCGGGCTTGATCAAGACGGCGATGGTGGTCCGCGAACGGCGGATTCCGGCCACCCTGCACTGCCCACGTCCGACATCGGCGGTCGACTGGGCGGGTCTGGAACTCGCGTCGTCACCAGCCGAATGGCCCCACCCGGGGCGGGCGCTGGCCGGGGTGAGCACCTACGGGCTGTCCGGGACGTTCGTTCACCTGGTCGTGGGTGGGCTCTGAAACTGTCGGTGGTGGGTGGGACGCTGCTGGGCATGACGAGTTGGCAGGAGTTCTCGGCGCAGTCACCTTCGCTGGCGACGCGGGTGCACGCGCGCTTCACGGCGGAGAAGTCGCACGTACTGGCCACATTGCGCCGCGACGGCGCACCACGGGTGAGCGGCTCCGAGGTGGACTTCCGCGGCGCGGAGGCCTACATCGGATCGATGCTGGACGCAATGAAGGCCCGCGATCTGCGGCGGGACAACAGGTTCGCGATCCACGCGTACCCGGGCATGGAAGAGGGCGGCGACGCGAAGCTGGCGGGCGTGGTGGCGGAGCTGACGGACAAGGCGGAGATCGCGGCACTGCAAGGAAACGACGAGCCGTGCCACCTGTTCCGGCTGGACCTCAGGGAGGTCGTGCTGACGTGGGTGGCCGAGGACACGCTCTTCGTGGAGAGCTGGAGGGAGGGGCGGGGAACGGTGAAGTTCGCCAGGCCGGGCAACGGTCCCGCGGAGGTGGTGGAGTAACGGAGGACGGGTGCCGGGGGAAGGGGATGCGTTTGACGACAAGGCAAAGCTGAACTGATGACGACGTGCGGTCACCTCGGCCGCACGGGCATCGCCGACTCGACTACCGGAACGGCCAGCTTGGCGACTGGAGCTGCCACCCCGCCAGCGGTAGCGGCCAACTCGGTGCCTGGCCGCCGCAGCGGGTCAGAGGCGTTCGATGATCGTCGCCGTCGCCAACGCGCCCCCGGCGCACATCGTCACCAGCGCCGTCGACGCGTCCCGGCGCTCCAGCTCGTGCAGCGCCGTCGTCAGCAGGCGCGCTCCCGTGCTGCCCACCGGGTGGCCCAGGGCGATCGCGCCGCCGTTGACGTTGACTCGGGACTCGTCCGGCGAGAGCGTTCGCTGCCACGACAGCGGCACCGAAGCGAACGCTTCGTTGACCTCGAACAGGTCCGGGTCGGCGATCGTCATGCCCGCGCGCGTCAGCACCCGCTCCGTCGCGCGGATCGGGCCGTCCAGGTGGTAGTACGGCTCCGCGCCGACCAGTGCCTGCGCGATGATCCGGGCTCGCGGGCGCAGGCCCAGGGCCGCGGCGCGCGTGGAGTCCATCAGCAGCAGGGCCGCCGCGCCGTCGGAGATCTGGGATGACGTGCCCGCCGTGTGGATGCCGTCCTCGACCACCGGCTTGAGGCGGGCCAGGCCCTCGGCCGTCGTCTCGCGCAGGCCCTGGTCCCGGGTGATCAGCCGGGTTTCGCCGGTCGGTTCGCCCGACGCGTCGAGGACCGGGGCCTTCACCGGCGCCACCTCGCGGTCGAAGTGGCCGGCCTCCCACGCGGCCGCCGCTTTCTGCTGGGACGCCGCGCCGAACGCGTCGACGTCGGCGCGCGTCAAGCCCCGGCGCACCGCGATGCGCTCCGCCGCGCCGTACTGGTTCGGGAGGTCGATCGACCACGACGCCGGCCGGGGGGAGCCGCCCGCTCGGTTCGTCCCCAGGGGGACGCGGCTCATCGCCTCGACCCCGCAGGCGACGCCGACGTCGATGGCGTCCGCCGCGATCAGGCCGGCGATCAGGTGCGTGGCCTGCTGCGCCGAGCCGCACTGGGCGTCGATCGTCGTCGCGCCCGCCGTCTCCGGCAGGCCCGCGTGCAGCCACGCGGTGCGCGTGACGTTGCTCGACTGCTCGCCGGCCTGCGTGACGCAGCCGCCGATCAGCTGCTCGACCAGCGCCGGGTCGATCCCGGCGCGGTCCAGCAGGGCCAGCTGCGCGGCCCCCAGCAGCTCGGCCGCGTGCAGGCCGGCCAGCAGGCCGCCCCGCTTGCCGATCGGGGTCCGCACGGCTTCGACGATGACCGGCACGCCCATCTGGTCCCCTTCGTCGGGAAGTTCATCGGGAAGACTGTTCAGTAGCCCAAAAACTAGAACAAGTTATCGTTCGATGCAAGGCGCCGCAGCGCGGGCGTGATCTCGATCTTGGCCGAGTGAGCGCTCGTTCACCTGGCCTCATCGGTCAAGTTAACAGGTTTCACTGAACGCCCTTCCGCTTGTTAACACCGTATGCTTAAATCCGCTTAGAACGTGTTTCACAAGGCGAACCGTGGGAGGCAACGTGGCCGCTCCGCTCATCCCCGCCGGTTTCGACTTCACGGACCCGGACCTCTACGCCCATCGGCTGCCCCTGGCCGAGTTCGCCGAGCTCCGGCGGACCGCCCCCGTGTGGTGGAACCCCCAGAAGAACAACACCGCGGGCTTCGGTGACGACGGCTATTGGGTCGTCTCGCGGCACGCGGACGTCAAGGAGGTCTCCCGCGACAGCACGCTCTACTCGTCGAGCGAGAAGACCGCGATCATCCGCTTCGACGAGAGCATGACCGAGGACCGCCTCAACGCGAACCGCCTGGTCCTGCTCAACATGGACGCGCCCCAGCACACCAAGCTGCGGCGGATCGTGTCGAAGGGCTTCACCCCGCGCTCGATCGCCAAGCTCGAGGACACGCTGCGGGACCGCGCCGCG
Source organism: Amycolatopsis sp. NBC_00348 (assembly GCF_036114655.1). Classification (NCBI taxonomy): domain Bacteria; kingdom Bacillati; phylum Actinomycetota; class Actinomycetes; order Pseudonocardiales; family Pseudonocardiaceae; genus Amycolatopsis; species Amycolatopsis sp. NBC_00348. Next base: position 5,513,349 of record NZ_CP107994.1, on the reverse strand, counting down.
AAGATCGTGTTCGAGGCGAAGAAGAAGGGCACGGGCGACTTCGTCACCGACGTCGCCTGCGAGCTGCCGCTGCAGGCGATCGCCGAACTGATCGGCGTCCCGCAGGAGGACCGGCTCAAGATCTTCGACTGGTCCAACCAGATGGTCGCCTACGACGATCCCGAGTACCAGCTCGAGCCGCTCGAGGCGTCGACCCAGCTCATCGGCTACGCCTGGAACATGGCCGAGGACCGTCGCAAGTGCCCGATGGACGACATCGTCACCAAGCTGATCGAGGCCGACGTCGACGGCGAGGCGCTGGGCTCCGACGAGTTCGGCTTCTTCGTCATCCTGCTCGCGGTGGCCGGCAACGAGACCACGCGCAACGCGATCACGCACGGCATGAAGGCGTTCCTGGACCACCCGGCCCAGTGGGAGCTGTTCAAGGAGCAGCGCCCGAAGACCGCGCCCGACGAGATCGTCCGCTGGGCCACCCCGGTGGTCGCCTTCCAGCGCACCGCCACCCGCGACACCGAGCTGGGCGGTGCGCAGATCAAGCGGGGCGACCGCGTCGGGATGTTCTACAGCTCCGCCAACTTCGACCCCGACGTGTTCGAAGACGCGGAGAAGTTCGACATCATGCGGGAGGACAACCCGCACGTCGGCTTCGGCGGCACCGGTTCGCACTACTGCATCGGCGCCAACCTCGCCCGGCTGGAGATCGACCTGATCTTCAACGCCATCGCCGACGTGATGCCGGACATCACCGAAGCGGAACCCCCGGTGCGCCTGCGCTCCAGCTGGCTCAACGGCATCAAGCACTACCCGGTCCGCTACGCCTGAGGCAGCGTCCGGAGGAAGCCGAGCACCCGCTGCCAGGTGAGAGCGGACGCGGCTTCGTCGTGGTCGGGACCCTCGGCGTCGGTGTAGAAGTGGCCGGCGCCGGGGTAGGTGAACACCTCGGCCGTGGGGTTGACCGCTCGCCAGGCGGCGACCTCGGCTGGCGGTGCGATCGGGTCCGGATCGGCGACGTGCACCTGCACCGGCAGGCCGGTGCGCGCCGACGCCGGAATGGCCCCCAACGCGTGCAGCAGCAGGACTCCCGCCGCGGCGGGACGGTCCGGGAGGACGCCCTGGACGACGCCGCAGCCCATCGACACCCCCAGCAGCACGGTGGCGGGCGGCAGGTCGCGCACCGCGTCGGACGCGCGACCGCTGATCGTCGTCCAGCCGACGTGGTCCATCAGGGCGAAGCCCTCCTCGAGCGTGGGCGCGGTCGAGCCGGCGTAGAGGTCGGGCGTGACGACGTCGTGCCCGGCCGCCCGCAGCCGTTCGGCCGCGCCGAGCTCGACCGGCCGGAGCCCCAGCACCGAATGGAAGACCACGATGTTCACCACGGGGTGATGGTCGCACGCGGCCCGGCTGTCATCATGGCGCGATGGCCCCGCGAGCGAGTGTCGACGTCGAGTTCACCATCCGTGTCACCGAACCCGGCCGGGCGGCGATCTCGATCGCGGCGGCGAACGCCGACACCGAGGACCTGACCGTCTCCTGGGACGGCGGGAGCGAAGCCGTCCTGTTCGAGCACGGTACCCGCGCCGACGTCTTCGACCTGCCGCTCGGGGAGCACCGCGTCACCTACCACGCCGAGCGCGACCTGGCCGCGGCCGAACCCGAGCCCGTCACCCTCGCCGACATCGCCGTGTTCACCCGGCCGAGCCGGTACTGCCCGTCCGACCGGATCGGCGGCCTGGCGACGCCGGAGATGTACGGCCGCCCCGACGCGCGGTCCACTGTGGACGCGATCGTCCGGAACGTCAACGACCGGCTCCTCTACACCGTCGGCGCCACCCGGCCGACCGACGACGCCATCGACACCCTCCTGGCCGGCGAAGGCGTCTGCCGCGACTTCGCGCACGTGTGCGTCACCTTCTGCCGGTTCTTCGACATCCCAGCCCGCTACGTCGGCGTCTACGCGCCCGGGCTGTCGCCGATGGACTTCCACGCCGTGTTCGAGGCCGCGATCGACGGCCACTGGTACGTCTTCGACGCCACGCACCTCGCGCCGCGCCAGACGATGCTCCGCATCTCCACCGGCCGCGACGCCGCGGACACGTCGTTCCTGGCCACCCTCGGCTGCAGCCTGGACTTCCTGGGCAGCTCGGTGTTCGCGACGACGGACGCCGAGCTGCCCCAGGACGACTGGTCCGAGCTGGTCGCGCTCAGCTGACGCCCCTGGCCGAGGTCACTCCGAGGCCCCCGCACGTCCGGCGAGCGGGTGATGGGGTGTCAAGAGTGCGTGTTGTGTGCGCGAGGAGGGTCCCGGCTGGGTAAACAGTGTCCGTGAAGAGTTCCCCCAAGGCCCCGAGCCCCTGGGCGCGGGCCCGTGCCCGGTACCGGTGGCTGGACCACATCGCCCGCGCGACCAACCGCTACGTCGACACCGGCGGCTACCACTACGTCGCGTCGATCACCTACTTCAGCCTGCTGTCGCTGGTGCCGCTGCTGATGGTGGCGTCGTCGGTGGCCGGGTTCGTGCTGGCCAGCCAGCCGCACCTGCTCGACACGATGGTGCGCGCGATCGTCAGCACGCTGCCGGGCGGGCTGGGGGACAAGGCCACCGACCTGCTCACCGGCTTCGTCGACCAGCGGACGAGCGTCGGCGCGTTCGGCCTGGTGATCGGCCTCTACTCGGGCTGGAACTGGATGAACGCGCTGCGGGACTCGCTCACCGCGCTGTGGGGGCAGAACCGGTCGGACCAGTCGCTGCCGCGGCTGATCGCCGTCGACCTGCTCGCGTTGCTCGGCCTGACGGCGGCGCTGCTGGTGTCGTTCACGATCACCATCTCCGGCACCGCGCTCGGCAGCTACCTGCTCCGGCTGGCCGGCCTCGACGACACGAGCTGGGGGCACCAGCTCGTCTCCGCGTCCTCGGTGCCGCTCTCGCTGGCCGCCGACTGGCTGGTGTTCCTCTGGGTGCTGACCCGGCTGCCGCGTCAGCCCGTGGGCGTGCGCAGCGCGGTGCGCGGCGCGATCGCCCTGGCCCTCGGGTTCGAGGCGCTCAAGCTGGCCGGTGGCTTCTACCTGCGGCTGATCGGCAGCTCGCCGACGGGGATCGCGTTCGGCTCGGTGATCGGCCTGATCTTCTTCATCTCGCTGATCGCGCGGATGCTCGTCTACGTCACGGCCTGGACGGCCACCGGTTCGGACGCGCCGCCGAAGCCGGTGCAGCCGCCGGCGCCGGTGGAGCTGAAGCCGGTGATCGTGGTGGACCCGCCGGTCGCGGTGCCGGCCGCGGTCGGCGTCGTGACCGGGGTGCTCGGGACGCTGCTGGCACTCAAGTGGCGACGTTCGAGAGACTGAAGAGCCGGCCGAGCTGGTGGTCGATCAGTGCGAACACGGCCTCGGGGGTGCGCTGGCCCAGGATAATGCTGGTCTGCAGGCCGTCGACGCTCGAGAGGAGCAGCTCGGCCTCCGGCATCAGCTCGAGGTCCGGCGGCACCTCACCGCGTTGCTGCCCCCAGGCCAGCAGGTCCGCGGTCAGCCGTTCCAGCTCCGGCGGCGCCGCGCTGAACGCCGTCGCGAGGTCGGGGTCGGTCAGCGAGCGGACGAAGTAGGCCAGGTGCACGAGGTAACGCGTGCGGCGCTCGTCGTCCAGCGGGAGCATCCCGACCAGCATCGTGCGCAGGACCTGGCGCGGCGTCGCGTCCGCCTCCGGCCCGACCTCGGCGCGGGTGTGTTCCTCGGCGACCTTGTTGAGGATCTCGAGCGCGCCCAGCAGCAGGTCGTTGCGTGTGCCGAAGTAGTACTGGACGAGCCGCAGCGAGACGCCGGCCTCGGCCGCGACCTTGCGCAGCGACACGTCTTCCAGCCCGCGCGCGCTGGCGATCCGCCAGACGGCTTCGGCGATCTGGCGACGGCGTTGTTCGTGGTCCGCGAGTCTCGGCATGGTGGGTCGAGCGTATCAACGCGGCTTGGCGGCGCCGACCACCCACATCGAGAAGTACTGCGACCCGCCGCCGTAGGCGTGCCCGAGGGCGACGCGCGCGCCGTCCACCTGGTAGTCCCCGGCGCGGCCCATGACCTGCTTCGCGGCTTCGGAGAAGCGAAGCATGCCGGACGCGCCGATCGGGTTGGACGAGAGCACCCCGCCGGACGGGTTGACCGGTAGCCGCCCGCCGATCGCCGTCTCACCGGCCTCGGTGACCTTCCAGCCCTCGCCTTCCGCGGCGAACCCGAGGTTCTCCAGCCACATCGGCTCGAACCACGAGAACGGCACGTAGATCTCGGCGACGTCCACTTCGGACATCGGGTCCTTGATGCCCGCCTCGGCCCACAACGCGGCCGCGGCGTCGCGCCCGGCCTGCGGGTTGACCTGGTCGCGGCCGGCGAACGTGGTGGGCTCGGTGCGCATCGCCGTCGCGTGGATCCAGGCGGCGCCGCCTTCGACGGCGTCCCCGGCGGCCTCGTCGCCGAGCACCATCGCGCACGCGCCGTCCGAAGACGGGCAGGTCTCGTCGTAACGGATCGGGTCCCACAGCATCTGCGACGCCTGCACCGACTCGACGGTGATGTCCGCCTGACGCAGGTGCGCGAACGGGTTCAACGCGCCGTTGCGGCGGTCCTTCGCCGCGACGATCGCGCCGATGTGCTCGGGCGCGCCGGAGCGGCGGATGTAGGACCGGACGTGCGGCGCGAAGTAGCCGCCCGCGCCGGCGCCGACCGGCATCTGGAACGGCGGCAGGATCGACAGGCCCCACATCGCGTTCGACTCGGACTGCTTCTCGAACGCCACCGTGAGCACCCGGCGGTGCACGCCGGACTGCACGAGCGACGCCGCGACCAGCGCCGTCGACCCGCCGACCGAGCCCGCGGTGTGCACGCGCAGCAACGGTTTCCCGTTCGCGCCCAGCGCGTCGGCGAGGAACAGCTCGGGCATCATGACGCCTTCGAACAGGTCCGGCGCCTTGCCGAGCACGACGGCGTCGATGTCGGCCCACCCGACCTGGGCGTCGATCATCGCGCGGTCGATCGCCTCGCGCAGCAGGCCCGGCATCGAGACGTCGGTGCGCTTGGCGCGGTGGTGCGTCTGGCCGGTGCCGAGCACGGCCGTGAGCTGCTTGGTCATCGTGCCTCCAGCACGGCCAGGAGGTTCTGCTGCAGGGCGGGGCCGCTCGTCGCGTGCGCCACGGCCTTGCGGGACTCTCCACTGTGGATCCGCCGCGCCGCCTCGCCGATGCGGGCGAGCCCGGCGGAGAACATCGGGTTCGCGGCCAGCGCGCCGCCCGAGGGGTTGATGGTCACGTTGTCCTTGAGGCCGAGGGCGGTGCGCAGGATGATCTCCTGGTGCGTGAACGGCGCGTGCAGCTCGGCGAGGTCGACGCCGTCGAGGTCGAGGGCCTTCGCCGCGATCTCGGTCGACGGCGACCGCGTCAGGTCGCGGGCGCCGAGCACGGGGGAGTCGACCCGGTGCTCGATCCCGGCGATCACCGCCGGGTGCTCGACGATGTCCTTCGCCCGTTCCACTGTGGACAGGACGATCACGGCGGCGCCGTCGGTGATCGGCGCGATGTCGTGCGCGCGCAACGGGTCCGCGACGTACGGCGTGTCCAGCAGCTCGGCGGCGTCGAGGTCGCGGTTGCGCGCGGCGACCTCGGCGAGGTCCTTTTCGGACCACAGGCCGGCGTCGAGACCCATCCGGGCTTGGATGCCGGCGATCGAGATCGAGTCCGGCCACAGTGGAGTGACGACGTACGGGTCCATTTGCAGGGCGAGCACCCGGCGCAGCTGCCCGGCGCTGGACTTGCCGAAGCCGTAGACGAGCGCCGTCTCGACCTCGCCCATCCGGATCTTCAGCCAGGCCTCGTAGAGCGCCCAGGCGGCGTCCATCTCGACGTGCGACTCGTGGATCGGCGGGAACGCGCCGATCGCGTCGACCGCGGCGATGAACGAGAACGCGCGCCCGGCCAGGTAGTCCGAGGAGCCGGAGCACCAGAACCCGATGTCCTGCTTGGACAGTCCGGTCTGCGCGAAGACCTCGGCGAAGATGGGGACGAGCATCTCCACGCCGTTGGTGGTGCCCGCGGTCTCGCGGACGTTCGGCGCGTGGGCGAAGCCCGCGATCGCGACGTCTGGCATCAGGACCTCACAGGTGGTGGGCGAAGGTTTCGTAAGCCGCGTCCGGCTCGCCGGTCGGCTCGAAGTGGTCGATGTTCTCCAGCGACGTCCACCACTCGTCGCGGGGTTTCCACGCGGCGCGCACGCGCAGGCCCATCCGGACGTCCTTGGCGTCGCAGCCGAGCACGAGGTGCAGGAACGCGATGTCGGCGCCGTCCAGGAGGATGTACGCGGCGACGTAGGGCGGCTTGATCCGCTGGCCCAGGAACGGGACGTTGACGATGCAGAACGTCGTCACGATGCCGGTGTCGGGGAGCTCGACCTCGTCGGTGGTCGGCACGCCGTCGGTCGGGCAGGAGCCGCGCGGCGGGATGTAGACCTTCTGGCACGCGGGGCAGCGCTGGCCGATCAGTTTGCCTTCGGCCAGGCCGCGCAGGTAACGGCTCTCCTCGGGCGACGCGGAGTGCTGGTAGCGCAGGTGCACCGGCGTGATGACGATGCTGACCGGCGCGCCCTCTTCGCGTTCGGCGACCGGGGGAGCGGGCTCGGTCGGTGTCGTGTCCGCGGCGTCGGCGGGGAGGAAGTAGGCGATGTCGCGGATGTGCCCGACGGTGTCGTCGGCCCAGCGGACGCGGACGCGCTGTCCACTGTGGATGTTCGCGGGCGAGCCGGCGTCGACGGCGTGCAGCATCGCGGTGTCGGCGCCGTCGAGCTTGACCAGCGCCCAGGCGAACGGACGGCTCAGCGGCTGGCCTTCCAGGGGGCGCGGGCACCACGACCAGGAGACGACGGTGCCTTCTTCGGCGACCGGGACGAACTCGCTGAGCGGGTCGGCCGTCACCGGGTCGTACTCCACCGGCGGGACGTGCACCCGGCCGTCGCTGCCGCGGATGCCCTCGATGCGGCGCTCACGCAGCGCGTTCACGAACCGGCCGAGCACCGGCCCGGTCGAGCGGGTGTAGTCGAAGCCGACGTTCAGAGGTGCCGCAAGCGGTGTCTCGGTCACGGCTTGAGTGAAACACGTTCTCGATTCGTCGGCAAGATTCACCGCCGGACGGTTGCCTGTAGGTGGAACGCGTTCTAGATTTGCGGTATGACGACGACTGCCGCGAAGACGCTGGGCCTGTGGAACATCGCCGCGGAAGAGCCCGAGAAGACGGCTCTGGTCGACCCGGACGGCCGCGGCGTGTCCTACGGCGAGCTGGCCGCGAAGGCCAACCGGTACTCCCGGGGGCTGCAGGAGCTGGGCCTCGACGTCGGCGACGTCGTCGTGCTGCTCCAGCCGAACGGCGACGAACTGGTGGCGGCCTACTTCGCCGCGATCCAGGCCGGGCTGTACGTCGTGGTCGTCAACTGGCACCTGATCGGCCCGGAGGTCGCGTACATCATCGGCGACAGCGGCGCGAAGGCGTTCCTCGCGCACGAGCGCTTCGCCGACGTCGCCATCGCCGCGGCCGACGAAGCCGGGTTGCCCGCTTCGGCGCGCTTCGCGGTCGGGAACGTTCCCGGCTTCCGCCGGATCGAGGAGCTGGGCGCCGGCGAAGGCGACGGACGTCCCGCACGGCGTACGGCGGGCTCGCCGATGCTGTACACGTCCGGCACGACGGGCCGTCCGAAAGGCGTCCGGCGGCCGCTGACGGGCACCGACCCGGACGAGGTACCGGCGGCGTCGACGTGGTTCTTCGGCGTCTTCGGCCTCGGCCCGCACGACGACCACGTGCACCTGTGCGGCTCGCCGCTGTACCACACGGCGGTGCTGAACTTCGTGGCGATTTCGCTGCAGCTGGGGCATTCCGCGGTGCTGATGGACCGCTGGGACGCCGAGGACATGCTGCGCCTGATCGAGCGGCACCGGGTCACGCACAGCCACATGGTGCCAACCCAGTTCCGCCGCCTGCTGGGTCTCCCTGACGCGGTGCGTTCCCAGTACGACCTTTCGTCGCTGCGGGTGATGATCCACGGCGCGGCGCCGTGCCCGCTGGAGGTCAAGCGTCAGATGCTGGCGTGGTGGGGCCCGGTGGTCACGGAGTACTACGCGGCCACGGAGGGCGGCGGCACGGTGATCTCGGGCGAGGACTGGCTGCGCAAGCCGGGCTCGGTGGGGTTGCCCTGGCCGGGCTCGACGATCAAGGTCCTCGACGACGCGGGGCTCGAGCTGCCGCCCGGGGAGACGGGCACGGTGTACATGCAGATGGGCTCATCGGAGTTCTCGTACCACAACGACCCGGACAAGACGGCCGCCGCACGCGTCGGCAAGCTGTTCACCCTGGGCGACATGGGTCACCTGGACTCCGACGGGTACTTGTTCCTCCACGACCGCAAGGCGGACCTGATCATCTCGGGCGGGGTGAACATCTACCCGGCGGAGATCGAGGGCGAGCTGGTGATGCACCCATCGGTCGCGGACGTCGCGGTCTTCGGTCTCCCGCACGAGGACTGGGGCGAGGAGATCAAGGCCGTAGTCCAGCCGGCTCCCGGAGTCACGCCGTCCGACGCTCTCACGGCCGAGTTGCTGGCTTATGCGGCGACGCGGCTGGCGAAGTTCAAGCTGCCGAAGTCGATCGACTACCTCGACGAGCTGCCGCGAGACCCGAACGGGAAGCTGTACAAGCGCCACCTGCGAGCCAAGTACGTGTCGTAATCGGGCTCCGGAGCCCGGGCGCGCCCCCACCACACCCTGGGGGGCGTGCCCTGGTCCAGTCTATCGGTGGCCTCCGACCGAACCGGCCGGAAAGCCGCCGGGCGACCGGCTTGTCCACATCACGGTGGTGCTGTGGACAAGCCGGCTCGTCCGATCCGATCACGGCGTCAGCGGCCGCGGAACTCCGGCTTCCGCTTCTCCGCGAAGGCCCGTGGCCCTTCCTTCGCGTCTTCCGAAGCGAAAACCTCGATCCCGTACTGCGAGTCCAGCTTGAAGGCCTCCTCCTCGTGGAGTCCTTCGGTGTCCCGGATTGTCCGGAGGATCGCCCGCACCGCGACCGGGCCGTTCGCGTTCACCAGGGCGGCCAGCTCGAGGGCGCGGGTCAAAGCCTCGCCGTCCGGCACCACGTGACCGATCAAGCCGATCGCCAGGGCTTCCGCGGCGGACAGGTGGCGGCCGGTCAGCAGGATGTCCGCCGCCACCGTGTACGGGATCTGGCGTGGCAGCCGGACCGCCGAGCCGCCCATCGGGAACAGGCCCCAGCGCGCCTCCGACACCCCGAAGCGGGCCGACGTGCCCGCCACCCGGATGTCCGTTCCCTGCAAGATCTCCGTGCCGCCGGCGATCGCCGGGCCTTCGACCGCCGCGATCAGCGGCTTCGTCAGGCGACGGCCCTTCAAGAGCCCCGGGATGTGGGCGGGGTCGAACTTGCCCGAGGCGAACGACTCGGACGGCGAGTTCCGCGACATCGACTTCAGGTCCGCGCCGGCGCAGAACGCGCCGCCGGCGCCGGTCAGGACGCAGCTGCGGATCGTGTCGTCCGCGTCGACCCGGTCCCAGGCGTCGACCATGATCGACATCATCTCGCCCGTGATCGCGTTGCGGGCCTCCGGGCGGTTCATCGTGACGATCAGCGTCGGCCCGTCCTGCGAAACCAGCGCGTGCGGTTCACCCACCGAAACCTCCTCGAACAACGCGGTGCCATTGCCCAGAACGATAACATGTTCTACTTTGAGGGCGTGGCACTCAACATCGCGGATCTTCTGGAGCACGCCGTCGACGCCGTGCCGGAGCGCGTCGCGGTCGTGTGCGGCGACCGGCGAGTCACCTTCGCCGAACTGGAGGCGCGGGCCAACCGGCTCGCCCACCACCTCGCCGCGCACGGCGTGGGACGCGGATCCCACATCGGGGTCTACTCCCGCAACTCGATCGAGGCCCTCGAGGCGATGATCGCCGCGTACAAGCTGCGCGCGATCGCCGTCAACGTCAACTACCGCTACGTGCACGGCGAGCTCGCGTACCTCTTCACGGACGCCGATCTCGTCGCGCTCGTGCACGAGAGAAGCTACTCCGACAAGGTCAGGGCCGTCCTGCCCGAGGCGCCGAAACTGAAACACGTTGTCGTCGTCGAAGACGGCAGCGACGGTGACTTCGGGAGTTACGGCGGCGTCGAGTACGAAGCAGCTCTGAAGGAACAGTCGCCCGAGCGCGACTTCGAAGAGCGCAGCAACGACGACCTCTACATCCTCTACACCGGCGGCACCACCGGCTACCCGAAGGGCGTCCTCTGGCGCCACGAGGACATCTGGCGCGCACTCGGCGGCGGCATCAACTTCGTCACCGGCGAGTACGTCCCCGACGAGTGGACGCTCGCAGAGCAGGGCAAGTCCGGCAGCCTGACGCGCCTGCCCGCCGCGCCGCTGATCCACGGCGCCGCGCAGTGGGCCGCGTTCGGCGCGTTGTTCACCGGCAGCCCGGTGGTGTTCGTGCCGCGCTTCGACGCGCACGAGGTGTGGAAAGCCGTGCAGGAGCACAAGGTCCAGGTGCTCACGATCGTCGGCGACGCCATGGCGCGCCCGCTCATCGAGGCCTTCCGCGAGGGTGACTACGACGCGTCGTCGCTCGTCGCCGTGTCCAGCCACGCCGCGCTGTTCTCGCAGTCGGTCAAGCAGGAGTTCGTCGCGCTCGTGCCGAACGCCGTGATCACCGACGCGATCGGCTCGTCCGAAAGCGGTTTCACCGGGATCGGCATGGTGGGCAAGGACTCCGACCACAGCGCCGGCCCGCGCGTCAGCTTCGGCAAGGACGCCATCCTGCTCGACGACGACGGCCACCTGGTCGAGCCGAAGGCGGGCGCGATCGGGCTGATCGGCCGCCGCGGGCACGTCCCGCTCGGCTACTACGGCGACCCCGAGAAGAGCAAGACGATCTTCGTCGACATCGGCGACGTCCGGTACGTCGTGCCCGGCGACTACGCGCGCTACGAAGAGGACGGCACGGTCACGCTGCTCGGCCGCGGCTCGCAGTGCGTCAACACCGGCGGCGAGAAGGTCTACCCCGAAGAGGTCGAAGGGGCGCTGAAGTCCCATCCCGACGTCTTCGACGCGCTCGTCATCGGCATCCCGGACGAGCGGACCGGCCAGCGCGTCGCTGCCGTCATCCAGCTCCGGGAAGGCGCCGAGCCGGACCTCGCCGGGATCGACGAGCACGTCCGCCACGAGGTCGCCGGCTACAAGGTGCCGCGCACCGTGTGGCTGACGGCCGAGATCGGCCGCTCGCCGAGCGGCAAACCGGACTACCCGTGGGCCCAGCGCTACGCGGCCGAGCACGACCCGGCCACGGCCCAGCCCGTCTGAGGAGGAACACGAGTGCGGACATCGCTGTGCGACCGGCTCGGCATCGACCTGCCGATCGTCGGGTTCACGCCCTCGGAGCACGTCGCCGCGGCGCTGAGCCGGGCCGGCGGGCTCGGGGTGCTCGGCTGCGTGCGGTTCAACGACGCGGCCGAGCTCGACCGGGTGCTCACCTGGATGGACGAGAACACCGGCGGCAAGCCCTACGGCGTCGACATCGTGATGCCGGCGAAGATCCCCGCCGAGGGCACGCAGGTCGACCTGTCGAAGATGATCCCGGACGGCCACCGCGAGTTCGTCGACCGCGTGCTGCGCGACCTCGCGGTGCCGCCGCTGCCGGACGACACCGACGAACGCGCGGGCGTGCTGGGCTGGCTGCACTCGGTCGCCCGGTCGCACGTCGAGGTCGCGCTCAACCACCCGATCAAGCTGATCGCGAACGCGCTGGGCTCGCCGCCGCCCGACGTCATCGCCCAGTGCCACGATCGCGGCATCCCGGTCGCCGCGCTCGCCGGGAAGGCCCAGCACGCGGTCCGGCACGTCGAGAACGGCGTCGACTTCGTGGTGGCGCAGGGTTACGAAGCCGGCGGGCACACCGGCGAGATCGCGTCGATGGTGCTGGTACCGGAGATCGTCGACGCCGTCGACGTGCCGGTGCTCGCCGCCGGCGGGATCGGGTCCGGCCGCCAGGTCGCCGCGGCGCTCGCGCTCGGCGCGTCCGGCGTCTGGATGGGCTCGTACTGGCTCGCCACCGAGGAGTACCTGCAGACGATGGGCGAGTCGGCGGCGATGCAGCAAGCGCTGGTCGCGGCGACGTCGTCGGACACGGTCCGCACGCGGATCTACACCGGCAAGCCGGCGCGGCTGCTGAAGACGCGCTGGACGGAGGCGTGGGCCGCGGCGGACGCGCCCGAGCCGTTGCCGATGCCGTTGCAGAACCTGCTGGTTTCCCACGCGCACAACCGGATCCACGCGGCGAGCGACCCGACGGTGGTCTCGATGCCGGTCGGCCAGATCGTCGGCCGGATGAACGGCGTCCGCCCGGTCGCCGACGTCGTCGCCGACCTGGTGACGGGCTACGAAGCCGCACTGTCCCGTTTGGACAAGACCCGCTGAAAGCCGTGAAGGCCTCCTTCCCGGCCATAAGAGCCGGTAAGGAGGCCTTCACGGCTTTGGGCTACAGCGAAGCGGCGGCCGCGGCGATCTTCGACGCGAACGTGCTCACCTCGGTGTAGACGCCGGGGGCGTGCGGCCGGGCGCAGCCGTCACCCCAGCTGACGATGCCGACCTGGATCCAGGCGTTGTTGTTGTCCCGGCGGAACATCGGGCCGCCGGAGTCGCCCTGGCAGGTGTCGACGCCGCCCGCGCTCAGGTTGCCCGCGCAGATCTCCGCGCTCGGGATCAGGTCGGGGTAGCTGCCGCCCTGGGCGGCGCAGGTGCTGTCGGCCACGAACGGGACGGTCGCCTTCAGCAGGTAACGCTGCTGCGCGCCACCCTCGGTCGCCGCGCCCCAGCCGGCCACGGTGAACGTGCCGGTGTTGTAGGTCGACGTCGACGCGATCGGCAGCGTCGAGAGGCCGGTGACCGGGCTGGCGAGCTTGATCAGCGCCCAGTCGCCGCCGGTCGAGCTGCCGTAGGTGGGGGACTGGTAGACGTAGGTCGACTTGATCTTCTTGGCGCTCGTGCTGTTGAGGTCGACCACGCCGACCGTCGCGGTGATCGACGTGTTCGAGCCGGTGCGGCTGACGCAGTGTGCGGCCGTCAGCACGATCTGGTTGGTGTAGAGCGCGCCGCCGCAGCCCATGGAAAGCCGCACCATGAACGGGAATTCGCCCTGGGCGGCCCGGGTCCCGCCGACGACGTCGGTGGACGGCGGCTGGGCGGCGGTGGCGATCGCCGGGGTGGCGAACGACGCGGCCGCGGCGACGGCCGCTACGGCGGTGGTGACGTTTCTGAGCAGGGTGAACCAGCGCTTGGGAGCCAAGGGGATCAGTCCTTCCAGTGTCCACAAAGGAAGCGGTTGCCGACGGCGGCCCCACGACTACACCAGGTGTCCGCACACCCGGACAACCGACTTTCTTCGGATGTTTCGGGCGGTTGGGTGATTTCTCACCGGCGCATCCGGCGAACGCCGTAGGCCGACGCGCCCAGCACCAGCACGCCACCGCCGATCAGCACCGATGTCCAGGGCAGGCTGAAGGCCAGCACCACGCATCCCACCAGACCGAGCACGGCGACCCAGCGTGACGACCGCAGCGTCAGCGCCGCCGCGTTCGCGACCGCGTAGTAACTCAGGACGGCGAAGGACGAGAAGCCGATCGCGGCGCGCAGGTCGAGCGTCGCCGCGAGCACGGCGACGACCAGCCCGACGGCCAGTTCGGCCCGGTGCGGCACGCCGTAGCGCGGGTGCACCGCGGCGAGGAACCGGGGGAGGTGGCCGTCGCGGCTCATCGCCAGGGTCGTGCGCGAGACGCCGAGGACGAGCGCGAGCAGCGAACCGAGCGCCGCCAGCGCCGCGCCGACGCGGACGACCGGCGCGAACCAGCCCGGGACGGCGGCCGCGATCGGGTCCGGGCTCGCGGCGAGCGCGGCCGGCCCGAGCCGGACGAGCAGCAGCACCGCGAGCGCGGCGTAGACGACCAGGGTGACGCCCAGGGCGATCGGGATGGCGCGCGGAATGGTGCGAGCCGGGTCGCGGACTTCCTCACCGAGCGTCGCGAGCCGCGCGTAGCCCGCGAAGGCGAAGAAGAGCAGTCCGGCCGCTTCGAGGATCCCGCCGGTGCCGGGCCAGGCGACGAGCGGCCCGGCCGCGTGCGGACCGAGGCTCATGGTGACCGCCGCGACGGTGAGCACGAGCAGTGTGCCCGTCACGATCACCCGCGTCGCCAGCGCCGAGCGGTGGACGCCGAAGTAGTTGACGCCGGTGAGCGCGGCGACCACCGCGACGGCGAGGAGGCTTCGCCACGGCGACCCGAGCCCGGGTGCGGCGTACGCGACGACGGTCAGCGCCATCGCCGCGCAACTCGCCGTCTTGCCGGTGACGAATCCCCAGCCAGCGAGGTAGCCCCAGAATTCACCGAGCCTTTCCCGGCCGTATACGTAGGTTCCGCCGGATTCCGGATGAATCGCCGCGAGCCGTGCCGAAGACGTCGCATTGCAGTACGCGACGACGGCCGCGACGACCAGCGCGGGCAGCAGCCCGGCCCCCGCGGCGTGCGCCGCCGGGGCGAACGCGGCGAACACGCCGGCGCCGATCATCGAGCCCAGGCCCAGGAAAACGGCGTCGGCGAGGCCGAGCCGGCGAGTCAGCGGTGCCGAGCGCATCCGGGTGATCCTCCGTGTGTCGGCCGTGTTACGCGCCACAGCCAACCACGGCGTCGGCGTAAGGCAATAGGGTCGATTCCGTGCCTGCCCCTTCGCGTTATTCCCGCCTGTCCGCCGACGGTCCCGTGCTCGACGGGATTCCCGAGCACGGCCGTGTCCCGCGTTACTACGCGGTCAAAGTCGAACTGCTGGCGGTGATCGCGGAACTCGGCGAAGGCTCGGTGCTGCCCACGGAACGGGAACTGTGTGAGCGGTTCGAGGTGTCGCGGGCGACGGTGCGGCAGGCGGTCAGCGAGCTGGTTCTCGAGGGCAAGCTCAGCCGACGGCAGGGGAGCGGCACGTACGTCGCCGGCCCGAAGCTCATCCAGCCGCTGGCCCTGGTCAGCTACACCGAGGGCCTGCGGCGCCAGGGCATCCGCCCCGGCCGCAACGTGGTGACGCTGGAGCGGCGCGTCGCCGGCAGCGCGCTGGCGGCCGACCTGCAGGTCACGTCGGACGCCGAGGTGATCCACATCGAGCGCGTCCTGCTGGCCGACGAGGAGCGCGTCGGCCTGGAGTCGACATATCTCCTCGCGTCCCGGTTTCCGACGCTGATGGACGTCTTCGACCCGGAGCAGTCCCTGTACGCGTGCTTGAGCCAGCGGCTCGGCGTGGTCTTCGACGGCGCCGAAGAGCGCGTCGAGACGGTGCTCGCGACCCCGCGCGAGGCGCTGCTGATCGGGACGAACCCGGCCCTGCCGATGCTGCTGATGCACCGCGTGTCATGGGGCCCGGACGGCGCCCCGTTCGAGCGCGTCCGCTCGCTGTACCGCGGCGACCGGCTGAGCTTCATGACCCGCCTGGGCCGCGTGGACTGACCTGCCGCGTGGAGTGACCTGCTGCGTCGCTCGGGCGGCTGTCCTGCGCGGAGGTCCACCGATCGACGTCGGCCGCACCCACGCGAGTTCGCAGCAGCCGTGCCCCCCTAGAACGTCCCCCACCCTCTCCGGGGGGCGTCCCCAGTCCATCGTATCGGGGGCCTCCGACGAGAAGCCGGAAATGTGCGCTGCGAAGCCTCGCTGTCCACATCACGGCATGCCTGTGGACAACCGGCTTGAGCGATGTTCTTTCCGGTGAGCCTGACGCGAGTGCTCGACATCTTCCGGCGCTCGCTGGGCTCGCCAGTGTTGAGATAACAGAACGGTAACTCATCCGGTCCAATATTCGGTGGCGCTTCACGCTGTGTTCGCCGTCGGGACAGGCGCCGTTGGCGCGTGGCCGCGAGCGTGTGCGGCGTGCGAATCCTCATCGTGGGCGGTGGCGTGCTCGGCACGCTGCACGCCTGGCAGGCCGTCGAACGCGGCCACGACGTCGTCCAGCTCGAACGTGAACCCGAGGCCCGGGGCGCGTCCGTGCGCAACTTCGGCCTGGTCTGGGTCGGGGGCCGGGCCACCGGCGCCGAACTGGGCACCGCGCTGCGGGCGCGGGCGCTGTGGGAGCGGATCGGCGAGCGCGTCCCGGGGCTCGGCTTCCGGGCGAACGGCTCGCTGACCGTCGTCCGGACCGCGGCCGAACTCGCCGTGGCGCAGGAGGTGGCCGCGGGTGCGGAAGCCGCCGATCGCGGGTACAAGCTCCTCGACGCCGCCGAAGCCCAAGACCTGAATCCGGCGCTGCGCGGGGACTTCCTCGGCGCGCTCTGGTGCGATCGAGACGCCGCCGTCGAACCCCGCGTCGCCCAGCCCGCCCTGCGTGCCGAACTCGCGCGCAGTGGCCGCTACACCTGGCGGCCCGGCCGGGAGGTCCGGCACCTGACCGCCACCGGCGTCGTCGACGACCGGGGGGAGCGGCACGACGGTGACGTCGTCGTCTTCTGCACCGGCGCGTGGACCGGCGGGCTCGTGCGCGAACTCGCCGGCGAGCCGCCGGTGCGCAAGGTGCGGCTGCAGATGGCGCAGACCGAGCCGCTCGGCGAGGAGCTGACCACCAGCGTCGCCGACGGTGACAGCTTCCGCTACTACCCCGCCTACCGCGGCCCGGCCCTCGACACGCTGGCGGGGACGCAGCCGCAGGGGGCCGTCGCGGCGGAACACCGCATGCAGCTGCTGCTCGTCCAGCGGCTCGACGGCTCCCTCACCATCGGCGACACCCACGAGTACGACGAGCCGTTCGCCTTCGACGTCGCCGAAGACCCGTACGAGCACCTCGCCGACGTCGCGTCGGCGCTGCTCGGGCGGCCGCTGCCGCGCGTCCGGCACCGCTGGGCCGGCGTCTACGCGCAGACCACCGACACCGGGCGGATCGCGCACCGGGAGCGCGTCGCGGGCAACGCCTGGCTCGTCACCGGCCCGGGCGGCCGCGGCATGACCTGCGCCCCCGCCATCGCCGAGGACACCGCCGAGGAGCTGAACCTGTGACCACCGAACTCGTCGTCCTGGACATGGCCGGCACGACCGTCGCGGACGACGGCCTCGTCGTGCGCGCCTTCACCGAAGCGATCCGCGCCATCGGCGTGCCCGACGAGCGCTACCCGGACATGCTCGAGTACGTCGTCGACACCATGGGCCAGTCGAAGATCACCGTCTTCCGCGCCCTGCTCGACGACGAAACCCTTGCACAGCAAGCCAATGCGGCGTTCGAAGGCGCGTACGGCGACCTCGTGCGCGGCGGCGCGTGCACCCCGATCGACGGCGCCGAAGACGTCGTCCGCGGCCTGCGCGAGGACGGCGTCAAGGTCGCCTTCACCACCGGCTTCGCCCCGGTGACCCAGCTGGCCATCCTCGACGCGCTCGGCTGGCGCGACCTCGCCGACCTCGCGCTCGCCCCCGGCGACGGCGTGCGCGGCCGCCCGTTCCCCGACCTCGTCCTCACCGCCGCGCTGCGGCTCGAAGTCACCGACGTACGCCACGTCGCCGTCGTCGGCGACACCGCGTCCGACGTCCTCTGCGGCCGCCGCGCGGGCGCGTCGGTCGTCGCCGGCGTCCTCACGGGCGCGGGCCGCCGCGAAGACCTCCTCGAAGCCACCCACGTCCTCGATTCCGTTCGCGAACTTCCCGCCGTGCTAGGAGAAAACCGATGAGAAAGACCATCGCCGTGCTCGCCGTGGCGCTGACCGGCCTGCTCGCCGCCTGCGGCGGCACCGGCGCCGCGTCCGCCGGCGGCAAGACCGTCACCGTGTACACAGTGGACGGACTGGAAGACTGGTACACCGCCCGGTTCGCCGAGTTCAAGCAGCAGACCGGCATCACCGTGGAGGCCGTGACGGCCGGCTCCGGCGAGGTCGCCTCGCGTGTCGAGAAGGAGAAGGCCAACACCAAGGCCGACGTCCTCGTCACGCTGCCGCCGTTCATCCAGCGCGTCGCCGGTCTCCTGCAGCCGTACACCCCGGCGGGCGGCGACAAGGTGGCGGACAAGGACCCGCAGGGCCGTTACTTCGCGATGATGAACAACTACCTCAGCTTCATCCGCAACCCGGGCGCCACCCCGAAGACCTGGGACGACCTGCTCGACCCGAAGCTCAAGGGCAAGGTCCAGTACTCGACGCCCGGTGAGGCCGGCGACGGCACCGCGGTCCTGCTGCAGCTCCAGCACGTGCTGGGGGCGCAGGGCGCGCTCGGCTACCTCGGCAAGCTGGAGGCGAACAACGCCGGGCCGTCGTCGTCCACCGGCAAGCTGCAGCCGAAGGTGGCGAAGGGCGAGCTGCTGGTGGCCAACGGCGACGTCCAGATGAACCTCGCCGAGATCGCCAAGAGCGGCGGCTTCGACGTCTTCTTCCCGGCCGACGCCCAGGGCAAGCGCTCGACGTTCGCGCTGCCCTACTACGCCGGGCTCGTCACGAACGCGCCGCACGCGGACGAGGCGAAGAAGCTGCTCGACTTCCTGCTCTCGCCCGCGGTCCAGGCCAAGACCGCCGACGCGTTCGGCATCCCCGCCCGCGCCGACGTCGCGGCGACCGGCGCCAACGCCGACAAGATCAAAGCTGCGCTGCAGGGCGTCGACATCTGGCAGCCGGACTGGACCACCGTGCTCGGCAAGCTCGACGCCGACATCGCCGCGTACAAGAAGGCCGTCGGCCGATGACCCCGGCGGTCGAGTTCCGCGACGTCTCCGTCCACTTCGGACGGACGACGGCGCTGGACTCGCTGAACCTCGCCGTGGCCCGCGGCGAGACGCTGGCCCTGCTCGGGCCGTCCGGCTCGGGCAAGTCGACGGCGCTCAAGGCGCTGGCCGGGTTCGTGCGGCCCAGTTCGGGCCGGGTGTTCCTGGCCGGACACGACGTCACCGACCTGCCGCCGCACCGGCGCGGCCTCGGCGTCGTCGTGCAGAGTTACGCACTGTTCCCCCACATGCGCGTCGCCGCGAACGTCGCTTTCGGACTCGACGCGCGCCGGGCCCCGCGCGCCGAGGTCGCCGCCCGCGTCGCCGAAGTCCTCGACCTCGTCGGCATGGGCGCCTACGCCCGGCGGTACCCGCGCGAGCTGTCGGGCGGGCAGCAGCAGCGGGTCGCGCTCGCCAGGGCCCTCGCCATCCGGCCGGACGTCCTGCTGCTCGACGAGCCACTGTCCGCGTTGGACGCCGCGCTGCGCGAGGACATGATCGCGGAGCTGCTGCGGCTGCGCGCCGAACTGCCGGACACGACGCTGGTCTACGTCACCCACGACCAGGGCGAGGCCCTCGCGCTGGCCGACCGGATCGCCGTCATGCGCGACTCCCGGCTGGTCGAGACCGGCCCGTGCGAACAGCTCTACCGGCGCCCGGCCGACGGGTTCACCGCGAGCTTCCTCGGCGCGGCCAACCTCATCCCGGTCGAGGTGATCCACGCCGGGACGCCGTCGACCGTCCGGCTCGGCGAGCGCGTGCTCACCGCCGAGCCGACCGGCGCGCTGAGCCCCGGGCAGCCGGTGGCGCTCGGGGTGCGCCCGCACCGCGTCGGCGTCGGCGAACCCGGCGCGGACACGCTCCCGGCGCTGGTCCGTGCGGTCCAGTGGCGCGGCACCGGCTACCGCTTGGACCTGGAACTGGCGGCGACGGGCGGCACGATCCGCGCGGAGGTCCCGGACGTCGCCGGGCTGGCGGTGGGCACCCCGGTGGGAGTGTCCATTCCGGACGGCTGCCCGCTGGTCGGAGTCGGCGCATGACCGGCGTCGCGCTGGCGGTCGTGAGTGGGAAACAGTGTTCTGACACTGTTTCCCGCTCACGACGGGGCCTGTGGCTGCTGCCGCCGCTGGTGGTCGTGGCCGTGTTCTTCGGGTACCCGCTGGTGCTCGTGGCCGGGCAGTCGCTCACCACTGACGACGGCGTTGGCCTGGCGAAGTGGGCCGAGGTGCTCGGCTCGGCGGAGTTCCGGGACGCGGCGTGGCAGACCGTGCTGCTGGCGCTGGGCGCGACCACCGGCTGCGTGCTGCTCGGCACGTTCTTCGCGCTGGTCGTCGCGTTCGTCCCGTTCCCCGGGGCGCGGACGCTGTCGCGGCTGGTCGACACCGTGCTGGCGTTCCCGTCGTTCCTCATCGCGCTGGCGTTCACGTTCCTCTACGGCAGCGCGGGCGTCTTCGGCGCCGGCGGGTTCCTGTACTCGCCGTGGGGGGTGCTGCTGGCCGAGATCACCTTCTACACGCCGTTCGTGATGCGGCCGGCGCTCGCGGCGTTCAGCCAGGTCCCGGGCGTGCAGCTGGACGTCGCGGCGGCGCTGGGCGCGCGTCCCGGCCGGGTGCTGTGGCGGGTGGTGCTGCCCGCGGCGCTGCCGTCGCTGGCCTCGGGCGCGTGCCTGACACTGCTGCTGGCGCTGAACGAGTTCGGGATCGTGCTGTTCCTCGGCGCGAAGGGCGTCACGACGTTGCCGATGCTGGTGTACGGCAAGGGGATCGTCACGTTCGACTTCCCGGCGGCGAGCGTCGTCGCGCTGGTCGACGTCGCGATCTCCCTGCTGCTGTACGGGAGTTACCGAGTGCTGGGAAGGAGTCGCGGTGCTGCTGTGGACGCGGCGTAGCAAAGCGCTGCTGTGGCTGGTGTTCGGCGTGCTGTTCGCGGTGGTCGTCGCGGCGCCGCTGGTGATGATCGTGCTCGCGTCGGTCGCGGGGCACTGGACCGGCGTGCTGCCGGGCGGGTTCACCCTCGGCCACTACACGGAGGCGTTGTCGGGGGAGACGTTCGCGAGCCTGGCGGTGAGCGTCCAGACGGGCGTGCTCGCGGGCGCGGCGGCGGTGCTGCTCGGCACGTGGGCCGCGCTGGCGGCGGAGACCGCGCCGCGACGGCTGCGGCGGCTCACCGACACGGTGTTCCACCTGCCGATCGCCGTGCCGTCGGTGGTGCTCGGCCTGGCGCTGCTGGTCGCGTTCAGCCGGCCGCCGCTGGCGTTCAACGGGACGCGGTGGATCGTGCTGCTCGGGCACCTGCTGATCCTGCTGCCGTTCGCCTACAGCACGGTCTCCGCGGCGCTCGCCCGCGTCGACCCGCAGCTCGCGCAGGCCGCGGCGTCGCTCGGCGCGTCGCCGGTGCGGGTGCTGCTGCGGGTGCGCGTCCCGGTGCTGCTACCGGCGATGACGGCGTCGGCGAGCCTCGCGCTGGCGATGTCGATGGGGGAGCTGGGCGCGACGATGATGCTGTACCCGCCGGACTGGCGCACGCTCCCGGCGAGCATCTTCGCGCTCACCGACCGCGGCCAGGTGTTCCTGGCTTCGGCGGCGACGGTGCTGCTGCTGGTGGTGACGCTGGCCGGGGTGAGCCTGCTCGGCCTGGTCCGGGGACGAGCCGCCCATCGGTGACGTTCCGGGCCGTTTGGGAGGCGCCGTGCAACCAGACAACCCCGCGTTCCGTCCTGGACGTATGCGCAACGCGGTGAAACTGCTGGGGACGGGCCTGCTGCTGGTCACGATGACGGCGTGCGGTGCTTCTTCGACCGGGGCCGGGGCTCCCTCGGCCTCTTCGGCCACTCCGCCGCCGGTCAGCAGTACCGGGCCGGAGACGCCGACGACGGCACCGACCGTGCCGGGCACTGTGACGCCGACGTTCGACCCGCCGCCCCCGGGCACGGTCGGCCGCCCGACGCAGGGCATCGCCCCGGGTGACGACGTCATCGCCGAGACGCAGGTCGACGCGCGGGGGCTGCCGGAGGGCTACCCCCGCACGCTGACCCGCAGCCTGGACGGCAAGACGGTGCTGCTGGGCGCCGAGGAGGGCGGCTGCCGCCGTGTCTCGGCCCGGGTCGGCGAGCAGAGCGCGGCGCAGGTGGTCGTGCTGATCACGGTGACGTCCGGGACGAAGGGCCAGATGTGCCCGGACTACATCAAGGAGATCAGCATCCCGCTGGCGCTGGCCGCGCCCCTCGGCACCCGCACGGTCGTCCTCCGCCAAGGCTGACGCCCCCGCGCACTCGGAATGGCCGTGAAGGCCTCCTTACCGGCCATAAGAGCCGGGAAGGAGGCCTTCACGGCTTTCAGCGAGCGGCCGCCGCGGCCATGATCGGGTGCCAGCGGGTGGCGTCGAAGATCAGCGTGATCGACTCGATCCGGCCGTCCTGGAGGCGGAAGTGCTCCGCCGTGCGTTGTGTGCCCACCGGCGTCGCGGTGTGGACGTCGTAGACGAGCGTGGCCTCCGATTCGCCGTACAGCTCGCTGATCATCTCCACGCCCGAGACCACCTGGAGGAAGCCGGCGAGCCCGGCCAGGTGACCGTCGGCGTCGGCGCTGAGCAGCGGGCTCTCGAAGGTGAACGCGTCGGCCAGGCGCGCGGCCGCGGCGGGCACGTCGCCGGCGAACCTCGCCCGGTGGTAGGCCTGAACAGTCTCGCGGGTCGTCATTTCCGTTCCTCCAGGTAGCGGGCCAAGTGGTGCTGGTTTTCCACGACACGCAGGCACAAGTGCCGCAGCAGCGCGGTTTCACCGGGGGTGAAGCCGCGGAAGACGGCCGCCATGGCCGCCTGGGACGGGCGCCGGAAATCCTCCAGCCACGTCCGCCCGGCCGGGGTGATCCGGGCGAGCACGGACCGCCGGTCCGCCGGGGCGGGGACGCGCTCGGCGAGCCCGCCCCGCTCGAGCGTGTCGACCAGGCCGGTCACGTTCCGCGAGCTCACCCCGGCGGCGCCGGCCAGGTCCTTGATGCTGATCCCGGCCTCGCTCCCGCCGATCCGGATCAGGACGTCGAGGGCGCCCGGGCTCAGCCCGCGGCTGTCGGTCCCGTGCGAGCGCAGCCAGTCCAGGCCGCGCGCGGCCGTCCGGACGGCCGCGGCCGCTTCCAGCGGGCCGAGGTCGTCGTCGACGGCGAAGTCGCCGAGCGCGGCCCGGACCCGAGGGTCGAACAGCCGGTCTTCAGGGTCACGAGCGAAATCTACGTCCTTCATGATGAAGCACTACATTAGTACGTACTTCTACATTTGTCATCGATCTTCGTGCAACCCCGTGCGGCACCCGTTCCGTCCTGGACGCATGAGGTACTCAGCGAAGGTGGTCGGGACAGGCGCACTCCTCTTCATGGTGACGGCCTGCGCCGGCCAGGACATGCCCATCAGCCAGCCCGCTTCCGGCGGCGACTCGGCAGCCCCCTCCGGCAGCGTTTCGACGTCGCCGAGCGAGTCGGTGCTGCCGACGGCGCCCTCGGCGAACCCGCCGGGCAAACCCCGGCTCACCGTGCCCGAAGGCAGTACCCCGGTGCCGCCGAACAAGGTCGACGCGGCGGCGCTGCCGGCCAGCTACCCGCACGAGGTGTGGACGGCGAACGGCGGCACGATCCTCAACATCCGCGCCCAGGAGGGCGGCTGCGGCCACGCCCTCGGCGAGGCGACCGAGCAGGCCGGCGACCGCGTCGTCGTCAACCTGAGCGAGACGAAGGCGCAGACCGGCCAGATGTGCACGATGGACATCCGGTTCCCGGTGATCTCCGTCGCGCTGGCCGCGCCGCTGGACCAGCGCACCGTCGTACTCAAGACGACCAAATGATCTAGGCTCGGGTGATGGGAAGCCGCCAGGTCTCACGCACCACGATCGTCGCCACGACCCCGGAGAAGATCTTCGGGCTCCTGGCCGATCCGGCCCAGCACCCGCTCATCGACGGATCGGGCACGGTCCGGGCGCCCCAGGCGGGGGGCCCGGACCGACTCGCGCTCGGCACGAAGTTCGGCATGGACATGAAGATGGGCGCGTCCTACAAGGTCCTCAACACCGTGGTCGAGTACGAAGAGGGCCGCCTGATCGCGTGGCGCCACTTCAACGGCCACCGCTGGCGCTGGCGCCTCGAGCCCCTCGACGGCGGCCGCACCGAGGTCACCGAGACGTTCGACTGGTCGACGGCGAAGTTCCCGCTCGCGATCAGCCTCAGCCCGTTCCCGCGCAAGAACGCCCAGGGCATCGAGAAGACGCTGGCCCGGCTCACGGAGCTGTTCCCGGCCTGACCGGGTGGTCCGCGTCACCCGGGCCGGCCGGTAATTAGTTGTACAGTGCTTAATATTGCCACTTGCAACTAGTTTGGGGGCGTAGTGCCTCAGCCGGTCCGGCGGCGGGTGGTCCTCGCCGTCTGCTGCATGAGCCTGTTCATCGTCGGGCTCGACAACACGATCGTGAACCTCGCGCTGCCGTCGATCCGGCGCGAACTGGGCGCGTCGGTGTCCAGTCTGCAGTGGACGATCGACGCCTACACGCTCGTGCTGGCCAGCCTGCTCATGCTCTCGGGCTCGACGGCGGACCGCATCGGCCGCCGCCGGACGTTCCAGACCGGCCTCGCCCTGTTCAGCCTCGGCTCGCTGCTGTGCGGGATCGCGCCGAACATCGGCTCGCTCGTCGCGTTCCGCGCGCTGCAGGCGATCGGCGGCTCGATGCTCAACCCGGTCGCGCTGTCCATCGTCACCAACATCTTCACCGAACCCCGCGAACGCGCCCGCGCGATCGGCGTCTGGGCCGGGGTCGTCGGGCTGAGCATGGCCGTCGGGCCGGTGCTGGGCGGCGCGCTCGTCGACTGGGCGGGCTGGCGCTCGATCTTCTGGATCAACGTCCCGGTCGGGGTGGCCGCGATCGTGCTCACGGCGGTGTTCGTCCCCGAGTCGCGGTCCCCGTACCCCCGCCGGCTCGACCCGGTGGGGCAGTTGCTGGTCATCGTCCTGCTGGCGTCGGTCACCTACGGGATCATCGAAGGGCGCGGCGCCGGCTGGGGCTCGCCGGAGATCATCGGCTGTTTCGTGCTCGCCGCGGTGGCGCTGGCCGTGCTGCTGCCCTACGAACGCCGTCGCCGGGATCCGTTGCTGGACCTGAAGTTCTTCCGCAGCGTGCCGTTCTCCGGCGCGACGCTGACCGCCGTCACGGGGCTCGCGGCGCTGTCGGGGTTCCTGTTCCTCAACTCGCTCTACCTGCAGGACGCCCGCGGGCTGTCCGCGCTGGACGCGGGCCTGCTGACGCTGCCGATGGCGGCGGTGACGGCCGTGTTCGCGCCGCTGTCCGGCCGGCTGGTCGGCGCGCGCGGGCCACGGCTGCCGCTGCTCGTCGCCGGCGCGGGGATCGCGGCGTCGGGGGTCGTGCTCTCCGGGATCAGCCCGACCACCCCGATTCCCGTGCTGATGCTGGGTTACGTGTGCTTCGGCGCCGGGTTCGGCATGCTCAACGCGCCGATCACGAACGCCGCGGTGTCCGGCATGCCGCGGGAGCGCGCCGGGCTCGCCGCGGCCGTCGCCTCGACCAGCCGCCAGATCGGGATCTCCCTCGGCGTGGCCGTGATCGGCGTGGTCGTCGCCTCGAGCGACGGGCTGCCGCCGGGGACGGGCCGCACCGGCTGGGTGATCATCGCCGGCTGCGGGGTGGTGGTGTTCGCGCTGGGGCTGATCACCACCGGCCGGTGGGCGCGGGCGACCGCCGCGCGCGTCAGTGGTCCGGACCACCTCGGCGAGCCCGTGACCTCGGCTTCGGGAAACTAGGGCGAAAAAGTCCCGCATCTCGGTGAACCACCTTCGTTACCGGGCCGTATTCCCGGATGAGGTGGTGATCAGAGAGGAACGGAACATGCCCCGGTTGAGTAGTGGTCGGCACCGCAAGCGAGCGACCATCGGACTGGCCGCGCTGCTGGGCGTTTCCGGCGTCACGGCGGCCGCGATCGCGCTGAGCAGCCCCGCGAGCAACGCGGCCGAGGCACCCAAGGAGAACTGCGGGGGACTCGACACCGCGCTGCAGAACAACCTGAACTTCATCGCCGGCCAGCAGGCGAACCCGGACGCGCAGTCGGCCGCGAGGATCGCCAACCGCCAGGCGGTGGTGGACCTCATCCAGCAACGGCGGGTGGTCGCGGAGTGCACCGCGAACGTCGTCGCGAACAACGGCCAGGCGGCCCCGGCGCAACAGGCTCCGGCCCAGCAGGCGCCCGTGCAACAGGCCCCGGCCCAGCAGGCGCCCGCACAGCAGGCTCCGGCGCAGCAGCAGAACCAGAACGGTGCCGCGACGGGCGACGTGGTGTGCGCCGGCTCGACCGTGACGCTCTCGGGCGAGGCCGGTGCGCCGGCGGCGTCGAGCAAC
This sequence comes from Amycolatopsis sp. NBC_00348, assembly GCF_036114655.1. NCBI lineage: Bacteria > Bacillati > Actinomycetota > Actinomycetes > Pseudonocardiales > Pseudonocardiaceae > Amycolatopsis > Amycolatopsis sp. NBC_00348. Next base: position 5,487,197 of record NZ_CP107994.1, on the reverse strand, counting down.
CAGTTCCCCGCGGGGACCAAGCTGAAGGTGACGAACCTCGACAACTCGAAGTCCACCACCGTGACGGTGACGTCGGTGTCGGGCAGCTGCGCGCTGCTCAACAACGCGGCCTTCGAGCAGGTTCGGGAACCCGGAAAGTTCCTCATCCGGCGCGCGCGGATCGAGCGCGTCGGCTGAGGGAGCAGGGAAGGAGGGGAGCACTGGCGGCGGGCTGGTGCTCCCTTCCCCGCCCTGATCACGCGACGAAGCCCCTCCGGCCACTGTGGACGGCCGGAGGGGCTTCGCGTGCGTTGCGGGTGTTACCGGGTCAGCGGAAGCTGATCTGCAGCACCGGATCGCCGGTGCTGGCGAAGAAGTCGTTGCCCTTGTCGTCGATCACGATGAACGCGGGGAAGTCCTCGACCTCGATCTTCCAGACGGCTTCCATGCCGAGCTCGGCGTACTCGAGGACGTCGACCTTCTTGATGCAGTCCTGCGCCAGCCGCGCGGCCGGGCCGCCGATCGAACCGAGGTAGAAACCGCCGTGCTCTTCGCACGCCGACGTCACCTGCTTCGAGCGGTTTCCCTTGGCCAGCATGACGAGTGAGCCGCCCGCGGCCTGGAACTGCGCGACGTAGGAGTCCATCCGCCCGGCCGTCGTCGGCCCGAACGAGCCGGACGCGTAGCCCTCCGGCGTCTTCGCCGGGCCCGCGTAGTACACCGGGTGGTTCTTGAGGTACTCCGGCATCTCCTCGCCGGCGTCGAGGCGCTCGGCGATCTTCGCGTGCGCGATGTCGCGGGCGACGACCAGCGGCCCGGACAGCGACAGCCGCGTCTTCACCGGCAGCTGCGAGAGCTGCGCGCGGATCTCGGCCATCGGCCGGTTGAGGTCGACCGACACGACGTCGTCGGAGAGGTCCTCCTCGGTGACCTCGGGCAGGAAGCGCGCCGGGTCGCGTTCGAGCTGCTCGATGAACACGCCGTCGGCGGTGATCTTGGCCTTGGCCTGCCGGTCGGCCGAGCAGGAGACGGCGATGCCGACCGGGCACGAGGCGCCGTGGCGGGGGAGCCGGATGACGCGGACGTCGTGGCAGAAGTACTTCCCGCCGAACTGCGCGCCGATGCCGAACTGGCGCGTCATCTCCAGGACCTGCTGCTCGAGGCTCGGGTCGCGGAAGGCGTGGCCGAGCTCGGAGCCCTCCTGCGGGAGGGTGTCGAGGTAGCGCGCGGAGGCGAGCTTCGCGACCTTCAGGTTGAACTCGGCGGACATGCCGCCGACGACGATCGCGAGGTGGTACGGCGGGCAGGCCGCGGTGCCGAGGCTGCGCAGCTTCTCGTCGAGGAACCGGGCGAGCCGCTTCGGGTTCAGGACGGCTTTCGTTTCCTGGTAGAGGAACGTCTTGTTGGCGCTGCCGCCGCCCTTGGCCATGAAGAGGAACTCGTAGGCCGGGTCGTCCTGGCCGTCCTTGTGGTAGAGCTCGACCTGCGCCGGCAGGTTCGTGCCGGTGTTGCGCTCGTCCCAGAAGTTGACCGGCGCCATCTGCGAGTACCGCAGGTTGAGCTGCTGGTAGGCGTCGAAGATGCCCCGCGAGAGCGCGCGCTCGTCGTCACCGCCGGTGAGGACGCCTTCGCCGCGCTTGCCGATGACGATCGCGGTGCCGGTGTCCTGGCACATGGGCAGCACCCCACCGGCCGAGATGGCGGCGTTGCGGAGCAGGTCCATGGCGACGAAGCGGTCGTTGCCGCTCGCCTCGGGGTCGTCGACGATCGCGCGCAGCTGCGTCAGGTGTGACGTGCGCAACAGGTGCTGGATGTCGGTGATGGCCGTGCGCGCCAGGGTGGTCAGCACCGCGGGGTCGACCTTCAGGAACTTCCGCCCGGCGGCTTCGAAGGTCTCGACGCCCTCGGCGGTGACCAGCCGGTACTCGGTGGTGGTGTCCTTGCCCAGCGGGAGGACTTCGGTGTGCTGAAAAGTGGTGGTGGACGGCACTGCCAGGCTCCTTTGCCAGCTCCGGGATCGGTCCACCCTACGCAGGTGCGACGGCCACGCCCCAGAGGCATCCGGCCACTGTGGGCCACCCCACGGCCCGCAATCGCGCCCCCACCCTCCCTGGGGGGCGTGCCCTTGTCCAGTTTATCGGGGGCGCTCGGCGAAACCCGGGGAAAGCGGCAACCGGGGCCTGGTTGTCCACATCACGGCAGGGCTGTGGAAAGCCCGGTCCGGCGCGGAGGGAGCCGACCGGCCGAGCAGGCGAGCCGACTGCCTGGGTACGTGAGCCGACGGTCTGAGTGCGCGAGCCGACTGCCTGGGTACGCGAGGCGACCGTCTGGGAGCTGGGCGACGCCGGCGCCTGAGGTTTGGGTCGGGAGGCCGGGTCCACCCCGACGGACCCGACCTCCCGGGGAAAGCGCCCGGATGCGTGCACATCCAGTCGCGAGGCTTGTCGCCGTACCCCACCGGCCTTCACCCGACAGTGGCGTGACGTAGGTCATAAGTCAATCCGGCCGAACGGGTGTTGCGAAGGTTTGCTACCCACGTCATGTGGGGCCGAAACCTCAGTTTGGTGGCTTATTTTCCGATCGCGCCCGTGAACTGCGGGAACAATCGCGGGTTCGGGCACGAAAACGGGGCGGGCACGCACAGTGTGCGCGGCCCGCCCCGTCCGAGGTGGATCACCGTAAGTGGATCAACTGGCGTAGGCGCGGAGCCGGTCCGCGCGCTCGCCCTGGCGGAGCTTGGACATGACCTCGCGCTCGATCTGGCGGACGCGCTCGCGGGAGAGCCCGAAGTGCTTGCCGATCTGGTCGAGCGTGCGGGGCTGGCCGTCGTCCAGGCCGTAGCGCAGCCGGATGACGTGCTGCTCGCGGTCGTCCAGCGTCGCGAGCACGCGGCGCAGGTCGTCCTGCAGCAGGCCGGAGATCACGGCGCTCTCGGCGTCGGTCGCCTCGGAGTCCTCGATGAAGTCACCGAGCGGGGCGTCCTCTTCCGCGCCGACCGGCATGTCCAGGCTTACCGGGTCACGCGAGTGGTCGAGCAGGTCGGAGATCTTGTGGGCCGGGATGCCGGACTCCGCGGCCAGCTCTTCGTGCGTCGCGTCCCGCCCGAGCTGCTGGTGCAGGTCGCGCTTGATGCGGGCGAGCTTGTTGACCTGTTCCACCAGGTGGACCGGGAGGCGGATGGTGCGGCCCTGGTCGGCCATGCCCCGGGTGATGGCCTGCCGGATCCACCAGGTGGCGTAGGTCGAGAACTTGAACCCCTTGGAGTAGTCGAACTTCTCCACCGCGCGGATCAGGCCCAGGTTCCCCTCCTGGATCAGGTCCAGCAGCGGCATCCCCCGGCCGGTGTACCGCTTGGCCAGCGAGACGACCAGGCGCAGGTTGGCCTCGAGCAGGTGGTTCTTCGCCACGTGCCCGTCGCGCACCAAGGCGGACATCTCCGTGCGGCGCTTGGTCGTGAGGTTTTCCCCGGTGTCCAGCATGTGCTGGGCGAAAACGCCGGCTTCGATGCGCTTCGCGAGCTCCACCTCGTCGGCGGCCGACAGCAGCGCCGTCTTGCCGATACCGTTGAGGTAGACGCGGACCAGGTCGGCGGCCGGGCTCGGGGCGTCGAGGTCGCCGTCGGCGAGCGCCCCCGCGCTCGGCGGCTCCTCGGAGAACTGGCTCGGAATACGTTCGCGAATCCCGCGCGACTCGCGTTCGAGAGTCTGGACTGACATTCTGCCTCCCCGGTCACGGGCTGAACGTGCTGCGGTGGGTCACGCCGGGTGCGTACCCGCGGACCGAGGCCTGTGGAACCCGGTACGCCGGTCCGGCCGGCTTGGCTGGACATCTGGCACAACGCTCCGGGTTCCCAAAACGTTCCCGGCTCGCTGATAAGGAGACGGCTGCCGGAGCGCTCCGGTTGCTCCACCAATGCTGAGCTTTTCCTGAGAAGGATCAGGGTCCGGGAAACCTGAGAAGACCTTGAGAATTCGGTCAGGAAGTGAACCGCTCCGGAGTGGTCTAGACCTCTACGAGAACGGTGAACGGACCGTCGTTCACGCTCGAGACTGCCATCATCGCCCCGAAACGCCCCGTTTCGACGTGCGCGCCGCGCTCGCGCAGGTCAGCGACCACGGCGTCCACCAACGGCTCGGCGACCTCGGGCCGGGCGGCCTGCGTCCACGACGGCCGGCGCCCTTTCTTCGTGTCGCCGTAGAGCGTGAACTGGCTCACCACGAGCAACGGCGCATTCACCGTGGCGCATGATTCCTCGTCACGCAGGATGCGCAACTCGTGCAATTTGCGCGCCATCGTCGCGGCCTTCGCCGCGTCGTCGCCGACGTGGATTCCCAGCAGTACAAGCAAACCCGGTTCGGTGATGGCGCCGACCACCGCGCCATCGACCGTCACGTCCGCCCGGGTGACGCGGGCCGCGACCGCCCTCATCGCCCCGCCGGCACGAGCATCCCGTGCCGCACGAGCTCCCGGACGACGGGCAGCGCGGCGGCGGCCAGCTCGTCCGCTTCGAGGCCCTGGGCGGCCGCGAGCAGCTCGATGAGGTCCTCCAGCGGCAGCGCGCCGCGGCAGCCCGCGAGCAGCCGTGCGGCCAGGTCGTCGACCTCGTGCTGCCAGCCGGGGCCGTCGGTGCGGTGCAGCCGCCGGATCGACGTCGTCCAGCCCTCGTCGCCCGGTTCTTCGACGCTTTCCAGCAAAACGGTGTCGGGTACGACAAATCGGACATCAAGCAGGGAACCGGAATTGCGCAGCCATTCGACGCGGTCCAGCCAGCCCGCCGCTTCCGGGCCCAGCGGGTCGTCGTAAGCCTGCCGCAGGTCCTCGCACACCACGGTCGGTGTGCGCCCGGCCGCACGCCGCAGCGTCACGAAGCCGAAGCCGATGCCCCGGACGTCGTTGGCCGCGAACCAGTCGAGCCACGCCGCCGCCTTCACCCGGCCTTCGGGCGAGCGCGGGTCGATGCCCGCGTCCCGCAGCCACGTGCCGACGTAGAGCGCCGGGTCGGCGACGTCGCGCTGGACGAACCAGGCGTCGGTCTCGGCGGGCAGCCAGCGGCTCACCCGGTCGGCCCAGTCCTCGGTGCCGGTGTGCAGCCAGGACGCCAGCAGCTGGCCGACGCCGTCGTCGTTCAGGAACCCCGGCAGCTGCCGGATGACGAGCGCGCTCGCGTCGTCGCCCGCCAGCCCGGAGTCGCGGTAGGTGTAGTCGACGCGCGCCGGCCCGACCACGAACGGCGGGTTGCAGACGACCTGGTCGAACTTCCGCCGCGCGACCGGCGCGAACCACTCGCCGCGCACCAGCTCGACGTCCAGCTCGTTGAGCCGGAACGTCGCCGCGGCCAGCGCGAGGGCCCGCGCGGAGACGTCGGTGGCGGTGACGCGCCGGGCGTGCCGGGTCGCGTGCAGCGCCTGGACGCCGTTGCCGGTGCCCAGGTCGAGCAGGGTGCCGACCGGCCGGCGGGTGGTCGCGCGGATCAGCGACAGCGACGCGTGCCCGACGCCGAGCACGTGGTCCTCGGGCACGGTCGCGCCGAGGACGTCGGCGTCGAGGTCGGAGACGACCCACCAGGAGCCCTCCTCGTCGCCGTGCGGGCGGACGTCGAGGGCGGCGCGGTAGCCGCCGGCGACGGCGTCGAGCAGGCCGGCCGCGACGGCGTCTTCCGGAGTCAGCGGCGCGAACGCGGCCTTGACGGCGGTCTCCGGTTCCGTCCCGCCCAGCAGGAACAGCCGGATCAGCGTGCCGAGGTCACCCGCGTCCCGGCTCGCCCGGTCCGCCGGTTCCGGCTCGCCGCGGCCCAGCGCCGCGTGTGCGGCGCCGCCGAGGGCGGCCACCACGCCGTCGGCGTCGTAGGAGGTGCGCCGGAAGGCCTCGCGCAGCCGCGCGCAGACGTCGTCGGACAGGTCGGGCAGTACGCTTCGCGTGCTCACGGTGGGTAATGCTGCCACGATGGCTCCTGTGACCCTCGAAGACGTCCTCACCCCGCTCGACGCGGCGCTGCCCGAACTCGAAGCGCTGTACATCGACCTCCACCGCCACCCCGAGCTCTCCTTCGCCGAGACGCGCACGGCCGCGGAGCTGGCCCGGCGGCTGGAGCGCGACGGCTACGAGGTGCACACCGGCATCGCCGGCACCGGGGTGCTGGGTGTGCTGCGCAACGGCGAGGGCCCCACGGTGCAGTTGCGCGCCGACATCGACGCGCTGCCGGTCGAGGAGAAGACCGGGCTGTCGTACGCGAGCACCGAGCGCGGCACCGACGAGCACGGCACCGACGTCCCGGTCATGCACGCCTGCGGGCACGACATGCACGCCACCTGGCTGTCCGGGGCCGCGACGCTGCTCGCGCGCGGGCGCGACGCCTGGTCCGGCACGCTGCTCGTGGTGTTCCAGCCGGGGGAGGAGAGCGCGGGCGGCGCGTCGGCGATGGTCCGCGACGGCCTGTTCGACATCGCCGGGAAGCCCGACGTCGTGTTCGGCCAGCACCTCGTGCCCGGCCCGGCGGGCTGGGTGCTCACCCGCCCCGGCGTGATCATGGCGGCCACCGACACGCTGCGGATCACCCTGCACGGCCGCGGCGGCCACGGCTCGCGCCCCGAGACGACCGTCGACCCGGCCGTGCTGGCCGCGTCCGTCGTGCTCAAGCTGCAGACGATCGTCTCGCGCGAGATCGCCGCGACCGACTCGGCCGTGGTCACCGTCGGCTCGCTGCACGTGGGCACCGCGAGCAACGTGATCGCCGACGACGCCGTCCTGGAGGTCAACGTCCGGTCGTTCGACCAGGCGGTCCGCGAGCGCGTGCTGGCCGCGGTCGAACGGATCGTCAACGGCGAAGCCGCCACGGCCGGTGCGCCGAAGCCGCCCGAGATCGTCCGGTTCGGCTCCTACCCGATCACGGAGAACGACGAAGCGGCCAACAACGCGCTCGCCGAGGTCTTCCTCGCCCACTTCGGCCCCGAGGTGACCATGCCGGCGCCGCTGATCACCGGCAGTGAGGACTTCAGCGAGTTCGGCCGGGCGGCCGGCGCGCCGTCGGTGTTCTGGCTGGTCGGCGGGTTCGACCCGGAGACGGTGATCACGGCGATGACCGAAGGCCGCTTCGAACGCGACATCCCGTCCAACCACTCGCCGCGGTTCGCCCCGGTGCTGCACCCGACCCTGCGCACCGGCATCGAGACGCTCGTCTCGGCCGCGTTGAGCCGGTTGGCCCACCCCGGTGTCGCCTGAGCCGCACCGGTGAGACGATGGACGGCGGAGGTGGTGCAGTGACCATGCCCGCCAACGACTCGGACCCGGTGCTGATCACCGGGGCGGCCCCGTCGTACGAAGAGCAGTTCAGGGCTCGCAAGCGCAAGTACGTCATCATGATGGCGTGCCGCATCCCGTGTCTGATCCTCGCCGGGCTGACCTACCACGTGTGGTGGCTGGCGCTCGGGTTCCTCGCGATCTCGGTGCCGCTGCCGTGGATCGCGGTGCTGATCGCCAACGACAGCCCGCCGCGCAAGACCGAGAAGGTCAACCGCTTCCAGGCCGAGCCGACGGCGATCGAGCACACCACCCACCGCGTCATCGACGGCTGAGCCACGTCCCGGCTCGTGAGTGGTAATGAGGGTTCTAACCCGAATTACCACTCACGACGGCTGCGGGCCCACCTTCCCGACGGCCAGCGCGCCCAGCCGCACGCCGTGGCGCAGGATGTCCACAGTGGACTCCCCGGCCAGCCAGCCGGTGAGCACGCCCGCGTCGAACGCGTCGCCCGCGCCCGTCGAGTCGACGCAGTCGGCCTCGATCGCGGGCACGCTCGTGACGCCGCCGCCGTCGACCCAGCTCGCGCCGTTCAGGCCGGCGGTGACCACCACCGCGCCGACCGCGCCGAGCAGCTCCTTCGCCGACGCGGGGTCCGCTGAGCCGGTCAGCGCGACCAGCTCCTCGGTGTTCGGCATCAGCAGGTCGACGCCGCGGACGTCGTCGAGGAACGCCGCCGGGTCGGTGATGTGCGCCGCCGCCTGCGGGTCCACCGACGTCGTCAGGCCCAGCTCCCGGGCGAGCGCCAGCGACGCGAGACCCGCGGCCCGCGACGGCGGGTCGAGCAGCACGTAACCGGACAGGTGCAGGTGCCCCGCCCCGGCCAGCGCCTCCGGCGTGACGTCCTCGGGCGCGAAGCGCTGGTTGGCGCCGCGGTCGGCGAGCATGCTCCGCTGCCCGGTGGCGTCGACCATCACCACGACGCAGCACGTCGGCGCCTCGGCGTCGACGGCGAACGCGCAGCGCACGCCCGCGGCCTCCAGCTCGGCCTTGATCAGCCGGCCGCCAGGGTCGTCGCCGATGCGCGCGAGCAGCGTCGTGTCCGCGTCCAGCGAACGCAGCCACAGCGCCGTGTTGGCGCCCGAGCCGCCACCGGTGAACCGGATCTTCGCGCGGGCGTCGCCGCCGTGCGGCAACGGCTTGTCGTGCCGGGCGATCACGTCGAGGGCCGCGTCGCCGACCACCACGATGCCGGTCATGCGCACACCTCGCTGACGCTCGGTGCGGCCTGACCGGCCGGCGCAGTGTTGATTGATTCACTCGCAAGCTCGATCATGCCAGCGCCACCGCGACGTCGGTCGCCAGCTTCGCGTTGTTCAGCACCAGCGCCTCGTTCGCGTCGATGCTCACCCCGCCGCTCGCGGTGTGGAAGTGCTCCAGCAGCACCGGCGTGACCTCGGCGCCGTGCACGCCCCGCTCGGCCACCAGCGCCAGGCCCTCGGCGAGCAGCCGGTCGTGCAGCTCTTTGTCCATTTCGGACGCTTCCGGGATCGGGTTCGCCAGCAGAACACCGGAATCCGCGTACGCGCGGTGCGCGGCGACCACCGCGGCGGCCTGCTTCGCGTCGTCCACCCGCCAGCCCACGGCGTGCCCGGACGAGCGCAGGTAGAACGCCGGGAAGTCGTCGGTGCGGTACCCCAGCACCGGCACCGAGTTCGTCTCGAGGACTTCGAGGGTCGCCGGGATGTCGAGCACCGACTTCACGCCGGAGCAGACGACCACGGTCGGCACCTTCGCGAGCACGCCGAGGTCCGCCGAGACGTCCCAGGACTGCGCGGCGCCGACGTGCACCCCGCCCAGGCCGCCGGTGGCGAACATCCCGATGCCGGCCGCGGCGGCCAGCGCCGACGTGCTCGCGACGGTCGTCGCGCCCGAGCGGCCGAGGCCGACGGCCGGGCCGAGGTCGCGCAGCGACAGCTTGTCCAGCCCGGCGTCCGGCGCGCAGACGCGCTCCAGCTCGGCGGGGGAGAGGCCGACGACGACGCGGCCGTCGAGCACCGCGATGGTGGCCGGGACGGCGCCGCCGTCGCGCACCACGCGCTCGAGGCGCCGGGCGACGTCGAGGTTGCGGCCCGGCGGCAGGCCGTGGGACAGGATGGTGCTCTCCAGCGCGACGACGGGGTGCCCGTCACGCAGCGCGGAAGCGACCTCTTCGTGCAGGTTGAGTGGGGTGGTCACGAGGAACCATCATCGGTGATCGGGTCGGTCCCGGCGCCAGCGGGTCAGCTCGGCCGTCAGGTTCTTTTCCGCGGCGGTCGCCCAGCGTGCCCGCGCGGCTTCGCTGCGGTAGAGCGTCCGCGACAGCATGCCTTCGAGGACGGCGATGCGCCCTTCGCGCCAGACGTCGTCGGGGTACTTCGCGTACTCCTGGCGCACGGCTTCGGCGTACCCCGCGTACTGCGCTTCGGGCGCGCCCAGGATGGCGAGGTCGGCGTCGAGCAGCGCGGTGGCGAGGTGGTCGCCGGCCGGGGCGTCGTGCTTGATCGTGGCCAGGATCAGGCCTTCGACGCGCTCGACCTGCGCTTCGGCGACCCCGGTCAGCGCTTCCCGGGCCCAGGCCGCGCTCGCGCGCTCGTCTTCGCCGGGCTTCGCGTCGTAGACGACGTCGTGCGTCCACGCGGCGACGGCGACGACGGCCCGGTCGGTCTCCCCGAGACCGCCGGCCAGCCAGGCGGAGTCACGCGCGACGGCGGCCGCGTGGGTGAGCGTGTGGTAACGGCGATGGGGCTCTCCGTAACGGCTTTCGAGCCGGGGCCAGGCATCCGGCGTGCCGCCGAGCGCGGCGATCGCTTCGGCCCACTTCACGGGAACGTCCAGCGCGTCGGGGTGTTCGTGAAGTCCTTCTCCCGCAACCCGATCACCTTCTCCGGCCGCAGCCGCATCGACGCGTTGGCGGCCGGTTCGAGGAAGTCTTCCTCGTACGACGTCCGGTACTTGGCGTTCATCGCGTCCAGGAACTCCCGCAGCGCCGCCGGATCGGTGACGACCTCGGCGGTGCCCTCGACGACGACCGGCTCGTACGGGTCGTCCGTCGCGATCGACACCGCCGAGCCCGCGGCGACGTTGCGGGCCTTCACCGACCGCAGCGACGACGAAAACCACATCACCTCGCCGGTCCACACCGCCCACACCGGCATCAGGTGCGGGCGCCCCGCCGGGGTCACCGTGGCGAGCCAGAAGTCGTGGGACGCGCGCAGCCGCTCGTCGGCCCACGACCAGGGCAGCAGGCCCTGGCCGGCGGGCGCGATCCCGTACCCGGGCATGTACGGACGGTGCGTCTCCACGGCTAGTCGAAGATCCCGCGCGGCCGCGCCACCTGGTCGAACCAGTCGTCGAGCTGCTTCTCCCAGTTCACGTCCGGCTTCATCGTGAACAGGCCCAGGAACTCCTGGCCGCGGCCGCCGAAGCCGCCGGTCTTGCTCACCCGGACCCGCTTGGTGACCTCCAGGACGACGTCGGCGCGCTCCGACGACGTCAGGAACGTGACCGCGACCTGGGAAAAGACGCTCGCGAAGCGCGGTGAAGGCGCGAAGCGGATCTCTTGGAAGAAGGCGAGCTGCTGGTTCGCGCCGTTGATCCGGCCCTGCTCCAGGATCGCCTCGTGGTAGACGAAACCGATCCGGCCGAGTGCGTCGAGGACCCGCTTCTGTGCCGGGAGCGGCTCGATCGCGACGGCGTCGGCGTCGAACGGGTCGGACACGGCGGCCGCGAGGTCCAGCTCGGCGCGCACGCCGACCGCTGTCCCCACCAGGGGCTTGCCGAAGACGCTCGTGACCGGCGTCTCCCAGGGCAGCGGGATCTCGAACGGCACGCGCACCTGCTGGCCGGCGCGGATGGTCTCGCGGCCGACGAGCTGCTGCGCACCGAACGGGAGGTCTTCGGTCTTGTCCTCGCCGGGGACCTGGACGCGGGCCAGCAGCGTCACGCCCAGCGCGTTGATCTCCTGGTCGACCTCGCCGCCGAGCAGCAGGACCTCGCCGTGCAACGGGCGGCCGGGGGCGGCCGTGCGGTCGAGCAGGCGGGCGTCGATCTTCGCTCCGCCCGAGCCGAACGTCGCGAGCACCTTCTGGAACATGCCGCCGATCCTGCCAGGCCGAGGGGCTTTCGTACGAGCTTCGGGGGGACTGGGGCACAATGGCCGGGTGAGCACCGAGACGCTGACGAAGCCGGAAACCACGCCCGAGGGCACGGAGACCACCGACGACGACACACCGAAGATGTTCCACTACGTGAAGAAGGCCAAGATCGCCGAGAGCGCGGTCATGGGCAATCACGTGGTGGCGCTGTGCGGTGAGGTCTTCCCGGTGACGAAGTCGCCGAAGCCCGGTTCGCCGGTCTGCCCGGCCTGCAAGGAGATCTTCGACGGGCTGCGCAAGGGGGAGTGACCCCGTGCCCGGAACCCCGGCTGACGTCGTCCGCCGGGGTTCAATCCTGTCCGGAAAGGGACAGATCTCCGGGATAAACGTGAAAACCCTTCATTAGACGGGTGCGCGACGCCCGGGAGTGCTGGTAGATCCGGTGCGCCAGGTTTCCCACTCCCACCGGAGGCGTCATGCGCAGAACCGGGATCATCGTCGCCGTAGCCGCCCTGCTCACCGTGTTCGCGCCCGCGCTGGCGCAGGCCGTCACCGGCTGGACCGAGGTCGGCAAGGACCAGGCCCGCGCCCTCGACGAAAGCCAGGGGCTCGCGACGATCGTGCGGCCGTCGGGCACCACCATCCGCTACACCGGGCTCAGCACCATCCCGGCCGACCTGAACTCCCAGGGCTGGAACCACATCGGCGACCCCGGGTCGGCGCAGGGCTGGTACGTCGAGCCCTACCAGCGCGACGACCGGGGCGGGAAGCTCTACCGCGTCCAGGCGCCGGACGGCTCGTGGGCGAACTACAAGCACAGCCTCGAGTCGTGGGAGGCGAATAACAACTCGTTCGCCGCCGTCTCGCCCGACGCGCGCTGGCTGGTCGAGGGCGAGTACGGCACCATGGACCGGCTCCTGGTCCACCCGATGCCCGGCGCGGTGTTCACGACCCCCGCGCAGAACCTGCCGCTGGCGGGGACGATCCGGCTCGACCACCCGGTCCGCGACGTCCAGGGCTGCGACTTCCAGACCGCGACCCGGCTGCTCTGCTCGTCCGACGACCCGGACGGCAGCCTCTTCGGCACGACGAAGCCGCTGCTGCAGGTGGACCTCGCCGGCGGCCTCAACGGCTCGGACGTCGCCGGCCACGTCACCTCGCTCGGCCAGCTGCCACTGCGCAGCGGCTGCAGCGGGACCTTCGAGGTCGAAGGCCTCGACTTCGACGAGCGGGACAACACCCTGCGGGTCATCGTGATGTCGCCGAGCATCTGCATCCTCTTCGACAGCATGACCTACCGCTTCAAGCAGTAGCCGCCACTCGAGCCGTGCTGGAAGGGCCGACACGCGTGATTGAGAAGCCGACACGCGTGATTGAGAAGCCGACACGCGTGGTTGAAGGGGCGACACGCCGGGTGAACACCGAAGGCCCGGCACTTTCACGTGAAAGTGCCGGGCCTTCGTCAAACGGTCAGGCGGTGGGGGCGGGGTCCAAGGACTCCGACTCCGGGGCCTCGACCGGGTGCCGGCGGGCTTCGCGGCGCGCGTGGCGGCGTTCCTTGCGGGTCTCGACCATCGTGTAGAGGGTCGGGACCAGCACCAGCGTCAGCAGCGTCGAGCTGACCAGGCCACCGATCACCACGATCGCCAGTGGCTGGCCGATGAAGCCGCCCTGGCCGGTGATGCCCAGCGCCATCGGGACGAGCGCGAAGATCGTCGCCGCCGCGGTCATCAGGATCGGCCGCAGCCGGCGCCGGCCGCCTTCGGTGACGGCGTCGGCGACGCTCATCCCCTCGGCGCGGTACTGGTTGATCAGGTCGATCAGCACGATCGCGTTGGTCACGACGATGCCGACGAGCATCAGCATCCCGATCAGCGACGGCAGGCCGAGCGCGGTGCCGGTGGCCAGCAGCAGCCCGATCGCGCCGGTCGCCGCGAACGGGATCGACACCAGCAGGATCAGCGGCTGGATCAGGCTGCGGAACGTCGCCACCATGATCAGGAACACGATCGCGATGGCCGCGAGCAGCGCCAGGAAGAGGTTCGAGAACGCCTCCTGCTGATCCTGGCTGACACCGCCGAGCGAGTACGACGCGCCGCCGGCGAACGTGATGCCGTCCAGCTTGGACTGGATGTCCGCGGTCGTCTTGCTCAGGTTGTCACCGGTGTTCTTGGCCGTGACGGTGGTGCTGAGGTCGCCGCCGGTGCGGTGCACCGACGCCGGGCCGTCCACAGTGGACACCTTCGCGACCTCGTCCAGCCGGACGACGCCGGCCGGGCCGGGGATCGGCAGGCCCTTGACCTGGTCCACGGACACCGGCGCGGTGCCGGCGCGGAGCACGACGTCCGTGCGCTGCCCGTCGACCGGGAGCTGTGTCACCGTGCGCCCGGCGATCGCCTGGTTGGCGACCTGGCCGATGGTGCTCGCCGACAGCCCGCGCGCGGCGGCCGCGGCGTCGTCCACCTCGACCTGCACCCGCGGCGAGCCGACGGACAGGTCGCTGGTCACCTCGGTCAGCCCGGAAACCCCTTGCAGCGCCTGCTGCACCTGGTCGGACGCGGGCTTCAGCGCCGCTTCCGACGGCGCGGTCACGGTGACCGAGACCTGGTCGGAGTTGAACCCGGAGGCGTCGGCGCCGATCTTGATCTCGCCCAGCTCGGGCCGGGACGTCAGCTCGTCGCGCAGCCGGCTCGACAGCGCGTCGAGGTCGGTGTCCTTCGCGACGGTGACGGAGATGCTGGTCGACGTGCCGCCGCCGCCGAAGCCGCCGAAAGCGCCACCCCCGCCGACGCTGACCTGGTAGGTCTGCACGGACTTCTCGGCCGCCAGTGCCTGCTCGACCGCCGTGGCGGCCTTCTCCTTGGCCTCGACGCTGGTGCCCGCGGGCAGCTTCTGCGTCATGTTCAGCGTGGTGCCGCCGGACTGGTCGAGGAAGTTGGTGTTCAGCCGGGTCGCGAGGCCGACGGTGCCGGCGAAGATCAGCAGCGCCAGCAGGACGACGGTGAGCCGCCGCTTGGTGGCGAACCGGATCACCGGCAGGTAGGCGCGCTGCAGCAGGCCGCGGCGCTCCTTCTCGACGGCGGCTTCGCGCGCCCGCTCGGCCTCGATGGCGTCCGCGGGCACCTTCGGCTGCTTGAGGAACCAGTACGCGAGCACCGGGACCACGGTCAGCGACACGAGCAGCGACGCCAGCAGCGCCACCGTCACGGTGATCGCGAACGGCGAGAACAGCTCCCCGACGAACCCGCCGACGAACGCGATCGGCAGGAACACCGCGACGGTCGTCAGCGTGGACGAGGTGACCGCGCCGGCCACCTCGCGGACGCCGTCGAGCACCGCCCGCTGCTTCTCCTCGCCGTACGCGAGGTGGCGTTTGATGTTCTCCAGCACCACGATCGAGTCGTCGACCACCCGGCCGATCGCGATGGTGAGCGCGCCGAGGGTGAGCAGGTTGAGCGACAGGTCGCCGGTCCACAGCGCCAGCAGCGCGACGATCACCGACAGTGGGATCGAGACCGCGGTCACCAGCGTCGAGCGCACCGACAGCAGGAACAGCAGGATGACGATGACGGCGAACGCCAGGCCCAGCAGGCCTTCGGTGGTCAGGCCGCTGATCGCGTCCTTCACCGGCGTGCCCTGGTCGAACACGACGCTCATCTCGGAGCCGGTCTTCTTCGCCAGGTCGGGCAGCTTGTCGCGGACCGCGTCGGAGATCGCGACGGCGTTCCCGTTGTCCACCATGGTGATCGAGAGGCCGAGGCTCGGCTTGCCGTTGGTGCGCGTGATCGACGTCGGCGGGGCGAACCCGGTCTGGACGTCGGCGACGTCACCGAGCTTCACCGGCCCGCGCGCCGGAGCGCCCGCGCGGGAAGCCCCGGCCGCGGCGCTCGGCGTGAGGTAGAGGTTGCGGATCGTGTCCACAGTGGTCTGCGCGCCGCCGACCTGGACCGACAGCGTCTTGCCGCCTTCGGTGAGCGTCCCGGCCGGCACGGCCGCGCCCGCCGTCTGCAGCGCGGTGGCGATCGACGTCGGGTCGACGCCCGCGGCGGCCAGCTTCGCGTAGTCGAGGGTGATCGTGACCCGCGGCTGCTGCACGCCGGTGACGGTGACCGTGCGGACGCCGTCGATCTTGCGCAGCTCCGGCGCGACCTGGTCGGTCAGCGCGGGGGCGAGCTGCTGCGGGTCCCCGGCGGTGCCGGCGGCGACCAGCACGACCGGCAGGTCGTCGGTGCTGCCCGCGGACACGGCAGGCTCGGAGTTCTGCGGCAGCCGGGTCCGGACCTGGTTCACCGCCTGCTGGATCTGGGAGACGGCGGCGTCGATGTCGGTCCCGAACTCGAACTGCGCGACGACCCGCGACACCCCGTCGGAAGACGTCGAATTCAGCTCCTCGAGGCCCTTGAGCCCCTGGAGGCCGCCTTCGAGCGGCTCGGTGACCTGCTTGTCGACCGCGTCCGGGGACGCGCCCGCGTACGCGGTGACGATCTGCGCCTGCGGGAACTGCAGCGACGGGAACAGCTGCTGCTTGATCTGCGGCAGCGCGAAGGCACCGAAGCCGACGATGACGAGCGCGAGCAGGCCGATCAGGCTTCGGTTGCGCAGGCTCAATCTGGCCAGCACGGACATGACTTGGGAACCCCCTCGGGAACGACGCGGCGACCGACGCCTGCGTCAGTGACCCGCTGAGCGTGCCATGTCCGAACTGAGGAGCGACTCAGCCTGTGGGTGGATTCCGGGTGGTCCCTTCGGATGAGCCCCCACCCTGAGCAGCGCTGGGTGCCGGTTCCGGCGCGCTGGGTGACGACGATCCGTCCTCATCGGACGGTGTCTCGCCGCCGGGCGCCTCCGCGGCGCCGTTCACGTCCTCGGCGCGGGGGCGGCGCAGCGGCATCGTCGAGCGCTCCCACAGCTTGCGCCCGTCCTCGGTGCGCAGCCGCTCGGAGGCGCGTTCCATCTCCAGCCGGCGCCACTTGCGGCGCTGGCGCCGGGTCGCCTTCGCCGGCCACAGCTCCTGGAGCGCGCTGTTGAAGTACGCCCCGCCGACCACGGCCAGCCCGATGAAGAACATCAGCAGCAGGAACGCGATCGGCGCGGCCAGCGCGCCGTAGGTGTAGCCCGTCTTGGTGATCCAGTTCAGGTAGACGCGCAGGCCGACCGAGGAGAGCAGGAACACGACCATGGCGAGCACCGCCCCCGGCAGCCCGCGGTGCCACGGCAGCTTCCGCGGCAGCGCGAGCTTGTACAACGTCGTCAGCGCGAGGGTGATCATCGCGCCGAGCGCCGGGAAGTAGAGCGCGCTCACCCACGAGGACACGGTCGGGCGCCAGTCCGAGGGGAAGAACTCGGGCAGCAGGTCCGGGCCGATGGCCAGCAGCGGCAGGCCGACCACCAGGACCACCAGGCCGCACAGGTAGAGCAGCAGCGCGAAGATCCGCTGCCAGACGTCGTTGCGGACGCCGTACTGGTCGTGCGCGACGGTGATCGCGTCCACGAACGACGACATCGCCGACGAGCCGGCCCACAGCGAGATGAGGAAGCCGATCGAGACGATCTCGCCCTTGCCGACTGTGAGGATGCTGTTCACCGTCGGTTCGATGATGTCCTGGACGGCGTTGGCGCTGAAGACGGTGCGGCAGAAGCCGATGATCCGGTCGTGCACCTGCGCGACGACGTCCTGGCCGAACCACTCGCCGACGAAACCCAGGCTGCCGAGCAGGCCCAGCAGCAGCGGCGGCAGCGAGAGCGTCTGCCAGAAGGCCGCTTCCGCGGCCTCCGAGAAGATGTTGCCCTCCCAGGCCTTGCCGAGCGTGCGCGTGAGGAGGCGCCACGGCCCCTTGCGGGCCACCTTCGTCGCTGCGGACGGCTGCACCTCACCCATGACGGTGTCCAGCATGGTCCATCCGTGGAGATTTGGCTCGTCACCACCCCTGCACCCGGGCGTGTCGGGGGACATCACCCGTGCCGGTGCCCGGAACTGTCGGACCCGGCCGGTAGACTCGCTCCAGTGCCCTCACCGCTGCGACTGACGCCGAAGTCGGTACCACAGTGAGGGTTTTCGCACGTCAAAGCACTTGAGCGGCAGTTGAGCGAGGGGGGACCGGCATGACGGGGACGCAGCTCGGGGCGCCTCCCGCGGAGAAGGACTCGACCGCGCGCCCGCTGCGGGCGTGGCAGCGGCGGGCACTGACCAAGTACCTGACGAAGCGGCCCAAGGACTTCCTCGCGGTGGCGACGCCCGGCGCCGGCAAGACCGTGTTCGGCCTGCGGATCGCGGCCGAACTGCTGTCGGACCGCACGATCGAGGCCGTCACCATCGTCACCCCGACCGAGCACCTGAAGCACCAGTGGGCGTCGGCGGCGGCCGTGGCCGGCATCCAGATCGACTCGAACTTCCGCAACACCACCGGTGTCACCTCGTCGGACTACAACGGCGTCGCGCTGACGTACGCGCAGGTCGCCGCGCACCCGACGTTGCACCGGGTGCGCACGGAGAACCGCAAGACGCTGGTCATCCTCGACGAGATCCACCACGGCGGTGACGCGAAGTCCTGGGGCGACGCGATCCGCGAGGCCTTCACCCCGGCCGTGCGGCGGCTCTCGCTGACCGGGACGCCGTTCCGGTCCGACGACTCGGCCATCCCGTTCGTCACCTACGAGCCGGACGCCGGCGGCTTCCAGCGCAGCAAGGCAGACCACTCGTACGGCTACGCCGACGCGCTGGCCGACGGCGTGGTCCGGCCGGTCGTCTTCCTCGCCTATTCGGGTGAAGCCTCCTGGCGCACCAGCGCGGGGGAGGAGTTCACCGCCCGGCTCGGCGAGCCGCTGACCGCGGAGCAGAACGCCCGCGCGTGGCGCACAGCGCTCGACCCGGCGGGCGAGTGGATGCCGGCGGTGCTGCACGCCGCCGACACGCGGTTGTCGCAGGTGCGCCAGAGCGTGCCGGACGCGGGCGGCCTGGTCATCGCCACCGACCAGGAGTCGGCGCGCGCGTACGCGAAGATCCTGGAGCGGCTCTCGGGCCAGACGCCGACGCTGGTGCTCTCGGACGATCCGAAGGCCTCGGGCCGGATCAAGGAGTTCTCCGAGACGAACGAACGCTGGATCGTGGCCGTCCGGATGGTGTCGGAAGGCGTCGACGTCCCGCGGCTGGCCGTCGGCGTGTACGCCACGAGCGCGTCGACCCCGCTGTTCTTCGCCCAGGCGATCGGCCGGTACGTGCGAGCCCGGAAGAAGGGCGAGACGGCGAGCGTCTTCCTGCCGTCGGTGCCGGTGCTGCTGGAGCTGGCGAGCGAGCTGGAGGCGCAGCGCGACCACGTGCTGGGCAAGCCCCACCGCGAGCAGGAGGGCTGGGAGGACGAGTTGCTCGCCCAGGCCAACCGCACCGAGGACGAGCCGGGCGAGGAGGAGAAGGCGTTCACCTCGCTGGGCGCCTCGGCCGAGCTGGACCAGGTCATCTACGACGGCAACTCCTTCGGCACGGCGGTCTTCTCGGGCTCCGACGAGGAGCAGGAGTACCTCGGCCTGCCGGGGCTGCTGGAGCCGGACCAGGTCCGCGCACTGCTGCGCAAGCGGCAGGAAGAGCAGGTAGCGGACGAGAAGCGCCGCAAGCCGAAGGCCGAGGAGCAGGCCCCGGCGCCGGCCCGCTCGGCCTCGGTGAGCGAGCGGCTGGGCACGCTGCGCAAGGAGCTGAACGCCCTGGTGGGCATGTACCACCACCGCACGAAGAAGCCCCACGGCGCGATCCACAACGAGCTACGCCGAGTCTGCGGCGGCCCGCCGACCGCGATGGCGACGATGGAACAGCTGGAAGAACGGATAGTCACCCTCCGCTCCTGGTGACGCTGTGGTGTCTCGGTGCGGGGTGGTGCTGAGGTCTGGTCCCGGTGCCTTGGTGCGGTCGGCCAGGTCCTGGTGGCCGGGTCGGGCGTGCGGTCTGATCCCGGTGGCCGGTTCGAGCTGCGCACGGTCGCGGGGGCGGCCAGGCGCGGGTCCGGCTGCTCGCGCGGCCCGCGGCCCGGTCGGATGCCCTCGAGTGTCGCCGGTCGTGAGTGAGGAGAAGGGTTAGAACACTGTTATCCACTCACGACCCTGCCGATCAGCCCCGGCGGCTCCGCCGCCGGTCTGCCCCACCGCCCTCGCAGCTCCAGTCGGGGGTCCGCTGGCCGCTCTCGTCGCCTCAGTCGCGGGTCCGCCAGCGGCCCCTCGTCGCCGCCGGTCTGCCTGCTGCCTTCGCCACCGCGGCGGCGCCCTCGCTCTAGCCAGACGAGTCGCCGCGGGTCTGCTCACCCGCCCTCGTCGCCCCGGTCGCGGGTCCGCTGGCCGCCCCTCACCGCCCCGGTCGCAGGTCCGCCTACTGCCCTCGCCGCCTCCGAGTCGCTGCCCTCCGCCGCCCGGGTCGTGGGTCCGCCGACCGCCCTCGTCACCCTTGTCGCAGGTCAGCCGATCGGCCCCGGCCGCAGCCGGCTTCGGACCACCCCCGTCACTCCATCGTGAGCTGCCGGAGCCTCTCCCGTGTCGCCCGAGAGGCTGAAGTTCGTCGTCACCGTCCGTTCTCGGGGTGCTCGGTCGGTCGCTGTGACGCTGTGTGCCCGGCTGTCACCACCACCCTGCCCGTCCGTTCCCACGCGGACGACACTTCGGGCAGTCCGGGCGAAAGGTTTCGCAAGTCGGCGACCAGGAACGGGAGTGGTCGGTGGGATCACCACGGCTTCGCCGGCGCCCACGCTCGGTGTCCGGGACTCCGGCGGCGGGGCTACCTTCACGCCGTCAAGAAACCTGGATGTAACACACGGTGAGTAGTGGCGATCACATCGTCAGCGGATCTACTCTTTCCGGGCGACGGTCAGCCTGTGTTGCCGAACCGTGTCCAATTGGTGTCATTTAATCGATCCAGCTATCTTCCCCGCAGCCGCTCAGCGGCATATGTTGTCGCCCACAACATATGCGCGTCGGTGCGCCGGGGGCTCCTCCGGATCACCGCCCCGCAAGGCCCGGGACAGCAGTCGTGGGCCGAATCGACACAATGCTTGGATCCGGAAGGAACGAGGATGCGCAGCAGAACCCTTACCCTCCTCGCCGCCACGGTGAGCACCGGCTTGGTGCTCTCCGCGTGTGGTGCAAACAGTTCGGACAGCGGGGGCGCGGGGAGCAGCTCCGCCTCGTCGTCCGCTCCGGCCGCCGCGGGCGGCGCCAGCGGCAAGGTCGGTGTCATCCTGCCGGAGACCGCCAGCTCGGCCCGCTGGGAAGCTTTCGACAAGCCGATGCTGCAGGCCGCTCTCACGGCGCAGGGCTTCGAAGCCGACATCCAGAACGCCCAGGGTGACGCCCAGAAGTTCACCACCCTGGCCGACGGCTTCATCAGCTCCGGCGTCAAGGCCCTGATCATCGCCCCGTCCGACCCGGCCGTCGGTGCCGCTGTCGAGGCGAAGGCGAAGGGCGCCGGCATCCCGGTCATCGACTACGACCGGCCGAGCCTCGGCGGTTCCGCCGACTACTACGTCTCGTTCGACAACGAGAAGGTCGGCCAGCTGCAGGGCCAGGGCCTCGCGGACAAGCTGAAGGACAAGCCGGGCGCGCAGGTCATCCAGATCGAGGGTGCCCCGACCGACAACAACGCGACGCTGTTCACCAAGGGCCAGGACTCCGTCCTCGCGCCCCTGTTCGCCAGCAACGCGCTGAAGCTGGTCCAGAAGCAGCCGATCAACGACTGGGACAACCAGCTCGGCGGCACGACCTTCGAGCAGATCCTGCAGGGCAACGGCGGCAAGGTCGACGGCGTCGTGGCTGCGAACGACGGCCTGGCCGGCGCGGTCATCACGATCCTCAAGAAGAACGGCCTCAACGGCAAGGTCCCGGTCACGGGCCAGGACGCCACCGCGGACGGCCTCATGGCCATCATGCGCGGCGACCAGTACCTGACCATCTTCAAGCCGATCAAGGAAGAGGCCGAGGCCACGGCCAAGCTGGCCGCTGCCCTGGTCAAGGGTGACACCGCCGGTGCGGACGCGATCGCGACGGGCAAGCTCCACGACCCGAAGAACAACCGCGACATCAAGTCCGTGCTGCTCACGCCGACCCTGATCCTGGAGAAGGACATCAAGACCGTCGTGACCCAGGGCTACGTGAAGGCGACCGAGATCTGCGGTGGCGACCTCGCCGCCAAGTGCACCTCGCTCGGCATCTCCTGAGCCGTAGGCAGTAGTACCCATGAACAGCCGGGCCGGGACGCGCACCCCGACGGCGCGCCCCGGCCCGGTCCCCACTCCTCGCTTGCCGATCGGCGGAGCGGCGGCACAGGGCATAAGAAATTCGGAGAAATGCCATCCATGAGTGAGCCCATCCTCGAGATCAAGGGCCTGAACAAGAGCTTCGGCCCCGTCCACGTCCTCCACGACGTGGACTTCGACGTGCGTGCGGGCGAAGTGACCGCCCTGGTCGGCGACAACGGCGCCGGCAAGTCGACCCTCGTCAAGTGCATCGCCGGCATCCACCCGTACGACTCGGGGGCCGTGCGGTTCAACGGCGAGGACGCCCACATCCGCGGCCCGCGCGACGCGGCGGACCTCGGCATCGAGATCGTCTACCAGGACCTCGCCCTCGCCGACAACCTCGACATCGTCCAGAACATGTTCCTCGGCCGTGAGCGCGGGAACAGCTGGAAGCTGGACGAGGCCAGCATGGAGAAGGCCGCTCGCGAGACGCTGGCCTCCCTGTCGGTGCGGACCGTGAAGTCGGTCCGGACGCCGGTCTCCTCGCTTTCCGGTGGTCAGCGCCAGACCGTGGCCATCGCCAAGTCGGTGCTGTGGAACAGCAAGGTCGTCGTGCTGGACGAGCCGACCGCCGCCCTCGGCGTCGCGCAGACCCGGCAGGTGCTGGACCTGGTCCGCCGGCTGGCCGAGCAGGGTCTCGGCGTCGTGCTGATCAGCCACAACATGGCCGACGTGTTCGAGGTCGCCGACCGCATCTCGGTGCTGTACCTCGGCCGCCTCGTCGCCGAGGTGCACACGAAGGACGTCAGCCACGGCCAGATCGTGGAACTGATCACCGCGGGTCGCTCCGGTGACCTCGGCCTGGCCCGGCCCGAAGCCGTGGTCCTGTGAGCGGGAAGAAAGAACCGGACATGACTGAAACCCCTGCCAAGCCCGAAGTCGGCTCACCCGCCGACGCGCTCGCGCAGACCCAGAACCCCACCGCGGCGATCACCGACTTCGGCATCGACACGACATCGATGTCAACCGGTGAAGCGCTTCGCGACTACTTCGCCCGCATCCGGGCCGGCGAGCTCGGCTCGCTGCCGTCGCTGTTCGGCCTGCTCGTGCTGGTCATCCTGTTCAGCGCGCTGTCGGACAACTTCTTCACGCTGGCCAACATCGCCAACGTGTTCCCGCAGGGCGCGGGCGTGATCATCATCGCGATGGGCATCGTCTTCGTGCTGCTGCTCGGCGAGATCGACCTCGCCGCCGGTGTGGCCTCCGGCACCGCCGCGTCGGTGATGGCCCTGCACTACGTGCACGCCGGAAACCTGCTGGGCACCTTGGGCTCCGGCGTGTTCATCACGTTCATCGCGGTCCTCGCCGTGGCCATGCTGCTGTCGGCCTACCAGCGGATCTGGGCCGGTGCCGCGCTTTCGCTGATCGGCCTGCTGCTCGTCGCGGTCGGCGTCCCGGCCAACGCCTGGCTCGAGATCCTGCTGGCCATCTGCGTCGGCACCGCGATCGGCTGCATCACCGGCTTCCTCGTCTCGAAGATCGGCATGCCGTCCTTCGTCGTGACGCTGGCGCTGTTCATCGTGTGGCAGGGCGTCCTGCTGCAGTTCATCGGTGAAGGCGGCACGATCGGCATCACCAACTCGGACACCCTGTACAAGATCGCCAACGGCAACCTGAACATCCTCGGCAGCTGGATCTTCTTCCTCGTCGCCGCGGGCGGGTTCGCCGTGATCACGCTGATCAGCCACTTCAAGCGGCTCCAGCGCGGCCTGGTCGTGCAGCCGACGGCGCTGGTGCTGGTCAAGGTCGGCGCGCTCGTCGTGCTGTCGGCGGTGGGCACCTGGCTGCTGACGATCAACCGCTCGCCGAACAAGGCCGTCGTCACGATCGAGGGCGTCCCGTACGTCATCCCGATCATGCTGGTGCTGCTGGTGGCCGGGACCTACGTGCTCAACCGCACCAAGTACGGCCGGTACGTCTACGCGGTCGGCGGCAACAAGGAAGCCGCCCGTCGCGCCGGTATCGACGTGCCGAAGATCCGGGCGAGCGTGTTCATCATCGGCTCGGCGGTCGCGGCCATCGGCGGCATCGTCGCCGCGTCGAAGGTCGGTTCGGTCAGCCCGCAGTCCGGTGGCCTCAACACGCTGCTGTACTCGGTCGGCGCGGCCGTCATCGGCGGCACGTCGCTGTTCGGCGGCAAGGGCCGGGTGGCCGACGCCGTCGTCGGTGGCCTGGTCATCGCGGTGGTCATCAACGGCCTGGGCCTGCTCAAGCAGCCGGCCGCGGTGGTCAACATCATCACCGGCCTGGTCCTCCTGCTCGCCGCCACGGTCGACGCGCTGTCGCGGCGCCGCGCGGCTGCGTCGACGCGCTGAACCAGCATGGGATGATCAAGCCCGTGTCCAGCTCACCCGTCGCGCGACCGGACGAGGTGCGCCGGCACAACCGCACGACCCTGCTCCGCCTGCTGCACGTCGGCGGGCCGAGCACCCGGGCGACCCTGGCCGCCGAGCTGGGGCTCAACCGGAGCACGATCAAGACCCTCGTCGACGGGCTGGCGGAAGCCGGTGTCGTCGAGGAGAAGGTGCCGAGGCCGGGACGAGGGGCGGGCCGCCCCTCGCTCCTGGTCCTGCCCCAGCCGCACGCGGCGGTCGTGCTCGCGGTCGACCTGCAGGTCGAGCACGTCGCGATCGCGCTCGTGGGGCTGGGCGGCCAGATCCTGGGCCGCAACAGCTGGAACCTGCGGGGCCGGATGAACCGGCCCGAAGAGGTCATCACCCACGTCATCGAGTCGGCGACCGTCCTGGCCGGCGACCTCGACGTGAGCCCGGTGGCGGTCGGGGTGTCGGTACCGGGCGTCGTCCGGCGCGCGGACGGGTACGTGCACGAAGCACCCAACCTGCGCTGGACCGACGTCGCGCTCGGCGAGCGGCTGGGCGGTGTCCTGCAGATCCCGATCCTGGTCGGGAACGACGCCGAGCTCGGCGCGGTCGCCGAGCACCTGCGCGGAGCGGCCCGCGGGTCCTCCGACATGGTGTACATCTCGGCGGACGTCGGGGTCGGCGGCGGGGTCATCGCCGAAGGCGCGGCCCTGCGGGGCGGCGCCGGGTACGTCGGCGAGATCGGGCACATGGTGATCCGGCCCGGCGGGCGCCCCTGCTACTGCGGCAGCAGCGGCTGCTGGGAGACCGAGGTCGGCGAGGCCGCGTTGTGCCGGGCGCTCGGGCTGGCCGAGGACACCCCGCGCGGCGCGATCCTGTTCGAGCTGCGCGAGCTCGGCCGGGACTCCGAAGCGGCGATGACGCGGCTCGCGGAGTTCGGCGAGTGGCTGACCCTCGGGCTGATCAACGTCGTCAACCTGCTCGGGCCGCAGCTGGTGATCCTCGGCGACCTGCTGACGGTGCTGCCGGAGGCGGTCCTGCGGCACGTCGGCGCGGAGGTCCGCCGGCGCAGCCTGGTGAGCCGGGCGGTCGGCGGCACGCGGATCATCAGCTCGGCACTGGGCGCCGACGTGAAGCTGCTGGGCGCCGCCGAAGTCGCGTTCGAAGTCGTGCTGGATTCTGTCTGACTTCTTGTCCGGTTTCGTGTCCGGAATCACGGCATTCCGAGGCCTGTCCGTGATTTCCGGCGCGGCAATCGGCAACTTGCAGTTGTGCCGGTCGACTGTGCCGGCCAGAGAAATACGAAGGCGGCCAGTGCCTGTGCGCACTGACCGCCTTCGCTTGTGTCTAGGTCGTTACCGCTGGATGTCGGCGGACAGTTCCTTGAGCTTGGCCTCGTGCTCGCGGGCGTGGTGCCCGCAGAAGAGAAGCTCGCCGCCCTTGAGGACGGCGCGTACCTGAGCTGCGGCCCCGCACCGGTCACAGCGGTCGAGGGCGGTCAGTTCGGGGCGGGTGAGCGTCGGCGTTGTCATGGGGGTCTCCCTCCGTCCCGGCACCGGTTGCCCGGTGCCATCGATCCAGCTACGCCCACTTCGGACTGATGTCGGCTACGGCGATCGTCTCCGGCTCCGCGGTGTTCGTGCTTCCACTCTTCCAGACGTTTCGCGGCCCGCAAGTGTTCCCGCGCCGGTGGGACCCGAGTCACGTCGATTTACCCCGGATGTCGTAGCGGGATCCCGCAATGCAGGAGTGGATTACCCGGAGAGTCACATTTTCCGTGGTCAGGCACCATGGAGTCGTGAGTTCCTTGACGCCGGTCCGGAAGGTTTCCGCGGTACCCGCCCCGCTGTTGTTCGTTCTCAGCGGAATTTCCATGTACGCCGGAGCGGCCATCGCGGTCGATCTTTTCGGCCACGCGACGCCGGCCGGGGTGGCCTGGCTGCGGTGCCTGGGCGCGGCGGTGGTGCTGCTGGCCTGGCGGCGGCCGCCGCGCGCGGCCTGGCGGGGCCGGCGGCTGCTGCTGGCGTGCGTCTTCGGGATCGTGACCGCGGGCATGAACGTGCTGTTCTACGAGGCGATCGCCCGGCTCCCGCTGGGCACGGTCGTCGCGCTGGAGTTCGCCGGGCCCGTGGTGGTGGCCGCCGCGGGCTCCCGCACCCGCCGCGACGTGCTGGCCTTGCTGCTGGTGGTCGCCGGGGTGGTGGCGATCGCCGACGTCCGGCTCTCCGGCAGCGCCCTGGGCGTGCTGTTCGCCCTGGCCGCGGCGGCGGCGTGGGCGGGCTACATCCTGATCGGCAAGCGGGTGGCGACCGACGGCGACGGCATCGACAGCCTCGCGATCGGCTTCGCCGCGGCGACGGTCGTGCTCTCGCCCCTGGCGTTCGGCACGGGAGAAGTGTGGTCTTCGCCACGCATGCTCCTGCTGGGCGTCGGCGTGGGCGTGCTGTCGACGGTGGTGCCGTACGCGCTCGACCAGGTGGTCCTGCGCCGCCTGGGCCAGGCCCGCTTCGCGGTGCTGCTGGCCCTGCTCCCGGTGACGGCGGGCGTGACGGGCTTCCTGCTGCTGCACCAGGTGCCGACCCTGCCGGAGGCACTGGGGACCCTGGCGGTGGTGGCCGGCGTGGCCCTGCGGCGACGTGAGGCCCCTTCCCGGCCATCCCCGGAGCCGCCGGGCTAGGCGCTGCCGGGGCTAGTCACGCTCGGCGGGCGAACCTCGCGGCCGAGAGTCGGTTTCAAACGGGCGCGTCCTCGGCGGCGAGGTCGACGAGGACGGCGACTGGCACAGGGTGCTGGTGCAGGTAGGCAGCTCGGCCGATGGGCGCCGGATCGTGATGGCCGTCGTCGGCGCAGACCGGGGATACTCGTGTCCGGCGGCAGGAGGCTACTGAGGGGATCGATGTCTTCGGGGATCGACGGCGGGCAGCTCGACCTGTCCGGGGTGCGGTGGCTGCCGGGCGGGGCCCGGCTGGCCGCGGTCGCCCAGGCGGAGCTGCCGCAGAAGGACGGGCTGGCGGCGGCGTTCTGCGGTCTCGCGGCGCTGCGGGCGGCCGGGGTCGACG
Source organism: Amycolatopsis sp. NBC_00348 (assembly GCF_036114655.1). Taxonomy (NCBI): domain Bacteria; kingdom Bacillati; phylum Actinomycetota; class Actinomycetes; order Pseudonocardiales; family Pseudonocardiaceae; genus Amycolatopsis; species Amycolatopsis sp. NBC_00348. Next base: position 5,460,198 of record NZ_CP107994.1, on the reverse strand, counting down.
TGCTCGACCAGGACGCCGTCGCGGCGGCCGCTGGCACCGTTCGCGGGCCGGCGGTGCGTCCTCCGGGCGAGCCGGGGCGGACCGGCTTCCGGTTGCCGCCGAGGGTCGTCGGTGATCCGCTCGCTGCGGGCACGCGCGTGTCCGCGCTGGCGACGGCCGTGGCGGCGTTGTCCGGCGGCGCGCTGACCGCGGTGCCCGCGGCGGGGGAGTGGACCACCGAGTCGCTGTTCGCTCTGCTGGCCGGGCTGTGGGACCTGCCGCGCGTGGCGGTGATCGCCCGGATCGACGGTGCTGAGCTCGGCGCCGACGACACCCCCGAACGCGCGCTGCTCGACTACCTCGACACCGGCGTCCCGCCACTGTGGACATCGCGCTGGCGGCCGCCGGGTGGTCACTTCGTGCTCCTGGCGGGCGTCCGGATCGGCGCCGAGGGGACGCTGGTGTCCGTTGTGGACACCTACGCTTCCTTGGGACACCACGGGATCCACGACCAGCCGCTCGAATGGCTCACGGCGGCGCTGGCCGGGCTGGGGGTACTGGTGGTCGTCGACGCGGACCGCGCCGCGGTGGCCCGTGAGGCGGTCCGCGCCGCTGACCTCACTCCGTCTTCGTGGGACTGACGTTGTCGGCGTTCCCGGGCGCGAAGCGGGAGTGGCGGCGGCCGTAGGTGAAGTAGATGACCAGCCCGAGCGCCAGCCAGACCGCGAACCGGATCCACGTCAGCACGTTCAGGTTCAGCATCAGGTAGAAGCACGCCGCCGCCGCGACGATCGGGATCACCGGCGAGAACGGCACGGTGAACGGCCGGTCCAGGTCGGGCCGGCGGCGGCGCAGCACCGGGACGGCCACCGCGACGATGATCATCGCCGACAGCGCGCCGATGCTCACCATGTCGGCCAGTTCGGAGATCGGGATGAACGCGGCCAGCACGGCGATCAGCACCGCCCCGCCGATGGTCATCCGGTGCGGGGTGCCCCACTTCGGGTGCGCGGTGCCGAGCTTCTTGGGCAGCAGGCCGTCGCGGCCCATCGCGAAGCCGATCCGGCCGATCGTGACCAGCTCCACCATCATCACCGACGTCAGGCCGGTCACCGCGCCGAGCGAGATCAGCGCGCCGACCCAGTGCTGGCCGACCTTGTCGAACGCGTCGGCCAGCGGCGCGCCGGTGTCGATGTCGGTGAAGGGGATCATCCCGGTGAGGACGATCGAGACGCCGATGTAGAGCACCGCGCAGACGGCCAGCGCGCCGAGGATGCCGACCCGCAGGTCCTTCTTCGGGTTCAGCGTCTCCTCACCGAGGTTCGCGAGCGCTTCGAAGCCGGTGTAGGCGAAGAAGACCACGGCGGCGGCGGTGATCATGCCGGCGATGCCGTAGACGGACTGCTCCAGGCCGAGCGCCGCCTGCACGATCGGCTGCTCCAGCACGCTCGACCCGCCCTCGGGCGGCTTCGCCGTCGGGATGAACGGCGTCAGGTTCGAGCCCTTGACGAAGAACAGGCCCACGGCGAGGACCAGGACGCAGACGGCGACCTTCACGCACACCAGGAGGTTCGTCAGCCAGGCCGACTCCTTGATCCCCAGCACGGCGACCACGGTCAGCACCGCGATGATGGCGACGGCGCCGACGTTGACCTTCGCGTCCTCGCCGAACCAGTCCGGCGACAGCCCGAGCAGGTTCGCCAGGTAGCCGGACCAGCCGCGGGCGACCACGGCGGCGCCGAGCGCGAACTCGAGCAGCAGGTCCCAGCCGATGATCCAGGCGAAGATCTCGCCGAGCGTGGCGAAGGCGTACGTGTAGGCGCTTCCCGCCGTCGGGACACTCGACGCGAGCTCGGCGTAGCAGAGCGCCGCCAGCCCGGCGACGGCGGCGCCGAGCACGAACGAGAGCGTCACCGCCGGCCCGGCGTGCGTCTTCGCCTCGACGCCCGCGAGGGTGAAGATGCCGGTCCCGATGATGATCCCGATGCCGAACCCGATCAGGTCGCGGCCGCGCAGCCGCCGTTTGAGCTCACCCGAGTCCTGGCGCTTCAGGACCTCGTCCACGTTCAACGTTCTCCGCACACCCATGAAGAGAAGTTAGAAGGTCACGAGCCTTTTCGCAGATCGGCAGGAAGCAACCGCCGCCGGTGCCGAGTGATGTCGGCGGGTGCGGATGGCGCGAACGGCCGGGCACCGGAATGCTGTGCCAGTGCCCCCCGAGATGCCCCCCGCGACGCCCCCCGAAGACCGCCCCGCCCGCAGCCCCCTGCACGAGCTCGCCGACGCCCACGGCATCGCCACCCGGTACGAGAACTCGGACCAGGTGTGGGTCGAGGTGGACGACGACGTCGTCGTCGCCGTGCTGCGGCAGTTCGGGGTCGACGCGACCGGCGAGGACGCGATCGGCGCCGCGCTGGCCGCCGTACGCGAAGCCCGGCCGGCGGGCGCGCTGCCGCCGACCATCGTCGTCCAGGAGGGCGTCACCCGGGCGCTCGGCACGGACGCCGAGGTCGTGCTCGAAGACGGCACCCGCCGTCGGGTACAGGGCGAGCTGCCGGCGGACCTGCCGCTCGGCTGGCACCGGGTGGTCACCGCCGAGCAGGACGTCGTGCTCGCCGTCGTCCCGGCGAAGCTGCCCGCCGTCCACCCCGCCTGGGGCTGGATGCTGCAGCTCTACGCCCTGCACTCGGCCGGCTCCTGGGGCATCGGCGACTACGCCGACCTCGCGACGTTCGCGGCCCGCTCCGCCACCGAGCTCGACGCCGGCGTGCTGCTGGTCAACCCGGTCCAGGCCTTCAGCCCCGCCCACCCCGTCGAGCGCTCGCCCTACTCGCCGGCGAGCCGCCGCTTCGCCAACCCCGTCTACCTGCGCGTCACCGCCACCGAGACCTTCGAGCGGGCCGACGACGCGACGCAGGAGGCCGTCCGCTCCCTGGCCCCGGACCGCGACGGCGAATTGATCGACTACGACGCCGTCTGGACGGCCAAGCGCGCCGCGCTCGAGCTGCTCTGGCCGCACCGCGTCGAAGACCTGCCCGAGGACGACGACCTCCGCGGCTTCGCCGTCTTCTGCGCTCTCGCCGAGCAGCACGGCGCCGACTGGCGGGACTGGCCCGAGCCGTTGCGCGACCCGGCCGGCCCCGAAGTCGCCGAAGCACGCGAAGAGCTGAAGGACCGCGTCGGCTTCTACGTCTGGCTCCAGCACCTCTGCCGCGAGCAGCTGGCCGAGGCCCGGCGCGCCGCGCGTGACGCCGGGATGACCGTCGGGATCGTGCACGACCTGCCGGTCGGCGTGCACCCCGGCGGGGCCGACACCTGGGCCGGGCGCGACGTCTTCGCCGCCGATGTGCGGGTCGGCGCGCCGCCGGACGCCTTCAACCAGCAGGGCCAGGACTGGAACCTGCCGCCGTGGCGGCCGGACAAGCTGGCCGAGGCCGGGTACGCGCCGCTGCGGGACGTCATCCGGGGCGTGCTGCGCTACGCCGACGGCATCCGCGTCGACCACATCGCCGGGCTCTGGCGGCTGTGGTGGATCCCGCCGGGCGAGCCCGCGCACCGCGGCACCTACGTGCACTACGACGCCGAGGCGATGGTCGGCGTGCTGGCGCTCGAAGCGCACCGCGCCGGCGCGGTGGTCGTGGGGGAGGACCTCGGCACGGTCGAGGACGTCGTCACCGAGACGCTGCACGAGCGCGGCATGCTCAGCTCGGCCGTGCTGTGGTTCCAGCGCGACTGGGACGAGCCGGGCAAGCCGTTCACCCCGCCCGCGAAGTGGGACCCGGACGCGATGGCCAGCATCTCCACGCACGACCTGCCGACCGTGGCCGGCTGGCTGGCCGCCGAGCACGTCCGGGTCCGCGCCGAGCTGGGGCTGCTGGACCGCGGCGTCGAGGCCGAACGCGCGGCCGCCGCGGAAGAACGTCAAGCCCTGTGGGAACTCCTTGCCCGGGAAGGGATCCCGGACGACGACCCGGTCGTCGCGCTGCACACGCTGCTGGCCTCGGCCGCGTCCCGCCTGGTGCTGACCTCGCCGGCCGACGTCGCGGGCCAGGTGCGGCAGCCGAATCTGCCCGGCACGGTCGACCAGTACCCTAACTGGCGGATTCCCCTTCCCGTCAGCGTCGACGGCTTCTTCACCGCGAGGGGAGTGCGCGCCGCGGTGGCGCCGCTGGCTGCGGCGCGTCCGTTGCCCGGATAACGGGTATACGGCAGCGCACGACCCCCTGTGATGCGCGTCCGCGAGTGCGGACGCCCCGGTACCACCCGAAGCTCGAGGAGACACCAGTGCGGCCCTGGCCCGGAACGCCCTATCCGCTCGGCGCCACCTACGACGGAGTCGGGACGAACTTCGCCCTGTTCTCCGAAGTGGCCGAGCAGGTCGAGCTGTGCCTGTTCGACGGCGAAGGCAACGAGTCGCGGCACGCGCTCGAAGAGGTCGACGGCTTCGTCCACCACGGTTACCTGCTCAACGTCGGCCCCGGCCAGCGCTACGGCTTCCGCGTGCACGGACCGTACGACCCGAGCCGCGGCCTGCGCTGCAACCCGAACAAGCTCCTGATCGACCCCTACGCGAAGGCCGTCTCGCACGGCGTGAAGTGGGACGAATCACTGTTCGGCTACCAGTTCGACAACCCGGAGGAGCGCAACGACGCCGACTCGGCGGGGCGCGTGCCGTACTCGCTGGTGGCGAACCCGTTCTTCGACTGGGGCAACGACCGCCAGCCGCGGCGGCCCTACAACGAGACGGTCATCTACGAGGCGCACGTCAAGGGCATGACGGTGAATCACCCGTTCGTGCCGGAAGCACTGCGCGGCACGTACGCCGGGATGGCCCACCCCGCCGTGGTCGAGCACCTGCAGAAGATCGGCGTCACCGCCGTGGAGCTGCTGCCGGTGCACCAGTTCGTCTCCGACCACGGCCTGGAGGAGAAGGGCCTCACGAACTACTGGGGCTACAACACGATCGGGTTCTTCGCGCCGCACGACGCGTACGCGGCGATGCCCGGCGAGGGCGGCCAGGTCCAGGAGTTCAAGGGCATGGTCAAGGCCTTCCACGAGGCCGGCATCGAAGTGATCCTCGACGTGGTTTACAACCACACCGCGGAGGGCAACCACCTCGGGCCGACCCTGTCGATGCGCGGCATCGACAACGAGGCCTACTACCGGCTGGTGGAGGGGGAGCCCGAGTACTACATGGACTACACGGGCACCGGCAACTCGATGAACGTGCGCAACCCGCACACGCTGCAGCTGATCATGGACTCGCTGCGGTACTGGGTGACCGAGATGCACGTCGACGGCTTCCGCTTCGACCTCGCTTCGGCGCTGGCGCGGGAGTTCTACGACGTCGACCGGCTGTCCACGTTCTTCGACCTCGTGCAGCAGGACCCGATCGTGAGCCAGGTCAAGCTCATCGCCGAGCCGTGGGACGTCGGCCCCGGTGGCTACCAGGTCGGCAACTTCCCTCCCCTGTGGACGGAGTGGAACGGGCAGTACCGCGACACCGTCCGCGACTTCTGGCGCGGCGAGCCGTCGACGCTGGGGGAGTTCGCGTCGCGGATCACCGGCTCGTCGGACCTCTACCAGGACGACGGCCGCCGCCCGTTCGCGTCGATCAACTTCGTCACCGCCCACGACGGCTTCACGCTGCGGGACCTGGTGTCCTACAACGAAAAGCACAACGAGGCCAACGGCGAGGACGGCCGCGACGGCGCCGACGACAACCGCTCGTGGAACTGCGGTGTCGAGGGCGAGACCGACGACGCGCAAGTGAACGAGCTGCGCATCCGCCAGCAGCGCAACATGCTCGCCACGATCCTCCTGTCGCAGGGCGTGCCGATGATCCTGCACGGCGACGAGATCGGCCGCACCCAGCAGGGCAACAACAACGTCTACTGCCAGGACTCCGAGCTCGCCTGGATGGACTGGGAGCTGGCCAAGCAGAACGCCGGCCTGGTCCGGTTCACCGGCGGGTTGACGGCGTTCCGGCACCGGCACCCGGTGTTCCGCCGCCGCCGCTTCTTCCAGGGCGGCCCGGTCGGCAAGGGCGACAAGCTCGGCGACATCGCCTGGTTCACCCCGACCGGCGAGGAGATGACCGAGCAGAACTGGGACGACGGCTTCGGCAAGGCCGTCGTGGTCTTCCTCAACGGCAAGGCCATCCCCGACCTCGACCCGCGCGGCATGGCGGTGGAGGACGACTCGTTCCTGCTCGCCTTCAACGCGCACTACGAGGACATCGACGCCACGCTGCCGGGCAACGGCTACGGCGAGGCGTGGACGGTCGTCGTCGACTCCGCGACCGGCGAGGTCGAGCCCACGGACGCGGAGCCCATCGAGGGCGGTGGCAAGCTGACGCTGCCCGCCCGGTCCCTGATCGTGCTGCAGCGGACGGAGACGGAATGACGGTTCCGGAGTCGACCTACCGGGTGCAGCTGCGCCCGGAGTTCACCTTCGCCGACGCCGCCGAGCTGACCGGTTACCTGCGCGACCTGGGCATCGGCGCGCTCTACGCGTCGCCGGTGCTCGACGCGACGCCGGGCTCGACCCACGGGTACGACGTCGTCGACCCGACCAGGGCGCGGCCCGAGCTGGGTGGCGAGGAAGCCCGCCAGGAGCTGTCCAAGCGGCTCCGGGAGGCCGGGCTCGGCCTGGTCGTCGACATCGTGCCGAACCACATGTCGGTGGAGACGCCGAAGGTGAACCGCTGGTGGTGGGACGTGCTCACGCACGGCCGCGACTCGGCGCACGCCGCCTTCTACGACGTCGACTGGGACCGCGGCCCGATCCTGCTGCCGGTGCTGGGCGACGACGACGCCGTCGGCGAGCTGACCGTCGAAGGCGACGAGCTCGTCTACTACGACCACCGGTTCCCGATCGCGCCCGGCACCGGCGACGGCACGCCGCAGGAGGTGCACGAGCGCCAGCACTACCGGCTCGTGGGCTGGCGGCGTGGCAACGCGGAGCTGACCTACCGCCGGTTCTTCGACATCACGAACCTGGCCGCGGTCCGCGTCGAGGATCCGGTGGTGTTCGCCGAGACCCACGGCGAGGTGCTGCGCTGGGTCGCCGACGGCGACGTCACCGGCCTGCGCGTCGACCACCCGGACGGCCTCGCCGACCCGGGTGGCTACTTCCGGCGGCTGCGGGAGAACGCGCCCGGCGCGTGGATCGTCGCGGAGAAGATCCTGCACCCGGGCGAGCCGCTGCCGCAGACCTGGCCGGTCGACGGCACCACCGGCTACGACGCCCTGCGCGAGATCGCCGGGGTCTTCGTCGACGCGGCCGCCGAGCCCGCCTACACCGCCTTGGCGGACGAACTCGGCGTCCGGACCGGCTACCACGACGTCGAGGCCGAGGCCCGGCGCCTGGTCACCGACCGGATCCTGGTCGCCGAGGTCCGGCGGATCGCGGCGCTGCTGCGGTTCGACAGCGAGCAAGCCCGGGAAGCCGTCGCCGAGACCATGGTGGCGTTCCCGGTCTACCGCTCCTACCTGCCCGAAGGCGAGCAGCACTGGGCGACGGCGATCGCCGCGGCCCGGGAAGCCCGGCCTGACCTGGGTGAAGCGCTGGACGCCCTCGACACGCAGGTGCGGGCCGAGCCGGACGGCGAGCTGGCCACACGGATCCAGCAGACGTCCGGCATGGTCGTCGCGAAGGGCACCGAGGACACCACCTTCTACCGCTACACCCGGTTCGCCGCGCTCAACGAGGTCGGCGGCAACCCGGACCGGTTCGGCCTGGACGTCGAGGAGTTCCACCGCCTCGCCGCCGCGCGCGACGCCGGCTACCCGGCCGCGATGACCACGCTGACCACCCACGACACCAAGCGGTCCGAGGACACCCGGGCCCGCGCGACGGTGCTGGCGGAGCTGCCCGGCGAGTTCGCCGGCGCCGTCCGCCGCTGGACCGCGCGCCGGGGGATCGCCGAGCCGTCGCTCAACCTGCTGGCCTGGCAGACGCTGGTGTCGACCTGGCCGATCGAGCCGCCCCGGCTGCGGGACTACCTCGACAAGGCGGCCAAGGAGGCCAAGCTCCGGACCAGCTGGACCGACCACGACGAGGAGTTCGAGAAGGCCGTCGCGGCCTGGCCGGACGACGTCATGGGCGACGCCGAGCTGGCCGCGGACATCGCGGCGTTCGTCGGCCGGATCGAGGGCCCGGGCTGGAGCAACTCGCTCGGCCAGAAGCTGGTGCAGCTGACCGCCCCGGGCGTCCCGGACGTCTACCAGGGCACCGAGCTGTGGGACTTCTCGCTGGTCGACCCGGACAACCGCCGTCCGGTCGACTACGCGGCCCGCCGCGAGATCCTGGCCCGGATCGTCGACGGCGAGCAGCCGGAGATCGACGCCTCGGGCGCGGCGAAGCTGCTGGTGACGCACAAGGCGCTGAAGCTGCGCCAGGAGCACCCCGCGCTGTTCCACGGCTACCGCCCGCTGCGCGCCGAGGGCGTCGCCGCGGACCACGTGCTGGCCTACACCCGCAGCCCCGGCCTGGTCGTCGCGGTGACGCGGCTGCCGATCGGCCTCGCGGCCGCGGGCGGCTGGCGCGACACCGTCCTGCCGCTGCCCGACGGCGTCTGGACCGACGTCCTGACCGGCCGGGACGCCACCCCGGACGTGGCCACGCTGTTCGGCCGCTACCCGGTGGCCCTGCTCGTGCGAGGAGACGCATGACGTTCACCGTGTGGGCCCCGTCGGCCGAGCGCGTCCGCGTCCAGGTCGACGCCGATGTGCACGAGATGACCCGGGGCGAGGGCGGCTGGTGGTCCGCCGAAGCCGAGGGCATCAACTACGCCTTCCTGATCGGCGACTCCGACGAGCCGCTGCCGGACCCGCGGTCGCGGTGGCAGCCGCACGGCGTGCACAAAGAATCACGCGTCTACGACCACGCCGAGTTCGACTGGACGGACGACGCCTGGCACGGGCGGCAGCTGGCCGGCGGCGTCGTCTACGAGCTGCACATCGGCACCTTCACCCCCGGTGGCACCTTCGACGCCGCGATCGACCGGCTCGACCACCTGGTGGAGCTGGGCATCACGCACGTCGAGCTGCTGCCGGTGAACTCCTTCGACGGCACCGCGGGCTGGGGTTACGACGGCGTCCTCTGGGGCGCGGTCCACGAGCCCTACGGCGGGCCGGACGGGCTGAAGCGGTTCGTCGACGCGGCGCACGCGCGCGGCCTCGCCGTGGCGCTCGACGTCGTCTACAACCACCTCGGGCCCTCGGGCGCCTACCTCGACCGGTTCGGGCCGTACTTCGCCGGCCAGAACGACTGGGGACCCGGGCTCAACCTCGACGGGCCGGGCTCGGACGAGGTCCGCCGGTACGTCGTCGACAACGCGCTCGCGTGGTTCCGCGACTTCCACCTGGACGCGCTGCGCCTGGACGCCGTCCACGCGCTGCTCGACCGGCGGGCCGTCCACCTGCTCGAACAGCTCGCCGTCGAGGTCGAGACGCTGTCGACGGCGCTGAACCGGCCGCTGACGCTGATCGCCGAGTCCGACCTCAACGACCCGAAGCTCGTCACGCCCCGCGAGCGTGGCGGCTACGGCCTGCAGGCCCAGTGGTCGGACGACTTCCACCACGCGATGCACGTCCGGCTGACCGGGGAGGACGAGGGCTACTACGCGGACTTCGCCGCGCCGGACGCGCTCCAGCGCGTGCTCCACGACGTCTTCTTCCACGCCGGCACCTGGTCGTCGTTCCGCGAGCGGACCCACGGCCGGCCGGTGGACACCCGGAGCGTGCCCGGCCACCGCTTCCTCGCCTACCTGCAGGACCACGACCAGATCGGCAACCGCGCGGCCGGCGACCGGCTCTCGGCCACCGTGCCGGCGGGCCGGCTGGCCTGCGGCGCGGCCATCCTGTTCTGCTCGCCGTTCACGCCGATGGTGTTCATGGGGGAGGAGTGGGCGGCGAGCACGCCGTGGCAGTTCTTCGCCTCCTTCCCGGACCCGGAGCTGGCCGAGGCGGTCCGCACCGGACGTCGTCGCGAGTTCGCCCGGCACGGCTGGGGCGAGACCGACGTCCCCGACCCGATGGACCCGGCCACGGTCGAGCGCTCGCGGCTCGACTGGGCCGAGGTGGACCAGCCGGAGCACCGGGAGGTCCTCGACCTCTACCGCGCGCTGATCCGGCTGCGCCGCGAGCGGCCCGAGCTGGCCGACCCGTGGACGCCCGACCTGCGGATCGACGCCGCGCCGGACGGGTCGTGGCTGGTGCTGCGGCGCGGCGGGCTGCGACTGGCGTGCAACTTCGGCCCGGGCGACGTCACGCTGCCGCTCGGGGCGACGAAGGAACTGCTGGCCTGGGCTCCGGCCACCTTGGACGGTGGGGCCGCGCACCTGCCGCCCGAGACCTTCGTCCTGGCCGAAACGACACCCTGACGGCGGTTGCCCGGCGGCCACTCGACCGCCGGGCGCGCGCACCCCGGCCGGGATCTGGGACGATTCAGGAATGGCTACCCGACCCTCCGCCGACCACGTCCTCGCCGGACGCCCGTTCCCGCTCGGCGCCCACCCCGAGGCGGGCGGGGTCCGGTTCGCCATCACCTCCGCCGTCGCGGACGCCGTCGACCTCTGCCTGATCGACGCCGACGGCTCGCAGCGGCGGATCGCGCTCACCGAACGCACGTTCGGCGTCTGGCACGGCCTGGTGCCCGGCGTGACGCCCGGGCAGCGCTACGGCTACCGCGTCCACGGGCCCTACGACCCCGCCCGCGGCCTGCGCTGCAACCCGCACAAGCTGCTGCTGGACCCGTACGCCCGGCAGATCACCGGGCAGCTCACCGACCTGACCGCCGCCCAGGGCTTCACCGGCGACCCGGACCGCGGTCCGATGTCCACAGTGGACTCACTGGGCAGCGTGCCGCTGTCGGTCGTCACCTCGCCCGGCGGCCCGGACACCGGGGCGCACCCGGAGGTGCCGTTCGAGGAGGCGGTGATCTACGAGGTGCACGTCAAGGGCTTCACCCAGCAGCACCCGTTCATCCCCGAGGCGCTGCGCGGCACCTACCTGGGCCTGGCCCACCCGGTGGCCATCGAGTACCTGACCCGGCTCGGTGTCACCTCGGTGGAGCTGCTGCCGGTGCACACGTTCCTCGACGAGCCGTCCCTGGTCCGCGGCGGCCGGCACAACTACTGGGGGTACTCGCCGCTCGGCTTCTTCGCGCCGCACGCGGCCTACGCCAGCGAGCCCGGCCACGAGGTCGAGGAGTTCCGGCTGATGGTGGCGGCGCTGCACGCGGCCGGCATCGAGGTGATCGTCGACGTCGTGTTCAACCACACCTGCGAGGGCGGGCCGGACGGGCCGACGCTGAGCTTCCGCGGGCTCAACGCGCCGGTGTACTACCTGCACACCGACCGCGGCCACATGGCCGACATCACCGGCTGCGGCAACACCCTGGAGGCCGGCTCGCCGACCGTGGTCCGGCTGGTGACCGACTCACTGCGCTACTGGACGCAGGAGCTGGGCGTCGACGGCTTCCGGTTCGACCTGGCCAGCACGCTGGGCCGGCCGCGCGGCGGCGCGTTCGACGCCGCCTCGACGCTGCTCACCGCGATCACCACCGACCCGGTGCTCTCGCGCTGCAAGCTGATCGCCGAGCCGTGGGACGCGACCGGCGAGGGCTACCGCGTCGGCGGCTTCGGCGCCCAGTGGGCGGAGTGGAACGGCCGCTACCGCGACACGATCCGCGACTTCTGGCGCGGCGCGACCGGCGTCCGCGACCTGGCCTACCGGCTGTCCGGTTCGTCGGATCTGTACGACCACAACCTGCGCCGGCCGTGGCAGTCGATCAACTTCATCACCGCCCACGACGGCTTCACGCTGCGGGACCTGGTGTCCTACAACGAAAAGCACAACGAGGCCAACGGCGAGGACAACCGCGACGGCACCAACGACAACCGCTCGTGGAACCACGGCGCGGAGGGGGAGACGGGCGACGCGGAGATCCGCGAGCTGCGCACCCGGCAGGCGCGGAACCTGTTCGCGACGCTGCTGCTGTCCACCGGCACCCCGATGCTCACCGCGGGCGACGAGTTCTGGCGCACCCAGCACGGCAACAACAACGCCTACTGCCTCGACGACGAGACGTCCTGGTTCGACTGGACGCCGGGGGACACCGAGGCCGAGACGATGCTCGCGTTCGCCCGCCGCGTCGTCCGGCTGCGCGCCAACAGCCCGGCGCTGCGGCAGCCGGAGTTCTTCGAAGGCCGGACCACGCCGACCGGCAAGCCGGACCTGGTCTGGTTCCGCCCGGACGGCGAGGAGTTCGGCGAGAGCGACTGGTTCGCCGACCGCCGCACGCTCGGCATGTGGATCGACGGCTCCAACAGCCAGGCCCGCAACCGCGAGGGCGCGCTGGTGCCGGACCACTCGTGGCTGCTGTGGCTGCACGCGGGCGACGAAACCACGGAGGTCGTCCTGCCGGGCCGCGAGTACGGCGAGACGTTCAAGCCGACGCTGGACACCAGCACCGGCGACGGCAGCCCGGGCAACCCGGGTCCGCTGGAGCCCAAGAGCCGGGTGACGCTCCAGTCCCGTTCCCTGCTCCTGCTCCGCGCCCCGCGCCTCGCGGCCGAACCCCCGGCCGAACCCTACTGACGCGTACCCGAAGGGTCGGCTCGCGTACCGGGAAGGTCGGCTCGCGTACCGGGAAGGTCGGCTCGCGTACCCGGAGGGTCGGACAGCGAGCCGACCGCCTGGGTACGCGAGCCGACCGCCTGGGTACGCGAGCCGACTGTCCGGGTACGTGAGCCGACTGTCCGGGTACACCGCCGTCCGGCCGTAACCCGCCGGACATCCGCCGGGAACCTTTGTGCGGAAAGCGTTTCACTCGAACGAGTCTGGGTACAGAACAAGAGAGCCCTGCCTCGATCGTGCGTGATCGAGTCGGGCAGACTGACGACGCCTGCGTCCACACCCATAGATCGAGGGGCGTTGCCCATGACCGGCCGGCTCGGTATCGACGACGTCTCCCCCAGCGTGAGCTGCGGCCGGTATCCGGCCAAAGCCGTTGTGGGGGAACACATTCCCGTCACCGCGACGGTCTGGAGAGAAGGCCATGACGCCGTCGCGGCCACCGTCGCGTGGCGCGGTCCCGGCGACCGCCTGACGCGCCAGGCGCGGATGGTGCCGCGCGGACCCGACCACCCGGACGAGTTCGCCGCGGTGATCGTCCCCGACGTCACCGGGCTCTGGACCTACCGGATCGACGCCTGGAGCGATCCCTGGGCGACGTGGGAACACGCCGTCGAGGTGAAGGTCGCCGCCGGGCAGGGCCCCGAGGACCTGGCCAACGACATCGAGAACGGCGCCCGGCTGCTGGAGCGCGTCTCCCGGCGGCCGGACCGCCGGGCCGAGAAAGCGCTCCTCACCGGCGCGGTCGTCGCGCTGCGCAACGACGAGCTGAGCCTCGCCGAGCGCGTCGGGCCCGCGCTGTCGCCGGAGGTCCGCCAGCTCATGCACGAGTTCCCGGTGCGCGAGCTGATCACCAAGGGCAAGCCGCTCAAGCTGTGGGTCGACCGCAAGCGCGCCGCCTACGGCTCCTGGTACGAGCTGTTCCCGCGCTCCACCGGCGGCCTCGACGCCGAGGGCAAGGCCGTGCACGGCACGTTCACCACCGCCGCGGCCGCGCTCGACCGGGTCGCCAAGATGGGCTTCGACGTCGTCTACCTGCCGCCGATCCACCCGATCGGCCGGGTGAACCGCAAGGGCCCCAACAACACCCTCGACGCCACCCCGGACGACGTCGGCTCGCCGTGGGCCATCGGCGCCGACGAGGGCGGGCACGACGCCATCCACCCGGACCTCGGCACCTTTGACGACTTCGACGCCTTCGTCGCCCGCTCGGCGGAGCTCGGCATGGAGGTGGCGCTCGACTTCGCGCTGCAGGCCGCGCCCGACCACCCGTGGGTCCTCAAGCACCCCGAGTTCTTCACCACCCGGCCGGACGGTTCGATCGCCTACGCGGAGAACCCGCCGAAGAAGTACCAGGACATCTACCCGATCAACTTCGACAACGACCCCAAGGCCGTCTACGAGGAGATGCTGCGCGTCGTCCTGGTCTGGGTCGAGCACGGGGTCAAGGTCTTCCGGGTCGACAACCCGCACACCAAGCCGCCGGACTTCTGGGCCTGGCTGATCCAGTCGGTGAAGGACGCCCACCCGGACGTCCTGTTCCTGGCCGAGGCGTTCACCCGCCCGGCGCGGCTGTGGGGCCTGGCGCGGCTCGGCTTCACCCAGAGCTACACCTACTTCACCTGGCGGACCGGCAAGCAGGAGCTGATCGACTTCGCCGTGGACCTGCGGGACCACTGGAACGAGGGCCGGCCGAACCTGTTCGTCAACACCCCGGACATCCTCCACGAGTCGCTGCAGCGCGGCGGCCCGGGCATGTTCGCGCTGCGGGCCGCGCTCGCCGCGACGATCGCGCCGACGTGGGGCGTCTACTCGGGCTACGAGCTGTTCGAGCACGCCCCGGTCCGCGACGGCAGCGAGGAGTACCTGGACTCCGAGAAGTACCAGCTGCGTCCGCGCGACTTCGACCGCGCGCTCGCCGAAGGCCGGTCGCTGGAGCCGTGGATCGCGAAGCTCAACGCCGTCCGCCGCGCGCACCCCGCGCTGCAGCAGATGCGCACCCTGCACTTCCACCACATCGACAACGACGCGCTGCTGGCCTACTCCAAACAGGACCCGGCCACCGGCGACACCGTCGTCACGGTCGTGACGCTCGACCCGTACGGGCCGCAGGAGGGCACGTTGTGGCTCGACACCGGCGCGCTCGGGTTCGAGGCGCACGAGCGGCTGATCGCCCACGACGAGGTCACCGGGGACACCTGGGACTGGGGGCAGGCCAACTTCGTCCGGCTCGAACCGTGGCGGGCCGTGGCCCACGTGGTGTCGGTGCGGCGCCGGCTGGCCGGGTAGACGGGAAACGCGGGAAAGTGCGGGAAGTGCGGGACTTGAGGGACGAGGTGGAACACATGGCGGAGGAGACTCGCCCCGACGCGGCGCTCGGGCTCGAGGGCGTGCCGCACACCGGTGAGGCCATGACGGCCGACGGGATGCTGGTCGAACCCCAGGCCGAGGATTTCCGCTCGGCGCAGCAGGCGCCGAGCAACCCGGCGTGGTTCAAGGGCGCGGTGTTCTACGAGGTGCTGGTGCGCGCCTTCGCCGACTCGAACGGCGACGGCACCGGCGACCTGCGCGGCCTGGCCGGCCGGCTGGACTACCTGGCGTGGCTGGGCATCGACTGCCTGTGGCTGCCGCCGTTCTACGCGTCGCCGCTGCGCGACGGCGGGTACGACATCAGCGACTTCCGGGCCGTGCTGCCGGAGTTCGGCAGCGTCGAGGACTTCGTCTTCCTGCTGAACGAGGCGCACCGGCGCGGCATCCGCGTGATCACCGACCTGGTGCTCAACCACACGTCGGACGCGCACCCGTGGTTCCAGCAGTCGCGCAGCGACCCGGACGGCCCGTACGGCGACTACTACGTGTGGAGCGACGACGACTCCCGCTACGCCGACGCGCGGATCATCTTCGTCGACACCGAGTCGTCCAACTGGACGTACGACCCGGTGCGCGGCCAGTTCTACTGGCACCGGTTCTTCTCCCACCAGCCCGACCTGAACTTCGAGAACCCCGACGTCCAGAACGCCATGATCGACACCCTGCGGTTCTGGCTGGACCTGGGGATCGACGGCTTCCGCCTCGACGCCGTGCCGTACCTGTTCGAGCAGGAGGGCACCAACTGCGAGAACCTGCCGCGCACGCACGAGTTCCTCAAGCGCTGCCGCAAGGTCGTCGACGACGAGTACCCCGGCCGGATCCTGCTGGCCGAGGCGAACCAGTGGCCCTCCGACGTCGTCGAGTACTTCGGCGACCCGGCGGTCGGCGGCGACGAGTGCCACATGGCGTTCCACTTCCCGCTGATGCCGCGGATCTTCATGGCCGTGCGCCGCGAGTCCCGGTTCCCGATCTCGGAGATCCTCACCCAGACCCCGCAGATCCCCGACGGCACCCAGTGGGGCATCTTCCTGCGCAACCACGACGAGCTGACCCTCGAGATGGTCACCGACGAAGAGCGCGACTACATGTACACGGAGTACGCCAAGGACCCGCGGATGAAGGCCAACATCGGCATCCGCCGCCGGCTGGCCCCGCTGCTCGACAACGACCGGAACCAGCAGGAGCTGTTCACGGCGATGCTGTTGTCCCTCCCGGGCTCGCCCGTTCTGTACTACGGTGACGAGATCGGCATGGGAGACAACATCTGGCTCGGCGATCGCGACGCGGTGCGCACACCCATGCAGTGGACCCCGGACCGCAACGCCGGGTTCTCCTCCTGCGACCCGGGCCGGATCTACCTCCCGGTGATCATGGACCCGGTCTACGGGTACCAGGGCCTGAACGTCGAAGCCCAGTCCAACAACGATTCCTCCCTGCTCAACTGGACCCGGCGGATGATCGAGGTGCGCAAGCAGCACCACGCCTTCGCCGAAGGGGAGTTCGTCGACCTCGGCGGCTCCAACCCGAGCGTGCTGGCCTACAAGCGCCAGTGGCGGCGCCCGGACGGCGGTGAGGACACGGTGCTCTGCGTGAACAACCTCTCCCGCTTCCCGCAGCCGGTGGAGCTGGACCTGTCCGCGCACCGCGGGTGCGTGCCGGTCGAGCTGACCGGCGGCGTGCGCTTCCCGGGCATCGGGGAGCTGTCCTACCTGCTGACGCTGCCGGGGCACGGCTTCTACTGGTTCCAGCTGACGACCCCGGGAGACGAAGGCGAAGCGAGGTGAGTTCCGTGTCCGAGACCAGTGAGCTGGTCGACGCACTGACCGGCGATCTGGCCCGGTGGCTGCCGGCCCAGCGCTGGTTCGCCGGCAAGGACCGGCCGGTGACCGGTGTCCGGCCGCTCGGCGTGACCGAGCTGGTCGAAGGCGACCCGCAGCTGCTGCACCTGGTCATCGAGGTGATCCA
This sequence comes from Amycolatopsis sp. NBC_00348, assembly GCF_036114655.1. Taxonomy (NCBI): domain Bacteria; kingdom Bacillati; phylum Actinomycetota; class Actinomycetes; order Pseudonocardiales; family Pseudonocardiaceae; genus Amycolatopsis; species Amycolatopsis sp. NBC_00348. The sequence goes on along the minus strand of NZ_CP107994.1, from coordinate 5,443,243 downwards.
GGGCGACCGCCGCGAGCCCTACCAGCTGCTCGTCGGCCGGCGGACGCACCCACCGGAGATCGCGTCGGGCAGCTGGATCGTCGCTGGTGGCGACCTGAACGCCTACGAGGCGTCCGCGGACGCGGACCTGACCGGCGTGCTGCTGGACCTGATGGCGAGCGAGGGGCGCGTCGGCGCGCTCGGCTTCGGGCACGAGCCCGGCGTGGAGCTGGAGACCGGGCTGCGCGCCCGGCCGATCTCGTCGGAGCAGAGCAACACCTCGCTGGTCTACGGCGGCCAGTACATCCTCAAGCTGTTCCGCAAGCTGACCCCGGGCCAGAACAAGGACCTGCTGCTGCACCGCGCGCTGCAGAAGGTCGGCAGCAAGCACATCGCGCAGCCGCTCGGCTCGATCACCGGCGACCTGGACGGCGAGCCGACCACGGTCGGCATGCTCCAGCAGTTCATCCCGGACGCGGTCGACGGCTGGGCGATGGCCACCACCAGCGTCCGCGACCTGATGGCCGGCCCGGAGCGGCACGCCGAGGAGGTCGGCGGCGACTTCGCCGGCGAGGCCGAGCGGCTGGGCCGCGCGGTCGCCGAGGTGCACGCGGACCTGGCCGCGGCGCTCGACACCGAAGGCGTCGACGCCGACGAGCTGGACCGCACGATGAAGGCCATGATCGCGCGGCTGGAGACCGTCGCCGGGCAGGTCCCGGAGCTGGCCGCGTACGCGCCGGCGCTGCGGGCGTCGTTCGAGACGCTCCGGACGCTGCCCGCCGACTCGGTCTCGATGCAGTTCATCCACGGCGACCTGCACCTGGGCCAGGTGCTGCGGACGGTCACCGGCTGGCTGCTCATCGACTTCGAGGGCGAGCCCGCGGCCCCGGTCGAGGAGCGGCACGCGCTCAGGTCGCCGTTGCGCGACGTGGCGGGCATGCTGAGGTCGTTCGACTACGCCGCCCAGCAGATGCTGGTCGGGCAGCCGGACGACCCGGAGCTGGCCGAGCGGGCGCAGGAGTGGTCGGCCCGCAACCGCACGGCGTTCTGCGAGGGTTACGCCGCGATCGCGGCGGACCCCCGGGACCAGGGTGAGCTGCTGCGCGCGTTCGAACTGGACAAGGCGATCTACGAAGTGAGCTACGAGTACGCGAACCGGCCCGACTGGCTGGGCGTCCCGCTCGCCTCGATCGCCCGGATCATGCGGGGAGATGGGTGAAGAACGTGAACGCGGTACCGGAAGAACTGCCGGACGCGGCCCCGCCGGCCGCCGACATCGACCGGCTGCTGGCCGGCTCGCACCACGACCCGCACTCGGTGCTGGGTGTGCACGCGGTGGGCAAGGGGTTCGCGGCGCGGGCGCTGCTGCCCGGCGCCAAGGCCGTCGCGCTGAGCGTCGGCGAGCACCGGTACCCGATGGAGCCGGTGATCGACGCGCTGTTCGCCGTCGCCGTGCCGGAGCACCCCGGTGACTACCGCCTGGAAGTCGAGTACGACGGCCACAGCGTCACCGCCGACGACCCGTACCGCTGGCTGCCCACGGTCGGCGAGCTGGACCTGCACCTGATCGGCGAAGGCCGGCACGAGCGGCTCTGGGAGGCGCTCGGCGCGCACGTGCGCTCGTACGACACGCCCGGTGGAGCCGTCGAGGGCACGTCGTTCGCCGTCTGGGCGCCCAACGCCCGCGGCATCCGCGTGATCGGCGACTTCAACGGCTGGGACGGGCGCGGGCACGCGATGCGCTCGCTGGGCTCGTCCGGGATCTGGGAGCTGTTCGTGCCCGGCGTCGGGACCGGCGCCTGCTACAAGTTCCGGATCCTCGGCGCCGACGGGAACTGGCAGGAGAAGGCCGACCCGATGGCGTTCGGCACCGAGCTGCCGCCCGCGACGGCGTCGGTCGTCACGCGCACGGCGTACAGCTGGGAAGACGACGAGTGGGTCGCGCAGCGCGAAGCGACCCAGTGGGCCGCGGCGCCGATGAGCGTCTACGAGGTCCACCTCGGCTCGTGGCGCCCCGGCCTGGACTACCGCGAACTGGCCGACCAGCTGGGCGACTACGTCGTCGAGACGGGCTTCACGCACGTCGAGCTGCTGCCGGTGTCGGAGCACCCGTTCGGTGGCTCGTGGGGCTACCAGGTGACGTCGTACTACGCGCCGACGTCCCGCTTCGGCTCGCCCGACGACTTCCGCTACTTCGTCGACCGCCTGCACCAGCGGGGGATCGGCGTGCTCGTCGACTGGGTGCCCGCGCACTTCCCGAAGGACATCTGGGCGCTGGCGAAGTTCGACGGCACCGCGCTGTACGAGCACGCGGACCCGCGCCGCGGCGAGCAGCCCGACTGGGGCACGCTCGTGTTCGACTTCGGCCGCAACGAGGTCCGCAACTTCCTCGTCGCCAACGCGCTGTTCTGGATCGAGGAGTTCCACCTCGACGGGCTGCGCGTCGACGCGGTGGCGTCGATGCTCTACCTCGACTACTCCCGCAAGGAAGGGGAGTGGCTGCCGAACCAGTACGGCGGCCGCGAAAACCTGGACGCGGTGCGGTTCCTGCAGGAGCTGAACGCGACCGTCTACAAGCGACACCCGGGCGTGGTGATGGTGGCCGAGGAGTCGACCGCCTGGCCGGGCGTCACCCGCCCGACCCACCTGGGCGGCCTCGGCTTCGGCTTCAAGTGGAACATGGGGTGGATGCACGACACGCTCCGCTACCTGTCCCACGAGCCGATCCACCGCGCCTACCACCACAACGAGATGACGTTCTCGCTCGTGTACGCGTGGAGCGAGAACTTCGTCCTCCCGCTGTCGCACGACGAAGTGGTGCACGGCAAGGGATCCCTGTGGGGCCGGATGCCGGGCGACGACTGGAACAAGGCGGCCGGGCTGCGCTCGCTGCTGGCGTTCATGTGGGCCCACCCGGGCAAGCAGCTGCTGTTCATGGGCGGCGAGTTCGGCCAGCCGCAGGAGTGGTCCGAGCAGCGGTCGCTCGACTGGCACCTGCTCGACGAGCCGCTGCACCGCGGCGTGCAGGACCTGCTGCGGGCGCTGAACTCGGTGTACAAGACGACGCCGGCGCTGTTCAGCCAGGACACCTCGCCGGAGGGCTTCGCCTGGATCGACGCCAACGACTCCGGCGGCAACGTCCTGAGCTTCCTGCGCATCGGCGCCGACGGCTCGCGGCTGGCGTGCGTCGCCAACTTCGCCGGCGTCCCGCACCACGACTACCGGGTCGGCCTCCCGTCCGCGGGCCGCTGGCGCGAGGTGGTCAACACCGACGCCGAAGCCTACGGCGGCTCGGGCGTCGGCAACCTGGGCGCGGTGGAGGCGGTCACCTCACCGTGGCACGGCCAGCCGGCCTCGGCGATCCTCCAGCTCCCGCCCGCCGGAGTCCTCTGGCTCGCCGAAGAGACACCCCCGGCGGTCCCCGAACTCCCGTAGCAGCCCTTCACGCGTGCGCAAAGGGTCGACACGCGTGATCCGGAAGCCGACACGCGTGATGGGAGGGTCGACACGGCCTCAACGGCCGTGTCGACCTCCCAATCACGTGAGTTGACCTCCTAATCACGTGAGTTGGCGTTCTGATCACGTGGGTTGACGCGAAAATGGGTCCGGCGGGCCCGCGTCGCGGGCTTACGATGAGGGCATGGCCGGCGCCGGAGGCGTCCTCGGGAACTTGATCCTGTTCGCCGTGGTCTGCATCATCCCCACGGTGCTCTTCTGGTGCGCACTGCGCGCCCCGGACCTGCTGCGGCGGGCGCGGGAGAAGTTCGCGAAGCCGCAGCCGCAGGGGCCGCCGATCGAGCGGGTCGCCGCGGACCTGCGCCGGGTGCACCGGCTGCTCGTCGACTACCCGTCCGGCACCTCGGCCGCGCGGCGGTACGGCACCCGGCAGGCCTACGACGAGCTGCTCGCCCAGGCCTGCCGCCAGATCGGCGTCCCGCACCGGCTCGCCGAGCTGCCGGAGGGCATGGACCGCGAGATCGAACGCCTGCGCGTCGAGCAGTCACTGCGGGAGCGTGGCCTGGCCGTCCCCTGAGTTGTACGGGACGTGTACGCCCGGCGGCACCCTGGTCCGGCTGTCCTTTGTGGACGCCCCTGGCCTCGGCCGCCGGCCGCCTGCGACGACTACGTCCCGGCGGTGTTACAGCACGATCTCGGCGAGCCGTTCGACGTCGTCGATCTCGTCGGTGGCCGGGTTGAAGATCAGCTCGTCCGCGCCGAGGTCGGCGAACTCCTTCACCGCGGCCCGCACGGCTTCCGGCGTCGTGCGGACGTTGTCCACGACGACCTTGGCCAGCTCGCCCAGGTTGCTGTAGTAGTCGCCGACCTTCGCGCGGCCGGTGTCCGGCTCGCCGAGCGCGTAGTAGACGATGGCGACGAGCCGCGGGTCGCCATCGCGGCCGCCGTCACGCCAGGCCGCACGGGCCTTGTCGAAGGCGTCGGCGACCATCCCGGGCGGCATCGAACCGCCGACGTAACCCTGGCCGTGCTTCGCCATCCGGGCCAGGGCGTTGGGCGCGAACCCGCCGAACAGCAGCGGCACCTCGCGCGTGCCGGCCGGGACCGCCGGATTGTCCCCGCCGCCGACGGGCCGGCCGTTCCACACGTCCCGGTAGACCTCGAGGTCGGCGTCGATCCGCTTGCCGAGCCCCTTCGGGCCGAGCCCGCCGGTGACGAAGTCGTCCGGCCGGCCGCCGATCCCGATGCCGAGGGTGAGCCGGCCGCCGGAGACGCCGTCGATGCCCGCGATCTCCTTCGCCAGCAGCACGGGCGGCCACACGGTGCCGAGCAGGACGTTGCTGACCAGGCCGATCCGCGACGTCGCGCCGGCCGCGGCGGCCAGCGCGACGGTGTCCATCACGCCGGGGTAGGCGATCCGGCCGACCGTGCCGAGCGTCGAGAATCCGGCGGCCTCGGCGCGCGCGGCCCAGCCGGGAAGGAGGGCCGGGCGCATGTCCCGGACCTGGTTCGGCAATCCGATGCCGATCTGCAATGGAGGCTCCTCAGGAAGGAAAATGATCTCCATCCCACCATCCCGGAAAACGAAGAACCCCGCCACGATCGTGGCGGGGTTCTTCGTTGGTACCGAAGGAAAATCAGTCCAGGTAGTCGCGCAGCACCTGGGACCGCGACGGGTGACGCAGCTTCGACATCGTCTTCGACTCGATCTGCCGGATGCGCTCACGGGTCACCCCGTACACCTGGCCGATCTCGTCGAGCGTGCGCGGCTGGCCGTCCGTCAGGCCGAAGCGCAGCCGGACGACGCCCGCCTCGCGCTCGGACAGCGTCTGCAGCACCGACTGGAGCTGGTCCTGCAGCAGCGTGAACGACACGGCGTCGACCGCGACGACGGCTTCGGAGTCTTCGATGAAGTCACCGAGCTGGGAGTCGCCCTCGTCGCCGATGGTCTGGTCGAGCGAGATCGGCTCACGCGCGTACTGCTGGATCTCCAGGACCTTCTCCGGGGAGATGTCCATTTCCTTGGCCAGCTCTTCCGGGGTCGGCTCGCGGCCGAGGTCCTGGAGCAGCTCACGCTGTATGCGGCCGAGCTTGTTGATGACCTCGACCATGTGCACCGGGATGCGGATGGTGCGGGCCTGGTCGGCCATCGCGCGGGTGATCGCCTGGCGGATCCACCACGTGGCGTACGTCGAGAACTTGTAGCCCTTGGTGTAGTCGAACTTCTCCACCGCGCGGATCAGGCCGAGGTTGCCCTCCTGGATGAGGTCCAGGAACGCCATGCCGCGGCCGGTGTAGCGCTTGGCCAGCGACACCACGAGCCGGAGGTTCGCCTCCAGGAGGTGGTTCTTGGCCCGCTCGCCGTCACGCACGATCCACTTGAGATCGCGGCGCATCTGCGTGACGAGCTTTTCGCCCTCTTCTTCGGCCGTGCGCACCCGCTCGGCGGCGTAGAGCCCGGCCTCGATCCGCTTGGCGAGCTCCACCTCCTCCTCCGCGTTCAGCAGCGCGACCTTGCCGATCTGCTTGAGGTAGGCACGCACGGAGTCGGCCGACGCGGTGAGCTCGGCGTCCTTGCGCGCCTGGCGCAGGGCCTCCGACTCCTCCTCGTCCCAGACGAAGTCCGGGTTGTCGGAGCTCTTGGCCGCGGCCGCCTTGTCGGCGGCCGCGCCGCGACGACGCTGCGCCGGGGTCTCCTCGTCGGATTCCTCGTCGTCGTCATCGTCGTCGGCATCCGGCGTGTCGGCGACCGTCTCCTCGACGACGTCGACCTCGACCTCGACTTCTTCCAGGTCCGACAAGTCGGGCGAGTCGAGCTCGCCCTCGATGCCCTCGGGACCGTCGGGCTCGCCGTCCTCGCCCTTGGTCCCGGGCTTCTTCGCCGGTGCCTTCTTGGCCGGAGCCTTCTTGGCAGTGGTGGTCTTGCGCGCCGCTGGCTTCGCCGTCCCGGTGGCTGCCTCTTCGGCCGGCTCGCCGGCTGCGGTCGCTGTCTTCGTCCCGCCTCGGGTTGCGGTTCTTGCGGCTGCCACTTACGCCCTTTCGCAGCGGTCGATCATGACGAGCAGCGGACTAGGAGCCACTGCTGCCTCACATTCGGGGAACAGCCTCGGCCTGCGGTTTTGGCCTCCGCAGCCGTGGGCCGTGTTCCATTGTAACGACGGTACGCGCCTGCGTCGCGAAGCGATCACCCTCCGGCCGGCCGGAGGTGTCGAATCGGCGTCGAAACCGACGCCGGCTCCGGCGCCGGTCTAGTGCTGGATGCCCTCGGCCGCGGCGGCCGCGGCCCCGACGATCCCGGCGTTGTTCAGCAGCTTCGCGACCAGCACCGGGGTCCGGATGTCCAGCAGCGGCACCCATTTCTCGGCCTTCTTGCTGACGCCGCCGCCGACGATGAACAGATCCGGCCAGATCAGGTTTTCCAGCACGGTCAGATAACGGTGCACCCGCTTGGACCATTCGGGGTAGGTCAGGCCCTCGTTGTCCTTCACCGACGCGGCCGCGCGCTTCTCCGCGTCGTGGCCGTCGATCTCCAGGTGGCCGAACTCGGTGTTCGGGACGAGCTTGCCGTCCTGGAACACCGCGCTGCCGATGCCGGTGCCGAAGGTCAGCAGCGCCGTGACGCCGGTGCGCGCGACGGGGTCGCCGAAGCGGATCTCGGCCATGCCGGCCGCGTCGGCGTCGTTGAGCATCGCGACCTGGTCGACGCCGACGCCGAGCCGCTTGGCGAACAGCGCGTCGGCGTCGGTGCCGATCCACTGCTTGTCGATGTTGGCCGCGGTGTGCGCGACGCCCTTCTTCACGACCGCCGGCAGGGTCACGCCGACCGGCCCGCCCCAGCCCGCCTGCGCCACGATCTCGGCGACGACGTCCGCCACCGCCGAGGGGGTGGACGGCTTGGGCGTCTCGATCCGGATCCGGTCGCCGATGAGCTGCCCCCGGTCCAGGTCGACCAACGCGCCCTTGATCCCGCTGCCGCCGATGTCGATGCCGAAACCTCGGCGGGTCGCCTCCACCACGGACGTGGTCCCTTCTCGCACGATTCAGAAGCCTGCCTCGGAGACTTTAACCGGATGTGGTGACATGGCGGACGTGGGAGTTGACGAGTCGTTGCTGAAAAGCGTCGCGGTGCAGGTCGCGACGGACGCCGCCGAGCTGGTCCGCGAGGCCTGGGCCGGGATGGCGGCGGGCCGGTCGGTCGCCGTGGACACCAAGTCCGCGGACACCGACGTGGTCACCGCCGTCGACCACGAGTCGGAGCGGCTCGTCCGCGCCCGGCTCGCCGAACTGCGGCCCGGTGAGCCGGTGCTGGGCGAGGAGGGCGGCGGGACCGCGGGTGACGACGGCGTCACGTGGGTCGTCGACCCGATCGACGGCACGGTCAACTTCCTCTACGGCCTGCCGTGGTTCGGCGTGTCCGTCGCCGCGCAGATCGGCGGGGTGTCGGTGGCCGGCGCCGTCGTCGAGCCGGCGAGCGGGCGGGTGTGGTCGGCCGCGCGCGGTCAGGGCGCGTGGCTCGACGGCCGCCGGCTGGGCGTCTCGGCGCCGTCGCGGCTGGAGCTGACGCTCGTCGGGACCGGGTTCGCGTACTCGGCGGAGCGGCGGACGCGGCAGGCGCGGTTCGCGGCGGGGCTGCTCGGGCGGGTGCGCGACATCCGCCGCAACGGCGCGGCGTCGCTCGACCTGTGCGCGGTCGCGGCGGGCTGGCTGGACGCGTACGTCGAGCACGGCCTGCACCGCTGGGACTGGGCCGCGGGCGCGCTGATCGCGGCGGAGGCGGGCGCGACGGTCGTGCTGCCGGGTTCGGCGCCGGACCTCGGCGCGGACGCGACGTACGCGGCGGCGCCGTCGATCGCGGAGCCGCTGCGGAAGGCGCTGGGGGAGTGCGGGGCCGCGGACGTCTGAGAGGGCCGTTGCGGAGGCTCTGAGGGCCGGACACGCGTGATCGGGAGGGCATCGCGCGTGTCTGGGCGGACGACACGCGTGATTGGGCGGACGACACGCGTGATTGAGGGGACGACTCGCGTGATTGTGCGGTCGGCTCACGTACCCAGGGGGTCGGCTCACGTACCCAGGGGGTCGGGTCGCGTACGCAGGGGGTCGGGTCAGCGGGTCAGCACTGGACGTCGCGGGCCGAGGCCAGCAGGGTCTGGTCGATGACCGGGGCCTGGGCGCCCGCGGACTGCTCGTTGCCGCCGCCCTGGTGGGCCTTGGACCACTCGGCGAGCTGGGTGAGGACCTGGCGGGCCTCGGCGCGCGGGCGGATGTCGCCGAAGTTGGTGCCGGTGACGAGGTCGACGCTGGCGTCCTTGCGGTTGTCCTGGACCAGCTCGGCGCAGGGCACCACCAGGCCGAGCGTGCGGGCCGCGGTGATGCCGTTCTCGCCGAAGCGGATCTGGCCGCGGCACTTCGCTTCGCGGTTCTCGTAGGCGGGGTCGTTGGCCGGCTCGCCGGTGTTGGTGAACCCGAGCTCGTGCAGCGCCGTCGTCGTGATGCTGCCCTGGCCGCGCGTGCTCGACGCGTTGAGGACCTTCACCGCGACCTTGTCCGGCGGCACCGGCGCGCGGTCGTCGAGGGCGTTGTGGGGGAGTGTGCTGAACGTGACACCCGGCGGCGGGCTGGCCTGCGGGTCGCACCGGACGGCCTCGTCGACGTCGCCCTTGCCGACCGCGGCGTTGATCCAGACGATGATCGCGCCGAGCGCCAGCACGCCGATGACGATCAGCGCCGGCAGCGGCTTGTGCCTGCGGTACGGCCGCGCCGCACGGTCCCCGATGCCGTTCCCCGACGCCACCTGCCCGTCCCTTCCCGAACCCAGAACCCGACGGCAGCTCGTCGGCACCGTCGTGGCCGATCAGCCTAGGCGCTGCGACCCGCGTGCGCGGGTCCGGGTCACCCCGCCGGTTTCCCGGGCGCCGCCGTGGTCCCGGGCGCCGCCCGGAGGCCTGTCCCCGTGCGGCGATCGCACCACGCGGGGGTCGGCCGGGGCAAGCGGACACGGGCCCCCCGTGAGGTTCTCCACCCGGGGGCAACCCGAATGGACGACAACGCGTCTTACCTGCGGGTTCCCCCTGTCGGGTGACGAATCCCCGGCAATGTCTGACTCGTTGCAGAAGCCGCGAAGGCGTGAGCTACCCTTCCCGGGCTCCGGCCGCAGGACGAGGCCCAAAACGAGAGAGACCTCGGTCACTCCGGCCGTCGGGCACAAACAGCGGCCCTGGAACGTTGACCAGCGGCACGGCGGACTCGCGGGCGCACCCGAGGGTCCGGGAAAACGACTACACAAGCTGATCGCAGGGGTGAGGGACACATGGCTACCGACTACGACGCTCCGCGCCGCAGCGAAGCCGACGAGCTGGCCGAAGACTCGTTGGAGGAGCTCAAGGCCCGGCGGAACGAGAACCAGTCCGGCGTCGTCGACGTCGACGAGGACGCGACCGCCGAGAACTTCGAGCTTCCGGGTGCCGACCTCTCCGGGCTTTCCGGTGAGGACATGACCGTGAAGGTGGTGCCGAAGCAGGCGGACGAGTTCACCTGCTCCGTGTGCTTCCTGGTGCACCACCGCAGCAGGCTGGCCGAGGAGAGCGGTGGACGCCTGATCTGCCGCGACTGCGCCTGAGGGCGCGGGAGCTCGGACCAGGGTTCGGGACGAACAGACGCGACGGAGAGCCCTGAGGGATCAAGGGAGGGCTCGAAGCGCGCTGGGGACAAGGGGGCCGGCCGGCAGGCCGGCCCCCTTCCACGTCTCCGGGCGGTCAGGCGCCCTCGAGCAGCTCGGCGACGCGCTCCGGGTGCCGGGTGCTGAACAGCCAGTACGGCGTCGGGTCCGCGGGGTCGGTGAGCCGGATCCGCACGGCCGGGCCGACCCAGCCGCGGTGCAGCACGTACGCCGCGGGGTCGCCGTCGCGGCCGAGCGCCTTGCGCTTGGCGTCCTTGTCGAAGATCTCCACCTCGCCGACGTAGCGCAGTGGCAGGTGCGCGTCGCCCACCCACAGCTCGGGCTCGTCACCGCCGGTGACGCGGATCCGGGACTTGCCGAGCGACAGCAGCAGCGCCACCACCACCGGCAACGCGATCACGTACGGCAGCCAGGCCCGGATCCCCGGGTACCCGAGGTCGATCTCGGCCGCCAGGAGGATCGCGCCCAGGACCGGCAGCGGCCAGCCCCACCACGGGACGTAGAGCCGCTCGGAGTGCCGGACCGCGGCGCTCGAGGCCGTCTTCGCTGATTCACCCACGGGTAGAGAGTAATCTCGCCGCCCGTGTCCAGCGTTCAGGTACTCCTCTCCCGGCTCGACCCGGATGTCCCGCTGCCCGCCTACGCCCGACCGGGCGACGCGGGCGCCGATCTCGTCACGACCTCGGATATCGTGCTCGAACCCGGGGAACGCGGGGTGGTCGGCACCGGTGTCGCGATCGCGCTCCCCCCGGGTTTCGCGGGGTTCGTCCACCCCCGCTCGGGCCTGGCCGCCCGGGTCGGTCTCTCGGTGGTCAACACCCCGGGCACGATCGACGCGGGCTACCGCGGTGAGATCAAGGTCTGCCTGATCAACCACGACCCGGTGCACCCGGTGAAGCTCACCCGCGGGGACCGCATCGCCCAGCTGGTCGTGCAGCGGGTCGAACACGCCGAGTTCGTCGAGGTCGCCGAGCTCGACGCGACCGAACGGGGCGCCGGCGGCTACGGCTCCACGGGCGGACACGCCACACTGGGAGCAGACGCGCTCGCGGCGAGCGCCGTGGCTGGGGAAGGAACGGAGAAGTAGTGGGGATTTTCGGACGCAAGCGGCGGACCGAGGGCGGGTCCGCGGGACGGCACGCCGCGCCCGATGCCGACGACACGATCGAGGACGACGAGTTCAGCGAGGACTCCGAGCTGTCGGACGTCTCCGACGGCCCGTTCGACGTCGCGGACTTCGAGGACGACGGCGTCCCGCGGATCGACCTCGGCTCGGTGAAGGTGCCGGTGCCCGACGGGTCGCAGGTCCAGGTCGAGATGGACCCGGAGACCAGCGGCGTGCGGGCCGTGCACGTCGTCACCGAGCAGGGCCAGATCACGGTCAGCGCGTACGCCGCGCCGCGCACCGGCGGGCTGTGGCGGGAGGTCAGCACCGAGCTGGCCGACCAGCTGCGGGCCGACGGCGCCAAGGTCAACATCGGCCGCGGCGCGTGGGGCCTGGAGATCTCGGCCATCGTCGGCGACGTCTCGCTGCGCTTCGTCGGCATCGACCGGCCGCGCTGGATGCTGCGCGGCGTCATCGCCGGACCGCAGTCGGAGGCCGCGGCGGCGGTGGAGGTGCTGCGGGACATCGTCCGCCGCACGATCGTCGACCGCGGTGACGCGCCGATGCCGGTCCGGACGCCGCTGACCATCACGCTCCCCGAGGCGGTCGCGGAGCACATCGCCGCCCAGCAACAGGGCTGACGCTCGACAAAAGCCGTGAAGGCCCCCTTACCGGCCATAAGAGCCGGGAAGGGGGCCTTCACGGCTTTTCGAGGGCCCGCAGGAAGGCGAGCACCGTCGCGCGGCCCAGTGACTCGCGGTCGGCGCCCAGCGCGGCCAGGGTCGTCTCGCCCAGCGACGCTCGAGGCAGGGTCGCGGCCCACTCGGATGCGACTTTCGTCGGGTGTATCGGGTCGTCGGTGCACGTGCCGACGCCCGCGGGCACCGTCAGCGCCGCCAGCTCGGCCAGCGACGGCGCCGGGCGGGCCGCCGCGACGCGCAGGCTCGCCGCCAGGCCGTCGCCGTGGCGGCGCCAGGCGCGGTCCAGTTCCGCCCGCAGCCAGTCCGGGCTGCCGACGGTCTGCGCCAGCGCGCCGTCGACCCCGGAACGGGCCACCAGATCCGCCGACAGCGACGCGGCGAGCGACGCGGGTGCTGGGCCCGGAGCCCCGTTCCAGGCCGGGAGCGCGGCCAGCAGGCCCCCGCAACGGCCGGGATTGCGCACGGCCCACTCCGCGGCCAGGTGGGCGCCGAACGAAATGCCGCCTACGAGCAGTTCGCCGTGTTCGTCCGCCAGCGCGTCGAGGATCGCCAGGTAGCCGTCGGCCAGCGTCGCCCCCGGTGGCGGCGCCGGCGTGAGGAGCGGGACGCCGAGGGCGCGCAGCGGGCCGGCGAAGACGGCGCGGACGAACACCTCGTCGGAGCCGGTGCCGGGCAGCAGCACGGCGGCGGGAGCGGGGATTGCGGACGTCACGTTGCGATCTTTGCGCAAAGGCGTTTCCCTGACGGGGACCGCAGTACGCTGGAAACGTTCGGGCCGCAAAGACCAAGTCGGGGGCCCCGGAGCACAGGAGCACCTATGTCCGCCAAAGACGGCGGCTACTTCAGCCGGTTGGTTCGCAAGCTGACCAGCGACGTCGAGGATCTCGACGCCGACGAGATGTCGATGAGGTCGGACGCCGAAGGCGCGCAGCGCGCCTGCGACTGCCGCTCCGGCGAAGAGGTCACCGTGCTGGGGAGACTCCGCAGTGTCGAGCTCTGCCCGACCAACGAAGCCGCCACGCTCGAGGCGGAGCTGTTCGACGGGACACAGGGCGTGACGCTAATCTGGCTCGGCCGCCGCCGGATCGCGGGCATCGAACCGGGCCGGACGATCAAGGTGCGCGGCCGGATGGCCACCCGTGACGGCCAGAAGGTGCTGTACAACCCCTATTACGAACTCCAGAGCCCAGTGAGTTGATCACCTATCGTGACTGATCCCGCCCCGAGCGAGAAGAAGACCGAAGACGCGGATGAACCGCAGCCGACCCTGCTCGAGCAGATGGGCGGCGTGTCCGGCCTGATCTACTCGTCGCTGCCGGTGATCGTGTTCGTCCTGGCGAACTCCTTCTTCGGCCTGACCGCGGCCATCTGGACCTCGATCGGCAGCGCGGTGGCCATCACCGTGCTGCGGCTGGTGCGCAAGGAGCCGCTGCAGCCGGCGATCTCCGGGTTCTTCGGCGTCGCCATCGCGGCGTTCATCGCCTACCGCACCGGGTCCGCGAAGGGGTTCTTCCTCTTCGGGATCTACGCGAGCCTCGTCTACTGCGGCATCTTCGTGCTGTCGGTGGTGGTGCGCTACCCGATCGCGGGCGTCGTCTGGAACATGCTCAACGGCACCGGCCAGGCGTGGCGCAAGGACAAGCCGTCCCGCTACGGCTACGACGTCGCCACGCTGGCCATGGCGGCGATCTTCGCCGCCCGGTTCGTCGTGCAGCGGTGGCTCTACCAGGAGGACTACACCGGCTGGCTGGCCTTCGCGAAGATCGCCATGGGCTACCCGCTCTACGCGCTGGGCCTGCTGGTGGTCGTCTGGGCGGTGCGCCGGTCCGACAAGCGGCTCAAGGCGATGGCCGAGGACGAGCCGGCCCCGGAGACCGACGCCGAGGTCGAAGCCCGGCTCCGCGAAAAGTACGCGGCCCCCGAGGCCTGAAGTTCCCCAAAGCCGTGAAGGCCTCCTTACCGGCCATAAGAGCCGGTAAGGAGGCCTTCACGGCTTTTGTCAGTAGCCCAGGGCCGTGCGGATCTCCGGCTCGACGTCGGACGTCGCCACGAACAGCAGCTCGTCGCCCGGCTCGAGCGGGTCCTCCGGCTGCGGCACGATCACGCGGTCGCCGCGCAGGATCGTCACCAGCGCCGCGTCGCGGGGCAGGTCCAGCTCGCTCACCGGCTTCCCGGCCAGCGGCGTCTCCTCCGGGAGGGTGAGCTCGACGAGGTTCGCGTTGCTCTGCCGGAACGTCATCAGCCGCACGAGGTCGCCGACGCTGACCGCCTCTTCGACCATCGCCGCGAGCATCCGCGGGGTCGACACCGCGACGTCGACGCCCCAGGCGTCGGTGAAGAGCCACTCGTTGGCCGGGTTGTTCACCCGGGCCACGACGCGCTTCACCGCGAACTCGGTCTTCGCCAGCAGCGACACCACGAGGTTGGCCTTGTCGTCGCCGGTCGCCGCGATCACGACGTCGCACTGCTCGATCCCGGACTCCTCCAGGATCGAGACCTCGCAGGCGTCGCCGAGCACCCAGTCGGCCTGCTCGACGGTGTGCGGCTCGAACTGGTCGGCCTCCCGCTCGATGAGCATCACCTGGTGCCTGCCGTCGATCAGCTCGGCGGCGATGGACCGGCCCACGGCGCCCGCACCGGCAATCGCGACCCTCATGCCTCGTCCTCCGGTTCGCGGTTGGCCACGCTGCCCACGTCGCTGACGGTGCCGGAGCGCGCGGCCACCCACACGTCGTCGTCGGCCTGCAGCACGGTCTTGGGTTCCGGCAGCACGGCGGTGCCGAAGCGCATGATGAACGCGACCCGCGCGCCGCTCGCCTCCTGCAGGGACTTCACGGAGTGCCCGACCCAGCCCTCGTGCAGCGGCAGCTGCAGGATCGCGACGTTGCCCGACGGGTCCCGCCACGCCGACGCGACGCCGTCCGGCAGCAGGGTGCGCAGGAACCGGTCGGTCGTCCACGGCACGGTCGCCACCGTCGGGATGCCCAGCCGCTCGTAGACGGCGGCGCGCTTGTGGTCGTAGATCCGCGCCACGACGTGCTCGATGCCGAAGTTCTCGCGCGCGACCCGCGCCGAGATGATGTTCGAGTTGTCGCCGCTGGACACCGCGGCGAACGCGCCGGCCCGCTCGATCCCGGCCGAGATCAGCACCTTGCGGTCGAACCCGACCCCGACGACCTGCTGGCCGTGGAAGTCGCTGCCCAGCCTGCGGAACGCCTGCTGGTTCTTGTCGATGACGGCCACCTCGTGGCCGAGCCGCTCCAGCGCAGCGGCCAGGGACGCGCCGACCCGGCCGCATCCCATGATCACCACGTGCACGCCCTGCCTCCTCATTCGGCGGTTTCCCGTCCGTACCTACCCCGACATGCCAGCGCCGAACCTACCCTGCGCCCCGCCGGTCAGCTCCACCGTCCTCCCCGCCACCGCCCTCGACGGAGAAGCGCCGCTCCGCTGTACTGTCCGGTGGTGTCGAAGTTCCCGACCGTGCTGAAACGCCTGGTCCTCGGACGTCCGTTCCGCAGTGACAGGCTCGCTCACACGCTCCTGCCGAAGCGCATCGCGCTGCCTATCTTCGCGTCCGACGCGCTCTCGAGCGTGGCGTACGCGCCCGAAGAGATCTTCCTGACGCTGAGCGTCGCGGGGCTGTCCGCGTACGCGCTGGCGCCGTGGATCGGCATCATGGTCGCGCTGGTGATGCTCGTCGTCGTCGCGTCCTACCGGCAGAACGTGCACGCCTACCCGAGCGGCGGCGGTGACTACGAGGTCGCCAACACGAACCTGGGCGGCAAGTTCGGGCTGACCGTCGCGAGCGCGCTGCTCGTCGACTACGTCCTCACGGTCGCGGTGTCCACTTCGTCCGGTGTGGCCAACATCGGGTCCGCCGTCCCGTGGGTCGCCGAGCACAAGGTGCTGGCGTCCATCGTGATCGTCTCGGTGCTCACGGCGTTGAACCTGCGGGGCATCCGCGAGTCGGGCAAGGCCTTCGCGATCCCGACGTACGGGTTCATCATCGGCATCATGATCATGGTCGTCTGGGGTCTGTTCCAGGCGGCGACCGGCACCCAGATGAAGGCCGAGAGCGCCGGGTTCACGCTGAGCGCCGAAGGATCCTTCGCGGGTGTCGCGTACGCGTTCCTGGTGCTGCGGGCGTTCTCCTCCGGCGCCGCGGCGCTGACCGGGGTCGAGGCGATCAGCAACGGCGTCCCGGCGTTCCAGAAACCCAAGTCGAAGAACGCGGCCACCACGCTGCTGATGATGGGCCTGCTCGCCGTCACCATGCTGGTCGGCATCATCACGCTCGCCACGATCACCGACGTCAAGTTCGCCGAGGACCCGGCGGAGCAGCTCGCCGGCGCGCCCGCGGGCTACCAGCAGAAGACGATCGTCGCGCAGATCGCGCACGCGGTGTTCGCGGACTTCCCGCCGGCGTTCTACTACATCTCCTTCTCCACCGGCATCATCCTGCTGCTGGCCGCGAACACCGCGTTCAACGGCTTCCCGGTGCTGGGCTCGATCCTGGCGCAGGACCGCTACCTGCCGCGGCAGCTGCACACCCGCGGCGACCGGCTCGCGTTCTCCAACGGGATCCTGTTCCTGGCGGCGTTCGCGCTGGTGCTGATCATCGCCTTCGACGCCGAGGTGACCCGGCTGATCCAGCTGTACATCGTGGGCGTGTTCGTGTCGTTCACGGTGAGCCAGGCGGGCATGATCCGGCACTGGAACCGGTTGCTGGCCAAGGAAACCGACCCCGCCAAGCGGCGGCGGATGCGGCGCTCGCAGACGGTCAACGCGGTCGGCCTCACCTGCACCGGCGTTGTGCTGGTGATCGTGCTGATCACGAAGTTCCTGCTGGGCGCGTGGATCGCGATCGCCGCGATGATCGCGATCTTCGTGCTGATGACCGCGATCCGGAAGCACTACGACCGCGTCGCCGACGAGCTCAAGGACCTCGGCGACACCCCGACCGTGCTGCCGTCGCGCAACCACGCGATCGTCCTGGTGTCCAAACTGCACCGCCCGACCCTGCGCGCGCTGGCCTACGCCAAGGCGATGCGCCCGGACGTCCTCGAAGCCGTCACGGTCAACGTGGACGACGCGGACACCCGCCGGCTCACCGCCGAATGGGACGCGCACAACTTCAAGGTGCCGCTGAAGGTCGTCGAATCGCCCTACCGCGAGATCACGAAACCGGTGCTGGACTACGTGAAGCGCGTGCGCGGCGACAACCCGCGCAACGTCGTCACCGTGTTCATCCCGGAGTACGTGGTCGGTCACTGGTGGGAGCAGGTGCTGCACAACCAGAGCGCGCTGCGGCTCAAGGGCCGTCTGCTGTTCCAGTCCGGCGTGATCGTGGCGAGCGTGCCGTGGCAGCTGGAGTCCTCGGCCAAGGCGGCCGCGCGCGTCCGGAACGAACGGCCCGCCGCGGGCGACGTCCGGCGCGGGTTCTCACCCGGCGGCGTCCCGCCCGTCACCCCCGTCTCGAAACCCGTTTCCAAGCCCGTCGCGAAACCCAAGGAGCCCGCTGAATGACGTCCTGGCAAGGCCGAGTCCTCGAGGTGGAGGTCGGTGCGGTCGCGCACGGCGGCCACTGCGTGGCCCGCGCCGACGGACGGGTGGTGTTCGTCCGGCACGCGCTGCCCGGCGAGCACGTGCGCGTCGAGGTCACCGAGGACAACGGCGGCTCGTTCTGCCGTGGCGACGCGGTCGAGGTGCTCAAGCCGTCACCGGACCGCGTCACACCGCCGTGCCCGCTCGCCGCGCCCGGCGCGTGCGGCGGCTGCGACTGGCAGCACGCGTCGCCGTCGTACCAGCGTGAGCTGAAGGCCGCGGTGGTCGCGGAGCAGCTGCAGCGGCTGGCCGGGATCGAACGCGAGGTCGTCGTCGAGGCCCTCGACGGCGGGGTGCTGGACTGGCGCAGCCGCGTCCGGCTGGTCGCCGGGCGGGACGGGCGCGCGGGCCTGCGCGCCCACCACAGCCACCGCGTGGTGGCCCTGGAGGACTGCCCGATCGCGGTCCCGGGCGAGCTCGAAGACGTCCTCGCGCGGCGCTGGCGCCCGGGCAGCGAGCTGGAGGTGACCAGCGACGGCGACGGCCGCACCCACGTCCGCGAGCTGTCGACGGTGCGCGGCAAGGTCCGCGCCCGGCAGCTGTCGGGCGGCGTGGCCGTGCAGCACGCCGCGGGCCGCGACTGGCGCCTCGACGCGCACGGCTTCTGGCAGGTCCACCCGGCGGCGGCGTCCACCCTGGCCGCGGTCGTGGCGGAGTGGGCGGAAGCGCCGGCGGGCGGATCGGCCTGGGACCTCTACGCGGGCGTCGGGCTGTTCGCGTCGGTGCTGGCCTCGCAGGTCGGCGAATCCGGGCGGGTGCTGGCGATCGAGTCGGGCCGCCGCGCGGTCACCGACGGCCAGCACAACCTCGCCGACCTGCCGCAGGTGTCGTGGCAGGCCGGGCGGGTGGAGGACGTGCTGTCCGCCGCGGACAAGCCCGTCGACGTCGTCGTCCTGGACCCGCCCCGCAAGGGCGCGGGCAAGGCGGTGGTGGAGTCGATCGTGGCCGGCCAGCCGGACCGCGTCGTGTACGTCGCCTGCGACCCGGCGGCCCTGGCCCGCGACCTCGCGACGTTCACCTCGCACGGCTACGCGCTGACGGCGCTGCGCGCGTTCGACGCGTTCCCGATGACGCACCACGTGGAGTGCGTGGCGCTGCTGTCCTGAGTTTTGCCGGTGGTGGTCGTCACACTGTCCTGGTGACTGTTCTCGACGCTTTCGACCGGGCCGCGTCGAGGGTGACCGGCCTGGTCACCGCGCGAAGGTGGCCGTTGGGTGAGGTGCTGGGGGAGTTCCTGGTCCACATGCGCGTGAACGAGTACCTGGCCCACGGCTGGCTTTCCGGTCACCGTTCCGCGGCTGGGCCGTTCGGTGGATCCCGATCGGGCGACAGCTCAGCCCGCGAACCAGCGCTGCGGCGCCGGGCGCAGGTTCTGGTAGATGTGCTTCGTCTCGGTGTACTCGCCCAAGCCCGACGGGCCCAGCTCGCGGCCGAAGCCGGACTGCTTGTAGCCGCCCCACTCCGCCTGCGGCAGGTACGGGTGGAAGTCGTTGATCCACACCGTGCCGTGGCGCAGCCGGCCCGCGACGCGCTGCGCCCGCCCGGCGTCCTGCGTGAACACCGCGCCGGCCAGGCCGTAGTGGGTGTCGTTGGCGATGCGGACGGCGTCGTCCTCGTCGGTGAACGTCTCGACCGTCAGCACCGGCCCGAACGACTCGTCGACGACCGCCGACGAGCCCTGTTCCACCTGGTCCAGGATGGTCGGGAGGTAGTAGAAGCCGCCGGCCAGCGCCGGATCCGCAGGCCGGCGGCCGCCCGTGCGCAGCACCGCGCCCTCGGCCAGCGCCGCCGCCACGTACTTCTCGATCTTGTCGCGGTGGGCCGCCGAGATCAGCGGGCCGGTTTCCGCCTGCGCGTCGAACGGCCCGCCGAGGCGGATCCGCTCCGCCCGGCGCACCAGCTCGGCGACGAACTCGTCGTGCCACTCGCGCTGCACGATCAGCCGCGCGCCCGCCGAGCAGACCTGGCCGGAGTGCAGGAACACCGCGGTCAGCGCGTAGTCGACCGCCGTCTCGAAGTCGGCGTCGGCGAAGACCACGTTCGGGTTCTTGCCGCCCAGCTCCAGGGCCACTTTCTTGACCGTGGCGGCCGCCGCCGCGGCGATGGTCCGGCCGGTCGCCAGGCCACCGGTGAACGACACCAGGTCGACGTCCGGGTGCTCGGCCAGCGGCGCGCCGACCTCCGCACCGGCGCCGAGCACCAGGTTCGCGACGCCGTCCGGCAGGCCCGCCTCGGTGAGCAGCTTCAGGAACAGGATCGCCGTGTGCGGCGTCAGCTCGCTGGGCTTGAGCACGAACGTGTTGCCCGCGGCCAGCGCGGGTGCGATCTTCCACACGGTCTGCAACAGCGGGTAGTTCCACGGCGTGATCAGCCCGCAGACACCGACCGGTTCGTGCACGATCCGGCTGAAGGCGTCCGGGTTGCCGGTGTCGACGACGCGGCCCGCGTCCTGGGCCGCGAGCTTGCCGAAGTACCGCAGGCAGGCGGCGATGTCGGCCATGTCGTAGCGGCTCTCGACCAGGCGCTTGCCGGTGTCGAGCGACTCGGCCCTGGCGAACGCCTCGGCGTCGCGGTCCAGCAGGTCGGCGGTGCGCAACAGCAGGTCACCGCGCAGGTGTGCGGGCGTGCCGGGCCACGGCCCGGTGTCGAACGCGCGCCGCGCCGCCGCGATGGCGGCCTCGGTGTCCGCGGCGGTGCCCTCGGCGACCGTCGCGACCGGGGTGCCGTCGGCCGGGCAGCGGATTTCGCGCCGCCCGCCGGCCACCGCGTCCACCCAGTCGCCGCCGATGAAGAAGTCCGCCATGCCGCTCATTCTCGTGGCCACGCGGCGTAACCGCCACAGCAGCGCGGGGAGACGAGGTTCACCCCGCGTGATGACGGGTGGTCGCGCTCCGCCTGTGACGCCGGACGCGGCGGGCGGAACCTCGGTGGCGGGTCTCCGTAGACTGGCCGGAACGTGGTCGTGGATGAGCGAGGTGGAGACGAGTGACGATGCTGGAGTCCGTCAGCGGACCGGCGGACCTGAAGCGCATGAGTGTCGAGGACCTCGGCGAACTGGCGGCCGAGATCCGGGACTTCCTCGTCGACAAGGTCCGCAGGGCCGGCGGGCACCTGGGGCCGAACCTCGGCGTCGTCGAGATGACACTGGCCCTGCACCGCGTGTTCGACTCGCCGCGCGACGCGATCGTCTGGGACGTCGGGCACCAGGCCTACGTCCACAAGATCGTCACCGGCCGCGCCGAGGGTTTCGACAAGCTGCGCCAGACCGGCGGCGTCACCGGCTACCCGTCGCGCGCCGAGAGCGAGCACGACTGGGTGGAGAGCAGCCACGCCTCTTCGGCACTGTCCTATGTGGACGGCCTCGCGAAGGCGTTCGCGCTGGGTGACGACGAACGGCACGCGGTCGCCGTCGTCGGCGACGGCGCGCTCACCGGCGGCATGTGCTGGGAAGCGCTCAACAACATCGCCGCGCACCGGGACCGCCCGGTCGTGATCGTCATCAACGACAACGGCCGGTCCTACTCGCCGACCATCGGCGGGCTCGCCGACCACCTCGCCGCGCTGCGCCTGCAACCCGGGTACGAGCGCCTGCTCGACGGCGGCCGCGAGCTCCTCAAGCACACCCCCGTCGTCGGCAAGCCGATCTACGCCGCCCTGCACGCCGCGAAGGCCGGCCTGAAGGACGCGCTGAGCCCGCAGGCGATGTTCTCCGACCTCGGCCTGAAGTACCTCGGCCCGGTCGACGGCCACGACTTCGCCGCGCTGGAGAAGGCGTTCCAGAGCGCGAAGGCGTTCGGCGGCGCGGTGATCGTGCACGTGGTAACCGAGAAGGGCCACGGCTACGCGCCCGCGGTCAACAACGAGCACGACCAGATGCACCAGACCGACCCGATCGACCCGGAGACCGGCCTGCCGCCGGTGAAGGGCCCCAGCTGGACCGGCGTGTTCGGCGACGAGCTGGCGAAGATCGGCGCCGACCGCGACGACGTCGTCGCGATCACCGCGGCGATGCTGCGCTCGACCGGGCTGGACAAGTTCGCCGAGGCGTTCCCGGACCGCTGGTACGACGTCGGCATCGCCGAGCAGCACGCCGTCACCTCGGCCGCCGGTCTCGCCATGGGCGGGCTGCACCCGGTCGTCGCGATCTACTCGACGTTCCTCAACCGCGCGTTCGACCAGGTCCTGATGGACGTCGCGCTGCACCGCCTGCCGGTGACGCTGGTGCTGGACCGCGCCGGGATCACCGGGCCGGACGGGCCGAGCCACCACGGCATGTGGGACCTGTCGCTGCTGGGCATGGTGCCCGGCATGCGCGTCGCCGCGCCGCGCGACCCGGCCACGCTGCGCGAGGAGCTGCGCGAAGCGGTGGCGGTGGCCGACGGCCCGACCGCGCTGCGGTTCTCCAAGGGCAAGGTCGGCACGGACGTCACCGCCGTCGAGCGGCTGGGTACGGTCGACGTGCTGCGCCGCCCGAAGGAGGGCGCCGACGTCCTGCTGGTCACGGTGGGCGCGTTCGCCACGCTCGGCTTGGCCGCCGCGGCCCGGCTGGCCGACCAGGGCATCGGCGTCACGGTCGTCGACCCGCGCTGGGTGCTGCCGGTGCCCGCGGAGCTGGTCGCGCTGGCCGAGCAGCACAAGCTGGTGGTGACGGTCGAGGACAGCGGCCGCCACGGCGGCTTCGGCTCGGCCCTGGCAGCGGTCTTCCGCGACGCCGAGTGCGACGTCCCGCTGCGCGACCTGGCCGTCCCGCAGACGTTCCACGACCTCGGCAGCCGCGACGAGGTCCTGACCCGCATCGGCCTCACCGCCCAGGACGTCGCCCGCCGGGTGACGGAGTGGGCGTCGGGCCGCATCGGCGCACCCGCGGAACGGTCCGAGAAGAGCGCCGACCGCAGCTGAGTGTGAGGGCCGTGAAGGCCTCCTTACCGGCTCTTATGGCCGGTAAGGAGGCCTTCACGGCTTTACCGCCGACCTCGCGGGTCAGGCTTCGGCGGCTACCGCGTCGCGCATCGGCGCGGTTGCCCGGCCGAAGACCTCCGCCGGTTCCGGGAAGAGCTTCACCAGCAGCGGGTACGCGATTGCCGCGGTGCCCAGGGTTACCAGCAGGCTGATGTCGACGCCGCCTGCGATGTTGCGTAGCGGGCCGGCGATCATCGGGGTGTTCGCGCACAACAGGCCCAGCGCCGTTGCCGGGATCCAGGCCGCCATTGCGCGCCAGTTCACCCCGCGGGTGAACCAGTAACGTCCACCGCGGCGGCCCTCGTTGAAGACCTGCAGGTCGGCGACGTCGTAGAAGCCGCGTCGCTGGACGAAGCCGATCATCATGATCACCATCCACGGCGAGGTGCACAGCACGATCAGCGTGGCGAACGCGTTGATGCTGGACACCATGTCGAGCGCGAAGTTGCCGACGAAGATGAACACCACGCTGAGCGTGCCGATCAGCAGTGTCGCCTGCACCCGTGACAGCCGCGGGAAGATCGAGCTGAAGTCCAGGCCGGTGCCGTAGAGCGACGTCGTGCCCGTCGACAGGCCGCCGATCAGCGCCACCACGATCAGCGGGATCGCGTACCAGAGCGGGGAAATCGCCGTCAGGCCGGTGATGTAGTCGGCCGGGTCGGCGACCAGCGTGGCCGTCGCGATGCCGAAGCCGAACGGCAGCAGCGTCGCCACCTGCGCGAGGAACGGTGCCGCCAGCAGGGAGCGTTTGCTGTGGTGGGAAGGGATGTAGCGGGACCAGTCGCCGAGGAACGCGCCGAACGAGATCGGGTTGGCCAGGGCCGTGACCACCGCGAGGATGAACGTCGGCCCGAACGTGCCCAGCGCGTACGTGCCCGTGCCGCTGAAGCCCGGGTCGAACGTGCCACCGTAGGCGAGGACGCCCAGCAGCATGATCACCGTGCCGAGGACCACCGCGACCCGGTTGACCAGCAGCATGAACCGGTAGCCGTAGATGCAGACGACCAGCGTCGCGATCGCGATGACGCCGTACGCGACCGCCCGCAGCGCGGCGCCGCCGTCGAAGCCGAAGAGCCGTTGCGCGGCGCCGGCGACGGCGTCGCCGCTGACCCAGACCGAGATCGCGAAGAACGTGATCGCCGTCAGCAGCGACAGGAACGAGCCGACGCACCGGCCGACGACGCCGAAGTGCGCGCCGGACGACACCGCGTTGTTCGTGCGGGTGCGCGGGCCGAACAACGCCATCGGGGCGAGGACGAGCCCGCCGAGCACCACGCCGATCGCCGTCGCCGCCAGCGCGGCCCGGAAGCTCAGGCCGTACGCGATCGGCAGGGTGCCGAGGATGATCGTGGCGAACGTGTTCGCGCCGCCGAACGCCATCCGGAACAGGTCACGCGGGCGCGAAGTCTGTTCCTCCGGCGGGATCGGCGCGATCCCGTGCTGCTCGACCTCGGTGATCCCGCCGCTCACGCGAACCGCGTCATCACGTGCTTGACGCGGGTGTACTCGGCGAAGGCGTACGCCGACAGGTCCTTGCCGTGCCCCGAGTGGCCGAAGCCGCCGTGCGGCATCTCGGCGACCAGCGGGCCGTGCGTGTTGACCCACACGCAGCCGAAGTCCAGCTCGGCCGAGACGCGCGCGGCGGTCGCGAGGTCCCGCGTCCAGACCGACGACGCCAGCCCGTACGGCACGCCGTTGGCCAGCGCGACCCCCTCGTCTTCGTCCGAAAAGGACTGAACGGTGACGACCGGCCCGAAGATCTCCTCCTGGACGATCTCGTCGTCCTGACGCAGCCCGGAAACCACCGTGGGGGCGAAGTAGAACCCGCGGTCGCCGTGCTGAACCCCGCCGGTTTCGACGCGGGCGTGCGACGGCAGCCGCTCGAGCAGGCCCTGGACGCGGTCGAACTGCGCGCGGCTGTTGAGCGGGCCGAAGTCGACGCCCGGCGTCTGCGCGGCGGCGGCCTTGGTCAGCTCCGCGACGAAGTCGTCGTGGATCGAGGCGTGCACCAGCACCCGGCTGCCCGCGGTGCAGTCCTGCCCGGCGTTGTAGAACGCGGCGCCCACGATGCCTTCCGCCGTCGAGGCGAGGTCGACGTCGGGGAAGACCAGCAGCGGCGCGTTGCCGCCCAGCTCCAGGTGGGTGCGCTTGAGGTCGGCGGCCGCCACGGTGGCGACGTCGATGCCCGCCCGCGTCGACCCGGTGATCGAGACCAGAGCCGTGATCGGGTGCTTGACCAGGGCGCGGCCGGTGTCGCGGTCGCCGGTCAGGACGGTGAACGCGCCCGACGGCAGGAACTCGGCGGCGACCTCGGCCAGCAGCACGGCCGTCGACGGGGTCGTCTCGGCGGGCTTGAGCACCACCGTGTTGCCCGCGGCCAACGCCGGGGCGATCTTCCAGATCGCCATCATCAGCGGGTAGTTCCACGGCGCGATCTGCGCGCAGACCCCGACCGGCTCGCGGCGGATCACCGACGTGTGGCCGGCCGTGTACTCCCCGGCCGCGGTGCCTTCCAGCTGCCGCGCGGCGCCCGCGAAGAACCGCAGGGCGCTCACGCACTCCGGGATCTCCTCGTCCAGCACAACGGACCGGATCTTGCCCGTCTCGCGCACTTCCAGGTCGGCGAACTCCGCCGCACGCGCTTCCAGCGCGTCCGCGATCTTCAGCAGCGCGAGCTGCCGCTGCGCCGGGGTGCTGCGCCGCCACACCTTGAACGCCCGCGCGGCCGATTCGAGAGCGTTGTCCACATCGGACTGGGTGGCGATCGGGCTGGTGCCGAACACTTCGCCGGTCGCCGGGTCGGTCAGGTCGAGCGTCATGACTGCTCCAGGTGGGTCGGCTCGAACATCTTCAGCAGGGCGGGCAGGACCACGACGGACGGCCCCGGCGTGCGCAACGCCTCGGCGAGATCGGCGCCGAGGGTGTCCAAAGTGGACAACTGAGCGGAGACCCCGAAAGACTGCGCCAGCGCCACGAAGTCGGGCCGGGCCAGCTCGGTGGCCGTCGACTGCCCGAAGGCGCCGGTGAGGTATTCGCGGAGGATGCCGTACCCGCCGTCGTCGACGATCAGCCACGTGACGTCCAGGCCGTGCTGGACGGCGGTGGCCAGCTCGGCGACGCTGTACATCGCGCCGCCGTCGCCGGACACGGCCAGCGTGGGCCCGCCGGTCGCGGCCGCGCCGCCGAGCGCACCCGGCAGGCCGTAGCCGAGGCCGCCCGCGCCCTGCGCCGTGTGGATCGGCGCGCCCTCGGGGTTCCACACCGACCAGGCCCAGTACGCGGCGATCGTCATGTCCCAGTAGGTCTGCGTGCCGTCGGGGATGGCCGCGCGGACGTCGTCGACGAGCTTGCGTTCGACAGCCAGGTCCTGACCGTCCAAACGCGACTTCACCCGTGACAGCAAGGAAGCGACCGCCGCTTCCGCCCGGCCGTCCGAACGCCGCATCGGCACCCACTCCAGCAGGGCCTGCAGCGTGAGCCGGACGTCGGCGTGGATGCCCAGGCCCGGGTAGTTCGACTCCAGCTTGCCCAGGTCGGCCTCGACCTGGATCACGCGCCCACGCGGCGCGAACTCGCGGTAGTTGCTGGACAGCTCGCCGAGCCCGGAGCCCAGCACGAGCAGCACGTCGGCGTCGGCGAGGAACTCCGTGCTGTGCCAGTCCTCCAGCCACGACTGCCCGGACAGCTCGTGGTCCCAGCCGAAGACGCCCTTGCCGCCGAAAGTGGACAGCACGGGCGCGCGCAGGGCTTCGGCGAGCGCCTCCAGCTCGGCGTGGGCGCCGGACCGCAGCGCGCCGCCACCGGCGAGGATCACCGGATTCGACGCCGCGGCCAGCAGATCCGCCGCCGCGGTGACCAGCTCGGGCAGCGGCGCCAGGGGAGCGGGCGCGGCGGCTACCGACGTGATCGGCGGGACACCGGCCGGGCCGAGCAGCACGTCCTGGGGGATCTCGACCCACACCGGCCCGTACGGCGCGGTCGAGGCCGACGTCCAGGCTTCGCGCAAGGCCGAAGGGATCTGGCTCGCGCGGCGCACGACGTGCACCGACTTCACGACACCCGCGAAGCTCGCCTGCTGGTCCGGCAGCTCGTGCAGGTAACCGTGCCGGCCGCCGCCGAGGCCGGCCACCGGGATCTGGCTGGAGATCCCGAGCACCGGCACCGACGCCGCGCGGGACTCCTGCAGGGAAGCCAACGTCAGCAGCGCGCCCGGGCCGGTGGAGACGACGAGCGGCGTCACCGGGACCGGGCCGTCCGGGTTCGCCGCGAGCCGCGCGCGGGCGTGCCCGTCGGCCGCGAAGGCGAGGTTGTTCTCGACGCGACCGCTGATCACGCGCAGGTCGTCGGCGCGCCGCAGGGCCTCGAACAGGCCCAGTGCGTGCTGGCCCGGCAGGCCGAAGACCGTGTCGGCGCCCAGGGCGCGCAGCGTCTCGACGACGACGTCGCCGCCGATGCGTTCGGTGTCCGTCATGCGCTCTTCCCCAAGGTCAGCAGGCTCACCAGGTCGTAGGCGACGTGGGAGGCCGCGATGGCGGTGATCTCGGCGTGATCGTAAGCGGGGGCCAATTCGACGACGTCGGCTCCGATCAGGTTGAGGTCGCGCAGCCCGCGCAGGATCTCCAGCAGCTCGCGGCTGGTCATCCCACCGGCTTCGGGGGTGCCCGTGCCGGGGGCGTGGGCCGGGTCGAGGACGTCGATGTCGACGGAGACGTACAGCGGCCGGTCGCCGATCCGCTGCCGCAGCGCGTCCACGGTCTCGTCGACACCCCGGCGCATGACGTCGCCGGAGGTGACGATGCCGAAGCCGAGGCGGCGGTCCTCTTCGAGGTCCCGCTTGCCGTACAACGGCCCGCGCGTGCCGACGTGCGACAGCGCGCTCGTGTCGAGGATGCCTTCCTCCGACGCCCGCCGGAACGGGGTGCCGTGGGTGTAGGGCTCGCCGAAGTAGGTGTCCCAGGTGTCGAGGTGCGCGTCGAAGTGCAGCAGCGCCACCGGTCCGTGGCGCTTGGCCGCCGCGCGCAGCAGCGGCAGCGCGATCGTGTGGTCGCCGCCGACGGTCACCAGCCGCGTCCCGTTCGCCTGCAGCGCCTCGGCTTCCTGCTGCAGGACCTCGATCGCCTCGCCGATGTTGAACGGGTTGACGGCGATGTCACCCGCGTCCACCACCTGCATCTCGGCGAACGGCGAGACGTCCAGCTCCGGGTGGTAGGGCCGCAGCAGCCGGCTCGCCTCGCGGACGGCGGCCGGGCCGAACCGCGCGCCGGGCCGGTAGGACACCCCGGAGTCGAAGGGCACCCCGACGACGGCGACGTCGGCGTGGGGGACCTGGTCGATCCGCGGCAGCCGCGCGAAGGTGGCGAACCCGGCGAACCGGGGGATCCGCGACGAGTCGAGCGGTCCGACGTTAGGCACTGGCAGGCTCCTGTTCGCGGGTCGGGACGGACGTGTCTTCGCCGTTGAGACGGCGGGTCCAGGTGGTCAGGATCGAGTCGGCCGTGCGGGGCGTGGCGAAGCTGACGGCCAGGTAGACCAGCAGGCTCGCGCCCAGTCCCCAGTAGATCGGGGTGTTGGCCTCGACGCCGTCGATGATCATGAACGTCACCACGGACACCGTGCCCGCGATCATCGAGGCGTACGCGCCCTGGCGGGTGCCGCGCTTCCAGAACAACGCGCCGACGATCGCCACCAGCAGGCCGCCGACGAGGATGTCGTAGGCGATGGTGAGCGCGTTGACGACGTCGTCGACGATCATCGCGATGCCGATCGCGACCAGGCCGAGCACGAGCGTGGTGATCCGGTTGCGACGGACCTCGCCGGTCTCGCTGTTCTTCAGGCCCAGCTTGGTCAGCAGGTCCGACGTCGTGGTGGTGGCGCAGGCGATGAGCGCGCCGCTGGCGGTCGACATCATCGCCGAGAGCGCGGCGGCCAGCACCAGCCCGCGGACGCCGGTGGGCAGCAGGCGTTCGACGATCGTCGCGAAGGCGTCCTGCGCGCTGCCGAGGTCCGGGTAGAGCGCGTGGGCGGCCATCCCGATCAGCGCGCCGGCGACGCCGTAGACCA
Organism: Amycolatopsis sp. NBC_00348; assembly: GCF_036114655.1. Classification (NCBI taxonomy): domain Bacteria; kingdom Bacillati; phylum Actinomycetota; class Actinomycetes; order Pseudonocardiales; family Pseudonocardiaceae; genus Amycolatopsis; species Amycolatopsis sp. NBC_00348. The sequence goes on along the minus strand of NZ_CP107994.1, from coordinate 5,414,700 downwards.
GGCAGTAGACGCCGGAGGTGATGCCGCCGGACGTCGCGATCGCCGGTGTGCGGGCGGTGAACACGCGCTGCCAGATGTCCTGGCCGATGAGCAGGCCGAAGGTGTAGATCACGAAGTACGTGACGATCGTGTCCGTGCCGATCGAGGTGAAGCTGAAGAAGCTCGCGTCGAGCTTCTCGCTCATCCCGCTGAAGCCGCCGGCGGAGCTGATCGCGACCGGCAGCAGGATCGCCAGGATGCCGATGGTCTTGATGACGAACTGGGCGATGTCGGTGAGCGTGATCGACCACATGCCGCCGAGCACCGAGTAGAGCACCACGATCGCGCCGCCGACGGCGATGCCCGCCCAGTTCGGCAGGTCGAACAGGACCTTGAAGATGGTGGCGAAGGCCAGCGTCGAGGTCACCGTGAGCATCAGGGTGTAGCCCCACATCACAACGCCGGACACCGCGCTGGTGTTGCCGCCGTAACGCAGGTCGAGCATCTCGCCGACGGTGTAGACCTTGAGCCGCACCAGCCGGCGCGCGAACACCGCGTGCAGCACCAGGATGCCGACGCCGATGGAGAGCACCAGCCAGGCGCCCGAGATGCCGTAGGTGTAACCGAGCTTCACGCCGCCGACGGTGGACGCGCCGCCGAGCACGACGGCCGACATCGTGCCGGAGTACATGAACCAGCCCAGCCGCCGCCCGGCGACGAGGTAGTCGGACTTCGTCTTCGCGAGCCGGAGGCCGTACCAGCCGACCCCGAGCATCCCCGCGATGTAGAGCGCGATGACCACATAGTCCCCGGTCACGGCGGTCCTCCTTACCTCTTCGGGTGGTGTTCGGGTCACCGTAGGTTCGCGGGCCACCCCGCCGGCATGGGACGATCCATCCTCTGTTCGCTCGATATGAGGACGTAATGACCCAGAACGCGGATCCGTGGTCCACCGAAGTGAATGTCCCGTTACGGGACGTCGTCGGCAACCGGGAGCTCGCGCTCGACGTCGTCCCCGAGACGCTGCGGCCGGGCGCGCTCGACGCCCCGGTGCGCTGGGCGCACGTCAGCGAGCTGCGGGACCCCGCGCCGTACCTGATCGGCGAGGAGCTGATCCTCACCGCCGGGGTGAACCTGCCCGACGACGTCGACCGGTACGTGCGCGGGCTGCGCGAGGCCGGCGTGACGGCGCTCGGCTTCGGGCTCACCCCGACCGTCTCCGAGACGCTGCCCGAACCGCTGCGCCGGGCCTGCGCGCGGCACGGGCTGCCGCTGCTGGTGGTGCCGCCGCGGACGCCGTTCCTGGCGATCAACCGGGCCGTTTCGGTCGCGCTGACCGAGGCGGGCCAGCGGGAGCAACGGCGGATCACCGCGGCCCGGGAAGCCTTGACGCGCGCGGCGGGCGGCGGGCTCGGCGAGCTGACGGAAGCGCTTGCGGACCGGCTGCGGTCCTGGGTCGCGCTGGTCGGCGCCGGGGACGTGCTGGCCTCGGCCCACGACGCGCCGACGCCGTTGCCGCCGGAGGTGCGTGAGCTGGTCGCCACCGTGCGGGCGGGCAGCGGGATCCGCAGCGCGACGACCGAGCTGACGGGCGGCGTTTTCGTCGTGGTCCAGCCGGTGTACCCGCAGGCGACGGCGTCGCACCTGGTGGTGACCGGCCGCGCCCGCCGGTTCGACAGCGCCGACCGGGCGATCCTCGCCGTCGGCGCGGCCCTGCTCGGCCTGGTCGGGCGCGCCGGTTCGGACGCGGCCGAGCTGGGCGCGGCGGCGACCGGGCTGCTGCTCGGGCGGGCGTCGGCCGACGGCGTCGCGCGGGCCGTCCTGGGGACGGACGTCTGCCGGCTGGTCGCGGGTGCGCCGTACCGCCGCGGGCCCGGCGAGGTGGCGTTGCGCCCGGACTGGCTGCGCGCGCGGCTGGACACGCCGCTGGTCGAGGTCCGGCCGGGGCCGCGGTTCGTGGCGATCACCGGCCCTTCGCCGGGGGACTTGGAGGACCTGCGCGCACACGGCTGGCTCGCGGCGGCCGGCTCCCCGGTCCCGGCCGAGCGGCTGGCCGACGCCGTGGCCGAGGTGGATCTGCTGCTGGAGCGGGCGGTGGCCCTCGGCCGCCCGGTGCTCGCCGGCAGCGGCCCGCTCGACTTCGACGCGCTGCTGGCGCCGGACGCGTCCAGGGAGTTCGCGGCCCGGGCTTTGGAACCGCTGCTGGCCCTCGACCGGGCGGGGGACCGGGAACTGGTGCCGACGGTGCGCACGTGGCTGGCCCACCACGGCGGCTGGGAGGCGACCGCGACGGCGCTGGGCGTGCACCGCAACAGCGTCCGGCACCGGATAGCCCAGGTGGAGCGCGCGCTGGCCGTGGACCTGGCGGACCCGGAGACCCGGATGCGGCTGTGGTTCGCCTTGCGCTGGGCGGCCACACCCGACGCACACGGTCCTTAAAGGGCACTCTCAGGAAAATATGGGATTGTGGTCCGGTGCGAGTTTTGGTAGTCGAGGACGAAGAACCCCTGGCCGACGCGATCGCCCGTGGCTTGCGCCGCGAAGGCATGGCGGTGGACGTCGCGCTCACGGGTGATGACGGTCATGAGAAGGCCGCCGTCACGCGGTACGACGTCGTGTTGCTGGACCGGGATCTGCCCGGGATGTCCGGTGACGAGCTGTGCCGCGAGATCGTCGCGTCCGGCGAGCTGACGCGGGTGCTGATGCTGACCGCGAGCAGTTCGGTGTCGGACCGGGTCGAGGGGCTGTCGCTCGGTGCCGACGACTACCTCGCGAAACCGTTCGCCTTCCCCGAGCTGGTCGCGCGGGTGCGGGCGCTGGGCCGCCGCGCCACGCCGGCCGCGCCGCCGTTGCTGACCGCGGGTGACGTCGAGCTGGACCCGGCGAAGCGCACCGTGCGCCGCGCCAGCGGGCCGGTCGAGCTGACCCGCAAGGAGTTCGGCGTCCTCGAGGTGCTGCTCTCGGCCGCCGGTTCGGTGGTCAGCAGCGAAGAGCTGCTCGAACGGGTCTGGGACGAGAACGCCGACCCGTTCACCACGACCGTCCGGGTCACCGTCATGACGCTGCGCAAGAAGCTCGGCGAGCCGGGGATCATCGAGACGGTCGTCGGCTCCGGGTACCGGGTGCCGGAGCCCGGCACGCCGCGCGCGTGAACCTGCCGGGCACCCGCAGCCTCCGCGCCCGGATCACCCTGCTGGCGACCGTGCTGGTCGCCGCCGTCAGCCTGCTGCTGCTCTGGCTGGCCTGGACGCTGGTGCGGGACTCGCTCGACGCGGTCCCGCAGATGCCGCCGGGCAGCACCGTGGTCGTCGACGGCGTCCAGGTGGACGCCTCGACGCTCGCGGAGCACCTGCGCGTGCACGCCCGCAACCGGATGCTGCTGTTCGGGTCCCTGGCGTTCCTGCTGGTGGTGGCGGCCGCGGCGATCCTCGCTTGGACGTTCACCTCGCGCGTGCTGCTGCCGCTGCGCGAGATCACCGGCACGGCGCGGCGGCTGTCGGTCGAGTCGCTGGGCGCGCGGATCGGCGAGGTCCGCTCGCGTGACGAGCTGGCCGAGCTGGCCGGCACGTTCGACGACATGCTCGACCGGCTGCAGGCCGCGTTCGACGCGCAACGCCACTTCGTCGCGAACGCGAGCCACGAGCTGCGGACGCCGTTGTCGGTGATCCGCACGGAACTGGACGTCACGCTCGCCGACGAGGAAGCCGACGTGGCCGAGCTGCGCCGGATGGGCGGCGTGGTCCGCGACGCGACCGAACGCGCCGGCCAGCTCGTCAACTCGCTGCTGCTGCTGGCCCGCACGGACGGCGCGGGCCTCGGCGTCCGCGAGCCGGTGGACCTGGTGGTGGTCGTCGACCGCGCCTGGCGCTCGGCCCGCGTCGAGGCCGAGCAGCGCGGGATCCGGGCGTCGTTCACGATGGCGCCGGCGCCCACGTTCGGCGATCCCGCGCTGCTGGAACGGATCGCGGGCAACCTGCTGGAGAACGCCGTGCGCCACAACGTCGAGCACGGCTGGCTGGACGTCACGACCCAGCCGGGCCCGCAGTGGTCGGTGCTGCGGGTCCGCTCGTCGGGCGGCCTCGTGGACCCGGCCGCGGTGCCGGAGCTGTTCGAGCCGTTCCGCCGCGCGGGCGTGGCCCGCACGGCCCGGTTCGGCGCGGGACTGGGGTTGTCGATCGTCCGCGCGGCGGTCGCGGCGCACGGCGGGAGCGTGGCGGCGGAGCCGATCGTCGGCGGTGGGCTGGCCGTGACGGTGCACCTGCCCGTCGGCTGAGCGTCAGCGGGCGGTGTACGCGCCGCCGTTGACGTGCACGACCTGCCCGGTGAGGTGGCCGGATCCCTTGCCCGCCAAGAAGAAGATCGTGTCGGCGGTCTCGGCGGGCGTGCCGGGCCGCTTGTCGAACGCCACCGAGACGCGAGCCCGGACCCAGTCTTCGGTCACGGTGCCCTGGAAGAACTCGGTGTCGAGCGTGACACCGGGGGCGACGACGTTCGCGCTGATCCCGCGTCCGGCCAGTTTCCGGGCGAGGTCGACGTTCCAGGCTTCGATGGCGGCCTTGGCCGCGCCGTAGGAGCCGGAGCCCTGCTTCGCCGCGATCGAGCCCACGGTGACGATCCGGGCGCCGTCGGCCAGCCGCGGCGTCAGGGCTTCCGTGACGAGCACGGCGGTGAGGACGTTGGCGTCGAAGTTGGCCCGCCACGCGGCCGCGACGCCGTCGAGGTCACCGGGCTCGACGGCCGGGCGTTGCCGGTCGGTGTTACCGCCCGCGTTGTTGACGAGCACGTCGACGGTCGCGGGCAGCTGGTCGAGGGCGGCCCGGACCGAACCGGGGTCGGCCGCGTCGAAAGCCAGGTAGCGCACGCCGAGTTTCGCGGCGGTGCGGGCCAGGACGTCCTCGCGGCGACCGGTGATGGTGACGGTGTCGCCCGCCGCGGCGAAGAGGGCGGCGGTGGTGGCGCCGATGCCGGTGCCACCACCGGTGATGACGACGGTGCGGGAAGAGGTCATGACCCAGTTCTAGATTCAGATTCTCGATAAGTCAAGAGATGTTCGAACATCTGAGATGAACTCGAAGATGTGTAGGGTGAGGCCATGGCGACGCCCGCTGCCGCGAAGACCCGCACCGACGACGTGTACGAGTGGCTGCGCGCCGACATCCTCGGCGGCGTCCTGGTGCCCGGTGAGCGGCTGAAGTTCCGGCCGCTGTGCGCGCGGTACTCCGCGAGCGTGAGCCTCGTCCGCGAAGTGCTGAGCCGCCTGGCCGAGCAGGGACTGGTGCGCGCGAGCCCGCAGGTCGGGTTCCAGGTGACGCCGATCTCCGAGGCGGACCTGCGGGACCTGACCGTGACCCGGGTCGACATCGAAGGCCTGGCGCTGCGGCGGTCCGTCGAGCGCAACGACCTGGCCTGGCGCTCGAAAGTCGTCGCGGCGCACTACACCCTGGCGAACACGCGCCGCCGTGACCCGGCCGATCCCGGGCGCGTGACGCCGGACTGGGAAGCCGCGCACGCGGAGTTCCACGACGTCCTGCTCGCCGGGTGCGGCAGCGAACGCCTCTACGGCATCGCGCGCGCCCTGCGCGACAGCGCGAAGCTCTACCGGCGGTGGTCCGAAGCCCTCGACGAGCAGGACCGCGAGCGTGACCCGGCGGCCGAGCACGCCGCCATCACCGATCACGCGCTGGCCGGTGACGCGGACGGTGCGGTGGCCGCCCTGGCCGGCCACATCCGGCTGACCACCGACCTCATCCTCGAGACCCGGCCCGAGCAGGAGGGGCGCGCCGAACCGCGGAGTGTGCTGTGATTCCTGGCGTGGACGCGAAACCGAGGTCGCTGGTCCGGATCGTGGTCCCGGTCGTCGTCGCGGCCCTGGCCGCCGGGGTCGGGCTGGCGTTCTTCGTCGCGGCGCTGCTGCGGCCGCCCGATCTGCCGGTGGACACGAACCCCGGGCCGCTGGCCGGGCACAACCTCTGCGCGTCGGTCGCGGTGTACTTCCGGACCGACGAGGAGATGCGGGACGCCGCGGGAAAGTTCCGCGACGACCCGAAGGCGCGGCGGGTGTTCGTCCAGACCAAAGCGGAGGCGTTCGCCCGGTTCAAGGACGTCTTCAAGGACCAGCCCGAACTGCTGCAGCTGACCACGCCGGACGCGTTGCCCGCGTCGGTGTCGCTGCTCGCGGTGCCCGGCACGGACCTGGACGCCTGGGCCCGGGAGCTGCACGCCCGCTTCCCGAACGCCGACCAGGTGCAGGTCAACGACCTGAACGAGGCGGCGACGCGGCTGAACTTCACCGCACCGCCGCCGAAGTGCCCGCGCGAGGGCGAGTACTGAAAGCCGTGAAGGCCTCCTTCCCGGCCATAAGAGCCGGTAAGGAGGCCTTCACGGCTTTACCTCAGGAAGCCGGGACCGACGCGACGCCCGGGGCGAGGAACGGCTTGCCGTTCACCCGCTCGGACACACCCGAACGGTCCAGGTACGGCGTGATGCCGCCGTTCCAGAACGGCCAGCCGGCGCCGAGGATCAGGCACAGGTCGATGTCCTGCGCCTCGGCGACGACGCCCTCGTCGAGCATGATCCGGATCTCCTCGGCGATGGCGGAAAGGGCGCGCTCACGCACCTGCTCCGCCGTCGACGGCTTGTCGCCCTGCGTCCACAGCTCGACGACCTCGGGGTCGGGCGACTGGTTCCCCTGGGCATCCCAGACCCAGACGCCCTTCTTGCCCGCCTTGACGAACTTCGCGAGGTTGTCGCTGACCGTGAACCGGTCCGGGTACGCCTCGTGCAGCGTCTCGCCGACGTGCAGCGCGATGGCCGGGCCGACGAGCTGCATCAGCGTCAGCGGCGACATCGGCAGGCCGAGCGGCTCGAGCGCGCCGTCGGCGACCTCGAACGGCGTGCCCTCGTCGACCGCCACCAGCACCTCGCCGAGGAAGCGCAGCAGGAGCCGGTTGACCACGAAAGCCGAAGCGTCCTTCACCAGCACGCTGGACTTCTTCAGCTGCTTGCCGACCGAGAACGCCGTCGCGAGCGACGCGTCGTCGGTCTGCTCGCCGCGGACGATCTCCAGCAGCGGCAGCACGGCCACCGGGTTGAAGAAGTGGAAGCCGACCACGCGCTCGGGGTGCTGCAGCTTCGACGCCATCGCGGTGATCGACAGCGACGACGTGTTGGTCGCCAGGATCGCCTCGGGGGAGACGTGCTGCTCCAGCTCGGCGAACACCTGCTGCTTGACGCCCAGCTCCTCGAACACGGCCTCGATGACGAAGTCGGCGTCGGCGAACGCGGCCTTGTCGAGCGAACCGGAGACCAGCGCCTTGAGCCGGTTGGCGCCGTCCGGGGAGACGCGCTTCTTGGCCAGGAGCTTGTCGATCTCGTCGTGGACGTACCCGACGCCCTTGTCGACACGCGCCTGGTCGACGTCGGTCAGCACGACCGGCACCTTGAGGCGCCGCACGAACAGCAGCGCGAGCTGGCTGGCCATCAGGCCGGCGCCGACGATGCCGACCTTGTTCACCTTGCGCGCCAGGTTCTTGTCCGGCGCGCCGGCCGGGCGCTTGGCCCGCTTGTTGACCAGGTTGAACGAGTACAGCCCGGCGCGCAGGACGTCGGACATGAGCAGCTCGGCGAGGCCGTCGGTCTCCGCCGCGTAACCGCGGTCGAGGTCGTTCTCGCGGGCCAGCTCCAGCAGCTCGACGGCCTTGGTCGCGCCCGGCGACGCGCCGTGCGTGCGTCCGTCCACAATGGACTTGGCCCGCGCGATGGCGTTGTCCCACTCCGCGCCGCGGTCGATCTCGCGCCGCGCCGGGGTGATCTCGCCGTTGACCACGCGAGCCAGCCACAGCAGCGACTGCTCGAGGTAGTCGGCCGAGCCGAAGACGGCGTCGACGATGCCCAGCTCGGCCGTCTTCTTGACGGTGAGCATCTTGTTCTGCGCCAAGGCGTTCTCGATGATCACCGTGACGGCGGCGTCCGGCCCGATGAGGTTCGGCAGCAGCTGCGTGCCGCCCCAGCCCGGGAACAGGCCGAGGAAGACCTCGGGGAACGCGATCGCGGCGGTGTTCTCCGAGAGCGTCCGGTAGTGGCACGACAGCGCCAGCTCGAGGCCGCCGCCCATGACCGCGCCGTTGACGAACCCGAACGTCGGGATCTTCGTCTCGGTGAGGCGGCGGAAGACGTCGTGCCCGGTCTGGGCGATCTCGCGCGCCAGCTTCGGGTCCGCGACGGACTCGACACCCGAGAGGTCCGCGCCGACGGCGAAGATGAACGGCTTGCCGGTGACGGCGATCGCGGCCGGCTCGGCCTCGAACGCCTTGTCCAGCGCGGTGTCGAGCGACACGAGCCCCTGCGGGCCGAAGGTGTTCGGCCGGGTGTGGTCGTGGCCGTTGTCGAGGGTGATCAGGGCGACCGGCTTGGTGAGCCCAGGCACCTTGACGAGACGGGTCGTCGCGACCGTGACGACCTCGTCGGGGAACGCGGCCTTCGCTTCTTCAGCGGTGAAAGTCATTACTTCGCCCCCTCGAACGCCGGGTTCTCCCAGATCACGGTGCCGCCCATGCCGATGCCGATGCACATCGTGGTGATGCCGTACTGCACGTCGGGCCGCTCGGCGAACTGGCGCGCGAGCTGCGTCATCAGCCGGACGCCGGAGGAGGCCAGCGGGTGCCCGCAGGCGATCGCGCCGCCCCACTGGTTGACGCGCGGGTCGTCGTCGGCGATGCCGAAGTGGTCGAGGAAGGCCAGCACCTGCACGGCGAAGGCCTCGTTGATCTCGAACAGGCCGATGTCATCAATGGAGAGGCCCGTGCGCTTGAACAGCTTCTCGGTGGCCGGCACCGGCCCGATGCCCATGACCTCGGGCTCGACGCCGGCGAAGGAGTAGCCGACCAGCCGCATCGCGACCGGCAGACCCAGCTCGCGGGCGGTGTCCTCGTCGGCCAGCAGTGACGCGGTCGCGCCGTCGTTGAGGCCCGCGGCGTTGCCGGCGGTGATCCGGCCGTGCGGGCGGAACGGCGTCTTCAGCCCGGCGAGCGTCTCGAGCGTGGTGCCGGGTCGCGGCGGCTCGTCCTCGGTGGCCAGGCCCCAGCCCAGTTCCTTCGAACGGGTGGCGACGGGCACCAGTTCGGGGCCGATCTTGCCGGTCTTGACGGCTTCGGCGTAGCGCTCCTGGCTGCGCGCGGCGAACGCGTCGGTGCGCAGCTTGGTGATGTCCGGGAACCGGTCGTGCAGGTTCTCGGCGGTCTGGCCCATGACGAGCGCGGTCGGGTCGACCAGCTTGTCGGCGATGATCCGCGGGTTCGGGTCGACGCCTTCGCCCATCGGGTGGCGGCCCATGTGCTCGACGCCGCCGGCGATCGCGATGTCGTAGGCGCCGAAGCCGATGCCGGACGCGGTGGTCGTGACGGCCGTCATGGCGCCGGCGCACATCCGGTCGAGGGCGAAGCCGGGCACCGACTTGGGCAGCCCGGCGAGCAGCGCGGCGGTGCGGCCGATGGTCAGGCCCTGGTCGCCGATCTGCGTGGTGGCGGCGATGGCCACCTCGTCGACGCGCTCGGGCGGCAGCTCCGGGTGCCGCCGCAGCAGCTCCCGGATGGCGTTGACGACCAGGTCGTCGGCGCGGGTCCCGGCGTAGATGCCCTTGTCGCCGGCCTTGCCGAAGGGGGTCCGTACCCCCTCGACGAAGGCGACGTTGCGTACCCCTCGCGCGTTCGGCGCAAGCGGCGTTGCTGGTGCGGCCACGAATGCTCCAGAAAGTTAGACGGTGGTGAGCGCACGATAGCCCTTGTTACCCGTGGGTAACCAGTGGTGTGGCCCGGTCGAGTGGGGTAAGGCACACTCACGGGGTCATCGTCTGTCCCTTGACGAGCCAGGCGAGCCCGAACGCCCACACCGCGACGCTCTCCAGCCACAGTGCCGGGTGCAGCGCCGGGACGAGGCCGAGGGCGCTGGTGAGCACGATGAGCACCAGGCAGGCCAGGATCACGACGCCGCAGGCGCGGTAGAAGGTGCCTCGCTGTGCGGAGTGCTCGCCGTCGCGCGGGAACAGCCGCAGGCAAAAGTAGGCCAGGCTCAGGAAGAACACCGTGGCGAACGTGAGGTGCAGGACGCCGGCGGTCCGGTCCCAGCCCGAGACGTCGCCGCCCGGCGTGGTGGGGAACAGCCCGACCCCGATCGCGCCGAGGCCCGCGACGGTGCTCACGACGTTGTCGACGAGGTCGTGACCGTAGTAAGCGAGCAGGAACACCCCGACCGCGCACATCGCGCCGACGAAGACGTTCCCCACGTCGGTGTAGTAGTAGCCGCTGAGCGAGCCGAGGAGACCGCCGCCGTCCGCGAGCTGCTTGCCGAGGATCAGGACGGGCGGCAGCGCGAGCCCGATCAGGCCGATGGCGCGCCGCAGGTAGAGGTAGGAGTGGACGAGCGTGGTCTGCGGGGATGTGGTCGCCGTCGTCATGGCCGCCTCCGGGAGTCGTCCGTGATTCATCGGCACACCGGCGGCGGAGTCTGAGGGTCGTTACCGAGCGGACGACCAGATCCGCAGCCGATCGTTACCCAGCTCGGCGAAGGTGCCGTCGCGGTGCGCGGTGGGCCGGAAGCCCGCGGCGAACCCGATCCGGGCGCCGGCGGCGGGATCCCAGACCTCGAACCCGGCCTCGGCGGTGACGTACAGCAGGCCGCGGTGACCCCACATCTGGCCGGCGGGCCCGGCGAACATCCCGATCCGGCGGTCGGCCCCGGCGTCGCGGAGCTCGACGCCGTCGAGCATCGGCTCGTCCTCACCGATGCCTTGCAGCGCCACGGTGTTCTCGTCGATCCAGGCCATCGGCCGGTTCCAGCAGTAGCCGCGGTCGGCGAGCATGCGACCGTGTTCGGGCGCGTGCCGCTCACCCGCGAGCCACGCCTCGCAGTCGAGCGCCAGCGGCACCCCCACCGGGTGCCAGGCCCAGCCGTCGACGAGCAGGACGCGCCCGGACGGGCTCGGCCGCAGCGCGCCGAAGAAGTAGTCGAAGTAGTGCTCGGGGTTCTCTTCATGGCTCGTGACGCGGTCGGTGAGCAGTCGGCCGGTGGCGGCGTCGAAGACGTCGAGCCGGTTCCAGCCGGTGGCCGCGACGACCAGCGGGCCGGCGCCGGCGTCGAGGAACGCGACGGGGAACCGGGTCGTGTCGGCGTGGTAGTCCTGCCGGTCCAGTGCCAGGGTCACCGCGCCGGAGGCGAGGTCGACGACCGCGCCGTATCGGCCGTAGTCGGTGACCACGGCGGCGAACCGGCCGTCGCCGCTCGTGTACAGGGCCGGTCCACGGACGTGACCCGCCCATTCTCCGGGTGGCTCCGGCGGCACGTCGACCGGTCCGATGGGCCGGGGTTCGCCGCCGATCTCGACCAGGCCCTCCGCGGTGAGCGCGAGCCAGCCGTCCGGCAGGGGCGCGAGGCAGTGGTCGTTCAGCGGGGTGACCGGGCAGGCCGTCGTCGTCCAGGCACCGCCGAGGTCCCGGTCGTGCCGGAGGATTCCGGGGGTGCCGCGCCAGCCGAGGTCCGCGTCGGCCTCGGCCCGGTCGAAGCAGCCGGCGCACGCGTCGAGCAGTTCGGGGGCGTCGAGGTCGGCGCACGCCTCGCACAGCAGGTCGTACCGGGTCGCGACGCCCGTGAGCACGCGGAAGCAGTCAGGTCCGTTGTCGGTGGTCAGATGGGCGCAGACACGCGCCCCGGCGGCCGGTGCGAGATGGCCGCACGATAGAGCTTTCACCACTCCAGTGTGGCCGGGCGCGCACCTGATTTATCGCGACGCCAGGTACGCGAGCCAGCCGCCGGTGGCGGAGATGTCCTTCGCGCCTTCGGTAGCCGACGGTTCGCACAGGAAGCCCGGCACCTCGCGGCCGTCCGCCAGTTCGACCTTGCCGATGGCCAGCGGCGACGGGATCCGCGAGACGAACTCGCCGAAGCCCCGCACGGGAAGCGACCAGACCTCCGCCGCCACCGAGACGCCGTCCGCGGGGACGCGCACCAGCCCGGGCTTGGGTGGCGATGTGTCCAACGCGTACAGACGGTACGAAGCCGCCGTGTCCACTTCGGACACGAACCGGCCGCCGCGGGACGTCAGCTCGTGGTTCAGCGGCTGCCCGCGAAGGTGGGCGCCGACCACGACGATCGGTACGCGCGCACCCGGAAGCGAGGCCAGCGCCGTCAGCTTCAGGTCGTCGTGCGGAGCGCCGACCAGCATGACGCCGAACGGGCGCCCGGCCACCGTCCCCGCCGGGACCGCCAAGGCCGACAGCCCGAACAGGTTGGTGGAGTTGGTGAACCGGCCGAGGCGAGCGTTGACGGCGACCGGGTCCGCGGCGACCTCGGCGAGCGTGGGGTGCTCGGTGGTCGTCGGCAGGAGGAGCGCGTCGACGCCGGCCAGCGTGGCCAGGGCTTCGGTGCGCAGCCCGGCCAGGGTGTCCTGGTCGGCGAACAGCCGGTGCGCGCGGATGTCCCGGGCGCCGGTGATGATGCCGTGCACCACCGGGTCGCAGTCGTCCGGGTGCGACTCCAGGAACTCGCCGACCGCGGTGTAGCGCTCGGCGACGAACGCGCCGCCGTACAAGAGCTGCGCCGCGTCCAGGAACGCCGAGATGTCCACAGTGGTCACTTCGGCGCCCGCGGCCGCGTAGTCCTCCACCGTCGCGGCGAACGCCTCCGCCCAGCCGGGTGCGAGCGGGCCGAGTTCCGCGGGCACGCCGATGCGGAACCGTCCCGTGTGGACCTGCGCGGGCTCGGCCAGGCAGGTCAGCGCGAACGCCGCTTCCTCGACCGTCCGCGCGAAGAGCGAGACGCAGTCGATGCTGCGGCACGCCGGGACGACGCCCTCGGTCGGCAGCAGGCCGGGCGTCGGCTTGAGGCCGACGATCCCGTTGAACGCCGCCGGTACCCGTCCGGAACCCGCGGTGTCGGTGCCCAAAGCGAGGTCGACGATCCCCAGCGCGACCGCCACCGCCGACCCCGAGCTGGACCCGCCCGAGACGTACGCCGGGTCGACGGCGTTGCGGACCGCGCCGTACGGGCTGCGCGTGCCGACCAGCCCGGTCGCGAACTGGTCGAGGTTTGTCGTGCCGAGCACCAGCGCGCCGGCCGCCCGCAGCCGGGCCACGACCGGTGCGTCCGCGGCCGGCCGGTACGCGTAGGCCGGGCATCCCGCCGTCGTCGGCAGCCCGGCGACGTCGATGTTGCCCTTCACCGCGACGAGTGTCCCGTAGAGCGGCAGCCCACGCTCTTCCAGCGCGGCCGCTTCGGCCAGCACGTCGGCTTCCGGCCGCAGGTCGATCCAGATTTCGGGCCGGTCGACCTGCTCGATCCGCCGGTAAGCCGCGCGCACGCGTTCCAGCAGGCTCATGCCAGCACCACCAACGGCGTGCCGGGCGCCACCTGGTCACCGGGGGACACGAGCACGTCGACCACCTTCCCGCCGGCCGGCGCCGGGATCCGCGCCTCCGTCTTCATCGCTTCCAGCGTCACCAGCGACTGCGCGTCCTCGACGCGCTGGCCCACCGAGACGTCCACCCGCCACACGGTCGCCGCGAACGGCGCCTCGACGACGTGGCCGCCCGGCGGAGCCTCGACGCGCGCCGGGGGCCGCGTCACCGGTTCCGGCTTCGGGTCGAACTCGCCCGCCGCCGCCCACGCCCGCCGCTCGGCCTCGAACGCCGCCGTCTGCCTCGCCCGGAAGTCCGCGATGCTCGACGCGTTACCGGCCAGGAACTCCTGGTAGCCGGCGAGGGCGAACGTGCCGTCGGTGACGTCCAGCTCCAGCTGACCGGCCGACGAACGCGCCCTCAGGTCCAGCAGCTCGTCGGCGGACACGGGGTACCAGGAGATCCGGTCGAAGAACCGCAGCAGCCACGGCGCTTTCGCACCACGCCAGCTGTTCCAGACCTGCACGGTCCGCCCGACGAACTGGTAGCCGCCCGGCCCTTCCATCCCGTAGATGCAGAGGTAGGCGCCGCCGATACCGACGGAGTTCTCCGCCGTCCACGTCCGCGCCGGGTTGTACTTCGTCGTGACCAGCCGGTGCCGCGGATCCAAGGGCGTCGCGACCGGTGCGCCCAGGTAGACGTCGCCGAGGCCGAGCACCAGGTACTCGGCGTCGAAGACCGTCCGGTAGACGTCGTCCACACTGGACAGTCCGTTGACGCGCCGGATGAACTCGATGTTCCACGGGCACCACGGCGCGTCGTCACGCACGCCGGTCATGTACCGCTCGATCGCCTCGCGCGTCGCCGGGTCGTCCCACGACAGCGGGAGCCGCACGCTGCGGCTGGGCACCACGAGGTCGTGCGTCGGCGGCAGGTCGCGTTCCAGCTCCCGCACCAAGCCGAGCGCCTTGCCGACCGGCAGCGCGTCCGGGTCGACGTGCACCTGCAACGACCGGATGCCCGGCGTCAGGTCGACGATCCCGGGCACGCCCTCGGCCGAGAGCCGCTCAGCGAGCGCGTGCACCCGCATCCGCAACGCCAGGTCGAGTTTCATCTCGCCGTACTCGACGAGCAGGTTGTCGTCGCCGCTGCGCCGGTAGGTGACGGCCGGCTCGTCGTCCGAAGCGGACAGTCGCGTGAGGACACCGCCGTCGTGGCGCGCGGTCCGGCTCGGCTCGATCACCGACGCGGGGCGTGTGCGCAGGGCCGCCGCGTGGTCGGCGTCGATCGGCACGAACCGCACGGTGTCGCCCGGCCGCAGCTGCCCGAGCTTCCACCGCTCGCCGGTGGCGACCGTCGCCGGGCAGACGAACCCGCCGAGGCTGGGGCCGTCCGGGCCGAGCAGGATCGGCAGGTCGCCGGTGTAGTCGACGGCGCCGATCGCGTACGGCGTGTCGTGGATGTTCGACGGGTGCAGCCCCGCCTCGCCGCCGTCCGCGCGGGCCCACTTCGGCCGCGGGCCGACGAGCCGGACGCCGGTGCGCGCCGAGTTGAAGTGGACCTGCCAGTCCGTGGCGTAGAACGTGTCGACGTCGTCAGGGGTGAAGAACTCCGGGGCCGCGTGCGGTCCTTCGAGCGCGCCGATCGTCCAGTGCGGCGCGAAGTCCGGGTGATCGCCCACCGGCCCGACGACTGGATCCGCGGGCACCGGGCCGAGCTGCAGGACGTCGCCCGCGGCCAGCGCGCGGCCGCCGTGCCCGCCGAAGCGGCCCAGGGTGAACGTCGAGGTGCTGCCGAGGAACTCCGGCACGTCGACGCCGCCGCGCAGCAGCACGTAACTGCGCAGCCCGGCCGTGCACGCCCGGACGTCGAGGGTCGCCCCCGCGGGCACCTCGACGGGGGTCCACAAGGGAACCTCGGCGCCGTCCACGAGGACGGTCGTCGGCGCGCCGGTGACGCACACCTGCGTGGCGTGCGAGAACCGCAGCGTGACACCGTCCACGGTGCACTCCAGGCCGGGCGCTCCCTCGGGGTTGCCCAGCGCGAGGTTGCCCAGCCGCAGCGAACGGTCGTCCATCGGCCCGCTCGGCGGCACGCCGACGTGCCAGTAGCCGGTGCGGCCCGGCCAGTCCTGCACGGTCGTCATGGTCCCGCCGCGCACGACGTCGATCCGCGGTTCGGTGTCCCCGACGCCGTCCAAAGTGGACGTGTCGTGCGTCGCGGCGCCGAACGCCGGGTCGGCGGCCGCGGCTCGCAGCTGCCCGAGGTTGGTCGCGACGCCGTCGACGCGCGTCTCTTCGAGGGCCGTCCGCAGGTTCGCCAGGGCGTCCGCGCGGTCGGCGCCGGTGCAGATCACCTTGGCCAGCAACGGGTCGTAGTGCGTGGTGACGGTCGTGCCCGGCTCGACCCAGGTGTCCACCCGGGCGCCGGCGGGCCGCGTGAACCGCGTGACGAGGCCCGCGCTCGGCCGGTGGCCGGCGCTCGGGTCCTCGGCGTACACGCGTGCCTCGACGGCGTGCCCGCGCGCCACCGGCACGGCCCGGAACATCGCGCGGTCGCCTTGGGCGAGCCGCAGCATCCAGGCGACCAGGTCGACGCCGTACACCGCCTCGGTGACCGGGTGCTCGACCTGCAACCGGGTGTTGACCTCGAGGAACGCGGCCTCGCTGTGCTCGGGGTCGTAGACGTACTCGACCGTGCCCGCCGAGCGGTACCGCACGGACGAACACAGCGCGACGGCCGAGTCGACCAGGCGACGGCGGACGGCGTCGGGCAGGTCCGGCGCCGGGCACTCCTCGACGACCTTCTGGTTGCGCCGCTGCAGGGAACAGTCCCGCGTGCCGAGGGCGAGGACCTCGCCGAAGCCGTCGCCGAACACCTGGACCTCGACGTGCCGGGCGCGGCGCACCAGCCGTTCCAGGAACACCCCCGAGCTGGCGAAGCTCTTGGCCGCGACGCTTTGCACGTCGTCCCACGCGAGCCGCAGCTCTCCAGGCGTGGCGCAGGCGCGCATCCCGATCCCGCCGCCCCCGCCGGTGGCCTTGAGCATCACCGGGTAGCCGATCTCCGCCGCGCGGGCCACCGCCTCGTCCACATCGGACAGCAGGCCGGTGCCGGGCAGCAGCGGGACGCCCGCCGCGATCGCCGCCTCGCGCGCGGTGTGCTTGCTGCCGAACACCTCCAGGTGCTCGGGCGACGGCCCGGCGAAGACGAGCCCGGCGTCCTCGCAGGCCCGCGCGAACGCCGCGTCCTCGGAGAGGAACCCGTACCCCGGGTGGACGGCGTCGCAGCTGGTCTCGAGCGCGGCCGCGATGATCGCGTCGGAGCGCAGATAGCTCTCCGCCGCGGGCGCCGGGCCGAGCCGGACGGCCCGATCGGCGAGCCTCACGTGCGGGGTCAGCCGGTCGGCGTCCGAGTACACCGCGACGGTTTCGAGGCCCAGTTCCTTCGCGCTGCGCAGGATCCGGACCGCGATCTCGCCGCGGTTGGCGACGAGCAGTCTCACACCCCGCCTCCGGAAGCCGTCACGACCAGCCGGACCGGCGTCGGGTCGAACCCGTTGCAGGGGTTGTTGATCTGCGGGCAGTTCGACACCAGGACCAGGACGTCGGTCTCGGCGCGCAGCCGGACCTCCAGGCCGGGCGCGGAGATCCCGTCGACGATGCCGAGGGTGCCGTCCGCCTCGACCGGCACGTTCATGTACCAGTTGACGTTGCTGACGAGGTCGCGCTTGCCGAGCCCCCACTTCGCGCCCTCGCTGAGGAAGTTCTCGACGCAGGCGTGCTGGAACCGGGTGTGCTGGCCGTAGCGCAGGCTGTTGGACTCCTTGCTGCACGCGCCGCCGAGCGTGTCGTGGCGCCCGCAGGTGTCGGCGACGACGGTCAGCAGCGGCGCGCCCTCCTGGGTGCGCAGCACGCTGCCGGTGGTCAGGAAGATGTTGCGCTGCGCGGCGATCGTCGCCGCGGCGCTGTAGCGCTTCGCCGTGTCGTTCGCGTCGTAGCAGAGGAAGTCGACGGCCTGGTTGCCGCCGAGGTCGACGATCGACAGTTCCTGCCCCTGCTTCAGCACGAGGGAGAACGGCGCCCGCGCCGGGACGTCGAAGGTGAGCGTCAGCTGGGACTGGTAAGCGGCGCTCACGCGATCCCCCTCGCGGCCAGGTAGTCGGCGGTGTTCTCGAAAGCGCGCTGGGCTTCGGGGCTATGCGTCCATTCAGGACTGTCCGGAGTGGACGGCCGATCGCGCCAGGCGAGCACTTCGAGCTTGGTCGCCGTGTAATCCGGCCGCGGGTCGACCGGGTGTGGCACGTTCACGAGCAGCACGATCGACGGGATCTCGATCCGCAGGTCGACGGACTTCCCGGCGCCCGCGGAGCCGGTGAACTCCAGCTCGCCCGCGGCACCCACGCGCACGCCCTGGAAGAACGACAGGCTCGGCGGCAGGTCGCGCGGGCCGAGCCCGTTCTTCGCCGCGGCCAACGTGAACAGCGGGAGCCCGGCGGGGGAGGGGCCCTGCGGGGCGCCGTCGCCGTAGTGCTCGGTGTTGCCGTCCACAGTGGACGTCCCGCACAGCGCGTCGTGCCGGCCGCTGGAGTCCGCGACGATCGTCGCGAGCACCCGGGCCTGGTCCGACAGCAGCGCCACGGACCCGCCGAGGTAGGCGTTCCACTGGACTTTCACCGTGTCGGCGACGTTGAGCCGCTCCCAGGGCTGATCGGCGTTGAACAGCAGCAGGTGCGCGCACGCGTCGCCCTCGACGTCGGTGAGCCGCAGCCGGGTGCCCCGGGCCAGCACCTTGTGCGTGTACCCGCCACCGGCGACCGTCTCGGCCCAGGTCAGCGCCTCGGGTGCGACCCCCGGTGGCGGTGACGGCCACGTGCTCGCCGGGATCGACGGCATCGTGTCGACGACGGTGCCCGCCTGGGCGCGGGCGTGGTCACGCGCGCCGTAGGTGGTCGCGGTCGTGCTCATCGGACGTCCTCTCGGGTAGCGGTTCGAGGGCGGGAGCGGGGCGTGGCCGCAGCCGGCGGACCGCGCCGATCACGGGCGCGCCGCCGACGAACTCTAGCGGGAACAAGGGCGTCCGAGGACGCCCGAACCGGACAGATCGGAGATCTCCGCACGTCGCCGGCCGATGTTCACGACCATCGTCGGGCCGCGGGCGACGGCCGCCGCGGGAAGGTGATGCCGGTCGGCTCGTCGATCATGGACGCTCCCCGTGTCATGGTTTCGATCGTACGACAGAAATTAAGGCGACGGCAGGGCGTGCTGATCTCCGCGGTGTTGCCACTCGGTTAACCGATCCGCAGACCGGCCGTCAACGATGACACCCCGGCGTAACGCCACCTCGGTGATCAGGTGCGGGACGGGGACCTGGCAGGATCAACGCCGTGGTCAAAGGGGCGGGGGTCGGCAGACCCAGGGCGAGTGGCGCGGCGGCGAACCGCCCGGACGCGCGGCAGGCCGTGCTCGACGCGGCGGGGGAGCTGTTCACCGGAGCCGGTTACGCGGCGACGACGACCCGCGCGATCGCCGAGCGCGCCGGGCTGCGCCAGGCGTCGCTCTACTACCACTTCCCGGCGAAGGAGGACATCCTCGCCGCGCTGCTGGCCGGGACGGTCCGCCCGTCGCTGGTCCTGGCCGCGCAGCTGGTCGCCGGGGACGCGCCGGTGGCCGTCCGGCTGTGGGCCCTGGCCTACGCGGACATCGGCCTGCTCGGCGGCGCCCGGCACAACCTGGGCGCGCTGTACCTGCTGCCCGAGGTCGGCTCGCCCAACCTGGCCCGCTTCCGCGCCGAGCGCGCGGAGCTGAAGGCGGCCTACGGCGACCTGCTCGCCGCAGCGGGCGTCGTCCCGGCGGCCGTCCGCACGGACCTCGTTTTCGGCCTGGTGGAGAGCATCGCGGTGATCCGCCGCGACGACCCGGAGCTGGACGTCGAGGCCCACACCCGCGAAGGCGCCGACGGCGTCGTCCGGCTGGCCGGGCTGCCGGAGCCGACCGACGAGCTGCGAACGCGGGGCCACGCCCTCCTGGCGACGCCGACCGAATAGTGGACGTCCAGCGGCTTCGCGGCGAGATCACGTGGCTGCACGCGAAACTGGAGCGGCAGCGCAAGCGTGACAGCATCGAGGCGCTGGAACTGCGGCGGCAGATCGCGGAACGGCTGCTCGAACTCCACGACAGAGCACGCTGATGTCCTGGTCCGGCATCGCCCGCCGCTGTGCGGAGACCGGTCGTGTCGACGAAGCGCTGGCGCTGTTGTCCTGGCTGGAGGCGACCTTCGCCTACGTGATGGGGCGGGAGCACCCGGTGGTCCGCGAGTGTCGCGTCGCAGTCGCGAGCACGTTGCACCGCGCCGGCCGGTACGCGGCGGCGATCGACGCCTACCGGGCCCTGCTCGACCGGAACCCGGAGTTGCTGGTGTGGCTCGCTCGTGCGCAGGCCGAGCTGGGCCGGTTCGACGACGCGGAACAGACGCTGTGCACGGCCGGGCCCGCGCTGCTCACGTAGGAGTCCCGCCTGCTGCTGAGCCGGGTGCTGGCCGAGACCGACCGGCTCGCCGACGCGGACCACTACGCGCGGGCCGTCCTGGCCGCAGGCCCGTTCCCGCCTGGCCACCCGGTGCTGCTGTGGGCCCAGGGCGTGGTGGCGCGAGTGCACTTCCGGCGCGAGGAGTGGGCCGACGCCGTCGTCGCGTACGAGTACACGGTCGAAGGCTTCGAGCTGGTGCTGGGACCCGGCCACCCGAAGACACTGAGGATGGCCGATGCCCTGGCCGCGGCCCGCAAAGCGGCGAACTAGCGTCAGGAAGCCGCGGCGGCGTGCAGGGCCTTGCTCAGCGCCGACGCCGTCAGCTCGACCTGCCACGGGCGGGCTCCGCCCGCGCGCAGGACGTCGGCCACGGTGTCCTCGTCCAGCTGGGCCGGGGGCCGCCAGCAGGTGCGGCGGACCAGGTCCGGCAGCAGCAGGTTCTCCACCGGCAGCCGGCGGTCCTCCGCGATCGCCGACAGGGCCGCGCGGGCCGCCGACAGCCGGGCCGCGGCGTCCGGGTCCTTGTCCGCCCAGCGGTTCACCGGCGGCGGGCCGTCGGTGGACTGCGACGGCGACGGCAGCTCGCTCGCCGGCAGCGCCTTGGCCGCCTGCAGGTGCCGCAGCCAGCTCGCGGTGTACTTGCGCTGGACGCGGCCGCTGAACACCGGCAGCGCCTGCAGCTCTTCGACCGTCTTCGGGTCGGCCGTGACGGCGTTGATGATCGCGCTGTCCGGCAGGATCCGGCTCGGCGCGCGGTCGCGCTTGCGGGCCAGCTCGTCACGCGCCTGCCACAGCTCGCGCACCACGGCGAGACCGCGCGGGTTGCGGATCTTGTGCACCCCGGACGTCCGGCGCCACGGCTCGGCCCGCGGTGCGGGCGGCGGCGCGGTGCGGACGGCGTCGAACTCCTGCTGCGCCCACTCCAGCTTGCCCTGGGCGCCCAGCTCCGCTTCCAGCTTTTCGCGCAGCTGGATGAGCAGCTCGACGTCGAGGGCGGCGTAGTTCAGCCAGTCGACCGGCAGGGGCCGCTTCGACCAGTCGGCCGCGCTGTGCCCCTTTTCGAGGGTGTAACCGAGCAGCAGCTCGACGAGCGTCCCGAGCGCGACACGCTCGTAGCCCGCGAGGCGGCCGGCGAGCTCGGTGTCGAACAGCGCCGCCGGGTGCAGGTCCAGCTCGGCGAGACAGGGGAGGTCCTGGGAGGCGGCGTGCAGCACCCACTCCAGGGAGTTGAGGACGTTCTTCAGCGGGGTGAGGTCGTCGAGCTCGGTCGGGTCGATCAGGACCGTGCCGGAACCCTCACGTCGCAGCTGGACGAGATAGGCCTTGGGCCAGTACCGGTAGCCGGACGCGCGTTCGGTGTCGACGGCGACGGCCCCGGTGCCCGCGGCGAGCCGCTCACAGGCTTCGAGCAGTGCGGCCCGGTCGGTGACCACCGGAGGTGTGCCCTCGGCGGGCTCGCGTAGCAGCACGGGTCCGCCTGCGGACTCGATCTCCATCCCGGCGTCCTCGGCTTCTGCGCTTTCCATGGTTGACGACCCTACGGGACGGGCGTACCGCGCCTGGTGCGCCCGCCCCGTGGGGAGGTTCGTCTATCCGTCAGCGGATGACGCCGGCTCGCATGGCCAGCGCAACCATCTGAGCCCGGTCGCCCGTGCCGAGCTTGCGCCCGATGCGAGACAGGTGGGACTTGACGGTGAGGGCGGAGAGGGAAAGTTCCTCGCCGATCTCCTTGTTGGACTGTCCGTCGGCGACCAGCTGGAGCACCTCCACCTCACGAGCGGAAAGCTCGCGCGGGGTGTTGTCGGTGCCGGCGACGCGGGTCCCGGTGGCGAGCACCGGAGCCACGCTCGGGTCGGCGTAAACGCCGCCTTCGAGCACACGCCGCACGCCATCGGTCACTACGACCGGCGACGCGGACTTCAGCAGGTACGCCTGGGCCCCGGCCTGGAAGGCCGAGCGGACCGCGTACGGGTCGTCCGAAGATGCGAGAACCACCACGCGCGGCCACCCGTGGCTACGAAGTTCCGTAACCAGTTCGATGCCGCTGCCGTCCGGCAGTCCGAGATCGAGGATCGCCAGGTCACAGGGCCCTGTGGCCTGTGCTCGCGCCCTCGCTTCGGCCACCGTGGCGGCTTCGTGAACGGTACCCGCACCCATCTGTGCGAGTCTTGCTGCGATTGCCTCCCTCAACAGCGGGTGGTCATCGACCACCAACACGGAAAAAAGCTCTTCCCGCGGGTGCGGAACCATGCTCGCCGGCAAAGCACCGGCTGGCGTGGATCGGACGGCCTGAGAAATGCCGACGGTAGCCACGTCACTACCTCCCTGGAGTCGGTCGTGCCCCCCGACCGGCACCGGGACCTTCGGCCGTTCAGCCGCGCCAGCTTTAGACCGAAAGTGGTGTCGTCGAAGGCACTGTAGCCGCCCTGAGGCCGCTGCGGGGGGATCGAATGGGTATCTATCTCAAACGAACAGTCACTCAGGGAGTTCGTGGTAACACGATTGGGCTAGTACACGGCCGGTTGCTAACGGATAGCCCAGCGAACACGATGCAAAGAAGTTACCGGCGCCCAAATGGCCGTGCAGATGGGCCGTGCACCTTCCAGTGCGTCCGCCGACCGGGGGCTCCACGGGGGTCCGACTGCTCCGGAAAGCGGTCTCGGCCGGGGCATGATCAACTTCGTGAAACGGCTTCAGAAGGGCTTTCGCAGCCGCTCGTGGTGACTGTCCGTATCCCGTGAAGGGTGTTCACCGGTTCCGGCGGCGATCGCGGGGCAAGTTGATCTTGTCGCACTGCGTGACGGCGTTGTCTCACGAACGGGGGCATCCGCGCGAGACGTGAAATGACCTCGGGAACGCTCCGGGTGGTCCGCCGGGGTCTTGTGTTGTATAGACCACTCCGAGCGCGTGACGGCCCGCTGAGCGGCCGTCGAACGGGCCGCCCGGGGTTGGCCGTCGTTCGGCGGACGCGAATTTTGCTCACATTCGTACAAGACGCGACCCGGCGGACGCTCGCGAAGACCCGGCGTCGCGGTTCCGCCCGTGACTGTCGCCCGGACGGCCGCAGGGCGCGGCTCAGGAGTTCTGGCGCTGCCCGAAGAGCGTCACGCCGACCGGCGGCAGGCCGACGACGCTCGCCATCACCTGGCAGAACGCCTGCCCGTGGGGCAGCAGCGCGCCGTCGGCGGGCGTCCAGGACGCCCGCAGCTCGAGGTCGTCGGTGCGGGCCGGGCCGGAGATGTCGCCGAAGCGGGCCGACGACGTCTCGGTGACCGTGCCGCCCAGTGCCTTCCAGCTCGCGCCGGACACCTCGAGGGCGTCGGTCAGCCACGACCAGCCGACGCCGGGGAGGAAGGGATCGGTCGCCAGTTCGCGGTCCAGCTCCGCGCGCACGTACATGACAAGGCGCAGGACGCCGTCCCAGCCTTCCTGGCCGTCCGGGTCGTGCAGCAGGACCAGCCGGCCCGAGGCCAGCACGTCGGCGGGACCGGCGACCTCACAGCTCACCGCGTAGGAGAACGGTGCGAGCCGCTGCGGCGCCCGCATCCGCTCGAGCAGCACCTCCCGGCGGGGCCGGACGGACTGCAGCGACGCGACGGCTTCGCGGAAGAGTTCGGGCACTGGAGTCGTCGCGGTCACGCATCGACTTTAGGGCGGGCACGCCCTGTTGCGGGCGGAGGCGCGCCGAGAGAAGGGCCCCACCGGGCTCGTGGCACGATTGAAGACGATGTCTCCCACCACGCCTCTGCCGCAGCGGACCCCCGCGTCCGCCCGCCGCGAGCTGCCCGAAGCCCCGTTCCTGGCCGCCGCGCGCGGCGAACGCCCGGCGCGCACGCCCGTCTGGTTCATGCGCCAGGCCGGGCGGTCGCTGCCCGAGTACCGCGCGCTGCGCGAGGGCGTGGCGATGCTCGACGCCTGTTTCGACCCCGAGATGCTCGCCGAGATCACGCTGCAGCCGGTCCGGCGGCACGAGGTCGACGCCGCGGTCCTGTTCAGCGACATCGTCGTGCCGCTCAAGGCCGCCGGGGTCGACATCGACATCGTCCCGGGCACCGGTCCCGTGGTCGCGACGCCGGTGCGCGACCTGGCCGCCGTGAGGGCGCTGCCGGAGCTGGTCCCCGACCAGGTCGGCAAGGTCGCCGACGGCATCGCGCTGCTGGTCGAGCGGCTCGGCGAGACGCCGTTGATCGGCTTCGCCGGCGCGCCGTTCACCTTGGCCAGCTACCTCATCGAGGGCGGCCCGAGCCGCAACCACGAGCACACCAAGGCGCTCATGCACTCCGAGCCGGCGGTGTGGCACGAGCTGGCCGGCCGGCTGGCCGACATCGCGCTGACCTTCCTGCGCGCGCAGCTCGACGCCGGCGTCGACGCGATCCAGCTGTTCGACTCCTGGGCCGGCGCGCTGTCCGAGCGGGACTACCGCGAGTTCGTGCTGCCGCACTCGGCGAAGGTCCTCGACGGCGTCGCCGCCCACGGCGTCCCCCGGATCCACTTCGGCGTCGGCACCGGCGAGCTGCTGCCCGCGATGCGCGACGCGGGCGCGGACGTCGTCGGCGTCGACTGGCGGATCCCGCTCGACGAAGCCGTCCGGCGGCTCGGTGGCAAGGCCGTGGTGCAGGGCAACCTGGACCCGGCGCTGCTGTACGCGTCCTGGCCGGTGCTCGAGGCCCAGGTGCGCCGCATCGTCGCCGAGGGGCGAGCCGCCGACGGCCACATCTTCAACCTGGGCCACGGCGTGCTCCCCAGTGTCGATCCCGAGGTCCTGACCCGCGTGGCCGGGCTGGTGCACGAGCTGTGACGCGGGTCGCCGTCGTCGGGGCGGGCGTCTCCGGCCTGACCGCGGCGTACCGGCTGCGGCAGCTGCTCGGCACCGGCGCCGAGATCGTCGTCTTCGAGAAGACCCGGACCCCGGGCGGCAAGCTGCGCACCACTGAGCTGGCCGGCGTGCCCTACGACGTCGGCGCCGAGGCGTTCCTCGCCCGCCGGCCCGAGATGCTCGCGCTGGTCCGCGAGCTGGGCCTCGACGTCGTCCACCCGACCGGCGCCCGCGCGAAGATCCACGCCGGCGGGACCGTGACCGGGCTGCCGCCGGGCACCGTGATGGGTGTCCCGGCGTCGGCGGAGTCGGTCGCCGGCGTGCTGTCGGAGGCGGGGCGCCGCGCGGTCGAGGCCGAGGTGTCGCTGCCGGAGCTGCGGCTGCCGGGCGGGGACGTGCCGCTGGGGCCGCTGCTGCGCGAGCGGTTCGGCGACGAATTGGTCGACCGGCTGGTCGACCCGCTGCTGGGCGGCGTCTACGCGGGCGGGGCCGACGGTCTCGGCCTGCGCGCGACCATGCCGGGCCTGGCCGCGGCGGTGGCCGCCGGCGCGGGGTCGCTGACCGCGGCGGCCGCGTCCCAGCTGCCCGCGTCACCCAGCTCGGCCCCGGTGTTCGGCACGGTTCCCGGCGGCCTGGGCACGGTCGTCGACCGGCTGACCGAGCTGTCCGGCGCCGACCTGCGGACCGGGCTGCCGGTGTGCGACATCGAGCGGAACGGCACGAGCTGGCGGTTGCGGATCGGCGCGGCGCCGACCGCGCACGCGCCCGCGGAGAACACGATCGACGCCGACGCGGTGGTCCTCGCGGTGCCCGCGCCGTCGGCCCGCCGCCTGCTCGCGGACCTGGTGCCCGCGGCGTCGGCGGCGTTCGGCGAGGTCGAGCTGGCGTCGATGGCGGTGGTCGCGCTGGCCCTGCCACCCGGCACGGAGCTGCCTTCGGCGTCGGGAATCCTGATCGGCCAAGGCGAGCGTGACGCGGCGGGTGTGCCGTACGCGGCGAAGGCGTTCACGTTCTCTTCGCGCAAGTGGGCGCACTTCGGCACGGGCCCGGTCCTGGTCCGCGGCTCGGTGGGCCGCTTCGGCGAGCTGGGCGCGTTGAAGGCGGACGACGTCGAGCTGGTCCGCGTGGTCCGCGACGACCTCGCGCGCCTCACGGGCGTCACGGCGGAACCGGTGGAGACGCTGGTGACCCGCTGGGGTGGCGGCCTGCCGCAGTACGGCACCGGCCACCTGGAGCGGGTCGAGCGCATCGAGAAGGCGATCGCCGGGATCCCGGGCCTGGCCGTGGCGGGCGCGACCCTGCACGGCGTCGGGCTGCCGGCGTGCGTGGCGACGGCCGAAGCGGCCGCACAGCGGGTGGCAGCGCACCTTTCCGCGTGAGTGCTCTCACGGCTACCCGTGGGGGCGCCCTGCGGGCCTCGGTGACAGGATGGACGTATGGCGCGGGTCAACTTCAGCGAGCTCAACGACACCATCCGGTACACCACGTGGTCGGTCTTCCGGATCGAGCCCGGCAGGCTGGGTGAGGACCGCGGGACCGCCGGTCGCGAGACCACCGAGTACCTCGACGGGCTCGAGGTCAAGGGCGTCGTCGTCCGCGGCGTCTACGACCTTTCCGCGCTGCGGGCCGACGCCGACTACATGATCTGGTGGCACGCCGAGGAGATCGAGCAGGTCCAGGCCGCCTACGCCGGGTTCCGGCGGACGCCGCTCGGGCGCGCGTCGACGCCGGTCTGGAGCCAGACCGCGCTGCACCGGCCCGCCGAGTTCAACAAGAGCCACATCCCCGCGTTCCTCGCCGGGGAAGAGGCCCGCAAGTTCATCTGCGTCTACCCGTTCGTCCGCTCCTACGAGTGGTACCTGCTGCCGGAGAACGAGCGCCGCAAGATGCTCGCCGACCACGGCAAGGAAGCCCGCGACTACCCGGACGTGCGCGCCAACACCGTCGCGTCGTTCGCGCTGGGCGACTACGAGTGGATCCTCGCCTTCGAGGCCGACGAGCTGCACCGGATCGTCGACCTCATGCGCCACCTGCGCGGCACCGAAGCGCGCCTGCACGTGCGTGAAGAGATCCCGTTCTACACCGGCACCCGCGTGCCGCCCGCCGAGCTCGTCGCGGCGCTGCCGTAGTGACCGAGATCCTGGACGGCGTCTGGCACACCCTCACCGGGGAGACGCCGGGGCCGGTCGAGCTGACCGGGACCGAAGACGTGCTGCCCGGCCCGTACCGGGTGGCGGCGGCCGCGACCACGACCATCGCGGCGGCGACCCTGGCCGCCGGCGAACTGCTGAAGCTGCGCGAGATCGACCCCGGCGTCGTCACGGCGGACACCCGCCACGCGGCGGCGGCCTTCGCGAGCGAAGCCTTCTCGCGCGTCGAAGGCATCGAGCCCGAGTCCGTGTGGGCGCCGCTGTCGGGCAACTACCGCACGACCGACGGCTGGGTCCGCCTGCACTGCAACTACCCGCGTCACGAAGCCGCGGTGTGCTGGGGACTCGGCGTCCCCGGCAGCCGCGACGTCGTGACGAAGACGGTCGCCGGGCGCATCGCGCGCGAGGTCGAGCACGCCGTCGTCAGCGCCGGGGGAGCGGCCGCGGAGCTGCGCTCGCCGGAGGACTGGGCGGCGCACCCGCAGGGCGAAGCGGTGGCTTCGCTACCGCTCGTGGACCTCGCGCCGATCGGCGAAGCGCCGAAGCGGACGTTGTTCTACTCGGACCGCCCGCTCGGCGGCGTCCGCGTGCTGGAGTTGACGCACGTCCTCGCCGGCCCGGTGGCCGGCCGGGTGCTCGCCGCGCACGGCGCCGACGTCCTGCACGTCGGGGCCGCGCACCTGCCGCGCGTCGAGACGCTCGTGCGGGACACCGGGCAGGGCAAGAAATCCGCGTTCGTCGCCCTCGACACCGAAGGCGGCCGCGCGCGGCTCAAGAAGCTGATCAGCCGGGCCGACGTGCTAGTGCAGTCGTTCCGCCCGGGCGCGCTCGAGCGGATCGGCTTCGGCCCCGCGGATCTGGCCGAGCTGCGGCCGGGTTTGGTGATCGCCGACCTGAGCGCCTACGGCTGGGAAGGCCCCTGGGCCCGGCGGCGCGGGTTCGACAGCCTGGTCCAGATGTCGAACGGCATCGCGTGGGGAGACGAGCCGTCGCCGCTCCCGGTCCAGGCGCTGGACCACGGCACGGGCTGGCTCGCCGCGGCGGCGATCATGACGGCCCTGCGCCGCCAGGTCACCGACGGCGGCACCTGGCGGGTCCGGCTGTCCCTCGCGGGAACCGGCCGCTGGCTGGATTCCCTGGGCCGCAAGGATCCTGCGTCGTCCGAAGTGGACTTCAGCGACCTGCTGGAGGAGACCGACAGCGGCTACGGCCGGCTGACCCGGGTCCGGATGGCGGGCGGCCTGCCGGGCGCGGAACCGCACTGGGACTTCGGGACGCGCACCCCGGGTGTCGACAAGCCGACCTGGACGCCGTGACCTAGAGGTCGATGACGACCTTGCCGTGCACGTGCCGGCCGGCCTGCAGTTCGGCCGCGCGGCGGATCTGCCCGATCGGGAAGCTCGCCCCGACAGGCACCCGGAGCCGGCCCGCCGCGACCAGGCGGGCGAGCTCTTCCAGGGCGCCGGGAGCGGCGTTGGCGCCGTTGGCCGCCGACACGCCCTCGACCTGCGCGGCGACGGTGCAGATGCGGCCGTCCGGGACGCCGAGATCCCGTGCGACGTGCACCGTCTCCGTCCCGTGCAGGTCGATGGCGGCGGTGACACCGCCGGGCGCGATGGTCCGGACCCGGTCGGCCAGGCCGTCGCCGTAGACGACCGGCTCGGCGCCGAGGTCGCGCAGGAAATCGGCCGACGACGCCGACCCCGTCCCGATCACGCGTGCTCCGGCGATCCGGGCCAGCTGGACGGCGAACACCCCGACCCCGCCCGCCGCGCCGCCGATCAGCACGGTGTCGTCCGGGCCTGGGGCGACCACGGCGAGGGCGGCGGATGCCGTGCGGCCGGCGATCGTGAGGGTGGCGGCGGTGCGGTCGTCGACGCCGTCGGGGGTGTGGTGGGCCTCGTTCGCCGCGATCACCCCGGCCGGCTCGATCACCACGAAGTCGGCGACCGCGCGGGACAACGCGCCGCCGAACACCCGGTCGCCGGGGGCGAAGCCGGTCACCCCGGCGCCGACCTGGTCGACCACACCCGCGTAGTCGGTGCCGAACCCGGCCGGGAGGCTCAGGCCGAACCGGGCGGCGGTGTCCGCGTCGGCGGTCATGATCCAGTCCATCGGGTTCAGGCCGGCCGCGCTGACCCGCACGCGGACCTGTCCCGGGCCGGCCTGCGGAGCGGAAACCGCACGGACGTCGAGGACTTCGGGGCCGCCGAAGGCGTCGAGCCGGACCGCCCTGCTCTGTTCTTGCATGGACGTCTGTCTCCTCGGGTCAGGGAACGCGGTGAAACGGACTATGCTCCGTTTCCATGGACGACCCTAACACAACCGGAGCGCGATCCGTTTTGGCTGAGGCGGAGACACGCGTGCCGCGGGCGGACGCGGCCCGCAACCGTGACCAGCTGCTCGCGGTGGCGACCCGGGTGTTCGTGACGGCGGACGCCGAGCCGTCGATGCGGGCGATCGCCCGCGAGGCCGGGGTCGGCATCGCCACGCTCTACCGGCACTTCCCGACCCGCGAGTCGCTGGTCGACGCGGTCTACCGCGACCAGGTCGGCCGGCTCACGACCGGCGCCCGCGAGCTGACCGAAGGGCTGCCCCCGGCCGCCGCGATGCGGCGCTGGATGGACCTGTTCGGGGACTGGATCGCGACCAAGAACGGCATGCTCGACACGCTGCTCGCGATGATCGACGCCGGCGAGATCGCCCACGCGCAGACCCGGACCGAGCTGCTGACGGCCATCACCACGATCCTGGACGCCGGCCGCGCGGCGGGCGACCTCCGCGCCGACGTCACCGCCGAGGACATCGCCGCTTCCCTCATCGGCATCTTCACCGTGGCGCCCCGGCCCGAGCAGGAAGCCAAGGCCGGTCGCCTGCTGGACTTGCTGATGGACGGCCTCCGGCCGCCGCCCGGCTGAGCCGCTTCGACGGCGGCCGGCGCGCCGGCTAGCGGCGCCGGAGCCGGGAAACCAGGCTCCGCTTGGGTTTCGGCAGGTGGCCCGCCGCGATCAGCCACGTGACGAACTCGTCCGCGTACGCGTGCGAATGCTCCGTGGCCTTCTTCGGGCGGCCCGCCGCGAACTCCGCGAACAACGGCCCGTACCGCTCGCCCAGCGTCTCCGCCAGCTCCGGGCGCTGGTAGGCCAGCACCTTGCCGTGCTTGCGGCGCAACACGTTCGCCTCCACCTTCAACCGCGCAGGGTCGAAACCCGGCGGGGCCTCGCCGCCGGCCAGGAGGGCGTGCAGCAGCTCCGCCTGCCGCGTCGCCAGCTCCTCGCGGCTCACACCGTCACCGCCGCCCGGAGCGCGGCCAGCTCCGCCGCCAGCTCGGCGTCGCTCGGGTAGTCGTCGTCGCGTTCCAGCAGGACTCCCGGCGGGTCCGTCCGGCGGCGGAGTTCCGCCAGCAGCGCGAGAACTTCCGGCAGCACCGGGTGCGCGTGCGTGTCGTGGTAGACGCCGTCGCGCTCGATGCCGCCCGCCATGTGCACGTACGCCAGGCGCTCCCACGGGATGCCGTCGAGGAAGGCCTCCGGGTCGGTGCCGATGTTGCGGGCGTTGGCGTACAGGTTGGCGACGTCGATGATCAGCCGGCAGTCCGTCCGCTCGGTGAGCTCGGTGAGGAACTGTTCTTCGGTGAGCTCGGCGTGCGGCCATTCCAGCACCGCCGCGATATTCTCCAGCGCGAACGGGACGTCCACAATGGACTGCGCCAGGCGCACGTTCGCGACCAGCACGTCCAGCGCCTCCCGGGTGCGGGGGAGCGGCATCAGGTGCCCGGAGTCGAGCCCGCCCGCGCGCACGAAGCAGACGTGGTCGCTGACCAGCGGCGCGTCCAGCGCCCGCGCGATCTCCGCGAGGTGCTGGACACGCCCGGTGTCGAGCGGCTCGGCCCCGCCGAGCGAGAGCGAGACGGCGTGCGGCAGCACCGGCAGACCGCGCTCCCGCAACGCGACGAGCGTCTCCGGGAGGTTGTCGTGGTGCAGGTTCTCGGCCACGACCTCGACCCAGTCCACGCCCGGGAGCCGGGCGATGGACAGGTCGAGCTCGTGCCGCCAGCCGATCCCGATGCCGAGCTCACCCACCGCAGCCCCCGCCTCCGCAGCCACCGCCGCCACCGCACGAAGAACCGCTGCTGCACGACGACGAACTCGAACACGACGACCCGCTGCTGCACGACGACCCCGACGACCCACCGCCGCCGACCGCGCCCGCGGGCGGCATCAGGGCCGCGCTCAGCTCTTCGTCCGGGTACATCGCCAGGCCGCCGAGGGCGACCGCGGCGACGGCGCCGCCGAGCAGCACGCCGCCCGCGAGCGCCCCGGCCGGCACCGGCCCGGACGCCGCCGCGCGCGCCTGGCCGAGCAGGCGGTGCCCCGCGGCCGACGGCTGCCGCATGCCGGTCTTGTTCCGCCGGACCGCGGCCACGATCGTCAGCACGGCCGCGATCAGCACCAGGAACACCAGGACACCGACCGGGCGGCCCAGCGAGATGCCGTTGAGCAGCCGGATCACGCCGAGCGCGAGCACGGCCAGCTGCAGGACCAGGCCGACCGTCCGGGCCTGGCGCCGCGCCGCGGCGGACGTCAGCAGTCCCCGCTGGTCGAGGCCGTCCTCCAGCGCCCGCATGGCCGCGGAGCCGCGGACCTTCGCCCGGATCGTCGCGGTCGTCTTCAGCTGCGCGACGTCGGCGACCGCCTGCTCCAGCGGCTCCACCGGGCGTGCGCCGGCCTGGCTGATCTGCCGGTAGCTGTTGACCCGCAGCTGGCCGCGTTCCACCAGCGCCGCGATCGCCGCGTCGGTCGCCCGGTCCGGGCCGCCGGCCAGGAACGCGAGCTGGTAGACACTCGGCGTCGGGCCGGGCTGGGCGTGGTCGGCGCGCATCGCGCGGCCGGCCATGACGCCGGACACGACGAGCCGGATCAGCAGGACCGCGCCCAGCAGCGCGATGTAGAGGACCACGAAATCGGGTCCCGAGATGCCCCACGGGTCGTCCATCGCCCGTCTCCCCTCAGTTGATGCCGGTTACCGTAGCTGTGAGACGCAGCAGGTCGCGTCGGCGTTTCAACCGCCGCAGCCCCCGCCGCCACCGCCGCCACCACACCCGCCGCCCCCGCCTCCGCCGCCGCAGGAGCTGCCGCCCCCGCCGCAGGAACTGCCGCCGTAGTAACCGACGGCCGCGCCGCCCCCGGCGTTCGCCCAGCGCGAGCGGCGTGCCCGGCGCTCGTAGGTCTTGGCGGCGGCGTGCGTGGCCCGGGTGACGGCCGTGCGGACGTCCTTGTCCGGGTGGGCGGCGAGGCCGCCGCTCGCGACGGTGCCGGTCGTGCCGGAGAGCAGCGTCCCGGTCCGGCGGGCTTCTTCGACGGCCATCCGCCCGGCGCCGGTGGCCTTCGCCTCCGGCGCGTTCGCGGCCCGCACGGTGACCGCGACCACCGCGACCACGTTCAGCACGAGCAGTCCGAGCAGGTAGCCGACGGCGTGGCCGGTGCTCGCCCCGGCGACCAGCCGCGCGATGCCGAGCGCGATCAGCACCCAGTACGCGATCGACGTGGTGGTCCAGGTCAGCCGCAGTTTCCGCGTGTCGGCGAGCAGGCCGCGGCCGACCAGTCCGGCCGCCAGCTCGGTCACCGACCGGTGCTGGGAGACGGCGGTGCGCACCCGGTCGACCGAGCTGCCGGTCTTGCCGACGCGGTCGACCGCGATGCGGCCCAGCTCGTCCGCCGGCCGGCCCGTGACGCGGTGCAGCCGGCCGGTGCCGTCCATCCGGACGAACTGGTGCTCCAGCAGCCCCGCGACGACGACCTCGCCGACGCGGTCGGGCCCGCCCGTCAGCAGGGCCAGCTCTTCGACGCTCCGGGGTGCCCCGCCCGCGTGGCCACGCGCCAGCAGGCTGGTGCGCACCACCGCGTAGAGCAGGGGAATGAGAAGCAGGCCCAGGTAGAGGCCCGTGAACAGCGGTCCGGGAATGCCCCACGTGTCGGTCATGACTCCGCCCTCCCTCGTCCGTGTGCGGAGACTACGTTCGAGGAAGGGCGGAGGGTTGCCGGCTTAAGGAGGATTTAGGCCTGCGATTTAGGCCTGTGGTTCCAGTTTCAGGGAGATCGAGTTGATGCAGTAGCGCTGGTCGGTCGGGGTCGCGTACCCCTCGCCTTCGAAGACGTGCCCGAGGTGGCTGTGGCAGGAGCCGCAGAGCACCTCGATCCGCTTCATGCCCATGGCCCGGTCTTCCCGGAGCAGGACGGCGTCGGAGTCGGCCGGGTCGTAGAACGACGGCCAGCCGCAGTGGCTCTCGAACTTCGTGTCGCTGCGGAACAGCTCGGCACCACAGGCGCGGCAGGCGTAGACGCCGGTCGTCTTGGTGTCGGTGTACTCGCCGGTGAACGGCCGTTCGGTGCCGGCCTGGCGGAGTACGGCGTACTCCTCCGGGCCCAGCTCCGCCCGCCATTCCTGCTCGGACTTCACGACGCGAGGGGTGGCGCCGACAACGGGTTTCATACCTTTCACCCGATCCACGTTACGCCGCGAGCCACGCGAGGGCGTGCACCACGATGTCCCATGCGGCGACTATCACTCCCAGGACGATGAGCACGACGATCAGGGCGGACACCCAGTAGCGCAGGCCGCCGAGGCGGTTGCTGGAATCGGCGAAGTCGGCGACGCCGTCGAGCGCGGCTTCGATCGTGAAGTTCGGACCGGATCGTTCGATCCGGTCGAGGTGCTCGGCGAACGCGCGCGCCTCCGGGTCAAACGGGTCCAGCCCGACCAGGTCCTCGTGGAAGCGAGGGTTCCCGCCCGGCGGCGAAGCTCCGCTCTCGGCCATACCACCACGGTAGGCCATCGGGACCGCTCAGCCCACCAGCGGCGCGTTAAGTCTCACTAGCGGGAGGCCGAGCCGGGGAGCCTGGTGTCGGCGTCGATGAGCATCTGACCGCCGACCGTGACGATCCGGTAACCGCTGCGGACCCCGTTGACCGTCAGGTTCATCGTGATCGAGCCGTCGGAGTTGGCGCCGCCGCTGTCGGCGCGGGCCGTGCTGTAGTTGGGGGCTTTGTTGCTCGACCAGTAGTCGGTGAAGGCCTGCTCGCCGCCGTACACCTGCTGCGCGGCCTGGGTGAGCTTCGACCAGCCGCTCGACGGGCTGTCGTAGAACGCGGTGAGCGCGCGGCCGGCGGCGCCGTAGTCGCTGATCTTGCCTTCCGGCGCGGTCTTGCCCAGACCGGCGGGGGCGTCCGTGGCGCTCGGGGCACCGGTGCTCTTCGGCGCGGTGCCGGGTGCGCTGGTCGGCGCGCCCGGGGACTGCGCGGTCTGGTCGCCGCCCGTGCCGCCGCTGCCGGAGTTGACCATCAGGAAGATGATCACGGCGACCACGACGACCGCGGCACCCGCGCCGGCGAAGATCGCGTACTTGCGCTTGTTGTCCGGCTTGGCCGTGCCCGACGAGTACTGGGGCGCCCTGGCCGACGGCGCCGAAGCCGCGGGCACCGGTCTGGGCGGGGTGTTCGGCGGCGCGGCCGCGGACCGCATCGGCATGAACGCGGCGGTCGGGCGCGGCGGGTTCGACGGCGCCTTGCCCGCGGGCACCGGCGTGCCGACCGGCGGTGACGGCGGAGCCTGCTGCTGGTCGGAGCGCTGCCACGGCGGACGGTCACCGCTGTCCGCGGGGGGAGCGGCGGGCCTGCGGCCCCCGCCACCCGAGAGCAGCGGCGGTGACGCCGACATGCCGCCCGGCTCGGTCCGGGCCAGCGCGGCCAGCCGTTCGCGGGCCTCGGCCATGGACGGGCGCTCGCCCGGTTCGCTGCGCAGCAGGCTCATCAGCAGCGCGGTGGCCCCGCCCGCCTGCACCGGCGGGTTGATCTGGCCGTTCGCGGCCGCGTAGAGCAGTGCGAGCTGGTTGGTCGTGTTGCCGTAGGGCGTGGTGCCCTCGATGGCCTGGTAGAGGGTCGCGCCGAGGGCGAAGACGTCGGAGCTGGGCACCGGGTCGGCGCCGCGCGCCAGCTCGGGCGCCAGGTAGGCGGGCGTGCCGCCGATCAGGCCGGTCGCCGTCAGCGTCATGTCGCCGGCCGCGCGCGAGATGCCGAAGTCGGTGATCTTCGCGGTGCCGGTCTCGTCGATGAGGATGTTGCCGGGCTTGACGTCGCGGTGGACGATCCCGGCGCGGTGCGCGGCGACCAGCGCCGACGCCACCTGCTCGCCGATCCGCGCGATCCGGCCGAGGGGCAGCGTGCCCTCCTCGGAGAGGATCGTGGAGAGGCTCGGCCCGTTGAGGTACTCCATGACCAGGCACGGGTCGCCGTTGTGCTCGGCGATGTCGAACACCACGATGGCGTTCGGGTGCTGGAACCGGGCGGCGTTCTTCGCCTCGCGCATGGCGCGCTGGCGCATGTTGTCGCGCTCGGTCTCGGAGACGCCCGGCTGGGGCAGGATCTGCTTGATCGCCACGGTGCGCTCGAGGCGCACGTCGGTCGCGCGCCACACGACTCCCATGGCACCGCTTCCGACGTGCTCGACGAGGCGGTAGTGCCCCGCGATCAGCTGACCGGTGTCGATGGCGACTGCTCCTGACGAAATTCCCGGTGATGGTGACCCTGCTCAGCGCGTACCCGCTTCGCGCACCCGATCGAGTGTAGCGGGCGGCCGTGTGCTGTTCGCGTCAGCCAGCCGGACCGGCGGGCTCCGGTTCGGGTACCGGCTCCACCGGCGCCCGTTTCCGGAACACCCTGACCAGCCCGATCGCCCCGGCCAGCGCGAAGACGCCGTAACAGGCGAGCAGCGCGGGCGGCGTGTCGCCGGTCAAGACGTCCCCGAGCACGACCACCGCGACGGTGCCGGGCACGCTTCCCAGCAGCGTACCCGCCAGATACGGGGTCAGCCGTACGGACGACACCCCGCAGAGGTAACTGAAGGGCGCGAAGGGCACTACGGGTATGAGTCGCAGCGACGTGATGGCCAGGACGCCACCGTCGGAGAGCCGGTCGTTGACCGCCCGCACCGACGTGCGGTGCAGGTGCCGGGTGATGAGGTCCCGGCCGAGCAGCCGGGCCAGCCCGAACGACAGGCCGGCCGCGATGGTGGTGGCGACGAGCCCGATCGCGATCCCGGCCGCGGTGCCGACCAGCAGGCCGGCCGCGAGGTTGAACACCGTCCGCGGGATCGGGATCACGGTGAGCAGCGAGTACGCGACGAACAGGATGAGCGGAGTGGCCGGGCCGGTGGCCGCTGCCCAGGCGCGCAGCTCGGCCGGCCCCGGGATCGGCAACAGCACCGCGGCCGCCGCGAAGAGGGCGAGCACGGCGAGCGCGACGATCAGCTTGGTGCGGCCGGACACCCGTTCGAGGCTACAGCGTCGGTTCCCCGGGTCGTTTCGGCGGGAAACTCACGCGGGCCGGGCGGCGCGATCACCGCTAGCGTGGCCGCATGCCCAAGCACGGTGACCCGGTGACCTACGAGGTGGGCGGGCGCAGCGTCCGCGTCTCCAGCCCGGACAAGGTGTACTTCCCGCAGCGCGGCATCACCAAGCGGCAGGTCGTCGAGTACTACCTGGCGGTCGGCGAGCCGCTGCTGCGCGCGATCGGCGAGCGGCCCACGACGCTGAAGCGCTACGTCGACGGCGTCGAGGGCGACTGGTTCTACGCCAAGCGCCTGCCGAAGGGCGCGCCGGACTGGGTGGAGACCGCCGAGATCACGTTCCCCTCGGGCCGCAAGGCCGCCGAGGTGTGCCCGACCGAGCCGGCCGTGTTCGCGTGGGCGGCCAACCTCGGCACGTTCGACTTCCACCCGTGGCCGGTGCGGCGCCCGGACGTCGATCACCCGGACGAGCTGCGGATCGACGTCGACCCGCCGGACCGCGCCGGGTTCGCCGACGCCGTCGAGGTCGCGCAGGTCGTCCGCGAGGTGCTGGAGGCCGCCGGGCTGACGGGCTACCCGAAGACGTCCGGCGGCCGCGGCGTGCACGTGCTGGTCCGGATCCGCCCGGAGTGGGACTTCGTCCAGGTGCGCCACGCGGTGATCGCGCTGGGCCGCGAGGTCGAGCGCCGCATCCCGGACAAGGCGACGATCGCCTGGTGGAAGGAGGAACGCGGCGGCCGCGTCTTCCTCGACTACAACCAGGCGGCCCGCGACCGCACGGTCGCGTCGAGCTGGTCGGTCCGCGGCACCCCACGAGCGACGGTCTCCACCCCGCTGACGTGGGACATGCTGCCCGAGGTCGACGCGGACGACTTCGACGTCCTCACGGTCCCGGACTTCCTGGCCGAGCACGGCGACCTGCACGCACACCTGGACGACAAGGCGTACGGCCTAGAGACGGCCCTGGAGTGGTACGAGCGCGACCTGCGCGACCACGGGCTCGGGGATCTGCCGTATCCGCCGGACTATCCGAAGATGCCGGGGGAGCCGAAGCGGGTCCAGCCGAGCAAGGCCCGCCCGGAGCCGGAGGCCTGACTCAGGGTTTCCGGCAGCTGACACCGGTCACGGTCGCCTTGGGCGCGACCTTGGTGCTCATGGTGGACATGACGGTGCGGTCGACGCGGTAGGAGGAACCGCCCTGGGAGTAGGCGGTCTCGATCAGCTCGCCGGAGTCGTCCCCCGAGATGCTGTAGGTGATGTCGCAGTCCCAGAGCAGGGTGCTCGCGCCGAGCATGCTGAGCTTCGGTTCGACGACGACGTTGCAGCCCGCGGAGCCGAAGCACTGCTTGGACACGACGCTGAGGGCGACGGAGTAGTCCTTCGCCGCCGGCTCCGGCAGCAGGGGCTCGGTGCTGGTCGGCGCGACCAGCTCGGGGATGGACGGGCTGGTGGTGGCGGGAGCGACGGCGTCGCGCGGGCGCACCTGGCCGTCGGCCGACACCCACGTCCCGCCGGGGCCCACGCACGGGGCCTGCTGCGCCTTGTCCAGGCACGGGCCGGAGGCGGCCTTGCCGACCACGACCACCACGGCGATGCCGGCCACCAGCAGCGGCAGGGCGACCAGCGCGGCGACGGCCCACGGCCACTTCTTGCGCGGCGGCTCGGGGGCGGGCGGTGCGTAGTACGGCAGCGGCGGGCCGGTCGGAGTCGGAACGGACATGGTTTCCTCCCGTGACGGTGTGCGAGGACAGACGCCACGACGAATCACGTTGTTACTCAGCGAGACCAGTCCGTGCCGAAAACCGGCACGGACTGTAACCATCGCCACAGGGGTGCCGGGTGCCACTCGCGCTCGGCGAAAGTGGTCAAAACCTTTATCGGTTTCCCGCCCGAAAAGAACGCGGAGTGATCACCCAAGCGCGCGGTGTCGCCTATAGGGTCACAAATGTTGCACGGCCGAGTTCGGCGTCACGATCATGGACTCGAACGGCGTAACGTGCGGTCCCGAATCGACGACTCCCCGGGACAATGCCGGGGGCGGGCTCGACCAGAGGGAGGCCCTTCGTGGACGACCTGATCGCATTCCTCGCCGCGCGCGTGGGCGCGCGGCAGGCGTTGATCATGCAGGCCGTCAACAAGGCCAAGGGCGGCGACACGATGAACCGCGGCGAGACGAAGGTCGCCGTGGAGCAGCGGATCCGCGGGCTGACCGACCTGGACCTCGACGCCGTCAACCAGATGATCAACGAGATCGAGGCGACCCGGCGGATCCTGCTCGCCCACCGCACGACGGTGTCCGAGAAGGTCCCCGGCTTTCCGCTCTACGGCAGCGAATACTGGTGTGAGACCTGCCACGTGCCCGCCGACGAGGCCGGCTCGAACTGGTGCCTCACGCTGCGCCTGCTGGCACTGCCCTACGCCGACCACGCGGACTACAGCGAGCGCTGGCGCCCCTGACGGGAATCCCGTCGCGCGCCGGGCGTTGCACCCGGTGTGAAGCTTTCCGTGCTCGACCGTTCGCCCGTGCGGCGCGGCAGCACCCCGGCGCGGGCGCTGCGGGACACCGTCGCCTTCGCCGCCGGCGTCGAACGGCTGGGCTACCACCGCTTCTGGGTGTCCGAGCACCACAGCGTGCCCGGGGTCGCCGGGTCCGCGCCGACCGTGCTGGCCGCGGCCGTCGCCGGGGCGACGTCGCGGATTCGCGTCGGCACCGGCGGCGTGATGCTGCCGAACCACCGCCCGCTGGTCGTCGCCGAGCAGTTCGGCGTCCTCGAAGCGCTGCACCCGGGTCGGATCGACATGGGGCTGGGCCGCTCGGTCGGGTTCACCGGCGGGGTCCGCGAGGCGCTCGGCCACGGCAAGGACGCCGCCGACGACTTCGGTGCGCAGGTGCGGGAGCTGCTCGGGTTCTTCACCGGCGACTACGGCTATCCCGGCGTGCACGCCTACCCGGCCGAGGGTGCCCGCGTCGCGCCGTTCCTGCTGGCCACCGGCTCCGGCGCGGACCTCGCCGCCGAGCTGGGGCTGCCGCTGGTGATCGCGCCGGTCCGCGGCGAACAGGCCCTGAAGGAAGCCGTGACGCGTTATCGCGACGGGTTCCGGCCGTCGGCGTGGGCGGGGGAGCCGTACGTCGTGGTCTCGACGGCCATCGCCGTCGCGGAGACGACGGCCGACGCCCGGCGCCTGCTCGTCTCGGAGGCCTGGGCCACGGTCTATTCGCGCTCCCACGGCGTCTTCCCGCCGCTGTCCCCGCCCGCGGAGGTCCTGGCCCTGCCGATGACCGACCGCGAACGCCGCCGCCTGGAGGAGACCCTGGACGGCCAGATTTCCGGCACACCGGCCGAGGCCGGCGACCGGCTGGGCGCACTGGTCGAGACCACCGCGGCCGACGAAGTCCTCGCGACGACGGCGGCCTACGACCAATCCG
The DNA here is from genome assembly GCF_036114655.1 of Amycolatopsis sp. NBC_00348. Classification (NCBI taxonomy): domain Bacteria; kingdom Bacillati; phylum Actinomycetota; class Actinomycetes; order Pseudonocardiales; family Pseudonocardiaceae; genus Amycolatopsis; species Amycolatopsis sp. NBC_00348. The sequence goes on along the minus strand of NZ_CP107994.1, from coordinate 5,375,074 downwards.
CGCGTCTCGATTCTTTCGCGGCCTTGGCCGAGTTGGCCGATCTTCGCGTTCCCGTCTGAATTCCGTGAGCCGTCGACCAATTCGAGCGATATCGCGTCGGTGAATGAAATTCCGAGTATCGGACTATCGTGTCGTCAATTATCCGTGACGGTTCGGCGACGTCGTTCTCGCGCGATCACCCGAGGACCAACGGCAGCCGGGCGGCGAGGGTGCCCAGCGCGGCCGTCTCCGCTTCCGTCGGGGCGCGGCGGCCCGTGACCACCCGCAGCGCGTCCGTGTCGTCCAGCCGGTCGCCGATCGTCGTGCCGGCGAACTTCTCCAGCACCTGCCGGGTGTACGCCAACCCCTCTGCGGGCGGCCCGGCCACCTCCGGCAGGTGCGCGACCAGGTCCAGGTGGTGCAGCGTCCACTCCACGACGTACACGCCGAGGTAGTCGGCGATCGTGATGACCCGGTCGGTCGTCTCCACCCGCCGCGCCGGGTCCGCCGCGGCCGCCGCTCGGCCGGCGGCGCCCGCCAGGTCGTCGAAGTGGTGGCGGAGGCCGTCGGCGTCGCGGTAGGCCGCCGCGCCGCGGCGGACGAACGCCGCTTCCGCGTCGACGCCCGTCGGCAGGTCCGCGGGCTGCCAGTACGTCACCGCGTCCATGTCCGGTTCCGCGTCGGTCGGCGTCACCAGGGTGATCAGCACGTCCTGCGCGTCGATGACCAGGTGGAACACCAGGTCCTGCACCAGCCAGCCGGTGCAGCCCGACGGCTGGGCCCACTGGCCGCCTTCGAGACCGGCTACCGCCGCGCGCAACGCCGTCCACGACCGCGAGAAGAGATCCACGTCGGCCAAGGTAGCGAGTCAGAGCCGCAGCTGCAGCTGGGTGAGGATGCGCTGCGCGGGGTCGCCGAAGTCCACACCGGACACTTCGGCGGCGCGCCGGACGCGGTAGCGGACGGTGTTGGGGTGGACGTTCAGCGCCGCGGCGGCGGCGCGGACGTCGCCGAACGCGTCGAGCCAGCTCAGCACGGCGGGGACGAGGATGCCGCCGTGCTCGGCGTCGTGCGCCACCAGCGCCGTCAGCCGCGGGTCGCGGATCCGCGGCTGGTCGCCGAGGTGGGCCAGCACCTCCGACAGCAGCACCTCGGCGCGGACGTCGGCCAGCGAAGCGACGTCGGACGGCCAGTGCCCGCGCGCCATCGTGGCCAGGACGCGGTCGGCGTCCCCGCGCGAGGCGACGGCGTCGGACAGCCGCGGCACGACGCCGCCGAGCGCCGCCCGGACCGGGACGTCCAGGTGCCGGCGGGCCGCGCCGGCGATTTCGCGGGCCAGCGCCAGGACGGCGGCGTCCGAGTGCTCGGGCAGGTCCGGCAGCAGCGCGTAGACGCGGCCGCCGATCACGCTCACCAGCGCGCTGCGCCGGTACGCGGCGGTGTGCACGGCGATCAGGTGCACCAGCTCGGCGCGCCGCAGCTGCCGGTTGTCCGATCGCTCCAGGGCGAACGCCAGCACCTGCGCCGGCCGCGACGGGTCGGCGCCGATGTCGTCGGCGACGGACTCGGCGTCCAGCCTGCCTTCCAGCAGGCTCGCCAGGAGGTCCTCGCGCAGCCGCAGCTCGGGGCTGGGCAGCGTGCGGGCGCGGATCAGCTGCGGGGCGAGCGCGCGGCTCGCGCCGAGCAGCGCCAGCTCGGCCTGCTCGGTGAGCGGCTGGGCGCCTTCCTGGACCCAGATCGTGCCGAGCGGCTGCGTGCCGGCGTGGATGCCCGCGGCGATCCGCCGCCGGATGCCGAGCTCCGGGCGCTCGTCGATCCGCACGATCCCCTCGCCGGCGCGAAGCCGCTGGTAAACGCCCCATTCGCGGAGCAGCGCGAGGTAGCGTTCCGGGCCTTCGCGGCCGAGGATCGACAGCCGTCGCAGCTCGTCGACCTCGTCGCCGGCGCGGGAGTAGGCGAGCACGCGGCTGGCCGTGTCCTCGATGCTGACGAGCCCGCCGGTGAGGGTCGCAATCGTCTGCGCCAGGGCGAACAGGTCGCCGAGCACCTCGCCGCTCGCCGCTTCGCCGCCCGCGCGGGCGGCCTCGACGACACCACGGGCGAGTGACTCCACTTGCTCCCAGCGGGCTTCGGCGCCGACGGTGAGGAGGGCGACGCCGGCGTCCGCGGCCACCTCGGCACCGCCGGTGCCCTTGACCGCGACGGCCGCCGCACCGCCGCGGCCGGCCGCGCGGATCGCGGGTGCCGCGGCCCGCCCGCGCGCGCCGATGACCAGCACCAGGTCGCCGGGGCTCGCTTCCAACGGGTCTTCGGGGTCGAGGATGACGACGTCCGAGACCGGCACGCCGAGGCCGTGCGGCGCCACGACGACCTCGACCAGCGGTTCGCCGAGGGTGGCGAGCACGTGCCGCAGCGACGTCCCGGCCGTCACCTGCGGGTCAGCCGATAGGACAAGCTCATGTCGGTGATTTTAGCCGTTCGGACAAACCCAGAACACGTGTCCGGGGTTACCGTTCGGGGCATCAGGACTTGGAAGAGCGCTGCAGAGGAGCCGCCGTGGACGCCGTGACCCAGACCCCCGCCCCGAAGAACGAGACGGTGCTGACCTACGCGCCGGGTAGCGCGGAGCGCGCGGAACTCGAGGGCGCGCTCAAGCGGCTGGGCCAGGCGGAACCCGTCGACCTCACGGTCACCGTCGGGGGCGAGCAGCGTCCCGGCGGCGGCGAGAAGATCGACGTCGTGCAGCCGCACAACCACCGCCACGTGCTGGGCACCATCCACAGCGCCACGCAGCAGGACACCACGGACGCCATCACCGCGGCCGCGACGGTCGCGCCGGAGTGGCGCGCGCTGTCCTACGACGACCGCGCCGCCATCCTGCTGCGCGCGGCCGACCTGCTGACCGGCCCGTGGCGCGCCACGATCAACGCCGCCACCATGCTCGGCCAGTCCAAGACCGCGACCCAGGCCGAGATCGACTCCGCCTGCGAGCTCGCCGACTTCTGGCGCTTCAACGTCGAGTTCGGCCGCCGCGTGCTCACCGAGCAGCCGATCAGCTCGCCGGGTGTGTGGAACCGGCTGGAGCACCGCCCGCTCGAAGGCTTCGTCTACGCGATCACGCCGTTCAACTTCACCGCGATCGCCGGCAACCTGCCGACCGCGCCCGCGCTGATGGGCAACACCGTGCTGTGGAAGCCGTCGCCGACGCAGTCGTTCGCCGCGCACCTGACCATGCGGCTGCTCGAAGAGGCCGGCCTGCCGGCGGGCGTCATCAACCTGCTGCCGGGTGACGGCCAGGCCGTCTCCGAGGTCGCCCTGACCCACCGCGACCTGGCCGGCGTCCACTTCACCGGCTCGACCGCGACGTTCCAGCACCTCTGGGGCACGATCGGCGCGAACATCGCCGGGTACCGCTCCTACCCGCGGCTGGTCGGCGAGACCGGCGGCAAGGACTTCATCGTCGCGCACCCGTCGGCCGACGTCGACGTCCTGCGCACCGCGATGGTCCGCGGCGCTTTCGAGTACCAGGGCCAGAAGTGCTCCGCGGCGTCGCGGGCCTACATCCCGCGCAGCGTCTGGAACCGGGTGAAGGACGGTCTCGTCGCGGAGACCGAAGCCCTGTCCTACGGCGACGTCACCGACCTGTCGCACTTCGGCGGCGCGGTGATCGACCGGCGCGCGTTCGACAAGCACGCTTCGCTGTTCGACCGCGTCAAGGGTGACGCCTCGGTGGAGATCCTCACCGGCGGCACGGCCGACGACACCGACGGCTTCTTCGTCCAGCCGACGATCCTCGTCTCGGACAACCCGAAGCACGAGATCTTCTCGACCGAGTACTTCGGCCCGATCCTCTCGGTGCACGTCTACGAGGACGGCGACTTCGACGCCGTGCTCAAGCTCGTCGACGAGACGGCGTCCTACGCGCTGACCGGCGCGATCATCGCGAACGACCGCACGGCCGTCGCGAAGGCGTCCGAGGCGCTGCGGTTCGCCGCCGGCAACTTCTACGTCAACGACAAGCCGACCGGCGCGGTCGTCGGCCAGCAGCCGTTCGGCGGCGCGCGGGCCTCGGGTACCAACGACAAGGCCGGCTCGATCTTCAACCTGCAGCGCTGGACGAGCCCGCGGTCGATCAAGGAAACCTTCGTCCCGCCGACCAGCGTCCGCTACCCCCACCAGGGCTGAGGAGGTCCCGTCATGTTGCGTGCCCCGTTGCTCGCCGCCGCCCGCTCGAAGGGCATCCGGCGGCTCGTCGAAGCGGTGCCCGCCACGCGATCCGTGGTGCGCCGGTTCGTGGCCGGGTCCGAGACCGCCGACGCCGTCCGCGTAGCCAGGGAACTGGCCGCGGATGGCCGGCGGATCACCCTCGACCACCTGGGTGAGGACACCACCGACGCCGCGCAGGCGACGGCGACGGTCGCGGCCTACGAAGCCGTCCTGTCGGCCCTGGCCTCGGAAGGGCTCGCTGCCGGCGCGGACGTCTCGGTGAAGCTGTCGGCGGTGGGCCAGTTCCTGCCGTCGAACGGCGAGGACGTCGCGCTGGAGAACGCCCGGAAGATCTGTGCGGCGGCGGACGCGGTCGGCGCGACCGTGACGCTCGACATGGAGGACCACACCACCACGGACTCGACGCTCGGCATCCTGCGGGAGCTGCGCGGCGAGTACCCGTGGGTCGGCGCGGTGCTCCAGGCGTACCTGCGGCGCACCGAGCAGGACTGCCGCGAGCTGTCCGGCCCGGGCTCACGGGTGCGGCTGTGCAAGGGCGCCTACGCCGAGCCGGAGTCGGCCGCGTTCCAGGACAAGGGCGACGTCGACAAGTCGTACGTGCGCTGCCTGCGTGTCCTGATGGCCGGACAGGGCTACCCGATGGTGGCCTCGCACGACCCGCGGATGATCGAGATTGCCGCGGCGCTGGCGATCGAGAACACCCGGTCGTCCGACGACCACGAGTTCCAGATGCTCTACGGCATCCGCCCGGAGGAGCAGGCGCGGATCGCGGCGTCGGGCTCGCGGATGCGCGTCTACGTGCCCTACGGCGACGAGTGGTACGGCTACTTCATGCGCCGTCTCGCGGAGCGCCCGGCCAACCTGGGCTTCTTCCTGCGCGGCCTGGCCACCCGGTCCTGAAAAGCCGTGAAGGCCTCTCGGAGTCATGGAGTCGTTGCAACACCGCCCAGCGAAGGGTGGAACTGCGATGACACGGGTACGAACCCATCGGTGGCTACCACGCTCGGCGCAGCTGCTGTTCTGGCAGCAGATCCGGGCAGGCCTGACCGCGAAACCGGCCGCGCAAGCGGCCGGTTTCGCCCCCGCCACAGGCGGGCGGCTGTTCCGCCAAGCTGGCGGGGTGATCAGCAACGCACCCCACCAGCCCGGGCCGGTCCGGCTGACTATCGCCGAGCGGGAAGAGATCGCCTGTCTGAAAGCCGCAGGTCACGGCCCACGCGCCATCGGCAGAACGATCGACCGGCCGGCCTCGACAGTGTCACGGGAGCTGGCCCGCAACACCGGCCTGACCGGCCACTACCGGGCCAGCAGCGCCCAGCACCGGGCCGAACACCGCGCGAAACGACCCAAGACCGCGAAGCTGCGTGCCGATCCGGCGTTGCGGGCGGCGGTGCAGGACGGGCTGACCCGGAAGTGGTCGCCGCGGCAGATCTCCGAGAGACTGGTGCTGGACTTTCCCGACCGGCCGGAGATGCGGGTGTCGCACGAGACGATCTATCAGTCGCTGTATGTGCAGGGCCGGGGCGCGCTGCGCCGGGAACTGACCGCAGCACTGCGGACCGGGCGGGCGTTGCGGATGCCGCGGCGGCAGGCCCAGGCCCGGCGGGAGCGCCCGTCGGGCGGGATCCAGGACATGGTCAACATTTCCGAGCGGCCTGCCGAGGCCGCCGACCGGGCGGTGCCGGGGCATTGGGAAGGCGACCTGATCCTGGGCCAGGACAATCGGTCCGCGATCGGGACGCTGGTGGAACGGTCGACCCGGTTCGTGATGCTGCTGCACCTGCCCCACGGGCGAGACGCAGCCACGGTCGCGGCGTCGATGACCGAGATGATCCAGACGTTGCCGCCGCTGCTGCTGGGCTCGCTGACCTGGGATCAGGGCAAAGAAATGGCCCATCACCGGAAGATCACCCTCGACACCGGGTTGCAGATCTACTTCTGCGATCCGCATTCGCCCTGGCAGCGCGGCAGCAACGAGAACACCAACGGACTGCTCCGGCAGTACTTCCCCAAAAGCACCGACCTGTCCCAGCACAGCACGGCGGAGCTGGTGCGGGTGGCGGAGGAGCTGAACGGGCGACCTCGGGAGACCCTCGGCTGGCGGACACCAACCGAGGCCCTCACGAAGCTACTGTCAGATCAACAAACACCAGGTGTTGCAACCACCGCATGAATCCGCCCCTCCTTACCGGCCATAAGAGCCGGGAAGGAGGCCTTCACGGCTTTCGGGCGTTACGCCTGCTCGGCCGTCTCGGCTTCGGCGGCCTTGCGCTTGACCTCGGCCATGTCGATGTCGCGCGCCTGCTTGATCAGCTCTTCCAGGGCGGGCTCGGGAAGAGCGCCGGGCTGGGCGTAGATCAGCGTCTTGTCGCGGATGATCGCGAGCGTCGGAATCGAACGGACGTCGAAGGCGGCCGCGAGCTGCTGCTGCGCCTCCGTGTCGACGCTCGCGAACACGATGTCCTCGTGCTTCTCCGACGCCTTCTCGTACACCGGCGCGAACTGACGGCACGGGCCGCACCAGCTCGCCCAGAAGTCGATGAGGACGAACTCGTGGTCATTGAGGGTCTGGTCGAAGTTCTCGGCGGTCAGCTCAACGGTGCTCATGACCTGGTCAACGACGTGGGCGCGGCGGGAATTCCCGGGCGCGCGGTAGCGTCTGCACGAGCGAAACCCGCGTGACCCGAGGAGGAGACATGGCCGACAGCGAGATCCTGGGCCGGATCGACGAACTGATCGCGGAGGAGCACGAGCTCCGGTCGCGCTCGGTGGGCGTCGGCCTGGCCGGCACCGACAAGGACCGGCTCACCTCGGTCGAGCAGCAGCTCGACCAGTGCTGGGACCTGCTCCGGCAGCGCCGCGCGAAAACCGAGTTCCACGAGAACCCGGAAGACGCCCAGGCCCGCCCGGTCTCCGAGGTCGAGTCCTACCGCCAGTAAGCCGTAACTCGCGTGATCGGGGCCGGAACCCACGTGATTGAAGCCGGAACTCGCGAGTTCCGGCTTCAATCACGTGAATGACGTGCCGGATCACGCGAGTTACGGGGTCAGGCGGGGCAGAGGGTGCCGTCGGCGGGGATCTTGCCGTCGATGAGGAAGCCGCGGGCCGCGTCCGTGACGCAGGGGGACGCGCCCAGCGCGCCGTGGCCCGCGCCCTGCCAGGTCAGCGTCACCGCGGACGGCATCTGGTCGGCCGCGCGGGTGGTGCCCACCTGCGGGGTGACCGGGTCGGCCGCGGTGGCCGTGACCAGGATCGGCGGTGCGCCCGGGGCGCCCGCCGGGGGAAGCGGCTCGGTCCGCACCGGCCACGGGCCGCACCACGCCAGCTCCTGGGCGACGACCGCGCCGAACTGCGGGTACTTGGCGCGCATCCCGCCCACGACCTGGTCGAGCTGGTCGGCCGACAGGCGCGTCTGGCTGTCGTTGCAGTGCGTCGCGATCGTGGAGTCGAGCCGCGACGGCTGGGCCCGCGAGTCGTGCAGCGCCGGCGCGGCGAACGCGGCCAGCGGCGCGATGGTCCCGCCCTTGGCCGCCGTGATCGCGTCGGCCAGCTCGGGCCAGCGCGAGCGCTGCGTCAGTCCGGAGTAGACGGCGAACATCGCGACGCCCGGGCCGAACGCGCTCCCGTCGTCGTTCGACGGCGGCGAAGCGCGCAGCTGGTCGGTCAAGGTGGCGAGGGCGGCCTTCGGGTCGCCGAGCGAGCACCCGCGCGCCGCGCAGTCGGCCGCGAAAGCGTCCAAAGTGGACTGGGCGCCGGCCGCGACGGCGTCGAGCACCGCGGCCGAGTCCGGGCCCGGGTCGGGCACGCCGTCGAGCACCATCCGGCCGACCTGGCCGGGGAAGCGCACGGCGTACTCCGCAAGCACCTTCGAGCCGTCGCCGCGGCCGAGCGCGTCGAGCCGCTCCATGCCCAGCTGCTTGCGCAGCTCGTCGAGGTCGCCCGCGGCGCGCCAGCTGTCCAGCGCGGTCTGCGTGTCGTCCAGCTCGATGGCGCACTGCTGACCGGCCTTGCGCGCGGCGTCCAGGACGTCGGCGAGGCCGCCCTGCGCCGGGTCGGCGTCGATCAGGTCGTGCCGGATCTCGGCCGGCACGCACTGCACGGCGCCCGACATCCCGGTGCCGCGCCGGTCCAGGCCGATCAGCGAGAACTTCTCCAGGAACGCCGGCGGCAGCGTGGTGGCGAGGCGGGCGGCGTAGATCGTGCCCGGTTCGCCGCCGACGTCGTTGACGACGACGAGCGGCACCGGCCCGGCGCCGACCTTGAGCGCCAGCAGCCGCATGACCGAGCGGCGCGGCTCGCCCGGCGCGTCGACCGGGGTCGACACGCGGGCGCAGGTGAAGTGCAGGCTGTCCGGGACCGGCGGGGTGCCGATCCGCTGGCGGGTGTCGTCGTCGCAGTCGGACCACTTCAACGTCGACGACTGCGGCTCGCCCAGCGGCGGCAGCGGGACCGGCGGCGTCGCGCTGGGCGCCGCCGACTTCGCCGGGCCGTCGTTCTCGACCAGCGCGGGGCGCACCGACGGCCCCGCGGCGCAGCCCGCGGCGGAGGCCAGGGCGAGCAGCGCGACCAGCAGACGGGAACGGCGGCGCACGGGCGAAGTCCTCACGTAGATCAAGGCCGGAACACCCGTGAGCTTTCCACGTCGTGTGTGGGACGCGGGTTAGCGGGTACGCACCACCTGGCCGCGGAACACGGCGTCGAGGTCGTAGCGGGCCGGCTCGTCGAGCTGGCCGTAGTCGCACGACGCGGGCTCGCGGTCCGGGCGCCACCGCACGAACCGCGCGTTGTGCCGGAACCGCGACGGCATGCCGCCCTCGGTGTTCTCGTAGGCCACCTCGACGACGCGCTCGGGCCGCAGCGGCACCCATTCGTGCTCGGTGGCGCGCCAGCGGGTGATCCCGCCGGGGATCCGCTGCGCCTCGCCGGTGGCCTTGCCGCCCCACGGGTGGTCCTCGCCGTCGGTGATCAGCGGCGCCAGCTCCTCGGCCAGCTCGCGACGGCGGTCCTTCGGGAACGACCCGATCGTGCCGACGTGGTGCAGCACGCCCGCGTCGTCGTGCAGGCCGAGCAGGAACGAGCCGACGAGGTCGCCCGGGCCGCCGTCGACGTGCCAGCGCAGCCCGGCCAGCACGCAGTCGGCGGTGCGCAGGTGCTTGTACTTGAGCAGGACCCGCTTGCCGGGGGCGTACGGCTCGTCCAGGGGCTTGCCGATGACGCCGTCGAGGCCGGCGCCCTCGAACAGCTCGAACCAGTGCCGCGCCGTGTCCGGGTCGGTGGTCGCCGGGGTGAGCGAGATGCGGCCGTCGGCCAGCTTCTCGAGCCGTTCGCGGCGGGCCGACGTCGGTTCGTCGAGGAAGGACTCGTCGCCGAGGGCGAGCAGGTCGAACGCGACGAACTCGGCGGGCTGCTCGTCCGCCAGCAGCGTGATGCGGCTTTCGGCGGGGTGGATCCGCTGGGTGAGCGCGTCGAAGTCGAGCCGCCCGTCCCGTGCGACGACGAGTTCGCCGTCCAGCACGACCTTCGGCGGCAGGATCTCGAGCAGCCGCGCGACCGCCTCCGGGAAGTACCGGTTGAGCGGCTTCTCGGCGCGGGACTGCAGGTACAGCTCGTCGCCGTCGCGGAACACGATGCAGCGGAAGCCGTCCCACTTGGGCTCGAACAGCAGCCCGCCGGAGTCCGGGATGGCCTTGGCGGGCTTGGCGAGCATCGGCTTCAGCGGCGGCTGCAGCGGTAGGGGCATGACGGCATTCTGCGGAACAACGCCGCTCAGCGCACGCGTTCGGCCCGGCCCGTGTCGAGCTCGAGGCGCACGGCCGTCGGCAGGACGTCGAGGCCGAGGGACTCGCGCGCCCTGGTCAGCACGCGCAGGTCGAGGTCCTCCCAGACGCGCTTGAGGTCGGTGCCCTCGTGCAGGTACAGGGTGATGCGCAACGCGGGAGAAGTCCGCGAGCCGACCGCGCGGACCCGGGCGCGGCTGACGCCGTCGAGCTGCTCCGCGTCGGCTTGGACCGCGTCGGAGATCGCGCCCGCCGTGACGACCAGCTCGGCACCCGCGGTGTCGTCGAGGGCCAGGTCGGGCCGCGGTTCCGGGCGCAGCGACCGCACCGCCCAGCGCAGGCCCAGCACGAACAGGAGCAGGCCGAGCACGATCGCGGCGATGCGAGCGGGCGTGGCGTGCCCGCCCAGCCAGTCGACGGCCATCGGGTCGAGCAGCGGGCGCCGGCCGCGGAACTCGCCGAGCCAGCCCGCGCCGACGACCAGCGCGAGCGCGCCGCCGAGCAGGGCCAGCAGCCCGACGAGGAACGTCAGCACGCGTTCGCCCGCGTACGACCGGGAAAGCGCCTTCGTGGCGATCGACTTGCTCATCGGCGGTCCTTCGGCGAGTCGACGACGACGCTGACCTTCGGCCGCCGGGCCAGCGGGACGTCGTCGAGCAGCGTGGCCACGGTCTCCAGCAGGCGCGGCCGCAGCTCGCCCTCGGTCTCGAGCCTGCTGGTCGCGCGGACCCGGACCCGGCGGGCGCTGGCGGTGACCGTCGCGCCCGCGACGTTGTCCTGCGCCCGCACCACGAGCCCGACGAGCCGGGCCAGCGACCGCGGGGACGTCGAGACGCTGACCTCGTCGGCCGGATCGGTCAGTCGGACCGCGCGGTTGCCGGCGGCCAGCGCGCACAGCAGCAGCACCAGGCCGGCGACGGCGAGCACGACGGCGCCGACGCGGACGGTGTAGGCGTCCCAGCCCAGGGCCGCGAGCCCGGCCTGCCAGCGCGGCCACGGCACCAGCAGCGGCCCGGACCCCGGGCGCCACCAGTGCCAGCCGACCTCGAGCGCGAGCAGGATCCCGGCGCCGGCGAAGGCCAGGCCGAGCAGGGTGGACAGGAGCCGGACGAACAGGCGCACGGTTACCGCACCCTCGGCGGGACGTCGGGCAGCAGCGCCGACACCGTCACGGCCAGGGTCCGCACCTGGTAAGACGTGATCCGCTCGACCTCGTCGACGACGCGCTCGCGCACGACGCCGACGACCGCGCGCACCGCCGCCGGGTAGTGCAGGGCCAGGTCGAGCGCCAGATCGACGTCGTTGTCGTGGCCGCCGACCCGCGCGTTCGTGCCCTTCTTGCCGGCCCGCGCGGTGCCGGGCACCTGGTCGGCGGCGTGCTGCGCGACCTTGCGCACTACCGCGTGCCCGATGGTGAGGGTGCCGCGCTCGTCCGGTTCGGCGAGCTCGCGCGGCACGTCGAGGAGCCGGCTCACTTGTCGCGGCCCTTCCCGAACAGCTCGCCGAGGTCGAGTTCGCCGTCGAGCACCCGGCCGGCGACCAGCCCGATGATCCCGACGGCCAGGGTCACCAGGAACGCGGTGAACCCCTGGGTCGCGGCCAGGCCGAGGATGAGCCCGGCCAAGAGCCCGGTCTGCGTTGCGTTCACGTTGTCCTCCAAGGACAGGCGGGGAGAAACCTCTTCTTGCGGGGTCCGGGTGGCGGAGCCCCCGGCCCGGGGCAAGGCCCCGGGATGTCACTGCGGGGAGGTCATTTGACGCGGGGCGGACGGCGGCGCTTGCGCAGGCGCGCGAGCACCGCGGCCACCCCGCGGCGGTTCACCACGAAGCGGATCGGCGCGTCGAACCGGGCGTCACCGATCGTCGAGTCCACTGCGGACTTGCCGGCGCGGAACCGGGCGAGCCCGGCGGCGAACTCGGCCGGGTCGCCGCCGACGTCGGGGTGGTGGGTGCGCACGAACTCCCGGAAGGCCGCGCGGGCCTCCGGGTCGTCCCGCGCACCCCGCGCGGTCACTCCACCCGCGACGGGAGTTCGGGCTCGTCCTCACCCGGCAGGTGGATGTCGTTGACGGCGATGTTGACCTCGATCACCTCGAGGCCGGTGATCTGCTCGACGGCGGTGATCACGTTGCGCCGCACCGCGCGGGCGACGTCGGCGATGCGCGCGCCGTACTCGACGACGACGTCGAGGTCGATCGCGGTCTGCTTCTCGCCGACCTCGACCGACACGCCGGACGTGGTGACCGTGCCGGAGCCGGGGATGCGCTCGCGCAGGGCGCTGAACGCCCGCGACATGCCACCGCCCAGCGCGTGCACCCCGGTGACCTCGCGGGTGGCCATCCCGGCGACCTTCTGCACCACCAGCGACGAGATCGTGGTGCGGCCGGCGGCGCCCTCCTCGTTGAGCGGGGTCACCAGGCCGGGGCTTTCGGTCCGTTCCGGATGCATGCCTGCAGGCTCCTTTCGAGCGGTCTTGTCGTCCCTACGATGCCCGCGACCACGGGGCTCTCACGCAAGGTCACCCATTCGGGGGAATGTTTCAGTCGGGGTGGACGTCGACGACGTGCACGTTGACCACAGTGGCCACGCCCAGCTGCCGCGCCAGCTCCGCGGTGATCTCCCGCCGCAGCGTCTCGGCGGCTTCGTCGGCGGTGAGGCCGAAGCGGACCGACACCAGCACCTGGACCACGTCGTCCTCCACCGCGACGGCCGAGATCCGCACGCCCGCGGGCGCCCGTGCGGCGGCGATCGCCGAGGCCAGGCGGCCGACGACCCGCTCGGTCACGCGCAGGCTGCCTTCCTCGCCGGGCACGTCCACCGCCGTCCGGCGGCCGCGGGCCACCGTGCGCAGCACGCGTTCGACCAGGCCGGGCGGGGTCGGCACCCGGCGGCGGGCGGCCGCGCGCACGGCGTCCCAGCGGGGGTCCTGTTCCGGGTCCATCACCGCTCCCTCAGCTCGGCGAGCAGCGCCACCCTGGCCCGGTGCAGGCGGGAGCGCAAGGCGCCGACGTTCACGTCGAGCACTTCGGCGACCTCTTCGTAGCTCAGCCCTTCCAGTTCGCGCAGCACCAGCGGCACCCGCTGGGACAGCTCGAGCCGGCCGATCGCGCGCAGCACGGCGTCGACCTCCTCGGCGCGCACGACGCGCCCCTCCGGCCCGGGTTCGGCCGCCGCGAGCAGTGCGCTGTCCACAGTGGACTTCCCGGCGGGCTCGGGTGAGTCCAGGGAGATCGTCGGCTTCCGGCGGCGCAGCATCGCGAGCGCGCCGTTGGTGACGACGCGGTAGAGCCACGTCGACACGGCCGACTCGTGCCGGAAGCCGCCCAGCGAGCGCCAGGCGGCCAGCCACGCCTCCTGCACGACGTCCTCGGCCTCGGCGGCGCTGCCGGTGATCCGCAGCGCGACCCGGTACATCCGGGGCGTGTGCCGGCGCACCAGCACGCCGAACGCGGCTTCGTCGCCGCCGGCGGCCCGTTCGACCAGCGTGGCGTCGTCGGTCATCCGCCACCCCGGCGGTAGCGCAGGAGCGTGAAGCCGTCCTCGACGAGGACCGACGCCAGGGCGAGCGCGCGCGGCGCGGCGAGGGCCGGACCCGCGGCGATGCGCCCGGCGCCGCCCGCCACGAGCAGCGGCGCGACGGTGAGGCACAGCTGGTCGACGAGGTCGGCGGCGATCAGCCCGGCGAACAGGCGCGGCCCGCCTTCGCAGTCGACGCGGCGCAGGCCGCGCCCGGCCAGCAGGTCCAGCGCGAGCGCGAGGTCGACGTCGCCGTCCCCGGCGCGCAGGACCTCGACGCCGGCCAGGTGCGCGGTGTCGGCGCCGGTGGTCGTGACCACGATCGGGGCCACGATCGTGTCGGTGAACAACGGAGAGTGCGGGTCGAGGTCCGCGGTGCGCGTCACGACGGCGATCGGCGGGACGTCCGCCAGCCCGAGCCGGCGCCGGCGCTCGAGCCGCTTCGCGCTCGCCCGGACCCCGCGGTAGCCCTCGGCGCGCGCGGTGCCGGCGCCGACCAGGACGACGTCGCAGAGATCGCGCCCGAGCAGGAAGACCTCGCGGTCGGCGGCGTGCGACAGGCCCGCGGACGTCGTGTCGACCTCGACCGCGCCGTCGGCGGAGGCGACGAAGTTGACCTGGACCCACGACCGGTCGAGGGCCGCCGGGTAGGCGTAGATCGCCTCCAGGTCGGCCCCGGTCAGCTCGCCCGGTGATGGTGGCCACACGATCCGCACCCGACCATCCCAGCACGGCCGGAAACCCGTTCTCCACCGGGGGATGTGGCTACTCACCGGTGATCCGGGGCCTTCGCGGCGGCGGATAGGCTCTGCGACCATGCCCGCGCACCTGACCGACCGCCGTCCCGTGCTCGGCGCCGACGAGCTGATCACGGCGCTGGTGCCGCCGCCGCGTTTCGACGCGGTGCGGTTCGACACCTACATCCCGAACCCGGACGAGCCCAGCCAGGCCGCCGCGGTCGAGGCCTGCGCGGCGTTCGCCGGCCGCATCGGCGCGCGACCGGAGAAGAAGAAGTTCCGGCTCTTCGGGGGCTCCTCCTCGGCGCCGTCCGGCCCGATGGGGCTCTACCTCGACGGCGGCTTCGGCGTCGGCAAGACCCACCTGCTGGCTTCGGCGTGGCACGCGGCGCCGTCCCCGAAGGCGTACGGCACGTTCGTGGAGCTGACCCACCTGGTCGGCGCGCTGGGCTTCCCGGAGGCCGTGCGGCGGCTGTCGGAGCACCGGATCCTGGCCATCGACGAGTTCGAGCTGGACGACCCGGGCGACACCACGCTGGTCACGCGGCTGCTGCAGGAGCTCATGGACGCCGGGGTGTACATCGCGGCGACGTCGAACACCCTGCCGGAGAAGCTCGGCGAGGGGCGCTTCGCCGCCGAGGACTTCCTACGCGAGATCCAGTCGCTGTCGGCCCGGTTCGGCGTCGTGCGCGTCGACGGTCCCGACTACCGGCACCGCGGCCTGCCGGACGCGCCGCCGCCGGTCTCCGCCGACGAGCTGGAGGCGTCCGTCGCGGCCCACGACGGGTCCACTGTGGACGACTTCGACGCGCTGTGCGCCCACCTGGGCGAGCTGCACCCGTCGCGGTACGGGCGGCTGCTGGACGGCGTCACCCGCGTGCACCTGCGCGGCATCCACCCGGCGCCGGACCAGAACGTCGCGCTGCGGCTGGTGGCGCTGGCCGACCGCCTCTACGACCGCGCGATCCCGGTCGTCGTCTCGGGCGACCCGCTGCCGGCGCTGTTCACCGACGAGATGATCGAGGGCGGCTACCGCAAGAAGTACCTGCGCGCGATCAGCCGGTTGACGGCGCTGGCACGCGACGCGGCACAGACCACGTGACGAGCACGACGGCGACCGCGAACAGCGTGCCGCCGACGACGTCCGTGAGGTAGTGGTAGCCCATGCCGATCAGCCCGGCGGTGGCCGCGAGCAGGGCCACGGCGCTCAGCACGACGACGTAGGTCTTGCGCGTGAGCAGCACCAGCACGGTCAGCACCGCGACCAGGCTGACGGTGTGGCCGCTGGGGTAGACGAGCGTGCCGTTCTTCCACCGGTCGTACAGCGGCTTGAGCAGCCAGGTGTTGAGCAGGATCGCCAGCAGCGGCCCGCCCAGCGCGAGCGCGGCTTCCCACCGCCGCCCGGCGCGCAGGCACAGGAACACGGCGACGGCGGCCAGCGCGAACACGACGTACGGCTCGGTCGGCAGCACCAGGATCCGCGCCGCCACCGGCCCCAGGTGCGCGACGGCGCCCGCGGCGGCCGAGTCGAGCGCACTGGGCGTGTCACCGCCGGCGAACGGAAGCCCCAGCAGGAGGGCCAGCAGACCGCACCCGGCGGCGAGCACCCAGATCGTCCTCACCCCCGCGAGGGTAGTCGTCGCCCGCTCCCGCGGCCGCGCGGCGGACGTCGCGGGCCTGGTCAGGGCTGTACCAGCGCCGTGATGCCCCGCTGCGCCAGGTAGTTCGCGTCGCCGGCCCGGCTCTGCAGCACGAACGCCGCCCGCGTCCCGGCGTCGGCCAGTGCGAAGAAGCGGTCCGAGCCCCGGGTCGGGTCCGCGTCCGGGATGACGATCGCCGTCGTCCGCGGCGCCGGTTTCGGCGGGGTGCGGTCGAACTCCGCCACCAGCGCCTGCAACGCGCGGCCCGCGGGCTTGAGACGGTGCTCGTTCGTGTACAGCCCCAGGTCGTACTCCAGCGGGTTCAGGTTCGGGACCAGCGCCGGGTCGACGTCGTGCGAGCACCACCACGTGAAGCCCAGCGTGTGCGCGCACGACGCCGCGTTGCGGATCGAACGGGACAGCCACTCGGCGTACTGCGGGCGGGTCGCGTCGCTGAAGTGGATCGACGGCGCCGCGCCGTCCTCCTGGATCCAGCACGGCCTCGCCGGGTCCGTCGCGTACGCCTGCGCCACCTGGATCAGGCGCTCCGCGTTGTGCGTCTCGAACGCGCCGAGCGGGGTCGTCTTGAGCGTGCCGAAGAACGACGTCCACGGGTGGATCGCCACGATGTTCCCGGCGTCGGCCAGGCCGGCGCGGGTGAAGTAGCGGCCGTTGTCCCACGGCGCGCGGTCGCAGCCGACCGTGTGCGCCTTTCCCGGCGCGACGCTCTCCGCCGTCTCGCACAGGGTGTGCGCCCACGCGTCGGCCTGCTCCGGCGTCACCGCCAGGCCGGCGAAGGAGTCCCAGTAGTAGTACGGCTCGTTCGACAGGTCGAACCCGAGGAACCGCGGGTGCTTCCCGATCCGCGCGGCCAGTGCCGTGAGCAGCGCGCGCTGGGCGTCGAGGGCCGCCGGGTCGGTGAACCAGTTCACCGGCTCCGGCGTGGTCTGCAGCCAGTTCGGCGTCCAGTAGCGGGCCGAGATGTGGCCGTTGAAGACCGTCACCTCGACGTCGAGGCCGGCCGCGCCCGCGAGGTCCAGGAACCGGTGCAGCCGGTCGAGCTTCTCGCCGCTGACCAGGTGCGGTTCGGGCTGGAACGCCGACCACAGCAGCATCATCCGGATGTGGTCGAGCCCGAGCGCGGCGATGTCGTCGAGGTCGCGGCGCAGGTCGGCTTCGCGCCAGTCCTCCCACATGTGGAACCAGCGCGTCGAGGGTGTGTAGTTGACGCCCAGCCGGAACGGCCGCCGCCTGGGGGAGGCGAGTGCGGGCGCGGCGGTGGCCGCCAACGCCGTCGCGACCGCTCCCGTGAGCACCGACCGCCGTTTGAGATCCGCCACGCCGTCTCCCTCGCCGTCACCCGTTCACGAAGATCTAGCACGGCGGGGAATTCGTTCTCCAGCGTTGACCGGCTTCCTGTCCGGTCAGGTCCCCGAGAAGGCGGCGTGGTCGGCCTCCGTCCGGTCGGCGTAGCGCACGGCGTACGCGCCGATCGCCTCGTCCAGCTCGGAGTCGTCGGCGAAGTAGCCGGACAGCAGCTGCGGGTGCAGCGACCGCGTGTGGGCGCGGGCGAGCAGCGCCCCGGCGAGCCGGCCGTAGTCGTCGAGGTGGTCTTTCTCCAGCTCCGCCGGGTCGATGTCGCCCTTGAGGTTCCGGAACTGGCGGACGATGTACGGGACGCCGTCGATCGTGGTCCAGCCGAGCAGGATGTCGGTCTCGGCCTGCACGAGCCGGGCGCCGTCGACGATCCGGCGGCCTTCGTGTTCGGCCGCGGGCAGGTCCAGGTACGGCCCGAGCGCCGGTGACGCCGCCTGTTTCACCTGCAGGACAAGGTCTTCGTCGTCGTTGCCGTGCAGCAGCGCGACGTAGCTGCGGAGCCCGACGCTGCCGGTGCCGACGACGCGGAAGGCGACGTCGGCGATGCGGTAGCGCGAGATCAGCGTCCGCCGCGACTCGCGCAGGGTGTCCACATAGGACGCCAGCCCGGCGGCGACGGCCTCCGCGGTCTGCTCGTCGACGTGCGTCAGCACCGGCGGGTCCTCGACGAACCGGTGGCGCGCCAGGCCCGTCCGGTGGTCGTCGACGCGCTCGGTCCACTTCGCGGCGACCTTGGCGCTGTCGTTCTTGCGGGCCTTCTCGGCGGCGTCGGCGAAGTCGTCGATCAGCTCGTCCGCGCGGGCCTTCGACAGCACGGACGAGTCCGGCAGCGCGTTCCAGCTGCGCAGGAACGGCAGCTCGGCCAGCGCGCGGATGGTCCGCCGGTACGACTTCGCCGCGTCCTCGGCGGCTTCGCGGCAGCCGGACTCGCCGATGCCGCCCTCGCGGCCGGCGAGCACGAGGCTCGCGGCGAGCCGTTTGAGGTCCCACTCCCACGGGCCGGGGACGGTCTCGTCGAAGTCGTTGATGTCCATCACGATCTTGCCCTCGGGCGTGCCGTAGAGCCCGAAGTTCGCCGCGTGCGCGTCGCCGCAGAGCTGGGCGTCGAGGCCGGAGACGGGCGTGCGCGCGAGGTCGGCGCCCATCAGCCCGGCGGCGCCGCGGAAGAAGGTGAACGGGGACGCGAGCATCCGCTCACGGCGGAGTTCGACCAGCTCGGGCAGCCGTCCTTTGCCACTGGCCTCGAAGTACTGCGCGGGCGTCGGCCGGTCCGTCGCGGCGGCCTCGTGGTCGTGCGCGGTGACCGGCGTCTTGTCCCGCAGCCGCTTCCCCTGCTCGTACAGCTCGGCCGGCGTGACGCTGTCCGCACCGGCCAGCGGCCGCTCCACCCATTCCCCTGATCCCATACCTGCCCAACGCCCGATCCGCCCGGTTCGCTCCCGAACGCCGTGAATGCCACATCGAGGGACACTATGTCCCTCGATGTGGCATTCACGGACAACCGGGGTTCAGGGGCGGATGACCTCGGCGATGGCGTCGATGCCGCGGTCCAGCTCTTCACGGGTGATCACCAGCGGCGGGGCGACGCGCAGCGTGCGGTCGTGCGTCTCCTTGCACAGCACGCCGCGCGCGGCCAGGGCCTCGGACGCCGCCCGGCCCTCGGGGCCGCCGGGGGCGATGTCGATGCCCGCCCACAGGCCGCGGCCGCGGACCTCGGACAGCCCGCTCCCGACCAGCTCGGTCAGGCGCGTGTGCAGGTGGGCGCCCAGTTCGGTGGAGCGCTGCTGGAACTCGCCGGTCCGCAGCAGCTTGACGACCGCGCGGCCGATCGCGCAGGCCAGCGGGTTGCCGCCGAACGTCGAGCCGTGCTCGCCCGGCTTCAGCACGCCCAGCACGTCGCGGCTGCCGACCACCGCGGACACCGGCAGGATGCCGCCGCCGAGGGCCTTGCCCAGCGTGTAGACGTCGGCGCGGACGCCCTCGTGGTCCAGCGCCAGCACGGTGCCGGTGCGGGCCAGGCCGGACTGGATCTCGTCGGCGATCAGCAGCACGTTGTGGTCGTCGCAGGCCGCGCGGACGTCGGCGAAGTAGCCCGCCGGCGGCACGATGACGCCGGCCTCGCCCTGGACCGGCTCGAGCAGGACGGCGGCCGTGCGCGGGGTGATCGCGTCGCGCAGGGCGGCGGCGTCGCCGTACTTCACCGTGACGAAGCCCGGGGTGAACGGGCCGAAGTCGGCACGCGCGGTCTCGTCGGTCGAGAACGACACGATCGTGGTGGTCCGGCCGTGGAAGTTCGAGTCGGCGACGATGATCTCGGCGGTGCCGTCCGGCACGCCCTTGACCGTGTGCGCCCACTTGCGGGCGAGCTTGACCGCGGACTCGACGGCCTCGGCGCCCGAGTTCATCGGCAGCACCATCTCGGTGCCGGTCAGCTCGGCCAGCTCGCGGCAGAACAGGCCGAGCTGGTCGTGGTGGAAGGCCCGCGACGTGAGCGTGACGCGGCCGAGCTGCTCGACGGCGGCGCCGATCAGGTCCGGGTGGCGGTGGCCGAAGTTCAGCGCCGAATAGCCGGAGAGGAAGTCCAGGTAGGACCGGCCTTCGACGTCGGTCACCGTCGCTCCGGAGGCTCCGGCGATCACGACGGGCAGCGGGTGGTAGTTGTGCGTGCTCCATTGCTCGTCGAGCGCGATGAAGCTCGCGGCGGTGGGGGCGGCGGTTTCCCGGCCGGCGAACGTCGTCATGCGTTCAGGTTAGAGACCGCAGACGCAGAGTTCAGCCGGGAATCGTTGCTTTCACCCGTTGTTCGTTGCGCAATCCGCGGATCCGACCCCCGAATCGCTGCGCCGCCACCCGGCCGGGTGCGTCGACAGGAAAGCCGCCGCCCGAGTCGTTAACCTCGCGGGATGGGCAAGAAGAACGACGAGGGAAGCCGGGTCCGGGACGCGCTGCGGATCACCGGGGAGCTGCCGGACCCGGGCTCGGCGCCGGTCGGGCCCGGCAAGAAGCCGAAGGCCCTCGCCAAGCTCGGCACCGCGGGCGAGCGGCTGTCCGCGCTGCAGGAGGCGCTCTACGCCGAGGGCGTCGGCGGCGGCGAACGCAACGTCCTGCTGGTGCTGCAGGGCATGGACACCTCGGGCAAGGGCGGCACGGTCTCGCACGTGCTCGGCCTGGTCAACCCGATGGGCGTGCACTACTCGGGGTTCAAGGCGCCGACGGCGGCCGAGCGGCGCCACCACTACCTCTGGCGGATCCGCAAGCAGCTGCCGGTGCCCGGCCAGATCGGCGTGTTCGACCGCTCGCACTACGAGGACATCCTGGTCCCGCGGGTGTCCGGGCTGCTCAGCGCGGAGGAGCGGCGCCGCCGCTACAGCGAGATCAACGCGTTCGAGAAGGAGCTGACCGACGGTGGCACCACCGTCGTCAAGGTCTTCCTGCACATCTCGCCCGAGGAGCAGCTCAAGCGGCTGAAGGCCCGGCTGGAGACGCCCGAGAAGCACTGGAAGTACAACCCGGGCGACCTCGAGGCGCGGTCGCACTGGCCCGCCTACCAGAAGGCCTACGCCGACATCTTCAAGAAGACGTCGACGGACTACGCCCCGTGGCACGTCGTGCCGGCCGACCACAAGTGGTACCGGAACTGGGCCGTCGCGGAGCTGCTCATCGAGACCCTCACCGAGCTGGACCCGAAGTTCCCGCAGCCGGACTACGACGTCGACGCCGAGCTGGCGAAGCTGAAGGGTGTTGGCGTACCGGCCTGAGCGTCTGGAAGAGTGCGGGCGTGACCGATGTCGACGATCTCCCGTTCCTCCGCAAACAGGCCCGTACCCAGCGCTTCACTCTCGGCGCGCCGAAGGCGTTCCGGGTCGCCCCGGACGGTTCGCGCGTGCTGTTCCTGCGGGCGGAGTCGGGTACCGACCCGCGGCACAGCCTCTGGTCGGCCGACCTCGCGAGCGGCGCCGAGACGAAGGTCGTCGACGCCGCCGAGCTGCTGCCCGGCGAGGAGGAGCTGCCGGCCGAGGAGCGGGCGCGGCGCGAACGGGCCCGCGAGACCGGCGGCGGGGTCGTCCACTATGGCGTCGACGCGGGCTTCACGGTCGCGGCCTTCACGCTCTCGGGCAAGCTCTACACCCTGGATCTCGCGTCCGGCGAGGTGACGCTGCGGGTCGACGGCGCGGTCATCGACCCGCGGCCGAGCCCCACCGGCACGCACGTCGCGTACGTGCAGGACCGGCGGCTGCACGTCATGGAGCTGGCCACCGGCGACGACCGGGTACTGGCCGGGGAAGACGACGAAGACGTCTCCTGGGGGCTCGCCGAGTTCATCGCCGCCGAGGAGATGGACCGCACCCGCGGCTACTGGTGGGCCCCGGACGGCGCCGCGCTGCTGGCCGAGCGCGCCGACCGCGGCCCGGTGCCGCGCTGGACCATCGCCGACCCGGCCAACCCGCAGAACCCGGCCAACGTCGTCGCCTACCCGGCCGCGGGCACCACGAACGCCCTGGTCACGCTGGCCGTCCTCGGCCTGGACGGCTCGCGCGTCGACGTCGCGCCCGGCGAGTGGGAGTACCTCGCCTCGGTGCACTGGTCGGCGGGCGGCGCGCCGCTGCTGGCCGTCGAGCCGCGGGACCAGACGCGGCTGGACGTGCTCGCCCTCGACGTCACCGACGGCTCGACGTCGGTCGTGCACACCGCCACCGACCAGCACTGGATCGACATCGTCGGCGGCGTCCCGGCGTGGACGCCGGACGGGCGCCTCGTCACCGAGCGGATGGTCGACGGCGACCACCGGCTCTACGTCGGCGAAGACGCCGTCACCCCGGCCGGGCTGCAGCTGCGCGCGGTCCTCGACGTCGGCGACGAGCTGCTCTTCAGCGCGTCCGACGCGGACTCGACGCAGATCCACGTCTACCGCACCGAAGGCGGTTCGATCCACCGGGTGTCCACTGTGGACGGCGTGCACCACGGCGCCGGGTCCGTCGCGGTGACCGTGCTGTCGTCGTGGAGCCTGGAGCACAGCGGCCCGCGCGTCTCGGTGCTGCGCGACGGCGCCGAGGCCGTGGCGATCGCGTCGTCCACTGTGGACCCGGACATCGTGCCGAACCTGACCTGGCTGACGCTGGGGGAGCGCGGCCTGCGCGCCGCCCTGCTGCTGCCGCGCGGCTACGAGCCCAGCGAGGGCAAGCTGCCGGTGCTGCTCGACCCGTACGGCGGCCCGCACGCCCAGCGCGTGCTGCAGAGCCGCAACGCGTTCCTGACGTCACAGTGGCTGGCCGACCAGGGGTTCGCGGTGCTCGTCGCCGACGGCCGCGGCACACCCGGGCGCGGCGCGGTGTGGGAGCGCGAGATCCACGGCCGCCTCGCCGACGTCACCCTGCAGGACCAGGTCGACGCGCTGCAGGCCGCGGCCGCGCGGTTCCCGGAGCTGGACGTCGAGCGCGTCGCCATCCGCGGCTGGTCCTACGGCGGGTACCTGTCCGCGCTGGCCGTGCTGCGCCGCCCGGACGTCTTCCACGCGGCGGTCGCGGGCGCGCCCGTCACGGACTGGTCGTTGTACGACACGCACTACACCGAGCGCTACCTCGGGAAGCCGCAGGATGAGGTGGAGAGCTACGCGCACAACTCGCTGATCGAGAGCGCCGGCGAGCTGAGCCGCGCGCTGCTGATCGTGCACGGGCTGGCCGACGACAACGTGTTCGTCGCCCACTCGCTGCGGCTGTCGTCGGCGCTGCTGGCGAAGGGCCGCTCGCACGTGTTCCTGCCGCTGGCCGGGGCCACCCACATGACGCCGCAGGCCGAAGAGGTCGCGGAGAACCTGATGCGCACCCAGGTGGACTGGATCCTGCGTGAGCTTTCCGTCGTGGAGAAGGAGATCGCATGAGCCGCTGGGGCCTCACGATTCCGCTGACCGGGGTGCCGTTGACGGCGCACCGTGAGCTGGTCGAGCAGCTGCCGGACCTGGGTTACACCGACGCGTGGACGGCCGAGACGGCGGGCACCGACGCGTTCACGCCGCTGGTGCTCGCCTCGCAGTGGGCGCCGCAGCTGCGGCTGGGCACCGCGATCGTGCCGGTGTACACGCGTGGTCCGGGTCTGCTGGCGATGCAGGCGGCGACCGTGGCCGAGCTGGCGCCGGGCCGGTTCGTGCTCGGCATCGGCGCGTCGTCGCCGGTGATCGTCTCGAACTGGAACGCGGCGCCGTTCGAAGCGCCGTTCGCGCGGTCGCGGGACACGCTGCGCTTCCTGCGTTCGGCGCTGACGGGGGAGAAGGTCAGCGAGAAGTACGAGACGTTCGCCGTCTCGAAGTTCCGCCTGGAGCGCCCGGCCGACCCGCCGCCGTCGATCATGCTGGCCGCGTTGCGCCCGGGCATGCTGAAGCTGGCCGCGCGCGAGGCCGACGGCGCGATCACGAACTGGCTGGCGCCGACGGACGTGCCGAAGATCCGCTCGGTCGTGGGCCCGGACGTCGAGCTGGCGGCCCGGATCTTCGTCTGCCCCACCGAGGACGCCGCCGCGGCGCGGGGCCTCGGCCGGATGCTGATCTCGAGCTACCTCACGGTCCCGGTGTACGCGGCGTTCCACGAGTGGCTCGGCCGCGGCGAGGCCCTCGCCCCGATGCACGAGGCCTGGGCGGCGGGCGACCGCCAGAAGGCCAACCAGGTCATCCCGGACGCGGTGGTGGACGACCTGATCGTCCACGGCAGCCTCGACTCGTGCCGGGAACAGATCCAGTCCTATGTGGACAACGGCCTGACCACCCCGATCATCGCGCTGTTGCCGACGGGCGGCGACCCGTTCGAGCAGGTCCGGGCCCTGGCCCCGCGCTGACCCTTCGCCGAGTCGTCGCGCGAGAAACCGGCGCGCGGCAAGGCTTTCGTGCGGCGAGCCAACCGCGCGCACGAAAGCCTCGCCTCGCGCGGCGCCGGGTGATCCCGGCGAGATCCGGGCGGAAGCGGCGGCACAACGGCTGCAGCCCGGCGTCGCCGCATGAAGCGCAAGTGGTCGGCAGCACGCTCGCCGAGTACGTCGACCGGATATCGGACACCGCGTCGGCCGGGAAGACGGTGAGCGACCGGTCAGACCGCGTCCGCCGGCGCCTCGGCCGCCCCGATCGGGGCCAGCCCGGCGATCCGCGCTCGCAGCCCGTCGTCACAGCCGATCACCTTCGGGGCCGAACCTACTCCCGATGGCCGACGCGTTCCCGCCGCTCGGTCGCGCATGCTGGAACGGGGCCGGGTGACAGGCAGCCTTCGGTCGCCGTACTGTTGCTCAGCGTAGGCAAGGCAACCCTAAGGAAGGCGGGGGTACATGCGGGCAGACGGGCTGGCCGGGGGCGAAGGCGGCGCGGACCGGCTCGGGGAGCTGATCCCGGCGGCACTGCGCGGCATGGCGGCCGGAGTCGCCGAACGCGGCGGGCCGGTGCCGGCCGGCGGACCCGCCGCGGTGGCCGCGGCGCTCGCCGGTGAAGGGGGCGCGCTGCCACGTCACGGCGTCGGCGCCGAAGCCGCGCTGGAGGAGCTCAGCCGGCTGCTCGCGGCGGGCTCGGCCGATCCCGCCGACCCGGCCTGCGCGGCCCACCTGCACTGCCCGCCGCTCGCGGTGTCCGTCGCCGCCGACGTCGTGGCGAGCGCGCTCAACCCGTCGATGGACTCCTGGGACCAGGCGCCGGTGGCCAGCGAGCTGGAGCGCGAGTTCACCACCGGCATCGCCCGCCTCTGCTACCCGGACGCCGCCGCGCCGGACGCCGTCGTGACCACCGGTGGCACCGAATCCAACCTGCTCGGGCTGCTGCTGGCCCGCGAGCGGGACGCGCACGTCCGGCCCGTCTGCGGCGTCAACGCCCACCACAGCGTCGCCCGCGCGGCCTGGCTGCTCGGCCTGCCCGCGCCGGTCGTCGTCGCGTGCGAGGGCGATCGCCTGCTCCCGGCCGCACTCGCCGAGACTCTCCGCGACCTGGGCGCGCCCGCCGTCGTCGTCGCGACCGCCGGCACCACCAACACCGGCACGATCGACCCGCTGCCCGAGATCGCCGAGATCTGCCGCCAAGCGGGCGCCCGGCTGCACGTCGACGCCGCGTACGGCGGGATGGCGCTGTGCAGCACCGCGCTCCGGGCCCAGCTCGCCGGGCTGGAGCAGGCCGGCTCCGTCGCGCTCGACCTGCACAAGTTCGGCTGGCAGCCGGTCGCGGCCGGGCTCTTCGCCGCCCGCGAGGCCGCCGACCTCGGCGCGCTGACCGTGCGGGCCGAGTACCTCAACGCCGACGACGACACCGAGGCCGGCCTGCCGGACCTGCTCGGCCGCTCGATCCGGACGTCGCGGCGGCCGGACGCGTTCCGGATGGCCGTCACCGTGCGAGCGCTGGGCACCGACGGTCTCGGCGCGCTCGTCGAGCACTGCTGCGACACCGCCGGCGAGGTCGCGGCCGTCGTCGACGCCCACCCCGGCCTGCGCCTCTGGGGCGCGCCGGAGCTGTCCACCGTCGTCCTGCGCCCGGTCGTCGCCGAGAACCTCGCGGACGCCGAAGCCGACGAACTGGTCGCCCGGGTCCGCCGCGCGCTGCTGGAGGCGGGCACCGCGGTGATCGGCCGGGCCGCGCTGCCGACCGGCCCCGGCGGCGCGCCGCAGCTGTGGCTCAAGCTGACGCTGCTGCACCCCGAAACCACGGTCGAGGACTACCGCCCGCTGCTGGACCGGATCGCCGCCACCGCGGGCGCCGAGCTCGTCGCGAACCGGGAAAGCCCGGTCGCTTCGTGAGGCGCCACCACGTGGCGGGCATCGGGATCGGGCCGTTCAACCTCTCGCTAGCGGCGCTCGCCGCCCCGGTCGACGGCCTGGACGCGGTGTTCTTCGACGCCCGCCCGGAGTTCCGGTGGCACCCGGGCCTGCTGGTCGAGGGCGCGAGCCTGCAGGTGCCGTTCCTCGCCGACCTGGTGACGCTGGTCGACCCGACGAACCCGTTGTCGTTCCTCAACTACCTGCGCGACCGCGGCCGGCTGCTGCCCTTCTACTTCGCCGAGCGGTTCCACCTGCCGCGCGCCGAATACGACGACTACGGCCGCTGGGCGGCGGCGCGGCTGCCGTCGTGCCGGTTCGGCCACGAGGTCACCGGCGTCCGGTGGGACGCGGCCGAAGCGGCGTTCGAGCTGACGGTCGCCGGCACCGAACCGGTGCTGGCCGACGCCGTCGTGCTCGGGGTCGGGTCGGTGCCGGCGGTGCCGGAACCGTTGCGGGACCTGGTTTCGGACCCGGACACCCTTGCCCTGCACTCCGCGGACTACCTCACCCACCGGGCCGCGCTGGTGGCCGCCGAGAGCGTCACCGTCGTCGGGTCCGGGCAGTCGGGGGCCGAGGTCGTCCTCGACCTGCTGCGCGCGCGATCCACTGTGGACGGCCTCCGCTGGCTTGCTCGCACCCCGGCGTTCGCGCCGATGGAGTACTCGAAACTGGGACTGGAGCAGTTCACCCCCGACTACACCACCTACTTCCACGGCCTGCCGAGCGCGGTCCGCGACCGCCTGCTGCCCACGCAGTGGCAGCTGTACAAGGGGATCGACGCCGAGACGATCGCCGCGATCCACGACGAGCTCTACCGCCGCAGCATCGGCGGCGGCTGGCCCGCCGCGGTGCTGAGCCCGGGCGTCGAAGTCGTCTCGGCGTCCACTGTGGATGGACAAGTCGACTTGGGGCTCCGGCACGCGCAGCAGGGCCGCAACGGGACCGTGCGCACCGCCGCCGTCGTCGCGGCCACCGGCTACACCGAAACGCCGACCGGGCCGCTGCTGGCCGGGCTCGGCGACGCCGTGCACCGCGACGACCGGGGCCGGCTCGTGGTCGGCGCCGACCACCGCGTCGCCCTCGACGTGCCGGGGCCGCTGTTCGTGCAGAACGCCGAACGGCACACGCACGGGCCGGGCGCCCCCGACCTCGGCCTGGGCGCCTGGCGGGCGGCCGTGATCCTCAATGCCGTGTGCGGCAAGACCGTGCACGAGCTGCCCGACCGCACCGCCTTCACCACGTTCGGCCTGGAGGACAAGTGAGCATCGACGAGGCGGCCGCCTGGCGCGCGGCCGGTGCCCTGATCACGCACAAGATGCTCGGCGAGCTGTCGTACGAGCACATGCTGGAGCCGGTGGCCGACGGCGACAGCTACCGGCTCGAGCTGCCGGACGACGTCGTCTACACCTTCCGGTCCCGGCGCGGCGCCTTCGACGCCTGGACGGTGGTCGCGGGCAGCGCGCACCGGTCCGGCGAGCCGGCCACCGACCCGCGCACGCTCGTCGTGGACGCCCGGAAGACGTTGGGGCTCAGCGGGTTGCGGCTGGCCGACGTCCTGGCCGAGCTGACCGCGACGGTCGCCAACGAGGCCGCCCGCCTGCGCCGCGCGCCGACCGCGGCGGAGCTGTCCACACTGGACTACAACGTCGCCGACGGGCACCTCACGGGTCACCCGCGGCTGGTGCTCAACAAGGGCCGCGTCGGCTTCTCGGCGCTCGACCGCGCGCGGTTCGCGCCGGAGGCCGGGGCCGACGTCCGGCTGCGCTGGTTCGCCGTCCACCCCGAGCACGCCGAGTTCCGCAGTGTCGACGAGCTGAGCCGGGACGCGTTGCTGGCCGCCGAACTCGGCGACCTGCGCGCGGAGTTCGCCGGCCGCGCGCCCGACGGCTACGTGTGGGTGCCGGTGCACCCGTGGCAGGCCGACGAAATCCTCGGCACGCTCTACGCCGCCGAGCTGGCCACCGGCGTCATGATCGACCTCGGCGAGAGCGCCGACGGCTACCGCGCGCACCAGACCGTCCGGACGCTCGCGAACGTGAGCACGCCCGGGCGGCACGACGTCAAGACCGCCGTGTCGGTGCGCAACACGCTCGTCTACCGGGGGCTCAACTCCGCGGCCACGCTCGCCGGGCCGTCGGTGACGTCGTGGCTGCGCCGGGTCAGCGCGGGTGATCCGTTGCTGGCCGAGAAGTACCGGTTCGGGCTGCTCGGCGAGGTCGCGAGCGTGTCGGTGAAGCACCCGCTGTTCGGGCACCTGGAGGAGCTGCCGTACCGGTTCCACGAGACCCTGGGCGCGTTGTGGCGGGAACCCCTCACCGCGCACCTGGCGGCCGGGGAGCGCGCCATCTCGTTCGCCGCACTGCCTTATCGCGGGCCCGACGGCGTCTCGGTGCTCGCCCACCTGATCGGCGACGGCGACCCGGAGGGGTGGCTGACGCGGCTGTTCGACCTGACGCTCACGCCGTTGCTGCAGTGGCTGCTGCGCCACGGCGTCGGCTTCTGCCCGCACGGCCAGAACCTGATCCTCGTCGTCGACGCCGCCGGCGTGCCGCAGCGGGTGCTGATCAAGGACTTCGCCCAGGGTGTCGACCTGCTCGACGAACAGCTCGAAAGCTACGAAAGCCTCCCGCCCGAGGCGGCCGCCGACATGCTGCGCTGGCCGGCGCACCTGCTCGCGCAGTCGCTGTTCAGCTCGGTGTTCTCCGGGCAGTTCCGGTTCTGGGCCGAGGTACTGCTCGACGAGCTGAGCCTGCCGCGGGCGAGGTTCTGGGCGCCGGTGCGCGAGATCGTCGGCCGCTACCGCGACGAGAACCCGGACGTCGCCGCGCGGTTCGACGCGTGTCGGCTGTTCGCACCGGACGTCGAGCGCGTCACGCTCAACCGCGAGCACTTCGCCGGGCAGGGCTTCGACAAGGTGGAGCGCGACGACGAGTTCGACGTCCGCTTCGGCCGGGTGCCGAACCCGCTGCACAGCGCGGATCCCGGCGGCGCGTGGTGACGCCGTTCGCGCGCCCGGCCGGCCCGCGGTCGCTGGCCGCCCGGCGTGCGGCGGCCGTGACCGGGGAAGGCGTGCTGCGCGGGGTGCTCGCCGAGGACGGCGCGCGGCTGCTCCTGCTGGTGCCCGACCCGCACGCCCGCTTCGCCGCCGTCGAGCTGGCCGCGCCGTTCGCCGCCGACGTCCTCACCGACGGCTACGGCGTCTGCAGCTACGTCTTCGCGTGGACGCCCGAGCGCGCGGCGTTGCCGGAGTCCGGGGCGCTCGGTGGCTACCTGAATGGCTACCTGGAGGGCTACGGCGACCTGCGGATGCGGCCGGATGCGGCGAGCGCGATCCCGCTCGGCGACCGGACGTGGGCGGTGGTGTGCGACGCCGAGTGGCCGGCCGGGCCGGTCGCGGAGCTGGCCTCGCGCGAGGTGCTGCGCGGGCAGCTCGAAGCACTGGAAGGACTCGGGCTGGTGCCGTCGGTGGGCATCGAGCACGAGGTGGTGTTCCGCGACGCGGCCGGCGAGCCGCTCACCGCGCACGGCGTCGACTACGCGGTCGGCGGCACCGAGCGTCTCGCGCCGCTGCTGCGCGACCTGCGGGAGGCGCTCGACGAGGCCGGGCTGGGCGTCGAGTCGGCGCGCGCGGAGTGCCACCCGGGCCAGTACGAGATCGTGCTGCGCCACCGCGACGCCCTCGCCGCCTGCGACGACGTCCTGCTGCAGCAGCTGATCGTCCGCCGGGTCGCGGCGCGCCACGGCGTCACCGCCGATTACCTCGCGGCGCCCGCGCCGGGGCAGGGCAACTCGGGGCACGTCCACCTGTCACTGTCCGCCGTGGACGGTTCCGGGCCGGATCTGCTGGGCGGGTTCCTGGCGGGCGTGCTGCGGGACGCGCGGGCGCTGACGGCCGTGTGGTCGCCGACGTGGAACGGCTACGTCCGGCTGCGGACGGCACCGTTCTCCCCGCGCGAGATCCGCTGGGGCCACGACGACCGGACGGCGTCGGTCCGCGTGGCCGGGCCCGCGGCGAACCGCCGCTTGGAGTTCCGCTTCCCGGGCGCCGACGCCCAGCCCCACCTGGTCGTCGCGGCCCTGCTGGCAGCCGGGCGGTTCGGGCTGGAGGAAGGCCTGACGCCGCCGCCGGCCGGGACGACCGTGGACGAGCTGGCGACGTCGCCGTGGGAGGCGCTGACGCTGATCTCGGACGGCCGCGCCGGCAAGCTGCTCGGCGTGGACGTCGCGGCCCAGCTGACGGCGTTGCTCACGGAGGAGATCGAGTCCGGTCTGGACGCGGTGACCGACTGGCAGCGGCGCCGGGGCGCCCTCCGGGCCTGAGCCGATTCTCTTTCGAGAACACGGTCGGGTAACAGTTCGCCGCGGCCAGGGCATGGGCGTTGCACCGGGAAAGATCGAGACGACTCCTCGCGCGAACCGAAACAGCGTGGGAGACAACTCGTGGGCAAACCAGCCGAATACTTCCCCTTTGAACTGATCCTCGATCCGCGATATTTCGGATTGGTCTCGGGTTTCCACGATGGGCCGTTCGGGCGCCTGCACTACGTGCGCGGCGTACAGCTGCAGCATGGCTCCGAAGCGACGGTTTTTCTCCACGGCGTGGCCAACGACTGGACGACTTGGACGCCGCTTCTGCAGCTCGCTTGTGATCAAAGTCCTGGTAAGAAACCCGCCGAAGTGCTTGGTGACTTCATCCTCGTCGATCTGCCAGGCTTCGGAAGGTCCGACAATAAGGAAGACCATCTGGAGGGTCGGCTGGTAGGGGACCTGGTGATCGAATTGGCCCGGACCCTGGGGTTCGACAGAGTGCGGCTGGTCGGCCATTCGATGGGCGGGTTCCTCGCGTTGGACATCGCTGCCCGGCACGCTAAGGTGGTGTCTTCCGTGCACCTCGTCGCCGGAGCGTACTTCTCGGTGATCAGGACAGTGCAGAGTCCCTGGCTGAGCCTGCTTTCCCGGCACAAGGTCGCGGTGGCTTACTTCTCGCAGAGTGCGCTGGCCATGCTGGGCCCGGCGGGTCTGCTGCTCATTCGCGCGCTGGCCAGGACCCGGTTGCTGCCGCTTTCTCTGCGAGGTTTCCTGGCCTACCCGTGGTCGGCGAACCGGAGTTTCCTGGATGGGCTGACGCGGGGAATGCGTCCCAAATCGTTCCTGCTGGCGGCTCAGAACGGAATCGACTACGACCCGGACGTCGAATGGCAAAAGATCCATTGTCCAGTCGTCGGGGTGTTCGGGGTCAAGGACAAACTGGTCCCCGTATCCGACATGGTCGACCTACGGCGGGTCTGCGACAGTGCCGAAGTGCATCTCTTGGACAGCTGCGCCCATTTTCCCCAGGTCGAGATGCCGCATCGTACGTACCAGCTCTTGCTTGGCGGGCGAGGCCGTGATGAGTGAGCGCCCTTTTGTTCCAAGCCGGCCGGTGGTCGAGGTACTGCTCATCCTCGGTGTGCCGCTCGCCATGGTCTGGATGGCCGTCTCCACCTTGGTGAACGGAACCTTTGCGGCTGCCGGTTGCAATCCATTGCGCATCGTACGTCTGCTGGTCGCCGGAGCTGAGCATCCGGACCTCACTTGCACGAGCGTGCCGTTCATTGCCGATCTGCCCAGCCTCGGGCTCGGCCTGACCTCGGAGACGGCGGTCGTTCTCTATCTACTGCTCATCAGGCGGATGCGTAAGCTCGACGTCAGCTTGACCAGAGAAGGTGCGGCGATCTTCGACAAGGGCCAGCTGGATCAGGACCCGATGCGCACTCGGTACGCCAAGTTCCTGGTCAGGCTGAAGGTGCCGTCGATCCGTCAGCTGGTGGTGTTCTCCGCGGTGATCACGCTGGGCACCGGCTTCTACGTCAGTGCATCGAAGACCAACCACTTGTTCAAGACGATGGCGAACATTCAGGGGGTCCCGCATCCGTCGGTTTCGGTGCAGGACGGCTACCGGCTGTCGTGGTGGGCGCAGTGGGACACCGACCCCTCGATGGCAATTCTGTGGATCGCCGTGGGATCGATCGGAACGTACTTCGCGTTTCGGCAGGCCTACCTCTACTACCACATCGCCCGGCTATTCAAGGACGTCCCGAAACTCGTGGTGTTCCGGCATGTGCCGGCCCGGATCGACCGCGATCACGGCTGGCGTCCAGTGGGCAGGCTTACCGTCATTGCCTATTTGTCGTCGTTGTGCTTCGTTTGCTCGCTGATCGTCCTGATCTACATACTTCGCGACCCCGACGCGCCGCGTCCTTACCGGGTGGTGATCAATGTGTTGCTCGGCGCCGTCGCATTCGCGGGGACCCTGCTCAACTTGGCGGTCGTCGCGACCCTGCGATCTGGAATCCACAAGTCGTACGCGAAGAGCCTGAAGGACCGGATGGTCAGGCTGAACTCGGAGAGTGCGGCCCTCGAGAACACGGGGCAGTTCCTGGCCGCCAGGACTACTCGACTGGAGGCCGACCACCTCGTCAGCGACGCGGGCTACCCGATCCGGGGCGGAGTGGTCCGTGTGGCGTCGCTGGCGTCTGGGCTGATACCGGTCATCAAGTTGTCCCATGACGTGATCAATCTGTACTTCTGATCTTCGTCAGGAAGCCGGCAGTACGCGCC
The DNA here is from genome assembly GCF_036114655.1 of Amycolatopsis sp. NBC_00348. Taxonomy (NCBI): domain Bacteria; kingdom Bacillati; phylum Actinomycetota; class Actinomycetes; order Pseudonocardiales; family Pseudonocardiaceae; genus Amycolatopsis; species Amycolatopsis sp. NBC_00348. The sequence goes on along the minus strand of NZ_CP107994.1, from coordinate 5,342,450 downwards.
GACGGCGGGTCCACATGGTTCTTCACCCGCTGGGGGTTGCGCGGCGGGCTCCGGGTGCGCAGGCTCGACACCGTGAGCGAGCACGAGTACGACCTCATCGTCATCGGTTCGGGCCCGGGTGGGCAGAAGGCCGCCATCGCGGCCGCGAAACTGGGCAAGAAGGTGGCGGTCGTCGACCGGCACGACATGGTCGGCGGGGTGTGCGTCAACACCGGCACGATCCCGTCCAAGACCCTGCGCGAAGCGGTGCTCTACCTGACCGGCATGAACCAGCGCGAGCTGTACGGCGCCAGCTACCGGGTCAAGCAGGACATCACCATCGCCGACCTGCTGGCGCGCACCCACCACGTGGTCGGGCGCGAGGTCCAGGTGGTGCGCGCCCAGCTGATGCGCAACCACGTCGACCTGATCGCCGGCCTCGGCTCGTTCGCCGACCCGCACACCGTGGTCGTCGACGGCAAGCACGCCGGGGACCGCCGGACGCTGACCGGGGACTACGTCGTGATCGCCACCGGCACCCGGCCCGCGCGGCCCGGGCACGTCGACTTCGACGCCGCCCGCGTGCTGGACTCCGACGAGATCCTGCGGCTCGAACAGATCCCGTCGTCGCTCGTCGTGGTCGGCGCGGGCGTGATCGGCATCGAGTACGCGTCGATGTTCGCCGCGCTCGGCTCGCGCGTCACCGTGGTCGAGCAGCGCGACCAGATGCTCGACTTCTGCGACCCCGAGATCGTGGAGTCGCTGAAGTTCCAGCTGCGCGACCTCGGCGTCACGTTCCGGTTCGGCGAGAAGGTCGCCGACGTCGCGGTGTCCGACGACGCGACGATCACGACCCTGGTCAGCGGCAAGCGCATCCCGGCCGACGGCGTGATGTACTCCGCCGGCCGCCAGGGCATGACCGGCTCGCTCGCGCTGGAGGAGGCCGGGCTGGCCGCGGACGAGCGCGGCCGGCTCGTCGTCGACGAGCACTACCGCACCGAGGTCCCGCACATCTACGCCGTCGGCGACGTGATCGGCTTCCCGGCGCTCGCGGCGACGTCGATGGACCAGGGCCGGCTCGCGGCCTACCACGCGTTCGGCGAGCCGGCGAACGGCCTCGGCGCGCTGCAGCCGATCGGCATCTACACGATCCCGGAGATCTCGTACGTCGGGGCGACCGAGGCCCAGCTGACGTCGTCGTCGGTGCCCTACGAGGTCGGCATCGCCCGCTACCGCGAGCTCGCGCGCGGCCAGATCACCGGCGACAGCTACGGCATGCTGAAGCTGCTGGTGTCCACGAAGGACCGGAAGCTGCTGGGCGTGCACGTGTTCGGCACGGGCGCCACGGACCTGGTCCACATCGGACAGGCGGTGATGGGCTGCGGCGGCACGGTCGACTACCTCGTCGACGCGGTGTTCAACTACCCGACGCTCTCGGAGGCCTACAAGGTGGCCGCGCTGGACGCCACCAACAAGATCCGCGCCCTGGACCGGTTCACCTCCTGACACCGTCGTCGCCGAATTCGCCAGGCTCTGTGACACCAGGGGTCGTGAGTGTTTAGGAGGGTTAGAACCCTCCTAAACACTCACGACAACCCGCGCCGAGCGTCAGGTGAGCTTCGTCGTGCGGGTCGCCGGCACGGCTTCCGTGCGTAGCCAGTCGCGAACGCGTTTGACACCCCAATAGAACATGTGTTCGACTGCCGGAGTGCGATGGGATCGGCAGCGAGCAGGGGAGGGTGAGCCGGCACTGCCCGGGCTGGAAGGCCTGGTGCGTTCCGTGCGGTCACCGGAATTCGACGGCGTCACCTTTCACGAGGTGAACGCCCGCTCGGTGCTGAACAAGGTGCCCACGGGCTCCGGGGTGCCGTTCAGCTGGACCGTGAACCCGTACCGCGGCTGCTCCCATGCCTGTACGTATTGCTTGGAAGGCGGCACCCGGATCCTGCTCGCCGACGGCCGGACGCGGGCGCTGTCGGAGCTGAAGGTCGGCGACGCGATCTACGGCACCCGCGGCCACGGCGCGGCCCGGCGGCTGGTGCCGACCACGGTGCTCGCGCACTGGACGACGTTGCGCGACGCCTACCGCGTCACCCTCGACGACGGCACGCGGCTCGTCGCGAGCGGCGATCACCGGTTCCTCACCTCGAAGGGCTGGAAGCACGTCACCGGCAGCAAGCTCGGCGCCGCCCAGCGGCCGCACCTGACCCCCGGGGCCGAGCTGATCGGCGTCGGCCGGTTCGCGCCGACGCCCGACGAGACGCTCGGCTACCGCGCCGGCTACCTGTGCGGGATGCTGCGCTCCGGCGGGTTCGGCGCGGAGGCGGACGCGGCCGCGCGGGCGCTGGAGTACCTGCCCGACTTCGGGGCGTCGGTCGGGTTCCTGAAGGTGCCCGCCGACCCGGACGCGCACTGGCGGCGCGGGTTCCTCGCCGGCGTCTTCGACCTCGCCGGCAGCCACGGCCGCGGGATGCTGTCCGTCGCGCACGACGAGCCGGAGATCGCCGACGCCTTCGTGGCGGCCCTCACGAGTTTCGGCTTCGCGCACCAGCTCGACGAAGTGCCGAAGTTCCCGACGCGCCAAGAGGTCCGGTTGCTCGGCGGCGCCGGCGAGGTCCTCCGGTTCCTGCACCTGAGCAACCCGGCGGTCGCCTGGAAACGCTCGCTCGACGGCTCGGTGATCGGCGCCAGCCGGCGGCGCGTCGAGGCGATCGAGCCGCTGGGCCTGCAGCTCCCGCTGTTCGACATCACCACCGGCACCGGCGACTTCATCGCCGACGGCATGGTGTCGCACAACTGCTTCGCCCGGAACACCCACACCTACCTGGACTTCGACGCCGGCCGCGACTTCGACACCCAGGTCGTCGTCAAGGTCAACGCCCCGCAGGTGCTGGCGGCGCAGCTGAAGCGGCCGTCCTGGCGGCGCGAGCCCGTCGCGATGGGCACCAACACCGACCCGTACCAGCGCGCGGAGGGCCGCTACGGGCTGATGCCGGGCATCATCACGGCGCTCGCGCGGTCCGGCACGCCGTTGTCGGTGCTCACGAAGGGCACCGTGCTGGCCCGGGACCTGCCGCTGCTGCAGAGCGTCGCGGCGGACGTCCCGGTCGGCCTCGCCGTGTCGATCGCGCTGCTCGACCGCGAGCTGCAGCACCGTCTCGAACCCGGCACGCCGAGCCCGCAGGCGCGGCTGGAGCTCGTCCGCAAGGCCCGTGAGGCCGGGCTGCCGTGCTCGGTACTGGTGGCGCCGGTGCTGCCGTGGCTGACCGACTCCGCCGAGGCCCTCGACGCGCTGTTCGCGCGGCTGGCCGAGGTGGGCGCCACGAGCGTGACGGTCATCCCGCTGCACCTGCGCCCGGGCGCCCGCGAGTGGTTCGGCCGCTGGCTGGCGGGCACCTACCCGGCGCTGGTCCCGCGCTACCGGGAGCTGTACGCGAAGGGGAGCTACGTGCAGAAGGCGTACCGCGAGCGGCTCGGCGAGCGGGTGGCGCCGCTGCTGAGGCGGCACGGGCTGGCCCCGAAGACGGGGTACGAAGTACGGACGCCGGAGCCGCCGGTGCCGTCGGTGTCGTCGCGGGGGGAGGACGTACCGCCCGCCGAACAGCTGCGGTTGCTGTGACGGCCTCGCGGTGCCCTGTCACGGCGGAGCGCGTCCGGTGCTCACTCAGCGGGACGGCTCCCGCTCGCCGGGCGATTCCGGCTACTCTGATGGCCCAGTGGGTCAGCGTCCGCAGCGAGTCCTTTGACTGTCCTTTATGGACCACGATTGCGGTACGTGATCCTCCCACCGGGCGGCCGTGTGAGTGAGGTCGTCACCCCCGACAACCGTGACACTGCACCGTTCGCCGTAACCCGGCGGGTGGTGTCGGGTGCTTGCGGGAAAATGTCCGATCGTGTCGTTGTCGGGCCCCCTCACCGACGCCTAACGTCGAAGGGATCGATCCGAAAGGAGCCGGACGTTGACGACCTCGCAGACCGACCGTGTCGCGGCGGCCCGGCTCGCCTGGGCCGCGCTGAAGCTGACCCGGGCCGGCCGTCACCCGGTGGGCGTCGACCGGCTCGCCGGGACCGTCGGCGTCACCCCGGCCGAAGCGCGCCGGCTCGTCGAGCTGATCGGCTTCACCCTGCACCGCGACCTCGTCTCGACCGGACCCGCGCCGCGCGGGAGCCACCAGCGGCTCGAGCCCGCCGAAGGCACCCTCGGGGCCGGCCCGGACGGCTCCGTCGACATGTTCCTGCTGGCCCTGGCGACCAACGAGCGTGTGCACGCCGTCGCGACCTGCCCGGTCACCGGCACCCGCATCCGCATCGAGCTCACCCCGTGGGGGATCCTGCAGGCCGACCCGGCCTCCGCCGTCGTCGCCGCGGTCGACCTCGGCTTCGACCTCGACCGCGTGGACGCCGTCGCTTGCGCCGGGCAGCCGTTCTTCGCGTCGGCGTCGGCGGCCGCGAACTGGCTGGTCTCGCACCCGGGCGGCCGCATCTACCAGGTCGCCGCCTACCTCGCCCAGGCCCACCGGCTGGTGGCCGCGCTGGAGGCCCGCCCCAAGTTCGTTCTTTGACACCTGGCACCGCCAGAAGTCAAACCTGCCGACGTCGTACGCTGGGCGGTTCGTTAGCCTTTCCGGGCAGCGAGAACCGTCCATGTCGAAGGAGAGCAGTCGCAGTGCTCCGCACTCACAACGCCGGCACCCTGCGTGCCGAGCAGGTCGGACAGACCGTCACCCTCACCGGATGGGTGGCCCGGCGGCGAGATCACGGCGGCGTCATCTTCATCGACCTCCGCGACGCCAGCGGTGTGGCCCAGGTCGTCTTCCGCGAGGGCGAGATGGCCGAGCGCGCCCACGCGCTGCGCTCGGAGTTCTGCGTCAAGATCGTCGGTGAGGTCGCGAAGCGCCCCGACGGCAACGCGAACGCCGAGATCCCGACCGGCGAGATCGAGGTCCTCGCGACCGAGCTCGAGGTGCTGTCCGAGGCCGCGCCGCTGCCGTTCCCGATCGACGACCGGGTCGACGTCGGCGAGGAGATCCGCCTCAAGCACCGCTACCTTGACCTGCGCCGCAGCGGCCCGGCCGCGGCGATGCGGCTGCGCAGCGAGGTCAGCCGCGCCGCCCGCGAGGTGCTGCACGAGCAGGACTTCGTCGAGATCGAGACGCCGACGATGACCCGCTCCACCCCGGAAGGCGCCCGCGACTTCGTGATCCCGGCGCGGCTCAAGCCCGGGTCCTGGTACGCCCTGCCGCAGTCGCCGCAGCTGTTCAAGCAGCTGCTCATGGTCGGCGGCATGGAGCGGTACTACCAGATCGCGCGCTGCTACCGGGACGAGGACTTCCGCGCCGACCGCCAGCCGGAGTTCACCCAGCTCGACATCGAGATGAGCTTCGTCGAGCAGGACGACGTCATCAAGGTCGGCGAGGACATCGTCACCGCGCTGTGGAAGCTGATCGGGCACGAGATCCCGCGGCCGATCCCGCGCATCACCTACCTCGAGTCGATGGCCAAGTACGGCTCGGACAAGCCGGACCTGCGCTTCGACCTCGAGATCACCGACATGACGGAGTTCTTCGCCGACACGCCGTTCCGCGTGTTCCAGGCGCCCTACGTCGGCGCGGTCGTGATGGCGGGCGGCGCTTCGCAGCCGCGTCGCCAGCTCGACGCGTGGCAGGAGTGGGCCAAGCAGCGCGGCGCGCGCGGCCTCGCGTACATCCTCGTCAACGAGGACGGCACGCTCGGCGGCCCGGTCGCCAAGAACCTGTCCGAGACCGAGCGCGAGAACGTCGCCGCCGCCGCGGGCGCGAAGGCCGGCGACTGCGTCTTCTTCGCCGCCGGCAAGGCCGCGAGCACGCAGCCGCTGCTCGGCGCCGCGCGTGACGAGATCGGCAAGCGCCTCGGCCTGATCGACGAGGACGCCTGGTCGTTCGTGTGGGTCGTCGACGCGCCGCTGTTCGCGCCGGTCGAGGACATCGGTGACGACGTCGCCGTCGGCTCCGGCAAGTGGACCGCCGTGCACCACGCGTTCACCTCGCCGACCCCGGAGTGGATCGACAAGTTCGAGCAGGACCCGGGCAACGCCCTGGCCTACGCCTACGACATCGTCTGCAACGGCAACGAGATCGGCGGTGGCTCGATCCGTATCCACCGCGGCGACGTGCAGAAGCGCGTCTTCTCGCTGATGGGCCTCGGCGAGGAAGAGGCGCAGGAGAAGTTCGGCTTCCTGCTCGACGCCTTCGCGTTCGGCCCGCCGCCGCACGGCGGCATCGCGTTCGGCTGGGACCGCATCGTCATGCTGCTGGCCAAGGCCGACTCGCTGCGTGACGTGATCGCGTTCCCGAAGACCGGCGGCGGCTACGACCCGCTGACCGCGGCGCCCGCGCCGATCACCGCGCAGCAGCGCAAGGAGGCCGGCATCGACGCGAAGCCGGCCGCCCCCGCAACGCAGAACTAATGCTGCACCTCAGGGCCGTGTGCCCGCCGGACAAGACCGCTCAGGCGCTCGACGTCCTGCGGGTACACGCCGGCACCGCGCACCTGATCGTGCACCGCGGTGCCGCCGTTTCGCCCGCGGGAGATCTGCTCGAGGCCGACATCGCGCGCGAAGCGGCGGACGAGATCGTGGACGCGCTGTGCGTGCTCGAGCTCGACCGCACCGGCGGGATCACCCTGGAGGCGCTCGACACCGCGCTGTCCGACGCCGCCGACGAGGCGGAAGAAGCCGCGCCGGGGGAGGGGGCCGACGCCGTCGTGTGGCAGGAGCTGCTGTCCCGCACCGGCGAGGAGTCGCGGCTCAACGTGACGTTCCTGGCGTTCCTCATCATCGCGTGCCTGCTCGCCGCGGTCGGTGTGCTGACCGACTCGGCGGTGACGATCGTCGGCGCGATGGTCGTCGGCCCCGAGTTCGGGCCTCTCGCCGCGCTCGCGGTCGGTCTCGTGCTGCGGCGCTGGGACCTGGTCCGGCAGGCGGGCGCGGCGCTCGCGATCGGCTTCCCGCTGGCCATCGTCGTCACGCTCGGCGGTGCGCTGCTGGTCCGGGTGACGGGCGTCTTCGGCACGCAGGCGTTCGAGCTGAAGCAGCACAACGAGGTCGACTTCGTGTTCTCGGTGGGCGTACCGTCGCTGGTCGTGGCGATGCTCGCCGGAGCGGCCGGGATGCTCGCCATGACGTCGGCGAAATCGGCCGCGCTCGTGGGGGTCTTCATCTCGGTGACCACGGTGCCGGCCGCGGGATACGCGGTCGTGGCGGCCGTGGCAGGGGAGTGGAGCAGGTGTCTCCAGTCGATCGGGCAGCTGCTCGTGAACCTTCTCGGAATCGTTGCAGCGGCGGCCGTCGTGTTGATCGTGCGCCGGAATGGGCAAGGTTCCCTGAAGGAGCTGCGTCCGCTTTCACGCGGGTGACCCGGATCCGGGCGGGATGCTCCTTGTTGTCCGGATGTCAGTAGTCATGGTTGCTCAGTCACGAGTAGGGTCGGTGACAATGACAGTCGACACCTCCTCCACCGGCGACGCTGGGGTCGGGGCAGGAGCCGAGCAGGACATCGCCGCCGCGGTCGCGGCGGGCGAGTCCGTTCTCTCGCGCCGGTTCGGCAGTGCGATCACGCTGGTTTCGCCCGAGGACCTCGCGGGCAGCGGACCGGCCACGGTCGTCCGCGCGAGAGTGGTGTCGTCGTCCTTCGCGCTGCCCCGCACGCTGGTCATCAAGCACTACCCGGACCGCCCGGCGCCGGGCGAGGAGGACTCGTTCGCCCAGGAGGCGGTCAGCTACCAGCTGTTCACGGCGCTGTCCCCGGACGAGCGGATGTGCCCGGAACTGCTGGCCCACGACGGCCGCGACCGCGTGCTCGTGCTGGAGGACCTCGGCCGCACGGCGACCCTGGAGGACAAGCTCCACGCCCGCGACTCCCGCGCCGCCGAGCGCGCGCTGCTGTCCTGGGCCCGGTCGCTGGGCCGGCTGCACGCGAACACCGCCGGGCGCGAGGCCGACTTCAACGCTCTGCTGCGCCGCCTCGGCGGACCGGCCAAGTGCGACCACGACGACGTCGACGAGATCTGCGCGCGCGTCCCGTCGCTGATCCAGGACCGGTTGGGCACCCCGGTGCCGGAAGCGGTGCTCGACGCGGTCACGCACGCCGTCGAGCAGTCCCGGTCGACGGCCTTCCGCGCGTTCAGCCCGGTGGAGCTCAGCCCCGACAACAACCTGGTCACCGGCGAGGGGGTGCGGTTCCTCGACTTCGAGTACGGCCGGGTCCGCTCGGCACTGGTCGACGCCGCCAACCTACGCCTGCCGTTCGCGAGCTGGCCGGACGCGCTGGCGCTGCCCGCGGGCATGAGCGAGGCGATGATCGCGGCGTGGCGCGCGGAGGTGGCGGGCGTGTGGCCCGCCTTCGCCGACGACGAGGCGCTGGCCGGTCACCTCACGTCGAGCGAGCTGCTGCGGGTCTGGCTGATCACGGGCGAGGAGCTGGGTGCCCTGGACCTCTCCCGCCACGCGGCCCCGGTGAGCCGCGAGGCGGCCCTGGTGACGTGGTGGCGCGACCTGGCCAAGCACGCGGGCTACGTCCGCATGACGGCGGTATCGGAGTTCTCGTCAAAGGTGGCGGCAGCCTTGGCGGCACGGCTGGGCCCGCACGCGGACCTGGCGTTCTACCCAGCCTTCCGCTGACGGGTTCGTCCGGTTCGTCCGGCCGGGCTTGCGCGGCGCAACGACCGCGATCCGGTGGCGAGATCCCCCGGGCAGACGCCGTGCGTCGGGTCGCCTGACCCGGCGTCCGACTTGGCATCTTGCTGACCCCGGCCGGACTCGTCCACGGCCCGGCCGCGTCGGCCGGCGAACAACCGGTTCTTCCGCCCAGGCCTACGCGGCTCGCCGAGCCCAGCGTGCTGTCCGGTTTCCGCTGGTCCCCACGCGAGGGGTCAGTCGGGTCAGAACCCGACGGCCAACTCACGACCGGGATACCGCTGGCCGGCGTCACGCAGGCCCGGCACTCAGCCGCCGCAAGCCAACCTCGCCGCACCAGAAGTCACACGCGCCACACCGGTACCGGTCGTGAGTGTTTAGGAGGGTTCTAACCCTCCTAAACACTCACGACCCCCAGCCGCAACGCCCCAGCGACCACACCAGCCTCGGCAACCACAAACCGCAGCCGGAACCGGCAGGTCGCCAAGGGCGGGTCCGCTCTAACCTGACTGACCACTCACGACAGGCCGCGGCAGACCCGCTTGTCCACAGCTCGACCGTGATGTGGACAAGTCGGGCGGAACACGGCTTCTCCCGGCCTTTCGGCGGGCCCCGGCGATACGCTGGATGCGGGGCCGGCCCCCAGGGAGGGTGGGGGCTACTTTAGGGGCGGCAGGCGTGGGACATTTCGGACATTCGTGAGCTGAGTGTCAAGAATTCGGCGTGGTGTCGTGGTCGCGTTACCTCGTCCTCACCGCAGGTGAGTCTCCGTGGCCGATGGTTTTGGGCGTGACCGTGACCAGCCTCGAAGTCACTCCCTGTCCCGAACCCTCCCGGCCCGCGCTCAAAGCGGTCCCGAACGTCCCAAACATCCCGGAAGTCCCGAACAGCCCGAGCCTCCCGATGCTCAGGCGAGCGCGGCGGCTTGTCGTGCTCGGGGACTCGACCGCCGTCGGACTGGGGGATCCACTGCCTCGGCGTGGGGGGTGGCGGGGTGTCGGCCCGCTGGTCGCCGCGGCGCTCGGAGTCGGGGCCGACGGCTACCTCAATCCCTCCTTCACCGGTGCCCGGATGCGCTGTGTGCTCGGCGAGCAGGTGCCCGCCGCCGTGGCGCACCGGCCTGATGTGGCGCTCGTGGTCGCCGGGATGAACGACACCCTGCGGCCCGACTTCGACGCCGGTGCCATCGCCGCCGATCTCACCGAGGTCGTGCGGCGGCTCGGTGCGGTCGGTACCACCGTCATCCCCGTCCGGTTCCACGACCACAGCAAGGTGTTCCGCCTCCCGCGGGCCCTCAAGCGTGCCCTCAGCGCCCGCGTCGCCGAGCTGAACGCGGCCATCGACGTCGTCGTCGCCCGCGAAGGCGTGCCCTGTCTGGACCTCGACCGGCTGCCCGGCGCGTACGACCTGGCGGCGTGGAGCGTCGACCGGCTGCACCCGTCCGAACTGGGGCACCGGATGCTGGCGGACGGCTTCACCGGGCTGCTCGCCGACGCCGGGTTCGACGTGCCGGAGCCGGTGAGCCTCACCTGCGGTGGCGGGGTCGAGCCGAGCGCCACGGGTCACGTGGGATGGCTGGTGCTGAAGGGGATTCCGTGGCTGTGGCGCCGCGGCCGCGAGTTCCTGCCCTACGCCGCGGTCATCATGTGGAACTCGGTCCGGACGCGCTGAACACCCGCAACGCCTCGGCGTCCGAAGCCGGGTTGCGGACGAAGAAGTCCGCCCACTGCTCGATGTCCGGATAAGCACAATGCGAGACCAGGAACCGGCACGCCGCCTCGACGTCGTACCGCGTGCGCCGCAGTTCGACGCCGTCGCCGAGCAACGCCCAGTGCGCACCCCCGGTCCCGTAAGGCATTCCGACGCTGCCGGGGTTCACGATCAGCCGCCGGTCTGCCAGCCGCGTGAACGGCATGTGGGTGTGACCGAGCACCACCGTGGCCGCAGAAACGCCGTCCAGGACCTCCGCCCAGCGCTCCAGCGAGCTGTCGACGAGCACGATCTCGGTGTCGTCGCGCGGGGTCGCGTGGCAGAACAGGATGCCGTCGAGCGTGACCGTCAGCGGGAGCGCGTCCAGGACCGGCAGATCGCCCGGACGCAGCTGCCGCGCCGCCCACGGGAAGATCGGGTCCGGCACGAACTTCCCGTCGCCGCGCGCGGACGCCGCCAGCTCGCGGTCGGCGTTGCCGCGCACCCACACCGCGCGGTCGCCCAGGGAAACCAGGCGCTCCAGGGTTTCGACGGGCATCGGCCCGGCGAGCATGTCGCCCAGCAGCACGATCCGGTCCGCCGCGACGACGTCCGGTTCGGCCAGCACCGCTTCCAGCGCCGGCAGGACGCCGTGGATGTCCGAGAGCACCGCGATCCGCATCCGCCCACCCTCGGGCACGGACGCGCCCCGGGCGAGTGGTTTCGCCCAGGGCGCAACCGGTTCAGCCCGTGGTGAGCGGCAGCTCCCGCACGCCGGTCATGTTCGGGTTCACCTGGAACTTCGGCGGCTCGCCCGGGATCGTGCGCAGCGCCGGGTAGCGGTCGAACAGGGTGTTCAGCGCCACCCGCCCTTCGAGCCGCGCGAGCGGCGCGCCGATGCAGAAGTGGATGCCGCGGCCGAACGCCAGGTGCGGGTTCGGATCGCGCAGCGGGTTGAACGTGTCCGGCTCGGCGAACACGCGCTCGTCGCGGTTGGCCGCCGCCACCCACACCATCAGCATCTGCTCGGCCGGGATCGTCGCGCCACCCAGCTGAACCTCGCGGTTCGTCGTGCGGGCCACCGCCGCGAACGGCGAGAGGTAGCGCAGCGACTCCTCGATCAGCGGCGGCACCAGGGCCCGGTCGGCGCGGGCCCGCTCGTCCCACTCCGGGTGCGTGTCGAGGCACAGCACGGCGTTGCCGAGCAGCATCGTGGTGGTGATGTGCCCGGCCAGCAGCAGCACGTTCGCGAAGTTGACGACCTCGTTGCGGGTCAGCTTCTCGCCGTCGAGCTCCGCCTCGACGAGCTTGGTCAGCAGGTCGTCGCGCGGCCGGGTGCGCCGCTCGTCGACGTGCTCGCCGAGGTACTCGACGAGCGCCTTCTGGCCTTCCAGCGACTTCTTGACCGACGCCTGGTTCTCCTCGCTCTGCTCCTTCAGCGAGAACTGCTCGGAGGAGTTGAGCAGCTTGTCGACCCAGCCCTTGAACAGGTGCCGGTCGCTCGCGGGGACGCCCAGCAGCTCCGCGATCACGATCACCGGCAACGGGTAGGCCAGGTCCTCGACCAGCTCCAGCCGGCCGGAACCGCCGGCCTCGTCGAGCATTTCGGTCGTCACCGCGGCGATGCGCGGCTCGAGGTCGGCGACGACCTTCGGCGTGAACGCGCGGCTGACGAGCTTGCGCATCTTGTTGTGCAGCGGTGGGTCCAGCTGCAGCAGGTTGCCCGCCGACATCGCCGCCAGGTCGACGTCCTCGAGCAGCTCCTTCGGCACCAGCCGGGTGGTGTCCGAGGAGTAGGTCCCCGGGTCGCGGAGGATCTCCTCGGCTTCCGGGTGCCCGTAGACGTTCCAGAACCCGAGGTCGGCCGCGTGCCGCACGCGTTCGGCCGGTTGCTTTCCCCGCAGCCAGAACTGGGATTCGTGCAGTCCCCAGGTGTCGGCGAGTGTGGTGGTCATGTCCGCCCCTTTTCCCTTTGTGGGCCCGGGATCAGCCGGGATCCTCGGTGGGATCGTGTGCGTAGATCCCCTGCCGGTAGCCCGAGACGAGCTCCTCGAGCGCCGCTGTGAGCTCCGCGGCCACCTTCGCGACCGCCGCGGGATCGGGTTCCCCTGGCGGCTCGAACGCGACGCGGATCGTGTGCGCGAGGGCGTCGGCCCGCTCCTCGATCGGGATGCCCTCGAACTTGGCGGACACCACGTCGGTGAGGTAGAAGCCGATCGACGTGGCGTTGAGCGCGTAGTCCAGGTTCGGGACGTCGGTGCGGACCAGCCCGTGCCGGCGCATGGCGTCCTCGAAGTGGCCGCTCAGCTCTTGCTGCTGCTTGCGCAGCGCCAGGTCGCCGAGCGAGCCGAACAGCTCCGCGTTGCCGCGCATCATCGCCATCACCAGCGGCCGCCGGTGGGTGGCGAGGAACGACGACGAGATCATCCGGTGCGGCAGGATCATCGCCGGGTCGGCCTTGATCCCGTCCAGGATGACCTCGGTCAGGTCGGCCGACTCCCGCATCATCAGCGCCTGGAACAGCAGTTCCTTGGTGCGCCAGTGCAGGTAGACGGTGCCCTTGCCGATGCCGGCCGCGCGCGCGATGTCGTCGACGGCCACCTTGCGGTAGCCCATGCGCAGCAGCAGCTCGCCCGCCGCGTCCAGGATGCGGTCGCCGCGCTCGCGGTTGGGATGGCTCATGCCGCTCTTCCGTCGAGGATTTGACTTGTTGACCGGATTAGCGCTTTCGGTCAACCGGTCATCACGACGGTAGCGCGCCCCCGAACCCCGGGGCAAGGGTTCTGTCGGTGGCGTCGGTTAACGTCATCCGGGTGGCACAAGACGAGCTCTTCACCGTGAACGCCGACGTGGCGCCCCCACCTGAACGCACCACGTCGAACGCGGACGAGCGGCAGGCGGACCCGGCGAGCTCCCCGCTGGCCGTGCGGATGCGGCCGCGCTCGCTCGACGAGGTCGTGGGCCAGCAGCACCTGCTGCGCGAAGGCGCCCCGCTGCGCCGGCTGGTCGAGGGCGCCGCTCCGGCGTCCGTGCTGCTCTACGGCCCGCCCGGCACCGGGAAGACGACCCTGGCCAACCTGGTCTCGATCGCCACCGGACGCCGGTTCGTCGCGATGTCGGCGCTCTCGGCGGGCGTCAAGGAGGTGCGCGGGGTCATCGAGGAGGCCCGGCGGCGCCGGCAGTACAACACCGAGAACACCGTCCTGTTCATCGACGAGGTGCACCGCTTCTCCAAGACCCAGCAGGACGCCCTGCTCGGCGCGGTCGAGGACCGCACGGTGCTGCTGGTCGCGGCGACCACCGAGAACCCGTCGTTCTCCGTCGTCTCGCCGCTGCTGTCGCGCTCGCTGGTGCTGCAGCTGCGCCCGCTGACCGACGAGGACATCACGCGGCTGATCGAGCGCGCGCTGACCGACGACCGCGGCCTCGGCGGCGAGCTGACGCTGACCGAGGACGCCCGCGCCCACCTCGTCCGGCTCGCCGGCGGTGACGCCCGCCGTGCGCTGACCGCGCTCGAAGCGGCGGCGGACGCGGCGTCGGCCACCGAGGCGAAGACCATCGACCTGCCGATCGTCGAGTCCACTGTGGACAAGGCGGCGGTGCGCTACGACCGCGACGGCGACCAGCACTACGACATCATCAGCGCGTTCATCAAGTCGATCCGCGGTTCCGACGTCGACGCCGCGCTGCACTACCTGGCCCGGATGATCGAGGCGGGGGAGGACCCGCGCTTCCTGGCCCGGCGCCTGGTCGTGCACGCCAGCGAGGACATCGGCATGGCCGACCCGACCGCGCTGCAGGCGGCGGTCGCGGCCTCGCACGCCGTCCAGTTCATCGGCATGCCCGAGGGCAGGCTGGCGCTCGCGCAGGCGACGATCCACCTGGCCACGGCCCCGAAGTCGAACGCCGTCGTCACCGGCATCGACGCCGCGCTGGCCGACGTCCGGGCCGGGCTGGCCGGCAGCGTCCCGCCGCACCTGCGCGACGGCCACTACGCGGGCGCCAAGAAGCTGGGCAACGCCCAGGGCTACCGCTACCCGCACGGCGTCCCGGAAGGCGTGCTGGCGCAGCAGTACCCGCCGGACGAGCTGGTCGGCAGGGACTACTACGAGCCGACGCAGCGCGGCGCGGAACGCCCGCTCGCCGAGCGCGTCCCGAAGCTGCGCCGGACCATCCGCGGCGAGCGGTAAAGGCGGCTTGGGAATCCCTTGGGAGAGCCCGGGGGAACTGGACGGCTGGTGTTCGCCCGGCCGACGCGATCCGGGCACGTGCGTCGGCGAGCATCCGCGCATGGAAATCCCGAGAGTCGGCGTTCCCGACGCACTGGCTGCCCGCCTCACCATGGCCGAGCAGCACGAGTACCTCTCCCGTCGCTCCCTGCTGAAGGGCGCCGCCGCCACCGGCGCCCTGCTCGCCGCCGGCCCGATGCTGCTGCCCGGCACGGCCTACGCCGACGGCGCGAAGGTCGCCCCGGCCGGGCGTCACCTCGCCTTCGGGCGCAACCCGCGCACGGACGTCCGCGTCGCCTGGCAGGTGCCGACGCGCGTGAAGAACCCCTACCTGCGCGTCGCCGAGTTCGAGCCACGCTTTCCCGGCGAGAACCCATCGGCACAGCACCACGACCGCCACGGATACCAGTGGGGGCACCGGATCCCGGCCGAGACGCGGGCGCTGCACTCCGAGGTCGCCGGGGTCATCGCGCCCTACGACCAGTACTACCTGCACGCCGAAGCGAGCCGCCTGACGCCCGGCCGCACCTACACCTACGCGGTCGGCCACGACGGTTACGACCCGGCGAACGGCGACGGCGGCCCCGCCGCGCTCTCGACGTTCACGACCGCGCCCGCACGCGGCTTCCCGGCGGGGAAGTTCACCTTCACCGCGTTCGGCGACCAGGGTGTCTCCACGACCGCGCTGGCCCAGGACGGCGCGGTCGCCAAGCAGCACCCGCGCTTCCACCTCCTCGCCGGTGACATCGCCTACGCCGACCCGAGCGGCGCGGGCCTGCCGCCCGGCCCGGTCGCCGACGGCACCCACGACCTGTACGACCCGAAGGTCTGGGACGCCTACTACAACCAGATCGAGGGCGTCGCCGCGTCCGTGCCGTGGATGGTCACGACCGGCAACCACGACATGGAAGCGCTGTACTCGCCCGACGGCTACGGCGGCCAGACCAAGCGCTGGGACTTCCCCGGCAGCGGCCCGGCCGACTGCCCGAGCGTGTACTCGTTCATCTACGGCAACGTCGGCGTGATCTCCTTGGACGCCAACGACGTCTCGTACGAGATCCCCGCCAACCGCGGTTACTCGCACGGCTCCCAGACGGCGTGGCTCAAGCGCCGCCTGCGGTACCTGCGCCTGCAGCCGGACGTCGACTTCGTCGTGGTGTTCTTCCACCACTGCGCCTACTCGACGACCAACCAGCACGCGTCCGAAGGCGGTGTGCGGGAGGAGTGGGTGCCGCTGTTCGACCAGTTCCACGTCGACCTGGTCGTCAACGGGCACAACCACATCTACGAGCGCACCGACGCGCTGCGCGGCGGCCGCGTCACGAAGAAGGTCGCCATCGGCGACACCGTCGACCCGGACCGCGACGGCACGGTCTACGCCACCTGCGGCGGCGGGGGCCGCAGCGTCTACAGCTTCCCGGTGCCGGACACCTTCGACGGCGAATTCACCAGCTACCACTGGGTGAAGGGCGGCGGGCAGGAGACGGAGACCGTCGGCTGGTCGCGGGTGCGCTACACCGGTTACTCGTTCCTCGCGATCGACGTCGAGCCGGCGTGGTTCGGCCGGAAGACCACGCTGACCGTGCGGACACTGCGCAACGACGGCGTCGAAATCGACAGATTCTCCTTGCGCCGCACCGCGGGCCTGCACACCGCGACGGGCGGCTTCGGCGGTTCCGGTGGCTCGGCTCAGGTCGGCGCGGACCCGGGCGACGCCTGAGGATCGCGGGCCCGCTCCCGCACGGCCCGTGCGGGAGCGGGCACCGAACGTGGGCCGGAGGCAGCAAGATCATCGGGTTTCGTAAGCTTCGCGGCTTGGGGCGGCCTGAACACAGGGGGGCGGCCCAGCGAAGGCAGGAGGCATCCCCGTGCCCGCGACGCTGCAGTGCATCGTCCTGGACTGTCCGGAACCCGTCGTGCTCGCGTACTTCTACCAAGCGATCATGGGCGGCGAGGTGGATCTCCCGGACCCCCGCTGGCGGGTGGACGAGGACTGGTCGACCCTGCACGTGAACGGCATGGTCCTGGGGTTCCAGCGCGCTCCCGGCCACCAGCCGCCGCGCTGGCCGGATCCGGCCCACCCGCAGCAGTTCCACCTCGACTTCGAGGTCGACAACCTCGCCCAGACGCACCACCAGGTCCTCGCGTACGGCGGCCGGCTGCTCGACCCCGACCTGGGCGGCCGGGGCTGGCGCGTCTACGCCGACCCGGCGGGCCATCCGTTCTGCCTCCTCGGCGACTACTGACCGCCGGTACTTCCGCCGCGAAGTGCTTGCCGTAGAAGCCTTCGGTGGCGCGGAACTCCCTCGCTCATCCGTCCGTGGACTGCGCGGCGGCGGGGTCTTCGGCACGATGGGCGCATGAGCATCGCGTTCCTCGGTACCGGGATCATGGGCGCCGCCATGGCGGCCAACATCGCGAAGGCGGGCCTCGACGTCCGCGTCTGGAACCGGACGCGGGAGAAGGCCGAGCCCCTCGCCGACGTCGCGACGGTGGCCGATTCGGCCGCCGCGGCGGCCGACGGCGCCGACATCCTGGTGACGATGCTGGCCGACGGTCCCGCCGTCGCGTCGGCGTTCGAAGCCGCTTCGCCCGCTTCGGGCACGTTGTGGCTGCAGATGAGCACGGTCGGCCTCGACTGGACCGACCGGCTCGCCGCGCTGGCGGTGCAAGCGGGCGTGGTGTTCGTCGACGCGCCGGTCCTCGGCACCCGGCAGCCGGCGGAGCAGGCGCAGCTGCAGGTCCTGGCGTCCGGCCCGGAGGAGGCCCGCCCGGCCGCGACGCCGGTGTTCGACGCCGTCGCGATCCGCACACGCTGGCTCGGCCCGGCCGGCCAGGGCAGCCGGCTGAAGCTGGTGCTGAACGCGTGGGTGCTGACGCTCACCAACGGCACGGCCGAGAGCCTCGGCCTCGCCGGCGCGCTGGGCCTGGACCCGGCGTTGTTCCTGGAGACGATCAAGGGCGGCGGCCTGGACGTCGGCTACGCGCACGTGAAGGGCGCGGCGATGCTGTCGGGCGACTACGAGCCGTCGTTCCCGGCGAGCCTGGCGGCGAAGGACGCCGGCCTGGTCGTCGAGGCCGCGGGCGACACCGTAGACGTGGCGGGCGCCCGCGCGGTGCTGAGCCACCTGGAGACGACGGTCGAAGCCGGCCACGGCGACGAGGACATGGCGGCCCTCTACCGGGCGGTGCTCAAGGAGCGTGGCTGAGCGGTCCACGCCCGCGGCCCCCGGTGCGGACCGTGACAGTGCGGCGGGGTGACACGGTCGGGGACCCGGCCAGGCGGTAACCTCACCAGCACCCAAGACTCCAAGTCCCAGTGAACCGAGGAGGGCCCGTGTCGGCAGGGCAGATCGCCGCGTTGATCGCCGCAGGAGCATTCGTGGTGCTGGTCGTCCTGCTGGCGATCCCGCTGATCAAGCTCGGCAAGACGCTGGACGCGGCCACCGAGGCGATCGAGCGCACCAACAGCAACACCGATCCGCTGCTGGTCGGCGCGAACCAGACGATCACCCACGTCAACGCCCAGCTCGAGCGGGTGGACGGGATCACGTCGAACGCGCAGGCCGTCACCGGGAACGTCTCCGCGCTGACGTCGGTGTTCACCGCGACGCTGGGCGGGCCGCTGGTCAAGATCGCCGCGCTGTCCTACGGGCTCAGCAAGGCGATCCGGGCGCGCAAGAAGAAGAACGCCGCCAAGGCCGCGAAGAAGGCCGCGAAGTGAAGCGGCTGTTCTGGCTCGGCGTCGGCGTGGTCGCCGGGGTCGCGCTGTCCCGCAAGGCCGCCGAAACCGCTCGTCAGGCCACTCCCACCGGGATAGCATCGAACCTGGGTGACGCCGTGCGCGAGCTGGCGGGCGCCGTGGGTTCGTTCGGCGCCGAGGTGCGCGCGGGCATGAGCGAGCGGGAGCAGGAGTTGCACGAGATGGTCGAGCAGCGGTCGGGTGTGGTGACGCCGCAGGCCTCGGGCCGGCACGCCGCCGAAGCCCGGCGGCCCGTCCGGCGAGCTCGCCGGGCGGAGGGCTGACCGGTCGCCTTCGCGACCCGGAAGCCGCTCCGCCGCCGTCGTCATCCCGCACTCCGGCACCAGCACAAGGACCTGACCCGTGGACACACACGAAATCACCGACCGTTTCCTGCGCCATTACGAGAGCAAGGGTCACACGCGCGTGCCCAGCGCGCCGCTGATCCTCGACGACCCGAACCTGCTCTTCGTCAACGCCGGCATGGTCCAGTTCAAGCCGTACTTCCTCGGTGAGGCGCCGCCGCCGTACCCGCGCGCGACCTCCGTGCAGAAGTGCGTGCGCACCCCGGACATCGACGAGGTCGGCAAGACCACCCGGCACAACACGTTCTTCCAGATGGCCGGCAACTTCTCCTTCGGCGACTACTTCAAGGAAGGCGCCATCGAGTACGCCTGGGAGCTGATCACCAAGCCCCAGAGCGACGGCGGTTACGGCCTCGACCCGAACCGCCTGTGGGCGACGGTCTACGAGGACGACGCCGAGGCGGCCGGCCTGTGGCGCAAGCTCACCGGCCTGCCCGGCGAGCGCATCCAGGTGCGCGACGGCAAGGACAACTACTGGGACATGGGCGTGCCCGGTCCCGGCGGCCCGTGCTCGGAGATCTACTACGACCGCGGTCCGGCGTACGGCCGCGAAGGCGGCCCGGTCGCGGACGAGGACCGCTACATCGAGATCTGGAACCTCGTCTTCATGCAGGACATCCGCGGCGAGCTGAGCCCCAAGCTCGGGCACAAGCCGATCGGTGAGCTGCCGAAGAAGAACATCGACACCGGCATGGGCGTCGAGCGCGTCGCGACGATCCTGCAGGGCGTCGAGAACGTCTACGAGACGGACCTGGTGCGCCCGGTGATCGGCCGCGCCGAGGAGTTCTCCGGCCGCCGCTACGGCGGCAACCACGCCGACGACGTCCGCTTCCGCGTGATCGCCGACCACGCCCGCACCGGCGTGCTGCTGATCGGTGACGGCGTCACCCCGGGCAACGACGGCCGCGGTTACGTGCTGCGCCGGCTGCTGCGCCGCATCGTCCGCTCCTCGCGCCTGCTGGGCGTGCACGAGCCGGTGCTGCAGTCGTTCGCCGCGGTCGTGCGCGACACGATGGGCCCGACCTACCCCGAGCTCGTCAGCGGCTTCGACCGGATCAACGAGGTCGTCCGGATCGAGGAGGAGGCGTTCCTCGCGACGCTGACCAGTGGTTCGCGCATCTTCGACATGGCGGCCGAGGAGACCAAGCGCGGCGGCGGTGACGTCTTGGCCGGCGACAAGGCGTTCCAGCTGCACGACACCTACGGCTTCCCGATCGACCTGACCCTGGAAATGGCGTCCGAGCAGGGCCTGAGCGTTGACGAAGACGGCTTCCGCACGCTCATGAACGAGCAGCGGACCCGCGCGAAGGCGGACGCGGCGGCGCGCAAGACCGGCCACGGCGACCTCTCGGAGTACCGGAAGGTCCTGGAGCAGCACGGCGAGACCGAGTTCCTCGGCTACTCCGACCTGCAGGCCGAGGCGAAGGTCGTCGCGCTGCTCGAAGACGGGCAGCCGGTCCGCAGCGTCTCGGCGGGCAAGAAGGCCGAGCTGGTCCTCGACCGCACCCCGTTCTACGCCGAGAGCGGCGGCCAGGTCGCCGACACCGGCGTGCTGCTCGGCGACGGCGTCGAGCTGAAGGTCCTGGACGTCCAGAAGATCGTCCCGGGGCTGTTCGTGCACCGCGTCGAGGTGCTGGACGGCGAGGTCGGCCTGGACTCGAAGGTCACCGGCTCGGTCGACGCGCACCGACGGCTGTCCATCGAGCGCTCGCACTCCGCGACCCACCTGGTGCACGCGGCGGTCCGCGGCGCCTACGGCAAGCGCGCGGCGCAGGCGGGTTCGCTGAACTCGCCGGGCCGGATGCGGTTCGACTTCACCACGCCCGGCTCGGTCTCGGCGGACGTGCTGACCGAGGTCGAGCAGGAGGTCAACGACTACCTGCAGACCGACGTGGAGGTCAACAGCTTCACCACGACCAAGGACAAGGCCCTCGAGCTGGGCGCGGTCGCGCTGTTCGGCGAGAAGTACGGCAACGACGTCCGCGTGGTCGACATGGGCGAGTACTCCCGCGAGCTCTGCGGTGGCACGCACGTGGACCGGATCGGCCAGCTCGGCCTGGTCAAGCTGGTCTCCGACGCCTCCATCGGCTCCGGCGTGCACCGCGTCGAGGCGCTGGTCGGCACGGACGCGCTGAAGTACGTCCGCAAGGAGCAGCTGCTGGTCTCGCAGCTGGCGAACACGTTCAAGGTGCCCTCGGACGAGCTGCCGGGCCGCATCGAGGACGTCCTGACCCGGCTGAAGAACGCCGAGAAGGAGATCGCCCAGCTGAAGACCCAGCAGGTGCTGGGCTCGGCGGGCGCGCTGCTCGACAAGGCGCAGGACGTCGGCGGCGTCACGGTCGTCGCCGAGGTCGTCCCGGACGTCGACGGCAACGGCCTGCGCGCGCTCGCCTCGGACCTGCGCGGCCGCCTCGGCTCGCGGCCCGGCGTGGTGGCGCTGTTCTCGCCGGCGGGTGACAAGCTCAGCTTCGTCGTCGCGACGACGAAGGCGGCCCAGGACAAGGGCGTCGCCGCGGGCAAGCTCGTCCCGTCGTTCGCGGGGAAGATCGGCGGCCGCGGTGGCGGCAAGCCCGACATGGCCCAGGGCGGTGGCACGAACCCGGCCGGCGCGGCCGACGCGGTCACGGCCCTGCGCGCGGCGATCGCCGGCATTGGTTAACCGCGGAAACCGCGGCCCGGATCGCCCCGGCCCCGGCGATCCGGGCCGCGGCCGGCGGCTCGGGGTGGATGTCGGATCCGTCCGGGTCGGGGTCGCTCTGAGCGATCCGGCGCCCGTGCTCGCGTCGCCATTGGTTACCCTCTCCCGCGATGCGACCGACGACAGTGATCTGGACCAGCTGGCCGCCCTCGTCACCGAGCACGAGGTGGTCGAGGTGATCGTGGGCTTGCCGCGCACGCTCGCCAACCGGCAGGGTCCGGCGGCCGAGCTGGCGATCGCGTATTCTGAACGTCTGGCCGGGCGCGTCGCGCCCGTGCCGGTCCGGCTGGGCGACGAGCGGCTGACCACGGTCACCGCATCCCGCATCCTCTCCCAGCGCGGGGTCAAAGGCCGCAAGCAGCGAGCGGTGGTCGACCAGGCCGCCGCCGTCGAGATCCTGCAGGCCTGGATCGACGCCGCTGCTGCGCACCGCGCCCGGGAGGGAGACCGATGAACGACGAGGAGCCTGAGCGCCCGCGAGGCCGCCGGAGGCTGCGGGAGCCGGAAGACGCGGCCCCGCCGCCGGCCCGCCCCGCGCCCCGCCGAGCCGACCCGCGTGACCCGCGGGCGGCCGAACAGCGCCGTGCGCAGCCGCAGAGCGGCTACCACGAGCTGCCCCAGCCGTCCCGCCGTCCGCAGCAGCCGAGCGACCGGCACGAGGTGCCGCCGCGGCGCGCGCAGCAGCAGCAGCCGAGCGGCTACCACGATCTGCCGCAACCGTCCCGGCAGGGCCGGCCCGCCGAACCCCCGGCCGCCGACCCGCGCCGCGACGCGCCGCCGACCGGGCGCCGTCGCCGGCTCGAACCGCCGGACGCGCTGCCCCCGGTCGACGACGAGCTCGACCCGCAGGCCCGCCGGGCCGCCCCGGCGCGCGCCGCCCACGCCCGGCACGGTCTCGACGAGGGCTCGGAGGTCCAGGCCCCCCGCCGGCGCCGCGCTCCCGAGCCGGAAGAGGCTCCCGAGCCGCCACGACGGCGTCGTCCGGCCCCCGAACCCGAAGAGGTTGCCGAGGCGCCTCGCCGGCGTCGCCCGGAGCCCGAAGAGCCGGCCGAGGCCCCGAGACGGCGTCGCGCCGCCCCGGAACCGGTCGAAAGCGAGGCTCCGCAGCGCCGTCGTGCGGCCGCCGAGCCGCCCGCCGCCGCCCAGCCGCCCGCGCGACGGTCCGTCCAGCCGGGTGACCGCCCTGCCGGCGTGCCCGCGCCCGGCGCCGAGCCGGCGCGCCGGCGTCGGCCGCCGCCCCCGCCGGTGCGCGAGGAGCCGGTCACCGACATCATCCCCGCGCAGACCGCACCGCCCCCGGCGCCCGAGCCCGTCCGCGCGCCGCGCGAGGAGCAGCCGGCCGGGGACGCCCTCTTCGCCGAGGACGAGTACGACGAGTACGCGGAGTACGACGACGACTACGACGGTGAGTACGCCGAAGACGGCTACGACGAGCCGGAGTACGAAGAGGACTACGACGACTACGAGGAAGAGCCGAAGAAGCCCCGGAAGAAGAAGGGCAAGCGCGCGCTCGGCTGGATCGCCGCGGTCGCGGTGATCGTCCTGCTCGCCGGCGGCGCCTACTACGGCTTCAACAGGTTCTTCGGCTACGAGGACTACGACGGCGCCGGCGACGGCGACGTCCTGTTCCAGGTCGACGACGGCGACTCGACGTCGGCGATCGGCGCCAAGCTGACGACGGCGGGCGTCGTCGCCAGCAGCAAGGCCTTCGTGAAGGCCGGCGCGGACAACCCGAAGCTGTCGAAGATCCAGCACGGCTTCTACGTCATGAAGTCGCACATGTCCGGGGCCAGCGCGGTCGACCGGATCGTCGCGCCGACCTCGCGGGTGGGGCAGCTGGAGGTCCGGCCGTACACGCAGTTCGACGACATCACCCAGCCCGACGGCAAGATCACGCCCGGCGTGTACAGCCTGATGGCGAAGGCGTCGTGCGCGCAGATCGACGGCAAGAGCACCTGCGTGACCACCGACGACCTGCGCAAGGCCGTCGACGGGGCGGACCTCAAGACGCTCGGCGTGCCCGACTGGGCGGTCGCCGACGCGAACAAGGCCGACCGCAAGGACCGCAGGCTGGAAGGCCTGATCGCGCCGGGCCTCTACGACGTCAAGCCCGGGGCGACCGCGCTCGAGATCATCGGCCAGCTGGTCCGCAGCTCGACCGAGGCGATCCAGAACGCCGGGCTGAGCCCGCAGTCGACCGGTCCGGGGATGACGCCGTACCAGACGCTGATCATCGCCTCGATCATCGAGCGGGAAGCGGTGAAGGCCGACTTCGGCAAGCTCTCCCGGGTGATCTACAACCGGCTGGCGATCAACATGCGGCTGCAGATGGACTCCACGGTCAACTACGTGCTGGACAAGCCGACCCTGCTGACCGACGAGACCGAGCGGATCAAGGCCGGGCCGTACAACACGTACAAGAACACCGGGCTGACCCCGACGCCGATCTCGGTGCCCAGCCCCGAGGCCATCCAGGCCGCGGTGCACCCGGTCGCGGGCGACTGGGTCTACTTCGTCAAGTGCGAGAAGAACGGCCTGTCCTGCTTCGCGGTCACCAACGACGAGCACAACAAGAACCGGGACCTGGCCAGGGATCGCGGTGTCATCTGAGCCGCGCAGGGCGGCCGTGCTGGGCAAGCCGGTGGCGCACTCGCTGTCCCCGGTGCTGCACGGCGCCGCGTTCGCCGCGCTCGGCCTGACCGGCTGGACCTACGAGCGCATCGAGACGGCCGCCGACGAGCTCCCGGCGCTGGTCGAGGGCCTCGGCCCGGAGTGGGCCGGGCTCTCGGTCACGATGCCGGGCAAGCGCGCGGCGCTGGACCACGCGGACGAGGTGACGGCGCGGGCGGCCGCGGTCGGCGCGGCCAACACGCTGGTCCGCACTGCGAAGGGCTGGCTAGCGGACTGCACCGACGTCGAGGGCGTCACCGGCGCCCTGCGCGCGGCGGGCGGGTACACGCCGTCGCCGTCGGACACGGCGATCGTGCTCGGCGCGGGTGGTACCGCGGCCGCCGCGGTCGTCGGGCTGGCGGCGCTGGGTGTGCGTCAGGTGCGGCTGGTCGTGCGGGAACCCGCGCGGGCCGGCGAAACCCTCGACGCGGCGAAGCGGGCGTCGCTCGACGTCGAGGTGCTGCGGTGGGCCGAAACGGACTTCGCGGCGCTGGCCGCCGAAGCCGCGGTGCTGGTGAACACCGTCCCGCCGGACGCGGTCCTGGCGCACGTCGCCGACCTCGCGGCCGTCGCGCACGTGCTCGACGTCATCTACCACCCGTGGCCGACGCCGCTCGCCGACGCCGTCGCCGTCCGCGGCGGCAAGCTCGCGACCGGGCTGGACATGCTGCTGCACCAGGCGTTCGGCCAGGCCGAGCACTTCACCGGCCGGCCGGCCCCGCGCGCGGCGATGCGCGACGCGCTGCGCGAAGCGACCGGGAACCTGCTGCCGCTGCCGATCGGGTAAACCGCTTGCCCCAGGTTGATATTCTGGCCGACTGCCTTGAACAAGGGGGTCTACCGGAATGACCAGTCAAGAAGCGCTGAACGACGACCAGCTCGAGAGCGCCTGGGTCGGCGGCGAGCCGCCCAAGCTCGACTCGACCGTGACGCTCGTCGACTACGACCCGGCGTGGCCGGCGGCCTTCGAGCGCGAAGCCGAGCGGATCCGCGGTGCCCTGGGGGAGCAGGTGCTCGCCCTGGAGCACGTCGGGTCGACGTCGGTGCCCGGCCTGTGCGCCAAGCCGTGCGTCGACATCTACCTCGAGGTCCCGGACTCCGACGACGAGAGCTTTTACGTCCCGGCGCTGGAAGGTGCGGGCTACCGGCTCGTCATCCGCGAGCCGGACTGGGAGAAGCACCGCTGCTTCAAGGGCCCGGACACGAACGTCAACCTGCACACGTACTCGCCGGGCAACGGCCAGGCGGCGCGCTACCGGCTCTTCCGCGACCGCCTGCGGTCGCACCCGGGGGAGCTGGAGCTCTACGCCGCGAAGAAGCGCGAGCTGGCCGCGCGGGAGTGGAAGTACATCCAGAACTACGCCGACGCCAAGACCGAGGTGGTCGAGGAGATCCTCGCCCGCGCCCGCGCCGAGCAGTACGACGACTACAGCGAGGCCTACGCCGAGCACGCCGGGAAGTCCGTCACCAACGCCCTCTACGACCGGCCCGCGATCGTGGAGCTGGCCGGGGACGTCGAAGGCAAGCGCGTGCTGGACGTCGGCTGCGCGGCCGGGCACCTGAGCGCGCTGCTGGCCGAGCGAGGCGCCGACGTCGTGGGCGTCGACGCCAGCGCGGGCATGGTCGCCGTCGCGCGCGAGAAGTTCGGCGACGTCGCGCGGTTCGAGCACGCCGACGTCTCCCGGCCGCTCGACCTGGCGGACGGCTCGATCGACGTGATCACCGCGTCGCTCGTGCTGCACTACCTGAAGGACTGGGACGCCACCCTGGCCGAGTTCCGCCGGGTCCTGAAGCCCGGGGGCGCGCTGGTGTTCTCGGTGCACCACCCCGGCGAGGACTGGCACTGGTTCGACAAGGAGAACTACTTCGAGGTCGAGCTGCTCGAAGACGACTTCGGGCTCGGCGGGCGGCCGCACCCGGTCCGGTTCTACCGGCGGCCGCTGAGCTGGATGTTCGGCGCGGTCCGCGACGCCGGGTTCGCCGTCGACCGGCTGGTCGAGCCGATGCCGGTGCCCGAGGCCGACGAAGCCGACCCGAAGTGGGCGAAGAACCTGCGGACCAAGCCGCGGTTCCTCTACTTCCGGGCGGTCAGTCCCGATTGGCCAGGTCTTGGATCAGGTCGACGATCTCCCGGCTGACGGGGCGGAACACCCGCAGCCGGGAGAGCGCGGCCAGCCGGGCGAGCAGCGGGACGCTGCGCTCGACCAGCATCCTGCTGCGCTTCTCGCCGGCCGAGCGGTCGTGCACCCAGAAGAGCACCACGCCCATCTGGAAGAGCCACAGCAGCTCGGGCAGCTGCGCCCGCAGCTCCGGGTCGAGCTTGACGTCGGAGCCGTCGACGACCTCGCGCATCAGCTCGATCGAGGCGGTGCGGGCGGCCGAGGACTCCTCGCTGAACGGGCTCAGCGGGGACTCCGGGTCGGCCGCGTTGACGAAGAACTGCGTCCCGAAGCGGTGGTAGGGCTCGGCCAGCTCGAGCCAGCACAGCAGGACCGTCTTCAAGCGGTCGGCGAAGCGGGTCTCGTGCGCGAGCTGAGCGCGGGCAGCGTCCAGGTGCAGCCGCGCGATCTCGTCGTAGAACCCCTGGATCAGCTGTTCCTTCGAGGAGAAGTAGTAGTACGCGTTCCCGACCGAGACCCCGGCCTCGGCGGCGATCGCGCGCATCGTCGTGCGGTCGTACCCGTTCTCGGTGAACAACCGCATAGCGGTGGTGACGATCAGGGACCGCGTTTCCTCGCTCTTCGGCACGGTCTGCACGTTAGCGGCGGGCACGTCAGGGCGCGGGGAAGGGCGGGACCTGCGGGCCCGGCGCGCCGGGGTAGGGCACGGGCCGGCCGGCGAACACCGGCTGCTGCGGTGCGGGAGCGGCCTTCGGGGCGAGGTGGCGGCGGCGGATGCCGTTGAACACCAGGACGTTGAACAGGTGCATCACGCCGAGCACGAGCGCGACGACACCGACCTTCACCGAGACCACCTCGAACACCTGGCGGGCGGTGCCGACGTCGGCCCGGCTGGTCAGGAAGAGCGTCACGAAGCCGAGGCTGATCAGGTAGAAGCCGACGACCAGCAGCTGGTTGACGGCGTTGGCCAGGCCGGGGCTGTCCTCGAAGACCTGGGTGAGGAAGGTGCGGCCGTGCTTGCTGAGCGTCCGGGCGACGAGCACCGTCAACGGGATGCTGATCAGCAGGTAGAGCGCGTAGGCGACAACGACGGGTTCCATGGTCCCTCCAAGTTTTGAACGTGTTCAAGACAGACTGTAGGCCTTGTTTTGAACGCGTTCAAGAGAGCGGGGTCACGTCGGCCGGAAGAGCGTCGCCGGGCTACGGTGAGATCATGCGGATCGCCATTCTCGACGACTACCAGAACGTCGCCCTCACCTTCGGGGACTGGGACTCACTGGGGGCCGACATCACGGTCTTCACCGAGCCGCTGGACGACGTCGTCGAACAGTTGCAGGGCTTCGAAGCCGTCGTCGCGATGCGCGAGCGGACCCGGTTCACCGCCGAGGTCCTCGACCGGCTGCCCGACCTCAAGCTGCTCGTCAGCACCGGCAAGCGCAACGCCGCCATCGACGTCCCGGCCGCGCGGCGCAACGGCGTCGTCGTAACCGCCACCGGCTACATCGGCGAGCCGACGGCCGAGCACACGTGGGCGCTGATCCTCGCGGCGTCGCGCAACCTGCCGCAGGAGTTCCGCTCCATGCGCGAAGGCGGCTGGCAGACGAGCGTCGGCACCATGCTGCACGGCAAGACGCTCGGGCTGCTGGGCCTCGGCCGGCTCGGCGCGGGCGCGGCGAAGATCGGGCAGGTCTTCGGGATGGAGACCATCGCCTGGAGCCAGAACCTGACGCCGGAGAAGGCCGAGCCGCACGGCGTCACCGCGGTGTCCAAAGAGGACCTGTTCGCCCGCTCGGACGTGCTGTCGATCCACCTCGTGCTCAGCGACCGCAGCCGCGGCCTCGTCGGGGCCGAGGAACTGGCGGCGATGAAGCCGGGCGCGCTGCTGGTGAACACCTCGCGCGGCCCGATCGTCGACGAGGCGGCGTTGCTGGACGCGTTGGGGCGCAAGGCGATCCGCGCGGCGATCGACGTCTACGACACCGAGCCGTTCCCGGCGGACCATCCACTGAGGACGCTCGAG
This sequence comes from Amycolatopsis sp. NBC_00348, assembly GCF_036114655.1. NCBI lineage: Bacteria > Bacillati > Actinomycetota > Actinomycetes > Pseudonocardiales > Pseudonocardiaceae > Amycolatopsis > Amycolatopsis sp. NBC_00348. Next base: position 5,314,267 of record NZ_CP107994.1, on the reverse strand, counting down.
AACGCGACGCTGACGCCGCACATCGGCTTCGTCACGCGGGAGGTCTACGAGATCTTCTACGGCGACGCGGTCGAGGACATCGCGGCCTACCAGGCGGGGGCCCCGATCCGCGTCATGGAGTAGGGCGTGCGGCCCGCCGGGGCCCGAGGTCCCCGCACCGGCCCGGGCGGGCCCGCACCCCTAGATGACACCACCCGGCCCGCGCTCCGGGCAGGGCCGTTGGACCCTGCCCCGCGCGGCCATCCGGCTGAACGCGTGGCGCGGGTTGGTCGTGAGTGAGAAACAGTGTTAGAACACGGTTTTTCACTCACGACCGGCGCGTCCCGTCAAGTCAGGGGAACGGCACCGTGTCCGGGGCGCAGCTCGTCCCCGCCGCCGGCACAGCCAGGTCGGTCAGGTACCGGACCACCGCCGCCGTCGCGCAGGCGCTGTGGACGTCCAGGGACGTGTGGCCGTAGCCGTCGACCACCAGGACCCGGCCGTCGCCCAGTTCCGCCGCCGTCGCCTGGGCGTTGTGCAGCGGGGTCGCCGGGTCGAACCGGTTGTTCAGCACCAGCACGGGGTTCTCGCGCGCCCGGTTCCACGGGCCGGTGTACCGGTCGGCGTCGTGGGCCGGCCAGCCGACGCACTGGGCCATCGAGAACACCGCGCCGAGCCCGAAGTACGGCTGCCGCTTGCTTTCGCTCGCCGCGAGCGCCGCGTAGCCGGCCGGGGCCGCGGGGTTGTCGGAGTCGACGCACTGGACGGCCAGGAAGCTCGGGGAGTGCGTCGGCACGTACGGGTCGAGCACCGGCGCGGCGGCGCCCGGGTCCGCCGGAAGCGCGGAAAGGGTTTCCGCCAGGCGCTTCCACCGGCCGGACTGGTACAACGCGCTGTCGATCGTCCGCATCAGCGAGGACACGCCCGGCCCGCGTGACGCGTGGGCGAAGACGCCCGCGAACTTCGCCTTCGGGTCGCCGCCGGCGAACGCGCACTTCGGCCCGGCCGCGGCGCACACCGTGAAGAACTGGTCCAGTTCCTGCTGCTGCGCGGTGGCGACGTCGGCCCGGACGTCGACCGGCTGCTGCTCCTGCCCCGGTTTCCCGGTGGCGTTCGCGACCAGGTCGAGCGTGCCGTCGAGGGTCATCGCGCGGACCTTGTCCGGGAACAGGTTCGCGTAGGTGCCGCCGAGGTAGGTGCCGTAGGAGTAGCCGTAGAAGCTCAGCGCCGGATCGCCGACGGCCTGGCGCAGCAAGTCCATGTCCCGCGCCACGTTCGCCGTCGAGAGGTGGCTCAGCAGGTCGCCGGAGCCGGCCGCGCACGCCTTCCCGGGCGCCGCACTGGCCGCGAAGAAGCCGTCCGGCTGCCGCAGCGGCGACGGGATCGCCGGCGGGTGGTCCGCACCGGGACAGCTGATCGGCGCCGACCCGCCGATCCCGCGCGGGTCGAAGCCCACCAGGTCGAACCGGGCGCGCAGCTCGTCGGGGTAGCGCGCGGCGAACCGCGTCAGCTCGCCGACGCCGTCGGTGCCCGGGCCGCCGAAGTTGAAGAACAGCGAGCCGATCCGCCGGGCCGGGTCGCTCGCCGGGAGCCGGATCACCGAGAGCGTGATCGCCTTGCCCTTCGGTTCGCGGTAGCTCAGCGGCACGGACGCGGGCGAGCACTGGAAGCCGCCGTGGCACGGCGTCCAGCGCAGCGTGGGCACGGCCGCGCCGTTGGTGCCGAGCGCCGGGGGAGCGTCGGCCGTCGTCGATTGCGGCGTCGACGACGGGGCCGGCGCGGCTTCGGGGGCGCTGCAGGCGGCGAGCAGGAGCAGTGACGCGAGGAGGAGCCGTTTCACGCGCCCAGGTCCGCCAGCACGGCGTCGGTGTAGCGCGGCCAGACGTCGGCGGCCCACGGCCCGAAGGCGCGGTCGGTCAGGGCGACGCAGGCCGCGCCGGCGTCCGGGTCGACCCAGAGGAACGTGCCCGACTGCCCGAAGTGCCCGAAGGTCCGCGGCGAGCTCGCCGAGCCGGTCCAGTGCGGGCTCTTGTGGTCGCGGATCTCGAAGCCCAGGCCCCAGTCGTTGGGTTTCTGGTGGCCGAACCCGGGCAGCACACCGGAAAGCCCGGGGAAGACGACGTTCGTGGCTTCGGTCACGGTGGCCGGGTCGAGCAGCTTCGGCGCCTGCAGCTCGGCGGCGAACGCGACCAGGTCGTCCACAGTGGACTCCGCGCCGGACGCGGGCGAGCCGTCGAGGGTGGTGCCGGTCATGCCGAGCGGCCCGAACAGGGCTTCGGCCTGGTACCGCGCGAACGGGATGCCGGAGTGCTCGGCCAGCGCGTCGGCCAGCTGCTCGAACCCGGCGTTGGAGTAGAGCCGGCGGGTGCCCGGCGCGGCCATCGCCTTGTGCGCGTCGAACGCGAGCCCGGAGGTGTGGGACAGCAGGTGCCGCACGGTCGACCCCTCGGGGCCGGCCGGGGTGTCGAGCTCGACGACGCCCTCTTCGATCGCGATCAGCGCCGCGTAGGCGGTCAGCGGCTTGCTGACCGAGGCCAGCCGGAACTTCCGCGTGGTGTCGCCGTGGCGGCCCACGACGGTCCCATCCGCGGTCACCACCGCCGTCGCGGCGTTGTCCACCGGCCACTCGTCGATCAGGCGCACGCTATCCATGCGTCCACCCTACGAAACGCCGCGAAGGCCCCCGCACCGGTGTCGGGTTCCGGTGCGGGGGCCTTCGCGGTGGGTGTTACTCAGGCGTCGAGGTCGGTGGCGACCAGCTGGGCGACCGCTTCCACGGCCTCCTCGGCGCCCTCGCCCTCGGCGCTGATGACGACCTCGTCACCGTATCCGGCGGCGAGTGTCATCAGGTTGAGCACGCTGCCGGCGGCCACCGGGGTTCCCCCGGCCTTGGCGATCTGCACCGCGACGGGCTGCGCCGCGGCCGCCTTCGCCACCAGCGCGGCCGGCCTGGCGTGCAGGCCCACCTTGCTCGCGACGGCGACGCGTTTCTCCGGCATGTTCGTCCTCTCGCTACGGGGTTACGTCGTTCTCGATGTTACTTCGCGGCCGTCGCATCGAGGTCGGCCTGGACGGCTTCGTCCTCGCGACCCGGCGTGCGCAGGTTCCACTTGGTGATCACGAAGCGGAACACCACGTAGTAGATCACCGCGTAGACGAGCCCGATCGGGATCAGCAGCCACGGCTTCTGCGCGGCCGGGGCGTTGAAGTTGAGCAGATAGTCGATCGCGCCGGCCGAGAAGTTGAAGCTCTGGTGGATGCCCAGCGCGTTCGTCAGGGCCAGCGAGGTGCCGGTCATGACCGCGTGGAACAGGTACAGCGGCCACGCCACGAACATGAACGAGAACTCGATCGGCTCGGTGACACCGGTGAGGAACGAGGTCAGCGCGCCGGCGATCATGACACCGCCGACGACCTTCTTCTGCGCCGGACGGGCCGTCTGCCAGATGGCGAGGGCCGCGGCGGGCAGCGCGAACATGAAGATCGGGAAGAAGCCCGTGGTGAAGGCACCCGCCGACAGCTTGCCCGCGACGAAGTTGTTGATGTCGCCGCCGTCGAAGATGAACCACACCGGCACGTTGAGCAGCTGGTGCAGACCGACCGGGATCAGCAGCCGGTTCAATGCGCCGTAAATGCCGCCACCCACGATCGGGGAGGCGGTGACCGCGTCACCGGCGGCCTGGATGCCCTGGTCGACCCAGTGGAAGACCAGGCCGAAGATCACGCCGAGGATCACCATGACCAGCGCGGTGATGATCGGGACGAACCGGCGGCCGCCGAAGAACGCCAAGTAGGCCGGCAGCTTGATGCGGTGATAACGCTGCCACAGCAACGCCGCCACGATGCCGACGACGACGCCGGCGAGTACGGAGTAGGGCCACTTGATCGGCGCGAGCTCGGTCGCGCCGGCCTTGTAACCGGGGAGGTCGGTCAGCGGGGCGAACACCTGGATGACGGCGCTGAAGACGAAGAAGCCGACAACGGCGGCGACGGCGGTCGAGCCGTCACCCTTGCGGGCGAAGCCGACGGCGATGCCGACCGCGAACAGCAGGGGCAGCCAGTTGAACAGCGTGCCACCCGCGGCGCCCAGCACCGAGGCGACCTTGTTCCAGCCCAGGCCGTCCTTGCCGAGCATGTCGTCCTGCCCGAAACGCAGCAGGATCCCTGCCGCCGGGAGCACGGCGATCGGGAGCATGAGGCTACGGCCGAAGCGCTGAAGACCGGCAAGACCGCTGCCGCTCTTCTTCGTCGCCCCTTCCGCGGTGGTGGAGCTCATCAGGAACCTCCATAGTGGGGTGGGGTACCGGATTCCGGGGTGTTCCGGTCCAACTGCATGGTCACCTGGTAGTGATCTCCCCGGTACCAGGACGTGATGTCTTCGATCGGGTCGCCGTTCGCGCTGGAGACCCGGCGGAACACGAGCAGGGGACTGCCGGCGCGCATGCCGAGCAGCCGGGCCGTCTCGCGGTCCGCTCCTTCGGCCCAGACCGTCTGCCACGCCTGGTCGGGACGCACGTCGTACGTCTCGGCCAGCTGCGCGTAGAGCGACTGGGTCAGGTCGAGCTCGAGCAGGCCGGGAGCCCGGCCCGCGTGGTACCAGCCGCGTTCGACGGCGAGGGGTACGCCGTCGGCGTGGCGCAACCGCACGAGGTGGTGTGCGGTGGAGCCCTCGGCCAGGCCGAGGGCGTGCGCGGAGGCGGTGGGTGGGACCTCGGTGGCCGCGGAGACCACCTCGGTCGTCGGGGTCAGCCCCCGCCGCCGCATGTCGTCGGTGAACGACATCAGGTAGAGCTGCAGTTCCATCCGCCGGGCCGCGGTGAAGGTGCCCTTGCCGCGGACCCGGGCGAGCAGGCCCTCCTCGACCAGCTTGCCGATCGCCGACCGGACCGTGAGCCGCGACACGCCGTAGCGCTGCGCCAGCTCGCGTTCCGACGGGATCGGCGCGCCCGGCGGGAGCTCGCGCTCCACCGTGCGGCGGAGGATCTCCCGCAGCTGGGCGTGCTTGGGCGTGGGCCCGTTGACGACCCGGTCGGGTGGCGGGACGTGCGCGGCCGCGCTCATCGGCGTCACCCTCCTCGTTCTCGGTCCCCGGGGACCGGTGCTCGCGTCCGGTCCGGAACATTGGTACGTTCCGGTCTAGACCAATGATCTGATGGGGCAGGATGCTCCGCCGCGCGGACGGGTGTCAACCCACCGTTATCCGTTCGTGGCCCGCGGCGGCGTGCATGCCGACGAACGGCGTAGTACAGGTGGACACGCGGTTCGCGTCAGGTTGGGAACAAACAGTGAACAAGGAGACCGCGATGGCGGATGACAGGCCGGAAAAGATCCTCGCGGCACTCGGCGGCGCGGGCAATCTCACCGAGGTCGAGGGCTGCATCACACGGCTGCGGTGCGAGGTCGAGGACATGGGCCTCGTCGACGAGGCGGCCCTGAAGAAGGCCGGCGCGATGGGCGTCGTCAAGATGGGGAGCACGGCGCTGCAGGTGATCGTCGGGCCGGAGGCGGACACGATCGCCAGCGACATCGAGGACCTGCTGTGACCCTGGAGATCCTCAGCCCGGTCGCCGGGCACGTGGTGGCGATCACCGAGGTCCCGGACCCGGTGTTCGCGCAGGCCATGGTGGGTCCGGGCATCGCCGTCCAGCCGACGGGTGGCCGCGCGGACGCGGTTTCGCCGGTCGACGGCACGATCAAGACGCTGCACCCGCACGCCTTCGTCGTCCAGACCGACGACGGCCAGGCCGTGCTCGTGCACCTGGGGATCGACACGGTGAAGGAGAAGGGCGAGGGCTTCACGCTGCACGTCGTCAAGGACGAGCAGGTGCGGGCCGGGCAGCCGATCGTCAGCTGGGACCCGGAGGCGGTGACCGCGGCGGGCTACTCGGCGATCGTGCCCGTCGTCGCGCTGGACGCCGGCGCGGAAGTGCTGTCCGGATTGGACGGCGACCGCGACGTCACGGCGGGCGAGCGCCTGTTCGCTTGGGACGCCTGAGTCGCCTTTGTCACACACGAAGGGCCCTTGTGGACGATCACCGTCCACAAGGGCCCTTCGCTGTCTCCCGGCCCGTCAGCCGGTGACGACCTTCCCGTTCTCGACCTTCACCGCGACGGCCGGCAGCGGCTTGTTCGCCGGCCCCTGCTTGACCTCGCCGGTGAGGGCGTTGAACACCGAGCCGTGGCACGGGCAGACCAGGTCGGCGCCCTTCGGCGCGACGGTGCAGCCCTGGTGCGTGCAGATCGCGCTGAACGCGGCGACGGCCGAGTCGGAGGTGCGGGCCACGATCACGTCGGAGCCGTCCGGCGCCTTGGCCGCCTTGGCCTGGCCGACCGGGACGTCGGCGAGCGCCACGAGCGGGGTACCTGCGGCGATGGGCGCCTGAGCGGTTCCCGACTTCGAGTCGTCCGAGGATCCACAAGCGGAAAGCGCGACGGCGCCCACGGCGACACCGGCGACTGTGGCACCGGTGGTGAGGACGGTGCGGCGGGAGTGCAGTTCGGCAGTCATGCCTCTTAAACGAGATCGACATCGCTTCGGTTCAATTCCCACCGGGGCGGGTGAACCGGAACGCCCCCTGTTCCGTGTATTACCCGAGTGGGTGTGGAGCGGAGGAACGATCATGGTGGGTTGGGTTCTGCGGATCGTCACGGCGGTGGCGCTGCTGGGTTCGGCGGGTGTGCACTACGTGCTGTGGACGGAGGACTACCCGGGCATCGTCGGCCCGCTGTTCCTGCTGGACGCGATCGCCGGGCTGGTGCTCGCGATCGCCGTGCTGGCCTGGCGGCACTGGCTGCCCGCGCTGGGCGCGTTCGGTTTCGGGGCGCTGACGCTCGGTGCGTACGTGCTGGCCGCGACGGTCGGCTTCGCCGGCAACCACGACCAGTTCAACAGCCAGCCGGAGTACTGGGGCGTGATCACCGAGGTGATCTGCATCATCGGCGGGCTGGCGCTGATGGTCGTGAAGGACCGGCGCAAAGTCGCGGTCTGACCCCGTGGGCGAAGTCGCGGAGGACGCGCTGATGCGCGCGCTGCACGAGGAGCACGCGGCCGCGCTGTGGTCGTACGCGCTCCACCTGACCTCCGGGGACCGGATCCGCGCCGAGGACGTCGTCCAGGAGACACTGCTGCGGGCCTGGCGGTCGACGACGGTGCTGGACCAGTCCCAGGGCTCGGCGCGGGCGTGGCTGTTCACGGTCGCCCGGCGGATCGCCATCGACGGCTGGCGCTCGGCGTCGGCGCGCTCGGAGGTGATGACCGACCAGCCGCCGGAGCGGGCCGTCGCGGACGGCACCGACCGCGCCGTGCAGGGCTGGCTGGTCGCCGAAGCGCTCGCGGAGCTCTCGGAACGGCACCGCGAGGTGCTGGTGCTGTGCTACTTCCAGGGGTATTCGGTCGCGGACGCGGCGGTGCGGCTGGGGGTGGCCGAGGGGACGGTCAAGTCGCGCACGCACTACGCGTTGCGCGCGCTGCGCCTGGTGCTCGAGGAGAGGGGGGTGACCCAGTGAGTGAAGACCCGTTCGCGACGTTCGACGCCGCGTACGTGCTCGGGGCGCTGTCCCCCGAGGACCGCCAGCGCTTCGAGCAGCACCTGCGCGGCTGCGAGCGCTGCGCGGCCGCGGTGCGTGAACTGGCGGGGCTGCCAGGGCTGCTCGCCCAGAGCGGCCCACCGCAGGTCAGCGCGGTAGTTGACGCCGGTCCGCCACCGCCGGACCTGCTGTCGTCGGTGCTGAAGCGCGTGCGCCGCGGCCGCCGAATCCGCAACGCGGTGACGTCCCTGTCGGCCGCGGTGGCGGTGGCGGCGTGCGTGGCGCTGGGAGTGGTGGCGGCGTTACCCGCGCCCGCTGCTCCGGCTCCCGGCCTCGGCCCGCAGCCGCTGGCGCTGACGGCCCTGGGCCAGTTCCCGGTCCGCGCCGACGCACGCCTGGGCGTCCACGAGTGGGGCACCGAAGTCGACATGTCATGCAGCTACACGGGCGGCCGCAGCGGCGGCGACTACGCCCTGGTGGCGATCGGCCGCGACGGCAAGGAGACGCAGCTGGCAACGTGGAAGGCCCTGCCGGACAACACGGCCCGCATCGTGGTGGGTACGGCGCTGAAGACCCCGGACATGGCGGCGCTGGAAGTCCGAGGCGGAAGCGGACGAGCGTTGCTGCGGCTGAGTTTGTGAGCTCGTGAGGCTTCGGTGGCTCATCCGGGACGCAGGGGGTCCCGGATGAGCCACCTTCCGCAGGGTCTTTCGTGTCCACGGCTCGTCATCCGGTGCGGTCACACCGGTCCGGCCACCCAGGCACAGTCCGGTCGCACCTGGTGACCGGCTGCACTTGGCCACCCTGCTCGGCCCGGCCGCACCTGGCCTCCGCACTTCCTGCCGGCCCCGTCCGGTCGCCTTGTTCTGCCGCACCCGATCGCCCAGCCCTGTCACCAGCAGGCTCAGGGCAGCTCAAACGCTCGCTTCGATCGGCCGCTCCCTCGGCCGTTCGCAGCTTCCGAAGGCCATCGTGAGTGCTTCGCAGGGCCTTCAGAGCATTGGCCCAGCCCAGCCACAACCTCCGGCACTCTCTCGCCCGCCCGTTTCGCCGGTCGTGAGTGGTAATTCGGGTTAGAACCCGAATTACCACTCACGACCCGCGACCTGTGCCGCCGTGCCCAAGCTGTCGCCCACAGGAGTGAAACCCGCGCCGGAACGTCGCGAACGGACCGTTCGTGACGCCCGGCATTTGCCCTGGTCAACTTGCCCGCAGCAGGCTGGTGAGGTGATCTTCTTCCTCGTCGCAGCCATCGCAGTCTCCGTGCCGATCGCGGCCTGGGCCCTGAGGCGCGCGGCCGCCCCGATCCCGGTCGTCACCGCCGCCGGTCTGACCACCCTCGGCGCCACGGCCGTCGCCGTCCGCTGGCTGACCGGTGGCTGGCCCGGCTGGTGGCTGCCGGTCCCTGCACTGCTGACCGTCTTCGCGGTCCCGCTGGCCCTCGCCGACCTGCGCCACCTCCGGTTGCCCGACGTGCTGACCCTGCCCGCGTACCCCCTCTTCGGCGTCGCGATCGGCGCGGCCGCGCTGGGCGGCGGCGGACCGTCGCTCGCCATCCGCGCGGCGGTGGGCGCACTCCTGTTCGGCGGCGCACACGCGGCGATCCACCACCTCGCCCCGGCCGGCCTCGGCGCGGGCGACGTGAAACTGTCCGGCAGCTTGGGCGCCGTCCTGGGCGCGGCGGGCTGGCCCGCCCTGATCCTGGCGACGCTCGCGGCCGCGCTGATCACCCTCGCCATTGCGGCTGTCAGCCGGAAGGACCGTGTCCCGCACGGACCGGCCCTCCTCGCCGCGGCGTGGCTGTGTGTGCTGTTCCCGCTCGCGTTGTGACGGTCCGGCCCCTTGCCATGGTCTGGCGACGCTCGCGGTGTCGGCAGGCCCGCGTCCCCGGCCTCCTCGCCCGGGGCCTGGCTGTGCGTGTTCTTCCCGCTTGCGTCGTGACGGGATCACGCCACCCGTCCCGCACCCCGCCGCGGCAACCCTTCGGCGGAGTGGCCATCCGCCGTCCGGATGTGTGCGCTTGTCCCTTCCTGCTGTCTCTGCGGGAGGGGCCGGGGCGCTGCTCCGGTCCCCTCGGCGCCCGTGACAGGATTGAGGACATGTTGCGCTGGATCACCGCAGGTGAATCGCACGGACCCGCGCTGGCCGCCGTGCTCGAAGGCATGCCCGCCGGGGTGGAGGTCACCACCGCCGACGTCACCGGGCAGCTGGCCCGCCGCCGGCTCGGGTTCGGGCGCAGCCCGCGGATGGGCTTCGAGACCGATCACATCGCCTTCCTCGGCGGCGTCCGCCACGGGCTCACCCAGGGCGGCCCGATCGCCGTGCAGATCGAGAACGCCGAGTGGCCCAAGTGGGAACAGGTCATGGCGGCCGACCCGGTCGACCCGGAGATCCTCGAAGGCCTCGCCCGCAACGAACCGCTCACCCGGCCGCGGCCGGGCCACGCGGACCTGCCGGGCATGCAGAAGTACGGGTTCGACGAGGCGCGCCCGGTCCTGGAGCGGGCGAGCGCGCGGGAGACCGCGTCGCGGACCGCGCTGGGCACCGTCGCGCGGAACTACCTGCGGCAGCTGCTGGGCGTCGAGATCCTCAGCCACGTCGTGTCCATCGGCGGCGCGGACGCGCCCGAAGGCCCGCTGCCGGTCGCCGCGGACCTGCCCGCCATCGACGAGAGCCCGGTGCGCGCCTTCAGCCAGGAAGGCACCGACGCGATGGTCGCGGAGGTCGACGCCGTGCGGAAGGCGGGCGACACCGTCGGCGGCGTGATCGAGGTCATCGCCTACGGCCTGCCGCCGGGCCTCGGCTCGCACGTCCACTGGGACCGCCGGCTCGACGCGCGGCTGGCCGGCGCGCTGATGGGCGTCCAGGCGATGAAGGGCGTCGAGGTCGGCGACGGCTTCACCACCGCCCGCCGCTGGGGCAGCCAGGCGCACGACGAGATCGACCGCGGCTCCGGCCCGGTCGGCGTCACCCGCCGGTCCAACCGCGCGGGCGGCCTGGAGGGCGGCATCACCAACGGCGAACCGCTGCGCGTGCGCGTCGCGATGAAGCCGATCTCGACCGTCCCCAAGGCACTGTCCACTGTGGACGTCCGGACGGGTGAGCCCGCGGTCGCCATCCACCAGCGTTCCGACGTCTGCGCCGTGCCGCGCGCCGGGGTCGTGCTGGAGTCCGTGGTGGCGCTGATCCTCGCGGACGCCGCACTCGAGAAGTTCGGCGGCGACTCGCTGATCGAGAGCAAGCGCAACGCCGAGGCGTACCTGAAGGCCCTCGAGGAGCGCTGGTGAGCCCGCGCGCGGTCATCGTCGGCCCGCCGGGCTCGGGCAAGAGCACCGTCGGGCCGCTGCTGGCGGAGACGCTCGGCCTGGTCTTCCGGGACAGCGACGCCGACATCGTCGCCCGCACCGGGCGCAGCATCTCCGACATCTTCGCCGAAGACGGCGAAGCCGCTTTCCGCGCGCTGGAAGAGGAAGCGGTCACCACCGCGCTGGCGGAGCACAGCGGAGTGCTCTCGCTCGGCGGCGGCGCGCCGCTCACGCCGGGCACCCGCGCCCGGCTGGCCGCGCACACCGTCGTGTTCCTCAACGTCGGCCTCGCCGCCGGGGTGCAGCGCACCGGGCTGTCGAGCGCGCGGCCGCTGCTGGCCGGGGTGAACCCCCGCGCCACGTTCAAGAAACTGCTCGACGAGCGCGTGCCGGTCTACCGCGAGGTCGCCACCGTCGAGGTCGTCACCGACGACCGGACCCCCGCCGAGATCGTCGCGGACCTCGCCGCGGGGCTCGTCGTCCCCGCCGAAGCCAAGGAGTGAGTCACCCGTGTCCGAACCGGTGCGCATCACCGTCGCCACCGCCCGCCCCTACGACGTCGTGGTCGGGCGCGGCCTGCTCGGCGAGCTCACCGCGCAGCTGGCCGACGCCTCCAAGATCGCGCTGATCCACCCGCCGACGCTGACCACCACCGCCGAGGCCATCCGCGAGGAGCTGGTCGCGGCCGGCCTCGACGCGCACCGCGTGGAAATCCCGGACGCCGAGGACGGCAAGGCCCTCACCGTCGCCAGCTTCTGCTGGGAGGTGCTCGGCCGGATGGGGCTGGACCGGCGCGGTGTCGTCGTCGGCCTCGGCGGCGGCGCGGTCACCGACCTCGCCGGGTTCGTCGCGGGCACCTGGATGCGCGGCGTCCGGCTGGTCAACGTGCCGACGACGCTGCTGGGCATGGTCGACGCCGCCGTCGGCGGCAAGACCGGCATCAACACCGAGGCGGGCAAGAACCTCGTCGGGGTGTTCCACGAGCCGAGCGCGGTGTTCGTCGACCTGGCGACGCTGGAGACGCTGCCGCCGAACGAGCTGGTCGCCGGGATGGCCGAGGTCGTCAAGACCGGCTTCATCGCCGACCCGCGGATCCTCGAGCTGATCGAGGCCGACCCTTCGGCCGCGCTCGACGCGACCGGCGACGTGCTGGCCGAGCTGGTCCGCCGGTCCATCCAGGTCAAGGCCGACGTCGTGGCCGCCGACCTGCGCGAGTCCGACCTGCGCGAGATCCTCAACTACGGCCACACGCTCGGTCACGCCATCGAACGCCGTGAGCGCTACCGGTGGCGCCACGGCGCCGCGGTGAGCGTCGGCCTGGTGTTCGCCGCCGAGCTGGCGCGGCTGGCCGGGCGGCTCGACGACGCCACGGCGGAGCGGCACGCGGCCGTCCTGAAGCTGCTCGGGCTGCCGACGACGTACGACGCCGACGCGCTGTCCCAGCTGCTGGAAACCATGAAGGGCGACAAGAAAACCCGCTCCGGCGTGCTGCGGTTCGTCGTCCTCGACGGCCTCGGCAAGCCCGGCCGGCTCGAGGGCCCGGACCCGTCGCTGCTCGCCGCCGCGTACTCGGCGATCGCCGCGGACGCCCCTAAGAGTGGCGGGAGCGTGCTGCTGTGAAGGCGTTCGTGTTCAACGGCCCCAACCTCGGGCGCCTCGGCAAGCGCGAGCCGTCGGTCTACGGCTCGACGACTCACGACGACCTCGCGGCGCTGTGCGTGAAAGCCGGCGAGGAGCTCGGGATCGAGGTCGAGGTCCGGCAGACCGACCACGAAGGCGAACTGGTCGGCTGGCTGCACGAAGCCGCCGACGGCGGCAACCCGGTGGTCCTCAACGCCGGCGCCTGGACGCACTACTCGATCGCGGTGCGCGACGCCGCCGCGCAGCTGTCCGCGCCGCTGATCGAGCTGCACATCTCGAACGTCCACAAGCGCGAGCAGTTCCGGCACCACAGCGTGCTGTCGGACATCGCGACGGCGGTGATCGCGGGCCTCGGCGTCGACGGCTACCCGTTGGCGTTGCGCTGGCTCGCCGCCCACCCGGCATGAGCCTGCCGACGCTGACCACCGCGCGGCTCACCCTGCGTCCGCTGGTCGAAGCCGACCGCGAGAGCGTCGTGAAGGTGTTCTCCGACCCGGAGATGAGCCGCTACTTCGCCGCGGACTTCTCCGACCCGGCCGCGGCGAGCGAGATGGTGGACCGCCGCCTGGCCTACGACGGCCCGGCCGGCCAGGGCCACTGGGTGATCGAGCGCGACGGCGAGGTCATCGGCGTCGCGCACCTGCGCCCGTCGTCCGAACTACCGGGCGGCGTGCCCGAGCTGGGCTACTACGTCGCGAGCGCGCACGCCGGGCAGGGCCTCGCGTCCGAGGCCGCTCGCGCGGTGCTGGACCACGGGCTCGACGGCCTCGGCCTGCCCGCGGTCTGGGCACTGGTGCACGAGAACAACGCGGCGAGCCGGAAAGTGGCCGGGCGCTTGGGTTTCCTCGACGTCGGCAGCGGCGTCCACTACGGCGACCTGCACCGCGTGCTGGTCGCGCTGCCCGCCACCCACGGGCGCCCGCACCACATCGAACTGTGGGTACCGGACCTCGCGGCGGCCGAGCGAAGCTGGGGCTGGCTGCTGGGCGAACTGGGCTGGCGCGAGTTCCAGCGCTGGCCCGCCGGAGTCAGCTGGCGCTTGGGTGCCACCTACCTGGTGGTCGAGGCATCACCGGCCATGAGCGCACCGAACCACGAGCGCACCCGCCCCGGCTTGAACCACCTGGCACTGCACGTGGACACGCGCAAGCAGGTAGACGACCTGGCGTCCCGCGCACCCGACCACGGCTGGAGCCCGCTGTTCGAGGACCGCTACCCACACGCGGGCGGCGACGCCCACTACGCGGCCTACCTGGAGAACAACGCCGGTTTCGAGGTCGAACTGGTCGCGATCGAAGGCCCATCACCCAAGCGAACCTGACCCAGCCACCCGAGCCGCCAGGCGGCCGGGGTGCCGCGGGCGGGTCAGATGGCGAGCCCGCTGGCCAAGATAGTGGCTCGGCCGGGCAGGCGACGAAGGCCGCCGGCCGAGGGAATCGACCTCGCCTCAAGGCCGGGACAGCCGTCCGCCCGGTGCTTGACTCCGCTGGGACAAGTGGCGAATGCCCGCCCATCGAGCCCGGGGGCCAGATGGTCCGGCCGGCCAAAGGGCGTCGCTCATCGGCGAGGCCGGTCCGGTCGATGGGCCCGCCGATCGAGCGTCGTGACCTGGCCGGACCGGCGGCCGTCCGCGGGCCGGTGATCGAAAACCGCTGGCGAGAGCCTTGTGACTAACGATCTTCAAGCGTCAACCGGCCGCGATCGGGGGACCGTCGACGGGGAGTGTCCTCACTCGGGTGGGTTGGGTCTCGCTACACTTCGGCGTCGTGAGCCCGTTTCGTCGTGGGGGTCGGCGACCCGCTCGTGCCCTTCTCGCCGGCGTGCTGGCCGGGCTCCTGCTCGCGGGCTGTACCGAGGGTTACGCCCAGCCTCAAGCCGCCGGGGACAAGCCCGCCATCGCGGGGGGTCAGACCGCCGATCCGTCCCGGCCCACCGATGTCAAGCTCGCTTCGGGTGACCCCCGGCAGAGTGGCGGTGTGATCGCCGCCGGGGGCGCGGATGCCGTCTACAACTACGGGCCCACCGTGATGCTCGACCGCGGGCAGACCCGGATGTGGTGGTGCAGCCAGTACGGCGGCGCCGGCCCGCCCGGCGACGACATCCTCTACGCCCAGGCGCAGTCCATGGACGGCCCGTTCACCGGGCCCGGCGGCGGCATCCCGGCCGCCGTCTTCTCCGGTGCGCCCGGGAACTTCGACGGCATGCACACCTGCGACCCGTCGGTGCTGCGCGTCGGCTCGACTTACTACCTGTACTACACCGGCGCGGCGGGCGACCACGCGCTCGGCAACGCCGTCGGGCTCGCGACCAGCCCCGACGGCGTCCACTGGACCCGCGCGGCCGGCGGGAAGCCGATCCTCGGGCCGTCGCACGACGTGCACCGCGCCAACGTCTACGGCGCCGGCCAGCCCTCGGCCGTCTACCTCGACGGCTGGTTCTACCTGATGTTCACCGACACCACCGGCCGCGCCGCGGGCTGGAACGGCGCCGGGCAGTTCGTGCTCCGCTCGCACGACCCGGCGTTCGCCGCCGGGGTGCAGGCGCTCGACGTCGGCGGATTCGTGCCGGTGGCGTCGACCGCCACGCCGCGCACGCGCTCGGTGGTCGACGGCTTCAGCGCCGACCTGATGTGGGCCGGCGCGCTCGACGCGTGGGTCATCGCGCACGAGACCGACGACGGCACCACGCTCACCTTCTGGACGGCCGACTTCACCGAGCACCCGTTCCAGCCGGTCGTGATCGCCGGACCGTGGAAGGAAGGGCCGGGCCTGGTCCGCCGCTCGGACGGTCACGCGCCGCTGTCGACGGCCGACCCGTGCGACCGGGTGCCGTTCGACGTCGTGCGCGCCACCGCGATCGGCGGGGCGGCCGCGCCGACCGGCCTGCGGCACTACGGTCTCGACCTGCTCGGCAGCCAGGCCTGCGGGAACCCCGGCCGGGTGGCCGCGACGTTCGACGGCGTCACCATGCCGTCCCCGGAACGGACGATGGACCTGGTCCGGGCCGGGAAGCGGGTGCGGGTCGACCGGCGCGTGGTGGCGCTTTCGCTGGCCGGCGAGCTGCTGGACAAGGCGCCGCCCGCGGTGGCGGTGCTGCCGGTCGCGGCGCGGCTCGGCTCGGGCGCCGAAGCGGTGCAGACACCCGGACGCGGGTTCGCGCTGGTCCTCGACGACCACCGCCTGTGGCGGGTACCGGACGGCGGCGTGGCGCTGAACAACGGCTCACCACCGCACACGGTCACGACGGCGCAGTGGGACGGCTACGCGCCGGGCCCCTCACTCGGCGGCTGAACCCGGCGAGACGGCGCAACGCCGGGTTGCGGACGGCCGAGCCGGGCCCTGCCAGGACGGGGCCGCCCGGGCTGAGCATTGGCGGACTCGGCGGTGCCGGGTTCAGTGGTGCTGGGGCCTGCTTCGCCGGGGCGGCCGCGGCTGGGTCGCCCGGCTTGAGCACCGGCGGCCTCGACGGTGCCGGGCCGAACGGTGTCGGCCTGAGCGCTCGCGGACTCGGCCGCGCCGGACGGAGTGCCGGCGGGCTCGTCAGTGCCGGACCGAGTGCGGCCGGGCCGTGGGCGGCTGGCTTGAGCGCCGGCGGATTCGGCGGTGCCAGGTTCAGTGGTGCTGGGGTCTGCTTCGCCGGGGTAACCGGGCCGTGGACGGCTGGCTTGCGTGCCGGCGGATTCGGCAGCACCGGACTCAGTGGTGCTTGCCTCGCCACGGCGGCCCCGGCTGAGCCGAGAGAGGCGAGGCGCGCTGCCGGACTCGGCGGAATCGGCTGGGACACGGCTGAATTGCGTGGTCTCGGCTTCTGCGTCGCCCGGGCGACCGCGGCCGGGCCGCGGGCGGCGGGGAGCGTCGGCGGGCTGGCTGGTCTGAGTACCGCCGGGTTCGGACTCGTCGGGCCGCGGGCGCCCGGAGCGAGCGACGACCGGTTCGGCATCGGCGGATCCAGCGCGGCCAGACCGAGCGCGGCGGGAAGCGGCAGCGGGCTCGACCGCATCGGACTCGGCGTCCTCAGGCTGCGTGCGGCCACCGATGCGTCCGCCGACGAACAACCCCAGCCCCGCCGGGATCAGCACCAGCAACGCCGAGAACGCGGCCCCGCCCGTCAGTGCGCCGCCCAGTTCGGAAACGCCCGTCTGGTCCACGAACACCGCGCGTCCGATGACGTACAGGATCCCGGCGACCGGGCCTGCGATCAGCGCCGAGATGAACCAGACCTTGCCTCGCTCGGGCAGGTCGCGCCAGGCGTCCAGAGCGCTCCACAGCGCGGCGGCCCCGACGAGGACGGCGAGGGCGATCGAGATGACCAGCGTCTGGTCCGTGGGGTGGTAGACCGCGTACTTGGCCAGCAGGGTGATGGCCGCGCCGTGCAGCACCGCCATCCCGAGTCCGCGCAACACCCAGGCACTCATCCTGCGGATTCTAGGCCGCCTACTGGCGAGTCGCTTAGCGGCCGGCGCGAGGCCGGGGACGGAACCGACGAAGGTCCCACCCCGCCCCCACTAGGGTGGGGAAGTGCCTGAAACCCATGGACGCCGCCGCGCGGCGCTGCGGGACTCGCTCACCGACGCGGGCCTCGACGCGCTGCTGGTCACCGACCTGCTGAACATCCGCTACCTCACCGGGTTCACCGGTTCGAACGCCGCCGTGCTGCTGTACGCGGGCGGCGACGACAAGACGCTCTTCTGCACCGACGGCCGCTACACCACCCAGGCCGCCGCCGAGGTGCCCGACCTCGAGACCGTCGTCGACCGGGCGAGCGCCGCCGCGCTCGTCAAGGGCGTCGCGAAGGACTGGAAGGTCGGCTTCGAGAGCCAGCACGTGAGCGTCGAGGAGTACGAAGCCTTCCGGACGCACACGGACCTCGTCCGGACCCCCGGGCTGATCGAGGCCCTGCGGCTGGTCAAGGACGACGCCGAGGTCGAGGCGCTGCGGCAGGCGTGCGCCGCGGCCGATCGCGCGCTCGACGACCTGGTGGCCACCGGCGGCCTGCGGCCCGGGCGGACCGAGCTGGACGTCGCCCGCGACCTGGAGAACCGGATGCTGGAGCACGGCTCGACCGGGCCGAGCTTCGCCTCGATCGTGGCCACCGGCGCGCACTCGGCCATCCCGCACCACCGGCCCACGCACGCCGAGCTGAAGCGCGGCGACTTCCTCAAGCTGGACTTCGGCGCCACCGTCGACGGCTACCACTCGGACATGACCCGCACCTTCGTCCTCGGCGAGCCCGCGGACTGGCAGCGGGAGGTCTACGACCTCGTGTACACCGCGCAGGCGGCCGGGGTCGACGCCGTCGCGCCGGGCGCCGAGGTGTCCGAAGTGGACGCCGCGGCGCGGAAGGTGATCGCGGACGCGGGTCACCGCGAGCACTTCGCGCACGGCCTCGGACACGGCGTCGGCCTGCAGATCCACGAGGCGCCCAGTCTCGCCGCCACGGGCGTCGGTACACTGTCCGCCGGTATGGCGGTCACCGTCGAGCCCGGCGTCTACCTCGCGGGGCGCGGTGGCGTGCGCATCGAGGACACGCTCGTCGTGCGGGCTGGGGAACCCGAACTCCTCACCCTGAGCACCAAGAACCTCGTGGTCGTCTGACGGCGGCCCCGAACCGAAGATCGACCCGAAGATCGACACAGGAGACTGCAAGCTCGTGGCCACGACCAACGACCTGAAGAACGGGCTCGTCCTCAACCTCGAGGGCCAGCTGTGGACCGTCACCGCGTTCCAGCACGTGAAGCCGGGCAAGGGCGGTGCCTTCGTGCGCACGACGCTCAAGCACGTGCTCACCGGCAAGGTGGTCGACAAGACGTTCAACGCGGGCACGAAGGTCGAGACGGCCACGGTGGACCGCCGGAACATGACCTACCTGTACAAGGACGGCCAGGACTTCGTGTTCATGGACGGCGACACCTACGACCAGATCACCGTGCTGGCCGCGGTGGTCGGCACCAACGCCGACTACATGCTGGAGAACACCGAGGTCCAGGTCGCGGTGCACGAGAACGAGGCGCTCTACGTCGAGCTCCCGACCTCGGTCGAGATCCTCATCCAGCACACCGACCCGGGCCTGCAGGGCGACCGCTCCACCGGCGGCACCAAGCCGGCGACGCTGGAGACCGGCGCGGAGATCCAGGTCCCGCTGTTCCTGTCCACCGGCGAGAAGATCAAGGTCGACACCCGCGACGGCCGTTACCTGGGCCGCGTCTCCAGCTGATGCCGACGTCGAAGCCCCACCCGAACCGCGGCGGCGCGATCAGCCGCAGGCAGGCGCGCCGCCGTGCCGTGGAAATGCTCTACGAGGCCGCGCAGCGCGACACCGATCCGGTGACGCTGCTGGCCGACCGCGTCGGCGCGACCGAGGTCGACCCGATCGGGGACTACACGATCAGCCTGGTCGAGGGCGTCACCGCCCGGCGCGCGCAGATCGACGAGCTGCTGGCCGAGCACGCGCAGGGCTGGACCGTGGAGCGGATGCCGAAGGTCGACCTCGCGGTGCTGCGGGTCGGGGTCTACGAGCTGCTCTGGGCCGAGGACGTGCCGGACCCGGTCGCCATCGACGAAGCCGTCGGCTTGGCGAAGGAACTGTCCACGGACGACTCGCCGCGCTTCGTCAACGGCGTGCTGGGTCGGATCGGCACGATCGCCGACCGCCTGCGCGCGGTGCTCTGACGGAAGAACACTGGTGTGCTGATGCCCCCCGACGGCTCAGTGAGCGTCTCCGGTGCCCCACCGGGGAACGCTCACTGCGTCGGCAGCACACAGTGGATCAGTCTTCTTTGGCGGGACGGGCCTCGGGCGGGAGGACACCCCAGTCGATGAGCTGCTCGGTCAGCTCGCCCGGCGTCATGTCGTAGATGATCGCCAGGGACCGCAGGTCCTCGGTCCGGATCGAGAGCACCTTGCCGTTGTAGTCGCCGCGCTGGCTCTGGATGGTCGCCGCGTAGCGCGCCAGCGGGCCGACCTTCTCCGCCGGCAGCTGCTGCAGGCGCTCCAGGTTGATCACGATCTTGGTGGCGGGCTCCGCGCCGGACGGGACCCGGCCCTCGGGCAGCAGCTCGACCACCGGTACGCCGTAGAAGTCGGCCAGCTCGGCCAGCTTCTGCACGGTGACGGCACGGTCGCCACGCTCGTACGAGCCGACGACGACGGCCTTCCAGCGCCCACCGGACTTCTGCTCGACCCCGTGCAGGGACAGGCCCTGCTGCTGGCGGATCCCGCGGAGCTTGGCCCCGAGCGCCTTGGCGTAATCGCCCATCTGGTCGTTCTCCGTTCTTCACCCCTCTCCCGGTCGGGGTGACCGGTCCAGGGGACTCTGAGAGTCGAATACTCAGAGTAATGGTTACGCATTGTTGTCACCAGGTCAAGCAGCAGCTTGTCGCGAATCACGCCACACCACCCGTAAGGCTGAGCAAAGTGCCTGCTACTGTCGGTGCGAAAGCCCCGACCAGCAGGGGAACAGACGTCCTTTAAGGACCCGTCCGGTGAGGCGGGGAAGGAGTCCGCAGTGTCGTCACGACCCCGTGACGCGGCTGGTTCGGCCGGGGAGCGCGAGCTCCTGACGGCCGGCGACGTCGCGCGCACGATCGCCCGAATGGCCCATCAGGTCATCGAAAAGACCGCGAACGGTGCGGAAAGCACTACCCCGCCCGTGTTGCTGGGAATTCCCACCCGCGGCACCCCCCTCGCGACCCGCCTCGCCGGCAAGATCGGCGAGTTCTCCGGAGTCCGCCCGCCGACCGGCGCCCTCGACGTCACCCTCTACCGGGACGACCTGCGCCGCCGCCCGCCCCGCGCGCTCGAGCAGACGCAGCTGCCGCCCGGCGGGATCGACGACCGGGTGGTGATCCTGGTCGACGACGTCCTGTTCTCCGGCCGCACGATCCGGGCCGCGCTCGATGCCCTCCGTGATCATGGCCGCCCCCGCGCGGTGCAGCTGGCGGTGCTCGTCGACCGAGGTCACCGTGAGCTGCCGATCCGCGCGGACTACGTCGGCAAGAACGTGCCCACCGCCCGCACCGAGGGCGTGTCCGTCCTGCTGGCGGAGATCGACGGCCGCGACTCGGTGCTGCTCCGCGCAAGCGAAGAAGTCCCTGGAGAAGATTCGTGAAGCACCTGCTCGCCACGGACGGGCTCGACCCGGCGCTGGCCACGGCCGTGCTGGACACGGCCGACGAGCTGAAGCACACGCTGCTCGGCCGCGAGGTCAAGAAGCTGCCGACGCTGCGCGGCCGCACCGTGATCACCCTGTTCTACGAGAACTCGACGCGCACCCGGGTGTCGTTCGAGATCGCCGGGAAGTGGATGAGCGCCGACGTGATCAACGTCTCGGCGTCCAGCTCCTCGGTCAACAAGGGAGAGTCCCTGCGGGACACGGCGCTGACGCTGGCCGCCGCGGGCGCCGACTGCGTGATCGTCCGGCACCCCGCCAGCGGCGCGGCCCAGCGGCTGTCGGAGTGGCTGGCCGAGCCCGGCACGTCGGTGGTCAACGCCGGCGACGGCACCCACGAGCACCCGACCCAGGCGCTGCTCGACGCGGCGACGCTGCGGGAGCGGCTCGGGTCCTTGAAGGACCGTCGCATCGCGATCGTCGGCGACGTGCTGCACAGCCGCGTCGCCCGCTCGAACCTGCACCTGCTTTCGGCCCTGGGCGCGGAAGTGGTGCTCGTCGCGCCGCCGACGTTGCTGCCTTACGGCGTCGAAAGCCTGCCGGTGACCGTCTCGCACGACCTCGACGCCGAGCTGCCCGCGGTCGACGCGGTGATGATGCTGCGGGTCCAACAGGAACGGATGGCTGGCGGGGGCCCAGGGCAGAGCTTTTTCCCTTCCGCACGCGAGTACTCGATCGCCTACGGCCTTTCGGAACGGCGGCAGAAGCTGCTGCCGGACCACGCGGTCGTGCTGCACCCCGGCCCGATGCTGCGCGGGATGGAGATCGCGAGCGCGGTCGCCGACTCCTCGGCCTCGGCCATCACCGAACAGGTCCGCAACGGCGTGCACGTCCGGATGGCGGTCCTCTACCACCTCTTGGCCAGTGAAGGAGCCGCCGCGTGAGCGAGCCTGCGAGCGAACCATTCGGCACAGCGCTTTGTGCTCAGCAGGCGCCGAGCGTCAGCGAGGTGCGCGCGTGAGCACCCTGATCAAGGGCGCCCGCCCCTACGGCGAGGGTGATCCCGTCGACGTCCTCGTCGAGGACGGCGTGATCACCGCGATCGGCGCCGTGGACGTCCCCGAAGACGCCGAAATCATCGAAGCCGCGGGCCAGGTTCTCCTCCCCGGCTTCGTCGACCTCCACACCCACCTGCGTGAGCCCGGCCGTGAGGACACCGAGACGATCGACTCCGGCTCGGCCGCGGCGGCGCTCGGTGGCTACACCGCGGTGTTCGCCATGGCCAACACCGATCCGGTCGCCGACAACGCCGTGATCGTCGAGCACGTGTGGCGGCGTGGGCAGCAGGTCGGCCTGGTCGACGTCCACCCGGTCGGCGCCGTCACCGTCGGGCTCAAGGGCGAGCGGCTCGCCGAGCTCGGCACGATGGCCGCGTCGCAGGCGCGGGTGAAGGTGTTCTCCGACGACGGCCTCTGCGTCGCCGACCCGCTGCTGATGCGCCGCGCGCTGGAGTACTCGACCGCGCTGGACGTCGTCATCGCGCAGCACGCCGAGGAGCCGCGGCTGACCGTCGGCGCCCAGGCGCACGAGGGCGAGCAGGCCGCGCGGCTCGGTTACACCGGCTGGCCCGCCGCGGCGGAGGAGTCCATCGTGGCGCGCGACTGCCTGCTCGCGCTGCACGCCAACGCGCGGCTGCACGTCTGCCACGTGTCCACTTCGGGCACCGCGGACGTGCTGCGCTGGGCCAAGGACCGCGGCACGAAGGTGTCGGCCGAGGTCACGCCCCACCACCTGCTGCTCACCGACGAGCGCCTGGCCACCTACGACCCGGTGAACAAGGTGAACCCGCCGCTGCGGACCCAGTCCGACGCCGAGAAGCTGCGGGCGGCGCTGGCGGAGGGCGTCATCGACTGCGTCGCCACCGACCACGCCCCGCACGCGGTGCAGGACAAGGACACGGAGTGGGCGGCCGCGCGGCCGGGCATGCTCGGGCTGCAGACGGCACTGTCCATCGTGGCCGAGACGATGGTCCGCACCGGGCTGCTCGACTGGCGCGGCGTCGCCCGCGTGCTGAGTGAGCGCCCGGCCGAGATCGGGAACCTGGCCGACCACGGCCGGCCGATCGCGGTGGGCGAGCCGGCGAACCTGGCCCTGGTCGACCCGGACGCCGAGTGGACGGTCCGGGGTGCCGAGCTGGCCAGCATCGCGGCCAACACCCCGTACGAGGGAATGCGGCTGCCCGGCGTGGTGACCGCGACGCTGCTGCGCGGGCGGGTCACCGCCCGGGACGGGAAGATCTGCTGATGGAACGCCTGTGGCTGGTGCTGGCGATCGTCGCCTTCTTCCTGCTGTGCCTGTGGGGCATGTACCTCGGCTGGCGCCGCAAGGCGCGCTCGCAGAGCGTGCGGGTGCCGCCGTTCGAGCAGATCCCCGCCGAGCCGGGCGAGGCCCTGCTCGAATCCACCGGCGTCTACATCGCGACGACGATCGCGGGGGAGTGGCAGAACCGGGTCGTCACCCGCGGTGCAGGCCTGCGCTCCGGCGCGGTCTGGCGGCTGCACGAAAGCGGCGTCGCGGTCGAACGCGGCGGTGCCCCCGACTTCTGGATCCCGCGTGACGCCGTCACCGGGGTCCGGCAGGACTCGAAGATCGCCGGGAAGGTGATGGGCACCGACGCCCTGCTGGTCATCACCTGGCGCGCCGGCGAAACCGAGCTCGACACCGGGTTCCGCGGTGACGAACTCGACGACTATCCACACTGGATCGAAGAGCTGAAGATCAAGGGAGGTGCCCAGTGAACGCGCGCGCTCAGGCCGCACTGGTGCTCGAAGACGGCCGGGTGTTCCGCGGCGCGGCGTACGGCGCGCGGGGGCGGAGCCTCGGTGAGGCGGTGTTCTGCACCGGGATGACCGGCTACCAGGAGACGCTGACCGACCCGTCCTACCACGGGCAGATCGTGGTGCAGACCGCACCGCAGATCGGCAAC
The DNA here is from genome assembly GCF_036114655.1 of Amycolatopsis sp. NBC_00348. Classification (NCBI taxonomy): domain Bacteria; kingdom Bacillati; phylum Actinomycetota; class Actinomycetes; order Pseudonocardiales; family Pseudonocardiaceae; genus Amycolatopsis; species Amycolatopsis sp. NBC_00348. Next base: position 5,290,723 of record NZ_CP107994.1, on the reverse strand, counting down.
ACCGGCTGGAACGACGAGGACGACGAGTCCTCGAAGATCTGGGTCAACGGCTACGTGGTGCGCGACCCCGCGCGCACGCCGTCCAACTGGCGCTCGAAGCGCACCCTGGACGACGAGCTGGTGAACCAGGGGATCGTCGGCATCGCCGAGGTCGACACCCGCTCGCTGACGCGGCACCTGCGCGAGCTCGGCGCGATGCGCGCCGGGGTCTTCTCCGGTGACGCGCTGGGCACGGTCGAGGAGATGGTCGCCGAGGTCCTCGCGAGCCCGAAGATGGAGGGCGCGGACCTGGCCGGCCAGGTCTCGACGCCGAAGCCGTACGTCGTCTCGCCTTCCGGTGAGACGCGCTTCCGCGTCGTGGCGCTGGACCTGGGCATAAAGTCCAACACCCCGCGCCAGATGGTCAAGCGGGGCATCGAGGTGCACGTGCTGCCCTCGTCCGCGTCGCTGGAAGACGTCCTGGCGGTGGAGCCGGACGGCGTGTTCCTCTCCAACGGCCCGGGCGACCCGGCCACCACGGTGCACGCCACCGAGCTGACCAAGCAGGTCCTCGGCCGCGAGATCCCGCTGTTCGGCATCTGCTTCGGCAACCAGGTCCTGGGCCGCGCGCTCGGGCTGGGGACGTACAAGATGCGCTACGGCCACCGCGGCATCAACATCCCGGTGATCGACGTCGTGACCAAGCGGGTGGCGATCACCGCGCAGAACCACGGCTTCGCCCTCGAAGGCGAGCCCGGGCAGCGCTTCGAGTCCCCCTTCGGCGCGGCCCAGGTAAGCCACTACTGCGCGAACGACGGCGCGGTCGAAGGCCTGAGGGCGTTCGACGTCCCGGCGTTTTCGGTGCAGTACCACCCCGAAGCGGCGGCCGGCCCGCACGACGCCGCCCCCCTGTTCGACGATTTCGTGACGCTCATGGAGAAGCGGTCGTGACCCTCACGACCGGCATCGAGCGGCTCCGGATCCGGAACTACCGGGTGCTCCGGGACATCGAGCTGGACGGCCTGACGCCGGTGACGGCGTTGCTGGGCCCGAACGGCAGCGGCAAGTCCACCGTCTTCGACGCCCTGGACTTTCTCTCCGAGTCATTCCGCGGTGGGCTCCGCACAGCGTGGGAGGAGCGCGGGGGTGCGGCCGACATCGTCACCCACGGTGCGGCCGGGCCCGTCGAGATCGAATTGACGTGCAACGTCGAAGGTGCGATGGGCGAATATCGGCTGGTCATCGAGCACGAAGATGACGAGCCGGTAGTGGCCGAGGAGAAGCTGACTTGGCGGCCAGCGGGCGCCGAGGCGCCTACTGAGGCGCTGGACATCCGGGGTGGCACCGGCAAGGTTGCCGGTCTGGGTGCGATCGGGGAGCAGCTCGTGCTGGCCACCCCGGATCTGCTCGGTGTGAGTGTGGTCAGCCAGCTCGCCACTGCGGCCGAGGTTGGCAAGTTCCACCGGTTCATAGCCGAGATCGGCCTCTCGGACCTGAATCTCGACGCGATGCGCAACGGAGCGAAGGACGACAAGACGTCCCGGCTCAAGCCGGACGGCCGAAACGTGGGGGCCATCGTCCAGCGCCTCCGTGCCGGGCTTCCCCGGGAGTGGGAGGACCTTCGGGCTTCGCTGCGGAGGTACGTCCCGGGATTCGAAGACATCGAACCGTTCCAGCAGGGCAACGGCGCCTGGATCGTCCGGCTGCGCGAGCAGGGCAAGGAAGACCTCATCGCCCCGGAGAACATCTCCGACGGCACGCTGCTGCTGCTCGGCTACCTGGTGGCATTGCGCACGGACACGTCGGTCCTCCTGCTCGAAGAACCGGAGAACCAGGTCCACCCGCGCCTCCACTACTCGCTCGCCGAAGACGCGCGCGGTGCGCGCGCCGACCAGGTCATCGTCGCGACTCACGCGCCTCGCTTCGTCGATGCGTTGCGACCGGACGAGGTCTGGACGTTCGCCCGGGGACACGATGGCTACGCAGAGGTCAAACGAGCCTCCGACGAAGCGGCCGTCGTCCGCATGGTCGAATCGGGCGGAGCGCTCGGCGATCTGTGGACCGAGGGGTACTTCCGGTTCGGTGACCCGCTCGGGGAGCGCCCGTGACCGTTCTCGCCCCCTGCCGCCTCGAAGTGCTCGTCGAGGAACCGTCCGCGGAAGAGGCGTTGAAAACTCTTCTCCCGAAGATCGTTCCCGGTGTCGCCTTCGAGATCATTCCCTTCAACGGGAAGAGCGATCTGCTGCGCAAGCTGCCCGTCCGGCTCCGGGACTACACCTACTACTGGGCCGAAACGGGCCTGCGGATCGTGGTCCTGCTCGACCGGGATGACGACGACTGCGCCGAGCTCAAGAACCGTCTTGTCGAGATCGCGCGCGAAGCGGGGCTGCCCGCTGACGCGACGCTGTTCCGCATCGTGATCGAGGAACTCGAAGCGTGGTTTCTCGGCGACGTGCCCGCGCTGCACGCGGCCTACCCCAAGGTGCCTCCGAGCCTGGGAAGCCAGACGAAGTTCCGCGACCCGGAGAACGTCTCCGGCGGTGCGTGGGAGGGCTTGGAGCACGTGCTGCAGAAGCACGGCTACCACCGGAAGGGCCTCCAGAAGGTCCGGGCGGCGAGCGAGATCACGCCCCACATGGACATCGAGAACAACCGATCCAAGAGCTTTCAGGTCTTCCGCGACGGTCTGCGGCGCCTGGTGAAAGAAGGAAACTGATGCCGAAGAGGACGGACATCCAGCACGTGCTGGTGATCGGCTCCGGGCCGATCGTGATCGGGCAGGCCGCGGAGTTCGACTACTCCGGTACCCAGGCCTGCCGGGTGCTGCGCAGCGAAGGCCTGCGCGTGTCCCTGGTGAACTCGAACCCGGCCACCATCATGACCGACCCCGAGTTCGCCGACGCGACCTACATCGAGCCGGTGACGCCGGACTTCGTCGAGAAGGTCATCGCGGTGGAGCGGCCGGACGCGATCCTGGCCACCCTCGGCGGGCAGACGGCGCTCAACTGCGCCGTCGCGCTGCACGAGCGCGGGGTGCTCGCCAAGTACGGCGTCGAGCTGATCGGGGCCGACATCGACGCCATCCAGCGCGGTGAGGACCGGCAGAAGTTCAAGAACATCGTCGCCGAGGTCGGTGCCGAGACCCCGCGAAGCCGCGTCTGCACCACGATGGACGAGGTGCGCGACACCGTCAAGGAGCTGGGTCTCCCGGTGGTGATCCGGCCAAGCTTCACCATGGGCGGGCTCGGGTCCGGCATGGCGCACACGCCCGCGGACCTCGAGCGGCTCGCGTCCACCGGCCTCGACGAGTCGCCAGTCACCGAGGTGCTCATCGAGGAGAGCGTGCTCGGCTGGAAGGAGTACGAGCTCGAGCTGATGCGCGACCGCAGCGACAACGTCGTGGTCGTCTGCTCGATCGAGAACGTCGACGCGATGGGCGTGCACACCGGCGACTCGGTCACCGTCGCGCCGACGATGACCCTCACCGACCGCGAGTACCAGGTGATGCGCGACGTCGGCATCGACGTGCTGCGCGCGGTCGGCGTCGACACCGGCGGCTGCAACATCCAGTTCGCGATCAACCCGGAGGACGGCCGGATGGTCGTCATCGAGATGAACCCGCGGGTGTCGCGCAGTTCCGCGCTGGCGTCGAAGGCGACCGGCTTCCCGATCGCCAAGATCGCCGCGAAGCTCGCCATCGGCTACACGCTCGACGAGATCACCAACGACATCACCAAGGCGACCCCGGCGGCGTTCGAGCCGACGCTGGACTACGTCGTCGTCAAGATCCCGCGGTTCGCCTTCGAGAAGTTCCCGGGCGCGGACCCGACGCTGACCACGACGATGAAGAGCGTCGGCGAGGCGATGTCGTTCGGCCGCAGCTTCCCCGAGGCGCTCGGCAAGGCGATGCGGTCGATCGAGACCAAGGCCACCGGGTTCTGGACGCTGCCCGACCCGGAAGGCGCCACGCTGGAGTCCACTTTGGACGCTCTGCGCGTGCCGCACGAGGGCCGGCTCTACGAAGTGGAACGCGCGCTGCGCCTGGGCGGCACCGTGCAGCAGGTGCACGAGGCCTCCGGCATCGACCCGTGGTTCATCGACCAGATCGCGCTCATCGGCGAGGTGGGCGCGGAAGTCCGCGACGCGCCCGTGCTGGACGGCGACCTGCTGCGCCGCGCCAAGCGCACCGGCCTGGCCGACCGCCAGATCGCCGCGCTGCGCCCGGAACTGGCCGGCGAGGACGGCGTCCGCGCGCTGCGCCACCGCCTCGGCGTGCGGCCGGTGTTCAAGACCGTCGACACCTGCGCGGCCGAGTTCGCCGCGAACACGCCGTACCACTACTCGGCCTACGAGTCCGACCCCGAGGCGCAGACCGAGGTCGCGCCGCAGACCGAGAAGCCGAAGGTGCTCATCCTCGGCTCCGGCCCGAACCGGATCGGCCAGGGCATCGAGTTCGACTACTCCTGCGTGCACGCGGCGATCGCGTTGCGGGAGGCCGGGTTCGAGGCCGTCATGGTCAACTGCAACCCGGAAACCGTGTCCACCGACTACGACACCTCGGACCGGCTGTACTTCGAGCCGCTGTCCTTCGAGGACGTCCTCGAGGTGGTGCACGCCGAGCAGGTGTCCGGCACGGTCGCCGGCGTGATCGTCCAGCTCGGCGGCCAGACCCCGCTCGGCCTGGCCAAGCGCCTCGCGGACGCCGGGGTGCCGGTGGTCGGCACGCCGCCGGAGGCGATCCACCTGGCCGAGGACCGCGGCGCGTTCGGCGAGGTGCTCAGCGAGGCCGGGCTGCCCGCGCCGCGCTACGGCACCGCGACGTCGTTCGAAGGCGCGAAGCGGATCGCCGACGAGATCGGCTACCCGGTCCTCGTGCGGCCGTCCTACGTCCTCGGCGGGCGCGGCATGGAGATCGTCTACGACGAGCAGACCCTCGCCGGCTACATCGGCCGCGCCACCGAGATCAACCCCGAGCACCCGGTGCTCGTCGACCGGTTCCTCGACGACGCCATCGAGATCGACGTCGACGCCCTCTACGACGGCGAGGAGCTCTACCTCGGCGGCGTCATGGAGCACATCGAGGAGGCCGGGATCCACTCCGGCGACTCGTCGTGCGCGCTGCCGCCGATCACGCTCGGGCACACCGACCTCGAAGCCGTCCGCCGCTCCACGGAGGCGATCGCGCGCGGTGTCGGCGTCCGCGGGCTCCTCAACGTCCAGTACGCGCTGAAGGACGACGTCCTCTACGTCCTGGAGGCCAACCCGCGCGCGTCGCGGACGGTGCCGTTCGTGTCGAAGGCGACGGCGGTGCCGCTGGCCAAGGCCGCCGCGCTGATCATGACCGGCTCGACGATCAAGGACCTGCGCGGCAGCGGCGTGCTCCCGGCCGAGGGTGACGGCGGCCGGATGCCGGCCGACTCGCCGGTCGCGGTGAAGGAGGCCGTGCTGCCCTTCCACCGCTTCCGCACGCCCGAAGGCCACGGCGTCGACTCGCTGCTGGGCCCGGAGATGAAGTCCACCGGCGAGGTGATGGGCGTCGACGTCTCCTTCGGCAAGGCGTTCGCCAAGTCGCAGAGCGCGGCCTACGGTTCGCTGCCGACGTCCGGGCGTGTGTTCGTGTCGGTCGCCAACCGCGACAAGCGCTCGCTGGTGTTCCCGGTGAAGCGCCTGGCGGACCTCGGGTTCGAGATCCTCGCGACGTCCGGCACCGCGGAAGTGCTGCGGCGCAACGGAGTCGCCTGCACCGTGGTGCGCAAGCACTACGAGGGTTCGAGTGAGGCCGAGCCGAACATCGTCGACCTCATCCTCGCGGGCGGCGTCGAGATGGTCATCAACACGCCGTACGGCAACAGCGGCCCGCGGATCGACGGCTACGAGATCCGCACCGCCGCGGTGTCGCGCGACATCCCGTGCGTGACCACCGTGCAGGGCGCCGCGGCGGCCGTGCACGGCATCGAGGCGCTCATCCGGGGCGACATCGGCGTCAAGTCCCTGCAGGAGCTGCAGGCGGCGCTGAAGGCGAAGTCGTGAGCGCCCAGGAGCGGTTCGGGGCGCGGCTGGCGAAGGCCGTCGCGGCCCGCGGTCCACTGTGCGCCGGGATCGACCCGCACCCGGGCCTCATCGAGGCCTGGGGGCTCCCGGTGGACGTCTCGGGCCTGGAACGGTTCGCGCTGTCCGCCACCGAGGTCCTGGCGGCGCACACGGCGATCGTGAAGCCGCAGTCGGCGTTCTTCGAAAGTTTCGGCGCCGCGGGTGTCCGGGTGCTGGAACGGGTGGTGGAAACGGCGCGCGAAGCCGGCGCGCTGGTGCTGCTGGACGTCAAGCGCGGCGACATCGGCTCCACGATGGCGGCCTACACGGCGGCGTACGTGGCCGACGGCGCGGCCATCGCGGCGGACGCGATCACCGTTTCGCCGTACCTCGGGTTCGGCTCTTTGGCCCAATGCGCGGAGACGGCGGTGTCCGCGGGGCGCGGCGTCTTCGTGCTTGCGCGAACTTCGAACCCGGAAGCGGCGGCCGTGCAGAACGCGCGGCTGCCCGACGGACGCACCGTGGCACAGGGAATCGTCGATTCCGCGGCGGCGTTCAACGACGGAGCGGAGCCGTTCGGCGATGTGGGTGTCGTCGTCGGCGCGACGGTTTCGCCGGGCGAACTCGATCTCTCGCGGCTCCACGGACCCGTGCTGGCGCCCGGTTTCGGGGCCCAGGGAGCCACTGTGGCCGATTTACGGGCCGTCTTTGGTGATACAGCCGGGGCTGGACTGCCTGGAGTGCTGCTACCTGCATCGTCCCGTGACCTGCTGCGTCACGGACCGGAGCAACCCGCTTTGCGCCAAGCGGTCGAACGTGTCGCCGAACTGCTGGCCGACCCGCAGGAAAACGGCCAATAGCAGGCCTCGGAAGCGGGTCCCACCAGCCACCCCCGCATTGTGGCCGGTGCTCACGGGTGGGTACCGTCGCGTCACCCACCCAGATTTGAGAACTACCGGAGGAAAACGTGGCACTTCCCCAGCTGACAGAGGAACAGCGCGCTGCGGCGCTGGAGAAGGCCGCCGCTGCTCGCAAGATCCGTGCTGAGCTGAAGGAGCGGCTGAAGCGGGGCGGTACCACTCTGGTCGACGTGCTGAAGCAGGCCGAGGAGAACGAAGTCCTCGGCAAGATGAAGGTTTCGGCTCTGCTCGAGGCCCTTCCGGGCGTCGGCAAGGTCCGCGCTCAGCAGACCATGGAACGACTGGAGATCGCCCCCAGCCGTCGTCTCCGCGGCCTCGGCGACCGGCAGCGCAAGGCGCTGCTGGCCGAGTTCAGCGGCGAGTGAGCGGCGTCGGTCAGGACAACCCGGCGAGCCGGGGCGCCGACCGCGGCAGTGAGCCGGTGACGGGGGACCTCTCCCGGCACCGGCTCACGGTCGTATCGGGGCCGTCCGGAGTCGGGAAGTCGAGTGTGGTGGGCGAACTGCGGAAGCTGGAGCCCGACATCTACTTCAGCGTCTCGGTCACGACGCGCAAGCCGCGTCCCGGCGAGATCGACGGGGCGCACTACCACTTCGTCGATCGCGTCGAATTCGACGCGATGGTCGCCGAGGGCCGGCTGCTGGAATGGGCCGAGTTCGCGGGCAACTGCTACGGCACCCCGCGCGAGCCCGTCGAGAAGGCGCTCGCCGACGGCCGGCCGGCGATCCTGGAGATCGAACTCCAGGGGGCTCGTCAGGTCCGCGTGGCGATGCCGGAGGCCCGGCTCGTGATGCTGATGCCGCCGTCGTGGGAAGAACTGGTCGGCCGGCTCACCGGGCGCGGCACCGAGAGCGAGGCCGCGGTGCAGACCCGGCTGGCGGAAGCGGAGCGTGAGCTGGCCGCCGCCGGGGAGTTCGACGAGCGCCTCGTCAACGCCGACGTGCGAGAGGCCGCTGAGCACTTGCTAAGCTTGATTACCGGTGCGCAGTTTGCCGCCGGTAGACCAGAGGATTCGGAGCACCACGAGTGACGACTCAGGCGACCCTGCACGAAGAGCTCGAGGGCATCACCAACCCGCCGATCGACGACCTCCTCGAGAAGGTCAGCTCGAAGTACGCGCTGGTGATCTACTCGGCCAAGCGTGCCCGCCAGATCAACGACTACTACGCCCAGCTGGGCGAGGGCCTGCTCGAGTACGTCGGCCCGCTCGTCGAGCCGGGCCCGCGCGAGAAGCCGCTCTCGATCGCGCTGCGCGAGATCCACGGTGGCCTGCTCGAGCACACCGAGGGTGAGTAGCCCCCGCGTCGTCCTGGGCGTGGGCGGCGGCATCGCCGCCTACAAGGCCTGTGAGGTCCTGCGCGGACTGACCGAATCCGGTCACGACGTCCGCGTGGTACCCACCGAAGCCGCGCTGAACTTCGTCGGCGCGGCCACCTTCGAAGCCCTCTCCGGCCACCCGGTGCACACCGGCGTGTTCACCGAGGTGCCCGAGGTGCAGCACGTCCGCGTCGGCAAAGAGGCCGACCTCGTCATCGTCGTCCCGGCCACCGCGAACCTGCTCGCGAAGGCCGCCCACGGCATCGCGGACGACCTGCTGACGAACACCCTGCTCACCGCCCGGTGCCCGATCGCCTTCTTCCCGGCGATGCACACCGAGATGTGGGAGCACCCGGCGACCCGCGACAACGTCGCGCTGCTGCGGTCCCGCGGCCTGGTCGTCGCCGAGCCCAACTCCGGTCGGCTGACCGGCGTCGACACCGGCAAGGGCCGGCTGGCGAACCCCGCCGAAATCGTCGATCTCGCCCGGCTGCTGCTGGCCAAGCCCGGCGCCCTGCCGCGCGACCTCGAAGGCGTCCGCGTCGTCATCTCAGCGGGTGGGACGCGTGAGCCGCTGGACCCGGTCCGCTACCTGGGCAACCGCTCGTCCGGCAAGCAGGGCTACGCGCTGGCCCGCGTCGCCGCGCAGCGCGGCGCCGAGGTCACCCTGGTCGCGGCGCACACGGTCGCGCTGCCGGACCCGGCGGGGAGCACCGTGAAGCACGTGTCGACCGCCGAGGAGATGCGGGTCGCGGTGCACGAGGCGGCCGCTTCGGCCGACGTCGTCGTGATGGCCGCCGCCGTCGCCGACTTCCGGCCGGCGAACCGGGCCGAGGTCAAGATCAAGAAGTCCGACGACCAGCCGGACCCGGTCATCACCCTGGACCGCAACGCCGACATCCTCGCCGAGCTGGTGCGGAACCGGCGCAGCGGGCAGGTCGTCGTCGGGTTCGCCGCCGAGACCGGTGACGAGCACGGCAGCGTCCTCGACCACGCCCGCGTGAAGCTCAAGCGCAAGGGTGCCGACCTGCTGATGGTCAACGCGGTCGGCGACGGCAAGGCGTTCGGCACCGAGGACAACTCGGGCTGGCTGCTGGCCGCCGACGGCACGGAAATCCCTATACCTCTGGCTCAGAAGTCGGAGCTCGCGTCCACCCTGTGGGACGCTGTGGTGGGCTTCATGAAGCATTGACTGTCCCCCGAGCGATAGTCAGTACGCTTGCACAGGTAAGGGGTGCCTAAGTTTCGGGGCATCCGACGACAAGGTGAGGAAGTGACGGCCACCGTGACCGCGTCTAGCAGCAGATTGTTCACCTCGGAGTCGGTGACCGAAGGGCACCCCGACAAGATTTGCGACGCCATCAGCGACTCGATCCTGGACGGGCTGCTGTCGAAGGACCCGCGCAGCCGCGTCGCGGTCGAGACCCTGATCACCACCGGGCAGGTCCACGTCGCCGGTGAGGTGACGACCGAGGCCTACGCCGACATCCCGACGATCGTGCGGGACGTGATCCTGCGGATCGGGTACGACTCGTCGGCGAAGGGGTTCGACGGCAACTCGTGTGGCGTCAACGTCGCGATCGGCTCGCAGTCGGCCGACATCGCCCAGGGCGTCGACACCGCGTACGAGTCCCGCGTCGAGTCCGACGAGGACGAGATCAACCGCCAGGGTGCGGGTGACCAGGGCCTGATGTTCGGTTACGCGTGCTCCGACACCCCGGAGCTGATGCCGCTGCCGATCGCGCTGGCGCACCGGCTGTCGAAGCGGCTGACCGCGGTCCGCAAGGACGGTGTGCTGCCGTACCTGCGTCCGGACGGCAAGACGCAGGTGACCATCGAGTACGCCGGTGACCAGCCGGTGCGGCTCGACACCGTGGTCGTGTCCTCGCAGCACGCCGACGGCATCGACCTGGACAAGATGCTCAGCGTCGACGTCAAGGAGCACGTCGTCGGCCCGGAGCTCGAAGACCTGGGCATCGACACCTCCAGCGCGCGGCTGCTGGTCAACCCGACCGGTCGCTTCGTGATCGGTGGTCCGATGGGTGACGCGGGGCTGACCGGTCGCAAGATCATCGTCGACACCTACGGCGGCATGGCCCGTCACGGTGGTGGCGCGTTCTCGGGCAAGGACCCGTCGAAGGTCGACCGTTCCGCCGCGTACGCCATGCGCTGGGTCGCCAAGAACGTCGTTGCCGCCGGGTTGGCGACGCGGACCGAGGTGCAGGTCGCGTACGCGATCGGCAAGGCGGCTCCGGTGGGGTTGTTCGTCGAGACCTTCGGCACCGAGACGGTCGACCCGTCGAAGATCCAGCAGGCCATCACCGAGGTGTTCGACCTGCGGCCGGCCGCGATCATCCGCGATCTGGACCTGCTGCGCCCGATCTACGCTCCGACCGCCGCGTACGGCCACTTCGGCCGTCCGGAGCTGAACCTCCCCTGGGAGAGCACCGCCCGTGCCGCGGACCTGAAGTCGGCCGCGGGAGCCTGATCCGTTTGCCGTGAAGGGCACCTTCAGGGACATATAAGCCCTGAAGGTGCCCTTCACGGCGTTCTGGCGTCGGGGCTGTCGGAGTCTGTCAGTGGGGTCTGGTAGAGATCTCCGGGTGAGCAGTTCCGAGCCCGCCGCCCTCTGGGAGCTTCCCGAGGGGCCGCCGCCCGCCGCCGCGAAAGCCGCGGTGCCGTCGCGTGCCCGGAAGAAGCCGTCGAAGGCGCCGAAGCCGGGGGAGAAGGCGAAGGGCGCCCAGCAGCCCGCGCCCGAACGGTCCGTGGCGCGGATCGTCGTCGACATCCCGCTGGCGCACCTCGACCGCACCTTCGACTACCGCGTGCCGGAGAAGCTGCACGAGACCGCCGTGCCCGGCTGCCGGGTCCGCGTCCGGTTCGCCGGGCAGCTGGTCGACGGCTACCTCGTCGAACGCGCCGAGACGACCGACTACGGCAGCAAACTGGCCTTCCTCGACCGCGTCACCTCCGCCGAACCGGTGCTGACGCCGTCGTTGCACGCCCTCTGCCGCGCGGTCGCCGACCGCTACGGCGGCACGCTCTCGGACGTCCTGCGCCTCGCGATCCCGCCGCGGCACGCGAAAGTCGAAGGTGAGCCGCCCGCTCCGACAGCCGCGTTCCCGGAGACGCCCGACAGCACGGCCTGGGCGCGTTACCAGCGTGGCCCGGCGTTCCTGGAGGCGCTGGCCGAGGGGAAGCCCGCGAACGCCGTCTGGCAGGCCCTGCCGGGCGAAGACTGGCCGCGCCGGCTGGCCGAGGCCGCGGCGACCGCCGCCGCGGCCGGGCACGGTGCCGTGCTGGTCGTGCCGGACCACCGCGACCTGACGCGGGTGCACGAGGCGTGCGCGTCGCTCGTGGGCTCCGATGGCGTGGTCGCGCTGATCGCCGGGCTCGGGCCCGCCGAGCGGTACCGGCGCTGGCTCGCGGTGCTGCGCGGCGCGGTGCGGGTGGTGGTCGGCACGCGGGCGGCGATGTTCGCGCCGGTCGCCGAGCCCGGCCTGTTCGTGGTCTGGGACGACGGCGACGACCTGCACCTCGACCAGCACGCGCCGTACCCGCACGTCCGCGACGTGCTGATGGACCGCGCGCACACGGCGAAGGCGTCCCTGCTGGTCGGCGGTTTCGCCCGGACGGCCGAGGCCCAGCTGCTCGTCGAGTCGGGCTGGGCGGCCCCGGTCCTGGCGGACCGCACGGACCTGCGCGCGGCGGCCCCCCGCGTCACCCCGGTCGGCGAGGACTTCGACGTCGCCCGCGACGAAGCGGCCCGCGTCGCCCGCCTCCCGGCCGTCGCGTTCGAAGCGGCCCGCCAGGCGTTCGCGGCGGGCGTCCCGACGCTGATCCAGGTCCCGAGGCGCGGCTACGTACCGGGCCTGGCCTGCGGAAACTGCCGCACGTCGGCCCACTGCCGCCGCTGCGCCGGCCCGTTGGCCCTGCCGGGAGGTTCGATCGACGGCCAGCCGAAGCCGCCGGCGTGCCGCTGGTGCGGCGTCCCGGAAACGGCGTTCCGCTGCTCGGCGTGCGGTTCGGTCCGCCTCCGAGCGGTGATCGTCGGCGCGAAGCGCACGGCGGAGGAACTGGGCCGCGCGTTCCCCGGCATCCCGGTCCGCACGTCCGGCGCGTCGGAGGTGCTCGCTTCGGTGCCGGGAAAACCCGCACTGGTGGTGTGCACACCAGGAGCGGAACCGGTGGCCGAAGGCGGCTACGGCGCGGCATTGCTGCTGGACGGCTGGGCATTGCTGGGCCGCCAGGACCTCCGAGCAGGCGAGGAAACGCTCCGCCGCTGGATGGCCGCGGCGGCCTTGGTCCGCCCTTCTACCCAGGGCGGCCGGGTCATCGTCGGAGCCGAGGCGGGCATGGCGGTGGTCCAAGCCCTGGTCCGCTGGGACCCGGCATGGCACGCGTCGCAGGAACTGGCCGAGCGCCGGGAACTGGGCTTCCCCCCGGCAATGCGCATGGCGAGCGTCGAAGGCACCCCGGACGCGGTAGCGGGCGTCCTGGACGACCTCCCACTGCCCCCCTCCGGAGAGGTCTTGGGCCCAGTCCCGCTGGGCGAGGTGGACGAAGAGGGCAACGCGGAGCGAGAGCGAGCACTGGTCCGGGTCTCCCGCAGCGAAGGCAAAGCCTTGGCCACGGCAATCCACGCAGCCGCAGCCCGGCGCGACGCGCGAAAGGCCACCGAACCGATCCGCATCCAGTTGGATCCGATGGAACTCATTTAGCAGTTCTTGTCGACCCTTCAATCACGAGTGATGCCTCTTCAATCACGAGTGATGCCCGCTGGATCACGCGTAAAGCCCTGTCACACACGCGGAAACTCCGATCTCGTGTGTCCGGAGACGGAACTCGCGTGATCGGGGAGCGATCTCGCGTGATTGAAGGGTCGACACGGTGATTAGTTGAGGACCGTTCCCGGGAGGGATTCGAGTGCGACGCGCGCGGATTCCGTTGCCGGCGGCGGAGTTGCCGGGGCGGCAGGAGCCGCGGCGGCGGTAGCCAACGTGATCACCTGGGCCGCGATCGCCTGGCGGCGGGACTCGAAGTCCGGGTCCGTCAGCGCCGCCGGGTCGGTCGGCTGGCCCAGCACCGGCGTGTGCAGGTGCCCGCCCGCCACCGACGTCAGGCCGAAGCCGAGCCGGATCCGGTTGGCGCGGAACATCGACTCGTTCGACAGGTAGTTTCCGCCGCCGCCCGACGCCGCGATCTCGCCCGCGGCGGGAGCGTCCGAACGGCACACCGGCGCGCCCGCGCCCGGGTGCGACGAGTCGGCCCACACGCAGAACGCCTGGTTGAAGTTCACCGGGTACGCGCCGGCCGGTGCGGCGAGCATCCGTTGGTACGGCAGCGTCGTCTCGATGAACTGGACGTCCGGCTGCGGCCAGCCCGCCGCGGGCGGGACGCCGCCGGTCACCGACGCGTTGTTGTTGTCCGGGAAGCCGCCGCGCCAGGCGCCGGCCCAGCGTTCGATGTCGAACCGGTCCGGCCGGCCCTGGCTGATCGTGATCAGCACGTCGGGCCGCCGCGCGCGGTCGCGCAGTGCCGAGCCGTACGCCGCTTCGACGACACCGTCGTCGAAGTAGCCCCACACGACCGGGAAGCTCACCGCCTGCACCACGGCGGGGCCGGACGGCGTGTCCAGCACGCGCCCGTCCAGCTGCAGCGCCGACGCCCCGGCCGGGTTCGAGATCCGGACGCCCGCGCCGTCCAGCTGGAACGGGTCGAACCCGCTCACCATGACCCGCCGCGTCTTCCCGAGCGGGAACCGGACGTCGTCGAGGCCGCGCGAGCCCCGGTCGAACGCCGTGAGCAGAGAAGTGCTTTCAGGCAACGGAAACGCGGGCGTCCACTGCCGCAGCGCGCTGCTGAGCTGCAGCCGTGCCCAGTACAGCGGCCGGTCGTCGAAGCGGTCGAGCGTGCCGAGGTCCGGACGGCGGCCCTGAGCGCGGTCGACCGCGGTCCGCCACAGCCGGTCGCCGGCCTCGGTGACGACCCGCTCGGCCCGGCGCGGGGTCCGCGCGGCGCAGAGATCGTGCTTCACCCCGGCCACCAAGGGATCCAGCCCGGCCAGCCGGACGAGCTCGGGGCCGACCGCGGGACCACCCGCGGGCATGGTCGCGGTGAGCCGCTGTTCCTCGACGGTCAGCGGGACGGCCGTGTCGAAGCAGCCGGGCGCGGCTGTGGCCACAGCGGGTGACGCGAAGAGCGGGACGGCGGCGAGCAGGGGGAGCAGAGCGGTGAGGCGCACGGGTTTCCCTCCACGTCGTGAGCGACGCGGCCGAGTCTTCCGGGGTCCGCGAAACCCGGGTAGGGGCACAAGTCGGGAGCACACCCGGCGCGTGGCGTGCTCCCGACCCGGGTGTCAGCCGGTCGCCAGGACCTTCAAGCGCGAGATGTCCGCGCTGAACTGGTCCTGGTCGAGCGGTGTAGAGCTGTACTGCCAGAACGTGTAGAAGCCCCACTTGTACGGCAGCGTGCCCACCGACGACGCATACCGAGCCACCCACAGCGGGTTCGTCGAGCTGAAGTCGCCCGTGTTGCCGGTGCACTGGCTCCACCAGCTCGTCGCCGTGTAGATCACCGGCCAGCGGGTGGTCTTCTTGTGGTACTCGTCGCTGAACGCCTTGATCCACGCGACCATCTGCGCCGCGGTCTTGCCGTAGCACGCGTTGTTCGGGCCCCACTCGATGTCGAGTGTGCCCGGCAGTGTCCTGCCGTCCTTCGACCAGCCGCCGCCGTGGGCGACGAAGTAGTCGGCCTGGGCGGCTCCGCCCGCCAGGTCCGGGCGGCCGTAGTGGTAGGCCCCGTGGATCATGCCGACGTTGTAGGAACCGGTGTACTGCTGGCTGAAGTAGGCGTTGACGTAGCCGGTGCCCTCGGTCGCCTTGACGTAGGCGAACTTCTTGCCCGCGCTCCAGTACGACGCCCAGTTGACGTTGCCCTGGTACGAGCTGACGTCGATGCCGGGGACGCTGGCGTCCACCGACGCCGGGGCCAAGCCGGCCGGGGCGACGCCGACGCCGTCGTGGGCGCGGATCGCGGCGCCCATCTCGTGGTTGCCGGTGGCGTCCTGGTCCGGGAGCCCCGGCGCCGCGTTCGCGCCGGTGGCGGTCACGACCAGCAGGGAGGCCGAGACCGCGAGCGCGGCGCCGAACAGGCGTCGCCACCCCCGTCGTTGTGCTGTCATCGTGCGTTCCTTTCGGGTTGCCCTCGCTGTGCGCGGCTGTGCAGGGCCGCGCGGCATGAGTCTGTTACATGTACGTGGGCAATGTCACTGCTCCATGTGATTCAATTTCCCGCTGCGGCCGAGCCCGTGAATCGGCAACGGACCGGACGAAAGGGATTCCGGGGTCCCTTTGGCGCTTGAAGCGGCCTGGCGCAGGGGGCAGACTCCCCCGCATGCCCGCGCTCCGGAGTCGCCGAACCCTCGTCATCGCCGCCACGGCCGCGCTCCTCACGACCGTCGCGACCGGACCCGCCACCGCCGCCACGCCCACCCCGAAGACGCCGGTCGCCACCGGCTTCGGCGGCGCCGTGGCCAGCATCGACGCCGACGCCACCGCGATCGGCACCCAGGTCCTGCGCGACGGCGGGAACGCCGTCGACGCGGCCGTCGCCGTCGCTGCCGCGCTCGGGGTCACCGACCCGTTCTCCGCCGGGGTCGGCGGGGGCGGGTTCTTCGTCTACTACGACGCCAGGACCGGCCGCGTCCACACCTTGGACGGCCGCGAGACCGCGCCGAAGTCGGCCGACGCGAACCTCTTCGTCGAAAACGGCCAGCCGCTGCCGTTCAACGACGCCGTCACGAGCGGGCTGAGCGTCGGCGTCCCCGGCACGCCCGCGACGTGGTCCGAGGCGCTGCGCAAGTGGGGGACGCGGTCGCTGGCGAAGACCCTGAAGCCCGCGGAGAACCTGGCGCGCAAGGGATTCGTCGTCGACCCGACGTTCCAGACGCAGATCGCGAACAACGCCGCGCGGTTCGCCGCGTTCCCCTCGACGCGCTCGCTGTACCTGCCGGACGGCGCGCCGCCCGCGCCCGGCACCGTCTTCCGGAACCCGGACCTCGCCGCGACGTACGCGCAGCTGGAGCGCGGCGGCGTCGACGCGCTGTACCGGGGCCCGATCGGCGCGGACATCGTGAAGACCGTGCAGGATCCGCCGAAGGATCCGGCTTCGACGCTCAATGTGCGCCCCGGCAAGCTGACCGCCCGGGACATCGCCGACTACCGGGCGATCGAGCGCACGCCGACCCACGCCGAGTACCGCGGCCTGGACGTCTACGGCATGCCGGCGCCGTCCTCGGGCGGGCTGACCGTCGGCGAGGCGCTCAACATCCTCGAGAACTTCGACCTCAAGCACGCGAGCAAGGCCGACTACCTGCAGTACTTCCTGGAGTCGACGCGGTTCGCCTTCGCCGACCGCAACCGCTGGATCGGCGACCCGGCCGTGATCGACGTCCCGGCCAAGCAGCTGCTGAGCCAGCGCTTCGCCGACTCGCGGGCCTGCCTGATCTCGAAGGACAAGGCCGCGACCAGCCCGGTCGCCCCGGCCGACCCGAAGCACCCGACCCCGTGCGCCGCGGGCACGACGGCCGCGCCGACGCCGTACGAGGGTGAGAACACCACCCACCTCACGGTCGCCGACAAGTGGGGCAACGTCGTCGCCTACACGCTGACGATCGAGCAGGAGGGCGGCAGCGGGATCGTCGTGCCGGGCCGCGGGTTCCTGCTCAACAACGAGCTGACCGACTTCTCGTTCACCCCGGTGACGCCGGGTGTGCCCGACCCGAACCTGCCCGGCCCCGGCAAGCGGCCGCGCTCGTCGATGGCGCCGACGATCGTGCTCAAGGACGGCCGCCCGTTCTTCGCGACGGGCTCGCCGGGCGGGGCGTCGATCATCACGACGGTGCTGCAGGTGCTGACCGGCCGGATCGACCGCGGCCTCTCGCTGGAGGACGCCATCGCGGCGCCGCGCGCGTCGCAGCGGAACTCGGTGCAGGCCCAGGTCGAGCAGGAGTTCCTGAACCTGCCCGAGACGGCGGCGCTCAAGGCCCGCGGCCAGGGCTTCTCGACGGCGCCCGCGGAGATCGGCGCGGCCACCGGAGTCGAGCGCCTGCGCGACGGCCGCTGGCTGGCGGCGGCGGAACCGGTCCGCCGCGGCATCGGCTCGGCCCAGGTGGTGTGGCCCACGCACTGGTAGCGGCCCGCGGCCAGGCCGGCTCGCCTTGCGGCCTGGCTCGCGGCGCGGCCTGGTTCGAAACTTCGGTCGGTTTCGTCTTGCGGGCGGATCCCGAAGCAGGCCGGTTCCGGCGTGGCCCGGTTCGCCTTGTGGCCTGGCTCGGCTGAACTCCGGTTGGCTGACCTTGCGGTCGGATCTCGAAGCGAGCCGGTTTCGGCGCGGGCCGGCTTGCCTTGCGGTCTGGTTGGGCCGAACTCCGATTGGCTGACCTTGCGTCGGATCTCGAAGCGAGCCGGTTTCGGCGCGGGCCGGCTTGCCTTGCGGTCTGGCTCGGCCGGAACTCCGGTTGGCTAGCCTTGCGGCCGGATCCCGAAGCAAGCCGGCCCCGACACGGCCCAGCGCGCCTTCGGCCTGACTCGCGGCGCGCCTCGGTCCCGGCGCGACCTGCTCCAAAACAGCCGGAGTCCTGAGCAGCCTGGTCCCGACGCAGCCCGATGCCCAGTGCGGCCCAGCCCCCAACAGGGCCCAGCCCCCAACAGAGCGCGGCTCGCCGAGCAGCCCGGCCCCGAAAGCAGCCCCCACCCTCACCGGGGGTCCGGCCCCGCTCCCAGTTTACCGGGGGTGGCCGACAGGAAGCCGGGAACGAGCGCGGCCGGGGACGGTTGTCCACATCACGGCCGGGCTGTGCACAACTTCGGCTCAAGGTGGGCACGGGCGCGCCCGGCCGGAGGGGGCCTTCTAGACTCAGGCCCGATGTTCCAGCCACGTGAATCCTCCCTGCTCCCGCCGGTGGTGGGCCGATGAAGCTCGTCTTCGCCGGCACTCCCGAACCGGCGGTCCCCGCCCTGCGCGCTCTGCTCGACTCCGGCCGGCACGAGGTCGTCGCCGTCGTGACCCGGCCCGATGCCCAGGCCGGGCGCGGCCGCCACGTCGTCCGCTCGCCCGTCGGCGCGCTCGCTGACGAGCACGGCATCGAGGTGCTGACGCCCGCCCGCGCCGGCGACCCGGCCTTCCTCGCACGGCTCGCCGAGCTCGCGCCGGACGCCTGCCCGGTCGTCGCCTACGGGGCGCTGCTGCCGCAGTCCGCGCTCGACATCCCGTCGCTCGGCTGGGTGAACCTGCACTTCTCGCTGCTGCCCGCCTGGCGCGGGGCCGCGCCGGTGCAGGCCGCGATCCGCGCCGGTGACGAGATCACCGGCGCCTCGACCTTCCGGATCGTCAAGGAGCTGGACGCGGGCCCGGTCTTCGGCGTGGTCACCGAGACCATCGCCGCGACCGACACCGCGGGCGAGCTGCTCGGCCGGCTGTCGGAGTCCGGGGCCAAGCTGCTGCTGTCCACCATGGACGGTCTCGCCGACGGCACCCTGCGCGCGCGGGAGCAGCCCGCCGAGGGGCTCAGCTACGCGCCGAAGGTGACGGTCGACGACGCCCGTGTGTCGTTCGCCGACCCGGCCGCGGCGGTCGACCGGCAGATCCGGTCGGTCACCCCGGAGCCGGGCGCGTGGGCGGAGTTCCGCGGGGAACGGCTGAAGCTCGGCCCGGTCACGGTGGTCGACGAACCCGGCCCGCCGCCGGGCGAGCTCGTGCTGGAACGCAAGCGGGTGCTGGTCGGGACGGCGACGAAGCCGTTGCGGCTCGGCGAAGTGCAGGCACCCGGCAAGAAACGGATGGCGGCCACCGACTGGGCTCGCGGAACACGGATCGAGCAGGGAGAACGCCTCCGATGAACGACAACAGGGAACGCCGGCCGTCACGGCCGCAGCGGAGCCACCCGGCCCCGCGCAAGGAAAGCCCGCGCCGCCCGCCGGAGGTGGACGCCGCTCGCCAGGCCGCGTTCGACGTCCTGCGCGCCGTGCGCGAGAAGGACGCCTACGCCAACCTCGTCCTGCCGGACCTGCTGCGCGAGCGGCGGATCAGCGGCCGGGACGCGGCGCTGGCCACCGAGCTGGCGTACGGCACTTCGCGGGCGCAGGGCCTGCTCGACGCCGTCATCGAGGCCAACGCCGAGCGGCCGCTGGCCAAGACCGACCCCACGGTGCTGGACGCGCTGCGCCTCGGCGTCTACCAGCTGCTGCGCACGCGCATCCCGGAGCACGCCGCGGTGACGTCCACTGTGGACCTCGTGCGCGCCGAAGCCGGTTCGTGGGCCACGGGGTTCGCGAACGCCATCATGCGCAAGGTGTCCGAAAAGGACGAAGCCGCCTGGCTCGACGAGCTGGCGCCGGACGACTCGACCGACCCGATCGGCGCGTACGCGCTGCGCACCGCGCACCCGCGCTGGATCGCCCGGTCGTTCGCCGAAGCGCTGGGGGACAAGGGCGCCGGCCTCAAGGCCGCGCTCGAAGCCGACGACGCGCGGCCCGAAGTGCACCTGGTCGCCCGCCCCGGCGAGATCACCGCCGACGAGCTGGCCGCGATCACCGGCGGCGACCCGGCGCCCTACTCGCCCTACGGTGTGCGCCTGCCCGCGGGCGCCGGCGACCCGGCCGACGCCGAGCCGATCCGCGAACGGCTCGCCGCGGTGCAGGACGAGGGCAGCCAGCTCTGCGCGATCGCCGCGACGAAGGTGCCGGTCGAGGGCTCGGACGAGCGCTGGCTCGACCTCTGTGCCGGCCCCGGCGGCAAGGCGGTCATGCTCGGCTCCCTGGCGGCGTTGAGCGGCGCGAGGGTGGACGCCGTCGAGAAGGCGCCGCACCGCGCGAAGCTGGTCGAGAAGGCCACGATCGGCCTGCCGGTGAAGGTGCACGTCGCCGACGGCCGTGAAAGCGGCTTGGAACCGGGCTACGACCGGATCCTCGTCGACGCGCCCTGCAGCGGCCTCGGCGCGCTGAGGCGGCGGCCGGAGGCGCGCTGGCGGCGTCAGCCCTCCGACGTCGCGGACCTGACGAAGCTGCAGGGCGAGCTGATCACCGCGGCCTACGCCCTGCTGCGGCCCGGCGGCGCGCTCACCTACGTCGTCTGCTCGCCGCACCTGGCCGAGACCGAAGGCGTGGTGGGCGAGACGGCGCGGCGGCTGAAGGCCGAAGTGCTGGACTCGCGGGAGTTCTTCCCCGGCGTGCCGGAGCTCGGTGACGGGCCGTACGTGCAGCTGTGGCCGCACCGCCACGGCACCGACGCGATGTTCTGCGCCGTGCTGCGCAAACCGTGAGGGATCTCGGGCTGGTCGCCGGCTCGTGCGGCGGGCTGGACGTCCGGTTCGCCGGCGAGCTGGCCCGGCCCGCCGCCGCCCGCGGCTGGCGGACGGCGATCACCCTGACGCCGACGGCGATGCGCTGGCTCGAGTCGACCGGCGCCCTGGCGGACGTCGAGTCGGCGACGGACCTGCCGGTGCGCAGCGCGTCCCGGCTGCCGGGGGAGCCCCGGCCGCACCCGGACCCGTCGGTGTTCCTGTTCGCGCCCGCGTCGGCCAATTCGGTGGCGAAGCTGGCGCTCGGGATCGCGGACAACCAGGCGCTGACCGTGCTCGGTGACGTCCTCGGCGCGCCCGGGATCACGATCGTCGTGGCCTACCAGATCCAGGACACCCGGGTGCACCACCCGGCGTGGCAGCGCCACCTCGGCACCCTCGCGGAGGCCGGGGTGACGCTGCACCGCCTGGACGTCGGGCGGCCGTGGACCGAGGCGCTGGACCTACTGCCCTGAGCGGGTCGCTTCCCTGAACAGGCCGTTTCGCTGAACAGCGTGTGGGGCGCCGCCCCCGATTTCCACGCTACCGGGTGGCACCGACAGTTCCGGCTGCTACTTGCGGGCCAGCGCGATCTCGAACGCCGTCTCGGTGTTCTGCTGCACGCCGTCGGGGGCGGGGAGCTCGTTGACCGACACGGCGGCGGCCCGGCCGCTGTCGAGGGCGCCGGCCAGGGTGGCGAAGCCGAAGATTCCCCCGTCGTGGCCCCAGTATGGCGTGCCGTCCGGCAGTGTGCGGCGGATCAGGCCGAGGCCGTAGTCGGCGCCGGGCTCGGTCGGCGCCGGGACCGTGCGCCGCATCTGCGCGAGCTGCGCGGCGGGCAGCAGCCGGCCGGCCAGCAACGCGCTGAAGAACGTGTCCAGGTCCCGGCCGGACGACACGAGCCCGCCCGCGGCGCCGGCGGTCGACGGGTCGAAGTCGGTGAAGTCGGCCGGGGGCCCGCCGAGCGACAGGTACCCGCGCGGGTGCGGCGCCGGCAGGTGTTCGTCGCCGCGGCCGGGCAGCGACGTGTCGCGCAAGCCGAGCGGCCGGGCGATCCGGCGGTCGATCTCCGTGGCGAGACTGCGGCCGGTGACCTTCTCGACGAGCATCCCGGCGACGATGTAGTCGGTGTTCGAGTAGGACCAGCCGCGGCCAGGCGCGAACAGTGGCGGGTGCTGCAGCGCGATCGCGACCAGTTCGCCGGGCTCGGCACCGCGGTGGCGCAGGGACTCGGGGTCCGCCGTCAGCACGTCGTCGGTGTAGTTGTAGAGCCCGCTGGTGTGCTGCAACAGGTTCCGCACGGTGATCTGCCGGCCGTCGTTCCCGTTGCCGGCGACGAGGCCGGGTAGGTAACGCTCGATCGGCGCGTCGAGCTGCACCTTCCCGTCGGCGACGAGCTGCAGCACCACGGTCGCGACGAACGTCTTGGTGACGCTGCCGACGCGGAACTTCGCGTCGTGCGGGTACGGCTTCCCCGTGGTCAGGTCGCCGGTCCCGCTGCGCGTCTCGGTGACGCGGCCGTGGTCGGTGACGACGGCTTCGGCGCCGGGCGCGCCGCCCTGGGCGGTGACGCGGTCGAGCGCCCGCTGCAGCGGATTCGTGGTGACGGCGAGCGCCGGTGCCGCGGTGGTCGCCGCGAGGAGCGCGACGAGCGTGCCGCACGCGACGATCTGCTTGCCGCGCAAGGATTTCCGCATGAAATGACTCCCTGTGTCTCGGTCTCCCCAACCTAGGGAGCACCGGCGCCAGGGGCATTGGGGCAGGCCGCCCGGTGGATCCGGGGGCCTGCCCCACCATGAAGCGTCAGCGCAGGCGCAGGGCCCGCTTCAGCGTGCCGAACAGGTCGGTCTGGTTGGTCAGGCCGACGATGTTGGCCGCCTGCGGGCCGAGGCCCGCGATGCGCACCTGGGTGCCGGTGTGCGATTGCGAGCCGCCCGTCTCCGCGGTGCCGTAGGCCAGGGTCATGTTCGCGCCCTCGTTGGTGACGAGCGTCGCGGTCAGGCCCGGGGTGGCCGTGGGCTCGACGATCTGGCTGCTGTGGCCGTGGTCGGCGGTCACCAGCACCAGGGTGTCGGGGTGGCTGCGGGCGTACGCCGTGCCCGCCGCGATCGCCGCGTCGAAGTCGACCGTCTCGCCGATCTGGCCGCACGGGTCGGCCGCGTGGTCCTGCTTGTCGATGCTCGCGCCCTCGACCTGCAGGAAGAAGCCCTTGTCGCTGCGACGGTCCTCGAGCAGCTCGATCGCCTTGCGGGTCTGCTCGGCCAGCTTCGGCTGGGCCTTGGGCAGGGCCGCGTTCGGGGTGCAGCGGGCCGGCGCGGTGCCGCCGTGCACGGCCGCCGGGCCGGTCCAGTTCACCGGCAGGTTGTTCTTGGCGAACAGGCCGAGGACCGGCTTGCCCTTCTTCGCCGCCGCCAGGTCGGCCGCGGTGGTGACGACGTTGTAGCCGGCCGCCTTGGCCTGCTCCAGCACCGTCTTGCCCTTGAACTTGCCGGCCGTGACCTTCTGGTCGAAGTACGTCGCGCCGCCGCCCAGCAGGACGTCGGGGCGGGTCTGTACCAGCTGCTCGGAGATCGAGCCGAGGCCGCCGTTCTCCTTGGCGTTCTTCGCGCACTTCGCGGTCGTCTCGACCGGGCCCTTGCAGTCGCGGCTGACGACGTGCGAGCCGAGCACGGCCGGGGTGGCGTCCTGGACCTCGGCGGTCGTGACGTCGCCCGTGCGCAGGCCGTTGCGCTTGGCGATCTCGAGGATCGTCGGCACGTCGTTGCCGTACGCGTCGACCGAGATCGCGCCGTTGTAGGACTTGGTGCCGGTGGCCCAGCCGGTGCCGGACGCGGCCGAGTCGGTCACGTAGTTCGGCTTGCCGGGGTTGTTCTGCTCGACGGCGTAGGTCGTGTAGTCGCCGGTCAGGGGCAGCTCGTCCATCGCGAGCCGGCCCGCGGCGCCGCGCTCGTAGTTGCGGGCGGCGGTGATCTCCGACTGGCCCATGCCGTCACCGATGAACAGGATGACGTTGCGGGCGCTGCCGCCCTGGATCGCGGAGCGGACGTCGCCGGTGCGGTCACCGGTGCCGGCCGAGCGCGCGTCGGCGGGGCCGGAGCCGGTGGCGGCCAGGGCAACGGGGGCGGCGGCGACCAGTGCGGCGCCGAGCGCGCCCGCGACCAGCCACCGGCGGCGGCCGGTGAGCAGCGAAGCCATGTTTCTCCTCTTCGGGGACTTCGGGAAGTAAAGGTCCGGATTCCGGACACGGGTTATTAGTCCGGTTGCATGTGTGCCGTGCGCGGACGCGAGGTGAGCGGCAGGTGGCGGCTGGCCGAACACCTGGCTTCCCGTGGGTGACCGGGAGCACGTCGGTTATTGACCGGCGAGGTGTCCCGGCCGGACGACGCCCGCTTCGTAGGCGATGACCACGGCCTGGCTGCGGTTGCCCGCGCCGAGCTTCCCGAAGATGTTGCCCACGTGGGTCTTCACGGTCTCGAGGCTGATCACGAGCGCGGCGGCGATGTCCTGGTTGGACAGTCCGGTGGCGATCAGCCGCAGCACCTCGGCCTCGCGCCGGGTCAGCCTCTTCGCCGCCCGCGCGTGCGCCCCGCCGGGCGCCCGCGCGCTCACCAGCCGCCGGATCGCCTCCGGGAACAGCAGTGACTCCCCGGCGGCGACGGTCCGCACGGCGTGCGCGATCTCCTCCTTGCGCGCCCGCTTCAGCAGGAACCCGCTGGCCCCGGCCAGCAGCGCCTCGTGCACGTAGTCGTCGTTGTCGAACGTCGTGACGACGAGGACTTTCGGCGGGTCGGCCAGCGCGCCGAGGACCTGCCGGGTCGCCTCGATGCCGTCGGTGCCGGGCATCCGGACGTCCATCAGCACGACGTCGGGTGTGGTCCGGCGCACCGCGGGCAGCACCTCGGCGCCGTCGGCCGCCTCGCCGACGACCGTCAGGCCCTGCTGCTCCAGCAGGGCCCGCAGGCCGGCGCGGACCAGGGGTTCGTCGTCGGCCAGCAGGACGGTCGGGCTCACGTGCCCGCCCGCAGCGGGATGGTCGCGCTCAGCCGCCACCGCTCGCCGTCCGGTCCGGCGGCCAGCTCGCCGCGCAGGGCCTCGACGCGCTCCGCGAGCCCCTCCAGCCCGTGCCGTCCCGAGCGTGCGCGTTCCCCGTCCAGGGGGTTGACGACCGCGATCTCCAGGCGGTCCGGCCCGGCCTCGACACGGACGTCCACCCGGCCCGGCCCGGCGTGCCGCAGCGCGTTGGTCAGGCCCTCCTGGACGATCCGGTAGCCCTCGCGCGACACCGTGGCGGGCAGCGCGCCGACCGGGCCGCGGACGGTCAGCCGGACGTCGAGCCCGGCGTCGCGGGCGCGGACGGCCAGGACGTCCACCTCGGTCAACGTGCGCGTCGGCTCCTTCGCGGCCGGCTCCTCGCGCAGCAGGCCGAGGACGTGGTCGAGGTCTTCGAGCGCGCTGCGCGAGGCTTCTTCGATCGTGCCGAGAGCGCGCCGCACCTGGGCCGGGTCCGCCTCGACCAGGTCGGCGGCCGCCGCCGCGTGCAGCGTCGACGTCGTCAGCGTGTGCCCGATCGAGTCGTGCAGCTCGCGGGCCAGCCGGTTGCGCTGGGCGAGCACGGCGGCGCGGCGTTCGGCGAGCGCCGCGCGCTCGGCCGCGGACGGCCCCAGCAGCGCGGCCGCGCCGACGCGGAGGCCCAGGGTGGCGGCCGCGGTCAGCACCAGCGCCGCGACGACCGCCACCAGCCCGAACGGGAGCGTCCACGCCCCGAGCGGGACGTCCGACCAGAACAGCGAGATCCGGTCCTGGCCACCCGCCAGCCACACCGCGGGCACGAGCACCCCGAGCCCCAGGAAGGCCAGCACGGTGAACAGGATGCCGCTGGCCGCGGTGTGCAGCGCGAGCCACAGGCCCGAGCGCAGCCGCGCCCCGGCACCCGGGTGCCGCTCGGGCGCCGGGACGCCGGTGCCGAGCAGGGTGTTCGCCAGGCCGACGCCGAGGCGCCGCACCGGTCCCAGCAGGCCCAGCAGCCCCATGAGCACGGCCAGGGCGAGCAGGGCGATGAGCGCCCGGAGCCGGGAATCGACGTCGAAGGACACCGCCACGGCGAGGGCGAAGGGGGCCACCGGCACCGCGATGGCGGCGCCCGCGGCGGCGTGGAGCAGGCTGCGGTAGCTGCCGATCCGCGTCAGGGACAGGAGGAATCCGGACATGCGGCGAGCGTAGGGCGGCCGGTGGCGGGGTGACCTCCCTCTCGGGAGCCAGATTCTGGTCACAACCGGTTAGCGACCGTTAGCGCGAGCCTCCTACACTCGGGATGTGGCAGACCGACCCCTGATCGCCCCCAGCATCCTGTCCGCGGACTTCGCCCGGCTCGGCGAGGAGATCGCCGCCGTGGCCGGCCCCGGCGACCACCGCGCCGACTGGGTGCACGTCGACGTCATGGACGCGCACTTCGTGCCCAACCTGACCCTGGGCCTGCCCGTGGTCAAGGCGCTGCTCAAGAGCACGGACGTGCCGATCGACTGCCACCTGATGATCGACGACCCGGACCGCTGGGCGATCGGGTACGCCGAGGCCGGCGCGTACAACGTCACGGTGCACGCCGAGGCCGCGAAGGACCCGGTCGCGCTGGCGAAGAACCTGCGCGCCGCGGGCGCGAAGGCCGGCCTGTCGATCAAGCCGGGCACCGCGCTCGAGCCGTGGCTCGACGCGCTCAAGCACTACGACACGCTGCTGGTCATGTCGGTCGAGCCGGGCTTCGGCGGGCAGTCGTTCATCGCCGACGTCCTGGAGAAGGTCCGCACCGCGCGACGGCTGGTCGACACCGGGCACCTGAAGCTGGTCGTCGAGATCGACGGCGGGATCAACGCCGAGACCATCGAGCAGGCCGCCGAAGCGGGCGTCGACTGCTTCGTCGCCGGGTCCGCCGTCTACGGCGCCGGCGACCCCGGGAAGGCCGTCGCCGCCCTGCGCGAGCAGGCCGCGCGCTTCCGAGCGGGCTGAATCCCCGCCCGAGGCGCGGGCGGAGAAGCCCTGCGAGCGCCTCGGGTGTTGGATGGAGAGGGACCCGGCTACGAGGAGGCAGCGGACGTGTTCACCGGCATAGTCGAGGAGATCGGCGAGGTCGTCGCGGTCGAGCAGATGACGAACGCGGCGCGCCTGCGGGTGCGCGGGCCGCTGGTGACGAGCGACGCCGGGCACGGCGACTCGATCGCGGTCAGCGGCGTCTGCCTGACGGTGGTCGACGTCGCCGGCGGCGAGTTCACCGTCGACGTCGTCAATGAGACGCTCCAGCGCTCCAGCCTGGCGAAGGTCGCGGTCGGCGACCGCGTCAACCTGGAGCGCGCCACCCCGGCAGGCGGCCGGCTCGGCGGGCACATCATGCAGGGCCACGTCGACGGGACGGGCGTGTTCCTCTCGCGCGACGAGAACGGCGTCACGACGTTCGCGCTGCCGGAGCACCTGGCGCGCTACGTGGTCGAGAAGGGCTCGATCGCGGTGGACGGCATTTCGCTGACCGTCGCCGCGATCACCGGCGACCGGTTCGCGGTGGCGCTGATCCCGACCACCCTGGAGGTGACCACGCTCGGGGGCCGTGAGGCCGGCGACCTGGTCAACCTGGAGGTCGACGTGGTCGCGAAGTACGTCGAAAAGCTGGCCGAGGCACACATCCGCGACCAGGTGCAGAATCGGGACGGCGGCGGCACAGAGGAGCGGAGCGGTCATGAGTGAGCCTGAGTCGAGTGCGGCAGAGCCCGAAGCGGGCTGGACCCCGTGCGGCACCGGGGCGGTGTTCGACGCCGACGCCATCGAGCGGGCGATCGCGGACATCGGAGCGGGCCGTGCGGTCGTCGTGGTCGACGACGAAGACCGCGAGAACGAGGGCGACCTCATCTTCGCGGCGGAAAAGGCGACCCCGGAGCTGCTGGCCTTCATGGTCCGCTACACCTCCGGCTACGTCTGCGTCGCGCTGACCGAGGCCGAGGCGGACCGGCTGGACCTGCCGCCGATGTACCACACGAACCAGGACGCGCGCGGCACCGCGTACAGCGTCACGGTCGACGCCGCCGACGGCATCAGCACCGGCATCTCCGCCGCCGACCGCGCGCACACCATCCGGCTGCTCGCCGACCCGGCGTCGTCCGCGAAGGACTTCCGCCGTCCCGGTCACGTCGTCCCGCTGCGCGCGAAGGAGGGCGGCGTGCTCCGCCGTCCCGGGCACACCGAGGCGTCGGTCGACCTGGCCCGGATGGCCGGGCTGAACGCGGCCGGCGTGCTCTGCGAGATCGTGTCGCAGAAGGACGAGGGCGACATGGCCCGCCGCGACGAGCTGGAGGTCTTCGCGGCCGACCACGGCCTGGCGATCATCACCATCGCCGACCTGATCGCCTACCGCCGTCGCACCGAGAAGCAGGTCGAGCGGGTCGCCGAGGCGCGCATCCCGCTGTCCGCGGGCACGTTCCGCGCGGTCGGCTACGACTCGCTGCTCGACGGCATCGAGCACGTCGCGTTCGTCTACGGCGAGATCGGCGACGGCCAGGACATCCTCGTGCGCGTCCACTCCGAGTGCCTCACCGGCGACGTCTTCGGCTCGCTGCGCTGCGACTGCGGGCCCCAGTTGGACGCGGCGCTCGCCGCCGTCGCCGCCGAAGGGCGCGGCGTGGTGCTCTACATCCGCGGCCACGAGGGCCGCGGCATCGGCCTGCTGCACAAGCTGCAGGCCTACCAGCTGCAGGACGACGGCGCCGACACCGTCGACGCCAACCTCGCGCTGGGTGTGCCCGCCGACGCCCGCGACTACGGCACCGGCGCGCAGATCCTCTGCGACCTCGGCGTCCGCACGATGCGGCTGCTGTCGAACAACCCGGCCAAGCGGATCGGTCTCGAGGGCTACGGCCTGCGCGTCACCGGTCGGGTGCCGCTGCCGATCTCGCCGAACCCGGAGAACCTGCGCTACCTGCGGACCAAGCGCGACCGGATGGGGCACGACCTGGCCCAGCTGGAGCACTACGACCAGGTCGGCGCCGGCACCGAGCACCCCGAGGGAGGCACGCTGTGAGCGGTGAGGGCCGACCGGAGGTCAAGCTGGACCTCTCCGACTGCAAGTCGCTGAAGCTGGGCATCGTCACCACCAAGTGGAACGCGCCCATCGCCGACCTGCTGCTGGAGCGGGCCCTGGCCGCGGCCCGCGAGGCCGAGCTCGAAGAAGAGCCGACGGTCGTGCGCGTCGCGGGCGCGATCGAGCTGCCCGTGGTGGCGCAGGCCTTGGCCCGCAACCACGACGCCGTCGTCGCGCTCGGCGTCGTCATCCGCGGTGGCACCCCGCACTTCGAGTACGTGTGCGACGCGGTGACGGCGGGCCTGACCCGGGTGGCCCTCGACGAGAGCACCCCGGTCGGCAACGGCGTCCTGACCTGCGACACCGAGGAGCAGGCCCTGGACCGCTCGGGCCGCCCCGGCTCGAAGGAGGACAAGGGCTACGAGGCCGCGGTCGCGGCGCTCGACACGGCGCACGCGCTGCGGAGCCTGCGCCAGCCGTGGACCGAGCGGGGTTTCGTGTGAGCGTGGCTACTTCATCTTCGTCGGCGACCCTGGTCATCCGCCCGCGCCGCGCGCTGATCATGTGCAGCGTGCTGGCGGTGGCGCTGCTGGCGGTGTTCATCGTGGTGGCGATCCTGCTGCGCAACGGCAACACCGGAGTGCACTTCCAGCGTTCGGACCAGGCCGCGATGGTGGGCATCGGCATCCTGCTCGCGGCGGGCGTGATGCTGTTCGCGATCGCCCGCGTCCGGGCCGACGCCGAGGGCATCGAAGTCCGCAACGTGCTGATGACGCGACGTTTCGCGTGGAGCGAAGTGCTGTCGGTGAGCTTCCCGGACGGCGCGTCGTGGGCGCGGCTGGAGCTGCCGGAGGACGAGTACCACGCGGTGATGGCGGTCCAGTCGGTGGACCGCGCCCGAGCCGTGGAAGCGGTGCGCGCACTGCGAAAGCTGCACCGCACCGCCACCGGCGGCTAGCGACCGGAGAGTTGGCTGGCCAGTTCTTGGGCGCGCTGTTCGGTGAACTTGCCGGTGATCTGGGTGTTGCCGTCGAGGACCGCGACTCGGATGGTCGGCGCCCAGATGACCTGGCTGTTCACGACGATCGCGACCTGCTGGTTGACGTTCTTGCTCGTGAAATCGGCCCAGATCTTCGTACCCTCGGACTTGAACTCGAGATACACGATCCACTGTCCGCGCTGCGTGTCGTAGCCGGACGTCGCGTCGGCCACCTCGCTTCCGGGAAGGAACTCCGGTTCGAGCAGGTAGGCCGTGTCATCGGTCTGCCCGCACGTGACCAGCGGCAAGGTCCGGTCGTCGTGTCCGGCCAGCGGATCCGCCCTGCCCGGCGTGCAGTCGATCGCCCGCACGGCTGCCGTCTGTTCGGCCACGCCGGTGCTCTGCCGGGCAGCCTGCGAAGGAGGCGGGCCGGTTCCGGCGCCGCCGACCCGCAAAGCGTTGGCCACGACTTCGCGGAGCTCCGGCGATGCCGGGCCGCGGGCGCCCGCGGCTGAGGACGACTTCACCGGCGCGGGCACCGCCTGTCCGCCGACGACGGCGTCACACCCCGCCGACAACGTCACCAGGGCCACGCCGAGAGCACCACCGCGAAGCGCATGAGTCCCGAGTCGGCGGGACGGACTCCGCTGTTACGCGATTCTCAGAGGGTCAGGTCCACCACGATGGGTGCGTGGTCCGACGGGAGTTTGCCCTTGCGGGCGTCGCGGTCCACATAGGAGTCCGTGACCGCGCTCGTGAACGCTTCGTTCCCGTACACCAGGTCGATGCGCATGCCCTTGTTGTTCGGGAAGTTGCCCCCGCGGTAGTCCCAGTACGTGAACGGGTGGTCGTACTTCAGCGGCCTCGGGAAGACGTCCGTCAGGCCCAGCTTCCGCAGCCGCGCCAAGGCCTCGCGCTCTGGGGGCGTCACGTGTGTCGACTCCGCGAAGAGCGTGATGTCCCAGACGTCGGCGTCCGTCGGGGCGACGTTGAAGTCGCCCAGCACCGCGAACGGCCCGCCGGACGACAGTTCCGACGCCGCCAGCGACCGCAGGGACTCCAGCCACTCCAGCTTGTACGCGTAGTGCGGGTTGTCCGGCTCGCGCCCGTTGGGCACGTACACCGACCACACCCGCACGCCGCCACACGTCGCGCCGATCGCGCGCGCCTCGGCGGCGCCGTCGAAGGATGGTTCGTCCGGCAGCCCGCGCACCACGTCGGACAACCCGACCCGCGAGACGATCCCGACGCCGTTCCACTGGCCCAGCCCGTACGCGGCCACCTCGTACCCGAGCGCCTCGACCTCGGCGGCCGGGAACTTCTCCGTCGTGTTCTTCAGCTCCTGCAGGCACAGCACGTCCGGCGCGGTCTTCTCCAGGAAGTCCAGGACGCGCGGCAGCCGCGGGAGGATGGAGTTCACGTTCCAGGTGGCGATCCGCATGCCGCGAGCATCCCACACGGCACCGACAGGAAAGGGGCGGCACGAGCGGCCGCCCCTTTCGCGGAGGAACCTCAGACGCCGGCCGTCGACCGGATCCAGGACCGGCTGGACGCCACGCTCGCGTAGTTGTTCGTGCCGCGCGTGTTGGTCCCGCTCTGGTTCTGCACCGTCGAGGCGACGCCGACCTGGACGCCGTTCGAGACCTCGGGGCCGCCCGAGTCGCCCTTCCAGGCCGAGCCGTTGATGCCCACGCTCTGGATCGCGCGGCCGCCGTAGGCGTCCGACGACCGGCCGGTCACCTGGACGTTCGCCACCTTCAGCGCCGACGCCGGCGGGCCGGTCGGCGTGGTGCGGCCCCAGCCGTAGAGCTGGTTGGTGCTGCCGGTCGACGGGTCGGCGCTGCCCAGCGAGATCGGGCCGGCGCTGGTCGCCGAGGCCAGGTGCAGCAGCGCGATGTCGCCGTTGGGGGACTCGTACTTGCGGTCGACGGCGATCTGCGTGCCGGCGAAGAGCGTGTTGGTGCCGACCTTGACGTGCATGCCCGAGCCGTCCTCGTCGAGGCAGTGCACCGCGGTCATCACCCAGCGCGAGGCGATGACCGTGCCGGAGCAGTTGAAGCCCTGGAAGTCACGTCCGGGCGTGTTGACGTACACCTGGGCGCCCCAGGAGACCGTCGGGGCGGTGCCGCCGCCGACGATGTTCGGCTGGACGCCGGCCGAGGCGACGGCGCCGCCCGCGAGGGTCAGCGCGACGGCCGCCGCTGAGGCGGCACCAAGGACACGGAGAAAGCTCACGGCGGTGATCCTTTCGGATGGGACCCGATCCTGCTGGGTCGGAAAGTAACCACCGCGTCACCCGGAGGGACACCTACCGAAGTCGGAACCGGGCGAAAACCCGACTTACGGCGGATCGGACACCGGGGGGCCACCGAGAACTGTCGGTGGCGACCCATACTCTTGGAGGCGTGGCTGACCCGACCACCTACCGTCCCTCGCCGGGGAGCATCCCGGATGCCCCCGGCGTGTACAAGTTCCGCGACGCGACCAGGCGGGTCATCTACGTCGGCAAGGCGAAAAGCCTGCGCAGCAGACTGAACTCCTACTTCGCCGACCTCTCGGGCCTGCACCCGCGCACCCGGCAGATGGTGACCACGGCCGCGAGCGTCGAGTGGACCGTCGTCACCACCGAGGTCGAGGCGCTCCAGCTCGAGTACAACTGGATCAAGGAGTTCGACCCGCGGTTCAACGTCCGCTACCGCGACGACAAGAGCTACCCGGTCCTGGCGGTCACGCTCAACGAGGAGTTCCCGCGCCTGTTCGTCTACCGCGGCGCGCGCAAGAAGGGCGTCCGGTACTTCGGGCCGTACTCGCACGCGTGGGCCATCCGCGAGACGCTCGACCTGCTGCTGCGGGTGTTCCCGGCGCGCACCTGCTCGGCCGGGGTGTTCCGGCGCCACGGCCAGATCGGCCGCCCCTGCCTGCTCGGTTACATCGAGAAGTGCTCGGCGCCGTGCGTCGGGCGGGTCTCGGCCGATGAGCACCGCGACATCGTCGAGGACTTCTGCGACTTCCTCGCGGGCAAGACCGACGGCATGATCAAGCGCCTCGAAGCCGAGATGGCGGCCGCGTCCGGGGAGCTCGAGTTCGAGCGCGCGGCCCGGCTGCGCGACGACCTCGGCGCGCTGCGCCGCGCCATGGAGAAGCAGGCCGTGGTGTTCGGCGACGGCACGGACGCCGACGTCGTGGCGTTCGCCCACGACGACCTCGAGGCCGCCGTCCAGGTCTTCCACGTGCGCGGCGGCCGGGTCCGCGGCCAGCGCGGCTGGGTCATCGACAAGGCCGAGGAGATGGACGTCCCGGCGCTGGTCGACCACTTCATCACGCAGTTCTACGGCGAGCAGGCCGAGCTCGAGGCCGGCGACAACGTCGACGCCGGGCCGGCCGTCCCGCGCGAGGTCCTGGTCCCGGAGCTGCCCGCGGACGCCGACGCGCTGGCGGAGTGGCTCACCGGGCTGCGCGGCTCGCGGGTGCAGGTGCGGGTGCCGCAGCGCGGCGACAAGAAGGCCCTCGCCGAGACGGTGCAGCGCAACGCGGGGGAGGCGTTCACCCAGCACAAGCTAAGGCGCGCGGGCGACCTCACGGCGCGCTCGGCGGCGCTCACCGAGCTGCAGGACTTCCTGGCCCTCGACACCGCGCCGCTGCGCATCGAGTGCATCGACATCAGCCACATCCAGGGCAGTGACGTCGTGGCGTCGCTCGTCGTCTTCGAAGACGGGCTGGCGCGCAAGTCCGAGTACCGGCGCTTCGCGTTGCGCGAGGCGGCCGAAGAGGGCGACGTCGCGTCGATCGCCGAGGTCGTCCGGCGGCGGTTCAACCGCTACCTCAAGGAAACGGCCGAAGGCGCCGACGTCCCGATCGACTCGTCGAAGCCGGGCCTCGACCCGGAGACCGGCCGGCCGCGCAAGTTCGCCTACCCGCCGAACCTGCTGGTCGTCGACGGCGCGGGCCCGCAGGCCACGGCGGCCGCGGACGTCCTGGCCGAACTGGGCATCACCGACATTTCCGTGGTGGGGCTGGCGAAGCGGCTCGAAGAGGTGTGGCTGCCCGCCGACCCCGATCCGGTGATCCTGCCGCGGACGTCGGAGGGGCTGTTCCTGCTGCAGCGGCTCCGTGACGAGGCGCATCGCTTCGCCATCACCTACCACCGCGAGAAGCGCTCCAAGCGGCTGCAGGCGTCCGAATTGGACAGTGTGCCTGGGCTGGGGCAGGCTCGCCGCACCGCGCTGATCAAGCACTTCGGCTCGGTCAAGAAGCTCAAGCAGGCCCGGATCGAAGAGATCGAGGCGGTGCCCGGCTTCGGCAGGCGCACCGCGGAGGCCGTGGTCGCCGCGCTGGCCGGGGAGTCCGGCGTGGGCCAGGGCACGAAGACAGGGGAGTAGGAAAGACAGTGAGTGCGCAAGAAGATGTCCGCGGCTCCGGCATGGAGGTCGCGGTCGTGTCCGGGCTGTCGGGGGCGGGCCGCAGCACCGCGGCCAAGTGCCTGGAGGACCTGGGCTGGTTCGTCGTCGACAACCTGCCCCCGGAACTGATCGCCACGATGGTCGAGCTGGGCGCCCAGGCGCGCGGCGCGATCACCAAGGTGGCCGTGGTGATGGACGTGCGCTCGCGCGCGTTCACCGACGACCTCGCCTCGGTGATCAAGGACCTGGACGCGCGGGGGTACAAGCCGCGCGTGCTGTTCCTGGAGGCGACCGACGCCGTGCTGGTGCGGCGCTTCGAGGCCGTCCGGCGCGGCCACCCGATGCAGGGTGACGGCCGGCTCGCCGACGGCATCACGGCCGAGCGCGTGCTGCTGGAACCGCTGCGCGAAGAGGCCGACCTGGTGCTGGACACGTCGTCGCTGTCGGTGCACGACCTGCGCGCCAAGATCGAGGACGCGTTCGGCTCCGAGGCGAGCACGCAGACCCGCGTCACCGTGCTGTCGTTCGGGTACAAGTACGGCCTGCCGATGGACGCGGACCTGGTGATGGACGTCCGGTTCCTGCCGAACCCGTTCTGGATCCCGGAGCTGCGCGAACACACGGGCCTCGACGGCGAGGTCCGCAACTACGTGCTCTCGCAGGAAGGCGCCGAGGAGTTCCTCGACCGCTACCACCAGCTGCTGCGGCTCATCGGCGCCGGCTACAAGCGCGAGGGCAAGCGGTACCTGACCCTCGCCGTCGGCTGCACCGGTGGCAAGCACCGCAGTGTGGCGCTGTCGGTCGAGCTCGCCCAGCGTCTGTCCAAAGAGGACGGAATGGCCGTGAAGGTGGTGCACCGCGACCTTGGTCGTGAATAACGTGCGGGCGGTCGCCCTCGGGGGCGGCCACGGACTGCACGCCACGTTGTCCGCGGTGCGGCGGGTGACCCCCGACGTCACCGCGATCGTCACCGTGGCCGACGACGGCGGCTCGTCCGGCCGGCTGCGGCGCGAGCTCGGGCTGCTGCCGCCGGGCGACCTCCGGCAGGCGTTCGCCGCCTTCGCCGCGGAAGACGGCGGCACGCTCTGGGCCGAGGTGTTCCAGCACCGCTTCGGCGGCGACGGCGCGCTGGCCGGGCACGCGGTGGGGAATCTCCTGCTGGCCGGGCTGTTCGAGGTGCTCGGCGACCCGGTGGCGGCGCTCGACGAGGCGTGCCGCCTGATCGGCGTCTCCGGCCGGGTGCTGCCGATGTCGCCGGAGCCGCTGGAGATCGTGGGCGAGGTCAGCGGCCTCGACAGCGAGGACCCGGCGGCGCTGCGCACGATCCGCGGCCAGGTCGCGGTGGCCTCGACGCCGGGGCAGGTGCAGCGCGTGAGCCTGCACACGCCGGGCCGGTCGGGGCGGCCGCCGCAGGCGTGCGCCGAAGCGGTGGACGCGGTGCTGGCGGCCGACGTCGTGTTCCTCGGTCCCGGCTCCTGGTTCACGAGCGTGCTGCCGCACCTGCTCGTGCCGGGCCTGCACGACGCGCTCGTCAAGACCACCGCGACGAAGGTGCTCGTGCTCAACCTTGTCCCCCAGCCGGGGGAAACCGCGGGGTTCTCCCCGGAGCGGCACCTGGACGTCCTGTCCGAGCACGCGCCCGATCTGCGGGTGGACGCGGTGATCGCAGACCGCGATTCGGTCCCCGACCCGGCGAATCTCCGGCGCGCGGCCGAGCGGCTCGGCGGCCGGGCGCACCTGGGGGCGGTGGCCGACCCGGAAGTGGCGGGACGGCATGATCCTGATGCGCTCGCGAGGTGTATGCGGGAGGCTCTCGGTCTCGGCAGGGGCGGGGAGCACGGGGGAGGAGCACAAGGCAGGGAGGGGCAGTAATGGCGATGACCGCCGCGGTGAAGGACGAACTGAGCCGGCTGGAGATCACGAAGATCGGGCCGCGCCGGGCGGAGGTCGCGTCGCTGCTTCGCTTCGCCGGCGGGCTGCACATCGTGGCCGGCCGGGTGGTCGTCGAAGCGGAGCTGGACACGGGCTCGGTCGCGCGACGGCTGCGCAAGGAGATCCACGAGCTCTACGGCCACCATTCCGACGTCCACGTCATCACCGCCAGCGGCGGGCTGCGCAAGGGCACCCGGTACGTGGTGCGCGTGGTCAAGGACGGCGAGGGGCTGGCCCGGCAGACCGGGCTGATCGACCAGCGCGGCCGGCCGGTGCGCGGGCTGCCCGCGGCCGTGGTGTCCGGCGGCGTGGCGGACGCCGAAGCGGCGTGGCGCGGAGCGTTCCTCGCCCACGGTTCCCTGACGGAGCCGGGCCGTTCGTCGTCACTGGAAGTGACTTGCCCCGGCCCGGAGGCGGCGCTGGCTTTGGTGGGTGCCGCGCGCCGGATGGGCATCCAGGCGAAGTCGCGCGAGGTCCGCGGCGCCGACCGCGTCGTGGTCCGCGACGGTGACGCGATCGGCGCGCTGCTGACGCGCCTCGGCGCGCACACGAGCGTGCTGCAGTGGGAGGAACGCCGCATGCGCCGCGAGGTGCGGGCGACGGCGAACCGGCTGGCCAACTTCGACGACGCGAACCTCCGCCGGTCGGCCCGCGCGGCCGTCGCGGCGGCGGCCCGGGTCGAGCGCGCCCTGGAGATCCTCGGCGACACGGCCCCGGACCACCTGCTGGCGGCGGGCAAGCTCCGGCTGTCCAACCGGCAGGCGTCCCTGGAGGAGCTGGGCCAGCTGTCGGACCCGCAGATGACGAAGGACGCGGTCGCCGGCCGCATCCGCCGCCTGCTGGCGATGGCGGACAAGCGGGCGAAGGACCTGAGCATCCCGGACACCGAGTCCGCGGTCACCCCGGAGATGCTCGAGGAAGAGGAAGACGCCTGACCCGGCCCCGCCGCGCTGGTCAGGCCGTTTTCCGTCCGCGCGGTTAACGGGATCGGTGCCGCGGCGCCGAACTCGTAACACCGCGGTAGCACGGGGGAGTGGTCGCCGAAACGCGCCGCGTCGAACCTCGGTCGGGAGGGAGTACGCCGAACGAGGGAAGGGGAACGCATGCGCACGAGCCGGAACAGCAATGACCGCGCGCAGCTGCAGGTGTCGCCGGAGGTCGGCACCTGGCTCGCCCGGCGCAGCAGCAGGGCCGACGACTGGACGGCGGACCAGCTGGTCGAGGCCAAACGCGGCACGACCGTCTCGGTGGTCATCCCCGCGCGCAACGAGGAAGCGACGGTCGGCGCGATCGTCACCGCCATCCGCGAGGAACTCCACGAACACCACCGGCTCGTCGACGAGATCCTGGTCGTCGACAGCCACTCGACCGACGCCACCGCCGAGGTGGCCGCGGCGGCCGGCGCGCGGGTCGTCGCGCAGGACGCCGTGTTCCCGGCCCTCGACGGACTGCAGGGCAAGGGCGAGGCTCTGTGGAAGGGCGTCGCCGCGACGACCGGAGACCTCGTGGTCTTCGTCGACGGCGATCTCTACGACTTCACCACCGACTACGTCACGGGCCTGCTGGGCCCGCTGCTCACCGACCCGTCGGTGGCCTACGTCAAGGGCTTCTACCACCGCCCGCTCAACGGCGCGGCGGGCAGCGAGCCGGAAGGCGGCGGCCGGGTCACCGAGCTCGTCGCGCGGCCGCTGATCAACATGTTCTGGCCCGAGCTGTCGGGCTTCGTCCAGCCCCTCGCGGGCGAGTACGCGGGCCGGCGCGAGGTGCTGGAGAGCATCCCGTTCGTCGTCAACTACGGCGTCGAGATCGGCCACCTGATCGACCTGCTCGAACTGCGCGGGCTCGACTCGCTGGCCCAGGTCGACCTCGGCCACCGGGTGCACCGCCACCAGAGCACCCAGGCGCTGGGCCGCATGTCGGGCCAGATCATGCAGACGCTGTTCGACCGCCTGGAGCGCTACGGCAGGCTGGTGACGGCCATCCCGCCGGCCACGATGCTGGCCCAGTTCCAGCGAGGCGCATCCGCCGGCGGCGTCGAGCGGGAACTGGTGCTGACGGACCTGACGTCCCCGCAGCGCCCGCCACTGGCGAGCCTGCCGGTGACGCTGCGCCCGGAGAACGAGCTGGACCTGCAGGACACCGCTTAGTCACTCGGCGGTCGCGAGCGCGCGGGTTTCGACGGGCTGCCAGCCGGGCGGTCCGAACACGAATCCCGCGCGCTCGCGCCACGTCCGGGCGGCGCGCAGGTCGCGCAGGATCGAGCCGTACTCGTGGAAGCCGACCTTCAGCAGGTTGTACGTGGCGATGTTCTTCGTCAGCCCGTACGTCGGGCGCTTGCCCTCCGGGACGAAACTGCGGAACAGCCGGTCCCACACGATGAAGATGCCGCCGTAGTTGGCGTCGAGGTATTCGGCGTCGCTGCCGTGGTGGACGCGGTGGTGTGACGGCGTGTTGAAGACGTACTCGAACCAGCGTGGCAGCTTGCCGATCTTCTCGGTGTGCACGAAGAACTGGTAGACGAGGTCGATCGACAGGCCGGTCAGGATCATCCACGGCGGGATGCCGCACAGCGCCAGCACCGACCAGAACGGCAGCTGGAAGTACGGCGTCCACTTCTGGCGCAGCGCCGTCGAGAAGTTGTAGTGCTCGCTCGAGTGGTGCACCTGGTGCCCGGCCCACAGCAGCCGGACGCGGTGGCTCGCCCGGTGGTAGGCGTAGAACACCAGCTCCTGGCCGAGCAGCATGAGCACCCACGTCCACCAGTCGCGCGGGTCGAACTTCACCGGCGCCAGCTCGAACAGCGCCGCGAAGACGACCAGCATCACCAGCCGGAACAGCGCGTTGACGCCGACCGAGACGGTGCCCATCAGCATGCTCGTGCGGGTGTCGGCGGGGCTGTAGCCGAGCACGTTGTCGTCGTGGCCGAGCACGTGCACGGCGACGATCTCGATCGTCACGAACAGCAGGAACACCGGGATCGCGAACAGCACGGGGTCGCGCAGGTGCGCCAGGAACTCGGCCACGTCGCCTCCTAAGATCCAGCCTTGGGATCTGACCTGACGGTAACTTACCCTCAGGTCACTTTACGCACGGTAGGGTCTCGGACGTGACGGAGTCAAGACCGGTCGGGACCAAGGGGATGCCCCGCGGGGAGCGCGAGGCGCAGCTCGTCGTCGCCGGCACCGAGGAGTTCGGCCGGGCGGGCTACGCGGGCGCGTCGATGGTCGAGATCGCGCGCCGGGTCGGCGTCACGAAACCGTTGCTGTACCAGTACTTCGGCTCGAAGGACGGCCTGTACCTCGCCTGCCTGCACCGCGCGGGCGACCGGCTGACCGAGGGCGTCGCGACGACCATGGCGGCCGGCGGCGAGCCCGACCGGATGCCGCTGAAGGTGCTCTCGGCGATCTTCGCGACGTTCGACCACGACCGCTACGCGTGGCGCCTCCTGCGCGACGCGACGGTGCCGGCCAGCGGCGACATCGCCACGGCGGCCGCCGACTACCGGCACCGCCTGGACGCGTTCGCGGTAGTGGGCGCGACGCAGCTGATGACGTCGCGCGGGCTGGCCGACCCGGTCGACATCGAGGCCGTCGCCCAGGTCTGGACCGGCGTGGTCGACTCGCTGATCAGCTGGTGGATCGACCGCCCGGACGAGGACGCGACCGCGATGACCGACCGCTGCGCGAGGATCATGGACCGCCTGTTCGGCTGGTGACGTCAGCCGCCGAGCCCGGGGAACGCGGCGCGTGCCGCCGCGAAGAGGGCCGTGTGATCACCTCCGTGAGTCACCAAGGCTGCCGACAGGACCTGACCCAGCGCCTCCAGCGGGTCCGCCTTCACCGCGGCGAACAGCGCCGGGAACGCCATCGCCTGCTGCAACGCGTTGTCGTGCCGCCCATCCGGCGTGCGGACCAGCGTGTGCGGCACCGCCGGATCGCTCAGCAGGCGATCCCACGCGGCCGTCCAGTCGTCGAACGGCGGTGGCAGTGCGCGGCCCTCGTCGAGCGCGCGCAACCCCTCGGCGATCCAGTCGACTCGGTCCAACCCGGCCAGTTCGTAGGCGTGGTGGGCCAGCCAGTGGGTGAGCGCGCGTTGTGTCCCCGGCGCGGCGCCGGTCGCGTCCGCGATGAACCCGCGGTCCTGTTTGGCCAGTTCACGCAGCGTGTAGGGCAGGTTCAGAATGCGTTCGGACGGCACTGAACCACCCCACTCCCGCAGCAGCCGCTCGTGCTCGGCCGCCGCGCGAGCCGCCGCCGCCAGTCGCT
This sequence comes from Amycolatopsis sp. NBC_00348, assembly GCF_036114655.1. Classification (NCBI taxonomy): domain Bacteria; kingdom Bacillati; phylum Actinomycetota; class Actinomycetes; order Pseudonocardiales; family Pseudonocardiaceae; genus Amycolatopsis; species Amycolatopsis sp. NBC_00348. Next base: position 5,250,505 of record NZ_CP107994.1, on the reverse strand, counting down.
CGCGCTCTTCCCGGCGACGGGCCTGGGCCGCGGCGTGCTCCGCGGGAGCCGGCTGCTCCCGCGCGAACCCGTGCCAGTACCCGGCGATCGCGCTGCCTTGCCGGACAACGATGTCAGGCCCCGGTGGCGCGGGCCAGAACTGGAGCAGGTAGCGGTCCAGTGCGGGTTCGCCGTCGAGCCGGGTGTCGCGGTCGCGGCCCGCGTCCATCCTGGACCCGCTGTAGCGCACGCGGTAGTCGCCCGGTGACAGTTCGAGGTCCCACGCGTTCTCGCCGCCCCAGGTGACGAGCCGGGTCGCGCCATCCGCGTGGAACGACGCCTCGACGACGTCTTCCCAGTCGGAGCCGGGCGGCGCGGGCGGCAGGGGCGGCGCGGGTGGCACGGTGTCGTGGACTTCGGCGGTGAAGCCGACGTTTCCGGTGTGCAGGCCGGTGATCAGGAACAACGTGCCCGGGAAGGCGGCGCCGCACAACCCGTTGCGCTGCCCGGCGAAACACGCCGTCAGGTCGCCTTCGAACGGATCACCTCCTTCGCTGTGCACGTAGATCTGTCCATAGTGGACATGGGCTTCGCCGTCGACCACGGTGCGCATGGGCCCACCTTTGCAGAAGGGACCGACAGTTTTCGCCGTCACGACGTAGCGAAACGGGGGTCCCGCGCGACTCAAAGGGAATAGGTGTCCCGTCGAGAGGTGTCGAATGTCCGACTTGCCCGAAACCATCCCCGCCGCGGATCGGCGGCTGGCCCGGCGGTTCACGGATGACCTGCTCGACGGCTGCCGGGTCCTCGCCACCGACTACGGCTATCGGCCGCTCCAGTTCGAACGAATGGTCCGCGAGCACGGCGGTGTCGAGGCCGCGCGCCGGCTGCTGCGCGGGGCCGGGACCGCCGGCGGGTTCGCCTTGCTCTGGGAGAAGAACCAGCTCGCCCGCAGCTCCGAGGCGACGATGCTCCGGCCGGAGTACGAAGCGCTGTTCACCGCCGACGAACGCCTGCTCGCCCGGCGCCGGCTGGAGGAACACGGCTTCGACGTGGACGCCCACCTCGTGCAGGTCACTGCCGAGCCGGTGTGAAGCGCGGCTGAGGTGACCGGCGCCGCTCCGGTCACCCCAGCCGCGGTCAGTGGGCGGCGGGGAACTTCAGCCGGACGATCACGTTGTCCAGGACGCTCGGCGTGCCGCCGTTCATGTCGTTGTTCGTGGACGTCAGCCAGAGCCCGCCGTCGGGCGTCTTCGTCACCGAGCGCAGCCGGCCCCAGCGGCCGGAGAACAGCGTCGAGACCGTGCCGACGCCGGTGCCCGCCGCGTTGATCTGCGTGGCGAACAGCTGCTTGCCCGTGACGCCGGCGATGTAGATCCAGTCGTTGACGATCTCCACACCGGACGGCCCGGCCTGCGACGTCGGCCAGGTCTTCTTCGGCGCGATGAAGCCGCTGCAGCTGCCCTGCGTGCCTTCGCAGCTGGGCCAGCCGAAGTTGCCGCCCTTCTGGATCAGGTTGAGCTCGTCCAGGCTGCTCTCGCCGAACTCCGCCGCCCACAGCTGGCCGCGCGAGTCCCAGGCCAGGCCCTGCGGGTTGCGGTGGCCGTAGCTCCAGACGTACCGCGCGGCACCGCCGGTGGCGTAGAACGGGTTGTCGCTCGGCGCGGATCCGTCGGCGTTGAGCCGCAGGATCTTCCCGTTGAGCGAGCTCTTGTTCTGCGCGTTGTCACTGTTCTTCGCGTCGCCGACGGTGGCGTAGAGCTTGCCGTCCGGGCCGAACTTGATCCGGCCGCCGTTGTGGTAGCGGTTCTTCGCGATCCCGGTGAGCACCGGCGTCGACGTCGAGGACAGCGTGGTGCCGTCGTAGGTCATCTTCACGATCCGGTTGTCGCCGGAAGCCGTGTGGTAGACGTAGATCGCGTGGTCGCTCGCCCAGTTCGGCGAGATCGCCAGGCCGAGGACGCCGCCTTCGCCGGTGGTGGTCACCGCGCCCGGCACCGTGCCCAGCGTGGTCTTCTGGCCGGACGGCGTCACGAGCAGGATCTCGAACCGGTCCCGCTCGGTCACCAGCGCGTTGCCGTTCGGCAGGAAGTCCACGGCCCAGCCGAGGTCGACCTTCGTGATGTCCTTGTCGTACTCCGGGATGCCGCCGGTGCCGCCCGGCGCACTGGTCTTCACGGTCACCGCGTTGCTCGCGGCGGAGCTGTTCCCGTTGGGGTCCCGCGCCTTGACCGTGAACGTGTAGGACGTGTTGGGGTTCAGGTTCGTCACCGTCGAGGTGAGTGACGTCGTGGACGCGACCTTCGTGGCGCCCTGGAAGACGTCGTAGGCCGAGATCGTGCCGCCGTTGTCCGTGGAAGCGTTCCACGCCAGGGAAACGCTGTTCGCGGTGACGCCGGTGGAGCGCAGGTTCCCCGGCACGCTCGGCGGGGTCGTGTCGGTGCTCGGCGGCGTCGTGAAGGCGACGACGTTGCTCTGCTGCGACGGGTTGCCCGCGGCGTCGTACGCGCCCACCGAGATGTCGTAGGCGGTGTTCGGCGTCAGGTTGTCCACGGTCGCCGAAGTCGTGGTCCCGCCGACGGTCTTGAGGATGTTGCCGCCGCGGTTGATCTCGTAGCGCACGATGCCGACGTTGTCGGTCGCGGCGGTCCAGGAGAACGTCGCGGCCGTCGGCAGGATGTTGCTGGCGGCCAGGTTCGACGGCGGTGACGGCGGTTCGCTGTCGCTTGGCGCGGTGAAGGTGTCGGTGAGCTTGTCCGCGTTCGGCCCGCCGTTGGCGGTGGTCGCGGTGGTGCGCACCTTGTTGATCCCGGCGGTCAGCTGCACGGTCGCGGTGACGGTCTGCCACGTCGTCCACGCGCCGGTGGCGGGGAAGTCGACGGTGCCCTTGTCGCCGCCGTCGACGATCAGCTTCACCGGCCGGTTGTCGGCGGTTCCGTTGGCGTAGCGGAAGGTCAGCGTGTGTGTCCCGGCCTGCGCCGCGTTCACCGAGTACTCGACGTAGCTCCCGGCGACGTTGTCGAAGTTGACGAACCCGGTGCCGGAGTAGCCGGCGTGGTTCGACTCGACGACGCCTTGCGAGATCGCGGCGTTCTCGGACTCGTAGTCCGTCGCCGCGGTGGTGGCCGCTGAAGCAAAGGGGGTGAACGCGCTGAAGCCGAGCGCCGCGACGGCGGTACCGGCCACAGCCACGCGCCACGGGGGGCGGGGTGCCACGGGGACCTCCAGAAATAGTTAGGAAAGTTTCCTATCTATGGAGGAGATCACACACTGTCCGAGCGGGTCGTGTCAATACCGGACACCCGCCCTCACCCACGGTGAAAACCGGCGTCCCGCTCAGCGGGGCGGAAGCGCCCGGACGGCCCAGCGCGAACCCCTTGTCAGCCCGCCACCCGGGTCTCCGGGTGGGCTTCTTCACCCGCCCAGTCGCGCGGCACGAGGAACTCCGCGAGCGCCGCTTCGGGGCTGCCCGGCTCCGGCGTCAGCTCGAACTCCCAGCGCGCCAACGGCGGCAGCGCCATCAGGATCGCCTCGACGTACCCGCCGGTCTGCAGCCCGAACCGGGTGCCGCGGTCGTGCACCAGGTTGAACTCGACGTACCGGCCGCGGCGGTAGAGCTGCCACTGCCGCTCGCGGTCGCCGTGGTGGAGGTCCTTGCGGCGCCGCACGATCGGCAGGTACGCGGGCGCGATCGTGGCGATGCCGGCCGCGGCGAAGGCGGCCGCGCGGTGCCAGCCGTCCGGGCCCTCGGGGTGCAGGTGGTCGAAGAAGATGCCGCCGACCCCGCGCGTCTCGTCGCGGTGCGGCAGCGTGAAGTACTCGTCGCAGGCGCGCTTGGCCTGCGCGTGGAAGGCCGGGTCGAAGGTGTCGCAGTACGTCTTCAGCGCGCGGTGGAAGTGCGCCGCGTCGGCCGCGAAGCCGTAGCACGGCGTCAGGTCCGCGCCGCCGCCGAACCACCACGTGTCACCGGACTCGAAGTACCGGAAGCTGGCGTGAAAGGCCGGCACGTACGGGTTGCGCGGGTGGATCACCACCGACAGCCCGGTCGCGAAGAACGCGCTGCCCGGGTCCAGCCCGTGCTGGCGCGCGACAGCCTCGGGCAGGCGGTCGCCGTGCACCGCCGAGCAGTTGACGCCGGCCCGCTCGAAGACGTCACCGTTCTCCAGCAGCCGCGCCTGCCCGCCGCCACCGCCGGGCCGCTCCCACCCCGACCGGCCGAAACGGGCCCCGCGGTCCAGCCGTTCGAGCTCGGCGACCAGTTCGCGCTGCCCGGCGTTCACCATCGCCGTCACGGCTTCGCGCCTGCTGTTCCCACCTGAAAGCATGAAACCCCACCCCCACGGCGAGATTAGCAGCGATCCGCAGGTGGGCGGCGGGTTCAGCCGGCGATGTCCGCGCGGGCGATCACCTTCGTGAGTTTCGCCCGGACGAGTGACTCCTCGGGGACGGCGTTGCGCTTGCCGTACGCCTCGCCCTGCTCGGCGCCCATGTACCGGCTGCCCAGCCGCGTCGCCCAGGCCAGCATGTCGTTGTCCTGGGTCAGCCGCGCCTCGGCGGTGAACTGCACGTAGGAGAACGGCGGGCGCTGGTCGTCGACGGCCAGCGAGATCCGCCCGTCGCGCGCGATGGCCTTGCCCTTGAGCGTCTCGGTGCCGGTGGTGAAGATCAGCTCGTCACCGTCCGGGCCCTCGTTCAGCAGGAACCAGATCGGCGTCACGATCGGTGAGCCGTCCTTCCTGACCAGGCCGAGCATGCCCGTCCGGGTGCCTTCGGACGCGAACTGCCACCACTCGTCACGGCTCATCTCACGCATGAGAGCGACGTTAACCTGTCACCCGCGCGTGTGCAGAGGGTGGCCGACTAGCCTGGCCTGCTGTGCGAGACGACGACAGGGCCGCGATGGGACTGGCCGACGAGGGGCTGACCCGCCGGCTGAAGGCGCTCGCCTGCACCGCGCCGTTGCACGACCTGGACGCGCGGAAGGCGAAGCTCGACTGGGCCGACGCCACGGTCTACCAGATGGCCGAGATCGCGCTGCACACGATCGACCAGGTCACCATCGCGATGGACTTCGACACCGGCGCCGGCCACGACGAGGTCATCGACCGGCTGCTGCCGTTCATCGCGCAGCAGGCGCCGTCGCGGATGCCGGAGGAACACGTCCGGGTCGCGAAGTGGGTCCTGGACAACCTGATCAACGTGGGCACCACCGACCGCGGCTTCCGGCGCGTCTACGGCTCGATGGGGCCGGGTGGCTACCAGCGCCGCCAGTTCGACTTCAAACTGCTCGTCGAGCTGGCCGCCCGGGACGGCGAGGTCTACCTGCGCGCCACCGACGAGGCGATCAACGTGCTCGTCGGCGCCCTCGACACCGACGTCGAGTCGGCGCAGATCGCGGCCGAGGTGAAGCTCGAGAACCTGATCGCGCGGGGCCGGCTGGCCGACGCGAAGCTGGCCGCCGAGCAGGCCCGCTACCGGACCGTCCAGTACGGCGAGGTGCTGCGCGCGAAGCTCGACGCGACCCGCCGCGACGTCCGTTCGGTCGACTGGGAACGCGAGGTCCCGGAGCTGCTCGACACCGCGCTCGGGCACATCGAAGCCCGCTTCCGCGCCGAGAACGCGATCCTCAAGAACATCACCACCGCCCGCGACGAGACCGAGGACCTCGACCGCAAGCGCCGCGCCGCCGAGCTCGTCGACATCGTCGGCGACTGCATCCGGCGGCACACCCGCCTGCAGTCGCGGCTGGCCGACGCGGGCGCGGTGTTCCGCGCCGAGCAGGACCGCCAGCAGTTCTCCGGCCCGCCCCAGCGCGCGACGCTCGACCTGTTCGGCCAGCTCCTGGTGCCGGCCCTCGGGCTGCCGCTGGCCGACGCCGTCACCCCGGCCGAGCACTTCTTCCACGCCGTCGCGGGCATCTCCGCGCCGGTCGTGCCGTCGCTGTCGGCCCTGGTCTCGCTGCTGCTGCGGCCCGCGCCCGAGCGCGACCAGCTCGTCGGCGAGATCCCGGAGCCGGAGCTGATGCCCGCCGACGTCACCGACAAGTTCGGCGACGACGTCTGGCGCCGCGCCGACGAGCTGCTCCACCTGCCCGAGGTGCCGCGGCGGCTGTCCGGCCTGCTCGACGAGGCCCGCCGCAGCCGCCAGCCCGGCCTCGCGGCCCTGGTCGCGCTGCGCGCTGTCCACGCATACAGTCCCGGGATCGGCGCCGCGCGGCGCCAGGGGGACCGCTCGGTGCTGCTCGCCGTCGACGACGGCACGCTGCTCGACGACCCGGACTTCGGCGGCGCCGACCTGCTCCTGTCCACCGCGGCGGTCGAGCGCGCCGACGAAGAAGAGAACGAGGAGGTCGCCTGATGGCGCTGTCCCACAGCAGCGTGGACGCCGAGGCCGCGGCCCGGCTGGTCGCGTTCGGCATGCGGCCCAAGCAGCTGCCCGCCCGCGACGTCGTCTACGGCGACCTCGTGCGCCGCTACGGCGAGGACAACGCGTTCAAGGCGCTCACCCACGCCGTCGCCTCCGGGCTCGGGCTGATGGTGCTGGAGGTCAACCAGCAGGCCGGCGCGGTGCTGGCGGCCACCGACGAGTCCGTGTTCGAGATCAAGATGGACTCCTACGCCCGCCAGGCCAAGATCCGCGAGCGCCGCGACACGGAGAAGGTGCTGCACGGCCTGATCCACCTCGCCGCCGCCGCGCTCGGCTACCCGCGCCCGGACGACCTCGCCAACGACACCTACATCGGCCGCGTCAGCGTCGAACAGGTCGACGCGATGGTCCGCGAAGCCGCCCGCATGCTCGACGAACGCGCCGCCCAGGCCGAGGCCAACAACGACCCGCTGGCCGACGCGCCCGAGCTGGAACAGGCCTGGCGCGCGTACACGAGGCGCCCCGCCGCGGCCGCCACCAAGGACGGCCGCCTCGCCGCCGACACCACCCGCGGCATGGTCTCGCGCGCCCTCCGATTCCTGGCCGACCAGGGCTTCCTGGTCCCGGTCAGCGACGAACAGGGCGGCACCTACCGCACCACACCGCGCTACCAGATCCAGGTCCGCGAACTCGCCGCCGACGCCGCCTTCGACGACCTGCTCGCGCTGGACGTCGTGGCCGTCGCGAACGACGGGGGCACGCTGCGCGCGACGTCCTCCGACACGCTCTAAGGGGAGTAGATGTACGAGCTTTCGCGGGTCCGCCTGCATTCCGTGGGCCCGGCGGGCGCCCGCTACCAGGACGTCGTGCTCGACTTCAGCGGCGTCGGCGCCAAGATCACCGCGCCCCAGCAGGACGCGCTGTTCAGCGCCGGCATCCACGCCACCGGGCCGGCCGAGCTGCGCCGCCCGTCCCCGGCGAGCGTGCTGTTCCTGGAGAACGGCGGCGGCAAGTCCGTCCTGATCAAGCTGATCTTCTCGGTGATGCTGCCCGGCCGCCGCCAGGTCGTCGGCACCACGAGCACGAAGGTGCTCGAGAAGTTCGTCGCCGCCAAGGACGTCTCGCACGTCGTGCTGGAGTGGCTGCACGTCGAGACCGGCCACCGGATCATCACCGGCAAGGTCTCCGAGTGGCGCGGGCACGTCGTCTCCTCGGACTCGGAGAACCTGGCCGACTCCTGGTACTGCTTCCGCCCGACGTCGGCGCTGGCCCTCGACTCCCTGCCGATGACGCAGGACGGCCGCCTGCTCACGATGTCCGGCTTCCACGACAAGCTCGCCGCGGCCCAGCTGGCCGAGCCCGAGCTGGAGCTGTCCTGGACCCGGCGCCACCACGAGTGGACCGGCCGGCTCGACACCCTCGGCCTCGACACCGAGCTGTTCCGCTACCAGCGCGCGATGAACGCGGGCGAAGGCGAGGCGGCGGACGCGTTCGCGTTCGGCACCGACGAGGCGTTCGTCGACTTCCTGCTGCGCGCCGTCGTCTCCGAGGACGAGCCGAAGGACCTCGCCGAGGTCGTCTCGACCTACTCGCACAACCTCGCCCAGCGCGGGGACCTGTTGTCGGAACGCGATTTCGTCGCCGGCGCGCTCGACCTGCTGGGGCCGCTGGCCACCGAAGAAGGCGTCGCGGCGGCGTCGCGGAAGATCGCCGGCGCCGCGCGGGCCGACATGGCCGCGCTGGCCGGCCGGGTCGTCGCGCGCAACGAGCTGGAGAACGCCCGGCTGTCCGGGCTCGAGGACCACGTCGCCGAGGTCAAGACGGCGGAGAAGCTCGCCGAGGGCGACCACCGGCGGCTCGCGGCCGGCGTCACCGAGCTGCGGCGTCTCGTCGCCGTGCTGCGCCTGGACGAGGCCCAGGAGGCCCGCAAGCGCGTCGACGCCGAACTGGGCGAGGCGAAGACGGCGGCCGAGGCCTGGCGTGAGACGGCGACCGTGCTCAACCAGCTCAACGCCGCCCGCAAGGCGAAGGACCTGCGCGAGCTCGTCGGCAACCGCGAGGAGAAGGCCCGCCCGGCTCTGCAGGCGCGCAACACCGCCGCGGCCGCGCTGGCCCGGGGGCTGCAGTCGCTGGCGCAGGACGCCCAGCGCCAGGCCGACAAGGCCGAGGCGCACGCGGGCGCGTTGCGCGCGGAAGCCGAGAAGGCGCAGACCGAGCGCGACGAGGCCGCGAACCTCGCGGCCGGCCGGCGTGCCGAGGCCCGCGGCCTGACCACGCGGATCACCGAGCTGCGCGAAGAGGTCCAGAACGCCGTCCGCGGCGGGCTGCTGCCCTCGGGCGCCGACGTCGCCGACGCGTCCCGGGCGGCGCGTTCGGCGGCCGAAGCCGCGGCCGCCGAGCTGACCCGGCGCGAGCAGGAGCTGGACCGTGTCGCGGCGGATCTCCAAGCGGCGCAACGGAACGTGAACGAGGCGCACCAGCTCGCCGGCACCACCCTGGACCGCTTCGAGCGCGCCACCGAGGACCTCGACCGGGCCCACCGGCGCACCGACGCGCTCGCCGCCGAAGGCCGGCTGGTCGAGCTGCTCGGCGCGGACGACGTCGCCCTGGAAAGCGATCTTCCGGTGCTGCTGGAGCGGTTGCGCGAGGCGAGCGCGTCCGTCGAGAAGGAGCAGACGGCGCTGCGGATGGAGGAGTCCGCGGACGAGCGGGCCCTGGCCGCGCTCGGCTCCGGCGGGCTGCTGCCGCCCCCGCAGGACGTCCAGGCCGCGCTGGACGCCCTGGAGGAAGCCGGGATCACCGCGTGGTCCGGCTGGCGCTATCTGTCCAAATTGGACGCCGCTCGGCGCGCCGAGGTGCTGGAAAGCCTGCCGCAGCTGGTTTCCGGCGTCCTGCTCAACGACGCCGCCCACGCGGACCGCGCCCGCGAGGTGCTGACGTCACGGCGGCTGCTGCCGAGTGCGATCATCGCCGTCGGCACCACCGAGGCCCTGCTGGCCGAGACGCCCGCCGCGCCCGGCGTCGAGTTCCTCGTGCCGCCGAACCCCGCGATGTACGACGAGGAAGCCGCGGACGCCGAGCGCGAAGCCGTCGCGCGGCGCAACACCGAGCGGCAGCGGCGGCTGGAAGCGTTGTCCGCCAAGCTGTCCGCCGACGGCGCCCTCAACTGGAAGCTCACCACCTGGCGCGAGGACTACCCGCCCGGCGCCGTCGCGACGCTCGCCGAGCAGGCCCAGGCGGCCCGGACCGCGCGCGAGACCGCGCGCACGGCCCTGCAGCAGGCCGACGTGGAGTTCGTCCGGCTGAGCGAAAAAACGGCGTCACTGCGCGAGCGCGTCCCGGAGCTGCGGGTCGCGGCGGCCGAGACCGAGGAGCGGGCGCGGAAGCTCGGCGAGCTGGGCACGAGGAGCGCCCGGATCGCGGAGTGGACCGAGGACGTCGAGCGCGCCACCGAGGTCGCCGAGCGCGCCGACCTGCAGGCATCCGACGCCGCGGGCAAGGCCGCGCGGCTGCGGGAGCAGGCGGGGGAGGAGCAGCGCACCGCCGACGGCCACCGCCGGACCGCGACCACCGCCCGCGCCGAGCTCGCCGAAGTGCCAGGGGCGGCCGACGTCGACGGCACCGCCGACGGCCCGCCGGCCGAGCCGGTGGACGCCCTGCGCCGGACCTACCTGTCGGCGTCCGAGTCGTACGCGAAGGTCGAGGTCGGCAGCGACCTGCGGGCCGAGCTGGAGCAGGCCGAGTCGGCCGAAGCGGCCGCGGGCTCGGCCGTCGAGTCGCTGGACGAGGCCGTCCGCTCGACCGCCGCCGAGCTGCTGGAGACGCCCGACGGCTCCGACGCGTCCGCCCGCGCGGCGGCCCTCGCGCGCGCCCGCCGCGTCGTCGACGGCCTGGAGGACGAGCGGACCGAGGCCATCGGGCTCGTCTCGACGCGGCGCGCCGAGCTGGACGTGCTCCCGCTGCAGAACGGCGTCACCGGCGACAAGCCGCGCGACATCGAGCACGGCCTGGAGCTGATCGACGCCGCGGGCCTGGAGATGTCCGTGGCCGCGCGGAAGTGGGAGGAGCTGCAGGAACGCCGGGCGGCGGCCGAGGAGACCCTGGACTCCGCGCGCAACTCCGCGTCCGGCTTCTCGCTGCTCGCCGACTCCCTGGCCCACCTGGTCACCGACAAGGACGCGGACGCCTACGACGGTGACGTCGACACCGCGCGCGCCCAGCACACGCGGCTCAACGCGACGCTCACCGAGGCCCAGGACGCCGCCGACGCGGGTGACCGGCGGGTGCGCGAGGCCGCGGACCAGCTGGCCCAGTACGCGACGGAGAAGCGCTTCGAGAAGCTGAGCACGCCGGTGCGGCAGCAGGTCATCTCGGTCAAGCGCGACCAGCTGCCCGCGCACGCCGCCGAGTGGGCGGAGGCGCTGCGGCCGCGGCTGCGGTCGCTCACCGACGACCTCGCCCAGATCGACCGGCACCGCGGCGGCATCATCACCCGCCTGCAGGGCATGGTCGACGGCGCGCTCCGGACGTTGCGCTCGGCCCAGCGCGTCTCGCGGCTGCCGGACGGCCTCGGCGACTGGTCCGGGCAGGAGTTCCTGCGCATCCGGTTCCACGAGCTGGAGGACAACGCGCTCACCGAGAAGCTCGGCGAGGTCGTCGACGAGGCCGCCGTCGGCAAGACCGCGGACGGCCGCGACGTCAAGCGCGACGGGCTTTCCCTGGTCCTGCGCGGCGTCCGGGCCGCGGCGCCCAAGGGCTTCCGCGTCGACATGCTCAAGCCGGACTCGGTGCTGCGGACCGAACGCCAGCGCGTCTCGGAGATCCGCGACGTCTTCTCGGGCGGCCAGCAGCTGACCGCGGCGATCATCCTCTACTGCACCCTCGCGGCGTTGCGCGCCAACAACCGCGGCAAGGCCCGCAACCGCCACTCCGGCGTGCTGTTCCTGGACAACCCGATCGGCCGCGCGTCCGCCGGGTACCTGCTGGAGCTGCAGCGGGCGGTGGCCGAGGCGCTGGGCGTCCAGCTGATCTACACGACGGGCCTGTTCGACGCGGGCGCGCTCTCGGAGTTCCCGCTGATCGTCCGGCTGCGCAACGACGCCGACCTGCGCGCGGGCCGGAAGTACCTGTCGGTGGACTCGACGGTCCGCAACTCCCTCGACGACCTGGGCGACCCGGACGGCGTCGCGCGGCTCTCGGCCACGCGGATGTTCACCCGCGTCGGTGACTCGCCCGACACGCCGGATTCCGCTGAGGACGAACAGACGGCGTGACGGGAACATCGGGCGGCGGCCGGAGGTTCACCCGCGCATGACGAAGCTGGGGGCGCTGGGCGCCGCGTTGAACACCGCCGAGACCGACGTCGCGCTCGCGACCGCCGTCGAACTGGAAGAACTGGGCTACGACACGCTGTGGCTGCCCGGCGGGCAGGGGAACTCGCTGCCGCTGATCGCCGGGGTCGTCCACGGGACGCAGCGGATCCCGGTGGCCAGCGGGATCCTCTCGGTCGACCGGGTCCCGGCCGCCGAGGTGGCCCAGGCCTACCTGGACCTGCCCGCCGGCCGGTTCATCGCCGGGCTGGGCGGGGCGCACGGCCCGCGTCCGCTGGCCGCGCTGAACGACTACCTCGACGAGATCGAGGACGTCGTGCCCGCGTCCGCGCGGATCCTGTCGGCGCTGGGCCCGAAGATGCTGGAGCTGTCGCGGGCCCGCGCGGCGGGCGCGTACCCGTTCCTGGTGACGACGGACTACGTCGCGTCGGCGCGGGAGCTCCTCGGGCCGGACGCGCAGCTGGCGGTGCTGCTCAACGTCGTCGCCGAGACCGACGCCGCCGCGGCGCGGGAGGCCGTCCGGGGCGGTTCGCTGCGCTTCCTGGCGGGCGTGCCCGGGTACGCGAACAACTTCCGCCGGATGGGCTTCACCGACGCCGACGTCGCGGACCTGTCGGACCGGCTCGTCGACGGCGTCACCGTGTGGGGTGACTTCGACGCCGTCGTGGCGCGGCTGCGGGAGTACCGGGCCGCGGGCGCCGACCAGGTCGTCGTCCAGCTCGACGGGCTGCCTCGCGAGTGGCGGGCGCGGCTGGCCGAGGCCCTGCGGTGACCGCGCGGGCGCGCGGGCTGACCCACGTGCTCCCCGGCGACGTCGCGCTGCAGGACGCCCTGGCCGCCGTCGCCGACCCGGTCCGCCGCAGCATCCTGCGCGAGCTGGCGGCCGTGCCGGAGTGGACGAAGGCGTGCGGCACGTTCGACCTCCCGGTGGCGAAGGCGACGCTCAGCCACCACTTCGGCGTGCTGCGCGCGGCGGGCCTGATCGAGCAGCGCGACGAAGGCCCGCGACGCCTGAACCGCCTGCGCCGCCCCGAATTCGACGCCGCGTTCCCCGGTCTCCTCGCCCTCGTGCTCCGCGACCCGGCCGCAAAGCCGTGAAGGCCTCCTTACCGGCCATAAGAGCCGGTAAGGAGGCCTTCACGGACATTCGCGGTCAGTCGCTGCGGCCGGTGAACGCCAGCGTCGTGCCCAGGCCGATCATCACCAGGCCGCCCGTGCCGCCGACCGCCTCCAGCCGCCGCGGTGAGCGGGCGAACCACGTCCGCGCCGTGCCCGCGACCAGCGCCCACGCGCTGTCGGTGGCCAGCGCGATGGCGGGCAGGCACAGGCCGAGCACCAGCATCTGGGCCGGCACCGAGCCGGCGGCGGGGTCGACGAACTGGGGGAGCAGCGCGGCCAGGAACACGATCGACTTCGGGTTCGCGAAGCCGACGACGAAGCCGTCACGCAGCACGGTGACCACCCGGCCGGGCGCCGAGCCGACCCGCGCGGCCATCGCGTCGGTGAGCCGGCGGCGGTGCCGCACCGCCTGGATCCCCAGGTACACCAGGTAGACCGCGCCGGCGATCTTGATCGCGGTGAACACCGCGGCCGACGTCGTCACGAGCGCGCCGAGGCCGAACGCGACCGCGACGACCTGCGTGTACACCCCGAAGGAGTTGCCGACGACGGTGAGGAGCGCGTCGCGCCGCCCGACGGTCAGCGCGCGGCTGATCGTGAACAGCACGCTCGGCCCGGGGACCACGACCATCAGGAACGTCAGCGCGGCGAAGGCCGCGAGGTGCGCGCTGGAGACCATGCCGCGAGGTTAACGCCGGGGGCGCCGGACCGACCACGCGTTTTCGTCGGTGCCGGGTGGTAGGAATTCCGGGTGCCTCCGACCATCTCCACCGCCCAGCGCCGGGCTCGCCTCGGCACCCGCCACCACCTGGCCGCGCCCGCGGCCACGGTCGAAGACGCCGTCGCGGGCGTCGTCGCCCTGCACGCCACCGATCCGGCGACCGTCCACCTCTCGGCGGCCGCCCGGCTCGACGGCGCCGCGGTCGCCGACGTCGAGCGCGCGCTGTACGACGACCGCACGGTGCTGCGGCTGCTCGGCATGCGCCGCACGGTGTTCGTCACCGGCCTGGACACCGCGGCCCTCGTGCAGGCCGGCTGTTCGGCGGACATCGCGGCGAAACAGCGGAAGCTGCTGGAGCAGCACCTCGGCCAGCAGGGCTACCCGGAGAACGTGCCGGAGCCCGGAAAGTGGCTGGCCGACGTCGAAACGGCGGTCGAAGCCGCGTTGCGCGGCCTCGGCTCGGCGACCGCGCAGCAGCTCAGCGAGGCCGAACCCCGGCTGCGGCAGCGGCTGCAGATGTCGAAGGGCAAGCCGTACGAGGCGATCGGCAACGTCACCAGCCGGGTGCTCTTCCAGCTGGCGGTCGACGGCCGGATCGTCCGCGGCCGCCCGCGCGGCACCTGGCTCAGCACCCAGTACGTCTGGCACCCGCTGGAGGACTGGGTGGGCGAGGGCCTCGCGGCCTGGGAGGCGGACGAGGCCCGCGTCGAGCTGGCGCGGCGCTGGCTGCGCGCGTACGGCCCGGCCCCGCTGACGGACCTGCGCTGGTGGGCGGGCTGGACGCTCGGCCAGACGCGGAAGGCCCTGGCCGAGCTGGACACCGTGGACGTCGACCTGGATGGCGTCCCGGGGGTGGCGCTGGCCGACGACCTCGAGCCGGTGCCCGAGCCGCCGACGTGGGCGTCCTTCCTCCCGTGCCTCGACCCGACCCCGATGGGCTGGCAGGACCGCGACTGGTTCCTCGGCCCGCACAAGGCGGCCCTGTTCGACCGGTTCGGCAACGTCGGCCCGACGGTCTGGGCCAACGGCCGCATCGTCGGCGGCTGGGCCCAGCGCGAATCGGGCGAGGTGGTGTTCCGGCTGCTGGAGGAGGTCAGCGCGGAGGAGAAGGCGGCGATCGAGGCGGCGGCGGACCGCAGCGCGAAGTGGTTCGGCGTGGTCCGGGTGATCCCCCGGTTCCGGACGCCGCTGGAGCGGGAGCTGGCGGAGTGAGCGCGGAGGGCGTCCCGGCTCTGAATCGAAGCTGTCACCCGGGAGCGCGACGACGTGTCGCAGCCGGCGCCGATCGCGGTGGCGGCTTGAACGATCCAGTCGTCCGCGCCGGCTACCGGCCAGTACCAGCCGGGCGCGGCCCGCACCGCGTGCGGCCTGCCCGAACCGCCGGACCACCCGCCTTCCCGGTCCACCGTGGTCCAGGTGAAGAACACGTGAACCGATCACCCGGAATCCACTAGGCTTCTTAATCGATTCTTGACCCGTTCGCCAAGTGGTGGAAGTCTCGTCAGGGCAGTCAGGGACGCGCATGCCCGCACGCTAGGGTGGCCGCGAGCCCGCAAGTCACGGCCGGGACTCCGGCCGATCCTCAGAGGAGTGGCAGCAGTGACCGTTCGCGTAGGTGTCAACGGCTTCGGCCGCATCGGCCGCAACTTCTTCCGCGCCGTGCAGGCCAGCGGCCACGACATCGAGGTCGTCGCCTTCAACGACCTCGGCGACGTCGCCACCATGGCCCACTTGCTGAAGTACGACTCGATCCTGGGGCGTTACCCGGGTGAGGTCAGCGTCAGCGACGAGGGCATCGTCGTGGACGGCAAGACCATCAAGGCCCTCGCCGAGCGCGACCCGGCCAACCTGCCCTGGGGCGACCTGGGCGTGGACGTCGTGGTCGAGTCCACCGGCTTCTTCACCAACGCCGACGCCGCCAAGGCGCACATCGCCGGCGGGGCCAAGAAGGTCATCATCTCCGCGCCCGCCAAGGGCGAGGACCTGACCATCGTGCTGGGCGTCAACGACGACAAGTACGACGGCTCGCAGAACATCATCTCCAACGCCTCGTGCACCACCAACTGCCTCGGCCCGCTGGCGAAGGTCCTCAACGACTCGTTCGGCATCGAGCAGGGCCTGATGACCACGATCCACGCGTACACGCAGGACCAGAACCTGCAGGACGGCCCGCACAAGGACCTCCGCCGCGCCCGCGCCGCCGCGCTGAACGTGGTGCCCGCCTCGACCGGTGCCGCGAAGGCGATCGGCCTGGTGCTGCCGGAGCTGCTGGGCAAGCTGGACGGCTTCGCGCTGCGCGTCCCGGTGCCGACCGGCTCGGCCACCGACCTCACGGTGACCCTGAAGAAGGCCGCCACGGTCGAAGAGATCAACGCCGCCTACAAGGCCGCCGCCGAGGGCCCCCTCGCCGGCATCCTGCGCTACTCGGTCGACCCGATCGTGTCCTCGGACATCGTCACCGACCCGGCGTCCTGCATCTACGACTCGCCGCTGACCAAGGTCATCGGCAACCAGGTCAAGGTCGTCGGCTGGTACGACAACGAGTGGGGCTACTCCAACCGCCTCGCGGACCTGATCAAGCTCGTCGGCTCGAAGCTCTGAGCCGGATGACCGTCAAGAACCTCGACGACCTGCTGGGCGAGGGCGTTCAGGGCCGGTACGTACTCGTGCGGTCCGACCTGAACGTCCCGCTCGACGGGGAGCGCATCACCGACGACGGCCGCGTCCGCGCGGCGCTGCCGACGATCAAGAAGCTCGCCGACGCGGGCGCGAAGGTCGTCGTCACCGCGCACCTCGGCCGCCCCAAGGGCGAGCCGGACCCCAAGTACACCCTCGCGCCCGTCGCCAAGCGGCTCTCCGAGCTGCTCGGCGCCGAGGCCACGCTGGCCGGCGACCTCGTCGGCGAGTCCGCCAAGACGCTGACCGCCGGCCTGGCCGACGGCGGCGTCGTCCTGCTGGAGAACGTGCGCTTCGACGCGCGCGAGACCAGCAAGGACGCCGTGGACCGCTCCGAGCTGGCCGCCGAGCTGGGCGCGCTCGTCCCGGGCGGCGCGTTCGTCTCCGACGGCTTCGGCGTCGTGCACCGCAAGCAGGCCTCGGTCTACGAGGTCGCCTCGGTGCTCCCGGCCTACGCGGGCGGCCTCGTGCTGGCCGAGCTGGACGTGCTGAAGAAGCTCACCGACGACGTCCAGCGGCCCTACGTGGTCGTGCTCGGCGGCGCGAAGGTGTCCGACAAGCTCGGCGTCATCGCGAACCTGCTGACCAAGGTCGACCGGCTGCTCGTCGGCGGCGGCATGGCCTACACCTTCCTCAAGGCCCAGGGCCACGAGGTCGGCAACTCGCTGCTGCAGGCCGACCAGCTCGACCAGGTGAAGGGCTTCCTCGCCGAGGCCGAGAAGCGCGGCGTCGAACTGGTGCTGCCGGTCGACGTCCTCGCCGCGACCGGGTTCTCGGTCGACGCCGAGCACGAGGTCGTCGAGGCCACGGCCATCCCGGCCGACCGCGAAGGCCTGGACATCGGCCCGAAGACGCGTGAGCTGTTCGCCGGCAAGCTGGCCGACGCCAAGACCGTGTTCTGGAACGGCCCGATGGGCGTGTTCGAGTTCGAGGCCTTCTCCGGCGGTACCCGTGCCGTCGCCGAAGCCCTGGTCAAGAGCGACGCGTTCACCGTCGTCGGCGGCGGCGACTCCGCGGCCGCGGTGCGCCAGCTGGGCCTGCCCGAAGACGGCTTTTCGCACATCTCCACCGGTGGCGGGGCCTCGCTCGAGTACCTCGAAGGCAAGGAACTGCCGGGCGTGACCGCCCTGGAGGAGAAGAACTAGTGGCACGCAAGCCGTTCATCGCCGGCAACTGGAAGATGAACCAGAACCACCTCGAGGCGATCGCGCTGGTGCAGAAGATCGCCTTCGCGCTGCCGGAGAAGTACTACGCGAAGGTCGACGTGGCGGTGCTGCCGCCGTTCACCGACATCCGCAGCGTGCAGACCCTGATCGACGGCGACAAGCTGTCGCTGACGTACGGCGCGCAGGACATCTCCTCGCACGACTCCGGCGCCTACACCGGCGAGGTGTCGGGCGTGATGCTGGCCAAGCTGGGCTGCAGCTTCGTCACCGTCGGGCACTCGGAGCGGCGTGAGTACCACGCCGAGACCGACGAGCTGGTCAACAAGAAGGTCAAGGCCGCGCTCAAGCACGGCATCACGCCGATCCTCTGCATCGGGGAGAAGCTCGAGGTCCGCGAGGCCGGCGAGCACATCCACCACACCGCGACGCAGCTGATCGACGGCCTGAAGGGCCTCAAGCCCGAGCAGGTCGGCGGCGTGGTCGTGGCGTACGAGCCGGTCTGGGCGATCGGCACCGGCAAGGTCGCCACCCCCGCGGACGCCGAAGAGGTCTGCAAGGCCATCCGCGCCACCCTCCAGGAGAAGTACGGCGACGAGGTCGCTTCGTCCGTCCGGGTGCTTTACGGGGGATCGGCGAAGGCGAACAACATCAGTGACCTGGTGGCCTGCGAAAACGTCGATGGTGCCCTGGTCGGCGGAGCGAGCCTCGACGGCGAGGAGTTCACGAAACTCTGCGCACTCGCCGCGGGCGGGCCGCTGCCCTGATCGAGGCCACGACCGGGTAACCTGTGTATCCGGTCCGTCACACAGCAGTGGACGAGTCCAGGGGTACGGTGGTGGTCGTCACGACCATGCCGTGCCCCTGCATTCTCCTAGAGCCCAGAGGATGACATGAAGCTGTTCCTGCAAATCCTGTTGATCGTCACCAGCGTCTTCCTCGTGGTGGCGGTTCTCCTGCACCGCGGGCGCGGTGGCGGCCTGTCGTCGCTGTTCGGTGGCGGGATGCAGTCGAGCCTGGCCGGGTCGAGCGTGGCCGAGAAGAACCTCGACCGGATCACTCTGCTGCTGGGCGCGGTGTGGCTGATCAGCATCATCGGGCTGGGCCTGCTGCTCAAGGTGTGACGTCCGGCGCCCCCGCCGGCGATCGAGACCGGGTCACACCAGCGGGGTGCGCAGCGATTCGGCGTGCCTATTGGGGGGCGCGCCGCCGATTCCATAGGTGTGAGGATTCATGGTTGGCGGTAACGCGATTCGGGGCACCCGGGTGGGTGCCGGACCTACGGGCGAATCGGAACGAGGTGAGTCGGCGCCACGGCGCCGGGTCGGCTACTGGTGCGCCAACGGGCACGAAGCCCGTCCGTCGTTCGCCCTGGAGGCGGAGATCCCGGACGAGTGGGACTGCCCTCGCTGCGGGCTCCCCGGCGGGCAGGACGAGAAGAACCCCCCGGCCGCACCCCGGACCGAGCCCTACAAGACCCACCTGGCGTACGTGAAGGAGCGGCGCAGCGACGCCGACGGCGAGGCCATCCTCGCCGAGGCCCTGGAGCGCCTGCGCCAGCGCCGGGAGATCATCTAAGCGCCACCGCCAGAAGCCACCCCGAGGAAGCAACCCCTCGAGGTGGCTTCTCGCGCGCCCAGGTTCCACCCTCCGGGCTCCCCAACCCAGGCCAGCCCGACTCACGTACCCGGCAGACGACACGGTCTCACGTCGTGTCGACTCTTTAATCACGCGAGTCGACCCTTCAGGTACACGAGTCGACTCCCCATCGCGCGAGTTGACCCTTCAAGCACACGTGTCGACTCCCCAATCACGTGAGCTGGCGCCTCAACCACACGAGCCGACCCCTCAATCACGCGAGCCAGCCTCCCGATCACGTGAGCTGACTTCCCCAAGCACATGAGCCGACCCCCAGGCCCGCGAGCCGACTCGAGGTACGTGAACCGATCTTCCGGTATGCGACCCGACCGTCCAGGTACGTGACCCGACTGCCTGGGTACGCACCTCGACCGCCGGGGTACGTGAACCGACTTTCGGGGTACGCGACCCGACCGTCCAGATACGCGAGCCGACTCTCCGAGCACATGCGTCGACCGCCGGGCCGCCCGAGCAGCCCCCGATTCCACGCTACCGGCGAGCACTGACAACCCCGGGAACCGGAAAGCCGCGAGCGGCGCACTCAGGCCTTCAACGACCTGAATGCGCCGCTCGCGGCTTCGTCGGATCCGGAATCGTCGGCCCCCGCCCGTAGGCTGGAATCGGGGGCTGCTCAGCGCCGGGTGGGTCAGCATCGCCGGGTCAACAGCCCCCGGCCGGGTCGGTGGCTCCGTGATTCAGTGGCTCAGCGGATACCTGGCCCGGACCCGGAAACCGCCGTCCTCCGTTCCGGACGTCTCGAAGCTGCCGCCCAGCAGGCGGGCGCGCTCGGCCAGTCCCGTCAGGCCGTGGCCGCCCGAGGGCAGGCCTTCGCCGGCCCGGCGGGCGCGCTCGTTGCGGACCTCGATCTTGAGCGCGCCGTGCTCACCCTGGATGCGGATGGTCGCCGTCGCGCCCGGGGCGTGCTTGTGGACGTTGGTCAGGCACTCCTGCACCGTGCGGTACGCCGCCGCCGACACCTGGTTCGGCAGGGCCTCCGGTAGGTGCTCCACGGACAGGTGCACCGGGACCTCCGACGTCCGGATCAGCCGGTCGAGGTCGTTGATCCCGGGGCGCGGGCCGTCGTCGTCGGCGTCCGCGCGCAGCACGCTCAGCAGCGACCGCAGCTCCTCGAGGGTCCGCTTGCTCAGGCCGCGGATGACCTGCGCGGTCTCCATCGCCCGGGCGTCGGTCGTCTGGGCCTGCAGCGCGCCGGCCTGCATCGCGATCAGCGTGATCTGGTGCGACACGACGTCGTGCATCTCGCGGGCCAGCCGGGCGCGCTCCTCGGCGCGGACGGCGTCGGCGTGGAAGCGGCGCTCGCGGTCCCGGCTCGTGGCCAGCTCGGCGAGCTTGTTCGCGACCTCGGTGCGGGCGCCGATGAGCATGCCGATCGCGATCGGCATGCCGGCGACGAGGACGCCGTAGATGCCGTCGAGGATGTGCTCGCGCCAGCTCAGCTGGACGAAGTCCTCGAGCGGCCACTGCACGAACCGGCACGTCCACACCAGCCCGGCGCCGACCCAGGTCTGCCAGTGCAGCTGACGGCGGGTGGCGAGCATGCCGAGCGTGATCATGCTCGCCAGCTGCGCCCAGCCGGCCAGGAAGCCGGGGACGGCGACGAGCACGGCGAGGAACGGGAACTTGCGGCGGAACACCACGGCGAGGCAGGCCGCGCCGGACAGGTAGATCGAGTAGGGCTGGGCCTTCTCGGGGATCACCAGCCAGACGTCGAGCACGGCCAGGATGACCGCGGCCGCCTCGATGGCGAACATGACCACAGCGGGGCGGGGGAACGAGCCGAACGCGCT
This sequence comes from Amycolatopsis sp. NBC_00348, assembly GCF_036114655.1. Classification (NCBI taxonomy): domain Bacteria; kingdom Bacillati; phylum Actinomycetota; class Actinomycetes; order Pseudonocardiales; family Pseudonocardiaceae; genus Amycolatopsis; species Amycolatopsis sp. NBC_00348. The sequence goes on along the minus strand of NZ_CP107994.1, from coordinate 5,229,705 downwards.
CAGACCACGCCTTCGCACCCGCTCGGCGGCCGATGGCCCCGAGCCGGCGATCGAGATGCCTGGAATCGAGAGTCCCTCTGTACTCATCGCTGGCGACCCCATTCGTCTTGTGGACTTGATGGTGAGAGGTGCTCAGGGCCCGATCGGGACGCGCAGCAGAGAACAAATGTGCGGATGCTAACGAGGTTGCGTGGGAAGACGGTAAGTTTCACGCGCCGTTGGCGGATTGACGTCCGGATTCCGCATTTGATTGCGCCGTTCGGGCGATGGCGTCGCCAGCGCACTACTGACAGTGGATCTGTCACTGCCTAGCGTGCACCGGGATGACCACATCGTGGGAATCACGTTACCTCTCTGTGGGCGCCCGGCATAGGTCGTCAGGCCGCTGCCGTCCGGATGCCGTCACCCAGAAGGTGGACGAGCCCCTCCTTGCAGGCCTTCGCCGTCTCGATCGACCGCGGCAGCATCCGCGCCTCGTAGGTCCGGACGGCCTCGCCGACGGTCGGCGACGTCGCCAGCGCGGTCGCGAGCTCGGTGCCGTCCAGCATCGCGAGGTTCGCGCCGACCCCGAGCGGCGGCATCAGGTGCGCGGCGTCGCCGAGCAGGGTGAGGCCGGGCGTCGACGTCCAGGCGTGCGGCACCGGCAGCACGTACAACGGCCGGTGCGTGAACGCGCCGTCGTTGTCGCGCAGGAACCCGAGCAGCTCCGGGTGCCAGCCGGCGTAGCGCTGCAGGAGCGTCGCGCGCACCGCGTCCGTGTCGGCGAAGTCGAGACCGGCGTGCCAGTCCTCCGGCGCGTGGAACACGGCGTAGCCGCGGATGTGGCCGTTGCTGTTGCGCTGGGCGAAGATCGCGTTCCCGCCGGTCTTCGCCACCATCGTGCCCTGGCCGGTCAACGCGGCCAGCGCGGCGTGCCGGCGGTCGGCGTCGTCGAGCCCGAACTCGACGAACGCGACGCCGCTGTACTCCGGCCGGACGCCGGTCAGGGCGCGGCGGACGCGGGACCACGCGCCATCGGCGCCGATGACCAGGTCGAAGTCCTCGGTGGTGCCGTCGGTGAAGCGCAGCCGGGCGGTGCCGTCCGGCAGCGGCGTGACGTCGTCGGTGGCGCGGCCCCAGCGGACGGTGCTGGGGGAGAGGGAGTCCAGCAGGAGGCCGCGGAGCTGGCCGCGGTCGATCTCGGGCTTGAACTCGTCGTCTTCGGCAGGGATCTCGTCCATGAGAACGTCCGTGGTGCGCGGGTCGACCGCGCGCATCTGCTGGCCTTCGGGCCGGGCGAGCGCGCGCCACGTCTCGTGCAGGCCGGCCGTGCGGAGGGCGACCTGGCCGGTGTCGCCGTGCATGTCGAGCGTGCCGCCCTGGGGGCGCGCGTCGGCTGAAGCCTCCTGTTCGAAGACGGTGACGATGTGGCCGTGCAGCTGCAGGACGCGAGCGCAGGCGAGCCCGCCGAGGCCGGCGCCGACGATCGCGATCTTGGTGTTGGCGGTGGTGCTGGTGGTGTTCATGGCTTCCCCCTGGAAGTTCGGGCCGCCGGTTCGTTCCGGCGGCGACTAACTCAGGAAAGCAGATTCACTATGAAAGTGCAATGACTACACTTTTGAAGTGAGTCCACCATCACGTAGACTGGCGGACATGACGGAAGTGATCGGGCGCCGTGAGCGCAAGAAGGCGCAGACCCGCAAGGCGCTGGCCGACGCGGCGCTCGAACTGTTCCTCGAGCGCGGCTTCGATCAGGTCGGGGTGAAGGAGGTCGCGGACGCCGCCGACGTCTCCGTGACGACGCTCTTCAAGCACTTCCCCAGCAAGGAAGCTCTGGTGTTCGACCAGGAGGCCGACATCGAGACGGCGCTGGTCGACGCGGTCCGCGGCCGGCCGCCGGCGCACACGATCGTGGACGCGCTGCGCAAGCACATCCTGGTCGACGTGGCCGCCTCCCCGGGTGACGCGTTCCTCCGCCTCACGGAGAGCACCCCGGCCCTGCGCGAGTACGGCAGGCGGATGTGGATGCGCCACGAGACGGCACTGGCCCGCGCGATCGCGGCGGAGTCGGGCGCCCCGGAGAACGACGTGGCGTGCGCGGCGCTGGCGCGCTTCGCGCTGGCTTCGCGGGACTTGATCGCGGGCCACGAGAACCCCCGCCGAGCGGCGGAGGAGATCTTCGCCCGCCTGGAGCGCGGCTGGCGAACGGAGTGAACGGCTGGTCCGGGCAGGCGAGACCCGCTCGGATAGCGGCGAAGTCGATCGAGGCCGCGAATTCCGCTCGGACTGCGGCGGGCTGGGTGAGTAAGGCCTGGTGACCGGGTGAGCGGCCGATCGAGGCGGCGAGTTCCGCTGCTACCGCGGCGGATTGATGAGCACGGCTTGGCCGACCGAGGGTGCCGGTGAAGTGAGCGGCCGATCGAGGTGGCGGGTTCCGCTCGGCCGAGATGGTTGGTGAGCAGAGTTGGCCGGTCGAGGGTGCGGGCCGGAGTGAGTGGCTGATCGGGGCGGCGGGTTCCGCTCGGATCGAGGTGGGTTGGCGAGCAGGGCTTGGCCGGTCGAGGGTGCGGGCCGGAGTGAGTGGCTGATCGGGGCGGCGGGTTCCGCTCGGATCGAGGTGGGTTGGCGAGCAGGCTTGGCCGGTCGAGGGTGCGGGCCGGAGTGAGTGGCTGATCGGGGCGGCGGGTTCCGCTCGGATCGAGGTGGGTTGGCGAGCAGGGCTTGGCCGGTCGAGGGTGCGGGCCGGAGTGAGTGGCTGATCGGGGCGGCGGGTTCCGCTCGGATCGAGGTGGGTTGGCGAGCAGGGCTTGGCCGGTCGAGGGTGCGGGCCGGAGTGAGTGGCTGATCGGGGCGGCGGGTTCCGCTCGGATCGAGGTGGGTTGGCGAGCAGGGCTTGGCCGGTCGAGGGTGCGGGCCGGAGTGAGTGGCTGATCGGGGCGGCGGGTTCCACTTGGATCGAGGTGGGTTGGCGAGCAGGGCTTGGCCGGTCGAGGGTGCGGGCCGGAGTGAGTGGCTGATCGGGGCGGCGGGTTCCACTTGGATCGAGGTGGGTTGGCGAGCAGGCTTGGCCGGTCGAGGGTGCGGGCCGGAGTGAGCAGCCGACCGGGCGCGAGATTCGCTTGGATCGCGGCGGGCTGGGTGCGTAAAGCCTTGTCGGCTGAAGTGAGCGGCCGATCGAGGTGGCGAGTTTCGCTGGGACCGCGGCGGATTGATGAGCAAGGCTTGGCCGACCGAGGGGCCGGTGAAGGGGGCAGCCGAGGCGGCGAGTTCCGTTTGGATCGCGGCGAGTTGGCGAGCAAAGTTTGGCCCGCCGAGGTTGCGGGCGGAGTGAGCAGCCCCCGTTTCCACGCTACCCGGGAGCCACGACAGTTTCGGTGCCCTGAACGCCGCGAACGGTCGCGAACAGCCGCGAAAGGTCGCTGAGCGCCGTAGCAGGCCGTGCCGCACCGGCCCCGAACGCCGTGAAGGCCCCCTGCCATGGGCAGGAGGCCTTCACGGAACCTACGACCATCAAGCCGTCGGTGGTTGGTGCACCTTGGTGAGCTTGCCCGCCGCCGTGCGGTCCAGTAGCCACAACGTCCGTCGGTGTCCTCGGGCGCCCGCTACCGGGAGCTGGGCTTCGTCCGCTCCCGACAGTGCCAGCGCTACCGCGTCGGCCTTGGCTTCGCCCGCTGTCATCAGCCAGACGTCCTGGGCTCGGCGGATTGCCGGCAGGGTCAGGGAAACGCGCGTCGGTGGGGGCTTGGGGCAGTTGCGGACCGCCACCACCGAACGCTCCTTCTCGTACACCGCCGGGGATTCCGGGAACACCGATGCGGTGTGGCCCTCGCCGCCCAGGCCGAGCAGCATGATGTCGAACGTCGGGACGTCGCCCTCGTCCGGGCCCGCGTTGTCCGCCAGCACCCGCGCGTACGCCTCGGCGGCGGCGTCCGGGTCGTCGCCGAACTCGCCGTCCGATGCCGCTACCGCGTGGACCCGCTTCGGGTCGAGCGGGACGTGGTCCAGCAGGGCCTCGCGGGCCTGCTTCTCGTTCCGCTCGTCCGAATCGGCCGGGACGAACCGCTCGTCACCCCAGTAGATGTCCAGGCGCGACCAGTCGATCGCGTCACGCGCGCTCGAGTTCCGCAGCTCGGTCAGCACCGCGATACCGGTGCCGCCGCCGGTGAGCACCAGCGACGCCGAACCCTTGGCCGCCTGGACGTCCACGAGCCGCGTGACCAGCCGGGCCGCCGCGGCGGCGGCCAGCAGGTCCTGGTTCGCGTGGACGACGACCTCGGTCTTGCTCATGAAGCGCTCTTCTTGCCGTCGGCACCCGCCTTGGCCGGAGTCTTGGCCGGTGCAGGCGCGGCAGCAGCAGCGCCCGCCGCGGCCGGCGAGGTGACGTCCGCCTTGGCCGGCGCGCCCGTCTTGCCGTTCGTGCCGGACGTGATCTTGCCCAGGCCGTGCAGCGCCGCCTCGTAGACCTCGTCCGGGTCGAGCCGCCGCAGCTCCTCGACCAGGCAGTCCTGCGTGCTGCGCCGCTGCAGGGCGATCCGCCGGGTCGGCTGGCCCGGCTGGGTCAGCGTGCCGACTCGGCCGTCCGGCCGGTGCAGCTCCACCGCGCCCGAACGACGCTCCAGGGTCACCGAGGTGATCCCGGCCGCGCCCGAGCTCTTGACCCGCTTGACCGGCACCTTCAGGTACTCGGCCAGCCACGCGGCCAGCAGCTCGGTCGACGGCGAGTCGGCCTCGCCGGTCACCGTCGCGGCGGTGATCTTCTCGTACGGCGGCAGGTCCAGCGCGGAGACGAGCTGGGCACGCCAGTGCGTCAGCCGCGTCCAGGCCAGGTCCGTGTCGCCCGCGGTGTACGCCTTCGCTCGCGTGGTCAGGGCCTTGACGGGGCTCTTCTCCGCGGCCGAGTCGGTGATCCGGCGCTGGGCCAGCTCGCCGAGCGGGTCCTTGTCCGGGTCCTTCGGGCCGGCGCCGGGCCACCAGCAGACGATCGGCGCGTCCGGCAGCAGCAGCGGGACGACCGCGCTCTGGCCTTGGGCCGCCAGCGGGCCGTAGAGCCGCAGCACGATGACCTCGCTCGCGCCGGCGTCGCCGCCGACGCGGATCTGGCCGTCGATGCGCGGTGACGCGGTGCGCGCGCCCTTGGCGACCACGATCACCCGTGACGGGTGCTCGCGGCTCGCGCCGTTGGCCGCTTCGATCGCCGCTTCGAGGTGGCTGTCGTCGTCGGCCACGATGACCAGCGTGAGCACCCGGCCGAGCGCTACTTGCCCGCCTTGTTCGCGGATCTCCACCAGCTTCTTGTTGAGCAGCGAAGTCGTGGTGGACGGCAGGTCGATGATCACGGGCGCCTCCATTTCCGGCCGGTGCGCTCCAGCATTTCGTCGGCGGACGGCGGGCCCCACGTGCCCGGCGGGTACTGCTCCGGCGCCCCCTCCTTGGCCCAGTGCTCGATGACCGGGTCGAGGATCTTCCAGGACAGCTCGACCTCTTCGTTGACCGGGAACAGCGACGGCTCGCCGAGCAGGACGTCGAGGATCAGGCGCTCGTAGGCCTCGGGGGAGGACTCGGTGAAGGCGTGCCCGTACCCGAAGTCCATGGTGACGTCGCGGACCTCCATCGTGGTCCCCGGCACCTTCGAGCCGAACCGCAGCGTGATGCCCTCGTCCGGCTGGACCCGGATGACCAGGGCGTTCTGCCCCAGCTCCTCGGTCGACGTCGAATCGAACGGCAGGTGCGGCGCCCGCTTGAACACCACGGCGATCTCGGTGACGCGGCGGCCGAGCCGCTTGCCGGTGCGCAGGTAGAACGGCACCCCGGCCCACCGGCGGCTCTGCACCTCGAGCGTCACGGCCGCGAAGGTCTCGGTCTTCGAGTCCTTCGCGAAGCCCTCTTCCTGCAGCAGGCCGGGCACCTTCGTGCCGCCCTGCCAGCCGCCCGCGTACTGCCCGCGCGCGGTGGTCTTGCTCAGCGGCCCGATCGCGCTGGTGCCCGAGAGCACCTTGATCTTCTCCGCGCGCAGGGCCCGCGGGTCGAACGACAGCGGCTCCTCCATCGCGGTGAAGGCGAGCAGCTGCAGCAGGTGGTTCTGGATGACGTCGCGGGCCGCGCCGATGCCGTCGTAGTACCCCGCGCGGCCGCCGAGGCCGATGTCCTCGGCCATGGTGATCTGCACGTGGTCGACGTAGTTGGCGTTCCAGATCGGCTCGAACAGCTGGTTCGCGAAGCGCAGCGCCAGGATGTTCTGGACCGTCTCCTTGCCGAGGTAGTGGTCGATGCGGAACACCGACTCCTCGGGGAAGACGTCGTTGACGATCGCGTTGAGCTCTTCGGCGCTCTTCAGGTCGTGGCCGAACGGCTTCTCGATGACGACGCGGCGCCAGGTGTTCTCGTCCGCGTTGGCCAGCCCGGAGCGGGCCAGCTGCTTGGTCACCACCGGGAACGCGCCGGGCGGGATCGACAGGTAGAACGCCGTGTTGCCGCCGGTGCCGCGTTCCTTGTCGAGGTCCTTGACCGTCTGCGCGAGCCGGTCGAAGGCGTCGTCGTCGTCGAAGGTGCCCTGCACGAACCGGATGCCCTCGGCGAGCCGGTTCCAGACCGACTCCTTGAACGGCGTGCGCGCGTGCGCCTTGACCGAGTCGTGCACGAGCTCGCCGAAGTCCTGGTGCTCCCAGTCGCGGCGGGCGAACCCGACGAGCGAGAAGCCGGCGGGCAGCAGCCCGCGGTTGGCCAGGTCGTAGATGGCGGGCATCAGCTTCTTGCGGGCCAGGTCGCCGGTGACCCCGAAGATCACCAGGCTGGACGGCCCGGCGATGCGCGGGAGCCGCTTGTCCCGCTCGTCCCGCAGCGGGTTGCTCCAGGTCATGCTTCCCCCTCCTGAACCGCGACCTCCTGCACCGCGCGGACAACGGCCGCGAGGCCCGCGGCGCGGTCGGTCAGGTGCAGGCGCAGCACCGGGCGGCCGTGCTCGGCGAGCACCTGGCCGTCGCCCAGGGCCTGGGCGTGCTGCAGCTGCCCCAGCGTGTACGGCCGGTCCGGCACGTCGAGGTCCCGCTCCACCGCGCCGGTGAGCTGCAGGAAGACGCCGTTCTGGTGGCCGCCCTTGTGGTACTGCCCGGTGGAGTGCAGGAACCGGGGACCCCAGCCGAACGTGGTCTGCAGGCCGGTGCGCTGGGCGATCTCGCCGCGCAGCAGCGCCGTCGACGCGTCGTCGAGCCGGTCCAGGTAGGCCTGCACCGCGATGTAGCCGGCGTCCGGCGCGGAAGCGAAGAACGCGCGGAGCACGTCGACGAGCTTCCCGTCGGTCGAAACGCCTTCGCTGCCGAAGATCTCGACCGGTCCGTCCACATTGGACGCCGTCTCGCCGCCCTTGAGCTTCTCCGGGTCGTCCAGCAGCGCGCGCGCCGCCTTCTTCGCGGTCTCGACGTCGGGCTGGTCGAACGGGTTGATCCCGAGCAGCCTGCCGGCCAGCGCGGTGGCGAACTCCCAGAGCAGCAGCTGCGCGCCGAGCGAGCCGGTGACGCCGATCTTCGCCGCGCCCTTGGGGCTGCCGACGGAGACCGCGGTGGCGTCGGCCTTCGCGTCGGCGAAGCCGGGCGCCTCCGTGCCTTCGACCGCGACCGGCAGCAGGCCGGTGCCCTCCTTGCCGGTGGACTCGGCGATCAGCTGCTCGGCCCAGTCCGGGAACCCCTTGATGCCGGAACCGGAGTCGGCCAGCACGACCTTCTCGGCGCCCTGCTCGTGCGCGGCGGCCCAGGCGGCGGCCAGCTTGACCGCCGGGTTGTCCACCGAGTCCGAAGCGAGCTCTTCGGCCGCCGAAGCGGCCTGGTCGAGCAGCCGGGCGACGTCCGCGCCGGCCAGCCCGGCCGGGACGAGCCCGAACGCGGTCAGCGCGGAGTAGCGGCCGCCGACGTGCGGGTCGGCGAGGAAGGTCTTGCGGTAACCCTCCTTTTCGGACAGTGCCTGGAACGGCGAGCCCGGGTCGGTGACGACCACGATCCGCCGCGCCGCGTCGATCCCCGCGTCGGTGAACGCCTTCGCGAAGATCCGCCGGTGGCTGTCGGTCTCGACGGTGCCGCCCGACTTCGACGACACCACGATCACCGTGCGCTCGAGGTCACCGGCGAGCGCGTCGGCGACCTGGCCCGGGTCGGTCGTGTCGAGCACGGTCAGCGCGACGTCGTCGGTCCCGGTGATCAGCTCCGGCGCGAGCGACGAGCCGCCCATGCCGGCGAGGACCACGCGGTCGACGCCCTCGGACCGCAGTTCGGTGCGCAGCGCCTCGATCTCGCCGATCAGCGGCCGGGACGACTTGTGCAGCGTCGTCCACGACAGCCGGATCGACGCTTCGGATTCGGCGTCCGGTCCCCAGAGCGTGGCGTCCTTCGCGGCCAGCTTCGACGCGGCCTGGTCGGCGACCAGCCGCTCGGCCAGCGGCGCGGCGCGCTCCGCCAGTTCGGCGTCCACGATCTCGACGCCGGTCTTTTCCCCTGTCGTCATGTCGTGCTTCAGCCCTTCGCCTTTTCCAGCTGGCCGTTGACGGTGTCGAGCAGTTCGGTCCAGGACTTCTCGAACTTCTCGACGCCTTCGTTCTCCAGCACCAGGAACACGTCGGTGATGTCGATGCCGACGGCCGAGAGCTTGTCGAAGACCTCCTGCGCCTCGGCGCCGCGGCCGGACACCTGGTCACCCTTGAGCTCGGAGCCCGCGGCGACGGCGTCCATCGTCTTCTCCGGCATGGTGTTGACGGTGTCCTTCACCACCAGGTCGTCGACGTAGAGGGTGGGGGAGTAGTCCGGGTTCTTGACGCCGGTCGAGGCCCACAGCGGACGCTGCGCGTTCGCGCCGTCGGCGGCGAGGGCCTTCCAGCGGTCCGTGGCCGAGAGCTCCTCGAAGGCCGCGTAGGCGAGCCGGGCGTTGGCGACGGCCGCCTTGCCACGCAGCGCCTTGGCCTCGTCGGTGCCGATCGCGTCGAGCCGCTTGTCGATCTCGGTGTCCACCCGGGACACGAAGAACGACGCGACCGAGTGGATGCCGCGCAGGTCGTGGCCGTTGGCCTTCGCCTGCTCCAGCCCGGCGAAGTAGGCCTCGATGACCTTCTTGTAGCGCTCGACGGAGAAGATCAGCGTGACGTTGACGCTGATGCCCTCGGCGAGCGTGGCGGTGATCGCCGGCAGGCCCTCTTCGGTGGCCGGGATCTTGATCAGCGTGTTCGGCCGGTCGACGGTCTTCCACAGGTCCTGGGCCTCGGCGACCGTCCGGTCGGTGTCCTTGGCCAGGCGCGGGTCGACCTCGATCGAGACGCGGCCGTCGACGCCGTTCGTGGCGGCGTAGACGTCGCGGAACAGGTCCGCGGCGTTGCGCACGTCGGTCGTGGTCAGGTCCCGGATGGTCGCCTCGACGTCGGCGCCCTGGGCGGCGAGTTCCTTCGTCCGCTCGTCGTAGGCGTCACCCTTCGACATCGCGTTGGCGAAGATCGTCGGGTTGGTCGTCACGCCGACGACGTGCTTGTCGCGGACCAGCGCGGCGAGGTTGCCGGTGTTCAGGCGTTCACGCGAAAGGTCGTCCAGCCAGATCGAAACACCGGCCTCGGACAGCTGCGCGAGCTTGTCGTTGCTCATCAATGTCCCTTTCAGTTCTTGGTGTTGGCGATCGAGCGGCGGGCGGCGTCGACGACTGCTTCCGTGGTGAACCCGAACTCACGGAACAGGGTGCCGGCATCGGCGGAGGCGCCGAAGTGCTCGATCGAGACGTTCACGCCGGCGTCACCGGTGAAGCGGTGCCACGACTGGGCGATGCCCGCCTCGACGGACACGCGGGCCTTCACACCGGCCGGGATGACGGACTCGCGGTAGGCCGCGTCCTGCGCGTCGAACCACTCGACGCACGGCATCGAGACGACGCGCGCCTTGACGCCGTCGGCCTCGAGGACCTTCTTCGCCTCGACGGCGAGCTGGACCTCGGAGCCGGTGCCGATCAGCACCACGTCCGGGGTGCCGTCCGAGTCCGCCAGGACGTAGCCACCCTTGGCGACGCCCTCGGCGCTGGTGCCCTCGAGCACCGGCACGTTCTGGCGGGTGAGCGCCAGGCCGGACGGGTGGTGGATGTCCTCCAGCACGGCCTTCCACGCGTAGGCGGTCTCGTTGGCGTCCGCCGGGCGGACGACGTTGAGGCCCGGGATCGCGCGCAGCGCGGAGAGCTGCTCGATCGGCTGGTGCGTCGGGCCGTCCTCGCCGAGCCCGATCGAGTCGTGCGTCCACACGTAGGTGACCGGCGCCTTCATCAGCGCGGCCAGCCGGACCGGCGGGCGCATGTAGTCGGAGAAGATGAGGAACGTCGCGCCGTACGGGCGGGTGCCGCCGTGCAGCGCGATCCCGTTGAGGATCGAGCCCATGGCGTGCTCGCGGATGCCGAAGTGCAGCGTCCGGCCGTAGGGGCTGGTCTTCCACATGTCCGTGGAAGCCTTCTCCGGGCCGAACGAGTCGGCGCCCTTCATCGTGGTGTTGTTGCTCTCGGCGAGGTCCGCGGACCCGCCCCACAGCTCCGGCAGCGGCTCGGCGAGCGCGTTGAGCACCTCACCGGAGGCCTTGCGGGTGGCGACGCCCTTGGCGTCCGGCTCCCACTTCGGCAGGTTGTCGGCGAAGCCCTCGGGCAGCGTGCGGGTGGCCATCCGGTCCGCGATCTTCTTGCGCTCCGGGTTCGCCTCGCCCCACGCCGCGAACTTCTCCTGCCATTCGGCGTGGGCGGCCTTGCCGCGCTCGAGCGCCTGGCGGGTGTGCTTGATGACGTCGTCCTCGACCTGGAACGACTGCTCCGGGTCGAAGCCCAGGATCTTCTTGACCTCGGCGACCTCTTCGGCGCCCAGCGCCGCGCCGTGCGCCTTGCCGGTGCCCATCTTCTTCGGCGCGGGGTAGCCGATGATGGTCCGCACCGCGATGAACGACGGCTTGCCCGTTTCGGCCTTCGCGTTCTTGATGGCCTCTTCGAGCGCGACGACGTCTTCGCCGCCTTCGACGAACTGGGTGTGCCAGCCGTAGGCCTCGTACCGCGCGACCGTGTCCTCCGAAAGGGCGATGTTCGTGTCGTCCTCGATGGAGATCTTGTTGTCGTCCCAGAAGACGATCAGGTTGCCCAGCTCCTGGCGGCCCGCGATGGACGACGCCTCGGCGGTGACACCCTCTTCGATGTCGCCGTCGGAGGCGATGGAGTAGATGAAGTGGTCGAAGATGCTCTCGCCGGGAGCGGCGTCCGGGTCCAGCAGGCCGCGCTCGCGGCGGGCGGCCATCGCCATGCCCACGGCGTTCGCCAGGCCCTGCCCGAGCGGGCCGGTGGTGGTCTCGACGCCGTCGGTGTGGCGGTATTCCGGGTGACCCGGGGTCTTCGAGCCCCACTTGCGCAGCTGCTTGAGGTCCTCGAGCTCGAGGCCGTAACCGGCGAGGTACAGCTGGATGTAGAGCGTCAGGCTGCTGTGCCCGGCCGACAGCACGAACCGGTCGCGGCCCGGCCAGTTCTGGTCGTTCGGGTCGTGACGCAGCGTGCGCTGGAAGAGCGTGTAGGCCAGCGGCGCCAGGCTCATCGCGGTACCGGGGTGGCCGCTGCCACAGTTCTCGACCGCGTCCGCGGCGAGTACCCGGACGGTGTCCACGGCGCGGGTGTCGGTGTCGGTCCAGTCGGCGGGCGTGTTGCGCCGCAGGAGTGGGTTGTTCTCGCTGGTAGGGGCGGTTTCGGACACTGAACTCCAACTCCCGGTCATGATGGTTGCGGCTGCTCTTCCTCGTTCCGGTTACCCGTGCGCGGGGTCATCTATCTCAATCGATCCCGAAGGGACGATATTCCTGCTCGCGACCCTGCGCAGGGGCAATCGCGGCCCGACCCGGCCAGCCTAGTGCTTGAGCCCGTCGAGGACCCGCGATCACCCACGGGATTCACCACGTCTAACATCGTTCGAGGGTTCAGACCGGCGGTTTTCAGCGGCACCACACGCCTCCGGCAACGGGCCCGCCCCGAACCTGACGCAGGGAGTGAAATGTCGTTGGTGAACGCTGCGCACGGACGCAGTGAGGACACCAGCGCGGTGCACCCGACCGGTGAACGACCGCACGGTGACCGGCGACGCATCCGCCAGGTCGTCGGGGCCTACGCCGCTTTGGCGAAGCCGCGGGTGATCGAGCTCCTCCTGGTGACCACCATCCCGGCGATGTTCCTCGCCGGCCGTCAGATCCCCTCGCCGTGGCTGGTACTGGCCACGCTGCTGGGCGGGACGATGGCCGCGGGCAGCGCGAACGCGCTCAACTGCGTGATCGACGCGGACATCGACAAGGTGATGAACCGCACGAAGCGGCGTCCCCTGGTGAAGGACTCGGTGCCGCGGCGCGGCGCGCTGATCTTCGGCTTGGTGATGGGTGTCGCCTCGGCCGTGGTGCTCTACTTCACGGTCAACCTGCTGTCGGCGATCCTCGCGGTCGCGACGATCCTCTTCTACATCTTCGTCTACACGCTCGGCCTGAAGCGGCGCACGTCGCAGAACGTCGTCTGGGGCGGCGCGGCCGGCTGCATGCCGGTGGTCATCGGCTGGGCGGCCGTCACCGGCACCGTCCAGTGGCCGGCGTTCGTGATGTTCGGCGTCATCTTCTTCTGGACCCCGCCGCACACCTGGGCGCTGGGCATGAAGTACCGCGACGACTACGAGCGCGCGGGCGTCCCGATGCTCCCGGTCGTGGCCACCGCCCAGCACGTCGCCAAGCAGATCGTCATCTACTCGTGGGTGATGGTGGCCTGGACGCTGCTGCTGCTCCCGGTGACGTCGTGGCTGTACGGCACGTTCGCGATCCTCGCGGGCGGCTGGTTCCTCTTCTACGCGCACAGCCTCCAGGCCGCGGTCCGCCGCGGCGAGGAGACGAAGCCGATGGCGCTGTTCCACCGCTCGAACACGTACCTGATGATCGTGTTCGTGGCGCTGGCCGTCGACTCGGCCATCGGCCTGCCGACGCTCGGCCTCCCCTTCTGATCCTGTTGAGGCGCGCAGGCGTCGCGCTGGTCGTGATCGTCCTGTTCGCGGCGTTGCTCTACATCGGCGGCCGCAAGGTGTCGCTGGACCAGAACACGCTGCTGGGCACCGGCTGCGCGATCCCTTCGCACGTCACGGCGGTTTCTTCAGCGCCCGACGCGGCCCCCGGTGGCGGCGGAATCCGCGTCGCCGAAACGTCGTCGTCCGGCGTTGTGCTGGAGAACACGAGCACCCAGGTCGGGTACCGGATCCCGGTCGGCTCGGCTGTGGTGCCGCTGCTCACCCCGGGAGCCCGCATCGGCGTGGCTGAGGTCGGCTCTGTCGGCCAGGTGACCTGGCTGTCGCCGGAGTCGTTGGGCGGCTTCACGCCGGTGACGGCCACGGTCGTCCCGGGCGGCGTCCGCTACCACTCGGCGAACTGCCGGGCGCTGACCAGCCGGGGCGCCGCGGTCCTGCACCGCGACGCCGCCGGCCGGATCGTGGGCGCGGAACGGTTGTCCGCCGATCGGGTGTCGTGTGCGCCGGGGGACCGGGAGCTGCCGTTCGTCTTGGGGGCGGGTACCGAGGTCTACCCCTACTGCGACCTCGTCAGCGGCTGACCCCGGACCGTCCTTTCCGAAACTCTCAGTGTCTCGCCGCACACTGTGAGAAACTTCCCTGGTTGGGCGCTTAACTCGGGGAGGGTGAATGCCTGATCACGGTGTCGACCTCGCGGTCGACCTCTATCGGATGCTTGTCGTCGCCAAGGACGATCTGCCGTCGGTATCCGCCGTCTACGGTGATGTCATCGCGAAATACGGCCAAGCGAGGTCCGGTTTGGACGGCGTGATGACGCGGCCGGACCATTTCGGCGGTGACGCTCTGGGGCCGGTGCACGCGGCCTGGGTCGAGTTGCACGGCGCCGCGGCGAAGTTCATGACGGACACCCAGTCCAGCCTGAACGACACCGCGGCAGCGCTGGCCAAAGCCGTCGAGATGTACTCGTCGAACGACCGGGCCGCCGCGGACCAGCTGCACAAGCTGATCGCGGAACGTGGCGAGCCCACGCCGGGGCGGTGACGCGTGAGCTTCGAGGAACTGATGGCCCACGCGAGCGAGATCAAGTTCTTGGCGATCAAACGGGCACTCGACGAGCACGAGACCGAGCCGGAATACGCCCGGCAGGGTGTCGACGGCTACTACCAGCAGGTGATCGAACCCCTGTTCAAGCCGTTCTCGCGCATTCCCGACCCGGCCGGTTACCAGCCGACGATCGACGGCTTGTCCGCCGCGATGCACGACTTGTCCGGCGGCCACATCGACCAGGACCCGATCGACAAGAATCCCTATCTGGCCAATCCGACCCTGGAAAAGATGCACACGGCAAGCGACTACCTCCAGGACTGGTCGGGGCAGGCCGCGATGCTCTTCAAGCAGAAGTTCCTCGACCCGTTCCCGGCGATCTCGGCCAACCAGTTCATCCTCACCGCGATCCTCAAGGCGGCGCTGGAGGCCCACCAGGCGATGTGGGCGAAGACCCGGGACGACATCGACAAGATCGCGCACGCCACGATGGACGTGTTCGACAACAAGTGCTGTGACAAGAACACGTGGAACGTGACCTTCACCGTGTTGTCTTCGATCGGAGCCACCGCCGCCGCCGTTCTCACGGTCGCGACGGACGGCGCTGCGGCCCCTCTCCTGCTGTCGGTGGTCGGTGCGGCCGCGCAGGTCGGAGCGACTCTGCCGCCGGACAGTTTGTCGGACCCGCCCAAGGGTGGCGGCGAGACCGCACTGCAGATCATCAACTCGATGAAGGCGACGATCGATCAGTTGACTCTGGTGGTCCAGAAGGCAGAGGCGGTGATCGCCGAGAAGACCTCCGCTGTCACGAGGCTGCTCGGCGAGCACAGTTCGTATTTCGTCTCGGCACGCCCGGCTGTCGCCTCCATTCCGGATGGCGAGATCACCGGCAGCGCCGGCCTCGGCGATTCGAACTGAGGAGCGTGATCATGGGAAGACTCGCCGACCGGCTCGACGGCATCCGGGTACGCGTCCGGGCGCCCGGCGCCGACATCGAGGCTGAACTGCGCAATCGGACGGACATCACGATCACATTCGGCGAAAGCGTCTACGAGTTCGCCGACGAACGTGGGCTGGAGCGCTCACTCGCGGCGCTGGCACGCCTGGTTTACGCGGGCTGGCTGCGGCAGTACCGGGCGGCGATCGACGAGTCCGCTCTCGATATCACGCCGAGCGACGAACGGGACCACGCATTCCTCGACGAACGATCGAAGATCGAAGCCAGCGGGAGGTCCAGTGATGGCAGGATCTCCCTGACCTGCGTGGGCATGCAGGAGATATCGGTGGAGATCGTGCCCGGCACGGTTCGTGAGCTGGCCGAAGAACAGTTCGCGGCGCGTGCCAAGGAGGCCGTCACCATCCTGATCCAGGACTACCTGGCGAAGGTCAGCGCCCTGAGGAAGCGGTTCTACGGATGAGCAGGAAAGGTCTCCTGGCCGTGCTCGGTGTTGTCGTCGTCCTCGCCGCCATCGTCGTCTCGGCAGGTGGCAAGCTGCCCTGGACCGGCGGATCCGCCTCGGACGACAGCTGTGACATCCCCGACCGGGCCCCCGCGAGCACACCGGCGTCCGCGCCGGGCGGGATCAAGGTCGTCGAGCAGGGGTTCAGCCAGAGCCCGTCCGGTCTGGTCAGCCTCGGGGCCGTCCTGGAGAACACCTCTGCCGAGGTCGCTCGCCGGATTCCGGTGCGGTTCCGGCTGTTCGACGCCGCGCAACACGAGCTTCCCGAACTGACGACCGGCGAGCTGAGCGTCGAGATTCCCCTGCTCCTGCCCGGTCAGCGGATCGGCGCCGGAACGGGTGCCTACCGGCGGGAAATCCCCGTGGCCGACGCCGAGACCGCCGTGGGATCGAACGCCTGGGTGCCCCGCGCCGCTGTAGGCAGTCTCACGCCCGTCGGCGCGTCTTACCTCCGCACCTCGCACTTCTATCCGGACAACCCGGTGAACGTCGATGTCCACTACCGGGAGGTGTCCACGAACTGCCGGAACCTGGACAGTCGCGACACCACCGTGGTCTTCCGCGATCGTGCCGGCCGGATCGTCGGCGGCGACCACGGCCCGGCCGGCAACACGCTCACCTTCCAGGACACCCATGGCAACGCCATCGTGGTCGAGCGACAGCCACCGGTCAGCCCGTCGTGTTCGACAGGGGAGCGGGAGACCTGGGTCATCCCGTACGTCGGGGCCCCCGCCACTGCCGATGACTCCCGCACCGAGGTCTACCCCTACTGCGACCTCAGGCCGGAATGATCCCGCCCTGGTCGCCGTTAAACTTGGCTGGCCCTTTTCCTTGAGGCGAAAGCAGGATGCTCTTGTCCGTCTCGCCGGACGACACACACGCCGCCGAGCTCGCTCGTGAGCAGGCGTACGTCACCACCCTCTACACCAAGCTCGACGCCGAACGCGTCGACGCCCAGCGGCGCCTCGACGAGACGCTGCGGCTGACCGGCGGTACCCCGCAGGCCCGTACCGAACGCGACGTCGCGACCACCCTCTACACCGACCGGCTCGCGCAGCTCGGCTCCGTCGAGCAGGGCCTCGCCTTCGGGCGGCTCGACTTCGTGCCCGGCAGCACCGAGGAGACCACCTACATCGGCCGCCTCGGGCTGTTCGACGAGGACGACGACTACCAGCCGCTGCTGGTCGACTGGCGCGCGCCCGTCGCGCGGCCGTTCTACCTCGCCACCGCCGCGTCACCCGACGGGGTACGCCGGCGGCGGCACCTGCGGTCGCTGACCCGCAAGGTCACCGGCTTCGACGACGAGATCCTCGACCTCGCCGCCGCCGACCAGGGGCAGGACCTCGGGCTCGCCGGCGAAGCCGCGCTGCTCGCTGCGCTCGAACAGCGTCGCACAGGTGAGATGAGCGACATCGTCGCGACCATCCAGGCCGAGCAGGACCGGATCATCCGCGCCCCGCTCGGCGGGGTCATGGTCGTGCAGGGCGGGCCGGGCACCGGCAAGACCGCCGTCGCGCTGCACCGCGCCGCCTACCTGCTCTACACCCACCGCCAGCAGCTCACGACCCGCGGCGTGCTCGTCGTCGGGCCGAACAGCACGTTCCTGCGCTACATCGGCCAGGTGCTGCCGTCGCTGGGCGAGACGGGTGTGCTGCTCGCCACCGTCGGGCAGCTCTACCCGGGCCTGGACGCCGACGGCGCCGAGCGGCGCGAGACCGCGGAGGTCAAGGGCCGGCTGGTCATGGCCGACGTCCTCGCCACCGCCGTCCGCGACCGCCAGCGCGTGCCCGACCCGGTGCTGGAGATCGAGTACGAGCACGACGTCCTCAAGCTCGACCGCAAGACCTGCACCGAGGCCCGCACCCGCGCCCGGCGCTCGCGGCGCCCGCACAACCCGGCGCGGCGCCTGTTCGTCTCCGACGTCCTCGACGCCCTGACCCGCCAGGCCTCGCGGAAGCTGGGGGAGGACCTCCTGGACGGTCAGGACCTGCAGGACATCCGCGCCGAGCTGGCCGCGGACGAGCACATCGCCGCCGCGCTGAACGAGCTGTGGCCCGTGCTCACCCCGGAAGGCGTGCTCGACGACCTGTTCGCCGACCGCGAACGCCTCGACAGCGCCGCCCGGAAGCACCTGTCCGACGCCGACCGCGCGCTGCTGGAGAGCAGCCGCGACGCCGCGTGGACACCCGCCGACGTCCCGCTGCTCGACGAGCTGGCCGAGCTGATCGGCGTCGACGACACCGAGGCCCGCGTCGAGCGCAAACGCCGTGAGCGCGAGGACCGCGCGTACGCCGAGGGCGTGCTCGACATCCTCGAGCAGGACGAGGAGATCATCGACGAGGAGCTGCTGCGCGTCTCGGACGTCCTGGACGCCGAGCTGTTCGCCGAGCGCCAGGTGGAGCGCAGCGAGCTGACCGCGGCCCAGCGCGCGGCGCAGGACCGGACCTGGACGTTCGGGCACGTGATCGTCGACGAGGCCCAGGAACTGTCCGCGATGGACTGGCGGCTGCTCATGCGGCGCTCGCCGAACCGGTCGATGACGCTCGTGGGCGACGTCGCGCAGACCGGCGCCGCGGGTGGCGCGCGGTCGTGGGGCGAGGTGCTGTCGCCGTACGTCGAGGACCGGTGGCGGCTCGAGCAGCTGACCGTCAACTACCGCACGCCCGCCGAGATCATGGCGGTCGCGGCGCGCGTGCTGGCCGAGGTCGACGCAGGCCTGGCCGCGCCGTCGTCGGTGCGGGAGAGCGGCGTCCCGCCGTGGTCCGCGCACCCGGCCGACCTCGCGGCGGAGCTGCCCGGTCTGGTGGCCGCGGAGCTGTCCGCAGTGGACGGTGGCACGGTCGCGGTGCTGGTGCCCGCGAGCCGGTTCGACGAGGTCTCCGCCGTGCTCGGCGCCTTCGACGAACGGCTGAGCGTGCTGACGGTCGAGCGGTCCAAGGGCCTGGAGTTCGACGCGGTGGTGCTGGTCGCGCCGGACGAGGTCGTCGCGGGTTCGCCGCGCGGGCTCAACGACCTGTACGTGGCCCTGACGCGGGCGACCCGGCGACTCGGTGTGGTCCGGACCGGTGACGAAGTACCGGCACTCTCCGTGCTTGGCTAGTCTCCCCGGCATGCAGAAAATCGGGAAGATCGTGGTCGTCGCCGCGGCGGCGCTGTCGCTGGCCGCGTGCGGCCAGGACACCAAGACCCAGACGGCCGCACCGGCGGGGCCGCCCGTTCCGTCGTCGTCGGCCGCGCAGGCGCCCCAGAGCAAGGGCCGCGAGTGCACCGCCGACGACGTCAAGTCGACGGGCAAGTTCGGCGAAGCGCCGACGATCACCATCCCCGACGACTGCGACCCGCCGAAGAAGCTGATCACGAAGGACCTGTCCGACGGCACCGGCAACGGCGCGAAGGCCGGCCAGGACCTGAAGATGAACTACACGCTGGTGACCTGGTCGAACAAGCAGAAGCTGGACAGCTCGTTCGACCGCGGCGAGCCGTTCGACCTGCAGCTCGGCGCGGGCCAGGTGATCCCGGGCTGGGACCAGGGCCTGGTCGGCATCAAGCAGGGCGCCCGCCGGCTGCTGATCATCCCGCCGGACCTCGGTTACGGCCAGGGCGGCCAGGGCATCCAGCCGAACGAGACGCTGGTGTTCGTCACGGATGCGGTCTCGGTCCCGGCCTCGTAGCCTCGGGTCCGTGGACACTCATCGCGGTCGCGTGCGCGAATGGCACGTCGACGACGGCTGGGGGGTCGTCGAAGCACCGGGCTTCGACGACCCCGTCTGGGTGCACTACTCGATGGTCGACCCCGGCAGCCGCGGCGTCGGGCCGGGTGGGTTCCGGCAGCTGACCGTGGGCGCCGAGGTCGAGTTCACCGTCGAGCGCGCCGAGCAGGACGGGTTCCACTGGCGCGCCGTGTGGATCACGGAATGAGCAGCAGCTTGCCCGTCGTCCGGCGGCCCTGAAGGTCCTCGTGGGCGCGGCGTGCGTCGGCGAGCGGGTACGTGCCGCCGATGCGGATGTCCAGGTCGCCCGCCAGGACGGCGTCGAACAGCTCCTTCGCGCGCCAGTCCAGCTCTTCGCGCGTGCGGGCGTAGTGGACCGACGTGGGGCGGGTCAGGTAGAGCGAGCCGCCCGCGTTGAGGCGCTGCGGGTCGAACGCCGGCACCGGGCCGCTCGCCGCGCCGAACAGCGCCAGCAGCCCGCGGACCTTCAGGCTCGCCAGGCTCGCGTCGAAGGTGTCCTTGCCGACGCCGTCGTACACGACGTCGACGCCTTCGCCGTCGGTCAGCTCGCGGACCCGCTTCGCGAAGTCCTCGCGGTCGTAGCGGATCACCTCGTCGGCGCCCGCGCCGCGTGCCAGCTCGGCCTTCTCGTCGGTCGACACCGTGCCGAAGACCCGGGCGCCGCGCGCCTTCGCCAGCTGCACCAGCAGCAGGCCGACACCACCGGCGGCCGCGTGCACCAGCACGTCGTGGCCCGGCTTGACCTCGAACGTCGACGCGACCAGGTAGTGCGCCGTGACGCCCTGCAGCATGGTCGCCGCGGCCGTCTCGAGCGAAACGCCTTCGGGCACCTTCACCGTGATCGACGCCGGGAGGACCTTGCGCGCCGCGTAGCTGCCGAGCGAGCCCTGCCAGGCCACGCGGTCGCCGACCGCGAACCCGGCGACGTCCGGGCCGACCTCGGCGACCGTGCCCGCGCCCTCCAGGCCCGGCACGAACGGCAGCTCCATCTTGTAGACGCCCTGGCGCTGGTAGGTGTCGATGTAGTTCACCCCGGCCGCGGCGACGTCCACCAGCAGTTCACCGGCCTTCGGGGCCGCGACGTCCACTTCGGCCGGTTCGAGCACTTCCGGGCCGCCGGTCTTCGTCACCTGCACTGCGGTGGGCATGCGTCCTCCTCGGAGTCGGGCTTCTACCGGGCACAACTATGGCCGACGCCACGCTGTTCCGCGTTCCGGTCCCTGGTTGGTTATGGTTCGGGACGTGGCTGATTCGGATTCGGAAGAAGCGGTTGCGCCCACGTCGGCCCAGCTGACCGCGGCGCGCAAGTTCGTGAAGGCGCACGGCAAGCCGTCCCGCGCGGTCGTGGAGAACATCGGCCGCGCCGGCGCCCGCGTCGTGCTGGTCGGGGCCGACGGCGCGCTCGGCGACGTCGTCGTGCCGGCCGTCGCGACCGGCGAGGCGCTGGTCGAGGCCGTCGAGGGCCTCGAAGCCGCTTCGTGGGACGCGGAGACGGTGAAGGCCACCAAGATCGGTGCCGCGCACCGGCGCAAGATGGCCGGCAAGTGAGCCGCACCGCGATCCTCGTCGGCTGCGCGGACCTGCCCGAGGGCGACGGCGACGAGCACGCCGTCCCGGCGGCGCTGACCGAGCTGGGCTTCGCCGTCTCCTGGGCGGCCTGGGACGACTCCCGCGTCGACTTCGCCGCCGCTGACGCCGTGATCCTGCGTGCCACCTGGGACTACGCGCCCCGCCGCGCCGAGTTCCTCGACTGGTGCGAGTCCGTGCCGGCGCTGTACAACCCGGCGGCCGTGGCGCGCTGGAACACCGACAAGTCGTACCTGGCCGAGCTGCTGGACGCGGGCGTGGCGGTCGTCCCGACCACCCTGGTCGAGACGGGTGAGCCGGCGAAGTTCCCCAAGTCGGCGTACGTCGTCAAGCCGTCGGTCGGCGCGGGTTCCCGCGGCGCGGCCCGCTTCGACGCCGGAGCGGACGCCTCTGCGCACGTGGCTTCCTTGCACGCTGACGGGCACACGGCCCTGATCCAGCCGTACCAGTCCAGTGTGGACACCGAGGGCGAGCTGGCCCTGGTCTACTTCGGCGGCATCTACTCCCACGCCTTCGCCAAGGGCGCGATGCTCGGGTCCACAATGGACGCCTCGGGCCTGTACCTGACGGAGCAGCTGGCGAAGGCCGAGCCACCCGCCGACGCGATCGCCCTGGCGGAAGACGTCCTGGACGCGGCTTCGGCGCTGCTGGGCATCCTCCGCGCGGAGCTGCTGTACGCGAGAGTGGACCTGGTCCGCGGCGCGGACGGCAAGCCGTTGCTGCTGGAGCTGGAGCTGACGGAGCCCTCGCTGGGCTTCCGCCAGACGGACCCGGCCGCGGCGATGCGGTTCGCCTCGGCGGTGCGGCAGCAGCTGGCCTAGCCGGCGGCAGCCTCGATGATCGCGGTCAGCTCCGCCGGGTGCGACAGGAACGGCGAGTGCGACGACGGCAGCCGTTCGACGTGCCCGGCGCGCTGGGCCATCGCTTCCTGGGCGAACACCGGGATGGCGTTGTCGTTCTCGCACACGACGTAGGTGCTGGGCACGTCCTTCCACACGGCCGCGGTGAGCCGGTCACTCGCGACGGCGTAGCTCTGCGGGCGCAGCCGCGCGATCGCGGCCGCCGCCGTGTCCGGGTCGACGTCGCCGAAGAAGATCTCGTGCGGGGTCAGCGGGGAGAACAGATCGCCGTCGACCTTCCACCACGACGGCGGCTGCCCACCGGCGGTGCCGAGGAGCGACTCGCCCGCGTCGAGCTGGAAAGCCGTGACGTAGACGAGGTGCGCGAGGTTCGGCGCCCCGGCCGCGCCCTCGCTGACCGCCGCCCCACCGTAGGAGTGGGCAACCACGACCGCTGGGCCGTCGATCGCGTCGAGGGCTTGGCGAACCGCGCGGGCGTCGTCGTGCAGCCCGGGCCGGTCATCGCCCGGTGCGACGCTGGGCAGGTCGACGGTCGCCACCGGCCACCCACGGTCGGCCAGCCGCGTCCGGACGGGTTCCCAGCACCAGGAGCCGTGCCAGGCCCCGTGAACGAGCAGCAAGGTCGGACGCGTCATCGGGTCTCCACGGGGCTTCGCGCGGTTCAGGCGCGCCCAGCTCAGGCGAAACGCGGCGGATCTGCCAGCCACGTTTCCACTGGGCGGAAGCCTGGCCGCGTGATGATCATCGGAATGCCCGGTACGCGACCGTCAGCGCGAGGACGACGACCGCGCCGATCGTGGTGACGGCGATGGATCCGGTGATCACGTAAAGGCCGCCTATTCCGGTCAGGCCGGCTTTGATCACTTCCCGCAGCCCCCGGGAACCTCCTCTGCGAGTCGAAGGTCGCCCCTCGATTTCTTTGCCCACTGCACTACCCCTCTCTATGGTGTACTAGTACGCCATAGTGTCGAGTGTGCCTCTCGAAGTCTGGGACCAGGAATGATCTTTGATGGTGCGAAGGTGTTTCTGTCGGTCGGACCGGCGCTTTTCTTTTCCTGCCGCTGTCCGGTTCTTCCGCCGCTTGTCGATCTTTGTCCGGAATCGCCGGCGGAGGGCGCGCGGTGACGGCGCAGCCGGACTGTGAACGCCTGGGGAAATCTCCCGAGAAGGCGGCACTGGGATTGCTGGCCAGACGGCAGGACGGGGATCTGCTCGGAACTCTCCGGCGCGCGATCGAATCCTCGGCGAGCGGTTCCCCCACCGCGCTGGCGTGTCTTGTCGACCCGACCGCTTCACTGCCGGCCGCCACGCCCGAGGTGCGCGCACTGGCGATCTGGGGGCTCGTCGTCGACCGGATCGGCAAGCTGGGCTCGGTGCTGGAACCGCGTGAGCACTTCACCCTGCTCGCCGCGTTCCGGCTCCCGCCGGTGCCGGACGGCGGCGCGCGCTGGGCACCGACTCTCCAGGACCGGTTCCGTCAGCTGGCCAAGGTGCGCGGCCTGTTCGGCAGCCGGGAACCTCTGTCGGACACGCCGATGAACCGGGCGTGGGGGAGCGCGCTCGGGACGCTCTGCGACGCCGTGGCGTGAGCCCTCGCGCGTCTCGAGGGGGAAGCTTGGCTGCCCTACGTGGAGATCGGGCGCTCGGCCGCGGAAGGAACCATGCCCGGAACCCGGACTGCGGAAGGGTTCCGCGCGCCGTCCGAGGGTGCGCAGCCGGTCTTCGTGGAACGGATGGTCGTCACCGTTGTCATGGATCGCCGGACAGCGTTGCGCCGCTTCACCAAACGGGTCATCGTGGCTCGCGCGGACGGCCTCGACGGTTACGACGTGCACGCGGTGACCGGCTGGTCCGGGAACCTCGGCGATCTCCCCGTCAAGGCCCTGTGGAACTGCCGCCTCGTCGCGCTGCCGGGGGAGTACCCGGGCGATCCCGTGGTACCCAGGCTGCGGTTCCGGCGGAGGCTGCGGCTGAATGAGTCCTACGGTTTCGCTTCCGAAGCGGTCGACGAGCGCTCCTATGAAGAGCGGCAGTGGATCGCCGTCGCCATCGACCACCACGGTGTGGCGCCGGGGAAGCTCGAGAACGGCGAACCGGTCGCCGGGCTGACGATCCGGGTGAACTTCGACGAAGAATGCCTGCCGGAAGCTTGCTGGTGGTACGCGGAGCAGCTGGAAGTCGAAAGGCTGCGTCCGCCGCCGACGGGGGATCCGCGTCTGCTCGACGTCGGGGACGGGTTCGTGCAGCACACCTTCGAGGGGCATTGCCACCCGCGAGAGGAGTACGGCATCGCCTTCAGATGGCCCCGAACCTGAATGGAGTGAAGCCGCAGCTGCCCGATGCGGCTTCCCCTCCCTGGAGACATGGCGTGGATCAGTTGCCGGTGTTGCCGCCGCCTTCTCCGCCGCCACCGCCACGCTTGTGGTGGTGTCGGTGTTCCACGAGTCTGTCTCCTTCATGAATCTCTCGCACAGAGAATCACTCTCTGCGAGAGCAGGTTACCGTGCGGTCAGACGCGCTTCGCGGCCAGCCGGTCCACCCGCGGCCATCGGACGTCGGTCGCCCAGCCGAGTTTCTCGAAGCCCCAGATCACCCGGGCCGAGACGTCCACCTGGCCCCGCAGCACGCCGTGCCGCGCGCACGTCGGGTCGGCGTGGTGGGAGTTGTGCCAGGACTCGCCCATCGACAGGATCGCCAGCGGCCAGAAGTTCGCGGCCTTGTCGCGGCTGGCGAACGGGCGCTCGCCGATCAGGTGGCAGATCGAGTTCACCGACCACGAGACGTGGTGCAGGAACGCGATGCGGACCAGGCCGGCCCAGAAGAACGCCGTCACCGCGCCCCACCACGACCAGGTCAGCAGGCCGCCGAGGGCCGCGGGGAGGGCGAGGCTGAGGGTGATCCACAGCCAGAAGAAGCGGTTGACGACACGCAGGTCCGCGTCCGCCACCAGGTCCGGGGCGAAGCGGTCGGCGTTGGTCACCTCGCGGCCGAACATCCAGCCCATGTGCGCGTGCCAGAACCCGCGCAGCAGCGCCGACGGCGACGTGCCGAACAGCCACGGCGAGTGCGGGTCGCCCTCGCGGTCGGCGAAGGCGTGGTGCCGGCGGTGGCTCGCGACCCAGAAGATCACCGAACCCTGCACCGCCATGCTGCCCGCGACGGCCAGCACGATCCGCAGCGGCCGGCTCGCCTTGAACGCGCCGTGCGTGAAGTAGCGGTGGAAGCCGACGGTCACGCCCAGCGTCGCGAAGACGTAGAACACCGCGGCGAGGATCAGGTCGATCCAGGTCATGCCCCAGCCCCACACCAGCGGCACGGCCACGAGCAGCGCCGCGAACGGCACCAGCAGGAAAGTCTTGAGCACGATCATCTCGCCGGTGCCGCGGCTGTGGGAGATGAGTGGCTTGGGCGCGGAGCGCGTCGTCATGGCGCGAACCGTAGCCTGCCCGAGTTACAGCGGCGTGGCCGACTGTTGCTCAGGCGGTGGCGAGTTCCGGTTCGCTCGGCGCGGCCGTCAGGGAGACGACCGGGCCGCGGTCGCGGCTGCCGGTCCACAGGGACGCCGTCGCGACGATGACGGTCATCGCGCCGAGCACGTGGAACGACACCATCGCCTCCGGCACGCCCAGCGCGTACTGCAGCGACCCGAGCCCGCCCTGCGCGAGCGCGACCACCCAGACCCAGGTGTAGCGCTGCCACAGGCCCTTCGGCGCGCCGGCGCGCAGCAGCTGCAGGCCGAACACCGCGAGCAGCAGCAGGTAGGCGATGAGCAGCCCGCCGTGGATCTGGGCGAGCGTCTCGACCGAGACGGCGAGGCGGTGGGTGTTGATGTCGCCGCTGTGCGGGCCGGCGCCGGTGACCGTGGTGCCGGCCGCGAGCACGAGCCACATCACGACGGCGAGCACGACCAGCAGCTTGCGGCCCGACGCCGGGACCAGCGACCGCGCGGGCTCGTCGCCCTCGCGGAACGCGCGCAGCAGCAGGACGGCCAGCCAGACCAGGGGAGTGGTGGCGAGGAAGTGGATCGCGACGGTCCACCACTCGAGCTTCGCCAGCACGGTCATGCCGCCGACGACGGCCTGCAGCACGACGCCGCCGGGCATCGTCCAGGCCAGCTTCACCAGGCGCTTGCGTGACGGGTGGTCGATCTGGACGCGCCACGCGGTGAGGACGGCGATCGCGGCGACGGCGATGACGACGCCGGTCAGCATCCGGTTGCCGAACTCGATCCACTGGTTGAGCGCGTCGATGCCCGAGTCGTGCTTCGGCACGAGACTGCCGGCGACGCACTGCGGCCAGGTCGGGCAGCCGAGCCCGGACCCGGTGACGCGCACGATCGAGCCGGTGACGCCGATCAGCGCCTGCGCCAGGACTGCGGCGATCCCGACGGCCCGCTGGATCGCGGCGGAGGGATACGGCAGGCGGGCGACAAGGCTGGTGAACGGCACGGCATCGATGGTAGAGCGCGCGGAAATCCGGCTTTCGGCAGGTCCCGGCGCCCAGAACGCGGCGGCGACCACAAGGGACCAAGGTCACGCCGTCAGCAGGACCCGGCTCTGTGACACCAGGGGTCGTGAGTGTTTAGGAGGGTTCTAACCCTTCTAAACACTCACGAGAACTTGCGCCGAGCGTCAGGTGAGCTTCGTCGTGCGGGTCGCCAGTGCGCCCGCGAGGACCGCCCAGACCACCAGGACCGCCATCGGCCCGAGCGCGAACGACCCGTCCACCAGTGCCGCGCGCATGCCCTCGGCCAGCGCTCCCGACGGCAGCAGCTCGACGACCACCGCCATCCCGGACGGCAGCGCGGACGGCGCCAGCAGGATGCCGCCCGCCAGCAGCAGCACGAACCAGACGATGTTCGCCAGCGCCAGCACGGCTTCCGCGCGTAACGCGCCGCCCAGGAGCACGCCCAGGGCGCCGAACGCCAGCGTCCCCAGCACCAGCAGCAGGACCGCCGAAGCGAGCCCGGAAACCGAAGGCGACCAGCCCAGGAACGCCGCCACCACGCCGATCACCACGGCCTGGAGAAGCACCACCACCAGCGCGGCGATGAGCCGCCCCGCGACCAGCAGCCAGCGCGGCAACGCCGTCGCCGAGAGCCGCTTCAGGACGCCGTAACGCCGGTCGAAGCCCAGCGCGATCGCCTGCCCGGTGAACGCCGACGACATCACCGCCAGCGCCAGGATCCGCGGGGTGATCCAGTCCACTTTGGACGTCGAGCCGAGCTGGGACGCGGGCAGGATGTCCAGCAGCGACAGGCCGATCAGCAGGGCCAGCGGGATGAGCAGGGTCAGCAGCA
This sequence comes from Amycolatopsis sp. NBC_00348, assembly GCF_036114655.1. Classification (NCBI taxonomy): domain Bacteria; kingdom Bacillati; phylum Actinomycetota; class Actinomycetes; order Pseudonocardiales; family Pseudonocardiaceae; genus Amycolatopsis; species Amycolatopsis sp. NBC_00348. The sequence goes on along the minus strand of NZ_CP107994.1, from coordinate 5,202,730 downwards.
CCTGCTCGCCGTGGCGCAGGGTCAGGCTCGCCTCGACGCGCGCGTGCGTCCGCAGCATCCGCGTCAACGACCCGCGCCCGGGCGCGGGGGTGAAGGTGCCGGCCTCGAAGTTCACGCCCGCAGCTCCCGTCCGGTCAGCTCCAGGAAGACCTCTTCCAGCGTGCGCCGGCCGACCTGCAGCTCCTCCGGCAGCACGCCCTGCTGGGCGCACCACGCGGTGACCGTGGACACGACCTGCGGGTCGACCGAGCCGACCACGACGTAGGTGCCCGGCGCCGACTCGCGCACGTCGTAGCCCTCCGGCAGCGCGGCGGTCAGCAGCTTGGTGTCGAGCCGGGTGCGGGCCTTGAACCGCAGGCCCGCGGTGCCGCTCTCGTCGATCGTCAGGGTGTGCGGCGCGCCGGAGACGACGACCTTGCCGTGGTCCATGATCACCACGGTGTCGGCCAGCGCTTCGGCCTCTTCCATCAGGTGGGTCGTCAGCAGCACCGAGACGCCGTCGGCGCGCAGCGCGGCCAGCAGGTCCCAGACCAGGCGCCGGGCCTGCGGGTCCATGCCCGCGGTCGGCTCGTCGAGGAACAGCAGCTCGGGCCGCCCGACCAGCGCGCAGGCCAGCGAAAGCCGCTGCTGCTGGCCGCCGGAGAGGCGCTTGAACGGCGTCCGGCGCACCGAAGCCAGGCCGAGGATGTCCAGCAGCCAGGCGGGATCCAGCGGCGACGCGGCGCACGAGGCCACGAGCTTGAGCATCTCGTCGGCGCGCACGCCCGGGTAGGCGCCGCCGCCCTGGGGCATGATCCCGAGCCGGGGGCGCAGGGCGGCGGACTCGCGGTGCGGGTCGAGGCCGAGCACGCGCACCGAACCGGCGTCAGGCCGCAGGAAGCCTTCGCAGATTTCGACGGTGGTGGTCTTGCCGGCCCCGTTCGGGCCGAGCAGGGCGAGCAGGCCGCCGCGCTCCATGTGCAGGTCGAGACCGTCGACCGCGCAGGTGGAGCCGTAGCTTTTCACCAGCCCGGTGATCTCGACGGCGGGGGCACTCACATCGCGTCACGATACGGCGTCGGCCTGCGCGGGCAGCCGCGGGGACGGCCTGGAGAGCAGGACGGGCGCGAGACGCCGCACGACGAGCATGCCCGCGCCGCACACGACGATCGCCGCGACGTAGGCGAACGGCAGCACGTACGGGCGGCCGTCGAAGGTGCTGCCGGTGGGCGGGAGCAGGAACGGCAGGGCGGCGGACAGCACCGTCGCGGCCACCCGGAACCGGGACGTCCCGGCGGCCGCGGCGAGCGGGATCACCGCCCACAGCACGTACCAGGGCTGCAGGTTGATCTGCAGGATCATCACCGCGCCCAGCGAGACGCCGAGGCCGATGATCGGCCGGTAGCGCCACTTGAAGCTGTCCCAGAGGAACTTGAAGGTGATGGCGACGGCGACGAGGTAGCCGAGCGCGCCGAGGATCGGCACCAGCGCGTTGGTGTGGTTGCCCAGCCCGAGCGCGATGCCGAGCACGCCGGAGAGGTTCGCCAGCTCCGCGGTCGGGGATATCCAGGCGCGCACGAGGCCGGGCGTGTTGAACGTCGCACCCAGCCAGCCGAAGCCGAGCCCGGAGCCGAAGCAGACCACGACCAGCACGACGCCGAACCACGCCGCCATCGGCGCCCCGGCCAGGAACAGGTCCTTGAGCCGGCCGTGCCAGCGCCGCGCGACCATCACCGCGAAGAACGGCAACGCGAACACCGCGGGCAGCTTCACCGCGACGCCGAGCGTGATGAGCGCGACGCCGAGCCCGATGTAGAGCAGCTCGCCGCGCGCCAGTGGCGGGGGCGTGTCGCCCTTGACCCGGATCGGCAGCCGCCGGATGCCCACCTCCAGCCCGGCGAGCATCAGGCCGATGGCCAGCGCGTCGTTGTGGGCGCCCGCGACGAAGTGGAAGATCAGCAGCGGGTTGAGCGCGCCCAGCCACAACGCGGTCGCGGGCTGGACGCCGAAGCGGCGGGCCAGCCGCGGCAGCGCCCAGACGATGAGGACCACCCCGGCCAGTGCGAGCACGCGCTGCAGGAGCACGCCCATCGCGATGCTCTGGCCGGAGATCGGCGCGAGCCAGCCGCCGAGGCGCAGCACCAGCGGGCCGTACGGCGCCGGCGTCTCGCGCCACATGTTCGACACGCCCGCGGTGAACGGGTCGGCGACGCCGAGGGCCTGCGCCGGGCCGAGGGTGTACGGGTCCATCCCGCGGTGCACGATCTCGCTCTGCGCGAGGTAGCTGTAGACGTCGCGGGAGAACAGCGGCGGGATCACCAGCAGCGGCAGCACCCACAGCGCGATCGTGCGGGCGAGCTGGCCCTGCGACGCGAGCCGCGCGCGGTCCGGGCGGGCGAACTTCCCGAGCATCAGCCAGCTGAGCACCAGGATGCCCATGCCGGAGATGGCGATGGCCAGCGACACGGTGGGGATGCGGGTGAACAGCCGCAGCACCGGGATCTCCTGCACCGGGTTGATCACCGGCGCGGCGCCGGCGCCGAGGGAGCCCAGCGCGAGGAAGAGGGACCCGACCGTGCCGAACCGCCGGACGACGTTCAGCGCGCGCCGCTCGTCACCCTCCAGGGGGAGCGGCACCCGGGGCTCGACGGGCGACAGCGTCACCGGATGCGCACTCCCGGTGACGACGTCCGCCACTTGCCGGTCCTGCCGTGCAGGATGTTCACCCAGTTCGCCCACAGCCACGGGAGCCAGGGTATCGCCGCCGGTGCGGCGTGAGTCGGGTCACTGCCGAAGACCCCGCCTTTGCCGTCCGCCGGGAAATAAGACACACTTGTGTTGTGAAAAAGACGGCGGCAGCGGACCAGGTGGGTGGCGACACGCCCCGCACCGCGGTCAACGTCGTCCCGTCGCAGGTCAGCGCCGAGGGCAAGACCCGCAGTGAGGTCGCCCGGCTGCTCCTGGAACAGGGTCCCATGACCGCCGTGGTCGTCGCCGAGCAGCTCGGGATCAGCCCGGCGGCCGTCCGCCGGCACCTGGACGCGCTTCTCGCGGATGGCGAAGCCGAGACCCGGGACGCGCCGCGGCGTGGCCCCCGGGGTCGCGGTCGTCCGGCCAAGCTCTTCCTGCTGACCGAGGCCGGCCGCGCCCGCTTCGGGCACGCCTACGACGACCTGGCCGTCTCGGCCATCCGCTTCCTCGCCGAGCACGCGGGTGAGGACGCCGTGCGCGCCTTCGCCGAGCGTCGCGTGGCGTCGCTGGTCGAGCCGCACCGCCTGGCGATCACCGGATCGAGTGATCCGGCGGCGCGCGCGGAGGCCTTGGCGACCGCGCTGACCAGGGAGGGCTACGCTGCGTCGACCCGTCAGGTCGGCACACTGAGTTCTTCGCAAGAAGGGCCTGGCCTCCGACAGAACGTCGGCGCGCAGCTTTGCCAGCACCATTGTCCGGTCGCCCACGTCGCCGCGGAGTTCCCGCAGCTGTGCGAGGCCGAAACCGAGGCGTTCGCGAAGCTGCTGGGCACCCACGTCCAGCGGCTGGCGACCATCGCACGCGGTGATTCCGTGTGCACCACCCACGTACCCGCTTCGGCGGGTCAGCCGGCCCATCCCGAGCCGGTCAGCACGGTGCCCTCTGGGCGCACAGCACGGATCCCGAATGGAGGGAAACCCGCATGACTGCCGCTGCCGAGCAGCGCACTCCCACCACCGCGCCCTTGAGCCAGGAAGAGACCATCGAGTCCCTGGGCAAGTACGCGTTCGGCTGGGCCGACTCCGACGAGGCGGGCGCCAGCGCCCGTCGCGGGCTGAACGAGGATGTCGTCACCGACATCTCCGGGAAGAAGTCCGAACCGGAGTGGATGCGCGAAGCACGACTCAAGGCGCTCAAGCTCTTCGAGAAGAAGCCGATGCCCAACTGGGGCGCGGACCTCTCCGGGATCGACTTCGAGAACATCAAGTACTTCGTGCGCTCCAGCGAGAAGCAGGCCACGAGCTGGGAAGAGCTGCCCGAGGACATCAAGAACACGTACGACAGGCTGGGCATCCCCGAGGCGGAGAAGCAGCGCCTCGTCGCCGGTGTCGCGGCCCAGTACGAGTCCGAGGTCGTCTACCACTCGATCCGCGAGGACCTCGAGAAGCAGGGTGTCCTCTTCCTGGACACGGACACCGCGCTCAAGACGCACCCGGAGCTGTTCGAGGAGTACTTCGGCTCGGTCATCCCGGCCGGCGACAACAAGTTCTCCGCGCTGAACACGGCGGTGTGGTCCGGCGGTTCGTTCATCTACGTGCCCAAGGGCGTCAAGGTGGACATCCCGCTGCAGGCCTACTTCCGGATCAACACCGAGAACATGGGCCAGTTCGAGCGCACCCTGATCATCGTCGACGAAGACGCCTACGTGCACTACGTCGAGGGCTGCACGGCGCCGATCTACCAGTCCGACTCGCTGCACTCGGCGGTCGTGGAGATCATCGTCAAGAAGGGCGCCCGCTGCCGCTACACGACCATCCAGAACTGGTCGAACAACGTCTACAACCTGGTCACCAAGCGCGCCAAGTGCGAAGAGGGCGCGACCATGGAATGGATCGACGGCAACATCGGTTCCAAGGTGACCATGAAGTACCCGTCGGTCTTCCTCATGGGCGAGCACGCCAAGGGCGAGGTCCTCTCGGTCGCGTTCGCGGGCGAGGGCCAGCACCAGGACGCGGGCGCCAAGATGGAGCACCTCGCGCCGTACACCTCCTCGACGATCGTGTCGAAGTCGGTGGCGCGCGGCGGCGGCCGCACCTCGTACCGCGGCCTGGTCCGCGTGGCGAAGCGGGCGCACCACTCGCGCTCCAGCGTCGTCTGCGACGCCCTGCTGGTCGACACCATCTCGCGCTCGGACACCTACCCGTACGTGGACATCCGCAACGACGAGGTGTCCATGGGCCACGAGGCCACGGTGTCCAAGGTCAGCGAAGAGCAGCTGTTCTACCTGATGTCGCGCGGCCTCGACGAGGCCGAGGCGATGGCGATGATCGTGCGCGGGTTCGTCGAGCCCATCGCGCGTGAGCTGCCGATGGAGTACGCGCTCGAGCTGAACCGCCTGATCGAGCTCCAGATGGAAGGGTCAGTCGGCTAGTCATGTCGGTTACCGAGAACAACGTTTCCGAAGCTCTCCGCGAGGGGGCCGTCATTCCGGCGGCCTCCCGCGCGGAGCGTTTCACCTCCTACGACGTCGAGGCCTTCGAGGTCCCGGGCGGCCGTGAGGAGAACTGGCGCTTCACGCCGATGAAGCGGCTGCGCGGCCTGCACGACGGCAGCGCGCCCGCCACCGGCGAGATCACCCTCGACCTCGACGCCGCCCCCGAGCTGACCATCGAGACCGTCGGCCGCGACGACGCGCGCCTCGGCCAGGCCGGCGTGCCGAGCGACCGCATCGCCGCGCAGGCCTACTCCTCGTTCACCAAGGCCACCGTCGTGACGGTGCCCAAGGAGACGAAGGCGTCCAAGCCGTCCGTGCTGCGCATCCACGGCCCGGGCGAGGGCAAGGTCGCCTACGGGCACCTGCAGGTCCGCGCCGAGGCGTTCGCCGAAGCCGTCGTCGTGCTCGACCACGTCGGCTCCGGCACCTACGCCGACAACGTCGAGTTCGTCATCGGCGACGGCGCCAAGGTCACCGTGGTCAGCGTCCAGGACTGGGCCGACGACGCGGTGCACGTCTCCGAGCAGCACCTGAAGCTGGGCCGCGACGCCGCGCTGCGGCACACCGTGATCACCCTGGGCGGTGACCTGGTCCGCGTCTCGCCGACGGCGACCTTCGCCGACAAGGGCGGCGACGTCGACATGCTCGGCGTCTACTTCGCCGACGGCGGCCAGCACCAGGAGCACCGCCTCTTCGTCGACCACGCGGTGCCCAACTGCAAGTCGCGCGTGGGCTACAAGGGCGCGCTGCAGGGCGAGGGCGCGCACACGGTGTGGATCGGCGACGTGCTGATCCGGGCCGCGGCCGAGGCCACCGACACCTACGAGTTCAACCGCAACCTGGTGCTCACGCCCGGTGCGCGCGCGGACTCCGTGCCGAACCTGGAGATCGAGACCGGCGAGATCGAAGGCGCCGGCCACGCGAGCGCGACGGGAAGGTTCGACGACGAGCAGTTGTTCTACCTGCAGTCGCGCGGGATCGCCGAAGAAGCCGCCCGCCGGCTGGTCGTGCGCGGGTTCTTCCACGAGATCCTGGTGAAGATCGACGTCCCCGAGGTGCGCGAGCGCCTCGAAGCCGCGATCGAGGCCGAGCTCGAAGCCGTTGGCGCCTGACGCCGTCCACCGCAGACTTTTAGGAAACGAAGAATGGCTACCCTGGAAATCAAGGACCTGCACGCCTCGGTCAACACCGACGAAGGCGCCAAGGAGATCCTCAAGGGTGTGAACCTGACGATCAAGTCGGGTGAGACCCACGCGATCATGGGCCCCAACGGCTCCGGCAAGTCCACGCTGTCCTACGCGATCGCCGGTCACCCGAAGTACCAGGTGACCTCCGGCGAGGTGCTGCTCGACGGCGAGAACGTCCTCGAGATGAGCGTCGACGAGCGCGCCCGCGCGGGCCTGTTCCTGGCGATGCAGTACCCGGTCGAGGTCCCCGGCGTCTCGATGTCCAACTTCCTCCGCACCGCGGCCACCGCGGTCCGCGGCGAGGCTCCCAAGCTTCGCCTGTGGGTCAAGGAGGTCAAGGAGGAGATGGGCAAGCTCGAGATCTCGCAGGAGTTCGCCGAGCGCTCGGTCAACGAGGGCTTCTCCGGCGGCGAGAAGAAGCGCCACGAGATCCTGCAGCTGGCGCTGCTCAAGCCGAAGTTCGCCATCCTCGACGAGACCGACTCCGGTCTCGACGTCGACGCCCTGCGCGTCGTGTCCGAGGGCGTGAACACCTACAAGGCCAACAGCGAGGTCGGCGTCATGCTGATCACGCACTACACCCGGATCCTGCGGCACATCGCGCCGGACTTCGTGCACGTCTTCGCCGGCGGCAAGATCGTCGAGTCGGGCGGCAAGGAGCTGGCCGACGAGCTGGAGGAGCACGGCTACGTCAAGTACGCCGGCAAGCCCGAGCCGGCCGCGCTCTGACGTTCTCCACCACAGGACTACACCGAGAGAAAGAGAGGAGCCGGCCCGATGACCACCACCTCGGCTAGCTCTGTTCCTTTGGACGTCGCCGCCCTGCGCGCCGACTTCCCGATCCTGTCGCGCACCGTTCGCGACGGGAAACCCTTGGTGTACCTGGACTCCGGGGCGACGTCGCAACGCCCGACGCCGGTGTTCGACGCCGAACGCGACTACATCTTCACGTCGAACTCCGCCGTCCACCGCGGTGCGCACCAGCTGTCCGAAGAGGCCACCGACGCCTACGAGTCCGCGCGCGCCAAGGTCGCGGAGTTCGTCGGCGCCGACCCCGAGGAACTGGTGTTCACCAAGAACGCGACCGAGGGCATCAACCTCGTCGCGTACTCGATGAGCAACGCCGCCACGGCCGGTCCGGAAGCCTCGCGCTTCCGGGTCGGCCCGGGCGACGAAATCGTCATCACCGAGATGGAGCACCACGCGAACCTCGTGCCCTGGCAGCAGTTGTGCCAGCGCACCGGGGCCACGCTGAAGTGGTTCAAGGTGACCGCGGACGGCAGGCTCAACCTGTCCGATGTGGACGAACTGATCACGCCTCGCACGAAGGTGGTCGCGTTCGCGCACCAGTCGAACGTGCTCGGCACGGTCAACCCCGTCTCGCTGCTCGTCGAGAAGGCCAAGGCCGTCGGCGCGCTCACGGTGCTCGACGCCTGCCAGTCGGTGCCGCACTTCGGGGTGGACTTCCACGCGCTGGGCGTCGACTTCGCGGTGTTCTCCGGCCACAAGATGCTCGGCCCGTCAGGCATCGGTGTCCTTTACGGACGCACCGAGCTGCTCTCGGCGATGCCGCCGTTCCTCACCGGCGGATCGATGATCGAGATGGTCCGCATGGAGGGCTCCACCTTCGCGCCGCCGCCGCAGCGGTTCGAGGCGGGCGTGCCGATGACGTCGCAGGCGATCGGCCTCGGCGCGGCCGTCGACTACCTCTCGGCCATCGGCATGGACCGGATCGCGGCGCACGAGCACGAGCTCGCCGCGGCCGCCCTCGAAGGCATCGGCGCCATCCCGGGCGTCCGGATCGTCGGGCCCACCGACCTGAAGGACCGCGGCGCGACCGTGTCGTTCGTGATCGACGGCGTGCACCCGCACGACGCCGGCCAGGTGCTCGACAGCCTCGGCATCGCCGTCCGCGTCGGCCACCACTGCGCGTGGCCGCTGCACCGCGCGTGCGGCGCGCAGGCGACCGTGCGGGCGTCGTTCTACCTGTACAACACGCTGTCCGAAGTGGACGCCCTGGTAGCGGGTGTTCGTGAGGCCCAGAAGTTCTTCGGGGTGGCCCAGTGAACCTGGAAAGCATGTACCAGGAGATCATCCTGGACCACTACAAGCGCCCGCACGGCCGCGGCCTGCGGGACCCGTTCGACGCCGAGTCGTTCCAGGTCAACCCGACCTGCGGCGACGAGGTGACGCTGCGGGTCAAGCTCGACGACGGGAAGGTCGCCGACGTCTCCTACGACGGCCAGGGCTGTTCCATCAGCCAGGCTTCGACGTCGGTCATGACGGACCTGGTCGTGGGGCACACCCTCGAGGAGGCGTTCACCACCATGGACGCCTTCGTCGAACTGATGCAGGGCAAGGGAAAGGTCGAACCGGACGAGGAAGTGCTGGAGGACGGCATCGCCTTCGCGGGCGTCGCCAAGTACCCGGCCAGGGTCAAGTGCGCCCTCCTCGGTTGGATGGCCTTCAAGGACGCCGTCGCCCGGACCACCAGTGGAGTTGAGAAAGCATGACCGAAGAGACCGCCACTCGTGAGGGGCGCACCGCCGCCGACCTCGACGCCGAGACCACCGCGACGCAGGACATCGAGCTCGCGAAGCTCGAGGACGTCGAGGAGGCCATGCGCGACGTCGTCGACCCGGAACTCGGGATCAACGTCGTCGACCTCGGCCTCGTCTACGACATCCGCGTCGAGCCGGACAACAGCGCGACGATCGACATGACGCTCACGTCGGCGGCCTGCCCGCTGACCGACGTCATCGAGGACCAGACGTCGGCCGCGCTGACGTCGGGCGGCCTCGTCAAGGACTTCCGGATCAACTGGGTCTGGATGCCGCCGTGGGGCCCGGAGAAGATCACCGAGGACGGCCGCGAGCAGCTGCGCGCCCTCGGCTTCACCGTCTGACTTCCGTCGCATCGAGCGGGTCACCCTCCGGGGTGGCCCGCTTCGTGTATAACGACCTATACTGCGCGTGCCAGATCAGCGCGTAGAAAACGAGAGCAACGGCGAACCCGGTGCAGGCGCCGGTGGCCAGCAGGTAGGTCGCGTTGCCGACGACGCCCGCGCGGGTCATCGGGTCGTGGTGGGCCAGGAACGGCAGGACGCTCGTCAGGACGCCGGCCAGCGCGCCGACGAAGAGGAGCGCCACCACCGGCCCGCGGTGGCGGGTGGCTCTCGGCGCCGGCTTGGTGGGCGCGCCGCGGTACCACTTCCGCAGCCACCAGCCGAGGATCCCGGCCCCGGCGATCGTGCTGACGAGCTGGATCAGACGTCCGACGTCGACGCCGGTGACGAGCGGGATCCGCAGGAACGGGAACCCGTCGTTCTCGTGGGTGAAGGCGTCCCAACCGACGTGCGTGGCGGCGCCGATGACCAGCGACAGTGCGATCCAGCCCGGCCGTTTCCAGCTGAAGTGGCGGGGGAGCCGTTCGGCCAGTGATTTCGGGGCCAGGGCCAGCAGAGGCCGCTTCAGCAGGACCTGGAAGAGCGCGAGGACCACCAGCGCGAGGAGCGGGTCGAGCCAGAGGACCGAGGTCAGCTCGTGGGTCTTGGTGAGGCCGACGCCGGGAAGCCGTGGCACGAACCAGAAGACGTCCGGCGCGACGGACCCGGCGACGAGCGCCGAGGACACCAGCGGCCGTCTCGCCAGCGGGAGCACGGCGGCGGGATGACTCAGCGTGAACGGCACGGGAGCTAGTATCCCGGTGTGCTCCTGCGGTCGATCCTGCTGTTCCTCGCGGCGGCCGTCTTCGAGATCGGCGGCGCCTGGCTGATCTGGCAGGGCGTCCGCGAACAACGCGGCCTGATCTGGATCGGCGGCGGCATCGTGGCGCTGGGCCTGTACGGCTTCGTGGCCACCCTCCAGCCGGACGCCCAGTTCGGCCGCATCCTCGCCGCGTACGGCGGAGTCTTCGTGGCGGGCTCGCTGGCCTGGGGAGTGGTGGCGGACGGCTACCGCCCGGACCGCTACGACGTCATCGGCGCGCTGCTGTGTCTCGCGGGCGTCGCGGTGATCATGTACGCGCCCCGGACGGGGTAACGCTGTCCACTGTGTCCCGATAGATCTTCGTGACCGAACCCGCTTTCCCGCCCGCACCACCGGCTCCGCCGAAGCGCTCCGGCGTGTCCAAGGTGCTGCTCCTGATGATCGTCGTCGCGGTGCTCGGGGTGGCCGCCGGGGTCTACGGCGTCGGCCGGATCATGGTGGGGTACGAGGCCTACAAGATCCCGGACCCGCACATGAGCCCGACCCTGGTGCCCGGTGACCAGCTCGTGGTGCGCCGGGCGACCGACACCGAGGTGCACCGCGGGGACCTCGTCGCCATCGACGCCGGCTCGTTCGCCCAACCGAGCCACGAGGGCGTCAGCGTCTTCCGCGTGGTCGGGATCGCCGGGGACACCGTCGCCTGCTGCACCGATCGGCACCTCTCGATCAACGGCAAGCCGATCACCGAGCCCTACCTCGACCCCGGCGACGACACGCTCTTCGGGTTCTCCGCCAAGGTGCCCGACGGCGCGATCTTCGTCGAGGGTGACAACCGCGGCAACTCCGACGACTCGCGGTTCAGCGGTTCCGTGCGGCTGTCCGGTGTCATCGGGTTCGTGGTCGCGACCGGCACGGTCATCACCCCGCGGCCGCTGGCGCCGGTGACCGCCTTCACCGACGCGGGCCTGCCCGGAACCCCGTACTCGGACTCGACTCTGCCCACCCTGCGCTGGTGGATCGCCGGCGGGGTCGTGCTGTTCTTCGCCGGGCTCATCGGCGTGATCGTGAGCGCTGTCCGGAGCGCCGGAAGACGACGAAGAGCAGCCGCAGCCCCACCAGTGCACTGATCACCAGCAGGTTGTAGCCGAAGGCCTGGTTCAGCGTCAGCTCCGGCAGGAGCCGTGGGCCGGTCGTGCCGGTCAGCAGGAACACCGCCATCAGACCCGTTGCCGCGCCGACGAAGGCCAGCAGGACCTCGTGGACCAGGCTCGTCACCACGTCGCGGTCGCGTTCGTCGGAGAACAGCCGGACGTTGACCGACAGCCGGCCCTCCTCCAGTGCGGCGCCGATGCGGTCGACGCGGCGGGGGATGCGGCGCAGGACCGGGAGCAGCGCCGTCAGCTCGTTGACCGCCGTGCGGCCCAGTGAGGCCGGGCGGAGTCCGGCGCCGACCTGCTCGACGGCGAACGCGCGGGACTCGGCCACGACGTCGAAGCCGGGCGACAGCGCCGACAGCGTGCCCTCGACCGTGGCCAGCGCCCGGAACACCGCGGCCACCGGGGGCGGGACGCTCAGCCGGAAGTCCGCGACCACCCGGAACAGGCCGGTGAACAGGGCGAGGTCCGGCGTGCGGCCGGGACCGAAGTGGCGGGCGAGCAGGGCGCCGAGTGCGCGTTCGAGGCGCTGCTCGTCGATGTCGCCGGTGCGGTCGACGATCTCCAGGAGCCCGTCGCGCAGCCCCGCCGGGTCGCCGCGGTCCAGGGCCAGCACCAGGTTCTGCAGGCCGCCGCGCAGCCCGGCGTCGAGGCGGCCGACCGAGCCGAAGTCGAGCAGGCCGAGGCGGCCGTCGGTCAGCAGCAGGAGGTTGCCCGGGTGCGGGTCGGCGTGGAAGACGCCGCCGATCATCATCTGGTCGAGCAGGCAGCGCAGCAGCGACTTCGCGAGCCGGTCGCGCTCGGCCGCCGGCGCCGTCTCCAGAGGCTTGCCGCTCAACCGGGACATCACCAGTACGCGCTCAGTGGACAGTGCTTTGTGGACGGTCGGGAGCGCGACGTCCGGGCCGGAAGTGGCGGCCACGGCGGCGATGTTGCGGGCCTCGATGGTGAAGTCCAGCTCTTCGGCCAGGGCCGTGGCGAAGCCGTCGGCGAGTTCGGCGACGCCCAGCGAGCGCGCCCAGTCCGCCCGCTCCTCCAGAGCGGCGGCGACGCGGCGGACGATGTCGACGTCGCGTTCGGCCTGCTCCCGCACCCCGGGGCGCTGGACCTTGACGACGACGTCCTCGCCGCTGCGCAACCGTGCTTTGTAGACCTGCGCGATCGACGCCGCCGCAAGGGGTTCCGGGTCGAACTCGGCGAAGACGTCGTCGGGCGAGCCGCCGAGCTCGGCTTCCAGCACCGCCCGGACGGCGTCGGCCGGCGCGGGGGCGACCTGGTCCTGGAGCTTGCCGAGCTCCTCGACGAAGGCCGCGGGCAGCAGGTCCGCGCGGGTCGACAGGAGCTGGCCGAGCTTCACGAACGTCACGCCGCCCTCCTCGAGCGCGCGGCGCAGCGAGCGGGCGAGCTTGGCCTGCCGTCCCGGCGCCAGGCCGGGTTCGCGGCGGCCCGCGAGGTAGCGGCCGAGGCCGTGCTTGATCGCGATCCGGCTGATCTGCGAGTACCGGCGGGCGCGCGAAACCCGGGCGTACGCGGCGCGGAGCCGGCCCAGGCCGAGGCCGCCCGGGAACGCCATCTCGGCGACGAACAGGAAGACCAGCGTCGCGAGGAAAGCGCTGCCCGCCAACGGGATCAGCAGCCCGAGGAACGCCGCGCCGTTGCCGGGCAACGACTTCGGGAACGCCTGCGCGACCCCGCCGGCGACGAGCCAGCCGAACGCCGCGCCGCACAGCGCGCGGACGGCGCCGATGCGCACGCCGAGCACCCGGCGCGACGCGGCGACCAGCGGCCACAGCACCAGGATGTACACGGGGAGGGTCAGCAGGCCCAGCAAGAAGTTCATCGGTTCCCTTTCGCCGTGGCCGAGCAGACCACGGCGGCGCCATCGGCGGGCTCACGCAGCGGCGGGACCCGGCTCCCTCCCGCGAGGGAGCTACTTTCGGCCGTGGCCACCAGGTGACGTTGACTTCTAACCTGACCGCGCGAACTACGGTGAAGTGTTCTCTAAACGGACAAAAGGAGACACGATGAACGGACGTCTGCTCGGCCGGGTCCTGGTGCTGGCCGCCGCGGTCGCGGTGCCCCTGGGCGCCGGGCTCACCACCGCTTCGGCCGCGCCGGCCGCGGTCACGACGGTGTACTACAACTCGTCGGGCGCGGCCGACTACCTCGCCCAGATCGACCAGGGCGCGGCCAACTGGAACGCCGTGGTCACCGACGTCAAGCTGGTCAAGCGCAGCAGCGGTGCCACGGTGGTGTTCCACGAGATCCACAGCGGCGGCTCGTACACCAACACGAACGGCCACGGCCGCGGCGACATCTACCTCGACACGAGCCAGGTCGCCGAGGGCTTCGACCCGACGCGCATCGCCGCGCACGAGCTGGGCCACAACCTCGGCCTGCCGGACGACTACACGGGCCCGTGCACCGAGCTGATGTCCGGCCACGGCCCGGGCACGGCGTGCAAGAACGCGAAGCCGTCCGCGGCGGAGGCGACCAAGGTCCAGTCCCTGTGGAGGAACGGCTTCGCGGCAGCCCGCACGGCGGAGACCCGCCAGGTCGCCTACTAGCCGGTCCCGGTCGTGAGTGTTTAGGGCGGTTAGAACCGCCCTAAACACTCACGACGGGCGCGCCCTCCATCGCGAGAGGGAAGCGCCTGACCCCGCGGCCTGCGAAGATCGGCTTGTGCGTGTACTCCGGCCGCTGGTGAGCAGGGCTACCTACCGCCGCTGGGTGTATCTCGTCCTCGGTGGGGCGATCAGCGTGCCCTACCTGCTCTTCGCCGCCGTGGCTGTGCCGTCGCTGCTGCCCTTCACCACCACGCTGGACCGGGCCGCCGGGATCGGTGGCCTTGTCACGCTGCTCGTCGTGGCCGGGACCGCGTTCCTGCCCGCCGTGCACGTGCTCGAGTCCACCGCCGTCCGGGAGCTGCTCGACAATCCCGCTCCCGGCGCGCCCGCGAAACCGCACACCCGGCCGGGGCGGGTCCGGGCGGCCGTGATGTTTGCGCTGCACGTGCTCGTCGGGTGCGGCGTCAGCCTGGTCAGCCTCGCCGCGCCCGTCGCCTTCGGGCTCTCCGTGAGCGCCGTGTTCACCGGCAACCTGATCCAAGGCGAGGCCGAGGTCACCGTGCCGAAGGGCTGGGCGTCCGCGTGGATCCCCGTCGTCTTCGCGGTGGCCGTCGTCGTGCTGATCTACGCCGTGTGGGTGATCGGCGGGGTCCTGCGGCTGGCCGCGCAACGGCTGCTCGGGATGACCGCCGCCGATCGGATCGCGCAGCTGGAACGGCGGACCGAGCTGCTCGCCGAGCGCAACCGGCTGGCCCGGGAGCTGCACGACTCGGTGGGGCACGCGCTGAGCGTCGTCTCGATCCAGGCCGGCGCCGCCCGGCGGACGCTGCGCACTGATCCGGACTTCGCCGAACGCGCGCTCGGCGCCATCGAGGACTCGGCCCGCACCGCGCTCGACGACCTCGACCACGTGCTCGGGCTGCTGCGCGAGGAGGCCGCGGGCCGGACGCCGCAGCCGTCGCTGACCAACCTGCCGAACCTTCTCGAAGCGACGCGGCTGGCCGGCACCGAGGTCACCGCCGGCGTCGACGGCGATCTGGCCGCCGTGCCGCCGGTGGTGTCGCGCGAGGTCTACCGGATCCTGCAGGAATGCCTGACCAACGCCGTGCGGCACGCCGGTAAGGTCCCGGTGACGCTGGACGTCGACGTCGCGGCCACCGGCCTCGTCGCCCGGGTCGGCAACCCGCTCGGCAGCGCGACGCCGCGGTCGGGCCGCCGGGGCCTGCGCGGGATGGCCGAGCGGGCGGCGGTGCTCGGTGGCGAGCTGACGGCCGGACGGTCCGGCGAGCGGTGGGAGGTCGTGGTGCGGGTGCCGTGGGGGAGCGGGCGATGAACGTCGGGGTGCTGCTGGTCGACGACGAGCCGCTGATCCGCGCCGGCCTGAAGGCCATCATCGACAGCGAAGCCGGCCTCGCCGTGCTGGGCGAGGCCGCCGACGGCGCCGAGGTGCCCGGGCTGGTGGCCCGGCTGCACCCCGACGTCGTCCTGATGGACGT
Source organism: Amycolatopsis sp. NBC_00348 (assembly GCF_036114655.1). Classification (NCBI taxonomy): domain Bacteria; kingdom Bacillati; phylum Actinomycetota; class Actinomycetes; order Pseudonocardiales; family Pseudonocardiaceae; genus Amycolatopsis; species Amycolatopsis sp. NBC_00348. The sequence continues at coordinate 5,187,455 of NZ_CP107994.1, read as the reverse complement.
CCGGATGCCCGCGGTGGACGGGATCCGCGCCACCACGCATCTGATGTCCACTGTGGATAGTCCGCCGAAGGTGATCGTGGTGACCACCTTCGAGAACGACGACTACGTCTACGACGCGCTCGTCGCCGGCGCCAGCGGGTTCCTGCTCAAGCGGGCTCGCCCGGAGGAGATCGTCGCGGCGATCCGGACGGTGGTGGCGGGGGAGTCGCTGCTGTTCCCGGCGGCGATCCGCAAGCTGGCCGCCCGGCACTCGCCGTCGCCGGCGGGCGACGGCCTGGCGAGTGCCGGGCTGACCGAGCGGGAGCGCGAAGTGCTGCGCCTGATGGCCGCCGGACTGTCCAATGTGGAGATCGCGACCGAGCTGTACCTGGGCATCCAGACCGTGAAGACCCACGTCGGCAACGTACTGGCCAAGCTCGGGGCCCGCGACCGCACCCAGGCCGTCGTCCGCGCCTACGACTCCGGGTTCGTGACGCCGGCGGGTTAGCCCCACATCCCGCGGGCCCAGCTCGCGGCCTGGGTGAAGCCCGCGCCGCCGGAGGCGCAGGAGAGCGTCTCCGTGCCGAAGATCGTCCCGTCGTGCTCGACGCCGTGGTGCACGCCGATCGCGTACGGGCCGTCGTCCCACCAGCCCCACAGCGGCGCGCCCGAGACGCCGGACGCCTCGTCGGCGTCGCTCTCGACCTGGGTGGTGTCGTAGCTCGTGCCGTTGACGGTGATGTCGTCACCGTCGTCGTCGTCGCGGACGGCGATGGCTGGCTCGTACGACATCGACGTCAGGCTGACGTCGTACGGGAAGCCCGCCATGGTCCAGTAGTCCCCGTCCTCCCAGGCGCTGTTGTACCCGCGGTAGCCGAAGTAGCCGACGTTGTCCCCGATCGGGTCCCACAGCTGGCAGACCTTGATGTCGCTGCCCGAGTCCGAGTTCCACGACCAGTAGCTCCGGACGTAGCTGACCAGGCCGGCGCCGAACACGGACTGGCCGTTCCAGCACGCCGGGATCACCTTGATCTGCCACGGCCCGCTCGTCGGCGGGCCCACGTGACCGCTGGTCATCAGCGTGCTGCGGCCGATCAGGTAGCCGGTCGCCTCGGACGTGGTGACCCAGCTCCCGCCCGGCGTCGGCTGGTAGCTGCAGTACAGCTTGCAGACCGCCGTGTACGGGTACGCCGACGGGTAGACCAGCGACCGGGACTCGCCGTCGATGATCGTGCTGTGGTTCTCCGACAACAGGGTCTTCGTGCCGCGGGAGGTGATGCCGCGCCGCGTCGGGCCGAGTGACGTGGTCGTCTTCGGGTGGATGCCCAGCGGGACGCCCTTCGGCCGGTGCGGCGCGCCCGTGGGGGCGTCGGCCCGGACCCGACGGCGAGCGCGGTCCGCGCGCTGGTCCGCCGTGCGGGTGCGGACCTCGCCCTCGTTCGCCTCGACGCCGGGGAGGCCGTACAGCACCGGGCCGTCCGTGCGCAGGGTGAACGCGCCGTCGTACGCGGCGCTCCGCACCACCTCGACGTCGCGGCCGCCGCCGGTCCACAGGGCGTTGGCCGACTCGGTCACCACGCCCCAGGGCCGGGTGTCCTCGCCTTCGTCTTCGGGCTCGAATTCGAGCAGCCGGGTCTGGCTCCACGGTCCGTCGGTCATGGTCGCTCCCTCGCAGGTCCGAACCGCCGCGTGCGGTTCGTCCGGAAGAGCGCGCCGACGGCCGCAAAAATACATCCGGACCGCGAGTCCGCCCGGACGGGCAGCGGTCAGCCGACGTCGTCGAGCAGGGCCTGGATCGCCGCGGCCATCGCGGCCGGGTCGCCGTCGCCGGGACGAAGCACCAGGTCAGGGGACGCGGGCCGCTCGTACGGCGCGTCGATGCCGGTGAACCCGGTGATCTCCCCGGCGCGCGCCTTCGCGTACATCCCCTTCGGGTCACGCGCCTCGCACACCTCCAGGGGCGTGTCGACGAAGACCTCGACGAACGGGAGGTCGCCGTGCGCCTCCCGCGCGAGCCGCCGGTCGGCTTCGTACGGGCTGATCAGCGACGCGATCGCGACGACACCCGCGTCCGCGAACAGGCGAGCGACCTCCGCGACGCGCCGGACGTTCTCCGCGCGGTCCGCCGGGCTGAAGCCGAGCCCCGCGTTGAGCCCGTGCCGCAGGTTGTCGCCGTCCAGGAGGTAGGCCGGACGGCCCGCCGCGACGAGACGGCGTTCCAGCTCCACCGCCACCGACGACTTGCCCGACGCCGAGAGCCCGGTCAGCCACACCGTCGCGCCGTGGGTCGGCCGGTCCTCGCGGCGCACCGCCGTGGTGTGCCAGACGACCGGGGACGCCGCGGCGCCGGTGATCATCCCGGCGGCGACCGTGTCGCCGGTGTGCTCGTCGACCAGCAGGAACCCGCCGGTCGCGCGGTTGCGGCGGTAGGCGTCGAACAGCAGGGGCGCGCGGGTGCGCAGCCGGATCCGGCCGATGTCGTTCAGCCCCAACGACTCCGCCGTCTCGTCGCGGTGCAGGGTGGTGACGTCGAGGCGGTAGTCCAGCCGCTCCACGGACCCGCGTGTCTCGGTGGTCGTGTGCCGGACGACGTAGGTCGCGCCCGGCGTCAGCTCGGCCCGCTCGGAGAACCAGCAGACCAGCGCGTCGACCTCGCGGGCCGACTCCGCGCGGTTGCCCGGCCGGCACAGCATCGCGCCGCGGCCGAGATCGAGGTCGTCGGCCAGTTCGACCGTCACGGCCTGTCCGGTGAACGCCTCGGACAGCGGTGTTCCGCCCGGGCCCCACACCGCGCGGACCTGGGTGGTGAACCCGGACGGCAGCGCCACGACTTCGTCACCCGCCTTGAAGACGCCGCCGGCGATCGTGCCCGCGTAGCCGCGGAAGTCCGAGCGCCGGATCACGTACTGCACCGGGAACCGCGCGTCGATCAGGTTGCGGTCGGAGGCGACGTGCACCTCTTCCAGCTGGTGCAGCAGTGAAGTCCCTTCGTACCAGGGCATGCTGGCGCTGCGGTGGACGACGTTGTCGCCGTGCAGCGCCGAGACCGGCACGAACGTCAGGTCGGCGACGTCGAGCTTCATCGCGAACCGCCGGAAGTCCTCGCGGATCTCGTCGAACCGCTCCTGCGACCAGCCGACGAGGTCCATCTTGTTGACGCACACCACGAGGTGCCCGATGCCCAGCAGCGACGCGAGGAACGCGTGCCGCCGCGACTGTTCGAGGACGCCCTTGCGCGCGTCGACGAGGACCAGCGCCAGGTCGGCGGTGGACGCGCCGGTCACCATGTTCCGGGTGTACTGCAGGTGCCCCGGCGTGTCCGCGATGATGAACTTCCGCTTGGGCGTGGCGAAGTAGCGGTGCGCGACGTCGATCGTGATGCCCTGCTCGCGTTCGGCACGCAGGCCGTCGGTGAGCAGCGCGAGGTCCGGGTAGTCCTCGCCGCGCTCGCGGCTCGTGCGTTCGAGGGCGGCGAGCTGGTCGGTGAAGATCGCCTTCGAGTCGAACAGTAGCCGGCCGATCAGCGTGGACTTCCCGTCGTCCACACTGCCCGCGGTGGCGATCCTCAGCAGCTGCATCAGAAGTAGCCTTCCCGCTTGCGGTCTTCCATGCCGGCCTCGGAAATCCGGTCGTCCGCGCGGGTCGCACCGCGCTCGGTGATCCGCGTCGCGGCGACTTCGGCGACCACTTCGGACGGTGTGGCCGCAGACGATTCGACGCAGCCGGTGCACGTCGCGTCGCCGACGGTCCGAAAGCGCACGGTCGCCTCGTACGGCGTCTCACCGTCCACAAGGGACAAGAACCGGGTCGCCGCGAGCAGCATGCCGTCGCGCTGGACGACCTCGCGGCGGTGCGCGTAGTACAACGGTGGCAACGAGATCCGCTCGTCGCGGATGTACTGCCAGATGTCCAGCTCGGTCCAGTTCGACAGCGGGAAGACGCGGATGTGCTCGCCGCGCCGGTGCCGCCCGTTGTAGAGGTTCCACAGCTCGGGCCGCTGCGCGCGCGGGTCCCACTGGCCGTGCTCGTCGCGGAAGCTGAACACGCGCTCCTTGGCCCGTGCCTTCTCCTCGTCGCGGCGGGCGCCGCCGAACACGGCGTCGAAGCCGCCTTCGCGGATCGCGCGCAGCAGCGTGGCCGTCTGCAGCCGGTTGCGGCTGGCCCGCGGGCCGGTCTCCTCGACGACGCGCCCGGCGTCGAGGTCGTCCTGCACGCTCGCGACGTGCAGCCGCAGGCCGAGGGAGGCGACGGTCTCGTCGCGGAACCGCAGCACCTCGTCGAAGTTGTGGCCGGTGTCGACGTGCAGCACCGGGAACGGCAGCGGCGCCGGCCAGAACGCCTTCGCGGCGGCGTGCAGCATCACCACCGAGTCCTTGCCGCCGGAGAAGAGCAGGACGGGGTGTTCGAAGGTCGCCGCGACTTCGCGGAAGACGTGCACGGCCTCCGCTTCGAGCGCGGCCAGGTGCGACAGCTCGTACGAGGTCACGGACACCCGAAAAAAGTAGAACATGTTCTTGTCATCGGTCAAGCGGTGCGGGACCCTGTGACGATGGACCTGGTCGTACTCGAAGAGATCCGCCGGCTGAAGTACCGCTACCTGCGCGCGGTCGACCTGAAGCAGTGGGACGAGGTGGCCGACACGTTCACCGTCGACGCCACGGCCGACTACGGGACCCGCGCCACGGGCCGTGAAGGGCATCAGCTCGCCGGCCGCGACGCGATCCTCGAGTTCCTCACCAAGAGCCTCGGCAACGGCATCATCACCGTGCACCACGCAGGTCAGCCCGAGATCGACGTCGACGGCGACACCGCGACCGGGCGGTGGGCGTTCACCGACAAGGTGATCGTGCCGGACCACAAGGTGATCATCGACGGCGCCGCGTTCTACGAGGACACCTACCGCCGTGACACCGACGGCGCCTGGCGGATGACGCACATCGGCTACACGCGGACGTACGAGTCGATGACCTCCTGGGAGGGCGACGCGGGCTTCCGGCTGCTCGCCAACCGCTGGGCCGTGCCCGCATGATCGAGAACGAGTTCTCGCTGACGCGGCCGTTCGCCGAGGCGATCGTCGAGGCCGAAAACCTGCTCGCGAGCGCGCCGCACGTGAAGACCGAGCAGGACCTCCTGGAGGGGTACGACTACCTCGCCGGCAGCATCCGCGCGTCGCTGCAGATGGCCTGGGCCTACCAGCGCGACTTCCCGTACTTCACGGCGTCCACCGGCCCGTACACGAAGATGGGGCTGGACAACCCGGACACGCTCTACTTCAACGCGAACATCCGCGACGACCGTGAGTACCTGGTCACCGGCGTCCGGGGGACCACCGCCGACCTGAGCTTCCAGATCCTCAACGGCGACTACTCGCCGGTCGTGGTGCCCGACAGCCTCGCCGCGTTCGACGACCGGGCCATCGAAATCGGCGAAGACGGCCGGTTCGAGCTGCGGTTCGGCCCGGCGCGCGAGAACCCCGGGCCGAACTACTTCACCCTCGGCGCCGGTTCGTCGATGCTCGTCGTGCGCGAGGTCCACAGCGACTGGGCGACCGAACGGCGTGGCGAGATCCGCATCCAGTGCGTCGACACCGCCGGGCAGGCGCCGCCGGTGCCGGACCGGCCGGCGCTGGCCAAGCGCTACGGCGTCACCGGCAAGATCCTGCTGAGCCGGCTGAAGACGTTCCTGGCCTTCCCGAAGTGGTTCTACGACGACCTGCCGGTGAACACGATGACCGAGCCGCGCTCGACGCCAGGCGGGCTGACCACGCAGTTCTCCTCGGCCGGGCACTACGAGCTGGGCGACGAAGAGGCGATGATCGTCACCGTCCCGCGCTGCGCCGACGCGCCGTACCAGGGCATCCAGCTCGGCAGCCTCTGGTACGTCTCGCTCGACTACATCAACCACCAGACGAGCCTCACCGCCGACCAGGCGCGCGTCGACCCGGACGGCAAGATCCGGTTCGTCATCAGCGAACGCGACCCCGGGCTGGCGAACTGGCTGGAGCGCACCGGGCACGACCGCGGGTACGTCCAGATCCGCTGGCAGCGGATCGCGCGGGACCTCGGCCCGGCCGACGGCCCGGTCGTCGAGGTAGTCAAGGTGGCCGACCTGCCGGACCGGGTGCCGTTCTACAACGAGGCCCGGGTGACGCCCGAGGAGTGGGCGGCGAGGATCGCGGCCCGGCAGGACGCCGTCGCCGCCAGGATGCTGGGGTGAGCATGTCGGAGTTGTTGCGGGACAAGGTGGTCGTCGTCTCGGGGATCGGCCCGGGGCTCGGCCGGTCGATCGCCGTGCGCAGTGCCATGGCCGGCGCGGACGTCGTGCTCGCCGCGCGCACCGAGTCGCGGCTCACCGAAGTCGCGAAGGAGGTCACCGACCTCGGACGCCGCGCCGTCGCGATCCGGACCGACATCGACGACGCCGACTCCGCGGCGAACCTGGTGAGCGAGGCCGTCGAGGCGTTCGGCCGGGTGGACGCGGTGGTGCACAACGCCTTCGCCGTCCCGCCGCTGACCGATCTGGCCACTGTGGACTTCGACGCCGTCCGCGCGGGTTTCGAGACCGCGGCGATCTCCGTGCTGCGGCTGACCCGGCTGTTCCTGCCCGCGCTCAAGGAGAGCAAGGGCTCGCTGGTGATGATCAACTCGGCCGTGCTGCGGCACTCGCGGCGGACGTTCGGCGCGTACAAGATGGCGAAGTCGTCGCTGCTGTCGCTGTCGCAGAGCCTCGCGAGCGAGCTCGGGCCGGACGGCATCCGCGTCAACACGGTCGCGCCCGGGTACATCTGGGCGCCGAACCTCAAGTGGTACTTCAACTACCTGGCCAAGGAACGCGGGATCACGTCGGAGGAGGTCTACGCCGAGACGGCGTCGACGATCGACCTGCGCAAGCTGCCGGAACCGGACGAGATCGCCGACGCCGTGGTGTTCCTCGCCTCGCCGATGGCGCGCGCGATCACCGGGCAGTGCCTCGACGTCAACGGCGGCGAGTACCACCATTAGGAGGATCCATGCTCCCCGGCCGGGCCGACCTGGGCACGTTCGACGACCTGCACGCCTCGGCGTCGAAGCTCACCGGGCTCGACGACTTCGGCGGCGACGAGTACGTCGAGGGCCTGCGCGTGCTGCTGGAGTCGTTCGAGGCCGACGAGGACCTGACGCCGTTCGGGAACAAGGTGCACCGCGCGATGCTGCGCGGCGCTTTGGTGGCTCGATTGCTCAGCGAGGTGGGCTGGAAGCAGCACCCGGCTTACGTGGACGTCCCAGTGGAGCGGCCGATCTTCGTCACCGGCCTGCCCCGCACCGGCACGACGGCGTTGCACCGGCTGCTCGTCGAGGACCCCGCGCACCAAGGGCTCGAGGTGTGGCTCGCCGAGGTCCCGCAGCCGCGGCCGCCGCGCGCGACGTGGGCGGAGAACCCGGTGTTCCAGGGGATCCAGGCCGGCTACGAGCGCCACCACGTCGAGCACCCGGAGTTCATGGGGGTGCACCACATGTCCGCCGACCAGGTGGAGGAGTGCTGGCAGCTGCTGCGGCAGTCGATGCGGTCGGTGTCGTTCGAGTGCCTCGCGCACCTGCCGCGTTACTCGCGCTGGCTGGCGAAGCAGGACTGGACGGACGCCTACGCCCGGCACCGCCGCAACCTGCAGTTGATCGGGCTGCCGGACGCCGGTAAGCGGTGGGTGCTCAAGAACCCGAGTCACCTGTTCGCGCTGGACGCCCTGATGGCGGCGTACCCGGACGCGCTGGTGATCCAGACGCACCGCGCGCCGCGCACGATCATGGGCTCGATGTGCAGCCTGGCGGAGAAGGCCGCGGACGGCTGGTCGACGAAGTTCCGCGGCGAGGTGATCGGCCGTTCGCAGCTGGACCTGTGGGCCCGCGGCGCGGACGAGTTCCACGCGGCGCGGTCCCGTTATGACGCGGCGCAGTTCTACGACGTGGCGTACGAGGATTTCGTCGCGGACCCGATCGGGACGGTGTCCACTGTGTACGACCACTTCGGACTGTCACTGACTCCTTCGGCGCGTTCCGCGATGACGTCGGTGCACGAGGCGAGCCGCACGGGCGCGGCGAAGCCGGTGCACAAGTACAGCCTGGCGGACTTCGGCCTGACGGCGGAGGAAGTCGACGAGCGTTTCGAGGATTACTCGCGTACCTACGGCTCGTGAGTGTTTAGGGCGGTTAGAACCGCCCTAAACACTCACGACAAGCCGCGGCAGAGGGCTAACCGGTGGTGGCCTGCAGTCCACGCGTCCCGATGTCTCAGGACTCCGGCCTGGTCCGCGCTTTGGTGGCTGATGACTCTGGGCGCCGCCGTGTTCGCGGTGCCGTGCGACTTCCGCGCGGTGCGAGGGTCGTGAGTGGTAATGAGTGTTCTAACCCGCATTACCACTCACGACCAGCCGCGGCAGGCTCCTAACCGGCGGCGGCCTGCAGTCCTCGGGTCCCGATGCCGCGCAGCACTTCCACGCGTTCCGCGCCCGGGCGGCTCAGCACCCAGCTTGACCCCGGGACCGACTTCGCGCGCTTCTTCAGCGGCGCCAGCAGCCGCGAAACCTCCTGGTACGACCGGATCGAGCCGCTTCCGCAGACCAGTGTCGCCAGCGAGACCGTCACCGGGAGGCCGTCCGCCGACCAGTGGCGGTCCAGCAGTGCTCCCGCCACCGTGGCGATCTCGTCGACGTCGCAGACCACCAGGAAGTCGTCGCCGCCGACGTGGCTGACCCGCATCCGGCGCAGGCCGCCCGCCTGTGCGGTGAGCGCCGCGCCCAGTTCGCGGATCAGATCGTCGCCCGCGGCGAAACCCGCCGTGTCGTTGACCGTCTTGAACGCGTCGATGTCCAGCCACGCGGCCACGAACGCCTCGCCGATGGTGATGCGGCGGGCGACGTCGCGGGCCACCGTGTCGCTGCCCGGCAGCCGGGTCAGCGGGTTCAGCGCCGCCGCGGCCTCGACCTTCGCCTCGGCCACGCCGCGGACCACCTCGGTCACCAGCACGACGCCGAGGCAGCGGCCGGCGTCGTCGACCACCACGACGTCGTCGCCGGTGCGACCCCAGTCGGCGTCGGTGACCAGCTCGAGGAACTCCATCGCCCCGGCGCGCGCTTCGATCGTGTGCGGGGCGTCCGCCAGCCGCGCCGCCGGGCGCTTCGCGTGCAGCGCGTGACCGTACGGCCCGGTGACGGCGACCAGGAACCGCGTCCGGTCGACCGACCAGCGGGGCCGGTTCAGCTCGTCGACGCCGATGACGCCCGACGGCGCGTCCGCGGCCGCGAGCACCTCGCGGACCTCGTCGCACGTCGCCGTTTCCGGCAACGTCGTGGCCGGGCGCAGGAAGTCGCCGACGCACGGTGCGGGTCCGGGGGCGGCGACGGCGGGCGCCCGGGTGAGCAGCGCCGGCGCCGGGCCGGCCGCCGTCGGCGGGGCGAGCAGGTTGCCCTGGGCGATCCGGATGCCGAGGCCGCGGACCGCGTCGAGCTGGGCGTCGGTCTCCAGGCCGGTCGCGACCAGCCGGGTGCCGGTGCGGGTGGTGTAGTGCAGCATCGCCTCGGCGACGGCGACCGACGCCGGGTCGTCCGGCAGCCCGCGCAGCACCGTGCGATCCAGCTTGACCAGGTCGACCGGCGCCTCGATCAGCAGACTCAGCGGCAGGTCGCCGCGGCCGAGGCCGTCGAGCGCGAGGCGGAAGCCGAGGTCGGCCAGCGCCCGCATCCCGCCCAGCGCGCGCTCGGCCGGCAGCGGGGAGAACGGCGGGCCGAGCTCGAGGACGACGTCGCGGGTGCGGCGCCCGGCGTCGCCGAGCTCGGCCAGGAGGTCGTCGAACATCGCCGGCGGCGCGCCGAGCGTGCGGGCGGAGAGGTTCAGGTGCAGCGGGAGCGACGTCTCGTCCTGCCGGACGGCGGCGATCGCGAGGCCGAGGTCCACCTCGGCGAGCCGGCCCTCGCGGCGCGCCTGCGTCAGCAGCTCCGCGACGGTGCCGTGGGCCGGCCTGGCCAGCGCTTCGTGAGCCACGACGCCCCCGGTGTGGAGGCTGTACAGCGGCTGGAAAGCGAAGCGGACCGCGCGTGGCGACTTCACGCTCCCGATGCTCGCCGGTCGCGCGCCGAAACGAAACCCATGTCAGCTGATGTTCATCGCAGCGGCACCCGGGTTACGCACATCGGGTTACTGGATCACGCTTGACTTATATAAGTGGCCGCTTGTAGTTTGGCCGGGTGCACGCGTTCGACGTCCTCGGCGACCCGGTCCGCCGCCGCATCCTGGAGCTGCTGGCCGACGGCGAGCGGGCCGCCGGCGCGGTCACCGAGGTGATCCGGGCCGAGTTCGGCATCTCGCAACCCGCGGTGTCCCAGCACCTGAAAGTGCTGCGGGACAACGGCTTCGCGCTCGTCCGTCAGGAGGGCACGCGCCGGCTGTACGCGGTCGGGCACGAGCCGCTGCGCGACGTCGACGTCTGGCTCGACCGGTTCCGCCGGTCCTGGACCCCGCACCTCGACGCCCTGGCCACCGAAATCGCCCGCGGCAAGCGCTCCCGGCGCCTCCGTGAAGAAGAAGGAGACTCTCCGTGATCGACTCCAGCCACCAGATCAGCGCCGTCCGCCGGACGCTCGGCGACCGGGTGATCGACGCGAAGGACGCCCGCGTCCTGACCATCAGCCAGGTCTACGACACCGACGTCGACGACCTCTGGGACGCCTGCACGAACGCCGAGCGCATCCCGCGCTGGTTCCTGCCGGTCACCGGCGAGCTGAAGCTCGGCGGGCACTACCAGCTGGAAGGCAACGCGGGCGGCACGGTCGAGCGCTGCGAGCCGCCGCACAGCTTCGCCGCGACGTGGGAATTCGGCGACACCGTCAGCTGGATCGAGGTGCGGCTGACGCCGGAGGGCGCGGGCACGCGGTTCGAGCTGGAGCACGTCGCGCACGTCGACGACCGCTGGGACGAGTTCGGCCCGGGCGCGGTCGGCATCGGCTGGGACGGCATGCTGGTCGGCCTGGTCCTGCACCTGGCCGACCCGGGCCAGGCCGTCGACCCGGAGGCGGCGATGGCCTGGATGATGTCGCCGTCGGGCGTCGAGTTCATGACGGCGTCGAGCGAAGCCTGGTACCAGGCCGACGTCGCGGCGGGCGCCGACCCGGTCAACGCCCGCGCGGCCGCCGACCGCACCTTGGCGGCGTACACGACCCCGCCGGAGGCCTGACCAAGGCCGTGTCGACCCCGCAATCACACGTGATGCCCCTTCAATCACACGTGATGCCTCCACGATCACGGGTGGGCCCCTTTCGGGCATGGGCGGCGCGGGGCATTTCGCGTGATCCAGCGGGCATCTCGCGTGATCAGAGAGGCATCACCCGTGATTGGAGGGTCGACTCGCGTGATTGCGGGGTCGACACGGCGGGTCAGCGCTCCGTGGCCTTGACCGCGGTCAAGGTGATCACCGCGTCGGGCTGGACCTCGGTGCCCGGGGCCGGGTCCTGGCCCGTCTGGACCCAGTTGCGGTCGATCAGCAGCGCGCGGCCCTGGCCGGTGCCGTCGACCTCGCGCAGGTTGTAGAGGCCGGCTTTCTGCATCGCGTTCTGGGCGTCCTGGTGGTTCATGCCGGAGACGTCCGGGACCTTGATCAACGCGGCGGACGTCGGTGCCGCCGACGTCGGCTCGGCGGCGGCGGCGGAGGTGGATGTAGCGGACGTGGTGGTCGCTCCGGGGCCGGCGCCGCAGGCGGCGAGCCCGGCGCTCAGCACCACAGCGGCGGCGGCGACGCGGATCGGACTGATCATGGCAGCTCCTCGGTGGGCGGATACCCCGTCAGTCGGCCCGTGAACACGCGGTGTTGCCCATCGATCGGGTGATTCCGGGGGCGCCGGATAAGGTCGGGCGTATGGATCACGGCACCGAAACGGACCCCCGGGCGGCTCGACGGGACCCGGTGGCCAACGCCGGCGGGTTCACCGACCTGGCGAGCAGCCCGTTCCGGATCGACCGCGACCGGATCGCCGCGTCGCCGTTCTTCGCGCGGCTCGGCGGCGTGACGCAGGTGGTCAGCGCCGGCGGGGCCGGGCTGCTGCACAACCGGCTCACCCACAGCCTGAAGGTCGCGCAGGTCGCGCGGGCCATCGCCGAGCGGATCACCGCCGGGCCCGAAGCCGACCTGGCCGCGAAGCTGGGCGGCTGCGACCCGGACGTCGCCGAGGCCGCCGCGCTCGCGCACGACCTCGGGCACCCGCCGTTCGGGCACCTCGGCGAGCAGACGCTCGACCGCATCGCGCGCCACCGCTTCGGCCTCGCCGACGGCTTCGAGGGCAACGCGCAGTCGTTCCGCATCATCACCACGACCGACGTGCGCGGGCCGTCGGCGATCGGGCTGGACCTCACCACCGCCGTGCGCGCCGCGGTCCTCAAGTACCCGTGGCTGCGGCTGCACCACCCCGCGCCGCACCCGTCGGAGATGGCCGTCCCGCCGCGCGGCGCCGCCGAGCCGGACGACCACCCGGGCACCGGCGCGGCCAAGTTCTCCGCCTACGCCACCGAGCTGGACGACTTCGAGCAGGCGCGCGCGGCGTTCGCCGGCCGCGTCGAGAGCTGGCAGCAGACGGTCGAGGCGTCCGTGATGGACACCGCCGACGACATCGCCTACGCCATCCACGACCTGCAGGACTTCCACCGCATCGGCGTCCTGCAGCACGCGCCGGTCGCGGCGGAGCTGGGGGAGTGGCTGCTGCACGCCGACGAGCTGGCCGGGCTCGACGACGAGACGCTGTACGCCGAGCTGCGCCGGCCGGGCCGGTCGCTGGAACGCCTGCGCCGCCGGATGCACGCCAAGGACGCGTGGATCGTCGACGACGACGCCTTCGCCGCGGCGGTCGCGCGGGTGCGCGCGGAGCTCGTCGACGGGCTGCTGGCGGGCGCCTTCGACGGCTCGACCGAGGCCGAGCAGGCGACGGCGGCGTTCTCCGCGAACTGGACCGCCCGGCTGGTCGACGGCGTGTTCGTGGTCGCGTCGCCGTCCACCCGCGCCGGCCACGTGACGCTCGCGACGGCCCAGTGGCACGAGGTCCAGGTGCTCAAGTTCGTGCACCGGCGGTTCGTGCTGCTGCGCCCGGACCTCGCGCTGCACCAGCGCGGCCAGGCCGGCGTGGTCGCGAGCCTGGTCGACGCGCTCGACGCCTGGCTGCTGGACCGTGACGAGGTCTCCCGGCTGCCCCGTCGGCTGCACGACCTGGTCGAGCTGGCCCGCGCCGAGTACACGGGCCTCGCGCGCACGGCGCCGGAACTGCTGGTCGGCGCCACGGGCGAGCCGGTGACCGGCCGCGACGCGGTCCGCAACCTCGCACGCGGCCGGGCGGTGGTGGACTTCGTGGCGTCGCTGACGGACAAGCAGGCGGTGACCCTTTTGGACGCTTTGTCCGGCCGGTCGGCGCAGCCGTGGTCGGACTCGTTCGTCCTCTGACGGACCATGTCCGATTCTTGTCCGATCGCGACGATCCCGTGCAGTGGTATCGCTTGACGCGGCTGGTCCGTTTCGTTCGTCCTGTAACGGTTGAGCGGTTCCGCTGAACGGCCTACGACTTACGGTCCATTCAGGAAAATACCCATCCGATGTCACTCGAACGGCTGATGCTTACAGAGAACTCACAGTACTTAGCTTGGTCCCGTCGGTGATCACCGGCGTCGGTCAGCGTGAGTCGGGGCACGCGCCTGGAGATATCGGAGGGCGCACGTGCGTCGTACCCGTTCCACGAGATCGAGATCCACTGTGCTCACGGCCGGAGCGGCGGCGTTGCTCGCCGCGCTCGGCCTGGTGTCGCCGCCCGCCGCGGGCGCTGCCACCGCGTCCACACCGGACACCTTCACCGCCACCGCGCAGCAGCAGATCGCCGCGCTCCAGGCCGTCAAGGCCGGGAAAACCGGGGCTGAGTCCAAAGTAGACAGCAAGCTGCTCGTCGCCGAAAAGGGCGTCGGGAAGCAGCTGAACGCACTGCAGTCCGGGGCCGCTGTCTCGAATACCGGGACGGTGCTGGTCGACATCCGCGCGACCAAGGTCTCCCCGGACCTCATCTCCGGGCTCACCAAGGCCGGGGCGGGCATCCGCGCGGTGTCCGACCGGTACGGCAGCATCCGGGCCGAGGTGCCGCTGGCCGCCGTCAGCGCGATCGCCGCCCGCGGCGACGTCAAGCGCGTCGAGCAGGCCGACCAGGCCCTGACCGCCCGCGAACTGGCCACCCCCGCGACGACGCCGGGCAAGGCCGCCGAGACCAAGCAGCAGAAGGCCGCCCGCATCTCGGGTGAGCTGCAGAAGGCCCTGTCGAGCAAGACCCAGCAGCGCAGCGCCGCCGCGGCCGCCACGCTGACCAGCCAGGGCGACCGCGCGCACAACGCCGACATCGCCCGCCAGCAGTTCGGCGTCACCGGCGTCGGCGTCAAGGCGTGCGCCCTGTCGGACGGCGTCGACTCGCTGGCCACCTCGCAGGCCAAGGGTGAGCTGCCGCCGAACGTCGACGTCATCGCCGGGCAGGAGGGCGACGGCGACGAGGGCACCGCGATGCTCGAGATCATCCACGACCTCGCGCCCAACGCCGCGCTCGGCTTCGCGTCGGCGTTCAACTCCGACGCCAGCTTCGCGGACAACATCCGCAAGCTCCGCTTCGAGTCGCACTGCGACGTCATCGTCGACGACGTCATCTACTTCAAGGAAAGCCCGTTCCAGGACTGGATCATCGCCCAGGCCGTGAACGACGTGACGGCGAACGGCGCGCTGTACTTCTCCTCGGCGGGCAACGAGGGCAACGTCCTCGACGGCACCGCCGGGCACTGGGAAGGCGACTTCGTCGACTCGGGCAAGTCGGTCGGCAAGTTCGCCGGTGTCGCGCACAACTTCGCCGGCGCGGCGGGCAACCAGATCTACGAGCCCCTCTCCGACGCGTCCTCGGCCGGCGTGCCGGTGACGCTGCACTGGTCGGACCCGCTCGGCGCCTCGTCGAACGACTACGACCTCTACCTGCTGAACTCGGCGGGCGCGGTCGTGGACTTCAGCCAGGACGTCCAGGACGGCACCCAGGACCCGTTCGAGATCCTGCAGACGCCGGCGTTCGGCGGCACGGGCCTGCGCCTGGCCGTCGTGAAGTTCTCGGGTGAAGGCCGTTACCTGTCGCTGTCCGCGCTGCGCGGGCGGTTCAAGGACTCGGCGGACGGCCTCAAGGCCTACAACACCCCGGGCGTGACGGTCGGCCACTCGGCCGCGCGCGACGCCTTCAGCGTGGCCGCCACCCCGGCGGCCGCGGCGTTCGGCCGGCCCCTCGAGCCGGGTGACCCGGCCAACCCGACCGGTCCGTTCCCGGGCTCGTTCAGCAGCACCTCCAAGGCCGAGCGGTTCAGCTCCGACGGCCCGCGGCGCGTGTTCTACGAGGCCGACGGCACCCCGATCACCCCGGGCAACGTCTCCTCGACCGGTGGTGAGGTCCGGAACAAGCCGGAGATCACCGCGGCCGACGGCGTCCAGACCAGCGTGACCGGCTTCAGCCCGTTCTTCGGCACGTCGGCCGCCGCGCCGCACGCCGGGGCCATCGCGGCGCTGGTGCTCTCGGGCAACCCCGGCCTGCCGCCGGCGGAGGTCCGCGAAGCGCTGATCAACACCGCCGTCGACATCGAGACCCCGGGCCGCGACAACGTCACCGGCTCGGGCGTCATCCTCGCCGACAAGGTGCTCGCCTACACCGGCGCCAGCCCGCAGCCGCTCGCCGTGGCCAAGCAGCCGACGGTCACCCCGGCCGACGGCGGCTCGTCGCTCGACCCGGGCGACACCGCCAAGGTGACCCTGCCGGTGACCAACGACGGTGACGGCGCCGCCGTCTCCACCAGCGTCGTGCTCACCAGCCCGACCCCGGGCGTGACCGTGGCGCCGCGCTCGAAGTCCTACGGCACCATCAGCCCGGGACAGACCGGCGTCAACGACTTCACCATCACCGTCCCGGCGAGCCAGCAGCTCGGCGTGCCGGTCGTGCTGAACGCCAAGGTCAGCTTCGCCGGTGCGCACTCGCCCACCACGACGACGTTCTCGCTCCCGGTCGGCACCCCGTCGCCGGTCGCGCAGGACTTCGCCTACACCGGCGCGCCGGTCGCGATCCCGGACAACAGCCCGGTAGGCGCTTCGGTGACCATCCCGGTCACCGGGGTCGGCCGCGCCGCGAAGGTGTCGTTCTCCGTGGACGGCACCACCTGCAGCACCGACCCGCTCTCGACGGCGGTCGGCCTGAACCACTCCTACGTCGGTGACCTGGTCGGCTCGCTGACCTCGCCGTCCGGGGCCAAGGCCACGGTGTTCCAGCGCAACGGCGGTTCGGGCAAGAACCTGTGCAAGGTCGTGTTCGCCGACGACGCGGCGGTCGCGTTCAGCACGGTGACGTCGGCCAACGCGCCGTTCACCGGCTCGTACAAGCCGGCGAACGCCCTCGGCAGCCTGGCCGGGGCCGTCGTCGACGGCACCTGGACGTTCGGGGTGGTCGACGCGGCCGGCGGCGACGTCGGCTCGATCCGCTCGGTCGCCCTGCACATCAACGGGTTCGTCCAGCCGGCGGCCGCCGGCCGGCCGGCGAACGTGCACGGCGCGACGAACAACGGGCCGGTGCACCCGCAGTAAGTTCGCACTAAAGCCGTGAAGGCCTCCTTACCGGCCATAAGAGCCGGTAAGGAGGCCTTCACGGCTTTTGCCGTAGCGTGCGGTGTTGTGGCGAAGGCACGGGAAGTCGCGGGCGGCGGGCGTGCGGTGACGGTCCCGCCGGACCGGCTGACCGGCTGGTTCACCCGGTTCGCGCGGCGGCACGAGGGCGTCGTGACGACCGAAGCCACGCCCGCCGAGGTCCGGGTGGTCGCGGGCGACGGCACCACGGCGATCGCGACCGTCCCTTTCGGACTCCTCGACGCGCCGTCGCTCGAAGGCCTCGTCGCGCACGCGCTGGTGCCGCGGCGGATCGCGCTCCTGCTGGTGCGGCTCGGCAGTCACAGTGTCGGCGTTTCCTTCGACGGCCGGATCGAGGTCTCCCGCACCGGCCGCCACCTCGTCCACGGCCGGTCCGCGGCCGGCGGCTGGTCGCAGCAGAGCTTCGCCCGGCGTCGTGAAGGCCAGGCCCGTCACGCACTGCAGGCGGCCGCGCAGGACGCGGCCGAGGTGCTCGTCCCGAGACTGTCCGAAGTGGACGCCGTCGTGCTCGGCGGCGACCGGCGGGCCCTCGACGAGCTGCGCGAGGACCGCCGTCTGGCGCCGCTGTTCGCCCGCGCGGAACCGCGCGTGCTGGAACTCGGCGAACCGCGGCGCAGCGTTCTGGAGGACGCCGCCGCGCGGGCCCTGGAAGTGGAGATCACGCTGCGCGACGGGTGAGTCCGCACACGTCGAGAGAAACCCGTGGACGCCGCCCCGTACACTGGTCGCGTGGAGATCCTTCTGGAGTGAGCCGTCGCACCGGTCAGACCTGGCCGGTCCGCTTGACGCTGCCCTCCAATCACCCCCTTTTACCGGGAGTTTCCCTTGATCACGGCCACCGGCCTTGAGCTGCGCGCGGGTTCGCGCATCCTGCTCGACGGCGTCAGCATCCGCATCCAGCCCGGCGACCGCATCGGCCTCGTCGGCCGCAACGGCGCGGGCAAGACCACCTCGCTGAAGGTCCTCGCCGGCGAAGGCGAGGCGCACGCCGGCGAGGTCCGCCGCACCGGCGAGCTCGGCTACCTGCCGCAGGACCCGCGCGAAGGCGACCTGTCGGTCACCGCGAAGGACCGCGTGCTGTCGGCGCGCGGCCTCGACAAGCTGATGCGCGACATGGAAAAGGCGCAGACCGCGATGGCGGAGCTGGTCGACGACGCCCAGCGCGACAAGGCGATCAACCGCTACGCCCGGCTCGAGGAGCGGTTCTCCTCGCAGGGCGGGTACGCCGCCGAGAGCGAGGCCGCGCGCATCTGCTCGAACCTCGGCCTCGCCGACCGGGTGCTCTCCCAGACGCTGGGGACGCTCTCGGGTGGGCAGCGCCGCCGCGTCGAGCTGGCGCGGATCCTGTTCGCCGCGGCCGAAGCGGGCGCCGGCGGCAAGTCCGAGACGATCCTGCTGCTCGACGAGCCGACCA
Organism: Amycolatopsis sp. NBC_00348; assembly: GCF_036114655.1. NCBI lineage: Bacteria > Bacillati > Actinomycetota > Actinomycetes > Pseudonocardiales > Pseudonocardiaceae > Amycolatopsis > Amycolatopsis sp. NBC_00348. The sequence goes on along the minus strand of NZ_CP107994.1, from coordinate 5,169,367 downwards.
ACCACCTCGACGCCGACTCGATCACCTGGCTGCGCACCTTCCTCAAGCAGCACGACGGCGGCCTGGTCGTGATCAGCCACGACGTCGAGCTGCTGGCCGACGTCGTCAACAAGGTGTGGTTCCTCGACGCCACCCGCAGCGAGCTCGACCTGTACAACATGGGCTGGCAGCGCTACCTCGACGCGCGCGCCACCGACGAGAAGCGCCGCCGCCGCGAGCGCGCCAACGCCGAGAAGAAGGCGTCGGCGTTGCAGCAGCAGGCCGCGAAGCTCGGCGCGAAGGCGACGAAGGCCGTGGCGGCCAAGAACATGGCTCGCCGCGCGGAGCAGATGCTGTCCGCACTGGACGAGACCCGGCACGCCGACAAGGTCGCCCGGATCAAGTTCCCGGAACCCGCGCCCTGCGGCCGCACGCCGCTCACCGCGGAGGGGCTGTCGAAGTCCTACGGCTCGCTCGAAATCTTCACCGGCGTCGACCTCGCCGTCGACCGCGGGTCCAAGGTGGTCGTGCTCGGGCTGAACGGCGCGGGAAAGACCACTTTGCTCCGGCTCCTCGGCGGAATGGAAACTCCGGATACCGGCGGGGTCGTGCCGGGTCACGGAATGCGTTTGGGCTATTACGCACAGGAACACGAAACTCTTGATCATGATGCGTCGGTGTGGGAAAACATCCGACATCTCGCTCCGGACACCGGCGCGCAGGAGTTGCGGAACCTGCTCGGTTCGTTCCTCTTCACCGGCGAACAACTCGACCAGGCCGCCGGCACCCTTTCCGGCGGCGAGAAGACCCGGCTCGCCCTGGCCGGCCTGGTCTCCAGCGCTGCCAACGTGTTGCTGCTCGACGAGCCCACGAACAACCTCGACCCGGCCAGCCGCGCCCAGGTCCTGGACGCTTTGCGCAGTTTCTCCGGCGCCGTGATCCTGGTGACGCACGACCCGGGCGCGGTCGAGGCCCTGGAGCCGGAGCGGGTCATCCTGCTGCCCGACGGCACCGAGGACCATTGGTCGGCCGACTATCTGGAACTTGTCCAGCTTGCGTGAGCCGTGCGTCCATTCGGGTGCAAGATCACTGCCGGTGAGGCACTGGAATGGCCCAATGTGATCGCAGTTTCGGTCGTTTTACGGCTGTCGTCTGGCATTCCGGCGCTCAGTGTTCGATCATTGCCCCGGCAGGGGCCGATTGTGGCCCAGAACACTCTCGGCGGGAAGGCGATCGACGTGGCTGATCTCAAGAAAGGCGCGCGGATCACCGGCAACACGCGCGACAAGCTGGCCGCTGACCTCAAGAAGAAATACGAGAAGGGCGCGAGCATCCGGGCGCTCGCGGAGTCCACGGGCCGGTCCTACGGGTTCGTCCACCGGGTGCTCTCGGAGTCCGGGGTCCAGCTGCGGGGGCGCGGTGGGGCCACCAGGGTCAAGAAGAAGTAGGCGAGGACTGCTGCGCGGGGGGCGCAGTGGGAACTGCCGCAGCAGGCTCCTCGGCCACGCGGAACGCCAGGTACGCCCCGAGCAGGATCAGGGGGTACACCAGGTAGCCGTAGCGGGTGGCCGGGGTCAGCAGGATCAACGCGCCGAGTCCGACGGCGATGCGCAGGAGTGCGCCGGAGCCGTTCGCGGGGGGCCGGCGCACCAGCCAGACCAGCATCGCCACGGCCGCGGCGCCGACCAGCACGAAGGCCGCCACCTGGCCGATCGCCCCGGTTTCGGCGATCAGGTGGCCCGGCAACGGGCTCGCCGCGGGTGACCGCACGACACCCATCCCGAGCGGGAACCGGAAGACGTGCTCCACGAACGCCGCCGGGTCCACCAGGTACACCGGCAGGTGCAGCACGGCCGTCGTGGCCACCAGCGCGGTGGCGAACCGCGCGAGCGCGGGCCAGTCGAGGCGTTTCTTCCCGCGTACCAGCACGAACACGGCCAAGACCGCGGCCGCGGGCGCGACGATCAGCTTCGCGCTGACGACCAGCGCGAGCACGACTCCCGACCAGGCGCCCCGGCCGGTGGCGGCGAGTGCGCACGCGAGCACCAGGAGTCCGACGATCGCCAGGTCCGGGCCGGCGACGGCCCAGGTGAGCGCGGTCAGCGGGCAGGCCAGCGCGAGCTGCGCGGCCCCGACCGGGACTCGGGGCCACTTCAGCAGTTTCAGCGTGCCCAGCACGCACGCGCAGGCCGCGAGGGCGAACATCCAGCGGGCGTCGGTGAGCGCGTCGGCCAGCGGCGTGCCGCCGAACAGCGCCCGCGGCAGGCCGAAGACCGTCATCACCGGACCGTATGGCGTGTAATCGTTTACCACGGGCGGACGGCCGAGCGCGGTGACGTCGACGTACGGGGTTCCGTGGTGCAGCAGCAGATCCGCGGACCGCTCGATCACCCAGACCTCGGGCTGGGCGGCCCACGAGATCGGCGTGATCAGCCAGTCCACTCCGGTCAGTCGGCGAATCACGAGGACTGCCAACGGAAGGATCATTGCCAACAGCGCGACCGCGGCGATCCCGCACCAGCGGGAACCGAGTACGCCGCGCGGCGTACGGCCCGTGCGTGCGGACAGCAGCAGCCAGCCGCTGTGCAGGGCGCCGAAGCCGTACGCGGCCGTCGCGAAGTTGCCCCAGACCCGGTAGCCGTAGAACTCGGCGACGAGCGCGGTCGGCAGCGCGAAAGCCAGGCAGGCCAGGTAGAAGCCCAGATCCCACTTCAGCGGGCCGGGACCGGGGGAGTGGGCCGGTGCCGTGAAGAACCGCACGACGCGCCCCTGCCGGGGCGCCAGGCCCGCCTCCGTTTCCACCTGGTCAGGCTACCGAGGGGCCCGCGGCCCGGTTCAGCCGAGGTCGCGCAGGCGGGGAAGCAGTTTCGCGGCCGCTTCGGACGCGCGGACGACGTCGTCGTGGCCCGTCGGCATCAGGACGAGTTCGGTGAACCCGGCCGCGACGTAGCTCTGCGCGAGCCGCAGCGCACTGTCCGCATCGGACGGCAGCCGGAACTGCACCGCCCGGCGGATTTCCGCCGGATCACGGCCGACATCCGCGCAATGGCGGTCGAGCACCGACGAAAGCCGTTGCAGTTCGACGATTTCGGTGCCGGGAAGCGCCGCGTTGAGCCAGACGTCGGCGTGTTCGGCGACCACGCGCAGGCCGCGCTTTTCGCCGCTGCTGCCCAGCCACAGCGGCGGATGCGGTTGCACCGGTTTCGGATCGCTGAGCGCGCCGGTGAGGGTGTAGTGCTTCCCGGCGAAGTCGGTCGCCGGGCGCGTCCACAACAGACGGAGGATTTCGCAGGCTTCGGCGAGCCGTTCGACGCGTTCGAGCGCCGGCGGCGTCGGGGTGCCCATCATCGTGTCGGTCAGGACGTCGCCGCCCGCGCCGAGGCCGACGTCGAGCCGGCCGCCGGAAAGGTGGTCGACGGTCGTGGCGAGCTTCGCGAAGGTGCCCGGGTGCCGGTTGGTGTTGCCGGAGACCAGGCAGCCGATCCGCACGCGCGTCGTCGCCTCGGCCATCGCGGCCAGCAGGGTCCAGCCGTCGAAGATGTCGCCGGTGCGGTCCGGGCCCATCGGGGCGAGGTGGTCGAACACCCAGCAGCCGTCGAACCCGCCGTCGTCGGCGATCGCCCAGATCTCGCGCAGCGCGGTGACGCCGAGGTGCTGCTGGGGTGGCTTGAGGCCCACGGTGGTCATGATGTGCTCCTGATTATCAGCGTAACAAATCATCAGTAAGACTGACGATCAGCGTAGGGGTAAGGTTCTCGCATGTCCAGCGACCTCGAGACCGGGCCGCCGGCCGCCGTCGGCCGGCGGCTCGGCTACCTGCTGAAACACGCCCAGCAGCGGCTGGCCGAGCTGGCCGAGCCGCTGTACGGGCCGCTCGGGATCACCGGGCGGCAGCTGGCGCTGCTCGCGTTGTTCGGCGAGGGGCCGGCGCAGTCGCAGCAGGACGGCGCGGCGCGGCTCGGGATCGACCGGACGACGATGGTCCAGCTCGTCGACGAGCTGGAGGCGAACGGCCTGGTCCGGCGCGAGGTCGCGCCCGGCGACCGGCGCAAGCGCCTCGTCCGGTTGACTGACGAGGGCGAGCGGGTGCGGCGGGCGGGCGAAGAGGCGACGCGCGAGGCCGAGGCGCTCCTGCTGGCCCCACTGGGCGACGGCGCGGAGCAGTTGCGCACCGCGCTGTACCTGGTCGTTCGCGGCGAGTGAACGCGATCGGGAAGCAATCGGACGGCGACCGCGTTGTCCAGGTCATATCCGAAGAAAACCTCAGCTTTGGTAGAGGTTTTGGAACTGGGGGTCTCCCGTGGACAACACCTGGGCTCTGCTCAGCTCGGCGATGCGCGCCAACGACGTGCCGAAGGCGCTGACCCGCGGCACGTTCAAGCGCGTCGCCCGCTTCGCCCGGCCGCACTGGCGGTCGTTGCTGATCTTCCTCGTGTTCACCGTCATCTCGGCGGTGCTCGCGGTGACGACGCCGGTCCTGGCCGGCAAGGTGGTCGACGCGATCGTCGGCGGGCACGACCTGTCCGTCGTGATCTGGCTGGCGATCGTGATCGCCGGGCTCGCGATCGCCGACGCCGGCTTCGGCCTGATCGAGCGGTGGCAGTCCGCGCGCATCGGCGAGGGCATCATCTACGACCTGCGCCGCGCGGTGTTCGAGCACGTGCAGCGCATGCCGATCGCGTTCTTCACCCGCACCCGCACGGGTGCGCTGGTCTCGCGGCTCAACAACGACGTCATCGGCGCGCAGCGGACGTTCACCGCGACGCTGTCCGGCCTGGTCACCAACGTGATCCAGCTGGTGCTGTCGCTGGCCGTCATGCTCACGCTGTCCTGGCAGGTCACGCTGCTCGCGCTGGTGCTGCTGCCGATCTTCGTGCTGCCCGCGCGCCGGCTCGGCCGCCGGATGGCCGGGCTGCAGCGGGAGTCCGCGAACCTCAACGCCGGCATGACCACGCAGATGACCGAACGGTTCTCCGCGCCGGGCGCCACGCTCGTCAAGCTCTTCGGGCACCCCGTGCAGGAGGCCGACGACTTCGGCGTGCGCGCCGGGCGGGTGCGCGACATCGGCATCCGGACCGCGATGCTGACCCGCTGGTTCATGACCAGCCTGACGCTCGTCTCGGCGCTGGCGCAGGCGCTCGTCTACGGCCTCGGCGGGTACCTCGCGCTGACCGGCCAGCTCGCGCCGGGCACCGTCGTCGCCCTGGCGCTGCTGCTGACCCGGCTCTACGCGCCGCTGACCGCGCTGGCCAACGTCCGCGTCGACGTGATGACCGCGCTGGTGTCGTTCGAGCGCGTCTTCGAGGTGCTCGACCTCGACCCGATGATCAAGGAGAAGCCGGACGCCTTGGTACTGCCGCCTTCGGAAGGCGTTTCGGTCGAGTTCTCCGACGTCCGCTTCGGTTACCCCGCCGCGGACCGGTACTCGCTGGCGTCGCTGGAAGACGTCGCCACGCTCGACCACCGCGGCGGCGAAGAGGTGCTGCACGGCATCTCGTTCCGCGCCGAGGCGGGCCAGATGGTCGCGCTGGTCGGGTCGTCGGGGGCGGGGAAGTCGACGATCGCGTCGCTGCTGCCGCGGCTCTACGACGTCGACTCGGGCACGGTGCGGGTGTCCGATGTGGACGTCCGGGACCTGAGTTTCGCTTCGCTGCGGCAAACCGTCGGCGTCGTGACGCAGGACGGGCACCTGTTCCACGAGACGATCCGCGCCAACCTGGCCTACGCGCGCCCCGACGTCACCGACGACGAGATCTGGGAAGCCCTCGAGCGCGCCCGGCTCGGCGAGCTGGTGCACTCCCTGCCCGACGGCCTCGAAACCACGGTGGGGGAGCGCGGGTACCGGCTTTCCGGCGGTGAGCGCCAGCGGCTGACCATCGCGCGGCTGCTGCTCGCGCAGCCCAAGGTCGTCGTCCTCGACGAGGCGACCGCGCACCTGGACTCCGAGTCCGAGGCCGCGGTCGGCGAAGCACTGACGCACGCACTGGCGGGCCGCACGGCCCTGGTCATCGCGCACCGCCTCTCGACGGTCCGCGCCGCCGACCAGATCCTGGTCCTGGAGCACGGCGAGATCGTCGAGCGCGGCACGCACGACGAGCTCCTCGCCGCGAACGGCCGCTACGCGACCCTCCACGCCACCCAGTTCGCCGACCAGGAACCCGCCGTCGCGTGATCAGAGGGTCGTCACGCGTGATTGGGAAGTCATCTCGCGTGATTGGAGGGTCGACACGGTGTCAGTGCCGTGTCGGCCCGCCAATCACGCGTGTCGACCTCTGAATCACGCGTGACGACCCTTCAATCACGCGGTCCCGGCTAGCGGAGCTGGGGGACCAGCTCGCTGTACTTGGCCAGCAGGGACTTGTTGGCCTCGTCGCCGCCCTCGACGTTGGAGCTGCGCCACAGCGGGACGTCGAGGCCCTCGGCGGTGCCGCGGTCGTAGACCTGGGCCAGCACGAGGTTCCACAGGAACGCGTTGACCACAGTGGACAGCGGCGCGGTGCGCGGGGCGTCCGGCGGGTAGCTCGCGTCGCCCGGGATCACCAGCGAGTCGAGCACCACGGTGCCCTGCTCGACCAGCGTGCTCGACGACCGCCGCGGCGCCGCGGCCACGCAGGCCCGCGACGTGATGGCGATGACGGCCGCGCCGCGCTCGCGCGCGCCGATGCACAGCTCGACCGGGTACGGGTTGGACCCGGACGTCGAGAACACGACCAGTACGTCGTCCGGGCCCGGCGCGCGCTCGGCGAGCACCTCCTCGGCGAGGCCGGTGCGGCGCTCGGTCGTCGTGCTGTGCACCGCGCCGTGCAGCGGCAGCAGCTCCGGGTGGTACAGCGGGTAGACGCACGCGAGCCCGCCGGCCCGGTAGAACGTCTCGGCGACGGCGGCCAGCGAGTGCCCGGCACCGGCGGTATAGACCAGTGCGTCGGCCCGGATCACCCCCAGCACCAGATCGGCCGCGGCCCGCACTGCTTCGGCGTTGGCCTGCTCGACGTCCGCCAGCTGCTTGGCGACACTGCCCGAGATGTCCGTGGCGCTCACCACACCCACCCTTCCGTCGGTGATCGGGCGCCGAATCTACCGCGAAGATGGTGGTACGCGGTGGAATAGCCGGGTGGCGTATCCAGGTTGATCCGGATGCGGGCAGTGAGTCCCGGACAGTGGGAGGGCGTGGGTGAGCGAGGCAGAACCGGCGGTGGCGGTGTGGCCGGCGCACGGGCCGCGGACCGAAGCGGTCGTGCTCGTGCTGCACGGCGGCGCGGAGCACGGCACGGGCGGCGTTCCGCCCTGGAAGCTCGCCCACCTGCGGATGGTGCCGATCGCGCGCGCCCTGCACCGGGCCGGGCGCGAGCACGGCGTCGAGGTGCGGCTGCTGCGCAACCGCCGCTACGGCTGGAACGCACCCGCCATGGACCCGATCCAGGACGCCCGCTGGGCCCTCGACCGCATCCACGCCGACCACCCCGGCCTGCCGGTGGTGCTGGTCGGGCACTCGATGGGCGGCCGGGTGGCGCTGCGCGTGGCCGACGACCCGGCCGTGCGCGGGGTCTGCGCCCTGGCCCCGTGGACGCCGCGGGGCGAGCCCGTCGGGGCCGTCGCCGGGCGCTCGGTGCTCGTCGTGCACGGCACCCGCGACCGGATGACCAGCCCGGTCGAGTCCCACGCCTTCGCCGAACGCGCCGAGGGCGTCGCCGCCCGGGTGGCCCGGTTCGAGATCGCCAACGAGGGCCACGCGATGCTGCGCCGCTCTTCCGTCTGGACCCGGCTGGCAAGTGCTTTCACAATGGAAGTAATCGCCGGGAGCACCGACGACACACTCACGGGCGCGTGGGCCGCGCCGGGACCCGAGCGGCTCCGAATACCCGTGTGACACCACCCCGAACAGGGCATTCGACGAAGGGCGCCGCGGGGGTGCGGCAATTAGGATCGAGCACCGGCGCACCAGGCCGGCCGGAGGGAGAACCCGTGACCACCTCGAGTGTCGACCGCGCGTCGACTCAGGACGTCCCCGACGAAAACCGGTGGCCGGGGCTGGCCGCCCCGCCGCACTCCGCACTGCGCGCGCGGATCGCCGCGAGCCTGTTCCGCCGTGCGGTCCGCCCGCTCGACGTCCGGGTGACGTTCCCGGACGGGACGGTGCTGGGCAACGGCGGGCCGGAAGCGCCCGAGATGCGGATCCTGCGTCCGGAGGCCTTCTTCCACCGCCTCGGCGTCGACGCCAAGATCGGCTTCGGCGAGTCCTACATGGCGGGTGACTGGGTCGCGTCCGACCTGGCCGAGGTGCTGACGCCGTTCGCGGCGCGGATGGCCACGCTCGTGCCGCCGGTGCTGCAGAAGTTCCGGAAGATCGCCGAGCGCACCCAGCCGCCGTCCGAGGAGAACAGCCTCGAAGGCGCGCGGGCCAACATCCACCGGCACTACGACCTGTCGAACGACCTGTTCGGCACGTTCCTCGACGAGTCGATGATGTACTCCTCGGCGTTGTTCGGCCCGGCCGACGACCTCACCGCCGCCCAGCACCGCAAGATCGACAGCGTGCTGGACTACGCCGGGGTCCGCGCGGGCAGCGAAGTCCTCGAAATCGGTACCGGATGGGGTGAACTCGCGATCCGCGCCGCCGCGCGCGGCGCCACCGTCACGTCGCTCACCATCTCGGAGGAGCAGCGCGCGCTGGCCACCGAGCGCATCGTCGCGGCCGGCTTCGGCGACCGCGTCGAGGTGAAGCTGTGCGACTACCGCGAGTCGAGCGGGCAGTTCGACGCCGTGGTCAGCGTCGAGATGATCGAGGCCGTGGGCGCGTCCTACTGGCCGGCGTTCTACTCGACCATCGGCGAGCGGCTGCGCCCCGGCGGCCGGTTCGGGCTGCAGGCCATCACGATGGACCACGACCGGATGATGGCGTCGTCGCGCGCCTACACCTGGATCCACAAGTACATCTTCCCCGGCGGCATCATCCCGTCGGTGCGCTCGATCGAGGACGGCCTGGTCGAGAACACCCGGCTCAGGCTGGCCGGGATGCGCGAGTTCGGCCAGGACTACGCCCACACGCTACGGTTGTGGCGCGAACGGTTCCTGCACCGCTGGACCGACATCGCCGGGTTCGGGTTCGACGACGTCTTCCGCCGGATGTGGGAGTTCTACCTGGCCTATTCCGAGGCCGGGTTCCGCTCCGGCTACCTCAAGGTCCACCAGTTCGGTTACGAGGTGACCGACAAGTAACCTCCCGCGGCCAACCCGACCCCGGTGCCGCACGTCCTCCTTGCGAGGACGTGCGGTTGACTGACGAAGACACGTTTGTCCGAATCGGGATTGGGTGATGGGTGATGACGTACCGTGGCGATGACGGCGGCCGCCGGATGCCCCCGCCGCGGCCGCCCGCCGGCCGCTCCCGGGACCACCAGCGCGCGCAGATGATGCCGCTGCCCGGCCGGGGCCAGAGCCCCTACGACGAGCGCACCCGCCCGATGGGCACCCGCGAGCCGGAGTACATGCCGCCCCAGGGCCCGCCGCCGCGGCAGGCCCCGCCGAACCGGGGTGACGACTACCCGCCGTCACGGCCGCCGCGCCGGCGTCGCCGCTGGGGCTTCGGCCGGATCCTGCTGACGTTGCTGCTGGTGTTCGTGGTGTTCTTCGCCGGCATCTGGGTCTACCTGGAGTTCTCGATCAAGCGCGTCGACGCGCTGGCCGACTACGACGGCCGTCCGGTCGCCGCGGCCGGCACCAACTGGCTGATCGTCGGCTCGGACAGCCGTGAGGGCCTCACCACGGCCGACGAGGAGAACCTCGCCACGGGTGACGTCGCGGCCGCCGGCGGCCAGCGCACCGACACGATCATGGTCGCGCACCTGCCGGACAACTCCACGAAGCCGACGCTGCTCTCCCTGCCGCGCGACTCCCAGGTGAAGATCCCGGGCCACGGCACGAACAAGATCAACGCGGCGTTCTCGCTCGGCGGGCCGAAGCTGCTCGCGCAGACCGTCGAAGGCGCCACCGGCCTGCACATCGACCACTACGCGGAGATCGGCTTCGGCGGGTTCGCGAAGATCGTCGAAGCGATCGGCGGCGTCGAGATGTGCATCGACAAGGACATGAACGACACGGTGACGGGCATCAGCATCAAGGCCGGCTGCCCCCAGACCCTCGACGGCCGCGAGGCGCTGGGCTTCGTCCGGATGCGGCACAGCGACGCGACCCCGCGCTCGGACCTCGACCGCGTCGCCAACCAGCGCAAGTTCATCGGTGCGCTGGTCAGCCAGATCGCCAGCCCGGGCACGCTGCTCAACCCGTTCGACTTCTTCCCGCTGCTGTCCGCGGCGCCGGACGCGCTGACCATGGACTCCGGCGACCACGTGCACAACCTCGCCGGCCTGGCGATCGCGATGCGCGGCATCTCCTCCGGCGGCGTGGTGACCACGACGGTCCCGGTGACCAGCGGGTCGGCGGAGAACTGGGACAAGAACAAGTCCAAGCAGCTGTTCGACGCGCTGAAGAACGACACCGAGGTACCCGACAGCGTCATCGTGAACTAAATGCCGCGCGCGGCGGGCCCCGGCCGGGGCACCATGGATCGATGGAGACCCCGGCCGAGACCTACCGCGACGGTGACCTGACGCTGACCCGCTGGCACCCCGGCGATCGCGACCTCCTGACCGCGCTCGTCAGCGGCTCCCTGGAACAGCTGGGGCCGTGGCTGATCTGGGCGACCGGCGGTTACACGTCGGACGACTCCTCGGAGTTCCTCCGGCTGACCGCGAAGCGCTGGGAGAGCGCCGAAGCGTACGAGTACGCGATCGGCGTCGACGGCGAGGTGGCGGGCGGCGTCGGCGTGATGACGCGCGACGGCGGTGCCGAGATCGGCTACTGGCTGGCCCGGGGCTGGACCGGCCGCGGCCTGATGACCCGGAGCGTCGCGCTGCTGACGGCGGAGGCGTTCCGCCTCGGCGCCGGCTACGTCGAGATCATGCACGACGAGCTGAACGCGCGCAGCCGGGCGGTGCCCGCCCGGCTGGGGTTCACGAAGGTGCGCGAGGAACCGGCGGAGAAGCCGCTGGCGCCGGCGTGCACCGGCACGAACCACGTGTGGCGGCTCGACGCCTAGGAGACCTTGTTGCGCTCCCGCAGCACCCTCAGCGCCTGATCGGCGTGGACGGTGAAGTTCAGCTCGCTCTTGATCTTCTCGAGGATCCGGCGGTCCTCGCCGATCACGAAGGTCGCGCGCTTCGCGTGCAGGGGCAGGAGCCTGCGCCACACGCCGAACTGCTTGGCGACCTCACCCTCCACATCGGACAGCAGCGGGTAGTCGAAGTCGTTGGCCGCGGAGAACTGCCGCTGCTTGGTGACGCCGTCCGGGCTGATCCCGACCCGGTGCGCGCCGACCTCGGCGAACTCCGCGGCGAGGTCGCGGAAGTGGCAGCTCTCGGCGGTGCACCCGCCGGTCATCGCGGCCGGGTAGAAGAACAGCACCACCGGTCCGGTGGCCAGGAAGTCCGAGAGCTTGCGCTCCTGACCCTGGTCGTCGGGCAGCGTGAAATCGGGGGCGAGGTCTCCGGCGTCCATGGAGGTCCCTTCTCGTCGGCGGCAGAACCCATCCTGCCCGTCCTTCGGAGCCGACGTACGACCGGCTTGGTCAGGATCCGCCGCGGTTGGCGGGAGCAGCCCGCAGACGAGCCCGGCGCGCGGCTCGATGGCGCCGGGTGGCCGGCGCTCGTTGTCCGGCGCCAAGGGCGCGAGCGCGCCGCCGCGGGCGGTGCGAGCAGGCGTCAGGTGGCCGGGTGCCGACGGTTCCCAGCGCCCCAACGTGGCGTTGGGTGCGTTGGACGCACCGAACGCCACATTGGGTGCTTTTGGACGCAACCAACGCCACATTGGGGCGTTTGGCAGGCGCGTCAGGTGGCCGGGTGCCTCGCGATCAGCTCGTCCACCTCGTCGCCCGTGGCGGAGTCGTTGGCGAACTGGCCTCGGGCCGCCAGCACGCCCAGCTGGCGCAGCCGCGCCGCCTGTTCGTGGGTGCGGACGCCTTCCGCTCCTACCCGCAGCTGCAGCTCGCGGGCGCGGGTGACCAGCTGGGTCAGGTGGCGGATGTCGGACTCGGCCGGTTCCTCGGCGTCCAGGGCGTCGATCACCGGGCCCGACAGGATCACGTGCTTCACCGGCAGGCCGTGCTGGGGGATCAGCTCCAGGTCCGCGGAGCCCGAGATGGTCAGCACCAGCTGCGTGCCCAGGTCGGCCAGCACCGCGAACGAGTCCAGGACCTCGCCGCGCGGGTCGAGGACCGAGTCGCGGTCGGTGCACAGGCGCAGCGCCGTCGCCGGCAGCTCGTGCTTGGTCAGCTGCTCGCGGACCAGCATCACCAGGTCCGGGTCGATGGCCAGCCGCGTGGGCAGGCGGACGCAGACGTCCGGTGCCGCGTCGCCCAGGCGGGTGCGCCAGCGGGCCGTGGCGGCCAGGGACTCGGCGAGCAGCCAGCGGCCGAGCGGGACCGTCATGCCGGTGGTCTGGGCCAGCGGGTAGAACTCCTCGGAGCCGAGCTCGCCCTTCTCCGGGTGGTTCCAGCGCAGCCCGGCGTTGACCGCGGCGATCCGGTCGGGGTCGGCGAGCTTCACCGTCGGCTGGTAGACCAGCGAGAACTCGCCGTTCTCCAGCGCCCCGGCGATCACCGCGCCCAGCTGGTAGCGGCCGCGGTCGCGGGCGTCCAGCTCCGGGTCGAACAGCATCCACTGCGCCTTGCCGGCCTCTTTGGCCCGGTGCAACGCGATCTCCGCGGCCCGCAACAGCTCCGCGGCCCCGTCTTCGACGGCCGCGCGCACCACGATGCCCGCGCTGGCGCTCACGCCGATGCCGTGCCCGCCGAGGTAGATCGGCTCGTTGAGGTCCTCCAGCGCGCGCTCGACCAGCTCGACGACCTCGGCGGCGGAGAGCTCGCCGCGCAGCAGCACCGCGAAGCCGTCGCCGGACAGCCGCGCGACGAACCCGTCGTGGTGGCCGGTGAACACGGCGGACAGCTTGCCCGCGACCCCGCGCAGCACCTGGTCGCCGACGCCGGCGCCGAGGCCGTCGTTGACGACCTTGAAGCCGTCGACGTCGAGGTAGATCAACGCGATGTCGTCACGCGCGCCGGCACCGAGCGCCGCTTCGAGCTTGGTGGTGAACGACGACGCGTTCGGCAGCCCGGTGAGCGGGTCGTGGATGTTCTGGTGCACCAGCCGCTCCTGCAGCAGGTGCAGCTCGTTCGCGTCGGAGACCATCAGCACCGGGTACACCGAACCCGGCCGGTCGCCGGGCAGCCGGGCGAGCGTGACGTCGGTCCAGAGCTTGCCGTCGTCGACGTGGTCGAGCAGCATCCGCTCCCGGAAGCGCTCGACGCCGGTGCTCACGTGCTCCAGCCCGGCCTTGAGCCGGGAGACGTCGTGGCCGGTCGAGCCGAGCTCGGTGATGTGCCGGCCCCGCAACCGGTCCGGCGGGCACCCGAGCAGCTGTCCCAGCGCGAGGTTCGCCTCGACGATCCCGCCGTCCGGGTCGGCCAGCGCGATCCCCATCGGCGACGCGGCGTAGAGCGCGCTGAACCGCAGCAGCGCCCCGTCGTGCCCCGAGCTGACGTGGTCGACCGCGTCCGTCGCGACCCCGAGCAGGAGCTGTTCGAGCTCTTCCGGGGGAAGCGTTACTCCTTTGGTGTCAGCGAGCGTCGCCGCCCACCTGCGGGCCACGTCCACCAACCCTGGCGCGGCACCGGGCTCAGACACACTCCACCTTCTTCACGCACAGGTCTGGCCAGTTCAGGCGCGGTGCCGATGTCCGGGAACCCGCACGGGGCACCCGTCGGCCGCGGCCGATGCCACGGCATCACGTGTGTAACGGGGTGTCTACCGGCTGAACGAGTGACAGACCTCCACGATTGGTGACATCGTGTCACCATGTGTATCGGTACCCGGACGGGTGGCGGGTCAGCGAGGCGTCAACCGCACCGGGAGACCGTCCGCGGGCACCGGTAGCGAGACGTAGTCCCAGCGCGCGGTGTAACTCTCCGGAACCGACCAGCGGTACGCCCGCAGCATCTCGTGCATCAGCAGCTTCACCTCGAGACCGCCGAAGTGGAGCCCGATGCACTTGTGCGCGCCGCCGCCGAAGGGCATCCACGCCATCCGGTGCGACTTGTCCTCGCGCCGCGGCTCGGCGAAGCGCTCGGGGTCGAAGCGGAACGGGTCGGTCCAGCACCCGGGGTCGAAGTGGTTCACCGTCGGCGAGATGCCGACGAGCGTGCCCTCCGGGATGTAGTGCCCGAGGACCTCGGTGTCCTTGACGGTCTGGCGGGTCAGCGACGGCACCGGCGCGACCAGCCGCAGTGCCTCCTTCATCACGAGGTCGAGCGTCTCCAGCTTGTCGATGGCGTCGATGTCGAGGACGTCGTCGCCCAGCGCCAGTGACTCCGCGCGCGCCCGCTCCTGCCACTCCGGGTGTTTGGCGAGGTAGTAGGCCATGGCGCTGCTGGTGATGGTCGTCGTGTCGTGCGCGGCCATCATCAGGAAGATCATGTGGTTGACGATGTCGGTGTCGGAGAACCGGTCGCCGTCCTCGGTGGTGGCGTGGCAGAGCGCGGCGAACAGGTCGTCGCCGTCGGCTGCCCGCTTGGCGGGCAGGGTCTCGCCGAAGTAGCGCTCCAGGACCTTCCGCCCGTGCAGCCCGGCCGACCAGCGGCCGCCGGGCACCGGGACGCGCACCAGCGCGGTGCCGGCCCGCACGGAGCTGACGAACGCGCGGTTGATCCGGTGGGAGTCGGCGCCGCTGCGCATGCCCATGAACACGCGCGTCGCGACGTCGAGGGTCAGCTGCTTGAGCGACCAGTACAACCGCGGCCGGTCGTGCGAGCCCCAGCCCGCGACGCCTTCGCGCAGGGCCGGGCCCATCTCGTTGACGTAGCCGGTGAGCCGCGCCCGGGTGAAGGCCTCCTGCATGATCCGGCGGTGCAGGTGGTGCTCGCCGAAGTCCATCAGCATCAGGCCGCGCTCGAAGAACCGCTCGATGAAGAACTTCCAGCCCTCCTGCGAGAACGCCTTGTCCTTGTTGACGAGCGCGATCTGCGTCGCCTCCGGCCCGGACAGCGCGACGATCCGGCGGCCGAACCCGCCGGTCCACGACACCGGGCCGTAGAGCTCGTGGCGGCGGAGGCCGAACGCGGGGCCGAAGCGCATCATCTCGAGCATGTGCCCGACCACGGGCGGGCCTTCGTCGCCGAGCACGGGCTTGAGGCCGCTGCCGGCGGGCGGCGTCGCGAGCTCCTGGACGGGCCAGCGCGACCGCAGCCACCGCTGGTCGACGGCGCGGGGGAGGGGCAGCGAGGTCAGCGGGGGCACGCGCTCACGCAACGTTTCGGCGGCCCGGCCCACAGTGCGCGTCAAGCTGACCATCTCCCCGTCGAGATCGGCTACCCCCTCCACGATGCACCCTTGTTGACCACCTGACAACAGTCTTTTCGGGTGAGCCGTGAAGGACTCCTTACCGGCGCTAAGAGCCGGTAAGGAGTCCTTCACGGCTTTGGAGCCGCGGTTCTGTCGGACCCCGCCGGTAAACTGGAAGACGGGGGCGGCGGCCCGCCCCGGGCGTCAGCCCAGCTCGGTGCGCACCTGCCGGGCCGCTTCGACCAGGTTGCGCAGCGCCGGCTCGACCTCCGCGTAACCGCGGGTCTTCAGGCCGCAGTCCGGGTTGACCCACACCCGCGACGCCGGCACCGCGCCCGCCGCCGTGCGCAGCAGGCCGGCCACCTCGGCCGGGGACGGCACGCGCGGTGAGTGGATGTCGTACACCCCGGGCCCGACGCCGCGGCCGAAGCCGGCCGCCGTCAGGTCGGCGAGCACCTCCATCTTCGAGCGGGCCGCCTCGATGCTGGTGACGTCGGCGTCGAGCGCGTCGATCGCCGGCAGCACCTCACCGAACTCCGAGTAGCACATGTGCGTGTGGATCTGCGTCGCGTCGGCGATCCCGGACGTCGCCAGCCGGAACGACGACACCGCCCAGTCGAAGTACGGCTGGTGGTCGCGGGAACGCAGCGGCAGCAGCTCGCGCAGGGCGGGCTCGTCGACCTGGATGACCTGGATGCCCGCCGCTTCGAGGTCGTGCACCTCGTCGCGGATGGCCAGCGCGACCTGCCGGGCGGTGTCGCCCAGCGGCTGGTCGTCGCGCACGAACGACCACGCCAGGATCGTCACCGGCCCGGTCAGCATGCCCTTGACCGGCTTCGGCGTCAGGCTCTGGGCGTAGCGGGCCCACGCCACGGTCATCGGCACCGGGCGCGAGACGTCGCCGTAGAGGATCGGCGGCCGGACGCAGCGGGAGCCGTAGGACTGCACCCAGCCGTGGTCGGTCGCGGCGAACCCGGCCAGCCGCTCGGCGAAGTACTGCACCATGTCGTTGCGCTCGGGCTCCCCGTGCACCAGCACGTCGAGGCCCAGCTCCTCCTGCAGCCGGACGACCCGCTCGACCTCGGCGCGCATCGCGTCGTCGTACGCGGCGTCGTCGAGCGCGCCGGCCTTGTGCGCGGCCCGCGCCTTGCGCACTTCCACGGTCTGCGGGAACGACCCGATCGTCGTGCTCGGCAGCGGCGGCAGGTTCAGCGCCGCCTGCTGCGCCGCGGCCCGCGTGGCGTACGGCGCGCGGACGGCGTGCCCCGGGCGCAGGTCCGCGAGCCGGGCGCGCACCCGGTCGTCGGCCAGCTCGGCCGCCGACGCGCGATCGGCGACGACCCGGCGGGCCGCCGTCAGGTCGACGTCCTCGCCCGCGAGCGCCTTCCCGAGCAGGACGACTTCGTCGACCTTCTGCTTCGCGAAGGCGAGCCAGCCCTTGAGCCGCGGGTCGAGGTCCTCCCGCGAGACGTCGTAGGGGACGTGCAGCAGCGAGCACGACGTCGACACGCTGACCTTCGCCGCCGCGCCGAGCAGGGTCGCGGCCCGGCTCAGCGCCTTCTGCGGGTCGGTGCGCCAGACGTTGCGGCCGTCGACGACGCCGGCCAGGACCTCCTTGTCCCGCAACGCCCCTTCGGCCGCCACGGCGTCCACAAAGGACTCATCGGTGACCAGGTCGACGGCGAGCGCCTCGATGGGGGAGCGGGCCAGCACGCCGAGCCCGCGGCCCAGGCCGCCGAAGTAGCCCGCGACCAGCAGCTTCGGCCGCGCGGTCTCCTTGCCCAGCCGGTGGTAGGCGCGGATGAGCGCGTTCAGCTCGTCTTCGGAGCGGTCACCGGCGAACGCCGGCTCGTCGAGCTGGACCCACTCGACGCCCTCGTCGTGCAGCTGCCGCAGCAGGTCGGCGTACGCGTCGAGCAGGCCGTCGAGCAGGTCCAGCGGCCGGAACCCCTCGTCGCCCTTGCTCAGCAGCAGGAACGTCACCGGCCCGACCAGCACGGGCCGCGTCTCGATGCCCAGCGCGCGGGCTTCGCGGTACTCGTCCAAGGGCTTGGAGCCGGTGAGCGCGAACGTCGTGTCCGGGCCCAGTTCGGGGACGATGTAGTGGTAGTTCGTGTCGAACCACTTCGTCATCTCCATCGCCGGGGCGTCCTGGACGCCGCGGGCGGCCGCGAAGTAGGTGTCGAGCTTCGACAGGCCGAGCCCGGTGAAGCGCGCGGGCAGCGCGCCGAACAGCTCGGCGGTGTCGAGCACCTGGTCGTAGTGCGAGAACGTGTTGGACGGCACGGAGTCCAGCCCGGCGTCCCGCAACGCTTGCCACGTCTGAACCCGCAGCTCACGGCCGGTGGCCAGCAGCGCGGCTTCGTCGTTCTTGCCCGCCCAGTAACGCTCGAGGGCGCGTTTGAGCTCCCGGTCCGGACCGATCCGGGGGTAGCCCAGCACAGTGGTGCCGATTTCGGTCACAGCTCTCTCCTCGCGAGCTCGTTCGAGGAGTCCGGACGCGCGCGGCGGCGAGCGTTTCGGTGCGTGCCCATCCCACGAGGCCCGGACTCGCGCACGCCGTCGGCGCACGCACCACGGGCAGGTCTTCGGACTCGTGGGCGTACCGCTCGCGCCTACCGGCCGTCGCTTCCCAAGCTCGCGCTCAGTGCTTACATGACGGCTTTCGTTCCCACTCACCGCTGCGGGGCAGTCCCGGATTCACACCGGGTTCCCTGTTGCCTCGACAGAGTGTGACCTCACACACAACAAAGCTCGGCCACGCCCTGGCGAACCAGTGGCGTGGCCGAGCCTAGCCGGAGAACTCAGTCCCAGTCGAGGGCGCCGCCCGACTGGTACTCGATGACGCGCGTTTCGAAGAAGTTCTTCTCCTTCTTCAGGTCCATCGCCTCGGACATCCACGGGAACGGGTTCTCGGTCTCGCCGAAGATCGGCTGGAGGCCGATCTGCTGCGCGCGCCGGTCGGTGATGAAGTGCATGTACTGCTCGCACAGCTGCGCCGACAGGCCGAGCATCCCGCGCGGCATGGTGTCACGCGCGTACGCGACCTCCAGCTCGCACGCGTCCTTCAGCATCCCGCGCACCTCTTCCTGGAACTCTTCGGTCCACAGGTGCGGGTTCTCGATCTTGATCTGGTTGATGCAGTCGATGCCGAAGTTCAGGTGGATCGACTCGTCACGCAGGATGTACTGGTACTGCTCGGCGATGCCGACCATCTTGTTGCGGCGGCCGAGCGAGAGGATCTGCGCGAAGCCGGTGTAGAACCACATGCCCTCGAAGATCACGTAGAACGCGACGAGGTCACGCAGGAACGCCGTGTCGGCCTCCGGCGTCCCGGTCTCGAAGTCCGGGTCCTCCAGGTGCTGCGTGTACTTCAGCGCCCACGCGTCCTTGTCCGA
Source organism: Amycolatopsis sp. NBC_00348 (assembly GCF_036114655.1). Classification (NCBI taxonomy): domain Bacteria; kingdom Bacillati; phylum Actinomycetota; class Actinomycetes; order Pseudonocardiales; family Pseudonocardiaceae; genus Amycolatopsis; species Amycolatopsis sp. NBC_00348. The sequence continues at coordinate 5,150,601 of NZ_CP107994.1, read as the reverse complement.
AATGGACGGAACCTCGCGGTACATGTTGAACAGCTCGCCCTCGACCAGGCCGAGGCTCTCGCAGATGTACTGGAAGGTGTGCGTGTGCACGGCTTCCTCGAACGCCTGGCGCAGCAGGTACTGGCGGCACTCGGGGTTGGTGATCTGACGGTACACCGCGAGCACGATGTTGTTGGCCACCAAGGACTCCGCGGTCGCGAAGAAGCCGAGGTTGCGCTTCAGCATCTGCCGCTCGTCCTCGGTGAGGCCGTCGGTCGACTTCCACAGCGCGATGTCGGCCTGCATGGCGACCTCGGTCGGCATCCAGTGGTTGTTGCAGCCGGCCAGGTACTTGTCCCACGCCCACCGGTACTTCATCGGCAGCAGCTGGTTGACGTCGGCGCGCGCGTTGATCATGCGCTTGTCGTCGACGTTGATCCGGGCCGCCCCGACCTCGATCTCACCGAGGCCGGTGACGCCGGTCGTCTCCACGTTGGTCATATCGCTCACTTCGGCAGGTGGGCTCGTGAGTGGTAATGAGGGTTAGAACCCTCATTACCACTCACGAGCCGGGGCGGGCTTACTGGCAGGCTTCGCAGTCGGGGTCGTCGATGCGGCAGGCGGCACCTTCGGTGGTGACGAAGTCGACGTCCGTCTTCGGCAGCTCCTTCGGCTCCGGCTTGGCGGCCGGCGCGGTCACCAGGATCGCCGGGACGGCCGCGGCCGGCGAGGGCGCCGGGGCCGGGGTGGCCGCCGGAGCCGCCGGGGCCGCCGGGGCCGCCGCGGGAGCCGCGGTGGCGGTGGCCGTGCCGGCCGAGACGGCGTTCAGCTTGCCGTCGGTGCCGCGCAGGGTGCTCTTCTCCACGTGCGTCGCGGACTGCGCCCGCAGGTAGTACGTGGTCTTGAGGCCCTTGTGCCACGCGTAGCGGTACAGCTCGTCGAGCTTGCGGCCGCTCGGCGCCGCGATGTACAGGTTCAGCGACTGCGCCTGGTCGATCCACTTCTGGCGCACCGAACCGGCGTCGACGATCCACTTCGACTCGATCTCGAACGCCGTGGCGTACAGCGCCTTCAGGTCGTCCGGCACCCGGTCGATCTTGCCGAGGCTGCCGTCGAAGTACTTGAGGTCGCTGACCATGACCTCGTCCCACAGCCCGCGCGCCTTGAGCGAGCGGACCAGGTGCGGGTTGACGACGGTGAAGTCGCCGGACATGTTCGACTTGACGAACAGGTTCTGGAACAGCGGCTCGATCGACTGGCCGACACCCGAGATGTTGGAGATCGTCGCGGTCGGCGCGATCGCCATCACGTTGGAGTTGCGTATGCCGACGGTCTTGACGCGCTCGCGCAGCGGCGCCCAGTCGAGCGTGGTGGAGGTGTCGACGTCGAGGCCGTCACCGCGGCGGGCGTCGATGAGCAGCTGCAGCGAGTCGATCGGCAGGATGCCCTTGCTCCACAGCGATCCCTCGAACGACTGGTACTGGCCGCGCTCCTCGGCGAGGTCGGTCGAGGCCGAGATCGCGTAGTAGGAGAGGTGCTCCATGGAGACGTCGGCGAACTTCACGGCGTCGGCGGAGGCGAACGGGACGCCGATCTCGAACAGCGCGTCCTGGAAGCCCATGATGCCCAGGCCGACCGGGCGGTGGCGCAGGTTGGAGCGGCGCGCCTCCGGGATCGTGTAGAAGTTGATGTCGATCACGTTGTCCAGCATGCGGACGGCCGTGCGCACGGTCTTCTCGAGGCGCTGGGTGTCCAGGCCCTCGGGGGTGACGTGCTTGAGCAGGTTGACCGAGCCGAGGTTGCAGACCGCGACCTCTTCGCTGTTGGTGTTCAGCGTGATCTCGGTGCACAGGTTCGACGAGTGCACGACGCCGACGTGCTGCTGCGGCGAGCGCAGGTTGCACGGGTCCTTGAACGTGATCCACGGGTGGCCGGTCTCGAACAGCATGGTGAGCATCCGGCGCCACAGCTCGACCGCGCGGATCTTGCGGAACACCTTGATCTCGCCGCGCTCGGCCATCGCCTCGTACTCGGCGTAGCGCTGCGAGAACGCGTTGCCGTAGAGGTCGTGCAGGTCCGGGGTCTCGTTCGGCGAGAACAGCGTCCACTGCGCGTCGGCCTCGACGCGGCGCAGGAACTCGTCCGGCACCCAGTTGGCCGTGTTCATGTCGTGCGTGCGGCGGCGGTCGTCACCGGTGTTCTTGCGCAGGTCGAGGAACTCCTCGATGTCCACGTGCCAGGTCTCGAGGTACGCGCAGGCCGCGCCCTTGCGCTTGCCGCCCTGGTTGACCGCGACGGCGGTGTCGTTGGCGATCTTGAGGAACGGCACGACACCCTGGGACTGGCCGTTGGTGCCCTTGATGTGCGCGCCGAGGCCGCGGACCGGGGTCCAGTCGTTGCCGAGGCCGCCCGAGTACTTCGCCAGCAGCGCGTTGTTCTTGTACGCCTGGAAGATCGAGTCCAGGTCGTCGTCCACCGTGGTGAGGAAGCAGGACGACAGCTGCGCGCGGGTGGTGCCCGAGTTGAACAGCGTCGGCGTCGAGGCCATGAAGTGGAACGTCGAGAGCAGCTCGTAGAACTCGATCGCGCGGGCTTCGCGGTCGTCCTCGCGGATCGCGAGGCCCATCGCGACGCGCATGAAGAACGCCTGCGGCAGCTCGAAACGGACGCCGTTGTGGTGCTGGAAGTACCGGTCGTACAGCGTCTGCAGGCCGAGGAAGCCGAAGTCGAGGTCACGCTTGGCCTCGATCGCCGCGGTGATCTTGTCCAGGTCGAAGGAGAGCAGCTCGCCGTCGACCAGCTCCAGCTCGACCGCGCGGCGCAGGTAGTCGCGGAAGTACGCGGGGTACTCGCCGGCCATCTCGTCCTGGCTGGCCAGGCGCGGCTTCTTCGCGAGGTAGCTCAGGGCCTCGCCGCGCAGCTTGTCCAGCAGCAGCCGGGCGCTGACGTAGGAGTAGTTCGGCTCCTGCTCGACCAGCACGCGGGCGGCCATGATCTGGGCCAGTGCGAGCTCGTCGGCGCTGATGCCGTCGTAGAGGTTGCGCTTGGCCTCGGCCAGCACCGGCTCGGCGGTGACGTCGTCGAGCCCGGCGACGGCCTCGCCCACTACGTGGGACACGCGGGCCCAGTCGAGCGGACGCAGCACGCCGTCGACGCCCTTGACGCTCAGCGTCGCCTCGGCGGGCGTCGTGGGCTCGGTCGCCTTGCGGGCCTTGCTGTGCTCCTCGCGGTAGAGGACGTAGGCGCGGGCGACCTTGTGGTGCTCGCCGCGCATCAGCGCGAGCTCGACGATGTCCTGGATCTGCTCGATGTGCAGCGCGGTCTCGGGACCGGCGTGGCGCAGCAGGGTGGTCTCGACCTGCTCGGTGAGCTCGGCGACGACGTGGTGCACGCGGGAGGACGCGGCGGCGTCGCCGCCCTCGACCGCGAGGAACGCCTTCGTCAGCGCGACCGAGATCTTCCCGGCGTCGAACGGCGACACGCTGCCGTCCCGCCGGATGACCCGGATCGCGGTGGGGCTGGAGTCGGCGGCGGCGGGCGGCCGCTGACCGGTTTCGACTGACATGCGTGTCTCCAAATTTGGACGCGTTGGATCGCCACAGGGTCTCATGAGGCCATGTGCTGCAAGTTCTTCGAAGCTGCCCGGCAGTACTCTGCAGCGGTCTCCCCGTCGCTGGGCGTTGCCGGTCCACAGAGACTACATGTAGGGGTTGGAGGCTGCACGTGCCCCAATGGGTGGCGTGTCGCGGTCTCACCCTCGCGGGTTACGCGGTCACCGAGAGGTGCTGCTCAGGCCCCGGAACAGGGAGTTCGGGGGCCGGTTCGAGCCTCGACCGGGGCGGCCTGGAGCGGCCGACACGCCGCTCGGCCGGGCGGAACGCGGGGCGGCGGCCCGGCTGAGCTTGATCGGGTGGCGCGAGAGGGCACGCCGGAAGACGGTCAGGCGCCGAAGCGCAACTCGGACGCGAGGAGTTCGAGGCTCGTCACCGGGCGTCGCGAAGCGAGGTAGCCCAGCGGTCCGCCCGGGTTGAAGCTCCAGTCCGCCGACGCCGGACGCGGGCGGACCTTCGCGCCGACCGGCGTCCGCAGGAGACCGTCACGCTCCTGGACGACGTCGAACGACGTCGGCAGCCGCAACGGCAAGCCGGCGCGGCCCTTGAACGCCGCCGTCGCTATCCAGTCGTCCGCGGTGGCCGCCGTGGCCGTGAAGGTGCGGCCGCTCGTGAAGTCCAGCGTGGCGAGGTCCTTCGGGATCGCCCACAGGTCGCGGCCGCCCTGGAGGGAGACCTCGCTGTCGACCCAGATCTCGGTGATCGAGCACGAGACCCGGCGCCCCTTGACCGCCACCGCCGCCAGCAGCTCGTGGTAGGCGAGCTGGCCGGGTGGCGTGTAGTCGATCCACGCCGTGAACACCGACGCGTGCCCGGCGATCACCAGCGGTTCGGCGGGCACCGCGGGCAGGTCGGCCACCGGGACGCGCCAGATCGAGACGCGCGCGTCCGCGACGAGGTGCCAGGGCTGCGGCGGGTAGGCGGTCATGCGTCCAACCAGGGGAGGTAGTCGGGCAGGTCCTTGTCGACGCGCAGGCCCCACGACGGCGGCCGTTTCTGCAGGAACGACATGACGCCTTCGACGGCGTCCGCGTTCGTGCCCAGGCCGCCGATCAGCCGCGAGTCGAGTTCGTGCACCGGGAACGGCGAGTCGGCGCTCGCCATCCGGTAGAGCAGCTGCCGGGTGACCGCGACGGACACCGGCGCGGTGTTCGCGATCAGCTCACGGGCCAGCCTGTACGCCTCGTCGAGCACCGTCCCGGTCGGGAAAACCCGGTGCACCAAGCCTTTCGCGAGGGCCTCCGCCGCGGGGAAGACGCGGCCGCTGATCATCCAGTCGAGCGCGGTGCCCATGCCGACGAGCCGGGGGAGGAACCAGGCCGACGCGCCTTCGGGGTAGATGCCGCGGCGGGTGAAGACGAAACCGAACCGCGAGTCCTCGGAGGCGAGCCGGTAGTCGCAGGGGAGCGTGATCGTGCTGCCTGCGCCGACGGCCGCGCCCTGCAGCGCCGCGATCACCGGCTTGTTCATCGTGAAGATCCGCTTCGAGCAGCGGCCGGCGGGTTCCTGCCAGGCCGCGTCCGGCCCGGTCGCCGGGTCGAAGTCGAACCCGCCCTGGGACAGGTCGGCGCCGACGCAGAAGTCGTTGCCCGCGCCGGTCAGCACCACCACGCGGACGTCCTCGTCGCGGTCGGCGCGGTCCATCGCCGCGCCGAGCTCGTCGGCCATCCGGATCGTGTAGCCGTTGCGCGCCTCGGGGCGGTTCAACGTCACCGTGGCGATCCGGTCCGCGACGGCGTAGGTGGTCTCGGCCATGGCGATGAAACTAAGGCAGACCGACACTACTGGCAAGATGTCAATAGTGTCTCCGCAGCGTCCGGGGTGAAACAATCAGGCGTGCTTGATTTTTATCGAGGCCGGTGCCACGCTGGGCGGCAGTACGCAAGGAGGCGGCGATGGCGGACCTCGGCGTGATCCTCGGGGATCTCGACGCGGAATCACGGACACTCGACGACGTGGTGGCGGACCTGCCCGCGTCCGACTGGGCGCGCGCGACGCCCGCCGAGGGGTGGACCGTCGCGCACCAGATCGCGCACCTGACCTGGACCGACGGGAAGGCCTTGATCGCCACGGCCCATCCGGAGGACTGGCAGGCCGAGGTCGAAAGCCTGCTCACCGTCGGCGAGCACTACGTCGACGAAGCCGCGGCCGAAGGCGCCGACCTGTCGCCCGGGGAGCTGCTCGACCGCTGGCGCGCCGGGCGGGCGCGGCTGGCCGAGGCCCTCGCCGCGGTGCCGGACGGGCAGAAGCTGCCCTGGTACGGCCCGCCGATGAGCGCGGCGTCGATGGTGACCGCGCGGCTGATGGAGACCTGGGCCCACGGCCAGGACGTCTACGACGCGCTCGGCCTGCGCCGCGAGCCCACCGCGCGGCTCTGGCACATCGCCCGCTTCGGCACGCGGACCCGCGACTTCGCCTACCTGCTCAACTCGCTCGCCCCGCCGGCCGAGGAGTTCCGGGTCGAACTGGCCGCGCCGGACGGCACCACCTGGACGTTCGGGCCCGAGGACGCCGAGCAGCGGCTCACCGGCAGCGCCGTGGACTTCTGCCTGGTCGTCACCCAGCGGCGGCACCCGGCCGACACCGACCTCGTGGCGCAGGGCCCCGACGTCGAGGAGTGGCTGACCGTCGCGCAGGCCTTCGCCGGGCCTCCGGGGTCCGGTAGGGAAGCGGGGCAGTTCGCCCCGCCGACGGACTCTTTCCCCCGGAGGCGGCAATGACAGAGTCGGCCTTGAGGATCGGCAACGCGTCCGGGTTCTACGGCGACCGCTTCTCCGCCGTGCGCGAGATGCTCACCGGCGGCCCGTTGGACGTCCTGACCGGCGACTACCTCGCCGAGCTGACCATGCTCATCCTCGGCCGCGACCGGCTGAAGGACGCGAACCGCGGGTACGCCAAGACGTTCCTCCGCCAGATGGAGGAGAACCTCGAACTGGCGAAGGAAAACGGTGTCAAGATCGTCGCCAACGCGGGCGGGCTCAACCCCGCCGGGCTGGCCGGTGCGCTGCGCGAGCTGGCCGACAAGCTCGGCGTCGACGTCAAGATCGCGCACGTCGAAGGCGACGACCTGGTCGCCCGCGCCGACGAGCTGGATCTCGGGAAACCCCTGACCGCCAACGCTTATCTCGGCGCGTGGGGCATCGCGGAGTGCCTGAACGCGGGCGCCGACGTCGTCGTCACCGGGCGCGTCACCGACGCCTCGGTGATCGTCGGGCCGGCCGCCGCGCACTTCGGCTGGGCCCGTGACGACTACGACGCGCTCGCCGGCGCCGTCGCCGCCGGGCACGTCATCGAGTGCGGCGCTCAGGCCACCGGCGGCAACTACGCCTTCTTCACCGAGCACGCCCTCGGCCTGCCGGGCTTCCCGATCGCCGAGATCGAGGCCGACGGCTCCAGCGTGATCACCAAGCACCCGGGCACCGGCGGCGTGGTGACCACCGGCACGGTCACCGCCCAGCTGCTCTACGAGATCACCGGCGCCCGCTACGCCGGCCCGGACGTCACCACGCGGTTCGACACGCTCTCGGTGAGCCAGGACGGACCCGACCGCGTGCGCGTCTCCGGCGTGCGCGGCGAGGCGCCGCCGCCGACGCTGAAGGTCGCGCTCAACACCCTCGGCGGGTTCCGCAACGAGACGACGTTCGTCCTCACCGGACTCGACATCGACGCGAAAGCCGCGTTGGTGAAGGAACAGCTCGAAGGCGCGCTGAAGGACCGGCCGCCCGCCGACGTCAAGTGGACGCTGGCGCGGACCGACCACGTCGACGCCGACACCGAGCAGACCGCGAGCGCGTTGCTGCACGTCGCCGTCAAGGACGCGGATCCGAAGGTCGCCGGCCGCGCGTTCACGAGCGCCGCGGTCGAACTCGCGCTGGCCAGCTACCCCGGTTTCCACGTCACGGCCCCGCCGTCGGACGCTTCGCCGTACGGCGTCTACACGGCGGCCTACGTGGACGCCGGGAAGGTGCCGCACGTCGCCGTGCTGCCGGACGGGATGCGGGTCGACATCGCGCCTTCGACGTCCACTGTGGAGCTGTCCGATGTGGACGAGCCGGAGCTGCCCGAGCCGCTCGACCACGGGCCGGTGCGGCGGGCGCCGCTCGGCAGCGTCATCGGCGCGCGCAGCGGCGACAAGGGCGGCAACGCCAACCTCGGCGTCTGGGTGCGGTCCGACGACGCCTGGCGGTGGCTGGTGCACCGGCTGACCGTCGCCGAGTTCAAGCTGCTGCTGCCCGAGACCGCCGACCTGCCGGTGACGCGCCACCTGCTGCCGAACCTGCGGGCGATGAACTTCGTCGTCGAAGGCATCCTCGGGCAGGGCGTCGCCTCGCAGGCCCGGTTCGACCCGCAGGCGAAGGCCTTCGGTGAGTGGTTGCGGTCTCGTGAAATCGACGTCCCCGAGGTGCTCCTGTGACCGATCCGTTCCGGACGCCCGAGCGGGCCGAGCTGCGCAAGACCGTGCGCCGGTTCGTCGAGCAGGAGGTCCTGCCGCACCTCGACGACTGGGAGCGCGCCGGCGAGCTGCCGCGCGACCTGCACCGCACGGCCGGCGACCTGGGCCTGCTCGGCGTCGCGTTCCCCGAGGAGATCGGCGGCGGGGACGGCAACTACCTCGACGCGCTCGTCGTCGCCGAGGAGATGCACTACGCCGGCGGGTCCGGCGGGCTGTTCGCGTCGCTGTTCACCTGCGGCATCGCCGTCCCGCACATCGCCGAGGCGAACGACCCGGTGCAGATCGAGCGCTGGGTGCGGCCGACGCTGGCCGGGGACAAGATCGGCTCGCTGGCCGTCACCGAGCCGGACGGCGGCTCCGACGTCGCCGGGATCCGGACCACCGCCGTCCGCGAGGGCGACGAGTACGTCATCAACGGCGCCAAGACCTACATCACCTCCGGCTGCCGCGCCGACTTCGTGACGACCGTCGTGCGCACCGGCGGCGAAGGTGCCCACGGGCTGTCGCTGATCGTCGTCGAACGCGGGACGCCCGGCTTCACCGTCTCGCGCAAGCTCGAGAAGATGGGCTGGCTCTGCTCCGACACCGCCGAACTGTCCTACGTGGACGTCCGGGTGCCGGTCGAGAACCTCGTCGGCGCCGAGAACAGCGGGTTCGCCCAGGTGGCCACCCAGTTCGTCACCGAGCGGCTTTCTCTTGCGGTGCAGGCGTATGCGCACGCGCAGCGCGCGCTCGACCTGACGCTCGACTGGTGCCGGCTGCGCGAGACGTTCGGCCGGCCGCTGATCTCGCGGCAGCTCGTGCAGCACAAGCTGACCGAGATGGCGCGCAAGACCGACGTCGCGCGCACCTACGCCCGGCAGACCGCGATCCGGCACGTGTCGGGCGAAGAGGTCATCGCCGAAGCCTGTTTCGCCAAGAACACCGCCGTCGAGGCCGCCGAATGGGTGGTCAACGAGGCCGTCCAGCTGCACGGCGGGCTCGGCTACATGCGCGAGGCCGAGGTGGAGCGGCACTACCGCGACGTCCGGATCCTCGGCATCGGCGGCGGTACCAACGAGATCCTCACCGGCTTGGCCGCGAAGCGATTGGGATACACCTCATGACCACCCTGAGGTCCACAGTGGACACGCGGGCCGCCGAGTTCGGCGCCAACCGCGAGGCGATGCTGGAGAAGCTCGCCGAGATCGACACCGAGCAGGCCAAGGCCGTGGCCGGCGGCGGCGAGAAGTACGTCGAGCGGCACCGCAAGCGCGGCAAGCTGCTCGCCCGCGAGCGCGTCGAGCTGCTGCTCGACGAGGACTCGTCGTTCCTGGAGCTCTCGCCGCTGGCCGCGTGGGGCAGCGACTACCGCGTCGGCGCGAGTCTCGTCACCGGGATCGGTGTCGTCGAAGGCGTCGAGTGCCTGGTCTCGGCCAGCGACCCGACGGTCAAGGGCGGTGCGAGCAACCCGTGGACGGCCAAGAAGTCCTACCGGGCGGCGGACATCGCCGCGCAGAACCGGCTGCCGACGATCAACCTCGTCGAGTCCGGCGGCGCGGACCTGCCGACGCAGAAGGAGATCTTCATCCCCGGCGGCCGGATCTTCCGCGACATCACGCGCGCCTCGGCCGCGGGCTGCCCGACGGTCGCGCTGGTGTTCGGCAACTCGACCGCCGGCGGCGCGTACCTGCCGGGCATGTCGGACTACGTCGTGATGGTCAAGGAACGCGCGAAGGTGTTCCTCGGCGGCCCGCCGCTGGTCAAGATGGCCACCGGTGAGGAGTCCGACGACGAGTCGCTCGGCGGCGCCGAGATGCACGCGCGGACCTCGGGCCTGGCCGACTACCTGGCCGTCGACGAGCAGGACGCGATCCGCCTGGGCCGCAGCATCGTCAAGCGGCTCAACTGGACCAAGCAGGGGCCGACGCCGAAGCCGGAGTACGCGGAGCCGGTGTACGACGTCGACGACCTGCTCGGCATCGTGCCGGCCGACCTCAAGGTGCCGTTCGACCCGCGCGAGGTGATCGCCCGCGTCGTCGACGGCTCCGACTTCGACGAGTTCAAGCCGCTCTACGGGCCGAGCCTGGTGACGGGCTGGGCGAACATCCACGGCTACCCGGTCGGCGTGCTGGCCAACGCGCAGGGCGTGCTGTTCGGCGAAGAATCGCAGAAGGCCGCGCAGTTCATCCAGCTGGCCAACCAGATCCACACGCCGCTGGTCTTCCTGCACAACACCACCGGCTACATGGTCGGCAAGGAGTACGAGCAGAGCGGCATCATCAAGCACGGCGCGATGATGATCAACGCCGTGTCGAACTCGAAGGTGCCGCACCTGTCCGTCCTCATGGGAGCGTCCTACGGCGCCGGGCACTACGGGATGTGCGGCCGGGCCTACGATCCCCGCTTCCTGTTCGCCTGGCCGAGCGCGAAGTCCGCGGTGATGGGCCCGGCGCAGCTGGCCGGCGTGCTGTCGATCGTGGCCCGCGCGGCCACCGAGGCGCGTGGCCAGGTGTACAGCGAGGAAAACGACAAGGCCATGCGCGCCATGGTGGAAGGCCAGATCGAAGCCGAGTCGATGCCGATGTTCCTCTCCGGCATGCTCTACGACGACGGCATCATCGACCCGCGCGACACCCGCACCGTGCTGGGGCTGAGCCTGTCCGCGATCCACAATGGACCAGTGAAGGGCGCCGAAGGCTTCGGCGTCTTCCGGATGTGAGTGAGCGATGATCCAGAACCTGCTGGTCGCCAACCGCGGCGAGATCGCCCGCCGCGTCTTCCGTAGCTGTCGCGACGCCGGGATCGGCACGGTCGCCGTGTTCTCCGACGCCGATGCCGCCGCGCCCCACACCCTCGAAGCCGACGCGGCCGTCCGACTGCCCGGCAACGCGCCGTCCGAGACGTACCTGCGCGCCGAGCTGCTGGTCAAGGCCGCCGCGGACACCGGCGCCGACGCCGTGCACCCCGGTTACGGCTTCCTGTCCGAGAACGCCGCGTTCGCTCGCGCCGTCCTCGACGCCGGGCTGACCTGGGTCGGGCCGCCGCCGGAGGCCATCGAGACCATGGGCTCCAAAGTGGAGTCGAAGCGGCTGATGGCCGCCGCGGGCGTGCCCGTGCTGTCCGAACTGGACCCGGCTTCGGTGACCGACGCGGATCTTCCGTTGCTGGTCAAGGCGTCCGCCGGGGGTGGTGGCCGCGGGATGCGCGTGGTCCGCTCCCTCGACGAGCTGGCCGAGGCGGTGGAAGGCGCGAGCGCGGAGGCCGCGTCCGCGTTCGGTGACGCGACCGTGTTCTGCGAGCGGTACCTGGAGACCGGGCGGCACATCGAAGTCCAGGTGCTGGCCGATCGGCACGGCACGGTGTGGGCGGTGGGGGAGCGGGAGTGCTCCATCCAGCGCCGGCACCAGAAGGTCGTCGAGGAAGCGCCGTCGCCGTTCGTCGACGACGCCATGCGTGCGGAGCTGTTCGACGCCGCGCGCAAGGCGGCCCAGGCGATCGACTACGTCGGCGCGGGCACCGTCGAATTCCTCGCCGGGCCGGACGGACGCTTCTACTTCCTGGAGATGAACACCCGGCTGCAGGTCGAGCACCCGGTCACCGAGAACGTGACCGGTCTCGATCTGGTGGCCCTGCAGCTGCGCGTCGCCGACGGCGAACGGCTGGCCGCCGACCCGCCGCCGACCGTCGGGCACTCCATCGAGGTCCGGCTCTACGCCGAGGACCCGGCTGAGAACTGGCAGCCGCAGAGCGGCACGCTGCACACCTTCGACGTGCCCGATGTGGACCGTTCCTTCACCCACGGACCGGGGCTGCGGCTGGACTCCGGATTCGTCAGCGGCTCGGTCGTCGGCGTCCACTACGACCCGATGCTGGCCAAGGTGATCACCTGGGCGCCGACCCGCGCCGAGGCCGCGCGACGGCTCGCCAAGGCCCTGGCGGCGGCGAAGATCCACGGCGTCGTCACCAACCGCGACCTGCTCGTCAACATCCTGCGCCACGACGCCTTCCTGGCCGGGGAGACCGACACGGCGTTCTTCGACCGGCACGGCCTCGACACGATCGCCGCGCCACTGGCCACTGTGGACACCGAGCGCCTGTCCGCGTTGGCCGCCGCGCTGGCGGAAGCCGCGACGAACCGGGCGTCGGCGACGACACAGGGGCGGCTGCCGAGTGGCTGGCGCAACGTCCGGTCCGCCGGGCAGCGCAAGGTCTTCTCGGTCGGCGACCACGAGTACGAGGTCGTCTACACGCTCGGCCGGGACGGGCTGCGGGCCGAGGGGTACAACGCGGTGCTGGTCGACGCCGAGCCCGGCCGGGTCGTCCTGGACGTCGCCGGCGTGCGGCGCACCTTCGACGTCGCCCGGCACGACGGCGTGTCCTATGTGGACTCCGCGCTCGGTTCCGTCGCGCTGGTGGCGGCGCCGCGGTTCGCCGACCCGGACGCGGCGCTGGCCGCGGGCTCACTGGTCGCGCCGATGCCGGGCACCGTCGTCCGGCTCGCCGTGCAGGCCGGGGACCCGGTCAAGGCGGGCGATCCGCTGCTCTGGCTCGAAGCGATGAAGATGGAACACCGGATCGCGGCGCCCGCGGACGGCGTGGTGACGGAGCTGCCGGTGACCGTCGGGCAGCAGGTCGAAGTCGGCACAATTCTGGCTGTGGTCGGAGAAGCTGTGGTGGGAGAACAAGCATGAACGCGATGAACTTCATCGAGCCCGAAGAGCGGATCGCGCTCCGGAAGGCCGTCGCCGAGCTGGGCACCAAGTACGGCCACGAGTACTACGCCAAGAAGGCCCGCGCCGGCGAGAAGACCCACGAGCTGTGGGACGAGGCCGGCCGGCTGGGCTACCTCGGCGTCAACATCCCCGAGGAGTACGGCGGCGGGGGCGCGGGCATCGCCGACCTCGCCGCAGTGCTCGAAGAGCTGGCCGCCGCGGGCTCGCCGTTGCTGCTCATGGTCGTCTCGCCGGCGATCTGCGGCACCGTGATCTCCCGCTTCGGCACCGAAGAGCAGAAGAAGCAGTGGCTGCCCGGCATCGCCGACGGCAGCAAGCGGATGGTCTTCGCCATCACCGAGCCGGACGCCGGGTCGAACTCGCACAAGATCACCACCACCGCCAAGCGCGACGGCGACGGCTGGGTCCTCAGTGGACGCAAGGTCTACATCTCCGGCGTCGACGAGGCGGACGCGGTGCTCGTCGTCGGCCGGATGGAGGACTCGAAGACCGGCCGCCTCAAGCCCGCGCTGTTCATCCTGCCGACGGGCACCGCCGGGTTCGAGTACACCGTGATCCCGATGGACATCGTCGCGCCGGAGAACCAGTTCTCGCTGTTCCTCGACGACGTCAAGCTCCCGGCCGAGGCGCTCGTCGGCGAGGAGGACGCGGCGATCGCGCAGCTGTTCGCCGGCCTCAACCCGGAACGCATCATGGGCGCGTCGTTCTCCCTCGGCATCGCCCGGTACGCGCTGGCCAAGGCCGTCTCCTACGCCAACCAGCGGCAGGTCTGGGGCACGCCGATCGGCGCCCACCAGGGGCTCGCGCACCCGCTGTCGGAGATCAAGATCGAGCTGGAACTGGCCAAGCTGATGACCCAGAAGGCCGCTTCGCTCTACGACGCCGGTGACGACTTCGGCGCGGGGGAGTCGGCCAACATGGCCAAGTACGCCGCCGCCGAGGTGGCCATCCGCGCCACCGACCAGGCCGTGCAGACCCACGGCGGCAACGGCCTGGCCACCGAGTACGGCCTCGGCACGCTGGTCACCGCCGTCCGGCTGGGCCGGATCGCCCCGGTCAGCCGCGAGATGGTGCTCAACTTCGTCGGCCAGCACAGCCTCGGCCTGCCCAAGTCCTACTAGGAGGGTCGACATGTCCACATTGGACGGCAAGACGATCATCATGTCGGGCGGCAGCCGCGGCATCGGCGAGGCGATCGCCGTGCGCGCTGCGGCCGACGGCGCCAACGTCGCGCTGCTCGCCAAGACCGCCGAACCGCACCCGAAGCTGCCCGGCACGATCTACACGGCCGCGGAGGCCATCGAGAAGGCCGGCGGGCACGCCCTGCCGATCCTCGGCGACGTCCGCGACGACGACGGGGTCGCGGCCGCGGTGGCGAAGACCGTGGAGCAGTTCGGCGGCATCGACATCGTCGTGAACAACGCCAGCGCGATCGACCTGACGCCGACCGAGCAGGTCAGCATGAAGCGCTACGACCTGATGCAGGACATCAACGCGCGCGGCACGTTCCTGCTGTCCAAGCTGGCCATCCCGCACCTGCGGGCCTCGGCCAACGCGCACATCCTGACGCTGTCGCCGCCGATCAGCCTCGACGAGAAGTGGTTCACCGCCGGCCACCTCGCCTACAGCATCGCGAAGTACTCGATGAGCCTGGTGACCGTCGGTCTCGCCGCGGAACTTCGCGAAGACGGCGTCGCGGTCAACTCGCTCTGGCCGCGCACGACGATCGACACGGCGGCGATCCGCAACGTCGTCGGCGCCGAGCTGGCCGACCGCAGCCGCACGCCGGAGATCATGGCCGACGCCGCGTACGCGATCCTCACCAAGCCGAGCCGCGAGGCGACCGGGAACTTCTTCCTCGACGACGAGGTCCTGCGCGCCGAAGGGGTGACCGACTTCGCGAAGTACCGGATCGGGGGCTCCGAGGACGACCTCCAGCTCGACTTCTGGGTCGATCCGGCGTAGCCGATGCTCCGCGAACCGCAGCAGGAACGCAGCCGCACGACCCGGCGGCGGCTCATCGAGGCCGCGCTCGACAGCTTCGGCGAGCGCGGCTGGCACGGGGTCACGGTCGCCGTGATCGCCGAACGCGCGGGCGTCTCCCGGGGCGCCGCGCAGCACCACTTCCCGACGCGGGAAGACCTGGTCGCGGCGGCGGTGGACCTCCTGGGCGAGGCCCAGATCGACGAACTGCGCGCGCAGGCCGCGGACCTGCCCAGCGGGTCGTCGCGCATCGAGCGGGTCGTCGAGATGGTGCTGAACCTGTACACCGGGCCGCTGTTCCGGGCCGCGTTGCAGCTCTGGGCGGTCGCGGCGACCGACGAGGCGCTCCGGGACGTCCTGGTGCCCCTGGAGGCCCGGGTCGGCCGTGAGGCGCACCGGGTGACCGTCGAGCTGCTGGGCGTCGACGAGTCCCGCCCGGGGGTGCGCGAGCTGGTCCAGGCCACGCTCGACCTCGCCCGCGGCCTGGGCCTGGCCAACCTGCTGACCGACGACACCCGGCGGCGGCGTCAGATCGTCCGCGAGTGGGCGCAGACCCTCGAACTCCGCATGGCTGAAGCCGCGAGCTGACCTGGCGGCACTGACGCACTGGTCCAGGCCACTTTCCGGCCCGTTGACCGCGCTCGAGGCCCGCTCCGCCGACTGGCCGGAACCGCCAAGGTCTAGTAAACGTCCTAGTGCTGTAGCTAACACAATTGGCCCAATGGACGATGACTCGTAGTAGTAGGTTCACGAAGCAGAAAGGCAGTCCGGTGTCCGGTTCAGGAGTCGAGCTCACCCACCGCGCGATGGCGATGCTGAGGGCGGTGGCAGCCGGGCGTGCTGAGATGTCGTGCAGCTGCGAACCGGACCTCTTCGTAGACGGATTCGCCTGTTGCGATCAGATGACCGCGCACGCGCTGGCCCACGGCGGCTACGTGCGTCCCGCCGCGGACGGTGCCGTCGGGCGCGTCGCGGCCGAACTGACCGAGGCCGGCCGGGCCGCGCTGGAGATCACCCTCGCCGCCTGAGCCCCGGAGCCGCCGTCACTGAGCGTCGCGCCGTTCGCTCGCACGTTCGGTGACCACCGCCGTACCCGCTCAGGGCCCTGACCTGGCAGTGTGGTGCCATGGCGGATCAGGACCCCCCGGCCACGAAGCCGGGGGACGAGGAAGCGACGATCTTCCTCCCCAGTGACTTGCGCGGCCACCACTGGCCGACCCGCGACCTCGACGTCTCCCGGCGGCCGTACGACGAGTTCGCCACCCAGATCGTCGCGAGGCCACCCGCGTCGCCGGTGTCGGCCGGTCGCAGCGAAGGGGCCGGCGCCTCGCTGGCCCGCTCG
Organism: Amycolatopsis sp. NBC_00348; assembly: GCF_036114655.1. Lineage (NCBI taxonomy): Bacteria > Bacillati > Actinomycetota > Actinomycetes > Pseudonocardiales > Pseudonocardiaceae > Amycolatopsis > Amycolatopsis sp. NBC_00348. The sequence continues at coordinate 5,134,518 of NZ_CP107994.1, read as the reverse complement.
AGCGGGCGGATGGCGATCGCCTCGACCGTCAGCCGGATCACCGGCTTCGTCGCCAAGCTGCTGCTCGCCGCCGTGGTCGGCACCGGGATCGTCAACGACGCCTTCACCGTCGCCAACACCCTGCCGAACATCGTGTTCGAGCTGCTCTTCGGCGGGGTGCTGGCCAGTGTCGTGGTGCCGCTGCTGGTCCGCTCGCAGGACGACGCCGACGGCGGCCGGGCCTACACGCAGCGGCTCCTCTCGATGGCGCTGGTGCTGCTCACCGTCGGGACGGCCGTCGCGGTGGCCATCGCGCCGCTGTTCACCGCGCTCTACGTCGACAAATCGTCAGCGGAGGCCAACCCCGGGCTCACCACCGCGCTGGCCTACCTGCTGCTGCCGCAGATCCTGTTCTACGGCCTGTTCGCGCTGATGTCGGCCATCCTCAACGCCCAGAACGTGTTCGGCCCGCCGGCCTGGGCGCCGGTGCTGAACAACGTCGTCGTCACCGCCACGCTGGTCGTGTTCGCGCTGATGCCGGGGGAGCTGACGCTCAACCCGGTGCGGATGAGCGACCCGAAGCTGCTCGTGCTCGGCTCCGGCACGACGCTCGGCATCGTCGTGCAGGCGCTGGTGCTCATCCCGGCGTTGCTGCGCACCGGCTTCCGGTTCCGCTGGCGCTGGGGCTTCGACCCGCGGATGAAGGAGTTCGGCGGGCTCGCCGCGTGGATCCTCGGGTACGTCGTGGTGAGCCACGTCGGGTTCGTCGTCACGACGCGGGTGCTGACCGGCGGCACCGGCGGCGGCGTCACCGCCTACAGCTACGCGTCGCTGCTCTTCCAGCTGCCGTACGGCATCCTCGGCGTCTCGCTGCTGACCGCGCTGATGCCGCGGATGAGCCGGGCCGCCGCGGACGGCGACACCGCGCGGCTCGTCGGCGACCTTTCGCTCGCTTCCCGCATCTCCACGGTGCTCTTCGTGCCGATCTCCGCCGCGCTGGCCGTCGTCGGCACGCCGATCGGCGTCGCGATCTTCACCTGGGGCCGCGGCACCCTCGACGACGCCGAGCGGCTCGGCCAGACCCTCGCCGTCTCCGCGGTCGGGCTGCTGCCGTACGCGCTGGTGATGCTGCAGCTGCGGGTGTTCTACGCGATGAAGGACGCCCGCACGCCCACGCTGATCATGCTCGTGATGACCGCGGTGAAGATCCCGCTGCTGTTCCTCTGCCGCGGGCTGCTCGACGGTGAGCACATCGTCTACGGCGTCATGCTGGTCAACGGCGCGGGGTTCGTCGTCGGCGCCGTGCTCGGCCAGGTCTGGCTGTGGGTGCGGCTCGGGCACCTGCGCAGCCGCCGCTCGCTGCGGGTCGGGCTCATCACCCTGGGCGTGAGCGGGCTCGGGGTGCTGGCCGCGGTGCTCGCCGGCTACGCCGTGCCGGGCTCGCTCGGCGTGATCCCCGCGGCGTGGGTGAAGCTGCCGATCCAGGGGCTGCTCGGGATCGCGGTGCCGTTCGGCCTCCTGGCGCTGGTGAAGCTGCCCGAGTTCACGCCCGTGACCCGCCGGGTGGCGGGGCTGCTGCGTCGCTGAACTCCTTGTTGACGACTACGGCCGGAATCGCGTTCCGGATGTCTCGAAACGATAACGAGAGGGCCGCGATCAGCACGTTTACAATTCCGGCGCCGGTTCCTAATATCCAGCGGGACCAGCGAAGGGGTGGAGGTCGTTCATGACGCGCAGCGCGCGCAGGCGGCGGGACCGGGTCTCGGTCGACGAACTGCTCCGGCAGGCGGGTGTCCGGCCGCGGAAACCGGGCTCGCGCTCGGCCCGCGTGGCGGCCCGGCGGAACGGCGAGCCGGGCGGCGTGGCGAGCCGGATCGCGCTGGCGTCGGCGGTGACCGTGGTGCTGGGCGGGCTGGTGCTCGCACTGGTGGTGCGGCCCGACCCCGTCCCGGGAACCACGCCGTTCCCGCAGCTGCAGCCGGCCACCGGCACGCCGACGTCGAGCGCGCTCGCGGTGCCCACGCGGACGACCACGCCGTCCCCGGTGGTCATGCAGGCCCAGCGGACGCCGACGCCGTCGCCGACGCCTGCTGTGTCGACGGTGGTGATCCCGCCCCCGACGACCACGGTGCCACCACCAACCACAGTGGACTTGAGCACGCTGAACCCGGGCTACTCGACCTACGGCGGCGGCGACCACCACGGCGGTCACACCCGCTGAGGCCGCAGCGTCCGCCGGCGGCACGCGAACGAAAATTCGTTCCCGCTCAGCGGAACCGAGTTCGGCGGCACTTCCCGCTGAGCGGAAACCCAAGAAACCGCGAAGGCCCTCTCATCGACCCCGATGCCGGTGAGAGGGCCCTCGACTGCCCCACTACGGGCGCTGTGTCAGCCGGTGTAACCGGCGACGATCTTGGTGAACGCGTACTTGTCCTGCGTGATTCCACTGCACTCGCCGCCGCCGCTGCAGTCGCGGTTGGTGGCCCAGAACGTGAAGCGGCCCAGGTGGTGGCTCGTCGCGTAACCGCGGATGGAGGTGAAGTTGGCGACCGTGACCGTCTCGCCCGCGTTGTCGGTCTTGCCGTTCATCGAGGAGAGGCCGCTGTGCCGGTACGCCGTGTCGTCGGTGTAGCCGAACGTCGTCTTGAGCTGGTTCTTCAGCCCGTCGACCGCGGACTTCGTCATGGCGGCCATGTCACCGCCGCTGGAGAAGTCGAACGGCATGACCGACCAGACGTCGACCGGGGCGCCGATCGCCTTGGCCTGGTTGATCAGGCGCTTGCCGTAGCTGTCGGGGCCGGTCGTCGTGGTGCCGATGGTGATGACGACCTTCAGGTTCGGGTTGGCCTGCTTGGTCAGCTTGACCGCGTTGAGGATGCGGTCCTGCACCGTGTTGTTCTGGAACTCGTCGGTGTTCTCGATGTCCAGGTCGATCGCCTTGAGCCCGTAGGCGTCGATGACCTTCTGGTACGCGCCCGCCAGCGCCGAAGCCGACGTGCACTTCGAGCCGAGCTTGGTGCCGGACCAGCCGCCGAAGGAGGGGATGACGTCCCCGCCCGCGTTGCGGATGTTCGTGATCAGCGTCTTGTCCGAGCCGGTCAGCGAACGGCTGCCGTCCCACTTGGGGTTGCACGTCCCGTCGGACAGCACGAAGGCGAGGGTAAACGCTTTCACCCCGGTCGCGGACATCGCCGCGGTGGGGCTGGTCTGGCCGCCCCACTGGTACAGGTACGGGGAAGCGAGCACCGGGTCGACCGCGGCCATGGCCTGCGGGGCGAGGCCCACCGCCGTCGCCATCGCGGCTCCGGCGGCGACTGCGAGGGTCACCAGACGGCGCATGCGGGTCGACGATCTGGCCAAAAGCAGGCCGCCCCCCGAGCGGCGCGCAACCTTTGCTGCGAGGCTGTTCGGCCGTGACTGTGGTCGGATCGGCGACAAACGGTTCAGCATGGGGTCCTCCAAACGAAAAAGGATGGAGCACCTCCGGTTTGAGGCGGCGGGATCATCCCGGGAGGAGCGCTGTGCCACCACACAGTGGACTAGACCAATGTGGCGTGTCAACCCTTCTTCGGTCGGAAATATGACGCACCGTGCGCGCGCGGCTCCCGTGCGTCCCGGAATTCGCGGCGAGGTGAGATTCCCCTGAAGGCGGAGTGACAGGGCGCGGCATTCCGGCTAGTTTGCCGAAATGGTGGGGGATTCCACGGTCGCAGCCGGCGGGGGACGCCGACCCGGCCGGTCCCTGCTCGCCGTGCCGCTGCAGCGCTGGGCGTTGTGGCGCCTGCCCCGCCGGACCCAGGTCTGTTTCGTCGTCGTGGTGGACGTGCTCGCCGTCGCCACCGTGGCCCTCGCCGCCGTCCGGTTCCCGCCGCTCGCCTCGATGCTGCCGCCGTTCGCCCTGCTCGCGGGCGGGATGCTGGTCACCGCGGAGCTGTCGCGGCCGGTGGAACGCCACCGCGAGGACACGCTGCTCGGGCCCGGCGTCGACACGCCGTGGGTCTTCGCCGGGGTGGTCGTGCTCCGGCCGGGGCTCGCTGTCGCGCTGGTCGTGCTCGCCGCGCTGCACCAATGGTTCCGGGTCCGCAGAAGACCCGTGTACCGCCAGGTGTTCGGCGCCGCGTCGACCGCGCTGGCGGGACTCGTCGCCGGGGCGTTCCTCACCGCGACCGGGGTCAAGCCGCTCGCCGCGACCCTCGACGCCCGCACCGTCGCCCTGCTCGTCCTCGCCGGGCTGGCGTTCCTCGCCGTGAACGCCGCGCTCGTGACCGCCGCCGACGGCCCCCGCCCGCCCCGCGACGCCGCTCCGGGGCACGCCTTCGACGCCGCGATGACGGCGTTCGGCGTCCTGTTCGGCTGGGCCGCGCTGGCCGCCCCGCTGTTCGTGCCGTTCCTGGCCGGCGCCACCGTCGTGCTGCACCGCGGCGGCCTGGGCCGCGGCCGCCGCGAGCACGTCACCCTCGATCCCGGCACCGGCGTGCTGACCGCCGCGTCGTGGCGCGGCGCGGCCGAAGCCGAGGTCACGCGCCTCGGCCGGCACGGTCCCGGCCAGGCCCTGTTGCTGCTCGACCTCGACCACTTCCGCCAGCTCAACGACCGCTACGGCGCCCGCATCGGCGACGCCGTTTTGCGCGCGGTCGCCGACACCCTGCGCGACGAGGTCCGCGCCGCGGATCTCGTGGGCCGCTCCGGCGGCGAGGAGTTCGCGGTCCTGCTGCCCGGCACCGGCCGGTTCGACGCGATGGCGATCGCCGAGCGCATCCGGCTCCGGATCGCCTCGACGCTGGTGGCGTTGAAGGCGTCGGGCGACGGCCCGCAGTTCGTCGGCGTGACGGTGTCGATCGGCGTCGCGGGCTGTGCGGCCGACGAGCCGCTGGCCGACGCGCTCCGGGCCGCGGAGGCGGCGTTGCTGCGCGCGAAGGCCGCGGGGCGCAACCGGACGTTCTGCGCGGATCCGGCGTAGCGGGGACCCGTCCCCGTCGGGGCTGCCTACCGTCTCGCACGAAGAGCACGCGCGAGGAGGCACCTGATGCGGAAGCTGATCTTGGGGTTCTACTGTTCGATCGACGGCAAGAGCGCCGACGCGGACAACGGGATCCGGGACGTCATGATGGGCGTCGACGATCCCGAGCAGGAGAAGTACTTCGTCGACGGGCTGTGGGAGGCGGGTGCCTTCCTGATGGGCCGCGTCACCTACGAGGCCATGGCCGGGTTCTGGCCCACCTCGGACCACCCGTCCGCCAAGGCCATGAACGAGATCCCCAAGGTCGTGTTCTCCCGCACCCTGGAGTCCGCAGACGACTGGCCCGAGACCCGGATCGCGAGCGGTGACACGGCGGCGGAGATCGCCAAGCTCAAGGCCGAGCCGGGCAAGGACCTCGTCGCCGCCGGCGGCACCGAGTTCCTGCGCTCGCTGATCAAGCTCGGCGTCGTCGACGAATACCGCCTGTGGGTGCTGCCCGCCGCCACGGGCCGGGGCGCGGCCCTGTTCCCCGAGCTGGACGCGCCGCTGAACCTGCGCCTGGTGAAGAGCACGGCCTTCCCGTCGGGGGTCCTCGAGCTGATCTACGCGCCGGCCGGCTAGCTCATGGTGATCGCGTCGAGCTTGTCCTTCAGGTAGTCCGACGCGATCACTTCCGGGTAGATCCGCTTGCCCAGCGGCGGCGCGAGCGACGTGATCCGCGCGTCGTGGTCGGTCTCGTAGAAGAAGACCAGGGACACCAGGTCCTCGTCCGGGGCCGTCGGCGCCGGGGGCAGGACGCGGTGGCGGGTCGAGCGCCAGCGGTCGCCCGTCCAGCGGGCCATCAGGTCGCCGATGTTCACCGTGAACGCGTCCGGGTGGTACGGCGCGTCCTCCCACTCGCCGTCGGCCGTGTAGACCTGCAGGCCGCCGACGCCCGCCTGGCGGTCGAGCACCGTCACCGTGCCGAAGTCGGTGTGCGGGCCGATCCGGAACTGGTCGGGCTCCGGGGCGCCGACGTGGGTCATCGGCGGGTACCAGTTGATGTTGAACGTGTACGTCGGGTGCGCGGTGTGCCGCGTGAAGTGGCTCTCGGCCAGGCCGAGCGCCGCGGCGAAGATCTCCAGCAGGTGGTCCGACAGCGCCCGCATCCGGCGCATGTACTCGGTGGCCGTCTCGGCGAGCCCCGGCACCTCGTCCGGCCAGACGTTGGGCTGGAACCAGAACCCGTCGATCTCGGCGACGCCGACGCCGAGGTCGGCGCCCGCCGAGAAGGACTCCTTCAGGTCGGGCGGGGTCTCGGTGCCCTCGGCGTAGCCGTTGGCCTCGACGCCGGGCGGCAGCCAGCCGCGGCCGCCGACGGTGACGGCGTAGCGCTGCTTGACGTCCTCGGGCAGCGCGAAGAACCGCTGCGCCTGCTCACGGGCCCCGGCGCGCAGGTCGTCCGGCACGCCGTGCCCGGTGACCAGCAGGAAGCCGGACTCCCGCAGGGCCCGGTCGACCTGTTCGGCCACCTCGGCCCGGCCCTCGGACGTGCCCGTGAACCACGGCGAGAGATCCACGAGCGGAACGGATGACGGCATACGTGCTCCTCGCACAGAAATATCCAAGCAATGTCCTATGTGGACTTTTCGACCCCGATGTCCTCGAACCACAGGTCCGGGCGCGCGGCGATGAACTCCGTCATCAGCGCGGTGCAAGCGGGGTCGTCGAGCAGGGTGATCTCCACGCCGAGACCGGCCAGCCAGTCGTGCCCGCCGTGGAAAGTTTCGGCTTCGCCGATGACCACGCGCCCGATACCGAACTGACGGACGAGCCCGGAGCAGTACCAGCACGGTGAGAGCGTGGTGACCATGATCGTGTCGCGGTAGTGGGGGCGGCGGCCGGCGTCGCGGAACGCCGCGGTCTCGGCGTGCGTCGACGGGTCGCCGTCCTGCACGCGCCGGTTGTGCCCGCGGCCCAGCAGCGTGCCGGTGGCGTCGAACAACGCGGCCCCGATCGGCACGCCGCCCTCGTCGCGGCCCAGTTCGGCTTCCTCACGGGCGACGGCGAGCAGGGCGGCAGGGTCGATCGGCATGCGCCACTCTCACCGCCCGGAGCCGTGCCTGGCAAGTGTTTGACCATCCGACTGCACCATCCGGCCGATCGAGGACCGGAACTGTCCTCGATGTCTGGCACACTGCGTGTCATGTACGGCACTTCGGAGCGACTGCTCAGGCTGCTTTCGCTGCTGCAGGCCCGGCGGGACTGGCCTGGTTCGGACCTCGCGTCGCGCCTGGACGTCGACGTCCGCACGATCCGCCGTGACATCGAACGGCTCCGCTCGCTCGGCTACCCGGTGCACGCGACGCCGGGGGTCGCCGGCGGCTACCGGCTCGGCGCCGGGGCCGCGCTGCCGCCGTTGCTGCTGGACGACGACGAGGCCGTCGCGGTCGCGGTGGGCCTGCGCACGGCCGCGAACGGCACGGTCAGCGGCATCGAGGAGACGTCCGTGCGCGCGCTGGCGAAGCTGGAGCAGGTGCTGCCCGCCCGGCTGCGGCCGCGGGTCGGCGCATTGGGGGCGGCCACGGTCTCGCTGCCGGGCAGCGGCCCGACGGTCGACGCCGGGGTGCTCACCGTGATCGCTTCGGCCTGCCGGGACCACGAGCGCCTGCGCTTCGGCTACGGCGACCGCGCCGGCGCGGAGACCGAGCGGTCGGTCGAGCCGCTGCGCCTGGTCCACACGGGACGGCGCTGGTACCTGGTCGCCTTCGACCTCGGCAAACAGGACTGGCGCACCTTCCGCGTCGACCGGATCACCGGCGAGCCGGCGGCGAGCTTCCGCTTCACCCCGCGCGAGCCGCCGGCCGAGGACATCGCGGCGTACGTGTCACGCTCGATCTCGACCACGCCGTACCCGCACCAGCTGGTGGTCCGGGTTGCCGCCCCGGCGTCGGAGGTCTCGACGCGCATCTCGCCCACGAGCGGCGTGGTGGAGCCGATCGACGACCACAGCTGCCGCGTCCGGACCGGGGCGAACAACCTGGACGTGGTGCCGTTCCACCTGGCGCAGTGGGGGTACGACTTCGTCGTCGAGGAGGCGCCGGAGGGGTTGGTGGAGCGGCTCCGGCTGATCGCGGACCGCTTCGCGCGCGCCGTCGGCTGACGAGACGAGGCCGGTGAGTCGGGCCGGTCGCCGCGAACACGTCGAGCCGGCGTTCGTGGCCGCTCTCGGCTGTGCCGCGCGAGGTCGATGCCTCGCCTTCGTCTCGCCGCCTGGCCGCCTGACGCTTTCGGGCCGCGGGCTGCCCGATCGCCGTCGTCGAGGAGGCGCCGGAGGGGTTGGTGGAGCGCCTTCGGCTGATCGCCGACCGCTTCGCGCGCGCTGTCGGCTGAGGGGCGCCGTGCCGAGTAGGCTCGTCACGAGTGGTCGTCGGCAACCCCGGAGGGTGACTGTGAGTTCGGTGCCTGGAATCGATCCGTCGGTCGCGCCAACGGGGGTGGGCTGCCTCGAGTGCGACGCCGCCGGTGGGTGGTGGGTGCACCTGCGCCGGTGTGCGCAGTGCGGGCACGTCGGCTGCTGCGACACCTCGCCGTCGCAGCACGCGACCGCGCACTTCAAGGCGTCCGGGCACCCCTACATCCAGAGCTTCGAGCCCGGCGAGTCCTGGTTCTGGAACTTCGAGACCGAAACGGTCAGCGAAGGGCCCGAGCTGACCGCCCCGGACTCGCACCCCGAGGACCAGCCGATCCCCGGCCCGGCCGAGCGGCTGCCCGGCGACTGGCAGCAGCACCTGAACGGCTAGGCCGAGACCCCGAGCATCCGCAGCACCAGGCTGCCGTACTCCTTGCCGAGCGCGGCCGGGGTCTGGCGGGCGCGCTCGCTGTACCAGCGGGCGACGTCGACACCCAGCGAGAGCACCGCCCGGGCCGCGACGTGCGGGTCCGACACGGTGAAGGCGCCGACGCGGGCGCCTTCGGTGATCACCTCGCGCACGATCCGCTCGATCCCGCGCCGCAGCTCGGCGACCACCTTGAACTCCTCTTCGGGCAGCGCCTGCAGCTCGTACTGCACGACCCGGGCCACGGTGTGGCGCCGCGCGTGCCAGGCGACGAAGTCCTCGACGATCAGCCGGATCCGCTCGACCGGGTCGGACACCTTGGCGACGACGTTCTCGACCAGCGCGAGCGTCTGCTCGTGGCCGTAGCGGCTGATCGCGAACAGCAGCGCGGCCTTCGACGGGAAGTGCACGTAGAGCGCGGCGGGACTCATCCCGGCGGCGCCGGCGATGTCCCGGGTCGTCGTGGCGTGGTACCCGCGCTCGGCGAACGCCTCGACCCCCGCCAGCATCAGCCGTCGAGCGGTCTCGGGCTGCACATCGGGCCACAGCTCGGCCGACAGGGACATCGTCATCGGGTGATCCTCTCAGACGCCACACCCACGGGTGACGGACCAGACGGCGCACCCCGGTCGTGTCGAGTGTAAGCGCCCGCTTAGCCGAGAGGGTTCCGGCGATACATCCTGGTGGGCCCTTCGGTCAGGTGGTCACGAAAAGGTCAATTCGCTCGACCGGGTGCAACCGGTGTCCTTGTTCGGGCGATAGACGACTGCCTGGAAGGGACTCGCAATGGCTTTGAGAAAGCTTCGCGCACTTCGTCACGCTTTGGTGGCGGTGGTGCTGACCGGGGCGTTACTGCCCGTCATGTCCACGGCGGCGGCCGCGGCGGCCCTGCCGTCGGGCTTCGTCCTGCGGGACACCGACACCGGACTCGGCCAGTACCAGCTGACCGACTTCACCTACCTGCCCGACGGCTCCGTCCTCGCCACGGCCAAGGACGGCCGGGTGCGCTGGGTGCCCGCGACCGGGACGGGCCGGACGATCGCGACGCTGCCGACCCGTTCCGTCAGCGACCTCGGCCTGATCGGCGTCGCTGTCGCGCCGGACTACGCGACCTCGCGCAGCGTGTACCTGACGCGGTCGCTCAACGTCGGCAGCGGCTTCGTCATGCGCCTTTCGCGGTTCACGGTCACCGTGGACACCGCGGGCGCGCCCACCGCGCTGAGCGGCGAGCAGTCGCTGCTGGAGGTGCCCGGCATCTACGACGTCCACGGCATCAACGGCGTCATCGCCGCCGCCGACGGCACGCTCTGGATGTCCATCGGCGACAACGGCGACTTCGCGAAGGTGGACCCGGGGGCGCTGCGGTCCCAGGACGTCAACCAGCCCTACGGCAAGATCCTCCACTTCACCCCCGACGGCAACGGGGTGCCGGGGAACCCGTACTACGACGCGGCGAACCCGGCCTCGACCGCGAGCAAGGTGTTCGCGCGCGGGTTCCGCAACCCGTTCCGGTTCAGCATCGACCCGAACCTCGGCCTGCCGGTCGCCGGTGACGTCGGCTGGAACAGCTGGGAAGAGGTCGACGTCGTGCAGCGCGGCGCCAACCAGGGCTGGCCGTGCTGGGAAGGGACTCACCCGACGCCGGGCTACAGCGGTCTCGCGGGCTGCGCCGGCGTGGCGAACCAGCCGCCGATCTTCGAGTACCAGCACGGCAACGGCGCGATGCAGGGCAACAGCGTCACCGGTGGCATCGTCTACAATGGATCGAGTTATCCGGCCGCCTACCGCGGGTCCTACTTCTTCGGCGACTACGTCACGAACAAGATCTGGACGATGCGGTACGACGACCAGGGCAAGCTCACGCAGGCTCCGCAGAACCCGCCGGTCTTCACCGGCATCGGCGGCCCGACGAAGTTCGCGGCCGCGGTCAACGGCGACATCGTCTTCGCGGACATCCTGTCCGGCAACCTGCGGCGGCTGACCTATACGGCCGGCAACACCGCGCCGGTGGCGGCCGCGTCGTCGACCACCGATCCGGACACCCGGACGGTCTCCTTCGACGGTTCGGCGTCGGTCGACTACGACAACGACCTGCTCAAGTACGACTGGGACTTCGGCGACGGGACGACGGCGGCCGACGCCGGTCCGAAGGTGACCCACGCCTACGCGGCGGGCACGGAGTCGTTCACCGCGAAGCTCACGGTCCGGGATCCCTTGGGGGCCACCGGCACGACCACCGTCGCGGTCGCGCCCGGCAACCACACCCCGCAGCTCACCGTGACGACACCGGGCGACACCGCGACGTTCGCGGTGGGCCAGCAGGTCGGCCTGAGCGGCACCGCGACGGACGCCGAGGACGGCTCGCTGCCGATCACGTGGACGTCGGCGGTGCGCCACTGCCCGAGCGAGGCGACGTGTCACTCGCACCCGGGCGCCGGTGGGACGGGAGCGAGTTTCGGGCTGCCGTTCACCGAGCACCCGGACTCGCGGCAGGAGTTCACCGCGACGGTGACCGACAGCGCCGGGGTGACCGCGGCGAAGACCTACGTGGCGCGGCCCCGCGAGCACCGGATCACCTTGGTCAGCACGCAGCCCGCGGCGCTGAGCATCCCCGTCGAGGGCGGTGTCAACACGGCGATGGTCGCTGAAGGGGCCAGCTTCGACGTCGAAGCCGCTCCGCTGGGCATCGACGGCGTCTCGAAGTTCACCGGCTGGCAGGGCGGTCCGGCGGACACCACGTGGATCGTCACGGTCGGCGCGAGTGACATGACGCTGACGGCGAACTACGCGACGCCGATCGACCAGCGTTACGACGCCGACGCGGCGCTGCGGACGAAGCTCGGCGCACCGACCGGCACCGAGGTCACCGACGGCACGGTCCACTACCGGACCTACGCCAACGGCAACCTCTACTGGAGCGCGGCGACCGGCGCGAAGTACGTCACCGCGCCGATCCTGGCCAAGTACCTCGCGCTCGGGGGCATCAACGCGCTCGGGGCCCCGGAGAACGACACCACGGTCGCGCCGGACGGCGTCGGCACCTACAACCACTTCACGGCCTGGTCCTCGATCTACTCCACCCCGGCCACCGGGGCGCACCTGATCAAGGGCCTGATCCGCGACAAGTGGCAGGCGCTGGGCTGGGAACGCGGCATCGGCTACCCGACGACCGACGAACTGTCCACTCCGGACGGTGTTGGCCGGTACAACCACTTCCTCAACGGCGGGAACATCGGTTCGATCTACTACACGGTCAACACCGGTGCGCACGCCCTCTACGGGGAGATCCGCAAGAAGTTCGCGGCGCTCGACTACGAGCGTGGCCTCGGCTACCCGACGACCGACGAGCTCGGCACGCCGGACGGCCGCGGCCGGTACAACCACTTCAGCCTCGGCCACTCGATCTACTACACGGTGGCCACGGGTGCGCACGCGGTGAAGGGCGAGATCCGCAAGCGCTGGGCGGCGCTCGGGTGGGAGAACTCCTACCTGCACTACCCGAAGACGGACGAGTACGTGGTGAACGGGGTGTACCGCAGCGACTTCCAGGGCGGGTACATCACGTTCACCCTCGCGGGCGGGGCGGTCGACCGCCCCTGGTGACCGGGCCGGGCGGGCCGGCTCCGGACCTTCCGGAGCCGGCCCGCCGCATGGCGACGGGCAGCCACGGCTGCCGGCTCGTCGACGGAACCTGGAGGTCTTAGGTCCCGGACTCCGGTGACCAACGGCCGACGCGCGGGATGGTCGCCGTCGGGGACGCTCGGGTGGTATCGATCCCTGACGTCCGGAGCCCGTGATGAGCCGACCGCACCCGATGATGTTCGAGCAGGCCCTGGCCTCGGCCGTCCGCGCACCGTCACCGCACAACTCCCAGCCGTGGCGGTTCGTCCTCGACGGCGAGACGATCCAGGTGTGGCTGGACCGCGCGCGGGTGCTCGGGGTGGCCGATCCGCTCGCCCGGGAAGCGCGGTTGTCCTGTGGCGCGGCCGCGTTCAACGCGGTCGTCAGCCTGCGGGCGGCCGGTCTCGCGACCGTCGTCCGGACGATCCCGGAGCCGGGTGAACCCGATCTGCTCGCGGTGCTCCGGCTCGACGGCAACCGGAAGAGCACGCGGTCCGACCGCGATCTCGCCGAGGCCGTGTTCCGGCGGCACACCAACCGCCGGCCGTTCGAGGCGCGGCTGGTGCCGCCCGCCACCCGCGTCGCGCTCAAGTCCGCCGCGCTCCAGGAAGGCGGGCAGGTGGAGTACCTCGACACGTCCGGGCGTTACTCGACGGTGACGGCGCTCGTGCGTCGCGCCGAAGCGTTGCAGGAGAACGATCCCGCCTTCCGGGCCGAGACCGCGTCGTGGCTGCGGCACGACGCCCGGGCCCCGGACGGCGTGCCGACGATCGCGACCGGGCCGCCGCCGTACGGGACCAGGGCGGTGTCGCTGCGTGCCTCGCACGCCAACCCCGCGCTGCCGCCGCGCGAATTCGAGCAGGATCCGGTGCTGGCCGCCGTCCTCACCCGGGACCGCGGGCCGGACGCCGAGGTCCGGGCCGGGATGGCGATGCAGCACGTGCTGCTCGCCGCCACCGCGGCCGGGTTGGCGACCTCGTTCCTGTCCCAGCCGTTCGAGACACCGCAGACCCGGGACGCGCTCGACCGGATCTTCGACGGGCTCGGGCAGGCCCACACGCTGCTGCGCGTCGGCTACGGCCAGCCGACGGCGACGACGGCGCGGCGTTCGGTGGCCGACGTGCTGACCCGCCGTGCCACGCCGGATGTTCTCACCAGGTGAAGGGAAGGACGACTACTGTCCATTTCGGATGGTGGCCGTGCTCCCGGCCGGCGGGGCCCAGCCCAGCGGAGCGTGCCTGCGAGACGGCGGACGACCTCGTGGTCGTCGACCGGAAACACCCGAGCAGCTCCCGGAGGCATACACTGATCGTGGTTCTGCGTGGTCGCGGCTTCCCGTCGTCGGCCGGCAGACATTTCCCAGTGCCTCGGACCCCTGCGCCGTTCGTCACCGACCCCGCATCCCGCTCGCGAACGCCGAGGCACCCATGTCCCTTCGCACCACCAGCACGCCGCCGCCGCACCGGGCGGGCGGCGGATGACCGCCGAGGCGCCCGCCCGGCCGGCCGCGCCGGCCATCGACGTCACCCACGCCGCGGCCTTGACCGGTGAAGCGGTCCTGGCCGCGCTCGGCGTCACCATCGACGGGCTGAGCGCCGGCGAGGTCGCCGAACGGTCGGCGCGGTACGGGCCGAACGCGGTGTCGTCGCACCGGGCGCGGCTGATCCCGGTGCTGTGGCACCAGCTGCGCTCGCCGTTGCTGGTCCTGCTGATGGTCGCCGCCGTCGCGTCGTACTTCGTCGGCGAGCGCGGTGACGCGGTGATCATCGGGGTGATCGTCGCGGTTTCGGTCGGCCTGGGGTTCGTGAACGAGTACCGCGCGGAAAAGGCCGCGGAGGCACTGCACGCGCAGATCCGGCACGAAACCGTGGCGATCCGCGACGGCCACCCCGTGCCGGTCGACGTGACCGCGCTGGTGCCCGGGGACGTCGTCGAGCTGAAGCTCGGCGACGTCGTCCCGGCCGACGTCCGGCTGCTGTCGGTCACCGGCCTGGAGTGCGACGAGTCGGTGCTGACGGGGGAGTCGCTGCCCCTGGACAAGAGCACGGCGGCCGTGGCCGCGGGCACCGCGCTGGCCGAACTGTCCGGGTGCGCGCTGATGGGCACCGTCGTGCACGCCGGCAGCGCCACCGGCGTCGTGGTCTCGACCGGTGCCCGCACCGGGTTCGGGGCGATCGCGGCCGGGCTGAGCACCCACCAGCTCGACACCGAGTTCCAGGTCGGGCTGCGGAAGTTCTCGATGCTGCTGGTGTACGTCGCGGGCGCGCTGACGACGTCGATCTTCGCGATCAACGTGGTGCTGCACAAGCCGATCCTCGACGCGCTGCTGTTCTCGCTCGCCATCGCGGTCGGCATCACCCCGCAGCTGCTGCCCGCGGTCGTGTCGACCAGCCTCGCGGCCGGGTCGCGGCGGATGAGCCGGCGCAAGGTGCTCGTCAAACGGCTGGTGTGCATCGAGGACCTGGGCAACGTCGACGTGCTGTTCACCGACAAGACCGGCACCCTCACCCTCGGCCGCGTCGACTACATGCGGGCCGTGCCGGCGGCCGGCGGCGATCCCGGCGAAGTGCTGCGCTGGGGCCTGCTCTGCACCGAGAACGCCGCCGCCGTCGGCGGCAACCCGCTGGACCGGGCGCTGTGGGCGTCGCCGGGCTCGGCGGCGCAACGAGCCGCGCTGGCCGGCTACACCACGCTGGCGGTGCTGCCCTTCGACCACGAGCGGCGGATGATCTCCGTCGTCGTCCGCGACCCGGCGGGCCACACCGTCCTGGTCACCAAGGGCGCGCCGGAGACCGTGCTGGACCGCTGCGCCGGCGTCCCACCCGAAGCGCGCCGCGCCCTGGACGCCGAGTTCGCCGCGGGCAACCGGGTCGTCGCCGTGGCCATGCGGCCGTTCCCCGGCGGGCGGCCGCCGGCGCCCGCGGACGAACGCGGCCTGGCGCTGCTCGGGTTCCTGGTGTTCCTCGACCCGCCCAAGCACGACGCCGCGCGGTCCCTGCGGCGGCTGGGCGAGCTCGGCATCGCGGTCAAGGTCGTCACCGGCGACAACCCCGCGGTCGCCGCGAAAGTCTGCCACGACCTGGGCCTCGGTGACGGCGCCGCGCTGACCGGGGCCGACCTCGACGGCCTCGACGACGCCGGGCTGGCCGACGCGATCACCCGCACCACGGTCTTCGCCAGGGTGAACCCGGAGCACAAGGCCCGCATCGTGCGCGTCCAGCGGCTCAGCGGCGGCGGGGTGGCGTTCCTCGGCGACGGCGTCAACGACGCGCTCGCCCTGCACGCGGCCGACGTCGGCATCTCGGTGGACTCCGCCACCGACGTCGCCAAGGACGCCGCCGACGTGATCCTGCTGGAGAAGGACCTCGACGTGCTCGCCGACGGCGTCACCGAAGGGCGGCGGATCTTCGCCAACACCATCAAGTACGTGCTGATGGGCACCTCCAGCAACTTCGGCAACATGTTCTCCGCCGCGGGCGCGTCGCTGTTCCTGACGTTCCTGCCGATGCTGCCGTCGCAGATCCTGCTCAACAACCTGCTCTACGACACCAGCCAGCTCGCCATCCCCACCGACACCGTCGACGAGGAACAGCTCCGCCGGCCGTCCCACTGGGACATCGGGTTCATCCGCCGGTTCATGATCTTCTTCGGCCCGCTCAGCTCCGTGTTCGACTTCGTCACCTTCGGCGTCATGCTGTGGGTGTTCCACTCCGGCCCGGACCAGTTCCGCTCGGGCTGGTTCGTCGAGTCACTGGCCACCCAGACGCTGGTGATCTTCGCGATCCGCACCCGGCGGATCCCGTTCTTCCGCAGCCATCCCAGCCTGCCCCTGACCCTGGGGGCCCTCGGCGTCGTCACCGTCGGCGCGCTGCTGCCGGCCACGCCGCTGGCCGGCACGCTCGGGTTCTCGCCGTTGCCCGGCGGGTTCTTCGCGGCGCTGGCCGGGATGGTGCTGGGGTACCTCGTGCTGATCGAAGCGGGCAAGCGGATCTTCTACCGGGCCGCGCGGACGACGACCGCCACGCCACCGCCCGCCGGCCCCCGGCGGCACCTGCGCCGCCGGGCCGCCTACTTCAGCACCGCGGAACCGCCCGGCCACCCTGCCAGACGAAGTCCATCCGGTTCCTGACCTCCACGACGCCGGGAACGGCGAGGGTCAGCCGTTCCGCGGTGGCCACGTCGGCTTCGTACTCGAGCCGGCCGGTCAGCAGGACCACGCCGCGCTCGACGCTCGCGAGCACGGCGTTCCTGTCCGCGTGCAGCGCGTCGCCGAGCACGGTGCGGTCGACGTCGTCCCGCAGGTCTTCGTCCGTGCGCAGGAAAGTGCGCAGGACGTCCCGGCGCGCGACGACGCCCACCAGGCGCTCGCCGTCGAGCACGAACAGCCTGCGGACCCCGCTCGTCGTGAGCAGCCGCGCGACCTCCGGCAGGGTGGCCCCAGGGGTGGTGGTCGGCGGGACCGCGGTCATCAGCGTGGCCGCGGTCCGCGCGGCCGCCTTCCGCCAGTCCTCCCGCGTCAGGTGGCCGGCGAAGTGCGGGCACGCCGCGCCGAGCCGGTCGTCCTGGTGCGCCTGCCGGCACAGCAGGTCCGCTTCGGTGACGACGCCGAGCAAGCCGCCCTCCGGGCTCACGACCGGGACCGCGCTGACGCCGCCGGTGACGATCACGGCGACCAGGTCCTTGAACGGCGTGGCCGGTGTCGCGGTGAGCACGTCCCGGGTCATGACCTGACCTGCTGTGGTGCTGGTGCGCATGGTCTTCCTTCCGCTGCGGTGACTGTCCTTTGTGGATCAGACGTACTTTTCAGCGGAGCCAGGGGGTGCGGCGGACGAGGTCCAGCTTCGCCCAGCGGTGGCCGAGGCCCCAGGTGTCACCCGCGGCGAAGGCGGCCAACACGATGAGCACGACGAGGTAGACGAGGTGGTAGTCGATCAGCGGGTTGGTCGACGACGTGGCCGTACCGGCCGAAGTGGACTGTGCGAGCGGCCATTCGGCGATCCACATGAGTGCGAGCAGGATGGTGCCGGCGGCGGCGGCCGGGCGCAGGGCTACTCCGAGCAGGAGGGCGATGCCGAGGCCGAGCAGGGCGAGCATGAACAGCCAGTCGGCCCAGCCGGCGCCGGCCCAGTCGCGCAGCGTCGACTGCATGGGGCCGACTTGGACGTGGCCGAGGAATCCCTTGGTCGGGGAGCCGCCGCTGATCCAGGCTTGCGCTGGGCTGGTGGCGTAGCCGAGTCCGAACAGTTTGTCGAGGAAGGCCCAGAGGAACGTCAGGCCATCACGATGCGCAGGACGGCGAGCGCTGGGCCGCGAGCCGGGGAGGTGGGCCGGCGTCGTTCGGCTGTCCGGGTTTCCGGCTGGTCGGGGACGAAGGGGGTGGTCGGGGACGGGCCGCGGTCCTGGACGGACATCGTGATCTCCTTTTTCGGTGGTGCACCGAGCATGGGCCGGCGTCTCGGCCGGCGATGGTGCCGAAATTCCCGGATCGCGGTGACTTTGGTGTACCTCGCCCCGGGCCCGCTTCCGGTCGCCCACGCTGTGAGCCGCGAGCTGCTCGACGGCGGCGATCGAGCGCGTAGGCTGCCGGGGAGTGCCCCGGACCCCGGCGCGACGACCAGCCGACCGAGGGGCACACCATGGCACCCGTTGATCTCGCGGGGATCGCCGAACCGCATCGGCGCACGGATAGCGTCGCGGGCGGTGGGCCGATGCGGCTCCCCGGGGCGGAGGCCGGTGCCCGATGCGGGTCCTGACGGTGAATCCCGGCTCGTCGAGCGTCAAGCTGTCGGTCGTCGACGACGGCCGGGAGGTCGGCCAGGTCACGGTCGGCGCCGCCGAGGCCCGGCAGCCCCTGGCGGACCTGGTGGCCCACCGGCAGCCGATCGACGCTGCGGGTGTGCGGTTCGTGCACGGCGGTCCGAGCACCGACCCGGTGCGGCTGGATGACGCGGAGACCGCGCGGCTGACCGCGTTGACCCCGCTGGCGCCGTTGCACCAGCCGTTGTCGCTGGAACTGGCCGCGGTGGTCGCCGAGATCGTCACCGGGCCCGTTTACGCGTGCTTCGACACCGCCTTCCACGCCCTGATGCCGGAACCCGCGGCGCGGTACGCACTGCCGAGGAACTGGGTCCGCGAACACGGTCTGCGGCGCTACGGCTTCCACGGCCTCTCCTGCGCGTACGCCGTGCGGCGCGCCGCCGAGCTGCTCGACCGGGAACCCGCCGCGCTGCACCTGGTCTGCTGCCACATCGGTTCCGGCGTCTCCGTGACGGCCGTCCGCGACGGCCGCAGCGTCGACACGTCGATGGGTTTCACCCCGCTCGAAGGGGCGGTCATGGCGACCCGCTCCGGCAGCGTCGACCCGGGCTTGCTCCTGTACCTGCTGCGCACCGGTGTCACCGACGCGGCCGGCCTGAACGACGTGCTGGAGCGCGGCAGCGGCCTGGCCGGGATGACCGGCACCGGCGGCGACGTGCGGGACGTGCTGGCCGCGCGCGAGAACGGCGACCCGGACGCCCGCGCCGCGATCGCGGTCTACCTGCACCGGCTGCGCCGGGAGATCGGCGCGGTGGTGGCGTCGCTCGACCGCCTGGACGCGCTGGTGTTCACCGGCGGCGTCGCGGAACACCAGCCGGCGCTGCTGGCCGAGCTGTGCGGGGAGCTGGGCGTCTTCGGGGTGCGGGTCGACCCCGCGCGGCTGGCCGGCGACGGCGACCGGCTGGTCAGCGACGCCTACGCACCCGCGCGGGTGCTGGTCGTGACCGCGCGCGAGGACCTGGAGATCGCCCGGCAGACCACCCTCGCGCTGGCCGCCCGGACCGCGGGAGCCGGAGGTCCTCGCGATCGGTGACGAACGGCCGCAGCGCACCCGGCGGGCGCGCGCCTAGCGTCAGGACCGACGGAAGAGGACTTCGATGCAGGCACGAGACATCATGAGCAGCCCCGTCGTCACGGTGACGCCGGAGATGACGGTGAAGTACGCCGCGAACCTGTTGTCCGCGCACGGTTTCACCGCGCTCCCGGTCCTCGGCGGCGACGGCGGGCTCGTCGGCGTGGTGACCGAGGCGGACCTCGTGCGGGACCGGTTCCCGCGCGACGCGCGGTACCGCGCCGGCCCGGACGAGCGCCCGGCCGCCCCGCCGTCCGGGACCGTGGGCGGGGTGATGACCACCCCGGCCGTCGGGATGGACGCGGGCACCGACGTCGTCGACCTGGTGCGGGTCCTGCTCGAGGACCGGATCCGCAGCATGCCGATCGTCGACGGCGCCCACGTCGTCGGCGTCGTCACCCGGCGCGACCTGGTCCGGGCGCTCGCCCGCGACGACACGGTCATCTCGGCGGACGTCCGCCACCAGCTGTCGATCTACGGCGGCCCGCGACGCTGGACCGTCGAAGTGCACGACGGCGCGGTCGAGGTCGTGGACGCGTTCGACGACGAGACCGATCGGCACGTCGCGACCGTGCTGGCCCAGGCGGTGCCGGGGGTCACCGCGGTCCGCGTCACCGGCACGACCGGCTGAGAGCCGGCCCGATCCGCCTCCGGAAGGCCACGGCGATGCAGCAGACCACGACCCTGACCGGCACCACGACCACGACCTCGCCCTACGGCGAGCACGACCGGGCCCTGGACCTGAGGTGGTGGGCCGCGGCGAACTACCTGACCGTCGCCCAGATCTACCTGCAGGACAACCCGTTGCTGCGGGTGCCGCTCTCGGCGGCGGACATCAAGCCGCGGCTGCTCGGGCACTGGGGCACCAGCCCGGGGCTGTCCATGATCTACACCCTGCTCAACCGGCTCATCCGCGACACCGGCGCCGACTGCGTCTACATCGCCGGCCCGGGTCACGGCGGGCCGGCCCTGCTCGCGAACGCCTACCTCGAAGGCACTTACGGCGAGGTCTACCCCGGCGTCTCGGCCGACATCGCCGGGCTGACCCGGCTGGTGCGGCAGTTCTCCACCCCGGGCGGCGTGCCGAGCCACGTCGGCGTCCAGACGCCCGGCAGCATCCACGAAGGCGGCGAGCTCGGGTACGCCCTCGCCCACGCCGCGGGGGCCGCGTTCGACCACCCGGACCTCGTCGTCGCCTGCGTGATCGGGGACGGCGAAGCGGAAACCGGGCCCCTGGCGGGATCCTGGAAGCTCCCCGCGTTCCTCAACGCCCGCCGCGACGGCGCCGTCCTGCCGATCCTGCACCTCAACGGCTACAAGATCGCCGGCCCGACCGTGCTCGGCCGGGCGGACGACGCCGACGTCCTCGGGCTGCTCACCGCGCAGGGCTGGGACCCGGTCCTCGTGTCCGGTGACGAGCCCGCCGCGGTGTTCACCGAACTGCACGCCGCCCTCGCCGCCGCCCACGACCGGATCCGGGACAACCAGCGGCGGGCGCGCGCCGGCGCGCCCGAGCCGTTCCACCCCGTCCGCTGGCCGGCGATCGTCCTGCGCACGCCGAAGGGCTGGACCGGCCCGGACGTCGTCGACGGCGTCGCGATCGAAGGCACGTTCCGGGCGCACCAGGTGCCGCTGACGGAGGTCCGCGAGAACGCCGGGCACCTGCGGCTGCTGGAGCGCTGGCTGCGGTCCTACGCCCCGGAAAGCCTGTTCGACGCCGGCGGCAGGCTCGTCCCGGAGCTGGCCGCGCTCGCCCCGGCCGGGGACAAGCGGATGTCCGCCAGCCCGTACGCCAACGGCGGCCGGCTGCTGACGCGGCTCGACATCCCCGCGCTGGAGCCGTACGCGGTGTCCGTGCCGGCGCCCGGCGTCGTGCACCACGGCAACACCCGCCCGTTCGGCGAACTGCTGCGCGACGTCTACCGCGGCAGCACCCGGGAGTCCGACGGCGGCGGCACGTTCCGGCTGTTCTGCCCGGACGAGACGGCCAGCAACCGGCTCGCCGCCGTCTTCGAGGCCACCGACCGCTGCCTGCAGGCGCCGATCCTCACCACCGACGACCACGTCTCACCCGAGGGCCGCGTCATGGAGGTGCTCTCGGAGCACCTGTGCCAGGGCTGGCTGGAGGGCTACCTGCTCTCGGGCCGGCACGGGCTGTTCGCGACCTACGAAGCGTTCGCGATGGTGTCGGCGTCGATGCTGGTCCAGCACGCCAAGTGGCTGCAGCACGCCGCGGACCTGCCGTGGCGACGCTCGGTCGCGTCGCTCAACGTGCTGCTGACCTCGACCTGCTGGCGCAACGACAACAACGGGTTCTCGCACCAGGGACCGGGCCTGATCGACATCGCCATCCCGCTCGCGCCCGGCGTCGTGCGCGTCTGGTTCCCGCCGGACGCCAACACCACGCTGTCGATCGCGGACCACTGCCTGCGCAGCCGTGATCACGTCAACCTGATCGTCGCCGACAAACAGGAACACCTGCAGTACCTGGAAATCGAGGACGCGGCCGCGCACTGCGCCGCCGGAGCGTCCACTTGGGACTGGGCGGGCACCGAAACACCCGACGGCGAACCCGACATCGTGCTCGCCGCCGCCGGTGACGTGCCGACGCTGGAGCTCCTGGCCGCCGCCCGGCTGCTCCGCGACTACGTCCCCTACCTGCGGGTGCGGGTGGTCAACGTGGTCGACCTGATGGGTCTGCTCCCGCCGGGGGACCACCCGCACGGCTTCAGCGAGCGCAAGTTCCAGCGGCTGTTCACCGCCACCGCCGACGTCGTGTTCGCCTTCCACGGTTATCCCCGGGCCGTGCACCAGCTGCTGCACGGCCGCCCCGACCCCGGCCGCTTCCACGTCCGCGGGTACACCGAGCAGGGCAGCACCACGACGCCGTTCGACATGGTCGTGCTCAACCGGATGAGCCGTTACCACCTCGTCCTCGAGGCCCTGCGCAGGTCGCGCCGGGTGCCCGAAGGCGGGGCGGCGCTGGCCGAGCACTGCCACACCATGCTCGCCCGCCACCACGGCTACATCCGGGAGCACCTGGAGGACATGCCGGAGATCCGGGACTGGACCTGGACCGACTAAGACAGCTTCTAGCCGGCGACGGCGGTCTCGACGTCGGCGTAGGTGGTGAACCGGGCGTCGAGGCCGGTCACCTCGATCACCCGGGTGACCGTCCGCGTGGTGGCGACCAGGGCGATCGTGACGCCGGTGTGCTCGGCCCGGCTGCGGTGGTCGGCGAGCAGCTCCAGGCCGACGGACGCGAGGAAGGTGACCGCGCGCAGGTCGATCACGAGCCTCTTGCCCGCCTCGGCGGCGGCTTTCTCGTGCGCCTGCGCGGCGATGGTGCGGGCTTCGGGTGCGGTCGCCAGGTCGAGTTCGCCGGTGAAGGCGAGCACGACGGCTCCGTCGAGCAAGGTGATCGAGCCGAGAAATACCGGGGCGGTCACGGACGGACCTCGTTCCAGGCCGGGGAGGCGATGACCGGCGGTGCGCGGTCCGCGAGACGAGCGGGATGGCGATCTCCCCGGCAAGGGCGTGTCACCACATGACTCGACGGTACTGCGCGCGGCCGGTCACCGCCGATCGGTGGCGGGGAGGTGGGCGGCGAGCACGACGACGTCGTCGTCGTGCGGGGTCCCCTGGCCCAGCATGCGGCGGATGGTGTCGTCGACGAACCGGGCCGTGTCGGTGGGGTCCAGCGCGGCGACGGTGTCCCGCAGCCGGCGGATGCCGATGTCCAGGTCGCTCCCGCGGCGTTCGACCAGGCCGTCGGTGTAGAGCACGACGGTGTCTCCCGGCGCCAGCCGCACCTGGCGATCGGTGAGCGGGACCTCACGCAGCTCGGGGTAGCCGAACATGAGGTCGACGCCGGTCAGGACCGTCGTGGAGCCGTCGGGGTGGCGCACGACCGGCGGGAGGTGCCCGGCGCTGGCCCAGCGCATCAGCCAGCGGTCGCCGGCGTCGGGGCGCAGGTGGGCCTGCAGCACGGTGCCGGTCGCGCGGACCCCGGTGGCGACGCAGGCCTGCTCGGTCGCGGCGAGAATGGCCGAGGGCGCCCCGGTGGGACGCTCCCAGGTCGCCTGCCGGCCCATGCTGCGGACCTGGCCCATCAGGGTGGCGGCGTGGATGTCGTGGCCGGTGATGTCGCCGACGGCCAGCGCGACGGCGTCGCGGTCGGCGCCGTCGACGGCGTTGAGGTCGATGGCGTCGTACCAGTCGCCGCCGACCTGCTCGTGCCGCCCGACGGGCAGGTAGCGGGCGGCCAGCCGCACGCCGGCCAGGTCCGGTAGCCGGGTCAGCATGGCTTCCTGCAGCTCGCGCGCGACGGTGACGCGGTCTTCCACGAAGCGCGCGCGTTCCAGGGTGTGCCCGACGTAACCGGCCAGCGTGGTGATCACGGCCTGCTCGTGGACGTCGACGTCGTGCGGGGTGTCCCAGCCGAACAGCAGGACGCCGGCTACGCCGTCCGGTCCGGGCAGCGGGACGCAGGTGATCGCGTGCAGGCCCAGTTCGGCGTAACGGCGTTGCGCCGTCTCGGGGAACGCGGCGGCGATGGCCTCGGGGTCGGGGTAGAGCTGCAGGTTCCCTTCCCGGGCGGTGAGCGCGATCGGGGTGTCGTCCTCGACGTGGGAGAACGCGTCGCCGGACTCGGGGCCGAGCGCCTGCAGGGGGTCGTCGATGCGGTGCAGGTCACCGTCGCTTTCGGTGAGCGTGAGCCCGACGTAGGCCGGTTTCAGGTCGCCGGAGACCAGGTCGGTGACGATCTCGCGCAGTTGCGAGATGTCGTCGGCGTGGGCGAGGGCCTGGGACGCGGTCAGCAGCAGCTGGGAGCGGGTGAACGCCACGCGCAGCATGGCTTCGGCGGTGTCGGTGCGGGCGCGTTCCTGGTGGGCGTCCCGGGTGGCGATGCGCAGCCGCAGCTCGAGCGAGCAGCTGTGGGCGAGGTCGGCCAGCACGGCCAGCTCGTCCTCGCGCCACCGGCGTGGCTGGTGGTCGATGACGCACAGGCTGCCCAGGACGCGGCCGGCGGCGTCGGTGACCGGGATCCCGGCGTAGGCGCCGATGCCGATGTCGGTGACCACCGGGTTGTCCCGCGACCGCGGGTCGAGGGCGCCGTCTTCGATGATCAGCGGCGCACCGGTCACCACCTCGTGCCGGCACAGCGACGCCGAGAGCGGCGTGCGGCGGGTGTGCGCCCACGGCTCGCCGAGTCCCGCCAGGCCCGGGAAGACCTGCTCCCGGTCCGTGACCAGGGACACCAGCGCCACGGGGGTGCCGACGCGCTGGCGCGCGCGTTCGGCCAGCGCGTCGAGCGCCGCGTCGGATTCGTTGCCCAGCCCGGTTTCGGCCAGCGCGGCCAGCCGGCCGGGATCGGCCAGCGGCGCGTGGGCGTCGTCGTCTTCGGTCATCGCAGCAGCACCTGCACCGTCGATTTCCTCGCTCGTGGGGCCGTGACGAGGACCAAATACCCAACCGAGGTCCCGGCCACGCAGGGTCTTCACCGTCTCGGCACGATGTGCCGCGGCACGGCGACGCTGTGCTGGTAGACGTCGGCGAAGCGCCCGGCGACCCGGTCGATGCCGAACCGTCGGGCCACGGTCGCGCGCCCGGCGGCCGCGGCGGCCCGCGCCCGGACGGGATCACCGGCCGCGGCGCGCACGAACGCCGTCAGCCCGTCGGCGAACCGGCTCAGCGTCGCGGTGTCGGCCAGCATGCCGTTGCGGCCGTGCTCGACGTAGTGGCCGAGCCCGCCGCGGCGCGGGCCGAGCACCAGGAGACCCGCGTCCATCGCTTCGAGCACGGCGATGCCGAACTCCTCCTTGCGGCTCGGGCACACGTAGAGGTGCGGTGTCGGCGCCGGGAGCCACCGGGTGACGCCGTGCTCGATCAGGCGGACGTCCTCGTTGCCCATCGCGGGCAGCACCGCCAGCCGGCCGGCCGCTTCGGGGTGCTCGGCGCACAGGGCCAGGATCCGGTCGAGGACGTGGGTTTCCTCCGCGCTCGGGGCGGCCGGGTCACCGCCGACGAGCACGAGCGCGGTCTGCCGGTGCAGGCCGCGCGTGAGCCAGGCCTCGACCAGCAGGTCCTGTTGCTTGACCGGGTGCAGCCGGCCCACGGACAGGATGACCGGCAGGCCGCGGGCGGCGTCGCCCAGCCGCGGCCGGCCGGGGGCCGGGGCGAACAGGGACTCGGCGAGGCGCTGCTGGCGGGCTTCGGCCGTGGGCACGCGGGGCAGCAGCGGGATCCCTTCGGCGACGGACTCCGGTTCACGCCCCCGCAGCCGCGGGAAGTACCCGGCGAGCTCGCCGCCGGGCCGGCCGGGCAGCCCCAGCAGGGTGTCGGCGGTCGCGACCAGCCGGTCGGCGGTGTACATCCGGTGCAGGTCGAACCGGGCGGCGACGGGATCCGCGGGACCGGCGGCGGCGTGCCGCTCGGCGAGCGAGCGGTGCGGGTCGGCGGTGAGGGTGAACACGGTGCGGGCGCCGAGCGCGCGGGCGGCCTGGGCGATCGCGGCGGATCCGTCGTCGGAGTACCGCACGTGGACGACGTCCGGGGTGCAGCCCGAGAGCCACAGCAGCTGCCGGGCCAGGAACGTAATCGCCGGGCGGTGCCGGGACAGGTCGATCTGGGCCGGCGCGCCCGGCGCGTCCACCGGGAGCCGCAGCACCACGTGCCCGGTCCCGTCGGGCTCGGCCAGCGCGGGCCGCTCGGCCAGCCGGTCCCGGCCCAGCAGGGTCAGGGTCACCACCCGGGCGATCCCGGGACGGCGGGGGAGGGCGTGCCCGAGGTGGCGCAGCAGGACCGTGAGCCCGCCACTGGCACCGGCGCCCGGGTGGTCGAACGAGCCCAGCAGCATCGACTGGGCCACGGTCAGCCCCGGCCGGTCCGGCGGCGGGACCGTCCACAAAGGAGAGTCGGTGGGGACGTCGGCCAGCCGGGCCAGGCAGATCGAGGCCAGCACGCGGTCGTAGGGATCGTCGGTTCGTTCGCGGATCGACGCGATCGCTTCGGCCGCCGCCGGGTCGCCGGCGCACTGGGACAAGTAGCGCAACGCCGCGTGCCGGTAACCGCGGTCGCCGTCGAGTCCGGCGACCACCTCGGGCACCGGGAAACAGCGGAGTTCGTGGCGTTCGGCGAGGTCCAGCAGCAGGATCCGGCGACGCGGTGACGCGCCGGCCGCCGCCGCGCGGATCGCCGCCGCGGCGGCCGCCGAGCCGTGTCCGGCGACAGCGTCACCGAAGACGTCCGTGGCGACCGCCGTCGCCATGGAGTCGATCAGCTCGTCGCCGGTTTCCGGTGTGGCCGCCAGGACTTCGGCGGGTGCCGGGGTGACTGGTGCGCGCGCGAGTGCGCGCAGGGCGGCCGAGGCGGAGTCCGGGTCGTGCCGCGCCGGAGCGACACCGGCGTACTCGATCAGCGCCGGGCCGGCGAACGACGGGTGGAGGGCGCGGCGGACGTCGTCGATCCGGTCCGGGGACGCCCCGGGGCGGAGTTCGCGCAGCCGGGCCACCGCGTCGGTGGGGTACGTGGTGGTCGTGGTCGCCGAGATCGTCACAGCTGGGCTCCAGTGCTCAGGCCGTAGGGTCGGGGGAGACGGAGGAGGTACGGATGAACGCGTCCACGAGACCGCGGATCGCGGTGGTGAGCCCGCCGTTCGCGTCGCACGCGCGTCCACTCGCGACGGTCGGCGCCGCGCTCGCGGCCGAGGGCGCCGACGTGACTTTCGCGTGCGCGCCGGCGTTCGCGGGCCTCGCCGAGGAACACGGGCTGCCCTTCGGCGTGCTCGCCTTCGGGGACAACGCCAACACCGGCATCGCCGAGCGCACGCAGCAGGAAGCCGCCGGAGCGGCCCGGCTGGCCGAGTTCCTCGACGCGACGCGGGCGGGCGCGATCCCGGCGCTGCTCGCCCAGGCCCGGCACCGGCGGGCCGACATGCTGCCCGATCCCGCCGCGGTGCTGGCTTCGGTGCGGGAGTTCGACGACCGGGTCCGGCCGGACTGGTACCTCGTGGACCAGCTGGCCTACGTCGTCACCCTGGCGATCTACGGCCTCGACCGCCGCTGGGCTGCTTACTGCCCCGGTCACCCCAGTTACGTCCTGGACGGTCCCGGGCGCTTCTTCGGGCTGCCGCCGTACTGGCCGGACGCGATCCGTCCCGGCGCCGGGGAGCTGGCTCGCCTCCGCGCCGAAGCCGAGGCCAACGACCGGCTGTTCACCGGGCTGTTCACGGCGTTCCTGGCCGAGCACGCCCCGTCCCGGCCGGCGCCGCCCAGCGCGTTCGGCCTGACGTCCCCGGAGGCGGTGCTGTTCAACTACCCCGAGCTGCCGTGGCTGCCCGACCTGCCGCGGGGACCGGAGCTGCGGTTCGCCGGGCACTGCAGTGACGTCGGTGAGACGCGCCTGACCGACGACTGGGTGCGGCGGGTCGACCGGTCGACCGACGGTGGGCGGCGCCGGCTCGTCCTGGTTTCCTTCGGCACCTTCCTGTCGGCTCGCGACGACGTGCTCCGCACCGTCGTGACCGGCTTGCTGCGGATCCCCGACGTCACGGTCCTGGTGGCGGCCGGAGACCGCGTCGCGCCGGTGCGGGCGGCGTTCGCCGGGCACGACCGGGTCGAGGTCGAAGACCAGGTGCCCCAGCGGGCGCTGCTGCCCCGGGTGGCCGCCGTGGTGCACCACGGCGGCAACAACACCTTCACCGAGTGCCTCGCGGCGGGTGTACCGGCGCTCGCGTTGCCGTTTTCCAGCGACCAGTTCGCCGTCGCCCACGACCTGGAGTGCATCCCGGCCGGTCGCGTGCTCGACCCGCACGGCCTGACCCCGCACGCGGTCACGAAGGCCATGACCGACGTGCTCGCGACGGCTCATCGAACCCGGGCGGCGGCGCACCGGCTGCTCGCCGGACGTGGCCCGCGCGAGGCGGCTCGAAGCTTGCTCTCGGCCATGAGTCACCTTCCGGCCGTCGATCCAAGGACGATGCAAATCTAAGTGGAAGATCCGGCGGTCGCCCGCGCCCGGGCGGCGGTGATCCACTGCGGAGTCCCCGCTGGAGCGGTCTGATCGCCGAGTTTCGGCAGGTAGGCTGAGTGAGGACAGGTCGATCGGGCGATGCGAGAGAGCCGACAGCGGGTCGAATCTGCATCGCAGTTGCATCGAAGCGGTGACTCGGCCGGACGGTTCGGCAGGACGGAGACCAGGGCCCATGACGATGTCGCTGACCAGCGTGGCGCAGGTGCGGGAACGGGCTCGCGACGCGCTCTTCGCGCGGGTGGCCGGCCCGGACGGGCCACGCAACCGGGACCGGATCCACCACGCGCCCGGACCGCGCTGGTTCGCTCCGGACAGCGCGATCCGCCAGGTGCACGGCGACACGGCGATGTTCGTCGGCGGGTTGCGCGCGCTGCTGCTGCAGTCGCTGCACCCGTCGGCGATGGCCGCGGTGGCCGCCCATTCGGGGTACCGGGGTGACCCGTGGGGCCGGTTGCAGCGCACCAGCACGTTCCTCGCCGTGACGACGTTCGGCACCACCGGCGACGCCGACCGGGCCGTCGCGGTCGTGCGGGGCGTGCACCGGCGCGTGCGCGGCACCACCGAGGACGGGCAGCCCTACCGGGCCGACGACCCGCACCTGCTGAAGTGGGTGCACGTCGCGGAAACGGACAGCTTCCTGCGTGCCCACCAGCGTTACGGCGCACATCCGCTCGACGAGGCCGGATGTGACCGCTACGTCGCGGAGACCGCGCTGGTCGCCGAGAAGCTCGGCGTCCTCGATCCACCCCGGACGCGCGACGAGCTCGACCGGGCGCTGGCCGCGTACCGGCCGGAGCTGCGGGGCAGCGCGGACGCGCGCCAAGCGGCTCGGTTCCTGCTCGTCACCCCGCCGATTCCCTGGCCCGCCAGGGTTCCGTACGCCGTGCTCGCGGCGTCCGCGGTCGGGATGCTGCCGGTGTGGACCCGGGCCCGGCTGCGCCTGCCGTACCTGCCGGTGGCGGAGGCCACGGTCATCCGGCTCGCGGCCGGTGCCTTGGTCAAGGCGGTGCGCTGGGCCATGACCGCGCCGGAGCCCGGCACCTGAGCCTCTTCGTCCGGCGATGCAGCCGCGATGCAACGTATGCTGTGACGAACACGGGGAGACGACGTGACCGATACGTCCGAAGCACGTTCGCTCGGCTCGAGCGAGGTGGCACGGACGCTCGGGGTGTCCCAGGTGACGCTGCGGACGTGGGAGAAGCGCTACGGGATCGGCGCCGCCCAGCGCGAGGACAACAACCGCCGGCGGTACACCCCGGAGGACGTCGAGCGGCTGCGCCGGATGCGGGCGCTGCAGGCGCAGGGGACCAGCGCACGCGACGCGGCCCGGCTCGTGCTGTCGCGCTCGGCCGCCGAGACGACCGTCCGGCGCCGCCGGGAGCGGCTCGCCGAAGCCGCGGAGTCCTTCGACCTGCCCACGATCGGCGGGCTGGTCGACGACGCCTTCACCAGCCTGGGCGTGGCCAAGACGTGGACCGAGGTCGTCGCGCCGGTGCTGCGCGTGATCGGGGAACGCTGGGCCGAGCACGACGACCGCCAGGCGATGGTCGCCGAATGGGCGCTGGCCACCACGGCCTCGGCGGCGATCGACCGGTACGCGGCCCCGGCGGCCGCGCTGCCGGGCTCGGCGCCCGTGCTGTTCGTCTGTGGCCCGACCGAGCGGCACGAGCTGCCGGTCAAGATGCTCAGCGCGGCGTTGAGCGACGACGGCGCCGCGGCCGCGTTCCTGAGCGGGCCGGTCTCGGTCGACGTCCTGCGGGCGATGTCCGCCCGGTTCGCCCCACGCGACGTCGTGGTCTGGTCGATGACCGCGCAGTCGGCCGACGTGCGGTTCCTGCGCGTCCTGAGCGCCGAAGGGGTGCCGGTGCGCCCGGCGGGCCCGGGGTGGCACGGGCTGCCGACGGTGGGCGAGCCGCTCCCGCCGTCGTTCGCGGCGGCTTTGGGTGTCTACAGCAGCTGATCGGCCGGCGCGATCACCGGCGCCCTCGTTGCAGAGCGCGGGTTTCGTCGTCGGGGTCCGGGCGCAGCAGGGAACCCGGCACGGCGTGGCCGGCGGTGCCCAGCTTGTTCATCTTCTTCGGCACCGGCGCGCCCTGGTACTCGAGCGGGATCGCGTGACCGTGGCGGTCGACGCCGCCGAGCGGCTGGTGGACTTCGATGAACTCACCGTGCGGCAGCCGCTTGATGATGCCCGTCTCGACGCCGTGCTCCAGCACCTCGCGGTCGGCCCGCTGCAGGCCGACGCACAACCGGTAGGCCGCGAAGTAGGCCAACGGCGGTCCCACGAGCAGGCCGATCCGCCCGGCCCACGTCAGGGCGTTGAGCGAGACGTCGAACTCGAAGGCGAGGATGTCGTTGAAGCTCGACAGCGTGAGCACGAGGAAGAACGTGATGGCCATCGCGCCGATGGAGGTGCGGACCGGGACGTCACGCGGGCGCTGCAGCAGGTTGTGGTGCGCGTGGTCGCCGGTGAGCTTCCGTTCGATGAAGGGGTAGCTCAGCAGGACCGTCACCAGCACGCCGATGCCGATGGCGCCGGCGAAGAAGACCGGCGGCACGGTGTGGTCACCGAGGTAGAGCTCCCAGGCCGGCCAGACCCGCAGGAGACCGTCGGCCCAGCCCATGTACCAGTCCGGCTGGGACCCGGCGGAGACCTGGGACGGGTTGTAGGGCCCGAAGTTCCACACGGGATTGATCTGGAGCAGGCCGGACATCAACGTCAGCACACCCAGCACGATGACGAAGAAGGCGCCGCCCTTGAGGGCGAAGTACGGCATGATCCGCACCCCGACGACGTTGGTCTCCTTGCGCCGCACCCCCGGGAACTGGGTGTGCTTCTGGTACCACACCAGCGCCAAGTGGGCCCCGACCAGCGCCAGCATGATGCCCGGCAGCAGCAGGATGTGCAGCGTGTACAGCCGCGGGATGATCTGGTCGCCGGGGAACTCCCCACCGAACAACGCCCAGTGGATCCAGGTACCGATCACCGGCACCGACAACACGATCCCCGACAACGTCGCCCGGATACCCGTACCCGACAGCAAGTCATCCGGCAGCGAATACCCGAAGAAACCCTCGAAACAGCCCAGGACCAGCAGCAGACCACCGATCACCCAGTTGGCCTCACGCGGCTTGCGGAACGCGCCGGTGAAGAACACCCGCAGCATGTGCACCGCCATCGACGCCACGAAGATCAACGCCGCCCAGTGGTGCAGCTGCCGCATGAACAACCCACCACGAACGTCGAACGAAAGGTCCAACGTCGTGCGGAACGCCTGCGACATCTCCAGGCCCTGCATGTTCGTGAAACTGCCGTGGTAGACGACCTCCTGCATCGAGGGGTCGAAGAACAACGTCAGGTACACACCCGTGAGCAGCAGGATGATGAAGCTGTAGAGCGCGATCTCGCCCAGCAGGAACGACCAGTGGGTCGGGAACACCTTGTTCATCTGGTGCCGCAGGCCCTTGGCCAGGCGGTAGCGCTGATCGGCGTTGTCCGCGGCGTCGCCCACCGCCCGCTCGATCGCGCTCGACCCCTTGGTCGGCGTGGTGAGTGAACTCATCGGCGACCCTCCTCCGGCGGTTGCCCGCTCGGCGATCGTCACACCGCCGCCTCGCCGGCGCAACGAAGACCGGGCCCGTGCATCGAAGTTGGAGCGCGTACGGCGCGTCCTCGCCGGATCGCGCTGCGGGCGTGGCCGCCGTCGGTCACGATGGGGAAATGGGGCGTTGGACGGCCGGGAAGCGGCTGCGGCAGGTGATGGTGTTCGTGCACGTCGCGGTGTCCGTCGGCTGGCTGGGGGCGGGCGCGGCCAACGTCGTGCTCGCGATGACCGCCGGGTACACCGGTGAGCCCGGCGTCCGCGAGGTCGCCTACCGGCTGATCGAGCGCATCGACGACTTCGTGGTCATCCCGGCGGCCTTCACCACCCTGGTCGGCGGGATCGTGCTGGGGGCGTTGACGAAGTGGGGACTGACCCGGTTCTGGTGGGTCCTGGTGAAGCTGGTGCTGACCGTCGCCGTGATCGGCTACAGCACGTTCGGCCTCGGGGTGTGGGTCGAGCAGAGCATCGCCGCGGCCGCCGCGGGCGTCGAGAGCCCGGTGGCGGGCCCGCTCGCCTACGGCGCGGCGCTCAACATCGTCGCCTTCCTGGCCATGACGTGGCTGTCGGTCGCCAAGCCCTGGGGCCGCACCCCGTGGTCACGGCCGCCGGTGGTGGCGCGGCGACCACGCTTGTCCGAAGTCTGAACCCGGTTTGCATCGCATCTGCATCGCGCTCGGAGTGCGACGGCCCGGTACGCGACCTACGCTCCGCAGGTGTCCGGATCGTAGTCGCGTCGTGGAGGTGATCGCGTGACCTTCGAGTACTCCACCGTGGTGGCCGCCCCGCTCGACGAGGTGTTCGCATGGCACGGCCTGCCCGGGGCGATCGTGCGGCTGACGCCGCCGTGGCAGCCCGTCAAGGTCGGTGCCGAAGCCGCTTCCCTGCGCGACGGCCGGGCTCGGCTGAATCTGCCCGCCGGCCTGCGCTGGGTGGCGGCCCATGACCCGGACGGTTACCGGCCGCCGCACCAGTTCGTCGACCGGCTGGACACGCCGGTGCTGTCGAACCTGCTGTCCTGGCGCCACACCCACCGCTTCGCCGCCGACAGTCCTGATCGGACGGTCGTCACCGACCTCGTCGAAACGCCGCTGCCCGACGCGCTGCTCCGGTCGATGTTCGCCTACCGCCACCGTCAGCTCGCCGCCGATCTCGCCGCCCAGCACCGGTACTGGCGCGAACCGCTGACCGTGGCCGTCACCGGCGCGAGCGGACTGGTCGGGACCGCGCTGACGGCGTTGCTGACCACCGGCGGCCACCGGGTGATCCGGCTGGTGCGACGGCCCGCGCGCACCCGCGACGAGCGCACGTGGGACCCGGCCGCGCCGGCCACCGGCCTGCTGGCCGGTGTCGACGCGGTCGTCCACCTGGCCGGCACCTCCGTCGCCGGGCGGTTCGACGACCGGCACCTGAAAGCCGTGCGGGACAGCCGGATCGGCCCGACCCGGGCGCTGGCCGCGCTGGCGGCCCGCACCCCGGACGGCCCCGGGGTGTTCGTGTCGGCCTCGGCCGTCGGCTACTACGGCCCCGACCGCGGCGACGACGTCCTCACCGAAGACAGCAAACCGGGCGAGGGCGCGCTGGCCGACATCGTCACCGAGTGGGAGGCGGCCACCGAACCCGCCGCGGCGGCCGGGATCCGGGTGGTGCAGGTCCGCACGGGCCTGGCGCTGAGCCCGCGTGGCGGCCTGCTGCGGCTGCAGTACCCGCTGTTCGCCGCCGGGCTCGGCGGGCCGCTCGGCGCGGGCCGCCAGTGGACGCCGTGGATCGGCCTCGACGACCTGACCGACGTCTACCTGCGCGCGCTGACCGACCGCGGCCTCGACGGGCCGGTCAACGCCGTGAGCCCCGAGCCGGTACGCAACGTCGAGTACACCCGGGTCCTGGCCCGTACCCTCAAGCGCCCGGCGCTGCTGAAGGTGCCGCACTTCGGACCGCGGCTGCTGCTCGGCCGGGACGGCGCCCGCGAGCTGGCCTTCGCCGATCAGCGCGTGCAACCGGAACGGCTGCTCGCGGCCGGGCACGTCTTCCGGCACACCCGGCTCGGCGACGCGCTGGCGCACCTGCTCGGAGCGGCCGCCGCTCCGTCGAACGTGGGAGAACCGGTATGACCACCGTGCACCGTTCCGCCCCGGCACCGGTCGCCTTGGCCGGGTTCCTCGCCGCGGTGGCCGTCGTCGCCGTGGTCGGTGGCCTGGCCGCGTCGTCCTCGCGCGCGGTGTACGCCGGGCTCGAGCAGCCGCCGTGGGCGCCGCCGTCCTGGCTGTTCGGTCCGGTGTGGACGGTGCTGTACGTCCTGATCGCCGTGTCCGGCTGGCTGTACTGGCGCGCCGGCGGAACCCGTGCGGGTTTCACCTGGTACGCGGTCGGGCTGGTGCTCAACGCGGCGTGGACGCCGTTGTTCTTCGCCGCCGGCGCCTACACGCTCGCGCTGGTCGAGATCGTGCTCCTCGACGTCGCGGTGGCCGGTGCGGTCGCGGTGTTCTGGCGCCGCTCGCGCGTGGCCGCCGCGCTGCAGGTCCCTTACCTGGCTTGGACGTTGTTCGCGACGGCGCTCAACACCGCGATCGTCGTGCTGAACTGAACGGCGTGCCGGCAGCCGAGCCGCCACTGGTGGTCACACTCGCCGTCGACCGGGAATCCCAGCGCGCGTGGGACGAATTGCGCCGGACGTGGTTCCCGGCCGAGCGGCTGAAGGTGGGCGCGCACGTAACGCTCTTCCACGCGCTGCCGGGCGAGCACGCGGACGCCGTCATCGCCGACTGCGCCGAGATCGCGGCGAGGTGCCCGCGGTTCTCCTTCGCGGTGGACGGGGTCAACTCCCTCGGCGGTGGCGTCGCCATCGCCTTGTCCGCCGCCGCATTGACGTCCCTGCACGGGAAACTGCGGACCCGGTGGCGATCGTGGTTGACCGCGCAGGACGCGCAGCCGCTGAAGCCGCACGTCACCGTCCAGAACAAGGTCGGCCGCGAAACGGCGAGGGCGACCATCGAGGCGCTCCGCCCGGACTTCGGGCCCCGGACGGGTTCGGCGACCGGGCTCGCGGTGTGGCGGTACCTGGGCGGGCCGTGGCAGCCGGTGACCTCCGTGGACTTCGTGACGCCCGCTGTGCGGCGGGCGGGGGAGTGACCGCATGAGGCGTGTCACCCGGGCGGGTTGTTTGGTCGTTGCCGGTGCCGGGGTAGCCGGTGGATCCGTCCCGGCGCGGAACTCAAGTCCGTTGTCGAAGCTGATCGAAAGGGTGGATCCATGACCACTGTCTCCCGCACGTTCACCGTCGAGGCGGCTCCCGGTGTCGTCGTCCCCTACCTGGCCGACTTCGGCCACGCCGAAGAGTGGGACCCCGGCACCGAGCGCTGCACCCGCAACGACAGCGGCCCGGTCAAGGTCGGCTCGTCGTGGCACAACACCTCCAAGATCGCCGGCATCAGCACCGAGCTGACCTACACCCTCGAGCAGCTCGCCGGCGACCGCATCGTGCTGGTCGGGCGCAACGACACCGCCACCTCGACCGAGACCATCGACGTCACGCCCAGCGGCGCCGGTTCCGAGATCACCTACACCAACGAGCTGCAGTTCAACGGCCTGGCCAAGGTCGCGGCCCCGCTGGGCAAGGTGGTCTTCGAAAAGCTGGGCAACGACACCGAGAAGCAGCTGACCGACGTGCTCAACGGCCTGGCCCGGCGATGAGACCGCGCACGCTGGACACCGCGAACCTGCGGCGGGTGGCCGGGCTGTCGGCCGCAGTCGTGACGGCGGCGCAGGCCGCGACCGCGGTCTTCGCGTTGCGCAAGGGCCGGCGCGACTACGCCGACGCCGTTTGGGGTCCCGGTCTGGCGGCCGTGGCGGTCACGAGCGCGCTGGCCGGGCGCGGTGACGCCCGGCGGCGCTGGGCGCTGGCGGCGCTCACCGTCGCGTGGGCGGCCCGGCTCGAACGCCAGATGCTGAGCCGCCTGCGCGGCAGCGACGAAGAGGATCCGCGCTACACCGAGTTTCTGGAGGGCGCTTCGACGCCGGCGGTCGTCGGCAAGGTGTTCCTCACCCAAGGCCTGTGCCAGCTGCTGGTGTCGGCTCCGGTGCAGCTGGCCGCCGCCAGTGCCCTCCCGCGCGGCAAGCGTCGGTGGCTGGCCCCGGCCGGGCTGGCCGTCATGGTCGGCGGGGCCGTGGTGGAGGCGCTGGCCGACCACCAGAAAACGGTGTACTCCCAGCGGGACAAGGACGAGCGGCCCGAGGTGCTCGACACCGGCCTGTGGGGCTGGTCGCGGCATCCGAACTACTTCGGCGATTCGCTGGTGTGGGACGGCGCGTGGCTGACGGCGGCCGCGTCGTCGCCCGGCCTGTGGACGTTGCCCGCGCCGGCGTTGATGAGCTACCTGCTGATGTTCGCCACCGGCGCCAAGCGCACCGAGAAGCGCATGCAGGATCGCCCCGGCTACAGCGATTACCAGAAGCGGGTGGCGTTCTTCTTCCCGCGGCCACCGTCCAAACGAGACTGAGCTTCAGCGGCTGACGGCGAGCACGTGCTTCCCCATGACGCCGCCGCGTTCGAAGGCCTCGTGCGCGGCGGCGACGTCCGCCAGCGGGTACACCCCCTGCACGACCGGGCGCAGGGCGCCGGACGTGACGTAGCCGGCCAGCTCGGCCAGCACGGCGGAGCCGGGGTTGGCGCTGAACGCGCGGATGCGCCGGGCGCCGTGGACGGTCGACGCGGCGATCGCCGCCAGCGCGGGGGGCGACAAGGCGATCGTGACCATCCGGCCGCCCTTGGCCAGCCGGCCGCGGTAGCGGTTCAGCTCGGAGCCGACGGTGTCGACGACGACGTCGAACGGCCCGATCCGATCCGGCGTCGTGGTGCCGTAGTCGAGGACCTCGTCGGCGCCCAGGTCGCGCAGGAGCGCGGCGTGACGGTCGCGGGCCAGCGCCGTGACCCGGCCGCCCAGCGCGCGGGCCAGCTGCACCGCGGCGGTGCCGACGCCGCCGGCCGCGCCGCGGACCAGGACCCGCTCGCCGTCTTTGAGCTGGACGCTGTCGCGCAGCGCGATCAGCGCGGTGCTGCCCGCCACGACCAGGGACGCCGCCTCGACCGCCGGGACACCCGCGGGGGCGGGCGCGATGCGCTCGGCGGGGACGACGACGTACTCGGCCGCGGCGGCGACGGTGTGGCGTTGCCGCGGGTGGACCATGCCCCAGACCCGGTCGCCGGCGCGGTGGCCCTCGACGCCCGGCCCGGTCGTGACGACGACCCCGGCGAAGTCCAGGCCGACACCGATCGGGAACTTGCGGCCGGACACCATCCGCAGCCCACCGGCGCGGACGATCGCGTCGTGCCCGTTGACGCTGGACGCCTCGACCGCCACCAGGACCTCGCCCGCACCGGGGGAGGGGCGGTCGGTCTCGGTGACCCGCAGGACGTCCGGGGTTCCGAAGCTCGTGATCTGTGCGGCCTTCATGGTGTGTTTCCTCCCGTGGTCGGCTGGTGCGACACCGATCCTGGGGCGTATTCACGGCGGCACGGTCGTTCGCCTTGTCCTGGGTCCGCCGGACCCACCTTCGCCGGTCACGCCGCCGGCATACTGGGCCGGTGACCGATGACCCCCGCCGCGCGCTCGCCGAGTTCCTGCGGACCCGGCGGACCCGGGTGCGGCCGCAGGACGTCGGCCTGGAGCCGGGTCCGCGGCGGCGCGTCGCCGGCCTGCGCCGCGAGGAACTGGCCCTGCTGGCCGGGGTGAGCTCGGACTACTACCAGCGCATGGAGCAGGGGCGTGACGTGCGGCCCTCCGGCCAGGTCCTCGACGCCATCGCCCGGGCGCTGGACTTCTCGGCCGAGGAGACCCGGCACCTGCACAGCCTCGCCGCGGCCGCCCGCACCCCGGCCCGGCCGGCCCGCCGGTACCCGCCGGAGGAGGTGCCGCCGACCACGTTGCGGCTGCTGCGCGCGACGACGTCACCCGCTCTGGTCGTCGGCCGGTTCCTGGACGTGCTGGCCTGGAATCCGCTGGCCGGTGCGCTGCTGGGCGCGTTCACCGAGGTGCCCCGGGCCGAGCGGAACCTGCTGGCGCTGCTGCTGCACCCGGAGGCCGATCGGGCGTGCCCGGAGCGCGCGGCCACCGTCGCCGAGCTGACCGGGATGCTGCGGGCCCAGGTCGCCGCGGAGCCGGGTCACCCGCGGGCGGTCGAGCTGGTGGGCGCGCTGGCGGTGCGCAGCGCGGAGTTCGCGACGCTGTGGGCCCGGCACGACGTCGAGGCCACGACCCGCGGCCGGATGCGCGTCGACCACCCGCTGGTCGGGGAGCTGAACCTGGACTGGGACGCGTATCCGATGCCGGGGGCGCCGGGGCCGGTGCTGATCGTCTACACCGCGGAGCCGGGCGGCCCGGACGACGAGCGGCTGCGGCTGCTGGCCGGCCTGCTCGACGCGCCCCGGGCGACGGAGACGTCCACCCGGTCGCCGTGACCCGGCAATCCGGGTGGGGTCCCGCGCCGAATGCCTGAAGATCGTGGACGCTCGCACCCGAGCCCGGAAGGGAAGTGGGCAGATGGGGACAGCCGGCGACCCCACGCCGTTCGAGGCCGCGGCGGTGCTCACCCTTCGCGCCGCACCCGAGCTGGCCGGTACCGAAGAGGCGGAACAGGCCTTCGCGCCGGCGCTGGCCGTGCCGCCCGGTACCCCGGTCGTGGTCGACCTTTCGGCGGTGACCTTCCTGACCCTGGAAGCCGTCGTGCCGCTGCTGGCTCTTGTGGAACGGTGTGCCGCGGAAGGCCAGGCCCTGCTGATCGTGGCTTCCGCCTACGTGCGGAGGAAGTGGGCGTTGCTGGGCCTGGATCCGGTCATCCCGCTGCAGCCGGTCGGCTGAGGGCGCGGCGCCAGAATCCGGTGACGCCGCGGCGCAGCTGTTCGGTGTCGACGCTCCGCGGATCGAGCAGCCGTTGCAGTGCGATCCCGCGGAGCTGCCCGACAACGGCCACCGCGACGTCGTCCGGAGCGGCTCCGGGGTCGATGGTGCCGTCCGCGATGCCCGCTTCGACGTCGTCGCGCAGGTCGGCGCGGAAGGCGTCGTCCCGCTCGCGGAAGATCGGGGCCAGCTCCGGTTGTGTCGGAGCTTCCGCCCACAGCAGCAGGAAAGCCTGGTTGAACACGCCGATCGAGCTGAGCGCGCCGAGGTAGCCGTCGATCAGCCGCAGCAGGCGGTCGAGTCCGGGCGCCACGCCGTCGAGGCCGGGCACGAAGCCGGCTTGGGTGGCGCGGGCGAGCCGTTCGACCAGGGTCTGCTTGGCGCCGAAGTGGTGAGTGACGATGCCGCGGCTGTAACCGGCGCGTTCCCCGACCCGGGCCAGGGTCAGCGAGCGCACCCCCTGCTCGACGACCAGTTCGGCGGCCGCGGCCAGTAGCGCGGCTTCCGCCTGGTCACGGCGTTCCTGCTGGGTGCGGCGGGTGCTCGTCGGCATGACCGCAGCCTATCAAACTAACTTGCGTGTCGGTCAACAAGTATGTTTGGGTGGAAGCCTGAACCCGGGAGGCTCCTGATGATCGACATCGACGACCGCGAACTCGACGCCCTGCTCGCCGACGACCCTGGCGGCCCGGTCGTGATGCTCAACCTGCTGCGGTTCCGCCCGGACGGCGGCCGCGAGAGCTACCAGCGCTACGCCGAGGCGCTCGGCCACACGATCAACGCCCGCTACGGCTTGAGCGTCGAGTACCTGGGCGACGGCGGGCGCGCCCTGGTCGCCGAAGCCGGGCAGGCCTGGGACATGGTGGTGCTGGTCCGCTACCCGGACCGGCGGGCGTTCGCGGCCATGGTCCGCGACCCGGACTACCAGGCGGTCGCGCACCTGCGCAGCGAGGCGCTGGTGGAGTCGGTCCTGCAGCCGACCAGCCCGGTCGCCGTCTGATGCCCGCGGTGTTCGTCCACGGCAACCCGGAGACGGCGGCGGTCTGGGAGCCGTTGCTGGCCGAGCTGGCGGCCGTCCGGCCGGACCTGGTGTGCCTGTCGCCGCCCGGCTTCGGGGCGCCGCTGCCGGCCGGGTTCGGCGCCACGCACGCGGAGTACCGGGACTGGCTGGTCGAACAGCTGACGGCGCTGGGCGAGCCGGTGGACCTGGTCGGCCACGACGTCGGCGGCGGGCACGTGGTGAACGTGGTGCTGAGCCGCCCGGACCTGGTGCGCAGCTGGGTCAGCGACGTGCTCGGCGTCTACGACCCCGGCTACGAGTGGCACGAGCTGGCCCGCCGCTGGCAGACCCCCGGCGTCGGCGAGGCCGACGTCGCGGCCCGGTTCGGCGGCACCGTCGAGGAACGCACGGAGACGTTGGTGCAGCGGGGGATGGGCCGCGCGGTCGCGGCCCAGGTGGCGGCGGGCCAGGGCGAGGCGATGGGCCGCGCGGTGCTGGCCCTGTACCGATCGGCCGCCCAGGCGGGCCCACCCGGCCTCGGCCTGGAGCTGGAGCGCGCGGCGGCTCGCCCGGGCCTGGCCATCCTGGCCACGGCGGACCACGTCGTCGGCACGGAAGAGCAACGCCGCCGGGCGGCCGCCCGCGCGGGAGCCCAGGTCGCGGTCCTCGACGGACTGGGCCACTGGTGGATGACCGAGGCCCCGGCCCGCGGCGCCGCGGCACTGACGGGTTTCTGGTCGACGATCCGCTGAGCGGATCGTCGATGCCGCGTTGATCCGTGTTCAAAGGACGCGAGGCTGGGTAATCGCGGTTCTGTGTCCCTTCCGTGCTTGGCGGGGATTCGGCGATGGCGTCGGTTCAGCAGCGAGCCGGCGCCATCGTCGTGCCACGGGAAGACCGCGGCGCCGGCCCGTCGCCCGGCACAGCTCGGTCGGGAATCGGATCTACGGTGATCCCATGCCTGCCTCTTTCGACGTCTGTCCCGCGTCCCGGTTCGAGGACGTGGCGGCGATCCTCAACCCGAGCGGGAACGAGCGTGCCTGCTGGTGCCTCGCGTATCGGAGTACCTCGGCCGAGTACAGCGCGCTGCGGGGTGAGCAGCGGGCCGAGCATGTCCGCACGTTGTGTGCCGAGAAGCCCGCGCCCGGCGTGCTGGCCTACGACGGCGACGTGCCGATCGGCTGGTGTGGCGTGGCGCCGCGGTCGCGGATGGAGCGGCTCGTGCGGTCGCGGACGATGCCCCCGCTCGACGACCTGCCGGTGTGGAGCGTGGTGTGTTTCGTGGTGCGGGCGCCGTATCGGCGCCGCGGCGTGTCCCGGGCTCTGCTGGACGGAGCTGTCGCCTATGCGCGTTCGTGCGGCGCCCCGGCCATCGAGGGGTACCCGGTCGACACGGAGGGGGCGCGGATCGGCTCGAGCGCCGCCCACGTCGGCACGACCACGTTGTTCGCCGGAGCCGGCTTCGACCGGGTACGGCCCACTCAAGCGCGGGCCGACCGCCGGGTCCGCTGGCTCATGCGGCTCGACCTCGGCTCGCCGTCGTCATGACGCTCGCCGGGCTCGGCGCCGACGTCGCACCCGCGTGAGCCGCTGAGGAACCGGCGGGCTCGGGGGCCGGTCCTCCGCTACTGTCCGGTCGCGGGTCCCGCTCGGTGGACCGCTCTCCCGTCGCCGAAAGGACTGCCCGTGCACCGGCTCACCGTCCTCTACCCGCCGCCCGTCGATCCCGCGCACTTCCGTGACCATTACACCCGCGTCCACCTGCCGCTGGCGGCGAAGCTTCCCGGCCTCGTCCGGATGCAGCACGCCTTCGACGTCGAGGGCCTGGGTGGGGCCAGCCCGTACTTCGCGGTCTTCCACGGCGACTTCGAGTCGGCCGAGGCGATGGCCGCCGCGCTGGGGTCCGACGAGGGCAAGGCGGTCTCCGCGGACGTCGCCAACTACGCGACCGGTGGCGCGCAGCT
This sequence comes from Amycolatopsis sp. NBC_00348, assembly GCF_036114655.1. NCBI lineage: Bacteria > Bacillati > Actinomycetota > Actinomycetes > Pseudonocardiales > Pseudonocardiaceae > Amycolatopsis > Amycolatopsis sp. NBC_00348. The sequence continues at coordinate 5,092,759 of NZ_CP107994.1, read as the reverse complement.
GGTGCACTACGAGCTGAGCTGAGCGCGGCGTGTGACGCGCGCGGTCTTGAGGCCGCGGGCGGATCGCGCATAATGGCACCAACAACCGACCGCTTAGTATGTTCCGGGCAACGTCGAAGGAGACACCCTGCCGTGAACTCGTTCAAGGATCGCGTCGCGATCGTCACCGGGGCCAGCCGGGGCATCGGCCTCGGCATCGCCAAGACGCTCGTCGAGCGCGGCGCCAAGGTCTGCATCACCGCGCGCAAGCCCGAAGCCCTGGAAGAGGCGGTCAGCTCCCTCGGCGGCCCGGACGTCGCCATGTTCGTGCCCGGCAAGTCCGACGACACCGACCACCAGGACGAGACCGTCGCGAAGACGATCGAGACCTTCGGCCGGCTCGACTACCTGGTCAACAACACCGGCATCAACCCGGTCTACGGCTCGACGCTCGACATCGACCCGGGCGCGGCGGCCAAGATCCTCGGCGTCAACGTGCTCGCGCCGCTCGGCTGGACCAAGCGCGCCCGCGACGCGTGGATGGGCGAGCACGGCGGCGCGGTCGTCAACGTCGCCTCCGTCGCCGGCCTCGGCGCGTCGCCCGGCATCGGGATGTACGGCGTCAGCAAGGCCGCGCTGATCCGCCTGACCGTCGAGCTCGGCGCCGAGCTGGGCCCGAAGATCCGGGTCAACGCCGTCGCGCCGGCCGTGGTCAAGACGAAGTTCGCGACCGCCCTGTACGAAGGCCGCGAGGAGGAGGTCGCCTCGGCGTACCCGATGAAGCGCCTCGGCCTGCCGTCCGACATCGCGGGCGCGGTGGCGTTCCTGCTGTCCGACGACGCGAGCTGGATCACCGGCCAGACCGTCGTCCTCGACGGCGGCGTGACCCTGGGCGGTGGCCTGTGACCGGCGTCGTCGTCACCGGTGGTGGTGGCGGTATCGGGGCGACGCTGGCCCGCCGGTTCGTCGCGGACGGCGCCCGGGTCGTCGTCGCGGACCTCGACGGCGACAAGGTCCGCGAGGTCGCGGCCGAGATCGGCGCGACGGCGTTCGTCGGTGACGTCGCGAGCGTCGACGGCGTCGCGAAGCTGGTCGAGAGCGCGCGGGAGACCCTGGGCGAGATCGACGTCTTCTGCGCCAACGCCGGGATCGCGCCCTTCGGCGGCGCGGAAAGCCCCGAGGAGGTCTGGGCGCGCACCTGGGACGTCAACGTGATGGCGCACGTCCGCGCGGCCAACCTGCTGCTGCCCGCGTGGCTCGAGCGCGGCAAGGGTCACTTCATCGCGACGGTCTCCGCCGCCGGGCTGCTCACCAGCCTCGGCTCGGCGCCGTACTCGGTGACCAAGCACGGCGCCCTGGCCTTCGCCGAGTACCTGTCGGCGACCTACCGCCACCGCGGCCTCACCGTGCAGGCGATCTGCCCGCAGGGGGTGCGCACGGCGATGCTGGAGAGCACCGGCACCGCCGGGCAGCTGCTCATGGGCGCGTCGGCGATCGAGCCCGAGCAGGTGGCGGACGCGCTGTTCAAGGCGATCGAAGAGAAGCGCTTTCTCGTTCTGCCGCACCCGGAGGTCGCCGGGTACTACGCGGCGCGCGCCACCGAGACCGACCGGTGGCTCGGCGGGATGAACAAGCTGCAGCGCAAGGTCGAGCAGGCGCTCGGCGACGCATGAGCTGGGAGCCGGAGGTCGGTGAGATCGCCCGCCGGCGCGAGCTGGCCGAGCGGATGGGCGGCCCGGAGAAGGTGGCCCGCCAGCGCGCGGCCGGGCGCTCGACGGTCCGCGAACGCATCACAGCACTCGCCGACCCCGGCACCTTCGACGAGATCGGCGCGCTGGCCGGGACGGCGTCCTATGTGGACGGCTCGCTGGAGTCGTTCACGCCGGCCAACTTCGTCATCGGCACCGCTCGACTCGACGGCCGCCGCGTCGCGATCGGCGGGGACGACTTCACCGTGCGCGGCGGCGCGGCCGACGCGGCGATCATGGAGAAGCAGGTTTACGCCGAGCGGCTCGCGAACGAGCTGGGCCTGCCGATGGTGCGCCTGATCGAGGGCACCGGCGGTGGCGGCAGCGTGAAGATGCTGGAACAGCACGGGTTCACCTACGTCCCGGTGAACCCGGCCTGGGATCTGGTGGTGGACAACCTGTCCACGGTGCCGGTCGTCGCGGCGTGCCTCGGCCCGGTGGCCGGGCTGGGTGCCGCGCGGGCCGTGATGTCGCACCTGTGCGTGCTCGTCGAGGACGTCGCGCAGCTGTTCGTCGCCGGGCCGCCGGTCGTGAAGCACGCGACGGGGGAGGATCTGTCCAAAGAGGAACTGGGCGGCGCCGACGTCCACCGGCGCAGCGGCGCGGTGGACCGGATCGTCGGCTCCGAAGCCGAGGCTTTCGCCGTGCTGAAGCAGTTCCTGTCGTACCTGCCGTCCTCTGTGGACTCGCTGCCGCCGGTCGGGTCCACTGAGGACCCGGTCGACCGCCGCGACGAGGCGCTGCTCTCGCTCGTGCCGCGCAACCGGCGTCAGCCTTACCGGCTGCGGCCGTTGCTGGACGGCGTCTTCGACGAAGGCTCGGTGTTCGACTACGCCGTCTCAGGCGGCTCGGCGTACGCGGGATTGGCGCGGCTCAACGGTCATCCGGTCGGCGTGCTCGCCACCGACCCGTACCGCGGCGCGACCCTGACGCCCGAGGGCGCCGACGTCATGACGCGCCTGGTCGACCTCTGCGAGACGTTCCACCTGCCGCTGGTGTCGCTGACGGACCAGGCCGGCATGGTGATCGGCGCGGCGGCCGAACGCGCGGGCGCGATCCGCCACGGCGCCCGCGCGGTGACCGCGGTCTACCAGGCGCGGGTGCCGATGGCCGAGGTGATCGTGCGGCGCGTGTTCGGCGTCGGCGGCGCGGGCCAGACCAACCGGCACCGGCTGGTCCGGCGCTGGGCGTGGCCCTCGGGCGACTGGGGTTCGCTGCCCGTCGAGGGCGGCATCGAGGCCGCCTACCGCGCCGAACTCGACGCGGCCGACGACCGCGATGCGCGGATCGAGGAGATCCGCGCCCGCCTCGACGCCGTCCGCTCGCCGTTCCGCACGGCCGAGCGGTTCTCCGTGGAGGACGTCATCGACCCGCGCGAGACCCGCGCCCGGCTGTGCGACTGGGTGCCGGACGCCTACGCCGTGCTGCCGAAGCTGGTGGGCCGGCCGTCGTTCGGGATGCGGCCCTAGCGGAGGACCCGGTACCAGTTCGGCGCCACCACCTCGAGCGGGACGGTCGTGCCGCCGGGGTGGTCGAAGATCCGGACGCCGTCGCCGAGCAGGACCGGCACGGGCATCGCGAGGATCTCGTCCAGGAGCCCGGCTTCGAGGCACTGGCGCGCTACGTCGGCGCCGAGGACGTTGACGTACTTGTCACCCGCGGCCGCCTTCGCCGCGTCGACGGCCTCGTGCAGGTCGCCGACGAAGGTGACGTCCGGGACCGGCGCGGCCGGCCGGTGGGTGAGCACGAACTGCGGGCCCACCCAGCCGCCGCCGAAGGCCTTGCCCTCGCGCTCCGCGTCGCCGCGGTGGGGGTCGTCGCCGCCGAACGTCCGGCGCCCGACCAGCAGCGAGCCGATCCGCGGGATCAGGGCGTCGACCGCCGGATCAGGGCGCAGGTACGGGGTCAGCCAGGACATGTCGCCGCCGGGGCCGGCGAGGAAGCCGTCGAGCGACATGCTGAAGCCGTAGAGCAGTTTCGCCATGCTGTCTCCTGGGTGTCTCCTTGAGGCGTTTCGCGGACTTCAGTACTGACGGCCCGCGGCCGGAAAAGTCATCGGCTTCACCCGGCCGTGTCCGGAACGCGACAGGATCACCACGGACCGTTGACAACGGTGTCAGCCCGCGAGGACCGTTTCCCATCGCGTGGCTCAAGTGCTTGTGCTCAACGGCGAAGGACAAGTGACATGGTCTTGCGTTCCCTCATGCGGCTATCGGCCGCTTCCGTGCTGGCCGTGGCCGGCCTGATCCCCATTTCCGCTTCCGCGGCGACGCTGGTCGCCGATCCCGCGTCCGTCGTGAACCCCTTCATCGGCACGTCCAACGCCGCCGACGACTTTCCCGGCGCCGACGTGCCGTTCGGCATGGTGCAGTGGAGTCCCGACACACCCAGCCGCCCGGACGGCGGCGGGTACGAATACAAGGATTCCTCGATCACCGGTTTCAGTTTGACGCATTTGTCCGGTCCGGGCTGTGGTGCCGACGGCGACGTCCCCATTCTGCCGACGGTCGGCGCGGTCAACACCGGCGCGACGGACTCCTTTTCCCACGCGAACGAAACCGCCGACGCGGGGTACTACTCCGTGGGTCTCGACAACGGTGTCAAGACCGAGCTGACCGCCGCGCTGCGGTCCGGGTTCGGTCGCTTCACGTTCCCGTCGACGTCGCAGGCGAACCTGCTCTTCAAGCTCAACGGCAGCCAGAACGGGACGTCGAACCAGACGTGGACCGTGGTCAGCCCGACCGAGGTGTCCGGGTCGGTCACGTCCGGTCACTTCTGCGGCGCCGGGTTCACCTACACGCTCTACTTCGACCTGGTCTTCGACCGCCCGTTCAGCGCCAGCGGTACGGCCGCCGCGCCCGCCGTGACGCCCAAGGCGTCGACGGACAAGCTGCACGGCGCGGAGCCGAAGGCCGCGGCCGCCGCCGCTCCCGCCGCTCCCGCCGCTCCGGCCGCGGGCCCGGGCAGCGCGTACGTCCGGTTCGACACGACGACCAACCGGACCGTGCAGGCCAAGGTCGGCGTCTCGTACGTCTCGGTGGCCAACGCCGTCGCGAACCGGACCGGGGACATCCCCGCGTTCGACTTCACCGCGACCCACACGGCCGCGCACAACGCGTGGAACTCGATGCTCGGCCGGATCCAGGTCGCCGGCGGGACCACGGCGCAGCAGCGCGTGTTCTACACCGCGCTGTACCACTCGTTGCTGCACCCCAACGTCTTCTCCGACAGCAACGGGCAGTACATCGGCTTCGACAACCAGGTCCACACCGTCGCGAGCGGACATTCGGCGCAGTACGCCAACTTCTCCGGCTGGGACATCTACCGGACACAGGCGCAGTTGACCGCCTTGGTGGCGCCAACGCAGACCAGTGACATCGCGCAGTCGATGATCGCCGACTACGCCCAGGGCGGCGGGCTGCCCAAGTGGGCGCAGAACAACGGCGAGACGTACGTGATGGTCGGCGATCCGGGCACGGCGATCCTCGCGAGTTACTACGCGTTCGGCGCGAAGAACTTCGACACGTCGGCGGCGCTGCAGGCGATGCTGCACGAAGCGAGCGCGGCGAACAACGTCCGGCCCGGGCTGAACGCGCTCAACGCGCCGGGGTACCTGCCGGCCAACGGCACCTACCAGTGCTGCAACTTCTACGGCCCGGTCTCGACGCAGCTGGAGTACAACACGGCGGACTTCGCGCTCTCGGCGTTCGCCGGGGCGCTGGGGGACACCGCGAACCAGGCCGTCTACGCCGGCCGCGCGCAGAACTGGAAGAACACCTTCAACCCGGCCACCGGGTTCATGCAGCCCAAGGACGCGGGCGGCGGCTGGACCGCCGGCTTCAACCCGGCGAGCGGGTCGAACTTCGTCGAGGGCACGTCGTGGCAGTACACCGGCATGGTGCCGTTCAACGTCGCCGGGCTGGCCGCGGCGCGCGGCGGCAACGCGTCGCTGATCAGCTACCTCGACAGCGTGCTGGCCGGGTTCCACGGCAGCGGCGGCAGCCAGGCCGACCTGGGCAACGAGCCGAGCCTCGAACTGCCGTGGGAGTACGACTACGTCGGGCAGCCGTACAAGACGCAGAAGGTCGTGCGCCAGGTCCAGGACCAGATCTGGACGGACGCGCCGGGTGGCTTGGCCGGCAACGACGACCTGGGCGCGATGAGCGCGTGGTACGTCTTCTCCGCGCTGGGCTTCTACCCGATGACGCCGGGGACGCCCGACCTCGCGCTGGGCAGCCCGCTGTTCACCCAGTCGGTGGTCAGCCTGCCGAGCGGCAACACGCTGACGATCAACGCCCCGGCGGCGGCGGACAACGCGCCGTACGTCCAGAGCGCGACGTGGAACGGCGGGGCGTGGAACAACGCGTACGCCCCGACGTCGGCGATCACCTCGGGCGGCACGCTGGCCTTCACCCTCGGGACGTCGGCGAACACGTCGTGGGCGGCGTCGAACCCGCCGCCGTCGTACGGCGGCACGCTCCCGCACATCGGCCCGGTGTCTTCGGGCGTCGCCGGCAAGTGCCTGGACGTCGCCACGAGCGGCACGGCGAACGGAACGCACGCACAGCTGTACACGTGCAACTCGAGCGGCGCGCAGAAGTGGTTCTCCGGAGCGGACGGCTCCCTGCAGGCCCAGGGCGGCTGCCTGGACGTCAGCAACAGCGGCACCGCGAACGCCACGAAGGTCCAGCTGTGGCAGTGCAACGGCTCGGGCGCGCAGAAGTGGCAGGCCGGCACGGCGGGAGCATTGGTGAACCCGCAGTCGGGCCGCTGCCTGGACGACCCGAACAGCACCACGGTGGACGGAACACAACTGCAGATCTACGACTGCAACCAGAGCGCGGCCCAGAGCTGGACCCGCGGCTGACCCTGGTCGCGGTCACCGAGGTGACGACCTGACGCTGGGCCGATGACCACCTGTCATCGGCCCAGCGTCAGGAACGTTCGGTCATCGTCGCCTTCTCCGTGAGCCACAGCCGATGCCGACCGCCAGCAGCATGCTCACCGCGGAAGCGATGCCCGAGGCAGCAAGCTCGCCCACGATCACTGCGGCGAACCCACCCAGGACGCACAACAACCCGCGCAGGTTTCGTGACCGTTCTCGTGAGCCGGCCGTCCACCGGACGAGTCCGAGCAGGTCCTCCCACGGGATCGGCCTGCGGTCTTCGCTTGATCTTCCTGGTTTCGTCATGTCCCCAGGAAGCCCTGGTCAGGGGCTGTTTCACAGGACTTCGAACGAGATCGGGCCGGACTCGAACAGGGCCGAACGGGGGAGAACAGGATCGAACGGGGAGTAACGCTCGGCGAGACCGAAACGACCGAGTTGGTTGTGGAAGTAGCCTCGTCGCCCCATCTCTTCGACGATCTTGCCCCGGGCCGGGCGACGACCGTCGTCGAGTTCGCCGACTTGCTGCAACAGGTCCGGTCGCGGTCGGGCAAGACTTACGACGAGGTCTGTCGTTGGGCCACTGAGCACGGCACCACCTTGGCCAAGTCGACGCTGTCGGACTTGCTCAAGGGACAGAGGCTGCCGCGGGACGGCCACATGGTCGCGATCCTGCTGGCGTGCGGTCTCGGGTCCGAGGCCCTGGAACCTTGGAAGCAAGCTCGCGCGCGCCTCGAAGCGCCGCCTCGCGAGCACGACCTGGTCATCGTGCGCAGCGACTTCGACGACTTCTCCCGCGATCTCCGCGATCGTCTCACCGAGGCCCGCCAGGAGGTTTCCGACCTGCGGCAGCGTGAGCAGGACCTCGCGGCGAGGCTGGCCAAGGAAGAGATCAAGTGCCGGCAGCTGGAAGCCGATCTCGAGCGCATGCGCGCACTCCGCTCACCCGCCGGCGAAGAGAGCTCGCCGGATGAGGCGCAACGGGAGAGTGAACTGCAGGCCCTGCACGAGCGCGAGCGCGAACACATCGAGAACATGCGGACCGAACTCGTCCTGATCAACCGGGCCCGACAGCGTGCGGAAGAGCAGATGGAGCTGGTCGCGGCCGAGTCGACCGACTCCCAGCAGACGAGCCGAGTCGTCGATCTCCTGGAGCTGCACTTCGAACGCGCCGAGTACGAGCGGCGTCGTCGCGAGGATCTGGCCGGGCGCCTCGAGAACGCGCAGCTGCGCGTGTCCGAACTCCAGCGCATTCTGGCGATGTACCAGGGCCCCGCACAGTCGGAACGGGAGGCCGCGCCGCCTGCACCGCAGCCTCCGCCGACGGTGTGCGACCTGCCGCACGTCAGTTCGAGTCGATGGTGGCATCGGCTCTTCGCCCGTTCGTCTTGATACCGGGCGGCTTCGTGTCGGTTCAGCCCGCCGGATAGGGCGGGAACTCCGGGGCGCGCCGCTCGTTCCAGCTCGCCAGCCCTTCGGCCAGCTCCGGGTGGCTGAACGACTCCACCATCAACGTCGTCGCCTCGCGGGCCGACTCCGGTAGCGACAGTGCCGCTTCCCGGGTGAACTGCCGCTTCATCACCGCCATCGACCTCGGAGCGCTGTACGTCGCCAGTTCCGTCGCGTACGCCTGGACCCGCAGCGTCAGCTCGCCCGCCGGGACGACCTCCTGGACCAGGCCGTACTCCAGCGCTTGCTCGGCGGTGAACGTGCGGCCCGACAGCAGCAGGTCGCGGGCCCGGCCCTGGCCGATCAGCTCGGGGAGGAGCTTCGCGATGCCGTACTCGGCGATCAGGCCCCGGCGGGCGAACGCCGTCGTGAACTTGGCGCCCGCGGCCGCGAAGCGGACGTCCGCCGCGCACGCGATCACGAAGCCCAGGCCGGCGCAGCCGCCGTTGATCGCCGCCACCACCGGGATGCCCACCGTGGCCGCCGCGAGGACGTCGCGGAAGTTCTCGTGGCCGCCGCCGCCCGCCGGGGGTGCCGCGACGATGCCGTCCAGCAGGCCCAGGTCGGCGCCCGGGCAGAACGACTTGCCGGCTCCGGTGACGACGACCGCGCGGACCTCGGGGTCCGCGTCCGCCTCCCGCAGCGCCGCGCCGTAGCGGGCCTGCATCGGGACGTCCATCGCGTTGCTGCGCTCGGGCTTGTCGAAGGTGACGGTGGCGACCGCGCCGTCCCGTCCGTACCGGACGCCGTCCACAATGGACTCGGGCATGGCCGCCTCCTCGGGGGTCGGAGGCCGCCGAGCATAGCGCGGCCGCGAACCCCGCCGGGAGGTGAACGCCGGCGTTCACCTCCCGGCGGGGATCAGGCCAGCCAGCCGCGCTGCGCCGCGCGCATGCCCGCCTCGAACCGGCTCTTGGCGCTCAGCCGGTCCATCAGGTCGGCCATCATCCGGCGGACCGTCCGCAGGGACAGCCCGAGGCGGCGGGCGGCCACCTCGTCGGTCATGCCGTGGGAGAGCAAGGAGAGCAGGGCGCGCTCCTGGCCGGTCAGGCCCTCGTCGTCCCGGGTGCGGCCGGCGCCGAACGGCGACGCGCTGTACCAGAGCTGCTCGAAGTAGGCCCGCATCAGCGAGACGATGCCGGGCGTGGTGATCTGGATGGCGCCCTGGCGGGTGTTCTCCGCGTCGAGCGGGACCAACGCGGTCTCGCGGTCGACCAGGAGCAGCCGGGCGGGCAGGGTCGGCTGGGTGCGGACCTCACCGCCGCGTTCGACGAGCCAGTCGACGTACTTCTGCGTGCGCGCGTCGTTGCGCGCGCTGTCCAGATAAACGGTCCGGATCGCCACGCCGCGGGACAACGCGGCTTGGTTGAGTGGCATTCCGGCATTGATGCTCGCCTCGGACTGGGCGCCGCCCGGCATGAAGGAAAGGCATTCCTTGCTGGCCCGGCTCGCCAATACCTCGATACGCCGCTGGATCTCGTCGATCCCGACCAATTCGTCCGGGCTCAGGGAGGGCGCGGCCTCCTGGAGATCGGCGATCAAATCGGACACCGCCGCGTGGCTCTCGGCCAGTTCCAGCTGGCTGCGCTGCAGTTGTGCCTGTCGCATTTGCACCAGGGAAAGCAGGCCGAACTCGGGATCGACGGCCCGCAGGGCGTCGGGGTCTTCCCGGGAGGGCCGGACCAGTGCGAGATCGGCCAGGCGATCGAGTGTCGTACGTACTTCCTCTTCGGACAAACCTAGCGAAGTCACAAGATCGGCCACGCCCCAATCACGGTGCGCGACCATCGTCCGGTAGACCAATTCGCCGGTTGCATCCACCCCCAGTGGCTTCAGCATGAAAAGCAGCGACCCCCAGTCTGTTGCTTCCTGGCCAAGTACCCCCTCCACGCCGGAGCGTACACCGTGGTTAACACCCCGACCAGAGACGTACCCGGTGGTCGGAGGCCGTTCGGGTGGGCTCTGGCACCAAGGTGCGGAGGCATTTGGTGCCACCCCCGGGCCCTTCCGGGAGGCCCGCCCGGCGAGCCAAGCTGTGTCCAGCGAAAGCCGAACAACACACTGGGGACAGCATCATGAACGTTCAAGAAATCGCACAGCAGGCCGAGACTCCCGACGGTTTCGACTGGGACACCATCAAGAACATCATCAGCGGGCTGGGCTTCGGCCGCCCCTAGTACGGAGACTGCCCGTGTACATGGCAAGCGTCACACTTGCCGCATCGGGCGAGGCCACCCACCGCGAGCTGGACCCGCACGTACTGGTGGACCTGCTCTGGGCCCTCGCCGAGCCGGGGCTGGGAATCGAACACATGCGTGTCGCCACCGGCCCGGGTCGCATAGAAGTCGTTTTCTTCTCCACCGCGCCGGACGCGCATTCGGTCGCGATCACCGGAATTCATCTCTGCGAAACCGCCGTGTCATCCGCGCCGCAATTGCGCGGCTGGATCGTCGTGCCGATCGCGGGGAATGAGGGGCCTGGTCAGCAATGAAGTATGTCCATCATCGTGCGGAAATGTCCATTTTAGGGGAAATGTACGAAGGTGTCCGGCAGGGCCGGGGCCGGGTCGCGCTCATCGGCGGCCCGGTCGCCAGCGGGAAGACCAGCTTGCTCGGCAGGCTGGCCGACACGGCCCTGGAGTCCGGGGCCGTCGTCCTGCAGGCCATCGCGTCGGACTCCGAGCGGGACCTGCCGTTCGGCGTGCTCGGGCAGCTGGTGCAGAGCCCGGCCGTGCCGGCCGGGGCGGCCGACGAGTTCGCCGCGCTGCTCGAAGCCGGCGCAACCACCCTCGCGGGGGACCCGGGGGCGGCGCGGCAGCACATCTCCCGGGCGGTGGCCGCCGCCCTGCTCAAGCTTTCCCGCACGGCGCCGGTGGTGCTGGTCGTCGACGACCTGCACCACGCCGACGAGGATTCGCTGCACTGCCTGCTCTTCCTGATGGTGCGGATCCGCTCCGCCCGGATCCTGGTCGCGCTGGGGGAGCGCACCAGCGACCGGTCGGTCGGCCCGGCGTTCGACGCCGAGCTGGTGCGGCTGCCGCACTGCCGCCGCATCCGGCTGACGACGCTGCCCGCGGACGGCGTGGTCGAGCTGGTCACCGGCGAGCTCGGCGCGGACGCCGCCCGGCTGCTCGCCCCCGCCTACCACGAGCTCACCGGCGGCAACCTGCTGCTGGTGCACGCCCTGTTCGAAGACCACCGGACGGCGGGCGGCCCGGCCGAGCCGTCGCCGGGGTTCGCCTTCCGCAACGCGGTCCTGAGCTGCCTGCGCAGCAGCGGCCCGCTCGCGCTGGACCTCGCCGCGGCGGTCGCCGTGCTGGCCGGCGCGGCCGACGCCGACCGGGCGGCCGACCTGGCCGGGGCCGGTACGGACGAAGCGGTCCGGGTGCTCGGCGACCTCGAAGCCGCCGGGATCCTGGCCGGCGGCCGCTTCCGGCACCCGGCCGGCGCGGCCGCGGTGCTGGAGGCCATCGAACCGGGCCGGCGGGCCCGGCTGCGCCGCCGGGCCGCCCGGCTGCTGTACGAAGCGGGGGCCGAGAGCCGCAGCGTCGCGGAAATGCTCGTCGCCTCCGAAGACCTCGACGAGCCGTGGGTCGCCACCGTGCTCCGCAGCGCCGCGGAGCTCGCGCTGGCCGAGGACGACGTCGAAAAGGTCGTCCGCTACCTCGAACCGATGAGCCGGCTGGGTGACGACGCCCAGCGGGTCGCCGTCACCACCCTGCTCGCCGACGCCGAATGGCGGGTCTCCCCGGTCGCGGCCGAACGGCGGATCCGCGCGCTGGCCGCCGACATCGGCGGCGTCGCGAACGGCCCCGGGCCGCTGCGCCACCTGTTGTGGCACGGCGAAGCCGAGGAAGCGGTCGAGGGGTTCGGCAAACAGATCGAGAACACCGGGATGTCGCTCGACGCCGAGGCCCTGTGCCTGGCCGTGGCGTGCACCCACCCGGCACTCGCCGCCCGGCTGCCGGTCCCGGCCCGGGCCGCGGGCACCCGGCCGGTGCCCAGCGGCACGGTCGTCGACACGCAGTGGCGCGCCGCCCGGATCCTCAAGGCGGTCCTGCGGGGCCGTTACGGGGACAACGTCGTCGTCGCCGTCGAGCAGATCCTGCAGAGCACCCGGCTGGCCGACGCCACGGTCCAGCCGCTGACCTTCGCGTTGCGCGCGTTGATGTACGCGGGCAGCACCGACCGGGCCCTGCCCTGGTGCGAACGGCTGCTGGAAGAGTCGGCCAAGCGCCGGGCCCCGGCCTGGCAGGCGGTGTTCAGCGCACTGCGGGCGGAGATCGCCGTGCGGCAGGGCGGTCTCCCGGCCGCGCTGGAACACGGCGCGAAGGCCCTCGCCCTGATCTCGGCGTCGAGCTGGGGCGTGGCGATCGGGTCGCCGCTGGCGAGCATGATCCGGGCGCGCACCGAGATGGGGGCGCACGAGGAGGCCGAAGCGCTGATCGCCCAGCCGGTGCCGGCCGCGATGATGCGGACCGTGCACGCGCTGCCCTACCTCTACGCCCGCGGCCGGCACCACCTGGCCACGGACCAGGTGTACGCGGCGCTGCGGGACTTCATGGCGGCGGGCGAGCTGATGACGGCGTGGGGGATCGACCTGCCGGCACTGGTGCCGTGGCGGGCCGGCTGCGCCGAGGCCTACCAGCGGATCGGCGACCGGGCCAAGGCGGCCGAACTGGTGGACGCCCAGCTCAACCTGGTCAGCGAGAGCAACTCCGCCGCGCTCGGGGCGACGTTGCGGGTGCTGGCGAACACGCACGAGCTGGCCGACCGGCCGCCGATGCTCAAGAAGGCCGTCGACGAGATCCAGGCCGGCGGGGACCGGCTGGAGCTGGCGAAGGTGCTGGCGGACCTGGGGCGCACGCACCACGAGCTGAACGAGACCAGCCGCGCCCGGATGGTGGTCCGCCGGGCCTGGCACGTGGCGCAGGACTGCCGGGCCGACGCGGTGTGCCGGGAGCTGCAGCCGCACATGTCCGCCGAGGACCTCAAGCCGGCGGGCGTACCCGGCGAAACGGACCGGCTCGCGCTGCTCACCTCGGCCGAGTACCGCACCGCCGCGCTGGCGCGGCACGGCTACACCAACCGCGAGATCGCCCGGAAGCTGTTCATCACGGTGTCCACCGTGGAGCAGCACCTGACCCGCACCTACCGGAAACTCAAGGTCGGCAACCGCGCCGACCTGCCCGCCGGGCTCGAGCCGACCGTCGCCGGTACGGCTTGACCGTGGCCCCCTCCCGGCCACGGTCGCCCCGATGCCCGGTCACGACTCCCCAGCGTGACCGGGCATTCCGGCGTTCCGTGCCCGGGTCAGCGAGCCGCGGTCTCGGCGTAGTTCTCCAGCTTGTCCGCGGCGGTCCGGGTGCCGCCGGCTTCGCGGACGCGGCGGCTCTCCGCACGGAGGCGGGCCCGCAGCGCGTCGTCGGCGAGCACGGCTTCGACGGCCTCGCGCAGGCTCTCCGGGCTGACCTCGTCGCGGTCCAGGGCCCGGCCGAGGCCCAGCTCGGCGATCCGCCGGGCGACGACGTCCTGCTCGGGCATCTGCGGCACCGCGACCAGCGGCGTGCCGAAGTACAGCGACTCCATCGTGCTGCCCATCCCGGCGTGGCAGACGAACGCGGACGCGTGGCGCAGCACGGAAAGCTGCGGGACCCGGGCGTGCACCTCGACGTTCGGCGGCAGCTCGCCGAGCGCCGAGACCGGCACGCGGTCCCCGATCGCCATCACGACGTGCACCGGCCGGCCGGCGAAGGCGGCCACGCAGGCGCGGAAGAACTCGGGGCGCAGGTTGTGCGCCGTGCCGAGCGAGACGTAGACGACCGGCAGGCCGGTCTCCGGCGGCGTCCAGTCACCCTGGAACCCGCGTTCGGACAGGCACGGCCCGACGAAGCCGAAGCGCTCGTCGAAGGTGTCGCCGGCGTACTGGAACTCGCGGGTCAGGAAGACCAGCCGCGGCTCGTCCGGCTCGCCGCGCGTGATGTCCTCGGGGGTGACGTCCGCGAACCCGTTGCGGGACAGGAACTCGGTGAACTCGGCGTGGAAGGCGGCGGTGGCCGGGTGCTCGGCGGCGACGCCGGCGATGCGCTCGGCCTCCTCGGCCACGGAGTACTCGGTGTTGGCGGCGAAGGTAGGGAACAGCTCCAGCGTCGGCCGGTCCCAGCGGCGCCCGAGCATCCGGGCGAGCGGGTACATCGTGACGTCGTAGGCGATGACGTCCGGCAGGTCGCCGTCGAAGTGCTTCAGCAGCGCCGGGGCCAGCTGCGCGCTCTCCCGCAGCAGGATCAGCGGCAGCCAGGCGACGTCGTCGGCGGTGACCTCCTTGCCGGGGTGGGCCGAGGCGAGCGTGGTGTCGACGACGAGGACGTCCGCGCCGGCGGCCCGCAGCGCGGGGGCGAACTCGGCGGTGGCGGCGTAGGTGACCCGGTGGCCGCGGCCGACGAGCTCGGCCACGACCGCGATGGTGGGGTTGACGTGCCCGTGGGCGGGGATGGTGACGAACGCGAAATGGCGGGACATGGTCTGCTTCCTTTTCGGAGGTTTCGTCCGGATCACCGGCGGGCGGGGCGGGGTGGCTCAGGCGGTGACGGCGCCGGCGGTGGCGCTCTTCTTCTTGTCGCCGATCAGGCCGGTGCGCTGGCCGTAGACCTGGCCGAAGATCTGCAGGCCGACGAAGAGCACGGCGTACTGCGCGCCACCGAGGCCCGGGACCAGGTCGACCGGCAGGGTGTAGGCCATGACCCCGCGGACGACGGCGTCGAGCACGAGCGCGATGCCCCAGGCGGCGGTGACCACGCGCATGCCGTGGCGGAAGCTCTCCGACGTGGCGAACCGGTGCGTCCAGGTGTCTTCCGGCGTCTTCGCCTTGGCGTCGGCGATCGGCCGCGCGGCCTCGTAGATGAACGGGCGGTTCGTGCGGAGCGTGCCGAGCAGCCACAGGCCGGCGACGGCGGTCAGCCAGCCGTCCTTGGCCAGCAGGAACCGCTCGCTGCCGGTGAGGAAGGACGCGGCGACGCTCAGCAGCAGGATGGTCAGGGTGAACAGCGCCAGGCCGCCGACCTTGCGGGTCCGCACGACCTGCCAGATCACGTGGACCAGGGGCGCGGCCCCGCCGGCGAGCAGGGCGAGCAGCTGGTCGACGCCGGCGGCGCGGAGGCCGTAGTAGAGGGCGATCGGGGCGACGAGGTCGACGACCAGGTTGGTCACGATCGCGCCGGCGGCGCTGGTCTTCGGGGCGGTGGTGGTCATCGGGTTCTCCCAGGTCGTCGGTGGTGTGTTTCCAACGTAGAAGGGAGTGGATCTCGTCAGAACCCCTCTTCTACCCCGACCGGGGTGGAGTTTTCTTTATGCGGGCAGGGGTGGTATCCGTCTCCGCCCGGCCACGCTCCGTGAGTCAGACTGACCGGGTGGGCTCGCCCGGAGGAGGAACCGACATGAGTGACACGGCGGTCGCCGTCGGCGCACCCGTGGCCACCCGGCTGCGGCGCGCGCCGCGGGACCTCGCGCGCGGCGCCGCGCTCGGCCTGCTCAGCCTGGGCGAAGCGGCGCTCGCGGTCGGCACCCTGCTGTCGCTGGTGCTGTGGTTCGGGCTCGGGATGTTCCCGCTGTTCCTGCTGATCACGGTGCTGATCCGGCGGATCGCGAACACCGCGCGCGAGCTGGCCGGGCGCTGGTCCGGGGTGCCCGTGGCGGTGCCGTACCGGCCGCGGCCGCGGCTCGAACGCACCGAGCACGGCTGGTACTGGAGCGGGAAGGACTACCACAAGCGCCGCTGGTTCGCGGCGGTGTCGCTGCGGGTCCGCTGGATCTGGGGCGACCCGGCGACCTGGCGCGACCTGGCCTGGCTGCTGGCCGACCCGGTGGTCGGCGGCGCGCTCGCGGCGTTCCCGGTGCTGCTGGTGCTGACCGGGCTGACCGGGGTGCTGCTGGCGGTGGGACAGGCGGCCGGGGTCGTCGGCGAGCTCGCGTGGCTGGGCGGCACGGAGGTGCCGCTGCAGATCGCCGTCGGGCTCGCGTGCGTCGCGGCCGGGGCCGCCTTCGCCGGCCCGCTGCTGCGGCTGCACGGCGAATGGACGTCGCTGCTGCTGAAGCCGGGACGGCGGGGCAAGCTCAACGACCGCGTCCGGCAGCTGACCCGCACCCGCGCGGACGCGCTGGCCACGCAGGCCGCCGAGCTGCGCCGGATCGAGCGCGACCTGCACGACGGTGCCCAGGCGCGGCTGGTCGCGATGCGGATGAAGCTGGCCGCGCTGTCGCAGTTCATCGACCGCGACCCGGACCGGGCCAAGGAGCTGGTGCTCGAGCTGCGGGACTCCTCGAGCAAGGCCCTGCAGGAGCTGCGGGACCTGGTGCACGGCATCCACCCGCCGGTGCTCGCCGAGCGCGGGCTGCGGGACGCGCTGCGGGCGTTCGTGCTCGACCTGCCGCTGGACGCGAACGTCGACATCGAGCTGCCCGGCCGGTTCGAGCCGGCGGTGGAGGCGGCGGTCTACTTCAGCGTGTGCGAGGCGCTGGCCAACGTCGTCAAGCACGCGCAGACCCGGGACGTCACCGTGCGGCTGCGGTTCGACGACGGGCTGCTGGCCGGCGCGGTGGTGGACGAAGGCCGCGGCGGGGCCGATCTCGCCGCCGGGTCCGGGTTGCGCGGGATCGCCCAAAGACTGGAAGCGTTCGACGGTAGTCTGGGCGTCGTCAGCCGGCCCGGCGGACCGACCCGCGTGAGTTTGGAGATCCCGTGCGCGTTGTGCTCGCCGAAGACCTCGCTCTCCTGAGGGACGGCTTGACACTGCTGCTGCAGTCGCACGGTTTCGACATCGTCGCCGCGGTGGAAACCGGGCCCGAACTGCTGAAGGCGCTGCTGGAGCACCGCCCCGACGTCGCTGTGGTCGACGTCCGGCTGCCGCCGAGCTTCACCGACGAAGGCCTGCAGGCCGCGCTGGCCGCGCGCAAGCAGGTGCCCGGGCTGCCCGTGCTCGTGTTGTCCCAGCACGTGGAACAGTTGTACGCCAACGAACTCCTGCAGGACGGCGCCGGCGGCGTCGGCTACCTGCTGAAGGACCGCGTCGGCGACGCCGAGGAGTTCGTCGAGGCGGTGCGGCGGGTCGCGGCCGGCGGCACCGCGATGGACGCGACGGTGATCGCGAAGCTGCTGGCGCGCCAAGCGCGCAACGAGCCCTTCGAGACGCTCAGCCCGCGCGAGCGCGAAGTGCTGGAGATGATGGCCGAGGGCCGGTCGAACGCCGGCATCGCGCAGAGCCTCAACTTCAGCGACGGCACGGTCGGCAAGCACATCTCGAACATCTTCACCAAGCTGAACCTGCCACCGTCCAATGACGACAACCGGCG
Source organism: Amycolatopsis sp. NBC_00348 (assembly GCF_036114655.1). NCBI lineage: Bacteria > Bacillati > Actinomycetota > Actinomycetes > Pseudonocardiales > Pseudonocardiaceae > Amycolatopsis > Amycolatopsis sp. NBC_00348. Next base: position 5,075,354 of record NZ_CP107994.1, on the reverse strand, counting down.
GGTGCTCGCGGTGCTGACCTACCTCAACCGCGGCAAGGCCGTCTGACCCTCGGGCCTGAACGCCCTGAAGGGCACCCTCAGGGACCGGAAGTCCCTGAGGGGCACCTTCAGGGCGTTTTCCCTTGTCCCGCCGGGTGACGTGCAGGGTGCTAGGGGCCCCGTTAGGGGTTTCTGGCCCGCTCCGGGCTCAGTAGCGTTTTGCCTGCTCACGACGAACGTCGGGCGTTTGCGCGCCGCGTGACGGGCTTCGTCGCGGCTGCTCCTGCCCGTCCGCGATCTGTGGAGGACTCGCCTTGTCCAAGCTTGAGTTCGGCATCGCGATCGTCGGCATGGCCTGCCGGCTGCCCGCCGCGCCGGGGCCGGGGGCGTACTGGGACCTGCTGCGCCGTGGCCGGCACGCGATCACCGAGACCCCGCCCGAACGCTGGACCGGACCGGACGACGCGCCCGGGATCGGGTACGGCGCTTTCCTCGACGACGTAGCGGGCTTCGACGCCGCCTTCTTCGGTGTCTCCCCGCGCGAGGCCGCGGTGATGGACCCGCAGCAGCGGCTGATGCTGGAGCTGAGCTGGGAGGCCCTGGAGGACGCCGGCCTGCCGCCGGCCCGCCTCGACGGCGAGAACGCGGGCGTGTTCTTCGGGGCCATCTGGGACGACTACGCGCACCTGCTCACCGAACACGGCGTCAGCACCCAGCACTCGCTGACCGGCGGGCACCGCGGCGTCATCGCCAACCGCGTCTCCTACACCCTCGGGCTGCGCGGGCCGAGCCTGGTCGTCGACTGTGGACAGTCGTCGTCGCTGGTCGCGGTGCACCTGGCCTGCGAAAGCCTGCGCCGCGGCGAATCCGCGGTGGCACTCGCGGGCGGCGTCAACCTGAACCTGATCGCGGCCAGCGCGGTCGGCGCGTCCCGCTTCGGCGGGCTGTCCCCGGACGGCCGCTGCTTCACCTTCGACGCCCGCGCCAACGGCTACGTGCGCGGCGAAGGCGGCGGCCTGGTCGTGCTGCGCCCGCTCGCCGACGCCCTCGCCGACGGCGACCGCGTCTACGGCGTCATCCGCGGCACGGCCGTCAACAACGGCGGCACCGCGGAAACCCTGACCACACCGAGTGAATCCGCGCAGCGCGAAGTGCTGCGGCTGGCGCACGAGCGGGCCGGCACCGAGCCGGGCGACGTCGAGTACGTCGAGCTGCACGGCACCGGCACGCGCGTCGGCGACCCGATCGAGGCCGCTGCGCTCGGCGCGGTGATCGGCACGGCCCGCGCGGACGGCGCCCCGCTGCTCGTCGGGTCGGCCAAGACCAACGTCGGCCACCTGGAAGGCGCCGCGGGCATCACCGGGCTGCTGAAGGCGGTGCTGTGCCTGTGGCACGGCGAGATCGCGCCGAGCCTCAACTTCACCGCGCCGAACCCGGACATCCCCCTCGACACGCTGAACCTGCGCGTGACGACCGAGGCCACACCGTGGACCGGGCCGAACCGGCTGGCCGGCGTCAGCTCGTTCGGCATGGGCGGCACCAACTGCCACGTCGTGCTCGCCGCGGCCCCGGCTCCGGCACACCGGACGAGCGGCGGCGACCCGCTGCCGCTCGTGCTGTCCGCCCGGTCGCCGGAAGCACTGGCCGTGCAGGCGAAATCGCTGTGGGACCGGCTGGCCGCGCACGACCCGGTCGACGTCGGGTACTCCCTGACGACGACGCGCGCGTCCCTCGACCACCGCGCCGTGGTCGTGCCGGACGGCGACCTCGCGGGGGCGCTCGACGTCCTCGCCGCCGGCGGTTCGTCGCGGTCGGTCGTCCGCGGGACCACGCGCGACGCACGTCCGGTCGCCTTCCTGTTCTCCGGCCAGGGCAGCCAGCGAACCGGCGCGGGACAAGGGCTTTACGCGACCCAGCCGGTCTTCGCGGCCGCACTCGACGACGTCTGCGCCCGCTTCGACCGCCACCTCGACGTGCCGCTGCGCGACGTCCTGTTCGAGCCCACCGAACTCCTCGACCGAACGCGGTATACGCAACCGGCGTTGTTCGCCCTCGAAGTGGCCCTGTTCCGGCTGCTGGAAAGCCGCGGTGCACGCCCGTCCGTCCTTTTGGGACACTCGATTGGCGAGCTGGCCGCGGCCCACGTCTCCGGCGTGCTCTCCCTCGACGACGCGGCCGAGCTGGTGGCCGCCCGCGGCCGGCTGATGGACGCGCTGCCGGGCGGCGGCGCGATGCTCGCCGTCGAGGCCACCGAGGCGGAAGCGCTTTCCGCACTGACTCCCGCGGTGTCGATCGCCGCGGTCAACGGGCCGCAGGCGGTGGTGCTGTCCGGAGACGCGGACGCCGTCACCGCGCTGGCGGACCATTTCACCGCGCTGGGGCGCAAGACCAAGCGGCTGACGGTCAGCCACGCGTTCCACTCGCCGCACATGGACGCGATGCTCGACGACTTCCACGCGGTCGTCGCGCGGCTGACTTTCGCGCCGCCGCGGATCCCGATCGTTTCCACCCTCACCGGCCGTCTCGCCACCGCCGAGGAACTCGCCGACCCGGGTTACTGGACGCGGCACGTGCGTGAATCGGTCCGTTTCGCTGACGCCGTAAGCGCCGTCGGCGACGCTGTGTTCGTCGAGCTGGGCCCGGACGGCGTGCTGTGCGCGATGGCGCGCGAGTGCGTCTCCGGCACCTTCGCCGCCGCCCTGCGCCGGGACCGCGACGAGACGTTCACCCTCCACCACGTCCTGGCGCAGCTGCACGTCCACGGCGCCGACGTCGACTGGGCCGCGGTCTACGGCGACCGCGGCAACCGCGTCGACCTGCCGACCTACCCGTTCCAGCGCGTCCGGCACTGGTTCGACGGCCCCGCGCGTCCGCCGGCCCCGGCCGTCGAGCGGTCGTGGGCGCAGCGGGTCGCGGACCTGCCCGCCGCCGAGCGCGACCGCCGCCTCGGCGACGTCGTCCGCGCGGGTGTCGCGGTGGTGCTCGACTACGCCGGCGTGACCGACGTCGACCCGGAGCGGACGTTCAAGGAGCTCGGCATCGACTCGCTCACCGCGGTCGAGCTGCGGGACCACCTCGGCCAGGTGACCGGCCTGCGGCTCGGCAGCGGCGTGCTGTTCGACCACCCGACGCCGGCGGCGCTCGCCCGGCACCTGGAAACCGAGCTGTCCGACGCTCCGCAGGCCACCGCGGAGACCGTGGCCGTCAGCGACGAGCCGATCGCCATCGTGGCGATGAGCTGCCGTTACCCCGGCGGCGTCCGGACCCCCGAAGACCTGTGGCACCTGGTCGCCGAGGGCGTCGACGCGATCGGCGGCTTCCCGGCCGACCGCGGCTGGGACCTCGACGGGCTCTACGACCCGGACCCGGAACACGCCGGCACGACCTACGCCCGCGGTGGCGGGTTCCTCGACGGCGTCGCGGACTTCGATCCGGCGTTCTTCGGCATTTCGCCGCGGGAAGCCGTCGCGATGGACCCGCAGCAGCGGATCCTGCTGGAACTGACCTGGGAGGCGCTCGAACGCGGCGGTCTCGACCCGGCCGGGCTGCGCGGCACGCCGACCGGGGTCTTCGTCGGCGCCATGGCGACCGACTACGGCCCGCGGCTGCACGAAGCGGCGGGCGGCGCCGACGGCTACCTGCTCACCGGCACCACCGGCAGTGTCGTCTCCGGCCGGCTGGCCTACACGTTCGGCCTCGAAGGACCCGCGGTCACCGTCGACACGGCCTGTTCGTCGTCGCTGGTCGCGCTGCACTGGGCGGCGCAGGCGCTGCGCGGCGGCGAGTGCTCGCTGGCCCTGGCCGCCGGGGTCGCCGTGATGTCGCAGCCCGGCATGTTCATCGAGTTCTCCCGTCAGCGCGGGCTGTCCGCCGACGGCCGCTGCAAGGCGTTCTCCGCCGCGGCGGACGGCACCGGCTGGGCCGAGGGCGCCGGAGTCCTGGTGCTGGAACGGCTTTCCGACGCCCAGCGCCACGGCCACCAGGTCCTGGCCGTGCTGCGCGGCTCGGCGGTCAACTCCGACGGCGCGTCCAACGGTCTCACCGCGCCCAACGGCCCGTCGCAGCAACGCGTCATCCGCCGCGCGCTCGCCGCCGCCAGACTGTCCACTTCGGACGTCGACGCCGTCGAGGCGCACGGCACCGGGACGACCCTGGGCGACCCGATCGAGGCCGACGCGCTGATCGCGACCTACGGCCGGAACCGCGAGACGCCGCTGTGGCTGGGATCGCTGAAGTCCAACATCGGGCACACACAGGCGGCCGCGGGCATCGGCGGCGTGATCAAGATGGTCCAGGCCCTGCGCCACGACGTCCTCCCGCGCACGTTGCACGTGGACGAGCCGACGCCGCACATCGACTGGTCCGCCGGAACCGTCGCCCTGCTCACCGAGACCCGGCCGTGGCCCGAGACCGACCGGCCACGCCGGGCCGCGGTGTCGTCCTTCGGCGTCAGCGGCACCAACGCCCACGCCGTCCTCGAACAGGCCCCCGTGACCGACGCGCCGGAGAGCGCTTCCGGCCCGGCGCCGGTCGTGCTGTCCGCGCGAACCGAGGGTGAACTGCGAGACCAGGCGAAGAACCTCCTGGCTTACCTGGCGGACGCGACGGTGTCCGATGTGGACATCGCGCACACACTGACGTCGACGCGGGCGCGGTTCCCGCAGCGCGCCGTGCTGCTCGGCACCGATCTCCGGGACCAGCTGCGCACCCTGGCCGACGGCGGCAGCTCGCCCGACGTCGTCACGGGTTCGGTGCGCGGCTCCGGGCGGACGGCGTTCGTCTTCCCGGGCCAGGGCTCGCAGTGGGCCGGGATGGCGGTCGAGCTGGCCGGGTCGTCACCCGCGTTCGCGGCGCGGCTCGACGAGTGCGCGGACGCGCTGGCGTCCCATGTGGACTGGTCGCTGCTCGACGTCCTGCGCGGCGTCGAGGGCGCGCCGGGCTTTGACCGCGTCGACGTGGTCCAGCCGGTGCTGTGGGCGGTGATGGTCTCGCTGGCCGCGCTGTGGCGCGCGCACGGCGTCGAGCCGTCGGCCGTAGTCGGGCACTCGCAGGGTGAGATCGCGGCGGCGGTCGTCGCCGGTGCGCTATCCCTTGAGGACGGCGCGCTGGTCGTCGCGTTGCGCAGCAAGGCGATCCTCGCTCTGGCCGGACGTGGCGGGATGGTCTCGATCCCCCTGCCGCACGACGAAGTGGCCGCGCTGATCGACGACCGGATCTCGGTCGCGGCGGTCAACGGTCCGCGGTCCACCGTGGTCTCGGGGGACGCCGACGCGCTCGACGAGCTGGTGAACCGCTGCGAGGCCCAGGAAATCCGCGCGAAGCGGATTCCGGTGGACTACGCGTCCCACTCGGCGCACGTGGCCTCCCTGGAAACCGAACTCCTGGACGTCCTGGCCCCGATCCGGCCGCGCGCCGCGGAGGTGCCGTTCTACTCGACCGTCACCGGCGAACCGCTCGACACGACGGTGATGGACGCCCGGTACTGGTACGAGAACCTGCGCAACACGGTCCGGTTCGAAGCGGTCGTGCGCCTGCTCGCCGAGCGCGGCCACTCGGTGTTCGTCGAATGCAGCCCGCACCCCGTCCTCACCATCGGCGTCCAGGACACAGTGGACGAACTCGGCGCGGACGCGGTCGCCGTCGGCACCCTGCGACGCGACGACGGCGGCCCGGCCCGGTTCCTCACCGCGCTGGCGCAGGCCCACGTCTGCGGCGCCGCCCCGGACTGGAGCACGGTCCTTTCCCGCGGTCGCGTCGTCGAAGACCTGCCGACGTATCCCTTCCAGCGGCAGCGGTTCTGGCTCGAAGCCGCGGCTGGCGCGGGCGAACTGTCCTCGGCCGGCCTCGGCGCGGCCGGGCACCCGCTGCTCGGCGCCGCCGTCCGGCTCGCCGGCACCGGCGGCCTGCTCTACACCGGACGGCTGGCCCGGCGAACCCACCCCTGGCTGGCCGACCACGCGGTGTTCGACACCGTGCTGCTGCCCGGCACCGCGTTCGTCGAGCTGGCGGTGCGCGCGGCCGAGGACACCGGCTGCGACACACTCGAAGAGCTGACCCTGGAGGGCCCGCTGCTCCTGCCGGAGCGCGGCGCGGTCACCGTGCAGGTCGCGGTCGCGCCGGCCGACGACGACGGCCGCCACGCGATCACCTTCCACTCTCGCCAGGACGATCAGGGCGACTGGACCCGGCACGCGACCGGCGTCCTCGGCCCGTCGTCGGCGACCGGGACCGCGCTGACCGCGTGGCCGCCGGCGGCCGAGCCGATCGACGTCGACGCGCTCTACCAGGACCTCGCGGACGCCGGGTTCGGCTACGGCCCGGTGTTCCAGGGCCTGCGCGCGGCCTGGCGCGCCGGCCGGGACGTCTACGCCGAGGTGGTCCTGCCGACCGACGACGCCGCCCGGTTCGGGCTGCACCCGGCCCTGCTCGACGCCGCACTCCACGCCGCCGGCCACGACGTCCTGATCGGCGCCGACGGCACGAGCAGCATCCCGTTCTCCTGGCGCGGCGTCACACTGCACCGCAGCGGCGCGATCGCGGTGCGCGTCCGGCTGACCGTGGGGGAGGGGGAACTCGCACTCGCCGTGGCCGACGAGACCGGCGCCCCGGTGGCCACAGTGGACTCCCTGCTGCTGCGCCCACTGACGCGGACTCTCACCGGCGCCGCACCCGACTCACTGTTCCGAGTGGACTGGACCGAACTCGAACCGTCCGAAGCAGACTCCACTGTCCTTCGTTGTGACGATCTCGACGAGCTGGAAGCGCCGGAGGGTTTTGTCGTCGTCCGGGTCGCCCCGGAGCCGGAAGACCTGGCCGAGCGGGCCCACGCGGCCGCCGCCCACGCGCTGGACCTGGCCCGGCGGTGGACGTCCGACGAGCGTTTCGCGGCGGCCAAGCTGGTCCTGCTGACCTCGGGCGCCCGGGCGGACGACCCGGCGGGGGCGGCGGTCTGGGGCCTGATCCGCGCGGCGCAGTCCGAGCACCCCGGCCGGTTCGTCCTCGCCGACGTCGCCCCGGGCGAGGACGACCTCCTGCCGCGGGCGGTCGCGTCGGGGGAGCCGCAGCTCGCGGTGCAGGCCGGTACGACGTACGTGCCGCGGCTGCGCCGGGTCAAACCGGCCGACGGCGACCTGCCGGTGTTCGACGGCACGGTCCTCGTCACCGGCGGCACCGGCACGCTCGGCGCACTGCTCGCCGAGCACCTGATCACCGGGCACGGCGTCCGCGACCTGGTACTGACCAGCCGGAAGGGCCCGGACGCACCGGGCGCGCCGGAGCTGGCCGAGCGGCTGCGCGGACTCGGCGCCGACGTCACGATCGCCGCCTGCGACGCCGCCGACCGCACGGCTCTGGCGAGCCTGCTCGACGGGCTGCCCGACCTCACCGGCGTGGTCCACGCGGCCGGGGTGCTCGACGACGGCGTCCTCGCCTCGCTGACCCCCGAGCGGCTGGCCGCCGTCCTGCGGCCGAAGGTCGACGCGGCCGTCCACCTGGACGAGCTGACCGCGGACCGGCCGCTCACGGCGTTCGTGCTGTTCTCCTCGGTCGCCGCGACGCTCGGCACCGCCGGGCAGGGCAACTACGCCGCGGCCAACGCGTTCCTGGACGCGCTCGCCGCGCGGCGCCGCGCCCAAGGACGGCCCGGCACCGCGCTGGCCTGGGGTTTCTGGGCCGAGCGCAGCGGCATGACCGGGCACCTCGCCGCCGCCGACCTGAGCCGGATGACCCGGTCCGGCGTGGGCGCGCTGCCCAGCGTCGAAGGGCTCGCACTGTTCGACGTCGCACTGCGCCAGGCCGACGCCACACTCGTCCCGGCCCGGCTGGACCTGGCCACGCTCCGGGCCCGCGCCGGCGGGGACGTCCCGCCGCTGCTGCGGGAGCTGATCCGGACCCGCTCCCGCCGGGCCGACGAGCTGGCGAGCACCGCCTCCCTGGCCGGCCGCTTGGCGGCGGTCCCGGACACGGACCGGCCGCAGCTGGCGCTGGACGCCGTGCTGGCCGAGACCGCGACCGTGCTCGGCTTCGCCTCGGCCGCGACGATCGACGGCGACCAGGCGTTCAAGGAGATCGGCTTCGACTCGCTGACCGCGGTCGAACTGCGCAACCGGCTCACCGCGGCCCTCGGCCTGCGCCTGCCGGTGACGCTGATCTTCGACCACCCGACACCGCGCGCGCTGGCCGGCTACGTGCTGACCGAGCTGGCACCGGCCGCACCGGCGGTGTCGGACCTGCCGGTGCTGGCGCAGCTGGACCACCTGCGCGGCGCACTGTCCACAGTGGACTCCGGCGACCCGGACCGCGTGCGGATCACCGCGCGGCTGCGGGCCCTGCTGGCCGAATGGACCGACGACGAGCACCCGGCGGACAACGTCGAGATCGACACCGCCGACGACGATGCGATGTTCGCGCTGATCGACAGCGAACTCGGGACTGTGTGAGGGATGGGCGACATGCCGACGGGCTGGGGTGAGCTGAATGTCCACTGAGGACAAGCTGCGGGACTATCTCAAGCGGGTGACCACGGACCTGCGGCAGGTCCGGCGGGAGCTGCGCGAGGAGCGGGAGCGCGACGCCGAACCGATCGCCATCGTCGGGATGAGCTGCCGCTACCCCGGCGGCGTCCGCTCGCCCGAGGACCTGTGGGAGCTGGTCGACGAGGGCCGGGACGCGGTCGCCGGGTTCCCCGAGCGCCGCGGCTGGGACCTCGGCGCGCTCTACCACCCGGACCCCGACCACGCGGGCACGTTCTACGCCCGTGAAGGCGGTTTCCTGCACGACGCCGACGAGTTCGACGCCGAGTTCTTCGGCATCTCGCCGCGTGAGGCGCTGGCGATGGACCCGCAGCAACGCCTGCTGCTGGAGATCTCGTGGGAAGCCCTGGAACGCGCGGGCATCCCGCCGGAGTCGGTGCGCGGCACCCGCGCCGGGGTGTTCGCCGGCGTGATGTACCACGACTACGGCTCCCGGCTGCCGCACGCACCCGCCGACGTCGAGGCCTACCTCGGCAACGGCAGCGCGGGCAGCGTCGCCTCCGGCCGGGTCGCCTTCACCCTCGGCCTCGAAGGGCCCGCGGTCAGCGTCGACACGGCGTGTTCGTCGTCGCTGGTCGCGCTGCACCTCGCCGGGCAGGCCCTGCGGTCCGGCGAGTGCACGCTCGCGCTCGCCGGCGGCGTCGCCGTGATGTCGACGACCGCGACGTTCATCGAATTCTCGCGCCAGCGCGGGCTGTCCGCCGACGGCCGCTGCAAGCCGTTCGCCGCCGCCGCGGACGGCACCGGCTGGGCCGAGGGCGCCGGCATGCTCGTGCTGGAAAAGCTGTCCGATGCGCAGCGCAACGGGCACCGCGTGCTCGCCGTGGTCCGCGGCAGCGCGGTCAACTCCGACGGCGCGTCCAACGGCCTGACCGCGCCGAGCGGGCCCGCGCAGCAGCGGGTGATCCGGCAGGCGCTGGCCAACGCGCGGCTCACACCGTCCGAGGTGGACGCCGTTGAAGCGCACGGCACCGGCACGACCCTGGGCGACCCGATCGAGGCGCAGGCCCTGATCGCCACCTACGGCCGCGACCGCGAGACGCCGCTGTGGCTCGGGTCGCTGAAGTCCAACATCGGGCACAGCCAGGCCGCCGCGGGTGTCGGCGGCGTGATCAAGATGGTCATGGCGATGCGCCACGGCGCACTGCCGCGGACCCTGCACGTCGACGCGCCGACGCCGCACGTCGACTGGTCCACCGGAACCGTCGAGCTGCTCACCGAAGCCCGGCCGTGGCCCGAGGCCGACCGGCCGCGCCGCGCGGCGGTGTCGTCGTTCGGCGTCAGCGGCACGAACGCGCACGCGGTGCTGGAGCAGGCGCCCGCTGCTGAGACGTTGCCGTCCGCTGTGTCCGGTGTGGTTCCGGTCGTCCTGTCGGCCCGATCCGCGGAAGCGCTTACCGAACAGGCCGCCCGGCTCGCCGAGCGGCTGGCCGACCCCGACCTCGCCCTGCCCGATTTCGCCTGGTCGCTGGCGACGACGCGCGCGGCGCTGCCGGAGCGGGTCGCGTTCGCGGCCGCCTCGCGCGAAGAGGCCCTCGACGTCCTGGCCGGTCTGGGCCGCGGCGACGTCGTCCCGGCCGCGGTGCGCGGCTCGGCCCGTGGCGGCGCGAAGTCCGTGTTCGTCTTCCCCGGCCAGGGCTCCCAGTGGGCCGGCATGGCCGTCGGGCTGCTCGACGAGTCGCCGGTCTTCGCGACCCGGATGGTCGCGTGCGAAACGGCGCTGGCGTCCTTTGTGGACTGGTCGCTGACGGACGTCTTGCGCGGTGTCGAAGGCGCGCCCGGGTTCGACCGGGTCGACGTCGTCCAGCCGGTGCTGTGGGCGGTGATGGTCTCGCTGGCGACGCTGTGGCGGTCGTACGGCGTCGAGCCGTCGGCCGTGGTCGGCCACTCGCAGGGCGAGATCGCGGCTGCGGTCGTCGCCGGTGCGCTGTCCCTCGAGGACGGTGCCCGCGTGGTCGCCCTCCGCAGCAAGGCCATCCTGGCGCTGGCCGGACGCGGCGGCATGGTCTCGATCCCGCTGCCGCACGCCGAGGTCACCGAGCTGATCGACGACCGGATCTCGGTCGCGGCGGTCAACGGCCCGCGCTCGACCGTCGTCTCCGGCGACGCGGACGCCCTCGACGAGCTGATGGATCGCTGCGCCGAACGCGAGATCCGCGCGAAGCGGGTCCCAGTGGACTACGCGTCGCACTCGGCGCACGTCGAGTCCCTCGAAGCCGAACTCCTCGACGTGCTCGGCCCAATCCAGCCCCGAACGTCCGAAATCCCGTTTTACTCCACGGTGACCGGCGAGCCGATCGACACCACGATCGTCGGCGCCCGCTACTGGTACGACAACCTCCGCAACACCGTCCGCTTCGAGGACGCCACCCGCGCGTTGCTCGCCCGCGGCCACTCGGTGTTCGTCGAATGCAGCCCGCACCCGGTGCTGACGATCGGCCTTCAGGACACTGTGGACGATCTCGGCGTCGCGCTGGGCACCCTCCGCCGGGACGAAGGCGGCCTCCGCCGGTTCCTGACCGCGCTGGCCGACGCCCACGTCCACGGCGTCTCGCCGGACTGGGTGAAGGTGTTCGGCGGTGGCCGCGTCGTCGACCTGCCCACCTACGCGTTCAAGCGCGACCGGTACTGGCTCGACGCCCCCGCGCCTGCCGCCGGCGGCTCGGACGGCGGGTTCTGGGCCGCCGTCGACCGCGCGGACCTCGACCTCGGCCTGCCCGAGGACACCCTCCGCGACGTGCTGCCCGCGCTCGCCGCGTGGCGACGGCGTCACCTGGAGTCGTCCACTGTGGACGGCTGGCGATACCGCGTCACCTGGGAGCCGGTCGACGTCGAGCGCGTGAAGCTGTCCGGCGTCTGGCTGGTGCTGGGGGAGGACGACCTCGGCGTCGCCGACGCCCTGGCCGCGCACGGCGCCGACGTCCGCCGCGAGCCGACGGACGAACCCCTGGCCGGGATCGTCTCCCTGGCCGGCGACGGCCGGGAAGCGCTCACCGCGACGACGAAGCTGCTGCAGTCCGATCTGGACGCTCCCGTGTGGACGATCACCTCCGGCGCGGTCACCACCGGCCGCGGCGACCACGTCCGGCACCCCGATCAGGCCCTGGCCTGGGGGTTCGGCCGGGTGGCCGCGCTGGAGCAGCCGGACCGCTGGGGCGGCCTGCTCGACCTGCCGGAGACCCTCGACGAGCGGGCCGCGGCCCGGCTCGCCGCGGTGCTGGCCGGGACCGGGGAAGACCAGGTCGCCGTGCGCGACTCCGGCGTGTTCGCCCGCCGGCTCGTCCGGGCCCAGCCGCGTCCGGCCGCCGACGGCTGGCAGCCGCGCGGAACCGTGCTGGTCACCGGCGGTACCGGCGCGCTCGGCGGCCAAGTCGCCGAGTGGCTCGCCGCGAACGGCGCCGAGCACCTCGTCCTCACCAGCCGCAGCGGTGCGACCGCACGAGGCGCCGAAGAGCTGCGCGCGAAGCTGACCGCGCTCGGGGTCGAGGTGACGATCGCCGCGTGCGACGTCGCGGACCGCGACGCCTTGGCCGCGCTGCTCGACGGCCTCGACCTGACGGCCGTCGTGCACACCGCCGGCGTCCTCGACGACGGCGTCATCTCCTCCCTGACCGACGACCGCTTCGACGACGTCCTGCGCCCCAAGCTCGACGCGGCCCTCGCACTGCACGAGCTGACCGGCGACCTCGACGCCTTCGTGCTGTTCTCCTCCTTCGCGGGCACGGTCGGCAACGCGGGCCAGGCCAACTACGCCGCCGCCAACGCTTTCCTGGAGGCCCTCGCCGAGCAACGTGCGGCCGACGGACTCCCGGCCACCGCGATCGGCTGGGGGCACTGGGCGGGCGGCGGCCTGGCCGACGACACCCTGCGCGGCGACCGCCTCCGCCGCGACGGCCTGGTCGCGATGGACCCCGCGCTCGCCGTCACCGGCATCACGCGGGCGATCGAGCAGGGCGACACCGTCTCGGTCGTCGCGGACGTCGACTGGGACCGGTTCGTGCCGGTGTTCTCAGCGTCCCGGCCGAGCCCGCTGCTCGGCGGCTTCACACCGTCCACAACGGACACACCGGCCCCCGCCGGGTTCGCCGGGCAACTGGCCGCGCTGACCGGTGCCGACCGCGACCGGTTCCTGCTCGACCTGGTGCGGGCCCACGTCGCGGGCGTGCTCGGGCACGGCTCCCCGAGCGCGATCGAACCGCGCCGCGCGTTCCGCGAGCTGGGTTTCGACTCGCTGACCTCGGTCGAGCTGCGCAACCGGCTCAGCGCCGCGACCGGGCTGAAGCTGCCCGCGACCGTCGCGTTCGACCACCCCACGCCGCTGGACCTGGCCACGTTGCTCGGCGGCGAGGCGGGGGAGCGCGACGTCGCCCCGGTCGGCGCGGTGGTTGACGCCGTGGCCGACGACCCGATCGCCGTCGTCGCGATGACCTGCCGCTACCCCGGCGGCGTCGGCAGCCCCGAGGACCTGTGGGAGCTGCTGGCCGCGGGCCGTGACGCGATGGCGCCGTTCCCGGCGAACCGCGGCTGGGACCTCGACGCGCTCTACGACCCGGACCCCGACCACAAGGGCACCTGCTACGCCCGCGAAGGCGGGTTCCTCTACGACGCGGACAAGTTCGACGCCGGTTTCTTCGGCATCTCGCCCCGCGAAGCGCTGGCGATGGACCCCCAGCAGCGGCTGCTGCTGGAGACGTCATGGGAGCTGTTCGAACGCGCCGGTATCGATCCGGACTCGTTGCGGGGCAGCGAGACCGGCGTGTACATCGGCACCAACGGCCAGGACTACGCACCGGGCCTGCACGAGTCGCCGGAAGGCGTCGAGGGCTACCTGCTCACCGGCAACGCGGCCTCGGTCGTCTGCGGCCGCGTCGCCTACACCTTCGGGCTCGAGGGCCCCGCAGTCACCGTGGACACGGCCTGCTCGGCGTCGCTGGTGGCCCTGCACCTCGCGACGCGGGCGCTGCGCAACGGCGAGTGCTCGCTGGCCCTGGCCGGCGGCGCGACGGTGATGTCCAAGCCGGGCGCGTTCGTCGAGTTCTCCCGCCAGCGCGGCCTGTCCGTCGACGGCCGCTGCAAGGCCTTCGCCGCCGGCGCGGACGGCACCGGCTGGGGCGAGGGCGTCGGCCTGATCCTGCTGGAACGACTGTCCGACGCCCGACGCAACGGCCACCGCGTCCTCGCGCTGCTACGCGGCAGCGCGGTGAACTCCGACGGCGCGTCGAACGGCCTGACCGCCCCGAACGGCCCGTCACAGCAACGAGTCATCCGCCAAGCCCTGGCCGACGCCGGCCTGACACCGTCCGATGTGGACGCCGTCGAAGCCCACGGCACCGGCACTTCACTGGGCGACCCGATCGAAGCGCAGGCCTTGATCGCAACATACGGCCGAGACCGCACGGACGCGCCGCTGTGGCTGGGCTCGGTGAAGTCCAACCTAGGCCACACACAGTCCGCGGCGGGCGTGGCCGGCGTCATCAAAATGATCCTGGCCATGCACCACGGACTCCTACCGAAGTCTTTGCACATCGACGAGCCGACCCCCGAGGTCGACTGGAGCGCGGGCACGGTAGCGCTCCTCACCGAGGCGACCCCGTGGCCCGACACCGACCACCCCCGCCGCGCCGGCGTCTCATCATTCGGCATCGGCGGCACGAACGCGCACGTAGTCCTGGAGGCAGCCCCTTCTGACGAGTCCGTCGAAGAGCCCCTCGATGACGGCCCCATCGTCCTGTCCGCCCGTTCGGCGCCGGCCCTACGGGCTCTATCCGCCCGGCTGGCCGCGCACGTCACCGCATCGCCGGACCTGACCCCGGCCGAGCTGGGTCACGCCCTGAGTACCACCCGGTCCGCACACCGCCACCGCGCCGCACTGGTCGCGGCCGACCGAACCGAGCTACTGGCCGGCCTGACCGCCCTAGTCGCCGGCGCGATGTCCGTACCCACCGGCGAGGCCTCCGAAGGGCGGCGGATCGCGTTCCTGTTCACCGGCCAGGGCAGCCAACGCCCCGGAATGGGCCGCGAGCTGTACCGAGAGTTCCCAGTATTCGCCGACGCCCTGGACAAGGTCTGCGCCCACCTGGACGCCCACCTGGACCGCCCGCTGAAGGAGGTCATGTTCGCCGAGCCGGGTAGCGAGGCCCCGGCCAGTATCGAGGCTGGCTCCGAGGCCGCCGAGGCCGCCGCGCTGCTCGACCGGACCGCCTACACCCAAGCTGCACTGTTCGCGCTAGAGGTGGCCCAGTTCCGCCTGCTCGAACACTGGGGCATCACCCCCCACCAGCTGCTCGGCCACTCGATCGGCGAGCTGGCCGCGGCCCACGTCGCGGGCGTCCTGACGCTGGCCGACGCCGCGACGCTGGTCGCTGCGCGCGGCCGTCTCATGCAGGCGCTCCCCACCGGCGGTGCGATGGTGGCGATCCAGGCCACCGAAGCCGAGGTTTCGGTATATCTGTCAGACCGTGTGACCATCGCCGCGCTGAACGGCCCGAACTCGACGGTCATCTCCGGCGACGAGGCTGCGGTAAAAGCCGTGGCGGAGCACTTCGCGGACCGCAAGACCAAGCAGCTCACCGTGAGCCACGCGTTCCATTCGCCCCTCATGGACCCGATGCTGGAAGAGTTCCGTGATATAGCGGAGTCTCTGTCATACGGTAAGACGGCTATACCGATAGTCTCAAACGTCACCGGCGAGCCGATCACAGAGTTCAACGCGGACTACTGGGTCCGCCACGTCCGCGAGGCCGTCAGGTTCCTCGACGGCGTCCGCGCGCTGGAAGCCTCCGGCGTGGACACCTACGTCGAGCTGGGCCCGGACGGCGTGCTCGCCGGCATGGCCCAGGACTGCCTGGCCGAACCCGCGGTGTTCATCGCCGCACAACGCCGTGACCGCGAAGAACCGTTCGCACTGCGGACCGCCCTGGCAACGCTGTTCGTCGCGGGGGTCAAGCCGGACTGGGCCGCGGTCTTCGGAGGAAAACGCGCGCTACGAGACCTGCCCACCTACCCGTTCCAAGGCGAGCGGTTCTGGCTCGAAACCACCGCACGACAGCCCGCCAAGACGTCCACAGTGGACACTTGGCGCTACGCCATCACCTGGCGGCCAACAGACGATCCGGCCCCCGGCGACCTCGCGTCATGGCTCGTCGTAGTCCCGCCGGGAGAAGCGAACGACCCGGCGATCGACGCACTCACCAAGGCCGCCTCGGTCACCATCCTCGAAACCGACGACACCGACCGCGAGACCCTGACCATCCGCCTGGCCTCGCTCGACGACGTTGACGGCGTGCTCGCCCTGGGCCGCCTCGGCCCGCAGGTGACCACGACCCTCCTGCAGTCACTCGGCGACGCGGGCATCGACGCCCCGCTCTGGGTCGCCACCCGCGGCGCGGTCGCCACCCACCCGGCCGACCGCGTGGCCCGGCCCGACCAGGCCATGCTGTGGGGCCTCGGCCGCACCGCCGCCCTCGAACACCCACGCCGCTGGGGCGGGCTGATCGACCTGCCCGAGCACTTCGACGACCGAGCCGCCGCCCGGCTCACCGGCGTCCTGACCGGCAGCACCGGCGAAGACCAGCTCGCACTCAGGGCGAACGGCCTGTTCGCCCGCCGCCTGACCCCGGCCCGCCCGGGACGCGGCGACGTCGACTGGGCCGCCGCCGGTCCGGTGCTGATCACCGGCGGCACCGGCGCGCTCGGTTCGGCCGTCGCCCGGTACCTGGCCGGCCGGGGCGCCGAACGCCTCCTGCTGATCAGCCGCCGCGGCCCCGCCGCCCCCGGCGCGGCCGCCCTCGAAACCGAGCTGACCGCACTCGGCGCCGACGTCACCATCGCCGCGTGCGACGCCGGGGACCGCGCGCAGCTGGCCGCGTTCCTCGCCGACCACCCCGTCGGCGCCGTGGTGCACACCGCCGGCGTGCTCGACGACGGCGTCCTCGACGCGCTGACCGCCGACCGCTTCACCGACGTCCTGGCGGCGAAGGCGACCGCGGCCGCGAACCTGCACGAGCTGACCGGCGACCTGAGCGCGTTCGTGCTGTTCAGCGCGTTCGCCGGGACGGTCGGCAACGCCGGCCAGGCGTCCTACGCCGCAGCAAACGCTTACCTCGACGCGCTCGCCGAGCAGCGCCGCGCGGACGGTCTGCCCGCTACGTCGATCGCCTGGGGTGCCTGGGCCGGGGACGGTATGGCCGCCGGCGCGGTCGGCGACCGGCTCGGCCGTGCCGGGTTCACCGCCATGGACCCGCGGGTCGCCGTCACGGCGTTGGGGGTCGCCGAGCCGTCCGCGCTCGTCGCCGTCGCGGACGTCGACTGGCCGGTCTTCGCGCCCGGGTTCACCGCGTCGCGGCCCAGCCCGCTGCTGGCCGACCTCGCGCCGCAACCGGAAGTATCCACAGTGGACGAACGCGGGTTCGCCGAGCGGCTGGCCGCCGTGCCGGACGCCGAACGCACCCGGCTGCTGGAGGACCTCGTTCGCGAGACCGCCGGGCTGGTGCTCGGGCACACCGGCGCGATCGAACCCGCCCGGCCCTTCAAGGAACTCGGCTTCACCTCACTGTCCGCAGTGGAGCTGCGCAACCGGCTCGACGCGGCGACCGGGCTGTCCCTGCCCGCGACGCTCGTGTTCGACCACCCGACCCCGCGGGCCCTGGCCGCGCACCTGCGGGCCGAGCTGATGCCGGCACAGGGCCCCGGCCCGGTGTCCCTTTTGGACGAACTGGACCGGCTGGAGGCGGCGCTCGCCGCGCTCGGCCCGGACGAGCTGACCGACCTGGCCCCCGACGACGAGGCCCGGGCCCGGATCGGCACCCGGCTCAAGGACCTGGGCACGGCCTGGCACCAGGCCGCGGACGTCCCCGCCGCCCTCGGCGACGAGCTGGACGACGCGACCGACGACGAGATCTTCGCGCTGATCGACAAGAAGTTCGGCACCTCGTGACCGAGGCGGCCCGGCGTACCCACGAACTGCGACAGGACTGAACATGGCGAACGAGCAGAAGCTGCGCGAATACCTCAAGCGGGTCACCCGTGACCTGCAAGAGGCGCAGGACCGCTTGCGGCAGGCCGACGAGAAGGCCAGGGAGCCGATCGCGATCGTCGGGATGAGCTGCCGGTTCCCCGGCGGCGTCCGCAGCCCCGAGGACCTGTGGGAGCTGCTGGCCGCCGGCGGCGACGCGATCGGCGGCTTCCCGGCCGACCGCGGCTGGGACCTGCCCGGGCTGTATCACCCGGACCCCGACCACGCGGGCACCTGCTACGTCCGCGAGGGCGGGTTCATCTCCGGAGCGGACCGCTTCGACGCCGGGTTCTTCGGGGTGTCGCCGCGGGAAGCGGTCGCGATGGACCCGCAGCAACGGCTGCTGCTCGAGCTTTCGTGGGAAGCGTTCGAGCGCGCCGGGGTCGATCCGGACAGCGTGCGCGGCAGCCGGGCCGGGGTCTTCGTGGGCACCAACGGCCAGGACTACGCGGGCGTCGTGGACAGCGTCGCCGACGAGATCGAGGGGTACCTGGCCACCGGCAACTCGGCCGCGGTGGTTTCCGGTCGGCTCGCCTACAGCTTCGGGCTCGAGGGCCCGGCGATGACGATCGACACCGCGTGCTCGGCGTCGCTGGTGGCGCTGCACCTCGCGGTCCAGGCGCTGCGCACCGGCGAGTGCTCGCTGGCGCTGGCCGGCGGTGTCACGGTGATGTCGACGCCGCGGGCGTTCGTCGAGTTCTCCCGCCAGCGCGGCCTTTCCCCCGACGGCCGCTGCAAGGCGTTCGCCGAGGGCGCCGACGGTACCGGCTGGGGCGAGGGTGTCGGCATGCTGCTCGTCGAGCGGCTTTCCGACGCCCAGCGGCTCGGTCACCCCGTGCTCGCGGTGATCCGCGGCAGTGCGATCAACCAGGACGGCGCTTCCAACGGCTTGACCGCGCCCAACGGCCCGTCGCAGCAGCGCGTGATCCGCCAGGCGCTGGGCAACGCGAAGCTCCGTCCGTCCGATGTGGACACGGTCGAGGCGCACGGCACCGGCACAGTGCTCGGCGACCCGATCGAAGCTCAGGCCCTGCTGGCCACTTACGGCCAGGACCGGCCGGGTGACCCGCTGTGGCTCGGCTCGGTGAAGTCGAACATCGGCCACACCCAGGCCGCCGCCGGCGTGGCCGGCGTGATCAAGATGGTCAAGGCCCTCGAACACGGCGTGCTCCCGCAGACGCTGCACGTCGACCAGCCGTCGTCCCATGTGGACTGGAACGCGGGCGCGGTGTCGCTGCTCACCGAGCGGACGCCGTGGCCGGAGACCGGACGGGCCCGGCGCGGCGCCGTCTCCGCGTTCGGTGTCAGCGGCACGAACGCGCACATCATCCTGGAGCAGGCGCCGGACGCCGAGTCGGTGCCGGGTGAGCCGGGCCTGGTCGGCGGCGTCGTGCCGCTGGTGCTGTCCGGCCGCACGCCCGCCGCGCTGGCCGAGCAGGCCGCGCAGCTGCGCACCTACCTGACCCGCTACCCGGACGCCGACCTGACGTCGATGGGCCGGGCGCTCGCCGTCTCGCGGGCCGCTCTGGAACACCGGTCCGCGTTCCTGGCGGCCGATCACCAGGAAGCGCTTACCGCTCTCGACGCGCTGGCTCGCGGCGAACTGGGCACCGGGACCGCGCGCGGTGACGTCAAGTCCGTCTTCGTCTTCCCCGGTCAGGGCTCGCAGTGGGTCGGCATGGCCGTCGAGCTGATCGACTCGTCCCCGGTGTTCGCCGCGCGGATCGAGGAATGCGCGACCGCGCTGGCGTCCCATGTGGACTGGTCGCTGCTCGACGTCCTGCGCGGCGCCGAGGGCGCGCCGGGGTTCGACCGGGTGGACGTCGTCCAGCCGGTGTTGTGGGCGGTGATGGTGTCGCTGGCCGCGCTCTGGCGCGCGCACGGCGTCGAGCCGTCCGCCGTGGTCGGGCACTCGCAGGGCGAGATCGCGGCCGCAGTCGTCTCCGGTGGACTGTCCCTTGAGGATGGTGCGCTGGTCGTCGCGTTGCGCAGCAAGGCGATCCTCGCGCTGGCCGGACGCGGCGGCATGGTGTCGGTGCCGCTCGGCCACGACGCCGTCGTCGAGCTGGTCGCGGCCTGGGACGGGCGCCTGTCGGTGGCCGCGGTCAACGGCCCGCGCTCCACCGTCGTCTCCGGCGACGCCGACGCGGTGGACGAACTGGTCGCGCACTGCGCGGAGCAGGACGTCCGGGCCAAGAAGATCCCGGTCGACTACGCGTCACACTCCGCGCACGTCGAGTTCCTGGAGACCGAACTCCTCGACCTGCTCGCGCCGATCCGGCCGCGTCAGGCCGACGTGCCGTTCTACTCGACGGTGACCGGCGAGCCGATCGACACCACCCGCCTCGACGCCCGGTACTGGTACGAGAACCTCCGCAACACCGTCCGGTTCGAACCGGTCACCCGCGAACTCCTCACGCGCGGCCACTCCGTGTTCGTCGAGTGCAGCCCGCACCCGGTGCTCACCGTCGGCGTCCAGGACACGGCGGATGACTCCACTGTGGATGTGGTGGCCGTCGGCACATTGCGCCGCAACGAAGGCGGCGCGGACCAGTTCCTCGGCGCGCTGACCCAGGCGCACACGCACGGCGCAACGCCCGACTGGGCGCAGACGTTCGGCGTGCTGCCCGCGCCGGAGCACGACCTGCCCACCTACCCGTTCCAGCGTGAGCGGTTCTGGCTGGAGGAGGACCCGGACGCCGTCGCGCCGGTCTCCGTCTCCGAACCGGAGGCCCGGTTCTGGTCCGCAGTGGACTCCGGTGACATCGACGGGCTCGCGCGAACCCTCGCCGTGGACGCGGGTGCCGCCGAGTCGCTCGGCGCGCTGCTGCCCGCACTGTCGTCCTGGCGGCGCCAGGAGCAGGAGCGGTCCGAACTGGACTCGTGGCGCTACCGTGTCACCTGGAAGCCGTTGCCGGAGAACAGAATCACGCCGGACGGGATCTGGATCGCCGTCGTCTCGGCCACCGGCGAAACCCCCGCGCTCGAAGGCGTCACGGTCGTGCCGGTCGTCGTCGACGCCGCCACGATCGACCGCGCCACGCTGGCCGAGCTGCTGCGCGACGCCTGCCCGGACGCCGTGCCGTCCGGTGTCGTCTCCTTCCTCGCGGCCGACGACCGGCCGCACCCCGAGTACCCCGCCGTGCCCGCGTTCGTGGCCGGCACGCTGACCCTCGTCCAGGCCCTCGGCGACGCCGGGATCGACGCTCCACTGTGGATCACCACGAGCGGCGCGGTCTCGGTCGACCCGGCGGACACGCTGACGCACCCGCACCAGGCGCTGCTGTGGGGCCTCGGCCGGGTCGTCGCCCAGGAGCACCCCCAGCGCTGGGGTGGCCTCGCCGACCTGGCCGGCGCCACCGACCTGCGCGGTCTCGCCGGCGTGCTCGCCGCGAGCGACGGTGAGGACCAGGTCGCGTTGCGCGCGGCCGGAGCGTTCGCGCGCCGGCTCGTCCGCGACCCGAGCCACGCCCGGCCGCCGGCCGCGCGGCAGTGGCGTCCCGAAGGAACGGCGCTGGTCACCGGCGGGACGGGTGCGCTCGGTGGGCACGTCGCCCGCTGGCTCGCCCGGGCCGGCGCCGAGCACATCCTGCTGACCAGCCGCCGGGGCCTCGACGCCCCGGGCGCGCCCGAGCTGCAGACGGAACTCGTCGCGCTCGGCGCCTGCGTCACCACCGCGGCCTGCGACGTCGCCGACCGCGACGCGCTGGCCGCCCTGATCGCGTCCGTGCCGGACCTGTCCGCGGTGGTGCACACCGCGGCCGTGCTCGATGACAACGTCCTGGACGAACTGACCGTCGAGCAGTACGAGCGCACCCTGCGCGTCAAGGTCACCGCCGCGGTCAACCTCGACGAGCTGACCCGCGACCTCGACCTGTCCGCGTTCGTCCTGTTCTCCTCCTTCGCCGGCACGTTCGGCTTGGCCGGGCAGGGCAACTACGCGCCGGGAAACGCTTTCCTCGACGCGCTCGCCGAACGGCGGCGCGCGCTCGGCCTGCCCGCGACGTCGCTGGCCTGGGGCCACTGGTCCGGCGGTGGCATGGCCGAAGGCGTCGTCGAAGAGGTCCTGCGCCGCCGCGGCAGCGCCGACATGGCGCCGGACGTCGCGATCGGCGCGGTCCAGCAGGCGCTGGACCACGACGACACGTTCCTGGCGATCGCGAACATCGACTGGGACAAGTTCGTGCCCGCGTTCAGCGCCGGCCGCGCCCGCCCGCTGATCAGCGAGATCCCGGAGGCGGCCGCGATCATGGCCGCGAAGCCGGCCGCCGCGGCGGAAGCGCCGACCGGGTTGGCCGCGCGCATCACCGGACTGTCCGAAAAGGACCAGCACACGGCCGTGCTCGGAATCGTGCTCGGCCAGGCGGCCGGGGTGCTCGGGCACGCGTCCGCCGACGCGATCGACGCCGGACTGGCCTTTCGCGACCTCGGGTTCGACTCGCTGACCGCGGTCGACTTCCGCAACCGGATGACCGCGGCCACCGGGCTGAAGCTGCCCGCCACGCTGGTGTTCGACTACCCGACGGCCGACGTGCTGGCCCGCCACATCCGCGGCGAACTGGCCGGGACCGCACCCGCTCCGGCCACCGCTGTCGCCGTGGCCACCACGACCGACGAGCCGATCGCCATCGTGGCGATGAGCTGCCGGTTCCCCGGCGGCGTCCGCAACCCGGACGACCTGTGGAACCTGGTCTCCGGTGGCGGTGACGCCATCGGGCCGTTCCCGGCCGACCGCGGCTGGGACCTGGCCGCCCTGTACGACGCCGACCCGGACGCGGCCGGCACCAGCTACGTCCGCGAAGGGGGTTTCCTCGACGGCGCCGCCGACTTCGACCCCGCGTTCTTCGGGATCAGCCCGCGTGAGGCGATGGCGATGGACCCGCAGCAGCGGCTGCTGCTGGAGACGTCCTGGGAAGCGGTCGAGCGCGCGGGCATCGACCCCGCGACGCTGCGGGGCAGCCGGTCCGGCGTGTTCGTCGGCCTGACCTACCACGACTACGGCACCCGGCTGCACGCGTCCGACGAGGACGTCGAGGGCTACTTCGGCACCGGCAACACCGCGAGCGTCGCGTCGGGCCGGATCTCCTACACACTGGGGCTCGAAGGCCCCGCGGTCACTGTGGACACGGCCTGTTCGTCCTCTTTGGTCGCCCTGCACCTCGCCGCTCAGGCGCTGCGCAACGGCGAGTGCGAAATGGCGCTCACCGGCGGCGTCGTGGTGATGTCGACGCCGGAGATGCTGGTCGAGTTCAGCCGGCAGCGTGGCCTGGCCGCAGACGGCCGCTGCAAGGCGTTCGGCGCGGCCGCCGACGGGTTCGGTTCCGGCGAGGGCATCGGCATGCTCGTGCTGGAGCGGCTGTCGGACGCCCGCCGCCACGGCCACCCGGTGCTCGCCGTGGTCCGCGGCAGCGCGGTCAACCAGGACGGCGCGTCGAACGGTCTGACGGCGCCCAACGGCCCGTCCCAGCAGCGTGTCATCCGCCAGGCGCTGACCTCGGCCGGACTGTCCACTTCGGACGTCGACGCCGTCGAGGCACACGGCACGGGCACCTCGCTGGGCGACCCGATCGAGGCGCAGGCCCTGATCGCGACCTACGGTGCCGACCGCGCGGGCGACCCGCTGTGGCTCGGCTCGATCAAGTCCAACATCGGGCACACGCAGGCCGCCGCGGGCGTCGCCGGCGTGATCAAGATGGTCTTGGCGATGCGCCACGGCCTGCTCCCGCAGACCCTGCACGCCGACGAGCCGTCGCCGCACATCGACTGGAGCGACGGCACGGTCGCGCTGCTCACCGAGGCCACGCCGTGGCCGGAGACCGGCCGGCCGCGCCGCGCGGGTGTGTCGTCGTTCGGCATCAGCGGGACGAACGCGCACGTCATCCTCGAGCAGGCCTACGAACCGGAGCCCGCCGAGGACACCACGGCGCCGGCGGTCGTGCCGCTCACCCTCTCGGCCAAGACCGAAGACGCGCTGTACGCACTGGCCGGACGCCTGCACACGCACCTGACCGAACACCCGGACGTCACACCGGCGGACGTCGCCGCGTCGCTGACCACACGGGCGCGGTTCGACCACCGTGGTGTGGTAGCCGGTGCCAACCGGGACGAACTCCTGGAAGGCCTGGCCGCGCTCGCCGCCGGGGCCGGAGTGTCGGGCACGGCCGCGACCGGCGGATCGGCGTTCCTGTTCAGCGGGCAGGGGAGCCAGCGCGCCGGGATGGGACGTGAGCTGTACGACGCGTTCGGCGTGTTCGCCGACGCCTTGGACGAGATCTGCGCCGGGTTCGAGGCGCACCTGGACCGCCCACTGCGGATGGTCATGTTCGCCGACGCCGGTTCGCCCGATGCGGCCCTGCTTGACCAGACGAGCTACACCCAGGCCGCGCTGTTCGCGCTGGAAGTCGCGCTGTACCGGCTCTTCGAGCACTGGGGCGTGACGCCCGATCACCTGGTCGGTCACTCCATCGGCGAGCTGGCGGCCGCGCACGTCGCGGAGGTGCTGTCGCTCGCCGACGCCGTCAAGCTGGTCGCGGCGCGCGGCCGTCTCATGCAGGCGTTGCCGACCGGCGGCGCGATGGTCGCGATCCAGGCCACCGAGGCGGAGGTTTCGGTATATCTGTCTGACCGTGTGACCGTTGCGGCGTTGAACGGCCCGAACTCGACGGTCATCTCCGGCGACGAGGCCGCCGTCCTGGCCGTCGCGGCCCACTTCGCCGAGCTGGGCCGCAAGACGAAGCAGCTCACCGTCAGCCACGCCTTCCACTCGCCGCTGATGGACCCGATGCTGGCGGAGTTCCGCGGTATAGCGGAGTCTCTGTCATACAGTCAGCCGGTTATACCGATCGTCTCGAACGTCACCGGTGGGCCGATCACGGCGTTCGACGCCGAGTACTGGGTCACCCACGTCCGCGACGCGGTCCGCTTCCTCGACGGGATGCGGACCCTCGAAGCCGCCGGGGTCACGACCTACATCGAGCTGGGCCCGGACGGCGTGCTGTCGGCGATGGCCCAGGACTGCGTGACCGGCGGCGTCTTCGCCGCGGCCACCCGCCGGGGACGCCCCGAGCCGCAGGCCGCCGTCGCGGCGCTGGCCCAAGCGTACGTCCGCGGCGTGCCGGTGAGCTGGGACGCCGTCCTCGGCGGCGCCGGCACCCGCGTCGAGCTGCCGACCTACCCGTTCCAGCACCGGCGCTTCTGGCCGCGCGAGCGCGCGGTCGAACCGGCCGTCGACCCGATCGAGGCCGGCTTCTGGGCCGCGATCGAATCGGGCGACCTCGACACCGTCTCGGACACCCTGGACCTGCCCGCCGACGCGCTGACCGACCTCGTCCCGTCGCTGGCCGGCTGGCGCCGTCGCCGCTTCGCCGCGTCCACAGTGGACAACTGGCGGTACGGCACCGACTGGGTCCCGCTGAACCTCGACGGCCGCCTCACCGGCGACTGGCTGCTGCTCACCCCCGAGACGGCGCTCGACCTGGTCGACGACGTCGCGACCGCGCTGACCACGAACGGCGCGTCCGTGCGCAAGATCGTGGTGACCGACCGCGACACCCTGGCCACACAGATCCGCGTCGCGCTCGCCGAAGCACCGGCCGCGGGCGTGCTTTCCCTGCTGCCCCTGGGCGACGCCGGTCTGCCGGACACGGTCGTCGCGCTCCGGGCCCTCGCCGAGGCGGGCACCGACCTGCGGCTCTGGACCGCTACGTCCGGGGCCGTCACCTGCGGCGAAGCCCTGCGCGGCGCCGACCAGGCCCAGGTCTGGGGCCTCGGCCGGGTCGCCGCGCTGGAACAGCCGCAGCGCTGGGCCGGCCTGCTCGACCTGCCCGAACGCCTCGACGCGCGGACCGGCACCCGGCTGGCCGCGGTACTCGCCGGCGGCCACGACGAAGACCAGCTCGCGGTCCGCGAACACGGCGTCTTCGGCCACCGGATCGTCCGCGCGACCGGCGCCCCGGCCGCCGTCTGGCAGCCCACCGGCACCGCGCTGATCACCGGCGGCACCGGCGCGCTCGGCGCCCGCGTGGCCCGCCACCTGGCCGGCCGCGGCATCGACCACCTCGTCCTGACCAGCCGTCGTGGCCTCGACGCGCCCGGCGCAACCGACCTGCGCGACGAACTGACCGCGCTCGGCGTCTCCGTCACGATCGCCGCCTGCGACGCGGCCGACCGCGACGCCCTCGCCGAGGTCGTCGCCGCCATCCCGGCCGAGCACCCGCTCACCACCGTGGTCCACACCGCCGGGGTGCTCGACGACGGCGTTGTCGACTCGCTCGACGCCGACCGGTTCGCCACGGTCGCGCGGGCCAAGGTCACCGCCGCCGGGCACCTCGACGCGCTCACCCGCGACCGGCCCGTCACCGCGTTCGTGCTGTTCTCCTCGACCGCCGGCGTGTTCGGCGCGCCCGGCCAGGGCAACTACGCCGCGGCCAACGCCGGGCTCGACGCCCTCGCCGAACGCCGTCGCGCCGACGGCCTGCCCGCGACGTCCATCGCCTGGGGTGCCTGGGCGGGCAGCGGCATGGCCACCGACGACGGCGTCGCCGAACGCCTGCGGCGCACCGGTGTGCCGCAGATGGACCCGGAGCTGGCACTGTCCGCTTTGGACCGTGCGATCACCTCGGACGCGGCCACGGTCTGCGTCGTCGACGTCGACTGGGCGAAGTTCGCACCCGGGTTCACCGCCGCGCGGCCGAGTCCGCTCATCGGCGACCTCCCGGAGGTCCGCGCGCTGAAGTCCACAGTGGACGACACTCGGCCCGAGTCGCTCACCGAGCGGATCGCCGGGCTGCCCGAAACCGAGCGGCGGCTGCTGGTCGTCGACTTCGTCCGCGGCGGCGTCGCAGCCGTGCTCGGCCACGCCGGGATCGCCGACGTCCCCGAGAACAAGGCGTTCACCGAGCTCGGTTTCGACTCGCTCACCGCGGTCGAGCTGCGCAACCGCCTCACCGCGGCCACCGGCCTGACCCTGCCCTCGACCCTCGTCTACGACCACCCGACGCCCGCCGCGCTGGCCGAGCACCTGTGTGCCGAGCTGGCCGGCGAGACCGCCGGGGCGCTCGTCCGGGCGCACGCGGCCGAGGACGACGACCCGATCGCCATCGTCGCGATGAGCTGCCGGTACCCCGGCGGCATCCACTCGCCCGAGGACCTGTGGCGGATGATCGTCGACGGCCGCGACGCCGTTTCGGAACTGCCCGGCGACCGCGGCTGGGATTTCGACGCGCTGTTCGGCGACGGCCTGGGCGCGTCCGCCGCGCGGCACGGCGCGTTCCTCTACGACGTCGCCGACTTCGACGCCGGGTTCTTCGGCATCTCGCCGCGCGAGGCGCTGGGCATGGACCCGCAGCAGCGACTGCTGCTGGAGACGTCCTGGGAAGCCTTCGAGCGCGCCGGGATCGACCCGAAGTCGGTGCGCGGCCAGGAAATCGGCGTGTTCGCCGGCACCAACAGCCAGGACTACGCCGCGCTGCTGCAGAGCTCCGGCGAGGACGTCGAGGGCTACCTGGCCACCGGCAACGCGGGCAGCGTGGTCTCCGGCCGGCTGTCCTACACCTTCGGCTTCACCGGCCCGGCGGTCACTGTGGACACCGCGTGCTCGTCTTCGCTGGTGGCACTGCACCTCGCCGCGCAGTCGCTGCGTTCTGGCGAGTGCTCGCTCGCGCTCGCCGGTGGTGTCGCGGTGATGTCGACGCCCACCACGTTCGTCGAGTTCTCGCGTCAGCGCGGCCTCGCCGAGGACGGGCGGGTCAAGGCGTTCGCCGCCGCGGCCGACGGCACGGGCTGGGGCGAAGGCGCCGGCATGCTCCTGCTGGAAAGGCTTTCCGACGCCCAGCGCCACGGTCACCAGGTACTGGCCGTGGTGCGCGGCAGCGCGATCAACCAGGACGGCGCGTCCAACGGCATCACCGCCCCCAGCGGTCCGGCCCAGCAACGCGTCATCCGCCAGGCCCTCGCCAACGCCGGACTGTCCACTTCGGACGTCGATGCCGTCGAGGCGCACGGCACCGGCACGACCCTGGGCGACCCGATCGAAGCCCAGGCGCTGATCGCCACCTACGGCACCGACCGTGAGACGCCGCTGTGGCTCGGCTCGGTCAAGTCGAACATCGGGCACACCCAGGCCGCGGCGGGTGTCGGCGGGATCATCAAGATGGTCCAGGCGATGCGTCACGGCGTGCTGCCCGCGACCTTGCACGTCGACGAGCCGACCCCACACGTCGACTGGTCGGCCGGCACCGTCCGGCTGCTCACCGAGGCCACGGCCTGGCCGGAGACCGGCCGCCCGCGCCGTGCCGGTGTCTCGTCGTTCGGGTTCAGCGGCACCAACGCGCACACGATCATCGAGCAGGCGCCGCCATCGGAAGCCATCGTCGCGCCGGAAACGCTGCCCGCGCTCGTGCCGGTGGTGGTGTCCGGTGCGGACGAAGACGGTCTTCGCGCCCAAGCGCGTCGTTTGGCCGCATACCTCGACGAATTCGAGCCGGCCGAAGCCGCCGCCGCGCTCGCCGTCACCCGTTCCGCGCTGGAGCACCGCGCCGGATTCCTGGCGACGAGCCGGGAGGACCTGCTGGCCGGGCTCGCCGCTGTCGCCCGGGGCGAGGGCGCTCACGGCACCGCGACCGGCGGTGGCCTCGCGTTCCTGTTCACCGGACAGGGCAGCCAGCGGCTCGGCATGGGCCGGGAGCTGCACGAGACCTACCCGGTGTTCGCGGCCGCGTTCGACGAGATCCGCACCGCGTTCGACTTCGACCTCGACGGCGGCGACCTCGACCAGACGCAGTACGCCCAGGCGAACCTGTTCGCGCTGGAAGTGGCGTTGTTCCGGCTCTTCGAGTCTTGGGGCGTGCGGCCGGACTTCCTCGCCGGGCACTCGATCGGCGAGCTGGCCGCGGCCCACGTCGCGGGCGTGTTCTCGCTGGCCGACGCGGTCAAGCTGGTCTCGGCTCGCGGACGGCTCATGCAGGTGCTGCCGACCGGCGGCGCGATGGTCGCGATCCAGGCGAGCGAGGACGAGGTCACGCCGTTCCTGTCGGAGGCGGTCAGCATCGCGGCCTTGAACGGTCCCGAGTCGACGGTCGTTTCCGGTGACGAGGACGCCGTCCTGGCCCTCGTGGCGCGGTTCGAAGGCCGCAAGACCAAGCGGCTCACGGTGAGCCACGCGTTCCACTCGTCGCGTATGGACGCCATGCTCGACGACTTCCGCGCGGTGGCGGAAACTCTGACCTTCCACGCGCCGCGTATTCCTGTCGTGTCCACTGTGTCCGGTGAGCTGGCGACCGGCCTGACCGACCCGGGTTACTGGGTGGACCAGGTCCGCGGCACGGTCCGGTTCCTCGACGCGATGCGCACGCTCGCCGCCCGCGGCGTGACGACGTTCCTGGAGCTCGGCCCCGAGGGTGTGCTGACCGCGGCGGGCCAGGACTGCGTGACCGGCGACTTCACCGCCGCGCTGCGTGGCGGCCGCGCCGAGACCGCGTCGGTGCTGACCGCGCTGACCGAGGTCCACATCCACGGCGCCGACGTCGACTGGGCATCGGTGTTCGCTGGCGTCCCGACACGGCGCGTCGCGCTGCCGACGTATGCCTTCCAACGACGGCGCTACTGGCCGGAGCAGCCGGCCGCCGTCGTCACGACGACGTCGGCGAGCCCGGCCGAAGCCGAGTTCTGGACGGCGGTCGAGAACGCCGACTTCGCCACCGTCACCGGCACTCTCGCTCTCGATGGTGACCAGCCGCTCAGCGCCGTGCTGCCCGCTCTTTCCGCCTGGCACCGACAGCAACGCGTCGAGTCCGTTGTGGACGGCTGGCGCTACCGCGTCGCCTGGCAGCCGGTGACCGACCTCGCGGCGCCCGTACTGCGCGGCACGTGGCTGGTCGTCGGCGACGCCGAACACCCGCTGTGCGGCGCGCTCACCCGCGCCGGGGCCGACGTCGTCGTCACCGACGGCGAGATCCCCGAGGACACCGCTTTCGACGGTGTTGTCTCGCTGCTCGGCACCAACGACGAGCCGCACCCCGAACACCCCGGCGTCACGCTCGGCGCCGCCGCGAACCTCACGCTGGTCCGCGCGCTCGGCGAGGCCGGGATCGACGCTCCCTTGTGGATGGTGACACGCGGCGCGGTCTCGACCGGCCGCGCCGACGTCCTCGGCTCGGCGTCCCAGGCGCTGGTCTGGGGCATCGGCCAGGTCGCCGGCCTGGAGCTGCCGCACCGCTGGGGCGGCTTGCTCGACCTGCCCGCCGAACTGGACGACCGGGCGCTTGCCCGGGTCGCCGGCGCGCTGGCCGGCACCGAAGACCAGGTCGCGGTCCGCGGCTCCGGCGTCTACGTGCGCCGGCTCGTGCCCGCGCCGCTGCCGGCCGGTGTCACGTCGTGGACTCCGCGCGGCACTGTGCTGATCACCGGAGGAACCGGCGCGCTGGGTGCCGAGGTCGCCCGCTGGGCGGCTGCGGGTGGTGCGGAACGGCTGGTGCTGACCAGCCGCGCCGGACTCGCCGCACCCGGTGCCGGGGCACTGCGCGACGAACTCGCCGAGTCCGGTGTGGACGTCGTGGTCGCCGCGCTGGACGTCACCGATCGTGACGCCCTGACCGCGCTCGTCGCCGAGTACCCGGTCGACGCCGTCGTACATGCGGCCGGCGTCGAATGGGCGACACCACTGGACACTGTGGACGTCGCCGGGTTCGCCGAGGTGCTGTCCGCCAAGGTGACCGGCGCCGTCAACCTGGACGCCGTGCTCGGAACGTCCGAACTGGACGCTTTTGTGCTCTTCTCGTCGATCTCGGGCATCTGGGGCTCGGGTGGGCAGGCCGCCTACGCGGCGGCGAACGCCTACCTCGACGCCCTCGCCCAGGCCCGGCGGGCACGCGGGCTCGCCGCCACCGCCGTGGCGTGGGGCCCGTGGGCCGGGGGCGGCATGGCCGCCCGTGGTGACGCGATCGACCAGCTGCGCCGCCGCGGCCTCGAGCCCCTCGCGCCGGCCTCGGCGATTGCCGCCCTCGGCCGTGCGGTCGGTGCGGACGAGACCGCGGTCGTGGTCGCCGATGTCGACTGGGCGAAGTTCGCCCCGGCGTTCACCGCGGCCCGGCCGCGGCCGCTGCTGGACGGCGTGCCCGAGGTGCGCCGTGTGCTCGCTGATTCCACTGTGGACACGGCGTCCGCCGACGTCTCCGAGCTGGCCGGCCGGCTGGCCGGGCTGGGGGAGGCCGAGCAGGCCCGCCTGCTCGTCGACTTGGTCCGGACCGAGGCCGCCGCGGTGCTCGGCCACACCGGCACCGACGCGGTCGTGCCCGACCGCGCGTTCAAGGAGCTCGGCTTCGACTCGCTGACCGCCGTCGAGCTGCGCAACCGGCTCACCGCGGCGACCGGCATCCGGCTCCCCGCGACGCTGGTGTTCGACTACCCGAACGCGACCGTCCTGGCCGGGCACCTGCGCACCGAACTCACCGGTGGCCGGGAGGTCGCCGGCGCGGACGTCGTGTCCGATAAGCGCACTGTGGCCGACGACCCGATCGCGATCGTCGCGATGAGCTGCCGGTATCCCGGTGGCGTCCGGTCGCCGGAGGAGCTGTGGCGCCTCGTCGCCGACGGCGTCGACGCGATCGCGGGCTTCCCGGCCGACCGCGGCTGGGACCTGGGCGCGCTGTTCGACCCGGACCCGGACAACACCGGCACCAGCTACGCCCGCACCGGCGGCTTCCTCGACGGCGTCGACCGCTTCGACGCGGCGTTCTTCGGGATCAGCCCGCGCGAAGCGCTCGCCATGGACCCGCAGCAGCGGCTGCTGCTCGAGACGACCTGGGAGGCCTTCGAACGGGCCGGCATCGACCCGCACGCCGTGCGCGGCAGCCGGACCGGCGTCTTCGCCGGGACGAACCTGCAGGACTACGGCACGCTGCTGACCGGGCAGCCCGGCCTCGAAGGGCACCTGGCCACCGGCAACGCCGCCGCGGTCGTCTCCGGCCGGCTGTCCTACACCTTCGGGCTCGAAGGCCCGGCGGTCACCGTCGACACAGCGTGCTCGTCTTCGCTGGTCGCGCTGCACCTCGCGGCGCAGGCCCTGCGGGCGGGCGAGTGCTCGCTCGCCCTGGCGGGCGGCGTGGTCGTCATGTCGACACCGAACGCGTTCATCGAGTTCTCCCGCCAGCGCGGGCTGGCCGAGGACGGCCGGTGCAAGCCGTTCGCCGAGGCCGCCGACGGCACCGGCTGGGGTGAAGGCGTCGGCATGCTCCTGCTGGAGCGGCTGTCCGACGCCCAGCGCAACGGCCACCCGGTCCTGGCGATCCTGCGGGGGAGCGCGATCAACCAGGACGGTGCGTCCAACGGCCTCACCGCGCCGAACGGGCCCGCGCAGCAGCGCGTGATCCGGCAGGCGTTGACCAGTGCCGGTCTGTCCACTTCGGACGTCGATGCCGTCGAAGGCCATGGCACCGGCACGACGTTGGGTGACCCGATCGAGGCACAGGCGCTTTTGGCCACCTACGGCCAGGGCCGGACCGAGCCTTTGTTGCTGGGCTCCCTGAAGTCGAACATCGGACACACGCAGGCCGCGGCGGGCGTCGGCGGGATCATCAAGATGGTCCAGGCGATGCAGCACGGGCTGCTGCCGAAGACGCTGCACGTCGACAAGCCGTCGTCCAAGGTGGACTGGACGTCGGGAGCGGTCGAGCTGCTGACCGACTCGCGCGCATGGCCGGCGGTGGACCGGCCGCGACGCGCCGCGGTGTCGTCGTTCGGCATGAGCGGCACGAACGCCCACGTCGTTCTCGAGCAGGCGCCCGAGATCGTCGAAGCGGAACGCGTGCTCGCCGGGGAACCAGCACCGTGGGTGCTCTCCGCCCGCGACGCCGACGCCCTGCGTGACCAGGCGATCCGCCTCCACGCGCAGCTCGACGGCGTGGACTGGGAGCCGGCCGACGTCGCCTTCTCGCTCGCCACGTCCCGCGCCCGGCACGAGCACCGCGCGGTGCTGACCGGGGACCGGGCCGAACTGCTCGCCGCCCTCGGCGCGCTCGGCCGCGGTGAACCCGCCGCGCAGCTGGTGCGGGACGTCGTCGCCGACGGCTCGACCGCGTTCCTGTTCACCGGCCAGGGCAGCCAGCGGGCCGGGATGGGTCGTGAGCTGTACGCGGCGTTCCCGGTGTTCGCGGACGCCCTGGACGCGGTCTGCGCCGAGTTCGACACACACCTGGACCGTCCACTCCGGACGGTCGTCTTCGAGGACTCCGCCCTGCTCGACCAGACGGCCTACACCCAGGCCGCGTTGTTCGCGGTCGAGGTGGCGCTGTTCCGGCTGCTGGAAAGCCTCGGCGTCCGGCCGGGCTTCCTGCTCGGCCACTCGATCGGCGAGCTGGCGGCGGCGCACGTCGCGGGTGTTCTCTCGCTGACGGACGCGGTCACGCTGGTCGCCGCCCGGGGTCGCTTGATGCAGGCCCTGCCGCCCGGTGGCGCGATGGTGGCTGTGCAGGCGACCGAGGCGGAAGTTTCGGTATATCTGTCAGACCGTGTGACCGTTGCGGCGTTGAACGGCCCGACCTCGACCGTGATCTCCGGCGACGAGGACGCTGTGCTGGCAGTGGCTGCGCAGTTCGCCGAGCTGGGTCGCAAGACCAAGCGGCTGGTCGTCAGCCATGCGTTCCACTCGCCGTTGATGGACCCGATGCTGGCCGAGTTCCGCGGTATAGCTGAGTCTCTGTCTTACGGTAAGACGGTTATACCGATCGTCTCGAACGTCACCGGCGAACTGGTGACCGAGTTCGACGCGGACTACTGGGTGCGCCATGTGCGTGAGGCCGTCCGGTTCGTCGACGGCATCCGGACCCTCTCCGCCCAGGGCGTGACCAGGTTCGTCGAACTGGGCCCGGACGGCGTCCTGTCCGCACTCGGCCAGGACTGCCTGGACGAGCCCGCCGTGTTCACCGCCGTCCTGCGCGGCGACCGGCCGGAACGCCGGACCCTGCTCACCGCCCTCGCCACGGCCTACACCCACGGCGCGGACGTCGACTGGGCCGTGCTGACCACCGGCGCGCGCCGGATCACCCTGCCTACCTACGCTTTCCAGCGGAGCCGCTTCTGGCCGACGCCCACCGCGTCGAGCCGAGGCGCCGCCGCCGGGCTGGGCCTGGACGCGGCCGGGCACCCGATGCTCGGCGCGGCCGTCTCGCTGGCCGGCGGCGACGGCGTGCTGTTCACCAGCAGGCTGTCGACGCTGACCCACCCGTGGCTGGCCGACCACGCCGTGCACGGCACCGTGCTCGTGCCCGGCACCGGCCTGGTCGAGCTGGCCGTCCGCGCCGGGGACCAGGTGGGTTGTGACCACCTCGAAGAACTCACCTTGCAGGCACCGCTGGTGCTGCCCGCCGACGGCGGCGTCCAGCTGCAGGTCACCGTGGGCGAACCGGATGCGGACGGCCGCCGCGAGGTGACCGTCCACTCGCGACCAGAAGGCACCACGTTCGGCCACCCGTGGACGACGCACGCCACCGGTCTGCTCGGCACCGTCGCCGCGACACCGCCCGCCGAGCTGGCCGAATGGCCGCCCGCCGGGGCCACGGCGCTGGAGACGTCACGGCTCTACGACGACCTCGCCGGAGCCGGTTTCGGCTACGGCCCGGCGTTCCGCGGCCTGCGTTCCGCGTGGCAGCTCGGTGACGACGTCTACGCCGAGGTCACCCTTGAGTCCGAAGTGGACGAATCATTCGGACTGCACCCGGGACTGTTCGACTCGGTGCTGCACGCGATCGGCCTGAGCGGCCGGCTCACCGGTGAGGGCACGGGCATTCCGTTCGCCTGGACCGACGTCACGCTGCACGCCTCGGGCGCGTCGGCACTGCGGGCCAAGCTGTCCCCGGCCGGCAGCGGCGTCTCGCTGGAACTGTTCGACGCCGCCGGGCAGCCGGTCGCGACGGTCGGCTCGCTCGTGCTGCGCCCGGTCTCGGCCGACGCACTCGACACCGCCCGGACCGAGTCGATGTTCCGCCTGGAATGGACGCCGGTCCAGCCATCGGGAACGGCCGAGATCGGCCACCTCGACCGGCTCGGCGACACCCGGCCCGAGTTCGTACTGGCCACTGTGGACGCCGAGGACTCGGCGGCCGGAGCGCACGAAGCCGCGCACCGGGCGTTGGCGCTGGTCCAGGAGTGGATCGACGGGTCCGACGAGGCAAAGCTCGTGCTGGTCACCCGCGGCGCGGTCGCCGTCCAGCCGGAGGACGACGTCCCCGGCCTGGCCGCCGCCACCGTCTGGGGCTTGGTCCGGTCGGCGCAGTCCGAGAACCCGGACCGCCTCGTCCTGCTGGACACCGACACCGATGACGAGCAGGCCGTCGCCGCCGCCCTGGCGACCGGCGAACCGCAGCTCGCTCTGCGTGCGGGGGAGACGTACGTCCCACGCCTGGCGCGGGCCGCGCTCCCGGTGACTGAAGAGTCCACTATGGACGTCAACGGCACGGTGCTGGTCACCGGCGGTACCGGCGCGCTGGGCGCGTTGTTCACCCGCCACCTCGTCACCCGCCACGGCGCGCGGCACCTGCTGCTGCTCAGCCGTCGCGGCAGCGCTGCCGAAGGCGCCGACGCCCTCGCGGCCGAACTCGCCGAACTGGGCGCCGAAGTCCGGTTCGTGGCCTGTGACGCCGCCGACCGTGACGCCCTCGCCGCGGTCCTCGCGGCGATCCCGGCCGAGCACCCGCTGACCGCCGTTGTGCACACCGCCGGGGTGCTGGACGACGGCGTCGTCGGCACGCTCACCCCCGAGCGGATCGACACCGTGCTGCGGCCGAAGGTCGACGCGGCGCTCAACCTGCACGAACTCACCACGGACCTGTCCGCGTTCGTGCTGTTCTCCTCGGCCTCCGGCGTGTTCGGCGCCGCCGGCCAGGCGAACTACGCGGCCGCCAACGTGTTCCTCGACTCCCTGGCCGCGCGCCGTCGCGCCGCCGGGCAGCCGGCGACGTCGCTGGGCTGGGGCCTGTGGGCCGACGGCGGCAGTATGGCCGGCGGGCTTGGCGAGGCGGACCGGCGGCGGATGAACCGCGCCGGCGTCGCCGCGCTGGCCGCGGACGAGGGCGTCGTGCTGTTCGACGCCGCGCTCGCGTCCGGCGAGGCCGCGCTGGTCCCGATGCGGATGGACGCCGCCGCCCTGCGCGACCCGGGCACCGCGGTGCCGGCCGTGCTGCGCGGTCTGGTCCGGACCACCACCCGCCGCGTGGTGACGGCCGACGTCGTCGCGAGTGGCTCGGCGTTGGCCGACCGGTTGTCCACTATGGATGAGGCGGAGCGCGAGCGCACCCTGCTCGGCGTCGTCCGCCAGACCGTCGCAGCCGCCCTCGGCTACGACTCGTCCGACGCGGTGGACGCCGGGAAGGCGTTCAAGGAGCTCGGGTTCGACTCCCTGACCTCGGTCGACCTGCGCAACCGCCTCAACACCGCCACCGGTCTGCGACTGCCGGCCACCCTGGTGTTCGACTACCCGAACGCGACAACCCTCGCCGCGCACCTGCGCACCGAGCTGCTCGGCTCGGCCGAGCCGGTCGCGGTGGCACCGGTCCGCGCGGTCGACGTCGACGAGCCGATCGCCATCGTGGCGATGAGCTGCCGGTACCCCGGCGGCATCCGTGGGCCGGAAGACCTGTGGCGGCTGGTGTCGACCGGCGCCGACGCGATCTCGCCGTTCCCGGTCAACCGCGGCTGGGACCTCGAGAAACTGTTCCACCCCGAGCCCGGCCACAGCGGCACGAGCTACGCCCGCGAGGGCGGGTTCCTGCACGAGGCGGACGAGTTCGACGCCGAGTTCTTCGGCATCTCCCCGCGTGAGGCCCTCGCCATGGACCCGCAGCAGCGCCTGCTGCTGGAGACGTCGTGGGAGGTCTTCGAACGCGCCGGCATCGCGCCGGAAGCGTTGCGGGGCAGCCGGACCGGTGTGTTCGCCGGGCTGATGTACCACGACTACGCCGCACGCCTGCCGGAGATCCCGGAGGAGGTCGAAGGTTACCTCGGCACCGGCAACGCGGGCAGTGTCCTTTCCGGACGACTGGCGTACACCTTCGGGCTCGAAGGCCCGGCCGTCACGGTCGACACCGCGTGCTCGTCTTCGCTGGTGGCGCTGCACCTCGCCGCGCAGGCGCTGCGCAACGGCGAGTGCGAAATGGCGCTGGCCGGCGGTGTCACGGTGATGTCGACGCCGACGACGTTCGTCGACTTCTCCCGCCAGCGCGGCCTCGCCGCGGACGGCCGGTGCAAGTCGTTCGCCGAGGCGGCGGACGGCACCGGCTGGTCCGAGGGTGCCGGTCTCCTGCTGCTGGAAAGGCTTTCCGACGCTCGCCGCAACGGCCACCAGGTCCTCGCGGTGGTGCGCGGCAGCGCGATCAACCAGGACGGCGCGTCGAACGGCTTGACCGCGCCCAACGGTCCGTCGCAGCAACGCGTGATCCGGCAAGCACTCGCCTCAGCCGGTCTGTCCACTTCGGACGTCGACGCCGTCGAGGCGCACGGCACCGGCACCACCCTGGGCGACCCGATCGAGGCCCAGGCCCTGCTGGCCACCTACGGCGCCGGCCGCACCGGCGACCCGCTGTACCTCGGCTCGATCAAGTCCAACATCGGCCACAGCCAGGCCGCCGCGGGGGTCGCCGGGATCATCAAGATGGTCATGGCCATGCGGCACGGCGAGCTGCCGGCCACCCTGCACGTCGACGAACCCTCGCGGCACGTCGACTGGGAAGCCGGCGCGGTCGAGCTGCTCACCGAGCGGACGCCGTGGCCGGAGACCGGACGGCCGCGGCGCGCCGCGGTGTCGTCCTTCGGCATCAGCGGCACCAACGCGCACACGATCATCGAGCAGGCACCGGACTTCGCCGAGCCGATCGTGGGGGAGAAGCCTGCGATCGCCACGCCGTTCGTGCTGTCGGCGCGGGACGCGGACGCCCTGCGCGAGCAGGCGTCGCGTCTGCACGCCGTCGCCGCGGAGCAGGACGCGCTCGACGTCGCCCACTCCCTGGTGACCACACGCAGCCGGATGCCGCTGCGGGCGGTGGTGTCCGGTGTGGACCGTGACGAGCTGCTGCGCGGCCTGGCCGCGCTGGCCGCCGGTGAGTCCGGCGGTGTCGTGACGGGTGCGGTGTCGCCGGGTTCGCTGGCGTTCCTCTTCACCGGCCAGGGCAGCCAGCGGCTCGGCATGGGCCGTGAGCTGTACGAAAAGTTCCCGGTGTTCGCGGCCGCGTTCGACGAGATCCGCGCCGAGTTCGACTTCGACGTGGCGCTCGACACCGACGAGCTGCACCAGACCCAGCACACCCAGGCGGCGCTGTTCGCCCTGGAAGTGGCGCTGTTCCGACTCTTCGAGCACTTCGGCGTCCGGCCGGACTTCGTCGCCGGGCACTCGATCGGCGAGCTGGCCGCGGCACACGTCGCCGGTGTCTTCTCACTGGCCGACGCGGTCAAGCTGGTGTCCGCGCGGGGACGTCTCATGCAGGCGCTGCCGACCGGCGGCGCGATGGTCGCGATCCAAGCGACCGAAGACGAGATCACGCCACACCTGTCGGACCTGGTGAGCATCGCCGCGCTCAACGGTCCGATGTCGACGGTGATCTCCGGCGACGAAACCGCCGTGCTGGCGGTCGCAGCGCACTTCGCGGACCGCAAGACCAAGCGGCTCACGGTGAGCCACGCGTTCCACTCGCCGCTCATGGACCCGATGCTCGAGGAGTTCCGCGCGGTCGCGGAGACGTTGACGTTCGCCGAGCCGCGTATCCCGATCGTGTCCACCGTGGATGGTGACGTGACGTCGTCGGACTACTGGGTGGACCAGGTCCGCGGCGCGGTCCGGTTCCTCGACGCGGTGCGCACGCTGGAAAGCCGCGGCGTCACGACGTTCGTCGAGCTGGGTCCGGACGGCGTGCTGTCCGCGCTCGGCCAGGAGATCGCCGCGACCGCGACGTTCGTCCCGGTCCTGCGCAAGGGACGGTCCGAACCGGACACGCTGCTCACCGCGCTCGCCGAGGCCGACGTCCGCGGCGCCGACGTCGACTGGACGCGGCTGTGGGCCGGGTCGGGGGCACGCACTATCGACCTTCCGACCTACGCTTTCCGCCGTCGCCGTTACTGGCTGCACAGCGCGGCGTCCGCCGCGGACGCCTCCGGTCTCGGGCTCGGCAAGGCCGACCACCCGCTGCTCGGCGCGTCCGTCGAGCTGGCCGAAGGAGACGGTCTGGTCTTCACCGGGCGGCTCTCTGCGCAGACGCACCCGTGGCTGGCCGAGCACGCGATCCACGGCGTCACCGTGCTGCCGGGGACGGCCTTCGTCGAGCTCGCGATCCGCGCGGGCGACGAGGTCGGCTGCGACCGCCTCGAAGAGCTGACGCTCGAAGCGCCGCTGGTCATCCCGGCCCAGGGCGGTGTCGCCGTCCAGATCACCGTCGGCGCGGCCGACACGTCCGGGCGCCGGACCCTGTCCGTCCACTCGCGACCGGACGGCGAGCCGTGGGTCCGCCACGCCGGCGGCGTGCTCGCCGCGACCGGCGCCCCGATCCCGGCGACCCCGGCCGAGTGGCCGCCCGCCGGCGCCGAGGCCGTCGACGTCACCGAGCTGTACGACGGCCTGCAGTCGGCCGGCCTGGCCTACGGCCCGCTGTTCCAGGGCCTGACCGCGGCCTGGCGCCGCGGCA
Organism: Amycolatopsis sp. NBC_00348; assembly: GCF_036114655.1. NCBI lineage: Bacteria > Bacillati > Actinomycetota > Actinomycetes > Pseudonocardiales > Pseudonocardiaceae > Amycolatopsis > Amycolatopsis sp. NBC_00348. The sequence goes on along the minus strand of NZ_CP107994.1, from coordinate 5,036,172 downwards.
CGGAGGTGTTCGCCGAGGTCAGCCTGCCCGAGGACGTCGAACTGTCCGGGTTCGGCCTGCACCCGGCGCTGCTCGACGCGGCCCTGCACGGCATCGGCCTCGGCGCCCTCCCGGCCGAAGGTGGCGCGCGCCTGCCGTTCGTCTGGTCCGGCGTTTCGCTGCACGCGTCCGGCGCCCGGGCACTGCGCGTCCACCTCGCCGCGACCGGCGCCGAGGCGGTGTCGGTGCACGTCGCCGACCCGGCCGGGGCGCCGGTGTTCTCGGCCGACTCCCTGGTGTTGCGGCCGGTTTCCGCTGGTCAGCTCACCGGCGGGATCGCCCGAAGCTCGCTGTTCCAGATCGACTGGACCACTGTCCCCAGGCCCGAAACGGCCGTCCCGGACGGCTGGCCGGAAGCCGACGGCTTCGTCATCGCGCCGGTCGCCGACGCCGTGTCCGCGCTCGCCGTGGTCCAGACGTGGCTGCCCACCGAGGCGACGGTCGTCGTCGTGACCCGCGACGCCGACCCCGCCGCCGCGGCGGCCCACGGCCTGGTCCGCTCGGCGCAGGCCGAGCACCCGGGCCGGTTCGTCCTGGTCGACCTGGACACGACCGCCGGTCCCGCGGAACTGCACGCCGCGGTGGCCACCGGCGAACCGCAGATCGCGGTGCGTGACGGCGTGCTCACGGTGCCCCGCCTCGCGCGGGCCGCACTGTCCGAAACGGACGTCCACTTCGGAGACGGGACTGTCCTGGTCACCGGCGGTACCGGCGCGCTCGGCGCGTTGTTCGCCGAGCACCTGGTCACCCGGTACGCCGTCCGGGACCTGCTGCTCACCAGCCGTCGTGGTGCGGACGCGCCCGGCGCGGCCGAGCTGGCGACGCGCTTGCGTGAACTCGGCGCCGACGTGACGATCGCCGCCTGCGACGTCGCCGATCGTGATGGCCTTGCAAATCTGCTGTCCGAACACCGCGTGACCGCGGTGGTGCACAGCGCGGGCGTCCTCGACGACGGCCTCGTCGAATCCCTCACTTCCGAACGCCTCGCGACCGTGCTGGCCGCCAAGGCGGACGCGGCGCAGAACCTGCACGACCTGACCACCGACCTCGACGCGTTCGTCCTGTTCTCCTCGGTCGCCGGGACGTTCGGCGGCGCGGGGCAGGCGAACTACGCCGCGGCCAACGCCTACCTCGACGCGCTCGCCGAGCAGCGGCGCGCGGCCGGTCTGCCGGCGACGTCCCTGGCCTGGGGCCTGTGGGACGGCGGCATGGCGGGCAGCCTCAGCGAGGCCGACGTCGCCCGGCTGGTCCGGGCCGGCACCGCGCCACTGTCCACTGAGGACGGATTGGCGTTGTTCGACGCGGCGCTGGCGGCGGACCGCGCGGTCCTGCTGCCGGTGCACCTCGACCCGGCGGCCATCCGCGCCGCGACCGGCGAGGTCCCGCCGTTGCTGCGTGGCCTGGTCCGCGCTCCGGCGCGACGGGTCGCGGCGACGACCGGCGCGGCCGGGGCGTTCGCGGACAGCCTGTCCGGGCTGGCCGCCGACGAGCAGCGTGACCGGCTGCTGACGCTGGTCCGCAGCGAGGTCGCGGGCGTGCTCGGCTACGACTCGGGCGACGAGGTCGACCCGGCCAAGGCGTTCCGCGACGCCGGTTTCGACTCGCTGACCGCGATCGAGCTGCGCAACCGCCTGCATACGGCCACCGGCCTGCGGCTGCCCGCGACGCTGGTGTTCGACTACCCGACACCGGACGCGCTCGCCGGACACGTCCACACCGAACTGTTCGGCGGCCGGGAAGCCGTCGAGGTCGTCGCGGCCACCGGTTCCGACGACCCGATCGCCATCGTCGCGATGAGCTGCCGGTACCCCGGCGGTGTCACGACACCCGAGCAGCTGTGGAACCTCGTCGCGGCCGGCGGCGACGCCATCACGACGTTCCCGGACAACCGCGGCTGGGACCTCGACGGTCTGTACCACCCGGACCCCGACCACCTCGGCACCAGCTACTCGCGCGAAGGCGGGTTCCTGCACGACGCGGGCGGCTTCGACCCGGTGTTCTTCGGGATCTCGCCACGCGAGGCCGTCACGATGGACCCGCAGCACCGGCTGCTGCTGGAGACGTCCTGGGAAGCCTTCGAACGCGCCGGCATCGCGCCGGAAGCGTTGCGCGGCAGCAAGACCGGCGTCTTCGCCGGCGTGATGTACCACGACTACTCCGCGCTGCTCGACGGCGCGGACGAGGACTACGAAGGCCACCTCGGCACCGGCAACGCGGGCAGCATCGCCTCCGGCCGGGTCGCCTACACCTTCGGGCTCGAAGGCCCGGCGGTCACTGTGGACACCGCCTGTTCGTCCTCTTTGGTCGCCCTGCACTGGGCGCTTCAGGCGCTGCGCAACGGCGAATGCACCATGGCGCTCGCCGGTGGCGTGACGGTCATGGCGACGCCGAACGCGTTCATCGAGTTCTCCCGCCAGCGCGGCCTCGCCGCCGACGGCCGCTGCAAGGCGTTCTCCGCGGACGCCGACGGCACGGGTTGGTCCGAAGGCGCGGGCATGATCCTGCTGGAGCGCCTCTCCGACGCCCAGCGCAACGGCCACCCGGTGCTGGCGGTCGTGCGCGGCAGCGCCATCAACCAGGACGGCGCGTCGAACGGCCTGACCGCGCCGAACGGTCCGTCACAGCAACGTGTGATCCGGCAGGCGCTGGCCAACGCGGGTCTCGTACCGTCCGATGTGGACGTCGTCGAGGCGCACGGCACCGGGACGTCGCTGGGCGACCCGATCGAGGCGCAGGCGCTGCTCGCGACCTACGGCGCCGAGCGCACCGGCGACCCGCTGTGGCTCGGCTCGCTCAAGTCGAACATCGGCCACAGCCAGGCGGCCGCGGGTGTCGGCGGCGTGATCAAGATGGTCATGGCGCTGCGCAGCGGCGAACTGCCCAAGACCCTGCACGCCGACGAGCCGTCGCCGCACGTCGACTGGGCGTCGGGCGCCGTCGAGCTGCTGACCGAGGCGCGAGCCTGGCCGGTGACCGGACGGGCGCGCCGCGCGGCGGTGTCGTCGTTCGGGTTCAGCGGCACCAACGCCCACGCGATCATCGAGCAGGCCCCGGAACCCGCGCCGAAGCCGCAGGTCCCGGCGCCGGCGGTGGTCCCGCTGGTGCTGTCGGCGAAGTCGCCGGCCGCGCTGGCCGGCCAGGCCGCGCGGCTGCGCGAGCACCTGACGGCCGGGTTCGCCCCGGCGGACGTCGCGGCCTCGCTGCACGTCCGCACCCGGTTCGAGCACCGTGCGGTGATCACCGGCGCCAGCGCTGACGACCTGCTGACCGGCTTGTCGACGGCCGAGGCCGTCGAAGCCGGGACGGGCGGGACGGCGTTCCTGTTCACCGGACAGGGCAGTCAGCGGCTCGGCATGGGCCGCGAGCTGTACGAGACGTACCCGGTGTTCGCGGCGGCCTTCGACGCGATCCGCGCCGAGTTCGACCTGGACCTCGACACCACGGAGATCGACCGGACGCAGTACACCCAGGCGACCCTGTTCGCCCTGGAAGTCGCGTTGTTCCGGCTCTACGAGTCGTGGGGCCTGCGGCCGGACGTGCTGGTCGGCCACTCGATCGGTGAGCTGGCGGCCGCGCACGTCGCGGGCGTGCTGTCCCTGACCGACGCCGTGACGCTGGTGTCGGCCCGCGGACGGCTCATGCAGGCGCTGCCGGAAGGCGGCGCGATGGTGGCGATCCAGGCCACCGAGGACGAGATCACGCCACACCTCTCGGACGCGGTGAGCATCGCCGCGCTCAACGGCCCGGACTCGACCGTGATCTCCGGCGTCGAGAAGGCGGTGCGGGCGGTCGCCCGGAAGTTCAAGGGCCGCAAGACCAAGCGGCTCAAGGTGAGCCACGCGTTCCACTCGCCGTTGATGGACCCGATGCTCGCGGAGTTCCGCGGTATAGCTGAGTCTCTGTCTTACGGTAAGACGGTTATACCGATCGTCTCGAACGTGACCGGTGAGCTGGTGACCGAGTTCGACGCGGACTACTGGGTGCGGCACGTCCGGGAGGCCGTGCGCTTCCTCGACGGCGTCCGCACGGCCGCGGCCCGGGGCGTCACGACGTTCGTCGAGCTGGGCCCGGACGGCGTGCTGTCCGCACTCGGCCAGGAGATCGTCCCCGACGCGACCTTCGTCCCGGCCATGCGCAAGGGCCGGCCGGAGGCGCTCACCGCTGTCACCGCGCTCGGGACCGCCCACGCCCACGGCGCCGACGTCGACTGGACCGCCGTCCTCGGCGGCGCCGGGCAACACGTCGACCTGCCGACCTACGCCTTCCAGCGCGACCTGTACTGGCCGAAGCCGGGCACCCGCACCGGGGACCTGACCGCGGCCGGCCTCGGCGCGGCGGACCACCCGCTGCTGGGCGCGGCCGTCGCCCGGGCCGACGACGGCGGGTTCCTGCTCACCGGCCGGCTCTCGCTCAAGACCCACCCGTGGCTGGCCGAGCACACCGTGCGCGACGTCGTCGTGCTGCCCGGGACGGCCTTCGCCGACCTCGCGCTGCACGCCGGCGAACCGGCCGGCTGTGACCGCGTCGAGGAGCTGGTCCTCGAGGCACCGCTGGTCGTCCCGGCCGACGGCGTCGTCGTGCAGGTCTCGCTCGGTGCCGAAGACGAGTCGGGCCACCGCTCGCTCGTCGTGCACTCCCGCACCGGCGACGCACCCTGGGTGCGCCACGCCACCGGTGAACTTGCCCCCGGCACCGGGGCGGCGACGCCGTTCGCGGCCGAATGGCCGCCGTCCGGTGCCGAACCGGTCGACGTCTCCGCGCTCTACGAAGGCCTGCTGGCCGGCGGGCTCGGCTACGGCCCGGTCTTCCAGGGCCTGACCACGGCCTGGCGACGGGACGGCGAGGTGTTCGCCGAGGTCACGCTGCCGGACGACGTCGACGTCACCGGGTTCGGCCTGCACCCGGCACTGTTCGACGCGGCCCTGCACGGGGTCGGGCTCGGCGCGTTCGTCGAGGACACCGGGACGGCGAGGCTGCCGTTCAGCTGGATCGGCATCGAGCTGCACGCCACCGGCGCCCGCACGCTGCGGGTCCGCCTGGCGGCCGCAGGCACCGACGCGGTGTCCGTGCACGCCGCCGACACCACCGGCGAGCCGGTGCTGTCGGTCGAATCCCTTGCCCTGCGCCCGGTTTCGGGTGTTCCGGCCGACGACGTCGCCCGCCATTCGCTGTACACAGTGGACTGGACGGCCGTCGCCGTGCCCGCCGGCACCGACCCGGACACCCCGGTGCTGCTGGTGCCGCGCGGGGAAACGCCGGACGAGGTCCGCGCGGCGGTGCACCTCGTGCTCGACGCGCTCCAGCGGCAGTCCGATCCGGACAGCCGGCTGGCCGTCGTCACCCGCGGCGCGGCCGCGGTGCTGGACGGCGACGTGCCGGACCTCGCCGGTGCCGCGGTCTGGGGCCTGGTCCGCGCGGCCCAGGCCGAGCAGCCCGGCCGGTTCACGCTGATCGACCTCGACACGACGGCCGACCTGGCCGAACTGCCGGGGATCCTCACCTCCGGCGAACCGCAGCTCGCCGTTCGCGGCGGAGCAGTGCTCGCGCCGCGGCTGGCGCGGGCCACCGTCGCGGACCACGAGCCCGCGACGTTCGACGGAACGGTGCTGGTCACCGGCGCGACGGGCGCGCTCGGCGCGGTCTTCGCCCGCCGGCTCGCCGAACGCGGCGCGCGGCACCTGCTGCTGGTCAGCCGGTCCGCCACCGCGGACTCCCTCTCCGACCTGACCGCCGAGCTGACCGAACTCGGCGCGGACGTGACCGTCGCGGCCTGCGACGTCGCGGACCGGGACGCCCTGGCCGCCCTGCTGGCCGAGCACCCCGTGACCGGCGTGGTGCACGCGGCCGGCGTCCTCGACGACGGCGTGCTGGCGTCGCTCACCCCCGAGCGCGTCGACGCCGTGCTGCGGCCGAAGGTCGACGCCGCGTGGAACCTCCACGAGCTGGCCGGCGACGCTTCCCTGTTCGTGCTGTTCTCCTCGGCCTCCGGGGTGTTCGGCGGCGCGGGCCAGGGCAGCTACTCGGCCGCGAACGCCTACCTGGACGCGCTGGCGCACCGCCGTCACGCCGCCGGGCAGGCCGCAACGTCACTCGCGTGGGGCCTGTGGGCCGGCGATGACAGCATGGCCGCCGACCTGGCCGACGCCGACTTGCGGCGGATGTCCGCCGCCGGCATCGGCGCACTGTCCACCGAGGACGGTCTGACGCTGTTCGACGCCGCACTGTCCACAGGGGACGCCGTGCTGGTCCCGGTGCGCTTGGACCTGGCTGCGGTCCGGTCCCGGGGCGCGGTGCCGTCGTTGCTGCGGGGGCTGGTGCCCGCGTCGAAGCGGCGGACGGCGGTCTCGACCGTCACCGCGTCGCTGGAGCAACGCCTCGGTGCCCTCGGCGCGGCCGAGCGCGAACGGGCGCTCGTCGACCTGGTCCGCACCGAGGTCGCGCAGGTGCTCGCGTTCGCCTCGACGGACGCGGTCGGCGCGGCCCGGACGTTCACCGAGCTCGGCTTCGACTCCCTCACCGCGATCGAGCTGCGCAACAAGCTGCACACGGCGACCGGCCTGCGGCTGCCCGCCACGCTGATCTTCGACTACCCGACCCCGGACGCTCTCGCCGCGTACCTCGCGGGCGAACTGTTCGGAGTGGACGGTCCGGCCGAGGTCAACACCGTGCTGGCCGTCGACGAGCCGATCGCCATCGTCGCGATGAGCTGCCGGTTCCCCGGCGGCGTCACGACCCCGGAAGAGCTGTGGGACCTGGTCGCCGGGGGAGTGGACGGCATGACGCCGTTCCCCGCCGACCGCGGCTGGGACGTCGAAGGGCTGTACCACCCGGACCCCGACCACGTCGGCACGAGCTACGCCCGCGAGGGCGGGTTCCTGCGCGACGCGGTGAACTTCGACCCCGAGTTCTTCGGCATCTCGCCGCGTGAAGCGGTGACGATGGACCCGCAGCACCGGTTGCTGCTGGAGACGTCGTGGGAGGCCATCGAACGCGCCGGCATCGCGCCGGAAGCGTTGCGGGGCAGCCGGACCGGCGTGTTCGCCGGGATCATGTACCACGACTACGCCAACCTCCTCGAGGCCGCGCCGGAGGACTACGTCGGCCACCTCGGCACCGGCAACGCGGGCAGCGTCGCCTCCGGCCGCGTGTCCTACACCTTCGGGCTCGAAGGCCCGGCGGTGACCATCGACACCGCGTGCTCGTCGTCGCTGGTCGCCCTGCACTGGGCGGTCCAGGCACTCCGTCACGGCGAGTGCACGATGGCCCTCGCGGGCGGTGCCACGGTGATGGCGACGCCGGGCGCGTTCCTGGAGTTCTCGCGCCAGCGCGGGCTTTCGGCCGACGGCCGCTGCAAGGCGTTCTCCGCGGACGCCGACGGCACGGGCTGGTCCGAGGGCGCGGGCATGATCCTGCTGGAGCGTCTCTCCGACGCCCAGCGCAACGGGCACCCGGTGCTCGCCGTGGTCCGCGGCAGCGCGATCAACCAGGACGGCGCGTCCAACGGCTTGACCGCGCCGAACGGTCCGTCCCAGCAACGCGTGATCCGCCAAGCGCTCGCCGACGCCGGTTTGTCCACTTCGGACGTCGACGCCGTCGAGGCGCACGGAACGGGCACGTCGCTGGGCGACCCGATCGAGGCACAGGCGCTGCTCGCGACCTACGGCGCCGAGCGTGCGGGTGACCCGCTGTGGCTGGGCTCGCTCAAGTCCAACATCGGGCACAGCCAGGCGGCAGCGGGTGTCGGCGGCGTGATCAAGATGGTGCAGGCACTGCGCAACGGCGTCCTGCCGAAGACACTGCACATCACCGAACCGTCGCCGCACGTCGACTGGGCATCCGGCGCGGTCGAGCTGCTGACCGAGACGCGGGACTGGCCGGACACCGGCCGGACCCGCCGGGCCGGTGTGTCGTCATTCGGGTTCAGCGGCACCAACGCCCACGTGATCATCGAGCAGGCCCCGGAAAGCGCCCCGCTGACGGTCGAGACCCCGGTCGTCACCCCGCTGGTCTTCTCGGCGCGGACGCCGGAAGCCTTGCGGGAACAGGCCGAACGTCTGCGCACGGCGCTGACCACAGTGGACGTCGCCGAGCTGGGTTCGGCGCTCGTCACCCGGCGCTCGCTGTTCGAGCACCGCGCGGTCGTCCTCGACCCGGCCGGTCTGGCGGGGCTCTCCGGTGCCGTCACCGGTGAAGTCACCGACGGCGGCACGGCGTTCCTCTTCACCGGCCAGGGCAGCCAGCGGGCCGGCATGGGCCGCGAGCTGTACCAGGCGTTCCCGGTGTTCGCCGCGGCGTTCGACGCGGTGCGGGCCGAGTTCGACTTCGACCTCGACGGCGGTGACGTCGACGAGACGCAGTACGCCCAGGCGAACCTGTTCGCCCTGGAAGTGGCGTTGTTCCGGCTCTTCGAGCACTTCGGCGTCACGCCCGGCACGCTGGCCGGGCACTCGATCGGCGAGCTGGCGGCCGCCCACGCGGCCGGGGTGTTCTCGCTGGCCGACGCGGTGCGGCTGGTCTCCGCCCGGGGCCGCCTCATGCAGGCGCTCCCGGCCGGCGGCGCGATGGTCGCGATCCAGGCCACCGAGGCCGAGATCACGCCACACCTGTCGGACCGGGTGGCCATCGCCGCGCTCAACGGCGACGAGTCCACAGTGGTCTCCGGCGACGAAGACGCCGTGCTGACCGTCGTGGCACAGTTCAAGGGCCGCAAGACCAAGCGGCTCACGGTGAGCCACGCGTTCCACTCGTCCCACATGGACGCGATGCTGGATGACTTCCGTGCCGTCGCCGAGACGGTGACCTACCACGAGCCGCGCATCCCGCTCGTCACCACCGGCGGGACGACCGAGCCGACGACGCCGGACTACTGGGTCGCCCAGGTCCGCAACACCGTCCGGTTCACCGACGCGATCCGGACCCTGGAAGCCGCCGGTGTCACGACGTTCGTCGAGCTGGGCCCGGACGGCGTGCTGACCGCGCTCGGCCGCGAGATCCTGCCGGAGGCGACCTTCGCGCCCGCGCTGCGCAAGGGCCGCCCCGAACCGGACACCCTGGTCACGGCGCTGGCCGAGGCCTATGTCCACGGCACGGCCGTCGACTGGACGGCCCTGTACCCGGTGGCCGCGCAGGTCGACCTGCCGACCTACCCGTTCCAGCGCGTGCGGTACTGGCCGCGGCCGGGCAACGCTACGGGCGACGCCACCGGTCTCGGCCTGGGCGCGGCGGAGCACCCGCTGCTCGGCGCGGCCGTGAGCCGCGCCGACGGTGACGGGTTCCTGCTCACCGGCCGGCTGTCCACGCAGACTCACCCGTGGCTGGCCGAGCACGCGGTGGCCGGCGCGATCCTCGTGCCGGGCACGGCGTTCGTCGAGCTCGCGGTGCGCGCGGCCGACCTCGCCGGATGCCGCCAGGTCGAGGAACTGACCATCGAGGCCCCGCTGGTGCTCCCGGAGCGCGGCGCGGTGCAAGTCCAGCTCTGGGTCGGCGCGGCGGACGCGGCTGGGCGTCGCGAGCTGACGCTGTACTCGCGGGCCGAGGACGCGGCCGACCTGCCGTGGACCCGCAACGTCGGTGGTCTTATCGCCGCCGACGCCCCCGAGGTCCCCGAGACGCTCGCCGAGTGGCCCCCCGCCGCTCAGTCGGTCGAGGTCGGCTCGCGGTACGACGACCTGACCGCCGCCGGCTTCGGCTACGGCCCGGCGTTCCAGGGCCTGACCGCGGCCTGGCGCCGTGACGGCGAGGTGTTCGCCGAGGTCAGCCTGCCCGAGGACGTCGAGGTCACCGGCTTCGGTGTGCACCCGGCGCTGCTCGACGCGGCCCTGCACGCGGTCGGCCTGGGTGACCTGCTCGACGACGACCGGGCGCGCCTGCCGTTCTCGTGGGCGGGTGTCGGCCTGCACGCCGAAGGGGCCCGCACACTGCGGGTCCGGCTGGCGAAGGCCGGCCCGGAAGCGGTTTCCCTGACCGCCGCCGACGAGTCCGGCGCGGTCGTGGTGTCGGCCGAGTCGCTGGTGCTGCGCCCGATGGCGGTCGAGGACCTCGCGAAGCGGCCCGAATCGCTGTTCCGGATCGACCAGGTGGAAGTCCCTGGTGGACAGTCCACAGCAGACTGGGACGTGTACGACCAGGCCGGCACCGGCGACACGCCGGACGACGTCCGTGCGGCCACCCACCGCGTCCTGGCCGTCCTGCAGGACTGGCTGACCAAGCCGGAAGACGCCCGGCTCGCGGTCGTCACGCGGGGCGACAGCCTCGCCGCGGCCGCGGTGCACGGCCTGGTCCGCTCGGCCCGTACCGAGCACCCGGACCGGTTCGCGCTGGTCAGCCTGGACGTCGAAGCCGGATCCGAGGACCTGCGGGCCGCGCTGACGTCCGGCGAGCCCGAGGTGACGGTCCGCGACGGCAAGCTGTACGCGCCGCGGCTGGCCCGGGCGACGGTGTCCGCACCGGCGTTCACCACCGACGGCACGGTCCTGCTCACCGGCGGCACCGGCGCGCTGGGTGCCGCCGTGGCGGAGTACCTGGTCACCGAGTTCGGCGTGCGCCGGCTGGTGCTGACCAGCCGTCGTGGCCCGGACGCTCCTGGCGCCGCGGAACTGCGGAACGCCCTGGTCAGCGCCGGTGCCGAGATCGATGTCGTCGCCTGCGACGCGGCCGACCGCGACGCCTTGGCCGCGCTGCTGGCCGGGATCACCGACCTCAAGGCCGTGGTGCACGCGGCCGGCGTCCTCGACGACGGCGTGCTGTCGTCGCTGACGCCCGAGCGTCTCGACGCGGTGCTGCGGCCGAAGGTCGACGCCGCGTGGAACCTCCACGAGCTGACCGCCGACCTCGACGCGTTTGTGCTGTTCTCCTCCGCGGCCGGCGTGTTCGGCGGCGCGGGGCAGGGCAACTACGCCGCCGCAAACGCTTTCCTCGACGCACTGGCCACCCAGCGCCGTGCGGCCGGGCTGCCCGCGACGTCGCTCGCGTGGGGCCTCTGGGCGACCGGCACGAGCATGGCCGGGCACTTGGGCGACACGGACCTGGGCCGGCTCGCCGGCGCGGGCGTCGCCGCGCTGTCCACCGAGGACGGTCTCGCGCTGTTCGGCGCCGGTCTGTCCGCAGAGGACGCCGTGCTGGTGCCGATCCGGCTGGACCTCGCCGCCGTGCGGGCGTCCGGCCAGGTGCCGCCGCTGCTGCGCGGCCTGGTGACCGCCCCGCTCCGGCGGACCGCGGTCGCCGTGACCGGCTCGCGGCTGAGCCAGGACGGGATCCTCGACCTGGTCCGCGACGAGGTCGCGACGGTGCTCGGGTTCGCCTCGGCCGCCGCCGTCGGCGCGACCAGGGCGTTCACCGAGCTGGGCTTCGACTCGCTGACCGCGATCGAGCTGCGCAACCGGCTCAACGCGGCCACCGGGCTGCGGCTGCCGGCGACGCTGATCTTCGACCACCCGACACCGTCGGCGCTGGCCGAAGAGATCGTCGGACGCCTGTTCGGTACCGAAGAGCAGGCCGTCGCGGAAGTGACCACAAGGGACGACGAGCCGATCGCCATCGTGGCGATGAGCTGCCGGTTCCCGGGTGGCATCACCAGTCCTGAGCAGCTGTGGGCACTGGTCGAGTCCGGGCAGGACGCGATCGGCCCGATGCCCGCGGACCGCGGCTGGGACCTCGACGCGCTGTACGACCCCGACTCCACACGCCCGGGCACGAGCTACACCCGCCACGGCGGATTCCTGCGCGACGTCACCGAGTTCGACCCCGAGTTCTTCGGGATCAGCCCGCGTGAAGCCCTGGCCATGGACCCGCAGCAGCGGATGCTGCTGGAGACGTCGTGGGAGGTCTTCGAGCGGGCCGGGATCCCGGCGGAGTCAATTCGCGGCAGCCGGACCGGCGTGTTCGCCGGCCTGATGTACCACGACTACGTCAGCCTCCTCGAGCGGTCGAAGGACGACGTCGCCGGGCATCTCGGCACCGGCAACTCGGGCAGCGTCGTCACCGGCCGCCTGTCCTACCACTTCGGACTCGAGGGCCCGGCGGTCACTGTGGACACCGCGTGCTCGTCTTCGCTGGTGGCGCTGCACCTCGCGGCGCAGGCCCTGCGCAACGGCGAGTGCACGATGGCCCTGGCCGGTGGCGTCACGGTGATGTCGACGCCCGCCGCGTTCATCGAGTTCAGCAAGCAGCGCGGGCTTTCGCCGGACGGCCGCTGCAAGGCGTTCTCCGCGGACGCCGACGGCACCGGCTGGGCCGAAGGCGCCGGCATGATCCTGCTGGAGCGTCTCTCCGACGCCCAGCGCAACGGGCACCCCGTGCTCGCCGTCGTGCGCGGCACCGCGATCAACCAGGACGGTGCGTCCAACGGCTTGACGGCGCCGAACGGCCCGTCGCAGCAACGCGTGATCCGCCAGGCCCTCGCCGATGCCGGTCTGTCCACTTCGGACGTCGACGTCGTCGAGGCGCACGGCACCGGGACGTCACTCGGCGACCCGATCGAAGCACAGGCACTGCTGGCCACCTACGGCGCCGACCGCGCCGGTGACCCGCTGTGGCTCGGCTCGCTGAAGTCGAACCTCGGCCACAGCCAGGCCGCGGCCGGCGTCGGCGGGATCATCAAGATGGTCATGGCGATGCGGCACGGCACGCTGCCGAAGACGCTGCACGTCTCCGAGCCGTCGGGGCACATCGACTGGACCGCGGGCGCGGTGGAACTGCTCACCGAGGCCCGGCCCTGGCCGTCGGTGGATCGGCCGCGCCGCGCGGCGGTGTCGTCGTTCGGGTTCAGCGGGACGAACGCGCACACGATCATCGAGCAGGCACCTGCTTCTGCAGAGGTTCCCCCGGGCGAGGACGTCCTCGCCCCGCTGGTGCTCTCGGCGAAGACCGCCGACGGCGTCCGCGCCCAGGCGGGTCGTCTGCTCGAACTGTTCGAGGTAGACCCTCCGCGCATGACCGACGTGGCACTTTCGCTGATTCAGTGCCGCCACCGGATGGAGCACCGCAGCGTCCTGCTCGCGCGGGACGCCGAGGAGGCCCGTACAGGTCTCGCCGCGCTGGCCGCGGGGGAGCCCGCCAACGCCGTCCACGGCTTGGCGGGCACCGGGAAGGTCGCGTTCGTCTTCCCCGGCCAGGGTTCGCAGTGGCCGCGGATGGCCGTCGAGCTGCTGGAGACCTCGCCGGTCTTCGCCGCGCGGATGGCCGACTGCGCCGACGCGCTGGCGCCGTTCGTCGACTGGTCGCTGCTCGACGTCCTGCGTGCGGCGGAACCCCTCGAACGCGTCGACGTCGTCCAGCCCGCGCTGTGGGCGATGATGGTCTCGCTGGCCGCGGTCTGGCGCCACCACGGCGTCGAGCCGGCCGCGGTGGTCGGCCACTCGCAGGGCGAGATCGCGGCGGCGGTCGTCGCGGGTGCACTGTCTCTTGAGGACGGTGCGCTGGTGGTCGCGTTGCGCAGCAAGGCGATCCTGGCGCTGGCCGGACGCGGTGGCATGGTCTCCGTGCCCCTCCCGTCGGCCGAGGTCACGACGGCCATCGAACCGTGGGGCGACCGGATCTCGATCGCCGTCGTCAACGGGCCGCGGGCGACCGTGGTCTCGGGTGACGCCGACGCCCTGGACGAGTTCCTCGCCCGCTGCGAGGAGCAGGAGATCCGGGCCAAGCGGATCCCGGTGGACTACGCGTCCCACTCGGCGCACGTCGCGTCGCTGGAAGCGGAACTCCTGGAGGTGCTCGCCCCGGTGCGCCCGCGCCCGGCGGAGATCCCGTTCTACTCCACGGTGACCGGCTCGCTGATCGATTCCGGCCTCGACGCCGGTTACTGGTACCGGAACCTGCGCCAGACAGTGCGCTTCACCGACGCGATCGAGGCCATGGCCGGCCACGGCCACGACGTGTTCGTCGAGGTCAGCCCGCACCCGGTGGTCGCCACCGGCCTGCAGGACATCCTCGAGGACGCAGGTGCGCCCGCAACGGTCACCGGCACCCTGCGCCGAGACCAGGGCGGCTTCACCCGGGTGCTCACCTCGCTGGCCCAGGCCCACACGGGCGGCGCGCGGGTGGCGTGGGACACGGTGTTCAGCGGAGGCCGGCGGATCGACCTGCCGACCTACGCCTTCCAGCGCAGCCGCTTCTGGCCGGAACTCGCCGACACGGTCACCACGGGTGACGGGTTCGCCGACAGCTCCTTCTGGGACGCCGTCGACAGCGACGACCCGGCCGCGGTCGCGGCCGCGTTGGAGATCGACGGCACCGACGAGGAGACACTGCGGGCCGCACTGCCCGTGTTGTCGACTTGGCGACGCAACCGCCGTGACAAGTCCACTGTGGACAAGTGGCGGTACCGGATCGCGTGGACTGCTTTGGACTTCGAGGCCGCGAACCTGGACGGCGACTGGCTGGTGCCGGTCCCGGCCGGCGCGCACGCCGAGATCGAGGCGGTCACCGCACTGCTGACCACCCACGGCGCCCGGCCACACGTGCTCCCGATCGAACCGGGCACGTCGGCAGAGGAACTGGCTGCGCTGCTCCCGGAGCTGGAGTTCCGCGGTGTGCTGTCCCTGCTGGCGCTCGACGAGCGGCCCGACCCCGAACACCCCGTCGTCCCGGCCGGGCTCGCGCTGACCGCCGCACTGATCCGGGCGCTGGACGGCGTCGCGGCTCCGCTCTGGCTCGCCACCCGCGGCGCCGTCTCCGCAAGCCGGTCCGACCGGCTGACCTCGGCCGTCCAGGCGCAGGTCTGGGGCCTCGGCCGGGTCGCCGGGCTGGAGCACCCCGAACGCTGGGGTGGCCTGCTCGACCTGCCGGAAGACCTCGACCCGCGGGCCTCGGCCCGGGTGGCCGCGGTACTGGCCGGCAACAGCGACGAGGACCAGCTCGCGGTGCGCCCGTCCGGCGTCTTCGCCCGCCGCCTGGTGCGCGCCCCGCTGGACGAGCGGCCGGCGATCACCGGCTGGACCCCGCGCGGCACGGTGCTCGTCACCGGCGGTACCGGTGCGGTCGGTGCGCAGATCGCGCGCTGGCTGGCCCGGCACGGCGCCGAGCACCTGGTGCTCACCAGCCGTCGCGGTCTCGACTCGCCTGGCGCACAAGAGCTGGTCGAGGAGCTGACCGGGCTCGGCGCCCGGGTCACCGTCGACCCGTGTGACGTCGCCGACTTCGAGTCGGTGCGACGCCTCGTCGCCGAGCACCGGTTCACCGCGGTGCTGCACGCCGCGGGTGTCGGGGTCTCGCCGCCGCTGGCCGAGACCGGGCCCGCCGACCTCGCGGTCAATGCGGCCGCGAAGGTCGTGGGCGCGGTCAACCTCGACCGCGTGCTCGCGGATACAGAGCTGGACGCGTTTGTGCTCTTCTCCTCCAACGCCGGGGTCTGGGGCGGCGGTGGCCAGGGCGCGTACGCCGCGGCCAACGCCTTCCTCGACGCCTTCGCCGAACAGCGGCGCGCTCGCGGCGCGAAGGCCACCTCGGTGGCGTGGGGTGCGTGGGCCGAGGGCGGCATGGCCGAAGGCGAAGCCGGCGAGCAGATGCGCCGGCGCGGGCTGCGGCCGATGGCGCCGGAGCTGGCGATCTCGGTGCTGCAGCAGGCCCTCGACGCGGACGAGACGTTCCTCGCGGTGGCCGATGTGGACTGGGCGAAGTTCGCGCCCGCGTTCACGGCGCTGCGAGCGCGTCCGCTGATCGCCGACCTGCCTGAAGTGTCCGCTTTGGACGTCGAGGCGGCAGCAACAGTCCACAACGGACTGGCCGGACGGCTCGCCGAACTGCCCGCGGCCGAACGCAAGCGCGTGCTGCTCGACCTGGTCCGGGCCGAGGCGGCCGCGGTGCTCGGCCACGCCGGCACCGACGCCGTCCCGCCCGCCCGGGCGTTCCGCGAGCTGGGCTTCGACTCGGTGACCGCGGTCGAGGTCCGCACCCGGCTGGTCACGGCCACCGGGCTCAAGCTGCCCGCGACCCTCGTGTTCGACTACCCGACCCCCCTCGACCTGACCACGTTCCTGCTGGGCGAGCTGCTCGGCGCCGAGCCGGACACCACGACGACCGCGGTCGTCACGACCGGGTCCGACGAGCCGATCGCGATCGTCGCGATGGGCTGCCGGTTCCCCGGCGGCGTCCGCTCGCCCGAGGACCTCTGGCGGCTGGTCGCGGCCGGCGACGACGCGATCGGGCCGTTCCCGGCCGACCGCGGCTGGGACCTGGACTCGCTCTACCACCCGGACCCGGAGCACGCGGGCACGACCTACACCAAGGAAGGCGGTTTCCTCCACGACGCCGGCGAGTTCGACCCGGGCCTGTTCGGCATCAGCCCGCGCGAGGCCCTGGCGATGGATCCGCAGCAGCGGCTGCTGCTGGAGACGTCGTGGGAGGTCTTCGAGCGCGCCGGCATCGACGTGCGGACCCTGCGCGGCACCCGCACCGGGGTGTTCCTCGGCGCGGCGGCCTCCGGGTACGGCGCGGGCGCCGGTGAGCTGCCCGACGGCGTCGAGGGTCACATGCTGACCGGCAACGTCGGCAGTGTCCTTTCCGGACGGCTGGCCTACTCCTACGGGCTCGAGGGTTCGGCGGTCACGCTCGACACCGCGTGCTCGTCGTCCCTGGTCGCGCTGCACTGGGCGGCGCAGGCCCTGCGGTCGGGTGAGTGCTCGATGGCGCTGGCCGGCGGTGTCGCCGTGATGGCCGACCCGGGCGGGTTCGTCGAGTTCGCCCGGCAGCGCGGCCTGGCCGCCGACGGCCGGTGCAAGCCCTTCGCCGAAGCGGCAGACGGCACTGGCTGGTCCGAAGGCGTCGGCCTGCTCCTGCTGGAGCGACTGTCGGACGCCCGTCGCCACGGCCACCAGGTCCTGGCAGTCGTGCGGGGCTCCGCGGTGAACTCCGACGGCGCGTCCAACGGCCTCAGCGCCCCCAACGGTCCCGCGCAGCAGAAGGTGATCCGCCAGGCGCTGGCCAATGCCGGACTGTCCACTTCGGACGTCGACGTCGTGGAAGCGCACGGCACGGGCACCCGGCTCGGCGACCCGATCGAGGCGCAGGCGCTGCTGGCGACCTACGGCCGGGACCGGTCCGAGCCGCTGTGGCTCGGCTCGCTGAAGTCCAACATCGGGCACACGCAGTCCGCGGCCGGTGTCGCGGGCGTGATCAAGATGGTCCAGGCCATGCGGCACGGTGTGCTGCCGGCCAGCCTGCACGTCGACGAGCCGTCGACGCAGGTCGACTGGTCGGCCGGCGCGGTCGAGCTGCTGACCACGGCCCAGCCGTGGCCCGAGACCGGTGCGCCGCGCCGGGCCGGGGTGTCCGCGTTCGGCGTCTCCGGAACCAACGCGCACGCGATCATCGAAGCCGTTCCCGCCGAGGAACCGGCCGACGTGGTCGAGTCGCCGCTGCCGGTGCCGATCGTCCTTTCCGGACGGACGGCCGCCGCGCTGCGGGCCCAGGCGGCTTCGCTGGCCGCCTCGGACACGCCGGACCTGGACGCCTTCGGGTACGCCCTGGCCACGACCCGGTCCGCGCTCGACCACCGCGCGGCCCTGCTGGCCACCGACCACGACGACCTGCGGACGGCGCTGACCGCGCTGGCCGAGGACGTCACTGCACCCGGCGTGTTGCGCGGGGTCGCCCGCGACCGGGGACAGCTGGCCTTCCTCTTCACCGGCCAGGGCAGCCAGCGGACCGGCATGGGCCGCGAGCTGTACGACGCGTTCCCGGTCTTCGCCGACGCGCTGGACGCGGTGTGCGCCGAGTTCGACGCGCACCTCGACCGTCCCCTGCGGACGGTCCTGTTCGAGGACGGCGAGCCGCTGGACCGGACCGGCTACACCCAGGCGGCCTTGTTCGCCCTGGAAGTGGCGTTGTTCCGGCTCTTCGAGCACTTCGGGTTCCAGCCGGACTTCCTGGCCGGGCACTCGATCGGCGAGCTGGCCGCGGCGCACGTCGCCGAGGTCCTGACGCTGGCGGACGCCGTGACGCTGGTCGCCGCACGCGGTCGTCTCATGCAGGCGCTGCCGGAAGGCGGCGCGATGGTGGCGATCCAGGCGACCGAGGCGGAAGTTTCGGTATATCTGTCTGACCGTGTGACCATCGCCGCGCTGAACAGCCCGGACTCGACGGTCGTCTCCGGCGAGGAAGACGCCGTGCTGGCGGTCGCGGCACAGTTCAGTGACCGCAAGACGAAGCGCCTGGTCGTGAGCCACGCGTTCCACTCGCCGCTGATGGACCCGATGTTGGCGGAGTTCCGGGCGGTGGCGGAGACGCTGTCCTACGCGGCGCCGACAGTCCCGATCGTCTCGAACCTCACCGGCGAGCTGGTGACGCGATTCGACGCGGACTACTGGGTGCGCCACGTGCGTGAAGCGGTGCGGTTCGCCGACGGCGTCCGGACGCTCGCCGCGAGCGGTGTCTCGGTGTTCGTCGAGCTGGGGCCGGACGGCGTGCTGTCGGCCATGGGCCAGGCGTGCGCCGACGGCGAGTTCGTCCCGGCCATGCGAGCCGGCCGGGCCGAGCCCGATGCGCTGCTGACCGCGGTGCTCGGCGCGCACGTCCACGGCGTCGAACCGGACTGGGCCGCGGTGTTCGGCACCGCCGCCCGGCGCCGGGTCGAGCTGCCGACGTACCCGTTCCAACGGCAGCGCTTTTGGCTCCGGACCAGCGCGGGCGGAGACGTCACGGCCGCCGGCCTCGGCGCTACCCGGCACCCGCTGCTGCGCGCGGCGGTGGCCCGGGCCGACGGGGACGGGTTCCTGCTCACCGGGCGCCTGTCCACGCAGCTCCTGAGCGGCGCGGCACCGGGCTCGGTGTTCGCCGAGCTGGTCTCGCGGGCCGCGGACGAGGTGGGCTGCGGGCTGGTCGAACGGCTGTCCGTCGACGTGCCGCTCGTGCTCCCCGAACGCGGGGCGCTCCAGCTGCAGGTCTGGGTCGGCGAGCCGGACGGCGCCGGCCGCCGGGCCGTGACCGTCCACTCGCGACCGGAAGACGGCGGCGCGTGGACAAGGCACGCCGAGGGCGTGCTCGCGGTCGTGCTGCCGAAGATTCCCGAGTGGACGGACGAGAACGTCGTCGAGGTGTCGCTGCCGGAAGGCGTCGAGCCCGGACGGTTCGGCCTGCACCCGGCGCTGCTCGACGCGGCGTTCGGCGGCCTCTCGCCGGTCGCCTGGTCGGGGTTCGCGCTGCACGCCTCGGGCGCCCGTGACCTGCGGGTCCGTCTGACCGACCTGGGTGACGACACCGTTTCGCTGCACGCGGTCGACGCGGAAGGCACGGCCGTGGTCACCGCCGACGCGGTGACGCTGCGTCCGACGGAGTCCGTCAAGACCGTCGACTCGCTGTTCCGCATCGACTGGGTGCCGGTGCAGGCGGGACCTCCTGGCGAACTGCCGGAGGTCTATCGGGTGCCGGAAGGCGAGTCGCCGGAGGACGTCCACCGGATCGTCGGCGACGTGCTCGCGAAGCTGCAGACCGGCAAGAACCTGGTCGTCGTGACACGGGGCGCGGCCGGGCCGGACGCCGGTGCCGACCTGGCGGGTGCCGCGGTCTGGGGCCTGGTCCGTTCGGCGCAGTCCGAGCAGCCCGGCCGCTTCGTCCTGGTCGACACCGACGACACCGACGCGGTGGCCGCGGCCGTCGCCACCGGCGAACCGCAGGTCGTCGTCCGTGCCGGGGAGACGTTCGCACCGCGACTGGTGCGAGCGGCCGTCCCAGAAGAAGCGAAGACGCTAGGCGAAGGCACGGTCCTGGTCACCGGCGGCACCGGCGCCCTGGGCGCCGAGCTGGCGAAACACCTGGTCACGACCCAGGGCGTGCGAAGGCTGGTGCTCACCAGCCGCCGTGGGCCCGACGCCCCGGGCGCGGCCGAGCTGGCCGACGAGCTGGCCGCCGCGGGTGCCGAGGTGGACGTCGTGGCCTGCGACGTCGCCGACCGCGAAGCCGCGGCGACCCTGCTCGACGGGATCGCCGACCTCACCGCCGTGGTGCACACCGCGGGCGTCCTCGACGACGGAATGCTGGCGTCGCTCACACCGGAGCGCGTCGCCACCGTGCTGCGGCCCAAGGTCGACGCGGCCTGGCACCTGCACGAGCTGACCGCCGACCGGGAGCTGACGGCGTTCGTCGTCTTCTCCTCGGCCGCCGGGGTGCTCGGCGGCGCCGGGCAGGCGAGCTACGCCGCGGCGAACGTGTTCCTCGACGCGCTGATGCAGCGCCGCCGGAGCACCGGGCGGCCCGGGACGTCGCTGGCCTGGGGCATGTGGTCCGGCGCCGGCAGCATGGCGGCCCGGCTCACGGCCGCGGACCTGCGGCGGATGACCGAAGCCGGGATCGGTGCCCTGTCCGTCGCGGACGGCATGGCGTTGTTCGACACGGCAGTGTCCACAAGCGACGCCGTGCTCGTGCCGATCAAGCTGGATCTGCCGGCCCTGCGGGCGAGCATCACGGGTGACGTGCCGCCGATGCTGCGCGGCCTGGTCACCGTCCCGCGTCGCCGGGCAGAAGTGTCCACAGTAGACCGTAAGGAGCGGCGAGACACCCGGGCCCTGCTCGACCTCGTCCGCGCCGAAGTGGCGGCCGTGCTCGGCTACCGCTCGGCCGTCGAGGTCGAACCGGACCTGCCGTTCCGCGAACTCGGGTTCGACTCGCTGACCGCGGTCGAGCTGGCCAAGCGGGTCGGCGCGGCTACCGGGCAGACGATGCCCTCGACGCTGGTGTTCGACTACCCGACGCCGGCCGTGCTCGCCGCGCACTTGCGCGGCGACGAAGCGGACGACGTCATCACCCCCGCGGCGACCGACGACGACCCGATCGTCATCGTGGCGATGAGCTGCCGCTTCCCCGGCGGCGTCACGACGCCGGAAGAACTGTGGCAGCTCGTGTCGGAAGGCACGGACGCGATCACGCCGTTCCCGACGGACCGCGGCTGGGATCTGGCCGCGCTCTACAACCCGGACCCCGACCACAGCGGCACGTGCTACATCCGTGAAGGCGGTTTCCTCGCCGGTGCGGGGGAGTTCGACCCGGCGTTCTTCGGGATCAGCCCGCGGGAAGCGCTGGCCATGGACCCGCAGCAGCGCCTGCTGCTCGAGATCACCTGGGAGGCGTTCGAGCGGGCCGGGATCGACCCGCGGTCGGTGCGCGGCAGCCGGACCGGCGTGTTCGCCGGCACCAGCGGCCAGGACTACGGCACGCTGCTCGCCGACACCGAGGAAGCCGAGGGCTACCTGGCCACCGGCACCGCGGCGAGCGTCGTCTCCGGCCGGCTGTCCTACACCTTCGGGCTCGAGGGTCCGGCGGTCACGATCGACACGGCGTGCTCGTCTTCACTGGTCGCCCTGCACCTCGCGGCGCAGGCGCTGCGGGCCGGTGAGTGCTCGCTGGCGCTGGCCGGCGGCGTGATCGTCACGTCGACGCCGGGTGTGTTCGTCGAGTTCTCGCGGCAACGCGGGCTCGCGATGAACGGCCGCTGCAAGTCCTTCGCCGAGGCTGCCGACGGCACCGGTTGGGGCGAGGGCGCCGGAATGCTCGTGCTGGAAAGGCTTTCCGACGCCCAGCGCAACGGCCACCCGGTCCTCGCGGTGGTCCGCGGCAGCGCGGTCAACCAGGACGGCGCGTCCAACGGCCTGACGGCGCCGAACGGTCCCTCGCAGCAGCGGGTGATCCGCCAGGCCCTGGCCGCGGCCGGTCTGTCCACTTCGGACGTCGACGCGGTCGAGGCGCATGGCACCGGCACGAAGCTGGGCGACCCGATCGAGGCGCAGGCGCTGCTGGCGACCTACGGCCAGGACCGGGAGACGCCGTTGCTGCTGGGCTCGCTGAAGTCCAACATCGGGCACACGCAGGCGGCGGCCGGGGTTGCCGGGGTGATGAAGATGGTGCTGGCCATGCAGCACGGGACGCTCCCGAAGACGCTGCACGTCGACGCGCCGTCGTCCCAGGTGGACTGGACGGCGGGCGCGATCGAGCTGCTGACCGAGCCGCGCGAGTGGCCGGAGACCAGCCGTCCGCGCCGGGCCGGCGTCTCCTCGTTCGGCGTGAGCGGCACCAACGCGCACGTCGTGATCGAGCAGGCCCCGGCACCCGTGGTCCTGCCGGACGTGCAGGGCCCGGCCGTGGTCCCGGTCGTGCTTTCCGGTCACGACGCCGCCGCGCTCGCCGCGCAGGCGTCGAGGCTGCGCGAGCACGACGGCGAACCGGCGGAGCTGGCCTACGCGCTGGCCACCACCCGGTCCGTCTTCGAGCACCGCGCCGTGGTGCTCGCGAGCGACCGCGACGAACTGCTCGCCGGGTTGGACGCGGTCGCGTCCGGCGGCCCGGCGGCGGGCGTCAGCAGCGGGACGGCACGGGCAGGCGGGCTGGCGTTCGCCTTCTCGGGGCAGGGCAGCCAGCGGGCCGGCATGGGCCGTGAGCTGTACGACGCGTACCCGGTGTTCGCCGCGGCGCTCGACGAGATCTGCGCCGCGTTCGATTCCCGGTTG
Organism: Amycolatopsis sp. NBC_00348; assembly: GCF_036114655.1. NCBI lineage: Bacteria > Bacillati > Actinomycetota > Actinomycetes > Pseudonocardiales > Pseudonocardiaceae > Amycolatopsis > Amycolatopsis sp. NBC_00348. The sequence goes on along the minus strand of NZ_CP107994.1, from coordinate 5,013,703 downwards.
GACAGTCCACTCAAGACGGTCATGTTCACCGAGAACGACCTGCTCGATCGCACGGTCTACACGCAGCCCGCGTTGTTCGCCCTCGAGGTGGCGCTCTTCCGGCTGCTGGCGAGCTGGGACGTCCGGCCGGACGTCCTGGTCGGCCACTCGATCGGCGAGCTGGCCGCGGCGCACGTCGCCGGGGTGCTCACCCTGGCCGACGCCGTCGAGCTGGTCGCCGCGCGCGGCCGGCTGATGCAGGAGCTGCCCTCTGGTGGCGCGATGGTCGCGGTCCAGGCGTCCGAAGAGGAGGTCCTGCCGCTGCTGGCGGGCTTCGAGGACGTCGTCGGGATCGCGGCGGTCAACGGCCCGGCCGCGGTGGTCATCGCCGGCGACGAGGAGCCGGTGGCCGAGGTCGCGGCGCGGCTCGCCGCGCTGGGGCGCAAGACGAAGCGGCTGACCGTCAGCCACGCGTTCCACTCGCCGCGGATGGAGCCGATGCTGGCCGAGTTCGCCGCGATCGCGCAGCGGCTCGACTACCACGAGCCGACGGTGCCGCTGGTGTCCACATTGACCGGTGCGCCGGTCACCGCGGACGAGTTCCGGACGGCGGACTACTGGGTGCGCCACGTTCGTGCGGCAGTCCGGTTCGCCGACGGCATCCGCGCGGTGTTCGCCGCCGGAGTGTCCACTGTGGTCGAACTGGGCCCGGACGGGGTGCTGACGGCGATGGCGCAGGACTGCGCCGCGGTCGACGGCGGCACGCCCGTGGTGGTGCCGGCGCTGCGACGCGGGCGTCCCGAGGCGGAGGCTCTGCTCACCGCGGTGGCCGCGGCTCACGTCAACGGCGTCGCCGTGGACTGGGCGGCGCTGTTCACGCCGGGCCGGGTGGTCGCGCTGCCGACGTACCCGTTCCAGCGCGAGCGCTACTGGCCGGAGCCGGTGGCCGCACCCGCGCCGCGGGACGCCGCCGAGGACCGCTTCTGGGCGGCCGTCGAGCGCGAGGACGTCGACGAGCTGGCCGGGACGCTCCCGGCGGGCGTCGACCGCGAGTCGCTCGGCACGCTCCTGCCGGTGCTGTCCGGCTGGCGGCGGCAACGCCGTGAACTGTCCACACTGGATGACTGGCGGTACCGGGTGTCGTGGACCGCGGTGGCCGAACCGGAGACACCGCTGTTCACCGGCGGCTGGCTGGTGATCTTGCCCGAGACGGAGGCCGCGTGGTGCGGCCAGGTCGTCGAGGCGCTGCGGGCACACGGCGCCGAAGTGCGCACGGTGCGCGGCACCGCGAACCTCGTCGAGGACGGCCTCCCGCTGGCCGGGGTGCTTTCGCTGCTGGCCGTGGACACCCGGCCGCACGCGGAACACGGCATGGTCGCCACCGGCGTCGCGGGCACCCTGGAGCTGATCCAGGCGCTCGGTACGGCAGGCATCAACGCTCCCTTGTGGACGATCACGCGGGACGCGGTGTACGGCGACCACGTCGACATCGCCGGCGCCGAGGTCTGGGGCCTGGGCCGGGTCGCGGCCCTGGAACACCCGGACCGCTGGGGTGGCCTGATCGACCTGCCCGCGGTGCTAGACGACCGCGTCGCCGAACTGCTGGCGGGCGTGCTCGCCGGGGACGGCGTGGAGGACCAGCTCGCGGTGCGGGCCGACGGCGTCTTCGCCCGGCGGCTGGCCCGGGCACCGCTGCCCACGACGCCGGCCGAGCCGTGGCAGCCGCGCGGCACGGTGCTGGTCACCGGCGGTACCGGTGGTCTCGGCGCCCGGATGGCGCGGTGGCTGGCCGAGCACGGTGCCGAGCACCTGGTGCTGGTCAGCCGGCGCGGCCCGGCCGCGCCGGGAGCCGAGGAGCTGCGAGCCGAGCTGGTCGCGACCGGCGTCGAGGTCACCGTCGCCGCCTGCGACGTCGGGGACCGGGACGCGCTGGCCGCGCTCGTCGGTGGGCTGGACTCCCCGGTGCGCGCGGTCGTGCACGCCGCGGGCGTCAGCCAGGGCACGCCGATCGCGGCGAGCAGCGTCGCGGAGTTCGCCTCCGTGGTGGACGCCAAGGTGACCGGCGCGCTCGCGCTGGACGAGCTGTTCGGCGAGCTGGACGCGTTCGTGCTGTTCTCGTCGGTCGCGGCGACCTGGGGTGGCAGCGGCCAGTCCGGGTACGCGGCGGCGAACGCGGCCCTCGACGCGCTGGCCCAGCGGCGGCGGGCGGCCGGCCTGGCCGCGACGTCGATCGCGTGGGGCCCGTGGGGCGGCGGCGGGATGGCGGCCGAGGGGGAGCACGAGGAGCAGCTGCGACGTCGTGGCCTCCCGGCGCTCGACCCGGGCCTGGCCGTCGCGGCGCTGACCCAGGCCGTCGAGCACGGCGAGGCGGCGGTCACGGTGGCCGACGTCGACTGGGCGAAGTTCGCGCCCGGCTTCACCGCGCTGCGGCCGAACGCGTTCATCGCGGACCTGCCGGAGGTGCGGGCGGTCCTCGAGGCGGAGGTCGTCGAAGAGGCCGACACGGGCGCCGAGCTGCGCGGCAAGCTCGCGGAGCTGGACGAGGCCGGCCGGCGGCGGACGCTGCTGGAGCTGGTCCGCACCGACGTCGCGCTGGTGCTCGGGCACCGCGGCACGGCCGCGGTCGCGCCGGACCGGGCGTTCACCGAGCTGGGCTTCGACTCGCTGACGGCGGTCGAGCTCCGCAACCGGCTGACCGCCGGGACCGGGCTGAAGCTGGCCGCGTCGCTGGTGTTCGACTACCCGACCCCGCAGGACCTCGCCGCGCACCTGGGCCGGGAACTGGGCGGCGAGGACGGCGTCGCGTCGGTGTTCGGCGAGCTGGACCGGCTGGAGGCCGTGCTGTCGGCGGCCGCCACGGACGAGCTGACCCGCGCCAAGGTCAAGGTCCGCGTCCAGGCCCTGCTGGCGAAGTGGGAGAACGAAGAGGTCGAGGACAGCCCGGCGGGCGTCTTCGACGGCGCGTCCGACGAAGAGCTCTTCGAGTTCATCAACAAGGACCTCGGCCGCTCCTGACCCTCCCGCACCCTCCCGCAGGTCCGTGAAGGCCTCCTTACCGGCTCTAAGCGCCGGTAAGGAGGCCTTCACGGCTTTCTGCTCCCGGCGCGGCATCCCGGGGCTTTTCCGCAGGTCGGAGCCGGGTTCGCCTAGGGGCGTAGGGGGTCGCTAAGGGTTGTCGCGGGAGTCTGCGGATTCATAGGTTTCCCTGGCACCGGTTCGTCGGGGCAGCGCTGTGACCACGGGAAAGACCACGGGAACCGCGCGCACCGAACGAAGCCGGGGGACGCAGACACGGCGACAAGTGAGGTGTGCGGCGATGGCCGATGAGGCGACGCTCCGTGACTATCTGAAGTGGGTCACCGCCGACCTGCACCAGACCCGGCAGAAACTGCGCAGCCTCGAGGACCGGACGCAGGAACCGATCGCCGTCGTCGCGATGAGCTGCCGGTACCCCGGCGGCGTGCGGACCCCGGAACAGCTCTGGGAGCTGGTGTCGGAGGGGCGCGACGTCATCGGCCCGTTCCCCGAGGACCGCGGCTGGGACACCGACGCCGTCTTCGATCCGGACCCCGACCACAGCGGCACCACCTACGCCAACGAAGGCGGCTTCCTCCGCGAAGCAGGCCGGTTCGACGCCGCGTTCTTCGGCATCTCGCCGCGTGAAGCGCTCGCCATGGACCCGCAGCAGCGGCTGCTTCTCGAGACGTCGTGGGAGGCCTTCGAGCGCGCCGGGATCGTCCCCGCTTCGCTGAAGGGCACCCAGTGCGGGGTCTTCGTCGGCACCACCAGCCACGACTACGCGACGCTTCTCGCCGACGCGCCCGAAGGCGTCGAAGGGCACGTAGCGACGGGAAGCGCAGCGAGCGTCTTCTCCGGCCGGGTCGCCTACAGCTTCGGCCTCGAAGGCCCCGCCGTCACCGTCGACACCGCGTGCTCGTCGAGCCTGGTCTCGCTGCACCTCGCCGCGCAGGCGCTGCGCCGCGACGAGTGCTCGCTCGCGCTGGCCGGCGGCGTCACCGTGATGTCAACGCCGGGCGCGTTCATCGAGTTCAGCCGCCAGCGCGGCCTCGCGCCGGACGGCCGCTGCAAGGCGTTCGACGCCGCCGCCGACGGCACCGGCTGGGCCGAGGGCGTCGGCATGCTGCTGCTGGCCCGGCTGTCCGACGCGCGTCGCCTCGGCTACCCCGTGCTCGCGGTGGTGCGCGGCACGGCGATCAACTCCGACGGCGCGTCCAACGGCCTCACCGCCCCCAACGGCCCGGCCCAGCAGAAGGTCATCCTGCAGGCGCTGGCCAACGCGCGGCTGTCGGCCGGGCAGGTCGACGCGGTCGAGGCGCACGGCACCGGCACCTCCCTCGGCGACCCGATCGAGGCCCAGGCGCTGCTCGCCACCTACGGCCAGGACCGCCCGGACGGACGCCCGCTGCTGCTCGGCTCGATGAAGACCAACATCGGGCACTCGCAGGCCGCGGCCGGCGTCGGCGGCATCATCAAGATGGTCCAGGCCATCCGGCACGGCGTCCTGCCGAAGACCCTGCACGTCACCGAGCCCACCCCGCACGTCGACTGGGCGGCCGGCGCGGTCGAGCTGCTCACCGAGGAGCGGACCTGGCCGGAGACCGGCGAACCGCGCCGCGCGGCCGTCTCGTCGTTCGGCATGAGCGGCACCAACGCGCACGCGATCATCGAGCAGGCGCCTGAGCCGGAAACCCCCGAAGAGCACCGGGCTCCCGTCGGCGGCACCCTGCCGCTGCTGCTGTCCGGGTGCACCGAGGCCGCGCTGACCCGGCAGGCGGAAGCACTGCGCGACCACCTCGCCGCGCACCCGGGGCTGTCCCTTGTGGACGTCGCCCGCACGCTCGCCACCACACGGGCGGCCTTCGAACATCGCGCCGTCGTGGAAGCTTCCGACCGGGACGCGCTGCTGTCCGCTTTGGACGATCTGTCAACGGCCACGCGCGCCGCGGTCACCGGCTCCGGCCGGACCGCCTTCGTCTTCCCCGGCGCCGGCGCGCAGTGGGAAGGCATGGCCCGCGAGCTGATGACGGCGTCACCCGTCTTCGCCGCCCGGATGCGCGAATGCGCCGCCGCGCTGGCCCCGCTCGTCGACTGGTCGCTGCTCGACGTCGTCGCCGGCGCCGAGGGCGCACCATCCGAAGTGGACCGCGTGGACGTGCAGCAGGTGGTGCTGTGGGCTGTGATGGTCTCGCTCGCCGAGGTCTGGCGCGCGCACGGCGTGACGGCCGACGCGTTCGTCGGGCACTCCCAGGGAGAGATCGCTGCCGCGGTCGCCGCGGGCGCACTGTCCATCGAGGACGGTGCCCTGGTCATCGTGACGCGCAGCCGCCTGGTGCTCCGGGTGTCCGGCCGCGGCGGCATGGTCTCCGTGGCGCTGCCGCAGGCCGACGTCGAGGCCCTGATCGCGGATGGCCCGCTGTCCATCGGCGCGGTCAACGGTCCGGCCAGCACGGTCGTCTCCGGTGACGACGGTGCGCTCGACGCGCTGCTCGCCCGGTGCGAGCGCGACGGTGTGCGCGCCAAGCGCGTCGCCGTCGACTACGCCGCGCACTCGGCGCAGCTGGAGGAACTGCGCGAAGAGTTCGAGCGCGCCGTCGCGCCGGTCCGTCCACATGCGACCGAAGTGCCGTTCTACTCGACCGTCACCGGCGAGCGGATCGACACCGCGACCCTCGACGTCCGCTACTGGTTCCGCAACCTGCGTGAGACCGTGCGGTTCGACGGCACCGTCCGCGTCATGCTCGCCGAGGAGGTCGGCGCGTTCGTCGAGGTCGCGCCGCACGCGGTGCTCACCGTCGGGCTGCAGGAGATCTTCGAGGACGAAGGCGTCGAAGCGGCCGCGCTGCGGACCCTGCGCCGCGGCGAAGGCGGCCTCGGCCGGTTCCACCTGTCGCTGGCCGAGGCGCTGGCCGGTGGGGTCGTGCCCGACTGGGCGGTGCTGTACGGCACCGGCGAGCGCGCCGACCTGCCGACCTACGCCTTCGAGCCCAGCCGGTTCTGGCCGGACGTCTCCGCGATCCGCACCGGTGACCTCGGCTCGGCCGGGCTCGGCGCGGCCGCGCACCCGCTGCTCGGCGCCACCGTCGCGCTGGCTGACGGCGACGGCTTCCTGTTCACCGGCCGGCTCTCCGCGCACACCCAGCCGTGGCTGGCCGACCACGCCGTCGGCGGCACGATCCTGTTCCCCGGCACCGCTTTTGTCGAGCTGGCCGTGCGGGCGGGGGACCAGGCCGGCTGCGACCGGCTGGCCGAACTGACCATCGAGGCGCCGCTGGTGCTGCCCGCACGCGGCGGCGTCACACTGCAGGTGACGGTCGGCGCCGGCGACCCGCGGACCATCGAGTTCTACTCCCGGCTCGCCGACGCCGCCTTCGACGAGCCGTGGACGCGGCACGCCACCGGCACGCTCACGACGTCCGGCACCCCGGCGCCCGTCGACACCGTGACCTGGCCGCCGGAAGGCGCGCAGGTGGTCCCGGTCGACGGCCTCTACGACGCCTTCGCCGCCGCCGGTTTTCAGTACGGGCCCGCCTTCCGCGGCCTGCACGCCGCCTGGCGATCCGGCGACGACTTCTACCTCGACGTCCGCCTGCCCGACGCGGTCAAGCCGACGGCCGGCCGGTTCGGCCTGCACCCGGCCCTGCTCGACGCCGCGCTGCACGGCGTCGGCCTGACCGGTTCCGCACGTGGGCTGCTGCCGTTCTCCTGGACCGGCGTGACGCTCTTCGCGGCCGGGGCCGACGCGATCCGCGTCAAGCTGAGCCCCGCCGGGCCGGACACGATCTCGCTCGACGTCGCCGACCCGAGCGGCCGGCCGGTCGCCGCGGTCGAGTCGCTGGTCCTGCGACCGGTCGACGCCGCGGCCATCGGCGACGCCGGCCGCGTCCGGGACGCGCTGTACCGAGTGGACTGGCCGGAGCTGCCGCTGTCCGTTGTGGACGGTTCGGCCACCTGGGCGCAGCTCGGCACGCCGCTGGGCGGCTCGGTCGCCTCCTGGACCGATCTCGCCGCGCTCGCCGCGTCGAGCGAAGGCGGCGCACCGGACTTCGTCGTGGTCGCGCCGGGTGGGGGAGACGGGCTCGCGGCCGCCGCGCACCGGGCCGCCCAGGACACCCTCGATCTGGTCCAGACCTGGCTCGCGGAGCCGAAGTTCGACCGCTCCCGCCTGGTCTTCGTGACCCGCGGCGCGCTCGGCCCGGACGGCAGTGACGACCCCGCCGCGGCGACGGTCTGGGGCTTGCTGCGCGTGGCGCGCTCGGAACACCCGGGACGCTTCGCCGTCGCCGACCTCGACGCCGTTACGCCGGACAGCCTGCTCGACCTGCTCCCGGCCGCACTCGCCGCCGACGAGGCCGAGCTGGCCGTGCGAGACGGCGTCGCGTACGTCCCGCGCCTGGCGCGGCACACGGTGTCCGATGTGGACGACACGGTGTTCGGTCCAGATGGGACGGTCCTGATCACCGGTGGCACCGGGACTCTCGGTGGGCTCGTGGCTCGCCACCTCGTCGTCGAGCGCGGCGTCCGGCGGCTGCTGCTCGCGGGACGTCGTGGCCTCGCCGCCGACGGCGCCGCTTCGCTGGCCGAGGAGCTGACCGCGCTGGGCGCCGACGTCGAGATCGCGGCGTGTGACGTCGCCGACCGCGACGCCCTCGAAGCGCTGCTGGCGCGGACCGGCGATCTCACCGCGGTCGTGCACACCGCGGGCGTGCTCGACGACGGGACCGTGGAGTCCCTGACCGCCGAACGCCTGGCCGCCGTGCTGCGCCCGAAGGTCGACGCCGCCGCGAACCTCCACGAACTGACGGCGGATTTGCCGCTGCGCGCGTTCGTGCTGTTCTCCGGCGCCGCCGGGATCTTCGGCGGCCCGGGCCAGGCCAACTACGCCGCCGCCAACGTCTTCCTCGACGCGTTGGCCGCGCACCGGCGCGCCGCCGGGCTGCCCGCGACGTCGCTGGCCTGGGGTTTGTGGGCGCAGGCGTCCGGCATGACCGGTCACCTCGACGACGGCGACCTCGGCCGGATGAGCCGCGGCGGCATCGAACCGCTGCCCACCGAAGACGCCCTCGCCCTGTTCGACCTGGCCACCGGGAGCGGCGACGCCCTGCTCGTGCCGGTCCGGCTGGCCACCTCGACGGCGAAGCCCGGCACAGTGCCGGCGCTGCTGCGCGGGCTCGTCCGCGCTCCGGCCCGCCGCACCACGGCCGGTGCCGCCGAGGACGAATCCCTGCTGCGCGAACGCCTTAGTGGCCTCGGCGAGGCCGAGGTCGAGCAGTCGCTGCTCGACCTGGTCCGGACCACCGCGGCCGCCGCGCTGGGCCACGCGTCCGCCGAAGCCGTGCGGGACGGCAAGCCGTTCAAGGACCTCGGTTTCGACTCGCTGACCGCGGTCGACCTCCGCAACCGCCTCAACCTCGCGACCGGCCTGCGGCTGCCGGCAACTCTCGTGTTCGACCACCCGACGCCGCTCGCGCTGGCCCGGCACGTGCGCGGGGAACTGTTCGGTACCGGCGAGATCGTGCCCACCCGGCGCGTCAAGTCCACTGTGGATGACGCGGACGACCGGATCGCGATCGTCGCGATGAGCTGCCGCTATCCCGGTGGCGTCCGGACGCCGGAAGACCTGTGGCAGCTGGTCTCCTCGGGCACCGACGCCATCGGCGCGCTGCCCGCCGACCGCGGCTGGGACCCCGAGCTGCTCTACGGACAGGACCCGGACGGCGACGGCACCCGCTTCGCCCGCGAGGGTGGTTTCCTTTACGACGCCGCCGATTTCGACCCGGAGTTCTTCGGCATCAGCCCGCGCGAGGCGATGGCGATGGACCCGCAGCAGCGGCTCCTGCTGACCACGACGTGGGAGGCCTTCGAGCGCGCCGGGATCGACCCGGCGGCCGCGCGTGGCTCCCGGACCGGCGTGTTCGCCGGCGTGATGTACCACGACTACGGTTCCCGGCTCTACGCTTCGGACGGTCTCGACGAGTACAGCGCCCACCTCGGCAACGGCGGCGCGGGCAGCATCACGTCCGGCCGCATCGCCTACACCTTCGGCCTCGAAGGCCCGGCCGTCACCATCGACACGGCCTGCTCGTCGTCGCTGGTCGCGCTGCACCTGGCCGCGCAGGCGCTGCGCACCGGTGAATGCACGATGGCGCTGGCCGGCGGCGTGTCCGTGATGAACACCCCGACGATCTTCATGGAGTTCCTGCGCCAGCGCGGGCTCGCCGAGAACGCGCGGTGCAAGTCGTTCGCCGACGGCGCCGACGGCACGGGCTGGGGCGAAGGCGTCGGCATGCTGTTGCTGGAACGGCTTTCCGACGCGCGCCGCAACGGGCACCCGGTCCTCGCGGTGGTCCGCGGCAGCGCGGTCAACCAGGACGGCGCGTCCAACGGCATGACCGCGCCGAACGGCCCGGCCCAGCAGCGGGTGATCCGCCAGGCGGTCGCCGCGGCCGGTCTCGAACTGTCCGATGTGGACGTCGTCGAGGCGCACGGCACGGGCACGTCACTCGGTGACCCGATCGAGGCGCAGGCCCTGCTGGCCACTTACGGCCGCGATCGCGCCGGGGACCCCCTCTGGCTCGGCTCGATCAAGTCCAACTTCGGCCACACGCAGGCCGCGGCCGGCGTCGCCGGGATCATCAAGATGGTCATGGCGATGCGGCACGGCACGCTGCCGAAGACCCTGCACGCCGAGCGGCCGTCCACCCGGATCGACTGGGCGGACGGCGCGGTCGAGGTGCTGCGCGACACGCGCGACTGGCCCGCGACGGGACGTCCGCGTCGCGCCGGCGTGTCGTCGTTCGGCATCAGCGGCACCAACGCGCACGCCGTGCTGGAACAGGGTGACCCGGCCCCCGAGCTGCCCGCCCCCGCCGACGGCCCGGTGTCCTGGGTCCTTTCCGGACGGACGGAAGCCGCGTTGCGCGCCCAGGCGTCCCGGCTGCTGGAGCACGCCGGTGCCTGGCACCCGCACGACATCGGCCACGCGCTGGCCACCGCACGCTCGGCGTTCGACGTCCGCGCTGCGGTCGTCGGCGAGAACACCGACGAGCTCGTCCGCGGCCTGACCGCCCTCGCCGGGGGATCGGCGGCCGCGAACGTCGTCCGCGGTGCGGCGACCGGCGTCGCGCCCGCGTTCCTGTGCACCGGCCAGGGCAGCCAGCGCCCGGGCATGGGCCGCGACCTCTACGACGTCCACCCCGAGTTCGCCGCCGCGCTGGACGCGGTGTGCGCGGAGTTCGACGCCTACCTGGACCGGCCGCTGCGGATGGTCATGTTCGCCGAAGCCGGGTCGGCCGACGCCGATCTGCTCGGCCGCACCGCCTACACCCAGCCGGCGCTGTTCGCGCTGGAAGTCGCGCTGTACCGGCTCTTCGAGCACTGGGGTGTCCGGCCGAGTCACCTGCTGGGCCACTCCGTCGGCGAAATCGCCGCGGCGCACATGGCCGAGGTGCTGTCGCTGGCCGACGCGGTCAAGTTGGTCGCCGCACGCGGCCGCTTGATGGACGCCCTGCCGCCGGGTGGTGCGATGGTGGCACTACAGGCGACCGAGGCGGAGGTGTCGGTATATCTGTCTGACGGTATGACCATCGCCGCGGTAAACGGCCCAGCCTCGACGGTCATCTCAGGCGACGAGGACGCCGTCCTGGCGGTCGCCGCACACTTCACCGACCTGGGCCGCAAGACCAAGCGCCTGGTCGTGAGCCACGCGTTCCACTCGCCGTTGATGGATCCCATGCTGGCGGAGTTCCGCGGTATAGCTGAGTCTCTGTCTTACGGTAAGACGGTTATACCGATTGTCTCGAACGTCACCGGCGAGCTGATCACGGAGTTCAACGCCGAGTACTGGGTACGGCACGTGCGTGAGGCCGTCCGTTTCGCCGACGGCATGCGGACACTGGAAGCCCGCGGGGTCACGACGTTCATCGAGCTGGGCCCGGACGCCGTGCTAGCCGCGATGGGCCCGGAGTGCCTGGACGGCGCCGCCGCCACCGCTGCCAGTGGCACCGGCACCGGCACCTTCGCCGCCGCGCTGCGCGAAGGCCGTCCCGCAGCCCGCACGGTGCTGACCGCACTCGCCGCCGCCTACACCGGCGGTGCCCGGGTCGACTGGACCGCCGTCTTCGGCCCCGCCGCCCGCGTCGACCTGCCCACCTACGCCTTCCAAGAGCAGCGCTACTGGCTCGACGTCCCGGCCGTCTCCGCGACCGGACCGGCCGACGAAGGCGAGGCACAGTTCTGGGACGCCGTCGAACGCGAGGACGTCGAAGCACTCGCCGGCACACTCACCCTGCCCGAAGGTGAAGTCGGCCCGGTCGTCTCCGCGCTGTCGGCATGGCGCCGATCCCGCACTGAACTGTCCATTTCGGACTCCTGGCACTACCGCATCACCTGGCAGCCGCTGCCCGCAGCCGCGAACCGGGTCGGCGGCACCTGGCTGCTGGTCGCCCCGGGTGGCGAGGAGGACACCCTCGCCGCGGTCGTCGACACCCTGACCGAAGCCGGCGCCGAGACGCGGATCCTGCGCGTCCCGATCACGACCGACCGCACGATCTTCGCCGAGCTGCTGCGCGAGGCGTTCGCCGAAGGCCCGGTCTCCGGCCTCCTGTCGCTGCTAGCCACGGCGGACCCCGGCGGGAACGCCGGACTCCCGGACGGCATCACGGCAACCGCGGCCCTGGCCCAGGCCCTCGGCGACATCACCGGGGCGAACGCGGGGGCCCCGGACGGTATGGCGCCGACCCAGGCCCTGAGTGACGTGGCGGCCACGAGCGACAAGAACGCTGCGATTCCGGGTGGTGTTGCACCGTCCCAGGCTCTCGGCGGCGTCGCCGCTGCGGCCCGGTTGTGGCTGGTCACCCGGGGTGCGGTGGCCGTCGGCCGGGCGGACCGGCCGGCGGGGGACCGGCGTGCCTTCGCCGCCCAGGCCGCCGTGGCCGGGCTCGGCCGCGCGGTCGCGCTCGAACACCCCGGCCGGATCGCCGGGAGCGTCGACCTCCCGCGTGACCTCGACCCCCGCGCCCTGCTGCGGCTGCCCGGCGTGCTGGCCGGGCTCGGTGCCGAAGACCAGATCGCGGTCCGCGCCAACGGTCTCTTCGCCCGCCGCCTCACCCGCGCCACCGGTCGCGACGGCGTCTGGACGCCGCGCGGGACCGTGCTGGTCACCGGCGGCACCGGCGCGCTCGGCGCCGAGGTCGCCCGTTGGCTCGCCGCGAACGGCGCAACCAAGCTGGTGCTCACCAGCCGCCGCGGCCCGGACGCTCCGGGCGCCGCGGAGCTGCGCGCCGAACTGTCCGATGTGGACGTCGAGATCGTCGCCTGCGACATCGCGGACCGCGACGCCCTTGCCGCGCTGCTGGCCGAGCACCCGGTGAACGCCGTCGTGCACGCGGCCGGCGTCGCCCAGGCCCAGGCCTTCGACGAGATGTCGCCGGCCGACCTGGCCGACGTCGTCGGCGCGAAGGTCGCCGGGGCCACCCACCTCGACGAGCTGCTGGGTGAGCTGGACGCCTTCGTGCTGTTTTCGTCCATCGCCGGCACCTGGGGTGGCGCCGGCCAGTCGGCCTACGCCGCCGGCAACGCCTTCCTCGACGCGCTGGCCCAGGCTCGCCACGCCACCGGATTGCCCGCGACGTCCGTCGCATGGGGCCCGTGGGCCGAGGCCGGGATGGCGACCGGCGACGCCGCCGAGCACCTGCGGCGCCGGGGCGTGACGCCGATGGAGCCGCGGTTCGCGGTCACCGCGCTGGCCCGCGCGGTCGCCGGGGACGACCCGGTCGTCACGGTCGCCGACGTCGACTGGGCGCGCTTCGCACCCGGCTTCACCGCGGCACGGCCCAGCCCCCTGCTCGGTGAGCTGCCCGAGGTCCGCGCGGCGCTGGACAGCCGGCCCGCCGCCGAGCCCGAGGAGCTTTCGGCCCTTCAGCGTCGGCTCGCAGGGGCGTCTGCCTCGGAGCGTTCGGCCGTCCTGCTGGACCTGGTGCGCCACCAGGTCGCCGGGGTGCTCGGGTACGCCGGGACCGACGCGGTCGAGCCCGGCCGCGCCTTCCGCGAGCTCGGCTTCGACTCGGTGATGGCCGTCGAGCTGCGTGACCTGGTCGAGTCCGCGACCGGCCTGCGACTGCCGGCGACGCTGGTGTTCGACCACCCGAACCCGCTCGCGCTGGCCGACCTGCTGGCCGCCGAGCTGTTCGATGAATCCACTGTGGACGAGATCGTCGAGTCCGCTGTGGACGGTACCGAGCCGATCGCGATCGTCGCCATGAGCTGCCGGTTCCCCGGTGGTGTCCGCACCCCCGAGCAGTTCTGGGACCTGCTGCGCGCCGGCGGCGACGCCGTCTCGGACTTCCCCGCCGACCGCGGCTGGGACACCGACGCGCTCTACGACCCCGACCCCGACAACCACGGCACCAGCTACTCGCGCTCGGGCGGGTTCCTCGACGGCGCCGAGGAATTCGACGCGGCGTTCTTCGGGGTCAGCCCGCGTGAGGCCCTCGCCATGGACCCGCAGCAGCGGTTGCTGCTGGAGACGTCGTGGGAGGTCTTCGAGCGGGCGGGCGTCGACCCGCGCACGGTGCGCGGCAGCCGGACCGGCGTCTTCACCGGCACCAACGGCCAGGACTACGTCAACCTGCTGATGGCCTCGGTCGAGGCGATGGAGGGCCACGTCGCCACCGGCAACGCGGCGAGCGTGGTGTCCGGGCGGCTGGCCTACACCTTCGGACTCGAGGGCCCGGCGGTCACCGTCGACACCGCGTGCTCGTCTTCGCTGGTCGCGGTGCACCTCGCCGCCCAGGCCCTGCGGTCGGGCGAGTGCTCGCTGGCGCTGGCCGGCGGCGCGACGGTCATGGCGACCCCGGCGGCGTTCATCGAGTTCTCCCGCCAGCGGGGCCTCGCCGCCGACGGCCGCTGCAAGGCGTTCGCCGACGCGGCCGACGGCACCGGCTGGGGCGAGGGCGCCGGCATGGTCCTGCTGGAAAGGCTTTCCGACGCCCAGCGCCACGGGCACCCGGTGCTCGCGGTGCTGCGCGGTTCCGCCGTCAACTCCGACGGCGCGTCCAACGGCCTCACCGCGCCGAACGGCCCTTCGCAGCAACGCGTGATCCGCCAGGCGCTCGCGGCCGCCGGACTGTCCACTTCGGACGTCGACGTCGTCGAGGCGCACGGAACCGGGACCCAGCTGGGCGACCCGATCGAGGCGCAGGCACTGCTCGCGACCTACGGCCGTGACCGCGAGCGCCCGCTGTGGCTCGGTTCGGTGAAGTCCAACATCGGGCACACCCAGGCCGCGGCCGGGGTGGCCGGGCTGATCAAGATGGTGCTCGCGGTCGAACACGGCGTGCTGCCCCAGACCCTGCACGTCGACGCGCCGTCGTCCCACGTGGACTGGTCGGCGGGGTCGGTAGCGCTGGTCACCGAGCCGACACCGTGGCCGGAGACGGGCGCGCCCCGCCGGTTCGGCCTCTCGTCGTTCGGCATGAGCGGCACCAACGCCCACGCGGTCTTCGAGCAGGCCCCGGCACCGGCGGCGGTGGAGTTCTCGGAAACCGAACTTTCGACAGCCCCGTTCGTGCTGTCGGCCCGCAACGCCGACGCCTTGCGCGACCAGGCCCAGCGCCTCCGCGCCCAGCTCGACGACCAGCCGGAAGTCAGCCTGGCCGGCCTCGGCGCCGCCCTGACGGGCACCCGCGCCGTCCACGAACACCGCGCGGTCGTACTCGCCGATGACCGCATCGCCCTGCTCGACGGTCTCGGCGCACTGGCCCGCGGCGAGTCGGCCGCCGGCCTGATCGAGGGGACGGCCCCGGCGACCGGCCGGACGGCGTTCCTCTTCACCGGCCAGGGCAGCCAGCGGGTCGGCATGGGCCGCGAACTGTACGAGACGTACCCGGTCTTCGCCTCGGCGCTGGACGCGGTGTGCGCGGAGTTCGACACCCACCTGGACCGTCCACTGCAGACGGTCATGTTCGGCGAACCCGAGCTGCTCGACCAGACCGCCTACACCCAGCCCGCGCTGTTCGCGCTGCAGGTGGCGCTGTTCCGGCAGCTGGAGCACTTCGGCGTCCGGCCCGACTTCCTGGCCGGCCACTCGATCGGCGAGCTGGCCGCGGCGCACGTCGCCGGTGTCCTCTCGCTGGCCGACGCGGTGACGCTGGTCGCCGCGCGCGGCTGTCTCATGCAGGCCCTGCCGTCCGGTGGCGCGATGCTGGCGATCCAGGCGACCGAGGACGAGGTTTCGGTATATCTGTCTGACCGTGTGACCATCGCCGCGCTGAACGGCCCGGACTCGACGGTCATCTCCGGCGACGAGGCTGCCGTAAAAGCCGTGGCGGAGCACTTCGCGGATCGTAAAACCAAGCGGCTGACGGTGAGCCATGCGTTCCACTCGCCGCTGATGGACCCGATGCTGGCCGAGTTCCGCGGTATAGCTGAGTCTCTGTCATACGGTCAGTCGGTTATACCGATAGTCTCGACCGTCACCGGCGAGCCGGTGCTGGAGTTCGACGCCGGCTACTGGGTCCGGCACGCCCGCGAAGCCGTCCGGTTCCTCGACGGCGTCCGCACGCTGGAGGCCGCCGGCGTCACCCGCTTCCTCGAACTGGGCCCCGACAGCGTCCTGTCCGCGATGGGCCAGGACTGCGTCACCGCCGACGCCGTGTTCGCACCGACCCAGCGCGCCGGCCGGCCCGAGGAGGCCGCGCTGCTCGCCGGGCTGGCGACGGCGTTCGTCCACGGCACCCCGGTCGGCTGGTCCGCGGCCTTCCCCGCCGCGGTCCCGCGGGTCGCCCTGCCGACCTACGCCTTCCAGCGCCGCCGCCACTGGCCGACGCTGCGCGCGGCCACCACCGGCGACCCGTCGGCCCTCGGCGTCGCCGCGGCCGGGCACCCGCTGCTCGGCGCGGCCGTCGCGACCGCCGGCGACGACGGGTTCCTGCTCACCGGCCGGCTTTCCGTCCGGACCCACCCGTGGCTCGCCGAACACCGGGTGCGCGGCGCGATCCTGGTGCCCGGCACCGCGTTCGTCGAACTGGCCGTGCGCGCCGGGGACGAGGCCGGCCACGACCGCATCGAGGACCTGACCCTGCACGCCCCGCTGGTCCTGCCCGAGGACGGGGCGGTCGACGTCCAGGTCCGCGTGGGCGAGGCCGACGAGCGGGGACTCCGCCCGCTGACCGTCCACGCCCGCGTGGCCGGGGGCGGCGAATGGACCCTGCACGCAGAAGGCGCGCTCGGGACTTCAGCGGCCGTGCCGTCCGAAGGGCTGGCCGTGTGGCCGCCCACCGGCGCCGAGCCCATCGACGTCAGCGGTCTGTATGACGGTATGACCGAGGCCGGGTTCGGTTACGGCCCGAGCTTCCGCGGCCTGTCCGCGGCTTGGCGGACAGCCACCGAGATCTACGCCGAGGTCGCGCTGCCGGCCGGCACCGCGGAGTTCGGCCTGCACCCGGGCCTGCTCGACTCGGCCCTGCACGCGCTTGCCCTCGGCACCGGCGACCAGCTCGCCCAGCCCGGCGAGCGCCCGGCCCGGCTGCCGTTCGCGTGGACCGGCGTCACCCTGCACGCCGCCGGTGCCGCGAAACTGCGCGTCCGGCTGACCCCGTCCGGCGACGACGCCGTGTCGCTGCTGGTCGCGGACGCGTCCGGGGCGCCGGTCGCCACCGTCGAATCCCTGGTGCTGCGCCCGGTTTCGGCCGTGGCGGACTCCGGCCCCGCGGCACCCGAGTCGCTGTACCGGCTCGCCTGGACGCCGATCCCGAAGCCGGACGCGGTCGCCGTCGCGGTCCCGCTCAGCGAGATCGCCGACGAAGTGCCCGAACTGGTCGTGGCCGACGCGAAGACCGTCACCGAGGTCCTGGAGCTGGTCCAGAGCTGGATTTCCGAAGAGCGCTTCGCCGACTCGAAGCTGGTGCTGCGGACCCGCGGCGCGGTGCACACAGACGCGGACCCGGCCGTGGCCGCGGTCTGGGGCCTGGTCCGGTCCGCGCAGGCCGAGCACCCGGGCCGGTTCGTCCTCGTCGACGCGCCCGACGGCGAGCCGCTCGACGCGGCCCTGGCCACCGGTGAACCGCAGGTCGCGATCCGGGGCGGGGACCTGTTCATCCCGCGGGTCACGCGGGGCGGCGGCGCGCTGCAACCGCCGTCCGGTGAACGGGCCTGGCGGCTTGACACCCGGGCCAAGGGCACCCTGGACAACCTCGTCCTCGTGCCCAGCCCGGAGGCCGTCGCGCCGCTCGCCGGCCACGAGGTCCGGGTCGGCGTCCGCGCCGCCGGGCTCAACTTCCGCGACGTGCTGAACGCGCTGGGCATGTACCCCGGCGAGGCCGGGCTGCTCGGCATCGAGGGCGCCGGCGTCGTGCTGGAGGTCGGCGCCGACGTCACCCGGCTGGCCCCGGGTGACCGCGTGATGGGCCTGCTCGCCGGCGGATTCGGGCCGGTCTCGGTGTCCGACAACCGTTACCTGGTCACGGTTCCCGACGGCTGGAGCTTCGAGCAGGCCGCGTCCGCGCCGATCGTGTTCCTGACCGCGTTTTACGCGCTGGTTCAGCTCGGCGCGCTCCAGCCGGGCGAGCGCGTGCTCATCCACTCCGCCGCGGGCGGCGTCGGCATGGCCGCCGTCCAGCTCGCCCGGCACCTCGGCGCCGAGGTCTTCGGCACCGCGAGCCCCGGCAAGTGGGACGTCCTGCGCGGCATGGGCCTGGACGACGCGCACCTCGCCAGCTCCCGCACGCTCGAGTTCGAGCAGTCGTTCGGCGGCGGGATGCACGTCGTGCTCGACGCGCTCGCCGGCGAGTTCGTCGACGCGTCGCTGCGCAGCACCGCACCCGGCGGGCGGTTCCTGGAGATGGGCAAGACCGACGTCCGCGACCCGGAGCAGGTGGCCGCCGCGCACGACGTCCGTTACCAGGCGTTCGACCTGATCGACGCCGGGCCGGACCGGATCGCCGCACTGTTCGTGGACGTCCTCGCGCTGTTCGCGAGCGGCGCGCTCGAACCGTTGCCACTGTCCACATGGGACGTCCGGCACGCGCCGGAGGCGTTCCGCTACCTCAGCCAGGCCAAGCACGTCGGCAAGGTCGTGCTGCGGGTGCCGCGCCCGCTCGACCCGGCGGGCACCGCGCTGATCACCGGCGGCACCGGGGCGCTCGGCCGCCTCGTCGCCCGGCACCTGGTCACCACGCACGGCCTCAAGCACCTGCTGCTGCTCAGCCGGCGCGGTGGCGCCGAAGACCTCGTCGAGGAACTGGCCGGGCTGGGCGCCGAAGTCACCGTCGCGGCGTGCGACGTCACCGACGGTGCGGCGCTGGGCGCGGTGCTCGGCACCATTCCCGCCGAGCACCCGCTCACCGCTGTGGTGCACACCGCCGGCGTCCTCGACGACGGCACCGTCGAAGCGCTCACCCCCGAGCGGCTCGACACCGTGTGGGCACCGAAAGCCCTTGCGGCGCAACGGCTGCACGAGCTGACCGCAGACGCCGACCTGGCCGCGTTCGTGCTGTTCTCCTCGGTCGCGGGGACGTTCGGCAACGCCGGGCAGGCCAACTACGCGGCGGCCAACGTGTTCCTGGACGCCCTCGCCCAGCGGCGCGTGGCGGCCGGGCTGCCCGCGACGTCGCTGGCCTGGGGCCCCTGGGCGGGCGGCGGCATGCTCGGCAGCCTCACCGAGGCCGACGTGCGCCGGATGACCCGCGGCGGGATGCCGCCGCTGACCGCGGACGAAGGCCTGGCGCTGTTCGACGCGGGCCTGGCCTCGGCCGAACCGGCGCTGCTGCCGGTGCGGTTGGACCTGGCGGCGTTGCGGGCCCGCGCCGCCGGCGGAGGCGTGCCCACTGTCCTCAACGGACTGATCCGGCACCGCGCCCGCCGGGCCGCGGAGAACTCCGCCGGTGGCGGGATCGCGCTGAAGACGCGGCTGGCCGCGATGTCCGAAGTGGAGCGTGAGCAGTTGCTGACCGAGCTGGTCTGCGGCGAGGTCGCCGCGGTGCTCGGCCACCTCTCGGCCGCCGAGGTCGACCCGGCCCGGCCGTTCAAGGAGCTCGGGTTCGACTCGCTGACCTCGGTCGAGCTGCGTAACCGGCTCAACGCCGGCACCGGCCTGCGGCTGCCCGCGACGTTGGTGTTCGACCAGCCGACGCCCCTCGAACTGGCCCGGTACCTGCGCGAGGCGCTGCTGGACGAGCCCGTCGCCGCGGCCCGCCCGGCCGTGCTCGGTGAGCTGGACCGGCTCGAAGCGCTGCTGATGGCGCCCGGCCACGACGAAGCCGAGCAGCCCCGGATCACGTTGCGGCTGCAGAGCTTGCTGGCGAAGTGGAGCGACGCGCACCGGAGCGCGGACACGGCCGACGCCGAGCTCGAGTCGGCCACCGGCGACGACATCTTCGAGCTGCTCGACAAAGAACTGGGCATGTCGTGAACCCCCGCCCCAGCCCCCGTTCCCCCCGCGTCCCCGAGGTGACTTCGAATGCCTGACGAAAGCAAGTACCTCGAGTACTTGAAGCGGCTCACGGCTGACCTGCGCACTGCCCGCCGGCAGCTGCGCGACGTCGAGGAGCGGGACACCGAGCCGATCGCCATCGTCGCGTCGAGCTGCCGCTTCCCGGGTGGGGTGCGCAGCCCGGAGGACCTGTGGGAGCTGGTCACGACCGGCGGTGACGCGATCTCGGACTTCCCCGGCGACCGCGGCTGGCAGCTCGAACCCGGTCCCGGCGGGCGGGTTCCGCAGGGCGGATTCCTTTACGACGCACCGAAGTTCGACGCCGGGTTCTTCGGCATCAGCCCGCGCGAGGCGCTGGCCGTCGACCCGCAGCAGCGCGTTCTGCTCGAGGTCGCTTGGGAGGTGTTCGAGCGGGCGGGCATCCCGGCGGACGCCGTGCGCGGCTCGGACACCGGCGTCTTCATCGGCGCGGCGTCTTCGCAGTACGGCGCGGGCGGCGGCGCGGAGCTGGCGGGGCTCGCGGGGCACCTGCTCACCGGCAACGCGACCAGCGTCGTCTCCGGCCGGCTGGCCTACACCTTCGGGCTGGAGGGCCCGGCGGTCACTGTGGACACTGCGTGCTCGTCTTCGTTGGTGTCACTGCACTTGGCGGTGCACGCGCTGCGCACCGGCGAGTGCTCGATGGCATTGGCCGGCGGCGTGACCGTGATGGCGCACCAGGGCACGTTCGTCGCCTTCGACAGCCAGCAAGGGCTTTCTCCGGACGGGCGCTGCAAGGCGTTCGCCGCCGCGGCCGACGGCACCGGCTGGGCCGAGGGCGCCGGCGTCCTGCTGCTGGAAACGCTTTCCGATGCCCGCCGCAACGGCCACGACGTCCTCGCCGTCGTGCGCGGCACCGCGGTCAACTCCGACGGCGCGTCCAACGGCCTGACCGCCCCGCACGGCCCGTCCCAGCGCCGGGTCATCCGCCAGGCGCTGGCCAACGCGCGGCTGTCCGCCGCGCACGTCGACCTGCTCGAAGCGCACGGCACCGGCACGAAGCTGGGTGACCCGATCGAGGCGCAGGCGCTGCTCGCCACCTACGGTCAGGAGCGCGAGCCGGGGCTGCCGCTGTGGCTGGGCTCGCTGAAGTCGAACCTGGGCCACGCCCAGGCCGCGGCCGGCGTCGGCGGCGTGATCAAGCTGGTCGAGGCGTTGCGGCACGCGAAGATGCCGCGCACCCTGCACGTCGACGAGCCGACCCCGCACGTCGACTGGGCTTCGGGTGCGGTCGAGCTGCTCACCGAGGAACGCGACTGGCCGGAGACCGGACGTCCCCGCCGCGCCGCGGTCTCCGGTTTCGGGATCAGTGGGACCAACGCGCACGCGATCCTGGAAGAGGCGCCGCCCGCACCGGTCGCTTCGGAGTCCGAGGACGCCGAGGTCGTCGTCATCCCGCCGCGCCCGCTGCCGTCGCCGCTGCCGGTGCTGGTGTCCGCCCGCAGCGCGGAGGCCCTGCGCGCACTCGCCGGGGATTTCGTCACCCACCTGACCGCGCGCCCCGAGCTGGGGCTCCCTGACGTCGCGTTCTCGGCCGCGGCCGGTCGCTCTTCCCTGGAACACCGGGCCGTCCTGCTCGCTGACGACCGCGACGCGCTGCTCTCCGGCCTCGCCGCGCTGGCGGGCGACACCGCCGCGCCGGGCTTGGTCCGCGGGGTCACGGCCGTGCGTGGCCGGCTGGCGTTCCTGTTCACCGGTCAGGGCAGCCAGCGGGCCGGCGCCGGACGCGAGCTGTACGCCGCGTTCCCGGAGTTCGCGGCCGCGGTCGACGAGATCTGCGCCGCGTTCGAGCCTCACTTGGCCCATCCACTCAAGACAGTCCTGTTCGACGAAACCGGTCTGCTCGACCGGACCGAGTACACCCAGGCCGCGCTGTTCACCCTCGAAGTGGCGCTGTTCCGGCTGCTGGCGCACTTCGGCGTCACGCCGGACTTCCTGGTCGGTCACTCGATCGGCGAGCTGGCCGCCGCACACGTCGCCGGGGTCTGGTCTCTGTCCGACGCGGTGACGCTGGTCGCCGCGCGCGGCCGGCTCATGCAGGCGCTCCCTTCGGGTGGCGCGATGGTGGCTCTGCAGGCGACCGAGGCTGAGGTTTCGGTATATCTGTCAGACCGTGTGACCGTTGCGGCGGTGAACGGTCCGGACTCGACGGTCATCTCGGGTGACGAGGACGCGATGCTGGCGGTCGCGGCACACTTCACCGACCTGGGCCGCAAGACCAAGCGGCTGACGGTGAGCCACGCGTTCCACTCGCCGCTGATGGATCCGATGCTGGCCGAGTTCCGCGGTATAGCTGAGTCTCTGTCTTACGGTCAGCCGGTTATACCGATCGTCTCCAACGTCACCGGCGCCCCGGCCACCGCGGCCGAGCTGGCCGACCCGGAGTACTGGGTGCGGCACGTGCGTGAGGCCGTCCGGTTCGCCGACGGCATGCGCACGCTGACCGCGAAGGGCGTCACGACGTTCCTCGAGCTGGGTCCGGACGGTGTGCTGTCCGCGCTCGGCCGCGAGTCCGCCGGCCCGGACGCGGTGTTCGCCGCCGTGCTGCGGGCCGGCCGTCCCGAGCAGGCCTCGGCGCTGGCCGCGCTCGCCGCCGTCCACGTGCACGGCGTCGCAGTGACCTGGCCGGTGCTGTTCGAGGGTGCTCGGCGGGTCGAGCTGCCGACCTACCCGTTCCAGCGGGAGCACTACTGGATCGAGCCGAGCGCCTCCACGCCGGCCACCACCGCCGAGGACTCCGGCTTCTGGCAGGCCGTCGACAGCGGCGACCCGGCCGCGCTCGCCGCCACGATCGACCCGGGCAACGCGCAGCTGGCGTCGTCGCTGGGCGAGGTCCTGCCCGCACTGGCCTCCTGGCGCGACCGCCGCCGCGAAGAATCCACTGTGGACGGCTGGCGATACCGGATCTCCTGGACCCCCAAGCCGACCGCGGCCGCCGAACTGTCCGGTACCTGGCTGGTCGTCGGCCCGCCCGGTCCGCTCACCGACTCGGCCGTCGAGGCCCTGGCCGCACACGGCGCGCGGGTCCGCTGGATCGCCGACGCGAGTGAATTGCCCGGCAACCTCACCGGTGTGAGCGGCCTCGCCGGTACGGGTGACATGGCTGGCAACCTCGCCGACGCGAGCGATCTGGCCAGCGACCTTGCCGATGAACCGCTCGCCGGTGTGCTCTCCCTGCTGGCGCTCGACGAGACCCCCGACCCCACCCACCTCGGTCTGACCACGGGCCTGACCGCCACGATCGAGCTGATCCAGGCCCTCGGCGTCACCGCGCCGATCTGGCTCGCCACCTCTGGCGCCGTCGCCACCGGCCGCGCCGACCGGGCCGTCGTCCCGGTACAGGCGCAGATCTGGGGCCTCGGCCGGGTGCTCGGCCTGGAGGAGCCCGGCCGCTGGGGTGGGCTCGTCGACCTCCCGGCCGAACTCGACGCCCGCGCCGGCGCCCGGCTGGCCGCGGTGCTCGCCGACGCCAGCGAAGACCAGGTCGCCGTGCGCGCCAGCGGCGTGTTCGCCCGCCGCCTGGTCCGCGCCCCGGCGACGCCGGTGCGCTCCTGGGCCCCGCGCGGCACCGTCCTGATCACCGGCGGCACCGGCGCCCTCGGCGCGCAGGTCGCCCGCCGCCTCGCCGCCACCGGCGCGGAACGCCTGGTGCTGACCGGCCGCCGCGGCCTGGACGCGCCGGGCGCGGCCGAGCTGCGCGACGAACTCACCGCGCTCGGCGTGGACGTCGTCGTCGCGGCGTGCGACGTCGCCGACCGCGACGCCCTGGCCGCGCTGCTCGCCGAACACCCGGTGACGTCGGTGTTCCACGCCGCCGGCGCAACCGGCTCGGCGCCGCTGCACGAGACGTCCCTTGCGGCGTTCGCGGAACTGTTGCGTGCCAAGGTGCTCGGCGCGGCCAACCTCGACGAACTCGTCGGCGACGTCGACGCCTTCGTCCTGTTCTCCTCGATCGCCGGGGTCTGGGGGAGTGGCGGGCAGGCCGCGTACGCGGCGGCCAACGCCCACCTGGACGCCCTGGCCGAGCAACGCCGTTCGCGTGGCCTGGCCGCGACCGCCATCGCCTGGGGCCCGTGGGCCGGGGGCGGCATGGTCGAAGGTGACGGTGAGCAGCAGCTGCGCCGTCGCGGCCTGCCGCCGATGGCCGCCGAGCCGGCGCTCGCCGCGCTGGCCGGCGCGCTCGACGGTGACGAGACCACGGTGACCGTCGCCGACGTGACCTGGGCGTCCTTCGCGCCCGGGTTCGCCGCGGCCCGCCCGCGTCCGCTGCTCGCCGAGCTGCCCGAAGCGGTCGCCGCGCTGACCGGCGGGCCCGCCCGCACCGAGTCCGGGGCCGGTGCCGAACTGCGTGCGCGGCTCGCCGCGCAACCGTCCGAAAAGGACGCTCTCGGCGTGCTCGCCGGGATCGTCCGCGCCGGCGTCGCCGCCGTGCTCGGGTTCACCTCGGTGGCCGACGTGCGCGACGACCGGCCGCTGGCCGACCTCGGTTTCGACTCGCTCACCGCCGTCGAGCTGCGTGATCTGCTGGCCACCGAGACCGGGCTGAACCTGCCCGCGTCGCTGGTGTTCGACCGGCCGACGCCGGAGCTGCTCGCCGCGCACCTGCACGCCGAGCTGATCGGCGACGCGCCGGTGGCGACCATCGTCACCACGTCCACTGTGGACGATCCGATCGCCATCGTGGCGATGAGCTGCCGGTACCCCGGCGGCGTCACCTCGCCCGAGGACCTCTGGCGCCTGGTGGAAGGTGGCCTCGACGGCATCGGCCCGTTCCCGGCCGACCGCGGCTGGGACCTCGACGCGCTGTACGACCCCGACCCGGACAACCCGGGCACCAGCTACACCCGCGAAGGCGGCTTCCTGCCCGCGGTCGGCGGGTTCGACGCGGCCTTCTTCGGCATCTCGCCGCGCGAAGCGCTGGCCATGGACCCGCAGCAGCGTGTGCTGCTGGAGACCGCGTGGGAGGCGTTCGAGCGCGCGGGCATCGACCCGCGTTCGGTGCGCGGCAGCCGGTCCGGCGTGTTCGTCGGCTCGAACGGCCAGGACTACGCGGCCCTCCTGATGCGCTCCGGCAACGCCGGTGAGGGCTACCTCGCCACGGGCAACGCCGCCGCCGTCGTGTCCGGCCGGCTGGCCTACACGTTCGGCCTCGAAGGCCCCGCGCTGACTGTCGACACGGCGTGCTCGTCGTCGCTGGTCGCGCTCCACTTGGCCGCCCAGGCGCTGCGCAACGGCGAGTGCGAGCTGGCACTGGCCGGCGGCGTCACGGTGATGACCACGCCGACCGCGTTCGCCGAGTTCTCCCGTCAGCGCGGCCTGGCCGCCGACGGCCGCTGCAAGTCCTTCGCCGCCGCGGCCGACGGCACCGGCTGGGGCGAGGGCGCCGGGCTTCTGCTGCTGGAAAGGCTTTCCGACGCGCAGCGCAACGGCCACCCGGTCCTCGCGCTCGTCGCGGGCAGCGCGGTCAACTCAGACGGCACGTCCAACGGCCTCACCGCGCCCAACGGCCCGGCCCAGCAGAACGTCATCCGCCAGGCGCTCGGCGCGGCCGGCCTCACGACGTCCGATGTGGACACCGTGGAGGCGCACGGCACCGGCACCGTTCTCGGCGACCCGATCGAGGCACAGGCCCTGCTGGCCACCTACGGCCGCGACCGCGACGGCGAGCCGCTGTGGCTGGGCTCGCTGAAGTCGAACATCGGGCACACCCAGGCCGCCGCCGGGGTCGGCGGCGTGATCAAGACGGTCCTCGCGATGCGGCACGGCCTCTTGCCCCGCACGCTGCACGTCGACGAGCCGACCCCGCACGTGGACTGGACGTCCGGTGCGGTCGAGCTGCTGACCGAGCCGCGGGCCTGGCCCGAGACCGGACGTCCGCGCCGCGCCGGCGTGTCGTCGTTCGGAGTCGGCGGGACCAACGCGCACACGATCATCGAGCAGGCCCCTTCGGCCGACCCGGCTCCGGAACGCGGCGCCCGCCCGTCGCTGGCGCCGGTCGTGCTGTCCGCGCGCACGCCGGCGGCACTGCGGGCGCAGGCGGCGGCGCTGACTGTGGACGTCGACCTGGGCGACCTCGCCTACTCCCTGGCCACCTCGCGGGCGGCGCTCGACCACCGCGCGGTCGTCACCGGGGAGACCGCCGAAGACGTCGAGCGCGCGTTGCGTGCACTGGCCGACGGCCGGTCCGACGCCGCTCTCGTCCGCGGTGAGGCCGGAGGCGGGCTGGCGTTCCTGTTCACCGGCCAGGGCAGCCAGCGAGCCGGGATGGGCAGTGAGCTGTACGCAACCCACCCGGTCTTCGCCGACGCGCTCGACGCGGTGTGCGCGGAGTTCGACACGCACCTCGACCGTCCACTGCGGACGGTCCTGGTCGAAGACTCCGCCTTGCTGGACCAGACCGCGTACACCCAGGCCGCGTTGTTCGCGGTCGAGGTCGCACTGTTCCGGCTGGTCGAGTCCTGGGGCCTGCGGCCGGACTTCCTGGCCGGGCACTCGATCGGCGAGCTGGCCGCGGCCCACGTCGCCGGGGTGCTGTCGCTGGCTGACGCGGTGACGCTGGTCGCCGCCCGGGGCCGCCTGATGCAGGCGCTGCCATCGGGTGGCGCAATGGTCGCCATCCAGGCGACCGAAGACGAGGTCACCCCGCACCTGACCGAGCGCGTGAGCATCGCCGCGCTCAACGGTCCGAACGCGACTGTCGTCTCCGGCGACGAGGACGCCGTGCTGGCCGTCGCCGCGCAGTTCGCGGACCGCAAGACCAAGCGGCTCACGGTGAGCCACGCGTTCCACTCGCCGCTGATGGACCCGATGCTCGACGAGTTCCGTGCGGTCGCCCGGTCCCTGACGTTCGCCCCGCCGCGGACCCCGATCGTCGCCGGTGACGTCACCGACCCGGAGTACTGGGTCCGGCACGTCCGCGACGCCGTCCGGTTCGCCGACGGCATGCGCACCCTGGCCGACCACGGCGTCACGACGTTCCTCGAGCTGGGCCCCGACGGCGTGCTGTCCGCCATGGGCCAGGACTGCGTCGCCGACGGCACTTTCGCGCCGCTGCTGCGGTCCGGCCGCCCGGAGCGCGACGCCGTCGCCACCGCGTTGGCCACCGCGTACGCGCACGGCGCGAAGATCGACTGGGCCGGGCTGTTCGCGGGCGCCGACGTCCGCCGGATCGACCTGCCCACCTACCCCTTCGAGCACACGACGTTCTGGCCCGAGCCCGCCACCGCCCAGGTTTCGGGCAGCGAAGACGCCGGGTTCTGGCAGGCCGTCGAAACCGGCGACGCGGACGCGCTCGCCGCGACCCTGAACCTGCCCGCCGGTTCGCTCGCCGACGTCCTGCCCGCGCTCGCCGGCTACCGCCGCCGCGGCCAGGACAAGTCCACTGTGGACTCCTGGCGCTACCGGATCGAGTGGCTGCCGGTGCCGTCGGACACGACCCCGGAGCTGGCCGGTCGCTGGCTGCTGGCCGGATCCGACGCTCTCGGCGTCACCGCCGCCCTCACCGCGCACGGCGCCGACGTCGAGCCGCTGACCCCGGCGGCGCTCGACGGCCCGGTCGCCGGTGTCGTCTCCCTGCTCTCGCTGGACGAGCGGGACGGCCTCGCCGCGACGCTGGACCTGGTCCAGACCCTGGCCGCGCACGAGGTCGCCGCCCCGCTGTGGCTGGTCACCTCGGGCGCCGTCGGCACCGGCCGCGCCGACCGGCCGCGCAGCGCGACCCAGGCGATGACCTGGGGTTTCGGCCGCGTTGTCGGCCTGGAGTACCCGCAGCACGGCGGTGGCCTGATCGACCTGGACACCACGCTGGACGAGCGCGCCGCCACCCGGTTCGCCCGGGTGCTGGCCGACGGCACCGAGGACCAGGTCGCGATCCGCGCCACCGGCGTCTTCGGCCGGCGCCTCACGCACGCCGCCCCCGCCACCACGGCCTGGACGCCGCGCGGGACCGTGCTGGTCACCGGCGGCACCGGCGCGCTCGGCGCCCACGTCGCCCGCTACCTGGCCGCGGAGGGCGTCGACCGGCTGGTGCTCACCAGCCGTCGCGGCCTGGACGCGCCGGGCGCGGCCGAACTGCGCGACGCACTCGCCGAGTCCGGTGTGGACGTTGTCGTCGCGGCGTGCGACGTCGCCGACCGCGACGCGCTCGCCGCGCTGCTGGCCGAGCACCCGGTGAACGCCGTCGTGCACGCGGCCGGCGCGGGTGACCCGGCGCGGCTCGCCGACCTGACGCGGGACGGGCTCGCCGCCGTCGTCGAGGCCAAGGTCGCCGGCGCGGCCAACCTCGACGAACTCGTCGGGGACGTCGACGCCTTTGTGCTCTTCTCGTCGATCGCGGGAGTGTGGGGGAGTGGTGGCCAGGCCGCCTACGCCGCTGCAAACGCTTTCCTCGACGCGCTCGCCGAGCAGCGGCGCGCCCGGGGCGTCCCGGCGACCGCGATCGCCTGGGGCCCGTGGGCCGAGGGCGGCATGGTCGGCGCCGAAGCCGAGGCCGACCTGCGTCGCCGTGGTCTGCCGGCGCTCGCACCCGAACTCGCCGTCACGGCGCTGACCTGCAACGATGCTGCTGTCGTCGTCGCTGACGTCGACTGGGCCCGCTTCGCTCCCGGTTACCAGCTGGTCCGGCCGCGGCCGCTGATCGGCGACCTGCCCGAAGTCCGCGCGCTCGACACCATCCCGGCGACCGGGGACCGGCCCGCGCTCGTCACCCGCCTCGCGCCGCTCGCCCCCGCCGAACGCGAGCGCGCTCTGCTCGACGTCGTTCGCGCGGAGGCCGCGCTCGCGCTCGGACACTCCGGCCCGGACGCCACCGCCGCGGTGCCGGCGGCCCGCGCGTTCCGCGACCTCGGGTTCGACTCGCTGACCGCCGTCGACCTGCGCAACCGCCTCACCGCGGCGACCGGGCTCGCGCTGCCCGCGTCGCTCGCCTTCGACCACCCGAACCCCGAGGCGCTCGCCCGGCAGCTCGACGCGGAGCTGTTCGGCGCCGTCCACAATGGACCCGAGACGCCGGTCGCGGTGGTGACCGGTGACGACCCGATCGTCGTCGTCGCGATGAGCTGCCGCCTGCCCGGCGGCGTGCGCAGCCCGGAAGACCTCTGGGACCTGGTCGTCTCCGGCGGCGACGCGGTGACCGAGTTCCCCGCCGACCGCGGCTGGGACCTCGGCGCGCTCTACCACCCGGACCCGGCGCACCCCGGCACGTCCTACGCCCGTACCGGCGGTTTCCTGCACGACGCGGGCGACTTCGACCCGGCGTTCTTCGGTATCAGCCCGCGTGAAGCGCTTTCGATGGACCCGCAGCAGCGGCTGCTGCTGGAGACGTCGTGGGAGGCGTTCGAACGGGCCGGCATCCCGGCGGAGTCCCTGCGGGGAAGCCGGACCGGGGTGTTTGTCGGCTCTAACAGCCAGGACTACGCGACCTTGCTGATGGTCGCGCGGCAGGACGCCGAGGGGTACGTCGCCACCGGCAACGCCGCGAGCGTCGTGTCCGGTCGGCTCGCCTACACCTTCGGGCTGGAGGGCCCGGCCGCGACGATCGACACCGCGTGCTCGTCTTCGCTGGTCGCGGTGCACTGGGCCGCGCAGGCGCTGCGGGCCGGCGAGTGCTCGCTGGCGCTGGCCGGCGGGGCGCTGGTGATGGCCACGCCCGGCACGTTCATCGAGTTCTCGCGCCAGCGCGGCCTCGCCGCGGACGGCCGTTGCAAGGCGTTCGCCGACGCGGCCGACGGCACCGGCTGGGGCGAAGGTGCCGGGATGCTGGTGCTGGAAAGGCTTTCCGACGCCCGTCGCAACGGGCACCCGGTTCTCGCGGTCCTGCGAGGCTCGGCGATCAACTCCGACGGCGCGTCCAACGGCCTCACCGCGCCGAACGGCCCGGCGCAGCAACGCGTGATCCGCCAGGCCCTCGCCGCGGCCGGACTGTCCACTTCGGACGTCGACGTCGTCGAAGCGCACGGCACCGGCACCACCCTGGGCGACCCGATCGAAGCGCAGGCCGTGCTCGCCACCTACGGTCGTGACCGCGACGGCGAGCCGCTGCTGCTGGGCTCGCTGAAGTCCAACATCGGGCACACGCAGGCCGCCGCCGGCGTCGCCGGGATGATGAAGATGATCCTGGCGATGCAGCACGGCACCGTGCCGAAGACGCTGCACGTCGACGCGCCGTCGTCCCAAGTGGACTGGACCGCGGGTGCGGTCGAGCTGGTCACCGAGGCCCGCCCGTGGCCCGAGGTGAGTCGTGCGCGGCGCGCCGCCGTGTCGTCGTTCGGCATGAGCGGCACGAACGCACACGTGGTGCTGGAAGAGGCGCCGCCCGCCGACCAGGCGCCCGCCGTCGCGGTGCCGGTGGCGCCGTGGACGCTGTCCGCGCACACCGCCGAAGCCCTGCGCGAGCAGGCCGCCCGGCTGCTGACGCACCTGGACACCGATGGCTGGGAGCCCGCGGACGTCGCGTATTCGCTGGCCACGACCCGGTCGCGGCAGCCGCACCGCGCGGCCGTGCTCGGCGCCGATCGCGAGACGCTGCTGGCCGGGCTCGCGGCTCTGGCCGCGGGCGAACCGTCGGCCCTCACCGGCGTCGCGGGGGAAGGCCGGCTGGCGTTCCTGTTCACCGGCCAGGGCAGCCAGCGGGCCGGGATGGGCCGTGAGCTGTACTCGACGCACCCGGTTTTCGCGGACACGCTGGACGCGGTGTGCGCGGAGTTCGACACGCACCTGGACCGTCCACTGCGGACTGTCCTCTTCGAGGCCTCCGAGCTGCTGGACCAGACGGCGTACACCCAGGCCGCGCTGTTCGCACTCGAGGTCGCCCTGTTCCGGCTGGTGGAGCACTACGGCCTCCGGCCCGGCTTCCTCGCGGGCCACTCGGTCGGCGAACTGGCCGCGGCGCACGTCGCCGGGGTCCTGTCGCTGGCGGACGCCGTGACGCTGGTCGCCGCGCGGGGTCGCCTCATGCAGGCGCTGCCGACCGGTGGCGCGATGGTCGCGATCCAGGCGACGGAGGCCGAGGTTTCGGTATATCTGTCAGACCGTGTGACCATCGCCGCGATCAACGGCCCGGCCTCGACCGTGATCTCCGGCGACGAGGACGCCGTCCTGGCGGTCGCGGAGCACTTCGCCGACCGCAAGACCAAGCGGCTCACCGTGAGCCACGCGTTCCACTCGCCGTTGATGGATCCAATGCTGGCGGAGTTCCGCGGTATAGCTGAGTCTCTGTCATACGGTCAGTCGGTTATACCGATCGTCTCCAACGTCACCGGCGAACTGATGACCGAGTTCGACGCGGACTACTGGGTCCGGCATGTGCGTGAGGCCGTGAGGTTCGCCGACGGCATGCAGACCTTGGCTGGTCGCGGTGTCACCACGTTCCTGGAGCTGGGCCCGGACGGCGTGCTCTCTGCGATGGGGCAGGACTGTGTCGCCGACGCCGTCTTCGCGCCCGTGCTGCGGAGTGGCCGGTCCGAGGAGCAGGCGTTCGCCCACGCTCTCGGCCAGGCGCACGTCCGCGGCCACGTCCCGGACTGGGCCACCGTCTTGACCGGCGCCCGTCGGATCGACCTGCCCACCTACGCCTTCCAGAACCGCCGCTATTGGCCGGAAGTCGAGCTGCCCAATGGGTTCGAGACCTCTTCGGACGATGCCGAGTTCTGGACCGTCGTCGAGGCTGACGACGCCACCGCGCTCGCCACGACCCTCGCCATTACCGAGCGCGACGCCGAGACCCTGCTGCCCGCACTGGCGAACTGGCGCCGGTCCGGCCAGGAGAAGTCCACAGTGGACTCCTGGCGGTACCGGATCACCTGGCAGCCGCTGACCGATCTGCCCGCGCCGGTGCTGTCCGGCACCTGGCTGCTGCTCGCCCCCGCCGGCCACCCCCTGTCCGGGGTGCTGACCCGCTACGGCGCGGAGACCGTCGTCGTCGAGCCCGCGGCCCGCGAAACCCTGGCCGTCGAGATCGCCGGCGCCGTCTGGGAACGCGAGATCGCCGGCGTGCTTTCGCTGGTCACGGCCGACGACCCGGCCACCGCGTCCGCGCAGCTGCTCGACGTGCTGCGGGCGCTGGGTGACGCCGACGTCGCCGCGCCGCTGTGGGTGGCGACGGAAGGCGCCGTCTCCACCGGACGCGCCGACCGCGTCCGCGCCGCCGGCCAGGCCGCCGCGTGGGGCCTGGGCCGGGTGGCCGGCCTCGAACTGCCGCAGCGCTGGGGTGGCCTCGTCGACCTGCCTGAGGTGCTCGACGAGCGAGCAGGCGCCCGCCTCGCCGGGGTGCTCACCGGCCCCGAGGACCAGGTCGCCGTCCGCGGCTCGGGTGTCCACGTCCGCCGTCTCGTCCGCGCCGACAAGTCCATAAAGGACGTCTGGACGCCGCGGGGCACTGTGCTCGTCACCGGCGGCACTGGCGCCCTGGGCGCGCAGGTCGCCCGCTGGGCCGCGGAAAACGGCGCCGAGCGGCTCGTCCTGACCAGCCGTTCCGGGCTCGCCGCGCCAGGTGCCGAAGCCTTGCGAGACGAACTCGGCGTCGACGTCGTGATCGCCGCCTGTGACGTCACCGACCGCGACGCCGTCGCCGCTCTGATCGCCGAACACCCCGTGGACGCCGTGGTGCACGCCGCCGGCGTCGACCGCCCGACGCCCCTGGCCGACGGCGACGCGGCCGAGTTCGCCGACGTCTTGGCGGCCAAGGTCGCGGGCGCGGCGAACCTCGACGCCGTGCTCGGCGAGACCGCGCTCGACGCGTTCGTCCTCTTCGCCTCGATCTCCGGGACCTGGGGATCCGGCGGCCAGGGCGCGTACTCCGCCGCCAACGCCTACCTCGACGCGCTGGCGCAGTCCCGCCGCGACCGCGGCTTGACCGCGACCGCCGTCGCGTGGGGCCCGTGGGACGGCGGCGGCATGGCCTCGCGCGGCGACGCCGCCGACCAGCTGCGCCGCCGCGGCCTCGAGCCGATGTCAGCGACGCTCGCGGTTCGCGCGCTCGCCCAGGCCGTCGGCGCCGGCGAAACCGCGCTGGTCGTGGCCGACGTCGACTGGGCGCGGTTCGCGCCGTCGTTCGCCGCGGGCCGCCCGCGTCCGCTGCTCGACACCATCCCCGAGGTCGCCGCCGCACTGGCCGGCGACGAAGAGACCGCCGAGACGTCCGAGTTCGCCCGGCAGCTGACCGGGCTGGCCGACGCCGAGCGCGAGCGGGTGCTGCTGGACCTGGTGCGCACGCACGCGGCCGCCGTTCTCGGCCACGCCGGCGTCGCCGAGGTCGAGCCCGCGAAAGCTTTCCGTGAGCTGGGTTTCGACTCACTCACCGCGGTCGAGCTGCGCAACGCCCTGGGCACCGCGACCGGCCTGCGCCTGCCCGCGACGCTGGTGTTCGACCACCCGACGCCGGCCGTCCTGGCCACGCACCTCGCCACGCTGCTGCTCGGCGGCGAGGCCGTCGCGCGGACCGCGGTCAGCACCGTGCGCGACGCCGACGACCCGATCGCGATCGTGGCCATGAGCTGCCGGTACCCCGGGGGCGTCCGCTCGCCGGAGGACCTCTGGCGGCTGGTGGCCGACGGCCGCGACGCGGTGTCCGAAATGCCCGGCGACCGCGGCTGGAACCTCGACGCGCTGTACGACCCGGACCCCGAGAGCGAAGGCACGTCCTACGCCCGCGAAGGCGGCTTCCTGCACGACGTGGCCGAGTTCGACGCCGACTTCTTCGGCATCTCGCCGCGCGAAGCGCTCGGCATGGACCCGCAGCAGCGGCTCCTGCTCGAGATCACCTGGGAGGCGTTCGAACGCGCCGGCATCGACCCGAAGGCGGTGCGCGGCACCGAGGTCGGCGTCTTCGCCGGCACCAACAGCCAGGACTACG
Source organism: Amycolatopsis sp. NBC_00348 (assembly GCF_036114655.1). Lineage (NCBI taxonomy): Bacteria > Bacillati > Actinomycetota > Actinomycetes > Pseudonocardiales > Pseudonocardiaceae > Amycolatopsis > Amycolatopsis sp. NBC_00348. The sequence goes on along the minus strand of NZ_CP107994.1, from coordinate 4,980,389 downwards.
CGGCGCTGCTGATGGCCGCGCCGCAGGGCGCCGAGGGACACGTCGCGACCGGCAACTCCGCCAGCGTCGTCTCCGGCCGGCTCGCCTACACCTTCGGGCTCGAAGGCCCGGCCGTCACGGTGGACACCGCGTGCTCGTCTTCGCTGGTCGCGCTGCACCTCGCGGCGCAGGCCCTGCGCAACGGCGAGTGCTCGCTGGCCCTGGCCGGCGGCGCGCTGGTGATGGCGACCCCGGGCACGTTCGTCGAGTTCTCGCGGCAGCGGGGCCTCGCGCCGGACGGCCGCTGCAAGGCGTTCGCCGCGGCCGCCGACGGCACGGGCTGGGGCGAGGGCGCCGGCATGCTGCTGCTGGAGCGGCTGTCCGACGCGCGCCGCCACGGCCACCCGGTGCTCGCGCTGGTGCGCGGGACGGCGATCAACCAGGACGGCGCGTCCAACGGCCTCACCGCCCCCAGCGGCCCCGCCCAGCAGCGCGTCATCCGGCAGGCACTGGCCAACGCCGGTCTGGCTGCTTCGGACGTCGACGCGGTCGAGGCGCACGGTACCGGCACAGTGCTCGGCGACCCGATCGAGGCCCAGGCACTGCTGGCCACCTATGGCCAGGACCGGTCCGAGCCCTTGTTCCTGGGGTCGCTGAAGTCGAACATCGGCCACACCCAGGCGGCCGCGGGTGTCGGCGGGATCATCAAGATGGTCCAGGCGATGCGCCACGGCGTGTTGCCGAAGACGCTGCACGTCGACGAGCCGTCCCCGCACGTCGACTGGACCGCGGGCGCGGTGTCGCTGCTGACCGAGGCGCACGACTGGCCGTCGGTGGACCGGCCGCGGCGAGCTGCGGTGTCGTCGTTCGGGATGAGCGGGACCAACGCGCACGCCGTCATCGAGCAGGCGCCGGACTCCACTCAGGCGCCGAACCTCACGACGGACGCCCAGCCGGTCGGCCGGGTGCCGCTGCTGGTGTCGGGCACCGACGCCGAAGCCGTCCGGGCGCAGGCCCGACAGTTGCTCGCGCACTGGGACGCCGCTCCGCACGTGACGCCGGCCGAGCTGGCCGTCGCGTCGGCGACCACCCGGGCCGCGCTGCCCGCCCGCGCCGCGCTCCTGGCCACCGGCCGCGACGAACTGCGGGCTGCCCTCGGTGCCCTCGGCCGCGGTGAAGCCGGAGCCGTCACCGGCACGGCGTCCGGTGGCCGGCTGGCGTTCCTGTTCACCGGCCAGGGGAGTCAGCGCGTCGGGATGGGCCGTGAGCTGTACGCGGCCTACCCGGTCTTCGCCGACGCCCTGGACGCGGTCTGCGCGGAGTTCGACACCCACCTGGACCGTCCACTCCGGACAGTCGTCTTCGAGGACTCCGCTCTGCTCGACCAGACCGCCTACACCCAGGCCGCGCTGTTCGCGATCGAGGTCGCCCTGTTCCGGTTGCTGGAGCACTGGGGCCTGCGACCGGACTTCCTGGTGGGCCACTCGATCGGCGAGCTGGCCGCAGCCCACGTCTCTGGTGTGCTGTCCCTGGCCGACGCGGTGACGCTGGTCGCCGCGCGGGGCCGCCTGATGCAGGCCCTGCCGTCCGGTGGCGCGATGGTCGCGCTCCAGGCGACCGAGGACGAGGTTTCGGTATATCTGTCTGACCGTGTGACCATCGCCGCTCTGAACGGCCCGACCTCGACGGTGATCTCCGGCGACGAGGACGCGGTGTTGGCGGTCGCGGTGCACTTCGCGGACCGCAAGACCAAGCGCCTCGCCGTCAGCCACGCGTTCCACTCGCCGCTGATGGACCCGATGCTGGCCGAGTTCCGCGGTATTACGGAGTCTCTGTCTTACGGTAAGACGGTTATACCGATCGTCTCCAACGTCACCGGTGAGCTGATCACCGAGTTCGACGCGGACTACTGGGTGCGCCACGTGCGCGAGGCCGTGCGATTCGTCGATGGCATGCAGACGTTGGAAGCGGCCGGGGTCACGACCTACCTCGAGCTGGGCCCGGACGGCGTGCTGACCGCACTCGCCCAGGACTGCGTGGCCGGCGGGGTGTTCGCCTCGGCGCTGCGGGGTGACCGTCCCGAGGAGGACGCGCTCGTCGCGGCCGTCGCCACTGCGCACGTCCACGGCGTTTCGCCGGACTGGGCGGCGGTGGCCGGGGGCCGTGGTGGCCACGTCGATCTGCCGACCTACGCGTTCCGGCGCCGTCGGTTCTGGCCCGAGGCCGCGGCGTCGGCCGAGCCTGTGGCCGGGACCGAAGCCGAGCGCGAGTTCTGGACCGCGGTGGAGAACGCCGATCTCGGCCGCCTCACCGGCACCCTCGCGCTCACCGGCGACGAGCCGTTCAGCGAGGTCCTGCCCGCCCTGTCGGCCTGGCGCCGGCAGCAGCACACCGAATCCACAGTGGACGGCTGGCGGTACCGGGCGACTTGGCAGCCCTGGACGGACCTCGGCGAACCCACACTGTCCGGCACCTGGCTGGTCTCCGACGGCGGCGCCGCCGTGTCCGACGCCGTGACCAGGGCCGGTGCGGACGTCGTCCGGATCACCCTGGACGAGACCCTCGCCGCGCAGCTCGCCGGCGTCGGCGAGGTGGCGGGCGTGCTCGCGGTGCTCACCGAGGACGACAGCGACCTCGCGATGCCGGGCAGCCTGAAGGCCGCCCTGACGGCGGTCCAGGCCGGCGTCGACGCCCCGCTGTGGGTGCTGACCAGCGGCGCCGTGTCGACCGGCCGGGCCGATCGGCTGCGCAACGCGGCCCAGGCGATGGTTTGGGGCCTCGGCCGCGTCGCCGCGCTCGAACTGCCCCAGCGCTGGGGCGGGCTGATCGACCTGCCCGAGGACTTCGACGAGCGGGCCGGCGCCCGCCTCGCCGGGGTCCTCGCCAGCGGCTTCGCTGGTACCGTCGGTGCCGCTGGCAACCGCGGCACCGACGGCATCTCCGGCGCTGGCAACCGCGGCACCGGCGGCATCTCCGGCGCTGGCAGCAATGGCGGCGGTGGCGGCACCAGCGGCAATGGCCGCAACGGCGAGACCGGCAGCAACGGCGGCGAGGACCAGGTCGCCGTCCGCGGCTCCGGCGTCTACGTGCGCCGTCTCGTCCGGGCTCCGCGACCGACGGCCACAACGTCGTGGACGCCTCGCGGGACCGTCCTGGTCACCGGCGGTACCGGGGCCCTGGGCGCGGAAGTCGCCCGCTGGGCCGCCAAGAACGGCGCCGAGCGGCTGGTGCTGACCAGCCGCCGCGGCCTCGACGCACCCGGAGCCGCGCAGCTGCGCGACGAACTCGCCGAGTCCGGTGTGGACGTCGTGATCGCCGCCTGCGACGTCGCCGACCGCGACGCCGTGGAGACCCTGCTGGCCGAGCACCCGGTAGACGCCGTGGTGCACACCGCGGGTGTCGACTTGCCGACCGATCTGACCACTGTGGACACCGAGGCGTTCGCTGACGTGCTGTCCGCAAAGGTTCTCGGAGCGGCCCACCTGGACAGTCTCGCCGGCGACGTGGACGCGTTCGTCCTCTTCTCCTCGATCTCCGGCGTGTGGGGCGCGGGTGGGCAGGCCGCCTACTCGGCCGCCAACGCCTACCTCGACGCGCTCGCCCAGTCACGCCGCGACCGCGGGCTGCCGGCCACGGCCGTCGCCTGGGGACCGTGGGCCGGCGGTGGCATGGCCTCGCGCGGTGACGCGACGGCCCACCTGCGCCGCCGCGGTGTCACGCCGATGCGGCCGGAGACGGCGATCGCCGCGCTCGCCCAGGCAGTGAACCAGGATCCGGCCGTGGTCGTGGCCGATGTGGACTGGACGCGGTTCGCGCCGTCGTTCGCCTCGGTCCGCCCGCGTCCGCTGCTCGACGGCGTGCCCGAGGCCCGGGCCGCCCTCGCCGCGGCCGAGGCCGGGCCGGTGCCCGGCGACGACACGTTCCGCACCCGGCTGGCCGGTATGGGCCGCGCCGAGCAGGACCGGACGCTGGTTGCACTGGTCCGGGCCGAGGCGGCCGCGGTGCTGGGCCACGACGGCGCCGCAGCGATCGAGCCCGGCCGGGCGTTCAAAGACCTGGGCTTCGACTCGCTCACCGCCGTCGAGCTCCGCAACCGGCTCGCGACCGCGACCGGTGTCCGGCTGCCCGCGACTCTCGTCTTCGACCACCCGAACTCCACCGCGCTGGCCGCGAGCCTGCGGGCGGATCTGGTCGGCGACACGGCGACCACCGTCGTGGAGACCATGTCCACAGTGGACGACGACCCGATCGCCATCGTGGCGATGAGCTGCCGTTACCCCGGCGGCGTGCGGTCGCCGGAAGACCTGTGGCACCTGGTCGCCGACGGCATCGACGCCGTCTCCGAGTTCCCCGCCGACCGCGGCTGGGACCTCGGCACGCTGTACGACCCGAGCCAGGAAGCGCCCGGAACGAGCTACGCCAAGGAAGGCGGCTTCCTGGACGGCGCGGCGGACTTCGATCCGGCGTTCTTCGGTATCAGCCCGCGCGAGGCCCTGGCGATGGACCCGCAGCAGCGGTTGCTGCTGGAGACGTCGTGGGAGGCGTTCGAGCGCGCAGGCATTCCGCCCGAGGCGTTCCGCGGCAGCCGGACCGGCGTGTTCGCCGGCACCAACAGCCAGGACTACGCGGCGCTGCTGTTCGGCGCGGCGGAGAACACCGAGGGGTACGTCGCCACCAGCAACGCGGCGAGCGTCGTCTCCGGGCGGCTGTCCTACACGTTCGGCCTGGAAGGCCCGGCGCTGACGGTCGACACGGCGTGCTCGTCGTCGCTGGTCGCGGTGCACCTCGCGGCCCAGGCGCTGCGGCAGGGCGAGTGTGAACTCGCACTGGCCGGCGGTGTCCTGGTCATGGCGACCCCGGGCACGTTCATCGAGTTCTCCCGCCAGCGCGCGCTGTCGGCGGACGGTCGCTGCAAGGCCTTCGCCGACGCCGCCGACGGCACGGGCTGGGGTGAAGGCGTCGGCATGCTCCTGCTGGAGCGGTTGTCGGACGCGCAACGCAATGGCCACCCGGTCCTGGCGATCGTGCGGGGGAGTGCGATCAACCAGGACGGCGCGTCCAACGGCTTGACCGCACCCAACGGTCCCGCGCAGCAGCGCGTGATCCGCCAGGCGCTGGCCGGCGCGAGCCTGTCCACTTCGGACGTCGACGCCGTCGAGGGTCATGGCACCGGAACCACCCTGGGCGACCCGATCGAGGCCCAGGCACTGCTGGCGACTTATGGCCAGGACCGCGAGACGCCGTTGCTGCTGGGGTCGTTGAAGTCCAACATCGGGCACACGCAAGCGGCGGCGGGTGTCGGCGGGATCATCAAGATGGTTCAGGCGATGCAGCACGGTCTCCTGCCGAAGACGCTGCACGTCGACGCGCCGTCGTCCCAAGTGGACTGGAATGCCGGTTCCGTCGAGCTGCTGACCGAGGCACGCGAGTGGCCCGAGGTGGGACGTCCGCGGCGCGCCGGCGTCTCGTCGTTCGGCATGAGCGGCACAAACGCTCACGTCATCCTCGAACAAGCCCCCGAAACGCAGGAGGCCACTGCCTCGGAGACACGGCCGGCGCTCCTGCCCTGGGTGCTGTCCGCGCGCAGTGCCCCGGCGCTGCGGGCCAGGGCTGCCGAACTGGCCGCCGACGTCGATCCGCTGGACCTCGCGCACGCTCTCGCCACCCGGCGCGGCGCGCACGAGCACCGCGCGATGATCGTCGCACCGGACCAGGAGACGCGGCTCGCGGCGCTGGCCGCGCTCGCCGCCGGTGCCGCCGCACCCGGCCTGGTCGAGGGCACGGTCGGCAACGGGGCGCTGGCGTTCCTGTTCACCGGGCAGGGCGCGCAGCGTGCCGGGATGGGCCGGGAGCTGTACGCGGCACACCCGGCGTTCGCGACCGCGTTCGACGCCGTCTGCGCTCACCTCGACCAGCACTTGGACCGTCCACTGCGGACGGTCGTGTTCGCCGCGCCCGGCTCGGACGACGCGGCGCTGCTCGACCACACCGGCTACACCCAGCCCGCGCTGTTCGCCCTCGAAGTCGCGCTGTTCCGGCTGCTCGAGAGCCTCGGCGTGACGCCCGGCTTCGTCGCCGGGCACTCCATCGGCGAACTGGCTGCCGCGCACGTCGCCGGGGTGTTCGACCTGGCCGACGCGGCCGCGCTGGTGGCGGCCCGCGGCCGGCTGATGCAGGCCCTGCCGTCCGGCGGTGCGATGGTCGCGATCCAGGCGAGCGAGGACGAGGTCGTGCCGCTGCTCACCGACGGCGTGGCGATCGCCGCGGTCAACGGTCCACAAGCGACGGTCGTGTCCGGCGACGAGCAGGCTGTACTGGATCTGGCCGCCGGATTCGGGGCCACCGGGCGCAAGACCCGGCGGCTCACTGTCAGCCACGCGTTCCACTCGCCGCGGATGGACCCGATGCTGGCGGAGTTCCGGGCCGTCGCCGAACGCGTCACCTACGCGTCGCCGCGGATCCCGCTGGTGTCCACAGTGACCGGTGAGCCGGCGACCGAGCTCGGCGCGGACTACTGGGTCGGCCAGGTCCGCGAGGCGGTGCGTTTCGCGGACGCGGTCCGCGCTCTGGAGGCGGCCGGCGCGACGACGTTCGCCGAGATCGGCCCGGACGGCGTGCTCAGCGCGATGGCCGCCGAGTCGTTCACCGGCGTGACCGAGGACCCGGTCGTGACGCCGGCCCTGCGCGGCGACCGGCCCGAGGCCGACGCGTTCGCCGCCGCCCTGGCCAGGCTCTACGTCCGCGGGTTCGCCCCGGACTGGGACGTCGTCTTCGCCGGCACCACGCCGCGCCGGGTCGACCTCCCGACCTACCCGTTCCAGCACGCCCGCTTCTGGCCCACGGCCGCGCCCGTTCCGGAAAAGGCTTCCGCGGGCGACGACGAGTTCTGGACGGCCGTGCGCCAGGGTGACTTGTCGACACTGCCGGGGTTCCCCGCAGACGCACTGCAGGAAGCGCTGCCCGCGTTGACCGAGTGGCACGAAGGCCGCCGGGAACAGTCCATCGTGGACTCCTGGCGCTACGGCGTCCGCTGGGTCCCGTTCGAGACCAGCGCCTCGCCGATGCTCAAGGGGACGTGGCTGGTCGTCGGCGTGCCCGGCGACGAGCGCACCGCTTCGATCGCCGACGCGCTGGAAACGCACGGCGCGAAGGTCGTCGGCATCGACGTCGACCCGCACGCGGCGTTCGCGGACCAGCTGCTGCTCGCCACCGCCGGGCACGAGTTCGCGGGCGTGCTTTCGCTGCTCGGCACCGCCGGGGGCGCGCACCCGGAGCACCCGGTGCTGCCCACGGCGGTGGCCGGCACGGTCACTCTCGTCCAGGCGCTGGAGGAGATCGGGCTCGTCGCTCCTTTGTGGATCGTCACCCGCGACGGCGTCGACCGGCCGGAACCGGCGCAGGTCTGGGGCCTCGGCCGGGTCGTCGCGCTGGAGTACCCGCAGCGCTGGGGCGGTCTGGTCGATATCCCCGAGCGGTTCGACGAGCGCGCCGCGACCCGCCTGGCCGCGGTGCTCGCAGGCAATCGAGACGGGGAGGACCAGGTCGTGATCCGGCCGTCCGGGACGCTGGCCCGCCGGCTGGAACGGCGGCCGCGCACCGGCACCGGCACCTGGACCCCGCGTGGCACGGTGCTCGTCACCGGCGGCACCGGCGCCCTCGGTGCCCGGGTCGCGCTGTGGCTGGCGAAGAGCGGCGCCGAGCACCTGGTCCTGACCAGCCGCCGGGGCGCGGACGCGCCCGGCGCCGCCGAACTGACCGCCGGGCTCACCGAGCTGGGTGCCCGGGTGAGCGTGGTCGCCTGCGACGTCGCCGACCGCGACGCCGTGGCGAAGCTGGTCGCCGAGTACCCACCCAACGCCGTCGTGCACGCCGCCGGACTGGACGTCCCGGTGCCGCTGCCCGAAGTCACACCGGCGCTGTTCGCGCAGGTCCTGGCCGGGAAGGTGGCCGGCGCGCGGCACCTGGACGAGCTGCTCGGCGACACCCCGCTCGACGCGTTCGTGCTGTTCTCCTCGATCTCCGGGATCTGGGGCAGCGGCGGCCAGCCGGCCTACGCGGCGGCCAACGCGAGCCTCGACGCGCTCGCCGTGTCCCGGCACGCCCGGGGCCTGGCGGCGACCGCGGTCTCGTGGGGTCCGTGGGCCGACGGCGGCATGGCGCAGGGCGCACCCGAAGAGCACTTGCGCCGTCGTGGCCTGCCCGCGATCGCGCCGGACGCGGCGATCACCGCGCTCGGCCAGGCTCTCGCGGACGGCGACCCGCAGTTGACCGTCGCCGACGTCGACTGGGCGCGGTTCGCCCCGGCGTTCTCGGTGAGCCGGGCGCGGCCGCTGCTGACCGGCGTGCCGGAGGCGGCGAAAGCCGTGGCCCCGGCGGAAGAACCGGTCGCCGTCGGCGAAACCGCTTTCAGCCGGCTGCTCGCCGACGCTCCGGCGTCCGAGCGGCAGGACGCGCTCACCGGGGCGATCCGGCGGGAGGCCGCGGCCGTGCTGGGCCACGCCGACGGCGTCGAGCAGGTCGGCCCGAACCGGGCGTTCCGCGAGCTCGGGTTCGACTCGCTGACCGCGGTCGAACTGCGCGACCGGCTCGCCACCGCGTCCGGGCTGCGGCTGCCGGCGACGCTGGTCTTCGACTACCCGACGCCGTCGGCGCTGGCCGCGCACCTGCTGGCCGGGCTGGCCCCGGACGCCGGTTCGTCGCTGCTGGACGAGTTGGAACGCCTGGAGACGGCGTTGGCCACCGCCGGCGTTCCGTCCGGAGTGGACGATCTGCACGGCGCGGTCGCCGCCCGGCTGCAGGCGGTGCTGGCGCGCTGGAACGACCGCCGCGCCGCCGAGCCGAAGGTGACCGCCGCGCAGCAGCTGAGCGACGCGAGCGCGGACGAACTCCTCGAATTCATCGACAACGAGCTGGGGATGTCATGACGGGCACGAACCGTCCACTGGGGAATGAGGGGCAGGCCTGACATGGCGACCGAAGAAAAACTGGTGACCTACCTCAAGAAGGTCACCGCAGATCTGCACGAGACCCGGCAGCGCCTGGCCGCGGCCGAGTCGACCGACACCGAGCCGATCGCGATCGTCGCGATGAGCTGCCGCTACGCCGGCGGCGTCGACACGCCCGAGGCGCTGTGGCAGGTCGCGGTCGACGAGACCGACGCGATCACATCGTTCCCCGGCGACCGCGGCTGGGACCTCGACGCGATCTACGACGAGGACCCCGACCACCAGGGCACGAGCTACGTCCGAGAAGGCGGTTTCCTGGACCGGGCCACCGAGTTCGATTCGGCGTTCTTCGGCATCAGCCCGCGAGAGGCGCTGGCGATGGACCCGCAGCAGCGGCTGCTGCTGGAGACGTCGTGGGAGGTCCTCGAGCGCGCCGGGATCGACCCGGAGTCGTTGCGCGGCAGCAAGACCGGCGTGTTCGCGGGCACCAACATGCAGGACTACGCGACGCTCCTGCTGCTGGCGCGCGACGGCATGGAAGGCCACCTCGGCACCGGCAACGCGGCCAGCGTCGTCTCCGGCCGGATCGCCTACACCCTCGGCTTGGAGGGCCCGGCGGTCACGGTGGACACCGCCTGCTCGTCCGGTCTCGTGTCGCTGCACCTGGCCGTGCAAGCCCTGCGCAACGGCGAGTGCGGCCTGGCGATGGCGAGCGGCGTCGCGGTGATGTCGACGCCGGGCGCGTTCGTGGAGTTCTCGCGCCAGCGCGGGCTGGCCGTCGACGGTCGCTGCAAGGCGTTCGCCGAGGCCGCCGACGGCACCAACTGGGGTGAAGGCGTCGGCGTCCTGCTGCTGGAAAGGCTGTCCGACGCGCAGCGCAACGGCCATCCGGTGCTCGCGGTCGTCCGCGGTTCGGCGGTCAACTCCGACGGCGCGTCCAACGGCCTGACCGCCCCCAACGGTCCCGCGCAGCAGCGGGTGATCCGGCAGGCCGTCACCGCCGCCGGGCTTGCACTGTCCGATGTGGATGCCGTCGAGGCGCACGGCACCGGCACCGCGCTGGGCGACCCGATCGAGGCGCAGGCGCTGCTGGCCACCTACGGCCGGAACCGGCCCGCGGGCCGGCCGCTGTGGCTCGGCTCGCTCAAGGCGAACATCGGGCACACGCAGTCCGCGTCGGGCATCGCCGGCGTGATCAAGATGGTCCTCGCGATGCGGCACGGCCTGCTGCCGAAGACGCTGCACGTCGACGCGCCGTCGTCCAAAGTGGACTGGACGGCGGGCGAGGTCGAGCTGCTCACCGAGGCCCGGCCGTGGCCGGAGACCGGTGCGCCGCGCCGGGCGGCGGTTTCGTCGTTCGGGATGAGCGGGACGAACGCGCACGTCGTGCTGGAGCAGGCGCCGGTGGTCTCGCCGTCGGCCGCGCGGCCTGCGGAGGAGCCTCGGCTGCGGCCGTGGGTGCTCTCCGCGCGCAGTGGCGCGGCCCTACGCGAACTCGCCGCGTCGCTGCGCGGGCAGCTGGCCACCGACGTCCGACTCGACGACCTCGGCCACTCGCTGGCCGTCACCCGGACCGCCCACGAGCACCGGGCGGTGCTGATCGAGGCGGACCGCGCCGGCTTCGCCGACGCGCTGTTCGCGCTGGCGTCGGACACCGAGCGACCCGGCCAGGTCCGCGGCACGGTGGCCGACGGCAAGCTCGCGTTCCTGTTCACCGGCCAGGGCAGTCAGCGTGTCGGCGCGGGTGCCGAGCTGTACCGGACCCAGCCGGTGTACGCGGCCGCGTTCGACGAGGTCTGCGCCGCGCTGGACGTCCACCTCGACCGTCCGCTGGCGACCGTCCTGGACGACGCCGAGCAGCTCGGCCGGACCGCGTACACCCAGCCCGCGCTGTTCGCCATCGAGGTCGCGCTCTACCGCTTGGTCACCCACCTCGGGTTGCGGCCGCGATTCCTGCTCGGCCACTCGGTCGGTGAGCTGGCCGCCGCGCACGTGGCCGGGGTGCTCTCCCTGGCCGACGCCGCCGAGCTGGTCGCCGCGCGTGGCCGGCTCATGCAGGCACTGCCGTCCGGTGGCGCGATGGTGGCTTTACAGGCGACCGAAGCAGAGGTCTCGGTATATCTGTCTGACCGTGTGACCGTCGCTGCGGTGAACGGCCCGGAGTCGACGGTCATCTCGGGCGACGAGTCCGAGGTGCTGGCCGTGGCGGCGCACTTCGCAGATCGCAAGACGAAGCGGCTGACGGTGAGCCATGCGTTCCACTCGCCGTTGATGGATCCGATGTTGGCGGAGTTCCGGGGTATAGCTGAGTCTCTGTCTTACGGTAAGACGGTTATACCGATTGTCTCGAACGTCACCGGTGAGCTGGTCACGGAGTTCGACGCGGACTACTGGGTGCGCCACGTGCGTGAGGCCGTCCGGTTCGCCGACGGCATCCGCACCCTGCGTGCGAACGAAGTCGACACCTTCCTCGAGCTGGGCCCCGACGCCGTGCTGTCGGCGATGGGCGCCGACTGTGCCGATGACGCCTCCTTCAGCTCGGTGCTGCGCGCGGACCGGCCGGAGGAGCGCACCCTGCTGACCGCGCTCGCCGAGGTCCACGTGCGTGGCCCGGTGCCGGACTGGGCGGCGCTGCTGCCCGATGGTCGCCGTGTCGAGCTGCCCACCTACCCCTTCCAGCGGTCCGTGTACTGGCCCGAACTCGCCACCTCCGGCCCCGGCGACCTCACCTCGGCCGGGCTGAGCGCCGTCGAGCACCCGCTGCTCGGCGCCGCCGTCGCGCTGGCGGACGGTGACGGGTTCCTCTTCACCGGCCGGCTTTCGCTGCGTTCGCACCCGTGGCTGGCCGAGCACCGGGTGTCCGGGCCGGCCGTGCTTCCCGGCACCGCGTTCGTCGAGCTGGCCGTCCGCGCCGGTGACCAGGCCGGCTGCGACCACCTCGAAGAGCTGACCCTGCAGGCCCCGCTGGTGCTGCCGGAGACCGGCGGTGTCGCCGTCCAGCTGGCCCTCGGCGCGCCGGACCACGACGGGCGCCGCAGCCTGACCGTCCACTCGCGACTCGACGACGAGCCCTGGACCCTCCACGCCTCCGGCATTCTGGCTACCGCGAGTGCGTCCACTGAGGACGGACTAGCCGAGTGGCCCCCGGCCGACGCCGAGCAGGTCGACCTGACCGGCTTCTACGACCGGACCGTCGAACGCGGCTTCGGCTACGGCCCGGTCTTCCGTGGCTTAAAGACGGCTTGGCGCCGCGGCGACGACGTGTTCGCCGAGGTCGCGCTGCCCGCCGGCACGGACGCCGCGCCGTTCGGGCTGCACCCGGCGTTGCTCGACAGCGCCCTGCACGCCGTCGGGCTCGGCCGCTTCCTCACCGAGACCGGCGGCGGCAGCCTGCCCTTCGCGTGGACCGACGTCCGGCTGCACGCCACCGGTGCGTCCGCACTGCGGGTCCGGCTGAGCCGGGCCGGGACCGACGCCGTCGCACTCACCCTGGCCGACGCCGAAGGCCGCCCGGTCGCCTCGATCGGGTCCCTGGTGCTGCGGCCGGTGTCGGCCGCGCAGATCGCGGCCGCGCGGACCCGGGGCCACGACAGCCTGTTCCGCGTCGACTGGACCGCCGTCCCGGCCACCCCGGCGCGGCACGAGTACGTCCTCGTCGGCCCGGACGAGCTGGGCCTCGGCGGCGCCGCCGAGCTGGGCGACGACGTGCCGGAAGTGGTCGTCGTCGGGTTCGCCGGAGACGACGCGGCGGAGCGGGCACTGGCCGTGCTCCAGGAGTTCCTGACCGACCCGCGGTGTGAAGAGTCCGCGCTGGTCGTGGCCACGCGGGGCGCGGTACCGGTAGGCGAGGCGGGCGTGGCAGACCTGGCAGCCGCGCCGGTCTGGGGCCTGGTGCGGTCCGCGCAGTCGGAGAACCCCGGCCGGTTCTTCCTGGTCGACCTGGACGCGGCCGCGGGCATCGGCGACCTGGTCGCGGCGGCCGCCACCGGCGAGCCGCAGACCGCCGTCCGCGACGGCGGTGTGCTCGCCCCTCGCCTGGCGCGGGTCGCCCGGGCGGACGAAACGCCGTCCGAGCTGGACCCGGACGGCACGGTCCTGATCACCGGCGGCACCGGTGCGCTGGGCAAGCTGTTCGCCCGGCACCTCGCCGAGCGTCACGGCGTCCGGCACCTGCTGCTGGTCAGCCGCCGCGGCGCCGACGCCGACGGCGCCGCCGAGCTGGCCGCCGAACTGGGGGACCGGGTCACTTTCGCCGCCTGCGACGTCGCGGACCGCGACGCCCTCGCCGCGGTGCTGGCCGCCGTCCCGGCCGCGCACCCGCTGACCGCGGTCGTGCACACCGCCGGCGTGCTCGACGACGGCGTCATCTCCGCGCTCACCCCGGAGCGGCTCGCGACCGTGGCCCGCCCGAAGGCTGCCGCCGCGCTGAACCTGCACGAGCTGACCGTGGACGCCGACCTGCGCGCGTTCGTCCTGTTCTCGTCCGCGTCCGGCATCACCGGCAGTGCGGGCCAGGCCAACTACGCGGCCGCCAACACCTTCCTCGACGCCCTCGCCGCGCACCGCCGCGCCCAGGGCCTCGCCGCGACGTCGCTGGCCTGGGGCCTGTGGGCCGCGGGCGGCAGCATGGCCGCGTCGCTGGACGACGCCGACCGCGCCCGGATGAACCGCGCCGGCGTGCTAGCGCTTTCTGCCGAGCAGGGCACCGAACTGTTCGACACGGCTCTGTCCACATCGGACTCCGTGCTCGTGCCGATGCGGATCGATCCCGCCGCGCTGCGGGCCGAGGCGTCCACCGGCGCGCTCGCGCCGATCATGCGTGGGCTGGCCGGGGTGCCCGTCCGCCGCGTGGTGGACACCGCCGTGGCCGCCTCGACGCTGGGCTCGCGGATCGCCGAGCTGTCCCCGGCCGACCGCGACACCGCGCTGCTGGACCTGGTCCGGACGCAGGTGGCGCTGGCCCTCGGGCACGCCGACGCGGGCGAGATCGAGCCGGGCCGGGCGTTCAAGGACCTCGGGTTCGACTCCCTCACCGCGGTCGACCTGCGCAACCGCATCGCCGCCGCGACCGGCCTACGGCTGCCCGCGACGCTGGTGTTCGACCACCCGAACCCGGCCAAGGTCGCCGGGTACCTCGGCGGCGAACTGACCGGCGGCCCGAGCCGCGCGCGCGTCGCCGTGACGACGTCCGGCAGCGACGAGCCGATCGCGATCGTCGCGATGAGCTGCCGCTACCCCGGCGGCATCGCCGGCCCGGAAGACCTGTGGCGGCTGGTGCTCGACGGCGGCGACGGTATCTCGCCGTTCCCCACCGACCGCGGCTGGAACCTCGACGCGCTGCACGACGTCGACCCGGATTCCGCGGGCACGTCCTACGTCCGGGAAGGCGGTTTCCTGCACGACGCGGGTGAGTTCGACCCGGCCTTCTTCGGGATCAGCCCCCGTGAGGCCCTGGCGATGGACCCACAGCAGCGGTTGCTACTCGAGACGTCGTGGGAGGCGTTCGAGCGTGCCGGGATCCCGGCGGAGTCCGTGCGCGGCACGCGGACCGGCGTGTTCGCCGGCGTGATGTACCACGACTACGCATCGCGGCTGCACACGATCCCGCCCGGCGTCGAGGGCTACCTCGGCACCGGCGGGTCGAGCAGCATCGCGTCCGGCCGCGTCGCCTACACCTTCGGCCTCGAAGGCCCGGCGATCACTGTGGACACTGCGTGCTCGTCGTCGCTGGTCGCGCTGCACTGGGCGGCCAAGGCGCTGCGCTCGGGCGAGTGCGAACTGGCGCTGGCCGGCGGGGTCACCGTGATGTCGACGCCGGGGGCGTTCGTCGAGTTCAGCAAGCAGCGCGGGCTGTCGTTCGACGGCCGGTGCAAGTCGTTCGCCGCCGCGGCGGACGGCACCGGCTGGTCCGAGGGCGCGGGCATGCTGCTGCTGGAGAAGCTGTCCGACGCGCGCCGCAACGGGCACCCCGTGCTCGCCGTGGTCCGCGGCTCGGCGCTGAACTCCGACGGCGCGTCCAACGGCCTCACCGCGCCGAGCGGACCCGCGCAGCAGACCGTGATCCGGCAGGCGCTGGCCGAAGCGCGGCTCGCACCGTCCGATGTGGACGTCGTCGAGGCGCACGGCACGGGCACCACGCTGGGCGACCCGATCGAGGCGCAGGCCCTGCTGGCCACCTACGGTGCCGAGCGTACCGGCGAGCCGCTGTGGCTCGGGTCGTTCAAGTCGAACGTCGGCCACACGCAGGCCGCGGCGGGCGTCGGCGGGATCATCAAGGTCGTCATGGCGATGCGCCACGGCGTTCTGCCGCGCACGCTGCACGTCGACGAGCCGACCCCGCACGTGGACTGGGCGTCCGGCGCGGTGGAACTGCTCACCGAGCAGCGGCCGTGGCCCGAGACGGGACGGCCGCGGCGCGCGGCGGTGTCGTCGTTCGGCGTCAGCGGGACCAACGCGCACACGATCATCGAGCAGTACCCGGAGCCTTCTCCGGTTGTCACGCCGGCGTCGATGCCGGTGGTGCCGTGGGTGCTCTCGGCTAAGACGTCGGAGGCACTGCGCGGGCAGGCCGCGACCCTTTTGGACTTCCTCGCCGGCCAGGACCCGGCCGACATCGGGTTCTCGCTGGCGACCGGGCGGGTTCGCTTCGCGCACCGCGCCGTCGTGACCGGCTCGGATGTCGCCGAGCTGCGCGCCGGGCTGGAAGCGGTCGCGCGCGGTGAGTCCAGTGCCGTGGCCGGCGGTGGGCTGGGGTACCTGTTCACCGGCCAGGGCAGCCAGCGGGCCGGGATGGGCCGGGAGCTGTACGCGGCGTACCCGGTGTTCGCGACGGCGTTCGACGAGATCGCCGCCGGGCTGGACCTCGACGGGGACGTCGACCAGACCCAGTACACCCAGGCGGCGCTGTTCGCGCTGGAAGTGTCGCTGTTCCGGCTCTACGAGTCGTGGGGCCTGCGGCCGGACGTGCTGGTCGGCCACTCGATCGGCGAACTGGCCGCGGCGCACGTCTCGGGTGTCCTGTCGCTGCCGGACGCGGTGAAGCTGGTGTCGGCGCGGGGCCGTCTGATGCAGGCGCTGCCGTCGGGTGGCGCGATGGTGGCTCTGGACGCGACCGAGGACGAGGTCTCGGTATATCTGTCAGACAGTGTGACCGTTGCGGCGTTGAATGGCCCGTCTTCGACGGTCATCTCGGGTGACGAGGACGCGGTACTGGCCGTGGCGGCGCACTTCGCCGACCTGGGCCGCAAGACGAAGAGGCTGGTCGTGAGCCACGCCTTCCACTCACCGCTGATGGACCCGATGCTCGAGGAGTTCCGCGGTATAGCGGAGTCTCTGTCATACGGTAAGACGGTTATACCGATTGTCTCGAACGTCACCGGCGAGCCGATCACGGAGTTCGACGCTGACTACTGGGTGCGGCACGTGCGTGAGGCCGTGCGGTTCCTCGACGGCGTCCGCGCGGCGGCGGCCCGGGGCGTCACGACGTTCGTCGAGCTGGGTCCGGACGGCGTGTTGTCGGCGCTGGGCCAGGAGATCGTTCCCGACGCGACGTTCGTCCCGACACTGCGCAAGGGACGTCCGGAAGCGCACACCGCGGTGGCGGCGCTCGGCGTGGCGCACACGACCGGCGCCCCGGTGGACTGGGCCGCGCTGTTCGACGGTGCCCGTCGTGTCGACCTGCCCACCTACGCCTTCGAGCGCAGCTGGTTCTGGCTGCACGCCCCGGTCAGCGCGGCCGACGTCGCCGCCGCGGGTCTGGTCGCGACGGGGCATCCGCTGCTCGGCGCGGCCGTCGAACTGGCCGAGGTGGACAGTGTGCTGTTCACCGGCCGGCTGTCCGTGGCCGCCCAGCCGTGGCTGGCCGAGCACCAGGTGCACGGCGCGATCGTGCTGCCGGGCACCGCGCTGGTCGAGCTCGCCCTGCGGGCCGGCGCCGACCTCGGGTGCGCTCGGATCGAAGAACTGACCCTCCAGCAGCCGATCGTCCTGCCCGCCGAGGGCGAGGTCACGGTGCAGCTGACCCTCGGCGCCGCCCTCGGCGACCGCCGGTCGCTGGCGGTGCACTCGCGGGTCGGTGGCGAACCGTGGGTTCGCAACGCGAGCGGCGCCCTGGTGCCGGAGACCGTGGCGCGAGTGTCCGATGTGGAGTGGCCGCCCGCTGGGGCCGAACCGGTCGACGTTGCCGGGCTCTACGACGCGCTTTACGCCACCGGTCTCGGTTATGGCCCGGTGTTCCAGGGCCTGCGGGCCGCCTGGCGCCGTGGCGGCGAGGTGTTCGCCGAGGTCGCGCTCGACGCCGACGTCGAGTCGTCGCGGTTCGGGGCGCACCCGGCCCTGCTCGACGCGGCCCTGCACGGCATCGGTCTCGGCGTCCTCGACGCCGATGGTGCCCGGCTGCCGTTCTCGTGGGCGGGAGTCTCGCTGCACGCCACCGGTGCGTCCGCGCTGCGGGTGCGGCTGGCCGCAGCGGGCACCGACGCCGTCTCGATCGAGGCGACCGATCCCGCCGGCCAGCCGGTGCTGAGCGTGGACTCCCTGGTCCTGCGCCCGATCCAGGCCGCGCAGCTCGCCGGGGACCACCTGCCGCTGTACAAAGTGGACTGGGCTGCGGTCGCCGCCGGTGCCGAGCCGGACCCGGCGACCTACTCCGTGGTGACCGAGCTCGCCGAGCTGACCGAGGTGCCCTCGGCCGTCGTGGTCGAGGTGTCCGAAGTGGACCGAACCCTGGCGCTGGCTCAGGCGTGGCTTTCCGACGAACGCTTCGCGGAGTCCGCGCTGGTCGTGGTCACGCGCGGCGCGGTTGCCGCCGGGCCGGACGACCGGATCACCGACCTCCGCGCGGCCGCGTCGATCGGCCTCATCCGCACCGCCCAGACCGAGAACCCGGGCCGGTTCACGCTGGTCGACGCCGGTGACGCCGACGTCACCCGGATCCTCACGGCCGCCGGGAGCGGCGAGCCGCAGACGGCGATCCGCGACGGAAGGGTGCTCGCGCCGCGCTTGGCCGTGGAGACCACGGGTACGCCGGTGACGTTCCGGCCCGACGGGACCGTCCTGATCACCGGCGGCACCGGCGCGCTCGGTTCGCTGTGTGCCCGGCACCTGGTGACCACGCACGGTGTGCGAAACCTGCTGCTGGTCAGTCGCCGCGGCACCGACACCGGACTGGGTGCCGAGCTGCGGGAGCTGGGCGCCGAGGTGACGTTCGCGGCCTGCGACGTCGCCGACCGCGACGCCCTCGAAGCACTGCTGGCCGAACACCCGGTGACCGCCGTCGTGCACACCGCCGGTGTCCTCGACGACGGCGTCCTCGGCTCGCTGACCCCCGAGCGGCTCGCCGCGGTGCTCCGCCCGAAGGCGGACGCGGCGCTCAACCTGCACGAGCTGACCGAAGACCTCGACGCGTTTGTCCTGTTCTCCTCGGCCGCCGGCGTCTTCGGCGGCGCGGGCCAGGCGGCCTACGCCGCGGCCAACAGCCACCTCGACGCCCTCGCCGCCCACCGCCGTGAGCTGGGCGAACCCGCCACGTCGCTGGCCTGGGGCCTGTGGGCCGAGACCGGCGGCATGGGCGGCACTCTCGACGAAGCCGACCTGCGCCGGATGGAGTCGTCCGGGGTCGCCGCGCTGTCCACTCAGGACGGTCTCCGGCTCTTCGACGCCGGGTTGGCCGCCGACCAGGCCCAGCTCGTGCCCGTCCGGCTGGTGCTCGACGTGCTCCGGGCGCAGGCCGCAGCGAGCGGGACGGTGCAGCCGCTGCTGCGCGGCCTCGTGCGTGCCCCGGCCCGCCGCGCCGCCGCGGCCGCCGAGCCCGGTTCCCTCGCGGCGCGGCTGGCCACGGCCGAGGACCGCGACGCGCTGGTGCTCGACGTCGTCCGCGCGGAGGTCGCCGGCGTGCTCGGCCACGCCACGCCGGACGCGATCGGCGCGCGCACCGCGTTCACCGAGCTGGGCTTCGACTCGCTGACCGCGATCGAGCTGCGCAACCGGCTCAACGCGGCCACCGGGCTGCGGCTGCCCGCGACGCTCGTCTTCGACTACCCGACCCCGGAGGTCCTGGCCGGCTTCCTCGCCGCCGAGCTGCTCGGCACGCAGGAGCGTCAGACGGTCGTGGCCGCGGCGTCCCATGTGGACGAACCGATCGCGATCGTCGCGATGGCCTGCCGCTACCCCGGCGGCGTGCGGACGCCGGAGGAGCTGTGGCGCCTGGTCGAGACCGGCGGCGACGCCGTCTCGGAGTTTCCCGCCAATCGCGGCTGGGACCTCGCCTCGCTCTACGCCGAGGACCGTGGCCAGGCCGGCACGAGCTACACCCGGCACGGCGGGTTCCTGCACGACGCCGACCAGTTCGACCCGGCGTTCTTCGGGATCAGCCCGCGCGAGGCCCTGACCATGGACCCGCAGCAGCGGTTGCTGCTGGAGACGTCGTGGGAGGCGTTCGAGCGGGCGGGCATCGATCCGCACGCGGTCCGCGGCAGCCGCACCGGCGTGTTCGCCGGCGTGATGTACAACGACTATTCCGCGCTGCTGCACACCGTTCCGGCCGGCGCCGAGGGCTACCTGGGCACCGGGACGTCCGGCAGTGTCGCGTCCGGCCGGGTCGCCTACACCTTCGGCCTCGAAGGCCCGGCGGTCACCGTGGACACGGCCTGTTCGTCGTCGCTGGTGGCGCTGCACCTCGCGGCGCAGGCGCTGCGGCAGGGCGAGTGCGAACTGGCACTGGCCGGCGGGGTCGCGGTGATGTCGACCCCAGCCGCGTTCATCGACTTCAGTCGCCAGCAGGGCCTGGCCGAAGACGGCCGCTGCAAGGCGTTCGCCGCGGCGGCGGATGGCACCGGCTGGTCCGAAGGCACCGGAATGCTCTTACTGGAAAGGCTTTCCGACGCACGGCGCAACGGGCACCCGGTGCTCGCGATCGTCCGCGGTACGGCCGTGAACTCCGACGGCGCGTCCAACGGCCTGACCGCGCCGAACGGCCCGTCGCAGCAGCGGGTGATCCGCCAGGCGCTGGCCAACGCGCGGCTCGAACCGTCCGATGTGGACGCCGTCGAGGGCCACGGCACGGGCACGGTCCTCGGCGACCCGATCGAAGCGCAGGCACTGCTCGCGACCTACGGCGCCGAGCGCACCGGCGAGCCGCTGTGGCTGGGCTCGCTGAAGTCCAACATCGGGCACAGCCAGTCGGCGGCCGGGGTGGGCGGCGTGATCAAGATGGTCCAGGCCATTCGCCACGGTGTGCTGCCGAAGACGCTGCACGTCGACGAGCCGTCGCCGCACATCGACTGGTCGGCAGGCGCGGTCGAGCTGCTCACCGAGCAGCGGGCGTGGCCGGAGACCGGGCGCCCGCGCCGGGCGGCGGTGTCGTCGTTCGGGTTCAGCGGCACCAACGCGCACACGATCATCGAGCAGGTCCCGGCCGCGGCGGAGCCGCCGGTCACGGGCGCCGCCGGGCCGCACCCGTGGGTGCTCTCGGCCCGCGAGCCGCAGGCCCTGCGGGACCAGGCGCAGCGGCTGCGCGCCCACCTCGACGCCCACCCGGGGCTCGGCCTGGCCGAGATCGGCCGGGCGCTGACGGACACGCGGGCGTCGTTCGACCACCGCGCGGCCGTCGTCGCGGCCGACCGGGACGGCTTCCGCGCCGGGCTGGGCGTGCTGGCCCGCGGCGAGCACGCACCGTCCGTTGTGGAGGGTGAGGTGACGACCGGCGGGCTGGCCGTGCTTTTCACCGGGCAGGGCAGCCAGCGGGCCGGGATGGGCCGCGAGCTGTACGACACGTACCCGGTGTTCGCAGCCGCGCTGGACGCCGTGTGCGCGGAGTTCGACGGTCCACTGCGGACGGTCGTCTTCGAGGACGCGGCCGCTCTCGACCGCACGGAGTACACGCAGCCCGCGCTGTTCGCGCTGGAAGTCGCGCTGTACCGGTTGTTCGAGGACTGGGGGATGCGGCCGGGACATCTGCTCGGGCACTCGGTCGGCGAGATCGCCGCCGCTCACGTGGCGGGGGTGCTGTCGCTGGCGGACGCGGTGACGCTGGTCGCGGCCCGCGGCCGGCTCATGCAGGCGCTGCCGTCGGGTGGCGCGATGGTCGCGATCCAAGCGACCGAGGACGAAGTTTCGGTATATCTGTCAGACCGTGTGACCATCGCCGCGCTGAACGGCCCGGCATCCACGGTCATCTCGGGCGATGAGGACGCCGTGCTGGCGGTGGTCGAGAAGTTCGCGGACCGCAAGACCAAGCGGCTGGTCGTGAGCCACGCCTTCCATTCGCCGCTGATGGCCCCGATGCTCGAAGAGTTCCGCGGTATAGCTGAGTCTCTGTCTTACAGTAAGACGGTTATCCCGATCGTCTCGAACGTCACCGGCGAGCTGGTGACCGAGTTCGACGCGGAGTACTGGGTTACTCACGTCCGCGCGGCCGTCCGGTTCACCGACGGAGTGCGCGAGCTGGCCGCCCAGGGTGTCACGACGTTCCTCGAGCTGGGACCGGACGCCGTCCTGACGGCGCTGGCCCAGGAAAGCGCCACCGGCACCTTCGTGAGCGCGCTGCGCTCGGGTCGGCCCGAGCCGCTCACCGCGGTCACCGCGCTGGGCACCCTTCAGGTACGCGGGCACGTCACCCGGCCGTTCGGCCCGGCATCGACCCGGCCGATCCCGCTGCCGACGTACGCCTTCCAGCGCCAGAGTTTCTGGCCGTCGGCGGGCGCACCGCGTCCGGGCGACGCGAGCGCGTTCGGCCTCGCCCCGGGCGGCCACCCGCTGCTCGGCGCGACCGTCGCGCTGGCCGGGGGCGAAGGACTCGTCGCGACCGGCGTGCTGTCGACGCGGACCCACCCGTGGCTCGCCGACCATGCCGTCCAGGGCGTGATCCTGCTGCCGGGCACCGCCTTCGTCGAACTCGCGCTGCGAGCCGGCGATCAGGCGGGCTGCCCGCGGGTCGAGGAGCTGACCCTGGAGACGCCGCTGGTCCTGCCCGAACAGGGCGGCGTCGCGGTGCAGGTCGGCGTCGGTGCGCCGGACGCGTCCGGCCGCCGTCCGGTGACCGTCCACTCGCGACCGGAGAACACCGAGGACCCCTGGACGCGGCACGCAGCCGGGACGCTCACCCCCGAGCCGGGACTGGCCGCCGCGGACCTCGAGTCCTGGCCGCCGGAGGCCGAGCAGGTGCCCCTGGACGGCTGGTACGGGGCCCTGGCCGGTGCCGGATTCGAGTACGGCCCGGCGTTCCAGGGCCTCCAGGCCGCCTGGCGGCGCGACGGCGAGGTCTTCGCCGAAGTCGAACTCGCCGAGGAGACCATCGGGTTCGGGCTGCACCCCGCCCTGCTCGACGCCGCGCTCCACGCGGTCGGGCTCGGCACGCTGGTCGACGACACCGGCACCGGCCGCCTGCCGTTCTCCTTCACCGGGGTCGGGCTGCACGCCACCGGGGCGTCACGGCTGCGCGTCCGGCTGAGCGGCGCGGGCAAAGATGCGGTCAAGCTGGACATCGCGGACGCCACCGGCGCGCCGGTCGCCACGATCGACGCCCTGGTGCTCCGCCCGGCCGGGCGGCTGGCCCCGGCCCGCTCGGGGTCGCTGTTCCAGCTGGGCTGGTCCGGCGTCCCGCTGGCGGCGCAGCAGCCCGGCACCTGGGCGATTGCCGGCGACGACCCCGCGTTGGCGGATGCCCTGCGAGCGAGTGGCGCCGAAGTCCGCGAATACGAGGACTTCCTCTCCGCAACCGACGACGACGCCGCGGCGCCGGACGTCCTGGTGCTGCCGTGCGAGGCGGGCCCGGCCGACGCCGGTGCGGTGCGGCTGGCCGTCTTCCGTGCACTGGCCCAGGCCCAGGCCGCCCTGGCTGACGATCGTCTGCTGGACACGAAGATCGTGTTCCGGACCCGGTACGCGGCCGGTCCGGACGTGGACGACCTCGCGAACGCCGCGGTCTGGGGCCTGCTGCGCTCGGCGCAGTCGGAGTACCCGGACCGCCTGGTGCTGGTGGACGCCGACGACCAGGACGCGTCGCTACGCGCTCTGCCCGCGGCGCTGGCCACCGGCGAGCCGCAGCTGATGCTCCGCCGGGGCGTGGCGAGCGCGCCGCGACTGGCACGTGCCGAGACCGCGAACGAGGGGCTCGCGTCCCTCGACCCGGCCGGAACGGTGCTGGTCACCGGGGCCACCGGCGCGCTGGGCGGGCTGTTCGCCCGGCACTTGGTCACGGCGTACGGCGTGCGGAACCTGCTGCTGGTCAGCCGCCGCGGCACCGACACCGGGCTCGGCGACGAGCTGCGCGAGCTGGGCGCCGCGGTGACGTTCGCGGCCTGCGACGTCGCCGACCGCGACGCCGTGGCGGCCCTGCTGGCCGAGCATCCGGTGTCCGCGGTCGTGCACACCGCCGGTGTCCTCGACGACTGCACGTTCGCCGGGCTCGACCCCGACCGCCTCGACGTCGTGCTGCGGCCGAAGGTCGACGCCGCGCTGAACCTGCACGAGCTGGCCGGGGACGTCGAGGCGTTCGTCCTGTTCTCCTCGGCGGCGGGCACGATGGGCAACGCCGGCCAAGCGAACTACGCGGCGGCAAACGCTTTCCTGGACGCGCTGGCCGCGTACCGGCGAGCCCAGGGCTTGCCGGCGACGTCGCTGGCCTGGGGCCTGTGGGCGACCGAGGGCGGCGGCATGGGCGCCGACGCCGACGTCAAGCGGATGTCCCGCGGCGGTGTGGCCGCGCTGACCGAAGACGAAGGACTGGCGCTGTTCGACGCCGCGCTGGCGTCCGGGGAACCCGCGTTCGTGCCGATGCGGCTCGACACCGGGCTGGTCCAGGCCCGCGCGGCGACGCACGGGGTCCCCGCGGTCCTGCGCGGTCTGGTCCGGACGCCGGCCCGCCGCGTGGCGGCGGAGGCGGATCCGGCGGCCGCGGTGCTCGCCGCACTGTCCGGAGTGGACGGTGTGGACCGGGTCGCGCTGCTGCTGGACCTCGTACGTTCGCAGGCCGCCGCGGTGCTCGGGCACAGCGGAGCGGAGGCGATCGTCCCGGCCCGCGGGTTCCTCGAGCAGGGGTTCGACTCGCTGACCGCGCTGGAACTGCGCAACCGGATCGGTACCGCGACCGGCCTGCGGCTGCCCGCGACGCTGCTGTTCGACCACCCGAGCCCGGACGTCCTCGCCGCGCACCTCGCCGGTGAGCTGGGGGCCGTCGACACGGCGGGCCCGGCGCCGGTGCTCGCCGAGCTGGGCCGCCTGGAGACCGCGCTCGGGGACGCGCTGACCGGGCTGGGCGACGACGCCCGCGCCGGGCTCGCCGTCCGGCTGCAGGCATTGCTCGGCCGATGCGCACCCGCGTCCACTGTGGACGAATCGGTCTCGCGGCTCGGTTCGGCCAGCGACGACGAGATCTTCGACTTCATCGACAACCAACTCGGCATCTGAACGGGACGCAGCCATGGTGAACGAAGAGAAACTCCGCGATTACCTCAAGCGGGTGACCGCCGACCTGGCCCAGACCCGGCAGCGACTGCAGGAGGTCGAGGCCGAGCCGATCGCGATCGTCGCGATGAGCTGCCGCTACCCGGGCGGGATCACGAGCCCGGAAGACCTGTGGCAGCTCGTCGAGTCCGGTGTGGACGGTGTGACGCCGTTCCCGCGCGACCGCGGCTGGGACGTCGAGAAGCTGTACCACCCGGACCCCGACCACGCCGGCACGTCTTATTCGGCCGAGGGCGGGTTCCTGCACGACGCGGCCGAGTTCGACCCGGCGTTTTTCGGGATCAGCCCGCGTGAGGCGCTCGCCATGGATCCGCAGCAACGGCTGCTGCTGGAGACGTCGTGGGAGGCCTTCGAGCGGGCCGGGATCGACCCGGTTTCGTTGCGCGGCAGCCGGACCGGCGTGTTCGCCGGCGTGATGTACCACGACTACGCGTCGCGGTTGCCGATGGTGCCCGAAGGAGTCGAGGGTTACCTCGGCACCGGTAGCTCCGGCAGTGTCGCCTCGGGCCGGGTGTCGTTCACCTTCGGGCTGGAGGGCCCGGCAGTCACCGTCGACACCGCGTGTTCGTCCTCTTTGGTCGCGATGCACTGGGCCTGCCAGGCGCTGCGCCGCCAGGAGTGCACGATGGCGCTGGCCGGCGGCGTGACGGTGATGTCCACCCCGGCCGCGTTCATCGACTTCAGCCGTCAGCGCGGGCTCGCCGCCGACGGCCGCTGCAAGGCGTTCTCCGCCGACGCGGACGGCACCGGCTGGGCCGAAGGCGCTGGGATGCTGTTGCTGGAAAGGCTCTCCGACGCGCGTCGCAACGGGCACCCGGTGCTCGCGGTGATCCGGGGAAGCGCGGTCAACTCCGACGGCGCCAGCAGCGGCCTGACCGCGCCCAACGGCCCGTCGCAGCAGCGCGTGATCCGCCAGGCGCTGGCCGATGCGCGACTGTCCACAGCGGACGTCGACGCCGTCGAAGCGCACGGTACCGGCACCACGCTCGGCGACCCGATCGAAGCCCAGGCGCTGCTCGCGACCTACGGCGCCGAGCGCGCCGGCGAGCCGCTGTGGCTGGGCTCGTTCAAGTCCAACATCGGACACGCGCAGGCCGCCGCCGGCGTGGGTGGCGTGATCAAGATGGTCCAGGCCATCCGCCACGGTGTCCTGCCTCAGACGCTGCACGTCGGCGAGCCGTCGCCGCACATCGACTGGTCGGCGGGCGCAGTGGAGCTGCTCACCGAGCGGCGTGAGTGGCCGTCGGTGGACCGGCCGCGCCGCGCCGGTGTGTCGTCGTTCGGGTTCAGCGGTACCAACGCGCACACCATCATCGAGCAGGCGCCGGCGGAAGATTTCGCCGCACTGTCGCGAGTGGACGTTCCGGCGGTGCCGCGGGTCGTCTCGGCGCGCTCGCCGGAGGCGCTGGCCGCGCAGGTCGAGGCGATCCGCGAGCTGACGGCCGACCCCGCCGACGTCGCCCACGCGCTGGCGACCGGGCGGGCCGCGCACGAGCACCGCGCGGTACTGGTCGGCGACACCACCGTCACGGGCGTGGCCGGGGAAGGGAAACTGGCCTTCCTGTTCACCGGGCAGGGCAGTCAGCGGATCGGCATGGGGCGCGAGCTGTATGCCGCCTATCCGGAGTTCGCGGCCGCGTTCGACGCCGTCTGCGAGCGTCTGGAGCTGGACCGCGACGTCGTGTTCGGTGACGACGCCGACCGGCTGAACCAGACGCGGTACACGCAGGCCGCGCTGTTCGCCGTCGAGGTGGCGCTGTTCCGGCTCGTCGAGCACTGGGGCCTGCGGCCGGACCTGGTGATCGGGCATTCGATCGGTGAGATCGCCGCCGCGCACGTCGCCGGGGTGTTGTCGCTCGACGACGCGGCCAAGCTTGTCACGGCGCGCGGCCGGCTGATGCAGGCGCTGCCCGAGGGCGGTGCGATGCTGGCCGTCCAGGCGTCCGAGGCCGAGGTCGTCCCGCACCTGACGGACCGGGTGGCGATCGCCGCCGTGAACGGTCCGATGTCGACGGTGCTCTCGGGTGACGAGGACGCGGTGCTCGCCGTCGCCGCGCACTTCACCGAGCGCAAGACCAAGCGGCTCACCGTGAGCCACGCGTTCCACTCGCCGCTGATGGACCCGATGCTGGCGGAGTTCCGGGCGGTCGCGGAGTCCCTCACCTACAGCGAACCGCGAATCCCCGTGGTGTCCTCGGTGGATCTGGGTACGCAGCTGGCCGACCCCGGGTACTGGGTGCGGAACGTCCGCGAGACCGTCCGGTTCGCCGACGCCGTGACCGCCGCGCACGAGGCCGGCGCCCGCACGTTCGTCGAACTGGGCCCCGACGGCGTTCTCTCCGCGCTCACCTCTCAGACCGTTGAAGGCGTCCAGGCGCTGCCCGTGTTGCGCGCCGGCCGTCCCGAGCCCGAGACCGCCGTGGCCGCGCTCGGCCTGGCCTGGGCGACCGGCGCGCGCGTCGACTGGACGCGGCTGCTGCCCGGCGACCACGCGCGGGTCGATCTGCCCACCTACCGGTTCCAGAAGGAGCACTTCTGGCTGTACCCGGCGCGGACCTTCACCGGCTCGGCCACCGGGTTCGGCCTCGGCCCGGCCGACCACCCGCTGCTCGGCGCCGCGGTGGGCGTCGCCGGTGCCGACGGTGGCCTGCTGCTCACCGGCCGGCTCGCGCTGGACAGCCACCCGTGGCTGGCCGACCACGCCGTCGGCGGCACCGTGCTGCTGCCCGGGACCGCGTTCGTCGAGCTCGCGGTGCGGGCCGGCGACCAGGTCGGCGCGCGGAGCGTCGACGAGCTGACCCTGCACGCGCCGCTGGTGCTGCCCGAGCGCGACGCCGTCCACCTGCAGGTGTGGGTCGGTGCCGCGGACGAGCAGGGCCGGTACCCGCTGACCGTCCATTCGCGACTCGAAAGCGCGCTCGCCGACGAGCCGTGGACGCGGCACGCCGAAGGCACCTTGACCGCGTCGGAGATCCCGGCCGAGCCGCTGGGGGACTGGCCCCCGGCCGGCGACCCGATCGACCTGTCCGGCCACTACGCCGCGCTCGCCGAGGCCGGCTTCGGCTACGGGCCGTCGTTCCAGGGCCTGCGCGCGGCTTGGCGCCGCGGCGAGGACGTCTACGCCGAGGTCGCGCTGCCCGACGAGCGTGCGGCCGCCGGGTTCGCGCTGCACCCCGCGCTGCTCGACGCCGCGCTGCACGCCATCGGGCTCGGCGCGTTCGTCGAGCCGGGCCAGGCGCACCTGCCGTTCGCGTGGTCCGGTGTAGCGCTGCACGCCACCGGTGCCACTGAGCTGCGGGTTCGTCTTAAGTCCACTGTGGACGGGGTCGCGCTGACCGTCGCCGACGGCACCGGCGCACCCGTCGCGACCGTGTCGTCCTTGGCCCTGCGCCCGCTGGCGGGCGTCGAGCGCGGCACCGACGCGCTGTTCGGCGTCGACTGGGTGCCGGTGCCCGCCGAGACGGCCGTCGACGGCCGCTGGGTGCTGCTCGGCCCGGACGCTGGTCTGGACATCGAGCGGTACGACGACTTCCTCGAGTTGGACGAAGACCTGGAGTCGGCGCCGGACGTCCTGGTGCTGAACCTCACCGGCGACGTCCACGAGCGCGGGCATCTCGCCCTGGCGCTGCTGCAGACCCTGCTCACCGACGTCCGCTTCGCCGAGACGTCGCTGGTCGTGCTCACCCGCGGCGCCGCCGTGCTGCCCGGCGAGGACGTCACCGACCTCGCCGGTGCGGCCGCTGGGGGCCTCGTGCGGTCGGCGCAGGCTGAGCACCCGGGCCGCATAGCGCTCGTCGACACCGACGGCTCGGTCGCGCTGTCCACCGCCGTTTCCGCTGGTGAGCCGTATGTCGCGGTCCGCGGCGGCCGAGTGCTCGCGCCGCGGCTGACTCGGGTGAGCGCGTCCGGCGGCACCTTCGCCGGGCTCCGTCCTCATGGGACTGTGCTGGTCACCGGCGCCACTGGCGCGCTTGGCAGCGCGGTTGCCCGGCACTTGGTCGCGGCGCACGGCGTCCGGCGGCTGCTGCTGATTAGCCGTCGTGGGCCAGATGCGCCCGGCGCGTCCGAGCTGGTGGCGGAGCTGCGTGAGCTGGGCGCCGAGGTGACCGTGGCCGCGTGCGACGTCGCCGACCGTGCTGCGCTGGCCGCGTTGCTGGCCGAGCACCCGGTGACCGCCGTCGTGCACGCCGCCGGGATCCTCGACGACGGAGTGCTGTCCACGCTGACGGCCGATCGCCTGGACGCCGTCCTGCGTCCGAAGGCCGACGCGGCGCTCAACCTGCACGAGCTGACCGAAGACCTCGACGCGTTCGTGCTGTTCTCCTCCGCCGCCGGGGTTTTCGGCAATGCCGGCCAGGGCAACTACGCCGCTGCAAACGCTTTCCTCGATGCCCTCGCGGCCCACCGGCGCGCCCAGGGCCTGGCCGCGACGTCGCTGGCCTGGGGCCTGTGGGACGACGGCATGATCGACGGCGCCGACGTCGGCCGGCTGGGCCGCGGCGGGGTCGCCGCACTGTCCACGGAGGACGGACTGGCACTGCTCGACGCGGACGCCGGGCGGGCCCTGGTCGTGCCGATCCGGCTGGACCTGGCCGGCATCCAGGCCGGCGGGGACGTTCCGCCGCTGCTGCGCGGGCTGATCCGCACGGCCGCGCGACGGACCGCGGCGGCCGGGCCGACCGGCTCGCCGCTGGCGCGCAAGCTCGCCGCCACGCCCGAAGCCGACCGCGAGGCCCTGGTGCTGGCGACGCTGCGCACGCAGATCGCCGCGGTGCTCGGGCACGCGGCCGTCGAGGACGTCGACGTCACCCGCACCTTCGGTGACCTCGGGTTCGACTCGCTGACCGCCGTCGAACTGCGCAACCGGCTCGGCGCGGCCACCGGGCTGCGGCTGCCCGCGACGCTGATCTTCGACTACCCGACCCCGGCCGCGCTGGCCGGGCAGCTCCGGACCGACCTGCTCGGCGAGGTCGCCGAAGCCGAGGCGGTCACCGCGAAGACCGGCGTCGACGAGCCGATCGCGATCGTCGCGGCCGCCTGCCGTTACCCCGGCGGCGTGCGCAGCCCCGAGGACCTGTGGGACCTGGTGCGGGACGGCCGGGACGCGATCTCGGCGTTCCCGGACGACCGCGGCTGGGACGTCTCCGGGCTCTTCGGCGGCGACCCGGATCGCGAGGGCAGCAGCCACGCCTCCGAGGGCGGGTTCGTCTACGACGCGGGCGAGTTCGACCCGGCGTTCTTCGGCATTTCGCCGCGTGAGGCGATCGCGATGGACCCGCAGCAGCGGTTGCTGCTGGAGACGTCGTGGGAGGCCGTCGAGCGGGCCGGGATCGACCCGACTTCCCTGCGCGGCAGCAAAACCGGCGTGTTCGCCGGCGTGATGTACCACGACTACCTGTCGCGGCTGCCCGCGATTCCGCCGGGCGTCGAGGGCTACCTGGGCACCGGCGGGTCGGGCAGCGTCGCCTCCGGCCGAGTGTCCTATGTGCTCGGTCTGGAAGGCCCCGCGGTCACGGTCGACACGGCGTGTTCGTCCTCTTTGGTCGCGGTGCACCTGGCCGCGCAGGCCCTGCGCTCCGGCGAGTGCACGATGGCGCTGGCCGGTGGTGTGACGGTGATGGCGACGCCGGGCGCGTTCGTCGAGTTCAGCCGGCAGCGCGGGCTCGCGTCCGACGGTCGCTGCAAGGCTTTCTCGGCCGACGCGGACGGCACGGGCTGGGCCGAGGGCGCCGGCGTGCTGCTGCTGGAGCGGCTGTCGGACGCGCGGCGCAACGGTCACGAGGTGCTCGCGGTGGTCCGGGGGAGTGCGATCAACCAGGACGGTGCGTCCAACGGCTTGACCGCGCCGAACGGACCGTCGCAGCAACGCGTGATCCGTCAGGCCCTTGCCGACGCCGGTCTGTCCACTTCGGACGTCGACGTCGTCGAGGCGCACGGCACCGGGACGTCGCTGGGTGACCCGATCGAGGCGCAGGCGCTGCTGGCCACCTACGGCGCCGAGCGCGCCGGTGAGCCGCTGCTGCTGGGCTCGGTCAAGTCGAACCTGGGGCACACGCAGGCCGCGGCCGGCGTGGCCGGGATCATCAAGGTGGTCGAGGCGATGCGCCGTGGCGTGGTGCCGCGGACGCTGCACGTCGGCGAGCCGACCCCGCACGTCGACTGGTCGGCCGGCGCGGTCTCGCTGCTGACCGAGCAGCGGGCCTGGCCGTCGGTGGACCGGCCGCGGCGGGCGGCGGTGTCGTCGTTCGGGTTCAGCGGGACCAACGCGCACACGATCATCGAGCAGGCGCCTGTTGAGCCTTCACGCGTCGTGCCGGGAGTGGACCGTGCGGTGCCGGTGGTCGTCTCCGGCCGCACCGACGCGGCGCTGCGCTCGCAGGCGCGACGGCTGCGTGACCACCTGGCGGGTACGGACTTCCGTGTGGCCGATGTCGCGTTCTCGCAGGCTACGACCCGGACTCTGCACGAGCGTCGCGTGGTGCTTACCGCCGAGGAGCCCGGTGCGCTGCTGGATGCCTTGGGTGCGGTGGAGACCGGCGCCACCGCTGGTGGCTTGGCGTTCTTGTTCACCGGCCAGGGCAGCCAGCGTTCGGGCATGGGGCGTGAGTTGTACGACGCGTTCCCGGTGTTCGCTTCTGCTCTGGACACGGTGTGTTCTGAGTTCACCTTGGACACTCCACTGAAGACGGTTCTCTTCGACGAGAACGCGCTGTTGGACCGGACCGACTACACCCAGGCCGCGTTGTTCGCGGTCGAGGTGGCGCTGTTCCGGCTGTTCGAGAGCTGGGGCGTCAAGCCGGGGTACCTGGCTGGGCACTCGATCGGCGAGATCGTCGCCGCCCACGTCGGCGGGGTGTTGTCCCTGGCCGACGCGGTGACGCTGGTCGCCGCGCGGGGCCGGTTGATGCAGGCGCTGCCGTCCGGTGGGGCGATGGTGGCCCTGCAGGCGACCGAGTACGAGGTTTCGGTATATCTGTCAGACCGTGTGACCGTTGCGGCGTTGAACGGCCCGGACTCGACGGTCATCTCCGGTGACGAGGCCGAGGTGCTGGCGATCGTTGGGCACTTCGCTGACC
Organism: Amycolatopsis sp. NBC_00348; assembly: GCF_036114655.1. Lineage (NCBI taxonomy): Bacteria > Bacillati > Actinomycetota > Actinomycetes > Pseudonocardiales > Pseudonocardiaceae > Amycolatopsis > Amycolatopsis sp. NBC_00348. The sequence goes on along the minus strand of NZ_CP107994.1, from coordinate 4,948,927 downwards.
GCAAGACGAAGCGGCTGACGGTGAGCCACGCGTTCCACTCGCCGTTGATGGATCCGATGCTGGAGGAGTTCCGCGGTATAGCTGAGTCTCTGTCTTACGGTAAGACGGTTATACCGATTGTCTCGAACGTCACCGGTGAGCTGATCACCGAGTTCGACGCCGACTACTGGGTGCGGCACGTTCGGGAGGCCGTGCGGTTCGTTGATGGCGTGCGGACGTTGGAGGCGGCTGGGGTCACGACGTTCGTGGAGCTGGGGCCGGACGGCGTGTTGTCCGCGATGGCCCAGGACACCGTGGTCGCGACGGCGGTCCCGGCGCTGCGCAAGGGCCGCCCGGAGGTCGCCTCGGCGGTCACCGCACTCGGCGCCGCGATCGCGGCGGGCGCCACCGCGGACTGGACGACGGTGTTCGCCGGGACCGGGGCGCGGCGGGTTGCCCTGCCGACTTACGCCTTCCAGCGTGAATGGTTCTGGCTGCACCCGCCGGCGATGGTCGGTGATGTCGCGTCGGCGGGGCTTGGTGCCGCTGGGCATCCGCTGCTTGGTGCGAGTGTTGACCTGGCCGGCGACGACTCCGTCGTGTTCACCGGGTTGCTGTCGCGGCGGACGCACCCGTGGCTGGCCGACCACGCCGTCGGGGGCATCGTGCTGCTGCCCGGCACCGCGTTCGTCGAACTCGCGCTGCGGGCCGGTGACCAGGTCGGCTGTGACCGCGTCGAGGAACTGACGCTTGCCGCGCCGTTGGTTCTGCCCGAGCAGGGTTCCGTCCAGCTGCAGCTTTCCGTCGGGGCCCCCGGCGAGTCCGGGGTCCGGGAACTCGCGCTGCACTCGCGCACCGGGGACGGTGAGCCGTGGACCGTGCATGCCACCGGTGCCCTTGCGAGCGGTGCGGTCGTCCCGGAGATGCTTACCGAGTGGCCGCCGGCCACAGCCGAATCCGTGACGGTGGAGGGGATTTACGACGACCTCGCGCTGGCGGGATTTGACTACGGGCCGGCGTTCCAAGGGCTGCGGGCGATCTGGCGGGACGGCGAGGACGTCTACGCCGAGGTCGCGCTGTCCGATGATGCCGACGCAACGGCGTTCGGCCTGCACCCGGCGCTGCTCGACGCCGCGCTGCACGCGATGTCGCGGGGGAGCACGAAGACCGGGGGAGACGGTGGGCCGCGGCTGCCGTTCTCCTGGTCCGGCGTCTCCCTGTACGCCATCGGGGCGACCGCGCTGCGGGTCCGGCTGCGTCCGGCCGGTGCGGACGCGATCGCGCTCGACGTCACCGATCACGCCGGTACGCCGGTCGCCCGCGTCGAGTCGCTGGTGGTTCGGCCGCTTGCGCTGCCGGCTGGGGGCAGCGTCGAGTCGTTGTTCCGGATGGGCTGGCAGCCCGTTACCCCGGTTGCCCACGGCGTCCGGCAGCTCGCCCTGCTCACCGCTGATCCGGCCGCGGCCGAGGCGATCGGGGCTGTAGCCCATGCGGACTTCGCTGCGCTCACCGACGTCCTCGACGACGGCGGACCGGCGCCGGACACGTTGGTCGTGCCGGTCGTCGGCGGGCTTACCGCCGCGGCCGCGCACGAGACCACCGGGTTCGCATTGGCACTGGTCCAGGCGGTGCTTGCGGACGAGCGGTTCGCCGCGACTCAGCTGGTGCTGCTCACTCGCGGTGCGATCGCCGCGGCCGAGGGTGACACCGTGCCGGACCCCGCCGCCGCTGCGGTCTGGGGTCTCATCCGCACCGCGCAGTCCGAGGAGCCCGGCCGGTTCCGGCTGGCCGACCTCGACGACGACGTCGAGTCCTCGAAGGCGCTGGCCGGGGCGTTGGCCACCGATGAGCCGCAGCTGGTCGTGCGTGCCGGGGACGTCTTCGCGCCGCGGCTGGCGCGGGTGTCGCGGCCGGAGGACGCGCTGCGGTTCCGGCCGGGCGGGCGGGTGCTGCTCACCGGTGCGACCGGCGCGCTCGGCCGGGTGCTCGCGCGGCACCTCGTCACCGCGCACGACGTCCGTGACCTGCTGTTGCTCAGCCGTCGTGGTGCGGACGCCGAGCTGGCGGCGGACCTCTCGGGACTGGGCGCGGAGGTGCAGATGGTCGCCTGCGACGTCGCCGATCGCGACGCCTTGGCCGCGGTGCTGGCCGAGCACCCGGTGACCGCCGTCGTGCACGCGGCCGGTGTGCTCGACGACGGTGTCCTGTCGGCGCTCACGCCCGAGCGGGTCGGCGCCGTGCTGCGGCCGAAGGTCGACGCCGCGGTCAACCTGCACGAGCTGACCGGTGACCTCGACGCGTTCGTCCTGTTCTCCTCCGCGGCCGGCGTGTTCGGCAACGCGGGGCAGGGGAACTACGCCGCCGCAAACGCTTTCCTCGACGCGCTGGCCGCACACCGGCACGCCCGGGGGCTGCCGGCGACATCGCTCGCCTGGGGTCTGTGGGACGACGGGATGGCCGGGAGCGCCGACGTCCGGCGCCTGCACCGGGGCGGCGTTGTCGCACTGTCCACGGAGGAGGGTCTGGCGCTGTTCGACACGGCGGTCGCGACCGGTGAGCCGGCGCTCGTGCCGGTGCGGCTCGACCTCGCCGCGGCTCGCGCGCAGGGTGAGGTGCCCGCGTTGCTGCGGGGTCTCGTCCGGGTTCCCGCGCGGCGCGGCGCGGACGTCTCGGCGGGGGCCGGGGCGGCGCTGGCCGCGAGGTTGTCGACCGCGTCGCCCGAGGACCGGGAGCGGATCCTGCTGGACCTGGTCCGCGGGCAGGTCGCCGCGGTGCTCGGGCACGCCGACGCCGACCTGGTCGAGCCGGCGCGGGCGTTCAAGGAGCTGGGGTTCGACTCACTGACGGCGGTGGAGCTGCGCAACCGGCTGGCCGTGGTCACCGGGCTGCGGATGCCCGCGACGCTGGTGTTCGACCACCCGACCCCGCTGGACTTGGCGGCGCGGCTCGCGGCCGACCTGGCCCCGGACGGCACCGCCGCGGTCACCGCGCTCCTGGCCGAGCTGGACCGGCTCGGTGCCGCGCTGACGCAGGTCGTGCCGGACGAGTCCGGCCGAGCCCGGATCGCCGGCCGGCTCCGCGGGTTGGCCTCGGCCTGGGCGGAGCCGGAACCGGAAGAGGAGCAGTCGGTCGCCGAAGACCTGGAAGTGGCCTCGGACGACGAGATCTTCGACTTCATCGGCAAGGAGTTCGGCATCTCATGACCACTCGACTCACGACCACCGACGGCCGACTCACCAACCGGAGTGGCCAACACGCCGCCCGAAGCGGCCAACTCGCCGCCGGGAGCGGCCAGCTCGCCAACCGGAGTGGCCGACTCCCCGCCCGGAGCGGCCAACTTGCCGCCGGGAGCGGCCAACTTGCTGACCGGAACGACCGACTCCCCGCCGGGAACGGCCGACTCAGCACCGCCAGCGGCTGGCTCGCTGACCGGAGCGGCCAAATCGCCGATGGGAACGGCCGACTCGCCGCCGGGAACGGCCGACACGGTGACCGGAGCGGCCAACACGCCGGAGCTGGGGCTCGGCGGCACACAGACTTCTACGGCTCGACGCTGAGGGGCGCGCTGACATGACCGAACAGAACGATGACAAGCTCAGGTACTTCCTCAAGCGGGTGACCGCTGACCTGCACGAGACGCGGCGCCGCCTTCGGGAGGCCGAAGCCGGGGCGCAGGAGCCGATCGCGATTGTGGCGATGGGGTGCCGGTATCCCGGTGGGGTGCGTACGCCCGCGGACCTCTGGCGGCTGGTCGCCGAGGGGCGGGATGGGGTCAGCGGGTTTCCCGCCGATCGCGGCTGGGACCTTGACGCGCTTTACGACGACGATCCCGATGCCGCGGGCACGAGCTACACCCGTGAGGGCGGGTTCCTGCACGACGCCGCGCAGTTCGACCCCGAGTTCTTCGGGATCTCGCCGCGTGAGGCCGTCGCGATGGATCCGCAGCAGCGGTTGCTGCTCGAGACGTCGTGGGAGGCCTTCGAGCGTGCCGGGATTCCGCCGGCCGCCGTGCGCGGCAGTCGTGTCGGTGTGTTTGCCGGCGTGATGTACCACGACTACGCGACTCGGCTGTTGGCTGTGCCTGAGGGCGTCGAGGGGTATCTGTCCACCGGTACCGCGGGCAGCGTTGTCACCGGCCGCGTGTCCTACGCGCTCGGGCTCGAGGGGCCGGCGGTCACCGTGGACACGGCCTGTTCGTCTTCGCTGGTCGCCGTGCATCTCGCCGCGCAGGCTCTGCGCAATGGGGAATGCACGCTCGCCCTGGCCGGTGGCGTGACGGTGATGGCATCGCCGGGCGCGTTCGTCGAGTTCAGCCGGCAGCGCGGGCTCGCTTCCGACGGCCGGTGCAAGGCCTTCTCCGCGGATGCCGACGGCACCGGCTGGGGTGAAGGCGCCGGCGTGCTGTTGCTGGAGAAGCTGTCTGACGCCCGTCGTAACGGCCACCCCGTGCTGGCCGTCGTCCGCGGGTCTGCGGTCAATCAGGACGGCGCTTCCAACGGCTTGACCGCGCCCAACGGGCCGTCGCAGCAGCGCGTGATCCACCAGGCGCTGGCGAACGCCGGACTGTCCACTTCGGATGTCGACGTCGTCGAGGCGCACGGCACCGGCACCCAGCTGGGCGATCCGATCGAGGCGCAGGCGCTGCTCGCGACCTACGGTCAGGACCGCGTCGGCGAGCCGCTGCTGCTCGGGTCGATCAAGTCGAACCTCGGCCACACCCAGGCCGCGGCCGGCGTTGCCGGGATCATCAAGATGGTCGAGGCGATGCGTCACGGCGTCCTGCCCAAGACCCTGCACCTGGCCGAGCCGACCCCGCACGTCGACTGGGAGTCCGGCGCCGTCGAGCTGCTCGCCGAAGAGCGCGCGTGGCCGGACGTCGACCGCGCTCGACGTGCCGGGATCAGCTCGTTCGGGTTCAGCGGCACCAACGCCCACGTGATCGTCGAGCAGGCCGAACCCGCCGAGGTCGACGAGCCCACCAACGACGGGCGGCGGGTTCCGCTGGTCGTCTCGGGCCGGTCCGACGCCGCCCTGCGCGCCCAGGCCGCGCAGTTGCGTGAGCAGCTTGACGAGTTCGACGTCACCGAAGTCGCCTACTCGCTGGCCACCACCCGGACCCTGCACGAGCACCGCGCGGTCGTCCTCGCCGACGAACCCGGTGAGGTCCTCGACGCCCTTGACGCGATCGCCGCGGGGGAGCCTGGCGCGATCACCGGGGTCGCCGGCGCCAAGACCGCGTTCCTGTTCACCGGCCAGGGCAGCCAGCGGGTCGGCATGGGCCGCGAGCTGTACGCCGCTCAGCCCGCGTTCGCCGAAGCACTGGACGCCGTCTGCGCCGCGTTCGGGTCCCGGTTGGACACTCCACTCAAGACAGTCCTGTTCGACGACCCCGAGCGGCTGTTGGACAAGACCCGTTACACGCAGGCCGCGCTGTTCGCCGTCGAGGTCGCGTTGTTCCGGCTGTTCGAGCACTTCGGCGTCACGCCGGACTTCCTGATCGGGCACTCGATCGGCGAGATCGCGGCCGCGCACGTCGCGGGCGTGCTGGACCTGCCGTCCGCGGTCGCGCTCGTCGCCGCGCGCGGTGAGCTGATGCAGGCGCTGCCCGAAGGCGGTGCGATGGTGGCGATCCAGGCCACCGAAGACGAGATCACGCCGCTGCTGACCGACGCGGTGAGCGTCGCCGCGCTCAACAGCCCAGCTTCGACCGTCATCTCCGGTGACGACGACGCCGTGCTCGCCGTCGCCGACCACTTCACCGCCCTGGGCCGCAAGACCAAGCTGCTCACGGTCAGTCACGCCTTCCACTCGCCGCGGATGGACGCGATGCTGGAGGACTTCTACGCCGTCGCGGAAACCCTGACCTACCACGAGCCGCGCATCCCGGTCGTGTCCAATGTGTCCGGACGTCTCGCCACGGCCGAAGAGCTGGCCGATCCGGACTACTGGGTGCGCCACGTCCGCCGCGCGGTGCGGTTCGCCGACGGCGTCCGCACGCTCGAGGAGCGCGGTGTCACGACGTTCGTCGAGCTGGGGCCGGACGGCATCCTCTGCGCGATGGCGCAGGAGTGCCTGACCGGCACCGTCACCGCCGTCCCGGCGCTGCGCGTCACGCGTGACGAAGAGACGACCGTGCGGCACGCGCTCGCCGCGGCCATCGCGGCCGGGGCGTCGCCGGACTGGTCCGCGCTCTTCGCCGGGATCAGCCCGAAGCGGATCGACCTGCCGACGTACCCGTTCCAGCGGGCGCGGTACTGGCTCGACGCGCCGGAACTGCCCGCCGGCGCGGCGTTCGGCGCCACGAACGCGCTCGAGTCCGCCTTCTGGGCCGCCGTCGATCGCGGTGACCTGGGGGAGCTGGTCGCGACGCTGGCCGTCGACGCCGACGACCCGCTGAGTGCGGTGCTGCCCGCGTTGTCGGCCTGGCACAGCCAGGCCGCCGACGAGTCCACTGTGGATGGATGGCGGTACCGGATCGCGTGGAACCCGCTGCCGGAACCGGCCGGGGTCCCGCAGGGCACTTGGCTCGTGGTCGTGCCCGAGGGCGTCGAGACCGCGTGGCCCGAGGCGCTGCGCGCGGCCGGTGTCGACGTCCGCGTCGTGACCGGTATCGACCAGGAAACCGAGCCCGTCGACGGCGTGCTTTCTTTGCTGGCGCTGGATGAACGGCCGCATCCGGACGCCGCGTCGGTCCCCGCGGGGCTGGCGGCCACTGCCGAGCTGATGCGGGCCCTGGGCGACACTCCACTGTGGATCGCCACCGCCGGTGCGGTCGCGCCGGTCTCGTCCGAGGCCCAGGCCGCGGTCTGGGGCCTGGGCCGGGTGTTCGGCCTGGAACGGCCCGAGCGCTGGGGCGGTCTGGTCGACCTGCCCGCCGAGGTCTCCGACCGCGCCGCCGCCCGGCTCGCCGCCGTGCTGACCGGCACCGAGGACCAGGTCGCGGTCCGCGACAACGGCGTCCTCGCGCGACGGCTGGTGCCCGCGCCCGCCGCGGGGACCGTCTCGCGTCGGCAGGGCTGGCGGCCGGACGGCGCGACCGTCCTGATCACCGGCGGCACCGGCGCGATCGGCGCGCACGTCGCCCGCTGGCTGGCGACCGCCGGGGCCGCGCACGTCGTGCTCACCAGCCGTCGCGGCGCCGACGCCCCGGGTGCGGCCGAACTGGCCGCCGAGCTGACCGAGCTGGGCACCCGCGTCACCGTCGCGGCCTGCGACGCCGCCGACCGCGACGCCCTCACCGCGCTCGCCGCGAGCCTGGACGACCCGGTCACCGCGGTCTTCCACGCGGCCGGCCTCGGCGAGACCGGCGCCGTCGACGACCTGGTCCTCGACGATCTGGCCCGGATCGCCACCGCCAAGATCAGCGGTGCGCAGGCACTCGAAGACGTCTTCCCCGAGCTGGACGCCTTCGTGCTCTTCTCCTCCAACGCGGGCGTCTGGGGCGGCGGTGGCCAGGGCGCGTACGCCGCGGCGAACGCCTACCTCGACGCCTTCGCCGAGCAGCGCCGCGCCCGCGGGCTGAAGGCCACCTCCATCGCGTGGGGCGCCTGGGCCGACGGCGGCATGGCCGAGGGCGAGGCGGGGGAGCAGATGCGCCGCCGCGGGGTCCCGGCCATGGACCCGAAGCTCGCGATCGCCGCGCTGCGCCAGGCTTTGGAGCGCGACGAGACGTTCCTGGCCGTCGCCGACGTCGTCTGGGAGCGGTTCTTCCCGGCGTTCACCGCGGCCCGGCCGCGGCCGCTGCTCGACGAGCTGCCCGCGGTCCGCGCGCTCCGGGCGGCGGCCGAGCAGGCCGCCTCCGAGCGCACGCCCGAGGCGTCCGCGCTGCACGCGCGGCTGAGCGGGATGTCGGCCGCCGACCAGGAAGACCTCCTGGTCGACCTGATCTCACAGCACGCCGCCGCGGTGCTCGGCTTCGCCGGCGCGGACGGCCTCGGCGCGCAGAAGGCGTTCCGTGAGCTCGGCTTCGACTCGCTGACCGCGGTCGAGCTGCGCAACCGGCTGACGGCCGTCACCGGCCTGACCTTGCCGACGACGCTGGTGTTCGACTACCCCTCGCCCCGGGTGCTCGCGGAGTTCCTGCGGGCCGAGGTGCTCGGGGTCGCGGCCGACGCGGCGCAGGTCACCGCCGTCGGGGCCACCGACGAGCCGATCGCGATCGTCGCGATGGCCTGCCGCTACCCGGGCGGGATCTCGACGCCGGAACAGCTGTGGGACCTCGTCGCCGAAGGCCGCGATGCGATCTCGACGTTCCCCGACAACCGCGGCTGGGCGCTGGACGCGCTGTACGACGACGACCCCGAGTCGGCCGGCACGAGCTACACCCGAGAAGGCGCTTTCCTGCACGAAGCGGGCCTGTTCGACGCCGGGTTCTTCGGGATCACGCCGCGTGAGGCGCTCAGCATGGACCCGCAGCAGCGGCTGCTGCTGGAGATCGCCTGGGAGGCGCTGGAACGCGCCGGGATCGATCCGGAAACCCTCCGCGGCAGCCGGTCCGGCGTGTTCGTCGGCGGGGCCACCCAGGACTACACCTCGGTGCTCACGAGCAGCACGGCGAACGCCGAGGGCTACATGCTCACCGGCACGTCGTCCAGCGTGATGTCCGGCCGGATCGCCTACACGCTCGGCCTCGAGGGCCCGGCGGTCACCGTGGACACGGCGTGTTCGTCGTCGCTGGTCGCGCTGCACTGGGCCGTGCAGGCGCTGCGCAGCGGCGAGTGCTCGATGGCGCTGGCCGGCGGCGTGCAGGTGATGCCGACGCCGGGGCCGTTCGTCGAGTTCTCCCGCCAGCGCGGGCTGGCCAAGGACGGCCGCTGCAAGCCGTACGCGTCCGCCGCCGACGGCACGGCCTGGGGCGAGGGCGCCGGGATGCTCGTCGTGGAACGGCTTTCCGACGCCCGCCGCAATGGGCACCCGGTGCTCGCGATCGTCCGGGGCAGCGCGGTCAACTCCGACGGCGCGTCCAACGGTCTCACCGCGCCGAACGGGCCCGCGCAGCAGAAGGTGATCCGCCAGGCCCTGGCCAACGCCGGACTGTCCACTTCGGACGTCGACGTCGTCGAAGGGCACGGCACCGGCACGACTCTCGGCGACCCGGTGGAAGCGCAGGCCCTGCTGGCCACCTACGGCCGCGAGCGCACGGAACCGCTCTGGCTCGGCTCGCTCAAGTCGAACATCGGACACACGCAGGCCGCGGCCGGCGTCGGTGGCGTGATCAAGATGGTCCAGGCCATCCAGCACGGTGTGCTGCCGCGCTCGCTGCACATCGACGAGCCGACCCCACACGTCGACTGGGCTTCGGGCGCGGTCGAACTGCTCGCCGAGGAGCGCGCGTGGCCGGAGACGGGCCGTCCGCGTCGCGCCGCCGTGTCGGCGTTCGGCGTCAGCGGCACCAACGCGCACGCGATCATCGAAGCACCGTCCGAAATGGATGCCGAGAACGTCGAACCCACTTACCAGGGAGCGATTCCCTGGGTCCTGACCGCGCGGACCGAAGGCGCGTTGCGGGCCCAGGCCGCTCGATTGGCCACTGTGGACGGTAACCCCGTCGACGTCGGTCACGCGCTGGCCACCACACGGTCGGTGTTCGAGCACCGCGCGGTCGTGGTGGGGCGCGACGCCGACGAGCTGAAGGAGCGGCTCGCCGCGCTGGCCGGTGGCATCGCCGGGCACGGCGTCTCGCAGGGGTTCGCCCGCGGTGAGCGGCCGGTGTTCGTGTTCCCCGGCCAGGGTTCGCAGTGGCCCGGCATGGCCGTCGAGCTGCTGGAGACCGAGCCGGTCTTCGCCGCGCGGATGGCCGAGTGCGCTGCCGCGCTGGCGCCGTTCGTCGACTTCCAGCTCCTGGACGTCGTCCGCGCGGCCGAGCCCATCGAGCGCGTGGACGTCGTCCAGCCGGTGCTGTGGGCGATCAACGTCTCGCTGGCCGAGGTCTGGCGCGCCTACGGCGTCCGCCCGGCCGCGGTGATCGGGCACTCGCAAGGCGAGATCGCGGCGGCCGCCGTCGCGGGGGCACTGTCCCTTTCGGACGCCGCTCGCGTCGTCGCGTTGCGCAGCCAGGCGATCCTGGCGCTGTCCGGTCGCGGCGGGATGGTCTCGCTCGCGCTTTCCCGCGCCGGTGCGGAAGAACTCCTGGCCGGGTGGACCGGGCGGATCTCCGTCGCCGCGGTCAATGGTCCTGAGGCGACCGTTGTTTCCGGCGACGCCGACGCGCTCGACGAGCTGGTCGAGCACTGCCGCGGCCACCACGTCCGCGCGCGCCGGATCGCCGTCGACTACGCGTCGCACTGCGGGCACGTCGAGGCCATCGAAGACGAGCTGCTGCGGCTGCTCGCCCCGATCCGGCCGCGCGACACCGACACGGTGTTCCACTCCACGGTCACCGGCGGCCCGGTCGAGACGTCCACTTTGGATGCCGCGTACTGGTACCGCAACTTGCGGCAGCAGGTCCGGTTCGAGGAGGTCACCCGCGCCCTGCTGGCGCTGGGCCACGAGTCGTTCGTCGAGGTCAGCGCGCACCCGGTGCTGACCGTCGGGATCCAGCAGACCATCGACGACGCCGGTTCGACGGCCACCGTCAGCGGCACGCTGCGCCGTGACGAGGGTGGCCGCGACCGCATGCTGCTCGCGCTGGCCGAGGCGTTCGCGCACGGCGTCACCGTCGACTGGGCCGCGGTGTTCGCTGGCTCCGGCGCCCGCCGCGCCGACCTGCCGACCTACGCCTTCCAGCACGAGCACTACTGGCCGGAGCCGGCCGCGCCCGCGTTCGCGGACGTGTCGTCGGCCGGGCTGGGTGCCGTCGCGCACCCGCTGCTGGGCGCCGCGGTCGGGTTCGCCGAGAACGCCGGGTACCTGTGCACCGGCCGGCTTTCCCGGCAGACGCACCCGTGGCTGGCCGACCACGTCGTCGGCGACGCGGTGCTGCTGCCGGGGACCGCGTTCGTCGAACTGGCGATCCGGGCCGGCGACCAGTCCGGCTGCGACCGCCTCGACGAGCTGACCCTGCACGCCCCGCTGGTGCTGCCCGAGACCGGCCACGTGCTGCTCCAGATCGTGGTCGGCGAGCCGGACCCGAACGGGATGCGCGCGTTCACGGTGTACTCGCGGGAAGAGCAGTCGCTGGACGAGCAGGCGTGGACGCGGCACGCGTCCGGTGTGCTCGGTTCCGGTGCGGTGGAGTCCGAAGTGGACACCGAGTGGCCGCCCGCGGGCGCCGAAGCGGTGTCGCTGGAGGGTTACTACGACGGCCTGGCCGACTACGGGTTCGCCTACGGCCCGGCGTTCCAGGGCCTGACCGCCGCTTGGCGGCGCGGGGTGGAGGTGTTCGCCGAGGTCACGCTGCCCGACGGCGCCGACGCGGCCGCGTTCGGCCTGCACCCGGCTCTGCTCGACGCCGCCGTCCAGGCCGCCGGGCTGGGACTGGTCGAGGGCGGGCGCCTGCCGTTCGCCTGGACCGGGGTCACGCTGCATGCTTCCGGCGCCAGTTCGCTGCGGGTCCGGCTCGCGCCGTCCGGAACCGACGGCCTCGCGCTGTCGGCGTCCGACCCGGCGGGCCGGCCGGTGGTGTCGGTGGAGTCGCTGGTGCTGCGGCCGATGGCGGCTCCGGCGCCGTCGTCCGCCGCGGACTCGCTCTTCCGCCTCACCTGGACCGAAGTCCCGGTCACCGAAGAGACGCCGTCGGTGGCCGTGCTCGGCGAGGACCCGTTCGGCCTGACCGGCGCGTTCGGCGCGGTCTGCCACGACACGCCGAACGCCCTCGCCGAGGCCGACCAGCCCGACCTGGTGCTGGTGAGCTTCGCCGCGGACGACGTCCGGGCGAACGCCGGACGCGCGCTGAAACTGGTGCGCGGCTGGCTGGCCGACGAGCGCTTCACTGGCCGGCTGGTGCTGGTCACGCGCGGCGCCGTCGCGATCGACGGCGAATCGCCCGACGTCGCGGCCGCGGCGGTCTGGGGCCTGCTCCGCTCGACGCAGTCCGAGCACCCGGGCCGGTTCCTGCTGCTCGACCTCGACCCGGCGGGCGAAATCCCGGCCGGTGCGCTGACCGGCGACGAGCCGCAGCGGGCGATCCGCGGCGACCGGGTCCTGGTGCCGCGCCTGGCGCCCGCCGAGTCCACTGTGGACGTCCTGGGCGGCGACGGCACGGTCCTGCTGACCGGCGCCACCGGCACGATCGGCTCGTTGCTGGCCCGGCACCTGGTGACCACGCACGGCGTCCGCCGGCTGCTGCTGACCGGCCGTCAGGGCTGGGCCGCGCCGGGCGCGCCGGAACTGGCCGCCGAGCTGACCGGGCTGGGTGCCGAGGTGACCATCGCGGCCTGCGACGTCGCCAACCGCGACGCCCTGGCCGAGCTGCTCGCCGGGGTGCCCGACCTGACCGCGGTGATCCACGCGGCGGCGGTCCTCGACGACGGCGTCGTCGAGGCGCAGACCGAAGCGCGCCTCGACACCGTGCTGCGGCCCAAGGCGGACGCGGCGCTGCACCTGGACGAGCTGACCGCGGACCGCGACCTGCGTGCGTTCGTGCTGTTCTCCTCGGCCGCCGGGCTGCTCGGCAGCGCCGGGCAGGCCAACTACGCCGTGGCCAACGCCGTGGTCGACGCGCTGGCCCAGCGCCGGCGCGCCGCGGGCAAGCCCGCGGTCTCGCTGGCCTGGGGTTTCTGGGAGGAGCGCAGCGCGCTGACCGGCGAACTCGACGACGCCGACGTCCGCCGGATGAGCCGCGGCGGGGTCGCCCCGCTGTCGTCGGCGCAGGGCATGGCGTTGTTCGACGCGGCCATCGGTTCGCCGGACGCGCTGGTCGTGCCGATGCGGCTCGACGTCCCGGCGCTGCGCAAGCAGGCCGCGGCCGGGATGATCCCGCCGGTCATGCGCGGCCTGGTCCGCGCGCCGGGCCGGCGGACGGCGGCGCTCGCGGGCGCGGACCGGGTCGATTCGGTCGAGGCGCGGCTGGCGGGCCTGCCCGCCGCCGAGCGCGCGGCGTTCCTGCTCGACCTGGTCCGCGGTCAAGCCGCCGCCGTCGCCGGGCACGCGTCGGCCGAGGCGGTCGACCCGGACCGCGCGTTCCGCGAGCTGGGCTTCGACTCGCTGACCGCGGTCGAGCTGCGCAACCGGCTCGGCGCGGCCACCGGCCTCCGGCTGCCCGCGACGATGGTCTTCGACTACCCGGCGCCCGCGGCGCTGGCCGCCGAGCTCGACCGCCGGCTGGCCGGCACGGCCCGGACCGGGCCGGTGGCCCGGAAGGCGGCCACGGCCGACGACCCGGTCGTGATCGTCGGCATGGGCTGCCGGTACCCGGGCGGCGTGCGCGGCCCGCAGGACCTGTGGCGGCTGGTGTCCGAGGGCACCGACGCGATCTCGGTCTTCCCGGCCGATCGCGGCTGGGACGTCGCCGGCCTCTTCGACGACGACCCGGACAACCAGGGCACCTCCTACGCCCGTGAAGGCGCTTTCCTCTACGACGCGGGCGAGTTCGACGCGGCCTTCTTCGGCATCTCGCCGCGTGAGGCCATCGCGATGGACCCGCAGCAGCGGTTGCTGCTGGAGACGTCGTGGGAAGCGTTCGAGCGCGCCGGGATCGACCCGGGCACGCTGCGCGGCAGCCGGACCGGCGTCTTCGCCGGCGTGATGTACCACGACTACGCGACTTCGCTGGCTTCGGTGCCGGAGGGCGTCGAGGGTTACCTCGGCACCGGCACCTCGGGCAGCGTCGCGTCCGGGCGGCTGTCGTACACCTTCGGGCTCGAGGGCCCGGCGGTCACCGTCGACACGGCGTGCTCGTCTTCGCTGGTCGCGTTGCACCTCGCGGCGCAGGCCCTGCGGTCCGGCGAGTGCGAGCTCGCGCTGGCCGGCGGCGTCACCGTGCTGGCCACGCCGAACGTGTTCATCGAGTTCTCCCGCCAGCGCGGCCTTTCCTCCGACGGCCGGTGCAAGTCGTTCGCCGACGCCGCCGACGGCACGGGCTGGGGCGAGGGCGCCGGCATGCTGCTGCTGGAGCGGCTGTCGGACGCGCGGCGCAACGGCCACGAGGTGCTCGCGGTCGTCCGCGGCACGGCGGTGAACCAGGATGGCGCGTCCAACGGCCTCACCGCGCCGAACGGCCCGGCGCAGCAGCGGGTGATCCGCCAGGCGCTGGCGACGGCGGGTCTGTCCACATCGGACGTCGACGCCGTGGAGGCACACGGCACCGGCACGAAGCTGGGCGACCCGATCGAGGCCCAGGCGTTGCTGGAGACCTACGGGCAGGACCGCTCCGGCGAACCGCTGTTGCTGGGGTCACTGAAGTCCAACATCGGCCACACCCAAGCGGCGGCGGGCGTCGGCGGCATCATCAAGATGGTCGAGGCGCTGCGCCGTGGCGTGCTACCGAAGACGTTGCACGTCGACGCGCCGTCGTCCCAAGTGGACTGGACGGCGGGTTCGGTCGAGCTGCTGACCGAGGAGCGCGCGTGGCCGGAGACCGGCCGCCCGCGTCGGGCCGGCGTCTCGTCGTTCGGCGTGAGCGGCACCAACGCCCACGCGATCATCGAGCAGGCGCCGTCGGTTACCGCGTCCGAAGAGTCCGCTGAGGACTCTTCGGTGCTGTCGTGGCTGATCTCCGGGCGGACCGCGGCCGCGCTGCGGGAGCAGGCGGATCGGCTGGCCGGTCACGTCGCCGGGGAACCGGAGCTGTCCGCGGTCGCGGTCGCCCGGACCCTCGCCGCGCACCGCGCCACCTGGGAGCACCGGGCCGTCGTGCTCGGCGCCGACCGCGACGAGCTGCTCGACGGCGTCCGCGCCGTGGCCGAAGGGTCCAACGGCCCTGGCGTCCTGCGCGGGACGGCGGGGCATGCCGGGGCGGTGGCCGTGCTGTTCTCGGGGCAGGGCAGCCAGCGCGCCGGCATGGGCCGCGAGCTGTACGCGACCGAGCCGGTGTTCGCCGCCGCGTTCGACGACGTCTGCGCGGCGCTGGACCGGCACCTCGACCGTCCACTGAAGACGATCATCGACGAGCCGGGCCTGCTCGACCGCACCGGTTACACGCAGCCGGCGCTGTTCGCGATCGAGGTCGCGCTGTACCGGCTGGCCGAGCACGCGGGGCTGCGCCCGGCGTACCTGCTCGGGCACTCGGTCGGCGAGATCGCCGCCGCGCACGTCGGCGGGGTGCTGTCGCTGGCCGACGCGGCCGAGCTGATCACCGCCCGGGCCCGGCTGATGGAGGCGCTGCCCGCGGGCGGCGCGATGGTCGCGGTGCAGGCCGGTGAGGACGAGGTTCACGCGCACCTGGGCGACGGCGTTTCGATCGCCGCGCTCAACGGCCCGGAGTCCACTGTGGTCTCCGGTGACGAGGACGCCGTGCTCGCGCTGGCCGAGCACTTCCGCGGCCTCGGCCGCAAGACCAAGCGGCTGAGCGTCAGCCACGCGTTCCACTCCGCGCGGATGCAGCCGATGCTCGAGGAGTTCCGCGGTATAGCGGAGTCCCTGTCTTACGGTAAGATGGTTATACCGATAGTCTCGAACGTCACCGGCGAGCTGCTCACCGAGGTGGACGCGGACTACTGGGTCCGGCACGTCCGCGCCGCGGTCCGGTTCGCCGACGGCGTCGCCGCGCTGCACGACCTGGGCGTCCGGACGTTCGTCGAGCTGGGACCGGACGCGCCGCTGTCCGGCCTCACCCGCGAGTCGCTCGACCACGACCCGGCGGTCCTGGTCGTCCCGGCCCTGCGGGGCGACCGGCCGGAACCGGCCGCGTTCGCCGCCGCGCTGGCCGCGCTGCACGTCCGCGGCGTCCGGCTCGACTGGCCGGCGCGGGCCGCGGGCTGGGGCGGGAGCCGGGCGGACCTGCCCACCTACGCGTTCCAGCGGGAGCACTACTGGCTGCGGGCCGAAGCACCGGTGGCCGCCGCGACGGCGCCCGACTCGGCGTTCTGGGCGTCGGTCGAACGCGCCGACGCCGGTGCGCTGGCCGAAGCGCTGAACGTCGGCGAGGACGGCCGGGCCGCGCTCGACACCGTGCTCCCGGCGCTGTCCGCGTGGCACCGCCGCCGGCGCACCGAGTCCACTGTGGACAGCTGGCGGTACCGGGCCGAGTGGCACTCGATCCCCGAGCTGGCCGGTGGCACGACGTCGGGCACCTGGCTCGTCGTGGCGCCCGCCGCGCACGCCGAGGACGAGCGTGTCGCCGGTGCCGTGCGGCTGCTCGAAAGCCTCGGCGCGACCGCGGCCGGGGTGGCGCTGGACGACACCGACGCCGACCGCGACCTGCTCGCCGGCGGCCTGCGCACGGTGCTCGACGGGCCGGTCGGCGGCGTGCTCTCGCTGCTGTCGCTGGACGAGACGCACGGGCTCGCGCTCAGCACCGCGCTGGTCCAGGCCCTCGGCGACGCCGGGGTCGAGGCGCCGCTGTGGTGCCTGACCAGCGGCGCCGTCCGGACCGGGACGGCCGACGCGGTGCCTGCGCCGGGTGCGGCGCAGGTCTGGGCGCTCGGCCAGGTGGCCGCGCAGGAGTACCCGCACCGCTGGGGTGGCCTGCTCGACCTGCCCACCGCGCCCACGGCTGCGGACTGGCGCCGGGTGGGCGCGATGCTCACCGGTGGTGGGCGTGAGGAGGAGGTCGCGGTGCGGCCGGCGGGCGTGCTCGCCCGGCGGCTGGTGCGCGCGCCGCTCGGCGACGCGGGTACGTCTTGGACGCCGGAAGGTCAGGTGCTGCTCACCGGGGCGGTGTCGGAGTCGGTCGAGGCATGGCTCACCGGCCTCGGCGCCGAACCGACCCGCGATGTCACCGCGGGCGTTCGTACGGTCGTCCACCTCGTGACGCCGTCTTCGCCCGTGCCGCTGGACACGCTCACGCCGAGTGCGTTCGAAGCGGCCGTGCAGGAGCAGGTCGCCGGAGCGCTCGACGTCGGCGATGACGTCGAGGCGTTCCTGGTGCTCGTGCCGGGTGCGTGCGTCTGGGGTGGGGCGGGTGCGGCGGTCGACGCCGCTGTCGGTGCTCGGCTCATGGCGCTCGCCCAGCAGCGGGGGGCCGGCACGCTGTGTGTCGCCACCGGGCCGTGGGAGGGCACGCCGACCACCCCGGGTGTGGCTCCGCTCGATCCGCAGCACCTGCTGGCCGCGGTGCGTGCCGCGGCGGGGCGGGGTGAGCGTGGGCTCGTGCTGGCCGACGTCGACTGGGCCGCCGTGGCTCCCGGGCTGCGTGCCACCCGGCCGGCCGCGTTCCTGGACGTGCTGGCCCCCGTCGTCGAGGCCAAGCCGGAACCGGTGCGCCTCGGCGCGCTGGAGGGGCTTGGCTCGGCGACCGCCGCCGAGCGGGTCGAGATCCTGCTCGGCGTCGTCCGTGAACAGGCCGCGTTCGTGCTCGGTCACCGTTCCGCGGACGCCGTCGAGGCCGATCGCGAGTTCCTCGAACTCGGGTTCGCCTCGCTCACCGCGGTCGAGCTGCGCAACCGGCTCACCGAGCTGACCGGTCTCGACCTGCCGCCCGCGCTCGTCTACGAGTTCGGCACGCCGAACGCGCTGGCCGGGCACCTGGCGGAGCGGCTCGCGGGCACGTCCTCCGTCAAACCGGCCGAAAGCACGCTCGGCGCGTTGTTCCGGCAAGCCTGCGCCCAGGGTCAGGCGGGCGACTTCGTCAGCATGCTGATGACGGCGTCGCGGTTCCGGCCCACCGGCACGCCCGCCGCGTCGCTGGTGCGGCTGGCGCCGGAGACGGCCGAGCCGAGCCTGATCTGCGTCCCGTCGATGACCGCCATCTCCGGTCCGCACCAGTACGCCGGGATCGGCGCCGCCCTGCGTGGCGTGCGTGGTGTGTCGTCGCTGTCGGTGCCCGGATTCGGGACCGGGGAAGCACTTCCGGCCTCGGCGGACGCGGCGGTCGAGCTGATCGCCGACGCCGTCGCCGAGCGGGCCGGCGACGGGCCGTTCGTGCTGGCCGGGCATTCGTCGGGGGCGGTTCTCGCCCACGCCGTCACCGCGCGGCTGGCGGAACGCGGCCTGCGCCCGCGGGCGCTGGTCGTTCTCGACGGGTACGCGCCGGGCGGCGAAGGAATCGACGAACTGCTGCCCGGCCTGATGGGCGGCATGGCCGACCGCGACGGCCGGTACGCGCCGGTCGACGACGACCGGCTCACCGCGATGGGCGCCTATTTCCGGCTGTTCGAACAATGGCGCGCCCCCGCAGTCACCGTTCCGGTCCTGCTCGTCACCGCGGCCGAGCCGATGCCGGAATGGCCCGCCGGAGACTGGCGGTCGAAGTGGGTTTCCGCCACCACCGAGGCGGAGACCGAAGGAAATCACTACACGATGCTGGACGAGCACGCCGAGGTCGTCGCCAAGCACGTCAACGACTGGCTCGCCCAGCTTTCCTGACCACCGCCCTGCCGGAGATCTCGCACCCCTAGGGTCTCCGGTAGGGGTTAATGACCTGGGGGTCCTCCATTTAGGCTTGACGCGAATTCCAGAGTACTGGGGAGTTGTGATGAACGATTTCACCGAATGGCGAATCCTGAAGAACGGCGCGAAGAACGACTTCGTGCTGGCGGTCGACTTCTATTCCCCCGGCCGCTCCGAAGCGACGTTCTCCGACCTGGCGCCCGCCTTGAGCGTGCCCAGCACGGTCTGGGAGACGATGCAGCCGGAGCCGGGCACCGAGGACGACATGACCGGCGAGGACTACCTGACCCGGTGGCTCGACGCGCTGCCCGGCGGCGAGATCCGCGGCGTGCTCGGGTTCTGCGTCGGCGGCGTCTACGCCTCGGCGCTGGCCCGCCGGATCGGCGAACGCCGGGGCACGCAGCCCGCGGTCGTCATGTTCGACCCGGAACCGGTCAGCGCGATCGTGCTGTACTGGCAGTTCCACAAGCTGCTGGACAAGCTCGTCGGCGTGCTGACCCCGCAGGAGATCGAGGAGTCGAAGACCGTCGGCTTCGCCGAGGCCGACGGCGCCGACGACCTCGTGGTGCTCGGCGACTCGCTGATCAAGCTCTACCGCGAGGTCGGGCACGTCGGCCTCGGCCGGCTCGGCCTCAACGAGGCGCGCCGCAACGAGATGATGAGCTGGTTCGACGCCTACGTGCACTACCTCGTCGGCGCGACCCAGGTCGACACCGCCGTCGACCTGAGCACCTGCACGGTCATCAACTCCGACGCCCCGGCGGACGGCCGCCACCTGGCCGGCGCCGAGATTTCCTTCGACCTCGACCGCCACGACCTGCTTCGCCGCTCCGCGGTGGCCGAAGCCGTGTCGGGCCTGCTGAAGTAGGAGAACCCACGATGCGCACGTTCACCGGCAAGGGCCCGGGGCAGGACGTCGAGGTACCGGCGAGAGCCGGCGTCACGTCCAAGGAAGAGGCGCTGTGGCTGCTGGACCGGCTGGTCCCCGGCAGCGGCGTCAACACGGTCGCGGTGCGGTTCGAGGTGCCGGTCGCGCTGGACCCGGTGGTGCTCGCGGAAGCGGCCCGGCTGGTCCAGCGGCGGCACCACGGGCTGCGCCGGGTCTTCCACGACGAGGGCACCCGCCTCACCGCCGAGGTGCTGCCCGCGTCCGCGGTCACCCTCGACGTGTCCACCGTGGACACGAGCCGGGAGCTGGTGGACGCGCGGGTCGCCGGGTTCGCGGCCGCGCCGCTCGAGATCGGCGGTACGCCGCCGATCCGGCTGGCGCACTTCCGCTGCCCGGACGGCGACGTGGTGTGCGTGTCCGCGCACCACCTCGTGTTCGACACCATTTCCGCCGCCGTCTTCTTCACCGAACTGGCGAAGGCCTACGAGGCGCTGGCCGTCGGGCGCTCGTGCCCGGCCGTGCTCGCGGCCGAGGTCCGCGCCACCCCCGACGTCGTGCCGACCGAGACCGGGATCGCCTACTGGCGCGAGCACCTCACCGGGTTCGACGCCACCGCGCTCGGGCTCTCGGTCGGCACGCCCGAGGCGGCCGGGTCCGTCCTGGACGGGGACTTCGTCGAGCACCGGCTCTCCCGCGAGGCCCTCGCCGCGCTCGACCGGCTGCGGCGCGAGCTGCGGGCCCCCGACGCGGTCGTGCACATGGCCGCCTACTACCTGCTGCTGGCCCGGCACGGCGCCGGTCCGGACCTGGTGGTCGGCACGCCGGTCAACACCCGGCCGTCGCACGCCCAGGGCGCCATCGGCTACCACGTGAACGTGCTGCCGCTGCGGGTCGGCGTCGAGTTCGGCGCCGGTTTCGCCGACCTCGTCGCCCGCACCCGCTCGGTGTACTTCGACGCGCTGGCGCACGCCGACGTCCCGGTCGACCTGCTGCTCCCGGAGCTGCCGCGGGCGAGTTCCGACTGGCGCAGCACGATCTTCCGGCACCTGTTCAACTACCAGCCGGGCGGCGGCCTGCCCCGTTTCGGCATCGGCGGGGTGCACACCCGGCCGGTCAGCGTCGAGAACGGCACCAGCAAGTTCGACCTGGAGCTGGTGGTGCAGGCGGACGCGGACGAAACCGTCCTCAAAGGACGGTACGCGACCGGTTCGCACTTCCGCGCCGACGTCGAGGCGCTGCTGCGCCGCTACGACGCGCTGCTCGTCGCCGCCGGCGCCGACGCGCAGCGGCCGGTGGGGCAGCTGCCGCTGTTCAGCCCCGCCGACCGGGCCGTGGTCGACGCGGCCAACAAGACCCGGCGGCCGACTCGGGCGCGCACGGTCCTCGAGGCGGTCGCCGACCACGTCGCCACCCAGCCGGCCGCGGTCGCCGTGCGGGACGGCGAGCGCGCGGTGACCTACCGCGAGCTGTGGCTCACCGCGCAGGCCACGGCCGACCGGCTGCGCGGCCAGGGCGCCGGCCCCGGCGACATCGTCGGGCTGGCCGGGCGGCGCGGCCCCGAACTCGTCGCGGCGGTGTTCGGCTGCTGGCTGATCGGCGCGGCCTACCTGCCGATCGACCCCGATCACCCGGCGCACCGCGTCGAGCACCAGCTCGCCGACTCCGGCGCCCGGGTGCTGCTGGTCGGCGACGGCGTCTCCCTTGACGCCGACGGCCGGACCGTGCTGCCGCTGCCGGCCATCACCGCCGACGGGCCGGCCGTCCCGGACACCCTCGTCGTGGAAGGCGACGAGGCGGACGACGCGTGCGCGTACCTGATCTACACCTCGGGGTCCACCGGCAAGCCCAAGGGCACGGTGCTCGCGCACCGCAACCTCGCGAACCTGGTCACGCACTTCCGGGGCGAGACCGGGCTGGGCCCGGGCGACGGCGGGCTGTGGATGACGACGTTCGCGTTCGACATGTCGGTGATGGACCTGTTCCTCCCGCTGTACGCCGGCGCCACGCTGGTCGTCGCGCCGGACGAGGCCCGCACCGACGGCCGGGCCCTGCGCGCGGTGCTGGCCGAGCACCGCGTCGACTTCCTGCAGGCGACGCCCACGACGTGGCGGCTCGTGCTGGACGACGTCGCCGACCTCCTGGCCGGGGTCAAGGTGGTCTGCGGCGGCGAGCCGATGCCGCCCGCGCTGTTGCGGCGGCTCGTCGCCACCGGGTGCGAGCTGCGCAACCTCTACGGCCCGACCGAGACGTGCGTCTGGTCCACCGCGGCCCGGCTGACCTCGCCGGACGACCCGATCGTCGTCGGGCGGCCGATCCGCAACACCACGGTGTTCATCGCCGACGACGCCGGGCGCGAGCTCCCGCCGGGCGTGCACGGCGAGCTGTGCATCGCCGGCGGCGGCGTCGCGATCGGCTACCACAACCGGCCCGAGCTGACCGCGGACAAGTTCCGCGAGCACCCGGTGCACGGGCGCTACTACCGCACGGGCGACCAGGGCCGCTGGCGCCACGACGGCACGTGCGAGCTGGTCGGCCGGGTGGACCGGCAGATCAAGCTGCGCGGCAACCGGATCGAGCTCGGCGAGGTCGAGGCCGTGCTGGCCGAGCACCCGGAGGTGGCCGGCGTCGCGGTCGTCCTGGTCGGCGAGCCGAGCGCGGGCGGCATCCTGGTGGCGTTCGTCGAAGGGCCGTTCGTCGAGGGCCCGGACTCGCCGGGGCCGGCCGACCGGCTGTGGCAGCACGCCCGGGCCCAGCTGCCCCGGGCCGCCGTCCCGCACGAGTTCGTCACCATCGACCGGCTGCCCACCACGGTGACGGAGAAGATCGACTACCCGGCCCTGACCCGCCTGGCCGCCGACCGGCGCGCCGCGGCGGGGGAGGAGCCGGGCTCCCCGGCCGCCGACGGCGACCTGCTGGACACGCTGATCGGCCTGTGGGCCGGCCTGCTGGGCCGCCAGGACGTCGCGGCCGACACGAACTTCTTCGTCGTCGGCGGGCACTCCCTGCTCGGCGTGCAGCTGGTGCAGCACGTTGAGGACCTGACCGGCGTCGGGTTGAAGCTCACGGACGTGTTTTCGATGCCGACCCCGGGCCAGCTCGCGGACCACGTCCGCGACCTGCTCCGGACGCCCTGACCACCCTCCCCCTCGGACCCCGGCGCGCCCCTCCGCGCCGGGGTCCCTCCCTTTCCGGGGAGCGGCTTCTTCGCGCGGGAAGGGCTCTCAGCGTTCGACGATGGAGGATCCTGGCCACTCAGCGTCCCAATCCTCCATCGACACCGCGGCCATGCCCCAGTCGGACGATTCTGCGCGAAGCGGTGCGTAATCCGGATCCGCCGGTCGCGAGCCGATGAAGGTATGTGAGCGGTGCGGCTGCGGGCTCCTGAGGTTGCTGTGTCGTAGCCATGCCCTCGGGGTTGCCTTCAGCGGCTTTCGCGTGAGAGGGAAAGCTCAGCCGGTCACCGGGAACGCGTGCAGGCCGCGGATGAACGGTGACGCGCGGCGCGTCACCTCGCCCGCCCGCTGCAGGTTCGGGAACCGCTCCAGCAGCACGCGGAAGGCGACGTCGCCCTCGAGGCGGGCCAGGGGGGCGCCGAGGCAGTAGTGGATGCCGCTGGAGAACGAGATGTGGTCCGGGCCCGACGGGCGTTGCAGGTCGAAGACGTCCGGGCGGTCGAAGGCGTCCGGGTCGCGGTTGCACGCTCCGGTCAGGATGGTCACCTGGCTGTCCACCGGGATCCGCTTGCCGGCCAGCTCGACCTCCTCGTGCGCGAACCGCGCCTGCATCAGCACCGAGGTGTCGTAGCGCAGCGCCTCCTCGACGGCCTTCGGCGCGAGGTCCGGGTCCGCGCGCAGCAGGTCCCACTGCCCGGGGTGCTCCAGGAGGGCGAGCGTGCCGTTGCCGATCAGGTTGACCGTGGTCTCGGTGCCCGCCAGCGACAGCATCCCGCACATCGCGACCAGCTCGGCCGCGGTCAGCTTGTCGCCGTCCACCGACTGCAGCAGCCGGCTGACCAGGTCCGGACCCGGCTCGGCGACGCGCAGCGCGAGCAGCTCGGTGAACAACGCGGTCATGCCGTCGACGGCGTCCTGCAGGCGCTTGGCCTCGGCCAGGGAGACGACGCCGTCGAGCACCAGGCTCAGCCCGGCGGCGAGCTCGTCGAACTCCGCCTGCCGCGATTCCGGAATTCCGAACAGCGTCGCGATCACCGCGCACGGAACGCGTTTGGCGTATTTCTCCATCAAGTCGAACGGCTTGCTCGAATCGACGGCGTCGAGCAGTTCCCGGCACGCCCGTTCGATATCCGGGCGCAGCGCCCCGATGGTCTTCGGGCTGAATGCCGGCATCGCGAGTTTGCGCAGCCGGGTGTGTTCCGGCGGGTCCATCGCGAGGAAGGAATTGTCGAACGTCGACGTGCCCTGCGGCCAGTAACCGCCGAGTGTCCGGCGGCCGAACCGGCGGTCGCGCAGCACGCTGTCGGCGATGTCGCGCCCGAGCACCGCGTAGATCCCGATCCGGCTCTTCTGCACCGGCCCGCGGGCCCGCATCTGCGCGTACACCGGGTACGGGTCCTCCGGGCCGAGCATCAGCGCGGCGATCCGGTCGCCCAGGGCGCCCAGCGAGGTGAGCCCGGCCCGCGCGGTGCGCAGCTGGGCCTCCAGTTCGCTGTCGGTCGATGTCGTCATCGGCTCTTCCCTCGGCTCGGAATTGCTTTTCGCTGCCCGGGGTGGTTAGTCTGATTCGGCCGGTTTGGTCGACTCGGCAGTCGGCTGCCACCGTAATTGCGCGACACGCCGATTCGTAACCCCTATGCCCACCCTTATCGCGGGACGCGAACTGTTCAGTTGTGCCGCGTTCTCTTTTCCCCGGCAGGCCGCTACGCTGTGCCCGGTAAAGCGCGGCCGGCGGGCCGCCCGAACCATGGGGATGATCCACGTGCCTACGATCGACGAAAGTGCACCCGCGCTCCGGCTCTCCGGGTTGCGCAAGAGATTCGGCCGGAAGGTCGCGGTGGACGGGGTCGACCTCGCCGTGCCGAAGGGTTCGTTCTACGGCCTGGTCGGGCCCAACGGGGCGGGCAAGACGACGTCGCTCTCGATGGCCGTGGGCCTGCTCCGCCCCGACGCCGGCGCGTCGCACATCTTCGGCGTCGACGTCTGGGCCGACCCGGTGCACGCCAAGGCCCTCGTCGGCGTGCTGCCCGACGGCATGTCCCTGCCCGAGCGCCTGACCGGCCGCGAACTGCTGACGTACCAGGGGCTGCTGCGCGGCCTGCCCGAGGCGCAGATCGACGAACGCGCGGGCGAGCTGCTCGAGGTCCTCGAGCTGACCGAGGCCAACCGCACCCTGGTGATCGACTACTCCACCGGCATGCGGAAGAAGATCGGGCTGGCGACGGCGTTGCTGCACGCGCCCAAGCTGCTGGTGCTGGACGAGCCGTTCGAAGCGGTCGACCCGGTCTCCGCGGCCACCATCCGCACGATCCTGCAGCGCTTCGTCGCCTCCGGCGGCTCGGTCGTGTTCTCCAGCCACGTGATGGCCCTGGTCGAGCAGCTCTGCGACCACGTCGCGGTGATCGCCCGCGGCCAGGTCGCCGCGGCCGGCCCGGTCGACGAGGTCCGTGCCGGGCGCGGCCTCGAAGACGTCTTCGTCGAGCTCGTCGGCGCCCGCACCGGGGGGATGGAGGGGCTGGCGTGGTTGGCGTCCTGATCCGGATGAAGCTGGCGGTGCTGCGCCGCTCCATGAGCGGGCAGCGCGCGGCCAGCATGCTCGCGGGCGGGTCGATCGGCCTGGTCCTCGCGATCGGCACGCTCGTGGTCGGGTTCTCGCACTTCGGCTCGCCCGAAACCGCCGTCGCGGTGCTGTCGCTGCTGCTCATGGTGTGGACGCTGGGCTGGCTGTTCGGCCCGATGCTCACCGGCGGCGACGCGGTGCTGCGGCTGGAGTACTTCACCCTGCTGCCGATCCGCCCGCGCACCCTGGCCATCGGCATGGTCGGCGCCGGGTTCGTCGGCATCACGCCGGTGGTCGCGCTGGTCGCGTTCGCCGTGCTGCTCGTCTACGGCGCCCACCTCGGCCTGGCCGCCGCGCTCGTCGCGATCCCGGCCGTGCTGCTGCAGCTGTGGTTCGTCGTCGTGCTGTCGAAGGTCGGCATGCAGGCGCTGGGCCGGCTCGTCCGGTCGCGGTTCGGCTGGGAGCTGTCGTCGCTGGTCGTCGGCTTCGTGCTGGGCCTGCAGAACACCGGCTGGATGGACATCGGCCTGGCGATCCGCACGTTCAGCGGCGGCTGGGCCGACGGCGGCGGCATCGTCCTGCGGATCCTCCCGTCGAGCTGGGCGGTCGTCGCGGTGGACGCGGCGGGCAAGGGCAACTGGGGCGTCGTCGCGCTCTCGCTGGGCGGCCTCGCCGTCCTGGGCGTGGTGCTGTTCTTCGTGTTCTCGGCGCTGCTTTCGCGCCAGCTCGTCCGGGGCCTCTCCGACGGCGGCACGACGCAGACCGGCGGCGACAGCCTGGCCACCAAGCGGATCCTGCCCGGCGGGCCGTTCGGCGGCGTGCTGGGCAAGGAACTGCGGCTGTGGGTCCGCGACCTGCGCCGCGCCCGGTTCCTGAGCATCGCGCTGTGGGCGGGCCTGTTCAGCGGGCTGTTCCCGCTGCTCGACGGCAACACCGTGCTGCTGCCCTTCGCGGGCGTGATCACCGCGCTGTTCGCCGGCGCGCTGTCGGCGAACGTCTACGGCCTCGACGCGGGCGCGTTGTGGCTGACGCTGGTCGCCCCGGCGGCCGAACGCGTCGACGTCCGCGCCCGGCAGGTCGCGTGGCTGCTGCTGGTCGCGGTCCCGGTGCTCGTGCTGACCGCGCTGCTGACGCTGGTCAGCGGGCAGGGCTGGGCGTGGCCGTGGGTGCTGGCCGTGCTGCCGGCGATGCTCGGCGGGGCGGCGGGCCTGGTGCCGCTGGTCTCGCTGGTCGGCGTCGCGCCGTTCCAGGACCGCCCCGGCGGCAACCCGATGGACGGCTTCACCGACGAAAGCGGCGACCAGGTCCGGCTGAAGATCTTCGGCATGCTGTTCGGCCAGATCCTGTTGGCCGTGCCGGCCGCGGTCGTCGTGCTGATCGGGTTCCGCACCGGCAGCACGCTGCTGGGCTGGGCGGGCGTCGCGGCCGGGCTGCTCACCGGCGCGTTCTACTACTGGCTGTTCGGCCGGCTCGCCTACCGCCGGCTGGAGAAGGCGGGCCCGGAGATCCTCGACCTGATGCGCAAGGGCGTCCGGACCGAGGTCAAGGCCTCCGCCGACGAGCCGGCGGAGGGCGAGGAAGAGGAGCCGGCGAAGAAGGACGACCTCAGCGGTCCGCAGAACGCCGCGGTCGCGCTGTTCGTCCTGCTCGGCGTCCTGCTGGTGATCCCGCAGGGATTCGTGTCGCTGGGCCTGAGCCTGTTCGGCGCGACCCTGCCGGGCTGGTTCCTCGTCGCCCACGTCGCGCCCGGGCTGCGGGTGCTGGTGGCCATCGGCTCGATCGTGCTCGGCGCGTGCTCCTTCAGCATGGTCGTGCTGATGCACCGCGTCGCCAAGCGCAAGGCCGAAGCCTTGGCGGCGGCGGAGGAAACCGAAGTGCCGGAAGAGGAAAAGGAGAACGGCCGCGAGCACGCGGCGGCCCGCTGACCGCAGTGCGAAAGGCCCGGCTCACTCGGTGAGCCGGGCCTTTTCGCGGGTGCGGGACGTTCAGCGGGGGTGGCGGAAGCGGATGTTGCCCGCGGTCACCTTGCAGTGCGCGCGCAGCACCGGCAGGCCGGGCTCGGGTGGCGCGGTGACCTTGTTCGTGATGTCGCCGGCGCCGGTCGCCATGGCCTCGAACAGCAGGGTCCAGCCGCGCGGGACGATGACGAGGATGGTGCCCCAGCCGCAGTCCAGGTTGAGCGTGACTTCCCGGTGCGGGCACGTCGCTTCGCTGAAGTCGATCCGGACGTCGCCGGAGGAGCACTTGGCGTCGATGCGGCTCGGCACGTCCCACGGGCCGGTGCGCTTGACGTCGCCCATGCCCGCCTTCAGCACCAGCGGCGGTGTCTCGATCGCGGCGAGCGTGCCGGACGGCAGGTCGGCGAGCAACGGAGCCAGGTCGCCGCGGGTGCGCGCGGCCGCCGCCGCGGCCGAGCGCTGGGCGAACTCCTCGAGTTCCAGCATGCCTTGGCCGAGCGCGTCCTGCAGCAGCCGCGCGGCGCGTTCTCTGTCCAGATTGGACACACGGAGGGTGTCTTGGTCGCTCATGTTTCCACGCTAACCAGCGGGAAAGCCCGGCGGCACCCCTACTTCCCGGGGACGGCTCATCCACGAGCCGGGCGGGGTGTAGCCCGTGGCGCGCAGCCACGGCGCGGCGGTGGGCGGCCGGTCCCGCTTCGGACCTCTCGCACTGCCCAGCGCGCCGAGGACGGCGAGTATCACGGCCAGGTCGTCGTCCGGGCCGCTCATACCGGCGGGTTCCCGTGCTTGCGCGCGGGCGGCGCGGCGTACTTCGTCCGCAGCACGGCGAGCGCCTCGATGACGACCGGCCGGGTCCGGGCCGGGTCGATCACGTCGTCCACCAGGCCGCGCTCGGCGGCGTGGTAGGGGTGCGCCAGCTCGGTCCGGTACTCCTGGATCCGCCGGCGGCGCGCCTCTTCCGGGTCGTCGGCCGCGGCGATCTTGCGCCGGAACACGACGTCGACGGCGTCCTCGGCGCCCATCACCGCGATTTCGTTGGTGGGCCAGGCGAAGGACAGGTCGCAGCCGATCGAGCGGGAGTCCATCACGAGGTACGCGCTGCCGTAGGCCTTGCGCAGGACGACCTGCACGCGCGGCACGGTCGCGTTGCAGTAGGCGTAAAGCAGCTTCGCGCTGTGCCGGATGATCCCGCCGTGTTCCTGGTCGCTGCCGGGCCGGAACCCCGGGACGTCGACGAGCGTGACGAGCGGGATGCTGAAGGCGTCGCAGGTCTGGACGAACCGCGCCGCCTTCTCCGACGCGGGGATGTCCAGCACCCCGCCGCCGGCCGACGGCTGGTTCGCCACGATCCCGACGACTTCGCCGCCGAGCCGCGCGAGCCCGCACAGGACGTTCGGCGCCCAGCTCGCGTGCACCTCGAAGAAGTGGCCGTAGTCGGCGATCTCCGCGATGACCTCGCGCATGTCGTAGCCGCGGTCCGCGTCGACCGGCACCAGCTCCAGCAGCGCCGGGTTCGGCCGGTCCACCGGTTCGCCGGGCGGCAGCGACGGCGGCAGCTCACGATTGTTCGCCGGCAGCATCGAGATCAGGTGCCGGACCTCTTCGAGGCACTCTTCCTCGGTGTCGTAGACGAAGCCGGCCGCGCCGGACACCCCGGCGTGCACGTCCGCGCCGCCGAGCTGCTCGTGGGTGATGTCCTCGCCGGTGATCGAGCGGACGACGTCCGGGCCGGCGAGGTACATGTGCGCGATGTCGCGGACCATGAACACGAAGTCGGTCAGCGCGGGGGAGTGGGCCGCGCCGCCGGCGCACGGGCCGAGAAGCACGCTGATCTGCGGGATCACCCCGGACGCCTTGACGGTGCGCCGGAAGATCCCGCCGTACCCGGCGAGCGCGGTGACGCCCTCCTGGATCCGCGCGCCCGCACCGTCCGAAAGGGACACCAGCGGCGCGCCGGCGGACTCGGCGAGGTCCATCAGCTTGTGGATCTTCGCCGCGTGCGCTTCGCCGAGCGAGCCGCCGAAGATCCGGAAGTCGTGCGCGTAGACGAAAACGCGCCGTCCGAAGACCTGGCCCCAGCCGGTGACCACGCCGTCGGAGCAGGGCCGCCGGTCCTCGAGGCCGAACCCGGTGGCGCGGTGCCGCCGCAGCTGGTCGATCTCGTGGAACGTGCCCTCGTCGAAGAGCAGGTCGATCCGTTCCCGGACGGTGAGCTTGCCCTTGGCGTGCTGCCGCTCGGTCGCGCGCCGGGACGGCGACACGGCGTGCGCCCGCAGCTCGGCCAGTTCGGCGACCTTGGCCTCGATGTCGAGAGCCGGCAGGTCGCCGACGACGAGATCTTCGGTGGCGGTCATGACTCACCCCAACGTGTTTCTTTCGGCGGTTCCCCTCGCGGCCGGATGCCGGTAAGTCATTGAAACCGGCCGGCACCGTCCGGACCAGCACGTCGGCCCCCTGTCTGCCGCCCCCGGCCCCCAGCACCCCCTCATCCGGAACCTAGGGGTCGACCCGCGCGCGGGTGTTTGACAGATTCGGCGGGGTAAGCGCGCGACAGCACAGCCGACACGCGGAAGGCCCGGCCATGACCCTCTCCCTGGACAGCCAGCTCTGGATCCGGCGGTTCCACCCGGCCCCGGCCGCGACGGCCCGGCTGGTCTGCTTCCCGCACGCCGGTGGTTCCGCGAGCTACTTCCACCCCGTGTCGGCGGCGCTTTCGCCGGCGGTGGAGGTCCTCGCCGTCCAGTACCCGGGCCGTCAGGACCGCCGCACCGATCCGCTGGTGGACGACCTGTTCGTGCTCGCCGACCAGCTGGCGGAAATCCTCGCCGCCGAGCCGGGCCCGCTGGCGTTCTTCGGCCACAGCATGGGCGCCAGCCTCGCCTTCGAGGTCGCGCGCCGGCTGGAACCGCGCGGCACCGAGCTGCTGGGCCTGTTCGTCTCCGGCCGCCGGGCGCCCTCGGCGTTCCGCGACGAGCGCTACCACCGCGAGAGCGACGACGGCCTGCTCGCCGAGGTCAAGCGCCTGAGCGGCACGGACGCGAAGGTCCTGGAGGACGACGAGATCATCCGCATGGTCCTGCCGGCGCTGCGCAACGACTACAAGGCCGCCGAGACCTACCGCTACCGCCCCGGCCCCGACGTCAGCTGCCCGGTGCTGGCCCTGATCGGCGACCACGACCCCAAGGTGACCGCCGACGAGGCCCGGCAGTGGGCCACGCACACGTCCGGCGCGTTCGAGCTGCGCACCTACCCGGGCGCCCACTTCTACCTGAACGAACACCACGCGGCCGTCAACAGCCTGATCGCCGCCCGGCTCTCCGCGGCTGCTTCGTCGCGCGGCTAGGGGGAAGGCCGGGCCGCTCCCGCGGCGGGCGCCCGCCGGCCTTCGACTCGGTCGGCTACTGCGGTCGCAACGTGGTCGAACGCCGCTTCACCCTGCCCGAGCAGTGACGCGGGCCGGACAAGCCGGCCATCGTCCACCGAGCAGCGGTCGTCCGAACGCCGTGATCACCTGGACCAAAGGCATGGTCGGACATGTCCTGGCGGCCGACGCACGGGGTGCGCCGGCCGCGGGACCTCACAAGCTGCAGGGCGCGAGCGCGTCGAGGCCTTGGGGCTTGTCCGCGTTGCGGCCGATCGCGGTGGCGATCCGGTTGATCGTGGCGACGCGCTTGTCCTCGAGCGGGCCGAGGATGGCGTTCTGGACGAAGTTCGCGCCACCCTCGCCCGCGCTGGTGACCAGGCGGTTGTTCGCTTCGGCGAGCTGCGTGTCGAGCAGGGCGAGGTTGCGCTGGACCTCGGCCTGGGCTTGGGCGGGGATCGCCGGGAGCCGGCTCTCGACGTCCGGGCAGGTGATCTGGCCGCCCTGGGCGGGTTCCGCGGCGCTCGGTTCGGTGGACGCCGGTGCGGCCGCGGACGTGGTGGCGGCCGGCTGCCCGCCGAGGGTGCAGGCCGCGAGCGCGTCGAGGCCCTGGGGTTTCGCCGTGACGCGGCCGATGGCGATCGCGATGCGGTCGATGGTGCTGGCGCGTTTGTCCTTCAGCGGGCCGAGGATGGCGTTCTGGACGAAGTTCGCGCCGCCTTGGCCGGCGCTGGTGACCAGGCGGTTGTTGGCCTCGGCGAGCTGCGTGTCGAGCAGGGCGAGGTTGCGCTGGACCTCGGCCTGGGCTTGAGCGGGGATCGCGGGCAGCTGCCCGGCGACGTCGGGGCAGCTGATCTGCTCAGACGTCGCCGCGCTGGCCTGGCCCGTCTGGCCGGTCGTCGTCGCGATCACCAGGGCGCCGGCGGCGAGCGCGAGGCCCAGGGCCGCCGTGGCGAGTTTCGTCCGCCGGGAAATGCGGTGTCTTTCACCGGTATCAGGCATGAATGGCTCCCATGTTCCGTACTCGTTAGCGTGAACATATGCGCGGCCAGGCGCTATCTTGACGTCTCGACCAGGGGATTGTCCAGCCTGATCGGCCGGAAAAAGATAATCTGAACCAGGTCGAACCGGCGGCCGTATTCTCCGGTGAAGCACCCGGTCTGCGTATTCCGGAAAACGTCGGAAGCCGGCCGGGTCTTGACGAGGACCGGCACTGCCTCCTAGCGTCGCCATACCGACCGGTCGGTGTCCAAGGGAGGTCACTGGATGAGCTGGTACGACGAGAAACCGTGGCTGACGAGCTACGGCGAACGGCCCCTGGAACCGGTCGTGGCGACCACGCTGCCCGAGACCTTCCGCCGGGCCGCGGACCACGTGCCCGACCGGGACGCCGTCGTCTACTTCGACGGCCGGCTCACCTACCGGCAGCTCGACGACCTCTCCGACGGCGTCGCCCGCTACCTCACGCACCACGGCTTCGAGCGCGGCGACCGGCTCGCCCTGGTGCTGCAGAACATCCCGCAGTTCGTCATCGCGCTGCTCGGCGCGTGGAAGGCCGGCGGGATCGTCGTGCCGGTCAACCCGATGTACCGCGAGCGCGAGCTCACCCACGTGCTCACCGACGCCGGCGTCAAGGCGATCGTCTGCTCGCAGCGCGGCTGGAACGCCTACATCGGCGAGACGGCCAAGGAACTGCCCATCGCGCTCACCACCAGCGAACTGGAGTTCCAGACCCGCGACGACGAGCGCGTGCTGGGCAAGGTCGTCCGCGAGGCGACCCCGGGCGCCGTCGAACTCCTCGAAGCCGCCGGGACTCCAGGGCCGAAGCCGCCGGAGCCCGCGTTCGCGCTCGACGACGTCGCCCTCATCAGCTACACCTCCGGCACCAGCGGGACGCCGAAGGGCGCCACCAACACCCACGGCAACCTCGGCACGAACGCCGCCGCGCTCGGCTCCTTCAGCGGCCTGCCCGCCGGCACGACGCTGTTCGGGCTCGCGCCGCTGTTCCACATCACCGGCATGGTCTGCGAAGTCGGCTCCGCGATCGACATCGAGGGCACGCTCTCGCTCGCCTACCGCTTCGAAGCCGGCGTCGTTCTCGACGCCTTCCTCGAGCACGAGCCGTCGTACACCGTCGGGCCGTCGACGGCCTACATGGCGCTCATGGCCCACCCGTCCTTCAGCCGCGAGCACTTCGCGTCGTTCGCGCTGCTCTACTCCGGCGGCGCCGCGCTGCCGCCCGCCGTCGTCGAGGCGTTCCGCGCGAAGACCGGGCACTACATCCACAACGGCTACGGCCTCACCGAGACGACCGCCGGCTGCGTCGTCGTCCCTGGTGACCTCGAAGCGCCGATCGACCCGGCGTCCGGCACCATCTCGATCGGCCTGCCGGTGCCCGACACGATCGTCCGCATCCTCGGCGAGCACGGCGAAGAGCTGCCGTTCGGGCAGGCCGGCGAGATCGCCGTCGAAGGCCCGATGGTCGTGTCCGGCTACTGGAACCGCCCGGACGCCACGGCCGAGTCGATTCCCGGCGGGCGGCTGCTCACCGGCGACATCGGGTTCATGGACGAACGCGGCTGGGTCTACGTCGTGGACCGCAAGAAGGACATGATCAACGCGTCCGGTTTCAAGGTCTGGCCGCGCGAGGTCGAAGACGTCCTCTACACGCACCCGGCGGTCCGCGAGGCCGCCGTGGTCGGCATCGCCGACGACTACCGCGGCGAGACGGTCAAGGCGTACATCAGCCCGGCACCCGGCGTGACCGCCGATCCGGCGGAGCTGGTGGCCTGGTGCAAGGAACGGCTGGCGGCCTACAAGTATCCGCGCACCATCGTGGTGCTCGACGAGCTGCCGAAGACCACCAGCGGCAAGATCCTGCGCCGCGAACTGCGGGCGAGGGGGTAGCGGTGGTCGAGACCGTCCGCGGCGGGATCGCGCCGGAAGCGCTGGGCCGGGTGCTGATGCACGAACACCTCTTCGTGCTCAGCCCCGAGTTCGTCGACAACTACCCCGAGCACGAGGGGTTCCAGGAGGGCAAGCACGTCCCCGAGGCGATCCGGCGGCTCAAGGAGCTGAAGGACGCCGGGATCGACACGATCGTCGACCCGACGGTGATCGGCCTCGGCCGCTACATCCCGCGCGTGCAGCGGGTCGCCGCCGAGGTGGACGTCAACATCGTCGTCGCCACCGGGCTCTACACCTACAACGACGTGCCGCACTACCTGCACTTCCGCGGGCCCGGCACGATGCTGCAGGGCGAAGACCCGCTGGTCGGGATGTTCGTCGGGGACATCCGCGACGGCATCGCCGGCACCGGCGTCAAGGCCGGGCTGCTCAAGTGCGCCACCGACGAGCCCGGCGTGACCCCGGGCGTCGAACGCGTGCTGCGCGCGGTGGCGAAGGCGCACCTCGTAACCGGGGCGCCGATCATGACGCACACCCACGCCGTCAGCCGGCGCGGGCTGGAGCAGCAGGCGATCTTCGCCGACGAGGGCGTCGACCTGAGCCGCGTGCTGATCGGGCACTCGGGCGACTCCACCGACCTCGGGTACCTGACCGAGCTGGCCGACCGCGGCTCGATCCTCGGCATGGACCGCTTCGGCCTCGACCTGCTGCTGCCGTTCGAGGAGCGGGTGAACACGGTCGCGGCGATGTGCGAGCGCGGGTACGCGGGCAGCATGGTGCTCTCGCACGACGCGTCCTGCTACATCGACTGGCTGCCCGAGGACCAGCTGCCGGTGCTGACGCCGAACTGGCACTACCTCCACATCACCCGTGACGTGCTGCCCGCGCTGCGCGAACGCGGGGTGGGTGAAGCCGACATCACGACGATGCTCGTGGACGTACCGAGGCGGTTCCTCGGGTGAGCGATATCCTGTGCGTCCGATCCAGAGTGGGACCGTGGCGCGAAGCGCCTCCGTTGAGGGTGGTGGCGGGGGCATGGATGGAGGAGGGGGGACTTGCCGTGACGCGAGCAAGCGCCCGCAAACCGGGCGAGGCGGCCGGCGACGAGCAGGCCGCCGTGCCGCGGCGCCTGCTGGAGCAGGCCACGAAGCTCTTCGCGAAGAAGGGCTTCGACCGTACGTCCGTCCAGGAGATCGTCGAGGCCGCGGGCGTCACCAAGGGCGCGATGTACCACTACTTCGGCTCGAAGGACGACCTGCTCTACGAGATCTACGCCCGGGTGCTGCGCGAGCAGACGCGGCAGCTGGAGAGCGTCGCCTCGTCGGGCGCGCCGCTGCGCGAGCGGCTGGCCGCGGCCGCGTCGGACGTCGTCGTGTCCAGCATCGACAACCTGGACGACAACACGATCTTCCTGCAGTCGATGCACCAGCTGTCCCCGGACAAGCAGAAGGCGGTGCGCGCCGAGCGCCGCAAGTACCACGAGCGCTTCCGCGGCCTGGTCGAAGAGGGCCAGGCGTCGGGGGAGTTCCGCACGGACAAGCCGGCCGACGTCGTCGTCGACTTCTTCTTCGGCTCGGTGCACCACCTCGGCTCCTGGTACCACCGCAGCGGCTCCCTGACGGCCCGCCAGATCGGCGACCACTACGCGGACCTGCTGCTGGACGCCCTGCGTCCACCTGGTTGATCGCCGGCTACCGGACCGGGCCGGGCCCTACCAGCAGCTCGTCGCCAAGACGGGCTAGTGCCGGCCCACGTGGTCCAGCAGCAGGGCGATCACTTCGTCCGCCGTCTCCGAGGCCAGGAGCTGGCCGGCGCCCTCGATGATCTGGAAGCGGTATTCGGCGTCGATGTGGTGCACCGTCAGCTCGGCGGCGCCGCGGCCGAGCCAGGGGTCCTCGCTGCCCCAGATGTAGAGCGTCGGCACGGTGATCCGGCCCGCCGGGATGTCGAACGCGTCGGTCGTCGCGCCGCGGTACCAGTTCAGCGTCGCGGTCAGGGCGCCCGGTTCGGAAAGGCGCGCGATGTTGCGTTCGACGAATTCGACGGGAATGCGGTTGTCGTAAACCGCGCGTAACCGCATGGCCCCGTCGCGTAGGAGGTATTTCTCGGCTTTGCCGACACCGCGGCGGAAGAACCGGATGTAACCGAGGTCGTGGAACTGCCCGTCGTCGGTCGCGGCCGCGTGCTGCAGCGCCGACGGGTGCGGCGTGGAGAGCACGGCCAGGGACCGCAGCCGGTGCGGGTGGGTCGTCGCGAGCGTCCACGCGACCATGGCGCCCCAGTCGCGGGCGATGAGGTGGAACCGGTCGGCGCCCTGGCTGTCGGCGAACGCGAGGGCGTCGCTGACCAGCTGCTCGATGGTGTAGGCCGCGACGTCGTCCGGGCGCGCGCCCGCGGCGTAGCCCCGCTGGTCGACGGCCACCGCGCGGTAGCCGGCCTCGCCGAGGGCGTGCAGCTGCTCGGTCCAGGCGTCGGCGAATTCGGGCCAGCCGTGCAGCAACAGGACGAATTCGCCCGACGCGGGCCCGGCCGCGAGCGCGCTGTGGTGATGGTCGCCGACGGCGATGTCCAGTTCTTCGAGCGTGCCGGGCGGCCCGGCTTCCGTCGGCGCGACGGCGAATTCCATGGCGCCAGGCTAGATCGCATCCACCGGGTCGAGCCATGGGAAGAAGGGCACTTTTGCCACCCTTTTGCCCTCGCAGTGGCCTGGCTCACACAATTCCCGCTCATCTGAGCGAAAAGCCGAAAGCATATGAATACTATTCACAATTCGGCCGCCGCAGACCCCTTGCCGCGCGAACCCCTGCCGCGCGAACGCCGGGCAGGTTGCCGGGTCTGCCGCGGCTGGTCGTGAGTGTTTAGGAGGGTTAGAACCCTCCTAAACACTCACGACCGGTACGGCTGGGGCACGTGTGACAGCTGGTGCAGGACTCGCCGCCAGCGCGCGCAGCGCGCGCTGCCGCGCCGCCGGTGCGCGCTGCCGCGCCGCCGGTGCGCGCCGCCGGCGCGACAGGCGCCCGCCCGGGCTGGAGCAGCGCAAGTCTGTGAAGGGCTCCTTGCGGGACTCAGGGTCCCGCAAGGAGCCCTTCACAGACCAGGGGAGTGCCTCAGGCGGGCAGGTCGACCAGGTCGGCCAGGCGGGCACGGTGGCGGCCCGGGGTGCCGAGCGCGAGCTCGTCGGCCTTGGCGCGCTTGAGGTAGAGGTGCGCCGGGTGCTCCCAGGTCATCCCGATCCCGCCGTGCAGCTGGATCGCCTCTTCGGTGGCCTTGACCGCGATCGGCGCGTTGCGGGCCTGGGCGACCGACACCGCGATCGGCACGTCGACGCCCGAGGCCAGCGCGTCCGCCGCGTTGCGCGCGGTCGCGCGGGCCAGCACCAGGTCGGTGTAGAGGTTCGCCAGCCGGTGCTTGAGCGACTGGAACCCGCCGACCGGGCGGCCGAACTGGTACCGGCCCTTGAGGTAGCGCACGGTCTCGGTGAGCGCCCACTCGGCGATCCCGGTCTGCTCCGAGGCCAGGATGCCCGCGCCGGCGAGCAACGCCTGCTCCAGCGCGCCCGCCGCCTGCTCGCCCGAGGCCACCAGGACCGCCGGCGCGTTCGCCAGCACGACGTCGGCCACCCGCCGCGTCAGGTCGAAGGAGACCAGCTCGGTGACCGCCGCCGCCGACGCCTCGACGACGTACAGCGCGGGCCCGTCCGGGCCGGCGGCCGGGACGACCAGCAGGTCCGCCACCGACGCGTCGGCGACCGTGCCCACCCGGCCGGTCAACGTCCCGTCGGCCGCGGTCACCGACGACGGGAAACCCGCCCCCGGCGTCGTCGACAGCGGCACGGCCAGCGCGCCGATCGCCTCGCCCGCCGCCAGCCGGCCGACGAACTCGCCGTCGTCGGTGTGCAGCAACGCCGTCGTCGCCAGCACGACGCTGCCGAGGAACGGCACCGGCGCCACGCTGCGGCCCAGCTCCTCGGCCACGACGGCGACCTCGCGGGCCGACGCGCCGTGCCCGCCGCGCTCCTCCGGCACCGCCAGCCCGGCGACGCCGAGGTCGGCGGCCAGGGTGCGCCACAGCTTCAGGTCGTAACCCTCGGCCGTCTCGACCCGCGCCAGCAACGTGGCCGCGTCGGCCTTGGCCTTGAGCAGGTCGCGCACCGAAGCCCGGAGGTCCTCCTCGACCTCCGAATACAGCAGATCAGGCTGTGTCTGACTCATCGGGGGAGGTCCTTCCAGGCGACGTCCTTGTCGACGCGCGGCTCCGACGGGAGACCCAGCACGCGCTCGGCGATGATGTTGCGCAGGACCTCCGAGGTGCCGCCCTCGATGGAGTTCCCCTTGGCGCGCAGGTAGCGGTAACCCGCCTCGCGGCCGGTGAAGTCGACGATCGCCGGGCGCCGGAACGACCAGTCGTCGTAGGCCAGGCCCTCTTCGCCGAGCAGTTCGACCTCCAGGCCGGTGAGCGCCTGGTTCAGCTCCGAGAACGCGACCTTCATGGCCGAGCCCTCCGGGCCGGGCGCGCCGGCGGTGAGCTGCTGACGCAGCCGGGTGCCGGCCAGCCGCAGCGACTCCGCCTCGACCCAGCGCTGCACGAGCCGGTCACGCAGCTCCGGCGTGCGCAGCTCGGGACGTTCGCGCCAGGTCTTGGCGACGATCCCGACCAGCCCGCCCTCGCGCGGCTGCACGTGCCCGCCGATCGCGACGCGCTCGTTCATCAGCGTGGTCTGCGCGACCTTCCAGCCCTCGCCGACGGCGCCGAGCCGCTGCGTGTCCGGGATCCGGACCTCGGTCAGGAAGACCTCGTTGAACTCGGCCTCGCCGGTGATCTGGCGCAGCGGCCGGACCTCGACGCCCGGCGCCTTCATGTCGCACATGAAGTACGTCATGCCCTGGTGCTTCGGCACGTCCGGGTCGGTGCGGGTGACCAGGATCGCCCACTGCGACTCGTGCGCGCCCGACGTCCACACCTTCTGGCCGGTGACGATCCAGTCGTCGCCGTCGCGCACCGCGCGGGTGCCCAGCGCGGCCAGGTCGGAGCCGGCGCCCGGCTCGCTGAACAGCTGGCACCACACCTCGTCGCCGGTCCACAGTGGACGCAGGAAGCGCTCGCGCTGCTCCGGCGTGCCGAAGGCGAGGATGGTCGGCGCGGCCATGCCGAGGCCGATGCCGATCCGGCGCGGGTTGTTGTCCGGCGCGCCGGCGTCGACGAAGAGACCGTCCACAACGGACTGCAGCGCGCGCGGCGCGTCCTGCCCGCCGAGCCCGGCGGGGAAGTGGATCCAGGCGAGACCCGCGTCGTAGCGGGCCCGCAGGAAGTCCATCCGGTCCGTGGTCTTCGGGTCGTGCGCGGCCAGGAACTCGGTGACCTGGCCGGTCAGTTCTTCGGCGGTGACAGTCACTTCGCGCCCTCCGACAGGTACTTCTTCAGCTCACGGCGGGCCAGGGACCGCTTGTGGACCTCGTCCGGCCCGTCGGCCAGGCGCAGCGTGCGGTTGCCCGCCCACATCGCGGCCAGCGGGAAGTCCTGGCTGACGCCCCCGGCGCCGTGCACCTGCACGGCCTTGTCCAGGATCCACTCCACGGCGGACGGCGTCGAGATCTTGATCGCCTGGATCTCGGTGTGCGCGCCCTGGTTGCCGACGGTGTCCATCAGCCACGCGGTCTTGAGCACCAGCAGCCGCTGCTGCTCGATCTTCACGCGCGACTCGGCGATCCAGTCCTGCACGACACCCTGCTGCGCGATCGGCTTGCCGAACGCCTCGCGCGAGATCGCGCGGCGGCACATCAGCTCCAGCGCGCGCTCGGCCATCCCGATGGCGCGCATGCAGTGGTGGATCCGGCCCGGCCCGAGCCGCGCCTGGGCGATGGCGAAGCCGTCACCCTCGCCGGCGATGAGGTTCTCGACCGGCACGCGGACGTCCTCGAAGAGCACCTCGGCGTGGCCGCCGTGGTCGCTGTCGTCGTAGCCGAAGACGTGCATGCCGCGCTTGACCGTCAGGCCCGGGGCGTCGCGGGGGACCAGGATCATGCTCTGCTGCTTGTGCGGCGCGGCTTCGGTGTCGGTCTTGCCCATCACGATGAAGATCTTGCAGGCCGGGTTCATCGCGCCGGAGATGTACCACTTGCGGCCGTTGACGACGTACTCGTCGCCGTCACGGCGGATGCTCGTCTCGATGTTGCGGGCGTCGGAGGAGGCGACGTCCGGCTCGGTCATCGCGAACGCGGAGCGGATCTCGCCGTTGAGCAGCGGTTCCAGCCACTGCTTCTTCTGGTCGTCGTTGCCGAACATGGCCAGGACTTCCATGTTCCCGGTGTCGGGCGCGGCGCAGTTGACCGCGGTCGGGGCCAGCCGGATGCTGCGGCCGGTGATCTCGGCGAGCGGCGCGTACTGCAGGTTCGTCAGGCCCGCGCCGTGGTCGCCGGGGAGGAAGAAGTTCCACAGCCCGCGCTTGCGCGCCTCGGCCTTGAGCTCCTCGACGACCGGCGGCATGGCCCACGGGTCGTCGCGCTCGGCCAGCTGCCGCTCGAACACGGCCTCGGCCGGGTAGACGTGGGAATCCATGAACTCGAGGAGCTTCGCGCGCAGCTCCTCGGTCTTGGCGTCGAACGCGAAGTCCATTACTTCTCCTCGTTGAGAATCTCGTTGCCGTGCGAGATGAGCAGCGGGACGCCGGAGCCGACGCCTTCGAAGCCCGCCCCGACCGTCTGGCCCTTTTGGTAGCGGTAGTAGATGCCTTCCAGGATCACGGCCAGCTTGAAGAAGGCGAAGCTGACGTACCAATCGAGCTGCGAGACGTCGCGCCCCGAGCGTTCGGCGTAGCGGGCGACGACCTCGTCGGTGCTCGGGTAGCCGGGCGCCGAGCTGGCGTTCGACACGAACTGCAGCGACACCTTGTCCCGCTCGGCGTAGGCCACCAGCAGCGCGAGGTCGGTCAGCGGGTCGCCCAGCGTCGACATCTCCCAGTCGAGCACGGCGGAGATCTTGTCGTCGCCGTCGACGAGGACGTTGTCGAGCCGGTAGTCGCCGTGGATGATCGACGGCTTCCCGGACACCGGCACGGCTTGGGCGAGCCGCTCGTGCAGCTCCTCGATGCCCGGCAGGTCGCGGCTGCGCGAGGCGTCGAGCTGCTTCTTCCACCGCCGCAGCTGCCGCTCCAGGAAGCCCTCGGGCCGGCCGAAGTCGCCCAGCCCGGCCGCGACCGGGTCCACCGCGTGCAGGTCGACGAGCGTGTCGACCAGCGCGTCGGCGATGGCCCGGGTCCGCCCGGCGCCGAGCGCGGCCAGCTCGTCGGCCGTCCGGTAGGGCGTGCCCTCGACGAAGCTCATGACGTAGAAGCTCGCCCCGATGACGTCGGGGTCCTCGCACAGCAGGAGCGCCTCGGGCACCGGGACGCGCGTGTCGCGCAGCCCGGAGATCACCCGGAACTCGCGGGTCATGTCGTGCGCCGTGGGCAGCACGTGCCCCAGCGGCGGGCGGCGCACCACCCAGCGCGACCGGCCGTCGCCCACCACGTAGGTGAGGTTCGACCGGCCGCCTTCGACGACGTCCGCGGTCAGCTCCCCGGCGACCAGCCCGGGCCGCTGCGCGTCCAGGTGGGCGCGCAGCCGGCCCAGGTCGAGACCCGGCGGATCGGTGCTCATCCAGCCTCCTCAAGCTTCTTTCCGGCGATGATACCGACCAGTCGGTATGTCGTACAGGGACCAGGCCCGAAGCGGCACTTTCACGTGAAAGTGCCGCTTCGACGGCGCGTGCGTCACGCGAGGAAGCGCGTCACCCATTCGGCGACGCACGCGGGCTTCGCCGCACCCTCGATCTCCACGGTCCACCGCGACACCGCCTGCTTGCCGCCCTCGATGTCGGTGATCTCGACCAGCTCGGCCCCGGCACGCACCTTCGAGCCGACCTTCACCGGCTGCGGGAAGCGGACCTTGTTGAGGCCGTAGTTGATGCCCATCTTGATGCCGTTGACCCGGTAGATCTTCGGGCCGAACGCCGAGAGCAGCGAGAGCGTCAGGAAGCCGTGGGCGATGGTGCCGCCGAACGGGCCCGCGGCGGCCATCGCCTCGTCGACGTGGATCCACTGGTGGTCGTCGGTGGCGTCGGCGAACTTGTTCACCCGGTCCTGGGTGATCGTGTGCCAGTCGCTGTAGCCGAGGTGCTCGCCGACCGCGGCGGCGAAGGCGTCGAGGTTGTCGAATTCGCGCATCCGCCTCAGTCCTTCGGTCCGCCGGCGACGTAGATGACCTGGCCCGAGATGAACCCGGCGCCGTCGCTCACCAGGAACGACGCCAGGTTGGCGATGTCGTCCGGCGTGCCGACGCGCTGCACCGGGATCTGCGACGCGGCGGCCGCCTTGAAGTCGTCGAACGACATACCGATCCGCTCGGCCGTCGCCGCCGTCATGTCGGTGGCGATGAAGCCCGGGGCGATCGCGTTCGCCGTGACGTTGAACTTGCCCAGCTCGATCGCGAGGGTCTTGGTGAAGCCCTGCATGCCGGCCTTGGCCGCGGAGTAGTTGACCTGGCCGCGGTTGCCGAGCGCCGAGGTGCTGGACAGGTTGACGATCCGGCCCCACTTCTCGGCCGTCATGTGCTTCTGGACCGCGCGCGTCATCAGGAACGAGCCCTTGAGGTGGACGCCGAGCACGGAGTCCCAGTCCTGCTCGGTCATCTTGAAGATGAGGTTGTCGCGGGTGATGCCGGCGTTGTTGATCAGCACGGTCGGCGCGCCGAGCTCCTCGGCCACCCGCGCGACGGCGGCGTCGACCTGCTCGGCGTCACTGACGTCGAGCGTCACGCCGACGGCCTTGCCACCATCGGCGACGATCGCGTCGGCACCCTGCTTGACGCCGGCCTCGTCCAGGTCGAGCAGCCCGACGGCGAAGCCGTCAGCGGCCAGCCGGGCGGCGACAGCGGCCCCGATGCCACGGCCGGCCCCGGTGACCACGGCGACACGGGAAGGGGAATCGGTCACGGAGGACCTCCTCGTCGTTGAGAAGCGGGTTGGTTGCCGCTCGCGAGCCTACTAAGCGGTTGGTCACCGAGGCTACGGACAGCGCCCGCTATTTCGCTGCCAAAGTTACGCAGGTTCCCGGCCTCTCGCCTGGTCGAACCCACCCGGTGGCCTGCGTCACACCCACCTGGTGGCCTCCCAAGGCCCGGGCCGGTACGGCTCGCCTGCGCGTCGAGGTGGTCACGACGACGGGCCGTTCCGGTCGTGCGGGACTACGCCGGGTTCTCCGCGACGGCGAGGTAGTCCGTGTAGATCTGCGGTGAGCCGGAGAACGAGGCCAGCTGCTTCCACTCCTCGTACATCTGCTTGGTGTCGCGGTGGGCGGACGCGAACTCCGCGGCCTCGCCGGTGGCGATGTCGGGCTCGGGGTAGAAGACGTCCAGCGCGTCCAGGCCCGCGATCTCCATCATCATCACGTACTGGTCGAGGCGGTTGCCCCGCTCGCCCTTGAGCACGTGGAACCGCCAGTCCGGGTAGTCGTCGATCCGGTGGTGGTTCTCGGCGATGAAGCGGTCGAACACCTCCTCGGTCACACCGGCGCGCAACGCCAGGTTGTGGATCCCGACGACCCGGGCGACGGGCTCCTCACCCGGCCGATCGCGGTAGCGGGGGCCGGGCGTGACCGTGCTCCGCGGATTGTCGGCCAGCAGCCGGTAGTCGGTGAACAACGTCGGCAGCTCACCGAACGTGCCCAGCCGCCGCCACCGCGCCAGCACC
Organism: Amycolatopsis sp. NBC_00348; assembly: GCF_036114655.1. Taxonomy (NCBI): domain Bacteria; kingdom Bacillati; phylum Actinomycetota; class Actinomycetes; order Pseudonocardiales; family Pseudonocardiaceae; genus Amycolatopsis; species Amycolatopsis sp. NBC_00348. The sequence goes on along the minus strand of NZ_CP107994.1, from coordinate 4,906,008 downwards.
GCCTCCGCTTCGGGGTGCTGCGCCCAGAACAGCCGGGCCGGCTCGGTCTGCTCACCCCGGGCCGTGACGTAAAGGTCGCGCTGCTCGGCGCTCTCGATCTCGTACAACATCAGGTACTGCCCGGTCCGCTCTCCGCGCAACCCGCGCAGCAGAGTCCACCGCCACCCCGGGTACACGGGCAGGTGAACGCCTTCACCACGCACGAAGGTCTCGAACTCCTCCGGCGTGACACCAGCCTCGGTGTCGATGGCGATGTACTGGAAGGTGAACACCGACAAGCGTCCCAATTGCGCGTCCAATCCTCGGGCCGGGAAAGGGATCGCGCGTCCGACGAGCACGACCCCCGCACCACATCCTGCCCGCTCCAGAGCAACGGGGCCCGCCAGCCCTCGGTCTCGATCTCCGACGCAGTGGTGCCCACGAGCGGAGCGCGAGTTCTCCCATCGGGTGCGCGCCGGGGGTGAACAGAACGATCGGCCCAGCACTATCCATCTCCTCCAGCGCCGGGACGAGTCCCGCGCGCAACACGGACGACTTGCCTGCTCCGGAGGGCCCGAACACGGCGAGGAAACGCTGCCGCCGAAGCCGGGCGACGAGGTCGTCGACCAATCGCTCGCGCCCGAAGAACCGTCCGGCGTCCGAAGAGCGGTACGCGGCCAGGCCGACGTAGGGCGCGGTGGCGGCAGCCTGGTCGGCGTGTTCGAGTTCGAGGTCGTTCAGCTCGGCGGAGACCGCGTGCCACCGACGTTGCCACTCGGCCCGGTCGCCGTCGCAGGCTGTGACGTACGCCAGCGTGACCGCCAGGCTGGGCAGCCGGCGACCGCCTGCGGCGTCGGACAACGTCGTCGACGAGAAGTGCGCTAGCCGAGCCAGGTCCCAACGGTCGCTCTGCACGTGGCATAGCTTGTCCAACCCCTCCCCGGGTCAGTTGCCGATTGTCCGGGTGTTGATGTCCGGCGTCCAGGCTCCGGCGCCGGACAACCCGTCCGCACTACACCGATAAACGTGCGTCGCGAATCGCCGCGGCGCTGCCCGCTCCGGTGAAAGGAACGGTGTGTTGCGACCTGCTACTCGGCTGGGAGTGCCCCTCGCGTTGATGGCGGCCATTGCCGCCACGACGACCGGTGTCGCCTCGGCCGCGCCGCCTGGCGTGGTGTTTCCCCCTGCTCGGGCCGTGGGGTGGAGTACGACGACGGTTCAGGTCTTCCACCGCCAGGTGGTGGTGTCGACGCAGGGCGGAGCGAAGCAGGTGATCGTCATCATGACCGGCACGATCCGCAAGATCACGTGGACTTGGCGAACTGCACCGCCAAGCCCCCTGGTCGCGTCAACAGTCAGTGGGCGATCGTTCTGACCTTTGGTCACCACCTGGCCCAGCGTGGCACTGCCGAACCGAGCCGGCCAGGAGCTGACGGTACGCCACGCTTACGTTGAGCGATCCGGCTTTCTGTACGGGCGTTCTGGCAGCAGTTGCCTTCCAGTCAGCCGTGCCGGTAACCGTCAGCGAGCTGAACGTCGAAACCCGCCCGTGACACCGTGACGGCCGCTCGTCGGCCACGCGGTCAGCCGGCGGCGGTGTTGTAGTTGACGATTCGCTCCACCATGAGGGCGACCGCGCCGGTCAGTGGGCTGGCCGTCTCCTTGCGCACGACGTCGGGCAAGCGGTGCGCTTGCTCTTCAGTGACCGTCACGATGCCCCAGCACGCGTTGTAGCCGGTGGGATCCGCGGGCTTCTCGGCGGCCGCCTCGACGGTCACGGCGCCGTCCCGTTCGGCGACGGTCAGGGCGCCCATCTGCCGCAGTGTCTCGGGATCCCGCTCTTCGACGGCCACCGCGGCCCAGCCCGCCGCCGCTGTCCGCTGCAGCGCGGTGAGCAGCACGCCGGCGCTGCCGGCGCCGGAGACAACGATGTCAGGCAACATGAGGGCCACTGGTCCCGTCGTCATCGGCAGGGCGGACCGGATCGCTCCGTCGAGCGCCGGTGCGAACGATTCGTCCTGGTAGACGAAAACGAGCTGGAAGATCCCGGCGTACCGCGCGAGGTACCGCACCGTGTCCAGCTTGTGGGGCCGGAACACGACCACCACGCGCACCGTGAGCCCGCTTCCGGCCAGTTCGACGGCGGTCTCCAGGCTGCGGTCGAGCACCGTGACGCCGGGAGCCAGGCAGTGCAGCTCCTTCGGGTAGGGCGCGCCGAAGCGCGACCCGACCCCGGCGCAGGGCAGGATGATCGAAACGTCGGGGCGGGGTCGGTCCGAACCGTGCATCGCGTGGCCCTCGGGTCGTGGGGACGATCGGAAAACGTTGCGCACCCGACCGTAGCCAGCCGGGGACGGCCCCCGGCGAGAGGGCGCGGTGATCGACTCGCGCCGCGGCACGCGCCGTAAGCTGCTGCCGCACACCCGGCCGTGGCCGGCGGCCCGGCGGAACGGAAGAGGGCGCGAATGCGGGTGCTGTTGTCCACCTACGGGACGCGTGGCGACGTCGAACCGCTGGTCGCGCTCGCGGTGCAGCTTCGGGCGCACGGCGTCGAGGTGCGGCTGTGCGCTCCACCCGACGAAGAGTTCGCGGAGCGGCTGGCCGGCCTGGGCGTGCACCTGGTGCCGATCGGACCGCCCGTGCGCGAGCTGATGCGCGCGACACCGCCGTCGGCGGCGGAGCTGGCGCGGTACCGGACCGAGCTGGTCGACGCGCAGTTCGGCATCCTCCCGGCGGCGGCGGAGGGGTGCGACGCGCTGGTGGTGGCCGGCCTGGCGCAGGTCGGCGCGCGGTCCGTGGCCGAGGCCGCGGGGATCCCTTACGTGTACGTGACCTACGCCGCGGTCAACCTTCCCTCGCCGCACCACGCGCCGCCGCCGCGGCCGGGCTGGCCGGAGCCCGCCGGGGACGACAACCCGGCGCGGTGGGATGAGGACGCCCGCCGGGTGAACGAGCAGTTCCGCGAGCCGCTCAACGGCCATCGCGCGGCCCTCGGCCTGCCCCCGGTGGACGACGTGCGCGCCCACGTCTACACCGGCCGGCCGTGGCTGGCCGCGGATCCGGCCTTGGGGCCGTGGCCGGAGACCCCGGGGATCGACGTCGTCCAGACGGGCGCCTGGAGCCAGGCCGACGAACGCCCGCTCCCGGCCGGCTTGGAGACGTTCCTCGACGCGGGCGCGCCGCCGGTCTACGTGGGCTTCGGCAGCATCCGGCCGTCGCCGGACATCGCCGCGTGGGCCGTGGCGGCGGCCCGCGCCCGCGGCCGCCGCGTGCTCGTCGCCCGCGGCTGGGCGGACCTGGACCTGGCCGACGGCCGGGACGACTGCTTCGCCGTCGGCGAGGTCAACCAGCAGCGCCTGTTCGGCCTCGTGGCCGCGGTGGTCCACCACGGCGGCGCGGGCACGACGGCGACCGCGGCCCGGGCGGGCGTGCCGCAGGTCGTGGTGCCCGTCCAGCTGGCGGACAACCCGTACTGGGCCGGCCGGGTGGCGGAGCTGGAGGTCGGCGCGGCACTCGACGGCCGGACCGCGACCAGAGCGTCCCTGGACGCCGCGCTGGAGACCGCCCTCGCCCCCGAGACCCGGGCGCGGGCCACGGCACTGAGCACCCGGATGCGCGCCGACGGCGCGAAAGTGGCCGCGAGCCTGCTGATCGACACCATCCGGTGAGCGAAGCGGCTGGTTTCACCGCATCAAGGCCTGCAGTGGGGATGTTCAGGCCGTCCGCGTGACCGCCGGCCGCCGCCCGTGAGGATCTCGCCGGACGATTTCGCTGTCGACATCCAAGCGTTGACGATGCCGAGGCGCGCGAAACGCTGGTTTAGCGGGCAGTCAGTGGCCGCCGTTGGGTTTCAGGGCGTTTGTCAGCTTGCGGATGGTCGGGTTCAGGTACAGCTCGCGCAACGGCAAGGCGGGCAAGCCTTGCTGTTGCATCGCGGCGTCCAGGCGGACCGCGTAGAGCGAGTTGCCGCCCAGGCTGAAGAAGTCGTCGTCCGGTTCTACCGGTTTGCCCAGCACCTCTGCCCAGATCTTCAGCATGGCCGGGTCGACGTCGTCGGCGCTGTCTGGGCGTTCGGAGGTGGAGTTGTGGGTGAACTCCGGTTCGGGGACGGCTGCCGTGTCGAACTTGCCGTTCGGCGTGAGGGGTAGCTGGGGTAGCACCGTGATCGTGGCCGGGAGCATGTGTTCCGGGAGGAGTTTTGCCGCCCATCGGCGGATCGCTGTCGTTGTGGTGCTGTCGGTTACTACGTAGGCGTCCAGGCGTAGTGCCGCGTTGTCTCCCGTGTCGCGGCCGCCGACTACCACCGCGGCGTCGTGGACGCCCGGGCACTGGCGGAGGACGCCGCGGACTTCGCCGGGTTCGATGCGGAACCCGCGGATCTTGACCTGGTCGTCCAGCCGGCCGAGGTGTTCCAGGCGGCCGTCGGGCAGCAGGCGGCCTCGGTCGCCGCTGCGGTACATGCGGCCGCCCGTGATCGGGTCGGGCAGGAATCGCTCCGCCGTGAGGGCCGGTCGGCCTAGGTAGCCGATGGCTACTCCGGCGCCGCCCACGTGGATCTCGCCGGGTGCGCCTACCGGTAGGTGACGGCCGCGTTCGTCCAGTACGTACAGGTGCCAGCCCGGCAGTGCGGGTCCTACCGACCGGGAGCCGGAAAGTGCTTCGCGGCGGGTGATCGTCTGCGCCGTCACGTGCACCGTCGTTTCGGTGATGCCGAACATGTTCACCAGCCGGCACCGGCTCTCGGGGTAGCGGTCGAACCACCCGCGCAGCGGGGCGGGATCCAGCGCTTCGCCGCCGAACACGACCAGCCGCAGCGGCAACGGCGTGAGCGGCGCCCGGTCGGCGGCCATCAGCTGGGCGAACGCCGACGGCGTCTGGCTGAGGACGGTGACCCGCCGTGACGCGAGCAGCGCGCGGAACTCGGCCGGGGACCGGGAGACCCAGTACGGCACGACGACTAGGTGGCCGCCGGTGAGCAGCGCGCCCCAGATCTCCCACACGGAGAAGTCGAACGCGCTCGAGTGGAACAGCGTCCAGACGTCGTCCGGGCCGAGCCCGAAGTCGCCGGTGGTGGCGGCCAGCAGCGCCGGCACGTTGCGGTGCGGCACCACGACGCCTTTCGGCCGGCCGGTGGAGCCGGACGTGTAGATCACGTACGCGGCGTCGTCGGCACTGCGCGCCGGAACCGGAAGTTCCCCGGTACCAAGGGAAAGCGCTGCCGGTGACACCCACTCGACGTCGCTCGCCGGGAGTTCGGCGGTCGCGGCCACCACGAGCCGCAGGTCCGCGTCCGCGACGGTGCAGGCGAGGCGGTCCCGGGGGTGGGCCGGATCCATCGGCACGTAGACCGCGTCCGCCTTGAGCACGGCGAGCAGCGTGGCCACCAGGTCCAGCCCCCGGTCGAGGCAGACGCCCACCCGGTCGCCGGGGCGCACCCCGTGCTCGACGAGGCTCGCGGCGAGGCGGGTGGACCGGTCGTCGAGTTGTTCGTAGGTCAGGGATTCGGCTTCGCAGGACACGGCGGTCGCGTCCGGCCGCTCGGCCACGCGGCGGGCGAAGACCCGCTCGATGCGCTCCGGTTCCCGGCCGGGCTCCCGGGACGGACGGCCGAGTGCGGCGAGGGCCGCGGCTTCCGCGTCGTCGACGAGGTCGAGGTCCCGTGGGTCGCGTTCCGGAGCACTCGCGAGCACCTGGGCGTAGACCCGGGCGAGGTGGGTGGCGAACCGTGCGGCCGAGGCATCGTCGACGTCCGTGAGCCGGTGGTGGACGGTCACGGTCAGCTGACCTGTGGTTGTGCGGGGGACGAGCGTCAGGGGGCACAGCGGGGCCTGGCAGGCGACGTACCCGTCGGCGGTCTGTCCATTCGCGACGATTGCGACGGCCTGACCGGCGGGCCGCGCTGCTGGGGCGGGGTCCGCCAGTTCGCCGAGGGTCGACTCGCCCGAGAAGTCCAGGGACGGCACCGAAAAGCGGTCGAACGCACCGAGAACCGCGGCCGGGCGGTCCGGTTCCGGGGCGCACAGCAGGATTTCCTGCGTCGTCCGCCCGGTGTACCGGCTGAGCACCAGGCCCGCCGCTACGACCAGTGCCGGTACTGTGCCGGAGCCCGCCGCGCCGAGTACGACGTCCACCTGGCCACTGCGGTCACCCGCCCGCGGATCCGAGGTGGCCCAGGCGGTTTCGCCGTCATCCCAGTCGGGGTCGACGGACGGTGCCGGTGGTGAGATGTCCGCGGCCGCGCGGGTGCCCGTGACGACGTCGGCGATGAGGCGTAACGACGTGAGGTCCAGTGCCTGCCGCCGGGCGACGAGCACCAGGTCGGCCGATCCGTCCGCGTAGACCAGGCACACGGCTCGCAGCACCGGGCCGCCCGGCTCGATCGGCCGGTGCAGTTCGGCGTGGAGCCGGCGGTCAGCCGCGGGAGAACCGGCGGGCGCGGGGACCGGGTCCAGCCACAGCCGGGGCGGGCGGGCCGGCCACCACGCCGTCGCGGCGGCCCGGAACGCGGGCTCCGCGTCGGCCGGCAGGTGGGGGAGGCGGACCCGCAGGGCGTGGCACGATGCCCGGGGCGACCGGGATGCCTTACTGGACAAGGAAACCCTCCTGGGAGTGCACGGCGTCGGAAGCCGGGTCATCGAGCGGTGAAGCCGCCGTCCACGGTCAGGACGCTGCCGGTCACCTGCCGGGACTCGTCGGAGGCGAGCCACACCGCGGCGGCCGCGACGTCGTCCGGTTCGATCAGCGCATTCATCGGCTGCGCCTGCAGGAAGGTCGCCTCGTGCTCGGAGACGGGGACCGCCAGCGACCGGGCGATCTCCGAGAGCATGCGGCCCTCGACGGCGTCGTCGTCGCGGACGGACCCCGGGCACAGCGCGTTGACCCGCACCTTCGCGGGGGCGTAGTCGAGCGCGACGGCCTTGGTGAGCCCGATCAGCCCGTGCTTGGCCGCGACGTAGCCGGCGAAGTACCGGTACCCGACCAGTCCCGCCGTCGAGGCGATGTTGACGATGCTGCCCGACCGCCGGCCGACCATCCCGCCGGCGACGGCGCGAATGGCGCGCCACGCACCGGACAGGTCGACGTCGATCATCAGCTGCCACTCCTCCTCGGCGATCTCGTGCGCGGCCTTGCCCGAGGGCGCGGCGATCCCGGCGTTGTTGACCAGCACGTCGATCCGGCCGAACCGCTCGACGGTGTCGGCCACCGCGGTCACGATCCCGGGCAGGTGCCGCACGTCGACGTGGTGCGTCCGCACGGCGACGCCCTGGTCGCGGCACAGGTCGGCGGTGAGGGCCAGCTGGCTCGCCGAGCCCAGCGGGTACGGGACGCCGTCGAGGTCGCCCGCGATGTCCAGCAGCACCAGATCGGCGCCCTCGCGCGCGAACGCGGTCGCGCAGGCGCGCCCGACGCCCCGGGCGGCCCCGGTGACCACGATGACCTTGTCCCGCAGTCTCATGGCGCGCTTTCCCCGGCGACGGCCAGTTCGCCGGCGAGCAGGCCGAGCACCTCCTCGGCGCGGTCCACCAGGTACATGTGGCCGCCGGTCAGCTCGACCGAGCGGAAGCCGGCGGTGCTCGCCCGCGCCCACTCGGCGATCCGGGCGGCACTCACCAATGCGTCGTCGCGCCCGCGCAGCGCGGTCACCGGGATCGGCAGCGTCACCCCGGCGTCCGGGCGGTAGTTCTCGTGCATCTCGACGTCGGCCCGCAGCATCGGGAGCAGCATCGAGCGCATCTCCGGGTGCCGCAGCGTCGGGTGGGCGTAGCCGGAGAACCGCTCGACCTGGGCCAGGAACGCGTCGTCGGGCAGGCCGGTCGCCCGGCTTTCCCGGCCGCTCCACGGCCCGGGGGAGCCGCTCACGAAGAGCCGGGTGAGCGGCGCCCCGAGCCGGTCGAGGCGCCGGGCCAGCTCGAACGCGAGCACCGCGCCGAGGCTGTGCCCGAACAGCGCGATCCGCGCGGCGCCCTCGATCCGCTCGACGACGGCGGGCAGGACGTCGTCGAGCGCGCGGCCGACGTCCGCGTGCGGTTCGTCGACGAACCGCTCTTCGCGGCCTGCGAGCTGGACCGCGACGACGTCGAGCGATTCCGGCGCCAGGGGTTGCCAGGCCCGGAAGAACGACGCGCCCGCGCCGGCGAACGGCAGGCAGATCACCGTGGTTTCGCGCACTTGCTTCCCTTCTCCGCGGCCGTCCGGGACGGCCTCACCGTGCCGGTGTCCGCGCGCGGCCGAGTTCCGCCGCGGTGACCAGCTCCCGGCCGCCGCCGGTGTCGATCGCGAACGTCAGGCGGTCGAGCACCCGCGCCAGCCGGGCCAGCATCTCGTCGTGGTCCGCGGCGACCCCGCTGATCAGGTCGAGCGGCCGCGTCATGACCGACGCCGGCAGCGCCGTGCCGGGTTCGAAGTACGGCCGGTACCCGGTGACGCCGGGGACGCGCCGGACGTCGTCGACGCCCAGGGTCTCGAGCAGCGTGAAGGCGCCGACCGGGGCCGGGGTGTTGTACTGGAAGTAGACCTGCCCGGGCCGGGGCGGCCGCTCGGGCAGCTCGGCCCCCAGGGCCAGCCGCGCGGTCAGCTGGACCATGTCCAGGCCGTGGGCCCTGCGGGCGAGGTCGTTGATGTGCCCGCCCATCCGGCCGTTGACCTCGATGATCCGCGGGCCGGCCGCGGTCAGCTTGAGCTCGGTGTGGCTCACGCCGAAGCGCACCCCGAGCGCGTTCAGCGCGCGCCCGGTCAGCTCTTCGACCTCCCGCTCTTCGGCCGGGGACAGCGGGGAAGGCCAGAACTGGCCCACTTCGCGGAAGGGCGGCGAAGTGGGGAACTTCCCGGTCACGGCGAGGTGCCGGACCCCGCGCGGGGTCGTCACGCTCTCGACCGAGACGTAGTCGCCGAACGGCTCGCTGGGGCGCCCGGCCAGGAACTCTTCGAGCACGAGGCCCGCCACCGGGTCGGGGCCCGCCAGCAGGTCCGCGCTCAGCCGGGCGCCCGCTTCGGCGTCGGTGACGAGGTGGGTGTCCCGGCTTCCCTGTCCCCGCAACGGTTTGAGCACCGCGGGGACGCCCACCGCGGCCACCGCGCCCGGCCAGTCGCCGGCGTGGCGGACCGGGTGCGCCCGCACCTCGTCGACGCCGTGGGCGCGCAGCTCGTCGCGCTGCCGCAGTTTGTCCGTCAGCAGCGCCACGGCCGGCGCCGAGTGGAACCGCAGGCCCAGCCGGTCGGCGATGCGCGCGGCGACCGGCATCATGGTGTCGCTGAAGGTCACCACGGCGTCGATCCCGATCGCGGCCAGCCGGGTGAGCACGGGCTCGAGGCCGTCGTCCAGGAACAGGACCTCGCCCAGCTCGCGCAGCAACGGCACGAGCGGCCCGGCGGGTCCCGCTTCGTGGCCCACGAAGACCAGGTCGCCGAGCGCGCCGAGGCTGAGCGCGACCTCGGCCGCGTTGACCGCACCCCGGTCGTAGGCGACGGCGAAGGTGGTCACGCCGGTTCTTCTGTTGACGTCGCCGCCACCAGCCGCCGCGCCGCCGCGATGAAGTCGGCCAGCACCGGGTGCTCGAAGATGAGCCTGATCGGCACCTCGGTGTCCCAGCGGGCGCGCAGCCGGGTGATCATCCGCATGGCGGCGGTCGAATGGCCGCCGAAGTCGAAGAAGTTCGTTTCCGGTCCGTCGGGCGGACTGCCGAGCACCTCGGTCCATGCCTGGATGACGGTGCTGCCGATCGGGTCCGGTTTCGTTTCCGGCGGCATATCGATCTTGGAAGAGTTTTTCATTCACGTGTCTCCGGTATGTGCTGATCTTGGAGATCTTCGTAGCGATTCACGCTAGCAGTGATCAATTTGTCAGCTGTCGGTAATTTTACCCACTCGGGCGTGGTGGGGAATTCCCTTCCTTCGTCGGGAAAACGCGAGCTATAGTCGGGACGAACGTCGAGCCCGGCGAGCATCGGTTCTCGCTGAAACAGGGCGGAAACCGGTCCGGGGATGTGCTCGGTGCCGGGTTGCACGCAACGATGCGGGCAGGTGAGAGGTACTTTTATGTCATTTCTGTCGGCCGTGGAATCGGCTCGTTCGGTAGCGATCTTCGATTCGAATCGATCCGCCGTACGGGTGAACGGCACGCGAATGCTGGCCGATCTCGACAAATTGGCTACGTACGGTGTCGATTCCGAGGGCGGTTTGTCCAGGCTTGGGTTCACTTCCGCGGAAGATTCCGCGCGCGCGTTTTTGCGCGACGCGGCCGCGCGAGCGGGCCTGGGCAGTACGGTGGATCAAGCGGGCAATCTCTTCCTGCACCAAGGGAAAACGCTTCCGGACGATCCGGTGGTGCTGATGGGGTCGCACGTCGACACGGTGCGGCGGGGCGGCCGCTTCGACGGCACCTACGGCGTGGTCGCCGGGCTGGAAGTGCTGCGGACCCTCGCCGAACACGACCTGCCGATGCGCAACGCCCCGGTGGCCGTGGCGTTCTCCAACGAAGAGGGCGCCCTTTTCCCCTATCCCTTCTGGGGTTCGCTGGCGGTCAGCGGGCAGCTGGACGCGCCCGAGGCCGCCGTCGACCGGACGGGCCGCTCGATCCGTGAGCCGCTGGCCCGCGCCGGCGGCGACCTGGACGCGATCGGCGAGGCCGTCTGGCCGCCCGGGATGATGGCGGCCTACCTCGAACTGCACATCGAACAGGGGCCCGTCCTCGAGTCCCGCGGTATTCCGATCGGTGTGGTGACCGGCATCGTCGGGCGCACCATCATGGAGTTCGAGGTGCGGGGCAAGCAGAACCACGCGGGAACCACGCCGATGGACCAGCGGCGCGACGCCCTCGTGGCGGCGGCGAAGCTGGTGCTGCGGGTCGAAGCCCTTTCGGCCGAACGGAAGCTGTGCGCGGTCAGCACCGTGGGCGACCTCGCCGTCGAGCCGGGACAAGCGAACGTGGTACCGGGCCGGGCGCGGCTGACGGCCGAGATCCGGGACCTCGACGCGACCCGCCTCGAGGTCGTGGAAGCGTTGCTCCGCGAGGAAACCACGCGGTCCGCGCGCGATGCCGGGGTCGACGTCACGTGCGTGACGACCATGCGCTCGGCGCCGGTCCGGACCGCGACGGCGTTGCAGACGGCGATCGAGGAGGCGGCGGCGGACCTCGCGCTGCCCGTCGTGGCCATGCCCAGCGGCGCCGGGCACGACGCGCAGATGATCGCCGCCGTCGCGCCGGTCGGGATGATCTTCGTGCCCAGCCGCGACGGGATCAGCCACGCACCCGAAGAGCACACCGCGCCGGGACAGCTCGTCGCCGGCGCCAACGTGCTCCTCCACGCCGCCCTTCGCGCCTGACGAAACCGGCGCAACCGACCGAAACGGGGAACAGCCATGCCGAACGACACCACGGAAGACGAGTTCGAGTACCAGGTCGTCGTGAACGAGGAAGAGCAGTACTCCATCTGGCGGGTGGGCAAGGAGATCCCGCGGGGCTGGCGGCCCGACGGGACCCGCGGCGCCCGGAAGGCCTGCCTGGAGCACATCGAGCGGGTCTGGGTCGACATGCGGCCGCTGAGCCTGCGCACGTTCATGGACCGGCAGGCGGCCGGGAACTGATCCGGCCGCCCCGGCACGAGGTCGGCATGCCCGCACCGAGAACGCCGTTCGCCCGGCAGTGCCTGGCGGCGCGCGACCGCATCGGACCGCTGATCCGGCGCACGCCGATCCTGACCGACCCGGACACCGGGATCCACCTGAAGTGCGAGAACGAGCAGGTCACCGGCTCGTTCAAGGCACGCGGCGCGCTCAACGCCCTCACCGCGCTCGGGCCGGGCGCCGTCGTCGTCGGCTCGTCCGGGAACCACGGCATCGCCACCGCGTGGGCCGCCTCCCGGCTGGGGGCCGACGCCACGGTGGTGATGACCGAGGCGACGAGCGCGTACAAGCGGAACCGGATCCGGCGCCTCGGCGCGCGGGTGATCACGTGCGCCGGCGGGAACAACGCCAGAGGGGACCGCGTGGCCGAGATCGCGGCCGCGACCGGCGCGGTCCCGGTGTCGTCCTACGACCACCCGCTGGTGGTGGCCGGGCAGGCCTCAGTGGGCTTCGAGATCCTCGAGCAGCTGGCCGGGGCCACGACGATCGTGGTGCCGGTCGGCGGCGGCGGGCTGCTCGCCGGGGTGGCCGCCGCGGTGGAGGTCGCCGGCCGGCGGGTCCGCGTGGTCGCCGCCGAGCCACGCGCGGCCAACGACACCGCGCTGTCGCTCGCGGCGGGCCGGCGGATCGAGATCGACCCCCCGGTTTCCGTCTGCGACGGCGTTCTCGCCCAGACGCCGGGCGCGTTCACCTTCCCGCTGATCCGCCGGCTGGTCGACGAAGTCGTCGAGGTCGGCGAAGACGAAGTCCTCGCGGCGATGCAGGAACTCGCCGTGCTCGGCCTGACCGTCGAACCGACCGGCGCCCTCGCCTTCGCCGCGGCCCGCACCCTGCCGGCCGCGGCGGGCACGGTCGCCGTCGTGAGCGGCGGGAACGTCGAGCCGGCCGAGTTCCGCCGGCTCACCGGAGCCAGCCGGTACCCCGCCCGTCCCTGATCGTCACGTGTTTCGGAGGAAGCCGATGTCCGGCGCACCGCTGTCCTTTTCGCAGCAACGGTTGTGGTTCCTGGATCAGCTCGAACCGGGGAGCGCCGAATACGTCGTGCCGTTCGCCTGGCGGCTCACCGGCGAGCTGGTCGTCCCCGCGCTCGAGGACGCCATCACCAGGGTCGTGTCGCGCCACGAGGTGCTTCGCGCCCGCTTCGTCGCCGAAGACGGCGAGCCCGCGCAGGTCGTGACGGCGGCGGAACCGGCCCGGCTGCCGCTGCTCGACGCCCGGGACGACGACCTCGCCAAGGTGGTCGCCGGGTTCGCGGCCGAGCCGTTCGACCTGGCCCGCGGTCCGCTGTGGCGCGCCGGGCTGGTGCGGGCGGGCGAGCGCGACCACGTGTTCGTCTTCGCCGCGCACCACGTCGTGATGGACGCCTGGTCGGCGCGGAACCTCGTGGACGAGCTGGGGGAGTGCTACCGGGCGGCGCTGTCCGGGCGGCCGCCGGTGCTGCCGGAGCTGACCATGCAGTACGCGGATTTCGCGCGCTGGCAACGGGAGCGGCTCGACGGCGCGGTCGCGTCCCGGCTGCTCGGGCACTGGCGACGGCAGCTCGACGGGATCCGGCCGCTCGACCTGCCGACGGACCGCCCGCGCGGGGCGCTCGCCTCGGCCGAGGGCACCGCCGTCGAGTTCACCGTGCCGCCGGACGTGGCCGACGGGCTGGTGAAACTGGCCGGCGAGCACCGGGTGACCCGGTTCATGATCGTGCTCGCCGCGGTCCAGGTGGTGCTCGGGCGCTACTGCGGGCAGGACGACGTCGCCGTCGGCACCCCCATCGCCAGCCGCGGCCGGGAAGAAGCCGAAGCGCTCATCGGGTTCTTCGTCAACACCCTCGTACTGCGCACCGACCTGTCCGGCGATCCGACGTTCGCGGAGCTGCTGGCCAGGGTCCGCGAGGTCGCGCTCGACGCCTACGACCACGAGGAACTGCCCTTCGAACGGCTGGTGGAACAGCTGCACCCGGACCGGGACCGGACCAGCACCCCGCTGATCCAGGCGTTGCTGGTGCTGAACACGACCTTCGACCACCTCGAGCTGGACGGCCTGCGCGCCGAGGCGTTCCCGGTCGAGTTCCTGCACTCGAAGTTCGACCTGACGGTCGGGTTCGTCGACAGCGCGGACAGCCTGACCGGCTGGGTGCGCTACCGGACCGAGCTGTTCGACACCGCCCGGATGACCCGCATGTGCGGGCACCTGCTGCAGGTGCTCACCGCCGTCGCCGTCGACCCCGAGGTCCGGCTGTCCGACCTGCCGCTGCTCACCGACGCCGAACGCGGCGAACTCGTGCCCGCCGGCGCGCCCGTGTCCGGGCCTGCCGAGCCGGCGCACGCGCTGTTCGAGGCGCACGCGAAGACGTCCCCGGACGTCGTCGCGCTCGTCGAACCGGACGGCGGCCGCCTCACCTACGGCGAACTCGACGTCCGGGCCAACCGGCTCGCCCGGCACCTGCTCGCGGCGGGTGCCTCGGCGGGCGCCCCGATCGGGATCTGCCTGCCCCGGTCGGCCGACGCGATCGTGGGCATCCTCGCCGCGCTCAAGACGGGCATCGGTTACGTCGCCCTGGATCCCGGCTACCCGCAGGCTCGGCTCGAGTACCTCCTGACCGACAGCGGGATCGACCTGGTGCTCGCCGACCGGGACACCGCGGCCGCGCTCCCGCCGGGGTTCGCGGGCCGGACGGTGGATCCGCGGGACCCGGCGATCCCCGGCCGGCCGGGGCACGATCTCGCGCTGCCGGTGCACCCGCTTTCCGTCGCCTACATCGCGTACACGTCCGGCTCGACCGGACAGCCGAAGGGCGTCGTCGCGACCCACGAGGCCGTGTCGCGGCGGATCCGGCACATCCGGGCGGACTACGACCTGGGCCCGTCGGACGTCGTCCTCGCGATCGCGGGGTTCGGCTTCGACGCGTCGGCACGCGAAATCCTCGGGACGCTCACGTCGGGGGCGCGGCTGGTGCTGGCCGGGCCGGACGCGGCCAAGGACCCGGCCGGGGTGGTCGGCCTGGTCGCCGCGGCGCGGGTGACGGTGATCGCGAGCACGGTGCCGTCGGTCCTGTACGAGCTCGCGGCCCAGCCGGTCGCCGCCGGCGTGCCCGCGGACGTCCGGCTGGTGCTGTGCAGCGGTGAACGGCTGCACGCCGAACGGCTGGCCGGCTGCGCCTGGCTCGCCGGGAAGGTGCTGAACCAGTTCGGCCCGACCGAAGCCACGATCACGGTCACCTGGACGCGGGTGCCGGCGGGCGCCGGGCCGTCGTGGCGCTACGACGTGGGTTCCGCGGTCGGCGACACGACGCTCTACGTCCTCGACGACGCGCTGAACCCGTGCCCCGTCGGCGTGCCCGGCGAGCTGTACATCGGCGGTCCCGGCCTCGCCCGCGGGTACCTGGGCCGGCCCGGCCTGACCGCCGAGCGCTTCGTGCCCGACCCGTTCGGCGGCGGCCGGCTCTACCGCACCGGTGACCGCTGCCGCTGGTCGCCCGCGCACACCCTCGAGCACCTCGGCCGGCTCGACAACCAGCTGAAGGTGCGCGGTCTGCGCGTCGAGCCGGCGGAGATCGAGGCCGCGCTGCGCGCGCTCGAGCCGGTCGCCGACGCGGTGGTCGTCCTGCGCGAGGACGTCCCGGGAGACCAGCGGCTGACCGCCTACTTCACGACGTCCGGCGCGCCGCCCGCCGCGTCGTGGCTGCACGCCGAGCTCGAGCGGGTCCTGCCCGCGTCGCTGGTGCCGTCGGTCTTCGTGGCCCTCCCGGCCCTGCCACGGACGGTGAACGGGAAAACCGACCGCGGCGCCCTGCCCGCGCCCGGGAGCGAACGGCCGGAGCTGGGGGCGGCACCCGTGCGGCCGCGGACCCCGGCCGAGGCCGCCGTCGCCGGCGTCTGGCGGGAGGTGCTCGGCCTGGACGAGGTCGGCGTCCTCGACGACTTCTTCGCGCTGGGCGGGCATTCCCTGCTCGCCACGCACGTCGTGGCCCGGTTGCGGAGCCGGCACGGGTTCGCCGTGTCCCTGCGCGCGCTCTTCGAGACGCGGACCGTCGCGAAGCTCGCCGCCCTCGTCTCCGCCGTCGATCCGGTGGCGGCCGGGGAATCCGTGGCGGAGGCGCCCATCGCGCGGTCCGGGCGGCGCGGCCCGGCGCCGCTGTCCTTCGCCCAGCACCGGCTGTGGTTCCTCGACCAGCTCGAACCGGGCGGCACCGACTACGTCATCCCGCTGGGCTGGGAGCTGTCCGGGGTGGTCGACGCCGGCGCGTTGCGCGCCGCGCTGACCGAGGTGGCCCACCGGCACCACACGCTCCGGACCACGTTCCCGACCGCCGACGGCGAGCCCGTCCAGGTCGTCGCGCCGCCGGGCCCGGTGCCGTTCACCGTGCTCGAAGCGGGGGACGGGGACCTGGACGACGTACTGGCCGGGTTCGTCGCCGAGCCGTTCGACCTGGGCACCGGGCCGGTCTGGCGCGCGCTGCTGGTCCGGACCGGCCCCCGCCGTTCGGTGTTCGCGCTGACGATCCACCACATCGTCGCGGACGCCTGGTCGGCCGCCGTCTTCGCCGAGGAGATCGGCCGCGCCTACCGGGCCGCCGTCGAAGGGCACGCGCCGGCGCCGGCGGACCTGCCGATCCAGTACACCGACTTCGCCCGGTGGGAGCGGGACCGGCTGAGCGGTCCCGCGCTCGACGAGCCGCTGGCGTACTGGCGCGACCGGCTCACCGGGACCGAGGTGCTCGACCTGCCCGCCGACCGGCCCCGCCCGGCCGCCACCGAGACCGCCGGTGCCTCGCTCGAGTTCACCCTGCCCGCCGCGACCGCCGACGGGCTGCGGGCGCTCGCCCGGGCCGAGGGCGCGACCCTGTTCATGGTCGTGCTCGCCGGGCTGCAGGCCGTCCTCGCCCGGTACACCGGTCAGGACGACATCACCGTCGGCACCCCGGTGGCCCGGCGCGCCCGCCCGGAGACCGAGCCGCTGATCGGCATGTTCGTCAACACCCTCGTGCTGCGGACCGACGTCGGCGGGGACCCCGCCTTCACGGCCCTGCTCGCCCGGGTGCGGGACACCACGCTGGGCGCCTACGAGCACCAGGACGTGCCGTTCGAACGGCTCGTCGAGCAGCTGCGCCCGGACCGCGACCTCACCCGGACGCCGCTGTTCCAGGTCTCGTTGTCGGTCGACAACACCCCGGCGCTGCGGCTGCGGCTGCCCGGCCTGACCCTGGCCGACCACCCGTTGACCACCGACCGCGCCAAGTACGACCTCGCCCTCGCGTTCACCGACAACGCCGAGGAGTTCTCGGGCGTCATCTGCTACCGCACCGCGTTGTTCGACGCGCGCCGGATCGAGCGGCTGGGCGAGCACCTGCGGACGTTCTTCGCCGGTGTCGTCGCGGATCCCGGTGCGCGGCTCTCGGCGACCCCGCTGCTGACCGAAGCCGAACGCCGGACGGTCGTCGAGCAGTGGGGCACCGGCCCCGCCGAACGCCCCGAGGCGGCCGAGCGGCCGGGGTGGATCCACCGCGTGCTCTCGAAGCACGCGCAGGACCAGCCGGACGCGGTCGCGGTCCGCGCCGCCGACGGCACCACCGTGAGCTTCCGGGAGCTGGTGGACCGCGCCGAGCGCCTCGCGGGCCACCTGCGGGACCGCGGGGCCGGGCCGGAGGACGTCGTCGGGATCTGCCTGGCCCGCCGCCCGGAGACGATCGTGGCCCTGCTCGCCGTGCACCGCGCCGGCGCCGCCTACCTCCCGCTGGATCCGGGACACCCGGCCGAACGCCTCGCCGCCACGCTGGCGGACGCGCGCGCGGCCGTCCTGCTCACCGACACCGCGCACGCCACCGACCTGGGCGCCCGGATCCGCGCGGACGTCGTCGACGTCGACGACCCGGCCACCGCGCGGGCCATCGCCGGGCACGCCCCCGCCGGGGACCCCGGCGGCCACCCGGAGAGCCTCGCCTACGTCATCTACACCTCCGGCTCCACCGGTACCCCCAAGGGCGTGCAGATCACCCACCGGGGGCTGGCGAACTACCTCGCCTGGGCCGCCGGCGCGTACCCGTTCCCGCGGGCCGGCGGTGCGGTGCTGCACTCGTCGCCCGCCTTCGACATGACCGTCACGTCGATCTTCCTGCCGCTGCTGGCCGGCCGGCCCGTGCAGCTGGCCGAGGAGGGCGCCGACCCGGCCGGGCTGCTGCCCGCGCCCGGCGCCGCCCTGGTGAAGCTGACGCCCACCCACCTGAGGGTGCTGGCGGGCACCTCGCCGGCCGGGGTCGTGTTCCCGCCCGCTGTCATCGTCGGCGGTGAGGACCTCCCGGCCGCGGCGGCCACGGAAGTGCTCGCCGGGCTGCCGGCCGGCGGCTACCTGGTCAACGAGTACGGCCCCACCGAGACCGTCGTCGGGTGCTGCGTGCACACCCTGCCCGCGGGCGCCGTCGCCGGCCCGGGCCGCGTCCCGATCGGCCGGCCGATCGCGGGCACCCGGCTCCACGTGCTCGACGCGGCGCTGTCGCCGTGCCCGATCGGCGTGGCGGGCGAGCTGTACATCGGCGGGGCCGGCGTGGCCCGCGGGTACCGGGACCGGCCCGGGCCGACCGCGGAGCGCTTCGTCCCCGACCCCTTCGGGTCCGGCCGGCTCTACCGGACCGGCGACTCCTGCCGCTGGTCGCCCGACGGGCACCTCGAATACCTGGGGCGCACCGACTTCCAGGTGAAGATCCGCGGCCACCGCGTCGAACCCGGCGAGATCGAGGCGACGCTGCTGGCGCAGCCCGGCGTCGCCGAGGCGGTCGTGGTGGCCCGGGAGGACACCCCGGACGACCGCCGGCTCGTGGCCTACCTGGTGCCCGGCGCGGACCCGCTCGACCTGCCGGCCCTGCGCGCCCGCCTGACGTCGTCGCTGCCCGGCTACCTGGTCCCGTCGGCCTTCGTGGTGCTGCCCGCCCTCCCGCTGTCCGGCAGCGGCAAGGTGGACCGCCGGGCGCTGCCCGCGCCGGACACCGCGCGGCCCGACCTCGGCAGCGGCCCGGTCCCGCCGCGCGGGCTGCTGGAGGAGCTGGTCGCCGACATCTGGAGCGACGTCCTCGGCGTCGAGGAGGTCGGCGTCTTCGACGACTTCTTCGCGCTGGGCGGGCATTCCCTGCTGGCGACCCAGGTCGTGGCCCGCCTCGCCCGCACGAGCGGCCGTGAGGTGCCGCTGCGGCTGCTGTTCGAGGCGCCGACGGTGGCCGGGATGGCCCAGCGGCTCTCCGGTGCGGACGGGACCGCGCTCAGCCCGATCCCGCACGCCGACCGCGCGGCCGGGCTCCCGCTTTCCTTCGCGCAGCAACGGTTGTGGTTCCTCGACCAGTTCGAGCCCGGCAGCACCGAGTACATCGCGCCGATGGCCTGGCGGCTGACCGGCGAGCTCGACCCGGCCGCGCTGGGAGCGGCGCTGGCCGCGGTCGTGGCGCGGCACGAGGTGCTGCGGACGGCGTTCCCGACCGTGGAAGGCAAGCCGTCCCAGCACATCGCGGCCGCCGTCGCGGTGACCCTGCCGGTCCTGGAAGCCGGCGACCGCTCGCCCGAGCAGGTCGTCACCGACTTCGTGTACCGCCCGTTCGACCTGGGTACCGGACCGCTGTGGCGCGCCGCCGTCGTCCGGCTCGGCCCGCGGGAGCACGTGCTCGTGCTGGCCATGCACCACGTCGTCGCCGACGCCTGGTCGTCCGGTGTGCTCGTGCGGGAGCTGAGCCACCACTACCGGCGGGGCGCCCCCGGGCTCCCGCCGCTCGCGACGCAGTACGCGGACTTCTCGGCGTGGCAACGGAACTGGCTCACCGGGCCGGTGCTGGAGGCCCAGCTCGGCCACTGGCGCGACCGGCTGGCCGGGCTCACGCCGCTCGAGCTGCCGGCCGACCGTCCCCGCGAGGCCGTCCGCTCGGCCGACGGCGCCGCGATCGAGTTCACCGTGCCCGCCGAGGTCGCCGCCGGGCTGCGACGCCTGGCGCGGGACCACCGGGCGACGCTGTTCATGGTGGTCCTCGCCGGGGTGCAGGCCGTGCTCGCGCGGCACACCGGGCAGCACGACGTGGCGGTCGGCACCCCGATCGCCGGGCGCACCCGGACCGAGGTCGAGGACCTGGTCGGCTTCTTCGTCAACACGCTCGTCCTGCGCGCGGACCTGTCCGGCGACCCGGCTTTCACCGAGCTGCTGGAGCGCGTCCGCACGGTCACCCTGGACGCCTACGAGCACCAGGACCTGCCCTTCGAACGGCTCGTCGACGAACTGCGGCCCGAGCGCGACCTGGCCCGCACCCCGCTCTTCCAGGTCATGCTCACCCTCGACAACACCCCGCCCGGGGCGTGGGTGTTGCCCGGGGTCGAGGTCACGGAGTTCCCGCTCGACGCGCGGCACGCCAAGTTCGACCTCACCTTCGCCTTCACCGACACCCCGGACGGGCTCGCGGGCGTCATCCGCTACAGCACGGCGTTGTTCGACGCCGGCCGGGTGACCCGGCTGGGCGAGCACGTCGGGCGCGTACTGGAGGCGGTCGCGCAGGATGCGGGCCGGCGCCTGTCGGACCTGCCCCTGCTCACCGAGCGGGAACACGCCCAGGTCGTCGCGGAGTGGAATCCCGGCGGCTCGGCCACCGGCGTCGCGCTGCTCCACGAGCTGGTCGAGCGGCACGCCGCCGAGCGCCCGGACGCCGTCGCGGTCACCGACACCGACGGCGCGGTCCTGACCTACGCCGAGCTGAACCGCCGGGCGAACCGGCTGGCCCACCACCTGCGCCGGCGCGGCGCGGGCCCGGAGCAGCTCGTCGGGCTGTGCCTGGGGCGGTCGGTCCGGACCGTGGTGAGCCTGCTCGCCGTGCTCAAGTCCGGCGCCGGGTACCTGCCGCTGGATCCCGCGTACCCGGCCGAGCGCCTCGCGTTCATCATCTCCGACGCCCGGACGGCGCTCGTCGTCACCGACGCGGCCACCGCCACCCGCGACTGGGCGGCCGAAGTCGTGAACCTCGACGACGCGGCGCTCACCGCGGTGCTCGACGGCCTGCCCGGCACCGATCCGCGGCCCGTCATGAGCCCGCAGAACCTGGCCTACGTCATCTACACCTCCGGCTCCACCGGCAAACCCAAGGGCGTTCAGGTCACCCACGCCAACGCCACCCGGCTGTTCGAGGCGACCCGGGAGACCTTCGGCTTCGACGACGAGCAGGTGTGGCTCTCGACGCACAGCTACGCGTTCGACTTCTCCGTCTGGGAGATCTGGGGCGCGCTGACCACCGGCGGGCGGACGGTGATCGCCGCGAACGCGGTGGCCCGCGACCCCGAGCGGCTGGCGGGCGTCGTCGCCGAGCAGCGCGTCACCATGCTGAGCCAGACGCCGACGGCGTTCCGGGCCCTGATGGCGTCGCTGATCGCCGCCGGACCGGGGCACCTGCGGTTCGTCGTCTTCGGCGGCGAGGCCCTCGACCTGACCACGCTGCGCCCCTGGTTCGACGACGACCGGACCCGAGCCGTCGCGCTGGTCAACATGTACGGCATCACCGAGACGACGGTGCACACGACGTCGCTCGTGCTGTCGCCCTCGACCCGCGGTGACGCCGCGGCCGGCCCGATCGGCCGGGCGCTGAGCGACCTGCGCACCTACGTGCTGGACGCGGATCTGGCGCCCTGCCCGATCGGGGTGCCCGGCGAGCTGTACGTCGGCGGCGCGGGCGTGACCCGCGGCTACCTCGGCCGCCCCGGGCTGACGGCGGAGCGGTTCGTCCCGGACCCCTTCGGCACCGGCCGGCTCTACCGGACTGGCGACGTCGGCCGGTGGTCGGCGGCGGGGGTCCTGGAGTACCTCGGCCGGACCGACCGCCAGGTCAAGATCCGCGGGTTCCGGATCGAGCTGGGCGAGATCGAGGCGCGGCTGCTGGACTCCGCCGACGTCGCCGCGGCCGTGGTCACCGCGCGGGAGGACAAGCCGGGCGAACGCCGTCTGGTCGGTTACGTCGTGCCCGCCGAGCGGTCGCCGTCGGTGTCGGAGCTGCGGGCCTGGCTGGAGCGGACGTTGCCCGCCCACCAGGTGCCTGGCGCCTTCGTCTTCCTGCCGGCGTTGCCGCTCACGGCCACGGGCAAGGTCGACCGGCGTGCGCTGCCCGCACCCGGTGCGGCCCGGCCGGAACTCGCCTCGGGCTTCGCCGAACCGCGCACCCCGGCGGAGGAACTGCTGGCCGGCGTCTGGGCGCAGGTCCTCGGGCTCGACCGGGCCGGGGTGTTCGACAACTTCTTCGACCTCGGCGGGGACTCCATCCTGAGCATCCAGATCGTCGCCAGGGCCGTGGCCGGCGGCCTCCGGATCACGCCCCGGATGGTGTTCGAGCACCAGACCATCGCGGCGCTGGCCGCGGCGGCCGAGACGGCGCCGGTCGTGCGGGCCGAGCAGGGCGTGGTGACGGGCGACGCGCCGCTCACGCCGATCCAGCACTGGTTCTTCGCCCGCGACCTGCCGCACCTCGACCACTACAACCAGTCGATGATCGTCACCGTGCCGCCGGCGGCGACCGAGCGGGACCTCCGGCTGGTCCTGGACCGGCTCGCCGCGCAGCACGACATGCTGCGCGCGCGGTTCACCCCCGGGCCGGACGGCTGGACGCAGTCCGGCACGGCCGAGGTCCCCGAGGATCTACTGTGGACAGTGCGGTGCGCGACCGATACCGCGCTCACCGTCGAGGCGGACCGGTTGCAGGCGAGCCTGGACATCCGGGCCGGGCGGGTGTTCGGTGCGCTGCTGGCCGATCTCGGCCCCCGCGGGCGGCGGCTGCTGCTCGTGGCCCACCACCTCGTCGTGGACGGCGTCTCGTGGCGGGTGCTGCTCGAAGACCTGGAGACCGGCTACCGGCAGGTGCGGGCGGGCCTGCCGATCACGTGGCCCGCCAAGACGACGTCGTTCCTGCAGTGGGCGCGAACGCTGCCGGAGTACGCGGTTTCCCCCGCCGCCGACGGGGAAAGCGACTTCTGGGGCAAGAGAACGGGCCCCGGCGCCGTGATCGCGGTCGACCACCCCGGCGGGGCCAACACCGTCGAGTCCACGGCGCGGGTCACGCGCGAACTGAGCGCGGAGCTGACCCGCGCGCTGCTCGTCGAGGTGCCCGCCGCGTACCGGACGCAGATCAACGACGTCCTGCTGACCGCGCTCGCACTGGCGATCCGGCCGTACGCCACCGCCTCCGACGTCGTCATCGACCTGGAGGGCCACGGCCGCGAGGAGATCGTGGCGGGGGTGGACCTGTCCCGGACGGTCGGCTGGTTCACCTCGATCTACCCGGTGGCCCTGGACACCGGCGGCGGCACCGGCATCGCCGAGGTGCTCAAGGAAACCAAGCAGGCGCTGCGCGAGATCCCGCGGGGCGGCGTCGGCCACGGGATCCTGCGGTACCTCGCCCCCGGCGGCGCCGGGCTCACGGACTCCGGCGGGCAGGTGCTGTTCAACTACCTCGGGCAGTTCGACAACGTGCTCGCCGCCGACCGGACGTTCGGCGGCGCCGAGGAGCCACGGGGGAGCGCGCAGGCGCCGAGCGGACGGCGTTCGCACGTGCTGGAGCTCAACTCCGAGATCAGCGGCGGCCGGTTCCGGGTCACCGTCGGCTACTCCCGGAACCTGCACCGCGCGGAGACCGCGGACCGGCTCGCCGACGCCTTCGTCGCCGAGCTCGCCGCCGTCATCGCCCACTGCACCGCCCCGGGCACCACCGGCGCGGTCCCCGCGGACTTCCCGCTCGTGGGCCTCGACCAGCAGACCCTCGACCTGATCATCGACGAATACCGAAGGGACGTCTGATGGAGGCCTCGCCACTGGAGGACATCCTCCCGCTGTCACCGATGCAGGAGGGGATGCTGTTCCACAGCTTGCTGGACCCCGACGGCGGCGTGGACTTCGAGCAGCTGCTGTACCGGTTCGACGGGCCGCTCGACACCGCCGCGCTGGAGCGGGCGTGGCAGTCGGTGGTGGCCCGGCACACCGCGCTGCGCGCCCGGCTGCGCTGGCAGGGCGTCGACCGGCCGCTCCAGCTGATCGAGCGGTCGGTGACGGTGCCGGTCACCGTGCTCGGCCGGGTGCCGTCAGATGGGCTCGAAGCGTGGCTGGCGCAGGACCGGCGTGAAGGCATCTCCCTGGCCAAAGCGCCGCTGCTGCGGGTCACGCTGTTCCGGGAGACGGACCGGGAACACCTGATGGTGCTCAGCTTCCACCACGTGCTGCTGGACGGCTGGAGCGTCCGGCTGGTGCTGCGCGACCTCATGACGTGCTACCGCGCCGAAAGCGAAGGCCGGCGCGTGGTGCTGGAGCCCGCGCCGCAGTACCGCTCGTTCCTGCGCTGGCTCGGCGCCCAGGACACCGCCGCCGCCGAGCGGTACTGGAAGGGGGAGCTGGCCGACTTCACCGCCCCGACGAAGATCACCGCCGACCGGCCGGGCACCGAGTCCGGTTTCGCCGTGGCCGAGCTGGAACTCGACGCCGCGGAGTCCGCGCGGGTGCGGGAGTTCGCGCGGGCGCAGCGGATCACCGTCAACACGGTGCTGCAGGGCGCGTTGGCGCTGGTGCTGTCCCGCTACACCGGCGAGCGCGACGTCGTCTTCGGCGCCACCATGAGCACCCGGCCGCCGGAAGCCGACCGGGTCGAGTCCATGGTCGGGCTGATGATCAACACGCTGCCGCTGCGAGTGCGCGTCGAGCCGGCGAAACCGGTCGGCGAGTGGCTGCGGTCGGTCCAGGACGCCCAGCTCCGCCTGCGCCAGTACGACTACACGCCGCTCGTGCTCGCGCAGAGCAGCAGCGGGGTACCGCAGGGCACGCCGCTGTTCGAAAGCCTGCTGGTGTTCGAGAACTACCCCGCCGCGAGCGCGGCGGACCAGTCGGCGGGCGGCGTGGAGCTCGTGCCGGTCGGCGCGCGCGAACGCAACGGCTACCCGCTCAGCGTCGTCGCGGCGGTGCGCGACCTCCTGCGCGTGGAGATCACCTACGACCGGGCGCGGTTCGACCGCCACCGGGCCGGCCTGCTCGCCGGGCACCTGCGCACCCTGCTGCTCGGGCTGGCCGCGGATCCCGCCGCCTTGGTCGGCGACCTCGGCATCCTCACGCCGGCGGAGCGGCAGCTGATCGTCACCGAGTGGAACGCCACCGACGCCGGATACCCCGCCGACCGCTGCGTGCACGAGCTGTTCGCGGCGTGCGCGGCCCGCGATCCCGGCGCGGTCGCGGTGGTGGACACCGACGGCACGCGGCTGACCTACGGCGAGCTGGACGCCCGGGCCAACCGGCTGGCCCACCACCTGCGCGGGCTCGGGGCCGGCCCGGAGCAGCGGATCGGGATCTGCGTGAGCCCGTCGGTGAACGCGCTGGTGGGGATCTTCGGCATCCTCAAGTCCGGCGCCGCCTACGTGCCGCTGGACCCGGGGCACCCGGCCGAACGGATGCGCTTCATGCTGGACGACACCGGCGCGGAGTGGGTCCTGGTGGAGCCGCGGACGCGGCCGGGCCTGCCGGCGGAGTACGCGGAGCGGGCCATCGTGCTCGACGCGGACGTCTCCGTGGCGGCCGGGCTGCCGGAGACCGACCCCGGCGCGCCCGTCCGCGCGGACAACCTCGCCTACGTGATGTACACCTCCGGCTCCACCGGCCGGCCCAAGGGCGTCCTCGTGGCGCACCAGGGCCTGGTCAACTACCTGTGGTGGGCCATCGACGGCTACGGGCTGGGCGGTGCGTCCGGCGCCCCCATGCTCGGCTCGATCGCCTTCGACCTCTCGATGCCCAACTTCTTCCTGCCGCTCATCGGCGGCAAGGACGTCACCCTGCTCGCGGCCGATCGCGGGCACGACTCGCTGCGGGAGCTGCTGGCCGCGCCCGGTGACTTCAGCCTGCTCAAGATCACCCCCGGGCACCTCGACCTGCTGCGCGGCATGATCGGCGAGGACGAGCAGCTCGGCTCCGTCCGGACCTACGTGGTCGGCGCCGACGAGGTCAAGCCGGAGACCCTCGCGGCCTGGCAGCGGATCGCCCCCAAGTCCCGGGTGATCAACGAGTACGGCCCGACCGAGACCGTCGTCGGCTGCTCGATCTACGTCGCCGACGAACGGTTCGACCCCTCGGTGCCCGTGCCGATCGGGCGCCCGATCGCGAACACCCGGATGTACGTGCTCGACGAGGCGCTCAACCCGGTGCCGGTGGGTGTCGTGGGGGAGCTCTGCATCGGCGGCGACGGCGTCGCCCGCGGGTACCTCGGGCGCCCGGACATCACGGCCGAGCGGTTCGTGCCCGACCCCTTCGGCCCCGGGCGGCTCTACCGCACCGGCGACCTGGCCCGCTTCCGGCCCGACGGCGACCTGGAGTTCCTCGGCCGCACCGACCACCAGGTGAAGATCCGCGGGTACCGCGTCGAGCTGGGCGAGATCGAGGCGCGCCTGCTGCTGCTCGACGCGGTGTCCGAAGCGGTGGTCGTCGCGCGGGAGGACACCCCGGGTGACCGCCGGCTGGTCGCCTACCTCGTCGCGGACGGCGACCTCACCGAGCCCGCCGTCCGCGAGTGGGTCGCAGCGGTGCTGCCCGGCTACATGCTGCCCGCCGCGTTCGTGTTCCTGCCGGCGTTGCCGTTGTCGGGCAACGGGAAGGTCGACCGGCGCGGCCTGCCCGCGCCCGGCGGTGCCCGGCCCGAGCTGGCCGCCGGTCCGGTCCGGCCCCGGACGCCGTCCGAGGAACTCGTCGCCGGCGTCTGGTCCGACGTGCTCGGGATCGACGAGATCGGCGTCTACGACGACTTCTTCGCGCTGGGCGGGCATTCCCTGCTGGCGACCCAGGTCGTGTCCCGGCTGAGCCGGCTCGGCGGCGCCGAGGTGCCGCTGCGGGCGTTGTTCGCCGACCCGACGGTGGCGGACCTGGCCCGGCTGCTCGACGAACGGCGGACCGGGCGGCGGATCCCGCCCATCGAGCGGGTGGCCGGCGACGGTGATCTCTTCCCGCTGTCTTTCGCCCAGCAACGGCTGTGGCTGCTCGACCAGCTCGAGCCGGGCAGCACCGAGTACGTCGTCCCGCTGGCCTGGCGGCTCACCGGCACCCTCGACGTCGCGGCCCTGGAAACCGCGCTCGGCGGGGTGATCGCCCGGCACGAGGTGCTGCGGACCACGTTCGCCGCCGGGGAAACCGAAGCGGGGCAACGGATCCACCCCGCCCGCCCGGTCGGGATCCCGGTCTTCGACGTCGGCGTCGAAGCACTCGACGACGCCATCCGCGGGCCGGCCACCAAGCCGTTCGACCTGGTGACGGGCCCGGTGTGGCGCACCGCGTTGTTCCGGGTCGCGGCCGACGACCACGTCCTGCTGTTCGCCACCCACCACATCGCGATGGACGCCTGGTCCGCGCGCAACCTCGTCCGCGAGCTGGGGGAGGGGTACCGGGCTGCGCTGCGCGGCACCGCACCCGAAACGCCCGCACCCGCGGTCCGGTACGCGGACTTCGCCGTCTGGCAACGGAACTGGCTGCGCGGCGACGTGTTGGACGAGCAGCTCGGCTACTGGCGCGAGCAGCTCACCGGCGTCCCGCCGCTGCAGCTGCCGACGGACCGGCCCCGCGCCGCGGTCCGCTCGACCGAAGGCGCGTCGCTGGAGTTCAGCATGCCCGCCGAGCTCGCCGCGGGCCTGCGCGGACTCGCCCGGGACCACCGCACGACGCTGTTCATGGTCATCCTCGCCGGCGTCCAGCTGGTCCTCGGCCGGTACGCCGGCCAGACCGACGTCGCCGTCGGCACCCCGATCGCCGGGCGCAACCGGCGTGAGGTCGAGGGACTGATCGGCTTCTTCGTCAACACCCTGGTGCTGCGCACCGACCTCGGCGGTGACCCGCGGTTCGCCGAGCTGCTCGACCGGGTGCGCGAAGTGACGATGGGCGCCTACGAGCACCAGGACCTGCCCTTCGAACGGCTCGTCGAAGAGCTCCAGCCCGAGCGGGACTTCGCCAGGACACCGCTGTTCCAGGTGATGCTGTCGGTCAACACCGTGCCCGCCGGCGAGTGGGAGCTGCCGGGCGTGCACACCGAAGAGCACGGGTTCACGACCGGCCAGGCGAAGTTCGACCTCACGCTGGCCTTCGCCGACACCCCCGGCGGCCTGCTCGCCGGCATCCGCTACAGCACGGCCCTGTTCGACGCCGAGCGCGTGCGCCGGCTGAGCGAGCACGTGCAGCGGATCTTCTCGGCCGTCGTCGCTGATCCGAAGGCCCGGCTCTCGGACCTGTCACTGTTGTCCGAAGCGGAACACGAAAGCCTGGTGCACGGCCGCAACGCCGACCGCACGAGCCACGTGCCCGCCGGGGTGACCGGGCTGCACCGGCTCTTCGAACAGCAGGCGGCCGCGCGCCCGGACGCCGTCGCGCTGGCGGGGCCGGCGGAGCTGACGTACGCCGAGGTCGACCGGCGGGCGGACGCGCTGGCCGCGCGGCTGCGCGAGCGCGGTGCCGGCCCCGAGGTCTTCGTCGGGATCTGCCTGCCGCGCAGCGCGGAAGCGGTGATCTGCGCGCTCGCCGTGGCGAAGACCGGGGCGGCGTTCGTCCCGATCGACGCGCGCCAGCCGCGGGACCGGGTGGCGTTCATCCTCGAGGACACCGGCACCGGGCTGGTCCTCACCGACGCCGCCACCGCGGCCGGGGCGCTCACCGGGTTCCGGGGCGAGGTGCTCCTGATCGGCGGGGACGACGACGCGGCGGAGTCCCGGCCGGTCCCGCCCGCCGCGATCCACCCCGGCAACGCCGCGTACGTCGTCTACACGTCCGGCTCGACCGGGCGCCCCAAGGGCGTCGTCGCCACCCACGGCAACGCGCTGGCCCGGATCGGCTACCTGCGGGACGAGTACGGCATCGGCCCGGCCGACACCGGGATCACGCTGTCCGGCTGGGGTTTCGACGCCTCCGTGCGCGAGATCTTCGTCGCCCTGTCGGCGGGGGCGAAGCTCGTGGTCACCGACCCGGACGCCGCCAAGGACCCGGCCTCGGTCGTGGCGCTGCTCGCCGGGCACCGCGTGAGCACGATCCTCAGCGTGGTGCCGACCCTGCTCTACGAGCTGGCCGCGCAGCCGGTGCCCGACGCCGGCCTGGCCGCGGTCCGCCTCGTCCTGTGCAGCGGCGAGCACCTGTACGCCGAGCGGCTGGCGGAGTGCGCCTGGCTCGCGGGCAAGGTGGTCAACCAGTTCGGGCCGACCGAAACCACGATGACCGCGACGCGGATCCGGGTCCCGGCCGGCGCCGGGTCGGCGTGGACCTACCCCGTCGGCGAGCCCATGGCCGGCACCGAGGTCTACGTCCTGGACGCGGCGATGGCGCCGTGCCCGGCGGGTGTCCCCGGCGAGCTGTACATCGGCGGCGCCGGCGTCAGCCGCGGCTACTGGGACCGGCCCGGGCTGACGGCCGAGCGCTTCCTGCCCAACCCCTTCGGCGACGGCCGGCTCTACCGCACCGGGGACCTCTGCCGCTGGGGACCGGGCCAGGTGCTCGAACACCTCGGCCGCACCGACCACCAGGTCAAGATTCGCGGGTTCCGGGTCGAGCTCGACGAGATCGGGACGCACCTGCGGGCGCTGGATGCCGTGGCCGAAGCCGTTGTCGTGGCGCGGGAAGACGAGCCGGGCGACCAGCGGCTGGTCGCCTACGTCGTGCCCGCCGGCACCGCCACCACGGTCCCGCAGCTGCGCGCGTCGCTCGAAGAATCCCTGCCGGAGTACCAGATCCCGGCCCGGTTCGTGCTCGTGCCCGCGTTGCCGAAGACGGCGAACGGGAAGATCGACCGGCTGGCGCTGCCGGATCCCGACTCGGCGCGCCCGGAGCTCGGGGCGGGCTTCGCGGCCCCGCGCACCGAGCTGGAAACGGCCATCGCCGCGATCTGGCACGAGGTGCTCGGCCTCGACCGGGTCGGGGTGTTCGACGACTTCTTCGACCTCGGCGGGCATTCGCTGCTCGCCGCGCACGTCGTCGCCCGCCTGCGCGCCCGGCACGACGTGAAGGTGCCGCTGCGGGCGATCTTCGAGGCGCGGACCGTCGCCGGGCTGGCCGAACTGGCCGCCGCCGAGCAGCCGACGGCGACGCCGGGACTGGTGCCGCTGAACACCGGTCCCCGGGACCGCACCCTGTTCTGCGTGCACGAGGGGACCGGCAGCGTCACCGGGTACTACGCGCTGGCGCGGGCGCTGGAGCCGGACTTCGCGCTCGTCGGGCTCGACTTCGACGAGTCCCTCGTGACGGCCGCCGCGCCCGACCAGGTGGTGGCGATGGCCGAGGTCTACGTCGAGCGGATCCGGCGGTGGCAACCCGCGGGCCCGTACCGGCTGTGCGGCTGGTCGTTCGGCGGGATCGTCGCCTACGAGGCCGCGGCCCAGCTGCTCCGCGCGGGCGCCGAGGTGAGCTGGGTCGGCCTGGTCGACTCCGTCGTCCAGGCACCGGAAACGCGGCAACGCCACCACCTCGACGGGCTCCTCGACGAGATGATCGCCGTGGCCGAAGGCATTTCCGAAGCGGACTGGACCGGCGTGGCCCCACGCCGGCTGACGGACCTGGTGCGGCAGGCCGGTTTCCGCGAGGAACAGATCGGGCTCGGGAAGGACGCGCTGGAGAGCGTGCTGCGCCGCAACCGGTTCTTCCGGATGGCCAAGCGGAACTACCGGCCGCGGCCCGCCGACGTCCCGCTCACCGTGCTCAAGGCGACCGACGGCAACTGGTCGTGGCCCTGGTTCGAAGCGTGGCGCGAGCACGCGCCGCGCACCGCGCTGCTGGAGGTGCCGGGCACCCACCTGTCGGTGCTCGAAGAACCCCAGCTCGCCCAGGTCGTTTCGGTGTTCCGGGCCGGGTTGGAGGCGGCCGGATGACCGCCCGCGACGAACCCTCGGCGCCCGCGCCCGAATCTGCCGGTCAGGCCGAGATTCCGGTGCCACTGAGCCGCAACCGCGACTTCACGTTGCTCTGGGTCAGCCAGCTGGCGTCCGTGCTGGGCAGCCGGATGTCCTACGTCGGTTACCCGCTGCTGGTGCTCTCGCTGACGGGGTCGCCCGTGCTCGCCGGCCTGGTCGCGACGGCGCGGGGCGCGCCGCAGTGGCTGCTCGGCCTGCCCGCCGGGTTCTTCGCGGACCGGTGGGACCGCCGCCGGCTCATGCTGACGTGCGACCTCGTCCGGTTCGTCGCCCTCGCCAGCATCGTCGGCGGGCTCGCGACGGGCTGGCTGACGTACCCGCACATCATCGTCGTGGCGCTCGTCGAAGGCTCGGCCACCGTGCTGTTCTCGCCGGCGGAGGTGGGAGCGCTGCGCCACGTCGTCCCCGCGTCGCAGCTGCGCTCCGCGACCGCGCGCAACGAAAGCCGGGAATACGGCGCGATGCTGGCCGGCCCGCCGATCGGCGGGACGCTCTTCTCGATCGCCGCGCTGCTGCCGTTCCTCGGCGACGCGCTGTCGTACCTCGTCTCCTACGTCACGGTGTCGATGATCAAGACCCGGTTCCGGTCGGCGCCGGTGCCGGACACGAAGGCGCTGTCGCTGATTTCGGGGGTGCGTGACGGGCTTCGCTGGCTGTTCCGCCAGCCGTTCCTGCGCGGCAGCGCCCTCATGGTCGCGGCCACGAACCTCGTCGGGAACGGGATGCCCACGCTGCTCGTCGTCATCGGCCACGAGTCCGGCACGTCGGCCGCGGTGGTCGGCACCGTGCTGACCGTGGCCGCGGTGGGCGGGCTGCTCGGGTCGTTCGCCGCGACGTGGGCCGCCGAGCGGATCCCCGCGTCCTGGATCGTCATCGGGTTCCCGTGGGTGTGGGCCGCGCTGCTGCCGATCCTGCTGGTCGCGGGCAACATCGTCGTGATGGGTGTCGTGTTCGGGCTCATGCTCGCGGCCGCGCCCCTGTGGAACTCGGTGCTCTCCACCTACCGCATCGTGCTCGTCCCCGACGAGCTGCTGGGCCGGGTCGACAGCGCCTGCCGGTTCATCAGCCAGTCGGCCACCCCGCTCAGCCCGCTGCTGGCCGGGGTGCTCCTGCAGTTCTACGGCAGCACGACGACCGTGCTGGTGATGCTGGGCTGGCTGGTGCTGGTCGCGCTGGTGGGCACCGTCGTGCCCGCGCTGCGCCACCCGCCGGTGCTGCCCGGTGACGAGAAGCAGCCGTCCGATCCGGTCGTCGCCTGACAGCCCACCACGAAGGGAAACCCGATGCGCTTCGGCATCATGTTCTTCGCCGCTCCCGACGGTGCGGCCGCCTCCGAAACCTTCGACACCATGTTCGCCGCCGCGAAACTGGCCGACCGGGGCGGGCTGAGCGCCGTCTGGACGCCGGAACGGCACTTCGACCGGTTCGGCGGCGTCTTCCCGAACCCCGCGCTGACGAGCGCGGCGCTCGCCATGACGACGGATTCGCTGCAGTTGCGCGCCGGCAGCCTGATCTCGCCGCTGCACAACACCGTCCGGATGGCCGAAGAGTGGTCCGTGGTGGACAACCTCTCCCGCGGCCGGGCCGCGGTGTCCTTCGGCGCGGGCTGGAACGTCAACGACTTCGTGCTGAGCCCGCAGACCTACGCCGATCGGCGGGACGTCATGCTGGCGCAGCTCGACGACCTGCGCCGGCTGTGGCGCGGCGAGGCGATCGAGCTGCCCAACGGGCTGGGGCACCCGGTGCCGGTGCGCCTGTTCCCCCGGCCGATCCAGCCGGAGCTGCCGATCTGGCTGACGTCGTCGGGCAACCCGCAGACGTTCGTGGACGCCGGCGCCCGCGGCACGAACGTCCTGACGCACCTGATCGGGCAGGACGTCGACCAGCTCACGGCGAAGATCAAGCTGTACCGCGAGGCCCGGGCCGGGACCGGGCTCGATCCCGCCACCGGCGTCGTCTCGCTGATGCTGCACACCCACCTGGCCGACGACGAAGCCGAAGCGAAAGCGACGACGAGAACACCGTTCCGCGAGTACCTCCGCTCGGCGGTTTCCCTGGAGACCAAGGCGGCGAAGGGCGGCGGCACCATCAGCGGCGGCCACCGGATGCCGGCCGAGGACCTGCCGGACGACGTCGTCGAAGACCTGCTCGACCTGACCTGCGACCGCTACCTGCGGGACGGATCGCTGATCGGCTCGCCGGAAAGCTGCCGGACCGTCGTCGAACGCTTCGCGGCGGCGGGGGTGGACGAAGTCGCGTGCCTGGTCGACTTCGGCCTGAGCGCGGAGCGGATCCTCGCCGGGCTCCCGCCGCTGATCACCCTCGCGCGGCACTTCTCCCGGACCCGGCCTTGACCAGCTCGCGCGTCCGGCCGGCCCCGGCGCGGTTCAAGGCCTACCGGTTCCGCCAGGCCAGCCGGCTCGACCTGCTGGCGAAGCTGCCGGCGGACCTGCGCTTCGAGATGGAGGTCGTGTCGCACATCCTGCCCTTCCGGATCAACGACTTCGTCCTCAACGAGCTGATCGACTGGGCGGACCCGCCCGCCGACCCGCTGTTCCGGCTGTTGTTCCCGCACCGGGACATGCTTTCCCCCGAGCACTACGACGCGATGTCCGAGCTGGTGCGGCTGGGCGCGCCGGCCGCGGAGATCCAGGCGCTGGCGCGGAAGATCCGAGAGGAGCTCAACCCGCACCCCGCCGGGCAGCAGACGCTGAACGTGCCGTCGCTCGAGGGCGACGCGCTGCCCGGGATGCAGCACAAGTACGCCAACACCGTGCTGTTCTTCCCCTCCGCGGGCCAGACGTGCCACTCGTACTGCGCTTTCTGCTTCCGCTGGCCGCAGTTCGTCGGCGCCGAAGACCGGTTCTCCGCGCCGGACAGCACGGCGTTGCGCGCCTACCTGCGTGCGCACCCCGAGGTGTCCGACGTCCTGGTGACCGGCGGCGACCCGATGGTCATGCGGACCCACCGGCTGGCCGGGTACCTCGACCCGCTCCTGGCGGACCCCGGGCTGGAGCACGTGCGGACCATCCGGATCGGCACCAAGGCGCTCACCTTCTGGCCGCACCGCTTCGTCCTGGACGACGACGCCGGCGAGCTGCTGGCGTTGTTCCGGCGGATCGTCGCCGGCGGCCGGCACCTCGCGGTGATGGCCCACCTCGACCACTGGCGGGAGATGGAGGACCCGCTGTTCGCCGAGGCCGTCCGCCGGATCCGCGAGACGGGCGCGGTGATCCGCAGCCAGGCGCCGGTCCTCGCGCGCGTCAACGACGACCCGCGGGTGTGGTCCCGGATGTGGGAACGGCAGGTGGCGCTGGGCATCGTGCCCTACTACATGTTCGTCGAGCGCGACACCGGGGCACGCAATCACTTCGAGGTGCCGTTGGTGCGCACGTGGCGGATCTACGCCGACGCCGTCAGCGCGGTGTCCGGCCTGGCCCGCACCGCGCGCGGCCCCAGCATGAGCTGCGGTCCGGGCAAGGTGGAGATCCAGGGCGTCGCCGAAGTCCACGGCGAGCGGGTGTTCGTCCTGCGGTTCATCCAGGCCCGCGACCCCCGCTGGACACAGCAGCCGTTCTTCGCGGCGTTCGACCCCACCGCCACCTGGTTCGACGCCCTGCGCCCGGCCTTCGGCGAGCGGGAGTTCTTCTTCAGCCGGGACTACGCGGCGATGACCGGAGCGGGAAGCTGACGCCCTGGCCCGGGATCTTCAGTGGCACAGCAGGGAAGAGCCGCGTTCGGAGAGTTCGTGGAAGGCCGAACCGCGCGATCGGCTCCTCGTGAGGCGGGCTTCGGTCAGCCTGCCGCCTCTTTCGTGCGCTCCAGCTCGAACCGCGCGCCGATGCGGTCCAAGATCGCCAGGGACCGGCGGAATGCGGCGGCGTCACCGGTGAACCTCCTGGAGCACGACGTGTACCTCAGCTGGTGGTGACACCGAGCGGGTACGACACGAAGGTCCAGTCGGTGCTGAAGCACTGGCTGGGCAACGACTTCCCGTTCCGCAAGCCGTATTTCTCCAACCGGCAAATCCCCGGCTGACGCTCCGGCCCGGGATCTTCAGTGGCACAGCAGGGAAGAGCCGCGTTCGGAGAGTTCGTGGAAGGCCGAACCGCGCGATCGGCCCGTCGTCACCAGGCCCGCTCCGCGCAGTACCGACGTGTGCTGGCTCGCGCTGGCCAGTGAGATGCCCGCCGCGCGGGCCAGTTCGGTGGTGTTCACCCGGGGGAGGGTCGCGATGACGCGCAGGACCTCGGCGCGGGTGTTGCCGAGCAGGGTGTTGAGCGAGCGGTCGCAGCCGGTGGCGGGCTCGGCCGCCCAGCCGGGTTCCGGTGCGATGGGGTAGACGAGCACGGGCCGGTCCGGCTGACGCAGCAGCGTGATCGGGCCCGGCCAGCAGAACAACGACGGCACCAGCGTCAGCCCGGCGCCGCCGAGGACCAGGTCCTGCTCGACGGGGTAGGCCAGTTCGAGGACCGGGGCGCGCCAGCGGGCCGACGGGTGCAGGGTGGCCAGGACGGCCTCGAAACCCCGGGTGACGGCCAGTTCCGCCCGCTTCCGGCGATCGGCGCGGATGTGGCGGCGGATGGTTTCCCAGTGCGGCTTCACGGCCGCGTCGTGGTAGGTCGTCAGCGCGTCCCCGAGCAGGTTCAGGGCCGGCACGTTGCCGTCGGCCAGGTCCGCCGGCCAGGACGCGACCCGGGTGCCGGACGCGAGCTGGGCGATGTCGGCGCGCAGCCTCTCGCGCGGTGTGCTGAGGACGAGGTCCAGCCCGGTGCCGAAGTCGGCGACGTCGCCGGACGGCGTGAGGAAGTCGGGGGAGTACCCGGTCGGCCGGCTCAGCGTGCGCAGCACACCGGCCGGGCGGGCGAGGCGCGCCGGCAGGCCGCGCCGCCAGCCGCGGAAGCGCAGGTCGGCCGGTGCCGGCGTCGTCAGGTGCAGGCTGAGCAGTACCTCCCACATCGGGTCGGGCTCGGCGAGGATCCGCACGCGCACGAGGTCGGCGTCGGTGAAGTG
This sequence comes from Amycolatopsis sp. NBC_00348, assembly GCF_036114655.1. NCBI lineage: Bacteria > Bacillati > Actinomycetota > Actinomycetes > Pseudonocardiales > Pseudonocardiaceae > Amycolatopsis > Amycolatopsis sp. NBC_00348. The sequence continues at coordinate 4,870,507 of NZ_CP107994.1, read as the reverse complement.
GATGCGAAGCATGAATCCCCCAGTTGGTGACAACCCGACCATATGGTGCGGCGACGCCTGAACGCTGTACGCTTCCTGTACGCGGGCTTATCGCGTTCCACCTGCGAATTCGTCGAAACTTCAGCGGTCCGACCGGCAGAATCCGGCGACGATCGGCAGGAACAGGGGAAGACTTGCGAGGGGGCCGATGACGCTGGGGGAGCGGCTGCTGGCGTACCGGCGGCGAGCCGGGATCAGCCAGCAGGAGCTGGCCGGGCTCGCCGGGGTCAGCGTGCGGACGTTGCGGGACATCGAGCGGGGCGAGGTGCGCCGGCCGCACGCGCGGTCGCTGGCGAAGCTCCTGGAGGCCACCGGGCTGGCGGACGTCGGCCCCGCGCCCGGCGAGCGGGCCGGCGGGTTCCGCGTCGAGGTGCTGGGCCCGCTGGCGGTGCGGCAGGACGGCCGTGAGGTACCGCTCGGTTCGGTGATGCAGGCCCGGCTGCTGGGGCTGCTCACGCTGCGCGCCAACCAGGTGGTGTCCCGCGCGGACGTCGTGGAGTTCCTGTGGGGCGAGCGGTCCCCGGAGTCGTCGGTGAACCTGGTCCAGACCTACGTCTCGCGGCTGCGGAAGTTCTTCGCCGGCCTGGACGCCGATCCCGGGCTGGTGACCCGCGTCGGGCCGGGGTACCGCCTCGGCCTGGCACCCGGGCAGAGCGACCTGCTGGAGTTCGCCGAAGCCCTGTCGCAGGCCCAGGAAGACCGCCGGGCGGGCGATTCCGCCGCGGCCGTGCAGTCCTACCGGTCGGCGCTGGAGCTGTGGCGCGGTCAGGTCCTGGACGGCGTCCTGCTGCCCGCGGCCCCGCACCCGGTGGTCGTCGCGGTCACCCAGCAGCGCCTCAAGGCCGTGCTCGACTACGCGGATCTCGCGGTGCCGCTCGGCCACCACGACGACGTCCTCGACCGGCTGCGGGAAGCGGCCTTCGCCGACCCGCTGCACGAAGGGCTGACGGAGCGGATCATGCGGGCGCTGGCCGCCTCGGGGCAGCGGGCGGCCGCGGTCCAGGTCTTCCTCGCCTTCCGCGGCCGGCTCCGGGAGAACCTCGGCCTCGAGCCGGGTCCCGAACTGCAGCGCACCTACCTGCACAGCATCCGCGAGGAACCGGGCACGCCGACCCCGGCGCTGCTCAGCCGCCGCTCCGGGACCCCGGCCGCGCCCATCCCCGCCGAGCTGCCGCCCGACCCGTCGCGGTTCATCGGCCGGGACGCGCAGCTGCGGCAGCTCGACGAGTTCGTGTTCGACGCCGCGCCGCACGCCTCGGCCCGCGTCGTCGTCCTCAGCGGCACCGCGGGCGTCGGGAAGTCGGCGCTGGCCGTGCGGTGGGCGCACCGGATGCGCCACCGCTTCCCGGACGGGCAGCTGCACGCCGGGCTCAACGGCTTCTCCACGGTCGGCACCCGGTCGGCGGGCGAGGTGGTGGCCGCGTTCCTCACCTCGCTCGGCGTCGCGCCCGCCACCATCCCGGTCGACCTCGACGCCCGGGTCGCCCTCTTCCGCTCGGTGCTGGCCGACCGCCGGATGCTGCTGGTGCTGGACGACGCCGTCAGCCCCGATCACGTGCGCCCGCTCATCGCCGCCAGCCCGCACTGCGCTGTGCTCGTGACGAGCCGCAACAGCCTGGCCGCGCTCACCCTGCACGTCGACGCGCTGCTGGTCGAGCTCGACGTGGTCTCCCGCGGCGAAGCCATCGCGCTGCTGCGGGCGTCGTGCGAGCGGGAGGCGGCCGAAGCCTCGCCCGGGGCCCTGGCGGAGCTGGCCCGGCTGTGCGCCCACCTGCCGCTCGCGCTGCGGATCGCCGCCGCCAACATCGCCGGCCGGAAGACGGTCGCGGAGTACCTGACCGTCCTGACCGAAGGCGATCGGCTCGCCGGGCTCTCCCTGGGCGGCGACAGCCGGTCCGCGGTGCTGACGGCCTTCGAGATGTCCTACGCCGCGCTCCCGCCGGAGACGGCCCGGCTGTTCCGGCTGCTGGGGTCGCTGCCCGGAGCCGACGCCGGGATGCCGGCCATCGCCGCGCTGGCCGGCGCCGGCGTGGACGACGCGGCGCGGATGGTCGACCGGCTGGTCGCCGCGCACCTGGTGCAACGACGGCCGGGCGGCCGGTTCCAGACCCACGACCTGCTCCGCCTGTTCGCCGGGCAGCGCAGCGCCCGCGCCGACGAGGAAACGGACCGGGCGGCGGCGCTCGAGCGGTTGTTCGACTACTACCTGGAGACCGCCACCCAGGCGACCGCGAGGCTGTACCCGGGCATGCTGCGGCTCTCGGAGCTGCGCCAGTACCCGCCGTCGCCCTGGCGGGAACGAGATGAGCCCGGGGTCTGGCTGACCGCCGAACGCGCGAACTTCGCCGCCGTCGTGGCCCACGCCGTCGACCACGGCCCGCAAGGCGTGGCCTGGCAGCTGATCGACGTGCTCCGCGGCCACCTCTGGCGCACCTACGACCCGTCGTCGTGGTGCGCGCTGGCGCTGGCCGGGCTCGACGCGGCGCGCCGGGAGGGCAACCGGGCCGCCGAGGCCGCGATGCACTACAGCCTGGGCGCGGCGCACCGCTACGGCCTGCGCGACCTGGCGGCCTCCCGGCAGCACCTCGACCAGGCCCAGCGGATGCTCCGGGAACTGGGCGACACCACCGGCTGCGCCGCGGCGCTGGACAGCCTGGGCATGGTGCTGCACGAGGCCGGCGAGTCCGCCCCGGGCCTGGCGGCGCTGGAGACGTCGCTGGAGCTGTGCCGTGAGGCGGGGTTCGTGGTGGGCCAGGCGAAGGTGCTCGGCAACGTCGGTTTCGTCCTGGCCACGATGGGCCGCACCGAGGAGGCCAGGCAGCGCTTGGCCGAGGCGGCGGCGTTCGCCGCGCGGCTCGGTGATCGTCACCTGGAAGCGACGGTCCAGCACAACCTGGGTTACGCGCGGGCGTGCGACGGGCGGTTCATCGAGGCCGAGCGCAGTTACCAGCAGGCCCTGCTGATCCGGGAGGACATCGGCGACGCCGAAGGCCGCGCGTCGACGCTGGAGAAGATCGGCACGTTGCTGCACGACACGGGCAACCCCGCCCAGGGAACGCGGTACTGGGAGGCGGCCCTGGTCGTCTTCGACGACCTGTCCCACCCGAAGGCGGCCGAGGTCCGCGCCCGGCTCGGCCAGTACTGACGGGCCGCTCCGACCAGGCGTGCGACGATCTGCGGGGAACCCGGATCGGACTAAGGAGCCTCGGACCTTGCCTGTGGTGCACGCTCTGTGGTCTCCGGGCCGGGGGCTGCTGCTGTGGGCGGAGCACGACCGGCGCCCGGCCGGTACGTCGAGCCGGTCGGCGCGGATCGCGTTGCCGCATCCGTTCGCGGTCTCCAGCGCGCAGCTGACCGCGCTGCACCCCGGCAAACCCACGTCGGCGACGCTGCTGCTGCCGTCGCGGGCGAGCCGGCCGCTCGCTTCTGCCGAGCAGGCTGCGGGTCAGCGGCGTGGCCCGGCGCCGTCGTTGCGGCCGTGGTCGGTGCCGGCGTTGATCGTGGACGCGACCGAGCTGGACGACCTCGACGACGCCGCCTCGTACGGCGAATCCGTCACCTACCTGCGCGCGGTGGCCCGCCTGGCCGCGGATCTGGTGCGGCGCGGGCGGGTGCTGCCGACGCTGCTCCGCCAGGGCGACGCGGCCGAGGCCCGGTGGCGCCCGGTGCTGCAAGGCGTCGACTTCGTCGCGTTCGACTCGCTGGTCGCGGCCATGCCGCCGGTCGGACGGGCCGAGCAGGTCGCGCCGCTCACCGGGGCCTCGCCGCGCGCGCTCGTCACCGATGCCCTTCACACCCTGGTCGACACGGCGGTCCGGGACCGGCTCGCGCGCGCGGAGCCGCCCGTCGACCTGCGCGGGGGCCGGGGCGCGGCCGGGGTGTGGCTGGCCGCGTTGCAGGGCGGCGGTCCCCGCGTCGAGCTGCCGCTGAGTGAGCTCGGTGTGCTGGCCGAGGCCGTCGCGAAGTGGGACGAGGTCGCCGACACCGACGTCGTCGACGGCCGGGCGTGTTTCCGGCTGGCCGAAACCGGCACCCTGCGTCGACCGGCCGACGCCGATCCCGACGACCAGACCGGCGACGGCACCAAGTGGCAGCTGCGGTTCCTCCTGCGCGCGACGGCCGATCCGAGCCTGCTGCTCTCGGCGGGGCAGATCTGGTCGGGCGAGGCGCACGGGCTGGTCCGGGACCCGAAGGGGCTGCTCGTCGCCGAACTGGGCCGGGCCGCGCTGGTCGAACCGATGCTGGCGCCGGCGTTGCGCCGGACGCAGCCGGCCGAGTACGACCTGACCGTCGAGGAAGCCGAACGGTTCCTCACCTCGGGTGCGACCCGGCTGATCGAGGCCGGGTTCGAAGTGCAGCTCCCGGCCTCCTGGGACGGCAGGCGCCGGCTCGGGCTGCGGCTGTCGGTCCGCAGCACGCCGTCCGAGCAGGTCGTCACCCGCAACCGGGTGGGCCGCGACGAGCTGGCCACGTTCCGCTGGACGATCGCGGTGGGCGACGTCGAGATCGGCCGAGAAGAACTGGCCACGCTCGTCGCGGCGAAGACCTCGCTGGTGCGGCTGCGGGGGAGGTGGATCAGCGTCGACGCCGATCGCCTGCGCGCCGGACTCGAGTTCCTGCGCCGCGACCCGTACCGGCACACCGAGCCCCCGACCGGGGCCGAACTGCTGGAGCTGGTGCACCTCGCGCGGGAGGCGCCGCTCCCGGTCACCGCCGTCAGCGCCGACGGCTGGGTCGGGGACGTCCTGGCCGGGCGGGTCGAGGAGGCCCTGCGGCCGGTCGAGCTGCCGCCGTCGTTCCGGGCCACGCTGCGCCCCTACCAGCAGCGGGGTGTCGCCTGGCTGGCGTTCATGGCGGAGCTGGGGCTCGGGGCGTGCCTGGCCGACGACATGGGCCTCGGCAAGACCGTCCAGACGCTGGCGCTCGAGGCACTCGAGCGGGCCGCGGGCGAGCACCGGCCGACGCTGGTGCTGTGCCCGATGTCGCTGGTCGGCATGTGGCAGTGGGAGGCGGCGACCTTCGCTCCCGGCCTGCGGGTCCACGCCCACCACGGCAGCGCCCGCACGCACGGCGACGCGCTCGCCGAGCAGGTCGCCGCGGCCGACCTCGTCGTCACGACCTACGCCACCGCCGCCCGCGACGCCGATGAACTCGAGAAGGTCACCTGGCGACGCCTGGTGCTCGACGAAGCGCACGCCATCAAGAACGCCGACACCGCGACGGCCAAGGCGGTGCGGCGGTTCACGGCCGGGCACCGGCTCGCGCTGACCGGTACCCCGGTGGAGAACCGGCTGGCGGACCTGTGGTCGGTGCTGGACCTGCTCAACCCCGGGCTGCTCGGCAGCAGGTTCGAGTTTCGGCAACGATTCGCCGTCCCGATCGAGCGGCGGGGCGACACCGACGTGGCCGCCGAGCTGCGCCGGCTCACGCGGCCGTACCTGCTGCGCCGGGTGAAGACCGACCCCGCGATCGTCCCCGAGCTCCCGGAAAAGCTCGAGATCCGGCAGGAGTACCGGCTCACCCGCGAACAGGGCACGCTGTACTGCGCGATCGTCGACGAGATGATGAAGAAGATCGAGAACAGCCAGGGCATCAAGCGCCGCGGCAACGTCCTCGCCGCGATCACGAAGCTCAAGCAGGTCTGCAACCACCCCGCGCACCTGCTGCACGACGGCTCCCCGATCGGGCGCCGCTCCGGCAAGGTCAGCCGCCTCGAAGAGGTCCTGGCGGAGATCCTGGCGTCGGGTGATCGGGTGCTGTGCTTCACGCAGTACACCGAGTTCGGCCACATGCTCGTGCCCCACCTGACCGACCGGCTCGGCGTCGAAGTCGCCTTTTTGCACGGCAGCTTGGCCAAAGGCGCGCGAGACGCGATCGTGGACCGCTTCCAATCCGGCGACGGGCCGCGGATCCTGGTGCTCTCGCTCAAAGCGGGCGGCTCCGGGCTCACGCTGACCGCCGCCAGCCAGGTCCTGCACCTGGACCGCTGGTGGAACCCGGCCGTGGAGAACCAGGCCACCGACCGGGCGTTCCGGATCGGCCAGGGCCGCACCGTCCAGGTCCGGAAGTTCGTCTGCCCCGGCACCATCGAAGACCGCATCGACACCTTGATCACCAGGAAACGCGCGCTCGCGGGCATGGTCGTCGGCGAGGGCGAAAGCCGGCTCACCGAACTGTCCACGGACGCGCTGCGCGGGGTGCTCACCCTGGGGGAGGACGCGATCGATGACTGAACCGCTCCCGTGGTGGCCGACCCGGTTCCTCCGGGCGCTGACGGCGATCGGCGTCCTCTTGCCCGCACCCGGCCGGGGCCGCGTCGTGTCCCTGGAGGTCGGCGCCGGGCGCGTCGAGGCCGAGGTGCGGGACGGCCGCGCGTACCAGGTGCGGATCGGGCTGACGGCGTTCGGGAAGGCGGACTGGGCGGCGATCACCCACGCCCTCGCCGCGAAGGCGTCGGCCACCGTCCTGCTGCTCAGCGGCGAGCTGCCCCGCGACGTCGAGCAGATCTTCACAGCAGTCCGGCTGCCGCTGTTCCCGTCGTCGGCGCGGGAGGTGTCGCTGGACTGCACCTGCCCGGACGCCGAAGTGCCGTGCGGCCACCTGAACGCCGTGTTCGCCGCGCTCGTGGCCCGGGTCGCCGACGACCCGTTCACCGTCCTCGCCCTGCGCGGCCGGAACCGCGAAACGCTGCTGGAGGAGCTGAAGAACCGGCTCATCTCCGCCGAACCGCTCGATCCCGACGACCGGTCGCCGGCCCTGACCGAGGTCATGAGCACCTTCTTCGCCGGCGGCCAGGCCCCGGGCCTGGCCGCCGCGGCACCGCTGCACGGACCGCGTACGCCGGTCGACGCGCTCCTGGACCAGGCCCCGCCGTTCACGATCACGGCGGGCGGCGAAGACGTCACCGAACTGCTCCGGCCGGCGTACCGGGCACTCGCCGGAGACCCCGGCGCTTAGCTTCGGCCGGCGGTGACGACGGTCCGGCTGCGACACTGTCCGGCATGACGTTCCGGTCGCAGCCCCTGGATCCGGCCTCGTGGCCGGACCTGGAGCGGGTGTTCGCGGGCCGGGCCGGGCGGGGCGACAGCTGCTGGTGCCAGCGGTTCCGGCGGCACGACCAGCCGGACAACCGCGCCGCGCTGCGTCGCGAGGTCGACACCGTCTCGGTGCCGGTGGGGCTCGTCGGGTACGTCGACGACGAACCGGTGGGCTGGACCCGGGTGCAGCCGCGCGCCCTGCTGCCGGGCGTGACCGGGAACCGTGCGGTGCGCCGGCTGCTCGAGGACGATCCGGCGGCGTGGTGGGTCACGTGTTTTGTCGTCCGGCGCGGGCACCGGGGTCACGGTGCCGGCGTTTCCTTGCTGGGCGCCGCCGTCGAGTGGGCCCGGGAGCACGGGGGGTCCGTTGTGGACGGACACCCGGTCGACGTCGCCGCGCTGGCGGCGGTCCCGTCGCCCTCCGCGGTGTTCACCGGCACGGTCGCCATGTTCACCCGGGCGGGGTTCACCGAGATCGGCCGGACGTTCCCGAGCCGGCCGATCATGCGCAAGCGGCTGCGGCCATAGCCGCGTGCTCCCGGGCTCGGGAGCAGGAAGACCGGCGCCGTACCGACCGGGTGGTATGTTGGCGCGGTGATCGAAACGGCGCGCCGGACCTGGCGATTCCTGGAGCCATACCACGGGATGATCTACTTCGCGCCGGAAGCCGCCGCCGCGTACGCGGAGCTCGGCATCACCGGCCGCGCCGGCTACTTCGCGTCGCGGTCGGCGGCGTTCGGCGCGGTCCCGGCGCCGGTCGTGGTCGCGACCTTCTTCAACTTCAACCCGGCCCTCGTCACGACGTCGATCAGCACCGCCTGGTCCGCCAGCGAGCCGGCCGCGGTCCTCGCCGCCCGCTACGCCGCGGCCGACCAGGCCCTGCGCGGCGTCCTGGGCGACGCGATCGGCTCACCCGAGATGCGCCGGGCCGCCGTTCTCCTCCGTGAGGCCGCCGAGACGGTCACCGGCGACGTCACCGGCCGCCCGCTCTTCGCCGCCCACGCGGCGTTGCCGTGGCCCACCGAGCCCCACCTGGTCCTGTGGCACGCGCAGACCCTGCTCCGCGAGTACCGCGGCGACGCGCACGTGGCCGCCCTGCTGACGGCCGGCCTGCGCGGCGTCGAGGCCCTCATCACCCACGCCGCCTCGGGTGCCGTCCCCGCCGAGACCCTGCGCACGTCCCGGGGGTGGTCCGAGGACGACTGGAACCGGGCCGTCACCGGCCTCCGCGAGCGCGACTGGCTCACCGACGACGCCGACCTGACGTTCACCCCCGGCGGCGCCGCCCGCCGAGCGGAGATCGAGAAGGCGACCGACGAGAACAGCGTCGTGCCCTACGCCCGCATCGGCGAGCCCGCCTGCGCCGAACTGCAGGCACTGGTGAGCCCGTTCAGCCGGGCACTCGCCGAAAAGCTCATGCCGTGGGCGCTCGCGAGGCAGTAGCCGATCCGCTGCGTGAATGACTCGTCCGCGAAGTCCTGTCTTCGCGGACGAGTCACCCACCACCCCCTCAGGAGGTGCTGCAGCTGACGCTCGGCCAGTTCCAGTTCCCGTTGTGCTGGATGGTCACCCCGAAGTTGTTGCCGCTGCCGTTGGGTGTCGCGGTCATGACCTGACTGCTCGGCCAGGTGGCGTTGACGTTCCAGGTGGCGATGATCTTCGCGGGGCTCGGCACCGTCATGGTCACCGTCCACGAACTGGCGCCGCTGACCGAGACGTTGAGGTTGTACCGGTCGCTCCAGGACTGGCCGGCCGACAGCGAGGCGCTGCAGCTGCCGCCGCCCGGGGTCGTGGTCGGGGTGGTCGGTGTGGTGGTGCCCGTCGGGGTCGTCGTCGGGGTGGTGGTCGTGCCTCCGGAGTTGAGGACGTTCAGCACCGAGTTGTAGGCGGACTTCTTGTTGCCGTTGCCGTCGAACAGGAGCGGGCTCTCGCCGGAGCGCCACGAGTCGCTGTCACGCACGCCCCACACCGTGATGCCGACGCAGCGCGCGACGTTCACGCACGCCTGGGTCAGCGCCGCGTACTGCGACGTCGACGCGTTCGTGACGTCGACCTCCGTCAGCGCCACGTCGACGCCGAGTGCCGCGAAGCTGGAGATCGTGGTCTGGAGGTTGCCCGGAACCGAGCTGCCGCCGGTGAAGTGGGCCTGCAGGCCGACGCAGTCGATCGGCACGCCGCGGGACTTGAAGTCCCGCACCATGTTGTAGACACCCTGGGTCTTGCCGTAGCTCCAGTTGTCGATGTTGTAGTCGTTGTAGCAGAGCTTGGTCGACGGGTCGGCCGCGCGGGCGGTCTTGAACGCGACCTCGATCCAGTCGTTGCCGGTGCTCTGCAGGTTCGACGACCGGCGGCTGCCGTCTTCGTTGAAGGCCTCGTTGACGACGTCCCAGTACGCGAGTTTCCCTTGGTAGTGGGCCATCACCTTCTGGATGTGGTTGATCATCGCGCTGCGCAGCGAGCTGCCGCCCATGTTCTGCATCCAGCCCGGCTGCTGGGCGTGCCAGGCCAGGGTGTGGCCGCGGACCTGGGCACCGTGGCTGATCGCCCAGTTGTAGATCTGGTCGCCCGAAGAGAAGTTGAACTGGTTCTGGTTCGGCTCGGTCGCGTCCGGCTTCATCTCGTTCTCGGGCGTGACCATGTTGAACTCGCGCGCGGCGAGCGTGGTGTAGGCCGAGTTGCTCAGCTTGCCGGCGGCGATCGCCGTGCCGAAGTACCGGCCGGACTGCGCGGCCGCGGCGCCCAGGGTGCTGGCCGCGGCGTCGGCGCCGGGAGCGGCCACGAGGACGGCGGCCACGGCGGTCACGGTGGTGACTCCGGCCACTACCCGGCCGACCGAGGACCGCCACCACCGGTTGCCGCGCAGGCCTGACGAACTTCCCGCCATCCGAGATCTCCTTCCGGGCTCCCGCCCAGGAGCTGTCCACCTCGGGGTCGAGTCCCCGCCGGCGCTTTCCGGGCCTGGGAACCAAGTCGTCGGTGACCTGGACGAAATCGACGATGTTCACTGTCCGCGATCAGGAGAGCACGCGGCGCCGAGGCCGGGCAAAGAGTTTCGGTCGAGTTTCGGGGCACCCGCGCGAGCGGCGACGGCGTGCCTGGCGAGCGCGAGGCTCGCCAGGCACGGGGCGTCAGGCCGGGTTGTCCAGCGTCAGGGCCGTGCAGCGGATGCCGCCGCCGCCCTTGCGCAGCTCGGTGGTGTCCAGCTGCACCACCGTCAGGCCCAGGGACCGCAGGTCCGCGGCCAGGCGGGGCGCGCCGCTGGTCATGGTCACCGTGCGGCCGTCGCTGATCAGGTTCAGCGCGAACGCCGCCGCCTCGTCCGGGGCCACCTCGATCAGGTCCATGCCGAGCCCGCGCAGCGTGCGCAGGCTCGGCGCGTCCAGCGCCTGCGGGTTGTACGCCAGCACGCGGCCGGGGTGGATCACCGCGACCGCCAGGTCCAGGTCGTACCACTGCGGGCTCGTGGTCCGGAGGGCGACGACCTCGTAGCCGAGGTGCCGCGACAGCGTGTCGAGCGCGCGGAAGTCCGTGCGCTGGCCGTGGGCGCTGAGCAGCAGGTCGCCGCAGGCCAGCGCGTCACCCTGGCCGCTGAAGGCGTACGGCGTCTCCGCGACGTCGAAGCTGTTTTCCTCCAGCCAGGCCCGGTGGTGCGGCGTTTCCGCGGCCCGCTCCGGCGGGAGGGTGGCCAGCACCGCGCGGTCGCCGCGGACGACCGCCGCGTTGGCCGTGTAGGTCATGTCGGGGCAGCCGGGGTCGGCGTCGACGAACTCCACCTTGCGGCCGGCGGCCAGGTGCGCGGCGACGATGCGGTCGTGCTCGGCGACCGCGGCCGCGACGTCGGGCTGGACGCCGACGTGCATATACGGGTTGATCTCGTAGTCGATCCGGAAGTAGTCCGCGGCGCACATCAGCAACCTGCGGTGGGAGACCGGGGCTTCCTCGGTGGTGGCCGGGGAGACACGCGGGACGGTGCTGGTCATGGTCACTCGTTTCGTCGGGCGGGCGGTACGGGCTGGCGGGGCGCCCTCGAGTGGGGGCGCCCGGCCGGATCGGTGCTGTACCGCGGGTTCGCCGCGTCCGGACGTACGACGGTGGACGTCCGAAGGCGGCCGGTGGGGCCCGGCGAATCGAGCGGCCCGGGTCAGCCCAGGCCGCGGAGGCGGAACAGCTCGATCGTCATGAGGTGCTGCGCCCGAGCCGCGTCGAGGCGCTGGGCGATCGTCGTGGCCGAGGTCGCCGGCCGCATCGCCGAGGACACCGCGCGCACCAGTTTGGTGATCATCACATCTCCATTCGATTCTTTCCCCGGCCGGGTTTCCGATCTCCGGCCCGGGGTCATCAGATTGCCCGGGAGCGTGGCCGGAGGTCTGGCCAGATCCGGACAGCTTCGCCGCTCCGGCGGCGACAATGGGTGAAAGCACGTGGAGGTTCCCGATCTTGGTCGATTAACCGCGCCGGGCGCGGGAACGGCGGGGGAATCAGCGATTGGCGTTCAGGAACCCGATCACGACGGCCCCCCACCAGCACAGCTGCGAGATCGCCGTGGTGAGGCCGCCGCGCACGAGCAGGCGCCGGGGGACGGGACCGGCCACGACGGCCATCCGCTTGCCCAGCTCCATGACCTGGACGCCGTTAACGGTGAGCACGGCCACCAGCGCCAGTTTCACCACCGTGGCGGCCGCGTGCAGGTTCGGTTCGAGCAGCGCACCGCTGCCGACCAGGCCCGTCAACCCGGCCCACACCAACAGGTGCAGCCGGGAGGTGCTGCGGACGGCTTCGGCGAACGTCGAGCGGCCGAGCACCCACAACGCGAAGAAGTAGTCGGCCACCAGCACCGCGCCGAGACCCAGGACGAGGGAGGCGAGGTGGGTGAACAACGCGATGGTGTGCCACGCCGCGTTCGGGTGCGCCACCGAGGAAACCCAGATCGCGGCGACGAGCAGCATGATCGAAGCAGCCATCGCGAGATAGGGCCTGTAGTGTCGGAAATCGGTCGGCCGCACCACCCTGGGCGGCAGCTCTTCCGCCGGCGCGAGACGCGGGCGGATCGGGGTGCCGGCCGGGCGGTGGCGCTCGGCGGCCCGGCCGGCCCCGTCGGGCTCCGGAATCCTTACGGGGATGCCGTTGTCGAGCATGTCCTGTCCTTCCGGAAAACGGCCGGCGAGGCCGTGAAGGGGCGGGGGCCGGGTACGAGGTCCTGCCGGCGTCGGCGTGCGGAATGCACGCCGGTTCCCTGCTGATTACAGGCCATGGCGGACTTGGCTGGGAGCGTTGTCCGGAAAGGACAATCAATCGGCTCTTCCCGAGGACGCGCGGGAGGGGACAAAGTGGTACAGGTACGGCGAATGCCGACGTGAGGGTGCGATTGACCGCACCCGGATGGCCGCCCCGGAATCGCGGCGAAATGATGCGTCACGGGACGGCGTGCGTCGTTGCCGGGCCGTCCGGTGGCGCGTCAGGCGGACACGGGCCCCGCCATGGCCCGGTATTCGTGGCCGTGCGGCTGCTCGATCGTGCTGAGCACGAAGGCGCGCATGGGCTGCGGCAGCCCACGGCCGTCGAGGTACGGGTCGGCGTGGGAGAGCAGACCGGCGTCGGCGATTTCCTCGGCCAGCTCGTCTTCGCCCGGAGGCAGGGACCCCGGCGTGCCGGCCGGGGTCCGGGCGAGCTGGTGCAGCAGTTCCCGTGCGGGCGGGCTGAGCGTGCGGTAGGCGGACTCCAGGGAGTACCGCATGGACAGGTCCCCGACACTCAGCCAGTCGACGGTGTTGTCGTTCAGGCGCCACTCTTCGACGACGCGGCGCAGGGTCAGGTGCGGCCGCGAGGCGATCTTGCGGATGGCCAGGTCGAGCGCGAGCGGCAGGTCCCCGCACAGCTCGGCGAGCCGTGCGCAGTCCTGCCCGGCGGTGACGGCGAGGTGCGGCAGCGCGGCGGTGATCATCGCGATCGAGTCGCCGCGTGACAGCGGGGTCAGCTGCAACCGGTCGACGTCGCGCAGGCCCAGCAGCCGCTTGCGGCTGACCAGCAGCGTGGTGCTCGTGGTGGTCTCGGCGAGCAGCGGGCGCACCTGCTGCTCGTCCTGCACGTTGTCCAGCAGCACCAGGAGCCGGCGATCGGCCAGGAGCGTGCGGTAGACGCCGGCGCGGTGGTCGAAGCTGCCGGAGAGGTCCTCGACGCCGAGGGCCCGCAGGAAGCCGTCGAGGATGTCGCCGGCCTCCGGCGCGGCCGGCGCGCCGGCCAGGCCGTGGCGCAGGCCGCCGAGGTCGGCGTAGAGCTGCCCGTCGGGCAGGTCCGCCGCGACCGAATGGGCGTAGTACAGCGCGAGGTCGCTCTTGCCGACCCCGGCCGGGCCGCTGATCACCATGGGCGTGTCCCCGGGTGAGCGCAGCCACGCCAGCTCGGTCGTGCGGCCGGTGAACCCCCGCGGCCGCTGGGGTAGTTGAGCCGGGTGCGACGGAACCCCGCCGCGCCGCTGGAACAGTGCCGGTCTTCTGGTGCGCCCCCCGATCGAGGGCTGCGTATAGCCGCCGGTGGCGACGTGCCAGTGCCGCCGCCACGCCTCGTCGTCGCCGCCGCACGCGGCGACGAACGCGAGGGTCACCTGCAGCGACGGCATCCTGTTGCCGCTCGCCGCGCTCGAGAGCACGGACGACGAGAACATCGCCGACCGCGCCATTTCCCGGTATGTCGGATTTCCGGCCCGTGCTCGCAGTTCGCGCAATTCCCGAGCGAACTGGGTGGCGACGCCGCCGGACGTGTTGACGGGCTTTTCCGGTCTGCCCATGTGAATCCCCTTCCCCTTACTCACTCAGCGTCGCTGACGGCGGCTGGTATCTCTTCCGCTGCATGGCGGTGTCGTTGGCCCGTTCGTGTAATGTGTGCCTGATTTTCCGGCGAATTCCGGTGATCTTTTACATCCATCGCGTGAATTGTGCGAACGCTCGACGGCCGCCCGCGCGGTGCGGGCGGCCGGGGCGCTGCTGTGTGGTCAGGCTACGGCGACGCGTGCGCGGGGAGCGGTCATGCCGAGCAGGGCGCACAGCGCCGCCACCAGGCCGAGCGCGCCGCACAGCCACCAGACCCCGTTGCCCAGCGCGACCCACGTGGCGACGCCGAACAGGGGACCGAGTGCCATCCCGAGACCGAAAGTCGCTTGGTGGGCGCTGATGTAGCGCGCCTTGACGGCCGACGGGAAGGACGAGGGGTAGGCGAACATGGTCGGGCCGTTGATCATGATGCCGAAGACGAACACCACCGTACACACGATCAGCGCGACGGCCGAGCCGCCGCTGATGCCGAAGCCGGCGACCCCGAGTCCCATCAGCGCGGTGCCGGCCGTGGCGGCGACGCGCCCCGGCCAACGCGTGACGAACGACGTGATCTTCAGCTCGCACAGGATGAGCACGGCCGACGCGGTCACGAGCACGACGCTGTAGAGCCACGTCGGGTGGCCTTCGGAGTTGATCTTGAGCGGCAGGGCGACGGTGTACTGGACGTAGACGATCGAGCCGATCAGCACCGACGCCAGGAAGAACCAGAAACGCCCGTCCCGCAGCAAAGTCGCGTACGCCGCCCGGGTGCCGGTATCGGCCCGCTCGGTCGGTGCCTCGCGCTCGACGCGGTGGTCGGGCAGCAGCCGGATCGCCAGGAACGCGTAGAGCACCGCGGTGGCCGAGTCGAACCACAGCAGCAGGTTCCAGTCCAGCAGGATCAGCCCGGCGGCGATCAGCGGGCTGAGCGACGCGCCGAGGTTGAGGGCGGTGCGCATCATCGAGAAGCCCATCACCCGATCGTCTGCGGGCATCAGCTCGCTCAGCAGGACCGCCGCCGCGGGCCGGTAGCTCTGGGTCGCGAGGCCGGCCAGCAGCAGCGCGACGAGCAGTGCCACGAACATCCCGGGACTGGCGAACAGGGGGACGACGGCGAGGACCACGGCCGAGCCGAGCATCGCGGCGAAGATGGTGGCGCGCGGGCCGATGCGGTGCACCAGCTCCCCGCCGGCCAGCCCGCCGAGGACCGAACCGATGCTGTACGCGGCGATGGCGAGGCCGGCCTGGCCCGCGGAGAAGCCGCGGAAAACCAGGTACAGCACCATGAACGTCTGGACGAACGCGCCGAGCTGGTTGACGAGCACGCCGCCGAGCAGGTACCGCACCGGCGTCGGAGTCCGGCGCAGGACGGCCAGCACGCCGGTGGGTTTGTCGGTGATCGGGGTCACGGTGGAGCCTCCTGGTGGCTTGCGAACGGGTGCGCCGCACCGGAATCGGCCTCGGGCCGAGGAGCGGCGTACACATTCCAGCCGCCGGGCGAGTTGACCGGCAGAGTTGTCTCCTCCGGAAAATCAACTCGGGGGCGATCCGCGGTGCGAGGAATTCGGAGCGTGACCCTTCGGTCGCGCAATTCACCGCACAAGCGTCCGGCCGGACGCAGCGATTGCTGCATCCGGCCGGTGCGGGAAAATCAGAGCCCGACGATCTGCTCGTGATCGATTTCGACGAATTCCAGGATCAGGTCGGCGAACTGGCCGGCGATCAGCTTCTGGTAGGCGGCCGACCCGGTGTGGGCGTCGTAGGCGGCCTGGTCCGCGAAGTGTTCGACGAACAGCAGGTAGTCCGGCTTGGCGGGGTCGCGGTAGACGCGGAAGGACAGGGTGCCGTCCTCCTGCCCGGGACCCAGCGGCGCGAACTCGTGCACGAGCTTCTCCGCTTCGTCCTGCTTGCCCGGCTTGAGGGGGATGGGGAACACCTTCGCCAGCATCGGAGAGCCTCTCTCTAGTGCGGTGCGCGTCCGGCGCGCCGCCGTTGAGGAAGACTCTGCCGGGCGCGAGCGGCCGAGTCTGGTCAGATCCGGACACGATCTCCGCGGCCCGGATACGCCTCCGTGCGGCATGTCCGGATGTGGCTAGCTTCGCGCCCGCGCATCCCTTAGACCTGTGTCATGACGACTTTTTCGGCCGTGGTCACCACCGGCATCTACTGCCGCCCGGGCTGCGGCGCGAAGCCGCTCGCGGAGAACGTGAAGACGTTCGAGCTGGCGGCCGAGGCCGAGGCCGCGGGGTTCCGCGCGTGCCTGCGCTGCCGCCCCTACCGGGTGGCGGGCCCGGTCGGGGCCGAGGCGCCGGAGCTCGTCTGCCGCGCGGTCCAGCTGATCATCGCCGGCGCGCTGGACACCGGGACGGAAGCGGCTCTCGGCGAGCGCCTGGCGGTGTCCCCGCGGCACCTGCGCCGGCTCTTCCACGACCACCTCGGCGTGACGCCCGACCAGCTCGCCCGCTCCCGGCGGGCGCACTTCGCCCGCCGCCTGCTCGACGACTCCGACCTGACGGTCGCCGACGTGGCCTTCGCCTCCGGGTTCGGCAGCCTCCGCCAGTTCAACCGGGACATGAAGCTGGTCTTCCGCGCGTCCCCGGTCGAGCTGCGCAACCGGCGCCGGCGCGCCGACCGGCTCGCCGCGGACGGCGGCCTGGCCATGCGGCTGCCCTTCGCGCCGCCCCTGCACTGGGAGGCGCTGAGCACGTTCCTCGGCGAGCGCGCGGTCCCGGGCGTCGAGTCGGTGCTCGACGGCGTCTACCGGCGCACGATCAGCATCGACGGCGAGGCGGGCGTCGTCGAGGTGCGCCGCGGCGGTGACGACCACCTGCTGCTGATCGCGCACATGCCGTTCTGGGAGGGCATCATCCACGTCGTCGACCGCGTCGGGCGGATGTTCGGCGTCGACGCCGACACCGCCCCGGCCGAGGCCGCGCTGCGCGACGACCCGGTGCTGGCCCCGCTGCTGCGCGCGCGTCCCGGCCTCCGTGTCCCCGGGGCCTGGGGGTTCTTCGAGATCGGGGTGGAGGCGGTGCTGAGCCAGCGCAGCGCCCGGCCGCTGGTCCGGCGGCAGCTGGCCGCGCTGGTCGAGGCGGCCGGCACCGCGGTCCCCGGCCTGGAGGACGGGCTGACCCACCTCTTCCCCTCGGCCGAGACGCTCGCGCACGCGGACCTGGCGGGCGTGCTGCCCGCGGCCACCGCCAAGACGGTGCGCGGGTTCGCCGCCGCGGTCGCCGCCGACGAGACCCTGCTGGACGGCGGCACGAGCCTGGCCGACTTCACCGCCGCGCTGACGGCCGTGCCGGGGGTGGGGGAGTGCGCCGCCCAGCAGATCGCGCTGCGGCTGGGCTACGCCGACGCGTTCCCCGCCGCCGACCGGACGCTCTGCACGACGCTGCTGGCGAACGACATCCTCGACGACAGCGAGGGCCTGGCGAAGGCCTGGCACCCGTGGCGCGCGTTCGCCGCGACCCACCTGATCGCCGCCGGCGTCCCCACGCTGGCGGCCTGACCCACCGCGGCCGGTCGTGAGTGGTCAGGGCGGTTCTAACCGCCCTAACCACTCACGAGAGCCGCGGCAGACCCACCGAAGTAACCGAAGGAACGAGGAGAATGTCCATGGACAGCGTCCAGCGAGGGCTCGCCGAAACACTGCGTGCCCTGCACCACGACCGCACGCTGGTGCTGCCGAACGCCTGGGACGCCGCCAGCGCGGCCCTCATCGCGCAGGCAGGGGCCCCGGCGATCGCCACCACCAGCGGCGGGGTCGCCTGGTCGGCGGGCCGCCCGGACGGGCACGGCCTGACGCGCGCCGAGATGGCCGCCCTGGTCGCCCGGATCGTGCAGGTCGTCGACGTCCCGGTGACGGCCGACATCGAAGGCGGCTACGGCCCGTCCGACGACGACGTCGCCGCGACCGTCGCCGCGATCGTCGAGGCCGGCGCCGTCGGGATCAACCTGGAGGACTCGACCGCGCCCGGCGGGCCGCTGTTCGACGTCCCCGCCCAGGTCGGCCGGGTCCGCGCGGCCCGCGACGCGGCGACCGCGGCCGGGCTGCCCGAGCTGTGGATCAACATCCGCACCGACGTCTACCTCTTCGGCATCGGTGCGGCCGAGGGACGCCTCGACGACGTCCTGACCCGGGCGGGCGCCTACGCCGCGGCCGGCGCCGACAGCCTGTTCGTGCCGGGCCTGATCGACCTGGAGACCCTCGGCCTCCTGGTGAAGGAGAGCCCGCTGCCGGTCAACGTGATGGTGTGGCCGGGCGCCCCGACCGTCGCGGAGCTGGAAGCCGTCGGCGTCCGCCGGATCAGCGTCGGCACCGCGATCGCCCAGGCGGCCTACGCCGTCGCCCGCAACGCCGCGGTCGAGCTGCTCGGGCACGGCACCTACAGCGCGCTCGAGGGCGGCCTCGACTTCGGCGCCGTGAACAGCGCCGTCACCGGCTGAGCGCAGCCGACCGGCCAGCGGGCCGCGACGGGACCTGCGGGTCCCCTCGCGGCCCGCCGTCGTTACCCACTCGTCTACCTCAAATCACACGGTATTGATTTTCCTTGGTGGCCAATGGTTTCCATCAATTAAACGGAAGCCTTGAATCACTTCCAACGCGGCCGGACCGAGTCCGCGACCTGCAGTTGGAGCCCCGAGGAAGTGATGAGATGACCGTTGTCGAGCCGCTGTCCGTGCCCGAAGGTGACGTCAGGCCGCCCGATACCGCCGCGGAGGTCCTCGCCCGTGCCCAGGCACTGGCGCCGGTGCTCCGGGAGCGCGCCGAGGAGATCGAGCGGGCCCGGCGGCTGCCCGCCGACGTCGTGGAACTGCTGCGTGCCACCGGAGTCTTCCGGATGGGGTTCGCCAAGGACCGCGGCGGCCCCGAGCTGACCTCGGCCGAGCAGACCGAGGTGATCGAGGCCATCGCCTACGGTGACGCCGGCGCCGGGTGGTGCGCGATGATCGGGTCCGACACCGGTCTCTACGCGTCCTTCCTCGACCGCGCCGTCGCCGACGAGATGTTCCCCAGCCCGGACGTGGCGACCGCGGGCCTGCTGTTCCCCAACGGCCGCGCGGAGATCGTCCCCGGCGGCTACCGCCTCACCGGCCGCTGGCAGTTCGGCAGCGGCGTCACGCACGCCGACTGGGTCGTCTCGGGCGCCTTCCTCTACCGCGACGGCGCACCCGAGCCCGGCGCCGACGGGGCCCCGCACGACTCGATCCTGCTCATGGTGCCGAAGTCCGACGTCGAGGTGCTCGACACCTGGCACACCACCGGTCTCGCGGGCAGCGGCAGCTGCGACTACACCATCACCGACGTGTTCGTGCCCGCCGAGCACACGCTGGTCTTCTCGGACGTCCGCAGCGGGACGGGCCCGCTGGCCCAGCCCGAGGTGCACATGCGGAACATGCCGGGCGTCGCGCTCGGTGTCGCCCGCGCCGCGCTGGACCACGCCCGTGACCTCTCCGTCGCCGCCGGCCGCGCGGAGGACTACCGCACGCAGGTCACCCTGGCCGACTGCGAAGCCGACTTCAACGCCACTCGCGAAGGCGTCTACGGCGCCCTTCGCCGCCAGCACGAAGTCCTGTCCGCGGGCGGCACCCTGGACGACCTCACGCCGTCCGAGCGCGCCGCGCTCCCGCTGTCGCGGCGGCACGCGTTCCGCACCGCCCGCTCGATCGTCACCCGGCTCTACGACCTGGTGCAGACGAGCGCGATCTACCGGCCCTCGCCGCTGGACCGCTGGCTGCGCGACACCACCACGATGTGCCAGCACATCGTGGCGCAGGACCGGATCCTGCAG
The DNA here is from genome assembly GCF_036114655.1 of Amycolatopsis sp. NBC_00348. Lineage (NCBI taxonomy): Bacteria > Bacillati > Actinomycetota > Actinomycetes > Pseudonocardiales > Pseudonocardiaceae > Amycolatopsis > Amycolatopsis sp. NBC_00348. The sequence goes on along the minus strand of NZ_CP107994.1, from coordinate 4,850,827 downwards.
ACCGCCGGCGCCCACCTGCTCGGTGGCCGGCCCGCGTTCCCGCTGGCCCTCGGGATCACCTCCAGCCGGCGCTGACCCACCCCGAACCACCCCGATCCGCCCTCCACCTAAGGAAGAAACCGATGCGCAAGCTCAAGGTCGCCGTGTGCGCGGCCGCCGCACTGGCTGTCACGCTCTCCGCGTGCAGCACCCCGGGCGGCACGACCGCCGCCAGCACCCCCGACGGAGCCGCGGCCCCCGCGGCCGCCGCCGCGAACATCGACCGCGACGCGGTCGTCAGCTACAGCGAGACCGAGCCGGCCGCCCCGCTGGTGCCCGGCAACACCACCGAGGTCGGCGGGATCAGCGTGCTGGGCACGCTGTTCCGCGGCCTCATCGAGTACGACGCCAAGACGGCCGCCCCGCACAACGCCGTGGCCGACTCGATCAGCACGACCGACTCGAAGACCTGGACGATCAAGCTGAAGTCCGGCTGGACGTTCCACGACGGCACCCCCGTCACCGCGAAGAGCTTCGTCGACGCGTGGAACTACACCGCCTATTCGCCGAACCTGATGGCGGGCGCCAGCTACTTCTCCCACGTCCAGGGCTTCGCGCAGGTCAACAACGCCACCGCGGACGGCAAGCAGCCGGCCACCCTGCCCGCCAGCAAGGAGCTCTCGGGCCTGAAGCTGGTCGACGACAGCACGTTCACCGTCGCCCTCGACGCGCCGTTCTCGGAGTTCGGCGTCCAGCTCGGTTACGCGGCGTTCTTCCCGCTGCCCGCGAGCTTCTTCGCCGACCGCAAGGGTTTCGAAGCCCACCCGATCGGTGACGGGCCGTTCGAGTTCGAGTCGTACACGCCCGGCAAGGACCTCGTCGTCAAGCGGTTCGACGGCTTCGCCGGCACGCAGAAGGTGAACATCGGCGGCATCGACTTCCGCTTCTACACCGACCTCGACAAGGCCTACGCCGACGTCCTGGCCAACAAGCTCGACTTCCTGTCGTTCACGCCGTGGACCTCCACCCAGGGCGGCAAGATCAAGAAGGACCTGCCCGACAACCGGCGCAAGACCTACACCTACCTCGGCTACCAGGCCATCGCGTTCCCGCTGTTCGACAAGCGCTACGACAGCCCGCAGTTCCGCCAGGCGATCTCCATGGCCATCGACCGGAAGGCCCTGATCCAGCAGGTCTTCAACGGCGGCCGCACCCCGGCCGACGGCCTGGTCGCCCCGAACGTCCAGGGCCACCTCGACAACCAGTGCGGCGAGCTGTGCACCTACGAGCCGCAGAAGGCCAAGCAGCTGTTCGACGCCTCCGGGTTCCAGGGTGACATCGAGCTGACGTCCAACATCGACTCCGGCAACCAGGAGTGGATGGAGGTCATCTGCAAGCAGATCCAGGCTTCGCTGGGCCGCACCTGCAAGTTCACCCCGCAGACCACCCTCGGCGACTTCCGCTCGAAGCTGAACGACCGGAGCGTCACCGGCATCTACCGCTCGGCGTGGGTCGCGGACTACCCGTCGATCGAGAACTTCCTCAACCCGCTGTTCCGCACCGGTGCCGCCTCGAACGTCGGGCAGTACTCGAACCCGAAGGTCGACGAGCTGCTCAAGGAAGCCGACGCCGCGCCGTCGCAGCAGCAGGGCCAGGCGCTGTACCAGCAGGCCGAAAAGCTGGTCCTGCAGGACATGCCGACCATCCCGATCTGGTGGCAGTCCGGCACCGCGGCCTGGTCGACCCGGCTGCACGACGTCCAGCCCACCCAGTTCCGCGAGCTCGACCTCTTCAGCGTGACCGTCAGCAAGTAGTCCCCGTGCGGCGCGCCGGGACCCGGCGCGCCGCACCCCGAGATGGAAAGCAGGCACGTTATGACCGTCCACGAGGTGGATGTCCTGATGATCGGGGCCGGCCCGGCGAACCTCGCGCTGGCCGTGGCCATCGAGGAGTGCGGCCGGTCCGATCTGGCCGGCGGCGCCATGATCCTGGAGCAGCACGAGGACGTGAAGTGGCAGCGCAACCTGATGCTGCCGTGGGCCCGCAGCCAGGTGTCCTACGTGAAGGACCTGGTCACCCTGCGCAACCCGCGCAGCCGGTTCTCGTTCCTCAACTTCATGCACGAGCGCGGTGAGCTCGACGAGTTCGTCAACCTCGGCACCTTCAACCCGTTCCGCTGGCAGGTCTCGGCGTATCTGCAGTGGGTCGCCGACTCGCTCGAGCGCGTCCGGGTGCGCTACAACGCCCGCGCCGAGCGGATCCTGCCGATCCACTCCGAGTCGGGCGCGGTGCTCGGCTTCACCGTCCCGCTGTCCGACGGCGACACGGTCCTCTGCCGCGACCTGATCGTCGGCGGCGGCCGCGACGCCCACGTCCCGGAGGTCTTCCGCGGGCTGCCGGCCGAGCGGGTCGTGCACAGCACCGAGTACAGCACCCGCGTCGCCGACACGGTGGCGCAGGCCCGCCCGGGCAAGCCGCTGCGGCCGGTCGTGGTCGGCGGGGCGCAGAGCGCGGCCGAGATGTTCATGGCCCTGCACGAGCACGCGAAGGGCTCGTCCCCGACGATGCTGGTCCGCGCGATCGGCCTCAAGGACTACCAGACCAGCAAGTTCGTCAACGAGCTGTTCTTCCCGTCCTTCGTGGACGAGTTCTTCACGATGACCGACGAGGCGCGGGCGCGGGTGCTGGAGGAGATGCACCTGACCAACTACGCCGGCCTCGCGGCGCCGTTCCTCGAAGAGCTGTACACGATGATCTACCGGCAGAAGATGCAGGGCCTGCCGGTCTCCACGATCCGCGCGCTCAGCGAGGTCGTCGGCGCCCGCGCGGCGGAGATCGAGGGCGGCGGCGAAGAGGTCGTGCTCGACGTCCGCGACCTCAAGCACGGCGGCATCGAGCAGATCCGCTGCGACGCGGTGTTCCTGGGCACCGGCTTCGACTCGCGGATGCCCGCGATGGTCCGCGGCCTGGCCGACTCGATCGGCCTGGACACCGTCTCGGTCAACCGGCAGTACCGCGCCGAGCTCGGCCGGGAGGCCCACGGCGCGCTGTACCTGCAGGGCGTCAACGAGGCCACGCACGGCATCTCCGACTCGCTGATCAGCGTGCTCGCCCAGCGCTCGGCCGACATCGTCCGTGACATCGTCGACCGCCGCGAAACGGGCACGGGTCCCGACGGTGGCCGCCGCACCTCCGGCGAGTCCGTGGTGGTGGCGGCATGATCGACGTCCGCAGGCTCGACCGCGAGCACCTGGAGCGCGCGTACGGGCTCGACTCGCAGCGGCTGCTGCCCTGGCCGGAGCTCAACGCGCCGTTCGAAGGCGCCTGGTGCGTCCTGCGCCCCGGCACCACCTCCACCCCGCACGCCCACCACGAGTACGAGATCTTCATCGCCGTCCACGGCGCGGCCACCCTGATCGTCGACGGCGAGCCGCACCCGTTCACCGCCGGCGACATCGTCCGGCTGCCGCCCGGCTCGACCCACTGCGTCACCAACGAGGGCGACGCGGACTTCGAGTACTACGGCGTCTGGTGGGACGCCGAGATGACGGCCCAGTTCGCGGCCCGCCACGAAGCGAGCGTGTCATGAACACGCGGACCGTGGTCATCTCCCCGGCGCCGACGGCGAACGGGGACCTGCACCTCGGCCACATCGCCGGCCCGTTCCTGGCCGCGGACGTGCACACCCGCTACGCCCGGGCCCAGGGCCGGGAAGTCCTGCTGGGCACCGGTTTCCAGGACACCTCGACGTTCGTCGTGACGACCGCGCACCACCGCGGCGTCACCCCGGCGGAGCTGGTGGCCACCTCGGCCGCGCAGATCGAGGCCAGCCTGGCCGCGCTGGGCATCGGCGTCGACGGCTACACCGGCGACGACGACCGGTTCACCAAGTGGGTCGTCGACTTCGTCGGCCGGCTCTACTCGGCGGGCAAGCTGGAACTGCGCACGATGAAGTTCCCGTACTCCGAGCGGACCGGCGAGTTCCTGCTGGACGGCTTCGCGGCCGGCGGCTGCCCGGAGTGCCTCGCCGAAAGCTGCGCGGGGCTCTGCGAGAGCTGCGGGGCCCTGGTGGCGGCGGGCGAGCTCCTCGGCGTCCGGTCCACTTTGGACCCCGAGGACCCCGTGGTGCTGCGCGAGGCCGACGTCCTCGTGCTGCCGGTCGAGCGCTACCGCGAACAGCTGCGGGCGCACTTCGCGGCGAACGCCGCCGGGATGCGGCCGCACATGGCGCAGGCGATGGCGCAGATGCTGTCGCGGCCGCTGCCGGACTTCCCGGTGACCTACCCGATCTCCTGGGGCATCAAGGTGCCCTTCCCGGAGGTCGCGGGGCAGGTCGTCAACCCCAACGCCGAGCCGATGGCGTGGAGCATGCACTGCTCGGCGCTCGCGGCCGAGCAGCGGGGCGTCGCGGCCGGCACCGAGGACGCGCTGTGGCTCGCCGGGGCCGGCTCGGAGATCGTGTACTTCCTCGGGTTCGACAACATCTACCCGTTCGCGATCGCCGGCCCGGCGATGCTGCTGGCCTTCGACGGCCAGTACGACCTGCCGACGCGCTACCTCACCAACGAGTTCTACGAGCTGGACCACCGGAAGTTCTCCACCAGCCGCGGGCACGTTGTGTGGAGCCGGGAGCTGGCCGCCGAGGTGCCGCGGGACCTGATCCGGTTCCACCTGGCCGCGACCAGCCCCGAACACCAGCGCACCAGCTTCAGCCGGGACGCGCTCGCGCGGGTCACCGGCACCCGGCTGGTCGAACCCTGGAACCGCGTCGCCGACAAGGTGAACCGGTGGATCGGCCTCGGCCCGCTGGCGGTGTCGGAACGCTCGCGCCGCGGCGCGGCCCGGATGGCCGAGCGCTTCGCGGCGTCGTACGAGCTGGCCGGGTTCAGCCTGAACCGGGCCGCGGAGACGATCACCGACCAGCTGGCCCGGCTCGACCGCCGGGAGGTGACCGGCGCCGACGCCGGTGACTTCTGCTTCGAGGTCGACCGGCTGCTGCGCGCCGCCGCGCCGATCCTGGTCGACCTGGCGGCGGCGGTCCTCGGCGAGGACGCCGGGGCGGCCCCGGCCGACGTGGACTCGTTCACGCCGGCCGCCCTGCCTCGCCTGCGCCCGGCGGAGGCCGGGCGATGAGCGCCGGCACCCGGCAGGGTGGTGGGCGGAGCAGCGCGACCGCGGTGGTCCTGGGCGAAAGCCCGGCGGTGACCGGCGGTGGCCGGAACGGCGGCACGGCGGTACTGCTGGGCGAAAGCCCGGCGGCGACCGGTGTGGTGCCGGATGTCGCGGAAGCCGTCCTGCCCGGTGCGGGCCGGACGGCGAACTCCGCCGGCCGGCCCGGCGTGGCCGCGGCCACGCCGGGCGGCGACTGGGCGTGGACCGGTGGCTCCCGGCGCGGCGGCCTGCGGGTCGTGGTGGTCGGCGGCGGCATCTCCGGGCTGCTCACCGCGATCCGGTGCGTCCTGGACGGGCACCGCGTGGTGCTGCTCGAGCGCGGCCCGGTGCCGCACCCGGGCGCCACGTCGTTCGACCAGCACCGGGCGCTGCGGGCCCTCGTCGTCGGCGACACGGCCGCCACGCGCCAGGCGGCGGAGCTGCACCGCCACTGGCGCGAGCTGGACGCGCTGCTGTGCGACCACCTGCCGGGTGCCGGCCTCTACCGGCGGGTCGGGGTCCTCCAGGCCCTGCCCCCCGGCCAGGTGCCCGCGGCGGTCGCCACGGCGTCGGCCGCGGGGGTGCCGATCCGGATCGTGCACCCGTCGGCGTACCCGCTCGTCGGGTTCCCGCGGGGCAGCGGCGCGGTGCTCGAACCGCACGCCGGGACGCTGCTGGCCGACCGGATGCTGCACGCGGCGGCGCGCTGGCTGCGCCACCACCCCGACGCCGAGCTGCGGCCCGGCCGGGAAGCCGTCGGCATCGACCCGGACCGCGCCCGCGTCCGGCTCGCCGACGGCACCACGGTGACCGGTGACGTCGTGCTCGTCGCCGCCGGCCCGTGGACCGGGGCGCTGGTCGACCGGCCGGTGGCGTTGCACCGCCAGACGATGGTGTACCTGCGCCCGCCCGCCGCGCTCGCCCACGCGTGGGCGGCGACGCCCACGGTGGGCGGGATCGGCACCGACGGGCGGGCGTGGCTGCTGCCCTCGGTGGCGGGCACCCTGCTCAAGGTGAGCACCGACGCCGTGCGGCGCGAGGTGACCACCCTGTCCGGGCCCGACGACGACGCGGGCTGGGCCGCGCGGGTGCTCGCCGCCGGCGTCGTGTCCGATGTGGACGGATACGACGTGGTGCGGGTCAAGCACTGCCACTACGCCACGGCCGCCGACGGCAACACCGGCTTCGTCCGGGTCGGGCCCGCGGTCTGGGCCCGTCCGGCCAGCGGCGGTGACGGCTTCCGCACGGCGCCGCTGGCCGCGGACGCCGTCGTCGCGCAGCTGGCCGGCCAGGCCACCGCCGTCGGCACGCTCGCCTGATCGCCGTCGTCTCAACCACCTTCCCCTGAACACTTTCCGACCGGAGGAACGTCTTCCATGACCTCGACCGCCCCGGGTGCGCTGCTCGTCATCGGCAGCGGGCTCAAGCTCTACCGCGAATACCTCGTCCGCAGCGTGTCCGACCGGGCCCGTGAAAACGGGCTGCGGCTGGTGCTGATCAACAACCTCAACCCGACCTGGCAGCACGAGTACTTCGACGACATCACCGTCGTCAACGTCTTCGACCACGCGCTGCTCGCCGAAACCGCCCGCAAGCTGGCGACCGAGTACACGATCGCCGGCGTGCTCTGCTGGGACGAGCCGCTGGTCATGCCCGCGGCCGAGCTGGCGGCCGAGTTCGGCGTGCCGGGCCTGAGCATCCCCGGCGTGCACGGCTGCCGCGACAAGCACAGCTGCCGCGTCCGGCTCACCGCCGCCGGCCTGCCGCAGCCCGGCTTCCACCTGGCCGCCGACCTCGACGACGCCCGCGCGGCGGTCGCCCGCATCGGGTTCCCGGTGGTCGTCAAGCCGCGGGCGCTCGGCGCCAGCATGGGCGTCTCCCTCGCCCGGGACGACGCCGAGTTCGACGCCGCCTACCGCGTCGCCCACGAGGCCAGCCTCGTCGGCGACGAGCCCTACCGCGGCGGCGCGATCATCGAGGGCTACGCCGACGGTCCGGAGATCAGCATCGACGGCGCCGTCCACAAGGGCGAGTACCTGCCGATGTTCATCGCCCGCAAGAGCACCGGCATGCCGCCGTTCTTCGAGGAGACCGGTCACGTCGTCGACTCCGCCGACCCGCTGCTGAAGGACGAGGAGCTGCTGGGCGTGCTGGCCAAGGCCCACCACGTGCTCGGCATCGAGAACGGGATCACCCACACCGAGGTCCGCCTGACCCGCTCCGGCCCGGTGATCATCGAGGTCAACGGCCGGCTCGGCGGCGACCTCATCCCGTTCCTCGGCAAGACCGCGACCGGCATCGACCCGGGCAGCGTGCTGTTCGACGTCGCCACCGGGCAGCGCCCGGACGTCTCGCACAGCCGCGAGGGCGTCGCCGGCATCCGGTTCGGCTACCCGGACCACGACTGCGTCCTGCACTCGATCTCCGTCCCGACGGAGGCACCCGGGCTGGTCACCGCGTCCCCGATGGCGGAGCCGGGCACCACGCTGCGGCTGCCGCCGGGCGGCTACATCGCCCGGCACTCGTTCGTCGTGTGCCAGGCACCCGACCGCGACACGTGCGAGCAGCGGCTCGCGCACGCGGCCTCGCTCGTCGAGGTGGGTTCCGAGGACATCGAGCCCCCGCCCGTCGGCACCACGCTGGCGATGCCGGCCGGACTCCTGGACGTGGACGAATGAGCGTCGACTACCACGGCCGCCGGTTCCGCGCGCTGGGCGGCGGTGACGGCACGTACGCCGAGTACCACCAGCACGGCGACCTGGTCTGGGCCACGTTCGAGGGCGGCCACGTCCGGCGCGGCACCGTCACCGGCGTCTGCGGGCCGACCGGCGTGCTGCGGCTGGCCTACACGATGGTCCTGGTGACCGGCGAGGTGATCGCCGGCAACAGCGTCAACACCCCGCAGTGGCACGGCGGCCACCTGGTGCTGCGGGAAGTCTGGGAGCGCCACGGGGACAACGCCGCCAAGGGCGTGTCCTACCTCGAGGAGGTCCTCGCGGCCGAGCTCGCGGGAGCGGCGCGATGACCGCGTGGGACACCCTGCGCGGCCTGGTGGCCGGCGAACTCCGGCTCCCCGGCGACCGCGGCTTCGGTGAAGCCACGGCGCCGGTGAACCGGCGGTTCGCCGCCACCCGCCCCGCGGCGGTGCTCTCGGCCGCCCACGCGGGCGACGTCGCCCGCGCGATCGAATGGGCCCGGACGGAGTCGATCCCGCTGGTGGCTCGAGGCGGCGGGCACAGCTACGCCGGCTTCTCCGCGAACACCGGGCTGGTGCTGGACCTGCGGCGGCTGTCCGGGATCCGCGTCGACCGCGGCACCGGGCGGGTCACCGTCGGCGGCGGGACGCAGATGAAGGCGCTCTACGCCGGGCTGCGACCGTGGGACCTGACCTTCCCGCTCGGCAACTCCGACACCGTCGGCATCGGCGGCCTGACCCTCGGCGGCGGCGTCACGACGATCTCCCGCGCGCACGGCATCACCTGCGACGCGCTGGTCTCGACCGACGTCGTGCTCGCCGACGGCTCGGTCGTCACGGCGTCGGAAACCGAAAACCCGGACCTGTTCTGGGCCTGCCGCGGCGGCGGGGGCGGCAACTTCGGCGTCAACACGAGCTTCACGTTCCAGGCGCGCCCGGCCCCGGCCGGCTCGACCTGCCTGCTGCTCTGGTCGTGGCCGCACGCGGTCGAGGTGCTGGCCACGATGCAGGAGGTCATGCTGGCCGCGCCCGAGGCGTTCTCGGCGCGGATCGGCATCGCCCGGTCGTCGGGCGGCGACGGCGTCGTGTCCGTGGTGGGCCACCACCTCGGTCCGGCGGCGGAACTGCGTGAGCTGCTGGCGCCGGTCTTCGCCGTCGCGGCCCCCGACCGCGCCGACATCGAGGACCGGGACTTCTGGGAAGCCGCGACGTACCTGCACCACGCCAGCGAGGGCGGGGCGTTCGCGGCCCGGACCCGCTGCACGCCGCACGCGATCGGCGACGACGGCGTCGAGGCGCTCGTCCGGGCCGTCGACAAGTGGCCGGGCAGCGGCAACCCCGACGGCGCGGGCGCCGCGCTGTTCGCGTGGGGCGGCGCGATCGGCCGCGTCCCGGTGGGGGACACCGCGTTCCCGCACCGGGACACCCGGTTCCTGCTCAGCCTCGACACGTCGTGGGCCGAGGACGACGCGCCGGGCGTCGTCCAGGCGAACCTGGACTGGCTCCACGCCCTGCACGCCGAGGCGGGGGAGTTCGCGCCGGACGCGTCCTACGTCAACTTCACCGACCCGGACCTCGAGGACTGGCGCGGCGCCTACTACGGGCCGAACGCCGCCCGGCTCGCCGAGGTCAAGCAGCGGTACGACCCCGACCGGTTCTTCCGGTCCCCGCAAGGAGTCTGACCACCGGCCGGCCCGCTCCGGCGGGCCGGCCCGTACCCCGGGAGCAGCCGAATGTCCCCCGACCTGCGTGGCGTGATGCGCACCTTCGCCACCGGCGTGTGCGTCGCCACCACCTACCGCGACACCCCCGGCGGCCGTCGTCACGACGCCGTCACCGTCAACTCACTGGGCTCGATCTCCCTCGACCCGCCGTTGATCTCACTGTCCTTCCGCAAGGAGTCGGTGTTCCTCGCCGACCTGCTCGACACCGGCCGCTGGGTCGTGTCGATCCTGCCCGCGAGCGCGCGGGAGCTGGCCGGGCGCCTCGCCGGCCCGCGGTCCTCGCGGGTCTCCGAAATTGCGGTTCTCGAAGCGACTCCGGGGGAGCGGACCGGGGCGCTCGTGCTCGACGGCGCGAGCTGGCTGGAGTGCGCGCTGCGGCAGCCGATCGACCTCGGCGACCACACGCTGGTCGTCGGGGAAGTCCTGGCCACCGGCCACGACCGGCAGGCGCCCGCGCTCGTGTTCGTGCACGGCACCTACCACTCCGTCACCGATCCGCGGCAGGTCTCCGGGCCGGGCCAGTGGGGTGAGGCGGTGGGGTGAGGCGCCCTGGCCCGGCTCGGCGCGGTCGGGCATGCTGAGCGCCCGGCAAGAGGAGACCTGAGACGGTGAACGAAGATTCGATGCGCTGGAACGGCCAGCGCACCGACCGCGTCGACGCGGGGACGCTGCCGGGCCTGGCCCGGCTGACCGGGTTCGTGCGCAGTGTCCGGACCCCGGAGTTCCGGGGCGTGACGTTCCACGAGGTGCTCGCGAAGAGCGCGTTGAACCACGTGCCGGCAGACGCGCGCATGCTGCCGGGCGAGTACACGATGAACCCGTACCGCGGCTGCACGCACGCGTGCCAGTACTGCTTCGCGCGTCCCACGCACACGCGGCTCGGGCTGGACGTCGCCGGTGACTTCGACAACGAGATCATCGTCAAGACGAACATCGTCGAGGTGCTGCGGGGCGAGCTGGCCCGCAAGCGGAAACTCCCGCCGCGCGTGGCTTTCGGCACCAACACCGACGTCTACCAGCGCGCCGAGGGCCGCTACGCGCTGATGCCCGGGATCATCGACGCGCTGACGGGCCACCGCGTCCCGTTCTCGATCCTGACCAAGGGCACGATGATCCGCCGCGACTTGGACCTCCTGGCCAAGGCGAGCCGCGCGACGACGGTGCACCTGGGCGTCTCGCTGTCGATCCTGGATGAGGAGTTGCAGCAGTCGGTGGAGTTCGGCACGGCGACCACGACGGCGCGCCTGGCCACGGTCCGCGCCATCCGCGACGCGGGCCTCGAGTGCACGGTGTTCCTGTCGCCGATCCTCCCGCACCTCACGGATTCGCCGGAGCAGCTGGAAGAACTGGTGTCCGCGGTGTCCGAAGCGGGCGCGACGAGCGTGCTGTACCACCCGCTTTACCTGTCGTCCGCGGTGAAGGAAGTGTTCTTCACGTGGCTGCGCGGCGCGCACCCGGAGCTGGTCTCGGAGTACACGCGGTTGTACTCGTCCGGTTCGGAGACGTCCTACCGGCACGAGATCGGGGCGCGGATCCGCCCGCTGATCGCGAAGTACGGCTTCCCGGACCCGGACGAGACGATCGAGGACAAGTTCGCCCTCAACGGCCGCCGGGGCCAACCGGAGGAGGAACCGGCGCAGCAGTCCCTCTTCTGAGGTGCCGGCTGTTCAGGCGTGCGGCCAGATCTGAACCAGCCAGGTCTCGTGGAAGACATCGGGATCGCCGTCCTCGGCGATGTTCCGGCCGGCCGGCCGCCCGGCGCGGAGCCCCGCCGAGGTGCGCACCGCCACCATTCCGGTCGACCACTCCCCGTTCGTCATCTTCGGTGACGCCTCCTACGCCGACCTCGACCCCCCCGCGCCCCGGACTGGCTGGGGCCCCGGGCGGTCATGCATTCCGCTCGATTCGCGCGGTCTCGGCGAGCAGTTCGTCCATCAACGCCCTGATGCGGCCGTACAGCGCGGTTCCCGTGAGCCCGGCGGCGTCGGCCAGCAACCGCTCGCGGCTCTCCCGGTCGCCCAACGCCGTCGCGAGGCGTTCGCCACGGCCTTGCGGAGCGAACTGGCTGGCGTTCGCGCCCACCCGCGTGCCCAAGGCCCACAGCTCACGCGCGATCGCGGCCTCACCCCGGAAGTCCGTGAATGCCACATTCACGGACACTACGTCCCTCGATGTGGCATTCACGGACTTGCGCAGCATCGTCGTGGCGGCCAGCTCGGCGCCGCCCATCGCCCAGGCGCCCAGCAGCGGGCGGTCGTGGGCGGTCAGGACTTCGGGGCGCACGGCACGCAGCGTGTCGGCGGCCCGGGCGCCGGCGCCGAGCCACACGTGGAGGACGGCGACGGCGATCCGGAAGACGGCCGGCGGGCCGGCCCGCAGCAACGCGTCCACGTGGGCCGTGGCCTCGTCGGGCCGGCCGCGGCGCCAGGCCAGCTGGGCCAGGCCGAGCCGTGCCTGGTGGACGTCGAGGCCGGCCGAACCGGCGGTGTCCCGCAGCCGGCGCTCGGCCTCGGCGTCGCCGGCCAGCGCCAGCTGCGTGTCGAGCAGCACGCGCGTCGACCGGGCGTCCTGGGCCGCGCCGACCAGCGCCAGGTGCCGCTCGCTGCGGCGCAGCCACTCGTCGGACCCGGTCGTGTGCCCGGCGGCGTGGGCGGCCATCCCCATGCCCCAGTGGTCGCCGATCGCCTCGAACCGGCCGTAGGCCAGCTCGGCGTCGCCGGACCGCCGGGTGCCGGCGTCCTCGACCAGGACGGCCCGGATGAAGTGGCCCATCCCCTGGACGTACGGGTCCGGGTGCGCGACGAGGACCGCGGCGTCGGCCAGGCTCTTGTCGGGGACCGCCTGCTCCAGCCCGGGCATCGCCGCCGCCAGCGCGGCCGTGCGCGGTGAGACGTCGCCGGGGCGCTCCGCGAACAGCGTGCGCAGCGCGCGGCGGGCCAGCACGGTGAGGCGGACGGGCCCGGTGTTGCCCGCGTTGACGCCGATCAGCACGCACAGCCACGCGAGCCGGTCGGCGTGCGGCAGCGGACGCGCAGTGGCCCGGCCGCGCGTGATCGCCGACCGCGCCCGCGCGGCGGGGTCGTCGAGGTGCAGCAGCCTGCGCGCCCAGGCGCCGGCCTCGAGGTGCCGGCCGCGCACCGTCCACAGCTGGAACAGGGCCGTGGCGACGTCGACCGCGACCGGTTCGTCGTCGTGGTCCCACGCCCACCGCAGAGCGGCGACGAAGCTGTCCTGGTCGGCCGCGCAGGCGTCCAGAGCTTCGATCTGGGCGGGGCCGACGAAGTCGGGCCCCAGCGACACCGCCCGCCGCCCGGCCCAGCCGACCAGCCCGGCCATCGCTTCCGCGCGCCCGGCCGCGTCGAGGCGGGCCTCGCCGTGTTCGCGGACCGTCTCCAGCATCCGGTAGCGGTCGTCCTCCAGCCGCAGCATCGACTGCTCGACCAGGATCGCCAGCCCCCGGCGGGCGCCGGGGCCCGCGACGGCCTCGGCGAGGTCCGCGGTGAACGGCGCCGGGATGACGGCCAGCCGTTCCAGCAGCTCCCGTTCGCCGGGCTCGAGCAGCTCACGGCTCCAGCCGACCAGCGCCCCCAGGCCGGCGTGCCGTTCGGGCAGCCCGCGCACGGCGTCGTCGAGCAGCGCGAACCGGTCGCCGAGCCCGGCCAGGACGTCGTCGAGCGGCATGGACCGCAGCCGGGCGGCGGCCAGTTCGAGCGCCAGGGGCAGGTTGTCGAGCCGGTGCGCCAGGGCCAGCGCCCGGTCCCGCGGCCAGGCCGGCGTCGCGCCGCCGGTCCGCACGCGGGCTTCGAGCAGGGCGAGCGCCTCGTCGTCGGGCAGCGCCGGCAGCCGGTGGACGACCTCGCCGAGCAGGCCCAGCGGCGCCCGGCTGGTGGCGAGCACGCCGAACCCGGGCGGCGCCACGGCCAGCAGCTCGGCCACGACGTGCGCGACGGCGCCGAGGACGTGCTCGCAGTTGTCGAGCACGAGCAGCCCGTCGAGCCCGGCGCCGAGGGCCCGCAGCCGTTCGTCGGGCCCGAGCGGGCGGCGGTCCGGGGCGCGGGTGTCCGGGCCGCCCAGTACCGCGAGCACGGCGGGCAGCACCTCGGCGGGCGAGCGCAGGCCGGCCAGCTCGACCACCCGCACGGGCTCGGCGGAACGGGCGATCTCGGCGGCCAGCCGGGTCTTCCCGGCCCCGCCGGTGGCGACGACGGTCACCACCGGCGCCTCCCGCAGCGCCTGTCTGACGGCGGCGAGATCCGGCTCGCGCCCGATCAGCGGCGTCATCGTCCGGCGCCAGGCGGCCGGCAGCCCGCCGGCCCGGTGCGGCCGCGCCGTCAGCTGCCCGCGCAGCAGGGCGAGGTGCGCGTCGGCGAGCAGGGGTGACGGGTCGGCGCCGTACCGCTCGACGAGCTCGCCGCGCACCCGCTCGACCACGTCGAAGGCTTCGGCGTCGCGACCCTGGGCCGCGAGGACCCGCACGAGCAGCGCGGCGGCCGGCTCGTCGGGCGGGACGCGGGCGACCAGCCGCCGCAGGTCCGCCTCGTCGACCGGCCCGCCGCCGGCCAAGGCGGCTTCCGCCCGCAGCGTGACGACGTCGCCGAAGAGCCGGGTCGGCTCCGGAACTTCCGGGAACAACGCCCGCGCCTCGTCGGCGCAGTCCCGCGCGCGCCCCGCGTCGCCTTCGGCCAGCGCCCGCCGGCCACGATCGGCGAGCGCGCGGACGGCGACGGCGTCGAGCTGCACCTCATCGACCGGGATCCGGTACCCACCGGGCCCGGTGCGCACCGGCACGCCGAGCCGCCGCACCCGGCCGACCAGGGCCTGCACCGCACCGGTGGCGTCCTCGGGAGGTGCGCCCTGCCAGACCGCGTCGACCAGCGCGGTGGTGGAAACGGTGCGGCCCCGGGCATCGAGCAACTCCCGGATCACGGCCGCCAGCCGATCACCCCGCACCGGCCGGCCATCCACCGCCAGAGGGCCGAGAGTCGTGATCCGCACGCCACCATCATCACCCATTCGCCGCGCGCGGGCCTGGGCCGCGGGTTCGCCGAGTCCGCGCGGCCGGTCAGCGGAAGCCGTGCCCGCCCGGCGCAGCACCTAACCTGCCGCGCGCGGGCCGGGCTGCGGGTTCGCCGGGTCTTCCCGCGCCGCGCGGCGACGGTCCGCTGTCGCGCGGCCGAGTGTCGTGATCCGCACATCCGCATCGCGGGCGGGCGGGTGCCAAGCCCGTCGCTCGGGCCGCGGCTTCGCCGCGCGGCCGGTCGGCGGAAGCCGTCGACCTGCGTCGGCCCGGCGCAGCACCCCCCCGCCGCGCGCGGGCCCGGGCCGCGGGTTCCCCGGGCGGCGGTCTCCCCGCGCCGCGCGGCGACCATCCGCATCCGCGTCCCGGCGCAGCACCCACCCGCCGCACCCACCCGGCCGCGCGCGGAACCCCGGGTGACTACTCGGCGAACCTCTCCGCCAGGTTGATCAGGTTCAGGGCCGCGTTGTCGCCCAGCAGGATCGCGTTGTCCGCCACGCCCTGGGCCGCCGATGCGGCGCTGCGTGGGAACAGTGCCTCCTCGTACTCGGCCAGCGCGGCCTCGATGTCGCCCGGGTGTGCGGCGATGGCCGCGCCCAGTTCGGCGCCGTCCTGGAGGGCCAGGTTGGCGCCTTCGCCGTTCGGGGGCTGCAGGTGGGCGGCGTCGCCGAGCAGTGTCACTCCCGGTATCCGGTCCCAGCGGTGCTCGACCGGCAGCGTGTAGTGGCGGCGGTAGACCGGGGCGGTGTCGCTTTCGGTGATCACCTCGGCCAGTTCCGGGGCCCAGCCGTCGACTTCCCGCGCGATGCGCGCGGTCGCCGCCGCGGGATCGGCGAAGTCTATTTCGCCGAACCAGTCCAGCGACCGGGCTAGCCACAGGTAAGCGTGCAGGTTCCCGTCGCTTTCCCGGTGCACCAGGAAAACCTTCCCGCTCGCGCTCTTGTCGAACACCATCAACGCCCCGTCGCCGACGGCTTTCGCGACCCCGGGGTGCCGGTTGTCGGCGTCGAACAGGAAAGTCTCGATCGACGCGTTCCCGGCGTATTCGGGCGTGACGTCGGTGAGCAGCGGCCGGACCCGCGACCACGCGCCGTCCGCGCCGACGAGCAGGTCCGTCACGTCGGTGGTGCCGTCGGCGAAGGTGATTTCGTGGCGGCCTTCGCCGAGGGCGCGCACGCCGTCGACCCGCCGGCCCCACCGGACGGTGCCCGCCGGGAGCGAATCGAGCAGCAGCTGCCGCAACGCGGCGCGCTGCGCTTCGGGACTGCCGCCGGTGCCGTCGTCGGCCTTGTCGTACAGCACGGTCCCGTCCGTCTCGACGACCCGCATCGCTTCCCGGCCAGGGAGGACGATGGCGCGGAAATCGTCGATCAAGCCGGCCGCCTGGAGAGCGCGCTGTCCGTTGTGGTCGTGGATGTCGAGCATTCCGCCTTGGGCGCGGGCCGTCGGTGACGCCTCCGCTTCGTGGACCGTGACCGGGATCCCGTGCCGGGACAGGACCCGGGCCAGGATGAGGCCGCCGAGTCCGGCGCCGACGATCGTGACGGGAGTGCGCATGGGTGCTCCTTCGGTGACGGTGGTGCGAATTGCCACCGAGCGTGTGTGACCCCGCCGACACGGCCCCGACATGACGCCGACATGACACCGACACGCCTTTCCCGGAGATGTCGCCGATACGCATTGGCTGCCACGAGCCTTGCGGATCCGGCGGAATTCGAGTAAGGGCCGGGGATCGCCCGGAAAATCGGGGACCCGCGCTGCCCGGCCCGCGACGGCGGCGTTAGTGTCGCCGCCGTTGTAGGCGCACCGAAACCGACCCGTGATCTCGGTCGGCAAACCGAGTACTGTTCGGGCACCAATCGGACTCGAGGAAGTGGAGCGATGTCGGAACGACCGCCCGCACAGCATCGGGAAGAACGCGAGTCAGTCGGCCGGGCCGTAATCGGGGTGGTCGTCACCGCGGTCGTCGCCGCGGCGATCTGGACGTGGATATCCCTGTCGGTTTCCGGTGGTCAGGGGATTGTCATCGCCATCGCGGGCGCGTTCACCGGGATCGTCGCGTGCGTCGCGGTGTTCTTCGCGCTGCGCCGCACCGATCAGGTCGCGCACGCGACGGGGCAGACGCGGACCGCGCTCGACGAGGCCCAGCAGGCCCGCGAGTTCGTCCGGTACAGCGACGGTGAACTGGCCCGGCTGCTGGAGCAGACGGTGCCCGACGCGGTCCGGCGGCTGCGCGGCGGCGCGCCCGCGGACAGCGTGCTCGCCGAGGTCCCGCGCCCGGCCGACGAACTCCACCAGCGCGTCCTGCGGCTGGTGGTCGACGAGATCGCCGTCGGGGAACGCCGGCGCGCGGCCGCGACCGCCGCCTGCGCGAACGCCGCGGGCCGGCTGCAGGCGCTGGCGACCAGCACCCTCGGGGACCTGCGGGAGATGGAGAACCGCTCGTCCGACGCGATGCTCGGCGACCTCCTGAAAGTGGACCACAGCACGGCGCAGGCGGGCCGGCTGGCCGACAGCATCGCCGTGCTCACCGGCGCGCGCTCGGGCCGCCGCTGGACGAAACCGATCCGGATGGAGAGCATCCTGCGCGGTGCCCTCGGCCGCATCGGCGCTTATCAGCGGGTCCGGGTGCATTCCGCGAGCGGGGTGGCCGTCGTCGGTTACGCCGCGGAAGACGTCATGCACGCGCTCGCCGAACTCATGGACAACGCGACGAAGTTCTCGGCGCCGTCCGAAGAAGTGCACGTTTATGTCGAAGATCTGCACAACGGCGCGGTCATCACCATCGAGGACGGCGGCCTCGGGATGAAGGCGCAGGCCCTCGTCCGCGCCGAGCGCGCGGTGTCGCTGGACCAGCCCCTCGACCTGACCTCGATGTCGGGCACGCGCCTCGGCCTGGCGGTCGTGGGCTGCCTGGCCCGCAAGCACCAGCTGCACGTCTTCTTCCGGCCGTCTTCGCGTGGGGGGATCGGTGTTGTCATGCGCATTCCGACGCAGCTGATCACGCAGCCCCGGCCGGAAACGGTGTCGGAGGCCGACGATTCCGCCGCCGTCGCGTGGCCCGGGCCCGCCGACGACACGAGCCACGAGATCACCGGCGACCTGGCCGAGCCGTCCGAGCTGCCGCGGCGCTCGCGCGGGCAGACGCTGACCGCCGCGTCGCGCCGGCCGCCGTCGCCCACGCCGAGCACCGCCCGGGCCGAGCGGGACACCGGTTCCCGGTTCGGTGCCTTCCAGCAGCGGCGCAGCGGCAGTACCGCTCCGTCGCGCCACGCCGCCACCCCGGCGGACACCGGCGAAGACGCGTGACCCGTCGCTCCCCCCGAACACCCACACCCCGCCAGATTGGAGCGAGGGGACCCGCCAGCCCGGTCCCCGGATTCGATGACTGATTCGGACAAGAGCCTCGAATGGCTCCTCGAGAACCTCGTCGGCAACACGGCCGGCGCGTGTCACGCGCTCGTGTTGTCCCGTGACGGCCTGAAGCTCTGTCACACCCAGGGCCTCACCGTCGACCGCGCCGACCAGCTGGCCGCGATCGCCGCCGGCGTCCAGGCGCTGGCGCACGGTGCGTCGGTCGAGTTCGGCGACGGCACCGGTGGCGTGCGGAACTCGATGACCGAGTTCCACGGCGGGATCCTCTTCATCGTGGAGGCGGGTGTCGGCTCGCACCTGGCCGTGATCGCCACCGAAGACGCCGACGTGGGCCTGATCGGCCACAACATGGACGAGCTGGTGGAACAGATCGGCTCGGTCTTCACCGCCCCGCCGCGCTTCACGGCGGCTGACCACCCGGCTTCGTGACGCGTTCGGCGCTCGACGGGGAGGACCCGGACCGGCTCTACACGGTCACGGGCGGGCGCAGCAGCGCGGACGACATCGACCTCGATCTCGTCACGTTGATCGTCCGGGAGTCGCAGCCGTCGGCGGGCATGCAGTCCGAGCACGTCAGGATCCTGGAGATCGCGGCGAAACCGACGTCCGTCGTCGAGCTGTCGTCCGATCTGGCGCTACCGGTGAGTGTGATCAAGATTCTGCTCGCGGACCTGCTGGCCACGGGCAAGGTGTCCGCCCGACATCCGTCGTCGGCCCAGGCCGCGGGACGGACCTCCGACTCGGAATTCCTCAAGAAGGTGCTCGTTGGACTCCGCAATCTCTGAACAAGACGAACGGCTGCCCCTGGCCGACACCGCGACCGATGGCCTGAAGATCGTCATCGTCGGCGGCTTCGGCGTCGGGAAGACGACCATGGTCCGGTCGGTCAGCGAGATCCGGCCGTTGAGCACCGAAGAGACGATGACGCAGGCCGGGATCGGCGTCGACCACACCCGCGGGGTGCAGGCCAAGACGACGACCACGGTGGCGTTCGACTTCGGCCGGATCAGCCTCGACGAGCAGCTGGTCCTCTACCTGTTCGGCGCGCCGGGGCAGGAACGGTTCTGGTTCCTCTGGGACAGCCTCTTCGCCGGCACCCTCGGCGCCGTCGTCCTGGTGGACGCCCGCCGGCTGGCCGAGTCCTGGTACGCGATCGACCGGCTCGAACACCACGGGACGCCGTTCATCGTGGCGCGCAACAACTTCGGGCCGCCGAAGCACAGTCTCGACGACGTCCGCGCCGCGCTCGACCTGCCCGACGAGGTGCCGCTCGTCGACTGCGACGCCCGCGACCGGGACTCGGCCAAGCAGGTGCTGATCTCGCTCGTCGACCACCTCTACACCCTGTCCACAGTCCGGGAGGGCGCATCGTGACCGGTTTCCAGACCAGCACCCCGGCGGACACGATCCCCGCGGCGGACCGCGTCCGGTTGTACGGGCCCGAGTTCCAGAAGGATCCCGCCGCGCTCTACGCCCGGATCCGGCGCCAGTACGGCGGCGTCGTCCCGGTCCTGCTCGACGGCGACATCCCGGCCTGGCTGCTGACCGGCTACCGCGAGATCCACCAGGTGTGCCAGGACTCGCAGCTGTTCGCCCGCGACAGCCGCCGCTGGAACCAGTGGGGCAACGTCCCCGACGACTGGCCGCTGCTGCCGTACGTGATGCACAACCCGTCGGTGATGTTCACCGAGGCCGCGGAACACCGGCGGCGGGCGGGCGCGATCGGCGACGCGCTGTCGGCGGTCGACCAGTTCGACCTCAGCGCCCACTGCGAGCGCATCGCGGACCGGCTGATCGACGAGTTCGCGGGCTCCGGCGAAGCCGACCTGATCGCCCGGTTCGCCCAGCAGGCACCGCTGCTGGCGATCGCGAAGATGTACGGCATGCCCGACTCGGAGGCCCCCGCGCTGGTGCGGGACGTCGCCCTGTCGCTGGACGTCGGCCCCGAGGCGCTGCCCGCGTACGGCCGGGTGCAGGAGGCGATGGCGCGCCTGGTGGCGGTGAAGCACCAGCAGCCGGGCGCGGACGTCCCCACGGCCATGATGCAGGACCCGGCGAACCTGACCGACGACGAGGTCGTCCAGGACCTGCTGGTGGTGACGGCCGCGGCCCAGCAGCCGACGGCCAACTGGATCGGCAACACGATCCGGCTGATGCTGACCGACAGCCGCTTCGCGATGACGTTGTCGGGCGGCCGGGGGAGTGTCGGCCAGGCCCTCAACGAGGTCCTGTGGCACGACACGCCCACGCAGAACTTCATCGGCCGCTTCGCCACGCGCGACACGGTGCTGAGCGGCGTCCGCGTCCGCCAGGGTGACCTGGTGGTCCTCGGCCTGGCGGCGGGCAACGCCGACCCGCACGCCCGTCCGGACGCGGCGTCGGGCGCCCTGGGCAACCACGCGCACATGTCCTTCGGCCACGGCGAGCACGGATGTCCTTACCCCGCACCGGAAGTGGCCGAGGTCATCGCCCGCACGACGGTCGAGGTGCTGCTGGACCGCCTCCCGGACCTGGAACTGGCCGTCCCGGCGGAGAACCTGGTGTGGCGTCCATCGGTGTGGATGCGCGGCCTGGAGAGCCTGCCGGTGGTCTTCACCCCGGTCCACGTCGCCGGCCCGGCGACGTGGTGACCGTGACCTCGGCGCTCCCGCTCGCACGTCCGTGAAGGCCTCCTTACCGGCTCTTATGGCCGGTAAGGAGGCCTTCACGGACAACGGGGGTCGGGGGGGCGGCGGCGGGCGGCTAGCTCGACTGGCCGCCGCCGGCGCGTTCCTCGCGCAGCAGTTCGAGCGCGCGCTCCCGGGCCTTGGCCCGGTAGCCGGCCGGGTTCCGGTCGAACTCTGCGGTGGCCGTCTGCCAGTGGGTGAAGGCGGCCGCGATGTCCGCTTCGCTGTGCAGCCAGTCGGTGCTCGCGCCGGGTCCGACCAGGCCGTCGGCGGTGCAGGCCTGGTCGAAGCCGTGCAGGTGCAGGAGCGCGCTCCCGGTCATCGGATCGGTGACGCGCTCCGGCTCGTCCTCCACCCACCGCACGGCCCAGGCGTGCGCGGCGGACCTGGTGATGGCCCCGGAGATCAGCTCGGTCCAGGTGCGCGCCACCTGCTCGCGGTCGGGAACGGTCACCACCGCAGGCTAACCGGCCGCCGATCCCGCCGGCGCCTACGCCGGGGTGAACGTCACCGGCACCGACGCCGGTCCCCGGGTGAAGACGCCTCGCTCGGCCGGTTCCGCACCTTCGGCGAGCCGGACGTCCGGCATCGCGTCCAGCAGCTGGTTGACGCCCACCTCGATCTCCGTCTTCGCCAGCAGCGCGCCCACGCAGAAGTGCCGGCCCAGTGCGAACGACAGGTGGCTCGCCGCCGCGGAAAACGCTGTCTCCGTCGGCAGGTCCGTGCGGAAGATGTCGAACGCGCCCGGGTTCGCGAAGCGGCGCGGGTCGCGGTTGGCGGCGCCGATCAGGCAGGTCACCGTGCTGCCGGCCGGGATCTTCTCGCCGCCGATCTCGACGTCTTCCGCGGGCTGGCGCATGATCATGTGCACCGGCGGGGTGTGCCGCAGGGTTTCGGCGAACGCCTTCGGGATCAGGTCGCGGTCCGCGCGCACGGCGTCGAGCTGGTCCGGGTGCTCCAGGAGGTTGCGGAACAGGCTGGCGATCGCCTTGTCCGTGGTCTCGCCGCCGGCGGCGAGCAGCAGGCTGCAGAACGCCTTGATGTCCTCGTCGCTCATCGTGGTGCCGTCGACTTCCGTGGCGCAGAGCGCGGAAAGCAGGTCGTCACCGGGGTTTTCGCGGCGGTCGCGGATGATCGGGATCATGTACGCGGCGAGCTCGTCGTGGGTCTGGAGGCCGGCCGCGGTGACGGCCTCGTCCTGGCTGAGGTTGCCGAGGAAGGCGATGATCGCGCTGTACCACCGCTGGAACCGGGCGTGGTCGCTCTGGTCCAGACCCAGCATGTCGACGATCACGTTGATCGGGAAGTGCCGCGCGTAGTCCGTCACGATGTCGGCCGAGCCGCGGCCGCGGAAGACGTCGATGAGCTGCGTCGAGTTGCGTTCGATCACCGGGCGGAACTTCTGCTCCAGCTCGTTGCCCCGGAACGCCGGCGCCACCAGGGCGCGCCGGATCGAGTGCTCCCGGCCGCTCATCTGCAGGATGGTCCGGCCGTGCACGGGTTCCAGCTGCCAGCCGTAGTTTTCGGTGGTGAACACGCCTTCCTTGAAGGCGCGCGACACGTCCTCGAAGCGCGAAATGACGTAACTCTGCATTCCCTCGTGCCAGATCACCGGCGAATGCTCGAGCATGACGTCGTAGGCGGCGTACGGATCGGCGGCGAACTCCGGAGACAGAAGGTCCGGCGCGTGCCCTGCTGAAGTCACGAGGCTCCTTTTCTCGACGGTCGGTCAGCAGGTTATCGGGGATAGTTGCCATTGCGAAAGAGTTCGGGTGGGGCTATTCACCCAAAACGACGTGGAAGATCTTCTCGTCGCTGTTGTCGGGAATACTGTCCTTGTCACCGTTGTTCGTCGTCGTCAGCCACAGTCCGCCGCCGGGCGCGGGTTCGACCGTGCGCAACCGCCCGTAGGTGCCGTTGAAGTACGCCTGGACGTTCGTCAGGTCGCTGCCGCTGATCACCTCGCGGTACATCCGGGTCCCGCGTTCGCACGCGACGTAGATCACGTCGCGGACGATGGCGATGCCGGAGCAGGAGCCGTCCGCCGTCGGGTACGTGCGCTTCGGGGCGATGAAGCCCGCGGTGCCGCACGTCCCGGAGGTGCCTTCGCACGCCGGCCAGCCGTAGTTGCCGCCCTTGGTGATCAGGTTGGTCTCGTCCATGATCGCGTTGCCGAACTCCTGCTCCCACAACCGGCCCTGGGAGTCGAACGCGAGCCCCTGCGGGTTGCGGTGGCCGTAGCTCCACACCTGGTTGCCGAACGGGTTGTCCGAGGGCACGCTGCCGTCCGGGTTGAAGCGCAGGACCTTGCCGTTGAGGCTGGTCTTGTTCTGCGCGTTGTCGCCGTTCTGGGCGTCGCCGGTGCTGGCGTAGAGCTTGCCGTCGGGGCCGAAGCGCAGCCGGCCGCCGTTGTGGAACTTGTTGCGCAGCAACCCGCTGAGCAGGACCTGCTCCGAACTGGTGGTGAGCTTGTCGTTCTCCAGCTTGATCCGCACGATCCGGTTGTCGGACGGCGAGGTGTGCATGATGTAGAGCCAGTGGTCACTGGCGAACGTGGTCGCGACGGCCAGGCCGAGCAGGCCGCCTTCGCCGTCGGTGTTGTCGACGCCGGGGACCGTGCCCACGGTGGTCTTGGCCCCGGTGGCGGGGTTCAGGTGGACGATGTCGTGCGCGTCGCGCCGGGTGTAGAGGATCGTGCCGTCCGGCAGCGTCACCAGGCCCCACGGGATGTCGGTGTCGGTGGCGATCTGCGTCACGGTGCACACGGACGCGCCGCAGGCCGCGCCGGTCGTGACGGTCGTGGACGCGCTGGGTGCCGACACGTTCGCCTGGGCGTCCCGCGCGACGACGTAGTACGAGTAGCTCGTGTTCGCCGCGAGACCGCTGTCGACGAAGGTGGTCGCGGGCGGCGCGGTGGCGGTCCCGGTGACGGTGCCGACCTTGGCGCCGCCGCGGTAGACGTCGTAGGCCCGGACGCCGATGTTGTCGGTGGCCGCGGTCCAGTTCAGGGTCACCGTCGTGCCGGCCGCGGAACCGGTCAGCTTGGTGGGCGCGCTCGGCGCCTGGGTGTCCGGCTGGCACTGCGGCGGGGTGATCGGCACGGTGGTGCTGGCCTGCGAGACGTTGCCCGCGGCGTCGCGGGCGTTCACGTACAGGCCCCAGGTCACGCCGCCGACGACGGTGAGGCTGGTCGACAGGGTGCTCCCGCTCACCGACTTCATCAGCTGGCCGTCGTGGTAGACGTCGTAGAACGCGACGCCCACGTTGTCGGTGGCCGCGTTCCACGAGAACGTCACGGCGTCGCAGACCAGGTCGCTCACCCGCGGGTTGCCCGGCACGCTCGGCGGCTGGGTGTCGGCGGCCAGCGTGGTCCGCCACTTCTGGTTGCCGCCGTTGTTGCAGGTCCACAGCCCGACCAGGGTGCTGTTGGCGGTGCCCGCCGCGGTGACGTCCAGGCAGAGGCCCGACTGAACGCCGGTGATCGTGCCGTCGGTGCCGATCCGCCACTTCTGGTTGGCCCCGCCGTTGCAGGTGTAGATCTGCGCGTCGGCCGGGGAGGTGGTGCTCGCGCCGGCGACGTCGAGGCACATGGTGCCGTCGTAGACCCGCAGCTCGCCCGCCGAGGTGAACGTCCAGCCCTGGTTGGCCTGCCCGTTGCAGTCGTAGATGTTGACGCGCGTCTTCGCCGCGGTGCTGTTGCCGACGACGTCGAGGCAGCGCCCGGAGGCCACGCCGACCACGGTCGAGCCGGTGGCCGCGGTCGCGGTGGTGGCGGTGGGCGCGACCACCGCGGCGGCGGCGATCACGGCGGTCAGGACACCGAGGCGCAATCGCCGACGGACGTTCGAGGAGAACATTCTCCTACCTTTCACGGGGGATCGGCCGGAGACCGCGGGGAGGGTGCGGAGTGCCGCACCACTGTCGTGGGCGCGCGACCGGACGTCAAGACTTGTCCGGCTGCTTGTCCGCTCAGTCGGTGATTGCCGTTGTACGGTGTGTCATATATCAGATCGGACTTCGGGAGGCCTGGTGGAACTCACCCGACGCCGCGCACTGGCGATCAGCGCGGCCGGTGTGGCCGCCGCGGGACTGCCGACGTCCGGGGCCGCGTCGGCGGCCGGAACCGGCGCGGCGCTCGCGGGCCCGGTGACCGAGACGATGCTGCTCACCGGCAGCGACGCCGACCACACCGTCGACTGGGACTTCCAGGTCACGGCCGGCCGGCGCGCGGGGGAGCAGGCCACGATCCCGACGCCGTCCAACTGGGAGTGCCACGGCTTCGGCAGCTACCACTACGGCGGGGACCTCGTCCCGGCGGAGAAGGGCAACTACCGGCACTCGTTCACGCCGCCGGCGTCCTGGGCCGGGCGCCGGATCTTCCTGGTGTTCGAGGCCGCCATGACCGACGCCGACGTGCGGGTCAACGGCGTCTCGGCGGGACCGGTGCACCAAGGCGGCTTCTACCGCTTCCGCTACGACGTGACGGCCCTGCTGCGGCTCGGCGCGGCGAACCTGCTCGAGGTGACCGTCAGCAAGGAGTCGGCCGACAGCTCCGTGAACGACGCCGAGCGCCGCGGCGACTTCTGGAACTTCGGCGGGCTCTTCCGGCCGGTGTCGCTGGAGGCCTACCCGGCCGCGCGGATCGACCGCGTCGCGATCGACGCCCGCGCCGACGGGACTTTCACCGCCCAGGTCACGCTCGCCGGGGTGAGCGCGGCGGGCCGGGTCTCGGCCCAGCTGCGCCGGCTCGACGGCACGGCCGTGGGCGGCGCCTTTTCGGTCGCCGTGGCGAGCGGCGCGACCGGCGCGACGCTGACCACCACCGCGGCCCAGCCACCCCTGTGGACGGCCGAGACGCCGAACCTGCACCAGGTCGAGCTGACGCTCGCGAGTTCCGCCGGCGTGGCCTTGCACAGCACCGTCGAGCGCTTCGGGTTCCGCACGATCGAGGTCCGCACCGGCGACGGCGTTTACGTCAACGGGAAGCGGATCGTCCTCAAAGGAGCGAACCGGCACACCTTCTGGCCGACGTCCGGCCGCGCGTCGAGTCCCCGGCTCGCCCGGCTGGACATCGGGCTGATGAAGGACATGAACATGAACGCCGTCCGGATGTCGCACTACCCGCCGGACGCGTACTTCCTCGACCTCTGCGACGAGCTCGGGCTCTACGTCCTGGACGAGCTGACCGGCTGGCAGCACCACTACGACGAGGGCGTCGGCGCGCCGCTGGTCGCGGCCCTGGTGCGGCGCGACGTCAACCACCCGTCGATCCTGTTCTGGGACAACGGGAACGAGGGTGGCTGGAACACCGCGCTGGACGACGACTTCGGCCAGTACGACCCGCAGCGGCGGGCGGTGCTGCACCCGTGGACGACGTTCAGCGGCGTCGACACCAGTCACTACCAGACCTACAGCAGCACCGCGACCAAGGCCGCCGGCACCACGGTCTTCATGCCGACCGAGTTCCTGCACGGGCTCTACGACGGTGGCGCCGGCGCCGGGCTGAACGACTACTGGAAGCTCATGGGCGGCGCCCAGCGCTCGGCGGGCGGGTTCATCTGGGCGCTCGTCGACGAAAGCGTCGTGCGCGACGACCGCGGCGGCGCCCTCGACACCAACGGCAGCCGGGCCCCCGACGGCATCCTCGGCCCGTACCGCGAGAAGGAAGGCAGCTTCTTCACGATCAAGGACATCTGGTCGCCGGTCCAGCTGGCCAGCCCGGCCTACTACGACACGGTCTTCCCGGCGTCGTTCGACAAGACCGTGAAGCTCGTCAACCGGTACGACTTCACGAACCTCCGGACGTGCCGGTTCGGCTGGCAGCTGCTCGTGTTCCCCGCGCCCGGCGCGGGCCCCGGCCACCAGGTGCTCGCCCAGGGCCAGGCCGGCGCGCCGGACGTCGCCCCGGGCGCCACCGGCGCGGTGACGCTCGGCCTGCCCGCCGACTGGACCGGCGCCGACGCGCTGCGGCTGAGCGTGACCGACGCGACCGGCCGGGACGTCGCCGGCTGGACGTGGCGGATCCGCAAGGCGCCGGACTTCGCCGCGCGCCTGGTCAAGCCGGCGACCACCGGCAGTGTCACCGCGGCCGAGACCGCCACCGACGTCACGCTCGTCGCCGGCGCCACCCGGGTCACCGTCAGCAAGTCCAGCGGCCGGCTCACCGGCGTGCGCCGGGGCAGCGCACCGGTGTCGCTCGGCAACGGTCCTGCCCCGGCCGGCGGGACGGCCGCGCTGACCGCGTTCAGCCACTTCCGCGACGGCACCGGCTGGGTCGTCCAAGCCGACTACACCGGCGACCTGACGTCGGTGCGCTGGCGGCTGGACGCCAACGGCTGGCTGCGGCTGGAGTACCGCTACCGCGCCACCGGCGACCACGACCACCTCGGCGTGAACTTCGACTACCCGGAGGCGAACGTCCGGGGCCTCACCTGGCTCGGCGACGGGCCCTACCGCGTCTACAAGAACCGGCTGCGGGGTGTGCAGCCCGACGTCTGGAGCAAGCCGTACAACAACACCGCGACCGGGTCGAGCGGGTTCGGCTACCCGGAGTTCAAGGGCTACCACGCCCGGACCTGCTGGGCGGTGCTCGACACCACCGAAGGCGCGGTCACGGTGGTCGCCGCGGACGAGGGCCTGTTCCTGCGGTTGTTCACCCCGGCGGTGGGACCCGACCCGCAGAACGCGGTCGTCACCTACCCGGCAGGCAACCTCTCCCTGCTCGACGGCATCGCGCCGATCGGCAACAAGTTCCACGGCGTCGCCTCGCTGGGCCCGGAGAGCCGCCCGAACGCGGCCACCGGCGACTACCACCGGACGGTGTACTTCCGCTTCGACGCGTGATCGCCGCAGGTCCGAGGGGTGGTCGCCGGATAACGCGCCGGAATTCGGGTACTCCGCCGCCATGACGAACGATGGCGAAGACCGCGGGCGGCTGCCCGCCGAAGACGAGAACCAGACCGAAGAGCGGACCTTGGACCGCGGGCTCGCGCCGCCCTCGGTGGAGCCCGAGATCACCTCGACCCACCCGCTCGACCGCGGGCTCGCCCCGCCGGACGAGGAAGAGCCCGGCGAAAAGTGAATAAGTTTTTGACTCAGGGAGAACAAGACGGTTTCTTCACTCATTCGACTGAATCGATGATTGCGCTGAGTCAAAAATAGAAAAATCTGTAACTCTCTTGTCGGGCAGATCGACTGTTCGGGGGTCAGACGACTGCGATCCGTGACGCCGAGGGGCGCGTGGATCGCCGACGGGAGGCCGAGAATCGATGGGTGTACCTGGGCAGGCGCAGTCGATCGCGCGCGACCACGCTCCCCGCCGGCCGCGGATCCGGGCGGGCGACCGGAATCGCTGGCTGCTGCTTTCCCTGGTCACGTTCGCGGTGGTCCCGGCCGACGACGACGGCAGCGCCTGGGCGATGGTCGCGGCACTGGCCGCCGTCGCATTGCTGGCCGCGGCCCACCGGACGCTACGTCGAGCCGCGGCGAAGGTCGACGCCGCGTTGACGGACGAACTCGACCCCCGATGAGGAAGAATCGCGCCGGAATGCCCCCGGACGCGATTCCCAGTGACAGATCCCCCCGAAATGTGACACCCGGCGAGGACGTCACTCCTTTCAGGGTCAGAAGTACGGGGACCAGCCGGCGCCGTGGACGACCGCCTTGGCGAACTTGTTCATGCCGAGGCCGTTCCAGGTGTAGAGCGTGCCGCCGCTGCTGATCGAGGCGATGTCGGCGAGCGGCTTCGTGAACTACCCGAGCGAGTGGTGGCACTGGTCCTACTGGGCGCTGGCGACGGAGACCGCGCACGCCCCCTACGGCCCGACCACTACCTGAACCGACCAGCGGTAAACTGACGCCCGATGCCGGAAACCCGCCAAGTCTCGAAGCCGCCCGCGAAGCCGGGAGGGCCGACGCCACGTGGTGGCGGCTGGCTCCCGCACGGCTACCACCTCGACGCGCACTCCCACCCCGACGGCCAGCTCGTGTACGCGGCCGCCGGTGCGCTGGCCACCACGACCGAGCGGGGGACGTGGGTGGCGCCGGCCAGCCGGGTGACGTGGACGCCGCCGGGGTTCGCGCACTCCCACCGCTTCTACGGCCGGACCGACGCCCGGCTCGTCGCCATCCCGGCCGCGGAGTGCGGCGGGCTCGTGGCGCACCCCAGCGTGTTCGCGGTGAGCCCGCTGCTGCGGGAAGTTCTCCTGGCGCTGACCGGCCCGGACGGGCGGACTCCCGAGGCCGAGAAACGGCTGCGCGCGGTGGTGCTCGACGAGCTCGGCGAGCCGCCCGAGCAGTCCCTGCACCTGCCCGAACCGCGCGACGACCGGCTGCGCGTCGTCACCGATCTCCTGCGCGCCGATCCCGGCCGGACCGCGACGCTGGCCGAGCTGGGCCGCGCCGCTGGCGCGAGCGAGCGCACGCTCAGCCGGCTGTTCCACGCCGACCTCGGCATGGGCTTCCACCGCTGGCGCACCATCCTGCGCATCCACCACGCCCTGGCCCACCTCACCGGCGGGCAGTCGGTCACCGACACCGCGATCGCGTGCGGCTGGTCCAACCCCTCGACGTTCATCGAGGCGTTCACCGCCGTCGTCGGCCAGACGCCCGGCCGCTACCAGGCCGGCCTCCAGGAGCACGGCGCTTGAGGTTGGCGGCTTTCCGGTATCGGCTGGCCGGATACCGGTGGTCGGCCCGCGCGCCCGGGGCCACGGTGGTGCCATGACCAACACCGAAGAGCACACCACCGTGGCGATCGTGGGCGGCGGAGTCGCCGGGCTCGCCCTCGGGAACTTCCTGCTGCGCAGCGGAATCGGCTGCGTGATCCTGGAGAAGCACAGCCGCGAGCACGTCGAGCACCGGCAGCGGGCCGGGTCCCTCGACGCGCAGGGGGTGCGCGTGCTGCGGGAATGGGGCCTGGACGAGGTCGTCGAGGGCAGCACGAGCCACGAATCGTCCGACGCGGGGATGCCGCTGCTGATCGACGGGGGGACGCGCTGGTGGAAGATGGACCTCGACGACGACGATGCCGACGGCGCGTTCTGCCCCCAGCAGGTCCTCGTCCGGAACCTCATCAGGGTGTTCCTGCGCGACGGCGGCGACCTGCGCTTCGAGGCGGAAGACGTTGCGCTGGAAGACATCGGTACCGAGTCGCCCCGGGTGCGCTACCGGGATGCGTCGGATACGGCGAAGGTGCTCGGCTGTGACGTCGTCGCCGGGGCCGACGGCTACCACGGCGTCAGCAGGACGGCCGTGCCCGCCGACGTCCTCACCTGCGACACCCACGAGTTCGGGTACGCCTGGCTGACGGTGCTGACCGAGGTGCCGGCGGATCCGCCGGCCGTGCTCGCGGTGCACTCCCGCGGTTTCGCCGCGCGGATCACCCGCGGCCCGCGCGCGAGCCGCGTCTACCTGCAGTGCCCGCTCACCGACACCGCCGGCGACTGGCCGGACGAGCGCGTCTGGACCGAACTGGGCACCCGGTTCGGGGAGCCCGTGGCGGTCCGCGGGCCGATCACGAGCAAGCAGGTCGTCCCGCTGCGCGGGGTGGTGTTCAGCCCCATGCGCTACGGCCGGCTCTACCTGCTCGGGGACGCCGCGCACCTCATTTCGCCGATGAGCGCGGAAGGGATGAGCCTCGCCCTCCACGACGCCGAGGTGCTCGCCCGCGCCGTCGTCCAGCAGATCGACAAGGACGATCCGAGCCTGCTCGACCACTATTCCGAAACCTGTCTCGATCACACGTGGGCGCGGCAGACGGCCGCGGTCCGGATGACCGAGACGATGCACGATTCCGGCGACGCTTCCTACGAGGGGGAGTTCCGCAAGCGGATCGCCCGCGAGAACCTGGAAAGCATGGTGGAGCCGGTGCGGTGACCGGCTGTGGCCGGCCGCGTTACCTGAACGGCCGCATCGCCCGGCCGATCGGCGGGCGGTGACCCACAGCCAGTGGTTCACCGCCTGCTACGGACCATTCTTTCGTGTAGCCCCCGATGTGGTCACAGGAGTTACCAAAGTGGTTAAACTGCCAGCCCAGGTGAATGTGGTCCCGATCCGGAGGTGGCGTGACTCTCGCAGTCGACCCGGATGTGTGGTCGGATCATTGGTGGGACCAGGACGTCGCGTCACCGGCCCGCATTCGTGACGCGGCCCTGCGCGGCCACGACAACTACGCCACCGATCGCGCCGCGTTGCGCGACCTGGACGAGGCCGCGCCGGGTTTCACCGACCTGCTGCGCGCGGCCCGGGCGTGGCACGTGCGGGTCGTCCGCCACCTCGCCACCCGCGGCGTCGACCAGTTCCTGGACCTGGCCGCGGGATTGCCGACCGCGCAGGACAACACGCACCAGACCGCGCAGCGGGAGAACCCCGACGCGAAGGTGATCTACACCGACACCGACAGCCTCGTGCTCAGCTACGAACGCGCGCTGCTCGACGACAACGACAACACCGCGGTGGTGCGCGCCGACCACCTGGAACCGTGGCACCTGCTGGGCCACGAGACGGTCAGCACGGCGTTCGACCTCACCCGCCCGGTCGCCGTACTGCTGACCACGGGCGTCCAGCACGAACCGGACGACGCCCGCCTGTCCGCGGCCCTGGCCGGCTACCGAGCACTGCTGCCACCGGGATCGGTGCTGGCACTGAGCTGCTGGGCAGAACCCACCGGGGCGGGCGTCACCCCGCGCGCGATCGAGCGCACGTGGGAGTCCCGCTGCCACCGGCCGGTCCGCTGCCGCACCGAAACGGGCGTAGAGCGCCTGTTCGCCGGCTTCGACCTGCTCGACCCGGGCTTGGTACGCCTGCAGGACTGGTGGCCGGACGGCCCAGCACTACGCGCCCCCCGCCCGGCACAACGGCTCGCCGTCGGCGGTGTGGGGATGAAGCGGTCCTAGGGCTGATACTCGGCGAAGATCTCGTCCAGAACACGCCGTGCGTTCACGGCTTCGTGGTCATCGCGGCCCCAGGTCTGGGCGCACGTGACGAGCGTCTTCCACAGCGCCCAGCCGCGGCCGCGTGCCCACTCGGCGTCGTCGACGGACAGCCGCTCGCGGAACGACCGGCGGCCGTCGGCGGTCAGCAGGGTCCACGCGATGGCCACGTCGCAGGCCGGGTCGCCGGCGCCGCAGGTGCCGAAGTCGATGACCGCTGCCAGCTTTTCGTTTCGCAGCAAGAGATTTCCCGGGGCGACGTCGCCGTGGAACCAGGTCTCCGCGCCGTCCCAGTGCGCGGCCAGTGCGGTCTGCCAGATCTCGCCGGCCAGGTCGACGTCGACGTGGCCGGTCAGCTTGGCGAGCGCGCGCCGGGCCGACTCGTCGTACGTGCGCAGGGTGCTGCCCCGGAACCAGTTGTGCGTGCCCGGCCGAGGCGCGTCCGTGGTGTCGACGCTCCGCAACGCCACCAGGAAATCGGCGAGGTCGGCCGCGAACCCGACGGGGTCGGCGATCCGGTCCGCGCTCGCGGGCTCGCCCTCGAGCCACGGGTATATCGACCACGCGAACGGATAACCCGCGCCGGGTCCGCCTTCCGCCAAGGGCACGGGGATGGGCAGCGGCAGCCGCGGCGCGAGCACCGGCAGCCAGCGCTGTTCCTTGGTGACCGCCAAGGCGTACTCGGCCGCGCTGGGCAGCCGCACCGACATCGTGTCGCCGAGGTGGAAGGTCCGGTTGTCCCAGCCGCCGTCCGCCACGGGCCGGACCGGGAGGCCCGCCCACCGCGGGAACTGCTCGGCGACGAGCCGGCGGACCTGGTCGGCGTCGACGGTCAGGCGCTGGGGCACGGGACCGAGCGTGGGTGTGGTGCTCACCCGGTCATCATGATCTGTGAGGTACCGGCAGCGGGAACGAATTGTCCCGCTGCCGGTCCGGTCAGGCCTGGATGTTCTCCAGGTCCTCGAGCAGGCTCGGGTGCTTCGGCTCCCAGCCGAGCGCTTCCCGGGTGTGGGCGCTCGACGAGGGCTGGTCGGCCGCGAAGATCGGGCCCAGCGGGCCGAACGTCTCCTCGGCCACCGATTCGACCGGCAGGCCCAGGCGCCGGCCGATGACCGCGGCGATGTCGCGGACCGCGTCGCCTTCGTCGGCCACGGCGTGCCAGGCGGTCCCAGCCGGGGCCTCCTCCAGGGCCAGCCGGAACAGGACGGCCGCGTCGAGGGCGTGCACCGCCGGCCAGCGCTGGGTGCCGTCGCCCGGGTAGCCGGACACGCCGGTCTGCCGCGCGATCCGGGTCAGCAGGCCGGCGAAACCGCCGTCACCCTCGTTGTGGACGGTGCGCGGCAGCCGCACGGCCGAGCTGCGGACCCCGCGCGAGGCCAGTTCCAGGGCGGCCGTGACGGCGCGGCCGCGGCCGCCGACCGGCCCGTCGGTCGGCGCCGGGTCGGCCTCGGTGGAGAGGTGGCCGGACACCCACGGCGTCCCCGAGACCGTGACGAACGGGCGGTCGCTGCCGACGAGCGCCTCGCCCAGGGCCGCGATGGCGGCGCTCTCCTCGGCGACCGACCGCGCGACGGCTTCGGCGCTGCTGAAGTCGTTGCTGAAGGCCAGGTGAATCACCCCGTCGGCCCGCTCGGCCCCGGCGCGGAGGACGTCCAGGTCGGCGATGCTGCCCCGCACCGCCTCGGCGCCGGCCTTCTCCGCGACCAGTGCGGACGCGTCGGAGCGGGCGAGCACCGACACGGTGTGGCCGTGGCCGAGCAGCTCCGCGACGACGGCGGAGCCGACCAGCCCGGTGCCGCCGGTGACAAAGACATGCATGGGATCTCCAGAAAGTGATGGGACTAGTGTCTCATCACGCTACCAGAGTGATGCGACACTAGTCCCATCACCTATGATCGCCCCATGGCACGATGGGAACCGGGGGCGCGTGAACGGCTCGTCCTGGCTGCCGTCGACCTCTTCACCGAGCAGGGGTACGACGCCACCACGGTCGCGCAGATCGCCGAGCAGGCCGGGGTCACGAGAAGCACCTTCTTCCGCTACTTCCCGGACAAGCGCGACCTGCTCGTGGCCGGGCAGGAGGCCTTGAGCCGACTGCTGGCCGAGGGGATCACCGAAGCGCCGCCGGGAGCCACGCCGCTCGAAGCGGTCGCGGCCGGCCTCGAACGCGCGGCGAGCACGATGGGCCCGATGAACCGCGAGCTCGGCCCCCGGCTGAAGGCGGCCGTCGCCGCCAGCGCCGAGCTGCAGGAGCGGGACGCCCTCAAGAGCGTCGGTCTCGCGGCCGCCATGACGGCGGCGCTCGTCGCCCGCGGAGTGCCCGACCCGATCGCCCACCTCGCGGCCGAGCTGGGCGTGCTCGCCTTCAAGCGGGCCTACGCCGAGTGGTCCGACGCCGAGCGCGAGACCGCGGGCGAGTTCGCGCCGCGCGTCCTGGCCGCCCTGGACGAGCTGCGTGCGGCGAGCGCTTCCCTGGGCTGACCTGGCCTTGGGGCCGAGGTTGCGTTCGTGTGGCACATCGCACCCGCGGTGCACGCGACGGCGCCGTGACCGTCTTCCTTCATGAGAGCACTTTCGGTGAAAAGATCACCGGAAGACGGAGGGAGATCTCATGAACCGCACCGGACTCGTCCGCACCGCCACCGTCGCCGGCCTCGCCGCGGCGCTGGGTTTCGCCGCCGCCGCGCCGGCCATGGCCGCGGGCCCGGCCCCGGTCACCACCGTCGCCGACCTGGACGGCAACGGGGAGATCGAGACCGTGACCGCGCAGCTGACCGGCGACAGCGACCAGCTGATCTCGGCCACGGTGAACGGGACGTACACGTCGATCCACCTGCCGGCCGACAGCCAGTTCGGCATCGAGGCGCCGCGGGTGACCGACCTCAACGGTGACGGCCGGGCCGAACTCGTCGTCACGCAGTCCGTCGGCGCCAACACGACGTTCTACTCCGTGCTGCACTACGACGGCCGCAACCTGAGCCAGGTCGTCGGCGCCGACGACAAGCCGTTCTCGGTCGCCGAAGGCGGCGGCGTCGCCGCGCACCTCGGCTACCAGTGCACGCCCCTGGAAGGCGGCCGCGCGTTCACGACCGTCGCCGCCGAGAACGACGACGTCAGCCGCCCGGTGGATCAGATGACGTACTCCGGCACCCGCACCGTCTACACGCTGCGCGACGGCGCGCTGAGCGTCTACGAGAAGACGCCGTTCAGCGCTCGTCCCGCGAAGGACCCGGTGCTCGCCACGGATTCCGGCAGCTGCGCCTGACCCGCGGCGACGTCGGGAGGTGTCAGCGGGCGTGCTTCACGCGCGCGATGTAGGTGCTGGACGCCGGGAGGTACGACAACACCAGGGCGAGCACCGACACCGCGGTGCTGACGTAGTTCACCGCGGTGCCCGACGTCGCCACCAGGGACGCGACCTGCAGCAGCGTGACGATCGTCAGCACGATGCGGGCCCAGTTCCGGCCGGCCTTGAGCCGGAAGCTCAGGAACAGGTACAGCGCGGCGAGCACGACCAGCACCCCGATCCCCACCGCCTGCCCGAAGGCCGCCGACCGCTGGATCTGGTCTTCGGTCAGGTGCGCCGAGGACGAGCCGGCGCTCGCGGTGCGCAGCGCCTGCGCCAGTTCGTCCCGGTAGCCGAGCAGCAGCCCGGCGCCGACCAGCGCGGAGATCGTCGACACGAGGTAGCCGAAGAACGCGGCGACCAGCGTGCCCGGGGGAGTGGGGTGGTCCGTTCGGATGTCCATGAGCCGAAAGTAGGCAGGCCGCCGGGCCGCCGCCGTGCGGGAAGCGGAAGTCCGTACCGGGGCACGAGAAGCGGGCCGGCTTCCTCATACCCGGGTACGAGAGGTGTCAGGCCCGGATGTCCTTGTCCGAAACCGTGGTGACGAACCGGTGCGCGACGTCGCGCAGTTTGACGTTGGTCTGCTGCGACTGGCGCACGAGCCGCCGCATGGCGTCGTCGGCGTCGATGCGGTGGATCGCCATCAGCATGCCCTTGGCCTGTTCGATCACCGCGCGCGACCGCATCGCGGTGGTGAGGTTCTCGCACTCCGTCAGGGCCACGCGGTAGCGGCGGACGGTGCGCAGCCCGAACGCGACGAGCGTGGTGTAGACGCTCAGCATGTGCGATTCGGCTTCGGCGAAGCCGTGGTCGCCGAAGCCGAAGAGGTTCAGCGCGCCGTCGAGCGTCTCGTCGACGCGCAGCGGCGCGGCGAGGTAGCTGCCGACGCCGAGCGCGGTGGCGTGCTTGGTGAACTCCGGCCATTCCCGCGTCGCCGTGGACAGCGACACGCGCACGACGTGCCCGGTTTCGGCGGCCTGCAGGCACGGGCCGTCGCCGGCTTCGTACTGGTGCCGGTCGATGTCCACGGCGCGCTGGTCCGAATGCGCGGCGGTCTCCGGTTCGCCGTGGTGGATGGCGGTGATGCTGGCCATGTCGGCGTCGGGGAACGCGTTGACCGCTTCGGTGACGATGGTGTCGAGGACGCTCTGCTCGCCGTCTGCGGATTCGAGCGCGCGGGTGAGGGCCGAGGCCGACGCGGCCAGTTCGTCGAGCTGGCCGGTGAGTTCCGTGTCCGCCATTCCGGTCTCCGTTCGCCACTGCTGCGTACGTGGGGCCGAGTCGCGGCCGCCACCACAACCGCTGTGGTTTCAACGGATCAGCAAGGATCCTAGCGGGTCGGCGCGCGGGGTGCGCCGGACCGTGGTTTGGCCGTCCACTGTGGACCAAATGGCCTACCGGAGGAGACGGTTCGTAACCGCAGTGTCACGATGACGTCCGTCACCGCGGAACGAGGTTTGCCCCGCCGTGGCGGGGGTATCAGCAGCCCGACGAACAGGAGATCGCCTTGACGACCGTCACGCCGGTCGCGGGCCGCACCGAGCAGGACGTCGCCGTCCCGGTGCCGGCCACGCACGACCACCCGCGGTCCCGCGAGCGCAAGCGGGACGACTACTCCCACTGCGCGCCGCTGTTCGCCGAGCTCGCGGCCCTGCCCGAGGGCCACGCCGGCCGGGCGCGGCTGCGCGAGCGGCTGATCATCGAGTTCCTCCCGCTCGCCGACCACATCGCGACCCGGTTCAGCGGCCGGGGCCAGCCCCGCGACGACCTGGTCCAGGTGGCCCGGCTCGGGGTGATGAAAGCGGTCGACCGGTTCGATCCCACGCACGGAGCGGACTTCCTGTCCTTCGCGGTCCCGACCGTCATGGGCGAGGTCCGCCGGCACTTCCGCGACACGGGCTGGGCGCTGCGCGTCCCGCGCGGCCTGCAGGAGCTGCAAGGCCGGCTGTCCCGCGGCACCACGGAGCTCGCCCAGCACCTGGGCCGGGCCCCGACGCCCAGCGAGCTCGCCGGCCACCTCGGCATCGACGTCGAGACCGTCCGCGACGGCCTGCTCGCGGCGAACTGCTACGAGACGTCGTCGCTGGACCAGCCGCTCAACAACGGTGAGGGCAGCAGCTCTCTGGCCGAGGTGATGGGCGAGCCGGACGCCGGCATCGGGTTCGTCGAGGACCACCACACGCTCGTCCCGCTGCTGAAGAAGCTGCCGGCGCGGGAGCAGGCGATCGTCCGGATGCGCTTCTTCGATGGCCTGTCCCAGTCGCAGATCGCCGCCCGCGTGGGTGTGTCCCAGATGCAGGTTTCGCGCTTGCTGGCCAAGACGTTGCACCAGCTGCGCGACCAGCTCGAAGGCTAGGGTCACAAGGGTCGCGGTCCGGCACGCCGGTGCGTACCCGCCCGTGCCCTCGAGTAACGACGTGTCGCCGAAGGTTGCCGACCCGGGACACCCGCGGGCCGGGTCCCGCCGCCGACGCCGTCGGGGAAGCGCCAGGTAACCCCTCGAGTCGGCGCCCTCGCCGAACGTGGCGTCGCCGGAGACGCGGAGCCCGGTGGGATCCCGCAGCGGGGGCGCGCCGTCGGCGTACTGCAGCGCGACGGCGAGCACGTCCGGGGTGGTGTCGCGGGCCGCGCCGGCCGGCCACGGGGCGAACCAGGCCGGCCGCTCGGCACCTCCCTCGCTCGCTGTCGATTTCCGCCACGTCGAGCTGAGCCGCACCATGCGCGACGGCGACCGCGCGGTCGTCGGGAAAGCCTTGGTGGAAGCGAAGGTCGGCTCGCCCTGAGTGGCCGGTAGGACACCCTTTGTTAGGAAAGTATCTTTACTAGCGTGACCCGACGCGGTACGGTTCGGGGCAACGCCGCCTTCATGCAGTCCTGGTGAGAACCAGTCAGCTACGGAGGAGCCTTGCCCAGACCAGCGATCGGCCCGGCGGTCACCGCCCGGCCGGCAGCCTCGTCGTCTGCCGCGTACCCGACGTCCCCGGAGGCGGTTCCCGCCGTCCCGCCGGCGTTCCCCGGGAGGCCGGCGCGCGGGATTCCCGTCACCGCCTGAGTTCCGCGTCTCCACGAGGGCCCCGTGCCCTGTCCCGTGCATCATTCGATCGGAGGGTTCCTTTGTCACGCAAGAAAATAGTCGCGGGCATCGCCGCCGCCGCGTTCATCGCGGCCGGCGTCAACGCGGTGTCGCCGTCGATCGCCACCGCGGTCCCGCCCGGACCCGGCGCGCTCACCACCCTGGACACCTCGGCCGGCAACCGGGCGGCCCCCGTGGCCGGGCTGTACGACTGGAGCAAGGCCGGCTACCGCGGCGGCCGGAACCTGCCCGGCGCCAGTGCCGTCAACCCCAGTGCGAGCTGCAAGGTCACCGCGGCCCAGCTCGCTTCGACGTACCAGGTCAAGCCGGACGACGGCGTCGACGACACCACCGGTATCCAGGCCGCCATCGACAAGATCCACACGTCGTGCACGCCCTCGGCGAGCTACGACAAGCTGAGCCTGATCACCTTCCCGGCCGGCACGCTGAACGTCACGCACGAGATCCACGTCGACGCCGGCTACCTGATCCTGCGCGGCGCCGGCACGGACCAGACGAAGTTCGTCTACACCCCGGACAAGAACACCGAGTACGACGTGCTCACGCCGGACGGGGACCAGTGGGACCAGGGCAACATGGGCTACGAAGACGGCTCCGGCGGCTGGCTGTGGCCGGGCCGCGGCCTCTTCCGCGTGCAGTCGCGGGGCGTCGACCCGAGCTACGCCAGCGAGTACAAGGCCGCGCCGGCCAACCGCAAGGACATCTTCGAGGGCACGGTCAACGTGCACTGGAAGGCGGGCGCGAAGCTGCGGGAGAAGCCGGGTGACAAGGGTTTCGCGGCGCGGGCCGGTGACAAGACGGTCTACCTGGCGACCAGCGCCAAGACCACGAACATGAAGGTCGGCGGCTTCATCAACATGCGGGCCGCGAACTCGATCAACTTCTACAAGTCGATGAACGCCTACCCGACGACGTGGCCGCTGGAGAACCTCCACATGCGCCAGCAGTGGTTCACCATCACCGCGATCGACACCAAGAACCACACCGTGTCCATCGACAAGCCGCTCGAGTACGACATGCCGGTCGACTCCACTTCGGACGGTTCGGCGGCCATCGACGGCAGCGTCTACGCCTCCAAGGCGTCGCCGATCCCGGACCCGATCGTCGGCGTCGGCTTCGAGAACTTCACCTTCGGTCAGTCGGCCCCGGCCGGCATCACCGAAGCGCAGGCCAAGGACAACTACGGCAACCTGGCGCCGTCGCTGGCCATGCAGGGCATCGTGTTCAAGTGGGCGGCCGACTCCTGGGTCACCGGCATCCACTCGACGATGACCGGGTCGCACCCGATCGTGACCGAGGAGGCCAAGAACCTCCAGATCGTGAACAACGAGCTCGACGGCTCGTGGAACAAGGGCAAGGGCGGCAACGGCTACTTCCGCGGCTCCCGCGTCTGGGACTCGCTCTACGCCGGCAACACCACCCGCGACCTGCGGCACTTCACCTTCCAGTGGTCGGCCTCGGGCAACGTTGTGATCGGCAACGACATCGACTCGGACTTCAACATCCACGGCGGCTACGAGCGCAACAACCTGTTCGAGAACAACACCAACCGGGTGTCCTACGCCCACCGCTCGGGCAACTGCACCGCGCACTGCGGTGACGAGGGCGGTGACGCGCCGGACGACTCGAGCTGGTTCCCGATCTACTGGTCGACCGGGCAGAAGGCGGTCAAGTGGTCCGGTTCGTCGGGCCCCCGCAACGTCTTCTTCAACAACACGATGACCAAGCAGATCACCGCGGGCGCGGCGTACACGCCGTACTACGCCGACCACACCAAGATCTACCAGTTCGGCTGGGACGGCACCAAGTTCCACCACCTCGACGCCGGCGGCCAGCCGATCGTGGACTGGGCGCACAACGAGCAGCGGGACTACACGAACGGGCACGGTGTCGACGACACGAAGACGAGTACCGCGAAGTCCTTGTTCCTCAAGAGCATCCCGGTGAGCTGACCGTCCGGAAAGGACCATCCGATGATCAAGACACTGGCGGCGCTGAGCCTGGTCGGGCAGCTCGTGCACCCCGCGGCGACGACCATCACCGTCACCACCGCGACCCAGCTGTCCGCGGAGTTGTCCGCGGCCAAGCCGGGCGACACGATCGCGCTGGCGGACGGCGACTACAGCGGCGCGTTCGTGGCGACGAAGCCGGGCACGGCGTCGGCGCCGATCACCCTGACCGGCAGCGCGAAGGCCGTGCTGCACGACCCGCTGTTCAACCCCGGTGACACCGACTGCCCGTCCGGCCAGACCGGCTACGGCCTGTGGCTGCAGGGCGCGAGTTACTGGAACATCAAGGGAATCTCGGTCACGAACTCGAAGAAGGGCATCGTCCTCGACGGCGCGACCCACGTCACGATCGACGGCGTGAGCGTGCACGACATCGGTTACGAGGGTGTGCACTTCCGCAAGAGCAGCGCGTACGGCGTGATCAAGAATTCGACCGTTTACAACACCGGCAAGGAAGAGCCCGGCTACGGCGAGGGCGTCTACCTGGGTTCGGCGAACAGCAACTGGGAGTGCTACGGCACCGGCGGCGGCGAGAGCCCCGACGCGGGCAACTACATCCAGGTGCTGGACAACAAGATCGGCCCGGGCGTCGCGGCCGAGGGCATCGACATCAAGGAGGGCACCCACGACGGCCTGATCTCCGGCAACACCCTGGACGGCACGGGGGAGAAGAACCAGAACTCCGGCGACTCCACGATCGACGTCAAGGGCGACGAGTACACGATCACCGGCAACAAGGTGACCCACCCGTACCTGGACGGCTTCCAGGTGCACAACGTCTGGGAGAACGCGGGCTGCGGCACCACGTTCAGCAAGAACACGTTCACGCTGACGAACGCGTCGGGCTACGGCATCAACGCGACGAACCAGAGTGACTGCGTCTCCCAGAAGAAGCCGAACGTGATCGGCGCGTCGAACACGTCCACAGGCGGCAAGGGGGTGTCGAAGACCCCGGTGACCCCGGGAACCTGACGGATCGTCGCCGTTCTCCTCCGGGCTGTGCACCGGAGGAGAACGGCGGTGCCGCCGGCGTCAGCCGCTGGCCGCGGCCGAGCGCAACGCGAGGGCCACGGCGTGGGCCCGGTCCTTCGCACCCAGTTTCACCAGCAGGTTCGACACGTGGTGCTTGACCGTGCGGACGCTGACGAGCAGGTCGTCGGCGCCCGAAGTGACGAAGCTGCCCGGTGGTCATGGTCGAAGCGGCGACGAGCACCGTCGCGACCCGCCGGGCACCGGCGGCCATGGCGGAGCCGGTGACCAGCACGGAGGCACCGTCCCGGGCGACCACCGGCAGTGGCGAGGGCAGCGCAACCAGCGCGGCTGTCGACGAAGGCCCTGTCGGCTCGGTTTCCGAAGCCTGTCGCGAGAGCGGTCAGCGGGGCCGGTTGAGGTGGGTGTTCACCGCGTGTTCGTGGCGTGTGATCCGCTGGTGCAGGTCGGCCAAGGCGTCCGCCAGCTCGTCGGACTCCGCCTCAGCGCTCGTGGCCGCGTCTGCTGGCTCGGCGGCCGTGTCGGCTCGCTTTGGGTTTTCCACCTGTTCACCACCGGCTTTCCGCGTGCCACCGTCCCCGGGTGATCACTGCCCACGGGTGGGCCGGGTCAAACGATCACCTGGTCGGCGGGGCATGCTGGAGGCGTGTCGAGCGAGGTGGGGGACGCGGAGCGGGCGCTGCACCGCCGGATGGGGCTGGCCTGCGCTGCGGCGACCGCGGCCGGGCTGCCCGGGCGGTTCCGGGTGTGGGAGCACGGCGGGCTGCTGGCCGTGCTGGCCACCGACCCCGCGCTGGGGTTCCTGTCGACCGTCTCCGGAGTCACGCCGGAGACGCTGCCCGCGCTCGACGGGCTGCTGGCCGAGCCCGGCTGGGACCCCACCGTGCTCACGACCGGTGACGAGGTGCCCGAAGGGCTGGTGCGGGCGGAGGACCGCCTCCTGGCCGTGCGACGGCTCGGGGAGCCGCCCGCGGCCGACCCGGGAGTCACCGAAGGCGACGTCGTCGACGTCCTGCTCGCCGGGTACGAGGTCACCGGCGTGGTCGCCGCGTTCGTCGCCGCCGAGCACCGGGTGCCGGCGATGCGGCGGTTTCTGCTGGTCGAGGGCGGGACGCCGATCGCCGCCGCGGGGATGACCGTCCACGGCGACGTCGCGGTGCTCGGGGGTGCGGCCACCCTGCCGGCGCACCGAGGGCGGGGCGCCCAGCCGCGGTTGCTGCGGCACCGGCTGCGGGTGGCGGCCGACGCGGGCTGTGTGCTGGCCGTCGCGACGGCGCGTGCCGGGTCGGTCAGCGCCGCCAACCTCGGCCGGGCGGGGTTCCGCCGCTACCGGCGTTCGGCCTGGACGAAACCCTGATCGGTCACGGCTTGCGGGCGAGACCGCCGGCGATGATGCGGTGCGCGACCGTGACCGGCTTGATGCGCGGGCCGTCGGGCCACCACTGGTAGAGCGGCACGATGCCCGGGTCGATCAGCTCCAGGCCGTCGAACAGCTCGGCGATCTCCTCGTGGGTGCGCCAGGTCGCGCCGCCGAGGGAGCCGCGGGCCACGACGTCGGACAGCTGGCGCGCCGCGTCGCTGTCCGCCGGTTCCTGCGGGTCGAGCAGGTGCGAGATGAGCACGTGCGACCCCGATGGCAGGGCGTCGATGTACTCACGCATGACGTCGGCCGGCGCGTGGCGGTCGCCCTTGTGGTGGTGCAGGGTGGCGACCTGCGACAACACGATCGGCTGAGTCCAGTCCAGGTGAGCGCGCACGACCTCGTGGTCCAGGATGCTGCGCGGGTCGAAGATGTCGCCTTCGACGTAGCGGGTCAGCTCGTTGTCCTCGAGCAGCGCCCGGCCGTGCGCGGTGACCACCGGGTCGTTGTCGACGTAGACGACCTTGGACAGCCGGTCGAACCGCTGCGCGACCTGGTGGACGTTCTCCGCGGTCGGCAGCCCGGAGCCGCAGTCGAGGAACTGCGTGATCCCGGTCTGGTGGGCCAGGAACCGGATCGCCCGGATGAGGAACAGCCGGTTCTCGCGGGCCACCTCGACGACGTCCGGCATCGACGCCGCCAGCTGGTCGGCGGTCTTGCGGTCGATCTCGTAGTTGTCCTTGCCGCCCAGCAGGTAGTTGTAGACCCGCGCGACGCTGGCCCGGTCCGGGTCGACGCCGACCGGGGTGTTCAGGGAACCGGCATCGTCCGACGGCATTCCGGGCGCCTCCTGTCCGCGGGGAGAAACTCCCACCCACCGTAACCATCCGGGTGGGCCGGGGTGACGCCGGGCCGCCGGGAACTTTTCGCCCCCGCCGTCCGACCTATGCGCGGATCCTCCTCGAAAGGTGGTGCGATGACAGCCTCGTTCGCGCTGCGGCTGGCACTCGGCGTCGTGTTCCTCCTGCTCGCCGCGTACTACGCCGGACGGTGGGTGCTCTCCCGCCGCGACGGGCCCGCCGCCGGGTGGGGTGACGGCCCGGCCCACGCGTCGCACCTCGTGCTGTGCGCGGGGATGGCCGTCACGGTCGTGCCGGCGATGGACCCGCTGCCCGCGCCGGTGTGGATCGCGTTGTTCGGCGGCGTCACGGTGTGGTTCACCGCGCGCATCCTGCGCCGGCGAGCCCCGGCGGGGGAGCTGCACCACGTCGTCGGCGGCGCGGCGATGCTGTACATGGTCGTCGCGATGCCCGAGCTGCCACCGATGTTCGGCATCCCCGCCGCCCACGACATGTCCGACATGGCCGGGATGGACATGGCGGGGATGCACGAAATGTCCGCCA
This sequence comes from Amycolatopsis sp. NBC_00348, assembly GCF_036114655.1. Classification (NCBI taxonomy): domain Bacteria; kingdom Bacillati; phylum Actinomycetota; class Actinomycetes; order Pseudonocardiales; family Pseudonocardiaceae; genus Amycolatopsis; species Amycolatopsis sp. NBC_00348. Next base: position 4,807,087 of record NZ_CP107994.1, on the reverse strand, counting down.
TGCCCGGCATGACCGCCGTGGCGGGGGTCGGCACGGGCCTCGCGGTGCCGATCATCGCGTGGGTGCTGGCCGGGTACTTCGCGGCGCACACGGTCCGGCTCGGCGCGACCCTGGTCGGCGCGCCCGGCACCGGGGCGACGGCCGAGCGGAACCGGTCACCGCGGCTGCTGGGCGCCTGCCGGATCCTCACCAGCGTCGGGATGGGCTGCCTGCTCGTCGCCATGGCCTAGTCCAGCGGCGCACGCCCACGCCACCATCAGCGGGAACTCCGCCCGCCAGAACGCGCCGCCGTGCGAGCCGGTCCGTTCCTCCATGACGACGTCCGCGCCGGCGGCGCGGAGGGCGTCGGCCCACCGGGTCGCGTTCGCGAGGAACCACGGCTCCCTCGTGCCGCCGACGAGGTACGTGCGCGGGAGCGGCTCCGGCAGCACCGCGGGTGGCCGGTACCCGCCGCCCGGCGACGCGCAGAAGACCGCGCCGTAGACGTCGGGGTGACGCAGCCCGACGGCGAGCGCGAGCTCTCCACCGGCCGAGACGCCGAGCACCGCGGTCCGCTCGGCCGGGAGTGCGACGCCGAACCGCGATCGCGCCCAGCGGCGGACGTCCTCGACGAAGAACGTCTCGTGGGCGGCGAACCGTTCCGGGTCGAAACTGAACTCGGCCGTGCTCTCGCCCGGTGAGTATTCGTGGATCCGCCGCGTCTCGTCGTCGGCGCGGTGCGCGGCGACGATCATCGTGGGCGGCGAACCGGCTGCCTCGAGATCGCCGCCCCACGACGCGATCGACGGACCGTCCCCGGCGAAGACGACGAACCGGGGCGGCGCGGCCGGAACGTACGCCGTGACCGGCCGGCCGCCGTCGTAGCCGAGTGTCTCGGTGACGAGACGTCCCGCCGGTGGGGTCATCCGGCGAGCTTAGGCGCAGCGGGCGGGGGTTTCCCGCATCGCCGCCGTGAGGTCGTCGCGGGCGCGCGCCACCCGGGAGCGGATCGTGCCGACCGGGCAGCCGCACGCCGTGGCGGCGTCCACATAGGACAGTCCGAGCGTCTGGGTGAGCACGAAGGCGTCCCGCCGGTCCGGTTCGAGGTCTGCGACGAGGTGGCCGAGCACGACGCGCTCCTCGAACACCGCGGGGGCGATCCCCTCCGCCACGGACTGCCAGTCGGCCAGCGCGGCCTGACGCGGGCGGGCGCGCAGGCCGCGGATGTGGTCGGCCACCACCCGCCGGGCGATGGTGAACAGCCAGGTCCGGGCCGACGAATCGGCCCGGAACCGGCCGAGGCCGCCCAGCGCGCGCAGGTACGTCTCCTGCGTCAGGTCGTCGGCGGTCTGGGTGTCGCTCAGCCCGGCGATGAACCGCCGGACGTGCGGCTGGGTCGCCCGCAGGAACCGGTCGAGGGCCTGCCGGTCGCCGCGGCCGGCGAGCTGGGCCCACTGCGTGATCTCGGCGTCTTCCGCGGTAGGTGACCTCACACCGCGAACACGTCGGGCACGCCCGGACGGTTCACGCCTTGTGGTGCACCTCCTGCAGGCCGTACACCGGCGTCGGGATCCCCTCGAACCGCGCCTTGAGCTGCAGCGCGAGGTAGAGGGAGTAGTGCCGCGACTGATGCAGGTTCCCGCCGTGGAACCACAGGCCCTCCTGCTGGGTGGGCTTCCACATGTTGCGCTGCTCGCCCTCCCACGGCCCGGGGTCCTTGGTCGTCTCCGACCCGAGGCCCCAGCACTTGCCGACGCGGTCCGCGGTCTCCTGGCCGACGAGGTCGGCGACCCACCCGTTCATCGAGCCGTAGCCGGTGGCGTAGACGACGAGGTCGGCCGCCAATTCGGTGCCGTCCGCCAGCACCACCGCGTCACGCGTCAGGTGGTCGACCTGGCCGTGGGCCAGCTTGATCTTCCCGTCGGCGACCAGCTCGGCCGCGCCGACGTCGATGTAGTAGCCCGAGCCGCGCCGCAGGTACTTCATGAACAGGCCGGACCCGTCGTCACCCCAGTCGTGCCGGAAACCGGCCTTCTCCAGCCGCTCGTAGAAGTCCTGGTCGCGCTCGCGGATCGCGTCGTACACCGGCGTCTGGAACCCCGCCATGATCCGGTAGGGGATCGACGCGAAGATCATGTCCGCCTTGTCGGTGGTGACGCCCGCGGCCACCGCGCGCTCGGAGTACAGGTCGCCCAGGCCCAGGTCCATCAGCGAATCCGACTTCACGATGTGCGTCGAGGAGCGCTGGATCATGGTGACGTCGGCGCCGTGCTCCCACAGCGCCGCGCAGATGTCGTGCGCGGAGTTGTTGGACCCGACGACGACCGCCTTCTTGCCGGCGTAGGCGTCCGGGCCGGGGTGGCGTGACGAGTGGTGCTGCTCGCCGGCGAAGTCGTCCATCCCGGGGAACGCCGGGACGTTCGGCTTGCCGGACATCCCGGTCGCGAACACGACGTGCCGCGGCGTCAGCACCAGCTCCTCGCCGTCGCGGACGACGGTCACCAGCCACTGCTCCGCGTCGTTGTCCCACTTCGCCGACGTCACCTCGGTGCTCGTCCAGTACGGCACCTCCATCAGCTGGGTGTACATCTCCAGCCAGTCGGCGATCTTGTCCTTCGGCGCGAACACCGGCCAGTTCTCCGGGAACGGCAGGTAGGGGAGGTGGTCGTACCAGACGGGGTCGTGCAGGCAGAGGTTCTTGTAGCGCTTGCGCCACGAGTCGCCGGCCCGCGCGTTGCGCTCCAGGACCAGGGCCGGCACGTCGAGCTGGCGCAGCCGCGCGCCGAGCGCGATGCCGCCCTGGCCACCGCCGATGACCACGACGTACGGCTGCTGCTCGTAGCCGAGACGCGCGTCTTCCTCGGCGCGTTTCTCCGCCCAGGACGTCCGGCCGCGGACGACGCCGTGTTCGACGCCCTTCGCGCGCCGGTCGCGCTGCCGTTCCTCGAAGCCCTTGAGCTCGCGCAGGCTGGTCAGCAGCGTCCACGCGCCTTCGTCCTTCAGCCGCAGGTGGCCCTTCGCGCGGCCGCTCGCGGTCTCGAACTCGAGCCACGCCTCGGTGACGCCGCCGGCCTCGGTCGGCGGCTCGGTGGTGCGGAAGCCGGACGGGTCGATCCGGTCGAGGGTGGCTTCCAGCAGCCCCGTCACGCCGTCGCGTCCTTCGACCGTCTTGATCGTCCAGGTGAAGGAGACCAGGTCGCGCCAGTAGCTGTCGACGGCGAAGAGCGCGGCGGCGGCTTCGATGTCGCGGGCCGCGAGGGCCGTCTCGAACCGGTTCAGCCAGGCGTCCACCCGGGCCTGCGGCGTGTCCGTCGCGGCCGTCCGATCCACCGTCTGTGTCATGAGCACTCCCAAGCGTCGGCTGTGCCCCCGATCACACTCCTGGGCGAACCGCGGCGGCAAGGGTTGCACCGTGTTGCACGCCCTTGGCGGACCCGGCCGGCGGATCTAGGCTGGTGGGCCGACGCGACGGTGCGGAGGTGGCCCATGGGCGTGCACAGCTCCCTACCGCCCGGTGCCAGCCTGCCGGCGCACGCGCGTGACCTCGTCCGGATGCACGAAGCCGTGATCGGCGGCGGCCGCCCGCGCGTCCGGCCGCGGCCGCTGGTGTCGCGGTCGTGGTCCCGCGCGCTGAGCCTGGGCCTCGCCGCCGACGGCATCAACACCCGCGACTCGGTCCCGCTCGACGAGGTCGCGCGGCGCCGGCACGCCTCGCCGTTGCGCCACGTCGTCGGCGACCTCGGCCAGGTGCTCGACACGGCGAACGTGCTGCTGGTGGTGACCGACGCCGAGGGCGTCATCCTGTGGCGCGAGGGCTCGCCCCGCATCCGGCGCCAGGCCGACACACTGGGGTTCGCCGAGGGCGCGGACTGGCGGGAGGCCCGGGTCGGCACGAACGCGATCGGCACCGCGCTCGCCGAAGCCGCGCCGGTCGAGCTGCTGGCGGGCGAGCACTTCGAGCAGAACCAGCACCCCTGGTACTGCACGGCCTCGCCGGTGCACGACCCGCGCACGGGCGAGCTGCTCGGGGTGATCGACGTCAGCGGCCCGGCCCTGACCCTGCACCCGGCGATCGGCGCGCTGGTCGAGACCGGCCGCCGCTTGGCCGAGTCGCAGCTGTGGCGCCACCACCAGGAGCGCCTCGACCGGCTGCGGCGCACGGCGGAACCGGTCCTGGCCGGCCCCGCCCTGCTGGTCGACGACGACGGCTGGGTCGCCCACGCCGTCGGCATCGCGGCGGGGGAGCGGATCGCCGCGCCGTCGGAGGGCCAGGTGCTGGCGGTGCCGGGCCTGGGCGCGTGCCTGCCGGAGCGGCTGGCGGACGGCTGGCTCGTGCGCCCGGCCGACACCGAGCGCCGGGTGTGGCTGGACCTCGACGTCGCCGGGGCGCCGATGCTGCGGATGCGCTCGGGCGACACGAGCTGGTGCCGCCCGGTGACCCCGCGGCACGCGGAGATCCTGGGCTGCCTGCGCACGGCCGGCCCGGCGGGCCTGTCGGCGGAAGCGTTGAGCCGGGCCCTGTACGGAGACGCCGAGCACCTGGTGACGGTCCGCGCGGAGGTATCACGGCTGCGACGCTGGCTGGGGGCCATTGTGGACACTCGCCCGTACCGGCTGGCCGAAGGCGTGGAGCTGACCGTCCACGACGGCTGAGCTTCCGGTCAGTGCGGGGTGCTCGACGAGTTGTCGTACGTCCCGTTCGGCTTGGCGCGGTAGGTGTACTTCCCGGACTCGCGGCCGCGGCGCGCGCGGCGGCCGAGCAGCACGAACGTGGTGATCAGGAGCAAGATCAGCAGGCCCACACCCGAGCCGCCGAGGATCAGTGCCGTCTCCACCCCGTGAGCATAAGCGAGCCCGGCCGGCGCCGGGGTGGCGCCGGCCGGGCCGGACGTCAGCCGTCCAGGGCCAGGTGCAGGAACGCCAGCACCGCTCCCGGGCCGACCAGCAGGCAGAGGGCGAACCCGCCCATGAGCGGTTCGTCGTTCCGGAACATCTTCACGAGCAGGCCGACCGCGGCCACGACCGTGGCGATCAGCAGAACGAGCACGACAAAGGGCACAACGCAGTCCTCACTGAAGGCGTGGTGAACAGGGAAATCCGGTTCACCAGGCGGGCGGGGCCCGAGGGGACTGCGCGGTGGGGAGGGAGACGGCCGATCGGGTACCGGGCGCGTCCAGGACGCGGCCGGTCCGGTCCGGCGAGGACGCTTCGAGAGCGGGCGGGTGGACCGCCCACCAGGTGTGCGGCGCCGGCGCGGTCAGGTGTGGCGCGGTCGCCGTGACCCGCAGGACGGCGGGCCGCTCGGTCAGTGTGTCCTGAGTGGACGCCGACGGCCCGGCGGTGACGACCGGCGCGTCCCAGGAGGTCGCGCCGGTCGCCGTGCCGAGGAGGATCAGCAGGACGACGAGCAGCTGCTTGAGCCTCGTCACCTGCACCTCCGCTGGGGCGTGTCCGTTTCGCCCAGCTTACGTCAGGCCCCGTAGGTGGCCTGCGTGACGGCGAAGACGTTCCGGCTGCCCGCGCCCTCCTGCAGGCTCCATAGCAGGTCGGCGTTGGCCGAGTCTTCCCAGTACGACAGGCTTTCGCCGCTGCCCACCCAGGTGTGCGTGGCCGAGCCGGTCGCCGAGGTCCAGTAGTACAGCTTCTTGTCCCCGGAGGAGTTGAACCACCAGCGCCCGTTGTGCGAGGCGACGCCGTTGAGCTTGTACCAGGGCAGCTGCAGCGCCTGGCTCGCGGTCGTCGTCGCGGCGAACGTCGTCGCGCCCGCGGCGAACGGGAAGCGGACCGCGCGCGGGGCGCGGTTCGGGTAGTCCGTGCAGCCCGACGCGCAGGTGTACTCCGCCATCACGATCGACTTGCTGACCCGGTCCAGCGAGATCGACGACCAGGCGAGGTTGGTGCCGGACGTCGTGCTCGCCGTGATGGTGCCGACCTGCGGCAGGACGTAGGCGTAGTTGTGCGCGTAATAGGTACTGCCGCTCTGGTGGCCGATCTGGTCGGCGGTGCCACCGGTGTTCGTCTTGAGGATCTTGCGCATGTCGAACACGCGCATGCCGTGCCCGGTGTCGGCGACGTACAGGTAGTCGCCGTACCAGGAAACGCCGCCCGCGTGGATCGGGATGTCCTGGAAGTCCGGCGCCGCCGCGGTTCCGGTCGGCTGCACCAGCAGGATCTTGCGGTACTTGTTGGGGTAGGTGGCATCCCAGTCGACCAGCGTGATCCGGCTGCGTTCCTGCGCGCCCGTGCAGGAGGCCTTGGTGTACCAGCTGACGGCCACGAGCTGGTGGCCGTCGTAGTTGCCGCTGTCGGCCGTGCCGACCGCGTCCCGGCTGGTCGTGATGCCCTGCGGGTAGTTCGCGCAGTCGGAGTTGTCCGCGCTGTCGAACTGGAACCCGGTCGACAGGCCGGCCGGGGCGAACGACGACGGGAGCCCGGTCCGGTCGTGGTTCGCGTTGTCCATCACCGTGTGCACGGCGGCGGTCCCCAGCGTCGAGACGAGCGCCGTGTCGACGGCGTCGAACTGGTGGTAGTTCGCGCTGAGCGTGTACTGGCTCGCGGGCAGGGTGGTGGGCCCCGCCGCGGCGTTCGCGGGTGGTGCGAGGAGCATTCCGGCGGCGAGCACCGCTCCGATGGGCACGATGAATCGACGACTACGTGGCATGGGACCCCCAGTCCGATCAACGGTCGGGGCACACGCTAGGACTGTCGCCGAAGCGCCGCAATACCCGTTCGTTAAGCGGTACCCGAGCCCGTCCAGAGTTCGTGAGATGTCCATGGGGACGTCGAAAAGGAGCACGATGACCGCACTCGAACGTCTCGCCGACCTCGCCGGCGGCATGGTGCTGGACACCGCCCGGGTCACCGCGGTGACCCGGCTGCCGTCCGACTTCGTGCGTGTGGAACTGGCGGCCGACGCCTTCCGCAAGGCCACCTGGGTACCGGGCGCGAAGCTGCAGTTCCGGCCGCGGCGGGGCACGTTGAGCCTGCGCACCTACACGCCGATCGGCTGGGACGTCGAGCGCGGGACGACGGAGCTGCTCGGCTTCACCCACGGCGACGGCCCGGCGGCGCGGTGGCTGCGGCAGGTGGCGGTCGGCGACGCCTGCGAGGTGTTCGGCCCGCGCCGGTCGATCGACCTGCGCGCCACCGCCGGCCCGGTGGTCTTCGTCGGGGACGAGTCCAGCGTGGCGCTCGCCTGCGCGCTGCGGACCGTCACCGCCGAGGTGTCACACGTCTTCGAAGCGCGCGATCCCGCTGGGCTGACCGAGGTCCTGGCCGGCCTGGACCTCGACGCGCAGGTGATCGGGAAGACGGCCGACCGTGCCGAGCTGCTGAGCCGGGCCCGCGCGGCCGGCCCCGGCGGTCTCGTCGTCACCGGCGACGCGGCGACGGTCCACGCGATCCGCCGCGACAGCCGGACGTGGCCGCACCCACCCCGCGCGGTGACCGGCAAGGCCTACTGGGCCGAGGGCCGCGCGGGGCTCGACTGAGCGAGCCGGGAGCCCGCCACAGCCGAGCGGTCAGGGGCGCTGTCCGGCCTGGTCGACGAAGGTCTTCACCACCACCGCGCTGCTGTCCGTGCCCAGGAACCGGTGCGTGGCCGGGTCGAAGACGAGCACCTCCGGCTTCGCTTCCGGCGACGAGCCGGGCGGAACCGGCCAGGTGATGCCCACTCCGGGACGCCCGGCGCCGTCGGTGACGTGGTCGAGGGCCGTCAGGCCCGGCACCTTCGCCGCCGCCGCGAACAGTGCCGCGTACGACGCGGGGGTGAGGGCCTGCTCGTAGGCGAGGGCGACCACGTCCTTGCCGAGCGCGTTCGTGTCGCCCTTTTCGCCGCTGTGGTGGGCTTCGAGGTAGGCGAACATGGCGTCGGCCGTGGTCGGCAGGTCCGCCCGGTAGGCGGGGTAGGGCTGGCAGTCCTCCGGAGTGCCTTCGAGCTTCGGGTTGTTGGCGCCGTAGACGGGCGCCTTCCCGTCTCGGCAGCCGGCGGACTTCGTGCCGTCGATCAAGCCGTCGCGGGTGCCGTCCACCGAGAGCCAGACCTCGCGTGTCCGGTGCTCCGGAAGCGCCGTCTTCACGTAGAGAAACTGGTCGGGGCGCGGCGCGGTGGCCGGTTCCGCGAGCGCCGCGCCGGCCGCCGCGGTCAGCACCTTCACCGGATCGGCGTTCGCGACGCCGGCTCCCACCCCGATCCGGTCGGCCGGGGTCAGGGTGACGACGGCGGTGATCGCCGCGGCCAGCCCGATCGTCGTGGCGCCCGCGGCCCAGAACCACCGGCGGGGCCGTCCGGTCCGCGTCGCGGCCACGAGCCGCGCCCGGGCCGGCGCGAGGTCCTCCGCCGTCGCGAAGCCGACGGCCTCCGCGCGTTCGCGGATCAGGTCCAGCTCATCCATGGTGCGAGGTCTCCTTCACGAGGTCGACGGCGCCGAGTTCGGCGCGGACGCGGGCCCGGGCGCGGTTGAGCCGCGACTTCACGGTGCCGACGGGGATGGCGAGGGCGTCGGCGACCTCCTGGTAGCCCAGCCCTTCGGCGGCGACGAGCAGCAGGACGTCGCGCTCGCGGGGGCGCAGCACGGCCAGCGCCCGGTCGAGCTTCGCGCCGAGGGCCTGCGCGGTGACGCGGTCGGCGACCCGTTGGGCGTGACCGTCTTCCGCGGCGGGCGGCCCGAGCGCCAGCCGGAGTTTCAGCGCGCGCACTTCCGTCCGCCGGTGCCGTGAGACGAGGTTCGTGGCGATGCCGTAGAGCCACGGCCGCGCGTCCGGCCGGGACAGGTCGAACTTCGCGCGCTTGCCGAACGCGATGAGGAACGTGTCCGCGAGCACGTCGTCCGCGGCCGTCGGGCCCAGGCGCCGGGCCAGGTAGCGGTGGATGTGCCGGGCGTGGCGGTCGAAGATGACCGCGAACAGGCTCGGCTCGTCCCGGGAGCGCGCCATCACGCTCGCGTCGTCGTCTTCGGGGTTCTCCGGGGTCATCGCCCGCCTCTCGCTCCGGCCAGTGTCATCTGCTGTTCTCCGAACCCGCGAACGGGTTCCGGGAATCGAGGCAGAGGTGACTCAGGTCACAGCGGACTGGGCTCAGGCGAGCGCCGGGGAGATGTCCATGTGGACGCGGTAGTCGACGATCCGCGGCCCGTCCAGCCAGATGACCGTGACGCACGGCAGGGCGAGCGGCTTGCCTTCCGGGGACTCGGTTTCGATCGTGAAGCGGCAGAACAGCTGGTCGTCTCCGGCGAAAGCCACCTGGTCCACGGTGTGCCGGACCCACGGCAACGCGCCGGCGGCCCCCGCCGTGGCCGCGACGATCGCGTCGCGGCCCGACAGGGTTTCGCCGTTGCCGAAGGTGTACGTCGCGTCTTCGGCGAACCAGGAGCCGAACGCCTCGGCGTCGCCCGCGTCGACGGCCGCGCACATCGCACGCACCATCTCTTCGTGGCCGGTCACTTCTGCAGCGAAAGGCCGTAGCGGGTCATCACCTGCGCGACCAGCTTCATGTCACGCCCGGGCGGCAGCTCGCTCAGTTCCTTGTAGTAGTTCTCCAGCCCGGGCGGGGAAACGACGGCGACGATGCGGGTCTCCTCGTCGAACGGGTTGCGGAACACGTGCGGCACCCCGCGCGGCATCAGCAGCGAGTCGCCCTGGCCCAGGACGTGCCGTTCGCCGTCCAGCTCGACCTCGACCTGCCCCTGGACACAGGTGAACAGCTCGTCCTCGCGGCTGTGGATGTGGGTCGGCGGCCCGCCGAGGCCCGGCGGCACGACGTACTCGAACAGCGAGTACGCGCCGTTCGTGTCGGCGCCGGTGAGCCGGGCGTGGATGCCCAGGCCGATCGCGCCGAGGTTCGTGCCGTCACCCGGGTGGATGACGTGGTGGCCGGTCTTCGGTGCGGTGTCCATCGGGAATCCTCCTAGAGAGCCGCGGGTTCGGGGGTGTTCTTCGCGAGCCGTGCCAGCAGCTCGGGTGTCAGCTTCCGGTACGCCGCCGGGGAAACCGGGTTCAGCCAGTGCGTCGCCCGGGTGAACCGGGGGATCTGCAGGCCGAGGTCGCCGAGCACCTCGTCGACGTTGTGGATGGAGAACGGGATGATCTTCGTGCCGCGGCAGTGGTGCGCCCCGGTCGCGACGTCCAGGAACGCGAGCTGCCCGACGACGTCCGCGTGCCGCGCCTCGACGTCCGGCAGCGCGAGCGCGCCGGCGAGGTCGGCCGCGATCCACAGCGCCGCCATCTCGGCGTTGAGCGGGCTGAAGAACGACGAGTTGTACCCGTTGAAGTAGAGCCCCGGCGCGCGCAGCGGCTGGATCTGGCGGTACAGCAGGAAGTTCCCGCGTTCGTCGAACAGCTGCTTCTGCACGGTCTCGTCCAGGAACGGCACGCCCTGGGTGAACCCGGTCGCGCAGACGACCAGGTCGGCGGGCAGCACCGTGCCGTCGGCCAGTTCGGCGCCCGGCCGGTCGCCGCCGTGCAGCCGGGTGATCACCTGGTCGCGGCGGACGCGGATGGCGCCGTCGGCCACGCCCTCGAAGAACCCTTCGGTGGCCAGGCCGATCGCGCCCTTGACGATGTCCTCCATCTGCCCGGACGGCAGGAGATCGTGCTGCCGCAACCGGAACTGCCGCACCGACACCGAGCCGACGGAGTTCAGCATCGACGCGCGCAGCCGGTTTCCCGGGCCGTGCAGGAACTTCTCGAACCCGCGCAGCCACCGGTAGCGGAACAGCGCCTCGCCCATCCGGGTCAGCAGCAGCATCTTGAAGTTGAGGAACCCGGCGATCTTGCGCGGCACCTTCCACAGCAGCTGCCGGGCGATGACGTCGGTGGTCCCGGCGACCTCGCTGATCGCCACGGTCACGTCGCAGGCCGACTTCCCGTAGCCGACGACCAGCGCGTGCTTCCCGCGTGCCTCTTCGACGTCGGTGAACTCGCTGCCGGCCAGCACGCGGCCGCCGGCGGCCTCGAACTCCGCGCGTCCGGGGTAGTCCGGGACCGCCGGTTCGCAGAACACGCCGTTGGCCACGACGACCCGGTCGAACGTCTCCGGGACGCCGGAGTCCGTCGTCACCACCCAGCGGGCGCCGTCGGGGACGACGGACTCCACGGTGGTCTCCAGCCGCAGGTGCGGGGTGACGTCGTAGACGTCGGCGTAGGCCGCGAGGTACTGCTGGATCTGGGCCCCGCCGGGCCACTCCGGGAAGTCCTTCGGCATCGGGAAGTCCGAGAACGAGTACTGGGCTTTGGGGCTCTGCGTGGTGAGGCCGGGGTAGCGGCGGGTCCGGCTCCACACGCCGCCGACGTCGGGGGTCTTGTCGAAGACCACGACGTCGTGGCCCGCTTGCAGCAGCACCTTGGCCGTGGTGAGCCCGGCGAGCCCGGCCCCGATGATCGCGACGTGCATGCCTGGTCCTCCTGATCCGGCGCCGGTGCCGGGCAGCTCCGGCGCGGCGTGGGCCACAGCGTGGAACAACCGGCCGCGGAGAGCCAACCGGGAGTCCTGGTCACTGGGACGGCAGCTCGGGTGCGGGCCGCGGCACTGCCCACCGGCGGGCGGCGTACGCCCGGCTGGCCGCGGCGGCCGCCATCCGGACGGCGGGCCCGATCCGGTCCGGTTGCACGGCGGCGCTGGGCCCGGTGACCGACAGCGCGGCGGTGACGTTGCCGGTGAAGTCGAAGATCGGCGCCGCCACGCAGCTGATCCCGGCGTTGCCCTCCTCCCGGTCGTAGGCCCAGCCCTGCTCGTGCACGGTGGCCAGCTCCCGGGCGAGCGCCTCGGGGCTGGTGATCGTGCGGGGCGTGCGCCGGGTGAGCCCGGCTGCCACGACCGCGTCGACGGTCGCCGCGTCCGACCAGGCCAGGATCGCCCGGCCCAGGCCGGAGCAGTGCGCCGGGATCAGGCCACCCACCAGGGAGAGCATCGGCAGCGGCCGGTGCCCGGTGATCTTCTCGACGACCAGCACGTCGACGCCGTCGAGCACGCCGAGCTGCACCGTGGTCCGCGCCGCCGCGTACAGGTCCTGCAGGTACGGCAGCACGGCCTCGCGCAGCTCGTGGCGCACCGGGACCAGGCCGGCCAGCTCGAACAGCCGGGTGCCGATCCGGTACTTGTCCCCGGGCTTGTCGAGCCAGCCCAGCTCGATCATCCGGGCCGCCGTGCGGTGCACGGTCGAGCGCGGCAGCCCCGAGCGCTCGACCAGCCGGGCCAGCGGCAGCTCGCGGTGGGTCGCGTCGAAGGCGTCCAGGATGGCGGCCGCGCGTTCGAGCGCGCCGGCCGCCGACCCGTCGTCAGCCGATCGGGAGTCCCGGGCAGTGGGACTCACCCTTGGCCGCTCTCGCTCATGGACCGAATGTAGGACACATCATGGAGACCAACCAGCACCCCAGCCCCCGGGTCGCGTTCGTCGGCGGCGGCGCCGGCGGGATCGGCGCCGCCGCCGCGGCCGCGTTGCTCGCCACCGGGCACCGGGTCGTGCTCGCCGGACGGACCGAGAAGACCCTGGCCGAGACGGCGTCGGCGCTCGGCGACGGCGTCGATTACCGCGTCTGCGACCTGGCCGTGCCCGCCGCGGCGGCCGACGCCGTGACGCGCGTGCGCGAGCAGTACGGCTCGCTCGACGTCGTCGTGGCCAACACCGGCGGCCCGGCACCCGGCGGCGTCTTCGACGTCCCGGCCGAGCAGTGGCACCACGACCTCGACCTGCTGCTCCTCGGCCCGCTCGCGCTGATGCGGGCCGTGCTGCCCGCGATGGCCGAACGCGGGTTCGGCCGGGTCGTCGTCACGACGTCGACGGCGGTCCGGCAGCCGCAGCCCGCGCTCGCCGCGTCGACGGTCCTGCGGTCGGCGACGACGTCCGCGGTGAAGCTGGCCGCCCGCGAGTTCGCCGACCGTGGGGTCACGGTCAACTGCGTCGCCGTCGGCGCGACCCTCACGCCGCGCCGCCTGGCGGTGGTGCGCGGCCGGGCCGACGCCGCGGGCATCGACGTCGCCACCGCGATGGCCCAGGACCTCGCCGACATCCCGGCCGGGCGGGCCGCCGCGCCGGGCGAGGTCGCGGCCGCGGTGGCGTTCCTGGCGTCGGCCGAAGCGGGGTACGTCAACGGCACGGTCCTGACGGTCGACGGCGGCCGCACGGAATGCCCGGCCTGAGTGGTCACGGCAAGGGAAGGAAACCCATGTCCACGTCCGGACCCGAGTTCGCGATGAGCGACTTCCTCGCGAGCATCGCCCACGTCGTGCGCCCCGGCGAGCAGCGCCCGCTGGTCGTGCACGACGAGGACCTCGTCGAGATCCCGGCCGGTTCGGTGCCGAACCCGACGTCGCTGCGCGTCGCCGGCACCCTGCCGACCACGACGTTCGAGCTGTTCCGGCAGGTCATCCCGGCCGGCGAGAGCTCGGACATGCAGCGCCACCACCACGAGACCGTGCACTTCGTGATCGCCGGCGACGGCCACAGCGAGATCGAGGACGAGGTCGTCAGCTGGACGACGGGCTCGTTCGTCTACACCCCGCCGTGGACCTGGCACCGGCACCACAACGACTCGGCCGAGCACCCGGTCGAGTTCCTGACCATCGAGAACTCGAGGCTGCTCGGCCTGTTCGGCCTGGGCCGCCGGGAAAGCGCGGGCCTGGCCACCATGGAAGAAGCCCGGAAGGCGGAGGAACAGTGACCACAGTGGACGAAACCCGCGTCGAACCGTCGGGGCCGCCGATCCCCGAGCACGCCGGGATCTGGGGCGAGCTGGGCGAACTCGAACACACGCTGCGCTACGTCGACGTCCCCCTCGAAGGCGGGGTCGTGCGGACGCGGGTGCTGCAGGCGGGGACCGGGCCGGAACTCGTGCTGCTGCACGGGACCGGCGGGCACCTGGAGGCGTACGCGCGGGACCTGGCCGGGCTGGCCCGCGACTTCCACGTCACGGTCTACGACATGGTCGGCCACGGCTGGTCGGACCTGCCGGACCGGCCGTACACGATCGACGTCCTCGCCGCGCACCTCGTGTCCCTTTTGGACACCCTCGGTATCGACCGGACGCACCTGTCCGGTGAGTCGCTCGGCGGCTGGGTCGTCGCCTGGGTCGCGGCGCACCACCCGGACCGGGTGAACCGCCTCGTCCTGAACACCCCGGGCAACATCGCCAACAAGCCCGAGGTGATGGCGCGGATGCGCGACAGCACGATGGCGGCGGTGCGCGACCCGAGCGACGCCACCGTCCGCCGTCGCGTCGAATTCCTGTTCCACCACAAGGAGATGGTCACCGACGAGCTGGTGAACCTGCGCCGCCGGATCTACTCCCGGCCCGGGTTCGTCCAGGCGATCACCAACACGCTCGTGCTGCAGGACCCGCAGGTGCGCAAGGACTTCGCGTGGGACCCGGCGTGGGTGTCGAAGGTGACCGCGCCGACGTTGCTGCTGTGGACGAGCCACGACCCGACGGGCGGGCTCGACGAGGCCGACCTGCTGCTCGGCTGGCTGCCGGACGCGCTGCTGCACGTCATCGACGACGCCGGTCACTGGCCGCAGTGGGAGAAGGTCGGCGAGTTCCTCGACGTCCACCGCACCTGGCTGCTGACCGGGAAGGAGCCGTCCTGATGGCCGAGATCGCGGGCTTCGTCGGGATGTCTCACAGTCCTTTCGCGACACTGCTGCCACCGTCCCGGGTGGACGGTCCGGGCGGCCGCTTCCTCGGCGACGCCGAGCGCGTCCGCCGCGCGGTCGAGGACCTCGCCCCGGACGCGATCGTGGTGATCGGCCCGGACCACTTCCACGGCAACTTCTACGACGTGATGCCACCGTTCGTCCTGGGCGTCGAACAGGCGGCGGGTTTCGGGGACTACGGCAGCACGGAGGGCCCGCTGCCGGTGGCGTCGTCGCTGGCCTGGCCAGTGCACGCGGGCCTGACCTCTTCGGGTTTCGACATCTCGCTGTCGTACTCGCTGACGGTCGACCACGGCATCGTCCAGAGCTACGAGATGATCACCGGCGGCACGTCGCTGCCGATGGTGCCCTTGGTGGTCAACACGGCCGCACCGCCGCTGCCTTCCTTACGCCGCTGCGTTTCCCTGGGCCACGCTCTGGGAGCGGCCCTGCGATCAGCGGACTTCCCAGGCCGCGTCTTGATCGCGGCGAGCGGTGGCCTGTCGCACTGGCTGCCGTCGAACGACCCGCGCGACCCGGCGGTGGCGGGCGAGCGCCGTGAGTCACTGATCCACGGCCGCGCGAACGTCCACGCCTTCGCGGCAGCCCGCGAACCACGGGTCCGCGCAATGGGCGGGGATCCCGGCGCTCGGGTGAACGCGGAGTGGGACCGGTGGTTCCTGTCGCAGCTGTCCTCGGGCGACGCGGACGCGGTGGCGGCACTGGGCCACGAGGCACTGGAGGACACCGCGGGCACGGGCAGCCACGAGGTCCGCTGCTGGCTGATCGGCCAGGTGGCGGCGGGCCTGCCGCTGGTGTGGACGAGCTACGAGCCGGTCCCGGAGTGGATCACGGGCATGGGCATCGGCACCACGTTCCCGATCACCTGACCCGCGGGGGTGCCGGGGTGGTCGTGAGTGCGTAACAGTGTTAGAACACTGTTACGCACTCACGACCGGTCTTGGTCAGCAGGGTTGCAGCAGCCAGCAGAGCCGGTAGTTCGCCTTGTACGTCGCCGACGTCGCCGGGGCTACTACGTTCTGCGCCCGCGCGCCGCCATGTGCCCAGCTTGTGAACGCGTACTTCAGGTTCAGCGGCGGGACGTTCTGCGGGCTGTCCGCGCTGATCGAGTTCGTCGACCCCGCGATCACCGTGCGGGAGAACGGCGTCCGCTGCTGGGTGCCGCCCACCGTGAGCAGCACCTGGTTCGGGCTCGACGTGAAGTTCAGCGTCACCGTCTTCGGCTGCAGCTCGACCGTCTGCGTCCCCGTGCGGCCCGTCGAGTCCGTCGCCGTCAACGTCAGCTGCAGGTACGACGGGTACTCGTGGTCCGGCGCCACGAACGAACCCGACGCGACACCCGTGAAGTCCTGGACGTTGTGCGTGTGGCACGTGCCGTTGGCCGCGCAGTGGCGGACCGCCAGCCGCCACGACAGCGCCGACGCCGGGAGCGTGCCGTCCTGGGCGTCCACCGCCCGGCCGGAGAACGGGATCGACTGACCCACCGACCAGGTCAGCGACGAAACCGGCGTGTCGATCACCGGGACCGGGTCGAGGCCGGCGGGATTGCCGACCGTCACCCGGACCGTCGTCGTCGCCGACGCGCCGTGCGAATCCGTCACCCGCAAGCCCGCGTCCACCACCGCCGCGGTCGTGTACGTCCACGTCGGGCGGGGGCCCGTCGAGTCGTCGTACGCGCCGTCCGCGTCGAGGTCCCAGGCGTAGGTGAGAGCGTCACCGGCGTCGGGGTCACTGGAGCCCGTGCCGTCGAACTGCACCGCGAGGGGGGCCGGGCCGGTGGCCGGCGTGGCCGTGGCGACCGCGACCGGCGGGCGGTTGGTGCCGGCCGGGTGGCTGACGCGGTGGAGTTCACCGCTCCCGAGCGCGACGTAGAAGATGTCGCCGCCCGGCCCGCTCAGGACCTGGACCGGTGCGTTGACGCCGGTCACGAACGGCACCAGCTTGGTCGGGCTCGGCTGGCCCGCAACCGTTTGCATCGCCCAGATGCAGCCCCGCGACGAATCCGCGAAGAACAGCGCGCCCGCGTACTCGGCCGGGTAGTTGCTGCCGGACTCGAACGCGATCCCGCTGATCGACGAGCCGCCGGTCGGGCACGGGTCGCTCGCGACGACCTTCGCGTTGTGGTTGTAGGCGTAGTACGGCGCGGTCTGCCCGCCGGCGGAGTACAGCGACTCGCACCGGTCGAGGTTCGCGCCGTCGTACCCGGCCTGCCTTGCCGTGCCTTCGAAGCAGGGCCAGCCGAAGTTCTCCGCGACGGCGTCCCCGGCGTTCGGGACGCGGTTGATCTCCTCCCAGGTGTTCCAGCCGACGTCGCCGGCCCACAGCTCACCGGTGCCCGGGCGGAAGCCGAAGCGGAACTGGTTGCGCGCGCCGTAGGCGATCACGCGGCGGGCGTTGGCGTCACTGCTGCTCGCGAACGGGTTGCCCGGCGCGCCCTCGCCGGTGTCGGGGTCGAGGCGCAGCAGGGTTCCGTTGAGCAGCACCGGTTGCCCGGCGGCGCGGCGGGGTGACTGCGACCGCAGCGCGCCGCCCTCGGCCGACGGCGGCGCGAGGTTCGTCCCGGCCGGCGACGGCGGATCGGCGCACGGGTTGCCGACCTGGCCGTAGTCGGCGAAGTTGAAGCTCGCGCTGTCCCCGCCGCCCGCGTACAGGGCGCCGTCCGGGCCGAAGGCCAGCGAGCCGATCGAGTGGCTGGGGAACTGCTGGCACCAGCCGGTGACCAGCGGTTTCTCGCTGACGGCGGTGCCCGCCGGGCCCATCGTCAGCTGTGAGACGCGGCCGGTGACGACGCAGCCCTGGTCGGTCGCGCCCGGCGGCGTCGGACACGTGTCACCCCAGCGCGGCGCCGTGCCGCC
The DNA here is from genome assembly GCF_036114655.1 of Amycolatopsis sp. NBC_00348. NCBI lineage: Bacteria > Bacillati > Actinomycetota > Actinomycetes > Pseudonocardiales > Pseudonocardiaceae > Amycolatopsis > Amycolatopsis sp. NBC_00348. Next base: position 4,789,608 of record NZ_CP107994.1, on the reverse strand, counting down.
GGGGACGGCGTCGAGCGTGTAGGAGACGTAGACGTACGGCCGCGCGGGGAACGCCGGGTCGACGGCGAGCCCGAGCAGGCCGCGGTCCCAGAAGTCCTGGGTCTGCGTCCGCAGGTCCGCGAACACCGTCGGCGTCGTGTCGGCCAGGGAGTCGAAGACCTTGACCAGGCCGCTCTTCTCGGCGACGAACACCCGGCCGTCGGGGGCGAACGCCGCGGCGGTCGGCGAGCTGAGCCCGCCGATCGCCACGGTGTCGGTGAACCCGGTGGGGACCGCCGCCGCGGCGGGCACAGCGGCGGCGAGGGCGACGGTGAGGGGCACGATCACCCCCGCCGCCACCGCACGTCTGGCTCTACGCGGGAACAGTGGGCGTCGAAAACCCATCACACGAACTCCTTGCGCCGGGGACCGTACCGAGCGTGATCGCTGTCCCGTATGCCGCGAGAAGTCCGAAAGGTGTTACATCAAGGCGGAAAACGTACCCTGATCGCCCAAACGCCTTGGGGGATATTCACTGACCGGCCGGTCAGACGCCGGTGGTCTGGCGGATCCAGCTGCGGCCCGCCGCGACGCTGCCGTACGTCGTGATGCTGGAGCGGTCGCTGGTCGAGCAGACGCCCACCTGGACGCCGCCGTCGATCATCGGGCCGCCCGAGTCGCCGCCCGCGACCGCGCCGTTCGGGGTGGACGCCGAGATCGCCGGGCCGCCGTAGTTGTCGGATGCCGAGGTGTCGGAGATCCGGACGTCGGCACGCTTCAGGACGCTCGACTGGTGGCTGCCCTCGTCGGTCGCCTGGGTCGAGCCCCAGCCGTAGACGCGCGCGGTATCGCCTTCCTCGGCGTCCGAGGAGCTGCCGGCCAGCTGGGCGAACGTGCTGCCGCCGTTGGTGTTCAGCTTGATCAGCGCGAGGTCGCCGCCGGACCAGACGTAGGTCGACGACGCCTTGGCGTGCACGCCGCCCGACGCGCTGTTCGAGCCGACGTACAGGTCGATGTCGGACAGCCGCTGGCCGTTGTTGTCGTACATGCAGTGCTTGGCCGTCAGCACCCAGCGCGCGCCGATCAGCGTGCTGGTGCAGAAGAACGTGTAGCCGTTGGCGTGGCCGTTGAAGCGGGTGATGTAGCCGGGGTTCTGGGCCGTGCTGCCGCCGATGATCGACGGCGCCGCGTCGGGGGAGAGCGGCGCGGTGCTGGCCGACGCGGGGGCGGCGGCGAGCGTGGCGAGGGCGGCGCAGGAACCGGCGAGCAGGGCGGCGGCGCGGATGAACCGGCCGTGGGATTGACGCATCGGGGGACTCCTCGGGGCTTGCGGTGGGGACTCACCGAAAGTAAGCGGCCGGGGTGGTTCGGGTAACCGTCCGAAGGTCCGGGCCGATCAACGGAACAGGACGGATCGTTCGTCGGGTGACACGGGCCACTCGGGGTGTTAGACCGAACGGACCTACCCCGAGAAGGACCCGCATGACGTTGTTCGCGGTGCACTCGCCGGGACGCCGGGAGCAGCTGGCCCGCGCGCTCGCCGACGGCCCGTTCTGCCGGGCGTTGTCGCTGGCCGTCGACCTGAGCGGGCTGGGCCTCGCTCGCCTCAAGGACCGGCTGGCCGCGGCGGGCGCGCCGGTCAGCACCACGACGCTCAGCTACTGGCGCACCGGCCGCACCCGGCCCGAGCGCCCCGAGTCCCTGCGCGCGGTCACGGTGCTGGAAGACGTCCTCGGCCTGCCCGCCGGCGCGCTGACCGGCCTGCTCGCCCGCCCGGACGGCGGCCGGTCGCCGGTCGGCCTGGTTCAGTGGGAACGGCTGTGGGGTCCGCGCAACGGCGTCGTCCCGGTGCTGAACTCGTTCGAAGCCGCCGACGACCCGGCGCTGGTGGTGCTGAGCCTGCACGAGTCCCTGCACGTCCGCGCCGACCGCTCGCTGTCCCGGCTGCGGGTGCGCGAGGTCGTGCGGGCGGTGGCGGAACCCGTGCAGGCCCGGGTGGTGACGCTGCGCGGGTGCGTCGCGGGGACGCCGCCGCGGCTGGTCGCCACCCGGTACTGCGGGCCCGGCCGCACGGAAGTGCTGCCGGAGCACGGTTTCCTCGTCAGCGAACTGGTGCTGAGCCGCTCGCTGGCCGAGGGCGAGACGGCGATCCTGGAGTACGAGTTCGAGTACACCGACGGCGTCCCGGACACCAGCTACGACCGCCGTTTCCGGCACCCGGTGGCCGAGCACCTCCAGGAGGTCCACTTCGACGCGAAGGCCCTGCCGTTGTCCTGTCACGCGTATCGGCTGGAGTCACCGGACGGCCCCGAGCGCGAGACGGCCGAGGTCGTCGTGTCGCCGGTGGTGCCCGCGCACGTCTTCAGGACCGGGGTGGCGCCGGGGATCCTGGGGATGCGATGGAGCTGGCCCGCTCGCTGAAACGGCGGGTTTCCGACCGCGCCCAGCCGGGATCGCCGGTGCAGGCGAAGTCGACCCACGCCGTGTGCATCCGCGTCGCCAGTTCGGCGGGCGGTCCCCCGGTGCCCAGCAGGCCGCGCGGGCCGCGCAGGGCCGGGAGCCGCAGATTGTCGAAGACGAACGGCAGCTCCATGGTGTGGGCCGCGCCGAGCTGACCGTCCACAGCGGACGATCGCCACGCGAACTCGTAGGTGTACGCATTGCCGTGGGCTTCGGCGAGGCGACGGCTGCCGGTGGCGAACAACGCGTCCCCCATGATCGCCGACCGCAGCTCGCCCGGTGTCGCATGTGGACGTTTCGCGCGGTAGGCTGTCACCAGCGCGGCGGGGTCGGCCGACACCCGCGCCGCGGTCTCGAACAGATCCTGCTCGGTTGAACTGAGCAGGTTTCCCTGCGGGGCAAGGTAGAGCGCCCCTTCGTCGGCGTTCGTGCCGATGAGCAGGTCGACGTCGGTCGCCAGTGCCTCGGCGGGCTGGCGATCCAGCACCAGGCTGAACGCGCTCAGCCCGAGCAGCGGATCGAAGTCCGTCGCGGTCCGCAGGTCCAGGCCGCCCAGTTGAACCGCGACGAACTGCTCGTCGGGCACCTCGCCGAACGCCGTCACCGTCGGCGAGACGCCCAGCGCGTCGGCCGCCGCCCGCGTGACCCGGGCCGCCTGCTCGGGGGTGAACGCGCCCAAGCCGTTGCCGCTCTGCACGACGGCCCGCCGGAACAGGCCGTCGGCCTCGGGCGTGGCCAGGATGCCCGCCGTGATGGTGGCGCCGGCGGACTGGCCGGCCAGGGTGACATTGCCGGGGTCGCCGCCGAACGCCGCGATGTTCTCGCGCACCCATCGCAGCGCGGCGACAACGTCCAGGAGCCCGCGGTTGCGGGGCGCGCCGGGCAGGTCGAGGAACCCCGGAATGCCGAGGCGGTAGTTGACCGTCACCAGCACCACGCCGTCACGCGCGAACGCCGTCCCGTCGTAGAGCGGCGAGCGCGTCGAGCCGGTGACGAACCCGCCGCCGTGCACGAACACGAGCACCGGGCGGTCCCGGGCCGACGGTGGCGCCCAGACGCTGAGCGTGAGGTAGTCGTCGCCGCGGACCCAGCCGGTCCCGAAGTACGGCGACATGTCCAGCGCCCCGAAGCCGTCGCGGCGCGGTTGCGGGGCGGTCGGCCCGGGCCGCGTCGCGTCCCGCACCCCCGCCCACGGCTCGTGGGGCGCCGGTGGCGCGAACCGGCCCGCGCCGATCGGCGGTGCGGCGTACGGGACGTCGAGGAAGACCCCGGCGTGGCCGCGGACGTCGCCCGTGGTGGTGGTGACGATCAACGGAATTCTCCTCAGAGCTTGGCGAACGGGGCCCAGTCCTTGATGGCGAACCGGTCGCCGTCGCGGACGACCTCGGCGCCGCCGTGGCCGCCGAGGTGGGCGGGCAGGACGAGCGCGTTCGTGTCCGCGGCCTGGCCGAGCAGCCGCCGCCGGGTGGCGCGGGCCTGCGCGGGGTCCTCGCAGAAGCAGCTGTTCGTGTCGGGCTCGACCAGCTGCAGGGCCGTGTGCAGCAGGTCGCCGACGAACAGCGCGCGGTCGCCGCCCGAGTCGAGCGTGAGCACCGACGACCCCGGCGTGTGCCCCGGCGCCAGGTCGAGCGTCAGGTTCGCGTCGATGCGGTGGCTGTCCTCCCACAGCAGCGTCTGCCCGGCCTCGTGCACCGGCGCGACGCTGTCCTCGAAGACGTTCTGGTTGCCCCGCCCCAGGTTCGGCTCGTGGCCGTTGGCCGGGTTCCAGAACTCGAAGTCCGGCTTGGGCATCAGGTAGGTGGCGTTGGGGAACGTCGGGACCCAGCTGCGGTCGTCGAGGTAGGTGTTCCAGCCGACGTGGTCGATGTGCAGGTGGGTGTTGACGACCAGGTCGACGTCTTCCGGCCGGACGCCGGCCGCCGCGAGGTTGCCGAGGAAGCCGGTGTTCAGGTGGCTCCACACCGGCGTGTACGGCCGTTCCTTGTGGTTGCCGACGCCGGTGTCGACGAGGATGGTCTTGCCTTCGCTGCGCAGCAGCCAGGTCTGGATGGCCGAGACGCAGACGTGGTTCTCCCGGTCGAGGAAGTCGGGTGCGAGCCAGTCCGCGTCCCAGGCGCCGTCCGGGCTTTCGGGGAAGAAGGTCTCGGGTGTCATCCCGACCGAGCCGTAGTACTCCGTGATCCGGGTGACCGTGACGTCGCCCAGCACAATCTCCTGCATGTCCGCTCCGGGGTCGCTGGTGTTTCCTCCAGCCTGCGGCGGGTTCACGCGGGCAACCAGCCCCGCCGTTGCGTACCCCCGGCAGGGTCAGGCTCGCCGCGCGGATCCCGTGTTTACTGGGGACATGGCTGTTCTCGGCGAGTTCCTGCGGGCCCGGCGATCCCTGCTGCGCCCCGAAGACGTCGGCCTGCCCGCCCTTGATGAACGACGACGTGTCGCCGGGCTGCGGCGGGAGGAGCTGGCGCAGCTGGCCGGCGTCAGCGTCTCGTACTACACACGCCTGGAGCAGGGCCAGTCCGTCAACGCGTCCGACGCGATCCTGGACGCGCTGGCCGGGGCGTTGCGGCTCGATGAGCACGAGCGTGAACACCTGCGTGAGCTGGCCGCGCACCGACCCCGCGCGCAACGGCGGCCGCCGCCGGAACGGCTCGACCCGCTGGCGCGCGACCTGCTGCGCTCGCTGGGGGACGTGCCCGCGCTGGTCCTCGGGCGGCGCAGTGACGTCCTGGCGTGGAACCCGCTGGGCCACGCGCTGATGGCGGGCCACGTCGACCCCGCTGCGCCCGAGCGGCCGGCGGACCGGCCTAACACGGCCCGGATGCTGTTCCTCGACCCGCACACCCGCGAGCTGTACGCGGACTGGCCGCGCAAGGCGCGCGCCGTCGTCGGCAACCTGCGGGCCGTCGCCGGGCGGTACCCCGAAGACGCGCTGCTGGCGTCGCTGGTGGGGGAGCTGACCATGAAGAGCCCCGAGTTCGTCGCGCTGTGGGGTGATCACCGGGTCAAGCCGTGCGAAGCCGACTCCTACGTCCTGCGCCACCCGCTGGTGGGCGCGCTGACGGTGGCCCAGCAGATCCTGACGCCGGCGCGGTCGCCGGAGCAGACCGTCGTCGTCGTGACGACGGCGGAGGGCTCCGCCTCGGAGAACACGCTCAAGCTGCTCGCCCGGTCAGGGCACTGACCCGGCCAGCTTCTCCTTGCGGGCGGCCAGATCCGCGGCGGGGTAATGTTTTCCGGCGCGGACGACACCCGCGATGTGCCCGAGGTGCTTGACGTCGGTCAGCGGGTTGCCGGCCAGCAGCACCAGGTCGGCGTTCTTGCCGGGCTCGACGGTGCCCATGGTGTCGGTCGTGCCGAGGAACTCGGCCGGGAGTGTCGTCGTCAGCTGCAGGATCCGCAACGGCGTGAGGCCGGCGCGGGCGAACTCCGCGAACTCGCGGTGCAGGGCCGCGCCGGGGACAACCCAGGCGGCGCCGGAAGAATCGGTGCCGGCGAGCATCTTGACCCCGGCGTCGTCGAACAGCTTCGTGAGGTCGAGCTGCCGTTCGTAGGCCTCGGTGAACGTCGCGCGGGCGTCGGCGGGGAACCCGGCGAACTTGGCGGCCGCCGCACGCCAGGCCTTCCGCGTCGACGGCGTGACGTACGTCAAGTCCGGGTCGTCGGCGAACTCGGGGGAGTCGCACAGCTCCTGGGTCTTGATCCGGATCAGCGTCGGGACCTGCCAGGTGCCGTCGGCGGCGAACCGCTCGGCGAGGACGTGCGCCCGGTCGCGGTCGAACGTGCCGACGGCGTGGGAGAGATTCGCGATGTCCGCCGGCTTGCTGAGGTTGAGCGGGTTGATCACCAGCTTGCGCAGCACGCGGTCCATGATCTTGTCCAGGAACGGGATCTTGAACGGCGGCAGCTTCAGCTGGGGCCCGCCCGCCGCGGCGGTCTCGCGGATGTGGTCGTGGTCGCCGGAGCAGCAGGCGAACAGCGCGACGCCGGGGCCGAGGTGCTCGATCGACTTCATCCCGAGCCGGGACGCCTTTTCGACGTCGATGCCGGCCGGCAGGTGCCCGACGATGGACAGGCCGAGGCGACGGGCTTCGGCCTGGGCGTCGAAGAATACGTCGCGGGTGACGAGACCGGCCTTGATGAAGTCGGCGCCTTCCGCGTGCTGCTCCCGGATGGCCGCGACGACCTGGTCCACTGTGGACGCGTTCGCCGGCGTCAGCAGCGGCCCCGGAGTGGCGAGCAGCGCGGGGGCGGCTTCGGGGAAGCCGAGCTTCCCGGCGGCGCGACGGCGCAGGAGATCGATGCTGCCGCCCATCTGCCGGAAGCCGGTGATGCCGTGGACGAGCATCAGCTCGAGGGTCGCCGCCGGATCGGCCTTGCCGAGAGGATGGGCATGCATGTCGTTGTACCCGGGGACGACATAAGTCCCGCTGGCGTCGACGCGCTGCGCGTCCGCCTCGATACCGGGCCGGACGTCGAGGATCCGGCCGTCCTCGATCAGGACGTCGGTGCTTTCGCTCAGACCGCCGTCCCGCGGATCGACGACGGTGGCGGCGGTGAGCAGCAGGCGGGTGGTCATGCGGTCTCCGTCGCGGGGCGGTCGGCGGCCGGCGTGAGGCCGCCGTCGACGAGGATCTGTTGCGTGCGGCGGACATGCGCGGCGAAGAGGGTCTCCGCGGCTTCGGTGTCGTGGGCCAGGGCGGCATCGAGGAGTCCTTTGTGCTCGCCGGCGACGTCGCGGTGCAGCTCCCTCGTGCCGGTGGCCGACCAGGCGCGGTAGACCTCGGCGGCGTCCGAGAGCCGGGCGCAGATGTCCAGCAGCACGGCGTTGCCGCACGCCTCGATCAGCGTGCGGTGGAACGCCAGGTGCGCCAGCGCCCACTCCTCGTTGCGCCGCGGCTGGTCGCCGGGCAGCAGCATCGGCTGCACCGACAGCCGGTGGTGGGCGGCCAGCACCTCGGACTCCCAGGTGACGCCGCCGCGTTCGACGGACAGCCGCAGCGCCGCGCCTTCGTTGACCACGCGGGCCTCGGTGAGGTCGTTGAGCGCGCGCAGGGACAACGGCGTCACGTGGAAGCCGCGGTTGCGGTCGACCTGCACGAGGTCCTTCGCGCTGAGCAGGCCGAGCGCCTCCCGCACGACACTGAGGCTCACGCCGTACTGTTCGCCCAGCTCACCGGGCTTGAGCCGCTCGCCGGGTGGCCGGTCGCCGTTGAGGATCGCCGACCGCAGCTGCTCGTAGACCATCACGGCCAGGCTCTCGCCGCCCGCTCTCTTCGCCATGATCGCAGCGTAACACACTCTGCGACTGATAATCGATTCTGTGCTTGACAGTCGTCTATTGCGGGCAGAGTATGAGTCGCATCGACCGATCGAAAGGCAGCTCATGCGGATCGCGACTCTCTCCGGACGGCTCGTCCTCGTGACCGAGGCCGGCGCCGTCGACGTCGAACAAGCCAGCGAGCGGCGGTTTTCCGCCGACCCGCAGGCGATCTACGACCGCTGGGCCGAGTTCCGGGACTGGGCCGCGGCGGCCTCGCACGACACCGCGGCGCCATTCGCGGAAAGCGACCTCGGAGCGCCGGTCCCGGCGCCGCGCCAGATCTTCGGCGTCGGCCTCAACTACCGCGACCACGCCGCCGAATCGGGCCTCGGCCTGCCGGACTCGCCGACCGTCTTCACGAAGTTCGCGAGCAGCCTGACCGGCCCGTCCGGGGCGATCGCGCTCCCGGGCCCGACGGACTGGGAGGTCGAGCTGGTCGCCGTCATCGGGGTTCTCGCCCGCGACGTCCCGGCCGAGCGCGGCTGGGAGCACGTCGCCGGGCTGACGGTCGGGCAGGACCTCTCCGACCGGACGTTGCAGCTGGCCGGGCCCGCGCCGCAGTTCAGCCTCGGCAAGTCGCGCCCCGGCTTCGGGCCGATCGGGCCGTGGGTGGTGACGCCCGACGAGTTCGCCGACCCGGACGACCTCGCGCTCGACTGCGCGGTCAACGGCGAGTCCGTGCAGAAGAGCCGGACCAGCGAGCTGATCTTCTCGGTGCCGGAGCTGGTGGCCCGCCTCTCCGCCGTGCTGCCGCTGTGGCCGGGTGACCTGATCTTCACCGGGACGCCGGCCGGGGTCGGCATGGCGCGCAGCCCCCAGCGGTTCCTCGGCCCGGGCGACGAGCTGGTCAGCACCATCGAGGGCATCGGCCGGATGCACCACCGGTTCACCGCGCCGTGACAGCCCTCGACCCGGACCGCTTCCGCGCGGTGATGGCGGCGGTGTGCGCGCCGGTGACGATCGTGACGACGTTCTCCGAAGACGGCCGCCCGTGCGGCGCGACGGTCAGCTCGTTCACGTCCCTGTCGCTCGACCCGCCACTGGTCGGCGTCGCCTTCGACCGGCGATCGGCGTTGCTGGCCGCCATCCGGGACCGTGGTCGCTTCGGCGTCAACCTGCTCGGCCACGGCCAGGACGACCTGGCGGTGTTGTTCGCCACCCGCGGCGCCGACCGCTTCGGCGCGGAAACGGCGTGGTTCACCGACGACGGCCTGCCGAGACTGCGCGACGCCGCCGGCTGGGTCGGCTGCGACCTGGACCGCACGATCGAGGCGGGCGACCACCTGCTGCTGTTCGGCAAGGTCACGGCGCTGGGCCGAGCCGAGCGCCCACCGCTGGTCTACGCGCACCGCACGTTCGGCACCCACTCGAAGTTCGCCGAACGGCCCCGGCCACCCATCACGGACCTGATCGCCGCCTGCGCCCGCTAGCCGCCTGCACCCGGCTTACTGCTCGTGAGTGGTAATGCGGGTTAGAACCCGCATTACCACTCACGACCAGCCGCGGCAGAAGGACCAGTCTGCGAAAGGACAACGACGTCATGACCATCGCGACCCAACAGCCCGCGCCCACCACCGAAACCGTCCTGGCCCGGATCCGGGCCATCCTGCCGTTGCTCGCGAAGAACGCCGCGCAGGGTGAGACCGACCGGCGGGTCACCGAGGAGAGCATCGCCGCGCTGACCGACGCCGGTGCGTTCAAGATCGCCCAGCCTCGCCGCTACGGCGGCTACGGCCTGCCCGTGCGGTCGATGCTCGAAGTGTCCGCGGCGGTCGGCGAGGCCGACGGCGGCACCGCCTGGGTCGTCGCCCTGAGCAACGTCTGCGCGTGGCTGGCCGGGCTCTTCAGCCGGCAGGCGCAGGACGACGTCTGGGGCGCGAACCCGGACGCGAAGGTCTCCGGCGTCCTCGCGCCGACCGCCGAGACGACCAAAGTGGACGGTGGCTACCGCGTCACCGGGCGCTGGTACTACAACTCCGGCTCCTGGCACGCCGACTGGGCCGGCGTCGGCATCCCGCTGACCGACGAGCGCGGCGAGGTCGTCGACCAGGGGATGGCGCTGATCCCGCGCACCGACCTCGGGCTCGAGGAGACGTGGTTCGTCGCCGGGATGCGCTCGTCCGGCTCGAACTGCCTGATCGCGCGGGACGTCTTCGTACCCGATCACCGCGTGATGTCCGTGCCGCCCGCGATCGCCGGGCGGTACGCCGTGGAGGATCCCGAAGAAGACCTCTACCGGGCCGCGTTCGTGCCCACCCTCGCGCTCGTGCTCGCCGGCCCGCAGCTCGGCCTCGGCCGCGCGGCGCTGCGGATGGTGCGGGAGAAGGCCGCCCGCAAGGCGATCTCCTACACCGCCTACACCACCCAGGCCGAGTCGGCCGCCTTCCAGCTGCAGCTCGCCGAGGCCGCGATGCGGATCGACTCCGCGCACCTGCACGTCTTCCGCGCGGCCGACGACATCGACACCGCCGCCGCGAACCGCACCTACCCCGACGCCGAGCTGCGGGCCCGCGTGCGCGCGGACACCGGCTGGGCCGTCGAGAACGTCACCAAGGCGTTCGACGTCCTGCTGTCCGCCCACGGCGCGGGCAGCTTCGCCGAGGCCAACCCGCTGCAGCGGATGTGGCGCGACTCGGCCGTCGCCGCGCGGCACGCGATCGTGCTGCCCGCCGTCGGCTACGAGGTCTACGGCAAGGCCTTGCTCGGCCGCGACGACCAGATCACCCCGCTCGTCTGACCCGAAGGAGCCCGTGATGGCCCTGCACCGCCTCACGAAGATCACCGTCGGCGTGCCGAACGTCGACGAGACCGCGAAGTACTACACCGAGTTCGGCCTGACCCCGACCGGCTCGGGGTTCGCCACCGCCGACGGCGGCGAGCAGCTCGAACTGCGCCCCAGCGCGCAGCGGCGGCTGCTCACCCTCGGCGTCGGCGCCGACGACCCGGACGACCTGGACCGCGTCGCCGCGTCGCTGGCCCACCTCGACCTCGGCAGCCGGCGCGTCGGCGACGCCCTGCACACGAAGGACCCGGTGACCGGCCTCGACGTCGTCGTCTCGGTGGCGCCGCGGCTGCGGCAGGAACCGCCGGAACCGGTGGCCTACAACCAGCCCGGTGCGGCACGACGGGCCAACGTCCGCGCGCCCGCCATCGACCGGGAGCAGGCCGTCCGCCCGCGCAAGCTCGGGCACGTCGTGTTCGGCTCGACCGACCAGGCCGCCACCCAGAAGTTCTTCACCGAGGGGCTCGGCTTCAAGGTCAGCGACGAGGCCCCCGGCTTCGCCTCCTTCATGCGCTGCTCGACCGATCACCACAACGTGCTCGTCCAGCAGGCGCCGGTGAGCTTCCTGCACCACACGTCCTGGGAGGTCGACGACGTCGACGAGGTCGGCCGCGGCGCCACCGCGATGCTGCAGGGCCACCCCGAGCGGCACACGTGGGGCCTGGGCCGGCACTACATCGGCTCGAACTTCTTCTGGTACCTGCGCGACCCGGCGGGCAACTTCTCCGAGTACTACTCCGACATCGACTGCATCCTGGAGGACCAGATCTGGGAGCCGCGGGTGGTGGCGGGGGAGAAGAGCCTCTACGCGTGGGGGCCGCCGCCCCCGCCGTCGTTCCTGGCCCCGGAGGACCTGGCCGACCTGATGACCGACGCCCACCCGGGATCCTGACGCGTGTGATCATGGACGGATGAGCAAGCCCGTCTTCGTGCAGCCCAACCTCGACGGCCCGGCGATCGAGCTCGCCGGCGTGGAGGTGCACGTCGGCCGGACGCCGCTGGTGTCGGGCGTCGACTGGCGGGTGGACTACGGCCAGCGCTGGGTGGTGCTGGGCCGCAACGGCGCCGGCAAGTCGACGATCCTGTCCGTGGCCTCGACCCAGCGGTTTCCCAGCGCGGGCACCGCGGTGGTGCTCGGGCACCGGATGGGCGCGGTCGACCTGCGGGACATCCGGACGCACATCGGGTTCGTCGGCGCGAACCAGCGGCTGCCCGACGCGGAGAACCACAACGCGCACACGGTGGTGCTGACCGGCTACAGCGGCAGTGTGCTGCCGCTGTGGGAGCGCTACGACGACACGATCCGCGACCGCGCGGCGAAGCTCCTGGAGCTGGTCGGGTGCGCCGGCCTCGGCGACCGGTCGGTGCGGGTGTGTTCGCAGGGCGAACGCGCGCGCGTCCGGCTGGCCCGGGCGCTGATGGCCGACCCGCTGCTGCTCCTGCTCGACGAGCCGTTCGCCGGCCTCGACATGCCGGGCCGCGAGGACCTGCTGCTGGCGCTGGAGAACCTGACCCGGGCCCAGCCGGAGCTGGCCACGGTGACGGTGACGCACCACCTGGAGGAGATCCCGGCCACCGCGACGCACGCCCTGCTGGTGCGCCGCGGCGCGGTCACGGCGGCGGGCCCGATCGACGAAGTCCTGACGAACGACGGTCTGTCGGCGTGTTACGAGCGAGAGGTCGAGGTGCACCGGCTCAACGGCCGGTGGGTGGCGCACGCCCGCGCGGCTAGCTGAACAGCTCCGCGAGGGGGCTGTGGTCGAGGCCGTCGAGCAGGGCCGCGGGGTCTTCGTAGGTCGCCACCGCGCCGGCTTCGGTCAGCTCCGCCGCGCTGACGCCGCCCGAGAGCACGGCGACGGTGCGCACGCCCGCCTTGGTGGCGGCGTGGACGTCCCAGACGGAGTCGCCGACGAAGATCGTGTCGCCCGGCTCGGTGCCCGCGCGCTCCAGCGCGGCGTACACCGGCTCCGGGTCGGGCTTGGTGGCCTCGACGTCCGCGCCCGCGACGATGCCCGCGACGACGTCGTCGACGTCGAGGATCTTGCGCATGACGTCCAGCTCGTCGGGCCCGGCCGACGTCGCCAGGAGCACGCGCACCCCGTGCCCGGCGATGACGCGGATCAGCGCGGCGGCCTGGTCGAAGGGCCGCAGCATCCCGGCCGTCTCGAGGTAGAAGCGGCTGTGGAGGTCTTCGAGCCGGCTGCCGAGCTCGTCGGCGTCGGCTTGCCCGAGCAGGTCGGCGAGCAGCTTGCCGGACCCCATCCCGATCGCGCGGTGGACGCGCCAGGAGTCGACGTCGAGGTCCAGCTCGCGGAACGCGCGCTGCCAGGCGTGGACGTGCAGGTAGTTGGAGTCGACGAGCGTGCCGTCGAGGTCGAAGAGCACGGCGGTGGCGATGGCGATCCCTCCTTCGGACGCTCTGGTGGTACCCGGCGGGGCGACCGCGAAACGTCGCTTCGGCCGTTGTGGCGACGTGCGTCACGCGGGGAACATTTTCGCAGGCCGTGCGTTGTACAGACTGTCGGTACGGTGGTGTCCCCGGGCCTCACCCACAGCCTTCACGGAATGCCAGTCCGGCTGGAGCCGTGTAGCGCCACTCGCCGCGAGGCGACCCCCGTACCGACGCTTGTCTCCCGCTTCTGCTCGCAGGTACCCCCAGCCTTCGCCGAGCGGGAGCGGGTCCTTTTTGTCCATTGTGGACCCGTTTCTTCGAGCGTGTGCTGTCGAGCACTCCGTACTTCACCCAGCCGTGGCGATCGGCGTGGGTACCCCTCCGCCATGGGGCAGGCGGTGGAGCGCGGCTCGCCCGTTGGGCGGGGTTGCGCCGGGAGGACGGGAGGCTACGCTGCGAGGGTACGGTTCAGGCAACAGCCGTTACCCCCATTCCGGTCTGCGTCCGAGCGGGACTCCCGCCCGGCACTTCAATCTGTGAACGAAGGCGTCTGCCGATGTTGGTTGTGCAGCACCCCGCGACGGCGATCCCCGTGACCCGCGCGGGCGCCGGTGCGTTCGATATCAAGGTGATCCGCCCCTACTTCGGTGCCGTGATGGTCCGGATCCGGGGCGCCCTCGCCGAAGAGAGCGCCGCCCAGCTCGAGGCCGTCCTGGCCACCTGGGCCCACCGCAAGTTCCCGGTCCTGGTGCTCGACCTCTCGGCGGTCGACCTCCTGGACGCGGCCGGCCTCGACGCGCTGGTCGACATCCAGGCCCGGACGCAGCGCGAGAGCACCACCCTGCGCGTCGTCACGGGCGACAACCGCGTCGTGCGCCGGGCCCTCTCCGACACCGGGCTCGACCACGAGCTCAACGTCAGCCCGCTGCCCGCCGGCTGGGAGCGCGCGACGGAGATCCCCGTCTGACCCAGGTGGCGTGCGCCCCGGCTCCCGGGTGAGACTTCCGGGGTGATCACCACCATGCGGGCCTTCGTGCTCACCGGCCCGCGGGCGTTCTCGGTGCAGGACGTCCCGGTGCCCGAAGCCGTCCCCGGCGAGGTGGTCGTCGACGTCGAACGCGCCGGCGTCTGCGGCACCGACGTCGAGTTCTTCACCGGCGAGATGGCCTACCTGCACCAGGGCCACTCGGCGTACCCGATGCGGCTGGGGCACGAGTGGGCAGGCACCGTCTCGGCCGTCGGCGCCGGCGTCGACCCGGCGTGGCTCGGGCGCCGCGTCATGGGCGACACCATGCTCGGCGATCAGACGTGCCGCCGCTGCCGCAAAGGCCACCAGCACACCTGCGCGCGCCGCGAGGAAGTCGGCATCCGCGGCGGGCGGCCCGGCGCGCTGGCCGAACGGATCGCCGTGCCCGCGTGGTCGCTGCACGCGCTGCCCGATTCCGTCGACGCCGTCCTCGGCGCCCTGGTCGAGCCGGGTGGCAACGCCTTGCGCGCGGCGCAGGCCGCCGCCGTCGGGCCCGGCGATCGCGCGCTGGTGCTGGGGCCCGGGACGATCGGGCTGCTCGTGGCCCTGTTCCTGCGCGCGGCCGGCGCCGAGGTGCACCTGCTCGGGCGCGACGAGCCCACCCTCGCCTTCGCCCGCACCCTCGGCTTCGCGCACGCCTGGACCCGCGGCACGCTCCCGGACTTGTCCTTCGACGCGGTCGTCGACGCGTCCAACGCCGTCGAGCTGCCCGCGCTGGCCCTCGACCTGGTCGAACCGGCCGGCCGGGCCGTCTACATCGGACTGGCCGGGCAGCCCAGCCTGATCGACACCCGCGAGCTGGTCCTGAAGGACGTCACGGCCGTCGGCATCCTGTCCGCGTCACCGGGCCTGGCCGACACGATCGCCGCGTACGCGAGCGGCGCCGTCGACCCGCGGCCGCTGGTCGCGGCGACCGTCGGGCTCGACGACGTCGGCGCTGTCCTCGCGGGGGAGCACCACGCCGGTCCCGGACCGAAGGTCCACGTCGATCCGCGGCGTTAGTCGAGCCGCAGGATCGTTTCCTCGATCTCCGCGCCCCGGGCGTTCGCGTACCCGGTGTCGGTGCCGACGACGGTGAAGCCCGCCCGCTGCAGGACTCGCAACGACCCGGCGTTGTCGCTGGCCGCCCGCGCGTGCAGCGGCCGGACCTCGACCGCGTCGAGCAGCAGGGCAAGCGCTTGCCCGGCGATGCCCTGCCCCCACACCGCCCGGTCGATCCAGTAGGTGATCTCGGTGTCGCCCTCCATGACGAACGCGGCGATGCTGCCGACGAGGACGCCGTCGCGGGTCACCGCGTGGTGGGTGATCCCGTCGGAGAACCGCACCTTCGCCATGTGGGCGTCGAACGCTTCGCGGTCGTCGGGGTCCTTGTGGGTGAACGCGGCCATCCGGACCGCCTCGGGGTCCCGCTGCTGCTCGAACAACGCGTCGAGGTCGGCGTCTTCGACCGGCCGGAGTGCTATCGCTGCCACCGGCTCAGGATAGGCCGAGCAGCCGGATCGCGTTGTCCTTCAGGATCATCGGCCGGACCTCGTCCTTGATGTCCAGCTCGGCGAAGTCCGCCAGCCAGCGGTCCGGGGTGATGACCGGGAAGTCCGAGCCGAACAGGACCTTGCGCTTCAGCAGCGTGTTGGCCGCGCGGACCAGCTGCGGCGGGAAGTACTTCGGCGACCAGCCGGACAGGTCGATGTACACGTTGGCCTTGTGCGTCGCCACCGAGATCGCCTCGTCCTGCCACGGCACCGACGGGTGCGCCAGGATGATCGTCAGGTGCGGGAAGTCGGCGGCGACGTCGTCGAGCAGCATCGGGTTCGAGTAGCGCAGCTTGATGCCGCGCCCGCCCGGCAGGCCCGCGCCGATCCCGGTCTGGCCGGTGTGGAACAACGCCGGGACACCGAGCTCGCCGATCGCCTCGTACAGCGGGTAGAACCGCGGGTCGTTCGGCTCGAAGCCCTGCAGGCTGGGGTGGAACTTGAAGCCGCGGACGCCGTGCTCGGTGACGAGCCGGCGCGCGCGGTGCACGGCGGCCTTGCCGGAGTGCGGGTCGACCGAGCCGAACGGGATGAGCACGTCGGGGTGCGCGGCGGCCGCGTCGGCGATCTCCTCACTCGACAGCGCGGGGTGCCCGGTCGCGGCGGGCGCCTCGACGGTGAACACGACCGCGGCCATCTTGCGGGCGCGGTAGTGCTCGGCGATCGCGGTCACGGTCGGCGTCCGGTCCTGGTCGGCGCGGAAGTACTTCGCGGACGCGTCGAGCAGCTCCTGGTCCAGCGCGAAGCAGCCGTGGCCGTCCTGCTCGACGTGGGTGTGGACGTCGAGGGCGGTCAGTGCGGAAAGATCCACCGGTATCTCCAGGTCAGGGCAGGTCGGGCTGCGCGGCCTTGGCGGCCAGCAGCTGGTCGAGGACGGCGTCGCGGGCGGCGACGAGCCGGGCTTGGTCGGTGTCGGCCAGTTCGGCGTCGACGCCGGAGATGAGCGTCTCGGCGAGTTCCGGCGTCAGGTGGACCTGACCCAGGTCGCGCCACCATTCTTCGGTGGGCGGGCCGAGGTGCCGCAGGACGTGCGCCAGGCCGCCGGCGCCGCCGGACAGGTGCTGGTTGACGAACGGGCCGAGCACCGCCCACCGCAGCCCGGGCCCGTACGCGATCGCCGTGTCGATGTCGGCGACCGTCGCGACCCCGCGTTCGACCAGCGAATACGCCTCCTGCCACAGCGCGGCCTGCAGCCGGTTCGCGACGTGCCCGGGCAGCTCGCGCGTCAGCCGGATCGGGCGTTTCCCCACCGAGGCGTAGAACTCCACCGCCCGGTCGACGACCTCGGGCGCGGTGTCGCGGCCGGGGACGACCTCGACGAGCGGGATCAGGTGCGGCGGGTTGAACGGGTGCCCGACGACGACCCGCTCGGGGTGGCGCGGGCAGCCGCGGGCGATGACGCTGGGCAGCAGCCCGGACGAGCTGCTCGCCAGGATCACGTCCGGCCGCGCGGCCTCGTCGAGGACGCCGAACAACGCGTGCTTGATGTCTTCGCGCTCCGGACCGTTCTCCTGCACGAAGTCCGCGGCGGCGGCCGCTTCACCGGCGTCGGCGACGAACCGCAGCCGATCCGTCGACACGCCTTCGAGCGCACTGCGCAGCCGTTCTTCGGCGCCGGACGCCGGATCGGTGGCGACGACGTCGTGGCCGTGGGCGAGGAAGAGGCCCGCCCAGCTCGCGCCGATCACGCCGGTACCGACCACCGCGACGGTGCTCATGCGCGCGCCCGGAAGTGGTCGAGGGCGGTGGGATCGGCCAGGACGTCCCGGCCGACGACGTCTTCGGGGCGGGCGCCGAGCAGGAGTTTCTTCACGGGCAGCTCCAGTTTCTTCCCGGTGCGGTTGCGCGGGATCACCGGGACGGCGGTGATCTCGTCGGGCACGTGCCGCGGCGACAGCGCGCTCTTCAACGCGTTCTTGATGCGGTGGCGCAGGTCGTCGTCCAGCGCGCCGTCGTGCAGGACGACGTAGAGGCGGAGGTCGCCGTTGCCGCCCGCCGGGTCTTCGAGGTGCACGACGAGGGAGTCGTCGATCTCCGGCAGCTCCTCGACGACCGTGTAGAACTCGGCGGTGCCGAGCCGGACGCCGCCGCGGTTGAGCGTGGCGTCGGAGCGGCCGGCGATGACGCAGCCGCCGTCCGGCGAGAAACGCACCCAATCGCCGTGCCGCCAGACGCCTGGGTAGTCGGCGAAGTACGTTGCGCGGTAACGGGAATCCGGGTCGGTGACCGGGAGATCGCCCCAGAACCCGACCGGCATCGACGGCATCGGTGCGGTGATCACCAGTTCCCCCAGTTCGCCGACCACCGGCTGGCCGCGCTCGTCGAACGCCCGCGCGTCGACGCCGAGACAGGGACCGGAGATCTCCCCGGCCCACACCGGTTGCAGCGGGCTGCCCTGGACGATCCCGCTGCAGACGTCGGTGCCGCCGCTGCCGACGTTGAGCAGGACGTCGGGGAACCGGTCGGCCACCCACCGGTAGCCCTCGGCGGGCAGCGGGCTGCCCGCCGCGCCGATCTGCCGCAACGCCGACAGGTCCAGGTCCGCCGCCGGGTCGAGGCCCGCTTTCCGGCACGCCATCAGGAAACCCGGGCTCGCGCCCAGCAGCGTCGCGCGGGTTTCGGCGGCGAGGCGCCACTGCCAGGCCAGGTCCGGGTGCAGCGGGTTGCCGTCGACCAGCACGATCGACGCGCCGGTCAGCAGCCCGGACACGAGCGCGTTCCACATCATCCAGGCGGTGGTGGAGAACCACAGCAGCCGGTCGCCGGGCCGCAGGTCCCAGCTGAGGCCGTGGTTCTTGAGGTGCTCCAGCAGCAGCCCGCCGTGGCCGTGCACGATCGGCTTCGGTTTCCCGGTGGTGCCGGAGGAGAACAGCACGCACAGCGGGTGCGCGAACCCGACCGGCTCGAAGCCCGGCTCGCCCGGCTGGTCCAGCAACTCCGCCCAGCCGGTGGCGTCGTCGCCGTACCCGACCCGGACGACGTGCTCCACGGTCGGCAGCCCGGCCACGATGTCGGCGACCTCGCCGCGGCGGTCGACATCCTTGGCGCCGTACCGATACCCCGAGACGGTCAGCAGCACCTTCGGCTCGACCTGCCCGAACCGGTCGAGCACCGCGCGGGCCCCGAACTCCGGCGCGCAGGACGCCCACACCGCGCCGAGACTCGCCGTGGCGAGGTACGCGACGACCGTCTCGGGGATGTTCGGCAGGTAGGCCACGACGCGGTCGCCGCGTTCGACGCCCAGCCGCCTGAGACCGGCGCGCGCTTTCGCGACTTGGTCGCGCAACTCCGCCCAGGTCAGCTCTTCTCGCGGACGCGTCTGCGAATACGCGATGACGGCGACCACGTCGTCCGGCCGGTCGCTCAGGGCGTGCTCGGCGTAGTTGAGCGTCGCGCCCGGGAACCACTCGGTGCCCGGCATGCGCGGATCCGGGACGACCGCCGTCTCCGGCGTGTGGAAGCGGACGCCGAAGTAGTCGCGGATCGACGACCAGAAGCCGTCGAGATCGGTCACCGACCAGCGGTGCAGGCTCGCGTAGCCGCCGAAGTCGAGGCCGCGGTGGGTGGTCAGCCAGCCGAGGTAGCGGCCGATCTCCGTGGTGTCGCGGACGTCGGCGGCGACCGGGCGCAGCGGCGTCACCGGGCGACCTTCGCCGCGCGCTTGTCGAGGAACGCCCGCATCCGGTCCTGGGCCTCGGTGCTGCCGGTGGCGACCGCCGCCATCAGCGCCTCCAGCAGGTACCCCTCGGCCGGGTTGGCCTCGGCGATGCGCGGCAGCGCCTGCAGCACCGCGAACGTCGTGATCGGCGACGTCGTGGCGATCTTGCGGGCCAGGCCGAGCGCGTGCTCCAGGCCTTCGCCCGGCTCGACGCGGTAGTGCGACAGGCCGGCCGCGTGGCCCTCGTCGGCGTCGAGGACGCGGCCGGTGAGCAT
The DNA here is from genome assembly GCF_036114655.1 of Amycolatopsis sp. NBC_00348. Classification (NCBI taxonomy): domain Bacteria; kingdom Bacillati; phylum Actinomycetota; class Actinomycetes; order Pseudonocardiales; family Pseudonocardiaceae; genus Amycolatopsis; species Amycolatopsis sp. NBC_00348. The sequence goes on along the minus strand of NZ_CP107994.1, from coordinate 4,770,183 downwards.
CAGGTCGGTCATCCGGTGGGCGCCGATCAGCCGCGGCACCCGCACCGAGCCGCCGCCGCCGACGAACAGGCCGCGCTGGCCCTCCGGCAGCGCGTAGAACGCCGTCGACTCGGCGACGCGGATGTGCGTGGCCGACGCGAGTTCGAGACCGCCGCCGATGACCGCGCCCTTGAGCACCGCGACGACCGGGACGCGGCCGCGCTCGATCCGTTCGAACGCGCGGTGCCACATCATCGAGTGCTGCAGGCCCTCGAACGCGTCCCGCTCGGTCAGCTCTGACAGGTCGAGCCCGGCGGAGAAGTGGTCGCCTTCGGCGTCGAGCACGACGGCTTTCACCTCGGCCGGCGGGTTGCCGAAGAAGGTTTCGAGGGCCAGGACGGTGGCGTCGTCGAGCGCGTTGCGCTTCTTCGGCCGCGACAGCCGCAGCACCGCGACGTCGTCGTGCAGTTCGAGGTGCAGCGTGCTGGTCATGCGGCTCCGTAGGTTTGGGCGGCTTGCCGGCGCAGCTCGACGCGGCGGATCTTGCCGGTGGCGTTGCGCGGCAACGCTTCGACGAACCGGACGTACTTCGGCACCTTGTACCGGGCCAGGTGTGCTTCGAGGTGGGCGCGGAACGCGGCTTCGTCCGGTTCCGCGCCGTCGCGGGCGACGACGTAGGCGGCGCCGACCTCGCCCCAGCGCTCGTCCGGCACGCCGACCACGGCACAGGCGTCGACGGCGTCGAGCTGGACGGCGATCGCCTCGATCTCGGCGGGGTAGACGTTCTCGCCGCCGGAGATGATCAGGTCCTTGACCCGGTCGACGATGTGGGCCCAGCCGTCGTCCTCGACGCGGACGACGTCGCCGGTGCGGAACCAGTGCTCGCCGGCGAAGCTCGCGGCCGTCTCCTCGGGCCGGTTCCAGTAGCCGGTGAAGACGTGCGGGCCGCGCACGAGCAGTTCGGCGGGCTCGGCGCTGAGCGGTTTGCCGCCGTCGGCGGCGACGTCGGTGAAGAAGTGCGGCACGCCCGCGGCGACGGGGTGGTCGAGCGTGCCGTCGTGGGTGGCCATGAAGACGCCGGGGGAGGCCTCGGTCATGCCGTAGCCCTGCAGCAGCCGGACGCCGCGGTCGAGCCACGCCCGCGCGACGCGTTCGGCCACCGGCGAGCCGCCGTAGAGGACGCAGGTCAGCGAGCTGAGGTCGGTGGCCGCCCACGTTTCGTGGCGGCACATCATCTCCAGCATCGTGGGGACGGCGGAGAAGCTCGTGATCCCGGCTTCGGCGATGCGGGCGAGGATCGTCCCGGCGTCGAACCTGGCGACCGGCTCGACGCTGCCGCCCTTGAACAGCGTCGGCAGCGTGATCTGGCCCAGGCCCACGCAGTGGAACAGCGGCGCGATGCAGAGGGCCTTGTCGGTGCCGAGGACGTCGAGGTGGGCGAGCTGGTTGACGGTGTTCCAGGTCAGGTTGCCGTGGGTGAGGACCGCCGCCTTCGGGCGGCCGGTGGTGCCGGAGGTGTAGAGCAGCAGGCACGGATCGTCGAGGCCGACGTCCGGGTCCGGCGGCGGTCCGTCCCCGTCGCCGCCGGCCGGTATCACGCGCAGGTCGTGGGGTCCGGCCGCCGCGACGAGGGCGTCGGCGTCCGGGCTGTGCACGAGGACCGACGCGCCGCTGTCGCCGAGCATGTAGCGGATCTCGGCGGGGGCGAGCCGGTAGTTGAGCGGCACGAAGATCGCGCCGCAGCGGGCGGTGGCGAAGAGGGTCTCGAACACGGCGATGTCGTTGACGCCGAGGTAGGCGACCCGGTCGCCGGGTCGCACGCCGCGCCGGGTCAGGTCGCCGGCCAGGCGGTCGACGCGGCCGGCGAGCTGTGCGTAGGTGAGGGTGCGCCCGGCCTGCGTCAGCGCGACGCGGCCCGGGTCGATCCGGGCGCGCCGCGCCGGCCAGCTGCCCAGGCCGAAGTCCGCGTTCATCGCCACGCCTCCTGATATCAGGGAACCTGATAAGACTCAGGATGCGCGCGGACCGCGGCGGGTGTCAAGGGGTCAGCGGCGCACGACGCGCAGGTCGGCCACCTCCAGCAGGCCGTCGAGGTCGACGTGCCCCTTGAGCTGCCGCGGGTCCGGCACCAGCCCTTCCGCACGCACGACGTCCAGCAGGCGGCTCGCCAGCGGCAACACCATGTGACGGCCCCAGCAGCGTTCACTCACGTGGCCGAACGGCAGGTAACCCGGCTGGGTGTCGGCGTCCAGGTCCGCCCAGCGCTCGGGGCGGAACTCGTCCGGGTCGTCCCAGAGCGCGGGGGAGCGGTGGCTGACGATCGGCAGCAGCAGGACGTCGTCACCAGGGGTGATGCGCGCGTCGACCTCGGTGTACTCGGGCGAGCGGACGCGCAGGATGTTCCACGACGGCGGCAGCAGCCGGAGGGCTTCGTCGAGCACGTGCTCGTTCGGGACGTCGTCGGCGAACGGCGCGCCGAGCCAGACCGCGTTGGTGACCAGGGCGGCGACGGTGAAGCAGATCGGCGCGGCGACGCGCCGGTAGAGGTACATCCGGAAGCGCCGCTCGGCGAAGCCGTCCGCGGCGAGGACCTGGCGCGCGAGGGTGGACAGCTCCCGGCCCTCGGGGGACGGCGGGAGCACCGCGGACCCGGTGGTGACGGCCGACCAGGTCAGCTTCGGGGTCAGCTCCAGCCGCCGGTCGACGAGTGTCCGGAACCGGCGGGTTTCGGGGCCGAAGACCAGGTCACGCAGGTGGGCGTGCGGCACGGCCGGCCACTTCCCGGTGAGGTCGAGCCGGCCCGTGGGCTTCTTCAGGGCGGCCCGGACGTCCGCGCCGACGGCCTGCATCAGGCTCGCGGACTCCGTCCGGGTGACGCGCCGGCCGAGGACGGGCTTGAACGTGGGCCGTTCCTCGGCGTTCGCCGGGCGGGCCAGGAGCAGGGCGTTCATCAGATCGGGGTCCGCGACGCCGATGGTGTCCGGTTCGAGCCGGAAGAGCTCGCCGCCCCGGTGCTCTCGCAGCAGCCGGTCGATCCGGGGCGCGAAGACGGTGCGTTTTGTCCGGTTACCGGCAGCGATGACCACTCTTCCGTGCTCCTTCGAGGGAATCGGAGGGCCGGTTCCGGGATGTCCGGAACCGGCCCGACCCGGTGCTGAAGATCAGATCCAGCCGTACCAGGCGTAGGCCTTCAGGCTCTTTGCGGGGAGCGCTTTCTTGACGAGCCGAACCAGCTTCACCGACGTCCTCCTTCGTTCGTGTGAAAGGGATCCCGCGTCCGCGATCATCCGGGGACCACATTACGGGGACGGTGTGCCGGTTGGTCAAGAACGAACTTGCGGTTGTCCATTCCCTGTCCGGTCACCGGTGAGCGGGAATGCCCTACGAACGTCGGTGTTGATCGAATTCGCCTTCGATGCTACGGAATGGATTTACACACACGTATTTCATTCTTCACATTCGTGTCTCCGGCGGCATGTTCGAGACGGCCCTCGGGTGGGTAGCCAGGGGGTGTGGTGGGCGACGTCCGCCGAAACGAGTGGAGAGGTGAAGCCATGGGCGACGCTGCGGTCGGGCAACGAGTGAAGACGGCGGCGGCCGGCGTGCGAGAGCTCGCCGTCGAGGCCGCGCGAGTGGGCGCGGACGCGGCCGCGCGGGCGGTGGAGATCACCGACCGGAAGCTGACCGAGGGGGCCGACGAGCTGGCCCAGGTCGGCCGCAAGGCGACGAAGGACTTCGACAAGGGCACGAAGGCGTCCCGCCGTGAGCTGCGGGTGAACTCCGTCGCGGCGCGCGACGAGGTGCTGGCCCGCGCGGTGAAGATGCGCGACCCGGGCCGCAAGGCCGCCGAGGCGGTCGCGGCCGTCGTCGGCTCGCGGGGTGATTCCAGCCGCAAGCGCCGCAAGACGGTGGCGACGGCGAAGAGGGACCTGACGGCGGCGCTGGCCGAGGCCAAGAGCGCGGCCAAGGGCGAGCGGTCGAAGAAGGCCCGCTGGCCGTGGCTGCTGGGCATCGCGGTCCTCGCCGCGGGTGCGGCGGCGGTGCTGCGCGCCAAGCGGGGCAACCCGCTGGCGGAACCGCAGCTCCACGAGGCCGACGCGGCCGCGGAGAAGGCGGCCGCGCAGGCCAACGGCAGCGCGCCGAAGCCGCCGGTGACCCCGGTGACCCCGGCGACACCGCCGCCGGCCCCGCAGAACGGCGCGAAGACCCCGGTGGCCAAGCCCCCGGCGGCGCCGACGAGCGGTGTGAAGCCCGCGGCCGTCCCGCCGAAGCCGGCGGTGACCCCGCCGAAGCCCGCGCCGAGCCCGGAGAACAGCCCGAAGAAGTAGCAGCAGTACGCACGAAAGGCTCCGCGACGCACCAGGTGTGCGCCGCGGAGCCTTTTGCGTTCACCCGCGCAACAACGCGGCGCGCACGTCTCAGCGGGGTTTCAGCTGGTCCGAGCCCCGAGCCCCGAGCCCCGAGCCCCGAGCCCCGAGCCCCGAGCCCCGAGCCCCGAGCCCCGAGCCCCGAGCCCCGAGCCCCGAGCCCCGAGCCCCGAGCCCCGAGCCCCGAGCCCCGAGCCCCGAGCCCCGAGCCCCGAGCCCCGAGCCCCGAGCCCCGCCCGCCTCCGGCCCCGGTCTGAGCGTTCGCTCGCGCCGTCCCGACCAGGCCGCGACCAGCGCCGCGAAGCCGGACAGCTCCGGTTCACGAAACTCCCGGGACCGGGTGTGGCTGGCCGCGGGGCCCCCTAGGCGGTCGCCCGGACCAGCGGCAGGAACAGCTCGTCGACGATCGCCTCGATGCGCTCGGGCTTCGGGGGTTCGAGGCCCATCACCAGGTCGTGGCGGACCAGGTCGAACGGCATGTCGAGTACCGCTGTGGGGATGCGCGCCAGGTCGATCTCGCCGCGGTGGTGGGCGCGCTGGTAGAGGGCCCGGCCGTGGGGGAGTGGCTGGTCGCCCATGACCTGGTCGCGGACCTGCGCCGGGGTCAGGCCGGTGTCGGCGAGCAGTCCCGAGAAGGCCGTGGCCACGGCGATGGCGAAGAACGCGGCCAGCGCTTCGCTCGCGGCCGTCAGCTGGGCGATCAGGTCGCCGCGCAGGGTGCCGGTGTCGGGTTGCGCGACCAGGTGGGCGTCCCGGTGGTGCTCGATCGCGGCGAGCACCAGCCGGTCCTTGTTGGCCCAGCGGCGGTAGAGCACGGCCTCGCTGGTGCGGGCGCGGACGGCGATCGACTCCATGGTCAGGCGGCCGTAACCGACCTCGACCAGCTCGTCCCACCCGGCGGTGAGCAGCGCGGCCTCGAGCTGCTTGCCGTGACGGCGACGGCGTGCGGGTTCGGCTGACTCGGTGACCACCCGGCCACGATAGAAAGCCTTTCCTTTCTTGGCAAGTCGCTCTACTCTGGCGTTAGAAAGAGATTCCTTTCTTGAGACGGAGGACGAGATGACCACGGTGCTGATCGCCGGCGCGGGCCCGACCGGGTTGACGCTGGCCTGCGTGCTCGCCCGCGGCGGTGTCCCCTTCCGCCTGGTCGACGCCGCTCCCGGTCCGCAGCCCGGCTCGCGCGGCAAGGGCGTCCAGCCGCGCAGCCTCGAGGTGTTCGACGATCTCGGCGTCGTCGAGCGGGTGCTCGCACACGGCCGGATGGCGATGCCGATCCGGACGACCGCCGCCGACGGCCAGGTGACGCTGAGCGGCACCGAGCCGGTCGCGGCGCGGCCCGACATCCCGTACCCCGCGAGCCTGATCACGCCCGAGTGGCGGATCGAGGAAACGCTGCGGCTCCGGCTCGCGGAACTCGGCGGCGCGGTCGAGTTCGGCACCGCGCTCGAGAGCTTCGAGCAGTCGGACGGCGGCGTGTCGGCGGTCGTCGTCCGGGACGGCGTGGCCGAGACGCTCACCGCGCGCTGGCTGGTCGGCTGCGACGGCGGCCACAGCGTCGTCCGCAAGCAGGCCGGTATCGCGTTCGAGGGCGAGACCCGGGACGCGGTGCGGATGATCGTCGCCGACGTCGAGGTCGACGGCCTCGATCGCGACGCCTGGCACATGTGGCGCCATGAAGACGGCATGGTCAACCTCTGCCCGCTGCCCTCGACCGGCGTCTTCCAGTACCAGGCCAGCATCGCGCCGGGGCAGGATCCCGAGCCGGGCCTCGCGAACATGCAGGCGATCCTCGACCGGCGCAGCGGCCGCGCGGACATCCGGCTCCACGAGCCGGCGTGGACGTCGTTGTGGCGCGCCAACATCCGCCTCGTCGACCGCTACCGCGCGGGGCGGGTGTTCCTCGCCGGCGACGCGGCGCACATCCACTCGCCCGCCGGCGGCCAGGGGATGAACACCGGCATCCAGGACTCGTACAACCTCGGCTGGAAGCTCGCGGCGGTCGCGAACGGCGCGTCGCCGGCGCTGCTCGACACCTACGAGGCCGAGCGCCGCCCGGTCGCGGCCGGGGTGCTCGCGCTGTCGGACGCGCGTCTCAAGGACGCGATCGAGCAGAAGGGCCTCGTCGTCCGCAGCGACGCGAGCACGAAGCAGCTCGGCGTCGGCTACCGCGACTCCGCCTTGGCCCGCGACGACCGCGACGAGACCGCGCGGCTGCGTGCCGGCGACCGCGCCCCCGACGCGACCGGGCTGACGACGCCGGAAGGCGAACGCCGGCTGTTCGACCTGACCCGCGGCGGCCGCTTCACGCTGCTGAGTTTCGGCGCCCCGCCGGCGATCGACGTCACGACCTTCCGCGTCGTCGAAGCACCGGCCGCCCCCGGCGAGGTGGCCGACACCGAAGGCCTCCTCGCCGACGCGTACGGCGCGGGTGCCCGCACCCTCGTGCTGATCCGCCCCGACGGTTACATCGCCCTGATCTCCGACGCGGGCGACGCCTCGGCGGTCGCGGGCTACCTCGCCGAGATGGTCGGCAGTACCCAGCGCTAGGAGGTGGGATCAGGGGGCCGGCCCGCTCGGCCCGCCGGGCATTGCCACCGGACTCCGGGTATTCGTGTTTTGCGAACAACGCGCACACTTGGTGGCATTTCCGCGAGGTATTTTCCGGCCGTCGCCGGGACAGTTGTGGTCGAGGCTCGCGGGCGCTCGGACATAAATGGTCGCGACGCCGGTACGTCGATGGCCGGCACGGCTCTGACCTGTGTCGATGGTGATCGACGCCCGGGACATAAATGGCGCGGTACCGGGACGTTCCAAAACGACCAGGGGTGAATGCTCCGAAAGGTGGAATGGATTCCTGCGGCGATACCGAAAAGGCTCCGCCGCGGGTACTCTCCCCTCGTTCCCACAGAACGTTCTGCGGAACGACACCATCTTGCGGTCGAGTTCGAAGACCGGTCCCCGGAGGTTAAGCGCGTATGGCGACCCCGACGTCCGTCCCCGCCGAGACAGACTTTCGGCACCAGAGCTGCGTCTACGGCAGCGACGCGGAGTTCCTCGCGATGGCGGTCCCCTTCGCGCGGGACGGGCTCTGCCGGGGCGAGCCGGTGCTCGTCGGCACGACGGAGGCCAACCAGGAGCTGCTCGACGACGTGCTGGGCGCCGACGCGGGCAGGATCGTCCTGGTCGAGCCGGCCTGCTTCGATCGCCGTCCGCCGCAGCTCGCGGCCGCGCTGCACCGGTACTGGACGCGCTACCGGTCGACGGCGCCGGGCAGCACCGTGCGTGTGCTCGCCGAACCGGCCCGCGTCGGCGCGGCCGGGTGGCCGCACACCGAGGCCGGGTTCAACGTGGCCCTCGCCGACACCGGGATCTGGATGCTCTGCCCGTACGACACCAGGATCTTCGAGGCCGGCGCGATCGAGGACGCCCGGCGCGCGCACCCGGAGCTGCTCGTCGGCGGCAGGGCCGAGCCGTCCGCGCAGTTCGCCGCGCCCGAGCGGGTCGAGGGCCTTCCCGCGTCCCCGCCGCCGCTCGGCGAGGCCGCCGACATCTTCCGCTTCGAGGGCGACCTGGTCGCCGTGCGGCGCTACGTGCTCGAGAAGGCCGGCCCGCTGCTGCGGCCCGAGAACGCCGTGGCCATGTTCGGCATCGCCGTCGGCGAGGCCATCACCTACCTGACCGAGCACGGCATCGGCCGCGCGGCCGTGTGGGTGCGCCCGGCCGCCGGGCGCGTGGTGTGCACGCTGCACAGCGACGAGCCGCTCGACCTGCCGCCGTTCTTCGGGTCGCGGCCGCCGGACCTGCGCTGCTCCGACACCGGGCTGTGGCTGACCGACCAGATCTGCGAGTGGCTCGACATCAGCTCCGACGCGTCGGGGTGCACCATCGAGCTGGCGACGCCGGGAGCGTGGGCGAGCGAGAACTGACGTCCGGACACTTGTGTCCGCGCGGCGGGCTCAGCGCAGCGGCACGTCGCCGAACTGCTCCTGGATCCGGCGCAGCTCACGCAGCCGCGGCTCGGTCTGCCCGCCGATCCAGCGGTTCACCGTCTTCACCGACACCCCGAGCCGCCGCGCGGCGGCCTCCCGGGTGGTGCCCGTGCGGCGCAGCGCCTCCGTCATCCACTCGGCGAAGCTCTCCGCCGCCTCGCCGGGTTCTTCCGGAACCGGCGTTTCCGGCGCGGCGGGATCCAGGTGCGCCGTCGCCGAGGGCAAGACGTCGAACTCGACCCGGCCGGGGTATTTCCGGCACGAGATTTCGATCATTCCCGCCGGGCCCGCGGCGGCCAGCAACGTGCGGAGGATCGTGTTTCCGACTTCGCGATCTTCCGCTTCGGCCAGTGGTGAGTCCGCGAGGCAACCGCGGAGGAATTCCCGGATTTCCGGAACCGCTGACGGCCTCGCCGGGAAAACCTTCGTGCTGACCTCGACCGATACCACCTCGATCGCCTCGCCGCGCGACAGACCAGCCGACTCAACCACTCGAAGTGCCCCTTCCGGTGGCCTCCGAGTGTAGCCGTGCGGGGGAATTTCCCCGACCCCGGAACGGAGTAGCGCGTCGCCCCGGTTCTGTCGCGACCGGACCGGACACTCTTGCCGCCGATGCCGGACAGGTCTACGGTGAGCGTCCGTCGGGCCGTCCCGAGGCGGGATTTCCTGAACTTCCCGAGCCTTCAGAGGTGCGCATCGATGGACAGGGCCCCGCAGCACGGCAACGGCCCGCCGGCCGACTCCGCGAATGACCCACCCACCGTCCACATTCTCTGGATGAATGGCGGGCTGAGCTGCGACGGCGAATCGGTGGCGTTGACCGCGGCGAGCCAGCCCAGTATCGAAGAGATCGTTCTCGGCGGCCTTCCCGGCTTGCCGAAGATCGAAATGCACTGGCCGTTCCTCGATTTCCAGTGCGGTCCCGAACGGACCCGGGACAGTTTCATCGAGTGGTGGCACAAAGCCGATCGCGGCGAACTCGACCCGTTCATCCTGGTGATCGAAGGCTCGATCGCCGACGAGACGAACAAGACCGAGGGTTTCTGGTCCGGGTTCGGCAACGACCCGCTCACCGGCCAGCCCGTGACGGCCAGCGAATGGCTCGATCGGCTGGCGCCCAAGGCGATGGCGGTCATGGCCGTCGGCACCTGCGCGGCGTACGGCGGCATCCACGCGATGGCGGGCAACCCGACCGGCGCGATGGGCGTGCCCGACTACCTCGGCTGGGACTGGCGCTCCAAGGCCGGCCTGCCGATCGTGTGCGTCCCCGGCTGTCCCGCCCAGCCCGACAACCTCTCGGAGACCATCCTGCACCTGCTCTTCCAGGCGTCCGGCCGGGCGCCGGTGATCGCCGTCGACGAGGCGCTGCGGCCGAAGTGGCTGTTCCAGAACACCGTCCACGAAGGCTGCGACCGGGCCGGGTACTACGAGCAGGACGAGTTCGCCGAGCAGCACGGTTCGCCGAAGTGCCTGGTCAAACTCGGCTGCTGGGGCCAGGTCGTCAAGTGCAACGTGCCCAAGCGCGGCTGGATCAACGGCGTCGGCGGCTGCCCGAACGTCGGCGGCATCTGCATCGGCTGCACCATGCCGGGCTTCCCCGACAAGTTCATGCCCTTCATGGAGGATCCGGCGGGCGCCGGCACCCCGGCCGCGGCGAGCACCGTGTCGGGCTCGGCGATCCGCATCCTGCGGGAGATCCGGACCAAGCCGGGCGCCGACGAGCCGCAGAGCACGCCGTCGCGGGCCACCAGCTGGTGACGCCGATGCCTTCCGTCCGCGCCGTCGGCGACCGCGTCGAAGAACTGCTGGGTGTCCTGCTCGGCGGCCCCGCCCGGGAGCCCGCCGAGCAGATCGTGCGGGAGCTGATGGACCTCTACGGCGAAGGCCTCGCCCGGATCGCCGGTCTCCTGCGCGTGCGCGACCCGGCCCTGCTCGACGAGCTCGCCGGCGACGGCCTGCTGGCCGGGCTCCTGGTGCTGCACGACCTGCACCCGCACGACGCGGGCACCCGCGTCCGCCGGGCCCTGGACCGGCTCGGCACCGACGCCGAATTCCTGGGCGTCGACGACGGCGTCGCGCGGGTGCGGGTGGCCCGCGGCCGCGGTTGTGGTGCCGCGGCGGCCGACGCGCTGCTCGAAACGGCGGTCCTCGACGCCGCCCCGGAGCTCACCGGCGTCGAGCTGACCGAGCCCGCCGCGCTCTTCCAGATCGGCATGGGCCCGCCGCCCGGCTGGGGGCCGGCCGCGGAAGGGCGGGCTTCATGAGCTCCCGCACCGGTTTCCCGCACCGCGCGGACCAGCCGGGCCCGGTGCCGGAGCAGCGTTCGGCGTGGCTGGAGAAGTGCGAGCTGTGCGGGACGCCGGTCGCCTCGCGCCACGGCCACCTGGTCGACACCGGCCGCCGCGGCCTGCTGTGCGCGTGCCGGGCCTGCTTCCTGCTCTTCATCGAAAGCCACCGCGGCGACCCCCGCTACCGCGCGGTGCCCGAGCGGTACCTGTGGGACCCGAAGCGCCCGGTGGCCGCCATCGACTGGGCCGGCCTCGGCATCCCGGCGGGCTTCGCGTTCTTCCTGCGCCGCGGGGCGGGCGTCGCGGCGTTCCACCCGGGCCCGGCGGGGGCCGCCGAAAGCCTGGTGACCCTCGACCTCTGGACCGAACTGTCCGCCGGCCACCCGCTGCTCGCGGCGGCCGAGCCCGAGGTCGAGGCGATCCTGTTCCACGACGCCGGGTGCGGCACGGACTGCTACCTGGTCCCCGTCGACGTCTGCTACCGCCTGGTCGGCACGGTCCGCCGCTACTGGACGGGCTCCGACGGCGGTCCCCGCGTCCACGAGCGCGTCGACGAGCTGTTCGAAGAGATCCGGGAGCGGGCCCGGCCACTGCCCCGGGCGTGACCCCGCCCTCACTTCCTTCACCGGGCTTCCTCGCCACCGGCGGCGCTCCTCTACCGTGAAGATCACGTTGTCTACGCCGACGCGGTGATCGTCGCGTCCGAGCATGTCTGGTCGTTCCCCGTGCCTTCAGTTCCGCTGTTCCCGCGTGCGCGCCCGGCGTGGCTCTCGCCGAAGGTCGCCCGCACCGAGGTCCTCGCCGGGCTGGTCGTCGCGCTCGCGCTGATCCCCGAAGCGATCTCGTTCTCGATCATCGCCGGGGTCGACCCGCGGATCGGGCTGTGCGCGTCGTTCACGATGGCCGTGGTGATCTCGGTCGCCGGCGGGCGCGCGGCGATGATCTCCGCGGCCACCGGCGCGATCGCCCTCGTCGTCGCGCCGCTCGCCCGGGAGCACGGCCTGGGCTACCTCGTCGCCACGGTCATCCTCGGCGGCCTGTTCCAGATCGTGCTCGGCTCCCTCGGCGTCGCGAAGCTGATGCGGTTCGTGCCGCGCAGCGTGATGGTCGGCTTCGTCAACGCCCTGGCCATCCTGATCTTCCTGGCGCAGGTGCCGGAGCTGATCGACGTCCCGTGGCCGGTCTACCCGCTGTTCGCCGCCGGGCTGCTGATCATGGTGCTGCTCCCGAAGCTGACCCGGGCCGTCCCGGCGCCGCTGGTGGCCATCGTCGCGCTCACGGCGTTGACGATCGCCGCCGGGATCACCGTCCCGACGGTGGGGGACAAGGGCGCGCTGCCGTCGTCGCTGCCGGTCCCCGGCGTGCCGGACGTGCCGTTCACCTGGGCCACCCTCACCCTGCTGGCGCCCTACGCGCTGGCGTTCGCGCTGGTCGGGCTGATGGAGTCGCTGATGACCGCGAAGCTGGTCGACGACCTCACCGACACCCGCTCCAGCAAGACCCGCGAGGCGATCGGGCAGGGCGTCGCCAACGTCGTCACCGGGATCTTCGGCGGCATGGGCGGCTGCGCGATGATCGGCCAGACCATGATCAACGTCAAGACGGCCGGCGCGCGCACCCGGCTCTCGACGTTCCTGGCCGGGACGTTCCTGATGATCCTGTGCATCGTGTTCGGCCCGGTCGTGTCCGACATCCCGATGGCGGCGCTGATCGCGGTGATGGTGCTGGTCGCGTTCGGCACCTTCGACTGGCACAGCGTCGCTCCGGCCACGCTCAAGCGCCTGCCCGCCGGCGAGATCGGCGTCATGGTCATCACCGTCGCCGTCGTCGTGGCCACCGACAACCTCGCCATCGGCGTGGTCGTCGGCAGCGTCCTCGCGATGGTCATCTTCGCCCGCCGGGTCGCGCGCGTCGTCGAGGTCACCGCCGTCACCGACCCGGACGGCACCCAGATCGTCTACGCGGTCGCGGGGGAGCTGTTCTTCGCCTCCAGCAACGACCTCGTCTCGCGGTTCGACTACGCCGGCGACCCGGACAGCGTGGTCGTCGACCTCACCGGGGCCCGGATCTGGGACGCCTCGACCGTCGCCGCGCTCGACGCCGTCACCGCGAAGTACGAAAACCGCGGGAAGAGCGTGGAGATCGCCGGGCTCGACGAGCGCAGCGCGACCATGCACCGGCGGCTGTCCGGGGAGCTTCGCGCTTAACCCTTCGCGGGCACCGGCTCGTGCTTGCGGATCAGCTCCTCGCCGCGCTCGTAGTCGTCGTCTGCTTCGTGGGTGAGGACGCCGACCGCCGCGCCGTCGCGTTCGTACCAGACCGTGAAGCCGCCGCCGTCGCGCTCGACCAGGTGGGCGTGGTCGAAGCCGTCGCCCCAGGCGGCGTACTTCAGCACCCGGTCGCCGATCTCGGACCAGAACCCCGGGACGTCGTCCCAGGTCTCGGACTCGCCGGCGGCGTTGCGGCCGGCGATCGCGCCCATGGCCAGGCCCTCGCCCCAGTGCTCGACGGCCAGGGCGCGGCCCGCGGCGGTGTTGTCCGCGAAGGCGACGTCGCCGGCCGCGAAGACGTCGGCCGCGCTGGTGCGCAGCCGGGCGTCGGTGCGGACGCGGCCCTGCTCGATCGTCAGCCCGGCCTTCTCGGCGAGCGTGCTCCGGGGGCGGATGCCGGTGGCGAGCAGGACGAGCCCGGCGTCGAGCACCGGTACCAGGTCCGAGCGGATCCGGTGCCCGGCCTCGATCGACTCCAGCGTCGTGCCGCGCAGCACGCTGACGCCTTCGGCCTTGAGCCACCGCAGGATCCGGATCCCGGCGTCGCGGCCGAGGCGGGCTTCCTGCGGGACGTCCTCCTGGCAGACGACGGTCACCTGCACCCCGAGGCGCACGAGCGAAACCGCGGCCTCGCAGCCGATGAACCCGGCGCCGACGACGATCGCACTGCGCGCGTCGGACGCGACCTTCTGCAGCTCGCGCGCCGACTTCGCCGAGCGCAGCACCAGCACGTCGACGTGCTCCGCGCCGGGAATGTCCGGCCGCACGGGCTCGGCGCCGGTCGCGAGCACACAGCGGGTGAAGGCGTGCTCCAGACCGGCGGCGGTGCGCACGCGGTGATCACCGAGTTCGACGACCGGATCGCCCAGCGAGACCGAAATGTCCTGCGCGGTGAAGAACTCCTCGCTCTCCATGCCGATGTCGTCGGTCTCGCCACGCAGGAAGTCCTTGGACAACGGCGGCCGCTCGTAGGGCGGATCGGTGTCGGCGGTGAGCAGGCGGACATCGCCGCGCCCACCGGCTTCGCGATACGCCCGGGCGGCCGACACCCCGGCCGCGCCACTGCCGATCACTACCAGGCTTTCGGAGGTCATCCTTCGGCGTACCCACCACGGGCCGGGGTAATCGTCCGGCGACGGGGTTCCGCCCGCAACGTACGAAGCAGCGCGGCGGGCCCGTCGCGCCGGGCGCAGCTCAGGCGACCGGTTCCTCCCGCAACGTACGAAGGAGCGCCGCCAGCCCGTCCGGAGCGCGGCCGTCGAGGCGGGCGCTCGTGCGGACCACCGCCGCGGGCTCGACCCGGCAGTGGAACCCGGCTTCGCCGAGGCGGCGCCACAGGTCGTGGTCCTCGCCCGTGCGGCAGACGCCGAAGCCGCCGACCGTGTCGAACGCGTCCGCGCGGACTCCGAGGTTGGCGCCGTAGACGTTCACCCCGCCCGCGACCACCCCGTGGTAGCGGCGGGCCGCGTCCGGTGACCCCGGGAACGGCGCCGCCAGCTCGGCCGGGCCGGTGACCGCGTGCGCGCCCCGCTCGACGCGGCGCAGGTGCTCGCGCGCCCAGCCGACGCCGACCCGCGTGTCGGCGTCCGTGTTGAGCAGCAGCACCTGCGACGCCGCGTGCCCGGCCAGGTCGGTCCGCACCGCGTGGGCGCCGAGGTCGCGGACCTCGCCGATGGTGCGCTCCCGGCCGGTGACCACGACCCGGCCCGTCGCCCAGCCGCCGAACACGGCGCGGGCGCGGGCGGCGGTGTCGTCCGCGCACCGGTCGGCGACGACGCACACCGCGCGTTCGACCCGCGCGGGCAGCCGCCACAGCGCCTGCCGGAGCGCGCGCAGGCACGGCTCGATCAGGTCCCGCTCGTCCCGCGCCGGGACGACGACGCCGACGGCCGTGATCACCGGCGCCTCAGCACGTGCAGCAGGAATGCCTCGTCCGTGTGGGCCACCACCTGGTCGAACGCCGGGTGCGCGAGCAGCCGTCCGTGCGCTTCGGCGGCGTCGCGGGGCGCCTCCGGGGCCCACGGCCGCCAGTGGACGGCGACCAGCTCCCCGCCCGGCCGCAGCGCCGCCGCCGACGCCTCGATGGTCGCGGTGAGGTCGGCGTCGTCCAGGTAGTACAGGAGTTCGCTGTACACCAGCAGATCCACCGGTCCACTCGGGAGCCCGGAAGGGACAGATCCACTGTGGACGTCCACATGCGACAGGCCGGCCACCGAAGAAGCAGCCCGCGTGACGGCTTCGGGAACCGGATCGAAGGCGACCAGCCGGTCACAACGTGCCGCCAGATCGCGGGTCAGCAGCCCGAGGCCGCACGCCGGCTCGACGATCGTGCCGTAGTGCTCCTGCGGCAGGGAAGCGAGCAGCACCGCGCGCTTGCGCCGCTCGTACCAGCCGTCGGCGACGTGCCACGGGTCGTCGTCCGCGGCGTACAGCTCGGCGAACCGGCTCACCGGCGCCGACCGCGCGGGCGGCTCCCGGAAGAACGTCTCGGCCGGCCGGTCGAAGTGCGCGAGGACCTCCGGCGGCAGGATCGGGTCCTCACCCCGCGGCCCGGGCTTGAGCTGGGAGGTGAACGCCGCGACGGCGGCCGTCTTGGCGGCGCGCTCGGCGTCGGTCAGCCGGTAGGACCGGGCCCGCGGCCAGGGGATCCCGGTGTCCGCGGGGGAGTGCCAGTGCCACAGCCAGATCGGGTAGGACCAGCGGTGGGCGGTCACCGGCGCGGCGGCGAGCGCGGCCCGGCCGGCCGCGCGGTGGTCCGGGTGCGGGTCTTCCGGCCACGGCAGCAGCACGAGGTCGCGGCCCTCGGCGTGCTCGCGCAGCGCGTCGGTCAGCTCGCCCTCGCGGTCGGCGAGCCCGGAGTCGGGCAGGCCGAGCCAGACCGGTTCGACGTCGGAAAGTCCTTGCTCCCGCAGGGAATCCCGCAGTTCCCGGCGCCGGGTGCGGCCCAGCTCCCGGCGCTCCTCGGGCCCGGCGTCGGGGAACGCGGCCTCGCCGTCGGTGGCGACGACGAGCGTCACGGCGGTGCCCGCGTGGTGCAGGTGCTGCAGCAGGCCGCTCGCGCCGAGCGTCTCGTCGTCCGGGTGGGCGGCGACGACCAGCGCGCGGGTGAACGCGTCGTCCGTCCACCCGGGGAACTCCCGGGTCCAGGCGGTCTCGGGTGTCACACGTCCTCCACGGCGTCCAGCACCTGCCGGCCCAGCGCGGCGAGGTCGCGCTCGGCGTGGTGCTGGCGGACGTAGACGCTCAGGTCGGCCAGCCGCTGGGCGAACCGGCGGTCGCGGCCCAGCGGGCTCGCTCCGGTCAGCCGGGGCGCGTGGTCGAGGATCTCGCGGACGGCGTGCTCGACGCCCGCGCGGCACGTGCTGGCGACGTGCCACGGGTCGGCGGCCTGCTCGATGGTGCCGGCCGCCTGCAGCAGCAGCGTCTCGGCCGAGCGCAACGCGGCGTGCATCGCGCCGAGGTGGGCCAGCTGGTGGTCGTCGGCGCGGCCGGACTCGCGCAGGTACGCCACGACGCCGTCGAAGACGCCGGCCGCGCCGCCGAGCCAGACGGCGGCGACCCCGCCGCCGCCCAGGGCGAAGCCGGGCCGCCCGATGTACCAGTCCGGCGGGCCGATGTGCGCGTCGGCGGACACCAGGATGCCGTCGAAGACGACGTCGCCGCTGTCGGAGGCGTCCATCCCGACCGCCTGCCAGGTGTCCGGGTGCCGCTGCACGCCGGGGTCGGTGAGGTCGACGTCGACCAGCCGGTCGCCCGCCGCGACGAGCGCCCGGTCCAGGAGGGACAGTCCGGAGCAGAACCGCACGGTGCCGCCGAGCCTGCCGTCTTCGAGGGTCGCGCCGGTGCCGCCGGACTTCGCCGCCCAGACGCCGTAGAGCGCGCCGGGCACCGGGATCAGGCCGGCTTCGCCGAGGATCGCGACGGCGTCGGTGTGCCCCTCGGCCAGCCGCGCGAGGGTCAGGTCGATCCGGCCGAGCGCGGCCAGCGCGGCCCAGCGGCCGACGAGCCCGCCGGTGCCGGGCTGCGGCAGGTCGAGCGCGCCCGCCGCGTACAGCGTGCGGAGGTCGGACCCGATCGAAGCGGTGGAGCGGGGCAGCGGCAGCGGTTTCGGCGGAGCGTTTTCCAGCAGACCGTGCGCCGGTCTGGCCTCCCACGTGATCATGCGGCACGAGTACCCGGATTCCGGGCGATCATGCGTGGACCGGCGCCGGGCCGGGTAGTCGCGGCGGGTGGACCAGATGACATCGGCGGCCGGCGACGACGTCCTCGGCCAGGGCGTCCGGACGCCGCTGGGCTGGCTGACGCGCGCCTTCCGCGTCCCGGGCCGGGAACGCCACGTCCTCGTGCAGGCCGCGAAGGCGACCCTCGCGGCCACCGGGGCGTGGCTGCTGGCGACGGCGGTGCTGCACCTGCCGCAGCCCTTCCTGGCGCCCTACGCCGCGGTGTTCCTCGTGGAGACGACGGTCTACCGGTCGGTGCGCGGCTGGGCGCAGCAGGTCGGCGCGGTCGCTGCCGGCGTCGTCCTGGCCGGGATCGCCGGGCAGCTGATCCCGTGGCCCGCGGTGGCGCTGGGGCTGGTGGTGTTCCTGGGGCTGCTGGCCGGGTCGTGGCGCCGCTTCGGCGACTCCGGCGTCTGGGTCGGCGTCACGGGCATGCTGCTGATCGCCTACGGGACGCCGACGGTCCTGCTCGGCGACCGGCTGATCGAGACGGCGCTGGGCGCGGCGATCGGCGCCGCGGTCAACGCGCTGGTGTACCCGCCGCTGTTCGGGCAGCGCATCGCGGCGGCCGCCGGCCGGCTGGCCACGGCGATGGCGGCGTTCCTCGACAGCACGGCCGCGCTGATCCGCGCCGAGGAGCCGCCCGACGACGTCGAGGACTGGCTCGGCGAGGCCCGCGAGCTGCGCAGCCTGGTCACCGCGGCCACCGACGCCGTCCGGCAGACCCGCGAGGAGCGCGTCCTCAACCTGCGGCGGCGGCACCCCCGCTCCGGCCACGACCACGACCGCCGGACCGAGACGCTGATCGCGCTCTGGCCCCCGGTGGAGCAGCTGATCGGCGCGGTCCGGACGGCTTCGGAGCACGAGGAGACGTTCGTCCTCCCGTGGCCCGACGCCCGCGACGCGCTGGCCGAGCTCATCGAAAGCGTCGCCGACGTCGTCCGCGCCGTCGGCACCACCGGGCACCCGGTGGACCTGGACCGCGGCCGCGAGCTGCTGGCCCAGCTGGAGCGGCGGCTGGCGGCGCCGGAGGACGGCGTGACGCCGGCGCTGGGCCTGGGTGCGATGACGCTCCCGGTCCGGCACCTGCTGGAGCGACTGGGCCGGCGCTGAGTCAGGCGCCGATCGCCTGGTTGAGGACGTCGGCGACCAGGTCGGGCTCGGCGATCGTCGCCGTCAGCGAGGGGTGCCGCAGCAGCCCGGACGGCTCGATGCCGGGCACCGGGTCCCGGAACCGGACGCAGAGGCCGCGGGCCGAGTTCGTGCCGAACGTCAGGCCGCGGTCGGCCAGCGACAGCCGCACGCCGAGCGCGCGCCAGGGCTTGAACGGCCCGCTGACCTCGGCGCCGGCCAGGTTGGCCAGCGGCGTCGAGACGGACCAAGGGCCGAGGTGGACGTGCAGCCCGGTCGCGTCGAGGTCGAGGCCGCTGTGGCGCTCGAGCCACGGCTGCAGCCAGGACGGGCCGGCGAACTTCGCGTGGAGGCGGTGCCGGACGACGGCGTCCTCGTCTGGGCTCATGCACCAGGGCTACCCGCGGGAGCCGGGGACAAACGAGCGTCAGCCGACCGGGAGGTGGCCGCCGAGGGACTCGATCCGGCGGATCGCCGGTTCGGCGAGGATGCCGTGCACCACCACCGACAGCGCGACGGCGAGGGCGCCGATCCGCCACAGGACGTCCGGCCGCGGCACCGGGAACCGGTCGAGGGCGTAGGCGAGGTAGAACAGCGTGCCGATCCCGCGCACGCCGAAGAACGCGATGGCGGGGGAGGCGTGCCGCCCGGCCGACGAGCCGAGCAGCGACAGCCAGCCGAGCACCGGCCGGACCACCAGGACCGCGACCACCGTCAGCACGACCTCGACGACCGTGATGCCCTGCAGCAGCCCGTCGCCGATGGCCAGGCCGAGCCCGAGCAGCGCGATCGCGACGAAGAGCCGTTCCAGCTGCCGGCCGAACGAGTGCAGCACACCGTGGTACTCGTGGGACCGCTCCTGCGTCCGCACCGCGACGGCGGCCACGAAGACCGCGACGAACCCGTTGCCGTGCACCAGTTCCGCGACCGCGTACGGCAGGAACGCCAGAGCGAGCAGCACGAGCCCGTCGGCGTACTCGGCCAGCCGCAGCCGCGACGACGGCGCCCGGAACATCGCCCAGCCCAGCACCCACCCGGCGGCCAGCCCGACGAGCACACCGACCGCGACCGGCAGCACGAGGTCGACCAGGATCCACCGCAGGTCGACGCCCGCCCGCTGCCCGGCGAGCGCGAGGGCCAGCAGCACGAACGGCATCGTGAGCCCGTCGTTGAGCCCGGCTTCGGTGGTCAGGGTGAACCGGATCTCGTTGTCCCGCGCCAGTCCCGGCTCGACGTCCGGTGACGGCACCCCGACGTCCCCGGCCAGCACCGGGTCGGTCGGCGCGAGCACCGAGCCGAGCAGCAGCGCGGCGCTGGCGGGCAGCGCCAGCCACCACCAGCCGAGCACCGCGACCACGACGATCATGGCGGGCATCGTGATCCCGAGCAGCCGCCAGGTCGACGCCCAGGCACGGAACCCGAACGGGCGGTCCACGGACAGCCCGGCGCCGGCCAGGGACACCAGGATGCCCAGCTGGGCGAACGATTCGACGCTCTCCAGGTGCGCGGTGGGGTCGGTCCAGCCGCCACCGTAGGGCGCGGGCAGGGGGAGGAGCCCGAGGCCGACGCCGGCGATGAGCATCACGAGCGGGGTCGAGAACGGCCGTTCGGCGACCAGCTTCGGCAGCACCGCGGCGGCGAGCGCGAGCAATCCGGCGACGCCGAACAGGACGGTCAACATGGACAAGGGAGCTCTTTCGTTCGGCGTGGTCACCGGAATACCCGGGGGTGCACCGGGCAAACCCCGGCGCGAGTGCCGCACGTCACCGTGCGGCGCGGGAACACCGCGTTCTCCCTGACGTTGTAAGGAGTGTCGGTACGGGTGGGTCCCCGGGCCTCACCCCCAGCCTTCACGGAAGTCCGGTCCGCCGGAGCCGTGTCGCGCCACTCGCCGCGAGGCGACCCCCGTACCGGCCTCGAACTCCCGCTTCCGCTCGCAGGCAACTCCCCCTCAGCCTTCGCCGAGCGGAAGCGGGACTTTTCTTTTACGCCAATTCTTTCTTGCGTCACCGGGGGAAACGCCGGCACGTCGGTAGGCTTCCGCCATGCCGACTGGAAGCTCGTCCGGCGACGTCCCCGCGGTCGGCTTGCGCGAGCGCAAGAAGACCATCGCCAAGCAGGCCCTCCGCCGGGCCGCGTTCGACCTCTTCACCACCCAGGGCTTCGAGGCCACCACGGTCGAGGACATCGCGCGGCGCGCCGACGTCTCCCGAGCCAGCTTCTTCCGGTACTTCACGGCCAAGGAGGACGTCCTCGCCGCGGACGACGCCGAGCGGCGTGAAGCGTTCTTCGCCTTGCTGGACAAGGAAAACAAGCCGTTGCTCGCCGGTCTGCACGCCGCGGTGTCGGCCTACCTGGCGGGTATGGACGCCGAAGCGCTCGCGCACGCGGCCGCCTACACCCGGATCATGGTCAGCTCCCGCGTGGTACTCGGCCAGGCCTACGAAAACCGCATCAGGTGGCTGAGCGAGCTCGAAACGCACGTGCGCGGGCGGCTGGCCGGCGCGGCCGACCTGGACGTCGTCGCGCCGCTGGTCGCCGACCTCACGCTCGGCGTGCTCGAGACGGCGTTCCGGCTCGCGGCCGTCTCGCCGGGCACGCCGTTCGAGACGGTCGTGGACCGCGGCTTCCGGATGCTCGGCGCCGTCGACTCGTAAGCCGTTTGATCGCTATGCTCGATCAAACGGTCAAACGAGCAAGCAGGGTGGCGCGATGCGGGAGACGGGTGCGGACCGGCGGCAGCGGGTCCTGGCCGTGGTCGAGGCGCGCGGCGAGGTGCGGGTCACCGACCTCGCCGCCGAGCTGGAGGTCTCGGTCATCACGGCCCGCCGGGACGTCGAAGACCTCGCCCGGGAGGGCCGTCTTCGCCGCGGTCACGGCGTCGCGCGGTCGCTGGTGCCGGTGCGGCGGACGCCGGTGCCGGGGGAGCGGGGCACCGGCGTCGTCGCGCTGGTCGTGCCCGAGCGGCACGCCTACCTCAACGAGGTCGTCCACGGCGCCCGCGAAGCGCTGGAGGAGGCCGGCACGCGGATCGTGCTGCACCCGGCGCCGCAGGTCGCGGGCGCGGAGCGGCCGATCGTCGAACGCGCGCTCGCCGGCGACGACGTCCGGGGCCTGCTGATCGCGCCGCGCTGGCGCACCGTCGCGGCCGAAGCCGCGGACGACGGCTGGCTGGCCGGCGTCGAGGTGCCCGTGGTGCTGCTGGAACGCCGTCCCCGCCGGGGAAGTGCGCTGCACGCGCGGGATTCGGTGTGCACGGATCACTGGTTCGGCATGCACCTGGCGGTGGCGCACCTGGTCGCGCTCGGGCACCGGCGGCTGGTGCTGGCCGCGCGTGACGACAGCCCGACGGCCCGGGCGTTGCGCGCCGCCTTCGCCGAGATCTGCGCCGCGCGACCGCAGGTCGAGGACGCGGCCGCGGTGCTCAGCGCGCCGGACGCGGGCGCCGACCCGGCCGCCGTCGCCGCCGGGCCGTCGCTGGCCGACGTCGTGCGCGAGCGCGGGACGTCCGGCGTGGTCATGCACGGCGACGTCGACGCGCTGATGCTGGTCCGGCAGCTGGCCGAGGCCGGGATCGCCGTGCCGCGGGACTGCTCGGTCGTGGCCTACGACGACGTCGTCGCGGCGCTGGGGAGCCCGCCGCTGACCGCGGTGGCGCCGGCCAAGGCCGAGGTGGGCCGGCTCGCGGCCGGGCTGCTACTCGAGCGGCTCGAAGCGGGCGCCGGGCCGGCGCGTCAGGTGGCGGTGCTGCCCGAGCTGAAGGCGCGAGCCTCAACGCGATCGTTTGACCGAGTTGAGCGGAATTATTGACCGAAAAACGTTCAGGTGATCAGACTGTGGGCGTCCCCGTAACGCACCACAGGAGGCGACGATGCCTGCAAGCCGCCGAGCCGTGCTGGCCGCGAGCCTGGCCCTGCCCTTGGCGGCCGCGTGCTCGGCGCCCGGCGGTGCCGGCGGCCCCACGCGGATCACGTTCTGGTCGGCACTGCGCGGCAGCCAGCAGGTCGTCGACGCGTTCAACCGCACGCAGAACCGCATCCGCGTCGACTTCCAGCAGATCCCGTCCGGCGACCAGGGCGGTTACGCGAAGCTGAGCAACGCCGCCCGCGCCGGCAACGCCCCCGACGTTGCCACGATCGAGTACCCGCAGGTGCCCGGCTTCGCGATCGACGGCGTCGCCCGCGACATCACGGACCTGGTGAGCGACCGCCTCCGCGCGAAGCTGCTGCCGCAGGCGTTGCGGCTGACGACGTTCGCCGGCCGGGTGTTCACCGTGCCTTTGGACGTCGAGCCGATGGTGCTGCACTACCGCGCGGACCTGTTCGGCGGGCCGATTCCCCGCACGTGGGACGAGTTCGCCGCGGCGGCCCGCCGGATCCGCGACGGCCGCCGCCGGATCGCGCTGTTCCCGACCGACGGCGCCCTGCAGTTCGCCGCGTTCGCGTGGCAGGCCGGAGCACGCTGGTTCGACACGTCGGCGGGCGCGTGGAACGTCTCGCTCGCCGACGCCGCGACCCAGCGCGTCTCGGCGTACTGGCAGGGCCTGATCGAGGACGGCTTGGTCTTCACGAACGCGTCACTGAGCCGGCAGAGCGACGCGCAGATCGGGCAGGGCCTGGTCGTGGCCCGGCTCAGCGGCGCGTGGGACGCGGGCGCGCAGATGAAGGCGCGTCCGGGCCAGAAGGGAAAGTGGGCGATCGCGCCGCTGCCGCAGTGGGACCCGGCCCACCCGGCGGTCGGCACCCACGGCGGCTCGACGTTCGCCATCACCAAGGACAGCGCGAACCCGGAGGCGGCGATGGAGTTCATCGAGTGGCAGGTCTCCCACCCGGATGCCTTGCGAGCGCGCCTGTCGAGCGGCACAAGCAGCCAGTACCCGGCGGCACCGGCCCTGGTCGAGGTGGGCGGCAAAGCGTTCGACCGCAGCTACTACGGAGGCCAGGACATCTACCGCCTGTTCGACACCCAGGCCCACCTGATCCGCGACGGCTGGCTCTGGGGCCCGCGGATGAGCGCAACCCAACGGGTCCTGCAAGACGGCTTCGCCCGAGCGGGCGCCGGCCAAGGCACAGTGCTGGACGCAGTCCGCGACGCCCAAAAGGCAACAATGCCGGACTTGGTCGCGCTGGGCTTGGCCACAACCGAGCACGAAAGCTGAGGGGGTTCCCGATGACCACAGACTCCCGCCCCTCAGCCGGACGCCACGACCGCCGGGGAGGCCACCGATGACCACACTCACGCGCACAGCGCCCACCTTCCGCCCGGGCGCCACGCCCGATCTCCAGCCGCCGATGCCCACCGCACCAACGCGTCTCGCACTCCCACTGCCGAGCGCGATGCTCGGCCGAAGGCAGTCGATACCCGCCACCCTGACCCGCCCCGCACTCTCGCGGCCGTGCGCCATGCCCGGCCGAAGGTCGTCGATGCCCGCCACGCCAACACGCACCGCACTTTCGCGGCCGGCCGCCACGCCCGGCCGGAGGCTGTTGATGCTCGCCGCGCCAACGTGCCCTGCACTCCCACGGCCGAGCGCGATGCCCGGCCGGAGGTCGTTGATGCCCGCCATGCCAACGCGCACCGCACCCTCGCGGCCGAGCACGGCGGCCGACAGCTGCCTGCCCGCCGCCGTTCTCTCGAAGTCCGTGAATGCCACATTCACGGACACTATGTCCCTCAATGTGGCATTCACGGACTTCAATCGCGGCGAGCAGCGGCACGTGAGTTGCCTCGCGGAGCTGCGGTCCGGCGGCAGCCGAGCCCAGCTGCAGGCGAGCTGTCTCGCGGGGCCGCGGCGCGGCGGCGACCAAGCCCACCCGGCCGGTGGTCGCCGATGACCGCCACCCTGGCTGGCCCGGCCAACCCGCGCGCGGGCACGACCGTCGGCGACCGGGCCCAGCTGACCGGAGGTCGTCGATGACCGCCACCCTCACTCGCCCCGCAACCCCGCCCGCGAAAGCCGCGACTCCGCGCCGACGCGACAAAGAGCGGTCCGCGGCTGCCATCCTCATGGCGCCCTTCTTCGTGCTCCTCCTCGTCGTCTTCCTCATCCCCGTCGGGACCGCCGTCTGGCTGAGCTTCTTCGGCGCCGACGAACCCGGGCTCGGCTTCGGGGCCGAGCACACCGTCTTCGTCGGCTTGCGCAGTTACCTCGCCGTGCTCACCGATCCCACCTTCCTCAGTGGACTCGGCGTCATCGCCCTCTACTGCCTGATCTACCTGCCGCTGCTGGTCGTCGCGTCGCTCGGGCTCGCGCTGCTGCTCGACTCCGCCGCCGCGCGGCTCACGTCGCTCGCGCGGCTCGGGCTCTTCCTGCCGCACGCCGTGCCCGGGATCATCGCCGCGATCATCTGGCTCTACCTCTACACCCCCGGCCTCAGCCCGGTCGTCGACGTCCTCGGCAAGGCCGGCCTCACCGTCGACTTCCTCGGCTTTCACGCCGTCCTCCCGGCGATCGTGAACATCGCCCTGTGGAGCAACCTCGGCTACAACGTCGTCGTCTTCTACGCCGCCCTCCAAGCCGTGCCGCGCGAAGTGCTCGAAGCCGCCGTGGTCGACGGCGCCGGGCCGGTCCGCACCGCGCTGCGGATCAAGACGCCGCTGATCCGCTCGAGCGTCGTGATGGTCGTGCTGTTCACGCTCATCTGGTCGCTGCAGCTGTTCACCGAGCCGATGCTGCTCTCGCAGTCCACGCCGGTGATCACCGCCCGCTTCTCGCCCAGCATGTACATCTACGACGCCGCGTTCACCCGCAACAACTACGGCCTCGCCGCGGCCGCGTCCGTGATCCTGCTCGCCTGCACGATCGCGCTGTCCTACGGCGTGACGCGCTGGACCAACCGCACCCGGGAGGTGAAGCCGTGAAGCTGCTCAGCCGCACGGCCGTCAACACCGTCGTCGGGATCTCCGTGCTCTACACCCTCCTGCCGGTGCTGTGGCTCGTCCTCGCCGCGGCCAAGAACGGCGACGCGCTCTTCGGCAGCGATCTGCTTTCCCTGAAAGGTTTTTCGCCGCTGGACAACCTCAAAGACCTCTTCGCGATGGACAAGGGGATCTACGGCCGCTGGTACGCCAACAGCCTCTTCTACGCCGTCGTCGGCGGCGCGCTCAGCTCGCTGATCAGCATCGCCTGCGGGTACGCCTTCGACAAGTACCGCTTCAAGCACAAGGAAAAGCTCTTCGGCCTGGTGCTCGCCGCGGTGATGGTGCCGCAGACCGTGCTCGCGCTGCCGCTGTACCTGATCGCCTCGGGCACCGGGCTCGTCGACACGCCGTGGGCGGTGTTCGTGCCCGTGCTGTTCAACCCGTTCGGCGTCTACCTCGGCCGCGTGTTCAGCCAGGGTTACGTCCCGGACGAGGTCCTCGAAGCCGCCCGCATCGACGGCGCCGGCGAGCTGAAGACGTACTTCCGCGTCGCGCTGCGGATGCTCGGCCCCGGCGTGGTCACGGTGTTCCTGTTCCAGCTCACCGCGATCTGGAACAACTTCTTCCTGCCCATGGTGATGCTGTCGAACCAGAAGCTCTACCCGGTCAGCCTCGGCCTCTACACCTGGAACAGCTCGGCCACCGTCTCACCCGAGTACTACCCGGTCGTCATCATGGGTTCGCTGCTCGCCGTCCTCCCGCTGCTGCTGGCTTTCGTTCTCCTGCAACGCTTCTGGCGCTCCGGCCTCACCGCGGGAGCCGTCAAGTGATCCGCGCCGCCCTCGCGATGAGCCGGGACGCGGCCCACGCCGTCCTCGACAACGAAACCCTGACCGAGCTGCGCGGCCTCGTGGACCTGACCGAAGGTGTGCTCGACGACTTCGCGGGCGACCCGCTGCGGGACGTCGAACTGCTGGTCACCGGCTGGGGCTGCCCGCCGCTGGATGCCGCCGCGCTCGCCGCCGCCCCGAAGCTGCGCGCGATCGTGCACACCGCCGGGTCGGTCCGCGCGCACGTCACCGAGGCGTGCTGGGACCGCGGCATCGAGGTGACGTCGGCGGCCGCGGCCAACGCGGTGCCCGTCGCCGAGTACACCCTCGCCATGATCCTGCTGTCGGGCAAACGCGTGCTCGAACGCGCCCGCGAATACCGGGAAAACCGGACCCGCGACGACTGGCTCCGGGACGTCGGCAACTACCGGCGGACGGTCGGCATCCTCTCCGCGTCCATGATCGGCCGCCGGGTGATCGAGCTGCTGCGGCCCCACGACCTGCGGATACTGGTGCATGATCCGTATGCGGGCGACGTGGAGGGAGCCGAACGAGTGGGCCTGGCCGAACTGTTCGCGCGCAGTGACGTCGTCAGCGTCCACACGCCCTTGCTGCCCGAAACGCGCGGCCTGGTCAGCCGGTCGCTGATCGCTTCGATGCGCCCGGACGCCGTCCTGATCAACACCGCCCGCGGCGCCGTCGTCGACCAGGACGCCCTCGCCGAGGCCACCGGCGCCGGGCGGCTCCGTGCGATCCTCGACGTCACCGACCCCGAGGTCCTGCCGCCCGCGCATCCGCTCTGGGACGATCCCCACGTGCTGATCACCCCGCACCTGGCGGGCTCGCAGGGCAACGAGATGGGCCGGCTGGCCGCGCTGGCCGTCGCCGAGGTCGCGCGCTGGGCGGCCGGCGACGGCTTCGCCCACCCGCTGCACCGCGACCGGATGGGGTTGATCGCGTGAAGCTGCCGGACGACGACCGCGAACTGAGCCCGCACACCGGGTACACGCGCGACCACTGGGTCGCCGCCGCGGACGGCCTCCTCGCCGCCGCGTGGCGCTGGGCGAGCCCCGGCAAAGCCCGGCTCGACCTGCCCGGACCCGCGTCGGCCAGCGGCGTCCGCTCGGACGGTCTCGAAGGCTTCGCCCGCACCTTCCTCGCCGCCGGCTTCCGCGTGGCCGGGGGTGGTGACCCGCACAACTGGCTGGAGCGCTACGCCGAAGGTCTCGATGCGGGCACCCGCACCCCCGGCCGCGACGACGCCGAGTCGTGGCCGGTGATCCTCGGCCACGACGTCGCCGGGCAGCCGATGGTCGAGTCCGCGTCCGTCGCCCTCGGCCTCCGCCTGACGCGCCCGTGGCTCTGGGACCACCTCGGCGAAGACGTCCAGGACCGCGTCGAAGCATGGTTGCGCGGTGCTTTGAGGCACGTCCCGGCACCGAACAACTGGTACCTGTTCCCGTTCACCGTCGCCGGGTTCCTCGACGACGTCGGCCGCGGTGACGCCGAGACCGCGCGGGCCCGCGACCGCGCGCTGGAGCTCCTGGAGGGCTGGTACCGCGGCGACGGCTGGTACGCCGACGGCGACGGCCGCGCCTTCGACTACTTCAACGGCTGGGCCCTGCACCTCTACCCGGTCCTCGACGCCCACCTCGCGGGAGAACCGCCCCGCCACGGCGGCCGGCTGTACGAGCACCTGGAGGGCTTCAAGCTGTGGTTCGGCGCCAACGGCGCCCCGCTCCACTTCGGACGCTCCCTGACCTACCGCTTCGCCGCCGTCTCAGCGATCGGCCTCGGCGCGGTCACCGGCGACACCCCGCTGCGCCCAGGCGTGTCACGACGGCTGCTCAGCGGCGCGCTCAAGTACTTCCTCGACCACGACGCCGTCGACGGCAACGGCCTCCTGAGCCTCGGCTGGCACGGCCCGCACGCGCCGACCACGCAGTTCTACTCCGGCCCGGGCTCGCCGTACTGGGCGTCGAAGGCGTTCGTCTGCCTGCTTGCGCCCGAAGATCATCCACTGTGGACGTCCACTGAGGAATCGGACGACGCGGACACGGTACGCGCGGAGCCCGCACCGGGCTTCCTGCTGCAGAAGGCGGACGGCGTCGTCCGGCTGCACAACCACGGCAGCGACCACCTGAGGCCCCACGAAGCCGAGTCGGCCGACGGCGACGACCCGCACTACGGCCGCTTCGCCTACTCCACCCACACCGGCCCCACGGCCAAGGACAACCCGTCGGACAACCACTTCGCCGTCGTCGTCGGGGGAGTGCGCAGCGTCCGCCGTCGCATCCACCCCCTCGGCGCGGGCCACGGCGACGGCTGGGGGTGGGCCGCGTCCTGGCACCGCCCGATCTTCACGACGGCGGCTGTACCGGGGTTGCGGGTCGAGAGCGTCACCGTGGTGCGCGGGCACGACGAGGTGCGGGTGCACCGGGTGGTCGGCGGCCCGCCGGGAGCGACCGCCGAGCAGACCGGCTGGGCCACCGCTCCCGGCGAGTCCGTCCTCCGCCCACTGAGCGGCTGGACCGGGCAGGACGAGGTCCGCGCGCCGCACGGCACCGCATACGTCCCCTCCGTAACCTTGACCCGGCTCACCGGTCCCGTTGAGGGCACGACAGTCTTCGCCGCCCATGCGGTACTCGGCGCCGGAGAAGCCGAGGTCACCGCCGACAGCACAGAGATCCGCTGGCCGGACGGCTTCACGATCCGGATCGGCTTCGACCCCTTGGACGTGACCGCCGGATGACACCCTCAGGCGGACTCGCGGACCACCAGCTCGGTCGGCAGGATCAGCGACGTCGGTTTCTCGCCGTCGATCAGCCGCACCAGCATCCGCGTCATCTCCCGGCCCAGCGCCTCGATCGGCTGACGGACCGTGGTCAGCGCGGGGTGCGTGTGCTGCGCGGTGACGATGTCGTTGAACCCGACCACCGCGACGTCCTCCGGCACGGCGAGGCCCCGCTCGCGCAGGACCTTCAGCGCCCCGGCCGCCATCGCGTCGGACGCGACGAACACGGCGTCGAGATCCGGGTGCTCGTCGAGCAGCCGCGCCATCCCCTCGACGCCGCTGGCTTCGCTGAAGTCGCCGTGCGCGACGCGGTCGTCGGGCAGCCCGGCCAGCGCCAGGGCCTCCCGGAACCCGAGGTACCGGTTGACGCCGGCGTGCTGGTCGGTCTGCCCGGTGATCGTCGCGATCCGCTGCCGCCCGAGCGAGACCAGGTACTCGACGGCCTGCCGGGCGCCACCGCGGTTGTCGGCGTCGACGTAGTGCGGGGGAGTGCGGTCGAGCGAGCGCCCGCCGTGCACCACCGGCACCTGGCCCTCGTCGGCGATCTTCGACAGCGGGTCGTTCTCCCGCAGCGCCAGCAGCATGACGCCGTCGGCGGCGCGCGACTGCAGGATCCGCGTCAGCCGCGAGCGGCCGCGTTCGGACGCCGCGAGCACCAGCATCAGCTGCAGGTCGGTCTCCTCGATGACGGCGTTGACCCCGGCGATCACCTCGGCGAAGAACTGGTTGGCGAACAACGCCGGGTCGTCGCTGGAGATGGCCAGCACCACCGCGCCGCGTCGCGCCGTGGCCAGCGACCGGGCCGCGGTGTTCGGCACGTACCCGAGCTCTTCGATCGCGCGTTGCACGGCTTCGCGCGATTTCGTGCTGACGTGCGGGGCGTTGTTGATCACCCGGGACACGGTGCCGGTGGACACCCCGGCCAGGCGCGCCACTTCCTCGAGCGTCGACGGCCGGTTGCTCATCGTGCTCGCCTCCCCCTGATCGATCGGACGGTCAGCGTAACAAGGGTGTGAGCGCTCACAGGCCGTGCCGGGCGATGACGGCGGCGTACCAGCGGGCGCTGTCCTTGAGCGTGCGCTCCTGCGTCTCGTAGTCGACGTGCACGAGCCCGAACCGCTGCGCGTACCCGAAGGACCACTCGAAATTGTCGAGCAGCGACCACGCGAAGTACCCCTTGAGCGGCACCCCACGGTCGATCGCGGCCGCACAGGCCCGCAGGTGACCGTCCAGATAGGTCACCCGCGCCCGGTCGTGCACGGGCTCGTCGAACGCCGCGCCGTTTTCCGTGACGTACAGCGGGATGGCCGGGTAGTCCCGCTTCAGCCGCGTCAGCACGGCCAGCAGGCCGCCCGCGTCGATCTCCCAGCCGATCGACGTCCGGGGGCGGCCGCCGTCGACCTGGGCGACCCGGTCCGAGCCGACGTAGGCCGACGGCCGGGGCGCGCCGCCGCTGGCGACGAGCATGGGGGAGTAGTAGTTGACGCCGAGGAAGTCCAACGGCGCCGAGATGGTCTTCAGGTCGCCCGGGAGCACGTGGTCGAACGACGTGACGCCGGCCAGGTCCGCCTGGACGTCGGCGGGGTAGTCGCCGAGCAGCACCGGGTCGAGGAACAGCCGGTTCTGCATGCCGTCGATCCGGCGGGCCGCGTCGACGTCGGGCGTGCCGCGGGTCGCCGGGGTGACCTCGGTCAGGTTGAGCGTGAGGCCGACCGTGCTGCCCGGCATGACTTCCGCGGCGAGGCCGTGGCCCAGCAGCAGGTGGTGGGCGGCGCGCACGGCGGCGCCGGGCTCCTGCCGGCCCGGCGCGTGCCGGCCGGTGGCGTAGCCCAGGAACGCCGAGCACCACGGCTCGTTCAGCGTCGTCCAGTGGGTGACGCGGTCGGCGAGCGCGTCGTGCACGATCGCCGCGTACTCGGCGAACCGCTGCGCGGTGTCGCGGTTCGGCCAGCCACCGGCGTCTTCCAGGGGCTGGGGCAGGTCCCAGTGGTAGAGCGTCGGCCACGGCTGGACGCCCCGCTCCAGCAGCGTGTCGACAAGTCGCCGGTAGAAGTCGAGGCCGCGCTGCTCGGCCACGCCGGACCCGGCCGGCTGGATCCGCGGCCAGGCGATCGAGAACCGGTACGCGCCGAGGCCGAGGTCCTGCATGAGCGCGACGTCGTCGCGGTAGCGGTGGTAGTGGTCGGCGGCGACGTCGCCGGTGTCGCCGCGGTCGACCTTGCCCGGGGTCGCGGCGAAGGTGTCCCAGATGGACGGACCCCGCCCGTCCTCGGCCGTCGCGCCCTCGATCTGGTAGCTCGACGTCGCCGCGCCCCAGAGAAAACCGGGTTCGAACGTGCTCACGCCTTGACCGCTCCTTCCATGATGCCGCCGATGATCTGCTTGCCGAAGGCCAGGAAGACCAGCAGCAGCGGGACGCAGGCGACGAGCGCGCCCGCGAACATCAGCGTGTAGTCGGTGTAGTAGCTCGTGGACAGCTGGTTCAGGGAGAACTGCACGGTCGGGTTGTCGTTCTCCAGCACCGCGATCGGCCAGAGGAACTCGTTCCAGGTGCTCATGAAGGTGAACAGCGCCAGCACCGACGCGCCGGGCCGCAAGGCGGGCAGCACGACCGTGAGGTAGATCCGGAACGTGGAGCAGCCGTCGATGCGCGCGGCCTCGATCAGCTCGTCCGGCACCGAGCGCTCGGCGTACTGCCGCATCATGAACACGCCGAACGCGGAGACGAGGAACGGCACGATGACCGCCTGCAGCCGGTTCTGCCAGCCCAGCTGCACCATGATCATGTACAGCGGGATGATGCCCATCTGCACCGGGATCATCATCGTGCCGAGGATGACCACCAGCAGCCCGTTGCGGCCGCGGAAGCGCAGCTTGGCGAAGGCGAACCCGGCCAGGGTGCTGAAGAACACGACGCAGACGGTGACGACCACCGACGCGATCGCCGAGTTCACCATGCCCAGCAGGAAGTTCGCGTCCTCGGCGGAGAACAGCCGGCCGACGTTGCCGAAGAGGTTGCCCCCGGGCAGCAGCGGTGGCGGCCAGTCGCCGACGATGTCGTTGGTCCGGGTGGCGACCACGAACAGCCAGTACAGCGGGAACGCCGAGAGCGCGATCCCGGCCAGCAGCGTGACGTAGACCAGGGGAGAAGTCTTCCGCATCACTTCGACGACCTCCGGGTGATGAGGAAGTTGACGACCGCGAGGATGGTGATGAGCAGGAAGATCATCCACGCGATGGCCGAGCCGTACCCGAGGTCGGCGTCGCGGAAGGCCTTCTCGAACATGTACATCGACACGGTCTGGAACTGGCGCAGCGAGCCGCCGGAGATGGCGTAGGTGCCCTGGCCGAAGATCAGCGGCTCGGTGAACAGCTGCATGCCGGCGATGGTCGACATGATCACCGTGAACACGATCGCCGGGCGGATCATCGGCACCGTGATGCTGCGGAACTGGCGGATCTTGGACGCGCCGTCGACCGTCGCCGCTTCGTAGAGCTCGCGCGGGATCGACTGCATCGCGGCCAGGTAGATCAGCGAGTTGTAGCCGGTCCAGCGCCAGTCGACCATGGTCGAGATGGCGATCCAGGACGACCACTTGTCGGCCCGCCAGTCGACCGGCGTGACGCCGACCAGGTGCAGCAGGCCGTTGACCATGCCCGCGTCGCGGTCGAAGATCTGGCTGAACACGATGCCGACCGCGGCCACCGACGTGACGATCGGCAGCAGCACGCCCATCCGCAGCAGGAGCCGGGCCCGCAGCTGCTGGTTCAGCAGCGCGGCCACGACCAGTGCGAGCAGCAGCTGCGGCACGGTGGCCAGCACCAGCATGCCGAGGGTGTTGACGACGGCGTTCCAGAAGTCCGGGTCGCCGAAGAGGGTGGCGTAGTTGTCGAGGCCGATGAACCCGCCGTCCCCGCCCAGATCCCAGTCGTGCAGCGAAACCCACGCCGTGTAGAGCAGCGGGAACAGGCCGAAGACCGCGAAGAGGACGAAGAACGGGGCGATGTACAGGTACGGCGAGGCCTTGAGGTCCCACCGGGACAGCAGGCTGCCGCGTTCCCGCGGGCGCGGCGGCGCCGGGGGTTTCGCGGCCGCGCGGGGCCGTTGCTGGGTGACCAACTGGGTGTCCTTAATGGAGGCCGGGCGAGCGCACGGACTGATCGCGTGCGCCCGCCCGGCGGGCTACTTGACCAGGCGCTTGGCTTCGTCGATGGCTTTCGCCCACGCCTCGTCGGGCTGGAGCTTGCCTTGCTCGACGGCGAGCAGCGCGTTGGTGAACCGGTCGCCGATGGCGACGTTCGCCGGGCCGAGGTACACCGGCTTCACGGCTTTCGCGCTGGCACCGAAGATCTTCCCGACCGGCGCGTTGCCGAAGTAGGCGTTGGTCAGCCCCTGCACGACCGGGTCGTCGATGGCCTGCGGCGACGACGGGAAGTTGCCCTTCGCCTGGAACGCGCCGATCTGACCCTTGGCGCTGGTCAGGAACTTCACCAGCTCGACGGCCTGGTCCTGGTGCTTGCTCTGCTTCGGCACCGCGAGGAACGAGCCGCCGCGCACCGCGCCGTTGCCCGGCACCTTGGCGACGTCCCACTTGTCGGCGTTCTCCGGGCCGGCCTGCTTCTGGATGGTCGCCAGCATCCACGACGGGCACGCGATGGTGGCGAACGTGCCCTTCTTGAACCCGGCGTTCCACTGCGGGCTGTACTGGTCGAGGTTGGCCGACAGGCCGCCCTGGATCATCCCGACGGTCTGGTCGTAGGCGCTGCGCACGGCGGGGTTGCTGTCCGCGACGAAGGTGTTGGCCTTGTCGTAGTACGTGTGATCACCCTGTTGCATCAGGATGTTCTGGTACATGCCGCTGGAGGAGTCGTAGAACTTCGCGCCGGTGTTCGCGGTGAGGAAGCGCTTTCCCGTGGCCAGGTAGGCGTCCCAGGTCGGCCAGAGAGCGCCGACCTGGTCGCGGTCGACCGGCAGCCCGGCTTTCTGGAACAGGTCCTTGCGGTAGCACATGCCCTGGGCGCCGATGTCGGTGCCGAGCCCGATCAGCGTCCTGCCGTCGGCGGTCAGGGCCTGGTTCCACTTCCAGTCCAGGTAGTCCGGCTTGAGCGAGTCCGCGCCCTTGTCGAGGAGGTTGACGAACTTGTCCGGCTTCGCGACGTACTGGCTGATGATGCCCTCTTCGAGCGCCACGACGTCGCCGGCGCCGGAGCCCGCGGTCATCCACTGCTGCAGCTTGGGCGAGTAGTCGCCCAGCTTCCCGATGTTCTCCTCCTTGATGGTGACACCGGGGTGGCTCGCCTCGTACTGCTTGTACAGGGCGTCGTAGCCGAACTGGCTGAACGTCTTCACCACGAGGGTGACCGGGCCGGACGCGCTCTGCTGATCGTCGCTCGCCCCGCCGCAGGCCGCGGCGGCGGCGAGGGTGGCGGCCATGGCGGTGGCCAGCAGTGTTCGCCTGAGTCTGGCAGGCATGAAACCTCCACTTACGAGGCCGATTCCGGAACCGCTAACAGTCCGTACGGCCTTCATCACGACTTTGTGAAAACACCTTCACCTGCTGCGACGCTGCGGCTGTGCCGGTGAGACGCTGGCTGGCTTGCGCCAGAATTGGAAGCGCTTACAGGACTGTAACCCGGAGTTGGCGCGGTTGTGAAGAGGCAGCTGTCAAGACCCCGCGACGGTTGACACACCGGCCGCCCGGAGCGCACCATCCCGCATTGACGCTGTGGCGTGCCGGCTCCTCCGATCCCCGCTCGATCCCCAGGAGAACCGGTATGTCCGTAAGACCCAGGCTGCTCGCAGCCTGTTTGCCTGTCGCGCTCGTCGTGACGCTGGCCCCGGCCGCGCACGCCGACGCACCGTACGAACGCGTGCTCAACGGCACCTTCGACACCACCAAAGCCCCCTGGTGGAGCAGCGGGACCACACCGTCCCGAGTGGACGCCGGCCGCCTCTGCGCCGACGTCCCCGCCGGCACGGTCAACCCGTGGGACTCGATGCTCGGCGAAAACGACATCCCGCTCGAAGCGGGTCAGCCGTACACGCTGCGGTTCACCGCGACGGCCACCGCCGACGTCACGATCCGCGCCGGCCTCGCTCTCGCGGTCGCCCCGAGCACGACGATGTTCTCGAAGACCGCCGCCGTGACCGGCACCCCGAAGACGTTCACCTTCACCGGCAACTCCAGCCTGTCCACCCTGCGCGGCCAGGTGAACTTCCAGTTCGGCGGCGCCACCAAGGCCTACACGTTCTGCGTCGACGACGTCTCGCTCACCGGCGGCGCCATCGCGCCCGGCGGCGGCAAGGACTACGGCTCACCCGTGCGGGTGAACCAGGTCGGGTACGCGACGGCCGGGCCGAAGGAGGCGTCCATTGTGGATGCTTCGACGACGCCGGTCCCGTGGGAACTTCGCGACCGCAGCGGCAAAGTCGTCAAGAAGGGCCGGACCCAGGTGCGGGGTGACGACGCCGCCTCCGGCGACCACGTGCACATCGCGGACTTCGGCGGCTACCGCAAGGACGGCACCGGCTACACCCTCGCCGTCGGCGCGGCCGTCAGCGAGCCGTTCGACATCACGCGCAACCCGTACGACGGCCTGCGCAAGGACTCCCTGGAGTACTTCTACCTCGTCCGCAGCGGCACCCCGATCGACGCCGCCTACGCCGGCGACGCCTACGCCCGCCCCGCCGGGCACATCGGCGTCGCGCCCAACAAGGGCGACACCTCCGTGCCGTGCCTGCCCGGCACCTGCGACTACTCCCTCGACGTCAGCGGCGGCTGGTACGACGCCGGCGACCAGGGCAAGTACGTCGTCAACGGCGCGCTCGCCGCGTGGCAGCTCATGGACAGCTACGAGCGCTCGCTGTCCACAGGGGACTGGACGAACCTGAAAGACGGCCTGCTCAAGGTGCCTGAAGCGGGCAACCGCGTCCCCGACGTGCTCGACGAGTCACGCTGGGAGGTCGAGTTCCTGCTCAAGATGCAGGTCCCGGCCGGGCAGCCCCTCGCGGGCATGGCCCACCACAAGATCCACGACCTCGCCTGGACCGCGCTGCCGACCCAGCCCCAGGCCGACGCGCAACCGCGTTACCTGCACCCGCCGTCCACCGCGGCGACGCTCAACCTGGCCGCCGCGGCCGCCCAGTGCGCCCGCGTCTGGCAACCCTACGACCGCGCGTTCGCGGCGAAGTGCCTGGCCGCGGCCAAGGCAGCGTGGCAGGCCGCGCTCGCTCACCCGGCGATCTACGCGCCGGCCGACGACAGCGTCGGCGGCGGCGCGTACGCCGACACGAACGTCACCGACGAGTTCTCCTGGGCGGCGACCGAGCTGTACGCGACGACCGGCGACCGGACCTACCTGAAGTCCATGACCGGCCGGATCACCGCCGACGGGTTCTCGTGGCGCGACACCGGCGCGTTGACCGACCTCACGATCGCCCGCCTCCCGTGGCGCTTCCCCCTGGATCGCGTCCTGGGTGCCCGGCAGCGGGTGCTGAGCGTCGCCGACCAGTACGTCCGCAACGTGAACAGCCAGGGTTACCCGAACCCGTTCGAGGACGCGGCCTACCCGTGGGGCTCGACCAGTTCGACGACCAACAACGCGCTGGTGATCGCGACGGCGTACGACCTGACGCACCGGCCGGGCTACCGCGACGCCGTCCTCGAGTCGATGGACTACCTGCTCGGCCGCAACGGGCTGAACCAGTCGTTCGTCACCGGCTACGGCGAGCGGGCCAGCACCAACGAACACGGCCGGATCTGGGTCCACCAGCTCGACCCGAAGCTGCCGGCCCCGCCGCCGGGTTCGCTGGCCGGCGGCCCGAACAGTGGCTTGCAGGACCCGGTCGCCCAGCAGAACCTGCCCGGCTGCGCGCCCGCGAAGTGCTACATCGACGACATCTTCTCGTACTCCACGAACGAGACGGCGATCAACTGGAACTCGTCACTCGCCTGGATCGCGGCCTTCGCCGCCGGCACAGGCACCCGCTGACGTCCGCTCCGGAAGCTGGTCTGCCGCGGCTGGTCGTGAGTGTTCAGGGCGGTTAGAACCGCCCTAAACACTCACGACCCCACCGGCGGACCTGGCCACGCAGACCCACCCGCCGCAGGTACCGCCGCACCAGGGCGGTGCCGACCCCCCTGGGCCCCGCGGCAGCCCGTCCCCTCAGGAGAAGGAGGTCCACAATGCGGTGGACAGCCCGCGTCATCGCGGTGTCGGCGCTCTTGCTCGTCGGCACCGCGGTGCCCGCGAACGCCGCCAGTCCGCTCGACCTGACCAGCGGCTTCTACGTCAACACGGGTTCGGCGCCCGCCCAGTGGGTGGCGTCGCACTCGAGTGACTCACGAGCCTCGAAGATCAACGCGGCCATCGCGTCGAAGCCGATCGCGAAGTGGTTCGGCAACGACGGCGCCATCGGCACGTCGGTGGCGAGTTACGTCAGCGCCGCCGACAGCCACGACAAGCTCCCGGTGCTGGTGGCGTACAACCTCCCCGGCCGCGACGCGTGCGGCGGCGAATCCGGTGGGGGAGCGGGGAGTCTCGGCGCGTACAAGACGTGGATCTCGAGCTTCGCGGCCGGCGTCGGGACCCACCCGGCGGTCGTGATCATCGAGCCGGACGCGCTCGGTGACTTCGACTGCATGAGCAGTGCGC
Organism: Amycolatopsis sp. NBC_00348; assembly: GCF_036114655.1. Classification (NCBI taxonomy): domain Bacteria; kingdom Bacillati; phylum Actinomycetota; class Actinomycetes; order Pseudonocardiales; family Pseudonocardiaceae; genus Amycolatopsis; species Amycolatopsis sp. NBC_00348. Next base: position 4,732,799 of record NZ_CP107994.1, on the reverse strand, counting down.
AGATCGCCGACCGGAACACGATGCTCACGTACGCGACGCAGATGTTCAAGCAGAAGGCCCCGAACACCTACGCCTACCTCGACGGCGGCAACGCCGGCTGGGTGGCGGCGGCGACCATGGCGAGCCGCCTGAAGGCCGCCGGGGTGGCCAACGTCCGCGGGTTCTCGGTGAACGTGTCGAACTACTACACGACCAGCCAGTCGATCAGTTACGCCAATTCGGTGAAGTCGGGGGTGGGCGGCAGCGCGCAGTTCGTCATCGACACCAGCCGCAACGCCAACGGTTCCAACGGGAACTGGTGCAACCCGGCCGGGCGCAAGCTCGGCGTCACCGCGCAGGCCGGTGGTGGCGCGGAGATGCTCCTGTGGGTGAAGACGCCCGGTGTGTCCGACGGTCAGTGCGGCATCGCGCCGACGGTGCCGGCGGGGACGTTCAGCCCGGACATCGCCGTCCGGCTGATCGACGGGACGTGAAACGCTTGACACACAATACTGTAAGCGCTTACAAAGGAGGCTGAGCGAAGGAGGTCGTCGATGGGCTGGCGGTTCGCCGTGAGCACGCTGGGCATGCCGGGCATCCCGGTGCGCGAGGCCGCGAATACCGCGTCGGCGCACGGGTGCGAAGGCCTGGAGCTGCGGGTGCACGCGAGCGAGGAAGTCCACTTGGGACTGCCGGGCCGGGCCGTCGACGACCTCCGTTCGCTCCTCGCCGGTCAAGGGCTCGCCGTCGCGTGCCTGGCCGGGTACGCGAAGGTCTGCCGTCCCGGCCCGGACGGGCCGGTGATCGGCGAGCTGCGCGCGCTGATCGAGCTGGCGCACCGGATCGGCGCGCCGGCCGTGCGCGTCTTCCCGGGCGGCGACGGCGACGCGCGGTCCCGGATCGAAGCCGTCCTCGACGACCTGCGCGACTCCGGGGTGCGCCTGCTGCTCGAAACCCACGACTCGCGTCCCACCGGCGCCGCGGCCCTGGCGGTCGTCGAGCCGTTCGGCGACCCGGACCTGGTCGCCGTCCTGTGGGACGCGGTGCACCCGTGGCGCGCCGGGGAGGAACCGGCCGTCACCCGCGAGGTGCTCGGGCCCTACCTCGGCTACTTCCAGGTCAAGGACGCCGTGGGCCGCGACGACCCGACCCCGGTGCCGCCGGGCGACGGCGCGATCCCGCTGGACGCCTGCGGCGAACTCCTGCGTTCGTGGTCGGGCTGGATCTCCCTGGAGTGGGAGAAGTCCTGGTACCCGGCGCTCGCGCCGATCGACGTCCCCCTGCGCGCGGCCGCGGCCTGGTTCCGCCGGTACACGCTCCCCGAATGACGAGGTGGAAATGACGAAACACAGCTTGGGCGTCGTGCTCAACGGCGTCACCGGCCGGATGGGCTACCGCCAGCACCTGGTGCGCTCGGTCCTGGCGATCCGCGAGCAGGGCGGCGTCCTGCTCGCCGACGGCTCCCGCGTGCAGCTCGAACCGCTGCTCGTCGGCCGCAGCGACGACAAGCTGTCCGAGATCGCCGACCGGCACGGCCTGACGCGCTGGACGACCGACCTCGACACCGCCCTCGCCGACAAGGACTTCCCGCTGTACTTCGACGCGCAGCTGACGTCGGTCCGCGAGAAGTCGATCAGCCGGGCGATCGACGCCGGCAAGCACATCTACACCGAGAAGCCCCTGGCGGAATCCGTCGAGGGTGCCTTGACGCTCGCCCGGCAGGCGGCCGCGGCGGGGGTGAAGAACGGCGTTGTGCACGACAAGCTGTACCTGCCCGGCCTGCGCAAGCTCGCACGGCTGGTGGACAGCGGGTTCTTCGGCCGGATCCTGTCCGTGCGCGGGGAGTTCGGCTACTGGGTCTTCGAAGGCGACTGGCAGAGCGCGCAGCGGCCGAGCTGGAACTACCGGGCCGAGGACGGCGGCGGGATCGTCGTGGACATGTTCTGCCACTGGAACTACGTGCTGGAGAACCTGTTCGGCGCGGTCCGCGCGGTGACCGCGCGCGCCGTGACCCACATCCCGTCCCGGGTGGACGAGCAGGGCACCACCTACGACGCGACGGCCGACGACGCCGCGTACGCGATCTTCGAGCTGGACGGCGGGATCGTCGCGCAGCTGAACTCGTCGTGGTGCGTGCGTGTGCACCGCGACGAGCTGGTCGAGTTCCAGGTGGACGGCACGCGGGGGAGTGCGGTCGCCGGCCTGCACAAGTGCGTCGTCCAGCCGCGCGAGGTGACGCCGAAGCCGGTGTGGGACCCGGACCTGCCGGAGACGCGGGACTACCGCGCGCAGTGGCAGGAGGTGCCGGACAACGCCGAGTTCGGCAACGGCTTCAAGGCGCAGTGGGAGCAGTTCGTCCGCCACGTCGTCGCGGACGAGCCGCACCCGTACGACTTCCTGGCCGGCGCACGCGGCATTCACCTCGCCGAGGCGGGACTGGAGTCGTCACGTACTGGTCGTCGCGTGGAGCTGGCGGCGCTGAAGTCCTGAAACGACACCGAGCCCGGCAGCGCGTCGCTGCCGGGCTCGGTGTCCGTCCGGGTCAGGCGCCCGGGCCGGAGTAGATCTCCGAGGCCTTCGGCGCGGTGACCGTCGTCGGCTTGTCCCAGTCGCTGAACTCCATCGTGCCGCTCTTCGGCTCCTGCATGCGCAGCAGGTAGTGCGGCTCGGCGGCGGCCACCGTCGCGGTGCCGTCGGAGCTGGTGAAGTTCAGGGCCGGGACGCCGCCCGCGGTCGTCTGCTCGCCGCCGGAGAAGGTCGCCGAGTCGATCTCGCCGATGGTGTTGTCGGTGAAGGTCTTGTAGTCGAGGAACTGCTTGAACGCCTCGCCCATGCCGGCGCCGATCTGGGACGTCGAGGGCACCCACTTGTCCTTGAGCGGCTTGCTCAGCGACGCCGGGATCCCGGCCTCCTTGATCAGCGACTCGCTGAACCGGAAGTAGTACTTGTCCCCGACGCGCAGCACCGGGACCTCGAGGCCGTCCTTCACGATGGTGCCGCTCGCGCTGTCCGGGTTGAGCTGCAGGTCCAGGTTGATGTTCCCGCCTTCGGAGACGGTGCCCCGCACGTGCACGGCCTTGGCCTGCTTCGCGGCGGCGACCACGGCGGTCCCGGCCTGCTTGGCGTCGAGCGACGCGGCCTTGGCCTCGGCGGAGGTGGACGCGGCGGCGGGAGCGGCGGACGCGCCGGCCGGCTCGGCGGTCCCGGAGGTGCTGGAGCACCCGGCGGAGATCAGGGCGGCGACGGCCCCGGTGGCGATGAGCGCTCCCAGGCGGAGTCGAGACATGAGCGATGGGTCCCCTCGTGAAGGTCCGGGCGTCCCGGACACGAACGGACTATCGACCAAGCGGGTGATCCGTTACGCCCTGTTGGGGGAGATCACCTTCATCGCCCGAAAGGTGCGGTTTCGACGTCTTCGACGTAGCCGCGTGCTCACCTTCCGCAATGTCTCGCGAGGTGTCACAAACTCCGGTCCGGCGGCATCTCGAGGTCGATCACCGAGACCTCAAGGAGAACCCCGTGAACCTCGCACTGTGGATCGCCGCCGGACTGCTCGCCGTCGTCGCGCTGACCGGTGGGGTCAGCAAGACCTTCGTGGCCAAGGAGAAACTGGCCGGGATCCCCGGCGGGCAGTGGACCGGGGACTTCGGTGCCGGCTTCGTGAAGACCCTCGGGGTCCTCGAGCTCCTGGCCGCGATCGGCCTGGTCCTGCCCGCTCTCACCGGCGTCGCGCCGGTGCTGGTGCCGGTCACCGCCGCCTGCTGGGTGGTGCTGATGATCGGCGCGATGATCACCCACCTCCGCCACGACGGTGCCGGCAGGTTCGTGGCGCTGAACCTGACCTACCTCGCGCTCGCGGCGTTCCTGGCGTGGGGCCGGCCCGGTCCCGCGCCGTTCACCGCCTGAACGCCGTCAGGCGACCTCGTTCAGCTTCCCGGTCGCGACGTCGAAGACGAACCCGCGCACCGAGTCCTTCTTGGGGATGTACGGGCTGTTCTTGATCCGCGCGATCGACTGGCGGACGTCGGTGTCGAGGTCGGTGAAGGCCTCGGCGGCCCACGCGGGCTTGACGCCGACGTCCTCCTGGATCGACTTCTTGAAGTCGTCGTCGGTGAAGGTCAGCATCCCGCAGTCGGTGTGGTGGATGAGGATGATCTCCTCGGTGCCGAGCAGCCGCTGGCTGATGGCGAGCGACCGGATCTCGTCCTCGGTGACGACACCGCCGGCGTTGCGGATGACGTGGGCTTCGCCTTCGTTGAGGCCGAGGACGCCGTAGACGTTGATGCGGGCGTCCATGCAGGCCAGGACGGCGACGTGCTTGGCGGGCGGCAGCGGCAGCGGCCCGGAGAACTGCGCGGCGTACTCGGCGTTGTTGGCCAGGAGGTCGTCGGTGACCGACATGGTGGTCCTTCCGCGGTAGTAGTGGCTCGGCCGAGTGGACCCTTCCATGCGGCCATGCGCAACCGTGCCCATGACCTGGGACCGGACTGGCCCGAACGGGTGCCGCACCCATCCGCGCGGGCCGCCGCGCCGAACGCGCGTGTCCGTCCACTCCGGACGCGCCCCTGCGCCGAACGGGGGCATAACGCCTCGCCGTCGCAAAACGTATGACCCCGGTGGCCTGCGACGACGCGCTCCGACCCGTCGAAAGTCGCTGCCGCACAAGGGAAAGCCCGGCCTAACCTCCGGTGGCCCGCGGACGGCGTCCTCCCCGCTCCCCACCGTTCGCGCGGTTTCCTTCGCCGACGAGGAGATGCCGAGATGCGGAAACTGTCCACCGTCTTCTGCGCCGCTGTGGTGGCGGTGCTCGCCCCGGCCTTGCCGGCCGGCGCCGCCCCGCTCGCCGCCGTCCAGGCCGCTGCCGCTGTGCCGATGTCCGCGCCGGGCGGGACCGTGCCCGGGCTGACCGGGGCCGCCGCGAAGGCCGCCGCCGGGCCCGCGGCCGACCGGTTCCTGGAGATCCGCCGGGCGCAGGCCGGCCGCGCGGCGCCCCGGGCCGCCGCGCAGAAGCACACCTTCTGGGGCCCGGAACCCCAGCCGGCCACCAGCGCCGACGGCCTGGTCGTGACCCAGAGCGTCACGCCGAACCTGCGGATCTCCAACTCTTCGGACGTCGTCTACGCGCCGACCATGAAACCCACCGGGCACTCGTGCGTCGAGGTGGTCACCGCGTACGGGCTGGGCCAGGCCGCTCAGGTCTGGGCGTGGGACTGGTGCCGGTCGGTGTCGCCGGCCAAGGTCGTGCCGATCGACAGCGCGTTCCTCGCGAACTACGCCAGCACCGTCGACGGGCACCCGGCCTACACCGTGCAGGAGGTCCGGACGAACACCACGGCCAACAGCTGGACCGCGTCGCTCCGCAACGTGAAGACCGGCGCGTGGGACACGCTCTTCACCCAGAGCGGCAGCGACCAGAGCGGGCTCGCCGAGGGCTGGGACATCTTCGAGCTCTACTCGACGCGCAATCCCGCGACCGGCAACGCCTACTACTGCGCGGACGCGCGGGGCGCGGTGTTCGAGTCGAGCTCGCTGCGGCTGCGCGTCGCCGGGCAGTGGGTGGCGGCGTCGGCGACGAACTCGCCGCTGCGGCCCACCGCGAACCCGCGGCCCGCCGACTACGACTGCTCGACGTTGCGGTTCGAGGTCCCGTCGCCGAACAGCACCTGGCGCGTGACCGTCTGAGACCAGGGTGAACGCCGGACCGGCGAGCACCACAGCGACCGCGGCCACCGGCGTCGGCTCAGCCGGCCGGCAGCAGCTCGCGGCCGCGTTCGCGCCACCAGTGGTCGAACGCGGCACTGCAGCCCTGCCGGCCGGCGTAGACGCGGACGACGGCGTCGTGGATCTCGCCGATCCGCGCCGCCACCGGCGTGCCCGGCCGGTAGCAGAGCCGCAGCTCCTGCCACAGGGGTGCGCCTTCGATGGCCCGTACGACGATGGTCGCCGGGAGGTCTTCGCGCGTCGCGAGCGCCGGCGCGACGGCCATGCCGGCCCGGACGAGGTCCTGCAGCGTCGCCAGGCACTGCGGCCGGTGCGGCTGGTCGAGCGCGACGCCGTGCCGGCGGCAAACCCGCTGCAGGTAGGCCGACCACCGCGTGGTGCCCGGCGGATCGTCCGCCCACGGGTGCTCGGCGAGCCCGGCGAACGGCACGGTCCGGCTCCGCGCCAGGGGGTGGTCGTGCGCGAGGATCACGAACACCGGCTCCCGCGGGTGCACGACAACGCTCCCGACGCCGTCCGGCACGACCGCGTCCGGCAGCGGCGGGAGGTAGACCAGCGCCAGGTCGAGCGAGCCCGCGGCGACCCGCGCCAGCGCGACGGCCTCGTCCTGGTCCTCCTGCACGCTCACGCCGTGGCACCACGGCTGGTCCCGCAGCCACCGCGAGACGGCCAGGTGGAGGAAGCCGCAGTACCCGCCGACGCGCAACGGCCCGGCGGGCGCCCGCTGTTCGCCGATCCGTTCGGTCAGCGCGGAGACCCCGGCGAGCACGGTGCGCGCTTCGGCGACGACGTCCGCGCCCAGCGGCGTCGGCACGCAGCCGGTGGGGGAGCGGACGAACAGCAGGCCGCCGACCGACCGTTCGACCCGCCGCAGCAGCCCGGACAGCGCGGGCTGGGAAACCCGCAGCACCCGGGCGGCCCGGGTGAGACTGCGCGTATCGGCCACGGCCACGAGCGCGCGCAGGTGACGCAGTTCCAGCTCCACGGCCCCTCCGGTGGTCGGGGTGAGCTCACTTTAGTCCGCGTGATCACCCCGGGCACCCGACCTGAGTCGCTACTCCACGCCGTCACTCGACCTTGGTCACTCGACCGTGCGGGCCAGGATGCCGAGCGTTGCGCGCAACGCCGTCTCGGGGATGATCGGGAAAGTGATCTTGTCCCGGTACCGCTCCTCGATCTGGCTCCAGTCGTAGTACGACGTCACGAGCGTGCCGGTGCCGTCCGCCTCGAGCCGGTAGCCGTAGAGGTGCCGGATCGGCGGCTGGATGGTGCCGGAGATCGTCCACTCCAGCCGGCTGTCCTGCTCGTAGCGGGTGATGATCACCGTGACGTCGTACTTGCCCATCGGCACGTCGTTGAGGGACTCGCGGTCCATGTGCACGACGAACTCGTCGCCCACCCCGCGGACCGGTTCGCCGTCCGCGGACTGCAGCATCCCGGAGCTGTCGATGGCGACGTGCCCCTGGGGGTCGGTCAGCAGGGCGAACACCTTCGCCGGCGGCGCCTCGACCTTGCGGGTCACTTCGAACCGTTCTGACGTCATGGACCCGAGACTGCCACGGCTCTCGCGCGTACGCCGTCCGGGCGGTCACAGGTCCAGCACCAGGTCCGACCGCGGCCGGGCGCAGCACACCAGCGCCGTGCCCGGTGGTGGGTCCTCCAGCGGGTCGGGCTCGTAGCCGACCTCGCCCGACAGCACCGGCGTCACGCACGTCTGGCAGACGCCGGACCGGCAGGACCAGCGGGTCGGCACGTCACACGCCTCGGCGAACTCCAGGACGTTCGGGTAGTCCGCGCTCCACGGCACCGTCAGCCCGCTGCGCGCGAACGTGACCCGGGGGCCGGTGCCCGGCGGGGTGGCCGGTGGGTGAGGTGGCGCGTGGACGGCGTCGACGATCCCGGGGTTGATCGCCGGCAACGTGCCGAACAGTTCACTGTGGACCCGGCCGGGTGCCAGGCCGAGCCCGACGAGCGCGTCCCGCGTCGCGGACATGAAACCTTCGGGACCGCAAACGTATGCGGTCGCGTCGACCGGCAGGTCCAAAGTGGACAAAGCGGCCCGGTCGAGCCGGCCCCGCCGGCCGCCCGCGGTGCCGGACGGCGGGGTTTCCGCCGTGTAGTAGACGTGTTCGCGGGCGTGGGGGAGACCGGCGAGCAGCGTGTGCGCTTCGGCGGCGAAGGCGTGTTCGGCGGCCGAGCGGGTGGTGTGCAGCCAGCGGACGTCGCGAGTGCTGCCCGCCGCCGCCAGCGTGTGCAGCATCGCCAGGACCGGCGTGACGCCGATGCCGGCGGAGATCAGGAGCACCGGCGAATCGTCTTCGGCCAGGACGAAGTCGCCGCGGGGCGCGGCGACCGGCAGGACCGCGCCGGCGGTCAGCCGGGTGTGCAGGAAGCCGCTCACCGCGCCGTGGTCCTCCCGCTTCACGCTGATGCGGTACTCGGTGTCCGAAGGCATCGCCGAGAGCGAGTAGCTGCGGACCGGCGCCGGGTCGCCGGCCCCGGGGACGCGCAGCGTGAGGAACTGGCCGGGCTCGGGCCGGGGCAGCGGCGCGCCGTCCGCGGTCGTCAAGTGGATCGAGGTGACGGTGGTGCTCTCCGGCACGACGCGGGACACGCGCAGCTCGCGGAACCCGGTCCAGGCCACGGTTTCGGGCTTGCGTTCGTGTTCGTGCCCGGCGAGCAGGTCGCGGAACGACCCTTGCCAGCCGGGGCTGAGCGCCGGGATGTCGACGGCCTTGCGGAGATCGGCGGTATCGCGCCCGGGCAGGTAGAGGAGTGCGTCGATGTCGGCGACGCTCATCTCGTGGCGCCCGGTCCGGGTGCGGACGATCTCGTCGCCCGCCCGGACCCGGCCTTCGCGGATCACCCGCAGGTAGAAGCCGGGCCGGTGGTGCGCGACCAGCAGCGCCGGGATCCGCGGCTCGCCGAGGCGCATCCCCACCCGGAAACACGTGACGCGCGGCTGCGTCACCTCGAGCTCGGCCTCCCCGATCCGGTACCGGTCGCCGATGTGCACCTCGTCGTCGGGCAGGCCGTCGACGGTGAAGTTCTCGCCGAACTGGCCGTATTCGAGGTCGTCCCGGCCCAGCTCGTCACGCCAGAAGTCGTAGGACTGGCGCTGGTAGACGAGCACCGCGCGGTTCTCGCCGCCGTGGCCGCCCAGGTCGCCCTGGCCGTCACCGTCGATGTTGAGCCGGCGGACCATCGCCGGGCCGTCGACGGGGTACTTGAAGATTCCGGTGTGGACGGTCCGGCCCTGCCAGGGCACGTCCTTCGGTTTCCCGACGTTGAGGGACAGCAGTCTGGGCACGGTTTCACTCCGCGGGTTCGGCGCGCGAGCGCTGGTAGTGCCGCCGGGCCTTCATGCGGTTGCCGCAGACCGCCATCGAGCACCAGCGGGCGCTGTTGGGTTTGCTGTGGTCGATCAGGAACAGCCGGCACTCCGGGTTCGCGCACGGGCGCAGCCGGTTCCCGCCGGCCTTCGTGAGGTCGGCCCAGGCGAGCACGGCCCGGGACGCGGCGGAATGGCCCGGCGCGGGGTCGAGCTCCCACTGGATCTCGTCGTCCGCGAAGTGCGCCCGGTAGCTCAGGCCTTCGACGAACGGCGCGGCCGACGCCGCCGGGTCCTCGCCGCGCACGATCCGCTGCAGCACGGCACGCGCCTCGCGCAGCGCTTGCCACTCCGCTTCGGAGGCCGGCTGGCCGTGGGCGGCGAGCCAGCTGCGGCCGAGTGCCGCGTCGGCCAGGTCGTCCTCGGGTGCGCCGTTGCGCACGGGGGTGCTGTTCAGCAGGTCGAGCAGCAGCTTTTCGAAGCCCATCGGTCTAACCTCCCAACTCGTAGTTGACAGGTTACACCCTCCTGTGGTTCCGTGTCTAACCAGTAAAGCTGATCGATGGGGTTAGCCGGAAAGGGGCAGGTCATGGGACTGTCGTGGCAGCAAGGACCGCTCTCGGAGCGGTCGGTCGGGCACTTCCTGGTGCCGCAGCCGCTGCCGGAGCGGCTGCTGTTCGCCGAGCCGCTGCGCCGCCGGATGCGCGTGCGCTTCGGCGGGCAGTGGGTGGCCGACAGTGAAGACGTCGTGCTCCTGCACGAGCCGAACCGCTACCCGGTGGCGTACTTCCCGCGCGCCGACGTCGCCGAAGGCGTGCTCGGCACCGAACCGCGCACCACGACCCACCGCGAGCTCGGCCCGGCCGCGTGGTTCACCGTGCGGGCGGGGGAGCAGGAGGCGCCGCGGGCGGCCTGGCAGTACACCGGGCTCCCGGACCACGCCGGTGTGCTGCGCGACCGCGTCGCCTTCGCCTGGCGGGCGATGGACGCCTTCTACGAGGAGGACGAGCGGATCCTCGGGCACGCGGCCGACCCGTACCACCGCGTCGACATCCGGCGGACGTCCCGGCACCTCGTGGTGCGTGACGGCGATCGCGTCGTCGCCGACACCCATCGCCCGGTCGTGCTGTACGAGTCCGGCTTCGCGCCGCGCTGGTACGTGCCGCGCGAAGACGTCGACCAGGCGGCCCTGACCCCGGTCGAAGGCCAGACCTTCTGCCCCTACAAGGGTTTGGCCGGCTACTTCGACATCGGCTCCCGCAAGCGCGCCGCGTGGTCGTACCCCGAGGCGTGGCCCGAGGTGGCCCGGGTGTCCGGGTTCGTCTCGTTCGAACCGGACCTCGTCGACGTCCACCTCGACGACCGCAAGCTGGCCCTCGAACCGGGCCAGACCGTGTCCCCGCACGGCGTCGACCGCGGCCTCGATCCCGACGAGCCGCGGTCCCGCGCCGCGGCCGCACCCACCGGAACGGAGTGACCATGTCCGTCACCCTGAAAGACCGCCGTGTGCTCGTCATCGGCCGCGGCAGCGGGATCGCCCGCGCCGTCACCCTGGCCCTCCGGGAGGCGGGCGCGACGGTCGTCGTCGCCGGCCGCGACCCGGACGCCCTCGCCGCGGCGTACGACGACCCGGGCGTCACGGCCGAGCAAGCCGATCTCACCGACGAAGCCGGCGTCGCCGCGCTGGCCGAACGGCTCGGCCGGGTCGACCACGTCGTGTCGACGGCTTCGGCCCGCGCTCGTGGCGCGGTCGGCGACCTCGACCACGACACCGTGCTGAAGTCGTTCGAGGTCAAGGTGCTCGGCCCGATCCTGCTGGCCAAGTACCTCGCGCCGCGGATGCCGGAGGACGGCTCGTTCGTCTTCTTCTCGGGCTCGTCCGCCCGCAAACCCGCCGCCGGCATGCTCGCGGTGGGCGCGACCAACGCGGCCGTCGACGTCGTGACGCGCGGCCTCGCGGTCGAGCTGGCGCCGATCCGCGTCACGGCGGTCTCGCCGGGCACGATCGACACCGGCGCCTACGACGGCCTCGGCGCGGAGAAGAAGGCCGAGCTGTTCGCCACCCGCACGGCCACGAACCCCGCGCGGCGCATCGGCCACCCCGGAGATATCGCCGACGCGGTCGTCTTCGCGCTCACGAACACCTTCCTGACCGGCGTCACACTCGGCGTCGACGGCGGCGAACCCCTCGTCTGAAAGGAGCACTCATGTCCACCCCGACGCCGGACGGCGCCCGCGCCATGGACTACCGCATCGAGGTCGTCACCTTGCCCGTCGCCGACGTCGACCGGGCGATCCGGTTCTACACCGGCCAAGCCGGCTTCGCCTTGGACGTCGACTACCGGCCGAACGACGGGTTCCGCGTCGTGCAGCTGACCCCGCCCGGCTCGGCGTGCTCGATCCAGATCGGCACCGGCCTGACCGACACGGCCCCCGGCTCGGCCCGCGCCGGTTACCTGGTGGTGGCCGACATCGAAGCCGCGCACCGCGAACTGGCCGGTCGCGGTGTCCCCGTCAGCGAGGTCCGGCACAAGAAATCCGTGGACTGGCAAGGGGATTTCGCGCCCGGAGCCGATCCGCGGCGGCGGGACTACGCGAGCTTCCTGGACTTCGCCGACCCGGACGGCAACACGTGGGTCGTCCAGGAACGCGGGTTCAGCGCGCCTTCCAGTAACCGCAGAACATGACGTCGTCCTTGGGGATCCCGGCCCGCACCCAGTGCCGGCGCAGAGCGACGGCCATGGCCGATTCGCCGACCACCCAGCCGTGCACCGGAACCGCGGGCACGGGCGTGTCCTGGGCGGCGGCCAGCACCACCTGTCCGGCGGCGGCGCCGCGGCTGCGTGCCAGCCAGGTGACCTCGACCCCGGGAGGTGCGTCAAGCGGCTGCTGATCTTCGCCGTCGGGGAGCTCGATCAGGGCGTGCCCGGTCGCGTCGCGGGGGAGTGCGGCGAGCACACCCGCGATCGCCGGCAGGCCGGTCTCGTCGGCGACGAGCAGGAAGTGCTCGCGGCCGGGTGCCGGGTTGAAGCCGATGCCCTCGTCGAGGATCGCGACGGCGTCGCCCCGCCTGCAGTGCTGCGCCCAGGTCGCGGCCGGGCCCGCGGTCCCGTCCGCAGTGGAGCCGTGCAGGACGAAGTCGACGTCGAGCTCCGGTCCGTCGGGGCCGTCGGGCCGGTACGCGCGGACGGAGTAGTTGCGCAGCACGGGCCGGCTCGTCTTGGCGATGGTCAGGAACCTGGCGTAGGCCAGCGCGTTGAGCTTGTTCGGCAGCCTGTCGAGGGATCCTTCGGCCACCGGGATGAACAGCCGGAACCACTGGTCGAACCCCATCGGCGTGAACGCCTCGACGTCGTCCTGCCCGATGGTGACCCGCGCGAAGTGCGGCGAAAGGCGTTCGCGGCGAAGCACCCGCATGGTGAGCAGTTCGGCGGTCTCCGGCTTGATCCGGGTGGCCGTCAGGTTCTGCCGGGCCATCTCGACCTCCAGTTAGGTTAGGCTGCCCTTCGTTCGAGTCACCTTAGTACACCGAGCGCAGCAGTTCCACGGTCTCCGCCTCGGAGGGGTGCCGCGGGGCGTTCTTGGTCACCGCGTCGGCCAGCGCGCCTTCGGCGATCGCCGGGATCAGGTCCGCCGTGACGCCGAGGTCGCGCAGCGGGCGCTTGATCCCGAGCGTGCCCGAGACCTCGCGGACCGCCGCGATCGACGCCGCCGCCCAGTCCGGTTCGGGCGTGACCCGCAGCGCGCGGCCCACCGTCTCGTACGCGGCTTGAGCGGACGGCGCGCTGAAGGCCATCACCTCCTCGAGCACCGCGGCCAGCGCGACGCCGTGGGGTGTGCCCGTGTGGGCGGTCAGCGCGTGGCCGAGGCCGTGGACCAAGCCGAGACCCGACAGCGTCAGCGCGTGGCCCGCCAAGTGGGCCCCGAGCATCAGTTGCGACCGCGCCTCCAGGTCACCGCCGTCGCGGTGGGCGACCGGCAGCCAGCGGCCGACCAAGGTGACCGCCTGGGCCGCGTAGGCCGCGGACACCGGGCTCGACCCGCGCGAGGCGAGCGATTCGATGCCGTGCACGAGCGCGTCCAGGCCGGTGGCCGCGGTGACCGCCGGCGGCAGGCCGACGGTCAGCTCCGGGTCCAGCACCGCGATCCGCGGCTTCACCGACGGGTGTCCGATGTAGACCTTCCGGCGGGCGCACAGGTCTTCGGTGACGCCGAAACCGTTGGTCTCGGCGCCGGTGCCCGACGTCGTCGGGACGGCGATCAGGGGCAGTCCCTCCGCCGCGTCCCACAGCCGGTCCGCGTCCGCGGCCGCCGCGCCGGGGTTGCCGGCGAGCAGCGAGATGCCCTTGGCCGCGTCCAGCGCCGAGCCGCCGCCGAGGGCGACCACGGCGGCGTCGCCGAACTCGCGCAGGCGCGCGGCACCGCGGTCGAGCTCGGCGGTCGACGGGTTCGGGCCGACGTCCTCGTGGACGGCGTGTTCGAGCCCGGCCGCGGCCAGGATCTGCTCGACGCGCCCGACGATGCCGGTGGCCCGCAGGCCCCGGTCGGTGACCACGAACGCGCGGGTCCGCCCCAGGGTGTCGACGTAGGCGGGCAGGTCGGCGACCACACCCGGGCCGAACTCCGTCCGGCCGGTGGGTTCGATGCTCAGTCGCACGCTAATCCTCCGGGAGCGCGAGCCAGGTGGTCTTGAGGGCGGTGTAGGCATCCAAGGCGTGCAACGACTTGTCCCGGCCGGCGCCGGTCGCCTTGAAGCCGCCGAACGGGGTGATCACGTCGCTGGCGTCGAAGGTGTTGATCCACACCGTCCCGGCGCGCAGCTGCCGCGCGACGCGGTGGGCGGTGGTGACGTCCCGCGTCCAGACCGACGCGACCAGCCCGAAGTCGCTGTCGTTGGCCAGCCGGACGCCTTCGCCGACGTCGCCGTCGTAGGTCAGCACCGACAGGACAGGTCCGAAGACTTCCTCGCGGGCGATGGTCATCCCGGGCCGCACACCGTCCACGATGGTCGGCTCGAGGTACGTCCCGCCGGTCTCGGTCAGCACCCGCTCGCCGCCGTGGGTGATCGTCGCGCCGTCGGCCCGGGCGCCGTCGAGGTAACCCAGTACGCGGTCCAGCTGGACGTCGTCGACGAGCGGGCCGAGCACGGTCGCCGGGTCGAGCGGGTCGCCGATCCGGAACGTCGAGTCGGTGACCGAGATGACCTCGGCCAGCAGCTCGTCCTTCAGCGCGGCGGGCACGACCAGGCGTGACCCCGCGTTGCAGGTCTGCCCGGCGTTGTAGAAGATGCCCCACGCGACCGCCTGTGTCACTGCCGCCAAATCGGCGCCGGGCAGGACGAGCTGCGGTGACTTGCCGCCCGCCTCGACGGCGACCTGCTTGCCGTTGGACTCCCCGGCGTAGACCTGGAACAGCCGCGCGACCTCGGCCGAGCCGGTGAACGCGATCTTGTCGACGTCCGGGTGCCGCCCCAGCGCCTGGCCGACGACCTCGCCGCGGCCCGGGACGACGTTGAGCACGTCGTCGGGCAGCCCCGCCTCGGTCGCCAGCCGGGCCAGCAGCAGCGTCGCCAGCGACGTCTGCTCGGCGGGCTTGACGACGACGGAGTTGCCGGTGGCCAGCGCCGGGCCCAGCTTCCAGGACGTGATGAGCAGCGCGTAGTTCCACGGGACGACGACGCCGATCACGCCGAGCGGCTCCCGGGTGATCCACGCCAGCGCGTCGCCGGGGGTGGGCGCGACCTCGTCGTAGGTCTTGTCGATCGTCTCGGCGTACCAGGCGATCGTCTCGGCGGCCTTGGTGACGTCGACGCGCCGCGCCTCGCCGACCGGCTTGCCCATCTCGAGGGAGTCGAGCAGCGCCAGCTCGGTCGCGTTGTCCATGATTGACTCGGCCCAGCGCAGGAGAATGCGTTTGCGCTCGCGCGGCGCGAGGCCGCGCCACCGGCCGTCCTCGAACGACTCCCGCGCCGCGCGGACCGCCCGGTCGACGTCTTCGGCGCTCCCGGCCGGGATCCGCGTCAGTTCCCGGCCGTCCCGCGGGGACGTGCTGGCGAACGTCGTGTCCGAAGTGGACTCGACGGACCGGCCGCCGACGAACGGCCGGGTCTCGAAGGTCAGCTTGTCCGCCAGGGCCTGCCAGTCCTGGTGCGTCAGATCCGCCACCGGGCCACCGCCTCCTCGTCCAGTTCGATGCCGAGGCCCGGCCGCTGCGGGACCTCCAGGGTGCCGTCGGAGGTGATCATGAGCGGCTCCGCCAGCATGAAGTCGCGCCGCTGCGGCGTCCAGCCTGGCGGGTCCCACGGGAACTCGAAGAACGGCCCGCCGCCGACCCCGGCGGCCACGTGCAGGTTGGCCAGCACGCCGATGCCGTTGGTCCAGCTGTGCGGGGTGAAGGCCCGGTGCTTGAGCTGGGCCACTTCGGCGAGCGTGCGCGCCCGGTGCATGCCGACCGCGAGCACGACGTCCATCTGGTAGACGTCGAGGACGTCGTGTTCCAGGTAGCGCAGCAGTTCGGGCACCGAGTGGTGCATCTCGCCGGCCGCGATCCGGACGCCGGGGTTCTCCGCGCGCAGCGTCCGGAAGCCGTCGACGTCCTCGTAGGGGAGTGGCTCCTCGACCCAGAAGACGTCCAGCTCGGCCAGCCGCCGCACGATCCCGCGGGTCTTGGCGAGGTCCGACGCGGCAGCCGTGTCCCCGGCCATCCGCCAGGACTGGTTGAGGTCGACCATGATCGCGAAGTCGGGCCCGAGTGCGTCGCGCACCGCGGTAACGGCGGCGATCCCGTCGGCGACGTGGTCCCGGTCGATGCGGATCTTCATCGCCCGGAACCCGGCTTCGCGCGCCCGCAGCGCCGTCTCGACGCGTTCGGCGGGCGGCTTCAACTCGGCCGACGACGCGTACGCCGGGACCGCCTTGGCCGCGTTGCCGAACAGGGTCGCGACCGGGAGCCCGGCGACTTGGCCGATGACGTCCCACAGCGCGGCCTCCAGCGGCCAGAAGCGGCCGCCGTGGAAGTTGGCCGTCTCGATGGCCTTCACGTGCCGCACGATGTCGAGCGGGTCTTCGCCGAGGAACAGGTCCTTGACCGCGTCGAACCCGGCCATCGTGTCGCCGGAGCCGATGCCGGTGACGCCTTCGTCGGTGTGGACGCGCACGATCGTCGCGTCGAAGTGCCGCCGCGGCCGCGGGTCCCACGCCGCGCGCAGCGGCGGGTCGAGGTCGAGCCGCAGCCGGTCCAGGACGATGTCGGTGATCTTCATCGGTTTCGACGTTATGAGCCGCCACGGGACGCGGCAAGGGGCGGCGGCACATCGCAACGCGCGTTGCGCTGAGACCAACTGTTAACGTCCGGAGATGACGCTCCCGGCCGACGCGGCCCGGCCTTCGGGCCACGGTCTGCGCCGTGACCTGGACCTGCTGGAGGCCCTGGCCTCGCCCGAAGCGCAGCGGGCCGGCGGGCTCGGCGTCGTCCGGCTGGCGCAGCTGACCGGCCGGGAGAAGAGCCAGGTCTCACGGGCGCTGAAGGCCCTCGCCGAGGAGGGTGTCGTCGAGCGCGACCCGGACACCCTCGGCTACCGGCTGGGCTGGCGGCTGTTCTCCCTGGTCGCGCGCACGGTGGAGGACCGGCTGGTGCGCGCCGCCGAGCCGGTGATGCACGCGCTGTCGGCGGAGCTGGAGGAGACCAGCCACCTGTGCGTCCTGCGGGAGCAGGAGGTGCTGACGCTGCTCTCGGTGTCCGGGCACTCGTTCCGCGCGCACGACTGGGAGGGGCGCGGGGTGCCCGCGTACTGCACGTCGGCCGGGCGGGTGCTGCTGCTCGACGCGACCCCGGACGAGCTGTACGTCCGGTTCCCCGCCTTCGACGCCGACGACCCGCGCTCGGAGGTCCGCACGCTGCCGCAGCTCTGGGCGAAGATCCAGGAGTGCCGCCGCGACGGTTACGCCCGCGTCCACGAGGAGTTCGAGGAGGGCCTGGCCGGAGTATCGGCCCCGGTCCGCGACTTCCGCGGCCGCGTGGTGGCGGCACTGAACATCTCCGCACCGGCGGCCAGGCTGGCGAACCGCCTGGAGGCAGCCGGCCGAAGCACAGCGGAAGCGGCGGCCCAGGTCTCGGAGCACCTGGGGTTCGCGGCGGCTGAGAGGCCGTTGCCGCGGAGGACTCGGCTCACGTGAGAAGCACGAAACCCACGTCCACAGTGGACGCGGGTGGACAGCTGGGCGAGGTCAGTCCTTCGCGGGCGGGTCCAGCTGCGCCAGGTGCTCGGTGATCTCCGTCAGCAGGCCCGTCGCCGCTTCGCCCAGGGCCGCCAGCTCGGCTAGCGTCGCGCGGGTGCCCGGCGCGGACGGCGCGGGCGGCGTGTCGGTGGTGGCGGACATCAGATCTCCTGGATGACGTCGTGGTGGGCGCCGATGGCGTCGGCGAACGCGGTGTGGACCCGGAGGTACTCGTCGAGGGGGACCGAGGTGCCCGCCCACTCGTGCCAGCGGATGTGGGCCTGCGCGGCGCTCAGCCGCGCGGCCGCGGCCACGCTCGCGGGATCGCCGCCGGCGAGGATCGCGCGGTGCATGATCGGCGGTGTCGACCGCCGGGCCAGATCGGCCAGGGCCGCGAGCCTCGTGAGCTCGGCGGAGGGGTCGCCTCCGTCCGGCCGGCGCTGCTGCGGGGGGACCCGGCGGGCGTTTTCGCGGCCGCCGGTCAGGACGCTGGTCATGCGAACAACTCCTGGGAGAAGTGAACCAACCCGGACGCGGTCCGGTTACCCGTCCGGTGCACCGGTAAACGCCGGCACTCGTGATCTCCATCTCACCGGTTCGGGGAATACGGTTGGATGTCCCGATGACCGTCAGTGACCTCAACGCCCACGCGCGGGACCTGATCGAGGCCAACCGCTACCTGACCCTGGGCACGACCGACCCGGACGGCGCGCCCTGGCTCACCCCGGTCTACTTCGCCCCGGCGGGCGACCGCGAGTTCGTCTGGGTCTCGGCGATCGACGCCCGCCACTCCCGCAACCTGGCCGAACGCCCGCGGGTGAGCGCGGTCGTCTTCGACTCGACGGTGGCGCCGTACCACGGCCGCGCGGTGTACGCGGCGGGCGAAGCGCGGGAACTCGCCGGCGACGACCTCGAACGCGCCCTGGCCGGTTACCCCCGGAGTGACGGCGCCGCGGCCGTGAGCCTCGACGACGTCACGGCGCCGTCGGCGTACCGGCTGTACGCGTTCACGGCGTCGGAGATGTGGGTGCTCTGCCCGCGCGAGCCCGGAACGCCTTGTCAGCGGCATGGCCGGACCGACGATCACCGTGCCGAGCTGTAGCGGTCAAGACCCGGATGGGTGGCTCCGGCGGACTCAATCTTGATTCATTCCAGATTATCGGGCAGACTCGCCGCCGTGCCCACGACTTCGGAGTTCGAGCGGATGCTGCGCGGGGTGTCCCTGCGCGTCACGCGTCCACGGCTGGCGGTGCTGACCGCGGTACACGGCCACCCGCACGCCGACACCGACTCGATCATCGGTGTCGTGCGCGGCGACCTCGGCGAAGTGTCCCACCAGGCCGTCTACGACGTCCTGCGGGCACTGACCGGCGCCGGGCTGCTCCGGCGCATCCAGCCCCCGGGTTCCGTGGCGCGCTACGAAGCCCGGGTCGGGGACAACCACCACCACGTCGTCTGCCGGTCCTGCGGGGCCATCGCCGACGTCGACTGCGCCGTCGGCAGTGCGCCCTGCCTGACCGCCTCCGAAGCCCACGGTTTCGTCATCGACGAGGCCGAGGTCGTCTACCGGGGCCTGTGCCCCGACTGTTCCAGTTCCTGAACACCGTTTCCCGGAAGGATTCCTGTGTCTGACAGCCCTGACGCCGTTGTTGGCGAGATGAACGAGGAGACCGCGGGCGGCTGCCCGGTCTCGGCCGGGCGTCGCAACCACCCGACCGAGGGCGCGGGAAACCGCGACTGGTGGCCGAACCAGCTCAACCTGAAGATCCTGCGCAAGCACCCCGCCGTCGCCAACCCCCTCGGTGAGGACTTCGACTACGCCGCCGCCTTCAAGACCGTCGACCTGGACGCGCTGGCCGCGGACGTCGACGCGGTGCTGACCACGTCGAAGGAGTGGTGGCCCGCGGACTTCGGGCACTACGGGCCGTTCATGATCCGCATGGCGTGGCACAGCGCCGGCACCTACCGCATCGACGACGGCCGCGGCGGAGCGGGCGCCGGCATGCAGCGCTTCGCGCCGCTGAACAGCTGGCCGGACAACGGGAACCTGGACAAGGCCCGCCGCCTGCTGTGGCCGGTCAAGAAGAAGTACGGCCAGAAGATCTCGTGGGCCGACCTGATGATCTTCACGGGCAACCGCGCCCTGGAGACCATGGGCTTCAAGACCTTCGGCTTCGCCGGCGGCCGCGCCGACGTGTGGGAGCCGGACGAGGACGTGTACTGGGGCCCGGAGCGCACCTGGCTGGGCGACGAGCGCTACACCGGTGACCGCGACCTGGAGAACCCGCTCGCCGCGGTCCAGATGGGCCTCATCTACGTCAACCCCGAAGGCCCGAACGGCAACCCGGACCCGCTGGCCTCGGCCCGCGACATCCGCGAGACGTTCGGCCGGATGGCGATGAACGACGAGGAGACCGTCGCCCTCATCGCCGGTGGCCACACCTTCGGCAAGACGCACGGCGCGGCCGACCCCGACGAGCACGTCGGCCCGGAGCCCGAGGGCGCCGGCATCGAGGAGCAGGGCCTCGGCTGGAACAACACCTTCGGTTCCGGCAAGGGCCGCGACGCCATCACCAGCGGTCTCGAGGTCACCTGGACCTCCACGCCGACGCAGTGGAGCAACCAGTTCTTCGACAACCTGTTCGGCTACGAGTGGGAGCTGTCGAAGAGCCCGGCCGGCGCCCACCAGTGGGTGGCGAAGGACGCCGAGGACACCATCCCCGGCCCGGAGGCCGGTGACCCGGCCCGGAAGCCGACGATGCTGACGACCGACCTGGCGCTGCGCGTCGACCCGGTCTACGCGCAGATCTCCAAGCGCTTCCACGAGAACCCGGACCAGTTCGCGGACGCGTTCGCCCGCGCCTGGTACAAGCTCACCCACCGCGACATGGGCCCGATCCAGCGCTACCTCGGCCCGCTGGTGCCGCAGGAAGCCCTGATCTGGCAGGACCGCGTCCCCGCCGTCGACCACGAGCTGGTCTCCGACGCCGACGTGGCCGACCTCAAGGCCAAGCTGCTCGACTCGGGCCTGACCGTCGCCCAGCTCGTCTCGACCGCGTGGGCGTCGGCTTCGACGTTCCGCGCCAGCGACAAGCGCGGCGGCGCGAACGGCGCCCGCATCCGTCTCGAGCCGCAGCGCGGCTGGGAGGTCAACGAGCCCGACCAGCTCGCGCAGGTGCTGCGCACGCTGGAGGGCGTCCAGGAGTCCTTCTCCGCCGGTGGCAAGAAGGTCTCGCTGGCCGACCTGATCGTGCTCGGTGGCGCGGCGGCCGTCGAGAAGGCCGCCAAGGACGCGGGCGTCGACATCACGGTGCCGTTCACCCCGGGCCGCACCGACGCGACGCAGGAGCAGACCGACGCGGAGTCCTTCGCGCCGCTCGAGCCGACGATCGACGGGTTCCGCAACTACCGCGGCAAGGGCCACCGCCTGCCGTCGGAGTTCCTGCTGATCGACCGCGCGAACCTGCTGAACCTGAGCGCGCCGGAGCTGACCGTCCTCATCGGCGGCCTGCGCGTCCTGGGTGCGAACCACAAGCAGACGTCGCTGGGTGCGCTGACCTCGACGCCGGGTGCCCTGACGAACGACTTCTTCGCGAACCTCCTCGACATGGAGACCGAGTGGAAGTCGACGTCGGAGGACCAGGAGACCTTCGAGGGCCGCGACCGCGCCACCGGCGAGGTCAAGTGGACCGGCTCCCGCGCCGACCTGGTGTTCGGCTCCAACTCGGAGCTGCGCGCCCTGGCCGAGGTCTACGCGAGCGACGACGCCAAGGACAAGTTCGTCCGCGACTTCGTGGCCGCGTGGCACAAGGTCATGAACGCGGACCGGTACGACCTGGTCTGAGCTGACCTGTAGGCAGGCTCCGCGCCCGCGTCCGGCGCCCTCACCCGAGGGTGCCGAACGCGGGCGCGAGTCGTTCCAGCTCCGCGACGTCCGCGAGGAAGTCGTCGGTTGTCGGGGGCATCAGCAGGACGTGGTCCGCGCCCGCCGACAGGTGCTCCTGGGCCTTCGCCGCGATCGCGTCCGGGCCGCCGTGGGCGACCACCGCGTCCGCCAAGGCGTCGACGTCGGCGACGTCGAAACCCAAGCGTTCCATGGCTTTTCCGTACCACGGCAGGCCCAGGCTGGCCGACACCTTCTCCCGCGCCGCCGCGCGCGCCGCGGCGGGGTCGGCCTCCGTGACCACCGTCAGGCCGACCACCAGCAGTTTGTCCGCGCCCAGCGCCTTGCGCGCCTCGGTCGTGTACGCCGGAGGCAGGTTCGCGGGGTAGGCGCCGTCGGCGAGTTCGCCCGCCAGCGCCAGCATCTTCGGGCCGTTCGCGCCGAGGATCCGCGGGTACGCCACGTCCGGCGCGGGCGGCCACGTCTCCGCCGTCATCCGCTCGAGGTAGTCGCGCAGGGTCTTCACCGGGCTGCCGTACTCGCGCCCGACCCCGGCGGCCTGCGGCGCGTGGCCGACGCCGATCCCGAGCACCAGCCGGCCCGGGTACGCGTCGGCCAGCTGGGCCGCGCCCGCGTGCAGCGTCTGCGGCTCGCGGGCCCAGATGTTCGCGATGCCGGTGCCGAACGTGAGCCGGTCCGTCGCGGCGAGCAGCACGGCCAGCTGCACCAGGGCGTCCTTGCCGCCGACGACCTCGTTGGTCCAGGCGGCGCGGTACCCGGCGCGCTCCAGCCGTCGCGCGCCTTCGCGCTGGTCCGCAGCCGAGGGGCTGCCGGTGAACGAGATCGGCAGGTAGACGCCGAGCGGGCCGAGCGCGGCACGAGCCGTGGTGATGTCCATGCCTCCACCGTGGGCCACCACGCCGGCCGCGTCCAATTGGCGTTTCGCATCGCGTGTCGCGATCTGTGCATCACCACAGCTCACGGCGGTACGATCGGACCGTGGACGACCTCGAACTCCGGCTGGTGCGCAGCTTCACCGTCGTCGCCGAGCACCGGCACTTCGGCCGGGCCGCCGCCGAGCTGCACCTGACGCAGTCGTCGCTGAGCCGCCAGATCGTCCGGCTGGAACAGCAGGTCGGCGCGCGCCTGCTCGACCGCACGCCGCAAGGTACCCGGCTCACCGAGGCCGGCGAGGCGTTCCTCGCGCTCGCCGCCGACGTCCTGCGCTCGGCGGCCGCGGCGACGGCCCGCGCCCGCGCGGTCGCCCGGCCCAGCCGGATCACCGTCGGCTACACCGGGAACCTGATCGTCACCCCGGCCGTCCGCGCGCTGCGCCACCGCCATCCGGACGCCGACGTCCGCACGCTCCACCTGAAGTGGGACGACGCCCGCGCGGCGCTGCTCGAGAACCGCGTGGACGCGGCGATCGTCCGGCTGCCGCTGCCCAGCACCGGGCTGCACGTGACGGTTCTGCGCGACGAGCCGCGGGTCCTGCTGATCCCGAGCGACCACCGCTTGGCGGGCAAGGAATCCGTGACGCTCGACGACATCGCCGACGAGCCGCTGCCCCGCGCGTCCGACGCCGAGTGGGACGCCTTCTGGCGCGTCGACCCGCGTCCCGACGGCCGCCCGGCGCCGGACGGGCCGTTCATCAGCGCCATCGAGGACAAGATCGAGCTGGTCGCGAGCGGTCAGGCGGTGGCGATCGTCCCGGCGGGCTCCGCCACACCCACCGGCCTGCGCCCGGACCTGACCACCGTTCCGCTGGCGGACGTCGAGCCGAGCCACGTGGCCCTGGCGACCCGCGCGGGGGACCGGAACCGGTTGGTGGCGGCGTTCCGCAAGTGCGCGGAGGCGGGCCTCACCAGCTGAGGCTCTGGTGCCCGAACATCCCCAGCAGCCACGTGTAGCGGACGGCTTCCCGGGCCTGGTCGTACGCCTCTTCGGTGGCCTGCCAGATGGCCTGGGTGATCAGTTCGATCGTGGCGGCGACGACGGTGCGTGCGGTGAACGGCGGTGGCGCCGGCAGCGCGGGATCGGTGCTGCGCAGCCAAAGGACCGTCCGGTCGAACACGGCTTCGCCCGCGCGCAGGACTTCCTCACGGGCTTGGAGACCGGCGTCGCCGAGGGCGAAGATCTCGAGCAGGACGGCGCGGACCGCCGTCGGGCGGCGGTGGACGTAGTCGACGAGGAAGTCGCCGCACGCGGCGACGGCTTCGAGCGGGGTCGGGGCCGCAGCGGCCACGGCGACGCCTTGGTCGATGAAGTCGTTGCTGAGCACGCGGTATGCGGCGAGAAAGGCGTCCTGCTTGTCGGCGAACTGCTGGTAGAACGACGTCCGGGAGACGCCTGCGGTCGCCGTGATGTGCCCGACCGTGGTGCCGAGGTAGCCCCGGGTGCCGACGTTCTCCAGCACGGCGTCGATCAGCCGGGCGCGCTGGGTGCCGGCCACCTCGTCACGGCTGAGGCTGTGCGGGCCCTTCGGCAGCTTCCGGTGCGCTGTCACGTGCAGACCGTACTGTGCCCGGCCGGGTGCTCCGGCCGGGCACAGCGGTGTCAGCTCGTGGGGACTTCCGGGGCGAGCGAGTTGCCCGCCGGGATGTGCCCGCAGCTGGACGGCGCGGCCTTCCCGGCGAACCGGTCGTTCAGCCAGCCGATCGCGTCGGGCGCCCAGCGCACCGCGCCGCCGACGTGGCTGAGCAGGTCGTACTGCGCGTACTTGATCGAGCTGTTGCCGTCGGCGCAGTACTGCCGGGCCAGCGCCCGCACGTCGCCGGCGACCATCACGCCGTCACCCGTCCCGATCCCCGGCGGGTTGCCGAAGGTGCCTTCCAGCAGCCCGTTGTTTCCCTGCGCGATGAAGCCGGGAACGGACGGCGTCGGCGCCGAGCCGATGTTCACCTTGTTGACGGCGTCGACGAACGGGTGCACCGAGTTCGGGTTCGAGTACTGCGGCTTGACGAGCTTCTCCCACGTCAGCCCCGGGTAGCGGCCCAGCGCGTTGATGATCGACGCCTGCTCCACCTCCTGGAGGACCTTCAGGCCGTACGCGCTGGCGTAGGGCTTGAGGTCGATGTCGTAGGAGCGGGCGACGCCGACGAGCGCCATCGGGATGACGCCGGACCACACCGGGCTGCCGGCGACATACTTCAGGTTGTGCGACGGCGCGACGAGCACGCCGCCTTCGGTGAAGCCCACCAGGTTCTTGTTGACGTCGGGCGCGTAGCTCGGCGCGAGCGCGGCCGCCCAGCCGGTCGCGATAGCGCCGCCCGAGTAGCCGATGAGGCCGAACTTGGTGGTGCCGGTCAGGCCCGTCTCGGCCGCCTTCGTCGCGGCCCGGATCGAGTCCAGGGTGTTGGTGCCGTACTCCGGCCCCGCGGCGAAGTTCGCGTCCTGCCCCTCGGTGTCGGGGATGAGGATGTTGTAGCCCAGGAGCAGTGCGGGCGTGACGAGCAGGGACTCCCCGTTGGGCAGCAGCCCGCCGAGGGTGACGTCACCGGCGATCGCCCGCGACGGGCTGTCCGCCGGGTTGAGCGAGTCGTAGGCGGATTGGTACGAGATGGCTTTCTTGTTGTCCCCGTTGGGACTCCGCACCACGGACGTGACGTTGGCGGCGGGATTTCCCTGCGCGTCGGTGGTCCGGTAGAGCAGCTGGATCGCCGTCAGCGGAGTCGGGATGCCGACGATGTGGTAGCTCAGCGTCCGGGTCTTGAGCACGGCCCCGGGATCGAACGACGACAGCGGTTCGCTGCCGCTGTAGGTGTAGAAGGAATCGGCCGCCGGAGCCGCGGAGGCCGCCGGCGCCACGGCGACGGTCAGCGTGAGGGCCGCGGCGACGGCCAGCAAGCGGGCAGGCTTGATCATGACTCCCCTTTGAATCATGAAGTGGATCACAATGGTGAATCGGTAACCTACCAGCCAGTAGCAATGGTGTACAGGGGCGTACACCATTTCCGCCGGTCGGGTGACCAGCGACTACGGGAAGCTCAGACCAGAGCGGTGCGCGCCGCGGGGAGTGTTGCTGTGTTCAAGAGCTGTCGAGCGTGCCTCACCTGGCAGTGGGGTTTCCTGTCCTCGTTGTTCCTTCATCGATCCGGGTGACTATGTTGCCCTTCGAGTCGGCGTCATGGGCCAATCTGGCGGCGAGGCAGTCGCTGGGGCCGATGTTGGCGTCCACCGCGCTCGGGAACGACGTGGCCTCCACGGCGATCCAGTAGTCCAGCAGAACCCGAAAGTGGCGTATTTTTCCGACTTCAACAACAGTGCTCGGGGATACGTCCTGCTCAACCGCTGGTAGTCGGTCCAGATGCCGGGTGGGCGTAGGCGATGCCCCCGGCGACGAGCCAGAGCCTCTCGGCCGACACCCTCGGGAACTCAGGAGTCGACCAGCGCTTCGACGGCGACGATGTCGGTGGTCCACGCCGGGGATAGCCGATATCGGCAGACAGGCTTTCACGCTGACCGCTTCGGTGCGACTGCTGCCGGCCGGTCGCGTTCAAGGTCACTCGTAAGAGTCGAGCTGGTGTGTGGTGCGTTCGGGTACGCCTCGGTGTGGCGGTGTTGCAACATGTGCTCGCCGAGGTAGACAAGGAAGTTCGAGGATTACGGGGAAGGGTTCTCGGATGACTGGTTCTGTCGTGTTGCCCGGGAGGCGGGCTGCTGCACGGGCGTCGCGGCGGATAGCTACGCGAGTCACGGCTGAGCGCCGCGGTGTCGCCTGCGCTTGTTGGCATAGTGGGGGAGTGTGACGTGCCTGTTGACAGAATCGATGGGACGCCTGATGTGCGAGTGTCCGATGCCTCTGACGGCCGGATCTGCTCGGTAGGTGAACTGGGCGCCCAACGCGGACCGCTGGTCAGTGGGACCGAGGCCGGTGCGGCGTGGACGATCCCTCGGCAATTGCCACCGATACCGGCGCATTTCACCAGTCGCGTAGGCGAGCTGGAAGCGCTGGACCGCATCGCCGCTGCAGTAGGTGACGAACTTGGTGCTGTGGCACCGATAGCAGTGATTGTCGGACCTGGTGGTGTGGGTAAGACGGCATTGGCGGTCACTTGGGCTGTACGCAACTCGGCGCGGTTTGCCGATGGGCAACTCTACGCCGACATGCGGGGCTTCTCCGCGGACTCGGCAGCGCTGCCGGAAGAGGTGATGGCCGCGTTCCTCCGGGCTATGGGCGTGACGCCCGAGCACGTGCCGGTGCAATTGGCGGAGCAGATGACATTGTTCAGGACGGTCACGGCCGGTCGGCGGCTGCTGATCGTGGTCGACAATGCGGCGTCGGTTGCGCAGGTGCGTCCGTTTGTGCCGGCGTCGGTGGGGTGCATGGTGGTGGTCACGAGCCGGCTGCGCCTGGATGGGTTGTATTCCGAAGGTGCGCGGTCCGTGGAGATGGATCCGTTGCCGCAGGCTCAGGCGGTCGAGTTGCTGGCCCGTGCGGTCGGTCGACCGCGAGTGTCCGATCAGCAGCGGGAGGTCGTCGAGCTGGCGAGGCTGTGCGGCCGGATGCCGATCGCGTTACGGGTCGCGGCCGCGCGGCTGGCGTCGCGACCTCGCTGGTCGGTGGCGCGGGTGGTTGCCGAACTGAGTGACGAACGGTCGCGGCTGAAACGGCTTACGGCCGACGGTGACACGGTGGTGACCGCAACGTTCGATTGGTCCTACGAAGCTCTACCCGAGCACGTGGCCAGACTGTATCGGCTGATGAGTGCGCATCCGGGGCCGGACTTCGGGTCCGGTGTTGTCGCTGCGGTCGGGCAGATGACCGTTGAGCAGGCAGCTGACGGTCTGCAGGTACTGGTGGACACGAGCTTGCTGGAGGAGCTCGACAGCGATCGGTATCGCTTTCACGACCTGGTCCGCCTGCATGGTCGCGCGCAGTGGGATCAGGAGTGTGATGAGGTCCTGGTGCGGGTTGGGCAGTGGTACTTGCGGGAAATGACGCGAGCGAACCTGGTGGTGATCCCGCTGCGCTGGCGAGTCAGCCCTGTCGCAGAGCAGCTCCAGCACGAGCCGGCTCGGTTCGCCTCGGATCGAGCAGCTTTGGAGTGGCTGGCTGCGGAGCTGCCGAACGTAGTGGTGGTGCTGGAGGACGCGGTCGCGGACCGGCACGACGAGCTGGCGTGGCAGCTGTGTGAGGCGTTGTGGGAGCTGATGCTTTACCGCAAATTATACCCGGAGTGGCTGCGCTCGCACGAACTGGGCATCACCGCGGCGCAGCGTTGCGGCAACCGGGTGGCGGAGTCGCGGCTGCGTCATCAGCTGGGCCGTGCCTACCTGGATCTGGGGCGCCTGGGGCGCGCTGAGCAGGAGACGCGACGGGCAGCTGAGCTGGCGCGGGAGGTAAACGATCTGCGCAACGAGTCGGCGGCGCTGCAGCAGCTGGGGATGGTGGCGCGGGATCGCGGTGAACTGGAGTCTGCGGTAAGGCTGTTCACCGAGAGCTTGCTGTTGGAGCAGGAGCTGGGCATCGATCGCGGGGTGGCGTTGCGGCACCGCCGGATCGGGGAGACGTTGCGGCAGGCAGGTCTGGACACCGAGGCTGCGCGGCATCTGGAGGCAGCCGCGCAGTTGTTCGCTGAGATCGGGGACGACAAGAGTGAGGCGCAGGTGGCGCTGGGGCTGGCCCGGATCGATGCGCGATCCGGGCGTCCCGAGGCGGCGTTGAGCCGGCTGCGTCAGGCGCGAGGGGTGCTGAGCAGGTCAGGGTCAGCTGTGTATGAGGCGGAGGTGCTGCTGGCGCTGGCTGAGGTCTCCGACGGCGATGACCAGCGTGGCAGGGCCAGGGGTTACCTGGCCGAAGCTGTCGAGCTGCTGAGTGATGTCGGTGGCACCGCACTTGACCGCGCAACCGCGGCCTTGCGCAGGCTCGATGAGGCTGATCGAGGCGAGGGTGTGCAGCCGGTGCCCGGTGATCAGCCACAGGAAGGCGCCGACGGCGGAGACCTCGGCGGGGCCGGCGGGGATGAGGGTGATATCTCCGGTGTGATCGCCGAGCAGTAGCACTGCGGTGCCGATCGGCACCGCGACCATGGTGAGGCCGGGAAGCCGGTCGAACACAGCGGCCAGGGTTGATCGGCCGTCTGCTCGGCACGGCTGTGGCGAGGTGATGACGACGTCGGCGAGTGTCTGGCGGTTGCGCTGGTTGTCGCGGTGGGCGGTGAGGAGCGTGCCGTGATGGCGGTCTCGGCTGTATCGCCAGTGGGTCAGGCCGCAGCCGGCAGCAGTGGCGCTGGTGGGGTGGACGGTGATGATCGGTGTGTAGGAGGTCATGTTCTCACCAGCTTGGGCAAAGGGACGGGGGAGACCGGCACTTCCCGGGCAGGTTCGGGCAGGTTGAGCAGCCGGTACATGGTGCGGCGCAGGATGCGTCCGGCCTGCCCGGGGCGTGAGGTGAGCAGTTCGCGGATGGACTGCGGGAATCCGGTGGTGTCGCGGGCCTGAGCGGCGGCGCGCAGCTGCGGCTCGAGCGGCTGGTCCAGCTGCCAGTGGGGAGCGTGCCGGGCGAGGAATTCGGTCGGAGTGGCGGGCAGCAGCGGCCGGTCGGAGGTGTCGGCGAGCAGAATCGACGCGCCAATAGCCGCGCCGTAGCCGGTGACGGATCCGTAGTCGCCGATGACGTGGTCGGCGGCGACCAGTGCGGCGCGCCAGCCCTCCTCGGGCGGGACGAGGACGAGGCCGGCACGGAGTGCGTCAGCGAGCCAGGACCGTAGTTGCCACGGACTGTGGTGGGACCAGATCTGCGGGTGCACGGCGGCGACGATGCGATAGCGGTCGTGGGGGAGTTCGGCGACGACGCGGTCGAACATGTCCGGGTGGCGGCCGAACGCCGATCGTGGTGACCAGGTGGAGGTGACCAGGACGACCTGCTGGTCGTCGGCGGCGCCGAGAGCACGCCTGTACTGATGGCGGTAGGGGAGGCTGGCAGCGAGGCGGTCGAAGGCGATGTCGCCGGCGACGACGGCGGCGGGAAGCGCCGCCGGGCAGACCTGAGCGAGCAGGGCGTGCTCGCGGTCGTGGACGAGGACGATCGCGTCGGCGCGGAGGCGGCCTTCGCGCATCAGCTGATCAGGGCCGAGGTTGGTGCGCAGCTGGGGTGGCTGAGTGAAGGTGGTGCCGGGCGGGCTTCCGTTGCGGTACTGGCCGAATCCGCCGCCGTGCGGGACGAGCAGGGCCGGCGCGGCGAGCTGGTCGAGTCCAGCGACGCTGCCGGCGAGAACGAGGTCGAGGCGGCTACGGCGGGCTTGGGCCCACGGCAGCACGGCGGCGCCGTGAGCGTGGAGGAAATCGCGGGTGGCTTCCCAGTTGTCGTCGTCGTGGGGGTCGCTGAAGACGACTTGGATGCGGTGATCGGCCTCCAGCAGCGGCATCAAATCCAGCAAACGGGTACCGGCGACGATATGCGGCACCAGCACGAGTACGGATTTCGTGCCGCGGCGGGTGAGCAGGTGCTGATCGGCGTGATCGATGGGACTGCGTACCCATGTGGTGGCGCTCATCGCATATGTCTCCCTCGCATCGTGGGCTTGAACCCAGGTTGCTGGGACAGCTTGTGAAACAGCTTTCAGTCTGTGCATCGGGTCATTGACAGTTGATCAACATTGATCGTCAGTGGAGGCTTTCCGGTGCTGTGAACGGCTGGTGCGGCGTGAGTCTGAGAGCGTCGCGGCGGACTCCGGATTCGTCGGCGCAGGGTCCCTTGTGTCCGGTAATGCGATCGCGGAATAATCGGACAACGTTGCGCATCTGTGACCGCCGCTGCTGGTAAGGCTTCAGAGACGGCAGGTTCTGTCGTCATGCTGTTGAATCGTGTTCGGTGTCCGAAAAATGTCATGGACCCGGATCGAGGGGCAGAAAAGTTGTGTCGGCCTGCTGGTTTGCCGACGTGTATTCGATCAGCGGTGATCATCATTTCAGGACACTTGTGGCGATGAACTGGCTGTCCGTCTGGACAAATGCGAAAATGTTGAGGGTGGAGAGGGCTGACGGTGGGTTCGCCATGGGGAGGGGTCTGGTGGAAATCGGGTTCGGAATTCTCGGGCAAACGGTCTTGCTGCTGCACGGGAATCTGGGCGTGAAGCCCGTGCGCGGGCGTCCCGGCAAGGTACTGGCCGCATTGCTGGCCCAACCGAACCAACGAGCGTCGGTGGACACCGTCGTGCAGTGGGCGTGGGACGAGCAGGAGAACCCGCCACAGGACGGCCTGGGAACGCTGCACCAGACAGGCGCCCGGCTGCGTCAGATCTTCCAGTCCGAAGGTGTTGATCCAGGTGTCGTCAGTATCGGCAAGGGCGGATGCCGCTTGGGTGTCGATGATCAGCAGATCGATTACCTTCAGTTTCGGGCGATGATGTCGCGTGCGCGCGAGTTCCACGACCGGGGGCAACACGATCGCGCGCACGTCGAGGCGCTGGCCGCGCTGCGGCTGCGACGCGACGAGCCACTGGCGGATTTGCGGGCCGACGCAGCTGATCAGTGGCGCATCCGCTGGCAGCGCAATGAGTGGGTGCCGGCCAACGCGTTCGTGGCCGCCCAGCAACTGCTGCTCGGGCAAACCGAGTTGGCCGTGGCACGTCTGGAAGAGCTGGATGCGGCTCATCCGATGGAGTTGGGCCTGGCGAAGCTGCGGATCCGGGCGTTGATGGCCGCGGGTCGAGGGCTGGAAGCGTCCGAGTACTTCCGGCGGATCCGCCGGGAATTGCAAGAGTCCGGCGACCTGCATGCCGCTGATGACCTGCTCGCGCTCTACAACGAGGTGATCAAGCCCGGCGCCGTTTCCTTCCCTGCATCGGTGAGGCCGGTTCCGCGAGTCATGGAGACGCCGGAGGTCGAGGAGCAGGTGCTCCCGGTGGTCTGGCACGTTTCGCCCGATGTCGGCGGCGTTGTCGGGCGCGACGAGGTGATCGCGGAGCTCGATGCGTTCACCACGGACTCGGCCGGCCTGCCGCGCGACGAGGTGGTCATGCTCACCGGGGCGCCGGGGGCGGGGAAGACGACGGTTGCTCTTCGGTGGGCGCACCGGGCTGCGGGGCGTTACCCGAACGGTGTGGTCATGCTCGACCTGCGCGGCGATGGCCAGACCGCAGGGCGTACGGCGGCGGATGTGGTCGAGCTGCTCCTGGAGCTGATGGATGTCCAGGTCGATCAGATCGTGTCTCCGGTCGCGCGAGCGGCACGGCTGACCCGGTTGCTGGCGCAACGCCGGATGCTGGTGATCTTGGACAACGTGGCCCGCTCGGACCAGGTCGAGCCGCTGCTGGGTGTCCTGGCGGGATGCACGGTCGTGGTGGTCACCCGACAGCGGTTGTCGGCGCTGCTGGCCGCACGAACGTGTCCCGTGGTCACGGTGGCGCCGCTGTCGGTGGAGGCGGCACGCGAGCTGTTGGAACGGCGGATCGGGTTGCGGGCCCGGCAGGATCCAGTCGGCACGGGCGGGCTGATCCGGCTGTGTCAGGGCAACGCACTCGCGTTGACCCTGGTGGCAGTGCGCGCGGCCGCGCGCGCGGGTATGCGGTTGACGACGCTGGCCGAGGCGCTGCGCGACGCGGACATGCTGCTGGACCTGGGTAACGACGGTGACGGGCCGGGGCGGAGCCTGCGGTCGGCCTTCACTCTGTCGTTTCAAGGTTTGGGATCTGCTGAGCAGCGCACCTTTTCGATGATCGGGCTCCATCCCGGGGTGGAGGTGGCCTCGGACGCGGTCGCCGCGGCGGACGGGCGGTCGGTGTCGAACGTGCGGCGATCACTGGACGTGCTGGTCGCGGCGCATTTGATCGAGCAGCCCGGCGACCTGGACCGCTACCGGGTGCACAACCTGCTGCAGCTGTACGCGGCGTCGCTGGCCCGGAAGCTTCCTGATATCGAGCAGGCGCGGCGCCGGCTGCTCGAGTACTACCTCCTTACCGCGTACGAAGCGCACCAGGTCGTTTACCCAGGCCGAGACCGGCCGGAGATGCCGCAGATCAGTGAGGATGTCGTCGCGGCGCAGTTCACGACACCGGCAGCAGCGCGACAGTGGTTCCTGCGCGAGCGCACGACCCTCACTACGTCGGTTCAGCTCGCGGCACAGGCGCAGTTGCACGAAATCGCCTTTACTCTGCCGTCGCTCACAGCAGACGTGTTCGACCGGCACGGTCACTTCGGTGACATCATCACCGGGTTCACGGTTGCGGCGTCGTCGGCCGCGGCTGTGGGCAACGCATACGCGGAGGCGTCGAGCTTAAACGACCTCGGGCACGTCTTGCTGCTGATGGGACAGGACTCGCGCGCGGAGCCGTACTTGGAAGCCGCGTTGCGTTTGGTCGACGAACACGGCATCGGGATCGGCCGGGTGACGGTGATGCTCAACATGGCACGGCGGCACCTGCACGCCGGTCGAGTCGAGCAAGCGGTGACCATGGCCCGGGAGACGCTGGCGTCGGCGAGGGCACTGGAAGAGCCGGAGCGATGTGGCGCGGCTCTTCACCGGCTCGCGGACGCGCTTCTGGAGCAGGGCGGTCACCAGGGCGAAGCTATCGAGCTGTACCGCGAGGCACTGGCGGTGCGTGAGCACATCGACGACGGCCCGGGTCGCATTCTGACTCATATCGCGTTGGGCGACCTGCTGACCCGGATGGGGCGCCAAGAGGCAGCCGATGAGCAATGCCGAAAGGCGTCGGCGCTGGTCAGCGTGAGCCAGCATCTGCCGGCGGCGATGAAGTTGAACACCGTTCTTGCACGTCTTCGTCATGCCGAAGGTCAGGACCGTGTCGCGTTGCAGCACGCTCACCGGGCGGTCGAGCTCGCAGATCGGTCTGGGCATGCGACGGGCAGGGGGAGGGCCCTGGACACGCTGGCTCAGATCTTGCGGGATCGGGGCAACCTCGACGACGCTCGTGCGTTGTGGCTGCGAGCAGCGCAGTTGTTCCGGGATCGCGAGCGGGTCGGGCAGGCGCGGCGGATCGAGGCATTGCTGGAGGAGCTGGATTTCGCGGTGATTCCACAGGCTCGTGACGGCGACACCGTCGCGATGCCGTCTCCGCAGCTGTTGCTGTCGGGGCGTGCCCAGAGAAGGTCAGCCGGTACCAAAGACCCGATGTAGAACCAGTACTCCGAGCCAGGTGTGGAGGGCCTGGCCCCATCGTGTCGACAGCGGCGCTCACTGGATGAGCGCCGCTGTCGTGTTTTCCGAGGAGGGACACACGGACGCGTGAATGATCCTCCTGAAGGCCCTCGCGAGTACGAAGCATGGATGTGACAATCTGCGCCTATATGTCAAATGCGGGCGCCCAGGTCGGGCCTCTTGCGTCGGGTTCGCGCCACGTCGAGTCGCGCGACCTGTTGGGCGTTGCCGACTGTTACTCGTTGTGACATGAACTCGAGCGCATAGTTGACTCGTTGTGGTCGAAGCGAGGTCTGGTGCGATGATCGAGGATTACGGAGCGAAGTAGAAATTATCCCCTGGTCGGGCAGTGTGTCGGCGAGTTAAGGTTGATGATCTTCGAAATTAGCGTTGAGTGTTGCTGACGGTAGCCTGATCAGTAGGGGAGGCCACTGTTGGGTGAACATTTGTCAGCCGGTAGTGTCTCGGCGTCCAGTAAATCGTGGCTGCTGATACGCGGCCACCGGGCCCTGAGGTGGACGAGTTGAAGCTGTTCTGGCCTTCGGTCGCGGTTGCGTCCAGCGTCGTATGGGTGCTCTCGGTGACGGCTGCGTCCGCCGAGGCGTCGACTTACGGCCCTGTCGGCACTGCGGTTTCGGAGCCGACGTACATCCCTGCCCTCGCGGCGCCGTATGGCGTGAAGGAAGAGCCGCAGGCCTCCACGCTTCACTGGCGCTACTACTGACGTGCGTGGGCGTCCGGCTAGGGCCGGGCGCCCGTCGGGCGGTGCGGTGAGTCGGCCCGGTCGCCGGGGTCAGTGAAGATGGTTCGAGAAAGTTGACGCCTTCCGCGGTCGGCCCCGGCCGCGGAGCTCGACACCTGCGTCGAGCAGCATGCGTTTGGTGATATCGCGGCCCAGTCCGAAAGTTTTCCCGGTCTCCACGATCGACTTGCCGCTGTGATAGGTCTCGACCATGCCCGGGGGTGCGGGCGGCATGATCGGCCGAGGCGGCCGGAATTCGACGCCTTGATCTTCCAGTACGGCACGTAAAGTTCGAAGACTGCCATCGAAGCCGTCCATGAGGACGCTCAATGTGTCACCGTCCAGATACCGACGTCGCAGCTCTTTGGCTTCCTTGAGAGGCACGTCGGCGGCAAGTCGCTGTGGTCGCCTGAACGGTTGTCGCGTCTTTCCGGCCTCGCTCATGAGATCACCGCCGCCCCAAGTAGCCGATCCGGCATCGCTGAAGCGCGTGCGCCATCGCCACATGCGATCTGAGGTGCTTATCCAGGCAAAGGCACGTGTGACCACGTGTGCACCGCCAGACGTGTTCTACTTGTTCGCTCGTGTGAGCGACATATGAGTTTGCCGCGGTCATCGCAGATTCACTCCCTGATCTGCGAGCGTGGTCCTGGCTATGTACCGGTCGGCGGGACAACTGACCAGTATCCGGGCGTTCGGACAGCATCAGTGATCCGTCCGGCGCGGCTGCCGCTTCCACACGGTTCAGGTGTGGACGGCCAGGCCTACATGACGGCATTGCGGCGGGCTCAGGTTCGCGGAGCCACTGAGCCGTCGCGATGCTGCTCGGCATGAGAACGGTCATTCCAGGTGGAAAGTGCATGCGGACGTGTGCTGTCGATGAAGGCGGACACTTCACTGTCCCGGTCACAGTCGTTGCCTCGGCCGTTGTTGTTACGGCCGGTCGCCGGTGCGGTTCGGGCGTGTATGGCTGTGCCGGGGCGTCGGCATCGAGGGTCACCTCGGTTGTTCCGGCGCCATTTCGTGTCGGATACCCGCGACGCTGCGGGGGCGATCAGACGTGCCGCCGGCGGGATGTGTTGCTCCGGCCGGCCGGAGCAACACCATGGCCGCGGCCTTGAGTCGAGTCCTGATGTGCAGGTGGCGTCGGCCCGGACGAAGGGCGGCGGGTTGGCCGTGGCCCGCGCAGAGCACGCTGCGGGTGGTATGGATGCCGATGGCCGGCTAGGGGGACGCAGGTCGGCATGGTTAGTGGGAGACCATGACAACGCCGTTTCGTGGTGAGGCGATGAGACCAGCTGGGCTCGGTTGCAGCCGAGCGCGCAACCGAGAGGGAAGGGTCGACGGAGCGAGTACGTCGCCGGTGAAGTGGGCGCGGCCCAGCGCCTCTGTCCCGTTACATGGTCGGGCTCCGGCCAGCGCGCACTAATCGGCGGGCAACCAGGAACAGCCGGCCAGCATGTGGGGAGTAGCCGGTCGAGCGCAGCGTCGTCGGGAACAATCTCGGTGACTACAGGTTCTCGTGGCGTCCGGGTCGGGTCGAAAATGTTCGCGGTTCTGGTGACGTGGCGGAGCTGAGGCCTCGCTGCTATGTGCGAAGGATGCGGACCAACTCGAGATGCTGCTGCAGGCCATTGAGTATCGGGACACGGGAGCACAGTGCATTGACGGCTGGATCGACTCGGCACGCAAGAGCCTGAAACCGAGGCCGCGCGACGCGTCGCTGAGGCAGCGATCGCTCTGTCGCCACTGGCATGGCGAGACCGCAGACGGCAGACGCAATCGTCGCGTTGCTGGCCGTCGCCGCTGCTCAACGTGCCTATTGTGCTGGTTTCCAAAGCCTCCGAGTGCACCAAATCCCTCGGTGACACGGTCGAAGAATCAGACGGAATCGCTACCCCAGCCCTCCGCAGAGGGTGGCGATCCATCTCGGCGGATATCAAAGCGGTCTGTGTGAACTGCTTGCCCTCACCTGTTCAGACCAGAGCGGTGCGCGCCGCGGGGAGGTCGTCGGTCCACTCGTCGGTGAAGCTGCTCCGCTTCACGGCCGGGACGGCGGCGCACACCCGGAGCCACGCCTTCATCCCCTGGCGGGCCAGGACGTTGTCCGAGGTGAACCGGTCGGCGAAGGAGCGTGACGTGTTCACGGCTTCGAAGCCGTACGCCAGCATCCGGCGTTCGTACTCGCCGACCGCGTCGGTCAGGCCGGCTTCGCCGCGGTGCACGGCCTTGAGCTGGTGGGCCAGCAGGGCCGCGTCCCGGAGGGCGGTGTTGGCGCCCAAGCCCATCACCGGGGTCATGTTGTGCACGGCGTCGCCGATGAGGGTCACCGGGCCGGTCGGCCAGGGTTCGACCTGGGTGGCGGACTTGAACGCGATCGCGTGCACGCCCGCCGGGTCGGAGTCGGTGACCATGCGGCGCAGGTCCGGGTGCCAGCCGCGGATGTGCTCGGCCACGACGTTCTGCAACGCGGGCCCGGGCAGCGACTCCACGTCGGCCGGATAGCCGGCGCGTTTCGCCGCGAACGCCCAGAGCACGTAGTCCTGGACGTCGTCGAGGAGATCGGTGCCGGTCAGGCCGGACGCCGTCAGGTCGATGCCATCGTCGACCGCTTCGGCGGTGCGGGTGCGGCCGTCGAAGACCGCGGTGAACAGGAAACTGCCGCCCGGCGGCAGCACGATGTTCATCCCGCCGCGGATCCGCGACGGCAGCCAGGCGCGAGTCTCGTCGGTCAGCGCCAGCCGGCCGGCCACGCCCACCGCGCCGGTCGGCACCCGGTGCGCGTGCGGCAGGAGCTGGGCGCGCACCCGGGAGTTGGCGCCGTCCGCGCCGATCAGCAGATCGCCGGTCGCCGTGGCGCCGTCGGCGAAGTGCGCCGTCACCGTGCCGTCCGGGTCGGTCTCGTAACGCTCGAACGTCCGTCCGAAGTGGACGTTCTCGCCGAGGCCGGCCAGCAGCAGCCGCCGCAACGAGATCCGGCTGACCGCGCGGTGGTCGCCGGTCCCGCCGGTCATCAGCTCTTCCTCCACGAAGAGCAGCTCGCGCAGGCGGTGGGTCTGGAAGCTCAGGCCCGCGCCCGGATCGCCCGCGGTGGCGGCGAAAGCGTCCCACAGCGGGCCCGGCAGGCAGCGGCGCAGGGCGCGGCAGCCGAACCGGTTGAGGTGGATGCGGTAGCCCTGCAGCCAGTCGGCCGCCTCGCTGTTGCGCTCGTGGACCTGGACGTCGACGCCGGCCGCGGTGAGGGACTGGGCCATCGCGAGCCCGCCGATGCCGCCGCCGATGATCAGTGCTCTCATGTCTGTTCTCCCCGGTTGGCCAGCAGATCCGTCAGTTTGTCCAGCACCCGGTCGTGCCAGGTCACCTCGGCTTCGAGGCGGATGAGCACGTGGTCGAACCCCAGCGGCTCCAGGCCGTCGAGGTAGGGCCCCGCGTGTTCCTGAAGGTGTTTCCAGGACGCGAGTTCCGCGACGAGCGCGGCCCGACGGTCCTCGACCAGCGCCCGCAACGTCACCTCGTCGAGGTCCTCGGTGTAGGCCAGCGCCAGGTCGACCGGATCCGGGCGCAGCTTGGTGGTGGTGAGGATGGTGTGGCGCAGCACGGAAAGCTCGCGCCGGCCCTCTTCGGTGATCGTGTAGACCGTCCGTTCGGGCATGTTCCCCACGCGTTCGGTGCGCAGCGCCTCGATGACGCCCTCGTCCGCCATCCGCCGCAGCGCGCCGTAGAGCGAGCCGGGTTTGACGTCCGCCCAGAGCTCGGTGCGGTCGACCTGCGCCGCCCGCCGGATCTGGTGCCCGTGCATCGGACCGCCCCGCGCCAGGGCGCCGAGGATGAACAACCGAACTGCTCCCATGTGAGTACTCAAACACGAGTACTAGGGTCTAGTCAAACGCGAGTAGTCCGTGAGGGGTTCAGAGCGCGCCGAGCAGCCGGGCGATCTCGTCCGCCGGATACGGCGTCTTCCGGTTATCGCCGTGCAGCGCGAAGTAGAAGTCGTTGACGACGGTGGCGAGCGGGGCGTACCGGCGCAGGAGCGCGGCCGCGTCCGGCGGCAGCTCCGGGACGTCCCGCCCCGCGGCGCAGTCGCGCACGAAGTCGTTGCGGACACGCGGGTGCGGCCACGCCCGCAACGGGCGGACGATCCGGTTGACCAGGTGGGCCAGGACGTAGGCCCGGTCGTGCGTGGTGTGCTCGGCGAGGAACTCCGCCTCGGCGTCCGACAGCTCGAACCGCGACGACAGCGTGAGGCCGAAGTCGGTGAGGCACAGCCGTCCGCCGTCGGTGACGATGTTGGCGAAGTGCGCGTCGAAGTGCTGGACGTCCTGCCCGGCGAGGAAGTCCGTGAGGCGCCGGAGTTCGTCGTCGACGAACCGGACCGGCGCGTCCGGCCACTCGGCGAGCGTCCGCGGCAGGTGTTCCAGGAACAGCACGAGATCCGTGCTCGACGCGTCGAGGGCTTCGAGCCGTCGCCTTACGCCCGGGTCGTCGTGCCAGAACGCGACGTCCCGCTCCAGCTCGGCCGGCGGCAGCGGCGCGCGCGGCAGGCCGGGGCGGACGCACCAGTGGTGCAGCAGCGGGAAGTTCTCGCACGCGCCGGTGCGGACCCACTCGCTCGCGTCGCGGTGGGCCGCCAGCTCCCGCCACGCGCCGCCGCCCGCGGAGCCGACGCCGTAGTGGTACCAAGGCGGCAGGCCGTAGTGGTCGGCGGTCGACCCCTCGTGGCGCAGCTCGACGTCGGTGAGCGCGATCCGCTTCACGAAGACGGGCTCGCCCGCCACCCGCGCGAGCCAGGTCGTGCCGCCGATCCCGCTGCCCAGCGGGGTCGCCGTCGCCAGGACGTCCAAAGTGGACAGTTCCGCCGCGATCCGCTCGTGGCGGGCGAGCCGGGTGCTCGTCACGCTCGCTCCGGGCGGGCGCCCACGAGGATCTGGTGGATCGCGGGGGCGACGGTCGCGACGAGCTGCTCGGTGTCGGCGGCGACGAGCACCGGCACGCCGATGATCTGCCTGCTCGTGACGATGCCGACCAGCATCGCCGCCGCGAGACCGGCCCGCAGCATCGCGTCGTCCCCGCCCCGCCCCCGGGTGCCGTGCAGCAACCGGGACTGGATGAAGTCGCGCAGCTGCGCGCTCGCGTGGTCGTTGGTGATCGCGCCGCGCAGCATCGCCATCAGGGGTTCCGACTCGCCGGCCGCGCCCTCCCAGGCGCCGAGGTACGCGCGGACCACCCGTTCGCCCAGGTGCTCGTCGGGACCCTCGAAGGCGGTGTCGAACCGGTCGAGCGCGGACCGGGGAACGGCCATCACGGCCGCGAACAGCTCGTCCTTCGAGCCGAAGAACTGCATCACCTGCGACGCGTCCACCCCGGCGTCGGCGGCGATGCGCCGGATCGTGGTCGTGGCGAAACCGTCACGGGCGAACCGCGCCCGGGCCGCGTCGAGCACCACCTGCCGCGTGCTGCCGCTGCCGGGCCGGCGGCCACGGCGCGTCCCCGCCGCGGGGTCTTCCTGCGTGGTCATGACCCGAATGTAGCGGTCGGCCCGCCGATCTCAACGGGTGTTGAGTTCTGAGCGGAACAGACGTACGGTCGGCGTCATGAGTGAAGACCAGAGGGTGTTCGTGCCGTCCCGGCCGCTGCCGGCCGCCAGGACCGGCGTGCTGACCGGGTTCGACCCCGGCACCCGGACGCTGGCGGCGGGGTTCCGGGTCGCGCCGCAGTTCCGGGCCCTGCCCGTCGACGTCGTGTTCGAGAAGGACGTGGCGGTCCGCCTGCGGGACGGGGTGACGATCCACGTCGACCTCTTCCGCCCGGCCGGTGCGGAGCCGGTGCCGGTGATCGTGGCGTGGAGCCCGTACGGCAAGGGGCAGGGGACCTCCGCCAGCGCGATGGGCGTCTTCGGGATGGTCGGTCTCGACAACGGGATCGTGTCCGGGCTGGAGAAGTTCGAAGGCCCGGACCCCGCGTACTGGTGCGCCCGGGGCTACGCGATCTGCAATCCGGACGTCCGCGGCGTGGTCGACTCCGAGGGCGACAGCGTGCTGTGGGACCGCCAGGAAGGCCGCGACTGCCACGACGTGATCGAGTGGCTGGCGCAGCAGGCCTGGTGCTCCGGCAAGGTCGGCATGAGCGGCACCTCCTACCTCGCGGTCTCCCAGTGGTTCACCGCCGCCGAGCAGCCCCCGCACCTGGCGGCGATCAACCCGTGGGAAGGCGTCAGCGACGTCTACCGCGACCTGGTGATGCGCGGCGGCATGCCCGACACCGGGTTCGCCCGGCAGCTCCAGGAGGGCAGCTTCTTCGGGAAGAACGGCAAGGAGGACATCCTCACCGAGGTCGAGCGCCACCCGCTGGTGAACGACCTGTGGGAGAACAAGATCCCCGACTTCGGCCGGATCACCGTGCCGGCCTACGTCGTGGCCAGCTACTCCAACACGCTGCACACGGCCGGGACGTTCCGCGCGTGGCGGCGGATCGCGTCGCCCGAGAAGTGGCTGCGCGTGCACAACAGCCAGGAGTGGCCCGACTACTACGACGAAGCGAACGTGGCCGACCTGCGCCGCTTCTTCGACCACTACCTGAAGGGCGAGGACAACGGCTGGGAGCGGACGCCCCGGGTGCGCTACGCGATCCTCGACCTCCAGGGCGGTGACCAGGTCGGCGTCGCCGGGGAGGAGTTTCCCCCGGCGGACGTCACGTCGACGAAGTACTACCTCGACGGCCGCTCGCGCGCGCTGACGACCACGGCCCCCGCCGACGAGACCGCCGTGACCTACGCGGTCGACGCGAACCCGGACGCGGTGTCCTTCGTCGTGCGGTTCGACCGCGACACCGTGCTGGCCGGTTACCCGAAAGCGCACCTGTGGCTCGAAGCGCGCGGCG
The DNA here is from genome assembly GCF_036114655.1 of Amycolatopsis sp. NBC_00348. Classification (NCBI taxonomy): domain Bacteria; kingdom Bacillati; phylum Actinomycetota; class Actinomycetes; order Pseudonocardiales; family Pseudonocardiaceae; genus Amycolatopsis; species Amycolatopsis sp. NBC_00348. Next base: position 4,691,951 of record NZ_CP107994.1, on the reverse strand, counting down.
CCGACGACATGGACGTCTTCGTGCTCGTGCAGAAGCTCGACGCCCACGGCACGCCGCTCCAGGCGTTCACCGTCCCCAACCGGGGCGCGATCGTCCACGACGTGACCGAGCACGGCGCGACGATCCTGCGGTACAAGGGTTCCGACGGACGCCTGCGCGTCTCGGCCCGCCACCTCGACGAGGCCCTTTCGACTCCCGACGTGCCGGCCCACAGCTTCGACCGCGTGGAGCGCCTCTCGGCCGGCGAGGTCGTCGACGTCGAGATCGAGCTGCTCCCGGTCGGGCTCGCGTTCCACGCCGGCGAGCAGCTGCGGTTCGTCGTCAGCTCGCGGAACCTGCTGGGCACCATGATGCCCGGCATCCGGGAGTACACCGGCGCCAACAGCGGGCAGCACGTCGTCCACACCGGCGGCGAACACGCCTCCTACCTGCAGCTTCCCGTCCGGCAAGCGACGGCCGAACCGGCACCCTGGGTGCGCTTGGCCGGCGACGACCACGACGGGCGCGTCGAGCGGTTCGAGGTGGTGGCCGCACGGCGGGCTTTGGCGCTGCTGAAGGGAAAGCTCGGCCGCGAGCGGCTGCTCGACCTCCTGCGGGACGAGATCGCGGCCGGGAGCGCCTTCCTGCGCGAACAGGTCACGCTCTCCGCCGGGGAGGAAACGACCGGCACGACGACGTTGCGTGCCCACGGCATCACCGCGGCACAGTTCACCGAATGGCTTTCGCGAGCCTTCGGCCGGGAGGACGTCCTGCTCGCGGGCCACCCGAAGCACTACTCGATCCACGCGGCCGGCGGCCGGGTGAACATCGTCGAGACGCTCGGCGAGCACGTCTGCTCGTTCTTCATGCGCGAGTGGGACGACTCCGCGACGCCGGGAGCGGAGCCGCCGCCCGGCGGTCGCCGGTCGCGCCTGGTGCTGGAGGACGGCACCGTCGTCGGTTCCATCGCCAACGCGTTCGCCGAGGAGGAGGGCGGGTTCACCGCCCGCCTCTCGGTGACGCTGCCGGTCACCTGTAGCCCGCAGGTGATCGAGCACCACCTGCAGCACTTCGCGGTCGAGTTCCGGAACTGGATCCTGGGCGCGGCCGCCGAGCAGCCTGGTCAGGCGTCGGCGCTCAAGGCCGGATGACGGTGAGCGCGAACCGCGCCTGCTCCTTCGCCGCGTGGCCGACGGCGTCGGCGATCTCGTCGAGGCCGAACTCCGTGACGGCGAACCCGCCCAGGTCCAGCAGACCCGCGCGGGCCAGCGCGATCAGACCGGTGTTCGCCTCGCGCGGGGCCAGCCACTGCCCGCGCACGGTGATGTTGTTGCGCATCAGCCACGGGTAGGGCAGCGCGAGGTCGTCGCCGCCGAGCATGCCGACGCCGCCCATCAGCACGACCCGGCCGTACTCGCGCACCGACATGGCCGCGGTCCGCGTGACGGCCGCCCCTGCCGACGGCGGCAACAGGTCGAGGACCACGTCGATCGGGCCGGGCGCCGTGCTGCGCATCCGCGCGGTGTCGTCGTCGCCGGTGAGCCGGACGGTCCGGACGCGCGCGCCGAACCGGCGTTCCAGGTCGGCCAGCGCGTCGGCGTTGCGGCCCGGGGCGACCACGCAGGCCGCGCCCATCGCGAGGGCGACGGCCACGCCCGCGCTGCCGAAGTTGCCGGTCGCGCCGCTGACCAGCACCGTTTCGCCCGGCTGGAGCTGGGCGGCGAGCAGGCCGCCGTAGGGCACGAGACAGAGGGAGAGCGCGGCCCACCGGCCGGCGTCGGCGGCGTCGATCGGGCCGAGCGGGACGGCGTTCTCCGTCGGGACCAGCACCTGCTCGGCGTAGGCGCCGTGGCCGAAGTGGCGTTGCAGGAACAGGCCGCCTTCGCCGCGTGCGCTCAGCCCCTGCAACGTGATGTCCGGCGTGCGGGCGTCGTCACGGGAGCGGATGGTCGGGTCGCACAACACCCAGTCGCCGGGCTTGAGCCGGGTCGCGTCCGGGCCGGTCGCGCGCACCCGCCCGACCGCGCCGGCGCCGGGCACGACCGGCAGTGTGAGCAGGTAGTTCCGCTCCCCGCGGAACACTTCCCCGGCGTAGGGCAGCACCGGTGCCGCGACGACGTCGACGAGCACCTCGCCGGTGCCCAGCACCGGATCGGGCCACTCGCGCACGGACGGCATCGTGCCGAATTCTTCGAGGACAGCAGCTTTCATAAGACCAGCCTTCGCGTTCCCGGACGACCTATCCAGGCCTGGTATCATCCTGGGACTGTTGCGTGCCACCCGGAGGTCGACGATGGCGGACGTGGCCCGCGCCGGGCTGGGGGAGTTCCTGCGGTCGCGGCGGGAACGGCTGAATCCGGTCGCGCTCGGGCTGCCGGACCGGCGCCGCCGCCGGACGCCCGGGCTGCGTCGCGAGGAGGTCGCCGAGCTGGCCGGCATCGGCGTCGACTGGTACATCCGGCTGGAGCAGGGCCGCACGGTGAGCCCGTCCACGGAGACGATCGAGGCCTTGGCCGGCGCCCTGCGGCTGGACGATGCGGAGCGCGCCCACCTGCGTGAACTGGCCCGCAACCCGGCGCGGACGGCGTTCGCCCGCGAGTCCGTCCCCGACGCGACGCGGGGGCTGATCGAGAACCTGACCCAGCCCGCGTACGTCACCGGCCGCCGCTGGGACGTGCTGGCCTGGAACCGCGCGGCCGTCTCGCTGTTCACCGACTTCGGCAAGCTGCCCGAGGCGGACCGGAACGTGCTGGTGTTCCTGCTGCTCGACGAGCGGGGGCGGCGGCTGTTCGGGCCCGGCTGGGCGGCGCAGGCCGAGCACACGGTGGCGCAGTTCCACGCCGCGCACGACCTGTGGGCGCCGGACCCGGCGTTCACCGCGCTGGCCGGCCGCCTGCGCGCGGGCTGCCCCGAGTTCGCGGGCTGGTGGGAGCGCCACGACGTCGTCCACAGTGGACCCGGCCGGAAGACGCTGTACCGCCCGGAGCCGGTGGAGTACGAGTACGCGACGTTCCAGGCGAACGAGGACCCGGCGCTGCGGTTGACGCTCTACGCGCCGGCGCGGCGCCCGCGGATCAGCGGCAGGTAGACCTCGTCGACGATCTCCACGAGGACGTCGTCGTCCACTGTGGTCAGTCCACGGGTGAGGTATTCGTTGCGCAGCAAGGTGAGCGCGACGGTCGCGACGCGCGGGTGCAGCGACTCGGGCGGGGCCTCGCCGCGGGCCACGGCGCGGTCGAGGAGCGTGAGCCACGCGGTGGTGCCGCCGTCGCCGGCCTGCTCGTGCAGCTGGGCCAGCAGGTCCGGGTCGTCGCTGACGCCGGCCAGCAGGCCGCGCAGGATCTGGGCGGCGGGGGAGGAGGCGCCGCAGTTGACGGCGCGCAGCAACGCGAGCGCGTCTTCGCGCAGGTCGCCGGTGTCGGGCGGACGCAGCGTGTCCTCGGCCAGGTGCCGGTAGGCGGCGACGCCGAGCGCGGCGCGGTTCGGCCAGCGGCGGTAGATCGTGTTTTTGTTGGTGCCGGCCCGCTGGGCGACGCCTTCCATGGTCAGGCCCGGGTAGCCGGCCTCGGCCAGTTCGTCCGCGGCGGCGCGCAGGATCGCGTCTTCCAGTTCGGCGCCGCGCCGCCGGGTCTTCGTTTCGGTCATCGGTACTCACCGTACCTTGTCGATAGGGTACGGTACGTACCGTACGCTATTTCTTCTGGAGGGCACCCCTTATGCGAGCCAAGGGCATCGGTTACGACACCGGAATGGCGGTCGGCGGCACCATCCGCCGCCCGTTCGCACCTGAGCTGGTCCGGCGTGAGCTGACGATCATCCGCGACGACCTGCACTGCACGGCCGTCCGGCTGTTCGGCACCGACCTGGACCGGATCGAGTTCGCCGCGCGGGAAGCGGCCGCCCTCGGGCTGGAGGTGTGGTTCTCGCCGTTCCCCTGGGACGCGCACCCGGAGCAGATTCTCGAACAGCTCGCCGACGGCGCCGAGCGGGCCGAACGCCTCCGCGTCGCGGGTGCCGAGGTCGTGTTCGTCACCGGCGCCGAGCTGAGCCTGTTCAACCACGGCTTCCTGCCGGGCGACAGCCTCCCGGAGCGCACGGCCGGGTTGTTCGAGCGGTCCCCGGAATCACTGCGAGCACTGGCCGAACTCCCCACCCGCGTCAACGACTTCCTGGCCCGCGCGGTCGAGGCGGTCCGCGCGCGGTTCGGCGGCCGGATCACCTACGCGTCGGTCCCGCTGGAGCGCGTCGACTGGACGCCGTTCGACATCGTCTCGGTCGACGCGCACCGCTCGAAGGAGGTCGAGCACGTCTACCAGGAGGGCATCCGCACGCTGGTCGCGGCGGGCAAGCCGGTGGCCATCACGGAGTTCGGCTGCACGACCTACCGCGGCGCGGCCGACCTCGGCGCCCGCAGCGGCGAGATCCTCGAGTACGACGGCGACATCCCGGTCCGGCTGAACGGCGACTACGTCCGCGACGAAGAGGAACAGGCGGGCTACCTCCGCGAGCTGCTGAAGGTGTTCACGGAGGAGGGCGTCGACGCGGCGTTCGCGTGCACCTTCATCTGCTACGGCCTGGTGCACCGAGCGTCGCCCCGCGAGGATCTCGACATGGCGAGCTGGGGCGTGGTGAAGGTCCTGGAGGAAGGCTCGGGGGAGACGTACCCGGGCCTGCCCTGGGAACCGAAAGCCGCGTTCGGCGCGCTCGCCGCCTGCTACGCCTGAGCCTCGCCCTTCATCAGCTCCTCGATCTTGGTGATGATCTCCCGATCGGTAGCCACGCTGAGAACGGTGATGCCCTGCGGGCCGGGCGCGCGATGCAGCAGTCCGAGCTTCACGGTCAACCACGCACGCAGGTCGGCAAGCTCCTGACGCGCGGCGTCGCGCTCCGCGCGCAGGGCGTCGATGGCGGCGGTGGGATCAGGCTCCGGGGGCATGTTCCGATCCTGCCGGATCACGGCACCGGGGACAGCAACTTCGTCCTCGCGGCCGCGAGTTCACGGCCGTCGTGGCCGGTGAAACGGGGCACGAGCCGAGCGTATCCGGCCCGGCGCGGTGGCCGCCGCACGGTGTCCGGGGTGACACTGGGGGCATGACAGCCGTCGACCGACAGCGGGCACGTCCGCTGCCGGCGACCTCCCGGTACGACGCCACGCCACCCCTGCGACGCGGTGCGCTGCTGGTCACGGCGTCGCTGGCCGCCCTGAGCGGGGCGGTGACCACGGCCGCCGCGGTGCCCGCGCTCTGGCGGCTCTGGCAGCTCTACGCGATGTTGTTCGGCGTCTTCGCGGCGGTCGAAATCGTCGCCGTGGCCGCCGTGCTCGGCTGGCCCACGCGCAAGACCGCCCACTTCGCGGCCCTGACCGCCGCCGTGGCGCTCGCACTGTGGGTCGTCAGCCGGCCGCTCGGGCTGCTGGCGCGGTTCGACCCGTGGCAGCCGGCGGACACAGTCGTCGGTTTCACCGACTACGTCGTCGCCGCGCTGCAGGTCCTCGCCCTGTTCGGGCTCCTGGTCGTCGCCCGGCGGCGGGCGCACCCGCGGCCGTCCACGCTGCGGCGCGTGTCGGCGTGGATCGTGCTGTTCCCCGTGCTCCTGCTGGTCCTGGCGACCGGCACGGCCGGGGCGGTCGCCGCGGGCGACGGTGTCACCGGCACCAACGCCTCGATGCTGCTCGACAGCACATCCAGCACCGTCGAGTACTGCCGCCCGGCGGGGATCCCCCTGGCCATGGACGTCTACCAGCCCCAGCCGTCCGCGACGCCCGCGCCGGTCGTGCTCTACCTGCACGACGGCGGCCTGTTCCTCGGCAACCGCAAACCCGCCGGTCCGGGCGCGCTGCTCGACGGCCCGCGGTTCACCGCCGTCCGCGACGCGCTGACGGCCCGCGGCGTGGCGGTCGCCTCGATCGACTACCGCCTCGCCCCCGCGGCGCCGTGGCCCGCCCCGCTCACCGACGCCAAGTGCGCGGTCCGCTTCCTCGCGGCCAACGCGACGGCGTTGCACCTCGACCTGGCCCGCATCGCGGCCTGGGGCACCGGCACGGGCGGCACGCTGGCAGCCCTCCTCGGCACCGCGCCGGGTTTCGACGCCGGCCAGTACGCCGGGGTGCCGAGCACGGTCCACGCGGTGGCAGCGGTCGCCGCCCCGGCGGATTTCACGGACTTCACCGGCCTCGACGCGGTCACCCGCGCCTCGATCCTGCTCGCCCTGGGCCGCGCGCCGGCGACCCTGCGCGAGGCGAGCCCGCTGACGTACGCGGGCCCGGGCGCCCCGCCGTTCCTGCTCGCCGGCGGCGGCCGGAAGTCGGCGGAGTACGCGAACCGCCTGCGCGCGGCGGGCGACCCGGTGACCACGGGCGACGGCGGCCCGGCCGAAGTGACGGACTTCCTGGTCACCGCCCTGCGCTGATAGCTTGACGGCGTGAGCAGCGGACGCGGACTCGTGGCACCGATCTTCGGTGACCACTCCTACCGCTGCGACTTCTACGGTTGACCGGCCCCGCTCCGGGCCCCTTCACCGCGTCACGCGGTTTCTTCGTCAACCGTAAGGAAAGTCATGACTCTGCCTGCCACCGGCTGGGCGCTCAAGCACATGCCGCTGACCGCCGCCGCCGTCGGGGACCACGAGGCGCTGCTCGCCGGGCGGCGGCTCGCGATGTGCCTGCACGTCGAGCCCAAGACCGCCGCGCTCGTCACGCTCCTGGCCCGCGCCGGGGTCGACGTCACCCTCACCGGCTCACCCGGCACGACCCACGACGACGTCGCCGACGACCTGCGCGCGCTCGGCGTGAAAGTGCACACGCGCCGCGCCGACGACGACGCCGACCACGCCCGCAACGTCGCGAAGGTCCTCGAAACCGAACCGGACCTCACGCTCGACAACGGCGCCGATCTCACCCTGTCGCTGCTCGAATCCGGGACGTCCTCGGGTTACCTCGGCGGCACCGAGGAGACGACAACCGGCGGCCTCCGGCTCCGGGAGCGGCCCGGCGGCGTCACGCACCCGGTCGTCGTGATCAACGACTCGCGGCTGAAACTCCTGGTGGAGAACGAGTTCGGCGTCGGCCAGAGCGTCGTGCAGGGCTTTCTCAACGCCACCAACCTGATGGTGCCGGGGATGCGCGCCACGGTGCTCGGCTACGGGCCGTGCGGCAAGGGCGTCGCCGACACCCTCGCGCGGCTCGGCGCGCGCGTCGCCGTGTGCGACACCGACCCCATGCGCGCACTTCAGGCCATTTTGGACGGTCACCGCGTCGGCGTCGCCGAAGAAGCGCTCGAAGACGCCCAAGCCGTCTTCACCGCGACCGGCGCCCCCGGTGTCGTCGGCGCGGCCGAGCTGGCCGCGCTGCCCGACGGCGCCGTGCTCGCCGGCGTCGGCCACTTCGCCTGGGAGATCGACGCCGAGGCGCTGCGGACGGCGACCGTGCGCACGATCGAGTACGGCGACCCCGGCCGCCGCACCGGGCACGTGCTGACCGGCGGCCGCGAGATCGTCGTCCTCGACCACGGCCGGATGCTCAACCTGACCGCCGCCAACGGGAACTCCATCCAGGCCATGGATCTCGGCCTGACGCTGCAGGTCCGCAGCCTCGCGGCGGTCTGCGCGGGCGGGTTGGCCCCGGTGGTCCAGCCGGTCCCGGCGGCCGTCGAGCGGCGGATCGCCACGGACCTGGTCGAACGGCTCCGCTGAAACCCGGGACTTGCCCTGGAGCGCGCTCCAGGTCCTAACGTGACGGGTACGCCGACCGCACGTCAGGAGAAAGTTTCATGGAGCTCGGTTTTCACCTTCCCATCTTCGACATCGAAGGCGGGACGACCGCCATCGCGGGCGAGCTCGCCCGCGTGGGCACCGCGGCGGAGGAGGCCGGTGCGACCTGGTTGTCCTTCATGGACCACTACTTCCAGATCGAGCCGACCGGCCTCCCCGCCGAGTCCAACATGCTCGAGGGCTACACGACCCTCGGCTTCCTCGCCGCCCACACGTCCCGGATCGAGCTCGGCCTGCTCGTCACCGGCGTGACCTACCGCCACCCCGGCCTGCTCGCGAAGATCGTCACCACCCTCGACGTCCTCTCGGGCGGCCGGGCCGCGCTCGGGATCGGGGCCGCGTGGTTCGAGCGCGAGCACCACGGCATGGGCGTGCCGTACCCGCCGGTCGCCGAGCGCTTCGAGCGGCTGGAGGAGACCCTGCGCATCACCGCGCAGATGTGGGACCCGGAGAACAACGGGCCGTTCGAGGGCAAGCACTACCAGCTGGCCGAGACGCTCTGCTCGCCGCAGCCGATCAACCGCCCGAAGGTGCTCATCGGCGGCAGCGGGGAGCGCAAGACCCTGCGGCTGGTGGCGCAGTACGGCGACGCCTGCAACCTGTTCGCGTCCTCGCCCGAGGACGTCGCGCACAAGCTGGACGTGCTGCGCGGGCACTGCGACGCAGTCGGCCGCGACTACGACGAGATCCGCACGACGATCCTCGCCAACAACCCGCGCCCGACGCCGGACACCCGCGACGAGTTCGTCCGCAGCATGGCCGACTACGCGAAGCTCGGCATCCGGACGGCCATCATCACCCCGACCACGGGGGCGCCGGCCGCCTGGATCGACGGCATGGCCCCGGCCGTGTCTCAGCTGGCGGAGTTCTAGCCCGCCACTCGCCGGTCCGCTTCGAGGATCCGGGCGGTCACCAGCCCGGGTCGCTGGAGTGAGAGGGCATGGATCGTGCGCGGCACGACTTCGACGTCGAGCAGCGGGTCGAGCACCTTGACCCGCTGCTCGACGTCGCGCGCGGGGTGGATCACGCTGCGTTCGGCCAGGATCAGCCGGGCCGGGACGCGGAGCGCGCGCAGCGCCGGTGTCGAAGCCCACCTGATCGGCCGCGGCATGACACACGACCTGGTCGTGGTCAACGACGCCGCCGGGCGATCGCCGTCCCGAACGCCCAGTGGGGCACCTTCGACCCCGAACACCCGGCCGGGCTCGGCCGGACCGGGGCCTCGCGAAGACCAAGGTCGTGCTGACGCGGGACCGGCGGGACTCCACGATCCGGTGACCGGCGGGAACTCCGGCCCGTCGCCGCCCGTTGATCGGGTGAAGCGCAGTAACGTGACGCGCGGAAATGACCGACGACTCCTACGACGAGGGTTCAGTGACCACCGATCCGGCGGCCGAGCACGCTTCTCTGAGCGAGGCGGCCGAAGAGCTCGCCGTCGCCGGGCAGCTCCCGCGTTTCCTGCTGATGTACAAGTTCGCCATCGAAGAGCTGATGACGAAACTGCGGATCCTCAGCGAGGAGTTCGACTTCGTCCACCGGCACGACCCGATCGAGCACATCACGAGCCGGGTCAAGCGGCCGGAGGCGATCAAGGAAAAGGTGCACCGCCGCGGCCTCGGCAGCGACTGGGTCTCCGCCGCCCGCGCGCTCGACGACATCGCCGGCATCCGCGTGGTCTGCCCGTTCGTCGACGACGTCTTCGCGGTGGCCCGCATGCTCACCGCCCAGGACGACGTCGAACTGCTGCGCACCAAGGACTACATCGCCCGCCCCAAGGCCAACGGCTACCGCAGCCTGCACCTGATCGTGCGCATCCCGGTGTTCCTGTCCGACCGGGTGGAGAAGGTCAAGGTGGAGGTCCAGCTCCGCACCATCGCGATGGACTTCTGGGCGGCGGTCGAGCACAAGCTGTCGTACAAGTACCGCGACAGCGTCCCCCCGGACTTCGCGGGCGAACTGTCCGCGGCCGCCGCCACGGCAGCGGACCTGGACGCCCGGATGGCCGCGTTGCACGAACGGATCCGCTAGGCGTTACTCCTCGCCCAGCGAAGGCCGCGGCCCGGTCGGTGACGAAGATCGCCACGACGGACACCGCCCCCGGCGCCGAGGCTTCGTCGGGCGCGGACTCGCAGCAAGCGTGATCAGCCGGTGGTCACTCCCGCGCGGTCACCGGTGCCAGCAACGCACCCAGTGCGATCAGCTCCGTCAGCGCCATCCCGCGTTCCACCAGCCCCAGCGGGATCAGCGTCCACCAGCGCCCGTCCTCGGCCGCCGCCACCACGACCGCGCCCAGGATCACCGCGAACCAGCCCAGTGACGCGATCGCCAGCACCCGCGCGAGCCAGCGACGGCCCGGCGACGCCGGGAACGCCGTGCGCGAGGCGATCAGCACCGCCAGCGGCAGCGCGACGAACGCCACCACGCTCGCGACGCGGTGCAGCGTGCCGCCGAAGTCCGAGCGGGAGACCGTCGCCCAGTCCGGCTTCGGGAACGCCACGATCACCAGCAGGCCGATCGTCCACAGTGCACCCAGGATCGTCGCGGCCACCGGCAGCCGGCGCTGGTTGACCAGCACCGCGAGCCCCGCGGCCGACCCGAACGCCACCAGGACCACCGCGATGTCGAACAGCCACTTGTGGTCGGACAGGCCGTACTCGCTGATCGTGCGGCGCGTCGCGCTGATCTCGTCGGTCGGCGGGATGACCTGCAGCAACAGCACCAGCGCGGCACCCACCACGAGCGCGGCGATACCCGCCAGCGACACCGCGACGGACGTCCGTCGCGCAGGGACCGTGACCATGAACCGACAGTAGCCGACCGGTGGTTGAACTCCCGGTGAAATGTCCTTTTGCGCGGCCGTCCGTGTGAAGAACGGGTGAAGGCAGTACGACTTACGGCGGTTACCCCGGCCGGTTTTCGTCCATTACGGTCACTCGCTACCGGTACGTCCTTGCTGTGCCGGCCTCGGTCAAGGAGGTCTCTACCCGTGGGGAATTCACCAAGACGGCTGGTGCTGCTGGCTTCGGCCATCGCGCTGGCCGGCACGTTCGCCGTGCTGCCGACCGGCACCGCCGGGGCGGCGCAGAACATCCTGCGCGCCGACAAGTCAGTACCCCGCTCGTGCTTCGCGAAGCTGCAGCCCAAGGGCACTTCGGGCACCGATCGCCGGGATCTCACGTCCACTGTGGATGGTCTGGTCCAGGCCCGCCTGAAGGCGACGTCGGGCACCGAGGGCGACTGGGACGTCGCCGTGTTCGACAAGGCGACCGGGGCGGTCGTCGCCGCTTCGACGGCGTTGCGCTCCCACGAACTGGCCGAAAGCTTCGTGAAGAAGGGCCAGCAGCTCGTCGTCCAAGGCTGCCGCTACGGCGGTTCGGCCGGCCAGGTCCAGCTCGGCGTCGACTTCCTGGCGCTGACCCCGCAGGGCACGCCGACCACCGCGCAGAAGGCTCAGCTGGTCCGCGTCCAGACCCCCACCCGCGCCGACAAGTCCAAGCTCACCGGCCTCGGCCTCGACGTCACCGAGAAGGGTGACGCGACCGGCGTCGAGGTCGTGCTGGCCGACGACGCCGACCGTCAGACGCTCAAGAACAGCGGGCTCAAGTCGACGGTGGTCCAGGCCGACCTGTCGGCCAAGTCCGTCGCCGACGCGAAGACCGATCGCGAATACGCGGCCAAGACCCCCAAGTCGGTGCTGCCCTCGGGCCGGACCAGCTACCGCCACCTCTACGACTACGAGTACGAGATGAAGGAGCTGGCCCGCGCCAACCCGAACCTCGTCTCGGCGTTCACCATGCCCGAGTCGACGTGGGAAGGCCGCGACGTCATGGGGCTGGAGATCGCCACCGACGTCAAGAACCTCACCGACGGCAAGCCGGTCGACTTCACCATGGGCGTGCACCACGCGCGGGAGTGGCCGGCGGGCGAGCACGTCATGGAGTGGGCGTACGAGCTGATCAACGGCTACGCCCACGACAGTCAGATCCGCGGCATGGTCGGCAAGACGCGCAACATCATCGTGCCGATCGTGAACCCGGACGGCTTCGACATCTCCCGCGAGGCCGAGCCCAAGGGCGACTTCTCCCGGTTCGACTACGAGATGAAGCGCAAGAACTGCAACGTCGGCGACTCGCCGCCGCAGTACGCCACCGGCGTCTGCAAGGCCAACCCCGCCGGCCGGATCCGCGGCACCGACCCGAACCGCAACTACGCCGGGTTCTGGGGCGGCAACGGGGCCGAAGTGGCCTGGAGCGGCGACACCTTCCGCGGCTCGGCGCCGTTCTCCGAGCCGGAGTCGCGCAACGTCCGCTCGATCGTCTCGTCGCGGCAGGTCACCAACCTGATCACCTGGCACACCAACGCGGCCCTGGTGCTGCGCCCGCCGGGCGTGGCCGACGTGCGGCCGCCGCTGGAGGAGCCGGCCTTCAAGGCGCTCGGCGACAAGCTGGCCTCGCGCAACGGCTACACCAGCGAGCCGAGCTGGGCGCTCTACGACACGACCGGCACCACCGAGGACTGGTCGTACTGGGCCACCGGCGGCTGGGGCTTCACCATCGAGGTCGGCGGCGCCGGCTTCCACGAGGCCTACGAGACCGCCGTCGTCGCCGAGTACGCCGGGCTGGCCCCGACGACCGGGGCGGGCAAGGGCGGCAACCGCGGTGCGCTGCTCGACATGCTGGCCAACACCGCCGACCCGCAGCAGCACTCGACGCTGATCGGTTCGGCGCCCAAGGGTTACCAGCTCAAGCTGCACAAGACGTTCCAGACGCCGACGTCGCCGGTGATCCAGGCCGACGGCACCACCAAGCCGCCGATCTACGTCACCGACGACCTGAACTCGAAGCTCACCACCACCGGCGGGCGGTTCGCGTGGTCGGTCAACCCGTCGACGCGCCCCTACGTCGCCGGCCGCTACGGGCGGGACCCGCAGGGCCCGGCTCAGCAGGGTTACGCGGTGACGAACCCGGCAGGCGTGCCGCCGATCAACCAGAACTACCCGGCCGACACCGCGGGTGACTCGTTCACCTTCCACGTCGACGGCCTGCCGAAGGTGGACAACGGGAAGTTCAGCGTCAACATCAACTGGGCCAGCACTTCGACCGACTGGGACCTGTTCATCTACGACGCGGCCGGCAACCTGGTCAGCTCGTCGGCGAACGGCGGCACGACGTCCGAGCACGCCGTGCTGTTCGACCCGCCGGCCGGCGACTACAAGGCCGTGGTGGTCAACTACGACCAGGCCGACCCGAACGCCGTCGACGACTGGACCGGCGACGTCTCGTTCTCCTCGCCCGTCCCGCCGACCTACGGCACGAAGGAGGCCTACCAGCTGACCTGCACGTCGCCGAAGGGCAAGCTCGTCGGTGTGGCGGACGTCTTCGCCGACCGCGGCCAGACGGTCGACGTCGGTGAGGTCTGCACCCGGTCCGCGCACGCGCAGAAGCAGCGCGCGTCGGGCGGCGTCCGGTAGTTCCCGAAGGTCCGTGAAGGCCTCCTTACCGGCTCTTACGGCCGGTAAGGAGGCCTTCACGGCGTTACGGCCAGCGCGACGCCGAGGATGACCAGGATCGTGCCCACGACGCGGTTCAGGGCCGGTTTCGCGTGTTCGTACCAGCGTTGGGTGGCCGGGGCCGAGAACAGCAGCGCCACGGACAGGTGCCAGACGGCGGACGCGGCGACGATCAGCGCGACCGCCGCGACCTTGATCCCCGCCGGTTCGCTCGGCGGGAGCGTCGCCGTCAGGACGCTGCCGAAGAACGCCGCGGCCTTCGGGTTGGTCAGGTTGCTGACGACGCCTTGGCGGAACGCGCCGCCATGAGCCGCCGGTGGGGCGGATTCGGGCGCGCGGGCGCGCAGCCACAGCCGGATCCCCAGCCACGCCAGGTAAGCGCCGCAGACGACGCGCAACGCCGTGGCCAGCCACGGCGTGCGTGCCAGCACGGCACCCAGCCCGAAGACGGCGACCGCGGCGAGCAGTCCGCCCGCGGCGACGACGCCGAGCGCGACCGACACGGCGGTGCGCCGGGTGCCGGCCGCCGCCGTGTGCGCGATGAGGACGAAGTTGGGGCCGGGGGAGACGGCCGCGGGGAGGTAGGCCAGCAGCACCGTGCCGAGGGTGGCGGCGGGGCTCACGCCGCCCGGCCGCCCCCGCCGACGACCTGGTCGCGCACGGCTCGCAGCGCGTCGTGGTCCACAGTGGACGGTTCGGCGGCGAGCCAGTCGCCGATCTCGTGCAGGAACGTCTCCGGCGTCATCGGCGGGGCGGCGACGTCGTCCGGGTCGGCCGTGGTCAGGTCGCCGCTGCGGCTCGGGTACACGATCATCGCGCCGCGCAGCGCGACGCCGGGCAGCAGGTCGCGGTAGGCGGCGAGGCTCTCGGCGAGCCGGCTGCCGCCGCCGCGGAACGGCCGCCCGTTGCGCAGCAGCCTGCCGTCCTCGGCGGTTTCGTAGTGCCCGGGCAGCCAGATCTTCGACTCGATGAGCACCAGGCGCTTCCCGCACAGCACGGCGTGGTCGACGTCGGCGAAGACCGAGCCCGGCCAGGCGAGCCCGTGGAAGATCCGGGCGCCGGGCAGCCGGGTCAGGTAGGTCTCCAGCAGCTCGGCGGTGAGCCGTTCGGCCAGCTCGTCGCGCTCGGTGCCGGGGGCGCCGAAGACGGTGCGGCCGCCGAACTCCTCCGCGAAGGCGTCCCGGGCGCGGGACGCGCGCAGGTAGCCGCGGGCCAGCCGCTGCACCAGCAGCGCGGTGCCGGCGGTGAGGATGAGCCAGACGATCAGCACCGGCGGCGAGAACTCGACCCCGCTGACCAGCGGCAGCAGCACCAGCACCATGCCGCCCACGGCTACGACGACCGGCGTGTGCCCGGGGCCGCGGCGGCGGCCGTGCCGCATCCGGGTGTCCTCGCCCGCGAAGTGCCACCAGGTCAGGTCTTCGGCGTCGAGATCGGGTAGGTCGGGGACGAAGCCGGGCTCGTCGCCGAAGCGCCGCCGGGGCCGCGGCCGCACCGGGACCACCGGCACGACGGTGGCGCCGCCCGCGTCGTAGCGGTCGCGGCTGACGGGGTCGCTCAGGACGTCGTAGGCCTCGCGGAGCAGCCGGAACGTGCCGACCGTGCCGCCGGCGTCCGGGTGCATCGTCTTGGCGAGCCTGCGGTAGGCCGTCTTGACGTCGGACGCCGTGGCGTCGCGGCGGACGCCGAGCACCTCGTAGTAGTCGACCTCGGGCACGCTGGCGTTCACCTCCGGATGGCTGCGCGAAGACTTTATGGGGTCGGGTCGCGGGGCCGGTCACCGCCTCCGCGGCACGGCAGGGTGATGGTCCCGGGGGCCAGGTCAGGGCGGTGTCCGGAGTTTTACCGCGCGCCGCCGGTGCGGTCACCGGGGTGCCCGGCGGGGGCCGCCGGGTGCGTGACGTGGTCCCCGTCCGGGGTGCGTGTCACGTTTCCGGTGCTCCATTAGTGTCCACTGAGGACTGTTTGTCGCTCGAAAGTGGTGTAACGGCGCGGTTTTGCCGGGGCGCGTTGACTTTGCGTAGCCGGAATCCACCTGAATGGACGCGAACAGGTGTTCGATTCTCGGGTAGGTTGGAGGCATGTCCCCGGCACCCCACGAACGTGACGGGCCCACCGCCACCCCACCTCGGCAGCGGGCCCGTCACCCCGTTCACCATCCGCGTCAGCGCTCACGTCACTGCTCGCGCAGCAGGAAACGCTGCAGCTTGCCACTGGCGTTGCGCGGCAGCGCGTCCACGAACCGCACCCGGCGCGGGTACTTGTACGGCGCCGCAACGGCTTTGGCGTGCTCCTGCAGCGCGTGTGCGAGATCCGGCCCCGGCTCGGCACCCGGCCGGAGCACGACGAAGGCCGTCACGACCGACCCGCGCTCCGGGTCGGGAGTGCCGACCACAGCGCATTCGGCGACGTCCGGGTGGGTCAGCAGCACCTCTTCCACCTCGGGGGCGGCGATGTTGTAGCCGGAGGACACGATCATGTCGTCGCTGCGGGCCACGAACCGGTAGTAGCCCTCGGCGTCGCGCACATAGGTGTCGCCGGTGAGGTTCCAGCCGTCGCGGACGTAGTCGGCCTGCCGGGGGTCGCCGAGGTAGCGGCAGCCGGTGGGCCCCTGCACGGCGAGCAGGCCCGGCGTGCCGTCGAGCACCGGGTGGCCGGTTTCGTCGAGCACAGTGGCGCGGAACCCGGGCACGACGGTGCCGGTCGAGCCGGGGCGGGCCGCGTCGTCGGCGGCGGAGATGAACACGTGCAGCATCTCCGTGCTGCCGATGCCGTCGATGAGCGGCCGCCCGACGACGTCGCGGTACTGCTCGGCCACGGCGGCCGGGAGGGCCTCGCCGGCGGACACGGCGCGGCGGACGCCGGCCAGCAGCGGGCCGTCGCCGGCACCGAGGATCGCGCGGTAGGCCGTCGGCGCGGTGAAGAGCACGGTCACCGCCTGCTCGGCGACGGTCGCGGCCAGCTCCTTCGGGGTGGCGCGTTCGAGCAGGAACACGGATGCGCCGGCGTGCAACGGGAACACGAGAAGGCCACCGAGGCCGAAGGTGAACGCGAGGGGAGGGGTGCCGCAGAACAGGTCGTCCGCGGCGGGCCGCAGGACGTGCCGGGAGAACGTGTCGGCGATGGCGAGCAGGTCGCGGTGGAAGTGCATGGTCGCTTTCGGCGACCCGGTGGTGCCGGAGGTGAAGGCGAGCAACGCGACGTCGTCGGCGGCCGTCGGCACGTCGTCGAAGGTCGCCGGGTGCCGTGCGCAGCGTCCGGCGAGTTCGGTGCCGTAGGAGACCACCGGCAGGCCGGGCGGCAGCTCGTCGAGCAGGCGCTCGTCGCAGAGGGCGACGCTGGGCGCCGCGCGCTCGACGATCTTGTCGAGCTCGCCGCGGCGCAGCATCGGCATGGTCGTGACGGCGACCGCCCCGGCCTTGAGCACGCCCAGCCAGCACGCCGCGAGCCACGGGGTGTTGGTCCCGCGCAGCAGCACGCGGTTGCCGGGCACGACACCGAGGTCGGCGGTGAGCACGTGCGCGATCCGGTTGGCGCGCACGAGCACGTCCCCGTAGGTCCACATCTCGTGCGGCGACCGCAGGCACGGCCGATCCGCCCCGAGGCGCGCGAGGGTGTGGTCGAGCAGCACGGTGGCGGCGTTGAGCCGATCGGGATACCGCAGCTCCGGCAGGTCGAACACCAGCCGAGGCCACTGCGCTTCGGGCGGCAGCCGATCGCGGCAGAACGAGTCGGTGTGAGCGCTGGCAGAAAGCGGCATCACGGCTCCTCGGGTCGGAACGACCTGCACCAGGAGAAAAGTAGCACCCGTTGCGACCGTCGAGAAGACGCAATGCCGCACCCCTGACGGCGATGCCAAGAAGGCGATGCCACTGCGTTCACCTGGGACAGCACACAGTGACGACGCCTCGCGAGAGTCGATGACCGGCTGCCGAGGGCGCTCCGAAGCGCGACAGGCGGGCCCCACAGTGCGCGATGGCTCCGGGGGCGATGGTCGCGGCGCCCGCCAGGCCGCACCGCCGCAGCGGGCCACGCACGCCGCGGCCACCCCTCGCGCGGGCACTCCGGTCACGCACGGCGGGACTGTCGTTCGCACGGGCGCCCTGGTTGCGCTCGCGCGCCGGGTTCGTGCTTGTGTCGTGGCCGTGGCCCGGCCGCCGTGACCGAGGTTCGTGCTTGTGTCGTGGCCGCGGCCAGGGTGAGCGCGGGCGCAAATGCCGGACCGAAGAGCGTCTGGCGGCCGCCCGGGGTCAGATTCCCGAGTCGCGTTCCGAGGCGTGGAAGAAGGCCGCCGGGTCGTTCGACAAATCCTCCAGCACTCCGTGCCGAACCCTCGCCGAGATGGCGGCGCTGATGACCGCCCACACCGCGATCACCGCCACCACCGCCGGCGCCGACAGCACGTGGCGTAGCAGTGCGAGGTTCACCGTGGCGGCCAGCGCCGCGATCTGGAGCACGTTCACGTACCACTTCCGCGGTTGCATCGAGAACACCCGCGTCCCGGTGAGGTAGGCCGTCAGGCCGGCCGTGATGAACCACGCGGCCGAGACCGGTGGGGACTCGTGCAGTGAAAGGTCCACCCCGGCCGCGATGAGCAGCAGGGAGAACGCCGGGATCAGGTGCCCGCCCGCGTACAGGAAGTAGGCCAGCGCGGGGTTGCCGCCGGAGAGGTCGAGCATGCGCTCGTAGATCTCCGCCGCCGACGTGAAGTACACCCACCACAGCGCGCCGGCGAGGACCAGGCCGCCGATCAGGGCGAGCCAGTAGCCGAGGTCGTCGGCCGGGCGGTCGAGCGCCGCGCCACCGACCGTGATCACCAGCTCGCCGAGCAGCAGGATCATGAAGAGCCCGAAACGCTCGGACAGGTGCCCCGGATCGACCGCCCGTCCCGGGTTGCTCGACGGCGCGAGCAGCGAGCGCATCTTCGCGGCCCGCGACGGCCGGGGAGCGTCGTGGCCGCCGCGTCGCCGGTCGCTCCCGCCGTCCAGCAGCAGGAAACCCGCCTCCTGGATCAGCGCGAACGCCCACAGCACGAACACCCACGGCCGCGGGGTGAACGCCGAGATCGTGAACAGCACCGCTGACGCCGTGTAGCCCCAGGCGATCCGGCGGACCTCGGCCTTGCTCCGGCCGGACCACCGGTGGGCCGCGGCCAGGATCAGGCGGACCCCGGCCAGCGCCGCCGCGAACCCCGCCGGGTGCCCCTCGAAGACGTGGTGCGCCTGGGTGGCCGCGATCGCGCACGGCACCGTGCCGGCCAGCACGAACAGCCGGTCGACGACGCGGGTGTCGTCGCCGACGCGGTTGTAGAGCAGCGCGAAGCCGATCCACGTCCACCAGAGCGTCGCGAACAGGCCGAGCGAGGCGCCGACGTGCACCCACTTCGGCTCGGCGACGATCGCGTGCGTCACCTGGCTGACGGCGAACACGAAGATCAGGTCGAAGTACAGCTCGACCCATCCGACGCGTCTGCCGTGCCCGGCGCTGTCCTGATCTTCGGTCACAGCCGAGATTGTGCCCTGCGGCTCGGATAGGGTGCGATCGGAGAGGGGGAGGGTGATCGTGAAGCCGCAGCTGCGTTCGGTGGTGCTGGCGCGGGCCTGGCAGCGGATCCCCGGCGTGGCCGTCCTGTCCGCGCCCGACGGCGGCCCGCTGACCCGCACGGTCAAGAAGATCATCGACCCCCTGGTCGTCCGCACCGCGGCCCGCCCCCGCCTGGGCCGCCCCCTCCTGGACGAGGCATCGGCCGCGGAGGTGACGCAGCTGCTGCTCGCCGACGCACCCCGCCTGCACGCGACGGCGGAGTGGTTCACCCACTTGAAGAAGCAGCGCCGAGCACTGCGCATCACGGCCGGCAACGTCCAGGACGTGTGCTTCCCGCTGGCCTACGAGCTGGCGACGGGCTTCGGCACCCCCGGCCCGGATGCGGCGGAGACGGCGGCGGCAGCACTGCGCGACCTGCACGGCGAGCGCGCGACCGGAGCCGACGACCTGGCGGGCTACCTGGCCGACCCGCGAGTGGCGGCCGACCTGACGGAAGAGCTGCACCGCCGCTGGCACGCGGCCACCCCGGCCGATGACCTGCTCTCCGCCGAGGGCATCGCGCAGCTCGCGGAGTTCGTCGAAACCCTCGCCGACTCCGCCTGGCGCGCGCTCGCCGAATCCGGCGCCGGGCACGCGCTCGGCCTGGCCCTTCGCGGGCCCGGCGGTTCGGCCGCCGTCGCCAAGGCCGTCCAGGAGATCTCCGGCACGACCGCCCCCGATCTCGGGCTGCAGCGCGGGGACCACACCGCCGTGCCGCCGCTGAGCCGGCGGGACGAAACCGGCGCCGAACTCCTCGAACGCAGCGTCGAACGGCGGGTTCGCGCCACCCTCCGGCGAACCCCCGCCGACGACCGGGCGCCCGTCGCCGACCTCGTCGACGAAGAACTCAGCCGGGTCGCCGTCGGCTTCGGGCTCGAAAGGCCCGCCCTCGCCGGCTGCTTCGCGCTCGGCGTGGTCGTCGCGCCCGCGCTGCGGCCGCTCGACGGCGCCGCGTCCACCGCCGTGCCCGAGTTCGCGCGGCGGCTCAACGCCCAGGTCGCGCGCGAGGGGTACGTCCTGCACGCCCGCCGCGCGCTGGCCGGCGGCACCCCGCTCACCCCGCGGCCCGACCCCGGACTCGTCCGCGAGCTGCGCGAGTTCGCCAAGCAGTTCCTCGGCCGCCTCTGGATCCGGCTGCACGGCTTCGACGTCCGCGGCGAGACCCCGGCCGACGCGGCGGACGTCCGCGACCTCGTCACCGGCGTCGTCCGCTCGACCTCCCTCGACCTGCGGACGAAGGTGCGCCGCGCGCTCGTCGCCCGCCTGCCGGAGCTGGAGGCCGCGTCGTGACGCACCCACTGCACACGCCCGTCGTCGCCGCGGATGGCGCTCTCGTCCGCTTCGCCCTCGCCGATCTCCTCGGCGGCTCGGCCACGTCCATGCGGATCGAGCTCACCGACGCGAGTGCCGCGGAACCGTGGCTGACCCGGCTCGTCGGGGCCGAGGCCGCCCGAACCGCACTGGAGCAGGGGCATGCCGACGTCCCGGCCCGGCCGGAGCTCGCCACCCTCGCGCTGCTGCTCTGGGCGCGCCGCTGGTGGCCCGCCGGCCCGCGGCTCGGCGTTCCGTCGCTGGACCCGGCCCTGCTGGACCTCGAAGCCGCCGTCGCGACGGCCGCCGTCGAGGACGTCGCCGAAGGGCTGCTCGACGGCTTCGAAGCCACCCCGGCGGAACTCTTCGACGCGGCGATCGCGGGCGGCGCCCTGACCGGGCCGGCCGGCGAAGTCCGCGGCCTCTGCGCCCGGCTGGCGGCCTGGTTCGACGCGCAAGACGACGTCGAGCGCGCCGAGGCCGCGGCCGAGCCGGAAATCGCCGGCGGCCAACGCGCCTACGCACTGGCCGCGGGCACCGGCCCGGGCTCGCCCGGCGCCGGCGTGCTGGCCGAGGGCCGCGCGAGCGTCGATTGGGCGCGCGTGCCCCCGGGCGTTCTCGACGCCGCCGAAGACACCGTGACCTGGCGGATCGTCGCCGCCGGCCGGCTCGAGGTCGAGGTCGCCGGCGCGTTCGCCGACGCCGTCCTCACCGCGGTCGCGACCCACGACGGCGCGCCGTTCGCGGAAGTCCCCCTGGCCCTCGGCGCCGGGCAGTTCGCCGGGAGCGTGGCCCTCGACGCGGCCGCGACCCGGCTCGCGGCGACCCCGGACGTCCACATCGGACTCGTCGTGGGCGTGGCGGCGGAGGGCGTCACGGGCACCACGCCGGCGGACCGGGCGGCCGTGGTTTCGCTCGTGCGGGCGCGACCGCCGCGGGTGTGGACGTTGGCCGAACGCGCGGCGGCCGGGGACGCCGCCGAGGAGTTCTGACGTGCTCGCCGGCTTCCCGCCGCCGCTCACCCCGCCGGACCGGCCGCTGCCGCCCGAACTGGCCGGGTCGAGTTCGCACGGCTACAACTGTCGTTGTGTCGCAACACATTTCGGCCTGGACCCGGCGCGCTACGGCGAGGTTCCCGCGTGCTCGCTGACCGAGGCCGAGTACCACGCGCTGCTCGTCGAAGCCGTCGACGTCCAAGGCGTGGCGAAGCGGCTCGCCGCGGCGCGGGACGTCGCGGGTGCGCAGCGGCAGTACGCCCGGATGCGGCAGCTCGCGCACCGGCTCGACCGGACCGACCTCGACCTCGCCGCGGTCAGCGACCTGGCCACGGTCTGCTACTCCGCCGGCGATCTGCGCAACGCGCGGCAGTGCGCCGAAGCCGTCTTGACCGTCTTCGGCGTGATCACCAAGGCCATCGTCCACTTCGGACAGTACGTCGAGCTGCGGATGATCGAAGGTTCACGCGAGATCGCCGAGCGCGTGCTCATCTCACTGTCCACAGAGGAGGGTGACCTGCCGCGGGCGCGCGAGCTGCTCGCGGACCAGCGCCGCCGGGCGGCGTTCCGGAAGGCGGCCGAGCCGGGGCAGTTCCCGCGCGAGCAGCTCGACCCGCACGGCGCCGACGAGCTGGAGCTGCGCATCCTCGACGTGCGCGTACAGGTGGCGGCGGGCGACCCGGCCGGCGCGCGGGCCGCGCTCGAGGGGATCCTGGCGGCGCTGGCGCGCATCGCGGACGTCGACGAGGTGCGCGAGCAGGTCGTGTCGCTGCAGGCGATGGCGCGCGCCGAACGCGCCCGCGTCCGGCAGGCGGGCGGCGAGGAGGCGGACGCGTCGGCGGACCTGCTGCGCCTGAGCGCCCGGCACGGCGGCCCGACGGCGGCGAAGTTCGACGTCCAGCTGGCGGAAACCCGGGCCCTCGACGGGGATTTCCCGGGCGCGATCGCGGCGATCGTCGCGGCGCGGGACGAGCTGGCGGCGGCCGGCCTGACCGGCGACGTGGCCGAGGCGAGCCACGCGCTGGGCACGCTCCTGCTGCTCGCGGGCGATGTCGCGCAGGCCAGGGACCAGTTCGAGCACGCGGGAAAGCTGTGGACGGCCAACGGCGACACCCCGGGCGCGCGCCGGCTGGACCTCGCGCTGGCCCGCTGCGCGGCCGCCGAGGGCGATTGGCCGGCGGCGAAGGAGCACGCGGCCCGCGCCCAGCAGTCGGCGCGGGCGTCGGGGGAGTGGCTGGAGTGCCTGCGCGCGGACTTCGTGACGGCGACGATCGACCACGCGAGCGGCGACGACCCGCGGGTGGCCTTGGAGCTGCTGCTGCCGGTGGCCTTGGCCGCGCAGGAGTACCGCTTCGAGTTCGCCGCACCCGAGGCACGCACGGCGTGGGCGAGCGGCGTCGCGGGCCCGGCGACGGAACTGCTGATGGCAGTGCTGGCCCAGCTGGGCGAAACGCGGCTGACAGCGGAGCTGATCGAGCGCACGTGCGCGGTCGGGGCCTACACGGAGGACCGTTCCCTCGACCTGACCGGCACCTTGCCGACGCTGGATCCGGCGACGGCTGGTGTTTCCGCGCTCCCCGACGCACTGGCCAAGGCTCGTGGGAAGTCGCGACCCGAGGCGGTCACCGACGACCGGCTGCCCCTGGCCGCGCTCGGCGCCGTCACCTCCGGCCTGCCCCTCCGGCTCGCCCCGCCACCCGACCTGCGCTGGTCGCCTCGTCAGCCCATGGAACTGGACCGCTGGCTCGACCTCGCCGCCGAGCGGTACCACCTGCGTCGCCAGACCACCGAGACCGTCGCCACCTGGCCCGCCGCCGAGCCGGGGCGCGAGACCTTCGTCCTGCGCTTCGCCGATGCCGGGCACACCTTCCTCAGCTGGCGGACCACCGATGACCTCGACACCGTCCACACCCACCCCATCGACGCCGGACTCGTCGAGACCGTCCGCGGCTTCCTCGCGGCCGCGTCGCCGACGCCGCACGAAGGGGAGAGCGTCGCCGACGCCGTTCGAAGGTCGCTGGCCGCCGACGCTCTCGGCAGCGCCGCCGGGGAACAGCGGCTGGCTCGGGTGCTCGCCCTCAACCTGCTGCCCGCCGATCTCGTCGAACGGCTCCGGCGGGCGTCCGGGCGGCGGCCGCTGCTGCGGGTCCAGCCCTCGCCCCGCCTCGCCGACGTCCCGTGGGGGCTGCTCGCCCTGCCCGACCGGCGGCCGACCCGCGGCACGATCGAGGAGGTGGACTCCTGTTTCGACGGCGACGACCGCGTCCTCGACGTCGCCGACGTCGTGTTGCTCGCGCCCGCTGGGATCCCGCGCAAGCCGCCCGCCGCCGACGGGCCGCCCGTCTACCTGCTCGATCCGCGGATTCCGGGCCAGAGCGCTTTCGGTGAGCTGGGGTCCGTGCTCGGCAAGCAAAGTGACAGCTCGCCGCTGATCCGGCACCTGGACGCGCGGCTCGAAGCCGGTCGGGTTCAGCCGCCCGCCGTGAACGGCCTCGACCTCGTCCGGCGGACCGACACCGACCGGCGGCTGCTCGCCGAGCTGCTGGCCGGGCCGTGCTCGCGGCTGGTGTTCGTCGGGCACGTCAGCCGGGTGCGCGACGACCACGGCGCGCAGACCGCCCTGCACCTGTCGTGTGCGGCCGAGCTGCCCGGCACGGCCGCGCCGATCGGGGCGCACCGGCCGTTCACCGCCGCCGATCTCGCACTGTCGCGAGTGGACGCCATGCCGGCGCGGGTGGCGCTGATCGGCTGCGCCAGCGCGAGCGACTTCGGCCTGGCCGAACCGTTCGGCGTGCTGCTCGCCGCCGTCGCGGCCGGGGCCGGGCTGGTCGCCGCGACCGTCTGGGCGCTGCCGACGTCGGCCGCCGTGCCCGGCGCGGACCCGATGGCCGAGCTGGTCCTCGCCGTCGACACCGCGCTCGCCGGCGACGACCCCGTCACCGAGCTGTGCGAGTGGCAGCGGAACCGGCTCGCGCGGTGGCGCGAACGGCCCGAGCCGGCCCGTTCGCCGGTCTTCTGGGCGGCCCTGACCTGCCTCGACGCCGCCGCGGACGGGCAAACCTGGGTTCGGTAGCAGCGCGGCCCGCCGAAGCTGTGCACACACCGCACAGCGAAAGGCAGGGACCCGATGTTCAAGAAGATCCGCGACAAGGTCAACGAGGCCACGCAGCAGGGCGCGGCCCGCGGCGCGCAGGAGTTCCAGCAGCACGCCGAGCAGTTCCGGCGGGCGGCCGCCGCCCAGGGCTACGACATCACCCCGCAGCTGCCGACGCCGCAGGCGGCCGCGCAGGCGTTCCGGAGCCTGAACGCCGACCCGGACATGGCCGCGTTCCTGGCGCTGCCGATGGAGGAGCAGCTGCGCCAGCAGCAGGAGCTGCAGGCCTACGGCACCGAGCTGCGCCGGCTCTACGACACGTGCGAGCCGGCCACCCTGGTCGTCCGCGCATTGGAGCCGACCGGCCGGACGATCGCCGGGCAGGCCCAGTACACCGCCACACTGGAGGTCACCCGCACCGGCGGCGTCCTGTACCGGACGGTCGCGCAGCTGATCGCACCGCAGGCGACGATCCAGCAGTACGCGCCCGGCACCCGCCACGAGGCCCGCGTCGACCCGGCCGACCCGGCGAAGGTCGCCGTGTTCGGCCCGATCGTCTAGGGGGCCGGTGTGTTCGCATTCGGCCTGCCGGAGAACCCCCGGCGCACCGGCCGCCGGCTGTGGCTGCTCGGGGTGCCCACGACGCTCGCCTGGGCGGTCGCGGGCTGGTCGGGCGCCCTCGGACTGCTGGACACGTTCCGGTTGATGTCGCTGAACCGCGTCGGCGCGTGGGGGGCCGACGGGGGCCCGGCGGTGTCCCTGGTGCTGTTCTTCAGCCTCTCGGTCACGGCGGCGTCGTCCCTCGGCTTCGCGATGCTGTGGAGCGGTGGGATGTCGCTGGGCCGGATGGGCGTCGGCTTCCGGGCGAGCTCGCTGGCCGCGTCCCTCGGCATCGCGCTGGGCAGCGGCGTGGCGATTCCGTCGTGGACGCGGCCGGAGGCGGTGGGGCAGCGGCTGCCGTTCCTCGACGGCGCGCCCGAGCCCTGGTCGGACGTCGACTGGGTCGTCTACTACGAGCCGTACCTGGTGCCGGCGGTGGCCGGGCTCGTCGCGCTGGTGATGATCGTGGTGCTGCTGCGGACGTTCCTCACCACGGCGGAGGCGGACGACCGCGCGCAGGCCCTGACCCAGCGCGGCCGCCTGGTGACCGGGCAGGTCACGCACGTCGAGTTCACCAACGTCTGGGTCATGGGCAACCCGCGTTTCACGGTCCACGTCCGCTTCCCGGCGGAGACGGGCGAGCGCACGGTGGTGACGACGATGGTCACCCCGGTCATGCAGTCCCCGGCCCGCGGCACCAAGGTCCGGGTCCGCTACGACCCGCAGGACCCGGGCGCGGTACTGGTGGAACCCGACCCCGACGACCACGCGATCCGTTATCCGCCGTTTTTGTAACGCCGGATTCGGAGCCGGCGACTCCGGCATTGAGCGGTTGCGCGCACTACTACGACCCGTAGCACCATCGGCGCGGAATGTGACACCGCCGCAGAGGGGTGATCGCATGAGCACCTGGACGGATTCGTCCCCCGGTCGGCGTAACCTGGGAAGCGGTTCGAGCCTTTCTCCAGGGCGTTGTGTCATCGTTCCCGCAGAGGAATCCCGTACGCGGCGCGAAAGGGTGTGCTGACGCCATGAGCACGGATGCAGCGGCCTGCGCGCCGGAAGCCTCGCCGACGTCGAGCCCGGGTGAACCGATCATCGGCCAGTCGCCGCGGCGCAAGGTCGGGAGTTCCGTCTACGTGACCGTGCCCGGCCCGGTGCCGGTGATCAAGGCCAAGCCGCACAAGAAGAAGTAGCGCTCAGCCGAGGTCCATGGCGTGCTCCGCGGCCCGCTGGAGGCTGACGAGCAAATGGTTGTAGCGCTCGGAATCCAGTTTGCTGATGAGCGACAGGTGCTCGGGCGGCACTTCTTCGCCGTTGGCCTTGATGACGTAGGTCGAATTCAACGTGATCGCGCCGACCGAGAGGATGTCCGCGGCGTCGGGCCCGATCATTTTCTCGCTCCCGGTTCCCGAAACGAGAATGGGCGCCGCGAGAATGCCGCGCCAGATCTGCGCGATCGGTGACGGGCTGAGGTTGGCCGCCTGGAGGTTTCCGGTGAACACCGCCTGGGCCGCGGCGAAGTCGGAACCCCGGTCGATGGTGACGTGGTGCCGGAGCGACCATTCTTCGCGGTGCGTGTAGACGGAGGTGCCGACGAGGTTGATGGTGTAGCGGCGCCGGCCGTTCTCCTGCAGCCGGCTGCGCAGCCACAGGAAGAGCCCGAAGTTCTCGCCCGCGTTGCCGCCGAGGACGTGGTCGTCGTACTCGAGGGAGAGCTTTTCGAGGACGTCCAGCGGGCCGCCGGGGATGCTGAGGGCGTCGTGCAGTTTCGTGGTCAGGTCCTCCGCGGCCTGACCGGCCGGGATCTCGGCGTCCGGCTCGCAGCCGACGGCCGTGTAGCAGTCGTCCAGGGCCTTGGCGAAGCGCCGGTTGTAGACCAGGGAGTCCTCGACCTCGTTCTCCGGCCGGTACCGCTCGGGTTCCACGACGGCGAGCGCGAGGTCGGAGATCGCCTGGTTGAGCTGAGAGTACGACTTCAGGAAGATGGGTTTGAGGCCCAGCGTCTGCTCGAGGTAGCGAGCGGAGTTGATGGCGTAGGCCGCGGCGCGGGTCGTGGAGACGTTCTTCACCGCCGGCGGCACGACGAGGGAGAACCGCAGCGAATTCGTGGGCGCGCTTCCGTAGAGCGGGCCCACGAGGTTCGGGTCGGACATGCTCAACCCGATGAAGATCGTGCAGGAGTCCTTGATCGAATCGGTGAGGATCGCCCGGACTTCCGCGCCGTACTTGAGGAACTGGGATTCGGTGAGGATGATCGGTTCTTCGGGGTTGCGCGCCTGCCGGACCAGGCCGTGCAGGTGCAGTACGCCGATGTGGCCGGCTTTCTTGTTCCACGCGGCCCATTCCTTCTTTCCGCCGGGCCGGATAGAGAACGCTTTGACGTCGGCTTCGGCGAAATAGGCCAGGAGTGCTTCTTCGAGGATGATGTCGAAGTTCGTGGTGAGCAGGCGGCAGTCGGTGCGCCGGGTGTAGGCCAGCCGGGCGATCGACTGCGCCAGCAGTCCAGGGGTCACCCGCAGGTCCCGCTGGTAGAGCGCGTCCCGGATCACTTCATGGTCCTGGATGTTGCGGTTCGCGTCCTTGATGAGCTGCAGCACGATCTCGGCCTTGCGCATCAGGTCGGACCGGTCGGCCAGCGCGATCGTGCGGATGTCCTCGTCGTCGATCGCTTCGGTCATCTTCGCGATCAGCGACGGCCAGGAGGGCAGGCTCGAGTTCATCGAGACGCCCGCGCCGACCACGATCGTCAACGGGCGGGTGCGGTCGCGCACCGCTTCGAACAGCTCGGTGAGGTACGGCTGCGTTTCGAAAGAAAACGTGTCCCCTTTGTCGAACGCGCTGGCGTCGACGATTTTGGACCGGAATCTCTCTGGCATGCATGACCTCGTGCGTTCCGCGGTGACCGTGGTGTCATCTTGGCACCCGTGCTCCGGCACGGTCGGGTGCGGCACCGAATTTGTTACGCGGCCCGAAGAGATCACGCTAATGGCCGAGCGGGTGGTCACTCGGAGTTCGCGGAATGTGTCAGTCTTTTGTCAATAACGGCTACTGCGAATACGGCAGGTCGGCGCGGATGAGTTCCGCCTTCGCCATCGTGTCGTTGAGGTAGGCCGGCAGGGGGCGGCGGAAGCGGGTGGCGAGCGCGTCGGCGATGTCGGTGGTGACGCGCCAGCCCTGGCCGTCCAGCCAGGCCGCCGGGTCGCGGCGCGGCTCGGTGTTGAGCAGGCCCGCCATGCTGATGCCCAGGCGCTCGGCGGCCTGCATCGCCTCCATGCTCCGGTTCATGCCTTCGACGTCGCCGCCCGGGACCTGCTCGACGCCGAAGCGGCTGCCCGGCGCGGAACGGGCGTGGACCACCTCGAACAGCTCCTCCTCGGCCCGCGCGGGCAGGTACGGCAGGAGTCCCTCGGCGAGCCAGACCGTCGGGCGGGTGCGGTCGAAGCCCGCCTGCTCCAGTGCGGCCGGCCAGTCGTGGCGCAGGTCCGCCGCGACCGGGTGGCGGTGGCAGTGGGGCAGCGCGCCGAGGTCGTCGAGGACCTGCTGCTTGAACGCCAGGACCCGCGGCTGGTCGACCTCGAAGACGTCACGGCCGTCGAGGTCCAGCCGGTAGGCGCGGGCGTCGAGGCCGGCGGCGAGGATGACCACCTGCGGCGCGTCGGACGTGACGACCACTTCGTCGAAGAAGCGGGAGCGCAGGCCCATGTAGCTGGCCATCGCGCTCCACATCTCGTCGCCGTCCACGTCGGCCGGGCCGGTCGGCAGGGGCTTGGGCGGGTTCGCCGCGCGGACGAACTCGGCCGCGAACGGATCGTCGACGAGGCCGCCGGCCGAACCCGTCGCGATCGCCCGCGCGGACGCGACCGCGAGCGCGGTCAGGCCGACGCTGGTGACGATGTCCCACTGCTGGTGCGTCCCGCTCATCCGTGACCCTCCCGAAGATCGCTGCGTCCCCCCAGCATGACACTGCGCGACCGATCGGGTGCGTGCCGTGAGCGTTTTGCCCGGAATCAGGGCGTGTGGTGTGCGTCACCGGCTGTGATGTTCGAGAGTGTGCGACGCACTCGGGGTGCGGGCCGGAAATTAATAACGAACAATGCTCGGTGCTCTTTGTCAAATTGTGCCGATGTCGCGACTGTGTAACGGTTGTGGGTAATTCTGCCGACGCCGGAAAAGATCCCTTCGGGCACATCGTGAGCCAGCCTAAGCAAGGCGCGGAGCTGCGCGAACCTGCTTGTACGGTGTGCAAGGCGGAGTCGGCGGGACACGATGCGTGATATGTACGGGCGTGTCGGAAAGAATTCGCGCCGAGCTGTCGAAAATGTCGGTGTCGGGCTTGACAGGGGCGCCGGAGTTGATGTTCTCTGCAACCCGGCTCGGTCACGCCACGTCAATGGGAAAGCCGCAATTTCACCGGTTCGGGTGCCGGTGTCCAAGATCGTTCGAGACGGTGCGTGATCGGCCCTGGGGTGATCTCGTCCTATCCGGGTTCGACGTCAGCCGCGCGTCGGCTGGGAATCGAGCGGTTCCACCATGCTTGAACGAGGGTCCACGCCACGCCGGCCGGCCGACGCCCCGTGGTGGCCGGCGCACTGGAGCGTCCGCACCAAGATCAGCGTCGTCCTGCTGCTGCCCGTCCTGGTCGCCGTCGCGCTGGCGGTGGTCCGGATCCAGGGTGAGCTCGACCGGGCCACCACGCTCAGCGCGGCGCGCGACCGGCTGCCGGTCCTGCACGACACGATCGACCTGACGGCGTCGCTGAGCCAGGAGATGGTCGCCGCCGTCGCGGTACCGGGCGGGGCGCCGAACACGCTGACCGCCGCGGTGGACGCGAAAGTGGCCGCCATCCAGCGCGAAACCGGTTTCGCGCCGCTGCCCGCGGACACCGGCCGCTCGCTGAACACCGCGCTCGGCAAGCTCGCCGGGATCCGCGCCGCCGGCGCCGCGAACGGTGACGTGCGCACCAAGGCCGCGGGGTACAACGACATCATCGCCTCGCTCGGCGACCTCGTGCCCGCGCTCGTCCCGGCCGACGTCGGCAGCGACACCGCCGTCGCCGCGGACACCGCCCGGCTGCTGGTGCACCTGCGGGCCGAGCTGGCGACCGAGGAGACGTACGTGCGGGCGGCGCAGGCCAGCCCGGACGACGCGACCCTGCGCCCGGCGGCCGTGCTGACCGCCGCCGAGCAGACGGTGCTCGGCGAGCAGGCCGGCCGTCAGCTGACCGGCGCCCTGCGGACCCGGTTCACCGCCGCGACCAGCCCCGCCGCGAACCGGCTCGGCACGCTGCAGGACCCCGAGAGCACCGGGACGGCGGCCCTGTCGTCCTTCCTCCCGTCCATCACCGCGGAAGTCCCCGGGGTGACCGGCGTGCTGAACGACGTCGCGACGCAGCTGGCCGACAACGTGTCGTCGGCGGCCGACCGCGCCCGCGCCGACTCCCTGCGCGACACGGCGCTGGTCCTGGGCGCGCTGCTCGCCGCGCTCGCCGTCGCCCTGCTGGTCGTGCGGTCGCTCGTCGGGCCGGTGCGCCGGCTGCGCGCGGCGGCCCTGCACGCCGCCCACGAGCAGCTGCCGGAGACCGTCCGGCAGGTCCGCGACGGCAAGGAGGTCGACTGGCGCGCCGTGCCGGCCGTGCCGGTCCAGACCGAGGAGGAGATCGGGCAGCTGGCCCGTGCCTTCGACGACATGCACCGCCAGGCCGTCCGCCTCGCCGTCGAGCAGGCCGAGCTGCGCAAGCAGGTCAGCGAGATGTTCATGACGCTGTCGCGGCGCAGCCAGTCGCTGGTCGAGCAGCAGCTGTCGATCATCGAGGACCTCGAGTCGGGGGAGCAGAACCCGGCCCGCCTCGAGGAGCTGTTCCGGATCGACCACATCGCCACCCGGTTGCGCCGCAACGGCGAGAACCTGCACGTGCTCGCCGGTGGCCGGCCGGTCCGCCAGGGCCGCGAGCCGGTGCCCACGCGCGACCTCCTGCGGGCCGCGACGTCCGAGGTCAAGGACTACCGGCGGGTGGCGATGGGCAACGCGCCGCGCAGCTCGGTGCAGCCCGAGGCGGCCGCGGACGTGGTGCACATCCTCGCCGAGCTGCTGGAGAACGCGACGCGGTTCTCGCCGCCGGAGCACAAGGTGGCGCTGACCGCCGACCGCGGCGCCGACGGCGGCCTGCTCATCGAGGTCGTCGACCAGGGCCTGGGCATGACGCCCCAGGAGATCACGTCGGTCAACGAGCGGCTCGCCGCCGCGGGGTCCGTCGGTCCCGAGACGACCCGGCGGATGGGCCTGTTCGTGGTCGGCCGGCTCGCCTCGCTGCACGGCGTCACGGTGCGGCTGCGCCCGACCGGCCCGAGCGGCCGGCACCGGGGCGTCACCGCCAGCGTGCACGTGCCGGGCGCGCTGATCCTCGCCGACCTGGCCCGGCCGATCGGCGCCGGCAGGCAGGCCGAACCGGTCATGCGCCGCAACGGGTCCTCCCGGCCGGTCCTGGTGCCGCCGCAGGCGCCGACGCCGATCTTCGAACAGGTCGTCACGAGCTGGTTCACCGAGCCGATCGAACCCCTGCCCGGCCTGCCGGCCGCTCCGGTACCGCCGCCTGCTCCCGCACCGGCGCCCGCGCCGCCCCCGGCGGCCGTGACGCCGCCGCCGAAGCCGAAGCCGAAACCGGCCGCGGAGTGGGCGACCCCGGCGGCGGAGCACGCGCGTCACGCCGCGGAAGACGCTCTCGAACCGCCGGTGGCGCCGAAGCTGACCGACGCCGGGTTGCCGACCCGGCGGCCCGGTGCGCAGCTCGCGCCCGGCGCGGTCGTGCCGCGGGTGCGTGAAGATCCCGGCGGCGGGTTCCGGGACGCCTCCGCCGTCCGGAACAGCCTGTCCCGGCACTACCAGGGAATGCGCGCGGCGCGACAGCAGACCGCGACACGCGCCGAAGAATCCGGAAAGGACGAAGTGGATCCGCGATGACGGAACTGCCCGAGGTTCACCAGCGGCGCGCCCCCGGCGCCGAGGCCGCGAGCCGCACGCTGAGCGGCACCCTGGGGGTGTTCCCCGGCTCGCCGCCGCCACCCGAGCGGACGGCCACGCTGAACTGGCTGGTCAACGGGTTCGTGCAGGACGTCTCGGGCGTCGCGCACGCCGTGCTGGTGTCCGCCGACGGACTGCTCGTCGCGGCCGACGAGACGCTGCCGCGCGAACGGGCGGACCAGCTGGCGGCCATCGCGGCGGGGTTGCACAGCCTGTCGCTCGGCACCGCGGAGCTGTTCACGGCGGGGCGGGTGGTGCAGTCGGTGATCGAGATGGAGCAGGGGTTCCTGCTGCTGATGAGCGTCGGCGACGGCTCCAACCTGGTCGTGCTGGCCACGACCGGCTGCGACATCGGGCTCGTCGGTTACGAGATGACGATGCTGGTCGAGCGGGTCGGGCAGAAGGTGGACGTGCCCGCGCGTGAGATGCCGGTGGCTCAGGACCGCCTGTGACGGAGTACCCGCCGTTCGGCCCGGCCGGAGAGGAGCCGCGCCACGCCCCGTCGCTCGCGCGGCCCTACTCCTGGACCGAGGGCCGGACGGCGCCGGTGGTCGAGATCGCCGTCGAGGCGCTCGTGGAGACGACGGCCGCCGGCCGGACCGAGGCCTACCACTCGACGAGTGCGCTGGCCCAGGTCATGGAGCTGTGCGCCCGCCCCCGGTCGCTGATGGAGATCGCCGCGCTGCTGGTGCTGCCGCTCGGCGTGGTCCGCGTGCTCGTCGCGGACCTGATGGAGGACAGGCTGGTCATCGTCCGCGACACCCTTTCGGACACGTCGTCCTGGGGCGAGCGCCACGACCTGATGGAACGCGTGCTGCACGGCTTGAAGGATCTTTGACCCCGACCGTGCCCCGGAGGAAGGACTGACCCATGGACCACGCGGAGAACTTCGCGCTGGGGCGCTGGCTGCTCGTGCTCGCCTACCTCACCTCGGTGGTCGGCTGCGTGCTCGGCCTCGCCTGCGCCGTGCAGGCCCGGCACGCCGCGGACCCGCGTCACCGTCTGCGGTGGCTGGTCCTGGCGGCGGTGTCGATCGGCGGTGTCGGCATCTGGCTGATGCACTTCGTCGCCATGCTCGGCTTCAGCACGCCGGGGATGCCGGTGCGCTACGACGTCTTCCGCACCGTGCTGTCGGCGCTGCTGGCGGTCGCGGCGGTGTTCGTCGGGCTGCTGGTGGCGGGCAGCCAGGCCCGGATCGGCTGGCGGCTGCTGCTCGGCGGCCTGATCACCGGGCTCGCGGTCAACGTCATGCACTACACGGGCATGTCGGCCCTGCGCGTGAAGGGCGGCTTCACCTACGACACGCCGCTGGTGGTGCTGTCGGTGGTCATCGCCGTGGTCGCCGCGACGGCCGCGCTCTGGTTCGCGATCGTCCTGAACCGCCTGGTGCTGCGCGTGGCCGCCGGGTTCGTGATGGCCGTCGCCGTCACCGGCATGCACTACACGGGCATGGCCGCGGTGCGGATGCAGATGGACATGTCCGCCCCGGACCCGGCGGGCACCGAGGTGTTCTCGTTCCTGTTCCCGGTGTTCGTCCTCGCGGCGATCGCGATGGCGGTGCCGCTGTGCGCCGTCCTGATCGCGCCGGCCGTCGGGACCGCCGCCGAGCGGCCCGTCAAGGCGGAGGAAGCCCTGGTAGCCCGCTGACCTGCGCGTTGCAGGTCAGCGCAAGGAATCCGCACGGTCCTCGCGGCAGCCTGACCCGGCGCTCCGATCCGCGGAGCCGGGAACGGGGAGGTTTCCGATGGGCCGAGTACGAGGGATGAGCAGGGCGCCGAGCCGGGCACCGGTCCGCTGACGCGCGAGCGACGCCGCCGCGTGCGGGGGAGGACGTTGCTGCCGGCCGTTCTGGTGGTTTTCGCGCTGGACACGCCGGTGCCGGCCGAGGCGGCGACGCCGGCCTGCGCGACCGGCTGCGCGTGGTCCTGGCGCACGGTCTCGGTGCGCCGGATCGGGACCACGTGCGTCTCCGGTCCGCAGGGGTGCGTCCGGGCCGTCGTGACGACGACCGTGGTGTTCGACGTGGCTGCATTCCGATCTCCGGAGGATGCCGAACGTCGTCGTTGATCGCTATGAACGGGGTGTATAAACGGCCGACATACACACTGTGTATAGTCCTCGGCATGTCGATCGGACTGACTCTGCTCGGGCTCCTCGAAGGCGGCCCGCGCCACGGTTACGACCTGAAGCGCGCCTACGACGACCGCTTCGGGCACGACCGTCGGGTCCACTACGGGCAGGTCTATTCGACCCTCGCGCGGCTCCTCAAACAGGGGCTCGTCGAGGCCGACGGCGTCGAGGTCGACGGCGGGCCCGAGCGGAAGCGGTACGCGATCACCGAGGCCGGGGTCGCCGACGTCGCGGGCTGGCTCGCCACCGCGGAAAAGCCCGACGCGTACCTGCAGAACACGCTCTACACCAAGGTCGTGCTCGCGCTGCTGTCCGGCCGGCCCGCGTCGGAGGTCCTCGACGTCCAGCGCTCGGCGCACCTCGACGCGATGCGCGAGCTGACCCGGCGCAAGACCCGGGGCGACCTCGTCGACCAGCTGATCTGCGACCACGCGCTGTTCCACCTGGAGGCCGACCTCCGCTGGCTGGAGCTGACCGCCGCCCGGCTCGACCAGCTGGCGAAGGAGATCGCGTGACCGGCGTCCTGCTCGAAGCCACCGATCTCCGGAAGACGTACGGCCCGACGGAGGCGCTCGCGGCGGCGAGCCTGCGGGTGCGGGCCGGCGAGGTCGTCGCCCTGATGGGGCCGTCCGGATCGGGCAAGTCGACACTGCTGCACTGCCTGGCCGGGATCGTCCGGCCCGACGCCGGGGCGGTCCGCTACGAGGGCGCCGACCTGGCCGGGCTGACCGACCGCGCCCGCTCCGCCTTGCGCCGCACCGACTTCGGGTTCGTCTTCCAGTTCGGCCAGCTCGTCCCGGAGCTGACCTGCCTGGAGAACGTCTCCCTGCCACTGCGGCTGAACGGTCAGCGCGGGCGCGTCGCCGCTGAGCGCGGCCGGGAGCTGCTGGGCGAGCTCGGCCTGCTGGAGATCGCAGGGAAGCGGCCAGGGGAGGTGTCCGGCGGGCAGGGGCAGCGCGTCGCCGTGGCCCGCGCCCTGGTGACCGGCCCCCGGGTCGTCTTCGCCGACGAACCGACCGGTGCCCTCGACTCGCTCAACGGCGAGCAGGTCATGCAGCTGCTGACGTCGGCGGCCCGCGAGCGGAACGCCGCGATCGTCCTGGTGACGCACGAACCCCGCGTCGCGGCCTACTCGGATCGCGAGGTCGTCGTCCGCGACGGCCGCACCCGGCAGCTCGAGGCGACCCGATGATCCGGCGCTGGTGCGACGACCTGTGGCTCGGGATGCGGCTCGCGCTCGGTGGCGGCGGGGCCCGCACGGCCCTGACGCGGCTCGCGCTCACAGCGGCCGGGGTCGGCCTCGGCGTCGCCGTCCTGCTGACCGCGACGTCGGTGCCGCACCTGCTCGGCGCCCGGGAAGACCGGGCGGCCGCGCGGATCGGGGCCGTGGGCGCCGCGTCCGTGCCCGGAGTCGACCCGGTCTACGCCGTCAAGCTGGTGGACGAGTTCCACGGCCAGGGCCTGCAGGGCGTCCTCGTGCAGCCGACCGGGCCGCGCGCTCCCGCGTTCCCCGGGGTGGGCGAGCTGCCGAAACCCGGTGAAGTGGTGCTGTCGCCGGCGCTCGCCGACCTCCTGGCGTCGCCGGCGGGGGAGGAGCTGCGGGGGCGGTTCCCGCAGCTCGTGATCGGCACCATCGGCGACGCCGGGCTGACCGGCCCGAACGAGCTGTACTTCTACCTCGGGTCCGCGACCGCCGCCGCGCAGCCGGCCGCGGTCGCGGTGAACCGCGTCGGCGGGCCGCTCACCGGCCACCGCGACCTGACCGCGCTGGAGCTGCTGCTGGTCGTGGTCGGGGCGACGACCTGCCTCGTCCCGGTTGTCGTCTTCGTGGTCGCCAGCACCCGGCTCGCCGCGGCGTCGCGGGACCGGCGGCTCGCGGCGCTGCGCCTGGTCGGCGCCGACCGCGGCCAGGTGGTGCGGATCGCCGCGGGGGAGGCGCTGCTCGGCGCGCTCGCCGGGCTCGTGTCGGGCGGGGTGCTGTTCCTGGTGGTGCGCGCGCTCGTCCCGCTGATCACCGTGTCCGCCTTCCGCGGCGGCATTTTCGGCGAAGACGTCGTGCCCGACTGGCGGCTCGGCGTGCCGATCGCGGTGCTGCTGCCGGTGCTGGCGTGCGCGGTGGCCGCGTTCGCGCTGCGGCGGGTCGTCATCGAGCCGCTCGGCGTGGTGCGGCGCGGGATCCAGGCCCCGCGGAAGTTCTGGTGGCGCCCCCTGCCCGCGGTCGTGGGCGTGGTCCTGCTGGCGACCCGCTGGGAGCGGGTGTCGGCCGACGCCGGCGACCCGGCGGTGATCGGCGGGGTGGTCCTGCTCCTGATGACCGTCCCGCTGGTGCTGCCGTGGCTGGTCGAGCGGGTCGCGGGCCGATTGCGCGGCGGTTCGCCCGCATGGCTGCTGGCCGTCCGCCGGCTGCAGGTGGACAGCGCGACGGCGGCGCGCCTGGTGAGCGGCATCGCCGTGGTGCTGGCCGGATCGATTGCCCTGCAAGGGGTTTACGCCCGCGCCGAGAGCGACCACCTCGACCCGGGAAGCGTCCGGGTGCTGGCGAGCAACTTCGCGTCGACCCTCACCGACGTCCAGGCGTTCGCCGCCGCCGTCCAGGAGCTGCCGGGAGCGCGTGGCGTACCGGTGACGACCTCGGGCACGCTGGTGAACGCGGCCGGCGCGGAGACCCGGCTCATCCTAGGAAGCTGCGCCGAACTGCGGTCCGAAGGAGCACCGGGGGACTGCCGCGACGGCGACGTGTTCGCCGTCGGAACCCCCGAAGCAAACGCCTACCACCCGGCCCCGGGCGACCGAACCTGGTTCGCCGGCGCCCGGCGCGCCGACCCAGGCGTCCCACCACAGTGGACGGTCCCGGCGGACCGCTTCCGCACCGTATCAACAGAACACCCGGCGGCCCTGCTGGTCACCCCGGCCGCACTGGCCCCGGCGACAAGCGTCGGGCTGATCTCGAACATCACGATCCCCGCGGCCGGCCCGGACGTGGTGGAGCAGCTGCGCAACACGGTCGGGCAACTGGGCTGGAACGGCATAGTCTCCTCGGTCGGCACGGAACGAGACGGCACGTACGCACTGATCACCCGGGTGCTGTCGGTGGGGTCGATCCTGGTGCTGCTGCTGGCCGCGGGCAGCCTGATGATCGCGGCCTGGGAGCAACTGAGAGAACGGCGCCGCAGCCTGGCTGCCTTGATGGCCAACGGCGTAGGACGCGGCGTACTGGCCCGCTCACTGCTGTGGCAGATGGCAATCCCGGTCACGGTGGGCGTAGTCATCGCAGTGATCGAGGGGATCGCCCTGGACTGGCTGCTGCTGAGGTCAGTAGGACACCGCGAGCTGGCGGTCGACATCTCGGCAATCCTGTTCCTGACCGCAACGGCGGCAATAGCAGTACTGGCCGTAACAGCGGTAACCCTCCCAGCCCTCTGGCGGACGACAAGCCTGGAACAGCTAAGGGAGGAATGACCGGGGCATGGCCTCGTCGCGGCTCGTCGACTCCGGCCGACTCCACGGCAGCGTTCGGCCGCCCTCAAGACGAGCGAGAACGCACTGATCGCGGCACGAGCGGACGTTCGGCTGGTCTCGAACCGGTGGTATCCGCAGTTGTGCCTTGTGGCGGGCGAAGTGCTGAGCACCCAGGGGGGCGAGGGCCTGTACGGGTTCCGAACCGGCAAACCCGTACAGACCCGGCAGCGCCTGGTTACTGGTTTCGGCCTGCCGTGACGCCGCCGTCGACGTCCCAGATCGCGCCGGTGACCCAGCCGGCCTGGTCGGAGAGGAGGAAGGTGACCACGGCGGAGATGTCCTCGGTGGTGCCGATCCGGCCGATCGGGTGGAAGGCGTTGAATCCCGCCAGGACGGTGTCGACCTCGGCCGGTGGGATGAAGCCCTCGTAGATGGGGGTGGCGACCACGGCCGGGGAGATGGCGTTGACCCGGATCTTGTGGGCGGCCAGCTCCAGGGCGAGGTGCTGGGTCAGGGCGTGCAGGCCGGCCTTGGCCATCGAGTACGCCGATGACGGGGTCGCGGCGATGGCCTGCTTCGCCCACATGCTGCCGATGTTGACGATGGCGCCACCGCGGCCGCTGGTCACCATGTTCTGCGCCACGGTCTGGGTGATCAGGAAGGTGGCCTTGTTCAGGTCCAGGTAGGCGTCGTAGTCGGCGGGGGTGTGTTCGAGGAACGGCAGCGGCCTGAACACGCCTGCCGCGTTGACCAGCAACGTCGTGTCGGCGTGCTGGCCGGCCAGTTCCTCGCGCACCCGCGTCACCTCGGCGGGGTCGCGCAGGTCGGCGGTGATGCCCCACGCCTGTCCGTGGGCGGCCAGGTCGGCCACGGTCTTCTCGACCCGCTCGGGGCGGGAACCGATGACGACCGCGCTGCCGCCGCCGCTGACGACGTCCTCGGCGATCTGACGGCCCATGCCGCTGCTGCCGCCGACTACGACGAGCTTGCGACCGGTGAAGTCCTGTCCCATGGTGGTTCTCCTCATCTGACTACCTACTAGTTGGAAGGTTGACTGGTCATGCGAAAAGGCGTTGCGGTGGTGCGTTTTCAGAGCAGGGCGTCGACCAGGGTCGCCGCCACCGACCGGACCACATCGCGATCCCGTCCGGCGGCGCCGTCCGGTTGCCCGTGAGCGCGGGCCAGGAGCAGTGCTCCCTCCAGCGACGCCAGGTAAGCCTCGGCCGCCGCACCGGTCCGGGTGGCGGGCATGCCCGCCTCGGCCAGCACGCCGGCCACCCATTGCCGCTGATCGGCGAAGAACGCGTCCGTCGCCTGCCGTACCTGAACGGGCAGGCTCTCCGCATCCACGGCGAAGACGCCGCAGAGGCAGATGCGACCGCCTTGGGCAAAGGTCTCGGCGTACAGCCCGGCGTAACCCACCAGGCGCTGCCGCGCGCCCGCCGCGTCGTCGTCGACTTCCTTCCGCGCTACGGCGAACCGTTCCCGATAGCGCGCGATCAGCGCCTCGGCCAGTGCGGCTTTGGTGGGGAAGTGGTGGTGGATGCTCGGCTTCGTGATGGACAGCTCGGCACTGATGTCGGCGTAGGAGAAGCCGTTGTACCCCCGAACCTGCACCAGCGTCTGAGCGCTGTCCAGGATCCGATCCGCTGTCGTGGTCACGCGACTATTTCTACCTTCTAGTTGGTAGGGAGTCAAGGCGAGTCGCCAGTCGGCAGCCGGTCAGTCGATCGGGTAGCCGGTTGCGGCGACGCGATCCGCGACGGTGGCCAGGGTGGTGGCGGGGTTGAGCGCGGTCACGACGGTCGTGGTCAGCGGGTGCCCGGCGTAGATGTGGCGCACCGCGTCGAGGTCGATCGGTCTTTCGTAGTAGGCCTGCGCCCACTCCCGGAACGCCTCGGGTGTGCGGTCGGTCAGCAGGGCGAACAGCCAGTCGGCCCCGTCGTCGCCCTTGTCGGGGAACGCGATGACGCCGTGCTGCCAGACGGTGTCGCCGTGCTCACGCCACAGGCAGACCGTGACGTACGGCGTGCCGTACTCGTCGGAGAACGCCGGTTCCGCCACACACTTCCGGAACACGTCGGGCACGGCGTCGAGAACACCGGGCCACGGTTCCTCGTCGTCGGAGGCGTAGGGACTCATCGGCGACTCGTGGTCGAAACCGCGCACGTACGCCCCCGCGGCCGTGAACACGACGGAGTATTCGTTGCCCGCGCCGTCCCGCATGGACGCCAGTTCCTCACCAGGCGCCCAGGCGGTGTCGTAGAGGTGGTACCGGTCTTCGCTGCCGGGGCTCAGCACGACGTCCAACGCGGCCAGCGCACGGCACAGCGCGCGCAGGTCGGGGACGGCGGGCAGGTGACGAGCGAGGTCGTACACGGTCACACCGATAGTCAAGCAGACAGCCCGAACGTGCTGGGGCACAGACGGAAGAAGGGACAGCGCGGTTACGCGGTCAGGTTGGCGACGGCGAGGGCGGCGATCTTCTGCGCGGCACCGCAGGGATCGTGCTGCCACGGGCCGGCTTCGGGCTGGTCGGCGGTGGCGGCGCTGATGTGGACGAGGGTGCTGTTGTCGGCGGCGAGTGCGAGGGTGCAGCCGCGCGGGCCGTCGGCTTGCTTGCTGGGGACGTTCTCGTCGATGGCGACGATGACGGCCGGGTAGACGGTCTCGACGGTGATCGGCTCCCAGTGGTTGCCGGTGTCGTGGCCGAGGGCGTGCTCTTGGTACAGGATCTGCAGGCTGTCGCCCAGGTTCGAGGTGCTGACCTTGGCGACGGCGCCGAACGTGGTGACACACCGGTTGCCGTCGCGGCTGCGTTCACCGCCGGTGAAGCCGAGGGCGGTGAGCTGCTCGACCGTGACCGCGGCGCACGGATCGGTCCGGAACCGGCCGGCTCCGCTCATCCCGACCCCGGGGATCGGCGGGACCGAAACCGACGGCTCCGCCGGAACCGCCGGCCGGCCGGACGAGCAGCCGGCACTCAGCCCCGCGACCAGCAGGGCGGCGACGACAGCGCAGCGGGTGCGGCGATGGGTCATGAGTGGGTGGCTCCCGGCTTGACCTGCCAGCGGGCCGGATCGTCGATGACGTCGTTGCTGTCGCCGACGTCGGGCAAGGTGGCGAAGTTGGCTTCGATGACGGACAGCTGAAGACGGTTGCCGAGCTGCTTTCCGATGTCGGTCATCAATCCACCGAGCAGGGTCAGGCAGTCGGTCCAGAACGTCGCGAACGCGGAGTTGACCGCATCGGCGATGTCCTTGAACTCGATGACGGCTAGCGGGGGCATCGCCGTCGACACCCCGATGGCGATGCCGATCTTCCCGCCGAGCTGAGCGAGGTTGATCGCGCATTTGCCGATGGTCGTGAGCAGAGTCTTGTAGGTTTCGATGATCGTCTGGGCGATGGCGGACATCGTGTTGGTCAGGCTGATCAGCGAGTTCTGGTTCTGCCCCAGGATGGTCACGGCCTTGCCGGCGTAAGTGCCGAACTGATCGGCGGCGTCGCCGTGCCAGGCTTTCGACAAGGTCAGCTGGGCATCACTGAGCTGATTGGCCGCGTTCGACAGGGACGACTCGTTGGCGAACCTGTCGGCGAGCCGCAGGACCTTGCCGATGTCACCGGCGACGAACACGCGGAGCTTGTCCAGCAAGGTCACGATGCCGTGCGCACCGATGAACTCGGCCCAGTGGCGGATCGTCGCGTCGGAGTCGGTGGGGTAGGGCAGGCCCGCCTGAGGTGTCGTGACCGGCGCCGGCGGGCCCGTCGTCCACGGCGTGGGCATGTCGCTCACGGAAGGCCTCCTTCGAGCTTCTTGAGCCGCTCGTACTCGGCGGCGTCCTGCTGTTCGTAATAGGAGGCGGCGGTCTGCAGAGCCCGAGAAAGCTGCTGCAGCGTCTCGGCGTTCTTCGCCGAAACCCCGCGGATGGTCTCGATGGCCCGGTTGTACTGCTCGGCCGTTCCCGCGCCGTGGATGTCGGGCATGATCGTGGTCAACGTCCCGGGCAAGCCCAGATCGAACTCGCCGAGCAGGGTCCCGGCGAGATCCGTCCGGGCGAACGTGGTGACCAGGTCGGCGGCACCGGCGACGTCATCGGCGGCTTTGCGCAAGGCTTCGGGGTAGACCCGGTAGCCGCGGCCGGAGATGTCGTTGGGGTCGAAGGTCATGCCAGCCCCGTTTCGGTGACGACCGCGGCGACGGTGTCGCCGCGTTGCCGATCGGCTCGGTGTTCGGCGTCCCGGATGCCCTGCAGCAGGGTGCGGGCCAGGGCGTCGGCGGAGTACTGGTGCAGCTCGGCGACGTCGAGGGTCACCGCGGTCAGGTCGCCGGCTCCGGACACGGTCACCGAGCCCAGTTCTCCCGGCAGCCGCCACTGCAGCGGAGCTTGTTCGGCGCCGTGAGCGGTCTGCGCGACCGCGGCCACGGCGGCGTCGATCTCCCGCGCGAGGCTGTACAGCTCGTCCTGGTAGTTCACCAGCGTCCCCGTTCCTCGTTTTCGCCGCTGTCGCCGAGGAAGTCGAGGTTCTCGAAGTTCTCCTCCTCGACCTCCACCCGCCGGGGACGTGCGGACGCCGGCGAAAGGTTCGGCTGGACCGGGTCCGGTTGCGCGCGGTCGTCGCGGGCGGGGCCGACCCGGTGGTCGACGGCGACGCCGCCTGGTGGCGGGGCTGGAGCGGGCTGCCACACCTGGTCCTTGTCCAGGACCGCGCGCATCTTCGCGGTGGCCACGGTGGTGGCTTGCCGACGTGCGGCCGCCACGGCCTCCACCACGTCCGGTCCGACCGTATGCGGGTGGGCGCCGCGCATCGCCGCGGTGCTGATCTTGAGATCCAAGAGCCGGCCGTGGCCGCTCACGGCCGCGGTCACCGCGCCGTCGCGGGACTGGCCGGTGAACCGGACCCGCCTCAGTTCCTCGTCCAGTTCCGCGGCCTGTCGCCGCATTGTGTCCGCGTTGAAAACCACGTCGGTGTCGCCTCCCCACGTTCCCGACACGCACTTCCGAGGTCGACACCCGCGGCCGTCACTGGTGGTCGCGGGCCGGTCACCCCATGCGGGCCAGCGTAGCCGATCGGGACTCCTGCCGACGGCACTTTGCCCACCACCGCGCCCTGAAGATTACAGGCAGCGAGCGGCCGTCACCCGCGTAACACGGGGGCGCGGTTGCCGACTTACCGGCGACCAGGCCACTTGTCCTGTGAAGGAATCGTTGTGTCGCAGCGCGAGATCGAATTGGTCGTCGGCTCGACTTCGACCGGCTTGACCGGCCGGCGATCCCGGGTGAGCCAGGCACCCGAGCGCGCTCGGCGCGGCGTGCCGCGGATCGAGGTCAGGTTCGACATCGACGCGGACAGCACGGTGCAGGTGACCGTGAAGGACTTGGCCAGGGGCAAGGGCCAGTGCGTGCTGATCGACGCGGCCGCGGCCCGCGTGGCGGCGCAGCCGGATCCGCACGCGGCCTTGATCCCGGTCGTCGCGGATTCTGGGCCCACGGTGAAGCGCTGACGCGGGAGCCGCTGGGACGGCGGACGACGGTGTGCTCAAGGGCGGTTCGGGGCGGCCAAGGCGGTGGTGAGGAAGTCCTGGGCTACTTCGCGCAGCTTCAGGTTCTTCTCCTGTGACGCCTTGACCAGCAGGTCGAAAGCGTCGTCGGCCGGGATTTGGTGTAGGGCCATCAAGATGCCCTTCGCCTGGTCGATCACCGCGCGGGAGGTCAGTGCGGTGCGGAGCTGTTCCATCGTCTCGCGGGCCGTCTGGTGCCGTCGGGTGCTGCGCAGTGCTGCTTCGGCGGCGGTGGTGTAGAGCGCCAGCAGGGCTCCGTCGAGCGCACCGAAGCTGTTGCCGCCGGTGTCGTACAGGTTGAGTGAACCGTGGTACTCGCGGTCGATGAACAGTGGCGCGGACAGGTAGCCGAGCACCGCGGACTCGGCGGCGGCCGCGGCGAACTCGGGCCACTGCTGCGCCGCTTCGGTCACCTTGACGCGCTGGAGTTCGCCGGTCCGGGCGGCCTCCAGGCAGGGGCCTTGCCCGGCGTCGTACTGGGCCTGGTCGATGTGGTGCGCACTGTCACCGGTCGACGCCGCGGTGTAGGGGTTGCCCTCGCGCAGCAGGGTGATGCTGGCGAGTTCCGCGTCCGGCACGGCGTGCACGACCTGCTGGCACACCCGCTGCAGGACCACGGACAGCGCTTCTTCCTCCTTGAAGGTGCCGGCCAGCCGGTCCAACGCGGTGGTGACGTCGTC
Source organism: Amycolatopsis sp. NBC_00348 (assembly GCF_036114655.1). NCBI lineage: Bacteria > Bacillati > Actinomycetota > Actinomycetes > Pseudonocardiales > Pseudonocardiaceae > Amycolatopsis > Amycolatopsis sp. NBC_00348. The sequence continues at coordinate 4,648,264 of NZ_CP107994.1, read as the reverse complement.
CACTCGCCGTGCGGCGTCCCGCTCGTCAAGCAGGTTCTCGTCCATGGGGCGCTCCTTCGGGGGCAATGCGCTCGGTCTCGGGCGTGCGGGTACGCCGAAGACTAATCGTCCGATCGGCTGATCATCGAGCCGGGAAACGGCGGCGGCGTCACGTGATCCTCACGCGGTGGTGAGCCGTCGATCCGCCGTCCGAGGGGATTCTTGCGGGTCCCGCTCTCGTCTCGGCCACTTACCGTCACCGAAACGCGGATTGTCGGGACACTGTGTGAGCGTCGGCACTTTGACGCGGTCCGCCGCGGCCCCGTTCACTTGTCTTCGTTCCGGTGGCGCATCCGGACCGCCGGGAAGGACGAAGACGACTATGGGTACGCCGGATCTGGTCAGGGAATCCGCGCTGGGCGGGCGGTTGGTGCTGTGGGAGGAGTCGGCCCGCGACGGCGCGCAGGGCAAAACCCTGATGAGCGGGGACTTCCGCGTCCGGCTGGCCCGTGAGCACGGCCGGGTCTTCGGTGGTGACGGGCCCCGGCACGTCGTGTTCGCGGCCGGATTCCCCGCGGTGTGCGCGGAAGAGTTCGCCGCCACCCGCCGGGTCGCGGTGGAGGCGGCCGGGTCCGTGAGTCCCGCCGCGGTCTGCCGGGCCACCCTCGACGACGTCCGGCAAGCGTGCGACGCGGTGCGGGGTACGCCGAACGCGCGGGTGATGATCGTGGTGCCCGCGTCCGACGTGATGGCCGACGCGATGGTCCACCGCCCCGCCGTCGACGCGCTGGCCGACGCCGTCCCGCTGGTGCGGGCCGTGCGCGACGGCGACACCGGCGTCATCCCGGACGTGTGTTTCGCCGACGCGCCGCGCGCCGACGTCGACGTGCTGGCCGGCGCGGCGAACGCGCTGACCGAGGCCGGCGCCGGCGTGATCGTCGTCGCCGACACCACCGGCGACCTGCTCACCGAGCGGTGCGCCGAGCTGTTCCAGGGGCTGCTCGAGCGGGTGGCCGACGACGTCGTCCTGGCCTCGCACCTGCACAACGACCTCGGGCTCGGCCTGGCGAACACGCTGGCGGCGGTCCGGGCCGGCGTCCGGGTGGTGTCGAGTTCCTGGCTGGGCGTCGCGGAACGCAGCGGCATGGTCGCCACCGAGCAGCTCCTGTTCCTGCTCGCCCACCGCACCGCCGAACTGCTGGGCGAGGCCGACCTCTGGCACACGGCGCCCGACCTGACCCGGATTCCCGTGATCGCCCGCGCGGTGGCGGCGGAGACGGGCCTGCCGCTGACGGTGACCACCCCGATCGTCGGCACCGGCGTCGGCACGATCTCCACCGGCACGCCGTTCGTGCGGCCGGCGACGTTCCAGCCCTTCGACCCGGCGGTGCTGGGCATCGAGCCGACCGTGGTGCTCACCCACCTGGCCAGTACCCGGGTGCTGCGCGCGGTCGGCGAACGGGCCGGCCTGGTGCTCGACCGCGCGGAGACGGCGGCGGCGCTGGCGTGGGTGAAGGCCGAAGCGTTCCGCCGCAACGAAGCGGTCGTCCCGGTCGAGAGCCTCGTCGGGTTCGTCGACGCGTTCCGCGCGACCGCCGCGGTGCCGGCGACGTGACGGCGATCCTGACGCAGCCGGCCGCGGCGGCCGAGGCGTTGCGGGCGGGCTCGGCGGTCGTGTTCCCGAACCCGTACCCGCTGACCTCGGTGGTCGCCGCGACCGCGCCCGACGTCGTCAACACCGCGAAGGGCCGCCCCGCGGACCAGGCCGTCGCGTTGTGGCTCGTCGACGACGACCCCTGGTCCGAGTTCGCCGCCGCCCTCGACCTCGACGACGCCACCCGGGCGCTCGTCCGCGAGCTCCTGGTGCGCGAACGGCTGACGCTGTTGCTGCCCGTGGTGAGCGGCCGGGCGCCGGGCTGGGCGTCACCGGCCACCCGCGACGGCCACGCGCTGGTGTTCGGCGCGTGCGGGGATCCGGTGCGCCCGATCCTCACGGACGTCGGGCACCTCCACGTCAGCAGCGCCAACCGCACCGGGCACCCACCGGCAGCGTCTGCCGCCGAGGCGCGCGCGATGTTCCCGCCGGAGGTGCACGTCCTCGAGAGCGCCGATGACTCGCCGGCGGCCGGGCGCGCGGCGACCACCACGCTGCGCGTGAGCCGGAACCACACGCTGACGCACACCCGTCTCGGCGCTCAGGACCGCGCGCACGGCGGCCCGGAGGCTTATCTCGCGCACTTGCGGGCCGGTTACGTCACCTGAGCACCCTCGGTGTTCGGCTCAGTCCCGCACGACCCGCAGGCACAGCCGGGTGAGGACGGCGCGAAGCTCGTCGTCGGGCAGTGCGTCGAGGCGGCGCGTGACCACGCCCAGGTCGCTGATCAGCGAGTAGGCCGCGATCTGGTCCGCCGTCGGCGCCGGGCCGAACAGCAGGTGCAGGGCGCGGTCGGCCAGCTCGTCGAGGGTGCGGCTGATGCCGGGGTGCCGCCGGACGATCGGGTCGGCGTGGCTCATCGGCGCCAGCGTGCGGTACGCGGTGACGACCTGGCCGACCCAGTGCGTGACGAAGGATTCGCGGCGCTCGTCGCGGTCGGCGATCTGCTCGAGCGCGTCGAGCCCGGCGGCCAGCGCGGCGACCGTGGGTTCGAGCAGGGCCTCGAGGATCGCGATCTTGGTGCGGAAGTAGTAGTAGACGTTCGCCTTCGTGACACCCATCGTGTCGGCGATCTGCTGCAGCGAAGTGGCGTCGAACCCGTGCTCCAGGAACAGCCTCCGCGCCGTGTCCAGCACCGCCTGCCTGGTCTTCTCGGCCTGCGCCGCCCGTACCGCCGCCACCTGGTCATCGTAGCGCCCGCGGCGGACCGGAGGTGGTGCTACGCTGGTTTCATTAGCCGAACGGCTAACGAAACGAGGAGGACGCGATGTCGGGTTCGGTGCTGGTGACCGGCGGGACCGGCTACGTGGCGGGCTGGTGCGTCGCCGAGCTGCTCGGCCGCGGTTACGACGTGCGGGCGACCGTGCGCGACGCGAGCCGGGGCGAGCGGGTGCGGCGGGCGGTCGCGTCCGTCTCGGACCGGACGGACCACCTGGAGTTCGCGGTGGCGGACCTGACCCGCGACGACGGCTGGGAGGAAGCCCTCGACGGCTGCGACCACGTCCTGCACGTCGCCTCGCCGCTCGGCGCGGACGGCGCGGACGCGCAGGCCTTGCTGGTCCCGGCCCGCGACGGCACGCTGCGGGTGCTGCGCGCCGCGGCCGCGGCGGGGGTCCAGCGGGTCGTCATGACGTCGGCGGCGAACACGGCCAGCCCGACGTCCTACACCGCCGACGGCGTCACCGACGAGACACTGTGGACGGACCTGGACGCGCCGAAGCTGCCCGCTTACCGGCGTTCGAAGACGGCGGCCGAGCTGGCGGCGTGGGAGTTCATGAAGTCCTGCGACGGGCCGATGACGCTCGCCACGATCCTGCCGGGCGCGGTGTTCGGGCCGGTGCTGTCGCCCGACACGCTGGGCTCGGTCCGGATCATCTCCCGGCTGCTGGCCGGCGCGATGCCCGGCACCCCGCGCATCGGCCTGGAGGTCGTCGACGTGCGGGACCTCGCCGACGTCCACGTCCGCGCCATGACCGCCCCCGCGGCGGCCGGCCAGCGGTTCCTCGCGACCGGCGAGTTCCTGTGGATGCACGACATCGCGCGCATCCTGCGCGACGGCCTCGGCGAGGACGGCCGCAAGGTCCCGACGCGCAAGCTGCCGGACCTCGCCGTCCGCGTGTCCGCGCTGTTCGACCGCTCGCTGCGGGAGATCATGCCCTCCCTCGGCCGCCGCAGCCGCCACAGCACGGCGAAGGCGAAGTCGTTGCTGGACTGGACACCGCGGCCGGCGGAGGTCGCCGTCCTCGACTGCGCCCGCAGCCTCATCGACCACGACGTTGTCGGGAAGTGACGCCCATGAGCCCCCAGAATCCCATCGAGGACACGCCGTTCGACGCCGCGTCGACGGCCGAGCAGGTCGCCGCCGGCGTCGACCTCACCGGCAAGCTCGCCGTCGTCACCGGCGGGCACTCGGGCATCGGCCGGGAGACGACCCGGGTGCTGCGCGAGCGCGGTGCCCACGTCGTCGTTCCCGTGCGCGATCCCGCCAAGGCCGCGAACATGCTCGACGGCATCGACGGCGTCGAGATCGACCGGCTCGACCTCGCCGACCCGGCGTCGGTGGACGCGTTCGCGCGGCGGTTCCTCGCGTCGGGCCGCGCGGTGGACATCCTGGTCACGAGCGCCGGGATCATGGGTGTGCCCCTGACGCGTGACGCGCGCGGCCACGAGTCGCACTTCGCGACCAACCACCTCGGGCACTTCCGGCTCACCGCAAGGCTTTCGCCGGCGTTGGCCAGGGGCGCCCGCGTGGTGTCGGTGTCCGCGGCGGCGCACCGGCTGTCGCCGGTCGTGGTCGACGACCTGGCCTTCGAGCACCGCGAGTACCACCCGATGCTCGGGTACGGCCAGTCGAAGACGGCGAACATCCTGTTCGCGCTCGAGCTGGATCGCCGTGGGGTGCAGGCGTTCTCCGTCCACCCGGGATCCATTGTGGACACCAACCTGAGCGGCTGGGCCACCCCGGAGACGCTGCGGGCGATGAAGCTCGTCGACGACGACGGCAAGCCGGTGATCGATCCGTACGCGGGCAAGAAGACGGTCCAGCAGGGCGCGTCGACCAGTGTGTGGTGCGCGGTCAGCCCCCAGCTGGCCGACGTCGGCGGGGTGTACTGCCTGGACAACAACATCGCGCCGGTGGCGCTGGAACGCACCCACGACGCGAGCCGGCACGGGACGGGCGAAGTCCCGCCGGCGGGCGTGTCCCCGCACGCGATCGACCCGGCCGCGGCCGCGCGGTTGTGGTCGGTGAGCGAGGAGCTGACGGGCGTCAGCTTCCCGGTGCGCTGACGGCGCGGTGCACGGCGTCGCCGAGCGCACCTTCAGCACGTCACCGCGGGGGGTCCGGCTCCCGCGGGCCGCGGCGGAGGTACTCGCCGACCGCGACGGCTTGGGCGGGCAGGCCGGTCAGCTCCAGGATGTCGAGCACCGCGTGGCCCGCGGCCGCGGCGAACGTCGAGAAGTACCCGTAGCGGCCCGCCAGGACGTCGGCGATCTTGCGCCGCGTGACGACGGCGCCGATCGGGTTGCCCACGCCCATCGGCTTGTCCAGCGTCACCAGGTCCGGCGTGATCCCGGAGAGAGCGAAGCGTCACAGCTGCGGCCCGCAGCCCGAGCCGGACGCAGGCCCGCTGCGCGTCACGGCGATGCCCGTAAACGGGCATGAAGGCATGCTAGCATGCGGGCATGACTCAAGCCGTCAAACGGCAGTTCAGCGTCTACCTGCCACCTGAGCTCATCAGGCGGGTCAAGCACGCGTCCGTCGACGCCGACGAGTCGCTCTCGGCGTTCGTCGAGCACGCGCTCGAGGAGTACCTGCGACGCGGTGAGGAGCGATCGTGATGCGCGTGCTGCCGATCCGCTACAGCGCGGACGTCGAGGCCCTGACGCGGTTCTACCGGGCCCTCGGCCTGGAGAGCGGGCCGGCGTCGCGCCCCGGCGGCTGGATCGAGCTGCCCGCCGACGGCGGCACGCTGGCCTTGCACCGCGGGACCGCCGAGGAGGCCGGCCGGTGCGAGCTGGCGTTCGAGGCCGACGAACCGCTGGAAGACGTCGCGGATCGCTTGCGGGCGGCCGGGTTCGAGCCCGGCCCGGTGACCGACGAAGGTTTCGGCTTCTCGCTGCGCGTTCGGGATCCCGACGGCGTGTGGGTGCAGATCAACCGATACGACCGAGAGCTGTACACGTGAGAGGTGCCCCGCCGGTGCTCGCCGCCGGGATCGTCGCGCTCGAGTTCGCGGCCGCGGTGACCGGGTTCGTCGCATCCACGCTGCTGCCCGTCGTCGCCGACGACTTGGACGCACGGGGCCGGCTCGGGCTCCTCATCGCCGGTTCGACACTGGGGTTGTTCGTCGCGCTCCCGCTGGCGAGCCGGGTACTGGGCCGGCTGGGCCCGCGGCGCACCCTGGCCGCCGGGACGCTCGCCTACCTCGGCGGGCTCGCACTGGCCGCGTCCGCTCGGGCGGCGTGGGTGTTCGCGCTGGGGCAGTTCACCAGCGGCCTGGCCGGCGGGCTCTTGGCGGTGTTCGGGATCAGCTCCGCGATCCGGCACCTCGACGAACGGCTGCGCATCCGGGTGGTCGCGGCGTCGTCGGCGATGTGGATCGTGCCCGCCCTGGCCGGCCCGGCCGCGACGCTGGGCCTGGAACACCTCGTCGGGTGGCGCTGGATCCTGCTGGTGCCGGTGCCGTTCGTCCTTTTCGGACGGCTGCTGGTCGTGCGCGCCGTCCGCGACGACCCGGCCGTCGAGGCCGCGCCGCGTCCGCTGGGCCGGACGCTGTCGGTGCCGCTGGGCGCGGCGTGCGTCGTGCTGAGCGCGGGGTGGTGGCCGCTCGCGATCGCCGGCGCGGTGCTCACGGTGGCGGGGACGGTCGCGATCCTGCCCGCGGGAACCGCGCGCCTGCGGCGGGGGACACCCGCCGCGCTCGGGGCGATGGTGCTGTTCGCGGCCGGCTACTTCGGCGCGGACAGCCTGATCACCGTGCTGCTGACGAGCGGGTTCCGGATGAGCCTCGGGCAAGCGGCGGTCGTGCTGAGTGCCGCCCCGCTGGGGTGGGCGGTGACGAGCCTCCTGGTCACGCGGTGCGCGTCGGCGTTTCCGGTCGCCGGCCTGAGCCTGACCGCGCTCGGCACCGCGGTGCCGGCGGTCGAGCTGGCCACCGGCGGCTCGTTCGGCGTCGTCCTCGGCGCGTGGACCGCGGCCGGGATCGGCGTCGGGCTCGCGTACCCCAGCCTGTACATCCGGGCGACGACCGCGGGCTCGAGCGGATTCACGGCCACGGAGCTGGCGACCGCGGTCATCACGGCCGAATGCGTCGGCCAGCTCCTCGGCCGTGCGGTCGGCGGCACCTTGAGCTCGGCCGGCACCACCGGCGGGCTGGTCGCCGCCTACGTGCTGTTCGCGCTCGCCCTGATCGCGGCCGCGGGTGCCGCGAGCCGGACATCGACCGCCGGGTAGCCGTCATTCCGGCGCGGTATCGGTGAATCCGGGCGGCGCCGACCGGACCGATTTCCCGCTCGAAACGACGTCGATTACGCGGAATGGCCCATGGCCGCGCCGCTGAACGGCTGTCATGCCTTACTTCTTCACGGCGGCGACCTTCTTGCGCGGCGTGCGCTTGCGGGCCGCGACGGGTTCGGCGACCTGTCGCTGCGCCTCGTCGTAGGCGGTGACGATCTCGGAGGAGAGGCGACCGCGCTCGGAGACCTCATAGCCGCTTTCCCCGGCCCAGGCGCGGATCGCGCGTGAGCGCTCACGGTCCGCACTACTCGCCGTCGACTGCCCGGTGGCGACGCGCACCTTGCGGCCGCCGGTCTTGCGGCTCGCGGCGATGAACCGCGCGAGTTCCCCGCGCAGGGCGGTGGCGTTGTCGTCGGAGAGGTCGATCTCGTAGCTGACGCCGTCGAGGCCGAAGGGAATGGTGTGGGTGGCGGGGCTGCCGTCGAGGTCGTCCAGCATCTCGACGAGGACCTTTTGCGCCATGGGAATTCTCCAACCGGTTGACTGTGTGTCCGTGGTGACCAGGAGCACGATATGCGGGATCCACTGTGGATCATACATACCCACCGGTATTATCGCAATTTCCCGAAAACGCGAACAAGTATCGTGAAAATGTCACAGGGCCGGGCGGACGGCGTTTATGGCCGGTGCGGGCGCCGCCGTTGACGACCGCGTTCGTTCCGCCTGATCAGCCGGGCCGCTCGGGTGAGCGGAGCAGGTCGTCGAGGCCGCCGCGGGCGTCCGCCATGACGAGCTCCTCCGCGGTGGCCGCGTCGCCGGCGCGCAGGGCGCGGACCAGCGCGCGGTGGCCGGAGTAGCGGTCGAGCCCGAACCGGTCGTCGGCCAGCACGTGCTCGACCAGGCGGCTGCGCCGCTCGGCGCGGGAGAACACCCGGCTCTGCTCCAGCAGCCGGACGAGCACCGGGTTGCCGGCGCACGCGCTCACCTCGTCGTTGAACCGCTGGAAGACGTCGAGCAGGGTGTGGACGTAGTTCTCGACGCGCTGCCCGTCGGCGTGCCGCTGGCGCATGACGATCACCAGGTCGTCGGCGGTGTCGAGGAGCGCGTCGAGCCGGACCAGGTGGCCCTTCGTCGCGTGCCGGGCCGCGAAGCGCGCGACCAGCCCGCGCAGGGCGACCTCCACCTCGGCCAGGTCCCGGATCGCGGCGTCCCCGATCATCGCGACGACCACCGTCCGCGGCCCGGCGCGTTCGATGAGGCCGTCCTGTTCCAGGCGCCGGATCGCTTCGCGGACCGGGGTGGGGCTGACGGCGAAGCGTTCGGCCAGGCCGCGTTCGGTGACCTTTTCGCCCGGGCGCAGGTCGCCCGCGGCGATGGCGTCCTGCACCGCGCGGTAGGTGCGGTCGGCGAGCGTCTCCGCCACCGGGGCGGCCGGTGACTGCTGATTCATGTCCTCACCTTAACCGAGCCATGGCATCCCGTTATGCCACCGTTGACAGTTTTGCTATAGCATCTCTAGGGTGACGACAGCGCCGACGCGACGAAGCGGCCGCGGCCCCCGGAGGACTTGCGATGACCACAGTGGACACCCCGAGGGGGCGGAAGAGCGGGCGGCGCATCACGTTCTACGTCGCGCTGGCCGTCTTCGCCCAGGAATCGACGTGGAACTTCTACGACGCGCAGGTGCCACCGCTGCTGCGCGAGCACGTCGGCAGCGCCGCCGTCATCGGGCTGCTGATGGGCATGGACAACGTGCTGGGCCTGTTCATCCAGCCCTGGATCGGCAACCGGTCGGACAACACCCGCACCCGCTGGGGCCGGCGGATCCCCTACCTGGCCGTCGGCATGCCGATCGCCGCCGTCCTGTTCGCCACGATCCCGCTCGCGTCGTCGTTGCCGGCGCTGATCGCGCTCATGTTCGCCTACGCGCTGGTGGCGAACAGCTTCAAGCCGCTGGGGGAGGCGCTGCTGCCCGACTTCATCCGCCCGGAGCGCCGCAGCCGGGCCAACGCGGCGGTGAAGATCGCGTCCAGCCTCACCATCATCGTCTCGGCGCTGATCAGCACGTTCCTCGTCGACTCGCACCCCAAGCTGGCCTTCTCGGTGCCTTCGGTCCTGATGCTCGTGTCCGCCGCGGTGCTGGTGTGGCGGGTCCGGGACAGCACTTCGCGCGCCTACCGGGAAGCCGTGGCGGAGGACCGGGAACCGGCGCGGGAGGACACGCCCAAACCGCGCATGCGCGACATCCTGCGGGACATCGCCGGTGACACCGACCGCACCCGGCTGCTGGTGATCCTGGCGATCCTGCTGTTCGGCGCCGCCTGGGCGGCGTCCCGGTCGCTGATCACCAACTACGGCATCGAGGCCCTCGGCCTGTCCCGCGGCGGCGCCGGCGGGCTCACGTTGCCCAGCGGGGTGGCGTTCCTGCTCGCGGCGTACCCGCTGGCGCTGCTGTCGGAGCGGATCGGCCGGGTCCGGGTGATGGCCATGGGCGCGACGGTCTTCGTGGTGTCCCTGACGATCGGCACGCTCCTGCACACGCCCACGGCGACGATCGTCGCCCTGTGCGTGGCCGCAATCGGCGCGGCCGGCTTCGTGATCAACGGCGCGGTGGTGCTGTGGAACCTGGCGCCGTCCAGCCGGGTCCTGGGCACGTACACCGCGCTGTACACGGTGGGCTGGGCCACGGGCGGCTTCCTGGGCCCCGCGGTGGTGGGCGGAATGGTCGACGTGACCGGCTGGCGCCTCATGCCGATCGACGCCGCATTGCTCGCGGTGTTCGCCTTGGGCGCGGTGGTCCGCATAGAACTCCTGCGGCGCCGGTCTTCGAGCGAGGCGGGGGTCGCGCTGTGAGCACGGTTCTGGTCACCACCGACTACACCCGCCCCGGCGACGAGGCTGCGGTGGCGTCGGCCGGCGCGGGCCGTGCGGTCGGTTTCGGCGGGGGTGCGGGTACTTCGGGCGCGGCTCGCGGTGTCGGCCGTCTTGCGCGCCGCGGCGCCGTGGTGCTGGTTTGTTGTCCAGCCGGTGCGCACGGCGAGGAGCCGGTCCCGGCGGAGGTGCGTGGCGCCATTGTCGCGGTGCCGATCCACCAACGAGAGGCGGCGGCGCTGTGAGCGAGATCCTGGTCACCACCGGCTACACCCGCCCCCGCGACGAGGCCGCGGTGGCGTCGGCCGGTGCGGGCCGTGAGGTCGGTTTCGGCAGGAGTGCGGGTGCTTCGGCCGCAGCTCGCGGTGCTGGCCGTCTTGCGCTTCGCGGCTTCGCGGTGCCGATCCATCGAGGAAGGGCGGCCGCGCTGTGAGCACGGTTCTGGTTACCACCGGCTACGTCCGCCCCGCCGACGAGGCTGAGGTGGCGTTGGCCGGCGCGGGCCGCGCGGTCGGTTTCGGCAGGGGTGCTGGTGCTGCGGCTGGCGGTGTCGGCCGTCTTGCGCTTCGCGGCGCCGTGGTGCCAATCCACCAACGAAAGGCGGCGTTGTGAGCACGATCCTGGTCACCACCGACTACACCCGCCCCGGCGGCGAGGCCGACACCATCCTCACCGCCGCCGGGCACGAAATCCGCTACCGCCCGGGAGCGCGTGGTGACGAACTCGCTGCGGCCCTGGGCGATGCGGTCGGTGCCATCGTCTCCACCGACCCGTTGACGGCGGACGTCCTCGCACGCGCACCACTGCTGCGGGCCGTCGTCCGCTCGGGTGTCGGGTACGACTCGGTCGACGTCGATGCCGCTGCCCGGCTCGGCATCCGGGTCAGCAACCTGCCCGGGGTCAACAGCAACGCCGTCGCCGAGTACACGCTCGCCCTGCTGCTGGCCGGCGCCCGGCGGCTGGTCGAGTCGGCCGTGGGAGTGCACGAAGGCGGGTGGCCCAGGCAGAGCGGCCGCGAGCTGCGCGGCGCCACGCTCGGGCTCGTCGGGCATGGCCCGGCCGCCCGGGCCGTCGTCCCGCTCGCGCGGGCGTTCGGGATGCGGGTCCTGTGCGCCACCGTCTACCCGGACGGCGGTGCACCCGGCGTCGAGTTCGTCGAGCTGCCGGAGTTGTTGCGCGAAGCGGACTACGTGTCGCTGCACACCGCGCTGACCGCGCGGACCCGCCACCTCCTCGACGCCGCCGCGCTGGCGCTGATGAAGCCCACGGCGATCCTCGTCAACACCGCGCGCGGGGCACTCGTCGACGAAGCCGCCTTGGCCGGGGCCGTCACCGCGGGGCGGCTCGCCGGTGCCGCCCTCGACGTCGCCCAGGCCGAACCGCTACCGGCCGACAGTCCGCTGCGCGGGGTGGCCGGCATCACCGTGTACTCGCACCTCGCCGGCCAGACCGCCGAAGCCCGGCGGGCCACCGCCATCGCGGCGGCGCACGAACTGCTCGCGTCCCTGCGCGGCGAACCCCGTACCCCCGTAACAGCTAGGAGAGATCAGTGAACGACACGGCAGTGGGCGTCCTCGTGCCCACGGGCATGATCGGCGCGGGGTTCGCCCCGGAAACGGTCGAACGCGGCCTCGCGCTCGGCGCCGACGTCATCGCCGTCGACGGCGGCTCGACCGACTCCGGGCCCCACTACCTCGGGTCCGGCACCCCGAAGACGTCCACCGCCGCGGTCGCCCGCGACATGCGCCTGCTGCTGCGCGCGGCGGCGAAGGCCCGCATCCCGCTCATCGTCGGGTCGTGCGGCACCAGCGGGGCGGACAGCGGCGTCGACTGGCTCGCCGACATCACCGCCGGGATCCTCGCCGAAGACCGGCTCGACCTGACCGTCGCCACCATCCACAGCGAGCAGGACCCCGCCTACCTCCGGCGCCGGCTCGCCGAGGGGGCGATCCACCCGCTGCCCCCGCTCGGGCCGCTCGACCGCGCGACCCTCGACGGCTGCGTGCGGGTCGTCGGGATGATGGGCCACGAACCCATCGAGGAGGCCCTGCGCGCGGGTGCTGACGTCGTGCTGGCCGGGCGGGCCACCGACACCGCCGTCGCGGCCGCTTTCGCGCTGCTGAAAGGGCTCCCGCCCGGCCCGGTCTGGCACGCGGCCAAGATCGTCGAGTGCGGCGGCCAGTGCACGACGAACCCCCGCTCCGGCGGCGTGTTCGCGCGGATCGACCAGGATGGCTTCACGATCGAGCCGCTCGACCCCGCGGCGTCGTGCACGCCGATGTCGGTCGCCGCGCACATGCTCTACGAGACCGCGAACCCGTTCCGGATGCGGGAGCCCGCCGGCACCCTCGACGTCTCACGCGCCACCTATCGCGCAGTCGACCACCGGATCGTGCGCGTGGAGGGCTCGGTGTTCGAACCCGCCGCGCAGCACACGATCAAGCTCGAAGGCGCCCGGCTCACCGGCTACGAAACCATGTCGTTCACGGCCATCCGCGACCCGCACATCCTGGCCGGCATCGAGGACTGGGCCGCGCTGCTGAAGAAAGTGCTCGTCGAGCGCGTGCACCAGACGCTCGCGCTGGGGGAGGGGGACTACGAGTTCGACGTCCGGCTCTACGGCCACAACGCGATCCTCGAAGACCTGGACCCCGCGACCACCCCGGCCCGCGAGGTCGGCGTCATGCTGCTGGTGCACGCCGCCGACCAGGCCACCGCGACCGCCGTCGCCAAGATCGCCAACCCGCTGATGCTGCACCTGCCCACGGCGGACATGCCGTACCTGCCGAGCCTCGCGTTCCCGACCTCGCCGGCCGAGACCGAGCGCGGGCCGGTGTACGAGTTCGCGCTCAACCACGTCGTCGACTCCGAGACCCCGACCACGATGTTCCGCACCACGATCCGGAAGGCCTGCGTCGATGCCTGACACCCTGCAAGACCTCGCGACCGAGGTCCGTTCGAAGAACGCGGGCCCGTTCTGGGTCACCATGGAGGTGTTCCTGCGCGACGACGCGGGTTACCTCGTCGCCGCCGACGAGGAGTTCCTGAACGAGACCGTGATCGCGCGGCTGTACGGCGTCCCGGCCGCCGGGGTGCAGATCTTCCGCATCCCGGCGCTCAACGTCGTCAAGATCTCCTTCCCCCGCCCGATTCCCCAGGGCAGCCTGCGCGACCGCGACGTCCACGCCGGGCAGCACCACGTGCCGCTGGCACTCCTGGAGCTGCCCGGCCGAGCTGCCGGAGGGTGAGGTTCAGCGCACGGCCTTGCGGCGCACGAACCCGATCACCCCGGTCGCGACGAACAGGATCGCGCCCACGATGATCAGCCAGAACAGGCCCTTGATGACGAGCCCGAGCACCACCAGCACGGCCCAGATGACCAGCAGGCCGACGATAAGTCCCATGACGCGTTCCTCTCGGTCGATGTGTCGCGTGGGTACCCCGCAGCCCGGCGATCCACTCGGCAGGAAGCATCACCGTCCGGTCGCGCCGGGGCGACGTGAGTCACCGGTGTGGGGGACGCTCGTGTGCGGGCCCGGCCGCCGGGGTAACCAGCCGGCATGACGTCCATCGGCTACTTCCTGTCCTGCGAGCAGTACGGCCCTCGCGAGCTCGTCGCCCAGGCCCGGGCGGCCGAGCGCGCCGGCTTCGAGCGGCTGTGGATCTCGGACCACTTCCACCCCTGGAACGACGCGCAGGGCCAGAGCCCGTTCGTCTGGTCGGTGATCGGTGCCCTGTCCGAGGCCGTCTCCTTGCCGATCACGACGGCGGTGACCTGCCCGACCGTCCGGCTGCACCCGGCCGTGATCGCGCAGGCCGCGGCGACCGCCGCCGTCCAGCTCGACGGCCGGTTCGTGCTCGGCGTCGGCTCGGGGGAGGCGCTCAACGAGCACATCCTCGGCGACCCCTGGCCCTCGGCCGGGCAGCGGCTGGCGATGCTGGAGGAGGCCGTCGAGGTCATCCGCCTGCTGCACGCGGCGGGCGCCCGCGGCGAGTCGATCAGCCACCACGGTGAGCACTACGACGTGGTGGACGCCCGGATCTACACCGTGCCGGCCGAGCCGGTGCCGATCTACGTGTCCGGGTTCGGGCCGCAGGCCACCGAGCTGGCCGGGCGCATCGGCGACGGCTACTGCACGGTCGTGCCGGACGCCGACCTCGTCCGCGCGTTCCGCGAGTCCGGTGGCGGCGGCAAGCCGGTGCAGGCCGGGATGAAGGTCTGCTGGGACGCCGACACCGACGCGGCGCTCGACCAGGCACACCGGCTGTGGCCCAACGACGTCCTGCCCGGCCAGCTCGCCCAGATCCTGCCGCGCCCCGAGGACTTCGAGGCCGCGACGTCGTTCGTCCCGCGCGCGGACGTCGCGGAGGCGATCGTGTGCGGCGACGACCCGAAGGCCCACGCCGAGCGGGTGCGCCAGTACGTCGACGCCGGGGTGGACGAGATCTACGTCCAGCAGGTCGGTGCCGACCACGACGGCTTCTTCCGGGGCTGGCAGGAGTACGTCCTGCCGGAGTTCCACTGAGGAATGGGCGCGTCTCTGGCAGGGTGACCTGATGGCCTGCCGCATCAGCGAAATCGTCATCGACGCCCGGGACCCGGAGACACTGGCGAAGTTCTGGGCCGCCGTGCTCGGCTACGTCGAGATCGGCCGGGAGCCCGACGGCATCGAGATCGGCCCGCCCGGCACCGGCTTCGGCGGCCCGCAGCCGACGCTCGTCCTCGGCGTCGGCGGGTCGGGGAAGGCGGCGAAGCTGCCGCTGCACCTGGACGTCAGCCCGACCGACCGGGATCAGGACGCCGAACTGCGCCGGCTGCTGGAGCTGGGCGCCAGACCGGCCGACGTCGGGCAGACCGGCGACGAGAGCTGGCACGTCCTGCAGGACCCGGAGGGCAACGAGTTCTGCCTGCTGCGGACCCGCGTCGACCCGGTGGCCTGAGCGGCAGTCCGAAGTGGACACCGCCGGACCGACGGGGTGGCCGGCCCCGCGCACTGGGCCGGAATCCCGGTCAGGCCTGGACTTCCTCGGCGTGCTCCGGCCGTAGGCGGTCGAGGGCCGGGCGGCTCAGGCGGGGCCGGCCGCCCGCGTGCTCGGTCGTCGCCGCGGCTGCCGCGACCGCGAGGCAGGCCGCCGTCTCCAGCGGACGCCTGCGGGTCAGCGCCGCCGTGAGGGTCG
Source organism: Amycolatopsis sp. NBC_00348 (assembly GCF_036114655.1). Classification (NCBI taxonomy): domain Bacteria; kingdom Bacillati; phylum Actinomycetota; class Actinomycetes; order Pseudonocardiales; family Pseudonocardiaceae; genus Amycolatopsis; species Amycolatopsis sp. NBC_00348. The sequence continues at coordinate 4,633,124 of NZ_CP107994.1, read as the reverse complement.
CGACCAGCGCGTCCCCGGCTCCGGTGGTGTCGACGACGTCGGTCTCGACGTCCGGGACGAACCAGGTGCCGTCCGGCCCGGCGAACAGGTTGCCCTGTCCGGACACCTCGAGCACGACCAGCGACGGCCCGCGCCGCCGCAGTTCGGCCGCGGCGCGGACGGCCGTCTCGAGGTCCGCCACCGGCTGCCCGGTGAGCGTCTCGGTCTCGTGGGCGCCGGCGCGCACGACGTCGGACAGGGCGAGCAGCTCGTCGGTCAGGTCCGGGTCTTCCGGCGCGCCGTCCAGCACGACGCGGGTGCCCGCGGTGTGCGCCAGCCGCGCGGCCAGCAACGCCGCCGGCGCGGGCTGCTGCAGCTGGACGATCAGGGAGCAGGCGGCCGAGATCGGCGCGGCGGCTGCGGCGACGTCGGTCTCGGTCACCAGCGTGGCGGCCGGGATGTGCTCCAGGTAGCGGCGGCGGCCGTGCTCGTCGACGACGTCGACGATCAGCGCCGTCTCGGCGCCGCGCCGGCGGACCACGTGCGTGGTGCCGATGCGGTCGGCCCGGGCCCGCGCGCGCAGCGCGTCGCCGACGAGGTCCTCGCCGACCACGCCGACGAGCGACACCGAAGTGCCCAGCTGGCTCAGGGCCACGGCCTGGTTGGCGCCCTTCCCGCCGAGCACCTCCTGCCGGTGCTGCACCTCGGCCGACGACCCCGCGTCGGGTGCGTCCGGGACTTCGACCACCAGGTCACGAGCGACCTGGCCGACGACCACGACTTCGCTGGGCATGTAGTGCCTCCTCGGCTCCGCAGGTCGGCTACCCCGCGCCGCGAGCACGGCAAACCGCTCGTTCGGGTAGGTGAGCCGGCTCAAGCGGCCTCGAGCACCCGCGCCGCGGCGTCCCGCGCGTGGGCGTAGGGGCTATCGAAACCGTGCATCCCGTCGGTGACGAGCGCCCCTTCGTGCAGCAACATGAGGGTCCGGGCGCTCGACCTCGGGTCGGCGGCGCCGGCCGCGGTGGCGATGGTCGTGAACAGTTCGAGCATCCACGCCTTCTGGTCGACGATCACCCGGTAGGCGGGGTGGGCCGGGTCGTTGATCTCGGCGTGGGCGTTGATCATGCTGCAGCCGTTGCCGCTATAGCGGGCGGCCCACCGGGCGGAGGCGTCGAACACGGCGCGGAGCCGGGCGGCGGGGTCGTCACCGGCCGCGTCCAGCAGCGGGGCGAGGAACGCGCGCCACCGGCTGTCGCGCTCGCGGAGGTACTCGACGACCAGCCGCTCCTTCGAGCCGAACCGGTCGTAGAGCGTCTTCTTCGTGACCCCGGCGCGCTCGGCGATCAGGTCGACGCCGACCGCGTGGATGCCGTGCGCGTAGAACAACTCCTCCGCCGCCGCCAGCACCGCGCGGGCCTTGGGCGTCCACTCGATCACCTCGTCCATGGCCCCGACTATACCGATCGGTGTAGTCTCGGGCCAATGACTAAACAGATCGGTATACCCGGCTCGGTGATCGGACTCGGCGCGTTGTTCGTCGCGTGCTGGTCGTCGGGCTTCATCGGCGCGAAGCTCGGGGCCGCGGACGCGCCGGTCACGACGGTCCTGATGTGGCGGTTCGTGCCCCTGGCGCTGCTGCTCGCGCCGTGGCTGGTCCGCTCGGGCGCCGGCGGGAGAGCGGGGCTCGGGCGGCAGATCCTGGTCGGGGCGCTGTCGCAGTCTGGGTACCTGCTGACCGTCTACTGCGCCATCGGCCTGGGCGTGAACACCGGGACGACGGCGTTGATCGACGGCGTCCAGCCGCTCGTCGTCGCCGCCCTCGCCGGGCCGCTGCTGGGCGTCGCGGTCAGCGGACGGCAGTGGGCCGGCCTGGGTGTCGGCGCGGCCGGGGTCGCCCTGGTGACCTGGTCGGACGCGACGTCGGGGCACGGCACGCCGCTGTGGGCCTACCTGGTGCCGTTCGCCGGGATGTGCTGCCTGGTCGCGGCGACCTTCCTCGACCGGCGCACCCGCGACCGCCCGTCGCCGGTGCGCGCGGTGGCCATCCACTGCACCACCTCGGCCGTCGTCTTCACGGCTCTGGCGGTGGCGACGGGCACCGCGCTACCACCGGCGTCGGCTCGCTTCTGGCTCGCGATGGCGTGGCTGATCGTCTTCGCCACGTTCGGCGGCTACGGGCTCTACTGGCTGCTGCTCGACCGCGTCGGCGTCACGGCCGTGAACACGCTGATGTTCCTGGTGCCGGCGGCCACCACGATCTGGGGCACGCTCATGTTCGGCGAGCCGTTCAGCGCGTGGACCGGGACCGGGCTCGCCCTGGCGCTGGCCGCCACCTGGCTGGTCTCCCGGCGGCCTCAGAGCCGCGAGCGGGCGGTGTCGGCGGCGCGCGGAGCCCCGCCGTGCCACCGCACCGGCGTGGCCGGCGTCCGGCGCGGGCGCCGTTTCGACGGCGGTTCGGCGTAGCGGTCCAGCAGGACGCTGAGCCGGTCGCCGTCGCACTGGCGGCGGATGAGCCGCTCGCCGCGCGCGGCCAGGGCGTCGAGGGTGAAGTCGGCGACCGCCCGCGGGGCCGGCCGGACCTCGCCGGGGAACGTGGCGACGACGTGCATCGAGCCGGATCTGCCCTCGGCCGCCGTCAGCTGCCAGCCGTGGCGGCGATCCCAGGTCAGGAGTTCGGGTTTCGCGGGGCCGTCGGCCGGGCGGCCCGCGAAGCGGATCTGGCCGTACAACGGTTCGGCGGGCTCGACCGCGGCGTCCTCGTTCAGCAATCCGAGTTCGGTGGCGACGGCGCGCAAATAGGGGACTAGTGCGGTTTCGTCCGAGAAGTCGGTGTTCATGGTTCACCTGCCTGATCTTCGACGATGTCCGTCTACTACCCGTTTTTCCGGCGGATACGCACGAAATCGTCGAACGATGTTCCTGATCTGACGCGTCCGTTCGTGCGATGTTGGTGCGGCCGCGTGTGAGAGGCGTCAGGCTGGGGGAATCAGAGGGTGTTCCGATCACTGCGGGGGAGCTGAGAACGTGATGCGTGAGAGCTTCGACTTCGACGTGAATCCGAGAGAAATCAGGCTCGTGCGATCGTGGGCGCGCGAGCGGCTGGCGGCGGCCGGCGATCTCCCGGACGAAACGATCACCGACATCGTGCTGATCATGAACGAACTGGCCACGAACGCCGTCCGGCACGCCGCCGGGCCGGCGCGGGTCCGGCTGCTGCGCTCCGACTCCGCGGTCTGGATCGGGGTCGAGGACGCGGGCGGCGCCGCCTGGTTCGACCCGGCCGTGCCACTGCCCACCCCGATCGGCACCGGACTGACCCTGGTCGCCGCGTGCTCGCACCGTCGCGGCCACTTCCACCGCGGCGACGGCGGCCGGACGGTGTGGGCCGAAATCCCCGTCGCGTCCTGACGTCGACCGCTCGGCGGTCCACTCAAAGGTAGGAACTCTGCGCTGTCAAGAGTGGCAGTGCATCTTGTCCTGCCTTGTCTCCTGACGTCCGGTTTCCGTGACGCAGAGCCGGTTCACGTGCGCGAACCGGTCGATCCGGGGTATCCCTTGAGGCAACGAGTCCGGCTATATTCATCAGATGTCTGCCCTCTGACTCAGCCGGAGAACCCCGATGCGAATCGCCACCGTCGTCGCGCACCTGGTCACCGCCGCAGCCGTTGTCGCGGCTGTCGGCGCCACTCCCGGAAGACCCCCGGACGTCCTCTACGCCGCCCCTGCCGGGCACGGCTCCGCCTGCAGTTCTTCCTCCCCGTGCGCCCTCCCCACCGCTCGTGACCGGGTCCGCGGCCTCGTCCAGCACGCCCGCGGGGACGTCGTGGTCGAGCTGCGCGGCGGCACCTACTCGCTGACCACGCCGTTGCGGCTGGGCGTGCAGGACTCCGGCACGCCGGGCCACCGCGTCGTCTACCGCGCGGCCCCCGGGCAGACCCCGGTCTTCAGCGGCGCGCTGAAGGTCGGAGGTTTCCGGAAGACGGACGCCGTCAAGAACATCTACCGCGCCCCGGTGCCGAAGGGGACCGCGAGCCGCGAGCTGTTCGTGAACGGCGTCCGCGCGCAGCGGGCCCGCACGGCCCAGGACCCGGGCGGGTTCTCCGTGTCCGCCACGGGTTTCACCACCGCCGACGCGACCTACACGACCTGGACGAACGCGCCCGGCGTCGAGGTCGTCGCCAACAACGGCTGGAAGCAGCTGCGCTGCCCGCTCGCCTCGATCACGCCCGGCGCCTCCGGTGGGTCGGCGCTGACCGTCGATCCCGGGTGCTGGAACAACAACCACAACTCCGTGCCCAACCCGAGCTTCCCGTTCAACGGCGCGGGCCTGCCGAGCCTCGACCGCGTGACCTGGCTCGAAAACGCCTACCAGCTGCTCGGCACGCCCGGCCAGTTCTACCTCGACGGCGACGCCGGTTACCTCTATTACGTGCCCCGGCCCGGTGAGGAGCTCGCCAAGGCCGACGTCGAACTGCCCGTCGCGCCGGAGCTGCTCGACCTCGCCGGCACCCCCGGGCACCTCGCGCCGCTCGACGACACCGACTGGCGCGCGACCTACACCGGCGCGTGGAGCTACTCGAACGGCCGGCACCTGGGCGACCTCGGCGCCGACGTCCACTACACCCAGAACGACGGCGACGCGTTCAGCTACACCTTCACCGGCACCGGACTCCAGGTCCTGACCGAGACGAACACGGACGAAGGCGACATCGACGTCTACGTCGACGGCGTCAAGAACCAGACGGTGTCGGCGAAGAGCGCCGAACGGCTCGCGCAGCAGGCCGTCGTCTCGGTCACCGGGCTGGCCAAGGGGAAGCACACGGTCCGCGTGGTCAAGGCCGGCGGCGACTACCTGCTGATCGACGGCTTCACCGTCATCCCCGACGTCGTCGCGCCGGTGCACGACATCGCCTTCGAAGGGATCACGTTCGCCTACACGACCTGGACCGCCCCGAGCACCGCGGGCTACATCGACAACCAGGCCGGCATCCTCTGGGACCCGGCGACCCGCACCCCGACGCGGATCCCCGCCGCCGTGCAGGTGCACCGCGGCGCGCGGATCGCGTTCACCGGCGTGACCGTGCAGCACACCGGGACCAGCGGCATCGACCTCGCCGACCAGACCCAGGGCTCGACGGTGTCGGGCAGCTCGATCACCGACATCGGCGGCAGCGGGGTCGCGGTGGGCGAGGTCGACGACTACTACCAGACCCAGCCCGCGCTGATGACCAGCGGCAACAGCGTCTCCGGCAACATCGTGCAGCGGCCGGGCCAGGAGTACCAGGACGCGGTCGGCGTTTGGGTCGGCCACAGCCGCGGGACCACGTTGTCCCACAACGACATCGGCTACACGCCGTATTCGGGCGTGTCGATCGGCTGGGGCTGGGGCTGGGCGTCGAGCTGCGCGCTGCAGGCCCAGCAGGGCCTGGCCGACCCGTGCCTGCACGGCACGACCTACACCGGTGACAACCATGTCATCGGCAACCACGTGCACAGCGTGATGGGCGTGCTGTTCGACGGCGGCCCGGTCTACACCCTCGGCGGGCAGGCGTCGCCGTCGGAGTTCGTCGGCAACGTGCTCGGCGAGTGCATCAACGGCTGCAACATGATCTACCACGACGAGGGCAGCTCGCTCTGGAACACCCACGACAACGTGGTGGAGTTCAGCAACGGCTCGCTGTGGCTGAACCTGTGGACGCCGACCATCCACGACGACTCGATCCACGGCAACTTCACCGACACCGACCGCTACAACAACAACGGCACGGCCATCGACCTCACGCCGTCCACGGTGGTCACCGACGGCCGCTGGCCGCCCGCCGCGCAGGCGATCATCGACGCGGCCGGGCCGGGTACCCCGCCCGGCAAGGTGCTCGACGACGACGACCTGCGGATCTCCTACACCGGGACCTGGTCCTCGAGCGGCTCGCGCACCTACGGCGACCTCGAGAACGGCGTCCACTACACCCAGCAGGACGGTGCTTCCGCGTCGATCACCTTCACCGGGACCGGCATCAGTCTCCTCACCGAGACCAATTCCGACGAAGGGGATATCGGCGTCACGCTCGACGGCGCCGACAAGGGAACCGTCAGTGCGAACACCGCCCAGCGGCAAACCCGGTTTCCCGTTTATTCGGTGACCGGGCTCGCCGCCGGGCGGCACACGCTGACCGTTTCCAAGAAGAGCGGAACCTATTTCCTGGTGGACGGCTTCCGCGTCAAATAGCGGTTCAGCGGTTCAGCAGCCGCAGGTCGACCGCGTCGGCCATGGCCTGCATGCCGGCTTCGTTCGGGTGGATGTGATCACCCGAGTCGAAGCCGGCCCGCAGCGCTCCGGGATCGGAGGGGTCTTGCGTCGCCTGGTCGAAGTCGACGACGCCGTCGAACTGCCCGCCGGTGCGGATCCAGGCGTTCGCCGCCTGGCGGATGGTCTCGCCGTGCTCGCTGTAGCCGCCGGATCCCTTGTCCGGCAGCATGGTTCCGCCGATGATCCGCACGCCGGCCGCGTGCGCCTGGCGGATCAGCTCGCGGTAGCCGTCGATCAGGTGCTGCGCGGTCAGCGGGACGCCACCGGGGCCGGCGTTGTTGCCGATGTCGTTGATGCCCTCCAAGAGGATCACGGTCCGGACACCGGGTTGCGCCAGCGCGTCGTGGGCGAACCGCTTGAGGGCGCTGACCCCCTGCCAGATGTTCGGCACGTCGGTCAGCACCCGGTTGCCGCCGATCCCGGCGTCGACCACGGCGCTCGGGTGCGGCCCGGCCAGCCGGCGGGCGAGGTCGTCCGGCCAGCGGCGGTACGCGCTCGCCGGGGTGTTGTAGCCGTCGGTGATGGAGTCGCCGAAGGCCACCACGGTGCCGCGCGCGGCAGGGGAGACGACGTCCAAACCGGACAGGTAGTACCAGGAAGTCGTTGCGGTGACGTAGTTCCCGTCTTCGGTGTCGGCGGCGAAGTTGCCCGGCTTCGAGAGGTAGGAGACGTCGAACGCGTCGGAGTGCCAGGTCGCCGAGCTGGTCGCCTGGGGCAGGTGCAGGCTCACGAGCAGGTTCTGTTCCGCTTGCACGGACAGTGGCACCGGATCGCTGACGACCTCCTGGCCCGCCGGGATCGTGAACGTCTTCGCGTGCGAGAACGTCACTGCGTGCCCGGAGCCCGCGACGGCGGTCGCCTTGCCGGCCTGCAGCGCGAGGCTCACCGCGCCGACGGCGAGGGGAGTGGTGCCGCGCAGGTTGGACAGGTGCACGCGTAGGGCGGCACCGCCGACGCTGGGGTGCACGACCATCCGCAGCGTCCGGTCGGTGAAGTTCGGGCCGCCGATCGTCATGCTCGGCGACCAGGCCGAAACCCGTTGAACTGCGGCGGAATCGGTTTCGGCAACGGCGGTGTTCGTGCTGCCCGAAATCAGCGAAACTATTGTCGCCGTGGCCAGCAGGGCCCTTTTGGTCATCACGGGAAATCACCTTCTTCGGTGGGGAGACCACAGTTTTACCGCGCGTTTTCCGAAATGGCCAGAAGTTGTTTGTGCGGGACCGGTTCGTGCCCGGCCCGGCCGGGTCGTAGAATCCGGGGGACGGCCGGCGACCGGCCCGGGTGCACCGTGAGGGAGGGGCGTACGTGGCCGGTTCCGACGACGTGTTCTTCGCCGACGGCGACGTCGGCCGCGACCTGGCCGCGGTCGACTGGGCGGCGACCCCGCTCGGCCCGCCGTCCGGCTGGCCGCAGAGCCTCCGGACCGCGGTGGACATCCTCGTGTCGTCCCGGTTCTCGATGTGGATGGCCTGGGGCCCGGACCTGACGTTCTTCTGCAACGCCGCCTACCGGCGCGACACGCTGGGCCGCAAGTACCCGTGGGCCCTCGGGCGGCCGGCGAGCGAGGTGTGGGCCGAGATCTGGGACGACATCGGCCCGCGGATCGCCACCGTGCTCGCCACCGCGCAGGCGACCTGGGACGAGGCCCTGCTGCTCTACCTGGAGCGGTCCGGCTATCCGGAGGAGTCGTACCACACGTTCTCCTACAGCCCGCTGCGCGACGACGACGGCGTCGTGGTCGGCATGCTGTGCGTGGTCCGCGAGGACACCGACCGCGTCATCGCCGACCGGCGGCTCTCGACGCTGCGCGACCTGGGCTCGGACCCGGCCGTCGTGCGCACCGAGCAGCAGACGCTGGCCTTCGCCGGCCGGCAGCTCGACCGCAACCGGCGGGACCTGCCCTTCACGCTGACCTACCTCTTCGGCGACGACGGCGTCGTCCGGCGCGCGGCCTTCACCGGCATCGCCGCGGACCACCCGGCGGCTCCCGCCACGCTCGCCGCGGACGATCCCGCCGCGGTGTGGCCCGCCCCGCCCGGCGGCGAGTCCGTGCTCGTCGACCTGGCGCCCTTCGCCGAGCTGCCCGCGGGCGACTGGCCGGAGCCGCCCACCCAGGCGCTGCTGGTCCCGCTGGCGCGACAAGGCGGCACGCCGTACGGCTTCCTGGTGGCCGGGCTGAACCGCTACCGCGCGCTGGACGAGAGCTACCGCGGGTTCGTCGAGCTGGTCGCCGGGCACCTCGCGGCCGGCATCGGCGGCGCCCGCAGCTTCCACGCCCAGCAGCGGCGGGCCGAGGAGCTGGCCGAGCTCGACCGGGCCAAGACGGCGTTCTTCTCCAACATCAGCCACGAGTTCCGCACCCCGCTCACCCTGATCATGGGCCCGCTGGACGAGCTCCGGGCCCGCGTCGGCGGCACCGACGAGCGCACCGGCCGGGAGCTGGACGTCATCCACCGCAACGGGGTGCGGCTGGGCAAGCTCGTCAACACCCTGCTGGACGTCTCCCGGCTCGAGGCCGGCCGCATGCAGGCCCGGTTCGAACCGGTGGACCTGGCCGAGGTCACCGCCGAGCTCGCCGGGGTGTTCCGCTCCGCCATCGACAAGGCCGGGCTGCGCCTGGACGTCGACGGCCCGCCGCTGGGCGAACCCGTGTACCTCGACCGCGGCCTGTGGGAGAAGGTGATCTTCAACCTGCTGTCCAACGCGCTGAAGTTCACCTTCGACGGCGCCATCACCGTCACGATGCGAGCCGACGGGGACCAGGCGGCCGTCACGGTCGCGGACACCGGGATCGGCGTCCCCGAAGGCGAGCTGCCCCGGTTGTTCCAGCGGTTCCACCGCATCGAGAACGCCCGCGCCCGCTCCACCGAAGGCAGCGGCATCGGGCTGGCGCTGGCCCAGGAGATCGTCGACCTGCACGGCGGCACGATCACCGCGAGCAGCGTCGAGGGCGCGGGCACCACCTTCACCATCCGACTGCCGTTCGGGTCCGCGCACCTGCCCGCGGAGGCGCTGATCCCGGCGGGTGGCCGCACCGAGGCCCCGGACGCCGCCGCCTACGTCCACGAAGCCCTGCGCTGGCTGCCCAGCACGCCCGACGCCGACGGCGAGACGCGGCCCCTCTCGGCCCCCGCGTCGGCGACGCGGGTGCTCGTCGCCGACGACAACGCCGACATGCGCGAGTACCTCACGCGGCTGCTGAGCGACGCCGGCTACCAGGTCGACGCGGTCACCGACGGCCAGGAAGCGCTGGAAGCGGCCCGGGCGACGGCGTTCGACCTCGTGGTCAGCGACGTCATGATGCCCCGGCTCGGCGGCCTCGAGCTGGTCGCGGCGCTGCGCGAAGACCCGCGCACCGCGTCGATGCCCGCACTGCTGCTGTCCGCCCGCGCCGGGCAGGAGGCCTCGATCGAAGGCCTGCGCGCCGGCGCCGACGACTACCTGATCAAGCCGTTCGCGGCGGCCGAGCTCCTCGCCCGGGTGCGGGCCAACGTCGAGCTCGCGCGGCTGCGCACGCACCAGGCCCGCTGGCGCACCGCGCTGGTCGATTCGCTGCAGGAGGCCTTCTTCGTCTGCGACGCCGACGGCGCGGTGATCGAGATCAACGCCGCGTTCACCGACATCCTCGGCTACAGCACCGACGGGCTGCCCTACCACCCGGTGCACCCGTGGTGGCCGAGCGCCGAGACCGATCCCGAAGGCTATCGAGCGGTCGACGAGGCGTTCGCGACCCTGCTCGGCCGGACCCACGGCACCTACACGATCCCGGTCACCCACCGCGACGGCCACCGGCTGTGGGCGCGCGCCGCGTTCGCCCAGGCCCAGGACCCGGACACCGGGCGGGCCGTCATCGTCGGCACCTTCCGCGACGTCACCGCCGAGCACTACGCGATCCAGCGCGACAGCGCCCTGGCGTCGATGAGCACCCGGCTGGCCGAGGCGACGACGCTGACGGACGCGATGGCCGGCGCGTTGAGCGAGCTGAAGGACCTCTGGCGCGCCGAAGGCGTCGTCGCCTCGGTGTTCGGCGCCGGTGACGAACCCACGCGCACTTACGCCGACCCGCCCGTCACCTGGGAAAACCTGCCCGACGACCAGCGCCGCGCGCTCGGCGAGCTGCGGCAGGGCTCGCTGCTGGCCCCGGTTTCCGGCCACACGTGGTCCGGGACCGTGCTCGAACACCCCCACGGCCGGCTGGCGCTGCTGATCGACCTGGGCGACCGCCGCCCGTTCACCGACGAGGACCGGCTGCTGCTGTCGCTGCTGGCCGGCCACATCGGGCCGAGCCTGGGCCGCGCGCACCAGATCGACCAGCAGCGCGAGACCGCGGTCGCCCTGCAGCGGGCCATCCTCGGCCCCGCCGACCTGCCCACCGGGTTCGCCGTCCGCTACGAACCCGCGACGCGGCCGCTGGAGGTCGGCGGCGACTGGTACGACACGGTCACGCTGTCCGACGGGCGCATCGGGATCGTCGTCGGCGACTGCGTCGGCCGCGGGCTGCACGCGGCCGCCGTGATGGGGCAGCTGCGCAGCGCGTGCCGCGCGCTGCTGCTGCAGGACCCGCGGCCGGCGCACACGCTGATGGCGCTGGACCAGTTCGCGGCCAAGCTCGACGGCGCGTTGTGCACCACCGTCTTCTGCGGCGTGCTCGACCCCGGGACCGGGCAGCTGACCTACAGCACGGCCGGGCACCCGCCGGGGATCCTCGCGCTCTCCGACGGCGAAACGCTGCTGCTCGAAGGCGGCCGGTCCGTGCCCCTCGGCGTCCGCCCCGGCCGCCCGCGCCCCGAAGCCGTCCACACCATCCCCGCCCGCGCGACCCTGCTGCTGTACACCGACGGTCTCGTCGAGCGGCGAAAACGGTCGCTGGACGAAGGAATCGAGCGGGCCGGGCAGGTCCTGCACGACGGCCGGGTGAACGCGGTCGAGGACCTGGCCGGCGACCTCATGCGGCGCCTGGCGCCCACCGCGGGTTACGACGACGACGTCGCCCTGCTGCTCTACCGCCACCCCGGGCCGCTGGAGGTGAGCTTCCCGGCCGAGGCGGGCGAGCTCGGCCGCGTGCGCAAGACGTTGCGCACCTGGCTCGGCCAGTGCCAGCTCGACGCCCAGCAGGCGCAGAACGTCCTGGTCGCGGCGGGCGAAGCCTGCGCCAACGCGATCGAGCACGGCCACCGCGACACCCCGGGCGACATCGTCCTGCTCCGCGCCGAAGCCTTCGCCGACAGCCTGCGCCTCACGATCGCGGACACCGGCCGCTGGAAGGCGGCGGACGCGGCCCCCGGTTCCTCCCGCGGCCACGGCATCACGTTCATGCGCGCGATGATGCAGGAGGTCACCATCAACACCACCGCCACCGGTACCACCGTCGACATGCTGACCAGGATCGTGTGATGACCACTCCGCTTTCACTTGTCCCGCAACGACGTCCCGACGGCACCACCGTCCTGGCCGCCGGCGGTGAGATCGACATGAGCAACGCCCCGGCGCTGGCCGCGGCGCTAGAGGAGACCACGGAACTGCTCGTCCTGGACCTGACGGACGTCGAGTACCTGGACAGCGCGGGCATCGCGGTGTTGTTCGACCACGCCGACCACCTGGAACTGGTGGCTTCCCCGTTGCTGTCCCCGGTGCTGACGGTATCCGGCCTGAGCGAGGTCGTGAAGGTCCACCAGCCTCGCCAGTGACCCGGAGCGTGCGTCGACCTTGCGCCGACGCACGCCCCGGGGGCCGTCAACCGACCTTCTGGATCTTCGCGTTGCGGATGAGCTGCTTGCCGGCTTCGTGGATCTGGTTGAAAGCCGTGTTGTTCAGGAGCGCGCAACTGCCGGAGGTCGACGTCACCGGGACGGTGATGGACTTGCCGTTGTCCAGGTTGGTGACCTTCAGCATGGTGCCGACGGCGAACTGGTTGCTGGACGCTGCGGGGGAACCGGCCTCACCGGAGAGGGTGACGGTGGAGCCGGCGCAGACGGTCTCAGCATTACCGGCGGCCTGGGTCTCGGTCGCCTGGTCGCCATCGGTGGCCTGGTTGCTTGCGGTGGCCGGGTCGCCCGCGGCGGTTTGGGCGCCTTCGGCGGCCTGGGCAACACAGTCGACCGCGACGGCGGCCGCCTGGTCCACGGCCTCCTGACCGGCGGCGTCCTTGGCGTTCGCCTTGGCCTTGCCCTTGTTCTTGGCTGCACCCTTCTGATCGGCTGCACCCTTCTGATCGGCCGCACCGTCCTGCTGGGCCGTGCCGTTTTGGTCAGCTGCCTCGCTCTGGTCGGCGGCCATGCCGTTCTGGTCTACCTGGGACTGGTCCGCCATGCCTTGCTGGTCGGCCATCCCGTTCTGACCGGCTGCACCGTTTTGGCCGCCTGCACCCTTCTGGCCGGCTGCACCGTTCTGGTCGGCCGCACCGTTCTGCTGGGCCATGCCGTTTTCGTCGGCCGCCCCGGCCTGGCCGGTGGCCATGCCGTTCTGGTCGGCCGCCGCGTTGGGATCGGCCTGGGCCACACAGCTCAGGACGGCCGCGCAATTCTGGAGGGCGGCCGCGTTCTGGGCTGCCGCGTCCTGCTGGCCGGCCGTGCCGTTCTGCGCCGCACCGTTTTGGTCGGCGGCCTCGTTCTGAGCTGCTGCCTGGTTCTGGCCGGCCATCCCGTTGTCGGCAGCGCCGTTGTTGTCGGTGGCCTGGTTCTGGTCAGCCATGCCCTGCTGGGCGGCCATACCGTTCTGATCGGCCGCACCGTTCTGCATACCGTTCTGGTTGCCCATGCTGTTCTGGTCTGCCGCGCCGGCTTGGCCGGTGGTCGCGTTCTGCTGGGCCATGCCGTTGGTGTCCGCGGTCGCGGCTTCCTGGGTCAGGCACTGCTGCACGACCGCGCACGCCTGGTCGGCCGCCGCGGCTTGGTCCGCTGCCGCGGCCTGGTCGGCTGCTTCGGACTGGTCCGCCTTGCCGTTCTGGTCGGCCATCCCGTTCTGCGCCGCGCCGTCTTCGGCGGCTGCGCCGTTCTGGGCAGCCATGCCGTTCTCGGCCGCGTCGTTCTTGCCGGCCGCATCCTTCTGGGCTGCGCCGTTCTCGCCCGCAGCCGCGCTGTTCTTGCCTGCTGCGCCCTTCTGGGCTGCGCCGTTCTCGCCCGCCGCGCTGTGCTTGCCCGCGGCACCGCTCTTACCTGCCGCGCCGCTCTTGCTCGCGGCACCGTTCTGGTCAGCCATGCTGTTCTGCTCGGCACCGTTGTCGCCGGCCGCGCCGTTCTTGCCCGCCATGCCGTTCTGCTCCGCACCGTTGGCCTGACCGGCCATGCCCTTCTGGTCGGCCACCGCGACCTCGTCCGCGGCTCCGGCCACCGCTGCGCAGTTGACCGCCGCCTGGGTTGCCGTTACCGCTCCCTGGCAGCCCGCGTCCTGCCTGCGTTGCTGGATCTGGTCCACCACCGCCTGGCGGTTGGCTATGCGGGCCGGGGACTGGGCGTCCGGGGTCAGCTGCTGGCTTGCTATGAAACCCAGGTTGTTCTGCAGTGCCGTGTCGAGCCCCGTGCAGTTCTCCGTCGCCGCGTTGCTTGCCGGGCTGCTCAGGGCGATCGCCGTCGCGGTCGCGGCCGCTACTCCCAGCAGGGCGACTAGTCCGATCGTCGCCGGTTTGCGGTGTCGTCCGGACGTGCGCAAGTGGGGCATCAGCCCCTCCTTTCGGGTCGCCACCTCACCACTGCACACGGCGGGGAACACCGGGCGGTTCAGCCGGGTTTGCCCCACTTCTGTCCACTGTGGACCATGTCAAACGGGTGTGATGAAAACCGGGTCTCAGCGCGAGTGCGCGGCGAAGAACCGCCACAACAGCGTGTTCGCGTCGATCTCGTGGGTGGTGTTGCCGTTCTCCGGCTTGGCCTGCGGGGAACCGGGCCAGGTGTGGCCGCCGTCGGCTACGGTGTAGAGCTGCACGTCGCAGTACGTCGTCAGCGTGACGTGCGTGCTCACCTGGGTGGTCGACGGGCCGGTGCCGCAGCCGTCGATGGACGCCCAGCGTTGCTGCGCCACCGGAACCGAGTACTGCCAGAGGTCGGTGCCGCCGCCGTCGTACGGGTTGGTGGCGTCCTGCTTGCCGTGGAACGCGATCACCGGGACCGGCACGCCCGGCCGGCAGGACGCCGGATCCGGGACGGACGTGTTCCCGGGCGTCGGCCGGCCCGCGCGCAGCCCGGCCACCGGGGCGATCGCGGCGATCCGGTCCGGCCGCGCGCACGCGAACGCCGACGTCATCCGGCCGCCGCCGGAGTACCCGGTGAGATAGGTCCGGTGGGGGTCGGCGCACAGCGTGCCGGTGAGCGTCGTGATGACCTGGTCGAGGAAGCCGACGTCGTCGCGCGCCCCGGCCGGTGGCGTGCCGACGCCGGGGACGTTCCACGAAAGGCCGCCCTGGTACGAGATCGCTCCTTCGGGGAACGCCGCGAGGTAGCCGTCGGCGGCCGCGGCCATGTTCGAGTAGCTCAGCTGGCCGGCGCCGGTGCTGCCGCTGCCGTGCAGGTTGAGCACGAGCGGTGCGGTCGCCGGGGCGTTCGCGGGAACGTAAACCGTGACGGGGTAACGCTTTCCGGCGTAGTCGACCGGGACGACGGACTGTCCGGGGGTGCGCGGGCAGGCCGGTGGCGGACCGCTGGGGAGCGTCCACCGCTGGTTCGTCTGGTTGTTGCACGTCCACAGCTGCAACGGCGTGCCGTCGGTGCTCGACTGCCCGGTGACGTCGAGGCACCCGGCCGTCGCCGGGTTGACGAGCCGGCCGGAAGTGCTGTCGTAGCTCCACTTCTGGTGCGTGTTGCCCAGGCAGCTCCACAGCTGGATCGGGGTGCCGTTCGCGGCCGAGCCGCCCTGGACGTCGAGGCACTTCCCGAG
The DNA here is from genome assembly GCF_036114655.1 of Amycolatopsis sp. NBC_00348. Classification (NCBI taxonomy): domain Bacteria; kingdom Bacillati; phylum Actinomycetota; class Actinomycetes; order Pseudonocardiales; family Pseudonocardiaceae; genus Amycolatopsis; species Amycolatopsis sp. NBC_00348. Next base: position 4,617,970 of record NZ_CP107994.1, on the reverse strand, counting down.
CGCGCGGATCGTGCCGTCGTCCTGGACGGTCCAGTTCTGCGCGCCGGACCCCGTGCACGTGCTCAGCCGGATCCGGGTGCCGTCGGCGGTCGCGCCGCCGGTGACCGTCGCGCACTTGCCGGCCAGGCCGGTGAGCGGGCCGGCGGTCGCCGCGTGCGCCGCGGGGGCGGCGCAGAGTGTGGCGGCCGCGATCGCGAGGACGAGGATGGGTTTGAGGTACAAGGCGAACTCCGTTCCCGAGATCAACCGCTTAAGCACCGGTCTTGTCAGTAGAACAGCGGTGTTATCGCCGGTCAATGATTGTCAATGAGCAGGACAAGCCGCGGTGGATTGTCACGGGATGTCTTGACAGGGGATACGCCGGAGCTGTCATTCTTAAGCGCTTAATACGCCCTCACCGCAGAGGAGTCAGCCTGTGTCCCCACGCTTGCGCAAGACTCGTACGATCCTCGCCGCGGCCGCGCTCGTCGCCACGGCCTTGGCCACGCCCGGCGCCGCCGTCGCCAGTCCCCGGGCCGGCGGCACCCTCAACTACCTCAAGCAGATCTCCGGCCAGTACACGATCGCCGGGCAGCACAACAAGGAACCCGCGAACCAGCCGTCGTTCTACACCGGCAAGGCGCACGACATCACCGGCCAGTACCCCGGCCTGTGGGGCGGTGACTTCTTCTTCGGCGGCTCGGACGTCGCCAACCGGCAGGCGGTGATCGACCAGGCCAAGCTCGAATGGAGCCACGGCGCGGTCGTGACCATGACCTGGCACATGTGCCCGCCCACGCAAGGCAGCTCGTGCGACTGGTCGTCCGGCGTGATGAGCAAGCTCAGCGACGCCCAGTGGAGCGAGCTGATGACGAACGGCTCGAACCTCAACAACCGTTACAAGGCACGGCTCGACGAGATCGTGCCCTACCTGCAGCAGCTGCAGAACGCGGGTGTCCAGCTGCTGTTCCGGCCGCTGCACGAGCTCAACGACAGCTGGGCGTGGTGGGGCGGGCGCCCGGGCCTGGGCGGCAGCGCCGGCCTCTACCGGATCACCCACGACTACCTGGTCGGCAAGGGGCTCACGAGCATCGTGTGGGACTGGGCGGTCAAGGACGTCAACATGGGGTCGATCGCGAGCTACTACCCGGGTGACGGCTACGTCGACGTCGCGGCGCTGGACGTCTGGATGAAGGCGAACTCGTCCTCTTCGGACTACCAGGCGATGCTGAACGTCTCGCACGGCAAGCCGATCGCGCTGGGGGAGACCGGGACGATCCCGTCGCCGGAGCTGCTGGCGTCGCAGCCGAAGTGGACGTACTTCATGGAGTGGTCGGAGTACCTGCAGGGCAGCAACTCCAACGCGGCCATCCAGCGCACGTACTTCGACGGGCGCGTGCTGGTGCTCGGCGAGATGCAGCGCGGCTGACGTCCCGGGTGCCGGGAGGCGCTCCCGGCACCCGGTTCACCGCAGCAACCGCGGGATGACTTCGGCCATCGCGCCGGCGAGCAGGTTTTCGCCGGTGACGTTGGGGTGCTGGTGGTCGCCGGCGTCGTACTCGGCCGCCATGCGCGCGGGGTCCGCGGCGGAGCGGAGTACTGCGTCGAAGTCGGCGTACTCGTGGCCCGACGTCCGGATCCAGTCGTTCACCGCACGGCGGATCAGCTCCCGGTCGTCGCCCAGCTCGGGCGCCATGGGCGTGATCGTGGCGAGCGCGACGCCGAGCCCGGCCGCGGTCGCCCGGTCGACGAGCTGCCGGTAGGCGTCGATCTGCTGCGCGGCCGTGGGCAGCTCGCCGAGCGGCGCGTGGTCTCCCGGGAGGCCGATGTCGTTGCCGGCGTGGGCGAGCACCACATGGGTGACGCCGCTGGTGCCGAGGACGTCGTCGTCGAACCTGGACAGCCCGGACCGACCCCAGGACGGGTGCGCGGACGGGGCGTCGTGCCGGATCCGGTTGCCCGGGATCCCGCGGTTCAGGACGGCGATCCGCGCCCCGGCGGGAAGCCGCGCGGCGGTGAGCTGCGGCCAGCCCATGGTGGTGATGGACGCGCCGAGGCACACGATCACCGCGGCGGCCTCCGTGCCGCTGACCTCGACGGCGCGCAGGAACGGCCCGCCGGACGGCAGGGACCACCCGGTCCCCTCGGACGCGAGTCCAGTCTCGGCCGCCGGGAACCGCCGCGAACCCACGACGTCTCCCGGGGTCGTCGAACGCTGGAACCGGAACCCGTTCGCGGTCGCGTAAGGCGTCGGTTCGGGCAGGTAGAGGTCGACTTCGACGTGGTCACCGTGGCCGACGGCCAGCTCGACCGGGTCGGTCCACCGCGACTCGCCGGCCGGGATCTTCGTGGTGCGCTGCCCGTCGAAGGTGACGTCGAGCCAGCGGCCGCCGACGCCGATCGCGCCGTGGCCGATCACGGCGGGCTCGTCCCCGAACCGGTTGCTCAGCTCCGCCCGGACGTGGTGGCCGCCGATGCTCGCGGGCACCGTCATGCGGACGGTGACGTCGGCGAAGGGCGGCTCCTCGTCTTCGCCGCGGAAGTCCGTCATCGCCTGGGTCCACGTCGGCTGCCATCGCATGCCGCCAGTCTGGAACGGCATTCCATTGCTGTCAAGATCACGAGGTGCGCTACGACCATCGCACTATCGGATGTCAGTCTTCGGTGCGATGCCGGGCCCGGGCGCCGGCTCTACCGTCAGGACATGGACATCAGGGGAGTGGTCGGGACGGTGGTTCTCTGCGGCGCGCTGGTCGGCGTCGCCGGGTGCTCGAACCCGACCGGCAAGTCGTGGGCCATCACCTACGAGGTGACCGGGCAGGACAACGGGACGCTGGCGAAGGTCGGCTACGCGAACTCGCCCGACCGCTACAAGGACGAGGTCGCGCAGCAGAGCGTGCAGGGGCCGGTCGGCGTGCCGTGGAAACAGGACGTGGTGGTGACCGCCGGCCAGAAGGCGGAGATCACCGCCACGCCGACCGGCGGCCTCACGCTCACCTGCCGCATCCTGCTCGACGCCCAGCGGGAGCTGGCCCGGGCCACCGCGCCGGGGCCCGGGCAGCCGGTGTCGTGCGCCAAGACCACCGACTCCTGACCCTCAGTCGTTGAGGCAGCGCAGCACCGGACGAGCGGTCAGCCGCGCCGGATCGAGCTGGTAGCGCGTGGTCACCCGGATCGTCGCGTGGTCCCCGGGCAGCAGCGTGAGCAGGCACTGGTCGGCTTCGGCGTCGGGAGCCAGCCGGTCGGCGAACACCGCCAGCTCGTGGACCAGGGACCGCGCGGTGACGGTGATGTCGTAGCCCGTCGCGGTCCGGGTGACGGCAGTGTCGAACCGGGGCTCGGGGTAGGCGATGTCGAGGTCGTCGGCCAGGAACCGGATCGCGCGTTCGGTGCCCGTGTCGGCGACCAGCAGTTCCTGTGCCGGGTCCCCGGCCACGCCGACGTCGCCGAACGGCAGCGTCACGGTGTCGCGCGGGGGCACCCGGACCGTCGTGCCCGTCTTGGCGAGGATCTCGCCGTCCACGGTGAGCCGGCGCAGTTCGAGGGGGGCCTCCCAAGCGGCCGCGGAGTCGTTGACCAGGATCGCGACCGGGCCGCCGTCCCGCTCCTGGATGGTGATCAGGCGGTCGGCGTAGGCCTCACGCAGCGCGTACCAGAGCGGCTTGCGCCGCTCGGCGCCGTCGATCGCGCTCCACGACGTCACCGGCCAGCAGTCGTTGAGCTGCCAGACGATCGTGCCCATGCAGTGCGGCCGGTGCCCGCGGAAGTGCTCGATCCCGGTGCGGATGGCGCGGGCCTGGGTCACCTGGGTGAGGTAGTGCCAGTCCTCTGTGGACGCCGGCGCGGCGAAGTGGTGCGCGAGCCCGCGGGCGAGCTTTCCGTTGCCGTCCTTGGCTTTCTGGTGGTGCAGGATGCCCGGCGACTCCGGCGTCAGCGGGTCGTCGTGGACGGCCGCGGTGAGCGTGGCCCAGGCGGGCGGGGCCTGCCAGCCGAACTCCGAGACGAACCGGGGGACGCGTTCGAGGTAGCCGCTGAAGTCGCGCTCGTTCCAGACGTCCCAGATGTGCACGCAGCCGTGGTCGTCGTCCTGGGTGTCGCGGGCCGGGTCGCCGGACCACGGGCTGCCGGGGATGTAGGGCCGGGTCGGGTCCAGCTCGCCGACGATGTCCGGCAGCAGGTGCTCGTAGTAGCCGGCGCCCCAGTCGCGGTCGGCGAGCTCGGTCCGCCAGCCCCAGTGGAACCAGCCCATGTAGTTCTCGTTGTTGCCGCACCACAACGCGAGTGACGGGTGCGGCGTGAGCCGGACGACGGCCTCGCGGGCTTCGGCCTCGACCTCGCCGCGCAACGGCTCGTCCTCGGGGTAGCCGGCGCAGGCGAACAGGAAGTCCTGCCACACCAGCACACCCCGCCGGTCGCAGGCCGCGTAGAAGTCGTCGCTTTCGTAGATCCCGCCGCCCCACACGCGCAGCAGGTCGATGCGGGCGCCGGTGGCCTGGTGGACGCGGCGGTCGTAGCGGGCCGCGTCGATCCGGTGCGGGAAGCAGTCGTCGGGGATCCAGTTGGCACCGCGGACGAACAGCGGGACGCCGTTGACGCGGAAGGTGAACGCGCCATCCAGGTCCTCGAGGTCGATGGTGCGGAAACCGATCTCGCGCGACCACGTGTCCACAATGGACCCGTCGGCGGCTTCGAGGGTGACGGTGAGCGGGTGCAGCGGCTGCTCGCCCAGGCTGTGCGGCCACCACAGCCGCGGCTGCTCGACGGTCAGCGACATCGCCGACCCGGTGGGACCAAACACTTCGACACCGCCCACCCGAGCCCGCAGCACGAGGTCGTCGGAGCCGTCGACGGTGGCGTGGATCTCGACGACGCCGTCGCCCGAGGGGGTGACCGACACCAGCGGCCGGACCTGACGCAGCCGGCCGACGTCCCAGACGTCGATGGCCGCGGTCTTCCACAGGCCCGCGGTGACGAGCTTCGGCCCCCAGTCCCAGCCGAAGTTGCAGGCCATCTTGCGGATGAAGTTCGACGGCTCGTCGTTGCCCAGGTTGGGCAGGTCCCCGAGGCGACGGCGTTCGGCGCGGGCGTACCGGACCGCGGAGCTGAACGTGACGGCGAGGGTGTTGCCGTCGGCGAGCAGGTCGGTCACCGGGACGCGGTAGGAGCGGTGCATGTTGACGGTGGTGGCGATGACGTGGTGGTTCAGCTCGACCTCGGCGACGGTGTCCAGGCCGTCGAAGACCAGCTCGACGACGCCGGGCGCGGCCGGGCGGTCGAACGTCGTCTCGTAGCGCCAGCCGGTGAGGCCGATCCACTGCAGTTCGTTCTCGTTGCGGTCGAGGTAGGGGTCGGGGATGAGCCCGGCGGCGAGCAGGTCGGTGTGCACCGTGCCCGGCACGGCCGCCGGGATGCCTTCGGCGAGCCGGCGGGCCAGCTCGATCGGGACGTGGGTCAGAGGTCCGCAGGCGCGCAGCGTCCAGTCGCGGGCGCCGAGGTCGATCCGCACGGGTGGGTCCCTTCTGGTGGATGGGAGGGGGGTCAGCGCCACGGGTCGGGCGCGGCGGCGGCGAGCCGGCGGGTGTAGTCGTCCGCCGGGTGGAAGATGACCTGGTCGGAGTCGCCGATCTCGACGACGCGCCCGGCGTTCAGCACCATGGTCGTGGCCGAGAAGTGCCGGGCGGTGGCGAGGTCGTGGGTGATGTAGAGGACGGCGAGATCGTTGTCCCGCTTGAGTTCCTCCAGCAGGTTCAGGATGTCCAGCCGGACCGAGACGTCCAGCATGGACACCGGCTCGTCGGCCAGCAGCACCAACGGCTGGGGCGCGAGGGCCCGCGCGATGGCGACGCGCTGGCGTTGCCCGCCGGACAGCTCGTGCGGCAGCTTGTCCGCGTACTGGTCGGCGGGCCGCAGGTGGACGCGGTCGAGCAGGTCCAGCACGGCCTTCCGGTCGCCGTCGAGCCCGTGGACGCGCAGGGGCCGCGCCAGCTGGTGGTGCACCGGCTTGACCGGGTTGAGCGAGGCGAACGGGTCCTGGAACACCAGCTGCACGTGCTTGCGGTACTCCCGCAGCGCCCGGTAGCCGGGACGGCGGGGCTCGCCGTCGATCGTGATCGTCCCGGACGTGGGCCGGTCCAGCCCGCACAGCATCCGGGCGATGGTGGACTTCCCGCTGCCGCTCGCGCCGACCAGCGCCAGGGTCTGCCCGGAGGTGACGGTGAAGCTGACGCCGTCGACCGCGCGGAACCCGGAGTAGTCGCGCACCAGGTCGTGCGCGCTCAGCTCGGTCATGCCGAGACCTCCTGGTAGAGGTGGCAGGCGACGTCGGTGCCGCCGACCGGCCGCAGCGTGACGTCGGTGGTGGTGCACTCCGGGCGGACGAACCCGCACCGGTCGGCGAACGCGCACCCGGCGATCGGCGCCGCCAGGTCCGGCGGGTGGCCGGGGATGCCGTGCCGGTCGCGCCGCTCCGAGCGCAGCGTCGGGAACGCGTTGAGCAGCCCGGCCGTGTACGGGTGCTGGGGTTTCTCCCGCAGCTTCACGCTGTCGCCGAGCTCGACGACGCGCCCGGCGTACATCACCGCGATGCGGTCGCTGATCTCCAGCAGCAGCGACAGGTCGTGGGTGATGAAGACGACCGCGAACCCGAGCCGCTGACGCAGTTCCGCGAGCGCGTCGAGGATCTCCCGCTGCACGAGGACGTCCAGCGCCGTGGTCGGCTCGTCCATCACGACGACGTCGGGGTCGAGCGCGAGGGCCATCGCGATCATCACGCGCTGCCGCATGCCGCCGGACAGCTGGTGCGGGTACGACCGGGCGACCCGCTCGGGCAGGCCGACGAGGTCGAGCAGTTCGCCCACCCGCACCCGGCGTTCGGCCTTGGTCAGCTGCGGCCGGTGCGCGTGGAAGAGGTCCTGCAGCTGCGCGCTGACCCGCTGGACCGGGTTGAGGGCGTTCATCGCGCCCTGGAACACCATCGACATCCGGTCCCAGCGGAACTTCCGCAGCGCGCCGCCGGTCAACGCCGTCACCGAGACCGGCGCGGTGTCGTGGACACCCTGGAAGGTGACGCTGCCGGCGGTCAGGTGCGCGGGGGCGCGCAGCAGCCGCGTGATCGCGTAGGCCAAAGTTGTTTTGCCGCAACCGCTTTCGCCCACGATGCCGACCAGCTCACCGCGGTGGACGTCCAGATCGACGCCGCGGACGGCGTGCACCGGCCCGGTGGCGGTCTCGTAGTCGACGTGCAGGTTGCGCACCTGGAGCACGGGCGTCATCGGATATCCCCCTGGGCGCCGCCGCGGCGCTGCACGCGCAGCCGCGGGTTGATCAGTTCGTCGACGCCGATGTTCAGCAGCGTCAGGGCCGCACCGAGCACCGCGATGCACAGGCCTGGCGGGATGAACCACCACCACGCGCCTTGGGAGAGCGCTTCGCCGTTCTGGGCGAAGAACAGCATCGTGCCCCACGTGACGGAGTTGAGGTCCCCGAGCCCGAGGAACGACAGCCCGGCCTCGCCGAGGATGGCGCCGATCATCGCGAACACGAACTGCGAAATGAGGATGGGGTAGAGGTTCGGCAGGATCTCGACGACGACGATCCGCCACCCGCGTTCGCCCGACGCGCGGACGGCGTCGACGTAGTCCCGGTGCGCCAGCGACGCCGTCTGGGCGCGCAGCACCCGCGCGGAGGCGGCCCAGCTGGTGACCGCGATCAGCAGCGCGATCACGGCGATCCCGCTGGAGTGCAGGTAGCTGGCGGCGACCACGATCAGCGGCAGGGCCGGGATGACGAGGAAGACGTTGCCGATCAGGTTGAGCACCTCGTCGGCCCAGCCACCCGCGTACCCGCCGACCACCCCGACCAGCGCGGCCAGCAGCATCGTGACCGTGCCGGCGAGCAGGCCGACCAGCAGCGACGACCGGAAGCCGACGATCAGCTGGGCGAACACGTCCTGCCCGTTGTTGGTGGTGCCGAGCAGGTGTGCCGCCGACGGCCCGGCGAGGAGGTCGTCGCCGGTCGCGTGCGGGTCGCCGACCAGCAGCGGCCCGATGACCGCGACGGCCGCGTAGACCGCCACGATGCCGGCGCCCAGTAGGAACTTCGGCCGCCGGGTCAGCGCGGAGACGCGCCCGGCGCCGCGGACGGGCGTGATCACGGCCTGGGTCATCGGGCACCCGCTTTCGCCGTCGTGCGCACGCGCGGGTCGATGACCGCGTAGAGCAGGTCGACCAGCAGGTTCGCGCCGAGCACCGCGAGGGTGATGATCAGGAAGATGCCCTGCATCAACGGGTAGTCGCTGTTGCGGACCGCCTGCAGCAGCGTGAACCCGATGCCGGGGTAGGAGAACACGGCTTCGGTGACGATCGCGCCGCCGACGACGAACCCGAGCGACACCGCGACGCCGGACACGCTCGGCAGGACGGCGTTGCGGGCGGCGTAGGTGACCATCACCCGCCGCAGGCTGAGGCCTTTCGCCTGCGCCGTGACGACGTAGTCCTCGGCGAGCGTGGACACCATCATGTTCCGCATCCCCAGCAGCCACCCGGCCAGCGAGCTGACGACGATCGTGAGCGCCGGCAGCAACGCGTGGTAGACGACGTCGCCGACGAACTCGCCCGACCAGCCGGGCTCGATCTCGACGTCGTACCCGAGGCCGAGCGGGAACCAGCCCAGGCCGGCCGAGAGGAAGTACAGCGCGGCCAGCGCGAGCCAGAAGTACGGGATGGCGGCGAGCATCGTCGACCCCGCGACGAGCGAGTCGACGACCCCGCGGCGGAACCACCCGGCCAGCGCGCCGAGCGAGATGCCGAGCGTGAACGACACGACCGTCGCCACACCGACCAGACCCAGCGTCCACGGCAGGGCCTGGCCGATGATGTCCCCGACCGGCGCCGGGAAGAACGTCACCGAGCGGCCGAGGTCGCCGGTGAAGATCTGCCCGAGGTAGGCCAGGTACTGCTGCCACAGCGGCCGATCGGTCACGCCCAGCAGCAGTTCCAGCGAGTGCCGGGCCTCCGGGGAGACCGGCGCCATCGACGACTGCCGGGCCAGCACCGCGTCCACCGGGTTGCCCGGCGCGAGGCGGGGGATGAGGAAGTTCAGCGACAGCGCCGCGAGCAGCGCGACCGCGTAGAACATCAGTTTCTTGCCGAGGAACCGCATCTACTTGACCGGCTTCAGGTTCTTGGCGACGAACCCGGTGTCGGGGAAGCTGTCCGCCCGCGACAGCGCGTAGGCGTTGTCGTCGGTCGGCCAGCCGGTGACCTTCGTGGCGAGGAACGTCGCGTTCGGGCTGTTCTGGAAGACCGGGACGTAGGGCAGCTTGTCCAGCATCACGCGGCCGATCTCCTGGGCGCGCTGCTTGAGCACGGCCTCGTCGTCGGTGCCGGCCATCGCGGCCAGCGCGGCGTCGACCTGCGGGTCGGAGAAGCGCGACCAGTTCGACGCGGCCTTCTGCCCGATCGGCGCGGTCGTCGCCGAGGCGAGCACCTGGTTGTAGAGCTGGTACGGGTCGGGCTTGCCGCCCAGGCCGTCGATGAGCAGCTGGAAGGTGCCGGTGGAGCGGTCGGAGTTGAACTGGGCGCTCGAAACCTGCTGCACGGTCAACGCGATCCCGGCTTCGGCGAGCTGCTGCTGCATCAGCTGCAACGCCTGGATGTAGTCGGTGTAGCCGGTGACGACCTTGATCGAGACGTCGAGGCGGCGGCCGCCCTTGTCGACGTAGACGCCGTCCGCGCCACGGGTGTAGCCGGCCTTCTCCAGCGCGGCCCGCGCGGCGGCGGGGTCGCGGGTGACCGGGCCGGTGATCCGGAAGCCGTCGTCGCGCGGGGTCTGCAGCAGTTCGGGGCTCGGCACCTTGGCGATGCCGAAGTAGACGGTGTCGACGATCCGTTTGCGGTCCAGCGCCAGGTTCATCGCCTGCCGCACGGCGAGGTCGTTCGTCGGCCACGCCGTCAGGTTCGGCACGAGGCTGGTCTGGTAGATCCCGGCGGACGGGACGAGGTGGGTCTTCGGGTCCTTGGCGACCCAGTTCTTCCGCGGGTCGGGCACGAAGGTGTTGCCCCAGTCGATCTTCCCGGCCAGCAGCGACTGGTTCGCGCTCGTGTTGTCGCTGAAGGAGATGAAGCGGACGCCGTCGATGGCGGGCTTGCCCTGCTCCCAGTAGTTCGGGTTCTTCTTCAGCAGGAACGTCTGCGGCGAGAACGAGTCGAGGGTGAACGGCCCGGTGCCGACCGGGTTCGGGTTCAGCTCGGTGGCGGGGTCCGCGATCTTCTCCCAGATGTGCTTCGGCACGATCAGGGTGCGGCCCGCCGCGCCCCACAGCTGGTTGAACGCGGGCCGGCCGAAGGTGATCTTCGCGGTGTGGTCGTCCGGCGCGGTCGCGGCGGCCAGCGTCAGCCCGTTCGTGTTGAGCTCGGGGTGCTTGATCATGGCGTCGAAGGTGAAGGCGACGTCCTGGGCGGTGAACGCCTGGCCGTCCTGCCACTTCACGCCGTCGCGGGTGGTGACGGTGAGCGTCCGGCCGTCGGGGGAGAAGGTCGCCGCGGTGGCCAGCTGCGGCACCGGCGGGCGGCGTTCGGCCATGTCGAAGAACAGCAGCGACTCGTAGACGGTGCCGCCGTAGCCCGCTTGGGCCTGGTTGGGCAGGAACGGGTTGAAGTTGCGGACGAACGCGCCCGACGCGCCGGTGTTGGCGGTGATGATCACGCCGTCGGCGCTGGTCGCGGTGCTGGAGCACGAACTCAGGGCGAGGCCGAGCGCGAGGACGACGGCGGCGGGGGCGAGCAGGCGGCGGTGCCTTCCGGCCTTCATGGGGACTCCAGGAGTGCTTAAGCGGTTAACTCGATGGACGGCCTCGCTGACGTCGCACTGGGAGAGCTCGGTGTCGTCAGGCGGCGATCGGGGGCGGGCCTGGGTTAAGCGCTTCACATCTTGTAACCTCGGTCACGTCATGTCAATGGACCGAAACGATGTCGGGGTAGCCTCGTGCGAGGTGAAGCGATTGAGTCAGCGAGTTATCCGAGGAGCACGATGAAGCGGCTGACCATCTCGGACATCGCGGACGCGGCCGGGGTGTCGACGGGAGCGGTGTCCTACGCGCTCAACGGGAAGCCGGGGGTGTCGGCGGCCACGCGCGAGCGCGTGCTGGAGATCGCCGACCGGATGGGCTGGCGGCCCAGCACCGCCGCCCGCGCGCTGACCCGGTCCCGGTCGGGCGCGATCGGGCTGATCGTCGACCGGCCCGCCCAGGTGCTGGGCATCGAGCCGTTCTTCATGCAGCTGGTCTCCGGCATCGAGATGGCGCTGCGCTCGGACCCCTCGACGGCGTTGATGCTCGCCGTCACCGACGACCGGGACGCCGAGATCCAGACCTACCGCCGCTGGTGGGCCGAGCGGCGCGTCGACGGCGTCATCGTGGTCGACCTGCACGAGAACGACATCCGCACCGGCGTCCTGGCCGAGATCGGGCTGCCCGCCGTCGCGCTCGGCTACCCGCAGTCGGCCGAGGTGCCGTGCGTGTGGGCCGACGACGCGGCCCCGATGGAGGAGGCGGTCGGCTACCTCGCGGCGCTCGGGCACCGGCGGATCGCCCGGGTCGCCGGGCCGGACCGGTTCGCGCACACGCTGCGCCGGGACGAGGCGTTCACCAAGGCGGCCGAGACGCACCGGCTGGAGTGGTCGAAGACCGTCCACGGCGACTACTCGGGCGACAGCGGCGCCCGGGCGGCGCGGCGCCTGCTGTCGGAGCGCGACCGCGCGACGGCGGTGATCTTCGACAACGACGTGATGGCGTTGTCGGCGATGGCCGCGGCCCAGGAGATGGGCGTCTCCGTGCCCGAGCAGCTGTCCATCGTGTCCTGGGACGATTCGGCGCTGTGCCAGCTGGTCCGCCCGGCGGTGACGGCGCTGGACCGGCACATCACCCAGCACGGCGTGCTGGCCATCGAGACGCTCAACGAGATCCTGGCCGTCGGCGCGGCCGGGCACGTCCAGGCGCCGGCCCCGATCCTGATGCCCCGGGCGAGCACCGGCCGGGCTCCGCAGGACCGCTGACGATGCCCGGAACGCGTCTCGACCTCAGCCGTATCCGGGCGGCTCGCGCGGTGATCGACCCGGTCTTCCTCGACACCCCGCTGTACCCCTGCGAGCCGCTCGGGCGGGCGCTCGGCTGCCGGGTGAGCGTCAAGCTGGAGACGGCGAACCCGGTGCGCAGCTTCAAGGGCCGCGGCACCGAGGTCGTCGTCAGCGGTCTGGGCGGCCGGGCCGCGGTGTGCGCCAGCGCGGGCAACCTCGGCCAGGCCCTCGCCTGGTCCGCGCGGGGCCGCGGGGTGGCCGTCACCGTCGTGGCGTCGCGGTCCGCGCCCGCGGTCAAGCTCGAGCGCATCCGCGCGCTGGGCGCCCGGCTGGAGCTGGTCGACGGCGACTTCGACGAGGCGCGGGAGCGGGCCGTGGCCATCGCCGGGCACGACGGGATCCGGCTGGTCGAGGACAGCCTGGACCTCGAGACGTGCGAAGGCGCGGCGACGATCGGCCTGGAGCTGCTGGACACGCCGTTCGACGCCGTCCTGATCGCGCTCGGCGGCGGCGCGATGGCCACCGGGATCGGCCACGTCCTGAAGACGCGCGCACCCGGCGTCGAGGTCGTCTGCGTCCAGCCGGCGGGCGCGCCGGCGATGACGCGGTCCTGGCGGGAACGGCGCGTCGTCACCACCGACTCGACCAGCACCATCGCCGACGGCGTCGCGGGACGGCGGCCCATCCCGGAGGTCCTCGGCGACCTGCTGCTCGTCGCCGACGACGCCGTCCTGGTGCGGGAGGAGTCGATCATCACCGGGATGCGGCTGCTGCTGGAGCACGCGGGGCTGGTCGTCGAACCGTCGGCGGCACTGGGGGTCGCGGCGGTGCTCGAGGACCGGGACCGGTTCGCCGGCCGGCACGTCGGCGTCGTCGTCTGCGGCGGCAACGTCGACCTGGCCGCCTACCACCGCTGGCTCGGCACCGGCCTCCCGTAGGCTGCCGAGTCGTGCGAGAAGGATTTCACGACGACCTGAAACGTCTGAGCGAGCTGCTGGCGACCATGTGCGACCTGGCGGCGACGGCGATCCGGCAGGCCACCGAGGCCTTGCTGAACGCCGACCTCAGAGTCGCCGAGCAGGTCATCGCCGCCGACGCCGGCCTCGACGCCCACCGCGCGCGGTGCGAAGAGGACGCCTACTCGCTGCTCGCCCTGCAGGCCCCGGTCGCCGGCGACCTGCGCCAGGTCCTGGCGGTCGTCTACTGCGCGGAGCGGATCGAGCGGATGGGCGACCTGGCCGCGCACATCGCCGACAGCGCGCGCTACGCCCACCCCGACCACGCCGTGCCCGCGGAGCTGAACCCGACGTTCCTGCGGATGGGCGAGCTGACCGCCGGCATGGCCGAGGGCGTCGCGACCCAGATCCGCACGGGTGCCGGCGGCAGCTACCGCGACCTGCGCGAAGCGGACGAAGCCGTCGACGCGCTGCACGCCGAGCTGCTGTCCGGGATGACGGGTGCCGGCTGGGGCCACGGCCACGGCGAGGCCGTCGCCGCGGCCCTGGCGACGCGGTTCTACGAACGCTTCGCCGACCAGACCGTCTCGGTGGCCAAGCGGCTGGAGTTCGCCAACACCGGAGACCTCCCCGGTTAGACCGCCGGTGGACACCGGAGTGAGTGTCTGCTTTCCACCGGAAGTCGCGCCCCGAGCCTGCGGGAGCCCGGGTGACCGGGCATGATCGCGGTGCGCTGAAGAAGGGACCCCATCCATGCGCTTCACCCCACGGGGCACGAAGTTCTTCGACCTGCTGACCGACGCGGCGAAGAACCTCGTGACCGCCACGGCGCTGCTGCGCGACCTCGTCGCCGCGGAGCCCGCCGACCGGGAGTCGATCGCGGGCCGGCTGCACGAGGTCGAACACCAGGGTGACGAGCTCATGCACACGATCATGGTCGAGCTCAACAGCTCGTTCGTCACGCCGTTCGACCGCGAGGACATCCAGGCGCTCGCCTCGAAGATCGACGACGTGCTGGACTTCATGGACACCGCCGCCGACCTGGCCGTGCTCTACCGGATCCAGGCGTTCCCGCCCGGCGTCGACCTGCTGGTGCAGGCGCTCGGCCGGTGTGCGGAGCTGACGGCGGAGGCGATGCCGGGCCTGGCGAAGGTGGGCGAGCTCGAGCCGTACTGGATCGAGGTCAACGAGCTGGAGAACGAGGCCGACCGGATCTACCGGCGGGTGCTGGCCCAGCTGTTCGAACCCGGCGCCGACGCCCTCGAAGTCCTGAAGACCAAGGAGGTCGTCGAGCAGTTCGAGCTGGCCGCCGACGCCTTCGAGCACGTGGCCGACGTGGTGCAGACCATCGCGGTCAAGGAGTCGTAGTGACCGGGACGGCCGCCCTGGTCGCCGTCATCGTGCTGACCCTGGTCTTCGACTACACCAACGGTTTCCACGACGCGGCCAACGCGATCGCGAGCGCGGTGTCGACGCGCGCGCTCACCCTGCGGGCCGCGCTCGTCCTGGCCGCGGTGATGAACCTGGCCGGCGCGCTGCTGTCCACCGGCATCGCCGCGACGGTGGCCAAGGGGATCATCGACGTCCCGGTCGGCCCGGACGCGCTCACGGTGGTCTTCGCGGCACTCGTGGGCGCGACCGTCTGGAACCTGATCACCTGGTACTTCGGGCTCCCGTCGTCGTCCTCGCACTCGCTGATCGGCGGGATGGTCGGGGCCGCGCTGGCCGCGGCGAGCACCGTGCACTGGGCCGGCATCGCCGAGAAGGTGCTGATCCCGATGGTGGCCTCGCCGCTGCTCGGGCTGGTGCTGGGCTACCTCGCGATGGTCGGCGCGCTCTGGCTGCTGCGCCGGGCGAACCCGCACCGCAGCGGCCGGGTGTTCCGGCGCTTCCAGATCGTCTCCGCGTCGGCGCTCGCGCTCGGCCACGGCCTGCAGGACGCCCAGAAGGGCATGGGCGTGATCGTGCTGGCCCTGGTGGCCGCGGGGCAGCAGAAGACGTTCGACGTCCCGCTGTGGGTGACCCTGGCCTGCGCCGCGGCGCTGTCGCTCGGGACGTACTCCGGCGGGCTGCGGATCATGCGGACGCTCGGGCGCCGCGTGTTCCCGCTCGACCCGCCGCACGGGTTCGTCGCGGAGTCGGTGGCGTCGTCGGTGCTGTACGTGACGGCGTTCGCGGTGAAGGCCCCGATCTCGACGACGCACGTGATCACCGCGGCGATCATGGGCGTCGGCGCGACCCGGCGGCTCTCGGCGGTGCGCTGGGGCATCGCCCGCGACATCGTGCTGGGCTGGGTCCTGACCTTCCCGGCGGCGGCCGCGGTGTCGGCGGCGGTGTTCTTCGGGATCAGCGCCCTCACCTGAGCGCGGGCCGTAGGTCGCGGCACTGATGGAGTGAACCCGGGGCGGCCCCTCGCAACTCGTCGCCGGCTTGCGGTTGTCCGGCTGACAACGCCGCAACTCGTCGCCGAGGTGTCGGAGGTAGTGCCGCAATCCGTGGCCGAGTTGCCCGCGAGAACGCCGCCGGTCGATCTCGGCCGGCTCGGGAAGGGTTCGGCGGCGGACCGCTACCTCGCCGCGCGGTGGCCGACCTGCTCACCCGGCGGGCCCGGCCGGAAGTCGCCGCGGGGAAGCGACTCCGGCTCAGCACCTCGGCCGGGAGCCGGCGGGTCTCAGCGCCGGGACTCCAGCCGGACCACGAGGACCGTGCAGGCGGCGTGCTGCACCAGTGCCTGGCTCGTCGAACCGAGCAGCATCCCGGCGAAGCCGCCGCGGCCGCGGTTGCCCGCCACGACCAGCTGGGCCGTCTGCGCGGCTTCGAGCAGGGCGTGGCGGGGGCGGTCGCGGCACAGGACCCGGCGGATCCCGACGTCCGGGTACTTCTCCTGCCAGCCCGCCAGGCGCTGGGCCAGCAGTCGCTCCTCGTCCTCCCGCGCCGACTCCCACTGCGGCATGATCCGCACCGCGCCGTAGAAGTCCTCGTAGGTGACGTCGCTCCAGGCGTGCACCGCGACGAGGGGCGCGCCGCGGAACGACGCCTCCTCGAACGCCGCCGCGATCGCGAGCTCGCTCGTCGCGCTCCCGTCGACCCCGACCACGACCGGGCCCGACTCCGGGACGTGCGCCGTGCCGTGGCGGCCCCGGATCACCGCCACCGGCGAGTGCGCGTGGTTCACGAGGGTGGCCGCGGTCGTGCCGAGGAGCATCCCGGTGAAGCCACCCGAGCCGGACGCGCCGACGACGACCATCCGCGCCTGGCGCGACAGCCCGACGAGCAGCGGCGCCGGGGACTCGGCCGGCGTCTTCGCCGTGACCACCAGGTCCTCGTCGATCGACGCGGCCACCTTGCGGGAGCCGGCGACGACCCGGTCACCGTCCTGGCGCACCGCGTCGAACAGGACGTCGGTGCCCGCGATGCCGCCGTCCTGACCGAGCTCGGTGGACCGCAGGCCGTGCACGATCTCGAGCTCGAGGTGGCGGGCGGACGCGACCTTCGCGGCCCACGCCACCGCCGCCATCGACGCGCCCGAGCCGTCGACGCCCACCACGACCGTCCGGTTCCTGTCCTTCATCGGGTCTCCTCGGCTCCTCGGGCGGTCGGCGTCGGGCGGTCGGCGTCGGGCAGTTCCGCGGCCTGCGGCCGGACGACCGCGACCGGGCACGGCGCGTGCGCGATCAGCGCCTGGCCGGTCGAGCCGAGCAGCATGCCGGTGAAGCCGCCGAGGCCCCGGCAGCCGACCACGAGCAGCTGCGCGTGCTCCCCGCGCTCCAGCAGCGTCCGGACCGGGCGGCCGCGCGTCACGTCGAGGTCGATCGTCAGGTCCGGGAACTTCTCCCGCCAGCCGCCCACCTGGTCGGCGAGCTTGGCCCGTTCGGCCTGGTCGATCTCGGATCCGTTGTTCTGCAACGGATGGGGCCGCAGGACGCCGTCGGCGACGATGTCGCTCCAGGTGTGCACCGCGGTGAGCGCGCAGCCGCGCAGCCGCGCCTCCTCGCACGCGAACGCGAGCGCCGCGTCGCTGTCGGCCGAGCCGTCGGCCCCGACGACGACCGGTCCCGCCGCCGGCGCCAGACCACGCACCACGACGACCGGGCAGTGCGCGTGGGCGACCACCGACACCGCCGTCGAGCCGGCGAGCATCCCGGTGAAGCCGCCGAGCCCGCGGGACCCGAGCACCACCAGCTCCGCGTTCCGCGACTCCTGGACGAGCGCCGTGACCGGGCTCCACTCCCGCGCGGCGGTCCCGATGTCGAGGCCGGGGGACTGCGCGAGCACCGCGGTCCGCGCCTCGGCGAGCCGGTTCCCGGCGCGCTCGGCCAGCCCGGCGCGCACCCGGTCGTGGGTGCCGGCGGCGATCGGGGTGTGCACCTGCGGCAGCGCGTGGACGTGCACCAGCCGCAGCGGACGCCGTCGGCGGCGCGCTTCGGCGCCGGCCCAGACCGCGGCGTGCACCGCGGCGGCCGAGCCGTCGACCCCGGCGACGACCGCGCCGTGCGGCGCGGTCACCGCGTGCTTTCGGCGACCGCCGCGACGGCCAGGATCGTGCCGATCTCGTGGCCCCAGGCCCGGATCAGCGGCCGGTCGTCCGTGCCGTCGAACACCCGGTGGTCCCGGGCCGCCAGCTGCCGCACGAGCTCGCGGGCGGGTTCGTGCCCCGCCGCCACCGGGCCGCGGGTGAACAGCCAGACGGGCAGCCACCGCAGACCGTCCGAAAAGGACTCCGCGAACGTCCGCGCCGGGGCGAGCCACTGCCCGTTCTCCACCGGGCTGCCCAGGAGCACGGCGTCGAAGCCCTCGAGCGACGGGACCAGCCCGACGTCGCGAACCTCGACATCGGCGGCCGCTCCGGCGTCGGTCATCGCGGAGCCGACCGACGTGGCGAGGTGTTCGGCGATTTCCCGGGTGGCACCGTGCCGGGTGGCCACCGCGACGAGGATTCTCATGCTTCCACCCTCACCCGGCCGCGGCCCCGGGAGCAGAGGCCAACGACCTCGCCCGGACCGGCGAAGGACCCTGCACCCGCTAGTGGACGACGGCGACCGGGCAGGCCGAGCGCGCGAGCAGGTCGTTGCCCGTCGAGCCCAGCACGGCCCCGGCGACCGGGCCGCGGCCGCGGCTGCCGACGACGATCAGCTGGGCGTCGGGCGCGACGGCCATCAGCACGCGCGCCGGCTCACGGTCCTCGACGACGCGCGTCGTGACGTCGAGATCCGGGTGCTTCTGCGCCAGGCCGGCGACGAGCTCGTCGAGTTCGGATTCGGTGCCCGGTTCGGATGGCCGGCCGGCGTGGGCCACCACCAGCGGCACCCCGCGCGCGACGGCCGCGTCGGCCGCGAACCGCAGAGCTTCCTCGCTCGCCGGCGACGAGTCCACGCCGACCACGACCGGGCCCTGCGGCCCGGCCTGGCCGCGGAAGACGACCACCGGGCAGTGCGCGCCGGCGGCGACCCGGAGGGTGACCGACCCCGTCAGGGCGCCACGCAGGCCGCCGAGGCCGTGCGAGCCGAGCACGATCAGGGGCGCGGTCCCGGACGCCGCGAGCAGCAGGTCGACCGCGAGCCCCAGCTCCACGTGGACGTCGACCTCGATGCCCGGCGCCGCGGTGCGGGCGATCTTCGCCGCGTGCCGCGTCCGCCGGGTCACGTGCTCGGGCAGTGGCTCGGCCTCGTCGCCCGGGCCGACCACGCACGCGTGGAACAACCGCAGGTCAGCGCCGCGCCGGGCCGCCTCGTGCGCGGCCCAGCGGACCGCGCGCAGCGACCCTTCCGAGGCGTCCACCCCGACGATCACCGCGGCCTGGTCGGCCATCACCGCCTCCTGACGTCCGTCGCCCGGACGGCGACTCCGGCCAGCATGTCGCCTGGCGGGCCGGCGCGTCAGAGCACGAAGACCTCTCGGCCGGGACCAATGGTCACCCGCCGGCGGCCAGGTACCGCTGCGGGTCGCCGCCCGCGCGGGCTCCGCTGCCGAGCCAGCGGGCGAACCCCTCGCGGTCCCGGCGTTCGAGTTCGTCCAGGTAGGCCCGCCGCGACCGGACCACGCGCCGGCGGGCCGGCTCGTCGGGGGCGCGCAGGAGTTCGCCGTAACTGCGCCGCCACGCCAGGCACAGCTCGGCCGTGGACAGGTCGGTCACTCCGGTGACTCCTGGGCCTCCGGAGGCTTCTGAGGGTTCCTCCACCACGACCGGTGCGGCCGGAGGGGCGCTCGGCGCCGGGCGGGGCCGGAACCGCCACACCGCCCACGCCGTCGCCGCCACGACCAGCAACGAGGCGGCCGCCATCCCGCCCGCGACGGCCACCAACCCGCCGATCGCCACGCCGGCCCCGAGCGCGCCGAGGCCGGTCACGACCCCGATCGTCACGGCGGAAGCCGCGGAACCGGCCGCCGCGAGCCGCTCGCGCACCGCGGGAAAGCCCGTCACCGCCAGCCACGCGCTGACGCCGGCCGCGAGGCCGAGCATGCCCCAGCCGACGAGCGCGCCGGCCGGCAGCACGACCAGCCCGACCGCGCCGAACGCGGTCGCGGCGGCGATCGACACGATCCTGGTGATACGAGTGAACATGAGCGCCTCAGTCCTGGTGAACGACCACCCGAGCACGACGGCGCCGGGGTCCGAGGCGTATCCCGAGTGTAGCCCCGGAACCGGTTTCCGGCAGGGACAGCTCCCGGCGACCGGCTCCGACACTGTCCTTTGTGGACCGAACGGGCGGCGCTCAGCGGAGCCGGGGCGATCACGCGAACCGGTCGTATCCCGCTTTCGCCGGCAGCGGCTCCAGCGCGTCGACGCCGAGCACGCGGGCGGCGCCGATCCCACCGGGCACGACGACGCCGACGACCTCACCGGGCCGCCCGCACCGGCCGACGGGACGCGCAGCTCCGGCGGGAAAACCCTCCGCCGGCCGCGCTTCCGCCTGCGCCAGCCGCTTCGCCGCACCACCGGCAAGCCGGTCGCGCACCGCGTCGAAGCGGGAAGCTCGCGGCGGGGTCACGTCGTGGGCGGGTCGGGGAGCTCGAGCCATTCCAGGTCCATCGGCACCAGCGTCGTCGAGAGCACCAGCTCCCGGAGGAGGTTCACCGTCAGGGTCAGGCCCACCGGTTCGCCCACCTCCTCGCGTCGCAGACCGTGCACGCCGGCGTCGGAAAGCCGTTGCCGGACACGGGAAACGATATGCTCGACGCGCTTGGCCGTCCAGCTCTCGCGCGGCCGCCGCTCGCCGAGCTCGGCGGCTGCCTGCTGGCGCGACAGGGGCAGCGGCTGCGGGTCGTAACCGAGGTAGCGCTGCCCGAGCACGGCCAGCACCAGGTGTTCCTCCGCGGTGAGCCGCCAGCGCTTCGGCGGGGCCGTCGGGTGGGTCGGCCGGGGTGCGGCGGCCGTGTCCTCCCCGTCGGAGACCAGCAGCTCCAGCACGTGCTCGCGGTCGCGCGTCCCGCGCAGGAACAACGCGGTGTAGCCGGCGGCCAGCGGCAGCGGCTCGCTGTCGCGGTGCAGCAGGACGCTGTCGGACAGCCGGATCGGCGAGCGGCCGGTGTTGCTCAGCCACCAGCGGTCCCGGTCGTGGGTCAGCAGCCCGTGGACCCGGCTGATCCGCAGGTCGTCCTCGCCGACGCAGACGTCGACCTCCAGCCGGTTGCGGCCGAAGCTCACCCGGCTGCCGGCGGCCGGGGGCACCGCGATGCCGCCGGTGACGGTGAGCGCGCTCAGCGTGCCCGGCACAGACGCGGTCACGCCGTGGCGCAGGCTGCGCTGGCGGTGCGGGTCGAGGCGTTCGGCGGGCACGGGCTGCTACCTCCGCTCGTAGGCGCCGATGTCGAAGCCCGCGCCGGCGGGCCGGGGGACACCGTCGAGGTCGAAGGCGGGGGCGAGCGCGGCGCTGCCGGTGTCGACGGCGGCCGAGCCGGGCGCGAGGTGGTAGTCACCCGGGGCCGCGAACCCGGGGTCGCCGGTGAGGTTGTGGTCGGCGGTGAACGGCCCGGCGGTCACCGGGCCGTCGCCGAAGACGTTGTTGCGCAGGGTGTTCGTCCCGGCGAACCGGTCGCCGCCGACGTGCACCGAGCCCTTCGCGTTGCCGGCGAAGGTGTTGTTGACGACCGTGAGGTCGCGCATCGTGCCGGTCGACTCGACCCACAGGTCCAGCCCGGCCTGTGCGTTGCCGGTGGAGAGGTTGTCGAAGACCCGCACGCCCGAGAGCAGCCGGGTTTCCGAGTAGTCCTCGACGGCCAGGCCGATGCCGGCCTTGCCGGCGTTGCGGGTCCCGCTCACGACGTTGGCGTAGACGTCCACAGTGGACGAAGAGTCGACGTAGATGTTCGGCCCGCGGTTGCCGGTGACGACGTTGTGGTGGATCTTCACCCGGGCGGCGTCGTCGTACTTGACGTCGATGCCTTCCTCGCCGTTGTCGTGCACGCGGCAGCCGGACACCTCGACGTCGGACGAGCCCGAGGCGATGCTGAGCGCCTCGTGGTCGGCGGAGGTGCCGCGGGCGTTGGTGCCGCGGATGTCGCAGTTCCGGATCGTGGCACGGCGGGTGGCGACGAGCACAAGCCCGCCGTCGCGGGCGCCGTCGACGCCGAACCGGTCGAACACGAGGTCGTGCGCGCCCTCGGCGTACACGCCGAAGCCGGTCGACCCGGCGACGGTCAGGCCGCGGAACTCCAGCCAGGAGTGGTTGCCGACCGCGAGCAGGCCGGCGTCGCCGCCGGTGCCGGTCAGCACGGCGGTGCCGCCCACCCCGGTGAACCGGATCGGCCGGCCCGGGCCGCCGTCGTGCCGGATGGTGAGGCCACCCGGGTAGGTCCCGGCCGCGATCGCGACGGTGTCACCCGGGCGGGCGACGTCGGCCGCGGCCTGGACGGTGGCGTACTCGCCGCCGGGCCCGACGTGGAGGGTCCGCGGACCCGCTCCGGCGGCCCCCACGGCCGTCGGAACGACCATGGCCGCCACCGTGAGCACCACGCCGGCCACACCCCGCATCGCCACCTCGTCCCCCTCCGGCCCGCCGGCGGCTCCGGCACTGGCCTGGCCCTGTGTTTAGCCGAGCCCGCCTGGGACCGGTCCCCGCTTCACGGCAGCCGTCCGGCGAGCGCGGCCGCCAGTGTCCGGGCGTCGCCGCACAGCGCGTTCCCGCCGGCCGCCCCGGCGTCTTCGAGGGTGACGACGGCGATCTCCTCCCGGTTCGGCTCGGTGCCGCGCAGCACCGGCAGCGCCGGGGTGTAGAAGCGGTGCACGACCTGCACCGCGCAGGCGGGCCGGTCGCCCGGCACCGGTGCCACGACGGCGCTGCGGGTGCCGGCACGGATCCGCTCGCCGGGCACGTCGGTGTCCGGCTCGATCGGCCACTCCCGGGTGTAGCGCACGGTGATCGTGCGGGGGTCGTCCTCCCAGGTGCAGCCCCACCCGCCGAACTCCCGGTCGGTCTGCGAGGCCCGGACCGAGACGCTCGCCGTCGCCGCGGCGTCGAGCAGGCCGCAGGCGTCGACGTGGGCGAGCGACCAGTCCGGGAACGGCCGGTCGCGCCGCGGCAGGGGTCCGTTGGCGAGCTTGGGCAGCACGTCGGAGAGCACCGAGTCGGAGATGGTGCACAGGGGCGCGTCCTGCGCGCGCGTCACCGGGCGCGAGGTGACGTCGATCCGGTTGGTGTCGGCCAGCGAGATGCTGCGCTCGCAGGCGCCGGCGCGGGCCTCGGGGCGTTCGATGTCGCCCATCCGGCCGGGCACCGGGGGCCGGGTCGGGTAGCGCAGCGGGCCGGTCAGGTCGAGGGTCGTCTGCACCTGGCCGGTGCCGTCGGCCAGGGTGGTCGTGACGACGCAGGTGCCGAAGTTCTTCAGCTCGGGGTCGATGAACGGCTGGCCGAACCGCGTGAGCGAGTCGACCGAGATCGCCGCGCACGGGTCCGTCGCGGCCGGATCGGCGCCGAGCGTGTTCGGCCCGCCCGCCGGGGTGGCCGACGGCGGCCGGCTGAGCAGGAAGCCCGCGACCAGCGCGAGCACCGCGGCCAGCGCGCCGACGGCGAGCAGCCGGCGGCGGAACCGGCGTCGCGGCCGCCGGGGCGCGGGGGTGTCCGCTTCGAGCAGGGCGACGGCCTCGGCCGCGGTGGGCCGGTCGGCGGGGTGGCGGGCCATCAGCGCGTCGAGGACCGGGCCGAGCCGGCCCGCGCGCTCGGCCGGGGCGGGCCGCCCACCGGCGGCGCGGCGCATCTGCACGAACGGGCCGTCCTCGCCCGACCCCCACGGCGACCGGCCCTCGACCGCGGCGTAGAGGGTGGCGCCCAGGGAGAAGACGTCGGATTCGGGACCGGCCTCGCCGCCGCCGGCGACCTCCGGCGCGACGTACCCGAGGGTGCCGGTGAGCTGGGCGCCGCCGGTGCGGGTGACCTCGGTCCAGCGGGCGATCCCCAGGTCGGTGAGCTTGGCGACGTCGTCCTCGGTGACCAGGACGTTGCCCGGTTTGACGTCGCGGTGGACGATGCCGCGGGCGTGCATGGCCGCGAGCGCCGCGGCGAGCTGCGCGCCGATCCGCCGGACCCGGTCTTCGGGCAGCGGGCCGCCGTCGTCGACGAGCTCTTCGAGGCTGCGCGCGGCCAGGTATTCGGTGACCAGCCAGCGCGCGTCGACGTCGTCGGTGACCGTGTCGAACACCGTGACGACGTTCGGGTGCAGCAGACCGGCCCCGATGCGCGCTTCCCGCCGGATCTGCCCGGCGTCGGCGTCGAGGGATCGTTTGAGCGACACTTGCCGGCCCAGTTCGAGGTCGAAGGCCCGCCAGACGACGCCCATGCCGCCCTGTCCGAGCTCCTCCTCCAGCCGGTACCGGTCGGCTACGACGCGACCACTGCCCACCCGCGGAGTCTACGAAACGGCCCGGCACCCCGCACACGGCACGTCACGACGGTGGCCGGGGTGGTCTCGGTGAGCGGCACCCCGTTCTTGACTTCGCAAGTAATACCAACTTACCGTCACGGTGCGAGACCACCCGGTCACCCGATTTGTCCTGACAGCCGCCACTGTCGCAGCGGATTCCTCCGCACACGATCGTAGGAGCGGCATGTTCCCGAGGTCAGGTGTCCCAGAACGACGCAAGTCCCGGCCCCGGACGGCCGCCGGGCGGGTCCTCGCCGTGGCCGTGACGGCGCTGGCCGCGGCCGGGCTGGGCGTCACCGGCGCGGCGGCGGCGGGCACGGGCGCGGTCACCGGGATCGGCGGCAAGTGCCTCGACGTCACCGGCGGTTCGGCCGCCAACGGCACCCGGGTCCAGCTGTGGACCTGCACCGGCGGGACGGCCCAGCAGTGGACCGCCGGTGACGACGGGTCGATCGCCGCGCTCGGCAAGTGCCTCGACGTGGCCGGCGCGTCCACCACGAACGGTGCCGCGGTGCAGGTCTACGACTGCAACGGCACCGGCGCCCAGCGCTGGAGCGCCGACGCGGGCCGCCTGGTCAACGCCGGGTCCGGGAAGTGCCTGGACGCCGCGGGCGTGTCCAGCGCGGACGGCACCAAGCTGCAGATCTGGACGTGTTCGACCGGGACGAACCAGCAGTGGGTGCTGCCCGGTACGACGACGGTCCCGCCCGCGAACGGTCCCTGCCCGCAGGGTCCCTTCGGGACGCCGCTGCCGTCGTCGACCCCGACCGCCACGAAGATCAAGGACGGCTTCAACTTCCTGGAGGGACCCACCTGGGACGCGGCGACCCAGACCCTGCTGCTGACGAACATGCACGACGGGGCGGGCGCCGAGAACGTCCAGCCGTCGGACGTCGTGCGGTTCACGCCGTCGACCGGCGCGTTCGCCACCGCGATCGCCGGCGCGGGCAGCAACGGGCTGGCCATCAGCCGCGACGGGAAGTCCGTGGTCGCCGCGACGCACGATCAGCGCAGCGTCTCCTCCTACGACCTGGCGACGGGCCGGCGGACGACGCTCGCGGCGAACTACCAGGGGCACCTGTTCAACTCGCCGAACGACGTGACTGTGGGTGCGGACGGGACCGTCTACTTCACCGACCCGGACTTCCAGCGCGCGAACCGGGCCGACCAGATGGCGGGCAGGACGAGCGTCTTCCGGGTGCGCGACGGTGTGGTCAGCCTGATCGACGACACCATCCGCGAGCCGAACGGCATCGAGCTGGCCCCGGACGGGAAAACGTTGTACGTCGGCGGCAACGCGACGGGCAAGATCTACAAGTACCCCGTCAACACCGACGGCAGCACGGGCGCTCGCAGCGACTTCGCGTCGGTGGCGGGCACGGACGGCGGCACGATCGACTGCGCCGGCAACGTTTACCAAGCCACCTTCGGAGACGGGAAGGTCCACGTGTTCTCCCCGGCCGGCCAGGCCCTCGGCACGATCTCGGCCGGCCGGAACACGACCAACACGGCCTTCGGCGGCCCGGACGGGAAGACCCTCTACGTCACGTCGGGGACGCCGTCCACGGGCGGCGACAACGGGAACTTCGGGCTGTACAGCATCCGGCTGAACGTGCCGGGCTGGCCGTACTAGCCGGCGGTCGTGAGTGCGTAACAGTGTTAGAACACTGTTACGCACTCACGACCGGCGAGCGGACAGGGCGAGTTCGGCCCAGACGGTCTTCCCGCCGGGACGGCGCAGCTGACCCCAGGCGACGCTCGTCTTCTCGATGATCCGCATCCCGCGCCCGCCCTTCGAGGACGGCGACGTCGGAGCGGCGGCGGTGGGGGAGCCGTCGTCGATCTCGATCCGGAGCTTCCCGCGGTTGCGGCGCAGGCGCACCCGGATCGGCGGCTTGGCGTGGCGGAGCGCGTTGGAGACGAGCTCGTCGAGCACCATCACGATGTCGGTCAGCAGCTCGGCGGTCAGGTCGGGGAGCACGGCGCGAGCCCAGCCGCGGACCCTCGCCAGCTCCTTGAGGTCGGCCTTGACGGTGGTTTCGACGGTCTCGACGGTCTCGTCGATTTCGTCCACGTCGGCGAGGACACCGGACTCGGTGGGTGTGGCGTCGAGGCTCATGATCGGTCTCCTCGGGGAAAGAGACGGCTACGGGCTACTTGACTGCCCCCATCCGGGGGAGTTCAACCGCCCTGGTGGGTCACACCGCACAACCCCGGACGCGGTCCAGCACCGCGCCGAGATCATCGGGGGAGGTCTGGCCGCGCCAGGCGACGTACCCGTCGGGCCGGACCAGGACGTACCGGGCGCCGTAAAGACCGTGCAGGTCCGGCCGGTTGAGCCGGTAGCGCTTCAAGGGCACGCCGGCCGCCGCCGCGGCCGTGTCCCATTCGGGCGCGGCCGGCGCGGCGACCTCCAGCAGCGTGAACCCGGGCCCGAACTCGTCCTGCAGCGACCGGTTCCGGTCGAGCCAGAGGTGCGGCAGCCGGTTCCCCGGGGCACCGGACGGCCGGTACTCCGTGCCGGTGGAAGCCGGGGCGGGCCCGTCGTCGGGGACCACGAGCGGCGACTCCGGGTACGCGGTGCCGAGCACAAAACCGAGGGTGTACATCTCGGCCGTCTTGGCCTGCCGGATCAGCTCCGCCGTCTTGGCTCGCACGGCCAGGCCGTCCGGTCCGTCGTCGTCCAGCCCCGGCACGGCGAGCTCACCGGTCAGCACCCGCATGTTGCGTTCGGCCTCGGCGATGGCCCGCTGCGCGATCGGACGGCGTTCGGTCCCGTAGGAGTCGAGCAGCCCGGGGCCGGCCCAGCCGCGCAGCGCGGCCGCGAGCTTCCAGCCGAGGTCGGCGGCGTCGCCGATGCCGGTGTTGGCGCCGAACCCACCCCACGGCGGGTTCTGGTGCGCGGCGTCCCCGGCCACGAAGCAGCGGCCGTCCCGGTAGCGGTCGGCCACCAGCAGCCGGGCCGTCCAGGGATCGGTCGCGGTCACGGTGACGGGCACCGAAGTGCCGATCATCCGGTGCACGGCCCGTTCGCACCACGCGGCGTCGGCGTCTTCCGGCGCGTTGATGATGATGGCCCACCACCGGTCTTCGGTGTCGAGGGTGCCCATCAGGCCGTTGACCTCGGGGTTGACCACCCAGTACTGGACGGCGCGGCCCAGCTCGTGGCGGGCGGACAGCCCGGGCGCGTCGAAGATGACCTGGATGTTGCGGATCTCGTGGCTCCGCCCGGCCAGCGGGATGCCGCACGCCCGCCGGACGGCGCTGCGGGCCCCGTCGGCGCCGACGAGGTAGCGGCCCCGCACCACGCGCTCGCGGCCCGTGTCGTCCGTCGCGGTGGCGGTGACGCCGGTGGCGTCCTGCTCGAGACCCGTCAGCGTCCAGCCCCAGCGCGCGCTGACCGTCTCCCGCCGGGTGATGGTGTCGCGCAAGGCCTCTTCGACGTGGTTCTGCGCGCACCAGAGCGCGGGTTCGGCCAGTTCCGTCCGCTGGACGTCGCTGAGGGCGAAGACGCCGTCGAAGCGTTCCAGCCGGTGCCCGGTGAGCGAGGTGCAGAAGACGGCCGAGTCGGACCAGCCGAACGGCAGGGGAGCGTTGTCCCGGACGGCGCCGGCGATGCCCAGGCGCCGGAAGAGCTCCATCGACCGGGGGTTCAGCTGCTTGCACCGCGGGGACGCCAGGCTCGGCGCCGGCCGCGGTTCGAGCAGGACGCAGCCGATGCCCCGCGCACCGAGCTCGTGGGCGAGGGTCAGGCCGACCGGGCCGCCGCCGGCGATGACGACCTCCGTGGTCTCCACCTCGGGGGGCGCGTCCGCGTAGCTCGTCATGCCGACAGTCTAAAAGCGCGGTGATCTTCCCGCGGCGGGCGTCCGTTACTCCGGATAGAGTAACGCGATCGTCGTCGATGGAGGTGTCTTGCCCGCTCGCCGCTGGCTGATCGTCGCCGCCGCTTGCCTCGTCGTGCTGATCCTGGTCTACGTCCTCGCGGTGCTGACCGTCACCGGCCAGGAGCTGGAGAACGCGGCCCTGCGCGGGGCCGACCAGGCCGCCGCGCGCGACCAGACCGCGGCCGACCAGAGCCTGTCGCGGATCACCCTCTACTCCCTGGGCGTCGCCGTCGTGCTGGTGGCCGTGATCGGCTTGCTGCGCCGGCGCCCGGCTCTCGCGGTCGCGGCGGTGGGGGTGATCGTCGCCGGCCAGGTCGTCACGCAGGGGCTCAAGCGGTTCGTGCTGCCGCGGCCGTCGCTCGTGCCGCTCACCGGGCACTACGCGGACAACAGCATGCCCAGCGGGCACACCACGATCGCCATGACGGTGCTGTTCGCCGCGCTGCTGGTCGTGCCCTACCGCTGGCGTGGCGTGACGATGGTCCTGCTGCTGTCCTGGGCGGTCGGCATCGGCGCCTACACGGTGACGGCGAAGTGGCACCGCCTCTCCGACACCCTCGCCGCGGACGCGATCGCTCTCGGGCTCGCCTGCCTGGCGTCGTGGTGGCTCGCCCGCCGCGGCGTCGTCCACCGGTACGAGGGCCGCCGCCGGATCCCGCGGGTGCTCGTCGTGGTCGTCGCTTCCCTCGCCGGGCTGGTTTTCCTGGCCCTGGGCGGGTTCCTGATCGGCGCGGCACTCAGCCAGGACGGCCTCGACGCGACCCTGCGCGACAACACCTGGGTGGTCTACCTGGCCGCGAGCTCGCTCGCCTCGGCCGGGTCGGTGGCCGCCGCGCTGGCGTTCCTGGGGACCTGGCGCCGCCTTGAGATCCCGTGACGGCCGGGGCGGGCGGCCGCGACCGCCCGCCCCGGCGTCAGCGGGCCGCCGGAACCGGCGCGAGGGCCGGGATCCGCGTCGGCAGGGTCCGCCAGATCTCCGGGGTGTAGAAGTGCCCGCCGGGCAGCTCGACGTGCTGGTACCCGTTGCGGGCCAGTGACTTCCACTGCTCGGCCGTCTCCGGCACGATCACGTCGTCGTCGGCCCCCGTGAGCACCTGCAGCGGGACGCCGACTGTCGCGCCTTCGGTGTAGCCGAACGTGTCCCGCACCCGGATGTCGGCCCGCATGAGCTCCAGGGCCATCTCGCTCAGCTCCGGGTCGTCGAGCACGTACCCCGGCAGCAGGCCGTTGGTGCGCATCCACATCACCAGCTGCTCGTCGGTGTCCTGCTGCGCGGGGAACATGTCCCGCGGGGTGAGGCCGCGGCTCGGCGCGTTCGCCGACGACACGATGAGCGTCTCCGGCAGCGGGCCGCCCCGGCGCTGCAGGCGGTCCGCGACGTCGAACGCCATCCAGCCGCCCATGCTGTGCCCGAACAGCAGGTACGGCCGGGGCGCGGCGGCCGCCGTCACGGCTTCGGTCGCGTCCTCGGCGAGCGCGTCCCAGTCCTGGGCGAAGTCGTCGAGGAAACGGCCGTCGCGGCCCGGGTAGCAGATCGTCACGAGCTCGACGTCGGGCGGCAGCACGTCGGCCCACGGCAGGTACGGCCCGGAGCCGCCACCGCAGAAGCCGAGGCACACCAACGTCTTCGTCGCGTCCGGGTTGGGCCGGGCCCGGACCACGGTGTTGGGGAGGTTGTCCATCGCCGTGCTCCTTTCAGCTCGCGCCGAGCGCCGTGACGTGCTTGGCCAGGTCGGCGAGCCGCGGGTGCCGGTAAACGTCCTTCGTGGACACCGGGACGCCGAAGTTCTTCTTCAGCCGCGCCACCACGCGCAGCGCCACCAGCGAATGCCCGCCGAGGGCGAAGAAGTCGTCGTCGGCCCCGACGCCGTCGCGGCCGAGCACCTCGGACCAGACGTCCGCGATCAGCGTCTCGACCGGCCCGCTGGGCGCCGCACCGCCTTCGGCGACCGGCGCGGGCAGGGCCGCGGTGTCCAGCTTGCCGTTGGCCGTGCGGGGCAGCGCGTCGAGCCGGACGTACGCGGTCGGGACCATGTGCTCCGGCAGCTTCGCGGCCGCCGCGACCTGCGGCTGCTCGCCGCCGACGTGGTAGGCCACCAGCTGGTCGTCGCGCAGGACCACGGCCGCGGCGGTGACGCCGGGAGCGTCGCGCAGGACGGCCTCGATCTCGCCCAGTTCGATCCGGTAGCCGCGCAGCTTCACCTGGCGGTCGCGCCGCCCGGTGAACTCCAGGGCGCCGCCGGGGGACCAGCGGACCTCGTCACCGGTCCGGTACAACCGGGTGCCGGGCTCGCCGAAGGGATCGGGGACGAACCGCTCGGCGGTGAGGCCCGGCCGGCCGAGGTACCCGGCCGTGAGCCGGGGCCCGGACAGGTACAGCTCGCCCGCCGCGGCCGGGCGCAGGGTGTCGTCGAGGACGTGGGCCCGGATCCCGGCCAGCGGCACGCCGATGTGCGGCCCGCCGGGCCCGGCGATCCAGGTCGCCGTGGCGTCCACAGTGGACTCCGTGGGGCCGTAGAGGTTGAGCGCCTCCAAGGGGCTTTCGGCCAGTTCGCGCCACATCGGTTCCGGGATCGGCTCGCCGCCGATGAACAGCCGCAGCGAGCGGCCGAGCAGGTGCTCGCGCAACGCCGTCCAGTGCGACGGCGTCAGGTCGAGGTCGGTCACGGCGCACTCGTCCAGCCAGGCGACCAGCCGGGCCGGGTCGGTCCGGTGGTCGTCGTCGAGCACGACGACGCTGTCGCCGCGGCACACCCGTGCCCACTGCTGCACCGACGCGTCGAACGACACGCTGGCGTTCCACGCGACGACCCGCGGCTCGGCCGCGTACATCCCCGCCTGCTCCAGCGCGGCGACGAGCGTGGCCACCGCGCCGTGGTGCGCCGGGACGCCCTTGGGTCGCCCGGTCGAGCCGGACGTGTAGATCACGTAGGCGGCGTCGAGGTCCGACACGGCGGTGTCGTCCGTGCGCGGGCCCTCGGCGGCGGGGTCGACGACGACGGCGTCCGCCGGGAGCCAGGCCGGGGTGGTCGTCGAGACCAGGGCCCGGATCGCCGCGTCACCGGCCATGAAGGCCAGCCGGTCGGCCGGGTAGGTGGGGTCGAGGGGGACGTACGCGGCGCCGGCCCGCCAGACGGCGAGGAGGGCCACCACCAGGTCGACCCCGCGCCCGAGGCCGACGCCGACCCGGTCGCCGCGGCCGACGCCGTGCGCGCGCAGGGCCCCGGCCAGTGCCGCGGTCCGGCGGTCGAGTTCGGCGAAGGTCAACGCGGACGCGGTGTCCCGCACGGCGATCCGCTCGGGCGCGCGGCGGACCGCGTCGCGGAAGCGGGGGAGCAGGCCGGCCATCAGAGCGCCTCGTTCGCGGCCGGGGGCACGGTCGGCGCGCAGCCGGCGACGTCGACCGGCTCACCCATCGCGACGACGATCTTGCGGTCGCCGCGGAACGGGTCACGTCCGTGCGTGGACAGGATGTTGTCGACGAGCAGCAGGTCGCCCGGCTGCCACTGCTTGCGCACGGTCGCCGAGTCGTAGGCGGCGTCGAGCGCGGCCATCTCGTCGCGCGTCAGCGGGGAGCCGTCGCCGATCGCGGTGTTGAACGGCAGGTCGTCGCGGCCGAACTCGTCGATCAGCGTCTCGCGCAGCTCCTCGTCGAGCGACCACTCGTTCCAGAAGGCCAGGTGGTTGAACCAGACCTCCTCGCCGGTGACCGGGTGGCTGATGACGCCGGGGCGGACCTGGCTGGTGCGCAGGCGGCCGTCGTCGAGCCAGCGGCACGCGATCAGGTTCTCGGCGCAGTAGCGTTCGACGTCTTCCCGGGTGGTCGCGGCGAACGCGGTCTGCCAGTCGGTGGAGATGTGCTCGGAGTAGCTGCGGTTGAGCAGCCAGCCGTGCGCGCGGACCTTCGCCACCAGCTCCGGCGGCAGCGCGCGCAGCACCTTCCGGACGTCCGCCACCGGCGTCGCCCCGCCGTCGGCCGGCGCGATCAGGCAGGAGAACATCAGCAGCCCGGGGAAGGTGAGCGTGTAGCTGTTCTCGTTGTGCATCCGGATCCGCTGCGCGGCGGGCAGGTCGGTGGACGAGAAGACGCCGTTGCCGAAGTCGCTGCGCGGCGTCGCCTTCTCGCGGTACGGCGTGCGAGCCGGCATCAGCGTGTCGCGCACGACGCCGAAGTCGTCGACGCTCGCGATCGGCAGGCCGCGCAGGTGCAGGGAGCCGTGCCGGTGCAACGCCGCCCGCAGCGACGGCGCCGCCGCGGCCAGCCACGCCACCGCGTCGTCGAGGCCGGTCAGCCCGCCGACCTCGGCACTCGCCGGCTCGCCGGGCTCGACCACCCAGTCGAGCGGCAGGAACTCTTTGACGCCCAGGGAACCCATCGTTTGTCCTTTCGCCTGACCCGCAGCGGGCGTCCACAGTGGAACCACCCGGTTCGCTCGTCCGCCGACGCTAGGCGGGTTCGCGGCCGCGCGGCGGCAGCCGGTGCGGCAGTGCGGCGGCAGTTTCCGCCCGCGCCGGGTTGTCGCCGCCGTCCTGCCGCCGCAACTGCCGGTCGGGCCCGGGTGCCGCTCCTAGGTTCGGGAGCGTGACTTCGGAACTCCGCCCGGTCGCCGTGGTCAGCAGCACGGCGTCCGACGCGCACACCTGGAACCTCGTGTACCTGCAGCTGCTGCTCGAAGAGCTCGGCTTCGCGGTGACGAACCTCGGCGCGTGCGTCCCGGACGACCTGGTGGTGCGCGAGTGCCGCCGGCTGGACCCGGACCTGGTGGTGCTCAGCACCGTCAACGGCCACGGCCACACCGACGGCCTCCGGCTGGCCCCGCGGCTGCGGGCCGTGCTGGCCGGCGCGGCGCTGGTCATCGGCGGCAAGCTCGGCGTCGACGGCACCAGCGGCCGCGAGTCCGTGCTGCGGGAGGCGGGCTTCGACCGCGTCTTCGGCGACGGCGACATCGGTGCCTTCCGCCGCTACCTGGCCGACCTGCCGGTGCGGGTGACGTCGTGAGCGTGCCGTTCGGGGCGTTCGTCGCCCGGGAGCACGCGGCGGGCCGCCTGGTCGTCCAGCCGCGGATGGGCTTCCCGGCGCCGTTGGCGATGCGGGCCGGGCTGCTGGCCACCCGCGACGCCGCGGCCACCACGGTCGGCACCCTGACGCTCGACAGCTACACCCGCGTCGGCGACCTCGTCGCGGCGGCCCGCGCGCTGGCCGGCGGCGCGCCGCTCAACGGCTTCCCGCTCGTCACCCACGGCCCCGAGGCGACCCGCGCGATGCTGGACGGCGTGCTCGGCCCGGACTTCCCGGTCCAGGTGCGGCACGGCTCGGCCCGGCCGCAGGACATCGTCGCGACGCTGGTCGCGGCCGGTCTCGACGCGACCGAGGGCGGGCCGGTCTCGTACTGCCTGCCCTACAGCCGCACTCCGCTGCGGACGGCGATGCGGCACTGGGTCGAGGCCTGCTCGCAGTTGACGGCGGCGGGCGACACCGCCCACCTGGAGACGTTCGGCGGCTGCATGCTCGGCCAGCTCTGCCCGCCGGGCATGCTGGTCGCGATCAGCGTGCTGGAGGCGATCTTCTTCGCGCAGCAAGGCATCCGCAGCGTCTCGCTGAGCTACGCGCAGCAGACCGACCCGGCACAGGACGAGGAAGCGGTGCGGGCGTTGCGCCTGCTGGCCGCGCGGTACCTGCCCGGCGTCGAGTGGCACGTCGTGCTCTACGCCTACATGGGCGTCTACCCGCGGACGCCGGCCGGCGCCGCCCGGCTGCTGACGTCCGCCGCGCGCCTCGCGGTGCGTTCCGGCGCGGCCCGGCTGATCGTGAAGACGGCCGCCGAGGCGCACCGGATCCCGACCGCCGGGGAGAACGTCGACGCGCTCGAACTCGCCGCCCGCGTCGCCGCCGCGACCGCCGCCGGGGCCGACGTCGAAGACACCGGGATCCACGCCGAAGCCGCGACGCTGGTCGAGGCCGTGCTGGACCTGGACGACGACCTCGCGGGCGCGCTGCCGGCGGCGTTCGCCCGCGGCCTGCTCGACATCCCCTACTGCCTGCACCCGGACAACGCCGGGCGGGCGCGCAGCTACCTCGACCCCGCCGGCCGGCTGCAGTGGGCGGACACCGGCGGCCTGCCGATCGGCCCGGCACCCGGTGGCGCGCGGTCGCGGCGGACCGGCTCGGCCGAGCTGCTGGCCGCGCTGTCGCACGTGGAACGGAAGTTCGACACGCCCCCGCCCGTCCGGGCCGGGGCCCGACCCGGAGGAGCGTTATGACCGACACCCACGACGGCGAACTGCCACCCGCGCTGCCCGTGCACCTCGCCTCGCCCGTCACGCAGAGCGCGTTGCGCGTGCAGCACCAGGTGCTGGTCGCCGTGCGCGAGTTCCTCGGCGGGGAGGGCTTCACCGAGTTGCTGCCGCCGGTGATCGGCCCGGTCACCGACCCCGGCGTCCGCGGCTCGAAGCAGCTGGACGTCGACTACTACGGTCACCGCTACAAGCTCATGACCAGCGGAATCCTCTACAAGCAGGCGTCGCTGCTGGGCTTTTCGAAGATCTTCTACATCGCGCCGAACGTCCGGGCCGAACCGGTCGAGACGTGCTCGACGCGCCGGCACCTCGCGGAGTTCCACCAGATCGACGTCGAGCTGGCGGGCGCGACCCGGGCGCAGGCCCAGGGCGTCGCCGAACGGCTGGTGACGCACGTCGTGAAGCACGTGCTCGCGACCGTCCCCGGCGAGCTGACCGGGCTGGGCCGCGACCTCGCGGACCTGGCCGACGTCCTCGCCGGCGCGTTCGGCCGGATGACGCACGCCGCCGCCGTCACCCGGCTGCACGAGCTCGGCCACCCGCAGAGCCCGGACGCCGAGATCGACTGGGAAGGTGAAGAACTGTTGTCCCGTAAGGCGTCGCAGCCGTTCTTCGTCGACGACTACCCCAAGGGCTCCCGCGGCTTCTACGACCGCGAAGCCACCACCGAGCCGGGCATCCTGCGCAACTTCGACCTCCTCGCGCCCGGCGGCTTCGGCGAGCTGGCCAGCGGCAGTGAACGCGAGTCGGACTACGCCAGGATCGTCACGCGGATGCGCGAGACGGGCGAGAACCCGGCGAAGTACGGCTGGTACCTCGACATGGTGCGCGAAGGCATCCCCGCGAGCGCGGGCTTCGGGCTGGGCCTGGAGCGGCTCGTCCGGTTCCTCACCGGCCTCGACGCGGTGTGGCGGGTCAATGCCTACCCGAAGGTCCCGGGCCTGGTGGCGCCGTGAAGGCGGCGGGCTTCCCCGAAGCGGCCGTCCGGGACCGGGCCGCACGAGGAGCGGCGGCGGTGTTCCCGGCGGAATCCGCGTACGGCGGCGAGGCGTTCGGCGGCGTCTCTCCCGATGGCGACGCGCTGGACCGGGCGCGGCTGGTACCGCCGGTGTTCGTGCCGCTGCGGCTGGAGAAGCTGATCGAGCTGGGCCGCGAGCCGCTGTTCTCCGACGTCGACCTGGCCACGGCGATCGGCGGCTTCGCGTCGTCGCTGCCGGTGTTCCTGTCGGCGTTCGGCTCGACGCAGCTCGGCGGCGGCGACCTGGCGGTGGCGGCGTCGCGCCAAGCCGGCCGGCTGGGCATCCCGATGGTCGTCGGCGAGAACGTCGTGCCGGTCAAGGGGTACGCGAACGCGCTGCTCACCCGCGTCCGGGCGTACACCGACGAGGTGCCGGACGGGCTGGGCGGCGTCGTGGTGCAGCAGAGCACCGAGGACGCCGACGCCGAGGTCTGGAACCTCGTGTACAGCGACCCGGCGTCCGCGCGGCTGCTGGCCACCGGCCGGCTGGGCTTCGAGCTGAAGGTGGGCCAGGGTGCGAAGCCGGGCCTGGGCGGGATGACCCTGCTGGACGCGGCCACGGCGGCCCGCGTCGACAGCCAGTACGCGCTCACGGATCTTTTCGCGGACCGCGTGTTGCGCTCCGGCAGCCCGGGGACGTTCACCGGCGAGATCCTGCGTCAGCAGATCCGCTTGATGCGCAACAACTTCCCCCGGGCCCGCGTCTGGGTGAAGCTCCCACCGGGCCGGGACATCGCGGAGGCCACGAGAGTCGCCTGGGCGGCGGGCGCGGACGCGGTCACCGTCGACGGCGCGGAAGGCGGCACGGGCTGGGCGCCCACGGCGTTCCTGGACCACGTGGGCTTGCCGCTGGCGGAATGCCTCCGCCGGATCGGCCCCCCATCGGGCTGCCTGCTGGCGGGCGGCCGCATGTGGGAGGGCACTCGGGTGGTCAAGGCCCTGGCACACGGCGTCCGCGCGGCCGCCCTGGGCCGAGCGGCCCTGCTGGCGGTCGACGAAGACCGCACGGAAGGCCTGGTACGGCTGGTGGAGGCCCTGGCACTGGAGGCAAGACTGCTGATCAGCGCCCTGGGCAAGTACCGCCCCGACGCCCTGACAGCCGACGACCTCTGGCCCGCTGCTGCCGCTGCCGCCGGGGAACTGCCGCTCGACCTGCCGGTCCGGGCCGTCCCGACGGCTTAGCTTTTCCCCAGTGGCGCGCTTCGCGCCCAGCACTCCGCAGCCCCGCGAGGCTGCCGCGGCTGGTCGTGAGTGGTAATGAGGGTTCTAACCCGAATTACCACTCACGACGGGGCAGCCGCAGTCCATGTCCGTCCTTTGTGGTCAGTTCGGGGTGAGCCCAGCATGTCGGTGCAGGACGAGAAACCGGCCGTGACGATCGACTCCTTCGACCTCGGTGAGCTGACCGGCCCGCCGGTCGCGGTGCCGGTGCGCATCGCGCGGATCGCCGCCCGGTGGCCGGGCCGCCCGGCCCTGCGCTCCGGCGACCGGGTGCTCACCTACGGCCGGCTCGACGAGCTGACCGCGGACCTCGCCGGCCGCTTGGCCGCCGCGGGCGTGCGACCGGGTGACGTCGTCGCGGTGCGCGGCACGGACCGCTTCGACCAGGTCGCCGGCCTGCTCGCGGTCTGGCGGGCCGGGGCGGTCCACCTCGCCCTCGACCCGGCGGCGCCCACCGGACGCAACGAGCGCCTCACCGCACTGGCCGGCGCACACCTCATCCTCGACGGCGGCGGCCTGCTGGACACCGAGCGGGCCGACGGCCCGCCGGACCCGGCGGCTCCCGTAAGTCGCGGCGACGGCGCGGCCACGTCGGATCGCACCGACGGCCTGCCGGACCTGGCGGCTCCCATGAATCGCGGCGAAGGCGCGGCCACGTCGGATCGCACCGACGGCCCGCCGGACCCGGCAGCGCCTACGCACCGCCGCGCCGCGCCGGACCTGCCCGTCACCGCCGACCGGCTCGCCTACCTCATCCACACCTCCGGCACCACCGGCGAACCCAAGGCCGTCGCCGTCGCGCACGGGCCGCTCGCCGCGCACGTCGAAGCCATCTCCGCCCGCTTCGGCCTCCGCGCCGACGACGTCGTCCTCCACTTCGCACGGTCCACGGTGGACGTCGCGGTCGAGCAGATCACCACCGCGCTCACCGCCGGCGCCTGCCTGGTCGTCCCCGAAGCGAAACTCCTCTCCGCAGACGAGTTCTGGCAGCTCCTCGACGCCGAGCGGGTCACCGTCGCGAACGTCGCCGCCGGGTACTTCCACGACCTCGTCGCCGCGATGAAGTCCGTGCCGAAGACGCTCCGGACCATGATCTCCGGCAGCGACCGGCTCTCCCCGGCCGCGGCCGCCGCCTGGACCGAGCGCACCGGCGTCCGGCTGCTCAACGCCTACGGCCCGACCGAAACCGTGATCACCTCGACCGTCCACGAGGTCCGGCCGGGCCGGCCGGTCACCGTCGGCACCCCGGTCGGCGACCGCGTCGCCCACCTGCTCGACGACCGCCTTCAGCCCGTCGACGAAGGCGAGCTGTACCTGGGCGGCTCCCTCCTCGCCACCGGCTACCTCGGCGACGGCGGCCGCACCGCCGAACGCTTCCTGCCCGACCCGGTCACCGGCGGCCGGATGTACCGCACCGGCGACCGCGCCCGCCGCACCGCCGACGGCGAGCTGGAGTTCCTCGGCCGCGCCGACGACCAGGTCAAGATCCGCGGCTTCCGCGTCGAGCCCGGTGAGGTCGAGAACGCCCTGGCCCGGCACCCGGCCGTCACCGCCTGCGCCGTCGTGCCCCGCGAGTCCGCGAACGGCACCCAGCTCGCCGCGTACGTCGTCACCCGGAAAACTCTCGAATACCCGGAACTGCGCGACTTCCTGGCCCAGTCCCTGCCGGACCACCTGATCCCGGCGAGCCTCACGCCCCTCGACCACCTGCCGCTCACCGCCGCGGGCAAGGTCGACCGCGCCGCCCTGCCGGAACCCGCCCGCGCCGAGACCGGCCACCGCGCCCCGCGCACCCCGGACGAGCAGCTGCTCGCCGCGATCTGGGCGGACGTCCTCGGCGTGCCGCGCGTCGGCCTCGACGACAACTTCTTCCACCTCGGCGGCGACTCGCTCACCGCCGTCCGGGTGGCCGGCCGCGTCCTCGAGGTCTTCGGACCCGTGTCGCCGTACCAGATCTTCGACGCGCCGACGCTCGCCGCGTTCGCCGCCGCGATGCACGACGGCGTCGGCGACGACCGCCCCGGCCCGGTCCGCGCCCCCGCGTCCGAAGCCCCGCTCTCGCGGTTCCAGCGCGGCCTGTGGCTCCTCGACGCCTGGCAGCCGGGCACGTCCACCTACAACGTCCCGTGGGTCTTCGACTTCACCGGCCCCCTCGACGCCGACGCCCTCCACAAGGCGCTCCAGCAGGTCGTCGACCGCCACGAGGCGCTGCGCACGACCTTCGAGGTCGCCGGAACCCTGCCCCGCCAGGTGATCCACCCGCACCTCGAGGTCCCGTTCACCATCACCGACGCTTCGGACGCGGCCGCGTTCATCGCCGCCGACGCCCGCACGCCGTTCGACCTCGAAACCGGGCCGCTGCTGAGGGCCCGCCTGGTCCGGACGTCGGCGACCACCGCGAGCCTGGTCCTCGTCTTCCACCACATCGTCTGGGACGAAGGCTCCCTCGGCGTGCTCGACCGGGAGCTGCGCGAGTACTACACCGCGCTGCTCGACGACCGTGCGCCGCGCCTGCCGGACCTCGCGATCCAGTACGCCGACTACGCGAACTGGTTGCGGGACAACGGCATCGCCGAGTCCCAGCTCGACTACTGGGCCGAGCACCTGCGCGGCGTCCCGGACCGCCCGGCCCTCGTGCCCGACCACCCGCGTCCCGTCGAACCCGCGCAGCGCTGCGGCTACCACCGCTTCGCCTTCGACGCCGACCTCGCCCAGGCCGTCCGGGAGTTCGCGCGGGACGCCGACGCCACGCCGTTCATGGTGCTGCTCGCCGGGCTCGTGCTCGCCGTGCACCGCACCGGCGGCGCGGCCGACCTCGTGGTCGGCACCCCGGTCAGCGTCCGCGAGCGCCCGGAGCTGGACGCGCTCATCGGCTACTTCATCACGCTCGTCCCGCTGCGGTTCCGGATCGAGCAGGACGTGACCCTGCGGGAGGTCCTCGAGCACGTCCGCGGCGTCGCCCTCGACGGCTACCGCCACCAGGACGTCCCCCTCGAAGACATCACCGGCCGGGTGCTGGGGGAGCGCTCCGGCGACCGGAACCCGCTGTTCCAGCTGGTCTTCGAGATGCACACCGCCGACCCGAGCCCCGAGCCGTTCGGGCCGGCCGCGGTGGAGCGCAGGCTGCACGTCAACGAGCTGTCCCGCTTCGACCTGTCGTGGTCGGTCGAGGACGACGGCACCGGCTTCACCGGCCGGATCGAGTACGACACCGACCTGTTCGACGCCGCGACCCTCGCCGCCCTCGGCGCGCAGTGGCGGACGGCGGTGGCCGACCTGGTCACCGACCCGGACGTGCCGCTCCACGAGGACGTCACCCCGGCCGGCCTCGACGTCCCGGTCCACGAGCTGTTCGAGCACCAGGCCACCCGGACCCCGGACGCCGTCGCGCTGATCTCCGGCGACGCCGAGCTGACCTACGCCGAGCTGAACGCGCGGGCCAACCGCGTCGCGAGGCGCCTGCGCACCCACGGCGTGACCGAAGGCGACGTCGTCGCCGTCCTGATCGACCGCGACGCCGACCTTGTTGTCGCGCTGCTGGGCGTGCTGAAGGCCGGTGCCGGCTACACGCTGCTGGACCCGGAACTGCCCGAGGCTCGCCGAGCGGACGCCGTCAACGCCGTCGACGCCCGGCTGGTCGTGGACCGCGAGTTCGTGGCCGCCGCCGACGGACCCGACGACGATCTCGGCCTCCCCGTCAGCGCCGACGCCGTCGCCTGCGTGATGTTCACGTCCGGGTCCACCGGCCGGCCGAAGGGCGTCGCGGCGTCGCACCGCGCCCTGGCCGGGACCTACCTGGAGCAGGACTACGCGCTCTTCGCGCCCGGCGAGGTGTGGCTGCAGTGCTCGCCGGTGTCGTGGGACGCCTTCGGCCTGGAGGTCTACGGCCCGCTGCTGTTCGGCGGCACCTGCGTGCTGCACCCCGGGCAGCGGCCGGACCCGGAGACGATGACCGCGCTCGTCGCCCGCCACGGCGTCACGCAGCTGCAGCTCTCGGCCAGCCTGTTCAACTTCCTCGTCGACGAGTTCCCCGCGATTTTCGCCGGCCTGCGCGTGGTCTTCACCGGCGGCGAGCGCGCCTCGGTGCCGCACGTGGCGCGGCTGGCCGAGCGATACCCGCACGTGCGGATCGTCAACGGCTACGGCCCGGTCGAGAGCATGGGCTTCACCACCTGCCACGTCGTCGGCCCCGCTGACCTGGCCGCGCCGGCGCTCCCCATCGGCGTCCCCTTGGCGCACAAGGACATCCGCGTGCTCGACGACCACTTCCGGCCGTCCGCCGCGGGCGAGCTGTACGCGACCGGCGCCGGGCTGGCCCTCGGGTACGCCGGGCAGCCGGGCCTCACCGCGGACCGGTTCCTGCCCGACCCGCTCGGCCCGCCGGGTTCGCGGATGTACCGCACCGGCGACGTCGGCGGCCGCACCCCGGACGGCACGCTGACCATCACCGGCCGCGCCGACGACCAGGTGAAGATCCGCGGCTTCCGCGTCGAACCCGGCGAGGTCGCCGCCGCGCTGGCCCACCACCCGGGTGTCAAGGACAGCGCCGTTGTCGCCCACGACGGCCGGCTCGCCGCCTACGTCGTCGCGCGGGACACCCCGCCCGGGTACCAGGACGTCTGCGACCACCTCGCGACGCTGCTGCCGGACTACATGATCCCCGAGAGCGTCACGGTCCTGGACGCACTTCCGTTGACCGCCAACGGAAAGCTCGACCGGGCCGCGCTTCCGGCACCGGAATCGGTCGCCTCCGAGGCGCCGGCGGAACCGGCCGTCACCGCGGCCGAGCAGCTGGTCGCGGCGGTCTGGGCCGAGGTACTCGGGCTCGACGCGGTCGGCGTCGACGACAGCTTCTTCCGGCTCGGCGGCAACTCCCTGGCCGCCGTCCGCGTGGCCCTGCGCCTGTCGACCGAGACCGGCACCCGCGTCGCACCTCGGCTGGTGTTCGCGGCCCGGACCGTCCGGGCCCTGGCGCAGCGGCTGGAGGTGCGGGCATGACCGGCCGCACCGTCCCCGTTTCCGCGCTCCAGCGCGGAATGTGGTTCCTCGACCGCTGGAACCCGGGCTCCGCCGCCTACACCGTGCCGTGGGTGTTCACCTTCGACGCGCCCGTCGACCCGGACGTCCTCGAGCGGAGCATCGCCGGGATCGTCCGGCGCCACGAAGTCCTGCGCACGACGTTCTCCTTCGGCCCGGACGGTCCACAACAGACGGTCCACGACGACGTCCGCGTCCCGCTGCACCGCGGCGACGCGGACCTGACCACCGGCTTCGACCTCGAGACCGGGCCGCTGCTGCGCGCGTCCCTGGTGGACACGACGACGCTGGTTCTCGTCGTCCACCACATCGTCTGGGACGGCTGGTCGTCCGGTATCTTCGAGCGCGAGCTGGCGGAGAGTTACACAGCCATCGTCGAAGAACGCGAACCGGTCCTACCGCGACTGTCCACTCAGTACGCCGACTGCGTCGCCGAACCGCACGACGACCAGCTGGACTACTGGCGCAAGCAGCTGCACGGCGCACCCGAACGCCTCGCGGTGCCCACCGACCGGGAGCCGCCCGCGCAGCAGGACTTCGCCGGCGACACCCGCGCGTTCGCGCTCCCGGCCGGGCTCGCCGGCCGGATCGGCGAGCTGGCCGCCGACGCGGACGCGACGCCGTTCGTCGTCCAGCTGGCCGCGTTCGCCGCGCTCCTGAACCGCTACACCGGCGCGGCCGACCTGGTCGTCGGCACCCCCATGTCGACCCGCGACCGGCCGGAGCTGGCCGACCTGATCGGCTACTTCGTCAACATCCTGCCGTTGCGGCTGCGCGTCGACCGCGCCGCGAGCTTCCGCGACCTCGTGGAGCAGGTGCGTGACACGGCGTTCGACGCGTACGCCTGCCTGGACGTCCCGTTCGACGTCGTGGTCGACGCGCTGGCCCTCGAACGCTCGGCTCGGCACGCACCGCTGGTGCAGGTCGTCTTCGGCGCGCACGCGGAAGACTCCGAGCCGCTGCGGTTCGGGCCGGTCACCGCGACCCGGCGGGTGCACCACAACGGCACCAGCAAGTTCGACCTGACCTGGTCGACGTTCGACGACGGCGAGCTGCGTGGTGAGGTCGAGTACCGGACGAGCCTGTTCGACGCGGCCACAGTGGACCGGATGACCGGTCACTGGCGCACCCTCCTGGACGTCGTGCTGTCCGAACCGGACAGTCCACTGTGGAAGATCGACCTGGAGCCGTCGTGGCCCGCCGAGGCCACGGCGTCTGCGCCGCGCTGCCTGCACGAGTCCTTCGAGGACGCCGCGGACCGGTTCCCCGATCGTCCCGCCGTCACCTTCGACGGCGTTTCCTTTAGCTATGCCGAACTGGATCGGCGCGCCAACCGGCTCGCGCACGCCCTGATCGCCGACGGCGTCCGCCCCGGCGACCGCGTCGGCCTGCTGCTGGACCGCACCGACGCGATCGTCGTCGCGATCCTCGCGGTGCTGAAGACCGGCGCCGCGTACGTGCCGGTGGATCCGGCGGCTCCGGACGATCGCGCCGCCTTCGTCTTCGGCGACACCGGCGTGCGGCTGGTCGTCACCGACCAGGCCACTTCCGGTCCGTGGCCCGTGTTCGACCTCAGCCGGGACCTCTCCGGTCTGCCGGACGATCGGCCGGGCGTCCCGGTCCGGCCCGGTGACCTGGCCTACCTGATCTTCACCTCCGGCTCGACCGGCCGTCCCAAGGGCGTCGCCGTGGCCCACGAGCACGTCGGACGGCTGATGGAGTCCGGGCGCGCGCACTTCGGGTTCACCGAGACCGACGTGTGGACGCTGTTCCACTCCTACGCCTTCGACTGGACGGTCTGGGAGCTGTGGGGACCGCTGCACCACGGGGGCCGCCTGGTCGTCGTGCCGTACCTGACGAGCCGGTCGCCGGAGGCGTTCGCCGCGCTGCTCGCGGACGAAGCCGTGACGTGCCTCTGCCAGACGCCGTCGGCGCTGCGCCAGCTCGAACTCACCCTCCGCACCGGTCCCGCGTTGCCGGCGTTGCGGCAGGTGATGCTCGGCGGCGAGGCCCTCGATCCGGCCGTCGTGCGGCGCTGGTCCGCGCTGGGGCTGACGGCGTCGCTGTGCAACCTCTACGGCATCACCGAAACCACCGTGCACGTCACCACCCACGACGTGACCCGCTTCGAGCGCAGCCTGATCGGCGCGCCGCTGCCGCACCTGAGCGCGCACGTGCTCGACGACTGGCTGCGGCCGTGCCCGACCGGCGTGCCGGGCGAGCTGTACATCGGCGGCGGCGCGCTCGCCCACGGCTACTGGGGCCGGGCCGGGCTCACCGCGCAGCGCTTCCTGCCCGACCCGTTCTCCGCGACGCCGGGCGCGCGGTTCTACCG
The DNA here is from genome assembly GCF_036114655.1 of Amycolatopsis sp. NBC_00348. Classification (NCBI taxonomy): domain Bacteria; kingdom Bacillati; phylum Actinomycetota; class Actinomycetes; order Pseudonocardiales; family Pseudonocardiaceae; genus Amycolatopsis; species Amycolatopsis sp. NBC_00348. The sequence continues at coordinate 4,574,311 of NZ_CP107994.1, read as the reverse complement.
CACCGGCGACGTCGCGCGCCGGCTCGCCGACGGCGGCCTCGAGTACGTCGGCCGGTGCGACAGCCAGGTCAAGCTCCGCGGTTTCCGCATCGAGCTCGGCGAGATCGAACACGCGCTGAGCGCGCACCCCGCGGTCGACGCCTGCGCCGTCACGGTGCGCGACGAGCGGCTCGCGGCCTACGTCACCGGAGCCGCACCGGACTACGCCGAGCTGCGCGCGTTCCTCGCGAAGTCGTTGCCGGAACACATGATCCCGGCGACGGTCACCGTGCTCGACCGGCTGCCCGTCACGGTCAACGGCAAGCTCGACCGCGCGGCGCTGCCCGCACCGGCCGCGGCGACGTCGGCGATCGCTTACACCGCCCCGAGCACGCCGGGGGAGCGGCTGCTCACCGAACTGTGGTCGGACGTCCTGGGCGTCCCGGACGCCGGGGTGCACGACAACTTCTTCCACCTCGGCGGCGACTCGATCCGCGCGGTCCACCTGGCGGGCAAGCTGCGCGACCGCGGCTGGACGCTCACCCTGCCCGACCTGTTCGCCGCGCCGACCCCGGCCGGCCTCGCGCCGCTGCTGCGGCCGTGTGCGACTGAGAAGGCGGTCGTGGAGCCGTTCGCCGGACTGTCCGAAGTGGACGTCGCGAAGCTGCCCGGCGACGTCGTCGACGCCTACCCGATGGCCGCGATGCAGCTCGGGATGATCTACCACATGGAGCTGTCCGGCGACGCCGGCGGTTACCACAACGTCAACAGCTACCGCGTCGCCGGCCGCCTCGACGAGCAGGCACTGCACGCCGCGGTGGCCGCGGTCATCACCCGGCACCCGGTGCTGCGCACGAGCCTCGACGTCATCGGCTACCGGCAGCCGATGCAGCTCGTGCACGCCGAAGTCCCGACGCCGGTGGAGACCGCCGACCTGCGTGGACAGTCCGAAGTGGAGCAACGCGCCGCCGTGACCGAGACGTTCGACGCGTTCTGCGCGATGCGCTTCGACCTCCGGACGCCGCCGCTGTTCCGGGTCGCCGCCCAGCGGCTGGCCGACGACGTCTTCCAGCTGACCATCGCCGAGCACCACTCCATTTTGGACGGCTGGAGCTTCACCTCACTGCTCACCGAGATCCTGGAACGCCACGCCGACCCGGACGCCCCGCTCGCGCCGCCGCCCGCGTCGACGTTCCGCGACTTCGTCTTCACCGAACAGGCCGCGGTGGCGTCGAAGGAAAGCGAAGAGTTCTGGCGCGATCGCCTCGACGGCGCGGACGGCGCGCTCTGGTCCGCCGAGGGCGGCTCCGAGGCCGCGACGGCGGAGATCCCGCGCACGGTCGAGCGCGTGCTGCCGGACGCCCCGGCCCAGCTCGCGGCGATCGCGTCGGCGGCCGGCGTCCCGATCAAGGCGGCCGCGCTGGCCGCGCACGTGCGGGCGTTGCACCGGATCACCGGCCGCGACCGCGTCACCACCGGCCTTTCGGTCAACGGCCGTCTCGAAGAACGCAGCGGCACCGAGGCGTACGGGCTGTTCCTCAACACCGTCCCGCTGGTGGTGGACGGCACGGCGCCGGACCTCGTCCGCGACCTGCACGAGGCCGAGGTCGCCCTGCTGCCGCACCGCCGAGTCCCGTTCGCGAAGCTGGCCCGGCTCATGGCCGGACCGCGCCTGGAGACGTGCTTCGCGTTCCTGCGGTTCCACGCGCTCGGCCGGCTGGCCGGCTCGGCCACGAGCATCGTCGACGACCGGATCGGCTGCGAGCCGGACATGCGCTACGAGCCGACCAACTTCGCACTGGGCGTCGCACTGGTGCAGGACCCGTCGTCGGACCGCATCCTGCTGGCGGTCGACCACCTGCGGTCCCTGGTCCCGGACGAGCTCGCCGACGCCTACGTCACCGCCTACACCGAAGAACTCGCCGCACTCGCGGCGCCGATCCCCGTCAGCTGACCCAGGAAGGACTCCACAATGGACGCGTTCAAGGACTTCACCGTCGTCGTCAACGACGAGGAGCAGTACTCGATCTGGCCGGCCGAGCTGCCCACCCCCGCCGGCTGGCACGCCGCCGGAAAGAGCGGCAGCCGGGAGGAGTGCGTTGCCTGGGTCGACAAGACCTGGACCGACATCCGCCCGAAGAGCCTGCGCGTCGCGCTGGGCGTCTGAGATGCTGGAGACGATAGCCGCGGTCTGGGCCGAAGAGCTGGGCGTCCCCGAAGTCCGCCCGGAGGACGGCTTCTTCGAGCTGGGCGGCCACTCACTGACGGCGTTGCGGGTGGTGTACCGGGTCCGGGACGAGTTCGCGGTGAACCTGTCGCTGAGAGACCTGATGTCCGCCAGAACCCTCACCGACTTCGTCAAGACGGTCCAGTCGGCCACCCAAACCCCAGCCCGGCCGACGGTCGCGCTGGTAGGCCGCCGGGGCACCCGATGACGCTCGCACCAAGCCCGCTACCGCCGATCGCGGGACCGGCAAGTCCCCGGCCCGCGATCGCGGGGGACTGGTGCTACCGGCCGCACCCGCTGCCGGAGGGGACTCCGCAGGCGGTGTGCTTCCCGCACGCAGGCGGCGACGTCACGGCCTTCGCGGGCCTGGCGGCGGCGCTGGCCCCTTCTCTGGAGGTCTGGGCGATCCGCCTGCCGGGCCGCGGCGGTCGCTTTGTCGACCCGATGCCGGCCACCTTCGCCGCCTTGGTCACGGCGGTGATCGACGGCCTCGCCCCGTACCTGCAGCCGGGAGCACTGTTCTACGGCCAAAGTTTCGGCGCGCTCCTGGCATTCGAGGTGGCCCGCGCGTTACCGGCGGCTTCACGGCCACGGCTCGTGATCCCGGCATGCGCGGCCCCACCGCCGGGCTGGCCGGGCTCGATCCCGCCGACCTCGGAGGGCGCAGCGGACCTCCTTGAGCGGTGCGGCCTGGCCACAGCCTTGCCGGACGACGAGACGATCCGTGAACTAGCGGTGGCGACAATCCGAACGGACCTGACGGTCTGCCGCAGCTACCGCTACCACCCGAGCCCACGGCCGGACTTCGCCATCCACGCGGTGACCGGCGCAGAGGACACGGCGCTCCGACCGACCACGCTGGCGGGCTGGGCCGAGGCAACAACGGGCCGTTTCACAGCATCCACCGAACCCGGCGGCCACCTCCTGGCCACACCCCTGTCCGCCGGCCCCGCCGACCTGCTCCGCACCCTGCACCTCGGCCGGTCGTGAGTGGTAATTCGGGTTAGAACCCGAATTACCACTCACGACCGCCAGACCGCCGCCCGCCCGAAGCCCGGCGATCGTTACCGGCGCTTGCGCTACGTCAGCGGACCCGTCAGACCAGTTGCACCCGCGCCGCGCCATCCGGACTCCTCGCAGCCGCCCCGCCCAACCCGTCCGCACCGCACCACCGGAACCGCCCCCGCAACCCACCCGGCACCACCGGAACCGCCCCGCCTGAGGAGGCACTCGTGTCCACCGCCACCGTCGATCTGACCGATCCCGGCCTCTGGGCCCGGCCCGACGTCGGCGGCATCGTCGCCGATCTGCGGGCTCAGGCTCCCGTCCACCGCACCGAAACCGCGCTCGACGGGGCCGTCTGGTCCGTGCTCGGCTACGACCTCGGCTCCCGCGTCCTCACCGACGCGGCCACCTTCAGCTCCACCGGCGGGTCGCTGCTCGGGACCGGTGGCACCCCGGCCGGCGCGGACAAGATGATGGCGCTCTCCGACGGGCCGCGGCACCGTGAACTCCGCGCGCCCGTCCTGCCGTACTTCTCGCCCAAGGGTGTGCGCGGCGCGGCTCAGAGCATCACCGAGCTGGCCAACAAGGTGATCAAAGACGCTGTCGAGCAGGGTGAAGCCGATCTCGTCGACGTCCTCGCCACCGTGCCGCTCGTCGTGATGTGCGATCTGCTCGGCATTCCCGGCGACGACCGCGATCTGGTCGTCTCCGTCTGCGACGAAGCCTTTCTCGCCCAGACGCCGGACGCGCGCCGCGCCGGGCATCAGAAGCTTCTGCCTTACCTGTTCGAGAAGGTCGTCCAGCGGCGTAAGAACCCCGCCGACGATCTGATCAGCACTCTCGCCACCCACCGCATCAACGGCCGGCGCCTGCCGATCGAGGACGTCGTGCTCAACCTCGACAACATCGTCGTCGGCGGGGTGCAGACCGTGCGGCACACCGCGGCCATGAGCGTCCACGCGCTGATGCAGCGCCCCGACCTCTGGAAAGCGCTGGCCGGCGGCGCCGACCTCGACCTCGCCACCGACGAGCTGCTGCGGTTCACCTCCGTCGGCCTGCACGTCCTGCGCACCGCCACCACCCAGGTCGAGCTCGGCGGGCACGTCATCGACGCTGGCGACAAGGTCGCCGTCTGGACGTGGTCGGCCGACCACGACCCCACGATGTTCGACCGGCCCGACGAGCTCCTGCTCGACCGGTCGCCGAACCGGCACCTCGCCCTCGGCGTCGGCGCGCACTACTGCATCGGCGCGCCGCTGGCCAAGGCCGAGCTGAAAGCGATCTACGCCGCGCTGCTGGATCAGGTCGCCGTGCTGGAACCGGCCGGCGACGCGGTGCACAACCGCTCGATCATCAACTTCGGCTTCGACCACCTCCCGGTGCGCCTGCGGGCCCGCTGAGCGCGACGGAACGGACACCAGCCATGACACAAGCACCCGTGCGAGAGACGAAGCCCGCCGCGATGTGGGGCAAGGTCGGCCTCCTGCTCACCGGCCAGGGCGTCTCCCTGATCGGCGACCAGGTGTTCTTCATCGCCGCCGTCTGGGCCGCCGCCCAGCTCGGCGGGACGGCCGCCGTCACCTGGGTGACCCTGGCCGAGTCCGTGCCGCGCGCGCTCGCGATGATCTTCGGCGGCGTCATCTGCGACGCCTTCGGGCCCCGCTCGGTCCTGCTGCGCACGACGTCGGTGCGGATCGCCGTGCTGGCCGTCTCGGTCGTGGTCGCGCTGTCCGCGCAGTCCGTGACGCTGCTGGTCGTCGTCGCGGCGCTCGAAGGCGCGATGCTCGGGCTCGGGTCGCCGTCGTTCGGCACGCTCATGCCGCGCATGGTCCCGAAAGACCGCTTGAGCACGGCGAATTCGGTCCGCACCATGGTCGCCCGGTTCGCCCCGATCCTCGGGTCGCCGTTCGGCGCGTGGCTGGTCGCGACCGGGCACCTCGGTGTCGCCCTCGCCGTGGTCTGCGGTGGCTGCGTGGTCTCGCTCGTCTGCCTCGCCCCGGCGACCAGGGCGATCGACGCGCCGCGCACCGTGTCGAGCGTCCCGCTGTGGCGCCGCTCGGGTGACGGCCTCAAGCTGCTGCGCGCCGACCGCCGCCTGCGGTTGCTGTTCCTTTCCGGGCTGTGCCTGGACTTCGCGTTCGCGTGGCCGATGAACCCCGGCCTGCCCGAGGTCGTCATCGAACGCGGCTGGGCCGTCTCCGCGGTCGGTCTCCTCATCGCCTGCTGGGCGGCCGGCGCGCTGGTGTCCGCCGGGCTCGGCGCGCTGCTCGGCGACCGCGTGCCGATCTCGGTACGGCTCGTCGGCAGCGGGATCGGCATCGCCGTCCTGTTGCTGGGCATGGTCCTGGTGCCGTCGCTGTGGGCGATGGCCGCGATGGCCGTCGCGCTGGGCGTGTGCTCCGGGCAGAACGGCCCGGCCGCGGTGACGCTCTACCAGCAGGCCGCGCCGATGGACCGCCTCGGCGTCGCCATGTCGATGGTGTCGCTGTCCGGCATCGGCTGCGCGCCGCTCGCCTACGCCGTGTCCGGCGCCATCGCCAGTTTCACCACCCCCGTCGTCGCCTGGATCTGCAGCGCCCTGCTCGCCTTCGGCGGGCCGGTGTTCGCGGCCCGGGCCCTGCGCCTGCCCCAGTGAAGGGATTTCCCGTGCGTCCGTTGTCGTTCGGCCAGCAGCGCCTGTGGTTCCTGGACCAGCTGGAAGGCCCCAGTGCGACCTACAACGTCCCGTTCCCGCTGCGCCTGCGCGGCCGCCTCGACCGCCGCGCGCTGCGGCAGGCGGTCGCCGACGTCCTCGGCCGGCACGAGGTCCTGCGCACCGTCATCCCGGTCGACGGCGGCGTTCCCGGCCAGCAAGTCCTGTCCACTGTGGACGCGATCGAACGGCTGATCTTCGACGTCCGGTCCGGCGACGATCTCGCCGAGACGATCGCCCGGCCCTTCGACCTCGCCGCGGACCTCCCGCTGCGCGTCACGCTGTTCGAACTCGGCCCGGACGAGCACATCCTGCTGCTCGTGCTGCACCACATCGCCTGCGACGGCTGGTCGCTCGGCCCGCTCGGCCGCGACCTGGCAAGCGCTTACGCGGCACGGCTCGACGGCGAGGCGCCGGACTGGGAGCCGCTCCCGGTGCAGTACCTGGACTTCGGCGAGTGGCAGCGCGAGGTGCTCGGCACCGAGGACGACCCGGACAGCCTGCTCTCGGCCCAGCTCGCCTACTGGACCGAACGGCTCGCGGGCATCCCCGAACGCATGGTCCTGCCCGCGCATCGCACCGGCGGCACGACCGGCGCCGCGGGGCTCGTCGAGATCGACATCCCCGCTGACCTGCACGCCCGGCTCGTCGCGGTGACGCGCGCCGCGCGCTGCACGCCGTTCATGGGGCTCCAGGCGGCGCTGGCCGCGGTGCTGCACCGCTGGGGCGCGGGCGACGACATCGTGCTCGGCACCCCGGTGGCCGGCCGCGGCGAGGAAGCCCTGGAAGACCTCGTCGGGTTCTTCGTCAACACCCTGGTCCTGCGCACCGACCTGAGCGGTGACCCCGGTTTCACCGAACTCCTGGCCCGGGTCCGCGACACCGGCCTCGACGCCTACGCCCACCAGGACGTCCCCTTCGACCGGCTGGTCGACCGCCTCGGCGCCGGCCGGTCCGCGCACCCGCTGTTCCAGGTCATGGTCGTCCTCCAGCACGACGACGGGACGGCGCTCACCCTGCCCGGCCTCGACGTCCAGCCGGTTCCCTTGGACCTGGCGACCGCCAAGCTCGACCTCAGCGTGGTCTTCGCCGAGCACGCGGACGGCGTCTCGTGCCAGTTCGAGTACGCCGTGGACCTGTTCGAGAAGTCCACTGTGGACGCGATGGCGGCCATGCTCGTGCGTCTGCTCGACCTCGCGCTGTCCGATCCGGACCGTCCATTAGGGACGCTCGATCTCGCGCGGGTCGACGCCGTGGCACAAGAAGCCGCCCCCGAGATCTCGCCGGTGACCTTCCGCGGCGCCCGGACCGCCCGGGAAGAGATCCTCTGCGCGCTGTTCGCCGACGTCCTCGGGCTCGACACCGTCGGCCTCGACGACGGCTTCTTCGCCCTCGGCGGCCACTCCCTGCTCGCCACCCAGCTGATCAGCCGCGTCCGCACGGCGTTGAGCGCCGAACTCGGCGTCCGCGCGCTCTTCCGCGCCCCGACCGTCGCCGGGATCCTCGCCACCCTCGACGCCCAGGCGCCCGGCCCGGTCCGCCCGGCCCTCACCCCGCGACCGCGCCCGGCCCGCGTGCCGCTGTCGTCGGCGCAGCGGCGGCTGTGGTTCCTGGCCGGGATCGAGGGCCAGGACCGCGCGTACAACATCCCGCTCACCCTCGGGCTCACCGGGCCGGTCGACGTCCTCGCGCTGGCCGCCGCCTGCCGGGACGTCGTCACCCGCCACGAAACCCTGCGCACGGTGTTCCCGGTGGAGAACGGCGAGCCGTGGCAGCACGTCCTGCCGCCCGGTGAGGTGCTCGAAGTCGTCGAGTGCGCGCCGAATGAGCCGGCCGTACTGGCCGAGGCGGCCGGGAGTGCCGCGTTCGACCTGGCCCGCGAGATCCCGCTGCGCGCGCGGCTGTTCCGCGCCGGCGACGAGTCCGTTCTCGTGCTCTGCCTGCACCACATCGCCGCCGACGGCTGGTCGACCGGCCCGTTGATGGCCGATCTCGCCACCGCGTACACCGCCCGGCTGACCGGGCAGCCGCCGACGTGGTCGCCGCTGCCGGTCCAGTACGCCGACTACGCGCTCTGGCAGGCCGACCTGCTCGGCGACGAGGCCGACCCGGACAGCCTGGCTGCTCGCCAGCTGCACTACTGGACCGAGACGCTCACCGGGCTGCCCGACGAACTCGCGCTCCCGGCCGACCGGCCCCGCCCGGCGATCCCCAGCTACCGCAAGGACGTCGTCTCCGCCGACGTCGACGCGGCCACCCACACCGCGCTCAAGGCTATGGGCCGGGACAACCAGGCCACGTTGTTCATGGTCGTCCAGGCGGCGTTCGCGCTGCTGCTGACCCGGCTCGGCGCGGGTGAGGACGTCCCGATCGGCACGCCCGTCGCCGGCCGCGGCGAGGAAGCGCTCGACGACCTCGTCGGCTTCTTCGTCAACACCCTCGTGCTGCGCACCGACACCTCGGGCGCGCCGACGTTCCGCGAGCTGCTCACCCGCGTCCGCGACGCCGACCTCGGCGCCTTCGCCCACCAGGACCTGCCGTTCGAGCGGGTCGTCGAAGAACTCAACCCGCCGCGCCTGCTGGCTCGGCACCCGCTGTTCCAGGTGCTGCTTTCCTTCCTCGGCAACGAGACCGCCGACGGCGAGTGGACCCTGCCGGGCCTGACCGTGACGGCCGGGGACACCGTGTCGGGCACCGCCAAGTTCGACCTCGGCCTGACGGTCGAGGATCGCCACGCCGGGCTCGGCTGCAGCCTCGAGTTCGCCACCGACCGGTTCGACCGCGCCACCGCGCAGGACATCGTCGACCGGCTCGTGCGTCTCCTGCAGGTGGTCGCCGCGAACCCGGAGTCGCGAGTGGACAGTGCCGACTTGTTGTCCGATGTGGACCACCGGCAGCTGGCGCAGTGGAACGACACCGCGGCGCCGGTCCCGGCCGCGACGCTGCCGGAGCTGTTCGCCCGGCAGGTGGCACGGACGCCGGACGCGACCGCCGTCGTGTTCGAGGGCGACTCGCTGACGTACGCGGAGTTCGACGTCCGGGTGGACCGGCTCGCGCGGGCCCTGAGCGGCCGGGGCGTCCGGCCCGGCGACGTCGTCGCGGTGCAGCTGCCGCGCTCGATCGACCTGGTGGTCGCGGTCTACGCCGTGCACCGCGCCGGCGCGGCGTACCTGCCGGTGGACCCCGGCTACCCGGCCGACCGGGTGGCGTTCATGCTCGCCGACGCCCGGCCCGCGCTGGTCCTCACCCCCGGCACGGACCTGGACGGCGACGGCCCGCTGCCCGCCGTCACCCCGGACCACCCGGCCTACGTGATCTACACGTCGGGCTCGACCGGCCGCCCCAAGGGCGTGCTGATGTCGCACGCCGGGATCGCCAATCACCTCGCCTGGATGCAGGCCGAACACCCGCTGACCGGCGGTGACCGGGTGCTGCAGAAGACGCCGTCCAGCTTCGACGTCTCCGTCCTCGAGTTCTTCCGCCCGCTGCTGGCCGGCGCGACCCTGGTCGTCGCACGGCCCGACGGGCACCGCGACCCCGCGTACCTCCTCGACACGATCCGCGCCGAGCGCATCACCGTGCTGTACGTGGTGCCCGGCATCCTCGACGGGATCCTCGGGCTGTCCGAAGAGGACTGCCCGGCGCTGCGGCAGGTGTTCTGCGGCGGCGAAGTCCTGACCGCCGCGCTGGCCGATAGCTGCGCGACGACGTTGACCGCCGAGCTGATCAACCTCTACGGCCCGACCGAGGTCGCCGTCGACGCCACCGCCCACGCCGTCGGCGCCGGACCGGTGACGATCGGCGCGCCGGTGTGGAACACCCGCGCGTACGTGCTGGACGGCCGGCTGAGCCCGGTGCCGCCGGGCGTGCCGGGGGAGCTGTACCTGGCCGGCGCGCAGCTCGCGGACGGCTACCTGCACCGCGGCGGCCTGACCTCCGACCGGTTCCTCGCCGACCCGTTCGGCGGGCCGGGGGCGCGGATGTACCGGACCGGCGACCTGGTCCGCTGGACCACCGGCGGCGAGCTGGACTACCTCGGCCGGACCGACGAGCAGGTGAAACTCCGCGGCCTGCGCGTCGAACCCGGCGAGATCGCGGCCGTCGCCGCGGAGTACCCGGGTGTGCGCGAGGCGGCCGTCGTCCTGCGCGAGGACCGGCCGGGTAACCAGCGCCTGGTCGCCTACGTCGTCGGTGACGCCGACCCGGACGCGCTGCGGGACCACGTCGCGGCGTTCGTCCCGCGGCACCTCGTGCCGTCGGCGTTCGTGACGCTGGCCGAGCTGCCGAGGACGCCGAACGGCAAGCTGGACCGCAACGCGCTTCCCGTGCCGGATCTCGTCACCGGAGCCGTGAGGGAACCGCGTGACGCCCGTGAAGAGATCCTTTGTGGACTCTTCGCCGACGTCCTCGGTGTCGAGCGAGTCGGGATCGACGACGGCTTCTTCGACCTCGGCGGCCACTCCCTGCTCGCCACCAAGCTCGTCAGCCGGATCCGCGCCGCGTTCGGCGCGGAGATCGGCATCGGCGACCTCTTCGACGCGCCCACCGTCGCCACGCTCGCCCCGCGACTGTCCACAGCGGACGCCGCCCGCCCGGCGCTGCGACCGCTGTCACGTCCCGAGCTGATGCCGCTTTCCCCCGCGCAGCAACGGCTGTGGTTCATCCTGCAGTTCGGCGACGACACCGGCGCCTACGACATGCCGCTCGCGCTGCGGCTGCGGGGCGAGCTGGACCGGGACGCGCTGAGCGCGGCCCTCGGCGACGTCGCCGCGCGGCACGAAGTCCTGCGCACGATCTTCCCGTCGGTCGACGGCGAGCCGCACCAGGTGGTCCTGGCCGGCTGGCGGCCGGAGCTGACGGCCCCCGAAGCACGGCCGTTCGACCTGACGTGCGAGCCGCCCTTCCGCGCGTCGCTGGTCGCCGACGCGCCGGACGACCACGTGCTCCTGCTGACGCTGCACCACATCGCCGCTGACGGCTGGTCCATGGGCCCGCTCGTCGACGACCTCACCGAGGCCTACACCGCGCGCCGGGACGGCCACGCGCCGGAATGGGCGCCGCTGCCGGTCCAGTACGGCGATTACACGCTCTGGCAACGGGATCTGCTCGGCGACGCCGACGATCCGGCGTCGTTGCTGGCCGCCCAGCTGGCCTACTGGCGGGAGCAGCTCGCCGGGATCCCGGACGAGCTGGCGCTGCCGTCCGACCGGCCGCGCCCCGCGGTGGCGTCCCACCGGGGCGACTCGGTGCCGGTGGAGATCGGCGCCGAGCTGAGCGACCGGCTGCGCGCGCTGGCCGGCTCCGCGCAGGTGACGCTGTTCATGGTGCTGCAGGCCGCGCTCGCCACCGTGCTGACCCGGTCGGGCGCGGGCGAGGACGTCCCGATCGGCACGGCCATCGCCGGCCGCACCGACGAGGCCCTCGACGGCCTCATCGGGTTCTTCGTCAACACCCTCGTCCTGCGCACCGACACCAGCGGCGCCCCGAGCTTCCGTGACCTGCTCGGCCGCGTCCGTGAGACCGACCTCGCCGCCTACGCCCGGCAGGACGTCCCGTTCGAGCGCCTGGTGCACGAGCTGAACCCGGCTCGGTCACTGGTCCGGCACCCGCTGTTCCAGGTGTTCCTGGTCCTGCAGAACACCGGCGACGCGGAGCTGAGCCTGCCGGGCCTCGACGTCACCTCCGAGGTCCTGGACTCCGACGCGGTGAAGTTCGATCTCGGCCTGAACCTTGCCGAGCACACCGGCGGGATCACGGGTTCGCTGTCCTTCGCCGCCGACCTGTTCGACCACGCCACCGCCCACGCGCTCGCCGACCGGCTGGTCCGGCTCCTCTCCGTCGTCGTCGCCGAGCCGGACACCCCGGTCGACCGGATCGATCTGCTGTCCGATGTGGACCGCCGGTCGCTCGCGGAGTGGACGGCTACCGAGGCGCCCCTTTCGTCGGAGACGTTGCCGGAACTGTTCTCCCAGCAGGTGTCGCGGACGCCGGACGTGACGGCGGTGGTCTTCGAGGGCGAGTCGCTGACCTACGCCGAACTCGACGCCCGGATCGAGAACCTGGCCAGGGCGCTGAGCGGCCACGGTGTCCGGCCCGGCGACGTCGTCGCGGTGCAGCTGCCGCGGTCGCTCGACCTGGTCGTCGCGGTCCACGCCGTCCACCGCGCCGGCGCGGCCTACCTGCCGGTCGATCCCGGCTACCCGGCCGAGCGGATCGCTTTCCTGCTCGACGACGCACGGCCGTCGCTGGTGCTCACCGAGGAGACCCGCCTGACCGGTGACGGGCCGCTGCCCGCGATCACCGCGAGCCACCCCGCGTACGTGATCTACACGTCCGGGTCGACCGGGCGGCCCAAGGGCGTGCTGATGTCGCACGCCGGGATCGTCAACCACCTGGCGTGGATGCAGGCCGACTACCCCCTCGGCCCCGGCGAGCGGGTGCTGCAGAAGACGCCGTCCGGCTTCGACGTCTCGGTGTGGGAACTGTTCTGGCCCTTGCTGACCGGCGCGACGCTGGTGATCGCGCGGCCCGACGGGCACCGCGATCCCGCGTACCTCCGGGACGTGATCCGCGCCGAACGCGTCACCTTGGCGCACTTCGTCCCGGCGATGCTGGAAGCGTTCCTCTCCGAACCCGGCTCCGGCGAAACCCCGCTGCGGCAGATCTTCTGCGGCGGTGAAGCGCTTGCCCCGGCGTTGGCCGAGCGGTGCGCGGCGACGCTGTCCGCGCGACTGTCCAATTTCTACGGACCGACCGAGTTCGCCGTCGAGGCGAGTCATCATCCCTTCACGTATGGAGAATCCACTGTCCCCATCGGACGTCCGGTGTGGAACACCCGCGCGTACGTGCTCGACGGGCGGCTCGCCCCGGTCCCGCCCGGCGTGCCCGGTGAACTCTGGCTCGCCGGGATCCAGCTCGCCGACGGCTACCTGCACCGCCCCGGCCTGACCGCCGAACGGTTCGTGCCCGACCCGAGCACGCCCGGCGCGCGGATGTACCGCACCGGCGACCTGGTGCGCTGGACCCACGCGGGCGAGCTGGAGTACCTCGGCCGCACCGACGACCAGGTCAAGCTGCGCGGGCAACGTCTGGAGCTGGGCGAAGTCGCCGGCGCGGCGGCTCGGCACCCGGGTGTCACGCAGGCCGTCGCCGTTGTGCGGGAAGACGCCCCGGGGGACCGGCGCCTCGTCCTGTACTGCACCGGTGACGCGTCCGGTGTCCGAAGCCATCTCGCGACCGTCCTGCCGGAGTTCATGGTCCCGGCCGCGGTCGTCGCGCTGACGGAGTTCCCGTTGACCCCCAACGGGAAGATCGACCGTCGCGCCTTGCCCGTGCCGGACGCGGAGGCCGGCTCGTACCGCGCGCCGCGGGACCCGGCCGAAGAGATCCTTTGTGGACTGTACGCCGAGCTGCTCGGTGCCGGCCGGGTCGGGATCGACGACGGCTTCTTCGACCTCGGCGGCCACTCCCTGCTGGCGACCCGGCTGATCAGCCGGGCCCGCACCGCGCTCGGCGTCGAGCTGGGCATCCGGGACCTGTTCCAGGCGCCGACCGTCGCCGGGCTCGCGGCCCGGATCGACCACGGCCGGCCCGTCCGGCCCGCGCTGCGCCCGCGTCCGCTGCCCGACCGGATCCCGCTGTCGCACGCCCAGCACCGGCTCTGGTTCCTCAACCAGCTGCACGGCCGTGACGCCGGGTACGCCGTCGTCTGCGCGTTGCGGCTCACCGGCCAGCTCGACCGCGGGGCCCTGGCCGGCGCGCTCGCCGACGTCACCGGCCGCCACGAGTCCCTGCGCACGATCTTCCCCGAGCTGGACGGCAGCCCGTGCCAGCAGATCCTGGACGTCTCCGAGAGTCCCCTGGACGTCCGCGCGATCGACGAGTCCGACCTTTCCGAGGCACTCGACGCGGCGGCGGCCGCGACCTTCGATCTGACGACCGACCGGCCGTTCCGGCCCGAGCTGCTCGCGCTCGGCGCGGACGACCACGTGCTGGTGCTGGTGCAGCACCACATCGTCAGTGACGGCTGGTCGATGGGCCCGCTCGTCCGCGACCTCTCGGCCGCCTACACCGCCCGGTGCGCGGGCGAGAGTCCGAAGTGGACACCGTTGCCGGTCCAGTACCGTGACTACGCCCTGTGGCAGCACGACGTCCTTGGCGATCCGGACGACGACGGCTCGATCCTCGGCGCCGAACTGGCGTACTGGCGCGAGCGCCTCGCCGGGCTCCCGGAGGAGCTGGCGCTGCCGGCCGACCGGCAACGGCCCGCCGTGGCCGAGCACCACGGCGATTCGGTGCCGGTCGAGATCGACGCCGGACTCCACAATGGACTGCGGGAGCTGGCGCGCGACGGCGGTGTCACGCTCTTCATGTTGCTGCAGGCCGCGTTCGCCGTCCTGCTGAGCCGGCTCGGCGCCGGGGACGACATCCCCATCGGCACCCCGGTCGCCGGCCGCACCGACGAAGCCCTCGACGACCTCGTCGGGTTCTTCGTCAACACCCTGGTCCTGCGCGTCGACACGGCGGGGGAGCCGACGTTCCGCGAGCTGCTCGCCCGCGTCCGCGAAACCGACCTCGGCGCGTTCGCGCACCAGGACGTCCCGTTCGAGCGGCTCGTCCACGAGCTGAACCCGGCCCGGTCGCTGGCCCGGCACCCGCTGTTCCAGGTGCTGTTCGTGCTGCAGAACGCCGACGACGCCGACCTCGAACTGCCCGGCCTGCGCGTCAGCGGCGAACCGGTCGCGGTGCGGACCGCGGCGTTCGACCTCGCGCTGTCGCTGCACGAGCTGGACCCCGGCCGGGCGTCCGGCATCGGCGGCGGGCTCACGTACCGCACCGACCTGTTCGACCGCTCGACGGTCGACGGCATCGCGGCGCGGCTGGTCCGGCTGCTGACGGCGGCGGTCGCGTCGCCGGACACCCCGATCGGCGGCCTGGAGCTGCTGGCACCGGGGGAGCGACGGCGGCTGCTGGCCGCGCCGGATCCGGTGGACTTCGGGCCGTGGCGTGCGGTGCCGGACCAGGTGGCCCGCGTCGAGGGCGTCGCGGTCGTGTGTGAGGACGGCGAACTCGGCTACGCGGAGCTGAACCGGCGCGCCAACCAGCTGGCGGGGTACCTCGGGATCGCGCGGGGCACGCTGGTCGGCGTCTGCCTGCCGCGCGGGCCGGAACTGCTCGTCGCCCAGCTCGCCGTGTTGCGGGCCGGGGGCGCGTACGTCCCGCTCGATCCGGGTTATCCGGCCGACCGGCTGGCGTACATGCTCGCCGACGCCGCCGCGCCGATCGTCATCACGACCACCGCGCTGGCCGCGCGGGTGGCCGGCACCGCCCGCGTGTTGTGCCTCGACGCGGAAGCCGCCACCATCGCGGCCCAGCCCGTCGAGGCGCCGCCGGTGTCGCTCAGCCCGCGCGACGCCGCGTACGTCATCTACACCTCCGGCTCGACCGGCAAGCCGAAGGGCGTGGTCCTCGACCACACCGGCCTGGCCCACCTTTGTGCTTGGTACCAAAGAGAATTCGGCGTCACGGCTGCCGATCGGGGCGGGCACGTGGCCGCACTCGGGTTCGACGCCGCCGTCTTCGAGACCTGGCCGCTGCTCACCGCGGGCGCGTCGGTACACCTGCCGGCGCAGCGCGTGCTCGACGACACCGGCGCCCTCGCCGAGTGGCTCGCCGGGTCCGGGATCACCGTGGCGTTCCTGCCCACGCCCCGGCTGGAACTCATGCTCGACGAACCCGGGTTCGCCGGCCCGGACCTGCGGGTCGTCGTCGCCGGGGGTGACCGGCTGCGGCGCCGTCCGTCGGCCGGAGACGGCTTCCGGCTGGTCAACGGCTACGGGCCGACCGAGTGCAGTGTGATGGCCACCGGCGGCGACGTCACGCCGGACGGCGACGGGCCGCCCGGCATCGGCGGGCCGGTGCCGAACACCCGGGTCTACGTCCTGGACCGGCGGCTGAACCCGGTGCCGGCCGGGGTACCGGGGGAGCTTTACCTGGCCGGGGCCGGGCTCGCGCGCGGTTATCTCGGCCGCCCGGGCCTGACCGCGAGCGCGTTCGTCGCGAACCCGTTCGGCGGGCCGGGGGAGCGGATGTACCGCACCGGTGACGTCGTGCGGTGGCGGCGCGACGGCGGGCTCGACTTCCTCGGCCGGGCCGACCAGCAGGTCAAGGTGCGCGGGGTGCGGATCGAGCTGGGCGAGATCGACGCCGTGCTCGGCCGCTGTCCCGGCGTCCGGCAGGCGGTGACGGTGCTGCGTGACGACCGGCTCGTCGCGTACCTGGCCGCGGATTCCGGCGTCTCGCCGAAGTCCCACGCCGAGGCGTTCCTGCCCGCGAACATGGTGCCGTCGGCGTTCGTCGTGCTGGACGACCTCCCGCTCACCCCGAACGGGAAGCTCGACCGGACGGCGCTGCCCGCGCCGGCCCGGGTCGTCGCGGCGGGCCGCGCGCCGCGGACGGCCCTGGAACGCGCGCTCTGCGGGCTGTTCACCGAGGTGCTCGACGTGCCCGAGGTGTCGGTCGACGACGGCTTCTTCGACCTCGGCGGCCACTCGCTGCTCGCCGGGCGGCTGATCAGCCTGATCCGCCGGGAACTGGGCGCGGAGCTGGGCATCCGGGTGCTGTTCGAGACCCCGACCGTCGCCGGCCTGGCGCGGCGGCTGGGTACCGGCACGGCCACCGGCACCGACCGCGACGAGCTGGCCGTCCTGCTGCCGCTGCGTGCGGACGGCGCGGGGGCGCCGCTGTTCTGCGTCCACCCGGCGGCGGGCATCGGCTGGGTGTACTCGGGCCTGCTGGCGCACGTCGACCGGCCGGTGTACGCACTGCAGTCGCGCGGCCTGACCCAGCCCGACCGCCGGCCGGGCACCGTCGACGAGCTGGTCAAGGACTACCTGGAGCAGATCCGCCGGGTGCGCCCGCACGGGCCGTACCACCTGCTGGGCTGGTCGTTCGGCGCGCAGGTCGCGCACGCGATGGCCGCGCAGCTGCAGGAGCAGGGGGAGGAGGTCGGGCTGCTGGCGATGCTGGACGGCTACCCGCCTTCGGGTGCCGCGCCGTCGGATGAGCCGCTCGCCGCGTTGCTGGGCTCACTCGGCCACGACCTCTCGGCGCGGCCGGACTCGGCGCCGCTGGAGCTGCCGGAGTTCCGGTCGATCCTGCTCGCGGAGGGCAGCCCGCTGGCCGCGCTGGCGCCGGGGGCGGTGGACGCGTTGCCGGAGGTGTTCGCGCACAACAGCACGCTCGCCCGGACGCACCGGCCGAGCGGGTTCGCCGGGGACGTCCTGTTCTTCCGCGCCACGGAAGGAAAGCACGCCGGTTCGCCGTCACCGTCGGCGTGGGAGCCGTACGTCGAGGGGCGGGTGGCGGTGCACGAGGTCGCGGCCCGCCACGGCGAGCTGATGCGGCCCGGATCGCTGGCCGGCATCGGCCCCGTGGTGGCGGCGCGGCTGGCCGAGGCAGGCTGGTCGTGAGTGGTTAGGGCGGTTCTAACCGCCCTAACCACTCACGACCGGGACAGCGCTGGTCCGCGCCAAGCAGGCCCGGCACCCCGGCCGCCGCAGGCCAACCCCGCCGCACCAGAAGTCACACGCGCCACACCGGTACCGGTCGTGAGTGTTTAGGAGGGTTCTAACCCTCCTAAACACTCACGACAAGCCGCGGCAGACCCGGCAGCCCCAGCCGGCGGAGGCTTGTCAGACCGCCAGGCGGTGGTCCAGGCCCAGGGCGTTCACCAGGTCCAGGGTGCGGAACCGGGTGCGGTCCGGGCCGGCCGGGCGGATCAGGCCGTGCTGGACCAGGCGGCGGACGAAGCGGGCGCCGGCCGCGGCCGGGATTCCCGTCAGGCCCGCCACGTCGACCACCGACCAGCCCGCGTCGAGGCCCGTCAGGCGGGCCAGGAGGGACACCTCGGCCGCGTCCAGGCCGCGGACCGCCGAGTCGAGGGTGTCACGGAGGCCCGGCAGGTGGTCCGCGGTCAGGGCGAACGGGTCGGTCCGGACGTGCTCCAGCACGGCCGCCGGCTCGTAGACCAGGAACCAGCAGGCGGCCGCCTCGAGTGCGGCCGGGATGCCGTCGAGACGGCGGCAGAGCGCGGCGACGTCCGCGGCCGTCGTGCGGTCGAGGGTGAACCCCGGCCGGACCTGGCGGACTTCGCGGACCAGCAGCCGGACCGACGGCACCGCCGCCAGCGCGACCGGGTCGTCGGTGCCGGGCTCGGGGACGGCGAGCGGCGTCAGCGGGAAGACCCGCTCGCCGGGCAGGCCGAACGGCGCCGGGGCGGTGGCCAGGACCCGCAGCCCGCGGCATTCGCGCAGCAGGACGGCCAGATCGTCCAGCCGGACGCGGTCCGGTTCGTGGCCGTCGAGGACCAGCAGGGCCGGGCGGTCGCCGATGAGCACGGCGAGGTCGCCGGGCCCGCCGGTTCTCAGCAGCGGGTTCCGCTCGGACGACCACAGCACGAGGACGCCGCCGGACTCGTGCACGCCGCCCGCGACCTCCTGGGCCAGCCGGCTCTTGCCGACGCCGCCCAGCCCGGTGATGGTCACCAGCCGGTGGCTGCCCGCGGCCAGGAGGTCGTGGACGGCGGCGACCTCTTCATCACGGCCGAGCAGCGCGTCCAGGGGCGTGGGCGGTGGTGCCGGGTCGGCGCACCGGAGCCGCAGGTCGCCGGCCGCGACGTGGTAACCCGCCGCCTCGAAGTCGGCGCGTTCGCGGCCCCGCAGGCCGAGGCCGTCGGCGATCAGCCGCACGGTGTCCCGGCGCGGCCGGTGCGCCCGCCCGGACTCGAGATCGCGGATGGCGCGAATGCTCACCGTGGACAGGTCCGCCAATTGACGCTGGGTGGCACCGCGTTTTGTGCGATGCGCCTTCAGCAGTTCACCGAATTTCCGCTGCACGAATCGTCCGTTCCTGTCAGCGCCGTTCCCGATCACGGGGCCCGGCTGTCCGGATGCGGTTTCCACCATGGGACGAGCATCGTGAGCACGGCTATCCCGGCGGTATCACGGAGCCACTGCGGGGGCGATAACCCGGACGATAACGACTGTGACACCCACGCGATAGCGGCGCGATGCCGGGCTTTCCTAACGTCGGTGGGGCAGGTAGCGCAGAAATTCATCAGCTCACGAACGAAAAGAGAGACGACGGTGCGTATTCTCCCGGCCCTCACCGCGATCGCCGCGGCGGTTCTCCTCCCGGTCCTCGCCGCCACGACGGCCCAGGCGGCGCCCGCGGACACCCCGTGGACGGCGACGGCCACCGATACGCCCTGGAGCACCGCCCCGGCCGACACCCCCTGGGCGGCACCGTCGGACACCCCGTGGACCGGCACCGGCGACACGCCCTGGACCGGCACCGCGTCCGACACCCCGTGGTGACCCGGCCGTCGCCGCCCACGCCCGTCGTGAGTGGTAATTCGGGTTAGAACCCTCATTGCCACTCACGACAACCGGCACCGCGCACAAGCCGGGCGCGACCCCGGTCACCCAGGCAGTGCCTGCAGGGCCGCGAGGTCGGCGCGTACCCCGTCATCGGGTGCGCCGCCGGTGATCCGCTCGTGCAGCTCCAGCGCCTCCACCAGCAGCCGTTCCGCCGTGTCGCGGCGGCCCAGCTGCGCGTGCACCAGGCCGAGCCGGTGCAGGATGCGCGCCTCGCCCGCGAGATCGCGGGCCGCGCGGGCCCGGGTCAGCAGCTCCGTGAGGACCTCGGCGGCCTCCTCGTGCCGGCCCTGGCGCATCATCAGCCCGCTCAGCCGGTACCGCAGCTGGACCTCGACGCGCGGTGTCCCCGTCCGGTCGCAGATCCGCAGCGCCTCGGCCAGGTACGTCCCGGCCCGGTCCTCGTCACCCGCGTCCAGCTCGGTCTGCGCGAGCCGGCCGAGCACGTACGCCTCGCCGACCGGGTCCCCGGCCACCCGGAACTCGATGAGCGCCCGCTCGAACCGCGCCTGCGGGTCCGCGCCGCGAGCCTCGTCGACCAGGGCCAGGTTGCGGTGCGCCATCGCCTTGCCGTGGGCGTCGCCGAGATCTTCGAACGTCGCCAGCGCGCGGGCGAGCGGCTCGGCCGCGGCGTCCGGGTGCGCGCGGCTCAGGTGCAGGGAACCCAGTGAGCACAGCAAAGCCGCTTCGCCACGGCGGTTGGCCGCCGCGCGGACGGCGGTCAGGGCCTGCCGGTGCGTGCGCTCCCAGTCGTCGAAGTAACACCGGTTCTCGAACAGCGCGACCATCGTGACGGCGAGATCCCAGGCGTGCTCGTCGAGCCCGGCCTCGGCGGCCAGCGCGACGATCGAGCACAGGTTGTCCTGCTCGTCCTCGAACCACACCAGCGGGTCCGCCAGGATGCGGT
Organism: Amycolatopsis sp. NBC_00348; assembly: GCF_036114655.1. Classification (NCBI taxonomy): domain Bacteria; kingdom Bacillati; phylum Actinomycetota; class Actinomycetes; order Pseudonocardiales; family Pseudonocardiaceae; genus Amycolatopsis; species Amycolatopsis sp. NBC_00348. Next base: position 4,554,065 of record NZ_CP107994.1, on the reverse strand, counting down.
CGACGGCGCCGTCGGGCGGCCGCAGCCGCGGCGCCGAGCCGTGCAGCACGGTGAAGTCGCCGCCGTAGATCCGGTGGTGCGCCTCGCACGCCAGGCCCAGCCAGCCGCTCGCGACGCGGGCGAGCGCCGCGCGCCGGCCGCTCGCTTGCTCGTGCTCGTCGAGCTGCTCGCGGGCGAACAGCCGGATGAGGTCGTGGAAACGGTAGCGCGGGCTGCCGTCCCGCTCGACCGCCGAGATCTCCAGCATCTGCGCGTCGACGAGCCGTTCGAGCAGGTCGGCGGCCTGCAGCGGGTCGACCTCCAGCAGCGCCGCGGCCACCCACACCGGGAAGCTGAGCCGGTCCAGGGCGCTGAGCAGCCGCAGCAGCCGCCGGGCGTCGGCGGCCAGGCCGTCGTAGGTCAGCGCGAGGCTGGCGCGCACCATCAGCTCGCCGTGCGCGAGCTCGTCGAGCCGGCGGCGTTCGTCGGACAGCCGTTCCAGCATCCACGCGAGCGACCAGCTCGGCCGCGCGGCGAGCCGGGCGGCGACGATCCGCAGCGCCAGCGGCAGCCCACCGACGAGCCGGACCAGCGCGGCGACGGCGGCCGGTTCGGCGGCCACCCGCTCCGCCCCGATCATCATGGCGAGCATCCCGGTCGCCTGGTCCGGATCGAGCACGTCGACGTCCAGCACACCGGCTCCGGCCAGCCCGGTGAGCCGGACGCGGCTGGTCACCAGCACGACGCAGCTGGCCGTGCCCGGCAGCAGGTCGCGGACCTGGCGCTCCGACCCGGCGTCGTCGAGCACCACGAGCATCCGCTTGCCCGCCAGCCGGTGCCGGTACATCTCCGCGCGTTCGTCGACCGAGCCGGGCACCGCCGGGCCGGGGACGCCGAGGGCGCGCAGGAACCGGCCGAGCACGTCGAGCGGGTCGGCCGGGTGGGCCCGGGTCCCGCCGAGGTCGCAGTAGAGCTGGCCGTCGGGGCAGTGGTCGTCGGCGATCCGGTGCGCGATGTGCACCGCGAGCGCGGTCTTGCCGACGCCGGGCTTGCCCGCCAGCACCACCACCGGCGTCGCGCGCCGGCCCGGGTGGCCGAGCAGCAGCTGTTCGGTCTGCTCGATGAGCGCGTCACGGGCGGTGAAGTCGGCGATGTCGGTCGGCAGCTGGAACGGCACGACCGGCGGGTACGCCGGGGCCGCGGGCGCCTCGGGTGCCGGGCTCCGGCGCAGCCCGGCGTCGTCGGCCAGGATCGCGGACTCCAGCCGGCGCAGCTCGTCCCCGGGCTCGAGGCCCAGCTGGTCGACGAGCAGCTCGCGGCCGACGCGGTAGGTCTCCAGCGCCTCGGCCTGGCGCCCGGCCCGGAAGAGCGCGAGCATCAGCCGGCCGCGCAGCCGTTCCCGCAGCGGGTTCGCCGTCACCTGGCTGGCCAGCTCGCCGATCAGCTGGTGGTGCCGGCCGAGCCGCAGCCCCAGGTCGAAGTGGGCTTCGAGGGCGTTGAGGCGTTGCTCCTCGAGGTGGCTGGCCTTGGCCTCCAGCAGCCGGCTGCCGGTGCCGCTCAGCGCGGGGCCGCGCCACAGCGCGAGTGCCGCGTCGAGCAGCCGGGACGCGTCTTCGAGCGCGCCCGCGCGGGTCTGCTCGGCGGCGGCGGAGACCAGGTCGGCGAACGTCCGGGCGTCGAGCTGCCCGTCGGCCACCAGCAGCTCGTAGCCGGGGCCGCGAGTGACGAGCGTGTCGGGGCCGACGGCGTCGGCCAGCGCGCGCCGCAGCCGGGAGACGCAGATCTGGACCTGCGTCCGCGCCGTCGCCGGGGGATCGTCGTACCAGATGGCCTCGATGAGCTGGTCCAGGCTCACCACGCGGTTCGCGTCGACCAGCAGCGTGGCGAGCACGGTCTGCTGGCGGCCGGGCGGGATGCGGAGCTCGCCACCGGCGACGTCCCGGATCTCCAGGGGACCGAGGATCCGGTAGACGGGCTGCTCGCCGGAGGGCACGCTCGTCGAACTCACACTGTTCCTCAATGACTGTTCCGTGGCCGGGGAGGGCCGGGCTTCCCCGCCTCACCCGACCGCTCGTGAATTTCCCCCGGAACGGAAGTCTGTCTTCTGGGCCGTGATAAGCCCATAGTCCGAAAGCGTGAAGCTGTCGACGAAGGCGGTATTTGTACGCCCGCCGTTCGGCCCAGTCGTGGTTAAGTCGCCGACCGTCACCACCTCACCGTGCGTCACCGTCACTCTGTGCAGGGTGTGCCGCCGTCCGGGTCGGGCCGCGCGGAATCTTTCGATGGCGCAGCGACCCCGTAACGGCGCTATTCCGGGATAGTGCAAAACGGCGTCGGCGGTGAAAAGGGAACCGTATCCGTCGATGTCCCCGATATCGAGGTAGTGGTAGCTGAGCCGCACGTGGTCGATTCCGAGTGCGACGGCGCCGGCACTCGGCCGGGCGTGTTCCCCTGCTCCCGCAGGCGCCATTTCGGCGTCCCTCCACTGAGTCGTCCCGGGGTCGGCCCGCGACCGGGGCCGGCGGGTGCGCCCAGTCTGGCCGGGCCGGCTTGCGGGCCGCTATCCGCGGGCTATCCCGCCGATCGTTGCAACCGGCCCTATTGACACGTATGGCAGTCTTTTTCCAACTAGACGGACAACGTGTCAACACTCGTCTCGGGCCAGGTTCGGGCGGGTGTCTCTGGGGAGAGGAACCGTCCATGCGCACACCCCGCCGTATCCCGGTGATCCTCGCGCTCGGCGCGGTCGTCGGGGCCACGTGCCTGGCGCCCGCCGCGGCCGCGGCACCGGCCGACGACTACTACCAGGCCGCCCTCGGCAAGACCGGCGCCGAACTCAAGACCGCGTTGCACGGCATCATCAGCACCAACACGAAACTGACCTACGACGAGGTGTGGGACGGCATCAAGGCCGCCGACGAGGATCCCGCCGACCCGGCGAACGTCATCCTCATCTACAGCGGCCGTTCCCAGGCGAAGACCGCGAACGGCGGCGATCCGGACCAGTGGAACCGGGAGCACGTCTGGGCGAAGTCCCACGGCGACTTCGGCACGGCCACCGGGCCGGGCACCGACCTGCACCACCTGCGCGCCGAAGACGTCTCGGTCAACGCGGAGCGCGGCAACAAGGACTTCGACGACGGCGGCTCCCCGGTCGCCGAGGCTCCGGACAGCCGCACCGACGAGGACTCCTTCGAGCCGCGCGACGCCGTCAAGGGCGACGTGGCGCGGATGGTGCTCTACATGGCCGTCCGCTACGACGGCACCGAGGGCTATCCCGATCTGGAACCCAACGACAGCGTCGACAACGGCTCGGCGCCCAACATCGGCCGGCTCTCGGTGTTGCTGGCCTGGAACGCCCAGGACCCGCCGGACGCCGCCGAGCAGCACCGCAACCAGGTCATCTACGACCAGTTTCAGCACAACCGCAACCCGTTCATCGACCACCCGGAGTGGGCGGCCTCGATCTACGGCTAGCTCCGGACGCGGGTGACGAGGTCCCGCACCGTGGCGAGGACTTCGTCGGGGTGGTCGAGGTGCACGCTGTGCGTCGCGCCCGGCCAGCTGACGACGTCCGCGCCGAGGGCGGTGGCGAGGCGGTCGTGGGCGCGGCGGACGGCGTGGTCCGGACCGGCCGCGCCGCGCTGCTGACGGCTCTGCGGAGAGCCGAGGAAAGCGCCCGCCTGCTCGGGCACTGACCCATCGCCGGCCGGCTGCTCGACCGCGCCCGCGACGCGGGAGCCGTCCGTCCCGAACTGGCCACCGACGAGCTGGTGCCGCTGATGTGCGGCGGCTCGCACGCGGCCAAGGTCCACGGCGGCGCCCCGGCGGTGACCGACTCTCAGCCGCGTTGGCGCAGCAGCTCCGCCGCGATCGAGTACGGCGGGGCCGCCGCCTTCGAACGGGACGCGTGCTCGACGATCGCGTCCTGGAGGTACCGGTTGCCCGACGGGCGGGGGTACGCGGTGTAGACCTCCCGCAGTGAGCCGGGATCGACGTCGGCGAAGACGCCCGCGTCGGTGAAGATTCCCTTGTGGGTCAACGACGTCAGCAAGCCGCACCGGTCGGCGATGCCCAGCGACGAGTGCAGCGCGATCGCCTCCCAGACGCGGTCGACGTCGGCGGCCGCGACGCCGTGATCGGTCAGCGTCGCGGCGGCCAGGTCCGCGCCCTCCACCTCGAACCGCGCCCGGCCGCCCGCCCGGGAACCCAGGCCCAGGTCGTGCAACACGCACGCGGCGAACAGCAGGTTCTCGTCGTAGGCGGCGTCGGTCACGCTGCCTTCTCGCCGTGCCACCAGGCGGGCGAACAGGAAGCTGCGGACGCTGTGGTCGGCGATCGGGGCGCTCTCCGACTCCCGGGCCAGGCGGAGGCTCGCCTCGGCGAGCGGGCCGGTGGGCAGCGCGAGTACGTCGTTCATGACTCCGACCGTAGGAATGAGACGCGGCGCACGAAAGTGGCCCGAGTGCCAATCGGCGCTATGATCGGGCCATGACCACGGCGGACCGGCACCAGGTGGCGGTGCTCGTCCTGCCCGGCGTGCCGGCGCTCGAATTCGGCATCGCGACGCAGATCTTCGCGACGGACCCGTTCTACGAGATGACCGTCTGCACGACCGGCGGGCCCGGGCCGGTGCCGGGTGACGGCTTCACCGTCACCGCCACGGCCGGGCTCGACGCGCTGGCCGCCGCCGGCACCGTGATCGTCCCGGGCTTCGAGGGCGTCGAGACCCCACCGGCCGCCGAGGTCCTGGCCGCGCTGCGGGCGGCCCACGGCCGCGGCACCCGGCTCGTGTCCATCTGCACGGGCGCGTTCGCCCTCGCCGCGGCCGGGCTGCTCGACGGGCGCCCCGCGACCACGCACTGGAAGTACGCCGATCTCCTGCGGCGGCTGTACCCGCGCGTCGAGGTCGTGGCGAACCGGTTCTACATCGACGACGGCGACATCCTCACCTCGGCCGGCGTGACCGCGGGCGTCGACCTGTGCCTGCACCTCGTGCGCCTCGACCAGGGACCCGCGGCCGCCAACAGCCGCGCGCGGTTCCTGGTCGCCCCGCCGCGGCGCACCGGCGGCCAGACGCAGTTCGTCGAGCAGCTGCGCGCCGAGGCGACGGGTGACCGGCTCGCCCCGCTGCGGAGCTGGATGCTCGGCAACCTCGGCGAGGACCTCAGCATCGACGTCCTCGCCCGGCGCGCCCACGTGTCCCGGCGGACGCTCATCCGCCGTTTCCGCGAGGAGACCGGGACGTCGCCGATGGCCTGGCTGGCCGACGCGCGCATCGACCGCGCGCGCGAGCTGCTGGAGACGACGACGCTGTCCGTCGAACGCATCGGCCGCCGCACCGGGCTCGGCGCGCCGTCGTCGGTCCGGGCGGCCTTCCACCGCCACATCGGCACGTCGCCGCAGGAGTACCGGACGCTCTTCCACCACAGCGGCACCCAGCCGGACCCCTGAGCATCAGGCGAGGGCGAGGACGATCCGCTCGGTCGGCGGCGCCTGGCCGGCCGCCCGGCGTTGCAGCAGGGTGACGCCGGCGGCGATCTCGTGGAACGCGGCCCCGAGCTCAGCCTGGTCGTGCGCCCGCATCTCCGCCGCGAGGCACAACGCCGCGAGCCGCAGGGCGGTGGCCGAGTTCGAGGTGAGCGGCCGTTCCCGCGCGAAGACGGGCCGCGCCTCCAGCTCCAGCTTCGCGGCGACCTGGCGGGCCCACGACGACCCCGTCGTGTGCTCCCGCGCCCGGGACACCTTGCCCGCCAACGTCTCCGGGGACTGTGGTGCGGTGGCGGCCGCGGCCCCCGCCTCCTCGGTCAAGGCCGCGGCGAGGTTCTTCGCCCAGGCGGTGGCGGGGGTGGCGGACCGCAGCAGGCCGGCCTGGGCGTGGGCCAGGGCCCGGCCCAGCACCTGGTCGAGGCTGAGCATCCGGATCCGCGCGAGCTCGGGGGTGAGGACGCGGATCAGCGTGCTGTCGAGATCCCGGTCCACGTGCAGGTCGAGCTCGTCCGCCAGATCGAGGACGGCGTCGTGTTCCACCGCGAGGTCGTGGGCCAGCTTCCGGAGCCCGGCCGGCGGCAGGGTGTGGCCGATCGAGCGGACGCGGTCGTTCGGGATCAGCTTGAGCAGCAGTGGCCGCAGCAGGGACGGGGTGGACCGGGTGATGTCGTCGCGCACGTAGTCGACGAGCGTTCGCGCGGGGACGAGGTGGGGGTGGCCGGTCCCGGGGGACAGCCATAGGTCGAGGTCCGCCAGCCAGGCGCAGGGCGCGACCGAGCGGCCCCGGGCCGGGTCGTCGAGCTCCGCGCGCCGGGGCAGGCGGTAGACGGCCTCGCCGACGAGGACGTGGTTGACCCAGCGGACGAAGGCGGCGGCGTCGCTGCCCCGCACGCCGGTGACCGCGGCGTCCGGGGGCGCCGGGGGCCCGTCCGGTGCGGGTGCCCCGGTGTCCAGCCGGTAGAGGTCGTAGAGACCGCCGGTGACCGGCCGCGCGCAGACCCGGCCGCCGTCGCCCACCTGGACCTGCGGACGCAGCTGCCGGGTCAGCAGCACGGCCGCCCGCAGCCGGCGGTGCCCGGCGTCCTCGCCGGGCCGGGCCGCGGGTTCGAGGAACTCGTCGAGCCGGCTGCGCAGCTCCGGGGCCAGTTCGCTGTTCTGCTCCGCGCAGTCGACGGCGAGGGACAGGGCCGTGACGCCGCCGACGCGCAGGCAGGCGCGGACGATCGGGTCGGCGTCGGACTGCGCGGCGTACAGCAGGGTCGATTCGCGCCACCACAGGTCGTCGACCGCGCCGGTCAGGACGTCGACCAGGCCCTTGTCCCGGGTGTGGACGGCGGCGAGGTACTCCTGGAACGTGTGGTGGGCGAAGGAATACAGGCCGCTTTCCCGCTCGACGAGCAGCCCGTTGGAGCCGACGTCGGCGAGGAACGCCTCCGCGGTGAGGTCGCGGGACACCCGCCGCAGCGCCTTCCCGACCTCGGTGAGGACGTCGGCGCGGGCCAAGTCGCGCACCCGGTCCCGCATCATCGAGTACGCCAGGCTGCGCAGCACCATCTCCTTCTTGTCGCCGCCCAGCTCGATCGGGAGCTTCTTGGCTTCCTGGCGGCGCCAGAGCATGACCTGGCAGATTTCGCAGTAGAGGTCGGCGCGGCTGCCGGGCAGGGCGCCGCGGTACCGGTGCACGTTGGCGATCATCGTCAGCAGCAACGGGTTCGCGGTCAGGTCGCGCAGCGCGACCGCCTCGCCGAGCCGTTCGAGCAGGTCCTCGGTGGCGGCCGCGGCCCGGGTCCGCACCTCGTCGGCGCGGTCGCCGGTGCTGTACCGCTCGACCGCCGAGTACCAACCCTCGACGAAGCGCTTCACCTGGTCGTCGGTGAAACTGCGGACCTGCAGCACGGTCGCGCCGCCGATGCCCGTGGTCCGGTAGCCGTGCGGGCGCGAGGTGATCACGAAGTCGTTCTTCAGGTGGTGCTGGATCTGGCGCTCGACCCAGTCCGCGACCTTGCGGCGGTCCTCCTGCCGGGCGACCTCGTCCAGCCCGTCGAGGAGCACCACGCAGTGGCCGTCGCGCAGCCGCTGCTCGAACCAGCCGGGCGGTTCCTCACCGCAGTTCCGCCCGGCGACGCCGCGCACGAGGTCCGCCAGGCCGGTGTCCGGCGCCGACAGCACCGCGTCGACGTGGTCACGCAGGTGCAGCAGGATCGGCACCCGCCGGTGCCGGCCGCGGCGGGCGAGGCAGATCCGCCGCGCGGTGTGCCGCAGCAGGGTGGTTTTCCCGCTGCCGGGCGCGCCGACGAGGGCCAGCACGACCGGCCGCGGCCGGTCGAGGAAGTCCTGCAGCGACTGCCGGTCGGTGGCGTTCGCCCGGAGGTCGGGCAGCAGGCTGTCGGCGACGTCCTGCGGCGGCCGGAACGTGAGGCTGACGTCGACGAACACCTCGTCCAGCTCCGGCGTGTGGAAGCCGATGGTCGCGAGGCCCTTGAGGTCGATGAACCGCAGGCTGCCGAGCACGAACTCCCGGTACCGCCGGCCGAACAGGGACAACCGCCGGACCAGCCAGCGGTCGACGCGGTCCACGATCCGCGCCCGCCACCGCTCGCGCAGCTCCCGCGCGATCTCCCCGGTGACCGTCAGCAGCCCGACGACCAGCGCGTACGCGGCCAGCAGCACGCCCGACAGCACCGGGTGGCCGGCCCAGACCGCCACGACCGCGGGTGCGGCCCCCGCCACCACCAGCGCGAACTTGCCCACAGCTCCGGCACGACTCCCCATGGTGACCAGACGATACGGGGTGTTTCGCCGTTTCGGTGACGTTCGCGGGCGATCCGTCAGCTGGTGCGGCGCGGCACGTTGAGCCCCTCCACCACGAACCGCGGGCGGCCCGACGCGAGGGCGTGGGACGGCCACGACACCGTCACCGCGGCCGTCTCGCCGGGGAGCAGCCACAGGTAGTTCTCGCTGCAGCGCAAGGGAAGGACCCGTGCGTCGGTGCGCGCGTCGCGGGCCGAGACCCGGGCGCCCGCGGTGACGACGCGGCCGGTGTTGCGCAGCGTCACCACAGCCTCGCTGCGGTCGTCGTTACGCCGGACGGGGCCGGCGTGCAGGGAGACGTCGGCCGGGGTCTTGGTCAGCTCGCGCGCGTCCGCCGGAGTGCGGTAGCGCCAGTAGACGTTGCGCGACAGCTCGGCGCCGTCCCGCCCGACCAGCCGCAGGCGCAGCAGGTGCAAGGCCGGCAGCGCGGCGGTGAACGGCACGGCGAAGGCCGCTTTCACCGACGACGCCGGTACCGACACCGGCGCGGTCACCGGCGTGCCGAGCGAGCGTCCGCGCAGGTCGAGCAGCTCCGCGTGCACCGTGGCGCCGCCGAGGGTCCGCGCGGTCTGGTTGACCGCGTGCACCTGCCAGTCCGACAGCCGCGCCTGCACGTGGAGCGGCTCGCAGCCCTTGCGCGCGCCGTGGAAGCTGCCGTTGGTGTCGAGGTCGTAGTCGTAGGTCTGCCAGACCGTGCTGTGGTGCGCCGGGTGCGACATCCACAGCAGCACGCCCGACGCGTCGTCCCACAGGGCCGCGTTGTAGGCCTCGAAGATCGCCCGCATGCTCTCGTAGTTGACGAGCTGGGCCTTCGCGCAGAAGTCGTCGAGCGAGGTCCCCGGCCCGAAGCGGTCCTCGATCGCGCCGCGGTAGGTGTCCGGGTTCTGGCCGCCGCGGGTGCACCAGTCGTGGTGGAACCAGACGTCGCCGATCGGCCACGACGGCTGGTCGCCGGCCAGCCGTCGCATGCTCTCCGCGACGGGCACGGTCGGCAGGCCGATCTCGCTGTGGAACCCGTAGCTGCCGATCGAGTAGGTGTCGCCGTCGAAGTAGCGCGCGGGGTCGATCCACGAGTACGGCCCGTGCCCGGTGACGACGCCGCCGGCCGAGTTGCCCTGGTACCACAGCTCCGGCTGCTGCGCCGCGAGCATCTTCCGCAGCCCGGCGTCCATCGCGGCGGGCGGGTCGCTCTCGTTGGTGGCGCACCAGACCACAATGGACGGATGGTGCCGGTACCGCACGACCGTGTCCGTCGCGATGGTGAGGAAGACGTCGTTGTCCGGCGGGAAGATCGCGTCGCCGGCCCAGAAGTCGTTCCACACCAGGATGCCGTTCTCGTCGCAGGCGGCGAAGAACTCCTCGCGGTTGCTGGACCCGACCCAGTTGCGGATCATCGTGAAGTTCATGTCGCGGTGCAGCGCGACGGCGTCGGCCATCCGGTGGGGGAGCACCCGGCGCAGCAGCTCGTCGAAGCCCCAGTTGCCGCCCTTGGCCAGCACGCGCACGCCGTTGACGCTGATCTGCAGCGGCGTGCCGGAGTTGCTGACCTTCTTGACATCGCGCCAGGTCGCACCGTCGTCGGAGACCTGCACGGTGAACGTCAGCGCGTACGCGGTCTCCCAGGTGAGCACCACGCGGTCGAACGCCACCGCGGCACCGAGGTCCAGCTGGAGCCACTGGTTGTCGGAGTAGCCGGACGACCAGCGTGTGTCGTCACGGCCGTCCACCGCGTTGCCGGCCTTGTCGTTCGCGTTGTCCTCAGAGGACGCCGTCGCGGTTTTGCCCTGCGCGAGGTCCGGTCCGGTACCGTCCACAACGGACAGCGTCCACAGCGAGATGCCGTAACCGGTGGCGCGCTTCCCACCCTGGATCCGGAGGTACCGGGCGGTGGTCCGGTCGAACTCCACCGTCTGCGGCGGCGAGTGGTCGGTGGCCGGGTCGATCACGATCGGCTGAGTCGCGGTGTAGCCGAACTGCCGCAGTCCTGCTTGGACGGTCCGGCGGTCGCTGACCTGGCTGCCGACGCTTGCCGTGGTCGTCAACGGGTGCAACGTCGGATCGCCGTACCCGTTGGGCCACCACAGTTCCGGGCGCCGCAGCCGCAGCGCCGGGTCGGTCGCCGGGGTGAACGTGACGTCGCCCGCCGCGCCCGCCGCGAGGGTGACGCGGCGGCTGACCCGGGCGCCCGCCAGCTCGGCGGCGACCGTCACGGTCCGGGCCGTCGCGGCGGCGTTGCGCACGGGCACGACCAGCGTCACCTCGGCGACCGACGTGTCCGGCAGGTTCGGCAGCCGCGTGTCGACGCGCGGTTCGCCGAGCACGGCGTCGCCGGTCGAGCGCAGCCGGACGTGGTTCCAGATGCCCGCGCCGCGGTCGCGGACGCCGGGCATCCAGTCCCAGCCGCTGATCGAGATGTACCCGGGCAGGTCCTGCTGCTCGGCGTTGGAGTTCAACGTCGAGACGCCGTCCGGGCCCTTGTCGCCGGGGTTGCCCGGGTGCGGCATCGGGTCGATCCGCACGGCCAGCGCGTGCGCGTCCTTCCCCCGCAACGCCGTGGTGACGTCGAAGGCGGCGCGCGCCACCGGGTGGGTGAGCGAGCCGACGGCGGTGCCGTCGACCCAGACCTCGGCGTGGTGGTCGATCCCGTCGAACTCCAGCCAGACGCGGCGGCCGGCGTCGAACCCGCGGGGCAGCGTGAACTCGCGGCGGTACCACCAGCTGTGCCGCGAAAGCGCTTCCGGGGCGCGCATGTTGCCGAACCCGGACGTCGGCTCGGGCAGCTTGCCCTGCTCGACCAGTGCCGTGTGGACGGTGCCGGGCACGGTCGCGGGCAGCCACGTCGACGTGTCGACACCGGCGCGGGCGAGCGCGGCGCCGTCGGCCGACGGCAGCCGCGAGTCCATGGTCAACGTCCAGCCGGACTCCAGCGCGACCGTGCCGTCCGCCGCGGTGACCAGGCCGGGCGGCCGGGTGGTGTGGCGGCCCCAGTCGGTCCAGCCGGTGGCGTCCGGCCGCGGGTGGTCGGACCGGCCGTAGACCTCGAAAGCGTTGACGCCCAAGGGGTTCGCGTTCGCCTGCTGCTTCGCGGTGAGCCGTACCCAGCGGGCCGTGGCCGGCTTCGCCAGCGTGACTTCGACGCGGCCGCCGGGGGAGCCGGTGGCGGTGTGGACGGTCTGCCAGGTGCGGCCGTCGGCCGAGACGTCGAGGGTGAACGCGACCGCGCAGCTGGACAGCACCTCCCAGCCGGTGGTGTTCAGGAACGGGTTGATCCCGGACGCCGGGGTGAACACCGGGTCCGCGGCGGTCGCCTCGAACACCAGGACCACCGACTCGATCCGGCAGGCGGCCTGCAGGTCCACGGCGATCCACTGTGGATCGCCCGCGCCCGCCCGCCAGCCCGAGCCCTTCACGCCGGTCTCGGCCAGGCCGTCGACGGCGAACCACGCCGGCGTCGGCGCGTACGCCGTGGAGGACACCGTCACCGGCCGGTAGCGCGCCAGGTCGGTCGACGCTTGGGCCTCGGCCGCGGCGGGGAGCGCGGCGGGCACGCCGAGCGCGGCGAGCAGCACGGCGTTGGACTGCAGGAACGTACGACGGGACAAACCGCTCACGGTCCGGGCTCCTATCGGGAGAGCTTGAGATCGACGAACCGCGGGCGGTTGTTGTCGATGTTCGCGTAGAGGTCGGCCAGCTTCTCGCTGTTGGTGTTGTAGGAGATGACGAGCTCCCCGGGCCGGCTGATCTCGGGGTGCGCCGCGACGTTGTAGGTGTAGCGCCCGTTCCCGGCCTCGGGCGCGGTGTAGATCGTCTCGCCACCGGTGAACGGCCCGGCCGGGCTGGTCGCGTGGTAGGCGTGGATGGTGCTTTCCAGGCCCGAGCCGAACGTCGTCAGCAGGTATTCGCCGCCCACCGGCGTGACGCCGAAGGAGCTGCCGACGTTGCCGAGCAGCCGTGCCGACGCCGCCGGGTCGGCCGACCAGCCGTCCGCGGTCCGGAACTGCCACGGCCCGTCGAGCCGGCCGATCGGCGCGCGGGCGACGTGGAGGTACTTCGTGAAGCCTTCGCCCTCGACGCCGTAGATGTAGGTCCACGCGCCGTCGCGCGTCAGCTCGGTGCCCCACTGGACGTTGCCGACCGACGCCACGTCGGTGAGCTTCTCCAGCCGGAACGTGTACGGGTCGAGCGTCGCGAGCTTGGTCTTCGTCCAGGCGAAGTTGAACGGCGGCGGGTCGTCGGTCGGCGCCTGCTCGAACTCGATGACCCGCAGCTTCCCGCCGTCGACGATGCCGTCGCCGTTCCAGTACCAGTAGTCGTTCGGCTCACCCGGGCTGTTCGGTGTGGGACCCACCAAGGACTTCGGGTGCCCCGGCGGTCCGGGCGCGATGGTGGTGAGCAGGTGCTTCGCGTCCGGTGTGGACAGTACGGCCGAGTTGTGCGTGAACGGCGAGGACTCCGGCAGGCTGTCGTCGGCGCGCACGGGCCCGAAGAAGGTGTCGTTGTACAGCCAGACGTCCAAACCGGACGGCAGCCGCGTCGAGTAGGTGCCGTCGGCCGCGGCCCAGCCGACGCCGGGGCGCCTGCCGAAGTCCTGCCAGCGCTGGGTGAGCGCGGTGTCGGCGGTGGCACCGAGAATCCGAAGTGGACGGTTCGTCGCGGCGGCGGGTCCGGCGATGGCGAGGGACGCCGTGACGGCGGCGGACAGCGCCAGGGTGCGGCGGAACTTCATGAGTCGCTCCTTAGGTGGTCAGCGGTGACCGAGCAGTTCGACTTCGGCGACGGACGTCTCGGCCGCGCCGGGCGCGGCGGCGAGGTCGAGCTTGAAGTACTTGTAGGTGCCGCTTTGGGCGGGTGTGAAGACCCGCGTTTCCTGACGCCACGGGAACGTCTGGGCCTGACGCCGGTCGGGCGTGGTCTTCGCGGGGGTCTCGGGCGTGTTCTCCCAGGTCGGGGCGGGGTCGGTGGTCTCGAAGGACGTCCGGAACGATGACGGCGCGGCGCTGGCGGCCGGGGCCGCGATCATCGCGGCGGCCACCGCGAGGACGGCGGCGAACGGGACCGGGCGGCGATGGAAGACGGCCACGGAGGGCTCCCTCGAAGATCGGACGTGCCGATTGACAACGTTGGCAACGCGGCCCAGTCTCGGACGGCGTTGTCAGCGTTGTCAATGGCCAGAACTGGACAGAACCGCTGTCCGGTGCGGGTTTTGCCGCCGGGCCGAGCGCGCCGGCGACGCGTTGTGACGTGGTTCCGGGCAGCCGCTCAGTGCTCGGCCGAGCGCAACGCGACACCCCGGCCCTCGCCGGATCCACGCTGTACGAGCGTCGTCGGCAGGACCACGCGCCGCGGGCGTGATCGGTCGCCGTCCAGGCGGGCGAACAGCAGCTCGGCCGCCCTCCTGCCCAGCTCGCGGGGGTCCTGGGCCACCACCGTCACGCCCAGCACCTGGGCCAGCTCCGAATCGTCGAACGCGACCAGTGCCGTCCGTGGCGCGCGCGACTCCGCGATGGCCCGGGCCACCCCGCCGACGAGACGCGGGTTGTCGGCGAACAACGCCGTCGGGGCGTCGGGTGCGGCCAGCAGCTCGGCGGCGGCTCGGTGGGCGGCCGGGGCATCGACGGCGTCCGTGCGGACCGCGTGGGGTTCGAGACCGGCCTCGGCCAGCGCCGCGCGGAAGCCGCGCAGCCGCTCCCGCGCGGTGTGGATCACGGGGGAGTGGCCGACGTAGGCGATCGCGCGGTGGCCCTGCCCGAGCAGGTGCGTGACGGCTTGGCCGGCGCCCTCGGCGTGCGCGGCCAGCACGCAGTCCACCGGCAGCCGCTGCGGCGGGCGGTCGGCGAACACGATCCGCGTGCCGACGTCCAGCTCCGGGCGCAGGTGATCGTGCCGGCGGTCGGCCGAGACCACGATGAGCCCGTCGAGACGGCGCTCGACGAACGTGCCGAGCAGCCCGCGTTCGCGCGCGGGATCCTCGTCGGAGCTGGCGACGAGGGTGGTGAACGACCGCGCCGTGCTGACCTGTTCGATCGCGCTGAGCATCCCGGCGTAGAACGGGTCGGCCAGGTCCGCGGCGAGCACGCCGATGCCGCCGGCGGGCCGGTCGGTCCGCCGCAGGCCGACGGCGTTGCTGTTGGGCCGGAACCCGAGCCGGCGGATCTCGGCCTGGACGCGCCCGCGCACGTCGTCGCTGATGAACGGGTAGTTGTGCACCACCCGCGACACCGTCTTGACGCTCACCGACGCGGCCGAAGCGACATCACGCATGGTGGGCCGCCCGGTGGGCGCCGGTCCACGCCGACCGGCGCCCGGCCGCTCCGCATCCGAGGCTCGCGTCACGGCGGCGACCCTACCTCAGCCGGGAGTCTTTGCCGGGCAACAGGATTCACCCGGGAACGCCGCACCGCCGAGGCGGACCGATCGTGCGTTCCGCGGCGCGAACCCGGCGGTGCCCGGCGAGCGGTGCGATGCTGGCGTGATGAGCGATCCGCGGCGCGAACTCGAACGGGCCCGGGACGGTGGCGGCCCCGGTGCGGACCAGGCCCGGGTCGCCCTGACCGCCGACGTGCCGGACGAACAGCTGCGCGCCGCCATGCTCGGGCTGGCCATCGGGCGTGGTGCGGGCAGCAGCACCTGTCCGTCCGACGCCGCCCGGGCCGTCGCCGACGATTGGCGGCCGTTGCTGCCGCGGGCTCGGGAGCTGGCGCGTGAACTCGCCCGGGCCGGCGAGGTGCGGCTCACCCAGGGCGGCCGGTCGCTCGATCCGGACGGCGAGTGGCGGGGACCGATCCGGATCCGGCACGTCGATGGCTGAGCCGGAGCGCACGCCGGACGGGCGCTTCATCGTCGTCGACGGACGGCGGTGGCGGGCCACCGATCCGGAGATCCCGGAGGAGGACGCGGCCCGGTTGCGCAGCCTGCTGATGCGGGCGCGCCGGGACGTCGGGACGGCCCGCCGCGGCCAGGACATCGACGCCGAACGCGAGGCCCGGTCTCGCGTGCACACCGCCAAGGTCGCGCTCGGCGAGCGTGGCACGCCCTGGTGGGAGCAGGATTCCGCGCAGCGGCGGCAACGCTGGCAGGACGGCCTGGACGCGCTGGGCTGATCCGCTCAGGCCGGCTCCTCCTCGCAGCGGTGCTGCGGGCCCAGCACGCGCAGCACGTCCAGGGCGTCGGTGCCGCCGGGCGGTGGGGTGAAGACCCGCAGCCGCTGGTCCGCCGCGGGCGTCGCCAGCAGCTCGCAGTCGAACTCGATGGCGCCGAGCTCGGGGTGGCGCAGCCGGTACCGGTGGGCGCGGCGCACCGCGACCTCGTGCCGGTCCCACAACGCCGTGAATTCGCCGCTGGCCGCGCGCAGCCGGGCGACCAGCGCGCGCGACGCCTCGTCGTCGCCGCGGCGGGCGACGGCGGCGCGCAGGTCGGCGACCAGCTCCCGGCCGTGCTCCTCGTGCTCTTCGGCCATGAAGTGATCGCGGACGGCCGGCTCGGTGAACCAGCGCAGGACGACGTTGCGATCCTCCCGGGCCACCGTGCACACGCACCCGAACAACGCCAGCGCGAGATCGTTCTGCGCCAGCAGGTCGCCCAGGTCGCTCAGCACCTGGACCGGGACGCCGTCCAGCCGGTCGAGCAGGTACAGCAGGCTCGGCCGCAGGTACTCCCCGGCCCGCGCGCCCTCCGGCGGCCGGTGCCCGGCGAGCAGGTAGAGGTGGTCCCGCTCGTCGGTGGTCAGCCGCAGCGCCCGCGTCAGCGCGCCCAGCAGCTGGTCCGACGGCTGCGGGCTGCGGGCCTGCTCGAGCCGCATGTAGTAGTCGGCCGACATCCCGGCGAGCACCGCGACCTCCTCGCGGCGCAGTCCCGGCGTCCGCCGCCGCGGCCCCTCGACCAGCCCGACGTCGCGCGGGGTCAGCCGCTCCCGGGACCGGCGCAGGAAGTCGGCGAGCTCGCCGCGGTGCATTCCCATGCGTCCATGGATAGCACCGTTCGCCGGCCGCATCATCGGACCGCCGGTCCTAGGTGGACCGCTCCGTTCCCGGATCGCCGGAACCGGAGCACGGTCGTGGGGTGAGCGGAACGAGGGAGCAGACGATGAAAGCGGTGCGGTTCCACGCCTACGGCGGGGTCGACGTCCTGCGGGTGGACGACGTGGCGCGCCCGGTGCCCGGCCCCGGCCAGGTGCTGGTCGAGGTCCGCGCGGCCGGGATCCAGCCCGGCGAGGTGATGATCCGGGAAGGCGCGCGGCACGGGCGCTGGCCGGCGACGTTCCCCTCCGGGCAGGGCAGCGACCTGGCCGGGGTCGTCGTGCAGGCCGGGCCGGAGGTGCGCGGGTTCGCGGTGGGCGACGAGGTCCTCGGCTTCACCCACGACCGGGCGAGCCACGCGGAGTACGTCGCCGTCGACGACGTGCGGCTGACCCCGCGGCCGACGGGTCTGCCCTGGGACGTCGCCGGGTCGCTGTACGTGGCGGGCACGACCGCCTACGCCACGGTGTTCACCGTCGACCCCGGACCGGCCGACACGGTCGTCGTGTCCGGCGCGGCGGGCGGGGTCGGGTCCCTGGCCGTGCAGCTCGCGCGCCGCCGCGGCGCCACCGTGATCGGGCTGGCGAGCGCGCCGAACCACGCCTGGCTGAGCGGCCACGGCGTCATCCCGGTCGCGTACGGCGACGGCGTGGCCGACCGGATCCGGCAGGCCGCCGACGGAAAGGTCGACGCGTTCATCGACACGGTCGGCGACGGCTACGTCGACCTGGCGGTCGAGCTGGGCGTGCGGCCCGAGCGGATCGACACGATCCGCGACTGGCCGGCCGCGGCCCGGGTCGGCGCGCGGACCGCCGGGGAGGGCGCGGCGGCCTGCGCGGTCGTCGTCGGCGAACTGGCCCGGCTCGCCGCCCGCGGCGAGCTCGAGGTGACGATCGCCCGGACCTACCCCCTGGAGCGGGTCCGGGACGCCTTCCGCGAGCTGGAACGGGGGCACACCCACGGCAAGATCGTGCTGCGGCCGTGAGCCTCAGCCGGCCGCGAGGGTGCGGTGCAGGAGCGGGAGCAGACGGTCCCAGTGGCGTTGCAGCGCCACCGGGTTGAAGGCGTCGGTGTCCGACATCGTGTAGCCGTGGACGCTGCCGGGGTAGATCTCGGTGGAGTAGCCGACGCCGGTGGCGGCCAAAGCCTTGTTGAGCTCGTCGACGGCCTCGGGGCGCATGTCGTTCTCGGACAGCCCGAGGTGGACCTCGGCGGTGAGGTCCGAGAGCAGGCGGTGCGGGCTGTCGGGCGCGTCGGTGACGAGGAAGCCCGGGTGGAACCCGGCGACCGCGGCCACCCGGTCGTGGAACGCCGCCGCGGTCCGCAGCGCCAGGGCGCCACCGATGCAGTAGCCCAGCACCGCGGCCGGACCGGCGGCGACTTCGGGCTGAGCGGCGAGGAACCCGAGGTAGGCGTCGGCGTCACGCAGGATCCGCTCGGTGGTGTGCTCCTCGAGCAGCGGCATCAGCCGGGTGATGATCGCGGGCCGGACCTCTTCGCCGATGTGCTCGGGCAGAGCGATCACCGGCGCCGGGCCGTGGCGGTAGTAGAGGTGGGGGACGAGCACGTAGTACCCGTGCCCGGCCAGCTCGCGGGCCTTGCTCTCCAGCTCGGGCCGCAGGCCGAAGGCGTCGGTGTAGAGCAGCACACCCGGGTGCCGCTCGCCGTCGCCGGGGAAGGCGGCGAAGGCGTCGGCCTGGCCGTCCGGGGTGGGAATCCGCAGGGTGGTGCTGGGCATGGCTTCTCCTGTCGTGGTCGATGGGTGGAGCTGGTGATCGACCCGACGGGGGCGGCGCCCGCGCGGCGCTCAGAAGAGCACCGGGTAACCGTTCCGTGTGTGGCGCGAGGCCGTCCCGGTAGTCATGGCCCCCACTCTAGCCTGCCGGACAATTCGGACGTAACTCGGACGAGTGACGGCGTACCGGCGTCCAGGTGACGGTAAACGAAACGGTCATCGCCGGAGCGGGTGTCCACCATTTCGCCGCGGTCACGAATTGCGCCGAAGGAGTCGGCCCGGTCGGCGCCCGGGTGTCGTCCCTTCAACGGTTTCCCCGCGCGGCATACGATTTTCCTCCGGCTCGGAAAATCGGAAAAGAATCGAGGAACGTTCATGCGAAGACGCATGCGTGCGCGCCGCCTGGGGGCGGCAACCCTGCCCCTCGTGCTCATGGCCGCCGCCTTCCCCTCGCCCGCGGCGGCGGCCCCCGCCGCCCCGCCTCTTTCGGGACTGACCAAATCGGTGCAGGGCACCGGATCCCCGGCGGACCACGGCGCCACCGCGAACTGGGTCGTCGGCTACGACGACCGCGCGAGCACCACCGGCCCCGCGACCATCACCGACGCCGTCGCCGCGGGACAGGCCTACCAGAGCGGCTCCCTGCACGCGCCGCCCGGCTGGACGCCGTCGTGGTCCACCGACGGAAGCGCTTTCACGGCCACCGAACCCGCCTCCGGCGTGACGGCCGTGCGCGCGACGAACCCGCGCTCCGGTGCGGACGCGACCGCGTTGTCCGGCAACCTCACCCCGCCCGTGCAGACGATCGCGACGGCGACCGGCGGTGACGGTTTCACCCCGCTGCTGAACCGCACCTCCGACGGCACGCTCCAGGCGTGGAACGTCTTCCACCACGTCAACCCCGCCAACGCGAAGCTCGTGTGCACCGACGCCGGCACCGGCCAGCGCTGCCCGGGCGGCCCGTGGCCGAAGCCGCTCAACACCGCGCCCGGCCCGCTCGGCACCGGCAACACCGGCGACATCGCCAGCACCCTGACCCCGCAGTACTTCCGCAACCCGGCCGCGCCCGCGCAGGTCTACTACCCGGCCCTCACCGCCGCCTCCGTCGGGGTCGGCTGCCTCGACCTGGCCGCCGCGGCGAACTGCGGGTACTGGCCGCTGACCGCGACCGGCGGGTCCCCGTCCGCCGTCAACAGCATCGCGGGCCTCGTGGAAAGCGGCGGCAACCTGTACGGCGTCGTGAGCACCGGCGCGGTCGTCTGCTGGACCATCGCCACGAAGAGCGCCTGCGGCGGCCAGCCGTACGCGCCGATCGTGCCGCCCAGCAACAACCAGCCGGGGAACACCCTCGCCCACATCTACGGCTCGATGAGCGTCGTGGCGGGCAAGGTGTTCGCGTCGTCCTCCGTCCCCGGCGTCGGCCGGCCCGCGCTGGGCTGCTTCGACCCCGCGACGGCGACGGCGTGCGCCGGCTGGGCGGCGTCGAAACCGACCGGCCCGCCCGGGAACTACACCTACAACGCCTACACGTTCTTCAGCACGGCGGGTGCCCCGGTGGGCGCGTGCTCGACGACGAACGGCGCCACGGAAGTCACCACCTGCTTCGCGCTGGACGGCTCGGCGCTCCCGGCGCCGCCGGTCGCGGCGGCCCTCCCGGCCGGGGTGTGGGTCTTCAACCCGGAGGTCGTCACCGACCCGGCCGGCCACCTGCGCAGCTATCTCGCGCTCTGGAACGGCGGATTCGCCGGGGCGGCACTGTGCCACGACTGGACGACCGGCGCCGCGTGCGCGGGCCTGCCCGGCCCGATCACGCACCCGGCGGCGAACGGCGGCAACACGCGGGACTACGGCTACACCTACGACCCGCCCACGGGCTGCCTCATCGGCCTGGGCGACGCGGGTGTGCTGTTCTCGATGGACCCGGCGACCGGCGCCACGCCGTGCGTCCGGTCCGGCGGTCAGGTGACGCTGAAGCCGGGTGACTTCTACTGCGACGGCGGCACCGGGCACGTCCAGGGGTACACGGCCGCGCGGCTGACCGGCATCACACCGTCCAATGTGGACCTGGCCGCGTCGCGGGTCACGGTCGTCGACCAGAGCGGCACGGTCGTCCCGACATCCGGCTTCGCCCCGGACGGCTCCGTCGACCTCACCGGCGTCTCGGCCGCCGCGCACCCGTCGATCACGGTCACGACGTCGCTGGTGCTCACCAGCGCGGCCGACTTCGGCGGCGGCAACCAGCCGCAGCTGGTCGTCGACTACGAGGGTGACGCGCCGCAGCTGTGCTTCTCGACGACGATCGCGGCGGACTGCGCGGTGACGTCGGTGGCGAACACGGCCACCGGCACCGACACGACGGGCGCGTTCACCTCCAACACGGTGACGCTCCCGGTCGCGCCGGGCGCCGCGTGCACGCCGAAGGTGGTGGTGCAGAAGGAGATCTGCGCCTCGGCGACGGCGTCGAAGTGCGGACCCGGCGGGGCAGGACCGTGGGCCAAGCAGGCCCCGGTCGGTCTCCTGGGCCTGCTGAACGCGACGGCGTACTGGCGGATCACGGTGACGAACCAGGGCCCGGTCGGCATCACGGCCGGCCAGGTGGTGGACAGCGTGGAGCCGTCGTGCCAGACAGGTCCGTTCACGCTGGCGGCCGGAACGTCCAAGCAGGTGTACTGCTCGACGTACGCGCTGCTGAGCCTGTTCCCGCTCACCAACCGCGCGAAGGCGAGCTACGTGCCGGTGAACGTCCCGTCCGGGACGCCGCCGACACAATCGGAGTGGTCCTCGGCGACGGCGTGTTCGTTGCTCTGCATCCTCTGATGGGCTCAATGGAGCAAGGTGCTGACCCGTCGCCTTGAGTGACGGTTTCGAAAATCGGGATGCCGCCCGTGGTCGTGGTTCGTTTCCACGATCTCGCGGGCGGCATTTCGGCTCTTCACGGCAAGGGGCCGGGAGTTTGAAACCACCGGTCAACCGTGCGCGTGATCAATCGACGACAATCGATCCGATCGAATCGCCGTTGTTACGAAACCGGCGGTCGATTCACTCGATCGTGTAGCTCTCGTCGGGGTCTTCCGGAGTCGATAGGCGAAAAGTGGTGCCGACGGTATGGTCTGCCGTCGGAAGAGCGATCCGAATGGCTGATCGCCCGGATCTTCTGCCATTTCCGGAAGAAAGAACTCACTGTGGACTTCGACGCGTTGGCCGGCGAACTGCGGAACTTGCGCGAAAACGTCGCCGGGGTGACCGACACCGTGCTGGCCGCGGTCGACGGGATACCGATTCTCGCCGACGCGGCCGACACCGTCGACCCGGCGAAGATCTCCGCCCTCGCGGCCGCCGACCTCGGGATCGCACGCCAGGCCGCGCAGATCACCGGGCAGGGCACGCTGCACCAGACCGTGGTGTTCAGCAGCGAGGGCTACATGGCCGTCTACGCCATCGGCCGGCTGGCGCTGATGGTCGTGCTGGGGGACAAGGGACTCAACGTCGGGCGGCTCCTGTTCGAGTGCCGGCCCGTCATCGAGCGGATCAGCTCGATCCTGGCCGCATGAAGCACGGCGCCCACCGGGACCGCGAGGCCGTCGACCACCATTTCACAGAAGGAAGTGACGTCATGACGAACATCGACACCGCACTGAAGGAAGCCATGTCGATCGCCGGCGCCGTCGGCGTCGCGCTGGTCGACTACGAAAGCGGGATGTCGCTCGGCACGAGCGGCAGCGGCGAATGGCTGGACCTGGAGGTCGCCGCGGCCGGCAACACCGAGGTCGTGCGGGCGAAGCTGCGGGTGATGTCCTCGCTCGCGCTCAACGACAACATCGAGGACATCCTGATCACGCTGCACCGCCAGTACCACCTGATCCGGCTGCTGAACACCGTGTCGTCGCGGGAATCCCTGTTCCTGTACCTGGTGCTGGACCGGGAGCGGGCGAACCTGGCGCTGGCCCGGCACTACCTCAAGCGCATCGAAGCGGACCTGCAGGTATAGGCGGCCACGCGGCCACCGGGGGAGGAGGCGGCGTTGACCGGCGGTTCCAGCGCCGCACTCGTCATCGGCTCGGCGTTCATGGACGACCTCGGGCCCCTGTTCCCGGTGCGGATGAGCCTCGCCGGCGAAGACCTGGAGTTCACGTTCGTGCTGTCGGAACACCCACCCGGCGGCGTGACGCAGTGGGTGCGGACGTGGTCCGGCACCGGGGTGGCCGGCCGGGTGCCGCGGTTCTTCGCCGACGCGGGTGGCCGCCGGATCCGCGTCGAGCTGGCCGGGACGGCGGTCCGGGCGGTGATCGTCGTGCCGGCGGGCGAGCCGGCCGCCCCGCACCCCGGCCGGTGGCAGGACCAGGTGCCCACGGCGCTGAAGATCACGCTGGAGGAGATCGCGCGGATGCTCTCGCGGTGCCACCACCACGCCGGCGGCGCCGAGCCGCTGATCGACCTGGAGCTCGGCTACCGCCCGGCGGCCGGCTACGAGACCCGGCTCGCCGCGGCCCACGAGTCGGCGCGGGGCTGGGTCCCGCCGGTCCGCCCGGCGCTGACCATGCGCTGGCGCGCGGCGACCGCGGCCCAGCGCAAGGCGTTCGCCGACGAACTGCCCGAGACGACGACCGCCCGCCGCTGGATCCGCCGTCGGCGCACCGCCCGGATCATGGGCCTCGAGGTGGAACTGCCTTCATGAATGTCACGGCGGTGTTGTGACGCGGTGACACTGCCGTCCGGCCGCGAGGACAGCTGGAATCGAGGCATGACTTCGACGGCCAAGAAGCTCGGACGGCGCTTTCAGCTCGGCAGGGTGCGGCCCGGGGACGGGAGCGCACTTCGCGACTACCGTCCCTGGCAGCTCTTCTCCCGTTCGCTGTTCTTCCTCGACCTCGCGGACAGCCACGCGTACGCGGTCGACGTCCGGTACCTCGCCGATGCGAAGAGCCGGCGGCAGCACGAACGGGGCGCCGGGAAGAGCCCGGCCGCGCTGTACCGGGACGGCGTCCAGGTCGCGCGTTCCAACCTGCCGGCGACCTTCCCGGTGCCCGGCGGGGTGATCGAGGTCGCCACCAGCGCGTTCGGCCTGAAGCGCCTGCGGTTCGTGGCCGGCGACGGCTCCGAGCACGCGCTGCGGCCGCACCGCCGATCCCAGGAAGGGCTGCGGGCGCGGTTCGGGCAGCGGTACCCCCGCGCCAGTGCCGTCGTCGGGGCCGTGTCCCTCGTCGTCCTCCTGGTCGCGCTCGCCGTCAGCCTGCTCCACGGCGCGGAGGCCCTCACCCGGATCCCGCTCGTCGCCGCGCACGTCGGCACGTTCACCTCGCCGATCCACCTGCCCACGTGGGCGAAGATCGCGATGGGCGGCGCCGGGATCCTCGCCGGGGTCGAACGCGCTTCGCGGCTGCGGTTCAACCGGCTGATCGACTCCGTCGCCTCCTGAACGTCACGACGGCCGGTGGTGGGCGCCACCCCCAGTGCCACGCCCACCACCGGGTCGCCCCGGCAGCCCCCTCGGTCGCCGGGCCTCCAGGGTTCCGGACGCCGTCCTCGTTTCGTCCTCGCGCCGGCATCCCGCGCGCCACCAGGGCGTTTCGAGGTCCGGACGCCGGGCGCTAGCCTGGAGGACGAGGGGGGAAACGATGAGGTTCCGGGTTCTCGGAACGCTGGAAGCGCGGGTGCACGGGGATCGGGTCACGTTGGCGAGCCCGCGCGAGCAGCGCGCGCTCGCCACCCTTCTGCTCAACCCCAACGCCGTCGTCCCGGTGGAGCGCCTGATCGACGCGCTCTGGGAGGACGAGCCGCCGGCGACGGCCGTGAAGCAGGTGCGCAACTGCGTCTCCGCGCTGCGCGGCCGGCTCGGCGAGACCGGCGGGATGATCGTCACCGACGGCCCCGGCTACCGCCTGCAGACCGGGATCGACGATCTCGACTCCCTCCGCTTCCGCCGTCACGTCACGGTGGCCCGGGGGCTCGCCGGGCAGGCGAAGCTCGCCGACGCCGTCAAGGAGATCCGCGACGCGCTCGCCCTGTGGCGGGGCCCGGCGCTCGACGGGCTGCGGACGTCCGCGCTGGCCGGCCGGGCCGCGGTGCTCGACGAACAGCGCTTCGATGCCGTGGAGCTGTGTGCCGATTGGCAGCTGCGGCTCGGCGAGACGGGCGAGGTCGTCCGCGAGCTGACCGAGTTCTGCGGCGAGCACCCGATGCGCGAGCTGTCCCACCTGCTGCTGATGCGCGCCCTTGCGAAGGAGGGCCGCTACGCCGAAGCCTCGACGTTGTTCCACGGCCTGCGCCGGCGGCTGGCCGACGAGCTGGGCGTCGACCCGAACCCCGGCCTGCGACGGCTCCACGAGCAGATCCTCACCGAAGCCACGCCCAGCGCGCCGGCCGACGTCGCCCCCGAGGCGGCGGCCACGCCGGATCGCCACCTCGGCCGGGCGGTCACCGAGCTGGCCGAAGCCGTCACGTGGCAGTGGCGCGCGGAAGCCGAACTGCGATCGCTGCACCGGCCGCAGCCGATCGCCCTGCGCTGGTCGGCCGCCGCCCGGCCGGGAAAGCCGGCACTGCGGGGCGACCTCGACGACATCGCCGGGACGTACACCGCGTTGCCGGTGCCGCAGCTGGTCGTGCTCGGCGATCCCGGTTCCGGCAAGTCCGTGCTCGCCCTGATGCTGACGCTGGAGCTGCTGCGTACCCGCGCCCCGGGTGCCCCGGTTCCGGTCCTGCTGTCGCTGGCCTCCTGGGACCCGCGGCGGGAACACCTCGACCTCTGGCTGGCCGATCGGCTCACCGACAACCACCCGGCCCTGCTCACCGCCCGGGAGTACGGGCCCGGCGCGCCCACCCGGCTCGTCCTCGGCGGCCACGTCGTGCCGGTCCTCGACGGCCTCGACGAGATGCCGCCCGACCTGCGCGTCGCGGCGCTCGACGCGCTGGACCAGACCGTGGCCCTGGGCCGCTCGCTGGTGCTGACCTGCCGCGCGGCCGAGTACGAGCAGGTCACCCGCGAGTCCGGCACGGTCCTGGGTGCTGCCACCGTCGTGCGGCTCGAACCCGTGGCCCGGCAGGAGGCGATCACCTACCTCTCCGCGCGGGAGGGCGCCGATCACGACCGTTGGCGCCCGGTGGCCGACCGGCTGCGCCGGGAGCCGGACGCGGCACTGGCCCGGGTGCTGCGGACGCCGTTGATGGTCGACCTCGCGCGGATCGGCTACGGCCGGCCCGGCGCGGATCCCGCCGAGCTGCTCGACGCCGGAGACGCGGCCGCCCTCGAAGGGCAGCTGCTCGACTCGTTCGTCCCCAACGCCTACGCCCGGGTGCCGCAGCCGCCGGGGCGCAACCCGAAGACCAGCCCGTCCGGGCGGTACACCGCGGCGCAGGCGGCGCGCTGGCTGGGGTTCCTGGCCCGGCACCTCGAGCAGACGCGCAGCCGCGACCTGGCCTGGTGGCGGCTGTACCGGGCGGTGCCCGCCGGGACGCGGTCGGGCCTGGTCGGGCTGCTGATCGCGGTGTTGTTCGTCGTCACCGGCTGGGTCGACGACGGCCCGGCGCTGGCGGCGATCTACGCCCTGTCCTTCGGTGGCGCCGGTTACCTGACCCACCGCTTCGCGCGTCCGCCGGAACCGCTACGCACCGAACTGCGCTTCGCCGGGGCCACCCGGAAGTTCGCCGGGCGGTTCGCGATCGGGGCCGTCGTGGGTGTCCTGCTCGGGCTGGGCTGGTCGCTGGCCACCGGCCTGGTCGTCTTCCTGGCGCTCGTGTTCGGGCTGGTGTTCGCGGTGCACGTGTGGCTCGCGAAACCGGTCGACGCCAGCCGCGTGTCGAGCCCGCGGACGATCCTGCGCAACGAGCGGACCGGCGCGATCGCGTTGTCCGTCTCGTTCCTGGTGTCGCTGGGGCTGTTCGACGGGATGGCGTTCGCGTTCACCGCGCAGACGCGGTTCCTGCCGGTGCTGGGTGGCCGCTACGACGTGGCGCTGGGCATCGCCGGCGGGCTGGCGGGCGCGTTGTTCGGCTGGTTCATGGCCCGCGGCGTCGCGGCCGTGTGCTACGGCCTCGCGGGCGCGATCGCCGGCGGCCAGGTGTTCCCGGCGGCGACGAACCCGGTCCTGCCGTTCGTGGTCGGCGTGTGCTTCGGCGGCGGCATCGGCCTGGCCGTCCTGGTGACCCGAGCGTGGGGCAACTACTTCGTCCACCACGCCTGGCTCGCCGCGACCGGCCGTCTCCCGTGGCGCCTGATGCACTTCCTCGACGACGCCCACCGCCGCGGCGTCCTCCGGCAGGCGGGCGGGGTCTACCAGTTCCGCCACGCCCGCGTCCAGGAGCGGCTGGCCGAGGCCAGACTCGGCGAGCGGTAGCGCCACTGTCCGATGTGGACACGATGATCCGTGCCGCGGGCGGACCTGCGGCACCGGGTCATTGTGACACTTTCGATCGCGTCGCCCAACCCTTTCGGCATTCGCCGGAGACTAAGAGGCAAGCCCGGCGGTAACCGTGGGCAGCGCGGGCGCGACGTGGATCACCCTGCGCTAACGTCGAAATCATCGACATTACGCAAATTCCGGGCATATCACGGCACCGGAATCGGGGAAAGGAATCGCCATGACGAACAACTGGAAGAGAATCGCCGCGACGGCCGCGGCCGCGACGACGGCCGCGGTGGTGAGTGCCGCTCCGGCGGGTGCGGCCGACGCCGCCCGGCACTGCGTGCTGAACTCGGAAACCGGTACGCAGCAGTGCTTTGCCGACTACCAGCAGGTGATTTCCTTTGCCTCGCAAGGCACGATCACCACGGCGCCGGCCGACGCGCATGCGGCGGCACGTGATCTGACGCTGCGCTCGGAACTCGCCGCGCAGCCGAAGGGCGACGTCATCCAGGGCACGTTCTTCGACGGCGCGGACTACACCGGCGATTCGCTGACGATCACCGGACCCGAGCTGTGCAAGAAGGACGGCTGGGTGAACTGGCAGTTCGACCTCGGTGACGACTGGAAGAACCGGATCACGTCCGTGCAGCCGTGGGGTGACTGCTGGCTCTGGCTCTACCCGGAACCGAATCTCAGCGGTGACCGGGACGGCCCGTTCAAGGAGAACAACGGCAACATCGGGTCCTACATGGACAACCGCACCCAGTCCATCGGTTTCAGCTGATCCCCCCGACGAAAGGAATGCCGACCATGACCGGCAAGCGCACGGCACTGACTGCGGCGGGCATCGGCCTGCTGACCGCCGCCGGACTCTTCGTCACCGCCCCGGGGGCGTCGGCCGAGGGCCAGCCCACCCCGCGGGAACTGCTCGACAAGTGCGACAACGGCACCGACTCCTGCGTGTTCCACCCGGCCGGGCCGCCGGAGGGGCACACCGGCGACGGCCACCAGGTCGGCGAGGCGGCCTACAACTGCACGCAGGACCTGCAGCGCAGCACGGTGAACTGGTCGGACACGACCGGCGAGTCGAACAGCTTCGGGGTTTCGCTCTCGGCCGAGTACGGCTTCTCGGAAGTGTTCAAGGTGTCCATCGAGACGTCGTACCAGCACACCTGGGAGTCGTCGCACACCGAGGGGCAGGCGACCAACGTCGACGTCCGGCCGGGCGAGAAGGGCTGGGTGGAGCGCGCGCCGAAGCTGCAGCGGGTGCACGGCACCTACGAGATGCACTTCGGTGACCGGTTCTACGACCACTACATCTGGTACCAGGACTTCGACGCGGACGGCCCGGTGCCCGGCTCCACCGGCGACATCACGCAGCACACGGCGGCGATGACCGACCAGGAGCGCGCCGAACACTGCGGCTGAGGCCACGAAACCGGCCGCTGCCCGGCAAACCGGGCGGCGGCCGGCGGGCCTAGGGCGCGTCTGACAATGTCTTGGTCCAATCGAGTCGAACGCGGGCGGGGTCCGCCGCGGGAACCGCGGCGTGTGCGGTACCCGATCCGATCAGCCGGCTCGGGGATCGCCGCGACAGTGCCGCGACCGCGCAGATGCCGCATCAGGTGCGGGAACATCGGTGCGTCTCCGGCCTGACCGGGACCGACCAGAGCCACCAGCGGCTGGCCGCTGCCGTCGACCAGGTGGTGCACCTTGGTGCTCCACCCGCCGCGGGAACGGCCGATCGCATGGTCAGGCGGCTCGGTCGGCAGACCCGTGTAGTTCGACCCAGCCCCTGCGGGACGAGTGATGTTGGTGGCGTGCCGATGCGCTTGTGCGATCGTCGAGCCCAGCGACACCGCCCCGTCCACCAGGCCGGCCGCGTCGGCCTCGGTGAGCAGGCGTTGCAGCACGGTGTCCCAGGTTCCGTCGCCGGCCATCCGGCGGTGCCAGGTCCAGATCGTCTGCCACGGACCGGACACTGTCGGCACGGACCGGCAATACGTCTTCGATCAACACCCGTTGATCGTCTGGGAGCAACTGAAACCGCGACACGACCGGCAGTGTCTCAGTCACCAGCCGAAACCTTTGTCAGACACGTCCTAGCGGGTCCGGACCGCGCGCAGGACGTACGCGTCCAGCGCCAGCGGGCGGACGTCGGCCAGCTCGAAGCCCGCACCGGCCAGCAGCGCGCGGTAGTGGGACTCGCTGCGTTCGCGGCCGCCGACGTTGCACAGCATGTGGATGTCCCACGGCACCGCCAGCGACGCCGTCCCGCTCTCCTCGGGCAGCAGGCGCTCGACGATCAGCAGTTCGGCGCCTGCGGGCATGCCGGCGGCGCAGGTCGTGAGGATGGTGTGGCACCGCTCGTCGTCCCAGTCGTGCAGCACACGGGACAGCAGGTAGACGTCGCCGTCGCCGGGAACGGCTTTCGTGAAGTCGCCGGGCACGAGGGTGCAGCGCGTCGCGTGCTTCGCCAGCGCCGGGCCGGCGACGGCCAGGGCTTCCGGGCGGTCCATCAGGACACCGGTGACCGCCGGGTGGGCGTCGAGCACGCGGGACAGCAGTGCGCCGTTGCCGCCGGCCACGTCGACGACGACGCCGGCGGCCGAGAGGTCGACGACGCGGGTGAGCTCGGCGAACATCGCGTTGCTGGCCGCCATCGAGCGGTGGAACAGGTCCGCCAGCTCGGGATTCGCGGCCAGGTGGGCGAAGTGGTGCGCGCCGAAGACCTTCGCGAACGACTCTTCGCCGGTGCGGACGGCGTCGGTCAGCGCGGCGAAGGAGCGGTAGAACGGGCCGCCGTACATCAGGGCGATCGCGCTCATGCCCCCTTCGACGTCCGTCCGCAGCAGCGCACCGACGTCGGTGAGCACGTACCCCGCGGCCGTCGCGCGGACGACGCCGAGGGTGGCCAGGTACCGCAGGAGCCGGCCGAGGCTCTCGCGGTCGGTGCCGGTCGCGGTGGCCAGCGCGTCGAGGCCGGCGGTCGTGGCCAGGTGGTCCGGCAGGCGCAGCTCGACGGCCGTGGCGACGGCTTGGGTGGCCCAGGCGCCGGTCAGCAGCCCGAGCAGTTCCGTGCCGGGCTCGGACGCGCGCTGGTGCGCGGCGAGCACCCGCGGGAACTCGCCCGCGCACAGGAGTTCCAGCCGCCGGTAGGCCGGCGCGGGGTGGTGTGCGTCGCGGAAGTAGAGCACGGTGGCGTCTTCGTGGCCGTTGTAACCCCCGCCGTCCGGGCGCAGCTGGCCGGCGATCGCCGCGCACAGTCCATTGAGGACGATCGGGTCGGCCCGGGGCACCGCGAGCGCGAAGTGGTCTTCCCGGCCGTGACGGCGTTCATCGGCGGCGATGTGGGCCAGGTCCGGCGGCGTGACGAGGACGAAGATCTCCAGCGCGCACGGCCGGCCGTCGCGGTCGGTCACCGGGGCGCGCAGGATGCCGACCGTCAGGTCGTCGGCGGGCAGGCCGTAGCGGCGGGCGAGCCGCTCCCGGACGACGACGCTGTGGCTCATCAGCCCGGTTTCGAGGCCGTGGCGGGCCAGTTCCGCGCCGAGCCCGTCCAGTGTGGCCGGGAAGACGAGCAGCCCGACGTGGGAGAAGGGCGCGTGTGCCGCCAGCGCGGCGCGCTCGGCGGCGGGCAGCGAAGGCAGGGCCGCCGCGAGCACCGAGGCGGTGTCGCCGGCCCGGACGAGGTCCCGCGCCGCGGTGAGGCGGGCGAGGTCCTCCGGGGCGAGCGTGGGGACGAGCGTCGCGGTCATGGGCACTCCTGGTGGTCAGATGCCGACGTAGTTCTCGGCGAAGAAGTCTTGGTGCGCGCGGGATTCACGCAGGTTGTCGAGCCGGGTCCGGCGGAGAGCGGAGCCGAAGGACCCGGCGCCCGCCTGGTCGTGGAGGAGGCCGATCATCCAGTGGGAGAACTCCTGCGCCCGCCAGATGCGGGGCAGGCAGGTGCGGGAGTAGGCGGCCAGGGCCTGCTCGTCGTCGCGCAGCAGCGCGTCGGTGAGCGCGGCGGCCAGCACCTCGGCCGCCATGATCGCCAGGTTGGCGCCCTTGGCGGCCGACGGGCTGATCAGGCTGGCCGCGTCGCCGACGAGGAACAGCCGGCCGTGCCGCAGCGGGTCGACGACGTCGGAACGCAGGCGCACGATCCGGCGCTCGGTGACCGGTCCCTGGCGCAGCGCGCCGAACTCCCCGGTGCGCATGCGGACGGCCAGCTCGGTCCAGATCCGCTCGTCGGTCCAGGCCGCGGCATCGTCGCCGGGCGGCACCTGGAGGTAGTAGCGCGTCACCGTGGGGCTGCGCGCCATGTGCCCGGCGAACCCGCGCTCGTGCAGGGCGTAGGTGACCGCCGGCATGCTCTGGGGCGCCTCGGCGAGCACGGCCAGCCAGGAGATGCCGTGGTCGCGCGCGCAGTGCGCCGGCGCCGGGACGGCCTTGCGGGTGGCGCCGTTGCTGCCGTCGCAGCCCGCGAGGAACCGGGCGCTCACCTGCCCGGTTTTCCCGTGCTCGTCGCGGAACCCGACGGTCGCGGTCTCGGCGTCGACGTCCGTGACGGTCACGCCGAAGCGCAGTTCGCCGCCACGGGCGAGGTACTCCTCGACGAGGTCGGTGACGAGCCGGTGCTGCGGGTAGACGGTGTGCCGCTCGCCGCTGCCGAGCCGGTCGTACCGCAGCTCGAACTCGCCGCCTTCGTCGCGGAAGGCGCACGTGCCGTGGGTGCTGCCGTCACGCAGCATCCCGGTGCCGAGGCCGTGCTCGGTCAGCACCCGCGCTGTTCGCGCCGAGGAACCCGGCCCGCGCCCGGGCCTGCACCTGGTCCCGGCCGCCGCGTTCGAGGACGAGCGTGTCGATCCCGGCGGCGCGCAGCAGGTTGCCCAGCACCAGCCCGGCCGGCCCCGCGCCGCCGATGAGCACCGATGTCCGATCGGCCATGAGTTCCCGGCCCGTTCCCTTCCCGGAGAAGGGCGGCCCGCCCGGGCCGCCCGGGGCCAGACCTAACCAGGCCCGCGCCCGCCGACCCCGCGTGTCGGCCCTCGTGGCGCGATTGATCACCCATACGGGATCGTCCGTCCGAAGAGGACCGCCCGGGTGGGTCAGCCCGGCGTCCACGGCCGTAGCGCGGCCCACGCCGCCGGCGACGCGGTCGAGGGCTCGCCGAGGCGGCCGGGTGCGGTGCCCGGGAGGGGGCGGCGAGCACGGGCGGCTTCCGCCACAGGACCGCCGGGGTCGGGAACGGCGAGGTCGAGCCGGGTTCCCTTACAGGCTTTCGCCGAGGACGCCGGAGCGGTCGGGCATGCCGACCGCCGCGCGCATGCGGGCGAACTCCGCCGCGAGGGCCACGGGCGGGTAGTGCGCGTTGAGGCCGCTCGGGTTGGGGACGATCCAGACGCGGGCGCCGCCGATCGGCTCCGGCTGCGGGCCGAGCTGGGCTTTCGGCGCGCCGAAGGCCGCCCGGTAGCCCGTCACGCCCAGCATCGCCAGCCACTGCGGGCGGATCGCCGCGATCCGCTCGGCCAGGTCCTGCCCGCCGGCGACGAATTCCTCTCGGGACAGCTGCGAGGCGCGGGCCGTGGGGCGGCGCACGATGCTCGTGATGCCCATGCCCCAGCCCAGCAGGAGCCGTTCCTCCTCCGCGCGCAGCAGCCTCGGCGTGAACCCGGCGCGGTACAGGGCGGGCCAGAACCGGTTGCCCGCGCTGTGAAAACTGTGCCCGGCCGCCACCGAGCCGCCACCGGGGTTGATGCCGACGAACACCACCCGCAGGCCGTCGGCGAGCACGTCCGGGAGGAGGGCGGCGGGCGGATCGGCGTCGGGCACGGCTTCGGACTCTACGCAGGGCGCTCGCGGCGGACGGCGGTGGGTGACGTGTCATGTAATCTGCGGGCGTGACGGATGACCGCTGGCTCGACCGGGAGCAGAGCCGCGCGTGGCTGGCTTTCGTTCGGCTCCAGCTGCGCCTCACCTACGAGATCAACCGGCAGCTGCAGGCGGACAACGACCTCTCGCTCGCCGACTACGACGTCCTCACCGCACTGGGCAACGCGCCCGATGCCCGGATGCCGATCACCGCGCTGGCCGCGCTGCTCGGCTGGGAGCGCAGCCGGCTCTCCCACCAGGCCAAGCGGATGGGGAACCGCGGCCTGGTCGACAGCGGCGCGAGTCCCGGCGACCGGCGCGTGACCGAGGTCTTCCTGACGTCGCGGGGGCGGGACGCGCTGGCGGCCGCGGCGCCCGGGCACGTCGACCTCGTCAAGCGGCTGTTCTTCGGCGGCCTGCCCGAGCACCTGCTGGCGCCGCTCACCGAAGCGCTGGAACAGGTCTACGACAACGTCCTCGACCACGGGACCCTGCCGGACCCGCGGACGCTGGGGGAATAGTCGCGGCCCTTCCCCGCTTGCATGACATGTCACGTAATGCGGTGGAAGGAGCGGACATGTCGAACGCGGTGGTCATGACCGGATTCGGGGGGCCCGAGGTGCTGCGCTGGTCGCCGGTGGCGACGCCGGAGCCGGGCCCGGGACAGATCCGGATCAAGGTGGCGGCGGCCGGGATCAGCCCGACGGACCTGCCGCTGCGCTCGGGCCTGCTCAAGGCGTTCGCGCTGCCGGCGGTCCCGGTGCTGGGCTTCGAGGTGGCCGGGACGGTCGACGCGCTCGGGCCGGGGACGACCGGCGTGGCCATCGGCGACGAGGTGGCGGCCTTCCTGCTCGAACTGGGTGGCTACGCCGAGCACGTCCTCGCATCGATCTGGACGCCTAAGCCCGCGTCGGTCTCGTGGGCCGACGCGGCGGCGCTGCCCAGCTCGGCCGAAGCCGCCGTCCGCACACTGAACGAGCTGGCCGTGTCCGCCGGCGGCACGCTGCTGGTGTTCGGCGGCGGTGGCGCGGTCGGCGTCGTCGCCACGCAGCTGGCCGTGGCCCGCGGGATCAAGGTGCTCAGCGTGGTCGGCGCCCACGACGAAGCCCTGGCCCTGGAGCTGGGCGCGACGCCGGTCCGGTACGGCCCCGGCGTCACCGAGCGGGTGCGGGAGCTGGGTGACGTCGACGCCGTCCTGGACGCGGCGGGCAAGGGCGTGCTGGCCGACGCGGTCGAGCTGACGGGCGACCCGGGCCGGGTCGTCACCCTCTCCGACCCGGCCGCCGGCGACTTCGGCGTCCGCCTTTCGGGCCCGGACGCGGCGAAGGCGCCGGCGGCGCTCGGAGAGGTGATGACGTTGCTGGCCAAGGGAAAGCTGCGCTTGCGTGCGCACCGCGAGCTGCCGATGGCGGACGCGGCCGAGGCGCACCGCCTGCTGGAGGTGGGTGGGGTGCGCGAGCGGCTGGTGCTGATGGCCGGCTGACGTCCCGGCGTCCCGGCGCGGCGGCCGCGCCGGGACTACCAGGGCAGTGGGCCGTTTTCGTCCGAGAAGGTGCCGGTCGGGCCGGCCGCGTCGAGGGTGGCCAGGCGCACGACGGCCCGGGCGCTCTCCGCCGGCGACCGGCCGATCCCGAAGTCCGCGGTCATGTCGGTGGCCGTGGTGCCGGGCTCGACGGCGTTGAACTTGATGCCGGGCTGGGCTTTCGCGTACTGGACCGTCAGCATGGTCGCCGCCGTCTTGGACGCCGAGTACAGCGCCAGCGGCAGGTGGAACTCGGGCCGGTCGGGGTTGGTCACCGCCCAGAACGATCCCGCGCTGCTCGACACGGTGACCACCGTGGGGTTCGAAGACCTGCGCAGCAAGGGAAGCGCCGCTTCCGTGACGCGCACGATCCCCACGGCGTTGGTGTCGAACACCTTCAGGGCCGCAGGGCCGTCGAGGGGTTCGTTCCCGAGGACGCCCGCGTTGTGCACCAGGACGTCGAGCCGCCCTTCGGCCGCGCCGATCGTCGCCAGCGCGGCGCGCACCGAGGCGTCATCGGTCACGTCGAGCTGCACGAACCGGGCGCCGAGGTCGGCGGCGGCCTTCTCGCCGCGCTCGCTGTCGCGCGCGCCGACGTAGACGGTGTGCCCCAGGGCCAGGAGCTGTCGGGCGGTCTCGAAACCGATGCCCTTGTTGGCCCCGGTGATCAGTGTGACGGTCATGAGTTTCCCTTCGAGGTGAGCTGACGGCGGAGTTCACCGGCGTCGTGCAGCGCCGTCATGTGGACGAACCGCCCGTCGCGCACCTGGTAGATCGCGTACTCGGTGATCTCGAACGAGGCGCCGGTGGGGGCCACGCCGAGCCACTCCTGCGCCGGCGTGCCCGTGTTGACCAGCCGCGCGGCGAGCCGATCGCCGTCGAAGAGCAGTTCTTGCAGCTCCCAGTGCAGGTCAGGGACCGCGGCGACGTCGGCCCGCTGCACGGCGAGGAGGTCGTCCCGGGTGGCGGGTTCGCCGTTCAGCGTGGTCCGGTCGTTGATGAACCCGTCCATCCGCTCGAACCGGTGGGCGTTGAGTTCGGCGAGGTAGCGCAGGTAGAACGCGCGCAGAGCGCTGTCGGACATCGAACGTCCCCTTCTGCATCGATTGATACAGAATTCACCGTAGCACGTTCCGCATCGATCACTGCAGAAATGGGTGGACGCTCAGAGAGGCGGCCACGCGCGCAAAGCGGCGTCGGCCATGTCCTGCAGTTCGGCGCGGCCGACGCCGCTAGAGGCCTGCACGGCGATGCCGTAGGCCAAGGCCGTGACGTAGCGGGCGAGCACGCCCGGGTCGGCGTCCGGCGGGAGGTCGCCGTCGTCGACGGCTCGGTCGAACCGGTCGCGGATGTGGGTGTAGCCGTTGTCACGCCACTCGACGAGGAGGTCGCGCGCGCCGCGGCCGGCGTCGCCGGTGGCCAAGGCCCCCTGGACGCCCAGGCAGCCGTGGGGGCCTGCGGGGCGGGTGGTGGTCCGGATGGTGCCGGCGAAGATCGCGGTGACGACGCCGAGGGCGGTCGGCTCGTCGAGGGCGCGGGCCAGGTAGGCGCTCGGGCCCTCGGTGTAGCGCTCCAGGGCCTTGCGGAACAGTTCTTCCTTGTTGCCGAAGGCCGCATACATGCTGGTGGTGGAGATGCCCATGGCGTCGGTCAGGGTGGCCAGGCTGGCGCCCTCGTAACCCTGCTCCCAGAAGACCAGCAGGGCGCGCTCGAGCGCTTCGTCGGCGTCGAATCCCCGCGGCCGGCCGCTCGGGCGGCGCTGTCTGGTGTCCACAATCCCAGCCTACGCTTTTCCGCATCGATTGATGCGGAACCGTGGTGGCCCCAACACGCGAGGGCCACCACGGTCGTCACCAGGTCAGCCCTGGTGCCACTTCTGGTTCGCTCCGCCGGTGCAGTCCCACAGCGCGAGGGCCGCTCCGTCGTTGCCGTTCCAGGCTTGGATGTCCACGCACTTGTTGGCCTGCGGGTTGACGAGGTCGCCCGCCGCGCTCAGGACGAACTGCTGGGCGGCGTTGCCGCTGCACGTGGCGATCTGGATGACCGCCCCGTTCGCCGTGGAGCCCCAGGCGACGTCCATGCACATGTTGTTCTGCGTCTTCAGCGTGCCGCCGGAGAACGTCCAGTTCTGGGCCACGGTGTTGTTGCACCCCCAGGTCTGGAGGTGGACGCCGTCGGCGAAGTTCTGGCTCGGCACGTCGATGCACTTGCCGTTCCAGTCGCTGATGAGCCGGTTGCCCGACGTCGGGGGCGGGGTCGTCCCGCCGCCGCCGGTGAAGCTGTTCAGCGTGATGCCCGCGGCCCGCGGGCTGCCGTCGTTGACCAGGGACTCGAAGTTGCCGACGTCGTCGAAGGCGAACGCGTAGGCCTTGCCGTCGGCCATGTTCGCGTGCACCAGCCGCGCGTACTGGTTGGTCGGGCTGTTCTTGTAGAAGTCCCCGGCGTTGCTGCTGGGCTGGGTGTCGATCGTGCCCAGCGTGCCGCGGTTGAGCGCGGCGCACAGCGTCCGGGAGATCGGGCCGACGACCTGGTCGTTCGGGGCGGCCAGCGCGCCGTCGCAACCCCAGACGTTGGCCGAGGACGGCTTCTGGAACGACGCCACCTGCTGCCCGGCGCTGTTCGTGAAGTTCATGACGTTGCCGGAGGTGCGGCCGAAGTACTTGGTGTTCGGCTGGTCCCCGAACGGCACGACGGTCAGCGTCTTGCCGGTGTAGGCGTTCCACGCGGAGTTGATGTACGGGTCGAGGTAGGTGCTGCTGAGCTGACCCGCGTCGGCCGCCTTGCCGGGGGCGAGGACGCGCAGGACCGTGCCGTCGGAGCGGGTGTAGACGGAACCGCCCCAGCCGGACTGGCCCTTGATGCCGTTGATGACGTTGTCCCGGCCGTTCGCGACGAGCGTGCCGGTCGAGTTCACCGCGCCGGCCCCGGTCGTGACGCTCACCGTGTGCGGGATGGCGAACATGTCCACTTGGGAGCTGTTCAGCCAGAGACCGGCGTCGTTGTAGGTGAACTCGCTCCAGTCGAACAGGATGTCGCGGTTCGAGTCGCCGCCGGCCCACGGCGCCGGCTGGACCAGGCCGTCGGGCGTGAGGTAGAAGTTCAGGCGCTGGCCCATCGAGAAGTACACGCGGCCGGAGATGTTGCGCGGCACCTGGATCGTCGTGCTGCCGCCGTTGCCCGGGCCGGCGATGGAGACGTCGGGTGCCGGGGTCGGGGGGTTGCCGCCGGGGCTCCACGCGGTGAAGGTGCCGCCGGCGTTGACGTACCCGAGCCGGCCGGTGCTGAGGTTGACGCCGAGCACGTACAGGTAGACGGCGTCGCCGCGGCCGGTGTTGTTGGTGATGGACAACGGCAGGAGCGCGGGACCGGAGGCGGCGGCGGGGGTGACGCCGCCCCATACGGCCGTCGCCGCGACCGCCGCGAGCGCGGCGATGATCGCGGTCAGCTTTCTTCGAGTTCGCATCGGCGACTCCTTTGTCCGGGGTGGGGTGACTCCGATCGGAAAACGCGAAAGCGGAACGCGACAACGTTGTCAGCGCGCGCCGTCGCGAAGGGCGCGGACACTTCGGACAGGAACGGCTGAACTCGTTTTCACGGGCCGACGATCGTCGACGGAGTAGCGCGACGGTAGGCCTGTGCCACTCACCGGGTCAATGGTCTAGAC
This sequence comes from Amycolatopsis sp. NBC_00348, assembly GCF_036114655.1. Taxonomy (NCBI): domain Bacteria; kingdom Bacillati; phylum Actinomycetota; class Actinomycetes; order Pseudonocardiales; family Pseudonocardiaceae; genus Amycolatopsis; species Amycolatopsis sp. NBC_00348. The sequence continues at coordinate 4,516,654 of NZ_CP107994.1, read as the reverse complement.
GTATTGAGAGCTTCTCGTGCAGCGCCGTTGCCCTGGCGGCCGTTGACAGGGTGGACCCGGCCGGCGTCGGGCTCGCTCAACGCGGCCGCGAACTGGACGACCACGGCCTTCCGGGCCGCGGCGTCGGACCCCGCTGCCGGCGCGCGGTCTTCGGCCGCCGAGGGGCGTGTTGAAACGTCACAACTCACGCTGTCAGGCTGCGAAGTGGTGTTGTGCCGGTTCATTGACTTCGCCTTCGGGTGCGTTGTAGCGTCACCGCGTCGAGTTTGTGAAACCTTTCAATGCGGAGGGCGCGATGGTGCGGCGGCCGGGGCTGAACGTCGCCGTCATGGTCACCTGCGTCAACGACTCGCTGTTCCCCGACACCGGCAAGTCGGTGTTCCGGCTGCTGCGCCGCCTCGGCGTCGACGCGGACTTCCCGGCCGGGCAGACCTGCTGCGCGCAGCCGATGGTCAACACCGGCTACCTCGACGAGGCCGTGCCGGTGGTGCGGACGTTCGTCGACGCCTTCGCGGGCTACGACGCGATCGTCACGCCGTCCGGCTCGTGCGCGGGGTCGATCCGCCACCAGCACTCGATCGTCGCGCGCCGCGCGGGGGACGAGCGGCTCGCGTCGGCGGCGCCGAAGGTGTACGAGCTGAGCGAGTTCCTCGTCGACGTGCTCGGCGTGACCGACGTGGGCGCCTACTTCCCGCACCGCGTCACCTACCACCCGACCTGCCACTCGCTGCGGCTGCTCGGCGTCGGCGACAAGCCGCTGCGGTTGCTGCGCGAGGTGCGCGGGCTGGACCTCGTCGAGCTGCCCGCGGCCGGCGAGTGCTGCGGTTTCGGCGGCACGTTCGCGGTGAAGAACGCCGAGACGTCGACGGCGATGGGCGCGGACAAGGCCCGGCACGTCCGCGGCACCGGCGCCGAGGTGCTGGTGGCGGGGGACAACTCGTGCCTGCTGCACATCGGCGGCCTGCTCTCGCGCGAACGCAGCGGCGTGCGCGTGATGCATCTCGCCGACGTGCTCGCTTCGACCGAGGAGGATGCGTGAGCGCGACGTTCGTCGGCATGCCGGCCTTTCCCGAGGCGGCCCGGAAAGCGCTTGCCGACACCCAGCTGCGCCGCAACCTCGCGCACGCCACCGGCACCATCCGCGCCAAGCGCGCGGCCGTCGTGGGCGAGGTCGAGGAGTGGGAGGAGCTGCGGCTGGCCGGCGCGGCGATCAAGGACAACACCCTGCGCCGCCTCGACGAGTACCTGCTGCAGTTGGAAGCGTCCCTGCAGGCACGCGGCGCGACCGTCCACTGGGCGCGCGACGCCGCGGAGGCGTGCGCGATCGTCGCGAAGATCGCGCACACGCACGGCGTCGACGAGGTCGTGAAGGTCAAGTCGATGGCCACGCAGGAGATCGGGCTCAACGAGGCGCTCGCCGAGCAGGGCGTCACCGCGTGGGAGACCGACCTCGCGGAGCTGATCGTGCAACTCGGCGACGACCTGCCGAGCCACATCCTGGTGCCCGCCATCCACCGCAACCGCGCGGAGATCCGCGAGATCTTCCGCCGGAACATGGCCGACGCGCCACCGGGCCTGTCGGACGAGCCCGCCGAGCTGGCCGCCGCCGCGCGCTCGCACCTGCGGGAGAAGTTCCTGCGGGCGCGGATGGCCGTGTCCGGCGCGAACTTCGCGGTCGCCGACAGCGGCACCCTGGTGGTCGTCGAGTCCGAGGGCAACGGCCGGATGTGCCTGACGCTGCCCGAGGTGCTCGTCTCCGTCGTCGGCATCGAGAAGATCGTGCCGACCTGGTCCGACCTGGACGTCTTCCTGCAGCTGCTGCCACGCTCCAGCACGGGGGAGCGGATGAACCCGTACACCTCGACGTGGTCGGGCGTCACGCCCGGCGACGGGCCGCGGGAGATGCACGTGGTGCTGCTGGACAACGGGAGAACGCGTGCACTGGCCGACGAGGTCGGCCGCCAGGCGCTGCGCTGCATCCGCTGCTCGGCGTGCTTGAACGTCTGCCCGGTGTACGAGCGGACGGGCGGCCACGCGTACGGCTCGGTCTACCCGGGCCCGATCGGCGCCATCCTGAACCCGCTGCTGAAGGGCGTGGGCGTCGACGAGCAGACGGACTCACTACCGTACGCCTCCAGCCTGTGCGGCGCGTGTTTCGAGGCCTGCCCGGTGCGCATCGACATCCCCGAGGTCCTGGTCCACCTGCGCGCGAAGGTCGTCGACGCCCACCGCGAGGGCACCCCGAAACCCGAGGCGCTGGCGATGAAGTCGGCATCCTGGCTGCTGTCGGACGCGAGACGCCTGGGCGTCGCGGAACGCGGCCTGAGCATCGCCAGCCGAGCATTGACCCGCTTCGGCAAGCGAGTGCTCCCGGGCGGCCGCCGAGCGGTGAGCCGCCTCCCGTGGCCGGGTTCCCTGTGGACGAACGCCCGAGACCTGCCGGCCCCACCACGAGAGTCGTTCCGGACGTGGTGGCGCAGGGAAGGCCGCCCATGACCGCGCGCGAAGAGATCCTGGCCGCCGTCCGAGGCGCGCTGCACAATGCGGACCGCACGGAGACGCCGGTACCACGGGGCTACCGAACGGTGACACCACCGGACACAGTGGACCTGTTCGCCGAGCGAGTGGTCGACTACCGAGCGGCGCTGACCCGCTGCACACCGGCCGAGCTACCCGAAGCCATCCGAAAAGCCCTGGGCAACGCGCGGAAAGTCCTGGTACCAAAGGGTTTCCCGATCACCTTGAACGGAACCTCCGACGCGCCGGACCTGACCACGTTCGACGCGGTGGTCACCACGGCAACACTGGGCATCGCCACCACGGGCACCCTGGTACTGGACCACGGCCCCGGCCAGGGCCGCAGAGCACTGACCCTGGTCCCGGACGTCCACGTGTGCGTACTGCGAGAGCGCGACATCGTCCCAGGCGTCCCTCAGGCGGTGGCAGCACTGGACCCGACGAGCCCGCAGACGTGGATCAGCGGCCCAAGCGCAACGAGCGACATAGAGCTGACGAGGGTGGAGGGCGTACACGGCCCAAGAACCCTGCACGTCATCATCGTCGCAGAGTGAGGGTCAGCGCACCAAAGCCCGAGAGCGCCCAGCCCCCGCCCAGCACCCCGATCCGAAGCCACAACACGGCAGCCGAGCACGTGTCAAGGCACGCTTTCCCGCCTTGACACGTGATCCGCTGCCGTAGTCACAATCAGACTTCGGGGTGCCAGGCAAACCACGCCAGTCACAACCGCCCGCCGGGGCGCGCATCACCGCCGTCGCGTCCTGGTGGGACGCGATGCACTTCACCGGCGCCGAACGGGTCGCCTTCGCGCTGGCGGAAGCCGTCTTCACCGCCAGCCCGCACGGCGAACGCGTCCCTGGCGAGCTGTACGCGCAGGCGTGCGCGCACTACGACGAGAAGGCGATCGCCTCCCTCGCCGTCGCGCTCGGGCAGGTCGGCTTCTTCATCCCGCTCGCCCTCATCGGCAAGCCGCTCCCCGGCGTCCCACCCGCGAAGCAGTGGCGGGACTGAGACCTGGACACCGTCCACGTCCGGCGCCTCATGCGACGGCCAAGGCGAACACGTGCAGCCGGGTGCCGGCCTGGTCGCCGGTGACCGTGGTCGGCAGGGTCACGTACGCGACCGTCTTGCCCGCGGTCAGCGGCACCGGCGTCGCGTAGACGCTCACCGCGGTCTCCGCCGGGTACGGGCTGCCCGCGGGCCGGTTCCACCGGGGCGCGGTGGCGACGAGTTCGTTGCCGGGCAGGGGAGTGCTCGGCGTCCAGTTGGTCAGCCCGAGCGTGAACGGCGCGGCGCTGCCGTCGGTGTAGGTGATCGTCCCGGCGCCCGACCCGCTCCCGTTGTTCGCCGAGCCGAGGAACCACAGCTGCGACCCGCTCTTGCCGACGGCGACGTGCTGGCCCGCCGCGACGACGTTGTCGGGCGCCCCCGACGGCCAAGTGAAGGTGACGGGCCCGTGCGTGACGGGCTTGCCGGCCACGAGACCGGCGCCGGCGAGGGCCTGGGCGGAGTAGCTGTAGCCCGAGCCGTCGAAGTTCGCGCTCTGCGGTGCCGCATCGGCGCTGACGGCGGTGTTGTCGTACGCGTCGGCGAGCGACCCGAACAACAACGGCAGGGCGAGAGAACTGCCCTGCAACGGCCGGTCACGTCCCGACGAGCTGACGGTGCCGGACAGATCCAGGGACGCGGACTTCGCGCCGCTGCCGACCGCGACGGTCAGCGCCGTGGTCGACGTCGACCGCGGGCGTAGCACCACCGGCACCTGCGCGGGCGTGACGGTCACCCCGGCCGGAGCGTCGATGCGCGCCGCCACCGTGACGGGTGCGTCGGTCGTGTTGCGCAAGGTCAGGGTGGCGCCGAAACTCGTGCCCGGCTGGGCCATCTTGGTCGCCGACGTGAACTGCGCCGACACCAGCGGGCCCACGGTGACCTGGAGCCCGGACGTCGAGCGGAAGCCCCCGTTCGCCGTCGCGGAGGCGGTCAGCCGCCACAACCGGCTCTGCGCGTCGGCCGGCGGAGTCACCAGCCACGACGTCTGCAACCGGGCGCCCGGCGTGGCGAGAGGGAACGTCGCCGGGGTCAGCGGCTTCGCCTGCCAGCCGCTCGGCAGGTCGAGGCCGAGCTGGACGTGGGTCAGCAGCTGAGTACCGCCGGGGGTGAGCGTCGTGGTGACGACGGTGCCGTGCGCGGGATCGAGCGTCGGGGGCGCGGCCGCCGTGACGGTCCGCGCGCCGGTCGACTGCAGCAGCGTGTAGGACGACGTCAGCGGCAGGTTCCGGGACGAGTCGCCGACGAACAGCCGGTACGTGCCCGGGTTCGTCGTCCAAGTGTGGGCTTTGCTGTCCCACGTCTGCAGGTCCGACGGCGCGAGCGTGAAGGTGACGCGCTGGGACCGGCCCGGCTGGAGCGTGACGCGCTGGAACCCCTTGAGCTGCTTGGGCGGTTCGCCGGCGCTGGCCGGGTCGCCGACGTAGAGCTGCGCGACCTCGGACGCCGTGCGCGTGCCGGTGTTCTTCACCGTCGCCGTGACCTTCACCGGGCCCGCGGTGACGGCGAGACGCGGTGAGACGTCGAGGTCGCTGAAGGCGAACGACGAGTACGTCAGGCCGAATCCGAACGGGAACAACGGCGTCAGGTTGTGGGCGTCGTACCAGCGGTAGCCGACGTCCAGGCCTTCGCTGTAGTGGAAGGCGGTCGTGTTGGTCGCGACGTCGACGACGCCGGGGTAACGCGCCGGGTCGGCGGTCGGCAGCTGCGCCATGCTCGCGGGCCACGTCTGCGGCAGCTTGCCCGACGGGTTGACGTCGCCGAACAGGACGGACGCGAGCGCGGCGCCGTTCTGCTGGCCGCCGTACCAGGACTCGAGCACGCCGCTCACCGAGTCGAGCCACGGCATGAGCACCGGCGCGCCGGTGTTGAGCACGACGATCGTGTGCGGGTTGGCCGCGGCGACGGCGGCGACCAAGTCGTCCTGCGCGCCGGGCAGGGTGAGGTTCTGCCGGTCGCCGTCCTCGCTCTCGTCGTCGTTGACCACGACGACGGCGACGCTGTCCTGCTTGGCCAGCGCCGCGGCGGCCGCGATCGCGGCGACGTCGGGGACCTGCCAGCCGAGGGTGACGGACCCGTTGCCGGGCGGGCTGGTCGGCGTCCCGGCCACCGGCCCGGCCGGGCCGTTCACCGGCTGGTAGTTCTCGACGGTGATGGGCGTCTTGACGCCGCCCTGCAGGCGGATCGCGGAGACGCCGGGGCCGTACTGCGCCCAGTCCTGGAAGACCGGCTGGCCGCCGACCGTCATCCGGATGCCGCCGGTGTTGGCCATCGAGAAGGTGTACGTGCCGGTGACGGGGGCGGTGAGGAAACCCCGCCACCGCACGGAGAACCCGGCCGGGTTGACGCCGGGCCCCGGGGCTTGGGTGTAGTGGTCGTCGACGTTCGGCTCGACGCGCGTCAGCGCCGGTTTGCCCGACAGGTCGAGGTTGTTGAAGTACTCGGTGGTCAGGCCCGGCTGCCCGCTCGCCGTGCTGAACTGCGCCGACGGGACGGTCGGCAGCTTGTCGGTCACGCCCGGCACGGTGAGCCCGTTGTGCGCCAAGGGGATGCCGTTCGCGGATACGGTGAGTTCGGTGATCGACCACCAACTGGAAGCCGTTCCCGTCTGCGTGACCTTGACGTAGCGCGCCTGCTGGACCGGGAACGTCGCCGTGATCAGCTGGCCGGTGCCCGCACCGGACGCGACCGGCGCGCCCCACGACGTCCCGTCGGTGGAGAGGGAGACCTCGTACCCGCGGGCGTAGTCGGTGCCGTTGCCCGCGTCGATCGTGACCTGGTCGATCGGGTGGAGCGCGCCGGTGTCGACCGAAACCCATTGCCCGGGCGCCATCGGGACGCCGCTGGACCACCGGGTCGCCGGGTTGCCGTCGACCATGTTGCGCGGCTGGTCACCCGCGCTCGCCGAGGACGACGCGCTCGCGGCCCACGAGCCGGCGTAGTCGACCCGGCCCGCGGTGCCCAGCCGGGCGGCGATGCCGTCGGCGACGGTGACGACCGCCGCCGGGTCGACCGGGACGTGCGAACTGCCGCCACCGCCGGTGATCGGCGCGTCCTTCGCGGCCGCCCCGAGCACCGCGACCGACGGCGTCGCCGAGGGGTTCAGCGGGAGCACGTTGCCCTGGTTCTTCATCAGGACGGTGCCCGCCGCCGCGATGTCGCGGGCCGTGGCGACGTGTTCGGGGGTGGTGGCCGTCGCGGCCGGCGATCCGGCGACGGTGTCGAAGAGGCCGTAGGCGAACTCCTCGGTCAGCAGCCGGGCGACCTTGTCGTTGAGCACGGCCATGCTGACCGCTCCGGAGCGGACGGCGTCGGCCAGGGGCTGCCCGAAGTTGCCGGGGGTGGGCATGGTCAGGTCGAGTTCGGCGTTCGCGGCTTGGACGGTGCTGCGGGCGCCGTCCCAGTCGGTGACGACGAAGCCGTCGAAGCCCCAGTCCTGCTTGGCGGTGTCTTTGAGCAGGCTGGCGTTTTCGTTGGCGTGCACGCCGTTCACGAGACTGGTGGCGGCCATGATGGACGCGGCGTTGCCCTGCCGCACCGCCTGTTTGAACGCCGGGTAGTAGATCTCGTTGAGGGTGCGCTCGTCGATGATCGCGTCGGCGTTGTTGCGGTTCTGCTCGGTGTCGTTGGCCACCAGGTGCTTGAGGTCGGTCATCACGGAGTGGGACTGCACACCCTGGACGTACTGCGTCGCCATCGCGCCGGCCAGGTAGGGGTCCTCGCCCGCCATCTCGAAGACGCGCCCGCCGCGCGGGTCGCGCACGAGGTTGACGTCGGGCCCGAGGTTGACGCCGACGCCCTTCGTCTTGGCCTCGGTGCCGACGACCTTGCCGTAGGCCAGCTCGGCGGCCGGGTCCCAGCTCGCCGCGGCGGCCACCGGGGCCGGCAGCGCCGTCGTCCCGCCCATGACCACGCCGGCGCCGCCGTCGTTGAGGTTCAGCGCGGGCACGCACAGCCGGGGGATCGGCGCGACCACACCGGCGTACCCGGGGAGCTGGGAGCCGTGCGTCATCGACAGCTTCTCGTCAGTGGTCATCTGCGCGAGCACCTGCGCGGCCCGCTCGGCCGGTGCGGCCTTCGAGCCGAGCCACGGGCAGGCCGCCTGGGGTGATTCCGCCGCGGCCGCGGGTACGGCCGGGGTGAGGAGCAGCGCCGCCAGCACCCCGGCGGTCCAACGTCGCCGTGAACGGCCGGGCCGGTGCTCGCCGGTGAGCAGGGGCATGCGTGATCCTCTCGGACTTCTGCGCGCGACGAATCCGCGTCCAGAACCGGACTTATAACGTTTCAATCGAAGTCCGCTGAGCCTACGACCCGGATCCGCGCAGGGTCAAGACGTGCTGATCGCCAGGCTTTTGTCAGGTACCGGACAGTCACCGGCGGCTCGTTACGGCGCGGGCCGGGTGGGTAGTCCGTCAGGGCGGCAGCGCGCCGTTTCGCGGGAGAGGAGCACGCGTGTTCAGTGGCTTCACGCTGGAGACCGTCGACGTCGGACTGGTGCGGTTGCGGGTGCGGCACGGCGGGTCGGGCCCGCCGGTCGTCCTGGTCCACGGCCACCCCCGGACCCACACCACCTGGCACCGGGTCGCGCCGGAGCTGGCCGACGACCACTTCGTCGTCTGCCCCGACCTGCGCGGCTACGGGCAGTCGACGCTGCCGCCGGACGAGCCCGGGCACACGCAGTCGGCCAAGCGGGCGATGGCCGGCGACATCGTGGCCCTGATGCGCCACCTCGGGCACGAGCGGTTCTCGATCGCCGGCCACGACCGCGGTTCGCTCGTCGCCTTCCGGGCCGCGATGGACCACCCGGGCACCATCGACCGGCTCGTCGTGATGGACGGCCTGCCCGTCACCGAGCACCTCGAACGGCTCAACGAGGACTTCGTCCGCGCGTGGTGGCACTGGTGGTTCCTCGCCCAGACCGACAAACCCGCCGAGCGGGTCATCAACGCCGACCCCGGCGCCTGGTACCGCACACCGCTGCCGTACGAGATGGGCGAGGACAACCACGCCGACGTCTGGGCGGCGCTGCGAGACCCCGCCGTCGTCCACGGCATGTGCGAGGACTACCGCGCCGGCCTGCGGGTCGACCGCGAGCACGAGGAGGCCGACCGCGCGGCCGGGCGCCAGGTGCGCTGCCCGACCCTGCTGCTGGCCGCGACCGAGGACGACATCGACATCCACGGCGACCCCCTCGAGATCTGGCGCCCCTGGATCGCCGGCGAACTCCGCGGTGTGGCCGTCCATTCCGGACACCACCAGGCCGAACAGGCACCGGGTGAGGTGGTCCGGGCCATCCGTGAGTTCCTTCGTGAACAGTGAAGAATTGCCGAGACCGTAGATCAGGGGCTCTCGGCGGGCTGGGTCGCGTTCCTCTCGCGGCGCGCCTTGGTTACTGCGGTGCGGCCCGGCCGGCGTCGAGGCATTGCGGGTTCGCCCCGGTGCCTCGGCAGGCGCTCGTGGAGGTGCGGATCAGCGGGCTTCGACCGTGCTGGCTGTACTTCCTACACGATCGACGCGTCGCCCGACGTTCCGGTCGTCGTCGGCTGAAACCCTGTCGTCACTGGGATCCCGTGGCCACCAGCCGCGCGGTGATGGGTTCCAGCTCGGTGATCAGCTCGTCGAGTTCGGCGGGGGACAGGGCTTCGTACGGCGGGACGGCGAGAGCGTCGGTCAGGGCTTCGATGCGGTACTTGGTCTCGCGGCCCGCGTCGGTGAACCGGCCCTCGGCGTCGACCAGCCCGCGCTTGCGCAAGCCCGCCATGACCTCGGCCAGCCGCTCCTTCGGCAGGTGGTGGATGCGCCCGAACGACTCCGCCGGGTGGATGTCCATGTCCAGCGCGCTGAGCACGTGCGACTCCGTGCCGCCGATGCCCGCGCCGACCAGCGCGGCGATGTGCCCGTCACCGCGGTGCTCGCGCAGCATGGTCGCGGAGTGCCACAGCCGGGCGACCGGGTCGCCCGGCACCGCGACGGTGCGCATCCCGGCGTACATCACCCGGCCCGCGGTGGGCGCGCTCGTCGCGGCCTTGGTCGTCAGGTCGGCGGCGCGGACCAGGCCCGGGGAGCCGGCCAGCTCGTCGCCGAGGATCCGCCGCAGGGACGCCGCGCTGCCCCTTTCCCGCGCGGCGAGCGACGCCTCGGGCGGGATCGTCTCCCACGCGCTCGGGATGTGCCGCGCGGCCTCGCCGTCGGCGAAGTTGTAGAACGCCGCGTGCACGACCTGCGCCGGCACCTGCCCCAGCGGCGCGGCGCGGCCGGCGAAGTAGCCGTCCCAGTAGGTGCGGTGGCCGAGCGCGGCCTGCTCCTCGTTGCTCTCGTCGGCGGCGAAGGTGACCATGCAGATCGGCTCGAGGAGCTCGAACATGCGACGAGCGAGGTGAGTCATGTGCTTCCTTACGGTCTTGCCCGGGTCGCGCACCGCGCGGTGGATCGATCGGCAGGTTGTATCCCGCCGCTGCGGGGACCGGTCCCCGCAGCGGCGGCCGGTCAGCTCGTGCCGCGCACGACCAGGCGGTGCGGCGCGACGATCGACCGCGGTGGTTCCGCCGCGCCCGCCCGCCGGGTGAGGCGGTCCAGGGCCAGCTCGGCGATGCGGTCCTTGTCCGGGGCCACCGTCGTGAGCGACGGGACGCTGTAGCGGCCGTCCTCGATGTCGTCGAATCCCACCAGCGCCAGGGAATCCGGCACCGCGACGCCCCGGTCGGCCGCCGCGCGCAGGGCGCCCAGCGCCAGTTCGTCGGTGAAGCAGAACACCGCGTCCGGGGGTTGCGGCAAGTCCAGCAGTCGCAGCATCGCGCGGTGGCCGTCGGCGCGGTGCAGACGCGGGACCGGCACCTCCAGCTCCGGGTCGGCCGGCAAACCCGAGCCGGCCAGCGCGGCCCGGTAGCCCGCGAGCCGCTGGCGGGCGGTCGCGTTCAGGGACTCCGGCTGGATGCCGACCGCCGCGACGCGCCGGCGGCCCGACGCCAGCAGGTGCCCGGTCGCCTCGCGCGCGGCCGCGACGTTGTCGATCGCGACGTGGTTGACGCCCGCCGTGCCGTCGTGCTCGCCCAGCAGCACCAGGGGGACCGTGTCGGTGCGGGCGGCCAGCTCCGCGGGCGCCACCGCCCACGGGCTGAACAGCACGCCGTCGACGAGCTGGCTGCGCTTGCCGTGCAGCAGCTGCTTCTCGCGCTCGGCGTCGCCGTCGGTCTGGTCGATGAGCACCGTCAGCCCCCGGGCGCCGGCGATGCGCACGGTCCGCGCGGCCAGCTCGGCGAAGTACGGCGAGTCGATCTCGGGGATCACCAGCGCCACCAGGCCGGTCCGGCCGCGGCGCAGCGTCCGGGCGGCCAGGTTGGGCAGGTAGCCGAGCGAGTCGATGCTCGCCTGCACCCGCTCCCGGGTCGCCGGGGCGACGTACCGGAACCCGTTGACGACGTTGGACACCGTCCGCACCGACACCCCGGCGTGCTCGGCCACGTCACGCAGCTTCGGGCTCATCTTCGTACCCTAACCCTTGCAACGTGGCATGCCACGTTGCAAACTGGCTGCCACGCCGTCAGGAGGTCCGCCGATGACCCGAGTGACCCCGTTCACCGCCGCCGAAGTCGAGTCCCACACCGAGCGCCTGCACGATGACGGCATCATCGGCCTCCCGGGCGCCTTCACCCGCGACTGGGTGACGCGGCTCGGCGAGGACATCGACACCGCGTTCGCCGAGGCCCGCGCCCGTCCGGACGGTGCCGTCGGCCGCGGTCCGAACCGCTTCTACGTCGAGATCCACCCGGAGCAGCTGCGCGGGTTCACCGACCTGGCCACCCACCCGTGGATCACCGCGATCGCCGAAGCGGTGCTGGGCCCGGAGTACCGGATCGTCGAGGTCGGCTTCGACGTCCCGCTGGCCGGCGCGGCCGACCAGCCGTGGCACCGCGACTTCCCGGCTCCGGAGGGGACCGCGTTGACGTCGCTCGCGGTCAACGTCACCGCCGTCGACACCGAACCCGACATGGGGCCGTTCGAGATCGCCCCCGGCACGCACCGGGACGACGGCGGCGCGTTCGAGCACGGCATGTTCCCGGCGCGCGAGACCTACCCGCGCTACCGGGAGCGCGCGACGCGCAAGTTCCCGAAGATGGGGGACATCTCGATCCGGTCGGCGCTGACCGTGCACCGCGGCACCGCGAACCGGTCGAGGAAGGCCCGCCCGGTCCTCGTGCTGGGCCTCGACGCGCCGGGCGCGGGCCACGACGCCCACCACGACACCGCCGTGACGCGCGGGTACTGGGCGTCGCTGCCGGCGTCCCTGCGAGCCCACCTGCGCTGCCCGATCGTCGGCACCCTGACGCCCATCACCCAGAAGCACACGATCGAAGGCCTGGTGATGGGCGAGTGACGCGACCCCGGGCCGTGGGTCAGGACTGTTCCGGCGGTTCCGGCGGCTGCGGTGCGGCGAACCCGCCCGGTCCGGCCGCGGCCGAGTAGGGCGCGACGGGTGGCGTCGCGGCCGGTGCCACGGGCGGCGCCGAGGGCGGCGGCGCGGCCGAGTAAGGCGCCACGGGCGGAACCGGCTCGCGAGCTTCGTTCTCCGCCGCTTCCGGCGTCGGGGGCGACCCGCTGTCTCGCTGCGGCGACTGGTCGCGGTCTTGGGTCATGCGAACCTCCGGGGGTAGAGGCAGATCCGTGCCTCGGCGGTACCGACGCGGACATCGGCCTGTAGTGCGATCGGCTACCCGGACGGCTCCCCGATAAACGAGATCGGAGAGGCGCGGCACAGCGTGATCTTGTTTAGCGCGACCCGCGTCCGGGAATCCGGCGCGGGTAGACAAGTGGTGGCCCCAGTCCTCGGCGCCGCAGGACTGGGAAGGAAACACATGACTACGTCTCCGATGAGCGCCGAGGCGGGCGCGCGCGCGACGTCGCGCAACGACTTCGGTGATCTCGGCCGCCTGGTGCGCAGCGAAGGGCTGCTCGACCGGCGTTACGGTTACTACGCGGTGAAAATCAGCCTCACGCTGCTCGCCCTGGTCGGCGGCTGCGTGGCGTTCGTGCTGCTGGGCGACTCGTGGTGGCAGCTGGCGACCGCGGTGTTCTTCGCCGTGATGTTCGCCCAGATCGCGTTCCTCGGCCACGACGCGGGGCACAACCAGATCTTCCGCACCGGCCGGGCCAACGACCGGCTGGGTTACGCCCTCGGCGGGATCGTCGGCATGAGCTACGGCTGGTGGATGGGCAAGCACACCCGTCACCACGCCGGCCCCAACCACGAGGACGACGACCCCGACATCGACATCCCGCTGCTCGCCTTCACCCGCGGGCAGACGGGTGACAAGCGCGGGCTCGTGCGCTGGACGTCGAAGTACCAGGCGTTCCTGTTCTTCCCGTTGCTGCTGCTGGAAGGGCTGAGCCTGCACTGGGCCGGCATCCAGGCCGTGCGCGACGACGAGGTCAAGCACCGCCGGCTCGAAGCGGTGCTGCTCTTCGCCCACATCGGTGTCTACCTCGGCGCGGTGTTCGTGGTGCTGTCCCCGCCGGTGGCGCTGGCGTTCATCGCCGTGCACCAGGGGCTGTGGGGCGTGTACATGGGCTGCTCGTTCGCGCCGGGCCACAAGGGGATGCCCACCTACACCGACAAGACGAAGCTCGACTTCCTGCGCAAGCAGGTGCTCACCAGCCGCAACGTCCGCGGCGGCCCGTGGGTGGACTTCACCCTCGGCGGGCTGAACTACCAGATCGAGCACCACCTGTTCCCGAGCATGCCGCGGGTCAACCTGCGCCGCGCGCAGCCGCTGGTGCGGAAGTTCTGCGACGACCACGGGATCGACTACGCCCAGTGCGGGTTGTTCAAAACGTACTACTACGTCCTGCGTTACCTGCACGACGTCAGCGCACCGCTCCGCGTGGCGCATTAGTCCACTTCGGACAGTTGCCGGAGGGCGGCCGGGACCGGCCGGCGCATCACCGTAGGGTCACGGGCGTCAGCCGACCGGGCGAACCGTGTCGGCCGCACGGGTTGACCTGGCGCTCACCCGTCGTCAGCGTTTGTGACGCGCCGTCGCGGGCATTACGGTGGCGGGAGAGTGAAGGTCGGCGCCCAGGCCCCGCGCGGACGGTCCTGTCCACGCCTCCGGGAGACCGCGCCATGATTCCTGCACAGCCATTCCCTGGAACACCTGCCAGTCGGGAGCCGCGCCGGTCCGCCGGGCCGCGGCTGCTGGTGCGCCAGAGCGAAGCCGGGGCCGGGGTGCTGGTGGTCGCCGCGGCCGGCATCCTCGACGGGACCACGGCGTGGCTGCTGCAGCGCGCTCTCTGGCGGGACCTGCCCGCGACGACGGTGGTCGACCTGTCGGACGTGCCGGTCCTGGGCATCGCCGGCGTGCGCGTCCTCGAAGGTGCCGCGGCCCGCGCCCGGGCCGAGCAGCGCCGGATCGCCCTCGTGACGCGCTCGTTCTCCGTCAACCGGGTGCTGCGCCTGTTCGCCCTCGACGTGCGTGTCCCCGTCTACGCGCGGCTGGCGGACGCGGTCGGCGGCACGCGGGGGCTGCACACCGCAGCCGGGCCCAGCGTCTCGCACTCGAGGCAACGCCACCAGTGACGTCACGTCACGCCCACTGGTGATGCCTTCGCACTGTTCGGTGAGCCCGGTCCGCGATGGGATTCGACCATCGCCTGGCGCCGAGGGGGCGCCACGAGAAGGGACACCGATGAAGAAGTTCTTGCTGGCCGCGGCGATCGCCGCGGTCGCCGCGACGGCCCTGGTGCCGAGCGCGTCCGCCGCGCCGTCGCCGCCGGACACCCTGAAGTGGGGAACCTGTCCGGCCACCACGTTCCCCACCCCGGACCTGCAGTGCACGACGCTGAAGGTGCCGCTGGACTACCGGGACCCGGGCGGGCGCGAGATCGACCTCCTGGTTTCGAAGATGCCGAGCAAGAACCCGGAAAAGCGGCGCGGGGTGCTGTTGACGAACCCGGGCGGTCCCGGCGTCGGGGGCTGGGACTACCCGCAGCTGATGACGCTCAAGGGGTTGCCGGCCCCGCTGCCGCAGGGCGTGCGCGACGCGTACGACGTGATCGGGTTCGACCCGCGCGGCGTCGGGCACAGCACGCCGGTGACCTGCGACCTGACGCCGGAGCAGCAGGCGATCGGCAACCTGCCCTACGCGAAGGACGCGGCCGACGTCGTGAAGCAGGCGGAGGTCGCGAAGGCGGAAGCCAAGCAGTGCGCGACCTCGAAGACCGGGTGGATGCTGCCGCACGTGACCACGGCGAACACCGCGCGGGACATGGACCGCATCCGCGAGGCGCTGGGCGAGACCCAGGTTTCCTACCTGGGCGGCTCGTACGGCACGTACCTGGGCGCGGTGTACACGACGATGTTCCCGCGGCGCAGCGACCGGATCGTGCTGGACAGCAACCTCGGGCCGGACGGCTACGACGTCGACGCGATGCGTGCCTTCGGCCGGGGCCTGGAAGACCGGTTCCCGGACTTCGCGAAGTTCGCCGCGGCGCACCCGGAGTACGGGCTGGGCACCACGCCCGCCCAGTTGACCGCGAAGTTCTACGACCTGGCCGCCCGCCTGGACAAGAAGCCGGTCGGCGCGTTCACCGGCGGGATCTTCCGCGGGCTGAACTTCAGCTTCACCTACGGCGACACCTCGTTCCCCATGCTGGCGGCCGCGTGGCAGTCGCTGGACCAGGGCAAGGTGCCGACGCTGGCCGGGGAGGCCGCCACGGAGAACGCCTTCGCCGCCCGGTTCGCCGTCATCTGCACCGACTCGGTCTGGCCGAAGTCGGTGGCGGGCTACCAGCGTGACGTCGCGGTCGACCGCGTCCGGTACCCGATGCTCGGCGCGGCTTCGGCGAACATCTCGGCGTGCGCGTACTGGCAGGCCCCGGCGGCGGAGCCGAAGGTGCGGATCACCGGGAACGGCCCGTCGAACGTCCTGCTGGTGCAGAACCGGCGCGACCCGGGCACCCCGCTGGTGAACGCCCGCAAGCTGCGCGCGGCCTTCGGTGACCGGGCCCGGATGGTCACCATCGACCAGGGTGGCCACGGCGCCTACGTGGTCGCGCCGAACAAGTGCGGCAACAACGCGGTGACCGACTTCCTGGTCACGGGCGAGCGCCCGGCGCACGACACGTCCTGCGCGGCGGAAACCTCCTGATCGACGCGGTTGCGGGCCCGGCCGGCGTGAAACCGGCTGGGCCCGCAAACGTTTACGTCACCCGGTCGTGGACGAGTCCTTCGCCGGGGCGGGCACGTCCAGGCTGGTGCGCAGCACAACCGGCTTGAGCAGGACCGCCGCGAGCACGCCCAGCAGCGCGACGCCCGCGGAGATGGCGAAGATGTGCCCGGTGGCGGCCCCGTACGCGGCCGGCGCCGGGACACCTTCGGCTGTGCTGCCGGCGACCTGGTGGGCGAGGATCGCGCCGAGCACGGCGACGCCGATCGTGCCGCCCAGCGACCGGAAGAACGACACGGTGGCGCTCGCCGCGCCGATGTCCTGCAGCGGCACGACGTTCTGCACGACGAGGACGAAGTTCTGCAACGTCATGCCGACACCGGCGCCGATCAGGAGCATGGCGACGCCGATCAGGACCAGCGGCGTGTGCTCGTCGATGAGCCCCAGCCCGGCGAACCCGGCGGCGAGGCTGACGGCGCCGGTGACGAGGAACGGCTTCAGCCGGCCGGTGCGGCTGATCCGGCGGCCGGCGACGATCGAGAAGACCAGGATGCCCGCCATCATCGGGATGGTCAGCAGCCCGGCCTCGGTGGGGGAGTGCCCGCGGCTGACCTGGAAGTACTGGCTGAGGAAGACGGCGGCGCCGTACATCGCGGTGCCGGCGGCGAGGCTGCCGAGCACGGCCAGCGCGGTGGTGCGCTGCCGGATGATGCGCGGCGGCACCACGGGTTCGGCGGCCCGCAGCTCGACCCGGACGGTCAGCGCGAGCAGCACCAGGGTGCCGCCGACCATGACGGCACTCTGCCACGAGACCCAGGCGAACGAGTCGCCGGCGAACGACACCCAGATCAGCAGCAGGCTCACCCCGCCGGTGATCAGGGTGGCGCCCCAGTAGTCGATGCGGACGTTGTCACGGCGCACGACGGGCAGGCGCAAGGTCAGCTGCAGCAGGATCATGGCGACGACCGCGAAGGGCACGCCGATGAAGAAGCACCAGCGCCAGCCCAGCCACGACGTGTCGACGAGGTAGCCGCCCAGCAGCGGCCCGCCGATCGTGGACAACGCCGTGACGCTGCTCTGGTAACCGGCGTACCGGCCGCGTTCGCGGGGCGGGATCATCGTGGCGATGGCGATCTGCACCAGCGACTGCAGGCCGCCGACGCCGATGCCCTGCAGCGCGCGGGCGCCGATCAGCTGCCCCGCGTCCTGGGCCAGGCCGGCGGCGATCGAGCCGGCGATGAACACGCCGGCGGTGAGCTGGATGAGGGACTTCTTGCTGTAGAGGTCGGCGAGCTTGCCCCAGATCGGCGTCGCGGCGGTGGCGGCGAGCAGGGTCGCGGTGACGACCCAGGCGTACTGGGTGGGCGAGCCGTGCAGGTCGCGCAGCATCCGGGGCAGCGCGGTGGCGACGACGGTGCTGCTCAGCGTCGAGACGAACAGGGCCAGCAGCAGGCCGGTGAGCGCCTGGAGGATCTGCCGGCGTCCCGGCGCGGTCACGGCGTTTCCGCGGGGGTGAGGTGCAGGAGGACGCCGTCGGCGGCGAGGTAGAGGCTGTGGTCGGCCGCCGCGGCGAGGCCGGCGAACGGCCGCGGCACGCCCGGCATACCGTGGGTGAACAGCGCCGGCTGATCCCTTGTGGACGGTCCGACCCCGGGAAGGTCCGCCGCGGTCCGGCTTTCCCCGGTCGACAGGTCGACCTCGATGACCTGGTGGAGTCCGGTTTCGGCGACGAACAGCCGGCCGTCGCTCACGACGATCCCTTGTGGACGGTCGAGCCCGTCGGCGAGCACGGTCGGCGTCTCCCCGTCGAGCCGGTACACCGCGCCGCGGTCCTCGTCGCTGACGTACCAGCGCCCGTCATCGGCCACCGCGACGTCGACCGGGCGGCCGAGTCCCTCGGCCAGCACGCCGACGGTGTCGTCGGCGTCGATGGTGCGCACCCTTCCGGCCCCGGCTTCGGCGACCACGAGCACGCCGTCCTGGCGCAGCGCGATCCCCAGCGGCTGGTCCAGCCCGGACGCCCGGGTGCGCACGGCCCGCGTCGTCCGGTCGTACGTCCGGACCTGGCCGTACTGCGAGGTGAGGTGGAGCAGGTCGCCGTCGGCGGTGATGCCGTGCGCGAAGGTGAGCAGCCCGGTGGTGGCGACGTCGTCGTCCGGCGTCCGCGGGCGGGCGACGCGGTAGTGGTCGGCGGTGTGCACGCCGCCGCCGAGGTCGATCGTCACGCCGAACGGGCCGGCGAGGCCGCGGGGCGTGATCTCGCGGGTGCGCCCGTCGGGGTGCAGTTCGGTGATGCCGCCGCCGGTGTAGCTGGAGACGTACATCCGGTTCCCGTCGTCGAAGGCGGCGTTGTCGAGCCCGGGAATCCCGCTGGTGACGAGGGATTCGGTGCCGGAGCCGTGGAGGTCGACACGGGTGACGATGCCGGCGACGCCGCGGGAGAGCACGAGCAGCACACCGGCCTGGTCGAAGCGGACGGCGACGGGCTCGTGCACGTTCGCGGCGACGAGCTCCGGTTCGCCGCCGTCGGGCGGGATGCGGAAGACCTCGCCGGTCATCATGTGCGGGTAGTAGAGGTGGCCGTCGGGGCCGAGCTGCATGGCGTTGCCCATGGCGAGCCCGCCGGTGAGCACCACGGGCCCGTCGTCACGCAGCTCCAGCAGGCGCCCGCCCGGGATCATCTCGTTGACGAACAGCCGGTCGCCGACGCAGGCGATCCCGTTGGGCAGCCGCACCTGGTCGGTGACCAGGCTGAACGCGCCGTCGGGCCGGCGTCGCCAGACCCGGCCGGGGACCAGGTCGGTGACGTACATCAAGCCGTCCGCGCCGAAGGCGAGATCGTCCGGCGCCTGCACCGGCCCGCCGGCCGGCACGATCACCTCGACGTCACCGGAGGCGACGTCGACGGCGCTGATCTGCCCGGCCAGGAACTGCGCCGCGTACAGCCGCCCGTCCGGCCCGAAGGCGATGCCGTTCGACCCCCGCAGGGGCGCGGGCCGGGTCAGCCGCCGAGCCCGGAAGCCGGTCATGGGTCCCCTTCCGGTGTTTAAAGCAACTGCTTGATTCACGATACAGGTGGATCTTCGGGGGTGCGTCCGGGGCTAGGCGCTCCTCCCGGCGGCAGCACCCCGCCGCCGTGGAACTGGCGGCTGGTGCACGTTCGCCCACCGGCTGGGCCACCATTACCCGGTTGGCCGGCCACAGAGAGGAAGTCGTCATGGACGGGCTCACCGAAGAGGAAGTGGCGATCGTCGCCCTGGTGGGGGAGTTCGTCGACCGCGAAGTGCGGCCCGTGGCGCGGGAGCTCGACCACGGCGACGTCTACCCGGAGCAGCTCATCGAGCAGATGAAGGCGATGGGCATCTTCGGCCTAGCGATCCCCGGACCGTGGGGCGAGGCGCACGTGTCCGCGCGGTGCTACGCCGCCGTCACCGAGGAGCTGGCCCGCGGCTGGATGAGCCTGGCCGGCGCGATGGGCGGGCACACCGTCGTGGCGAAGCTGCTGCTCGACCACGGCACGCCGGAGCAGCGGGACGCCTACCTGCCGAAGATGGCGACCGGCGAGATCCGCGCGACGATGGCCCTGACCGAACCCGGCGGCGGCTCCGACCTGCAGGCCCTGCGCACCACCGCCCGCCGCGACGGCGACGCCTACGTCGTCAACGGCTCCAAGACGTGGATCACGAACGCCCGCCGCTCCCAGCTCATCGCCCTGTTGTGCAAGACCGATCCCGCCGCGGACCCGGCGCACAGCGGCATCAGCATCCTGCTCGCCGAGCACGGCCCCGGCTTCCACGTCTCGCGCGACCTGCCGAAGCTGGGCTACAAGGGCGTCGAGAGCTGCGAACTGGCCTTCGACGACTTCCGCATCCCGGCGACAGCACTGCTCGGCGGGACGGAAGGCCGCGGGTTCACGCAGATGATGCGCGGGCTGGAGATCGGCCGCATCCAGGTCGCCTGCCGGGCGCTGGGTGTCGGGCGCGCCGCACTCGAAGACTCGCTGCGCTACGCCCAGGAGCGCGAGAGTTTCGGCAAGCCGATCTGGCAGCACCAGTCCGTCGGCAACCTCCTGGCGGACATGGCCACCAAGCTCGAGGCCGCGCGGCAGCTGGTGCACCACGCCGCCCGCCGGTACGACTCCGGCGAGCGCGCCGACCTGGAAGCCGGGATGGCGAAGCTGTTCGCGTCGGAGACGGCCATGGAGATCGCCCTCGACGCGGTGCGGATCCACGGCGGGTACGGCTATTCCACCGAGTTCGACGTCGAACGGTACTTCCGCGACGCGCCGCTGATGATCGTCGGCGAGGGCACCAACGAGATCCAGCGGAACGTCATCGCGCGCCAGCTCGTCAAGCGGCACCCGATCCCGTCCTGACCCTCGCGCGGAAGGAGACACATGGACCGCACGGAGCTGATCCAGCCCGAGCCGGCCGAGGCGCTCGCCGCGTTGCTCGGGGTGCCGCTGCCGGACGTCGAGGCCGGGCTTCCGTTGCTGTGGCACTGGTTGTACCTGCTGGAGCGGCCCGCGCAGGCGGACCTCGGCCCGGACGGCCACCCGCTGCGCGGCGGGGTCCTCGCCCCGCCGGGCCCGGGGCGACGTCGCATGTGGGCGGGCGGCCGGGTCCGGACGTCCGGGGCGCTGCGCTGCGGCGAACCCGCGACCCGGCACTCGGAAGTCCTGTCCAAGACGGAGAAACACGGCCGGTCCGGCGCGCTGACGTTCGTCGTCGTCGCGCACCGGATCTCGCAGCGCGGGCAGGTCGTGGTCGACGAGCGGCAGGACGTCGTCTACCGCGAAGCCGGCCTACCGAGCCTGCCCGAAGACGGTCCGGTGGTCCCGCCCGCAGCCGGCGACCGGGCGCTCGACGTGACGCCGACGCTGCTGTTCCGCTTCTCCGCCCTGACCTACAACGCCCACCGCATCCACTACGACCGCGACTACAGTCGCGACGTCGAGGGCTATCCCGGCCTGCTCACCCACGGCCCGCTCCAGGCCCTGGCCATGGCGGAAGCCGCCCGCGCGGCCGGGTGCGACGGCGACCAGACCTTCGACTACCGGCTCGTCTCACCGCTGTTCGACCACCAAGGCCTGATCGCCCGCGCCGACATCGCGGCGGACGGCGTCACGACGGCCGTCCGCGACCGTCACGGCCGGCAGACCGCCACCGGCACGCTGCGCTGAGCCTGGGAGTACCACGGCCTGGTTGCGCCAGGGGAGACCGGCGACGCTGGAAGCATGGACAACGAACACGCCCCCGTCACCGGGATGTGGGTGACCGCCGACGGGCACATCCGCCAGGAACTGCGGCCGGACGGCCGATACGACGAAGCCCGCGGCACCAGGAAGAGCGCCTACACCGGCAGCTACACCGTGGCCGGCAACCACATCGACTACGTCGACGACACGGGCTTCACCGCAACCGGCGACATCCGCGACGGTGTGCTGTACCACGAGCACCTGGTCCTCTACCGCGAAGCCGACTGAGCCACACGCTCCACAGTGGACCAGCGGTGTCGTCGGTGACTCCAACCCACGTGACCAAGCCCATCACCCACGTGATCGAAGCCGTAACCCACGTGACTGAGGCCAGAACTCGCGTGATCGAAGCCGGAACTCGCGACTTCCGGGCCCAATCACGCGAGTCACGGCTCTGATCACGCGAGTTCGGGCTCGGATCACGTCGGTGACGGGCTGGGTCACGCGGGTGACGGGTCAGCTGTCCCGTCACCCGGCCGATCCTCACAAGGTCGAGCGGAAGACGTAGTCGCCCGAGCCGACCCGGTAGGTGACGTAACCGTTCTGCGCCCCCGCGAACCGGGCGCCCGGGGATGCCTGGACGGCGCGGGCGTCGCGGGTCGGCACCGAGATCTCGGCCGTCGCTCCTACCGGCACTCCGGCGCGCAGGGTGAAACGGCCGTGGTCTCGGGTCCACGCCGAGCTCACCTGGCCGAGCGGGGACTCGACGTGGGCCGACGCGGTCGTGAGGTCGCCGACCGGGTGGGGCTGGATCTTGACCGCCGTGTAGCCGGGCGCCGCCGGCTCGATCCCGGCGACGCGCTGGTAGAGCCAATCGTCGACGGTGCCGAGGAAGGCGTGGTCGTGCGAGCGCGACGTGGCGGCCCACTCCTCCCACATCGTGGTGGCACCGAGACCGGTGAACCAGTAGCCCCAGCCGGGGTACGTCGGGTTCGTCGCCACTTGGTAGGCGAGGTCGCCGTACCCGGCGTCGGTGAGCGCCGGGAGGATGATCTTCGTGCCCAGCGCCCCGGTGTTGAGGTGGACGCCGCGCGTCTTGACGTCGTTGACGAGGTTCGCGACCACGGCCGGGCGGTTCTGCGCCGGGACGATGCCGAGGCTCAGCGGCAGCAGGTTCGACGTCTGGCGGTAGCCTGCCGCGCGGTCGTCGTAGTACGCCCCGGACGCCTTGTCGAGGAACGTCGTGTTGAGCGCGTTCGCGACCGTGCCCGCGAAGGCGTCGAAGTGCTTGGCGTCGGCTTCGTGGCCCAAAGCGCGGGCGATCTTGGCCATGGTCGTGGCCGTCTTGTCGATGTAGGCCGTGCCGGAGAGCCGGGTGCCCTCGGGCGGGTTCGCGGCGCCGGGCGCGAGCCAGTCGCCGTAGCTGAAGCCGGTGTAGATGTTCCCGGTCTTCGCGATGTCCTGCTCGTAGAAGGCGAGCCACGCCTTCATCGCGTCGTAGTTCTCGGCGAGGGCGCGGGTGTCGCCGTAGTACCAGTAGAGGTCCCACGTGATCAGGACGAAGCTCGCCGACCAGACCGGGTCCTTGACCTGCTTGCCGCCGACCGTCGCGGGCACGGTCTGGCCGATCGACCCGTCCGGGTTCTGGTCGTCGCGGTGCTCGCGCATCCAGTTCTCGTAGAAGTCCTGCATGTCGAAGTGGGCGATCGCGGAGTCGGCCGACAGGTGCGCGTCCGCGGTGTAAGGCCGCTTCTCGTACATCGGGGTGTCGGTCGGGACGGAGTGCAGGTTGTTCAGGATCGTGTTCGCTTCGGCGTCGTCGTAGCGGTTGAGCAGCGGGCTGGAGCTGGTGAAATCGCCGGTGGTGGCGACGGCCGTGTGGACGCGTTCGGCGTCGACCGACGCGACGGTGACCCCCGCCGGCGCGGCGACCTGGACGTAGCGGAAGCCCGCGTAGCTGTAGCTGGGCTGGTAGCTCTCCAAGCCGTCGCCCTTGAGGATGTAGGTATAGGACTGCAGTTGCATGCCGAACCCGCCGACGTTGTCGACCGTGCCGTCCGGGTTCAGCTTCTCGCCGTAGGTGATCGTCACCTGGGCGCCGGCGGGCCCGCGCAGGCCCACCCGCGCCCAGCCCGCGGTCGGACCGGCGACGTCGTAGACGTGCACGCCGTCGCGGGGCGCGGTGACCGCGGTGATCGGCAGGTCGTCGGTCACCTTGATGGGCGGGAACGCCTCCGCGCGCAGCGTCCCGGCGGGGCCGGTCACCGGCAGTGCGGGCCGCCAGCCGGTGGCGTCGAACCCGGTGGTGGTCCAGCCGGGCCGCTCCAGCCGCGCGTCGTAGGTCTCGCCGAACCAGAGCGACTCCGTGCGGGTGGGCCCGTCGGCGACCTTCCAGGTGTTGTCGCTGGTGACCCGCTTGCTGCTGCCGTCCTGGTAGGTGACGTCGAGCTCGAGCTTCAGCTTGGGCTCGCTGTGCCACGGCGAAGCGACCCACTCGTCGGGGTTCGTCATCGCGTAGTACCCGCGGCCCAGGCTCACGCCCACCGCGTTGCCGCCCGCGCGCAGGGCCGCGGTGACGTCGTAGGTCGTGTACAGCGCGGTCTTGTCGTAAACGGTGAACCCGGGGTCGAGCTCGTGGTCCCCGACCTTGGCGCCGTTGAGGTAGAGCTTGTAGTAGCCGAGACCGGCGATGTACACCCGAGCGGACTTGATCGGCTTGTTCAGGGTGAACTCGTTGCGCAGCAACGGTTCCGGCGGGGGAGGAGTGCTGACGGAGCTGCCCCACGGACCGGACCCGTACGCGGCGGCCACCAGCGCCTGCGGCCAGGCCGCGTCGTCGAAGTCCGGTTGCTGCCAGCCGGTCGCGGCGGTGTTCGCGGACTTCCAGGTCGCGTCGGTGACGAGTTCGAAGGGGGCGCCCGAGCTTTCGACCCGGAGCTTGCCGAGGAAGCCGGCCGGCCCGGGCTGGGCGTTGGTCGCCTCGGCCGCGATCACGTTGCGGCCGGGACGCAGCGCCGTCGAGACGTCGACGACGGTCGCCGTCCGCCAGGAGTCGCCGACGTGCGGCGAGGCGGCGACCTGCTGTCCGTTGACGGACACGGTGAAGCTGTCGTCGGCCGTGAGCTCGAGCTGGGCCGACGTGATCCGGTCGCCGGCGGGCAGGTCGAACGCGCGCCGGAAGTACCGCGTGCCGACGGGTGCCGAGTCGGCCGGATTCCCTTCGGGGTACCAGATCCAGCTCGCGCCGGTCAGCGACGGCGGCGTCGCGGTCGTCTGCGCGCCGATCCAGTCACCCTGGAACTCGCCCGGCGCCAGGAACGCCGTCTCGAACGACGCCGGTGCACTCCACCGCGAAGCGTGCCGGGCGGCGTCCCAGACCTGGACGCGCCAGAAGTAGCGGTTCCGCGCCTTCAGGGCGTGGCCGGCGTAGGTGACGTCGAAGGACTGCGACGACCGCACTTCGCCGCTGTCCCAGACGTTCGCGGGCCCGCCGGCCTCGGTGGAGACCACGATCCGGTACGCCGACTGACGCGCGGTGTCCTTCGCGGTCAGCGCCCAGCCGAACCGCGGCCGGGCGACGTCGACCCCGAGCGGGTCGGTCTGGTGCTCGACCTGCAGGCCGCCGGCCTGGACGTCGCCGAGCGCGGGAAACGCCTCGACGGGCGCCACCCCCAGGACCAGGAAGGTCAGCAGGGCCAACGAAGCCGTCATCAGGCGCGAAGACATCGCGTTCCTCTCTCCGTTGACAGGGCGGCGGTCGATCCCCGACGAAATGAATCGTTTCAACCCGCGTGACGAGGATGATGGTAGGCAGAACTCCGACCCGGTGACAAGAGGCCGGCGGTCGCCTCCGTGGCGACCGCCGGCCGGCTCCGGCCGCGTCAGGCCCGCGCCGGGCGAGGACCGCGGCCGAGCAACACGAGCGCGACAACGGCTTGCACGACCAGGACGATCGCCTGCGCCGCCGGCGCGTTGACGGTCAGCAGCGCGACGGTCGTGTTGACGCCGAAATGGACCGCGATCGACGCCGGAACACCACCGCGTTCGTAGGCGAAAACGGTCAGCAGCCCCATCGGGATGACACCGAGAATGAACAGCAGACCGCTCAAGCTGAACAGGCCGAAAGAAGCCTGGATCGTGCCGGTGATGAAGAACAACGGCAGGTGCCACACGGCCCAGATGACACCCAGCAGCAAACCGGCCTGCAGCCGCGTCATCGACGCGCGCAGGCGCGGATAAGCTGTGCCGCGCCAGCCGGGCTCCTCGGCCAGCGGACCGCCGATCAGCATGCTGATCACGAACGCAACGGGTCCGCCGGCGGTCGTGACCAGGTGCTGTCCCGCCGTCAGGCTCAGCGGGGGACCGCCGAGGACGTCCGCGAGCAGCACGGCGGCGACGACGGTCGCGGATGCCAGTACCAACAAGGGAAGTATCCAGAACCACCGCACGCCCGGCCGGGAGCCGACCGCGTGCGCCGGGGCGGGTTCACCGCGGCGGGCGCGCCGCACCCGGACGGCGATCGCGCCGAACACCGGGCCGAAGCCGCCGAGCAGGTAGGGGACGACGGTGGGGGAGCTCGTCGGCGGTCCGCCGAGCAGGATCGCGACGAGCCAGAACGCCCAGCTCGTCGTGAACGTGACGGTCCAGAAAAGGGTCAGCCCGCTTTTCCGCCGAACCGGGGAAATGGTGGTCACGCGAATGCCTTTCGTTCGAAAATGGGCAGCATCGAGCCCGGGAACAATTCGTTTTCTGAGTTACTTGAGTCGGTTTGCGAGCCAGCCGGACACCTGGGCGAGCAGGTCGGCGTCGACGGGACGGCGCAGCTGCCGGCGGTAGGACCGCACCGACGCGCGGCCGGCGTCGCGGCGCAACAGGTGGGTGAGGTCGGGGATCCGGTGGACCTCGGCCTCGCCGGGCACCAGCCGGCGGATCTCGGCCAGGTCCGCGGCGTCGACCTGGACGTCCTTCCCGCCGGTGATCGCCAGCACGGGCACCCGGATGTCCGCGAGGTCCGGGCGCGGGTCGTGGGCGAGCAGTTCGCGCGTCCACCGGGCGTTGACCGGGAACCCGGCGACCCGGGTGGCGTCCGTGGTCTTGATCCGGGCCAGCTGTCGCCGGGCGAAGGCCCGCAGCGCGGGTCGCACGAACGCGGGGAGGTCGCGGACGATCATCCCGGCTTGCCACCGCAGAGCGTCCTCGCCGAGGCGGGCGAACCCGGCCAGCAGCACCACCGCGGCGACGTCGGCGTGCGCGCCGAGGGCCATGGCGTGGACGGCGCCTTCGCTGTGCCCGACCACGCCGACGGCGTCGGCCCGGACGTCCGGCCGGGCGGCCAGGGCGCGCACGGCGGCGGCCGCGTCGCGCCGGTTGTCGGCGAACCCGGCCGCGAGCCAGTCGCCGGGGTTGGCGCCGACGCCGCGCCGGTCGTAACGCAGCGAGGCGATCCCTTGGCGCGCAAGGGCTTCGGCCAGCGCGGGCCCGGCCCCCGTGCGGAGCCGGCGCGTGCCGGCGTCCCGGTCCAGCCGTCCGGATCCGTGCAGCAGCAGGACGGCCGGGTGCGGGCCGGCGCCCGCGGGCAGGGTCAGGGTGCCGGCCAGCGGCAGTCCGTCGTCCGCGGTGACCGTCGTGTCGACGTCCCGCATGAGTCGTCCCCCATCATTCTCGATCGTGCAAATGTTCTCGACTGTGAGAACAGTATCGTATGTGAGAACATTGGTCCATGGCGACCGCCGATCTCCTCCTGCACCCCGTCCGGATGCGCATCCTGCAAGCGCTGTTCGACGCCGATCCGCTGACCACCGCGCAGTTGCGCGAGCGCATCCCCGATGTGGCGCCGGCCACGATGTACCGGCAGATCGCGGTGCTGGCCGAGGCCGGGGTGCTGGAGGTGGCCCAGGAGCGGCGGGTGCGCGGCACGATCGAGCGCAGCTACCGGGTGCGCAAGGAGGAGGCGGTGGTCGACCCCGAGGCGCGCGCGGCGATGTCGAAGGAGGACCACCTGCGGTCGTACACGACGTTCGCGGCGTCGCTGCTGGGGGACTTCGACCGCTACCTGGCCCACCCGGACGCCGACCCGCACGCGGACGGCGTCGTCTACCGGCAGGCGGCGGTGTGGCTGACGGAAGAAGAGTTCGCCGTGATGGTCGAGGAGATCGAGAAGGCGGTCGTCTCGCGGTTCGAGAACGTCCGCGAGGGCCGCATCCGGCGCGTCGTCAGCCTGGTCGTGGTCCCGGACGAACCTCAGGCAAGCGCCGGGTAAGACCGGCCGCGCACCTCGCCGAGGCCTACATGAGCGCGCCTGGAATTTACTAAGGCAGGTTGATAAGGTAGCCTTAGTACATGACCGTTGATCCGGATCCCGGCGAGGTTGCCGCTGTCCTGCTGGCGAGTGTCAGCGTGCTGGTGCGACGGGTGCGGCAGGTGCCCGCCGAGGGGGGCCTCACGATGCCCGAGCGCACCGCGCTGGCGCTGCTGGATCGCTCGGGTCCCACCACTTCCTCGGCGCTCGCCCGGGAAGTGCAGATCACCGCGCAGGCGATGGGGGCGACGCTCGGCGCGTTGCGGGATCGCGGCCTCGTCGAACGCCGGCCGGACCCGGACGACGGCCGGCGCGCGGTGCTGCTGGTCACCGACGCCGGGCGGCAGGCCTTGCGGGACAAGCGGAACGCGCGGGCCGAGCTCATCGCGCGGGCTCTGACCGGCGGCGAGTTCACCCCGGCGGAGCTGGCGCGGCTCGCGGCGGCCGCGCCCTTGCTGGACCGGCTGGCCCAGCACCTCTGACACGCGAAACCACGAGGGAGCGAGCCGATGACCGAGACGCGCGCGGCCGGCGACCGGTACAAGTGGACGGCGCTGACCAACACGACCGCCGCCGTCTTCATGTCCGCGCTGGACGGTTCCATCGTGCTGATCGCCCTGCCCGCGATCTTCACGGGCGTGCACCTGGATCCGTTGGCCCCGGGGAACATCGCCTACCTGCTGTGGATGATCATGGGGTACCGGCTGGTCCAGGCCGTCCTCGTGGTCACCGTCGGGCGCCTGGGCGACATGTACGGCCGGGTCCGGATCTACAACGCCGGCTTCGCGGTCTTCACCTTCGCCTCGATCCTGCTGTCCTTCGACCCCTTCGACGGCGGTCACGGCGCTCTGTGGCTGATCGCCTGGCGGGTGCTGCAGGCCGTCGGCGGGTCGATGCTGACCGCGAACTCCGCCGCGATCCTGACCGACGCCTTCCCGGCGGAGCAGCGCGGGTTCGCCCTGGGCATCAACCAGGTGGCGGGCCTCGGCGGGATGTTCATCGGCCTGGTCGCGGGCGGGCTGCTCGCGGCCTGGGACTGGCGCGCGGTGTTCTGGGTGAACGTGCCCATCGGCGTGTTCTTCACGGTGTGGGCCTACCGCACCCTGCGCGAGACCGGAAAGCGCGGCGGCGGCCGGATCGACTGGTGGGGCAACGTCACCTTCGCGGTCGGCCTGAGCGCGGTCCTGATCGGGATCACCGCGGGGTTGCAGCCCCACGGCGGCCACACCATGGGCTGGAGCAACCCGCTCGTCCAGATCCTGATCGCCGGGGGACTGGTGCTGCTGGCCGCCTTCGTCGTCATCGAGAACCGCGTCAAAGCCCCGATGATCCAGCTGAGCCTCTTCCGCTTGCGCGCCTTCACCTTCGGCAACCTGGCGGGCCTGGCCATCTCGATCGGCCGCGGCGGTCTGCAGTTCGTGCTGATCATCTGGCTGCAGGGGATCTGGCTGCCCCTGCACGGTTACGACTACGAGAGCACCCCGTTGTGGGCCGGCATCTTCATGCTGCCGCTGACGGCCGGTTTCCTCGCGGCCGGACCGATCTCCGGCTACCTGTCCGACCGGTTCGGCTCCCGGGGCCTGGCCACCGGCGGCGCGGCGCTGTTCGGCGCCAGCTTCCTGGGCCTGATGCTCCTGCCGATCGACTTCGGCTACGGGGTGTTCGCGCTGCTGATCGCGCTCAACGGGATCGCCAGCGGCATGTTCGCTTCGCCCAACTCGTCGTCGATCATGGGCAGCGTGCCCGCGGACCTGCGCGGCGTGGCCTCGGGCATGCGCGCCACCTTCCAGAACTCCGGCACCGCCGTCTCCATCGGCGTGTTCTTCTCGCTGATGATCGCCGGACTGGCGAGCAACCTCCCGCACACGCTCACCGCCGGCCTGCAGCAGCAGGGCGTGCCGGCCGGTGTCGCCGGCCAGATCGGCGCGCTGCCGCCGGTGTCGTCGCTGTTCGCCGCCCAGCTGGGCGTCAACCCGATCCAGCACCTGCTCGAACCCGGCGGCACCCTGGCCGGTCTCACCGCGGCCCAGCGGCAGACCCTGACCGGCCGCGAGTTCTTCCCGAACCTGATCTCCGGGCCCTTCCACTCGGGTCTGGTCATCGTGTTCGCCTTCGGTGCCGCCCTCGCCTTCCTCGCCGCGATCGCGTCCCTGCTGCGCGGCGCCACCAGCCGATCCTCACAGGAGAAACCACCGTGCCGCTGACCACCATCGACCCCAGGTCCGCGCTCGTCGTCATCGATCTGCAACAGGGAATCGTCGACGCCCACCGCGATCCCGCCGTCACCGCGGCCGTCAAGCAGGCGGCCTACCTGGCCGCCGAGTTCCGGCGGCACGAGCTGCCCGTGGTCCTGGTCAACGTCACCGGCCGCGCGCCGGGACGCACCGACGCCGGCGGGGCCGCGAGCAGCGCCCCGCCGCCGGCCGGCTGGGCCGACCTCGTCGACGACCTCGACGTCCGGCCGACCGACCACCTGATCACCAAGCGGCGGCGCAGCGCGTTCCACGACACCGGCCTCGACACGCTCCTGCGGGACCTGGGCGTCACCCAGATCGTGCTCGCCGGCATCTCGACCAGCTCCGGCGTCGAGTCGACCGCGCGCTCGGGCGCCGACCACGGCTACCACGTCGTCCTGGCCACCGACGCCATGACCGACCCCGACGCCGTCGCCCACCGGCACAGCGTCGAACGCGTCTTCCCCAAGCTCGGCGAAACCGCCACCACCGCCGAGGTCATCGGCATGGTCGAGGCGACCCGATGACGCTGCTCGGCCGGCTCCTGCGCAACCGCCGGGCCGGCGACACCCACCTGGCCTGGAACCTGCCCAACCTCCAGGGTCCCGACCAGCTGACGCTCACCAGCCGGGACTTCGACGACGGCGGCCCGCTGCCGCTGGCGCAGTGCGCCAAGCACATCGGCGGCGCCGACCGGTCTCCCCAGCTGGCCTGGACGGCGCTGCCGCCCGCCACCGCCCAGCTCCTCGTGGTCGTCGAAGACGTCGACGTCCCGCTGGGCAAGCCCGCCGTGCACTGCGTCGCGCTGGCCGATCCGTCGGGCGGACCGCTGGAAACCGGTGCCCTGACGGCGAAAGAGCCTGGTCCCGGCGTCCGGGTGCTGCGGTCCACCATCGGCCGGGGCTACCACGGTCCCGCGCCGGTCAAGGGGCACGGGCCGCACCACTACGTCTTCCAGCTCTTCGCGCTGTCCGCGCCGGTTCCCGACTCACCGTCACCGGAGCGGGCGCGGCCCCGCACGTTGCTGCCCGTGATCACCGGCCCCGTTCTCGCCCGCGGCCGGCTGACCGGCGTTTTCGAACGCTGAGCCCGTTGCCCGCGGATTAATCGGCAAGCCGGCGCGGACGTGGCAAACGATACGGGAAGTCCGGGGCGATTCATCGAAATCATCGAACGAGCCGCTCCGGGACACGGAACGGCCGCAGCCGGGAATTGATCCGGCTGCGGCCGTCGGGTCGGGGTGACCGAGTTGTAACCCATTCTGTGGCCGGGGAGGTCGGGGAGACCTAGTTGTAACCCATTTCGTCGGTCGAAACGCGGTTGTACCCCATTTCGTCCGGAACGGCCGTGCTCACGGGGGCCGATGTCACGTTCTCGTCACGGGCAGCAGCCGTGGGGGAAGTACCCAGGACGGCCAGGGCCAAAACGTTCAGGGCAACTGCGGCGCCGACGGCGACCGCTCGGTGAACCCGCATCGATTCCTCCGGTGGTCAATTGTACGTGACTGATCTGTTCGGGCCTCGATGGACCATCGCAGAGCCGGGGCAACCGGTGGTCAACGGGCGGTTAATGACCCCCCAACGACAAGTGGCGGAATGGAGCTTAACCGGAAAGCCGATCAATTGCCGAATTGTTATTATCCCGTGAGGAGGGTTCGGCAACCCCGGCCGACGTTCCGGCAACCACAGTGTACATCTTGTTGGGTAACAGTTTCCCTCCTATTATCTCCCCTGTGCGACCGCTCACGGAGGGTGCCGAGCTCCTGATCGGCCGGGACGACGAGGTCTCCCGGCTGGTCGGCTGGGTGCGTGAGGTGGTCGCGGGCCGTGGTCGCGCCGTGCTCGTGGACGGCGAACCGGGCATCGGCAAGTCCGCGCTGGTGCGCGCCGGTGGCGGTGCCGCGACCGGGATGGGCTGCCAGGTCTACTGGGGCGCCGGCGACGAGCTGGGCCAGGCCCTGCCGCTGCTGCCGCTGCTGGACGCGTTGCACATCACGCCGTCCGCGAAGGATTCCCGCCGTAGCGCCATCTCCGGGCTGCTGCACGGGAGTGCGGTCGCGGGCAAGGGCGCCGACCTTGCCGCCGCGGCCGCCGAGCAGCTGCTCGCGCTGGTGGACGAGCTCTGCCAGGACGGACCGGTGGTGCTCGTCGTCGACGACCTGCAGTGGGCCGACCGCACGACGGTGGCCGTGTGGGGCCGGCTCGCCCGCTCGGTCCGGCAGCTTCCGCTGCTGCTGATCGGCGTGCTGCGCCCGGTCCCGCGCCGCGACGACCTGCGCTCGCTGTACCGGATCGTCGGCCCGGCCGAGCGGTTACGACTGGGCCGGCTGGCCGAACCGGCGGTGATCGAGCTGGTGACCGCGCTGGCCGGCGGCAGACCGGGGGCCGAGCTGGAGCGGCTGGCCGACGACGCCGCCGGGAACCCGTTGTACCTCACCGAACTGCTCGACGCCCTGACCAGGGGCTCGTGCCTGGACGTCGACGACGCGGGTGTCGCCCAGCTCGCCGAGGGGGACACCCCGGACTCCCTGCCGGAGGCGATCGCGGACCGGCTGGGCTTCCTGCCGGAGCCGACGCGGGCCGTGCTGCGGGCGGCGGCGTTGCTCGGGGTCGGCTTCTCGGTCGGGGACCTCGTGACCGTGACGGGCTCCCCGCTTCCCGGCCTGCTGCCCGCCCTCGACGAGGCCCGGACCGCCGGGGTGCTGGTGGCGGCCGGCGACGACCTGGCGTTCCGGCACCCGTTGATCCGCAAGGCCTTGTACGACGAGATGCCGACGTCGGTCCGGGTCGCCTGGCACCAGGGTGCCGCGCGGTCCCTGGCCGAGGCGGGCGCGCCGGTCGAGCGGGTCGCGCTGCACCTGCTGCCGATGGTGTCGACCACCGACAGCCGGGTGCCGGTGCCGGCCTGGGCCGTGCAGTGGCTGCTGGAGGTGGCCGCGCCGTTGATCGGCCAGGCGCCCGCGGTCGCCGTCGCGCTCCTGCGCCGCGCGGTGCGGGACGCGCGGCCCGGTGACGCCGTGACCGCCGCGCTGACCTGCCGGCTGGCCGACGCGCACTACCGGCTGGGCAACTTCGGCCAGGCCGAGCGGATCGCGTGCCGCGCCCTGGAACACCTCGACGACCCCGACCTGCTCGTCGACCTGCACACGACGGTCACCCAGTGCCGCGGGATGACCGGCCGCTCCGCCGAATCCCTGGCGGCGCTGAACGACGCGGTGGCCCGGCCGGGCCTGCAACCCCGGCACCGGGCCCGGTTGCTCGTGCTCATCGCGCGCACGCACCGCGACCTCGGCCAGGTCGTCACCGCCAGCCGGGTGGCCACCGAGGCGCTGGAGGAGGCCGGGCAGGTCGAGGACCGCTGGGCCACCGGGTGGGCGTTGCACGTGCTGAGCCTGGTGGCGATGATGCGGGGCGAGTGGACCGCGGCGTTGCCGCTGTTCGAGCGCGCGATGGCCAAGGCGCAGGGCGATCCCGCGCTGACCGACCTCGGCCTGCTGCTGCGCATCAACCAGTCGGTCACCTTCGGGGCGCTCGACCGCTACACCGACGCGCTCGCCGCCGCCACGCGCGCCCGCGAGCTGGCCGACCGCACCGGCAGCGTCGTGCGCCTGACCCAGGCCCAGAGCGCGCTCGGGCAGCTGCTGCTGGGCACCGGCCGCTGGGACGACGCGCTGGCCGAGGTGGACGTCGTCCCGGACGACCTCAAGGACCCGAGCGTGGCGTGCTGCGACCACGGGGTCGCCGCGATCATCCACTTCCACCGCGGCGACGGCCCCGCGGCCCGCAAGCACCTCGACGTGGCGTCGCCGTATTCGGAACGCATCGGCGGCCGGGTCGTGGAGTCCCTGGCCCGGGCCCGCAGCCTCGCCTTCGAGCACGACGGCTTGCCCGAGCGGGCGCTCGCCGCGCTCACCGACGCGCTGGCCGGCGAAGACGAGGGTGAGGACCTGCTCGCCGACGCCGCCCGGCTGGCCGCGGCGACCGGCGACACGCGGACCGCGGTGGAGATCGACGCCCGGGTCCGCAAGATCGCCGCCGGTTCCACCGTGCCGCACCGCCTCGCGCTGGCCTCGTACTGCCACGGCCTGCTCGAGCTGGACGCGGCGACGCTGCTGCAGGCCGCCGACGGCTACCGCGACGCGGGCCGCCCGCTCTCGCGGGCCAAGGCCCTGGAAGCCGCCGCGATCGCCTTCGCCGAAACCCGGTCCGACGACCGCGGCTCGGCGCGGGCCGCTTTCACCTACGCCCTCGACCTCTACGCCGAGCTGGGCGCGCACTGGGACGTGGCCAGGCTGCGCGCGCGGTTCCGGGCGTTCGGCATCCGGCGCGGCCCGACGGTGAAGCACCGCCAGATCACCCACGGCTGGGACAGCCTGACCCCGACGGAAGGCAAGATCGCCGCGCTCGTCGTGGAAGGCCTGTCGAACCCGCAGATCGCGGCCCGCCTGTACCTGTCGCCGCGGACGGTCGGCACGCATGTGTCGCACATCCTGACCAAGCTCGATGTCCACTCGCGTATCGACATCGCGCGGGAAGCCGCTCGGCACCGGTCTGCTTCGGGCTGACATGGCGCGGCGGAAACGCTCGAACCACCGGCGCACGGTCGCCATCAACGGGCCGAGGGTGCTCGGCCGATCCATGGGACCACGCGTGGTTGTCGTCACGCCCTCCACGTTATCGAACTGATGAGCGAGCGCCATCGCTGAAACGGGTGAACTCCGGGCGCACCCCGACCAGGGGTGCACCCGGAGCGGGCCGGGAACATCAGGCCGCGGCCTCGGGCGCGTCCTGCTGGTGCACCGGGAGCAGGACGTGCGGGGCCGGCGTCGGTGCCGGCTCCGGAGCCGGTTCCGGCTTGGGCGCCGGTTCGGGTTCCGGTTCCGCCGGAACCCGCTGGGACACCGTGATGTGCCCGCTGGCCACCTGGCCGAGCAGGATCACCAGCACCAGTACCAGCGGAATCTGCCAGCCGCCGGTGTGCGTGTGCAGCCAGCCGCAGGCCAGCACGCCGAAGCCGGCGATGACGTACCCCACGCCCTGGACCACGGCGGACAGCGCCAGGGAACTGTCCTTGCTGCGCAACGAGATCGTCGTCAGGACGAACGCCAGCGACCCCATGCCCGCGCCGGTGGCCGCGGCCCACAGCCAGGGCGCCGCCGCCGGTGCGATGAGCAGCCCGGCCACGCCGACGACGTTGGGTGCGGCCAGGACGACCACGAGCAGGGTCTGGTTGCGCCACCGGCGCGTCCAGCCGGGCACCAGCCACATCATGGGCAGCCCCATGGCCATCGACAGCGCGAGGTACGCGCCGGCACTCGCCGGCGGCACACCCGCGCTGCGCAGGATTCCCGGGAGCCAGCCCATGACCAGGAAGGTGACCGTCGAGATGAGTCCGAAGTGGAGGGTCAGGGCGCGGGCCCGCACCGGTCCGGTCGCGACCTTCGGTGCCAGGAACTCGACGTGCGTGCGCCGCCACACCCGCTGGGCCAGCAGGGCCGTGAGCGCCCACACGCCCAGGCCGACCCGCCACGACGACGACAGCACCGCCAGGGGCGTGATCAGCGCCCCCGCCGTGCTGCCCAGCCCGAGCCCGAGGGTGAACGCGGCCGACCCCTTGGCCAGCATCGGCAGCACGGTGCCGAGCGCGGCGATGGCCAGGCACGCCAGCGCCGTCCCGGCCAGCAGCGGCACCGGGCCGCCGAGGACCCGTGCGAACAGCGACGCCGCCAGCCCGAGGAGGGACACGGTGACGATCCGGTGCGTCCCGATCCGGGCGCACAGCCAGGGCGACGCCCAGCCGCCGAGGCCGATCGCCCACAGGGGCAGCGCGACGAGCACGGCGGCGACCAGGCTCCCGGCGACCGAGATGTCCGGCAGGGCCGCGCCCAGGCTCGTCACGGCCGGGCGCAGATTGAGGGCCAAGATGAAGATCACGACGGTCGAAACAGGGGTAGCACGGGACATCGCTCCTCCTCGGTATCGAGGCCGGAGCGTGGAGCCCCGTGAAGCAATGCTTCGCGATCGGACCACAACAGACATCCGTCACCTGACGGATCTATGAAGTTCCGTTGCAGCTCAAGGGAGTGCGGTGTCCCGGACGCCCGCGAACGGGCGTGCATCGGCACGGCCGGACGGGGGTGCGCCGACCGCGCCCAGCAGGTCGGTGTGCCGGGGCGCCCACCCCAGCTCCCGGCGGCTGCGCGGGGCGCGGCACCGGCTCGACGCGGCGAGGATCAGGGCGTCGAAGGCACCCCAGACGGTCGTGGCCTCCGCCACGGTGAGGCTTCGCGTGGCGCACCCCCGCTCCCGGGCCACGGCTTCGGCGATCCACCGGGTCGGGGTCTCGCCCGCGACCGCGTGGTACAGCGCACCGGCGGTGCCCCGGGCCAGCGCGAGCCCGAAGAGCCGGGCGACGTCGTCGAGGTGCACGTGGGAGTAGGTGTTGAGGCCTTCGCCGACGTAGCACGCGGCGCCGGTCCGCTCGGCCGACCGGCGGATCAGCGGCACGTGGCCGTGGTCGCCCGGACCCCAGACCATGCCGGGCCGCACGACGATCGCGCGCACGTCCCGGCCGGCCGCGGCCCGCACCAGCTGCTCGACCGCCAGCCGGCGCGCGGCCAGCGGTTCGACCGTGAACGGGTCGTCCTCGGCGAAGCTGTCTTCGCTCCAGGCACCGCCGGTGCGCTGGAGGAGGACCCCGCTGCCGGAGGTGAACAGGAACGTCTTCCCGGAGCCGGCGAGCGCGTCGAGCAGGCGCGTGACGACGCGCTCCTCGGCCTCGGCGTCGAGCTGGGCGGCGAAGACGACCGCGCCGGACGCCGTCGCGGCCGCGACGACCTCGGCGAGGCCGTCGTCGACGTCCCCGCGCAACGGCGTGATGCCTTGGCGCGTCAGGCGTTCGGCCGCGTCGGCGGAGCGGGCCAGGCCGGTGACGTCGTGGTCCGCTCCGGCGAGGTGCCGCGCGACGCCGCCGCCGACGAAGCCCGTCGCGCCGATGACGAGGACCCTCACGGCCGGGCTCCCGCGAGGTACTCGCGCAGGGTGCGCACGAACCACTCCGGGGCTTCTTCGGCGACGAAATGGCCGGTGGGGGCGATGAAGCCGGTGAGGTCCTTGGCGTACGGGCGCAGGGCTTCCGTGGTCTGCCCGCCCACCGAATCCCGGCCGCCGACGGACAGGACCGGCACGCTCACCCCGCGTTCGGCGAGGACGCCCCGGTTCTCCACGCCGTCGTCGAGCAGGGTCCGGTAGTGCCCGAAACCGCCGCGCAGCCGGTCCCGGCCGCGGTAGGCGCGCGCGTAGAAGTCGAGTTCCTCACTGGTGAACGTCGAGGGCGTGCTCCGGGCGGTGAAGGTCGCCTCGACGAACTCCCGCTCGTGGCCGTCCAGGAGCATCTCGGGGAACACCGGCGCCATGAAGAACCCGAAGTGCCACGAGCCCCCGGTGACGACGTTCATCGACTCCTCGAGGTCGACCCCCGGCAGGAAGGCGTCGAGCAGCACGACGGCGGCGACGTCCGCGGGCCGGTGCAGCGCCCAGGCGAAGGCGACCATGCTGCCGATGTCGTGCCCGACGACCACCGCGGGCCCGGTCAGGCCGAGTGCGGTGAGCAGGCCGCGCACGTCGTCGGCCTGGTTGACCTTCGTGTAGCCGCCGGCGGGCCGTTCGCTGGCCCCGGTGCCGCGCAGGTCGGGGACGACCACCGTGTGGTCCTCGGCGAGGGCGGGCATCACCCGGGCCCAGGCGCGGCCGGTCTGGGGCCAGCCGTGCAGCAGCACCAGCAGCGGACCGTGGCCGCCCACCGCGGCCGAGAGCCGGACGCCGTTCGTGTCGGCCGTGCGGACGTCGAAGCCCTCGGGCAGCCATTCGTAGGTGCTCATGCGGGCAGCCCGCTCGGCTCGCCGCCGTTGGCGACGACGACAGTGCCGTTGATGTAGCTGCTGTCGGAGTCCACGAGGAACCGGACCACCCGGGCGATCTCCTCGGGTTCGCCGATGCGCTCGCGGAGGTTGGCCCGGCCCAGGACGTCGACGTTGCCGCCGAGCATGGCGGTGGTGCCCGCGGTGCGGACCGGGCCGGGGGAGACGCCGTTGACCCGGACGCCGCGGCCGCCGAACTCCGTGGCCCACGAGCGCGTCAGCAGTTCGACGGCCGCCTTGGACGCGCCGTAGGCGCCGCCGATCGGTGCCGGCGAGGTCGCCGCGGTCGAGGTGATGTTGACGATCGTGCCGTGCCCCCGCTCGGCCATGGCCGGCGCCAGCGCGCCGACCAGCAGGAACGGCGCGCGGGTGTTGAGCGCGAACTGCCGGTCGAAGCTGTCCGCGGTCGTGTCCGGCGTGCTGGTGAACGCGTAGCTGCCGGCGTTGTTGACCAGGATGTCCACGTCACCGGCTTCGGCGGCGAGCGCGACAACCTCGCCGGGGTCGGTCAGGTCCGCGCCGACGAAGCGCGCGGTGCCGCCTTCCGCGGTGATCTCCTTGACGAGCTGGGCGCCTCGCTCGGGGTCGCGGCCGTGGGCGATCACGTCGATGCCGTGGGCGGCGAGGTCGAGCGCGACGGCCCGGCCGATGCCGGCGGTGGCGCCGGTCACGAGGGCGGTGCGGGTGGGGGACATGGGGTCGGCCTCACTTTCTGGGTTGTCCTGTCCAGAACAGTAGGGACGGTTTCTGGATTGCGCAACCCAGTCTTGCGGTAGGCTGACGATGTGACCGAAGCGCCGAAACCGCGTCGCCTGACCCCGAAGGGCCGCGCCACCCGGGACCGCATCATCGAAGCCGCGACCGAGCTCATCGCCCGCCACGGCGTGGCCGGCACCGGGATCGAGGACGTGCGGGCCGCGGCCGGCGTGAGCGGATCGCAGCTCTACCACTACTTCGACGGCAAGCAGGCGCTGATCCGGGCCGTCATCACCCGGCAGGCCGACTCGGGTCTGCCGCGGATCTCGGCGCTCGACAGCTTCGAGGCGCTGCGGGCCTGGGCCGACGCCGGGATCGAGCGGCAGCGGGAGAACGGCTGCCGCAGCGACTGCAACCTCGGTGCGCTGGCCGGCGAGCTGAGCGTCAGCGACGAGGAGTCCCGGACCGACCTGGCCGACGGCTTTCTCCGCTGGAAGGACCTCCTGCTGGAGGGCCTGCGCGCGATGCGCGACCGCGGCGAGCTGCGGGCCGGCGCCGACCTCGACGAGCTCGCGTTCTCGCTGCTCGCCGCCCTGCAGGGCGGGGTCCTGCTCTCGCAGACCATGCTTGACGTGCGGCCGCTCGAAGCGTCGATGAACGCCGCGCTGGCCTACATCCACTCGTTCGCCGCGAGCGCCCGATGAGCCTCCGGCAGTACGAGTACGCCCTCGCCGTGGCCGACGAGGGCTCGGTGACGGCGGCGGCGGAACGGCTGCGCGTCGCCCAGCCCTCGGTGTCGCAGCAGATCCGCGGCTTGGAGCGGGAGCTCGGCGTGCAGTTGTTCGCCCGCACGCCGTCCGGCCTGGTGCCCACGGTGGTCGGCCGCGCGTTCCTGCGGGAGGCGCAGGTCGCGGTGAACGCGTCGCGGCGGGCGCGGGCGACGGCCCGGGCCGGGGCCGACGAGCTGGTGGGCGAGCTGACGGTCGCGGTGCAGCTGGGTTTCGGCACCCGGCAGCTGCCGGGCGCGCTGGGCGCGTTGCGCCGCCGCTTCCCGCGGCTGGAGGTCACCGTCTTCGAGGAGCCGAGCTCCGCCGAGCTGGACCGGCTGGGCCGCCGGGGTGTGCTGGACCTCGCCCTGATGGCGGCGTGTGAGCAGACCCCGGATGACGCCCACCACCTCGGCGACGAGGAGTTCGTCGTGGTGCTGGGCGCCGGGCACCCGCGGCTCGCCGCGGACCGGGTCGAGCTGAGCGGGCTGGCGGGGGAGCCGTGGGTGCGCTTCGACCGGGACGGCGCGCTCGACGCCGTGCTGCTGAACGTGTTGCGGGACAACGACGTGACGCCGAGCGCGGTCGCCCGCGTGTCCCAGACGGCGACGGCCGTGCGGTGGGCCGCCGCCGGGCTGGGCGTGACGCTCGTCCCGGCCTCGGCGGTGCCCGAGGGCCACGCGCACCTCGTCCGCCCGGTCTTCCCGGCCGTGACCCAGCCCGTTGTCGCCGTTCTCCGGAAAGGCCCGGGACCGGCGGAAACGGCGTTGCTCGAACTGCTGCGCCGGGAGACCTGGTCGCATTCTTTTGCGCCGGTTTCCTGACGGCCGGGAACAATTCCCCGGAACGGCGTCAGCCCATCGGGAATTCCCCGCCGTCCACGATGAGGTTCCGTCCGGTCAGCCAGCTCGCCCGGTCGGACGCGAGGAACAGCACCGCGTCGGCGATGTCCCCGGGCCGGCCGTCGCGCCCCAGCGGCGTGGTGTCCCCGGCGTTGGTCTCGGCCGGCGCCACGCTCAGGCTCGCCCACTGCTCCCGCGTCGCTTCACCGCCGGGAGTGGCGGTGCGGCCCGGGGAAACGGCGTTGACGCGGATGCCGAGCGGGGCCAGTTCCAGTGCCAGGCCCCGGCTGTAGTTCTCCAGCGCCGCCTTCGCCGCCGTGTAGTGCAGGAACGGCCCGACCGGGGTGAGCACCGCGGCCGAGGAGACGTGCACGATCGTCCCCGCGCGTCGGTCCCGCATTCCCGGCAGCAGCAACGCATCCAGCCGGACCGAAGCCAGGTAGTTCAGGTCCAGCGCGTCCTGCCACTCCTCGTCGGTGATGGCCGACGAGTCCGCGTGCGGTCGCGCCCCGCCCGCGTTGTGGACCAGGACGTCCACCCCGCCGAGCACCTCCTGCGCGGCCGCGGCGAGCGCTTCCGTGCCGGCCCGCGTCCGAACGTCGGCCGCCACAAAGGAAGCTCCGTCCGGCACCGTGCTCGTCGCCGAGCGGGCGGTCGTGAGCACCTCGGCGCCCGCGTCCAGGAACTGCCGCACGACGGCCGCGCCGATGCCGCGAGTGCCACCCGTGACCAGGGCTCGTTTTCCCGCGAGTTCCCGCGGTCCCGATCCGTTTCCGATCGTGGTCATGCCACCGGTCCTTTCTTTCCGTGTTCGTCTTGGTCACGGTAGGTCCGGAAAAGCGCGGGAAGCAAAGACGAATTGTCAGCAGCCGCTATAGGGAACGCCTATGGCGTCATCGCGGGCAACCGGATCGATATTGCCTTGCCCTCGCCTGGGGCGGTGTCTACGTTCCGGTGATGCGTTCGAGACTGCTTGCGGTGACCTTCGAGGCGGACGACCCGGCTGCACCGGCCCGGTTCTGGGCCGGGCTGCTCGGCCGGGAGGTCGTCGAGGATGACGGCGGTGTGCTGCTCCCGGGCAGGGACGCCCAGCTCGGCCTGCGGTTCGTCCCGGGCCGCGCCGGCCGGCTCGGCGCGAACCGGATGCACCTGCACCTGACCAGCGCCGACCTCGACGACCAGCGGCACACGGTGGACACGGCGATCGGGCTCGGTGGCCGTCACGTCGACGTCGGGCAGCGACCCGAGGAGCGGCACGTCGTCCTGGGCGACCCGGCCGGTTACGAGTTCTGCGTGATCGAGCCCGGCGACGATTACCTCGCCGGGTGCGGCCCGCTCGGTGAGCTCACCTGTGCCGGTTCCCGGCAGGTCGGCCGGTTCTGGAGCGAGGCGCTGAGCTGGCCCCTGGTGTGGGACCAGGGCGAGCAGACCGCGATCCAGTCACCGCGCGGTGGCACGAAACTCGCGTGGGACGTGTGGGATGGCACGCCCGAGGAGCCGGACCGGCAGCGCTTCGAGCTGCTCCCGGCGGACGGCGACCAGCGGGCGGCGGTCGACGAGCTGATCTCCCTCGGCGCCGCTCGGCTCGGCGTCCGCGACGACGGCAGCGTCGTGCTGGCGGATCCGGACGGCACCGAGTTCCGCGTGCTCAGTGGGGATCGGTCTGGTTGAGCGTCGCGACGACCTGGTCGTAGTCGCCGCGGGCTTCGCCGTAGCGGAGGAACTTGACGCGCTCGACCTGGATCTCCTTCGCCTCCGGCCGGGTCTCCAGGATCGTCATGACCTCGGTGACGAACTCGTCGAGCGGCATGGCGTGCTCGCTCTCGGCCTGGCCGGGCAGCAAGTCCGTCTGCACCGAAGGCGGCACCAGTTCCAGCACGTCCACGGTGGTGTCGGCCAGCTGCAGCCGCAGGGATTCGCTGAGCATGTGGATCGCCGCCTTGGACGCGTTGTAGCTCGGAGTGACCTTGAGCGGGGTGAAGGCCAGTCCGGACGAGACGGTCACGATGGTGGCGACCGGCCGGCTCCGCAGGTGCTCGACGAACGCGGCGATCAGCCGGATCGGGCCGAGCACGTTGGTCGTCACGACCTCTTCGGCCGACTCCAGGAACGACTCCGGCCGGTGCCAGTCCTCGACGCGCATCACGCCGGCCATGGTGACGAGCACGTTCAGCTCGGGGTAGCGGGCGAGCACGTCCTTCGCGGCGGCCTGGATGCTCGCGGCGTCGGTGGTGTCGATCCGCACGGTGCCGATGCCTGGGTACTCGGCGGCGATCTTCTCCAGCCGGTCGGTGCGCCGGCCGCCGACGATCACGGTGTTGCCCCGCTCCCGGAGGGCGAGCGCGAGCGCCAGCCCGATACCGCTGGTGGCGCCAGGGATGAAGAGGGTGTTTCCGGTGATGTCCATGCTCCGAGCATCACGCACCCGCCCGCGCGGTGGCAGAGAGCGGACATCGGGGGACCGGCGATCCCCGCCTCGCGTGGGTGAGGTTCGCGACCGGCGCGGTTGGACTCGGCCGGGCCGGGAACCCCGCACCGTGACGAAGGGAGCGCGGATGGCCGGGGAATCGGGTGTGATCGTCGTCGGAGGTGGGCTGGCGGGGCTGAGTGCCGCGGCGCGGCTGCACCGGGCCGGGATCGGGACCACCGTGCTGGAGGCGGGCGACGACGTCGGCGGCCGGGTCCGCACCGACGTGGTCGACGGGTTCCGGCTCGACCGCGGGTTCCAGGTGCTACTGCCCGCGTACCCCGCGGTGCGGCGGCTGGTCGACGTGAAAGCGTTGCGGCCCAAGCCGTTCACCCGCGGCACGATCGCCGTGACCGAGACGGGCCGCCGGTGGCTGGCTGGCCCGTGGCACGGGCTGCCCGCGGTGGGCGGGGCCGCCGGGTTCGCCGCCGGCCATCCCGGTGACGCCGCGCGGATGGCGGCCCTGGCCGCCCGGGACCTGCTGGCGCCGGACGCGACCGTCCGGGCCGACGCCGGGCGCAGCACCGCCGAGGAGCTGCGGCGCTGGGGCCTGAGCGCGGCCACGGTCGAGCAGGTGCTGCGGCCGTTCCTCGCGGGGGTGTTCCTCGACCCGTCGTTGCGGACGTCCGCGCGGATGTTCCACCTGCTGTGGCGCAGTTTCCTGCGTGGCGGCGGGGTACTGCCGGCCGAAGGCATGCAGGCCCTGCCGCGTCAGCTGGCCGACGGCCTGCCGCCCGGCACGGTCCGCACCGGCGTCGAGGTCGCCGAGATCACCGCCGACGGCGTCCGCACCGGCGACGGCGAGCACCTGCCCGCGCGAGCCGTGATCGTGGCGACCGACGGTGACACCGCCGCCCGGCTGCTGCCCGGCGTCGAAGCGCCCGCCTGGCACGCGGTGACGACGTTCTACTACCGCGCCGCGGCGACGCCGTTGCGGTCGCCGACGCTGCTGGTCGACGGGCTCGACGAGCTGCTGCTCAACACCGCGGTGCTCAGCGAGGTCGCCCCGGGGTACGCCCCGAGCGGGTCGGCGCTGATCTCCGCGTCCGTGCCCGATCGCGCCGATCCCGGCCTGGAGCCGCAGGTCCGGCGCCGGCTGGCGCGGATCTACGGCACCGAGACCGGCGGCTGGGACCTGCTGGCCGCCTACGCGCTGCCCCGGGCGTTGCCGGTGTTCGGGCCCGGCGCGCCGCTGCGACTTCCGGTGCGGCTCGCCCCCGGCCGCTACGTCTGCGGCGACCACCGCGACACGCCGTCGGTGCAGGGAGCGCTGGTGTCCGGGCAACGCGCGGCGGCCGCGCTGATGGCCGACTTGACCGGCTGACGAACAGGCGGTGCCGAGCCTCTGACTGAGCGTATACGCTGTGTCCGGTTTCCGTGACGCTCGGGGAGGTGAGTGCGGTGCTGCGGTTGTTGGGGGAGGTGGCCGCGTCCGTCGACGGCGTTCCGGTGGACCTCGGGCACCCGCGGCAGCGGTGCGTGCTGGCCGCGCTGGTCGTCGAGCGCGGCCGGGTCGTGTCGACCGACCGGCTCGCCGAGCGGGTGTGGGGCGCCGCGGTGCCGTTGCGCGGCCGCGAAACCGTGCACAGCTACATCTCCCGGCTGCGCCGCGCCGTGAGCGCGGTGCCGGGGGTGAGCCTCGTCCGCCGGTCCGGCGGCTACGCGCTGATCGCCGACGCCACACCGCTCCCGGTCGACTTGTACGTCTTCCAGGACCTCTGCGCGCGGGCCGGTGCGGACAGCGACGACGCGCGCGTGGTCTCGACCCTCACCGAAGCGCTGGCGTTGTGGCAGGGACCGGCGCTGACCGGCCTGACCGGCGACTGGGCCGACGCCGAGCGCGACCGGCTGGAGCGGGCCCGGCTGGCGGCGCAGCTCGACCTGGCCGAGACGCGGCTGCGGCTGGGCGAAGGCACCGAGCTGGTCGCCGGGCTCGCCGCCCTGGCCACCGGGCACCCGTACGACGAGCGCATCGCCGGCCTGTACATGACGGCCCTGCACCGGGCCGGGCGGACGGCCGACGCCCTCCAGCACTACCGGGAGGTCCGCGCCCGGCTGTCCGAAGACCTGGGCATCGACCCGACCGCCGCGTTGACGGACACGCACCGGCGGCTGCTCGGGCGGGATCGCGAAGCGCGTCCGCCTGCCAGTGCAGGAAAGAACCCGGC
Organism: Amycolatopsis sp. NBC_00348; assembly: GCF_036114655.1. NCBI lineage: Bacteria > Bacillati > Actinomycetota > Actinomycetes > Pseudonocardiales > Pseudonocardiaceae > Amycolatopsis > Amycolatopsis sp. NBC_00348. The sequence goes on along the minus strand of NZ_CP107994.1, from coordinate 4,472,342 downwards.
CCGCCGCAACTGCCTGCCCCGCGATCTCCCGGACTTCACCGGGCGGGCCGCCGAGCTCGCCCGCCTGGTGACGTCGACCGGCGACCGGGCCACCGTCTACTCGGTCGACGGGATGGCCGGGGTCGGCAAGACGGCGTTCGCCGTTCACGCCGGGCACCTGCTGGCCGACCGCTTTCCCGACGGCGTCGTCTTCGTGGACCTGCAGGGGCACAGCGCGGGGAAGACGCCGCTGACCGCGGACGAGGCACTGGACGTGCTGCTGGGCCAGCTGGGCCTCGCGGCGACCGGCGACGCCAAAGCGCAGTGGCGGGCGAAGACCGCGGCGCTGCGGCTGCTGGTCGTGTTCGACAACGCCGTGGACGAGACGCAGGTGGCCGCGCTGCTGCCCGCCGGTCCCGGCCTCGTGATCGTGACGAGCCGGGCCCGGCTGCCGGACCTCGCCGGCGCCCGGCCGATCTCCCTGGCCGTCCTGCCGGAGGAAGAAGCCACGGCGTTCTTCGCCCGGCTGGTGGGCACCGACCGGGCGGCCGCCGAACCCGAGGCCGTGGCGCGCATCGTCCGCCTGTGCGCGGGCCTGCCGCTCGCGCTGCGGCTGTCCGGCGCCCGGCTCGCGCACCGCACCGCCTGGCCGATCGCGTACCTGTCGGCGCAGCTGGCCGACGCGCGCCGGCGGCTGCCGAAGCTGTTCGCCGACCGCGAGGTGGCGCTGGCGTTCCGGATGTCCCACGAGCACCTGCCCCCGGAAGACCAGCAGCTCTTCTACGCGCTGGGCCGCCATCCCGGCGCCGACGCGGACACCGCCGTCCTCGCGGCGATGACCGGCACGCCGGTGGGCCGGGCCGACGACGCCCTGCAGCGGCTGGTCGACGTCCACCTGGCCGAGGAGGCCGTGCCCGGCCGGTACCGCCAGCACGACCTGCTGCGCCAGTACGCCCGCGGGCTCTCCGACGACCCGCGGATGACCGGGAAGATGCTCGACCACTACCTGGCGGCCGTCACCGACGCCGCGGCCAGCTTCGAGGCCGGCGGCCCGGAAGCGGCGGCGGCGCACGCCTGGCTGCTGGCCGAGCGCGGCAACCTCCTGGCCGCGACGCGCTGCGCCGCGGCCGAGGGCTACGGCACCCACGCCTGGCAGCTGGCCATCTCCTTCTGGCACTTCCTGGAGCGCGACCTCGGCGGCGACCCGATCGAGCTGCTGGAGCAGAGCCTGGCCGCGGCGCAGGAGACGGCCGAGGGCGGCGAAGGCCTGCTGAGCACGCTGCTGGCGCTGGCCCACTGGTCCGCCGGCCACACCTCGCGGGCCTTCGACCTGCTGACGGCGTCGGCGAAGCAGCCGGAGAACACCGAGTCCCACGCGCACACCCTCGCCCTGCTCGGCTTGATGCACCTGCAACGCGGCGACCACGAGCCGGCGGCGCGGCACGCGCAGGCGGCGGCCGACGGGCTGGCCGGCCTCGCGCGCCTGTCCCCGCTCGGCATCGACGCGCGGATCATCACGTGCTGGACCCGCGGCGTCGTCCGCTGGCTGAACGGCGACTACGAGCCGGCGCTGGCCTTCCTGCGCACGGCTTACGCGGGCTGCGAAGAGCTGGGCCGGTTCAGCCCCAACGACCACGTGCTCACCGCGCTGGCCCGGTGCCTCATCGCGCTCGGCGACGGCGAAGAGGCTCTCGGCCACCTCCGCCAGGCCTGTGACCTGCGGCAGCGGATCGCCGACCGGGAAGGCGAAGCCGAGGCCCTGGTGCTCATCGGCACGGCCCACCGCGCGGCGGGCCGCGTCCACGACGCCCTGGAGCCGCAGCGCGCCGCGGTGACCATGCTCGACGACGACGTCCGCCTCCAGGCCTACGCCCGGATCGAACTGGGCCGGACCCTTCTCGCGCTGGGCCACGGAACCGAGGCCGTCGAGCAGTTCACGATCGTGGTCCGAGGCGAGCACCTTCACGAACGAGCCCAGGCCCACGCCGAACTCGCCCGCACCGGCGACGACCCGTCAGCGGCGCGGGACCACGAGCGGGCCGCCGCGGACATCGCCGCCCGGCTCGACCTGGACCGGCCGAAGTCGTTGCCCCACCTACGCCCCGCCGGCTGGTGAGCGGCGCACCTTGAACTTCAGGTGCAGCACCCGGTCGCCCTGGATGACGACGTGCGGGTCCTCGAGCAACTGCTGCCCCTCGATGCCGGCGAAGAAGCGTTTGCCCGACCCGAACACCACCGGCACGACGTCCATCGCCACTTCGTCCACCAGACCGGCGGCGAAGATCCGGCTGCCCGCCTCGCCCGCGTTCACCGCGATCGTCCGGTCCCCGGCCAGCTCCTGGGCCTTGGCGATCGCCGCCTTCGCGCCGTCGGCGAAGTGGTAGGACGCCTCGGGGTGCCAGCCCGCCGGCTTGGGCCGGTGGGAGACCACGACCACGTGCTCACCCGCCGGCGGCTTCCCCTCCCAGCCGTTCACCAGGTCGAACAGCGTGCGGCCCATGACGATCACGCCGATGCTCTCCCACATCGCCCGGACGTAGGGCGCCGACGCGCTCGAGACCCGGAAGCCGTCGCCCGTCCCGGAATGGTCGAACTCCTCGTCGGGTGGCGTCTCGGTGATCGGGGTGTCGCCGGAGAAGTACCACTCGTGCAGCGGGCCGACGTCGTCGTGCTCGTCGGCGATGAAGCCGTCCACCGACACCACGTTCTGCATGATCACCGTGCCCACGGGCCCTCCTCGGGTCGTCTCGCCCCGATCTTGGCGTCCCGGGCCGGGCCGCGCTTGTAAAAAATCACTCGGCGGGCATCGGCGGGAACGGCCCTTCGGCGGGGAACCGGCGCCGCAGGGCCAGGAACTCCGTCGGGGTGTGGCCGGTGAAGTCCTTGAACTCCTTGCCGAAGTGCGCCTGGTCGAAGTAGCCGACGCGGTGCGCGAGATCCGCCCAGCCGGCCGGGCCCAGCGCGTCCACCGAGAGGATCAGCCGCGCGAAGCGGTAGATCCGCGCCACCCGTTTCGGGGTGATCCCGACGTGGGCCTTGAACTGCGCGGCCAGGTGGTTGCCGCTCACCCCGGCGGCCTCGGTCAGCGCGCCGACCGGGACCGCGCCGTAGGAGGTCGCCAGCCGTCCGCCGGTGTGCCGGACCAGGTCGAGACCGCGCGCCGGCGCCTCGGCGAGCCGGGCGCGCAGCTCCTCCTCGACCACCCGCAGCGTCTCGCCGGCCGACGCGAGCTCCCCGAGCCGGTCGCGGATCCGGTCGAGGGACCGGTGCCAGACGGCGTCGACCGGCACCCACCGGTCCCGCAGCTCACTGGCCGGCACGCCGACGAACGGCGACAGCCCCCACGGCTTGAAGTGCACCCCCACGAGCCGCACCCGCGCGGGGAACTCGACGCGGAAGCGCCGGGTCCACATCCCCATGAACCACCCGTCGGCGAACACCGCCGGCGGCACCGAAGGGTCGGAGTCGTACAGCCGGACGGGCGCGCCCAGGTTGAGGAACAGGTGCGCCGACGGCATCGGCGGGACGGTCATCAGCCGGTGGCCCGGCACGCCGGTCTGGTAGTAGACGTCGTCGACGAACCGGTCGAGCGGCGGGGCGGGCACCTGGCCGACGTACTCCATGAGCCCAGTGTGGCCGGGCCGGTCCGGCCCGCGCGATAGGTTGCCGCCATGACCGAGCCCGGACCCTGGCCCCCGGCCCCGATCAGGACCGAGCGGCTCGTGCTGCGCGAGTCCGAAGCCCGGGACCGCGCGGCGTTCGTCGAGCTGTTCGCCTCGCCCGAGGTCGGCACCTACATCGGCGGCGCGCAGCCACGCGACGAGCTGGAGCGCACGGTGGCCGCGGTGCCCGGGCGGCGCTTCGGCCTCTTCGTGGCCGACCTCGACGGTGCGATGATCGGCATGATCACGCTCGACCCGCACGACGCGGAGACCGAGCTCGGCTACCTGTTCCTGCCGGACGCGTGGGGCCGTGGGTACGCCACCGAGGCGTGCGCGGCGGCGCTGGACTGGTTCGCCGGCGCTCGTCCCGGTGAAACGGTGGCGCTGCGCACCCAGACCGCCAACGTCGCCTCGATGCGGCTCGCGGCGAAACTGGGGTTCACCGAGGTGGAGACGTACGAGGCGTACGGCGCCCAGCAGTGGCTCGGCCGGTGGTCGCCGGTCAGGCCGGCCGGCCGGTGAGCGGCTGCAGGCCCGCGGGGTCGGGCAGGCCGTAGCGGGTGTTGAGCACCTGCATGGCCGCGCCGGCCGCGACCACGTCGGTGCCCAGCGTCGTCAAGCTGACTTCCACGGTGAGCCAGTCCGCGCCGGGGAGCTGGGTGCGCACCGCGTGCTCGACGGCGTCCCGGTAGACGTCGCCGTGGCGGAGCAGGTCGGCGCCGCCGAGGACGATGTGGCCCAGGTCGAGCGTCTGCAGCAGGTTCACCACGCCGGTCGCGAGCACGGCGGCGGCCGCGGCGGGGTCGGCGGCCCGTTCGTGGACGGCTTCCAGGCAGCCGTGCCGGCCGCACGCGCACCGCGGCCCGTCGAGCTGGACGACCGTGTGGCCGAACTCGCTGGCGTTGGTGTGCGCGCCGCGGTGGGCGGCGCCGCGCAGCCACAGGCCGGCCCCGACCCCGGCGTCGACCACCACCAGGGCGGCGTCGCGGAAGGCGGGGCCGCGGCGCCAGGCTTCGGCGGTGACGCCGGCCGTGACGTCCTTGTCCACCACCACCGGCAGGCCCAGCTCGCGCTCGGCGAGCTCGGCCAGCGGGACGTCGCGCCAGTGCCGCAGCCGGTGCGCGCCGCGGACGGTGCCGCTCGACTGGTCGAGCGGCCCGATCATGCCGACGCCGACACCCGCCAGGATCCGGGCCGGGTCCGCGCCGGCGGCCGGCTCGGGCGCGCTCAGGCGGTGTTCGGCGATCATCGTCGTGACGCCGGCGGCGAGCCGGACCAGCAGCTGCTCCGGGGTGAAGTCGTCCGGCAGCGGGGTCGTGGCGGACGCGCGGACGGTGCCGGCCAGGTCCGTCAGGGCCAGGCGCAGCTCGCGGCGGGTGACCTGCGCGCCGATCGCCCAGCGGCTTTCGGGGACGAGCCGGTAGACCGCGGCCGGCTTGCCCAGCGCCGGCCGCCGCACGCCGGCCGGGGCGAGCAGGCCCTCCTCGACCAGGCGCGCCAGCACCTTCGACACCGCCTGCGGGGTCAGCCCGGTGACCTCGGCGACCGTGCCCCGCTCGAGGGTGGGCAAGGTCCGCGCCAGCGCGATCACCAGGGCCTCGTGGTAGTCCCGCAGGAAAGCCAGGTGCACCGCGTCACCTTACCGCCGGTGTCTGGAACTAACGCAACAGCGTTGCTAAAGTCGCCGGAATGGAGGATCTCACCCGCCGGCGCCGCTGGGCCGCGCTGCTCGCACTGGCCCTCGGCTCGGTCGCGATCGGGCTGACCGAGTTCGTGCCGGCCGGGTTGCTGCCGGACATCGCGCGCAGCGTGCTCGGGGCCGAGTACGCCCGGTCCGAACCGGACGCCGTCGCGCACGCCGGCTGGATGATCACCGCGTACGCGCTGGGCGTGGTCGTCGGCGCGCCGCTGATCGCCACGATCACCGCGCGGCTGGGGCGCAAACGCCTGGTGCTCGGGTTGCTGGTGCTGTTCGTGCTCGGCACCGCGGCGTCCGCGCTGGCCTCGACGTTCGGGCTGGTCCTGGCGGCCCGGTTCGCCGCCGGGCTGCCGCACGGCGCGTACTTCGGGGCGGCCGGGCTGCTGGCGGCGTCGCTGATGGGGCCCGGCAGTGAGGGCCGGGGGTTCGCGGTGGTGCTGAGCGGGCTGACCGTCGCCAACGTGGCCGGCGTCCCGGTGATCACGCGGCTGGGGCAGGCCGTCGGCTGGCGGACGGCGTACCTGGTCATCGCCGGGGTGTTCCTGCTCGCGCTGCTGGCCGTGGCGCTCACGGTGCCGGACGCGCCGGCCTCGGGCGGGTCGCCGGCCGACGAGCTGCGGGCGTTGCGACGGCCCCAGGTGTGGCTGGTCGTGGCGACCGCGTCGATCGGGATCGCCGGGTTCTTCGCGGTGGACAGCTATCTCGCGCCGATCACGACGTCGGTCACCGGGCTGTCGTCCGGGTCGGTCGCCTGGGTCCTGGTCGCCGTCGGGCTGGGCATGACCGTCGGCAACGTCCTGGGCGGCTGGTCCGCCGACCGCAACCTGCACCGGGCCATGGTGGCGGGCTTCGGCGCGGTGATCGTCGCGAACGTCTACTTCGGACTGACCGCCGGCTCGGCGTTCGGGCTGTTCACCGGCGCCTTCCTGATCGGCGGGACGATCCTGTTCCTGGGCCCGGTCCTGCAGGCGCGGCTGATCGCGGTGGCGCCGGGCGCCCAGCTGATGGGGGCGGCGCTCAACCAGTCGGCGTTCAACGCGGCCAACAGCATCGGCGCGGCGCTGGGCAGCGTGGTCATCGCGGTCGGCCTGGGCTACCGCGCGACGGCGTGGGCCGGCGTCGTGGTGAGCGCGATCGGGTTCGCGCTGGCCGTGGTGGGCTTGGCGGTGGAGCGCCGTCGGGCCGCCCGGCCGGCGGCGGTCGCGGAAGGGGACCGGATAGGGTCCGGCGGGTGAAATACCCGGAACTGGAAACGGCGATCCTGAACCTCGTCATCGCGGCGAGCGACGAGAGCGCCGCGGCGTTCGGCGCCGCGACGATCACCCGGCTGCTCCGGGAAGAAGCCGTGGAAGACGCCGTACCGGACGAACTCAGCGAAGACGCCTGGGCCGCGCTGGCCGCCGCCCGCGCGTCGATCCTGACCGTCGACGCCGGTGAGCTGGGGGCCCTGATCGAACGGATCGACGCGGGGATCCTGGTCGACGACGACCTCGACCGCGGGATCGTCGCCGCGCTGACCGCCCTGATGCACTGGAACAGCTACCTCCAGGGCGGCCGGCGCGGCGAGCTCTACGAACTGGCGATCCGCTCGATCGAGGACGTCGACTTCCAGGTCTCCGCCGATCTGGACGACATGCTGGCCACCCCCGAGATGGCCGCGGAGTACGACCGGATCCGCGGCCTGCTCACCTCCTAGCGGGCGACCCCGGCGGCCGCGATGATCGCGGCCGCCGCGGCCATGCCCGCGGCGTTCGGGTGGTACGGGTACGCCGGGGACGCCGGCACCGCGCCTTCCAGCCACCGGGTCGCGGGTGCCGCGCACAAACCGTGCCGGGCACTCGGGTTCCGGATGTCCACATAGGACGCCTTGGTACGGGCCGCCTGGCCGGCCAGCATCACCATCAGCCGGTCGAACGTCGCCTGGATGTAGTTCGCGTCGGCGGCGGTGTACGGGTCGGCCGGGTAGCAGCCACCCGGTTGCCAGTAGGTCAGGTAGCCGACGACCACCACGCGGGCGGCGGGGGAGCGGCGGTGGATCTCGGCCAGCGCGGCGGCAACTTTCGGTGCGGTGGCGGCGATCCGCGCCTGGAACTGGTCGACGCCGCCGGTGGTGTACTGGTCCCGGCACGATGGGACGACGGGCCCGTCCGGGCTCGCGCACGTCACGAACGCCGAGCTGAGGACGATGTCGTTGGCGGCGATCGCGAGCGTGACGAGGTCGGTGTCCCGGCGCAGCGCGTCGAACTGCGGTGCGACGATCCCGGCCTGCCGCCCGCTGAGGTCGGCGGTCGTCGCGCCGGAGCACGTCACGTCGGTGAGCGTCGCGCCCAGCCGGCCGGCCAGGACGTGCGGCCAGTTCCTGTTGGAGCGCAAGCACGTCGCGTCGATCTGGTCCGGGATCAAGGGACCCGCGGCCGACGAGTCGCCGAGCGCCACGTACCGGATCCGCCCGCTCGCCTCCGCCGGTGCGGCGGCCAGGCAGGCCAGCAGCACCAGCACCAGCACCAGCACATACCTCACTGGACCGGCTGCCCTTCGCGCGCCGTGACGGCCCGGTCCTGCACCGCGGCGCGCCGGATCGACATGCCCAGCACCGGCACCAGGGCGACGGCGACGCAGGCCGCGGCGGCGAACACGTAGTAGGGCGCGACGAGGCTGTCCGTGGAGCCTTCGATGAGGCCGTAGACGTACGGCCCGACGAAGCCGCCGGTGATCCCGAGCATGTTGATGAACGCGAGCCCGGCCGCGGCCATCAGGCCGGACAGGCGTGACATCGCGACCGACCAGAACAGCGGCAGCGTGCCGAAGGCGAAGAAGTTCGAGATGAAGAGCAAGCTGATGCTCCACACCGGGTTCCGCGACACGAGGAAGCCCACGAGGACCAGCAGCACGGCGCCGGCGCAGATCCCGATGAGCGTCACCTCGTGGCCGTACCGGCGCTTGAACCAGGGGAAGAACAGCACCCCGGCCAGCCCCGAGATGCCGCCGCTGCCCGCCACGAGGCCGATCAGGAACGGGCTCTGCAGGCCGAGCGACTGGATGTAGGCGGGGAAATTGAAGCCGATCCCGCCGCCGATCGACTGGTTGATCAGGTAGATCGCGCCGAGCAGCAGCACGGTCGGGTGGCCGAACGCCCGGCGCAGGTTCCCGCGCACCCGCGTCGGCGACGCCGCGGTGTCGCCGACGGCCCGCTCCGAGAGCATGGCCGCTTCCTCCGCCGTGAGCCACTTCGCGTCCGTGGGCCGGCTGGGCAGCGCGAACCAGACGACGATGCCGATGAGGACGGTGACCAGGCCTTCGACGAGGAACATCCACTGCCAGCCGCGCAGTCCGGCGACGCCCTGCAGTTCCATCAGCGCGCCGCCGACGGGGGAGCCGATGATGACCGCGACGCAGGGCGCGACGTAGATCAGGCCGACGATCGTGACGCGGTGCTTCTGCGAGAACCACTGCGTGACCATGTACATCATCGCCGGGAACAGGCCCGCCTCGGCGGCGCCGAGCAGCAACCGCAGGATGTAGAACGAGACGTCGTCGCCCACGAACATCATCGCGGCGGAGACGATGCCCCAGGTGATCGCGATGCGCGTGATCCACAGGCGCGCGCCGACGCGGTAGAGGATCAGGTTGCTCGGCACCTCGAGCAGCGCGTAGCTGATGAAGAACAGGCCGGCGCCGAGCCCGTAGGCGGCCGCGCTGAGGCCGATGTCGGCCGCGAGCGAGGTCTTGGCGAGCGCGACGTTCGTCCGGTCCACATAAGACATGAAGTAGGCGAGGCCGAGCACCGGCAGCAGCCGGGTCACGGCCTTCTTGGTGGCGAGTTCGTGCAGGAGGTCTCGTGCGTTCGTCATTGGACGCCTTTCAGGTGACTTCTCACGCTGATACCGTCTGACCTGCAATACTACGGAGTATCACGGTAGGGTTCGGCGCGTGTTGGTGTCAACAGCCCGGGCCGGACATGGGATGATGGGACACCTGAAGAACGAGGAGGACGACCAGGTGAGCGCGAGCCCCGACGTCGAACCCGGTGCGCGGAGCAGGATCCTCGACGCCGCGGCGGAGGCCTTCATGGCGACCGGGTTCGCCAACGCCACGATCGACGACATCGCGCGCGACGTGGGTGCGACCAAAGGCCTGGTGTACTACCACTTCCGGTCGAAGTTCGACATCTTCCTCGCCGTCTACGAGGAGGCGATGGGGCGCGTGCGCGAGCGGATCGAGGTGCTCGCCCACGGCGACGGCACGGGCCGCGACCGGCTCGTGGCGATGTCGGAGGCGCACGTGGTCAACCTGATGCAGGACCTGGCCTACCACCACGTCGTCCACCAGGCGGTGCGCGGCCAGGTGGCGACCGCGCTGAAGGCGCGCCAGGTCGAGGCGCTGCAGGAGCTGAACCAGCTGCGCAGCGACTACGAGCAGCTGTTCCGGAAGGTGGTGGAGGCCGGCCTCGCCGACGGCTCCCTGCGCGCGGTCGACGCGTCACTGGCCACGCGGACCCTGCTGAGCAACCTCAACGCCGTCGACACGTGGTTCCGGCGGATCGAGGGCCAGCCGGCCGAGGAGATCCACGCACTGGCACGCGGCGTCGTGGACCTCCTGATCGGCGGCCTGGCCGGCTGACCCCGGCCACGGCCGCCTACCAGCGCGGGATCAGAACTCGTCCGCTTTGGTCAGCTCGTGCTCGAAGGCGTCCGCCCGGGCGACGAGCGTCTTGAGGGGACGCTCGAACTCGAGCTCGATGCTGAGGTCCTCCAGGGGCAGCGTGTGCTTGAGCAGCGCGACCCCGTCCACGACCGCCGCGCCGCCGGCGGCCGCGGCCCCGGCCAGCTCCAGCAGCTGCCGCAGGTCGATCTTGTCGGCCCAGCCGACCGGCGAGGAGATCTCGACCCACGCGCCGCCGTCCAGCTCGGGCAGGTGGTGCACCGTCGCCTGCTGCGTCCGGTCCTGCGGCCCGGCGAGGCGGAACCGCAGCCAGTCGCCTTGCTCCTCCAGGACTTCGTACCGCGTCCGGACAAAGTTGATCACATCGGTCCAGGTGGTCACCCGCTCCGCCTCTCGCCTAAGGCCTTCCAGCGAGAGGAGCATCTCACGCCGCGGTCGGGCCCGGCACTCCGGACATACCGACGGCTCAGCCGAGCGCCATGTCCTGGGAGCGCGACGGGACGGCGTCGAGGATGGCGAGCGTCGCGTCGTCGAACCCGATCGAACCGGCGGCGACGTTCTCCTCGAGGTGCCCGGCCGTCGCGGTGCCGGGGATGAGGTGGACGTTCGGCGCGTGGTGCAGCAGCCAGGCCAGCCCGATCTGCGACGCCGTGGCGCCGAGGGACTCCGCGACGGTGTGCACGGCCGGCTCGTCGGTCACCTTCGGCAGGCCCGGGAACGCGCCGCCGAGCGGGAAGAACGGCACCCAGGCGATGTCCTCGGCGAGGCAGAGCTCGAGCATGTCCTCGTCCTCGCGGCTCACCAGGCTGTAGGCGTTCTGCACGCAGGCGATGCCCGCCGGGAGCGCCCGGTGCAGGATCTCCAGGGTCACGCTGCTGAGCCCGATCGCGCCGATCTTGCCTTCGTCGCGCAGCGCCGTCATGACCTCGAGCTGGTCGTCGAGGTCGACCAGCTGGTCGCCTTCGGCCTTCAGGCCGGGCCGGGTGTCCAGGCGGCGCAGGTTCACGACGCCGATCTGCTCGGTGCCGAGGGTCCTGAGGTTGTCCTCGACGCTCGCGCGCAGCTCGTGGGGGCGCTGCGCGGGGCGGAGCCGGATCGGCCCGCCGGGGTTGGGGTCGGCGCCGACCTTGCTGACGACCAGCACGTCGTCCCCGGGCCGGAGCGCGTCGCGGATGACGCCGTTGACGAAGGCGTTGCCGTAGAACTCGGCGGTGTCGAGGTGGTTCACGCCGAGGTCGATCGCGTGGCGCAGGAGCGTGACGGCCGCGTCGCGGTCGTCACGCAGGCGTTCGAGCTGCATCGCCCCGTACCCGACGCGGTTGACGGTGCGGCCGGCGAGCGGAGCGGTGGTGGCGATGGGGGGCATGGGCATCCCGTCAGTCGTGCGATGATGGCGAAGCGGAGGAACCTCCGTTAAGTCGACCGTAGCACAACCGGAGGTGCCTCCGTTTTGTCGTCACCCGATCCGGCCGCCGCCGACCGCCCGGTCCGCTCCGACGCGCGCCGCAACCGCGAGAAGCTCGTCGCCGTCGCGCAGGCCGCTTTCGCCGGCGCCGACGGCCCCGTCGCGCTCGAAGCGATCGCCCGCGAGGCCGGCGTCGGGATCGGCACGCTCTACCGGCACTTCCCGACCCGCGAAGCCCTCGTCGAAGCCGTCTACGCCGCCGAGCTCGACGACGTCGCCACCAGCGCCCCGGCGCTGCTCGGCAAGCTCCCGCCCGAGGCCGCCCTGCGCGCCTGGCTGGACCGCTACGCCGCCTTCTTCCAGACCAAGCGCGGCATGGGCGACGTCTTCCGCGCCGGGGTGGCGTCCGGGCGCATCGCCACCCCGGTGACGCGCAAGCGCATCACCGGCGCGATCGGCACGATCCTCACCGCCGGGGCGGCGGCCGGCGTCTTCCGCGCCGACGCCGACCCCGAAGACTTCACGCTGATCGTGCTCGGGATCTTCCTGTCCACGGTGGAGGACCGCGACCCGGAGCGGATCGGGCGGCTGCTCGACCTCGTCGTCGACGCCCTGCGCCCGAAGTAGATTTCTTTTCGCGGCGATGTCGAATGGGGCCGCGGTCGTTCGTCGCCCCAGTGAGAGACCGGCACCGGGCCGGTCGCCCCCACACCGGAGGCCCGCGATGTCCGTCATCACCGTCACTCCCGCGAAGTCCCTGCTCACCGGCGGTCTGACCGCCGTGGCCGCCGCCACCGCGGCGACGTCGCTCCTGGCCGCGGCGGCCGAGTTCGCCGGCATCGGCGCCGTGGTCGCCGGTGCGCCGATCCCGGTGACCGGGTTCGCCGTGCTGACCGCCGTCTTCTCCACGGTGGGCGTGCTGCTCGCCCTGGTGCTGGCCCGCACGGTGCGCCACCCGCGTGCGGTGTTCCTCCGCACCACGCTCGCGCTCACCGCGCTGTCGCTGGTCCCGGACGTGCTCGCGGACGCGCCGGCGAGCACGAAGGTGCTGCTGATGCTGGCCCACGTGGTCGCCGCCGCGATCGTCATCCCGGCCGTCGCCCGCCGCACCCCCGCCGCGCGGGCGTGACCGCCGTGAACCACGAAAGCGTGAGTGCCACCTTGACGATCGCCGAGCCCGCCGCGACGGTGTTCGCCGTGCTGGCGGACCCCGCGGCCCACGCCGCGATCGACGGCACCGGCTGGGTCCGGGAGCCCGTCGAACAGGCGCCGTTGACCGCGGTGGGGCAGATCTTCCGGATGGACATGCACCACTCCGGCCACCCGGACGGCGACTACCAGGTCGTCAACAAGGTCGCGGTGCTCGACGCGCCGCGCGCCATCGGCTGGCTCACCGGGTCCGCCAGGGGCGACGGCGAGGTGGAGTACGGCGGCTGGATCTGGCGCTACGACCTGACGCCGCGCGGCCCGGCCGGCACCGAGGTCACGCTCACCTACGACTGGTCGGGGGTGCCGCGGTTCGTCCGGGAGCGCGGCATCCGGTTCCCGCCGTTCGGTCCCGCACACCTCATCGACTCGCTGCACCACCTGGCCGACCTCGCCCACCGCGTGTCCGTTTAGGAGTTTCGCCATGACGCAGTACCTGCTCGCCGTCCAGCTCGACGAAAGCGTGCCGGAGACCGAAGAAGAGACCCGGACGCAGATGGCGCGGACCGGCCGAGTCGTCGACGACATGAAGGCCGCCGGGGTGTGGGTCTTCGTCGGCGGGCTGAAGCCCTCGCACGCCTCGACCGTCGTCCGCCCCGCCGGCGGCACGACCACGATCACCGACGGCCCGTTCGCCGAGACGAAGGAACAGCTCGGCGGGTTCTGGGTGATCCGGTGCGCCGACCTCGACCAGGCGCTGGCCTGGGCCGGGAAGTGCGCGCTCGCCTGCGGGCAGCCGATCGAGGTGCGCCCGTTCGACGACTTCTCGCAGGACTGAGCGCGGATGGACCTCGACAGCGTCTACCGGGCCGAGTACGGCCGGTGCGTGGCCACGTTGACGCGGCTGCTCGGGGACATCGGGCTCGCCGAGGAGGCCGTCCAGGACGCGTTCGCCGTCGCCGCCGTGAAGTGGGCCGAGGCGCCGCCGGCCAACCCCGGTGCGTGGATCGTGACCACCGCCCGCCACCGCGCGATCGACCGCCTGCGCCGGGAGTCCACCCGGGAGGCCCGCCACGCGCAGGCCCTGCTGCTGCACCAGCCCGACGAGCCGGAGGAGGCCGGACCCGTGCGTGACGACCAGCTCCGCCTGATCTTCACCTGCTGCCACCCGGCGGTGTCGCCGCTCGCGCGGACCGCGCTCACGCTGCGCCTGCTCGGCGGGCTGGAGGTGGCGGAGATCGCGCGGGCCTACCTGGTGCCGGAGGCGACCGTCGCGCAGCGGATCGTGCGAGCCAAGAAGAAGATCCGCGACGCCGGCATCCCGTACCGGGTACCCGGCGCCGCGGAGCTGCCCGAGCGGCTGGGCTCGGTGCTCACCGTGCTGTACCTGGTGTTCAACGAGGGGTACACCTCGACGTCGGGGGAGCTGCTGCGGACGGACCTGTGCCTGGAGGCCGTCCGGCTGACGCGGGCGCTCGCCGGCCTGATGCCGGACGAGCCCGAGGTGATCGGGCTGCTGGCGCTGCTCCTGCTCACCGAAGCCCGCCGGCCGGCGCGGGTGGGGCCGGCGGGGGAGCTGGTGGTGCTCGCGGAGCAGGACCGCTCGCGGTGGAACCACGAGCTGATCGCCGAGGGGCACGACCTGGTGCGCCGGTGCCTGCGCCGTAACCAGCCGGGGCCGTACCAGATCCAGGCCGCGATCAACGCCGTGCACACGGACGGCCCGGCCACCGACTGGACGCAGGTGCTGGCGCTCTACGACCAGCTGCTGCAGCACACGCCGACACCGATCGTGGCGCTCAACCGCGCGGTCGCCGTCGCCGAGGTCCACGGCCCGGCACTGGCCCTCGCCATGATCGACGAGCTGGACCTGCCGGGCTACCACCTGCTGCCCGCCACCCGCGCGGACCTGCTCGCCCGCCTCGGCCGCACGCCGGAGGCGATCGCGGCCTACGACGCGGCGATCTCCTTGGCCACCAACGAAACGGAACGAACCTTCCTGAAGACGCGCCGGGCGCGCGCGGCTGGGGTTGGGATGTCCTGAAGGGCACCCTCAGGGACGTGTGGTCCCTGGGGGTGCCCTTCAGGGCGTTGAGCCCCGGGTCGGGCGATCAGGTACCAGGGATCGTCCGCCAAGCCGGGGCACCGGGCAGCTCGCCGGGTGCGGGCACGGCTACCGGGCGCTGCGACGCGGCCATGCTCCCGGTGTACCGGAACGGGAGTCGGCTGATTCCCCTTGCACCGAAACGTAAGTCGCGATGGAGCCGAGCGCCTTGCCGGTCGAGGCGTTCATGATCACCGCGCCGCCGCGGAGTGGCCGACCAGGACGATCGGGCCGGGGCGGGTGGCCGGGAACGACCGGTGGCCGGCGCCCCGAGGCCGTGACCGGCCCGGCACCCGGACGGCGGCGACGCGAAAGGCGTCAGGTCGTCACCGCGTCGCGGAAGGCCTCGACGTGGGCTGCGGCGCACTCGGTCGGGAGGTCGGCGGGGATGACGACGCTGCCGGTGATCGTCATGGCCGGCTTGAGCGGGATCGCGCTGACGCGGGTCGAGCCGATCTCGGCGACCTGCCCGGCGGGCAGCACCGCCCAGCTGCCCGGGTCGGAGCCGACCTCGACGATCGTGTCCTGGGTCGTGCCCACCGGCCGGCCGAGCCGGGGGCTCACGCCGGCCTCGCGCAGCGCGGCGGTGAGGGCGTCGTGCAGCGGCGGGTCGTGCTGTCGCGACGGGAGCCGCAGGACGCTCTCGGCCAGTTCGGTGATGCCGACGACCGTCCGGTCCGCGGCCGGGTGCTGCCGGGACACGACCGCGAACAGCGGTTCCGTCCAGGTCGGCAGCACCTTGAGCCCGGGGGCCGAGAGCACGCCCCGGGCCAGCGCGACGTCCAGTTCACCCTGCCGCAGCGCGTTCAGGCGGGCGTCGAGCGGCAGGTCGACGAGCACGACGTCGAACGGCGAGCCGGCCTCGCGCAACGCGTCGATGCCGCGTTCCAGCCGCGTCGTGAACCCGGCGGCCGTGCCGATGCGCATCGTGCCCGCGGACGTCGTGGCGGCGAGCCGGACCTGGTCGGCGGCCGCGAGGGCGGCCCGCGCCGCGTCGAGCACGCGGCGGCCGGCCGCGGTGAGCTGGACCCGGCGCGGCGAGCGGTCGAACAGCCGGACGCCCAGCTCGCGTTCCAGCCGGGCGATCTGCTGGCTGACCGCGGGCTGCGCGATGTGCAGCCGCTCGGCGGCCCGGCCGAAGTGCAGCTCGTCGGCGACGGTGACGAAGTACCGCAACGCCCTCAGTTCCACTGGTCCTCCCACCTGCGACGATAAGGCCACCTTATCGCTGCGCGTGCGCACTGGACCTGGTTCGCCGCGGGGCGTGGTGCTGAAGTCGTCCCATGAGTATCGACCTGGGTTTGCTCGGCGCCCACCTGCGCGAGCACGAGGTGTCCCCGGAACGGGCCGCCGAACTGGAGGAGGCCGGTTACGGCACGCTGTGGCTGGACGCGTCGCCGCCGGCCGACCTGAAACTGGTGGAGGAGCTGCTCGACGCGACCACCCGGCTGGCCGTCGGGACGAGCGTGGTGAACGTCTGGACCGCTGACGCGGAGACCGTCGCCGCGTCCTATCACCGGATCGTGGCTCGGCACCCCGACCGGTTCCTGCTCGGCGTGGGCATCGGGCACCGCGAGGTCGACACCGGATACGCGTCGCCATACGAGAAACTGGCGTCCTATGTGGACACCTTGACCGCGGCCGGCGTACCGGCCGACCAGGTGGTGCTGGCCGCGCTCGGCCCGAAGATGCTGCGCCTGGCCGGTGAGCGCGCCGCCGGGACCGTCCCGTGCATGATCACCACCGAGCACACCCGGCGGGCCCGGGCCGCCCTCGGCGCGGGGAAGCTGGTGCTGCCCGGGCACTTCGTGCTGCTGGACGACGACGTCGACCGCGCCCGCGCGACTGCCCGCTCCGCCCCGCCGGGGACGGCGCTGGTGGTCACCAACTACGTCGCCAACCTCCGGCGGCTCGGCTTCACCGACGACGACTTCGCCGGCCACGGCAGCGACCGCCTGATCGACGCGCTCGTCCTGCACGGCGGGCCCGCCACGATCGTCGCGGGCGTGCGCGCGCACCTGGACGCGGGCGCGGACCACGTCGGCATCTACCCCCTCGGCGACGACCCGATCGGCACCCTCCGCGGGGTCGCCGAGGCCGTGTTGGCCTGATCCGTTCGTGTTCCGCTCCCTGGACGCGCTGGCCGGACGCGGGGGCGGGTGTCCAGAATGCCCGCATGACAGCGTGGACGGACGAAGTCCGGACCGACGAAGCCCGGCCGGCGGTCGAGCTGACCGTGGCCGTCCGGATCCGCATCGACCCGGGGCACGCGGCCGGCCTCACCGCGCGGCTGCTGGAGTCCTTTGAGGACACTCTCGGCGTCCGGTTCGACGAGCGCCCGGACGCGCAGGTGGTGGACCTGGCGACGCGCCGCCCGGCCGTCCGGATCGAGGCGGGCTCGCGACGGGTCCTGGTCCGTGGGACAGCGCTGGAGCTGACGCGGCTGGAGTTCGAGCTGCTGCTGTTCCTGGGCCGCCACCCGGACGTGGTGTTCAGCCGCCGCACGCTGCTGACGGAGGTCTGGGGCGCCCCCCACCACGGCGGCGAGCGCACGGTGGACGTCCACGTCCGCAAGCTGCGCCACAAGTTCGAGCCGGAGCCGGCCCCGATCACGACGGTCCGCGGGGTCGGCTACCGCTTCGACAGCTCCGCGGAGGTCATCGTGGTGTGAAGTGTGGTGGCTGCAGCGCCGTGACCTCCGGGACCGGGCCCTCGAACCGCTCGACCTCCACCGCCGCGTGCTGGCCCGCGCAGCCCTGCGACAGCCGGGACGACGGTATGTCCGCCGTCAGGACGTTCGGGTTGCCGTGGGCGCACAACGGGCCCGTGGGGTGGTTCTCGACCGGGTCGAACCACGCTCCTGTCGGGAGCTGGACCACGCCCGGGCGCAGGGCGTCGTCCAGGACCGCGCCCGCCAGGCACGCGCCGCGCTTGTTGAACACCCGGACCACGTCGCCCGTGGCGATGCCGCGCGCCTCGGCGTCGGACGGGTTGAGGCGGATCGCCTCGCGGCCCGCCACCTTGCCCGCGCGGCTGACGTCGCCGCCGTCGAGCTGGCTGTGCAGGCGCGTGCGCGGCTGGTTCGCGATCAAGCACAGCGGCCCGGATTCCCGTGGTGGCAACCAGACCGGGTGCCCGGGGCAGTCGTCGTACCCGAAGCCGGCCACGACGGCCGACGTGATCTCGATCCGGCCGCTGGGGGTCTTCAGCGGGTGGGCGAGCGGGTCGGCGCGGAAGTTCGCCAGCAGCGTGTGGTGCGTCGGCCCCGGCGGGAGCCGCAGTTCGCCGGCCGACCAGAACTCGGCGAACGGCGGCGCACCGGAAGAAAGCCGCCAGCTCTCGTAGAGGTGTTCCAGCCATTCCCGCGGCGAGCGTCCTTCGGTGAAGGAAGCGGCGACGCCGAGCCGGGCCGCGAGACCCGCGAAGATCGCGTAGTCGTCACGCGCTTGCCCGGCGGGCTCGGCGATCCGGTGCATCGCGATCAGGTGCGTGTCCCGGCGCCCGGACCCCAGGTCCTCGCGCTCCAGGGTCGTCGTGACCGGCAGGACGACGTCGGCGTGGCGGGCGGTGGCCGTCCAGAACGGTTCGTGCACCACCACCGTGTCCGGCCGGGTGAACGCGCGCCGCAGCCGGTTGAGGTCCTGGTGGTGGTGGAACGGGTTGCCGCCCGCCCAGTAGACGAGCCGGGTGTCCGGGTACCGCCGGACATCGCCGTTGTAGTCGTAGGCCGCACCGGGGTGCAGCAGCAGGTCCGCGATCCGGGCGACCGGGATGAACTCCTTCACCGGGTTGACGCCCCGGGGCAGGTACGGCGTCCGGACCTCCGGGCCGGTGTCGCCGACGTCGCCCATCGAGCCGTAACCGTGGCCGAACCCGCCGCCCGGCAGGCCGATCTGCCCGAGCATCGCGGCCAGGGTGATCCCCGCCCACACCGGCTGCTCGCCGTGTTCGATGCGCTGCAGCGACCACGTCACCGTGACGAGCGTCCGGTGCGCGGCCATCTCCCGGGCGAGCGCGACGATGTCGGCGGCGGGGATCCCGGTGATCCCGCTCGCCCAGCGCGCGTCCTTGCCGGTGTCCAGCAGGTACCGTTCGAAGGTCGCGTACCCGACGCAGTACCGGGCCAGGAAGTCGCGGTCGTGCAGGCCTTCCACGACCAACGTGTGCGCGAGACCCAGCATCAACGCCGTGTCGGTCGCCGGCCGGACCGGGTACCAGCGGGCGTCCACTGTGGACGGCAGGTCGTCGCGCAACGGGCTCACGAGCGCGACCCGGGCGCCCAGCCGGGCGAGGTGCCCGGGCGTCCCGTGCTCGGTGACGCCGCCGGGCGTGACGAACACGTTCTTCTCCGGAACCCCGCCGAACGCCACGATCAGCTCGGTGTGCTCGGCGATCGTCGGCCAGCTCGACGCCTGGCGCAGCACGGCGTGCGCGTCACCGACGACGTGCGGCAGCAGCACCGTCGACGTCCCGTTGCTGTAGCTCTCGCGGGACGACGTGTAGCCGCCGATCGTGGTGAGGAACCGGTGCAGCTGGCTCTGCGCGTGGTGGAACCGCCCGGCGCTGGCCCAGCCGTACGAGCCGCCGAAGATCGCCTGGTTGCCGTGCTCGCCCCGGACGCGGTCGAGCTCGGCGGCGAGCCGGTCGAGGACCTCGTCCCACGGCACCTCGACGAACTCGTCCCGCCCGCGCCGCTCATCGGGCCCGGGACCGTCCGCCAGCCAGCCGCGGCGCACCGCGGGCCGGGCGACGCGGGTCGGGTGGTCCAGCGCCGCGGCCAGGTTGCCCAGCAGCGGTGACGGCGCCGGGTCGGCCGGGTGCGGGACCACCCGCAGCCGGCCGTTCTCGACGTCGGCGGAGAACGCGCCCCAGTGCGACGTGCTCGGCCTCATGCCCCGACGGTAACGGCGTCGGCGCGCTCGCGGACCAACCGCACGAGCGTGCCGTAGTCCCGCGCGTCGGCCAGTGGCGAGAACCCGCGGATCAGCAGCGTGCCGACGCCGAGGCGGAGGTAGTCCAGCAGCGAGTCCGCGACCTGCTCGTAGCTGCCGACCAGCGCGGTGGAGTTCCCGGCCGCGCCGGTCGTCTTGGCCACCGCCGTCCAGAGCCGTTCGTCGTGGACCTCGCCGGTCGCCGCGGCTTCGAGCAGCCGCTGCGAGCCGACGGCGGCGGTGGAGTCGCGGACGCCCTTGAACTCGCCCACCCGGTCCTGGGTGAGCCGCAGGATGTCGCGGGCCCGGTCCCAGGCCTCGGCTTCGGTCGCCGCCGGGATCGGGCGGAGGCTGACGCTGAACGCCGGGGTGCGCCCGTGCGGCGCGGCGGCGGTCCGCACCTCTTCGATGCGCTGGGCGATCCCGGCCAGGGGCTCGCCCCAGAAGGCGTAGACGTCGGCGTGCTTCGCGCCGACGCGGATGGCGTCGCCCGACGCGCCGCCGAAGTAGACCGGGATGCCGGCGTCCGGGCGGACGTCCGAACGCGCGCCGCGGACCTGGTAGAACTCGCCTTCGTGGTCGAACGGCTCGGCCGAGTCCCACGTCTTCCGCACCACGGACAGGAAGTCGTCGGTGCGGCGGTAGCGGGTGGGCTTGTCGGTGAAGTCGCCGTCGCGGGCCTGGTCGGCGTCGTCGCCGCCGGTGATCACGTGCAGGGCGATCCGGCCGGGGTGGAACGCGTCGAGCGTGGCGAACTTGCGGGCCAGCTGGGTGGGCGCGACGAAGCCGGGCCGGTGGGCCAGCAGCACGCCGAGCCGCTCGGTGGCGGCCAGCACCTGGTCGGCGAGCACGAACCCGTCCGGGCTGCTGGCGGACTGGGCGATCAGCACGCGGTCGAAACCGGCCGCCTCGTGGGCGCGGGCGACCTCGCGCAGGTAGCCGGGCTGGATGATCGGGCCCTCGGGCGCGACGATCTCGCTGGCCTGGCGGCCGGCGGCGTAGCCGATGAATTCGACGCTCACGGGGTCTCCTGTCCTAAGGCGCGGGCGGTGGCGAAGATGTCGCCCATCCGCCAGCTCTCGTTCGGGTGGGTGCGGCGCGCCCGGCCCCAGCCGGAGTCGCGCCGGTACTGGGCGGGCCAGTCCGTGCCCCGGACGGCTTCTTCGTCCGCCGACACCGGCGTCCGGCAGTCGGGGTCGACGAACAGCGCGTCGACCGGGCAGTACAGCTCGCACAGGAAGCACGTCTGGCAGTCGGTCTGGCGGGCGATGACGGGTGGTGCGTCGGGGACGGCGTCGAAGACGTCGGTCGGGCAGACCTGCACGCACTTGTCGCAGTCGATGCACCGGTCGGCGAGGACCAGTTCGATCACGCGACGGCCTCCTTCCAAGCGGGATCGTCGGTGCGCCAGTGCATGCCCCGGGTCTCGGGCCGGCGCAGGGCCGCCTTCTTGACCCAGCGGCCCATGGCCACCAGCGACGCGGTTTCGCGGGCCGTGACGGCGTCGCGGCCGGTTCCGGTCAGGCCGCCCTCGACGATCGTCCACAAGGGATCCAATGTGGACAAAGAGGCACGGAGACCCGGCGCGTCCCGGAACATGTTCTTGTTGTAAGCGTTCAGCTCCTCGCGCACGACGTCGACCACGCCGGCGGTGTCCACGGTGGCCGTCCGGCCGCTCGGGCGGATCCCCGCGCGGCCCACCGCGTGCAGTGGCGCGGAGCCCGCCGACCGGGCGTGCCGGACCGCGGCCCGCCCGGCCCAGGTGCCCGACGACACGGCCCACGCGGAGTTCGGCGAGCCGCCGCCGGAGATCGCGCCGACCACCGGCACCCGGCTCGCGACGTCGCCCGCCGCGAACAGCCCGGGCACGTCGGTGGTGCAGTCCGGGCCGGTGACGACCAGGCCGCCGACGCCGCGGATCGTGCCTTCGCCGAGCAGCGTGACCTCGAACCGGTCGGTGTAGGGGTCGATGCCGCGCCGGGCGAAGGGCAGCAGGAAGTTCGGCTGCACCACCGGCATCTTCCGGCGCACCCACTCCGGCGTCCGGTCCAGCGTCGTGAACACCGGCCCGCGCAGCAGGGCCGCGCCGAGGACGCGGTTGCGGTCCGGGCCCGGCGGCAGCGCGATCTCCGCGCCGTCGACGTCGGTGTAGGTCCCGAAGAGGTACGACATCGACCGCGCCATCGTCGAGTACGCCGGGGCGAGGGTGTAGTAGTTCGAGAACTCCAGACCCGAGAGGCGCGCCCCGGCCTCGACGGCCATCAGGTGCCCGTCGCCGGTGTTGCCGCGCGAGCCGAGCAGGTTCGAGCGGAACGCCGTCCCGCCGGTGGCCAGCACCACCGCGCCCGCGCGGACGCGCCAGGAGCCCCCGGCCTGACGGCGTACCCCGGCCGCGCCGCCCGCCGAGCCGTCCGGGCGCAGCAGCAGTTCCAGCGCCGGGTGGTGGTCGAGGATCCGGACGCCCGCCCGGTGGATCAGCCCGCGCATCGCGCGCAGGTACTCCGGGCCGCGCACGTTGTTGGTCCGGTCGGGCTGCCCGTCGCGCACCGGGAACGGGTAGTACTTGTCCAATGTGGGCAGCCGCTCCCAGGTGGTGCGCAGGACCCGCAACGCCTGTTCGGGATCCGCGAGGCCGCCGGCGTGCGCGTGCCGTTGCGCGACCGCCTCTTCGTGGCGCTCCGGCGGCACGAACCAGTGCGTCACCCCGGCCGTGGCGGTGACGCCGCTGGTGCCGCAGTACCCCTTGTCCGCGAGGACGACGGCCCCGCCGGCCTGGGCCGCGGCCAAGGCGGTCCAGGTCGCGGCGAGGCCCCCGCCGACGACGAGCACGTCGGCGGCGAGATCGAGGTCGCCGCTCATCGCGACTCCGCCAGCTCGGCGTCGGCGGCGACGCCGAGCTCGGCGAGCAGCCGGTAGCGCAGCTGCTCGAACTCGGGGTTGCGGCGGTTGCGTTCGCCGTCGAAGGCGACGCGGTGTTCGGCGGCGAGCCGGCCTTCGCGCAGCGCGACGACGCGGTCGGCCAGCAGGATCGCCTCGTCGACGTCGTGGGTGACCAGCAGGACGGCCGGGCGGTGGTGCTCGACCAGGCGCCGGACCAAGGCGTGCATCTTGATCCGGGTCAGCGCGTCGAGGGCGGCGAACGGCTCGTCGAGCAGCAGCAGGCGCGGCTCGCGGACCAGCGCCCTGGCGAGGGCGACGCGCTGGGCCTCACCGCCGGACAGCGTCGCGGGCCAGGCGTCGGCGTGGCCGGTCAGGCCGACCTCGGCCAGCGCCCGGGTCGCGGCGTCACGCGCCCCGGCGCGGGGGAGGCCGACCGCGACGTTCTGCCACACCGGCCGCCACGGCAGCAGCCGGTGCTCCTGGAACACCACCGCCCGCTCGGGCGGGGCGGCCAGGTCGCCGCCGTCGGGCTCGTCGAGCCCGGCCAGCAGCCGCAGCAACGTCGTCTTGCCGCAGCCGCTTTCGCCGATCAGGGCGACGAACTCGCCGGGCGCGATGTCGAGGTCGAGTCCGTTGAGGACGGTCCGGTCGCCGAAGCTCTTGGTCAGCGCGCGCACGCGCACGGCGGTGCTCACAGCTTCGCCGAGTGGTCGGCGACGGTGATCGGGCCGGTGAGGATCTTGCGCTGGGTCAGCCAGTCCGCGCCGCGCTGCAGCTGCGCGATGCCGTCGTCGTCGACGAACTTCAGCTTCGTCTGGACGTTGTGCGACGCCATCTTGTCCAGCACCGCCTGCGGATAGTGGGAGACGGCGTTGCCGATGTCCAGGGACTGCTTGTAGTTCTGGTTCTGCCAGTCCTGGTCGGCTTGGAACGCCTTGATCACCTTGCGGATGGTGTCGGCGTTCTGCTCGGCGTACTCGCGGCGGACGAGGTAGCTGGTGAAGTCGATCTGGAAGTCCAGCTCGTCGCCGTCGACGAAGATGGCCTTGGCGCCGTACTGCACCTCGGCGATCTCGCGGAAGCCCTGCCAGATGGCCCAGGCGTCGATCTTCCCGGCGCCGAACGCGGCGGACGCCTCGGGTGGGTTGAGGTAGGTGACCTTCACGGACTCGCGTGGCACTTGGTACTTCTCCAGCGCGGCAACAAGAAGGAACTCGCCGAGCCCGGCTTTGTTGACCGCGACGGTCTTGCCGACGAGGTCCGTGACCTTCCGGATCCCCGTGTTCGCCCCGGCGACGATCGCCGTGGTGCGCGGGGTGGACGCCGCCCAGGCGACGTAGACGAGGTCGGCGCCGGAGAGGATCGCCTGGTCGGCGGGGGTGGTGCTGCCGCCGAAGCTGAAGTCCGCGGTGCCGCCGACGACGGCCTGCAGCGTCGGCGCGTGGTTGGGGAACGGCCCGACCCACTCGACCGTGAGGCCCTGGTCCTTGAGCGTCTTCTCCAGCACGCCGCGGGCCTTGGGCAGCGAGATCGTGCTGTAGGTCAGCCGGACCTTGCCCTGGGTGGCGCCGCCGGCCGAACCGGTGGCGCACGCGGCGAGCGGAGCGGCTACGGCGGCCAGACCGGCCGCGGTCAGGAAGGTGCGTCGGGAAAGCGTCATGGCGGATTCCTCAGGCGGTCAGGCGGGCGTAGGTGGGGTGCCAGCGCAGCAGGCGGCGTTCGAGCAGCCGGGTGACGAGGTCGCAGAGGATCCCGATCACGGCGTAGATGATCACGACGAGGACGATCACGTCGGTCTGCAGGAACTCCCGGGCGTTGGTGGCCATGAACCCGAGCCCGGCGTCGGCGCCGAGGGTTTCGGCGATGACCAGGGCGAGCCAGGCCGCGGTGAGCGACAGCCGCAGCCCGCCCAGGATCGAGGGCAGTGCGCCGGGCAGGACCACCCAGCGGATCTGCGCCGCGCGGCCGAGGCCGACGACGTCGGTCATCTCCAGCAGCTTCGGGTCGATCTGGCGGATGCCGAGCACGGTCGTCAGGTAGAGCGGGACGGCGGAGCCCAGCGAGATCAGGAAGATCTTCCCGGCCTCGCCGATCCCGAACCAGACGATGACCAGCGGCAGGATCGCCAGGAACGGGACCGCGCGCACCATCTGGATGCTGCGGTCGAGCAGCGCTTCGGCCACTTTGGACAGTCCGACGAGCAGCCCGAGCGCGACGCCGGTGCTCGCTCCGATGGCGAACCCGGTGGCCGAGCGCTGCAGGCTGGCCAGCAGGTTCGTCGTGAGCTCGCCGTCGGCGAGCAGGTCGCCCGCCTTGGCCAGGACGCTGCTCGGCGCCGGGAGCACCTGTTTCGGCAGGACGCCCAGCCGCGCCAGCAGTTCCCAGAGCGCGAGCACGGCGACCGGCGTCAGCCACGACGCGGCGCGGTACGGGAACCCGCGGCTGCGGGCGCGCGTACTCGCCGGAAGCGCCGCCGACGGGACGACCACGGCGCGCGTCACCGCGGATCGATCCCGGAGTCGATGTACTTGCTCAAGTCCTTGCCACCCGGGAACAATCCCTGCTGGACCCAGGTGTCGTACGTCTTCTGCAGCTGGCCGGCGAGCGCGGCGTCGACCGGGATGCGCTGGTAGGTCGTCTCGTCCGGGCGCACCTGGGTCGCCACGGCCAGGGGCTGGTGCGCGAACCCGGCGTACCACTTGTCGAACGCGTCGGGGTTGTCCTTGGACCAGGCGTAGCCCTTGTCGACGCGGCTCGCGAAGTCCTGGATCGCGGTGCGCTTGCGCGGGTCGGCGAGCGCGGTGTCGGTGGCGGACAGGACGTTGAGGCCGCTGTTGATGCCCGCGCCGTCGCTGAGCACGCGCGCGCCGAGCTCGCCGCGGGCGCGGGCGGCGTAGACGCTCCAGGTGGCCCAGGCGTCGATGCTGCCGGTCGCGAAGGCGGAGTTCGCCTCGGTCGGGGCGAGGAAGTTAAGCGTGACGTCCTTGTCGCTCAGCCCGGCCTGCTTCAGCGCGCCGATCACGAGGTAGTGCGCGACGCTGCCGCGGGTGGTCGGGGAGACCCGCTTGCCCTTGAGGTCGGCGAGGGTGCGGATCGGGCTGTCCTTGGGCACCAGGATGTAGGTGCCCCTGCCGCCGTTGCTCCAGGCCGCGGCGACCTTGATCTTCGAGCCGCCGGCGATCGCGGTGACGGTGGGGGAGTCGTTGGCGCCGCCGATGTCGATCGCGTCGGCGCGCAGGGCCTCGTGCAGGTTGACGGCCGCGGCGAACTGCGACCACTCGATCTTGTACGGCAGGTTGTCGAGCAGGCCGGCGGCCTTCAGCCGGGACTGCGTGGCGCCGGTCTGGTCGCCGACGCGCAGCACCACCTCACCGGAAGCGTCCGATGTGGACGATCCGCACGCGGTGAGCGTGGCGAGGCCGAGCAGAGCGGCCAGCAGTAGCAGCGCGAGCCGGGGTTTCGAAGGCATGCGGGAACTCCCCAAAACGGTGTCGCCGGAGGAAAAGCCGGTGGCGCGGACCAAATGGTCACCGGCATGTGTCTATTCTGCTCGGTGGCCGGGGAGAGTCAACGCTCCCGGGCGGGTTCCCACGAGCCGGGAAAGCTCTACAGTGGACAGTCGAGCGTGCCGCCGCCCGCCGCGCGCACGGCGTCGGCGTACTCCCGCAGCGGCCGCCAGCCGGGCACGACGAACCGGCCGCCGGGGCCGGTGAAGGTCAGCGTCGGCAGGGCGTAGCGGACGTGGTGCTCGAGGTGCTTCGCGCGGCCGCTGTGCGGTCCGGGCGCGGTGATGTCGAGGACTTCCGGGCACGGGTTCCGGGTTTCGCGCCAGTCTTCGCGCACGGCCCGGCGGACGGCATCGCTCAGCATGGCCGCGTGCAACGCCGCGAGGTCGAGGCCGGGGACACCGTCGACGGCGGCGAGCACGCGATCGGTGTCGTCGGCCGGGGTGCCGAGAACGAACGTCGTCTCGCGCAGCCGGCTCAGGACGAGGTCGGCGACGGTTTCCCCTTGGGCCTCCGCGGCTTTCGCAGCCAGGGAAGCCGGCCAGCTCGTCCGCGCCACCCAAGCCAGGTGCGGCGCCTTCGGAGCGCCCGTGTGCTCGGTGACGCCGTCGATGAACTTCGCGTACCAGGCGGCCTCGGCGGCCGGATCCGGCGCCGGGTCCTCGTCGTCGTCGAAGAGGATGCCGAACACCCGGCGCCACCGGGCGCCGGGGAGGTTTCCGCGCAGCCAGCGGAACTTCGGCTCCGAACCCCACGCCCACGGGCAGGCGGGGTCGGTGTACTCGACGACTTCGAGCGCCACGGGTCAATCCGTGGGGACGTCGACCGGGGACCAGAGACTCGGCAGGTTGACCACGATGCCTTCCTGGCTGCTGCGCGCGATGATCACGACCGCCTCTTCGTCGGTCGGGTTCTCCTCGCGGTGCGGCACGTACGGCGGCACGAAGATGTAGTCGCCGGGCCCGGTCTCCAGGCGGATCTCCTCGTCACCGTCGGCGAAGACGAACACCGGGTGACCGGACTTGACGTAGATCGCCGTCTCGGCTTCGCCGTGGTGGTGGTCGCCGGAGTTGGTCACCGGCGCGACGTGCGTCTCGCCCATCCAGACCTTCTGCGACCCGACGGTCTTGCCGGAGATCGCCTCCAGGCGCTTCATCCCGGTGGTCTGGTCGGTGTCGCCGGTGAGGTCCGCGCCGCGGATGTGGCGCAGGGGCTGGTGCCAGAGGTCGGTCATCGGGATCCCTTCAGGTGACGGCTTCGGCGGCCGCGTCGGTGAGCAGGTCGGCGATGGTCGTCGCGCGCAGGATGGCGGCCAGGCCGGACTCGAGCCCGGACCAGAACGGCGTGAGCCCGGCGGCCGTCCCGTGGTAGGCCAGCGCCGGGCGGGGCTCGCCGCGGACGCTCAGGAACTCGCCGTCGACCGCGACGACGGCGTCCCGCACGGTGATCTCCGCGGCGGCCCTGGCCAGCCAGTAGCCGCCCTCGCAGCCGCGCTGGCTGCGGACCAGCCCGGCCTGGCGCAGGTCGCGCAGCACGGCCTTGATGAACCGCGCCGGGATGTCCTGGGTGGACGCGACGGCTTCGCAGGTGATCGGCCGCGTGGTGTCCGCGGCGAGCTCCAGCAGGACCCTGATCGCGTAGTCCGCCCTGGCCGAGATGCGCATGCCCGCCATCATCCCCGGACCAGCGCCGGTGTGCCCGTTCCAGCCCGCAGCCATTCCAGGAACTGGACGACCTCGGCCGCGACGCTGCGGTGGTCGACGTCGTTGAGCACGTCGTGCCGGCCGCCGGCGACGAGCACGAACCGGCTCTCCGGCAGCTTCGCCGCGTACGCCCGGGCGGCCTCGGGGCCGGCGACCTTGTCGGCTTCGCCGTGCAGGACCAGGACGGGCACCGCGGGCTCCGCGAGCAGGCCTGCGACGGGCGTGTGCAGCTCGCCGCGGGCGAACCGGTCGTCGGCGTCGAGCAGGGCGCGGTGGACCGGGCACGCGGTCCGCGCGTCCAGCTCGTCGTCCCAGCCGGTGGAACCGCCGAGCGGCAGCCCGCTGGCGATCACCGCGTCGACCGGCAGTTTCGCGGCGAGGTCGAGGGCCCGGATCGCGCCGGTGTCGTGGCCGAGCAGCACCACGGGACCCGGGCCTGCCGTGACCTTCACGGGGAGGTCGGCCTCCGGGACGGTGACGCGGTAGCCGTCGAATGCGAGCCGCGTGCCGAGCCGGGCGTAGTGCGCGGCGTGCTCACCCCGCCCGGGCAGCAGCACCACCGTGCCGCGGACCGGGACGCCGTCGGCCGGGGCCCAGCGGATCGCTTCGGCCAGGGTCATACGGCGGCCGCCGCGGCCGGCTGCCGCCCGCGGCGGGCGAGCTCCGAACGGACCAGCGGCAGCAGGTGCCTGCCGTAGTCGATCGTGTCGTCCAGCGGGTCGTACCCGCGGATCAGCAGCGTGGTGACGCCGATGTCGACGTAGTCCAGCAGCGCCTCGGCCACCGTTTCGGGCGTGCCGACGAGGGCGGTGGAGTTGCCGGCGGCGCCGGTCGCCGTGGCCGTGGGTGTCCACAGTGCACGGTCGTGGCGGTCGGCTTTCGCGGCCGCGGCCAGGAGCCGGACGCTGCCGACGTTGGTCGGCGTGCCGCCGTCACGCCACTCGCGGGCCGCCTTCGCCGCGCCGGAGGCGGTGATGGTGTCGAGGATCCGCTGCGCGCGTTCCCAGGCGAGGTCCTCGGTGGGGCCGAGGATCGGGCGGAACGACACGCTGATCCCGGGGAGGGTGAGCCGGCCGGCGGCCTTGGCCGCGGCGCGGACGGCGGCGATCTGCTCGGCCGTCTCCTTCAGCGGCTCGCCCCAGAGCGCGAAGACGTCGGCGTGCTTGCCGCCGACCCGGTAGGCGGCCTCCGAGGAACCGCCGAAGTACACCGGGATCCGCGGGTTCTGCAGCGGCCGGACCTGCGGGGTGTAGTCGTCGAGCCGGTAGTGCTTGCCGTGGTGGGAGAACGCGTCGCCCGACGTCCAGGAGCGCTTGAGGATCTCCAGGTACTCGTCGGTGCGCTCGTAGCGCTCGTCCTTGCCGAGGTAGTCGCCGTCGCGGGCCTGCTCGACGTCGCTGCCGCCGGTGATGGTGTGCACGGCGACGCGGCCGCCGCTGAAGTGGTCGAGGGTGGCGAACGCGCGCGCCGCGAGCGTCGGCGCGACGAACCCGGGGCGGTGGGCGATGAGCAGGCCGAGGCGCTCGGTGTGGGCGGCCGCGTAGGCCGCCACCTGCTGGCCTTCCGGCCAGCCCGCGCCGTAGCCGATCAGCACGCGGTCGAAGCCGCCGTCCTCGTGGGCGCGGGCGAACCGCCGGACGTAGGCCGGGTCGATGACCGGCCCCCTGGCCGGCCGGGTCTCGCTCGCGTCCCGGGTGCCGATCATGCCGACGAACTCGACGGGCATCTGCTTTCCTTTCGCCACAAGACAAACGCAGGCGTCAGGGAACGGCACGAGCACCACTGCTGTCAATTGGGCATCTCCAGGTGTCCATTTGCTGGACGCCCCTGGTCTTCGCTGCGCCGGGCGGCTTATCGTCTCGCCGCACCCGACCCCTCCGGAGGAACTCGTGACCACGAGCGTCGCCACCGTGCCCGCGCCCGACCTGGCCGCGTTGCCCTCGATCGTCGCCGGGCTGGCCGCGCGCGCCGGCGAGCACGACCGCGAGGCGACGTTCCCGCACGAGGGCGTCGACCTGGTGCACGCGGCGGGATTGCTGACGACGACCGTGCACCCGCGTTACGGCGGCCCGGGCGCGGGCGTGCTCGACACGGCGAGGCTGCTGGCCGAACTCGGCCGCGGCGACCCGTCGGTCGCGCTGGTCACGGCGATGACGTTGTTCGTCCACGCCGGCCAGGCGACCGCGCCGTCGTGGCCCGACGACGTCTACCGCGAGGTGCTGGCGGAGTCGGCGGAGCGGCCGGTGCTGATCAACGCGCTGCGCGTCGAGCCCGAACTGGGCTCACCGACCCGCGGCGGCCTGCCGGCGACGATCGCCCGCCGCACCGCGGACGGCTGGCGCCTGACCGGCCGCAAGATCTACTCGACGGGCTCGGTCGGCTTGCGCTGGATGATCGTCTGGGCCCGCACCGACGAGCCCGAACCGCGGGTCGGCGGCTTCCTGATCCGCGCGGACGCCCCGGGCATCACGATCGAGCCGACGTGGGACCACCTGGGCCTGCGAGCGAGCGCGAGCCACGACGTCGTGTTCACGGACGTCCCGGTACCTTCCGGTGCCACGGCCGGACTGTCCACACCGGACACCCAGCGGCCGCCGGTGCTCACGTTTCCGTTGGCCCTCCCGGCGCTCTACCTCGGTGTCGCCCGCAACGCTCTCGAGTGGCTCACCGGCTTCCTGCGCGAACGCGTCCCGAGCGGGCTGGGCAAGCCGCTGTCGACGCTGCCGCGGTTCCAGACCGGGGTGGGGGAGATCGCCGCCCGGATCACCGGCGCGCAGGAGATCCTCTTCGGCCTGGCCGCCCGGGTGGACGAGGGTGCTCCCGACGCCATCGCCCACGCGGGTGTGGCCAAGGTGCTGGCGACCCGGCTGCTCATCGAGGCGGTCGAGCAGGCGGTGGCGCTGGCGGGAAACCCCGGCCTGACGCACGGGAACCCGTTGCAGCGGCACTACCGCGACGTGCTGTGCAGCCGCGTCCACACGCCGCAGGACGACGCGGTGCTCACCGGGCTGGGCCGCTCGATCCTGGGCTGAACCCTCGGCGCGACCGTCGTCCCGAACGCATGAGCGCGCTCAGCTCAGCGCGACCCGCGCCCACACGGTCTTGCGGCCGTCGCGGATCTGCTGGCCCCAGCCCGCGCTGACCGACTTGACCAGCTGCAGCCCGAGGCCGCCGTCGGGGATGGCCGGGCGGGTGCTCTCGTCGACGACCTCGAGCAGCGCGTGCTCCTCGTCGACGGTCAGCCCGATCCGGCGGCGGCCGGCGCCGTGGAGCAGCGCGTTCGAGGCGAGCTCGTCCAGCACGAGCAGCACGTCGACCACGCGGTCCTGGTCGATGTCCGGCAGCTGGCCCTCCAGCACGGCGCGGGTCCACTGGTGCGCCTGCGGCAGGTCGTCCCGGTCGGTCAGGCTCATGTCGCAGTGCACCGCGGCCTGGGCGGTGAGTGGGCTTTCGTACCTGTCGTCGGACGTCACCCGGGTCCCCCTCGTGGTTCGGCAACGCCGGGAGGTACCCACTCCGCGGCCGGTTCAAGCACGCCGGTTCGCCCGGCGTGCCCGAACCGGTTCATCACGTCAGCAGCCAGCGGTACCAGTCGGTGTCGTACCGGGTGCCGATCGTCTGCTTGAGGAAGGTGCGCGCGGCCGTCCAGGCGCCGGTCCGGTAGTAGCCGAGCAGCTTCGTGACGTCGGCCGGGTGGTTCTCGACCATGTACCAGACCGCCAGGTAGCCCCACACGTACGTGCGGGTCTGGTCGTTGCCGGGCGTGTTGTCGAAGACCGTGCTCAGCGCGTACGTCCGCCTCGGCGCTTCGGTGGCGGCCTGGCTGTTGAAGACGCCGCGGTAGCCGTAGCCGACGTACTCGGCCAGCCCCTCGATCCACCACTGCGTCGGCGTGGCGATGTTGGCCTGGTAGTCGCCGTACAGGTCGAAGCGGCCGTCGAGGTAGTGGGTGTACTCGTGGTTGAGGTTCTTGATCTCGAACGCGGGCTTCGTGTCGTCGCGGTAGGCGACGAACCGGGCCTGGTTGCCCGTCGCGGCCGGGTTGCCCTCGAGGTAGACGCCGCCGTTGTCGGTGCTGACGCCGAACATCGACGGCGCGTAGTACTGGTAGTCGGCCCGCGAGTTGAAGACGTCGACCTCCAGCGACGTGTTCCGGTCGCCGGCCACCGGCCCGCTGTCGCTCACCAGCCGGTGGAAGTAGCCGTCCTGCCCGGTGAGGCTCGTGCAGGTCGCCGACAGCTGGGCGGCCGTCATGGCCTGGGCGCGGATCCGCAGCGACGTCGTGCAGGAGCGGGTCACCGGCAGGACGTCCACGGCGGCCTTCGCCGGTGCCACCGCGGTGCCGATGTCGGCGGCCGGGCCGAACGGGTGGGCCGCGGTGGTGGTGGCCGGGACGCCGGGCCGGGCGGTGAGGCTCGACGCCGGCGGAGCCGTGACGAGCGTGAGGGTCGCGCACAGGGCGAGGGTGGGGACGGCGGCGCGTTTCAGGCCGAGGCCCAGTGCCATGCGTTTCATGGACGTGCTCCAAGAGGAGAAGGGGAGGAGAGGGAGTGCGGTGCCCGGCTCGGGGACCGGGCACCGCACCCGGGCACGGATCGCGGTGACGTCGTCGTGCCGGCAGGTCCGGGGCCGCCCGGTCGCGGATCGGGGGGACGGGGTCTTCCGCCGGCCCCGGGACGCTGCGGGACCGATCCTGAACCGCCGTCCGGCCGGTGACCATGCGCGCCGGCGGAACTACGGATACCCAATCAATTCCCCGCCTTTCGTTCGGTGCGCGGGTGTGGCGGCCGATCTAGGCTGCGCCGATGAGCCCGCCCACGGCGCCGGGCGACCTCGTGGCCGAGGCCGTGCGGCGGACCCTCGCCGGGGACCAGGCCCGGCCGCTGCTGCTGCACGTCACCGGGGCCGCGGGCACGGGCAAGACCGTCCGGGCCGCGGGTCTGGTCGCTCTCGCGCGCGCCGCGCCGGTGTCGTCGCTGGACCTGTCGTTCACCTCGGCCGGGAGCCTCGTCGTGCGGTCCGCGTCCGGCGTCGGCCCGCCACCCGACCCGGCGCTGCGCGACGACGCCCGGGAGTGGCGCGACCGGCTGGCGCGCGAGGTGCCCGCGCTGCTGGTGGTGGAGGACGTCCAGCGCGCGCCGGCCGCGTTCGTGGCGCTGGTGCGCGACTGGGTGGAACGCGCGCGGGGCGGCTGCGTCACGGTCGTCACCGCGCGCCCGGAGGAACTCGCGGACCCCGCGCTGCCGCTGGGCGCGGGACTCGCGCCGCCGTCGGCCGTCGTGGTGCGCCACGAGCACCTGGCCGGCTGGGACGGCGACCGCGTCCGCGACGCCGTGCACGACCGGCTGGGTCCGCAGCGCTGCTCGCGCCAGGTCGTGGCCCGGATCGCCGGGCTCTCCGGCGGCAACCCGCAGGTGGTGGCCGACCTGCTCGACCTGCTGGCCGACGCCGGCGCACCGGGGGAGCCGTTCTCGCTCGCCGACGTCGACGCGGCCGGCGTCCCGGCCCGGCTGGCGCAGCTGACGGCCGGCCGGCTGGCGGCGCTGTCGCCGGACGCCCGGGCCGTGACCGCGGTGTCCGCCGTGCTCGGCGGCCCGGCGAGTGGCGCGGACCTGGGCAACGCGGCCGGTCTCGCGCCCGGCGACGGCGAGCGGGCGGTCGCCGAGGCCGTCGCCGCCGCGCTGCTCACCGAAGACGAGCGTGGCTCGTGCGACTTCGCCGTCCCGCTCGCCGCGGCCGCCGTGCGCGCGCGGCTGGGTGGGGCGCAGCGGCGGCGGCTGCACCTGCGGGCGGCGGACGTGCTGTGCCGGCGACGGCCGGTGCCGTGGGTGCACGTCGCCGAGCACCGGCGCCGGGGCGCGTCCCCGCGGGGCTGGCTGCGCGCGGTCGAACGCGCCGCGAGCGACCCGGCCGCGTTCGGCGACCCGGAGTCGGTGATCGACACCGTGCGGCCGGTGCTCGCGTCCACGGAGATCGCCGAGGACGTGCGGGCCCGGCTGGCGCTGCGGGTGTCGCGCAACGCCGTGCTGACGCTGCCGTCGCCGCGCACGGTGGCCGTGCTGCGGGAGATCGTCGGGCAGACGGGTCTCGCCCCGGGCGTGCGCGGCGAGATCCGCCTCGAACTGGGGCTGCTGCTGCACAACCAGCTCAACCAGGCCGAGGGCCGGGCCGAGCTGGAACGGGCCGCGGCGGAGCTGCGGGACCGGCCGGCGCTGCTCGTGCGGGCCATGACGGCGCTCGCCAACCCGTTCCAGGCCGGTGCCGCCCGCGCCGACCACGAGACCTGGCTGGCCCGCGCGGAGGACGTCGCCACCCGGGCCGGTGACGAGACGTCGCGGGCGGCGGTGGAGTCGACGCGGATCACCCTGGATGTGGCGTGCGGGCGGCGGTGCCCCGGCCGGCCACGGGCGCCGCGGGCGGAGTTCGAGGTGCGGCACAACGAATACCTGGCGCGGGGCTTGACGAACACCGCCGTCGCCGCGGTCTTCGCGGGCCGCTTCCGCGGCGCCCAGGCGCTGCTGGACCGGGCGCGGCAGTGCTCGGCCGTGCTGGGTTCGCCGTTCCTGGAGCAGTGCGACCGCGGCACCGGGCTGTTGTTCGACTTCGAGCGCGGCGCGTGGGACGGGCTCGCCGACCGGAGCCGGCGCAGCCTGTCCGACGCGGGTGTCCAGGCCGACGCGCGGCTGGTGCTGGTCCAGCTGGCCCTCGCCCGCGGTGACTGGGCGGAGGCCGAGGAGATCTGGCCGGCGCGGGGCGGGTTCGCGTTCGTGCCGTACGACGCGACGGCGGTCGCGGCGCGGGCGCGCATGGACCTGGCCCAGGGCCGGACGGTCGAAGCCGTGACGGCGGTGGAGGAAGCCTGGGAGTCGATCGCGGCGAAAGACATCTGGGTCTGGGCGGCCCGCCTGGCCCCGGCGGCCGTGCAGGCGTGGCTCGCCGCCGGCCACCACGACCGGGCCGTCGCGGCGGTGGCGCAGTTCGGCCGGGGCCTGCGCGGCCACGACAGCCCGGCGGCGGCCGCCGCACTGCTGTGGACCCGCGCCCTCTTGGCCGACCACGCGAATGACCCGGCCGCTCGCGGCCTGTATGAGCGAGCGTCGGCCCTGTTCGCCCGCTTGCCCGCGCCCTACCCGGCGGCCCTGACGCAGGAGGGCGCCGGCCGGTTCGCCCCGGCGCTGGACACGTTCACCCGCCTCGGCGCGGCGTGGGACGCCACCCGCGTCCGCGGCCGCCTGCGGGCGGCCGAGGTCCCGCCGGGCCGCCACCGAGGCCGCCCGTCCTACCACGACGGTCTTTCCCCGCGAGAGCACGAAATAGCCGAGCTGGCCGCGGGCGGCCTGACGAACCGGGCGATCGCGGAGACGCTGCACCTGTCCCAGCGAACGGTGGAGCACCACGTGGCCCGCGCGATGCAGAAAACGGGAGTGCGATCGCGGCGGGCGTTGCTGGGTGAGGCGCACGCCTGACGTTGATGCCTGTATGCGGCTTCGGTGCGGGGCTCGGGATTCGCCCCAATGTGGCCGTCGGTGTGTCTGACGCACCCAAGGCGGCCCGGGCCGCGCCGCGGAGGCGGGACCCGCGCCTGACAACGTCCGCGTAGTGGACAGAAAATCGGTCATCGACCCCCAAACCGCCACGAAACCACCGCAAGTGCGGGTTACTTCCCGTCCAGATCGTGAGACAGTGGGGCGATCACCGCGAACTTCCTTAAGGTCCCTGATCGTCACTCGATCGGCTGAACTTGAAGGTGCTGTGGCCAACCCTCCGCCGACACCCGCCAGTGGTGTCTCGCCCGTCGCGGCGCGTTCTCTGCCGTCCGCGGTGTGGCGTGCCGTCCGTTCCGGGTGGTGGACCTCCACCTGTGCGGTCCTGATCGTCCTCATCGTGCTGCTCGCCGCCGCGGCCGATCTGTTCGTGCTGGCCGAAGGGCAGAGCCTGAACCCGGACATCGCCACCCTCGGGCCGACCGGGCTGCCCGCCGGGACGCTCGGCGGCGTCAGCGGTGCGCACTGGTTCGGGGTCGAGCCGCTGACCGGCGTCGACCTCTTCGCGCTCGCCGCCCACGGCGCCCGGACGTCGCTGCTCGTCGGGCTCGGCGCCACCGTGCTGGCCACCGCGCTCGGTGTCGTGATCGGCGTCAGCGCCGGGTACCTCGGCGGCTGGTGGGACCGGCTGGTCACCTGGACCGCCGACGTCATCCTCGGCTTCCCGTACCTGATCTTCATGATCGCGCTCGGCGCGGTGCTGCCGGTCGACTTCCCGCGGCAGTTCACGCTGGTCGTCGTCCTCGGGCTCTTCGGCTGGCCGCGCGTCGCGCGGATCGTCCGGTCCCAGGCCCTCACCCTCGGCAAACGCGACTTCGTCGCCGCGGCGCGGGTGATGGGCGGCGGGCCGTGGCACGTGTTCACCAAGGAACTGCTGCCCAACCTGTGGGCGCCGATCATCGTCGTGGCCAGCCTGTCCATCCCGTCGATGATCGGCAGCGAAGCCGCGCTGTCGTTCCTCGGCGTCGGCGTGCTGCCGCCGACCCCGAGCTGGGGCCGCACGATCAGCACGGCCATCGACTTCTTCGAGACGGACCCGATGTACCTCGTCTTCCCCGGCCTGCTGCTGTTCCTCATCACGCTGGCGTTCAACGTCGTCGGCGACGCCATCCGCGACGCGCTCGACCCGCGGTCCGGGGGCGCGGCCTGATGCGCACCGCCCGCTTCGTCGCGACCCGGTTCGCCGGGATGCTGCTGGTCCTGTTCGTCGTCGCCTTCGTGACGTTCGTGGTCTTCTACGTCCTGCCCGCCGACCCGGCCCGGATGGCCTGCGGCCGCCCGTGCTCGCCGGAGAGCCTCGCGATGGCGCGGGAGTTCATGGGTTACAACAGCCCGTGGTACCAGCAGTTCTTCGACTTCCTCGGCGGCATCTTCGGCGGCCGCACGTTCGGCACCGGCGTCTCCGCGATCCACTGCACCGCGCCGTGTTTCGGCTACGACTTCCAGAACAGCGTCGACGTCCTCAGCGAGATCGGCGGCCGGATCGGGGTCAGCTTCTCGGTGGCGCTGGGCGCGGCCGTGATCTGGATCGTCCTCGGCGTCGGGCTCGGCGTGCTTTCGGCGCTGCGCCGCGGTTCGGCCGTCGACCGGATCACCATGGCCGCCGCGATGGCCGGGGTGTCCATGCCCGCCTACCTGGCCGGGATGATCGGCATCACGATCTTCGCGTTCGCCCTCGACGTCGTGCCGAAGAACGGGTACGTGCCGCTGACCGAGGATCCCGCGCAGTGGGCGTGGCACCTCGTGCTGCCGTGGCTGGTGCTCGCGTTCCTGCACGCCGCGATCTACGCCCGGCTGACCCGCGGGCAGATGCTGGAAACCCTCGGCGAGGACTACATCCGCACCGCGCGGGCGAAGGGCCTCACCGAGCGCAAGGTGGTGGGCCGGCACGCGCTGCGCAACGTCCTGCTGCCGGTGGTCACCGTGTTCGGCGTCGACCTCGGGGCGCTGCTGGCCGGCACCGTGATCACCGAGCGGATCTTCGGCATGGCCGGGGTCGGGCGGCTGCTGGTCGACGCGATCGCGGCGCTCAACCTCCCGGTGCTCCTCGGCGTGACGCTGTTCTCCGCGCTGCTGGTGACTTTCCTGAACTTCCTGGTCGATCTTTGTTATGGCGCGCTCGATCCGCGAGCCCGCCTCGTCTGAAGGGGAATCGATGAAACGGGGACATGGGCAGCTTTTCGGGGGCTCCGGGTGGCGGAGCCCCCGGCTCGGGGCGAAGCCCCGGTTGTCACAGCTGCGGTTCGCCGCGGGGGTGAGCGCCGCCGTCCTGCTGCTGACGGCGTGCGGGGCCAACGACACGCCCGCCACCCAAGGCGGTTCCGTCAAGCCGGGCGGGGACCTGGTCCTGCTCAACGACGCGCCGTCGATCACCTGGGACCCGGCGAAGAGCTCCAACCTCGTCGTGACCACGCTCGGGCTGGTCCACCGGCGGCTGACGTCGTGGGACGTCGCGCCGGGCAAGGACACCACGGTCGTGCCGGACCTGGCCACCGACACCGGGCGCCCCAGCGACGGCGGCAAGACGTGGACGTTCACCCTCAAGGACGGCCTGAAGTACAGCGACGGCACGCCGATCAAGTCCGAGGACGTCAAGTGGGGCCTGGAGCGCTCGTTCGCGCCCGCGTTCTCCGGTGGCCTGTCCTACCACAAGGACCTGCTTTCGCCGGGCCTGGCGTACAAGGGCCCGTTCGACGGCGGCAAGGAGCTGGACTCCATCCAGACGCCCGACGCCAAGACGATCGTCTTCCACCTCGCCCGCGCTTACGGCGACTGGAACTGGGTCGCCAGCACCCCGGCGTTCTCGCCGGTGCCGAAGGGCAAGGGCGCCGAGGCGAACTACGGTGACCACTCGATCGCGTCCGGCCCGTACCAGATCCAGAGCTACGAGCGCGGCAAGTCCGCGAAGCTGGTCCGCAACCCGAACTGGGACCGCGCGACCGACCCGACGCGCAAGGCGAACGCCGACACCGTCGACTTCGAGCTCGGCCAGGACACCAGCGTCATCTCCAAGCGCCTGATCGACGACACGGGCAAGGACCGCAACGCCTTCGGCATGTCCTTCGCCTCGCCGGCC
Organism: Amycolatopsis sp. NBC_00348; assembly: GCF_036114655.1. Taxonomy (NCBI): domain Bacteria; kingdom Bacillati; phylum Actinomycetota; class Actinomycetes; order Pseudonocardiales; family Pseudonocardiaceae; genus Amycolatopsis; species Amycolatopsis sp. NBC_00348. Next base: position 4,434,045 of record NZ_CP107994.1, on the reverse strand, counting down.
CAGCTGGCGCAGATCCAGGGTAGCCCGTCGGCCAAGGCCCGGCTCGTCACGTCGGAATCCGGGGCGCTGTCGTACCTTTCGCTCAACACGCAGCGCGGCAAGCTGGTGGACCCGAAGGTGCGCCAGGCGTTCCAGTACGCCGTCGACAAGGCCGCCTACCAGGTGGCCAGCGCGGGCAACGCCCAGCTCGCCGGCGACGTCGCCACGACGCTGATCACGCCCGGCCTGCAGGGCCGCGAACAGTACGACCTCTACCCGGCGCCGCCGTCCGGTGACCCGGCGAAGGCCAAGCAGCTGCTCGCGGACGCGGGCCTGCCCAACGGGCTCGACGGCCTGGTTCTCGCCACGCACAACGAGAACGGCTACCCGGAGAAGGCCGCGGCGATCCAGGCCTCGCTGGCGCGGGCCGGCATCAAGGTGACGATCAAGCCGCTCGACGAGGACACCTACACGTCCGAAGTGGACACCAAGGGCCTGTCGGACTACGACCTGACGCTCACCTCGTGGCAGCCGGACATCCCGTCGGCCAACGCGAACATCCAGCCGCTGTTCCAGTCGACCGAGATCGGCAACGGCGGGTACAACGAGTCGCGCTACAGCAACCCCGACGTCGACCGCCTGATCGCCGAGGCGCAGGCCACCATCGACCCGGCCGAGGCCGGCAAGAAGTGGGCGGCGCTGGACAAGAAGATCCTCGCCGACTCGCCGGTGGTCCCGCTGCTCTACAACCGCAACTCGTTCCTGCACGGGTCGAACGTCGGCGACGTCGAGATCGGCAAGTTCCCGGCCTACGTCGACTACCGCAAGTTCGGGATCGTCTCGTGACGGCGGCCTCGCCGGCCGAGCCGGTCGGTCCGGCCGGCGGGGCCTTGCTATCGCTGCACGACGTCGCCGTCCGTTTCGGTGACGTGGAAGCCGTCCGCGGGGTCGGGTACGCCGTCCGCGCGGGCGAAGTCGTCGCCGTGGTCGGGGAGTCCGGCTCGGGCAAGACGGTCACCGCGATGTCCCTGCTCGGCCTGCTCCCGCCCACGGCGAAGGTGTCCGGCCGCGCGGAGCTGGCCGGGCGCGATCTCTACGCCATGGCCCCGGCCGAGCTGCGGGAGGTCCGCGGCGGCGACGTCGGCATGGTGTTCCAGGAGCCGATGAGCGCGCTCAACCCGGTGTTCACCATCGGCGACCAGCTCGTCGAGGCGATCCGCACGCACCAGCCGCTGACCCCCGCGGCGGCCCGCGAGCGGGCGATCGAGCTGTTCGGCCTGGTCGGGCTGCCCGCGCCCCGCGAGCGGTTCCGATCATACCCGCACGAGCTGTCCGGCGGGCAGCTGCAGCGCGTCGTCATCGCCATGGCCGTGGCCAACGACCCGAAGCTGCTGATCGCCGACGAGCCGACCACGGCCCTGGACGTCACCGTCCAGGCCGAGATCCTCGAGCTGCTGCGGGACCTGCGCTCCCGGCTCGGCACGGCGATCCTGCTCATCACGCACGACATGGGCGTGGTCGCCGACCTGGCCGACCGGGTCGTGGTGATGCACGACGGCGTCGTCGTCGAGCAGGGCGACGTCCGGACGGTCTTCACCGCGCCCGCCGAGGCCTACACGCGGCAGCTGCTCGGCTCGGTCGTCTCGCTGAGCACCGCGGCCACGACCGGGCTCCAGCGGGCGCTGGCGGCCGACATCGAGGTCTCGCCGGGCCACGTCGCGGCGGCCGCACACCCGGCGGTGGCGTCGGTCCCGGACGTCCCGGCCGAGACACCGTTGCTGCGCGTGGAAGATCTCGCCGTCACCTACCGCGGCCGGTTCCGGGCGATGGCCGTCCACGCCGCCGAAGGCGTGAGCCTGCACGTCGAGCCGGGGGAGGTCCTCGGCCTGGTCGGCGAGTCCGGTTCGGGGAAGAGCACGGTCGCCCGCGCGGTCACCGGCCTGCTCGCGCCGACGGCGGGCTCGGTCCGCATCGGCGACGTCGACATCACCCGGGCGCGCGGCCGGGCCGCGAAGGCGTTGCGGCGGCGCATCGGCGTCGTGTTCCAGGACCCGCTGTCCTCGCTCAACCCGCGCACGACGGTGGGGGAGAGCGTCGCGACGCCGTTGCGGCTGCACAAGGCCGTGCCATCATCCCAAGTGGACGGACGGGTCGCCGAGCTGCTGTCGGCGGTCCAGCTGTCGCCGTCGCTGCGCACGCGTTACCCGCACGAGCTGTCGGGCGGGCAGCGCCAGCGCGCCTGCATCGCGCGGGCGCTGGCGCTGCGCCCGGACCTGCTGGTCGCCGACGAGCCGACGAGCGCCCTCGACGTCACCATCCAGGCCCGCATCCTGGACCTGCTGCGCGAGCTGCGGCACGAGTTCGGGTTCGCGTGCCTGTTCATCAGCCACGACCTCGCGGTGATCGAGCAGCTGGCCGACCGCGTCGCGGTGATGCACCGCGGCCACGTCGTCGAGCAGGGCCCGACCAAGGAGGTCCTGACCGCGCCCGCGCACGCGTACACGCGCCGGCTGCTGTCGGCGGCCCCGGTGGCCGACCCGGACGCGCAACGGCTGCGCCGGGAAGCCTGGCGGCTGCTGCGTTAGGGGCGGCGCCAGACCGCGCCGCGCTGCTCGTACTCCAGCACCGACTCGACCCCGACGGCCACCGCGGCGCCCAGGTACCGCGTGACCAGCCAGAGCGCGAGATCCAGCCCGGACGTGACCCCGCCCGCGGTGACCAGGTCCCCGTCGTCGACGACGCGGGCGTCGACCACCCGGCCGCCCTGGGCGGCGAGATCCGCCTTCGCGAGGTGGTGGGTGGTGCACGGGCGGCCGCGGGTCAGGCCGGCCGCGGCGAGCGCCATGACGCCGGTGCAGACGCCGGCCACCAGGACACCCGACCGCTGCGCGCGAACCAGGCCGCGCAGCACGCCGGGCTGCTTGATCAGGGCGTTCACGCCGGGCCCGTCCTTCGCGGCATAACCGCCGCCGGGGACGACGAGGACGTCGCCCGCGGCCGGGTCCCAGGTGCCGGGCACGGCGAGCTTCGTCCCGAACGTGCCCGCGACCTCGCCGGGACCGCCGGGCTTGACCAGGGTGAGCCGGACCTTGCCGCCCGCGTGGCCGGCGTGACCGAACACGGCGACGGGACCGACGACGTCCTGCTCCTCGACGCCGTCGTACATCAGGATCTGGACCGTCAGCGGCCCGGAGCGGGCCTGACCGGCGGACGCCGTCCCGGCCGTGGCGAGGCCGCCGAGGGCCGCGGCCCCGGTCGAGGCCGCGGACACCCGGAGGAAGTCCCTGCGTTCCATGTGTTCTCCCCGTGGTCGAAGTACTCCTCCCACAGGTCGTGCGCGGCGGGGCCGTGGTTCCCGCCGGCGTCAAACCAGGTCCAGGTGCTCCCGCAGCGTCGTCCCTTCGTACTCCGTGCGGTACACGCCGCGGTTCTGCAGTTCCGGGACCAGCCGGTCGACGATGTCGTCCAGGGCGGCCGGGACCAGGTGCGGGCTGATGTTGAAACCGTCGACCGCGCGGGTGTGGACGTAGCGGGCCCACTCGTCGGCGATCTGGCCCGGGGTGCCGACGAAGCCGTGCTGGCGCGGCTGGACCTCCAGGACGAGCTGGTGGATGGACAGCTTCTTCGCCTCGGCCAGCTCGCGCCACTGCCGGATCCGGTCGAGCTTGCCGGTGCGGTCGGCGATCGAGATCGTGCCGCGGGACGGGTCCAGCTCGCCGTCGATCGGCTCGACGTCGGGGAGCGGGCCGTGCGGGTCGTAGCCCGACAGGTCCTGGCCCCAGTACTGCTCCAGGAACGCGACCGCGCGCTGCGGCGAGATCTGCCGGCGCCGGATGTCCTCCGCGCGCTCCGCCGCGTCCGCCGGGGTGTCGCCCAGGACGACCGTCGCCCCGGGCAGGATCCGGACGGCGTCGGCCGGCCGGCCGTGGCTGGCGAGCCGGGCACGCAGGTCCTCGGCGTAGGCGAGCGCCTTGTCGTAGGCCGTGTTGGCCGAGAAGACGACGTCCGCGTACTTCGCCGCGAGTTCCCGGCCGCCGGCGGAGTCCCCGGCCTGGAACAGCACCGGCCGGCCCTGCGGGCTCGGCGGCACGGTCGGCGTCGCCCGCAGGCCGACGAGGTCCGTGTGCCGGGCGACCGGGCCGGTCGCCGACCACAGCGCGAGGGCCGCTTCGACGAACTGTTCCGCCCGCTCGTAGCGGCGGTCGTGGTCGAGCCAGCCGCCGCGGCGGAAGTTGGCGCCGGTCCAGGCGTTGTCCGTGGTGACGATGTTCCAGCCCGCCCGGCCGTCGGAGAGGAAGTCCAATGTGGACAGCCGGCGGGCGAGGTCGGCCGGGAAGTTGTACGTCGTGTTCTGCGTCGCCACCAGGCCGATCCGGCTCGTCGCCGCGGCGAGCGCGCTCAGCTGGGTGATCGCGTCCGGGCGGCCGGCGACGTCCAGCGCGTGCACCCGGCCGCGGTTCTCCCGCACCCGCAGGCCTTCGCCGAGGAAGAAGGCGTCGAACAGGCCCCGCTCCAGGGTCCGCGCGACCGACACGTACGTCTCGATCGCGGTGTGGTCCGCGTTCGCCGGGTCGTCCCACAGGAACTGCGGGCCGACGCCGGTGTAGAACACCCCGAGGTGCAGCCGGGCGCTCATGCCGCACCCGCCGCGAACACGCTCGCCGGGCGCGGCAGGCCGAGCGACGCGCGCAGCGTCGCCCCGGGTTCCGGGGGGACGAGCAGATTTTCCTTGCGCAAGGCCGGAAGCACCTCCTCGATCAGCCGGGGAAGGTCCGTCGTGTGCAGCCGGACGCCGTCGACGCTCGTGGCCAGCCAGCCCAGCAGCTCGGTCAGGCCGGCCGCGGATCCGGTGTAGCGCAGCCGATCGTGCGGCCGGCGGCCGGTGGGCACGTCGGTGTCGAGCAGGACCTCCACCTCGGCGAAGACGAGCGGCGCGCCGGATTCGCGGGCCCGCTGGGCGCGGCGCCGGACGTCCTCGAGTCCCGTGCCACCGATCAGCACGACGTCGGGGCGCACCGCCTCCGCGAGGTCGTCGGGCGCGAGGACGACCGGCCGCCCCTGCGGCGGCCGCGGCGTGATCAGCGGGCCCTTGACCGAAAACGTGGCGCCGGTGAAGTCGACGTGGTGCACCCGGTCCGGGTCGAGGTAGCGGCCGGTCGCGACGTCCTTGACGACGGCGTCGTCGTCCCAGGAATCCCACAGCCGCCGTACGGCTTCGACGACGTCGGCGGCTTCGCGGTGCAGTGCGGCCGGGTGGAGCTTGCTCCCGCCGATCGTGGCGAGGGCTTCGGCGGAGCCGTCCGCGGCGACGATCCAGGCGGCGCGGCCGCGGGAAGCGTGGTCGAGGCTCGCGAGCTGGGCGGCCAGGTGGAACGGCTCGGCTGTCGTGACGTTCGACGTCGCCGCGAGCCCGACCCGGTCGGTCAGGGTCGAGACGTAGGCGGCGCGGCCGGTGGCGTCGAGCCGGAAACCGCCGCCGGGCGGGAGCGGCGAGTCGTCGAAGGTGACCAGCGTGAAGCCGCTGGATTCGGCGGCGGTGACGGCGTCGGCCAGTGCGCGCGGAGACACCCGCGCGCCGTCGCCGTCGAGTTCCACCGCGAGGTGCAAGCTGGTCATGAACCCCCCTTTTCGTTCCCTTCCACAGGTATCGGCTCCGGAACCCGGCCGCACGCGCGTTCAGGATGTGGACGGCCTGTCCGGCGCCCGCCGCCGCGCCGACAATGACCCGCATCCGGCTCGCCGGCGGGAAAGGGGTGGCCATGCGCATCCTCCGGGCCTTCGCGAGGGCCTTCACCGCGTTCGGCTGGGTGCTGACACCCCCGGCCGGGCCGTACGACATCGGCACCGTCGTCCCGCTCCCACGCCCGGACGCCGACGTGCCGAGGGTGCCGCTGAGCGCGCGCGAACGCGAAACGTTCTGGAGGATCGTGGCAAGCTGAGGCAACGCGATCGACGACGAAGCGGGTGGGAAATGACCGAGGCGCCGGAAATGCCCCTGCACATGCGGCGAGTCCGGTTCGATCCGGTCCCGGAGCTCGCGCGGGTGCGCGACGGCGACGGCATCACCCGCGTCACGACCCCGTTCGGGCTGTCCGCGTACCTGGTGACCAGGTACGACGACGTCCGTGAGGTGCTGGCCGACTCGACGCGGTTCAGCAACGCGATGACGCGGCGGATGCGCCCGCCCGGCATGCCCGACATCAGCGCCGAAGAGCTCGAGGAGCTGCGGGCCGGGCAGATGCTCGGTTTCGACCCGCCCGAGCACACCCGGCTGCGCAAGATGCTGACGTCGGAGTTCACCGTGCGGCGCATGCGGCGGCTGGAGCCGCGGATCACCGAGATCGTCGACGCCGCCCTGGACGACCTCGAACGCGCGGGCACGCCGGGCGACCTCGTCGCGAACTTCGCGCTGCCGGTGCCGTCCCTGGTCATCTGCGAGCTGCTGGGCGTGCCCTACAGCGACCGCGCGGAGTTCCAGCACCGCACCGGCCGGCTGCTCGACGCGTCGCTCCCGGTCGAGGAGCGGATGAAGATCCAGCGCGAAAGCCGCGAGTACATGGCGGGGCTCGTCGCGCAGGCCCAGGCCGAGCCGGGCGACGACATGCTGGGCATGCTGGTGCGCACGCACGGGGCCGACCTGAGCACCGCCGAGCTGATCGGCATCGCGTCACTGCTGCTGGTGGCCGGCCACGAGACGACGTCCAACATGCTCGGCCTCGGCACCCTGGCGCTGCTGCGGCACCCGGAGCAGCTTGCCCTGGTGCGCGACGACCCGGCCGCGGTCGAGCCCGCGATCGAGGAACTGCTGCGCTGGCTCTCGATCGTGCACTCCGGCGTCCCGCGCACGACGACGACCGAGGTCGAGATCGCCGGGCACACCATCCCCGCCGGCGAGCAGCTGGTGCTGGCCCTGCCCGCCGCCAACCGCGACCCGGCACTCACCGACGACCCCGAACGTCTCGACGTCACCCGCGAGGTGGCCCGCCACGTCGCGTTCGGCCACGGCGTGCACCACTGCCTGGGCGCACCGCTCGCCCGGATGGAGCTGAAGATCGCGTTCCCCGCCCTGCTGCGGCGGTTCCCGGAGCTGTCGCTAGCGGTGCCTTACGAGGAGATCGGGTTCCGGGCGTTCCACGTCGTCTACGGACTGCACGAACTGCCCGTCACCTGGTGAGCGGACCGGCCGGCGCTTCCGCGGCCGGCTCCGTGGGCAGGTCGACGTCGTCGGGGCGGGCTCGGCGGGGGAAGAGCGGGGAGATCAGCAGGAACAGCCCGATGACCACCGCCTGGACCACGAGGGCGTCGCGGAAGCTCTCGGTTACCCGGCCGGCCACGGCGCCGGCGAAGAACACCGTGCTGAACACCGCGACGCCGACCGAGCCGCCAATCGACTGGACCGCCGACAGCACGCCGGAGGCGGAGCCGACCTCGTCGTCGGCGACCGCGCCGAGGACCGTGTTGAAGACCGCCGCGATCACGATGCCCGCGCCGATTCCGGTGACAACGCTGCCTGGCACGATCCGCCAGATCGTGAAAGCGCCGTCGCCGGCCAGGGCGAACCACAGCCAGGCGACCCCGGCCAGCTGGACGACCGCCCCGGCCTGCAGGACGCGCCGGCCGAGCTTGGCCGCCAGCAGCCCGCCGCTGATGCCGCCGCCGACGGCGGTGCCCAGCGCGATCGGGAGGTTGCCCAGCCCGGCCTGCCCGGCGGTGAAGCCCTCGCCGAGCTGCAGGAAGAACGTCAGCACCAGCTGGGTGCCGATCAGCCCGCCGAAGAACAACGCGATCGCGACCAGCCCGACGGTGAAGGCGGACTTCCCGAACAGCGTCGGGGTGACCAGGGGAGTGCGGTCCCGGCGCACGATCCGGCGTTGCCACAGGGCGAACGCGACGTAGCCGAGCGCCGCGGCGGCCAGGGAAAGCCACGTCCACAGTGGCCACCCCGACGACTGGCCCTCGTTGAGCGGCAGGACCAGCAGCGCGGAGGCGCCGGCGACGAGCGCGGCCCCGGCGACGTCCACCCTCAGGCCCCGGGTCCGGCCGCCGTGGGGCACCAGCCGCCGGGCCAGCACGAACGCCGCGAGCCCGATCGGCACGTTGACCAGGAACACCAGCCGCCAGCCGAGGCCGAACAGGTCCCAGTCGACGAGCGCGCCGCCCAGCACCGGGCCCAGCACACCGCCGAGCCCGAGCACCGGGCCGAAGACGGCGAGGGCCTTGGTCAGGTCGCGGGGCGTGAGGTTGTCCCGCAGGATCCCCAGCCCCTGCGGCAGCATCATCGCCCCGGCGACGCCCTGGATCAGCCGGAAGGTGATCAGCAGCCCGATGCTCGGCGCGAGCGCGCACAGCAGTGACGCGAGCGCGAAGGCCGCGAGGCCCACGAGGAACATCGGCCGCCTGCCGTAGCGGTCGCCGAGCCGCCCGCCGAGCACGAGGCCCGCGCCGAGCGTCAGGGCGTACCCGCCGATCACCCACTGCAGCCCGACCGGGCTCGCCCCGAGGGAGCGTTCCAGCGCCGGACCCGCCACGTTGACGATCGTCGAGTCGAGCAGGTCCATCAGCTCGACGACGAGGACCGTGGCCAGCAGCCACCACATCGTCTTCTTCTCGGTCATGAGGTGCTCCCCAGGGAATCGGCCGTCCCGGCGTAGATCCGTACGACACCGGCCAGGAAGTTCTCGACGACGTCCCGTTCGCCGGGGCTCAGCGCCCCGACGAGGCCCTCGACGCCGCTGAGCAGCGGGTGCAGGTGCCCGAAGATCCGCGTCATCGACTCCGGCACCGGCTCGACGAGCACCTTGCGGCGGTCGGTGGCGTGCGGGCGGCGGGTGATGTGCCCAGCCTGCTCGAGCCGGTCCACGATGTGCGTGCTCGCCGCCGTCGAGACCCGCAGCCGGTCCGCGAGCTCCTTCGCGGTCAAGGGGCCTTCGCTGGTGAGGTGCTCCATCGCCGCGAGGTCCGTCGGGTTGACGCCCAGGGCGCCGCTGAGCCGTTTCTCGATGACGCGTGTCAGCGCGCCCACCTCTTGGAGGCGCTCCATCACCGCGTTGCCCACGCCAGGGGCGTCGACGTGCCAGGAAGTCATGACAAGAAGACTACTGAAGAAGTTACTAACTAGGTTAGCTAAATACTGTGGTCCTCGACACCCACGCCCGGTCCAGCCGGGGGTGGAGCACCTCGCGCAGGAGCAGCAGAACCGCCGACCACGCCCAGCAGCGCGCCGCCCAGGATCACCGCGACCACCAGGATCAGGATGTTGGTCAACGCGCTGAAGACGGCCTGGCCGGCACCCGGCAGCCCGCTGGGCAAGGCCGACCATCCGGCCACGCCGGCACCCGGCCGGCGACGGTCGCGCTCAGGTCGGCGCCCCCGCCGAGGCGTGGGGTGCGCGGTCACGGGGTATCCGCAGATTTCCTGCACCTATCTGGAGGTCCGATGCGCCTGCCCGCCACCCGGGGGCCCGTCAGCGAGCAGGTCGTCCGCCTCCTGCGCGGTGCGACCCCGGTCGAGGACCTCGACCACGGGCCCGCACAGCCGGCCGTGCACGACGAGGACCTGCAGCTGTCCCTGTGGATCTGTTACGAGCTCGGCTACCGCGGTTTCGACGACCTCGAACCGGACCAGGACGGCGGGCTCGCGCTCCACGCCCTCCGGAAGGACCTCGAAAGACGGTGGCTGGCCGGGCTGACCGACCTCGTCGCGCCGGTCACCGCCGACCCCGCCGACGTCCCGCGGGCGCTGGCCCGGCTGGTCGCCGCCGACGACGGCCCGCCGTTGGCGAAGTTCTTGCAGCGCAAGGCATCCGCCGCGCAGTTCGGCGAGTTCGTCGCGCACCGGTCGGTGTACCACCTCAAGGAGGCCGACCCGCACAGCTGGGCCATCCCGCGCCTCAGCGGGCGGGCGAAGGCCGCACTGGTCGAGATCCAGGCCGACGAGTACGGCGGCGGGCGCGTGGAACGCATGCATTCGGAGCTGTTCCGCACGACCATGCGGTCACTAGGATTGGACGACACCTACGGCCACTTCGTCGACGACGTGCCGGCCGTCACGTTGGCGGTGAGCAACCTGATGTCCCTGTTCGGGATGAACCGGCGCTGGCTCGGCGCCGCGCTCGGGCACCTCGCGGCGTTCGAGATGACGTCGTCGCTGCCGAACCGCCGCTACGGCAACGGGTTGCGCCGCCTCGGCGGTGACCCGGTGGCGACCCGCTTCTTCGACGAGCACGTCGAGGCCGACGCGGTGCACGAGCAGATCGCGGCCCACGACCTTTGCGGCGGCTACGTCGCGGAACACCCGGAAGCCGCCGGGGACGTCCTGTTCGGGGCCGCGTGCGCGCTGGCGGTGGAGGCCGAGTTCGGGGCGCGGCTGCTGGACCGCTGGGCGGCCGGGGTCCCGAGCCTGCGCACCCGCGCGCTCTCCGGTGCGGCGTGAGGTCACTTCCCGCGGCTGGGCACCTTGTGCGTCCCGTCGCAGAACGGTTTCACGGCCGAGCGGCCGCACCGGCACAGGGCGACGACGGTGCCGCCGGGGCGCAGGACTTCGCCGTCCTGCGACCGGACTTCGACGTCGCCGCGGACCAGCAGCGGCCCGTCTTCGTAGGGCGTGATGGTCGCCGGGGCGGGTTCGTGGTTCATCGGCGGCGGTTACCCCGGCGCGCCGGGGCCCAACCGGCGGGCGCCCGATGACCGCCCGCGGTCCGGGCACCACGATCGGCGTCGAGGAGGAGTTTCTGTTCGTCGACACGGGGTCACGGCGTCCCGTGCCGACGGCGGCCGCGGTGCTCGCCCGGCTGGACGGCGACGCCGGCGGGATCAAGCCGGAGCTGTACGAGTCGCAGGTCGAAGCGGTCACCCCGGTGCTGACGAGCCTGGCCGACGCGGCCCGGTCGCTGGTCACGAGCCGCGCGTCGCTCGCGCGCGCGGCGGCGGCGGAAGGGGTGGCCGCGGTCGGCGTCGGCACGCCGGTCCTGGCCGGGCCGCGGCCCGTGCTGTCCACCGGCGACGACCGGTACCGGCTCGTCGCCGGGACCTACCAGGGAGCGTTCGCCGACTACGAGGCCTGCGGCTGTCACGTCCACGTCGGCGTGCCCGGCGGCGACCTGGCCGTCGCGGTGGTCGACCACCTCCGCCCGTGGCTGCCGACGTTGCTGGCGCTGTCCGCGAACTCGCCGTTCCACCACGGCCGCGACACCGGGTACGCGAGCTGGCGGACGATCGACCAGGCCCGGTTCCCCGGCGGCGGGGTGCCGCCGCGCTTCGGTGATTTCGCCGGTTACGAGCGGTGCCTGGACCAGCTCGTCGACTGCGGTGTCCTGGTCGACGAGCGCATGACGTTCTGGGCCGCCCGGCCCTCGCCGCGGTACGCGACGGTCGAGGTCCGGGTCGCCGACGTCGCGGCGTCGCCGGACGGCGCGCTGCTGCAGGCCGCCCTCGTCCGCGGCCTGGTCCGCGCCGCGCTCGACGACCTCTCCCACGGCCGCGAAGCCCCGGAGGTCGACGGCCAGCTCGCCGCCGGCGCCCTGTGGTCGGCCGCCCGCTACGGCATCCACGGGCACGGGATCGACACGATCGGCGGCCGCCGGGTGCCCGCCCGCACCCTGCTGGCGGCCCTGCTGCGCCGGGTCCGCCCGGCGCTGGAGGACACCGGGGACGTCCTGGCGGTCGACGCGCTGCTGCCCCCGGTGCTGGCCGGCGGCGCCGCCCGGCAACGCGCGACCGCGGCCGCCGGTGGTCTCACCGCCGTCGTCGACGAGCTGGCGGGCCTGCTGACGGAACCGGTGACCGGCCCGGCGGCGGGGGAGCGGAGCGCGGAGCACGCCCCGGTTACCCGGTGACGGCCGACGCTGTCCACAAGGGACAGTGCGCCGGTCAGCCTGCCGGGCCGGAGACGTCGAGGATGTCCCGCTGTTCGATCCAGCTCACCGCGTACGCGGGCCCGTCGTCGGCGATCACCGGGACGACGATGGTGCCGGCGGGCCGGTACCGGGGCCGGCCGGCGAGGGTTCCGGTGCGGGGCGACGCCGGATCCTTACCCGAGTAGGTGACTCGCCACCGGCCGACGCTGTAGGCGATCTGCCGCCGCGGCCGGTGGCCTGGACCGGTGGCCGCGCTCGCCGGCGGGATTCCTGGTGTCATCGCGTTTTCCTCGCTTTCCGGCGCCACCCACGCGAGCGTGGGGCGACTGCGGAGCCGAGGTCCGGGGCAGTCCGGCAAGTCTAGGCAGCGTTGTTTCGCCTGCCGCGAAAGTCCCCCGAACGGGTTACGCGCCGGGAAAAGGTTTCCTTCGCCTCCCGATCCGGGGACTTGTGACCCTGGGCGCCGCCGGTCCCCGGCACGGACGATGGATCGGGAACGGCGGGCCGTCGAGAGGACACCCCGAGCCGATCCGGATCGTGCGTGGCGGGCGTCGGCCACCACGGTCGACTGTCCTCAAAGGACTCTTCCGCGCCCGGTCGCGGGGTATGATTCAGCCGTACCAGCGCCGGAGCGCCCAGTCCCCGCCTCGCGACGAACCCACCGAACCCACCGAAGGCGGCCGCGGTGAGCACCGGCGCGGCCGGTCAGGAGCTCCGATCGTGAAACTCAACGTCTTCGACTTCCCCCGCCCCCGCCGTCCGCGGCCGGAATCCGCACCGGCGTCGCCGCCGGTCCCCGGAAACCGTGGCCACCGTGACGGACACAGTGTCATCCACGCGGTCTTCACCGCCTCCGGTGGCGGTGAGCCGCCGGTGCCGCGTTACCACGACCTGGCGATCACCGTGGAGCGGTCCGGCTGGACGCTGGTCGTCGCCGTGGTCGGCGACATCGACCTCAGCACCGCGCCCATGCTCCGGCACGCCCTCGACGAGGCCCTCGCCCGGACGCCGCGGCGGGTCGTCGTGGACCTGTCCCTCGTCCGGTTCCTGAACACCACCGGGCTGGAGGTGCTGCTCGACGCGCACCACCGGGCCGGGCCGGCCACCGACCTGCGGCTGGTCTCCACGACCCGCGCGACGTGGCGGCCCCTGGAGCTCACCAGGACGCACGAACGCCTGGTCGTCCACGCGTCCCGGGCCGCGGCGATCGCGGCGCCGCGATAACCGGGCGAAGGCGTCCGCTCACCGCCTCCGCGGCTGCGCGGTGTGCGGCCGCCGGCCGAGGAAGTGCGTCGGTTCCGTCGCCTGCGCCGGGACGTCCACCGCGGGGAGGCCGTCGGCGGGGCTGAGGCCGAGGACGGCGAGCAGCAGCCCGCAGTCGGCGGCGTCGTGTGCTTTCGACGCGACCACGCGGGTGGCCCGGCGCCGTTGCCCGTCGTCGAGGCTGAACGGATCCGCGGTCATCGCGTCCGGTGTTCCTGTCATTGCGGGCCCCTTCGGTCGGCCACGTGGGTGCCGGCCGCCGGGGGCCGGGGCGGTGCCGGGCCGCCGGCTGTGCACCGGCACCCGGACCCGCCAATGTAGTCCTCCGCGCGGGCGGGCTGGGCTGGCGAACGGGTGGGAGCTCAGGTCCGGTCCCGGTCGGGCGGACCGGGCGGGCGCGCGTCGAGGATGTCGGTGGCCCGGACCAGGCTGACCGGCGTGTCGGTGGCGCAGCCCTGCGGGCGGACCGGCACCCAGGTGGTGCTGGTGTGCTCGTCGCGGAGGCTGCGCCCGGCGACGGTCCCGAGCCGCTCGTGCCACACCGGTGTCGCGCACGAGGCGGACCGCGCGCGGCCCACGCGGCCGCGGAACCGGTAGCGGACGTGCCAGCCGAGCGGGTAGCCACCGCCGTGACGCGTGGGCCAGGCCCGGTGCCCGCTCCCCGCCGGGTGCGGATCGGTCTGCTCGTCGTCCACCGGTGCCCGCTTTCACTCCCGGTGCGCGAGCGGCGCACCGTCATCGGTCGCCGGGGTCCGGGGCGCGGTTCTTCCCAGCGTAGGGGCGCCGGCGCCGGCGGGGTTCGGCCAGCCGAGTGGTTCGTCGCCCGGGGCCGTCGCCGTCCTGGCCGGCCGTCGCGGGGGGCTTTTGTTGCCCGGCCGGGCTTTCGGCCGGCCGGCAGCCGGGGTCGGCGGCCGGGTCCGGGACAACGCGGTCCGGTCGCGGCGCGGGCCGCTCGGCCCGTTTCCCGCTGCTCCCGGGGCTATAGTGAGGTCGACGCCCCGGACCCCGGCATCGTGGTTTCCGCGGCGCGGGCCCGCCGGCCCGCGTCCGACCGGACGGCGAGGCGCACCATGGTGGCACGCGTGGCAGGGGTGGTCCTGCTCGTCCCGGTCTGCGTCCTGGCCGTGATCGGCGCGGCGCACACCTCGGCGGACGCCCTCATCGGCTGGAGCCTGGTGGGTCTCGGCGCCGGGATCCTCGTCGCGGTCGGCGCGCCCCGGTTGCGGCGCGGCCGCCAGATCGGGATGCACGGGCCCGACCTGCCGCTCGGCGTGGCCGCCGCGGCCACGTTCGTCACGGTCTGCCTGGTGATCGCCGGGCTGCTCGCCGCGTTCGGCGGCGGCCTCACGACGGCCGCGCTGCTCCTGTTCGCCGTCTCCGGGCTGTGGGCCGGGAACCACCACCGGCCACGGGCGCGCGCGACGCCGGTGGCGAACCCGCACGACGTCCTCGCGGCGGTCACGCTCCCCGCGTCGTCGACGCTGGTCGCCGACATGGGCACGGAGGAGCTGTGCGTGGCCTGGCGGCGCAGTTACTACCAGCTGGTCCTGGCCACCGACGAGCCGGCGCGCCGCCTGGTCGTGCAACGGCGGCAGGAGTTCCTCGACGAGATCGAACGCCGTGACGGCCGCGGCTTCCGCCGCTGGCTCGACAGCGGCGCCCGCGCCGGCGGCGATCCCGGCCCCTACCTGACCACCCGGAGCTGACCGTCCTCAGTGGACTCACACACGGAAAGGACGCCATGCCGCACCCGGACGGCGCGCCGCGGGGGGTGCGCGGTGGCTGAGGTCGAGGTGCTGCGCGCCGGGGTGCTGGCCGCGTTGCGGGAGCACGGCAGCGGTTCCGGGGTCGACGTCGTCGGCCGGGTGTGCCGGGCCTGCGTGCGGCTGCTGCCGGTGGACGGCGCCGCCGTGTCGGTGACCGTCGACGCCGGGCACCGGGAAGTCGTCTACGCCAGTGACGCCGTGAGCGCCGCGTTGGCGGAACTGCAGTTCTCCCTCGGCGAGGGGCCGTGTTTCGAGGCGTACGCCGTCGGCGGGCCGGTCCTGGTGCCGGATCTCGCGGCCGGGCTGCCGCCCGCGTGGCCGACGTTCGCCGCCGAGGCCGGCACGCACCCGGTGGCCGCGCTGTTCACCTTCCCGGTGCAGATCGGGGCCGTCCGGGTGGCGACCCTCGACACCTACCGCACGACCCCGGGTTCCCTGCTGCCCGGCGAACTGTCGACGGCCCTGCAGGTCGCCGACGTCGCCGCGCTCGCCTTGTCGGGGCTGCAGGCCGGTGGCGACCGCTGGCTCGACGGGGACGGCCGGTGGATGGCGGGGGCGGGGATGCGCTACCGGGAGGTGCACCAGGCCACCGGCATGCTCATCGCGTACTTCGACCTGTCCGCTTCCGCGGCGCTGGCCCGGCTGCGGTCCTACGCGTTCGGGCACGGCCGGCCCCTGCTCGACGTCGCCACCGACGTCGTGACCGGGCGGCTGGGATTGGACGGGGAGTTCCGGTGAGGAGCACCCTGGTGACCGCCGGCATACGAGGAGATGGTGGAGATGCCCGACCGTGAACGGCAGGTGATCCGGGCGTTCGTCGCGCTGGCCGACACGCTGGTCGACGACTACGACGTCGCGGATCTGCTGCACACGATGGTGGTGGAATGCGTGGAGCTGCTCGACATCACGGCCGCGGGGCTGACGCTCGTGGACGAGCGCGGTGGCCTGCAGGTGCTCGCGTCGTCCACCGAGCAGGCGCGCCTGCTCGAACTGTTCCAGCTCAACATCGACGAAGGACCGTGCGTCGACTGCTTCACCGGCAGCGCACCGGTGCTGGTGGCCGACATCGCCGCGCAGGCGGCACGCTGGCCGCGGTTCGCGGCAGAGGCGGCCCGGGAGGGCTTCGCGTCCGTGCACGCGCTGCCCCTGCGGCTGCGCAAGCAGACGATCGGGGCGCTGAACCTCTTCGGGCCCCGGCCGGGCGAGCTGTCGGCGGACGACGTGGCGCTGGCGCAGGGGATGGCCGACACCGCGACCATCGGCATCCTGCACGAACGCGCCCTGCGCCAGGGCGAGATCCTGTCCGAGCAGCTGCAGACCGCGTTGAACAGCCGGGTGATCATCGAACAGGCGAAAGGGGTGCTCGCCATCAGCGGGCAGCTGAGCATGGACGCGGCGTTCGCGGCCCTGCGCGGTTACGCCCGCCGCAACAACCGCCGGCTCAGCGACGTCGCCCGGGCTTTGGCCGACCACGACCTCGACCCGCGGCTCGTGCTGGCCCCGGCGAAGGCGGATCATCGTCGCTGATCGGCTCCTCGTCACCGGGCGGCGGCGACGGCGGTTCGAGGAACAGGCCGCCGTACCGCTCGTCCTGGGGTTTGACGAGCGCGCCCGGCCGGACGGGCTCGTCGGGGCTGTGACTGTCCATTGTGGAACCTTCCGGGCCGGTTCACCGGCCGGGGCTGGGAGCCGAGGACGGCACGGGCTCGACCACTCGCGCACGAGGTGCTCTCGGACGCCACCCACGCTACACGGCACCGCCGGTCCTCGCCCCGCGTCGCGGTCCGCCGGGTGCCGAACGCGGCGCGCCCCGGTGACCAACGGCCCTCGTGCGCCGGGGCCCGCCGGGTGATGCTGGGACCAGCCTTCGACGGGAGTGGCCATGCGGTTCCGTGATCGCCGGGAAGCCGGCGAGCGACTGGCCCTGCGGCTGCGCCCGCTGCGCGGGCACCCGGCCGTGGTCCTCGGCCTGTCCGCGGGCGGGCTGGTGGTCGGCGGCGAGATCGCCGACGTCCTCGGCGTGCCCCTGGACATCCTGCTGACGCGCCGGATCGAGTACGACGGCCCGCCGGCGACCACGCTCGGCGCGGTCGGCGAGGGCGGCCTGCTCGTCTCGGACCACGAGGCCATCAAACGGTTCGACGTCACCGCCGACGAGCTGACCCGCCTGGCCGGCGGCGCGCGGTCCGAGCTGGCCCGGCAGGTCGCCGTCTACCGCCACACCGTGGCCCCGGCCCCGATCGCCGGCCGCACGGTCGTCCTCGCCGACGACGGCGCCGCCACCGGCACGACCGCCCACACGGCGATCCGCGTCCTGCGCGCCCGCCAGGCCGGCCGCATCGTGCTGGCCGTCCCGGTCGCCCCGGCCCGCGTCCTCGACCGGCTCGCCCGCGAGGTGGACCAGGTGGTCTGCCTCCGGACGCCGACGTGGGTGCACGCGGTGCGCAACAGCTACCGGAAGTTCGGCGCGGTGGCCGAGACGGAGGCGCTGGAGCTGCTGCACCGCGAACCGCGGCTGCCGACGGAAGTCCCACGCTGAGTCCACAAGGGACAGTCAGCCCGGGAGGCGTACCGCGAGCCGTGTCTGCCGAACGAGGTTCCGCGACAAGTCCACCGGTCAGCCCGGGAGGCGTACCGCGATCTCGTCGCCCAGACCAGCCCGCCCAGCCCGGTTCGGTGAGGAGGCCGAGTCGGAGGCGTTGGAGTTGGAGTTGCTGCATCGTGAGCCACGGCTGCCGAACAAGGTTCAGCGGTAAGTCCACAAGGGATGATCAGCTCGGCCGGCGCATGGCGATCTCTCTCGCCCAGCACGACGCGGAGCCGAGGCAGAGGTGTTGGAGTGCTGCGCCGTGAGCCCCTTCTGCCGAAAGAGATTCCGCGACAAGTCCATCGGTCAGCCCGGGAGGCGGACCGCGATCTCGTCGCCCAGTTCGGCGCCGTCGTCGAGTTCCAGGTGGTCGCCGCTCCAGAAGCGGCCCGGGTCGTACCAGTTGGGGCGGCGGCCCTTGGGCAGCAGGCCCATCGCCTCGTACGTGACCGCGACGATCTCCGCGCAGTACCCCGACTCGAGGTCGACCTCCCGCGGCTCCCGGCCCTCCCGCTTCCAGGACGGCACCCGGCCGCCCAGCCAGCGGGACGCGAGGCGCGCGGTCGAGGGGAACGGCGTGCCGTCGAGGCGGGCGACCGTGCGCAGGGCCGCGTCCTCCATCTCCGCGGTGACCGGGTGGACGAGCTGGCGCAGCCAGACCCGCTGGTGGTACTTCTCCGCCCACACCTGCACCGCCCGGCTCAGGTCGTGCAGCTGGGCACCCCGCTGGTGCGTGCCCGACCAGACGTCGGGCAGCGACCGGCCCAGCTCCGCGTGCCACATCAGCGGCGGCAGGTCCTCGATCACCACGGCCATGCCGACGTGGTTGACCGGGCTGTTGGTGACCACGCGGATGGTGCGGTCGGCCGCCGACCGGCCGCGGAACAACCACAGGTCGCCGGTGCGTGTCACGGCTACTGCTTCGTCGAGATCCAGCTCGGTGCCCGGCACGGGCAGTAGCCTAGGCCGATGCGCTGGTGGAAGACAGTGGGCCTGGCCGGGCTCGTCGGAGTGGCCGCGACCGGAGTGGTCGTCGCCCGGCAGGAGCGCCGGCGGCGCGCCTACACCCCGGACGAGATCCGCGAACGACTGCACGCACGCCTCGACGGCCCTGATGCCACTCCGGAGGCCCCCAAGACCGACTGACGGGCTACGCGTCGGCCGGCTCCTCCTTGGCGGGGATCCGGCCGCCTTCGACTTCCCAGCGCTGCACGGCCGCGACGTCGGACGGTGACGTCTCGGCGGTGTCGTCGTCGCGGTGCGCCGCGGCCACCGGCGGGCCCGGCTTCACGCCGGGGCTCCCGGCCGTGAAGCGTCGGCGCCGGGCCGGCACGGGATGCCCAGGGCCGCGAAGACGCCGAGCAGCTTCGCGTTCTCCGCGCCGACGTCGACGACGAGGGCGCGGACGCCTTCGTGCTCCGCCGCGACGACGAGCTGTTCGAGCAGCAGGGTCGCCACGCCGAGCGCCCGCGCGCCGCCGTCGACGACCAGGACGACCGCCGCCTCGGCGGAGTCGGCCAGGATGTCGTAGCGGGCGACGCCGGCCAGCCGTGAGTGCAGGAAGCAGCCCATCGCGGTGTGCCCGACCCCGGCGTTGCGGGACAGCTGCGCCGCGAGGTCGGTCAGCCCGGTCTCGCCGAGGCCGAAGAACCGGAGGTGCCGGTCGCGGTCGGCGAGCCGGGCCCGCAGCGCGAGGACGGCCGCGGTGTCGGCGGCTTCCAGCTTGCGCACCCAGGCGATCTCGCCGTCGGGGAGCAGGGCGCGCGCCGGTGGGGTCGCGGTGGTCATGTCGTCTCCTCTCGGGCCGGCCCGAGGTACCGCTCGGCTTCCCGGCCCTGTGTGCGGATCGGTCGGAATGGCCCGGGTCCACAGTGTCCTGTCCTTTTCGCACAGAACACTGCGGAGTCCGGGGGCCGGCCGCGATCAGTTCCCGTCGGCCCGTGCGCCGTTCACGGCGGCCGGGGGCGGCACGATCGCGGCGGTGACGGCCGGGTTCGGCCGGCTCGCGGCGGCGGTTTCGCGGGCCAGGAAGGCCCCGAGCTCACCGATGGTGCTCATCAGCGGAGCGGGGAAGACGACGGTCGTGTTCTTGTCCACGCCGATCTCCACCAGGCTCTGCAGGTTGCGCAGCTGCAGCGCGAGCGGGTGCGCCATCATCGTGTCCGACGCCTCGCCGAGGGCCGCCGCGGCCTGGGACTCGCCTTCGGCGCTGATGATCTTGGCGCGCTTCTCGCGTTCCGCTTCGGCCTGCCGGGCCATGGCCCGCTTCATCGTGTCCGGCAGCTGGATGTCCTTCAGCTCCACCAAAGTCACCTCCACGCCCCAGTCGAGCGTGGTGACGTCGAGGATGCTCCGGATGTCGACGTTGATGCTGTCGGTCTCGGACAGGGTCTCGTCCAGCGTGTGCCGGCCGACGACCTTCCGCAGCGTCGTCTGGGCGATCTGGTCGATCGCGGCGTAGACGTTCTCGATCGCGACGACGGACTTCACCGCGTCCCGCACCCGGAAGTAGGCGACGGCGGACACGTCCACGCTCACGTTGTCCCGCGTGATGATGCCCTGGGACTGGATCGGCATGGTGATGATCCGCAACGGCACGCGACGCAGGACGTCGATGACCGGGATGATCAGCCGCAGCCCCGGTTCGCGCACGCCCAGCACCCGGCCGAGCCGGAACAGGACGCCCTGTTCGTACTGCTTGACGATCCGCACCGAGGAGGCCAGCAGTATCAGCACGACGATGACGACGATGACGAGAACGTTCATGGTGCTCCAGAGTCGACTGCTGCGCGGCGGGTGGTTCAGCCCGAGAGCTTCACCTGGTTGTCGACCGACGTGACGCCGGGGGCGAACCAGGCGGTCTGCTCGGCCGACCGGCGTTCGGCGGGGGTGAGCACCTCGCCGGTCAGGGTGACCTGGCCGTCGTCGATGCCGACCTCGACGTGCTGCGCGAAGCCCGGCGCGTGCCGGGCCAGCGCCGCGGTGATCTTCAGCTTGATGTCGGCCGGCGAGATCGACGTCGACGCCTTCAGGGTGATCAGGTTCCGCACCCCGCTGATGCCGGGGAGCGAGGAGACCGCGCGGCGGGCGGCTTCGCGCTGGTACTGCCAGTCGACCGAGCCGCGCAGGGTGATGACCTGGTCGCGCACCTCGACCTGCACCGAGTCCTTCGGCACGACGACGGTGCGGCGGTCGAACACGATCATGGCCTCCCGGGCGAGGTCCGCGTCCTCCGGGATGTCCGTGCCGTGGCGCACCAGGATCTTGTCCGCGGTCGTGGTCACGCCGTGGACGCGGGTGGCCGCGCGCAGGGCCTCTTCCTTCTCCGGGTACGTGCCGACGTGTCCCGAGAGGGTCGCGACGCCGTCGGTGACGGCCACGCCGATCTCTTCGGCGTTGACGCTGGGGGTCCAGGCGAGCTCATCGGTCACCGCGGTCTTGAGCTGGTGATCAGGCCTGTGCTGGATCTGTGTCATAGCTCCAGCGTTTCCCCCGCGCGGCGCGCGGCCTAGAGTCGCGGGACCCTTTCTTCCGGGGTCGTTCGGCGCGCGGGCGTAGCCTGGGGCGGTGGATGACCGCACTCGGCACGACCGGCCCGTCATCACCGTCTTCCTGGTCGACGACCACGAGCTCGTGCGGCGCGGCGTCGCCGAGCTCGTCGACGACGAACCGGACCTCACCGTCGTCGGGCAGGCCTCTTCCGTCGCCGAAGCACTGGCCAGGATCCCCGCGCTGCGCCCGGACGTGGCGGTGCTCGACGTCCGGCTGCCCGACGGCAACGGCGTCGAGCTCTGCCGGGACCTGCGCACGGCGCTGCCCGGCCTGCGGTGCCTGATGCTGACTTCCTTCACCGACGCGGATTCCATGGTCGACGCGGTCCTCGCCGGGGCCGAGGGGTACGTGATCAAGGACGTGAAGGGGCTGCAGCTGGTCGACGCCATCCGCCGGGTCGGGTCGGGCGAGACGCTGCTGGACGGCCGGGCGGTCGCCGCGCTCGTCGCCGAACTGCGGGCCACGACCGGGAAACCGGGCCCGCTGGCCGGGTTGAGCGAGCAGGAGCTCGTCCTGCTGGACCTGCTCGGGGAGAGCCTGACCAACCGGCAGATCGCCGAGCGGATGTTCCTGGCGGAGAAGACCGTCAAGAACTACGTGTCCCGGCTGCTGGCGAAACTGGGGCTGGAGCGGCGGTCCCAGGCCGCGGTGCTCGTCACCGGGCTCCACGGCGGGCAGCGCCGTCCGGGCGGCTAGCGGCGAACGGGTGCTCGTCGCTGATCACGACGTCTTCGAGCAGCGCCTGCGCGGACACCGGCACGGCGGTGCCGTGGCCGAGGCGCAGCATGATCTGGGGCCAGAGCCCGCCGCCGATCAGCTGCCGCAGTTCGCGCCGGGTCGCCGGCGCCGCCATCGGCTGGGAGGAGAGCGACGCCGAGATCCCGGCGGCGGTGGCCGTCAGCAGCACCCGCTGCATGGCCTGGCCGGCCTGCAGCCGGGCGAGCGCGGTGTCGTGCAGCGAGCCGATGACCACGACCAGCCGCTCGGGTTCGACGTCGAGGTCCGTCCCGCTGCCGGGCCCGGGGGTCGCCGGCGGGAGTTCCGAGCGGCGCATGATCTCGCGCAGCTGCGGCACCTGGTCGGCGGTGACGGTGGCCAGCCACGCGCGTTCCATCTCGGCGCCGCGGCGCAGCTGCCGCTGCACCGATGACGGCACGACGGCGGCGGTGAACGGACGGCGGTTGCTGTGCCGGTCGGCGATGGCCGTCACGAGCTCCTCGTCGTGCGGGGAGATCGTCTCGTACCCGTGCGGCCGCACGATGGCGAGCAGCTCGGGCCGGCCGGCGGTGGGGAACAGCCGCACGTCGGCGTGGCTGCCCTGCGCCTTGATCGCCAGCCGGAGGTTCAGCAGGGCCGCGCCGCAGTCCAGGAGCCGTTCACGCTGGTCGCTGTCGTTGCCGGTGAGCGGGTTCGCGTACAGCTCGATGGAGTCCGGGGTGCACTGGAACCGCCAGGGCCGGGAGTTCCGCAGCGGCGGGGGAGCCGTCGCCGAGAGCAGGACGGATCGCACCTGGCTGGCGCTGAGGTGCCCGACGGGCATGACACCGGTCTTCATGGACGGCTCCGAACTGTGGGTACCCGGGATGACGCTTCCCGCACACCGTCCGCCACGGCCGGGGGCGGGCCAAGTGCCGAACGGCCTCCGGCGGCCGGGCGAAGGTCGTCGGTTGCGGTTCGGCCGGATCCCGTCGCGGTCCCGGTGACTGTGCGAGGGTGGGGGCATGCCCGAACGAAGTGTGTCGGGCCGGGACCGGATGGCCGCGCTGCCGGCGGCCGTCCTCGCGTTCTCCGCCGGGCTGGAGCTCGAGACCACGCTGCGCCGGATCGTGGCGGCCGCGGCCGGGCTGGTCGACGCCCGCTACGGCGCCCTCGCCCTGCTCGACGAGGACGGCCGGACGACCGGGTTCGCCGTCACCGGCGTCGACGACGCCACCCGCGACCGGATCGGCCCGCCGCCCGCCGGCCACGGCCTGCTCGGCGCGCTCGTGGCGGGCCGGGATCCGGTGCGCCGGGCCGACCTCGGCGCCGCCGGGTTCCCGCCGGGGCACCCGGCGATGCGGACCTTCCTCGGCGTCCCCCTCCTCGTCCGCGGCGAGGTGCTCGGCCGGCTGTACCTGAGCGGCGAGCGGCCGTTCACCGCCGACGACGAACGGGCGATCGTGGCGCTCGCGGCGGCGGCCGGGATCGCCGTCGACAACGCGCGGCTCCACGAGCAGACCCGCAGCCGGCAGCGGTGGCTGGAGGCCACCGGGGAGATCGCCGCCGAGCTGCTGGGCGGCACCGACGTCCACGAGGTGCTGCGCCTGATCGCGAGCCGGGCGGTCGAGCTCACCGGCGCCGACGACGCGCTCATCGCGCTGCCCGCCGACGTCGGCGGCGCCCTGGTCGTCACGGTGTGCGCCGGCCCGGACGCCGACGCCCTGACCGGCCGCCGGATCCCGCTCGACGGGTCGACGTCCGGCGCGGTGCTGGCCGACCACGTGCCACGCAGCGTGCCGAGCCTGGCGTTCGACCTGGCCGACGGCCTGGGCGTCGACCTCGGGCCGGCGCTGGCGGTGCGGCTGCGGTCGGGGGAGTCCACCGCCGGGGTGCTCCTGGCGATCCGCGCGCCCGGGGCGGCGACGTTCGACGAGCACGAGCTCCAGATCGTCTCCGCCTTCGCCGACCAGGCCGCCCTCGCCCTGCGCGACGCCGAGAGCCAGGCCGCCCGCCGCGAGCTCGACGTCGTCGTCGACCGCGACCGGATCGCCCGCGACCTGCACGACCAGGTCATCCAGCGGCTGTTCGCGGTCGGCCTCGGCATCGAGGGCACCCGCCGCCGCACGGACTCGCCCGCGGTCGTCGTCCGGCTCACCCAGCACATCGACCAGCTCCAGGACGTCATCGAGGAGATCCGCGGCGCGATCTTCGACCTGCACGCCGAACCGGGCGCCGTGCGGGGCCTGCGGGCGCGGCTGCAGGACGCGATCACCGACACGACGGCCGACTCCGCGATCCGCACCACCGTGCGGTTGTCGGGCGCGTTCGACCGGGTGCCCGCGGCCTTGGCCGAGCACGCGGAGGCCGTCGTCCGTGAGGCTGTCAGCAACGTCCTGCGGCACGCGCGCGCCGCCGAGCTGACGATCACCGTGTCCCTGGACGGCGACCTGGTCGTCGAGGTCTCGGACACCGGCATCGGGATGCCGGAAGCCGTGGCGCGCAGCGGGTTGCGCAACCTCGGGCAGCGCGCGGCGGAAGCGGGCGGGTCCTTCCGGGTGGAGCGCCCGGCCGAGGGCGGCACCCGGGTCGTGTGGGCGGTGCCGCTGCCCGGGCGTTCGTGATGCTTGAAGTTCACCCGATCCGGGTACATCCCGGATGTCCACGGTTCAGCCGAGTAGCCGTTGTCCCATTCGCCGGTGCCCCGCACCGGCCTCGCGGCGACGGCTCGGTCCGCGGAGTCGCCGTCCGCCACGGAGGTGACAGCCATCATGCGCGATCCCCTGGACCGCTTCCACCGCAGCACTTCGACGCTCACCGTGACCACCACCTACGACTCGACGGTCGTGGCCGCCACCGGTGATCTCGACGGCGGTGTCGCCGAGCACCTGCTCGGCCGCCTCGCCGACGAGGTCGCCCTGCGGCCGCAGGCGCTGGTCATCGACCTGAGCCGGGTGGCCTTCTGCTCGGCCCGCGTCCTGCGCGTGCTGCTCACGACCTCGGCCGACGCGCACGCGGCCGGCATCCCGTGCGTGCTCGTCAGCGACCAGCGCGCGGTCCTGCGCCCGATCGCCGTGCTCGGGCTGGACCACCTCCTGCAGGTGCAGCACAGCCTCGCCGCCGCCCGGGAGTGGCTGGCGGTGCTGGGCACCGCCGACGTCACCGGGTAGCGCCGGTCAGGCCGCCGGGTACTGCCGTTCGCGGAGCAGGTGCGCGAGGTGGATGCCACGCCGGGTGACCGGCGTTTCCCGTGCTCCTCGCGCGGGTACGCGGAAGCGGACGATCTTTCGACGAGCGAGGAGTGCACTGTGGCCATCGCGACGGTCAACCCGGCGACGGGCGAGCGGGTCCGGGAGTTCGACGCGCTCACCGAGGAGCAGCTGGACGGCAAGCTGGCACTCGCCGCGGAGGCCTTCCGCGCCTACCGGAAGACGTCGTTCGGCGATCGCGCCGCGCTGCTGCGCCGGGCCGCGGACATCCTCGAGGCCGAGGCGGACGAGCTGGGCCGCCTCGCGACGCTCGAGATGGGGAAGACCCACGCCGCCGCCGTCGCCGAGGTGCAGAAGTCGGCGAAGGGCTGTCGCTGGTACGCCGACCACGGCGCGGAGATGCTCGCCGACGAAGCCTGGCCGGTCGAGGGCGCGAAGGTCTTCACCCGGTACGAGCCGCTCGGGCCGGTGCTCGCCGTGATGCCGTGGAACTTCCCGTACTGGCAAGTCTTCCGGTTCGCCGCGCCGGCGCTGATGGCGGGCAACGTGGGCCTGCTCAAGCACGCGTCGAACGTCCCGCAGTGCGCGTTGGCGATCGAAGACGTCCTGCGCCGCGCCGGTTTCCCCGAGGGCGTGTTCCAGACGCTGCTCGTGCCGTCCTCGGCGATCGAGGCCGTGATCGGCGACGAGCGCGTCCGCGCGGTGACGCTGACCGGCAGCGAGCCGGCGGGCCGTGAGGTCGGGGCCGCCGCGGGCCGCAACGTCAAGGCGAGCGTGCTCGAACTGGGCGGTGCCGACGCCTTCATCGTGATGCCCTCGGCGGACCTGGACAAAGCCGTCGAAGCCGGCGTCGGCTCGCGGACGCTGAACAACGGCCAGTCCTGCGTCAACGCCAAGCGGTTCATCGTCCACGAGGACGTCGCCGAGGAGTTCACCCGGAAGTTCACCGAGAAGATGGCGGCGCTGACGGTCGGCGACCCGATGAAGGACGACACCGACCTCGGCCCGCTGTCCTCGGCCGACGCCGTCGAGACGATCCACCAGCAGGTGAGCGACACCGTCCAGGCCGGCGCCCGGCTGCTCACCGGCGGGAAACCCCTGGACGGCCCGGGCCACTACTACCCGCCGACCGTGCTGGCCGACATCCCGGACGGCTCGCCGGGCCACCACGAGGAGTTCTTCGGCCCGGTGGCGCTGATCTGGCGGGTCCGCGACGTCGACGACGCCATCCGCGTCGCCAACGACTCGCCGTTCGGCCTCGGCGGCAGCGCGTGGACGGCGGACCCGGGGGAGCAGGAGCGGTTCGTGACCGAGGTCGAGACCGGGATGATGTACCTCAACGAGTTCACCCAGTCCACGCCGGAAGTCCCGTTCGGCGGCGCCAAGAACTCCGGGTACGGCCGCGAATTGGCGTCGTTCGGGCCGCGGACGTTCGTCAACGCCAAGACGGTCTGGATCGCCTGACCCGCGGTCGCGGCGACCGGCCGAATTGACGCGCCCGGGCGGGCGGGAACGTGTCTATCCTGATTGGCCGGTTTCGCTCGCGAAAGGGTCCCCGCCATGGAACAGACCGATCGTCCGACCACGACAGACGGAGTGAACCGGCGTAGCCTGCTCGCCGGGGTCGGCGGCCTCCTCGCCGCCAGTGGTGTCGCGTCGAGCAGCCTGCTCGCGCCACCCGCCGCCGCCGATCCCGTCGCCGCCAAGCCGGAGCGCAACGACCGTGTCGAGGGTCTGCTCAAGAAGATGACCCTCGCCGAGAAGCTCGGCCAGCTGCAGCTGCTCGGCAACGAGACCGACGCGCGCACGGCGCTGGCGACCGGTCAGCTCGGCGGCGTCTTCTCGGTGGTCGGCGCGGCGAAGCTCAACGCGTTGCAGCACCTCGCCGTCGAGCAGACGCGGCTGCGCATCCCGCTGATCTTCGGCCTGGACGTCATCCACGGGTACACCACCAACTTCCCGATCCCGCTGGCCCAGGGGTCGAGCTTCGACCCCGCCGTGGCGGGCGCGGACGCGTCGGTGTCGGCGAAGGAGGCCCGGCGCAGCGGCATCCACTGGACGTACGCGCCGATGATGGACGTCACGCACGAGCCGCGCTGGGGCCGCATCGCCGAGGGGTACGGCGAAGACCCTTACCTGGCCACGAAACTCGCCGTCTCGAAGGTCCGCGGCTACCAGGGTGACGACTATTCGTCGCCGGACCGCCTCGCCGCCTGCGCCAAGCACTTCGTCGCCTACGGCGGGGCCGAAGGCGGGCGCGACTACAACACCGTCGACGTCTCGCTGCAGCGGCTGCACAACTTCTACCTCCCGCCGTTCAAGGCGTCCGTCGAAGCCGGTGTGGCGACAGTGATGGCCAGTTTCAACACCATCAGCGGTGTCCCCGCGCACGGCAACGGTTACGTCCTGCACGACGTCCTCAAGGGCGCCTACGGTTTCCGCGGGTTCGTCGTCAGCGACTACACCGGCGTCCAGGAGCTGATCCTGCACGGGCTCGCCGGTGACGGCGCCGACGCCGCGGCGGCCGCGCTGCCGGCCGGTGTCGACATGGAGATGGTCAGCACGAACTACGTGCAGTACGGCCAGCAACTGCTGGCGCAGCGGCGGATCACGCGCGACCAGATCGATGACGCCGTCCGCCGGATCCTGCTGGTCAAGGTCCAGCTGGGGCTGTTCGAACGGCCGTACGCCGACGAAGCCGTCGAGGTCAAGGCGCCGTCGCCGGCCGCGCTCGCGGCGTCGCGTCAAGCGGCCGGGCGGTGCATGGTGCTGCTCAAGAACGACGGCCCGGTACTCCCGCTGGCGAAGACCGCCGGCTCGGTCGCCGTCGTCGGCCCGCTGGGCAACGCGACCTACGACCTCAACGGGACCTGGTCGGGCCTCGGCACCGGCGCGGCCACGACACCGCCGGTGACCGTGGTCGACGGGATCAAGGCCGCGGCACCCGGGGCGGCGGTGACGTTCACCGCCGGCTGCGCCGTCGAAGGGACCGACACCAGCGGGTTCGCCGCCGCGCAACAGGCGGCCCGCGCGGCCGACGTCACCGTCGTGGTGGTCGGCGAGACGGCCGCGATGAGCGGTGAGGCGGCGGCGCGCAGCAACATCGACCTGCCGGGCGTCCAGCAGCAGCTGGTGGCCGCGATCAAGGACACCGGGAAGCCGTTCGTGGTGGTGCTGGTCAACGGCCGGCCGCTGACGATCCCGTACCTGCACGACAACGCGCCCGCCATCCTCGAGGCGTGGGCGCCGGGCGTGCAGGGCGGCAACGCGGTCGCGGACGTCCTGTTCGGCACCGTGAACCCGGGCGGCAAGCTGCCGGTGAGCTTCCCGCGCGCGGTCGGGCAGATCCCGATCTACTACAACCACGAGAACACCGGCCGTCCGGCCGACCCGGCGAACAAGTACACGTCCAAGTACCTCGACCTGGAGTCCGGCCCGCTCTACGAGTTCGGTTTCGGCCTGTCGTACACGACGTTCCGCGTCGATGGCCTGCGCCTGTCGGACACCCGGCTGCCGGCTCGCGGCGGCCGGATCCAGGTGAGCGCCAAGGTGACCAACACGGGCGGCCGCGCCGGCGACGAGGTCGTCCAGCTGTACGTGCGCGACCCGGTCGCCTCGATCGTCCAGCCGGTCCGCCGGCTGCGCGGCTTCCAGCGGGTGACCCTGGCCGCGGGCGCGTCGACGACGGTCTCGTTCACCCTCACCCCCGAAGACGTCGGCTTCTACGACAACGCGGCCAAGTTCCGGGTGGAGCCGGGCAAGATCGAGGTCTACGTAGGCACCAGCTCGGCCGCCACCCTGACGTCGAGCTTCACGGTGGTGTGACCCGTAACTCGCGTGACTGGGCACGTAACTCGCGTGATGGGGGCCGGAACTCACGAGTTCCGGCCCCCATCACGTCGGATCCGGTACTGATCACGCGAGTTCCGTCTCCGATCACGCGAATCACGTCTCCGATCACGTGAGGGACGGGTTCGGTCCGCCGGTGTGACCGACAAGACATACAGGTAACTGTACAGTCTGACTGTACATTTCCCGCCGTCGCGGTTACGGTGACGGGCATGGGTGATCAACTGTCTCCGTCGGCCGTCGAGGCGTCACAGCGGGTCCGCGCCGTCATCCGGCGGCTGCGGCGGGGCATCGCCGGCGCCTCGGATCCCGGAGACGTCACGCTGTCGCAGGCCACGGTGCTGACCAGGCTGGCCGACAGCGACGGCCGCACCACCAGCGACCTCGCCGCGGCGGACGGGGTGCGGCACCAGTCGATGACCTCGACGGTCGCCGCGCTGCTCGACCTCGGCCTCGTCAAGCGGCGGCCGGATCCCCGGGACGGCCGCCGCCTGCTGGTCACCGTCACGGCCAAGGGGCGCCGGCACGTCGAGGCGGGCCGGCAGGCTCGTGGCGAGTGGCTCGCCGCGAGGCTGCAGGAGGAGTGCACGGAGGAGGAACGGCAGACCGTCCTGGCCGCGATGGCCGTGCTGGATCGGCTCGTCCATGAGTGACCGGACCGCGGAAGCCGCGAAGACCGGCTTCGACCGCGGGCTGATCCCGCCGATGCTGCTGGGGTCGATCCTGAACCCCGTCAACTCCACGATCATGGCCGTCG
Organism: Amycolatopsis sp. NBC_00348; assembly: GCF_036114655.1. Lineage (NCBI taxonomy): Bacteria > Bacillati > Actinomycetota > Actinomycetes > Pseudonocardiales > Pseudonocardiaceae > Amycolatopsis > Amycolatopsis sp. NBC_00348. The sequence goes on along the minus strand of NZ_CP107994.1, from coordinate 4,404,533 downwards.
CGCTCGTCCCGATCGGCGCGGCGCTCGGCGCCCCGCCCTCGCAGACCGCGTGGCTCGTCTCGGCCCTGTACCTGGCCACGGCGCTCGGCCAGCCGATCGTGGGCCGGCTGATCGACATCTTCGGTCCACGCAAGCTCTTCCTGATCAGCACGAGCCTGGTCGGCGTCGCGGGTGTCATCGGGACCGCGGCCCCGGGCCTCGGCGTGCTGATCGCGGCGCGGGTGCTGCTCGGCTTCGGCACGTGCGCCGGCTACCCGGCCGCGATGGCGTTGCTGCGCAGCGAAGCCGAGCGCACCGGGGAGGACAACCCCGCCGGCGTGCTGACGGCGCTGGCCGTGGCCAACCAGACCATCGCCGTCATCGGCCCGCTGCTGGGCGGCCTGCTGATCGGCCTCGGCGGGTGGCGCGCCACCTTCGCGCTCAACGTGCCGCTGGCCGCGGCGGCGGTCGTGCTGGGCCTGCTGCGGCTGCCCCGCGCGCGGGAGACGTCCACCCGGGAACGCTGGACCGCCCGGCTCGACCTGCCGGGCATGGGCCTGTTCGCCGTGATGCTGGTGGCGCTGCTGTGGTTCCTGATGAACCTGCGGTTGAGCAGCTGGTACTTGTTGGTGCTCGCCGTCGCGGCCGGTGCCGCCTTCGCCGTGCGGGAGCTGCGGGCCGCGATCCCGTTCATCGACCTGCGGGTGCTGGGCGGCAACGCGCCGCTGCTGGCCACCTACGGGCGCGCGCTGGTCGCCTACATCGTCTCCTACGCCTTCCTCTACGGCTTCACGCAGTGGACGGAGGAGGGCTTCGGGCTCTCGCCGTTCTACGCCGGGCTGGTGCAGATCCCGATGTTCCTGGTGGCGATCGTCATTTCGATCACCACCGGCCGGCGCCGGGGTGTGCGGGGCAAGCTCCTGGTCGGCGCGCTGGCGCAGATCGCGGCCTGTGTGCTGATGCTGGTGCTCACCGGCGAGAGTCCACTGTGGATGTTGCTGCTGATCGCCGTGGTCTTCGGCATCCCGCAGGGCGCGGTCAGCCTGGCGCTGCAGAACTCCGTGTACCACCAGGCCGATCCCGAGCGCACCGGCTCGTCGGCCGGGCTGCTGCGCACCTTCGCCTACGTCGGTTCGATGGTCGCCTCCGCCACGACGGCGGTGGCCTTCGGCCCGCACGCGAGTACCGCGGGCATGCACACCCTGGCCTGGGTGATGCTCGCCGCCGGCGTCCTGTTCCTGCTGATCACGGTCGCCGACCGCAGCCTGCGCCACGTCTGATTCCCTTTGTACGGCAAGAAAGGCACGACTTTGTCCCGCACCGCCCTGCTCGCCATGGACCTCCAGAACACCCACCTCGCGCGCGTCCCGGACGGCTACCTGCCGCGCGCCGCGCGGGCGCTGGAGACGGCGCGCGATCACGACGTCCCGGTGATCCACGTCGCGCTCCGGCTGCGGCCGGACCACGCCGACGTCCACCCGCGCAACCGGATGTTCGGCGCCGTGCCCGCCGGCAAGTACACCGCGGCCGACGAGGGCGCGGCCATCCACCCCGGCGTCGCGCCCCTCGACGGCGAGATCGTCGTGTACAAGAACCGCGTCAGCGCGTTCGCCGGCAACAACCTGCACCAGATCCTCGGCGCCCAGGACATCGGCCACCTCGTCCTGGCCGGGATCGCCACCAGCGGCATCGTCCTGTCCACCGCGCTGCAGGCCGCCGACCTCGACTACGGCGTCACGGTGCTGTCCGACGCGTGCGTCGACCCCAGCCCCGAGCTGCACGACACCCTCGTCACGCAGCTCTTCGCCCGCCGCGGCGGCGTCGCGACGGTCGGGGAGTGGGCCGAGAGCCTCTCTTGACGCGCTCGACTTGACAGTGGCCGCTGCCGTCTCGCAGGATGCGAACAGGTGTTCGATAGTTGTCCTGGGTTCGCCCGCGGGTCCCTTGCGGGTGTCTCCGGTACGGGTTCGTGGTGCTGGAGGTGAGCGGCGGTGGCGGTACCGGAAGCGCTCACGTCCATCCCCGGCGTCCGGGTGGCTTCGCAGCTGCGCGAGCCGCATCCGGACGTCACCCAGCCGGGTGAATCTCTGCCGCTGACCCCGGCGCTGGCCGGCCTGTTCCCGGCGGGCGGCTTGCGGCGCGGCAGCACGGTGTCGGTCGCGGGGTCGACGTCACTGGTCCTGGCGCTGCTGGCGGAGGCGACGCGGGCCGGCTCGTGGGCGGCGGTGGCCGGGCTGCCGGACCTGGGCCTGGCGGCGGCCGCGGAACTCGGCGTCGACCTCGACCGGATCGCGCTGGTGCCCCGCCCCGGCGCCGAGGTGGTCGCGGTCCTGTCGGCGCTGGTGGACGGGTTCGACCTGGTGGTGGTCGGCCCGGCGGTCGCCCGCGGCGTCCAACCCCAGGTGGCCCGCCGCCTGGCGGGCCGGGTCCGCAACCGAGGCGCGGTCCTCCTGGCGGCCGGCCCTTGGCCGAGTGTGGACCTGGAACTGCGCGTCTCCCGCCGTCACTGGCGAGGAGCCACCACGGACGGCCACGGCCACCTACGGGCACGCGACATCACGGCGACCAGCCAAGGCCGCGGCGCGGCAGCCCGCCCGCAGACGGTGACGTTGCAACTGCCGGGCCCCGGAGGCGCGATCGCACCGGGCGAGCCCCCGGCGGGGCGGCGGCTGGTCGAGGTGGCCGGGTGAGCGGGGCGGCCTGCCGCGCGCCCGGTGCGGTGTTTCGTTGGTGGCCTGGTGAGTGCGCGGTGAGTGGTGCGCTGCTGCACTCAAGTGGTCGCCGCGGTGTGCGGCTGGGCCGGTGTGCGGTGTGTCGGTGGAGACCAGACGAGTGCGCGGTCGCACCGGGCGAGCCCCCGGCGAGGTGGCGGCTGGTCGAGGTGGCCAGGTGAACGGGGTGGCCTGCCGCGCGCCCGGTGCGGTGTTTCGTTGGTGGCCTAGCGAATGCGCGGTGAGTGGTGCGCGGCCGAGTGGTCGTCGGGGTTGCGGGGCGGGCGGTGCGTGGCCGGGCCGGTGTGCGGTGTGTTGTTGGCGACCAAGCGATCGCGCGGTGAGTGCTGCGCTGCCGCAGCCAGGTGATCGCCGGGGTTGCGGGGTGGGCGGTGCGTGGCCAGGTCGTTGTGCGGGGTTTTGTTGGCGGCCAAGCGAGTGCGCGGTGTGTGGTGCGCGGCTGCAGCCAGATGATCGCTGGGGTTGTGGGGCGGGCGGTGTGCGGCCGGGCCGTTGTGCGGGGTTTCGGCGGAGACCAAACGAGTGCGCGGTGAGTGATGCGCTGCCGAAGCCAAGTGATCGCCGGTGCAGGCGGTGCGCGACCCGGCCGTTTTGCGGGGTTTCTTTGGTGGCCAAGCGATCGCGCGCACCGAGGCCACTCGGCGAGTGGGGCGGTGAGGCTCGGACACCAACCGCGCGGCCAGGCCACTCGGCCGGATGGCGTCCCGACCGGGCTGGTGCGCGGCGGTTCGACGGTCGCGGGCGCCGCTCGGGGTCGGGTCGCGGCGTTCCGGTGGCCGCCGGGTGAGTGATGCGCCGCGGTTGCTGGTGCTGTGGTGCCCGGACTGGCCGGTCGTTGCCGCCGGGGCCGTCGTGGGGACGCCGCCCCTCGCGCCCGCCGCGGTGTTCTCCGCCAACCGGGTCGTCGCCTGTTCCGCCGTCGCGCGGCAGCACGGCGTCGTGCGGGGGATGCGGCGCCGCGACGCGCAGTCACGCTGCCCGGATCTCGCGGTGCACCAGCACGATCCGGAACGGGACGCGCGGCTGTTCGAGCCGGTCGCCGCCGCCGTCGAGGGGCAGGCCGTGGGCGTGGAGGTCGTGCGGCCGGGGATCGTCGCGGTGCCCGTCACCGGCGCGGCCGGGTACTTCGGCGGCGAGGAGGCCCTGGCCGAGCTGCTGCTCGACGAGGTGTCGGCGAACGCGGGCGTGGAGTGCCAGGTCGGGATCGCCGACGGCCTCTTCGCCGCGACGCTGGCCGCCCGCCGTTCCGCGCTCGTGCCGGCCGGCGGGGCGGCCGGGTTCCTGGCGCCGCTGTCGATCGCCGAGCTGAACCAGCCCGGCGACGACCGCGGCGAGCTGGTCGGCCTGCTCAAACGGCTCGGGCTGCGGACGCTCGGCGCGTTCGCCGCGCTGACCGAACGGGACGTCGCGGGCCGCTTCCCGCGCGACGCGATCACCGCGCACCGGCTGGCGCGCGGGCTGTCGGAGCGGCCGCCGTTGCGGCGGGCCCTGCCGCCGGAGCTGTCGATCACCGAGGAGTTCGAGCACCCGCTGGAACGCGTCGACGAGGCCGCGTTCGTCGCGAAGACGCTGGGGGAGCGGTTCTTCGCCGGGCTGGCGCGGCACGGGATGGCGTGCACGCGGCTGGCGATCGTGGCCGTGACGGAGGCGGGCGAGGAACGGGTCCGCGTCTGGCGCTGCGCCGAGCCGCTGACCGCGCGGGCGACGGCGGACCGCGTGCGGTGGCAGTGCGAAGGCTGGCTCACCGCCCGCGACGGCCGGCCCACCGCCGGGATCGTCCGGCTGCGCCTCGACCCGGAGGAGGTCGTCGGCGGGCAGGCGTTGCAGCTGCAGCTCGGGTCGATGGGCCGGGACGCCGACGCGGCCGAACGCGCGGCTCGCGCGCTGGTCCGGATCCAGGGCCTGCTCGGCCCGGACGCCGTCGTCACCCCGCTGCTGGACGGTGGCCGCGGCCCCGCCGAGCGCGTGCGGCTCATCCCGTGGGGCGACCCGCGGACGCCGGTTTCGCCGGACGCGCCCTGGCCGGGACGGCTGCCGGCGCCGTCCCCGGCCGTCCTCGCCGCCCACCCGGCCCGGGTGCTGGACGACCGCGGTGCCGTCGTCGTCTGCACCGATCGCGGCGAGCTGACCGCCCTGCCGGCAACCGTCGCCGTCGAGGGCCGATCATCGCGGCCGGTACTCGCCTGGGCCGGCCCATGGCTGCACCACCCGGCGCTGACGACCCGAGGCCGCCGCCTGGCACGGCTGCAGGTGGTGGTCGAGGACGAGACCGACGAGGTCGCTCTGCTGCTGACCGTGACCGTCGGCGGCACTCCACAGTGGACAGTCGAGGGCAGCTACGACTGACTCACCCGAACACCGCCTGGGCCACCGCCGTGCCGAGGTAAGCCGCGCCCAGTCCGGCGAGCACGCTCGCGATGACGTTCGCGGCAGCGGAGAACTTCGCCCCGGTCTCGGCCAGCCGGAGCGTTTCGTAGGAGAACGTCGAATACGTGCTGAGCGTGGCGCACAACCCCGGGCCGATCAGGTGCTGCAGCGGCTGGGGCACGGTCGTCGCGGTGGCGGCGCCGGTCAGGAAGCCGAGCACCGTGCAGGCGATGAGGTTCACCGTGAAAGTGCCCCACGGGAAGCCGGTGTCGTGGCGGGCCTGGACGGCGCGGTCGGTCAGGTAGCGCAGCGGGGCGCCGACCAGGGCGCCGGCGATGACCATGAGCCAGTTCACGAGCGGCTCCCGAGGCTCAAGGCGCGGCGGGTGAGCGCGGCCGTCGCCCACACCGCGGCGACGGCCGCGACGACCGTGGCCGCGAGGTAGAGCAGGGCGGTCAGGGCGTGGCCGCCGTCGAGCAGGTGCTCGGCGTCGACCGCGTAGGTGGAGAACGTCGTGTAACCGCCGAGGACGCCGGTGCCGAGGAAGGGCCGCACCAGCGGGTGGGCCGCCGGCATCGCGGTGATGACCGCCATCAGGACGCCCATGGCCGCGCAGCCGGTGACGTTGATCCAGAACGTCGTCCACGGGAACCCGCCGGACGCGGTGGGCCACAGCAGGGTGGCGCCGTAGCGGGCGCAGGCGCCGAGCACCCCGCCGGCCGCGACGACGGCGACGGTCTGGCGGTGACGGCGCCGCGGCGGGGAAGCGGGCTGGGAGTGCGGCACGACGGGCAGGCTCCTACCTGATCGGGGCACGAGGGCGGCCTCGTACGGCGTGGTTCAGGTAGGGACCGTTGGCGGCCGGATCGCCGCGGTTCGGGTACGGCGGGCCCCACCGCCGCGCGGCCGCCGGTGAGGGTGGTCGCGAACTCAGGGTAACAGCGCCCCGACGCTCTCGATCACAGCCCTCACCGGACCGTCTACCTGCGGTTATCGATGTCACGCCGAGTTGACAGCGCGCTCTTCCCGGCCCAGGATCAAGGGCGAGAGTCGTACGTGTGTTCGAACAGTAGTCGCTGACTTCCCCGCAGCGAACTCGTGTCGTGGGGAGCTGGCGTTGGCGTTCAACAACCCGAACGTGCCGTGGTCCGAGGTCGAGCGGGTCGCCTCAGGCCGCGCTCCGGTGATCGGAGACGGCGGCGACTCACCCGCGTGGTCGCGCAAGCGTGACGGCTACTCCGGCGCCCCGGCAGATCTGCAGCACCGCCGCAGCCGTGACGACGGCGGCGAGCGGCTCCGGGCGCCGTACGCCGAGCTGCACGTCCACTCCAACTTCAGCTTCCTCGACGGCGCCTCCCACCCCGAGGCCCTCGTCGAGGAGGCCGCGCGCCTCGAACTGGACGCCCTCGTCCTGACCGACCACGACGGGATGTACGGCGCGGTCCGGTTCAACGACGCCGCCCGCGAGCTCGGCGTCCGCGTCGGCTTCGGCGCCGAGCTGTCCCTCGACCTCCCGGCGCCGCAAGGGGGTGCGCCGGACCCGGCCGGATCGCACCTGCTCGTGATCGCCCGGCAGCAGGAGGGTTACCACCGGCTCTGCCGGGTGATCTCCCGCGCCCAGCTCGCCGGCGGCGAGAAGGGCCGCCCGGTCTACGACGTCGAGGAGCTGGTCGACGAGCTGGCCGGGCACGTCGTGGTCCTGAGCGGCTGCCGCAAAGGCGCCGTCCGCCGCGCCCTCGCCGAGCGCGGTCCCGCCGCCGCGCGCGCCGAGCTGACCCGGCTGGCCGGCTGGTTCGGGCGCGGCCACGTCGCCGTCGAGCTGATCGACCAGCGGCTCCCGCACGACTCGGCCGCCAACGACGTCCTCGCGGAAATGGCCGCCGACCTGCGGTTGCCGACGATCGTGTCGAACAACGCGCACTACGCCCGCCCCGACGACGCCGTCGTGGCCGAGATGGTGGCTGCGGTCCGCGCGCGGCGGTCGGCCGAGGAGCTGGACGGGTGGCGGCCGCCGTCCGGACAAGCGTTCCTGCGGTCGGGCATGGAACAGCGACGCCGTTTCGAGCACCGCTACCCCGGCGCGGTTGGCCGGGCCGCGCTGCTGGGCGTCGAAGTCGCGTTCGACCTGCAGGTAGTCGCGCCGGACCTGCCGCCGTTCGACGTCCCGCCCGGCCACGACGAGATGTCCTTCCTGCGCGACCTGACCTGGGCCGGCGCGATCACGCGCTACGGGCGCCGCGAGGACAACCCGAAGGCCTACGCCCAGCTCGACCACGAACTCGACGTCATCAAACAGCTCGAGTTCCCGGGTTACTTCCTGGTGGTGTGGGACATCGTCCGGTTCTGCCGCCAGGCGAACATCCTGTGCCAGGGCCGGGGATCCGCCGCCAACAGCGCGGTCTGTTACGCGCTGGGGATCTGCCACGCGGACCCGGTGAAGTGGAACCTGCTGTTCGAACGCTTCCTGGCGCCGGAGCGGGACGGGCCGCCGGACATCGACATCGACATCGAGTCCGACCGGCGCGAGGAGGCCATCCAGTACGTCTACGAGAAACACGGGCGGTTCCACGCCGCGCAGGTCGCGAACGTGATCACCTACCGGGCGCCGTCGGCGATCCGCGACGCCGCGAAAGCCTTGGGGCACAGCGTCGGGCAGCAGGACGCCTACGGCAAGCTCGTCGATCGCTGGGGCGGCGTCACCGCCACGAAACAGCAAGCCACCGGCGACATCCCCGACGACGTCCTCGACCTGGCGGCGCGGCTCGAGGACTTCCCGCGTCACCTCGGCATCCACTCCGGCGGCATGGTCATCTCGAAGCAGCCGGTGTCCGAAGTGGTCCCGGTGGAGTGGGCGACGATGAAGGATCGCAGCATCCTGCAGTGGGACAAGGACGACTGCAACAGCGTCGGCCTGGTCAAGTTCGACCTGCTCGGCCTCGGCATGCTTTCGGCGCTGCACTACATGATCGACCTCGTCGCCGAGCACCACGGGGCAGGAGTGGACATCGGGAAGCTGGACCTGGCCGATCCGGCCGTCTACGACATGCTCTGTGACGCCGACGCGGTCGGGGTGTTCCAGGTGGAGTCCCGCGCGCAGCTGGCGACGTTGCCGCGCCTGCGGCCGCGCAAGTTCTACGACCTGGTCGTCGAGGTCGCGTTGATCCGGCCCGGCCCGATCCAGGGCGGCTCGGTGCACCCCTACATCCGGCGCCGGCGTGGTGAGGAGCAGTGGCAGCACGCGCACCCGCTGCTGGCCGGGTCCCTCGACCGGACGCTGGGGGTGCCGTTGTTCCAGGAGCAGGTGATGCAGATGGCCGTCGACGTCGCGTCCTTCACCGGCGCCGAGGCCGACCAGCTGCGCCGCGCTATGGGCGCCAAGCGGTCCAGTGCGAAGATGCACGCGTTGATGGCGCGGTTCTTCGCCGGGTGCGAGGCGAATGGCCTGGATCGTGAGCTGGCGACGCGGATCTTCGAGCAGATCCACGCGTTCTCCGGCTACGGTTTCCCCGAGGCGCACTCGATGTCGTTCGCGTTGCTGGTCTACGCGAGCGCGTGGTTCAAGCTGTACTACCCGGCCGCGTTCTGCGCCGGGCTGCTGCGGGCGCAGCCGATGGGGTTCTACAGCCCGCAGTCCCTGGTCGCCGACGCCCGCCGCCACGGCGTCCTGGTGCGGGAACCGGACATCAACGCCAGTCTCGCCCACGCCACCCTCGAACCCGAGCCGGACAGCACCGGCGCCGTCGCACTGCGGCTCGGCCTCGCCGGCGTCCGCCACCTCGGCGACGACGTCGCCGAAGCGATCGTCGCCGAGCGCGACGCGAACGGGCCGTTCGCGTCGATCGGTGACCTCACTCGCCGCGTCCAGCTGAAGAAGACCGTCGTCGAAGCCCTGGCCACGGCCGGCGCGTTCAGCGGCTTCACCCCCGATCGGCGGCAGGCGCTGTGGGCCGCGGGCGCCGCCGCCGCGACCCGGCCCGGGCACCTGCCCGGCCTCGCGCACGGCCTGGACGCGCCCGCCTTGCCCGGGATGACCCGGTTCGAGGTCACCGCGGCCGACCTGTGGGCCACGAGCGTCTCGCCGGACAGCCACCCCGTGCAGTACCTGCGCGAATACCTCGACAAGCGCGGCGCGCTGACGGTCGCCGACCTGGCACGTGCGAAGGACGGGACGCGCGTGTGGGTCGGGGGAGCGGTGACCCACCGGCAGCGGCCGGCGACCGCGGGCGGGATCACATTCTTCAACCTCGAGGACGAGACCGGCATGGCCAACGTCCTCGTCTCACCCGGACTCTGGAACCGGCAGCGCCTCGTCGCCCGCACCAGCGCGGCGTTGCTGGTCCGCGGGCAGGTGCAGGCGGCCGAAGGCGTCGTCACGCTCGTCGCGGACCGGCTGGAACGGCTCGACCTCTCGATGGCGACCGGGCCGTCGCGTGACTTCCGGTGAGCCGGGCGACCGTCGGCGGGCCGGCGTCCGGGACGCGCGGCGAGTACGGCGAGCTCCTCCCCGTGCGCCCGGCGACCGCGGCGCCGCCGGTGGTGTGCCTGCGCGGCCACTACCTCGCGCTCTTCGGGATGATCAAGAGCCACAGCCCCCGCTACCGGCTGCACACCACGCTCTGCGAAACCTGCCGCAAGCAGGAGGCGCCCGACCCGGGTGAACGCCGGCTCGCCGAGTGGGCGCACCTCGACGTGAAGGTCCAGCACGCGCCGGACACCGCGCCGCAGGACGGCCTGGTCCTCGTCGCGGTCCCGCCCGCCGCCGGGTCGGCGACGGGGAAGATCGAACTGCGCCTCGACGGGCGGGCCACCGGCACGGCGTCGCTCACGTCCTGTTCGCCGTGCCGCACGGCCACACTGGACTACGTCCACGTCGAGGCCGCCCACCGCCGGCTCGGGTACGGGCGCACCCTGGTGAGCGCCACCCTCTTCCGCGCGCCGGGCTACACGTGGACGGCGCCGGTGCCGGACGGCCCGGTCGCGCGGGCCTTCCGCGCGCGCATCGCGCTGCCCCGCACCGGCCCGCTCTGCGTCCACCGCGGGAAGTGAGTGTCCCACTCAATGTGAACCTCACCTTGACAGCGAGCAACACCGAACTTAATCTCCTTCATCGTTACTCTCTTTTCGGAAACGCATTTATTCACATACGTGAACAAACACATACGTGAACAAATGAGTGAGCGAAGTCCTCTCCCCGCTTCGCTGCTCGCCGTGAAAGGACGCCACCATGCGTGTGCGCGCTATGCTCACCTTTCTCGCGATCCCGGCATTGCTGGCCGGGACCGCGATTTCCGCCGAGGCATTCCCCAGTGCCGAAGTCAGCGGAATCGCGTTGGCCCCCATGGCCGACCCGGGAGTTGCCCCCGGTGGCAACTTCGACCTCTCGACCTGGCAGCTGCAGGAGCCGGTGGGTTCACCGGGTTCGCCGACGACGATCTCGTCGTCCCGGCTGCAGGGCTCGAGCGGATTCCAGGACTCCTACTTCTACACCGACACGCGCGATGGCGCGATGACATTCTGGGCGCCGGAAAAAGGCGTCACCACACCCAACTCGAATTACGCACGATCCGAGCTGCGTGAGATGAACAAGAGCGGCTCCGCGGCGAACTGGTCGTTGAGCGGATCGCACAAGCTGAGCGCCACCCTGCGCGTGGTGTCGGTGACGTCCAACGTCTGCGTCGGCCAAGTCCACCTCGGCACCGGTGGCTCGTCGACGAAGCCGCTGCTCGAGCTGTACTACCACTCGAACGGCGACATCGTGCTGGGCACGGAGAACTCGCCCGACGGCGGCCAGACCGCGCACACCGTCGGCCACGTGGCCATCGGCAAGACGTGGACCTACACGATCGGCATCTCCGGCGGCAACACGATCGACCTGACGGTGAACGGCAGCACCACGCACTACAGCATCCCGTCGTCGTTCAAGGCGTACAAGCAGTACTTCAAGGCCGGTTCCTACAACCAGTCCTCTTCGGACAGCACGACGAAGGGTGCGAAGGTCGCCTTCTACGGGCTGACCGTGTCGCACAGCTGATCGGCTCTGTTCCCCGGGTGGGCGGACACCGGTGAGTGTCCGTCCACTCAGGACAGGACGGCGGAGATCTCGACGACTTCTCCCGTCGAGTCGCCGCCACCGAAGGCTTGACGCAGTTCGGCCATCTCCGGCAGTGTCGTGCGGCCGGTGACGAGCAGCGCGGCGAGCCGGGGCAGCGGGCGGCCCGCGTCGAGCAGGCGGCGCACCTGGTCGCCGTCCAGTTTGAGCACGCGCAACTCCGGCAGGTCGCAGACCTGGCCCAGGTCCGGCACCGCCGAGCCGGACAGGTTGAGCCGGGTCAGGCGGGGCAGGGTGGTCAGCACCGCGAGGTCGATCGGCAACCGGATCTCCTCCAGCTGGAGGTCCCACAGCACCGGGTGCCCGGCCAGGACGCCGAGATCGACGCGGCCGCCGCTGATCCGCAGCGACTCCAGGGCCCCGAGCCCGCCGATCAACGGGGTCACCGCCGCCGCGCGGTTGACCTTGAGCATCCGCAGCGACGTCAGCGGCTCGAACACCGCGAGGTCGGTGTCGGCGGGGTCGTTGAGGTAGACCTCCTGGACCAGCTCCGGATCGCGCAGCCCGGCCACCACCGCGGGCAGGCTCAGCTCCGACGCCCTGGAGATGACCTCGCTGTAGGAGCGTTCCCCGCCGTCGCGGAGGCTGGTTTCGGCGAACAGGTACTGCTCGCCCGGATCCTCGTACTTCCCGGCCCGCAGTGTCTCGACGACCTCGGTGAGCATGGCGGTCAGCGACGCCGACACGTACCGGAGCGGGCCGTAGATGTCCCGGCCGTACTCGAGGACCTGGCCGGCGTGGCCCCGCTCGGCCGGGTCGAGGTCCACCGCGAGGTAGTTCATCGCGCGGTCGCCGCCGAAGGTGACCCACGAGTCGTTGCGGGACAGGCGTTTCACCCGGCCGAACGGCACCGTCTCGAACACGACGCCGTCGTCCTCCACGTCGTCTTCCCAGCCGTACGAACCCGGATCGCCTTCGGTGTAGTTGCCGACGAGCCGGTCGAGGGAGTCGTAGGAGTACGGGCTCAGCAGCCCGGTCTCCTCCGGGTCGCCGTCCGCCAGCAGGTACAGCGCGCGCAGGTCTTCGGGCAGCCGGACGCCGATCCGCGCCTCGGCGGCGGCCAGGTCCGCCTCGGTGCGCCCGGACGGCCACGGCGGGGGAGCGCCCTTGATCCCGGCGTACAGCTCGGCGAACTCCCCGGCGAGCCGGGTGACCTCGGCGAGCACGGCCGGGTCCGTCGGCGCTCCGGGCGGCACCGCGGGCCGGGGCAGGCCGGGCAGGGGATGCCCGGGGTAGCGGAACGCCTCGTCGAACACCAGCCGCCCGGGTGACACGGCCGCGATGTCCGGCCGCGCCGTGAAGACGTACTCGCCGCCGGCGGCCAGCCTGACCTCCAGCACCGCCGGTGGCCGTTCGAACAGCCGCCGCGCGATCGACGTGTAGTCGACGCGCAGGCTCTCCCGCACGTCACTCCACGCCGTGCACGAAACCGAGCCACCCGTGTGGCGCAGCTGCAGGGTGGCAGCCGACCACAGCTCGCCCGCGCCCGTGCGCAGCGCCGCGGCCATGTCCTTCGCGATGTCGCCGTACCCGGCGTCCCCCGTCGTCACGCGACGGAGCCTAGCGACGGGGTCCGACAAAAGCCGTGCATCGGCTGTGACCGCCCGCGATGACCCGCCCTGGAGGAACTCCAGGGTTACGCTCGTGATCATGCGATTCGCCATCAAGACCTCGCCCCAGGACACCGTCTGGGCGGACATGCTCGCCGTGTGGCAGGCCGCCGATGAGATCGAGCTGTTCGAGTCCGGCTGGACGTTCGACCACTTCTATCCCATTTTCTCCGATTCGACCGGTCCGTGCCTGGAAGGGTGGGTCACGCTCACCGCGCTCGCGCAGGCCACGAAGCGGCTGCGGCTGGGCACGCTGGTCAGCGGGATCCACTACCGCCACCCCGCGCTGCTCGCGAACATGGCCGCGACGCTCGACATCGTCTCCGGCGGCCGGCTGGAGATCGGCATCGGCGCGGGCTGGAACGAGGAGGAGTCCGGCGCGTACGGCATGGAGCTCGGCACGGTCAAGGAGCGCAGCGACCGGTTCGAGGAGGGCTGCGAGGTGCTCGTCGGGCTGCTGACCCAGGAGACCACGACGTTCCAGGGGCAGTACTACCAGCTGACCGACGCGCGCAACGAGCCGAAGGGCGTGCAGCGGCCGCACCCGCCCATCTGCATCGGCGGCAGCGGCGAGAAGCGCACCCTGCGCACCGCCGCGAAGTACGCCCAGCACTGGAACTTCGTCGGCGGCACGCCCGAGGAGTTCGCCCACAAGCGCGAGGTGCTGCACCGCCACTGCGCGGACATCGGCCGCGACCCGGGCGAGATCACGCTGTCCTCGCACGTCCGGCTCGGCCCGGACGCCGACTACGCCAAGGTCGCCGCCGAAGCCGAAGCCCTCGGCGAAGCCGGCCTCGACCTGGCGATCGTCTACTTGCCGCCGCCGCACACCCCGGCCGTGCTCGAGCCGCTGGCGAAGGCGCTCGAGCCGCTGCGCTGACCTGATCCACTTCCCGAACAAGGAGCCGAAGCGGCTCCGGACCACGAAATTGGCCGAACAGCGCGCGGACGGCGCCGGTACTCGGTAGCGTCGTGCCCGCGGGTCGGCGCGCTCCCTCCCCCTCGGCGCGCCGACCCGCGTTACGCCATCCGGGTGTGGCCTTGCTGCGCGGCTCAACCGCCCGCGGCCCGCAGGCGTGTGCGAGACGTTCCTGATCGCGACCCCGGAAGGGCAGGACGTCATGCACGAGAACACGGTCCCGGAGTTCGAAGACCCGATCGGCCCGCCGATGATCACCTCGGGGCTGCCCGGCGCGGATGCGCGCAACCAGGCCCTCACCGGCCGCCGGGTTCGCAAGGACGGCCTCGGCACGCTCATCCAAACCACCACCATCAGCGTGCGCACCGACTGAGCATCGGCCGAGAAAGCGAGACGTCATGCACGAGAACACGTTCTCGGAGATCGAGGACCCGATCGGCCCGCCGATGATCAACTCGGCGGCACCGAACCCGGACGCGCGCAACCAAGCGCTCACCGGCCACCGCGGCCGGAAGGACGGCCTTGGCACGCTCAGCACCTTCACCACCATCGGGGCGCCTGTCGGCTAGTGCAGTACGCCCGGCTCGGCGACCGAACCCGAGCGCGCGGAGCCGGGCGCTCGGCGGCAGCAGCGTCCGCGAAACAACCCGCGCCGGCTAGTGCAGTACGCCCAGTGCCGCGGGTGAAAACGGCGTGATGGCCTCCTCGCGGCCGGTCACGATCTTCGTCGCCCACTCCGGGTCCCCCAGCAATGGGCGGCCGACGGCGATCATGTCGAACTCGTCGGCCTCCAAGCGGTGCAGGACGTCCTTGATGCCGGTCGCGGACGCCGAGGCGCTCGACGTGAACTCGGTGTCCAGGCCGATCGAGCCGACCGTGATGGCCGGTTTGCCGGTCAGCTTCTTGGCCCAGCCCGCGAGGTTGAGGTCCGAGCCGTCGAAGGCCGGCTGCCAGTAGCGGCGGGTCGACGCGTGGAAGGCGTCCGCTCCCGCGTCGGCCAGCGCGCCGAGGATGACGCCGAACTCTTCGGGGCTCTCGGCGATCCGGGCGGTGAAGTCGTTCATCTTCCACTGGGACAGCCGCACGACGATCGGGAAACCGGGGGACACCGCGCGGCGGATCTCGCCGACGACCTCGGCGGCGAACCGGGTCCGGGCGCGCAGGTCGCCGCCGTAGGCGTCGGTGCGGTGGTTGGTGCCCGCCCAGAGGAACTGGTCGATCAGGTAGCCGTGGGCGCCGTGCAGTTCGACGCCGTCGAAGCCGAGCCGCTCGGCGGTGACGGCGGCCTCGGCGAACGCCCGGACGACGTCGTCGATGTCGCCCTGCGTCATCGTCCGGCCCGGCTCGCCGGGGCTGCCGTCCCCGGACACGGGCACGCCGGACGGGCCGATCGCGGGCGCGTCCGGGTGCGGCACCGCGGCCCCCTTGCGGGTCATCCCGACGTGCTGGAGCTGGGGGAAGATCACGCCGCCGGCCTGGTGGACGGCGTCGACGACCCGGGTCCAGCCGGCCAGGGCCGCGTCGCCGTAGAGGCGTGACACCTGGTCGTGCTCGCCGGACGACGGGTGCCCGACGTAGCTGGCCTCGGTGATGATCAGCCCGGTGCCGCCGGCCGCGCGCCGGGCGTAGTAGGCGGCGAGCTGCTCGGTCGGTACGCCGCTCTGTGACTGGGCGCGGGTCATCGGCGCCATCGCGACGCGGTTCGGGACGGTGAGGTCGCCGAGCACGAGCGGGCGGGACAGGGTGTGCGTCACAGGAATCGCTCTCCTTCGTGAGGTTCCCTGTTACGCTAGAACCTCACGTGGACGTGAGGTTCAACGTCGAGTGCGGCAGATCACTCCGGGAGGGAGCGGCGATGCGGATCGGGGAACTGGCCGCGAAGGCGGGCGTGAGCGTCCGGGCCTTGCGG
This sequence comes from Amycolatopsis sp. NBC_00348, assembly GCF_036114655.1. NCBI lineage: Bacteria > Bacillati > Actinomycetota > Actinomycetes > Pseudonocardiales > Pseudonocardiaceae > Amycolatopsis > Amycolatopsis sp. NBC_00348. The sequence continues at coordinate 4,388,908 of NZ_CP107994.1, read as the reverse complement.
TACTACGAGGAGCAGGGCCTGCTCGTGCCGGAACGCAGCTCCGGCGGCCACCGCCACTACTCCGACCGCGGGGCCGACCTGGTCTGGCTGATCCAGCAGTTCTACGCCGCGGGGCTGTCCAGCAAGTCGATCCTCACGATCCTGCCGTGCGTCGAGACCGGGAAGACGACGCCCGAGGCGCTCGACATGCTCGTCGCCGAACGGGAGCGCATCGACCGGCAGCTGACCGAGCTGGCGCGGGCCCGGGACAAGCTCGACACCGTCATCGCGAACGCCGAGGCGCCGTGCGACCACGCCTGCCGCCCGGAATGACCGATCAGGCCGGGCAGCTGACGTCGTGTCGCGGCGTCTTCAGTGTCAGCAGGTAGTCGTCGACCGCCGACCGCGTGCAGGTGTTGCGCGGGTAGACGACGTGACCCGAGCCTTCGTAGGTAAGCAGCGTGGTGTTCGCCGGCGCCTGGCGGTGAATGTTGCGCGCCCAGGCGTACGGCGTCGCCGGGTCGTAGCGGGCGTTCAGCAGCAGGACCTGGGGCGCCCGCGCGATGTCCAGCCGGTGCGGCGGGTTCGCGGGCGGGCCGGCGACGCCGAGGCACGCGGTCGCCTCGTCGTGGCCCAGCGTGCTGCCGCGCATGATCGGCCCCCGGCGCAGCTCTTCGGCGCGCACCGCCGAATACTGCGCGAAGTCCCGGATCCGGAGGTCGAAGTCCTGGCAGACCACGGCCAGCCGGATCGACCGGTAGTTGTACTCGAACCGGGCCGTCATCGGCGGCCGGCCGGCGGCCGCGTCGGCGATCAGCTGCGCCACGTCGTCCCAGTTCGGGCCGTACATATCGGAGAACACCAGGTCGCGCAACGATGTCCCGGCATTGGCGAAGGCCCGCTCCCAGGTCGCCCGGACGTCCTGGCCGTGCAGGGCACAGGTTTCCGTCCGGTCGCACCACGCGGTGAACTGCCCGAACAGCTCGTCCGCGGCGGTGGCGCGGTCGCCCACGAAGTGCCGGAGGTCGACGCTGTGGTCGATGGAGCTGTCCAGCACCAGCGCGCGCACGTGCTCGCCGTACTTCTCGGCGTACTGCTGGCCGAGCAGCGTGCCGTAGGACATGCCCTGGAAGCTGATCTTCTCCTCGCCCAGCGCCCGGCGGAGCGCGTCCATGTCCTGGGCGTTGACGGCGGTGTCGGCGTGGTCGAAGACCGGCAGGTTGCCGGCCCGGCAGTCCGCGACCTCCTGCCGGCTGTACTGGCGCAGGGCGTCGAACTCCGCCCGGTTCGCGGGCTCGTCGCTCGGCGGGACGGTCGTGTCGTCGCACCGGATGAACGCGCTGCGGCCGGTGCCCCGCACGTCGAAGCCCACGGTGTCGAACCGCGCCCGGACCTCCGGGCTGAAGAAGCTCGTGGCCAGCGCGAACTCCGCGCCCGAGGTGCCAGGACCGCCGGCGTCGGCCAGCAGCACGCCGATCCGGTGCGCCGGGTCGGTGGCCCGGTGCCGGGCCACCGCCAGGTCGATCGACGGGCCGTGGGGCCGGTTCCAGTCGAGCGGCACCCGCAGCGTGCCGCACTCGCCGTCCGGTGGCGTGGGGCTGTCCGGGTCCTCGGGACAGGCGCCCCAGGTGATCGGCGACGGGCTCGCGTCCGCCGCGGCGGCCCCGGACAGCAGGAGCGCGCTCACCATCAGGACTGCGCCGAACACCCGCACGGGACCCTCCAGTGTTGCCGGTGAGTTTCCGACCGTAGGGGTGGTGTGGTCCGGACCACAAGGCTCAACGGCCGGTCGTGCCGTCGGCGAGCTCGCGCAGGATGTCGGCGTGCCCGGCGTGGCGGCCGGTCTCCTCGACCAGATGGGTCAACGTCCAGCGCCGTGACGCGCGGCGTGGCCCCGGCGCACCGAGGTCGTCCCAGCCGGCGATCACCGCGTTCGCCCGCGCCGTGGTCGCGCGGTAGGCGGCGAGGATCTCCCCGGCGGTCTCGGCCGGCTTCGGCCGGAAGGTCGCCGGCCAGTCGGTGACGGCGACGCCGAGCAGCCAGTGGGCCTCGACGTGCGTGAGGTGCTTGACCAGGCCGAGCAGGTTCGTGCCCGACGCGACGCCGGGGGAGCGGACCTGCGGTTCGGGCACGCCCTCGGCCTTGGCGGCCACCGCGGCGCGCAGGTAGTCGAGGAAACCCACCAGCACCTGCACTTCCGCGGCCCCGGTGGCCGGTGGCCCGGCGTCGCGCGTCATCGCGTCCGCCGGACGAGCAGCATGTGGTCGGTGACGGTCGCGGTCTCGCCGGCGGGCCCGGTCGCCAGGCGCTCGGGACTGTCCGCGCGCTCGACCGACCACCGCGCCGGGTCGAGGTCGAGCGTGGTCCGGACGCCCGCCTCACGGCTCCACGACCACGGCGCGGCGGACCCGTGGTCGACGACCAGCAGCCGCCCGCCGGGCCGCAGTGCCTCGGCGGCCCGGCGCAGCACCCGCTCACGCGGCAGCGGGAACGGCGTGTGCAGGTACTGCGCGGAAACGAGGTCGAAAGTGCCCTCGGGGAACGCCTCGGCCAGGTCGACGCGCACCGCCGTCACGGGCAGGCCCTCGGCCCGGTCCCGCAGGGATTCGACGGCGACGCCGGACAGGTCGACGGCCGTCACCCGCCACCCCCGGCGGGCCAGCCAGAGCGCGTCGCCGCCGGCGCCGCAGCCCAGGTCCAGCGCGTCACCGGTGGGCAGCGGGCCGGCGACCTCGGCGAGCAGCGGGTTCACCCGGTCCGCCTGCGGGGTCCGGTGGTGGAAGTCCCAGAAACGTACGTTCATGCCACCACCGTCACCCGGCGGTGCCGCCGGGAGCACGAAAACTTGCCGTTCCGGCAAGATGGCGATCATGGCCGACATCGACGACGAGGTCCTGGACGCGGTCGGTCCGCGGCTGCGCGTGCTGCGCCGGCAACGCGGGTTCACCCTGGCCGACCTGACGGCGGCGACCGGGATCTCGGAGAGCACGTTGTCCCGGCTGGAAAGCGGCGGCCGCCGGCCCACCCTGGAGCTGCTCCTGCCGCTGGCGCGCACCTACGGCGTCCCGCTGGACGACCTGGTTGGCGCGCCCCGCACCGGCGACCCGCGGATCCACCTGCGGCCGATCCGCCGCCACGGCATGACGTTCGTGCCGCTGACCCGCCGGGCCGGCGGACTGCAGGCGTTCAAGATGCTCATCCCGGCTCGCGGCGAACCCGCCGAGCCGACACCGCAGACGCACGGCGGCTACGAGTGGGTCTACGTCCTCGACGGCCGGCTGCGGCTGGTGCTCGGCGACCGCGACCTGGTCCTGCCCGCCGGCGAGGCCGCCGAGTTCGACACGGCGCTGCCGCACTGGCTCGGCTCGGCCGACGGCCGGGCCGTCGAGACGCTCGTCCTGTTCGGACCGCAGGGCGAACGCGCCCACGTCCGGGCCCGGACGTCAGCCGCGGCCCGGGATGGGCTCGGCCAGCTCGGCCCGGGCGGGTGACGCCGGGAACGGGTCGGCGAAGTACTGCGTCTCGTGCGTCACGAACCCGCCGGTGAACTCCATGACGCTCACCGAATGGGTGGCCGCGCCGTCGTAGGTGATCACGCACTCGCTGACCCAGAAGTCGCCGCCGCCGGAGATCCGGCCGATGGTGAAGTGCCGCTCGGCGGGGTGGCCGCCACGTTGCGCCTGGATCTTGGCGCGGCCTCGGAAACGCTCGTCGGACTGGGGGTAGTCGAGGACCGCGTCGACGGCGTAGATCGCGTGCTCGGTGTCGACGTCCCCGCGCTCGGAGGCCGTCCAGTGCTCCTCGATCCGGGCGCGGGTCTCGGCGTCACGAGTCATGCGACGCAGGTTACCCGGGGGAATCAAACCGGGCTCTCGAACGCTTGGACCTGCGTGAAGAAGATTGGTTTCCTCTCGTTCGGCCACTGGTCGGCGAGCGCGCACTCCGAGACCCGGTCGGCCGCCGACTTCCTGCACCAGTCGATCGACCTGGCGGTCGCGGCCGAGGAGCTGGGCGTCGACGGCGCGTACTTCCGCGTGCACCACTTCGCGCGGCAGGCGGGCAGCCCGTTCCCGCTGCTCTCGGCGATCGGCGCGCGGACGTCGAAGATCGAGATCGGCACCGGCGTGATCGACATGCGCTACGAGAACCCGCTGTACATGGTCGAGGACGCCGGCGCCGCCGACCTCATCTCGCGCGGGCGGCTCCAGCTCGGCGTGAGCCGGGGATCCCCCGAGCAGGTGATCGAGGGCTGGCGCTACTTCGGGTACTCCCCGGCCGAGGGCGAGACCGAAGCCGACATGGCCCGGGAGCGCGTCGAGGTCTTCCTCAAGCTGCTCGAAGGCGAGGGGTTCGCGCAGCCGAACCCGCGTCCGATGTTCGCCAACCCGCCGGGCCTGCTGCGGCTCGAGCCGCACTCCGAGGGCCTGCGCGAGCGCATCTGGTGGGGTTCGAGCTCGAACGCGACGGCCGTCTGGGCCGCGAAGCTGGGCATGAACCTGCAGAGCTCCACGCTGAAGGACGACGAGACGGGCGAGCCGCTGCACGTCCAGCAGCGCAAGCAGATCGAGGTCTACCGCGAGGCGTGGAAGGAAGCCGGCCACGCGCGGGAGCCGCGGGTGTCGGTCAGCCGCAGCATCTTCGCGCTGACGAACGACCTCGACCGCGCCTACTTCGGCCGCGACCGGAACTCGCGCGACCAGGTGGGCATGATCGACGAGAACACCCGCGCGATCTTCGGCCGCTCGTACGCCGCGGAGCCGGACGAGCTGATCCGCGAGCTGAAGGAGGACGAAGCCGTCCAGGCCGCGGACACGCTGCTGCTGACCATCCCGAACCAGCTCGGCGTCGACTACAACGTCCACGTGCTGGAAAGCATCCTGACCCACGTGGCCCCGGCGCTCGGCTGGCGCTCACCCAGACCCGTCGTGAGTGTTTAGGGCGGTTCTAACCGCCCTAAACACTCACGACCGTCAGGTGCGCAGGAGTGTGGTCAGTTCGCCGAGGTCGGCCAGCTCCGCCAGGCCGTACGTCAGCTCGGTGACGCGCGTGCTGACCTCCTCCGGGAGCACTCGGGCCGCGTTCAGGCGGAACTTCGTTGCCAGCTCTTCCGCCGACAGCGGGTTTTGCGGGCCGCCGCGGTTGGCGTCCACTCGTTCCTCCAGCTCGCGGCCGTCGCGCAGGCGTACCCGCAGGACCGCCGGGAACTGGTGGGGGAAGATCTCGTCGCACCTCGCGTCCGGGATGCACTCCACCTTCGCCGCCAGGGCCAGGCGTGCCGGGTCCGCCGCGGCCTCGTCGGTGAAGTCGTCGTGGAAGACGCCCAGCCCGCTGCCGCCCAGGAGGCCCGCCGCCACCGTGTACGGGCCCGAGAACGCCGCGTGGTACCCGGACTTCGGGCGGATCTTGTCTTCACGCGGCTCGGCTATCGTGCGCAGCACCGACGTCGGCGCGCCCAGCTCCAGAGCGACGATCTCGGCCGGGTCGACACCCAGCGAACGCAGCCGCCGGGCCGCGTCGATGCCCGCGTGCGTGAAGTGGTTGCAGGGGTACGGCTTGAAGAAGATCCCCGGCAGCTCCCAGCGCTCGCCGAGGCCGTCGACGATCGCGTCCACATCGGACTGATCGCCGCAGAACGCCTGCAGCAGGCCGAACCGGCCTTCGAGGACGGTCGGCGGGCCGGTGATGCCGTGACGCGCCAGGCCCGCTGCCGTCACCGCGGCGTGGGCCGCCCAGCCGCAGTGGATCCGCTTCACCGTGCCGCCCGTGCGGTTCGCCTCCAGCAGGCCCGAGCCCATGCTGGCCGCGATGCCGATGGCGTCCGCGATCCCCTCTGAGTCCACATCGGACAGCATCGCCGCGGCCGCCGCCGCGCCGAGAGCACCGCAGATCGCCGTCGCGTGCAGGCCGCGTTCGAAGAACACGGAGTTGCCCAGCTCCTCGTCGTAGCCCGCCATCCCGAGCCGGACGGTGATCTCGACGCCGACGCCGATCGCGTCGAGCAGCTGGGCCCCGGTCGCCCCGCGCGACTCCGCGACGGCCAGTGCGGCCGGCACCACCGTCGCCGACGGGTGCAGCACCGACGGCAAGTGCGTGTCGTCGAAGTCGAGCGAGTGCGCGAGGGTGCCGTTCAGCAGCGCCGCGCTCGGTTCTGGCAGCCGGTCGCCGGTGCCGATCGCCGTGGCCCGGCCGGTGCCGCCCCACTCCCGGACCAGCGCGCCGACGGCGGCCGCGGGCCGCTCCGACGTCGCGGCCAGGCTGTTGCCGAGGACGTCGAGGACGCGCCGCGCGGCGTCGTCCCGCAGCTCCGGCGGCAGGCCCTTGGCCCGCACCGACGTCGCGAACGCGGCCAGCTGCTGGACGATCGTCGCGCTCACGCCGTCACCGCCGCGAGGGGACGCACGGGGGAGCCGGTGCCGCCGACGATCCGCAGCGGCGCCAGCACGAACACGAACTCGTGCCGGCCTTCGGCCGCGACGGCCTCCAGGTTCAGGTGCTCCAGGATGAAGATGCCCGACTCGACCAGCAGGATCCGGTGCACCGGCAGCACGGCGTGCCCGGCCCCGGCCGGGATCTGCTCGTAGGCCGTGGTGTCCGCGCCGGTCGCGACGACGCCGCGCGCCGCCAGCCACTCCGCCGCCGACGTCGTCGCGCCGGGGACGCCGGTCTCCTTGCCCATGTACGTCGTCGCGTCGTCGAAGTTCCGGGCCCAGCCGGTGCGGATCAGCGCGACGTCGCCCGTGCCCGGCTCGGTTCCGGCGCGCTTCGCCGCCGCGTCCAGGTCCTCGGCCGTGACGCCGTACCCCGGCTCCAGCGTGGGGACGTCGTGCACCGCGGCGACGTCCAGCAGCACCGCGCGCCGCAGCAGACCGGGCAGGTTTTCCGCGCCGTGCGTGCGAAACACGCCGCCTTGCTGGGCCTCGGCGGCGTCGACGTCGCCGTGGAGCTTGCCGTCGTGGCTGACGTGCGAGAGCGCGTCGATGTGGGTGCCGACGTGCCCGCCGGTCACGATGATCTCGTTGGCGGCCGACCCGCCGTCCGGGCGGCGCATGTCGCCGTGGCGGCGGATCAGCGTCATCCGGAACCCGGGGTGGTTCGGCGAGCAGGGCATGCCGGTGAAGAACGGCTGCCCGAGCTCGATCAGCCGGACCCCGCCGGCGATCGCCGACAGCAGCGGATCCTGGGGTCGTGTCATGAGTGCTGGCCTTCCTTTTCTTCCGCCTCCGCGAGCGCGAGCACCCACCGGGCGCGCGCCACGATCGCGGCGTCGACGAACTGTCCGTTGTGGTCGATCCAGGCGGCCGTCCCGGCCTCCGAGAGCCGGTCGAGCAGCTCGCTCGCCCACGCCGTCTCGGCCGGGTCGGGCGCGAAAGCCTGGTGCACCACGGGAATCTGGGCGGGGTGGATCACCGACCGCCCGAAGAACCCGGCCCGCCGCCCGGCTTCGGTGCTCGCGCGCAGGCCGTCGAGGTCGCGCACGGCGGTCCAGACGCTCTGCACCGGGCTCGGCAGCCCGGCCGCCCGCGCGGCGACGACCACCCGGGACCGCGGCCAGGTCAGCGCGTCCCCGCCGGCGACGCGCAGATCCGCGGCGAGGTCGGCTTCACCGAGGGAGATCCCGGCGACGAGCGGGTGCGCGGTGGCGATGACCAGCGCGTTCTCCACGCCCAGCGCCGATTCCAGCACCGGGTACACCGGCACGCCGAGCGCGTCGGCGACGCGGCGCAGCTCGCCCGGGTCCTCGCACTTGGGCACCCGCACACCGGCCGGGGCCCGTGGTGCCAGCGCCGCGATGTCGGCCTCACCGGCCGGGGTGCCCGGCGCGTTGATCCGGACGAACGCGGTCGCGCCGTCGCCCAGCGCGGCCAGCACGTTCCGCCGGGCGTCGTCCTTCGCGGCCGCGGCGACGGCGTCCTCGAGGTCGATGATGACGGCGTCCGCCGGGCCGGCCAGGGCCTTCGTGATCCGGTCCGGCCGGTCGCCCGGGACGTAGAGCCAGCTGCGGATCACTTGATGACGCCTTTTTCGCGCAGCGCGGCCAGTTCCGGCTCGCCGACGCCGTAGCGGCCGAGGACCTCGGCGGTGTGCGCGCCGAGCGGCGCCCCGGCCGAGGTGAGGTGCCCGGGCGTCTCCGACAGCCGGAACAGCACGTTCTGCATCTTCACCGGCCCCAGCTCGTCGTCCTCGACCGTCGCGATGCTGTTCAGCGCGGCGAACTGCGGGTCGGCCATCACATCGGCGGCGGTGTAGATCGGCGCGACGGCGGCCTGGGCCTCCTCGAACGCCTTGACGACGTCGTCGCGGTCGCGGTCGGCGATCCACGAGCCGACGGCGTCGTCGAGCAGGTCGGCGTGCTGCGCGCGCTCCGAGCCGGACGCGAACCACGGCTCGTCGATCAGCTCCGGGCGCCCGACCAGCCGCATCACGCGTTCGGCGATGGACTGGGCGCTGGTGGAGATGGCGACCCAGCTGCCGTCACGGGTGCGGTAGGTGTTGCGCGGCGCGTTGTTCGTGGACCGGTTGCCGGTGCGCGGCTGCAGCGTGCCGAGCTGGTCGTAGGCGATGATCTGCGGCCCGAGCAGGGTGAGGATGGGCTCGATGATGGCGAGGTCGACGACCTGGCCGCGGCCGGTCTGGTCGCGCGCCCGCAGCGCCGTCAGCACGGCGTAGGCGGTGGTCAGCGCGGCGATCCCGTCGGCCAGGCCGAACGGCGGCAGCGTCGGCGGGCCGTCGGGCTCGCCGGTGATCGCGGCGAACCCGCTCATCGCCTCGGCGAGCGTGCCGAAGCCGGGGCGCTTGGCGTACGGGCCGACCTGGCCGAACCCGGTCACGCGCGTGAGCACCAGGCCGGGGTTGATCTCGCGCAGGACGTCGTAGCCCAGGCCCCAGCGCTCCAGCGTGCCCGGGCGGAAGTTCTCCACGACGACGTCGGCGTCGGCCACCAGCTTCTTGAAGATCTCCTGGCCCTCGGGGGAGCCGAGGTAGAGCGTGATCGCCTTCTTGCCGCGGCCGAGCATCTTCCACCAGAGGCCGACGCCGTCACGCTGCGCGCCGTGGCTGCGGACGGGGTCGCCCTTCGGGTGCTCGATCTTGATCACCTCGGCGCCGAAGTCGCCCAGCAGCGTCGCGGCCAGCGGGCCGGCGAACAGGGTGGCGGTGTCGAGCACCCGGATCCCTGACAAAGCGCCCGTCATGGGGCGTACCTGCCTTTCTCGTCCGGCGGCCCGGGAATGGATGCCCGTTTCGCCGGGGGGAACAACTGTGAACGTCGTGTTTCGTGGTGACGTCTCTCCGTGTTCCCCAAGTTCGCACTGATCACGCGCGTACGTCAAGTTATGCGCAGATGTTGACCAGACGTCGGGCCGGGTGTCACGATGACCGACAACAAATCTGGCGTTTCGCTTAGCGGAACGACAGCCCTTCCAGTGGGAAGAGGTGACATGTCCGCACGAAAACTCGTCGCGGCGCTCGGCGCGTGCGCCCTGCTCGCGACCGGGTGCGGGGGCTCGGCGCCGATGGGGGCCGGCGGCGCGGCCTCGGGGCGGGACGAGGGCCCGGTGAAGATCGGCGCGCTGCACCCGGTCAGCGGCTCGAACGCGGTCGACGGCCTGCAGATGCGCCGCGGCGCGCAGCTGGCGGTCGACGCGATCAACGCGGCCGGCGGCATCAAGTCGCTCGACGGCCGCAAGGTCGAGCTGGTCACCGGCGACACCCAGGGCAAGGCCGACATCGGCCAGAGCGAGGCGCAGCGGCTGATCTCGGCCGGCGCGGTGAGCCTGGTCGGCACCTACCAGAGCGCCGTGAGCACCAACGTCGCCGTCGTGGCCGAACGCAACCGGGTGCCGTTCGTGATGGACGTGACCGCTTCCGACGCGATCTTCGCCCACGGTTACCAGTACTCGTTCCGCGTCCAGCCGGGCAGCAACGCGATCGCGACCGCCGCCGCGCAGTACCTGAAAGCGGTTTCGGAGCAGGCCGGGAAGCCCGTCCGCAAGGTCGCGTTCCTGCACGAGCAGAGCGACTTCGGCAGCGGTGCGGCCGACGCCTTCACCGCGGCCGCGAAGCAGCTCGGCATCGGCGTGGGGCCGAACATCAGTTACGACGCCACCACCGTCAGCGACCTGACCGCGCAGATCACCCAGGTCAAGGCGTCCGGCGCGGACGTGCTGGCCGTCGCGGGCTACTACCGCGACAGCCTGCTGGCGGCCAAGGCGATCGCCTCGGTGAAACCGGACCTCAACGCGGTCTGGGGCGTCTCGAACGGCGCGTACGACCAGCCGAAGTTCGTCACCGACGCGGCCGCGCTCGGCAACCTCTACTTCAGCACCAACTACCACTACGACGCGACCAACCCCGAGACCGTCGCGCTGCGCGAGCAGTACCAGAAGCAGTACGGCGACCCGATGCGCACCGGCGCGGTCCTGTCCTACGACGCGGTCCAGGTGATCGCGCACGGCGTCGAGCAGGCCGGCAGCACCGACCTGGAGAAGGTCCGGGACGCGATCGCCGCCGCCCAGGTGTCGCCGCTGACCGTCGGTCGCGGGCCGATCCAGTTCGCCCCCAACGGCGACAACCGCAACGCCTTCCCGGTGCTGATGCAGGTCCGGGACGGGCGCGTCCAGCAGGTCTATCCCCCCGAAAAAGCCGAATCCCGGCCCGACTACAGGGTGGCGTGGCGCCCATGACCGAACTCGACACCGGGGCGCCCGTCGTCCCCGAAACCGCACCTCCCGACCGGAAAGCCCAGGTGGACAAGGGTTTCCTCCGCCGCGCCGGCATCGTCGCCGCGATCCTCGTGCTCGCGGTCGTCGTCGCGCTGCTGCAGTCCGGCAGCGGCCTGGTCGTCTGGCAGTCGGTGGTCACCGGCATCCTGACCGGCGGGCTCTACGGCCTGATCGCGATGGGGCTGACGCTGATCTTCGGCGTGCTCGACATCGTGAACTTCGCCCACGGCGCGTTCCTCGCGGTCGCGATGTTCATCTCCTTCGGCGTGGTGCAGGCCACCGGACTGCACCCGTACCTCACGATCGTCGTGGCCGTCCCCGTGCTGTTCCTGCTCGGCGCGGCCGTGCACTGCGGCCTGCTGTCCGGGGCGGGCGGCCGGTCGCTGGAGAACCAGCTGCTGATCACGCTCGGCCTGTCGTTGCTGCTGGAGAACGGGCTGCAGATGTTCTTCGGCGCCGAGCCCAAGACCATCACGCTGCCCGGAGACTTCCAGTTTTCGCTGCTGGGCGCGGTGGTCGCGGGCTCGCGGCTCTACGCGTTCCTCGGTGCCGTCGTGCTCGGCGGGCTGCTGTACTGGCTGCTGCGGCGCACCCGGCTGGGCACGGCGATCCGCGCGGTCGCCGCGAACGCTCCGGGCGCGGCACTGGTCGGCATCAACGTCCGCCGGATGCACACGCTGACCTTCGCGATCGGCACGGCGTGCGCGGGGGCCGCGGCGGTGCTCGCCGGCCCGCTCGTCACCGTGACGCCGACGCTGGGGGACCAGTTCAACATCACCGCGTTCGTCGTCGTGGTGCTCGGCGGCATGGGCAACGTCGCGGGCGCGCTCGTCGGCGGCCTGCTGATCGGGCTGGTCGAACAGCTCACGACGATCTACCTCGGCGGCCAGAGTTCCCTGCTCGGCGTGTTCGTGGTGTTCGTGCTGGTGCTGTTCCTCCGCCCGCAGGGTCTGTTCGGGAGGCGCGCATGAGCGAGCTTGCAAGCGAATCATCCGCTGTCGGCACGATCACGATCGCCCCGCCGAGCAACGCGGACGTCGTCAAAGCACCGCCGTTGCGGCCGCAGAACCGGCAGTTCGCGATCCTCGCCATCCTCGTGGTGGTCGCGATCCCGCTGCCGCTGATCCTGCCCGCCGCGCAGGGCGCGGTCGCCGTGCGGATCCTGATCTTCCTGCTGATGGCCGTCGGCTGGAACATCATGAGCGGCTTCGGCGGGATGTTCAGCTTCGGGCACGCCGCCTACTTCGGCCTCGGTGCCTACACCAGCGCGTACCTGCTGGTGAAGCACAACGTGTCGCCGTGGATCGGGATGCTGGCCGGGATGGCGGTGGCCGCCGCGGTCGCGGTGGTCATCGGCTACTTCTCCTTCCGCTACAAGCTGCAAGGCGCGTACTTCGCGCTGGCCACCTTCGCGTTCGCGGAGATGCTGCGGCTGATCGTCACGAGCAGCGCGTTCGCCAACAAGTCCGTCGGCTACAGCGTGCCGCTGATCCAGGGCTCGTCGCTGTGGCAGATCCAGTTCCCGGCCGACTCGCCCGCGTACTTCTGGGTGGCGCTCTTCCTGGCCGGGGCGGCGGTCGCGATCAGCATCGGCTTCCTGCACTCCCGCGCCGGCCGGTACGTCACGGCCATCCGCGACGACGAACTGGCCGCCGCGTCCCTCGGCGCCCCGGTGCTGCGGCACAAGCTGATGACGGTCGCGCTGTCGGCCGCGATCACCGCCGTGGCCGGCGCGTTCTACACGCAGTACTACCTGTTCGTGAACCCCGATCTCGGGTTCGGCTCGGCCATCTCGATCCAGGCGATCGTGCCCGTCGTCATCGGCGGCATCGGCACGGTGTGGGGCCCGGTGGTCGGCGCGATCATCATCGGCTCGCTCACCGACGTCACCGCGACGCTGTTGCGCACGCCACCGGGCTTCCTGGACTTCCTGCAGGGCCGCAGCGGCCTGGACGTCGTGCTGTACGCCGTGCTCGTGATCCTCATCGTGCGGTTACTGCCCAAGGGGATCGTCGGCACTCTCGCGGCGAGGTGGCGACGATGAGCATCGTCGAGGTGAGCGGCGTCGGCAAGGCGTTCCGCGGCGTGCACGCACTGTCCGATGTGGACGTCGAGGTGGCCGAAGGCGAGATCCTCGGCGTCATCGGGCCCAACGGCGCGGGCAAGACCACGCTGTTCAACGTGATCTCCGGGGCGCTGTCGCCGGACACCGGGCGGGTGCGGCTGGCGGGCGACGACGTCACCGGCCGCGCGCCCGACCGGATCGCGCGCGCCGGGATGGTGCGCACGTTCCAGCTGATGCGGCCGTTCGCGAGCATGACGGTGGCGCAGAACGTCAGCCTGGCCGCGCAGCACCACCGGCTCGGCGCGAAGGCGCTGCGGGAGCACTCCCTGGACGTCGTCGAGCGCGTCGGCCTCGGGCCGTGGGCCCACCGCGCCGCGACCGACCTGCCGACCGCCGGGCTCAAGCGCCTCGAACTTGCCCGCGCGCTGGCGACGCGGCCGAAGGTGCTGCTGCTCGACGAGGTGCTCGCCGGACTGGTCCCGGCTGAGCGCGAGCCGGTGCTCGACCTGCTCGCCGGCCTGCGTGAGCAGGAGGGCGTCACGCTGGTGTTCATCGAGCACATCATGGCCGCGGTGATGCGGCTGGCCGACCGGGTGCTCGTGCTCGACCAGGGCCGCGTGCTGGCCGTCGGCTCGCCCGCCGAGGTCACCAGCGACCCGCGCGTCATCGACGCCTACCTGGGTGAGGAGCCGACCCGTGCTGACGCTTGAGAAGGTGTGCGCCGGGTACGGCCGGATGCGGATCCTGCACGACGTCGACCTGCGCCTCGACGCCGGCGAGATCGTCGCGCTCGTCGGCGCGAACGGCGCCGGCAAGACCACAACGCTGCGGAGCATCTGCGGCCAGCTCAAGCCGTTGTCGGGCACCATCACGCTCGACGGCGCGCCGACCGCCGGTCGCCGCCCGGACCAGCTGGTGCGTGACGGCCTGGTGCACGTGCCCGAGGACCGGGCGCTGTTCGGCACGCTGACCGTCGAGGAGAACCTGCGGATGGGCGCGTGGACCCGCACGCCCGCGCAGGCCGCGACGTCGCTGGCCGAGGTCTACGAGCTGTTCCCGGTGCTCGCCGAGCGCCGGACGCAGACCGCGCAGACGTTCAGCGGCGGCCAGCAGCAGATGCTCGCGATCGGTCGCGCGCTGATGGCCGGGCCGCGGCTGCTGATGCTCGACGAGCCGTCGACCGGGCTTTCGCCGAAACTGACCTGGACCGTGCTGGAGGCGGTGCGGCGGATCCGGGACAGCGGGGTGGCGGTGCTGCTGGTCGAGCAGAACGCGAAGCAGGCGCTGGCCATCGCGGACCGCGCGTACGTGCTGGAAAGCGGGTCGACGGTGCTGGAGGGCACCGGCGCCGCGCTCGCCGGCGACAACCGGGTCAGGAAGGCGTACCTGGGACTGTGAACCGTGAACGAGCGGCTTCCGCCACCGCGGACCTCGGCGCGTGGGTGTCCGAACTGGACGTCACGAGTGTCCCGGCCGCGGTGCTGGACCGGCTTTCCCTCGTCCTGCTCGACGTCGTCGGCGTCACCGCATTGGGTGCTTCTCTGCCGGAACAGCGGGCGCTGGCCGACGCCTGGAACGCGCCACCCGGACCGGCGCCGCTGATCGGCGGTGGCCGGCTGGTGACGACGGACGCGGCGGCCTGGCTCAACGCCGTGGCGCTCGTCTCGCTGGAGCTGGACGAGGGCCACAAGTACGCCAAGGGCCACCCCGCCGCCCACGGGTTCCCCGCGGTGCTGGCGCTGGCGGCCGAACTGGACAGCACGGGCGCGGACACGGCGGCGGCGCTGCTGGCCGCCTACGAGGTCGCCGCGCGGTTCGGCCGCGCGACCACGTTGCGCGCGGGCGCGCACCCGCACGGCAGCTGGGGTGTCCCCGGCGCGGCGGCCGGGTGCGCCCGCCTGCTCGGTCTCCCACCGGGCGCGGCCGCGGCCGCGATCGACACCGCGGCCGGGATGAGCATCGCCGGGCACTTCGACTCGGCGACTCAGGGCAACCCGGTGCGCAACGCGTGGCTGGGCGCCTCGGCGACGTCCGGGCTCGCCGCCGCCCGGATGGCCGTGGCCGGGATGGCCCGCACCACCGGCACGGCCGCGCTCTCCCTCGGCACGGTGCTGGGCGAGTTCGAGCCGGCCGAGCTGACCGCGGACCTCGGCACGCGCTGGGATATCTCGCGGGGTTACTTCAAGCGGCACGCGTCGTGCTCCTTCACCCACCCCGCCGCCGACGCCGTGCTCGAACTGCGCGCGCACCCGGCGTTCCGGGCCAACGGGATCACGCACGTCCTGGTGGAGACCCACGTCCTGGGCGCCGGACTGTCCGATGTGGACTGGTCCAACCGGCTCTCGGCGATGTTCTCGACGCCGTTCGTGGTGGCGACCGCCGCACTGACCGGCGAGGTCGGGCCGGCCAGCCCGCTCGACGACGCCGACGTGCGGGCCCTGGCGAGCCGCGTACGCCTGGTCGAGGCGGCCGACCTCACCGCACGGCTCCCGGACGAGCGCGCCGCCCGCGTGACCATCGCCTTCGACGACGGCGCCTCGCTGACCCGCGAGGTGCCCAACCCGGTCGGCGACGCCGACCACCACCCGCTGACCGAGCCCGACCTGGCCGGTCTGCTCGAGTCCTGGCTGCCCGCGCACGTCGTGCAACGGGCCGCGGCGCTGGGCCATGACCTGCCCGGCCTGTCCCGCGTCGGCGCGGCGCTGCGCGAGCTGGCCGGGACCGACGAGAAGGAGCTGAGCTGATGCGTGCCCTCGCGGTGACGCCCATCCACCTGCCGCCCGAGGAGATCCGGCGGCGCCAGGAGCGGTACGACCGGCTCGCGCCGCCGGGCCTGGAGATCGAGCTGCGGGACGTCGGCCCGGCGGCCCCGAAGACCTTGGACACGGACGCGTCCATGCGCGTCTCGGAGAACGCCGTCGCCGCCGTGCTCGCGGCCGCCGGTGACGGCTGGGACCTGGCCTTCCCGGACTGCGTGCTGGACCCGGCGGTGCCCGACGCCGTCGCCGAACCCGCGTTGCCGGTGCACGGCCTGCTCAAGCTGTCGGCCACCTACCTGGCCGCCAAGGGCGTCCGCTTCGGCGCGGTCGTGCGCAACGAGGCGATCGCCGAAGAGTTTTCGAAGCGCATCGCCGCCTACCGGCTGACCGAGTACCTGGCCGGGATCCGCGTGCTGGACCTGCCGTTCTCCGCGATCGCCGAGACCGAGACCTGGAACGCCGCGCTCGGCACCGCCGTGCGCGAGCTGGCGGAGCTGGGGGCGACGGCGGTGATCAACGGCTGCTCGGCCGTCGACGTCGAACCCGCCGACCTGCCCGCGCGGATCGTCGACCCGACGGCGCTGGCGATGCGGCTGCTGGCCGTCGAGGAGCAGCCGTGACCGACGGACCCGACCTCGTCGTCGCCGGCGCGGGCGGCGGCCTCGCCGGGGCCCTGCGCGCGGCCGAACTCGGGCTCTCCGTCCTCGTGGTCGAGGCGAGTGAGCACTTCCGGCGCGGCAACAACACCTCGATGTCCACGGCGATGTTCCCCGGCGCCGGCTCCCGCTGGCAGGCGTCGGAGGGCGTGGACGACTCACCCGAGAAGTTCGTCGCCGACATCATGGCCAAGACGCACGGGCAGGCCGACCCACGGCTGGCCCGGACGCTGGCCGAGGTGAGCGCCCCGCTGGTCGAGTGGCTCGCGGACTCCGCCGGGCTGCCGTTGTCGCTGGTCACGGACTTCACCTACCCCGGCCACGCCGTGCCCCGCTGCCACTCGATCCCGGGCCGGCACGGCTCCGGCGTCATCGACCACCTCGCCCGGCGCGTGACCGAGCACGAGAACGTCGAACTGCTCGCGCCCGCCCGGCTGACCGACGTTCTGTCCGATGTGGACGGTGTCCGCGCGGTCGTCGTCCGGTACCCGGACGGGACCGAGGAGGAGATCCCGACCCGGGCGGTCCTGCTGGCCACCAACGGCTTCGGCGCCGACGCGGACCTCGTCGAACGGCACCTGCCGGAGATCGCCGGGGCGTTGTACCACGGGAGTGACCAGTCGCTCGGCGACGCGTTGCGCATCGGCGGGAAACTGGGCGCCGCCACCGGGTTCCTCGATGCGTACCAGGGCCACGGCGCCGTCGCGGCCAACGCCGGGACGCTCGTCGGCTGGGCGACGATCATCCACGGCGCGGTCCTGGTCGACCTCGAAGGCCGCCGCTTCGGCAACGAGACCCGCGGCTACTCCGAGTACGCCGCCGAGCTGGCCGCGCGTCCCGGCTCGACCGGCTGGATCGTGCTCGACGAGACGATCTTCGAGCAGTGCCAGCCGTTCCAGGACTTCCGGGACACGGTCGCCTCCGGCGCGCTGGTCTGGGCCGACGACGTCGCCGGCCTGGCGACGGCGACCGGCCTGCCACCGGACGCGCTGACCGAGGAACTCGCCACCGCGGCCGCGATCGCCCGCGGCGAACGCGACGACGAGCACGGCCGCACGAACTGGGAACGTCCGCTGTCGGGCCGCTACGCCGCGGTGCGCGTCGTGCCCGCGCTGTTCCACACCCAGGGCGGCCTGCTGGTCGACGAGCACGCCAACGTCGTCGACCCCCAGGACCGCCCGATCCCCGGGCTGTACGCCGCCGGTGGCGCCGCGGCGAGCATCTCCGGCCACGGAGCTGCCGGCTACCTGCCGGGCAACGGCCTGCTGCCCGCGTTCGGCCTGGCGTACCTGGCCGCCGGCGATGTCGCCCGGCGCCGCACCCCCGACCCCGCAAGCTGAGGAGAGACATGGCAACGACGGAACTGCTCGTGAAGAACGTCCGGGTCGTGCGGCCCGACGACGCCGACGGGGCCGAGCCGGAACTGCTGGACATCACCGTCAACGACGGCACGATCACGCGCGTGGCGCCGGACCTGCCCGCCGCCGACGCCGCCCACGTCGTCGACGGCCGCGGGCTGCTGGCCTTCCCCGGCGTCGTCGACGCGCACCAGCACTGGGGCATCTACAACGAGCTGGCCACCGACACCCGCACCGAAAGCCGCGCGAGCGCGCAGGGCGGCGTCACGACGTCGCTGACGTACATGCGCACCGGCCAGTACTACCTGAACAAGGGCGGCAGCTACCGCGACTTCTTCCCCGAGGTGCTCAGCGCGTCCGAGGGCAACGCCTACGTCGACTACGCCTTCCACCTCGCGCCGATGAGCTCGCAGCACATCTCCGAAATCCCTTACCTGGTCGAAGAATTCGGCGTCACGTCGTTCAAGATCTTCATGTTCTACGGCAGCCACGGCCTGCACGGGCGCTCCACCAGCCAGAGCGACTTCCTGATGATCCCGCCGGACGAGCGCTACGACATCGCGCACTTCGAGTTCGTGATGCGCGGGGTCCAGCAGGCGCGCGAGGTGCTGACCGAGTACGCGCCGCACCTGTCGCTCTCGCTGCACTGCGAGACGGCCGAGATCATGACGGCGTACACGAAACTGGTGGAGCAGGACGGTTCGCTGTCGGGCCTGCGGGCCTACAGCGCGTCGCGGCCGCCGCACTCGGAAGGCCTCGCCGTCACCATCGCGTCGTACCTGGCGCACGAGACCGGGCTGCCCAACATCAACCTGCTGCACCTGTCGTCGGAGAAGGCGCTGTCGGCTGCGCTGACGATGGGGAAGGCGTTCCCGCACATCGACTTCCGGCGCGAGGTGACGATCGGGCACCTGCTGGCCGACGTCGACACCGCGTCCGGCATCGGCGGCAAGGTCAACCCGCCGCTGCGCGAGCGCGACGACGTCGAGGCACTGTGGCGGCACGTGCTGGCCGGCGACGTCGACTGGGTGGTCAGCGACCACGCGTGCTGCCGCGACGAGCTGAAGTTCGGTTCGGACCGCGAGAACGTGTTCCTGGCGAAGTCCGGTTTCGGTGGTGCCGAGTACCTGCTGCCCGGCCTGGTCGGAGAGGGCACCAAGCGGGGCCTTTCGCTGCAACGGATCGCGCAGCTGACGTCTCTCAACCCCGCACGCCGCTACGGCCTGCTGAACAAGGGCACGATCGCGGAGGGTTTCGACGCCGACTTCGCGCTGGTCGACCCGGACGTCCGCTGGACGGTGCGCGCGGCGGAGTCGGAGTCGACGCAGGAGTACACGCCGTTCGAGGGCTTCGACATGACGGCGAAGGTGACCGACACGTTCGTCCGAGGAAATCACGTGTTCGCCGACGGCAAGATCGCGGGCGACCCGGTGGGCCGCTACCTCAAGCGCGGCAAGTGATCGGAGGCGGCCGGTGGGTTTCCCTACCGGCCGCCGGACTCCTGCAGCCAGGCCCAGCTCTGCCGGATCTCCGCCGCGGCTTCGCGCACGAGGTCGCGGTAGCGGCTCACGGCGTCGGGGGTGAAGCGGTACTGCGGGCCGCAGATGCTGATGGAGCCGTGTACCTCGCCGTCCGGCCCGAACAGGGGAGCGGCGACGGACCCCGCGCCGGGCTGCCGTTCCCCGAGCGACACGGCGACGCCGTCACGGGCCACCTCGGCGAGGGCTTCGCGCAGCTGTTCGGCGGTGGTGATCGTGTGCTCGGTCAGCGCGGGGAGTTCCCGGTGCAGCAACGCTTCCCGGCGGTCTTCGGCCAGCGACGCGAGGATGACCTTGCCGGAGGAACCGGCGTGCAGCGGGAACCGCCGGCCCAGCTCCACGGTCATCTTGATCTCGCGCGGGCTCTCGAACTGGTCGAGGTACACGCGTTCGTCACCGACCAGGCCGGACAGCGTGGTGGTTTCCCCGGTCTCCTCACGCAGCCGCCGCAGCACGGGCGTGGCGGCAACACGCGCGTCGAACCGGCGCAGAGCACTCGCCCCGAGAGCGACGGCCGCCGGCCCGAGCCGATAGCCGGCGACGCCAGGATCGGTGGCGAGCATCTCGCGCGAGACGAGCGATTGCAGGATCCGGTAGACGACGGCCTTGGAGAGATCCAGCTCGCGACTGATCGCGCTGACGCCCAGGTACCGGGGCCCGCCGGTGAAGAGCAGCAACACATCGGCCACCCGCGCGGCGGCCTCGGTACCAGTGTTGTCCGACGCGGCGGCGGGCTTGCGCCCGGCGGTACTGTTGACGGCCAAGCCGAGAGACCTCGAATTCCGGATCGTTTCGCTGACAGGAACGATTTCGGGCGTAATGGTAGCACTTTCGCGCGCGACCCGGAGTTCGTTCCGTCCAGCGATACATGGTGAACGTGCCACGCTCCGTGGCCGACCGCGGAGTCCGTCCCGGCAAGCGCCCTGGGGCCGATCGCGATCTTCTGGTGCGGCTCCGTCGACGCGGTGTCCGGGCGCTACTCGGGCGCGTCGACGACCGGAGTCGTTCCCGCGGTGAGCCGGGTCAGGTGCGCTTCGAGGGTCGTCAGCTCGGCCGGGCCGATCTCCGCCGCCCAGCGGTTGCGGACCTCGTCCAGCAGCGTGCCGCCGATGCGCATCATCTCGTGGCCGTGGGGCGTGACCCGCAGGCGCTTGCGGCGGGCGTCGGCCGGGTCGGCTTCGCGCTCGACGTAGCCCAAGTCCTCGAGGATGGCGATCCGCTGCGCCGCCGCCTGCTTGGTGACCGACAGGTGTCGCGCCAGCTCCGACGCCGTGTCGGCGCCGTTGTCGACCGCTCGCAGGGCGAACTCGTCGGCGGGGCGGACCCTCGGGTGCCCGTGGTCGGCCAGCTCCATCGAGACGTCGTCCACCATCGACCGGAACCCGCGCAGCAGCAGGAGCGCCAGCTCGGCACCCGAGGATCGCTCCATGGGCAAAGCATAGACAGCCGACGTCATGGACAAGAGCCTTGTCTATCTGTAGCTTGGACAAGCAGCTTGTCCATCAATGAAGGAGCCCCATGAACCTCCCCGGCGTCGACCACCACCGCGTGCGCGTCAACGGCACCGAACTGCACTACGTCACCGCGGGGGCGACCGGTTCGCCCGTCCTCCTGGTGCACGGCTTCCCCGAGTCCTGGTGGGTCTTCCGCAAACTGATCCCGCTGCTCGCCGCGCACCATCGGGTGTTCGCGGTCGACCTGCGCGGGTTCGGCGACTCCGACGTCGCGGGCGACGACCACGACAGCGTCACCGCCGCGAACGACCTGGCCGCCCTGATCACGGAACTGGGCCTCGGTCCCGTCCACCTGACCGGACAGGACGTCAGCGGCGGCACGACGTTCCGGCTCGCGGCCACGCGTCCGGAGCTGGTGCGCAGCTACGCGGCCATCGAGACCGGCCTGCCCGGGTTCGGCGTCGAGGCGCTGGCCGACGTCACCCGCGGCGGCGCCTGGCACATCGGCGTGCTCGTCGCGCCCGGGATCCCCGAGCTGCTGCTGGCCGGGCGCGAGCGGGAGTTCCTCGCCGAGTACGCCATTCCCGCGCTCAACGCCACGCCGGACGCGTTCACCGACGCCGACATCGACGAGCTCGCCCGCACGTACAAGCGGCCCGGCGCGTTCCGGGGCGCGAGCGGCCTCTACCGATCGATGCTCCGCGAAGGCGACGAGATTCGTGAGCTGGCGAAAGAGAAGCTCGGGATCCCGGTGCTCACCGTCAGCGGACGGCCGGGCGAGTTCCTGTCGTCGACGATGCGGCAGGTCGCCACGGACGTGACGACCGTGACGCTCGACGGCGTCGGGCACTACGTGGCCATGGCGGCACCCGAGCGGCTCGCGGACGCGATGCTGCGTTTCTACCGCGACGTCGACGGTTCGCCGGTCCCTTGACACGCACCCGGCGTCATTCATACATTCGACGTCCATCTGTATGAATGACGCTGGGAGTTGATCCGCATGCGGCTCGGCAAGACGGCCGTCGTCCTCGGTGGCAGCGCCGCCGGTCTGTGCAGCGCCGGGGCGCTCGCCCCCTACTTCGACCAGGTGCTGGTGCTGGAGCGCGACGAGCTGCCCGCCGAGGCCGAGCACCGCCGGGGCGTGCCGCAGAGCAAGCACCCGCACTTCCTGCTGAACTCGGGCCGGCGCGCGATCGGGGCGCTGTTCCCCGGCTTCGAGGACGACCTCGTCGCCGCCGGGGGACTGCACCTGATGCCGTCCCTGGACGCCGCCTACCTCGACGGCGCGGGCTGGTCGGCCCGCAAGCGCAGTGCCATGACGATGATCTACAGCTCGCGGATCCTCATCGAACGCGTGCTGCGCGACAAGGTGCGCGGCCTGGCGAACGTCGTCATCCGCGAAGGCGTCACCGTGAGCGGCCTGACCACCCACGACGGCGCGATCACCGGGGTCACCCTCACCGCCGGCGGCGAGGAGCCCGCCGACCTCGTGGTCGACGCACTCGGTCGCGGCTCCTCCGTGAGCGCGTGGCTGGTGGCGGCAGGCTGGCCCAAGGTCGAGGTGCGGACGCTCGACGCCAAGGTCACCTACACCTCACGCTGGTACGACCTGCCCGCCGAACGGCCCGCGTCCTGGTGGTGGCAGCACCTGGTGATCATGCCGACGCCGGACCAGGGCGAGCATCCCGCCGAGCACGACTTCCTGGTCAACTTCTTCCCGATCGAGGGCGACCGCGTCATCGCGTGCATGGGCTCGTGGGGGCTCGAGATGCCACGCACCACCGACGCCTTCGTCGAGACGGCGCGCCGCGTGCGGACGCCGTTGTTCGCCGCCGCGATGGACCGGTGCGCGCCCACCTCGGAGGTGCACCTGACCCGCTCCACGGGCAACAAGTGGCGCCGCTACGACCGGCTGCCCGGCCCACCGAAGGGGCTGGTGTCCGTCGGGGACTCGATCTGCGCGTTCAACCCGTTCTACGCGCAGGGCATCAGCTCCGCGGCGGGCTCGGCCCTGCTGCTGCGCGAACACCTTTCCCGCGCCGGAACGCTCGACGCCGGGTTCGTGACGGGGTTCCTGGCCGCGCAGCGCAAGCTGCTCGGCGTGCCGTGGTCCCTGGCCATGGCCCGGGACCAGGGTTACGCGTGCGCGGTCGGCACGGAGAAACCGCCGGAGTGGCGGCGGCGCATCGTCGCGGCGTTGTCGGCGCCCGCGTTCAGCCTCATCGTCGGGGCCGCCCGGGAGTACGAAGTGGTCGACGAGCACTTCGCCAAGGTGTTCAACCTCGATGAGTCGCTGGGGGAGATGCTGCGGAACCCGCGGGTGCTCGCCGGCCTCGTGCGCTACCGCCTCCGCGCCGCGCTGGGGCGGCACCGGGTGCCCTTCGGGTTCGACCCCCAGGCCGAGCCGCCGGCCACGGACTACTCGCCGGCCGCGGCACCGGCCGGCGCCCGGTGAGCGACGGCTGCGGACCGGACGCCGAGGCCGTCACCCGCACCCTCGGCTTCGACTGCCACGACGTCTCGCCGGTGGTCTCGGTGCGCGCGCCTTGGGACCTTGCCGATCCGACGATGCCGCTGCTGGAGGTGCTCGTCGTCGGCGGCGCCGTGTTCGCGCTGGTGCACGCGCTGCGCCGGTACCGCGGCGGCGACCCGGTCAACCTGGCGCTGTGGTGGGCTTCGCTGGTCTACCTCTTCGTGACGGAACCGCCGCTGTACTTCCCGGAGTGGTTCGGCCTCGACAAGGTGTACGGCTTCATCTTCGCCCACAACCTGTTCACCGTGCAGTTCATGGGGGACCGGCTGCCGCTCTACATCGTCGCGTTCTACCCGGTGATCAGCCAGCTCGCCTACGAAGTGGTGCGGTCGCTCGGCGTCTTCCGGCGCCGCGGCCCGCTGGTCGCGTCGGTGGCCGTCGCGTTCGTGTGCCAGCTGTTCTACGAGGTCTTCGACCAGCTCGGCCCGCAGCTGAGGTGGTGGGCGTGGAACCCGGGCAACGACCTCGTCAACCACCCCGCGCTGGCGTCGGTGCCGATGACCAGCATGCTGCTGTTCGCCTCGGTCTCGATGGGCGGGCTGACCTACCTCGTCGTGCGGCTGGCCGGCACCGGTCCGCGACGCGGGTGGCCGCTGGTGTGGCGCGTGGTGGTGGCCGGCGTCCTGACGCCGTTGACGATGGCGCTCGGCGGGCTCCCGTCGAGCCTGTTCACCGGGAACGTCACCGCGCAGGCCTGGGTCCTCGGCGTCGAACTGGCCCTGCTCTGGGCCGCGGGCGCCTGGATTCTCTTCACGCGCCGAGGGGAGCCCGAGCCGCTGTCCGCCTTCGTCCGGATCTATCCCGCCGTCTACCTGGGCGGCCTGGCCGTGTGCTGGATCCGCGCGCTGCCGGCGTACTTCGCCGCGGCCGGCGGCGTCACCGGCGACGGCACCCCGATCGGCAGCGGGCTCTACGCGCTCGGCTGCTTCGCCGCGGCCGGCCTGCTGCTGACCGCGCTCCACCGCGCCCGCCGACCTGCTCCCGTCTGAGACTTCCGGCTCGGGGAAGATGGACCGCATGGGGTACCACGGCTGGCGGGGCAACCCGCCCGGCACCGAAGACGAGGCACGCCGCCGGATCGTCGAAGCGGCGACGGCGTGCCTCGACCGGGCCGGGCTCGCCAAGACCAGCCTCTCCGACGTCGCCGCCGAGGCCGGGGTGACGCGGCAGACCGTCTACCGCTACTTCCCGGGCCTGAAGGACATCCTCCGCGCCGTGGGCCTGGCCGGCGTCGAGGAGTTCGCCGGGCGGATGGAGCGGCACCTGGCCTCGTTCGGGACCGCCGCCGAAGCCGCCGTGGAAGCGGTGGTGTTCGCCGTCCGGACGGTCCCGGGCGAGCCCTACCTCGGCCTGCTCCTGCAGGCGGGCGAAGGCGAGTACTTCACCGCCGGCGTCACCTCGCAGCTCGCCTTCTCGGCCGGGGCGGGGATCCTGCGCAACGTCCCGGTCGACTGGGCCGCCGCCGGCGTCGAAACCGACGACGATCTCCAGGGCCTGGCCGAGATCCTGATGCGGCTGTTCCTGTCGTTCCTGCAGTACCCCTCGACCCCCGCGCTCACCGACGACGAGCTGCGCGCGCTCGTCCGCCGCTGGCTCGGCCCGGCGTTGGGCGGCTGAGCTCCGCCAGGGCCGGCCCCGGCCCCCAGGCCCGGGGCCGGCCCTCGCTCCCGTCAGCGGATGAAACTCACCTCCGGGAAGGCGGGCGACGGCGCGGCCAGCAGGGGCTGGGGCCGGCAGCGCAGGTGCTGCTCGAAGAACGCCCCGACGTAGGCCCGCGTGATCGCCAGCGCGCGGGTCCCCTCGATGGACGCGCCGATGTCGACGCCCAGCTGGTCGGCCAGCACACCGAGGTCGGTGAACGAGCTGTGCACCGTGCCCGACACCATGAGCCAGCGCTTCCAGCCGGTCAGGTTCGGCCAGTCGGTTTCCCAGTCGTCGTACGGGTTCGGCGTGCCCGGGGTGTAGTTGTCCATGCTGCCCAGGAACAGGACCGGCCGGGACAGCCCGGACGCGGGCAGCGGGACGTGGGTCGAGCCGTCGATGTCGATCCCGGCCCGGACGCGCGGGTCGGCGAGCATCGCCTGCAGGGTGTTGGCGCCGCCGGCGGAGTGCCCGGCCATGCCGACCCGCTGCGGGTCGATCAGCGCGCTGCCACGCCACTTCGGGTGCGGGCCGATCAGCTCGTCCAGCACGAACGACGTGTCGGCCGACCGCGTCGCCGCCACCTTCTCCCAGATCCCCGGCTGGTCGTCGACGTCGCAGGCGGCGCAGTCGGTGACGTGGCCGTCGGGGAAGGTGGTGGCGCGGTTCTCGTAGGTGTGGTCGATGACGGTGACGACGTAGCCGTGACTCGCCAGGTCCTCGGCCAGGCCGCTGAGCACGGCCCGGGGCTGCGTCCAGCCCGGTGACAGCACGACCATCGGCAGGCTGTGGCGCCGGCCGGCCGCCGGCGCGTCGACGACGGCGTTCGTCCGCACGGTGCTCAGGGCGTCCAGCGACAGGCCGGGAATGCCCTCCCGTTCGAGGTTGCGTTCGGACTCCAGCGGCGTCATGTACGGCTTCGTCGGCCCGTGCGCCGAGGCCGCCGGGTAGAAGACGGAGACCATCAGCTCCCGGTAGGGCACCGACGGCACCCAGGGGTCCGGCCGTGAAGTGTCCACAAGCGACAGTGAGGTGACACCGACCGGCTGTGACCCGGTCGGTCTGGGCAGGTGCGGCGTCGTGCTCGCCGCGGCGGGTGTCGCGGACAACGCGAGGCCCAGAGCGGTGGCGACAACGAGTGTGCGCATGGTTCCCCCAGCAGGATCGGATCAGGACAGGTGGCGGATGCGCCGGTAGCAGAACCAGGTGAGCAACGCGGACAGGGCGAGGAGCAACGCCAGTTCGAGCCACTGCAGCGGCCAGAACCGGGAGCCCGGCTGGTAGGTCAGGCGCTGGTGGTAGCCCCGGGTGTCCAGCTGGGCCATGCAGGTGTCGACGCCGCGCGGATCCGGTGGGCCGCCCCGGCCGCCCGGCTTCGGCACGCAGTTCTGCACGAAGTCGGGCAGTGGCGTGACGACGTTCCCGGCCGGGTCCACGGTTTCGTCGGCCAGCAGCCAGACACCGGCCGGGGTCTCCACCCCGATCTCCTCGATCACCCCGTCGCCGTTCCCGCTGATGTTCCTGATGGCCGAGTTCCCGATCGAGACGTCCTGCTGCACCGCGGGCAGGAGGTACGGGCGCACGTACAGGGGGACGGCGAGCAGCACGGCGGCGAGCACGACGAGGGTGACGGCCATGGCCGCGACGGTCCGCCGCAGCACCATCCCGACGGCGACACCGAGGACGAGCGCGAAGACCGCGTACCCGACCGGGACGACGCCGCGCGCGGCGAACACCACCGGCGAGATGCGGGACAGCGTTTCGCCGTTGGTCGCCGAGCTCGCGAGCGCGTCGATCGGGGACGCCCACCACGTGACCGCCAGGCTCAGCACCCCGGCCGCCACCATCGCGGCCGGCACCCCGACCACCAGCTTGGTCGTGAGCCACCGCTTGCGGGTGATGGTCTGGTTCCAGACCAGGTTGTGCGTGCCGTGCTCCAGCTCGCGGGTGATCATCGGCGCGCCCCAGAACAGGCCGATGACCGCGGGCAGCAGGTACAGCGCGAGGATCGTGCCGCCGAACAGCGTGTCCTGGTCCGAGAAGTTCGTGCGGCCCACCAGGTCCGGGCCGGTGATCGCGAGGATCACGGCGATCAGGAGCAGCGCGGCGAACACCGCCAGCGCGGGGACGCGGATCTGGCGCCAGGCCAACCAGGTCATCGGAGCACCTCCAGTGCGGGACGGGCGGCGGCCGGGTTGCTCATGTACTCGAGGACGAGGTCCTCCAGGCTGAGCTGCCCGACCGTCCACACGGGATCGAGAATGGGCGCTTCGGTGCGGACGAGCACCGTGGTCTGGCGGTCGGTGTGCGTCGCGGAGACGACGTGCTGGTCCGCGGGCAGGGTCTCGACGTCGCGCAGCGGCCCGGACAGGCGGTGGTGCGTGGCGAGCAGCTCGTCGACGTCACCCATCACCCGGACCTGGGACGCCACCAGCACGACGAGGTGGTCACAGACCCGTTCGAGGTCGTTGACCAGGTGCGAGGACATCACGACCGACAGCCCGTCCTCCGCGACCGCCTCCATCAGGACCTGCAGGAACTCCCGGCGCGCCAACGGGTCGAGCGCGGCGACCGGCTCGTCGAGCAGCAGCAGTTCGGGGCGTTTCGCGAGGCCGAGGGTCAGCGCGAGCTGGGCGCGCTGCCCGCCGGACAACTTGCCCGCGGGCTGTTTCGGGTCCAGCCCGAGCCGTTCGATCCGCTTCGTCGCGAGCGCGGCGTCCCAGCGCGGGTTGAGGTGGGCGCCGAACCGCAGGTGCTCGTCGATCGACAGGCCCGGGTAGACGGGCGTGTTCTGGGCGACGTACCCGACCTTGGCCAGCTGGTCCGGCCCGCTGCCGGGCACCCCGCCGCACACCTCGATCGTGCCGGTGGTCGGCTCGAGCATGCCGGCGGCGATGTTCAGCAGGGTCGACTTGCCGGCGCCGTTGGGGCCGACGAGCCCGGTGACGTGGCCGGCCTCGATCTCGAGCGTGCAGCCGGTCAACGCCCATTCGCGCTTGTACTTCTTGCCCAGTCCCTGGGCGCGCAGGACGATCACGCTATGTCCTCTCTTGCGGAGTCGCGAAACGTGGACATCAACAGGGCCTCGATGCTCTCTTCGTCGAGACCGGCCTTGCGGGCCTGGGAGAGCCAGCGGTTGAGGTCGCGGCGCAGCGGCCCGATCGCCGCGAACGACACGCCGTTGCCGAGCGTCGCCGTCACGAACGTGCCGACGCCGGGCCGCGCCGAGACGAGGCCGTCGTGCTCCAGCTCCCGGTAGGCCTTCAGCACGGTGTTGGGGTTGATCGCGAGGCTCGCGACCACGTCCTTGACCTTGGGGAGCTGGTCTCCCTCGTTCAGCAGGCCCAGGCGCAGCGCGTGCCGCACCTGCTGGACCAGCTGCTGGTAGGGGGACAGGCCCGACCGGGCGTCCAGGTGGAATTCGATCATCGGCAACTCCATTTAACTAGGTGACTAGTACTATAGCTAAACAGGCGACGCCGGCGCCAGTGCCCCCCTGTCTCATAGTGAGACCCGGGCGCTACGGTGCTCTGTGCTGTGATCGGAAGGCCTTGCCGGGCAACGAAAAGGGGTGCCGGATGCCGGAGGTCATGAACGGGTCTCGCCGAGCCGGCGCCGCGGACGACGCGCCGCAAGCCGAGGCCGAGCCGCACCTGGAGTGCCTGGAACGCGCCCGCCGTGACCTGGCCCCGGCCGGCTGGCGGATCGATGGCCTCGCCGAGGAGTGAGGCCTAGCCGGCCGACGGAGCAGCCGTAGGGTGACTGCGTGCCCGAGGACGTGAACCCGTGGCCGCTCGCCCCGTCCGGCACCACCGACTGGTTGCGGGAGCGGTGCGGCGACGGCTTGACCGGGTTCATGCCGCCGGCGATGCCCGACGCGGCCTGGGTGCTCAACGCCATGTACGAGCACGAGCGAGGGCCGACCGAGACGTCGTACCACGAGTACCGCCAGGCGCGGCTCGCGGACGGCAGCGTCCGGCCCCGCGTCATCGGCGGCGTCGACCTCGAAGCCGGGAGTGTGGCCACCGGCGGCGGACTGGGTCGCGCCGAGCATCCCGGCGCCGGGTGGCGGCGGCTGCGCTGGGCGGAACTCGCGCAGCGCACCGGCGACCCCGTCGTCCCCGAGGGGCTGCTGCCGTCGTACCGCTGTTTCCCCTCGGTCAGGAAGGACGGCAGCTGGCCGCTCGGCATCATCCCGCCTGCCGAGGGCAGCCTGGACCGCGAGACCTGGACGCGGCTGATCGGCATCCTCATCGAACAGACTCCCGCGGGCCCGAACACCCGCTGCCTGGCTTACTACAGCCCGCTGACACTCGGGGCGACCGACTTCGAGCACCTTCACGTGCGGGCAGGAACGCTCGGCGACGCCGAGAGTTTGTACGACGATTCCGAGGTCGACTTCAGTCCGGCCAACCTCTGGGCCGAGGATCGCTCATGGTGCCTCTGCACCGACTACGACCTGTGGGCCACCAAGGTCGCCGGCCCGTCGGCCCTGGTCGAAGCGCTGTTGAGCGACGTCGAGATCGAAGCCGTGCGGCTGCCCTGAAGCCCCTGATAGCGGATCGGGGGCATCCCTGAACTTCTCACGAACCACTTGTTTGCGTGGCGCAAATAGTGCACCGTGGAGTTCATGCCCCACGACTACGAGGACCTCGAGCAGGTGGTCTACCCGCTGATGCGGATCGGCCAGACGATGCGCCGCGCGCAGAACAAGGCCATCGATCCGACCCGGCAGGCGATCCTGCAGCAGGCGGCCGTCAAGCAGCAGGTGCGGCCGTCCGAGCTGGCCGCCGAGCTCGACCTGTACCCGTCGTCGATCACCCGGCAGACGCGGTCGCTGGAGGACGACGGTCTCATCGCGGTCGAGGCCGACCCGGCCGACCGGCGTTCCTGCCTGATCTCGCTCACCGAGGCCGGCTGGGACGAGGTCCGCACGCTGACCCGGATCGGGCTGGACCGGTTCGCCGACTTCATGGCCGGGTGGGACGCCGAAGACGTGCGGACGCTCGGGCGCCTGCTCACCCGGCTCGAGACCTCGGTCGATGAGGCCAAGCGCCGCACCCAGCGGCCCGGTGGCCGGCCGTGGCAGCAGCGGACCGGGGGCGAGTGACGTGCACGTGCTGATCGCCGGGGCCGGCGTCGGCGGCCTGTGCCTCGCCCAGGGACTGCGCGCGGCGGGGGTGCGGGTGAGCGTCTTCGAGCGCGACCCGGACCTCGGCGAACGCGACCAGGGCTACCGGATCCACATCGACGGCCACGGCGGCGAAGCGCTGCGACGCTGCCTGCCCGAGCACCTGTACCGGCGCTACCTGGCGACGTCGTCGGTGCCGGGCGCGGGCCGGATCAGCACGCTCGGCACCGACCTGACCGTGCTCTCGACGTTCGACGTCGGCACCGGCGGCGAGCACAGTGCCGTCAACCGCCGGACCCTGCGCCAGATCCTGTTCACCGGACTCGAGCAGGACGTCCACTTCGGACACCGGGTAACGGCCGCGGGCCAGGACGAGCACAGCGTGCGCGTCCGGTTCGACGACGGCCGGGAGGTCCGCGGCGACGTGCTGGTCGGCGCCGACGGGGTGCACTCCGCGGTCCGGGCGGCGGTCGCCCCCGGCAGCGCCCCGATCGACACCGGGCTGCGCTGCGTCTACGGCCGGACGCCCCTGGCCGCGCTGCCGGACCTGCCCGCCCGGTTCTTCGACGGCTTCACCGCGGTGGCCGGCGGCCCGGCGACGCTGGCTCTCGCCGCGTTCCGGGCGCGCACCCCGGTCTTCCCGCCGGAGCTGACCCCGGTCGACGACTACCTGATGTGGGCGGTCGTCGGCGCGGCGCCGCAGGAGCGGGAACCCGCTGCGCTGCACCGGTTCGCGCAGGACGTCGTCCGGGGCTGGCACCCGGAGCTGGTGCGGATCGTGGATCACGCCGACGTGCCCGCGACGTTCCGCACGCCGATCCGGACGTCGCCGCCGGTCCCCGCGTGGCCGGCCGGGCGGATCACCGTGCTCGGCGACGCGATCCACGTGATGCCGCCGTCGGGCGGGGTCGGCGCGAACACGGCGTTGCGGGACGCGGCGCTGCTGGCGGCGGGGCTGGCCGGCGGTGATCCGCTGACCGCGATCGCCGCGTACGAAACGGAAATGCGGGAGTACGCCACGGCCGTGGTGCGCCGCAGCAACCAGCTCGCCGGAGTGAAAACGGGGGAGAACCGATGAAGGGGAGAATCCGCGTACTGGCACCGTTCGCGCTGGACCTGGTGCTGCCGATCGTGGCCTACTGGCTGCTGCACACGGTGGCCGGGCTCAGCCCGTTCTGGGCGCTGGGCATCGGCGGCCTGGCCACGATGGTGAACGCGATCATCACGACCGTGCGCCGGGGAAAGCTCGACGGCTTCGGCATCCTGGTGGTCGTCGAGGTGGCGCTGTCGGTGGTCCTGCTGTTCGTCAGCGACGACCCGCGGGTGCTGCTGCTGAAGCCGGCGTTCTACGTCGGCGTCGCCGGGGTGTACGCGCTGGGCAGCCTGTTCGTGGGCCGGCCGCTGGTGTTCGAGGCCGGAAAGCCGTTCGCCACCCGGGGTGACCCGCGAACGGTCGAGGCCTACGACCGCAGCTGGGCGGTGTCCGAGCCCTTCCGCGCGGCGATCCGCGCGGTGACGCTGGTGTGGGGCGTGGGTTTCCTGCTGGACGCGGTGCTGCGGGTGATCATCGTGTACAGCTTCCCACCGGCGGAGATCACGGACTCGCTGCTGTTGTCGCAGGTGCCGTTGATCGCGGTGCTGGTGGCGATGATCGCCTACACCCGGCTGCGGATGCGCAAGGTCCGCCCGATCATGCTGGCCGAACGCGACCGCCTGCCGGCCGAGCGGCACTGACCGGCCTCCCCGGACATCACGGCTAGTGCAGCCACCGCAGCGCGGCGTCGACGCAGTCCTCGGGGGTGCTGTCGAAGGCGATGGCCGCGCCGGGAACGTGCAGCCGGACCAGGTTGATCACCTTCTCGAAGAACCCGAGCAACGGTTCGTGGGTGCGGATGCCGCCCCCGATCACCACGCAGCCGTAGTCGTCGCCGGTCAGTGCGGTCACCAGCGTTTCCTCGGCGTTGTCGCCGAGCGTCAGCAGGCACCAGTCGGCCTCGACGCCGTGCTCCACGAAGCGCGCCCGGCCGCGGGCGATCGCCGCCTGGACCGGCGCCGGGTCCCAGCCTTCCAGCTTGGCCGGATCGAGTCCGACCACCAGCACACGTCCCGTTGTCACGCGTCCTCCTCGGGCGAGCGGCGCTTCCTCACCGGAAACGGTGATCAGTGGAACACACACGTCCCCTCGGGAGTTGAGCGTGGCATGAGTCAACTCGTGGACCGCACCATCGCCGCCCTCCGCTCCGAGCACGACACGCTCGCCGGCCTCGTCGGCGGCCTCACCGACGACCAGCTCGCCACCACCAGCGGTGCCTCCGAGTGGACCGTCGCCCAGGCGCTTTCCCACCTCGGCAGCGGCGCGGAGATCGGCCGCGGGCCCATCGCCCGCGCCGCCGGGGAGACCGTGGCGGCCGAAGACAACCAGACGATCTGGGCCCGCTGGGACGCGTCCGCGCCGCGAGCGCAGGCCGAGGGTTTCCTGGAGCACAACGCCCGCTGGCTCGACACGGTCGAGGCGCTCACGCCCGAGCAGCGCTCGTCGCTGACCGTCGACCTCGGCTTCTGGCCGGAGCCGGTCCCGCTGCTGACCGCGCTGGGCATGCGGTTCAACGAGGTGGCCAACCACTCGTGGGACGTGCGCGTGGCCTTCGAGCCGGACACCGGCGTGGACCCCGGCTCGGCCGAGGTGCTCGTCGAGCTCCTGTCCGGGCCGGTGGGCTTCCTGCTGGGCTTCCTCGCGAAGCCGGCCGAACTCGCGGACCCGGTGTCGGTCGCGGTCCCCGGCGGCGCGCTGGTGATCGACGACGCCGTCACCCTGGTGGATCACCTGGAGGCACCGACCGCGACGTTCGACGGCCCGGCGGAAGCGTTCGTCCGGCTGATCAACGGCCGGCTCAAGGCGCCCTACGACAAGGGCGTCACCGTCGAGGGCGGCGTCACGCTCGACGACCTGCGCCGCGTGTTCCCCGGCTTCTGACCGGCCCGGTTCACCGGGTCAAGGCGAGCAGCTCGTCGATCACCGGCTCCGGACCGTCGTGGGTGAGGTGCGCGATCGCGAACATCGGCGCGACCACGCGGCTCCAGGCGTAGAGCCGGTCGCCGTCGAGCCCGCACGCGGCCGCCACCCGCCGGCACCGGGTCTCGACACCTTCGAGCCCGGCGCCGGCGACCACGTAGTCCACGGCGTCGAAGCACGGATCGCCGAGGCACGCCTTCGGGTCGATCGCGACCAGACCGCGCGACGGGCCGCCGTCCAGGGCGTTGCCGAGGTGCAGGTCGCCGTGCAGCAACACGACGGTGTCCTGCGTGTCCAGCAGTTCCCCGCAGCGCCGGATCGCGCGGTGCCAGGTGGCCTGGCCGATCCGGGCGCCGATCGCCGGGTCGGCCAGTTTCCGGCCGATCCGGGCGAAGGATTCGTCGAACCGGCCGCGCAGGTCCCACGGCCAGTCCGCGGGCGGGGCCACGGCGTGCAGCGCGGCGAGCAACTCGCCCCACAACCGGGGCAGTGACGTCTGCGGCAGGTCTTCGGCCTCGGTGCCGGGCCGGATCTCCTCCAGCACCATGGCCCCGGCTCCCGGGTCGGTGGCCAGCACGGCCGGCACCCGGCCCGAGGCCGCGAACACCCGCAGCATCTCCGCCTGCTTGGTCAGCAGTGTCCGATCCGGACTGAGCTTGAGCACCGCGGGTGTCCCGTCCGGCCATCGGCAGCGCAAGACGACGGACGCGGCCCCGCTCGCGAACACCTCGCCGAGCCCGAGACCCCACCGGGCGGCCAGCCGGGCCGCGAGAGCGGGGACGTCGGCGAGCCACCCCGCGGCCCCGGGACCGAACCGGTCCACCAGCCGCACGCGCACGTCGTCCAGGTCCACCTCGGCAGTTTGCCACCGCCGGAGGGTGTCGCTCCTCGCGCCGGCCGGGGACATCTGACAAAGTGGCCCGATGCTGAAGCAGGTGGCCGACGGGGTCTGGGTCCGGCAGAGCGAGTGGGTCTGGAGCAACGCCGTCGTCGTGCGCGGGGACACCGGGCTGGTCCTGGTCGATCCGGGCATCGACGGCGCCGACCTGAACCAGCTCGCCGACGACGTGGACGCGCTCGGCGTGCCGGTGGTCGCCGGGTTCTCGACCCACCCCCACTGGGACCACCTGCTCTGGCACTCCCGCTTCGGCGACGTCCCGCGTTACGCCACCGCCGCCGGCGCCCAGGTCGCGGGTGAGGCCCGCGAGCGGGCGCAGAAGATGGCGGAGGAGAGCGCCACGGGCATCCCGCTCGAGCTGATCGGGCTCCTCACCCCGCTGCCCGCGGACGGCGGACCGGTGCCGGGCGAGATCCTCGAGCACGAAGCGCACACCATCGGCCACGCCGCGATCCTGCTCGCCGACCGCGGCGTCCTGCTCGCCGGCGACATGCTCTCCGACGCCCTGATCCCGCTGCTCGACCCCCGCCGCCCCGACCAGCTGAACGCCTACGAGGCGGCCCTCGACCGGCTGGCCGAGGCGTCCCGGCAGGTCGACGTCGTGGTCCCCGGGCACGGCGCCGTCGCCGAGGGCGCCGAGGTGGCGGGCCGCCTCGCCGCCGACCGCGCCTACATCGAAGCCCTGCGCCGAGGAGAAGAACCGGTGGACGCGCGCCTCGAACAGCACGACTGGCTTTCCGCCCCGCACCAGATGAACCAAAAGCAGGCCGGCCACACCTCCGGCTGACAGACGTTTCCTAGTTCGCGCCGAACCGGTGTGCACCGGCCGCGGACGCCATGAGGGTCATCGGCCAGCGGACGTCGTAAGGCTCGTCCCGGGTCCGGCGGCGCAGCACGGTGTCCAGCTGCTCGCCGGTGAGGCGGCCGCCGGTGGCGACGCACTGGCGCACCAGGGAACGCGTCTCCTCGTCCGCCGCGGCGTGTTCGGGCTCCCACAGCTTCAGCGCGTGCACGGCCGCGCGGCGTGACAGGTCCGGCGTCGCCGCGTACCAGTGGCCGGTCTTGCCCGGCGGCGGATCGGCGGGCACGCGGCGGCCGAGCCGTTTCTGCTTCACGCGCGAGTCCGCATAGGCGGCGCCGGCGCTACGCCACTGCGCCCGGCCGGCTTCCAGCGCCGCCAACGCGTCCAGGAGGGCTCGCTCGTGCCGCTGGTACGGGCCGGCGAGCTCGGCGAGGAAGCTCAACGTCGCCCGGTGGCCGATCGGGTGGTAGAGGCGGACGCACGAACACAGTGCCGCGACGCGCTGACCGTGGGCCAGCCGGCCGTCCCGCACTCTGCGTGCTCGCTCGCCGAACCCCATTCCGGCAGCCTACCGAGCGGCACCCACCGGATTACGCCCATTGGTGCCGCCCAGGCGTTACAGAAAGACGCATTCAAGAATTGCAACCACTGAATCGAGTGAATCCGCGGCGTTCGCGGTCACGGACGGCTGGCGGCCACGTACGGTTGTTGTTTCCGCACCTCCGATCCGAGCCGTCGAGCACGGACGGACGGTGTGCGTTCCGGGCTCTACCAATCCAAGGCGGCGAGCTACGGCATGCAGGCGGACAGCCCGCTCGACTGGGACCTGTCCGAGTGGCAAGGGGCGACGATCATTCGCCCGTCCGGGGTACTGGACGTCGGCACCTACGGGGTGCTGCGGGACGCGCTGCTCAAGTGCGCGGCCGACCAGCCCCGTGCGGTGATCGTCGACCTCGAGGCACTCGCGATCACCAAGGATCACCTGACCAGCGTTTTCGTCGCCGTGTGGCTGCGGATCTCGCAGTGGTCGACGGTGGCGCTGGTGGTCGTCCCGGGCTCGGCGCACGCGGCCCTGGCGCGGCACGGCCCGATGCGGCGCTTCGTGACGGTCCGGCCCACCGTGCTCGACGCACTGGCCGGGCTGGGTGACCCGCCGCCGCGTCGCCGCACGGAACTGTGGTTGCCGTCCTCACCGCGCAGTGTGGGCGCGGCGGCCCCGTTCGTCACCGACACCTGCGGCAACTGGGACATCGATTCGCTGGGGGAGCCGGCGGTCACGGTGGCGGGTGAGCTCGTGGCGAACGCCGCCGAACACGCGCATTCGCCGGCGCGGTTGCGGTTGGAGCTGCGGCTGGGCCGGCTCACCGTCGCGGTCGCCGACGACGACGTGCGTCCGGTGTCGCTGCCCCAGGTCGGTAAGAGGACGCCGGAGCCGCGCAGCGGGCTTCCGCTCGTCGCGCACCTCGCGCACGCCGCGGGCTGGTCGCCGAAGCAGTCCGGCGGGAAGATCGTCTGGGCCGTCCTCCGGCCGCCGCACGCGCAGCCGGTACCGGTGCCCGACGGCGACTGAGCCGGCCCCGGTTCAGGAGCGGCAGAGCAGCGCGTCCGGCGTCCGGTTCGAGCCGACGCGGCCGGTGTAGGCCACCCCGGCGACGTACTCGCCCGGGGCGCACTGGCCCTTGTAGCTGCCCGAGGCGAAGTCGCCGCCGAGGTCGCCGGAGGGGCGGTTGTCGCCGCGGTCGAACCAGACCGTGCGGCCGGTGCGGCCCAGCGGGGTCGCCGACTTGCCGCACAGCACGGCCGAAACCGCCGCACCCTTCACGCTGTAGCCGACCACCGCGTGGTCGGCCGGGCACTGCAGCTTGGTGTAGCCGGACGCCCAGTCCGTGTCCACAAAGGACTCGTCGCGGGTCACGACGTACCCGGACGGCACCGGGAGCGTGCCCGTGCACAGGCCGCGGTTGCCGGTGTGGGCGAGACCGGTGAGGCGCTGGCCGTCGGGGCAGACGCCCTTGCGCGCGCCGGGATTCCAGTCCGGCAGCGCGCGGACCGCGCGGGATTCCTGGAAGTCGCCGTAGTCCAGGTTCAGCATCGACCAGTGGTCGGCCTGCGGGATCGGGCCGGTGCGCGACGGCGCGCTCACCAGCCGCTGCCACGCCGGGCCGCGCCAGTCCCGGCCGTCGAGCACGTCGATGCGGTTCCCGGCGCTGTCCCACGCGAGCAGCGACCAGCCGTCGCCCGTGCCACCGGTTTGGAAGCCGACCGCGGGCCAGTAGGCGAAGTCCGTGTCGGTCTCGGCGAGGTAGTTCACGAAGGTCTCGAAGAACGCGCGGGACGCCGGGTCGGTGGTGTTGCGGCCCTCGCCGAACTCGCTGATCCACAGCGGCGCGGTGTAGTGCTTGCCGGTGTCCTGCTCGACGAAGAACGCCTGCCGGTACAGGGTGTCACGCAGGCCCTGGGGCGAGAGGTCGCGGTAGCGCGGGTCGTGGGTTTCGCCGATGCCGGTCGCGCCGGAGTGGTTCGGCCCGGTGTAGCCGTAGAAGTGCGCGGAATAGACCAGCTTCCCGGAGTCCACGAGCGTGTGCGACAGCGTCCGGGCGGGTTCGAGGGTGGGCCGGCCGTGCGCGAAGCCGTCGATCGGCAGGCCGGTCCAGTTGATGCCCTCGACGATCATCAGCAGGTCCGGGTTCGCCTCGGTCAGGATGCGGTCGGCCACCTGCTGGCTCGCGCGCTGCCAGTCCTTGTCGTTGCCCCAGCCCCAGTTGGGGTCGTCGAAGGTGTTGCGGCGCACCTCGTTGTACAGGTCGGCGCCGGCCACCCGCTTGTTCGCGGCGTAGCGCCGCGCCATGAACAGCCAGTCGTCCTGCCACTGCTGCTCGGTCTGCGCGGTGTTCCAGCGCTCGTTGCCGTCGAGACCGCAGCACCAGCGCGACGTCGTGGTGTGGTTGTTGAGGATCACGGCGAACCCGCGCGCGGTCAGCCGTTCGACGACGCGGTCGTAGACCTGCAGCGGCGTCTTGCCGCGCAGGTCCGGGTTGGCCGGCAGGTCGGGCACCGGCGTCGTGTCGTGGATCATCGCGTTGGAGAACTGCAGCCGCACGCTGTTGAGGCCCAGCTGCGCGAGCCCGTCGATGACGGTGTCGATCGACGCGCGGTCCAGCCCGAGCGGCGTCTGGTAGGCGATCTCGCCGGCATGGTGGTCGGCCGGATCGCTGATGTCACCGGAACCGGTCCACGTACCGCTCGCGCCGTGCCAGTTGGCGGCCTTCAGCTTGAACCGGTTGCCCGCCGCGTCGACGATGTAGCGGCCGCGGGTGCTGAGCGGGCCGGCCCAGGGCGCCGGATCCGCGTGGGCGCGATCCGGCGCCAGCGCGGAGATCGGGGCGGCGACGCCGGTGGCCAGCAACGCGGTGAGCAGCGCACTCATGATCCTCACGCGCGGAGGCTAACGGGTGTTTCGCCCGGTTGTATACCGGCAGCCGGGTGCGGGCCCGCCGTTCGTCGGGTCAGCTCCCGAGCGGGGTCAGGCTGGGGGTTTCGCCCGGCCCGACGGGGAAGCAGGCCAGGAACGTGACGCCGTCCTCCTGCGCGTCGAAGCGCGCGATGCGGGCCGCTTCGGGCTCGTAGAAGACGTCTCCGGGCGTGAGCACCGATTCCGGCTCGCCGTCGATCTGGTAGACGGCCGAGCCGGTTTCGATGCTGCCGAAGACGGGTCCATTGTGGACGTGCAGCCCGGTGCCGAAGTCCGGTGCGATGGTGATGCGGCGCAGCTCGACGTAGTCGACCACCCGGGGTTCCGGGAGCCGCTGCTGCAGCACGAGCGTGCGCGTGACGGGCTCGGCCGGGACGGTCGCGGGTTCGGCGGCGCCTACGGGTTCGGCGAACTCCGCCGTGGTCCCGTCTTCGGGGAGTTCCTCGATGGCGAGGTGCGTCATCGACGTGGTGTCGGTGGCGCCGTGCCAGTGCCATTCGCCAGGGGCGACGCGGACGGTGTCGCCGGCCCGGATCAGCTGGGCCGGGCCGCCCCGGCGCTGGACGTAGCCGGTGCCCTCGGTGACGACGAGCACCTGGCCGAGCGGGTGCCGGTGCCAGCGCGTACGCGCACCGGGGGCGAACTGCACGCGGTCGACCTGCGTGCGCGACGGCCCTTCGGGGACGGCGAGCGAGGTGACCCAAGCGCTGCCGGTGATGACGTCGGCGGGCGCGACGGCGGTGGCGGACGGAACGTGACGGACGTGCACGGGAACTCCCCAGGTTCAGCGGGTGTGGGCAGCGAGCAGCGAGAGCACGCCGGAAACGGCTTGGTCGAACGGTCCGGGCGCGGCGGCGGCGCGAGCCAGCACGTACCCGCCCTGCAGCACGGCGACGATGGTGGCGGCGAGCGCGGCGGTGTCCAGCGCGGCGGGCAGTTCTTGCGCGGCCCGGCCTTCGTCGAGAACCGCGGCGAGTTTGGCCTGCAGGAGGGTCAGGGTCTCGTCGACCGGAGCCCGCAGCTGCGGGTCGGCCACGATGTCGGGATCCTGCGTGAGCCGGCCGATGGGGCAGCCCCGCAGCACTTCGCGCTCACGACGCAGGTACGCGGTGACCCGTTCGACGGCGGTCCCGGGCCCGCGCAGCTGAGCGTCGGCCGCGGCAAGCAGCTCATCGGCACTACGCCGCACGGCGGCCAGCGCCAGCTCCCGCTTGCCGGCGAAGTGGTGGTACATGCTGCCCTGTCCGGCACCCGCGCGCTGCTGGATGGCCTTGGGGCTCGTGCCCACGTAACCGCGTTCCCACAACAGTTCCCGGGTGCTGTCGATCAGCTGGTCTCTCGTCCCCATGAGTCGGACTGTACATACTAGTAGGTACAGAATCAACACAGGGGTCCGCGACGGATCCGCCCGTTGTCGTGTCGGCCGCTCCGGTCAGCGTGCTGGCTGCCGGCAGCGGGACCGTCGGCTGTGAACAGCCACCTCGACGGTCGCGGGTGGCAACTCGGTTGCTGGGGGTGGTCAGCGCGGCGTCCGGAAGGGTCAACTCGGCGGCGGAAGGCCCAACACGTTGGCCGGAGCGGCTAACGCGGCGACTGGAGCGGCCAGGTCGGCACCGGAGCGACCAACTCGGTGGCCGGAACGGCCGACGCAGCGACTGGAGTGGCTAACACGGTGGCCGGAGCGGCCGACACGACAACCGGAGTGACCAACTTGGCGACCAAGGCGGCCGACACGGCCACCGGAGTGGCCGACTTGGCGGCAGCCGAAGCGGCGGGCGGGAACGGGCGGAGCGAAACCGCCCTGTGGTCAGGGTTTTGTCGGTTGCCTCACCCGCGCGCGGAGGTCGAGGGTCCGGAGGGCCTGTCGGCACCAGCGGAGGTTCTCGTGTTCGAACGACAGCCCGCGCATCAGCGTCAGGTACGGCCCGATCCGCTCCGCCTCCACCAGGTAGTCGTCCTCGAAGCGGCCGTCCAGCAGGCGCGTGCGGAGCTTCTCGTAGCGGGCGATCTTGGCCTCCGCCGCCGTCGCCCGCTCCTCGAGTGCGGTCCGGACGGCGGGTTCGTCGCCCGCGTCCACCGCC
The DNA here is from genome assembly GCF_036114655.1 of Amycolatopsis sp. NBC_00348. Lineage (NCBI taxonomy): Bacteria > Bacillati > Actinomycetota > Actinomycetes > Pseudonocardiales > Pseudonocardiaceae > Amycolatopsis > Amycolatopsis sp. NBC_00348. Next base: position 4,348,807 of record NZ_CP107994.1, on the reverse strand, counting down.
TGGACCTGCACCATCAGCTCGTCGCGGATCGTGCCGGGGCGGGGTGGGCCGGCCGTGAACGCGTGCAATGCCTCCCGGCCGGCTTCGGTCAGCGAGAACAGGCGCTTGTCGGGCCGTCGTTCCTGGTGGACGACCCGGGCGCGCACCAGGCCGGCGGCCGCCATCCGGTCCAGTTCGCGGTAGAGCTGCTGCGGGGTGGCCATCCAGAAGTTCGCCACGGACGCGTCGAACACCTTCGCGAGGTCGTAGCCCGACGCCTCGCCTTCGAGCAGCGCGGCCATCAGCGCGTTCCGCAGTGCCACCCGGTTCCCTTCCGTGACCTAGTCAACGAATTGACTAGGCGCCGACGGCCTCGCGCTGGATCTGCTCGAACTGCGCGGCCATCGCGGCCGAGAGCGCCTGGGCGGCCGACAGCGGGCGCACCATCACCGTGAACTCGTCGATCAGGCCGTTCTCGTCCAGGTGCAGGAAGTCGCAGCCCTCGACCGCGGTGTCGCCGATCCGGGCCTCGAAGACGAGCGCGTGGTCCCGGCCGTCACCACCGTCTAGCTCCCGGACGTACCGGAAGTCCTCGAACACCCGGAGCACGCCGCGCAGGATCGCGGCGGTGATCGCCTTGCCCGGGTACGGCCGGAACGCCACCGGGCTCCGGAACACCACCTCCGGCGCCAGCGCGGCCGCCATGGCCTCGGGATCACGTGCCTCGACGGCCTGCCGGAAGCTGCTGCTCACATCGCACCTCGGGTAGTCAAAAAGTTGAGTACCCGACCAGCTTAGAGGGTGCTACTCCGGCATGGTCACCGGATCGCGTTCGGACTCGGTCGTCCACAACCAGGCGTCGTGCAGCGCGGCGATGAGCCGCTCGTCGTCCTCTTCGCTGGGCTCGTCGCCGACCGGCAGCCAGGTCTCCTCGGCCGGTGCGCCGTCCAGCTCGCGCCGGAGCACGATCCCGGTGTACTCGAACTCCGCGTCCGGGTCCGGATCGACACTGACATGACGTGGCTGAGCGGCCACATCGACCCGCCGAGCTCGACGTTCGGACATCCGCACCCCAGCCTTCCCGCGCGATACTGGACAGTCGCTGCGGCACCGGGACTCGTTACAGCCGTGAGGGTAGAAATACCCTCGTGCGAGATGAATTCACCGGGTAGGGGTCACCCGACGGGGTATTCGACGGCCGTGAGCTCCTCCGAAACCTGCCACAGACGCCGCTGAAGCGCCAGGTCGTGGGACTGTGGGCTGGAGGCGACGACCTCCGGGTTGCCGCGGTAGCCGCCCAGTCCGTCGGGGCCGTAGTACTGGCCGCCGAGGGCGCCGGGGTCGGTGGCGGCGCGCAGGATCGGCAGCGAGCCCCGCGCCGAGTCCTGGGTGAACAGGGGCGCGACCGCGGCGAAGACCCCGCGGAGCGCGGCGGGGGAGTTGCGCATCAGCTCGGTGCGGGCCACGCCGGGGTGGGCGGCGAGGGCGGCCGTGGTGCCGTGCGGCGCGAGTCGGCGCTGCAGCTCGTACCCGAACAGCAGGTTGGCGAGCTTGGACTGGCCGTAGGCCGCGACGCGGTCGTAGGAGTTCTCCCACTGCAGGTCGTCGAAGTGGATCGCGGCGCGGAGGCGGTGGGCGATGCTGGCGACCGCCACGACCCGCGAACCGGGCACCGGCAGCAGGAGGTCCAGCAGCAGGCCGGTGAGCGCGAAGTGCCCGAGGTGGTTGGTGCCGAACTGCAGCTCGAAGCCTTCGCGGGTGGTCTGCCGCGGCGGGTACATCACGCCGGCGTTGTTGATCAGCAGGTCGATCTTCGGCAACGCCGTGTGCAGCTCGGCCGCGGCGGTGCGCACCGACTCCAGTGACGCCAGGTCCAGCTCCTGCACGGTGACGTCGGCGCCGGCGCCGAAGCGGGCCGCCGCCTGCTTGCCCTTTTCGACGTCGCGGACGGCCAGCACCACCGACGCGCCGCGCTCGGCGAGCACCTGGGCGGTCTCGAAGCCGAGGCCGGTGTTGGCGCCGGTCACGACGGCCACGCGGCCCGTCTGGTCCGGGACGTCGCGGGCGGTCCAGTGTTCGGCCATGTCGGTCGCTCCTTCGGGGATCGGCCCTTGCGGACCGGCGGTCTGTTATGCCTCCGACGTTAAAGAACCGTCGGTCTATTGTCAAGAGACTGCCGGTCTTTAACTCCGGGTGCAAGACGGTTACCCTGTGTCGCATGACGTTCCAGCGGGCGCGCAGCGCGGAGCAGCGGGAGGAACGGCGTCGCAAGATCCTCGACACGGCGCTGGTGATGCTCGACGAGATGCCGGTGGCCGAGGTGAGCCTCAACGAGCTCAGCCGCCGGGTCGGGCTGGCCAAGTCGAACGTGCTGCGGTACTTCGAATCCCGCGAGGCCGTGCTGTTCGAGCTGCTGGACCAGGCGCTGGGGGACTGGCTGCCCGACGTGGCGGCCGAGCTGGCCGCCGGCGTCGATCCCGGCCGGTCCGTGCGGGAGCGCGGCGACCGGCTGGCGGCGATCGTGGCGAATTCGCTGGCCGAGCGCACCGTGCTGTGCGACCTCATCAGCGCGCAGGCCGGTGTCCTGGAGCACAACGTCTCCGTCGACGTCGTCGTGCGCTACAAGCGATCCGCGCTCGCGAGCCTCGACGCCATGGTCGAGCTCTTCGCCCGGCACGTGCCGGAGGTCGGGGCCGCGGCGAAGCAGGTGTGCCTGCTGGCCATGATCCTGGCCGGTGGCCTCTCGACGCACTGCCGGCCCTCGGCCAGCACGCTCGCCGCGTACGCGACGGATCCCGCGCTCGCCGAGCTGCGGATCGACCTGGCCGCCTCGCTGGAACACGGCCTCGCCCTGCTGATCTCGGGGGCCGTGGCGCGGGGTTAGCCCGCCGGCGTCGGGCTCGCGCTGGTCAGGGTGCGCAGTTCGGCCAGGACGTCGTCGGCGATGTCGCCCAGCGACCGCTCCTCGCCGTCGCGGATCCACTGCGTGAACGCGATCCCGAACACCGCGGTGACCGACTGCCCGGCCAGCGAGGCCGCCGGATCGTCGACGCCCCGCGCGCGGAAGGCGTCGGCGAGCGTGGTGGCGAGGACGGCCATCTTGTGCAGTTCCCGTTCCTGCAGTGCGGGATTCCGGTCGATGACGGACTGGCGGGTGCGGGAGTGCGGGCGGCGCTCGTCCGGGAAGAAGGTGGACGCGGACCGCAGCGCGCCGGCGACGACCTCGATCGGCGACGCCTCCGGCGGCGCGGCGTCCATGCCGCTGAGGAACGCCTGCGCGAACAGCTCCTGCCCGTGGAAGAGGGCCTCGCGCTTGTCGGCGAAGTGGCGGAAGAACGTGCGCTCGGTCAGGCCGACGGACTGGGCGATCTCCGCCGCCGTCGTCTCTTCGAACCCGCGGGTGGCGAACAGCTCGAGCGCGGCCCGCTGCAGCCGCTCCGGGGTTCCCGGTTCCCAACGCACCATGCCGTCGAGTCTAGGTGATGACAGCGACTGACTTCGGGAGTACGTTGATGTCAGTCACCGACGTCAGTCGCTGACATCGAGTTTGACCACAGAGGGAGTTACACCTCATGCGCGTTTTCGTCACCGGAGCCTCCGGCTGGATCGGCTCCGCCGTCGTCGACGAACTGCTCGCCACCGGCCACGAGGTCACCGGGCTCGCCCGGTCCGACGCCTCCGCCGCGGCCCTCGAAGCCAAGGGCGTCCGGGTCCGCCGCGGCGACCTCGACGACCTCGACGGCATCCGGGCCGGCGCCGAGGCGGCCGAAGCCGTCATCCACCTGGCCAACAAGCACGACTTCGCGAACCCGGCCGTGTCGAGCGCGGCCGAACGGGGCGCCGTCCAGACCATCGGCGACGCGCTCACCGGCACCGGCCGCCCGTTCCTGCTGGCGTCGGGGATCGCCGCGCTCACCCAGGGCCGGCCCGCCACCGAGGCCGACGCGTCCCCGTTCCACGGCCTGGAAAGCCCGCGCGGCGGCAGTGAGAACCTCGCGCTCGAGTTCGCCGGCCGCGGCGTGCACCCGGTGAGCCTGCGGTTCTCGCCGACCGTCCACGGCACCGCCGACCACGGGTTCATCGCGGTCCTCACCGCGATCGCCCGCGAGAAGGGCGTTTCCGGTTATCCCGGCGACGGGACCAACCGCTGGGCCGCCGTGCACGTGACCGACGCCGCCCGGATGGCCGTCCTCGGCCTGGAGAAGGCGCCCGCGGGCAGCCGCCTGCACGCCGTCGCCGAGGAAGGCGTGCCGACGCGCGAGATCGCGGAGGCCATCGGCCGCGCGTACGACCTGCCCGTCGCCTCCATCGCGGCCGACGACGTCCAGGACCACTACGGCTGGATCGGCGGCTTCTTCGCCATGGACCTCGCCGCGACCAGCACGCAGACGCGTGAGCTGCTCGGCTGGACGCCCACCGGGCCGACCCTCGTCGAGGACCTCGACGCGGGCGCGTACGGCACCAAGTAGCCGCTAACCGCCGGCGGCCGCGGCGCGGTAGGTGCCGGGGGTCTGGCCCATCGTCCGGGTGAAGGTGTCGACGAAGGCGCTGGTGGTGGCCCAGCCGCAGCGGTGCGCGGTCTCCGTGACGGTGCTTCCCGCGGTGAGCTCGAGCATCGCCTGGAAGACCCGGGTGGTGGTGCGCCACTGGGGGTACGTCGTGCCGAACTCGCCGCGGAAGAGCCGCGCGAGGTGACGGTCGCTGGCGCCGACCTGACGGGCGAGCCAGGTGATGGTCCGCGGGCTCCCGAGGTCGTCGGTCACCAGCCGGCAGGCGTGGGCCAGCCGGGGGTCGCGGGCGCGGGGGAGCGTCAGCGGGGCGACGTGGGCGCGGCGGACGCGGTCGTGGATCACGGCCCGCAGCCGGCGGGCCTCGCCCGGCGCCAGGCCGGGCTCGGTGGCCGCGATCAGCAGTTCGCGCAGCAGCCCGGAAACGGCGATGACCGTGGGCGAGTCGCCGGGCAGCAGCGCTTCCTGCGTCGCGAAGGCGAGGGTGTGGACCTCGGCGTGCCCGTGGACGCGGTGCTCGTGCCAGGTGCGGGCGGGAATCCAGGCGGCGCGGTGAGCGCCGGCGGCCCACGTCCCGTGGTCGGTGTGGACGGCGAGGACCCCGCTGCTCACGTAGATGAGCTGGTGCTCCTCGTGCCGGTGCCGGGTGATGACCTCACCCGGGTGGTGCCGATGGCGGGTTTGCGACACGAGGCGGCAGTTTATCGGAAGTCTGCCGGGTCGTGGCCGACCATCGTGGAGGGATGACCCCTGTCGTGCCGCCCCGGTTCCGGGACCGCCTGCGCCGCGTCGTCGCGGACACCCGGCCGCTGGCCGTGCCCGCGTTCCGGCGGACCTTCCTCGGGCAGAGCACCGCCGTCATCGGCATGACCGTCACCGCGGTCGCCGTCCCGGTGCAGCTGTACGCGCTGACGCGGTCGTCGCTGGTCGTCGGGCTCGGCGGCCTGGTCGGCTTCGTCCCGATCGTCGTGTTCGGCCTCTACGGCGGCGCGGTCGCCGACGCCGTCGACCGGCGGAAGCTGTACCTGCTGACGTCGCTCGTCACGTGGGTCGTGACGCTCGCGCTGCTGGCCCAGAGCGTCCTGGAGGTGCGGTCGCCGGCGCTGATCCTCGCGCTGGTCGCCGTGCAGTCGGGCGGGTTCGCCGTCTCCGCGTCCGTCCGCAGCGCGATGGTGCCGCTGCTGGTGCCCGCCGAGTACATCCCCGCGGCCAACGCCCTGAACTACACGGCCGGCAGCGTCGGTCAGGTGGTGGGCCCGCTCGTCGCGGGTGTCCTCATCGGACTGCCGGGCGGCTTCGGCTGGGCTTACGGTGCCGACGCCGTGTTGTTCGCGGCGGCGCTGTACGCGGCGGTCCGGTTGCCGTCCTTCCCGTCGGCGGCCCCGGCCGGGCGTCCCGGCCTGCGGTCGGTGCTCGAAGGCCTGCGGTTCCTCGGCGGGAACCCGGTCCTGCTGATGTCGTTCGCCGTCGACATCGCCGCGATGGCGCTGGCGATGCCGGAGGCGCTGTTCCCGCAGGCCGCCGCCACCCAGTTCCACGGCGGCGTGGGCCCGCTGTACTCGGCGATCGCCGTCGGCTCGATCCTGGCCGGGTCGCTGAGCGGGTGGATCGGCCGGGTGCGCCGGCAGGGCGTCGCGCTGACGTGCGCCGTCGCCTGCTGGGCGGCCGCCGTCGCCGCCGCGGGGTTCGTCCAGAGCCTCTGGGCCGCCGTCGCGCTGCTGGTCCTCGCCGGGGCGGCCGACCTGGTCAGCGTCGTCTACCGGCAGACGATCCTGCAGACCTACGTGCCGGACCGGATGCGCGGCCGGCTGCAGGGCGTCTACACGGTGGTGGTCTCGGGCGGCCCGCGTCTGGGCGACGTACGGGCGGGCGCGATGGCCGCCGCGACGACGTTGACGATCGCCTGGTCGGGGGCGGCGCTGCTCTGCGTCGTCGTGGTCATCGCCGGGGCGCTGTGCGTGCGGCCGTTCTGGCGCTACGACAGCCGGGACCACACCGGGGAAGTCAGAACCTGACCTGGCCGAGGAGTGCGTCGGCGACGGTGTGCAAGGCGTCGTCACGCACTTCGGGCGCTTCGGAGGACACCATCAGGGCCGCGTCCCCGCCGGTGGCGGCCAGCCCGCCGACGGCCACCGAACCCCCGACGACCTTGACCTCACCGGGGCCGGGTTTGGTGTCCAGGAAGGCCCGCAGGTCGTCGACCGCCAGGCGCGCGTCCCGCTGGAGCTGCGGGGCGAGCAACGCCATCGCGCCCTTGGCCCGGGTGGCGACCAGCCGGACCGTGAGCGCCTTTCCTCCGACCTGGTAGCCGCACTCGAGGTACGCGCCGGCGGCCGCGTCGAGCGCGGACATCCCGTTCTGCTGCGCGGCGATCGGGTCGGCCGCGGGCGTGCTGGTTCTGGACACCTCGACGTCGACGGCGTCCGGCGTGACCGGGCGGTCGACCCCGGCGGTCCGCAGGGCGCCGGGTACGTCGAAGCCGACGGGGCAAGGTCGCGGGCTTGCCGCCGGAAGCGGCCTGGCGGACCGCGTCCACGGCGACCTGGACGAACAGCCGGCCAGCGACGTGGCTCCGGCGAGCAGGGCCAGGCAGAGCAGAGAGCGCACCATGAAGGGAAGTTAGCGCGCCGGCTCCGGTCCGCGAGGCGGAATGGATCAACCGCACGGCGTGGTGGACGCCCTCGTCGTGGACGTGCGCAAGCCGCGGTCCGGCCGACCGCGCCCGCCAGGGGCCCGGCGGGACATTGCGCGTCGTGGGCGAACGCTATACGGTGACGCCAGAACTAGAACAGGTTATAGTTTCTGGGTGGCGGGCCGGACCGAGGAGCGGACATGGCGAACAAGGCGCCGCGCGGCGACGAAGCCGACTACGTGGTCGTCGGGTCGGGGAGTTCGGGGGCCGCGATCGCGGGGCGGCTCGCGGCGTCGGGCGCGAGCGTGATCGTGCTCGAAGCCGGCAAGACCGACGAGAAGCTGCTGCTCAAGAAACCGGGCCTCGTCGGACCCATGCATGCCGTGCCCCAGCTCAAGAAACCCTTCGACTGGGGCTACTACTCCGTGCCGCAGAAGCACGCCCTCGACCGCCGGATGCCGGTGCCGCGGGGCAAGGTCGTCGGCGGCTCCAGCTCCATCAACGGCATGGTCTACGTCCGCGGCAACCGCGCCAACTTCGACTCCTGGGCCGCCGAGGGCAACACCGGCTGGGACGCCGACAGCGTCAACGCCGCGTACAAGCGGATGGAAGATTTCGAGGACGGCGAGAACGCGTTCCGGGGCGCGGGCGGGCCGATCCGGGTCACCCGCAACAAGAGCCCCGAAGAGGGCGCCCTGCAGTTCATCCAGGCCACCGCCGACACCGTCGGCTGCAAGATCCTCGACGACTACAACGGCGAGTCGCAGGAAGGCGTCAGCCGGATGCAGCAGAACGCCGCCGACGGCCTGCGCTACAGCGCCTCGCGCGGTTACCTCCACCACCTCGCGGCCCCGACCCTGCAGCTGCAGTCCGGCGTGCTGGCCAAGAAGGTCGTCATCGAGAACGGCCGCGCTGCCGGCGTCGAGGTCGTCGACGCCGACGGCACCCAGCGCACGATCCGCGCCGGCAAGGAGGTCATCCTCTCCGCCGGGTTCGTCGGGTCCGCGCAGCTGCTCATGCTCTCCGGCGTCGGCCACGCCGAGCACCTCCGGGAGCACGGCATCGACGTCGTCGCGGACCTGCCGGTCGGCGACAACCTGCACGACCACATGTTCCACGCACTGACCTTCCACGTGACGTCGAGCCGCAACTCCGGCACGCCGGCGTACTTCGCGCGCGGCCTGGTCAAGGAGCTGCTCCGGCCCGGAACGACGTTCCTGGCGAACTCCGTGTTCGAGGCGGTGGCGTTCCTCAAGACGTCCCAGGCCGACGCCGTCCCCGACCTCCAGCTGCACCTGCTGCCGTGGGCGTACGTCTCGCCCAACCAGGACGCGCCGATCCGGCACGACGTCGACAAGCGCACCGCGCTCACCGTGCTGACGACGCTGATCTACCCGAAGAGCCGCGGCACGCTGCGGCTGGCGTCGGCGGATCCCACCGCTGCTCCGCTGATCGACCCCCAGTACCTCGCCGACCCGGCCGACCTCGAGGTGCTGGGCGAGGGTTCGGAGCTGGCGCGCGAGATCTTCGCGTCGAAGGCGTTCAACGGCGCGGTCAAGGAAGAGATCCACCCGGGCCCGGCGCTGAAGGGCCAGGCCCTGCGCGACGCCATCCTCAACCGCGCGACGTCGGTCTACCACGGCGTCGGCACCTGCCGGATGGGCGTCGACGAGCTCGCGGTCGTCGGCCCCGACCTCAAGGTCCGCGGCGTCGAGGCGCTGCGGGTCTGCGACGCCTCGATCATGCCGTCGATCACCGGCGGCAACACGAACGCCCCCAGCATCATGATCGGCGAGATGGGCGCGCACCTCGTCCTCTCCGGCAACTGACGGGAAGTGCGACCATGACCCTCACCCCGCTCGGGATCACCCGGCCGGCGTCGGCGACGGACGCGTTCCTGAAGGGGCTCGTGGCCCGCGTGCCGGGCACCTCCGGCGCGACCTGGAAGCTGACCGAGGTCTACACCGGCGACACGCTCGTCGAGCTGCCGCAGTCGGCGCCGGCCGACATCGAGCGGGCGTTCACCGTCGCGCGCGAGGCGCAGCGCAAGTGGGCGGCCACCCCGCTCAAGCAGCGGCTCGCGGTGTTCAAGCGGGCGCACACGCTCTTCGTCGACCAGGCGCGGATCGTCACCGACCTCATCCAGGCCGAGAGCGGCAAGAACCGCCGGATGGCGATCGAGGAGACCTGCGACCCGGCGATGGTGATGAGCCACTACCTCCGGCGGGCCGCCAAGCTGCTGGCGCCGACCAAGCGCGGCGGGCCGGTGCCGCTGCTGACGACGTCGACCGAGATCCGCCAGCCCAAGGGTGTCGTCGGCATCATCGCGCCGTGGAACTTCCCGTTCGCCACCGGCATTTCCGACGCCGTGCCGGCGTTGATGGCCGGCAACGCCGTCGTGCTGAAGCCCGACAACAAGACGGCCCTCTCGCCCCTTTACGGCATCCAGCTGCTGGAGGAAGCCGGCCTGCCGAAGGGGCTGTTCCAGGTGGTGTGCGGCGAGGGCCCGGACGTCGGCCCGACGCTCATCGACCACGCCGACTACGTGATGTTCACCGGCTCGACGGCCACCGGCCGGGTGATCGGCGAGCGGGCCGGGCGCAACCTCATCGGCTGCTGCCTCGAGCTCGGCGGCAAGAACCCGATGATCGTGCTCGACGACGCCGACCTCGAGGAAGCCGCGCAGGGCGCGATCTTCGGCGCGTTCGGCAACACCGGCCAGATCTGCATGCACATCGAGCGGATCTACCTGCCGGAGTCCCGCTACGCCGAGTTCACCAAGGCGTTCGTGGCCAAGACGCAGGCCCTCGACGTCCGCGCGGCCTACGACTTCGGCCCCGACATGGGCTCGCTGGTGTCCGTCGACCACATGCGCCGCGTCAAGGAGCACGTCGACGACGCCGTCGCGAAGGGCGCCACGGTGCTCTGCGGCGGCAAACCGCGGCCCGACCTCGGCCCGGCGTTCTTCGAGCCGACGATCCTCGAAGGCGTCACGAAGGACATGCTCTGCGGCGTCACCGAAACCTTCGGACCCGTTGTGGCACTGCACAAGTACGGCACCGTCGACGAGGCCGTAGCGCTCGCGAACGACACCGACTACGGCCTCAACGCCTCGGTCTGGGGCGGTGACCTCGACGCCGCCCGGGCCGTCGCCGCGCGCCTGGAATCGGGCAACGTCAACATCAACGACATCCTCGCCACCGCGTTCGCCGCCAAGGGAACGCCGTCCGGCGGGGTGAAGAACTCCGGCGTCGGCGCCCGCCACGGCGATCAGGGCCTGCTCAAGTACACCGACGTGCAGAACCTGGCCGTGCTCAAGAAGCAGGTCATGGGGCCGAAGCCGGGCCAGGATCACGAGAAGTACGTCAAGAGCATGCTTTCCGGGCTGAAGCTGATGCGCAAGCTGCGCATCAGGTGACTTCCGCGTTCTTGCGACGCCGGTAGTTCGCCGACTTCGTCTTGGTGCCGCAGGTTGTCATGCCGCACCAGCGGCGACGTCCCGCGTGGGACGCGTCGAGGAACAGGCGGCTGCAGTCGGGGTGCGCGCACTCCCGGATCCGGTCGGCGTGCGGGCCGGCGAGCAGGTCGATGGCGTCGCGGGCGAGCGTGGACAACGCCTGGTCCAGGTCGCCGCGGTACTCGACCGCCGTACCGGTCCACTGCGATACCAAAGGCGGCCCGGCCGCGAAGTCGTTGAGCCGGGCGCGGTCATCGGCCCGGTTCGCGGTGCGGCACAAGCGGTTGACGACCTCGCGGAGGTCGACGGTCCGGCGCAGCCCGGCGTCGTCGACGGCGGCGGGGGAGTAGCCCGCCTCGGCCAGCCAGCGCGTGACGTCCTCCGGGACCGCAAGCAGCTCGCGGGGGTGCTCGTGGTGACGGACCTGCAGGGTCGTCGTCAGGTCCAGGCTGGGCCGGCCGCTGAGGAAGGTGAACACGTCACCATATTGACCGGTGACGCGCCCCTCTGACAAGGTGGCGTCACCAGTCAAAGGGGTGACGGGGGTGTGATGTCCGGCTTGGCGCGTTACCTGACGGCGGCGGTGCTGGTCCGCGGGGCCGACAGCGGCGCCACGGTCGGGCTGGTCCTGCTCGCCGCCGACCAGCACCAGCCGGCGGCGGTGGGCGGGCTGCTCGTCGCCGCGCTCAACGCGCCGCACCTGCTCGGGCCGTGGCTGGCGGCCAGGCTGGACCGGACCCGCGAACCCCGGCGGCTGCTGGCGGCGTCCTACCTGGTCTACGGCCTGGCCCTGGCCGCCGGCGCGCTGGCGCTCGGCCGGACGTCGCTGGTCGTGACGGTGCTGCTGGTGGCCGTCGCCGGGTGCTGCGGGCCGCTGCTGACCGGCGGGCTGAGCAGCGTGCTCGACGACCTCGGCCCGAACCGGCGCCGGCAGGGCTGGGACGCGTTGTCCTACGGGATCGGCGGCACCCTGGGCCCGGCGGCGACGGCCGGGCTCGCCGGCGTGACCGGTCCGGTCGACGCGCTGCTCGGGCTCGCGACCGCGGCCTTGGTCGCCGCCGGCCTGGCACTGACGTTGCCGCTCGGCACCGGGCGGACGCCCCGCGAAGCCCTGGGCCTGCGCGCCGGGCTCGGGATCCTGGTGACGCGCCCGCCGCTGCGCCGCGTCACGGTGCTGACGCTGCTGGGCGCGGTCGAGCTGGGCGCGCTGCCGGTGGTCGCCGTCGCGTTCGGCCGTGACCTGCACGGCACGGCCACGGCGGGCGCCGCGCTGACCGTGGCCTACGGCGCGGGCAGCCTCTTGGGCTCGGCGCTGGTGACGGTGTGGCCGCTGCGCGGCGAACCCGAGGTGCAGGCGGTCCGGCTGTTCGCCGCGATGGCCGTGGCGACGGCGGTGTGCGCGCTGGCCCCGGGGTACGGCCTCGCGGTCGCGGGGTTCACCGTGCTGGGCGTGGCGAACGCGACGTCCTTCACGGCGACACTGGCCTCCCGCAGCACCTACGCCCCGGAGGGCGCGCAGGCCCAGGTGTTCGTGACGAGCGCCGGGCTGAAGGTCGCGATGGCGGCGGTGGGCGCCGCCCTCGCCGGCACGGCAAGCGGCCTAGGCGGCCGAGCGTTGTTGCTGGGAGTGGCGGCGATCACCGGCCTGGCCGTGCTCGCGGCCTTGGTGGACCGGAGGCTCACGACCAGGCGGCTCGTCGCCGCCGGTTCGACGGACTGACGAGCCGCTTCGCCGACCTTCTGACGAGGGTTGTGATCGCGTCGGCGGGCGGCGTGGTCACGACGGCCCTGTGGTACTGGTTCCCTTTCGCAGTAAAGGGTTTTGGCCGCCGGTGGACCGCCGTCCGGGGGCTCAGCCCTTGACGAGGGCCGCGACCGCGTCGGCCAACGGCGTCGTCGGGCGGCCGATCAGCGTGCTCAGGTCGCCGCTCGTGGTGTTCAGTTCGCCTTCGCGGATGCCGCGGTCGGCGTCGGTCAGCATGTCGGCCACCGGGTCGGGCAGGCCCGCCGCGACGAGGAGCTTCCGGTGCTCCGCCGGCGGGACGTCCTGGTACGTCACGGAAGTCCCGGACGCCTCGGTGATCGCCGCGGCGAAGTCGGCGTAGCTCCACGCGTCGTCGCCCGCCAGCTCGTACGTCTTTCCGGCGTGGCCGTCTCCGGTCAGGACGGCGACCGCCGCCTGCGCGAAGTCGAGCCGAGGGACGGCGCCGAGACGGCCGTCGCCCGCGCTGCCCGCGAACGAGCCGGTGGACAGGGCCTGCTGCACCGTCGCCGCGTAGTTCTCGGTGTACCAGCCGTTGCGCAGGACGGTGAACGGGATGCCCGCCTCCTGGATCAGCCGCTCGGTCGCCTTGTGGTCGGGCGCGACGAAGATCTTCGTCGTGTCGGCGTACAGGACGCTCGTGTAGACGAGGTGGCGCACGCCGGCCTCGCGGGCGGCGTCGATGACGGCCTGGTGCTGCGCGAGCCGCTGGCCGGGCGTGCTGCTGGAGATCAGCAGGACCTTCTCCGCACCCGCGAAGGCCGCCGCGAGGGTCTCGGGCCGGTCGTAGTCGGCCTCGCGGACCTGCACGCCGCGGGCGGCGAGGTCGTCGGCCTTCCGCGGGTCGCGCACGGCGGCGACGACCTGATCGGGCGAGGTCTTCTCGAGCAGGCCGTCCACGACCAGGCGGCCGAGATGTCCGGTGGCGCCGGTGACCACGATCATGCGTAACTCCTCAGGTCGGGTTGCTTACCTTGAGAGTGTACTAACTTTCAGGAAGTGCAAACCAATGGTGAGTACCGTCACTGGGGATTGTGCTGTCTGCCCGGTACCGTGGGGGGCATGACGGAAGCGCCGGAGTGGGTGGACGAGCACGGGCAGGTGGTGTTCGACGTGTTCGCGCAGGCGTGCACGTCCCGGTCCACGCTCGAGCACATCACCGGGCGCTGGGGGATCCTCGCGATGGCCGCGCTCTACGACGGCACCTTCCGGTTCAACGCGCTGCGCCGCCGCGTCACCGGCGTCAGCGAGAAGATGCTGGCCCAGACCCTGCAGGCCCTGGAGCGTGACGGCTTCGTGCTGCGCGAAGCCCAGCCGACCATCCCGCCGAAGGTCGAGTACAGCCTCACCCCGCGCGGCCGGCGCACCGCGGACCTGCTGGTGAACCTGATCCACGACGTCGAAGGCCAGATGCCGGACGTGATGGCGGCGAACGAGGCCTACGACGCCCGCAAGGACGGCTGAGTCACTCGACCGGGTTTCTCCTCGCCCCGATCGGGTATGCCCCGCGGCGACGAAGCAGGAGATGGTGCCGGTGCGCAAGGGACGACAAAAGCAACCGGACGGCCCGACGGAGTTGTCGCGGCGTTCGTGGTGGGAAGTGCTCAAGCGCACCGTCCGGCAGTTCGGCCGGGACAACCTCACCGATTGGGCGGCCGCGCTCACCTACTACGGCGTGCTCTCGATCTTCCCCGGCCTGGTGGTCCTGACGGCGTTGCTGGGCCTGCTCGGCCCCGGCCCGACGCAGACCGTGATCGACAACATCAACCAGGTCGTTCCCGGTCAGGGGCGGGAAATCCTCGTCGGCGCGATCAAGGAGCTGTCCGGTTCGCGCAGCCTCGCCGGCCCGGTGGCGGTGCTCGGGCTGCTCGGCGCGCTGTGGTCGGCGTCCGGGTACGTCGGCGCGTTCATGCGGGCGGGCAACGCGATCTACGGCATGCCGGAAGGCCGTCCACTGTGGAAGGTCCTGCCGCTGCGGCTCGGGTTGACGATCGGCATCGTGGCGCTGCTGGCCGCGTGCGCGCTGGGCGTCGTGGCGACGGGCACGATCGCGCGGCGGCTCGGCGACCTCGTCGGGCTCGGCCCGACCGGCGTGCAGGTGTGGGAGATCGCGAAGTGGCCGGTGATCGCGGTCCTGATCAGCCTCACGTTCGCGCTGCTCTACTGGGCGGGCCCCAACGTGCGGCAGCCGGGCTTCAAGTGGCTGACCCCGGGCGGGCTGCTGGCGGTCGTGCTGTGGGTGGCGGCGTCGGCCGGGTTCGCGTTGTACGTCGCGAACTTCGGTTCCTACAACAAGACCTACGGCTCGCTGGCCGGGATCATCGTGTTCCTGGTGTGGTTGTGGATCTCCAACCTCGCGGTGCTGCTCGGCGCCGAGCTGGACGCCGAGCTCGCCCGCGGCCGCGGTATCGAAGGCGGCCAGGAGAGCGAGGACGAGCCGTTCCTGCCGCCGCGCGACACGAAGGCGATGGACGCCGACGAGGTCGGGGAAGTGACCGACGCCGAGCGGGCGCGCTAGGGCTTGCGGCCCACGCCTGCGTAGACGTCGTCCGGTTCGGCGTCGCGGATGCCCGGTTCGGGGTGCCAGAGCGGGGCGCTCACCACGCCCGGCTCGACCAGCTCCAGCCCGTCGAACAGGGCCGCGACGTCGCTGTAGGGGCGGAAGTACATCGGGTCCCGGCTGTGGCGCATCGCGTCCGCGACCGCCGCCATCTCGCGCGGCGCGTGGTCGGCCGTCAGGTGCGACAGCGCGACGAAGCTGCCCGGCGGCAGCGCCGCGCGGTAGTCGGCGACGATCTCGGCCGGGCGCAGGTCGTCCGGGACGAAGTGGAACACCGCCACCATGAGCAGCCCGATCGGCCGGTCGAAGTCCAGCAGGGCCCGCACGTCCGGGTCGGTCAGCACGGTCTGGGGGCGGCACAGGTCCGCCTCGACCACGACGGCGTCGCGGTTGCCCTCGAGGATGAGCCGGCTGTGGGCGACGGCGACCTCGTCGTAGTCGACGTAGACGACCCGGCACGCGGGGTCCAGGGCCTGCGCGACCTCGTGCACGTTGCCGACCGTGGGGATGCCGGACCCCAGGTCGAGGAACTGCGTGACACCCCGGTCGATCATGTACCGCACGGCGCGGCGCAGGAAGGCCCGGTTGGACGCGGCCACCTGCCGGCCCGACGGCAGGACCGCCATCACCCGTTCGCCGACGACGCGGTCGGCGTCGAAGTTGTGGCTGCCGCCGAGCAGCCAGTCGTAGACCCGGGCCGCGCTGGGCAGCTTGATGTCGACACCCTCCGGGATCCGCTCGCCCACGGACACCGCGCACCTCGTTTCGCTCTCGTCCCCGGTGCGAAGGATACCCGGAAATCGCGCGGCCCCGGTGTCCGTCCACTGTGGACTCCACGTGCGCGGACGCGGAAATGTCCCTACTATCGGTGACAACGGAAGCGGGGGACGAAATGGACATCGGGGTCGGCACCTGGCTGGTCACCCTGGCCGTGATCCTCGGGCTGCTCGCGCTGGACCTGGTGCTCGCCGCGGTCCGGCCGCACAAGGTCGGGTTCCGCGAGGCCGTCGCGTGGTCGGTCGGCTACATCCTCGTCGCGGTCGTGTTCGGGGTGTGGGTGACCCTGGCGCACGGCGGCGAGTTCGGCACCGAGTACTTCGCCGGCTACATCGTCGAGAAGAGCCTCTCGGTCGACAACCTGTTCGTGTTCGTCATCATCATGACCACGTTCGCCGTCCCGGAGGAGCACCAGCACAAGGTGCTCACCTTCGGCATCGTGCTGGCCCTGGTGCTGCGCGGGATCTTCATCGTCGTCGGGGCGACCCTGTTGTCGCTGTTCACCTTCATGTTCCTGCTGTTCGGCCTGCTGCTGATCTACACCGCCGTGCAGCTGTTCCGCCACCGCGACGAGGATCCCGACGTAGAGAACAACGTCGTGGTCCGCACCGCCCGCCGGGTGCTGCCGCTGTCGGACGACTACGACGGCGGCCGGCTGACGACCAGGGTCGCGGGCCGCCGGCTGGTGACCCCGCTCGTGGTGGTGCTCGTCGCGATCGGCGGCGTCGACCTGCTGTTCGCCCTGGACTCGATCCCGGCGGTCTTCGGCGTCACCGACGAGCCGTACCTCGTGTTCGCCGCGAACGCCTTCGCCCTGCTGGGCCTGCGCGCGCTGTACTTCCTGGTCAAGGGCCTGCTCGACCGGCTCGTGTACCTCTCGACCGGGCTCTCGGTGATCCTCGCGTTCATCGGCGTGAAGCTGATCCTGCACTGGGCGCACGTCGACATCGACGAGGGCTTCCCGGAGATCCCCACCCCGCTCAGCCTCGGCGTGATCCTCGGCATCCTCGCCGTGGTCACGGTGGCCAGCCTGCTCAAGACCCGCCGGGACCCGGATGCGAAGGCGCACCCGGGTTCCCTGCGGGGGTCCGATCCCGAACCGTGACCCTCAGCCGATCACGTGCGTGGTCCAGTTCCGCTCTCGTCACCCGGGCAACCGGGATTCCCTTACGGCTCCAGCCGCACCGTGACCGTCACGGCGCCTTTCGCGTCCTGGCGGGCGATCGCGTGGCCGGTGCGGTCGGTGCCGTCCAGCTCCACGGCGATCGGGCCGCCCTCGCCGGTGAAGTTGCGCCACCAGTTCTTCCGGCCCGGGATGCGGACGCCGATCTCGACCTCATCGCCCGTGCGCCGGTAGCCCACCGGGATGCTGAACGTGCGGCCCGAGCGCCGTCCCGTGTACGTCACGATCGTCAGGTGCCGCCGCACCGCCGCGCCCCAGCGGCGTGATGAGCGCAGGGCCAGCACCCGGCGGTTGACCCCGCCGACCGCGCGTTCGACCAGCCGGCCGTTCGTCCTCATCGGACCTCCTTTTCCTTGTCCGCCACCGTAGCCGCGTAAGAGGAGAGACCTGTCCGCTTGGCGTAAAGTGAGAAACATGAGTGCGGACCCTTCTCACCCGGCGCTGCGGCGGGACGCCCGGCTCAACCGCGAGCGCATCGTCGAGGTGGCCCACGACCTCTTCGCGCGCCGGGGCCTCGACGTGCCGATGGCCGCCGTTGCCCGGCACGCCGGCGTCGGGATGGCCACGCTGTACCGCCGCTTCCCGACGAAGGAAGCGCTGGTCGGCGAGGTGTTCTCGCACCAGTTCGACACGTGCGTCTCGGTCGTGGACGACGCGCTGGCCGACCCGGACCCGTGGCGGGGGTTCGTCACGCTCGTCGAGAAGGTGGGGGAGATGCAGGCGTGCGACCGCGGGTTCAGCGTCGCCGTCGCGACGGCGTTCCCGGCCGACGTCGCCGCGGAACGGGCGCTGGGCCGCGTCACCGAGCTGATCGACCGCGCGAAGGCGGCGGGCGAGCTGCGGGCCGACTTCGCGGTCACCGACCTGGCGCTGGTGCTCATGGCCAACGACGGCGTGACGACGGACTCCCCGGCGGCCACGCGCACGGCGTCGCGGCGGCTCGTCGCCTACCTGCTGAACTCGTTCCGCGCCGAGCACGCCGGGGTGCCGTTGCCGCCGCCGGCGCCCATGAGCGTCCTGCCGGTGTGAGCGTCGTCAGCGTCGTCAGGGGAGGTGGGCGGCGATGCCCGCGAGCACCCGCTCCAGGCCCGCCTCGAACCACCGGTCCCGGCGGTCGGCGGCGTGCGGCGTCTCGGCTTCGACCATCACCCGGGTGAACCGCGGGTACCGCCCGCTGCTCACGATCATCGGGCCGTACTCGCCTTCGCGCTCCATCCACTGCTCGTGGCTGAGCCCCGAGAGCCGCGCCGCCTCCTGGTCGCCCAGCTCGCTCAGCACGTGGCCCAGGACGAACGACGCGAGCGTGCCGAGGTTGGCGAGCAGCTCGTCGGTGTCGAGGTCGAGGCCGTCGAACGCCGAGAACGTCAGTTCCGTCCACCACAGGCTGTTCGGGCCGTGGTTCGGCCGGCCCGAGGCCAGTGCGGGGAACCACGGGTGCCGCAGGGCCGTGGCGCGCATCGACCGGGCGATGACGCGCAGGGCGTCCCGCCAGCCCCCGGGCAGCACGGTGCCGCGCAGCTCGCCGGTCACCTCGTCGCCCATCAGCTGCAGGATGTCGTCCTTTTTGGACACGTACCGGTAGAGCGACGTGGTCCCGGTGCCCAGCTCGGCGGCGATCCGCCGCATCGAAACGGCGTCGAGTCCCTCGGCGTCGGCGATCTTGATGCCCGCGGCGGCGACGTCGCGGCGGGTGTGGGCCGGTTTCGGCCCGCGTGTTCCGTGTTCGGGACGCAGCCAGAGCGGCGGGCTGTCGTTCGCCGGCAAGAGGCCTCCTCGGATATTGCGAACACTGTACCCAGTTCGCTACGGTGGCGATACCGGGAACGGTGTTGCCGGGTTCTTAAGGGGGAAAGATGGACTACGACGTGGTGGTCGCGGGCGCGGGCCCGGTCGGCCTGCTGCTGGCCTGCGAGCTGCGCCTGGGCGGTGCCCGGGTGCTGGTCGTCGAGCGTGAGACGGAGCCGCCGCGCTCGCGGTTCGGGTCGATGGGGGCCCGCGCGGTCAACGCGCCGTCGGTGCACGCGCTGCACCTGCGCGGCCTGCTGCCCGAGGTCGAGCGCGCGGCCGCGATGTGGCTCGGCGGGGGCGCCGGACTGCCCGAGTTCGAACCCGGGGACACGGGGGAGCGGCCGGACATCTTCGTCGGCCACTTCGCCGGGATCGGCATCCGCATCGACCGGCTGCGCCCGCCCGGCCCCGGCGAGGAGTTCCTCGGCGCCGGGGTGATCGCGCAGGGTGATCTGGAGGCGATCTTCGAGCGGCGAGCCGCGGAACTGGGCGTCGAGGTGCGGCGCGGGGTCTCGCTGACCGCGTTCGAGTCCGATGCGGACGGTGTGACCGTCCACATCGGACGTCCGATCCGGACCGGCTGGCTGGTCGGCGCCGACGGCGGCCGCAGCACCGTGCGGCGGCTGGCCGGGATCGACTTCCCCGGCCTGGATCCGGTGTTCACCGGCCGTCAGGCCATTGTGGACCTGGACGACCCGGGCAAGCTCGTCGCGGACGGCTGGCAGGCGGGCGAGCACGGGTCCTACGTGGTCGGTGGCTGGGACGACGGCTCCGGCCCGCCGCGGGTGCACACCGTCGAGTACGAGGTCGTGCCCGACCGCGACGCACCGGTGACGGCGGAGGAGATCCAGGCCAGCCTGCGGCGGGTGAGCGGCACCGACGTCCGGGTCACGCGGCTGCACGTCGCCACCCGTTACGCCGACACGACCCGCCAGGCCGAGACGTACCGGAGCGGCCGGGTGCTGCTGTGCGGCGACGCGGCCCACGTGCACTCGCCGGCGGGCGGGCAGGGCATGAACCTGGGCCTCGGCGACGCGGTCAACCTCGGCTGGAAGCTCGCGCTCGTCGCGCGCGGCGCGGCCCCGGACGCGTTGCTGGACACCTACACCACCGAGCGGCACCCGATCGGCGAGTGGGTGCAGCGCTGGAGCATGGCGCAGACGGCGCTGAGCACCCCGCGCGGCCCGCGCGCGGACGCGCTGCGCGAAGTGCTGGCGGACCTGCTCGACACCCAGGACGGCGCCACGTACGTCGTCTCGAAGATCGGCGGCGGCTGGCAGCACTACGACCTGCCGGGCGACTTCCCGCTGATCGGCCACCGCGTGCCGGACCTGCCCCTGTCCGACGGAACGACACTGGCACCGCACTTCCGCACCGGCCGCGCGGTGCTGCTGGACACGGGCACGGGCGCGGCGGAAGTGGCGGCGGGCTGGGAAAGCCGGGTCGAGCTGGTGACGGCGACCCCGCTGGCGTTCCCGGACCAGAAGCTGGCGGCCCTGATCCGCCCGGACGGCCACATGGCCTGGGCCGCCGTCGGCCCGGATCCGGAGGGCCTGCGCGAAGCCCTGACAACGTGGCTGGGCCCACCCGCCTGACCGCCTGCTCGCGCTTTCGGCTCCGGTGCAGGGAGGTCCGTGAATGCCACATTGAGGGACACTAGGTCTCTCAATGTGGCATTCACGGACTTCGGGTGGCTTACGCGGGCGGCGGGTGTCAGGTGCGCAGGGTGGCCAGTGTTGTCGGCCGGCTGCGGCCGCGCAGGGTGACTTCCTCCGTTGCCTGCCACTGGTCCGACTCCGCCGAGTCCGCCGACTCGACCGCCGTCCACGAGGCCAGCAAGCGGCCGTCGACGTTCTTCGCCAGCTCCGTCAGCCGTGCCGCTTCGTTGACCGGGTCGCCGATCACCGTGTATTCGAAACGGCGTGGGTCCCCGACGTTGCCCGCCACCGCGTCGCCCGTGGCCACGCCGATGCCCGCCGGGCAGTCCGGGACCTCCGTCGCCAGCCGGGCCGCGATCGCCCGGGCCGCCGCCAGGGCGCAGGTCGCGTGGTCGGCCAAGACCGTCGGCGCGCCGAAGATCGCCAGTACCGCGTCGCCGACGAACTTGTTCACCAGGCCGTGGTTGCGGTCCACCTCGTCGACCACCACCGCGAAGAACCGGTTGAGCAGCCCGACGACCTCCTCGGGCGGGCGGCTCGCGGCCAGCGCCGTCGACCCCACCAGGTCGACGAACAGCACCGACACCGTGCGCACCGTCCCGCCCAGCTCCGCGGGCGCCCGCATGGCCTCGACCGCGACCTCGTGCCCGACGTGCCGGCCGAACAGGTCCCGCATCCGCTCGCGTTCCCGCAGCCCGGCGGCCATCCCGTTGAACCCGGCCTGCAGCAGCCCCAGCTCGGTGCCGTCGTAGACCGGGATCTCGCCGTCGAAATCGCCCGCCCGCACCCGGGCCAGCGCGTCCTGCACCGACCGGATCGGGTTCACCACCGCGCGGGCGGTGAACACCGTGACCAGCAGGCCGAAACACAGCACGACCAGCCCCAACGCGATCACCGAGACAGCCAGCTTCGTCGTGGAGACGTCGCCGCGGACCCACGCCAGCACCGCCGTGACCACCAGCCCGGCGACCGGCACCCCGGTGCCCAGGCACCAGAACAGCAGCATCCGCAGGTTGACGCCGCCGCTGACCGGCCGCGCCGGTGTCGTGCCCGCCAGCGCGCGGGCCGCGTACGGCCGCAGGGCGAACTCGCCGAAGAGGTACGCGATCGCGCAGACCACCACACTCGCGAAGGCGACCACCAGGAACACGGTCAGCGCGACGTGCGGCTGGAACAGCGCGGCCAGCCCGGCGAACACCACCGTCGCGACGCCCCACAGCACCGCCTGCATCAGCGTGAGCCGCAGCGGGACGCGCAGGCTGGCGGCGCGTTCGGCGTCGGTCGGGCGACGTCCGTCGGCGGCCCAGCGCAGCGTCCGCAGGGCACCACGGGTGCCCCAGAGCGCCCCGACGACCACCGCGGACACGACGTAGGTGGGCACCGCGACCGCCGTCACCCGGACAAGGTCGCCGGACAGGCCCGGGGCGGGCATGAGCAGCGCCGCGAGGCCGACCACGACCAGCGCGCCGATGACGTTGGTGGCGATCAGCGTCCCGGTGAGCAGCAGCTGGACGCGCCGCCGCAGCGTGGGGACGTCCTGGTCGAGGGGCCCGAGCAGCCCGGAGCCGAACGGCCCGGCTGGAGAGTCAGGGTGGAGAGTCACCGGTTCCTGCCGTTCGCCACACGATTGAGTGAACGACTGTACACCGGAATGCCGCCCCGCGAGGCCAGGCGCGCCGGGCTCACACCAGGACGGTGACCAGCGCCGCCGCCAGCAGGCCGAGGTAGGCCACGGCGTGCGCGCGGTCCGGGATGTCCGGGGACCACCGCCGCAACAGCGCGATCGTCGGCAAGGACCCGGCCAGCAGGAGCGCCGCCGCGGCCGGGTCGATCGCCGCGGGCCCCGGTGCGGCCAGGTAGACGGCGGTCGCCGCGACGGCCACCGGCAGGCTGAGCGGGTTGGCCAGCGCCGTCGCGTCGCTCATCGGCAGGCCGCGCCGCCGCAGCAGCGGCACCGTCAGGACACTGCCGCCGACGCCCAGGAATCCCGCCACCGCCCCGATTCCGACGCCGCCGGCCGTCACGGTGGCACGGCTCAACGGCCGGGGCCGGCCGCCGCCGAGGAACCCGCGCCGCAGGACGCCGTCCAGGATGGTCAGGGCCAGGTACGCGGCGAACAGCGCGTGCAGCACGCCGTCCGGGACGCTCGTCGCGGCCAGCGCGCCGAGGCCCGCGCCGACGGCGATGAACGCGGCCAGCGGCCAGACGTACGCGCGGTGCAGCCGGCCGGCGCGCACGACCGTGACCGTCGCGCCGAGCGAGTTGACCAGCATCACCACCGCGGACGTCCCGACCGCGACGTGCATCGCGGCCGGGCCGGTCGCGGCCACGGCGTAGACCACCGGGACCGTCACGAACCCGCCGCCGAACCCGAAAAGCGCGGTGGTGACGCCGCTGAGGACGCCCAATCCGAAGAGGAGCACGTACCGGAACGCTAGGCCGGACGAGCCTGGCGGGCATTCGATGATCAGCCACGTTCCTCCGAGTTCCGGCCACCTAGACTCGAGGGTGTGCGCAACACCCACATCGACACCGTGGACGACCTCGACCGCGACGTCGTCGCCATCGGCACCGACTACCCGCCCCGGCACGTGCTCCCCGAGCACCGCCACCGCCGGGCCCAGGTGCTCTACGGCGTCACCGGCTCGATGCGCGTCGAGACGGCCGACGGCGCGTGGACCGTCCCGCCGCACCGGGCCGTGCTGATTCCCGCCGGCACGCCGCACGCGGTCCGGATGGCCGGCGTCAGCACACGCAGCCTGTACGTCGAACCCCGTGCGGTGCCGTGGTTCCCGGCCCGCTGCCGGGTCGTCGAGGTGACGCCGTTG
This sequence comes from Amycolatopsis sp. NBC_00348, assembly GCF_036114655.1. Taxonomy (NCBI): domain Bacteria; kingdom Bacillati; phylum Actinomycetota; class Actinomycetes; order Pseudonocardiales; family Pseudonocardiaceae; genus Amycolatopsis; species Amycolatopsis sp. NBC_00348. The sequence goes on along the minus strand of NZ_CP107994.1, from coordinate 4,325,675 downwards.
CTGCGCGAGCTGCTGCGGGAGGCGGTCGACGTCGAACCGCGCTACGCCGCCCGCGGGCGTGACGCCGTCCTGCTGCAGCTGGCCCTGCACGAACTGCGCCGGGCCGCGCCGCTGCCGCTGGACCTGCCGCTGCCGGCCGACCCGGAGCTGCGCCGGCTGTGCCAGGACTTCCTGGCCGCGCCGCGCGTCGACGTCCGGCCGGCGGCCTGGGCGGCCCGGCTGCACGTCGCCGAGCGGACGCTGCACCGCCGGTTCCGCGCCGAGACCGGGCTCGGCCTCGCGCCGTGGCGGCGTCGTGCCTGCGTGCTGCACGCGTTGCCGCTGCTCGCGGCGGGTGCGCCGGTGGCCGAGGTGGCCGCGGACCTCGGCTACGCGGGCCCGGGCGCGTTCACCACGATGTTCCACCGCCTGCTCGGCGCGCCACCCAGCGAGTTCCGCGAACGCTGACTCCGAGGACGGGTGTGCACTGGAACATCTATGTGTTACGTTTGGTAACAGTAAACTGCGGTAACACCCTGACGAGGAGGTCGGCCATGACGAGCATCGGCGAGCGCGTGCCGGAGGTGTCGGACCGCGAGACCATCGCGCGCCGGCTGCTGGACTCCTCGGAGCAGCTCTCGTACGACCCCGTCACGGAGGTCGACTGGGAGACGCCGCTCGACAAGGACTTCCACGGCGCCAGCCCCGAGTGGAGCACGCTCTACGGGACGTCCTACTGGGACGAGATGACGCCGGAGCAGCAGCGCGAGCTGACCCGCCACGAGGCGGCGTCGGTGGCGAGCACCGGGATCTGGTTCGAGATGATCCTGCAGCAGATGATCCTGCGTGACTTCTACGCCAAGGACCCGACCGACCCCGCGTTCCAGTGGGCGCTGACCGAGATCGCCGACGAGTGCCGGCACTCGATCATGTTCGCCCGCGGCGCGGCGAAGCTGGGCGCGCCCGCCTACCGCCCGCGCCGGTTCGTCGTCGAGGCCGGCCGGATCTTCAAGGCCACCGCGACCGGTGAAGCCGCCTACGCGGCGATCCTCGTCGCCGAAGAGGTCCTCGACGTCATGCAGCGCGACTGGATGCGCGACGAGCGCGTCGTCCCGTTCGTCCGGACCATCAACAACATCCACGTCGTCGAAGAGTCGCGGCACATGAAGTTCGCGCGCGAGGAGACCCGTCAGCGGCTCGAAGGCGCCGGCTGGGTGCGGCGGCAGATCAACGCGCTGGTCGTCGCGATCGCGTCGTTCTTCATCGTCACCAGCATGGTGAACCACCAGGTCTACGAGAACGCCGGGCTCGATGGGAAGCGCGCCCGGCGCGAGGCGAAGGCCAACCAGCACCACAAGTCGATGCTGCGCTCGAGCTGCTCCGGGCTGATGGAGTTCCTCCACTCCGCCGGGTTGCTGACCAAGCCGGCGCTGTGGTTCTACAAGCGCGCCAACCTCATCTGACGCCATGGCCTTCGCGATCACGCAGACCTGCTGCGCCGACGCCTCCTGCGTGTCGGTCTGCCCGGTCAACTGCATCCACCCGACGCCGGACGAGCCGGACTTCGGCCGCACCGAGATGCTCTACGTCGACCCGGCCACCTGCATCGACTGCGGCGCCTGCGCCGACGCGTGCCCGGTCGACGCGATCTTCCCGGCCGGCGACCTCACCGGGCCGCTGCGGGCCTACGAGGAGATCAACGCCGAGTACTACGCGGGCCAGGACGTGCTGGCCGAGGCGAGCACCGCGCCCAACTTCCACCGCTGGGCGCAGCCGGCGTTCACCCGGGTGCTCCCGAGCGACTTCGCGCCGCTGGACGTCGCGGTCGTCGGCAGCGGGCCGGCCGGCATGTACGCCGTCGAGGACCTGCTGCTGCACACGAACGCCCGGGTCACCCTGGTCGACCGCCTGCCGGTGGCCGGCGGCCTGATCCGCTTCGGCGTCGCGCCCGACCACCCGTCGACGAAGAAGATCGGCGAGACGTTCGCGCGGTTCCACGACCACCCGCGGCTGCGGCTGCGCCTCGGCACCGAGGTCGGCCGCGACGTCACCGCGGCGGAGCTGGCATCGCGGCACGACGCGGTGGTCTACGCGGTCGGCGCCACGGCGGCCCGGGCCCTCGGCGTCCCGGGGGAGGAGCTGCCCGGCAGCCTGGCCGCGGCGACCGTCGTCGGCTGGTACAACGGCCACCCGGACATCGCACCCGGCGCCGTCGACCTCTCGGCCGAGCGGGTGGCCGTCGTCGGCACCGGCAACGTCGCCCTCGACATCGCCCGCATCCTCACCGCCGACCCCGAGAGCCTGGTGGGCACGGAGATCGCCCCGGCCGCGCTGGCCCGGCTGCGGTCGGGCAAGGTGCGCGAGGTCGTGCTGCTCGCCCGCCGCGGCCCGGAAACCGCCGCTTACACGCGCCCGGAGCTGCTGGCCCTCGCCGACCGCGCCGGCGTCGACCTCGTGGTCGACACGCACGACCCGCGCGTCGCGGCGGCCATCGACCAGGGGGACGGCAAGGCCGTGTTACTGCGTGGCCTGCCGCGGGAGTCCGTGGACTGGTCCACGCCGCCGCCGGACGACCGCCGCCGCATCGTCCTGCGGTTCCACTCGGCGCCGCTCGCGGTCACCGGCGACACCGAAGTCCGGGGCGTGCGCGTCACCGGCGTCGAGGGTGACGTCGAGATCGGCGCGGGCCGGGTCGTGCGGGCCGCCGGGTTCCGCGGCACCGGCGTGCCGGGCCTGCCGTTCGACGAGGCGACGGGGACCGTGCCGAACGTCGAGGGCCGCGTCGAGGGCCACCCGGGCACCTACGTCGCGGGCTGGATCAAGCGCGGCCCGTCCGGCGGCATCGGCGCGAACCGGGCGTGCGCCCGCGAGACGGTCGGCGCCCTGCTCGAGGACGCCGTCGCGGGCCGGCTGCCGGTGCGCCGCCGGGCCCGGAAGCTCTTCAGCCGCGTCTGAGTGCCCGTTCGTCCACCACCCCGGTCTCCGCGGAGACCGGGGTGGTTTCGTCTTCGCGGCATCCCCCGGATGAGTGATGCGGTACCGCACCAAATCCGGTTCGGTACCGAAGAAATAAGAATGTCCACACCGGACAAGCCGATTGTTCGTACACGGCTCCGGCGCGATTATTCCTCACCGGTGGAATGAATCCGCGACTTTAGTAGGGTTGCCCGCCCGCGCGCCGGGCGTTCGCGGGCAGATATTCGTGGCCGGAGGGGCAGCCACCCGGCGCCGCGACCGGCTTTCGGAGCCGTTCTGCTGGGTGGTGACCACGAATGTCCGGTTCTGCCCGACCGTTCGCGCCTGTGTGTCCTTAAGGGAACCGCGTCGCGCGCCCTTCGGAAATCATCCATACGATCATCGTGCTGTCTCCGTCAGGCTTTCACGTCTTCCGGCGTCGAGAGTGCCGGGCGGGGCGATGCCGGGGCCCGCGGAACTCCTTTGTGGACGGAGGCGGCCCGACCCCGTTGAGGCAGGGCAGAACAACGGATTCGAGGAGGCGAAAATGGCGGCTCAGAACGGCGCCAAGGTAGACACCGGGATCATGCGCCAAGGCGCTAGCACCATCACCGACACCGGCCAGGGCATCACGGGCGTGAACCGCCAGGTGGACTCCACGATGCAGGAGCTGCTGGGCACCTGGCGCTCGGACGCGGCCGTGGTCTTCCACGAGGCGATGGGCACGTTCGACCGCACCGTGCAGACGATCGTCGACCGGCTGAACACGCTTTCCCAGCACGTCACGACCGGCGCGAACGACTACGACCGCCAGGACGAGGACAACACCTCGAACGTGCGCCAGCAGGCCGCGACCATCGGCGGCCTCCCCGGCTTCTGACCGGACTCCCTCTTCAGGAAAGGAAACCCATGGCTCTGGGTCAGTTCACCATCAGCTTCGCGCAGATGGAAGCCACGGTCGGGCGTGCGCAGCAGCAGTCGCAGCAGATCACCGAGCTGCTCGACCAGATGAACCGCACCATCACCGCGCAGCGCGAGCACTGGCTCGGCAGCGCGGCCGACGAGTTCCAGTCGACCTACGAGTGGTGCCGCCAGCAGGCGCTGACGCTCCCGCAGTCGCTCGACGCCGCCGGCCGCACGCTGGCGACCGTCAACGAGGGCACGTCGAGCACCGAGAGCGCCAACGCGACGCGGTTCGCGCAGCGCTGAGTCTCCCGCGCTCCGGCCGGGGCACGGCCGTCAGCCGCCGCGCCCCGGCCGGTTCGTCCGAACGCGACAGACCGGAAAGGACTCCTCCCGCCATGGCCTTCGACCCGGTGGTCTTCGAAACCGCCTCGATCGCGAACCCGAACAACCAGCACAGCGACACCCCGCCGTCGACCGAGGGCGCGTTCAACAGCCCCGGCCACCAGGACCCGGGCGACCAGGGCAACGTCTACATCCCGGTCGGTGACGTCTCCACCGCGCCGCCGGTCCCGGGCGGCGCGGACCACCCCGGCAAGGGCGTCACCGCGGTGAACACCCAGGCGATGCACACGTTCGCGCAGAACCTGCGCACGCTCGCCGACGGCCCGCTCTCCAAGCTGCCGGGCCAGCTCGACACCGTGAACATCAAGCCGGGCGTGTTCGCCACCGCGCACGACAAGCTCATCCAGCCGATCGTCGGCGAGGGCGGCCTGCGCGACTCGACCCGCACCACCGTGCAGGACCTCATCACGGCGATGCACGACGCGGCGGACGCGGTCGACAAGGCGGCCAACGCCTACGACTCCGCCGACGAGGCCAACAAGATGACGACCGACGCCTACAACCAGTACTTCGGGCAGCTGAGCTCGGAGATCACCGGCGCGGGGTCCAAACAGCACTGATCGATCGCACGCGGGGCGGGACTGCGGCGGGCTGAGGCGAACCAGGGACGGGCGAGCGAGGGACGATGGGCGACGACAACAACACCCACGGGTTCACCCAGGACGACAACGGCGTCTGGCCGGATTCCAGCAACACGCCGTCGAACTCCACCGGCGACCCCGGCAAGGACTTCGACGGCCTGACCTGGAAGCAGATCGAAGCCGCCATCCTCGGCGGCGGGTCGATGGCGCCCGGCCAGGACCAGGCCGACCAGGCCTACGGCAACGTGAACTGGCAGTCCCTGCAAGCCGCCGCCGGCGTGTTCCAGACGACGCAGCTGAGCCTCGCCGTCGTCGCGGAGGCCGTCCAGAAGCAGGTCGAGGCGCTCGCCGGGGAAGACGGCCCGTGGAAGGGCACGGCAGCGACCAACTTCAAGGGCATGATGAACGACATGGCCTCGAAGTTCCAAGGCCTCGTCCACCAGATCAGCGACGGCAGCAGCGGCGGCCGCAACATCCCGAACCAGCTGGCCAACTCGGCCGCGTACCTGCAGTGGGCGCAGAACACCTTGCGCTACATCGACTCCTACTACGCCCAGCAGGTCATCGCGCGCGGCAAGGTGCTCAACGACGGGCGCGCGTACATCTCGCAGTTCCCCGACGCCGTCGAGATGATGACGAACGACATGCGCCAGGTCGGCAACCAGCTGTCCGGCAAGTACCACTCGTTCTCCGTCGCCAGCTACACCGCGCCGCCGCCGGCGACCCCGCCGCCCGTGGACGTCCCGCCGCCGCCTCCGCCGCCCGAAGCCCCGCCGCCCCCGGACATCCCGCCTCCCGCGGACGCGCCGCCCCCGCCCGCCATCCCGCCCCCGCCCGGCGGTTCCGGTGGTGGCGGTGGTGGCGACGTGCCGCCTCCCGAACTCCCGCCCCCGCCCGGCGACACGGGTGGTGGCGGTGGCGGCGGTACTCCGCCGCCGTTGTCCAGCGCCGAAATCCCGCCGCCACCCGGCGGTGACTCCGGTCTGGGCGGGGACGGCGGGGGCACACCCCCGCCGTTCCAGAACCTCGCCGTCGCGCCGCCGCCCGGCGCGGGCGGCGACAGCGGCACCGGTGGCCCCGGTGATCTCGGGGCCATCAACCCGCCCTCGCTCGACGGCCCGCCCGGCGACGTCGGCGCGGGTGGCGCCCTGCCGCCGTTGACCTCGCCGAACCTGACCCCGCCGCCGTCCGGTGCCGGGGGCAAGGACGACCAGAAGGCCGGCGGCCTCGGCGACATCAAGCCGCCCGCGCTCGACAGCCCGCCGGGCGACGTCGGCGCCGGCGGACTGGGGGACATCAAGTCGCCGTCGTTCGATTCGGCGCCGGGTGACGTCGGCGCGGGCGGTGGCGCGGGTGGTCTCAACGGCCTCGGCGACCTGAAGTCGCCGGCGCTGGGCACCCCGCCGGGGGCCGGCGGTCTCAACGGGCTGGGCGCGAACGCCCTCAACCCGGCCGACGTGCCGTCGTCGCTGCAGGACCCCAAGGCGGGCGGCGGTTTCACCTCGCCGATGGGCGGTGGCATGCCGATGATGCCGCCGGGTGGCATGGGCGGCGGGATGAACCCCGCCGGCTCGGAGCGCCCGGACTCGGCGGGCCTGCTCGGCGGCGTCGACAAGCCGTGGACGAGCAGCCTGCCTGACGGCCTCGGCGACCCCAGCGCACTGACCGACGCCCCGGCGTTGAAGTCGGCTTCCTGGTCGGCGCCCCCGGGTGACGTCGGTGGCGCGGGCGGTGTCGGCGATGTCGGCGGCGCGGGTGGCGTCGGCGACGTCGGTGGCGGCGCTCTCGACCCAGGTGGCATCAAGGGTCTCGACCCGAGTCAGTTGCAGGCGCCGGGCGACCTTTCGTCGTCGAATGGTGGTCAGCAGCAGGGCATGCCGGGTTCGGGGATGCCGATGATGCCGCCGGGTGGCATGGGTGGCGGCATGAACCCCACCGGTGCGGAACGGCCGGATTCGGCGGGTCTGCTCGGTGGCGTCGACGCGCCGTGGGATTCGGCGTTGCCGGACGGCTTGGGCGACCCGAGTTCGTTCGGCGAGACCCCGGCGCTGGAGTCGGCTTCGTGGTCGGCGCCTCCCGGTGACGTCGGGGGCGCGGGCGGTGCGGGTGACATCGGCGGCGGTTCCGTCGACCCGGGTGGCATCAAGGGCCTGGACCCGAGTCAGTTGCAGGCGCCGGGTGGTCTCTCGTCGTCGAATGGTGGTCAGCAGCAGGGCATGCCGGGTTCGGGGATGCCGATGATGCCGCCGGGTGGCATGGGTGGCGGGATGAACCCCACCGGTGCGGAGCGGCCGGATTCGGCCGGTCTGCTGGGTGGCGTGGACGCACCGTGGACGGCGGACGTGCCGGACGGTCTCGGCGACCCGAGTTCGTTCGGCGAGACTCCCGCGCTGCAGTCGGCCTCCTGGTCGGCGCCGCCGTCGGACGTCGGCGGCGCGGACGCGGTCGACCCGGGCGGCGTCAAGGGCCTCGACGCGAGCCAGTTGCAGGCGCCAGGTGGCCTGTCGTCGGCGAATTCTCCGCAGCAGCAAGCGTTTCCGGGTTCGGGCATGCCGATGATGCCGCCGGGCGGCATGGGTGGCGGCGCGAACCCGACGAGCGCCGAGCGCCCGGATTCAGCGGGTCTGCTCGGCGGTATCGACGCACCGTGGACGCCGGACGCGCCCACCGGCGTCGGCGACCCGACATCCGCCGGCGAGACTCCGGCCCTGGGGGCGGCCTCGTGGTCGTCGCCGGCTTCGTGGGCGGCACCGTCCACTGGGGACTCGACACCGGCGGCGCCCGGGATGCCGATGACGCCGCCGGGCGGCATGGGCGGTGGCGCGAACTCGCCGGGAGCGGAGCGGCCGGACTCGGCCGGTCTGCTCGGGAGCGTGGACGCGGCCTGGACGCCGGACACCCCCAGCGGGACCGGCGACCCGACCTCGGTCGGCGAGACCCCGGCGCTGGGTGCGGCCTCGTGGTCTCACCCCGCCCCGCCCGGTGGTGTGGGCGGCGGAATCCCGGCCGCCCCGCGCGTCGACACTCCCCGGACTCCGGAGGCGCCTGCCGCCGCCGGTGCGGGCGTGCCCGCGATGCCGATGATGCCGCCGCCGATGACGCCGCCTGACAACGGCGCCACCGCGGAACGTCCCGACTCCGCCGGTCTGCTCGGCGGCGACGTCTCGGCCTGGGCCACCGCCGACACCCCGGGCGAACCCGACCCGGGCGCCGGCACCCCGCGCGGCTGGGCGACGGCCGTGCCGGTCAGCGGCTGGGGCACCGCGCCCGTCGGGAAGTCCACATCGGACGATCGCGACGACGACGTGCGGATCTCCGTCGTGCGGCCCGTCGAATCGAGCGAAGACACCTCCGCCTGGGACGTCGGCACCGCCGAATTCCTGCCCGGCCTCCTGCCGTTCGCGCCGCCCGCGGAGGAGGAACAGGACGTCAGCACGGACCTCGTCGAACGCAGTGACGAGCCGTGGCGGCCCGCCGAAGACGAGCCGCGGGAAACGTACCGGCGGATCCGGGTCGGTGATGGCGAGTCCATTCCGGACGAACTGCCGACCTGCGGTGACGGCCCGGTGATGGAGACCGAAGCCGAGGCGCCGGAACCGGAAGCCGAAGAGGGCGAAGAGGAAGAGGCCGAACGCACCATGGCGGACCTGCTGAGCCAGGACGACTCCGCCTGGGGCCGTCCCGCGAGCCGGCCTTCGGGGGTGCTGGAGTGAGCACGGAAACCGTCAAGCGCGGCCCGCGCGCGTCCGGCCCCGAACTGCCCGAAGGCCAGGAAGAGCTGCAGGAGCCGCCCGTGCTCGCCGAACCGGCGGCGCGGGACTTCAACTCGCTGCTCATGATGCTGCCGATGGGCATCGGGTCGATGGTGATGGTGCTGTCGTTCTCCGGCGTCGGCGGCAGCTCGCCGATGACCTACGTCCTCGGCGGCGGCATGGGCCTGTCCATGATGGCCATGAGCGTCGGCCAGCTCACCCGCGCGGTGGGGGAGCGCAAGCGCAAGATGCGCGCCGAACGCCGTGACTACCTGCGCTACATCGCGCAGGTCCGCACCCGGGCCCGGGCGACGGCCGAGCAGCAGCGCCGCGCGGTGGCGTGGAACAACCCGTCGCCGGACTCGCTGTGGTCGCTGTCGATGGGACGGCGGCTGTGGGAGCGGCGCGTCAGCCACGACGACTTCGGCCGCGTCCGCATCGGCCTCGGCTCCCAGCAGTCGGCGCTCGAACTGGTCCCGCCGGTGACGAAGCCGATCGAGGACCTCGAACCGCTGTCGGCGATCTCCCTGCGCCGCTTCACCGAGACCTACCGGTCGCTGTCGGGCATCCCGACGGCGGTCGGCCTGCGCAGCTTCACCAGCGTCGAGTTCGACGGCGACCCCGAGGCCGCCGCGAGCCTGGTGCGGGCGATGCTGGCGCAGCTGGTCGTGTTCCACTCGCCGGACGAGCTGCGGATCGCCGTGCTCACCACCGAAGCCGCGCAGTCCCAGTGGGACTGGGTGAAGTGGCTGCCGCACAACCAGCACGCCACCCTGCGTGACCCGGCCGGCCCGCTGCGGCTGCTGGCCGCCGACCACGACGACCTGATGGACGTCCTCGGCCCGGACGTCGCCGACCGCGACGACCACGACAAGGCCGTCGGCCCGACCACGACCGAACCGTTCGTGGTGATCGTGGCGCACCTGGCGATGATCCCCGAGTCGTCGCGGCTGCTGGGCGCGGGCCTGCGCAACGTCGTCCTGCTGGACGTCACCGGCGCGCTTCCCGGCGGCCCCAAGGTCTTGCGACTGACCACAAAGGACGATCGCGTCGAGTTCCCGGCCGGCACCGGCGTCGGCTCCGCGATCCGCGACGAGCTGTCCGTGACGCAGATCGAGGGCCTGGCCCGGCTGCTGTCGCCGAAGCGCACCAGCGGCACCCTGGAAATCACCGAACAGCCCCTCGAGAGCGACTTCGGGCTGACCGCGCTGCTCGGCATCCGCGACGTCCACAGCTTCGACATCCCGGCGCAGTGGCGTCCGCGTGCGGTGCAGCGGGCGCGGATGTCGGTGCCGATCGGCGTCACCGAGGACGGCGAGATCGTCGAGCTGGACCTCAAGGAGTCGGCGCAGGGCGGCATGGGCCCGCACGGCATGCTCATCGGCGCCACCGGCTCGGGCAAGTCCGAGCTGCTGCGCACCCTGGTGCTCGGCCTGGCCGCGACGCACTCGTCGGAGATCCTCAACTTCGTCCTCGTCGACTTCAAGGGCGGCGCGACGTTCCTCGGCATGGACCGGCTGCCGCACACCTCGGCGATGATCACCAACCTGGCCGACGAGCTCCCGCTGGTCGACCGGATGCAGGACTCGCTCAACGGCGAGATGGTGCGCCGCCAGGAGCAGCTGCGCGCGAGCGGGCACCCGTCGCTGTTCGAGTACGAGAAGGCCCGCGCGGCCGGCGAGCAGCTGCCGCCGATGCCGACGCTCTTCCTGGTCGTCGACGAGTTCTCCGAGCTGCTGAGCGCGAAGCCGGAGTTCATGGAGCTGTTCGTCTCGGTCGGCCGGCTGGGGCGCAGCCTCGGCGTCCACCTGCTGCTCGCGTCGCAGCGGCTGGACGAAGGCCGCATCCACCGCGTCGAGGGCCACCTGTCGTACCGGATCGCGCTGCGGACGTTCTCCTCGATGGAGTCCCGCAGCGTCATCGGCGTCGGCAACGCGTATGAGCTGCCGTCCGAACCGGGCAACGGCTACCTCAAGATCGACACGACGAACCTGGTCCGCTTCAAGGCCGCCTACGTCTCGGGCCCGGTCCCGGCCGGCGGCGGTGACGGCGCGAGCGATGTCGCCCGCGCGGGTGCCGAAGTCGTCCCGTTCTTCACCCGGACCCGGCCGACCCGGTTCATCGTCCGCGACGACGAGCCGGACCCCACCGCCGAGAAGACCGCCCAGGAAGTCCTCGAAACCGCGCCGAGCGGGCCGACCCTGGCCGACGCGTTCGTCGAGCGGCTCACCGGCGCGGGCCCGGCGGCGCGTCAGGTGTGGCTGCCGCCGCTGGCCGAGTCGCCGAGCCTGGACGCGCTCCTGCCGGGCGTGCTGCCCGACGCCGTGCGCGGCATGAGCGTGCAGGACCCGGCCCAGCTGGGCCGCCTGCGCGTGCCGCTGGGCATGATCGACCGGCCGTTCGAGCAGGTCCGCGAGCTGCTGACGGCCGACCTGTCCGGCGCGGCCGGGCACGTCGCGGTCGTCGGCGGCCCGCAGACCGGCAAGTCGACGCTGCTGCGGACCCTGGTGCTGGCCCTGGCCATGACGCACACGCCGGCGGAGGTCCAGTTCTACGGGCTGGACTTCGGCGGCGGCGGGATCATGTCGATCAGCGGCCTGCCGCACGTCGGCTCGGTCGCGACCCGCCTCGAGCGCGACCGCGTCGTGCGGACCATCGAAGAGATCTCGCAGATCATGGAGCACCGCGAGAACATCTTCTCCGAACGCGGCGTCGAGTCGATGGACGTCTACCGGCAGCTGCGTCGCCGCGGCCAGGTCGAGGACGCCTTCGGCGACGTCTTCCTGGTCGTCGACGGCTGGTACTCGCTCAAGAACGACTACTCCGAGCTGGAGCAGAAGATCGGCGAACTCGCCTCGCGCGGCCTGTCGTTCGGCGTCCACGTCGTGATCGCGTCGACGCGCTGGTCGGAGATCCGGCCGTACCTGCGCGACCTGCTGCAGACCCGGTTCGAGCTGCGTCTCGGCGACCCGATGGAGTCGGAGATCGGCTCGCGCAAGGCGAAGACCGTGCCGAGCCAGCCGGGCCGTGGCCTGACCCCGGACGGCCTGCACTTCCTCGCCGGCCTGCCCCGGATGGACGGCAGCGCCGCCACGGACGACCTCGCCGCGGCGACCAAGGCCGTCGCCGAAGAGGTGCACACGTTCTGGCCGGGCCGCCGCGCGCCGGCCGTGCGGCTGCTGCCCGCGACGTTGCCGCTGTCCGAGCTGCCCCGCCCCGACGGCGACCTGCGGCTGGCCCTGGGCCAGGACGAGCAGCGGCTGCTGCCGGTGTGGCACGACTTCCGCGCCACGCCGCACCTGCTGGTGTTCGGCGACAACGAGACCGGCAAGACCAACATGCTGCGGCTGGTGCTGCGCTCGGTGCTGGCGCGGTACGGGCCGGGCGAGGCGAAGATCGTGCTCGCCGATCCGAGCCGTCAGCTCGACGCCGAGGTCCCCGAGGCCTACCGCGTCGGCTACGCGACCACGACCGAGGCGCTGCAGGAACTCGCGACCCAGACCGGGGTTTCGCTCTCGCCGCGGGTGCCGGACCAGAGCGTCACCGCCGACCGGCTCAAGCGCCGCGACTGGTGGACCGGCCCCCGGCTGTTCCTCGTCGTCGACGACTACCAGCTGCTCACCGGCGGCATGGGCTCGCCTCTCGAGCCGCTGCTGTCGCTGCTCGCGCAGGGCGCCTACATCGGCATGCACCTCGTCGTCGCGCGCAGCACGTCGGGCGCGATGCGGGCGCTGAGCGACCCGGTGATCCGCCGGCTGTGGGAGCTGGGCAGCCCCGGCGTCGTCTTCTCCTACCCCAAGGAAGAAGGCAAGTTCCTCGGCGAGGCCGCGCCGCGCAAGCTGCCGGCCGGCCGCGCCCAGCTCGTCACCCGCCGCGGCGTGAAGCTCGTCCAGACCGGGTTCGTGCCCGGTCCCGACCAGCTCGTCGGCAGCACATTCGGCACTCTCGAAGGGAGCGGACGTTGACCGCCATGCAGCAGGGCGAGCTGTGCCGGGTCACCGTGCACGGCCCGCAGGGGCGCGCCGACCTGGCCGTGCCGATGGGTGTCCCGGTGACGAGCCTGCTGCCGGTGCTGCTGCGGCACACCGGCGGCCACGAGGACCTCGGTGACTCCTGGGTCCTGCAGCGCCTCGGCGAGGCGCCGCTCGACCCGGCGGGCACGCCGGAGTCGCTCGACTGGAAGGAGGGGGAGGAGTTCCACCTCCGCCCCCGGCTCGACCCGTTGCCGGAACTGGACTTCGACGACATCGCCGACGGCATGGCCACCGCCGTCAGCCGACAGGCCGGCCGCTGGAAGCCCGAGTTCAACCGGTTCCTGTTCCTCGGCTTCGCCATCGCCGGCCTGCTGGTGCTGGCCCGGGTGCTGCTCTACCCGGGCGCGCTGGGCCTGTCCGCCATCGGCTGCGCGGTCGTGGCACTGGGCCTGCTGGTCGCGGCCGTCGGCTCAGGCGTCCGGTCCGAAGACACGGCGCTGATCACGCTGCTGGGTCTGGGCGGCTGCGGGTTCGGATTCGTGGCGGGCGCGGTCGCCGTCGCGGGCCTCGGGCCGGCGTTCGACCTGCAGACCGCGCCCCTGCTGTCCGGCTGCTTGGCTTCCGGTCTGGCGGGCGGCCTGATGCTGGGCGGCCGGGCCGCGTGGGCGCCGGTCACGCCGTTCATCCCGTTCGGCACGGTCGTGGCCACCTCCGCGGCCGGTGCGGTGACGCTGTGGCTGCACTACGGCCCGGAGTTCTCGCCGGTGCAGTCGGCCGCGCTGGTCTCGGCCGTCCTCATCGGACTGCTGGTGTTCGCGCCGCGGATCGGCATCCGGTTCGCGCGCATCCGCGGCCCGCAGCTGCCCCGCACGGCCGACGAGCTGCAGTACGACATCGAGCCCGCGCCGGCGGAGAAGATGGTCGCGCAGACCGCGTACGCCGACGGCTACCTCACGATCGCCTGCGTCACCTCGGCCGTCATTTTCGCTTGCTCTTTCCCTTTCCTGGTCGGCCAAGGCCTGTTCCCCGGCATCCTGGCCGGCCTGCTCGCGGCGGCGGTGCTGATGCGCTCGCGGAGCCTGCTGGGCGCGTGGCAGCGAGTGCCGCTGGCCGTCGCCGGCGCGCTCGGGTTGGTGCTGCTGACGTTCTCGCTGATCGAACCGCTGACCCCGGACTGGCGCGGCGCGTCCGCGGCCGGGGTGGTGCTGGTGTTCTTCCTGCTGGTGCTGGCCATGCTGCGGCCCCCGCCACGGCGGCTGCTGCCGATCTGGGGCCACCTGGCCAACTGGCTGGAGACGTTGAGCGCCGTCGCGATCCTCCCGATCCTGCTGCAGCTGTTCGGGACGTACGCGTGGGCCATCGGACTGACGGGCTGAAACCATGGTGCAGACGCAAAAGGACCACGTCGAGGCGTATTCGTTCCTCATCGGGCGGATGACCTCGGCCCTCGTGCTCGGCGACGCGAGCCACCTCGACGTGCCCGCCAAGCGCACCTGGACCGGCCTGCTGGTCGGCGCGGCGCTGGCGGTGCTGATCGTGCTGGGGTTCTTCGTGTTCGGCCTGATCGCCCACCACACCGGGCACGCCGTCCAGGCGACGCCGCCCCCGGTCCGCCGAGCCTGAAAGGAGCGTCACCATGGATCTCTCGCTGGTGCGCCGCCGCGGCGGCCCGGAAACCGACCTGAACCGGCAAACGGTCGGCAACGCCCTGGTCGTCCACCCCGCCGCCGGGATGACGGAGGAGGCGCAGGCGCTCGCGCTGGGCGTCGCCGCCGACTCCGAGCACGACCTCGTCGTCGTCGACCTGCCGGTGGACTCGCCGATCTCCCTGTGGGAATCGGTGGCGAAGGCGCTGCCGCGACGTCGTCGCGGAGTGCGTCTTGTCATCGGCGGACGCTCGCGGGAGACGTCGGCGCTGGCCGGGCAGTGGCTGGCCGAGCGGATCGGCCGTCCGGTGCTGGCCCCGGACGGTTCGGTGATCCCGAGCGCGGGCGGCGCCCTGTTCGTCCACAGTGGACGCGGCAGCGGCTGGGTCCGCTTCCAGCCCGGCCGGCCGCCGAAGTGGGAGGCGAAGCGCTTCCCGCGTCCGTCCTGGGACTCGGGCGTCACGGCCGAACTGACGTCGACGAGCTCCCGCGGCGTGGCCGAGCCGCTGCCGGGCGGCCTCTGGATCCGCCCGGTGGGCTTCGACCGCCAGCTCGGCTACCACCGGTCGGCGCTGATCCGCGGGCTGCCGGCGCTGCCGGACACGATGACGATCGTCCTGGGCTGCCCAGGCTGCCCACCCCTGACGATGGACGACGCGGCCCGCCTGTGGATGCGTCTGCCGGAACCGGTGCGCCACAAGGCCCGCTTCGTCCAGTACGGCCCGATGTCGGTGCCGTCCGGCACGACGCTCGGCCAGTCGCTCGCCGACCTGCTGGGCCGCGAAGTCGGGTTCTACAGTGGACTCCCGATCGGCACCCCGCACGACCTCGACGTCTGGACGGTGCTCTACGACGGCGGTCTCGGCTGGGCGACGTTCGCCCGCGAGCTGGCGTACGTCCCGCAGCAGCCGATGCCTCGCCTGCTGGACCACCGCCTGCCGATCGAGGGTTTGAAGGAGATCGAGCCCGCCGTCTACTGGTACTCGCCGGACGCGGTGCTGGAGGTCGTCCAGTCGGGCCTGCTGCTGCGCCCGCCGTCAGCCGGCCCGACGGCCGAGGCGCTGCGCGAGGTCACGCTGGACACGTCGGTGCACAACCTGACGTACGACGTCCCGGAGGAGGGCGCGGACGCGGTGGAGCGCATGCGCCTGCTGGCGGAGGACGTCCTGGCGAGGCTGGACGAGCACACCCGCCGCATCAGCCGCATCCTCCCCGCGGCGGCCCTGCTGGCGGAGCGAGCCCGGGTGACGATCCCGCGACGCGCGATGGCGGAGATCGAAGCCCCGGCGTCGCCGGTGCCCCCTGCCGCCGCAGTCCGCCCGGCGGCGGCCCCGGCCCGAGTGGGCGGCACGTCCCCGGCGGAGGCCCCGCTGCTGACGATCTCGGAGCGCCTGGACCCGGGCGCGGTGATCGCGGCTTCGCTGACCCCGGTGACGATCACGACGGCAGCGCCGCCCCGGATCCCGGCACTGGCGGCGGAGGAGCGAGCAACAGAGGCGGTCAAGGCCCCTTCGCACACTTCGGCCGGCCCGGTGATCACCTCGCCCGCCGACGCACCGGCGGTCTCTGCCGGTCCGACGACGATCTCTCCTGTCGCGGACAGGGGTGCCACGACAGTTTCCGGCGGCCCGGTCACCCAGCCGCCGCCCGCGGTCACTTCGACAGGTGCGGCCACCCCGTCGCCCGCTGGCATGGACGCCCCGGCAACCGGCGCCGCCACGCCCGAGTCGTTCACATCGCGTGGCCCGGCAACCCCGCCGCCGGCGGTTCCGCTGATCGGCGTGAATGGCTCGGCGACCCGCGCTCCCGAGGGGCCGGCCACTCCGCCCTCGGCAACTCGGCCCGTCGGCGTGGATGGTCCGGCGATCAGCTCGGCAAGCTCGGTCACCCTGCCGCCCGCTGGCGTGACTGGTCCCGCGACTGGCGCTTCTCGTGGCCCGACTACCCCGCCGTCCGCCGGTGTGGATAGCCCGGCGACCGACTCCGTCTCTGCGATCGACCCGCAGCCCGAAGCCCTGCCTGAGGTCGCCCGACCGGTAGTCACCGACCCCGCGCCCCTCCCGCCGCCAGCGGTTCCTCCCGCTGGCCTCCGCGAGGCTGCGGCCGGTTCCATGGTCTCGAGTGGCCCCGCGACCCTGCCGCCGCCCGCGGTTCCGCCGGCTGGAGTCCTCGGCGGCTCGGCCGCGGATCTTCCCACTGGACAGTCTCCGGCAGCCGCCCTCGGCGGATCCGGTACCACCGCGACCACGCTTCCCACGACTCAGCCTCCCGTGGTCCCGCCGATGGGCGTTCCTGGCGGGCCCGCTGGAGCGGGCAGCTCTGCGACCCCGCCTCCCGCGGTTCCGCCGGCGGGAGTCCCTGGCGGACCCGCCGCAACCGGCGGTCCTGCGACCCCGCCGCCGGCAGTTCCGCCCGCCGGAGTTCTCAGCACCTCGGTCGGCGCAACCGCCACCCCACCCGCCGGGTTCCTCGGCGGACCGGCCACCGGAACCGGCACCCCACCCCCCGCTGCCCCGGGCGAAACGCCCCAGAAAGCGGACACTCCCCAGACCCCGCCGTCCGCGGGTTCGCCCCTCGAGGTCGCGGACGGCGATACCAACCATGCTCGGCTCCAGCCCACCCCCGCCGCCGAGGCGACCGCTCTGCTGCCCAAGCGGGGCGTCGACAAGGAACGTGAGTGGCTTCGGAAGTCTCTCGGCGCGGAGTACGGCCTGATGTCCAACGCCGCCGCGCGGATCCTCTCCGAACATCCCGGCTTCCAGGGTGCGCTCGCCGCGTCGCCTGCCGATGTGCTCACCGATGCCGTTGCCGTGCAGCTCTACCTCTCGGCCAAGGGTGCGGCCATCGACGCCGGGTTGCGGGCCGGGCGCAACGGGCCGCACGTGCCGATCGCGCGCTGCGTGGTCGCCGGGCTCGGGCGGCTGCCCTCGCACCGGGGGCCCGCGAGCTTCGCGACCAGTCCGACCGCCGGGCAGTGGGCGCTCTACCGGAGCCGGAAAGTGCTCACCGAGTGGGGTTTCCTGCACGCCATGACGACTCCGATGTCCACTTCGGACGGTGACACGGACATCCTCGTCTGGTCGGTCACCGCCCGTCGGACGAAGCTGCTGGAGCCCGCCGAGGGCGTCGCCAACCGCGCGCTCTTCGTGCCCGGCACCAGTTTCAAGGTCCTCGAGATCACCGAGCCCACCGCCACCCGGCGCGGGCTTGTGCTGCTGCGAGAGCTGACCGTGAGCGAGGTGGACGAGACCGGCCGCGTCGCCGCCGACCGGATCTCGCTCGACGAACTGGCGCTCGAGTCGCTGCGGCGCGAACTCGAGGTGTGGGCCGAGACGGACGGCCGCGAACCGATCGCGACGGTGGCCGCCGGGCGGTTCGGCGTCGTGCCGGGGCTGGTGTGAGGGAGAGGCGGAACTGATGAACCGACAGGTGCTCACGGTCGGCGGAGAAGGCGCCTACCCCACGATCGGCGCCGCGCTGGCGCAGGCTCAGAACGGCGCCACGATCACCGTCCACTCCGGACGCTACGAGGAGAACCTCGTCGTCGACCGCATGGTCTCGCTGGTCGCCGAGGGAGACGTCGAGATCGTCGCGCGCGAAGGCAGCGTGCTCGTGGCCAACGCCGAGGCCGTCCAGCTGCGCGGCTTCACCCTCACCGGGCAGGACGACAAGCTCGTCGCGGTCGACGTCGTGCGCGGCGAGGCCGCCCTCGACGGCTGCCGCGTCACCGGCGCCTCCTGGGCGACGCTCCTCGCGCGCCTCCAGGGGTCCCTCGCCCTGCGCGGCTGCGCCGTCACCAGCACCGCCGGCGCCGGGATCGTCGTCGCATCGCCCTCGCAGAGCACCATCGAGGACACCGAAATCACCGGCACCGCGTCGTCGGGCGTCGTCGTCGCCGAGGTCGGGTCCGTCGTGCTGCGCCGGTGCGCGGTGCGGCAGCCGAAGGGCAACGGCGTCTGCGTGAACGGCGAGGCCGTCGCGGTCGTCGAGCAGTGCGAGATCACCGGCGCCGAGAAGCCCGCGATGGTCGTCGAGCAGCAGGGCCGCGCCACCATCACCGGCCTGACCGTGCGCGACAGCGCGAACGTCGACCTGTACCTGACCAGTGAAGGCCGGGTGTCCGTTGTGGACTCCCGGTTCCTGTCGGCGCCGATGCAGGCCGTGCACGTCGCCGCGTCGGCCGCGCCGGTGCTGCGTGAATGCGTCTTCGCCGGCGCGGAACGCAACGCCGTGCAGGTCACCGGCAACGCGTCGCCGCACTTCGTGGACTGCACGTTCGAGGACTCACCCGTCATCATCCTGGCCGACGGCCAGGCGACGCCGAACTTCGAGCGCGCGACGATCCGGGGCGCGACCCAGACCGGCGTGCTCGTCACCGCCGACGCGAAGGTCCGGATCGCCGGGCTGCGGCTCGCGGGCCACGGCATCGTCCTTTCCGGACAGTCGCGATTGGACCTCACCGACGCGTCCGTCGAAACCGGACGCGAGATCGCCGTCGAGGTAACCGAATCGTCCTGGCTGACCGGAACCGACCTCCACGTGCGGGGGAGTGGCATCCGCGTCGCCGGCACGGCCGAGCTGCAGGACTGCGAGATCGCCGACGAAATCGTGGTCAAGGCCGGCGCCACGCTCACCGCGTCGCGCTGCCGCGTGCACAACGGCGTCTCGTCCGACGACGGTGCGAACGTGACGCTCACCGAGTGCGAAGTGGACGGTGTGGCGAGCGAACCGGTCCGAGAGATGCCGCAAGCGGAGACCGTCGAGCCGAGCACGAGCGACGCCTCGGGCGAGGTGCTCGACGGCCCGCTCGGCGAGCTGGAGTCGCTGGTCGGCCTGGCCGGGGTGAAGAAGGAGGTCACCGGCCTGATCAACCTCATCCGGATGTCCCAGATGCGGGAGCGGATGGGGCTGCCGATGCCGCCGATGAGCCGGCACCTCGTCTTCGCGGGCCCTCCCGGTACCGGCAAGACGACGGTCGCGCGCCTCTACGGCACGGTCCTGGCGGAGCTGGGCATCCTGTCCAAGGGCCACATGGTCGAGGTCGCGCGGCAGGACCTCGTCGGTCAGTACATCGGCTCGACGGCGATCAAGACCACCGAGGTCGTCGAGAAGGCCATCGGCGGCGTCCTGTTCATCGACGAGGCGTACACGCTGTCGGCGGGCTCCGGCGGCTCCGGGCCGGACTTCGGCCAGGAGGCCATCGACGCGCTGATGAAGATCATGGAGGACCAGCGCGACTCGCTCGTCGTGATCGTCGCGGGTTACTCCGAGCAGATGGACGTCTTCCTCGAGTCCAACCCCGGGCTGGCGTCGCGGTTCACCCGGACCATCGAGTTCCCGAACTACAGCGTCGACGAGCTGGTCACCATCACCACCGGCCTGACCCGCAAGCACTACTACGAGCTGACCGACGACGCGATGACGACACTGCGCGAGTACTTCGAGCGGGTGCCGAAGAGTTCGACGTTCGGCAACGGCCGCGTCGCGCGGAAGCTGTTCGAGGCCATGGTGAACAACCAGGCGTCGCGCCTGGCGCTGCAGCCGCCGTCGAAGGACTCGGAGCTCAACCGGCTGACGGCCGAGGACCTGCACGCCGAGCTGGCGAACCTGCCCGCGGCGGCCCAGGCGGCGGTGTCGGTGGGTACCGATCCGGCCGCCGCCGTCGGCGCGGCGACCAGCGTGCACCGGCTGCGCAAGCTCGTCGGCCAGAAGGCGGTGCGGGAGCACGCCGAGCGCCTGCTGGTCCGGCTCGGCGGGCTCAAGCACGGCCGTCAGCCGCTCGGCCAGGAGGCCAACGTCGTGCTCAGCGGCGAGCGCGGCTCGGGCCGGGCGGAGTTCGCCCGGCTGTACGCGCGGGGGCTCGCCGAACTGGGCCTGGTCGGCGTCGGGCAGCTCGTCCGCCGGTCGGTCGCGGAGGACCTGATGCCGCGCTGGCCGGGACAGGCCGAACACCTGGTCCGCACCGCGCTGGACGACGCGAGCGGCGGTGTCCTCGTGCTCGATCTGGACGGCGAGTGGGAGTCCACTGTGCACACTCCGGGCCACGAAGTCCTTGAAGCGCTGGCGGAAGCGGTCGGACGGCGGCCCGCCGATCCGGTCGTCGTGCTGACCGCCGAACCGCGGCGCGTCCGGACGCTGGCCGGGCTGGTGCCGTCGCTGCGCGACCGGTTCCCGGCGGTCTGGGAGCTGGGGAAGTACACAGTGGACGAACTCGGCGAGATCGCCGTCCGGCTGCTGGTCCGCGGCGGTCACGAAGTGCCGGACGCCGTCCGTGACGCGCTGGCGCACGAGCTGGCGGCGGCGTCGGAACGCACGGTGCACGCCGCACACGAACTCGCCCGCACGCTGTCGGCCACGGCCGCGTCCCGCACGCTGGCGGCGGCCGACCTGCGCGGCGTCCGCCCGCCGGACGTCGAACCCTTGGCGCTCGGACAGGGTCTGGCCTCGGTCGGCTGAAGGAGGAGTCATGGCATCGCCCTACGAGAAGATGCTGGAGGACGCGCTCGGCGCGTACCAGCGGCAGCGCGAGAACCTCACCGCGACGAAGGAGCGGATCGACGAGGCCACCGGCACGGCGACGTCCGCGCGCCGCGAGGTGACCGCGACCGTCGGGCGCACCGGCGAGGTCACCGAGCTGACGTTCCCGACCAGCGCGTACAAGCGGATGGCGCCGGCCGAGCTGGCCGGGGTGATCGTCCGGACGATCGCGCAGGCGCGGCAGCAGGCGATCGACGCGTCGGCCGAACAGCTCGCGCCGATGCTGCCGCCGGGGTTCTCCGCGCGGGACCTGATGGCCGGGAAGGTCGACGTCGAAGCGTTGTTCGCCGCTCGCGTGCCGGGTTTCGAAGGAGGGACCGAGGATGACTGATCAGTTCTTCGTGGACGCCGACGGCCTCGATACGGGCCGCAACGGCTACCGCGAGAAGGCGACCGAGCTGGAGGCGCTGACGCAGCGCATCCAGGCGCTCGGCAGCTCCGGGCGCGTCTCCGAGGCGGCGGGTCACGACAAGAACGGCAACGCCTTCGCCCAGACGCACATGAAGGCGGTGGCGGAGATCCGCGACGGCGTCCGGCTGTGGGCGAAGGCCGTCGACGGCACGTCGGACGCGATCCACGACATGGCCGGCTCGTTCCGCGAAGCCGACCAGGGCGCGTTCGACATGGCGCGCGACCTGCAGAAGAACTTCCTGCAGCTGCAGGAAGACGTCTCGAAGCCGCCGGCTTCTTCGTAGTCCGGGGAGGTTACTCGCGATGAGCCTGATGGTGGATCCCAGCCTGAACTGGATCTTCTACATCATCGCGGGTGACGCCTGGCCGCAGGGCGACGAGGACAAGCTGCGCGAGCTGGCCGCGGAGTGGGACCAGGTCGCGCGCGACATCGCGGCGGCGGGCCAGGGTTTCAACCAGCTGTCGCAGCACGTGACGGCGAACGTCGGTGGCGACGTCCAGCAGAACTTCTCGGACTTCTCGCGCAACCTGAGCACGTTGGGCGCGGACTACGTCCAGCGCGCGCGAGCGCAGGCGGCGTCGCTGCGAGAGCAAGCGTTGAACGTCGAGAACGCCAAGTACGGCATGCTGATCTCGATCGCCGTGACGGCCGCGGAAGTGTTGTGGGCGTTGACGAACCCGTTCACGGCACCGCTGGTCCCGGAGATCATGGCGGCCGGCCGGACCGCGGTGGTGACGGTGCAGCGCACGCTCGTCCGGCGTCTGACGAGCCTGCTGGCCCGCATCGCCCGCGAGGCGGCGCAGGAGGCGGCCGAAGAGGTCGCGGAAGACATGCTGGCGCAGTTCATCCAGATCGCGCAGGGCAACCGCCACGGGTTCGACTGGAAGTCGATCGGCCAGTCGGCGGCCCTGGGCGCGGTCGGCGGCGCGTTCGCGCACGTGGCGGGCAACGGTCTCGGCAAGGTCGACGGCAAGTTCGGCACGAAGTTCTCGAAGAACGTCTGGGGCGAGGCGGGAAACGAGGCCGCGACGGAGGTGGTGGTCGGTTTAACGGGAGCGGCAGCCTTCGGCGGCGACCTGGACAGCTTGGGCTGGGGCGCGCTGAACGGAGGCTTGAGCGGCGCGGCGACGCACGGGGCACACCACGCGGGGGAGTCGCTGCACGACAAACTGACCGGGGGCGGGCCGGGGGCCGAAGGGGCCGGGCCCAAGGACGTCGGGGACGTGGGGTTCGACAAGGGGAACATCGGGCCGATCGACGCACCGCCCGCGCCGGGCTCGGGTTCCGGCGGTGGGTCCGGTTTGGGGAGCAGCGGTCCGGGTTCGGGTGGTCCTGGCTCCGGCGGGGCGGGTTCCGGGACGGGGGTTCCGTCTTCAGGTGGAGCGGGTTCCGGGACGGGTGGTCCGGGTTCGAGCGGGGCGGGTTCCGAGACGGGGGTTCCGGGTTCAGGCGGGGCGGGTTCGGGGACAGGCGGCCCGGCTCTGGGCGGGGCCGGTTCCGGGACGGGCGGCTCTGGTTCGGCCGGGAACGGCCCGGGTGCGGTTGGTACCGGTGGCCCCGCTCCTGGAGGGACGGGTACCGGAACCGGCGGGTCCGGTATGGGCGCGCCTGGTACCGGCGGAGCGGGGACTGGTTCGGCCGGTACGGGTGCGCCCCTTTCGAGTGGGACAGGCTCCGGTCCTGGAGCCGATACCGGCTCCGGCGAGCCTGGTTCGAGTGGAGCAGGTGCCGGTTCGAGTGGGTCCGATTCCGGGACGGGCGCAGGTGCAGGTGTCGGACCCGGTACGTCTGGTCATGACGGAACAGGCGCTGGTTCGAGCGGGGCCGGTGCAACTGTCGGTTCCGGCACGTCAGCTCCTGGCGGGTCGGGCTCCGGTGCCGGCTCGGCCGGGTCGAACGGGGCGGGTTCCGCTCCGGGCCCGTCGGCTTCCAACGGCTCCGGCGCAGGGAACGGCGCGCAGGGCATCGAAGGTGTCGGTGTCGGCACGGGTGGG
Organism: Amycolatopsis sp. NBC_00348; assembly: GCF_036114655.1. Taxonomy (NCBI): domain Bacteria; kingdom Bacillati; phylum Actinomycetota; class Actinomycetes; order Pseudonocardiales; family Pseudonocardiaceae; genus Amycolatopsis; species Amycolatopsis sp. NBC_00348. The sequence goes on along the minus strand of NZ_CP107994.1, from coordinate 4,302,537 downwards.
ATCGCCTCTCGGGCTGGTCAGCCAGATTCGACCGGCGTGGGTTCGGGTCAGCTCGGTACGGCTGGGGCGGGTTCGGGTCAGCCAGGTTCGACTAGCGCGGGTTGGGGTCAGCCCGGTCTGAGCGGCGCAGGTTTTGATCAGCCCGGTGCTGGTGGGGCGGGTGCTGCCCCCGGTCAGTCCGGTTCGAGCGGGCCCGGCGCGGGTTCTGGTCAGTCCGGCGCGAGTGGGGCCGGCGCCAACCCGGGTCAGGCCGGTTCGGGTGGGATCGGCTCCGGTCCAGGTGCATCCGGTTCGGCCGGGTTGGGGCAGGGTGCGGGCGGGTCCGGTTCCGGCGTCGGCACGAGTGGTTCGGGTGTGGGAACCGTAGCGGGCTCGACGGGTACCGGTGTCGCGGCGAGCGGTTCTGGGCCGTCCGAGGGTGTGGGCTCGTCCGGTTCCGGCACCTCGACGGGCGGCCCGGGCTCGACCGGAGTGGTGGGCTCCGGCACAGGCGTCCCGTCGGCGCCGGGTGGTTCCGGCCCGGGTACGGAAGGTGCGGTCGAGCAGGGTGCGACCGCACCTTCCCCAGGTCCCGCCGTCGGTTCAGCCGGGAGTCAGGGGCTGGGCACCGGCTCCGTGGGCACCAGTCCGGCGAGCCAAGGTCCCGGTGCGACGGGCACCAGCTCGACGGGCCAAGCAACCGGTGCCGGCCAGAACACGGGCACCAGCACAAACGGTTCGGCGAACTCGGTCACGGGCAACCCGTCCGGCCTAGGCCCCAACGGCTCCAGCGCGGTGACGCCTGTCGAAGCCCCGAGCAGCACCGGTGGCAGTGGCTCGCAAGACCAGAACGGCACTTCGAGCACGGCACCGCAGACTGCCACCGGCCCGGGTGCCACGGGGCCGGGCACGTCCGCCGGTACCGGAGCGACCCCGTCGGGATCCGGTGCCACGACCCCGGCAACCAGCGGCAACTCGGGTATCACCGCTCCCGGTTCCGGCCCGGGTGCGAACAGCGCAGGTATGAACTCGCCGGCCACGGGCAACTCGGGTATCTCCGCTCCCGGTAGCGGCCCGGGTGTGAATAGCGCAGGTATGAACTCGCCGGCCACGGGCAACTCGGGTATCTCCGCTCCCGGTAGCGGCCCGGGTGCGAACAGCGCAGGTACGAACCCGCCGGCTACGGGCAGTTCGAGCTACGGTGCTCCCGGTTCCGGACTGGGTACGAGTGGCACCGGCACGAACCTGTCCGCGACCGATGATTCACGTTTCGGTGCTCCGGGTACGAGTGGCACCGGTACCAACTCGTCCGCGAACGGCAACTCGAGTGCTGGTGCTCCCGGTACCGAGAGCACCAGCACGAACTCCTCCGCCACGGGCAGCCCGGGGAGCAACGCTTCCAGTACAACATCAAACCCGCCGGGGGCCGGCTCGCCCGGAACCGGGGTGAACAACACCGCGGGCAGCAATCCCGCACCCGGTCCTTCGAATGGGCGCTCGAACCCCACCGAAAGTGGACTGCCGGGACTCACCCCGCCGGACACTCATTCCTACACACCCGCGCCGCCGTCGGTGGCGGGAAGCGTAGGCGGGGTGGCTGCGGCAGGCTCGCCGACACCGGGCCCCACACCAAGCCTTCAGCAGCTGAACACCGGACCGGCGACCGACGGCGCTTCTGCGGCCAACGCCCACCCGACCCCCGATGTCGGAGCTGCCGAGGTCGGTCCCGGGTCTGGGACGGCCCAGACTGGTTCCGAGCCGACTACTGGAACCAGGCCGGCCCAGGGCAGCCCCGACCCGTCAACCGGTCCTGGACCGGTGAAGGCCGATTCACATCCGACGGTGGCCGCCGGGCCGATCAAGCCCGAGTCGACGACGGGTTCTGGACCGGTCGAGGGTGACGCCCGGCCGGTCACCGGGATTGGAACGGCGAAGCTCGGCTCCGAGTCGATCACGGGCTCAGGGGCGGATAAGGGCGATGCCCGGCCGACCAGCGGGAATGGAACGGCGAACGCCGGCCCCACGGCGACAGGATCGGCCAAGAGCAGTGTCGACCCGGCCTCGGCGATGGGAAGTGCCGAGCCTGTTCCCGAGCCGGTCGTCGGGACTGAGCCGGGTGGGGCGGTAACCGGGACGGCCAAGGGCGGTCCGCAGTCGGCCCTTGGGGTTGGGGCGGCCAAGGCCGGTCTTGAGACTGGGCCTACCAACGGTGGTCTCCGGTCGGTGACCGGGACTGGGCCGAGTGATGTAGGTCCCGGGGCGGCGACCGGGGCGAGCACGAGCGGTGCCGGCACGGCGGAGCCCCGCCCGGTTGTGCCGCCCTCGCCGATCGAGACTGATTCTGTGCCCCGCCTGGTCACGTCCGAAGGGGGCGCGGCCGCCAAGGATGGCGTGCAGTCCGCGGTCACCAGTGCGAACAGCGATCCGGGGGCCGAGAATGCCGTCAAGACGCCTGCGACCGGCCACCAGAGCCCGTCCCAGGCACCGCCCAAGGTCCACTCCGGACAGTCCACATCGGAGGCCACGAAGACAACCGACACCCGCCGTCGGGATGTCGCTCCGCCTGCGCGGCTGGTCTCCGAGCGGTTTGATCCTGCCAAGTCCATCTCGCAGCAGTTCGAAGGCGACGGCCTCAAGGACGGCGAACTCGACGGCGCCGTCACCCAGATCCGCTACGACGTCCGCCGCTACGAGACCGAGGACGGTGGCTGGGTCCGGGACTTCACCGTCCCGCTCGACCTGACCTCGAACTCCGGCTCGGTGACGTCCGAAGCCCGCGCTCAGCTAGCGAAGGACCTCCAAAAGCACCTCGACGCCACCGTCAATCAGGGAAATCAACTTCCCGGTGGTGACCAGCTGCACGTCACCGTTGACGTCCGGACTCCATTAGGGCCGGTCGACGGCGACTGGCAGAGCGACCGCAGCCGCGGCGTGCCCGTCGACGTTCACGACTCCACAGTGGATGGAGCCCGGCCGACCGATCAGACGCACTGGGACGTCCACGACGCCAAGACCGGGCTCACCCACGAGGTCATGCACTACCTCGGCCTCGGCGAGGGTTACCACGACGACCGGCTGCTGTTCCGCCGCGACGACCAGCCCGGCGTGATGGGGCCGGACGCCTGGACCGACTCGACGCTCACCGACCACAACCTCGCCAAGATCCAGGAGATCTCGGACACCGCGCCGATCCGCGACCATCATCTCGGCGACCCTGGCGTCACGTCCGCTCCGCGTTCCGAACCACCGTCAGGGCACACGAAACCGCCGTCGAATCACCACAGTCCGGCCAAGGCGCCCATCACCGTCAACACGGTGACCGTTGACGACCCGCATTCCGGGCAGGTGCTCGATCGGCGCGTTCTGCCGCCGCCGCAGCACACCGTTCTCGGCGTGCACGGCATGGATCCCGTGTTCGTCGGCGGGGACACGTCGCACGACAACTTCCGTGAGGCCGTCGCCGCCAGTCTGTCCGACAATGCGCCCAACGAGCACGCCCGGATCACTGCCGCTCTCGATGCCAACAAGAATGAAACGAACCTCGACGAGCTCGCTAAGGCCGCCGATGTTCAGGTTCATGTGCTTGATAGCCAGGGAAACTGGACCAGTCACGGCCCGGAGATCGGCCGTCCGGTCCACATCATCCAGACCACTGTGGACGGGAAGCCGACTTATCTCGGTACCAAGGAGAACGTCCACATCGGACGTCCACATGTGAGTTATCCCGGCTCGACCGTGCTGCGCACAGAAGAAGGCCGCAAGGTCGTGCACCGGGGCGAGTTCGAGATCGAGACGGTCAAGGGGCAGCACCACGTCCGTCTCTACACCGCGATCCTGACGCCGGCCGCGCGGGGCTCGGAGTTCAAGGACGTTCATCAGGACGCCGACGGCCACGTCCATCCGTTCAGTGGTGACGGTAAAGAGGGCTCGAAGATCTTCTGGGTCGGCGGCGGCCGGCCTCTGCGGGCTCTGCAGTGGACGGCGAAGTACGAGCACGACGTCAACCGCAAACCCGGGATGCAGCCCGTCCTGCGGTCGTTCCTCGTGCCGCTCGACACGTTCACGAAGGTCAGCGAGCAGGCCACCGTCGAGGCGCAGTCCCAGGGCAACAGTCTGTCGATGAACGTCGACCAGAACGGCGACACCAACCAGTTCGGCTTGCGTGGCAAAGACTTCGACGCGCTCCAGCAGCAGGCGCTCAAGGGGTCGCTCGTCACATACACCCCGGGTGGGCACGACCGGCAGATGCCCGACGTCGCGGGCCGGCAAGAGGATCTCGCCGACCTCTACCACCGGCTCGGCATCAGCCCGGACTTCGACTCCGCCGCCCTCGGGCGCGAGAACGACCCGTGGTTCAGCTGGACGCCGGACGGCCGCAAGTACTTCCGCAACGACCCCGCCGCGCTGCGCGGCCTCGCCCGGACGCTCGGAAACCATTACCACACCTGGAAGAACTCGCCCGACCTGTTCTTCAGCCCGGCCGGCGACAGCATTCCGGACGTCACCGGGCACGCGAGCCCGGACAGCAAGGCGCGCCGCACCGAGGAGATGAACGTCTTCCTCAACACCCACGGTCCCGGGCGCGCCATCGTCGGACAGCTCTCCGACGGGATCGGCGCCGCTATCGACACGGCTGTCCGGCAGCACGCTCCCGATGGCGTCCCGGTGGGTTCCAAGGAGCTGAAGGACGCCGTTCTCGGCGAGGTCAAGGACAGCCTGAAGCTGCCGAACCAGGTCCTGGCCGAGGCCATGGGCGACGCGCGGCGCGACACCCTCGACAACATCCGCGCCGCGATGACTACCGACCCGCAGGTGGCGGCGAAGGCCGCGGACGTCGTCACCAAGGCCGTCACCGACCGGCTGACCAACGAACTCGGCGACACCGGGACGTTCGGACCGGACGTCGCGAAGATCGTCCACCAGACCGTCCGCGAGCACTTCGACGAGCTCAAGGGCGCCCGGGGCACCCAGCTCGACGGCCTCAAGCAGGGCAAACGCGGCTACCTCAGCGGTCCGCGCGCCGAGGCGTTCACCAAGGGGATCGCCGACGACCTCGGCAAGAACGCCGGCCTCAAGAAGCTGCTCGCCAAGCCGGGCGTCACCATCGCGCCGGACGTCTTCGCCGCGCAGCTCAAGGCCCAGGTCGTCCCGAAGGCGATGCACCCGGTCACGAAGACGTCGCTGGCCGGCCTCGACGCCGACGCCCTGCGCGCCCACTTCCAGGCCAAGCAGAACGACGTCGCCGACGCGCTCGCCAAAGAACTCGGCCGCAAGAACGCGGGCAAGCTCGCCGACCCCGGCTTCCGGAAGAACCTCGCGAACGCCGTCGGCCCGGAGGTCCGCAACCCGGACCTGCTGCACAACGCCCGGTTCGACCCCGTCACCCACGAAGATGCCGACGCCTTCATGGACCGGCTGCCCGACTTCGCGACGCAGGCGGAGATCGGCTCGGCCATCGCCACCGACGAACGCCGGATCAAGGCCGACTTCGACACCCACGAGACCGACCTGACCGACGACGGGATCGCGGGCACGCCGTTCGCGAACGAGTTCGGCCGCTGGCAGGCCGAGCACACCCGCGGCTACACCCAGAAGAACGACCCGGCCGTGTTCGCCCGGCACCAAACCGCGGGTCACAACCTGGCCTCGACGATCGAGGACGCGCTGGCGGACCCGAAACCGGAGTCCGCCAAGAAGATCGTTGATCAACTGGTGTCCGATGTGGACTCTGATGGCACCTTGGCGCGCAAGTTCGCCGAGACCGTCAAGCCGCAGGCCGACGGCCGCCCGGACCGCGCGCCGGGGCAGACGAAGCCGAACACCTTCGGCGAGCACGCGCAGATGGTGCTCAACCAGTACCTCACCCTGACCCAGGGCCAGCCGGACGCCGGCCGGTTCGTGTCGCGGGACGCGATCGCGAAGGCGATCCTGTTCCACGACGCGGACAAGGTGAACTCCAAGAACCAGTACGGCGACGCCCAGGTCAGCCACGACCGCGAGCCGGAGCACCGCGGTGCGGTCCAGCACATGAACCGCCACGAAGGGCTCTGGGCGTCCAAGCGCGACTTCGAGATCGCGCGGGCGTTCGTCGACTCCGACCCGTTCGGCTTCTACTTCCGCGACCTGGGTGTGTCCGCAAAGGACGTTCACACGTTCGTCAAGGCGCTCGCCCACAAGGCGAAGACGCCGGACGGCCGCACGCCGAACGCGTCCGACGTGCGCGACCTGTTCCGTGAGTTCCACCAGTACTACCAGGCGGACTTCTCCTCCTACAGCCCGCAGGCGAAATTCGTCAACGACACCACCGGCGAGGTCCAGGACGGCTACGACAAGCTGACCGGCCTGGCCGTCGAGGGCGGCGATCACGTCCGGGTCCTCGGCGAGCACCGGTTCGCCTACTCGAACGACCCCCGCGACGGCGGGAAGACGCCGTACGAGCAGAAGTACCAGGAGCTGGCGAAGCTGTTCGACGACGCGGTGCACGACGGCACCGTGCTGGTCGGGGACGCCGATCCCGGCCCCGACGGCACCGACCGCGACTCGGCCCACGGCGTCCGCGCCGTCCACGAGACGAACCCGCAGGCCAAGCCCGCCGTGCTCGCCCGCGTCAAGCCGCGCGATTTCAGCGAGAACGAAACCCGCGCGATCGACGACGCCCTGAAGCACTACGCCCCGATCCTCGGCGAGCGCCGGGCGAACTCGAGCCGCGCGCACGCCGAGCAGGAGGTCCGGCACTTCGCGGCCGTGTCGTTCGGCGTCGAACGCGGCCAGATCGCGCCGACGGCCCGCGCGGAGTACCTCGCCTCGCACGGGACCGTGAACCTCTACGCGATGGGCGTGATCAACAGGGAATTCGGCGGCGGCCACCGCGGCATCGAGGGCACGGTCACCCACGAACTCGCCCACGGCCTGCTCTCCTACGCCCTCGACGACTACGGCAAGCACGTCGGCAGCTGGAACGCCGACGGCTCGCCGCACCGCGAGCCCGGCGGCGAACCGCCGGCCGACCCGAAGATCCGTGACGATGTCGCCGACTTCAAGGCCGCTCTCAAGTCCCACCTGCTGGACCCGGACGGCTTCGCGACGCGCTCGCCGCGCCGCTCGGAGTTCGTGACCCGGCTGGCCCAAGCCCACCCGGACGTCTTCACCCGGCTCGAGAACGAGCTGTCCGGCAAGGCCGCCGAGCGGATCTTCAAGGAAGTCAAGGGAAGCCAGGCCGAGTTCAACGTCCACACCGGACACTGGGACGCCGACGGCTACCCGGCGTTCGCCGGCGAACGCCCGATCAGCAAGTACGGCGCGACCAACGTCCACGAGGACATGGCCGAGACGGCCAAGTACTACTTCATGGACCCGGATCACCTGCGGCAGCACGCGCCGCAGCGGGCCGGGTTCTTCGACCGGCTCATCGCCGGCTGGGACCCGGCGCACCGCGACGACGTCCTGGTCGACGACGCACCCGACACCCGGCCGCTCCGGGCCCGGCTGCCCGAGTACGCCCGCGACGGCCGCGCGCTCGGAGCCCTCGCCCCGGTCGACGTCCGGGGCGCCGACGAGGTCGGCACGCGGATCGCGCAGCTGCTGAGCCCGCTGGCCGGCGGCCGGCCCGAGGGCGTCGACGCCATCACCGGCTCGCTCAAGGGCGGCGGCTTCGAGTCGTTCCTCGGCGCGGGCAAGGCATCGATGGTGCGAGTGGGGGAGAAGTGGTTCGAGGTCCGCGTCCAGGCCGAGCCGGACCTGGCCTCGGTTGCCGCGGACCGGATCACCGACGCGACGCCCGCGGCCGGCGACGTCACCAACAAGCACGAGACCACGCACGGCGACCCGAACGCCGACACGACGACGGGCAGCGTCGGCACGTCGGTGTTCTGGCTGTTCCCGGCCGGGCCGTACGCCTCGGTCGGCGCCTCGGCGCAGCTCGCGTCGCCCGCCGTCGAGCACACCTCGACCAGCACCGGCACCGAGCAGCGGGTCATCCGCTCGGCCGGTGACCTGCGGAACGCCGACGTCCCGGTGAAGTACCGGATCACCGTCACCACCCAGACCGGCGGGCAGACCGGGTCCGAAGTGGACGGCAGCGTCCGGCTCCTGGTGCCCACCGACCTCGCCGGCCTGGAGACCCACGACCACCAGGACACCACCCCGCGCGACGACTGGGCCGAGCGCGTCGAGTTCCTCGCGCCGGAAGCCGTGCTCCTCGACGAGCAGGCGTTCTTCGACCAGGTCAGCGGCAAGCTGCACCCGTCGGTGACCAAGTTCGGCGCGCCGGGCCGCACGGCGCTGCGCGAGTTCGTCAGCGGTGGCGGCCTGCGGCAGGTGCTCGGCACCGCGCTGTCCGGCTCGCCCGTGGTGTCGAACGACCTGGCCAGCCCGCACGGCAGCTACCGCGAGGCGATCGAGCTGCGGGCGAAGCCGACCGGCGTCGAGCTGCTCGGCACCGTGCCCGGCGACTCCGAGGTGAAGCTCACGGACTCCTCCGTCGCGGGTGGCAGCACGTCGGCGGCGTCCAGGTCCGGCGGTGACGTCAACGGGATCTTCGGCGGCGGCGCCTACATCCCCGGCGCCGTCGGCGGGGTCGCCGGCGTCAGCGCGAGCGCGTCGGCCAAGGTCACGCAGACGTCGCAGAGCGGCACGAGCGTCACCACCAAGACCAACCTGAACGCCAAGGGCGACATCGGGCTGTACAAGGTGACCGTGGACCTCGCGGTGACGACGTCGAGCGGCGAGACCGTCACCGTGCCGGCCACCGCGTATGTCCGAATGGGACTGCCGGAGGCGAAGGCGCAAGGCCTTCCGGTGCCGGACGGCACGCGCGACAAGGTCACGCCGGGGGAGAAGCGGTTCGAGCCGCCGTACCTCGCCGCGGCCGCGGCGGCCGGGCACGTCCGCGCGGGCACCTTCACCCCGGCGACGAAGGTCCAGGCCCAGATCGAGAACACCCTGCGCGAACGCCCGGGCTTCGCGAAGTTCCTGCCGCGCTTCGACAAGCTCCAGCGCGACGTCTCGAAGGGCTCCGGCGCCGACACCGCCGAACGGCTGGGCAACCTCCGCAAGATCACCGCGAACTTCTCGCCGGCCGCGCTGCGGTCCAAAATGGACGATCTGCTCGGGCCGGGCGTGTCGACGCAGCTCAAGCGGCGCGGCCTGTTCACCGACGAGTACCTGAGCGTCACGGTCAAGGCGAAGCTGTCGCCGGGCCGGCACCTCGGTCAGGCCACCGGCCGGTCGGTCAAGGGCAGCACCGCGACGTCAACCACCCTAAGCAGCAGCACGACGACCGAGAAGGGCTGGAGCGTCGGGCTCGAAGGCCGGATGATGATCCCGAAGACGACGCCGCTGACGTCGCTCGGCATCAGCCCGACCGTCACGCCGGTGCAGTACTCCGACACCACGACCTGGAAGAACTCCGGCGGCCCCACCACCACGACGACCACCGGTGTCGGCGGCAGCCCGGACGCGCAGGTCTTCGAGCACGACGTCGAGTTCGAGGTCGAGATCACCAGCCACACCCGCCACCGCCCGTGGGTGAAGAAGCTGACGCCCGGATCGCCGTTCCGCCAGACGCCGCGAGTGTCCACAGTGGCCAAGACCGGCGACGGCCTGCCTAAGATCGCCGGCCAGGTCGACCTCTGGGTCAGCGACGGCTCGGCGCCGAAGACCGACCCGACGCGGTTCGCGCCCGGCAAACCCACGGCCGTCGACCTGGAGACCGCTCCGAAGCTCGACCCGCTGCTCGGAGCCGACCGGCCGCCCGCGCCGAAGTTCCTGCACGTCGAGGCCGTCGCGAACACCGAAGCCCTGCGGGACGAAGCTGTCCGTCAGCTCGGCCGGGCCGCGGGCGGCGACGGCGTCCTCGGCCTGCCCGGCGGCGAAGCCCGCAAGCGGATCGACCGGATGTTCTCGCCGCAGACGTTCCGCTCCGGCCTCCCCCGCTTCCTGCGCCAAGGCGCGCGCTCGGGCGGGTTCCGCTACGAACGCCGCGTCGCCGACCGCGTCGGCGGGCTCGGGATGAACGTCGAGCTGAGCAACCCGAAGCTCGTCATGACCTCCGAAGCGGGCGGCAGCGACACGACGTTCGCCGGCGGCACCAAGGCGGGGTACGAGAAGTCCCGCAAGCAGGCCGTCGAGGCGAACGCCCAGTTCGGCATGACCATCCGGGCCGACGGCAGCGACCCGCACGGCCAGGGTCAGCTGTACACCTCGGCCAAGTGGAGCCCGTGGAGCCGCACGAAGGGCACGTCGGCCGAGCTGAGCGCGAGCGTCGACCACGTCCGTCGCGCGCCGTCCGACAGCCGGACGGTGCTGGTGCAGTACGACGCCGACGTGCGGCTCGTCGCCGAGACGCGCCAGGAGAGCGTGGTCAACGGCGGCAAGTCACGGGCCGGGGCCGACGTCAAGCTGCCGGGCGCGGTGTTCGTCCGGATGACCGAGGACCAGGCCCGCGAGCAGGGTCTGCTCCCGTCGGTCGAGCCGCGCACCCCGGCGCCCGGCACGCTCACCGCGCCCGCCCTGGTCGGCGGCACGTCGAGTGCGCTGGGCGCGGCCGTCGTCGAGGACGCGCCGGACCTCAGCGGACTCATCCGCGACGCGCGCGCGACCCTCGGCAAGACCGGTGACCGGCTGCTGCCGAAGTCCGTTTTGGACGACTCGATGAACAACCTGCAGCGGATGCTGGACGCGGCGTCACCGGAGAGCGTGACGTCTCTTGTGGACGGTGCGCTCGACGGCGGCGTGCCGCTCGTCCTGCACGACCCGGGCGTCGTCACCACCGACACCTACCAGGTGCTGCTCAAGGCGCGCGTCACCGAGACCGGGTTCCTGGACGTCGCGCACGACGGCAGCGAGATCGACCACGCCGTCAGCGCGACCGCGACGGCCAAGGAGAACGCGGGCCGCGGCTCGTCCTACGGCGGCCAGTTCCGCGGCGCCGGACGCGGCCTCTTCACCGACAGCCACGCGAAGGTCAGCGGTTACGACGGTGTCTACAAGGGAGTGTCCGGGACCCGCACCAGGACCGACCAGACGACCGCCACCGATACCAAGACGACGTCGAAGACGGCGTCCTCGAGCGGGCCCGCGGTGCGGTACCGCGCGAAGGTGACGTTCGACCTGGCCGTCACGCGCGGCGACAAGACCTTCCCGGTCACCTCGCACGACGCCGACCTCGTCGTCCGGGCGGCAGCCGACGACCAGAAGATCACCACCGGGGCCGCGCCGAAGGACCACAACGCGGCGGCGACGAACGTCAAGGCCTTCACCGACGCCGACCTGAGGACCTGGCAGGACGGCGGGCACGGCGCGCTGCCGGCGTCGGCGACGACCGAAGGCCTGCGCGGGGCCGCCGAGGTGCGCGCGGCCGCCCGGCAGGCCCTGCGGACCGCCGGCGCCCGCGACGGCCTGATCGGCAACACCACCCTCGCGCCCGCCGTCACCAACGAGATGCTCCAGGCGAACCTGCCCGACCTGGTCAAGGGCCCCCTGGACGTCCCTGAGCTGCACGAAGCCGCCGTGCTGCGCAACGGCCACGGCACGGTCAAGGTCTACGCGCGGGTCGTCAACCCGAAGCTCGCCGGGCTGAGCGACAGCGTGAAACTGGAGCACTCGGCGACCGAGACGGCGACCTTCACCGGCGAGGCCAAGGCCTCGTCGAGTTCCGAGCAGCAGCACAACCTCGGCGGTGGCGGGGTCACCGACCCCGGGCAGAACGCGCACTCGTGGGGCGGCCTCGACACCCGCTCGCCCGACGCGAGCACCGACCCGACGTCGTCGACGTCCGCCGGCGACCGGTCGGTGACCGGCAAGCCGAAGGGCCGCACCGGGCTGGTCGGCTTCGACGTCGAGTACCGCGTGGTCGCCGACCTCGGTGGCGGCCGGACCGCGGCGGTCGAGGTGAAGGTGCCGTCGTCGGCCCTGGTCCGGATGACCGACGCCGACGTCGAGGCGTTCCTGCAGGCGAAGCTGCCGGACACGCTGAGCCGGGCCCAGGACGCGGTGAAGGACGCCGCCGAGGCGTGGCGCACCGCCGAAGAGGCCGTCGACCAGGCGCAACGCGGTGCCGACGACCGGTGGCTCGATCAGCGCGAAGGCGCGCGTCGATTGGCCGAAGACGGCCCGGCGCTCGGCGTCGACACCTCGACCGACGCCGTCCAGGCCCTGCGTGACGCGCTGGCCGCGGCGGAGACCGACGCGCGTGACGCCGGGGCGCGGCTGCGCGCGGGCAACGCGGAGATCTCGCGGCTGAACGACGTCGCCGACCAGGCGCTCACCCTGGCCGGGGCCGCCGAACCCGGCTCCGACGAGCAGCGCGCTCTCCTCGCCACGCGCGGGAAGGCCTTGGAGGACGCGGCGGCGATCCGGGCCGCGCAGCCGGAGCTGACCCGGGCTCGCGGTGCGGCGCAGGATCGGGCCGAACGGCTCGCCGCCGTGCTCGACGACCACCGCAACGACCGCGCCGACCAGATCTCCCGCCGGGACGCCGCGCTCGACGACGTCGTCGAGGCCCGGCGTCGGGCCGATGAGGCCCGGCAGGCGTGGTGGGACGCCAAGCGGGAGCTGGACCGGCAGGTCGACGCGTTCGATCCGTCTACTGTGGACGCTGTGCTGGCGCAGGACACCGTGACCGGCGTCGACACCGGGACCGGCCTGCCGTACGACTTCGACGTCTCCCAGATCGAGGCGCGTCCGGTCACCGACCGGTCCGGCCGGGTCGTCGCGGTGTCGTTCCTGCCCGCCGCCGAGCACACCGCGGACATCGAACGCGACTGGGCGGACGACCACTCCGACACTGTCGGTTCCCTGCCCGAAGGCGCGACGCCGGAGCGGACCGCGCCGCTGCTGCGTGACGCCCGGGAGAACGGCGCGAAGCCGGACCTCGACGGACGCGCGTTCGGCGAGTGGGCGTCGCAGAGCCCCGCGCCGTGGGATTCGAGCACGCTGTTCGTCATGGCGCACGGCCGGCCGCAGTCGGTGAAGCTCACGCTGCTGAGCGGGCGGACCGTGCGCGTCGACGGCGCGTCGTTCGCGAAGATCCTCGCCGCGTCGAAACCGTTCGCGCAGGCGGCCGGGTCCGCGCGGCCGTCGATCACGCTCATCGCGTGCGCCACCGGCAAGCTCGACGGCCCGGGCGGTGTCGCCCACGACTTCCAGCGGGCGCTGTCCGAGCTGGGCGGCCCGCTGCAGGTGCACGCGCCGACCGAGCCGGCGCTGTTCGGCCGCCCGTCGGCGACCCTGGGCCAGGCGACCGGCGCCACGCACGGCTTCACGACTGTGACCGACGGCGGGCACTTCGCGACCTTCGGTGAGCGGTTCAGGGGAGAACTGGCCGATCAGCCGGGGACCACCGTCGAGTTCGACGCGCCCGCCGCGACGCCGCTGCTGGACGCGTCCGGCGAGGTTCGCGGCGTCAGTTTCCTCGAGCCGGACGAGGCGGCGAAGGTGCAGGCCTGGCTGTCGCAGACCACCGGCGAGAACCTCATCGTCGAAGCCGCGCCGGACGAGATGCGCGAGTTCGCGTCGGGCGCGCAGCCGTCGTTGCGCGGTCGCGGGCCAGGCGAGGGCGGCGTGCTGGTCCGCGCGCCGTGGGCCGACGAACTGGCGCGGGGGAAAACGTTCCTCGTCACCGGGCACGGTGAGGAGACCTGCGCCAAGGTCTTCGCCCGGGTCGACGGCGAGCGTCGCGCGGTGTTCGTCGATGGCGCCACTCTCGCTCGGCTGGTGACGTCTTCCTTTGGTTCCGCGCGACCGGAATCGGTGACGCTCTTCCCGTGCGCGGCCGGACGTCGTCCCGGGCCGGGTGGGGTCGCTTTCGACTTCCACGCGGCTTCCGGCCTGCCGGTGCACGCGGCCACGGACTCGGTGCTCGCCAACCGCCGTGGTGACGACGAGCCGTCGGCGCCGCTGTTCGGCGCCACCGACGACGCGTTCACGGCCGTCGTCCGCGGCGGGCACTGGACGACGTTCGGGAAGCCCGTCGACACCGCGGCGGTCGTCGAAGAGCTGGCCGAGGCGCTGGGCAAGGACTGGCAGTACGCGCGCCCGGAGCCTGCCTCAGGACTGGTGTCGCTGGCCGATCGCGCCCGGACTCTCGAGGTGGTGCGGGAAGCCGTCGCGACGACCCTCGCGCTGCGCGACCCCGCGCCGGTGCTGGCGCAACACGAACAGCCCGACGTCGTCCGCGCGGTCGTCGACCGGCATCTCGGGCACCGGGACACCGGCCTGGCCGCGGGGGCGCGTGAACTCGCGCGGGCGGTGCTCGTGGCCGACACCGGCGACGGTCCGTTGCCCGCCATCAGCGTCACCGGCACCGGTGCCGGTTCAGTCGCGAAGGCCTTGGCCGGGCACCTCGGCGAGGCCCTCGCGCACGACGTCCTGGCGCGCGTGCCAGTGAAGATCCGTGGCGGCGAGGGCGGGCACGTCGAGATTTCCTTCGCCTCGACGCGGCTGCGGATCGACCCGGCGGTCGGGGAGATCGTCGGGCAGCTCCGGTCGGGGCTGCCGGTGTTGCGTTTGGACAGTGTCGCGGACGTCGTGGAGTCGCACGAGAATCCCGGTCTACTGTGGACGTCGGTGCTGACTCAGGTCGCGACGTCACCGGATTTCGACGGTGTCACGCACGTCGTCGACCGGCGGTTCGATACGGTGTCCGAGAAGTGGCGGCCAGTCGGACCGTCCATTCGGGACTTCTTCCCGAGCGTGGGCAGGGGCGAGTGGCGGGACGGCTTGGTGTATCGGCCTTTGGCTCCGAGCACCTCTGCTGTGGAAACGCCTCGTACGCTCGCCGAGTCTATTGTGGAGCATCTCGGCGACGGCCTGCCCGCGCCCGTTGTTCCGGACGCGCTGATGGCTGATGTCCAAAGTGAACTGATCGCGTTGACTCCGCCGGGTGCGGCGCCGTTTGTAGTCGATGGCGCCTTGAGTCCGGCCGACGCCGCGGCCACGGTCGGGCTGGCCGAGGAGTTCGCGTTGCTGCAGCTGCACGGCGTCACCGACACCGTCGTCGGCCGGGACGACGTCCTGGAGATCGCGGCCCGGGTGGCCGGCGGCCTGGACGTCGGCGCCGCCGCGGACGCCATCGACGCCCTGGCCCGGCACGGAGCGTTGCGGCCGGGACTGGTGACCGTCGCGATGGACGCCGTCCTGGCGTCGCCGGACGTCGAGACGCGGGCCGGCGCGGTCGCGGCGGTGATCCGGGAGCAGGCCGAGGGTGATCTGCCGATCGGGGTCATGCGCGAAGCGGTGCGTGGCGCGGTGGACGACCCCGAGCCCACGCGGCGCGCGTTGTGGTTGATGCGGCGGTTCCGGGTCACGAACCTCGCGTGGCTCTACCGGTGGCGGATCGCGGAGGGCGTGCGACGCTATCAGGAACAGGAGAAGGCGGCGTCGGAACGATCGGCCCGGTTGACGGCCGCGGTGGGAGGGGTGCGTGATGACGGCTGAGAAGTGGGTGCTGCTGGTCGATCCGGCGTGGCCCCCGGTGCCGTCGGCGCCCGACCGGACCCACGTGGTCGGCGGCTGGCCGGCCGCGGCGGACGGCTCGATCGGCGACTTCGAGCCGAACCCGGAGTACGTGCCGTCGGGCCCGGACAGCCCGGCGGACCCGCTGGACGCGGTCCTGCGGCTGCTGGCCGTGGGTGACGCGGAGTTCGCCCAGGTGGCGTCGGTGTTCCGCCAGGTCAAGACGGCGGTGGCGCTGGACGCGTCGGGCGCACCCTTGACGGCACCGTCGCCCGACGGCGTCCCGTGCCTGCTGGTCGCGACGGCGCCCGCCCACCGCCACCGGGTCCGGACGGCGGGCTGGCGGGCGGTGGACGCGGCGGAGCTGGCGGCGCTGCTGGCGGACCGCCCGGGCACGGACCTGCTGCTCAACCCGGGCGCGGTCGGCTGCACCCGCCTGCCGGCGGCGACGGTCCAGGACCTCACCTCGCGCCCGTAAAACTTGAAGTCCGTGAATGCCACATCGAGGGACACTAGGTCTCTCAATGTGGCATTCACGGACTTGGCTTAGTCCGCCGGACCGCCTGGGGTCACCGGGCTTTCGCCGAGGCGGTGCAGGACGGCGGCCGCCAGGGCTGTTCGTTCCAGCATCCCCTCGACGCTGATGTGCTCGTGCCGCGCGTGCGCGCCGTCGCCGACCGCGCCGAAGCCGTCCAGGACCGGGTGGCCCAGCGCCGCCACGAAGTTGCCGTCGCTGGCTCCGCCCACCGAGCACTCAGCCAACGTGACGCCCAGCTCCGCCGCCGTCGCGCGGGCCAGGTGGTACAGCTCCGCCGTTGCCGGGGAACGCTCCATCACCGGGCGGTTCCAGCCGCCCTCCACCACGAGCGTCGCGCGGGGGTCGTGGGCCGTCAGCGCCGCCAGGCCCGCGTCGATGCGGGACGCCTCCGCCGCGCTCGACACGCGCACGTCGACCTCGCCGGACGCCGCCCCCGCGATCACGTTCTGCCTGGTCCCGCCGGAGATCACGCCGACGTTGACCGTCGTCCCGGCAGCCGGGTCGGCCAGCGCGTGCAGGGCCAGGACCGCCCGGGCCAGCTCGTCGATCGCGCTCGCGCCCTTCGCCGGGTCCAGTCCGGCATGGGACTCGACGCCGGTGGCGCGCACGCGGAACAGGCCGACGCCCTTGCGCGCGGTCTTCACCGCGCCGGCCGCGCTCGCCTCGAACACCAGCGTCGCGCGGGTGCCCGCCGCGGCCTCCTCGATCACCGGCCGGGACGCCGGGCTGCCGATCTCCTCGTCGCCGTTGAGGACCAGCCGGACGGCCGGGCGGGGGAGCCCGGCGGCGTCGAGCGCGCGCAGCGCCCACACCGCGTGGACCAGGCCCGACTTCATGTCGAAGATCCCCGGCCCGGTCGCTCGGTCGCCGTCCACCGTGAACGGCCAGTCCGCGAGCGTCCCGAGCGGCCACACCGTGTCGTAGTGCGCCAGCACGAGCACCGGCTGACCGGCACCCGGGTAGTCGTAGACCTTGACGTCGCCGTGGACGCCGCCGTCGACGTCGCGCACCGACGCGGGCGGGCCCAGCCGCTCGCGCAGCCAGCCGTCCACCCAGGACAGTCCCCGCGCGAGGCATTCCTTGTCGTCACTGGGAGTCTCGATGCCGACGTAAGCGGCGACGTCGGCCAGCAGTTCGTCGCGATGGGCGCGCACCCACTCGTGCAGGATCGTCACGGCAGCTCCCCGAGAACGTGGTCGACGACCTGGGCGTGGGTGGCGAACCAGACGCCGTCGTGGCCGGTGATGTGGTCGAGCAGCTCGGTGAGGATCGCGATCCGCGAGCGGTGCCCGATGATGTGCGGGTGCATGGTGAGCTGGAACAGGCCGCCGTCGGCGTAGGCCGCGTCGAACTCGTCGCGCCAGATCGAGAGCACCCCGCGTGGTGGCGTGTAGGGCCGCAGGGCGGCGAAGCGGTCCATCATGAAGTACGGCGCGTCGTCGCGGATCCACTCCACCGGCAGCTCGACGACGCCGGTGGGCTCGCCGTGTTCGAGGAGCTCGTAGCAGTCGTCGTCGGCCATCAGCGACGAGTCGTACCGCAGGCCCAGCTCGCGCGTGATGGCCAGGGTGTGCGCGGAGAAGTCCCACGACGGCGTCCGGATGCCGACCGGCCGGGTGCCCGCGAGCCGTTCCAGGACGTCGGCGGCGCGGAAGGCGAGGTCACGCTCTTCGGCCTCGGTGAGGGCGGTGTTGCATTCGTGGATCCAGCCGTGCAGCGCGACTTCGTGCCCGTTGTCCACATAGGACTGTACTTCGCCGTCGTGCAGCAACGCCGAGACCGCGGGCACGAAGAAGGACGCCGGCGCGGAGTACCGCTCGAGGAGCCGCAGCAACCGCGGCACGCCGACGCGCGCGCCGTACTCGCCCTGCGCCAGCTTGCCGGGCAGCACGTCGCCGTCGCGCAACGCGGGCGTCTCGTGGTCGGAGTCGAACGACAGCGCCACGGCCACCTTCGCGCCGCCGGGCCACGACGCGGGCCGCAGCGAGCGGCCCGCCCGGACGTGCTCGACGTGCCCGCGCCACGTCGATTCGTCCCACCGCCAGGGTTGTCCGGTCATGCGTCCTCCAGGGCGGCGGGCTTGCGCGTCTCGACTTCGTTCTCCACCACCGCATCTTGAACGCGGGGAAACGTCGAGGGCAAGGGCCGGAAGAGTCAGCCGGCCCGGATCACGCCCAGGCCCAGCGGCGTGATCTCGTGGATCTGCGACTTGCCCGCCCGGGTGCTGGTGATCAGCCCGCTCGCCCGCAGGACCGACGCGTGCTGGCTGGCCGTGGCCAGGGCGATGTCCGTCAGCTCCGCCAGCTCGCTCGTGTTGCAGCGGGTGATCGCCACCGTCATGAGGACGCGGGCACGGGTCCGGCCGAGCAGCGCGGCCAGTGACGGGCCGGGCTCGGCGTCGCTGTCGAGGGTCGTGTGGCCGATCGAGTAGACGAGCACCGGCGGCAGCCCCGGGTCCTTGTACGTCGTCGGCATGCCGTGGGCGAAGAACGTCGGGAGCAGCCGGAGGCCGCGGCCGGCCAGGTGGAGCGTCTGGTCGACCGGGAAGCGGACGTGGAGCACCGGCGGGTTCCACGTGATGTCCGGGTGCAGCGTCGAGAGCAGCAGCTGGGGCCCGCCGCGCTCGAGGCCGGACTGCAGCCGGCGGCGGTCGCGCGCGACGGTGCGGCGGACCGCCGGCCAGTCCGGAGCGAGGCACTGGCGGTAGTAGTCGTGCAGCGCTGTGCCCAGCCGGCGCAGCTCGCGCGGTTCGCCGTCGCCGAGGCGGCGCAGCCACGGGGGGACGCGGGTGCCCTGCGCGGCGAGCTCGGCGACGTCGGCGGCCAGGACCTGCGGCGGGGTCTCGAGCATGGCGGCGATGCCGTCGCCGACCGTGCGGGCGCCGAGCGGGGTGAGGAAGTCCGGGCAGTAGCCGTACGGCGGCACGGCGGCCATGAGCAG
Source organism: Amycolatopsis sp. NBC_00348 (assembly GCF_036114655.1). Taxonomy (NCBI): domain Bacteria; kingdom Bacillati; phylum Actinomycetota; class Actinomycetes; order Pseudonocardiales; family Pseudonocardiaceae; genus Amycolatopsis; species Amycolatopsis sp. NBC_00348. The sequence continues at coordinate 4,283,627 of NZ_CP107994.1, read as the reverse complement.
CCGCCCGGACTCGGGGACCGCGGAGCGCGACCCCCGGCGCCACCGGCCGAAGAACGGCTCACCCTCGGGTCGCCGGATCCGGTAGCTGCTCATCAGCAGCTCCCACATCGGGTCGGCGTCCTCGGCGATGGTCAGCTTCGCCAGGTCCGCGTCCGTGAAGTGAATTTCCAACATGCCGGGCGCACCCCCTTCCCGGCGAGAATAGCGCTGGTCGGACGCGGTTTCCGCCGGGGCGCCCGGCATTCCCGCCGGACGACGTTTCGGCCGGGCGCGAAACGTTTTCGGGCCCGTTGACCCGCTCGCGCGGCGCTGGCAGGTTCTGCTCGACGGGACGTGCCCGCAGCCGGCTGGGGGAGGGCTGCGGGCACGCCCGGTGACCAGGGGCCGGCGACGCTCGAACAGGCGGTATCCGGATGCCTGCCGTGCGATCCTGGTCGCATGACGCAGCCCGGCGAACCCCCACCGGACGGCGAGGTCGATCCGGCGGCCCGCACCCAGATCTTGCTAGCCGAGTACAACGCGCTCCGGACCGAGACCGAGCGGCGAGCGACGGTCCAGTGGAACGTGTTCGCCCTCCAGCTGGCCTCCGCGGGCGCGATCTCCAGCGTGGCGATCTCGTCCGCGAACTTCGCCCTGCTGCTGCTCGTCCCGTTCGCGGCGTACCTGCTCGGCAGCCGGTACATCCTGCACGACTTCCACATCAAGCTGATCCGCCGCTACGTTCGCGAGTCGCTGGCGCAGCGGCTCGGCGGGCAGGTCCGGTGGGAGTCGTGGCGGACGTCGGCGCTGGCCGCGCCCACGACCCGCGGCTGGTTCAGCGTCACCGGCTGGAACTTCCTGCACCCGACCAGGCTGGCGTTCGAGGGGGTCGGTTTCCTCAGCCTGGCCGCCGGGCTGCTGTCCGCGGGCTACCACTGGTGGCGGACCTCGGTGCCGTGGCCGTTGACGGTCGGTTTCCTGCTGGGCTGGCTGCTCGGGCTCGCCGCCGTCCTGCTGCTCGGTCGGGCTTTCCGGCGCGCGTCGGACCTGTGAGCGGCCGGCCCGAGCCGTCGCGCACGGTTTGCCGGGCCGGCGATGTTAACTTTGGGACAAGCCTGGAGGAAGGACAGCGATGAGCGAACCCGGCCGGGTGGTGCCCGCGCGGCGGCGGGGGCTGGCCGACGAGGTCGCCGACCGGATCCGGGACGCCATCTTCGACGGCGCCTACCCGCCCGGCAGCCAGCTGCGGGAGGTGGAGCTGTCCGCCGCGCTGGGCGTCAGCCGGGGGCCGGTGCGGGAAGCCCTCCTGCGGCTCGAACGGGAGGGCCTGGCGCGCAGCGAGTGGCACCGCGGCGCGACCGTGACGGCCCTGACCGAGCCGGACGTCGCCGAGCTCGACACGCTGCGCGCGGCCCTCGAGCAGCTCGCCGTCGCGCTGGTGATCGAGCGCGCCCCGGCCGAGGGGCTGGCGGCGGTCGACGCGGCCGTCGGGCGGATGGCGCGTGCCGCGGACGAGCACGAGATGGTCCGCTGCGACATCGGCTTCCACGACGCCGTGTACGCCGCCGCCGGGCACCGGCGCCTGCTCGAAGCGTGGGAGGCGATCCGCTCGCAGGTGCACCTGTTCCTGCTGACGCGCGTCGGCGTCGAGGCCGACGGCTACCTCGCGGCGATCCCGGAGGAGCACCGGCAGCTGGCCGCCGCGCTGCGCGCCGGTGACCGCGAGGCCGCGCTGGAGCTGTTCGCCACCCACCGCCGGCACGCGTTCGACATCCTCACCGGCAAGGGCGGCTCAGCCGGCCGGTGACGGCTCGGCCGTGAGCGCCGCGTCCGCGAAGCCCGCGGTCAGCGCCCGGAGCGCCGCGTCCAGGTAGACCGTCAGGTCCGCGTCGGCCCGGGCCGACCAGCGTTCGTAGGCCGCGCGGCACGCCGCCAGCACCGCCCGGCCCACCGCCAGCGGGTACAGCGAGTCCGCGGGCTGGCCGGTCCGCGTGCCGACGTACGCGCTGACCGCGCGTTCCCAGGCGTCGTAGTGGATCGCCGCGCTCGCGGCCAGCTCGGGGACCGAGCTGAGCAGGCTCATCCGCTTGCGCAGCTCGGGGACGTCCTCGGCGCGGTAGTGGTTCGCGGCCAGCACGGCCGCGCGGACGGCGTCCATCACGGGCAGGCCGGCGGGCGCGTCGGCGAGCAGCTTCCGGATCGTCTCGACCTCGGTGTCGAACTCGTTCCACAGGACGTCGGACTTGGCGTCGTAGTACCGGAAGAACGTGCGGCGGCTGACCCCGGCGGTCGCGGCGATCTCGTCGACCGTCGTCTCGTGGAAACCCCGTTCGGTGAACAGCCGCAGGGCGATGACCTCCAGCTCACGGGCGCTGGTGCCCGGTGGGCGGCCGCGGCGGGCGGCGGGGGTCGGTTCGGTCATTCGTGTGCCGTTCCTTCGTGAGGCTTGTTTCTGACACTGGGTGACATTACTCTGCCTGATATTCGTCACAGGGTGCCGAAATCGTCCGCGTGTCACAGGAGCCACGATGACCGACCAGAACGCCCAGCTCACGGCCTTGTCCTCGCCGGACGTCGCCGAGCGCGCGGCGGCCGGGGCGATCCTGGCGGTGCCGGTCGGCGCGACCGAGCAGCATGGCCCGCACCTGCCGCTGACCACCGACACCGACATCGCCCAGGCCCTGTGCGACGGGCTCGCGGCCGCACGCCCGGACGTCCTGGTGGCGCCCGCGGTGGCCTACGGCTCCAGCGGCGAGCACGCGGGCTTCGCCGGGACGTTGTCGATCGGCCAGGAGGCGACCGAGCTGCTGCTGGTCGAGCTGGGCCGCTCGGCTTCCGAAACCTTCCGGCGGCTGCTGTTCGTCTCCGCCCACGGCGGCAACGCGGGCCCGGTCGCCCGGGCCGTCGCCCGCCTGCGGGCGGAGTCGCGCGACGTCGAGGTGTTCCAGCCCCGCTGGCCGGGCGATCCGCACGCCGGACGGCCGGAAACGGCGCTGCAGCTGGCGTTGCGGCCGAGCGGAGTGCGAATGGACCGCGCGGTCGTGGGGGACACGCGGCCGCTGGGTGAGGTCCTGCCGCTGCTGCGCGAAGGCGGTGTCCGCGCGGTGACGGCGACCGGGGTGCTGGGCGACCCGACGTCGGCGACGGCGGCGGAGGGCCGGGAGCTGCTGGCGCTGCTGACCGGAGCGTTGGTGTCCCATGTGGACGCTTGGCATCCGGCGGTGGTCGCATGACGGCGCCTGCACCCGGCGCCGGTGTCCCCTGTGGACACCCGACCCGAGGCGTGGTGGCGGCATGACCCCGCGCATCGCCCTCGTGACCGGCGCGGCGCGCGGGATCGGCGCCGCGACCGTCCTTCGGCTGGCCGAGCAGGGTTATGCCGTCCTCGCCGTCGACGTCGCCGCCGATGATCCGGCCCTTCCGTACCCGATGGGCACCGCGGCCGAGCTGGCCGCCGTCGTCGCGAAGGCGGGGGACAACGCCGCGGCCTTCGTCGCCGATGTCCGCGACCCCGGCGCCCTGGCCGCCGCCGTGGCCGAGGCCGAACGTCGCTGGGGCGGGCTCGACGTCGCGATCGCCGCCGCGGGCGTGATCGCCGGGGGAGTGCCGCTCTGGGAAGTCCCCGAGGCGCGGGAAAAGGCCGTTCTCGAGGTCAACCTGAACGGCGTCATCCACCTCGCCCGGGCCGCCGTGCCCGCGTTGCTGCGCCGGCCCGAACCGCGGGACGGCCGCTTTCTCGCCGTCGCCTCGGCCGCCGCGACCCGCGGCCTGCCGATGCTCGCGGCCTACTGCGCCGCGAAGGCCGGCGTCGCCGGGCTGATCCGCGCGCTCGGTGCCGAACTGGGCCGCAGCGGCGTCACCGCCAACGCCGTCAGCCCCGGTTCGACCGACACCCCGATCCTCGCCGAGAGCGCCCGGCTCTACGACCTGCCCGAGGCGGCCGCGTTCGCCGATCAGCAGCCCGCCGGGCGGCTCCTCGACCCGGCGGAAGTCGCCGCCGTGCTGGCGTTCCTCGCCGGGCCGGACAGCGGGGCGATGACCGGCGCGGTCGTGCCGGTGGACGGAGGCCTGGCCTTATGACGCCCTTACCGCCCGGGTTCCGCGTCGCGCTGGACCCGGACACCCGCGAACTCGCCGACGGCCTCTGGTTCGGCGGCTCCCCGGCCCGTGTGCTGCGGCTGACCGGGGCGGGCCGCAAGGCGTGGCAGGACCTCGGCGACGGCCCGGTCACCACCGCCGCCACCGGCACGCTCGCCCGGCGGCTCACCGACGCCGGTCTCGCCCATCCCGTGCCGCCGGAGCCCGCGGCGCCCGCGGACGTCACCGTCGTCGTCCCGGTCCGCGACCGCGCGGAACTGCTCGGCCGGTGCCTGGCCGGGCTCGACCAGAAGCACCCCGTGCTCGTCGTCGACGACGGTTCGGACGACCCCGCCGCCGTCGCGGCCGTGGCCGCCGCGCACGGCGCGAAGCTCGTGCGCCGCGACGTCAACGGCGGCCCGGGCGCCGCGCGCAACACCGCGCTGGACCACGTCGGCACCGAGCTGATCGCCTTCCTGGACAGCGACTGCGTCCCGGCCGACGGCTGGGCCGACCGCCTCGCGACGCACTTCGCCGACCCATTGCTCGCCGCCGTCGCCCCCCGCGTCCGCGCGCTGGCGCCCGGCACCTGGGCCGGCCGCTACACCCGCGCCGCGGGCAGCCTCGACCTCGGCGACCGCCCCGCGCGGGTCGCGCCGGGCACGCGGGTGTCGTACGTGCCGACCGCCGCGCTCGTGGTCCGCCGCAGTGCGCTGACGTCGGTCGCGGTCGACGGCGCCGTCTTCGATCCGGCGCTGCGCGTCGGCGAGGACGTCGACCTCGTCTGGCGCCTGCACGAGGCCGGCTTCCGCGTCCGCTACGCCCCGGACGTCGCCGTCGACCACCACGAACCGGAGACCTGGCGCGACCTGCTGGGCCGCCGGGCGCGCTACGGCACGTCCGCCGCGCCGCTGGCGCTGCGGCACCCGAAAGCGCTGGCGCCCTTGGCTTTGCACCCCTGGCCCGCGCTGACCGTCGGCGCGCTGCTGGCCCGCCGGCCGGCGCTCGCGGCGCTCGCGTTCGGCGGCTCGGTGGGCAGCATGGTCCGGCTCCTGCGCGCCCACGACGTCCCGGACGCCGGGGTCGTGCGCGCGATGGCCACCGCCGTCCGGCAGACCTGGCTCGGGTGTGGCCGCTACGGCACCCAGTTCGCGGCCCCGCTCCTCGCCGCGCTGCTGGTCCCCGGCGGGCGGCGGCGCTGGAGCCGCCGCGCCGCCGTCGCTTCGCTGCTGCTGGGCCCCCCGCTGACCGCGTGGGCGCAGCGGCGGCCGGAGCTCGATCCCGTCCGCTACACCGCGGCCGCGATCGCCGACGACATCGCGTACGGCGCCGGCGTCTGGGCCGGCTGCCTGGCGCAGCGCACCACGGTGCCGGTCCGCCCGGCCGTCGTGCGGCGCCCGCTCGAGATCGACCCGAAGGGAACACGATGACCTGGTTCGAGTCCGTCGCCGAAGCCCAGCGACGCGCGAAGAAGCGTCTCCCCGGTTCCGTCTACTCCGCCCTGATCGCCGGTTCCGAAAGGGGCCTGACGCTGGCCGACAACCTCGGCGCATTCGACGAGCTGCGGTTCGCGCCGCGCACCGCCGGGCACTACGGCGAGCGCGACCTGAGCACGCACGTGCTCGGCCGCGACGTCGCGCTGCCGGTGCTGATCTCCCCGACCGGGGTGCAGGCGGTGCACCCGGACGGCGAAGTGGCCGTGGCCCGCGCCGCCGCCGCGCGCGGGACGTCGATCGGCCTCAGCTCGTTCGGCAGCAAGCCGATCGAAGAGGTCGTCGCGGCCAACCCGAACACGTACTTCCAGGTCTACTGGACCGGCACCCGCGAGGACATCCTGCGCCGTCTCGAGCGCGCCCGCGCGGCCGGGGCCGTCGGCATCATCCTGACCCTGGACTGGTCGTTCTCGCACAGCCGCGACTGGGGCAGCCCGCACATCCCGGAACGGCTCACCTTCCGCGAGCTGCTGCGCTTCGCGCCGGAAGGCCTGACGCACCCGCGGTGGCTGCTCGACTACGTGCGCACCCGCGCGCTGCCGGACCTCGGCGTGCCGAACATGGCCCAGCCGGGCGAGCCGTCGCCGACGTTCTTCGGCGCGTACGGCCAGTGGATGCAGACGCCGCCGCCGTCGTGGGAGGACGTCGCCTGGCTGCGCTCGCAGTGGGACGGCCCGTTCCTGCTCAAGGGCGTCATCCGGGTCGACGAGGCCCGCCGCGCGGTGGACGCGGGCGTCAGCGCGATCTCGGTGTCCAACCACGGCGGCAACAACCTCGACGGCACCCCGGCGACGATCCGCGCGCTCCCGGCGATCGCCGAGGCGGTCGGCGACCGGGTGGAAATCCTGCTGGACGGCGGAATCCGCCGCGGCAGCGACGTCGTGAAGGCCCTGGCCCTCGGCGCTCGCGCGGTGCTGATCGGCCGCGCGTACCTGTGGGGCCTGGCCGCGGACGGCCAAGCGGGCGTCGAGAACGTCCTCGACGTGCTGCGGGGCGGCATCGACTCGACGCTGCTGGCGCTGGGCAAGCGGAGCGTGCACGACCTCAGCCGGTCGGACGTGCTGGTGCCCACGGGGTTCGAGGCCGACCTCGGCGTCGCCGTCGGCTGATCAGCCGACGTCGGTCTCGGGGACTGCCTTGGCGAGTTCGTCGAACCCCGGCGGGCAGTACGCGGCGCCGGCGTCGTGCCGCCGGACCGCGCTCGACGCGACGGACATGGCGACGGCTTCGCGGAGGTCGAGGCGAAGCCGCGCCAGAGGCCGCTGCAGGCGGTAGATCCCTTTGCGTGACTCGTGGATCTCGCCGAGGGGGTTCGCGTGCACCGCGGGGAGGTTCTCGACGCCCCACCCGGCTTCGGTCGTGAACGCGCCGTTCCGCAGGCCCAGGCCGTGCTCCGCCGCGCGGCCCGCCAGCCACCGGAGGGCGACGTCCGCCAGGGACGAGTCCGGGTAGCCGCCGCCGACGTCGCTGTGCACCCCGGAGAACCAGACCTGCTCGACCACCTGGTCGCCGGCGTCGTCGTGCCGCGTCCACAGGGCCGGCCGGAAGGCCTTGCGCCGCTCGTCGATCGCGACGGCGTGCATCGCGACGTCGACCCGGCTGCTCAGCTCGGTGTCGTGGAAGGCGAACCGCCGGTTGATCCGGTCCATCAGGAACTTCGGCCCGATCGTGGGGATCCCGAGCGCGCCCACCGTGTCCCAGACGCCGATGAACCGGATCCGGGTGTCTTCGTGGCTGTAGGACCGCCGGAACAGCTCCGACTCGATGTCCCGCGGCTTGATCGACCGCGCGCGGTACAGCGCGTACGCGTCGTCGAGCCGCTCGACGGCGGCCGGCTTGAGCACTCCGGCGTTCCGGATCAGCCCGGCGACGCTGCGCGCGGTGTAGGCGCCGCGGCTGAAGCCGAACAGGAAGATCTCGTCGTCCGGCTCGTAGTTATCCACGACGAACCGGTACGCGCGGAGCACGTCGTGGGCCACGCCGACCCCGAACGCGCCGCCGCGCAACCGCGCCCGGCCGTAGGACCCGACACCGCGGTGGTAGTACAGGCGCTGGGGAACGCCGTCGAACTCGCCGGCGACGGCCAAGGCCAGCTTCGTGACGTTCGTGGGGGACGGCGTTCCGCCGGAAGTCTGGTCCGGTGTGTTCCACGTGCCGTCGCAGCAGATCACGAGACGTTTCATGGCACCCCTCTCCGGAGCTTCCCCCAACGGGTCGCAGGAGCGAAGGCCTGGTTACGCGGAATCGGACACGTCACCCGGATGGCGTAGCCGTGGCCGGCCGTTCCCGACGTCCGGGTCTGGACCACCGGCCCCCGGGACTGGTAATCCTTCGCGGATGACGATGGACGCGATCGCCCTGCACAGCATCAACCCGTGGGAAGTGTCGTTCCTGCGCGAAGAGGTGGCCGGCTACTTCGCCCACGGCATCGAGTTCGCACCCGGCGCCACGGTCCTCGACGTCGGCGCGAACGTCGGCGTCTTCTCGGCGGCCGTCTACGAGCGCCTGGACGGCGACGTGCGGATCTTCGCCTTCGAGCCGTTGCCGCCGCTCTACGAGACGCTGGAGCGCAACGCCCGCGAGTTCTTCGGCGGCCGGCTGACCGCGCTGCCGTTCGGGTTATCCTCGACGGAGGATGAACTCGACTTCAGCTACTTCCCGGCCGCGACGATCTTCTCGTCTTCCTTGCGGGACGCGGGAAACGTCGAAGCCGAGCGCAAGCGCGTCACGGCCAGCATCGTCGAGATGATCCGCCGGGGCGGCCTGGGTGCCACGGCCCGTCGCGTCCCGGCGCCGGTGCTGCGGGGAATCGTCGGCCGCAAGCTCCGGGTCATGCGGGAACTGGAGACGCACCGCGTCCGCGTCCGGCCGCTGTCGCCGGTACTGGACGAGCAGGCCATCGACCGCATCGACCTGCTGAAGGTGGACGTCGAGGGCGCGGAGCTGGACGTGTTGCACGGCATCGAGGACCGGCATTGGCCGTTGGTCCGGCAGGCGGTGGTGGAGGTCGAAGGCTGGCGGCGCAACCGGGACACGATCCGGGAGGTGTTCGCGGGCAAGGGTTTCACGGTCAGCGCGGAGCAGGACCCGGTGCAGGAAGCCGCGGACATCGGCATGGTGTTCGCGGTTCGCTAGCCGCGCCGCCGCCGGCGGAGGAGCGCGAAGGTCACGATCGACGACGCCGCCAGCACCGCGGACAGGGCGGCCAGGAAGATCGTGGCGCCGGTGAAGGCCAGGGGGTCCCGGACGTCCCAGAGCGTGGCGTCCGGGCGTTCGGGGTCGTAGCCGACGCGGAGCCGGTCGCCGGTCTTCAGGCCCGGGTCGCGCGGGAAGTCCTTGAGCCGGGCGGTGATCTCCCGGCCGTCCGCGGTGGTGAACCGGACGTCGACGTTGTAGCTGGACTTCGTCGGCACGACCGCCGTGACCGTGGCCGGCGCTTCCTGGCCCGACGCCCGCAGCCGGCTCTCGGTCCGCTGCACGGCGACGGCCCCGAGTGCGACGGCGACGGCGAGCACGAGCCCGGGGACGAGGACCCACCCGGCGGCCCGGCGTGGCCGGGCCGGGGCGGGTTCGCGACGTCGTCGCACCCAGGCGACGGGGACCGGCTCGGGTTCGCTCATGTGTCCAGTATGGACGAAGGATCACGGTTCGCGGGTCAGGTCCAGCAGTTGCCGTTCCAGCCGCCGGGCGGCGGGCACGTCGATGCCGACGCCCCACAGCGGCGCCGTGCTCGCGCCGTCCGCCGCCGCGACGACCAGGGTCACCACGTCGGGCGGCAGGCCGTCCGCGTGCAGGTCCCCGTCCCACCGCTCGGCGTCCGCGCGGGCCAGCTCGGCGACCTCGGGCATCGAGATCAGCTGGGCGATCAGCGCGATGTTCTCCCGGATCGCGACCTCGTCCTGGGACGTGTCCAGCGACGCCCGGACGTACGCGCGGGTCAGCCGGCCCGGCGCGGTGTCCGCCGGGTCCAGCGCGGCGGACACCTCCGCCCGGAACGCGTCGAGGAGGTCCTGGGCGAGTGCGCGCACCAGGGCGTCCTTGGCCGGGAAGTGGTACAGCAGCCCGCCTTTCGACACCCCCGCCTGCCGGGCGATGTCGTCCAGCGACGCGGAGACCCCACGGGCGCGGATCGTCCTCCCGGCCGCGTCGAGCAGGGCCCGGCGCGTTTCTTCGGGGCTGCGCCCGGCTTTGCGAGGCATCGTCAGTCCTTTCCGGACGGGATCGTACGCCAGGCGATCAGCGCGGCGACGGCGGTGACGAGGGCCGCCGCGACCGACGTCACCTGCATGGCGCCGGTGAACGCCTGCCGGGCGCTCTCGGCCACCGGTGACGCCGGATCGAGCACGGTCACCGCGGCCGCCAGCGACTCCCGGACCTCGGGCGCCACCGCCGGCGGCAGCAGGCCGCGGTAGACGAGCGTCACGAGCGAGCCGAGGAGCGCGATGCCCAGCGCCGCACCCAGTTCGTACGCGGTTTCGGAGATCGCCGACGCCGAGCCCGCCTTGTCCCGCGGGACGGCCGACAGCACCGAGTCCACGGTGAGCGTCAGCGCCAGCCCGACGCCGAGCCCGACCGGCACCAGCGTCAGGCCCAGCCAGATGTACTGCGGCGCCTGCTCGGTGACGGCGACCAGCAGCAGCCCCACGGCCGTGACGGCCAGGCTGACGGCGACCGCGCGGCCCCGGCCGAGCCGCGTGACGACCACGCCGACGGCGGCCACGACCACGATCGAGGCCAGCGTCGCGGGCATCTCCGCGAGCCCGGCCTGCAGCGGGCTGAACCCGCGGACCAGCTGCAGGTACTGCGAGAAGAAGAACAGCAGGCCCATCAGCGCGAAGACCGCGACGAAGTTCGCCACCACCGCGCCGCTGAAGGCGCCGTTGCGGAACAGCGTCACGTCGATCAGCGGGTCGGCCACCCGGCGCTGGCGGCGCACGAACAGGACACCCGAGACCAGCCCGATCACGGCCGTCAGCACGACCTGCGCGTCGACGCCGGAACCGATGGCGTGCTTGACCGCGTAGACCAGCGGCACGATCGCGGCCATCGACAACGCGGCCGAGAGCAGGTCGAAGCGGCCCGGGTTCGGGTCACGCGACTCCGGCAGCAGCCACGCGCCGGCGATGAGGAAGACGACGACGATCGGCACGTTGATCAGGAACACCGAGCCCCACCAGTAGTGCTCCAGCAGCACGCCGCCGACGAGCGGGCCGAGCGCGATGCCACCACCGGAGCCCGCCGACCAGATCGCGATGGCGCGGGTGCGCTCGCGGGCGTCGGTGAACAGGGTGCGGATGATCGACAGCGTCGACGGCATGATCGTCGCCGCCGCGATCCCGAGCAGCAGCCGCGCGGCGACGAGCACGCCCGCGGTGGGGGAGAAGGCGGCCAGCGTGGACGCCACTCCGAACGCCGCGGTGCCGATGAGCAGCACCTTCTTGCGGCCGAACCGGTCGGCGAGGTTGCCCGCGGTGACGAGCAGGCCGGCCAGCGCGAGCGAGTAGACGTCGCCGATCCAGAGGATCTCGGTGGCGCTGGGGGAGAGCTCACGGGTCAGGGAGGGCACGGCGAGGTAGAGCACCGTGCCGTCGACGGCGAGCAGCAGCACGGCGCCGACCAGCACGCTCAGCGCGGCCCAGCGGCGGCGGTGGCTCAACGGTGCGGAGGTGGGCGCGTACGTGGTCATGCCAGTTACTGTACCGGCTGGACGGTACAGTGAGCCAGGTCAGACCGGTCACACCACGCCGGGCTTGGACAGGAAGAAGTACGCGTAGTGCCGGTCGAGCGCGTTGTGCGGCACCAGCTGGACGGTCTCGGGCTTGAGCCCGCACCGCTCGGCGAGCTCCCAGAACGCCGCGATCGGGTAGGTCGTCATCTCGGCGAGCCCCGAGCGGTAGTTCCGCCGCCGCGGCCGGGTCCGCCAGCTGCCCGGGTCGTACTTGATCTGGATCAGCGCCAGGCCGCCGGGCGCGAGCAGCCGGGCCGCGATGCGCAGCAGGCGCTCGCCGTACTCGGGCGTGGGGATCAGCTCGAAGACGTAGAAGCTCAGGAAGACGTCGCACGGCTCGGTGATCTGCCGCAGCGCCGCCTCCGGCTCGTCGACGTCGATCGAGACCGGCGTGAACGGCGTCGCGCACGCGTCGGCGACCTCGCGCTCGCACTCCTTCAGCGTCTCGCCGGAGATGTCGACGCCGATGTAGTGCTCGGCGCGCGGGGCGAACGCGACGGCGTTGGCGCCGCCACCGCAGCCCCAGTCGACGATCCGGTCCCACGACCGGGTGAAGCCGGTCATCCGGGCGCCGCGCTCGAACAGCTCCAGGTGGTCGCGGCCGATCGCCGACCAGAGGTCGTTCTCCTGGAAGACCAGGGCGTCGCGCCAGTGGGAGTTCGCGCGCCACCGGTCGCCGGCGGGCTGGTGCCAGTAGTCCTGGGCGTCGGCCGCGATCCGGCGCTGCGACTGCGTGGCGCCGAGGGTCGCCAGGGACCGGTGGACGAGTTCTTCGGTGTGCCGGGCGAGTCGTTTCGCCTGGTCAAGTGGGGTCGTGCGCATGATCGAGTCTGCGTCGCGGCGGCGGCCGCCGTGATCGGCCGGACGGCCTGATCATTCCGGGCCGGATGGCCCTACCGCGGCGCGCGGCGCGGGTACGCTGGAACCAGCGGAAGGAGGCGGACGTGACGCAGGAGGAACTGATCGTCGAGTTCGCCTTGACGCGCCTCGACCACCCGGACCTCGACCTCGAGGAGCTGGCCGCGCTCGTGGTGCGGCGCGGCGGCCCGGAGCGCGAGCTGGAGTTCGCGTCCCGGAACCTGGCCGATCGCGGCGAGCTGCGCGGGGCCGCGTTCCCGGCGGCGGTCGAGCACGTGCTGCGCGTGGTGCTGACCCTGCGCGGCCGCTCGGACTGACGCCAGTCCGAAGTGGACGCCCGGCTGTGTGGTCGTGTGACTGTGCGGCCCCTACGCCTCGCCTGCCGCGCGCCGCAGGCCCCGCCGGTCGAACACCAGGTCCCGGGCCGTGCCCAGCGCCGTCGCGATCGCGCCCGCCAGTACCGCGTCCTCGCCCAGCTGACCGGCCACGATCTCCGGGACCACCGGGATCGTCGCGGCCAGTGACCGCCGCATCGGTTCCGCCAGCAGGTCGGCGTTGCCGCCGATGCCGCCGCCCAGCACGATCAGGCGCGGGTCCAGCACCGCCGTCACCGCCGAAACCACGTACGCGAGCTTCTCCGCCTCGTCCTCGACCACCCGCACGGCCCGCTCGTCGCCCGCGCGGGCCAGCCGGAAGACGTCCTTCGCCGAGCGCGCCTTCGTGAGCCCGTGCTCGTGGGCCGCGTCGACCACGGCCTGGCCCGCCGCCGCGGACTCCACCGGGCCGGGACGGCCGGCGTCGGCGCCGGTCGGCAGCGGACCGAACGGCAGGTCGGCGATCTCGCCCGCCGCGCCGTTCGCGCCGCGGAACAGCTTGCCGTCCACCAGCAGCCCCATCCCGATGCCGGTGCCGACGGTCAGGCACACCAGCACGTCGACGCCGAGCGCGGCCCCGAGCGCGTGCTCGCCGACCGCGCACAGGTTCGCGTCGTTCTCGACGACGACGTCCGAGCCCGCCCCGGCCAGCCCGGCGACGAGCTCGTGCAGCAGCCCGCGCCGCTCCCAGCCCGGCAGGTTGGGCGCGCGGTGCACCGTCCCGGTGGCCGGGTCCGGGACGCCGGGGGTGCCGACGACGGTCGAGACGACCTCGTGCGGGTCCAGCCCGGCCGACGCGACGGCGCGTTCGACGGCTTCGCTCACCGTGCGCACCAGGGCGCTCGCCGAGCGGCACCGGTTGGGCTCGTCGAGCCGCGCGACGATGCTGCCGTCGAGGTCCGCGACGGCGACGCGGATGACGCGCCGCCCGATGTCGACGCCGACGACGTGGCCCGCGTCCGGCGCGGCCTGGTAGACGACGGCCGCCCGCCCGGGGCCGGCCAGGCTGCGCCCGGTCGCCCGGACCAGGCCGTGTTGTTCGAGGTCGAGCAGGGCTTGCCCCACGGTCGGTTTCGACAGCCCGGTGTCGGCCGCGATCTGTGGTCGCGTCGCTTCCCCGTGCGCGCGAAGCCTTTCCAGCACGAGACGCTGGTTCAGCGCCCGCATGCTGGCCGGAGTCCCCACCTGCGGCCCGTTTTGGCCCACCAAGTCCCCATCTCCTGTCTGCGTTGCCGCAAGTTTACCCACGGACCTCTTTCGACCCCGCACGTTTTATGTTAAGAAACTTTACTAACTATCGGACGGAGGCACGTCGTGAGTTCACCCACTCGTTCAGGGGACTCCGGGGCCGCGGTTTCCCCGCAGCCCGCCCTCGAACGCAAGATCGGCCCGCTGCAGGCCACCGCGATCAACATGACGCAGATGTGCGGTATCGGCCCGTTCGTCACGATCCCCGCCATGGTCGCGACGATGGGCGGCCCGCAGGCGATGTTCGGCTGGGTCATCGGGGCGATCGTCGCGCTGGCCGACGGGCTCATCTGGGCCGAACTCGGCGCTTCCATGCCGGGCGCCGGTGGCACCTACATCTACCTGCGCGAAGCGTTCCAGTACCGCACCGGGCGGCTGATGCCGTTCCTGTTCGTCTGGAGCGCGGTGCTGTTCATCCCGCTGATCATGTCGACCGGCATCATCGGGCTGGTCCAGTACCTCGGCTACCTGATCCCGGGCGTCACCGACGACGGCGGGGTCACCGCGCTGGGCAAGATCATCGGCATCGGCGTCACGCTGCTCATCGTGCTGGCGCTGTTCCGCAAGATCGGCCAGATCGGCAAGCTGACCACGGTGTTGTTCGTGGTCATGCTGATCGCGGTGCTCACCACGATCGTCGCGGCCGCGACGCACTTCAGCGCCTCGCAGGCGTTCGCGTTCACGCCGGGGGCGTTCAGCTCCGCCGGCGACGGCACGTTCTGGGGCGGCCTCGGCGCCGGCCTGATCATCGCGATCTACGACTACCTCGGCTACAACACCAGCGCCTACCTCGGCGGCGAGGTCCGCACGCCGGGCCGGACGCTCCCGCGGTCGATCATCTTCTCGATCGTGGGCATCATGGCCCTGTACTTCCTGCTGCAGGTCGGCGTGCTCGGCTCGATCCCACTGGAGGAGCTGAAGAACGCGACGTCGGTCGCCTCCACCGTGCTCGAACAGGCCTGGGGCACCACCACGGCGAAGATCGTGACCGTCTTCATCGTGATCGCGGCCGTCGGCTCGGTGTTCGCCGGCCTGCTCGGCGGCTCGCGCGTGCCGTTCGAAGCCGCGCGCGACAAGGTGTTCCTGTCGGTCTTCGCCAAGCTGCACCCGAAGCTCAACCTGCCGACCGCGGGCGTGCTCACGATGGGCGCCATCACGATCGTCGGCTCGCTGTTCACCCTGACCGACGTGATCAACGCGGCGGTCGCGACCCTGGTGATCATCCAGTCGCTGGCCCAGGTCGCCGCCATCGTCGTGCTGCGCCGCCGGCAGCCGGACCTCAAGCGGCCGTACCGCCAGTGGCTCTACCCGTTCCCGACGATCCTCGCGCTCGTCGGCTGGGTCTACATCTACATCTCCGCGACCTGGCTCTCGATCGGGCTGTCGGTGGGCTGGCTCGTCCTCGGCGGGATCGCCTACCTGATCTACGCGAAGACCGAGAAGACGTGGCCGTTCGGGCCCAAGGAGATCAAGGAAGCGTTCGCCGACACCGAAGGGGCTCACGCATGACGAAGTCGCCCAAGGCCAGGATCGCCGCCGTCACGGCGCTGCTCCTGGTGCCCGGGGTGCTGAGCGTGGCCGCGCCGGCCGCCGCTCAAGAACCCGCTCAGCAGGAAACGGCCAGGCCGCACGGCTTGAGCACCCTCGGCGCGCAGGGCTGGCAGGTGCTGACCACCGCGAGCGTCAAGGACGGCGGGGACAAGGTCTCCACGCCCGGGTACGCCACCCGCGGCTGGCTGCCGGTGAAGCCCGACGACGCCGGCGCGCCCGGCACCGAGATCAACGCGCTGGTGCAGAACGGCAAGTGCCCGGACGTGTTCGTCTCGGACAACATGCGCAAGTGCTTCGGGTACGTCACCTCGGTCGGCCCCGTCGTCACCAAGCCGTTCTCCGACCCGTGGTGGTACCGCACCGACTTCACCCCGGACTTCCACGCCGGCCAGAGCGCGAAGCTGACCATCCCGGGCATCGTCGGCGAGGGCGACGTCTGGGTGAACGGCAAGCTGGTGGCGTCGAAGGACATCGTGAGCGGCGCGTACGCCGGGCACACCTTCGACGTCTCGAAGCTGGTGAAGCCGGGCAAGAACACCCTGGCGATCAAGGTCTACCCGAACGACCCGTCGAAGATGTACACCCTCGACCAGGTCGACTGGGGCCAGATCCCGCCGGACAACAACACCGGCATCCAGTTCCCGCCGACCCTGCAGGTGTCCGACGCGCTCACCGGCGACAACGCCCACGTCGTGCAGGACAACGCGGCCGACCTGTCCAGCTCCTCGCTGACGGTGAAGGTCGACGTCACCAACAATGCGGCCACCGCGCAGACCGGGGACGTCGCCGCGACGATCACGCCGCCCTCGGGCGCGCCGATCGTCGTCAAGCAGCGCGCGACGATCCCGGCGAACACCAAGCGGACCGTGACGTTCGCGCCGGTCAAGATCAGCAAGCCTCGCGTGTGGTGGCCCTACTCGATGGGCGACCAGCCGCTGTACACGCTGACCACCGCGGTCTCGCAGAACGGGACGCTGTCGACGTCGTCGAAGAGCACCTTCGGCATCCGCACGGTGACCTCGCGGCTGGTCGGGAAGTCGGTGCCGCTGCCCGAGGGCGCGCGCCAGTTCGCCGTCAACGGCAAGGACTTCGTGTTCCGCGGCGGCGGCTTCGCCCCGGACCTCTTCCTGCGCTACGACAAGGCCGACACCGCCCACCAGATCGCGCTGATCAAGAACATGGGCCTGTCCGGCGTCCGGCTCGAGGGCCACGACATGCCGCAGGACTTCTACGACCAGGCCGACCGCGCCGGGCTGCTCGTGATCGGCGGGTTCATCTGCTGTGACGCCTGGCAGCCCGAGGACGCCTCGACGCTGACCGAGCGCGACTACCGGATCATGCACGACTCGGCCTACACCATCGGGCAGATGGAGCGGAGTCACCCGAGCGTCTTCAACTACGGCTGGAGCGACAACGAGCCGGTGCCGCGCCAGGAGAGCGAGACGCTCAAGGCGTTCAAGGAAGCCGACTTCCAGGTGCCGGTGATCGCCTCGGCGGAGTACAAGAGCACGCCGACGCTGGGCAACTCGGGGGAGAAGGAGGGCCCGTACGACTGGGTCCCGCCGTCCTACTGGTACGACACGTCGCACTTCGACGCGGACGACTCCTCGCGGACCAACGCGGGCGGCTCGTGGGGCTTCGCGAGCGAGCAGAGCGCCGGGCACACCGTGCCGACGCTCGACTCGATCAAGCGGTTCCTCTCGCCGACCGAGCAGGCGAAGCTGTGGCAGGACCCGGCGTACAACCAGTACCACGCCAACTTCGAGCCCGACCACGGCGGCTACGCGTTCGGCACGCTGTACACGCTGGACCAGTCGATCACCCAGCGGTACGGCAAGTGGACCTCGCTCAAGTCCTATGTGGACCTCGCGAACATCGCGAACTACGAGAACACCCGCTCGCAGTTCGAGTCCTTCCTGCACCACTCGACGGACAAGGACAACCCGGCCACCGGCGTCGTCTACTGGCAGCTGAACAAGGGCTGGCCGACGCTGCTGTGGTCGCTCTACAACGACGACGGCGACCAGGCCGGCGCGTTCTTCGGCGCCAAGAAGGCCAACAAGCCGCTGCACGCGATCTACGGCTACGACAACGGGTCCGTCACCCTGGACAACCTGGGCGCCGGTACGCAGAACGGCCTTTCGGTGCAGGCCCGCGTGCTGGACACCGCGGGCAAGGTGCTGGACGACCAGACGGCGTCCGGGCTCTCACTGGGTTCGCAGGGCGTCAAGACCGGCGTCCTCAAGCCGAAGGTGCCGGCCGAGACGAAGGCACCGGCTCCCGCGAAGGTGTATTTCGTCGAGCTGCAGGTGAAGCAGGGCGGGAAGGTCGTCGACCGGAACGTCTACTGGCTCTCCACGCAGAAGGACGTCGTCGACTGGGGCAAGACGCTCGGCAACCCGCAGGCCACGTTGTCGCAGTACAGCAACCTGCAGGCGTTGCAGGACCTGCCGAAGTCGCAGGTCAGCGCCGTCGCCTCGACGAAGCCGGGTCGTGGGCCGGACGGCGACGACACCGTCACCACGGTCACCGTCACCAACACGTCGAAGACCCCGGCGGTCGGCTTCTTCCTGCGGGCCGACGTCCGCCGCGGCACGCCGGACGGGCACGAGGCGGGCGGTGACAACCAGCTCGCGGCCGCGACCTGGGACGACAACGACATCACGCTGTGGCCGGGCCAGTCGCAGACGCTGACCGTCACCTACAAGGCGTCGGACCTGCGTGGCGCCGCGCCGGTGATCAGCGTCGACGGGTTCAACACCGGCCGGATCGTGGTGGGGGCGGCCGGCGGGCACGGCCACCACGGGGACGCGGCGGTGCCGCCGCAGATCGAGGGGACCAGGGAGTGAGTGACAACCGGATTCTCGGGATCGACTTCGGCGGCACGAAAGTGGCGCTGGGGCTCGCCGACGACGACGGGAACCTGCTGGCCACCTGCCGGCTGGACACCGACGCGCAGGCGGGAGCCGACCAGGTGGTCGTGCGGGCGCTCGCCGGGGCTCGTTCGCTCCTGACCGAGGCGGGCGCAGTGCCCACCGCGATCGGCGTCGTCAGTCCGGGGATCGTGCTGCCGGATCGGATCCTGCTCGCGCCGAACGTGCCGGGCTGGGAGCAGCTGCACCTGGCGGAGCTGGTGGCGGCGGAGTTCCCGGACGTGCCGATCTCGGTCGGGACCGACGCGAAGGCGGCGGCACTCGCGGAATGGCGGTGGGGCGCGCTGGCCGGGACCGATCCGGCCGTGTTCCTCTCGCTGGGCACCGGTATCGCCGCGGCGGTACTGGTCGGCGGCCGGTTGCTGACCGGCGCCAACGGAGCTGCGGGTGAGATCGGGTACAACCTGCTCTCACCGCAGGACACCGAGGGTTTCGCCAGCGGAGCGGCGCCGCTGGAGGAAGCCGTCGGTGGGCGTGGGCTGGGCGGCCGGGCGAGCAGTCTGCTCGGCCGCCCGGTCACCGCGGGCGAGCTGTTCGCCCTCGCCAAGGAGAACGCCGAGGCCAAGGAACTGGTGACCGCGGCACTCGACGAGCTGTCGATGCACGTGGCGAACCTCGCGCTGGCCCTGGACCCCCAGCGCATCGCGGTGGGCGGGGGCCTTGTCCGCTCGGCGGACGTGCTGCTGCCGGCACTGGCGTCCCGCTTGGCGCACGCGGTCCCGTTCCCCCCGGAGCTGGTGGCGGCGCGTTTCGACCAGGACGCGGCACTGCTGGGCGCGATCGCCCTGGCCCTGGGGGATCAGTAACGACCGGGTGGCGTGCCGGTGCCCCGACCCGGCACGCCACCCGGTATCAACCCTGGGCCGTACTCGCCTTGGGGTCGTGAGTGTTTAGGAGGGTTAGAACCCGCCTAAACACTCACGACCAGCTGCGGCAGACCTTCCGGGCCGGCATGCGGCGTCAGGCTTCGGCGGCGGCCAGTTCGGTGCGGCGGAAGGCCTCCGGCGACAGCTGGAACCACACGAGGACCGCGCTCACCGCCTGGATCGCCGCGACCATCACCCACACCCCGCGCAGGCTCCAGTGGGCCGCGACCAAACCACCGGTCAACGCGCCCAGTGGCGTCAAGCCCCAGGCCAGCGCGCGGTGGCTCGTCAGGACCCGGCCCAGCAGCGGGGCCGGGGTGAAACGCTGGCGGCTCGACTGCGAACAGACGTTCCAGACCAGCACCGTCGAGGTCATGAACACCAGCACCGCCCCGATCAGCGGCGGCCACGGCGGCAGCACGGCCAGCAGCAGCGGCGACACCGCGCCCAGGCCCTGCGCGAGCCGCATCGACCACGAGTAGCCGAGCCGGTCGACGATCCGCTGCACCACGAACGACGACAGCACCCAGCCGACCGCGAGACACGCCAGCAGCATCCCGTACCCGACCGAGCCGACGTGCAGGATCTGCGTCGCGTACAGCACCAGCATGGAACTGCTGGCGCTCGCGGCGAACGAGCCCAGCGCGACGTTGATCGTGATCGACCGCAGCAGCGGCGTCCGGACCAGGTGGGTGAGCCCGGCCGAGAGGTCACGCAGCGGGTGCGTCCGCGCGGCGACGATCGACTCGGACGGGATCCGCCGCGCCAGCACCAGCGCGACCAGCGCGAACGCGGCGGCCAGCCACGCGGGCGCCCCGGTGCCGACGGCGATCAGGAACCCGGTCGCCGGCGGCACGATGAACTGCACCACGCCCCGGTCGATCACCGTCAGCCGCGCGTTGGCGTGGGCCAGCCGGTCGGGCGCGACCAGTTCGGGCACGAGCGCGCCGCTCGCGCCGTCCCCGAGCACCTGCGCGGAGGTGATGACGAACGCGATGACGAGCAGCGCGGGCAGCGTCAGCACCCCGGCCGTGGTGATCGCGGCCAGCACCAGCGCGGTCCCGACCTACACGGCATACGCCCAGGCGAGCACGGTGGTCCGCCGCACGCGGTCGATGAGCACCCCGGCGAACAGCGACAACAGCAGCCACGGCGCCTGCCCGAACACGTTGACCAGCGACACCTCGCGCGGATCGGTGGTGATCGACACGGCCAGCAGGGGCAGCGCCGCCAGCAACAGTCCTTCACAGGCCGAACCGGACACCGCGACGGCCTGCAGCCGCACCCATCTGCTGGTCATGATCGTTACCTTGCCTAACGATCGCGCCCGGCCCAAGCGATTTACGCTCTAGGCGCTGCCGGAGTGAGTCTGCTCGATGGGCTTCGTGATCCAGGTGGTTCCTGACGGTGCGGGCGGCTCGCCCTCGTACCGGGGTTGTACTCGGGCGGGCCGCCCGTGCCGTCAGGGGCCGCCTGGGCGCGAAGACCGCGAGCGTGACTTGCTCCGGTAGTGCCTAGGCTGATCACCGTGGATCAGCTCCGGGTGCCATCGCCGCTGGTCGAGCTGCGGGAACCCGGCCTCGGCGCGCGCGT
This sequence comes from Amycolatopsis sp. NBC_00348, assembly GCF_036114655.1. Lineage (NCBI taxonomy): Bacteria > Bacillati > Actinomycetota > Actinomycetes > Pseudonocardiales > Pseudonocardiaceae > Amycolatopsis > Amycolatopsis sp. NBC_00348. The sequence continues at coordinate 4,262,927 of NZ_CP107994.1, read as the reverse complement.
CTTCCTCAAGCGCGACGACCTGATCCACCCCGAGCTGCCCGGCAACAAGTGGCGCAAGCTCAAGCACAACCTCCGCGACGCGGCCGGCGCGAAGCGGCTGCTGACGTTCGGCGGCGCCTACTCCAACCACCTGCTCGCCACGGCCGCCGCCGGGCACCACTTCGGCTTCGAGACGGTCGGCGTCGTGCGCGGCGAGGAGCACCGGCCGCTCAACGACGTCCTGGGCGCGGCCGTCGCCCACGGCATGGCGCTGACCTACCTCGACCGCACGGCGTACCGCGCGAAGACCGAGGCACTGCCCGCCCTGCGCCGCCGGTGGGGCGAGTTCTTCCTCATCCCGGAAGGCGGCGCGAACCCGGCGGGTGTCCGCGGCTGCGCGGAGCTGGTCGCCGAGATCGACGTCCCGTTCGACGTCGTCGCCTGCTCGTGCGGCACCGGCGCGACGCTGGCCGGGATCGCCGCCGCCCTCGCACCGGGGCAGCGCGCCCTCGGCTTCTCCGCGCTGAAAGGCGGCTTCCTCGACGCCGACGTCACGCGCCTGCAGACCGAAACCTACGGCGGCCGTCGCGGGGACTGGTCGATCGACGCGGACTTCGCGTTCGGCGGCTTCGCCCGCCGCACCCCGGACCTGGACGCGTTCATCGACGGTTTCGAGGCCCGGCACGGCCTCCGGCTCAACTGGGTCTACGAAGCGAAGATGGTGTACGGCCTCCTGCAGCGGATCCGCCGTGGCGGCTTCGCGCCCGGGACGACGATCGTGGCCGTCGTCGCCGGGTAGGTCAGCGGCGCACCCGGGTCGACTCGCGGACGACCAGCTCCGGGGTGAACACCACGGCCTGCCGTTCCGTCTTCGTGTCCGCCGTCTCGGCCAGCAGCAGCTCCGCCGCGGTGCGCCCGAGCCGTTGCGCCGGCTGCCGGACCGACGTCAGCGGGACCGCCGCCGCGCCCGCGAACTCGATGTCGTCGTAGCCGACGATCGCCATCTCCTCCGGGACGCGCACGCCCGCGCCCACCATCGCCTGCAGCACGCCCAGCGCGAGCAGGTCGTTGGCGCAGAACACCGCCGTCGGCCGGGGACTCATGCCGAGCAGCCGGGAACCCGCGTCGCGCCCCGATGCGACGTCCAGGCCGAGCCCCTCCAGCACCGTCAGCTCCGCCGCCGAACTCCCCAGCACCGAGTGGACGCCCTGCTCGCGGTCGCGGCACTGGGCGAGGATGGCCGGGCCGTTGACGAACGCGATCCGCTCGTGGCCGGTCTCCAGCAGGTGCCGGGCGCCGAGCGCGCCGCCGGCGATGTCGTCCACCGCCACCGAACTCGCTTCGGACGTCGGGGCCTTGCGGTCGACGAAGACGTACGGCGTGCCGCTGCGCCGGAACGCGTGCAGCGCCTCGCTCGACGCCCCGACCGGGCTCAGCAGCACCCCGCGGACCCGCTGCTCGGCGAACATCGCCAGGTACGACGCTTCGAGGTCGGAGCGCTGCCCGCTGTTGCAGGTGATGATGTTGAGGCCTTCGGCGTGCGCGGCCTGCTCGGCCCCGCGGGCGACGTCGACGAAGAACGGGTTCCCGAGGTCCAGCACCAGCAGCCCCATGATCCGGCTGCTGCCGGCGCGCAGCTGCCGCGCGGACTCGTCGCGGACGTAGCCGAGCTCTTCGATGACCGAGAGCACCCGGTTGCGGGTGGCGGTCGCGACCACGTGCGGCCGGTTGACCACATTGGACACCGTGCCGATCGAGACGCCGGCCTGCTTGGCGACGTCCTTGATGCCGACCACCGAACCCCCTCGCTGAGAAAGGGTCAGCTTAGCACGCGGATGAAACGTTTCAGCGAATGTCTCACTCCGGTCATTTCCCACCGTTCGTCGCATGATCGCGGTACTAGGATTCGTCTCGCGTTCCTGCCACTGGGAGGAGTCCGGGTGCGGATCTTCACGATCGTCCTGTCGCTGGTGCTGATGACCGGAATGTCGGGGGCGGTCGCCTCGGCCGATCCCGTCCTCGAACACGACACCGACGATCCCGTGCCGGCCGCGCCCGCGGTGACGCGGCCGGACACGCAGCACTGCACCGTCACGCTCGCCGACGCCTTCCGCTCCAACGCCGCCGACGGCGCCTCGCAGTTCTACCAAGGCACCCTCACGCCGCCGAAGGCGTGCGCCGGGCCGTGGGCGAAGGTCGTCATGGACCAGACCGTCACCGTCAGCGGGCGGCAGTACGACCGGATCGGCGACCTGAAGATCGGCGACGCCGAGGTCTGGTGGGGGACCACCGAAGAACCCAGCGGCGAGGGCAACCGCCCGATCACCTACCACTTCGACAAGGACCTCACGCCGTACGCCGCGCTGCTGCGCACCCCGCAGCCCTTCCGCGGCGGCATCGAGAACTTCACCTCCGACGTCTACACCGGCGTCTACGCCCAGACCGTGACGCTCACCTACTACCGCGCCGACGGGAAGCACCCGGCGCCCGACGTCGCGGACCACGTCGCCGGCATGGGCCACGCCGACGCGACCCCCGCGGCGCCGACCGTCCACTTCACCGCGAAGGACCTGCCGCGCAACATCACCCACGCGCAGCTCGAGGTGACCCTCGAAGGCCACGCCTGCGACGAGCAGTGGTTCGACGACGTCCCCGACGAGATCTCGGCGAAGTACCCGGCGGCGGGGATGTGCGGCCACGGGCCCTACCGCGAGGCGAACTTCGCGATCGACGGGACGGCCGCCGGCTCGGCGTTCACCTTCCCGCACATCTACTCCGGCGGCATCGTCCCGCAGCTGTGGCGGCCGATCGTGGCGATCGACACGTTCAGCCTGCACGCCGAGACCTACGACGTCACGCCGTTCGTGGGCAAGCTGGTCGACGGCGGCGCGCACGACCTGTCGTTCACCGTGCCGGACATCGGCGGCGAGTGGACGGTCGTGCCCACCCTGCTGCTCTACACCGACGACCACGCCGCGCGGACGTCCGGCGCGCTCACCCAGGACGACGTCGCGGCGGCGCCGGTCCGGCAGACGACGGTGAAGGACATCGCCGGCGGCGTCAACGCGACGGTCACGGCGAAGCGCCACGACGTCACCGCGGGCTACGTCGACACGTCGGCGGGGCGCGTCTACACCCGCGTCGAGCGCACCCGCGACTACCGCAACAGCGACGACGTCACCGGCGGCGGCTTCACCCAGCACGTCGTCCAGGCCGACGCGGGCCAGCAGACCTCGACGTCCACTGTGGACGGCCGGGTGCGGACTGCGGACCGGCACACCTGGTCCTACCCGCTGACCACCGACGCCACCGCGAACATCACCGACGACCAGAACCTGCGGATCTCCGGCGCCGCCGAGATGACCAAGATCCTCGGCGACCTGACCGGCGACGGCCGGTCGTGGCGCCCGGTGCGGGCGTCGCGGGAGTGGCTGTCCGCGTCCGGCGTGCTGGCGCGCACGAACGGCGTCAACACCGAGGCGGACGGGCAGTCCAAGACGCTCTACACGGGAGCCGACGACGCGGGCCGGCCGTACCTGCACTACATCGCCAGCCAACACGGACGGATCACCGAAAACCGGGAGCTACCGCCGCGAAGGTGAACCCCGTCTCGCTGCCGCTCACCCGATCGGGCTAGTGGGGTACTGTCGGAGACATGGGGAGTCTCCGCTCACGGGTCCTGGGCTGGGTCGGCCGACGCTACCTCGCGCGCCAGTCGAAAAAGGGCTTCGACCTCGAGAAGATGTCGTCCTTCCTGCCGGATTCGGCGCTGCTGCCGCTCAAGCGCGAGGGTCTCGACCCGGTCGCCGAGCTGGCCGCGACCCGGGCCGAGGCCCCGATCAGCAAGCTGGACCTGCCGTTCGGGATGAACGCCTGGCTGGTCACGGGGTACGACGAGGCGAAGGCCGTCCTCGGCAAGGTGACCGGGTTCTCCAGCGACTTCACCAACCTGGTGGGCAGCGCCGGGGTGACCGAGGACCAGAACCCGGGCGGCCTCGGGTTCGCGGACCCGCCGGTGCACACCCGGCTGCGCAAGCTGCTCACGCCCGAGTTCACCATGCGCCGGCTGGGCAGGCTGACCCCGCGCATCGACGAGATCGTCGCCGAGCAGCTCGACGCGATGGCCGCCACCGACGGCCCGGTCGACCTGTGGCAGGCGTTCGCGCTGCCGATCCCGTCGCTCACCATCTGCGAGCTGCTCGGCGTGTCCTACGAGGACCGCGAGGACTTCCAGCGGCTCAGCACTGCCCGTTTCGACCTGTTCGGCGGCGCCAGCGCGTCGCTCGGCGCGATGACGGAGTCGCTGACCTACCTGCTCGACATCGTGAAGAAGCAGCGCGAAGAGCCCGGCGACGGCCTGCTCGGCATGCTGATCAAGGAACACGGCGACGAGATCTCCGACCGCGAGCTGGCCGGGCTCGCCGACGGCGTGCTCACCGGCGGCCTGGAGACCACGGCGAGCATGCTCGCCCTGGGCGCGCTGGTGCTGCTGCGCGACGAGAAGGCGTTCGACGCCGTCCGCGGCGACGACGAGTCCGTGCACCGTTTCGTCGAGGAGCTGCTGCGCTACCTGACGGTCGTCCAGATGGCGTTCCCGCGGTTCGCCAAGCAGGACATGGAGATCGGCGGCGTCCACATAGCCGAGGGCGACATCGTGCTGGTGTCGCTGTCGGTCGCGGACCGCGACCCGAAGCTGGGCCCGGACATGGAGAAGTTCGACGCCACCCGCGAGCCGACATCGCACCTGGCGTTCAGCTACGGCATCCACCGCTGCATCGGCGCCGAGCTGGCCCGGATGGAGCTGCGCACGGCGTACCCCGCCCTGGTGCGCCGGTTCCCGAACCTGCGCCTGGCCGTGCCGGCCGAGGAGCTGGCGTTCCGCAAGGTGTCCATTGTGTACGGCCTGGACGAACTCCCGGTCCTGGTGGACTGAGCCCCTGCCCGTCCGTCCTTTGTGGATCGTGTCGGCCGCTGGGTTACCGCGGTCAGGTCCAGTTGCCCTCGGTGGGGCGGGTGTCGGGTACGTCCGGGTCGTACTCGAACGGGATGGCGACCAAGCCGGCGAAGGTGAAGGCCAGGCAGTTGCCGTGTTCGAGGCAGCGCCGGGCTTTCCAGCCGAGCAGCGCCGCCGACCCGCGGATGACGGTGATCGGCCAGGGGCCCAGGACCGGGGAGAAGATCCAGATCCAGTCACCGACCTTGGCCGTGGTATCGGCGATCTTCGCCGTCTCCTCCCTGGTGCACTTGACCTCCATGTAGCCGGACCTGGGCGTGGTCCCGTAGTGGATGTGCGGCACGGTCAGCCTCCCTCGACGCTCCGGAGCGCTCGCCCGGGCAGTCTCCGAGCCGACCGGGCTCGTTACAGGCCACGGCGGATCGACACCCGCATCGTGCCGAACGGGGCCGCCGTCGGCTGTAGGCGAGCGCCTCGGGGTTCGGGTGGTCGAAGGCCATGGCACACGCACAGGTTGCCGCGGAGGTGAGTCGCGCGACACCGTGCGAAGCGACCAGGCCATGGCACGCGACCAAGCCGCCGCGGAGACGTGGTTGTGAGTCGGGCGAGACCGTGTGGGGCGACCCAGGCCACGGCACGCGCTCAGGCCGCCGCTGAGGCGTGGATACGGATCGCGCGACACCACGCGGCGGTATCCGCGGACCCGGAAAACCTCGCCTCCGTAAGAGCATCAGTCCTGCATCGGCTCCGCTCGGCCTCGCCCAGCCGAGCGAGGCGCGCGTCGCGATCCCCACGACGGCCCCAGGTGGCAGTGGGGCCCACGGAACCCTCAGTTCACCCCGCGTGGCCGGAACTGCACGCTGATCCGCGGCCCGACCGGCTTGGCCGTCTTCGGGATCGAGTGCTCCCACGTGCGCTGGCAGCTGCCGCCCATCACGAGGAGGTCGCCGTGGCCCAGGGGGCGCGCCAGGGTCTTGCCGCCGCCTCCGCGTGGGCGTAGTGCCAGGGTGCGGGCCGCGCCGACCGAGAGGATGGCGATCATCGTGTCCTCGCGGGCGCCGCGGCCGATGCGGTCGCCGTGCCAGGCCACGCTGTCCCGGCCGTCGCGGTAATAACACAAGCCCGACGTGCGGAACGGCTCCCGCAGCTCGCGCAGGTAGTGCTTGCTCAGTGCGTCCCGCGCCGCGGTGAGCGCGGGGTGGGGGAGCGGCACGTTCTCGCGGTAGTAGCTCAGCAGCCGCGGCACGGCGACGACCCGGTCGTACATCTTGCGCTTCTCGGCCTGCCACGGCACGCCTTCGACGAGCGCGGCGAAGAGCTCGTCGGCACCCTCGAGCCAGCCGGGCTGGATGTCCACCCACGCGCCCGCCCCGAGGTCGGTCCGCTCCGGGGCGAGCGGGCGCAGCGAAATCGAGCCCTGGGTGCCGAACAGCGAAGACTGGAGACCCGGGTTCATGACCTCACCTTACACCAAGATCGAACACCTGTTCTAGTGAATCTCAGTGCGCGACGTCGTAGACGAGCTTCTGGACGCCGTTGCCGTAGGCCTCGCTGCTGACCAGCTTCAGGTTCTGCTTGTCCTTGTCGGTTCCGCTGAACAGTCGCTTGCCCGCGCCGAGCAGGACCGGGAACACCAGCAGGTGGTAGCGGTCGATCAGGCCGGCGTCGGCCAGCGCCTGGTTCAGCGCGGCGCTGCCGTTGACGATGATCGGCCCGCCCTCGGTCTCCTTGAGCGCGGCGACGTCGGCCAGCGAGCGGAGGATGGTCGTCTCGCCCCAGTTCGTCACCAGGTCGGACTCCTGCAGCGTGGTCGACACGACGTACTTCGGCATCGCGTTGTAGCCGGCGAACTCGACGGTCATCCCCGGCCACACCGGCGCGAACGCCTGGTAGCTGACCCGGCCCAGCAGCAGGGCGGTGGCCTCCTCCTGCTCGCTGCCCTTGATCTCGTAGGCGGCGGGGTCGAACTCGACGTCCTTGAAGGTCCAGCCCGAGTTGCGGTAGCCCGGCTCGCCGCCGGGTCCTTCGACGACGCCGTCGAGCGAGACGAACGAGGTGGAGATCAGGGTGCGCATGCGGTGCTCCTCGGGGTTCCGATCTTGCTTCTGCCAGTGTGTCGAACGGCGGACGCCGGATTCGACAAGTCGCGCCCGAAAACTTCCGACGCACCCTTCCGGGTGGAAGTGGGTCTTGTCCGGGGGCCGCCCCGGCTCGTACAGTCTTCCTCAGCCGGGCAAAGGTCTGAACCTGTGACCGGTCACCGCCGCCTCTCGTCACACAGGAGGTTGGACGGTGCGCAGACTTCGCGGTGCGGGAGTGCTCGTGACGGTCGCGGCGGGGCTGGCGGTGCTCGCCCCGACGGCGGAAGCCCAGGTCGGAGGCGGTACGTGGACCTCGGACTCGCCGGGCTACAAGACCCAGAACGTCGGCTGCGGCTCGACGTCCGGGCTCACCTTCAAGCTCACCTGCTCCAGCAGCAGCGGTGAGCAGCGGGCGGAACGCCGTTACGACACCTACACGGGCGGCACCCACCAGTTCGAGGGCTCCTTCAAGATCACCAGCATGACCGGCACCCGGATCAGTCTCAAGCAGACCTTCCGGGACGGCTCGGACTCCGGGCCGTACTTCCTGCTGGCGGTCGAGAAGGGCGGCCGGATGTACGCCGTGGAGGGCGGGGCGACGCTGGGCAGCGGCGCGACCGTCGGCACGTCGGTGAAGGTCAACACGATCAACCAGGTCGGCAGCTCGCACAAGGTGTACCTGAACGGCTCGCTGAAGCAGACGATCTCGAGCCCGAGCGGCAGCTACTACGACAAGTTCGGCAGCTACCGAACCTCGAGCGGCGCGGGCCCGATCACGGTGACGTGGAGCGGCGTCAAGTTCTGGCACAAGTAGGCGATAGGGCTTGACCTGCGGTTTTGTAATTGTTGATCTGGTCAGGCCGTCGCTAGGCCGTCTCGGGATCTTCAAGCCGTGCCGCCCCGGTGTGGCGTGGCTTGAAGATCCCGTCGGCTGCTTCGCGCGCCCGGCGGTGGCTCGACGGGACCAAGTGGGTGTAGATCCGGAGCGTGTAGCCCGGGTCGTGGTGACCGAGGTACTCGGCAAGCTCCTTGGCCGACACCCCCGACGCCAGTGCGATCGATGCGTAGAAGTGCCTCATGCCGTGCATCCCGTCCCGTCGCCTAACGTAGTCGAGCTTGGCTGGTTCGAGCGGCGGCAGTTTCGCGGTGCGCGGTCGTCGTGCTCCGCGACCAGGAGCTGTTCCGCGGGCGAGGACGTTATCGATCACCTGAAGGAAGCCACAGTGCCACGCTTGGCGTCCGCTGTCTGCTCCAGGCCTGCGGCTTCGGCCACGTGCTCATCGAGCTGCTCGCGGTCGTCGCCGCACACCATCGCTCGGTTCGGTGACCACCTCCCTGCGGTGGCCGGCGCGACTCAGCGGCGGAGGATGCCCAGGGCCACGGCGGTGGCGACGGCCGCCGTGCGTGAGTCGACGGCGAGCTTGGTGTAGATGCGGGCCAGGTGGGATTTGATGGTGCCTTCGGTGAGGTGGAGGCGGGCGGCGACGGCTTGGTTGGACAGGCCGTCGGCGACCAGGGCGAGGACCTCGGTCTCGCGGCGGGTCAGCGCGGTGCCGGGGACGCGCAGCCGGGCCATCAGCCGCTCGGCGACCGACGGGGCCAGGGTGGTGCGGCCCGCGGCCGCGGTGCGGACGGCGGCCGCCAGCTCGTCCGGCGGGGCGTCCTTGAGGAGGTAGCCGGTGGCGCCGGCTTCGATGGCGGGCAGGGTGTCGGCGTCGGAGTCGTAGGTGGTGACGACCACGACCCGCGGCGCGCCCGGCCGGGCGGTGATCGCGGCGGTGGCCTCGGCGCCGCCCATGCCCGTGCCGAACTGCAGGTCCATCAGCACGACGTCGATGTCGCCCGCGGCGGCGCGGGCGACCGCGGCCTCGGCGGTGGCGGCTTCGGCGACCACGACCATGCCAGGCTCGGTCTCCAGCACGGCCCGCAGCCCGGCCCGGACGACGGGGTGGTCGTCGGCCAGCAGGAGCCGGATGGGCGTGCCGGTCACCGGGGCGCCTCGGGGTCGGTGTGGGGGAAGGGAAGCCGGGCCAGGAGGGTGGTGCCGTGGCCGTGGGCGGACTCGACGGTGAACTCGCCGCCGAGCGAGGCCAGCCGGGCGCGCATCGCCGCCAAGCCGAAGCCACCGCTTTCGGGAGCGTCAGCGGGGTCGAAGCCCGTCCCGTCGTCGGCGACTTCGAGGGTGACGTCGTCGCGGCCGTAGCCGAGGGTGACGTCGACGGAGCCGGCGCGCGCGTGCTGGACGGTGTTCGCGAGTGCGGACTGGGCGACCCGCAACAGGGCGACGTCGTGCGCGGTCGGCAGGGGGACCGCGACGCCGCCGAGGTGGCAGCGCGCCGTGATCGGGTGGCGCGCGGAAGTGGTGGCGCACAGCCGTTCCAGCGCGCCGCCGAGGGTCGTGCCGTCCAGTGCGGGCGGGGCGAGCGCGGCGACGAACCGGCGCGCTTCGGCGAGGTTGTCCACAGTGGCCTGGCGGGCCTGGACGACGTACCGGGCGGCGTGCTCCGGGGTGCCGGGCAGGGCCCGTTCGGCGGCGCGCAGCAGCAGCTGGATGCTGGAGAGCCCCTGGGCCAGGGTGTCGTGGATCTCGCGGGCCAGCCGCTCCCGCTCGGCCAGCACGCCGGCCGCGTGCTGCACCTCGGCGAGGTCGGCGCGGGTCGCCGTGAGCTCGGCGATCAGCTCGCGACGTCGATCGCTCTCGCGGTACAGGGTCTGGTACCCCCGGACGACGGCGACGGCCACGGCGGCGCCGAGAGCCGGGCCGATCACCGCGGCCGGGGTGAAGCCGCCCTGGTGGACGGCGAACGCGGTGATCGCCGCCGCCGCGGTGGCAGTCACGGCGGAAAGTCCCGCGGCGCGGGGGAGCAGGTGGAGCTGGAGGAAGTACAGGGGAAAGGCGACCCAGACCCCGTCGGCGGCGAAGACCAGCAGCACCAGCCAAGCGACGCCGACCGCGGCCAGCCACCCGGCCGCCGCCCAGCGGGAGCGGCGGATCACCGGCAGCAGCGGGCCGATCGCGTACACCAGAGCGCACACCGAAGCCGCGGCGACGGTCGCCCCGGCGGAGGCATGGTCACCCGTCACCGCCCGGACGGCGGCCAGCGCGAGCAGGCCGACGATCAGCAGGTGCAGGCACCAGGCGAGGGCCTGGGTCGTCGGGGTCGGTGGCGGAGTGGTCGTGTGCACGGTCCGCCCAGCCTAAGCGAGCCGGCGCCGGGGCGCCTCTGTCGAAAGGTACAACCGGCGTGGCGCCTTCCGGCTCGTGAAGTGCCGTCCTGCGCGCGATGCCGCGGAACGTCCCGGGAGGCGACGGTGGAGGCACATCGCTTCCGTCGTGAAAGGACAGTCTCCTGTGTTCGTCGCCTGGAGGGACCTGAAGTTCGCCAAGGGGCGGTTCGCCTTGATGGGGACCGTGGTCGTGCTGATCACCCTGCTGGTCGGCTTGCTGTCCGGCCTCACCGCCGGCCTGGGCCAGCAGAACGTCTCGGCGATCACCGGGCTGCCCGCCGACATGATCGTGTTCGGCGGTGGCGGGGAGAAGCTCTCGTACGCCGATTCGGCCGTCACCGCCGGGCAGCAGCGGCAGTGGGCTGCCACCCCGGGTGTCGCCGCGGCCGAACCGCTGGGTATCACGACGGTCAAGGCCGCCGCCGGCGGCAAGAGCACCGGCGTTTCCGCCTTCGGCGTCGAGCCCGGTTCTAGTCTCGCGCCGGACAGCGGAAAGCTCGACGACCGCTCGGTGGTGCTGTCCGGGCCGGCGGCCGACGCCCTCGGCCTGCACCCCGGCGACCACGTCACGCTCAGCGGCCACGAGCTGGCCGTGACCGCGGTGGGGGGCGACGCCTCGTTCAGCCACCTGCCGGTGATCTGGACGAGCCTCGGGACCTGGCGGACGCTGGTGCCGCCCGCCGGCGACGTGACCGCGACCGTCCTCGCGCTGACCACCTCGTCCGATGTGGACACTGTGGACACCGCGGCCGCAGATCGCGCGGCGGGCACGAGGACGGTGGCGACCGGCGACTCGCTGTCCGCGATCGGGTCCTACACCTCCGAAAACGGTTCGCTGCAGCTGATGCGCGGCTTCCTGTTCGTCATCTCCGCCCTCGTCGTCGGGGCGTTCTTCACCGTGTGGACCATCCAGCGCAGCAGGGACGTCGCGATCCTCAAGGCGCTCGGCGCCGGCACCGCCACGCTCGTGAAGGACGCCCTCGGCCAGGCGGTCGTCCTCCTGGCCGGCGGCACGCTGATCGGTACCGGCCTCGCGGTGGGCCTCGGCGCCACCCTCGCCGGTTCCGCCGTACCGTTCCGGCTCGACCCGGGCACGGTGCTGGTCCCCGCGGCCGTGCTGATCGCGCTGGGCGCGCTCGGCGCCGTCCTCGCCGTCCGCCGCATCACCTCCGTCGACCCGCTGACCGCCCTGGGAAGTGCCCGATGAGCCTCGACCTGTCCGATGTCACCCTGACCTACCCAGACGGCGACTCCCGCCTGACCGCGCTCGACCGGGTCAGCCTGCACGTGCCCGCCGGCACCGTGACCGCCGTGCTCGGGCCGTCCGGCTCCGGCAAGTCCAGCCTCCTCGCGGTCGCGGCCACGCTGATCACCCCGGACACCGGCACGGTCGTCGTCGACGGCGTCGCCACCGCAGGGCTGTCCCGGGGCGAGCTGGCTGCGCTGCGCCGCCGCAAGGTCGGCATCGTCTTTCAGCAGCCGAACCTGCTGCCGTCGCTCACCGCCGCCGAGCAGCTGGAGGTGCTGGCGAGGCTCGACGGCCGGTCACCGGCGAAGGCCCGCGCACGGGCCGCGGACCTGCTGGCCGCCGTCGGGCTGGGCGACCTGGCGGGGCGGCGTCCCCACCAGCTCTCCGGCGGCCAGCGGCAGCGCGTCAACGTCGCTCGCGCGCTGATGAACACCCCGAGTGTGCTGCTGGTCGACGAGCCGACCAGCGCGCTGGACCACGACCGGGGTGCCGCGATCGTCGACCTGATCACCCGGCTCACCCACCAGCAGGCGACGGCCACCGTGCTGGTCACCCACGACCGCAGCCACCTCACCGCGGTCGACCGGATCGTCGAAGTCCGCGACGGGCGCCTGGCCGCCCCCGCGGCCGGGAACGCCGGCTGATGTCGGCTCCGGTGCGTCAGGGCCGGGTCGCTCTGTGCGGCTTCGCGCCGGTCACCCGGTCGGCACGCCCGCCTGTTCCTGTTCCATGTTTCGGCGTAGGGCGGCCACGGCGGTGGCCAGCTGGTCCAGCGACCGCGCCGACAGAGGGCCGGAAAGCCAGCGCCGCAAGCCGTCGTCGAAGGTGAGGGTGGTAGCGGTCAGCAGCTTGGCGTTGCTCTTTGGTGTGCGGCGCGTAGCGTGCGGGCGCGGTGGAGGCGGGCTCCAGCAGATCGGGTAAGACGGCAGGCAGCCGGCCGGACAACGGCTCGTCCGCGGTAGCGGTGTCGCGGAGCTCGAACCGAGGGATGAACCGGACACGCTCGGGCCGCGCCCGCGGTGGAGGGCCGGTTCCGGTGTCATCGAGGTGCGGGCCGGAGGTGGACGGGCAGGCTGGTGTGTCCGTTGGACAGGAACGTGGGCAGGGTGGTCAGTTTCTCCGGTGGCACGGCGAGGGACAGCTCCGGGAAGCGGTCGAACAGCGCCGGGAGCGCCACCTCGGCTTCGAGCCGGGCCAGCGGCGCGCCCGGGCAGCGGTGCACGCCGTAGCCGAAGGTGAGGTGTGGTGCGGCCGCGCGGGTGATGTCGAACTCGTCGGCGGTGTCGCCGTGCTGGGCGGGGTCGCGCCCGGCGGCGCAGAAGCCGACCAGGATCGCGTCGCCGCGCCGGATCATCGTGCCGTCCACCTCGATGTCCTCGACCGCGTACCGCAGTGGCGTGTAAGGGATCGGCGCCTGCCAGCGCAGCGTCTCCTCCACCACGGCGGTCCAGGATTGTCGCCCGGACCGGACCTGGGCGAGCTGATCAGGGTGGGTCAGCAGCGCGGTGATGGCGTGGTCGAGCAGGTTCACGGTGGTCTCGTGGCCGGCGGTCATCATCAGCATCAGCGTGTCGACGAGCTCGGTTTCGGTCAGCGCGCTGTCCCGGTCGTCGCGCGCGGCGATCAGGGCGCTGGTCAGGTCGTCGGCGGGCGCCGCGCGCTTCTGCGCGATCAGTTCGGTGAACAGGGCGTACGCCACCGCCACGTTCGCCTGCGCCTGTTGCGCGGTGATCGCGCTGTCGAAGAAGCCGTCTACTACTTCGCGGATCCCGGCCTGTTTGTCTCCCGGGACGCCGAACAGCCGGCAGATGACTTCGATCGGCAGCGGGTAGGCGTACCGCGCCCGCAGGTCGACGGGCGCGTCACCGGAATCCGCCTCGATGGCGTCGAGCAGGTCCCGGGTGATTTCTTCGACTTTCGGGCGGAGCGCCTCGGTGCGGCGGGCCGTGAAGGCGGCGGCCGTCAGGGAGCGCAGCCGCCGGTGGTCGGCACCGTAGGCGGTGAACATGTTCCGGATCGACACCCAGATCCGCAGCGGCCAGTCTTCGGCGATGTCCCCGTTGATGAATGCGGGCCAGTGCTGCAAGGCGTCCTTGGACACCCGAGGGTCGGCCAGCAGCCGACGCAGGACGTCGTTTCCGGTAGCGGCCCAGGCCGGAACGCCGCCGGGCAGTTCGATCCGGGTCACCGGCCCCCGTTGCCGCAGGCGGGCGCCTTCGGCGTGCACGTCGGAGGCGTTGACGTCGAGCGTGATCGGCTGTTCCACTCTCATTCTCCCCCCGCCGGTTCTCGCATGGACCCGGCCGAACTCGGATACGGAATACTGGCTGCGGATCAGTGCGTGTCCAGGATGCAGATCACGGTCACTCCCTTGCGAACCGGTGTTTCCGGCGTTGCCGCGGACCGCGACCGTGCCGCCGCCGACTCACGGGTTGCCGTAGAACGGCGCGGCGGCGAATGAGCCGCAGTTGTTCCGAGACTCGCCTCAAGGCGCGACCCCACCGGTGGGATTCACTGAACAAAGTGCATTTAGACCCCGCACTGCAGTGATCCAGCACATAGCCTTCCGGTTTCCCGTTATGGTTTCACCCCCCAACGATCGCCCGGAAGACAGCATTAATAATTGTGCCACCGCGAGGACGCGGCTCGCGTGCCCTCAACGAGTGAAATGACGCGCGACCGGCTCTAATCTGCCATCCCAGTGAAGTCACCCGCGTGGGGGATATTGGCGCCCGGATCAGGTGAACGATGGGTGACCAAATGCGGTTTCTCGACGGGGCAGTCCGAGTTTCCGCCCGCCCCAGCTACCGTGCGGAGCAAGCTGCAGGGAACTCTCTCTGTGCTGGGCGTTCACGCCGTCGGATCCTTCGCTCAAGCGCGGTGCCGACGTCAGGTCCGCGCTCTACACCAGCGCGGCCGGTTCGGACGGCGCTTTCACCCCGTCGTTCGACCACCCTTCGGTCCGCGGTGACCTGGTGTTGTCCACCGACGCCTCCGGTCACCAGGCCGGTGAGCTGCGGACGTACGACCCGTACGGCCGGCCGCTCAAGACGGACGGCGTGGTCGACCCGCAGAACGTGCCGGACAACTCGCCTGGCTCGATGGACTACGGCTGGCTCGGTGAACACCAGCGGGCCTACGAGCACGCCGGTGGCCTGTCCTTGGTGCAGATGGGCGCCCGCCCGTACAGCCCGCTGCTGGGCCGGTTCCTTTCGGTCGACCCGGTCGAAGGCGGCGCCGACGCCGCGACCGCGTCCCGGACGTTCGGCTACGACCCGAGCGGGCGGATGACCTCGGCCGCTACCTCCGAGGCCGGAGTGACCGGGCATTCCGACCACCAGGCGGCGTCCAGCGAAACGTTCACCTACAACGACCGCGGGGCGCTGCTCACGGCGAGCGGTTCGGCCGGGGCGTCGTCGTTCGCCTACAACACCGACGGGCTGATGACGTCGCGTGTGGACGCGGCGGGTACGACGTCGTACGGCTACGACAGCGCCGATCGGCTCTCGAATATCACCGACGCGGCTACCGGCGGTTCGCAGACGTTGAGCTACAACGCGCTCAACCAGGTCAGTGGCGTGAAGTACGGCACTGGCAACGCACGGACGTTCGGCTACGACGGCCTGCACCGGCTGACCGGCGACGCGCTGACGACGGCCGGGGGAGCGTCGATCGCGTCGGTCGGCTACAGCTACGACGCGAACGACAACCTCACGTCGAAGACGACCGCGGGCTTCGCCGGGTCGGCGGCCAACACCTACACCTACGACGCGCGCAACGAGCTGACCTCCGACGGTTCGAACACCTACAGCTACAGCGCCCGTGGCACCCTGCGGGAGCGGGCGTCCACGACCGGCACCCTCGTGTCCGCGTCGGACGCCTTCGGGCAGATGATCGTGCAGGGCACGCAGAACTTCGGGTACGACGGACTGGGCCGGAACCTGACCGACACCACGATCGCGTCGGGCGCGACGACGGCGTTCTCGTTCTCGGGCCTCGGCAACACGATCGCTTCGGACGGCACGTCGACCTACAGCCGCGATCCCGGTGGCGGACTGGTCGGCATCGCCTCCGGCGGCACCGGGGCGTTCGCGTTCGTGGACCAGCACACCGACGTCGTCGGGACGTTCACCGCCACCGGGTTCTCGCTGATGCGCTCGAAAGGATGGATGTCAATTCCCTCGCGGGTTGTAGCGAGCGGGTGTTCGACGCCCTGTACCTGGTCGACAGTGAATACAGTCATCAGGTGGAAAGCGGCCTCGCCAAGCTGGAGGACCGTTCGTGGCGGCGGGATGCTCACAAGCTCGCTGACGAGGGTGCCGGCGCTCTCGCTGTGGCGGCTACGGAAGCAGTTTCGTGCGCTGAGCTTGTCCGGTCAACCTGTATCGACGTCGATGTCAGAGGCCAGTTTCTGGATCTCGGAAACGGACATCGGTAAGCGTTGGCCGAGCGAACCCGGCGCCCGGTAGGCCGGATCGGTCGAGAGGAAGGTTGTCGTGCTGGTCGCCGCGGTCTATCGGGAGACACTCGCCCCGACATCGAGGCGTTCTTGACTGAGCTTGCCCGGCGGCTGCGTCACCCAGCTCCGGACCGCTTCGCTGCCTATCCTGGAGCCATCGGGCAGTGGGCCCCGACCCTGCGCAACTCCCACCCCGACCGGGAACGGCTTGAGCTGGCGGGCCCTATCGACCTCAACCTGCAGATCCGACGGCGAGCCCTGAAACGCCTGGGCGCCACGAGGGCCCGATAACCTAGGTTCGCGCCAACCTTTCGGTGCGTTCGTGCGTGTACTCCTCGAGGCGAGGGGGAGACGTGGAAGGACCGACGAAGGCCGAGGTCAGAGCGGCCAGGAAGTGGCTGGCTAAGCGCGGCGTCACAGTGGCCGAGCCGAGGACGCTGCTGGCGCTGCGGCTGGGCGCCCGCCGCGGCGCGCGGCCGCCGGGGTACTGGGCGTGGGCGGTCGTGCTGATCGTGCTGGTGGTGCTCGCGGGCATTGCCCTGCAGTTCCTGGCGCTCTGGCTCCACACGCCCCTGGGCAGTGTGCTCTTCGTGGGCAACGCCAGCGGGTTGCTGCTCGTCCGGAGCTCAGTACAGCGGGCCGACCGCCGGGCCGCGGCCTGGCTGGGCGACCGGCGCCTGGACGTGCCACGGCCGTCGTGGCGGAAGTCGCTGGGCGGCTGGTACCTGGCGTCGTTGGTGATCACGTTCGGCGGAGGCGCTCTCCTGGCCGTCGTGATGTGCGTGACGACGTCGCAGTGGGTCTGGGCGGTGGGCTGGCTCGCCCTGCTCACATTCGGGGCGGCGGTGGTGGCGGTGGTCCTCATCGGCGTGCTCCGGCGACCGGTCATCGCCGAGGACGAGACGTCGCTTGTGATCGACGGCGTGGTGCGGGCCGAAGACCCGTTGCTCGCCATGCCCGCGCTGTTCTCGCTCCCGGTGCTCTTCGACGTCCTGACGTCGGGCTCGCAGCCGCACGAGTTCACACCGTGGCTCGTCGGCTACGTCATCCTCGCCTACGCGACCATGCTCATCGGCCTCTACACGCAATACCGGCGCCGGAAGCTCCCGGCGGGCGACTACGGCACCTTGGCGGTGGCCAGATGATCATGGTGACCGCCGCGGAGCAGGACGTGGCCCGGCGGTGGCTGGCCAGGCGCGGACAACCGGTCGGTCGGCCGACACCGCTGGTGACGGCACTGATCGCGACGCGACTGCCGTTTCAAGGCCGTCGTTTCTGGCGCTTCATCGTCTACGCGGTGGTCGCCGCGGCCGCGGCGAGGGTGTATTCGCTGCCGTTCGAGCCCTGGATGACCGGGATCTTCCAGGGCTACTTCGTCTACTTCGCGCTCGGACTCTCGTTCAGCGACGGCATTCGCCTGCGGGAGCGGGAGCTGCGGGAGGAGGTGCCGTCGACGCACGCGCCGGATCCATGGTGGCGAGTGCTGGGCGGCTGGTACATCGCGGCTCTCGTGCTCGCTTTCGCCGGCGGGGCCGGGCTCGCCGGTGCCATCTACTTCACGACGTCGGCCCGGACGTACGCGGTGAGCTGGCTGGTTCTTCTCGTCCTGAGCGCGCTTTACGTCGGTTGGGTGCTGGCCGGTGTGCTCCGCCGGCCGCTGGTCGCCGAAGACGCCACGTCCCTGGCCGTCGCCCGGGCGATGCGGACGGAGCACCTCGTCGTCGGAACGCCGGTGCTGGCGGTCTTCCCGCTGGTATCGGATCTGCTGCTGGGGAACCGCCGGCCGCCGGCGTTCACGCCTTGGGTGGCCGGCTACGTCGTGGCGGTCGTGATCCTCCAGGTGGTCAGCTGCTTCGTGAACTTGCGCCGGCACCGCACTCTGCCACCGGGCCACTACGGCACACCGCCGGTCCAGGACCCGGGCACTCCGGTCGACTGGTCACCGCCGAGGGAGGCCCGATGATCGACGTGACGTCGGCGGAGGAAGGGCCGCGCTGAGGTGGCCGGCGCGGCGTGGTCCGCGAGTTAGGGCGGCCACGCCGCAGCTGATCGCCGTGAGACGGCCGATGTTTAACTGCGGTTTGGGTGCTATGGCGCCGAGACATGGGACGAGGTCTCCATCGGCGAGCGAGGTCGGCTTCGGCGTGCACCAAGAGCGCCAGCACCCCGTTGGCCGGGTGCGGCACGAACGCGAGTACATCACCGCGAGTTCGACCGCGAAGACTGCGGTTCGCAACGTCGTGGCGTGAGTGCCGGTGCTGGAGGGGACGGTGGTCTCTTCGCTGGCGACGAAGGGCGCCGCCCCGTTGGGTTCCGACCTGAGTCAGCCGTGTTCGGCGGAACGTTGGCGCGGCGATATCATCGCCTCGTCGTTGGTGATTGCCGTAGCCGGTTACGACCAGTCTGTGCAGCCGGTGTTGCAGCCGCGGGTGACGAAGCTCTTGACGTGAGTGAAGCTCCCGCTGGTGGTGAACAGGGTGGCGATCGGGCCGTCGAGTCGTGCCTGAGCGAACGCTTCGCCGGATTGCGCGGTGATCCTCCACGTACCGTTGTAAGCACCCCTGCCGTCGGATGTCCACGTCCGGCACACGGTGATCGATCCGCCTCCCGGCGGATTGTGGGTGCGGCACGCGCTCCCTGCCGGCGTCTGAACAGAGTTCCCTGTTGCCGACGCGGCAGTGGTTGTGCCGGCCAAGGTTATGGCCAACCCGACGACGGCGCCGACGACTGCCGTCCCCTTGGCCACGCGCATACTTGCCGAGACGGCACCGGTCGATCCGGTCGTTTACCGAGGTGGTCCCGAAGGGCAACCGGAGCCCCCTCGACTCCGGTTGCCCTTCTCGGTAGCGCTGATGGGTTGTCCGGGACCCGGCCGGTTCCGTTCTCGTAGGATTTGCCGCTGACCTGCGGAGAGTTGCTGGGGCTGGTTGCGCCAGTCCAGCCCGGCTCGGGCGGTTACGTGACGGCGAGCGACCGTGCCCGGTTGTTCCAGTTCCCGCTGGCGAAGCAGGTCCTCATGTCAGGACAGTTGACGCCCTTGGTGACGTGATTGCCGTGGAACCCGGTCTGGTCGTAGAAGGTGACCAGGCACGTTGAACCGGGCAGGATCACGAACGAGCTGATGTCCTTGTCCACGGTGGCGCCGGTGTCGAAGTAGTCGTTGCTCAGGTCGCCGTCGGACGCCTCGTTGGGGGTGAGGCTGTTGTCGCAGTAGGCCCGGCCGTAGGCGCTGTAGTAGTTCTTGTACCCACCGGTGTAGTTGACATCGTCGAACACGGTGAGCAGCGGATCGATAGCGGCGGCCGCTTGGTGGGACTCCAGCGCCTGCTCGGAGGCGAAGCACGTCGCCGGCCCGCCCTCCAGGGCTTGGAGACAGTAGTCCCCCTGTGGAGCCGACTGTGCGCTGGCCGGGGTCACGCTCGCCAGCGTGAAACTGACGACCAGGGCGACGATCGCGCCGGCGAAACGCTTCAGTCGCATCGCTCGGACATTGCTTCTCAAAGAATTCTCCTCGGAAGTGGGCGTTTCTGACTCTGCTGCTGCAGCAATTCGCGGATCACTGTGATCCGGAAGCGAGTCAACCGGCCAAATGGTTGATAAGCAATGGTCAGCGCGGTGCTTATCAATTCTTGCGCGCCGATCGTGCCTCTGCGAGGCTGGTCGCGGAGGGGGAGACATGGGACGCCGGGAAAGAAAGCTGGACGCCGACGCGGGTCCGACGCAAAAGTTCGCCGGTGAGTTGCGAGAACTGCGGCAGCGCGCCGGTAGTCCGACGTACCGGGCAATGGCTGCCCATTCGGGCTATTCCGCGCCCGCGCTGTCGCAGGCCGCCGCCGGGGTGCGGCTGCCGTCTCTTGCGGTGACGCTGGCCTACGTCGCCGCGTGTGGTGAGGACGTCCACGAGTGGGAGGCGCGTTGGCGGGAGGCGGCGCGTGATGCGGCCGCCCAGCCCGTCGATGACGGTGCCGAGGAGCCGCCGTACCTCGGGCTGGCCCGGTTCGAAACCGAGGACCACGACCGGTTCTTCGGGCGGGACCGCCTCATTGGCGAGCTGGCGGACCTGCTGGGCGACAGCCGCATCGTGGCTCTCGTCGGCGCGTCCGGAAGCGGGAAGTCGTCGGTGCTGCGGGCCGGTCTGCTGCCCCGGCTGCACAACGAAGACCCGCCGCGGTTCGGCGAGATCCGGATGATCACCCCCGGCCCGCACCCGATGGCCGAGCTCGCCCGGATCCCTGCACCGGCGTGTGGTGCCTTGCTGGTCGTGGACCAGTTCGAGGAGGTGTTCACCCTCTGCACGGATCCGGCGGAGCGCAGCGCTTTCCTCGGTGCGCTGCCGGCCATGGCCGCCCGGACGAAGCACCCGCTGCGGGTCGTCATCGCGATCCGGGCCGACTTCTACGGGCGCTGCGCGGAAGACCGGGCCTTGGCCGAAGCGGTGAGCCGGGCGCACATCCTGGTCGGCCCGCTCGCCGCGGACGAACTGCGGGAGGTGATCGTGAAACCTGCGGCGGTGGCGGGGCTGGTCGTCGAGCGCGCGTTGACCACGCGATTGATCGAGGAGGTCGTGCACCGGCCGGGCGGTCTGCCGCTGCTGTCGCACGTGCTGCTCGAAACCTGGCGTCGCCGACGTGGCCGCACGCTGTCCCTCGAGGGGTACGCCGCCTCGGGCGGGCTGCACGGCGCGATGGCGCAGACCGCCGACAGCGTCCACGAGAGCTTCACCGCGCAGCAGCAGGTGCTCGCGCAGCGGATCCTGCTGCGCCTCGTCGCGCCGGACGACGGTACCCGGCGGCCCGCCGACCGCGCCGAGCTCGTCACCACGCCGCTGCCGCACGACGACACCGAAGTCGTCCTCGCGAGGCTGGTCGCGGCGCGGTTGATCACGCTCGACGGCGACACGGCCGAACTGGCCCACGAAGCGCTGATCACCTCGTGGCCGCGGCTGGCGGACTGGATCGAAGAGAACCGTGAGTGGCTGCGTGTCCACCGCGAGCTGACCGGAGCCGCCCGCCGCTGGGAAGAACTGGACCACGACCACGGCGCGCTGTACCGCGGTGCCCGGCTGACGGTCGCTCGCGAGTGGACCGAGCACGGTGGCCGGGCCGCGGATCTCAACCCGGTCGAGCGCGCGTTCGTCGACGCCAGCGTCGAGGCGACCGACCGCGAGCGCACGGCTTCGGTGCGCAGCCAGCGCCGCATCCGGTACCTCGCGATCGGGTTGGCGGTGGCGTTGTTCGCGGCCGTCGGGGTCGGGGTGACGGCGATCGGCCAGTACCAGGAAGCCGTGGCCGCCGGCAAGGTCTCGCTCTCCCGCCAGCTGGCCGCGGAAGCGCTCGGGCTGGCGGACTCCCGGCCCGGCACGGCGATGCTGCTCGGTGTGGAGGCGTTCCGCGCCGCGCCGACCCCCGAGGCCCGCGGCGCGCTGCTCAGCGTGGCGAATCGCCAGGCTTACCAGGCGGAGTTCACCGGGCACAGCGACGCGATCAGCAAGGTCGCCTTCAGCCCGGCCGATGACACGATCGCCACCGTGAGCAAGGACCGGACGCTCGTGCTGTGGGACCGCGTGCACCACACCCGCCGCGCCGTGTACCGCGACCACGCGGCCTGGCTGCGTGCCGTCGCCTTCAGCGGAGACGGCAAGACCCTGGCCACCGGAGGCGATGACGGGAAAGTGATGCTCTGGGACGTCGGGCTGGGCAGGCCGGTCGCCACGCTGACTGGGCACGCGAAGCGGGTCGACGACATCGCCTTCGGGCCCGACGGGCACACCGTCGCCTCGGCGGGTGCGGACGGCACCGTCATCGTCTGGGACCTGGACCGCCGCACTGAGCGCTTCCGGCTGATCGGGCACACCGGCGCGGTACAGGCGGTCGCATTCAGCCCCGACGGGCGAACTCTCGCCACCGGGGGTGCCGACGGCACGATCGGCCTCTGGTCGGCCGGCAACGGAGCGAGGACAGCCGTCCTGACCGGGCACACCCGTTCGGTCGATGATGTCGCGTTCAGCCCTGACGGCCGGACGCTCGCGTCGGCCAGCCCGGACCTGAGCGTCCGGCTGTGGGACGTGACCAGGCATGCCGCGCCGGCCACGTTGAGCGGGCACACCGGTGAAGTCCGGACGGTCGCCTTCAGCCCGGACGGGACCACACTCGCTTCCGCCGGGCACGATTACCAGGTCATCCTGTGGGACGTGCGGACGCGGCAGGCGCGTGCCCACCTGACCGGGCACACCGACAACATCTATTCGGTCGCCTTCCACCCGCGGCTTCCGCTGCTGGCCTCCGCCGACGAGGACGGGCGGATGATCCTCTGGGACACCACGCGCGTACCGCCGGCCGGTGACACGGGCCCGGTCAACGCGGTTGCCTACAGCCCGGACGGGAAGACCCTGGCCACCGGCGGAGAGGACCGGAGCGTCCGGTTGCAGACCCCGCACCGCGGTGCCGGGACTGCCGTCATCACCGGGCTGAGGGGGCCGGTCAACGCTGTCGCTTACAGCCCGGACGGGCGGACCATGGTGATCGGCGGGGGCACGGCCGTGCAGAGCACGGGCCGCCTCGACGAGATGCTGACGGTCTGGGACGTCACGAACCGGCTGGCGCCGGTGCAGATCGGGGAGCTGCGCGGACACACCGACCGGATCAAGACCGTGGCCTTCAGCCCCGACGGGCAGTTGCTGGCCAGCGCGGGCAGCGACGAATCCGTGAAGGTGTGGGACCTCCGGCGCCGGGCGGAGGTGCTCAGCCTCGACGCGGGCGGCACGCTCAACACCGTCGCGTTCAGCCCGGACGGCCGGACGCTGATGTCGCTCTCCGGCAACAACCGGACCGCGACGCTGTGGAGCGTCCCCGACGGCGCCCGGGTGGCGACGCTGACCCACGACGGAGTGGTCAGCAAGGCCGCGTTCAGCCCCGACGGCCGGACGCTCGCCGTGACGTCCATCGACCGCACCCTGACCCTGTGGGACGTGCCGAGCCGGACGCGCACCGCGACGCTGAGGCACAGCGAAACGCTGACAGGCGTCGCCTACAGCCACGACGGGAGGATGCTCGCGACGGGCGATGCCAAGGGGACGACTGTTCTGTGGGACGTGGCCACGCGCACGAGGCTGGCCACGCTCACCGGGCACCACGGGGCGATCACTTCGGTCGCGTTCAGCCCGATGATCGTGAGGTGACCAGCAGCAGCCTGACCGGCGAGGTCATCACCTGGACCACTGATCCGGAGGAGGCGATCGCTCAGATCTGCGGTGCGTTGAAGCGCAACCTGACTACGGAGGAGCTGGCGCAGTTCTTCACTCGGGCGCCGGATCACGAGACGTGCGGGTAATGGCCGAGTACGGCCCCCTGCTACCCACGCGACCGAGTCGGCGACAGGAAACCGTTCCCAAGCTGCCGGTGATCGCGACGTGGATACGTGTTCGAACACGCGCCTGAGGGCTTGTCGCCATCGCCGCTTACGCCCGTGGTGTCGAGCGACAGCCTAGTTGACCAATGCGACACGCAACTTGACCACGCTTGGCCCTTACGTCAGGGATTCCGGCCCTAGCTCGACTCCGCCACACAAACGATGAGAGGAACTTCAAAGGGACATGATCCAGCTATCGCTTCGGACGTGTCATGAGACGGGCGGCAGCGCGAGCCAATCCCGCCAGGCAATGTCGCGACCCAGAAAGCGGGGCCGGCGGAAGGGCCAGTCGGCGGCGATCCACTGCGGCACCAGCGCGTCGAGCGCACGCTCCACGTCGCTGCCGGCGAGGTCGTCCACCACCCACCACGCCACCTCGCCGTCGGAACCGGTGCGCTCGGGCGGGTCGATGTACACGCAGCCGAGGATCGCGGTCTCCTCTTCGTCCAGCAGTGCGTAGTTGAACGACTGATGAGCGGCTATCTCCTTCTCGTGCCGCAACAGGTCGAGGCGGTCCTCCTCGTACGTCATCGTCTCCCTGGGCCAAGACCAGGCCGGGCCGAAGATTCCCCACAAGCGCTCCCGGGAGCCCATCACGGCAGGGTAATCGAGAGCGGTGTCCGTCTCCCGGATCGGCCGCAGGTGAAGCCCGGTGTCGAGCACGGGCGTGTAGACGGGGTGGACGAAATCGTCAGGCAGCCAGCTCATAGCAGCCGACGCTACACACCTGGCCACCGTGGCATCCGCGCGATCATCCTTCAACGGGCCGATCAGATCTTGCCCGAGGCATCATCAGCCGTAGATCGTGATCACGGATGGGAAGGTCAGGCTCGGGACGCTCCGAGGAACCGCAGCACGGCCAGGACGCGGCGGTGGTCCGCGTCGACCACGGGCAGGTCAAGCTTGGCGAAGATGTTGTTGATGTGCTTCGCCACGGCGCTCTCGCTGACCACCAGCGCCTGCGCGATGCCGGCATTGGAGCGCCCTTCGGCCATCAGGCCGAGCACCTCCCGTTCGCGGGGGGTCAGCCGCGCGAGCGGGTCGCTGTCGCGCCGCAGCAGCAACTGGGCGACGACCTGCGGATCCAGGGCCGTGCCCCCGTCCGCCACGCGCCGGACCGCCGCCACGAACTCGGCGACATCGGCAACCCGCTGCTTGAGCAGGTAGCCCACACCGCTGGTGTTCGCAGACAGCAGGTCAGCCGCGTACCGCTCCTCCACGTACTGCGAAAGCAGCACCACCGGCGTCCCCGGCCAGCGCCGACGGATCTCCATCGCCGCCCGCACTCCCTCGTCGGTGAAGCCGGGCGGCATCCGGACGTCGATCAAGGCGAGTTCGGGCCGGTGCTCCGCCACTGCCGCCAACAGCCCCTCCGCGTCGCCGGCTTCCGCGGCGACCTGGAACCCGCCCATCTCCAGCACCTTGATCAGGCCTACCCGCAACAACACCGAATCCTCGGCGATCACTGCGCGCACGGCAGCTCCGCGGTGATGGTGGTGGGCCCGCCGACGGGGCTGCTGACGTGGAAGGCCCCGTCGAGGGAGCCGACCCGCTTGGCCAGCCCGGTCAGCCCCGTGCCGGCGGCGTCGGCACCGCCCAGCCCGTCGTCGGTAACGCGCACGCGCAGCACCTCGCCGACCTGACGGACCAGCACCTCCGCACGCATCGCGTTGGCGTGCTTCGTCGCATTGGTCAACGCCTCGGAGATCACGAAGTACGCGACCGACTCCACATTGGGCGCCACCCGTTCCGCCAGATCGACCCGCAACCGCACCGGCACGGGCGTGCGGGCAGCCAGCCCGGACAACGCCGCGTCCAGACCTCGGTCCTCGAGCACGGCCGGGTGCAGCCCCCGCACCAGGTCATTGAGTTCGGCGATCGCCTCCTTCGCCTCCAGGTGCGCTCTAGCGATCACCTCGCGGGCATCACTCGGCAGGTCCGGGCGGGTGGCCATGGCCAGACCCAGGTTGACCGCGAGGGACACCAGCCGCTGCTGGGTGCCGTCGTGCAGGTCGCGCTCGATCCGGCGGCGCTCCGCGTCGACGGCCTCGATCAAGTCGGTCCGGCTCACGGCCAGCTGATCGACCCGCTCCTGGAGCCGCTGCGTCCGGCTGGGCCCGAGCAGGCCCGACGCCAGCCGCGCCTCGGCCCGGGCTACTGCCCGCGCGGTCCAGGGCAGGGCGCACAGGAGGAGGAGCCCAGCCGCTGTGTAAGCCGGCAGCTGGGTCGCGTAGCCGAACCCGTCGTGGCGGATTCCGGTCGGCAGCGCCCATGACCAGGCGTAGGCGGTGACGCCCGCCAGGCACGTCACTGCTACCGCGAGCACCAGCAGTTCCAGCAGCGCGAGCAGCGGGCCCAGCAGGAGGTGGTAGCAGATCTTGCGCCAAGGCCGTGTAGCCGCGAGCCACCGGGCGGTCGAGGCCCACGTCCATTGTTCCGGCGCGGCGGGGGTGAGCCGGGGGATGTCCACCCCGATGAGCGCCCGGTGGCGAGCCCGCTGAACGGCCGTCAGCACCGGGGTGCCGAGCAGGACCAGGACGGCCGACACGGAAACCGTGAGGAGCCAGTTCCCCGTCTTGGCGGTAGTCGTCGCCGCCCAGGACCACACGGGCACCAGCGCCAGGTGCGGCAGCACACCAGCGGCAAGAAAGCCGGTGTCCCGCCGCGCCCGGAGGACCGTGCGCCTCAGTCCGGCTGGAATCGTCATGGCACGACGCTAGGGCACCGCAGGAGCACCGTGCCATGAAACCTGGACCCGATCTCATGGTGAACCTAGGTTCACCTGAACCGCGGTCAGCAGTGAAGATCACCCCGGCTGAGGCGATGTCCCTGGCGAACTCCACATCGGTCTGGTGCAGGGCGAACCCGAGAGCCGGCGATGCGTCGTTCCCGCCCGGGGTGCCGTGTCCATGATCCGACGGTAATCGAGCCGGGACCGGCACCACCATCCTGCAGCCACCCGGACCGGTGCGGTAGCAGGTACCACCACGAAGTCGGAACCAAGGGCTACTGATCTCGGCCGGTTCCGGCAGCAGAGTTCTGCCGCAGGGCTGCCCCGCACCGGCGTCGGCAGCAGCAGCACGACGTTCAGCGGAGGAATTTCATGACCGTTCAGACGATGCCCTGGCTGCCATGCACGGCGACGTCGCCGGGTGCCCGGCACAGGTGGGTGCCTGGCGTGCTGGGCGCGGTGGCGGCGGGGATGGTGCCGTGGGTGTTCGTGCTGGGCCGGACCCTGCCCGAGACGACCCAGGTGCGGCACTGGCCGGCCGTGTGGATCGGACTCGACCTGGCCATGGCGCTCGGCTGCGCGACCACGGCGCGGTGGTATCACCGGGGCGATGCCCGCGCCCGCCTGTCGGCCTCGGCGGTCGCGGCGCTCATGGGGATGGACGCCTGGTTCGACGTCCTCACCGCCCGGCCCGGCACCGGATTCACCCAGGCCCTCGTCTGCGCGGTCCCGGAACTGGCCCTGGCCGGACTGTGCACCTGGCTCGCCCTGCGTGATACAGAAAGGCTGTCATGAAACGAGAACACCCGCGACTGCGGCGGTATGCGTTTTCGCCGCAGTGATGTGTGTTCCGGGAACAGGCGAGGCCATTGTCGGCGGCGAACAGGCCGATCAGCGCTACCCGGTCGGTTCGTTGCAGTACGACAATGGAACGACCCGAACTGGCCCACGTGTGGTGTGTGGATCCACGATGCCTGGCATGCCGCGCCCAACGCGCATTGTGTGACGAACCTCGCCCGGCGTGGGGCCGAAGAGATGCCGGTCGGTTGTCAACGAGGGTGCCCTTGTCTGCGACTCCAGACTCACGTGCCCACTGCTCGATCGACCTGGACTTGGCTGAGCGCGTCCGTCAGTGCGGCGCATCCGCGGACCGGTCGTCTCGGCCCGTTCCCTTCAACGGTGGGAAGAGAATCGGGCGCGACGCGGTACCGACGAAGATAATCCGGCGCGGCGTCAGGCGCCGAACCGGCGTTGCCGGCCCGCGTAGCTGCGCAGGGCACGGAGGAAGTCGATGTCTCGGAAGGCTGGCCAGTAGGCGTCGCAGAAGTGCAGTTCCGCGTAGGCGCCTTGCCAGAGCAGGAAGTTCGACAGGCGCTGCTCGCCGCTCGTGCGGATGATCAGGTCGGGTTCCGGGTGCTCCGGCGCGTACAAGTGGGCGGCGACGTCGTCGACGGTCAGCGTTTCCGCGACCTCCGTGAGTGTGCTGCCCGAGGTGGCACGCTCGGTGAGGAGGTCGCGGAGGCCGTCGACGATCTCCTGGCGGCCGCCGTAGCCGATCGCCAGGGTGACGTGGGCGCCGGTCGGGCACTCCCTGGTGGCTTCGGCGGCGTGTTTCAGGGCGCGTGCCGTGGACGCCGGCAGCAGGTCGACGGCGCCCGCGACGTGGACTCGCCACCGGGCGCCCGGCCGGGCCAGCTGGTCGGTGGCGAGCCGTTCGACGACGTCCATGAGGAACGCCACCTCGCCGTCGGCGCGGCTGGTCAGGTTTTCCGTGGAGCACAAGAAAACCGTGACGTAGCGGATGCCGAGAGACTCGCACCAGGAGAGCACGCGTTCGGCGTGCTCGGCGCCGTACCAGTGCCCGAGGCTGGGGTTGGCCATGCCCTGTTGCCGGGCCCAGCGCCGGTTGCCGTCCATGATCAGGCCGACGTGGCCCGGCAGGGCGGTGCCGTCGAGCTGCTTGCGCAGGCGTCGCGCGTACAGGGCGTAGAGGGGCGCGGTGACGCGCATCGTCTTCACCTTTCAGGCCGCGGCGGCCGGGGGCCGGAGGAACAGTGGTGCCGCGAGCAGGCACAGACCGAGCGCGGCCGGGACGGGTGCCGGATCGGTGACCGCCGCGACCAGCTGGGTCGCACCGGTGGCCGCGGCCGCGGCGGCCAGGACCCGGACGCCGAACCGGAAGCGCCGCGGGGGCACGGCCGGGTCGGAACCTACCCCGGCGATGGTCCTGGCGACCTGGATCACGGCCCAGCCCCAAGAACCCCACCAGCACGCGAGCACGGCGAGCCGGATCGGCGGGACGAAGGAACCGCCGGTCCCGTGGACGACGGCGACGACGGCGACGCCCAGCACGGCCGGTCCGGCGAGCCGGCGCAAAAGCCGCCGCCCGATGGCCTTCAGCGTGGCCGGGGCCGGGCGCGGCACGGCGAGCAGCAGACCGGCGACCACCGCGACCGCGCAGACGTCGAGCATCCGGGGAAGCCCGCGGGTGCCCTCGACCATCAGGTGCGCGGCGAACCAGCCGATGCCCGTCACGATCACCGCCACCGCGACGACCCGGGCCTGGCGCTGGGCGGCCGAGCGTGCGGGCCAGGCGGCGGGGTGCAGCCACATGTCGGCGACGCCCGCGAGCAGGTTCGGCCACGACCGCGGGCCGCTCGTGCGGACCTCCACCGCCAGGTCCGCGCCCCAGCGATCCCGGAACGCTCGCGGATAAAGCCGGACCAGCCCCTGGGCGACGGTCATGCCGGCCGCGCGCCGAGCCGCCGGAGTCCCGCGTCGGCCACCCTGGCCATGGCCAGCAGTTCGCGCTCCAGGACGGTCCGTCCCTGGTCGGTGATGCGCACCGGACGCTGGCGGCCTTCACCTTCGAGAGCTTCGATCAGCCCCTTCGCCTCCAACCGGGCGAGGGCGCCGTAGAGGCTGCCCGGCCCCAGCCGTTCGCCGGTCAGCTCGCCGATCGCGGTGTTGACGGCGTAACCGTGCAGCGGCCCGTCGATCAGGGCGTAGAGCACGAGGATCTGGGCGTCGTTCGGCATCCACGGCACACTACTACGCGTCGAGTAGTACGCGCAACGTAGTAATGGGGGATCAGTCGGACTGGTGCCCCGTCTGCGCCGATTCAATGGTGCTGTGCAGGTCGGTGACCGAATCCAGCGCGGTCTCCGCAGACCACGCGGTGATGCCGAAGACCACCGTGGCCGCGAGCAGTGCGGCCGGGAGCCGGCGGTGCTGGGCCGTCAGCAGTGCCTTGACGCGGCGGGGGACCGGGCCGCCGGTCGCGGCCAGCGCGTACGTCGGCCGGGACCGCCCGGCCAGTGCGGCCTTGGCGACGGCGTGGGCGACCACCGTGCGGTCGCCCACGTGCTCGGCGGCGGCCTCGTCGGCCCAGCGCTCCAGAGCGAACCGGGCGGCCGCGCACAGCGGGCGCAGCAACGGGTTCAGTGTGCCGGCGAGGGTAATGGCGACGAGGAAGTGGTGGTGGCGCAGGCGGAGGTGGGCGCGTTCGTGGGCGAGCAGGGCGGTGCGTTCGGGAGGGGAGAGGGCGCTGAGCATGCCGCTGGAGATGGCGATCCGGCCGCCGCGTCCGGGTGCGGCGAACGCCACGGGCTCGGCGCCGGGCAGGATGACCACGCCCGGTTCGCGGCTGTGGTCGTCGAGTTCCCGGGTCAGGGCGCGGATCCAGCGTGTGTAGCCGATGGTGGCCCGGGCGAACGCGACGGCGAGCCCGGCGAGCAGCAGTCCGCAGGCGGCCGACACTGGCAGGTTGATCGGGTCCAGGCCGCGCAGCACGTCGGGGGACCAGTGCCCGGCCCGCGCGACCGCCGGGATGAGCGTCAGACCGGCGAAGGCCTGCAAAGCCAGGGTGATGGTGCTGCCCGCGGCCAGCACGAGGCAGCCGGCGGTCAGCAGCCAGCCGGCCTCACGGGGTGCGAGCCGGGGAGCGACGAGACGCGCCAAGGGCCACGCGGCCAAGGGCAGCAGCAGCGGGATCCAGACGTCGAGGTCCACGGCTCATCGCCCGGTGCCGGGCTTGCCCAGGAGCTTGCGCAGCTCGCGTTCGTCCGATTTGGACAAGTTCGAGACGAAGCGGGCGAGCACGCTGCGGCGGTCCGGCTCGTTGTCGAGCACCTTGGTCATCCGCCGCGCGGCCAGGCCGGGTTCGTCTTCGACGGCGTGGTAGCGGAACGACCGGCCCTGCTTTTCCCGGGCGGCGACGCCCTTGTCGTGCAGGCGGGAGAGGATCGTCACGACGGTGGTGTAGGCAAGGTCGCCTTCGAGGCGCTCCTGGACTTCCGCCGGGGCGAGGGGCCCGTCGGCTTCCCACAGGATCGCCAGGACCTCCGCCTCCAGCGCGCCCGGGGCCCGCCGTGCGCTTTCGTCCCGCTGCATCCTCATGGCCGCATTCTACAGAAGTGTCGTACTGAGCCGGCCGAGGTGGAGACCGCGGCGGCGGGAGTCGCCGATGATCGACGGGAGCGCGCCCAGGGTGGCTCGCCAGGCGCCGTTGCCGGTGGTGACGTCGCTGTCGTGCAGCAGGATCGTGCCGCGGTCGCCGAGGTTCCGCATGACCTTGCGGTGGATGGACGCCGGGGTGCAGCCTTCGGTCCAGTCGAAGCCCCACGTGCTCCACAGCACCGGGGTGAGCCCCAGCCGCCGGGCCGAGAGCAGGGACGCCCCGCTGAAGACGCCGTAGGGCGGCCGGAACCAGCGGGGCCGGACGCCGGTGAGGGTCTCGATGAGGTCGCGGGCGCCGAGCAGTTCCCGGTGGGTGCGGCCGGGGGGCTTGCGCAGCAGGCACTGGTGGTCCCAGCCGTGGACGCCGATCTCGTGCCCGGCCTCGGCGATGGCCCTGGTCAGCTTCGGGGCGCGCAGGGCCTGGGCGCCGAGCAGGAAGAACGTCGCCTTGATGCCGTGGCGATCGAGGGCGCTGAGGAACTGCGGGGTCGACGTCGGCGACGGGCCGTCGTCGAAGGTCAGGGCGACCTGCCCGGGGACGCCGATCCCGGCCAGCCGCGGCAGGAAGGTGCGCCGGGGTCCGGGAAGGAAGGCCGCGGCGGGTGCCGCGTGGGCCAATGCCACGAGTCCCGCGAGCCCGATAGCTGCTTTCATGCGCGGTCCAGGAGCTTCTCGAGCAGCGGGATCGGGGCTTCGGCCGGCTGGGCCGTGGCGGGCGGGCAGTCGTCCGATGCCAGCGCGGCGGGCAGTTCGGCGGGGTCGCGGATCCAGCGGGCGAGGCCGAGCCGGTCGAGTACAGCGGCGTTCGCGCGCCCGTGGCCCGGCAGGCAGCGGTAGGTCAGCACGGGTAACCGAGCCGCGAGGGCTTCCGAGCTGGTCAGCCCGCCGGCGTTCTGGACGACGACGTCGACGGCCCGCATCAGGCCGGGCATGTCCTCGACCCAGCCGAACGCGTGCGCGAGGCCTTCGGCTCGCAGCCGGTCGCGCAGGCCGGTGTTGCTGCCGCAGGCGACCACCGGGGTCACTATGCCGGACCGGGCGACGTCGTGGGCGGTCCGGCGGACCTGCCCGACGCCCCACGAGCCGGCGGTGACGAGTGCGAGCCGCCCTTCCGTGGGCAGTCCGAACGCCAGCCGGGCCTGCTGCCGTTCGGGTGGCGTCGCGGGCCGGAAGGCAGGCGCGACCAGCGGCGCCGCGACCGCGGCCGCACGTGCACCCAGGGTGCGGGCCTGCTGCCGGGCGAGGTGGTTCGGCGCGATGTGGAGGTCGGCGGCGCCGGAGACGCAGATGCGGTGCACGGCGGGGTCGGTCAGGTACACCGCGAGCGGGGCGGTCAGCTCGCCGCGTCCGCGCAGGTGCGCCAGCGCGTGGGACGCGAGCGGGTAGGTGGAGACGGCCAGTTCCGTCCGGTCGCCGAGCGCCTCGCGCAGTCCGCCGCAGGCGAGCGTGGCGGCGCGGCTCGCCAGCCCGGCGGCGCGGGGGCCGTTCAGGGCACGCAGCGTCCAGTCCCAGCTGCGTGGGGCCGTCTGCAGCTGGCGCCGGTACAGCCGGCACAGCCGGCCGCCCAGCGCGGGTGGCAGGAGGTCCAGGAAGTCGAGGACCTCGACCTCGTGGGCGCTCAGCCGGTCCGCCAGGGCGTACGCGGCCCGGTCGTGCCCGGCGCCGAACCGGGCCGAAACGATCACGATGCGCGCCATGCCTCCTCCTTCGACTCGATGTCGAAGTTCTACATGCATGTAGATTAACGGGTGGCAAGAAGAGGCGGCGACTGCATCTACACTGAAGTAGAATTTCTAGAAGACTGTAGATGTACGGCGGAAGGGGACACTCGCGTGGACGGCGGGGCAATCGATGGCAACTGGTACCTCGCGGTGCTGGGGTTCGCCCGGGAAACCCCGTGGTTGCAGGGGTTCATGGCGCTCTTCACCAACGTGGGCCTGGTCCTGCTCGCACTCCTCGCCGTGGTGACGTGGTGGCGGATGCGTCCCCTCGACGCGGCTCGCATGGCCGCCGCGCTGTGGGTGCCGCTCGCCGTCGCGCTGGCCTACGGCCTGAGCAACCTCGTGAAGGTCCTCGTCCAGGAGCCGCGGCCGTGCATCCGGTACCCGGCGGTGCCGACGGTGGCGACCTGCGACTACGTCACCGACTACTCGTTCCCCAGCAACCACGTCACGCTCGCCGTCGCCGCGGCCGTCGCCCTGCTGTTCGCCGCGCGCCGCACCGGCCTGGTCGCGCTCGGGCTGGCCCTGCTGGTCGCGTTTTCGCGCATGTACCTGGGTGCGCACTACCCGCACGACGTGTTCGCCGGAGCTGTTCTCGGTGCGCTGGTCGCGTGCCTGGGCCTGCCGCTGTGGCGCCCGATGAAGGCCCTCGTGGACTACTTGCGGGACGGAGCCCTGCGGCCGCTGACCGGGACCGGCGAACGAACCACGGTCGCGGCCCGCTGATGTGAGTCCTTTATGGACATTAATGAGGGCGTCGTGCGGAGCCGACGCGCTCGACCGGCCGCACGCCGTACAGTGGCGTTCACCCGACGAAGGCAGGACTCATGCGGCCGTATCGTGTGCTCGCGGCCGTTTGCGCGCTGGCGCTGGCGGGCTGCTCCGCAGCTCCCGGGTCCAGCGCTCCCGCGACGTCGGCCACCCCGGTTGCGCCCGTCACGAACACATCGGCCCAGGACGCCGCGGTGAACCCCGATCCGGCGAAGTTCGCGCCGCAGGTCATCGCGCGCGCCCGCGAAGCCGGCGTCGACCCGCAGCTGGTGCTGGCCATCCTCTACAACGAGAACTACAAGCCGCACGATCCGCAGCTCGAGCGCGCCTGGCAGAACCTCAAGCCGGACGCCGCGTTCGGGGTGGCGAACATGCACCGCGCGACGTACGAGCAGACCCGCCGCGGCCGGCCGTTCGCCGGCCGCGACTGGCAGGAACTACCCGACGACCCGGACCTCGCCATTCAGGCCGAAGCCTGGTATCTACACGACCTGGCCGCTCAGCTGCCCGCGAAACACAGCGGCCAGTACACGACCGACGAACTGCTCGCGCTGGGCTACAACGCCGGACCGGGCAATATGAAAGCATTCGCGCGCGGCACGAAGCCCGGCGCGCAGGTGCAGACCTATCTGACGGACCTGCGCGCCACGTGGGCGAAAGCAGGCGCGGCGGTGGGAAAGCCCTGAATCAGGCCCGATGACTCGTCTCACGCTCGTCGAGGCGTTGCAGGACGAGCGCGCCGGACAGCCAGGTCGTGACGAACGCCAAGCTGCCCAAGACATCGGTAGGCCAGTGGACGCCGAGGTAGACGCGGGTCCACGCGATCAGCAGGGCATACGCGGCGGCGATCGGCCACACCACCCGCGCAGTGACGCGGCCGGTGAACCGGCGTACGACGAGCCAGGCGATCAGGCCCGCGGCCAGGGCGGCGTCGGAGGTGTGCCCCGACGGAAAGGACAGTCCGCCGGCCCGGACGACCCGATCCGCCGTGGGCGGACGTGGCCGCGCGACCTGAAATCCAAGTCGCCGACCAAGTGTTAGCCAAACATTAGGAACGGACAAAGCGGACATCATGCTTCGACGTCGCTGCTCGCAGCCCGGCGCCGGGTAAGCATCTGCCGGCGCCGGGCAAAGGCCCGGTTAACGGCCGTGCCCCGGCTCTGGCCGGGGGCGCACGCTGAATTCATGAGGGTTGTGCGGGGATCGAGCGGGGTGCCGAGGCGCCTGCGGCTGCTGAAGCCGATGGTCTCCCGGTCCGGCCGGATGCCGGACCGGCTGGAGGCGTGGGTCATCGCCCTGCTGGGACTGCTGGCGGCCGGGTCGGTCGCGGTCGTCGGCGTGCTCTCCGTGGCCGACTACGGCAGGCTCGCGGCGTCGGCGGCCGCCGACGCCCGTGCGCGCCACGTGGTGAGCGCGAGTCTCCGGCCTGACATCCCCGTGCCCGCCGGTCGGGCGACGGGTGTCGCCGACGTGGCGTCGGTCATGGCGATCTGGAGCGCGCCGGACGGGCGGTCCCGGCGTGGTGTCGTGCAGGTGGCCGTCGGTCCGGTGTTCCCGGAACACTTCCAGGTGTGGACGGATCAAGTGGGGCGGCAGGTCGCCCCGCCGTTGAGCGGCTCCGAGGTGTTCATCACCGCCGTCCTCGGTGGGGTGCTGTGGGAATCGGCCGCGCTCGCCGTGCTGGGCGGGGTCTACCTGATCGGCCGTCGTCTGCTGGACAAGCACCGTGCCCGGCTGTGGGAACGCGCCCTGAGTGGTGACGCGACCGCGCCCTGAGCGGAGGTGGACTGGTGGCCGCGTAATACGACATGGGTGTAGAAATACTACGTACGTGTCGAAGATGGAAGGCGGTCCGACCGATGAACCCGTTGAGCGCGACATCCTGGTTGTCGAGCCTCGGCGCGGCCGGGGTGTTCCTCGTCCTGTTCGCCGAAACCGGCCTGCTGATCGGGTTCTTCCTGCCCGGCGACTCCCTGCTCTTCACCGCGGGCCTGTTCTGCACGACCAGTGCGACGGCCGCCGTGCACCTTTCGCTGCCCCTCGTGCTGATCGCGTCCGTCGCGGGCGCGCTCCTGGGCGCGCAGACCGGATTCCTCATCGGGCGGCGCGGCGGCCGTGCCCTGCTGGCCCGGACCCGCAACCAGCACCTGCATCGGGGATTGACCAGGGCCGAAGAACTCTTCGGCCGCTACGGCCACGCCAAGGCCATCGTCCTCGCGCGGTTCATCCCGGTGGTCCGCACCGTCCTGAATCCGCTCGCCGGTATCCTCGCCGTTCCCGCCCGCACCTTCGCGGTGTGGCAGGTCCTCGGCGGCCTGCTCTGGTCGATCGGCATCACGCTGGCCGGCTACGTCCTCGGGTCCAGCATCCCCGGGATCGACCAGTACCTGCTGCCGATCATCGCGCTCGTCGTGATCGTGTCGCTCATTCCGCTCGGCCTCGAACTCCTCCGGAACCGCAAACAGCGCGACGAGGTCAGCGGCTCTTAGCCATTCATCAGCACTTCGCTGCACTGGGGCGAACCCGGGCGTCGTTACCGTGAAATATGGTCGACGCAGCGAGCCGAACCGGAACTCCGAATCTTCCTCGTCCGCCGGTGAAACGCCGTAAAAAACGACTGCGGCGGTTGCTCGTCGTGTTCCTGGTTTTGATCATCTACCCGGGCGTCACCTACGTTCAGGCGCTCACCGCACCCGGAGCGGCCACCTTCACCGCCCGGAGCGCGGACTGGGCGCGGCAGATGGGCGCCGGCCCGGTCGTGAACGCGCTCGAGAACTGGTACTACACCGGACATCCCCCGGCGAACAGCGCGCCGAGCACCGACGCCCTGCCCGTGCCGGTCCCGGCGCCGGCCGGGGATCAGGCGAACGCCCCTGCGGCGCTGACGACTCATCCGGGTGCCCTGCCTGGTGAAGGCGTGTGGATCCCCGGAGCCCGGATGGCCGGTGGTCAGGCGGCCGACTACACGACGTTCCTCCGCCCGGACCCCGATCACACGAGCGTGGTGGCCGCGATCGTCGCCTTCGACCAGAAGTGGACCGGCACCCACCTGATCGCGGGCACGAAGGAGCCGGGCGGCAGCTGGCCCGAGCAGGCGCAGGTGCCGAACGCGCTCCGCCCGTCGCTGCTCGCGACGTTCAACTCCGGCTTCAAGTTCCGCGACACCGACGGCGGCTTCTACGCCGACGGCCAGTACGGGAAGCCCCTGAAGAACGGGATGGCCTCCCTGGTCGTCGACCGGTCCGGCGTGGCGACCGTCGCGCTGTGGGGCCGCGACGCCCAGATGACGCCGCAGGTCGCCGCGGTGCGCCAGAACCTCGAGCTGATCGTCGACGGCGGCAAGCCGGTCCCCGGGCTGTCGGGGAACCCGGCGGGGCAGTGGGGGAGCGCACGCAACCAGTTCCAGTTCACCTGGCGTTCGGGCGTCGGGGTCGACGCGCAGGGCCGGCTCGTCTACGTGGCCGGCAACCAGCTCACCCTGACCGCCATGGCGAGCGCGCTGACGGCGGCGGGCGTCGTCCGCGGGATGGAGCTGGACATCCACGGCGGGATGGTGAGCTGCAACCTGTTCCGCCCCGACGTCGCGGGTTCGGCGCCCCGGACGCTGGTCCCGAGCATGCCCACGGCGCCGGATCGCTACCTGTCCGCCGACCAGCGTGACTTCTTCGCGATCACGGCGCGCTCCGGTGCGCTGCGGGCGCCGGGGGCAGCAACAGGGTGAACGTCATCGGGGCGGGCCGGCTGAGCCACAACCGGCCGCCCTCGGCCTCGGCGAGGTCCCGGGCCAGCGCCAAGCCGATTCCGGTCCCCCCGGCGCCGCTGTGGCCCCGGGTGAACAGGTCCGGGCCGTCGCTCGTGCCACGACCCTCGTCGGCGACGTCGATCGCGAACGCGTCGGCGCTGTCGCGGGTCGTGATCGTCACCATCCCCGCGCCGTGGATGACGGCGTTGTCGAGCAGGACGCCGACGATCTGCCGCACCGCCGCCTCGGCGGCTCTCGGACGCCCGTCGGCGTCGGGGGAGATGACCAGCTGCCGTCCCTGGGTGGCGAGCAGGTTCCGCCAGCCGGCCACGACGTCGCGCAGCAGCACGTCCGGCTCGATCACCCCGCGGTCCTCCGGCGGGCGGACGGCGAGGGTGACCAGGTCGTCGATCGTCGTCTCCAGCCGGTCCGCTGTTGCGATCGCCGCCACGACCGCCGCTTCGAGGTCCTGTCCTGGCGGGTCGAGGGCCGACTCCAGCTGCAGACGCAGGCCGGCCAGCGGGGTGCGCAGCTGGTGCGACGCGTCGGCCGCGAGGGCGCGCTGGCGGTCCAAGGCGTCGGCGATCCGCGCCGCCGCCCCGTCCAGGGTGCCGCCCAGCTGGTCGATCTCGCCGATGCCGCTGATCGGGGCGCGGACGCCGAAGTCGCCGTCCCCGAGCCGCCCGGCGGCCGCGGACAGCTGCTCGAGCGGGCCGGCGACCCGTGCCGCCAGCCGCGCGGCGAGCAGCCACGTCAGGGCGACCGCGGCGGCCGCCAGCCCGGCCATGGCGAGCCAGGAGAGCGCGATCTTCTGGTAGCCGTCGGTGCGGGGCGTCGACGCGCGCACGATGCCGCTCAGCCGGTCGTCCTGCAGGATCGGCACGGCGACGACGAGTTCCGAGCCGACCTCGCCGGTGGCCACCGCGCCGCCGCGAGCGCGTGACACGACGGGATCGGCCTGCGCCGGGCCGCTGCCCGTCAGGAGGACACCCGCCGGGCTGTAGAGCCCGGTGGTGTCCTCTTCGGACCCCGGGGACTCCGGCAGGCTCCGGTGCGTGAGCACGTCGTCGGCGATCGACAGGGCCGCGGCGTCGGCGGTGCGCTCGAGTTCGGT
Organism: Amycolatopsis sp. NBC_00348; assembly: GCF_036114655.1. NCBI lineage: Bacteria > Bacillati > Actinomycetota > Actinomycetes > Pseudonocardiales > Pseudonocardiaceae > Amycolatopsis > Amycolatopsis sp. NBC_00348. Next base: position 4,225,033 of record NZ_CP107994.1, on the reverse strand, counting down.
GCGCTCGTCCTGGGTGAAGTAGCTCGCGACACCGACCGCGAGGGGGATCCCGAAAAGGCTGGTCGCCAGGAGCGCGGCGGCGACGGCGAGCAGAATGATCCGTCTGCGCATGACGCAAGTCTGCCGTGACAATCCGCTGATCGCGAAGTTTCGGCGAGGGAAAAGGTTAGCCCACGGTTAGCGTTCACCTCAACGAGGTAAATTATCCGGCCGGAGATCGGTCCCCCGGAATTCCGGTAACATTTCCCCATGGCCGCGGTTCTGCTCGTAGAAGACGACGAAACCATCGGCAGCCTGCTCGAGTCGGCCCTGCGGATGCACGATTACGACGTGATGTGGTCCCACACCGGGGGCGACGCGCTGCGCCGGATGAAGCTCGACGAGTACAACGTCGTCCTGCTCGATCTGGGGTTACCGGACCTCGACGGGATCGAGGTGTGCCGGCGCGCGCGGGTGATCACGCCGAACGCGCTGATCATCATGATCACGGCCCGCACGCAGGAGATGGACGTCGTCGTGGGGCTGGAGGTCGGCGCCGACGACTACCTGACCAAGCCGATCCGGCTACGGGAGCTGCTGGCGCGGCTGCACGCGCACCTGCGCCGAGGATATTCGTCCAACGCGATGCCGCTGCGGGTGGGGGAGCTGGTGGTCCAGGTCGCCGCCCGCCGCGTGGTACTGGCGGGCGACGAGGTTTCCCTGCGCCCCAAGGAGTTCGACCTGCTTCTGCGGCTGGCACAGGAGCCCGGTGCGGCGATCAGCCGGGACACCTTGATGGCGGACGTGTGGGACACGCACTGGCACGGCTCGACGAAGACGCTGGACGTGCACATCGTCGCCCTCCGGCGCAAGCTGGCCGCCGCCGCGGCGGACTCCGGCGCGCTGCCCGTCATCACCACCGTGCGGGGCTATGGCTACCGCTTGGAGCAGCCGGTTCCGCGGGGGACGTGACTGTTCTTGCCGGACGTTAACCTTTCCCTAGCGCGCCGGAAACTTCCGCCCTTATAGCGTGAGGCAACGAATCCGGACCACCAGCTCGAGGACGTGCGATGGCTGATCCCGTCTCAGTGGGCGAGGGCGCCCCACCCGGGGCGATCCGCTGCTCGGACGGAGAACGCGAACAGACCCGGTCGCGGCTGGCCCAGGCCGCCGGGGAAGGGCGCATCACGGTCGAGGAGCTGGACGACCGCCTGGCGCTCGTCGCCGCGGCGCGGTTCCGGCACGAGCTGGACGCGGTCGCCGCCGACCTCCCTCGATCGGAAAGGCCGCCAGGTGCGGCCGCCGGGTGGCTGCCCATCCTGGCCACCGCACGACGGCAGCTGAGCGCGGACGCGACGGCGCTCGTCGGCCGAGGACAGGTGGCCGTGAGCCGGCGACGTCGCTGGGCGGTGTTCGTCGCCGCGGTCGCGGTGGCGCTGATCTTCACAGCGCTCGTCCTGGCCGCGGTGCACGGATTCGGCGACGAAGGGCTCGACCACCACGAACTCGGGCGAGGCTGAGGCCCGGCACTCTGCTTCCCGTGCGATCCTTTGCGGATCGTGCACCAGACCGGGCGGACATCCGGACCGACCCCCCACGACCCGGGTGTCCGCCCTCCTCAGAAAGAACAACTCCTTGAGCGTGATCGACATCGGCCAGTCCGTGATCCTCGGCGTCGTGGAAGGGCTGACCGAATTCCTGCCCGTGTCGTCCACGGGCCACCTGAAGATCGCGGAAGGACTGCTCGGCATTCCGGTCGACGACCAGTCTGTCGTCGGCTTCACGGCGGTGATCCAGGTCGGCGCGATCGCCGCCGTGCTCGTCTACTTCTTCCGCGACATCGCCCGGTTCGCCGGCGCGTGGGGCCGCGGGCTCGTCAACGCCGAGGCCCGTCAGGAACACGACTACAAGTTCTCCTGGTGGGTCATTCTCGCGACCATTCCGATCGTGGTCACCGGACTGCTGTTCCAGTCGCTCGTCAAGGGACCGCTGGCGTCGTTGTGGGTGGTCGCGGCCTCGCTGATCGGGGGCAGCGCGGTCATGTGGCTCGCGGACCGCTTCGGCACGGGCAGGCGCGCCGAAGCCGACGTCACGCTGCCCGACGCGATGCTCGTGGGCTCGTCGCAGATCCTGGCGCTGCTCTTCCCAGGCTTCTCGCGATCCGGCGCGACGATCTCGACGGGCCTGCTGCGCGGCCTCGACCGGGTCGCCGCGACGCGGTTGTCGTTCTTCCTGTCGATCCCCGCGTTGACCGGCGCCGGGCTGTACGAGCTGAAGGACGCCCTGGGCGGCAGCATCGACGTCGTACCGCTGGTCGTCGGGACCGTGGTGTCGTTCGCCGTGGCGTACGGGGCCATCGCGTGGCTGCTGAAGTTCGTGGCCGGCCACACCTTCACGGCGTTCGTCGTCTACCGGGTCATCGTCGGAGTCGCGCTGCTGGGCCTGCTGAGCACCGGCGTGCTCCACAGCTGACCGGCTCAGGGGGCCGTGCGCTGCACCTCGACCTCCGCGTACGGCGAAGGTGCGGCGAGCAGCGCGGCGGGGCGTCCACGGACGGCGTGGTCGACGAACGCGCCGAGGTAGGCGTTGACGATGGCGAGCGCGACGTCGCCGTCGATGGGGCCGAGCGTGAGCAGGAACCCGGCCGGTGCGGCGAGGTAGTAGGCGCCGTAGTCGGTGAAGTCGAAGTGCTCGGCCCCGCGGATCCGGTAGCACCAGACGGGACCGGTGCCGGCGTTCACCAGCGACCGGGCCGCGTCCCGGTCGGCCTGGTCACCCGGAGCGCTCGGCTCGCAGGTTCCCGTGACACAGGAGTCCTGGCTGCCGATGAGCAGCAGCGGCTTGGTGAGTCCGGAGTGGACGACGGCGCCGTACTGGGTGCCGTCCAGGTCGGCGGCGCCGGCGCAGTGCGGGTCGGACCGGCAGGCTTCGAGGGCTGCGGCCCCGCCGAAAGAATGTCCGATGTAGACCGTCGCGGCGGTGTCGACGTGACCGGCGAACCGGCCCCGAGCCTGAAGTCCCGCGACCTGCGCCGCGGCGAAGCGAGCGTCGGCCGCCCAGACGTCCACCAGCCGGTCACCCGCGACCTGCGCCTGCCCGGCGTGCAGGTCGGCGGTGTCGAACGCCGAAGGGTTGCCCGCTTCGTCGGACGGCACGGCGGTGCCGTCGAGGACGGTCAGGTTCGCGCTGTAGGTCGGGGTGACGCCCGCGACCAGATACCCGTGGGAGGCGAGGTTCTCCGCGATCGCGGTGTACTGCGGCGCGGCGAAGCCCAGACCCGGTTCCAGCACGACGACGGGGAACCGGCCGGCCGCGACCGGGACGTCGGCGACCGCGTGGACGTGGACGTCGTCGAAGCCGGTCTCGCTCCACGCCAGTGCGCCGTCGAGATGGAGTCCCGCCCACGCTCCGGGCGCGTACGGAGCGGTTCCGGCCTCGGCCGCCGGAGCGGCGGGGTACCAGAGCCAGACCGACAGCCGCCGTGGTGAACCGGGTTGCGGTGCCAGCGGGTCGAGGCGGGCGTGGTCGGTCCACTCGGTGATGGTGCGGCCGACGGGGTAAGGGCCGGTCGGCGCGGGCAGAGTGACCGGTTGCGCCGCCCGGATCGCGGCGTAACCGACGTAAGCGCCGAGCCCCACGACGATCAGCAGGGCCACGACGAGCAGGATCCGCAGCGTGCGAGCCATGGCGCGAATAGTACACGCTGCGTACTACGCGACACGTACTACATTCGCGGGGTTTCCGACAGCGCCGAGACCAGGACGTGGGCGATTTCGGCCACCGCCGCGGTGACGGCCTGCCGCGCGAGGGAGTCCAGCTGCCGCAGGGCAGACGTGCTTCGGCCGGCCAGGCGCACCGGCTCACCGGGCTGGGCGCAGCCTTCAAGCTCGAGCGAGAGCGCCTGGTCCCCGGTGAAGGTGAGGTGGAGGGTGGCGGTCTCGAGTTTCGCGGTGTCCGGTGGGCCGGACCGCTCGACGACGGGCGCGTCGTGGCCCTCGGCGATGAGGCTTTCCATGGCCGCCTGGACGATGTGCTCCCCGCGGGAGGCCAGGTCGTTCAAGCTGCGCAGCCGGGTATCGGGTTCCCCCGCGAGCTGTCCGCCCGGCAGGAGCTCGGCGACGCGCTGCAAGGCGTTCATCGCGTGCCACGCGGCCACGACCAGCGGATCGGGCTCCGGCGCGTCCTCCGCCAGCATCGCCGGACCCAGCTGGGCGGCCACCCGATCGGCCAAGTCGGAGAGCTTCCCCGCCGGCAGGGGACTGCGTTCGGGCATGGCGGTTCTCCGATGTCACGGCGGCACGGACACCGCACTGTCACACGGAGCCGGTAAGCGCTCGGCAACCGGCGTTGGCCGAACGCTTACCCTCCGCCCCCTGATCACGCGATCTGCGGAACCGCCGGTTCGCTTGCGACGGCCGCTTCGGGCAGCCCGAGCAGGATCCGGTACTGGCCCTCGAAAGCGTCCAGGGCACGGTCGATGTCGTGACCGGCGACGATGGCGTGGGACGCCTCGCCCATCCGCGTGCGGGACGCGGGATCGGCCGCCAGCTCGGCGAGCCACCGCGAGATCGTCGTGATCGCGCCGGGCTCGAACAGGTAACCGTTGCCACCGTGGTGGACCAGGTGCGGCAGGGCGAGCGCGTCGGCCGCGACGACGGGCAGCCCGGCGGCCATCGCTTCCATCGTGGCGAGGCTCTGCAGCTCGGCCGTGCCGGGCATGCAGAACACGTCGGCTTCGGCGTACCGGCGGACGAGCTCGGCGTCGGGCACGAAGCCGTGGAAGGTCACGCGGTCGGTGATGCCCAGGTCCACGGCGAGGGTTTCGAGGTCGCGGCGGCGGGTGCCGTCGCCGACGAGGTCCGCGCGCACGTGCGGCAGCGGAGCCAGCGCGCGCAGCAGCTGGTCGATGTTCTTCTCGGCGTCCAGGCGCCCGACGAAGAGAACCGACATCGGCCCGTCCGAGCGGCGGCCGCCGGCTGCGTAGTGGGCGAGGTCGATCCCGCAGGAGACGACCTGGACCGGGCGGTCGAGACCGATCCCGGCGAGGACCTCGGCGGCCCGCGGCGTCGGGGTGGTCACGATCCGCGCGTCGCGGTAGACGCGCACCAGGTCCCGCCAGGCCCAGCGGGCGATCGAGTCCTTGACCCGCCGCGGGAACGGCGTGTAGCCGAGCAGGTTGTCCGGCATGAAGTGGTTCGTGGCCATGCCGGGCAGCTCGCGTTCGGCCGCCGCATCGAGCAGCGCGCGGCCGACGCCGAAGTGGGCCTGGACGTGCACGACGTCGGGGCGCAGCCGGTCCAGCAACGGCCCGACTTCCTTGCGGGCGCCGCCCGGTGTGCAGAACCGGTAGTCGGTGTGGAACGGGATGGCCCGGGACCGCACCCGGTGGACGGTGTAGCCGTCCCGCTCGTCGGTGTGCGAGGGACCGCCGGCGGACGGGCACACGACGTGGACGTCATGACCCCGCCCTGCGAGGCCCCGGGCCAGCCGCTCGGCGAAGAACGACGCGCCGTTGACGTTGGGCGGGAAGGTGTCGGCGCCGATCAGGACGCGCAGGCCGGACGAGGGCACGGGGATCTCCTTGACTGGTGACGGGTTCCGCGGAAGGGCACCGGCGAGCACACGCACACCGGCGAGAGCGACGAGAGCGGCCGCGGCCGCGAGCACCGCGGTGGCCGCGGTGAGATGGGGTGCTTCGCCGTAGGCCACGGCGGCCACGGCGACGGCGGTCAGCGGGTCGAGCACGGTCGTGGTCCCGACGACGACGGCGGTGTGCCCGGCGGCGTAGGCGCGGTGCAGGACCACCCCGCCGGCGCCCAGCAGGAGCAGGGCCTGGGCACCGAGCAGGAGGGCCGCCGTGAGCGGCTGGGTGACGGCGGCGTGCACGACCGCGGAGCCGAGTCCGAAGAGGACGGCCGCGGCCCCGGCCAGTACGGCACAGCTCGCCCGGGCGAACCAGACGACCACGGCCACCGCGAACCCGGCCACCGCGACCGACTCGGCGGTTCCCCAGCTGACCACCGGGTCCGTGGTGGTGGACGCCGCGAGCGCCACGAAACCCGCGACGCCGAGCAGGACCAGGACCACGGCACCGAGGACCCGGCGGTCGCGGGCCCGGCGCGTGAAGACGACCGTGAGGACGAGGCTGAACACGCCCAGCGGCTGGACGACCGGAAGCGGCGCGAGGGACAGGGCGACGACGTGCAGCAGGCTCCCGCCGGTCGCCAGTGACGTCCCGGTCCACCACGCGCGCGAGCGCAGCAGCCGGGCCAGGGTGCGCAGCCGGGGTGTGCCCTCGACCGCCAGGCCCGCGACCTCGTCGTGCTGCCGGGTGGCCGCCGCGGCGAAGAGGACCGCGGCGAGCAGGGCGCAGGTGACAGCGAGGGCGGTCATCGGACGGCCCGCCGCAGCGCGGTCGCCATGGTGGCGATGATCAGGAACTCGGCCAGGAGCGCGACGCGTTCGAGCAGGCCGGCCGGGAGCCAGCCGACGAGCTGCGCCAGCCCGAACGCCGCCGCGGTCACGACGCCCGCGACCGCGCCGCGCCGGAGGGTGGCCGCGGCGGCGAGCCAGCGGGTGTCGGTCCGCAGCCGCGTGCTCAGCGTCCACGCGGCCAGCGGGAGGCTGGCGAACAGCACGGCCCCGCCGGCGCGGTGGATCTCCCCGGACGCCGTCGGGTCCGCGGTGCTGAGGTTGCTGCGGAACAGCAAGACCACGAGGAGCCCGGCCGTCCACAGCAGGAACAAGCTGCTCACGAGCGGTGTCCGGGGCAGCGCGGCGAGGTGGGCGGCGACCGCCAGCGCGGCGGCGGCCGCGAGCAGGAGTACGACGGCCACCGCGAACAGGAGCCGGCCGCCGCAGTGCCAGGCGTAGTCGCTGACCGGGTCGCGCCAGGGACTGACGTGGCCGGCGAAGCCGAGGGTCAGCCCGGCGATGATGGCCTGGGCGACGGCCGCCATCACCAGCGTCAGGGTCGCCAGCGGAGTGGGCGAAAGCGTGGACTGTGGAGTCACACCTCAAAGCTGCTGGGCCCGCATGAGAGTTCGATGAAGATCGCGCGCGGTTTCCTTAAGAAGCGGCCAGGGGGAGCACCAGATCGAACCGGGCGCCCCCGCCGTCGGCGCGCGCGGCCTCGGCACGGCCGCCGTGCTGCGTCAGCACCTGCTCGACGATCGCCAGACCCAGCCCCGAGCCAGGCAGCGCGCGGGCGGCGTCGGCCCGGTAGAACCGCTCGAACACGTGCGAGAGGTCGGCTTCGGCGATCCCCGGGCCCTCGTCATCGACGCGAACCCGGACCGCGAGGGACGTCACCGCCATCGTCACCCGGACGGTCCCACCGGACGGCGACCACTTCGCGGCGTTGTCGAGCACGTTCAGCACGGCCCGCTCCAGAGCGGAAGGCCGGGCGTGCACGTCGGCGCCGGTCAGCTCGGCGTCGAAGGAAACCGCCGGCCACCGCGACCGAGCGCGTTCGACCGCCGAGCCGACGACGTCGGCCAGCGCCACGCGCTCCTCCGCCTCGCTCGGCCGTTCCCCGGTGGACAGCTCGATCAGTTCACCGATCAACGCGGTCAGCTCCACGGCCTGGGTGTCGAGATCGGCCAGCAACCGGGAGCGATCCTCGGCCGGCAACTGCCGCTGCGGGTTCGCCTCGGCGTGGATGAGCAGCTCGATGTTGTTGCGCAGGCTCGTCAACGGCGTGCGCAGCTCGTGACCGGCGTCCTCCACCAGCCGCCGCTGCTCATCCCGGGAACGGCTCAACGCCCCGAGCATCGCGTTGAACGCGGTCGAGAGCCGGCCGATCTCGCCGGACGCGGCGACGTCGATGGCCGCCGACAGCTCCTGGGTCCGGGCGACGTTCTCGGCCGCCGCGGTCAGGTCGTCGACCGGCCGCAACGCCGACCGCGCGATCGCCCGGCCCACCAGCGTCGCCCCGAGCACCCCGGCCACGGACACCACCAGCAGCCAGATCCCCAGCCGCGCCAACGTGTCTTCGACGTCTTCGGAGTCCTGGGCGACCTGGACCGCGCCGCCACCGGCGCGCTGGGCCGTCCACACCCGGAACCGGTCGCCTTCGATGCGGCGGACGTCGGAGGTGCGGTCGAGCTCCCCGGCCGCGACCGGGGCGTCGGGCGGCAGCACCGGGATGACGGGCTTCGCCCCCGCCGTGCCGGTGATCTCGCCCGTGGCGGACAGGAACTGCACGGTCAGGCCGCCGCCGTGGCCGGAGTCCGGGCCGTGGTTGCCGGTGGAGGTCAGCGTCGCGAGCGCTTCGGCGGGAGACGACGTCTTCGCGGCTAGCTGGGCGTAGGACTGCAGGCGGGCGTCGAACTGGTCGTAGAGATCCGCCCGGGTGATGCTCCAGGAGATCGCCGACACCAGCACGACGGCGACGGCCACCGCCGCCGCGACGAGCACCCCGAGGCGGGCCCGCAGGGAGAGCGTCTTCCAGCGGACCCGTTTCACAGAGGCTCTTCTCACAGTGGCTCTTCGCGCAGCACGTAACCGACGCCGCGCACCGTGTGCAGCAACCGGGGTTCGCCTTCGGCTTCGAGCTTGCGCCGCAGGTAGCTGACGTAGACGTCGAGCCCGTTGGACGCGGTCCCGAAGTCGTAGCCCCAGACGTGCTCGAACATCGCGGTGCGGGTCAGCACGATCCGGGGGTGCCGCAGGAAGGTCTCGAGCATCGCGAACTCGGTGCGGGTCAGGTGCACCGGCCGGTCGCCGCGGAACACCTCCCGCGTCGCCGGGTCCAGGGTGACGTCCGTGAACCGCAACGCCGTCGACGACGGGACCGCGGGCGTCGGGGTGTTGTACTCGGTGCGGCGTAGCAGCGCGCGGACGCGGGCGAGCAGCTCCTGCAGGGCGAACGGCTTAGCCAGGTAGTCGTCGGCCCCGGCGTCGAGGCCGGCGACCCGGTCGGTGACCGCAGTGCGCGCGGTCAGCATGAGGATCGGCACCGGGTTGCCCTCGGCTCGTAGCACCCGGCAGGTCTCGAGGCCGCCGAGCAGCGGCATGGTGACGTCGAGCAGGACACCGTCGGGCGCCTCGGCGCGGATCAGCTCGAGCCCGGCCACGCCGTCCCCGGCGACGGAGACGGTGTAGCCCTCGAACCGCAGCGTCCGCGACAGCGAGTCCTGCACGGCAGCTTCGTCGTCGACGATCACCAGGTGCACCCTCGCGTCCCTTCGCCCGGAGTTGATGACACACCGTGACTGTAGTCGAGGTCCGGCCGGGGCCGCCCAACTCTCATCGAACATTAACGTTCGACCGGGCCGGGCACGGTTTTCCGCGGTTAATCTCACAACAAGGGTTGTTCCGCCACAAAGGAGGAAACGATGAGCGAGAATCCGGTCGGTTCGACGCTGCCTGCGGACACCACGGACGGGATCCGCTGCTCGGACGCGGAACGTGAGCAGGTCCGGGCCGCTCTCTACGCGGCGGCGGGCGAAGGTCGCTTGACGATGGACGAAGTCGAGGAACGCCTGGCGCGGATCGAGGAAATCCGCTTCCGTCACGAACTCGCCGACGTGACCGCGGATCTGCCCGTCACTTCACCGGATGTGGCGCACGGCTGGCGTCCGATCGTCGCGGGTGCCCGTCGTAACCTCGCCGCGGACCTCGCGGTGCTGCTCGGCCGAGCCCCGGAATCCACACCTGGCCGACGGCGGTTGCTGCTGATCGTCACTGTCCTCATCGGACTGTTGTTCACGGTGGCGATCGTCGTCGCGGCTGTGCACGGGTTCGGCTCGGACGGGTTCGAACCCTACGGGATCGACGCCGGCGAGCACGCTGGTGGTTAAGCGGTACCGACGCGCCAATGTCTTGAAGTATTGACGCAGATGCGTTACCAGTGTTGTTGCTGGCCGATCGCCGGCCCCCGCCAGACTCCGGTGGGGCCGATATCGGCGAGCTGGGGCGGCTCTTGACGGCATCGGATGATGCAAGGTGGTCGCGGGGTATAACGCTCAGTGGCGTTCTGCTGGTCAAGTCGATGAGATGGTCCGCGGCCGGGGCGCGATTGGCCCCGTTGAAGGTCGGAATGTTTCCAGATGATGTGGCACGAACCTGCGACAGTGGCGACGCGTGGGAGGGTGTCTGCTTCTATCGTCACATCAGGGACTTGACCGCCGCCCACCACGTAGCAAGTGAGGCTGGCTCCGAAGGCGAGGAAGTTGCCGGCTTTGCGTTCGTAGCGCACGGTCAGGCGCCGGTATCCGGTGAACCAGGCCATGGTTCGTTCGATCACCCAGCGGTGCTTGCCGAGCTTATCCTTGGATTCGATGCCTTTACGGGCGATCCGGACCTTGATGCCACGGTCGCGGACCCAGCGCCGAGGTCGGTCTGGTCGTAGGCCTTGTCAGCGTGCAGCTTGGCCGGCTTACGCCGTCGCGGCCCACGGCGGGACCGGATCGCCGGAATCGCCATCACCAGCGGTTTGAGCGCGTAGGAGTCGTTCGTGTTCGCGGCGGACATGGCGACCGAAAGCGACAGGCCGGAGCGGCCGGACAGGATCGCGCGGCTCCAGTCGAGTAGGCCTTGGCTGCCGAGCTCGTCCAGCAGCACGTGGTGCAACTGTCGCCACAGCCCGGCTTCGGTCCACTGGCCGAAGCGGCGGTGCGCGGTCTGGAACGGCGCACCGAACGACGGCGGCAGATCCCGCCACGCACACCCGCTGCTCAGCATGTACACAATCGCCGTGAACACCGCACGAGCGTCCACCGGAGCCGTCCCACCACCCTGCGGTCGCGGCTCGAACCCGGGGATCAACGGCTCCGTCAGGGGCCACAGCTCATCCGGCACCAACCGCAACGACAAACGATCCGCCACACCCGAGATCATCTCTCGGGCGGGCAGCAGCAACGCGTCGCCATCGGTTCGGTGCTGACCATGTACCCGGAGGCGCTCGCTGCACCAGGTCGCTGCGCGCCTCGGTGTCGGCTACGTGGGCATGCACTCGACGACGGTCCCGGTGCGGGCGGGCGTGCAGCCGGAGTACGGCGACGTTGTTGCCGAGGTGAGCGCTCACCTGCTGGACGTCGCCGCGTCAGCGCGGTCCGGCGGTTCGACCGAGGTGTGGATCGACCCGGGTACCGGCTTCGGCAAGGGCGTCGAGGACAACCTGCGCCTGCTACGGCGCCTGCCGGAGCTGTGTGGCCCGGGAGCGCCGGTGCTGCTGGGCGTCAGCGGCAAGTCGTTCCTCGGCGCGGTTACGGGCCGCGACGTCGAAAACCGGCTGGCCGGTTCGCTGGCCTTGGTCGCCCCGGCGTGGTCGGCCGGCGTCGACGTCATCCGGGTACACGACGTGCGGAAACGCGGGACGTGATTGCGATGCTCGAGGCCGTCTGGGGCCGACCGGCCTGGTGGCAGCGTGCCGGGCAGGCGAGGATGTAGACCTGTTGTCGAGGACAGGGTGCCACGACAGCGGCCAGTGAGGCGGACAGGGTGGTGCCGGCGAAGTACTCCGATTCGAGCGCTCTCCGGCACCGGGTTTCCGCGCCGCCTTTCCCGGTGCTCGCCGGGCGAACGACGCTCGGATGTCCCCCGTGAGGGTTACTCGCCACCGTCCATGCCAGGGTGACTCGCAGGTACGGCTCTTCGTCTACTTTCTCCCCAGCTTGATAACCCTCGCGTGTCCCCGGTGGTGGGTGCACCGATCTGAGCTGGGAGCCGTTTCATGACTTTCCCTTCAACCGAACCGACAAGAGGCCGTCAGGCGCCGGCATGGGCGCACAGGTGGCGTTTTCCGTTGCTACTGGTCGCGATGCTCGTGGTGATGGCGCTCGCGCAGAAAGCGACCGTGGCGCTGAGCGACTTCGGTCCGCTGGATCTCGTGGTCGGCGTGGCCGCCGGCGTGGCGACGTTGTTCTGCTACCGGCGGTTGAGCCGGTTCCTCGAGCGGCGGCAGTCGGTCGGCGAGCTCCCGCGCGATCGCGCCTGGTCCCGGCTCCTGTGGGGCGTGGTCGTCGGAGCCGGTGCGTTCCTGTCCACGATGCTGGTCGTCTTCGTTTCCGGCGGTGGGCAGCTGGCCACCGGGAACCCCGGGAAACTGCTGGCGACCACCGGGATCATGGTCTGCACCGCGGTCACCGAAGAGGTCGTGTTCCGGGGCATCGTGTTCCGCGTCGTCGAGGCGCGCTTCGGCACCTGGGTTTCCTTGGCGGCGTCCGCGGTGCTCTTCGGCGTCGTGCACCTGGCGGGTGGTTCGGATACCGATTGGAGCGCGATGCTCTGGGGTGCGCTCGCGATCGTCCTGCAGGGCGGAATCCTGCTGGGGGCCGCGTACGTCGCCACTCGCGCGCTGTGGATGCCGATCGGCATCCACTTCGCGTGGAATCTCGTCGAGGCGGGATTCGGCACGGCCGTCTCCGGCAAGACGAACGAGTTCGGCAGCGTGGTCCACACGACGCTGTCCGGCCCGACCTGGCTCACCGGCGGCTCGTTCGGCCCCGAAGCCGGCGCGGCCGCGATCCTAGAGCGTGACGAACCCCGCGCGGTAGGCGAGCACCACGGCCTGGACGCGGTCGCGCACGTTGAGCTTCGCCAGGATGCGAGACACGTAGGTGCGTACGGTCTCGACGCCGATCGCCAGCTCCGCGGCGATTTCGGTGTTGGACATACCGCAGGCGATCAGGCGCAGGACCTCGCGCTCCCGAGGGGCCAGCAGACCGAGCGGGTCAGCGCCGGGGGGTCGCCTTGGCGGGCCGGATCCGGTCGGCGAAGCGGCCGATCAACGTCCGGGTCACCGTGGGGGAGAGCAGGGACTCTCCCCGTGCGACGGTGCGCACGCCGTTGACGAGCTCGGTGAGCGAGGAGTCCTTGAGCAGGAAACCACTGGCCCCGGCCTGCAGCGCGTCGTAGACGTACTCGTCGACGTTGAACGTGGTCACCACGAGCACCTTCGGTGATGACGTCGCCTCGGGCCCCGCGATGCGCCGGGTGACCTCGATGCCGTTGAGCAGCGGCAGCTGGATGTCCATGACCACGACGTCGGGTTTCAGGCGCTCGGCCGCTTCGACCGCGGCGGGCCCGTCGGCGGCCTCACCGACGACACTCATGTCCGCCTGCGCGTCGAACACCATGGCGTAGCCGGTGCGGACGATTTCCTGGTCTTCGCAGATCAAAACGCTGATGGTCATGCTTCACCGTCCACGGGTATCGATGCGTGCAAGCGGAATCCGCCGTCCGGTCGCCGGCCCGCGGTCACCTCGCCGCCGAGCGCGCCGACCCGGTCCCGCAGCCCGGCCAGGCCACGGCCACCCGCCGGTTCCCGCCGGGCGTTCGCCCGCCGTGGCACCGTCGCGGCGGTGTTGGCCACCTCGATCTCGACGTGGTTCGGAGAGAAGCCGATCCGCACCTCGGCCGGGCGGCCGGCGGCGTACTTGAGCACGTTGGTCAGGCCTTCCTGCACCACTCGGAACGCGGTGAGCCGGACGTCGTCCGGGAGGATGGGCTCGGTTCCCTCCGTGACGAAGGAAACCGGTTGCCCACCGGCTCGGGTCTGCTTGACGAGGTTCGTCACCGTCCCGTCGGCTGGAGCACACAGGGAGTCCGGCTCTCCGGTCGCTTCCAGCACGTCGAGCAGGTGCCGAAGCTCGGTCAGGGCTCGTCGCCCGCTCCGGCCGATCGTGGTCAGTGCGGTGCGGACGCGGTCCTGCGAGCCGGCGACGAACTGCGTGGCGTCGGCCTGGACGACTATCGCGGTGACGTGGTGGGTGACCACGTCGTGGAGCTCTCGCGCGATGCGCGCTCGTTCGGCGGTGGCCGCGGAGGCCACCGCCAGCCGGCGCCGTTCGGCTTCCTCGACGCGCCTGCGACGCACGAAAGCGCCGAGCAACCAGCACGCCACGAAGATGAAGTAGAAGATCAGGACATCGGCCGGCGAATTGGGCGAGCCGAGCACGTGCATGGCGGTCGACAAACCGAGGAAGACCACTGATGCCGCGACGCCGATGCCGCGCCTGAACCGTTCCTGGTGCGCCCCTACCGCGTAGAGCGCGAAGTACGTTGTCACAGTGCCGAATTCGGGCGGGTAAGCGAGCGTCTCGTGAACCGCGAACGACGTTCCGACGATCGCCAGGCAGAGCGCGGGCTGCCTGGCGCGCACCGCGAGCGGGACCGTCTGCGCGAGCACGAGGACGATCGCGAACGCGTCGGCGGGCCGTCTGGGCAGGTCGCCGAACTGAGCGCTCATACTTCCCAGCACCGGCGTGAAGGCCAGCACTGTCAGCCACGGGTCCCACGCCTCGGCGTTGTAGACACGCCATCCGTCCCTCAGCCTCCGCAACCTGTCGCCGAGCCAGGTCCGCAGCATGACGGGCAGTCTAGAGAACCGGCTACCGACCCGGGCTCAGCGCGTAGCGCACGGCGTCGGCGCGGTCGCGAAACCCGGCTTTCGCGAACAGGTTGTTGATGTGCGTCTTGACCGTCGCCTCGGAGATCACCAGCTTGGCGGCGATCTGCGGGTTTCGCAGGCCTTCCCCGATCAGGCCGAGGATCTCGCGTTCCCGTGCGGTGAGGCCGAAATCGTCACGCGGGCGCCGCGGCGAGCGCGTCGCCAGGGCCAGCAGGCGGCGCTGGACCTCGGGAGCCAGCACCGTCTGGCCCTGCGCCGCGGTGCGCACGGCGTTGAGGATCGTCGCGCGGTCGGCGTCCTTGGTCAGGTAACCGCTGGCGCCGGCCTGCAGCGCGGCCAGGATGGACTCGTCGTCGTCGAACGTGGTCAGCACGAGCACGGCGGTGCCGGTCCCGGCCGCGTGGATGCGTTCGGTGGCCTCGACCCCGCCGAGAACGGGCATCTTGAGGTCCATCAGCGCGACGTCCGGCCGGTGCCGCTCGACCGCTCGCACCGCCGCCTCGCCGTCGGCCACGCCCGCGACCACGCTCACGTCGGGCGCCAGGTCGAGCATCACCACGAGTGCTTCCCGCACGGTGGTCTGGTCGTCGGCCACGACGAGGGTGATCGGTGCGGCATTCATCGGGGCAGCTCCAGTTCCACGGTCCAGCCGGCGCCGTCCGGCCCGGCTTCGAGGGTTCCGCCGTGCAGCGCGGCGCGTTCGCGCATGCCCACCAGCCCCAGGCCGGTGCCGGTGGCGAGGTCGCCGCGCTGCTCGGCGGCAGGTCCATTGTGGACGGTCAGTCGCACGACGTCCGCGCGGCACGCCAGCCGCACGGACACCGCCGCGCCCGGTGCGTGCTTCGCCGCGTTCGTCACGGCTTCCTGCGCGGTTCGCAGCACGGTGTGTGCCACTTCCGCGCCGATGTGCCGAGCCGAGCCCGAAATCGTCACGTCCGCGGCCAGCGCCCGCAGGGATTCCCCGAGCGGCAACGCGCCCTGCCGCAGGGCGTGCACCGCGCGCCGCGTCTCGGCCATGCTGCCGACGGCGAGCGCGCGAGCTTTGCGCACGGCCGCGTCGGCCTGTTCGGCGCGGCCGCTTTCCCTCAGCGCGTCGGACATGTCCAGCTGCAGCGCGATCCCGGACAGCGAGTGCCCGAGCACGTCGTGGATCTCGCGGGCGATGCGGCCGCGCTCGACGAGGGCGAGTGCCGCGTTGCGTTCTCGTTGCGCGATGCCGATGTACACCGGCAGCGCGACGGTGAGGGCGAGCCACCACGGCCACGGACCGGCGTCCGGGTCCAGCGCCGCGATCACGGCGGTCAGCACCGCCGCGAGCACGGCACCGGTCACGGCGATCCCGGCCGCGGCCTTGCGGGAAGCCAGCCTGCTGCCCGCCGCGCCGGCGGCGAGGTAAGCGAAGAAGGGCCCGCTCGTCGTCTGCTCGGTCAGCGGCACCAGCACCGAGCCCGAGAGCATCGCCACCGACAGGAGGGTGACGAGCCACCCGAGGGGGAGCCGCCGCAACGGGAACAAGGCCACGATCGCCGACGCACCGGCCACGACGAACACCGGCAGCGCGACGCCGGGCCACAGGACCGCCCGCCACCACACGACGGTTCCCCCGATCGCGAACAGCAGCAGGAACGGCCGCACCAGCTGGTCGCCGAACGTGCCCAGGCGCGTGGCCGGGCCTGGCTCGTCAACGGCGCGCACGAGCCCGAGTCTTCCGTTCTCCGCGCGCACCTGTGCCTCCACTTCCGATCCCGTCGGGGAGATCTTACGAAGAACACGGCCCCGGGTCTTGGGAGCGCGGGTGCAGTCCGGGTGGAGAAGCGTCTCCACCCGCATTCGAACCTCAGGTCCACGACGCGGGCCGGCTCGCTCCGTAGCTTTTCGACCACCACCCGGGAACCGGGTCGAGCGAGGAGAAGCACAGTGCAGAAGACCGTCCCCGAAACGTCGGCCGCGCGCACCCTGATCGGCACCCTGGCCCTGGACGTGGGCTTGCCCGTGGCCGCGTACTTCGTCGCCGATGTGGCCGGCGCGAGCAGCTACCAGGCGCTCCTGATCGGCACCGTCGTCGCCGGCGTACGGGTGTTGTGGGTCGTGGTTCGCCAGCGAAGGCTGGAGCCGTTCGCGTTGTTCCTGCTCCTGTTGTTCGGCGTGGGCCTCGCACTGGCGTTCGTCAGCGGCGACGCGCGGCTGCTGCTCGCCAAGGACGCCGCGACGTCACTGCTCGCCGGGCTGGTCATGGCGGGCAGCTGCCTTCTCCGCAAGCCGTTCGCCTACTACGCGGCGGAGCGGATGGCCCGGTCCTCCGGGCGGATCGAGCAGTTCCGGGCCGCGGCGAACGCGCCCGGCGGGCAAGCGCACTGGTACCGGATTTCCCTGGTCTGGGGCATCGGGCTGCTGGTGGACTCGCTGGTGCGCGTCGCCGCGATCTTCCTGCTGCCGGTGGACCTGGCCGCCGACTTGTCGCAGGTCCTGATGGTCGCGGTGTACGTCGGGCTGGTGCCGTGGACGCTGCTCATGACGGCGCGCCGGAAGTCCTCGTCGGTGGCGGTCCGGCCGTGAAGGTGCTCGTCGACCTCAACCGCTGCCAGAGCTACGGCCAGTGCGTGTTCGCCGCCCCCGGGGTGTTCCGGTTCCGGGGCGAGGAGTCGCTGGAGTACGACCACGTTCCGGACGCGGCGGCCGCCCGCGAGGTGCGCCGCGCCGCGCTCGCGTGTCCCGTCGGCGCGGTCACCATCGGGGAGGACCGGTGAAGCGGATCGTCGTGGCCGGCGCGTCGCTCGCCGGACTGCGAGCGGCGGAGTCGCTGCGCGCCAACGGGTTCACCGGGGAGCTGCTCATCATCGGCGCCGAACCGCACGAGCCCTACGACCGGCCACCGTTGTCGAAGGCGGTGCTCGCCGGCCGGCTGGGCACGGACCACCTCCAGCTACCGGTCGCCCGCGGCCTGGACGCCGACTGGCGGCTCGGCCGCCCCGTGACCGGGCTCGACCTGACCACCCGCGAGGTGCGGATCGGCGATGACCGGATCGGTTTCGACGGCCTGGTCGTCGCCACCGGTGCCCAGGCCCGCCCCGGCCCGCCGGGCACGCACGTGGTCCGCACGCGAGACGACGCCGACCGCCTGCGTCGGGCCCTCGCCGCCGGGCCGGACCGGGTGCTCGTGGTCGGCGCGGGGTTCACCGGGTCGGAGGTGGCGTCGAGCTGCGTCGACCTCGGGCTGCCGGTGACCGTCGTGCACCGCGGTACCACGCCGATGGGGAGCGCGTGCGGCGACACCGTCGGCGCGGTCCTCGGAGCCCGGCACCGGGCCCACGGTGTCGACTTGCGGACTCTGACGACGTTGACCGGTCTCGACGGCGGCCTCGCGACGCTCTCGGACGGCACCCGCCTGCCCGTGGACGTGGTGGTCGTGGCGACCGGTTCGGTGCCGAACACCGCGTGGCTGCTCGGCAGCGGGGTCTCCGCGGGTCCCTCCGGAGTGGACTGTGACGCCGCGTGCCGCGTGCTCGACGTCGACGGCGACGTCATCCCGGGGGTCTACGCAGCGGGCGACGTCGCGCGGTGGCGGCACCCGCGGTTCGCGGCCCCGCCGCAACGCTTCGAGCACTGGGGCAACGCGCTCGACCAGGCGGATGTCGCCGCGCACAACCTGGCCGGCGGCCCCCGGCGGGAGGTCACCGCCCTGCCCGCGTTCTGGTCCGACCAGTTCGGTCTCAACATCAAGGCCATCGGCCTGCCGCACCTCGCCGCCGACGTCGTACTCGCCCAAGGCTCCTTCGAGCGCCGCTCGTTCGTCGCCGTGTACGGCCGCGGCGGGATCACGGTCGGTGCCGTAGCGGTCGACTCGCCGCGGGTGCTTGACGGCTACGCGGCCCTGATCACCGAGCGCGCCCCGTTCCCGCCCGCCACCGGCGCCACGGACGCACCCGAGCTCGTCACCGTCCCAGGAGGACAGTCATGACCCGTTACCCCGCGGCGGTTCCCTACGGCCGCTTGCTCGACATCGCGCAGCGGCCCGACCCGTACCCGGTGTTCGCCGAACTGGCGCGCGAGCCCGTGCAGCGGATCGACGAGCACGTCTGGGCCGTGAGCGGTCACGCCGAAATCAGCCGGCTGCTGCGTGACCCACGGCTGTCCGCGCAGGAACCCATGACGTTCGAGCCGGACGCGCCGCTGGGCTCGGACGGCACACCGTTCCGCGGCCCGTTCCTGCAGCAGGACCCACCGCACCACGACACCCTGCGCGGGCAGGTGGTGCGCCAGTTCGTGCCGCGGATCCTCGGCATGCGACCGAAGATCGAGGCCATGGTCACGGAGCTGGTCGACGGTCTCGACGGCGCCGACGAGCTCGACGTGGTGTCCGCGCTCGCCTACCCGCTGCCGGTCGGGGTGATCTGCGAACTGCTGGGGGTCCCGCGGTCGGAGGAGCCGGTGTTCCACGACTTCGCCGCGCGCCTGACCCGCGCGCTCGACCCGCAGGAGTCGTTCACGGAAGAAGAGCTCGCCGACGTCGCGAAGACCCGCGAGGACTGGCGCGCCTACCTCACGCCGATGATCGTGCGGCGCCTCACCGAACCCGGCGACGACCTGATTTCCGGCCTGCTCACCGACGGCGACCCGGCCGAGCGCATGACCATGGTGGAACTGGCGACCACTCTCGGCCTGCTGCTCATCGCGGGCCACGAGACCACGGTGAACCTGATCGCCAACGGCACGCTCGCGCTGTTGCGCAACCCGGATGTCCTCGCTCGCCTGCGCGCCGACCCCGGCCTCGCGCCCGCCGTCGTCGAGGAGGTGCTGCGCTACGACCCACCGGTGCAGCTGACCGGCCGCCTCACCACGGCCGACGTGCGCATCGGCGACACGGACGTGCCCCGGGGCGACCGCGTGCTCCTGCTGCTCGCGGCCGGCAACCGCGATCCGCGGCGGTTCCCGGACGCGCAGCGATTCTGGCCGGAACGCCCGGACAACCGGCACCTCGCGTTCGGCGGCGGCGTCCACTACTGCCTGGGTGCCGCGCTGGCCCGCATGGAGGGCGAGGCCGTGCTCACCGCGATCGCGACGCGGCTGGTCGCACCGCGCCTGGTGGCGGATCCGCCGCGGTACCGGCCGAACACGATCCTGCGCGGCCCGGCGGAACTGCGCGTGGCGGTCGGCTGACGCCGTGAGACATCGGACACGACCAGCCCATTCATCGTCCCTGACCTGCCAGTCCGTCGCCGCCGATCAGGGCCGCGTGCGGACAGTGCCGCCGATGCCCGCTCGCCGCCAACGACCTCGTCCGGCAGCACGACATCAAGGCAGGCACCTCCACCGTCCTGTTCGACCAGCACCGCACCGACTGGAATGTGCTCACCCACGGCCTGCCCGCGAACTCGCTCGCACCGATCGGAAGACCGACCCACCGCGGGGGTATGAACCTCAGGCCGGTTCGGATGTAGCGTCGGCCACGCCAACCACTGGGCTAAGGGGCACGCCGAGGCGGGCGAACGCCGCATCGAGGTCGGCGACGAGCGTGAGCAGCAGATCGAGGTGCAGCAGCGCCAGCGGCCGCAACACGGCGTACACCGTCGTCACCACGATCAGCGTCCGGCCGGTTCCCCGCAGCCGCCGTCCGGCGGCAGCGAGCTGCGTCAGGACACACGACCCGCAGCACGCCGCCGTGGTCAGGTCGACGACCACCGATCTGCCGAGAGACAGAGCCTGCTGCAGGCTCATCGTCAGCAGCGGGTCCGCTGCGAGGTCGAGTTCGCCGGTCCCGGTCACGATGACCACATCACCGCGATCGGTGACGTCGATCGCGTAGGCAGGTCGTCGCGCAGCCGACCGTGAGACGTTCATGGTGGGGTTCACTCCAGATACGACCGGTGTTTCGGGAGCACCCGGAGACACCAACTGCTGGTTCTCGGGTGCGAGGCCGAGAAGCTGGCTGGTGAACCTCTCGCCGCGACTTTACGCACCAGTACCGACAGTTCCGCCCCTCGCCACCCTGAACCGGCGGCAATGTCGAGCCGACGGGAGAAGTTCATCCTGGTGACTGGTCGTCGCCTGTGGCCAGGCGCGCGTGAGCGATGACGATGGCCGCTTCGTGCTCGGTGAGACCGAAGACCTGCATCAGCAACGGACCGGTCTGGCCGGCCTTGGCCTGGCTGAACACGACGAACAGCAACGTCACCGGCACCCCCGGCAAAGCCCGGAGCAACGCGGCCGGCAGCGCGTCGCGCAACTCCTGCAGGAAAGCTCGGCTCAGCTCCTGATCAGTCCGGCCGCGGCGTGCGCCCGGGGATCGGTGCCAGCGGCGGGCCCAGCGCCACGTCGATGACGGCCGCGGTGGCGGCCTCGTCGCCATCCGCGGGCCTTCAGTGGCGTGCCGTGGCGGTGACGTCCGGGACGCTCGGGTCCCGGTCATCACCGATGGCGTCGGCGTCGCTGGGAACGCGGCGGAACGGCGCGGCCAGCGTCGGCAGGATGTGGCGGCGGTTGCGGACCAGCGCGACCAGCGCGATCACCGCGTAGACGCCACACAGGACGTAGCGCGCGGTCTGGCCGGGCAACGCGAACTGGGTGGCAAACAAGCCCAGCAGCGTCCACGCCGCCCAACGCGGGAACCGCAACGCGAGCAGCGCGGCCACCCCGAGCAGCGTCTGCGTCGCCGTCAGCAGGAACTCCTCGACCTGCCGGGCGTCCAAGTGCAGCGCGGCACCCCCGCCGCCGAGCAGGTAGGCCAGCGGGAGGCTGCCGACCAGCAGCGTCCACTGGTTGACCTTGCTGGAGATCAGCGTCCCGATCGCGTCGCCCGCCTTGCCGCGGATCGCGAACAGGATCGCCACGATGAACTCCGGCGCCTCCGAAGCCAGCGGGGCCAGCCACTGCACGAGCAGGAACCGGTCGATCCCCAGCTCGGTGCCGGCGGCGATCAGGTTGTGCGCGAACGGTTCGGCACAGGCGAGGATCACCGCGGCGGCGAAGACGAACAGCCCGATGACCAGTGCGCGCCGGGCACGTTTCGGCAGGGCGCCGATGGTCGCGGCCGGCCCGACCAGGTGCGGTTCGGAGACGTCGGCGCGGGAGACTTTCCAGAGGTAGAACCCGAAGAACCCGAGCAGCGCGAACCCCAGCAGCAGCGAGATCTGCCCCGTCGCGGGGATCACGAACGCGACGACCGAGGCGATCGCCAGGAACCCGAGCTCGACCCGGTAGGGCGAATCCAGCGTCAGCTCGCGTACCGTCTTGCCGGTGCGCCGCTTCGCGATCGCGAGACCGATGAGCACGACCAGCGACCAGCCGAGACCGAGCAGCAGGCGGTTCGAGCCGGTCATGTTGGCCGCGGCGTAGGCGACGTACTCGGGGTCCGACCCGGCGGTGTAAGCGAAGTAGAGGTCGACGGCGTACTCGGGCAGCACGGCGATGACGGCGAGGATCGCGATCGCCAGCCCGCCGGAGATGTCGACCTGGGCGGCTTCGGCGGCCCAGGCGAGCACGAACGACGAGGCGACCACAGCCATCCCGAACAACAGCAGCCCGATGACCGGGCTCGGGGCCGCGCCGGAGAAGCGCAGGGCGAGGGCGGGCACGGTCAGGGCTACGCAGAGCCCGATCGGGCGTAGCAGCTTGGTCAACACGGTGCAGGGGCTCCTTCCCGGACGGAGGCGGCCTGCCACGGCCGCGACGTCCAGGGGTCTCGGCCAGGCACACGATCAGCTGGCCGAAGGTCTCGCCCACCCACCACCGATGGGTCCCGCTGCCGGAGAACACCGGGGTTCTCAGCATGTCGATCAGCGGGCTTGCGGGCTACTCCCCTTCGGAACACCATCACCCTGACCTGCTGGTTCGTGTTGCCGCAACCGTTGATCAAGATCACCGCGTCACGAATGTCCGGTTACGCGGCGGCGTCGCCTGCTGTTTCGGCATGCCGAATCCATGATCAAGCGCCAGCCGCAATCCAGCCGCCCGCCACCGGCAAGACGGTGCCCACTCGGCGGACGCGGCTCACGTCACCGCAGTCGAAAGGGGCGACTCGCGCCGACGTCGGCAGGACAGGTCTGTGCGACAGGTCACACAAGCGGTGGTTTGGCCGAATTCGGGCAGCCGACGATGCAGGGGCGGTCGCCCTTCGGCTGCAGCTGGGCGGGTACGACGTCTGGCTCGTGGAGGACAAGCTGGCCACGGTCGCCGGCGAGCTCGATCGTCGCGCGATCTGGCTATGAACCGACTACCGATTCGCGCCGACATGTCCGGTGCTGACGAATCCGGTACCCCCGGCGAGGCCTCGGTGACCAGCCGTCATGCGTAACTCTGACATCGCCTAGGGGTCTTGCTGCCAAGTTGAAAGGACCCGATCACCTGGGCGGCCAACAGGCCGGGCAGGCAGCGGAGCCGTCGAGCTTCCTGGACTGGCATCACACCGCGACACTGAGAACTGACCTCACTCAGGACGCCTTCGGCCCCCACCGCAGCGGTCTGCGCAGCAGCTCGAATTCCGGCCAGAGCTCGGATGTCATCTGTTCTCGGGCATCCGTGGCGAACGCACGGATCCTGCGATGTTGCTGCTTCGGAAGCTGGACACGACGAGGGTCACGGTGTCTCGGCGGCCCGGCGGGCCAGTTCCGTGGTCAGCGCGTGGATCTCGCGGGTGATCTGGGTATTGGTCTTGAGTTCGGTTTCCTGTTCGACGAAGTCATGGTCGGCTTTGGCCTGCTGGAAGGCCGCTGCCCGGTTCTGCCCGATCATGACGAAAGTCGAGAGGAAGATCGCTTCGAGGGACACGACCAGCGTCAGGGTCGGCCACGGGCTCTTCTCGACGAGCGTCATCCAGATCGCGAAGGCGAGGACATGCAAGTAGACGAACGACATCGAGCCGGCGAACTTGGTGATCGCGTCGGCGACCCGCAGTTGCGCGTTGGCGGCGCGATGCTCCCGCATGTGGACCACGACAGGGTGTTCGGGCTTGGCGTCACGACGAACGGTGGCCACAGGCGCTCCTTGAGTTGCGGACTCGGTCGATGTCGGCTGATCGCGGGCTTGCGTGGCGAGTGTGACCCTTCCGCGTCAAGATCGGGCCTGACGTGCACGTGCCGCGCCGAGGCGACGACATGATGACGCCGAAAAGTCCCGCTAGTCGGGTTCGAGGCAGCGGGTGGCGACACTGATCATCGCGGGCACGCAGTGGTCGCGACCCGCGCACGCAACCCCGAATCGTGGATCCGGCTCGTCGCTGGCCGGTCACCGGCGTCACGTTGCCTGATCTCGTACGACGGCTCGTTCCTGCTCGTCACCACGATGGTTCGGCCTTCGTGCGCACCGCGCCCCAGGCGTGCTCGCACTGTGGTTGCGTCGATTCCGCTGATTCACCAGAAAAGGTGAACGCTGCGCGTTTCTTGTGAAATGGGAGTCGAACTTTCAAGAATAGGTAAATGCGTATTGCTCCTACGTTTCCCGGTTCGCCCGGTTGTGCGCTGAGAAGACGCTGAGATCGTGGTGATCGTCACCTGCAAACCGGGTGCGTCCCTGCCATTGTGGGCAGCGACGCCGAGTTCGTGCGGCCATTCTTCGCTTATTCCAGGAGCAGTTCATGACGCCTTCGGTCATTGCCGACGTCCGGCCCGTGCAAGCTTCACGGTGGTCCGGGGGCCCGGCCGCGCCACCGCGCACCCTGCTCGACGTCTTCGCCGCGACCGTGGCGACGTTCCCCGACGCGCCCGCACTCGACGACGGCACTGACAACCTGAGCTACCGCACCCTCGCCGACCGGGTCGACGAACTCGCGCGGACGCTGCGGGCCCGTGGCGTCGGCCCGGGTGATCGGGTCGGGCTGTCGGTGCCGTCGGGGACGAACGACCTCTACGTCGCCGTGCTCGGGATCCTCGCCGCCGGCGCGGCCTATGTCCCCGTCGACGTCGACGAACCGCCCGAGCGGGCCGCGCAGGTGTTCGCCGAGGCCAGGGTCTGCGCGGTCGTCGTCACCGGCCTCGCCGTGCACACCTGCGCACCCGCCCGGGGAACCGCCGCGTCGCCCGGGCCGGACGAGGACGCCTGGATCATCTTCACGTCGGGATCCACCGGGACGCCGAAAGGTGTCGCGGTCACGCACCGCGCCGCGGCCGCGTTCGTCGACGCCGAAGCCGGGATCTTCCTGCGCGGGCGTCCGCTCGGACCGGGCGACCGGGTGCTGGCCGGGCTGTCGGTCGGATTCGACGCCTCGTGCGAGGAGATGTGGCTGGCCTGGCGGCACGGCGCCTGCCTGGTCCCGGCGCCGCGGGCGGTCGTCCGGTCCGGGCCCGACCTCGGCCCGTGGCTGGCCGGGCGTGGCGTCACCGTCGTGTCCACGGTGCCGAGCCTGGCCGCGCTGTGGGAGCCGGCCGCGCTGGCGGCGGTCCGGCTGCTGGTCTTCGGCGGCGAAGCGTGCCCGGCGGAGCTGGTCGAGCGGTTCGACGACGGCGCGCGCGAAGTGTGGAACACCTACGGCCCGACCGAGGCAACCGTGGTCACCACCGCGACACGGTTGCGCACGGGCGAGCCGGTCCGCATCGGCGTCCCGCTGGCCGGCTGGGACGTCGCCGTGGTCGGGCCGGCCGGCGAACCCGTCCCGCCAGGGGAGACCGGCGAGCTGGTGATCGCCGGTGTCGGCCTGGCCCGCTACCTCGACCCCGTCAAGGACGCGACGGCGTACGCGCCGGTGCCCGCGCTGGGCTGGGACCGCGCCTACCGCAGCGGCGACCTGGTCCGCGCGGAGCCGGGCGGGCTGGTGTTCGCGGGACGCGCAGACGGCCAGGTCAAGATCGGCGGCCGCCGCATCGAACTCGGCGAGGTCGAAACCGCCCTGCTCACCCTGCCCGGTGTGGCCGCAGCGGCGGCCACTGTGCACCACGGCACCGTGCTCGCCGGCTACCTGCGGCTCAGCTGTCCGGATCGGACGTTCGACACCGGCGACGCGCGGGCGCGGCTGGCCCGGCTCCTGCCGCACGGGCTGGTCCCCGTGCTGGCCGTACTGCCGGAGCTGCCGCTGACCCCGGCGGGGAAAGTCGACCGGCGGGCCCTGCCCTGGCCGCTGCCCACCGCGGCCGGCGCCGCCGAAGACACCGACGAGGACCGCGCCTGGATCGCCGGGCGGTGGCGGGAGCTGCTCGGCGTCCTGCCGGGAGCCGGCTCGGACTTCTTCGCCCTCGGCGGCACCAGCCTCGCGGCCGCCCGGCTCGTCTCCGCGCTGCGCACCCGGTTCCCGCACGCCGCCATCGGCGACGTCTACCGCCACCCCACCCTCGCCTCCCTGACCGCCACACTGTCTCGAGTGGACAGTGCGGCCGTCGGGACTCCAGCGGTGCCGGCGCGGCCGATGTCCCGGCACGCCGCGGTCGCCCGCACCGCCGTGTACGGCCTGAGCAGCTGGGTCACCGGCGCCCGGTGGGTGCTGGCCGTGCTGTTGTCCACTGCCGTGTTCGACGTGCTCTTCGGCGGCCCGGCCGTGCCGGTGACGCGCTGGCTGCTGCTGGCGGCCGGGTTCGTACTGCTGGTGTCGACCCCGGGCCGGGTCGGGCTCGCCGTGGCCGGCGCGCGGTTGCTCACGGCCGGCCTGCGCCCGGGTGAGTACCGCAAGGGCGGGTGGACGCACCTGCGGCTGTGGGCCGCCGAGCGGGTGGCCGCCCTCGCCGGGGTGGGCGGCTTGCCAGGCACCGCGTGGAACCTCGGGTACGCGCGGCTGCTGGGCAACCGGGTAGGTGCCGGCGTCGACCTGCACGCCGCGCCACCAGTCACCGGTCTGGGCGTGTTCGGGGCCGGGTGCGCGGTGGAGCCGGGTGCCGACCTCGCCGGCTGGCACGTCGACGGCGCGGTGGTCCGGATCGGCCGGGTCGAAGTCGGCCCCGGGGCCACGGTCGGCGCGCGGGCCACGCTGCTGGCGGACGTCGTCGTCGGCGCGGGCGCCGTGGTCGAGCCCGGCGCCTGCGTGGCGGCCGACGTCCCGGCCGCGTCGTCGCTCCCGGTGCCCGCGCCGCGTTCGAAGTGGTGGGCCGCGGCCTACACCGCGACGCCGCTGCTCACCGGCCTCGTGCTCCTCGCCGCCGTCCTGCCGGCCGCGGTCGTGTTCGCCTGGCTCGACACCGCCGCCGCGGGCCCGGCCACCCTGTGGCTGGTCCCGGTCCTCGGCCCGGTGACGCTCGTGCTCGTCGCGGTGCTGACGGCCGCGATGGCCCGGCTCGCGGGCCGATGGGTGCGCCCCGGCGCGCACCCGGTGCACAGCCGGGCCGCGTGGGCGGCCTGGCTGACCGAGAACCTGGCGTCCGCGGCCCGGGGCAGCCTGTTCCCGCTGTACGCCAGCCTGCTCACGCCCGGCTGGCTCCGGCTGCTCGGCGCGAAGATCGGCCGCGGCACCGAAGCGTCCACAGTGTCCGGTGTGCCCCGGCTGATGTCGGTCGGCTCCGGCGGGTTCCTCGCCGACGACAGCTCGGTCGCGCCGTACCGGCTGCGCGGCGGGCGGCTGCTGTGCGGGGTCGCGACGGTGGGGGACCGGGCGTTCGTCGGCAATTCGGCCGAAGTCGCGCCCGGGCACGCCGTCCCGTCCGGGGCCCTGATCGGCGTCCTGTCCCAGGCACCCGAGCGGGCCGGGGAAGGCACATCGTGGGTCGGGCGCCCGGCGCTGCGCATTCCCCGGCGGCCGGAGACCGCCGACCGCGCGCGTACCAGTGCCCCGTCTCGCCGGCTCGTCTTCGCGCGCGGGGCCGTGGAGCTGACGCGGCTGGTCCCGGTGGCGCTCAGCGCGTGCTTCGGTTACGCCGTTTTCGCGGTGCTGGCCTGGGTTTGCGCGCGCGACGGTGTGGCGTGGGCGGTCGCTGCGTCCGGGCCGGTGCTGCTGGCGGCCGGGCCGGTCGCGGCGGGGTTGGCGGTCGGGGCGAAGTGGCTGCTGCTGGGCCGCGTCACGCCGGGACGGCATCCGCTGTGGAGCGGGTTCGTGTGGCGCAACGAGCTGGTGGCGGTGTACCACGAGGAGCTCGCGATGCGGTGGCTCGGCGCAGGGATCGTCGGCACGCCGGTGCACACGGCACTGCTGCGGGCTTACGGTGCGAAGATCGGCCGTGGTGTGGTGTGCGAGACGACGTGGCTGCCCGAGCCGGACCTGGTGACGCTCGGGGACGGCGCCGTCGTCGACCGCGGCTGCGTGCTCCAGACCCACCTGTTCCAGGATAGGGTGCTGCAGCTGGGCCCGGTGACGCTCGGCTCGGGGGCCACGCTGGGCCCGCACGCGATCACGCTGTTCGACACGAACCTGGACGCGGGCTGCGCGATCGCCGCGAACTCCCTGGTGATGCGGGGCGAGCAGGTGCCGCCGGGTCGCTTCCACGGCAACCCGATCGCACCCCAGCGAAACCCGGCTCCGGATATCCGACGTTGCCTGTGATCGAGCTTGAGCCGGCACGCAAGCAGACGCCGCGGAGTGCAGTACTTGGACCGTCACCGGTTCTGTGATGTGGTGGTCTGTACGTAGCACGGGTATCCGGAAAGCAAGCAATGAGGAATGTGTGGCCATCACTTCGTCCAGGGCGTCGGTTCCCTTCGCGCTGATCACTGCCGTACAGCGATGGCGTGAACGTGGCGAGCCGTCGCAACCTGCTTCCCGCTGGTCGCGCGAATGAGCAGCACGTCACCAGCCGCGACCTCGGTTCAGGTCGACATCCGATCGAGCGGACGGTGCTGGAGCCCAAGGCCGGCGGCACCGTGTACGACGTGGGCTCCGACGACAGCCGGTGCATGTGGTCGCGAGTCCTCGCCTACGAGCCCTCGGGCCGGCTGGTCCTCAGCTGGGACATCAGTCCGCGCTGGCAGCTGGAGTCCGATCCGGACCGCACCGGCGAGGTGGAGATCCGGTTCACCGCCGAAGGCGCCGACCGCACCCGGGTCGCCCTCGAGCATCGGCACCTCGACCGGCACGGCGAAGGCTGGGAGAGCTTCACCGGCCTCGGCTCCGGCGCGGGCTGGCCGCTGTACCTCGACCGGTTCCGCGCCGCGACGCAACGGGATGCCGCAGGGGCCTGAAGCGGATACCGTCCCCACCGGACCTGATCCTGGCGATAGCGGAGAGGCCACATGAGCACAGGCACCCCAGTCTCACACCGCGATCGAGCGGAAGCATTGCGCACCGCAGTGGGCGGCAACACCGGAGTCACCGATGCCGCGCTGCGGACCGCGGTGGCGACCCGGGCGGCGGGTGGGCCGCCGGTTGCCGAACCGTACGACGAGCTGGCCCGGCAGATCGGTGACGCCTCCTACCGGGTGACCGATGCCGAGGTCGCTGCCGTCCGGCAGGCGGCGGGCAGCGACAAGGCAACGTTCGAGGTCGTCATGTCCGCCTGCGTCGGGGCGGGCCTCGCTCGCTGGGACACCGCGGCCCGTGTCATCGCGGAGGCGACCGATGCGCCTGCCTGAAGTCGAACGCGGTGACGGTCTCCGCAGCAAGATGCTGATCCGGGTCATCTCTTTGGCGCTGGGTGCGCGTCTCCCGGACGCGGCCCGGGTTGCCTTCTACCACAAGGGTTTCGTCGGCACGGCCCTCGGCGCGTGGACGCAGGACGCGATGCGCGGACCGAGCGAATGGTCCGTGGCGGAGCGGGAGCTGATGGTCGCGATGGTCGCCAAGTGGAACTCGTGTCCCTTTTGCATTGGGGCGCACCGGGCCATCGCCGTGCACGGGATGGACAAGGCGGTGGCGGACGCGGCCCTCGCCGACTACCAGACCGCACCCATCTCGGAGCCTCTGCGCGCCACGCTCGCCGTTCTGGAAACCATGACCGTGCACCCTGACGAACTGCAGGGCGAGCAGATCCGAGCGGCGCTGGCCGCGGGCGCCACCCGGCGACAACTCGACGATGCGGCCGCGGTCGCGGCCGTGTTCAACATCGTCACCCAGTATGCCAACGCGCTGGGCTTCGCCATCCCGACCGACGCCGAGTTCGACAAGGCCGCCGGCATGATGCTCAAACGGGGCTACGCCTGACACGCGGCCGGTTGTCGTATCAACGTGAGTGCGGCGCCCGGCGACCCGGCGAGTTGCCGGACGTCGGGTGCCGCAGCCAAGGTTCTTGCCGCGCCGATACCGGGTGACATCTGCGCGCTGACCGCGGGGCTGGGCATCGCGCTGCTGCCCCGGCTCAGCGTCGCGGGCAAGCTGGCCGACGGCTGGCTGGTCGAGGTGCCGTGGACCGTGCCGTTCCAGGTCTTCACGCAGGTCGCCTGGCACCGCGAGATCCGCATCGATCCCCGGTTCTCGGTACTGCTCGACGCATCGGCCCGCGCGACTGCCGAGCAGGTCGCGGACGCGGGAGCGCGCCCGACCGGCGGAGCCGGCGCTGAGTCGGCCGAACCTGTTGACCTGAAAGACATCCCAGGAGCGTAGATGTCAAGCAGCAACGTTCTCGGCGTGATGCGACCAGGCGGTCGTCTCGTCGTAGAGGGTGCCGGTTTTGAGGCAGCCGTGGAGGATGCCGACGAGTCGGTTGGCGACCTGGCGAAGCGCGGCGTTGTGGCTGACGCCGCGAGCGCGTTGCCGGTCGTAGCAGGCGCGGGTGCCAGGCGAGCGACTGAGCGCGCTGAACGCCTGGGTCAGAAGCGCGTCGATGAGCCGGTCGTTGTGCACGAACCGGGCCAGGGCGACCCTTTTCCGGCCGGAGGCTCGGGTGATCGGCGAGGTCCCGGCGTAGTTCTTGCGGGCCTTGGCGGTGGCGTAGCGGTCGGGGTCGTCACCGAACTCTGCGAGCACCCGGGCGCCGAGAACCGGCCCCAGACCAGGCTGGGACAGGACGATCTCAGCGGCCGGGTGCTGGCCAAAATAGGCCTCCACCTGCCCCTGCAAAGTTTTGACCTGCGCGTCCAAGACGGTCAGGACAGCGATCAGCGCCTGGACCGAGGCGGCGTAGGCGGCAGCCACGACATCCGGTTGGCCGAGATGCTCGGCGCGCAGCGCGGCCTGGATCACCGTCGCCTTCCCGGCGATGTTCTTGCGGCGCGCCCGCTTCAGCGCGCCGTTGATCTGGGCGAGGGTCAACCGGGCGGCCTGGGCCGGGGTGGGGGCCTTGGCCAGCAACTCCAGGGTGTCGGCGGCGTCGAGGTCGTCGAACGCGACCAGCGCGGCGGGGAAGTAGTCCCGCAGCGCGTGCCGCAACCGCTGGGTGTGACGGGTTCGTTCCCAGATCAGGGTTTTATGGGTGCGGGTCACGACCTTGACCGCCTCGGCCCGCGCGGAATCCCCGGCGACCGGCCGCAGCTCGTGGCTGTGGGTGCGGACCATGTCAGCCAGCACGTGGGCGTCGCCGGGGTCGCTTTTGGCGCCCGAGACCCCCAGCCGGTCACGGAACCTCGCGGACTGCAACGGGTTGACCGCCAGCACCGTGTATCCGGCCGCGACCAGCGCCGCGACCCAGGGGCCTCGGTCGGTCTCGATCCCGACCAGCACCTCGGCCTCGTCGGTCTCGTCCCCGGTCAGCTCGCCGATCATTGCGTGCAGCCTGGCCATCCCGGCGACGCCTTCGGGCAGCCGGGCCTTGGCCAGCCTGCGACCGGAGCCGTCCATCACCTCCACGTCGTGGTGGTCTTCAGCCCAGTCGTCTCCTGCGAACAGCCTCAATTGTCCTCCCGATCTCGGTCACCGTGAGCAGCCGGCGGGAGAACTATCAGCGACCTAATCAAGCAGTGCTCACGCGCGACCAGCGCGCGGGGCACGACATCCCAGCAGCGATCAATTCTCCCGTCCAACCGGCAGGGGCACGATCTTTCAGCAGGACTCGGTCGTCCAGGAATCCTGAGTGCTCACCTGCCGGTCGGCTACCGACCAGGAGTTTGCCGTATGGCTCGCTCCCAGACTGATTAGGAGTTCGCGGGGGCCATCTGGTCACCCATCGCCGGGGGCTGGGAATAGCAATTGCGATTGAGCGATTCAGCGGGCGTGGCCAGGCTGTGGTGCCGTCCAGGGCCTGCCGTTCAGCAGATTCGTGGCCCACCAGTAGGCGGTGCGCACCACGTCCGGTTCCGGACCTCGCAGGTGGGCGGCGACGTCGTTGCCCGACCACAGCATCAGCGCGACGGTGTCGCCGGTCATCGGGGTCAGGCCGACGGTCCAGTGGCGGCCCTCGGCGATGATCGTGCGTTCGGCGGTCTGCCAGTGTCCTTTGGGGCCGGTCCTGGTGATCGTCCAGGTGCGGATCCGCAGGTCACGGACGGAAGCCAGCTCGATCGAGAAGCTGACGACAGGCCGGCAACCGGCTTCGACGGTGTCATAGCCGCAGGGTCCGGTCAGGTAGACGAAGCCGTCATCGTGGTCTCGTCGCGGTTGTGACCATGTCATCGTGGCTTCGGGGTGGTGGCTGCCCGGCCTCGTCCTGCCCACACCCGAGGCAGCGCGCGGGCGGCAGTGTGGTCTTCGACGAGCGGGGCGCAGCTGAAGACGGCCTCGGTTCCCTCGGTCCGGACGGTCCAGCGTTCCATCGCCCGGGTGGGGCAGACGACCGGCATCGCGCTGCTTGCTTCCTCCCCAGGACGTATGCGCAGCGTCCTGGTCAGGACTGCGTCGCAAGTGGATTACACCACGATCGAGGCCAGGCTTCGACAGTCGACCTGAAGGTCGATCTCAACAAGGTACTGACTTTCAAGTTGAGGGCGGCAGCAGCAATGCTCGTTTACGACGACGTCGAGGCATGGATGTCGGTTGGCCGCTGTGCGATGAGGCATGATCAGGCGCCGGTCTCCTTGCGGTGCGCGAGGGCGCGGCCGGCCGGCAGGCCGTCGACGAACCGGTGCAGGAAGCCGATGACCTCGCCGGTGTCGCTCCCGGCGCCGGCGGTGTCGAGCCGGTCGTAGAGCTCGTCCTCGATCTCGGCGATACGTGTCGCGATGCGCGCGCCTTCGGGGGTGAGCGTGAGCCGGACTTGGCGGCGGTCGTGGTCGGCGGGGAGGCGGTCGATCAGGCCGGTGGTGGTCAGGCGGTCGACCAGCCGACTGGGACTGCTGCCGCTTTCGCAGACCAGCAGGGCGCCCAGGCCGTTGAGGGTCAGCGGCTGGCGCTCCTGCAGGAGCCGCAGCACCTCGGCCTGCGACGGCGTGACCCCAAACGGCTTGAGGGCCTGGGCGAGCACGCGGTTGCCCTCCCGCTGCGCGGCCAGGATCAGGAACCGTAACTCTTCGGCGATGCGCACGGGAATAGATTACACGTCATCAGGTGTCGTATCACCTATCGACCGGGTGGAACGAGGGAAGGACCTCTGATGAGCTTCGAGATCACGCAGGACATCGACCGGCCGCCGGCGCGGGTGTTCGCGTTCGTCGCCGACGTCACGACCATGCCGCGCTGGTACGAAGCAGTGGTCCGGGTCGAGCCCGCCGACCCGGTCGGTCCGGGAGCCCGGTTCCGCATGGTGCGGTCGCTGCCCGCCGGCCCGGCGCACAACGACGTCGAAGTCGTCACCTGGGTGCCGGACGAAGAGATCACCTTCGTGTCCGTGGCCGGCCCCACCCCGTTCCGGTACCGCTACCGGTTCGCGCCGACGGCCACCGGTACTCGCCTGACGCTCGAAGGGCGGATCAGCGCGGAAGGGCTGACCGGTCCGGCCGGTCGCCTCGGCGGTCTCGCCGAACGTTTCTTCAAGCAGGGCATGAAAACGAACCTGCGCGCTCTCGCGCGGTTGCTCGAGTCGGCCACGCCCGCCGGTGCGATCCGGAGCCACTGAAACGCGGCTTTCCTCTCACGCTGACGTGCTTCTCGACGCGCGGCTCCGTCAGTCGCGCTCGTGGAGCGCCGACTGGAACGACGGGGTGTCGATGGAGCGGCGGGCGAGGTGCTCCACCAGGATCGGCACGTAGCTGCGGATCCTGGCGGTGTCGAATCGGTGGTGGTAGACGCGGACCCGCTCGGCGAGGTCGGCGGGCGAGATTTCGCTGGGTGGGTAGCGCTTCCGAAGCCGTGCGGTGATCTCTCCGATTTCCACGGCCTGGCTCAGCCGACCGTCGGCTTCGTCGAGTGATGCGGCGTGCTCCATCGTCAGCCCGGGTTCGTGGATGCGCATCGTCACTGCCTTCGCTAGGAGAACCCAAGCTTCCCACTCCTTCCTGGGCTCGACCGGGTCCCGACATGAACAGTGCACGTCACTGAGCGCCCACACCGGGCGAACCGAGCACGCGGCGCTGGTCGTGTCGGGGTATCGCCGAGCGGAGCGCGGTGACGCCCTGCCCGGCACTCAGCCGACCAATGACTGACCGTAGCTGTCGCTTGCGCAACGGTCTTTGCCCTGCGGGGGACAGTTCGGCAGGGTGTGCGAGGTTGGGCGGTGTGGATCGTAACCCGATCGCGGTGAGCCGGTTTCTCGTCTCGGCGGCGCCGTTGCGCGTCGCGGATCTCGCTGCCGACCCGCAGTGGCACGTCACGACGACCCCTGGGCGGCGCTGGACCACCGTGGAGCGTCATCTCGAGCGTCAGGGCCGCAGCTGGGTGGTGGGGCTGACGCCCGCGCCGGACGAAGACGTCGCCTTGATCGTCTGGTGTGACGGAGACGTGGTCGGTCACGCTCGCGGGCGCGAGGTCGACATGTGCGCGGCCGCGGTGGACTGGATCGACCGTGTGTGCGCTGACGGCACGGGTTCGCAGCCCTAGCTCTGCACCCGTAGCAGAGGTCGAGGACGCGACGGTGAGTTCGTGGTCGATAGTGAGGTCGGCCCGGTCGAAATCGACGTGTGCTCGTCCCCTGCGGTGCGAGCACTTTCGTGCTTGGAGGCGGCCGGCCGGCAGACAGGGTCGCAGGCCTTCTAGGCCGAAGCCGAGCTCATCGCCATCGCCGGCAGCCCCCGAAGTCCCGGCGAAGATCGGCATCCTGACGGCCGACATCTTGTCCGGCGTGTACCGCGCGCAGGCGATCCTTGCGGCGTTGCTGCGGAGCTGGCGGACCGGCGAGGGCGTGACGATCGAGGTCTCGATGCTCGAGGCCACGGCCTGATGCACTGCGCGTGCCCAGAGGGTTCCCTCCCGTACCTCGCGCTGGCCGACGCAGCCCGCGGCGGCGATCACCTTCCGTCCGGTTGAGCTAGCCGATACGGGACAACGACCGGGGGAGAGGCGACCGCGCGTCCTCCGCTACCTGCTCTCGATGCGCCTCAGATCATCGTCCTGATGTGTCGGGGGAGGCTCCGCCGAGGTCAGCACCAGTCGCGGTGCCACTTCGTAGCCCGAGCCGGGGCCGCCCGGGCCGGTGACCGCGGACCCGCTCCCACACAGCACGGTCCTCTCAGCGTTCGACGTGCCCGGATACGTCACCCGGCCCCGCCGGACGAGCTTGATCACCTGCGACCAGCAGATCCCCGCCGCCTGGCTTCTTCGGGGTGAGGGTCAGCTTGACCTTGTGCGTGCGACCCTGTGCTAGCCCGCCTTCGGCGTCGGCGGAGATCAGCCACGCTTTGAACCCGGCCTTCACTTTGGCGTCCCGGCGCATCTCGACCGCGAACTCCAGCTCGATCGGCCCGACCACGAACTCGACGTCGCTGCCGGCTCCCCGCGCCGCGGCCGCCATCAGCTCGTCTCGCACCGAGGCCACCGCGTCCGCCAACTCGATTTCCATGCCTCCACAGTCGCAGGTCGGGCACGACTTGCAACACGCCCCGGCGGGAGAAGCAAGGGCACGGTCAGACAGGCGGCCTGCGTGCCGAATAGCCGAGGGCACCAGTCATCGCCGGTGTTGACCGGTGGGTCTTCGGCGAATATCGCACGGCAGAATATATCTGCCGGCGACCGAGACGATCATGCTCAGGAAGAGCGCGCGGAATTCGCCTACCCGCAACACTTGACGGTAAGTCACTGACATGTGGCCATTCTGGTCCGTCCGTTTAGCTTCGGCGACGGGGAGCGATCGATGGTCACCACATATGCACGTGGTTGTTTCCGGTGGCCAACGCGGGGCTGTCGTAGATGGGACCAGGTAGTTGCGGGAATTCAACTCAACCGGGTGGCTGCCGATTGCGGCAAACCGTGGCGAGCGGATGCACATGGACATCTCGGGTGGCGTGATACGCCGCGCTTGCGGCATCGCTGCCGCCGCGAATGCGGTAACGCCGCGACGACGGGTAGCGACATCAACCGGGGGTGCGCTTGGGGTGACGACGAGCACGGCGACACCTCCGCCATTCACTCGTTTCCCATCGATCGAGAGCAATCGCGCGCGACAACCGCAGAGGACGCCCACATGATCGAAACCGCACATGAATCGCACCGCACGCCGTCTGCCCCCGAGTGGTCGGCGGCACTGATTCGCAATTCACGAGGGAAGGGGAAACGACTCGACGCCGATGCGCGGCGCATTCTACAGCGGTTCTTCGGAAGAAATCTCTCCGCCGTCCGGGTCCACCTCGGTTCCGACGCCGACGACCTCGCCCGCAGTCTGGGCGCGCGGGCGGTCACCACGGGCACCGACATCTACTTCCGCTCCGGTGAGTACCGCCCCGACCTGCCGGCGGGCCTGGCTCTGCTCGCCCACGAGGTCACCCACGTGCTGCAGCAGGCGACGTTCGCGCGCGGTTGCGCGACGGTCCGGACCGGCGTGCTCGTCGGGGCCGTGGACGGCGCGCCGGAACGCGCAGCGCTGGCGGTCGAACGCCGGTTGCTCACCCAGCACGACCTCGTGTGCGCGTCGGCGCACCGCGCGGGCCAGGCGGACCGCGATCCGGTGACCGCCGGTCGCGCAGGCGGGCTGCTGCTGCAGTGCGGGATCGGCCTGGAGGTCGAGATCCCGATCCCCATCGACCGGTTGACCCCGGCCCAGCTGGTCCAGATCCAGGGCTGGGTGGCCGCGGGCACCCACGCCAACACCCTGGGTGCCACCCAGGCCAACGGCCGCGTGCCGTACGGCATCATCGCGAACGCGCCGGTGGTAGGCGTGGCTCCGGGAGCGGGCTACCGGATCGACGCAGACCACGACAACCGCGTCAAGTCCAACCCGGGCAACCCGCCGATCCGCGAGGGTGGGTACGACTCGATCCTGGAGATCGTCACCGAACCCCCCGTCGGCACCGCGGCCGCCTTCACCACCGTCATGAATCACGTGCAGGGCTTCATCGGCAACATCAACGCGAACACGAACAACCTGACCACCCGGTGGGTCAACGCCTTCCCGGGAGTCGCTCTACCCGGGGGACCGTTCGACATCAGCATCGGCCCGATGGACTTCACGGCGCAGGGCCACCCGCTGGCCGTCAAGCTGCCCCACCACAACCTCCAGGGCAGCGTGCAAGTCAACATCGACATCGACCTGCGCGAGTACCAGAGCCTCCTCAAGTGGTACGCCAACTCCAACTACGCCGCCAGCGCGAACGCCCCGGCCGCCGAACAACCGATGTACAGCCAGATCAAGGACGACATCCGGGACGCCGTCAACGCGGGCCGGACCATCACCGCGACCATCTCTGCCGCGCACACCGCCGCCCAGCGCGCCCAGGCCGGGAACTTCCGCGGCCTGCGCGGCTGGATCACCCACCTCGCTCTCTACCTGAAACGCGGCATGATCGGACCCGGTGTCCTGGGCGGCAGCGCGAAGAACCTCGTCCCCATTCTGGTGAAGAGCCCGAACAACGTGCTCACCACCTACGGGTTCACCGCCGCGGAAATGGCGTACTACGCCGGGAACAAGAACGCGGTCCTGAACCAGATCATGGCCCAGCTGGGACGTCCCGCCATCGCCGGGCCGCTGGCGGGGATCCCGGTCTTCGCCGCCAACCCCGCGGGCTTGAACCTGAACCAGCTGGCCGACGAAGCCGCCGTCGGCGTGCCGCTGGCGGGCACCCCCGTCCTCAACCCGCCCAACCTCGGCGCCTGGCGCACGGGAAACGCCGCGGTGCAGGCCATCGCGCAGGTTCCGGGCGCGGCCAACTCCCGCGGCGGGCTGGTCGCTGAGTTCCGCAACTTCCCCGGTTTCTACAACGGTGTCGCCGCCTGGCGGACGCTCGGCCTGGACTTCCTGGCCCAGGCCACCACCCGCAACGCGCGCAACGGCATCGTGGCGTAGGCGGAACTCGCGAGTTCCGCGGACTGAGGGCCGGATTCTCCGCCCGGCCCTCAGTCCGCCGCGGTCGTCGCGGTAAAGGTCGCCGCCGGGCCGGCGCTCGTCGCCGTCACCGCGGCCATCGTGAACGTGTACGCCTTGGCCAGCTTCAGGGTGTCGACCACCCGGGTTATGCCCTTGACCGTCGGCTGGGTCACCAGGGCGTCCCGGCCGGTGACCGGGATGGTGCGGCTGTCGGACACGGTGATCAGGTGGCCCGGCACCGGGTGTCGCCCGTGGCCGCCGGCGGGGTTCCAGTGGATCGAGGCTGCGGTGGCGCTCGGCAGGGCATTGCGGCCTTTCGGGACGCCCGGCAGCGCCCCGCCTTGCATGCCAGGGTTAGCGGATCCGCGGGGCAGCGACGGCTCGCTCGTAACGCATGCTGGAAGAATCCACCCTGATCGACGCGGGGTACCTGGACCGGCGAGCACTTCACGCGGCGTGGCAGGCCGCGAAAACGGCCGACACGATCCCCTCGATACTCTGCGACGCAATCGCCGTCGAACGTGGCGTCCAGACACTGCGCAACGCGGCACACCCCGCCACCGCAACGACAGGCTGAACGGACATGGAACTCACTGAATCCAATCTCTTCTACCGCCATCCACGGCTGTACGACCAGGTGCAGGCAGACCCTCAGCACACAGCTGCGACAACCTGCGAAGAACTCGTCGACACCTTCGGGCCGGCCAACGCCCGAGCACTCGTGGATTTCGGCTGCGGGACCGGCCGTGACCTCGACCGCCTCGCGAAACGGTTCGACTGCATGGGAGTCGATGCGCTTCCCTCCATGGTCGACCACGCTGCCCGTGAACGTCCGCACTTGGACATCCGCCACGGAGACGTCCCCTCCTCGCGGCTCGGGCGAACAGTCGATGTGATCACCCGCCCTGGGTAATCTGCTGTCCTACCTGCACGGCAACTCGGCGGCTGACGAGTTCATGACCGCGGTATCGGAAATTATCGATCTCGACCGGTTGGCGTTGTACCGGCACCTCGGACTGACCCGGCCGCGGACCACCCACCAGGAGCGTCACCGGAACGCGAAGCTGATGCTGCTGCTCCAGAACGAACCTACGGATCCAGGAGAACCCGATGCTTCGCTGACCTATGCCCGCGAGGAGTCACCCGACAAGGCCTGACCGCCGACCGGTCGTCCGTCGACCTCCTTCGGCGACCGAGCCGGTCCGGCAACCGGCCGTCATGAACCACACCGCTCGGGCATTCACGCGGCGGTGAGAGAAGCGTTAGAGCGGCGGCGCGGACGCCGATGCCATCGTGTGGTCGGTCCGGCCGACCGGGAGTGCGCAACGGTCGGCGAACCATTGATAGGCGCCGTGCCGTCGGGTGTCGATCGAGGCCCCCCTCTGCTCGGCCAGGCCAGACGTTCCCGTGGATGCTTGGGAATCGCATGCCCAGCAAGAAAGCATGAGGTGTGTGTCTTGTTTGGCATCTAGCTGCGGTTATACGTTCCGCTGGACGTAGGACCCCTCGGAGACAGCTGGCGGCTGGACGCCTTTACCGGATCCGGGACCGGTGTTCACCTGGTTCGGTCAGGCTGTGCGCGCTCATCACGACAGCCGACATTGAAGCCCGGCGCGCGGGTGGCCGGCACCTTCTTAGATGGGGTGGACGGCCTTGCGCAAGCAGGTCAACGATTCCTGCATCAAGGCATCGAATTCTGCGGTGGTGTCTTCGGTCCAGTCGTCGTAAGCGGCTGTGAACACCGTGACCGCTGCCTGTGCGGCGAACGCCGCCGCCCTGCTCGACTCGCGATGGGTGTCCAGGGCTCTGGTGATGGCCGCGGCGAGGGATGACATTTTGATCAGGTTGCGTTCGTGCAACTCCGGCGAAGCGGCGATCACTTTGCGCCTGACGTCGGCGTACTCGACGTAGTTCGCCAGCAGGTCCGTGCCGGCGCGAGTCAGGGCCATGACGGCCGCGTCGATGGCGTCGAGGCCGTCATCGGCCTCGGCCAGGTACTGGACAACGCGGTCTTCAAAGGCCGGCGCGCCGGCGAAGAGGACTTCTCTCTTGTCGGTGAAGTGGTTGAAGAACGTCCGCTTGGTCACGCCCGCCCGCTCGGCGATCTCGGCCACTGTCACCTCGGTGTAGCCACGCTCGAGGAACAAGGTCATGGCCGCGTGCTGCAGACGCTCCTGCGCGTTCGGTTCCCACCGTCCCATGCCGTCCAGCGTACCCCAGTGATTGCACTTGGTGAAATGCTATGGCACAGTGGTCATTGCACTTGATGCAATCATCGATAGAGGAGCGGTCCGCATGACCACCAACACCGCCGCCTGGATCAACGGCAGGCACGCTCGGCTCGAGGTGGGCCCCGCGCCCTACACCTCGCCGGGGACCGACCAGATCGTCATTCGCAACCAGGCTGTCGCCATCAACCCTCTGGACTGGATCATCCAGGCCGCGGGCAACCTGGCCTACCGCTGGCTTCGCTACCCGGCGGTGCTGGGCTCCGACGTCGCCGGCGAAGTCGTCGAAGTGGGCGAGAACGTCACCCGCTTCCGCGTGGGCGACCGGGTGCTTGCTCACGCGGTCGGCACCGACAAAGACGCCAACAATGCAGCTGAAGGTGCCTTCCAGCTCTACAGCGTCGCACTGGAACGGATGGCCTGCCCGATCCCGGACGACCTTCCCGTCGACGAAGCCGCCGTGCTCCCGCTGGCCGTCTCGACCGCGGCGTGCGGGCTGTTCCAAACCGATCAGCTGGGCCTGCGCCATCCGTCGGTGAACGCCGAGCCCATCGACGAGACCGTCCTGGTGTGGGGTGGGTCGACCAGCGTCGGCAGCAACGCCATCCAGCTGGCGGCCGCGGCGGGCTACCGGGTCGTCACCACAGCCTCACCGCACAACTTCGACTACGTCACCTCGCTCGGGGCCGCACAGGTCTTCGACTACAACAGTCCCACCGTCGTACCCGACATCGTCAAGGCCCTCCAGGGCCGCACACTCGCCGGCGCGCTCGCTGTCGGCACCACCTCTGCGGCCGCGTGCGTGCGCATCGCCGGCTCGTGCACCGGCCGGCGCTTCGTGTCGATGGCCAGCCCGGCGGTCTCCTTTGCCGGCCTCGGCCACGAGCACGGACGGCTCGAGCTCCCACGGCTGATCCTCAAGATCATCACTTCCAACGTGGCATTGCAAATCCGGTCCCGGTTCCAGAGGGTCGCCACGAAGTTCATCTTCGGCACGACGTTGAAGACCAACGACGTCAGCACGGCCATCTACCGCGATTTCCTGCCCGGCGCCCTCGCCGATGGCCGGTATGTCGCCGTGCCGAAGCCGTTGATCGTCGGGCACGGCGTTCACGACTTCCAGCACGCCATGGACATCCAGCTGAAGGGCGTCTCGGCGGAGAAAGTCGTCGTCACTCTGTCTTGACGAGCCAGCCGGATTTTCTGGAGTTCCCGTGAGGAAAGCCATCGGCGTTGGGTGAGGTCGACTGCACCTGTCGGCTACGCGTCACGCTCGTTCAGCACGTGTCGAAGCCGGGGGAGTGCAACACGAACGGATCACTCGACCTGGTGATGTCGATGTACTGAGGAGAAACGCTCATGCACACCGTCGATCTCGCCTACGTCGGGCGGGGCCTGCACGAGGAACATGATTCGGAACTGCCGTGGCGAGGTTCGTACCTGGTTGGCTCGGCGCGGAGCCAGTAGCCGCAGGCGCCTGCGAGAAACAACTCGGCACGTTCGGCAGCACCAGGACCCGCGCCGGCAATCTGACTGCCAGTACTGTGGGGTCTCTCCGAGCCTGACATGTCGATCTTGTAAGGCCCGGCCTGCCGCTCACCCTTGTCATCAACGGCGAAGCCGACGTCCTATGCGACGAAGGTGAGGCATGTGCCGCCAAGCTCTGCGGTGTACCCATGACCGCTACCCGCTACGACGGCATCATCCACGACTTCGTGATGCTGCACCCCCCACCGCCACACAGGCGGCCCGTGCCGCCACCGCGCAAGGCGCGGCGCACTATATCGATCTTGGGAGACTGGGAGGGCTCGAGGCCCCACTGGCGTCCCGAGCCCTCCCAGTTCGTCCAGAAGAGAACACGAGGGTCTATCTCGATCTTGACGCCCCCTGAGTCGCGTCCATCCGCCTGCCGCCCACTAGTCAATCACGGCGATGGCTTCGACTTCGACCAAAAGATCAGGGGAGTACAAGGCGGCGACGCCTATCAGTGTTCCTGGCGCGCGTAGCGTAACGCCGAGTTTCGCCAGGGCCCGATCACGACCCTCGGTAACCAGTTTCATTTTGTCCATGCTCCAATCAGTGACAAAGGTGGTCAGCTTCGCGACGTTGTCGAACGAGCCGCCCGCTTCGGCGAGCGCCGCGCCGACGTTGAGAAAGCATTGCTCAACCTGTGCGGCGAGGTCACCTTCGCCCACCAAGGTTCCGTCCGCGTTCCAAGCGACCTGGCCGGCCATGAACACGAGCTTCGATCCAGTGGCTATTGAGACCTGCCGGAAAAAGTCCACCTTCGGCAGTTCCTTGGGGTCGATCAAACTGATAGTCATGTCTTTTGCCGATCTGTAGTGGGGCGCACGAGCTGCAGGCTGCGGTGACGGCATTGCCGCTGCGGAACGGCGGGCCCGCAGGTGAGCCCGCTTGACCGGGCCGGCGGTGACGAAGCCAACTGCCGGCCGACTGGTCTCAGGGTGGTCGAGGATGCCGGCGTTGTCCGGGGTTGAGTGGATGGCGTGGTCGGCCCGCATTGTCGAGACGACTGCCAGACCTCGCTCGGCCTGGCCCGGCACCGCGGCTTCGTGCGGGCTCGTCATCGGCGTGATGGGGATGTCGAGAACGTGCTCGGCTTGCCCCGTTCTGATCCAGCGCCAGTCTCTGACCGCCGGCGCGACGTCCTGGCGGTCGATGGGCGTCCGGTCATCGGTCTGATGGAAGTCACCGGCCGGCGCGGGCTCGGATGACGCAGGCGTTTGAGGGACTCGGATTACGGCGACCGAGAGCACCAGGCCTGCTCACGCGATGCCAGCGGCGACGTAGTGAGAAGTCGCGCACCGCCGTCAGGGGCGTGGCTGAACGTCATCGATCCAGCGGTCGACGCGATCGGCTTCGCGTCTCAAGAGCTCCGGTGAGGCTGTGGCGTGGGAGAGGACCGCGGTCCCCTGGTAGGCGGCGATCATCTCGACGGCGAGCTCATGAGCGTCGCTGCGTCCCATTTCCTGGAACTGCTGCTCGGCCCCGTCGACGAGGGCTTGCATCAGCTTGGCTGAATGCGGCTCTGGGCCCGTCACGCGCTTGGAAAGCTCTGTACAGAGAGAACCGATGGGGCAGCCGCGCTGCGCAATCATGTCGGCTTCTTCTGACAGTGATCTGAACAGTGCCTTGAGCCGATCGGCTGGGGCGTCATGCCGCTCGGCCAGAGCCGCATAAGTTGACTCGATCTCTGCTATCCGCGTGGAGACGACAGCATCGACGATGTCGTCCTTCGTCTTGAAGTAGTAGTACACGTTGCCCAAGGGAACGCCGGAAGCAGCAGAGATGTCGGCGATCGTCGTCCGCTCCACTCCCTGTTCGTAGAACGCCTGAGAAGCGCCGGAGATCAGTCGGTCTCGCTTCCCTCGGCGCTCCTGAGCTCGTGATCCGCCCTCAGTCATCGCGTCAGTCACCTCGCTCACCATCAGGCCATGTGTCAGTCACCTAACTAACTGTAGACGATGCCGCCGTGCTCGGCTAGTGTGTTAGTTGACTGACTAACACACGGAGGGCTCCATGCGTCGGTACGCACGTAAGAAGGCTGTGATCAGCCTGACTGGGCCTACAGAAGGAGCGAGGGCATCACGATGAGCGCAGTCCCGGTAAAGACCGTGCTGATCACGGGCGGCAACGCCGGGATCGGCAAGGATGTGGCCCGGCAACTGGCATTGCGCCCTGAGATGGCGCGGATCTACCTGGCGTGCCGGAACCGGGATCGGGCGAGCGAGGCCAAGGCCGAACTCGAAGCGAAGACCGGCCGGAACATCTTCGAGATCGTCCTCATGGATGTCGCCGACCCGGGTTCGGTCCGTGCCGCGTTGGCCGGCATCGGCGGATCCCTCGACGCGCTGGTCATGAACGCCGGTGGAATCGGCGGCAAGACGCCCCTGGAGCTGACGGCCGACAGGGTCACCACCGTGTTCGCGTCGAACCTTCTTGGCCACGTCGTTCTCCTCGAGTCGCTCCTGGGCGAGGACCGGCTTGGCGGGGTGGCGGTCCTTGCCGGAAGCGAGGCAGCCAGGGGAGTCCGGTACATGCTGATGAAACGGCCGTCGTTCGTCTCAAACTCCGTCGACGAGCTCGCCACTGTCATCGACGGCACCTATTTCACCGACCACAAAAGGGACATCGGTTTGGCCTACGGGCAGGTCAAGTACATCGGGGCCCTATGGATGGCCTACCTGGCACGCCAACACCCTGGCCGCCGATTCATCACCGTGAGCCCCGGTAACACCACCGGCACCGAAGCTCCCAACAACTTCATATTGCCGCTGCGTCTGGCGGCCAAATACGTCGTGCCCCTCGTGGGTATCACCCACAAACTCGAGGTGGGCGCCAAGCGACTGGTCGACGGCGTCACCGACCCGACCCTGTCCAGCGGCGTGTTTTACGGCAGCCCCAACAACAAGGTGACCGGTCCCTTGGTCGACCAGACAGACATCTTCCCCGACCTGGCCAACCCGTTCTTTCAGGACCACGCCAACGAGGCCATCCACCGATTTATCACCTGAAACATTTCCGCAATGCCACGCCGACCGGCTTCCGGGAACGCTCACATCACATTAGGTGACGACGTCGAGCGGTGGCGTGAACGCCGGAATTGAGCGTCGACCACGCGGCGAGGTATCTGCCGTGAGGCGGGTCCTTAACTAAGGGATGTCTCGTAACTGAGGGCGTGGTTGGTGGGGCTGGTGTTGTGTCAGGCTTCGAGGAGCACGTTGTGCAGGTGCGCGATTCCGGACACCGTGTCAGCGAGCGTGCTGGCGGCGCGGCGGTAGTCTCGGAGGATCTTGAAGTTCTTCATCCGGGCCAGG
This sequence comes from Amycolatopsis sp. NBC_00348, assembly GCF_036114655.1. NCBI lineage: Bacteria > Bacillati > Actinomycetota > Actinomycetes > Pseudonocardiales > Pseudonocardiaceae > Amycolatopsis > Amycolatopsis sp. NBC_00348. The sequence continues at coordinate 4,180,596 of NZ_CP107994.1, read as the reverse complement.
ACGTGTTCGACGCGAGCGCGGACCTTGCGGTGGGTGGCGTTGAGATCCTCTTTCCAGTCCGGGAGCTCGCTGCCGTCGCGAGGTTTGCGGTAGGGCATGACGATCGCCGGGTTGCCTTGGTAGCCGCCATCGGCCATCACCGGCCGGTCGGTGAGTTGCTCGGCGATGCCCGAGTCGCGGTAGACGGTGCAGTCGTTGCTGCTGCCTGGCTGTGGGTCGCCGGTGGCGATGACCAGCCGGGTTTCGGCGTCGATCGCGACCTGCACGTTGGTCGAGTAGCGGTAGTTCTTCGACGGGGTCGCCAGTCGGTGATCGCGGGTCGGGACCAGGGTGCCGTCCACGATCGCGACCGCATCCACCCGGCGTGTGCGGGCCGGGGCCAGGGCCAGCAGCGGGCCGATCGTGTCGATCACCCGGTGCGCCGCGGAATGCGACACCCCGAACAGCGGCCCGATCTGGCGCATCGTCAGATTCGTCCGCCAGTACGTCGCGACCAGCAACACCCGGTCTGCCAGCGGCAACGCCCACTGCCGGCCCGGGCGGCCGTCCGCGATCTCGTCCCCGCCTCGCTTCGCGACCAGCCGCACGAGCTTGCGGAACTGGCCTGGTTCCAGCCCGGTGAACGGGGCAATCCACTCCGGCCGCGACGCTGTGATCACCTGCACCACAACAACATGATCAACTATCGCCCCAGTCAGCCCGACACCGGGTTACGAGACATCCCTTAGGCCGGAGCCAATACGACTCGCGACCGAACACGGCCGCCTCCGAACGTGTACCAGCCGTTCCCACCTGCCCAGGTATCGCGCACGTTTGGTTCACCCAGCTGTCCGGGTACGGGAATGGTGGTGAGCTGAGAGTGAGGTCCTCGTGCCGGTGCCCGACGCCGAGGACGAATCGGTGCCCAAGTTCCCTGCCCGGTTGATGCGGGAGGTCACGGCGCTGGCCGCGCATGCGGCGATGATGCGTGACGTCCTGGCCGACTGGGCCACCAGCTGGGGCCTGACCGCCGACCTCGTGCGAGACCTGCGGCTGGCGGTCTACGAGGCGATGGCGAATGTCGTCGCGCACGCCTACCCGCGCCACACGATCGGCCTGATGACCGTCATCGCGACCCGCGACGAATCCGGCGAGGTCGCGGTCACGGTCAGCGACATCGGCTGCTGGCGAAAGGACAAAGACCCCGGCCGCGACGGCGGCCGGGGGATCCCGATCATCCGCGCGGTCGCTCCGCAGGCCAGCGTCACGAGCACCGGCGGCGGCACCACCGTCCGAATGGTTTGGCCCGGACCGCTCGCCTGACCGATGTCACCTGGCGGCATCGATCAAGGAGCCCGGCCACCGTAGGCTGTGTCGAGCACTCAGACGGGGAATGCACGAGTCTCACACTGAGCGCGCGCTCCGGTCGGCGGGCAGGGACTCACGGCACGACCGGCCTGACGCGCCGGACGACGATCTGGCCGCACTGTTCGGCCGGCTGCCGATGGTCTTCGCGGTGCTGTCGGGACCGCGGCACCTGGTGGAGACCGCGAACCCGTCCTTCCGCGCCACCGTCGGCATGACCGCCGGGTACATCTGAGCGCCGATCGAGACGGTCCTTCCGGAACTCGCTGACCAAGGATTTCTCGCGCTGCTGGACGAGGTCTACCGATCGGGCACGCCCTACACCGCCCGCGACGCCCGGATCGTGCTCGGAACCGGGCAGACGACGCGGGAGACCTTCTTCGACTTCACCTACGACCCGCGCCGCGACAGGACCGGCAACGTCGTAGGGATCACCGTGCTCGGGGTGGAGACCACCGACCTCAAGCACGCGCAGCGGGTGAGCGCCGAGCACCGGGCCCTGCTGGAACAGGTCGTCACCGACGCCCGCTGTGGCAGGTGCTCGACACCATGGTCCGGGTGATCGAAGGCCAGTCCGAGGACGCGCGCTCGTTCGAAACCGGAGATTCGCTCCGCCTGGGCGGTGGTCACGGCGTGGCGCGGCCGGGGGCAGACCCCGGCGGATCGTAAGGTCACCCGGACTTGCCCGCCAACGCGTTTTCCCGCCGTAGAGTGCTGGCATGCGTGCGCTGTTCAGCAGTCTGGTGCCGGCCGACCACACCTACCCGCTGATCCTCCTTGCGGCCGTCGCCGGGAATGAGGTGCGTTTCGCTGCCAGTGAGGGGGTGTACGCGCGCACGCCCTCGCCGGGCGAAGTTGCCCGCATCATGACCGGCTACGCCCCGGGTCGCTGATGTCCGTCGACAGCGAGTACAGCCGGTTCCTCGACGAACTGCTTCCCGAGCTCGAGTTGTCGCTGAGCAAGCGTGAAGATGCCGAAGCGGTGCTGGAGCGGCTCCGCGTCTACTACGCGGGGTTGCCCGCGCCCGGCCAGGAGCTGCGGCCGGAACCGGGCCGGGTCGCCGTCATCGCCCTCGATCCCTGGCGCGACTGGTCCGCCGAGGTCAAGAGCGCGGTGCTGGTCGCGGACCTGGTGATCTGCGACGACCCGCTGCTGTACGTGCAGGACCACATCAAGCGGTTCGCCCACTTCTACCGGCGGACCTTCGGCAAGCGGACCGGCACCCGGCTGCTGGCCCACCTGGCTACCCAGCTCGAGCGGATGTGGGACGTGCTGCCGCTGGTACGGGCCGGGCTCGTCGTGTTCCGGCCGCTGCGCATGGCGGCCGAGGAGACCGTGACTGCGGTGGAGCGCGCGGTCACCGACCACCTCGGCGACCACCTGGAAATGCTCGGCTGCGACGTGCACAGCTATCCGCAGTGGGTCGAGTACCGGCTGCCGTTGCTGGCCGAGCAGGCGAAGATCGAGCTGGACCGTGAGCTGTGGACGGAGTTCGGCATGGGTCCTGCCGAGATAGCCCGGTTCACCGTCGAGCCGCGCCTGACCCTGCAGTCCCTGACCACGTGGAACGGGCTGCTGCACGCGGAAGCGGTCGACGGGACGTTCTGGAGCACGTCCGACGCGTACTGGCGGCTGGCCCGGGACGCGATGAACGGCCTGCATCCCGGGACGAGGCTGCTGTCCTTCGTCGACACCTTCACCCGGCCGGTCCTGGAACAGTTGCCGACGCCGGCCCTGCTCACGATCCGGGGTAACGACGACGCGTTCGACGCCTTCCGGCGGCACCTCGCGCTGACCGAAGACCTGATCGGCTCCGATCCGGACGATGAGCAGTTCCCCGCAGACGTCGCCCGGGTCTTCGACGAGGTGTTCCGGCCGAACATCCGCGTCATCGAGAAAGCCATGCGGCGCAACACTCTGCTGCGTGACCTGCCTTTCGTCCTGGCTACGGCCGGCTTCGCCGTCGCCGGCGGGATGGCCGGCGCCGCACCGCCCGCGGCGACGATCTTCGGTGCCCTCTCGAGCCTCCTCGGCTTCGGCCCGGCCGTCCGTGACGGCCTGCGCCGGGAAGCCAAGGTGCAGCAGGAGCCGGCGTTCGTGTTCTGGAAGCTCGGCGTGCCCGGAACGCCCTGAAACGTGATCGCGGCCGTCCTCGCCGGACGTCGTCGGCGGGTGGCTCAGTAGCTGAGCCCGCGGTGGGCGCTTTCGCCGTAACCACGACCCTGGTCGTCGACCAGTTCCTCCTCCAACTCGGTTCGCCGCGCGTCGCGCAGTGATTCGCGGGTCAGCATCACGTCCGATGCAGCGTCTTCGGGATCGGGTGTGATCATCAAAATGCCTCCATTGCCGGGTGATGTCACGCCAGGCGTCGGCCCGAAGGTCGTTGCCGGCGGATTGGGTAGCCGAGCGGGGAGGCAACGTCGGCGGTGGTGATTCCGTACGTTTCACGATACGCCGCGGCCAGCCCGATGACCTGGTCCCATTGTCGCGCAAGCGCGGCATCGTCGGGGCGGGCACCGAGCGGCGCAAGCCAGGCCGGCTGTTCCCGCACAGCCTGGTCCCGCAGCTGGTCGGTTCTCGCGGTGATCTCCGCATTCAGGGTCGCCAACCGTTCCAGCGAACCGTGATGGTGGTGACGATCTGCTGCCAGCGGCTGATCTGCTCATCGGTCGCGTGCGCGATCCGAGCGGGCGCATCGTGGGTTCCGACGTGCTCGCTGTCCGGCCGGCGGGGAAGGCCGGCCGGACACTGGGTTCATCAGAAGGGCGGCTTGTCGCCGGCTCCGGCCCCGGCGCCCGCGCCGACCAGTTCCTGATCGCCGGCCGGACCCCACGGGTCGTCGGCCGGGCCTGCGGGTGTGCTGGTGATCAGGTCCGGGTTCACCGTTGAGGGCGCGTTCTTCGCGTTCTTGGTGACAGTGGTGGTGGCGTAGCGCAGCGACGGGCCGATCTCGTCGACATCCAGCTCGACCACCGTGCGGCTCTCGCCTTCCTTGGTCTGGAACGAGCGCTGCTTGAGGCCCTGGACGACGCCGCGGGCGCCGCGGGCCAGGGACTCGGCGACGTTCTCGGCCGCCTGCCGTCAGATCGTGCAGCGCACAGCACGGCGCTGAACGACCGTGACGCGGTCCTGATGACGAGGTTCACCACCCGCGACAGCTACTACTACGCGGGCATCGCGTCCTGGGGCCAGAAGTACGCGATCGGCGTCGTGGACGCCGGGGTCGACACGAAGCTGGCGGGTACCGGCGCGGCGGCGGACATCAAGCCGGAGGAGACGCACGCACTGCGCTTCGCAGTCCAAGGCTCGAAGCTGACCCTCTACGACGGCGGCCGGGAAGTACTGTCGGTGGTGGACCCGACGCTGGTCCTGACGGAGAGCTTCGTAGGCCTGCAGAGTTCGACGGCGACGGGGAAGACCTCGTTCGGGAACGTGTCCGTGCACGCGTTGTGAGTCGACCTGCCGATCAGCGGAGCCGGACGCCCCACGGCGACATTCCGATGGATCTTGAACCCGAGTGCAACAGATCGCCGGGCTGAGGGTCTCGTGAGAGGTGTGCGGTTCGAAGAGTTCTCACGCTGGGTTGTGGCCGGCCAGGTCCGCAGGCCCCGGACCATCGGGGACGGTGATCTCCTGGCCGAGACGGTCGATCCGGCAAGCGGGCTTGGGAGCGCCGCCTGAGGGATCGGACGAGCTTCTCCAGGCCCGAGTACATGTGTTGTTATATCGTGTCAGGATGCTGGCTGATCAGGACGTGCCCAGCGGTGTCGATATCGCGATGCAGCTGCGGCGAGCGCAGCTGCGCAAGCAGATGGCCTGCGAAACCGCGCTCGCCGAGGTCGGGGTGACGTTGCCGCAGTGGGGCATGCTGTACGCCGTCGCGGCCGAGCCGGATTCCTCGACCCATGCGCTGGCCCTGTTCATCGGGCAGTCCGATCAGTCCGCGGGCGCGGTGGTGGCCCGTCTGGAACAGCGCGGGTTGCTCGAACGCCGGCCGGGCGTCGGCAAGGCGATCCTGCACCGCCTCACTGCTGAGGGCGAGGAGCTCGTGCGGCGCTGCGACACGATCGTCGAGCAGGTGATGACCCAGCTGCTCGACGGTTTGCCCGATCGGAGCCGCCGGGCATTGCGGATCTCGTTGCAGTCGATCGCTGAGGCCGCACTCCCGACGTGAGCAGGCCGGGCACCGGGGATCTCATTGAACTGCCCGGGTGCCGCTGCGCCACACGTCCCTGATCGACAGGGTGTCGCTGATCCTGCTGGTGGGATCGCCGTCGACCAGCAGCAGATCGGCGCGCGCGCCCGGGGTGATCCGGCCGCGGTCGTGCAGGCCGAATGTGGTCGCGGGCACGCTGGTGGCGGCCCGCAGCGCCTCGGTCGGAGTGAGCCCGGCCCGCACGAGCAGCTGCAGTTCGCCGTGCAAGCTCGCCCCGTGTGCCATGCCCAGGGCGCCGAAGTGGTGGTTGGCGTCCGACCCGGCCAGGATCGGTACACCCGCCTCGTGCATCGCCTTCACCGCGGCCAGTGCGTCGTCGAAATTGCCGGCCGGGAGCGTGTTGAATTCACGGCTGAGGTTGTCCGTCCAGGGCTGCGGCAGGCGACCGGTGACCCGGCTGTCGCCCGCCAGGTCGGCGCCGAGGTGCCGGCCGGTGAGTGAGGCCAGCAGGTTCAGTGTCGGCGTCAGGAACGCGCCTCCCGCAAGGAACGCCTCGATCAGCTCGGGCGTGGCCGGGCCGTCGATGAACAGGTGCGCGAATCCGTCGACCCCGGCGGCCAGCGCCTGCCAGGTCGCATCGAGGGTCAGAGCGTGGGCGATCACCATGCGGTCGCGGTCATGCGCGGCGGCCACCGCTGCCTTGACGATGCGTTCCTCGACGACAGGGACGGTCTTGCCGAGGGTTTTGCCGCTCTCGATGAGCACCTTGATGTAGTCGGCGCCTTCGGCGATCCGCTCGTCGACGAAACGCGCGGCGTCTTCGGGCCGGCTGACCGTCGGCAGCTCCGGATCGTTCAGGCCGCCGTGGAGCTGGGTGGGGTGCCCGCCGGGTGCGGTCAGTCCCACTGAGGACGAACGGACGTCCGCGATGTCGGTTCGTTCGGCGGCGGCGCGACGAACCGGGTGCATTGCGTGCGGGAAGGAAAACAGGTCGAACTCGGTGGTCACGCCGAATCGGAGGGCTTGACCGAGTGTCTCCACGTCGGCGTGGGTGTGGGCGTCGATCAGGCCGGGCAGCAGGGTGGCGCCGTTGCCGTCGATCCGCTCGGCTGTCGAGGGTGTCGACGCGCCGACGGCGACGATCCGTGTTCCCTCGACTTCCACGGTGCGCACGCCGATCGGCTGCTCGCCGTCGAACACCCGGGCACCTTCGATGACATAGCGGGTCATGAATCCTCCTGTATACGTGTTCGTATATACTAACCCATGGATGAGGTGGTACGACTTCGTTCCGAGCAGAGGAAGGTGTGCAGCTACCCATGTCCGACAATGAAGCAGACGTGATGAGCGTGCTGGACCTGATCGCCCACGAGCGGCAGGCGCGTGACCGGGGCTGGTGGTCCCGCCTCGAGCGGTGCTACACGCCGGAGGCGACCATCCGGACAAGCTGGTTCGACGGCACCGCGGTCGAGTACATCGAGGTGTCCAAGCGGGTGTTCGACCACACCCCGTCCACCCATCGTCTCGGACTGCCCGTCATCGACGTCAACGGCTCCCGCGCGATCGCCGAGGTGCCGGTGACGATCGAGATGCGCGGCGCTTTCCGCGGCGTCGAGACCGACCTCGTCGCGTACCTGCGGATGCTGCACCGCGCCGAAAGGGGAGCCGGTGGCTGGCGGCTGGCCGCGTCGGTCGCGATCTTCGACCACGACACGATGACCTCCGCTGTCCCCGGCATTGCCCTGACGCTGAATCCGGGCGACCTTCAGGGCACGCGGCCGTCCTATCGCATGTTGAGCCTGTGGATGACCGAGCGCGGGTACACGGTCCCGGCCGATCGCCACGGCGTCGACCGGCCCACCGACCTCACCGCGCTGTATGACGACGCCTACGCGTGGGCCGGCCTGCCGCGCTGACCAGGCCCGTCAAGAAGGTGAGGCGTCGACCAACCTCGCGGCGGCTTGACACGACATAGCAGGCCGGGGCGCCATCAGGTGACGTCCCCGGCCGGTCTCATCCGCCTGGCCGTGAACCGGTCTGCAGGTGACCGGGACAGGCGTGCGATGGGTGACGGGGCTGGTTCACCCCGGGTATCGGGCCGTGCTTCAGGGACGCACCGCCTGGCCGGGGTGTGCTGACGTTCGGGCGATCCACGACCCGTCAAGCCGGGCGTGCCCACCGCCGGGGATGCCCTCCGCCGTCACCCAGGACGTCTCCGAGCAGGTACGGGCTGGCTCGCCGCGCGACACCACGCCGAGCCTTCCGGCAGTCAGCGCGACCGGTGTGGGGAAGCGAGCCTCGGCGCTGGTCTTCTGGACCAGGTCGCGGACCGTCGACGGCGGGACAGCGTGGCCGAGCATGCTCGTGAGCAGTCGTGTCAGGGGCTGTTCGGGGTCGGTGTTCTCGAGTGCGATCCGCGCGCTGGTGCCGTCGCCGCGCTGGTAGGCGCGCATCGCGATGCGGCACCCCCGCCTGTAGCGTGCGCGTTCCCGGGCTCGGGCGACGCTGTTGCGCAGCGACTCCAGTGACGGCAGCGACGGATCCGGGCTCGGGGGCGGTGACCTGCCGGACGAACAGGTCGACGCGGTCTAGCAACCACAGCGGTGTCCGAGCGAGGTAGCGCGCACGCTGCGCCGGGGTGCAGCGGCAGACCTCGGTCCGGACGCTGCCGCACAGGCAGTCCCGGGCGGTGAACACGACGCGTGCTCCGGCCGGGCCCGATTCGGCACCTGCCGAGGCGGTGATGCCGATCGTGCCGTTCTCCAGCGCCGGACGCAGCACCTCGACGGAGCGGGCAGAAAACTCGGGAAGGTCCTCGACGGTCAGGACACCGCGGTGGGCCAGCGTCAGCAACCCCGGCCGACTCAGGGATCCGGCTATCGCGGCGATCGTGTCGTCGGGGAGCAGGGAAACGCCGGGTGGGCGCTGCGTTGTCGGGCCAGGGTTCGCCGGCCGGGAAGTGCCACGTGCTGACCTCGAGCGCCTCGGTATCGGTGAGGTCGGCCATCAACGTCCGGATCAACCGCGGCAGCAGGAGGACCGGGGTGCCGGGAGCCGCGACGTGCAAGGTGTGGTGACCGCCGGCGGCCGCGACCGCGGCAGCCCGGACCGCCATGGGCGCCAGCCGGGCCCAGGCTTCGGGAGCCCACGGCGTAGTCGACGATGCCCCTTCGCCCGATTCGGGCCGCGGGACCGGAGGGGGTCCGGCCGTCGCAAACCCCGGGTGATCGGGATCCCGAGCCGGGTGGAGGCGTCGGCGTTGAAGCGGTGGAGGTCGCTGTCTTCGATCTTGACGTCCGTGAACAGCAGTGTGATCGGTTCGTCAGGGTGATCGTGGCGAACAAGCTCGGCGCGGAGCGGCGTCCCGTTACGCTGGAAGGGTCCGCCAGCCCGTCACCGTGTGGCTTTCGCGGCTCAGCCGGTAGGCGGCGTCGGCGTACGGGCGGTCGAGGCGGTACACCGTCCGCATCGGAGTGGCCGGTTCGGTGTCGAGCCGGGTGTACAGCCTGGTGATCGTCGAGACGCGGTTCTGCGCGCCGAGGATCCCGCCGACTTCCGGGCTCCACGAACCGCCCGCGGTGGCGCTGTGCTCGCTGCCGTCCGGACCGAACCCGAACCCGATGGCGTAGGAGACCGGCGCCACGACGCCGTTCGCGATGACCGGCTGGCCCTGGCAGGGGTAGAGCCAGTTCAGCTGCCAGTCGACGAGCGTGTGCCCGTCGCGCGGCAGGAAGTCGCCGACCGGGACGACGTCGCGCACCGTGGGCATCGCGAACGACAGCCAGTCCTGCGTCACCTTCGCGGTCAGCCGGAAGGCCGTGGTGCCCGCGGGGAGGGCCGTGCCGTCGCTGATCGCCACGTCCCGCCAGGACAGGCTGTCCTCCGGCGCGGCGAAGTCCGAGCGGGCGACCACGCGGTACCCGCCGTCGGACGCGGCCGCGAACTCGGCGGTGAGGGTGTTGCCCGCACCGGTCACGCCGCTCACGGTCGTCATGAGCTGCTTGTCCGCCGACAGGTCGGCGGGCAGCCGCAACCACGGCGTGGTCATGGTGGCCGGTCCGGCGGTCAGGCTGCCGTAGACCTCGGCCGTCGCGGGGCCCGGCTCGGGCGGGCTGCCCGCCGCCCGGACGTCGCGGTCGAAGCCGTCGGTGGCCGGCGCGCCCGCCAGCACCGCGACCGGACGCGCGGAGCCCGGGTCGGCGGCTCGCAGCACCCGCGCCTCCCCGCAGCGGCGGGCGAGCGGGTCCGCGACGGCGTCCGCCCACGGCGACCACGAATCCCGGGTCCGCACCGTGGCGAGCGCGAACCCGCCGACGAGGAAAGCCAGCTCTCCCACCAGGAAGCAGACGGCGATCGCCCGGGCGAGGTGGATCGCGGTGAAGGCGTCCCGGCGCGGGACGAGCGTGACGACGAGGGCTCCGGCGAGCACCACGGCCGGCGCCACTGCACTCGGCAGTGGCTCGCCGGCCAGGGGGACGCCGGGTAGCACGTCGTCGGCCCACGTGTTGCGGCCCTGGGCGGCCAGCCAGATCCAGCCGCCCGACCCGGCCAGGAGCAGGGAGCCGACCACGAAGGTCAGGCGGCGGGTGCCGAGGTAGCGCCGGGCCAAGTCCGGCGCCGACAGGGCCAGATGGCTGAGGAAGATCGTCGCGACGCCGGCGAACGCCCCGAAGTGCCACGGCCACTTCGACGGGGTGCACACCAGCAGCACGAGCCCCAGCGTGCAGGTCCAGCCGGTCAGCCACAGCGGCCGGGGCAACGGCCGTCGGCGCTGCCGGGCGCGGACGCACAGCAGCACGAAGAACGGCACGATCAGCAGGAGCAGCAGCGCCGGTGCGCGCAGCGCGAAGTTGCCGGTGGACTGGTCGCCCAGCAGCAGCCGGTACCGGTCCACCTCGTCGCCGAGCGGGTCCGGGGGACCGGTGTCGAGGCCGCCGCCGAAGGACGAGCTGCCGCGCAGGAAGTCGTTCAGCGAGCCGTCGGCGAACCCCGCGACGGCGGCGGTCGCCGCGCACGACACCACGCACAGCACCGCGGCGACCGCGTCCGTCGTCGAACGCGCGGTCCTGCGGATCAGCTGCGCCGCCGATTTCGCCCCGAGCGCCAGGGGGAGCAGCACGAGGACGCCGGCGGTGTGCGCGATGAGCCCGAGGGACGCCGCGCCGACGGCGAGGCCGAGGTACCCGACCCGTTGCCGGCGGCGGGCGAGCAGCATGGCGCAGACGGTGATCGTCAGGCAGGCCGAGACCGAAGCCTCCTGACGGGTGCCGAGGCCGAACGGCAGCCACCAGGCGAGGAACAGCAGCGCCGGGACCAGCAGGCGCTTCCCCACGGCGACCGGGCCGACTGCGCCGCGGACCCCCAGCCACGTGATGATCGCGAAGAACAGCGACGGCACCCGCTGGAGCACGGGAGCCGTGCCGAGTTCGGACCACCACGCGTAGAGCTGCAACAGCCACGTGAACGGGACGTAGGAATTGTTGTGGTACATGTAGTAGTTGCCGAAATAACCCGCGTGTTCCCGGTTGAGCGCCATCGCGTACATCCAGCCGTCGTCGCTCGTCCGCGGCGCGAGGAACAGCCACGCGAGCAGCGTGACGCCGACGACGACGTCCGCGGCGCGGGGGTGGAAGCGCTTCCGCCGGCCGGGCCGCCGGTACAGCACGATCAGGCAGCCCGCGCACACCAGCAGCCCGGCCACCACGGCCGCCAGGAGCACGAGCTTCACCGGCGTCGGCGCGGAGGCGAACCGGTCGTCGACCCGCACGGTGACGTCGAGGTCCCGGCCGGGCAGCGTGGTGATCGCCGTGATCAACGCGTCCACGTCCGGCAGCGCCGACGTGCCCAGCGTCCGCCCGTCCTTGGTGTAGAACAGCTTCTGGTCCTCGGTGCGGATCCGGTACTGGCAGGGTTGCGCCGTGATCGGTTCGCGGAAGACGACGGCCGGGCCGAGGAACGCCGTGAGAGAGCCATTTTCGGCGGTCACCCGCAGCCCCTCGGCGGCCGTGGGCTGGTCGGGATCGGTGGTGGCGAGCAGGATGTGCGACGCCCGATCGGCGTCGGCGGCGGCCGCTGCGTCCACGGTGGCGCAGGAGAAACCGGCCGTCAGCCCGAGCGGCTTGCCGGCTTCGAGCGCGAGCAGAGTGGACTGCGGCGCGGTGGGATCCACCGGCCAGGAAACCGAAGGATCGTCGACCGCGACTGGCGCCAGCGGCAGTGCGAGCGCACACAGGATGGTCAGGATTCCTGCGCCTGCCGCCAGCGCTCTCAGCCGGCGCCGCGGTGGCCGGGTGGGCGGCTCCGCCATCGGTGTTGTCGTACGCGGTTCGAGAACTGCGGGCGAGTGAACGATGACGTCTCCTCGGCTGCATCAAGGGATACTCACCCACGATGCAGGCCCGGGCGCCGGGAAAACACCAGACAGTCAGGTAGCCAGGCCGGCGCTGATCAGCCAGATGTGTTCACAGGTCGCCGCGGCCGCCGGGTGCCCGGCCCAGGTGGGTGCCTGGCGTGCTGGGTGCGGTGGCGGCGGGGATGGTGCCGTGGGTGTTCGTGCTGGGCCGGACCCTGCCCGAGACGACCCAGGTGCGGCACTGGCCGGCCGTGTGGATCGGACTCGACCTGGCCATGGCGCTCGGCTGCGCGACCACGGCGCGGTGGTATCACCGGGGCGATGCCCGCGCCCGCCTGTCGGCCTCGGCGGTCGCGGCGCTCATGGGGATGGACGCCTGGTTCGACGTCCTCACCGCCCGGCCCGGCGCCGAATTCACCCAGGCCCTCGTCTGCGCGGTCCCGGAACTGGCCCTGGCCGGACTGTGCACCTGGCTCGCCCTGCGTGATACAGAAAGGCTGTCATGAAACGAGAACACCCGCGACTGCCGCGGTCGAGCCGGGCCAGATCCCGAACCCGAAAGACGCGATCGAGAAAACCTCCACAGTGCCGCCTGCTCCGGCCTGATCCCGCCGGCCACAGCGCAGAAGGCAATCGCCGGCAACTGGATCACCGCCTTCGACGACGCCGGGCTCCGCATCGCCGGCGGCAAGGTTCTACCTCCGAGACATCTCAGCCCGGTGCACCAGCCACCGCGGCGACGAAGACGGCAACTGATCACCCACCTCGCTCCGTGACTTGGAGCTCGCTGGAAACGTCCTCCGCAAATCGGATGGCGGAACCGGTGAGGGCCCTGATCGTGACCCGACACCGGGCGTCGGTGAGGGTTGCAGCGGGAGTAGCGGCCCGGCGACGAATCCATCGCCGTGATCGCTCTGCCGCGTCTCGCCGTCATGCACCAGCCGGTGCGCGATGTGCCGACCGACGCCCTTGCAACCCGCCACCGCCCATACCCGTTCGGTGCACCGGCGCCCGGCCGCAGGACGGTTGCCCGACACCACGGAACGCACTCTTCTGCCGATGAGCGGACGTTCGGCGCCAGAGTCGGCCGGCGGACGTCTCCTGCCACGATGACCGACGGGACAGGGGAGCCAGACATCGTGCAGCCGACCGGAAGCGCCGGGTTCTGACAGATGCCAGTGCGGCGACCGTCGACGCGACGGTCGCCGCACTGTGTGTTGGGCGCTATGCCGGAGCCTGCCGGTCAGACGGCGACGCGCAGCATGACGTCGATGTTGCCGCGGATCGCCCGTGAGTACGGGCAGCGCCCGTGGGCGTCCCTGGCCAGCGACTCGGCGTCCGCCTGCGACAGCCCGGGGAGTGAGGCGGTCAGCTCGACGTCGAGCAGGAACCCGGCCTCGTCCTGGGCGAGGCTCACCCGCGCGAGGATCGTGTCGCCGGACAGCTTGATCTTGCGTTCCCTGGCGACCAGCCGCAACGCGCTGTGGAAGCAGGCCGAGTAGCCCGCGCCGAACAACTGCTCGGGGTTGGTCGCCGTGCCGGAGCCGCCCGCTTCCTTGGGGAGCGCGAGTGCGGTGTCCAGCAGGCCGTCGCTGGAGCGGACCTTGCCGTTGCGGCCGTCACCGCTGGAGGTCACTTCGGTGGTGTACAGGGTCTGCACGGTCACTGTCCTTCCTGGACGGAGTGGGCGAACCAGTCGAGGGTCGTGGCGAGCGCGTCGCGCATCGGGGTGGCGCGGGCACCGAAAGTGCTGGTGTAGAGCGAGTCGTCCATGACGAACGGCTCGGTGTGCCAGTAGAAGAGTTCGCGGTACTCGGCCATGAACTCCTCGTCGTACGGGCCGAACGGCTCCGCCTCGCGCTGCACCGTGATCTGCGTCGGCTCGCCGGTCAGGTCGCCGATGATGTCGTGGATCTGCCGGGTCGTGTACGGGCCGTCGACGGGCAGGTGCCACAGCCTGCCGAGTGCGCGATCGTCGGAGCCGAGCACGGCGAGCCCGGCGGCGAGGTCAGGCACGTAGGTGTAGCTCTTCGGCAGGTCGATGTCGCCCAGCCCGAGCCTGGTCGCGCCGGCCAGCGCGGCCGGGAACACCGACACGCCCAGCGAGGACAGCAGAACGCGCGGGCCGAAGAAGTCGGCCGCCATGCCGAGCGCGACGCGGACGTCCCCACGCTCGTGTGCGGCCAGGTACCGTTCGGTGATCGCGGCGCGCGTCTTGCCCTTGGGGCCTGGCGCGGCGAGCGGCGTTCGCTCGGTCATCGGCACCCCGCCGGTCGGGCCGTACTGGTTGAGCGTCTCGACGGTGACCAGCTTCGCGCCGCTGCGGCCGACGACGTCGAGCAGCGCGTCCTGGATCACCGGCAGCACCTGCGGTTGCAGCTGGTACGGCACGTGCGTGCAGTTGTAGACGACGTCGGCGCCCTCGACGATCTCGGCGAGCTTGACCCGGTCGGTCACGTCGGCGGCGACCCGCACCGAATCGGCGATCTGTTCCCCTCCGCCGGACCGGTTCACCGTGCGCACCCGGTTGCCCTGGGCGACGAGCCGCTCGGCGAGGGTCAGGCCGACGGGTCCGGTGCCGAGGACGACGTGCAGTTTCGGGGTCATGACTTCTCCTCTAACTGAGTGATTAACCACTCACACTTGGCGTGAAAGAGAGGGCCGCACGACGCGGCCGTTCTCGCGGCGAAAACTCGATTGGCGACGGAGCTCAGTAGTGGCGCAGGCCCGCCGAGAGCGTGTTCGCCCACGGCGCGTCGACCTCGGTGGCGCCGATCGCCACCACCAGGTGACACAACGCCCCCCTGGCCATGAAGTCCTGGACCGCGCCGGCATCCGCGCCGGAAACGCTGCGCACGTACTCGACGGTCCTGGCGTAGCTGCGCCGCACCACCTCGCGCACCGCGGGCTCGGACGCCGCTGCCGCCTGGGCGTGCACCTGGACCAGCAGCAGGTCTGGATCAGCGATGAGCCGGGCGTACTCGTCGCCCATCGCCATCAGCACCTCGTGCGGCTCGCTGCCGCGCGCCTTGGCTGCCCCCCTGGCGAAGCTGTCCCGCACGAGGTCGAAAGTATGCTCGACGACCGCGACGAACAACGCCTCCTTGTTGGGGAACAGGCGGTAGACATAGGCCTGCGAGATGCCCGCCCGCTTCGCCACCTCGGTGGTGTTGGTGCCGTAGTAGCCACGGGCCGCGAAGCTGCTGACCGCGGTGCTGAGCACCACTTCCCTGCGTTCCTCCGCGGTGCTGAGCACCCGTCCCGTCGCTGCCATGTGAGTAATAAACCACTCACACTTTCCGGTGTCAATCCCTCGGCGCTTCCCGTCAGGCTGCCCCGACCCGCGGGACCAACGACCGCCCACGAGCCGGTCGGCCGTGAAACTGAGGTTGGACCCGCATCGAACATCCGCTTCTGCCGCTGGCCGCACTGCTGCGACGCGTGCTCGTGTTCGCCGGCTGCCCTGCAGGTGGCTTCACCGGAGGTGTCGGCCGAACCCGACCCAGCCGATCAGACGTTCCCTGACCGGTCCAGCCTGCAAATGGCCGACGAGCCGGTCGACGTGGCAGGTCAAGGCCCGGTGCCGGTGAAGGTCGCGGATCTGCTCCCGCGGAAGGTCTCGCCAATTCGTGGCCATCGCGATGGCTTGATCGGCGTCAAGAGTGAGCGCCGCGAGCGTGTCCGCCGCGAGAGCTTCGGGATCCCAGTCCGGATCGCCGTCCGGACCGAACTGCTCGATGATCCACATACGCAGGCAGAAGCCCAGCTGCGCCCGCCGCTCCAGATCCCAGGAATTGTCGCCGGGCAGCCCCACATCGGCAGCCGAGGCCAGTTTGGCCCATCGCCGGCGAACGCCGCCCCCGGACGCACCCGGCCGGCAGGCGTGCTCGCGGGCGACCCGCCGGGCACGGTCGAGTTCCCGGCCGTCCGCGAGGGTGGCCACATAGTGCTCGAGCCGGTCGATCGTCCACGTACTCAGGTCCCGCGCCGCCGGCTTGTCGTTCACGCTTCCCGGGTGGCCGTCGAGACAGCTGCGGGCATACTCGCCGAGCGACAACTCGTAACCCACACAGCCCAGGGAGTACCGGACCCGGCCGGCTTCGCCGGCCAGCCGCTCCCACGCCGTCCGGCCCGCCTGGTCATCCAGCTGCCCGACCAAGGTCGCCGCATAGGCGCGCCCAGCCGGTGTCCCCTCCTCGAGCACCCGTTCCAGCAGCGGCAACGCGCGCACGCCGAGATCCTGCACGTGCTGGTAGGCGACCGTGCTCGAATCGAAGTTTCCCATGAAGCCCTGACTGTTGAAAGACAAGAGCCGAGCCGTCATCAGTTCTGTCACTGCTTCGTCATCATCCATGGCTGCCCCTCACAGCGCCGGAGCGGGCACATTCCCTGCGGCTCCGGATGATCGTGACGACGGCCCATATCGCTGCCCGGAAGTCCGTGGACGGACCATTAGTGATCTCACCTCGCCCCAAGCGGCGGATCGACGGCACATGCGAGTCGTCGTTCTCCATAGCGATGACTCAAGACAACACGTGCTCAGGCAACCCGGCAGGCATGTTCGCGCAGGGCGCACTCTTCTGCCGCGGTGCGGGCGTTGAGGCGGGAACCCCGACACCTCCCGTCGAGGAGTGGGTTCCCCGGACCCGGCCCGGCTCGAACGGGCTGCCACCCTCACCGTGCGACGGGTAGGACGCATCCTTACCGGGTAGATGCGCCTTGGGCGGGCTCGTCGCGATGGTAGGTCGCGGGCGCCGGCCATGGCGAGCGAGTTTCGATCGCAGGGATCCGCGCACCAATCGCGCGGGATGCACGCTCATGCCGAGGTGCGTGTATAGGGAATGCTGTATCCGGTCCAGCTCGGACCGTGCTGCCGGAACTACCCGGCCGGTTCATCGAGGCGATTCAGGGCGTCGCGAAAGTCGCCGCTCTGGTAGAGGCCCGCCAGCGCGATGATCATGTGATCCAGGCCGGGCGCACCGACAATCAGGCCATCGGAGCACCATAAGTGACCGCCCCCGCCGTACTCTCCCGTCTCAGCCCATTCCGACATAAGACGCTCGACCTCGGCCAGCGTGAAGATCGTCGCGCTCCAGCGAGAGCCGTCGGGCAAGCGCACTTCGGCATCGACGTTCTCCACCGCCTCGATTCGTTCGCCACCGCCGACCATGAAGGTCACCTCGAAGACCGAGGTCCGAACTCGGTAGAACGGCCCGTCCCAGCCTTGATCGATAACTGCGAACTCCCCAGCCTCCATGAGGAAGAGCCTATCCGGCCACTGTCTCTTCATGCCGCTGAGCGGTCGTCCGCCGGACGCACGCTCATGCCGAATTGCGGACGCCGCTGCAGCCGGCTGCCCACAGTGGTAATCGGATGACGGCGGCCATCGTGTCCGGCCACAATGCGGACGTGCGACTTACCTGGACGATCGAGCACCACGGTTGGGCCCTCTGCTCCGTCGAGGACGAGCACACCAGCGCCGAAGCGTTCGCTTCCTATGTCACCGAGGGTCCCGAGCAGCTGCTGAGGGCCGTCGCCAGGATCATCCTCCATGAGACCCACACCCAGGCCGAGTTCGAGGCCGAACCCACCGTTTACCGCTGGTTTCTCCACCGTCGCGCGAACACGGTCACGATCCGCCTTCTCGAAGCGCAGTCGACTGGAAGACACCTGAACACGAGGGAAGCCTGCTCTGGCAGAGCGAGCAGCCAACGACCACGCTCGCCAGAACCGTGCTCAGGGCATTCGACACCGTCGCCGACGACCTGGGCGAGGCCGGCTACCAGACCCGGTGGGGCCGTCCGTTCCCCCGCCACGAACTGGAAGGTCTCCGGACGGCCTGGCGCAGAACGGTCCAGCCCTCACCGCGGCCGGCCGCCGACTGAGCCAACGACGTCCAGTCACCGATCCGTCATCCTGGACGCGTCGGATACTGCGTTGCCGCCCCTGCCCGCCCCGGCGATCATCCGATTGCCTTGTCATGTCGAACTGTGTGTGCACCTTGACGGTTCGACATACTCTGCTCATGTGATCGAGATCGGTTCGCGGGCGCGCACCCTGCCGGCACCTCCACACATCGTCTGGGACTCACTCGTGGAACCTCACCGGCCAGAAACCCATCCGTGGCTCTCCCTGCTGGCCGACGAAGTCGAACCCCGAGTCCTGACCGCGCAGAAACCGAGCCACGCGACGTGGTCATCACTGTGGCCAAGCCGGCCCCATGATCAGATACATTTCACGCTGACGGCCTCACCCGACGGAGGGACCCTCCTGAGATTCACCTTGCTCACCCCCGACGAAGCCCCCGACCAGAGCAAGACCGGACACCTCCGGAAACGGCTCAACCAACTGCTGTTTGCCGATCTCCGCTACTCCTACGGCCACTGAGCGACGAAAAATTGGCCCAACGTCCGCTCCCGCCGATGAGCGTTTACCCGGACTGTTGACCGAACGCGGCGTCGCCGAAGCTCAGGTCGCGCATCTTCTCGGGCGAGAAGACAACCATGATCTCGTCGCCTCCCCCGAACACGCGCTGCCAGTCCGGCGGCTGCGGGACGGCAGCGACGAACCACACCGCTCCCGCGGCGAAGTCGAGACGCACTGCCATCGGCACGTCCACAGCTTGCACGGATCCGACACTGCCATCGGCTCGCCGGCTCGGCCCCAGTTCCAGCCGCTCCCAACGCGCGGCGGTCCCGCGAATCGGCGTCCGCAGGTACCGGTCCCACAGGCTCCCGGGACCGGCGTCGGCCCCGATGCGCTCTGGGCCCTCGTCACCCAAGCTGAGATAGTCTTCGATCCGGCCGTCGGGGACTTTCGACCCCGTAGGTGTAAAAGGTGCCGGTCCAGGTGACCGTCGACGGCCCCGCGTCGGTGACGAGCCCGACGCCCATGACAGCGTGATGCCAGCTGCCGTAGTCCCATTGCGTCGGCTCGGCGGCGAAGTTGTGGACATCCCAGTAGTCCACCGCCAAGAGCCGACGGCCCCGGAGCCCCTTCAGCCTCGCCTCGAAACGCGCGCGCGGATCATCAACCTCATTCGCCGGTTCCACGCGATGATCCTCCCCGGTCACCCGGCCGGACGCACCACAGTTATGGAGGTATCGCCGCACAGTCGCCGAACGTCCGGTCATGCCGCGAGGCGCGCGTTCGGTTGACTGTCCGCACGTGCCGATGATCGGGCGGTCGAATGGATCAGAGTTCTCTGATGTGCAGCAGTGATCGGACATTCAGGTGTCGGCGAACTTGGTTGCTGCTCAGCGCGTCGACCACGATCGCGGCCCCGAGCCAGGTAGCCCCGGCATCCTGGGTGAGGAGGTGGGCGCCGTGGGCCTGACCGCCGGTTTCGATCCAGTCGTCGACGAACAGCACGCGATCGCCGCCGCCGACCAGATGCTTGCGGAAGCCAAGGCTGAGATGACGATCTCGATAGTCGGGTGGCGTGGTTCGCCGGAGCCAGGCATCACTGTCGCTGGAGACCACACGATCTTTGTGGACTTCGACAAACCCGACGTCGAAATGGAGAGCGACAAGCGGCCCCAGGAGGCAGCCGCGGGATTCCGGCCCGAGGACGACCGTGGGTTGCTGATCGGCGAACAGCTGAGCCAACGCGGGGCCCAGGCTCCCGAGCAGCTCGGGGCGGCGCCACCAACCGGTGACGTCGGCATAAAAATGCTCGTCTGTTCGGTCTCCGTGCCAGGTGAAGGCGCTGCGGAGCCCGGACTTCACCTCGTCCAGCCATACGTCTCCAGGCATCAGCCCATGATCGCGCCGCCGACCTCCACGAGCAATCGGGTTGTCCCGCGGCACGCCGTGTCGATCGCTCCCTCATGCTGCAAGGAGCCGTCCGCGAGGCTGGCGGCATCGTCGCCGCGCTCACCGCGTGCTGCGCGGAACCTTTGGTGAGGCCGTTGACAACCGGCTGAAGCGGTGGATCCTCGACCAACTCGAGGTCACCGACGATCGTCGTGTCACGCGGTACCGGCAGTTGGCGGCCACCATCAACGGCTGGCCTCCGCTCCCGGACCTGGAACCGGTGTTCACCTGGTTCGGCAAGGCACCGCACTCATCTCGCCAGCTGGCCCCGAAGTCCCGCGGGAGTCACACCGACCGGTTGGGGCCGGTCAAGGGAGGCTCACGCCACAAGGGCGAAGACATAGGCGCAAGCGTTCCGGGCCGCCGGGCAACCGCGGAGACCTTCGTGGCGTCCTGGAGGCATGACGTCGTCGAGGTCCTGGCTGTCTGAGGCGGCCTTGTGGCTTCCCCTGGTCGTGCTGATCGGCGGGCTCGCAAGTGGTATGGGCCGACGTTTCCCTGGCCGCGGAGGTGAACCGGTCGGCGGGGCACCTCTCGGAACGGGTCGTCGCGACCGGAGTCCGGGAGCACCTCACCGCGGACGTCCAGTACACCGGACCCGACGGGGTGACGAGGACCGAGACCTTCGAGCACCAGGGGCGCGTGCTCGTCCCGGGGTGCCGGGTGCAGATCCGGGTGCGGCCGGACCAACGGCGCGCGGAATTAGACGACGGGAACAAGCACACCGGGCCGATCGTGGCCGGCGGCCTGCTGACTCTGCTCGGTGTGGCACTACGGCGTGAGGCTGGAGAAGTACCGGGCGCGGTTCGAAAACAGGTAGTGGGCGTGTTGGTGGTGGCTGTCTCGCTGGCGGTGATGCCTCTTCTCCTTGCGGGCCCCCGGCGCAGCAGCATCGCAGGCATGGACAGCAACGCACAAGTTTGTTCGGTACGGGAACGAAATGATCATCCGGGAGGTATCTGTTCGAGTGAGATGCTTCCCGGCAATGCAGGAGGGACGCCGATGAGACCTGGCGAAGGGATCGGCCTGCTGGTGTTCGTGGCTTTCGGGGTGATGATGGTGATCGCCAGGTTCCGGTGGCCGGAGAAGTTCGAAGGTTTCGGTCGGGTCCCGCCGTCGGACCCGGCCCACGCACGCCAGTTCGCTGCGCTGCGGGATGAGGACTACGACCTCGTTCTGCGGGGCGGAGCCCGGGTGAACTACGTCAACGTGACGTCGCCGTCGGCCAGTCTGCTGGTCAGCCGCGCCCAGATCGAGCTGCGCGTTTTCAGCGTTGAACCGATCTGGATCGCCCGCGCCGAGGTGACTGGCCTGGAGTGGGTGGGCGCCCCGTTCGGTCGCCGCCTCAAGTTCCGCACCGCGTCGGGCCGGTTGGACAGGGTGACCTTCTGGCCCCCGAGAGATGCCGAGAAACAGCTGGCCGAGCTCGGCTGGTACTGAAGACGGTCGATCACTCCCGTGCGACGCCGAGACAGGACGCCGAACCGCCCGGCTGAAGGCCGCGGCATCGCGAAGGCCCAGTGGTGCGCGATGACGGTGATCGTGGGCGCCTCAGCCCGGCACGCACCGCCGGGTAGCTCGCGGTGGTACTCCGCCAGAGCCACCGTCCGAACGTAGCGTCCTCCGCCGCGAAGAGCCGGCGCTGGATGTAGTCGGCACAGGCGATGTTCTCCGGTGACAACTCAGTGTCGGACAAGAGCTGGTCGAGCGGTCGTAGACATCCGACTCTGCCGATGACAGCGCCTACCAGTCTGACCGGAGGCCGCGAGGACGGTGAGGATCCTGCCGAGAACATCAGCCGATCCGACACACGTTCCCTGCTGTAGCGCGAATCGTCGGCGAGCGCCGATTGCATGCCGGTAATTCGATAGTTGACCGGGACGCACTTGCCGCCTTCGTCTTCCCTCTCTAGGTTCAGGGCCCTGCGGGATATCAAGCCGCAAACCAGGCCCCGCCCATGGCTGGTAGAACGATCAGCGGAACCGAAAGGCATCGAGTGAAGCAGTCGAGCGTGAAGATCGATGGACAACGGATCACGTGCCTGGAGAGCTCAGCCGATCGCAGTGGCCAAGGCGAACCCGCGGTGATCTTCGTCCACGGCAACTCGTCTTCGGCCAGGACTTGGCTCCCGGTGATACGGGGCGACTTCGGCAGGCGGTTCCGTTGCGTCGCACTGGACCTGCCCGGACACGGTCAGTCCGAGCCAGCGAGGGACCAGGCCGACTACTCGCTACCGGGCTACGCCGCCGTGCTCACCGCCTTCGTGCAGGAGCTCGGCGTATCGGACGCGATCGTCGTCGGCTGGAGCCTGGGCGGGCAGATCGCGATGGAGGCCGCGCCCGAACTGCCGGACGTCGGCGGCTTCGTCATCTTCGGCGCGCCCCCGGTCGCATCGCCCGCGCAGATGGCGGAGGCTTTCCTGCCGCACCCGGCGATGGCCGCCCTCTTCAGCGCGCAGGTCAGCGAATCAGAAGCGAGGCTGGCCGCCGAGAGTTTCACCGCGCCCGGTTCGCCGCTCGACATCGGTGAATTCGTCTCCGACATCCTGGCCACCGACGGTGCAGCTCGCGCCGGGCTGGGGGCCAGCGCCGGTGCGGGCCGGTTCGCAGATGAGATCGCGATCGTCTCGGCGCTCCGTCAGCCGCTGGCCATCCTGCAAGGCGCCGACGAGCAGCTGGTGAGCCTGGACTACTTACAACAGCTGATCATCCCCGGACTGTGGCGCGACGAGGTTCAGCTGATCCCCGGAGCCGGCCACGCTCCGCACCAGGAGGCGCCGCGGCAGTTCGCCGCTCTGCTGACGGAGTTCATCAGCGATCGTGGCTGCGAGCAGTGACCGGCCCGGAATCGTTGGCACCTGACAACAACCCACAAGTCGCGAACCCCGCGTGCT
Source organism: Amycolatopsis sp. NBC_00348 (assembly GCF_036114655.1). Classification (NCBI taxonomy): domain Bacteria; kingdom Bacillati; phylum Actinomycetota; class Actinomycetes; order Pseudonocardiales; family Pseudonocardiaceae; genus Amycolatopsis; species Amycolatopsis sp. NBC_00348. The sequence goes on along the minus strand of NZ_CP107994.1, from coordinate 4,158,035 downwards.
CGGTGACCTGAGTGGACCGCGGGAGAAATCGCCGCTGGGAAACCTGCCCTAACCGGCTCGCGGTCAGGTCATGCACCGCCGTGGAGCCGACGCCACCGGATCCCGGCCGACTCATCGCTCAACTACCCGCGCGGCCACGCTGGTACAGCCATCCGGCGTGGGGCGGCGGCGACCAGCACCGCGGAGGCAAGGGCATCTCCTGTCGTGAATCCCGGCAGCGAAGCCAACAGACGACGTCCCTCGCGCGCCGCAGCCGGTGTCGATGAATGCGGATCGCGGACTGCATCCACGACCCGCGCCGTAGTGGCGCGTACCTCGAGGTCCGGCACGCTCATCAGCCGGCTCGCCCATGGGGTGTCTGCGCGAAGTCGCTTCCAAAGGAGCAGCGCGCCGATGTCCGACTTGCCGATACTTCCCGCGGCCCGAGCACGCACCGCCACCTCGACCAGCACCTCGTCGTAGGCGGACGCCACCTGCTGCTCGTACGCGGTGCGCGCGCGGTAGCCAGCTGTGCCCACGTCTGCTCACGAGCGCCACCCAATCCTGTCACACCGTCAGCATGCAGGACAGCGCCCGACCAGTTCGACCCGCCAGGACCCAAACATCCTCATCTGCCGATGAGCGGACGTGCCGGTGGATCTAGCTGATGCGCGTTCGGTCGGCGGCCCTCTTAGCGATCAAGCAGTGGCGGTCTGCGGAGTGCCGGGCAATGATCGGCTTTCGACGACGTCAGCTATCAGCTACGACCCGACAGTAGTGGCCATAGGCTAATAATTCTTTGTCGACAAATTATTTAGCTGCTGATAGCAGAAGTTCTCCTGATCACTCGAACGGCGTCGCAGCAGCGGTCTCGAGGGCGTGGTGGATCGAATCCGCGTTGTCGCCGGACCACATGGCCACCTGGTCGATGAGGATCCGCATGTACTCCTGGGTGAGCAGCAGCGAGAACTCACGGAGAGCTCCGCCGGACGCGGCCGGGAAGGCCCGCTCGCGCCGTGTGGCGAGTTCGCGGGAGATCATGCGCAGACTGAGCAGGTTCTCGCGCTGGTCGGCGTCCGGTGACGGCTCGTTGCGCAGGGTTATGACGAGCTTGTCCAGCAGGGCGGTCAACCGGTCGTAGTCCGGCATCGTGAGTTCGAGCTTGTAGGCGAACTCCTGGGTGCTGACCCGGTTCTCGCCGAGTTGCCGCCACTACACCGGGGCGAGTTTCCAGGCGTCGGGAGCCCGGCCCTTGCGCAGGTCCGCTGTGAACGGTCGCAGGTTGCCTTCGCCGATGCCATCGTAGTATTCGAACGCGACTGCGGGCAGGTGGATCCGGCTGGGCTGGAGGGTGCTGAAGTGGCCGATGACGGCTACTTGCTCGTCCTGCTCCAGCGTGCCCCATTCCCCGTAGGGGCCACCGCATGCGTCTGCCAGCTCGTCCAGGCAGGCGGCGATGGCGCGCTGTTCGTCTTCGAGGGCGACGTCGACTTTCGCCGCGGCCCGGCGGAGTGTCCGGCACGCCATCCACAAGAGGCCCAGGCCGGTCACCGCGCCGGCGGTCGCCCAGGTGGTCGCGGCGTCGGCCGGTACGACCGCAAGGATCACCAGCGCCGACAGCGCAGGACGTCGCGCGTCCTTTGCTCGAGCCCACAGCACATCCGGGTGGTGGTGATCCTCCGCGGCGAGAAAGGATTGTCCTCGAGTGCTCATCAGTGGCAGACCTCCGTTGCCGCTCCGATTTCCGGCACTGCCCACCGTGACGGCCTTCAAACTTCGTGACGTGTCGACCGTCGCACGTGGAAGCTGAGGAGTTACGGAAATTGGTCCATCTGCACACTCTGCGCTAGCCGATCCACTCACGCGGGGGATATCGGGTTACTTCCGGGAGCGCGCATCGTTGAGGCTAATTTCACGTGGCGCCAACAAGATTTTCTTGTTCGGCGGTTGGGCAATCCACCATCGGATGGCCCGTCGGGTTGGAACAAGAACAGGTCTTCGACCTGGGCGTTGACCTCGGTGCAACGCGTTGCCTAGCTTTGCCCGACGTAGGTGGTCTTTGCGGGGAGGGTGATGGATGACGCGGGTATTGCTGGTCGGGGATTGGTGGGACGCAGTCACGATCGAGGTCACGGGCCATGAGTCCGTCCCCCGTGCCCGAACCGACACCGAGCCCCAAGGTGTGGTCGAGGCCCTCGAGCACGAAGGACACGTCGTCACCCGCATGCCCTCGCCGGCCGTCGCGTCCGGCTTCCCCGAGACCCCGGCCAAGCTCGACGCCTACGACGTGGTGGTCCTCTCGGATGTCACAGCGGATTCACTGCTGCTGCACCCGCAGGTGATCCAACGCGCACGGCCGTTCCCGAACAGGGTGAAGGTGCTGGCGGAGTGGGTCCGCTCCGGCGGTGGGCTGGCCATGGTCGGCGGGTACCTCAGCTTCCAGGGCTTCCACGCGAAGGCGGCCTATCACGGGACGCCGATCGAGGAGGTCCTGCCCGTCCGGATCCTGCCGTACGACGACCGGGTCGAATGCCCGGAAGGTGTGGCCGGCCGGCTGACCGGCGACGAGCACGAGGTGACCGCCGGACTCGAGCGCACCTGGCCGATCATGCTCGGCTACCAGCGCCTCGTGGCCAAGCCCGAAGCCCGGGTCCTGGCCACGATCGGCTCGGATCCCCTGCTGACCGTGGCCGCGGCGGGTGCCGGACGCACCCTCGCGTTCGCCTCGGACATCTCACCGCACTGGGCGCCCGCGGAGTTCACCCGGTGGACCGGCTATCCGCGGCTCTTCGTCCAGGCCGTCACCTGGCTCGCCGGAGGCGAGATGCGCCGATGAGCGATACGTCGCTCGTGACCGGAACCGATCGACCCTCACCGGCTGCCGAAGGCCCGGATGATGTTCTGCGGCTGACCGGGTTCGCGCGGAGCGGATCGTTTCGCCTCGGTGACGTCCGGACGGTCCGGATCGACGCGCTGCGGTCCGCCGATTCGCCGCGGACGACCGGTGAGGACGACGAGCACGTCCGTGCGCTGGCTCAGCTCGGGCCTTCGCTGCCGCCCATCGTCGTCCACCGGCCCAGCATGCGGGTCGTCGACGGCGTCCACCGGGTGCGCGCGGCCGTCCTCAACGGACAGCCGGCGATCGAAGCCCGGTTCTTCGAGGGGTCGGCCGAAGAGGCTTTTGTCGTCGCCGTGCAGTCGAACTCCCAGCACGGGCTGCCGCTGTCACGTGCGGACCGCGTGACCGCGACCGCGCGAATCCTCGCTTCGCACCCGCAGTGGTCGGACCGGACCATAGCGAAGCTCGCGGGAGTGACCGACAAAACGGTTGCCGCACTGCGCAAACGAGCGGAGTTCGCGCCCTCGGAGGCCGACGTGCGCCTGGGACGCGACGGACGGTTGCGGCCGGTTGATCCGGCGGTCGGCCGGCTGCGTGCGGCGGAGTACCTCGCGGCCGAACCGTCGGCATCCCTCCGGAAGGTCGCCACGGCCGCCGGTATCACACCCGCGACGGCCAAAGACGTCAAAGACCGTCTGCGACGGCGCGAAGATCCCCTTCCGCCTCGGCTGAGACCGAAGCCCGCGGAACACCGCGAGGAGAAGGACGACCACGTCGAAGCGCCGGCGACGCGCCAGGCCACCCCGGTCCCGGCGGAGACTTTCGGAGTGCTGGCCCGGGATCCGTCCCTGCGCCACACCGAGGGCGGCCGGGCCGTGTTGCGGCTCCTGCACCTGCACACGCTCGACGACGCCGGTTGGCTGGCCGTGCTCGACGGTGTGCCCGCCCATTGCCGCGAGGCTGTCGCGGAGGTCGCCCGTGCGTGTGCCACCGCGTGGGGCCGTGCCGCGGACGTGCTGGACGGTCGCGCGTCCGATCGCGGCGGGAGCGCGGCGAGCCGGTAGACCCCGGCGGGATGCGCGTGTGGGGTCGCATCCCGCCGGCCCGGCCGGCGTTCAAGGTCGGAATTCCGAACTCGAACGCGGGCCGGACGCACGTGCCACGAGGAGTCTCGGCGTCCCGCGGCCCTGATCATCCCCAGGGCGGCTCCGCCGATGGCCGAGCCCGAGTCGCCGGGGAACGGTGGCACCCACAGCCGGCGTACGCAGCCGAGCGCGCGGAGGGCCCTGTTCAGGGTGATGTTCAGGGCACCGTCACCGGCGAAGCAGAGATTCTGCGGTGCTCCGTAACCCTTTTGCCGGATCTTGTCCGACAATCGTTGCGTGACCTGCCTGGTGAAGAACCCGCTGATGCTCGCCAGCACGTCGTGGTCCGAGAAGCCGAAGCCGGCGGTCCAGGTGCGAACGGACTCGAAGAACCGGTGCGGCGTGGCCGGCGACGTGCTGGTGGCTCGCATGACGGCGATAGCGCCTTCCCGAGCGGAAACGTCCCGTACACGCTGGGGGTCAGCAGGTCAGGGCACGTCGCCGACTCGCGGTACGGCCCGGCCATGAGGACGACCAGCCTTCCCCGGGCTCGGGCCTCGACCGTGCCGGGGTGATCACCTTGCCGGCCGTCGAGGACCTGTTCGTCCACATCGGACGGACGGTAGCCGAAGCCGGCGAGGATCCCGGCGACTGTTTCGAGGTCGGCGGTCTCGCCGGCCCGGAGGCTGTCGCGTTGCTTCTCGCGTTCGACACTGAACACGAGGTTCCCGCCGTCGATGAGGGCCACGGACGTGTCGCCGGTGAGCTTGAGTCCACAGGTGATCACGACCGGGTTCCTTTCGCGACGACGAGCGGTCCCGATGACGGTGCAGTCGAGAGGCGCTCTTCGATGCGGCGGGCCGGCGCCGCCGGCCTGGTGGACAGGATTTTCGCGCACGAACACCCCGAGGAAAGGCGAACGAAGGAAACCCTCGCGGGTTCAGCGCCCGTATCCCGGGCCGCGGGCTGTCGTCCGAAGTCATCACGACACCGGGAGCGCCAGTGAGCGAAGCACAGCTTCGGTCGACAGCACCTTCGCGGACTGTCCGGCCACGTAGTCCAGGGCGAGGTGGTGGTGGCCGAGGGTGAAGTCGGTGACGGCGTCGGCCACGAAGAACGGCTGGATGCCGTGCGCAAGGGCGTCGATCGCCGTCACCATGCAGCCGACGTGCGTGTGCACGCCGCAGACGATGAGCTGATCCCGTTGCCGTCGCTCGAAGAAGCCGGGGAGCTCCGAACGGAAGAACGCGCTGTACCGCCACCTGGCGAAGACGGTGTCCGGTGCACCAGGGCCGTGTTCCGCCGGCGTCCCCGCGTCCCAGAAGTCCGTCAGGAGTTCCGGTCCTCCCGGGGGCATGTCACTCGGCTGAGCTGTGAACGCCACCGGCACCCCGGAACGCCGGCAGGCTTCGACAAGACGCACGCAGTTGCCGGTCAGCTCGACGACGGGGGAGTCGCCGGCGGAGAAGAACTGCAGGAAGTACTCGTGGAGATCGTGGACGAGCAGCACGGCGCGCCCGGCGTCCGGTGCCGGATCGGCGTGGTCGCCCGGTGGTTCCGACGAGGTCGGCCGTCGTTCTGCGGCAAGGGGGGAAACGGTCATGGAAACCTTGTCCGGCGGTGACTGTGGTGGGTCGCGGATGCCGCGGATCGACGTCGGCGGCCTTCCGGTGAAGGATCGAAGAAGCTAAGCGCGGCCGCGGAACCACGTCAAACAAGCTCGTTGACGACGGGCGCCCGGTCGAGACCGTGGTCACGTGTCGCGGTCGATTCTTGTGGTTTCGACAACGGGACCGCCCGCTGAATTGTGAGCGGGACAGAGTTCGCGCCGTGACATTGACCCTGCGCACTTTGTTGCTTAACTTGGCGCAAATGATGTGAAGCGAAAGGGCACGATGACCGCACAACTGTGGCAGCCGGAACGCCGCACGCGGCATCAGGCTAAGACCGAACCCGCAACCGCCCAGCCGGGGCCTTCGGCCACCTTCGGTGCCGACTTCGAACGCGAGGGGATCGCCGTCGTTCCCGGCGCCGTCCCGGTGGACTTCCTGCGGGGGATCGTCCGGCAGCTGGGCGAGACCGAGCACGTGACGGGGCAGATCAAGGCCTTGCGGAGCAGTTCCGCCGTCGCCGCGGCCGCGGCCGCGGTGCTGGGACCGGGCGCTGTGCTGATGGCCGTCCGGCTGGTGGTACCCGAACCAGGTGACCGTCTTCCGGCGCAGCCGGAGAACAGCGAACCCGGAACGCCACTGTGGATCCCGCTGGGCGACGCCGAGCTCCGGGTGCTGCCCGGCAGCCATCACTGGGGACCGTTGAGGAGCGGCCGTCACGAAATCGGGCCCCTGGACTCCGTCCACCTGGGCGCCCTGCGCTCGGTGGCCCTGCAGGCCGGGGAACTCGCTGTCCTGCAACCGTTTCTCGTGCGTGACGTCCTCCCGCGGTACGGCTCGGCGCCGGTGATCGAACTCCGGTACGCGACGCCCCGGCCCTCGGGTGCCCGGCGCTCCGGTGCGCCAGGGGGTCACCCGGCCCGTCTCCTGCTCGAAGGCCTGCGGGCGGACGGAATGGCCGGCCGTGGCGAGGCCCTCGCCGAGGTCGCCCGGCGACGCGCGGCCGACGCGGGATCGACGTTCATCGACCTCGGTGCGGACCGCTCGGAGACGGGTGAACTGCACCAGGCCGTCGTCGCCTTCTTCAGTGAACGCTTCGACGTCGAACTCGACCAGCGCACCGAGATCGCCGTCACCGGCGGTGCCTCACAGGCCCTCGACGCGCTTTCGCGCTCCCTGACCGGCGACTGGGTGGTCCTGCCGGACCTGTGCCCGCCGGCCGCGGCGGCCATCTCGCTCGCCAACGGTGCCCGCGTGCTGCGCGCCCCTATGGACCGGCACACCGGCCTGATGGACCTCGGGCTGCTCGATCGCATTCTCGGAAACCTCGCGCGGCGCCACGAATCCGTGCGGTTCCTCTACTTCGCCTCGCCGGGACGGCCGATGGACGCGATCGCCGACCACGAGCACCTGGCCGAGGTCGTGGCCATCAGCCGGCGGCACCGGGTGCTGGCCGTGCACGACATGGACGACCCGCCCGGCGGCGCGGGCGACCGCGTGCCGAACGTCCTCCAGGTCCCGGGTGCGTGCGAGCACGCTGTCACCGTGGCCGAAGGGCCGCGAACCGGCTTCCTCGCGGGGAACCCGGCGGTCGCCGGGCTCGTGGCGCGGCACAACTCGTTGTTCCGCGTGACGCCGACCGCGGCCCGGTGGCCCTCGACCGCGGCCGCCGAGCGGGTGAACCGGGCCGTGTCCGGCTGGCGGGCCCTCGGCTGGCCCGCCGACGCGGTGACCCCGGGCGCCGGGCACGGATCCGCCGTGCTGCTGGCGGTGCCGCCCGGCATCACGACGACCGGCCGGTTCTTTCCGGTCGAGCTGTTCGCGTTCCACCTGGCCGGCCGGGCTTTCGTGCACCTGCCGACGTCGTTGTCGTTCAACCCCAGGGACGGCTCGCTCCTGCGCATGGCGGTACCCGACGACGACCGGCTGCTCGACGAGCTGTTCGACCGGCTCGGCTCGGTGGACGTGCACTGGGGCATGGAGCCGGCGCCGTGGATCGAGGAGGAGCTGGCCGCGGAACTTCAGCGGCTCGGCCGGTAGCGGGAACGCCGCCCAGGTGTTCGCCGGGGCGGCGCGGCGGAGCCTATTCGCCGGATGCCTTGCGGATGCTTTCGCCGGGGTACGAAGTCCCTTCCGCGCGGCGGGCGGCGAGAGCGGCCATGACGTGGTGCATGCCCGACGGCTCGGTGACGTCCCGGCCGACTACCTCCGAAACGCGGCGGAGGCGGTAGTCCACCGTGTTGGGGTGGACGTTGAGGCGGGTCGCCGTGCGACGCCGGTTCTCGGCGTTGTCCACGTAACAGGACAGGGTTTCCGCCAGTTCCGGGTGGTGCTCCAGAGGATCGAGCGTCGCCGCCAGCCGGCGGCGGGCCGGGCCCGGCCGGGTCAGCTGGTACTCGACGAGCACGTCGTCGAGGCCGTAGAGCCCTGGCGGCCGTTCGAACCAGCGCAGGACGTCCAGCACGTCGGAGTTCTGCACCGCGGCGGCCCGGATCCGGTCCGGAGCCGCGACGGCCACCACGGCCGTCACCGGCACGCCGGCGACCCGCTCGGCCGCGGCGAGCACGTCGGCCCAGCGCTGCCGGGAAAAGTCGTCCTCCAGCGGCACCAGGACGATCCCGCCTCGAGCGTTCAACGACGTCAAGGCCTGGTCGTCGGTGGCGGCGGAGATCGTCCGGCGCAGGCGGCCCGCCACCCGGCGCCCGAGGATCGCCGTGTTGATCCCGGCGCGCAGCTCATCGGGATGCCGGCCGAGGGCGAGATTCAGGACGACGTAGCGCGAAGCGACGGTATTGTCCACGAGTGCCGGTGGGTTCTCGTTGAGCAGTGCCGAGAACAGGACCTGCTTCGCGTCCTGTTCGGCACCGGCGCGCTGCCGGACCTCGTCCACGTAGCCACCGGCCACCGCGTTCACCGCCTCCCGGAGGCAATCGAACAGCCGGGCACCCAGTTCGCGGACCGACTCCAGGTCCTGGGCGTCGGCCGCCTCGGTCAGCCGCAGGTAGAGGCCCTGGATGCCTCGGCAGTACGCGGACAGCACAGCTTCGAGGGAGAGACCTTCCTCCGCGCGCCTGGCCGCGGACTCCGCCAGCCGGTCGTGTTCTCGCGGAGTGGCCGACGCGCCCTCGCGCAGCCAGCGGGCGTAGTACCGGACGGCGTCGGTGCTGACCGACCGCACGTCGTTCTGGAGGACCTCCGGCGGGAGCCGCTGGTAGTCCGTGCTGTGCCGCCGGTGGCCGCCGATCATCTGCTCGACGATGTCCGGCAGCTCGGACAGCAGGATCCGGTCGACGGCGGTCCCCGCGATCACCACCGGCTCCGGCCGGGTCGGTGCGTGGCCGTTCACAGCGGATGTCCTCATGGCGAACCACACCTCGAATCGAGCTTCGCGGGCCGGAGCGGCGGCAGGTGCGCCCCGGCGGTACGTTAACCGTTCGTCCAACCCTTGTAAATATTGGCCTCCCTTCACGGGTGAGTCCTCTGAGCTGCAGTTATCGGCTGATCACCCCTCGTGAAGAAAGTTCGGGAACCACTGCGCGCGGCATCGAGGGCGCGCTATATTACGGCTGTTGGACGAACCATCGGCCGAACCACCCGAAGACCAGGAAGGGCAGTCCGATGGCCAGGGGGACCGCACACGAGATCCGGTGCCGGAACCGATTCGACGTGCTGCGCCACGTCTACGCGGCCGACGAGGCCGTGAGCCGCCAGGAGCTCGCCGCGGCCACCGGCCTCTCGTTCGCGACGGTCGCCACCCTGGTCGGAGAACTGCTCGACGCCGGGGTCCTGGTCGAGGCCGCGCGGCAGTACTCCGGCGGCGGCGGCCGTCCCCGCGCTCGCTTGGCCGTCAACGCACGGCGAGGGCTCCTGATCGGGGTGGACTTCGCCGAAACGTACGTCCACTTCGCGGTGTTCGACCTCGCCATGCAGGTGCTGGACGAGTTCGAGCGCCCGATCGAGCAGGGCGTGGTCCCGCCCGAAGCCACCATGGACCTGATCGCCCAGCGGGTCAGGGCGATGCTTTCCGGTCTCGGCCGCACCCTGGACGACGTCCTCGGGTTCGGGATCGGCATCCCGGGCCTGGTCGAGCCCGACCGCGGGGTGAGCGTCTATTCGCCGTTCTGGTCGTGGCGGGACATCCCGGTGCGCGCGCTGCTGACCGAGCGGTTGCGCCTGCCGACCTACGTCGAGAACCCGTTGATGGCCGGCACCGTCGCGGAGATGTGGTTCGGGGCCGGCCGCGAGGCGGCGAACCTCCTGGTGGTCACCCTGCGCGGCGGGGCCGGGGTGGGCATCGCGGTGGACGGGGCGCTCTACCGGGGTGGCACGAACAGCGCGGGAGAGTGGGGACACTCGTGCCTCGTCCCGGACGGTCGCCTCTGCCGCTGCGGAAACCTGGGGTGTGTCGAGGCCTACGTCGGCACCACGGGGGTCGCTGCGACGCTTCGGGAGGTCGCTCCCGAAAGCCGGCTGTCGGCCGGCAGCGACGAACAGGTCGTCGCCGCCCTCGGGCGCGCCGCGGCCGACGGCGATCCGGACGCCGTCAAGGCCGTCGAGGTCGTCGCGCGTCACCTCGGCACCGGCGTGACCACGCTGGTGCACCTGTTCGATCCCGAGGTACTCGTCTTCGAGGGGTCGGTCGCCGAGGCGCTTGGGCCGCTTCTGCTCGCCGAGACCGAGCGGGTCGTCGAACGGCAGGTGTGGGCCAGGCCGGGCCGTGAGGTGCGCTTGCGGCTCTGCTCGATTCCGGGCAATCCGGTCGGTCGCGGCGCGGCGACGCTCGCGCTGCAGGGATTCCTGAACGGCATCAACGCGCCGGGCGCGGCCCGGGCCGGACGGTGAACCGCGGTCAAGCACCGCGGCGGCGTTCGGTCACGAACCGGCCGGCGTCCAGGACGGCGGCCCGGGAAACGTGACCGGTGCGGCCGGCCGCCCCTTTCCGCGCGCCGCCGAGCCGGAGGTCCGCCGTGTTCCGGAAGAGCCCGGAACCGGCTCGGTGAAGGGACGCGGCGGCGAGGGCGAGGCGGGGAATTCCGGACAGCATGCAGTGCTCCAGGAAACTGTGGCGGCGGGAACGAGGCCGAGTACAGCTCCCGGTGATCGGCTCGGTCAAGCGTGCGCGACGCATTTGGGAATCGCACCGAGCGCGACCCGGCCGGCTTGGACCTCGTCACAGTGCGAGCCCGGTGGGGCGCGACCGGCGGATCCTGGGCAGGGATCCGCCGGCCGGCCGGCGCCCCCAGCGCCGGGTGTGACCCACGTCGTCAGGTGGTCCCCCGCCGCCCCCCGCGACCGGAACCCGTACCCAGTGGTGCCCCACAAAGGAAACATCGGCAGCCGGCCGGCCCGACTTGACTGGGAGTGTGGGCAGAGAACTGAACCGTCCATTGTGGCCGAGCACAGCGGGTGGTTTGGAGGCTCGACAGTTTTCGCGTCGCCGGACGGGATGATCTCCAGATTTCGGCCGGCCGGGTGGCTCGGCCGGTCGGTACCGCCTAGTTTCGGCTGCGAGCGGTGTCCTGCGTGATCGGAGTGCGAATCGATGGGAACGTTCCTCCGGTGAGCCTCGGCGATGGTCTGGGGCCCCTTTCCCCTCACAACCAGCAAAAGGCCGCGCAGGCGCTGCGGTCCCACGTCACGGCGATCACGGGCGCCGTGGTCGCCGAGATCCGGCGGCGGGCACCCGAGTGCGGCGACGGCACGGTTCTGCGCGAGGCCGCCGGTGCGATCGTCACGAACTACGTGGACCGGATCGAGAACCCGCAAGCCAGCCGGCTCGATCTGCTCGAGCAGCACCAGTTGTTCGGAGCCGCGGAACTCCACCGCGGCCGTCCGATCGAGCGGCTCCAGGCCTACTACCGGCTGGGCGGACGGGCGGCGTGGCAGCGGATCGTCCGGATCGGGGTGGAGCAGTCCTTCGCCGCCGCGGTCGTGTCTCACCTCGCGGAGGAACTCTTCACGCTCGTGGACGACCTCGCCTGCGCGGCCATCGACGGTTACCAGGACGCGGTGGCCACGACCAACGACACCCTGACCGTCTGGCGCCGGAAGCTGCTGCACCTCGTGCTCTCGTCGCCGCAGGCGTCGCGCCACGCGATGCTCGAGATGGCGCGGCTGGTGCGGTTCGACGTCTCCGGCGAGCTGACCCCGGTGGTCGTCCGGCTCGGTGGCTCCAAGCCGCACCTGTGGGAGCTGGACGGCACGTTGGTGGAGAGCGCGCACGGCTGGGCGCGGGTCTTGACGCCCGGGCCCGTGGACGACCGCTGGGAGGCTGCCCTGAGGACGGCGTTCCCGGAAGCCACCGTCGTCATCGGGCCGGCGGGTTCCGCCGAGGCCGCCCCCGAGGGCGAGCGGATCGCGCGCGAGGTGCTCGCCCTGGCCCGGCGCGGGAGGATCGAGGCACCGTCGTTCTTCCGGGCCGAGGAGCACCTTGCCGAGCTGTTGCTGCACAGCGACCGCGCGGTACTCGACCGGTTGGCGGCGAAGGCCCTGCGGCCCCTGAAGAAGCTGGCCGAGCCGGAACGGCGGCAGATGCTGGAGACGCTGGGGTCCTGGCTGGACGAGCAAGGATCCGTCGAAGGTATGGTGGCCCGCCTGAACGTCCACCCGCACACCGTCCGGTACCGGCTGCGCCGGCTCGAGGACGTGCTGGGTGACCAGCTGCGCGAACCGCGGGACCGGTTCGCGCTGCACCTCGTGGTGCGGTCCGGGGGAGTGCTGGGCTGACGTGTCACAAGGATCCGGTGTGAATTTCGGGGATGGATTCCGCTCTTGAGCTCTCCTCGTCCGCCCCGAGACGAAGGAGCGCTGGTGCGTGACGGCCGCCCGCTGCGTCGAGGGTCGTGAACCGGGTGGGCTGACGGTCGTCGCCGGGCGGCAGCGACCCGACGGCACGAGTGGACGCTACACCGAAATGGCGAACTACCTGACGCGGCTTCCGCTCACCGGTGGACCGTGAACCAGCGGCCGCGGCGCCTGGACGCGGTGAGGAAAGCCCGTCCGGTCGCGCTCAGCCCGGGCAGCGACGGCCGGCGCGTGCTCGCCTCGGCCGCATCGAGCCGGCTGCCGCGGTAGAGCAGGGCACGGTCGCGCCGCCGGATGGACCACTCGGCGGCGTCCGCTTCCAGACGTTGCCGTTTCACCAGGTGCTCGCGGTCGCCGTCGAGCCAGCCGCGGAGCCGGGGCCAGCCGGTCAGCACCGAGTCGTGCGTGACTTCGGCCGCGCCGGCGTCGACGGTCACCAGCCGCGCCGCGATCAGGGAACGCAGCGCCGCCGGGTCCGTTCCCTGCTCGGCGAGCACGGCACGGGCGACGCGGGCCCGCGTGTCGTCGCCCGTTTCGCTGACCCTGATCAGTGCCGGCAGCGTGGTGCGGATCCCGTTGCGCACCAAGGGTTCGGACGCGGTCCAGGTCTGCTCCGCGAGTGCCGCGACGAGGCCGTGGACACCGCCGCTCGCGTGGTACCCGGCCAGGGTGAGCAGGGTGCCGTCGCGATTCTCCCAGGTCGCGCGCAACGCCAGCGACAGGAAGGGCAGCGCACCGGCGACCGGGCCGCGCGTCGCACCCGGCCCCGCGCCGAGGTCGCGCAGGACCACTTCGGCCAGTCCGGGTTCGAGGTCGAGGCCCGCGGACGCCGCCGGTCCGGTGACGGCTTCGCGAAGTTCCTTCTCGTTCATCGGTTGCAGGTCCAGCGGACCGTCCCGCAAGGACGCGGCCAGGCCGGCGTGGCCGGACACCTCCGCCGTGAAGTCGGCTCTCAGTCCGATGAGGACGGTGGCGGGCAGGGCCGCGAGCCGGTCGAAGGCCCGGCCGCGTTCTCGTTCGTCGGGCCAGCCGGTGAAGAACTCTTCGAACTGGTCGAGGACGACCAGCCGGCGGTCGTGGCCCGGTGCCTGCGCGAGTTCGCCGGCCAGCCGGGAAACCAGCACGGCGGGACGGTCCGAGGGCGTGGCCGTCACGACCGACCACCGTGCTGCCGTGGAGGACGGCGCCCGGAGTGCCGGGAGAATCCCGGCGGCGATCAACGAGGACTTTCCGCTCCCCGACGCGCCGGTGAGCGCGACGATCCCGGAGCCGGCCCGCTCGAGGCGTGCCAGCAGGTCCGCCGCGGCTTGACGCCGTCCGAAGAACCACGCGGAATCGGCCGGGGTGTACGCGGCGAGCCCCGGGTAGGGACACATCCCGGCGGTCGCCGACCGGGGTTGCGGTCCGGCGGGACTCTCGAGGGCGGCTTCCCACCAGGCGCGCCACCGCTCCGGCGAGTACAGGCCGCCGGCCGGGGGCGGGCTCGTGGTGAGCCGGGCCTGCTTGAACAGGACGTCGAGAACGGCGGCGAAGACGGCGAAGCGTGCCGGAACGTTGCGCCCGCGGCGCCAATCGCTGATCCGCTGGATGGAAACGTGGACGACCTGGCCGCGTTCGTCGACGCGACGGCTCCGGCGCACGGCGGTCACCACGTCCGCCATCCGCGGGCTTCCCGCAGCGGCGTACAGCAGGGCGAAACGGGCGGAAAAGGCCGCACGGGGGGAAGACTCGTCGCTGGGGTCGATCACTGGATGTGCTTCTTCTCCGGGATGGGCGCCGGGGCGGCGAGGTGGACGCTTTCGCCGCGGAAGTGGGGCCCGCATTCCGAAACGGTTCCGGAATACGGGCCCCGTTGCCGCCCGCCGAGTCGGGGGTTCCGGTGAGCGGCACGGCTTGACCGCACCGTCAGTGTAATAACGGGCAGCCCGGAATCGGCGGCTCCGTTTGCTGGATGTTCGCCAATTCCTCGGATGGTCGTTTGGGGTCTGTCATGAGCATTTCGACGGCAGATGTCACATTCGTGGTCGGTCCCGGGCGCCGCTTTCCGCGCGATGGGCCGCGAGCGCCGCCGTGATCCGGTGCAGGGCCGTCGGCTGCGACAGGTCGACGCCGGTGATCTCCGAGATCCGCCGAAGCCGGTAGTCGACCGTGTTGGGGTGGATGTGCAGCTGCGTCGCGGTCCGGCGGCGGTTGTTCTCCTGCCCGGTGTAGACGGTCAGGGTTTCGATCAGGTCGGGGTACGCGGTGAGGGCGTTCACCAGGGAGGCGAGCTGCGCACGAGCCTCGCCGGGGCGTGTCATCTGGTATTCGACCAAGACGTCTTCGAGCCGGTACAGCCCGGCCGGGAGGTCGAACCAGCGCAGGACGTCGAGTATCTCCGCGGTCTGGATGACCGCTTCGGCGACCTCCTCGGGCCGGACGACCGCCGCCGCGGCCGTGATCGTGATCCCGACAGCCTTTTCCGCGTCCCGCAGCCCCTCGCGCCACCGTCGCCAGTCGACCGGGGTCCGGGCCGGAACGAGGACGATCCCGCCCGCCGCACCCAGCGAGCTCAGCACGTGGTCGCCGCCGGTCGGGGCCAGGGCGGCGAGCACTCGCCGGGTCAGCTTCCGCGAGTCGCCCGGCGGAGCGGCCGGTTCCGCGGCCGGCCCGAACGACAGGTGGAGCATGACGTACTGCGGCACCAGGGCGAAACCCCGCACCTGGGCCACGGACCCCGCGGCACCGTGGGTGAGGATCGTCAGCAGGGTCCCGTGCTCATCCTGCTCTTTGCGCTCGCGGGCCCGGAGCGCCGCGACGTAGTGCCGGATCAGCACCTCGACCGTGGCCCGGGTATGTGCCAGCAGCCGAGTCCTCAGCGTGAGCACCGCAGGTACGCCGGTGGACAGGGCGTGGTGGACGACCTCCGTGCCGCGGAGGTGGGCGGTCACCAGCTCGTCGAGCGGAACGCCCTCGTCGACCGCGCGGGCGGTGGCTTCGGCGATGGCGTTTTCGTCCGGTTCGGCGTCGGTCGCCAGTGATCGCAGCTGGCTGCGCACCGCCGCGACGGTTTCCGGTGACGCCGGTTGGCCGCCGGGCTGGCCGAAGTCCCGCAACGTGCGGCGCGTGTGGGCGAGCGCCTCAGTCGAAAGGGTGATGCTGTCGTGGTGTTCGCCACAGATTTCTGGGAATTGTTCGGAACCGGGGATGCGGCCGGGCACGGCTCTCCTCGTCGTGAATTGCGAAATAAGTCCGGAGTCGCCGCCGTCGGGAAACTGGGCGCGGTCGGCGGCAACGGTTATTCCACCCCCGGAACCCGGGACCGGACCACCGGTGCGAGGTGGTCCGCTCCCGAACGGCCAGGTGAGGTTGCCGGGACGGCCTTCCGGACCGGTTCCGGACCGGAACGGCCGGTGCTCACCGCCCTCGTGGCGCCCGGGTTCCGCTGTGCCCGTGTGACAATTCCGGTGCAGTGAGGTGTTCGATCCGGAGTATCACCCACCGGTGGTGTGGCCGGCGCCCGCCAACAGGGCCAGTTCGAGCTCGAGACGTCCCGTCGACTCGGACATCCGTGTCCCGTAGAGGCGCTGAAGCTGACGCACTCGGTAGCGCACGGTCTGCGGGTGGATCGCCAGCCGCACGGCCATTTCGGGGACGTCACCGCGAAGGTCCAGCCAGGCGTGGAGGGTCTCGAGCTGACGGTGTACCTGGCGTTCGGTGAGGTTGCGCATCGGCCGGAGCAGCCGGGTCCGCAAGTAGGCCCCGAGCGCTTGGTCGGCGCGGACGACCAGACCGGGGAGGTGCTCGTCGGCCACGACCACGGGCTCGTCGCGCAGTTCGAGTGCGTGGTAGGTCCAGCGCATCGCGGAACCGAGCAGGTCGAGCGGCACCGCGGGACCGATCGCCAGCCGCGTCCCGGGCAGGGCGGCGAGAATGGTCCGGATCCGTTCGGGGCCGGCTTCGCCCGGGACGACCAGGCGTGGCCGGACGATGTCGAGTTCCGCGAGGATGTCGGACGGTGGCGGAGGTGTGGCAAAGGAGACGTCACCCGTGATCGCGATGGGGGTGGCCACGTCGGGAACGGGCCACGCCGCGCGCGCGGCGAACACGGCGATGATCTCCGGTGGCGTGGACGGCTCGTCGAGCAGCACGCGGAGCAGCCGCCGCCGACGGCTTTCCGGGGACTCACTGGCTTCGCGGTACCCGCCGACGGCCGAGGTCACCAGCTCGTCGGACAGGCTCAGGGTCAGGTCGGCCAGGTGTGCGAACACGGTCGCCGGGAACTCCGCTTGGCGGCCGGCCCGCATGACCCACCGCCAGGCGAAGCGAGTGCCGACCCGGTAAGCGGCCTGCAGGGAGTCGAGCCCGTGCCCGGCCTCGCGCTCGTGGCGACCGATCCGCAGGTGCAGTTCGCAGGCGCGATGGCCGGACACGTCCGGTTCGGTGATGCGGTCGAGGAAGAGCTGGACGGCTTCCTCGGCCGCGTGCCGGATCGCTCGCCCCGTCGGTCCGTCTGCCGGCCCCGAGTAGGCGGGGACGTGGGCGCGGACAGCGTCGGCCAGCTGCCGTGCCAGTTCGGACGCTCCCGGCCGGAGGCGTTCGGCGACGGCCGGCGGGAGCGGCGGTGTTCCGGAGCCCGCCGTGCCGACGGGACCCTGGTCCCGGCCGGGATGGTCGGGTTGCACTTCGGAATGGTCTGGTTCCACCAAGCAATCGTCGTCGCGGGGCGGGCCGCACGGCGACTGGACAGTTTCCAGAATGCGAGCCGGAGAACCGTTGTCGGCCACTAGACCCGTGCCCGGGAAACCGAGGTGAAATGTGCCGCAGCACCGGTTCGGGGTCGACGCCCTGGGACCGCGGGCCGAACGCGCCCGGCCGGGCCGGGCTCCACATCCGCCAGCCGAGGTTCGGAGGGCCGTGTCCTGCTGGGATCCAGGCGCCGACGCGTCACGAACTCGGCAGCCTGATCTTTCCGCGGGCTCGGTCCTCGTGTCGAGACCAACGCCAGAGTGCACTCATCGCCAGAAACGCCCTCGGCGGGTGGCCCAGAGCGTGCGGTCGGGCCGTCCTGGGTCGTAGCGGACGTGAAGCTGGTCTCCGTTGCGCAGCTCAGGATCCCGGGGAAGGTCGGAGAGAAGCGCGCCGGCTTCCTGTCCGGCAGCCGTGATGAACCGGACTTTCACGTTGTAGCCACCGCGGAGCTTGACGACCTCCGTGACTGTGGTCAGCACCAACGGCCGCTGCGCCCAGGCATGCCGGAGTCTGCGTCAGCTCTGCCAGACCGCTCGGCGACGCTTAGTGTTACCTCCGGAACCCGGGCTTCGGTGCCCACGCATGCTCGACCACCCGCGACGCTGAGCGCATCGAACCGAAGGAGCACCACATGGACGAGAACCTGCTTGACGAGCGGGACGCCACGCGGCGGGTGGACGACGTCACCACCGCGCTGGAGCGGCTGGCCGGCACCTTCGAGGAAGAGGCGGAGGAACTGTCCGCGGTGCTGCAGCGCGTGTGCCAGCAGGTCGTGCACGCCGTGCCGGACGCGGAAATGGCCAGCATCACCCTGCTGCGCGACGGCGACCCCTACACGGCCACAGCCACCGGGGACAGCGCGCACCGCATCGACCAAGCCCAGTACAAGACCGGGCAGGGCCCCTGCCTGGACGCCGCCCGGACCGGCGAGCTCCAGCGGGTCGAAGTGGCCGAGGCGGCGCGGCAGTGGCCCGAGTTCGCTGCCGCCGCGGCCGAGTCCGAGGTGCTCGGCTACCTGTCCGCGCCGTTGTTCGTCGACCGCGAGTACCACGGTTCGCTCAACCTCTACGACACCGGCGGCAACAGCTTCAGCGCGCTCGACGCGGCACTGCTGGAGCTGTACACCACTGCCGCCGAAGCCGCGCTGCGCAGCGCCCGACGGCACCAGACCGCCCGCGAGACCACCGCGCAGCTGTCCGAGGCGCTGACCTCCCGGGCCGTGATCGACCAGGCGAAGGGCATTCTGATGGCTCTGCACCGCATCCCGGCCGACGACGCCTTCGCCCTGCTCGTCAAGACATCGCAGGAGCAGAACGTGAAGCTCCGCGAGGTCGCCCAGGACTTCGTCACCACGGCGCTGGCCGCTCCGAGCCGCACCTGAGCGGACTGGTCGCGCGACGACGGCATTCCGCCACACGACAGGACGATCGCCACTGCGTTTCGACCGAAGAGTCCACTGTGGACACGACTCGGCTCGGGTTTCGCACCGGTCGGGCGCGACAGTACTTCTGGAAGTCGGTGCACCGCCGCCGTGTCCCGCGCAGCAGGGCCACTCTCCGAAACCGGTAGGTCACAATCGGGTGCGGTCCGGCGACGAGCCGGGACTCGATCACGGAAACGTCGGTAAAGGCGCGTAGGGTCCGTCGTGGAGAGGTTCAACAGCCAGCTTCTCAGTCCGCCGTATGCGGCGCCGGCCTTGACTCACGGGTCGCCTGCACGGAAATGGCCTGTCCTTCTGGAGCTGACTGCCGTCATGACCTTTTCGTCTTCACCGCCTGCCCCCGGGAACCCCGCGTTCAGCATCGACACCATCGACCGCGGTGAGGTGGTGGTCATCCACGCGCGCGGCGAGCTGGACCTGGCCGCCGACCCGCTGCTCGGCGCGACCCTGGCCTTGGCCGACGCCGCGGCCAAACCCGTGGTGGTCGACCTGACCGAGGTGACGTTCTGCGGTTCGTGCGTGCTCGGGCAACTGCTGGCCGCCGGGCGGCGGATCACCGGCGACGGCCGGCAGATGCTGGTGGCCACCAGCCAGTACATGGTCCTGCGACCGTTGACCCTGCTGCAGCTGGACCGCGACATCACGATCGTGCCGGACGTCGAGACCGCCCTGCGCCGGCTCACCCGGTCACCGATCGCCGCGGTTGATCCGGCAACGGATACGACGGCCTCAGCCGGCTAGGCGGTGGTCTCGGCAGGAGAAGTCTCATGAGACGTGACGATGGCGCCGGCTCGCTGCTGAACCGGCGCCATCACCGAATCTCCGCCAAGCACGGCGGGGGACTCAGAACCGCGAATACCCCGCTCACGCGATCTTGAACACGGATCAACGGTCCGCGCGATTCGCTCTAGGCCATGGGGGTCCAGCGGACGATCACCACACCGATGTCGTCGGGCAGCGCTGAACCGTGGTGGTCCGCGACCGCGTCGGTGATCTTGCGCGCGATCTCCGGGGCCGGTGCGTCCGCATGGCGATCCACCAGCCGCTGGACACCTTCGGTGCCGAACGGGGTCCCGGATGGGTCCTGCGTTTCCAGCGTGCCCCGGCAGCACACGGCGAACAGCTCGCCGGGCCGGAGCCGCACCTGTCCGGTTTCCTGGCCCGCTCTCGGCCTGGGCAGCACACCGCGGTGGACGACGACGGGCGCCCGGCTCCCGGCGGCGAGCCACCGCAGGTCTCCGGTGTGCAGGTCGAGCTCGGCCACGAGCTCATTGACCGCCGGCGTGTCCGGGTGCTCGCCGAGGATCCCGGCGATCGCCGTGTGCTGCGCGGCCAGCGAGGCACCGTCGCGCCGCGCGGAGCGGTACGCGGAGAGCGCGGTGACGACGGCGAGGCTCGGAGCCCCGCCTCGCGCCCCGGTGTCGAACAGGGCCAGTTGCGCCCGGTGCTCGGCCAGGGAGTAGTCGAAGGCCGTGCCGGACAGCTCGTAGGCGGGCCGCATGCTGGCGCCGACGACGACGGCGTCGGTCGCCCCGGTCAACGGCGGCAGGGCGTGCCAGAGCAGCTCGGCCGGCGAACCGCGGTGGTGCCGGCGGCGCTGGACGTCCAGCCCGTCGCCGTACTGCGTCACGCTGGTCACGAGGTGACCGATGAGCGTCGCCAGCCACTGGCACTGCTGGCGCAGCACCGGGTCGTCCGGATCGGTGCCGTCGGTGGACGTGACCTCGAGGACGCCGAGCCGTTCGACGCCGTCGAGCAGAACCGTCCACAGCACAGGCGCGCCTTCGCCGCGAGTCACGGCCGAGCCCGCCCGCCGGAAGACGTCGCCGGCGGTGGTGGTCTCGATGTCGAGGCCGGGCGAGGTGGCCGGCAGGAGCGGGACCAGCACGTTCTGGTCGTAGTCGGCCAGGTGGACCTCGACCCGGAGGTTGAGCGCGCCGGCGGCGGCGGTCACCGCGGCCGGCAGCCGCTCCGGCGGCGCCCGGTGGGCCCCTTCGAGCAGGTCGACAAGAGCCCGAAGCGGACCACGCAGGGGCTTCGCGGGCTGCGTCGGGCGGCTGTAGGGGGCTCGTTTCGGTCCGCTGAGCTCGTCGAGGCGTTCGTTGACGGCGTGCGCCAGCATGTCGCGATCGATGCGGGGCAGCGGCGCCAGACCGTGGAGGTAGGCGTCCACCTCCAGCATGTTCTGGCCGCCACCCAGCGCGAAGTACCGTGCCCACAGCTGCTCGAGCGTCAGCTCGCACCGCCGGAAACAGGCCGTGAGCAGCTCCTGCTGTTCCTGTTCGGGGAGCGGGGTCATCGGCGGAGCTCCTGCGGCTCCGAGCTTGCGGAGAGGATGCCGACGGCGGTGTCGGCCGGCGTCCGCCCCTCGGTCCGCGCGAGCGACAGCAGCCGTTCGGCGGCGGCTTGCTCGCTGAGTGCTTCACGCGCCATGAGGAACCCGCGGGCCATCGTGACGGTGTCCCGTTCGCGCAGCACCCGCTTGAATTCCTCGCTGGAATCGCCGGCTCGGTCGTAGACGCGGGCCTGGGCCACGAGGGCTTCGGCCTTGGTGGCGAGCGTCGTCAGAGCGTGTTCGTCGGACGGGCCGAAGGCGCTGGGCTCGGCGGCGTAGACCTTGACGGCGCCGAGGCAGCCGTCTCCGGTCAGCAGCGGGACAGTGAGCACGGAGTGCAACCCCGCTTCGGCGGCCGCGGCGCACCAGCGGGGCCAGCGCCGGTCGGTGGCGGTGTCGTCGATCCGGACCGGGGCGCCCTCGGCCAACGCCGTGAGGCAGGGGCCCTCCCCGAAGGCGTATTGCCGTTCGTCGGCCTCGTGCACACCGGCGCCGGACGCGGCCGTCGTGGCCGGAGTGCCGTCCTCGGCGAGCAGCGTCACCCCGGCACCCGCCGCCCGCGGGAGGGACGTGCCGGCCAGCGTGACGATCAAGTCGAGCACGGAGTTCACGGTCTCGCGCGAAAGCAGCAGCCCGGACAGACGCGCGGCGACTCCGGCGACTTCGCGGTCGAGCGGCAACGGGGCCGGCACGGTCATTCCCGACATGATCCCGGAATACCACCGATGCGCCTGGGCAAACGTGCCCGGACCTTTGGGTTCGGCGGAAGTGGGTACCCGTGGGTGCTCGCTGGTCATGATCATTGGGGAGGGCCCATGGAACGACCGGACCCGACCCGGACGGTCGCACCGCTGCTGGACGACGTCACCGGGGCGCTGGAGTCGCTGACCGCCATCCTGAGCCGGGAAGACGACTTTCGCGTGGTGCTGAGGCACGTGTGCCTGCAGGTGGTGCACGCGGTCCCGGGCGTCGACGAGGCGAGCGTCACACTTTCGCACGGCACCCGGCCGTACACGTCGGCCTCCACGAGCGAGCGCGTCACGGCCCTTGACGAGGACCAGTACCGGATCGGCACGGGTCCGTGCCTGGACGCGATGCGCAGCGGGAAACTGGTCCGCACGACGGTGTCCGGCGCGGCCGAACGCTGGCCGGACTTCACCCGGGGCGCCTTGGCCGCCGGTTTCGGCAGTTTTCTCGCTGCCCCGCTCGTGGCCGACGAGCAGTTCTCGGGCGCCATCAACTGCTACGGGCAGCAGGACGACGGGTTCGCCGACATCGACGCGCAGCTGCTGGAGCTCTACACCGCGGCGGTGGAGGCGGTGCTGCGCGTCTACCACCGCTACCTGGATGCCCGGGAGACGGCCGGGCACCTGCAGCTGGCCCTCACTTCCCGATCGGTCATCGACCAGGCCAAGGGCATGCTGATGGCGATCCAGAAGGTCGACGCCGAAGCCGCGTTCACCGTGCTCGTCGAGGAGTCGCAGCGGCAGAACGTGAAGCTGCGGGAAGTGGCCGAACAGGTGGTGAAGCGCGTCCTGGGATCGTGACGTTCGTGACCAGTCGTCCGTGAAGTCCACTGTGGACTCGGACGGGCCTGATCGGCGCGGGTCACGAGGACGGCTTCCTGCCGCGTGTAGCCGAGTTCGGCGGCCGCGGCGAAGATCTTTGCTGCTCTTCGGCCAGGATGTCCTCGGCGCGGGCCAGGAAGTCGTCGATCGCGCGTAACCGGGCCGCGGTGCGCCGTTCCGCCTCGGCGGCCCGCTCCCGCACGGCCGCTAAGCCCTCCGATGGCACCACTGTGGAGTGGGGTGGCTCGAGGAACAAGCTCTCGTAGCGATCATCCTGCGCCGTGGGGCGAAGCTGGGGCCGGAATTGCCGGGCGAGAGGATGGCTGAACAGTGAACTGTCCACGTGTGAGCAGCAATGGTCGACAAGACTGCCGCCACGCACCGAGAAGTGCCGGACTCCGATCGGTGTCAGGCAGGCGGAAGACTTGGCCGGCGCCGGGCCTGGAGCGCGCACAGGCAGGTGTCACGACGCGGTCCGGCACCGGCTGCGTGCTGCGTGCCGAGTCGGTCGAACGCCGGGGTTCAGTCCCCGGTGCGGAGTTCGGTGTTGCGGCGCTGGGCTTCGTGGAGCTGGTCTTCGAGGGTGACGATGCGGCACGCGGCGTCGATGGCGGTGCCCTGATCGACCAGTTCCCGCACCCGGGCGGCCAGGCGCAGCTGGCGCTGGGAGTAGCGGCGGTGCCCGCCGGTGGAGCGTTGCGGGGTGATCAGCCCGGCTTCGCCCAGGCTGCGCAGGAAGCCTTGGGTGGTGCCGAGGATGTCGGCGGCCCGGCCCATGGTGTAGGCGGGGTAGTGCTCGTCGTCGAACTTGGCGGCCTCGCTGGGCGTGGCCGGTCCTTCTTGATCAGGAATCATTCCACCTCCACATCACTGCCTCCACATCACAAAGGACCCCGGGTGCCGCGAACGGCACCCGGGGTCCTCAAGGGTTGGTTTCACCATTGTCAACCGGCGCGACCGCCGGCTTCCTGCACCCGCGTCCGGCGGAAAGCCGGATCGTGCGGGGATCGCTTACTCGTGACCGAGCACCACCTCCGAACTCGATGGGACTGCGGCACCCGCGCGGCGCTACACAGCCGCTGCGGGCGATCCAATGATGGTTCCGTTCCCTTCTTTCCTGAGTGTTTCTCTTGCTGGGTACTGCGCCTGCTGCGGACGTCAACGACGGGAACCCTTTCACTGATCGGTCCCGGCACGCTTGACTCCGCTGGTCACTGCCCGGAGCCCCGTTCACCGATCGGCTCCGGCCACCTGACCGGTCCTGCACTTGCTCCAACGACTACTACTGCCGATCTTCGCGAGCGCTACGTCTGCCCGCTGGTCACCAGTCGGAACCTGTCCGTTGATCGGCTCCGTCCTGCCTGACCGTCTTGTCTCACTTCGCGGGTAGTTGCGTCATCTCCCGCGCCTGCTTGACGTTGTCTCTCTCGGTATGAGCAGAACACTACGCACGCCTGCCGTTGAATGTCTACTCCGTCCGGCATAGATTTTCTGGGTGCAGTCGGACGGGTGACGAGAGAAGGGACAGGTGACCGTGAGTGACGAGGTCACGCCGAAGCCTTGACGCGGTTGCTGGAGCGGGGACGGCGGGAGCGGTGTGCGTCGCTCGCCGGCCGGCTCTACGGTCGTCTCGGCGCCTGAGCACCTGACCCGCGCGGATCACACCGACAAAGAATTCGTCACCGCGGCGGAACGTTGCCGTCGGCGTCCCGCGGGTGCCGAGCGCCCGCTCGGTACCTGATCGCTCAGGCGTTCCCGAAACACGGAAGGGATCAAAACGCGTCACGGTCATGGTCCGGTCCCATTCCGGCCGGACCGCCCCGCCGGGAGCGCCCGATCCGAACCGATTTCGCGTTGGTGCTCACCGCTCGCGTACGTCCGGCAGGAGGAAATTTCCGGGGCCTTGTAGACCCGGCAGAACGGATGCCGCGGGCGTAAGGTGCGCAACACCAGGTCGGTGCCGGGGAGGCCGGAAATGACGCCTGAGGGCGATGCGGTCTCCCGGGGCCAGGAAGCCAGAACGGACAGCTGGTGGCGTGCCCAGCTGTCGAATCTTTACGGCATCTTCGCGATTTCGATGATGATGTTCGACGGCCGCGAAGCGGCGGACATCATGCGGCTCGCCGCGACCTCGGTGCCGTCGCTGAGCGGCTGCACGACCGATGCGGCGTACCTCGTCGACGAGGACGGCGCGGTCACTCCGCAGGACGGTGCGGAGGAGGCTCATCCCGACCTCGCCGCGGAAGTCGGCAAGCTCGACGGGCAGAGCGGGCGGATCGAGCTGGCCGACGGCCACTGGCGCTGGTGCTACGCGCTGCGCGGGCTGCGCGGCCTGGCGGGCAACCTCGTGGTCCGGGCCGAGCAACCCCCCTCGCGTGACGAATTCTTCCTGCTCAGCTCGCTCTGCCAGCAGACCGCCGCGGCGCTGACCAACTCCGCGTCGTTCATGCGGGAGCGGCGGCAGGCGGTGGTGCAGCGGGAGCTCAACGACCAGCTGTCCACGTCGGTGGAGCAGCTCAAGCAGCAGACGCTGGTGCACGACGTGCTGTCCACCATCTCGGCTTCCGGGGCCGGTGAGTCGGGCATCGCGCACGCGTTGCACCAGCTGACCGCGCTGCCGGTGGCGATCGAGGACGGGTTCGGCAACCTGCGCGCGTGGGCCGGTCCCGGCCGGCCGGATCCGTACCCGAAGGTCGGCGTGCGCCGGCGTGACGAGCTGATCCGGCACCTCTCGACCCTGCCCGAAGCGGTCCGTGTGAAGGACCGGCTCATCTCGCTGGTGCGGCCACGGCATGACGTGCTCGGCGTGCTCGCCCTGATCGACCCCGCGCGGACCGCCGGCGCGTACGAGGTGTTCGCTCTCGAGTACGGCTCGACCGTGCTGGCGCTGGAACTCTCGCACCAGCGCAGCCTGGCGGAGGCCGAGCTGCGTTTGCGCCGCGACCTCGTGGACGACCTCATCGCCGGAACCGAAGACGGGAGCGTGTACGCCCGCGCCGAGGCGATCGGGCACGATCTGCGCCGACCGCACCACCTGGTCGTGCTGCGGTGGTCCGGCGACTTCGCCGAGGACGTGGTCGTCGAGGCGACGGGACGCGCCGTGACGACGCTCGGGCTCGCCTCGCTCGTGTCGCGCCACTCGGGCGCGGTCGTGCTGCTGGTCGCCGGGCAACTGGACGGTGCGGCGCTGTACGCCTCGCTCTCGGAAAAGCTCGGGGCCGAGGGGGCGATCGGCATCGGCAGCCGCTGCGACACCCCGGGGCGGTTGCCCAAGTCCTACGCGGAAGCGGTGCGTGCGCTCGAGATCCGGCGCAGCTCGCAGACCTCGAGCGGATTCACCAGGTTCGAGCAACTGGGGATCTACCGCATCCTCGACACCGGGCAGAACCACGGCGAAGTCGTCGAGTTCGTCCGGGAGTGGCTCGGGAAACTGCTCGACCACGACACCCAGCGCAACGCCGAGCTGGTCGCCACGCTCGCGCAGTACCTCGAGTGCGGCGGCAACTACGACGACACGGCCGCCGCGCTCACGATCCACCGGAGCACGCTGCGCTACCGGCTCGGCCGGATCCGCGAGATCACGGAGCTCGACCTCAACGATGTGGACAGCAGGCTGAACCTGCACCTCGCCACCCGGATGTGGCAGGTGCTGCGCGGATCGCAGTGACCGGAGGTGGACGATGGACGAGAAGGATCGGACCGATCGCGAGGTGACCCTCGGCGGAGCCGCGCTTGTGCCGGGTGACCACCTCTGCGTCTTCCACCGGGGGAGAGCCGAGCGGGACCGCCTCCTGATCCCGTTCCTCGCCGAGGGCCTGCGAGCGGGGGACGCCGTGCTCTACCTGGCCGCCGAGGGTGAGCGGGAGATCTTCCGCGAACGGCTGGGCCACGCCGGCGACCTCGTGTTGACCGAGCCGGACAGCGGCCACCTCCGAGACGGTGAGTTCGCGCCGGATGCGCTCTTCGCGATGCTGGACGGCTGGTCTCGGCGCAAGCTCGTCACCGGTGACCACCCTTTCGGGCGCATCGTCGGCGACATGAGCTGGGCCGCGCCCCGGCTGAGTTCCGCGCTGATCGACGTGCTCCTCGCCGAAGAGGTCGCGGTCACCGCATGGGGGGAGGACTTCCCGCAGGTGATTCTGTGCTTCTACGATCTGGATTTGTTCGGCGGTGACTTGATCATCCCGATGATCAAGTCGCACCCGAAGGTCTGGATGGCCGGGACGCTCGTCGAAAACCCCTACTACCTCTCAACGACGGAGAACGGGCAGCACCCCGACTCCGAACGGAGGATCCCGTCATGACCGGTTCCCGGAAGTTCGGCACCCCCGGCGTCGTCATCGAGCCGGGGCAGCACATCTGCGCGGTGTACGTGGGCGAGGAAGATCGGGACCGCATCCTCCTGCCCTTCCTGAGCGAAGGCTTGCGTGCCGGCGAAAAGTGCCTGTTCGGCGTGCACGAGGACGAGGTCGCCGGTTTTGTCGACCTGCTCGGCGAGGACGTCGACGACGTCGAGGCGCGCGTCGACTCGGCGCAGCTGGACATCCGGGCCGCGGGGGACGCGCTGCTGTCGCCGGACGACTTCAGCGTGGACCGGATCATCGCGTTCTGGGACGAGGCCGTGTCCGCCGCGATGGCCGCGGGCTACCGGTTCGTCCGGCTCGGCGCGGAGGCGCGCTGGTGGCACCCGCAGCTGCCCGGGTTGACCGAGCTGTTCCGGTACGAGGCCGCGTTGAACGACTTCACCAGCCGCTACCCGCAGGCGATCCTGTGCATGTACGACATTTCGCGGTACCGCGAGAACATCGTGCTCGACCTGCTCAAGACGCACCCGCAGGTGCTGATGTGCGGAGTGCTGTTGGAGAACCCGTACTACTCGCCCCCGGCGACCCTTGTGTAGCCCTCCTTCCGTTGTGTCTCCTGTGAAAGGCGAATCACGATCGGCTTGCTCGGAGTGTAGGCAGGACAGCTCAGGACCGGCACGGCCCGCGTATCCGCCGATCGAGCGGGCCTGCCGTGGCACGCCGGAAGTCCGGCCGTTGCGCGGTATCACCGGCGGTCCGCCGTGGCTACGGTCGGTTCGTGAAGTCATCTGGCAGGTCGCGTCATCGCGGTACCCGTGCTCCGCCGGTTGCGCGTCGAAGACGGTTGTGACGGGTCGTTGTGCCTGTCGGGATCACGATCGAGCTGACCCATCGGCTCGCGAGCACCCTTGTCACCGTGACCGGGGAGCTCGACCTTTCCGGATACGCCTTCCTCCGCGACGGGCTGCTGAAGGTCGCCGCGGACACCCCGCCGTGCCTGATCGCCGACATCAACGGCCTCGTGTTGAGCGAGTACTCGCCGGCGGCGGTGTTCCCGCTGGTCGCGCGGCGCATCGGGGACTGGCCGGGTATCCCGTTCCTCCTGGTCACCCATCAGGGTGTTCAGGTGCGGGCGCTGCACGATCACGGTGTCGACCGGTTCGTGCCGGTCCACCCGGACGTCGAGGCCGCGGAGCGGCAACCCGTGCCGATCCGGCAGTTCGCCCAGCGTGTCCTGTCCCGCTCCGAGGACGCCCCGGTCGTCGCTCGAGCGTTCGTCCGGGAACGAGCGGAGCGGTGGGGAGTACCCGAGCTGGTCTACGACGGCACGCTCGTCGCGACCGAGCTGGTCACCAACGTCATCCAGCACACCACGTTCTGTCCGGAGATCCACCTCGAACTGCGTTCGGGGATGCTGACGATCGCCGTCTCCGACGACAGCCCGCGGCCCGCGGTGCTGCTGGAACGCGCCGGAAGTACCTCGCCAGGGCTCGGTCTGCGCATCGTGGCCGACGCGGCGCGGGTGTGGGGCAGCAGCCCACGCTGGTCCGGAGGCAAGATCGTCTGGGCGGTGCTGGCCACCGGCCGTCGCGACCGGCATGACGGGTAGCTCTCCGGCAGGTTCTCGGGCGCGGCGAGCTGGTGCTTGACCCGGACTTGGTGACCCTGGCCCGCACGGTCGAGATCCGGCAGTGCAACCGTGACTGCTTGCGTGATCACCGGTTGCGCGCGGCGGATTCGCTCCGCACGGGACTCCGAGCCGGGCGGCGGGGGAGGTAGGGCGACAAGGCGAGCATCTCGTGTCGGCTTGCCCCGTCGTGAATGGGCGGACTTGCTCGAAATCCACCTTTCCGTACTGTCGACATCGGCGGTAGGAGGCAGGCGGTGGCTTTCGTGATGAACGTTCGCAGGCACAGCCGCGCGACCACCGAGCTGGACCTGGTGGGCGAGGTACTGGAGGCAGCGTCCGGCCCGCTGCGATCGCAGCTGTCCGACTTGATCGTCGTCGAGGGCGCCGAGGTGCTGCTGATCAGCCTGGCGCAGGTAACCGCGATGAGCAGTGCCGGAGTACATGCGCTGATGTTCGGCTACACCACCGCTGTCGACCACGGCACGTCCTACCGGGTTCGCCACGCTTGTGGCGGAGTCCGTCGCGTGTTGCGGCTTGCCGGCGTACTCGACGTGCTGGCGGACAGCGACGATCTCGGCGCGCTTCTCCTGGCGACGATGGCGCCGCGACCGCGTATCGAGTACTGACGGCGAGACCGCCGGAGCGGTGCAGGGCGGATGCGAGGCGGTGCTCGCGGCTTCCTGCGGACGCGGCTGTCGGCGACCGGTGAGGTGACGGGCGAAGCATGCGTGGCCGGCGAGCGGGACCGGCACGCGGGTGACCGCGCGGTCGCGGACTGGGCGCGGGCGATCCTCGAGGAAGTCCGCGCGGCATGGTCGGCGGCCACGAGGACGTGATCATCGAACCTTGCCGCCGTCGTCCGCTCGGTGCTGGTTTCGTTCTTGGCGTTCCCGTTCACGACGGCTGTAGGTCGCCTTGCGGACGGTCTCCTCGTCCTCGAGGCTCGACCCGAGCGCACCGGCGACGATGCCGACCGAACTGCACAGCCACACCAGGTTCAGGTACGAGCCCATACCGACCGGGTGCCCCAGGGTCTGCGCGAAATAGCCGCTGTCGATCACGACGGCCGCCGCGAGCAGTGCGACCACGTACAGGATCGCGTACATGCACGCCACCCCGATCGCCAGCGTGGCCGCCGTGGACACGTTGTACAGCACGGCCTTGCGTCGCTCGACGCCCACGGAAGGCCGGTCCCACAAGTGGTTGTACACCATCAACCACACCGCCATGATCACCACGGTGACCACCGTGATCCCCGCCAGCCGCAGCGGGGACAGCGCGTCCGCGAGCTTCCAGAACGAACTGGTGATGACGCCGTAGGCGGCGGTGCCGGCCGCCGCCGCGGTGGCGCCCGCCAAGTGCGGGACGAGCTGCCACGGACGGTTGTCCCGCACCATCCCGGCCAGCAGCCGCAGCCGGCCGCGCAGCCCGACCAGAGCCAGGTGGGTCGCGGCGGACTGGTGTTCGCCGGACATCCGCTGCGTCGGGGCCAGCGCCTCACGCAACCGTGCCATCGTCCCTTGGCCGCGCTGGTCCCCGTCGAGCCCGAGCCGCCGCGACACCAGTTGCCGCACCACGCGGACCAGCAACGCCCGGACCCGGCGCCGCACCAGGACGGCGCCGAGCGCGGGCAGCGAGATCATCGCGACGCCGTGCTCCACGTCGACGCCCGCGACGACGGGTTTCGTCCCCGCCCGCCGGGGCAGATCGGTGACCAGGACCAGCACGTCCCAGCCCTGGTCCTGCCGGTGGCGCTCCGACAGCGTGCGCATCGGGATGTCACCGTCTTCGTCCAGCGGCAGCTGGTCCACCTCGTGGTCCACCTGCCACCGCGTCTGTCCGCTGACCCGGGTGGCGAAGATCCCGGGCAGGTCATCGGCGATCGACGCGATCACCTGCGCCGGCAGAC
This sequence comes from Amycolatopsis sp. NBC_00348, assembly GCF_036114655.1. Lineage (NCBI taxonomy): Bacteria > Bacillati > Actinomycetota > Actinomycetes > Pseudonocardiales > Pseudonocardiaceae > Amycolatopsis > Amycolatopsis sp. NBC_00348. The sequence goes on along the minus strand of NZ_CP107994.1, from coordinate 4,127,800 downwards.
CTTCGTCGGCCAGCACTCCTACGACCACCTGGGGTGGGGCGTTCATCTGGCTCACCTCGCTCGTCGAATCTCGTCGGGTTCCCGGGGGGATACCGGCCAAACCACCGGATGGCGTCGAGGGTCAGAGCGGAAGAGCCGGATGCCGGGACGTCGCCACGCGGTAAGCCCGTGCCGGTGGCGTTTCCCGCCGTTCGCGGCGCGCCCGCGCGACCAGCACCAGCAGCCACACCACCCCGATCGCCGCGATCAGGCCCTGGCCCACCCAGGTCAGCGTCGTGTACAGCCCGACCTGGGCGCCGGTCGGCGCGGCCGGCAGGCCACGCACCAGGAGCTCGTACTGCCACGGCTGAGCGGTCAGCAGCAGCGTGAGGTACAGGGAAATCACGGACATCGAGTCCCACAGCGCGTGCAGCAGCGATACGCCCAGGTAGGCGAGTGCGAGCCGGGTGGTGAGGAGGAAGTGGTCGCGGGTGCTCCACGCGAACAGCAGCCCGCCGAGCACGGCGGTCCACAGCCCGTGGCCGACCGGGGCGAGGAGCCCGCGCAGCAGCTCGGTGGTCACCAGGTCCGTCAGGGACAGCCCCTGGGGGGTGAACAGCGCGGTCAGCGCGTACCCGGCCGACTCGAAGGCGGCGAACCCGAACCCGACCGCGGCACCCAGGATCAACCCGTCGCGCAGGGACTTCACGGCCAGGTGCCGGGTCAGCAGGGCGAGCGCGGCCAGCTTGACCGCTTCCTCGATGAGCCCGACGCCGACGTACAGCCACGGCGACGGGTGCAGCAGGTACGTCTCCAGCACCGACGCCCCGAGCACGCCGAGCACCCCGCCGACGACGAACGTGCGGAACACGAGTTCGGTGGTGAGCTCGCCGGAGTCCCGGCGCTCGAACGCCCACGCCACGAACGTCACCGGTACCAGGAAGCTGCCGAGCAGCACCAAGGTGGGGATGAGGTTGGGGTTGCCGGTCAGGTAGGTGACGACCGCGGACAGGATCCACAAGACCAGACCGGCTCCGAACATCCGGAGCCACGTCCGTCGTTTCGGTCGTTCGGTGACCGCCCTCACCGGCGCTTCCCCCATCGCTCGCCGCGGCCGTGGGCGGCCGTGTCGATGAAAGTCCGGTACCGGTCCGCGGACCCGGGCTCCGCGACGTCCTCGAGCCCGTGCGGGCAGCGCAGTGCCGACCACAGCGCGGCCCGCGGTTCCGGGTCGGCGGCGACGGCCCGGTACCACGAAAAGACCTCGGCCAGCAGGGCGTCGTCCATCGCGTACAGCACGGGTGGCGCGAGCCCGGTCAGCTCGAACAGGCCGCCCAGCGCCGTCAGCCGGTCCTCCACCCGGTGCATCAGTGCGAAGAGGCTGTCGTCCACCTGCTCGACCCGGGACAGGTCGACCACCAGGTGCCGCGTGCCGGCGTGGAGCAGTCCGGCGAAGTGCGCGGCCAGGAGGCGGAGTGCCCGCGCGTCGATCGATCCGCCGACCGTGACGACGGTGTGGTGGTCGTCGCGCAAGGTCGAGGTGACCGTGAGATCTGTCGTGGCGCCGGATACACCGCGCGGCTGCCCGGTGAGGCGGTGCAGCTCGGCGAACGCGGCCGCGTACGCCGGCTGATCGAGGTTGAGTGCGAGTCCGTTGACCATGCCTGACGTCCTTCAGAGGAGCAGTTCGAACATCCGGAAGACCTGGTCCCACTCGGCGGAGCCGGGGTTCTCGACGCGCGGGTCGATGATCTTGAACGCGTGGGCGAGCGCCACGCTGAGACCGCCGGCGACGGCGGGGAGCCGGGCCTCGGTTTCTTCGGAGAGGGCGATCCCGAGCGGGGGACGCGCCAGGAGCTGCTCCAGCAGCGGCACCACTTCCAGGTCCTCGTCCAGCTTGCGGAACTCGCGCATGCGCTCCTGCAGCCCCTTGGTGATCGGCAGGTCCCCCGGCTCGATGACGTCCCGCCCGCCGGCCTTGGCCGTGGCCTTGGCGACCACGAAGAAGTCATAGATCTTGCGGTCGAGGAACTCGTCGTACCGTTTCAGGTCGCTCTTGTCGACGTCCAGGCTCGCGGCCGTCCGGAAGAACCGTTCGAACCTCGCCGCACCCATGACCGGCATCAGGCCTCCTGTGAGAGGTGTTCGTGGACGAACCGGACGGCCATGGCGCCTTCCCCGACCGCCGAGGCCACCCGTTTGACCGAGCCGTGGCGTACGTCCCCCACCGCGAACAGACCCGGCCTGCTCGTCTCCAGCACCAGTGGCGGGCGCTGTACCCCGCGCCACACATCGGCGTCCCGGAACCCCTCGGCGTCCGCCCCGGTCAGCACGAACCCGTCCTCGTCGAGGGCGACCATCCCCGAAAGCCAGGCGGTGTGCGGGGAAGCCCCGATGAAGACGAACAGCGCGCGGGCGTCGAGGACGCGGCGCTCGCCGGTGCGGTTGTTCTCGACGAGCAGGGATTCGAGCCGGTCCCCGCCGGCGAGCTCGCGAACTTCGGTGTGCCCGAGCACGGTGATCCGCGGGTGCTGTTCGACCTGCTCGACCAGGTAGCGGGACATGTTCGCGGCGAGATCGCCGCCGCGCACCAGCAGGTGGACCACCGGCGAACCCTCCGCGAGGAACACCGCCGCCTGGCCGGCCGAGTTGCCGCCCCCGACCACGGCCACGGGGGACGCCAGGCAGCGACGCGCTTCGTGCAGCGTCGCCGCGTAGTAGACGCTGGACGCTTCGAACTTCTCGATGCCGGGTACGGCGAGCCGGCGGTAGCGGGCGCCGGTGGCGATCACGACGGTGCGGGAAACGATCTCGATGCCGTCGTCGAAGCCGACGGCGTAGCGGCCGTCGCGTGCTTCGAGGGTGCGCGCCTCGGCCGGGACGGCGACCCGGGCCCCGAACTTGGCCGCCTGGATCACCGATCGCTCGGCCAGCTCCGCCCCGGAGATCCCCGGCGGGAAGCCGAGGTAGTTCTCGATGCGGGACGTCGTCCCGGCCTGGCCGCCCGGGGCCATGGCGTCGAACGCCGACAGCCGCAACCCGTCGGAAGCGCCGTAGACCACCGTGGCCAGGCCGCCGGGCCCGGCGCCGACCACGAGCAGGTCCCGCACCCCGCGTTCCGGTTCCGGCGGCCGCAGCCCGATCCTCCCGGCCAGCTCGGCGGTGCTCGGGTTCCGCAGCACCTCGGTGCCGTTCAGCACGACCACCGGGGTGTCCGCGACGGCGACGCCGAAGCGCTCCAGGAGCGCTTCGGCCTGCTGGTCCTTGTCGACGTCGACCAGCCGGTACGGGAGCCGGTTGCGCGCCGCGAACTCCAGCAGCCGCCTGGTGCCGGGGGAGTAGCAGGAGCCGACGATCCGCAGCCCGTTGCCGGCGCCGATGAGGAGCGTCCGCCGCACGAGGTAGGCCCGCAGGATCAGGTCGCCGAGCACCGGATCGCCGAGCACCAGGTGCCGCACCGTGCTCATCGGGACGGCGAGCACCTCGCCGGGTTCGGCGGCCACGGCGCCGACGAACGCGGGCTGCCCTTCGAGCAGGCCGAGCTCACCCAGGAACCGGTGCGGCCCGTGCACCCGGACGACCTTCGCGTCGTCCCCGGTTCCTTCGGTGACGGCGACCTTGCCGCGCAGGATCACGAAGAACTCGGACGGGCGGCCGCCCTCCGTGTACAGCACCTCACCCGGCTGGACCGGACGGCGTTCACCGCCGCCGCCGAGGGTGCGGATCTGCTCGTCGGTGAGCCGGGGGAACGCTCCGTGCGGGTCCGGGGTCTCGGTCAGCGGCCCGCTGAGGTCGATCCCCGCCAGGGCGGTCATACGAATGTCTGATCGACGTAGCACCAGCGCCAGGTCTCCCCGGGCTCGAACGAGCGCACGATCGGGTGCCCGATGGCGTGCGCGTGCTTGCCGGCGTGCTTCATCGGCGACGAGTCGCAGCAGCCGACGTGCCCGCACGTCAAGCACAGCCGCAGGTGCAGCCACGGCGTGCCGGCGACCAGGCACTCCTCACAACCCTGCGGGGTTCGCGGCACCACGTCTCGCACGAGCGCGAGATGCCGGTCGACGACACTGGTCATCGCACGTCACCTTCCTTGGTCTCGGGGGTGTTCTCCGATCGCGCCAGCGCCTGGTCGAGCCAGTCGCGCAGCACGGGCACGGGCGCGGCGCCCGCTTGCCGCGCGACGACCTCGGCGCCGCGCAGCACCATGAGCGTCGGCACGGCTTTCACGTCGAACCGCCGGGACAGCCCGGGCGCCTTGTCGACGTCGACCTTCACGAGCTTGACCTTCCCGGCCCGCTCCCGGGCCAGCTGGGCCAGCGCGGGGCTGACCTGGCGGCAGGGTCCGCACCAGGTGGCCCAGAGGTCGACCAGCACCGGCATCGTGGCCCGCTCCGCGACTTCCGCGAAGTCGGGGTCGCCGGCGTCGACGATCCAGGGCAGCGGCTCGTGGCAGTTCCCGCACTTCGGCTTGCCCGCGGCGGCCGCCGGGACGCGGTTCTTGTGCCCGCAGTGTTCGCAGACGACCGTGGTGGTGGTTCCGGTGCCGGTGCTCATGCCGCGGACCGCCCTTCGCCCCCGCTGTAGGTGACGACGAGCTCGCCGTCCTTGGCGTCCACGGTGATCACCAGTCCCTCGGTCGGTTCACCGCGCAGGAGCGTGCGGCCGATCTTGGTCTCGACCTCGTGGGAGATGTACCGGCGCAGCGGCCGGGCGCCGTACACCGGGTCGAACCCGTGCCGGGCGATGAGTTTCCGCGCCTCCGCGGTGAGCTCGATCGCGATGCCCTGCTCGGCCAGCCGGTGGCGCAGCTCGTCGAACTGCAGGTCGACGATCCGCTCGATCTCGGCGTGCCCGAGCGGGGTGAACAGCACGATGTCGTCGACGCGGTTGAGGAACTCCGGCCGGAAGTGGTGCCGCAGCTCGGCCAGCACGGCGTCGCGGGCGTCCGGCTTGATTTCGCCGGCGGCGGTGACCCCGTCGAGCAGGTGCTGCGAGCCGATGTTGGAGGTCATGATGATCACCGTGTTGCGGAAGTCGACGGTCCGGCCCTGCGCGTCGGTGATCCGGCCGTCGTCCAGGACCTGGAGCAGGGTGTTGAACACGTCCGGGTGCGCCTTCTCGATCTCGTCGAACAGCACGACCGAGTAGGGCTTGCGCCGCACGGCTTCGGTGAGCTGCCCGCCCTCGTCGTAGCCGACGTAACCCGGGGGAGCGCCCAGCAGCCTCGAGACGGTGTGCCGCTCCTGGTACTCGCTCATGTCGAGCCGGACCATGCTCTCCTCGCTGTCGAACAGGGCCGCCGCCAGGGTCTTGGCGAGTTCGGTCTTCCCGACCCCGGTCGGGCCGAGGAAGATGAACGACCCGATCGGCTTGCGTGGATCGCGGATCCCCGAGCGCGCCCGGATGACCGCGTCGGCGACCAGCCGGACGGCCTCGTCCTGACCGATCACCCGCTCGTGCAGGATTTCGTCGAGCCGCAGCAGCTTTTCCCGTTCGCCTTCCTGCAGCCGGGAAACCGGGATCCCGGTCCACGCGGCGACGATCTCGGCGATCTCGTCCTCGGTGACGACCTCGTGCAGCAGCCGCTTCCGGCCCTGCTTGCCCGCCAGCTGTTCTTCCTCCGCGGCGAGCCGGCGCTCGGCTTCGGTGATCTCGCCGTAGCGCAGCTCGGCCGCGCGGTTCAGGTCGTAGTTCCGTTCCGCTTCCTCGGCTTCGTGGCGCAGCCGTTCCAGTTCGGACCGCAGCTGCTGGACCCGCCGGATGGCCTGACGTTCGGCTTCCCACTGCGCTTTCTTCGAGTCCGCTTCGGCGCGAAGATCGGCGAGTTCCCGGTCGAGGTCGGTCAACCGCGCCTTGCTGGCCGGGTCGGATTCCTTGGACAGTGCGGCTTGCTCGATCTCCAGGCGGGTGACGCGCCGGGTGAGCTCGTCGAGTTCGGCGGGCATGGAGTCGATTTCGGTGCGCAGCCGCGCGCACGCCTCGTCGACCAGGTCGATCGCCTTGTCCGGGAGGAACCGGTCGGTGATGTAGCGGTGGGACAGGGTCGCGGCGGCGACGAGCGCGCCGTCCTGGATCTTGACCCCGTGGAACACCTCGAGCCGCTCCCGCAGCCCGCGCAGGATCGAGACGCTGTCCTCGAGGGTGGGTTCGTCGACGACGATCGTCTGGAACCGGCGCTCCAGCGCGGCGTCCTTCTCGATGTGCTTGCGGTACTCGTCGAGCGTCGTCGCGCCGATCATGTGCAGTTCACCGCGGGCCAGCATCGGCTTGAGCATGTTGCCCGCGTCCATCGCGCCTTCGGCGGCGCCGGCTCCGACGACCGTGTGCAGCTCGTCGACGAAGAGCAGGACGCGTCCCTCTTCGGCTTTGACCTCGGCCAGCACGGCCTTGAGGCGTTCCTCGAACTCGCCGCGGTACTTCGCCCCGGCGACGAGCGCGCCCATGTCGAGCGAGAAGATCGTCTTGTCCCGCAGGCCTTCCGGCACGTCGCCGCGTACGATCCGCTGGGCGAGGCCCTCGACGATCGCCGTCTTGCCGACGCCGGGGTCGCCGATCAGCACGGGGTTGTTCTTCGTCTTCCGCGACAGGATCTGGATCACCCGGCGGATCTCGGCGTCGCGGCCGATGACCGGGTCGAGCTTGCCCGACCGCGCGTCGGTGACCAGGTCCCGGCCGTACTTCTCCAGCGCTTCGTAGGCGCCTTCGGGGGTCGCCGAGGTGACCCGCTGGTTGCCGCGGACCTTGGTCAGCGCCGTCAGGAACGACTCGCGCGTCACGCCGTACCGGGTCAGCAGCCGCCCCGCGGCCGACTTCGCCCCCTCGTCGGCGAGGGCCAGCACGAGGTGTTCGACGGAGACGTATTCGTCCTTGAGCCGCTTGGCTTCCCGTTCGGCGGCGTCCAGCAGGCCGGCGAGGCGCCGGGTGACGTACACCTGCCCGGGGGTGGTGCCGGGGCCGGTCACCTTCGGCCGCCGCGAGAGCTCCGCTTCGACGGCTTCGCGGAGGTCGTCGACGTCCGCGCCCGCCTGGGCGAGCAGCCGGGGCGCGAGGCCGTCGGCCTGGTCGAGCAGGGCGAGCAGCAGGTGCTCACCGTCGGTTTCGGTGTGGCCGTGGCGTTGCGCCACGCTCTGGGCCTCCTGCAGCGCTTCCTGCGACTTCTGGGTCAGCTTGCTCATGTCCATCGCCGGTGGCTCCTGACTTGGGCTTCGAGGACGTCGATGCGGTCCAGCAGGTCGAGCACGAGCCCGATGGCCGCGTAGTTGAGGGAAAGGCCCGCGCGCAGGCGCTGGATGCGCGCGAGGGTGGCGACCGCGGACGGTGCGAGCCACACCCGCCCGCTCGGGTCGGTCGTGCCGTCCACCAGGCTCAGCGCGACGAACCGGCGGATCAGCTCCGGGTGCAGTCCGCTTCGCGCGGCTGCCGTGTCGAGGCTGAGCCGGACGGGACGGGCGAGCAGGTACTGCGCCATCAGGTCCTCCTCGGGTCGAAATCGGACACCGCGGCGAGCTCTTCGAAGAGCTCGCGCTCCCGTTTGCCGAGCTTCTTCGGCACCAGCACGCGGACCTCGGCGTAGAGATCGCCCGGCTTGCCCCTGGGGTTGGGCAGGCCCTCGCCGCGCAGCCGCAGCCGTCGTCCGCTCGACGAGCCGGGCACGACCCGCACCTTCACCTCGCCACCGGGGGTCAGCACGGGAACCGTGGCGCCGAGCGCCGCCTCCCAGGGCGACACCGGCAGCTCGACCGTGAGGTCGCGCCCGGACAGGCGGTAGCGGGGGTGCGGCTTGATCCGGACCACGAGGTAGAGGTCACCGGACGCGGCGTTGCCGGACGCCCGCCCGCCCTGACCGGCGAGCCGGATGCGCTGCCCGTCGAGCACCCCGGCCGGGATGTCGACGTCGTAGCCGCGCTCGCCCGCGCCGGCGATGCTCAAGTGCCGTCGCCCGCCCTGGTAGGCCTCCTCGACCGTCAGCTCGAGCTCGGCCTCCTGGTCGGCGCCCGCGATCGGCCCACCGGCACCCCGGCTCCGGAAGAGGCCGCCCAGCAGGTCCTCGATGTCGACGCCTTCGAAGCCCTCGAAGCCCTCGGACGCGCCGCCGAATCCCGGGCCTGCCCGGCTGTAGCGGACGCGGCCGCCGCCCCGCCCACCGGCACCGGCGTACGCCCGCTCGTCGAAGTCGTCGGGGACCCGGCGGAAGTCCGCGCCGAACCGGTCGTACTTCTTGCGCTGCTCCGGGTCGGACAGCACTTGGTAGGCCTCGCTGACCTCCTTGAAGCGCTCTTCGGCGCCCGGGTCGGAGTTCACGTCGGGGTGGAGCTGCCGCGCCAGTTTCCGGTACGCCCGCTGGATTTCGTCGGTGCTCGCCGTTTTGGCGACCCCGAGCGCCTCGTAGAAGTCGGTGGCCACCCGCGATCACCCCTGGGACTTGGACACCGCGACGGCCGTCGGCCGCAGCTGGTGCCGGTCGGTGCCGTAGCCGGGGCGCACGACGTGGGTCACCGTGTTCGGTTCGGTGGCCGGGTCCTCGACGACGGCGACCACCTCGTGCCGGTTCGGGTCGAACCGGACGCCGGTTTCGTCGTCACGCGGGTACCCCAGCCCGGCGAGCAGCCGGACGGCCTGCTCCCGGGTCGCGCGGACGCCCTGCACGATGGCCGACGGGTCCGCCTCGGCGTGCGCGAGCGCCAGTTCGAGGTTGTCGAGCACCGGGAGCCAGGCCGCCGCGACCCTCGACCGCTCGGCTTCGACTTCCCGTCGCAGTTCGGTGGCCTGGCGCTTGCGCACGTTGTCGAGGTCGGCCACGGCGCGGCGCCACCGGTCCTCGAGCTCGGCGAGCTTCTCTTCCGCCCCGGTCGCCGGGGCCGGCACTTCCCGGGGGCGGGAATCCGTGCCCGCCCCGGCGACCTCCGCGGAGGGTTCTCCCTGCTCCGCGGCCCTTCCTGTGGTGGCCATCGCGCTGCCTCACGCCCGGTCGAAGTCGGCGTCGATCACGTCGTCCTCGTCGGCGGCGTGCCGGGGGCCGCCGCCGTCGCCGTTGCTACCGCCGTCGCTGTTGCCGCCGCTCGCCCGGGGCGCGTTGAGCCCGGCCAGCACCTGCTGCAGCTCCGAGGTCAGCGACCGCACCCGGTCCATCGGAGCGGCGTCCGCCACGGCCTCGCGAGCGTCTTGGACGAGCATTTCCGCCCGCGCCTTCTCGTGCGGTGGAGTGGTGTCCGTGATGGCCCGCTCGACCTGGTAGGCGGCCGAATCGAGCAGGTTGCGCGCATCGATCTTCTCGCGCAGCCGCTGGTCCTCGGACCGGTTGCGTTCGGCTTCGGTGACCATGCGGTCGATCTCCGCCTGGTCGAGGTTCGAGCTCTCGCTGATCGTGATGCCCTGCTCGGTGCCGGTGTCCTTGTCGCGCGCGGTGACGTTGACGATGCCGTTGGCGTCGACGTCGAACGTCACCTCGACCTGGGGTTCGCCCCGCGGCGCCGGCCGGATGTCGGTGAGCTGGAAGCGCCCGAGCACCCGGTTGTCGGCGGCCCGTTCCCGCTCACCCTGGAGCACCACGACGTCGACCGCGGGCTGGTTGTCCTCCGCGGTGGAGAACACCTCGGTCCGCCGCGCCGGGATCGTCGTGTTGCGCTCGACGATCTTCGTCATCACGCCGCCGCGGGTTTCCACGCCGAGCGAGAGGGGGGTGACGTCGAGCAGCAGGACGTCCTTGACCTCGCCCTTGAGCACCCCGGCCTGGACCGCCGCGCCGAGCGCGACGACCTCGTCCGGGTTGACGCTCATGTTCGGGTCCTTGCCCCCGGTGAGCTTGCGGACCAGGTTCTGCACGGCCGGGATCCGGGTCGATCCGCCGACCAGGATGACCTCGTCGATGTCGTTCGCGCTCACCTTCGCGTCGGCCATCGCCTGCTTGACCGGGCCGAGGCACCGGTCGACCAGGTCGGCGGTGATCTGCTCGAACACCGAGCGCATCACGGTCGTCGTGAGGTGCTTCGGGCCGTCCTGGCCCGCGGTGATGAACGGCAGGTTCACGCTCGTCTGGCTGACCGAGCTGAGCTCGACCTTCGCCTTCTCCGCGGCTTCGAAGAGCCGCTGCAGCGCCTGCGGATCCGACCGCAGGTCGATGCCGTTGTCCTGCTTGAACCGATCGGCGAGGTGGTCCACGATCCGGCGGTCGAAGTCGTCTCCGCCGAGGTGGGTGTCCCCGGCGGTCGACCGGACCTCGACCACGCCGTCGCCGACGTCGAGCAGGCTCACGTCGAAGGTGCCGCCGCCGAGGTCGAACACGAGGACCGTCTCGTGGCCCTTCGAGCCGAGCCCGTAGGCCAGCGCGGCGGCGGTCGGCTCGTTGATGATCCGCAGGACCTCGAGGCCGGCGATCCTGCCGGCGTCCTTGGTGGCCTGCCGCTGGGCGTCGTTGAAGTACGCGGGCACGGTGATGACGGCCTCGGTCACCCGCTCGCCGAGGAACTTGCCCGCGTCGTCGGCGAGCTTGCGCAGGATCTGCGCGCTGATCTCCTCCGGCGAGTGGAGCCTGTCGCGGACCTTGAACCGGACGACACCGCCCGCACCCTCGACGACGTCGAATCCGACCGCCTTGGCCTCGTCGTCCACCTCGCCGTACTTCCGGCCGATGAACCTCTTCGCCGAATAGATCGTGCCCTTCGGGTTGAGGATCGTCTGCCGGCGGGCGAGCTGGCCGACCAGCCGCTCACCGCTTTCGGTGAACGCGACCACCGACGGGGTGGTCCGCGCGCCTTCGGAGTTGGCGATGACCGTGGGCTCGCCGCCTTCCCAGACGGCGATCACCGAGTTGGTCGTGCCCAGGTCGATGCCGACTGCCTTGGCCATCACACACCTCCGGTCAGCTTGGCGAGCAGGGTCTTGGCTTCGTCGGCCACCGCGTCGTCGGCGACGACCTCGTAGCGGGTCGGCGTCATCACCCGGACCGAGGCGAAGTCGCGGCGTCCGCGCTGGAGCGCGTGCGCGGCGAGGCCGAAGATCGCGCCGATCACCGCGCCGAACACGAGTCCGTAAACGGCGATGGTGAAGGCCGCCAGCAACGGCGTGAACCAGTTGAAGATCCCGAACAGCCAGCCGATCAGCAGCCCGGTGACGGCGCCCGAGCCGGCCCCCCGCAGTGCGGCGCCGCCGTGGTCGAGGCGCCCGACGACCTGCTCGACCAGCTTGACGTCCGAGCCGATGATGGCGACCCGCTCGACGGGGAAGCCGTTGTCCGACAGGTAGTCGACGGCACGCTCGGCTTCGCTGTAGTTTTCGTAGGTTCCGATCGGACGGCGTTGTTCCGAAGAGTGATGCGGTGATGGCGCCGTGGCGCCCGGCTGCGCGGTCATCGTCCGGCTCCTAGACGTTGGCGGGTTCTTCGCGGGCGGCTTTCGCGGCGATCCGGGGTTTCTCGTCGGTCGTGGTGGCACCGCCGCCGATTTCGACCTTGCGCGGCTTGCTGGCCTCGGCGACCGGGATGCCGAGCATGAGCACCCCGCGGTCGAACTCCGCGGACAGCCGGGTGCTGTCCAGGTTGTCGCCGAGGAAGAACTGGCGGCTGAACTCACCCTGCGGCCGCTCGTCGACCAGCAGCTCGTCCCCCTCCTGGCGCAGCGGGGCGCGGCGGGTGCGCACGGTCACCACATTGCGTTCCACGGTCACGTCGACGTCGCCGGGGTCCACACCCGGCAGGTCCAGCGCGACGACGAACCGGTCGCCGCGGCGAAAGGCCTCCATCGGCATCGCCCGCGGGCCGCGGGTGCCGGCCACGGCCTGCTCGGTCAAGCGTTCGAGATCGCGGAACGGGTCGAAACGCATCAAGGTCATGACTCTCCTCATTCTTCGCCCGGGTACGTGCCGCAAAGAGACCTACCGCGTCAAATCGACTCTGCGACGCGGTTTCCGGGCGGACACGAGTTCTGCGAATACCGGCAGAATCGGGCTGTCGCAGTGACCTTTCGGGACCAGCACACAGTGGCAAGGACGGCCGTCCCGGCGCGTGCGCCTGGCAGGTCGAAATTCGCGCGAACGATCAACCCGGCAGAGCAGGATCAAGCGTGTAGGGTTTTGCCCAATCGGCGGTCGGAGGTCCGGATGACACCCGCGGCGATGGGCGAAACGCACCAATATCCACCAAGGTCGGACAGCTGGTGGCGAGACCAGTTGTCGAATCTGCACGGGGTGTTCGCCGTCTCGTCGATGATGTTCGACGGCCGGGAAGCCGACGACATCGTCCGGCTGGCCGGCACCTCGGTACCGTCGTTGAGCGGCTGCGGTGTCAAGGCGTTGTACCTGATCATCGACGGTGCGCTCAGCCGTCGTGACGGCGCGGAGCCGGACGCGGAACTCGACCGGCAGGTCCGTCTCCTCGGCGGAGACAGCGGCCCGCTGGTCCTGACCGGCGGCGGCTGGTGCTGGGGCTTCGCGCTGGGTGGGCTGAGCGGGCCGAGGGGCTACCTGGTGGTGCACGCGGCGGTGGAGCCGCCGAAGGACGAGTTCTTCCTGCTCGAAGCGCTGGGCCGGCAGACGGCGGGTGCACTGGCGAACGCCTCGCTCCACCTGCGCGAGCGCGAACAGGCGGTCGAACTGCAGGAGGTCAACGGCAGGCTGTCCGCCTCGGTGGCCCGGCTCGAGCAGCAGACCCACGTGCACGAGGTGCTCAGCGACATCTCCGTGTCCGGTGCGGGTGAGCCGGGCATCGCCTATGCGGTGCACCAGCTGACATCGTTGCCGGTCGCGATCGAAGACCGGTTCGGCAACCTGCGGGCGTGGGCCGGCCCCGGCAAGCCCGACCCGTACCCGAAGGCCCAAGCCCACCGGCGCGAGGAGCTGCTCAGGCGCGCCGCGGCGGTTCCCCACCCGGTCCGGGAGAAGGACCGGCTGATCTCGCTGGTCAAGCCGCGGTACGAGGTCCTCGGCGTGGTGGCGCTCGTGGACCCGCGCAAGACCGTGGGAAGCCACGAGATGTTCGCGCTCGAATACGGGACGACGGTGCTGGCACTGGAGCTGTCGCACCTGCGCAACCTCGCCGAGGTCGAGCTGCGCCTGCACCGTGACCTGGTCGACGACCTGATCACCGGCACCGACGACGAGAGCGCCTACGCTCGCGCCGACGCGGTCGGGCACGACCTGCGTGGTCCTCATCGCGTGATCGTCGTGCGGTGGGGCGGGAGGCAGGCCGACGACGCCGTCGCCGAGGCCGCGAGCCGGGCCGTCGCCTCCCTTCAGCTGAGCTCGATGATCTCGCGGCGCTCGGGAGCGGTGGTGCTCCTCGTCGGCGGCCGCCTGGACGGAGACACGCTGTACCACCTGCTTTCGGAGAACCTCGGAAGCGGCGGTGCGCTCGGCGTCGGCGGGCGCTGCGACCGCCCCGGCGACTTTCCGAAATCCTATGCGGAAGCGATGCGGGCTTTGGACATCCGCCGGAAATCAAGGTCGCCGGATGGCGCGACAATCTTCGACCACCTGGGCCTTTATCGTATTTTGGACACCGGAGTGAATCGCGGCGAAATCGTTGCGTTCGTGCGGGAATGGCTGGGCCCGATTCTCGACTACGACGAACACAAGAACACGGACCTGGTCCGGACGCTGTCGCAGTACCTCGAATGCGGCGGGCACTACGACGAAACCGCTTCCGCGCTGGTGATCCACCGCAGCACCCTGCGCTACCGGCTGGGCCGGATCCGGGAGATCACCGACCTCGACCTCAACGACGTGGAAAGCCGGCTCAACCTGCACGTGGCCACCCGGGCCTGGAAGGTGCTGGGGGGCTCGATGTGAGCGTGAGGGGACGGACGAACCGCGGCCAGACCCCTCGTCAGTGTCCTGGCGTCACGGTCGGGACGGGGCTACCGTCATCTGTGCTCGCGTCCAAACAGGACGAAATCCGGCACGCAGGACGACAGCTGAGAAGGAAACTCATGACTGAGGCACCGACTGTAGGGCTGCTCGTGACGATGGAGGCCAAGCCGGGCCGGGAGGGTGACGTCGAGAAGTTCCTCGAGTCGGGCCGGGCGCTCGTCGACGAGGAGCCGGCGACCACCGCCTGGTTCGCGTTCCGTCTCGGTGACACGACGTTCGGGATCTACGACGTGTTCCCCGACGAGCCGGGACGCGAGGCACACCTGAACGGCAAGGTGGCCGAGGCCCTGATGGCCCAGGCGCCCGATCTCTTCGCCGGCACCCCCGACATCCGGAGGGTCGACGTCGTGGCCTCGAAACTGCCCTGAGCGTCACTCGCCGGGCGCCCGGGCGGCACGCGTCGCGCCCATCACATGAGACGGCGCCGGCAGCGGCCCGGCGGCGTCGTCCACGACCGCGGCGTGGCCGTGCCGGTCCGCGACCCGGGTTTGCCGCTCGGCTCCGGTCGCTCCGGCGCGGCAGCGCCGGACCAGCGCATCCGCCATCCTGTCGTCGGCCGCCTCGGCGAGAGCCGGACGTACGTGGCGGACGAGGTCGTCCAGCAGCGTCACGGCCGGGACCCGACGTCCGGCAAGGGGGCGATGCCCGGGCCGTGGATTCAGTAACGGATCTCCGGCGCTCGTGGCACGGGTCGCCGTGTGTGGGCGTCGCCGGCGAGGAACTCCTCCTCGACGCTGACGGTCAGCGGCGAGATCCGTTCAGCGGACGGCGAGGTCATCGATCCCGGCCACGGCTTCGGCGCGTTGTACCAATTCGGGATCCCCACCTTGAAACCCTTCGGCGCCGGCATTCACCAGGCGCAGGGACGTCCGGCCTGCTTCCCAGTGGGCAAGCAACGTCCGGCCGAACTCGGCCTCCACGGCCAGTCCGCACGCCGCGCCGAACAGGACATCGCCCGCGGCGGCCGGGTTCTCCCGGGCGAAGGAGCCGCACAGGTCGTGCGCGGCGATCTGCTCGTGGACCGCGTCGGCCTCGACGTGCTCGTCGTAGAACCGGGTCGCCGTCGGGTCCCCGCCGAGGCGGCGCAACCCGTTGCCGTAGCGGCGGTTCGGCAGCGACGACGTCATCTCGAACGCCGCCAGGTGCCCGAGGGTGGCGCCGAGCCAGCGGCGGTGGAACCCGAACAGGGACATCAGGTTGCTCACCGCGAGGGTCACGGCGGGTACGCGGTCGACGTAGGTGCCGTAGCCG
This sequence comes from Amycolatopsis sp. NBC_00348, assembly GCF_036114655.1. Classification (NCBI taxonomy): domain Bacteria; kingdom Bacillati; phylum Actinomycetota; class Actinomycetes; order Pseudonocardiales; family Pseudonocardiaceae; genus Amycolatopsis; species Amycolatopsis sp. NBC_00348. Next base: position 4,112,710 of record NZ_CP107994.1, on the reverse strand, counting down.
TCGTCCAGGCCGAGGGCCCGCATCGTGGCGCGGAAGAGCTCGGAGTGCATCCGTTCGAGGCGGCCTTGGCCGTACTCGTCGGCCTGGATCTCGATCAGCGCGGCCTTCGCGGCACCGGAAAGCCGGGGGATGGCCCAGCTGTGGGGGTCGGCTTCCTTGAGGTGGTACACCGATCGGTGGGTGACGAATTCGCGGAACTGCGCGTCGGAAGCGCGGCGCTGCAGGAATTTCGCCAGTGGCGGCCCTTCGTCGGCGCGCACCAGATCGGCCAGTGCCCGCGGCACGGCGTCACGCCCACCGCGGTGGGCGTGACGAGGTCGCGGAGGCCGTTGACCCAGCGGTGTTCCAGCTGCCGGCGCAGTCCGGTGATCATCGGTGCGTGCTCCCAGCCGGCGTCGACGTCGTCGAAGCCGCGGTAGCTCAGTTCGTAGCAGATCCACAGGGTCAGCTGGAGGTCTTCGTCGTGCAGCACCGGAAGGCCGGTGGCGGCCGGGACCGGGCCGGCGGTCACGTCATCGGGCGCACAGCGGAGCCGGGCGGTGGCCGCGGAACTCATCGGCCCGCGGGGGCAGGGCAAGCGCATGAATCCTCCTGGAGTGCGGGAATCTCCGGGTACCCACCCGAACTGGCTTCACTCCACAGTCGACGCTCGAGGGTGAGAAACACGTGTTCGGCCCGGATCGGCGCGGCGGACGCCTACGCGGACGCGCAGACCTTGGTTCGCGGCATGGCGGGGCTGCCCGTGGAAGCGTATTCGCTCAGGGACTGACAGATCGGCGGTCCGGATCGAGTTCGTGCGCGCACCAGCGGCAAGGTGTGGCCGGCGCGGAGCCGGTCGACGGCGAGGCCGTCCTCGCTTGAGATCAGGTGGACGTCTGGGCTCCGAGGGCTTCGCCGACCGTGCTGTGCAGGGTGAACAGGGAGCGCACGCCGGCCACGGTCAAGGGTGAGCCGACGGTCTGTTCCGAGCCGACCAGCCGCAGCCCGACGTCGACGCGGTGGAGCTCCGTCGCGATCTGCACGACGATCTGGAGGGCCACCGGGCCGAAGGTGGTCAGGTGGGTCAGGTCGAGGATCAGCAGGTCGAGGGCGTGTGCTCGCTGTCCGTCGATGACGGCCATCAGCTCGATCCCGGTCCGCGCGTGGAAAGGACCGCGTGGACGCAGCAGACGGGCTCCCGGCCTCAGGTGGTCCAGCGGCTCGACCTGCACGGACTCCGTCATCGACGGGCCCGGATCCATCACCTGCACGTTTCTCCCCGCGGTAGTTCTCCCAGCCGCTCCAGTGAAGTGCCCGGCACTGCTCCGGCACAGCCGATTCACGCGGCACACTGTCCGTTACCCGCGTTGGCGTGAGCGTGACGAGACGATTACTGTTCGGCTCGTGACGGGCTTGCCTCAAACGGAGCTGCTGCCCGGGCATCCGGTCGCTCGCGCGATGGACGTCGACGAAGCGCACGAAGCGGTGGCCCGGACGTACCTGCCTCATCGGATCGAAGTCCTGGACGGTGCGATCGACCTGGACATGCGGCTCAACGCGGTCCGGTTGGGCGCGGTGACCGCGGGCTACCTGCGCTACGGGAGCGCCGTCCGGCTCGGCACGGTCGACGCCGGCAACTACCACGTCAACATCCCGGTCACCGGCCGTAGCGAACAGCGCTGCGGTACGGGGGAACCGGTGTTCGCCGGACCCGGGCGGGCCGCCGTGTTCGTGCCGGGTTACCCGGCCGACCTGCGGTGGGGAGCCGCGTGCGCCCAGCTCTGCCTCATGATCGACCGGCACGAGCTGGAACTGGAGCTGGAGCGCCAGCTCGGGCGGCCACCGGGCGAGCGGCTGCGCTTCGCCACCGCGATGGACCTGGACGCCCCGGCGGCGCGGTCGTGGCTCGAGGTGCTGGCTCTGCTGGAGCGTGAGGCGGACCGGCCGGGCGGGATCACGCACCACCCCGCGGCCGCCGCGCACCTGCAGAGCCTGGTGATCGCCGGTCTGCTCCTGGCCCAGCCGAACAACTACAGCGACCACCTGCACGCGTCGGCGGCCCCGGTCCCGCCCCGGGCGTTACGCCGGGCCGTCGAGCTGATCGAAGACGAGCCGGGGCTGCCGTGGACTTCGAGCACCTTGGCCCGTGAAGTCTCGGTCAGCGTCCGCGCACTGCAGGAAGGGTTCCAGCGCTGGTTCGAGCTGCCGCCGATGGCCTACCTGCGGGATGTCCGCCTGACCCGGGTGCACGACGAGCTCACGACGGCCGACCCCGACGGCACGACGATCGCCGCGGTCGCCGCGCGTTGGGGTTTCCTGCACGCCGGCCGGTTCTCGGCCGCCTACCGCCGCAAGTTCGGCGTCCTGCCCTCGGAGACCTTGCACGGCCGTCACCCGGCGAGGGGGACGAACGGGGGCCTGTGAACGGCCGGAGTCGGCGAATCAAGGGCCCGCGGCGTGGACAATCAGCCGAGCACCGTGGATTCGTCGGCGGCCGCGGCGAACTCGGGCCACCGCTGGACCGCCTCGCCTGGTCGATGCGGTGCGCGCTGTCACCGGTCGCCGTCGAGCATCAGCCGGCCGCGTTCACCGAGTGCGCCCGGGGCGGCGGGGTCAGGAACGTAGATCTCGGGCTCGACCAGGCGGCCGGCCGCTGTGCCGACTCTCGGTGGGAGTTCGAGGTGACGCAGCGGACCGGACGCCGGGAACACCGCCGTACTCCTGGCCTGGGATGGGCTCCCGCACGCGGCGCTGGTCGTGGCCGGCACGGTCAAGCCGACGGAGACAAGCAGCGGAGTGACCGATCAGAGCTTGTAGAGCTGCTCCGCGTTGAGGTGCGCGATCTTCTCCCGGTCGGTCGGGCTCAGCGGTGCGGCAGCGAGAAACTCGGCCGTTTCCACGCAGTCGGACCACGGGTAGCAGCGACAGCAGGAGGATGGCGGCGAACACGCGGGTCGTGTCGAGCTGGTTGAGGTCGTCGAGGATCAGCCGGCCGAGGCCGGCGCCCGCCCCCACCCATTCGCTGGTCGTGGCACCGATGACCGACAGCGGGACGGCGACCTTCATCCCGGTGAGCAGGTGCGGGAGCGCCGCGGGCAGGTCGAGTTCGGTGAACCGGCTCCAGCCGCTCCCGCCGAGCACCCGGAACAGCTGCTTGCGGCCGGGGTCCACCGACAGCAGCCCGTCGGCGGTGTCGACGGTGATCGGGAAGAAGCGGTGAGCAGCGCGAGGCGGTAGCCGCCGACGACCTCGACGGCGGTGGTCTGCACGTTGCCGAGCAGGAGGGGAGCGCTCTCGCCGAGCGAAGCGAGAACGGCCGACGGTGCGGGCAGCAGGTAGTCCGGGACCTTCGCGAGGTCGACCACCAGCTTCCACAGCGCCAGCGCGACCACGGCGAGTGCCAGTGGCGCCAGCACACCCGTGCTCCGCAGGAGCACGCGGCGTCCGGTCCTCATCGGACCTCCGTCGCGACCGGGTCGGCGAGGTCGGCCCAGAGCGGCCTCAGCACTTCACCGAATACCTGAAGGTGCTGGCCAAGCGGATGGCGAGGTGCGCTCGCGCGCTCGCCGAAGCCAGGAAGTCCTCGACGAACGACCGATCCGATGTCGAAGCGCGTGGTTCCCTGCTGACCGTGCACGGCGGGTAAAGCCACGCTGGCGGTCGACGGACTGCGGGTCTTCTGCGCGGATGTCACCGAAGCCATGGCGCAGTGGGAGATCGCGCTGCGGCAGGACAAGCGACTGGTGACGGGATTGCTCGAGCGGATCGCCCTGACGCTCGTGGACGACGACCCCGAGGATCTTCTGGGCAAACGAGCCGCCGACGACGCCTTCTGGATCGAGATGGACCAGTTCATGGACGATCTCACGAAGCTCTTGGCGGGGAACGTCCCGGAGTAGGATCTGTGAATATCCGGACGCGCGGCGGAGCGGCTCCCGGTGTAGATCTGAACTCCGGCGACGGGTAACGACGTCGGCGACCGACAATCAGATCGGTGTACCGGCGATGGTGACTACTACGATGCAGGTCACCGGCAACCGGTTCTGGCACAAATAGCGCCCCCGGTGCCCGCTGGCGGCGCCGCCCACGCGTCGAGGTCGTCCCAGGCGGTCAGTCGCCGGCCGCTGGTGAAACGGCGGTGCGCGCCCGTCAGCGGGTCGTCGAAGTCGAGCACCTTCGCCAGCAGCTGCAACGGCTTGGTGAAGTCGTCGAGCGGGGTTTCGACCAGGTCGGGGTAGAAGTCGTCGCCGAGGATCGGGATGCCCAGGCCGCTCAGGTGCACCCGCAGCTGGTGCGTCCGGCCGGTCGACGGCGCGAGCCGGTAGCGGCCCAGGCCGTCGCGGTGCTCGAGCAGCTCGACGTACGTCTCGGCGTTCGGCTCGCCCGGCACCTCCCGCGCGGCGAGCACCCCGCGTTCCTTGAGGATCCGGCTCCGCACGGTCCGCGGCAGCTCCAGCGCGGGATCGTACGGCGCGATCGCCTCGTACTCCTTGTGCACCTTGCGATCCCGGAAGAGCGTCTGGTACTTGCCGCGCATTTCCGGGGTGATCACGAACATCACGAGCCCGGCGGTGACGCGGTCCAGCCGGTGCGCGGGGGACAGCTGCGGCAGGTCGAGGTCGCGGCGCAGGCGTACGAGCGTCGTCTCGAGGACGTGCTTGCCGCGCGGGATGGTGGCCAGGAAGTGCGGCTTGTCGACGACCAGCAGGTGCTCGTCGCGGTGCACGACGTCGATGGTGAACGGCACCGGCACCTCGTCCGGCAGGTCGCGGTGGAACCAGATGAACGAGCCGGGCTCGAACGGCGTGTCGACGCCCAGCGGGCCGTCGAGGCCGTGGATGCGTTCTTCGCGCAGCATCTGCTCGATGCGGTCCGGCGTCTCCCGCGGCAGCCGGTCGACGAGGTGGGCCAGCAGCGTCGGCCACTCGCCCTCGGCGGGCAGTTTCAGCCGGGCGGGGTCGAGCCCGTGGCGGGGCGGGATCGGCGGCCGGAGCTTGCGTCTCATCGTGCCCCGACTGTAGCTAACCGTCCGTCGGGGTCCGGTAGCGCGCGATGTAGCGGGCGGTGGCCTCGGCGTTGGCGGCCGCGGCCGCCTCGGCGCGGGTGCGGCGGCCGGTGTCGTGCGGGAAGCCGTGCCGGCCGAGCCGGTGCTCGATGCTCTCCTCCATGTACGCGCAGGAGTAGAAGTACGCGACCAGCGCCGCCATCAGGACCAGCGAGAGCCGGAGCCCGAGCGGGCCGGGCAGCAGCAGCCAGACGAGGCACAGCGGCACGATGCCGATCGACCGTTGGAGCACGAACCGGGCCCGCCAGTGCTTCGACGTCGCGTCGTGCAGGACCCATTCGCCGTAGCGGTCCGGTAACCGGACGCCGACCGCGTAACCGAACCAGCGGAGCACACCAGGTCGTTCCATGAGACTCAGAGTACACTAATCGTTAGTGCACTAATCATTAGTGCGACCAGCGACACGGTAGGATCGGGGCATGATCGACCTGGGCGAGGACCCGCTGAAGCTCGACCGGCAGGTGTGTTTCGCGCTGTCGGTGGCTTCGCGCAGCGTGATCGCGATCTACCGCCCGCTGCTGGAGCCGCACGGCCTGACCCACCCGCAGTACCTGGTGCTGCTCGCGCTGTGGGAGCGGTCGCCGCGGTCGGTGAAGGACCTCGGCGCGTCGCTCCGCCACGAGCCGGCGACGCTGTCGCCGCTGCTCAAGCGCCTGGAGGCGCTCGGGTACGTCACGCGCGCCCGGAGCCGGTCCGACGAGCGCCGGCTGACGGTCGAGCTGACGGACCAGGGGCGCGCGCTGCGGGCCGAAGCGGAGAAGATCCCGTACCGCGTCGTCGAAAAGCTGGGCATGGACCTCGGTGAGCTGGAGGCGCTGCACGCCGCGCTGGGCCGGGTCATCGCCGCCACGGCCTGAGTTCCGGCGGAATGCCCCCGGCGTCCCGGAGCGTTGTCTTCTTCAGTCGAGCTAGGGGGCAGTCGTGCTGAAGATCAGGCTGGGCGTCGCACCGGCGCAGGGGTCCGGGCCCGCGGAGTTCGCCGGGCTGGCGGAGCGGCTGGAGGCGGCGGGCGTCGACTCGCTGTGGCTGTCGGAGCTGGTCTACTCACCGGAAGTCGACCCGATGGTCGGCATGGCGCACGCGCTGGCGCGGACGTCGAAGCTGAAGGTCGGCACGGGCGTCGCGATCCTGCCTGGTCGCCACCCGGTCCTGGTCGCCAAGCAGCTGCTCACGCTGGCCGGCCTGGCGCCGAAGCGGGTGCTCCCGGTGTTCGGCCTGCGCCCGGCCCGCAAGGCCGAGCACGACCTGTTCCCGGTCCCGGAGGGCCGCCGCGCGGCGGTGTTCGACGAGTCCCTGACGCTGTTGCGACGGCTGCTCGACGAAGACGACGTGACGTTCGAGGGCGAGTTCTTCCAGGTCTCGGGCGTCACCCTCGGCCCGCGCCCGGCGAAGCCCCTGGACGTCTGGCTGGGCGGAACCGCCCCGGCGGCCCTGGCCCGGGCGGGCCGCCTCGCCGACGGCTGGCTGGGCAGCTTCCACACGCCGGCGGAGTCCCTCGCGGCCCGGCTGGCCATCCAGCGGGCGGCATCCGAAGCCGGGCGGGAGATCGAAGAGGACCACTTCGGGTTGAGCTTGGCGGTGGCGGACCGCGGGCTCTCCCCGGAGCTGACCGCGGTGGCGGCGCGCCGTCGTCCGGGAGTACCGGTGACGGACCTGATCGCGACCAGCTGGCCGGAGGCGCGACGGCTGGTGGAGCAGCACATCGAGTCGGGCCTGAGCAAGTTCGTGATCCGGCCGGGGCACGGTGATTTCGACGGGTTCCTGGAGAAGTTCCAGTCCGAACTGGTGCCGCTGCAGAACTAGAACTCCAGCTGCTCCGTCTTCCGCGGCATCAGCAGCAGGGCCACCACCGAAAGCGCCGCCACCACCAGCAGCCCGATGAACACGTAGTGCGTGGCGTCCGCCAGCGCTCCGCGGACGAACCGCGTCACCGGCGTGTCCTCGTGGCTTCCCAGCACCAGGCTCGTCGCGTCCACCGACGGCGGCAGCTTGCCCGCCACGTCCGCCGGCGGGTTCGCGAACCGCGAAGCCAATGTCGCGTTGGCGATTGCGCCGAACACCGCCGCGCCCACCGCGCTGCCCAGCGAGCGGCTGAACAGGTTCGTGCCCGTCACCACCCCGCGCCGGTCCCAGCCGACCACCGACTGGACCGCCACCAGCGTCGGGCTCGACGACAACCCCAGGCCGATGCCCAGGACGAACGCCGCGAACGCCGCCGCCCAGATCGACGACGACGCGTTCAGCATCGCCACCAGGACGCCGCCCGCGATGACGAACACGCTGCCGATCAACGCCGTGTCGCGGAAGCCGATCTTCAGGTAGATCTTGCCCGCCAGGGACGCCGACAGGGGCCAGCCGACCGTCAGCGCCGCCACCGCGAAGCCCGCCACCAGCGCGCCCGCGCCCAGGACGCCCTGGGCGTACGTCGGCAGGTACGACGTCAGGCCCATCAGGACCGCGCCGACGACCACCGCGACCAGGTTGCCGCCCACCAGGACCCGCCGGGTGAACACCCACAGCGGCAGCACCGGCTCGGCGACGCGCTTCTCCACCAGCACGAACGCCACCAGCAGCAGCGCGCCGACCACGAAGATCGCCACGCTCGGCAGCGAGCCCCAGCCCCAGGCGACGCCGCCTTCGAGCAGGCCGAGGATCACCAGCGAACAGCCGACCGTGAGCAGCGCCGCGCCCGTGTAGTCGACCTTGTGCGCCTTGCGCTCGACCCGCTCGGCGAAGTTCCGGTGCAGCATCAGCGCGGCGATCGCGCCGAGCGGCAGGTTGATGAAGAAGATCCAGCGCCAGTCCAGGTACTCCGCGAAGACGCCGCCGAGCGTCGGCCCGACGACCGAGGCGACGCCCCACACGCTGGCGACGTAGCCCTGCACGCGCGCGCGCTCCTCCACCGTGTAGAGGTCGCCGATGACCGTCATCGACATCGGCTGGATCGCGCCGGCGCCGATGCCCTGCACCGCGCGGGCGGTGATCAGCACCGGCATGCTCCACGCGGCCCCGCACAGCACCGAGCCGACGAGGAACGCCGCAATCCCGAAGAACATCACCGGACGGCGGCCGAGCACGTCGGCGAACTTGCCGTAGAGCGGGACGGTGACCGCCTGGGTCAGCAGGTAGACCGAGAACAGCCACGGGAACTGCGAGAACCCGCCCAGGTCGCGCACCACCGAGGGCACCGCGGTCGCGATGATCGTGCTGTCCAGCGCGACCAGCGCCGTGCTGAGCATGACGGCGATCAGCACCGGGCCGCGTTCGGACCGGAAGCCGACCCCTTTCACGCTGGTGGGGGCCGGGGTCGTCATCGGTGGCGTGCTCCTCGGGGTGGCCATGACCGGAGTCAACTGCTTTGCAGTCCTAAGCATTCCATCGCGGTGGTCCGCACCCCAGCGAATTTCCGTCACAGTCCCCGGCGCGGAAGATGGGAGGATGAGCGACTGGATCCGGCCGATCGAGCAGGGATGGGTGGTCCGCGACGCGGTCCCCGGCCCCGACGTCGACGAGTTCGCCGAGCCCGACCAAGTGATCGCCGCGCTGGCCGCTCCCGGCGCCGCGGACACCTTGCTGGCCGTGCAGCACCCGGCCCGCACGCCCGCGGCGCTGGCCCACGGGCTCGACCAGACCGCGGCCGTCCCGATCGCCCGGGCCATGCTCGAACGGCTCCGCAAGCGCTACTACCGGCCGATGCGGCGGTTCGTCGCGCCGTACCGGATCGAGGGCCCGGACGGCGTCGCGTCCGGCCTGCTCTGCCTGGTCGACCCGGCCGCGGTGACCGACGACGGCACCGCGCGGGTGCGCCACACCGAGGACGTCTACCCGGACGTCGTCGCCGAACGGGCCGCAGTGCTGGCCGGGCTGGGCTGCGCGACCAGCGCCGCGCTGCTCGTCCCGGCCGCCGACGGCGACCCGCTGACCGAGCAGGTCGAACGCGCCTGCGCCGGCCTCGGCCTGCCCGATCTGTCCACTTCGGACGCCGCGGGCCGCCGGCACGAGCTGTGGGCGGTGCCCGCCGGGCCGCTGCAGGACCGGCTGCTGGCCGCGGTCGCGGGCGCCGACCTGCTCGTCGCCGACGGCAACCACCGCGTGGCCGCGGCCGCGGCGGCCGGCCACGGCGCACTCCTCGCCCTGGTCACAGCGGGTCCGCAGCTGCGGATCGGCGCGATCAACCGGGTGCTGACGGGCACCGGTTTCGGCCCGGAGGAGCTGGTGTCGCGCTGGTGCGCGGCCGGCCTCGACGTCCGCTTCGACGACCACGCCGTCCCGGTGCCGGGCGAGGTCGTGGTCCACGCGGGTTCGGCGGTGCTGCGGGTCCCGCTGCCGAAGCAGGCCTGGCCGGACCCGGTGATCGACCACGAGATCGTCGAGCGCGTCCTGTTCGCCGACGCGCTCGGCGTCGACCCGGACGGCCCCCACGTCCACCCGCTCCCGGCCGGCCGCCCGGCACCGCACGACGCGGACGCGGTGGTCCTGCTCGCCCCGGTGGCCTACGCCGACGTCCTGGCGGTGCACGCGGCGGGCCGCCAGATGCCCCGCAAGGCCACGTACTTCACACCGAAGCCCCGCAGCGGCCTGGTCCTGGCGGCGCTCTGACGCCGGGGGTCGTGAGTGGTTGGGGCGGTTCTAACCGCCCTAGCCACTCACGACCCGTCCCACCAGGCCAGGACGCGGGTCGCCGACAGGGTCAGCCACTTCGACGGCTCGCCCTCCGGGACGTCGGTCTCGAACCACACCCGGCCCGGGAGGCGGCGGCCCTGGAGCCACGTGCCGTCCGGCTGCCGGGCCGTGCGGATCAGCTCGATCGCCTCCGCCATGCGCGGGTCCGGGCGCGTGCCGTCCAGCCGGGACGCGAGGCGGAAGTACTCGGCCGCGTTGAGCACGTCGTAGTGCCAGCGGAACGGGTACGAAAAGCCGTTCACCCCAGGCAGCACCGGTTCGCCGGTCGACAGGCGGCGGAAGAGGCCGCGCTCCAGGAGGTATTCCTCGCCGCCGCGGCGGGCGGCGTGGGTCGTCGGTGAGCCGCCCGTCGCCGTTTCCCAGGCCAGCAGGCCCTTGAGCGAGTTGAGTGTCGAATGGACGGACGAGCGCGTCGACCCTTCGACCCACTCGCAGTTCCAGCCGCCGTCCGGTAGCCGGTGCTCGACGAACCAGCCGGCGATCCCGGCGACGTCCGCGCCGAGCCAGAGGCCGTTCATGAGAGTCCACGCGTTGATGCAGCAGTCGACCTCGCCGCCCCAGTACGGCAGGTTCTCGTACTCCCACCGGGAGTTCTCCGCGAGCAGCTCGGCCGTCCCGCTCAGGGCCGCGGCGTCCACGCCCCACTCCCGCAGGTCGTTGAGGACCCACGTCGTCGCCGTCCAGGGCTGGCCGTCCGTCTTCATGCTCGCGAAATCGAAGTCCGCCGGGAAGAACGCGCCGCCGGCCCACTGGCCGTCCGGGTCCTGTTTCGCCAGCAGCCGTGCGCCGAAACCTTCGGTCGTCACGCGGGCGCGGGTGGCCTCCCAGACCGTCGGCGGCTCGCCCAGCAGGTCGCGCTCGACCTGCCAGCGCAGGGCCGGATCGGCGTCGCACAGCCAGGCGAGCACGTCCATCAGACGCCCGTGACGCCGTCGATGGCCTCCCGGAGGAAGTCCGCGTGGCCGTTGTGCCGGGCGTACTCGTGCATCATGTGGAGCATCACCAGGCGCAGCGAGACGTCCTCGCCCCAGCGCACCTGGTATCCGGTGACGTCGAGGGACTCGGCGGCCTCTTCGATCTTGCGCGACTGCTCGACCTCGGCCTGCCAGGCTTCGAACGCCTCCGCGCGTGTGGAGGAGCTCGCGTCGTAGGCGGCCTGGAAGTCGCCGTCGGCCGAGTACCGCAGCGGGACGTCCTCGGCGTTGATCACCCGCCGGAACCAGGTGCGCTCGACCTCGGCCATGTGCTGGACGAGACCGAGCAGGGAAAGCGTCGAGGGTGGGCTCGCGGCGCGGCGAAGGTCCTCGTCGGACAGTCCGTCGCACTTCATGGCGAGGGTGGCGCGGTGGAAGTCGAGGAACGTGCGCAGCATTTCGCGCTCGCCCCCGATCGAGGGCGGTTCTGGGCGTTCGGTGGTCACGAGGACGTGTGTATCACGCCCGGCTGTGTCGTTTTCAAAAGAAGTGTCGTACCCGTGATTTAAGCTCGCGCGGTGGACTTGCCCGTGATGCCGCCCGTGCGGCCGATGCTCGCGAAAGCCGTGCACGACGTGCCGCGCACGCCGGGCCTGCTCTACGAGCCCAAGTGGGACGGTTTCCGCTGCATCGTGTTCCGCGACGGCGACGAGATCGAGCTCGGCTCCCGCAACGACCGCCCGCTCACCCGGTACTTCCCGGAGCTGGTGGAGCTGCTGGCCGCCGCGCTGCCGCCGAGGTGCGTGGTCGACGGCGAGATCGTCCTCGTCACCCCGGCCGGCCTGGACTTCGAGGTGCTGCAGCTGCGGTTGCACCCGGCGGCCTCGCGCGTGCGGAAGCTCGCGGAGGAGACGCCGGCCAGCTTCGTCGCCTTCGACCTGCTCGCGCTGGGGGACGCAGACCTCACCGGTTCGCCGTTCCGCGAGCGGCGCCGGCAGCTTGAGAGCGTCCTGCGGACCGACGCCGAAGGGCTGCAGCGCGTCCACCTGACCCCGCTGAGCGAGGACCCGGAACAGGCCGAGGACTGGTTCACCCGGTTCGAGGGCGCGGGCTTCGACGGCGTGATGGCCAAGCCCGCCGACGAGCCGTACGAGCAGGACAAGCGCGTCATGTGGAAGGTCAAGCACGAGCGCACGGCCGACTGCGTGGTGACCGGCTTCCGCTGGCACAAGGACGGCGCCGGCGTCGGCTCGCTGCTACTCGGCCTGTTCGACGACGAAGGCGTGCTGCACCACGTCGGGGTGGCGAGCAGCTTCACGAAGGCGCGGCGGGCCGAGCTGGTCGAGGAGCTGGCGCCGCTGCGGGAAAACGCGCTGGAGGGCCATCCTTGGCGTTCCTGGGCCGAGTACGAGCCCCAGCCGGGCCGGCAACCGGGCGCGAACAGCCGCTGGGCGCCCGGCAAGGATCTCGCTTGGGAGCCGCTGCGCACCGAGTGGGTGGCCGAGGTCCGCTACGAGCACCTGCAGGGCGGCCGCTTCCGCCACGGCGGGCGGCTGGTCCGGTTCCGGCCCGACCGCACCCCGGAGTCCTGCACGTACGCCCAGCTCGACGAGGCACCGCCCGCGGAGCTCGCCAAGCTGTTTGGGGAGGCCAGATGAGCGGCGCGGTGCTGCTGGACGTCGACGGCGTCGAGGTCAGGATCAGCAGCCCGGACAAGGTCTACTTCCCCGAGCGCGGCGAGACGAAGCTCGACCTCGTCGAGTACTACCGCGCGGTCGCCGGGCCGCTGCTGGCCCGGCTCGGCGGGCGCCCGCTGCTGCTGGAGCGCTACCCGGACGGCGCGGGCGGCAAGAACTGGTTCCAGAAACGCGTGCCCCAGGGCGCGCCGCCGTGGTTGTCGACCACGGTGGTGTCGACGCCGAACGGCACCACGAGTGACGCGCTGGTCGCGAAGGACCTGGCGCACATCCTCTGGGCGGTGAACCTCGGCTGCCTCGGCTTCCACGTGTGGCCGTACCGCGCGGACACGCCCGAGGTCGCCGACGAGCTGCGCGTCGACCTCGACCCGTCACCGGGCATCGGCTTCGGCGACCTGTGCGAGGCCGCGCTGCTGACCAGGGAGTTCCTGGGGGAGCACGGCATCGAAGGCCACCTCAAGACGTCCGGCTCGCGGGGCCTGCACCTGTACGTGCTCCTGGAGCCGCGATGGGACAGCTTCCAGGTGCGGGCCGCGGCGGTCGCGCTGGCGCGGGCGCTCGAACGGCGTCACCCGGAGAAGATCACGGCGCAGTGGTGGAAGGAGGAGCGCGGCTCGCGCGTGTTCGTCGACTTCAACCAGAACGCACCGCACAAGACCGTGTTCGGCACGTGGTGCGTGCGCCCGCGCGTCGGCGGCCAGGTGTCCACGCCGATCGCGTGGGACGAGCTGGCCGGCGTCGAGCCCGACACGTTCACGCTGAGCACGGTGCCGGCCCGGCTGGCCGAGCTGGGTGACCCGTGGGCGGGCGCGGGGGAGCGGCCGCAGTCGATCGAGCCGCTGCTGGCGCTGTCGGAGGCCGACATGGCCGGTGGGCTGATGGACGCGCCGTGGCCGCCGGTCTACCCGAAGATGCCGAACGAGCCACCGCGCGTCGCGCCGAGCCGGGCGAAGAAGGCCTGACATTGACGACCGTCGCGGAGTGCGCGGCCGACGACGGACTGCTGATCGCGCTGGTCACGGCGATGACGGCGGAGCTGGTGGTGGTCTACAACCTGCCGGTCGACGCCCAGCCGTCACCCCTGCGGCCGGGAACCCGCTACCTGTTGGCATGGGACGGCGAGCGAGCGATCGGCTGCTGCGCGATCGAGCCGGTGGAGCCGGACGTGTACGAGCTGAAGCGGATGTTCGTGGCCCCGGACGCGCGGGGTTCAGGGGTGTCGGACGCGTTGGTGACCTCGTCCGAACGCCTGGCCCAGGAGGCGGGCGGGGCCCGCATCCGCTTGGAGACGGGCGCCCGCCAGCCCGCGGCGATGCGCCTGTACGAGCGCGCGGGCTTCCGCCGGGTGCCGAACTTCCCACCGCACGAGACCGACCCGGAGTCGGTCTGTTACGAGAAGCCGCTGGTCTAGCGGCCGACGATGGCTCAGCGGCATCCCTTGGTGCGCCCGCCGGGGCCGCGCGCGGAGGGGCTTGAGCGCTGCGGTGACGGCGCGTGTGCCTGATCGGGCCGCCCGGCCACGGGCTTCGCCCGGCGCGGGGCTTGAGTACCGCTGCGCTGACGTGTGTGCCTGGTCTGGCCGCTCGCCTTAGGGCTCTTCGCCCGGCGCAGGGCTTGAGTACCGCTGTGCCGACGTGTTGTGCTTGGCCCGGCCGCTCGCCATGAGGCTTCGCCCGGCGCGGGATCTGAGCGCCGCTATGTTGACGCGTGTACCCGGCCTGATCATTGCGGGGACCGGCGGCATCGGGTGCCGCGGCTGGGCGAGTGGCGGGACTCGGGCGCCGAGGTGCGTGCCTGGTCATCGCGGGTTGGCGGCGAGAACGGGCGCGGGCCGCAGCGACTCGATCACCGCATCTCGCCAGCGGCCGCACCGGCCACCTTCAGCGTGCGAAAGACCCCCGTGGGGCCACCGGTGTCACCGCCGGGCCGCCGCGATGCGGACGGCCTCGGACCTCGAGCGCAGCGACGACCCGCGAGCAACCGGTGCAGCTACATCTCCAGGTCGAGGCTGAGCTGGCCGCGGTTCTCGGTTCCCGGGGCGAGCCGCAAGCCCGCCGGGGGAGCGGGCAGGGTCGCCACGCACTCCGGGCACGGTGTGACCTCGGATGTCGTCAAGTCGACAGGCTTCCAGCTGCGCGACTCTCGCTCACCGCAGGCCGACCGCCGGTAGCGGAGGTCGCCCGAGCGGGTCATCAGGTGCGCTTGCGGGACTTCTTCGGGCAGCACGCCGACCAGGTACCAGCGTGGTGCGCTCACCTCGGTGGTCGTCATGGCCGACAGTCTCTGTCGCGGCCGGCGGGAACCCGCGGTTTTGCCGATCTTCGGCGTGGCGCGGGCTCAGGCTTCGTCGGGCAGGTAGCGGAGGATGTGCAGCATGCCGCGCTCGTCGACGACGTCCGGGTCTTCGGCGAGGCAGCCGCTCAGGTCGGCGCGGACGGAGTCCGTGTCCAGGCCGGCGCCGATCAGCACCAGCTCGGTGCGATGTGGGGCTCCGGGTGGCCAGGCCGAGCGGTCGACCTGCACGAACCCGCCGACCGTGTGCAGCCGGAAGCGCGTCCCCGCGCCGAAGTCGGCCTGGCCCTTCATGCGGTAGAGGCCCGCCGGGCGGCGCTCGAGGAACTCGACGAACGCGCGCGGCGCCAGCGGCGTCTCGGCGGTGAAGGTGACCGTCTCGTACTCGGCGTGCAGGTGCCGGGAATGGTCGTGGTCGTCCTCGCGCAGGTCGTCGAAGGACAGCTGGCCGGCCCGCTCGCCGCGGGGTTCCGGGTCGAAGAACAGCCTCGGGTCGACCCGGCCGTGGGCGGTGACCAGCACCGGGCGGCCCGGCGCCAGCTCCTCGACCGTCGCCGTGACCTTCGCCAGCGCGTCGGCGTCGACGCGGTCGGCCTTGTTCAGCACCACCAGGTCGGCCAGCCGCAGGTGATCGGCCAGTTCGGGGTGGCGTTCGCGGGCGGCCTCGAACTCGGCGGCGTCCACCACCTCGGCCAGCCCGCCGTAGCGGATGTCCGGGTTCTCGCTGGCGATCATCAGCCGGATCAGGTCGCGCGGCTCGGCGATGCCGCTGGCCTCGACGACGATGACGTCCATCCCCGCCTCGGCCGACGACAGCCGCCCCAGCATCGCGTCCAGCCCGCTCGCGTCGACCGCGCAGCACAGGCAGCCGTTGCCCAGCGAGACCATCGTGTCGACCTGCCCGGCCACGGCCAGCGCGTCGACGTTCACGCTGCCGAAGTCGTTGACCACGACGCCGACCCGGGCGCCCTCGCGGTTGGCGAGCAGGTGGTTGAGCAGCGTCGTCTTGCCCGCGCCGAGGAACCCGGCGACGAGGACCACGGGGATCCGGTTCACGCAACGTCCTCCTCTGCCGATCAGGCGACTCTAAACGACGCGCCCGCACGCGTGCTTACACGGGGGACCGGCGCCGGAAAAGGCCGTTCGGCGATTACCCACGAAAAGCCGAAGATCGGCGCACGGGAAAGAATCACGTGGCCTTCGCCGGTAAATGTGATCGATTGACGGGAAATGCGCTGCGACATGTCCGGATAACACGTGGTGACGACTATTTTTCCGACGTTTTCCCAGGCCGTGGCGATATTCCGGGAGACGCGGAACGTACTGGGCATTCGGGGACCGTGTCCCGCGAAACGTGGGGTATCCTGCCCCGCCTGGTCGGAAGCGCCCGTGCTGCAGGCGTTTCCGGCCGACAGTGTTGTCGGCGACCATCGGAGGAACGGTGAACCTTCCCGTCGGGATGCAGATCACGATTTCGGAGAGTGGGGTAGCGCGGTGACTGCTACGTCCGAGCGGGTGACGACCGCGCCGGTACTTTACCACCAACGGGTGTCGGGGGAACAGAACGTCAATTCCGCGGAGGCCGAGGAATTCCTCAACCTCATGTTCGAAGAAGGGGCCGCCGAACAGGGCACGTGGCTCGAGACGCGGCTCGCCGAGGTGCGCGCCGAAATCGCCGAAACCGGCACCTACCGGCACACGCCCGCCGAGCTGGCGTACGGCGCCCGCGTCGCCTGGCGCAACTCGGCCCGCTGCATCGGCCGGCTCTACTGGAACAGCCTCCGCGTCCGGGACCGGCGCCGGGTCACCGACCCCGCCGACATCGCCGGCGAATGCGTCGCCCACCTGCGCCAGGCCACCCGGTCCGGCCGGATCCGCCCGACCATCACCGTCTTCGCCCCGGACACGCCCGAGGGGCCGGGGCCGCGCATCCACAACGAGCAGCTCATCCGCTACGCCGGCTACCGGCTGGAGGACGGCTCGGTGCTCGGCGACCCGCGGTACGCCGGGTTCACCGAGCAGGTGCGGCGGCTCGGCTGGCGGCCACCGGAGCGGAGAGGCTCCTTCGACGTCCTCCCGCTGCTGGTCGAGTCGGATCCCGGCGATCCGCGGCTGTACACGCTGCCCGCGGACGCCGTGCTGGAGGTGCCGCTGAGCCACCCCGACCACCGCTGGTTCGCCGGGCTGGGGCTGCGCTGGCACGCCGTGCCGGCGATCAGCAACATGCCGCTGGAGATCGGGGGCGTCACGTACCCGGCCGCGCCGTTCAACGGCTGGTACCTCGGCACCGAGGTCGGTGCCCGCAACCTGGCCGACGAGGACCGCTACGACCTGCTGCCCGCCATCGCGGAGCTGATGGGCCTGGACACCGGCTCCGAGCGCACGCTGTGGCGCGACCGGGCGCTCGTCGAGCTGACGCTGGCCGTGCAGCACTCGTTCGACGCGGCGGGCGTGACCATGGCCGACCACCACACCGAGTCGCGGCGGTTCCTGACGCACCTGGAGAAGGAGGAACGCGCCGGACGCCGGTGCCCGGCCGACTGGAGCTGGATCGTGCCGCCCGTTTCCGGTGGTCAGACCGCCGTGTTCCGGCGTTACTACGACGAACCCGACCCCGCGACGCGCCCGGCGTTCCTGCCGCCCGGCTGAGGGGAAGCGCCCGTTCGGCGGATCGTGACCGGCCCGCGGCGCCGATTCGAGGACGAAGGCCGACAATGGACCCATGACCGCAGTCCTCGTCGCCCACTCCGGACGACACGGCGGTACCCGGCAGATCGCCGAGGTCATCGCCGCGGAGCTCCGCGAAATCGGCCTGTCCGTGGACGTACGCGACGCGGCCGACGTCGCCACCGTCGACGGGTACGCCGCGGTGGTCGTCGGCAGCGCCCTGTACTACCACCGCTGGCGGCCGGACGCCGTCCGGCTGCTGGAGCACCACGCCCGGGCGCTGGCCGAGCGTCCGGTGTGGCTGTTCCACAGCGGCCCGTGCGGCCCGGGTGCGGCCACCCACCAGGTCGGCCTGCCGGCGAACGTGGCGCTGCTCGCGGCGCGCATCGACGCCGAGCGCACGGCCACCTTCGGCGGCCGCCTCGACCCGTCGACCGTGCGCGGCCTGATCCCGCGGCTGATGGCGTCGGGCCAGCGCGCCGGCGACTTCCGCGACTGGGACCGGATCAAGGCCTGGGCCCGGGACGTCGGCCGCCGGGTGCGCATCGGCGTCCCGCACTGATCACGGCGTCCACTCTTGCCCGCACGGGGTCGTCGGTGCTAGACCAACCCTGAAGTCTTCCGGTGGGGAACCGACGGGACGGGGCAAACGTGACGGATCGGCAGGCGGAACCGGCCCAGGCCAAGAAAGCGCTTACATCGGACCAGCGCAACTCGTTCCTCGCGGCGCTGCTCGGCTGGAGCATGGACTCGTTCGACTACTTCCTCGTGGTCTTCGTGCTGGCGGACATCGCCAAGGACAAGTCGTTCGGCGCGACCGCGACGCAGCTGGCGTTCATCACCACGGCGACGCTGGTGATGCGGCCGGTCGGCGCGCTCCTGTTCGGTCTGTGGGCCGACCGCGTCGGGCGCCGGGTGCCGCTGATCGTGGACGTGCTGGTGTACTCGGTGGCCGGGCTGCTGTGCGCGTTCGCCCCGAACTTCACGGTGCTGCTGATCCTGCGGTTCGTCTACGGCGTCGGCATGGGCGGCGAATGGGGCCTGGGTGCGGCCCTGGCGATGGAGAAGATCCCGGTGGCGCGCCGCGGGTTCTTCTCGGGACTGTTGCAGGTGGGCTATTCGATCGGGTACCTGATGGCCGCGCTCGCGTACCTGCTGTTCCACTCGGCACTGAACCTCGAGTGGCGCTGGATCTTCGTGCTGAGCATCTTCCCGGCGCTGATCAGCCTGCTGATCCGCTCCCGGGTGCGGGAGTCCGAGGTCTGGGAGGCGACGCGGGAGAAGCTGCGCGTGACGCGGACGTCGGTCAAGGACGTGCTGCTCAACCCGAAGGTGATCCGCCGGTTCGGGTACCTGATCCTGCTGATGACGGCGTTCAACTGGATGAGCCACGGCACCCAGGACGTCTACCCGAGTTTCCTGAAGGCGCACGACAACGGCGGCGCCGGCCTGACCGCGACGACGAGCACGTGGATCGCCGTGCTGTACAACGTCGGCGCGATCATCGGCGGCCTGACGTTCGGCACGCTGTCCGAGAAGCTGGGCCGCCGCCGCACGATCGTCACCGCGGCGGTGCTCGGCCTGCCGGTGATCCCGATCTTCGCGTTCGACCACGGCGCGGGGATGCTCGCGCTGGGATCGTTCCTGATGCAGGTGATGGTCCAGGGCGCGTGGGGCGTGATCCCGGCGCACCTGACGGAGATGTCCCCGGACGCGATCCGCGGCTTCTACCCGGGCGTGACGTACCAGCTGGGCAACCTCCTGGCTGCGCTCAATCTCCCGATCCAGCAGGCGATAGCGGAGTCCCACGGGTATTCGTCGGCTCTCTTGTGGACGGTGGTCCCGGGCCTGGTGGCGGTCGCGGTCCTGACGGCGATCGGCAAGGAGGCCAAGGGCATCAAGTTCGGCGACTCGGCGGTGGCGACGGCTCCGGCGGGGACGACGGGCTGAGCCACCGGACGGCCCGGGCCGTGCACTACCGTGGGGGCACGCGGGAGTGAGGGGAAGGCCGTGCGGCGGTTCTGGTGGGTGGCGGTGGCCGGCGTCATCGTGGTCGCGGGTGCGGCGGTTTTGCTGTGGTGGCCCGGGGATGACGACCAGGGACTGCCGCCGGCGCGGGCGCGTGTCTACGCCGACTACTCGGCGTGCCTGCTGACCGGTCCGGCCGGGCTCGCGGCGCCCGGGGTCGCGCCGGTGTGGGCGGGCCTGCAGGACGCGTCGGGCGACACCGGCGCCAAGGTCTCCTACCTCGCCGCGGCGGGCCCGGCCACCGAGGCGAACTACCTGCCGTACCTGAACTCCCTGGCGCAGCGGCGGTGCGACGTCGTCCTGACGGTGGGCGAGCCGGGCACCGCCGTGGCGCTCGCCCAGGCGGGTACCCACCCCGCCATCCGCTTCGTGGCCGTCGGTGCGGCGGGCGGTGCGGCGGCCAACGTCTCCCCCGTGGGGGTGACCGAGCACCTCCGCGCGGACGTCGCCGAGGCGGTCCGCAGGGCCGCGCACGCCGCCGGCCACTGAGAGATTTGGCGCGGTTAGGGCAAATTACGTAGCACAAGTCCGGTTTGTCCTGTGCTCTTGATCTCCGTGATTGGTCGCTTTGCGGGCTGGTGAGACCACCTTCCGCCGTGGTGAACTTTCTCGCCGTTCGTCGGGGATGGTCATCGAGGGGGAGACTCGTGGGTCGTCGTGCTGTCAGGTTCTGTGCTGCCTGGATACTGCTGGCGCTGGCGTTTTCGCTCGGTTCCGGGCAGGCGGACGCCGCTCAGCTCGCGCCGGGTCACCTGCCGGTACCGGAGTTCACGTCGTGGCTCGGTTCGCTGTTCTCCGGTTCGCCGCACTGGGGCGCGACACCCCGGCAGGCCGGCGGCTCGGCCGACGGCGCGCGCCACGACGCGACCACCGCGGAGACCAGCGCGGACGGCGGCGCCGGGAACGCGCCGGGCCGCGCGCCCGGAGAGCTGGCCCCGGAAGCCGCGCACGACCGTAAGGTGACCCCCGGGCCGAGCGGCCCGGCGACGCGTGGCTTCGACGCCGTGACGAGCCACCGCGACGCGACGAAGTCCTCGGCGACGATGAACTTCTTCACCAATGCCGACGGCTCGGTCACCCGCGACTACACCCGGGAGCCGGTCAACTTCGCCGACGGCCCGTGGGGCTGGCGGCCGATCGACACCTCGGTCCGCAGTGGACAGGACGGCCGCTGGCACGAGGCCGCCAACTCCCGGGTCGTCGACTTCGCGGGCAACGCGGCCGACCCGGCGCTGGCCGCCCTCGCCGTCGACGGCGGGCACTCGCTCACGTACGGCCTGCAGGGCGCCGCCCCGGTCGCACCCCGCGTCGACGGCCGGTCCGCGACCTACCCCGGCGTGCTCCGCGACACCGATCTCGCCCTCGAACCGACGGCGACCGGCGTCAAGGAGTCCGTCGTGCTGCGCTCGGCGGCGGCCCCGAGCACCTGGGTGTTCCCGTTGTCCCTCAACGGTTTGACGCCGCGCGCCGAAGCCGACGGCTCGGTGAGCCTGGTCGACGGCGCCGGGGCGGTCCGCGAACGGATCCCGCGCGGCTACGCCTTCGACTCCCGGGTCGACCCGGTTTCCGGCGACCCGGCCACGACGTATGCGGTCGGCTACGCGCTGACGACGTCCGCCGGGGCGCCGGCGCTGAAGGTCACCCTGGACCCGGCGTGGCTGGCCGACCCGGCCCGGGTGTTCCCGGTGACCGTCGACCCGACCTTCACCGACACGCCGTCCTCGACCTACGCCGAGGCCGGCGCGCCCGGTGACCACTCGATGGAGAAGGTCGTCAAGATCGGGTCGTTCAACTCGGGCCCCGACTCGGCGAACACGTTCCTCAAGTTCCCCGCCGACCTCGACGGCTCCCAGGTCACGGTGAGCTCAGCGACGCTGAAGCTGTTCGACACCTGGGCCTCGACGTGCGTCGCCGAACGCTTCGACGTCGCCCCGGTGACGCAGACGTGGACGCCGTCCGGCGTGGCCGCCTACCCGGGGCCGTCCTACGGCGCGAGCATCGGCAACGCCACGCCGTCGGTGCCCACCGCGTGCGCCAACCGCGCGGCCGACCGGACGGTGGGCGATTGGGTGAGCGTGCCGTTGTCGGCGGCGACGTTCACCGGCTGGGCCAACGGGTCGGTGGCGGACAACGGCCTCGCCGTCTACGCGGCCACGAACGACACGCTGCACTGGAAGCAGTTCGACTCGTGGCAGATGAACGCCGGCTTCCAGCCGGTGCTGTCGCTGACCACGAGCGGGAACGTGCCGCCGGTCGTCGACTCCGCGTACCCGGGCGCGGGCGGCGTCACGACCAGCCTCGTCCCGTTCCTGTTCGCCACGGCCCACGACATCGACGCCGGCCCGGGTGCGCTGAAGTACCGCTACCAGGTCGCCGATCAGGCGGGTACGACCATCGCCGATTCCGGCCTGGTCGCCGAGGGGACCTGGCGGGTCCCGGCCGGGAAGCTGAAGTACAACCAGACCTACTACTGGGCCGTGCAGGCCTACGACGGCTCGTCCTACTCGGCCGACCCGCCGTGGAACCCGCTCACCGTCGGGGTGGACCAGCCGCTGGTGACGTCGTCGCTGTCGCAGAACACCGGCGTGCACGGCGTCGAACCGAGCATCGGCAACTACACGACGTCGGCCACCGACGCGGAGGTGCGCAGCGTCGGGCCCGCCCTGTCCGTGGTGCGCGACTACAACTCCCGTGATCCCCGCACGACCGGGGCCTTCGGCGCCGGCTGGTCGAGCGTGGTCGACGCGCGCGCCGCCGAGCAGTACGACTTCGACGGCACCGGCACGGTCGTCAGCGTGCTGGTGACCTACCCGGACGGCTCCGAAGTGGGCTACGGGAAGAACGCCGACGGCACGTTTTCCCCGCCGTCGGGGCGCTTCGCCACCTTCAAGGCGATCACCGGCGGCTACAGCCTCACCGACAAGAACGACACTGTCTACACCTTCACCCAGGCACTCGGTTCGGGCGTCTACCAGCTTTCCTCGATCACGGACGCCAACGGCCGCGCGACGGCCGTGACCACCGCCGGCGGCCGCGCCACCGCGTTGACGTCGGCGGTCTCCGGCCGCGCCCTGCACCTGGCCTGGACCACCCCGGCCGGGGCCACCAGCCCGCACGTCGCCACGGTCTCGACCGACGACCTCACCCCGGGCGCGCCGCTGACCTGGACCTACGGCTACACCGGCGACCAGCTCACCAGCGTCTGCCCGCCGGGCACGACAACCGCCTGCACGCGATACGGCTACCAGGCCGCGTCGCCCTACCGGACCAGCGCGCTCGACCTCGGCCCGCACTCGCTCTGGCCGCTGGCCGAAGCGTCCGGGACGACCGCCGCGAGCGCGGTGCTGACCAACGAAGGCGCCGACAGCGCGACCTACCACGACGTCACGCTCGGCCGGCCCGGCGCGCTGGCGGGCTCGGCGGCGACGTCGGCCGGGTTCAACGGCACCTCGTCGTACGTGCAGCTCCCGCGGGCCGACGCCGCGGCGCCGAACACGATGTCGGTGTCGATGTGGTTCAAGACCGCGGCCACCAACGGAGTCCTGTTCTCCTACAGCACCATGCCGCTGACCGAGGCGACGAGCCCGGCGTCGCAGTACACGCCCGCGCTCTACGTCGGCAACGACGGGAAGCTGATCGGCGAGTACTGGACCGGCGCGACGGACAAGACCGTCACGACCCCGGCTCCGGTCAACGACAACGCCTGGCACCACGTGGTGTTCACGCACTCCTCGACCAGCCAGGGCATGTACCTCGACGGCCAGTTCGTCGGGTCCACGATCGGCGCGGTCGTGCCGATGGGCCCGCAGAACCGCTACATCGGCGCGGGTTTCCTCGGCAACCAGTGGCCCGATCAGGCCAACGCCGGCAAGCCCGGCACCGCGACCTTCTTCAACGGCCAGATCGCCGACGTCGCCGTGTGGGACAAGCCCGTGCCCGGCCAGCGCGAACTGGCGCTCTACCAGAGCGGCAAGCAGCAGTCGAGCCTGCTCACGTCGATCACCCGGCCCTCCGGCGCGGTGCACACGACGGTGTCCTACGACCCGGTTTCCGACGCCGTCACGCAGATCGGTGACGAGAACGGCGGCACCTGGAAATACGCGCCGCTGACCGCGGCCGGCTCCAGCCAGGTCTACCGCGGCGCCGTCCTCGGCTCGCACCCCGAGCTGTACCAGCGATTCGCGGACGCACCGGGCACGGCGGTGCCGGCGGGCGAGGTGAACTACCGGCCGTCGGCCTACACGAACGCGACGCTCGGCGGGCCCGGCCCGTTCACCGACTCGACCGCGGCGAAGTTCCCGGGCACCGTCGCCGGGACGACGCTGCCCGACCACCTCGTCAGCGCGTCGAACACCGCGTCGGTCGAGCTGTGGTTCTCGACGACGTCCACCACGGCCGGCACGCTGTTCTCGACCGGCAACTCGCCGCTCGGCGCCGCGAACCCGTCGGGCGGTGCCATGCCGGTGCTCTACGTCGGCACCGACGGCAAGCTGCACGGGCACTTCTGGGACAACGAGGTCACCGGTATGGCCTCGGCGGGCAAGGTCAACGACGGCAAGTGGCACCACGTCGTGCTCACCGGCGCGAGCACCGCCCAAGTGCTTTACCTCGACGGTCAGCAGATCGGCACGCTGTCCGCCCAGATCTTCAACGTCGACCCGCTGAACTTCGTCGGCGCGGGCGTCTACAACACCGGGGGCTGGCCGGCCGCCCCGACCGGGAACACTTGGAACTACTTCACCGGCTCGATCGGCGAGGTCGCCTTCTACCGCTCGTCGCTCGGCGCCGGGGAGGTCGCCCAGCACTTCCTCGCCGCGGGCAACTCGCAGGGCCTCGCCCCGCTGACGACCGCGACGATCACCGACCCCGCGGGCAAGACGTCGACGCAGCAGTACGACCCGGCCGCCGGGAACCACAAGATCGCCGAGACGGACACGGCCGGGCACCGCACCACCTACGGCTACGACACGGCCGGCTTCCTGCACACCAGCACCGACCCCAACGGCAACGTGGTCACCGTCGGCCACGACGTGCGCGGCAACACCGTCTCCCAGACCACCTGCCAGGACCAGGCCGCCGAGAAGTGCTCGACGTCGTACTCGACGTACTTCCCGGACGACACCACGGCGCAGCTGACGACGGCCGACGCGCGCAACGACCTGATGCTCACCTCGCGGGACCCGCGTTCCTCGGGGGCGACCGACCCCGCGTACCTGACGTCGTTCGGCTACGACACCGCCGGCAACCGCACCTCGGTGACGACCCCGCCGGTGCCGGGCTTCGCGGGCGGGCGGACCACCGCGATCACCTACAGCGACGGCACCGCGGCCTTCCCCGCGACGGACTCGGGGAACGTGCCGGCCGGGCTGCCGGTGAAGACGACCTCGCCGGGCGGCGCCGTCAACCAGGTGGCCTACCTGCACAACGGGGACGTCGCGAGCACGACCAACGCCGACGGCCTGGTCACCCGCTTCACCTACGACCCGCTCGGCCGCCTCCTGTCGAAGACGGCCGTGTCCGACAGCTACCCGGCGGGCCTGGCCACCACCTACGCCTACGACGGCAGCGACCAGGTCGTCTCGCAGACCGACCCGGCGGTCACCGACCGGGTGACCGGCGCCGTCCACAACGCCGTCACCACCAGTGTCTACAACGCCGACGGCAGCCTCACCTCGCAGACCGTCGCCGACGGCACCGGCGGCGACGCCGCCCGGACGTCGGGCTCGACCTACAACGACAAGGACCAGGTCGCCTCCAGCACGGACGCGAACGGCAACATCACCACCTACACCTACGACGTCTACGGCAACAAGAAGAGCGAGACCGACGCCAACGGCACCGAGACCGGCTGGACCTACGACGGCGAAGGCCGGCTGCTCACCCAGGGCGTCTGGTACACCGGCAACCCCGCCGACCCGCGGCCCGCGACGTTCCTCGTCCAGAAGTCGAACGCCTACGACCCGGCCGGGCGCCTCGCGTCCGAAACGGACTCGATGGGCGACACCACGTACTACACCTACACCGACAACGGGCTGACCGCGACCGTCACGCGCAAGGACCCCGCCGGGCAGCAGGCGTTCGTCACCGAGTCGAACACCTACGACGCGGCCGGCAACCAGATCGGCACGGTCACCGGCAACGGCGCGAACACCTCGGCGTCCACAGTGGACGCCGCCGGGCGGGTCTCGCGGACCGTCGACGACCCGGCGGGCGCGGCCCGCACGACGTCGGTGTCCTACACCCCGGACGACCAGGTCGCGACCACCACGCAGGCCGACCCGTCGGGACGCAGCCGCACGGTCAGCACCACCTACGACCCGATGGGCGTGCTCACCTCCCGCTCGGTCGCCGCGGACGGCGCCGGGCACCCGGTGGGCTGGTGGAAGCTGAACCAGCCGTCGGGCACCACGGTCACCGACTCCTCCGGCACCGGGAACACCGCGGCCGCCTCGGCCGTCACCTGGTCCGACGGCGCCGCGAACCTCGACGGCACCAGCTCGCAGATCGCCACCAACGGCCCGGTGCTCGACACCACGGCGGCCTACACGGTGTCGGCCTGGGTCAAACCGGCGACGCTCGGCTCGGCGTTCCAGACCTTCGTCGTGCAGAAGGGGACCGTGATGAGCGGTCTCTACCTCGAGTACGACGGCAGCAGCCACAAGTGGTCCTTCTCCCGGTTCGGCACCGACGCCACCAACGCCACCGGCTACCGCGCGGAGTCCGCGGCCGACGCGCAGGCCGGGACGTGGACGCACCTGGCGGGTGTGTACAACCCGGGTACCGGCGCGATGACGCTGTAC
Source organism: Amycolatopsis sp. NBC_00348 (assembly GCF_036114655.1). Classification (NCBI taxonomy): domain Bacteria; kingdom Bacillati; phylum Actinomycetota; class Actinomycetes; order Pseudonocardiales; family Pseudonocardiaceae; genus Amycolatopsis; species Amycolatopsis sp. NBC_00348. The sequence goes on along the minus strand of NZ_CP107994.1, from coordinate 4,086,585 downwards.
GTCAACGGCGCGCTGGCCGGCACCACCACCGACCCGACGCCGATGGCGAGCACCGGCCCGCTGGTGCTCGGGCACGGCTGGTACCTCGGCGCCAACGGCAACTACGCCACCGGCCAGGTGGCCGGCGTCCAGGCGTACACCCGCGCGCTGTCCGCGGCGGAGGTCACGACGATCTTCGGCGGCGGCCGCAACGGCGGCACGACGGCGTCTTCGGCGGCCGAGACGACGAGCTGGACCGTCGACCAGCGCGGCCTGCCGACGTCGATGACCGACGCGAACGGCAACGTCACGACCTACGCCGGCGACGAAGCCGGGAACCCGGCGGTGACCACCGCGCCGACCGTCACCACGGAGACGAACGGCGGTCCGGCCACCGCCGTGCACCCGGTCACCACGACCGGGTACAACACCTTCGGCGAGCCGGTCGAGGCCGTCGACCCCGACGGCAACCAGCTGACCACCGTCTACGACGCGGCCGGCCAGCCGGTGTCGGTCACCAACCCGGCGTACACCCCGCCCGGCGGCGGCGCCCCGATCACCGCGACCACCGTGCGCACCTACGACAAGATCGGGCAGGTCCTCACCGAGAAGGATCCGCTGAGCCACGTCACCACCATGAGCTACGACCAGCTCGGTGACGTCGCCCAGGTGACCCGGCCCTCCGGCGCCAAGACGACGTCGACCTACGACACCAACGGCGACCGGCTGTCGGTGACCGACGCGAACGGCGTCCGCACCGAGGCGACCTACGACTTCCTGTCACGGCCGCTGACCTCGACGGTGTTCGAGCGGTACCCGAGCACGCTCACCGCGACCACGACGAACTCCTACACCGCGTCGGCCGGCAACCCCGGCGGCGCGCGCCTGGCCTCGACCACGACCCCCGCCGGCGCCGTCACCTCCTACGGGTACGACGGTCTCGGGCAGACCACCGCGGTCACCGACGCGGCCGGGAACACCACCCGGTACGGGTACAGCTACCTCGGGGAGAAGACGTCGGTCACCGCCGCCGACAACACCGCGACGCTGACCGACTACGACCAGTCGAGCCGCCCGGTGCGCGTCACCGGCAAGGACGCGACCGGCGCGGTACTGCGGCAGACGTCGGCGGCCTACGACGCCGGCGGTCGTCTAACGTCCACTGTGGATGGCCGGGGGACCGCGCGGACCTTCACCTACGACAGCGGGAACCGCCTCACCGGGGAGATCCAGCCGGTGTCGGCGACGGCGTCCGTCACGACGTCGTTCGGTTACGACGCGGCGGGCAACCGGACGCGGTCCACCGACGGCCGGGGCAACGCGACGATCACCCGCTACAACGCGTGGAACCAGCCCGAAGCGGTCGTCGAGCCGGCCACCACGGCCTACACCTCGGCCGCGGACCGGACCTTCACCTCGGTCTACGACGCGGCGACCCGGCCGGTCACGCAGACCCAGCCGGGCGGGGTGACCGTCACGGCGGGCTACGACGACGACGGGAACCTGGTCAGCCAGAGCGGCGGCGGCGCCGAAGCCGCGACGGCCACCCGGACGTTCGGCTACGACCCCGGCGGCCGGATGACTTCGGTGGCCACGACCGAAGCCGGCGTCGCCGGGCACTCGGACCACCAGGCGGCGAGCAGCGAGACGTTCGGCTACAACGACCGCGGTGCGCTGCTCACGGCGAGCGGTTCGGCCGGGTCGTCGTCGTTCGCCTACAACACCGACGGCCTGATGACCTCGCGCACCGACGCGGCGGGCACGACGTCGTACGGCTACGACGGTGCCGACCGGCTCTCGACCGTCACCGACGCGGCGACCGGTGGCACGCAGACGCTGAGCTACAACGCGCTGAACCAGGTCAGCGGCGTGAAGTACGGGACAGGCAACGCGCGGACGTTCGGCTACGACGGCCTGCACCGGCTGACCGGCGACACGCTGAAGACCGCCGGGGGAGCGGCGATCGCGTCGGTCGGCTACGGCTACGACGCGAACGACGACCTCACGTCGAAGACGACCACCGGGTTCGCCGGGTCGGCGGCCAACACCTACACCTACGACCTGGCCGGCCGGCTCGCGTCGTGGAACAACGGCGTCAGCACGGTGGCCTACGGCTACGACGCGGCGGGCAACCGGACCCAGGTGGGCTCGTCGACCTACACCTACGACGCGCGCGACGAACTGACGTCGGACGGCTCGAACACCTACAGCTACAGCGCGCGCGGAACGCTGCGGGAGCGGGCGTCCTCGACCGGCACCCTGGTGTCCGCGTCGGACGCCTTCGGTCAGATGGCCGTGCAGGGCACGCAGGCCTTCGGGTACGACGGCCTGGGCCGGAACCTGACCGACACGACGATCGCGTCGGGCGCGGCGACGACGTTCGCCTTCTCCGGCCAGGGCAACACGATCGCCTCGGACGGCACGTCGACCTACAGCCGCGATCCGGGTGGCGGACTGGTCGGCGTCGCCTCCGGCGGCACCGGGGCGTTCGCGTTCGTGGACCAGCACACCGACGTCGTCGGGACGTTCACCGCCACCGGCGGCGCGCTGAGCGGGTCGAGCACTTACGACCCGTTCGGCAACGTGCTGGCGTCGGCGAACGCCAAGGGGCAGCTGGGGTACCAGTCGGGCTGGACGGACCGGTCGACGGGCAACGTCAACATGGCGGCGCGCTGGTACAACCCGGCGGTCGGGCAGTTCATGAACCGGGACTCGGTGTCGAACAGCCCGGTGCCCAACCCGATGGAGGCGAACAAGTTCGCCTACGTCGACGACAACCCGATGACCGGTACGGACCCGTCGGGGCACGGCTGGTTCAGCGACGCGTGGTCGTTCGTGAGCAACCACGTCGTGGCGCCGGCGGCGTCGTTCGTCTACCACCAGGTGATCCAGCCGGCGGCGCACTTCGTCAACACGTACGTGGTGCAGCCGATCGTGCACGTCGCGGTGGCGAGCTACCACGTCGTGCGGGACGCCTACCACGCGGCGGCGCGGGTGGTCCGCAACGCTTACCACGCGGTGGTCCGGTACGCGAAGAAGGTGTACCACGCGGCGGTGCACGTGGTGAAAACCGCGTACCACGCGGTCGCGAAAGTCGTGAAGACAGCCGCGCACGCGGTGGCCCACGCGGCGACGGCGGTGGTGCACGCGGCGGTGTCGGCGGCGAAGACGGTGGGCCACGCGGTGTCGACGGCGGCGACGGCCGTGGGCCACGCGGCAGCTTCGGCGGCATCGCACGTGGCGACATTCGTGAAGGACCACGCGTCGACGATCGCGGGCATCGCGGCGGGCGTGCTGGTCGGCGCGGCCTGCACGGCAGCGACGCTGGGCATCGGAGCGGTCGGCTGCGCGGCGATCGGTGGCGCGGTCGGTGGCGCGGTGTCCTACGGGATGGATTGCTCGAAGGCGCACAACTGCTCGGTCGGCGGAGCGGTGGAGGCGGTCGGCCTGGGCGCGCTGGGTGGTGCGCTGGGCGCGGGCCTGGCGGGCCCGCTGGGCGGCAAGCTGGTGGCGGAGGCCCTGGACGGGGTGCTGCCCCAGGCAGCGACGCAGGGCTTGATCGGCGCGGGTGCCGGAGCGGTCAGCGGCGGCGTGACGGCGTTGGCGGGTTACGGCATGAACTGCGGCCGCGACTGTTCGGTGGGCGGCGCGTTGTCGGCGGCGGGTTCGGGTGCGCTGGCCGGCGGTGTCGGCGGCGCGGCGTTCGGGGCGCTGGGCGGTTTGCGGGCTCGTGGTCGCAGTTCGGCGGAGGAGCCGTCGACGTGCGCGGTGCACAGTTTCCTCGCTTCCACCAAGGTGCTGCTGGCGGACGGTTCTGCGAAGCCGATCTCGTCGCTGAAGGTCGGTGATCGGGTCCGCAACTCTCAGCCGGGCACGGCGGGCGTGGAGTCACACGCGGTCGACCGGGTGATCAAGACGGAGACGGACCACGACTTCGTGGCGTTGAAGGTGAAGTCGTTGCGCCGGGTGGCAGGTCGCGTGGCGGCGGGCCTGGCACTGGCGGCCGGTGTCCTGGCCGGAGGAGCTGCGCCGGCGTCGGCTTCCGAACCGGCGACGATCACGACGACGTTCCACCACCCGTTCTACGACGTGACGCGAGGGGCGTTCGTCGAGGCGGTGGATCTGCAGGTCGGTGACCGGTTGCAGACCGCGGACGGCGACGAGGCGTCGGTCGAGGCGGTGACGCCGTACCACTCGACGGAGGTCACGTACGACCTGACGATCGACTCGCTGCACACGTACTACGTGTTCGCGGGCGCCACCCCGGTACTGGTCCACAACTGCGGTGTCAGTGGCGTTCCCAGCGCGCGTGGCCCGGCCGGCCGGGCTGCCTCTGTCGATATCGATAGCGCTCGGCCCGGCTGGTCGGTCGAGGGACAGCTCCAGCTCGCGCAGCAGCGAGTGCCGGCATATGCGCTGTTCAATCGGACAGCGGCGACCTCGAACCGCACCTACGTGGGCGGCGTCAACACGGACACCGGCGAGATTGCGCTGGCTTCGTCGGGAGGAGGACCTCAAGGATGCGCCGGGCACTGCGCCGAAGGGAACGCGTTGATGGCACTCGGCGGTGACCCAGCCAACGTGATGTTCACCGAAGCATTCACCGTCAACCGTGGGGCGGGCGGCAATCTTCAAGCGGTGCCGAAGCAAGTCTGCGCAGCGTGCCAGAGCGACTTCCCGGACCGGTCGGCGTTCGCTCCGGGGGTCACCGGAGCACCGGGGGGTGCGTGGGGCGATGGCGGATAGGATGCGACAGTGAAACTCGTGGAACTCGAAATTGCCCTGCACGACTGGTCGCGGGAACACTGTGCCTGTGGCCGTTCGGCCGAGCACGTAGCGGAAGATCTGAGGCGACTTGCCAGGGCCGACGAGTCGAGCGGTCTCGGCACCGAGGTCTTCGAGGGCCATGTCTTCGTCTCGTCGTTCGTCCATGAGCCGGCTGTTCCGGTCGTCTCAGTAGCGCTGGCCGCGTTGGCGGACGATATTTCGGACTACGCGCGGACCAGATTCCTCGAACTGCTTCTCTTTCTGGTCGGCGACGATGGCCAATCGGAGCGGGCCGCACAGGCTGGCCGGAATCTCGCCGCCGAGTGCGTAGTAGCGGCCGAACCGGGCATCTGGTTGCTGTACTCGGAGGTCTTCTCAGGGCGGCGGGTCGATTCCGCAGCTTACGCGTACGAGACGCTCTCTCTGGTCGAAAAAGACGAAGATCGACTCGAGCTCGCCCGGGCCGCTGCGGGCGAGCTGCTGCCGGGAGATCTGCGATAAGCTCCAAACAGCACGAAATATTTGCGGCGTCTAGGCTGGATGTTCGGTGCCATTGAACCTTGGAGCGTGTCTTAGCGGGGGTTCGTCGGGGCGTAATGGATTATTTGTCCCGGCGTCGGTGCCGGATGAGCTGTGGGCGCTGGTGACACCGCTGAATCCGGAGCATGGAGTCCGCCCGCGGGACTGGCTCCAGGGCTGTTGTCGCCTTTTGCTTCTGTCTTGGGTATCCGGACGGAATCTCGGCTGTCCTGTTTGCTGGTGACGGCGGTGGCGGAATCAACGCCTTCGCGCTCTGGGAAGGTGCGATGAGTATGATCAGCCGAGGGTGAATTTTCCTTCCGTGCCGATCCGTAGGGGGAGTAGATGAAGATTTACGTGTCATCCCTCCGGCAGTCGACCCTGGACCTCTGGTCGAGGTTGCTGCCCGCGTCGAAAATGATCGAGTTCGCCAACCGAGGTAGCCGGTCGCTTGGAGCTGACGTGCTCGTGATGTCCGGAGTTTGGGCGTTCGACCGCTACGGTGGTAGTCCGGGCAGGGAGGTGGCGCAGGTCTTGCCCAACTCCAGAGATGATGGCATGCCTGAGTGGATTGTCGTGCCGCCCTTCCGTCCGGTCGTCGAGAGCGATGGAAGAGTGTCGATCAGGGACGATTTCAAGCAAGTCAGCCTTGCTTACTATGCCGTTCTTCAGTCTCTCAGGGTGGTGAGAGCTGAATTCGGCGACTCGGTGACTGTGGCGCTGGATCTACCGTTGCTCGGAATGGATGATCCCGGCGACGAGTCGACTCCGGTGTCGGTGGCTCGGGCCATCGAGGCATTCGTGGGCGAGTGAGCAGGCGCTCCTCGCGGAGGAGTGAGTGTCGGCATTCGGTCGGTTTGTGCGAGGGTGACTACCTTACGGAAATTTATTGTTCAATCGGCTGACGGTCTCCAGGGAATGTTCGGGTATGTCGTGGTAGAAGGTCGAGATATCCATGAACTTCCTCCGGAGGAATGGGGTGATTGAGTCCAGGCCTGGTCGGATGTGTCGTTGAGGTCCAGATCGTATGCATCCACCCCTTTGGGGTCGGTGTTTATCTGGCGGCTCAAGATGCCTACGGGCACGTGAATGCTCCTCATGTGACGGCCGGCCGATTCACGGTCGAAGGGGTCTCGACGCGTATCGGCGAGGTTCGGAGGGCGTTGGTACTGGCGGCAGACCCCGGTCGCCAGCCCACCTTGACGGTGGCGGCCGAAGTGGGGGCCCCGAACGGTGCGCGTGGATTGGGCACCAGTATGGCCAGAACGCTTGGTATCATGACCCCGCGTGTGCGGGCAGCTGTCGAGGCGACCGGGCACCATGGCGGATGCGCCGAAATCGGGGCGCTTTGCCGGTTGGAAGAGCAGCAAGTTCCCATCGAAGGTGCAGAGGGTTTGGCTGTGCATGTCGCCGGCGGTTCGCAGGGATACGGGCCGGAAGTACACGGCATGGTAAAGCCGTTCTGTCCCGCGTGTGAAAAATTGTTCGACTACCTCGGCGGGGGGACAATGAAGTGACCATCGATCATAGTGCGGCGTTAACCGATCGTGCTCGGTCATTCTTGGGGGATGGCATCTTGTCGCCACGTTGGAGTCGGGGGGTTACGGCCTCCGAAGTGGTGATCGATAATTCCATAGGCGAAGAAATGAAGGAAATCGCTAAGCGATTCGGGGACGAGTTGATTGAATTCGACTCCAGCTTCGGTGGTCGGGTCGTTCTGATTTATGGTGGCGTCTTGGAAGGTGAGCTCGAATTGGGCTGTGGTGCAGGCGAGACTGTTCTGCGACGGAAGCCTGATGGGGGATTGTTTGCCCGGGTCGCACGCCATGATTCTGCCCAATGTTCCATAGTGATGGCGACGGACGGTCGACTGGGTTGCTCATGGTCGGACGAGTTTCATCCACTTTTCGACTCCGTGGCCGATTTCATCGAAGATTGCACCCGTTGGAACTTGGTTCGTACGTGGCGATATGTGGCGATTGTGGATGCGGATGTAGATTCACTCGGTGAAATTCCTGCTCTACTTGAGCTCGAAGAGTCTCTTTCGGGCAGTCTGTCTTCGTGGTGGTCAGGCGATGATGTTGCAGTTGTTTGTCACTGCTTCCTCAATCCCGGACGGGAACCGTCTCGGCAAGTGATGGTTCTGACTGCCGGCGATGCGCGAACCAGTTCATTGCGTCATGATCTGGCGCGGGCCGGGTGTGGGGAACGGCAATTTCTTCCGGCTGATATCCGAGGTCGAGTAAAGTAGGACCTACGAGGAGTTTGTGACACCTTCGTGCGGCTGGAGCTCTGCACTGTCGTTTCTTTGCGTGACGACCGGGTCATTGCGCGTCGGTCTTGGAGGTGGGCGGAGTATATCTGGCATCATTTCATATGATGCAGTCTATTTCCGAGTGGCTGCAGGCTGACCGTTATCAACGGCAAGCTCATCATTACCGGCACTGATGGGCCGGCCTCGGTTGATGGAGATGTCGGAGCGCTCGATGAGATTGGAATCCGGCGACAAAGAGATAGCGGTGAAATTCCAGGCAAGTACCATCGGTTCGAGGATATTCGAATACCCGCCATGGAGTGAACCGTGGGGCGGGCGGAGGCGTTGATGCCATACCGAAGCCGGTTTGTGCCGCGTGCCAGAGCGACTGCCCGAACCGATTCGCGTTCACTCCGGGCGTCACCGGTGCGCCGGGAGGTGTGTGGGATGATGACGCATGGGACACTGCCGTGAAACGTGGAACTCGAAATCGCGCGGCTCAACTGGTCGCGGGAACACTGCGCCCGCGGCCGATCGGCAAAATACGTCGCGGAAGAGCTGGGGGCGGTTCGCGCTTGCCGACGAGTCGGGCGACTTCGGCACTTCTGTAGTGCTGGCCGCGTTGGCGGACGATGTTTCGGACTATGCGCGCGCCAGATTCCACGACCTGCTTCTCCTGAAATCTGAACTGCTCCGCGTGTGTTGTCGGACATGATTCTTGCCGAATCACGGCGACTGTGTCGGAAAGTGACCTGTGCCTGGTTTGTCGCGCTTGACTGTTTCCGTTGAATTTTGTTACAGGGCAAGGGAACGCGGTGACCCCGCTTCCAGTAGCGTGTGCGATGCGTCCGGGGTCGTGGCGCGTTTCCGTTCTGGAGGAATTCCGTGGGTGCTCGTCAAGAAAGACGTCTGCTCGAGAACGCCGCTCCGTTCATGCGGGCCGGCGAGCAGGTGGAACTGGTCGCCATGGCCAAGGTGGGCTCGGTGGCGAAGTCGGTCGGGAAGTCCGTTGCCTTCGGGGTGGCCGTCGGGGTGCTCAGTGGCGGCACCATGATGGCGCTGCCGGTTCAGGCTGAGGCGTATGTCGTGCTCACGGACCGGCAGATCCTGTTCTTCCGGTCCTACAACGGGTCGCCGGGCAAGCACATCTTCGGCGCGCCGCGGCACCTCGTGGCGATCACCGAGCCGAAGTCGGGTTTTCTGCTGAAGTTCCAGTTGTACGTCCAGGGCTGGAACCAGGCCCTCGCCTTGACCATGCCGCCGCTGCCGCCGCGCGTGCGCAAGCGTGGGGTCGCCTTGACCGGGCTTCTGCCGCGGATCGTGCCGGTTTCGGTCTGACCGCCGACGACGCGCCGGCGCCGGTCAGGTCATGACCGGCGCCGGCCCAGGCGTGTTCGCGTCCGCTCAGCCGCAGTGTTCGAAATCGCTCGTGTACAACACTCCGCCCGCTGTGCCGCCCCACTTGACGCACTTGTTCGCCGCCGCGGCCTTTACCGGGCCCGCGAAGTAGGCGAACGCTCCCGAATCCGTCTGTCGCGCCGATCCCTGGACCTCCAGGAACGCCGACGTCGCCGTGGGCGTCCCGGCCGATGCGCTCTTCATCGTGCTGACGCAGTTCTGGCCGTTGGCCGCGTTGTACGACAGGTACGCCGTGCCCGCTGTGCCGAGCGGCTGCGAGTCGATGACGCCGTAACCGCCGCCGCAGGCCGGGGCGCCCAGGGCGGCTTCGGTGACCGTTGCGTAGCGGATCGTGTCGTTGGCGTGCAGTTCCGGGCCCGCCTCGAACAGCACGCCGGCCGATGTCTGGGACAGCTGCACCATGTCCGAGTACGCCGCGTCCTGGCCCCAGACGAGCAGGCTTGCGTCCGTGCCCGTCCAGTTGCCGCCCTCGTCGAACGACGAGTGCACCCGCAGCTGCTTGCGGCGGTCGCACGTGGACGGTGCGGCGAACAGGATCCGGTCGTACTTGCCGCCGGTGTCGGTGGCGCTCATCCGGGCCGTCGAACCCTCGACGACCGGGGTGACGAGGTCGGTGGCGAAGGTGAACTTCGTGCTGAAGGTCGCGCCGCCGTCGGAGCTGATCGCGTAGGCGCGGTTGTGCGTGCCGTCGGCCAGGCACTTGTCGTCGTCGTTCGCCTGGTTGCGGGCGGCGGCGTAGATCCGGCCGTCGGCCAGCTCGGTGACGCTGATCTCCTGCGGGTTCAGCGCGCTCGACGTCGGCTTGTCGGTGGCCCCGAGGTGCCAGGTGCTGCCCTGGTCGTCGCTGTACATCAGGGCGCCGATGTTCGAGTAGCCCAGGCCGGCGACGAGCCGGCCCTTGTGCGTGCCGCGGGTGAGCACGATCCCGTGCGACGGCCCGGTGGCCAGCCAGCTCGGCGCGCTCGCGAAGCCCAGTTCGGTGGTCAGCACCCGCGGCGCGCCCCACGTCTTCCCGTTGTCCTCACTGATCGAGACGCGCGGGATCCGGCCGCAGGCGGGGTTGGTGTAGCACTGCATCGTCGAGAGCAGCACGACGCGGTTGCTGCCCGGGATGACGATCGGCGCCGGGTTGCCCTTCGTGTCGCCGTTGGCCTTGATGACGACCTGCAGCGCGCTCCACGTCTTGCCGCCGTCGGCCGAGCGCTTCATGACGAGGTCGATCGCGCCGAGGTCGTTGCAGACGCTGGCGCCGTCGTTGCGGCCCTCGGCGAACGCGAGCAGCGCGCCGTCGTTGGCCTTCACGATGGTGGGAATGCGGTAGCAGTCATGGCCTTCGGTGTTCTTGGCGAAGACCAGGGTGCTCGCCACGTCGGCTTGCGCGGTGCCGATGGCGGCCGGGACGGCGACAACGGCGGCGCACCCCAGCAGCCCGGCCAGCAGGCCTCGGGCGATACGGGTGAACTTCACGGTGGGGACTCCCTACGGATTCGTTCTACGTCCTACGTCTCGGCGGTAGCCTCGACCCGGCCCGTACAAGACCCGTACAACCCGGCGTATAACGACCTATACGTGACGGGAGGGGGAACGTCAGGTGAACGCGGCCAGCGTCCCGAACCCGGTCGCGAACACGAGCAGCGTCGACAGGAGACCCAGCAGCAGCGCCCGGCCGCCGCCGCGCAGGAGCGGGCCGAGCCGGACGGCGCAGCCGAGGCCGAACAGCGCGCCCGCGAGCAGGAGTGTCGACGCGGTCTTCGCGACGTCGAGCGCGAACGCCGGGACCAGGCCGGTGCTGCGGACGGCGACCATCGCGAGGAAACCGAGGACGAACAGCGGCACGAGCGGCGCGTGGCCGCCGCGGCGGGTACGTTCGGTGGCGCCGACGATCGCGACCATCGGGGCGAGCAGCACGACCCGGCTCAGCTTCACCACGATCGCGATCGTCACGGCGCCGGCGCCCGCCGGCCCGGCCGCGGCGACGACCTGGGCGACCTCGTGCACCGAGATCCCGGCCCAGCTGCCGGTGCGGACCGCGTCCAGGCCGAGCCAGTGGGCGAGCAGCGGGAGCACGCCGAGGGCGAGGCTGCCGTAGCAGGTGACGAGCGCGACCGCCGTCGCGACGTCGGAGTCCTCGCGGTCGACGACGCCCTCCATGGCGGCGATCGCCGACGCGCCGCAGATCGAGAACCCCGTCGCGACCAGCAGGGCGAGCCCGCGCGGCACCCGCACCAGCTTGCCGAGGCCGAGGGTGCCGAGGAAGGTGACCGCGACCGTCACCACCACGGCGGCGAGGGTGCCGGGGCCGAGGCTGAGCACCGTCGGCAGCGCGAGCTGCAGCCCGAGCAGGACGACACCGGCGCGCAGCAGGCGCTTCGTGACGCGCGCGACGGCTTGGCGGTGCTCGTCGGCCAGCAGTGGCGTGCTCCCGACGGCGATGCCCAGCACGACGGCCACGGTGAGCGCGCCGGCCACCGGCCACGCCGAGCTCAGCGCGTACGCCGCCGCGACGCCCAGCCCGGTGATCACGAGGCCGGGCAGGAGCGGTTTCGCCGTCGTGAGTGCCATGTACCCAGCGTCGCCCGGTCGTGGTCGTCGCGGTAGCCGTCCGTGACGACGTAGGTCATAGACTGGGGCTATGACCGGACCGGATCTGGACTCGCTGCGCCTGCTGGTGCTCGTCGACGACCTCGGCAGCATCGGCCAGGCGGCCACGGCGCTGGGCATCGCGCAACCCTCGGCCAGCAAACGGTTGTCCACTTTGGAGCGTCAGCTGGGACTGTCCCTCGTGGACCGGACGCGGCGTGGTTCGGCGCTGACCCCGGACGGCCGGGTCATCGCGGGCTGGGCCCACCGCGTGCTGGCCGAAGTGGACGGCCTGCGGACCGGCGCGGCGGCGCTGCGCACCCAGCGCGGCGCGAAACTGCGCGTCGCGGCGAGCATGACGCTGGCCGAGCACTTCGTGCCCGCGTGGATCGGCGAGGTCAAACGGACCGAGCCGGACACCGACGTCGGGCTCGAGGTGGTCAACTCCGAGCACGTCGCGGACCTGGTCACGCACGGGCGGGTGGACCTCGGGTTCGTCGAGTCGCCGGGACCGTGGCCGGGCCTGAGCACGCGCCGGGTCGCGACGGACCGGCTCGTGGTCGTCGTCCCGCCCGGGCACCGCTGGGCGCGACGTCGTCGTCCGCTCACCGCCGCGGAGCTCGCCGCGACGCCGCTGGTGGTGCGCGAACCCGGGTCGGGCACCCGCGAGACCGTCGAGGCGGCACTGCGCCGCGCGGGCGCCGGGCCGGTGAAACCGTTGCTGGAGCTGGGATCGGCGTCGGCGGTGCGCAACGCCGTGATCTCCGGCGCGGGTCCCGCGGTGATCAGTGATCTCGACGTCGTGCGCGAGGTGGCCGGGCGCCGCTTGGTGCCGGTGGTGGTGGACGGTGTCGACCTCGGGCGGGTGTTGCGGGCGGTGTGGCCGGCGGGGCGGCGGCTGGCCGGGCCGGCCGCGGATCTGCTGGCGCTGGCGGTCAAGTCCCGGGCGTGAGGTGTGTTTCGAGGGTTTCGCAGGTGTCGGCGAGCAACCGGGTGCGGTCGCCGGTGCGGGTCGCCAGCACGACGTGGCATGGCTCGACTCCCTCCATCGGCACGGTGGTGACGTCCGGCCGGAGCCGGCTGCGGCGGACGACCGCCGGGGCGATCGCCACCAGCTGGCCGGCGGCGATCAGCTCGTACTTCTCCTCGTAGCTCTCGAGGAGCGGGCCGTCCGGCGCGGGGCGGCCGTCGGGGCGCGGGTCGACGCGCCAGAACGCGTTCCAGGCCGGGTCGGCCAGCCGGGGGAGCGGCTCGTCGGCGATGTCGTCGAGGGTGACCGACGCGCGGCCGGCGAGGCGGTGGTCGGCGGCGACCACCAGCACGCGCTCCTCGTCGTAGAGCGGCGTCACGTCGAGTCCTTCGGCCGGCAGCGGCAGCCGGGTGACCGCGACGTCGATGCGGTGCTCCAGCAGCGCGGCGGCCGTCTCGTTCCAGCCGAGGTGGCGCGTCACGAACTCGGCGTCCGGGTGGTGGCGGCGCAGGTCCCGCACGGCCGGGGTGACGAACAGGTTGGTCAGGTAGCCGATGGTGAGCCGGCCGGGTGTGGCCGCGGCGCGGGTGCTCGCCGCCGCCTGCGCGGCCGACCGCAGCAGCGCCTCGGCGCGGGGCAGGAAGACCTCGCCGGCCTCGGTGAGCCGGCTGCCCTGCGGCGTGCGGTCCAGCAGGCGCGCGCCGAGCTGCCCTTCGAGGCGGCGGATCTGCCGGCTCAGTGACGGCTGCGTCGTGTGCAGCGCGGCCGCCGCCCGGCCGAAGTGCCGGTGTTCGGCGACGGCGGTGAAGTACCGCACCAGCCGCAGGTCGAGGTCGGTCATGCCCCCAGTGTAGGCCGCTGAGCTGTGGTGATGCCTGAGGCGTATGGCTCGATGAAGGACAGGCGTTGGACGTTCCCGCTCGCCCGGCCGAACCATGGAAGCACAGTCGGTCCAGCACGAGGAGCTTGAAATGCGTGTGTTCGTCACCGGTGCGACGGGGTTCGTCGGGAGCGCGGTCGTCCGCGACCTGCTCGACGCGGGGCACGAGGTCGTGGGTCTCGCCCGCTCGGCGGAGAAGGCCGCGGCCCTCGCGGCCGCCGGCGCTTCGGTCCGCCACGGCGTCCTGGAGGACCTCGACGGTCTCCGCGAGGCGGCCGCCGCGTCGGACGCCGTCATCCACACCGCCTACGTCCACGACAACTTCGCCGACCTCACGGCCGCCGCCGCGACGGACGCGGCCGCCATCGCCGCCCTCGGCGCGGCCCTCGAAGGGACCGGGAAACCGCTGGTCGTCACCGCGGCGACCGGCCCGGTGGCGCCCGGCCGGCTCGCCACGGAGGACGACGTCGCCGACCCGGCGTTCCCGCGGGCCGGGTCCGAGGCCGCGGCACTCGGGTTCGCCGAGCGCGGGGTGCGCGCGTCGGTGCTGCGGCTGCCGCAGTCGGTGCACGCCGAAGGGGACCGTCACGGGTTCGTGCCGGCGCTGATCCGGCTGGCGCGCGAGAAGGGCGTCTCGGCGTACCCGGGCGACGGTTCCGGCCGGTGGGCCGCGGTGCACCGGCTCGACGCGGCGCGGGCGTACCGGCTGGCCGTCGAGACGGGGCAGTCGGGCGTCCGGCTGCACGCCGTCGGCGACGAGGGAGTGCAGCTGCGGGTCGTCGCCGAGCGGATCGGGCGTGGGCTGGACCTGCCGGTGGCGTCGGCGGCCGCGTCGCACTTCGGCTGGCTCGCGAAGTTCGCCGGGGAGGACTCGCCGGCGTCGAGCGTGCTGACGCAGAAGCGGCTCGGCTGGGTTCCGGAGCATCAGGGCCTGGTCGCGGACCTGGAAGCCGGGCACTACTTCGAGTGAGCTGACCTGGCGGGTTGCCGCCGATCCAACGGCGATATATCGTGTGAATGTCGGCGATACGATGAGCCTGAGGAGGCAACCATGGTGATGAACGCGGGAGCGGGACGGATGTTCGGCGGCTTCGGAGGCGACCCCTTCGGCGGTCACGGGCCGGCCGGGCACCGCGGCCACCCGGACCACGGCCACGGGATGCCGGGGCACGGGCACCGTGGGCACCCCGACCTCGGCGACGGGCTACCGGGGCTACCGGGGCTGCCGGATCATGGTCGCGGGGTGCCGGGGCACCCGGATCACGACGAGTGGGACGGCCCCGGCATGCCGGGGCACGAGGACTGGGACGGCGGCCCCGACCTGGCGCGCGGCGGGCCGCCGGGAGGGTTTCCGCCGCACCCACCCCACCCGCCGCAGCCGCCGGGAGTGCCCGGCGGTCCCGGTGGCTTCCCCGGTTTTCCGGGGTTCCCGGGCGGTCCGGGGTCGTTCGGCGGTCCGGGGGGCTGGGGTGGTGGCGCCTTCCAGCGGGTGCGGGACTTCCGCGGCGGTGGGCGGCCGGCGGCCCGGCCGGTGCGTCCGGCCGTGCTCGCGCTGCTGGCCGAGGAGCCGCGGCACGGCTACCAGCTGATGCAGGAGATCCGCCGTCGCACGCACGACCGGTGGCGGCCCAGCCCCGGCTCGGTGTACCCGATCCTGCAGCAGCTGGAGGACGAGGGCCTGGTCCGCACGTCCGACTCGGGCGGCCGTCGCGTCGCCGAGCTGACCGACGCGGGCCGGGAGCACGTCGCCGGTCGTGAAGAGGAGTTCGCCGCGCTGTGGGCCGACGGCGCCCCCGAGGACGAGCCGGGTGCCGACCGCTTCGCCGCCCTGTGGAACGCGCTGGGAGAACTCTCCGGTGCGGCCGCCCAGGTCGGCTACAGCGGCAACGAAGCCCAGGTGGCAGAGGTGAAGAAGATCCTCGCCGACGCGCGCCGCCGGGTCTACGCGGTCCTCGCCGACGCCGGCCTGGAGGACGAGGAAGACTGAGCGGTCGAGTCCGAAAGCCGTGAGGGGCACCTTCAGGGACGTACAAGCCCTGAAGGTGCCCCTCACGGCGACCGTCCACATCGGACAATGGGCCGGGCGGGTAAGGTCGGACCGTATGGAGGAACAGGACTTCGCGGCGCACCTGACCGCAACGATGACCGGCGGCGCGCTCACCATGCTCATCGGGCTCGGACACCGGACCGGGCTCTTCGAAGCCGCCGCTCGTGGGCCCGCGACCAGCGCGGGGCTCGCCGAACGGGCCGGATTGCAGGAGCGGTACGTCCGCGAGTGGCTGGGCGCGATGGTCACCGGCGGGATCTTCACCTTCGACGCGGGGGAGTACGCCTTCCCGCCCGAGCACGCGAAGTTCCTGCTCGGCGACACGGCGTCCAACCTCATGCCGTCGCTGCTGACGCTCACCGCGTTCACCGGCATCCTGCCCGACCTCGAGCGCAGCTTCGCCGAGGGCGGGGGCGTGCCGCGCTCGGCGTACGGGCCCTACCTCGAGACGCTCGGGGCGAAGACCGGCGACAGCTGGAAGCACATCTACCGAGAGCACCTGGTCGCCGGCTTCTTCGGCGCCGTCCCGGGTCTGACCGAGAAGCTGCGCAACGGCGCACGGGTGCTCGATCTTGGCTGTGGCACCGGGAACGCGATCGCCGTCGCCGCCCGGGCGTTCCCCGCGTCGCGGTTCACCGGGCTCGACATCAACCCCGGCGTCGTCGCGCAGGCGAACGAGACCAGCGCCGGCCTGGCCAACGCCGAGTTCGCCGTCGGGGACGCCGCCGAGCTGACGGCCGATCCGCCGTACGACCTGATCACCGCCTTCGACGCGATCCACGACCAGGACCGGCCGGACGTCGTGCTGCGGCGGGTCCGGGGCGCGCTCGCGCCCGACGGGCTGTTCTTCATGGTGGACACGTTCTTCTCCAGCGATGTGGCGAAGAACGTCGGCAACCCGCTCGCCGCGCTGTGCTACTCGATCAGCCTGATGTACTGCACCACGACGTCGCTCGCGGAGGGCGGGGCCGCGCTGGGTGCCATGTGGGGCACCGAAACGGCCCGGGACATGCTCGCGGACGCGGGGTTCCGGCACGTCGACGTGCTCGGGTCCCCGCGTCCGCAGAACTGCATCTACGTCTGTCGCGCTTGAGTCACTGCTGGTACGGCGCCGCCGCGGCCTTCGCGGCGGTGATCAGCGCGCCCTTGTTCTTCGGCCAGAACGTGCTGTCGACGCAGGTGTAGCGCGGCAGGAACCCGCCGCAGGTGCCGCTGGAGCCGCCGACCTCGAACGTCACGCTGGCGACGCCGAGCTCGCCGTAGGTGAAGTCGTCGGTGGTGCCGCTGGTGTCGTAGCCGACGGTCTCCTCGTTGGTGCCGACGAGGTAGCCGTTCGACGCGGCGTACTTCGCGCCCAGCTTGCGGTACTGCGCGTCGTTCGGCGAGGTGGCCTGCGTGAAGCCCCACGGGATGATGATGTCGTTGCCGTAGCTGTGCAACGTGATCATCGTGCCCTTGGCCGACGTCGGCGCCGGGTCGTTGTTGCCGGTGCCGCGCTGGTCCGGGAAGATCGAGCGGGCCAGGGTTTCGAGCGCCTTCACCTCGGGCTCGGAGCCGGCGCTCGCGCCCTGGTAGGTCTCGGCGCACGGGGAATTCGAGTCGCCGCCCCACTTGAACGTCGAGTTGCGGTTGAGGTCGATGCCGATGTTCGTGCCGGAGCAGCCGCCGCGGGTGTTGTTCGCGTTCTTGCGCTGCAGCTTCGGCGAGTTGCCGCCGGAGGCGACGATGTCGACGCCGTCCGGGTTCGAGATCGGCACCACCCACACCTCGGTGGTGTCCAAAATGGACTTCGCGGTGGCGTCGGTGGCGTAGCCGTCGGCGAGGTAGTCGATCCAGCGCCAGGCCAGCTCACCGGTCGACAGCTCACGCGCGTGGATCTGGGCCATCAGGAAGAACTTCGGCTTCTTCGACGTCGTCGACAGCGTGCAGTCGCCGGTCTGCTTCTTGGTCAGGCAGATCGCCTGGATGTCGTGCCCGCCCTGGCCCTGCTGCTTCTTCCACGACTGGCCGATCGCGAGTTTCGTGGCCAGGTCGGGGTGCGCGGCCGCGACGCTCGTGAGGTGGGCCTCGTGCGCGGTGACCGTGCGATATCCGCCGTAGAAGGTGTCCGCGGCCAGGGAATTCGCCTGCGCGGGCAGTTCCTTGTAGACGGTGTCGTAGAAGCTCGGCCGGTACCCGAGGCCCTGCAGCCGCGCGGCGACGGCCTTGCCGCCGACGACGTACACCGAGCCGGCGTCACCTTCTTCGACGTCGAAACCGGCGTTCGTCAGAGCGGCGGCCTGCGCGGCGGTCGCCGGGACGCGCCAGAAGACGGGCGTGTCGGCGGGCTGCGCGGTGGCGCTGCTCCCGAGCAGGGAAGCGAGCAGCGTGCCGGCCGCCACCAGGGCGAGCCGGGACAGGGACCTTGACGCCATCGGGGGATCTCCTCACGGCCGCACGGATGGGCGCCAGGCTCGGCAGCCCACGGTCACCGAACCGGCACGCACAGTGTGTCGGTGCGGGACAAACCCGCCATACCCCCGAAAGTCGCGAAACCGCCCAACGACGGCGCGCCCGGTCAGCCCAGCCCGGTGTGGGTCTCGTTCAGCAGGGTGACGATCGCCTGGGGCGTTCCCGAAGTCATCACGACAGTCCGGTCTCCGGCGGGGTAGGTCAGCACGCGGCCGCCGTCGGTGAGGTCGAGTGCGGTGAGCGGGCGGGAGCGGATCCGGCCGTCTCGAGTGCGCCGCGCGGTGTAGAGCTGGTGGACGGCGTCTCGAGGGGCCTGCTCCAGCCAGGCCGGCAGGGCGTGGTCCGGCAGCTGCTGGTCCGGCACGCTCGCGCCGTCGGCGTCGGGCAGGGTGTCGAGCAGGCTCGTCGCGAGCCAGGTGGGTCGCACGGGCTCGACGAGCACCGCCGCGTCGTCGGCGACGAGCCGCACCGCCTCCTCGCCGCGCGCGGCGATCAGGACCGCACCGCATCCGCCGTCCCGGTGCTCGCTCCACGAATAGAACTCGTGGTCGGCGTGCGCGAGGATGCGCAACGACCCGCGCCAGAGGTCGTTGAGGCGGTGGTTGCGAGCGAGCCCGAGCCGGGTGAGCGCGGCCATCGTGCGGTCTTCGAGCTCCCGCACCGCGTCTTCGCGGATCCAGTGGTGCCGATCGGTGCCCAGGACGGCGGGGGCGTCGCCGAGGTCCAGCATCCGCCAGGCGGTGAGGAACGCGAGCCGGGGCAGGACGACGGGCTCGTCGAGGACGGGCATGGGCGGTTCTCCGGTCGAGTGCTCAGGCGCCGATGGTGGGATCGACGGTGGTCAGGCCGGTTTCGGGGTCGACGCGGGCGTACCGCTCGTCGTCGGTGAACAGGGAGCCGTCGTCGAGGACGTACTTGCGTTCGTGCACCCGGTCGTCCTCGCGCCGGGACCGCGTGCCCGGCGCGGTCGAGCCGGGGGAGGATGGGCGCCCGCCGCCACGGGTCCCTTCGCGCACCCCGCTCGAGCCGCCGCGGGGCGCTCCCGCCGGTCCGCCGGGCAGGTTTCCGCGGAAGTTCCCACCGACCCCCGGGACGGTCGGGCCGGACGGCGAAGGAGCCGAAGCCGCCGAAGCCGCCAGGCCGCCACCGGGCCACTGCGGGGCCATCGGGGACGCCGGGGTGCCGGTCGCCACGTAACCGGTGGTCGAGGTCGTCCCGGAGGAGGACGCACCGGCGAGCGACGGGGGACCGGCCGCGATCCGGGAGTCTGCTCCGCTGGGCACCGGCGCGGCGCCGAGCTGCGGGCCGGCCGCGCCCGGCTGCGCGGCCTGTTCCGGCGCGCCGGGCGGATGGCCGATCGGCGTCCCGGCGGCGGCCGATGCCGAAGCCCCGCTGGTGCCCAGCGGACTTCGGACCTCTTGAGCCGAGGACGTCGTGGCGCCGCCGGGTTCCTCCGTGCCCCAGTCGTGCCGGAGAGCGCGAGCCTGGTCGTCCAGGTGGGTGGCGTAGGCGTGGTAACGCTCCAGGTACTGCGCCGCCTTCTCGTTGTAGGCCGTGATCGCCTTCTCGGTGTCGGTGTCCCAGAATGACAGGCTGTCGAACAGGTTCTTCTCCGGCCGCGGCCCCAAGCGAGCCAGCTGGGTCCTCAGGTTCTGGAACGCCAGGTCGGCTTCGGTGATGTTGAGGCAGTTGCGGGCGAACGTCGACTCGGTCGTCTCGACGGTCCGCCCGAACTTCCGGGCGCTGCCGGCGGCCGCGTCGGCCCCGCTGCCCTGCCAGGCCGAGTCGAGCTGCGCGAGCACGGAGTAGAGGATGTCGGCGGCTTCGCGGTGTGCGATCGCAGCCTCCTGTGTCGCTTTCGCGGCTCGGGCCCACTCACTTCCGCCGCCCCGCGTCACCATGCCCGTCAGGTCCTGGACGGAGACCACCCGGGCCTCGGTGCCCTGGCGCACGAGGTCGGCGGACCACGCGACGGCCTCCTCCGTCGTCCGCACGGACGCGGGGGCGCTCCGGTGGGCGATGGCCTGCACATGATGGTTCGACCAGGGGAACAACAAGAATGCCTCCGAATCCGGGCCTGCGCGGGTCAGCTGGGCCGGACCGGCGGGAACGCCCGGGCCGCGTCGGCGTCCTGCCCGCTCAGCCGCCGCAGCGCTTCGCCGGCCTTCGCGGCCAGCTCGTTCAGGTACGCGGTTTCCCGCTCGAGGTGCTCCTGTCCCGCGGCGAACAGCGGCGTGAGCCGTGCGGTGTACCCGAGACTGGCGGGATCGTCCGCGGGAGAGGCCACCGGGACGGCGTGCGCGGATCCCGCGCGGCGCAAGAGCTCGGCCGCGTCCGCGAGCCGGCCGGAGATCTCCCGCAGCCGTGCGGGATCCAGCGCGATGTCCGGGAATCGGGCGTCGGCGGGTGTCACGGCGGTTCGGTCCTCCCTCCGGTACGGCACAGTGTGCGTCGCAAGGGGACAGTCGTGCGGTTCGCCCGCGCCGTTACGCCGGAAACGGAACCGGGGCCGACCACCTCGGTGATCGGCCCCGGTTCGCGAAATCGGTTACTTCTTCAGGCCGTGCTCGATCGACTCGATGATGCGCGGCCGCAGCTCGGCCGCGCTGATGATCGCGTCCACCGAGCCGACCTCGACCGCTCGCTGGATGTTGTGCACGCGGTCGAACTCCGCGGCCACCTCGCCGACCTTCTCCGCGCGGACCGAGGACTGGACCTCGGCCAGCTGGGCGTTCAACGCCGCGCGCTCGGCGCCGCTCGTCTCCGAGACGCGGGTCTGCAGCTCGGTCACCCGCGGGTCGGTCGCCGTGCGGTTGTTCACGTCGCCGGAGAACACCACCGCCGCCGCCGGGGCGCCGCCCAGCACCGAGGCGAACGAGCCCTCCAGCGCCAGCACCGTCATGTTCGGGTTGAGCGCCTTGGAGAACACCACGAACGCGCCGCCGTGGTAGCGGGAGATCACGCAGAACACGATCGGGCCGGCGAAGTTGACGATCGCCCGGCCGATCTCCGCGCCGTACTCCAGCTGCAGCTTGCGCAGCGACTCCGGCGAGCCGTCGAACCCGGAGAGGTTCGCCAGCACCACCAGCGGTCGGTTGCCCGACGCCGCGTTGATCGCCCGCGCGGTCTTCTTCGACGACCGCGGGAACAGCGTGCCCGCGGTGTAGGCGTCCGGGCCGTCGGTGGGCGGGAAGCCGCGGCGGGGCACCGAACGCGACTCGATGCCGACCAGGCAGACCGGCCAGCCGCCGATGTGCACGTCCTGCACCGCCGAGGTGTCCGCGTCGGCCATGCCCGCCCAGCGCTCCAGCACCGGGTGGTCCTGGTCCGACAGCGCGCGCATCACCGTGCGGATGTCGAACGCCTTCTTGCGGTCCGGGTTGTGCTGGGCCGAGAAGATCTCGCCGACGGTCGTGAAGTCGCTGCCCACGACCGCGTGCGGGAACGGCGAGACGTCGCGGGTGACCGGGTCGTTCGTGCTCGCCC
The DNA here is from genome assembly GCF_036114655.1 of Amycolatopsis sp. NBC_00348. NCBI lineage: Bacteria > Bacillati > Actinomycetota > Actinomycetes > Pseudonocardiales > Pseudonocardiaceae > Amycolatopsis > Amycolatopsis sp. NBC_00348. The sequence continues at coordinate 4,065,233 of NZ_CP107994.1, read as the reverse complement.
GCCGCGGCCCGGTTTCGCCCGGCACGACGTAGGTGTGGTCGTAGTGCGACATCAGCACGTCGCGGGCGGCCGGCAGGTTCGGCGCCCAGTACTGCGCCTGGCCGTTCGGGCCCATCACGCGGTCGTAACCGCCGATGCCGAAGTTGTCCTCGGCCGACACACCGCCGGAGAAGTCCAGCGCCTGCTTGCCGGTCAGCACCATCGCCGAGTCCGGCGTCATGATGAGGACGCCCTTGGTGTGCATGAGCATCGTCGCTTCGGCGTTCCAGTACGGCTGCGCGCCGACGTTGATGCCGACGACCACGACGTTGATCTCGCCGCCGTCCTGGGTGAACGTCACGATCCGCTTGAGCGCCGCGGCGACCCAGTCCATGTTCTCGGTGCCCGAGGTCATCGAGATCCGGGCGCCCGCGGACACCGCGAACCACTCCAGCGGCACCTGCATCCGCTCGGCCAGGTCCAGCGCCGCGATGACCCGCGAGCACTCCGGCTCCGACAGCGCGCCGAGCGCCTTCGTCGGGTCGCCGAGCAGCACGACGCGGGTGACGCCTTCGGGGTGGCGCTGGGTCGGCGTCGTGACGACGCCCGCGATGATCGCCGCGGAGTTCTTGCCCTTCGGGCGATCCACCGGGACCAGCGCGCCGGAGCCGTCGAAGTCGTGCTCGGTGAAGCTGCCGCCCGGCCCGGCGAGCAGGCCGGTCAGCTCGTACGGGTAGACGTTGCCGCGGCGGGCCGCGCGCAGCACCTTCTGGCGGTAGTCGTCGAGCGGCTGCACCGGCTCGTCGGTCGGCGCGCCGACGTGCAGGCGCGCGCCGTTGCCCGGGTCGAGGGTGATCCGGACGGCGATCTCGGTCAGCTCACCCGCGCCGTTGCGCTGGCGGGCCAGGAACTGGACCTCCTCCAGCCCGGCGCCCGCCGTGGTCGGCAGGATGCGCTGGACCAGCGTGTTCAGCTCTTCGGCGGTGATCTCGGTCGACGGCCAGACGTACATCATGATCCGGTTGGTGTCGAACCGCTTGTTCTGCGGCCGCTGCGCCTGGATGTTGCGGATCGCGTCGAGGCACGCGGTGATCGCGTCCTCGACCGCGGGCAGCGACACCAGCCGGCCGTCGGCTTCGCGCAGCGGCGTCAGGTCGCGGACCTGGCCCATCGCGATGAGCCGCTCGTCGGCCGGGTTGCTCTGGGCGACGGCCTTGAAGAGGTAGATCTCCTCGTCCGACGACGGCAGCCGGGTGAGGTCGAACTCGCGCAGCCGCTGCAGCTGCAGGCGCTGCGCGATCATCGGGTGCAGGCCGCGGATCAGCCGGTCCTCGGCGAAACCCGCGCCGTCGGGGCGGAACGTGAAGTGGTGGTGCATCACCGCGCCGCTGGTGCCGGCCACCGTGGTGGTGATCCGGCGGACCCCGGCGGGCAGCGACAGCCCGGCGAGCACCTCGCCGAGCCGCACGGCCATCGCGTCGGCGTCGGGCTGGTCCTCCCACGTGACGTACAGGTCGGCGACCAGGCCGTGGTCCGGGACGTCGACGGCGAAGGTGCCGATCGCGCCGATCGCGTCGGGCAGGGCGGCGATGTCGACGGCGGTGGTGACCACGCGCGTGACGCCGTTGCGCCCGGTGTGCTCGGCCGTGACGAACCGGCAGCCCGCGACGTCGTGCGCGGTGACGCCCGACAGGCCGCGGTTGCCGTAGTAGCGGCGGGTCAGGACCTCCAGCAGCGGCGCGTGGTCGCGGCCGGGGCGGCCGATCCGCTGGCCGATGAGCCGCACCAGGGGTTCGGCGCAGGCCACCATCGTCTGGATCCGCTCGGCGCGGTCCGGGGCGTCCGGGTGGTGGTCGAGGTGGCGCAGCTGGTCGCGCACCGAGGCGTAGGTGCGGGCGCGGCCGCGACGCAGCAGCGGCTGGGCGAACCAGCGGAACACCACGCCACGGGCCAGGTCGGACACCACGGGGAAACGCACCTGCGTCGCCTCGATGAGGTGCTCCAGGGTGAGCCCGGCGCGCTCGCTGTCGGCTTCCAGTGGCGGTGCGCCGGCCAGCCACTGCCGCAGCAGCTCGGTGACGACTCCTGAATCGCCCGGCATCCGTTGCTGCGCCAGGAAGATCCGGAAGACCGCGCCTTCCAGCTCCGGCGTGCGGTCGAGGTCGGTGACGCCGTAGTGGCCGAGCACCTTCGTCAGCTTGGCCTGGAAGCCGGGCGACACGGCCGCCCGCTCGATGTCGAGGCTCTGCAGGTAGCTGTGGAAGAACTCGCGCGGGCTGTGCACCGGGCTGTCCGGCTCGGTGTCCAGCTCGCCGCCCGGCTTGTTGCGGCTCAGCTCGGACAGGTCGGCGAACACGGTGAGCAGTTCCAGCTCGCCCTCGACCGGGCGGCCGCTCAGCTCGGCGCGGGCGGCCAGGTACCCCGCGAGGACGCGCTTGCGCTCGGCCGGGTCGACGTCGAAGCCCAGCAGCAGGCTGCGCAGGTCCTGCAGGCCACGCTCGACGCGGGCCTCGGCGGAGACGCCCGACGGCTCGGCGGGCAGCTCGATCTCGACCGTCTCGGCCTCGGTGGTGTCTTCTTCCTCGGCGCCTTCGGCCAGCGGCTCCAGCCGCATCAGGGGCGCGCCGGTCTCGACCTGGCTGCCGACGGACACCGGGCACTCGCGGACGCGGGCGCGGAACGGCGCGCGCAGCACCGTCTCCATCTTCATGCTCTCCAGCACCAGGATCGGCGCGTTCGCCTCGACCTCGTCGCCGACCGACAGCGGGGTCGCGACGACCAGCGCGGGCGCGGGGGAGCGGACGACGCCGCCCTCGTCGCGGCTGATCCGGTGGGTGACGCCGTCGACCTCGACGAGGTGGGTCGGGCCGTGCGTGGCGGCGGTGATCCGGAAGCGCTGCCCGTTGACGACGATCTGGCCGCTGTGCGCGTCGAACCGCTTGACCTCGACGTCGGCGTGGTGCACGTCCGAGCCGCCGGCCGAGATCCCGACGCGGAAGCGCTGCTGCCCGATGCGGGCGACGCCGACGCGGTAGCCGACGCCGCGCAGCTTGAGGTCCAGCGGGCGGCCGGACTCGTGCTGCACCTGCGGGCGGCCGCCGTGCGCGGTGTTCAGCAGCTGCTGGACGGTGAGCTCTTCCTCGTCCTCGTAGGCCTCGATGGCGGCCGTGGCCAGTGCGATCGCGGAGTGCCGGTGGGTGACCAGGCGGCCTTCGGCGCGGACGCGGTCGATCCAGCCGGTGTCGGCGCTGGCGTCGATCACCTCGGGCTGGTCGAGCAGGTCGAGCACGAAGCTCTTGTTGGTCGCGCCGCCCTCGATGATCACGGTGGTCTCGGCCATCGCGCGGCGCAGCCGGCCGAGGGCCTCGTCGCGGTTGCGGCCGTAGGCGATGATCTTGGCGATCATGGAGTCGAAGTCCGCCGGGATGGTGTCGCCTTCGCTGACGCCGGTGTCGACGCGGATGCCGGGGCCGGCGGGCAGCGCCAGCCGGGCGATGCGGCCGGGGGAGGGGGCGAAGTCGCGGTCGGGGTCCTCGGCGTTGAGCCGCGCCTCGACGGCGTGGCCGCTCTCGGCCGGCTGGTCGCCTTCGAGCTTGCCGCCGTCGGCGACGTGCAGCTGCAGCTTGACCAGGTCGGTGCCGGTGGTGATCTCGGTGATCGGGTGCTCGACCTGCAGCCGGGTGTTGACCTCGAGGAAGGCGAACAGCCGGTCGCCCGGGTGGTAGAGGAACTCGACGGTGCAGGCGCCGCGGTAGCCGACGGCGACGGCGAGCCGCTCGGCCGAGGCCTTCAGCTCGGCGGTCTGCTCGGGGCTCAGCACGGGGGAGGCGGACTCTTCGATGATCTTCTGGTTGCGGCGCTGCACCGAGCAGTCGCGCACGCCGAGCGCCCACGCCGTCCCGCCGTCGGAGATCACCTGGACCTCGACGTGGCGGGCGCCGGTGACCAGGCGCTCCAGGAACACGACACCGGAGCCGAACGCGCGCAGCGCTTCCTGGCTGGTGCGCTCGTAGGCGTCGGCGAGGTCCTCGCCGGAGGCGACCATGCGGATGCCGCGCCCGCCGCCGCCCGCGGTGGCCTTGAGCATCAGCGGGTAGCCGATCTCGTCGCCGGCACGCAGGGCGTCTTCGAGGGTGGCGACCGCGCCGCGGCTCCACGGCGCGACCGGGACCCCGACCTCTTCGGCGATCAGCTTCGCGCCGATCTTGTCGCCGAGCTTGCGCATCGCGTCCGCGCTCGGGCCGACGAACGTGACGCCGACCTTCTCGCACAGCTCCGCGAACGCGGGGTCCTCAGCGACGAAGCCCCAGCCGACCCACGCGGCGTCGGCCTTCGTGTCGACGAGCGCCTTCTCCAGCACCTCGAGGTCGAGGTACGGCCGGGCCGAAGCCGGGCCCAGGTTGTAGGCGATGTCGGCTTCGCGGACGAAGGTCGCGGTGCGGTCCGCGTCGGTGTAGAGGGCGACCGTCTCGATCCGCTCCCCGGTTTCCGCGGAGAGATCCCGGACGGCGTGGATCAGCCGCATCGCGGCCTCTCCGCGGTTGACGATGGCGACACGACTGAACACCGGCTGAGCCTCCCAAGTACCCACGCACAGAAGGCGACGTCCGGGTCCCGGAGCGTCGCCTGCACTTGCTTACACCCTGGTCGATCACCGACGGGTGGGCCAATGTCCGGCATGGCGCATGCCGGAGGCGATGCTTTGTGGGAACCCTACAAAAGGCGACCCGCGCCACACTGCGCGGTGCCGGATTCTCGCGAGGTCTGCCACAAAGCACACGGGAACCCTACGCCGAGGGTGACTAGGAAAACATCTTGTTGCGACCCCTATGTTCAGGAGGCCAGCAGCACGTCCGACTCCAGTACCTGCCCCAGTTCCCGCCGTTCGGCCGCCGACAACGGCACGGCGGCCACGCTGCACCGCCCGTCCGGCCCGGGCGCGGTGGTGATCGCGAGAACGGGCTTCCCGTCGACCTCCCGCAGGGTGACGCGGCCCCCGCACGACAGGTCCACGGAGACCCCGGGCCGGTCGTGCTGCCGGCCCAGCCAGCGGCTGACGAAGTCGAAGGTCATGGCGTCCTCCCTCGGTGCGGGCGTTCTCCCCGAGCACAGGTGTCGGGGTTTAATGCCCCGGATACACCCGGTTCACACCCCGGACGGCCGGAATTCCGGGTTTGCCGCCGGACAGGCCCACCGCCGATCCGCGCTCGCGGGCTCAGGGCAACGGGATGCTGTGGCGGTCCATCAGGTGCACGGCGACGGCCGAGGTGGCGTTGGAGAGCGGGTTGGGCCGGCCGCCGCCCCAGGCTTGCCGCCGGACAGGCCCATCGGTGTCTCCTCGTGGTCTTGACGCGGTGGCCGAGCGGGTTGCGGGAGGGCCTCCCGGCGCTCTCGGAATCCAGCCTTCATGCCGCGCGGCGGTGGCTGACTGCTCATACATCTCGCTCTTTCGCCCGAACGGCTGCCGCCACGAGCGGTGGCCGTCCTGCCTCGCTGGAGGCGTCAGGATTCCGCCGCGCATGAGACGCGGCGACCCGGGAACCGCGGGCAGGCTGGCCGGATGGAGTTCGCACAGCTGGCCTCGGCGGCGCGGGACCTCTTCTCCGCGAAGCTGGTCTACGGCGAGCCCGTCGAACAGGACGGCGTCGTCGTGATCCCCGCGGCCACCGTGTTCGGGGGTGGAGGTGGCGGCGCCGCGGAGACGCTGCCCCTGCGCGAAGGCGCCGGGTTCGGGGTGCTCGCGCGGCCCGCCGGGGCGTTCGTCCTGCGGGACGGCTCCGCGAAGTGGGTGCCGGCCGTCGACTTGACGCGGCTCGGGCTCGTCGCGGCCGTCGCCGTCGTCGCGGTGGCGAAAGTCTTCACCAAGCGCGCCGGCCGGTGAAGAGTTCACCGCCGGTTCTTGTCCGCGTTCGCGTTGGCGGCCTAGCGTCGGGCCGTCACCGATGCGGAGGTCGGCATGGATTTCAGCAGGCGCACGCTCCTGCGCGCGAGCGGACTGGCCGCGGCCGCGGGGCTGCTCCCCGGCGTCGCGTTCGCGGAGCAGCCGGGCGGTACCGGCACCCAGACCCGGACCGTCACCGGCACCTTCACCCCCGACATCCCGGACTGGTACTACCTGCCCGTCGACGTCCCGCGCGGCGTCAAGCAGATCGACGTCGTGTACTCCTACGACAAGCCCCCGGTGCCCGCCGGCACCCGCGGGAACGCCTGTGACATCGGCGTGTTCGGGCCCGAAGGCCACGAGCTGGGCAACGCCCGCGGCTTCCGCGGCTGGTCCGGCGGCTTCCGCGACCGGTTCTCGATCAGCGCCTCCGAGGCGACGCCCGGCTACCTCGCCGGGCCGGTCAAGCCCGGCCGCTGGCACGTGATCCTCGGCCCGTACACCGTTGCGCCGCAGGGCCTGAACTACCAGGTCGACATCACGCTCACTTTCGGACCGGACGGCACGCCGTTCAAGCCGAACCCGGCGCCCGAGACCGCGCCCGCCCGCGAGAAGGGCCGCGCCTGGTACCGCGGTGACAGCCACCTCCACACCGTCCACTCCGACGGCCGCCGCACGCCGGAGCAGCTGGTCGCCGACGCGCGCGCCGCGGGCCTCGACTTCATCGTCTCCACCGACCACAACACGTCCAGCGCGCAGCTGCAGTGGGGCGAGCACGCCGTCGACGACCTGCTGATCCTCAACGGCGAAGAGGTGACGACGCGGTCCGGGCACTGGCCGGCGATCGGCCTGCCCGCCGGCACCTGGATCGACTGGCGCTACCGCGCGGCCGATCCGCAGGACTTCCGCCGGTTCACCGACCAGGTGCACCGCGCGGGCGGCCTGGTCACCGCCGCGCACCCGTTCGCCAACTGCTTCGGCTGCACGTACGAGTTCGCCTACGAGATCGCCGACCTCGTCGAGGTGTGGAACGGCCCGTGGACCCAGGACGACGAGGCAAGCGTCATCCACTGGGACGGCCTGCTGCGCGGCGGCCGGTTCATCCCGGCGATCGGCGACTCGGACGCGCACAACCCGGACAACACCGTCGCGCTGCCGCACACCGTCGTGCTCGCCGATCGGCTGCGGCGCAGGGAACTGCTGGCCGGGCTGAAGGCCGGCCGGTCGTGGCTGGCCGAGTCGTCGGCGGTCCGGCTGGACTTCACGGCCGCCGGTGGTGGTCGATCGGCGGGTATCGGCGAGCGGCTCCCGGCCGGGATCGGCACGCCGGTGACCGTGCGCGCGGCCGTCGGCGGGGTGCCGGGCACCACGGTGACGTTCCTCGACCAGCTGGGCCCGGAGCACGTCGAGACCGTCGGCGACGCCGGGGTGGCGACCGTCACCTGGACCACCTACCCCCGCTACAGCCGCTGGGTGCGCGTCGAGGTGCGGCGGCCCTCGGGCGGGCCGAACACGACGTCGCCCAACGCCATGGTCGCGATGTCGAACCCGATCTTCCTCGGCGGCGAACACTGAAGCCCGAACACTGAAGCCCGAACACTGAAAGCCGGCCACTGAACCCCGGCCCGCGCCCCGCGTCCTCCGAGAGGGCAGACTGGTGCGAACGGGTGATGGGGAGGCAGTGTGCGTGGATGTGGCCTGAAGGTGGCCATCTTCCTGGGGGCGGTCGTCGTGCTGACGGCGGGGATCGTCGTGGTGGCGGTGCTCGTGCGCAGCCCGGTCCGGTCGCCCGGGTGCACGGTGACGCCACCGGGGGACGGCGGCGGGGCCTTCACGTTCACCCCGGAGCAGATGAACAGCGCCGCGACGATCTCGGCCGTCGGCACGAAGCTGGGCCTGCCCGCCCACGCGGCGACGGTCGCGCTGGCCACGGCGCTGCAGGAGTCGAAGCTGCAGAACCTCGAGGGCGGTGACCGCGACTCGGTCGGGCTGTTCCAGCAGCGGCCCAGCCAGGGCTGGGGCACGGTCGCGCAGCTGCGCGACCCGGTCTACGCGTCGACGGCGTTCTACGAGAAGCTCGAGAAGCTGCCGGGCTGGGAGACGATGCCGATCACCGAGGCGGCCCAGGCCATCCAGCGCTCCGGCGCCCCGGACGCGTACGCGCAGTGGGAGACGCAGGCCCGGGGCATGGCGGCGGCGTTCAACGGCCAGTGGCCGGCCGCCCTGACCTGCCGCAACCTGACCCTGGCGCCGCCCGCGGACGTGGCGGCAGCGGCGACGGCGGAGCTGGGCACCGCGAAGCTGAGCGGAGCGCACCCGGCGGCGCAGGGCTGGACGTACGCGACCTGGCTGGTCGGCCGCGCCGAGGCGCTGGGCGTCGACAGGGTGAGCTTCGCCGGCCAGACGTGGACGGCGGAGTCCGGTGCCTGGGCCCAGGACACCGCCGCGGGTCCGGATCTCGCACTGCACCAGGCCCCGGCGGCGCCGCCGAGCCAGTGACGAAAGCCGTGAAGGCCTCCTTCCCGGCTCTTATGGCCGGTAAGGAGGGGCGGATTCATGCGGTGGTTGCAACACCTGGTGTTTGTTGATCTGACAGTAGCTTCGTGAGGGCCTCGGTTGGTGTCCGCCAGCCGAGGGTCTCCCGAGGTCGCCCGTTCAGCTCCTCCGCCACCCGCACCAGCTCCGCCGTGCTGTGCTGGGACAGGTCGGTGCTTTTGGGGAAGTACTGCCGGAGCAGTCCGTTGGTGTTCTCGTTGCTGCCGCGCTGCCAGGGCGAATGCGGATCGCAGAAGTAGATCTGCAACCCGGTGTCGAGGGTGATCTTCCGGTGATGGGCCATTTCTTTGCCCTGATCCCAGGTCAGCGAGCCCAGCAGCAGCGGCGGCAACGTCTGGATCATCTCGGTCATCGACGCCGCGACCGTGGCTGCGTCTCGCCCGTGGGGCAGGTGCAGCAGCATCACGAACCGGGTCGACCGTTCCACCAGCGTCCCGATCGCGGACCGATTGTCCTGGCCCAGGATCAGGTCGCCTTCCCAATGCCCCGGCACCGCCCGGTCGGCGGCCTCGGCAGGCCGCTCGGAAATGTTGACCATGTCCTGGATCCCGCCCGACGGGCGCTCCCGCCGGGCCTGGGCCTGCCGCCGCGGCATCCGCAACGCCCGCCCGGTCCGCAGTGCTGCGGTCAGTTCCCGGCGCAGCGCGCCCCGGCCCTGCACATACAGCGACTGATAGATCGTCTCGTGCGACACCCGCATCTCCGGCCGGTCGGGAAAGTCCAGCACCAGTCTCTCGGAGATCTGCCGCGGCGACCACTTCCGGGTCAGCCCGTCCTGCACCGCCGCCCGCAACGCCGGATCGGCACGCAGCTTCGCGGTCTTGGGTCGTTTCGCGCGGTGTTCGGCCCGGTGCTGGGCGCTGCTGGCCCGGTAGTGGCCGGTCAGGCCGGTGTTGCGGGCCAGCTCCCGTGACACTGTCGAGGCCGGCCGGTCGATCGTTCTGCCGATGGCGCGTGGGCCGTGACCTGCGGCTTTCAGACAGGCGATCTCTTCCCGCTCGGCGATAGTCAGCCGGACCGGCCCGGGCTGGTGGGGTGCGTTGCTGATCACCCCGCCAGCTTGGCGGAACAGCCGCCCGCCTGTGGCGGGGGCGAAACCGGCCGCTTGCGCGGCCGGTTTCGCGGTCAGGCCTGCCCGGATCTGCTGCCAGAACAGCAGCTGCGCCGAGCGTGGTAGCCACCGATGGGTTCGTACCCGTGTCATCGCAGTTCCACCCTTCGCTGGGCGGTGTTGCAACGACTCCATGACTCCGAGAGGCCTTCACGGCTTTCGTGCCGTGCCGCTTCCGGACGGCGACGTTCAGGAAGCCTCCACTGTGGACTCCGGGTACCGGGTGCGGAGCAGGCCGCGGCAGAAGTGGGCGTTGCCCTCGATGGAGATCCGGACCGACCGCGCGAACCGCAGCCGCAGCGGGATCTCCGCACGCGGGAACGGCGTCCCGTGCTCGTCGACCAGCACCGGCGACGACGGCTCGCGCGACAGCCCGAGGGCCTCGCGACGTCGCAGCAGGGCGTGGGAGGCGGGCACCGGCGGCAGGTCCGCCAGTGTCACCGCGTGCAGGTCGACGTGCTCGTCGGCGCGCAGCAACACCGTCAAAGCGCGTTCCATCGCGGCCTGGTGGGCCTTGCGGCGGAACGTCTGCCGGAGCTCTTCGAGATCCTCCTCGGCCTCGTGGCCGAACGTGCCGCGGTAGCCGGCGTCCGCCGCGAGGCCGCGGTTGATCAGGTCCGAGTCGTGGTGGTCGTCGAGCATGACCACGACTTCGGTCGTCCACGGCAACGCGGTCAGCACGTCCTTCGCGTCCGACGCCATGAGGTAGGCGAAGTTCGGCGCGCAGAACGACGTCGGGAGTCGCAAGTGGACAGTGACGCGCCCGCCGTCGACGTCGACCGAGTGCACGAAACCGAGGTCGGTGATGGGCTCGTCGAGCTCCGGGTCGAGAACCGCGTCCAGCGCGGTGTAGGCGTCCACCTCAGGCCACCGACACGGCCTGCGTCTCGATGGGCGCGAGCCGCAGCTCCGACGGCACCGGGATGTCGTACATCTTCGCCGCGTTGAGCCCGAGGATCTTCTTCTTCTGGTCGACGGTCAGCGGCGCGTACTCGGGCAGGTCCTCCGGGATCTGGAAGTCGACGAACCGCTCGACCAACCAGCGAGGCGTCCAGATCGCGTAGTCGCTGGAGAACTGGATGCGGTCCTCGTCCAGCCAGTACAGCAGCTCGCCGATGATCTGCGCGAAGTACTTGGGCCGGGTGTGGATGAACGGCATCGCGACGGCGAGCCCCGCGTGCACGTTCGGCTCCTGCGTGGCGATCCAGCAGAAGTCCTCCAGCCGCGGCAGCCCGCAGTGCTCCACGACGAAGTTCAGGTCGGTGAAGTCGGTGGCCGCGTGGTCGACGTCGGCGACGTCGAAGGCGTCGCGGTCCAGCGGCCGGATCGTCGGTCCTTTGTGGACGTGGATGTTCTTGACGCCCAGTTCCTGGCAGGCTTCCAGGTACTTGTATGTCCACGGGTCGTTCAGCTTGTAACCGCGCGAGTCACCCTGCCACTCGGCGGTGTAGAGCTTGACGCCCTTGAGGCCGAAGCGTTCGGCGTCACGCCAGAACTGGTCGAGGCCCGCTTGTTCGAGCCGCGGGTCGAAGTTGTGGTTGTAGGTCAGCTTGCCCGGGTGCTTCTGCGTGAGCGCGAAAGCTTCTTCGGTCTGGCCGAAACCGTTGTGGTAGAACGCGCCCAGGTGAGCGGGCTGGAAGATCGCGTGGTCGACGTAGCCGTCTTCGAACAGGTCCTTCACCAGCCGGTCGCCGCCCTGGTAGAGGTAGTCCTCGTACGGCCACACCTCGGACTCCGGGCTGAGATTGCGGTGGTAGTCGTAGAAGCAGTCGATGAACTGCTTGCCGTGGATGTTGCGCTGGTTCTCCGGGCGCGCGTCCCAGAGCGCCACGTGGGCGTCCACGATGAAGTAGTTTTCGCCGTCCTTGCTGTACATGTGCGTCCTCCGCGTTCGTGACCGCCGTTGGCCCGTGCTGGCGACGGTAGGCACGTCGACCCTGGTCAGGGACCCACCCGGTGTCTCGATATGAGACAGGCGGGCGCGGCCGGCGGCCCTAGCCTGGGGGAGTCCGACGCAGCGGAGGTCGAGGTGGAGAACCCGCAGGTGCACGTCACGCGGTCGTTCGACGTGCGCGGGGCCGCCGCCATCGCGCCGCGGCTGCGGGCATCTTGGCAGCGCAGCGTGCGTTACGGCGTGCCCGAGGACGAGGTCCTGCCGGTGTTCTCGGGCGCGGTCGACACCGGTTCGCTGCTCTACGAATGCGGCACCGAGGTGCTGCGCGGCCTGCAGGCGACCCTGGCCAACGAGCCGATCAGCCTGATGATCACCGACAGCGAAGGCCTGGTGCTGAGCCGGCTGTGCACGGACGTCTCGATCAGCCGCTCGCTCGACAAGGTGCACCTGGCGCCCGGCTTCTACTACGCCGAGCGCAACGCGGGTACCAACGGGCTCGGCCTGGCGCTCGCCGACCGCGCGCCGTCACTGGTGCGCGGGGGCGAGCACTACTGCACCGACCTGCGTGGCTACACGTGCGCGGCGGTCCCGGTGCTGGACCCGATCACCGGCACGCTCGCCGGCAGCGTCAACCTGACGACGTGGTCGGAGCAGTCGTCCGAGCTGCTGCTGGCGCTGGCCCAGGCCGCGGCCGGGAACACCGCGGCGCTGATGCTGGCCCGCGCGTCCGGCCGGATCGCCCGCCCGACCCCGCGCGGCGAGGTGTTCCGCGTGTACGCCGACCGCGTCGACCCCGGTGACCTGCCGCGGCTCTCACCCGCCTGGACCACGGCGGTCGCCGAGACGCGGGTGGCGCTGGCCGGCGGCCGGGTCGTCGCCGTCGTCGGCGAGCCGGGCGCGGGCAAGACGGCGCTGGCGTCGCTCGCGCACCGGGAGGTGCGGCCCCGCGACCGCGTGCTCAACGCGCGCCCGCCCGCGCCCGACGACGTCGACACGTGGCTCACGCTCTGGACGCCCGAACTGACGAAGGACGACACGTGCGTCATCGTGTCGGGCGTGGACGCGCTGCCCGCCTGGGCGGCGGGGGAGCTGGCGCGGCTGTTCACCGAGGCGCGGCACGCGGGCGGCCTGGTCCCGTTCGTGCTGACCGCGGAGGACGCCGACGCGCTGCCCGCGGCGCTGAGCCCGCTGGTCGACCGGGTCGTCGAGGTGCCGGCGCTGCGGTTCCGGCCCGACGACGTCCTCCCGCTGGCGCACCACTTCGCCCGGCGGGACCGCGGCCGCGACGTCACCTTCACGTCGGCGGCGTCGCGTGCGCTGATGGCCTACGACTGGCCGGAGAACGCTAAGCAGCTTCGGCGCGTCATGCGCGAAGCCGCCGCGCGCTCGGACGTCGTCGACACCCCGCACCTGCCCGCGGAGGTCTTCAGCGGGACGGGGCACCGGCTGAGCCGGTTGCAGGCCCTGGAACGCGACGAGATCGTGCGGTGCCTGTCGGAGCCGGGGGCGACGGTGGTGCACGCGGCCGCGAAACTCGGCGTTGGCCGCGCGACGGTCTACCGCAAGATGGCGCAGTACGGGCTCAACGCGCGGCAGCTGAAGTCGTAGCGTTGTCGTGGGCCCACCGCACCGCCGGGCCCATCGCGAAGCCCGCGGCCAGGAAGATCGCGCCCATCAGCAGCCAGCCGGGCAGGCCCCAGCCGATGACGACCGTGCTCAGCAGCACCGGCCCGATCGCGCGCGCCACCGACACCCCGGTGCCGAAGAACCCCTGGTACTGGCCCTGTTTGTCGGCCGGCGCGAGCGCGAAGCCGATCTCCCAGGAGCCCGCCGACTGCAGCATCTCGCCGAGCACCTGCACCAGCGCGCCGACGACCAGCACCGCGAACGCGACCCACGGCGAGGTGCCCAGCGCCGAGAACGCGAAGGCGACGCAGGAGGCGAACAGCAGCACCCCGGACCGGCGGACCATCCGCGCCGCCGAGCCGATGCTCGCCAGCCGGCCGGCCACGCGGACCTGCAGCACCACCACGACGACCGTGTTGAGCACGAACAGCGCGGACACCGTCCAGCCCGGCGCGGCGGTGCGTTCCACGATCCACAGCGGGATCGCGACGCTCAGCAACGGCATGCGCAGCAACAGGATCGCGTTCAGCAGCGTCACCACGGCGTAGGGCCTGTCGCGCAGCACGGCCAGCTTCGGCTCGCCGGTTCCGGGGAGCGCTGACGGCGCCACGGTCGGGAGAGCGAAGAGCAGTGCCGCGGTGACCAGGAAACTCACGGCGTCGAGCGCGAAGACCGTGAGGTACGCCGACGCCGTGTCGGCCGACAGTGCGAGCCCGCCCAGCCCGGCGCCGACGGCGAGACCGGCGTTGCCCGCGGACTGCAGCTGCGCCCGGATGCGCGTGCGGTGCTCGGGATCGGCGAGCGCGGCCAGCAGCGCCTGGCGGGCGGCGGCGAGGCCGGTCTGGCAGCTGCCGTAGAGGCAGGCGGCCAGGACGAACAGCAGCGGCGAGCGGACGACCGTGAAGGCGAGGATCGACACGGTCGTCGCCAGGGCCAGCAGCACCGCGGAGCCGCGGGCGCCGTGGCGGTCGGCGAGGTGGCCGAGCGGGACGCCCGCGACCGAGCCGACGGCCCAGCCGAGCGTCAGGCCGAGGCCGACCTGGGCCGGGCTCAGGCCGACGATCCGGATGAAGAACAGGACCGAGCAGGTCAGGAACGCGCCGTCGCCGAGCGAGCCGGCCAGCTGGGCGGCCGCGAGCAGCCGTCCGGGCGCGGCCTTCGGGGCCTTCGCGGGGCGTTCCAGAGTCACCGTCATGAGAGTTACGTTAGGGCCCGGGTTGGCCCGATCCCAGATCCAATTATGGCCTTGTGCACTGGGCCAATGTAGGGTCGCCGGATGGACTTCCACGTCAGCCTGGCCGGGCGTGGCGACCTCAGCGTCCGGATCTACCGGCAGCTCCGCGACGCCATCCTCGACGGCCGGCTGCGCGAGGGCGAGCGGCTGCCGCCGACGCGCGAGCTGGCGCGGCGGCTGGCCGTCTCGCGCAACACCGTCGCGGTGGCCTACGACCGGCTGACCGCCGACGGGTTCCTCGCCGGGCGCGTCGGCGCCGGCACCTACGTCTGCGCGGAACTTCCCACGCGGACCAGGTCGCGCAAGGCGCCTTCGGGCGCCGGGCCGCAGCCCAAGGCGGTGTGGCGGTCGCTGCCGCCGCCGGTCGCCCCGGTGGCGCGGGCGCCGGAGTACGACTTCCGCGTCGGCATCCCCGACGCCGCGTTGTTCCCGCTCGAGACGTGGCGGCGGCTGCTCGCGAGCGAGCTGCGGGACGCCGTCGGCTTCGCGCACTACGTCGACCCCGGCGGGTACGAGGGCCTGCGCGCGGCGATCGCCCGGCACGCCGGTGTCGCGCGTTCGGTGCGCGCCGACGCGGACGACGTCCTCGTCACCCAAGGCGCCCAGCAGGCGCTCGACCTGCTGTGCCGGGTGCTGCTCGAGCCGGGGGACCGGGTGGCGATCGAGGAACCCGGCTACCGGCTGGCGAAGCACCTCTTCGCGTCCCACGGCGCCGACGTCGTCGGCGTGCCGGTGGACGGCGAAGGTCTCGACGTCGCCGCGCTGCCCCCGCGGACGCGGCTGGTGTACGTCACGCCGTCGCACCAGTTCCCGCTCGGCACGCCGATGTCGTTGTCGCGGCGGACGGCGCTGCTCGCGTGGGCCGAGCGCGCGGACGCCGTGATCGTCGAGGACGACTACGACAGCGAGTTCCGGTTCTCCGACCGGCCCCTGGAACCGTTGCAGAGCCTCGATCGCGACGGCCGCGTCGCCTACGTCGGCTCGTTCTCCAAGACGCTGCTTCCCATGCTGCGCCTAGGTTTCCTGGTCGCACCGGCGTCGCTGCGTGACGCGTTGTGCCACGCGCGTCAGCTGTCTGACTGGCACGGCGACCTGCCCGCGCAGGCCGCGCTGGCCCGGTTCATCGACGAAGGCCTGTTCGCCCGCCACATCCGCCGTGCGACGAAGGTGTACGCCGAGCGGCACGAGCGGATCACGTCGACGTTGGAAAGGGTGTTCGCGGGCCGCCTGCGGCTGATCCCGTCGGCGGCGGGCCTGCACCTGTGCGCCCTGTCCGACGACGACCTCGAGCCGGTCGCGGCCCGCGCTTCCCTTGCCGGAGCGGAAGTCCAGACCCTCTCCGACCTCTGCGGCGGCTACCCCGGGCAGGGCCTGGTGCTGGGCTACGGCGCGATCCCCGTGGAGCGGATCGACGACGGGCTCGCGGCGTTGGACCGTGCCTGGCTCTCGTGAGTGTTTAGGGCGGTTAGAACCGCCCTAAACACTCACGACAGGTGCGGCAGGGCTGGGTGGTTCGACGTGGTGGTCGGTCCGGCGCCGCGCCGCGATGAGGAGGCCGCCGGCTGACGTCGCCACCGCCGTGGCGAGGATCAGGAACCAGCCGTGGCGGAAGTCCGTCAGGTCCGGGGTGCCCGCGAAGATCGCGACCAGCACCGCCGTGCCCAGGACCGTGCCGATCTGGCGGGTCGTGTTGACCATCGACGACCCCGCGCCCCAGCGGGCCGCGGGCAGGACCGTGCCCACGACGCCGGACAGCGACGGCAGGATCAGGCCGACGCCGATGCCCGTCAGCAGCTGACCGGGCAGCATCGCGCTCGCGTAGTCGCGCGTGGAATCCATGCGCAGCAACCAGATCAGCACCCCCAGCCCGAACGAGACGCCGCCGAGCGCGACGATCGGGCCCGGCCCGAAGCGGTGCACGAACCGGCCGCCAAGGATCGACACCGGCACCACCATCAGCGGACCGGGCGCCAGCGACAGCCCGGCCAGCAGCACCGAGTCGTGCCAGATCGACGTCAGGAACAGCACGTTGCCGAACAGCATCGCGGCGAACCCGGCGGCGAACACCCCGGTCGTCACGCACGCCAGCCACAACGTCGGCACGCGCAGCGCGGGCAGGTCCAGCACCGGCACGGCGTGCCGCGCCGACCGCAGCGGCACCCACGCCAGCGCCACGACGGCCACGACGAACGCCGCCACGACGGCCGGAGAGCCCCAGCCGTGGTCGGGCGCTTCGACCAGCGCGTAGGCCAGCGCGCCGACGCCGACCAGGAGCCCGGCCGCGCCGAGCAGGTCCGGGACGCCGGTGCCCGTGTCGCGGGACTCGCGCAGCACGCGCGGGCCGGCCAGCAGCGTCAGCGCGCAGATCGGCAGGTTCACCAGGAAGACCCAGCGCCAGGACGCCTCGACGAGCAGGCCGCCGACCGGCGGTCCGAGTGCCGCGGCGGCCGCGCCCACCGACGCCCAGACGCCGACCGCCATCGGCCGCCGGTGCGGCGGGAACGCCGTCAGCAGCAGCGCCAGCGACGTCGGCATGACCAGGGCCGCGCCGATCGCCTGCACCGCGCGGAAGCCGATCAGCACGGGGATCGACGGCGCGATCGCGCACGCGGCCGAGGCGAGCGTGAAGACCGCGACGCCGATGAGGAACAGCCGCTTGCGGCCGTAGCGGTCGGCGAGCCGCCCGGCGGGCGCGAGGCAGGCGGCGAACAGGACCGTGTAGCCGTTGAGCACCCACGACAGCGTCGCGAGGTCGTCGCCCGGGAACGCGGCCCGGATGCCGGGGAAGGCGATGGTGACGATGAACGTGTCGAGGCTGGCCAGGAACGCCGCCGTCGAGACGACCAGCAGCACGAGTCCCGGCTTCGGCGCGATGTCCGTCATGACCCTCCTAGGTTTGAAAAAGCAACCTAGCCGGGACAGTGAGTTTCAACAAGAGACTGACCAGTTCGGAGCGACCTAGCTCACGCCGCCGCCCGCAGCTCCGCCCGCGCCTTCAGCGCCGCGAGGGTGTGTTCGATCGACTCGACGTTGTACCCGGGCCGGTCGACGCGGCCGGTGACCTTCGGCCCCATGAACTTCCGCACGACCCAGCTGCCGATCCGGTACCAGTTCTCGGTGACCACGCAGCCGGTCGCGGTCGGCGTCAGCACGTACTCCCACCGCGACACGCGCGAACCGAGCGGCGTCCGGACGTCGAAGGCGAACCGGCGGTCCGGCTCGCAGGCGACCACCAGCACCCGCGTCCACCAGCGCAGCTCGCCGTTGCGGTTGCGGCCGCGGAACCGCGCGCCCAGTGCCGGGCCGGTGCCGTCGAGCCAGCGGCCGCCGACGTTCTCCGGGCTCAGCTCGCCCATCCGCGGCAGGTCGGTGACCCACGACCACACCGTGGCCGCATCCACCGGAACGTCGATGCTGCGCGAAATCGTCGGCTCCACACCCGTGACGGTGACAGCGGCCGGCGCCACCCGGCAAGGGGATCCGGCGTTGTCCGCAGCGCAGGAGAGCCGGTTGTTCAGGGTGGTCAGGCGCGGTAGGCCGAGTTGGTGAAAAAGTTGCGGCCGAAAGCAGGGTGTAAACGCGGACTTTCTGGGTACTTCGCGCGCGGAGGAGTCCTTACACGGAGGGAGCGGTGGTCAGCGTGATCCCGATCGAGGTCGTGGGGATGGCCGTCCCGGTGCCGGGGGAAGCCCCGCTGATGCTGCTGCGCGAACCGGACGGGGCGCGCCGCTGGCTCGCGATCATGATCGGCTACGGCGAGGCCGAGGCCCTGGTGCGGGCGCGCGAGCAGATCGAACAGCCGCGGCCCGGCACGATCGAGCTGCTCGGCGACGTCCTCGCGGCGTTCGGCCAAGGCGTCGCGGCCGTCGAGCTGACCGAGGTCCGCGACGGCATCTTCTACGCCGACCTCGTGCTCGTCGACGGCACCCGCGTGTCGGCCCGGCCCAGCGACGCGGTCGCGCTCGGCCTGCGCCAGGGCGCGCCGATCCGGGTCGCCGAGGAGGTGCTCGACGTCGCGTCGGTGCAGCTCGAGGTGGAGCAGGAGGCCGAGGGCCCGGCGACCGACGCGCTCGACACCGAGGCCGAGGTCGCCCGCTTCCGCGCCGAGCTCGACGGGATCCGGCCCGAGGACTTCGACCTCTGACGCTCAGCTGCCGTCGCCGAAGTAGCCGACCAGGCTGTCCCAGGACCGCTCGTCCCGCCTGCGCGTCCACCACGACCGGAACGGGCCCGGCGCCATCGCGTGCCGGGTGTAGGACGTCATCGCCGCGCGGTAGACCTGCTCGGCCTGGTCCCACGTGACGCGTTCCTTGCGCCAGGCCAGCACCAGCCGCATCCGCATCGGGTCGCCGGCCAGCGGCCGGACGACCATGCCGGGCTGCTCGGGCGCGGTCGGCTCGACCAGTTGCACCGCCTGGCCGGCCGCGACCAGCTGACGGCCGCCGCCGTTCGGGCACTCGAAGCGGATCCGCGGGGTGAACCCGGCGCGGTGGGCCGCCGCGCGCAACGACGTCAGCGAACCGTCCTCGGGGCCCGGCGGGCCGATCCAGGCGTCGTCCGCGAGGTCGGCCAGCTCGACCTCGGTCCGCCCGGCCAGCCGGTGCCGCTCGGGCAGGCCGATGAAGACCGGGATCCAGGGGAGCAGGACCCGGTGCCCGAGGTGCTTGGCCAGCGGCACCTCCTGGTCGTCCGACATGGAGATGACGGCGACGTCGAGGGTCGCGCGCGCCAGCGAGTGGGCCAGCACCGCGCACGACGGTTCCAAGTGGACGGTCACCTCGACGCCGGGCAATGCGTCGTCCAGCCGCTCGACGAACGTCGGTAGACAGTCCATTTGGGACGATCCCAGCCGCAGTGGCCCGGTGCCGGTGGAGCCGAGCAGGTCGGCCTCGAACCGGTCGAAGTCCAGCAGCAGCACCAAAGCCCGGCGCAGCGTCTGCTCGCCGGCCGGGGTGGGCGTGACGCCGGTGTGGCTGCGGACGAACAACGGCGTCCCGATCTGCCGCTCGAAGCGCTGCAGCAGGGACGTCAGGGACGGCTGGGACACGCCCAGCGCGGCGGCCGCCTGCGACAGGCTGCCCGCCTCGGCGATCGCGCAGATCGCCCGCAGCTGCCGGATCTCCAGGGCCATAGCCGGAGTCTATCGCCGCGAGCCATTACCGCCCGGGCGTCCACGGTGTGAGGCTCGGTGCGAAAGCCTGTCCGCTATTACCTGGAAGGGGAGCCGATGACCGGCGACCGAACCCGGCCCGACCTGCGCGCGCTGCTGAACGCGAAGGGGTTCCGGAACTGGATCCGCGACAGCTGGGAGCCCGCCGCCGACGTCGTCGAGGTGCCGGCGGGCACCGCCGAGGCCGCCGCCGCGCACCGGGCCCGGCTGTCCGCGGCGCTGCCCGGGCACCGGATCGCGCTCGCGGCCGGCCGCGCCGTGGTGCGGTCCAACGACACCTTCCACGGCTTCCGCGCCGACAGCGACTTCGTCTGGCTGACCGGCTGCCGGCGTGAAGGCGCCATCCTGGTGCTGACCCCGGCCGGCGACGGCCACCACGCGACGCTCTACGTCCCGCGCCCGGCCGAGCCGGACGAGACCGACTTCATCGGCGACGCCGACACCAGCCCGCTGTGGGTCGGGTCCGCGGCCACGCCGGCCGCGTACGCCGAGGCGCTCGGCCTCGAGTGCCGTCCGCTGGAGGACCTGCCCCGCGGCCTGCGCGGCCGGCACCCGCAGGTGCTGGTCGCCGCCGGGGTCGACCCGGTGCTCGACGCGTACGGCCAGGGCCACAGCGAGCGGCTGCGCACGGTCCTCGCGGAGCTGCGGCGGCTCAAGGACGACTGGGAGGTGGGCCAGCTGCGGGCCGCCGTCGACGCCACCGCCCGCGGGTTCGCCGACGTGCTCGCCGCCCTCCCGGAGGCGGTGCGCGGCGGCGGGGAACGCTGGCTGCAGGGCACGTTCGACCGGCGCGCCCGCACCGAGGGCACCGGCCCCGGGTACACGTCGATCGTCGCGGCCGGGCGGAACGCGCCGGTGCTGCACTGGACGCGCTGCGACGGGCCGGTGGCCGAGGACAGCGTCGTGCTGCTCGACGCGGGCGTCGAGCTGGATTCGCTGTACACCGCCGACATCACCCGCACCTTCCCCGTTTCCGGGGAGTTCACCGCGGCCCAGCGCGACGTCTACGACCTGGTGCACACGGCCCACCGCGCCGCGCTCGCCGAGGTCCGCGCGGGCAACGACTTCGCCGCGTTCCAGACGACCGCGCTGGGGGTGCTCGCGAAGGGGCTGCACGACTGGGGCGTGCTCCCGGTGTCGGTGGACGAGGCGCTCTCGCCCGACGGGCAGCAGCACCGCCGGTACATCGTCTGCGGCACCGGCCACTTCCTCGGGCTGGACGTCCACGACTGCGCCGCCGCGAGCCCGGCCGCCTACCGGACGGGGCAGCTGGCCGAGGGGATGGCGCTGGCCGTCGAGCCCGGCCTGTACTTCCACGCCGGCGACCTCACGGTGCCGCCCGAGCTGCGCGGCCTGGGCGTGCGCATCGAGGACGACGTCGTGGTCACGTCGACCGGGTACGAGCTGCTGTCCTCGGCGTTCCCCTCCACGGCCGAGGAGGTCGAGGCCTGGGTCCGCGTGGCATGATGACGTCCGATCGGCAAAGCGAACGATTCGCTGGGCCGATCGTACGGTTTGCCGAACGAAAGGGAGCTGCGGTGGAGGACTCGACGCCGTCGATCCGGGACATGCTGGCGGTCAACCTGCGGGCCGCGCGGACGGCACGGGGGCTGTCGCTGTCCGAGCTGTCCCGCCGGTCGGGGATCGGGAAGGCCACGCTCTCGCAGCTGGAGTCGGGCGGCGGGAACCCGACGATCGAGACCGTGTTCAGCCTGTCGCGGGTGCTCGAGGTGGCCATCTCCGACCTGCTCGACCAGCGCGCGGGCGGCGCGCTCACGGTGGTGCGGGCGGCCGAGGTCGAAGTGCTCCGCGGCGAGGGCGTCGACCTGCGCCCGCTGCGCCGGATCGAGACCGGCGACGGCGTCTTCGAGGTCTACGACCAGGTCGTGCGCGGGGACGCGCCGCAGCGGTCGCAGGGGCACGTCGGGATCGAGCACACCATCGTGCAGACCGGCAGCCTGCGCGTGGAGGTGGCCGGCCGGACGGTGGACGCCGGCCCCGGCGACTACGTCGCGTTCGACGCCCGCGAGCCGCACTGCTACACCGCGCTGGCGGCGCCGGTGCACTCGGTGCTGCTGCTGCAGTACCGCGCGGACGAGCGGCTCGACGGCCGCCCGCACCCGGTGCTGCCGACCGGGCGTTGACACGGTCCGTTCGAGAACCTAGCGTTCGGTTTGACGAACGCGGAGGATCGATGAACGGAACGCGGGTGGTCGTGCTCGGGGCCGGGGTCGTCGGTGCCGCGTGCGCCCGGGAGCTGAGCCTGGCCGGCTTCGACGTCGTGGTCGTGGATCGGGGGCGCCCGGCCGGCGGGACCACGTCGCACGGCGAAGGCAACGTGCTCGTCTCCGACAAGGGGCCGGGTGCCGAGCTGGCGCTCGCGCGGCTGTCGGCCCGGCTGTGGCCACGCGTCGTCGCCGAGATCGCGGCCGGGGACCCGCGCGCCGCGGCCGCGACGGAGTTCGACGCCAAGGGCGGCATCGTCGTCGCCACCACGTCGGCCGGCGCCGCCGCGCTGACGGCGTTCGCCAAGACGCAGTCCGCCGCCGGAGTAGTCACGAAGTCGTTGACTGCTCTTGAAGTGGCTGCTCTCGAGCCCGCGTTGACCCGGTCGGTCGTCGCGGCCGTCCACTACCCGGAGGACGCGCAGGTGCAGCCGGCCGGCGCGACACTGGCGCTGCTGGGCTCGGCCCTCGCGCACGGCGCCCGGCTGCGGGCGGACACCGAGGTGATCGGCGCGGTCGTGACCGGCGGGCGGATCACCGGCGTCCGCGTCCCGGGCGAGGTGATCGACGCCGACGTCGTGGTGAACGCGACGGGCCCGTGGGCCGGGATCGTGTCCGCGCGGCTCGGTGCCCCGATCGCCGTCCGGCCGCGGCGGGGTGAGGTGCTGGTGACCACGCCGATGCCGGGAGTGGTGCGGCACAAGGTGTACGACGCGGACTACGTCGGCGCGGTCGGGGCGGACAGCGGCGAGCTGCAGACGTCCGCCGTCGTGGAGTCGACGTGGGGCGGCACGGTGCTGATCGGCTCGTCGCGGCGTCAGGTGGGGTTCGACGACACGCTCCGGCCGGACGTGCTGGGCGCGATCGCGGCGAAGGCGTTGCGCCTGTTCCCGGCGCTGGCGGACGCGGCGGTGATGCGCGCGTACGGCGGGTTCCGGCCGTACGTGGACGACCACCTGCCGGTGCTGGGCCCGGATCCGAGGGTCCCGAACCTGTGGCACGCGACGGGCCACGAGGGGGCGGGCATCGGCCTGAGCGTCGGGACGGCGCTGCTGCTGCGGGAGATGCTGACCGGAGTTGCCCCTTCCTGCCCGGTGGAGGAGTTCACGGTGGACCGTCCGGCGGTGCTGGCATGAGCCGCCCGATCCACATCACGGTGGACGGCGAGCCACTGCCGGGCATCGAAGGCCAGACGGTGGCGGGAATCCTGCTGGCGTCGGGCCGATTGTCGTGGCGTACGAACCGATCGGGCGCGCCACGCGGCGTGTTTTGCGGCATCGGCGCGTGTTTCGACTGCGTGCTGACGGTGAACGGAGTCCCGGACGTCCGAGCCTGCCGCCGCCGCGCGGCGGACGGTGACGAGATTCGCACCCAGACCCGCCAGGAGAAGTCATGACCCGCCAGGTGGTCATCATCGGCGCCGGTCCCGCGGGTCTGGCCGCGGCCGAACACGCACTGCGGGCTGGTGCGGAGGTCACGGTCCTGGACCAGTCCGATGTGCCGGGCGGCCAGTACCACCGAACCCTGCCGGAGGCTTACGAGGCCGGAAGGCCACATGACGGGGCCGATTTCGCGCGGCGGCGGCGGGTGCTGGAACACCCGAGGTGCCGGTGGTGGCCGAACAGCACGGTCTGGGCTCTCGTTCGTTTGGAAGCCGATCTCGCGCTTCGGGTTCACGTGCTTCGGGGTCCCGCCGACGGTTCCGCCCGAGAGCGGCATGTCCTCGCCCCCGATGCGCTTGTTCTGGCCACCGGTGCGCACGACCGGACTCTGCCCTTCCCCGGCTGGCAGCTTCCGGGTGTCTTCACCGCCGGTGCGGCGCAAGCCCTCGCCAAAGGTGAGCGTGTCGCCGTCGGGCGGCGGGTGCTTGTCGCCGGGAGTGGGCCGTTTCTGCTGCCCGTTGCCGAGTCGCTGCTGGGCGTCGGGGCTGAGGTCGTCGCGATCCTGGAGGCCAATCCCCATGCGACTGTCCGAAAAGGATGGTCCAGGCAGCCGTGGCGATTGGCTCGTCACATCTCCAAAGCGGCCGAACTCCTCCGCTATGCCGCCACGCTCGCCCGGCATCGCGTGCCGTACCGGATGGGCCGCGCCGTCATCGAAGCCCGCGGGGACGACCGGGTCCGTGAGGTCGTGACCGCTCGGCTCAACCCCGACTGGTCGGTCATCCCCGGCACCGAACGGATCTACCAGGTCGATGCGGTCTGCGTCGGGCACGGCTTCGTCCCGCAGCCCGAACTCGCCGTCGCCGCGGGTTGTGTGCTCGACGGCGGCTTCGTGCGGGTCGACGACGAGCAGCGCACCACCGTGGCAGGCGTCTTCGCCGCCGGGGAGATCACCGGGATCGGCGGGGCGGTCGCCGCCGCGGCCGAGGGGGCGGTCGCGGGGCACGCGGCTGCGGGAGGCGGGCCGGATCGGGGCCTGCGTCGCGCCCGGGATCGCGCCCGGGAGTTCGCCAGGAGGCTGGCAGCGGCCCATCCGATCGGCGACGGCTGGTCCGGGTGGTTGCGGGCCGACACGATCGTCTGCCGCTGTGAGGAGACCACGGTTGCCGATCTGCGCAAGGCCGCGAGTGATCCCGTTCGAGCCGGTTCGCATGCACTGAAGCTCGGCACCCGCGCCGGGCTCGGACCGTGTCAGGGCCGGATGTGCGGCCCGGCCGTCGCCGAACTCTGCGGGGGTACCGAACGCCATCACCGTCCGATCGCCCAGCCGATCCGGCTCGGCGAACTCGCCGAGCCCGAGCATGAACCCAAGGAGTCCCATGAGCACCCGTGACCTCGGAGGCGTCGTCGTCGCCACCGCGCTGCCCTACCGGCCGGACGACGCGGCCCCCGCCGGCCTCGCCGTCGACTACGACGCCTACGCCGAGCACTGCCGCTGGCTGGTGGCCAACGGCTGCCGCGGCGTCGGGCCCAACGGTTCCCTCGGCGAGTACTCCTCGCTCACCGACGTCGAACGCCGCCGCGTCGCCCGTACCGCGATCGAGGCCGTCGGCGACGACGGGATCGTGGTCGTCGGCGTCCACGGACCCGGTGCGCACCAAGCAAAACAGTGGGCCGAAGCCGCCGCCGAGGACGGCGCCGATGGTGTGCTCTGCCTGCCGCCGACGCTCTACCGCGCCAACCGCGGCGAAGTGCTGGCCCACTTCGAGGCCGTCGCCTCGGTCGGGCTGCCCGTGATGGTCTACAACAACCCCTTCGACACCAAGGTCGACCTCACGCCCGACCTGCTCGCCGAGATCGCGCGGATCGACAACGTCGTGGCCGTCAAGGAGTTCTCCGGTGACGTCCGGCGCGTGCTGGAGATCCGCGAACGCGCGCCGGAGCTGGCCGTGGTCAGCGGCGCCGACGACGTCGTGCTGGAGAGCCTGCTGATGGGCGCCACCGGCTGGTTCGCCGGCTTCCCGAACGTCTTCCCGGCCGAGTCGGCGCGCCTGTTCGACCTGGCGACGTCCGGCAAGCTCACCGAGGCGAAAGCGCTTTACGAGCCGCTGGTGGCCGCGTTCCGCTGGGATTCGCGCACCGAGTTCGTCCAGGCCATCAAGCTGGGCATGGACCTGGTCGGCCGGTACGGCGGCCCGTGCCGCCCGCCGCGCGGGCCGCTCACCGACGAGAACCGCGCGCAGGTCGAGGCAGACATGAACCGCGCGTTGAGTGCGCTGGGCGTGGCGTGATGCGGTCCTCGCGCGCGATCACCGCCGTCGACTCGCACACCGAGGGCATGCCGACGCGGGTCGTGACCGGTGGCGTCGCCGTCATCCCGGGCGACACGATGGCCGAACGCCGCCGGTACTTCCTGGAGCACCTCGACGACCTGCGGCTGTTCCTGATGAACGAACCCCGCGGCCATTCCGCGATGAGCGGCGCGATCCTGCAGCCGCCGTGCCACCCGGACGCCGACTGGGGTGTCGTCTACATCGAGGTCTCCGGCTGCCTGCCGATGTGCGGCCACGGCACGATCGGCGTCGCCACTGTGCTGGTCGAGACGGGCATGGTCGCGGTCACCGAGCCGACGACCGTCGTGCGCCTCGACACCCCCGCCGGGCTCGTGCACGCCGAGGTCACCGTGCGCGACGGCCATGCCGAGCGCGTCAAACTCCGCAACGTGCCGTCGTTCCTGGCCGAGCGGGACGCCGTCGTGGACGTGCCCGGGCTGGGAGAGGTGCGCTACGACCTGGCCTACGGCGGGAACTTCTACGCCATCCTCGACCTGTCCACACTGGACATTCCGTTCGAACGAGCGGAGAAGGAAAGGATCCTGAAGGCCGGGCTGTCCATCATGGACGCGATCAACGAGCAGCGGCCGCCGAAGCACCCGGCCGACCCGCTGATCGGCGGCTGCAAGCACGTCCAGTTCCTCGCCCCGGGGTCGGACGCCCGCGCGTCGCGCAACGCCATGGCCATCCACCCGGGCTGGTTCGACCGGTCGCCCTGCGGCACCGGCACGTCGGCCCGGATGGCGCAGCTGCACGCGCGCGGCGAGCTGCCGCTGCACACGCCGTTCGAGAACAGCTCGTTCATCGGCACGACGTTCACCGGTGAGCTGGTCGCCGAGACCACGGTCGGCGGCGTGCCCGCGGTGGTGCCGGAGTTCTCGGGCCGCGCGTGGATCACCGGCACCGCGACCTACCTGCTCGATCCGGCCGACCCGTTCCCGACCGGGTTCGTCCTGTGAGCTGACGTCCCGACCGTGAAGCTACACGGTGCTATAGTCAACTCTATAGCGTCTGTAGTGGAGGTGGGTACATGAGGAACTGGTTCATCACCGGCGGCACGCCGGGCGGGTTCGGCATGGCGTACGCCGACGCCGCGCTCGAAGCGGGCGATCGGGTCGTGCTGACGGCCCGGCGTCCCGAGGAACTGAAGGAATGGGTCGCCGAGCACGGTGATCGCGCCCACGCCGTGCGGCTGGACGTCACCGCGCCCGGCGAGGTCCGGCGGGCCGTCGCCGAGGCGCGCGAACGCTTCGGCGAGATCGACGTGCTGGTCAACAACGCCGGCCGCGGCTGGTACGGCTCGGTCGAGGGCACTGCCGACGACGTCGTGCGCGGCTCGTTCGAGCTGAACTTCTTCTCCGTGGTGACCGTGCTGCGCGAGGTGCTGCCGGGCATGCGCGCCCGCGGCTCCGGCTGGGTCGTCACGATGTCGTCGGCCGCGGGGATGGACGCCGTCCCGGGCTTCGGGTACTACAGCGCGGCGAAGTTCGCGGTCGAAGGCCTGTCCGACGCGCTGCGCCGGGAGGTCGAGCCGTTCGGGGTCAAGGTTCTCCTGGTCGAGCCCGGGGCCTTTCGGACGCACGCCTACGCCGGCTTCTCGGCCGAGCCGGTTCGCGAGACCGTCGACGCCTACGCGCCGTTGCTCGACGCCGTGCGCACCGCCTTCGTCGAGCAGGACGGCCGTCAGCCGGGCGATCCCGCCCGCGGCGTGCGCGCGGTGCTGGCGGCCATGGAACGGCCGGACCCGCCGCACCGGCTCGTCCTCGGCGGCCCGGCCTTCGACAAGGTCACGTCGAAGCTGCAAAAGACCCTCGACGCCGTCCGCGCGGACGAGGCCGTGTCCCGCGGTGCCGATTTCCCTGACGTCGCCTAGAAAGGAGAGACCGTGCTCGAAGACAGCCCGGACGCCGTCCGCGCCTACCTGGCCCTGACGATCGGCGGTGATCGCACCGCCGCGATCGTCGCGTTCGCCGACGACGCCCACATCACCGACGACGGTGCGAGCCACGACGGCGCCGCCGCCGTTCGCACCTGGCTCGATCGCCCCGCCGGCGACTACACCTTCACCACGACGCCGCTGTCGGCACAGTCCACATCGGACGGTACGACCGTCGTCACCTGCCGCGTCGAGGGGAACTTCCCCGGCGGGCTCGTCGACCTGGACCACCGGTTCTCCCTCGACGAGACCCGCCGCATCTCACGGCTGGTGATCGAACCTCACCGGTAGGCGACCGTCACCGGCGCGTGGACGCTCCGCGGCGGGAGCGTGACGGTCAGGGTGTGCGTCCCGGCGTCCCAGTGGTACGCGCTGGCCGGTAGCCGGTCACCGCCGGCCGTGACCGTCTTCGGTGCGGTGGCTCCGAGGAACGTCACCGTCCACCGGCGATCCCTTACCTGGCCGGGGAAAGAGCCGTCGGACGGGTCGAGCCGCACGGTGTGGCTGCCGGCGGTGTAGCGGACCTTGGTGGACGCGCTCCGGCCGCTGCTGCCGTTGTCGTCGTAGAGGGTGAACGTGCTCGACGCGCCCTCGGCGACGGTGAGCGTCAGCGCGTCGAGCGGGTTGCGGACGTCGTCGGTGACGTTCCTGGTCCGGCTCGGCACCATCCCGCCGGCCTTGACGAACACCGGCATCGTGCTCAGGTCGGTGGTGATCACCTGGGTCGTGCCGCCGGCGTAGGTCTTGCCGGTGAAGTAGTCCGTCCACTGACCCGGCGGGAACCAGACGTTCGTGGTCGCGGTCGTGCCCGGGGTGGTGACCGGCGCGACCAGCACGTCCGGCCCGTACAGGTATTCGCTGCCGGCCAGCTGGTAGGCGTTCGGCTCCTCGGGGTAGTCGAGGTAGAGCGGCCGGGTCACCGGGACGCCGGTCGTGGCCGCCTGCTGGGCGAGTGTGTAGGTGTAGGGCACGAGGTTCTCGCGCAGGTTGAGGAACTTCGTCGCCGACGCCTTCGCCTCGGGCCCGTACTGCCACGGCAGCCGGTCGCTGTGGTTGCTGTGCAGGCGATCGATGGGCTGGAACGTGCCGAGCTGCACCCAGCGCGCGTACAGGTCGTCCGGCAGCTTCTTGGTGCGCCCGCCGTCGTAGGTCTCGGAGCCGGGCAGGCCGGTGGTGTCGTTGTGCCCGCCGATGTCGTGGCTGACCGCGGACATCCCGGTCGCCGCCGCCTCGCCGGGGGTGTAGCCGACCTCCATGCGCAGCGTGCCCCAGGTGGATGACGTGTCGCCGGTGAAGTGGATCGCCGAGCGCTTGTCGGCCCACGGCCCGGTCGGCACGGCGGCCGGGTTGCCGTAGCCGCCCGACTGCAGCGAACCGTAGGCGCGGGAGATGACGAAGCCGCGGCCGATCGCGCGGTCCGCGTCGTCGGCGTACTGCTGGTTGATCCACGCGTCCGGCGTCACACCGTCCAAAGAGGACTGCGAGCCGTCGCAGCACCAGTCCAGCCACCAGAAGTCCACGCCCTGGCGGTCCATCGTCTTGTGCAGGTCCAGGTAGGCCTTGAGCTGGTTCGGGTCGCCCCAGTCGAAGGAGTAGCAGTCGCCGCCGCCCTCGCCGGACCCGCAGTTGGTCGTCTTGGTGAGCTTGCCCTTGGCCGTCGCCTGCGCCTGGGCGAACTGCGGGTCGGTGCTGCGGATGCTCGGGTGCGTGTTGAACGTGTTGTGCAGGCCCTGCGCCGCGGACCAGTCGAAGAACGCCTTCGGGTCGGGGAACTTCGCGGGATCGATCTCCCACCCGTTCCACGTGTCGGGCGCCTTGAAGTCGGTGTCGGTGACCAGGACGTCCAGCGGGACGCCCTCCGCGCGGAACCGCGGCAGGATGGTGTTCTCGTAGTCCGCCGCGGTGCGGTCGATGTACTCCGAGTACCAGACGCCGTAGGCCCAGCGGGGGAGCAGCTCCGGCGGCCCGGTGAGGGTGGCCAGGTCGCCCAGCGCCCGCTGGTAGTCGTGGCCGTACCCGAAGACGTAGCCGTCGCGGTACGGCTTGCCGCCGTGGTCACCGCGCGGGGTCGGTTTGCCGGCCCGCTGGTCGTAGACGGCCGAGACGGTGTCGTCGAGGAGGTACCAGCCGTCGCGGTACAGCAGCCCAGGGACCGTCTTCGGGTCGCCGTTGTCGCCGTTCACGCCGTCGAGGCCGCGGCGGTAGCCGCCGAGCGCGAGGTGTGGCGCCGGCGCGGGCGCCCCGGCGGGCGTCACCGCGAGGGTGTCGAGGTTGACGTGGCAGCTGGCGGGGTCGGGACAGCCGAGGGTGACGTCGTTCGTGCCGGCCTTGAGTGCGACCGGGACGGACGCGGTGCCCCAGGTGTCCCAGTTGTCCGTCGCGGGCAGGGAAAGCACCTGCGTGGTGCCGCCGGCCGAGACCGTCGCGGTGCGCGTCTGGTGCAGGCCGTCGCCGCCGACACCGTTGGCGTAACGCACCTGCAGCGAGTACGTGCCGTCGGCGGGCACGGCGACCACGCGCTGGGTCAGGCTCGAGCCCTGGTTCAGCTCCGCGAGGAAGCCCTGGCCGGCGTACCCGGCGTGGTCGGACGCGAGCTTCGCCGAACCCGCGGTGCGCGCGGACTCCGCCTCGCAGTCGACGCCGAAACGGCAGTCCAGCATCGCTTTCGCCGTCGACGGCGGGTAACTCGCGTCGGGGTTCAGGAGCGCGACGCTGTCGACGTTGACGTTGCCCGAATCCGCGGCCGCGCGCGTCAGGGTGACCGTGTGCCGGCCCGCCGCGAGCTGCAGCGGGACGGACGCCACGCTCCACGTGTCCCAGTCCGCGGTCACCGGCAAGGAGACTGTCCGGCTCACGCCGCCGTCGACCGAGAGGGACAGGGTGCGCGTGACGTGCTGGCCGTCCCCGGCGACGGCGTTGGCGTAGCGGGTGTCGAAGCGGTACGCGCCGGCGGTGGGGACGTCGACGTCGGCGGAGAGCGAGTTGCCGGTGCCTTCGAAGCCGGCCACGAACCCGCCGCCGGTGTAGCCGGTGTGGTCCGCGGCGACGGCGAGCCCGCTGTACTGCAGGTCTTCCGCCTCGCACAGCGCGCCGGCCGCGCACGTCAGGCGCTGCCACGGCGTCGAGGTGACCGGCGCCGGGCCGGCGTTCTCCTGCACGACGAGGTTCTGCGCGGTGAACGGCCCCGAACCGAGCTGGTACCGCAGGGTGACCGCGCTCGTCCGGATCGTCAGCCAGCCGCCGGAAGTGGTCGAGCTGAACGACGTCGGCCCGAACGCGTCACGGCCGATCGCGGTGAAGGTGGGGCGGTCGAGGAACTTGCCGTCGGCGGCGTACTCGGTCCGGATCAGGGTGGGGGAGAGCACTTGGAAGCGCGCGTCGCCCGCGGACACCGTCCGCGGCCGGGACACACCCGCCGCCGGTCCGGATCCGGCGACCGTCAAGGCCGCCACCGTGCTCAGGACCGCGACGACCGCGCAGGACCTCCGCCAACCGTTCGATGCCAACGGGCTGCTCCGTTCCCGGGACCGCTTACAACGTTGTAAATCTGGTGGTGGTGATCAGAGCACAGGCGTTCGACGGCTGTCCATAGGCAGGCCGGTTGTGTCCCGCGATCTGGCCGTACGCGGTGCTCCGAACGGCTCAGGGCCACCAGAGGTCGACGGCGATCTCGCGCAGCCGCTCGGTGAAGACGCCCGCCGGGTTGGCTTCGTGCAGGAGCTGCCGCAGGTCGGCCTCGAACGCTTCGCGACGGTCGCCGAACAGGTGCGGTGCCGCGCTGGACAACGAGAAGACCGCGGCGACGACGGCGTCGGCGTCCTTCGTGACGACCCGGCCCGGGACCGCGAACCGCCGTGGTCCGTGGAACCCGGCCGCGCGGTAGATCTCCGGCTCGCCCGCCGCCGTGCCGTCCGGGAGCACGCCCTGGCCCGCGCGGCGCACCGAGCCGAGGTACCGCCGCACCAGATCGGTGATCGCGTCGTGCGGCGGTGCTTGGTCGTCCGGATCGACGCCCTGGTGCGTCGTGGCGTGGACGTGGGCGCAGACGCCGCCGGCGGCCAGCATCCCGTGCACGGCCGCCGCGACCGCCGGCCGGTCCAGCCAGTGGAACGACTGGGCGAAGGTGACCAAACGGAATTCGCCCAGATCCGCGGGCAGCTCCTCGGCCCGCCGGTGCACCCACCGGCAGGTGCCGATCTCCGCGTCCGCCGCGCGCCGGGCCGCCTCGGCGAGCATGTCCGGATCGGCGTCCAGGCCGACGGTTTCGTCGAACTTGCCGGCCAACAGCAAGGTCAGCGACCCGGGCCCGCAGCCGACGTCGAGCAGCCGGCCGGTTCCGTCGAGGCCCAGCTCGGCCGTGAACGCCACCGCGAGGGCGTCCGGATAGGCGGCGCGGCCGCGCGCGTAGTACGCCGCGCTGCCGGAATACAGCGACGGATCCCAGTCCCAGCCACCAGCGATCACGGTGTGCAGCCTAGGGTGGTCAATCCCCACCCGGATAGCGCGTTTCCCGGCCGGAGGTTTGGGTATCAAGTTCCCGTCCTTGATCACTTCCCCGCGACGCCGGCCCGCCGGCGCGGAAGGCCTGCCGAACCCGTGTCCCCTCAGCCACCGATCCCCGTCTCCGGCCCGCGCCCCCTCGCGGCGCGCCGGACGGAGTACCGTCCCGGCCTGCTGATCCTGACCTTCGCCGGGGAGATCGACGCCCTGACCGTCCCGATCCTGGAGCGCGAGCTGCGCGACACCCCACCGGGCACGACGCTGGTGGACCTCACCCAGATCGCGTTCGTCGGCCTCGCCGGCGCCCGCGCCCTGGCGGCGGCCGCCGCCAGGGCCGGGGCCGAGGGGCGGCACTTCGGGCTGGTGGCGAGCAGCCGCACGCTCGCACGGCTGTTCCGCATCACCGGCCTGGCCGCGGGTGTCCCGATGTTCGCGTCGCTGTCCGACGCGCTGCGGGAACTGCTCGCCGCCGGGCTCCAGGACGCCGCCGGGTAACTGCTCGCGCTCCCGCCTCGCTGCGGTGGGACCACATTTGATTACGAACCAGTTTCGTTTCGTAAATGGGAGGTGGGTGTGCCCGGTGCTCGCGACGCGCGGCCCGCTCGGGGCAGACCGCGCGACACCGGCCTGGACCTGGCGATCCTCGACGCGACACTGAGACTGCTGGTCGAGGTCGGCTACGACCAGCTGTCCATCGAGTCGGTCGCGGCTGAAGCCGGCGTGGGCAAACCCACGATCTACCGGCGCTACGCCGGCAAGGCCGCGCTGGTGGCCGCGGCGGTCGAGCACCGCGCGGCGAGCGTGCCGCCCGCGACCGGGACCGGTGATCTGCGGCAGGACCTGGTGCGGACCGTGGGATGGCTGGCCGAGCAGATCGCCGAGCAGGAGGTCGGGCTGCTGGGTGCCCTGTTCGCCGGCATGCGCGGCGATCCGGACCTGGCGGCGAAGATGCGGCGGATCCTGCGGCGCGACGAAGTGGCGATGACCGAGCGGCCCTTCGGCGTCGCGCAGGGCGACCACCTCGTCCCCGGCGCGGACAAGCTGTTCGCCGAGATTGTCCCGGCGCTCATCGTGCACCGGCTCGTGGTCGTGGGGGAGCCCAGCGACCGGAGCTTCGTCGAGCACATCGTCGACGACATCCTGCTGCCGTTGCTCCAGCGCCGGTCCCATTCCCATGGGTGATCGGGAACATCAATGGGCGGCGGCCGGGAATTGAGACATCCATCCTGCTGCGCGATGCGGCATTTGATGGCCCGAGCGGGTTGCGTTTCCCCCTTTTAGCCCTGTGACCTGCGATGGGACACCTTTGATGGTGGAACGAGGTGAGCCCCCGTTGCGTGAACCGGAATTTCGTGTCTTCGGTGACAGGTCGATAGCTTCGAATTCATGGAATGGAGCTTTCAATCGGCCGAAGAACTCGTGGCCGCGTTGTGTGCCGGTGCGGTGACGTCGGTGGAACTGACCGACGAGGCCATCGCCCGCATCGAGCGTGACGACGAGGTGATCAACGCGATCTGCGTGCCGGACTTCGACCGTGCGCGGGCGGCCGCACGCCGGGCCGACCAAGCCCGCGCGCGGGGGGAGGACCGGCCGCTGCTCGGCGTTCCGGTGACGGTCAAGGAGTCGTACAACATCGCCGGGCTGCCCACGACCTGGGGCATGCCGCCGCACCGGGACCACGTGCCGGGCGAGGACGCGGTCCAGGTGTCGCGGCTCAAGGCCGCGGGCGCGGTGGTGCTCGGCAAGACCAACGTGCCGTTGGGGCTGCAGGACATCCAGAGCTTCAACGAGATCTACGGCACCACCACCAACCCGTGGGATCGCGGCCGCACGGCGGGCGGGTCCTCCGGCGGGTCGGCGGCGGCGCTGGCGTCCGGGTTCGGCGCGCTGTCCATCGGCTCCGACATCGCCGGCTCGCTGCGCACTCCCGCGCACTTCTGCGGCGTC
Source organism: Amycolatopsis sp. NBC_00348 (assembly GCF_036114655.1). Taxonomy (NCBI): domain Bacteria; kingdom Bacillati; phylum Actinomycetota; class Actinomycetes; order Pseudonocardiales; family Pseudonocardiaceae; genus Amycolatopsis; species Amycolatopsis sp. NBC_00348. Next base: position 4,031,459 of record NZ_CP107994.1, on the reverse strand, counting down.
TACGCGCACAAGCCGTCGCTCGGACTGGCGGCCTGTCGCGGGATGGTCCCGCCGGCCGAGCCGGCGTTGCCGGCCGACCTCGACCTCGCCGTCGTCGGTCCGATGGCGCGCACCGCCCGCGACCTCGCGCTCCTGCTCGACGTCATGGCCGGACCGGACCCGCTGACGTCCGGCGTGGCCCACCGGCTGGCCCTGCCGCCCGCCCGCCACGAGCGGCTCGGCGACTTCCGGGTCCTGGTCCTCGACGAGCACCCGCTCATCGCGACCGGGTCCGCCGTGCGGGCGGGCGTGGATCGGGTGGCGGCCGCGCTCGTCGACGGCGGCGCCCGCGTCGCCCGGCACAGCCCGCTGCTGCCCGATCTGACCGAAGCCGCGACGCTCTACATGCAGCTGCTGATTTCGGGTTCGCCCGCGCGGTTTCCCGTCGAAACGCTCGAGCAGCTGCGGACCCGCGTCGCCGGACTGAGCGCGGACGACCGGAGCCTCGACGCCGTCCGGTTGCGCGCCATGGTGCTCAGCCACGGCGACTGGCTGGCGGCGAGCAACCGCCGCGAGGTGCACCGCCACGGCTGGCGGCGGCTGTTCGCCGAGTTCGACGCCGTGGTGTGCCCGATCACGCCGACGCCCGCGTTCCCGCACGACCACCACCCGAATCCGCTGGACCGGCGCGTCGACGTCGACGGCGTCGAGTACCCGTACTTCGACCAGCTCGTCTGGGCGGGCCTGGCGACCATGCCCGGGCTGCCCGCCACCGCCGTCCCCGCGGGCCGGTCTCCCGAGGGCCTGCCGGTCGGGGTGCAGCTCATCGGCCCGATGTTCGAGGACCGCACCCCGCTGCGGCTGGCCGAACTGCTGGAGCGGGAGATCGGCGGCTTCCGGAAGCCGGAGTAGGGCGTCACCGGACGGCGCGGCTCTGGACGCGGCGGGCGGCGGCGAGCACGAGCGGCGCCGCGAGCCAGCACAGGTACGCGCCGGTGCCGGTGATCAGGAACGAGAGGGGAACGGACAGCCCGAAGACGGCGGCCAGGCAGATGCTGCGCACCAGGCTCTGGGCGAACTCCGGCGGCGCGACGTCCGTGCGGTACAGGCGTTCGCGCCGGATCTCCCGGATGATCAGCGCGAACGTCGCGGACGCGAAGACCTGGACGAGCGCGTAGAAGCTGAACCGGGGCGGGAAGGCGCCGTCGGCGGTGAGCACCCGGGTGGCGAACGGCATCACGACCTGCATGAACAGCCACACCAGGGTGAGGCTGGTCAGGCGGGGGCTCAGCGAGCCGACGTAGCGGAAGATCTCGTGGTGGGCGCGCCAGTGGGCGGCGATCACCGTGAAACTGAGCGCGAAGGCCAGGTACTCCTTGCCGTGGGCCAACGCCGAGCTCAGCATGGCGTCGGTGGTGTCGCCGGTGGGGACGGGCAGTTCCAGGGCGAGCAGGGTGAGCGCGATCGCGATCACCGCGTCGACGAACGTGGTGAGCCGGTCGGCGGCGGCCGTGCGCGCTTCGCCGGTCTTGCTGTCGCTGTGCTGGGTTCCCATGGTGGTCGGCTCCCGCGGGTTCAGGCGGCGACGGGGCCGGTCGGCGAGGGCGTGGCGGCCAGACGCCGGGACCGCACGGCGAGGACGATCATGACCGCCGGGATCAGCAGGTCGTTGACGAGGACGCCGCCGGTGTTGCCCGGAGCGTGGTCGCCGTTCGCGAACCACTGGTAGACGTGGCCGACGAGCGCGCCCCACAGGAACATGCCGGCGCCGAGCCCGATGGTGATGCGCTCGCGCGCCGACGCCGAAGCGGCGCGGAAGCCCATGACGGCCAGCCCGAGGTTGGCGAAGGCGATCTCGAACAGGAACGGCGTGCGGGGAAAGCCGATCGCGGTGGCCATCACGTCCGGGAAGACGAGGAACGCCACCGTCATCCACAGGCTGCCGATGCCGAAGGCGCCGATGGCCCACCAGCGCTGCCAGATCTCCAGCCGCTCCCGGGCGGAGGCGGCGTGGCGGCCGCGGACGTAGGCGCCGATGGCCGGGACCAGGATCCAGACCAGGGGAAAGGCTGACTGGGCGAGGTAATCGAAGTTGTCCATGCCGTGAATCTTGCATGGTTAACATTAACTAGTCAACACTCTGTTAGGCTGACCACGTGGACGAAGGACTCGCAGACTTGCTGCACCGAGTGGTCATGCTCCTGGGCGACGCGGCCCGGCGGCGTACAGATGGCCAGGACGGCCTGACCTACAGCCAGATCCGGCTGCTCGGCACCCTGGAGGACATCGAGCCGGCAACCCAGCACCGGCTGGCACAGGCGATGTCGGTCTCGGACCCGGCGATCAGCCGGGCGCTGCGGTCCCTGGAGGCTGACGGCCTGGTGCGGGTGGTCGTCGACCCCGCCCACGCGCGTCGGCGGCTGGTCACGCTCACCGAGACCGGGCGGAAGGCGTTCCAGGTCAACGGGAAGCCGCTTTACGACGAGTTCCGCGCCGGGCTTGTCGCCGCGGGGTTCCCTTACGAGCGCTACCTCGAAGACACGCTCCGGCTGGCGGAAATCCTCGAATCCGACTGACGGCATATCGGCGCGAAACCCCGCGCGACTCCGGCACGTGACGCGGCGGGCGTGGGGATCGATGGGCTCCGGCCGCGCGGGTGCGAGACTGTGCGGCAACTTGACGACGCGAAGGAGCTCGCTGTGGCCTCTGATGCCCTCGAAGGACCGGTCCCGGCGTCGAGCGGGCCGGGGCAACCGGTCCTTGCGCTGCTGGACAAGGCCATCGGCATGCAGACACCGCTGGTGCGCAAGAACATCGCCCGGGCCCGTCAGCGCAACCCGGAGGCGACGCCGGCGGAGGTCGTGCGCACCCTGGAGCGGATGTACGTCAGCACCCTGGCGGGCAGCGGGGCCGCGGTCGGGGCCACCGCGGCCGCACCCGCCGTCGGCACCGGGATCGCACTGGCGTTGTCGGCGGGCGAGGCCTTCTCTTCGCTCGAACTGAGCGCCCTGTTCGTGCTCTCGGTCGCCGAGGTCCACGGCGTTCCGCTGGACGAGATCGAACGCCGGCGGACGCTGGTCATGGGGATCCTGCTCGGCCAGTCGGGTTCCTCGACCATCGTCGGCAAGGCCGCCGAGCGCACCGGCCAGCACTGGGCCCGCCAGCTCGTCAGCAAGGTGCCCTCGACGGCGCTGAAACAGATCAACGGCGTCCTGGGCAAGAACTTCGTCACCAAGTACGGCACCAAGCAGGGCATCATCGTGCTCGGCCGGGTGGCTCCGTTCGGCATCGGCGCGGTGATCGGCGGTGGCGCCAACGCCACTGTCGCAGCCCTGGCCGTCCGGGCCGCCCGACGCGCGTTCGGTCCCGCGCCGGAGTCATGGCCCGGGACAGAGCTGGAACCCGCGCTTCCCGACTCGGGGCTCTCGGACCGCTGAGCGCATTGCCTGCGGCCCGCACTGCGGCAGCGGCAGGAAAGTGCGACCCGGGATGGTGCCACGTCCGGGGTTGCCGGGAAGCGACCATGCGACGGAGTGGTCCGGTGATCTCGCCGGACAACCGCTGGTGGATTACTCGACTAAACTCTCGTTTGTCCGTTTTCCAAGTGGGCTTTCGGTTGAAAACAAACCTTCGTCGGTGGTGTATCACCCGCGGAAGCTGGATCGTCACGCAGTGTTCCACCGTGGCAAGTACCCCTCACGCCAGTCTTCCCCCCAAAGACGACCCGGAGGATTTTGATGACTTCCCGGAAACTCGCCGGCTTCACCGCATTCGCCTCGGCCGCCCTGGCCTGTGCGCTTTGTGTCCCGGCTGCTCACGCCGCGCCGTTGTCGGCCGAGGCTGCTTTCACCCTTGCCCAGGGCAATGCCATGACCCAGGCCGACCAGGTGGTCGGTGCGCTCGGTGCCGCGTCGGGTGGTTACTACCTCGACAACGGCAAGGCGATCGTCAACGTCCTGGACGACGCCGGGGCGCAAAAAGTCGAAGCGGCCGGTCTCACCGCCAAGAAGGTCACCCACACCTTCGCCGCGCTGACCGGGGTCAAGAACGCCCTCGACAACGTGCGCAACGTGCCGCAAACCTCTTGGGGCATCGACACTTCCACCAACCAGGTCGTCGTGACGATCTTCTCGGCCGCTACCAAGGCGACCGCGGACAAGGTCGCCACCGCCGCGAAGCAGTACGGCGACAGCGCCCGCGTCGAGTACAAGACCGGCAAGCTCGAGCTGTACATCGCCGACGGCGACGCCATCCAGAACAGCAGCGCGCGCTGCTCGCTCGGGTTCAACGTCAAGAGCGGCAGCACCCCGTACCTGCTCACCGCCGGGCACTGCACCAACCTCGGCGGCACCTGGTCCGGCGGCGACGTCAGCGGCGCGCGGGTCGTCCGGAGTGACTGCCCCGGCGCGGACTCCGGTCTGCTGACCCGGCCGAACGGCTCCGGTCCCGGCCGCATCAACACCGGCCAGACCATCACCAGCGCGGCCGCGCCGCAGGTCGGCGAGCGCATCTCCAAGCAGGGCTCGACCACCGGTGGCGGCACCGGCCAGGTGACGTCGGTCGACCAGTCGGTCAACTTCGACGTCGGTGTGCTCAACCACGAGTTCGGGACCACCGCCCACACCGACCACGGTGACTCCGGCGGCCCGGCCTACGACGGTTCCAAGGGCCTCGGCACCCTGTCCGGCGGGAACACGACCGTCAGCTACTTCTACCCGCTGACCCGTGAGCTTTCGTCCTACGGCCTCACTCTGGCCTGACCCACGCCGAACTGATCGCGGCGCCGTCTCCGAGGAGGAAGCGGCGCCGCGATCGCTCGGCTCAGAACGGTTCGGCGACCATCCAGTGCTCGACCAGACGGCCGTCGACCACCCGGATCATGTCCATGCCCGCGACCTCGAACCGGTCGCCGGTCGGTGGCCTGCCGAAGAAGTCGCCGGTGTGGGTGCCGCGGACGGTGTAGCGGTGGGCGACCCACTCGCCGTTCTCGACGTCGGCCTCGACGACGACGTCGAAGTCCGGAACCCCGGCCAGCAGGCCCTCCCACTTCCGCCGCCAGTCCGCGTGGGTGACGCGGTGGCCCTGGTCCCGCGATTCGGGCGCGATGTAGCTCAACGCGGTGTCCAGGTCGCCCGCGGCGCGAGCGGCGAGGATCGCCCGGTTCACCTCGGCGGGGCTCGACGGTGGGGTCATCGGCTCGGTCTCCTCACGGGAAGCAGGTAACGGGGACTGTCCCCGGTACGCTGCCGGTACGATACGGGGACTGTCCCCGGATCGGCAAGAGGTGTCCGATGCCCGAGCCCCGCGCCGACGCCCAGCGCAACCGCCGGAACCTGCTGGCGGCCGCCGAAAGCGCCTTCAACACCCGCGGCGCGGGAGCGTCCCTGGACGACATCGCCCGCGTCGCCGGCGTCGGCAACGCGACGCTCTACCGCCACTTCCCGACGCGGCAGCAGCTGATCGACGCCGTCTACGAAGCGCGCATCGGCGCGCTTTGTGTGCTGGCCGAACAGATGCGTGCCGCCGAACCGGCCGGCGCGGCGTTGCCGGTATGGCTGCGCGCGGTGGTCGACCACATCAGCGGCAGCCGGGGCCTGCGGGACGCCTTCGTCGACGCCCACCACCTCGGCGCCGGCAGCGGGGCGCCGCAGCTCGCCGAATGGCATCGCATGACCGACGACGCGGCCGTCCCGTTGCTGCGCGACGCGCAGGCCGCCGGGACCGCGCACCCGGATCTGCGTGCGGCCGAGCTGATGGCGCTGGTCGCGGCGGTCGCGCACGCCGGTGGCGGCGACCCCGGCGACGCCCGCCGCCTCCTCGGGTTCGTCCTCGACGGTGTCGGCCGGCGGCCCGGCGAGGTCAGGCCCCGGCGAACGCCGTGACCGTGCCGAGGAAGGCGTCCTGGTGATCGGCGAACCCGGGCCGCACGGGTTCGGGGAAGCCGGGTAGCTCCCGCGCGTCGGGCAGCAGCCGCAGCAGCGCGTCCACCGTCCGGCGCTGGTGCACCGGGTTGTGCGGCGCCGACGGGAGCACGCCGGTCGGCACGCGCAGGCCCGCCAGCTCGCCGTCGAGGACCCCGCGCAGCGTCTCGCCCCGCAGCAGCTCGGCGGCGATCGCCGGGTCGGTGACGCGCTCGCGGACGCGGTCGTCGATCGAGGTGTCCCCGGCGGTGGCCGGCCAGGCGAGGAGCAGCCGGCTGACCCGCCCCGGGTGCGTGAGGGCCAGCCGGACGGCGGCCGAGCAGCCGTTGGACCCGGCGACCACCACGACCGGTTCGTCAGGAAGCACCGGCGTCAGGTGGTCCGCTTCGGACTGCCAGCTGCGGGCGCCGGCGAGGCGGTCAGGGGCGTGGACGCGCAGTCCTCGCTGCTCCAGACCGCTGACGACGCCGGTGCTTCCCCAGAATCGCCGGGCGTCCATGTCTTCGTGCAGTCCGCCGTGGACCAGCAGGACGTTCACGCGCGCTCCTTCGGGTCGGCCTCCGCCAGTCAACCGGAAAACCCGGCCGTTGGTAGCCGGTTGGTGAATCTTTGGCGGACGGAAAGGGCGGCGCGCGAACCTTCCTCCCGTCAGACGAGAGGAGGTGAAGATGATGTCGGCAACCACCACCGTGCAGGCCAAGGTCGAGGCTCCGAAGGACGCCACGTTCAGCCTCGACGTGAGCGAGCAGGAACTCCTCGACGAGTTCGGTGTGCTCTCCCTGTGTGAGTACTGCTACGGCGCGTGACCCGGTGAGTGACCTCCCGGCTCGCGCCGCGGGGTCCGGCTCCGCACCGGAGTGACGTTTTCCCAGCGGGTGCGCCCGTCGCGATCGCGACGGGCGCACCCAGTCTTCGACGCCCCACCCAGGAAAGGACCACGGATGTCGTCGCCTGCAGTTGACGCGCCGAAGCGCACGGTCGCGGCCGGAGTCACGACCGCACTGTGGCTCGGCCTCGCGGTGTCCCTGCTCGGGGACAGCTTCTACCGGGTCGGCCTGACCTGGAACGCCACCACGGACGGCGGCATCGGCCCGGCCGCCCTGCTCGGCACGGCGATGGCGCTGCCGGTGGCCCTGCTGGGCATGTTCGGCGGCGTCGTGATCGACCGCTTCAACCGCCCGGGCCTGATGATCGTGACCGACGTCGTCCGGTTCGCCGTGGTGGCGGCGTTCGCCGTGCTCTTCCTCGGCAACGGACCCGGCCTGCCGGCGCTGCTGGCCGGCGCCGCGGTGCTGGCGGCGTCCGGTGTCTGCTTCACCCCGGCGCTGCAGTCGTGGCTGCCCGACCTGTTCCCCGACCGGGACCGGATGATCAAGTTCGACGCGCTGTTCCTGACGACCATCAACGTCGTCGGCGTCGTCGGCCCCGCGCTGGCCGGGGCGTTGTACCCGTTCGTCGGCATGAGCGGGTTCCTCTGGTTCGACGCGGGCACGTTCGCGGTGTCCGCGGTCGCGGTCTTCTACGTCCGGAGAGCGCTTCCCGGACCCGGGACGCCGGCCCTCGCGCCGCCGCCGGAACCACCGCGCCCGCGCCGCAACCTCCTCGCCGACGTCCGGGAAGGACTGCGGTACATCTTCGGCAACGAGGTGCTCCGGCGGCAGTTCACCGTCTTCCCCTTCATGGAGGCCGCGGCCTACTCGCTGGTCTTCCTGCTCCCGTCCTACCTGTCCGCGGCGAAGTACACCGCGAGCTGGCTGTTCGGCGCGCTGCTGGCCGCCAACGCGATCGGCCGGGTGCTGGGGGCCTGGGTGTTCGCGCACACCGGGCTGCGGCGCCGGCGGGGGCCGGTGCTCGCGGTCAACCACCTCTCCCAGGGCGTCATGCTCGGGCTCTTCGTCCTCGTCCCCGACCCCGTCGTCGGCACCGCCGCGTTCCTGCTGATGGGCCTGCCGGCCGGCGCCAGCCAGATCGCCCTCTCCTCCTGGGTTCAGACCAATGTGGACAGACAGTTCCGCGGCCGGGCGTTCGGCACCCTGACGTCGTTCGTGCAGTGGCTGATGCCGCTGGGCCCGCTGTTCTTCGGCTGGCTGGGCGCGCTGCTGGACCCCCGCTGGGCCGTGGTGATCATCGCCGCGACCTTCTTCGCCGGGGGCGCCGCCATCGTTTCATCCCGCGCGGTAAGGAGCCTGCAGTGACGACCTCAACCCGCCCCGGCGCGCTGTTCCTGGAGACCGGCTGGGCCGAATCCTTCGCGGTGACCGGCGACGGCCGGGTGGCGGTCGCGTGGAGCACCGCCGACGGCCCGCGCGTCCACACCGTGTCAGGTCCGGATAGCCCGCCCGAACCGGCGAACACCCTGCCGAGCATCGACCAGGCCGGCCTCTCCGGCGGGCCGCGGCGGATCGCCTTCTGGGCGCAGCTGGCCGACGAGGACAACCGGTTCGTCCTGTTCACCGCCGTCCCCGGGGAAACGCCGGTGCGGACGGCGATCGAAGCCCCGCGCCAGCCCTGCGGGGTCGCCTGGGCCGGCCCGGACCACGTCGTCACCACCTGGCAGACCGCCGACGGCCCGGTGCTCGCCCGGGTCGCCGTGACGCCGGGAGCGCGTCCCGAGACCCTGTGGCGCCTGCCGGCCTCGCCGCGGTGGCCGGACCCGGTGCCCGACGTCGCGCCGGACGGCCGGATCGTGCTGACCGTCGCGTCCGAGACCGGCCAGGACATCGTGGTGCTCGACCACGGCGTGGTCACCACCCTGCTCGCCGGCAACCGCAGCGCGGCGCCGGCCCGGGCGCGCTGGAGCCCGGACGGCCGGTCGGTCGTCGTGCTCGTCCGGCGGCGGCGGGCCACCGAAGCCCGGCTGATCGACCTGGTCGCCGGCACCATGGAGGTCCTCGACGGGCCCGCGCCGACCGACGTGCCGGTGTGGAACGGCGACGGGACCAAGCTGGCCTTCGCCGCCCACGACTGGCCCGTCACCCGGCTCCACGTCCACGATCTGCCGTCCCGGACGCTGACCGAGGTGCCGGCCCCGGCGGGCACCTGCGCCGAAGCGCCGCAGTGGCACGGCGACGACTGCTACTTCCGCGTGCTCGGCCCGGACCACCCGCCCGCGGTGCGGCGGTGGCGCCCGGGCGCCACCGATGCGCTACCGGTGACCCCGCCGGCGACGGTGTCCCGGCCGGTCTCGCCGTCCGTGGTCCGCTTGCCCAGCCGGGAAGGCTTCGACCTGCCCGCGCTCGCCTACGAGCCGTGGATCCCGGACCGGGGGACGGTCGTGATGCTGCACGGCGGACCCGCATCCTGCTGGCGCAACGGCTGGAACCCGGTCCTGCTCGACCTGCTCGGCGCCGGTTACCGCGTGGTGCTGCTGGAAACCCGCGGCACGACGTTCACCGGCTGGCCGGTGCCCCCGGTGCCGGTCACCGAGCACGGCGTCCGCGAAGTCGAGGACGTCGCCGACAGCGTCGCGGCCCTGATCCGGCTCGGCCTCGCCCAGCCCGGCCGGATCGTCCTGGCCGGCCACAGCCACGGCGCGTTCATCGCCTACCGCGCGTCGCTGGCGCTGCCGGAGGTCGCCGGTGTGATCACGACGAGCGGCTACCTGCACCCGGCGGTGCTGGCCGGCAGCGGCGACCCGGAGGTGCACCGCTTCGCGGCCGCGGCGTTCGCGGACCGGGCCTGGGCCGGTGACCCGGCCGCCGCGCTGCCCTCCCGCTGCCCGGTCCTGTCGGTGCACGGCGAACGCGACAAGCAGGTGCCCGCCGGGGACGCCGAGGCGATGTTCGCCCGCCTCGACGGCGCCGGGCACGAATGGGTGCTGCTGGCGAACGACGACCACAGCTTCCGCATCCGGCGCAACGCCGCCCGCTATGCCGCCGCCGCGCGGGACTTCCTGGGGCGGGTGCTGGCATGACGACCCTGGACTACGACGTCGTCGTGATCGGCGGCGGACCCGGCGGCTCGACGACGGCGACGTTCCTCGCCCGGGCCGGCGCGCGGGTGCTGGTGCTGGAGGGCACCCGGTTCCCGCGCTGGCACATCGGCGAGTCGCTGCTGGCCGCGTCGATGCCGGTCCTCGAGGAGCTCGGCGTGCTGCCGCAGCTGGAGCGGTTCAACCGCAAGCTCGGCTCGCTCTGGGTCTGGGGCGCCTCGCCGTCGCTGATCAGCCTGGAGATGCCGCGGCCGGGCTTCGCGTTCCAGGTGCAACGCGAGCACTTCGACCAGCTCCTGCTCGACAACGCGCGTGCCGCCGGCGTCGACGTCCGCACCGAGACCTGGGCGCGGCAGCCGAGGTGGGACGACACCGGCCGGATGACCGGGCTGCTCGCCCAGGAAGCCGGCGGCACGACCTTCGAGGTGCGGGCGCGTTACGTCGTCGACGCCAGCGGCCTGTTCCAGTTCCTGCCGAAACGCCTGGGCCTGCCGATGGACCTGTTCGGCCCGCAGCGGGCGGCGGTCACCGTCTACTGGGACGACGCGCTGCGCCCGGACGCGCCGCACACCGCCGACGTCATCAGCGAAGCCTGCGCGGACGGCTGGATCTGGTTCATCCCCTTCGCGGACGGCCAGACCGGCGTCGGCTTCGTCGGCGACGCCGAGGACATCACCGGCGCGCCCGCCGAGGTGTTCACCCAGCAGATCGCCAGTTCCCAGCTCGTCCGGCGCCTGCTGGCGAACGCGACCATGGCGCGGAAACCGCGGCTGCTCCGCTACACCAACCACACCGTGGCGACTCCACTGTGGACCGACGGCTACCTGCTCGTCGGCGACACCGCCGCGTTCGTCGACCCGCTGTTCTCCACCGGCATCAACGCGACGCTCTACTCGGCCTCGCTGGCCGCGGCGGGCATCGCGTCGGTGCTGGCGGGCGACCTGCCCGAGGACGGCGCGGCGAAGTGGTACGACGAGCGCGTCCGCGGGCACTACCGCCGCACCACCGAAATGACCAAGCTGCTCTACGCGGCCCACCCCGGCGACACCCGGTTCTGGCGGGCGCGCTCGCTCGAGCACCTGACCGACGGCCAGGCGGAGGAACTGCTGCGCCACATCGGGGCGGGCAGCGTCGAGCTGTTCGCCAAGGCGGAGGCGGACGGCTCGATCCGGCTCCCGGCGGCGGTGCGCCGGCTGCTGCCCGAGTTCACCTCGGCGCTCCCGCCCACCCGCCTGCCCGAGCACACCGTGCTGTCGTTCGCCGACGAGGTCGAGCTGCGCCAGGACTGGACCCGGGCGGGTGGCCGGCTGGTGCCGGCGACGCGCGTGGCGCACCGACGACGTCGCACGCACGAAATCGACTTCTCCGGCGGCACGCCGGGGCAGCGGCTGCTCGCGGCGGTCGACGGCCGGCGCGATCTCCGCAGCCTGCTCGAAGCGTCCACATCGGACGGTGCTCGCCGGCAGCACCTGGCCCTGCTGGCCGGGGCGCTGGTGAAGGCGGGCATCTTCCGCGCGGCCGGGGCCGGCCTGCTGCCGGCGGAGAGGTGAGTTCCGATGCACCACAAGCACATCGTGCTCGAGCGGGCCCAGCTGGGCGTCGCGGACGTCCCGGCGCGCGAGCTGGGGCTCGACGACGTGGGCGGCCCGCTCAGCGCGTACCTGCTCCGGCCGTACCTGGACCTGAGCGAGTTCGTCGACGGGCCCAGCGAGACGACGTCGGTCGAGGTCGCGTTCCGCCAGCTCGCCGCGCCGGACGCGCCCCGGCTGATGATCCAGACCCACCCCGGGCGCGGCCTGCGGACCGCGCTCGTGCGCGAAAGCGGCCTGCCCGCCTACGGGATCACCCGGGCGCGGGAGCTGCCCGAGCGGCTGCGCACCGACCGGTGGCGGCAGCTCGTCGAGTGGACGCGGGCCCGGCTGCTGCCGCTGGGCCAGCGGCTGCGGCTCGCGACGCTGCTGAACACGCTGGGCCTGTTCGGCGAGACCGTGGAGCTGTTCACCGGCCGGATCGGGGACGTCGACAGCGGCGACGGCGTCGCGACGGCGCTGAGCATGCAGCTCGCCATCGCCCGGCTGCGCATCGATCCCTCGGCCGACACCGAGCGGGTGAACGCGGCGACCCTGCGGCAGGCCGCGGAGAACGACCGGGGCGACCGGTACGTCCGGCTCGGCGCCGCCCTCACCCTGGTGGTCCTGGCCGCCAAGCGACGGGACATCGAGGAAGTGCGGCACTGGCGCGAGGTCGCCGAATCGCAGTACGACCTGCTCGATCCCGGAGCCGGGCTGCCGGACGTGTTGTACGCCAGCACGTTCTGGCGCGCCGTGTGCTACCTGCCGCACCTGCTCGGCGACCGCGTGCGGACCACGGAGGAGCTCGACGCCGCCGAGCACCACGCGCTGGCGTTCCGGCCCCGTGACAGCACCGAGCGGATGGTCTGGGCCGCCAACATGAACCCGCTGCTGGAGACCCGGATGCGGGCCGCGCTCGACACCGGCGACCGCGACGGCGGGTGGGCGCGCCTGTCCCAGCTCGCCGAGCTCGAACCGCTCAGCGCGAAGGTGCGCATCCACGTCGGCAAGTTCCACCTCGACGACGGCGCGCCCGAGAAAGCGCTCCCCGAGCTGCGGCGGGCGATCACGCTGGGCGCGCCGTTCACCGGCCTGTCCTGGTACCTGACGGCCCGCTGCCTGGACCGGCTCGGCGACCACGCGGGCGCGTTGCGGGCCTACGCCGAAGCCGTGCGCGCGGACCCGGCCAGCGTGGACGCCCGGCTGCGCATCCACGAACTGGCCGGGGCGGCGGACGGCGGGCTCGCGGCGTTGCCCGCCTGGGCCGGCGGCTCGCTGGGGGAGATCACCACCCGGCTGAAGGCGCCCGCCCGCACGACGGCGAAGGAGCAGGCACGATGAGACAGCGAGTGCTGACCGCGACGCAGTTCCTCGAGGAGCACGACCTCGTCACCCCGGAGACCGGGACGCTCTCGGGCCACCTGCTCCGCCCGTTCCTCGACCTCGGCGGGCCCGGCGGACCGGTCAACGCGAAGGCCGCGGCCTACGTGGGGGAGAGCGTCGCCGGACCGGAGCCCGAGGCCGACGGCTGGATCGCGCCCCAGGGCAACACGAAACGGTCCCTGCGGACGGCGCTGATCCGCGAGACCGGCCTCGCGAGCTACGACGTCACCTGGCCGGGCGAGCTGCCCGAAACCGCGCGGAGCCCGCACTGGCAGGCGCTGTGCGACGCCGTGGACGCGTGGGACGAGCTGGGCGCGTTCCGGCGCTACCAGGTGATCTGCGCGCTGTACAAGCTGTGCTTGTTCGACGCGGCCGTGGCGCTCGGGGACCGCCTCGGCCCGCCCGGCGAGTTCACCGCGCTGAGCGAGCTGCGGGTCATCGGCGCGCGGTCCAAGCTCGGCGAGTCCGTCCACGACCTGGTACCGCGCACACTGGCCGTGCTGGCGCAGACGCCGGCGTCCCCGCGCGTGCGGCTCGCCGTGGCGGTCAACCTGGCCATCCACTACGGCCGGGCCACCCGCGACCGCGAGGCCACCGTCGAGTGGTCGGACCGGGTGCTCGCCGAAGCGGCCGCGCAGCACGCCGAGGGGAGCCCGCGCGACCTCCTGATGGCGAGCATCACCTTGCGCGCGGCCAGTTTCGGCCCGTTCGTGCGCGGGGACCACGACGCCGTGGCGGCGATGCTCAAGCAGGCCGAAGCCCACGCCGTCGACGTCACCGGAGCACCCGGGGTGCCGCTGGTGCTGGCCGACGAGAACCGCTACGCCGTCCTCGAAACGATCACCAACGCCGCGGTCGCCCGCGGGGACCGCGAGACCGCGCTCGCCGCCGCCACCGCACTGACCGCGCACGACCCGCGGGAACCCCGGGCGTGGCTGCAGCTCGGGGCCGTGCACTGGGACGACGGCCGGACGCCGGACGCGCTGGACGCCTACCGGACCGCGGCCGTGCTGGGCGCGCCCTTCACCGGAACCGCCTGGTACTGCACGGGTCGCTGCCACGAGGCGCTGGGCGACCTCGACCAGGCGGCGCAGGCCTACGCGAACTCCGTCGCCGCGGAGCCGCTGGGCATCACCGCGCTGCACCGGCTGCACGGCGTCGCGGACCGGACCGGCCAGCGGTTCCTCGCCGGCTGGGCCCGCGACCGGCTCCACGTGCTGCACCACCGGCTTGCCGGCCCGGCCGCACCGACATCGTCCACGACCGTCCGACAGGGGGCCCGAGCATGACCACCATCAGTCCCACCGTGCCGTTTTCGCCGGTGCCGAAGGAGAGCGACGCGTCGGTCGCCCGGTTCGCGGAGTTCCGGCTCGCCGGGCTCGGCCGCTTCGCCGGCCTGCTCGGCTCGCGCCTCCCGGCCGCCGAAGCCGCTCTGCTGGAGCGCGGCGCCCGGCTGGCCGCGGAGCTGGACCGTCCGGAGTGGACGGACATCGCGCTCCACCCGTACTACTCGTACTGGTGGAGCCGGTTGTCCCAGGCGGTGGCCGCGGGCCGGGCCGCCGAGGTGACGTCACTCGTCCCCGAGCTGTCCCGCTTCCTGCTCATCCCGTTGCTGCGCCGGGGCGACGTCGACCTGGCCCTGCCGCCGCCGCGTGCCGGCGAGCTGCGGTTCCCCGGCCATCGACGGCACCTGCGCGTCGAGGCGTCCGGCGCGCTGCGGGCCCGGGCCACGAACGGCGAGCTGGTGCTCACCGGGCACGACGCCGTGCCGGTGGCCGAGCTGCTGGACGAATACCGCCCCGGCCCCGGTGTGCTGCGCCCGGCCATCCCCGGCACGGCCGTGGAACTCGACTCGTCCGATCCGTGGGTCGGGGAGTTCTTCGAGGTCGAGAACGTCACCGCGCCCTCGCCGGGACGCAGCCGCGACGACCTCGCACCGGCGGCGGCGGACGTCGCCGCGCAGACCTGGCTGGGCGGTGCCGTGGACCGGCTCGGCCGGGCGTGGCCGGAGATGCGGCGCGAGTTCGAGGACTACGTCCGGCTCGTGGCGCCGTTCTCCAGCCAGGTGCGCGCGGCCTTCACCAACGTCGGCTGGCAGGGCGCGGTGTTCCTGCGCACCACCGTCCACGACGACGTCCAGGACGTGGAACGGCTGGTCCACGAGACCAGCCACCTGCGGCTCAACCTGGTGATGGCGCGCACGAAGCTCTACGACCACGACGCCGCCGACCGGGTGCCGTCGCCGTTCCGCGCCGGGCTGCGCCCGATCATGGGGCTCTACCACGGCGCGTTCGTGGTGACCCGCGCCGCGCGCGCCCTCGACCGGGTGCACCGGCTGGCCGGCGATCTCGGCTACGCCGAGCGGATCCCGGTGCTGGTCACGCAGGTGCGGCTCGCGCTCGGCACGCTGCGCCGGGACGTCCGGCTCACCCCCGACGGCGCCGCGCTGCTCGACGAAGCCGACGCGCACATCACCGACCTCGCCGCGGCCTACGGCGCCGCCGCCCCCGACGAACCCAAGATCTACGAGGAGTTCTGAGCGTCATGACCACCCTGGAAGACACGCCCCTGGCCGACGGCGTCGCGGACCTCGCCGTCAGCACCGTCGAGAACGACCTCAGCCGCCGGTTCGTCCTGTCCCGGTTGGACGGTGCTCTCGACCGCATCGCCACGCGCTTGGCGACGGTCCTCACGCCCGGCGAACTGGCCCCGCTGCGCTTCGCGGCCGACGCGCTGAAGGGGCTGCCCGCCGCCGAGCGGGCCGCCGTCGAGTCCCACCCCTACTACATGTACTGGCTGGTCAAGCAGTACGAGCGGAGCGTGGCCGGCCAGCGGGCCGCGCTCCTGGAAGCCATGCCCGACGTCGGGCGGTTCGTGCTGCTGCCCGCGGCCCGGCACGGACTGGTCCCCGGCGGCGGGGTCGAGCTGCGGGCCCGGGGCGGCCAGCTCCGGTTCCCCGGTCACCTCCGGCACGTGCTGCTGCCCGTCGGCACCCCGGACGGCCCGGTCCACGCCACTGTGGACGGTGACCGGCTGAACGTGCGGGGGCCGGGGTGCGACATCCACGTCCCGGTGGCCGAGCTGCTCGGCGAGGTCGCGCCCGGCGGCGGCTCGCCGGTCGCCGAGCGGCCGCTGATCCCGGGCACCGCGATCGAGGTGGACGGCACCGACCCGTTCGTCGGCGACCTGTACGCGTCGATGAATGCCCGGCCGCCGATGGCCGGCTACCCGCCCCGCGACCTCGCCGCGATGCCGGTGGTGGCACCGGAGACGCTCGATCACCTGGCCGCGGCCTGCGCGCTGATCTCGCGCGCCTGGCCCGCCGCGGGCGCCGAGCTGCTCGGCTACACCCGGCTGCTGGTGCCGTTCGTGAGCCGGTCGTACTCGACGTTCGCCGAGGCGGCGTTCCCCGGCGCGGTGTTCATGGGGGAGTGCCGGCACCCGTTCTCGGACCTGATGTACACCGCCGAGCACCTGCTGCACGAGCACAGCCACGTGCGGCTGTGCATGATCATGGAGCAGGACCCGGTCTTCCACGGCAGTGGCGACACGCTCGTCGAGTCGCCGTGGCGGCGCGACCCGCGGCCGCTCATCGGGATCGTGCAAGGGGTCTTCGTCTTCGCCAGGGTCGCGCGGTTCCTGCGGTACGCCCACCGGCTGACCGGCGAACAGCGGTACGCGCGGCGGCGGATCGAGGTCGTGGCCGACGTCGAAGCCGCGTTGCAGGTGCTCGAGATCAACAACGTCGGGTTCACCCCGCTCGGGCGGACCCTGCTCGACCAGTTCGCCGCGGAAGCGCGGACCCCGGTCGAGGCCGGCCCGGGGGAGGAGCGGTGACGGCCGCCTTCGTCCCGGCGCGGCAGCCCGACGATCCCGCGCTGCTGGCCTGCGGTGACGCGGCTCTCCGGTCGCTGACCGCCGTGCTGAACGCCGGCGGCGCCGAGCCGGACGGGCCGCTGGCGGCCGCGCGGGCCCTGGTCGAGGCGGCCGACCCGGCGGCGTTGCGCGCCGCCGTGCTGCACCCGCTGTTCCGGCACTGGCGGTCCACATTGGACGCCCGGGTGAAGATCGGCGCCGGCGACCGGATCTCGGCGTGGCTGGACAGCCTGCCCCGGCTGCTGCTCGCCCCCGCGCTGCTCGCACGGGACGACTTCGCGCGCGTCCGGGTGCCGCTCGTGCGCGGCGACCAGCTGCGCGTTCCCGGGCTGCCGCGGCACCTCGTGGTGCGGCCGGGCACCGACCCGTCGGTGGTCGTGTCGCGGGAAGGCGGCGAGCTGCGCGTCGAACGCGACGGCGTCACCGAGACGTTCCCGGCCGGGATCCTCGCCGCCGCCGGGCTCGGGGAGTCCCGCAGGCCGGTGCTCGCGGGCACCCCGGTGGAGCTGGACGCGACCGACCCGTGGGTCGAGGAGGTGCTCGCCGGGGTCAACGCCACGCCGTCGCCGCCGCCGTACCCGCCGCGCGACATCCGCCCGGTGCCCGACGCGACCCGCGTCGAGGCGGTGTTCTCCCGCGCCGCCGGGCTGATCGGCCGCGCTTGGCCGGACTGCCTGGCCGAGCTGACCACCCACGTCCGGCTGGTCGTGCCGTTCACCAGCGCCCTGATGGAGGGGTGGACGTCGCTGTCGCACCTCGGCGCGATCTTCCTCCGGGCGGTGTCGGGCGACGACGTCCCCCACCCGGTCCGCTTCACCGCGGAACGGCTCGTGCACGAGGCCGCGCACACCCGGCTGTACGTGCTGTCCGTGCGCACGCGGTTCTTCGCCGAAGGCGGGCAGCACCGGCTGCTGTCGTCGCCGCTGCGCAAGGACGCCCGCCCGGCCGCCGGCGTCTACCACGCGGCGTTCGTCCTGGCCCGGGTCGCGGTCGTGATGGCCCGGGCGGCGGCCGTGACGGGCGACGAGCGGTTCGCCGAACGCGGCCACGAATGCCACGCCGAGTTCCGCGAAGCGCAGGACACCCTCGCGACGTCGGGGGCGCTCAGCGAGGCGGGGACCGAACTGCTGGAAGAGGCCGCCGCGCACGCGGCGAGCCCGGCGAGCGGCCGCGTGAGCGGGGCCCGCGCGGAAGGAGAAGGCACATGACGGCGGTCGGCACGGAAACGATGGTCCGGCTGCGGGCCCGGACGCAGCTGGTGAGCGACGGCGAGCGCGTCATCCTGCGCCTCGGGAAGCGGGTGCACGTGCTGGCCCCGTTCGACGAGGCCGTCGAGGAGCTGCTCGCCCGGCTGGCGGAGGGCGCCGAGCCGGAGGTGCTGTCCGGCCGGCTCGCCGCCCGGTTCGGCCCGGCGGCCGCCGCGGCGGCCGAGGCGGCCGTGAACCGGCTGCGGGAGCTGGGTTTCCTCGAAGAACCGCACACGCCCGACGACATCGACCCCGCCGATCTCTCGCGGCTGTCGCGGCTGGTGGACTTCTTCTCCGAGTTCGAGACGCCGGAGACGAGCCGGTTCGACTACATCCGGCGGCTGATCGGGTCCGACGTCGTCGTGCTCGGCACCGGCGGCCTCGGCAGCTGGATGGTCTACAACCTGCTGTGCATGGGTGTCGGGCGGCTGCGCCTGATCGACGGCGACGTCGTGGAAGCCTCCAACCTCAACCGCTCGATCCTCTACGCCGAAGGCGATGTCGGGCGCCGCAAGGTCGAAGCGGCGCGCGACGCGATCCGGCGGTTCGCGCCGCGCACCGACGTCGAGCTCCACGACCGGTACATCGCCGGCCCGGACGAGCTGGTGCCGCTCATCAAGGGCGCGGACCTGCTGGTGGGGTGCGCCGACACCCCGCCGTGGCTGATCCGGGAGTGGGCCGCGCGCGCCGGGCGGGAGGCCGGGGTGCCCAACATCAACGTCTCGGGCACCCGGGTCGGCCCGCTCTACGTGCCGGGCCGGACCAGCTGCCAGATGTGCGACTGGGCCGCCCTGGTCGACCGCAACCCCAAGATGCCGCGGCTCGTCGAGGCCGGCAGGCGGCTGCCCAAGGGGAACTCCGGCTCGCTCAGCTCCCTGGCGATGCTCGCCGGCGCGCCCGCGGCGCTCGACATCTTCCGCTTCCTGAGCGGGTACGCGCCGCCGGCCACGACGAACGCCGTCGTCGAGATCAGCGTCGACCCCGGCCCGGTGACCGTGCCGCGGCCGCCGCACCCGGAGTGCCCGGTGTGCCACGGCGAAGGCGGACAGGACGGCGCCGGTGCTGCCCGCCCGTGACCGGGTCGGCGCCGTCGCCTTCCGCCGGGCGATGGGCAACTTCGCGACCGGGGTGGCGGTCCTCGGCGTCCACCACGCGGGCGCGTCGCACGGGACCGCCGTCAGCAGCCTGACGTCGGTGTCGCTGCGGCCGCCGATGGTGCTGGTCTGCCTGGCCCGGGAGAGCCGCACCGCGCTGCTCGTGCGGGCCGCCGGGCGGTTCGCCCTCACGGTCCTGGGCGAGCGCGACCACCCGGCCGTCCGGCGGTTCTCCGACGGCGGCCGGCCGGACGGCGCGGCGCAGTTCACCGGCCTCGCGCACCGGACCGGCCCGCACACCGGCGCCCCGCTGCTCACCGGCGGCCTCGCCTGGCTGGAGTGCGAGGTCGCCCGGACCGTCGAGGGCGGCGACCACGACGTGGTCCTCGCCGCCGTCCTCGACGTCACCTCCGCCGCCGACCGCGCGCCCCTCGTGCACTTCCGCGGGGACTACGCCCGGCTCGGCGGCCCGACGCCTCGGGAAAGGGGCTCAGCACATGGAATTCCGTGACGTGATCCGCAAACGGCGGATGGTGCGCTCGTTCACCGACGAGCCGCTCGACGACGAGACCGTGCGGCGGCTGCTCGACGTGGCCAACCGCGGGCCGTCGGCCGGGTTCAGCCAGGGTTACGCGCTGCTCGCGCTGCGGACCGAGGAGGAGCGCGCCGAGTTCTGGCTCGCGCTCGGGCAGGACCCGGCGAAGGGCAACCCGGTCAAGCGCGCGCCGCTGATCGTCGTCCCGCTCGCCTCGAAGCAGGCGTACCTGGACCGCTACACGCAGGCGGACAAGAACTGGACCGACCGCGCGGAGGACCGGTGGGCGGTGCCGTACTGGTACATCGACACCGGGTTCACGGCGCTGCTGACGCTGCTGGCGACCGTCGACGCCGGGCTGGGCGCGAAGTTCTTCGGCATCCTCCCGCCGGTGCTGGACTCGTTCCGCGAACGCTTCGGCATCCCCGCCGAGTACACGCCGGTCGGCGCGATCGCGATCGGGCACCGCGACTACCGCCTCGACCCGGACCCGCCGTGGCGGCCCGCGATCGCCCGCAAGCCCCTGGAAGACGTCGTGCACTGGGGAAAGTGGTGACGCTGCTGACGACCGCGGCGCCGGACGCCGTGCTGCGCGCCGGGCTCGACGCGCTCGTGACGACGGCGGCGACCGCCGCGGTCGCGCGCGTGACCGACGGCGTGACGGGTCACGGCGCGGCCGCCGGGACCGCGGACCTGGCCACCGGCCGGCCCGCGGCGCCGGAGCACCTCTTCCGGGCGGGGAGCCTGACGAAGGCGTTCGTCGCGGTCGCCGTCCTCCGGCTCGTGGACGCGGGCCGCGTCGAGCTCGACGCCCCGGCCGGCTCGTACCTCCCGGAACTGCTGCGCGACCACCCCCGCGTGACGGTCCGGCAGTTGCTGAACCACACCGGCGGCCTGGTCGACACCACCGAGGTCCGGCCGGTCACCCCGGCGGACCTGCTGACCGCCGCGCGGTTCCGGACCACGGCGCCGAGCCGGCTCGCCGAGGCGGCGCTGGCCCGGCCCGCCCATTTCGAGCCGGGGGCGGAATGGCGTTATTCGAACACCGGTTACCTCGTGCTCGCGCTGCTTCTCGAGCGGGTTACCGGTGAGCGGTACGAAACGCTGCTCGGCCGGATCCTCGCGGCCGCCGGACTCGGCGCGAGCGTATTGCCCGGGACGTCGCCCTTCATTCCCGGGCCGCACCTGCGCGGGTACGCCTGGCCCGGCCGGGGTGGCGCGCGGCGGCCGATCGACATCACCGTGCAGAACCCGGCCAAGGCGTGGGGTTCCGGCGATCTGATCACGACCGCCGCCGACTTGTGCCGGTTCTTCACCGCGCTTTTCACCGCCGGTCTGCTCTCCCGCCGCGCACTGCGGGAACTGACCACGACCGTGCCCGCGGACGAGGGACGTGACTGGGGGCTCGCGCTGTTCCGCGGTGTCCTGCCCGACGGCCGGCCGGCGTGGGGCTGCACCGGTGGCTTCGGCGGCTACCTGACCGTCGTGCGGTGCGTCGAAGACCCCTTCCGCTGCGTATCGGTCTCGGTGACGCCGAAGTCGGAGACGGCGCTGCCGGACGTCCGGGCGTTCGCCGACCGAGTGCTCGCCGGGTTCCCCCGGTGAACCGTTGTCCCCCCGCTAGAGAGAGGAAGTGCTGATGGACGCGACCACCTCGGTCCGCTCCCGGCGCCGGAAAGCCAACCTGATCTTTGTCGGCGTGCTCGTGCTGGCCGTGGTGGCCGGCGCGCTCGTGTGGCTCTTCCGGACGCCCCAGGAAGTGCACGCGCAATCCGTTTCCGCGAGTTATCCGGCGGTCCGGCAGGACGCCGTCGTCACCGCGGGAAAGGATTCCGCGCCGGTGACGATCGACGTGTACGAGGATTTCCTCTGCCCGCACTGCGCGGAATTCGAGAAGAAGTATTCCGAGCGGATCCGGACGGAACTCGACGCGGGCCGGCTCAAGGTGCGTTACCACGAACTGCCGATGCTGCAGCGGAAACCGAACAGCGACCGCTATTCGCTGCGCGCGGCCAACGCGGCGTTGTGCGCGGCCGATCAGGGCGGGTTCGTTTCCTACCACGAGACGCTGATGCACAACCAGCCCCCGGAGGCGGCCCCGGTCTTCGACGACCCGAAGCTGATCGCGATCGGGCACGACCTCGGGATCACCGCGCCGGAGTTCGCGGCCTGCGTCACCGGGCAAACCCACTTCGCCGAGGTCGAGGCCGCCTTCGAGCAGGTGAAGGCCGAGCCGGCGTTCCAGGTCGACCGCCCGGACGGCAACGGGCGCGCCTTCCGCGGCACGCCGACCATCGCCGTCGGCACCCGCGTGCTGGACACCGACGACGAGCGGTGGCTGGCGAGCCTGGGGGTCGTGAGCTGAGCCCCGCGGGTCGCTCGAAATCGTCGAACCGGCCCGGCCGGATCGGCGATTTCCGGCAATCGCAGGTCAGGCGTTCGCGGCGCTCGTCGAATCATTTACCAAAGATTGAAAGCTCTTGATCTACTTGTGAGTTCTTGGTAAGCCGGATCCAAGCAGGCTGATCGACTTTGGGGGTTCTTCAGATGCTGAGGTTTTTCGTATTGGGGTCCTTGGCGGTACACCGGGACGGCCGAGCCATCGAACTGGGACCACCCCGCGCGCGCCAGACGCTGGCGACCCTGTTGATGAACCCGGGACGGACGGTGTCGGTCGACCGCCTCGTGGACGTGCTCTGGGCGGAGGAACCGCCGGCCCGCGCCCGGGCCGCCATCCAGGTCTACATCTCCCAGGTGCGGCGCGCGCTCGGCGCGGATCCCCGGGAGTACGTCGTGACCACCGGTTCCGGCTACCGGCTCGACGTCGACCCCGAAGCCGTCGACGTCGGCCGGTTCCGCAGCCTCGTGCGGCTGGCCCGCCGGTCCGACGACCTGCACCGGGTCGCCGGCGACCTGCGCACGGCGCTCGCGCTGTGGCGGGACCAGCCGCTGGTCGGCATGGCCGAGCACGTCCGCGAGGCGCTCTGCGAAGGCCTGGAGAGCGAACGGCTCGACGCGCTCGAACGCCGCGTCGAGTCCGATCTTGCGGTCGGCGGGCACGAAGAACTGCTCGCCGAGCTCTTCACGCTCGTCCGGGAGAACCCGCTGCGCGAACGGCTGCGCAAGGCCCTGATGTGCTGCCTCTACCTGTCGGGCCGCAAGCCCGAGGCCCTGGAGTTCTTCCGGGAGACCCGGCGGCACTTCATCGACGAGCTGGGCGTGGAACCGGGCGCGGAGCTGCGGAACCTGCACGCGGCGATCCTGCGCGACGACCTCGGGGACTTCTACGCGGCCCCGGCCGCCCCGGCGGGCCCGCGGCCCACCCCCGCCCAGCTGCCCGCGCCACCGCCGTCGTTCGCCGGCCGCGCCGCCGAGCTGACGCGGATCCTGCACGCCGGGCACGGCCGGACCGAGGCGCCCCGGATCGTCTCGATCGAGGGCATGCCCGGCAGCGGCAAGTCGGCCGTCGCGCTGTACGCGGCGCACCAGCTGGCCGACGACTACCCCGACGGGCAGCTCTACCTCGACCTGCGCGGGACCGGTGAGACACCGCTGCCACCCGGCGTCGCGCTGGAGCACCTGCTCGGTGCCCTCGACCACCCGGTGCCCGCCGACCCCGCCCGGCGGGCCGCCGCGTTCCAGGAGGTGCTCGCCGACCGCCGGATCCTGCTGCTGCTCGACGACGCCGCGTCCGCCGCCCAGGTGGCCCCGCTGGTGCCGGCCACCGGGCGATGTCTGGTCCTCCTCACGGGCCGGCACCGGCTCACCGGGATCGACCGGCTGGTCCGGCTGCCGCTGCACACCCTCCCCGAGGACGACGCCGTCGCCCTCCTGACCGCCGGCGCCGGGCACCCCGACGCCGGCGGGCGCACGGCCCTGGGCGAGCTGGCCCGCAAGTGCGGCCTGCTCCCGCTGGCCCTGCGCGCGGCCGTCGAGCACCTGGCGTACGGCACCCCGGAGACGGTCACCGCGGAACTGACCGATCCGCTGCGGCAGCTCGGCGGGGTGGCGGCCGCGTTCGGGAGCTCCTTCCGCGCGCTCACCGGCGCCACCCGGGAGCTGTTCCTCCTGCTCGGGCTGCACCCCGGCGCGCCGATCGAAGAGGGCGCGGCGGCGGCGATGGCGGGCGTGACCACTGCGCGGGCGCGTGGGCTGCTGGCGGACCTCGCCGACGCGGGCCTGCTCCGCGCGGAGCTGCCCGGCTTCACGATGCACGAACTGGTCCGGCGCTACGCCGCCGGCCTGGCCGAGCGCCACATCCCGCACCGGACCCGGGCCGCGGTGGTCGACCAGCTCGTCGAGTACTACCTGGACGAGGCGGACACCACGGTCCTCGTCCCGGCCCCGCGGGGCGCGTCCCCCGGCCGCGGCGAGCCGGGCGCCTGCGGCAACCGGCTCCCGGCCCTGCTCGCCCTGGCCGACCTGGACTCCGACGTCGCCCGCCCGGCCCGGTCGATCGCGCTGGCGCGGGCCTGGGCCCGGCACGCGGAGCTCGGCGGCGACCTCGACGCGGCCAAGGCGCTGACGCTGCGGGCCCTGCAGACGTCCCGGCGCACCGGGGACCAGCGCCGGGAAGCCGAGGCCCTGCACGACCTGGGCCGCTTCGAGGCCCGGACCGGCACGCTCGACGACGCCCGCACCCACTTGGTCGACGCGCTGGTCCTGCGCCGGGACCTGGGCGAGGTGCGGGGTGAGGCGCAGACCCTGTCGGTGCTGGCGGAGGTGGCCCGCCTGCTGGGCCCGACGCGGGACGCGGTCGACTTCTGCCGTCGCGCGCTGAACGTCCACCGGCACGCCGGCGACCGCGAGGGCGAGGGGTACGCCCTGCGCGTCCTCGGCGAGATCTCGCTCGACCGGGGCAAACCGGCCGAGGCCGTCGTGCACCTGCGCACCGCGCTCGGGCTGGTGGCGGAGACCGGGAACGAGACGCAGCACGGCCTGATCCTCGGCGCGCTCGGCCGGGCGCACGCCCTGCTGGGGCACCAGCCCGCCGACGTCACGCACCTCAACCGGGCCCTGGGCCTGCTGAGCCGGCCGCACCACCGGGTCGAGCGGGGGATCGTGCTGACCCACCTCGCCGACGTCCACCGCGACGCCGGGCGCATCTCCGACGCGCTCCACTGCCACCAGCGCGCCCTCGCCCTGGCGAAGATCACCGGGGAGCCGCTGCTGGAAGCGGGCGCGCTCAACAGCTTCGGCGAAACCCTCTACGACGCGGGAGACTTCGACGGCGCGCGGCAGGTGCACGAGTCGGCCCTCCAGCTGGGCCGCCGGACCGGCGTGCGGGCCGTCATCGCCCGGGCGCTCAACGGCCTGGCGCGAGCCGCGCTCGCCGTCGGCAGCCCGGAGAAGGCCCACTGGCTCTGGCGCAGCGCGCTGGGGGAGTGCGAGACGCTCGATTCGGCGCTCACCGCGCGGATCCGGGCGTGCCTGGCGGCCGGAGGCGCCCGTGAGGTGACCCGGTGACCGGCGTGCCGCTGGTCTTCGCCGACCTCGTGCTGATCCTCGTGCTGGCCCGGCTCTGCGGCGCGGCCGCGCTCCGGCTGGGACAGCCGCCGGTGATCGGCGAGATCGTCGCCGGTCTTCTGCTCGGGCCGACGCTGTTCCACGGCGCGGTCGCCGAGACACTCGTCCCGGCGGCCGCCCGGCCGACCCTGAGCGCGCTGGCCAACGTCGGGGTCGCGCTGTTCATGTTCGCCGTCGGGTTCGAGCTGGACCACGCGCACCTGCGCCGCGCCACCGGATCCGCGATCGGGCTGTCGGTGGTGAGCACCCTGCTCCCGCTGGGTCTCGGCGCCGGGCTCGGCGTCGTGCTGATCGCCGGGCAGCACCCGCGCAGCCCGCTCGGGTTCGTGCTGTTCCTCGGCGCGGCGATGGCGGTCACCGCGTTCCCGGTACTGGCCCGGATCCTCACCGACCGGCGGTTGCAGCACACCGCGCTCGGCCGGCTCGCACTGGCGACCGCGTCGATGAGCGACGTGCTCGCCTGGACGTTGCTCACGGTCGTGGCCGCCATCGCGCAGCCGGCGGGGGCCGGTCCGTGGCGGCTGCTCCTGGTCGTCCCGTTCGTCGCGGCCCTGGTCGCGCTCCGGCCGGTGCTGCGGTGGGCGCTGTGGCGCGAGCGGGGTGAGCGGGCGCGGCGGGTGCCCGCGGACCGGCTGACGGTGGTGTTCGTCGGCGTGCTGGCCGCCGGCTGGATCACCGAGTTCCTGGGCCTGCACCTCATTTTCGGCGCGTTCCTGTTCGGCGCGCTGCTCCCGCGCGGCGAGTCGGCCGACGCCCGCGCGGAGCTGGCCGGTTACGCCGACAAGATCGGGAAGCTGCTGCTGCCGGTGTACTTCGTCGTCGCGGGACTGCAGGTCGACCTCGCCGGCGTCGGCACCGCCGGGCTCCTGACGTTCGGGCTGATCCTCCTGGTGGCGGTGGCCGGCAAGTTCGGCGGCGGCTTCCTCGGCGGCCGGCTGGTCGGGCTGGACACCCGCGACGCCCTCGGGATGGGCGCGTTGATGAACACCCGCGGCCTCACCGAGCTGGTGGTGCTGAGCGTCGGGCTCCAGCTCGGTGTCCTGAGTGGAGCGCTGTACTCGATGATGGTCGTGATGGCGATCGTCACGACGGCGATGACCGGGCCGCTCCTGTCGCTGTTCGGCATCGGCGAGCCGGGATCGTTGCCGGACACCGGAAATCTCCGGACGGCCGGAACCGGGAGAAGCCGGGCGAATCGGTAGTCGCGTCGTTCGCCGGGGCCGCGGCGCACCGTACACTTCGGACCGAGAGCCGGACGGTGAGCGGGGGACACGGTGAGCGGTATCAGGGTTCTGGTGGCGGGAGCGAGCATCGCGGGGCCGGCGCTGGCCCACTGGCTGCGCCGGCGCGGGGCCGAGGTGACCGTGGTCGAGCGGGCTCCCGAGCTGCGGCCCGGCGGGCAGGCGGTCGACGCGCGCGGGGTGACCAAGGAGGTCATCCGGCGGATGGGGCTGGACGCGGCGGTGCGCGCGGCCCGCACGCAGACCGCCGGCGCGCACACCGTGGACGCCGACGGGACCGTGCTGGAGACCTTCAGCGCGGAGGACGACGGCGGCGACGGGTACATCTCGGAGATCGAGATCCTGCGCGGGGACCTGTCCCAGGTGCTCTACGACGACACCCGCGACGGCGTCGAGTACCTCTTCGGCGACCGGATCGCCGAGCTCCTCCAGGACGACACCGGTGTCGACGTGACCTTCGCGGGCGGCGTCCGGCGGCGCTTCGACCTGGTGATCGGGGCGGACGGGCTGCACTCGGCGCTGCGGGCGATGGTCTTCGGGCGGCGCGAGCGGTTCGTCCGCCACCTCGGGCTCGTGCTCGCCTTCTACAGCGTGCCCAACGAGTTCGGGCTGGATCGCTGGCTGCTCGACCACCAGGACCGCGCGTCCGGGCGCTCCGCCAGCCTGCGGCCCATCGGGGACACCACCCGGGCGATGGCCATGTTCTCCTTCCCCGCGGCCGAGTTCGACGTCGACTACCGCGACATCGCGGCCCAGAAGGACCTGCTGCGCGAGCGGATGGCCGGCCTGGGCTGGCTGACCCCGCAGATCCTCGCGCACCTGGACGACACCCCGGACTTCTACCTCGACCAGGTCGCCCAGGTGGTGCTGGACCGCTGGTCGAGCGGCCGGGTGGGGCTGCTCGGGGACGCCGCGTTCAGCGCGTCGCCGATGTCCGGGCAGGGCACCGGGCTGGCCCTGGTCGGCGCCTACCTGCTGGCCGGGGAGCTGGCCGCCGCCGGCTGGGACCCGGCGGCCGGGTTCGCCGGCTACGAGCGGCGGATGCGGTCGTTCGTCGAGGCCAACCAGGAGATCGGCCGGCTGCACGTGCGCAGTCTCGCGGTCCCCGGGCCGGACGACGAGCCGGGCGAGGAGCCCGACATGGAGGCGCTCACCGAGCTGGTCGAGCGGGCGATCAACGGCGTCGAGCTGCCTGATTACGCGGGCGTGCCGGACTCCGGGGCGCCGGTCACGCCGTAGCCGTCACGAAACGTCGTTCTGCGGCAGGGTTTTCCGCAGGTGCCTCAGGGTTTCGACGGTCCGGGCGCGATCGGCTTCGCCGCCGGCCACGCTGGCCACCAGCTCGGTGACGCCGGCTTCGGCGAAGCGGTGGATCGCGGCCGCGACCGCGTCTTCGTCGCCCGCCACGAGGGTCTCGGACGTGTCGGTCTTGCCCTGTTCGCCCAGGAGACGGCGGTAGCTGGCGAACCGGCTGGCGGCGCCCAGCCGGGCGGCGAGATCCGCGCGGACGCCGTCCGGGTCGGCCGTCACGCTCACCGGGATCGTGGCCACGACGCGCGGCGCGGGCCGCCCGGCCGCCGCGGCGGCTCGCGTGACGGCCGGCACGATGTGGTCGCCGATCACCTCGGGCCCGGCCCAGACCGTGGTCGTGCCGTCCGCGAGCTCCCCGGCGATCCGCAGCATCACCGGCCCGAGGGCCGAGACCAGCACCGACGGCGGCGTGCTGCCCGGGACGTCGACGATCCCCGCGGCGCTGACGGCCTCCCCGCGCCGCTCGACCTCTTCGCCGCGCAGCAGCGGCCGCAGCACCTGCAGGTATTCGCGGACGTGGCGCGCGGGGCGGTCGAACGACAGGCCGTACTGGCCCTCGATGATCTCGCGGTGGCTGGGCCCGATGCCGAGCGTCAGCCGGTTCCCGATGGCGGCCTGCACGCTCAGCGCCTGCCCGGCCAGCGCGAGGGGGTGCACGGCGTAGGTCCGCACGACGGCGGTGCCCAGGCCGATCCGCGGTACCCGCTGCCCGACCAGAGCGGCCACCGTCAGGGCGTCCCACGCCGTCAGCTGGGGGAAGAAGACGCTGTCCAGCCCCGCGGTCTCCGCGGCGCCGACCTGCGCGCCGATGTCGTCCAGGGTCACGTCCGCACTGGGGACGTACAGGCCGATCCGCATCATGCCTCCAAGGTGAACCGGAACTTCATCTTCCGGAACCACCGTACCCTAAGCTGAAGGTGATATTCCGGTTGATGGGAGGGACGCCGATGCGAGCGGACGCGCTGCGCAACCGCGAGCGGATCGCCGCGGCCGCCCTGACCCTGTTCGCCGAGCGCGGCCCGGACGTCTGCATGGACACCATCGCCCAGGCGGCCGGGGTGGGCGTCGGCACCCTGTACCGGCACTTCCCGGACCGGCAGGCGCTGCTGCTGGACATCGCCGCGGGCGCGTTGCGCGACCTGATCGAGTTCGGCGCCGGCGCGCTGGAGCGGGAGGAC
Organism: Amycolatopsis sp. NBC_00348; assembly: GCF_036114655.1. Taxonomy (NCBI): domain Bacteria; kingdom Bacillati; phylum Actinomycetota; class Actinomycetes; order Pseudonocardiales; family Pseudonocardiaceae; genus Amycolatopsis; species Amycolatopsis sp. NBC_00348. The sequence goes on along the minus strand of NZ_CP107994.1, from coordinate 4,002,666 downwards.
ACCGGGTGGCAGGCGCTGGTGGCGATCGTGCGGTTCTGCGCCGGCCTGCCGCTGGCGCTGGCCAAGTCGCTGGCCGGGTCGCTGCCCGCCGGGACCGGGCTGCCCGAGCTGGAACAGGAGAGCGACGACCTGTTCGCGCGGGTCGTCCAGCGGGCGCAGGGGGAGGGCGCCGTGCGCCGGGACATCCCGCCGCCGGACGTTGTCGCCCTGCTCGCGGTGGTGGTCTGCCGCCCGGGCGCCCGGCCCGACGACCACCTGACGACCGTGATGCTCGACGGCCTGCGCCAGGAGTGCGTCCGCGCCACGTCGTGAGAAATGTTCATGATTCGGACATCGTTGACACTTCACGCACGTGTTCTTACTTTCGGTGCATGGCAACGGGATGGCGTCTCACACGACCGTGTCCGACGGCGTCCGCGAGACGGGTCTGTTGTCGCTGAGCGTGTCTCCGCGACCGATCCGTCCCGAGGAGTCCTCATGCACCGCGCCACCGAACGGCCGGCCGACCTCGACCACCTGCTCGCGCACGGGCCGTTCCCGGCCGCGCTGCGGGCGGCGATCGTCGCGCGCGGGCTGTCCCTGGACCGCATCCGCCACCGGCTCGCCCGGCGCGGCCTCTCGGTCAGCGTGCCCACGCTGAGCCTCTGGCAGTCGGGCCGCCGCCGTCCGGAACGCGCCGAGTCGCTGCGCGTCCTCACCGGGCTGGAGCAGGTGCTCGAGCTGCCCGCCGGCTCCCTCGGGACCCTGCTCGGCCCGCCGCGGCCGCGTGGCCGGGCCCCGGTCCGCGGCCGGGCCGGGCAGCTGGTGACCGTCAGCCAGCACGACCGGGCGGAGATCGACGCGCTCGGCGGGCTCTCGGCCGTCCGGGCCCGCGTCGTCCTGCGCGCCACCGCGGCCGGGCTGGACCGCTGGCCGGTGCGGTGGCACTTCGAGCCGGGCGTGGCGCCGAAGATCGTCGCGGACCGCAACTGCCGCGTCGGCAGCGTCGAGCACGACCTGGACCACGACCGGCTGACCGCCGAGCTCGTGCTGGACTCACCGCCCGCGCCGGGCGAATCCGTCGTCGTCGAATACCGCGCGACGTTCCCGGCCCGGCCCGTCGCGCGGGGGTACGTGCGGATCTTCGACCGGCCGGTACGCGACTACCTGCTCGAAGCCCGCTTCGCCGAGCTGCCCGCGCAGTGCGTCCGCGTCCACGGCGAGGACGCCGACCGTGAGCTGGTGCCGGACTCCGGCGGGACCGTGCACGTCGCCGAGGCCGACGTCGCGGGCCGGATCGGGATCCGCTGGGAGACGTGAAACAGGTGTGGCCCCGGCGAGTGCCGGGGCCACACCCTCCTTGCGCGGCGGCGTCAGGGAGCGACGTAGAGCGTGCGGTTCGGGCTGCCGCTGCCCGGGTTCTTGACCAGGTTCGGGGTCGAGGCGCTGATCAGGGCCTGGGCGACCTGGGCCGCGGTCGCCGTCGTGTGGGTGGCCAGGTAGAGCGCCGCCGCGCCGGCGACGTGCGGCGAGGCGAACGACGTGCCGTTGCCGGTGTAGGTGGCCGTGTCGTTGGTGTTCCACGCCGACGTGATGCCGACGCCCGGGGCGAACAGGTCGACCCCGGCGCCGTAGTTGGAGAAGGACGCGCGGGTGTCGGTCTTGTCCGCGGCGGCCACGGTGATCGCCTCGGCCACCCGGGCCGGCGACGACGTCGAGGCGTTGGCGTTGGAGTTGCCCGCCGCGACCGCCCAGGTGACGCCGGCGGCGATCGAGTTGCGGACGGCGGTGTCGAGCGCGGTCGAGACCCCGCCGCCGAGACTGGCGTTGGCGACGGCCGGCTTCTTCGCGTTGGCGGTGATCCAGTTGACGCCGGCGATCACGCCGGCGGTGGTGCCGCTGCCGTCGGAACCGAGCACCCGCACCGGGTACAGCTGCGCGCCCTTCGCGACGCCGTACTGCGACCCGGCGATCGTCGCGGCGACGTGCGTGCCGTGCCCGTAGCCGTCGTCGGCGTTCGTGTCGTTGTCGACGAAGTCGAAACCCTGGTGCGACGCCGTGGTGGCGTAGGTGTACTTGCTGTCCAGCGGCAGGTTCCGCTGGTCGATCCGGTCCAGGCCCCACGACGGCGGGTTCTGCTGCACGGCCTCGGTGCGCACGGTCTTGTCCTGCTCGACGAACGCGACCGCGGTGTCGGCGGCCAGCCGCTTGGCGTGCTTTTCGTCCAGGTGCACCGAGAACCCGGCGAGGTTCCGCGTGTAGACCCGGTCGACGGTGCCGCTGTAGCGCCGGGCCAGGTCACCGCGGTCGGTCGCGTTGTCCTTGAGCACGACGATGTAGCTGTCCTTGACGGCGTTCGCGTCGGCCGCGCCGAGCACGACGCCTTCCGCGGCCTGGGCGGGGGTGACTCCGGTCAGGACGACGGCCGCCGTGACGGCGACGGCGGCTCCGACGGATCTCGCTGCGCGCATTTCCTGCTCCTCGGGGAAGTGGGTTTCTCCGGCTCCGAAGCTAGGTCGCCCGGTGTTTCTTCGGCAGCCGCGGATTTTTGCGGTTTTACGGTGGGTTTTGCGGTTCCGCAACGGCGCCGGGCAAGCGTTTTCCCGCGACGGAGGCAGGTTTCCGCGGACTGGACGCCCCGCTCGGACCTGTCCGCGATGTGGGACCACCCGGCCCGGGCGCCGGGGCGGGCTTAGGCTGCGAGACGTGACGACGCTCGAGGAATCCGGGGCGGCCACCGCCCTGCCGCTGATCGACATCTCGCGCTTGCGCGGGCCCGCCGCGGACCGCGCGGCGTTCCTGGACGAGCTGCGGCGGGCCGCGCACGACGTCGGCTTCTTCTACGTGGTCGGCCACGGCGTGCCCGAGCGGCTGACCAGCGGGATCTTCGACGCGGCCCAGGAGTTCTTCGCGCTGCCCGTCGAGGAGCGGCTGGCGATCGAGAACATCCACTCCGCGCAGTTCCGCGGTTACACCCGCACCGGCCACGAGTACACCGGCGGGACGCCCGACTGGCGGGAGCAGATCGACATCGGCCCGGAACGCGAGCCGGTGGCGCCCGGCGGCCCCGCGTGGCAGCGGCTCATCGGTCCGAACCAATGGCCGGAAGCGCTTCCCGGGCTCCGCGAGACCACCCTCGAATGGCAGGCCGAAGCCCTGCGCGTCAGCCGCGAGGTGCTGCGCGCGCTCGCCGCGGCGCTGGGCCAGGACGAGGCCTACTTCGACGCGTGGTTCGACGAAGAAGCGTCCACGCACGTGAAGATCCTGCGCTACCCCGGCCGGCCGTCGGCCGAGCGGGACCAGGGCGTCGGCGCGCACAAGGACTACGGCTACCTGGCCCTGCTGCAGCAGGACGGGATCGGCGGCCTGCAGGTCCAGGCGGCCGACGGCAGCTGGATCGACGCCACCCCGGTGCCGGGCAGCTTCGTGTTCAACATCGGCGAGATGCTGGAGATCGCGACCCAGGGGTACCTGAAAGCCACCCGGCACCGCGTCGTCAGCCCGCAGGCCGGGGTCGAGCGGTTCTCGGTGCCGTTCTTCCTCGGGCCCCGGCTCGACGCCGTCGTCGAACCGCTGCGGCTCCCGCCCGAGCTGGCCGCGGACGCGAAGGGCGTCAGCGAGGACGCGGACAACCCGCTGCACGCGGCGTTCGGGGAGAACGCGCTGGTCGGCTGGCTGCGGTCGCACCCGAAGGTGGCGCAGCGGTGGTGGAGCGACGTGCTGGCGGAGCGCGGGTGAGCACCTTCGAGACCCGCCAGATCCACGCCGGCGCCCGCCCGGATCCCGCGACCGGGGCCCGCGCGACGCCGGTGTACCAGACGTCGTCGTTCGCCTTCGCCGACGCGCACCACGCCGCCGAGGCGTTCGCCTTGCGGGACCTGGAAACGCACGCCTACACCCGGTTGTCGAACCCGACGACCATGGTGGTGGAGGAGCGGCTCGCGGACCTCGAAGGCGGCGTCGCCGCGGTCGCGGTGGCCAGCGGCCAGGCCGCGACGACGCTGGCCCTGCTGAACATCGCCCGCGCCGGCGACCACATCGTGGCGGCGGCGAGCCTGTACGGCGGCACGTACAACCTGCTCGCCCACACCTTCGCCGACCTCGGGATCACCGTCGGCTTCGTGCGCGACCCCGACGACCTCGCGGCCTGGCGCGCCGCCATCCGGCCCGAGACGAAAGCGCTCTACGCCGAAACCGTGGGCAACCCGCGGGGGAACGTCCTCGACATCAGCGCCGTCGCCGAGGTCGCCCACACGGCCGGGGTGCCGCTGGTCGTCGACAACACCGTGCCCACGCCCTACCTCGCGCGGCCGCTGGAGCACGGCGCGGACGTCGTCGTCCACTCGACCACGAAGTTCCTGTCCGGGCACGGCACCGCGATCGGCGGCGTCGTCGTCGACGGCGGGACGTTCGACTACACCGCGGACCCGGACCGCTGGCCGCAGCTGACCCGGCCGGACCCGAGCTACCAGGGGCTCGTCTTCGCGCGGGAGTTCGGCGCGCTGGGCTACAGCCTCAGGCTGCGCACCAAGCTCGTCCGCGATCTCGGCCCCGCGGTCTCGCCGTTCAACAGTTTCCTGCTCCTGCAAGGCATCGAGACGCTGTCGCTGCGGATGGAACGGCACGTGTCGAACGCGCGGGCCGTCGCCGCGTGGCTCGCCGACCGGCCCGAGGTCGAGGCGGTGCACTACGCCGGGCTGCCGGGCAACCCGTGGCACGACGCGGCGAAACGCTACCTCCCGCTCGGCGTCGGCGCGGTGGTGGCGTTCGACCTGGCGGACGGCACCGAGGCCGGGATCCGGTTCGTCGACCGGGTGCGGCTGTTCAGCCACCTGGCCAACATCGGCGACGTGCGCAGCCTCGTCATCCACCCCGCGTCGACCACCCACGCCCAGCTCGACGCGGAGCAGCAGCTGGCGAGCGGCGTCACGCCGGGGCTGATCCGGCTTTCGGTCGGCCTGGAAGGAATCGGCGACCTGCTCGCCGACTTGGCACACGGACTGGGGACGCGTGATGGCTGAATTCAGCGGAAGCCGCGGGAAGATCCACTATGGACAGTGGAGCCCGCCCGAACCCGAGGCGCTCGTGGTGTTCTTCCACGGCCTGGGCGAGCACATCGGCAGCTACCGGCCCTTGTTCGACGCGCTCACCGGGGCCGGGTTCGCCGTCTGGGCCCACGACCACGCCGGGCACGGCCACAGTGACGGCGAGCGCGTCCTGATCGAGTCGGTCGACGACCTGCTCGCCGACGCCGCCACACTCGTGGAGCTGGCGCGCGACGCGCATCCCGGGCTGCCGCTGGTGGTCGCCGGGCACTCGCTCGGGGCGACCGTCGCCACGCTGCTCGTCGGCGAGGACCGGCTGCCGGACCGCCCGAAAGCGCTGGTGCTCGCCGGTTCCTCGCTGGTGCCGGACGCCGCCGGCGGGCTCGTGAACCTGCTCGCGAGCGGCGTCGACCCCTGGGAGCTGCGCAAGGACCCCGGCGAGCTGACCCGCCACCCGAGCTACGCGCAGCAGATCCGCGACGACCCGCTGACCTGGCAGGGCGGCCTGCGCCTGGAGACCCTGGGCGCACTCGGCGCGGCCGCACCCCGGGCGACGGCCGTCCTCGCGAAGCTTGACCTGCCGGTCCTGCTGCTGCACGGCGCCGAAGACGACCTCGCCCCCGCGGACGGCGCCCGGAAGGCCGCCGAGCTGCTGCCGGACGCCCGGGTGGTCGTCTTCCCCGAAGACCGCCACAACATCCTGAACGAACTCGACCGCGACGATGTCCACCGCGTCTTCGCCGAGTTCGCCGCCGAACACACCCGCGGCTAGGCGCTGTCCTATGAGCGGTTGAGCTGGACCTCTGGTGGTTGTGCCCGGCCTGACCAGGGTCACGGCTGGTTCGCGGTCTGCTTGACCGTCCGGATCACCGGCGCCGTCTCGATGTGCGTGATCGCGGGCAGCGCCGCCACCCGGGTCGTCAGGTAGCGGTACAGCGCCCGCTGGTCCGGGCACACGACGGTGGCGTAGAGGTTGCTCGGCCCGGTCGTGGCCGCGGCGAACGCGACCTCCGGGTGCCCGGCCAGCTCTTCCCCGGCCCGCGCCAGCTGGGCCGGCACGACCGAGAGCCAGAGCAGGGTCCGCGTGCCGGTGCCGAAGAGCTGTGCGTCGATGTCGATGTCCAGGTACAGGACGCCGTGGTCGCGCAGGTCGCTCATCCGGCGCCGGACCGTCGTCGGCGACCAGCCCGTGCGGGCGGCCAGCCGGGCGATGCCGGTGCGGCCGTCGGTGGCCAGCGCGGCGAGCAGCTTCCGGTCGCCGTCGTCGAGCCGCACCGGGCCCGGCCGGCGGGGCGACGGGGGTGGGCGCAGGCGCTCGACGGCGGCGTCGTCCAGCCAGCCGAGCTTGGCGATCAGGCTGTCCGGGCCGCCGTAGAAGGTGTGCAGCACCGAATGCGCGGTGACGCCCTCGACGCGCGGGGTGCGGGGGAGCTTCGCCAGCAGCAGCGCCTCGCTGTCGGCCGCGGTCTCCGTGCGCACCGTGCAGGTGATCTCGGTGCCGCCGGAGGTCAGGCTCACCCAGGACGTGTCGGGCCGGCGGGCCAGCGCCTCGGCGACCGGGACCGCCGCGGTGGGTGCGCACCGCACCCGCAGGAACCACAGCGCGCCACCCAGCGCGGCCGGGTCGACGTCGCCGACCACTCGCACGGCCCCCATCGCCCGCAACCGGGCGTAGCGGCGGGCGATGGTGCGATCCGACACCCCGAGAACGTCGGCGATCGTGCTGAACGCGGCCCGGCCGTCGACCTGCAGCGCGTGCACGAGCCGGCGGTCCAGCTCGTCGTAGTCGGATTCCACCGCTACAAGCCTACTGGTGCCGGATTCGACCGCGGATCACGTCGTTTCTGGCTCGGCCGCGGCGGTGGGAGCAGCGTGGGCCTCGTCCTGATCGACACGAACCAGGGGAGAATCCATGGACACCGGAGTGCTCGTCGTCGGAGCCGGCCCGACCGGACTGACGCTGACCAACGAGCTGCGGGTGGCGGGGGTGCCCGCGGTGCTCGTCGACAAACTGCCGCGGCGCAGCGAACTCTCGCGCGCCGGCGGCGTGCAGTCGCGCACGCTGACCGCACTCGACCAGCGCGGGCTCCTGGAACCGTTGCTGGCGACCGGGAACTACCCGACCAGCGCCGGGCACTTCGCCGGCATCGGGTTCTCGCCGGCGAACACCGCCCACCGCCTGCCGTGGCGGTCCGTGCCGCAGGTCGAGATCGAGGGGTTCTTCGAGCGGCACCTCGCCGCGCACGGCGTCCACGTCCGGCGTGACCACGAGCTGACCGGCCTCGGCCAGGACACCGACGGTGTCACCGCCACCTTCGCCAATGGCGCGGTCGTCCGCGCCCGCTACCTCGTGGCCGCCGACGGCGCGCACAGCGTGGTGCGATCCCTGCTGGGGGCCGGGTTCCCGGGCCGCCCGGGCACGTCGACGGTGATCGCCGCCGACGTCCGGCTCAGCGGTGCCGGTGAGCCGATGTCGCACACGTGGACCGACGACGGTTACTGGGTGGCGCTGTACCCGCTCGGCACGGACGCGCGGGGCCGGCCGTTGCGCCGGCTCGTCCTGGGCGGCCCGGACGCGCCGGCGCGGGACGTCCCGGTCACCGAGGACGAGATCCGCGGCGGCCTGAAGGAGGTGTTCGGCTCCGCCGTCGAGCTGCTCGAACTGCGTTACGGCCGGCGCATCACCAACGCGGCCCGGCAGGCCGAGCGCTACCGGCACGGGCGGGTCTTCCTGGCCGGCGACGCCGCGCACGTCCACCTGCCGCTCGGCGCGCAGGGCATGAACACCGGCATGCAGGACGCGCTGAACCTCGGCTGGAAGCTCGGCGCCGCCGTCCACGGCTGGGCGCCGGCGGGCCTGCTGGACACCTACCACGCGGAGCGGCACCCGGTCGGCGCGGCGGTGCTGCGCAACGTCCAGGCGCAGAGCCTGCTGATGGACTGGGCGGGCACCCGCGACCCGGACGTCGTCGCCACCAGGGAGCTGTTCGTGGCGCTGGCGGAGCTGCCGGAGGTGCAGCGCCACCTCGGCGACCTGCTGTCCGGGATGGCGATCCGCTACGAGATGCCGGGCATCGAGGCCCACCCGTCGATCGGCCGCCCGGCGCCGGACCTGCGGCTGGGCGAGGTCCGGCTGCACGAGCTGCTGCGCCCGGGCCGCGGCGTCCTGCTCGACCCGGACGACGCCTTCGCCGAGGTGGCCGGCCGCCGGCCGGATCGGGTCGACCGCGCAGGTGTGGGCGCGGCGACCGAGCCGTTGCTCGTCCGTCCGGACGGCTACGTCTGCTGGGCCGGCGACCCGGACGAACTGGAACCGGCGCTTGCCCGGTGGTTCGGCGAACCACGCGGCTGACCGGGCCGGTTCGCGACGAGCAGGACTGGGTATTCGCGGGGTGGACCCCGGCTACGGTCGGTGTCGACGGGGTGACCGGACGAACAGGAGGCCGTGGGTGGGGCGGAAGATGCGCTGGGCAGTGGTCAGTGGGGACGGATTGCCGGTCAGCGGGTTGCTGACGATCTTCCGCAACGTCGTCGACCGGGCGCGTGACGCGGACTTGCTGGAGTTCCCGGTCACCGCGGACCTCGGCTACTCGTGGCGGGCGGACAAGCAGCGGTTCTTCCCGCGCGGCCTGCCGGGCGCCGAATACCCGTCGTGGCTGCAGGTCTCCGACGCAGTGCCGGTATCGGTGGATCCCGCGCGGTGGATGGAAAAGCTCGACACGATCCGCCGCACCGTGGCCGCGGCGGAGGAGCTGGACGAGGCCGAGGCCGCCGGCTTGCGGCGTGAGATCGAGACCTACAGCGAACACTACGAAAAGTACTTCCACGACTGGTTCACCGAGCACGACGTCGACTGGGTGATCGCGATCAACCTCACCCTCTCGGACGCCGTCCCGGTCACCACGGCGCTGCACCGCGCCGCGGCCCGCCGGTGGGCGGGGGACCGGCCGGGCGGGGTGCTGTACTGGGACCACGACCTGTTCGGCAGCTGCGCGATCTTCGAGGACGGCAAACGGTTCTACCCCGCCGCGCCCAACGACTTCACGCCCGTGCCCGGCACCACCGAATCGGACCGGTGGGCGGTGGTGTCGCCGGCGTTGCTGACCGAGGCGCGGAAGTACCCGTCCGAGCTGGAGCCGGAGCTGCTCACCAACGTCCTCCCGCTGGTGCCCGGCGGCCCGCTCGAGTCCCGCCACCGGGAGTTCCTGGCCGAACGCGACATCGAGCCGGACCGCCCGGTCGTGCTGGTGCCCGTGCGGGTCTTCGCCGTGAAGGGCGTGGACATCTCCGTGCGGGTGTTCGCCGGTGCGCGTGAAGAGTGCGCGCGGCTCGGCGTGCCCGACCCGGTCCTGCTGGTGTTCGGCAGCCTCGACGAGGAGCCGGGGTACGCGGACGTCGTGCGCGAGGCCGTGGCGGAGACGGACGCCGCCGACGCCGTCCGCTTCCTCGACGGGGTCCCGATTTCGAGCCACCGCGACAGCGCCGGCGCGTGGCAGCTGGACGAGATCGACCTGGTGCGGGTGGCGCGGGCCTCGCACGGCGCGGTGCTGTTCACGCCGAGCTGCGTCGACGTCGAGACCGTCGGGCTCGGCCCGGCCCTCGCGGCGCTGGCGGGCATCCCGTGCGCCGTAACGCCGTACGACGCGTTCGCCGACCACTTCGGCCCCGGCTTCAACCGTGTCGAGGTGGATCCCGAGGACCCGCGCCCGGCCGGTCACGACCTGGCCTGCCAGCTGTCGGCGTTGCGCGAGGGCGACGACTCCTTGGCAGCGGCGATGCGGGCCAACCTGGCCCGGGTGCAGGAGCGCTTCCCGGACGGCCCCTGGACGACGTTCCTGACCGCGATGGCCGACGGAACGGCCTGACGCAAGGGAAATCGGTGGACGCCGGGGCCGGGTGTGGCGCATCCTCTGGGAGAGCTACTACTTCGGACCGCGGTCGAGCGACTCGGCCACGACGAGCAGGGAGGGCAAGCCGTGAACTCGATGCCGAGCCGAGCCCGCCATCCGCGCTCGCGGCACCGCTGAACCACCGCCGGTGCCCGTGGGGAGACGCGCCGGAGCGCGGGTGATCGTCGCTCGATCGCCGGAGAGGGTTCGACTCCCTCGTCTTCCACCGTGACCGAAGCCGAAGTAGACGAGGCCCCAGGTTGTGGCCCTGGGTTCAGCCGGTGCGAGTCCGGTCGGTCACTCCACCCTCCGCGCGTGGCCCGGTGGCCACCTGGGACTCATGATCCCGGGGCGCCTGGTTCGGCACCAGGACGCGCGACCGCTCAGCGCAGCAGCGTGCCGAACGCGAGGGTGAAGAACGCGGCGAAGGACGAGCCGTCCTTCGCCGCGCGTTCGCCCACGATGGCGCCTTCCCAGGCGTTGACCAGGAAGCGGGCCAGCACGTCCGGATCCTGCTCCGACGCCACGGAACCGTCGGCCTGGGCTTCGCGGATCGTGCTCGCCACGGCCGCCGACCAGCTCGCGAAGCTCGTCACCAGGCCGTCGCGGATGGCGGGGCTGTGATCGGCCGCTTCGTTGCTGAAGTTGCCGAACACGCACCCGCGCTCGTAGCCGTACTTCTCGATGTCGCTCGCCAGGAAGCCGAAGTGATCACGCAGCCTCGTGAGCGGCGCGACGTCCGCCTTGGCCAGGTCCGGCACGCGGCGGGTGGCGCCGTAGCGCTCCATGACGACCAGCGCCAGCGCTTCCTTGCTCTCGAAGTGGTTGTAGAACGACCCCTTGGGCACGCCCGCGCTGTCGGTGATCAGCTTGACGCCGCACGCGTTGTAGCCGAGCCGGTGGAACTGCTTGTACGCGGCGTCCACGATCTGCTCTCGCACGCTGGCCCGGGCCATCGGGGCCTCCTCCGGATCAATATGGGCGGTCGTCTACCTCACCTCAAATGTTAGCCCGCCACCAGCCGGTGATCACCCGGGCGTAGTCGGCCGCGGCCTCTTCCCAGGTGAAGTGGCCCGCGTCGAGGACGTCGAGCTTGCTGTGGGGGAGCCGCTCGTGCAGGTACTCGGCGTTGGCCACCGGCACCACCGGGTCCTTGCCGCCGGCGATGATCTGGACCGGCGTTTCGATGCCCGGCAGCAGCTCACCGAGGATCGGCAGCTCGGTGGGGTACGCCCGGACGTACGGCATCTGGTCGACGAACCGCTGACCCCGGTACGCGGCCAGGTAGTCCTCGCGCACGACCTCCGGCAGCTCGTACCCCTCGATGGTGGCGAGCGCGAACGTCACGATGTCCTTGGGCCCCATGGCCCGGTACGGCGCCAGGTCCGCGGCCCGCACCCACTCGTCCAGCACCCCGCCGAGGTTCAGCGGGACGGACGTCCCGCCGCTGCCGACGGTCACCGTGGCGAACCGGCCCGGGTGCCGCGCCGCCGCGAACAAGGCCGCGCTGGTGCCGACGTCCGGCCCCACGACGTGCGGCTTCGCCAGGCCCAGCTCGTCGGCGATCCGCACGACGAACTCGCCCATCGCCTGCGGGGAGAGCAGCTCTTCCCGCAGCTCGGAGTGCCCGAACCCGGGCAGGTCCACGGCGATCAGCCGGGCGTGTTCCGCCAGCCGTGACCAGCTCGCGTCGAAGGCGTACAGGCTCTCCGGCCACGGGCTCAGCAGCAAGGCCTCGGTCTCGTGCGGCCCGTCGCTTTCGGCGTACCGGACGGACAGCCCGTCGATGGTGCGGAACCGGGGCTTGATCTCGCTCATGTCCTCGTCCTCTCTTCGGTCGTTTCAATATGACCGGTCGTCTTAGAGTCGTCAAGGGGAGTGACGCAGGGCACAGCCGAGGAATCAGCCGTCGCCGTACTTCTCGCCGATCTCTTCGATCTCGGGCAGCCCGACCAGCTCGGCGAAGTCCGTCAGCCCGGGCAGGTCGCGGACGGCGTTGACCGGGGTGCCGTCCCGGGCGATCCGGCCGAGCACCGACCGCATGGCCTCGGTGGCCGCCAGCAGCGTCGAGATCGGACAGATCACCAGCCGGAACCCCAGTTCTCGCAAGCGATCCTGGCCCAGCGGCGGCGTCTTGCCGCCCTCGGCCCAGTTGAACAGCAGCGGCACGTCGCGGAAGGTGTCCGCGACCCGTTCGATCTCGGCTTCGGACTGCAGGGCCTCGACGAAGAGCATGTCGGCGCCGGCGTCCCGGTACCGGCGGGCGCGGTCGATCGCGGCGTCGAGCCCTTCGACGGCGCGGGCGTCGGTGCGCGCGATCAGCACGAAGTCCGGGTTGTACCGCGCGTCGACCGCCGCCCGGACCCGGTCGGCCATCGTCGCGGCGGGCACGACGCGCTTGCCTTCCAGGTGCCCGCAGCGCTTCGGCGCAACCTGGTCCTCCAGGTGGATCGCGGCGACGCCGGCGGCCTCGTACTCGCGGACCGTGCGGATGACGTTGAGGGCGTTGCCGTAGCCGGTGTCGGCGTCGGCGATCACCGGCACCTCGACCACCGAGCGGATCCGGCTCGCCGCCTGGACCATCTCGGTCATCGTCAGCAGCCCGACGTCCGGCCGGCCGAGCAGCGACGCCGTCGTGCCGAACCCGGTCATGTAGACGGCGGGGAACCCGGCCGCCTCGACCAGCCGGGCACTCAGCGCGTCGTACGCGCCGGGCGCGACGACGATCTCCTCGCCGGCCAGCAGGTCCCGCAGCCGCGCCGGCCCGGAAATCCGTGGTCCCAGCAGATCGGCCACTCCGACCACCTCCTCGTTTCCTGACGCTCAGGTGTAGCAGACGGCGGCCTCGTGGAAGTGCGCCGCCGCCGGACCGCTCAAGGATGACTGCACCGCCCTGAACCGGTCGAAACGGAGAACCGCCATGCCCATGATCGACGTGTACGCCCCGGCGGGCGTCATCGGCGACAAGAAGAAGCTCGCCCAGGAACTCGCGCAGACCGTGATGCGGTGGGAGAAGGTCCCGGTGATCCCGTTCTTCACCGAGAACACCGCGGCCTTCGTGCACGAACTGCCCGACGGCGCGCTGTCGGACGCCGGTGGCGGCGGCGACCACGTCCGCGTGCAGGTGACGACCAACGCCGGCGCGCTGGACCGTGAGCAGCAGCTCGGCGTCGTCCAGGACATCACCGCCCAGGTCGCCGCGGCCGCGGGTGACCCGGGGCTGGCCGAGCGGACGTGGGTCGCGCTGACCGAGGCCGTCCCGGGCGGCTGGGGGATCGGCGGGCACGCCTACACGAACGACGAAATCGTCCAGCACGTCCGTTCGCTGCTCGGGAAGTCCTGACCGGACTCCTTCGGAGCGGGTACGAATGTCGGTATGACGGTTCTGGGTGAGGAACGGCCCGCCTGGCGGGAGGTCGGCGGCCGGGTGGTCGAGCGCGCGGCGGGCGGCACCCCGCTCGCCCGGCTCGAAACCCTGGCCCGCACCTCGGCGGACCCGATCGGCTGGCGCTTCCGCCAGCCGGCCGCGGCGCTGTTCTGGTGGGGTTCCGGCGTGCGCGAGCTGCGGCTCGCGGTGGACGGCCGGCCGTTCCACGACGTCGTCACCGCGACCAACAGCCTGTGCTACATCCCGCCGGACACCGAGGTCACCGGCACGTTCGCGATCGACGGGCTCTGCCGCTACACGGTGCTGTTCCTCGACCCGGACCTCGCCGCGAACCACGACCTCCCGGCGCCGCGGCGCGCGCTCGTCGGCTTCGACCGGCCGCCGCTCGTCCGCGCTCTGCGTGAGGTCACGGCGGAGGCGGCGGCCCCGGACGAGACGTTCGACCTGTTCGTCGACGGCGTGGCCCGCCAGAGCCTCGCGCACCTCGTCCGGCTGACGCGCGGCGCGGAACCCGAACCGCCCGCCGCCGGGCTGCCGGCCGGGACGCTGTCACGCCTGGACGGCTTCGTCCGGCGGAACCTGCGCGACCCGGTCACCGTCGACCAGCTCGCCGCGGTGGCCGGCTTCAGCCCGCGGCACTTCCTGCGGTCGTTCCGCCGCAGCACCGGCGTGACGCCGATGCGCTGGGTCCTCGACCTGCGCCTGCGCGAGGCCGAACACCGGCTCGCCGCGACGGCGGACCCGATCGGCGTCATCGCCGCGGACTGCGGGTTCAGCCACCCGCAGCACCTGAGCACCGCGTTCCGCCGGGCGCGCGGCATCAGCCCGTCGCAGTACCGCGCGGCCCGGTAGTCCGTTGTGGACGGTCAGCCGATCGACGGGATGAAGGTGGGGGCCCGGCGAGCCGGGGCCGCCTTCTCGAACGCCGCCGCCAGCGAGAGGATCCGCGCGTCCGCCCAGCGTCCCGCGAAGAACGAGACGCCGATCGGCAGCGGGCCCGCGAACCCGGCCGGCACCGACACGTTCGGGTAGCCCGAGACGGCCGCCGGGGTCGAGGAGCCGAGGACGAACGCGTCACCGGAGCCGTAGGTCGTCTTCCAGGCCGGGCTGTTGGTCGGCGCCACGATGGCGTCCAAGTGTTGCGCCGCCAGGGTTTCGTCGATCGACCGGCGGGCCAGCGACGTCGCCGTCGCGCGCTGGGCGCGGTAGGTGGGATCGGTCGGGGCCGGTGCGGCCGCCGCCTGCTCGAACAGTTCCTGGCCGAACTTCGACAGCTCGACCGGGTCCTTCTTGTCGAACGCGATCAGCTCGTTCAGGTTCGCGGGGTGGCCCGGCCGGTGGGTGAGGTAGGCGTTGACGTCGCGCTTGAACTCGGTGAGCAGGGCCGGGGACTCGGCGGCGCCGATCTCGTCCTGGTAGGGCAGGTCGACCTCGACGACGGTCGCGCCGCGCGAGGTCAGCGTGCGGACGGCGTCCTGGACGACGCGGTCGACGTCGGCGTCCTGGCCGGCCTTGCGCCAGACGCCGATCCGGGCGCCGCGCAGGGCACCGGGGCGCAGCAGGGCCGCGTAGTCCGTCGGCTGGCCCGCCGGGATCGCCGCCGTCGCGGGGTCCGCCTTGTCGCGTCCCTGCAGGACGGACAGCGTGATGGCCGTGTCGACGACGTGGCGCGCCAGCGGCCCGGCGGTGTCCTGCTCCGCGGAGATCGGCACGACACCGGTCCGGCTGACCAGGCCCAGCGTCGGCTTCTCGCCGACGACGTCGTTGGCGCCGGCCGGGCAGACGATCGAGCCGTCGGTCTCGGTGCCGATTGCCACCTGCGCCAGGCTCGCCGCCACCGCGGCGCCGGAGCCCGAGGAAGAGCCGCACGGGTTGCGGTCGAGGACGTACGGGTTGTTCGTCTGGCCGCCGATCCCGGACCAGCCCGACGTCGCGTTCGTGGAGCGGTAGTTGGCCCACTCGGAGAGGTTGGTCTTGCCGAGGATCACCGCGCCGCCGCGCTGCAGCCGGTCCACGAGAGCGGCGTCGGCCGCCGGCCGGCTGCGCGGCAGGGCCCGCGAACCCGCGGTGGCCGGCAGCGTCCGGGTGTCGATGTTGTCCTTGAGCAGCACCGGGATCCCGTCGAGCTGCCCGAGCGTGTGGCCGGTGCGGCGGCGGGCGTCGCTGGCGGCGGCCGCGCGCAACGCCGTCGGGTCGACGGCGACGACGGAGTGGATCTTGCCGTCCAGCGCGTCGATCCGGTGGAGGTAGGCGGCGGTCAGCGCCACGGCGCTCAGGCGGCCGTGGTCCATCCGCTGCTGGAGCTCGGGGATGGTGGCCGCGTCCAGGTCGAAGCCCAGTGACGGGCCGGCCTGGGCGGGAGCGGCGGCGGCCGGCGCGGGCACCGGGGCCGCGACGAGGCCGGCGAGGGCGAGGAGCACGGCGGACGAGCGCAGTCGGATCACGGCGTACATGTGACTCCTGAACCCGGCGGGGGTCAAGCCGCCATTCGTCGGCCCGGGTGCGATCATGGGTGTCCTGGGAGGACGTTCATGACTGCTCGCGACGCGCTGATCGCCGTGGCCGCCCTGGTGGCGCCGGACGTGCCGCAGGTGCGTGCCCGCGCCGCGGCCGCACACGACGATCCCGAGGCCTACCTGCGGGAACACGGCGACAGCCTCGACGACCGCGGCATCGACACCGCGATCCCCGAGCTGCCCTGGATCGCCCTGGTGGACGCACTCGCCGACCACGGGCTGCTGGCCGAAGTGGACTGGAAGGAAGCGCCGGACGAGATCGTCGGCCGGCTGCGCGCCCTACGGTCGGCGCCGGCCGAAGACGGCGCGTGGGCGTCGCTCGCGGAAGCGGATCTCCCGACCTTCGAGTTCCTGGAGCTGGCGGGCGGGCAGCTGGCGGCCGCGGGCACCGCGCTCGCCGTCCTCGACATCGAGTCCGACTGCTACCCACTCGTGCTCCTGCCGCCCGCCAGGGCCGTCGACCTCCCCGGCCTGGCCGCGGCGGCGGGCTTCAAGGCCGCGGTCCTCCCGGCCTAGCGTCACCCGCTGAGCCGCACGACCTCCGCGCGGGCGTGGGCGACCCGGTCCGTCTCCCGGCCGCCGGCGCGGGCGATCTCCCGGGCCAGGTCGCTCGCCGCGGCCATCCGGTGCCTTGCCGTGCGGCGGCTGTGGACGTGCTTGCGGTAGGCCTTGCGCTGCTTCCGGAGGCCGCTGACCGCGTCGAGCAGGGGCGGGTCCAGCACGCCCGCGCCGGCTTCCGGGCCGAGCAGGTCGCGGGTCCAGGCCCGCTCGCGGCGGGCGGCGTGGCGCAGGACGTGGAACAGGAACGTCAGCTCGATCGCCGCGATCACGAACGGCAGCACGGCGACCAGGGGACCGCGGCCGCCGAGGCCGGTCATGTCGTCCCACGCGAAGTGGAACACCATCGCCACCAGCATGGTCAGCACGCCGCGCACGACGTTGCGCTCACCCGGCACCCGGCTCAGCACCCACATCAGCCCGGCGCAGAAGATCGCGCTGAACAGCGCGTGCGACACGATGCCGGACGCGCCCCGGTAGAGGAACACCTGCAGCGACGCGCCGACCTGGTTGCTGCCGAAGCTCTGCGCCGCGCCGTTGTAGACGTAGAGGACGTCCTCGAAGACCTGGAAGCCCAGGCCGATGAAGGCGCCGATGATGAACCCGTCGTAGACGCTGCGGACGAGCCGGGGCGCGAGCCCGATCAGCAGGACGAGCCCGAGGGCCTTGCCGAACTCCTCGTTGATCGGGGCGGTGAGCCCGGCGGCCCAGTCGGCGGCGAAGGCCGTGCCGCCGAGCTTCGTCCACAGCTCCAGCAGGGCGGTGTTGGCCGGGAGCGCGATCCAGAACGTCGCGGCGATCCCGCCCCAGGCGAACGCCGTCGTCAGCAGCCGGCCCGGCTGCGCGGTGTAGCGGTTCTGGTGGCGCAGCAGCACCAGCCAGGGCACGAGGTAGAGCCCGAACAGCAGGATCCCGCCGGTCAGAGCCGGGGTGTAGAAGCCGCCGTCGCCGCCGAAGTAACGCAGCATCCCGAGCGCGCCACCGCCGACGCCGACGAGGTACACCCAGAACGCCAGGTTGTGCGGCTGGAAGAAGCGGAACGGCAGGCCCCAGCCCGACTGCTCGATGGCGGCGAGCTGGGCCGTCTTGGTCTCGGACGTGGTCGTCACCGGTTCGCTCCCGGGGTGATGCTGCGCAGGACGTCGTCGATCTCGCCGCGGAACCGCTCGAACTGGCCCGGCGCGGTGCGCACCCGGAACAGCAGCGCGGGCGCGGCGTCGGCCGGCTCGCCGCGACCGGCCACCTTGAAGGCGACGTCGAGCCCGTCACCGCTGGGCGACGTCGTGCTCTGCGCGACGCCGGTGAGCCCGGCGGTGGTCGTCACCGTGCCCCGCGTGCCGTCGATCGCGGGAGCGTCGTTGCCCTCCGAGCGCCGCACCTGGTCGAGGAAGGCTTCCGCGGTGCCGCTGTAGGCCGCGCCGCGCAGGGCGATCGTCGCGCCGCCGGTGGCCAGGACGACCTGCAGGCTCGTCGGGTTCGTGACGGAGGCGCCGGTCAACGTGCCGCTCTGCAGCTGCCAGCCCACCGGCGGGACGGCGGTCGCGCCGTCGCCGAGGTCGAGCAGGTCACCGGCCCGGATCTCGTTGTGCCAGGGGATCGCGGCGTTGAGCGCGGGCAGCCCGTACCCGAGCAGCAGGGCGACGGCGAGCACGATCAGGGCCGGGGTGAAGGTCCGGCGGTCGAGCCCGAAGAGCCGGTGCTCGACCGGCACCCAGCCCTGCGGTGGTTCCGGCGCGGTCACGGTCAACGAACAACTCCTCGCGGGGTCGGGTAACGGTCATCAGAACACGAACCGGCCCACCGCGGCGATCACCGCGGTGGGCCGGGTGCGTGGTGCACCCGTGCGGGTGAATCCGGGTCAGAGCCGCCCGGCGCGCTCGTACAGCTCCCGCACGGGGCCGGTGAACGCGGCGCTCGTGAGGTCCTGGGTGACGCCGTCCTCGCTCATCGTGCCCCGGCTGGTGACGCCGAAGATCGTGCCCTGGCCGGTGGCGGGGTCGAAGTCCCGCAGCCACGGGCCGCCGCTGGAGCCGCCGGACAGGTCGCAGTCCGTCTTCCAGTCCGACAGGACCGAGTTGACCTCGAGGGTGGCCGGCCGCGCGCAGGACAGCAGCGCTTCGCCGCCCGCGAGCTGCGAGACCGGGTAGCCGAGGATCGTGGTGCCGACCGGGGACGGCGGCTGGTCGAAGGAGACGTCCTGGGTGCCCGCGACGTCGGCGGCGTGCCGGCCGCCGACCGGGTCCAGCGCGAGCACCGCGTCGTCGTCCGTGCCGCTCGTCGGACCCGAGTAGGTGGCCGACCAGGCGAAGGCCCGGACCGGGAACACGCCGTAGGGCGCCGTCCCGTGGTCGTAGCCGGGGACGAACACGACGTTGACGATCTTGATCGGGTTGTCGAAGCGGTCCAGGCCGCCGTTGACGCAGTGCCCGGCGGTGAGGGCGACGTCCTTGCTCGCACTGGGCACCACGGTCGCGGTGCAGGACTCGTCGACCCCGGGCTCGGCGGTGAAGAACAGCCGCCCGACGCCCGCCGGGACGGGCCCGTCCCAGACCCGGCCGATCTTCTCGGCCGGCGGCAGCCAGTCCGCGCCGGCCCACTGCCGCATCCGCTCCGGCGTCCAGTGGGCCAGCGCCGCGGCCCGGTCGGCCGCGCTCACCTGCGTCACCACCTGATCGCCGTCGGCCGCGGTGGCCGGGGCGGCCAGGACCGTTGCCGCGGTGCCGGCCACCGCCAGCAGGGTGCCGGCCCGGGAAAGGGCACGCGAGTTCGTGGTCATGTCCGGTGGACGCCCGCCCGCCGGGGCGGGTTGTTCGCCGAGCGGGTGATCTTGAACCGCCTCACGGCGCGACGGAAGCGTCCCGGTACCTCAGGATTCCTTCGACGCCGAGCAGGAACGTCTCGCAGATCGGTGCGGGGTCGGTGAGGCAGCCCGCGGCCATCGCGCCGTCGCGGAGCATGACGAAGTGCCGGGCCGCGGGTTCCGGCGCGGTCTCGCCGGTCTGCGCGAGCAGCTCGGTGACGGTGTCCAGGAACCACTGCCGGTGGGCGAGGACGGCCTGGTGCACGGGGTGGGCGGGGTCGGGGTACTCCGCCGCGGCGTTGAGGAACGCGCAGCCGCGGAAGCCGGGGGAGCGGATGCCGTCGGCGATCGACCGGGCGACCGCCCGGACGACGTCGGCCGGCGCGCCGCCACCGGCCCGGGCGGCCTCGGCCTGGGCGCGGATCGCCTGGTCGGCGGCGGTCAGGTAGGCGACGAGCAGGTCGTCCTTGCTCGCGAAGTGCCGGTAGAGCGTGGCGCGGGTGACGGACGCCTCGGCGATGATCCGGTCGACGCCGACGGCGTGGAGGCCCTCTGTGTAGAACAGCCGGGTCGCGGTACTGAGCAGCCGCGCGCGTGCTTCGGACACCTGAACTCCTGCCTCCGGTTCGTTGCCTCCACGGTAGCAGATAGAACGGTCGGTCTTGACGACTCGCCGGTTCGCTGCCATAGTCCTCATCAGCAAGACCGATCGTTCTATCTACCTCGCTGTGTCCGAAGGGGAAAACATGACCACCACCGTTCCCGCCGCCGACGTCGCCTCGTCGTTGCGGCGGCTGTACTTCGTCCGGTTCGCCTTCGCTGTCGTCTGGGCGGCGCTGGTGTTCGCGACCGGGTCGAGCCTCGGGGTCGCCGGCGTCGCGCTGCTGGTGCTGTACCCGGTGTTCGACGTGGTCGCCGCGGTCGTCGACGTCCGTTCGTCGAAGGCGGCCCAGTCGGTTTCGGTGCTGTACGTGAACATCGCGATCAGCCTGCTCGCCGCCGTCGGCCTGGCCGTGGTCGGTTCGAGCGGGATCGCCGGCGTCCTGCGGGTGTGGGGGAGCTGGGCCGTCGTGGCCGGCGTCGTCCAGCTAGTCGTCGGACTCCGCCGCCGCGGCCTCGGCGGGCAGTGGCCGATGATCCTCAGTGGTGGCATCTCCGTGCTGGCCGGGGGTTCGTTCATCCTGCAGGCCACAAAGGACGGTGCCTCGCTGACGAACCTGGCCGGCTACGCGACGCTCGGCGGAATCTTCTTCCTCGTCTCCGCCCTGCGCCTGGGTCGTGCTCGGCGAAACGCTGTAGTTGCGTGACTAAATTTAGTCAGTTAACGTAGTGCTCATGCGCCACGACACCTTCCCCGCCCCGTCCACCGTCAGCGAGCAGGCCCAGGAGTGGCTCGCCTTCGACAAGAGCGAGCTGACCTACCCGGCCCTGGACGACACCGGTGGCTGGCTCGCGCTGGCCGAGGAAGCCGACCGGTCCGCGGCCCGGCGGTTCCCGGTCGCCGACCTGCCGGTGACCGTCGAGGACCTGGACGTCGACGGCGTCGCCGTGTACGCCGCGCGGCCCGAGGGTGTCGAGGAGGCCGCGGACGAGCCGGTCTACCTCTGGATGCACCCCGGCGGCCTCGTGGTCGGCGGCGGGGACGCGTGCCGCATGACGACGGCGCGGACCGCGGCGGGCGCGGGGCTGCTCGTGTGGGGCGTGGACTACCGGCTGCCGCCGCTGCACCCCTACCCGGCCGGGCTCGACGACGCGCTCGCCGTGTACCGGCGTCTGCTGCGGGACCGTGATCCGGCGCGGGTGTTCGTCGGCGGCGACTCCGCCGGCGGGAACATCGCCGCGGCCCTTCTGTTGCGTGCCAAGGACGCCGGGCTGCCGATGCCCGCGGCCCTGGTGCTCAACACCCCGCAGGTCGACCTCACCGAGTCGGGCGACACCTTCCGGACCCTGGCCGGCGTGGACAACGTCCTGCGCAGCCTGCGCACGCCGAACGCGCTCTACGCGGCCGGGGCCGACCTGCGGCAGCCGTACCTCTCGCCGGTCCTGGGCGACCTGACCGGCTTCCCGCCCACGTTCCTCCGCAGCGGCACCCGCGACCTGTTCCTCTCCGACACCGTCCGGATGCACCGCAGGCTGCGCGACGCCGGCGTCGCGGCCGACCTGCACGTGTTCGAGGCCATGCCGCACGCCGGGTTCGGCGGCGACAGCCCGGAAGACCGGGAAGCCGTCGCCGAGCAGCGCCGCTTCCTCGCCGGGCACGGCGTGCCCCTTCGCGAGATGGAGGACGCGTGAAAGCCGCGCGGTTCAGCCGGTTCGGGGCCCCGGAGGTGCTCGAAATCGTCGACCTCCCCGACCCGCGGCCGGCGGCCGGGCAGGTCCGGATCACCGTGCGCGCGGCCGGTGTCAACGCGAGCGACTGGAAGAAACGCCAGGGCCTGATGGACCCGGACCTGCCGCAGACGATGGGCTACGAAGCGGCGGGCGTCGTCGAGGAGCTCGGCGACGGCGTCACCGACGTGGCCGTCGGGGACCGGGTGTTCGGGTTGTCCGAGGGCGGTGCGGCACAGGCCGAACGGGCCGTCCTGTCCTGGTACGCGCCGATCCCGGCGTCGCTGGACTTCGCGTCGGCGGCCGCGTTGCCGGTCGCCGGGGAGACGTCGGCGCGGGCCCTCGACCAGCTCGGCGTCGAAGCCGGCGACACGCTGCTGGTCAACGGCGCCTCGGGCAGCGTCGGCACCGCCGCCGTCCAGCTCGCCGTGGCCCGCGGTGTCCGCGTGATCGGCACCGGAAGTGCGGCCACGCACGACTTCCTGCGCTCGCTCGGGGCGGAACCCGTCGCGTACGGCGAAGGCATGCCGGAGCGGGTGCGCGCGCTGGCCGCCGACG
The DNA here is from genome assembly GCF_036114655.1 of Amycolatopsis sp. NBC_00348. Taxonomy (NCBI): domain Bacteria; kingdom Bacillati; phylum Actinomycetota; class Actinomycetes; order Pseudonocardiales; family Pseudonocardiaceae; genus Amycolatopsis; species Amycolatopsis sp. NBC_00348. The sequence goes on along the minus strand of NZ_CP107994.1, from coordinate 3,980,605 downwards.
GCGTGGACCTCGCGCTCGACGTCGCCGGAAACGGCGTCCTGCCCGAACTGGCCGACCTCGCGGGCGGCCCGGAGCACGTCATCACGGTCGCGGACTTCGCCGGCGCGCAGCGGCACAGGGTGCGGTTCAGCCGGGGCGACGGCGGCCGCGCGTACTACGTGCTGGCGGAGATCGGCCGGCTGGCCGGCGCCGGGCGCTTCGTCGTCCGGGTCGGTGGCACCTTCCCGCTGGCGGGCATCGCCGAGGCGCACCGGGCCGGGGAAGCCGGTCGCGTCCGCGGGAAGCTCGTACTGCTGATGGGTTAGCGCGCCGGACAGAAGCGGACAAGATCTTCGCCGGCCCGCTCCCCGGCCGGGATTCCGTGGTGCAATGGCCTTTCGGTCCGGCAGGCCCGGTGCCGGGGAAGGTGCACGGCATGAGCCACGGACGCAGGACCGCACTCGCACTCCTCGCGCTGGTCACCGCGTGCGGCGTCGTCTCCGGCGTGGCGCCGGCGACCGCGGATCCGGTCGCCGCGCCGACGCTCGAGTTCGCGAACCCGGACAGCCAGGCCCTGTTCGGCACCGCGTACGCGGCCGCGTTGGACAACCTGCTGCGCACCAACACGATCGGCTACGACGCCAAGTACGACAAGAGCGGCTTGCTGGACCCGGCCGTCGGCCTCGTCCGCGCCGGTGGCGGGTACGACCAGCCGTGGACCCGGGACGCGTCGATCAACAGCTGGAACGCGACGAGCCTGCTGGCCCCGGCGCTGGCGGAGAACACGCTCTGGGCGGTGGTCGACAAGGACGCGAGCGGCGCGTTGCGGGTGCAGCAGGACGACCAGCAGTGGGACCAGGTCGTCTGGGTGACCGCCGCGTGGCACCACTACCTGGTCACGGGGGACCGGCAGTTCCTCGGCGACGCCTACCGCACCGCCGGCGACACGCTGACCATCCGGGAACACGCCGGCACGGCCGGGTTCAACGCCACGTACGGGCTGTTCACCGGCCCGTCGTTCTTCAACGACGGCATCGCCGGTTACCCCGCACCGCCCGCCGACGCGACCGAGTCGGTCAGCACAGGCAGCTCGCCGTGGCCGGGCGTCGCGAGCGGGATGTACCTGAGCACCAACGAGGTCTACTACGCCGCTTACGTCAACGCCGCGAACATGGCCGACCAGCTGGGCAATCCGTCGGAGGCCGCCGGCTACCGGACCAAGGCCGCCGCGCTGAAAGCCGCCATCAACAACCACTTCTGGAACGCCGCGACCGGCCTGTACGACTACCAGCTGCTCGCCGACGGCACGAGAGGCCCCTACCAGGAGGGCACCGGGCTGGCGTTCGCGATCCTCTTCGGCGTCGCGGACCCGGCCCAGGCCCGGTCGATCGTCACCCACGCCCGCGAGATGACCTGGGGCCTGCCCGACACCTACCCGCACTGGGACCGCTACTCCGCCGCCCAGCCCGGCAGGCACAACGCGATCGTCTGGCCGCTCGTCCAGGGCCTGTGGGCGAAAGCGCTGGCGGCGCAAGGAAACCAGAGCGGGTTCGCGTCGGAAACGGCGAAACTGGCGAAGCTGGCCGGCGGCAACAGCGGGTTCTGGGAGATCTACAACGGCGACACCGGGGTCGTCGACGGCGGCTGGCAGCGGCTCGGCGACACGGTGAAGTTCCACTGGGGCTCGCAGCCCGACCAGACCTGGTCGGCCACGGCGTTCCTCGACATGGTCCACACAGGACTGTTCGGCCTGACCTTCACCGACCGCGGCCTGGCGTTCACGCCGGATCTGCCCGCGGGCTGGGGCGACGTCACCCTGCGGAACCTGCGTTACCGCAACGCGGACCTGACGATCGCCCTGCACGGGGCGGGCACCCGGATCAGCGCGTTCACCCTCGACGGCCGGCCCGCGGCCGGCAACGCCGTCCCGGCGACCTTGAGCGGCGCGCACCGCGTCGAGATCACCCTCACCGGCGCGACCGCCGGCGACCGGGACGGCGACCACGTGGCGGACGCCGCCGACCGCTGCGCCGACACGGCCGGTACCGTCGCCGGCTGTCCCGGCCCCGGGCACCTCGAAGCCGAAGACGCGCACAACACCGGCGGGGTCAAGACGAACGTCAACCACACCGGCTACTCCGGCCGCGCGTTCCTCGACGGACTGTGGGCCCAGGGCGCCGCGTCGTCGTTCACGCTGCACCGCACGTCGGCCGACGCCACGACGGGCGCGATCACCGTGCGGTACGCGAACGCCAACAGCGACGCGCGCACGATGACGCTGTCGGTGGCCGGGAAAGCCGTGCGGCAGGTGAGCTTCCCGGTGGTCTCCGCCAGCTGGGACGCCTGGGGCACGGTGACGTTCACCGGCGTGCCGCTGGCCGGCCGGGACCCGGTGGTGACGCTGTCGTACGCCCCCGGCGACACCGGCTCGATCAACCTCGACTGGCTGGAGTACCACGGCTGACTACCCGTGGTAGCCCAGGTTCAGCACGAGGTCCGCCACCGCGAGGGCCAGAAACACGACTCCGCCGACAAGCTGACGAGAGCCGACGCGCAGGTGGGCCGTGAGCGCGCCGAGGAAGTACAGCACCAGCCCGGAGGCGGCGAGGACGCCGAGGAGCGGCACGGCAAGCCCGGCCAGCAGCCCGGCCGCCCCCGCGGCCAGGGCCGAGCCCAGCCACGGCAGCCACGACCGCGGGACGCCCTTCATGTCCGCCTGGGCTTTCGGGTAGTCGTGCCCGATCAGGTAGAAAACGGCGGCACTACCGGTGAAAACCGCGGCGACGAGGGTAACGCTGACATAGGCGGCGAACATGGCCTCCCTTTCTGCAGAGCTGTCCGCCGATGGACGACGCGGGCCCGCAGGACGTGACAGCCCGGGACTCGGCCGGTGACGTGATGCTGCCGGCGAGCGGTCTGCCGCGGCCCTCGTGAGTGTCTAGGGCGGTTAGAACCGCCCTGAACACTCACGACCAGCCGCGGCAGACCGCTCACCGGCGCCTCGCCACGAATTCGCCACCAGCGCCCTGCAACTCGCCGCCGAGCGGGGGAAGCCGCCCGGGGGAGTGGGTCAGCCCGCGACGAGCGGCCAGAAGACGTCGTCGACGATCGAGCGGATGCGTTCGGGGGAGACCTGCTTCAGCGTCATCAGGATGTCGTGGCGCATGAGCTGGAACGGCAGGTCCAGGACGTCCTGCGGGATGCGCGCCAGGTCGATCTCGCCGCGGTCGTGGGCGCGGCGGTACACCGGGTCGGAGCGCTTCGGGCCGTCGCCGAGAACCGTCAGCCGGACCTCCTCCGGGGTGAGGCCGGCGCTGTCGTGCAGGCCCGCGAACGTCGCGCCGACGAGCGTCGCCAGCTCGATGCGGCCGGCGTTGATGTTCCGGAGCAGCGCGAGCAGGTCGTCGCGGAGGCTGCCGGTGTCCGGGATCTCGACCGGGTGGGTGTCGCCGTAGTGCCGGATGGCGGCGAGCACGAGGGCGTTCTTGTCCGGCCAGCGGCGGTAGAGCACCGCGATCCCGGTCTTCGCGCGGTCCGCGACGGACTCCATCGTCAGCTTCGCGAACCCGGCGCCGGCCAGCTCCTCCCAGGTCGCGTCGAGGAGCGCGTGCTCCAGCTCGGTTCCCCGGCGGCGGCGTTTGACCTCGGTCGGCATGCGTCCAGGATAAGAGAGACTTGCATTCCTTCGCCAGTCCTCCTACCCTCGCCAATAAGGAAATAATCCCTCTCTTATTGGGGTAGTGATGACAGCGGACACACCGGCGCGCGACGGCGTCGACCCGAAGGTGCTGAAGACGGCGTTGATCCTGGTCGTGGGGGCGCTGGCGGTCGTGTTCGACACGACGATCGTCAGCGTCGCGCTGCACCAGCTGGCGACCAGCCTCGACGTCCCGGTCTCGACGATCCAGTGGGTGACGACCGGCTACATGCTCGCGCTCGGCGCGGCGGTCCCGCTCAGCACCTGGGCGCTCACCCGCTTCGGCGGCAAGCGGGTCTGGATGTTCGCCCTCACCGTCTTCCTCGCCGGCTCGATCGGGTCGAGCCTCGCGTGGGACGCGGGATCGCTCATCGGCTGGCGCGTCCTGCAGGGGCTCGGCGGCGGGCTGATGCTGCCGGTGATGACGACGCTGATCATGCAGGCCGCCGGGGGACACGCGCTCGGCAAGACGATGACCTGGGTCGCACTGCCCGGGCTGCTCGGGCCGATCCTCGGCCCGCTCGTCGGTGGCGCGATCATCACGGACTACAGCTGGCGCTTCATGTTCTGGGTCAACGTGCCGTTCTGCGTCGCCGGCCTGATCCTCGCCGGCCGCTACCTCCCCAAGGACCCGCCGGCCGCCGCGCGGGCCCGGCTCGACGTGTGGGGGCTCGTGCTGCTCGTCCCGGGCATCGTGGCCGTGCTCCTCGGCCTCTCCAACGCCGGTGCGGCCGGCTTCGGCCGGTTCGACGTCCTCGCGCCGCTCGCGATCGGTGTCGTTTTCCTCGTCGCCTTCACGCTCTACGCGCTGCGTCACCGCGACCCGCTCGTGGACATCCGGCTGCTCGCCGCGCGTTCGGTCGGGTCGTCGACGGCCGTGCTGTTCCTGTCGGGCTTCTCGCTGTTCGGCGCGATGCTGCTGCTTCCCCTGTACTACCAGGAAGTCCGCGGCGTGACGGCGCTGACGGCCGGGCTCATGTTGGTCCCACAGGGGATCGGGGCGCTGCTCAGCCGCCAGATCGCCGGCCCGCTCACCGACCGGATCGGGGCGCAGACCATCGCCGTCGCCGGGTTCGTCGTCGTCGCGGCCGCGACCGTGCCGTTCGCGTTCGTCGACGCGACGAGCGACGGCTGGCTGCTCGCGCTGTGGCTGCTGATCCGCGGCATCGGGCTCGGCGCCGTCACGATGCCGGTCATGACGGCTTCCTACGTCGGGCTCGCCCGCGCCGAGATCGGGCACGCGAGCGTCCTGACGCGGATCGCCCAGCAGGTCGGCGGGTCGTTCGGCACGGCGGTGCTCGCCGTCGTCCTGGAGCAGGCCATCGCCGGTGCCGGACCGGGCGCGGCCGTGACGGGCTTCCACGTCGCGTTCTGGTGGGCGACGGGCTTCTCGCTCCTCGCGACCGCGCTGTGCGTGTGGCTGCCGGGGCGCAAGCAGGTCCAGGCCGCCGCGGCCGCGGCGACGTTGGCGGCGGCTCAGCCGGTCAAGTCGGGGAAGTCCTCTGTGTAGCCGAGAAGCAGGTACGGCCGCTCCGGGAGCAGCGCGGCGAGCTGTGCCCAGGCGCCGAGCGCGCCGTAGAGGTGCTTGAGATCGGCGACGACCGCGCGGGCCTCGTCTTCGGACGGCGGGGCCGCGCGGTCGAACCCGAGCAGCGACGCGCCGATCCCCACGTGCCGGTAGCCGTGCGCGGCCAGCCGCCGGACGATCGCGTGGTTCTGGAAGACGGTCCAGTCGGCGGTGAAGTAGCCGTTCGGGATCCCGGCGATCGCGAGGTCGTCGCGGGGGACGGGCACGCGCTGGACGAGCACGACGTCGTCGAGGAAGCCGTCCGGGTCCCGGTTCACCTCGACGAGGGCCGCGACGTCGGCTTCCCCGCCGAGGCGCTCGCCGGGCAGGTCCGCCCACGCGACCCGCGACCCGGGATCGTCCAGGGCGGCGGCGATGTGCGCGGCGCGGGCGTCGGCGTCGTCGCTGTCCGACCAGAGCCGGTCGTCTTGGCTCGCGTGCCCGCTCGTGTACGCGCACTGGTTGACGTCGTCGAGCGTGCAGAGGACCCGCGCCGGCTCGTGCTCGGCCCGCAGTTCGCCGAGGACGCCGAGCAGGTCGGTGAAGCTACCGACGTCGTCGAGCCGCGCGACGGTGTTCATGTCCAGCCGGCCGCGTCCGGCCTCTTCGGACGGTCCGTAACGCGTCACTCGCATGCGCGGCATCCTGCCACCTCGCGGCCGACAACCCGGAGACCTACGTCCGGCGGATCCTGATCAACGAGGTCCGGGGCCGGTGGCGACGCCGGGAGCGCTCGGTGCCGGTCGCGGAGTTCGCCGACGAACCCGCGGTGGCCGACGCCGCCGACGACGTCGTCCGCCGGGACGGCCTCCGGCAGGCACTGCTGACCCTGCCGCTGCGGCAGCGGGCGCCCGTGCTGCTGCGCTACCTGGAGGGCCTGTCCGAGCGGGAACCGGCTCACCGACGACCTGCGGCACCGCCCGGCTTCACCCGCGTCGCCGACGCGAACACCGGACCCGGGCACGGCGGCTGACGTCAGGCCGGTGTGGCCGCCGGGCGACGGCGGGTGAACAGTGGCTGCAGGGCGAGCAGCAGCAGGACGTAGTACCCGAAACCCGGCCGGATGCAGGCGACGACCACCGCGAGGGCGAAGATGCCCGTGCTCACGACGAAGCTGCGGGCCCAGTCGTCCGACACGGGTTCGGCGTCGCCGTGGACCGCGGGGTCGCCGCGGACGATGAACAGCAGCGCGGTGTGGCACACGCTGCCGGCGAGCAGGGTGCCGAGGTAGAACAGCACCGTGAAGCGCTGCGACTGGTAGGCGCCGATGAGCTGGGTCGGGAACGGCAGCACGGCGATCGTGAGCAGCCAGCAGAAGTTGACGAGCACGAGCGGGGTGTTGAACGCGCGCACGTGCTCGAAGATGCGGTGGTGGATGAGCCAGAACCGGCCGATCACGGCGAAGCTGAGCAGGAAGCTGAAGATCTTCGGCCAGTTCCCGGTGACGGCCTCCGACGCGGGCGCGCCGGCCGCGATCAGCTCCGGCACGAGCTCGGTGAGCGGCAGCACCAGCAGCGTCAAGGCGATGGCGACGACGGCGTCGCTGAAGAAGACCAGCCTCTCGGGCGACCTCTGCCGTTCCATGGGGAGCTCCTGTCGGTGATCGGCCACAGCCGGCCCAGGCTACTGGCGCGGTGTGCCCGGGCCGCCGGCGACAGGACTAGCGGGTCTCGCGGTCCAGGGAGGCCGGGGTGCCGCACTGTTCGTGGCCGCCGGTGAGGTCGTCGCGGACCAGGATCAGCAGCCGGGTCAGCTGGGCGCGCTGGGCCGGGGTGAGGGCCTGGAACACGTCGTCCTCGACCGCCTGCTGGGCGGCGGCGGCCTTCTCCAGGCGTTCCCGGCCGAGGGCGGTGAGCAGCACGACGTGCCGGCGGCGGTCGTGGGGGTCGCGGTCGCGGGAGACGAGGCCGGCCGCCTCCAGGGGGTTGAGCTGGGTGACCAGGATGCTGGCGGCGGTGTCGACGGCGGTCGCCAGGTCGGTCTGGCCGAGCGGGCCGCGGTCGTGGAGCAGGCCGAGGATCTGGAACTGGCGCGGGGTCAGGTCGTTCGCGGTGTGCGCGTCCCGCAGCCGGCGCATGGTCTCGTTGCCGAGCAGGGCGAACATCAGGCCGGGGCTGTCGCGGTGGCCGGCGGCCGGGACGGTGGTCACCGGCTCACTGTACCGAACTACATCGTGTAGCGTGCTAAACGATATAGTCGACTCAAGCACTTTCGGAGGACTGCCATGCTCGAAAGCCGCGATGACCTGGGTCTTGCGGGTGCGCGTGCCGTCGTCACGGGTGGCACGCGGGGGATCGGCGCCGCTACCGTGGCCCGCCTCGTCGCGGCCGGCGCGCGGGTGGTCGCCATCGCCCGCACCCCGGCCGACGTGCCGGACGGCGTGCACCTGGTGACCGCCGACCTGACCGTGCCGGCCGAGATCGAGGCCGCCGCCGAAGCGGCGCTCGGCCACCTCGGCGGCCTCGACGTCCTGGTGGCCAACGCCGGCCGCAACCGCCACGTACCCGGCGGCGTGCTCGCGGCGACCGACGACGACTGGCAGGCGAACCTGGACGCGAACCTGCTGTCGGTCGTGCGCCTGGACCGGATCCTGGTGCCGCACCTGACCGCGCAGGGCAGCGGCGCCGTCGTGCACGTCTCGTCCGGCGCCGCCCGCTACCCGCAGCCGTCGGGTATTCTTTACGCAGCAGCGAAAGCCGCGCTCAACGCCTACAGCAAGGGCCTCGCCACCGCCTGCGGCCCGCACGGCGTCCGCGTCACCACGGTGCTGCCCGGCGTCGTCGAGACCAGCGCGCTCGACGCCACTTTGGCGCAGCAGGCGGAAAACTCGGGCCGCACCGTCGACGAGGTCCGCACGCAGTTCCACGCGTCGCTGACCGTGCCGCTGGGCCGGCCGGGCCGGGCGGACGAGGCCGCGGAGCTGATCGCGTTCCTGGCCTCGCCACGCGCGTCCTACGTGACGGGCACGGCCATCACTGTGGACGGCGGCCTGCTCCCGACTCTCTGACCGCGGCGATCCCTTGGCCGGCAAACAGTTCGTCGTAGTAGCTGATCACCAGCGGCCGGGTGAGCATCGCTTCGAAGGTACCGGTGAAGCCGCGCGCGGTCCGCCAGCCGAGGTAGCCGGTGTAGTCCTGCCGCTCGGTCCACTGGGTCAGTCCGGCGACGTGGTCGGGATCGTCCTGGTCCCGGATGATCCGGATCGTTTCGCAGTCCTGGTGTGCCAGGCTTTCGTGCAGGATTTCCAGCAGCAGGGCGGCGACGTCGTCACCCCGCCCGGGCCGGGCGAAGAGTTCGGTGAGGACCGTGGTGCTCATGAGGTCAGCTCCGTTCGCTTGCAACAGTTCTCAGTAGGGCGCCGGGGTGTTGTGCACCACGATGAGCGTGGCGATCTTGCCGTCCTCGACGCTGAAGTAGTTGGTCAGCACGAGGTCCGCCGGCAGGTTCGTCTTGTCGTACTGGCCGTCGTAGCGGGCGCGGACGATGACCTGGCCGTGGTGGTCGAGCACTTCGGTGACCGCCATCGTGACCCGGTCGCCGACCAGCTCGTGCGCGATCCACTCCCGGATGGACGACGTTCCCGCGAACTCGCGGTGCACGTCGTTGACCACTGCGTCGGCGTGGAAGGTCGCGGTGATCGCGTCGACGTCGAAGGCGTTCACCGCCGCGATGTGCGTGGCGATGACGCCGGGAAGTGCGGTGTCCATGACTGTGTCCTTCCGTCGGGAGCCGGCCGCGGTGGCCGGTACCGGTGATGCTGGGCCCGGCGGCCGGGGGAGACACAAGGGGCGACCGGCGGGTGGACCTTCCGGCCGGGGGAAGGTTCAGAATGAGCGCCATGCGAGCAGGTCTGACGGTCGGCGAGTTCTCCCGGGTGACGCACCTCAGCGCGAAGACCCTGCGTCACTACCACGACGTCGGGCTGCTCGAGCCGGCCGACGTCGACCCGGCGACCGGGTACCGGTACTACTCCCTCGACCAGGTGCCCCCGGCGCAGGTGATCCGCCGCCTGCGCGGCCTCGACATGCCGGTCGCCGACGTCAAGGCCGTCCTGGCCGCCGAGGCGGTCGCCGACCGCAACAAGCTGATCAGCGCGCACCTGGACCGCCTGGAGACGAAGCTCGTCGAAGCGCGGGCGGCGGTCGACGACCTGCGCGACCTCCTGCGGCGCGCTCCCGGCGGTCCGGTGATCGAGCACCGGTCCGTGCCGGCCCAGCCGGCCATCGGGATCCGGGCCGTCATCGACCGCGCCGACGTGCTGAGCTGGTGGCAGGGCGCGCTGGGGGAGCTGAACGGCGTCATCGGCGCGCAGCACCTGCGCCGCACCGGGCCCAGCGGCGGCCTGTTCGACAGCGACCTGTACGAACACGAGCGGGGCGAGGCCGTGGTGTTCGTCCCCGTCGAGGCCGGCCTCCGCCCGGTCGGGCGGGTCACGGCGTTCGTGGTCCCGCCGGCCGAACTGGCGATCGCGGTGCACCCGGGGCCGCTGAACGACATCGACCTCACCTACGGCGACCTGGGCACTTACGCCGCCCGGCACGAGATCGGCGTCGAAGGGCCGCTGCGGGAGTACTACCTGCGGGACCCGATCGAGACGTCCGCCGAAGCCGAGTGGCGGACCGAGGTCGGCTGGCCGATCTTCCGCTCCGACGCCACCTGACGCTCAGGACCGCGCCGGAACGCGGCGAGCGCCGAGCCGGCGCCGGACTTTCCGCCCACCTCGGCAACACCGCACCCCGATCCTGCCGGTCCAGCTGGCCGCTTCAGTCGACGGTGAGGACGATCTTGCCCCGGAGGTGCCCGCGCGCGGCCCGCTCGTGCGCCGCGGCCGCCTTCTCCAGCGGGAACGTGCTGTCGATCGCGACGCGGATCGTGCCGGCGTCGAGCAGGCGCGCGAGTTCGGCGAGCTGCGGGCCGTTCGAGCGGACCTGGGTGGCCGTGACCGTGACGCCCAGCTTCTCGTTCTCCTCGTCGTCGAACTCGCCGAAGTACACCGGGTACAGCGCACCGCCGCGCTTGAGCGTGCGCAGGAACCGCCGGCTGTCCGGGCCGCCGACGGTGTCAAGCACCAGGTCGAGGTCACGGGCGACCTCCTCGGGCCGGACCTTCTGGTAGTCGAGGACCTCGTCCGCGCCGAGCTCCCGCAGGAACGCCTCGTGCGTGCCCGAGGCGACGGCGATGACGTGCGCGCCCCGCCACTTCGCCAGCTGCAGGGCGAGGTGCCCGACGCCGCCCGCGGCGCCGTTGACGAGCACCGTGGTGTCCGCGCCGAGGGGCATCGGCTGGTGCCGGGCCGCCTGGAACGGCGACGGGTGGTCGTGGCCGAGCTCGATCAGGAACTGCCACGCGGTCAGCCCCGCCATGGCCAGGCCGGCGGCGGCGACGTGGTCGACGCCGGCCGGCTTGCGGGCGAGGTCGGTGGCCGGCGCGGTCACGTACTCCGCGTACGCGGCGCCCTGCAGGCTGGCCGGGAAGCGGAGGAGGCCGAGGACTTCGTCGCCGGCGGCGAACGCCTCGACGTCGTCGGCGACGGCCTCGACGACACCCGACACGTCCGTCCCCGGGATCAGCGGCAGTGAGAACGGCGGCTTCAGCTCGGGCGGCACATCGGGCATCCCCTCGCGGGCGTACCAGTCGGGGGGATTGACGCCGACCGCGTGGACGCGCACGAGCACCTCACCCGGCCCCGGCTCGGGCACCGGCACGTCGTCGTACCGCAGGACCTCGGGCCCGCCGAACTCGTGCAGCCGGATCGCCTTCATCGTCCGTGGTGACACGGCGTTCTCCTGTCTGCGCACCGGGTACGCTGAACGGATCAACGATCCACTTATGTGGACCACTGATCCGATTATGCGGATCAGTGGTCCGGATGTCAAAGGAGGCGGAGATGCGGGCGGACGCCAAGGCGAACCACGACCACCTGCTCGTCGTCGCGGGCACCGTCATCACCGAGCACGGCGTCGACGCCTCGATGCGCGACATCGCCCGTCGGGCCGGGGTCGGGCTCGCGACCCTGCTGCGGCACTTCCCGACGCGTGAGTCGTTGCTGGAAGCCTTGCTGCGCAACAGTTTCGACGAGCTGACGGCGAAAGCGGCCGAGGTCGAGACCACGAGCCCGCCCGCGGACGCGCTGCTGGCGTGGCTGCGCGAGTTCGTCGCGTGCACGACGAACTACCGCGGGGTGGTGACGTCGATGGTGAACGCCATCGAGGACCCGGAGTCCGCGCTGCACGACTCCTGCGTCACGATGCGCGCGGCCGGCACCCGGCTGCTCACCCGCGCCCAAGCCGCGGGCGTGGCGCGGACCGACATCGACGGCGCGGACCTGTTCGCACTGGCCGCGTCGCTGGCCTGGCTCGGCGACCAGCCCGCGCTCGAACCGCGCGTCGAACGCCTCTTCGGCGTCGTCATGGGCGCCGTCCTGGTGAAGGGCTAGCTCCTCACGAGTACGTCCAGTGACCGAGCCAGGATTCGCGCCACGCCACCGTCAGCTCGCTCACCCCGTCCACACCGGACTGGTCCACGTGGGCCTTCCACGCCTCCTCCAGCGACGCGCACAGCTTGGACGCGGGCAGCTCGGCGCCACCCGAGGCGAACTGGCGCAGGGCCGACTTGGGCACGGCCAGCTTCGCCTTGCCCCGGATCACCGACTGCTCGGTGGCGCGGCAGATGAGGTACTCGACGGTGGTCAGCTCGGCCGCCGACGGCTGGGCGTCCGCCCGCGGCGCGATCTGGGCCAGCGCGCGGTACAGGCAGTCCAGCGGGGCGGCCAGACCCTGGTGCTGGCGGGCGATCTCCCACGACACCCACACGGCCATGCAGTCGGGCATCTGGAACGGGCGGTAGGCGAACGCGGGCCCGGCGAAGGTCTGGTAGTCGCCCGTCGGGTCCGGCGCCGCCGAGCCCGGGCCGTCGGGGTCCGGTGGCAGGCCGAGCCGCTTGAACAGCTCCCGCAGCAGCTTGTACGGCCGGGCCGGGGTCGAGGACTCGCCCAGCAGCTTGCCCAGGATGCGGTTGAGCCGGTCGGCGGCCACGCCGTGGATCGACAGCTGCAGGTGGACGAACGCGACGTCCGACAACGTCGTCCCGGCGCAGCCGACCACCCCCACCTGCGGGTAGCGCTGCAGGAACGCCGTGATCGCGTGCGTGGAGCCGATCCGCGCCGGCCCGACGAACGTCACCGGCAGGCACGTGCCGACCCGCTGGCGGGACCGGAGATCCCCTTTGTACAGCGGGGAGAACTGGCCGTCGGCGTGGTAGACCTCGAACCAGTTGCCCTGCCGGTGCCCCGGGCGCGTGTCGGCGAGCCAGAAGCTGTAGCCGTTCTTCTCGCACAGCTCCCGGAACCGGTCGGCCAGCTCGAACCGCGCGGCCGCGGAGGCGTCCCGCAGCGCGATCGAGAACCGGACCGCCAGCGACGCGCACGGCGGCGCGACCTCCTTGCGGGTGCGCAGGTCGTGGTTGCGGGTCTTGACGATCGTCGGCAGCTGCGCCGGGCACTGCAGCGACAGCAGCGGCGCGTCGATGAGCCCGGCCGCGGCGTCGGAGATCTCGCTCGCCAGGTCGCGGATGGCCAGGCCGTGCCACTCGCACACCTCGTGCGCGCCCGGGTCGATCCCGATCAGGCCCTCGAAGGTCTGCGCGGACTCGTAGATGAACGTCGGGTTGGGCGAGGTCGTCTGGTGGAACACCCAGGCGCCCGGACGCTGCTGCGGGCGTTCGGCCGGCTGCTGGCCGTCGACGCGTTCGACGACTTCGGTGCCGTCCAACGGCTTTCGGGTGCGGGTGCCGATCACGACGCCGGCGCCGTTCGTGGCCGAACACAGCGTCTCCAGGAAGATCGTCGTGTCGGAGGCGTCGGACACGAGCTCGCGCAGGTAACCGTGGCGGGCCGTCGCGTGGTGCACCTCGAAGTCCACTTTGGTCACCGGCTGGCGCGCGATCTCGAAGCCGGCCCGGGCCAGGTCGGCGACGTTCCGCACGGAGATCCGCTGGTTGCGCACCTTCACCACCCCCCGGACGAGTCGAACCGGACGTCGGCGTCCAGCGGCTTGCGGCGGTCCCAGGCTCCGGCGCCCGCCCACCGCGGCGCCCCGATGCGGGACAGCGGGATCGCCGAGACCCGCCACGACACCTGGCTGAACAGCACGAGCGCGGCCAGCACCGGCAGCCCGACGGCGATCGTGAGCGTGACCTGCACGACCTCGCCCCGGCTCTGCGTCGCGACGGCCGCGGCGAACCCGGCGACGGCCGCGATGCTCAGCTGCACGAGCGCCTGCGGCAGCGTGCCGAGGTAGCCGAGCACGGTGCGGCGCGGCGGCAGCGACAGGCGGCTGTAGAGGAAACCCGGCAGCAGCAACAGCATCGTGATCACGGACTGGCCGTCGCCGATGTGGCCGAGCGCCTCGGTGGCGGCCCGCCCGTAGAACCACGGGCTGCCCACCAGCATCCAGCCGAGCACGAACGAGACCGTCGCGACGGCCAGCGCGTAGAACGTCACGTTGAGCGGCCCGGACTTCGTGGAGTCCTTGAGCACCAGCGTCGCGCGCACCCGGACGTGGTCGCCGCGCGCGTCGCGGCCGCCGGAGCGGCGCCAGTACGCCCGCGCCTCGTTGTCGGCGATCCCGTTGACCAGCACCAGGTCCTGCCCGAACTCCCGGTCGGTCAGCTCTTGGGCGGCCTCGCGGAGGTTCGCGGCGGTGAACTCCGGGTGCCGCCGCAGCGAGTTGTCGAGCTCGCCCGAATCCGTCCGCACGGCCTCGCCCGTGGTGGCCGCAGCGGTGAGCCGGTGGCAGGCCGGCAGGCTGCGCGGCGACAGCTCGACGCCGGACTGGCCGGCCTCCCACTTGCGGCGGCGCACCAGGTCCGCGAGCCGGCGCAGCACGGTCTGCGCCTGCAGCTCCAGGATCTTGTGCCGGGCGCCATCGGCTTCCTGCAGCGGGGCGGCGTCCTGCCGTTCGGCCAGTGAGGCCAGGTCTTCGACCAGGCCGTCCACCTGGTGCTGGTCGGCGTCGGTGGACAGGTACATCCGGGAGATCTCGGCCTCCGGCGCGGTGCCCGCCACCAGGTGGTACGACTTCAGCGTCGCCGGGATCATCGTCTCGTAGCTCACGACGTACCCACGGCGGCTCGACGCCAGCCGCCGCCACTGCTCCCTCGCGACGGGCTGGCGCGCGTCGACGTGCAGCGGGGTCTCGTAGCTGAGCCGGTGTTCCTCGACCGTGTCGTCCAGCGCCACCACCAGCATGTAGTCGCGGACGGCGACGTTCAGCAGGTAGGCGTACTCGACGAGCAGGTCGGCGCAGCCGGCGAGGATGTCGAGCGCCAGTTCCCGGCACTGCCGGCCGTACCCGGGCACCGTGCCGCCGGCCGGGGCCAGCGCGAACTCCTCCTCCGGGTGGTTCCGTTCGGTGAGCAGCGTCAGCAGCGCCTGCTGGATGAGCCAGCGCGGTTCGTGCACCTGGAACAGGAAGGTGTTCAGCTCGTGCTTGGCGGTCTGCGCGTTCTCGTCGCCGGCGAGGATCCCGCGCAGCAGCCGGTAGAGCCCGGCGGCGACCAGCCGCGACGCCTCGTGCTGGGTGAGCCGCGGCAGTTTCTGGCCCGAGCTGTCGAAGACGTCGACGGGGGAGACGTCGCGGCGCGGCAGCCGGGCCAGCGGCACCCACAGGGACCGCTGCCGGGCCGGTCGCGAGGTGGCCCGTTCGCCGTGTTCCTGCCCGATCAGGTCCTGCAGCTGTGCGGTGGCCTGGCGCTGGCCCTCGTCGAGGAGCTTGAGGCTGACGTCGACCTCGGTGCTGCGCCGCGCCGTCCCGTGCTCGACGACGGTCAGCCGTTCGGTCAGCCGGCGCACGTGGTTGAGCCGCAGCGAGGTGTCCAGCAGCGCCAGCCCGACCGCCGCGCCCTGGCGGGACAGCCGCGGCGGGGCGCCGGGAATGGGAATGGTTTCGATCGCGTGCCGGAGACTGTCGATGCCGTCCACCCCACTGAGAGTAGGAGGTGGGGCGCGTTGATACGAGAAAACGCCGGTACCCGGCGGAACTCAGTCCGCGGTCAGGTGCGCCAGTGAGGTGACGACGCGGTCGGCGATGTCCGGCGGCCACACGAACGCGGGGGACACACCGCGCTGGTGGGCCAGTCCGTGCACGCCGACCCACAACGCGACGGTGTCGGCCGCGAGGTCGGTGCTGGTGGCGACGCCGGCGCGCACGCAGTCCGCGAGGGCGTCGTGGAGCAGCTCCATGCTCGCCCGGCCCAGGGTGGCCAGGTCGGTCTCGGTCAGGGAGCTGTCGGTCAGGTCGGGCATCCAGAGCCCGCCGAACATCGTGCGGTAGCGCCCGGGGTGCGCCTGCGCGTAGCCGAGGTAGCTGTCGCAGATCGCGACCAGCCGCTGCCGGGGGCCGGTCGCGGCGTCCCGGGCGGTGCGGAGTTCGACGTCCAGCTCGGCAAAGGCGTTGCGGACGACGGCCAGCATGATCGCGGGCTGGTCGGGGAAGTGGCGGTAGATCGACGGCGCGGCGATCCCGACGTGCCGCGCGACCGAACGCAGGGTGATGGCGCTTTCGTCGCCCGTCTCGTCGAGCAGCTCCACCGCCGCCGCCACGATCTCGTCGCGCAGGCGGGCGCCCTCGCCGCGGCGGTTGCGGGTGCGGGTCGCGGTGCCTTCGGTGTCCATGCCGTCAGTTTACGCCATGAAACTTACAAGCGTTAGCTCTTGCGCTCGGTACGCTAACGCTCGTAGGGTTACGGCTGTAAGCACAACCGATCGGACGGAGCAGCCGCCATGGGAACCACCACTGTCACCACCGCCACCGAGGTCGTCCTGCCGGGCAAGGTCGAGGTCGCCGGCCTCCAGATCCGCACCCGCACCCTCCCGGCGCCGGCCGCGGGCCAGGTCGTCCTGAGCATGGACGCGACCGGCGTTTCCTTCGCCGAGCAGCAGATGCGGCTCGGGAAGTACTTCAGTCAGCCACCGTTCCCGTTCGTCCCCGGCTACGACGTCGTCGGCACGGTCACCACGACCGGCCCGGACGTCGACCCGGCCCTGGCCGGCCGCCGGTTCGCCGCGGTCACCAAGGTCGGCAGCTGGGCCAGCGCCCAGGTGCTGGCCGCCGCCGACCTGGTCGCGGTGCCGGACGGCGTCTCCGCGGCCGCAGCCGAGACCGTCGCGGTCAACGGCGTCACGGCCTGGCAGATGCTGCACCGGAACACCACCGTGCGCGCCGGCGGGACGATCGTGGTCCTGGGCGCCAACGGCGGCGTCGGCTCCACGCTCGCGCAGCTGGCCCGCCACGCCGGGATCACCGTGCTCGGCACGGCGTCGCCGCGCCACCACGCGGCGCTGCGCGAGCTGGGCGTGACCCCGGTCGACTACCACGACCCGCAGATGTACCGGAAGCTCCGCGAGCTCGCGCCGGACGGCGTGGACGCGGTGTTCGACCACGTCGGCGGGGCCGGCGTGGCGGACTCGTGGCGGCTGCTGCGCCGCGGCGGCACCTTGGTGTCGTACGGCACCGCGGCGTCCAAGGACACCGAGGGCAACTCGCAGCTGCCGGTGCTGAGGCTGTTCGCCCGGCTGGCGCTGTGGAACCTGCTGCCCAACGGCAAGAGCGCGCGGTTCTACAACTTCTGGGCGGGCAAGCGCCGCCTGAACACCTTCCGGGCCCGGCTGCGCGAGGACCTCACGCAGGTGCTGCGGCTGGTGGAAAGCGGCGTCCTGCGCCCGCAGATCGCCGCGGAGTTCCCGCTGTCGGACGCCGGTGCGGCGCTGGCGCTCGCCGAGTCGCGGACCGTCGCGGGCAAGGTCGTGATCGTGGCGGACCCGGGCCGGCCGTGACCCCGGGCGCCGGTCCGCCCCGCTCGCGGAACCGGCGTGGGGAAGGCGGCCGGCTCCGCGCCGAGATCCTGGCCGCCGCGACCGCCCTGCTCGACGCCGGCGGTGACCCGCGGGCCGTGACCCTGCGCGCCGTCGCCCGCCGCGCCGGGATCACCGCACCCTCGATCTACCGCCACTTCCACGACCGGCCCGCGATCCTGCTGGACGTCGTCCGCCAGGGGTTCGCCGAGCTGTCCGGCCGGGCCCGGACCGCCCTCGCCGACGCGGGCCCCGATCCCCGGCTCCGGCTGCACGCCGTCTGCCACGCCTACCTCGGCTTCGCCCGGGACCATCCCGAGCGGTACGGCGCCATGTTCGGCGGCACCTGGAGCCCGGAGGCCGCGCCCGGCGAGCTGGCCGCCCTCGGCGAAGAAGCACTGCGCGTCCTGACCGGCTGCCTCGCCGACTGCGTCGCCGCCGGGTACTGCACCAGCACCGATCCCGCCGCCGACGCGGTCGCGCTGTGGCTGGGCCTGCACGGGCTCGCCCACCAGCGCGCCGTCACCGACGTCTTCCCGTGGCCCGCTGACATCGTCGAGCGGATCGCGTTTCCCCTGTCCCGCCTCACTTCCGGAGGACTCCCGTCATGACCACCGCCATCGCCGCCGCCCCGGTCGCCCGCGCCGGGGACACCGACAACCGCGCCACCTACCTCAGCTTCGGCCTCGCGTACGTCTTCGGCCACGGCGCCGCCGCGGTGTCCGGGGGCGACGACCCGCTGGTCCGGCTGCCCGGGTGGCTGCCGATGACGCTGCTCGGCCTCGGGCTCGCCGCCGGCACCGTGTTCGCCACCCTCGCCGCGGCCCGGGCCAGCGCGGCGGCGCCGACGTCCTCAGTGGCCGGCTCCTCGGCCTGTCCTGGATCGGCGGCTTCACGGCGCTCTTCCTCGCCATCACCGGCCTGACGTCCACAATGGACTCGCCGGACCTGGCCACCGTGCTGTGGCCCGCCGGCTCCGGCCTCGTCGTCGGCCTGCTCTACCTGGGCGAAGGCGCCGTGCGCCGCAACGTCCTGCACTACGGCCTCGGCAGCTGGCTCGCCCTGGTCTCCACCGCCTCGCTCGCCTTCGGCACGCCCGGGCTGTTCTGGGTCCTCGCCGTGGCCGGAGGCGGCGGTTACGCGGTCGCGACCGTCCTCGAACACCGCCGGCTCGCCGAAGGTGCGAACCGCTGAGCGACGTTCCCGCTGCTCGAATTGTCGTTCGACAGTTTCGACGTTTCCGGTGACCGCCGGGGCGTCACCACTTTCCTCACGATCGAAAAGGACTGATCATGACCAACACCATTCTTCGCGGTATCGGCGTCGTGACCCTCGGCGCGGCGATGACGCTGTCCGTGCAGTCGGTCGCTTCGGCGAGTTCCGGGACCTATCAGGACTGCCGGGGCGTCACCGTCGACAAGACCGCGCCGGTGGTCAGCCGGGCGAGTGCGCTCATCAAGGCGCCGCTGGCGGAGATCTGGCGCCTGCACACGGACATCGACCACTGGCAGAGCTGGATCCCGGAGATCGCCCCCGCGCACAAGGAAACGCCGGGGCCGCTGCGGCCGGGCTCGGTGTTCTCCTGGTCGCCGCAGAACACGCACGCCGAGTCGACGATCAAGACCGTGAAGCCCTTGGGGTGCACCGCATGGGGCGCGCCCGTCAACGGCATCACCGGCGTGCACTTGTGGACGTTCAAGCCGACCGGGGACGGCGTACTCGCGACCACCGAGGAATCCTGGGCGGGCCCGCCGGTCGAAGCCGACGTTCCCGGTAATCAAAGCAGCCTCGACCAAGGCCTCGCCGACTGGGTGCACCGGCTGCGGGATACCGCCCAGGCGCGGTCCGGCTGTCACTGATCTCCGGGAATGCCGGTGGCCTTCCGAAAAGGGAGGCTGCCGGTATTTTTACCGTCATCGCCCGGCCGGCGAATTCGCGTCCGAACCCGCCGCGCCCTGACAAACTCCGGTTTTACGGCGCCTGTTCCGGAAGAAACCGGGACCTGGTGCCGAAACCTTGCGCCCGCTCCCTCGTTGGGTGAGTATCTCGGATCAATCTGCACGTGCAAGAGCGCGAGCAGCGGCACGGGCAAGGGCATGAGCAAGAGCATGGGCGAGGGGGAGCGGTGACCGACGTGGTACCGGCGGAGGCCGGGGCGAGGGATGTCCCGGACGACGCGGTCCTGATCGAAGCGGTGCGTGGCGGGGACGTCGCGGCGTACGGCCGGCTGTACGACCGGCACTACGTCGCCGCCCGCCGGGTGGCGGCCGCGATCGCGGCCGACGCGGCGGAGCGGGACGACCTGATCGCCGAAGGATTCACCCGCGTACTACGGATTCTGCGCTCGGGGGAGGGGCCGAACGAGGATTTCCGGCCCTATCTCCTCACCACGATCCGGAACACGATGATCACCTGGCGCCGGCACGACGCGTCCGTCTCGGTGGTCGCCGAGGTACCGGACGTGCTGCCGAGCGCGGGGAGCGACGAGCAGGTGGGCAGCCGGCTGCACGCCACCGTCGCCGCGGCCGCGTTCGCCGGCCTGCCCGAGCGGTGGCGGACCGTGTTGTGGCGCACGGAGATCGAGGGCGAGTCGCCGGCGCGGATCGCGCGGGACCTGGGGATGTCGCCGAACAGCGTCGCGGCGCTGGCCTACCGCGCCCGGGAAGGGCTGCGTCAGGCCTATCTGGACCAGCACGTCCCGGCGTCGCAGCGGCGGAACTGCCGCGACGTCGGCGGCCAGCTGGGCCGGTGGGTGCGCGACGGGATCGGGCACCACAAGGCGAGCCGGATCCGGACGCACCTCGACGGCTGCGCGGACTGCCAGGAGCTGGTCGCGAGTCTCCGGCGGCTCAACGAAGAGCTGCCCGCCGCGGTCGCGCACGTCGCGGCCTGATCGGGGCGGTGGACAGGAACCCGCCGACGTGCTGGGGTTGGGGTCCAAGCCGGACTGGGGCGGTCGGTGAATTTCCGCCCCTCGACGCCCGAGGAGCGCGGCCCTGAGCCTTTCCGAGTACCTCCGCGAGAACTGGATCGACGTCGTGAACGACGCGATCCTCCACGTGGACCTCACCCTCGCGGCGATGGCACTGGCCGTGCTGATCGGGATGACGCTCGGGCTGCTCACCTACCGGCGGCGGTGGCTCGGCTCGCTCGCGACCACGACGACCGCGGCGTTCCTCACCATCCCGTCGATCGCGTTGCTGGGCATCCTGATCGGCCCGTTCGGGCTCGGGCTGACGAACGTCCTGTGCGCGCTGGTGCTCTACGCGCTCCTGCCGATCACGCGCAACACGATCGTCGGGCTGCGCGGCGTCGACCCTGCCGTGGTGGACGCCGCGCGCGGGATGGGGCTCGGCCGGGCGCGGCTGCTGTGGCGTGTGCGGCTGCCGCTCGCCTGGCCGGTGATCCTCTCCGGCATCCGCGTCTCGACGCAGATCACCATCGGGATCGCGGCCATCGGCGCGTACGTCAAGGGCCCCGGGCTCGGCAACGAGATCTTCGACGGCCTCGGCCGGTTCGGCTCGGTGAACTCGCTGAACCAGGTGCTGACCGGGACGCTCGGGATCGTCGTGCTGGCGCTGCTGTTCGACCTGGCGTTCGTGCTGGTCGGCAAGCTGACGACGTGGCGGCGTCCGCTCGCCAGGGAGGCGGCGGCGTCGGCCGACGCGGCGGGCACGGCCGGCGAGACGATCGAGCTGCGGGACCTGAGCAAGCGGTACCCCGGCCAGGCCGCGCCCGCGGTCGACCGCCTCACGATGCGGATCCCCGCGGGCGAGATCGTCGTGCTGACCGGGCCGTCCGGGTGCGGCAAGACGACGACCATGCGGATGATCAACCGGCTCGTCGAACCCACCTCGGGTGCCGTCACGGTCGGCGGCACCGACGTGGCGGCCCTCGACCTCGACGAGCACCGGCGCCACACCGGGTACGTCATCCAGCAGGTCGGGCTCTTCCCGCACCTGCGCGTGGACGCCAACATCGGCGTGGTGCCGCGGGTGCTCGGCTGGACCTGGCGCCGCGTCGCCGCCCGCGTGGGCGAGCTGCTCGACGTCGTCGGCCTGACCCGCGAGCACGGAACCCGGTACCCGCGCGAGCTTTCCGGCGGCCAGCAGCAGCGCGTCGGCGTCGCGCGGGCGATGGCCGCGGACCCGCCGGTGCTGCTGATGGATGAACCGTTCGGCTCCACCGACCCGATCACCCGCGCCCGGCTGCAGGACGAGTTCCTGCGCCTGCAACGGGACGTGCGCAAGACGATCGTGTTCGTCACGCACGACTTCGACGAGGCGCTCAAGCTCGGCGACCGGATCGCCGTGCTGCGGCCGCGTTCGGTGCTCGCGCAGTACGACACGCCCCAGGCGATCCTCGCCGCGCCGGCCGACGACTACGTCGCGGCCTTCGCCGGCTCGAAGCGGAACCTGAAACGGCTCGCGCTGATCCCGCTGGCCGACCTCGAACTCGGCGCGCCGGCGGATGGCCTGCCCGCGGTCTCGCACCGGGCTACCCTGCGGGACGCGCTGGACACCATGGTGCGCACCGGAAGCACCGCCGTCGCCGTCACCGATGGCGAGCGCGCACTGGGCGTGTGCGACGTGCCGCGCCTGATCGCGGCGCTCCAGCCGGCGGAAGGGACGCCCGCGCCCACGGTCCCGGACGCCGGGGGAGCGCCCGATCCGCGTCCGGACACCGAGGCGCCCGAACGGTCCCGAAGCCGGCTCGGGCTGCTGGTGCGCCCGGTCCTGCTCGCCCTCGGCCTGCTGGCGCTCCTCCTGATCGTGCGCGCGCAGCCGCTCGACTCGATCGAGCAGCGCTACCTCAACGCGGGCGAGATCTTCACCGAACTGGGCGCGCACCTGCGGCTCACGCTGATCTCGACGGTCTGCACCATCGTCATCGCCCTCCCGCTCGGCATCCTGCTCACCCGCGCGGGTGCCCGCTGGGCCCGGCCGGTCGGGCTGGGCCTGGGCAACCTCGGCCAGGCGATCCCGTCGATCGGGCTCGTCGTGCTGCTCGCGCTCTGGACCGGCACCGGAACCGCCACGGCGGTGACGGCGCTGGTCGTCTACGCGACGTTGCCGGTGCTGCGCAACACGATCGTCGGGCTCGACGGCGTCGACCCGACCCTCGTGGACGCCGCGCGGGGCATGGGCATGACGAAGACGGCGATCCTGTGGCGGATCGAGCTGCCGCTGGCCGTCCCGGTGATCCTCGCCGGGATCCGGACGGCGCTGGTGCTCACCGTCGCGAGCGCGACGCTGGCCACCTTCATCGACGGCGGCGGTCTCGGCGGCGGGCTCGTCGCCGGGATCGGGCTGTACCGCCCGATCCTGAGCCTGACCTTCGGCATCGTCGTCGCCGCGCTGGCGCTCTTCGCCGACTGGCTGGGCCTGGTCGCCGAGGAGGTCCTGCACCCGCGCGGCATGTAGCTCCACCACTTCAAGGAGGCTCCACCCATGCTCCAGCGCACGACAGCCGCCGTCCTCGCGTTCGTCGCGGCGGCGGCGCTCACGGCCGGGTGCACGATCGGCAAGGACGAGACCGGCGCCCAGGTGGGCGCGGGATCCATCAAGAAGATCGACGCGCTGAGCGGCGCGCAGATCCGCGTCGGCTCCAAGGAGTTCGACGAGCAGCTGCTGCTCGGCCAGATCGCGATCGTCGCGCTGCAGGCGGCCGGGGCGAGCCCGCAGGACAAGACCAACATCACCGGCTCGAGCAACGTCCGCCAGGCCCTCACCAGCGGTGCGATCGACCTGTACTGGGAGTACACCGGCACCGCCTGGATCAGCTACCTCAAGCAGACCAAGCCGATCGCCGACCCGCAGGCGCAGTACGACGCGGTGAAGCAGGCCGACGCGGCGAACCAGGTCACCTGGTGGGCCCGCTCGCCGGCCAACGACACCTACGCCCTCGCCGGCAACCCGGCGGCCCTCGCCAAGACCGGCGTCAAGACGATCTCGGACTACGCGGCGCTCGCGCAGAAGGACCCGGCCGCGGCCTCGACCTGCATCGGCCCGGAGTTCAAGAGCCGGGACGACGGCTTCCCGGGCGTGGAGAAGACGTACGGGTTCACCTTGCCCGAAGCCCAGGTGCACGTGCTGAACGACGCCGTCGTCTACACCAGCATCGGCAAGGGCGACCCCTGCGGCTTCGGCTCGGTCGCCTCCACCGACGGGCGCGTGGCCGGGCAGAAGCTGACCGTGCTCGACGACGACAAGCACTTCTTCCCGACCTACAACCCCGCGATCTCGATCACCTCGGCCATCGCGCAGAAGTACCCGCAGCTGGAGCAGGTCTTCACGCCGATCGCCGCGAAGCTCGACACCGCGACGCTCACGGACCTGAACAAGCAGGTCAGCGTGGACGGCCGGAAGCCCGCCACGGTGGCCCACGACTGGCTGAAGGCGGCGGGCTTCATCAGCTGAACCGCCCCGCCGGCGGGGCGGTCGGTATGCTTCGAGCGGCGGGTGACGCGCACCGTGGTGGGCGTCACGTGTCGACGAGGCTTGAGAAGACAGGCACACCGTTGACGAGCGGGCCGGACCGCTCAGCGCCTGACCGGACTTCAGGTACAACGGAACGAGAGCGGGCCGATGTCTTCAGCGAGCGCCGAGCGGATGGCCGGCGACCCGGCCCCGGCGGACGCCGACCTGCGGGACCTGTTCGGTCAGTCCACCGCGTTGTTCGCCTCGCTGAGCGGGCCCGCCCACGTGCTGGAGGCCGCGAACCCGGCGTTCGGCAAGGCCGTCGGCAGTGCCGGCCGGCTGGCGGCCGGTCGCCCGCTCGGGGAGCTCGTGCCGGAGCTGACCGGGCAGGGCCTGCTCGACCAGCTCGACCGCGTCTACCGCACCGGGCAGCCGTTCACCGGCCGCGACGCCCGGGTGCTGCTGGGGACCGGGACCGACGTCCGGGAAGCGTTCTTCGACTTCACCTACGAGCCCCGCCGGGACGCCGCCGGCGCGGTGACCGGCGTCCGCGTCATCGGCGTCGAGACCACCCAGATCAAGCACGCGCAGCGGCTCACCGCCGAGCACCGCGCGCTCCTCGAGCAGATCGCCCGGCAGGCCCCGCTGGCCGACGTGCTCGACGGCATGGCCGCCACCATCGAGCACCTCACGCCGGACGTGCTCGTCTCCGTGCTGCTCGCCGACCCGGACGGCCGCCACCTGCGTCACGGCGCGGCGCCCAGCCTGCCCGGCTTCTACAACGAGGCCATCGACGGGATCGCCACCGGCGAAGGCGTCGGCTCCTGCGGCACCGCCGCCCACCGCCGGCAGACGGTGATCGTCACCGACATCGGCGCAGACCCGTTCTGGGCCGACTTCCGGGACCTGGCCGGCCGCGCCGGGCTGGCGGCCTGCTGGTCGACGCCCATCCTCGGCCGCGACGGCCGGCTGCTCGGGACGTTCGCCATGTACCACCGCGCGCCCCGCGCCCCGCAGGCCAACGACCTGGCCCTCGCCCGTCTGTTCGCCGAGACGGCCGCACTGGCCATCGAACGGCACGAGGCCGAGCGGGCCCGGCTGGTCGCCGAGGAGAAGGAACGGGCGATCCGCGACGACCTGGCGTTCCTGCTCCACGCCAGCACGGCCCTCGCCGCGGATCTGGACCACGTCCAGACCCTGCAGCAGCTCGCGGACCTCTACGTCCCCAAGCTCGCTCCGCTGGCGGTCGTCGACATCGTCCAGGACGGCCACCTGCGCCGGGTCGCCCAGGCCGCCGCGGACCCGTCGCCCGCCGAGTCGGACCCGGAGATCGGCGGCACCGTCGCGGACGTGCTGTCCTCGGGCCGGACCGTGCGCGCGGCCGGGCCGGGGCCGGGCTTCACCGAGTCGTTGTGCGTCCCGCTCACCGAGCGCGGGCACACCTTCGGCGCGGTGACCCTGTGCACCACCAGTGACCACCCGTTCGACGAGC
The DNA here is from genome assembly GCF_036114655.1 of Amycolatopsis sp. NBC_00348. Taxonomy (NCBI): domain Bacteria; kingdom Bacillati; phylum Actinomycetota; class Actinomycetes; order Pseudonocardiales; family Pseudonocardiaceae; genus Amycolatopsis; species Amycolatopsis sp. NBC_00348. Next base: position 3,955,600 of record NZ_CP107994.1, on the reverse strand, counting down.
ACGCCGTCGCACTGGTCGAAGAGCTCGCCCGGCGCGCGGCGTCGGCCGCCCGCAGCGCCCGCCAGTACCACCAGCGGATCCGGCTCGCCCGTGACCTGCAGGCCGGCCTGCTCATGCCCGACCTGCCCGAAGTGCCCGGCGCCGAGCTCGCCACCTTCTACCACCCGGCAGGCGAAGGTCTCGAGATCGGCGGCGACTTCTACGACGTCTTCGAGCTGGACGACCGCACGTGGGCGTTCATGCTCGGCGACGTCTGCGGGCGGGGCGCCAACGCGGCGACCACGACCGCGCTGATCCGGCACACGGCCCGCGCCGTCGCGCCGCTGCTGCGGGACCCGACCGCCGTGGTCACCGCCATCGACACCGCGCTCAGCAACCGGCCGCACGCGCACGGCACCGACTTCGCGACGCTCGTCTACGGCCACCTCGCCCGCGACGCCGACGGGCTCGTCCTCGACCTCATCCGGGCCGGCCACAACCTGCCCCTGCTGCTCGACGCCGACCACCGCATCCAGGAGCTGGACATCCCCGGCCGCCTGCTCGGCATCCACACCACACCGCGGCTCACCGAGCGGCGGATCCGGCTGCGGCCGCGCGAAAGCCTCATCCTGCTCACCGACGGCTTCCTCGAAGCCCGCGACCCCGGCCGGGAAGAGTTCGGCGACCGGCGGCTCGTCGACGCGGTGGCCGCCGCGCCCCGCCACGCGACCGCCCAGCAGCTCCTGCACGCGATCACGTCCGCGGTCCGGGCGTTCACCGGCGAAGCGGAGGCGGCCGACGATCAGGCCGCCCTGATCATCACCGCCCGTGACTGACCGACATGCAGTGCGACGGGTAGTCATCCACTCACCGGGACGGTGCTGCGTCGGACGTGGCACGGCTGTACCGTCATGGGGCAGCGGTTCAGCCCGGGAGCCGTCGCACCCCGAACCCGCGGTCCCCGCTTGGGGCCGGCGTGCGACCGGACTGGTGCCCCTGTGGTTTGGCCTCACGGTCCACCCGAGGAGGCCCTCCGCCGTGTCCGAAACCCGGTCGCCCGACCCGTCCGGATCGACCGCGTGCTTCCGCATCACGACCAGCGCCGGCGCGACCGTCCTGGCGGCGGCCGGTGAACTCGACCTGACGGTCACCGGCCGGCTCGCCGCACTGCTGCACCGCGAGCTCGGCCTGGGCCCGGCGGCGATGGTGGTCGACGCGACGGCGGTGACGTTCTGCTCGGCCCGCACCGTGACCATCCTGGTGACGACCGCCGCCGACGCGAAGGCCGCCGGGATCCCGTTCGCGATCGTGACCCGCAGCAGCGCCGTCCTGCGCCCGCTGACGGCGCTGGGGCTGGAGCGGGAGCTGCCGGTGCACGGCGACCTCAGCCAGGCGCTCGCGTGGCTCGAGCTGCTGCCCCAGCTGGCCGAGCCGGTGACCGAAAGCTAGGGCGCGGCGCTTCCGCCGTCAGCCGCAGGCCCGCTTCGACGAGAAGCCACCCGAGGCGCGCCCGCCGCGTTCCTGCTCTTCGCCGGTACTGCGACCGGCCGGCGGCCTGACGCAGCTCCGCCTCGCGTTCGCGGACCAGGCCCTCGGCCAGCAGAAAGTGCGTCACGATTCATCCCCCTCAGTCGGACCTTCCGGGTCCTCCGGTCGCGCCTGCCGCGGGAACGCCGACCAGTGCGTGATCACGTTGTCGTCGCCCGGCCGCGCGTCCCGGCGGTAGCGGTCGATCACCGCTTCGACCTCGGCGCTCATCGTGGCCGTCTCCTCGGGAGTCAGCGACAGCCTCCCGTCGTCGAAGACGGCCTTGTCGTGCCACCGGTCCATCCACCGCGGAAGCTCGCTGAGGAACTGCGTCTCGGCCTGGTAGCGCTGCTCGAGCGAGGACCGCAGGAACGTGTTCAGCGGGCCGGCCAGGTCGGGATCGTCGATGAAGTCGACGGCCCGCATCCGGGTGGACCGCTGCGCCGAGCGCCACCAGCGTTCGCGCTTGTTCCCGCGTCCGGTGTCCTCCTCGACCAGGCCGGCTTCGGCCAGCAGCCGCAGGTGCCAGCTGGTGGTCCCCGAGCTTTCGCCGACGCGCTTGCCCAGCCCGGTCGCGGTCGCCGGGCCGTCCGCCTGCAGCAGTTCGAGCATCCGCATCCGCAACGGGTGGCCCAGCGCGCGCAGCATCCGCGCGTCGAGCGGTCGTGACGCCTCCCGGCCGTTCTCGGTCATGCCGCTACCGTAGACCACAGAGGATCCTATGCAAAGGGTTCTCTGCGATCTACGGAAGAACCGGCCCGCGACCCGCTCGTCAGTGGAGCCGGACGTCGTGGCGGTGGCACTGGCGGCGGGCCGAGGCGGTCTGGGGCCGGGCCGCCGTCAGCCAGATGTCCTGCACCACGTTGCGGCCGTGGCGGGCCGGTACCGTCGTGGCGGCCGGGCGGTGCCGGGCCGCGGCCGTGATCAGGACGTAGGAGCCCGCTCGCGGGGCCTGCAGCGTGAAGCCCCCGTCGGCCGCCGACGTCGCACGGGCGGTCTGCCTGCCGTGCGCGTCGACCAGGGTCAGGGTCGCCTCCGCCAGCGGCGCCCCGGCCGCGTCGTGGACGCGGCCGGTGATCGCGCCGACGCCCGGGACGGCCGGCTCGGGGAGCAGGCCGGGCTCGTCGCCGGTGGCGATCTCGTGCAGCAGCCGGCGCAGGTGGATCAGCTCGACCAGGACGGGCTCGTCCGCGGGGGAGCAGTGCTGCGCGAGGGCGGCCTCCACGAGACCCAGCAACGCCGTCAGGTCCGCTTCGCCGGGGTCGGCGACGGCCGTCGCGACGTCGGCCAGGGCCCGGGCGGGTACGGCCAGGGAGCGGTCGCCCGCGCGGCCGCGGCGCAGGACGGCGACCAGCCGGTGGGTGTGCTGCACCAGCGTGGCGGCCAGCGTCAGCCGGTGCCGGGTGGTGCGGGACCCGCCACCCCACGGCACGGCGGCCACCAGCGGCGCGGCCACGAGCCGCAGCTGGCGCAGGTCGTTGTCCAGGACGCGGACCCGGGCGTCGAGGTCCGGGACGCCGGCGTGGCCCTCGATCCGGTCCGCCGCGGCGGTCAGCAGCTCTGACAACGTGCGCGTGAGGGCGCGGTGGGTGGTGCGGACGGTGTCGCGGGTGCTCAGCGGCGTCAGCACCAGTCCGACCCCGACGCCGACGGCCGCGCCGATCGCCGTCTCCTCCAGCCGCAGGACGAGCAGGCCCGTCGAGAACTCGTTGAGCACGCTGTAGAGCTGGCTGACCATGATCGTGACGAAGAAGATCATGTAGGCGTAGGACAGCCGTTGCAGGTAGAAACCGCAGAACATGCTGCCGACGATCACCGCGAGCACCGCCGCCGGGTGCCCGGCCGTCAGGTGCGCGAGCCCGATGCCCGCGCCCAGCCCGACCAGGGTGCCCGCCACGCGGTTGACCGACTTGAGGAACACCTCCGACCGGGTCGCCGTGCCGGTGAACGCGACGAACGCGGCGATCACCGCCCAGTAGTAGCGCTGCTCGGACAGCAGCCGCCCGAGCACGATCGCGAGCCCGCCCGCCACGGCCACCTGCACGGCCTGGCGGGTCGTGAAGTCGAGACGGCGCAACGGGTTCCACGCGCCGCCGCGGGGTTCGACGTCGCCGGCCGCGGCGGCGGACCCGGGCAGCGCGCCCAGCGCGATCGACACCGCGGGCTCGAAGTCGCCGGTGCCGGCGAAGCCGTCCTGGCCGGCGCGGCGGACGACGCCGAGGTAGTCGGTGACCGCCACGGCCACCAGCCGGACGGGGGAGCCGCCCGCCTGGGCCAGGAGGGCCTCGGCCGTGCGCCCGGCGGTGGCGTAGTCGTTGCGGGCGAACAGGTCGAGCAGGTGGGCCGCGCGGGTCACCAGGTCCGGCGCGTCGCCGGGGCCGAGCTGCGCGCAGGCGGTGACGAGCAGGTCGATCGCGAGCTGCGCGTCCATCGTCGTGCGCCGGATCGACGCCGCCGGGACGGCGCCGGGCAGCACCGGGACCTCGGCCGACCACGCCTCGATCATCAGCGCGGACTCGGCGAGCCGGGCCTGCGCCGCGTGGATCCGCCGGGTGAGCCGCTCGTCGGGCCCGGCTTCCAGGAGGGTCGCGCAGAGCCGGACGACCGCGCGGGCCCGGGCGCCGAACGCGCGGCGCGTGCGGGCGAGGGTGCGGGCGGGGTTGCCGCGCAGCACGGTCAGCGACAGCAGCAGCACCCAGACGGTCGCGATCACGACGGCGAGGAGCATGGCGGGCAGCCCGCCGAGCGTCGCGTGCAGGAACGCGGCGAAGAAGTAGCCCATCCAGACCATGAAGCCGTAGAAGAAGAACGGCACGCCGAACCGCCGGACGAACACGGCGGTGAACATCACGACGACGAACACGGCGAGCATGAGGTCGGTGTGCGGCGCGACCGCGATGCCGAGCGCCATCCCGAGCCCCATCGCCACCGGGAACAGCGCGGCGGTGCGGACCTTCGGCCACACCCCGGTGCCGCTCAGGGCCATCGAGCCCATCATCGCGGTGATGGCGCCGAGCAGGACCGCGACCAGGGTGGCCTGCGGCGCGGCCCCGGTCAGCGTCGCGAAGACGTACTCGACGGCCAGCCCGGTCGTCATGGCGACGGCCGCCGAGACCGCGCTCCACAACCGGGTCAGCCCCGGGTCCGAGCCCCTCGCCTTGTCCCTGATCCGGTGCATCGCCGTCGACGCGCGTCCCATTCGAGTGATTTCTCCTACCCCCGGTCGCGGATATCGGTATCATGCCGATAATTACCGGTATGATACCGATATGCCTTGCGGCCGGGCAATCGGCCGGAAGGTAGGTTCACGTGATGGACGCGCTCGACCTCATCGAGGCCCACACCGCGGTCATGGTGCGCAACTTCGAGCTGCTCAGCCGCCGCACCGACATCTACGACGAGCTCGACCGCGCGGGCTACCTCCTGCTGCGCACGCTCGAAGTGACCGGCCCGGCCGACATCACCACGCTGGCGACGCGGCTCGGCCTGGACCCGTCCACGGTGGGCCGCCAGGTCGCGGCGATGACGGCGGCCGGCCTGGTCGAACGGACCCCGGCCCCGGAAGACCGCCGCCGTGGCATCGTCGCGGCGACGGCAGAGGGGCGGCTGCGCGCCCGCCGCGTCCACGACCGCCGCCGCGACAACCTGGCTGTGATGTTCGACGGCGCGCCCGAGGACGAGCTGCGGGTGATCGGGGAGTCGTTCGCCCGCTACAACCAGGCCGTCGCCCGCCAATACGACGTGAGCCTGCTGCCGGACTGAGCCCGGGTCAGCGGCGGACCAGCTCCCGCCCGAGGTTGAGCGGGTCGTCCTCGGGGCCGGCCACGGAGTGCTCGACGTGGAAGAGCGGCTGGCCGCTGCCGGCTTCGAACCGGTCGGCGCCGAGGAAGAACGCGCGCCGGTGCTCGTGGTCGAGGCGCACCAGCCGGGCCGCCAGGAACCCGCGCCGGTCGTCGCGGAACGCCGCCACCATGCCGGGCGCGCGTCCAGCATCGCCTGCGTGTGCTCGGGGGCCACCGTGAAGGTGGTCATCTCGATGACCGACATCGTCAGCGCCTCATGCCCTGGTCCGGCCAGATAGGTCGGAACCTTGTATTCCCGCTCGGGGGCTGCTGCGGCGAGCTGCGCCACGGTTCCAGGTGCCGGTCGCCATCGCCGGACGATGGGCCGGCCGCTACCGCAGCGACCAGGAAGCCGCAGCCGCGGTCGACCTCGTCCCGCGCGGTGCGCTCGGGGTTAGGCGGCGCGCTCCACCTCGTCGCCCGGGTAGGGGCCCGGCTTCGGGCGGGGCTTGCCGCCCGGGAAGGCGAGCCGCAGGATTGTGCGGTGGACCGTGCCGAGCTGGCGGGAGAACGGCCCGGTGTTGTACGGCAGGCCGTAGCGCCGGCAGATCTCGCGGACCTGCGGGGCGATCTCGGCGTAGCGGCTGCTCGGCATGTCCGGGAACAGGTGGTGCTCGACCTGGTACCCGAGGTTCCCGCTCATCAGGTGGAACAGCGGGGAGCCGGTGATGTTCGCCGCGCCGACGAGCTGCCGGACGTACCAGCCGCCGCGGGTCTCGTCGCGGACCTCGTCCTGGCCGAACGTGTAGGTCTGGTCCGGGAAGTGGCCGCAGAAGATGATCGAGTGCGCCCACAGGTTGCGGATGATGTTAGCGGTGAAGTTCGCCCAGAACGTCGCGGCGAACGTGCCGCCGCCTTCCGTGCGGATCGCTTCCAGCTGGGCGCGCACCGCGCCCTTCCGGCGCCGGCCACCGGCCCGGTCCGCCAGGACCCGCAGCCGGGAGCGGGGTTCGGGCCGCGCGAGCCGCCCCACCGCCGTCGCGGCGAGGGCGCTCACCAGTGGCCAGCCGACGTAGTCCTTCAGGATCTGGTCGCGGGCCTTGCCGGAGATGCCCCTGATGTCGTGCCACACGTCCTTCATCGGCTTCTCGCCGGAGCGGATGGCTTCGACGTCGAGGTCGTGGACCGCGACACCCCACTCGAAGAAGGCCATCAGCAGCAGGTTGTACAGCGGTTGCGCCAGGTACGCCGGGTGCCACTTCTGGTGCGGGTCGATGCGCATGATCTCGTACCCGAGATCTTTGTCCTTGCCGCGGATGTTGGTGTAGGTGTGGTGGACGAAGTTGTGGGAGTGCTTCCACGCCGCCGCCGTCGAAGCGGTGTCCCAGTCCCAAGTGGACGAATGGATGTAGGGGTCGTTCATCCAGTCCCACTGGCCGTGCAGGACGTTGTGCCCGATCTCCATGTTCTCCAGGATCTTCGCGACGGCCAGGCAACCGGTGCCCGCCAGCCACGCCGGCTTGGACCGGGAGCCGAGCAGCAGCGCCCGGCCGGCCACCGCGATCTGGCGGTGCAGCTTGATGACACCCTTGATGTAGCGGCGGTCGCGCTCGCCCAGATCACCGCGGACCTGGTCGTGGATGGCGTCGAACTCGCGGGCGAGTTCGTCGAGCTGGTGCGCGCTCAAGTGCGCGAACGGGTGGACGTCGGGGGAAGTTACCGGCGTGGACATGGGTTCCTCTCCGTTCAGAGTTCGACCGTGACCGGGCCTTCGGCGCCGTTCACGCAGGTCCGCACGATCTCGTTGTTCAGCTGGCTGACGACGTTGGTGCGCAGGTCGCGGATCCGGCCGTCGCGGATCGGCAGCACGCAGGTGTGGCAGACCCCGACCCGGCACCCGAAGGGCATGTCGACGCCGGCGTTCTCGCCCGCGACGAGGATCGGCGTGCCGGGCGGGCAGTCCGCGTCGACGTTGCGGTGCGCGAACCGCACGGTGCCGCCCGCGCCGTCGGCGGCGTCGCCCCCGACGATCGGCTGGAACCGTTCGTGGTGCAGCCGTTCGACGTCGCCGTGGCTCTTCCAGTGCGCCTGCAGCGCGTCGAGCAGCTCGCCGGGGCCGCAGGCGTAGGTGTCGCGGTCGCGCCAGTCCGGGCACAGGGCGTCCAGGTCGGCGGGGGAGAACCGGCCGTCGCGGCTGGTGATGCGCAGCTCCAGGCGAAAGCCCTCGTGCTGCTTTTCCAGCGCGGCCAGCTCGTCGCCGAAGGTGACGCCGTCGGTCTCGCGCGCCGAGTGCACGTGGACGACGTCGCGCAGGCCGGGACCCGGGCCGAGGTGACGCAGCATGCTCATCACCGGCGTGATGCCGCTGCCCGCCGTGATGAACAGCAGGCCGCGATCGAGCCGGTCCGGCAGGGTGAACGCGCCTTCGACCTCGCCGAGCCGCACGACCTCGCCGGGCCGGGCCCGCTCGACCAGGTACGGCGAGACGACCCCGCCGTCGACCTTCTTGGGGGTGACCGAGATGAGCCCGTCCGCGCGGTCCGGGCTCGAGGTCAGCGAGTACGCGCGCCAGTGGTGGACGCCGTCGATGACCACGCCCAGCCGCACGTACTGCCCGGGCCGGTGCCCGACCCAGTCGAACCCCGGCCGGATCAGCACGGTGGCGGCGTCACCCCGTTCGGGGACGACGCGCTCGACGCGGCCGCGCAGCTCGCGGGTCGACCACAGGGGGTTGATCAGCTCGAGGTAGTCGTCCGCCCGCAACGGGGTGAACAGCCAGCGCACGGCACGCAAGGCCCGGCGCCGCAGCGGCGACGCCGGAGGCCGCATCCCCACTTCGGCCATCAGGCACCGCCCCGCTCGCGGCCGGCGGTCACGACCTCGTGGGACCAGGTGGTGGCGATCATGCTGATTGAGTGTACAGGCGTGCACTCAACTCGCAGCCTGAGTGGCGATCAGTACGTGTAGCGGCGCACGGACTCCGGGTGGATCACCAGGCGAAGCTGATCGACGGCCAGGATTCCGGCGAGGTCGGCGGCCCGGGCCGGGTCGTCGAGGTCCCAGTAGCGGGCGGCCAGACGACGGGCCAGGTCGTGGGCGCCGCCGGGTTCCAGCGTGGTGCGGCCGGCGACCGAAACCCACCGCTCGCGTTCACCCACCGGCGCGGCGACGACGATCGAGGCGCGCGGGTCGCGGCCCAGGCGTCGCACCTTGAGCGCGTCCGGTTCGGTGAACAGCTGGAGCGTGCCGTCAGGCGCGGCCTCGAACCACACCGGCCGGGGCTGCGGCGGAACCGGGCCCGCGGCCACGGTCAGGAAGCCGTGCAGGGGTCGGCGGAGGAACTCGAGGTCTTCGGCGGTCAGGGCGTCGGTGCTCATGGCGCCGATTCAACCCGGCTCGCTCGGACAATCCCATAGGCGAAAGCCCGGATCGCCTGTCCATTCGTCTAACCTCGGCCGGGTGGACGTGTTCGACGACCTGATCCGCGGGGTGCGGGCCCACGGCTCGCTGTTCGGCAGCTCGACGCTGTCGCCGCCCTGGGCGCTGGAGTTCGTGGACGGCGCGCCGCTGACCCTGTGCACCGTCGTCGGCGGGGCGGGCTGGATCGTGCCGGCGCACGGCCCGCCCGAGCCGCTGCGCGCCCGTGAGACGGTCGTCGTGCGCGGGCCCGCGACGTTCACCTTCGTCGACGAGGTCGGCACGCGGGCCGCGCCGGTCGCGTGCGGCGAGTTCTGCGCGACGCCCGAGCAGGGCGGCACTCGCCACCGGCTCGGCTGGGCCGACGACGACGGCGGCGCGACGACGCTCATCGTCGGCGCGTACCCGGTGCGCGGCGAACTCAGCCGCCGGTTGCTGGACGCGCTGCCCGTCGTGCTGCGCGCGGCCGGCGGCGGCACCGGTGACGCCGTGCTGGACCACCTCGCGGCCGAGGTCGCCGTCGACGCGCCGGGTCAGCAGGTGGTCCTCGACCGGCTGCTGGACTGGATGCTGGTCTGCACGCTGCGCGAATGGTTCGACCGCCCCGGGAGCGGGGCGCCGGCCTGGTGGGCCGCCCAGCGCGACCCGGTGGTCGGCGACGCGCTGCGCCTGCTGCACGCCGAACCGGCGGCGCCCTGGACGGTCGCGGCACTGGCGGACCGCACCGGCGTCTCGCGGTCGACGCTGGCGAAGCGCTTCGCCGATTTGGTCGGCGAGCCGCCGCTGACGTACCTGACCCACTGGCGGATGACCCTCGCGGCGGATCTGTTGACCGAGCGCGAAACCGCCACCATCGCGGACGTCGCCCGCGCGGTGGGGTACGCCGATCCGTTCGGGTTCAGCGCGGCGTTCAAGCGGGTCCGCGGCGCAAACCCGAGCGAGTACCGGCGCGCGGCTTCGGCGGTTTCCAACGCTTGAAGCGCACTGACGTCAGCCGTCCACCAGCAGTCCCCGCAGCGGGCCCTGGAGCCGGCCGGCCCGGCGGGAGACGCCGGGGAGCAGCACGAGCCGGTGGGTGCGGGGCTCGCCCCGGCGTTCCCGCTCCGCCTGTTCTTCGGCCAGCGGCCGCCAGAGGTCGTCGACGACGTCCGCCGGGTCTTTGTCCAGCTCCGCCACCGGGCGGCCCAGGTGCTCGGCCCACAGCCGCAGCCGCGTCGCGCGGATCAGGTCCCGGTCGTCGGTCGCGATGTTGACCTCGGTGTCGTTGAACAGCGAGTGCTCGTTGAGGTTCGCGGACCCGACGGTCAGCCACTCGTCGTCCACGATGCCGAGCTTCGCGTGCACGTACACCGGCGCGGCGGTGTCGCCCTCGTGCGCGCTGATCGTCGTGGCCAGCAGCCGGTTGTTGCCGTCGTCGGCGTCGACCAGGCGGCCGAGCTGGCCGCGGGTGGTGTCGGCGCCGTTGCTGGGCTTGCGCGGCAGCAGCAGGACGACGCGGAAGCGGTCCTCGGGCGGGTTGCGCAGCTTGTCGAGCAGCACCTCGGCGATCTCGGGGGACCACAGGAACTGGTTCTCCAGGTAGATCAGCCGCCGCGCCGACCGCAGGGCCCGCAGGTAGCCGTCGAGGACGGTGAACTCGCCCTTCGGCGCGAAGTCGTAGGTGCTGTTCGGCACCGTCCGCAGCAGCTGCACGCGGGTCTCGCCGGCCGGTTCGGGCACCTTCGGCGCCGGCAGCTCTTCGCCCGTCACCTCGGTCCACCGGTGCCGGAGGTGCTCGGCGACGTCGGCGACGATCGGTCCTTCGAGCCGGGACACCAGGTCGTGCCAGCCGATCTGCCGCGGCGGATGGTCGGGGCTGTCGTGCCGGTCGCCTTCGAGCGCGGTGAAGTCGACACCGCCGACGAACGCGACGACGTCGTCGACCACCACCAGCTTTTCGTGGTGGCAGTGCAGGGTCCGCTCCCGCGAGTCCAGCACGCAGCGCACGCCGGTGCCCTCGGTGAGCTTCCGCTGCTCTTCCTTCGCGAGGCCCCGCGTCGGCTTGAAGGCCGGGACGGGCGGCCCGCCCCACAGCAGGATCCGCACGTCGACCCCGCGGCCGGCGGTCTCGGCGAGCAGCTCACGCAGGGTGGGGGCGCCGGGCTCGCGGGTCAGCCGGAAGTCCGCGCTCGCGTGCCAGTTGGCGATGTGGACGTGGGACTTCGCGTGCCGGATGGCGTCCTGGATGGCCGGCAGCGCCTCTTCGCCGTCGATCAGGATCTCGACGCGGTTGCCGTCGCGGACCGCGGCCCGGCCGGCGGCCCGGCCGGCCGGGCCGCCGGGCTCGAGGACGTCACCCCAGCCGAGCCCGCGCAGCCGCCGCCGGTGGTGGGCGCACAGGACGTGCTCGAGCCGGTCGCCCAGCCGCTCGTCCGCCTTGTCCAGGAAGGAGTGGAATGTCGTCACCCCTCCATGGCACTACAGATCGGCCCGGTCCGCCGCGCAGTGACGCTCCGCTACCCGGTCGGCGCGTCGCGGGCCGGGGCGCCGGGGGAGCGGCCCGGGTGTCGGTAGGGTCCGGCACGGTGCACCGGGCGACGAGGGTTCCGGCTGCCTGCTCGGAGGGGAACGTCATGGCTGATCAGAACCCGGCCGCCGATCCGGTGGCCCCGGGACACGCGCCGAGCGGGCGCGAGGCCGTGCGGCTCGCCGTGGTCATCGGGGCCCTGGGCGTGGTGTTCGGCGACATCGGGACCAGCCCGATCTACACCCTGCAGACGGTGTTCAGCCCGAGCGACCCGCACCCCGTCCCGGTGAGCACGGACAACGTCTACGGCGTGGTGTCGCTGATCTTCTGGTCGGTGATGATCATCGTCACGGTCACCTACGTGCTGCTGGCCATGCGCGCCGACAACGACGGCGAGGGCGGCATCATGGCGCTCATCACGCAGCTGCGGCGCTGGAGCGGGCAGCGCGGCGCCCGGACCGCGCTGGTGCTCTCCGGCGTGGGCATCTTCGGCGCTTCGCTGTTCTTCGGCGACAGCATGATCACCCCGGCGATCTCGGTGCTGTCCGCGGTCGAGGGGCTCAAGATCGTCGAGCCCGCGCTGGGCGAGCTGGTCGTACCGATCGCCGCGGTCATCATCGCGCTGCTGTTCCTGGTGCAGCGCAAGGGGACCGCGACCGTCGGCCGGCTGTTCGGGCCGGTGATGATCCTCTGGTTCGCCGCGATCGGAGCGTTCGGCATCAGCGGGATCGCCGGCCACCCGCAGATCCTGAAGGCGCTGTTGCCGACCTACGCCCTGGGTTTCCTGGCCGGGCACTTCGGCATCGCGTTCTTCGCGCTGGCCGCGATCGTGCTGGCGGTCACCGGCGCCGAAGCGATCTACGCCGACATGGGCCACTTCGGCAGGCGGGCGATCACCCGCGGCTGGCTGTTCCTGGTGCTGCCCGCGTGCACGCTCAGCTACTTCGGTCAGGGCGCGTTGATCCTGGCGGACCAGGCCAGTATCAGCAGCCCGTTCTTCCTGCTCGTGCCCGGCTGGGCGCGGCTGCCGATGGTCCTGCTGGCCACCGCCGCGACCGTGATCGCGTCCCAGGCCGTCATCACCGGCGCGTACTCGGTCACGGCGCAGGCCGCCCGGCTCGGCTACCTGCCCCGGCTGCGGATCCGGCACACCTCGGAGTCGAACATCGGCCAGATCTACGTCCCGTGGATCAACTGGCTGCTGCTGGTCTCGGTGCTGACGCTGGTCTTCGCGTTCCGCAGCTCGGCGGCGCTGGCCTACGCGTACGGCATGACGGTGACCGGCACGATCACCATCATGACCCTGCTGTTCTTCTACGTCGCCCGCGTGAAATGGGGCACGCCGAAGTGGCTGATCGGGCTCGGCGCGACCGTGCTGCTGTCGGTGGACCTGCTGTTCGTCGCGGCCAACCTGACCAAGCTGATCCACGGCGCGTGGCTGCCGCTGCTGATCGCCCTCACCGTGTTCACCGTCATGATCACGTGGCAGCGGGGCCGGCAGATCGTCACCGCGGAGCGCGAGCAGCACGAGGGCTCGCTGCGCGAGTTCATCGACGACCTGGAGAACGACAAGCCCGTCACCCAGCGCGTCCCGGGCACGGCCGTCTTCCTCAACCGCGGCAAGGTGACCGCGCCGCTGGCGATGCGGGCCAACGCCGAGCACAACCACGTCCGGCACGAGCACGTCGTGATCGTCTCGATCGAGACGGAGCCGGTGCCCCGGGTGCCGGAGAGCGAGCGCACGGTCGTCGACGACCTCGGCCACGCCCACGACGGCATCACCCACGTCTGCGCCCGGTTCGGCTACATGGAGCGCCCCGACGTCCCCGCCGCGCTGCGGTCCCTCGAGCCGAAGGAGACGGAGGGTCGGCTGCAGGTGGACGACGCGTCGTACTTCCTGTCGAAGATCGAGCTCCAGCTCGGCGAGGCGAAGACGATGGCGGGCTGGCGCAAGCGGCTGTTCATCGCGACGTCGTTCATCACCGCGGACGCGGCCGAGCAGTTCGCGCTGCCCCGCGACCGCACGGTCGTGATGGGCTCGCACATCGAGGTGTAACCCGGGCGACAGCCCACGGGGCGGCCAGTGCGGTCGGTCGCGTGGACGACCTGGAGCGCGCGAGCCTGGGCGCCTTCGACGGCGACGCGAACTCGTCCGCTCCCGCGGTTTCACGCCGGTCCGCTGGTTCCAGCGGAGGGGAGCACCCGCCCGGCACCGCGATCCCGGCCACCGCGATCCCCGGCGGGCTGCGCGTCGAGCCGGGTCCGGGCTCCTCGCCAAGGCCGGCTTCACCTCGAAGATGCGTTACCTGCACTGGGCGCTCGAAGCCTGACCCGCGACGAGCTCGGGGGAGCCGCGTAGCACGGCCTCTTGACTGACTGACTCGTTCAGTCAATACTCACCGCATGCGCGGACGGGTACAGCCGCGGCCGTTGGGCGAGATCGCCGCGGCCGCGGCGCGGGTGTTCACCGGCAAGGGGTACAAGGCGGCCGGGATCTCCGACGTGGCCGCCGTGCTCGGCCTGAGCCACGGCGCCCTCTACACCTATGTGGACAGCAAGGAAGCCTTGCTGTACCTGGCTTTCCTGCACCTCGCCGAACCGGAGGCGCTGGCTGTGCTGACCATTCCGGTCGGCAGCCCGGGGCCGGCGGGGATCGCGGAGATCGACGCGCGGTCGGTCGCGTCCGCCGGCTTTCCGGCGCTGGACGCCGCTCTCGGCCGGCGCACCAAGCCGGTGGCCGAGGAGCTCGGCGGGATCATCGACGAGCTGTACGCCTACATCGAAGGCCACCAGGGCCTGCTCGCGCTGGTCGAGAGCTGCGCGCGGGACATCCCGGAACTCGCCGAGCTGCACTTCGTGCGCGGCCGGCGCGTGGTCCTCGACCAGCTCGGCGACTACCTGCGCCGCCGCATCCGCTCCGGGCACCTGCGTCCGGTCCCGGACGTCCCGACGTCGGCGCGGTTCCTCGTCGAGTCCGTCGCCTGGTTCGCCTGGCACCGGCACGGTGACCAGGACTCGTTGATGCTCAAGGACGACGACTGCCGGCGCACGGTGCGCCACCTGTTGCTGGCCGCGTTCCTGCCGGCCGAGCCATCTCCTGGGGGAAATGACGATGACGCAGACGGTTGAGGATACCTGGGAAACCGGACCGCGCGTGGAGTGGCGGCCGGTCCTGCTGGTCGCCGGGGTGGTCGCGGTGATCCACCTGGCCGTGGCCGCCCGCTACGGCTGGCACCGTGACGAGTTCTACTACGTGCTCACCGGCCGCCACCCGGCCTGGGGGTACGTCGACCAGCCGCCGGTGACGCCGGCGCTGGCGCGACTGGCCGCCGCACTGCCCGGCGGGGTGCTGCCGCTGCGCGTCCTGGCCATCGCGGCCGCGGCCGGCTGTGTGCTGCTGGCCGCGAAACTCGCCGCCGAGCTCGGTGGACGTCGGCGGGCCCAGCTCGTCACGGCCGCCGCGGTGGCAGCCTGCCCGGCGTTCGTGGCCGCGTCGGCGTTGTTCGGCACCACCGTCCTCGACCAGCTGTGCTGGCTGGCCGTCATGGTCGCGACGGCGCGGGCGCTGCGGCTGGGCACGATCCCGGCGTGGCTGCTCGCCGGCCTGCTCGCCGGGCTGGGGCTGGAGAACAAGGACACCATCGCCGCGCTGCTCGTCGGCATCGGGCTCGGCCTGGTCGTCACCCGGCGCGCGGTGCTGCGCACCCCGGGGCCGTGGCTGGCCGCCTTATTGGCGTTGCTGATCGCGTTGCCGAACATCCTGTGGAACGCCTCCTTCGGCTGGCCGTGGCCGGCCGTGCGGATGGCCGGGGTGCTGTCCGGCCGGGAGGGCAACGCGCTCACCCAGGTTCCCTTGCTGCTGCTGGTGTTGACCGGCCCGCCGCTGCTCTGCCTGGGGGTGATCGGCGTACGCCGGTTGTGCACCGGCGCGGGCCGGCCGCACCGGTGGCTGCTGGTCGTGGCGATCACCGCGGTGGTGTTCATCGCCGTCACGTCGGGCAAGTCCTACTACGCGGCCCCGATGCTGCCCGGCCTGTTCGCCGCCGGCGCGGTGGCGGTGGAATCGGCGAACACGCGGGACGGCCGGCGGTCGTGGCCTCTCGCGATCGCCGCCACGGCCGTGTTCGCGATCGTGATCGGCCTGCCCGTGTTCCCGCCGAAGATCACGAACGGCATCGGCTTGAGCAGCACCGTGATGGAGACCTACGGCTGGCCCGAGTACGTGCGTCAGATCGTCGCGGTCGCGGACCGCTACCCGGCCGACACGGTCATCTTCACCAGCAACTACGGCGAAGCCGGCGCGTTGACCACCCTCGGCCCGGCCGAGGGCCTGCGCAACCCGGTCGCCAGCGGCCACAACGCCTACGGGTTCTGGGGGCCGCCCTCGGGCAGCGACGCCACCGTGCTCTGCGTCGGCGAGTTCACCCCCGCCTACCTGCACCGCTTCTGGACGCAGGTGACGGAGATCGCGCCGCTCACCCTGCCCGGCGGCCTGTCGAACGAAGAGGTCGAGAAGGGTGCGGCGAGCTACCTGTGCCGGCAGCCGCGCGGGACCTGGACGCAGCTGTGGCCGGAGCTGGCTCACCTGGGCTGAGCGGACCCGGCACGGCGCCAGCCGAGCCAGCCGCGGCACAGGAAGTACGACGCCACGAGGATCACGACGAGGCCGAAGTCGACGTACCCGGCCTCGCCGGCCTCGGGTACGTCGCCCAGCGCCACGGCGATGACGACGAGCGACGCCTTCTGGGCGAACAGCAGCTCCCAGACCCCGCGCTGCGCCCGCGGTTTCCAGGCGAGCAGCGCGAACAGCCCGGCCACCAGCCAGAAAGCGGTCATCCGCCAGCTCTCGATCCAGACCCGGTCGTCGGCGACCTGGCTCGTGTACACGATCCCGCGGATGGCCGCGCCGACGGTGGCGAGCGAGGCGATGGTGAGCAGGACCCGCCCGAGCACGTCTCGGCGGGTGTTCTCGGGGCGGGTGGTGAGGGTGGTGTCCTGGGTGGTCATGGTGTCCTCCGGTGTGCTGGTCGGGCCTTCACGTTCGCACCGGCGGACGGCCGTTCGCGTCGGCGGTAATCACCTAGGTGACCGGGTAGGCGATCGATCACGGCCCGGCTAGCATTCGCGGGATGCGGACGCCGGCGCACCCCCGTGGACCGCTCTTCGGGCGGCGCGCCGAGATCCGGCGGATCGACGAGCTGACGACGGCGGCGCGCGCGGGCGAGGGTGGCGTGCTCGTGCTCCGCGGTGAGGCGGGGATCGGCAAGAGCGCGCTGCTGGAGCACGCCGCACAGGCGTCAGGGTTCCGGGTCGTGCGGGCCGACGGCGCCGAGTTCGAGTCGGAACTGCCGTTCGCCGCGCTGCACCAGTTGTGCGTGCCGGTGCTGGCGCGGCTCGCCGACCTGCCCCGTCGGCACGGCGACGCCCTGCGCGTCGCGTTCGGGCTGGCCGAGGGCACCCCGGACCTGTTCCGCGTCGGCCTGGCGACCTTGGCGCTGCTGGCGGCCGCGGCGGCGGAACGCCCGCTGCTGTGCGTGGTCGACGACGCGCAGTGGCTGGACGCGGAGTCGGCCAAGGCACTGGCTTTCCTCGCCCGCCGCGTCGGCGCCGAGCGCGTCGCGGTGGTGGTCGCGGTCCGGCCGCCGGGTGCGGGCGCGCTGGCCGGGCTGCCGGGCGTGGACGTCGACGGGCTGAGCGACACCGACGCGCGGGAGCTGCTGGCGGCGCGGAGCCACGTGACGCTCGACGAGCAGGTGCGCGCCCGGCTGCTGGCCGAGGCGCGCGGGAACCCGTTGGCGTTGCTGGAACTCTCGACGGCCGGCGGGTTCGCCGCGCCGGACTCCTCGTCGGTGCCGTCCCGGATCGAACGCGGCTTCCAGGCCCGGCTGGCGGACCTGCCCGCCGCCGCGCGGCTGCTGCTCACCCTCGCGAGCGCCGACCCGACCGGCGACCCGGGCCTGCTGTGGCCGGCCGCGCGGCGGCTGGACATCGACGTCGCCACCGACGGCGCGGCCGCGGCCGCCACCGGGCTGGTCGAGTTCGCCACCCGCGTCCGCTTCTGCCACCCGCTGGCCCGGTCGGCGGTCTACCAGGCCGCGGAGGCGAGTCAGCGCTACGCGGTCCACCGGGTGCTGGCGGAGGTCACCGACCCGGCCGTCGATCCGGACCGGCGGGCCTGGCACCGCGCCCAGGCCTGCGCCGGTCCCGACGACGACGTCGCCGCCGAGCTGGAGCGGTGCGCGTCCCGGGCCCGGTCCCGCGGCGGGGTGGTGGCCGCCGCGGCCTTCCTGGACCGCGCCGCCGCACTGTCGCTGGACGCCGGGAAGCGGGTCGAACGGACGATCGTCGCGGCGCGGGCCGCACTCGACGCGGGCGCGCCCGACGCGGCGGCCGAGCTCCTCACGGTCGTCGAACCCCTGGCCCTGGACGAGATCCGGCACGCGCAGGTCGATCTCCTGCGCGGTCAGGTCGCCTTCCAGCGGCACCACGACGGCGACGGCCCGTTGTTCATGGTGCGGGCCGCGCGACGCCTGGCGGAGCTGGATCCGGACCGGTCGCGCGAGTGCTACCTCGACGCGCTCGAGATGGGCCTGCTCGTCGGCCGTCCGGGTGGCGTGCTGGACACGGTGCTGGCCGCGGTCCGGTCCGCCGGGCCCGCGCCGGCGTCACCGGACGTCCTCGACGTGCTGGTGCTGGTGACCGGAGGAGACCACCGGGCCGCGGTTCCCTTGCTGCGCAAACTGTTCGACGACGGTGACAGTCCCTTGTGGACGCAACGGCCGGCGCTCGCGATCATGCTCGCGTCGGAGATGTGGGATCCCCACGCCCAGGCGGCGATCACCGAGTGGCTGATGAAGACCGGCCGCGAATCGGGTTCGCCGCTCGTCCTGCGGCTCGGCCTCGCCCAGCTGGCCTCGCAGGGCGCGCTGACCGGTGACACCGGGCAGGCGATGGCGGCGATCGCCGAGGAGGAGGCGATCGCCGACGCGATTGACGGGCCGCCGATGCTGTACCCGCGGCTGCACCTGGCGGCGATGCGCGGCCGTCGCGAGGAGGCCCTGGCGCTGTTCGAGTCCGCCACGGCGACCGCGACCGCCGGCGGCGCGGGCCAGCTGGTCGCCAACGTGCACTGGGCGTCGGCCGTGCTGCACAACGGGCTGGCCGACTACCCGGCCGCACTGGCGGCCGCCCGCCAGGCCACCGCGCACGGCGGGCTCTCCCTCGCCGGAGCCGCCCTGCCCGAGCTGGTTGAGGCGGCCGCCCGGACCGGAAATCCCGCCGAAGCCACCGCGGCCCTGGCGTCGCTGACCGAACGCACCGCGGCGAGCGGAACCGCCACGGGCCTCGGCGTCGCGGCGTACGCGCGGGGCGTGGTGACCGGCGTCGAGGACCACTACCGCGACGCCGTCGAGCACCTGGGCGAGAGCCCGCTGCTCGCGTACCGGGCCCGGGCGCACCTCCTGTACGGGGAATGGCTGCGCCGCGAAGGCCGCCGGCGCGACAGCCGCGAGCACCTGCGTATCGCGCACGAACTCCTGACGGGCGCCGGGATGGAAGCGTTCGCCGAGCGCGCGGCGAAGGAACTGCGCGCCACCGGCGAAACGGCGCGGGCCCGGTCCGCGCGCACCGCGGACGAGCTGACCATGCAGGAGACGCACATCGCCCGCATGGCCGCCACCGGCGCGACGTCCAACGAGATCGCCGCGCAGCTGTTCCTCAGCCCCCGCACCGTGGATGCCCACCTGCGCAACATCTTCCGCAAACTCGGCATCACCTCCCGCCGGCAGCTGCGGAACCAGCCGGGCCTCGACGGCTGACGCCCAGGCCGGTCAGCCGAACGTGGCCAGCACGACGCTCAGCCCGCGGTCGTCGCCCAGCGGGCCTTGTTCCAGCATCCGGTTCATCACGTACGCCACGGTCATGCGGCGGTCGAAGTCGTTCATGACGAGCGATCCGCCCCAGCCGCCCCAGGAACAGCTGCGGCCCTGCACGGCGTAACCCATGCCGTACCGGATCCGGGCGCCCAGGACCTGGTCTTCGCCGGCGAACTGCTCCTCCAGGGCCCGCTCGCAGCCGGCCTCCGACAACAGCCCCCGGCCGCCCGAGGTGAGCACCGACTGCACGGCGGCCACCGACCGCGCGTTGCCGAACCCGTTGGCGGACGGGATGTCCGCCCGTCGCCACGCCTCCGTGTTGGCCACCGCCGCGGGGACGTCCGGGTTGCCGGGCCCGCGGTCCGCGAACCCGGGCGCTCGCGTCGTGGCCGGGATGACCGGCGCGACCCGGTGGTCGTGCTCGGGGGCCAGCCCGATGTGGAAGTCGGCGCCCAGCGGCCCGGCAACCTCCTCGGCGAAGAACCGGCCGAGCCGGCGCCCGGTGACCCGGCGGATCACCTCGCCGGCCAGGTACCCCTGCGTGACGGCGTGGTAGGCGCCCACTGTGCCCGGCTTCGAGGCGGGCGCCTGCGCCGCCAGCAGCGCGGTCATCGCGGGCCAGTCGTAGAGCTGCTCGACGGTCAGGGGCTCGTCCCAGGACGGCAGGCCCGCGGTGTGCCCGAGCACGTGCCGCACCCGCACGTCGTCCTTCCCGGCGGCGGCGAACTCGGGCCAGTACGCGGCCACGGGCGCGTCCAGGTCGAGCTCACCGCGATCGGCGAGGATCAGCGCGCACAGCGCGGTCATCGTCTTGGTGGTCGACCAGACCGCGGTGATCGTGTCGCGCTCCCACGGCCGCGTCCGCGCCTCGTCGGCGTACCCGCCCCAGAGGTCGACGACCGGCGCACCGTCCACGTACACCGCGACGGACGCCCCGACGTCGTCCTTGTCCAGCGACGCCGCCAGGGCGTCCCGCACCGCTTCGAACCGTTCGTCACACGTACCCTCGATGTGGGCCATGAGCGGTACCCAACCCTCGTTTCCCCGCCGGCGCCAACGGATTAACGCAGGCCGTGATCAGCCGCGCCGCCGAATTACTTGAACGAACAACCAGATGCGAGTAGTAGTGGCACCAGGACCTCCATGATCCGTTCGTTCTCCAGGGGAGTCATTGATGCGCATTGGTTTCAGCCTTCCGGTGTTCGGCAAGGCGGCGGCCACGCCGGGTGGGGTCGCGCGGTACGCGCGGGCCGCCGAAGAGGCCGGGGCGGCCGGTCTGTGGGTGGGGGACCGGCTGTTGTCGCCGGTCAAGCCCGTGGTGCCCTACCCGGGCTACGAGACCATGCCCGACGAGTTCCGGACCGCCCAGGACCCGTTCGCCGCGCTGGCCATCGCCGCGGCGGTGACCGAGACCGTGATCCTCGGCTCCAGCACCATCAACGCCACGCAGTACCAGCCCGCCAACCTCGCGCGGCTGCTGACCAGCATCGACGTCGCCAGCAACGGCCGGCTGCTGCCCGGGCTGGGCATCGGCTGGTCGCCGGACGAATACGACGCCGTCGGCATCCCGATGTCCGAGCGCGGCAAGCGGCTCGACGACCTGCTCGACCTGCTCGACACCTGGTGGAGCAAGGACATCGTGTCCCACGAGGGTGTCGGCTACAAGATCGCGGAGTCGTACGTCGACCTCAAGCCGGTGCGGAAGCCGCCGGTGCACCTGGCCGGGTTCGGCGAGAAGTCGCTGCGCCGGGTCGCCGAGCGGGCCGACGGCTGGCTGCCGGTCTGGTCGATCCCCGAAGCGTTCCCCGCGGACGTGCTCACCTCGACCCTGGCCAAGCTCCGCGCCGACGCCGAGCGGGCCGGCCGTGACCCGGGGGCGCTGAGCGCGGCGCTGCGGGTGAACGCGGCCCCGGACACGAAGCCGGAGGACATCGCCGAGTCCGTCGTCAAGATCGTCTCGATCCTCGAGCCGGACCACACCTTCATCGACATCAGCTACCTGACCAGCAGTGTGGACGAGCACATCGACCTCACCGGCCGGTTGCTGGAGCTGACCGCCCAGGGCTGAAATCCCCGGTGGCGGCTCGCCCGCGGGTGAGCCGCCACCGGAGCGTTCCCGACGACTTCCGGTTGTCTGCGTCACCGGCGTGGTGATAAGATAACTTGAAACGTTTCAAATCAGCGAAGATTTGACGTCGGCCGGCTGCGGCCGCGAGTGGAGCGTCCATGCCCGGTCACCCCGCACGAGTCGCGCTCGCTTTCCTGTGCGCCTTGCTCTCGACGCTCTTCCTCGGCACCCCCGCGCTCGCGGGGGATCGCGGTGCGGGGATCGAGGTCTACGATCTGCGCGCCGACAACGTTGTCAACCCGCTGGCCACCACCGGC
Organism: Amycolatopsis sp. NBC_00348; assembly: GCF_036114655.1. Lineage (NCBI taxonomy): Bacteria > Bacillati > Actinomycetota > Actinomycetes > Pseudonocardiales > Pseudonocardiaceae > Amycolatopsis > Amycolatopsis sp. NBC_00348. The sequence goes on along the minus strand of NZ_CP107994.1, from coordinate 3,934,130 downwards.
ACTCCGACGCTGAGCTGGAAACTGCGCTCCGACCGGTCCGGCGCGCGGCAGACGGCCTACCGGATCCTCGTCGCCAGCTCGCCCGGCCTGCTCGCGGCGCGCCGCACCGACGTCTGGGACAGCGGCAAGGTCGTGAGCGGCGAGTCGGTTTCCGTGCCCTACCGCGGTGCGGCCGCCGCGGCCGGGAAGCGGAGCTACTGGACCGTCGAGGTCTGGGATTCCCGCGGTGGCGTGACAAAACCGGCCGGGCCCGCCTGGTGGGAGACCGGGCCGGCGGACTGGGGGAGCGCGGCCTGGATCAGCCCGGACGCGGGGAGCGCGTACGCGTGGCAAGACTTCACCCTCGACCTCGACTTCACGATCCAGGCGGGCGCCGCGAGCGTCCTCTTCCGCGCCGCCGGCCCCGACGACTTCCTGATGTGGCAGGTCAACGCGGCCACGACGCCGGGCAAAGTGCTGCTGCGGCCGCACGTGAAGAGCCACGGCGCCTTCACCCTCCTCGGCGAGACCGACCTCGCGCCCGTCATCACCCCGGCCACCGTCGGCGCACCGCACCACCTGCGTCTCGAAGCCCGCGGCGACACCGTCGTCACGTCGATCGACGGCACGCGGGTCGACTCCCGCACGGTCGGCGCGGCGACCACCGGCACCCTCGGCTTCCGGACGTCCGTCAGCCAGGGCACGGCCGAGGACGCCCGCTACGACAACGTCGCCGTGCACGCGCCCGACGGCACACCGCTGTTCTCCGACGACTTCTCGGCCGTCCCGGACCCGCGCTTCCCCGGCGTCACCATCGCCGACGGCCAACTGGAACCGCAGGGTGACCCGGTCCTGCTGGCGCAGACGCCGGACGCGCCGTTGCTGCGCCACGAGTTCGTCCTGGACAAGCCGGTCGCCACCGCGCGGGCGTACGTCTACGGCCTCGGCTTCTACGAACTCCACCTCAACGGCGAGAAGACCGGCGACCAGGTCCTCTCGCCCGCCAGTACCCCTTACGACCAACGAAACCTCTACGACTCCTTCGACGTCACCAAGCAGGTCCACGCCGGGCGCAACGCCGTAGGTCTGTGGCTCGGTAACGGGTACGGCTCGCGGTTCAGCCAGTACGGCTTCCGGTGGACGGGCCCGAAACAGGGCATCCTCGCGCTCGCCGTCACCTTCACCGACGGGACGACCCGGACCGTCACCACCGACGACACCTGGCGCTGGTCAGACGGCCCGGTGACGGCCAACGACCTCTACGCGGGGGAGAGCTACGACGCGCGTCTGCAGCAGAACGGCTGGGACCGGCCCGGTTTCGCCGACGCGTCCTGGCACCCGGTGCGCACGGTCGCGGCGCCCAGCGCCACCCTCACCGCCGCCACGGCGCCGCCGATCCGCGTGGTGCAGACCCTGCGCGCGGTGTCGGTGAAGCAGCCCCGCCCGGGCGTCCACGTCTACGACTTCGGGCAGAACTTCGCGGGCTGGGCGCAGCTCCGCGTCGCCGGGCCGGCCGGGACGACCGTGCGGATGCGCACGGCGGAGGAGGTCGGCGCCGACGGGATGCTCGACACCAGCACCAACCGGAACGCCGCGTCGACCGACTCCTACACGCTCGGATCCGCCGCGGGGACCCAGGTCTACGAGCCGCGGTTCACCTACCACGGCTTCCGCTACCTCGAGCTGACCGGCTTCCCGGGCACGCCGGACCTCGGCAGCGTCGCCGGCCGCGTCGCGCACGCCGACGTCGCCGCGACCGGGCGCGTCGAGACGTCCGACCCGCTGCTGAACACGATCTGGGCGAACAACCGGCGCGCCGTCCTGAACAACTCGATGAGCCTGCCCACCGACAACCCGGTCCGCGACGAGCGGACGCCGCCGGGCATGGACGTGCAGGCCTACCACGACGCGGCCGTCCTCGACTTCGGCATGGACGGCTTCTACGGCAAGTACCTGCAGGACCTGCCGCCCGGCACGGCGCTGCCCAGCGACGCGGGCAACGCCCAGCTGCCGGACATGGGCGGCGGATCGGTCGACCTCGCGTGGTCGCTCTACGAGCAGTACGGCGACCTCGGGCGCCTCGCCGCGACCTACCCGAAGATGACGGCGTTCGTGGACACCAACGCGGCCGCCTACCCGGGCCGGATCTGGCCGGACGACCGCGGGTTCGGCGACTGGTGCCCGCCCGACCGCGGCCCGAACGCCAACGGGGGTCAGGGAAACCCCTCGGCGGGCGACTGCTTCAGCGAGCGGTCGATCGTCAACACGGCCCTGTCGTTCCGGCAGGCCGACGACGTCGCGAAAGCCGCGCGGGCACTGGGGAACACGGCCGACGCGGCCCACTTCGCCGGACTGGCGACGTCGATCGCCGACGCGTTCAACGCGCACTTCCTCAACGCCGCAGGCAACACCTACGGCGACGGCCGCCAGACCACCAGCATCCTGCCGCTCGCCTTCGGCATCGTGCCGCCGGACAAGCTCGCCGCCGTCGGCGCGCAGCTCGTCGACACGATCCTGACGAAGAACGGCGGCCACCTCGACACCGGCATCTTCGGCACCCGCTACCTGCCCGAGGCGCTCGCCAAGGTCGGCCGGATCGACGTCGCGCTGACCGTGCTCGACCAGAAGACCTACCCCGGGTTCGGGTACGAGATCGGCCGCGGCGCGACGACGCCGTGGGAGCAGTGGACGTACCAGTCCGGCATGGAAACCCACGACCACGCCATGTTCGCGGGCGTCAACGCCGCGCTGTACACGCAGTTCGCCGGGATCACCCCGGCCGCGCCCGGCTACGCCGCGATCGCTTTCGCACCACAGGTTCCCACCGGTCTCGGACATGTGGCGGCGTCGATCGACACGGTCCGCGGCCCGGTTTCGTCGGCGTGGACGCAGTCCGGGTGCCGGCTGGACCTGACCGTCACGGTGCCCGCCACCACGACCGGCACGGTGACGGTTCCCGGTACGGGCGTGACGGCGCCGCCGGGTGCGTCGCCCTTGCCGGGGGCGAACCGGTTCTCCGTGGGCTCCGGCACCTGGACGTTCACCGCCCGCCACTGCGACTGACTGGGAGTCCTTGTGAAGCGCATCCTCTTGGCCGCCTTGGTGGTCGCCGGTGTCGTCACCCCGGTCGGCACGGCCGCCGCGGCCGTCAGCTACCCGGGTCTCGCCGCCGCCTTCGACAACGTCGGCGTCAGCACCGCCGCCCAGCCGGGCACGGCCGACCTCGACGGGAGCGGGCACAGCCTCATCGCCGAAGACCTGGCCGCCGCGGGCTGGGCTCCCGGCCGCACGGTCACCGTCGACGGCGCGCCGCTGGCGCTGCCCGCCTACAGCCCGGGCGCACCCGACAACGTCGTCGCCGCCGGCCAGCGGATCGAGGGCGCCTTTTCCGGTGCGGCGCTGTCGTTCCTGGTGACGAGCACGGGCACGGCGTCCGCCGGGACCGGGACGATCGAGTACGCGGACGGGCACGTCCAGGACTTCCGGCTCGGCGCGCCCGACTGGTACTTCGGGCCGGGCGACCGGATGACCGTGTCGTTCCCGCGGTGGAACACCCCGAGCGGACCGAACGCCTTCTCCGCCAAGCTGTACACGGTGTCGGTCCCGCTCGACCCGGGTGTGCCGGCCACCGCCGTCACGCTGCCCACGACCAACCCGGGCGCGGCCCTGCACGTGTTCGCCCTCGGCGCGCGGCCCGCAGCCGGGCCGTGGGCGGGAACGTGGGCCGCGGCGACCGACGACGGCCTCGCCGCGGGGCCGTGGACCGAGCGGACGCTGCGCATGGTCGAGCACACCAGCCGCGGCGGCTCCCAGGTGCGGGTCCGGCTCGACAACGCCTACGACCCCGGGCCGCTGGTCGTCGGCCACGCCACCGTCGCGGTGCGGCAGGCGGGCGCGACGCCGGTGAGCACGCCGGTCACCCTGACCTTCGGCGGGCAGCCGGAAGCCGGGTTGCCCGCGGGCGGACAGGCCGTCAGCGACGCGCTGCCGTTCGCAGTGCCCGCCGACGCCGACCTGCTCGTGAGCCTGTACCTGAAGGGGACCGTGACCAATGCGCCCGCGCACAGCGTCGGGCTGCAGGACATGTACACCACGGCGGACGGCACCGGCGACCACACCGCCGACGCCGGCGACTTCCCGTCCGCCGGCACGTTCGGCTTCTGGACGATCCTCAGCGGCATCGACGTCGCGGGCGCGGGCCCGGCCGGTTCCGTGGTGGCCTTCGGCGACTCGATCACCGACGGCTACTCGTCGACCCCGAACACCAACAGCCGCTGGCCGGACTTCCTGGCCCAGCGCCTGCTCGCGCGCGGCCCGGACAGCGCGTCCGGGGTGGTCGACGAGGGCATCGCGGGCAACCGCATCCTGCAGGACGCCTTCAGCGGCTTCCCCGACGGCCGCACGGCCGGCGTGAGTGGCCTCGCCCGGCTGGGCCACGACCTGATCAGCCAGCCCGGGGCGCGCACCGCGATCGTGCTGGAGGGCATCAACGACATCAACAGCGACGCGAGCGCCGACGACGTCATCGCCGGGCTGAAACAGATCGCCACCGAGCTGCACGCAGCCCACATCAGGGTGCTGGCGGCCACGCTCACGCCGATCAAGGGCTGCTCCTGCAGCAACGACGCGCACCTGGCGGCCCGCGACCAGGTGAACACCTTCATCCGCACGAGCACGGGAGTGTTCGACGGCTGGGTCGACTTCGACGCGGCGGTCCGCGACCCGGCGGACCCGGAGGCCATGCTGCCGGTCTACGACTCGGGCGACCACCTGCACCCCGGCGACGCGGGCTACCGCGCCATGGCCGAGGCGATCCCGCTCGACGCGCTGTGAGTGTCTACTTCGGACTGTCTGCCGTGCGGCGGATCCGCCGCACGTCGGGAAGCGCGAGGACCGCGGCGGTCGCGGCCACGATGATGCCGGCCGCGCACCACAGCGTGCGGTCCAGGCCGATCTTGTCCGCCGCCGGACCCGCGGCGGCCGCGCCCAGGGGAGTGAGCCCGAAAGAACCGAGTGCCTCGTAGGCCGCGACGCGCGAGAACTTGTCGTGCGGCACCTCCTGCCGCAGCGTCGTCAGCCAGTTGACGCTGAAGATCTCCACGCCGACCCCGGCCAGCAGGGACGCCGCGCAGATCACCAGGAGCGGCGCCGAAGCCGCGAACGCCGCGAGCGGCAGGGCCGGCAGCGACGCCGCGGCGGTACCGGACACCAGCAGCCGCTTCGGCCGCAACCGCACCATCAGCAAGCCGCCGAGGATCATGCCGGCCGCGTCGCACGACAGGATGAAGCCCCAGTCGGCCGCGCCGTTGAACTTCGCGTGGGCGGCCAAGGCGCCGAGGACGGCGAAGGCGCCGACACCGAGGGCGTTGACGACGGCGAACTGGCCCACCACGCTCCACAACCACCGCCGGCCGGCGAACTCCGTCCAGCCTTCGCGCAGCTCGGTCAGCAGCCCGGTGCGCTTGCGCAGGTGGCCGTCGACCTCCATCAGCACCCCCAGTCCGGACGCGACGAGGAACGTCGCCGCGTCGAGGGCCAGTACCCAGCCCGGGCCGAAGCCCGCGACCAGCACACCGCCGAGCGCGGCCCCGGCGACCTGGGCGCCGTTGAGGCCGGTCCGGAAGAGCGCGAACGCCTTGCTCGCGTCCGCCCGGTCCACGCTGCGCATCAGCAGGCCCTCGGTGGCGGGCATGCGGAAGGCGATGGCGAGGCCGTTGACGGCGGCGAAGGCCACCAGCTGCCAGACCTTCACCGATTCCATGAAGACCACCAGCGCGAACAGCGCCTGCGCGAGCGCGCTGACCAGGTTCGCGGCCACGATGACCAGGTGCCGCGGCAGCCGGTCGGCCACGACGCCGCCGATCGCGAAGAACAGCACCGCCGGCACCGTGCCCGCCGCGGACACCAGGCCCACCGCCGTGCCCGAGCCGCCCGCGTAGAGGATCGCGAACGCCATCGCGACCGGGGCGGCGGCCGTACCCAGCGCCGAGACGACCGCACTCGCGAACTGCAGCCGGTAGTTGCGGCTTCGCCACACGATGTTCTCCCCAAGACGTTTCAACCCGGATAGTCTCAATTGTGTACATGAGGGTTGCGGCTACTCTGGAAGCGTGTCAAGTGAGACAACGCCGCCGTCCGGGGCGCAGCTGGCCGACGCGCTCATGCGCACCACCCACGCGCTGCGGCGGTACGCCGGGCAGCCCTACCAGCAACGCGGCTGGTCCACGTCCCGGGTGCTGCTGATGCTCGCCGTCGACGAAGCGGGCACCCCGCGGATGGGTGAGCTCAAGGACCGGCTCGGCGTCACCGGCCGGTCGATCACGTCCCTGGTGGACGGCCTGGAGGACGAGGGCCTGCTGCGCCGGTGCGACGACCCCGGCGACCGCCGCTCCACCCGGCTCGAGATCACCGCCAAGGGCCGCGAACACCTCGGCGAGATCAAGGCCCTGCACGACGCGCACGCCGAACACACCTTCGCCGTCCTCGGCGCCGCCGAGCGCAGCGCCCTGCTCGACACGCTGGGCCGGCTCCGCGACCACGTCGCGGGGCGGCTGCCGGAACCCGGCGAAGACGCGTCCTGAGCACCGCGTCGCACAACCGTTGCACGCTCGTCAGGTCGCCCGCACCAGGCCGGGGGCCGCACTTCGGGACCCGGATTCTGCATCGGTTGTGAATCGGTTGTACCGTCGGGGGTGCAGCGGTTCACCTGAGCAGCCGCCGCACCCCACATCCGCGATCCCGTCCGGGACCGGCGTGGGACTGGACTGGTGCACGCCGCGGTTTGGCCTCACGGTGAAGAGGGAGGCCACCCGTTATGCCTGCTGTTCCGCTGCCCCGTCAGCGCGGCGTGTTCGCGTCGGCGCGGTTCGACGTTTCGGTCTCGGCCGAGGCCACGGTGCTGGCCGCGGCCGGTGAGCTCGACATCTCCGTCGCCGCTTCGCTCGCCGAGTCGCTCGACCGGGAACTGGCCTTGCGGCCGCCCGTCCTCGTGGTCGACGCCGCGGCCGTCACCTTCTGCGCGGCGCGGGCGCTGACCGTGCTGGTGAAGACCGCCGCCGACGCGCACGCCGCCGGGGTCCCATTCGTGCTCGTCACCCGGCAGCGGTCGGTGCTGCGCCCGCTGACCGCGCTGGGGCTGGAGCGGGTGCTGCCGGTCTACCGCGACCTCGCCGAGGCGTTGTCGTGGCTGGCGCTGCTGCCGCGGCTGACCGAGCCGGCGCCGGACTGCTAGCCGTCAGCCTTCCGTGCAGGGGACCCGGCCCCAGACGGTCTTGCCGCCGTCGTCGTCGCTGACGCCCCAGGCCCGGCAGATCCGGTCGACCAGCAGCAGCCCGCGGCCGCCGTCGTGGGCCGGGTCCCGCATGCGCGGCACGCCGCCGCCGTGGTCGGCGACGGCCACCACGACCTCGCACGGGTCGTCCACCTGGTGGAGCCGGAGCTGGATCGGCCCTTTCGCGTGGTGGTAGGCGTTGTCGAGCAGCTCCCCGACGACCAGCATCGTGTCGACGCGGTGGGCCTCGTCGAGGGTCGAGAGCCGCGCTTCGGTCCACCGCCGGGCCGCGGCGAGGTCGGCGAGATCGTGGCCGGTCAGGTCCAGGACCTGCCACCCGGGCCGATCGGTTTCGCGCCAGGTCACCGGCATGAACAACTCCTCACGACGACGTCCGCCACACCGGGGAGCACAAGTGGCCGGCGTCGTTGTCCGGTAGGTACCCCGAGCCGCCGGGCTTACCCGTGACTCGCGCTCCTTTTCGCGGACGACCCGACCGGCTGAACCGGGTTTGTGCCCGCCCCTCGCGGGAAACCGGGTAGTCCGCACCCGCAGAGGAGTCCCATGAAGGCAGTGACCTGGCACGGCAAGCGTGACGTCCGCGTCGAAGAAGTGCCGGATCCGAAGCTCGAAGAACCCACTGACGCGATCGTGCGGATCACCTCCAGCGGCATCTGCGGCTCCGACCTGCACCTGTACGAGGTGCTCGGGGCGTTCATGACCGAGGGCGACATCCTGGGCCACGAGCCGATGGGCGTGGTCGAGGAGGTCGGGGCCGAGGTGACCGGCCTGAAGCCGGGTGACCGCGTGGTCGTCCCGTTCAACATCTCCTGCGGCCACTGCTGGATGTGCGAGCGCGGGCTGCAGTCGCAGTGCGAGACCACCCAGGTCACCGGCCAGGGCAAGGGCGCCGCGCTGCTGGGCTACACCAAGCTCTACGGGCAGGTGCCCGGCGGGCAGGCCGAGTACCTGCGGGTCCCGCAGGCGCAGTACGGGCCGATCAAGGTCCCGGACGGCCCGCCGGACGAGCGGTTCGTCTACCTGTCCGACGTCGTCCCGACCGCCTGGCAGGCCGTCGAGTACGCGAACGTCCCCCGCGACGGCACGGTCGTGGTCTTCGGCCTCGGCCCGATCGGGCAGATGGCGTGCCGGATCGCCCGTCACCGCGGCGCCGGCCAGGTCATCGGCGTCGACCTGGTGCCGGAGCGGCTCGCCCGCGCCCGCGAACACGGCGCCACCGCGATCGACACCCGCGACCACAAGGTCATCGGCGACGCGATCCGGCAGCTGACCGGCGGCCGCGGCGCCGACTCGGTGATCGACGCCGTCGGCATGGAGGCGCACGGCGCCCCGGTGGGCAAGCTCGCGCACAACCTGGTCGCGATGCTGCCGCAGCCGATCGGCGCGAAGATCACCGAGAAGGCCGGCATCGACCGGCTGAGCGTCGTCTACGCCGCGATCGACAGCGTGCGCCGTGGCGGCACGATCTCGCTGTCCGGGGTGTACGGCGGGATGGTCGACCCGCTGCCGCTGATGGACATGTTCGACAAGCAGCTCCAGCTGCGGATGGGCCAGGCGAACGTCCGCCACTGGATCGACGACATCATGCCGGTGCTGACCGGGGACGGCGACCCGCTCGGCGTCGAAGGGTTCGCCACGCACAAGCTGCCGCTGTCGGAGGCGCCCCGGGCGTACGAGATGTTTCAGAAGAAGCTCGACGGCGCCCAGAAGATCCTGCTGCGGCCGGGGTCCTGACCGGGACGCCGGTTGGGCCGTCCCCCGGCGGGTACCCGCCGGGGGACGAAGGAGGCTGCCCGTGTCGACCGACGCGATCGTGATGCTCAAGGACGATCACAAGACAGTCGAAAGGCTGTTCAAGCAGTTCGAGAAGGCGGGCGAGCGGGCCTACCAGGAGAAGCGGAAGCTCGTCGACGCGATGATCGAGGAGCTGACCACCCACACGTACGTCGAAGAAGAGATCTTCTACCCCGTCGCCCGCGAAGCCGTTCCGGAAACGCGCGACCACGTGCTGGAAAGCGTGGAAGAGCACCACGTGATGGTGTGGCTGATGGCCGAGCTGCGGACGCTCGACCCGAAGGACGAAACCTTCGACGCGAAGGTCACCGTGCTCACCGAAAGCGTGCGCCACCACGTCGAGGAAGAAGAGGAAGAGTGGTTCCCGGAGGTGCGCAAGGCGCTGGGGCGCAAGCGGTTGCAGGAGATCGGGCAGACCATGCTCGACATCCGGTCGAAGGCCCCCAAGGATCCGCTGAAGATCCGCAGCGCGCACGCCTGACGCGCGTCGCGTGAACCGGCCCGGGCGCACTCGCGCCCGGCCGGTCCCGTCACCGCAACCAGCCGAGCAGGGCCTCGTAGACGACGTTCTCGTGCAGCAGCGCGAAGTGGTTCAGGCCGCCGAGCCAGACGACGTCGGCGTCCTCGGTCAGGTCGTCGCTCCCGACCGGGGTCACCAGGAGATCGCCGAAGAGCCGGCCCCACGTGCTGTCCTGGGTGCGCGAGAGCGTCGCGGACACGAACAACCGGCGGATGCCCGCGCCCGAGCCGGGTTCCGGTCGCCAGGTGGCCCCGGCCTCTGCTTGCGCGTGGTGGACGTGGCCGTAGGCGAGGTCCTGGATGCCGTCGCTGCGCAGCGCGAGCACCCGGGCCAGGGGCGCCGCCGCGGCCGAGCGGCCGAGCACGCCGACGAGCCGGGCGACGTGGCGTTCGAGCGGCGCGCCGCGGTGCGGGGTGCCCAGGCACACCAGGCGCGTCACGCGGGGGAGCCACGGCGAACCCTGTTCTTGTGCTTGGTACAGCGCGCTTCGCGCGACCAGTCCGCCCATGGAGTGTCCGATGAGGACGATGTCGGTGACGGGGACCGGCCACGCGGCGACGAGCCGGGACAGCAGCGCGACGAGCTCACGGCCGTTCTCCCAGACGTGGCGGCCCGAGTTGTACCGCAGGTACACCGGGGTGCTGCCGACGTCGGCGGCCAAGCGCGTCCCGAAGTCGGCGCCGGGGGTCGCGCCGCGGAACCAGCCGCGCTCGGTTTCCACCAGGCCGTGCAGGAAGACCACCACGCTGCCGGTCGCGTCCGGAAAGGCCGCGGCGAGCGCCCGGTGCTCGACCTCGACGGCTCTTCGCTCCGCTCGGACGGTCATGGCGTCCCGGCCGGGAGCGGGCAGGCTCGCACCGAACACCCCGTGGGCGACCCCGGTGACGTAGTGCCCCGCCGAGGATTCGAGCACCGAGCCGGCCCAGTACCGCCACGCGAGTCGCGCGGGGACCCGGCCCAGCAGTGCGTGCAGCGCCGAAGCGGTCGTCTTCGTCATGGTGCTTCTTCCGTGCTTCGCCGCCGCAGGACCGGCCGACCTCAGGTGGGGGACTACCCACGTCGACGCCCGGTACGCGGCCGGGCCCGAAGCGCCGGGGTGACGTCCGACGCACTGCCGGGCCCGGGCCATTCTCACTGTCCTGAATGGACGCCGAAATCGCCCGTCAGGAACGCGGCCCGTACGTTTTCCGGCTTTCGACGTTTCCCGCCGCGTCGTGGACGAAGTGCGTGACCCGCTTCCGGCGCGCCATCGTGCGGCCGAACGACACCGCGTCGCTGCGGCGCGCCGAGGTGTTCGAGGCGCGGACGCCGCCCTCGATCCGGTTCTTCCACAGTCCGTCTTCGTAGTACGTGTGCACGTCTCCCCGGGTCACGCCGACGCCTTTCACCGTGGGTGGGCCGTCCTACCCGAGGTGGGTGCCCTTCCCGGTGCGACACAAACGCGGTACCGCCGATCAAGGGCTCAAGTGCCGCCCGGGCCGGGGGCGCCCGAGTCGAGCACGGTCACGACCCGGTCGATCCCGGCGAGGCCGATCACCCGCCGGACCCGGCGCGGTGCGAGGACGACGAACCTCGTTCCGCGGTCGGCGCAGCGCCCCTGCACGGTCACCAGCGTCGAGATGCCGGCGGAGCTGAAGAAGGTCACGGAGTCGAGGTCGAGCGTGAGCCGGCGCGGGCCGCCGGCGAGCTCCGCGGTCAGCGCGTCCTCCAGGACGGGGCTGGTCGAGGCGTCGACCTCGCCGCGCGCCCGCACGCTCACGTCGCCGTCACCGGCGCTCTGCCGGGTCACCGTGAGCAGGTCGTTCGCGGGTCCGGTGCCGTCCGGGCGCGGCGTCTCCATGGCAGCTCCTCCACTCGCGTGGCCGGTTCCATCCCACCAGGTCCGGCGGCGGATACCAAGGGGCCTGCCTAGCTCGGGCCGGCTTCGTCCTTCGGGCAGGCGAGGCCGGGCTCCGCGCAGCCGAGGCGGCCCCACACGACCTTGCCGTCGTCGTGGTAGCTCGCGCCCCAGGCGAGGCAGAGCTGGTCGACGAGCAGCAGCCCGCGGCCGCCGTGGTCGTCGGGGACGCGCAGCCGCGGCGAGCTGCCGCTGGTGTCGGCGACGGCCACGGTGATCTCGCAGGGGTCGGCGAGCCGGTGGAGCCGGACCTGGGTGGGGCCGTCGGCGTGCTGGTAGGCGTTGTCGAGCAGTTCGCCGATCACCATGAGCACGTCGAGGCGGTGCGGTTCGCCCAGCGTGGCGAGCCGGGCTTCGGCCCAGTGCCGCGCGGACGCCGAGTCGGCCCGGTCGCGGCCGGTCACGTCCAGGATCTGCCAGCCGGCCTGGTCGTCTCGAGCCCAGGTCACCGGCAAAACGACTCCTCCCGCGGGCCCGTTCCCAGAGGTGAGGAACCTGCCTGGGCTGTCGTGTTCTCCAGGCAGGCTACCCGCGCTCGGGATCGGCGCCCGCCGCGGCCGTCGGAGCGCCGTGCTCAGCGCAGCGGCAGCTCGACGAAGCTGCGCAGCACGAGGGCGTTCTGCGCCTGGATCAGGCGGCCGCCTTCGTCGATCCGGCCCAGCTGCACCGCGGCGAAGCCGAGGGCGACGGCGAGGTCCGCGATCCGGTCGCCCGCGGCCGGCGCGTCGGTCGCGAGGAAGACCACCCGCTTGCCCGGTCCCGGGGCGGGTTCGGCCGCGAGGGTCCCGGACGGCAGCTGGTTGAAGGCCTTGACAACCTCGGCGCCGGGCAGCTGCTCGGCGACGTAGTGGGTGGACAGCCGGCCTTGCAGGATCTCGTCGGCGTTCGGCGTGTAGAACGCGTTCGTGGTGTCGACGACGGTCTTGCCGGTCCAGTCCGGCCGGGACTTGCCGAAGCGCTCGACCGCCGTGAACGGGATCGCCAGGAAGAGGACGTCGCTCTCCAGCGCCTCTTCCAGCGGCACGGCGTGCACGCCGTCGCCGAACGACGGCAGCGACTCCGGCCCGCGGGTGTTGGCGATGCTCACCTCGACGCCGGCCCGGGCGAACAGCCGGGCCAGGGCCGAGCCGATGTTGCCGCTGCCGATGATCGCGGGGCGCGTGGTCATGGTGTCCTCCCGATGTGGTTAACGTGTGAACCAAACGTAGGCCGCAATTGGTTCACATGTCAACCAAGCGGTAGAGTCCCGGTCATGGCGGACACGCGGTGGCTGGACGAACGGGAAGACCGGGCCTGGCGTGGCCTGATGGCGATGCAGGACGGCCTCTCGGAGTTCATCGAGCGGCAGCTGCGGACCCGCTGCGGGCTGTCCCGGGCCGACTACCAGGTACTGGCCCACCTTTCGGAGGCGCCGGAAGGCCGGTTGCGGTCGTTCGAACTCGGCGAGCTGCTGCGCTGGGAGAAGAGCCGCCTGTCCCAGCACCTGGGCCGGATGCAGCACCGCGGCCTGGTGACGCGCGAGCGGTGCGCCACCGACCAGCGCGGGGCGGTCGTCGTCAGCACCCCGCGAGGCCGGGAACTGATCGAGGCCGCGGCCCCGCAGCACGTCGCCGACGTCCGGGACGCGTTCATCGACCAGCTCACGGCGGCGGAGCTGGAAACGCTCACCACCATCGGCGACAAGGTCCGCGACCGCCTCGCGGCCCTGACCGCCCGTGACGGCTAGCCCAGCCGGGCCGCCGCGTCGTGGAACTCGCGGCGCACCGCCGCGATCGCGTCGCCCGAGCGCGTCGGGTGGACGCGGTTGGTGAGCAGCACGTAGTACCGCCCGCGCGCGGGCTCCACCCACAGGCTCGTGCCGGTGAACCCGGTGTGGCCGTAGGCATCCGGCTCCAGCGCGGTGCCGACCGGCGAACCCGGGACGTCCAGTCCCTGCCACCCCAGGCCGCGGCGCAGGCCTGCCGTCTGAACGGTGATCATCTCGGCGTGCGTGGCCGGTTTCAGCAGCGGTGCGGCGCCGCCGGCGAGCACCCGGCCGAGGCGCTCGACGTCGCCCAGCGGCGCGAACAGCCCGGCGTGGCCGCAGATTCCGCCCAGCACCACGGCGTTCTCGTCGTGCACCTGCCCGCACACGACCCGGCCGCGCCACGGGCAGTTCTCGGTCGCCACGGCGTCGGCCACCGGGCCGAAGCCGGTGTCCGGCATGCCCGCCGGTGTCGTGACGAGGTCCGCGACCAGGCGGTCCAACGGCGTTCCGGCGGCGGCCGACGCGATCAGGCCGAGCAGGATGAACCCCTGCGACGAGTACTCCACGCGCGTGCCGGGGGCGACGGGCAACGGCGTCGTGCGGATGGCTTCCAGCAGTGCCTCGCGGGTGTCGTGCGTACGCCACAACGGCGTGCCGCCGGGCAGGCCCGAGGTGTGCAGGAGCAGCTGCCGCACGGTGATCGACGCCTTGTCGGTGCCGGCGTAGGCCGGGAGGTGGCGGGGGAGCGGGTCGTCGAGGGCGAGCACGCCGCGCTCGGCCAGCGCGGCCACCACGATGCCCACGACGGGCTTGGTCACCGACGCCAGATCCCACCGGCTCGTCTCGCCGGCGGCCGGTCCGTCCTGCCACCGCGTGCCGAGAACGCCCCGGTCGAGGACACCGTCCGCGGTGCCCACCGACCACGCGGCGGCGGAGAACACCCGCGCGTCGCGGGCCCGGGCGAGGAGGTCAGCGAGCATCGGGCACCGCCCGCGGCGCCGTCCCGGCCAGGACGGCGGACAGCCGGTTCGCCGCCTCGGCCACGAGCGGCCCCAGGGCGTCGAAGCTCGACGGCTGCAGGGTGAACGTCAGCCCCGACACGCTCACCGCGCCGACGACGGCACCCTCGGCGTCCAAAACCGGCGCGCCGAGGCAGCGCACGTGCGCCTCGAACTGCTCGTCGTCCACGACGTAACCCGCACTGTCCACAGTGGCCAGTTCGCGGCGGACGGCGCCGGGGTCGGTCAAGGTCTTGGCCGTGCGCGCGGTGAGGGGCGTGGCGAGCGCCGCGGCGACGTCGGCCTCGGGCAGACGCGAGAGGATCGCGCGGCCCACGGCGGTGCAGTACAGCGGCACCTCACCGCCGGGCCGGGTGTTGAGCCGGTAGGCCTGGTCCGGTTCGAGCTTCTCGACGTACACCGCGCGGTCGGCGTGGCGCACCGCGTAGTGCACCGTGTGCCCGCTGCGCCGCTGCAGGTCCGCCAGCACCGGGCGCAGCGGCCGCGTGCTGGTCAGCGCCGCCGCCGACAGGCCCAGCAGCCGCGGCCCGACCGTGTAGCGCCCGCTGCCCGCACCGACCGCGTACCCGGCCTCGGTGAACGTCTGCAGCATCCGGTGCGCGGTCGGTTTCGGCAGGTCACAGGCCTGCGCGAGGTCGGCGAGCCGGTGTGGGCCGCCGGGGGCCGAGAGGGTGGCGAGCACCTCCAGGGCCTTCTCGACCGCACCGCGCGAACTGCCGGGCGAGCTGCCGGGCGAAGTGTTGACAGCGTTGTTCACGCCGCCTACCTTAGCGCAATCGCGTTCCATCTGACGGAACGGCATTTCGCAAGACGGAAGACAGGTGGTGACCGTGGCCCGTTCCCGGCTGTCGCGCCGCGACGCCCTCCGGCTCGGCGGTCTCGCGCTCCCCGCGCTGGCCCTGCCCGGCCTGCTCTCCGCGTGCGGCAGCGCCTCGGGCACCACCGGCACCGTGCTGCGGGTCGCGCAGTCGTCGGACCCCAAGACGCTCGACCCGCAGAAGCAGGGCGACCTGACCTCGATGAACGTGCTGACCAACCTGTTCGACACGCTCACCACCCGCGGCCCGGACAACCAGCTGGCGCCCGGGCTCGCGCTGTCGTGGACCTCGCCCGACGCGCTGACCTGGCGGTTCAAGCTCCGCCCCGGCGTGCGGTTCCACAACGGCGAGCCGTGTGACGCCGACGCCGTCGCGTTCAGCATCAACCGGCTGCTCGACCCGGCCACGAAGTCGCCGATCGTCGAGCTGCGCTACGTGAAGCAGGCCGTCGCGCTCGACGCGTCCACAGTGGACCTCCGCTGCAGTGCTCCCGATCCGATCATCCCGGCCAAAGTCTCCCTGTTCGGCGGCGTCGCCGTGCCGCCCGGCTACCTCAAACAGGTCGGCTCGGCCGGCTTCGCGAAGCACCCGGTCGGCACCGGGCCGTTCACCTTCGAGGAGTTCCAGCGCGACCACCAGCTGCGGCTGCGCGCGAACCCCGCTTACTGGGGCGGCAAACCGGCCTACGACGAGCTGGTGTTCCTCCCGATGCCCGACGCGTCCTCGTCGCTGGCCTCCCTGCAGAGCGACGAGGTCGACATCGTCGCCGGGCTCACCCCGGACGCCGCGCTCCAGCTGCAGGGCTACACCGGCGTCTCGATCCGGCACTACCCGGGCATCCGCACGTCGTACCTCTCGCTCGACACCACTGCCGGCCCGCTGCGCGACGTCCGGGTGCGCCGCGCGCTCAACCACGCCGTCGACGTCCCGCTGCTGATCAAGGCCGTGCTCGACGGCAAGGCCCGCGAGGTGCCGACGATGTTCCCGCGCGAGGCGTTCGGCTTCGACCCGGCGATCACGCCCTTCACCCGCGACGTCGGCCTGGCGAAGCAGCTGCTCGCCGAAGCCGGCTTCGCGGCCGGGTTCGACACCTCGATCACCGCGCAGACCGCCGACTCGAACCTCGCCGAGGCGATCTCCGGGCTCCTCGCCCGCGTCGGCGTCCGAGCCCGCGTCGACCTCGTCGACCCCGGCACGTACAGCAGCCGCCTGACGTCCAGCAACCGCGGCGCGCTCGGCCCGATCTACCTCGCCGCCAGCACCGGCTGGACCCTCGACGCCGAAAGCCTCGTGCAGTCCAACGTCCGCCACGACCGGCGGCAGAGCCGGTGGACCAACCCCGAGGCCGACCGGCTCGTGGACGCCGAGGAGCAGTCGCTCGCGCCCGCCGACCGGCAGCGGGCCTTTACCTCGCTCCAGCAACTTCTCAAGCAGGAGGCGCCGTTCGTGTTCCTCTACCAGACCGACAACGTCTACGCGGTCAACACGCGTCCACAGTGGACACCGGGTGTGGTCGGTGTGCTCGGCATGGCGAAGGCGACGGTGACCCCGTGACCGCGCCGGCCGTCGCCGTGACCCGCCCGGCCGCCCCGGGCCGCGGGGTGCTCCGTGTGGTCGTCACCAAGGTGCTGACCGCGATCGTGGTGCTGTTCTTCGTGGCCACCGCGGCGTTCTTCCTGGTCCGGCTGTCCGGCGACCCGGTGAAGCTGATCCTGCCGCCGGACGCCACCGCGGCGCAGGAGGCCACGCTGCGCGCGAGCCTCGGGCTGGACCGGCCGCTGCTCACCCAGTACCTCGACTACCTCGGCGGCCTGCCGCGGCTGCACCTGGGCACGTCGCTCGTCTACGACCAGCCGGTCGCCGAAGTCCTGTTCTCCCGCGTCCCCGCGACGCTGGAACTGGCCGGCGCCGCGCTGCTCGTGGCGCTCTTGCTGGCCGTCCCGGCGGGCACGTTCGCCGCCTTGCGCCGCGGCCGCGCGGGCGACACCGGCGTGATGACCGGGGTCCTCGTCGGCCAGTCGACGCCCGCGTTCTGGGTCGGGATCCTGCTGGTCCTGATCTTCGCCGTGCAGCTGCAGGTGCTGCCCGCGTCCGGCTACGGCGGCTTCGAGCACCTCGTGCTCCCGGCCATCACGCTGGCGGTGTACTCGGTGGCGGTGATCGCGCGGCTGCTGCGCAGCTCCCTGGTCGACGTGCTCGGCTCGGACTACATCCGCACCGCGCGGGCCAAGGGCCTGAGCCCCGGCGGGATCGTGCTGGGCCACGGCCTGCGCAACGCCGCGCTGCCCGTCGTCACGGTCGTCGGCCTGGAGGTCGGCAGCCTGCTGGGCGGCGCGATCCTCACCGAGCAGGTGTTCTCCTGGCCCGGCCTCGGCCGGCTCACCGTCGAGGCCATCCAGAACCGCGACTTCCCGCTGGTGCAGGCCGCGGTGCTGTTCTTCGCCGCGACGTTCGTCGTGGTGAACCTGCTGGTGGATCTGTCCTACACGATTCTCGACCCGAGGGTGCGGGTGACCGCGTGACCGCCATCGCTGTTCCCCTGGCCCGGCCGGGTGTGGTGCGCGGGGTCCTGCGCAACAAGCTCGGTGTCGTCGCCGTGAGCGTGCTGACGCTGATGGTGCTCGTCGCCCTGCTCGCGCCGCTGATCGCGCCGTACGACCCGGGCGCGCAGGACCTGCTGGTGCGGCTGCACCCACCCGCGTGGGCCGCCGGCGGCGACTCCGCGCACCTGCTCGGCACCGACCAGCTGGGCCGCGACATCCTGTCGCGCCTGTGCTACGGCGCCCGCGTCTCGCTGCTCGTCGGCGCGTGCGCGGCGCTGCTGGCCGGCGTCGTCGGCGCCGCGATCGGCCTGGTCGCCGGATTCCTCGGCGGCTGGTTCGACCGGATCCTGATGCGGATCGCCGACATCCAGCTCGCGTTCCCGTCGATCCTGCTCGCGCTCGCCATCGTCGGGTTTCTCGGCTCCGGCCTCTGGTACGTCGTGCTGGTGCTCGGCTTCACCGGCTGGGTGTCCTACGCCCGGGTGATCCGCTCCGAGGTGCTTTCCTTGCGCACCAGGGAGTTCGTCACCGAGGCGCGGGCGATCGGCGTCACGGACTTCACGATCATGCGCCGCCACCTGCTGCCCAACGTGATGGCGCCGCTGGCGACCATCGGCACCCTGCACGTCGCCGCGGCGATCGTCGCCGAGGCGTCGCTGAGCTACCTCGGCCTCGGCGTGCCCAAGCGGACCGTGACCTGGGGCGGGATGCTCGCCGACGGCCAGCTCTACCTCGGCACGTCGTGGTGGGTGGCCGTGTTCCCCGGCGTCGCGCTGATGCTCACCGCGCTGGCCGTCAACATCACCGGCGACGTCCTGCGCGACGTCGCGGACCCGAAGGCGTACCGCTCATGAGCCTGCTGGAGATCACCGACCTGAGCGTCGAGTTCCGGGTGGACACCGGCACCGTGACCGCCGTCGACGGCGTGAGCCTGTCCGTGGCCGAGGGCGAGACCCTCGCGCTGGTGGGGGAGTCGGGCAGCGGCAAGACCGCGACCGCGCTGTCGGTGCTGCGGCTCAACCCCGAGCCACCGTGCGTGTACGCGGGCGGCGAGATCCTCCTCGACGGCCGTGACGTGCTGCGACTGTCCGAAAAGGACCTCCGGGGCATCCGCGGCAACGACGTCGCCATGGTCTTCCAGGACCCGATGACGAGCCTCAACCCGGTCAAGCGCGTCGGCGCGCAGGTGGCCGAGGTCGTCCGCAAGCACCAGAACGCGTCACGCTCCGACGCGCGGGCCGCTGCCGTGGAGGCGTTGCGAGAGGCGGGGATTCCCGATCCCGGGGTGCGTGCTTCGCAGTACCCGCACCAGCTCTCGGGCGGGCTGCGGCAACGCGTGATGATCGCGATGGCGTTGGTCGGCCGGCCCCGGGTGCTCATCGCCGACGAGCCGACCACGGCCCTCGACGTCACCGTGCAGGCGCAGATCCTGGAGCTGCTGGTCGACCTGCAACGACGGCACGGGATGGCGATCCTGCTCATCACGCACGACCTCGGCGTCGTCGCGGAGGTCGCCGACCGGGTCGTGGTGCTCAAGGCGGGCCAGGTCGTCGAGACCGGGGACGTGGTGCCGCTGTTCGAGGCGCCGCGCGAGGACTACACACGCGAGCTGCTGCGCGCGACACCGAAGCTGGAGCGGGTATGACGAACCTGGTCGAGATCCGCGGGCTGCGCAAGGACTACGGCGCACTGTCCGCGGTGGACGGTGTCGACCTCGACGTCGTCTCGGGGGAGACCCTGGCCGTCGTCGGCGAGTCGGGCAGCGGCAAGACGACGCTGACCCGCCTGCTGCTGTGCCTGATCGAGCCGACGGCGGGCACGGTCCGGTTCGACGGCGCGGACCTGCACGCGCTGAGCGCGTCGAGCCTGCGCAAGGTGCGGCGCGAGATGCAGGTGGTGCTGCAGGACCCGTACTCGAGCATGAACCCGCGGCTGCGCGTGACGGAGATCGTCGCCGAGCCGCTGGTGACGCACAACGCATCACTGCGTGGCCGTCGCGGCCGGGCGAAGGTGCGTGAGCGCGTGGCGGGCCTGCTCGACGCCGTCGGCTTGGCACCGCAGGTGCAGGACCGTTATCCGCACGAGTTCTCCGGCGGCCAGCGGCAGCGGATCTCCATCGCCCGCGCGCTGGCCCTGGAACCCCGGCTGGTGGTGCTCGACGAGCCGACGAGCGCCCTCGACGTCTCGGTGCAGGCCCAGGTGCTGGACCTGCTGGCCGACCTGCAGGACCGGCTGAAGCTGACGTACGTGTTCGTGTCGCACAACCTGGCGGTGGTGCAGCAGATCGCGGACCGCGTCGCGGTGATGCGGGCGGGGAAGATCGTGGAGCTGGCGCCGTCGGCGCGGCTGTTCGCGTCGCCGTCGCACGAGTACACGAAGAGCCTGCTCGACGCGGTCCCGAACCCGGATCCCCGGCTCGCGCGCCGCCGCCAGGTGACGGCGTGAAGGCGTCAGTGGTGGGACAGCACGAGCCCGGCGCCGCCGAGCAGCGCGACGTCGTCGGCCGGGCCCGGGTTCACCACGACCGTCGGGGGCTCGGCGGTCAGCGCCCACGACGAGTCCTCCCGCAGCCGCTGCTCGATCCGCGCCCGGAAGCGCTCGCCGCCCTCGGCGGCTTCGCCGTGCAGCACGAACAGGCCCGGCGCGAAGAGCTGCTGGATGTTCACCAGGCCCAGCGCGATGTTGGCGGCGTACTCGTCGAGCAGCGGGTCACCCGCCAGCTCCCGCACCGTGCGCGCGCCGAGACCACGCCGCTCGGCTTCGGCGCGCAGCCACGGCGTCGTCGCGACGGTCTTCCAGCAGCCACGCGCGCCGCAGGTGCACGGCCGGCCACTCGCGGCGACCGTCATGTGTGCGCCGCTGCGGCCACCCGGCGGGGCGAGCACCTCGCCGTCGTACAGCAGGCCGACGCCCAGCACCTCGCCCGTCGACACGGACGCGAACGTCGTGCGGCCGCGACCCGGGCCGAACCAGCGGTCGCCCAGCACCTGCAGCCGCGCCCGGTGTTCGATGTGGACCGGCGCGTGCACCAGCTCGGCGAGCACGGCCGCGACGGGATAACCGTGCAGCGCGGGCACTTCGCTGACCTCGATGATCACACCCGCGTCGGCGTCGACCAGGCCCGCGGCGGCCACGCCGACGCCCACCGGGGGCGTGGGGAACCGCGCGACTTCGGCCAGTGCGGCGTCGATCTCGGCCCGGTCCGCCGTGCCGCGCGGGTAGGTCGCTTCGGCGCGCCACAGCACGGTGCCGGACAGGTCGAGCAGCGCGGCCCGGACCCGGCCCGGCAGCAGTTCGACGGCGCCCAGCACGGGGCCCGCGCCGGCCTCGGGCGCGGCCGGCGCCGGGACCAGCCGCAGGGCCGGGCGTTCGCCGGTGCTCATGCGATCACGATGCCACGACCCGGCTCCGGAGGGGAGACCACGTGCCGGAACTGACGCGGATGACCTGGCGGGAGGTGCGCGATGCCGGGCGGTCGGCGATCGCGCTGCTGCCCATCGGTTCGCAGGAGCAGCACGCCGCCCACCTGCCGATGGGCACCGACACGATGCTCGCCGAAGCCGTCGTCGACGGCGCGCTGGCGCGGGTGGCCGACCCGGTCGTGGTGCGGCTGCCCGCGCTGCCGTTCGGCCACAGCCCGCACCACCTGTTCGCCGCCGCCGTCTCGCTCCGGGCGTCGACGCTGCAGGCCGTGCTCGCCGACGTCCTGGACTCGCTCGCCGGCAGCGGCTTCCGGCGGATCCTCGTGGTCAACGGGCACGGCGGCAACGACGAGATCATGCGGCTCGCCGTCAAGGAGTACGCGCTGCGGGCCGACGTCGCGCTCGCGGCGTGCTCCTACTTCTCGCTCGGCGACGGCTCCTCGCCGGGCCACGCCGGGGCGTTCGAGACGTCGCTGATGCTCGCCACCCGCGGCGACCTGGTGCGGCCGCCCGAACCACGCGCCGACGTCACGCCGCCACCGCTGTTCGCGTACCCGCCGTACCCGGGCCTGACCGTCGAACGCCACGGCGAATGGGCCCGCGCGGGCGGCAGCACCGACGACGCGACCACCGCGACCGCCGAGGGCGGCGCGGACCTGCTCGAAGACCGGGTGACCGCGCTGGCGGACGCGATCCGCGCGTTCGACGCGGCCACCCGCGAAACCCACGCCGAAGGGGAGGCATGAAGATCACCGACGTCGACGTGCGGGTCGTGAACCTGCCGTTGACCAACCCGTTCACCAGCTCGTTCGAGACGAAGACGGGCGAGACCCGCACCGTCGTGCGGCTGCGCACCGACACCGGCGTCGAGGGCTGGGGCGAGACCATGTGGGGCCGCCCGGTCGCGGAGCTGGTGCGCAAGCTCGGCGCCGAGCTGGTGGGCACGAGCCCGTTCGCGCTGGAGGCGTTCCACCGGCGGCACCACATGGTGCCGTTCTTCCACGGCTACCTCGGGTACGCGGCGCTGGCCGCGCTCGACGTCGCCTGCTGGGACCTGATGGGCAAGGCCACCGGCCAGTCGGTGACCGACCTGCTTGGGGGCCCGGTGCGCGACGAGGTGCCGATCACCGCGCTGATCACCCGCGCCGACGCGCCCGGCGCGACGGGCCGCGAACTGGCCCAGGGGCTGGGGGAGTACGCGGCGAAGGTGGTCGCCGAAGGCGGCTTCACGGCCGTGAAACTCAAGGGCACCAAGGACGTCCGCGGCGACGTCGCGATCATGCGCGAGCTGCGTCAGGCGCTGCCGGACGTCGAGCTGCGGGTGGACCCGAACGCGGCGTGGTCCGTGCCCGACTCGATCCGCGCCGGGCTGGCGCTGGAGGAGCTGGACCTGGAGTACCTGGAGGACCCGTGCGTCGGCATCGAGGGCATGGCCCAGGTGCGGGCGAAGGTGCGAATCCCGTTGTGCACCAACATGTGCGTGGTCCGCTTCGAGGAGTTCGCCCCGGCGGTCCGGCTCGGCGCGGTCGACGTGATCCACGGCGACGTCTACAAGTGGGGCGGCATCGCGGCGACGAAGGCCCTGGCCGCCCACTGCGAGACGTTCGGCCTCGGGATGAACCTCCACAGCGGCGGCGAACTGGGCATCGCGACGGCTGCGCACCTCGCCGTGGTCGCGAGCACCCCGGTCCTGTCACGGGCCATCGACAGCATGTACTACCTGCACGCGGACGACATCGTCGCACCACTGGAACTGACCGACGGCCGCCTGCGCGTCCCGGCCGGCCCCGGCCTCGGCGTGACGGTGGACGAGGACAAGCTGGCCTTCTACGCCGGCCGCAACGAGGAGGAAGGCGACCTCACCGGCTGAGAACCGTATAACGCCCTACACGGCTCACCGGTGGGTGATGCCGGACAGGATCAGATCGACCCCGGCGAGGAATTGCTCGCGGTCGTCGTGCTCGCGCAGCTGCGCCGCGACGGCCCGGGTGAACGGGTACTCGTCGAGGTCGAGTTCTTCCCAGGCGGTCGACACGGCGTCGAGGAACTGGGAGCGGTCGATGCCGGGCTCGAGCGCGCGCCCGCTCGCGGAGTTCGCGGCGTTCTGGCCGGCGGCGCCCAGGATGTAGTGCACCAGCGCCGAGGTCGCCGTGAACCAGCCGGCTTCGGGCACGTCCAGCGCGCGGACCTGCCGGCCGAGGCTTTCGAAGATCCGCGGGGTCACCGAGCCCCAGGGGCTGCGGGCGAACTGCGCCGTGAGCTGCGTGGCGAGCCACGGGTGGTCGTCGATCGCCTCGAACAGGCCGAGCGCGACGGCGCGCACCTCCTCCTGCGGGGTGCCCTGGGCCTTCCCGGGCGCCATGGCCCGCGCGACGACGGCGTCGGTCGCGGCGGCCAGCAGCTCGCCCTTGTTCGCCACGTGCCAGTAGATCGCGCCGGCGCCGGTGGCGAGGCGCTCGGTCAGCACCCGGAACGTCAGCCCGCCTTCGCCGGCCGCGTCGAGCACTTCGACGGCGGTCTCGACGATGCGCTCGCGGGAGAGCGCCTCTGTGCGCCGCGGGGCCCGGCGCGTGCGTGTAGCCATGCCTCCAGTTTGACACATCTGGAATGGTGTTCCAAGATGGAATGACGTTCCAGTGAGGCCCGACGGCCTCGAACCCGGAGGAGACACCATGAACACCCAGGTCACGATCATCGGCGCCGGTCTCGGCGGCCTCACCCTCGCCCGCGTCCTGCACGTCCACGGCATCCCGGCCACGGTCTACGAGGCCGAGGCGTCGCCGGCCGCCCGTACGCAGGGCGGCATGCTCGACATCCACGACTACAACGGCCAGCTCGCCCTCGAGGCCGCCGGCCTCACCGAGGAATTCCGCAACCTGATCCTGGAGGGCCGCGAAGCGACGCGGATCCTCGAGCGGGACGGAACCGTCCTGCTCGACGAACCCGACGACGGCACCGGCGCCCGCCCCGAAGTGCAACGCGGCGAGCTGCGCCAAGTCCTGCTCGACTCCCTCCCCGAGGGCACCGTCCGGTGGGGCCACAAGGTCAGCGGCGTCCGCACCCTCGGTGACGGCCGCCACGAAGTGACCTTCGCCAACGGCGACAGCGTCGCCACGAGCCTGCTGGTCGGCGCGGACGGCGCGTGGTCCCGGGTCCGATCGCTGCTCTCGGACGCCACACCCGAGTACGTCGGCACGTCGTTCGTCGAGACGTACCTCTTCGACAGCGACACGCGGCACCCGGACAGCGCGAAGGCGGTCGGCGGCGGGGCCCTGTTCTCGCTCGAACCGGGCAGGGGGATCCAGGCGCACCGCGAGAGCGGCGGGAACCTCCACACCTACGTGGTGCTGTCGAAGCCGCAGGAGTGGTTCGCCGGCATCGACTTCACCGACGCCGCGGCGTCCACCACCCGGATCGCGGCGGAGTTCGACGGCTGGGCTTCGGAGCTCACCGCGCTGATCACCGACGGCGAGACCCCGCCGGTGCTGCGCCCGATCAACACCCTGCCGACCGGGCACCGGTGGGACCGGGTGCCGGGGGTGACCCTGCTCGGCGACGCCGCCCACCTCTGCGTCCCGAACGGCGAAGGCGCCAACCTGGCCATGTTCGACGCCGCCGAGCTCGGCAAGGCGATCGCCGCGCACCCCGGCGACGTCGAAGCCGCGCTCGCCGTCTACGAGCAGGCGCTGTTCCCGCGCAGCGCCGAAGCCGCCACCGAAGCCGCGCGTGACTTCGACCTCTGCTTCGGCGAGGAGACCCCGCACAGTCTCGTCAAGCTGCTGACCGGGCAGGCTTAGCCCACTGGCCTCACCCCCGGTTCCACTGCTCGGCGAGCAGTTCGTAGGACCGCACCCGGTCGGAGTGCGCGTGGGTGATGGTGGTGATGACGAGCTCGTCGGCGCCCGTCGCCTCCTGGAGCTGCTGCAGCCGGGCCGCGACCGTGGCGGGGGAGCCGACGAACTGGGTGTCGACGCGGTCGGCGACCAGGGCCCGGTCCTCGTCGCTCCAGACGTGGGCGGCGGCTTCTTCCGGCGTGGGAAAGAGAATCGCGCCCTCCGCGCGACGGATGGAGCGGACCCAGAGGGCGTAGCCGCTGGCCAGTTCCCGCGCGGTGGCGTCGTCTTCGGCGACGACGACGTCGGCCGACACCGCGACGTACGGCTTCGGCAGGGTCGCCGAGGGCACGAACGCTTGCCGGTAGGCGTCGACGGCGTCGAGCACGCTGGACGGGCTGACGTGGTAGTTCGCGGCGAACCGCAGGGCGTTGCGACCGGCCACGGACGCGCTCTGCCCGCCGCTGCTGCCGAGGATCCAGATCTCGACCTGCGCACCCTCGCCGGGCACGGCGTGCGCGTCGAGCCCTTCGGCGGAACGGTAGGTGCCGCCGAGGAAGGCGAGGATGTCGTCGACCTGGTCGCCGTAGTCGGGTGATTCGGCGCCGGGCTGTTGCAGCAGCCCGAAGGTCAGGCCGATCCGCGACGAGCGGGCGAGCGTGCTGAAGTCGGGCTTCTCAGGAATGAGCAAGCCGTTGCTCGCCTGCGTGGCCGGCGGTGGCGCGGCTGCGGCAGCGGCGTATTCGCGGACGAGCTGCTTGCCGCTGCGGCCGAGCCCGAGGTCCAGCCGCCCCGGGTGCAGCGCCGCGACGAGACCGAACTCCTCGACGACGGCCAGCGGCGTCCGGTGCGCGAGCTGCACGCCCGCGGACCCGAGCCGGATCCGCTCGGTGGCCCCGGCGACGAGGGCTATCAGCACAGGCGGTGACGCGCCGGCGACGCCGGGGTTGAGGTGGTGCTCGGCGAACCAGTAGCGGTGGTAGCCGAAGCGTTCGGCGTGCTGCGCGAGGTCGACGGTGTTGCGCACGGCCTCGGCGGCGCCGGACCCGGTGCTGATCGGGACGAGGTCCAGCACCGACAACGGGACTTCAGGCATGACGGTCCTTTCCGGCGGGCCACGGCGGGTCGGGGATCTCCCGCCGCAGCGCGGGCGCGATGTCCGACTGGAACAGTTCGAGGGTGGCGCGGTGCTGCCGGGCGGTGAGCCCGTCGCGGTCGGCGTGCAGGTGCATCACCTGGTGCCCGAGTTCCTTGTGGTAGCGCAGGACTTTCTCGGTGATCTGGGCCGGGCTGCCGATCAGCGCCGAGCTGCGCTCGACGAAGTCCTCGAGCGTCGGGAAGACGGGTTCGAGGCCGAGCCGGGTTTGCAGGGCCAGCCGGCTCTCGAAGATCGGCCGGTAGACCTCGAGCGCCTCCTGCGACGTCTCGGCGGCGTAGTACCCGGCGGTCCCGGCGCCGACGACGGCGGCCGCGGGGTCGTGGCCGTGGTGGGCCCACCGTTCGCGGTAGTGGCGGACCAGCTCGGCGTAGGGCTCGACGGGGTTGGTGACGTTCGCGGAGAAGAGCGGGTCACCCCACTTCGCGGCGAGGTCGACGGACTCGCGGCTGGTCGCGCTGCCGTGCCAGACGCGGATCGGCTGCTGCAGCGGCCGCGGCCAGACCTCGGCGTCGGTCAGCGACGGCCGGAACCGCCCGGACCAGGTGACCTTGTCCTGGCGCCAGAGTTTCCGGAACAGCTCGTAGCCTTCGGAGTTGCGGTCCCACTGGTCGTCCGGGGTGACGTGGAACAGCTCGCGCTGGGCGGCGCCGTTGCCCTTGCCGATGATCAGTTCGAGCCGGCCGCCGGAGAGGTTGTCCAGGGTCGAGTAGTCCTCGAACGCGCGGACCGGGTCGAGCAGACTGAGTGTGGTGACGGCGGTGAACAGCCGGATCCGGGACGTCCGGGCGGCGATGTGGCTCAGCACGACCGGCGGCGAGGAGGAGATGAACGGCCGCTCGTGCCGCTCGCCGACGCCGTAGCCGTCGAAGCCGAGTTCTTCGGCCAGCTCGGCGTTCGCGACGACGTCCAGCAGCCGTTGGTCGGTCGGGGTGAGGACGCCGGTGACCGGGTCGGGTACATGGGTGATCAGGGTGATGAGCAGGAACTTCACGTGCCCGCAGTCCTTTCTCCGGCTGGTTCTAGCTGTCCCTTGTGGACGGATCCGGCGACGCGCCCGTCGACGAGGACCCACGCGGTTTCGTGCGCGCCGAGCCGATCCGCGGCGGCCCGGCGGCTTTCGCCGATGCCGACCGCGGGCAGGGGACCGGTGACGTATTCGGCGATCGGGTCGGCCGGGCGGGCCACGCCGGCCGCGGTCAGCAAGCGGAGCTCCGTGACGTCGAGCGCCCCGGTCACCTCGGCCACCGACGGCGGCCCGGTGGCGCCGGGCCGGTCCGGGCCGACCGGCCACAGCGGTCCGGCGCCGGGATGGCGGTCGGCCACGGCGAGCGCGCTGCCGACCGACGCCGTCGCCGCCAGGCCGGGCGCGGCGGCCGGGAACGGGCCGGCGGCCTCGGCCACGGTCTGCTCGCCCGCGTGCTCGGTGAGGAAACCGAGGTGCCGGAGCCAGTCGTCGTCGTAGTACTTGGACAGGTACGAGCGGCCGGAGTCGGGGACCACGACGACGATCAGGTCGGCCGGACCCAGCCCCGCAGCCAGTCGCAGCGCGGCGGCGGCGGCCGTGCCCGCGGAAGCCCCGAGCAGCAGGCCTTCCTCGCGCGCCAGCCGTCGCGTGGTCAGCAGTGACTCGCGGTCGCCGACCGGTTCGACGTGGTCGACGACATCGCGGTGGTAGGAGCGGGGCCAGGTGTCCTCGACGGTGTCCGGGTGCAGGTAGTGCCCGATGCTTTCGACCACGTAAGGGCTGCCGTCACCGCCCGAGTAGACGGAGGTCTCGGGATCGGCGCCGATCACCCGCACCCGGCCGCCGCTGACCCGCTTGAGGTGGGCGCCGGCGCCGCTGCCGGTGCCGATCCCGGCGACGAAGTGGGTGATCCGGCCCCGCGTCTGCCGCCAGATCTCCGGCCCGGTCGTCGTTTCGTGGGCGGCCGGGTTGGCCGGGTTGTCGTACTGGTCGGCGAGCCAGCCGCCGTTCTCTTCGGCGAGCCGGCGCGCGACCTGCGAGACGTGGGCCGGGTCTTCGCGCGGTACGGCACCGGGGGTGACCACGACGTCCGCCCCGTAGGCGCGCAGGATCGCGGTCTTCTCCCGGCTGCTCTTGTCCGGCAGCACGACGGTGAGCCGGTAGCCGCGCTGGGCCGCCACGATCGCCAGCCCGATCCCGGTGTTGCCGGAGGTGCCTTCGACGATCAGCCCGCCGGGAGGCAGCGCACCCGAGCGTTCCGCGTCGAGCACCATCGAGAGCGCGGCGCGGTCTTTGACGCTGCCGCCCGGGTTGAGGAACTCGGCCTTGACGTAGATTCGCGGGCCGGCCGGCGGCGCGATCCGCGCGAGCCGGATCAGCGGGGTGCCGCCGATCGCGTCGAGCACGGAGTCGAACGCCTCGACGTCGTCGGATGCCATGCCCCACCACCTCGCTTCCGGGGTACTGCACAGGTATCCCGTCGCGGGTGGTCCCCGCACGGGTGTTCAGGATGTGGACCTCGCCGGTTGACAAGTTCGCTGGGTTCATCCTAACCTGTAAAAGTGACCAGCGGGGTTAGTTGACCGGATCGGGTTACGGCGGGCACAGCCTGTGTCGCCGTGTTCCCAGCATGTGGTTTCTGTCGTACCCGCTGGTTAGGGTCGTGGATGTCTGGATCATGGGAACGAGGAGTGTGGGCACGTGCGCTGGAGCCGGAACCTTCGAGCGGCCGCAGTGGTGGCGGTGGCCGTCTTCGGCCTGACCGCGTGCGGGGGCGGCGACAGCGCTGACAAGCCCGCCGCGCCGGGCAAGGGCGGGGCGCCGATCGTCGTGGCGTCCTTCAACTTCACCGACAGCCAGATCCTGGCCGAGATCTACGCGCAGGCGCTGGAGGCCAAGGGCTACCCGGTGACCCGGAAGCTGAACCTGGGCTCACGTGAGCTGATCTACCCGTCCCTGAAGTCCGGTGAGCTGCAGTTCATCCCGGAGTACCAGGGTTCCGCGATCACCACCGGCTTCGGTGCGGAGCCGGTCAAGGACGCCAAGGGGGAGCACGACCAGCTGGCGAAGCTGTTCGAGCCCAGCGGCGTCTCGCTGCTGGACTACGCCCCGGCCGAGGACAAGAACACCTACATCGTCAAGGCCGATCTAGCGAAGTCGAAGGGCATCGCGACCATCAGCGACCTGAAGAAGCTCGACAAGGTCATCCTGGCCGGTGGTCCGGAATGTGAGAAGCGGCTGACGTGCTTCAAGGGCTTGACCGACATCTACCACCTGACGAACGCGTCCTTCCAGACCGTGCAGGAGGTCGGGCCGCGCGTGCAGCAGCTCAACTCCGGTGCGGTCACGGTGATCCCGGTGGACTCGGTGAGCCCGTCCGCCGGTGACCCGCAGTACGTCGCGCTCAAGGACGACCTGAGCATGGTGCCGACGGAGAACGTGGTGCCGGCGGTGAACAAGAAGGTGCTCGACGCGCGGGGTGCGGACTTCGCGACCGTCGTCAACGCGGTGAGCGCGAAGCTCAGCACCGACGGCATGCGCGAGCTGAACAAGCGCGTCGACTCCGACGGTGAGCCGGCGGCCGACGTCGCGAAGGACTGGCTGTCGCAGCAGGGTCTCGCCTGACGGCGGCACAACACGAGGAGTCGTTCCGTGAGCGCGGATCAGTTGCACTTCAACGCTTTCATCTGGCCCAACGGGTACCACGAGTCCGCTTGGCGCGTCGTCGAGGACGACGTCCGTGGCGTGCTCGGGCTGCCGTACTACGCGGACATCGCGCGCATCGCCGAACGCGGCCTGATGGACACGATCTTCCTGGCCGACAACATCGCCATCGCCGAGTACCGGGCCACGCACCTGCCGCAGACGCAGTTCGACCCGATCTCGGTGCTCTCGGCGCTGGCCGCGGTCACCAGCCACATCGGCCTGATCGGGACCGGCTCCACGACCTACAACAAGCCGTGGGAGCTGGCCCGCCGGTTTGCGACGCTGGACCACCTCAGCGGCGGCCGCGCGGGCTGGAACATCGTCACCACCATCACCCCGCTGGCCGCGGCGAACTTCGGCGAGCGCGCCCACCCCGACCACGCCGACCGCTACACGCGGGCCCACGAGTTCGTCGACGTCGTGACCCGCGCGTGGGACAGCTGGGAGGACGACGCGGTCGTCGGCGACCGCGAGCGCGGCGTGTGGGCGGATCGCGCCAAGCTCCACGCGCCCCGCTTCCACGGCGACTTCTACGACGTCGAGGGAATCCTGCCGTTCCCGCGCTCGCCGCAGGGGCGCCCGGTCCTGGTCCAAGCGGGACAGTCCCCGGCCGGCATCGCGCTGGCCGCGCGGTACGCCGAGCTGGTGTTCTCCGGACCGCCGTCACTGGAGGCCGCGGCCGCGTTCCGGACCGAGCTCCACGCCCAGGCGGCGGCCGCGGGCCGGGACCCGGCCCAGGTGCTCGTCCTCCCGGCGCTGATGGTGACACTGGGCGGCACCGAGGCCGAGGCCCAGGAGAAGGCCCGCCGGCTGGAAGAGCTGGCGAGCCCGGAGTTCCGCTGGCAGAACATCCTGTACACGGCCGGCCTGGACCCGGACGGCTTCGACCCGGACGCCCCGCTGCCCGCGGAGCTGTGGACCGGAACGGCGAACGTCTCGAGCCGCGCGAACGAACTGTTCGCCCTCCAACGCGCGCAGCCGGAACTACCCCTGCGAGACCTGGCCCTGCAGCTCAAGAGCGGCGCAGGCCAGTCCCACTTCATCGGCACACCCGAACAGCTGGCCACGCACACGATGACCTGGCAGGACGCCGGCGCGGTCGACGGGTTCACCATCATGGGCTCAACGCTGCCGTACGAGCTGACGGCATTCGTCGACCACGTGGTCCCGATCCTGCAACGCAAGGGCCGCTACCGCACGGAATACACCGGCCCCACCCTGCGCGACCACCTGGGCCTGCACCGCCCACCCGCAGGAGGTGCCACGCACCGCTAGCCACACACGGACTGCAGGTCGCCGAATCTGCGGCCGGCGTTGACGAGACTTCGCCGGAAGGTTGCCAGGCCGCGCGCTGACCGAGTCAGCACCTCTTGACCCGCGGCCGGCACTGGCGCGGATCTCCCCCTTGGTGGTGGCTGACGTGGGCAAGGCACGGCGCGCGGTCGACGCGCGCCGTTACCCACACGCGGATGGCGGGTTATCGGGACTCCGCCTTGCCGGCGGTCGGCGTCGGCTAGGTCGGTCGCGGCCGGGGAGAGCCGGCCCGCCACCACCTCGATCCGCACCGGCTGTGACTACCGGGCGTCCGCGTGCCGGTCGCGGTCCGGCCCTGAGGCGCCGCCGTCACGGTCGGGTAAAGGCCGTTGTGCCTGGTCCGCGCGTGTGATCTTGTGATCCGGAACTGTCCTCAAGGGACGCTGAAGGTGGCGTGTCCGGGTGGTGGCGTTCGGTGAGGAGAGGGCGTGCCTTTCATCCTTTCCCGCCTGTTCGCGCGCTGGATCCTGCGTGCCGGGTGGACGCTCCCGGTGGTGGTCGTCGTCTTCGTGTTCGCGACCAGCTGGCCGCTGATGGTGCTGGCCGAGCCGGCCGGCAGCGAGCTCGTTCAGCCGGGCAACTACTGGTGGTACTTCGTCGTGACCGCGGCGACGGTCGGGTACGGCGACTTCTCGCCGGCGACGGCGGCCGGGCACTTCGTCGGGGTGTACGTGATCGTCGGCGGGATCGCCACGCTCACCACGGTCTTCACCCGGCTCGCGGCGCTGCTCGAGCAAGCGAAGGGACGGCGGATGCAGGGGTTGGAACCGGTGGAGCTGAGCGGCCACGTCGTGCTCGTCGGCTACCTCGCCGGCCGCACCGAGCGGCTCGTGGCGCAGCTGCTGGCCGACGGGATCACCGGACTGGTGCTGTGCGCGGGCGACGAGGTGCCGGTGCACCCGATGCCGGCGCAGCCCGTGGAGTTCGTCCGCGGCGACCTCACCGCGCCGGAGGTGCTGTCGCGGGCGGGGGTCGAGCGGGCCGCCACCGTGCTCGTGGACGTGCGGGACGACAACGAGGCGCTGGCGGTGGCGGTCCTCGTCGAGCACGCCTCGACGTCGGCGCACGTGGTGGTCACGATGCGCGACATGGAACGGGCCGAGCTGATGGGCTACGTCGACCCGCGGATCACCTGCGTCCAGTGGCACACCCCGCGAATGGTCGTCGAGGAGGTGGTTTCGCCCGGCATCGCCGAGGTCTACACCGAACTGATGACCGCCGGCGGCGCCGGCACGTACTCGGTCACCGTCCCGGAACGCCTCGGCGCCCTGCAGGTCGAACGCTGCCGCGCCGCACTGGGCCGGACCTTCGGGGCCACGGTACTGGCCGTCCGCGGCGCCAACGGCCTGACGGTGAACCCCGCCTGGGACGGCGACCTGCCGCCCGGCGCGGTGCTGTACTACGTCAGCTCGCGCGCACTCGGCCAGGACGAGATCGAACGAGCCCTGCGCGCCGCACACCACTGAGCCGCCCGCGCCGAGCCCTTCTGCCGGAGGCCGCCCTGCACCCGGCCCGCCGACGCCTTCTGGGTGGCCTCGCCGGGAGGTCTCCGCGCGCTTGGCGGGCGTTCGGGTGGTCTCGCGAGGAAGTCGGTCCGCCAGAGCCGCGAGGGCCCTTGGATGGCTTCGTCGGGAGTGTCCCGCACCTGGGCGGGGCGCCAAGAGGTTGCTCGCGCCGCGCCAACGGGCTGTTGCGTCGTGTCGCCGGGGGACCGCGGCTGAGGCCGTCGCCGCTAGGTGAGCGTGGCCGGCAAGTACTCGTAGCCCCGCAGGATTCGGGTCTCTCGGCGGCGGCTTCCCGGGCTCAGGGCCAAGCCGGGGAAGCGGGCGAAGATCGTTCGCAGGCCGATCTCGCCCTCCATTCGGGCCAGTGCCGCTCCCAGGCAGTGGTGCCGGCCCGCGCCGAAGGCCACGTGGTCGCGGGCTCGGGCCCGGGTCACGTCGAACGTCTCCGGATCCGCGAAGACCTGCGGGTCGTGGTTCGCGCCGGCCAGTACCGTCGTCACCAGCGCTCCTCGTGGCAGGGGGACGCCGGCGATCTCCGTGGCGCGGACCGCCAGCCGGCCGGTCAGCAGGACCGGTGGGTCGTGGCGCAGGACCTCCTCTACCGCGTTGGTCCACAGCTCCGGCCGCTCGCGCAGGGTCGTGAGCTGGTCCGGGTGGGCCGTCAGCAGGGCGATGCCGCTGCCCAGCAGGTTGACCGTCGTCTCGAAGCCGGCCGCTAGGACCAGGCCCGCGGTCGACTTCAGCTCGGCCTCGGTGAGCCCGACGCCGTCGTCGCGGGCCGCGACCAGGCGGCTGAACAGGTCGTCGCCGGGGTGGCGGCGCAGGTGGTCCAGGTGCTCGCCCAGCCAGGTGTCGAACTCCGCCAGCGCCGTCTCGACGTCGCGGAACGTGCGCCAGCCCAGGCCGAGGTCGAGGCTCGGCGCCGCCGCCGCGCCCAGGGACAGCACCTTGCCCACCTCGGTGGCCGGGACGCCGAGGATCTCGCTGATCACCGTCACCGGGAGCAGGCCGCAGTACGACTCGACGAGGTCGACCGGGCCGGTGGGGTCGATGGCGTCGAGCACCTCGTCCGCGATCGCCTGGACCCGGCCGCGCAGCTGCTCGACGGCGCGCGCGGTGAACACGCCGGTGACGAGCTTGCGGTAGCGGGTGTGCTCGGGCGGGTTGACGGCCAGCAGCGACGGCGGCCGCACCGGGTGCAGGTGCTCGCCGGCCGACCACTCCAGCAGCCGTCCCAGCGCGGAGCCGTCGGAGCCGAGCACGCCGGTGCGGAAGTCGTCGCTGGAGAGCACCTCCCGGACGGCGGCGTGCTGCGTGGTGATCCAGCCGAAGCGCGTCCGGGCGACCGGTCCGGCGGCCCGGATCTCGTCGAACAGCCCGCTCAGGTCGCGGCCCGCGGCGGCGTCGTCGACCAGCCGGCCCTGCAGGTCGCCGCGCCGGGCGCCGCGCAGCAGCACGGCCCGCGGCAATGCGTGCCCGAGCCCCCACCGGACCACGGGCTTCGCCCGCAGCAAAGTACCTTCGACGACCGCTTTGCCGAACCGGGCCACGTTCCCCCCACTGCGCCGCACGACTGTGTCTACTCCAGAGTAGCCCGCACCGGCCCCGGAGCCGGGCAGGCTCCGGGGCCGGCCGCCGGGTCAGCCCGCCGTCGTCGCGTTCAGCGTCAGGTAACCCACGCCGAGCTGCGCGAACGACTCGAGCGCGAAGCCGGCGAGCTGGTCGACGGCCGTCTGGTTCTGCAGCAGCAACCGGCTCTGGTTCTTCCGGACCGCGCTGAGGCCCGGCTGCTCCCGGTACTCGATCTTCACGGTGTTGCCGCCCATCGTGGTCACGTCGACCTTGATGTCCCGGTACACCCCGGTCAGCTTCGAGGCGATCTTCGACGCGAGGTCCTGGACGACCACCGCCGCGGCCAGGGCCGCGATGATGGTGAGGACCGCCTTCGGGTCGACGAACAGCGCGCTGGTCTTCGGCGTCGACCAGACACCGCCGCTGTAGAGCCGGGTCGCCGTGTTGTGGTCGGTCAGGTCGATCTCGATGGCGTTGGACCGGGCCGTGCTGAACATCGTGCTGGTGGCGATGTCCTGCTCGAACCACACCTGCACGCTCTCCACCGGCGTCAGGACGTCGTTGCCCGCGACGACCTGGTTCTCGGCGACGTAGATCGGGGTGGTCGTGCCCCGGCCGCTGATGTCGGTCGAGTACGCGCTCAGCCCCGGGTGGATCGGGCCGTAGTCGTTGACCAGCGTGATGCCGGTCGCCGGGCCGCCCGACGAGGCGTCCCCGAGCACCCCGCTCTTGTCCAGCGTCGCCTCGTCACCGAGGCCGATCGCCACCTTGTTCGTCGCGACGTGCACCGTCACGTCGCCCTTGAAGTCGTTGCTGCCGAAGAGCTCGTACAGCGGCTGCCACGCGAACGTGTTTTCGGACAGATAGTCGGCGGCCGACTGCCAGACCACGTTGTAGGAGTTGTTGACCTTCTTCGCGAAGCAGAGCTGGTACTGGCTGTTCTTGAGGGTTTCGAGGTCGGCGGCGGCGATCTGGATGTCGACGCTCTTGAGCTGTCCGTCCGGCATGGTGTGCTCCTCGTTCGTGCTGCGTGGTGTCCGGGCCGATGCGACCCTGGGACCACACCCTCCGGACGCGCCGTCGCGCGCACGTCGTCGCCGCGCACCACGGGTGATCTCCGCGCCGCCTGCGTCACCCGATGGGCTGGACGGGCGGAAACGGGGCTGTTGGGCCATTGGCGGTACCCACGCCGCCCGGTTTCCGCGCGGTCCGGCGACGCGCTGTCGTGCCACGCTCCCGACCGGGTGACCGCCGGGCCGGAAGTCAAGCCCGCGCACGACTGAGGGCCGGTGCCGCCCGCGCTGCCGTACGGAGGCGGCCGGAAGACGGCCCGGAGACACTCGCGGTGCCATGCTCGTGGACCGGT
This sequence comes from Amycolatopsis sp. NBC_00348, assembly GCF_036114655.1. Classification (NCBI taxonomy): domain Bacteria; kingdom Bacillati; phylum Actinomycetota; class Actinomycetes; order Pseudonocardiales; family Pseudonocardiaceae; genus Amycolatopsis; species Amycolatopsis sp. NBC_00348. Next base: position 3,898,681 of record NZ_CP107994.1, on the reverse strand, counting down.
GGACGGCGCCGGGGAAGACGGCGCGGACGAGGGGACGGCGATGGGCGAAGGCGACAGATCGGACGCGGACTTGGTGCTGCTGGGCCGATTCGAGCTGCGGGCCGGCGGCGAACGCGTCGCGCTGCCCCGGGGTTCGCAGCGCCTGCTGGCCTTCCTCGCCATCCGCGACGGCGCCGCGGTCGACCGGCACGCGACGGCCGAGCAGCTGTGGCCCGAGAGCCGCCCCCAGCGCGCGGCGGCCAACCTGCGGCAGGCGTTGTGGCAGGTGCGCCGCGCCACGGACCGGCCGGTCGTGGAGACGCCGGTCGACCGGCTGCACCTGGCGGCGGCGCTGCCGGTCGACTTCTGCCGCACGCTCGAAGCGGCCCACCGCGTCGTCGGCCCGACCGGGCGGCCGGAATCCGGTGCGGGACTGGTCGGTGAGCTGGCCCAGGACTTGCTGCCCGACTGGGCCGAGGACTGGCTGGTGCCCGAACGTCAGCGGTGGGAGCAGGTCCGGCTGCACGCGCTGGAGGCGATCGCCCGGCACCTCATCTCGGCCGGCGCGCACCTGGCCGCGCTGGAGGCCGCGTTCACCGCGATCACCATCGACCCGGTGCGGGAAAGCGCGCACCGCACGGTGATCGCGGCGCACCTGGCCCAGGGCAACGGCGGCTCCGCGTTGCGGCACTACCAGCACTACCGGGCGCTGCTGCACCGCGAGCTGGGTGTCCTCCCGTCACAGCACATGACGCGGCTGGTCGCCTCCCAGCCGACGTTGTGACACCGCGAGCGCGGCCGGTCAGCGCGGCGGCGCCGTCAGCTGTCGGCCTCGAAACGGGCGATCTGTCCGGCGGGCCAGCCGGTGTTGCCGGTGCACGTCAAGCGTAGGTAGCGGCGGCTGGTGCGGGGGATCGTGATGGTGACGTTGTTGCCCCGCGCGGGATCGAGAGCACAGCCGGTCACCGGGGCGAGGCGGTTGTGACCCGGCGCCGCAGCTGTGCTCGCTCGAAGCGATCTGCCTCGGCCGACCGCGGTTGTGAGTCGGTCGGTGGCTGCGGCGGGAGTGGTGGTGCTGTTGCGGATCCGGGCGCCCTCAGCTGTAAGCCTCGAAACGGGCGATCTGTCCCGCGGGCCAGCCGGTGTTGCCGGTGCACGTCAAGCGCAGGAACCGGCGGCTGGTGCGGGGGACCGTGATCGTAACGCTGTTGCCCCGCGCCGGATCGAACACGTAGCCCATCGCGGGGGAGAGGGTGTCGAACGTGGTTCCGTCGGATGATCCGGACAAGGCCAGCGTCTGAGTCCGGGTGCTCCACGCGCTCGACGGTGGGACGGCCACCACGATCCGCGTCACCGCGGTCGATGCGCCCAGATCGACCTGCACCCACTGCGGGAACGCGTTGTTCGTGCTTTCCCAATAACTGTCGGCGTTTCCGTCGACGGCGTTGCCCGCGCCGTAGTTCTGCGTGTGGCTGCTTTCGGTCGTGGTGCGGCCGCGGGCCAGGTCGGTCGAGCCGCCTGTGGTCAGGTTCGGTGATGTCGGCCTCGTCGCCGTCAAGGGGAGCTGGCCCTTGAGCATGCGGCCGCCGTCGTTGGTGAGGCGCAGGTAGTAGTCCGACGAGCACGCCGTTCCGTCTTCGTCGAGGGCCAACAGGCCGGAGCCGGCGGGGGTCATCGATGCGTTCTCGGCGGTCTTCGCGATCTGGTTGCCTTCACCGTATTCGTCGAACATCGAGATGTAGATGCCCTGCACGCCGGCGCGCACCATGTTGTAGAACTGGCGCCACATGAAGTCGCCGTGGGCGCGCTGCCGGCCGGAGACGTCGCCGGGCAGCACGCACGGCTGGTAGTCGATGCCGTGGGCGTTGCAGTCGGCCTGGTCGGGCACCGTGAGGTTCTGGTACATCCAGTCCGAGCCCGCCGCGTCGCCGACCGCGCCGACCATCCACGGCGAGATCATGTTGAAGGAGCGGTAGACGTCGCCGAAGCCGGGCCGTGAGCCGCCGTCGCTGGTGCGCCATTCCCTTGGCACGCCGCCGATGACGTAACAACCCTGGCCCTTGAACCAGTTCACGACGTCGAGGCAGGTGTTCGCGTCCCACGGGTGGTTGCCGTCGTTGTACCCGAAACCCCAGATGCAGACGACCGGCTTGCCGTTCTGGCGGGCGTAGGCGGACGACGCCGTGTGCGCCGACATCTTCGCCGTCCAGTCGGCCTTCATCTCCGGCTGCATGTTCGCCCAGCCGGTGGCGTCGTACATGATGTAGAACTTCCGCCCGTGCGCCTCGGCGGCGCTGCGGACCTTGGCGGCCATCGCGTCGCGCGTCGGGCCCTCGCTGCTGTTGGGGTTGAAGCGCTGCAACGCGGCGGTATCGCAGCCGTTCTGCTGCATCCACAGGAAGTGCGTGTCCACGGTCTGCTGGTCGTAGGACGAGAAGAGCGTCGCGGGCTGGCCGTTGCCGAAGTTGGCGTATGCGGTCTGGTAGGTGCGGGTGTACTCGCGCATGTCGGGCCAGGCCTTGATCACGTTGTTGCCCGTCGACGGCGTCTGCCCCCAGTTCTGGCTCCAGTGCCACCAGCCGTTGATCGGCGCGCCGTCACCGGCGCAGGCGAACCAGCCCTGGTACCCGACGGTGATCTTGCCGACGACGTCCCCCGGCGCGCTGGCGGCGGACGCGCCGGGCGCGCCGGCGAGGGAAAGCGCTCCCCAAGCCGATGCCGCCGCGGCCGAGCCGATGAACGTCCTGCGGGAGATCGCCATTGCAGATCCTCTCGGCACCGTTGCACGAGTACGTGTTCCGGGAGGCGACTGTAGGCTTCCGGCCAAGAACTGGCAATACTCGGACCGATTTCAGAAAATTACGTACTGAAGTCTGCAAGAATTGTCGGAGACGGCGGCCGATCAGCAGCTGACGGTGCCCTTGCGCAGCGCGTGCCCGCCGTCGTCGCTGTCGTCGGACCAGTAGACGGGCTTGGTGCCGCCGGTGCACTCGCTCGCGCCGGCCAGGGCGAAGCCTTCGTTGTTGTAGTCCGGCATGCCGGTGGGCCGGTTGTAGACCGCGGTCGTCGCGAACGCTCCGGAGGAGTTCACGCGGAACGTCCGGTGCTGGCCGTGGCAGGTGTCGTCGCACACCACCCACAGGCGCGCGGCCTGCGGCTCCCACTGCACCTCCATGACGCCGCTCATCCCGCTGGCGAAGGACGCCACGCGGGTGAACGCGCCCGAGTCCTGCAGGACGTACCCGTGGACCATGCCGGTGCCCTCGACGCCGACGAAGAACACGCCGCCGCTGTGCGCGCCGTAGTGGCCGGGGTCGTAGGCCGCGCCGGTCGAGGCGTCGGCGAACCCGGCGCCGGTGAGGGAAGCGTCGGGAACCCAGGTGACGCCCTCGAAGCCGAGGTTGGCGCCCACCGGCGGCAGGTCCGCGGTCAGGTTCCACTCCTTCGTCGCGGTCAGCGTGGAGCCGGTGCCGCTCATGTCGTAGCGCAGCACGGACGTCCGGCTGCTGCCGGAACCGTTGCGCTCACTGGCGACGAACGCCGCGCCACCGGTGACCGTCACGCCCTCGCTGTCCGGATTGCCGGAGCCGCCCGGGAACCGCAGCGTCTTGCCCGACGACCAGCCGTTCGCGGTGTCCGGTTTCCAGCCGCCGGAGCCGTTGGGCAGCAGGCGCCACAGCTTTCCGGAGTTCTGCGCGGCCCACAGCACGCCGCCGTCCTGGAACAGGCCGCTGAGGTCCTCGCCGAAGACGTTCGACGCGTCGGCCGTCGTGATCGAGCTGCCGCCGGGCCACGCCACCGGCGCCGTGCCGGAGCCGCAGCTGTTCGCGGCGCCGAGCGTCAGCGGGGCCGCGGTGAGCGGGCCGGTCCCGTCCGGGCAGCGCGACCACGACGGGTCGGAGTGCTCGCTCCAGCTGACGCTGTCGACCAGCGTGGTGCCGTTTGCCTGGTAAAGCCGCGCTTTGTCCGACGAACCGAGCCCGAAGGAGCTGTGCACGTCGAACGCGCGGAACGCGCCGGGCGCCAGGGACGTCCCGGCGGCGATCTTGTACTTCGAGCTGTCCTGGTCGTCCTTGATGATCCAGCCCGAGACGTCGACGGCGGCCGTGCCCGAGTTGTACAGCTCGACGGAGTCGTTCACGCTGCCGGTGGTCACGACCTCGTTGAGGTGGACGTCCTGGGCCGCGGCGGCGTGCGCCGGGCCGCTCGCGCAGGCCGCGGCCAGCAGCGAACCGGCGACGAGGCAGAAGACGCGCCTGCGGGCACGGGATTCGGTCACGGTGTCCGTCCTCGGGGTCGGGATCCAGAGCCGGTTCAGCGTTCCGGGGCGGGCCGAACGAACGCCCTCCGGAAGGTGGGTTTCCCCTGAACGATGGCCGAACGTCCGTGGGCGCGCCACTCGCGTTCCGGTGATCGGGACGCGAGTGGCGCCCGATGGTCAGCCGTAGAAGTGGATGTAGCGGAAGTCGTTCTTGTTCACCGTGTGCCGCAGGTAGTGGCCGGTGCCGTCCCAGTTGTAGTCCTCGACGGTCACCTGGTTGCCGTTGACGCTGTCGACGATGGCGACGTGGCCGTACTGCCCGGCGTCGGTCTGCGCGGTCGCGCCCGTGGTCGGCGTGTTGTCGACGCGGAAGCCGTGGTTGCGGGCGTTGTCGTCCCAGTACTTGGCGTCGCCGTAGTTGTTCGCGCTCTTGCCGTGCCGGGCAATGTTGTACGCGTTCCACGAGACGCACTCGCGGTTGTACATGTTCCAGTCGTCGACCACCGAGTCCTGCGGGATGTTGCGCCACTTCGCGGGGTAGGTGTCGCCGATCGTGGCGGGCGCGGCTGGCGCGGCGGTGGTCCCGAAGAGCGAGGCCATCGACTGGGTCGTGTGGTGGACCGTGGTGGTCGCCGGCGCCGCGACCGCGGCCGGGGCACCGGCGAGCGCGACGCTCGCGGCGGCGGCGACCGCGAACAGGGTGTGCTTGACGGACATGGCAATTCCCTTCACCGGGGGAGCTGGGGAGACCGCAAAGAAAGGAGCTGGCCAGAACGGTAAAGGCGGCAACGGGAAGCGGACAGGCTAAGTGAACAACTGACGTGTCACCGTCTTGGCGCGGCGCACAACCCCAGGTCAACGGCCCGGTGACGGCGGCTGTAAACAGATTTGGCTACCACTCCCAGTTGACGCCGAGGATGCCCGGGTGCACGTCACGAGTGGCGAAAGTGACCGCGTGGCCGGAATCCACGGTTAATCGACGGCCTTGCGTGCGCGGCCCGCCCAGCTGCCGTTGTTCGAATTCCCGCGCGAGGCGGGGGATGCGGGAAGCGAATTGCACTTGGCAGACGTAGAGCTGCGCGGGCCGGGTGAACCGGTGGTGGTAGTGGTCGGTCTCGTGTCCCCGGCCGAAGCTCAGGGTGTAGGTCACCGCGGCGACGTCGCCGGCGGCCAGGGTCCGGTCGAGCAGGAGCTCACCCGCGGTCAGGCCGGTGGCCCGGTCGGTCAGCACCCGGCCCAGGGTGCAGGACTGCAGGTCCTCGTAGGTGGGATCGTCCTGCTCGGGCCCGTCGGCCTGGAAAAAGGTCATGATCCGGTCGACGCCGTCCAGCGCGGCCTCGGCGACCATGCGCACCCGCAGGTGCCGCTCACGGCTGTGGTCGTCGACGAACAGCGTGTCGTGGAGGGACCAGAACCGCACGTGGCCGTCCGGCGGCGGCTTCAGCTCCGCGGAGAGGGGGTGCAGCGCGGGCCACAGCCGGTGCCGGGCCAGCCGCTCGGGCGGCCCGCCCAGCCAGCGGCCGCGGGGTGCTTTCGGGCCCAGCAACGACTTGAGCGTGCCGGGGCGCACGTTGAGGACGTCTTCCAGGTGCGTGACGGCGTCCAAAGAGGTCTCGCGCTCCGGGCGGGAGCGACCCGTGCGCCAGTACGAGAGCGACGCCCGGGACAGCGTCACGCCGCGGGCGGCCAGGTGGCGCTGCAAGCGCTCCAGCGACAGGCCGGACTCGGCGATCGCGGCGTCCAGCGCGAGCGAGAACGCCGTGTGCGGGGACTCGAACTCCACGGACACGGGCGGTGCCTCAGTTCCAGTCCCACTGCAGGCCGAGCAGCCCCGGGCCGGCGTCGGGGACGGCCAGGTGCGCCGTCCCGGACCCGCCGATCCACAACGGTTTCCCCGGCTGCCGAGGACTGTTGAGGGTCGGCTGCCGGTACGGGACGCAGTGCGGTGGCACCTCGCCGGTGAACTCGACCTGCAGCAGGTACTGCCGCACCGGCCGGGTGAACCGCCGGTGGAACGACGTCAGCACCGAACCGCCGGGATAGCGCCAGGTGTACTCGACGACCGTGCGGTCACCCGCCGAAAGCCGTTGCTCCAGCAGGAGTTCGCACACCGTCGCGGTGCTCGCCTCCTGCGGCCGGGTCCGGCCCTGCCGGCAGTACCGCAGCTCACCCAGGACCGGCCGCGACGACTCCTCGGCCCATTCGTAGACGACGCACCGGTCCGTCCGGTCGGTCGTCGCCTCGAGCACCAGCCGCGTCCGGACCTCGCGCAGGCGGCGGCGCTGGTCCACGAGCACGTGCTCGTGGACGTCCAGGTACCGCACCTGGCCTTCCGGCGGCGCGTCGATGGCGGCGAGCGCCGGCCCGCAGGACGGCCACAGCCGCCGGCGGTCGACCGCGCCCGGTTCGGTTTCGGCGCCGCGGCCCCGGGGGCGCGGCGGGCCGAGCAGCACCACCAGCGACTCGCCGGGGAGCCCGATCAGGTCTTCCAGCGCCCGCACCGCGCGCAGCGACTCCTCGCGTTCCGGCCGGCTGCGGCCCCGCCGCCAGTAGCTCAGCGCGGCGCGGCTGACCCGCACACCGCGGGAGGCCAGCCGTCGTTGCACCTGCTCCAGGCTCAGCCCGCGGACGGCCAGCGCGTGGTCGAGCACCTGTGCGAAGGTGCCGTGCCGCAGCAGCCGGCGCAGCTCGCGGTCCACCGGCACGGCCCGCGTTCCCACCGCATTCCCGGCCATCGGACCTCCACAGCTCGCCACTCCGAGGGGTTCGCGGACCGTAGGCGGGTGATCGCGATCGGTGGTAGGGCCGAAGGGTGGAATCCGGGGCATAAGCGGCAATCCGCCCGGGGCGTGGCCGCACTGAACGCGTCCGGACCTCTGTGGACAACTGGCTACGGCACGGGCCGCCGACCTGCGGCGGAACCCGGCGCGAACCGGTTCACTGTGAACGGAACTGAACGTTCACGCAGGGATTCTCCGGGTGACGGCCCGTGATTAGCGTTCGGCCGGTCTCCGGCGTCGACTGCATCCGGTGTGCCGCAGGAAACGTCGCCACTCCACTCCCGGAGGAAACAGATGTCCCCCTTCCCCAGCGCCAGGAGAGCGGCCGCCGCGGCGACCACCTTCCTCACCGCTGCGGCGCTGCTGGCCGTCGGACCGCCAGTAGCGCACGCCCAGAACACCCGGGTCCCCTTGCCGGACAGCATCGCGGCGCCGGCGGGCGCGCACCGGGACGCCGCCGTCGCGGGAGACCGCGGCGTCGGGATCGCGGTGGCGCTGCGCCCGCACGACGAAGCCGGCCTGAACCGGTTCGTCGCCGCTGCCGGCGACCCGCGCTCACCCGGCTACCGCCACTACCTCACCAGTGCGCAGTACAACGCGCGCTTCGCCCCGACCGCGTCCGACGTCGCGCAGGTGACGGACTTCCTGCGCGCCCAAGGCTTCCGGGTGACGTCGGTGGCGGGCAACCGCCAGGTCGTCGACGCCACCGGCACCGCCGACGCGGTGAAGGCGGCCTTCGGCACCTCGCTCGGCGACTACACCGGCGCGGACGGCGCGCACTTCTACGCCAACGACGCGGCGCCGTCGATCCCGGCCGCGCTCGGCGGGGTCGTGCGCAGCGTGCTCGGCCTGTCCGACCGCCCGGTCGCGCACCGCGCGAGCAGCCCGGCGATCAAGCAGGGGCCGGCCGGTCCCGGCGGTCCCGCGGGCGGCTACACACCCGCGCAGTTCCGCACCGCCTACAGCATGACCAAGCTGTCCGGGTCCTACACCGGCGCGGGCCAGAACGTCGGGCTCATCGAGTTCGACGCGTTCAAGCAGGCCGACATCGACGCCTGGACCAAGAACTTCGGCCAGCCGTCGGTGACCCCGAAGGTCGTGCCGGTCAACGGCGGGGTGTCCCAGCCGGGCAGTGACCAGCTCGAAGTCACCCTCGACGTCGAAGCGGTGGCGGCGACGGCTCCGGGCGCGGCCCAGACCGTCTACGAAGCCCCCAACAGCGACGCCGCGTGGGTCGACGAGATGGCCAAGATCGCCAGCGACAACAGCATCACCATCCTGTCCGGGTCGTGGCTCAACGGCGAGAAGTGCGAGTCGTCGCCGATCAAGGCGTCGCACGACTCCTACACGCAGATGGCCGCCCAAGGCATCACGATGCTGTCGGCGTCCGGCGACTGGGGCGCCACCGGCTGCGGCTACCAGGGCGACAACAGCACCGTGCAGGCCGACTTCCCGGCGAGCGACCCGCTGTTCACCGGCGTCGGCGGCACGCAGCTGCGGACCAGCGACAGCGCGGGGACGTACCAGGCGGAGTCGTGCTGGAACCAGGGCGGCAGCGGCAACACCCGCTCCGGCGGTGGCTACTCGCAGATCTACGCGAAGCCGTCGTGGCAGCCGGGCAGCAGCCAGTTCCGTTCGGTGCCGGACGTCGCGCTCGACGCCGACTACGGGGCCGGCGCGCTGTCGGTGTACATGAACGGCGGCTGGCAGGACGTCGGCGGCACCAGCCTCTCGTCCCCGCTGTGGGCCGGGTACGTCGCCATGGTCAACCAGAAGGCCAAGGGCCAGGGCAAGAGCACGGTCGGCGCGATGAACCCGGCGATCTACGCGGTCGCGGGCTCGGCGCAGTACGCGTCGACCTTCCACGACGTTACCAGCGGCGGCAACGGCACCTACAACGCGGGCACCGGCTACGACCTGTGCACCGGCTGGGGTTCGCCGCAGGGCGACAACCTGGCCGACCCGCTGATCAACGGCACCGCGCCCGCCCCGGCGAACGACTTCTCCGTGGCCGCGTCACCGGCGTCGGTCAGCGTGGACCCGGGCCAGCCGGTCACGACGTCCATCACCACGAGCGTCACGAAGGGGAGTGCCCAGGACATCGCGCTGTCGGCGGACGGGCTGCCCGCCGGCGTGACGGCGTCCTTCGCCCCGGCGACGGTCACCGCGGGCAAGTCCTCGACGCTGACCCTCACCGCGGCGGCCTCGGCGGCGTCGGGCACCACGTCGGTCACCGTGACCGGCAAGGGCCCCGACGTCACCCACACCGCCACGGTTTCCTTGACGGTCAACGGTTCCGGCACGGGCGACTTCTCCCTGGCGCTGTCGCCTTCCTCGGCGACGGTCAAGGCCGGCCAGCCGGCGAAGACGACGGTCAGTGCCACCGCCACCGCGGCCGCGCACCCGAGTGTCGTCGGCGGTGACACGACCACTGTGGACCAGTACCCGTTCATGATCTCCATGCGCCGGGAAGGCAGTGTCTTCCCGGGCAAGCAGTCGTGCAGCATGGCGCTGGTCGGCCCGCACACGGTCGTCGGCGCGGCGCACTGCCTGCTGGAGAACTCCGGCACGAAGTGGTTCGTCTACGGCGCCACCAACCTCAACGACACCGGGTTCCGGGCCGACATCAAGGCGTCCTGGACCGATCCCGACTACACCGGCTGGCAGACCGGGCACGACGTCGCCGTCATCACCCTCGACAAGGACGTCCCGGTCCCGGCCGGCATCCAGTACCCGACCATCGCCACCGACGACTCGGTGAACGCGCCGGGCACGATGGGCCGCGGCATCGGCTGGGGCAAGACCGGGCAGAACACCTACTCGGACGTCCTGCGCACGGCCGAGTTCCCGGTCGCGAAGGACTCGGACTGCGCCCAGCACGTCGACACCACGCAGTACCGGTCCGACGGCTCGATGCTCTGCACCGGCTACGCCGACGGCCACAAGGGCGTCTGCGTGGGCGACAGCGGCAGCCCGTTCCTCGAAGGGAACCGGATCGTCGGGTTCTTCTCGTGGATGTCCAACGCCTGCAACACCTACGGCGTCTACGCCCGGGTCACGACCTACGCGGCCGAGATCAAGGCGCACCTGGACGGGACGACGGCACCGGGCGGGATCGCGCTGAGCGCGTCCGGGCTGCCGACCGGGGCGGCCGCGGCGTTCGACCCGTCCTCGATCGACGCGGGCGGTTCGTCGGCCCTGACGATCACGACGAGCGCGTCCACCCCGGCCGGGACCTACCCGATCACCGTCACCGGGAGGAACGCGCAGAAGACGCACACGGCCACCTTCACCCTGACCGTGCAGACCGGTAGTTCCGGGCCGGTCAAGGTGACCGATCCCGGCTACCAGTTCGTCCACGGCCAGGCGGTGAACCTGCAGCTCAGGGCCACCGGCGGCACGGGCAGTTACACGTGGTCGGCGACCGGCCTGCCGCCCGGGCTCGCGCTCGACGCGCGGACCGGGCTGATCACCGGCACCGTGACCAGGACGGGCAACTACACCTCGCCCGTCACCGCGACCGACAGCGCCGGCGCGGCCGGCAGGGTCTCGGTCAGCTGGCTCGTCTACTGAGGAACCGGGGGCCGTCGCCGATGGCGGCGGCCCCCGTCAGACGGCGCGGGCGAGGTAGGTGACCGACGGGTGCTCGACGCCGAGGTCGTGGAAACCGAGCCGGTCGTAGAACACCCGGGCCTGCCGGTTGGCCGTGGGCATCACCAGGTGCACACCCGGCACCGCGCGCTCGGCCAGCGCCGCCAGGTATGCGGTCATCAGCGCGCGGCCGTGCCCGCCGCGCTGGTGGTCCGGCAGGATGTCGATGTGCAGGTGCGCCGGGTAACCGGCGACTTCCGGGCGCACCATGTCCTCCGGCGCGTGCAGCACGCCGAGCATCTCCTCGGTCGGCGTGGCGGGCGGACCGGACGGCTTCGGGTAGCGGCCGGTGACGCCCGGCAGGTACTCGCGCCGGTGCCGCCCCGCGAAGGCCGGGGTGTCCGCGGTGCCGACGAGGTACCCCACGGCCGTGCCGTCGCCGCGGTCCAGGACGAAGGCCAGGTCGGGCTCCAAGTCCAGGTAGGGCGCCAGGAAGATGGTCGGCAGGAGGTCCTGGTCGGGGTAGACCTCCCGCGCGTCACCGCCGTCGTGCCCGGTCCGGACGCACACGTCGAACAGTGCGGCCCGGTCGTCCGGGTGGTAGGTCCTGATGCGGGGTCCGGCCATGGAACCGATCATGGCACGGACGGCTACCAGTCGATGCCGGCCGCCAGGAAGGGCGCGTCTTCCGGGGCCTGTTTGCGGGCCCGCAGGACGCGCTCGGCGGGGGCGCCGACCGGCACGCGCAGCGGCGGGTCGGGCTTCTCGATCGTGTCGGCCACCGCGATGGCGACGTCCTCGGCGGTGATCGTCTCGCCGCGCAACGTGCCGAGCTGCCGGTACAGCGGAGCGTACGGGTCGTCCTCGTCGACGAACACCTTGGCGCGCTCGGCACCCCCGGTCGTCACGGCGCCGGGCTGCGCGATGCTCACCTTGACGCCGAAGTGGCCCGCCTCGATGGCGAGCGTCTCGGCCAGCGCTTCCAGGGCCCACTTGCTGGCGCCGTACGGGCCGATCAGCGGCAGCACCACCCGGCCCTGGATGCTCGAGACGAAGACGAGGTGCCCGGCGCCGCGGGCCCGCATCGCCGGGAGCACGCCCTGGGCGACCCGCAGCGCGCCGACGGTGTTGAGCTGGAAGAGCCGTTCGAACTCCGCGAGCGGGACGGTCTCCAGCGGCGCGCGCACGGTGGCGCCGGCGTTGCTGACCAGGACGTCGATCTCGCCGGCGTCCCGGAGGGCCTGATCGACGCTGTCCTGGTCGGTGACGTCGAGGCGCAGCCGCTGCGCGACCGGCAGCTCGGCCAGCGTCTCCGGGCGGCGCGCGGTGGCGATCACCCGGTGCTCGCGGCTCGCGAGTTCGAGGGCGATGGCGCGGCCGATGCCTTGGGAGGCGCCGGTGATGAGAACGGACGACATGGTGGTTCTCCTCAGGGAGCGGGGACGAAGTTGGGCCCGCTGGTGTCGAAGGCGGCTTTGTTCTCGAGCACGAACTGCCCGACGGACTGCGGCGCGCGGCCGCCGATCTTCTCGACGTGGTCGTTCGTGCCCGCGAACACGCCGTCGCGGTAGTCGATCGCGACGTTGCTCAGGTGCTGGACGAGGTGCGCGGGAAAGTCGCGGTGCGTCATGGATGCCGCGAACTCCTCGACGCCGATCGGCTCGTAGTGCACCGGAATCCCGAGCGTCGTGCCGATGGCCGCGGCGATCTCGTGGTGGTCCAGCTCGACGGGCCCGTGCAGCGGATAGACGGCGCCGTCGTGCGGCTCGGGATCGGCGAGCACCGCGGCGATCACGCGCCCCTGGTCGGCCGCCGAGATGGGTGCGTGCCGGCCCTCGCCGAACGGGAGCCGGAGGTGGCCCTCGCCGTCGCGCAGCTCCCACCACGTCGAGAGCCACTCGGCGAAGAACGTCGGCCGCAGGTGCGTCGTGAGCAGGCCGGTCCGGTCCAGCAGGCGCTCGGCGAGCCAGTGCTGCCGCGCGGCGTTGCTCTTCGCCTCGCGGCGCGCGGAGATCTGGGACATGCCGACGACGGACCGGACGCCGGTTTCCGTGGCCGCTTGGGCGAAGTTGACCGTCGCGTCGAGCAGGCCGTCGCGGATGGGGTAGACGAAGTAGGCACCGCTGACGCCGTCGAGCGCCGCGGTCACGCTGTCGAGGTCCAGCAGATCGCCGTGGACCACTTCGGCACCGGCCGCGGCGAGCGCGCGGGATCGATCGTCGTCCCGGCGGACCATCGCCCGGACGCGGTGACCGCGTCGCAGCAGGAGATCGGCCGTCACGCTCCCGGTCTTGCCGGTGGCGCCGGTGATCAGGAACAGCCTGTCGTCGTGGGTCATGTCAGGTCCTTTCGTGCGGCGGTGCGCCGGTTCGGTCGACGGCGGTCACCGTCCACTTGCGACAGTCTCAGCAGGCCGGTGCTCACCGGGCGGCGGCGTTCTCGCCGACGAGGGTGCCGCGCATCAGCCACGTCGGGCCTTCGGCGTACGCGCTCGCCTCGGCGAAGAACGCGCCGAAGTACGGACCGGCGGCGTGGGTTTCGAACGCGGCGATGTCGGCGTAAACCTCGTTGAGGTAGAAGACGGCCGGGTTCTCGGCGTCGGCGATGACCTCGAACCGGTGGGAGCCGGGTTCGTGGGCGAGGGAGTCGCGCGCGGTCTTGGCGGCCGCCCGGACGAAGTCGTCGCGGTGCTCCGGCCGGACGGTGAAGGAGACGAGGAACTGGTACACGGGACGACCTCTTTCTGTAGTTCATTCACTGAACTAGCTCACCGTAGCACGAGGGCAGTTCACTGAGCGAACTGCCGGTGTACGCTCGGGGCATGGCTCTTCCCAGCACCTACGCGGACCGCAACTGCTCCCTGGCGCGGGCCCTGGAAGTCGTCGGGGAGCGGTGGACGTTGCTGATCGTCCGCGACGCGTTCTTCGGGGTCCGGCGCTTCGGCGACTTCGCCACCCGGCTCGGGATCCCGCGCGCCGTCCTCACCAGCCGGCTGAAGGCGCTCGTGCAGGAAGGCGTGCTCACCCGCGACGAAGCCGCGGGCGGGGTCGTCGAGTACCGGCTCACCGGCAAGGGTGTCGAGCTGTGGCCGATCGTGCGCGCCCTGATGGGCTGGGGCGACGCGCACTACTCGCCGGCCGGGGCGAAGCGCACGGTCCGGCACGACGCCGACGGCGGCCTGCTCGACCAGGACGGCCGCTGCGCGGACTGCGGCGTGGTCGTCCCGGTGCCGGACATCCGCGTCGAACCCGGCCCCGGTTACCAGCCGTCGGGCGTGGTCCTCGATCCGCTGTCCGCCGCGATCAACACGCCGCACCGGCTGCTCGAACCGGTCACGGCGCGCGTCGGCGACGCCGGGCCGAAGGACTGACTCGCGTGTGCGAACCGGTCACGGCGTTCTGACGGCGCGCCGCCAGGCCGAGGGGCTGACGCCGCGGACGCGTTTGAACGCGACGCTGAAGGCGAAGGCGTCCTCGTACCCGACCTCCCGGGCGACGGCGGCGACCGTGACGTCGCTGTCGCGGATCAGGTCCGCCGCGACGGTCATCCGCCAGCCGGTGAGGTACGTGAGCGGCGGTTCGCCGACCAGTGCGGTGAAGCGCGCGGCGAACGCGGCGCGGGACAAGCCGGTCTCGGCGGCGAGCGCGGCGACCGTCCAGCGGCGGGCCGGGTCCTCGTGCAGCAGCCGCAGCGCGTCGCCGACGGCGGGCTCGGCCAGCGCCCGGTACCAGGCGGGCGGCGCGGCACCCGGCCGGGCGCACCACGCCCGCAACGCCAGCACGAGCACCAGGTCCAGCAGTCGGGCCAGGACGGCGTCCTGGCCCGGCTCGTCGCGGCCGGCCTCGGCGGCGAGCAGCGCCAGCGCGCCGCCGGTGCGCGGTCCGGCGGGCACGATCGCCAGTGGTGGCACCATGTCCAGCAGCCGCCCGCCCGCGTCGCCGCGGAGTTCGTAGCCGCCGCGGAGCATGGTCGTGGCGCCGGGCAGGCCGTCGCCGTACGTGCGGGGCGCCCGGGTCCGCTGGTCCTCGGCCTCGCCGCCGTCGGGGAAGTGCTTCTTCCCTTGCCGGATCACGAATCGGGCCGGCGTCGCCGGGTCGTCGGCGATCGTGTGCGGGCCGGGCCCCTTGACGAGCGCGATGTCGCCGGCGGCCAGCCGCACGGGGGCGGCGTCGTCGAGCCGGATCGACGCGGGGCCGCCGAGAGTGGTCAGGATGGTGAGCGGCGGCGGGTCGGCGTAGGTCACCGCCCACGGCGGCCGCTGGATCAGCTGCCGGACGAGCGCATGGCTCGCGCGGGCCCGGTCCAGCAGATCACTCAGGACGTCCACGCGACTCACGGTAGACGATCACAAAGGTATCCACGACGTTCTCCCATGGATCGTCCACGTCCTGCAGAGTTGGCTTCCGGACATGACGAACACCCTGATCCTCGGCGGCACCGGCAAGACCGGCAGCCGCGTCGCCCGGCACCTGAAGGACGGCGGTCACCCGGCGAGAGTGGCGTCGCGCACCGGCGGATTCGACCTGGGCGACGCGACGACCTGGGCGTCCGCGCTCGACGGCGTCACCGCCGCCTACGTCGTGGAACCCGACCTGCGGGCGAGCGGCGACCGCATCCCCAGGTTCGTGGCCGCGGCGGTTTCCGCGGGCGTGCGACGGCTGGTGCTGCTGTCGGCCGGCGGCGTCGGCGAGGCCGGCGAAGGCCATCCGCTCAAGGCCGCCGAACAGGCCGTGCGCGAGTCCGGTGCCGAGTGGACGATCCTGCGGCCGGACTGGTTCGCGCAGAACTTCGGCGAGGGCCCGTGGCTGCCGGAGATCCTCGCCGGCACCCTGTCCCTGCCCACCGGCGACGGCCGCACGCCGTTCGTCGACGCCGGCGACATCGCCGAAATCGCGGCGTCGGCCCTGACCGGCAGCCGGCACGACGGCCGGACCTACCAGCTGACCGGCCCCCGGGCGCTCGGCTTCGGCGAGGCGGTCGACCTGATCGGCCAGGCCACCGGACGCGTGGTCCGCCACGTCGACGTCGCCCCCGAAGTCCACATCGGACAGTTGGTCGCGAACGGTGTCCCACCCGGTGTCGCCCAGCTGCTCACCGGGATCCTGGTGGCCATCCGCGACGGCGCGGCGCCCGCGCCGACCGGTGACGTCGAACGCGCCCTCGGCCGGCCGGCCCGGTCGTTCGAGGACTACGTCACCGAAACGGCCGCCGCGGGGGTGTGGACCTGACGGCCTACCCCTGGTCCATCCCCGAGAAGAACTCGGCGATCTCCCGGGGCGCCGTCGGCGTGAAGCACCACGCGAGTCCTTGCGCGGACCCGTGCGCGGCTTCTTCGGCGCGCGGGAACATCGCCGTTTCGTACTGCGTCAGGGCGGTTTCGACGTCGTCCGGGTGCTCGATGATCGCGCGGGCGAGGTCGGCGCCGTCGATCAGGGCGAGGTTCGCGCCCTCACCCGCGTACGGGGACATCACGTGCGCGGCGTCGCCGACGAGCGTCACGCCCGGGACGCGGGCCCAGCGGTGCCCGGCCGGGAGGCCGAAGATCCGGCGCGGCGTGATCGTGTCCTCGCAGTGGCGGATGAGGTCGGTCAGCTCCGGGGCCCAGTCGGCGAACTCCTTCAGCAGGGCGTCGCGGGCCGCGGCCGGATCGGTCCAGTCGACGCCGCCGGTGGACAGCCAGTCCTCGGGGACGCGGAAGGAGGCGCCGAGTTCGATGTCGTTTCCGCCGTGGCCCAGGAGACCCTTGTTGTCGGACAGCGCGAAGACCATGCCGGGCCCGATGAGCGCGGCCAGTTCCGGGTGCCGCGCCGGCGCGTCCGGGATGCGGATCTCGACGTGGGAGACCCCGCAGTACTCCGGGGTCGCGGCCGACAACAGCGGCCGCACCTTCGACCAGGTGCCGTCCGCGCCGACCAGGAGACCGGTGGTGGTCGTGGTGCCGTCGGCGAAGGTCAGCTCGTGCCGGCCGTCGCCGAGGGTGCGGGCCGCGGTGACCTTGTGGTCCCACACGATGCTGCCGGGGTCGAGTGAGCCGACGAGCAGGTCGCGCAGCACGGTCCGGTCGATCTCCGGCCGGCCGCCTTCGCCGCCGTCGGGCCCGGCGTCGACGAAGACGTGCGCTTTCTTGTCGAGGACGCGCACGTGTTCGCCCTGCGGGTGCGTGTGACGGCGGAACTCGTCGTACAGACCGGCTTCGCGCAGGGCGAGCTGGCCGGTGTCCTCGTGGATGTCGAGCGAGCCGCCCTGGCGGCGCGCGCCGGCGGTGGCGTCGAGTTCGTGGACGGTGGCGGGAATCCCGTGGTTCTGGAGGATGCGGGCCAGCACGAGGCCGGACAGGCCGGCGCCGACGATCGTGACGGAAGAGCTGGTCATGGGAGGTCCTGTTCCGGTGCGGGAGGGGGGTTCGCGGCGAGGATGCCGTCGAGCAGGACGTCGAAGGCCCAGTCGCTGCGGGAGCCGCCGTCGCCGGAGACGAGCGCGGCGCTGAGCGGCGCGATGTGCGGGTACCGCGCCGCGTCCACGGTGGTGATCTTCGTGGCGAGCGCCGACAGCGCGGCGGCTTTCTCGGTCTTGGCGGCCGGGGCACTGAACTCGACGGCGACCGCGGTGGGGAACAGCAGGAGCAGGTCGACACCCCAGGCCGCGGCCCGGTCGTGTGCGCCGCCTTCCTGGAGCAGCGCGAGGACGGTGTCGACCAGCGCCAGGTAGTTCGGGCCGCTGGGTTGTGTGGACAGCGCCATCCGGGCGATCCCCGGATAGCGCATCAGCAGCTGCCCGTAGCCGGACAGCAGCCCCTTCACCCGGTCGCGCCAGGTGCCGGGCCCGGTGACCGACGGCCGAAGCTCGCCGAGGAGCACGTCGAGGATCTGCGCGTGTAGGTCTTCGGTGTTCCGGACGTAGACGTAGAGCGAGGCGTGCCCCGAGTCGAGCGCGGCGGCGACGCGGCGCATCGTCACCTTCTCCAGGCCTTCGTCGCGCAGGATGCCGAGCGCGGTGTCGATGATCCCCTGCCTGGTCAGGGCGGCTTTCGCCGGCCGCTCACGGCGGCTGCGGGGTTCCGGGGTGTCGTCGGCGGGGGGCATGACGCCACCGTAGCACGACCATGGTCGTAGCGACCATGGTCGTTGAGGTGGGCGGGCCGGACCGCGGGTTCCGCGTTCGTGCTCATTCCCTTGCGCAGCCGTGAAATCCGTCGGTTTCCGGTGTTACGGTCCGCCGCGGCAGTCGAATCCACATCCCGGAGGCGCAAGTGGTGGCGAAGCGTTGGTTCCTGGCCCTGGTGGCGGCCGTGCTCGGTCTCGCCGCCCTGGCCGCGCCCGCGTCGGCGGCGGTGCAGGTGGCCCAGGTGGCTCAGGTGGCGCCCGCCGGGTGCACGACTTCCATCCAGTGGGTGCAGCAGGGCAACAACTACTTCTACGGCCTCGGCAACCTGCAGTGCACTTCCGGGCGCTACCGGGCGAAAGCGGTCTGCATCAACAACCAGACCGGTGCCGGGTACGTGAACTACGGCACCCAGGTCGTCACCGCTCCGGCGACCGCGACCGTGCTGTGCAACACCGGGAACTCGGCGCAGGCCGTCTACGCCGTGACCGATCCGCTCGACGCCGGGGTGCCCGGGTGCGTCTCCTGGGTCGAGTGGGTCAACCAGGGCGGCAACAACCTGTTCTACGGCCGCGGCCAGGCGCAGTGCGACACCGGGCGCTACCGGGTCAAGGCGCTGTGCAAGAACGAGCAGACCGGCGACTACTACATCCTCTACGGCACCCAGGTGGTGACCGCGCCGGCCGCCGTTTCCGTCACCTGCAACACCGGGAACACCGCGCAGATCGTGCAGGCCGTCGCCGATCCGGCCGCCGCCGGCCTGGCCGGGTGCATGACGTGGAGCGCGTGGATCGTCCAGGGCAGCACGCTCTACTACGGCCGGGGCAGCGCCCAGTGCGACAGCGGCCGCTACCAGGCCCGGCTCGCCTGCCACAACCTCCAGACCGGCCAGGACTACGTCGTCTACGCCCCGGTCGTCACGGCGCCGGCGACCTCGACCGGCACGTGCCTGTCCGGCAACTCCGCCACCGCCGTGACGACGGTGGCGGCCTGAGCGGCCGTCTTCAGCGCGCCGCGGGTCAGGTCCCCAGCTTCTTCAGCAGCTCGGACAGGTCCACGACCTGGTCGCCGGGCGGGGCCTCGATGGTCACCGGCTTGCCCCATTCGCGGTACTCGGTCGTGCCCTTGACCGTGGGGCCCGGCTGCTCGAAGCCGGGGGACAGGTCGACCGCGAACCGCACGGGCCGCAGCGCCGCGTCGAGCCACAGTTCGGCGGGGAGCTTGCCGGTGATCGGCGCGGCGGGCTTCCCGTCCAGCGGCACCCGCGTGAACTCCGGGAAGAGGTCCGGCGCCTTGGTGGGGTCGAGCTCGAGCCGGTAGTGGTTGGCCGGGCCGGTCCGGTCGGCCGACACGATCCGGCCGGTCCGTTCGATCTCCGCCAGGGCCCGGCCGAGGTCGGGCAGCTGCACGATCGTCGGCACCGCCACGCCCGCCGCCTGGGCCATCGGGTCGGGGCTGTCCGGGTCGGTGCCGACCCACGGTTTGCCGGGGATCGCCGCGCCCGGCGAGCGGGTGTAGGTCTTCTTGCCGAGTACCCGGACCTCGCTGCCGTCGAGCAGCATCGTGAGGCTGCTCGTGGAGCCGTCGAAGCGGAGCGAACCGGTGACGCTCTTGGTGTCGGGGCCCACGACGGCGTCCGTGGTGAACGCCGCGGACGGCGCCTGGGCGATCCCGGCCCGCGCCGCCGCCACCAGCTGGGCGACGTCGGTGACCGGCGCCGTGAGCGCGGGTGCCGGTGGTGGTGCGCTGCCGGGTCCCGGATCGCAGGCCGTGAGCGCGAAAACGGCCATGGCGATGATCGGACCGGTCTTCCGCACGGTTCCCCCTCGGTGTCGTGTTCCGGGGAAGATAGCGGGACAAGGTCACATTCCGGGCATGCCGGCCGGGTCACGACGGCGAGAGGGGATTCCGGGGGAGACACGGCGCGCGTGGGCGCGGGGCCTCGCGTTTCGCGGCCGGACTCGGCCTTCTGACTTGGTCCTGCTGCAGCCGGGTCGGCTGGAACGCTCTCTGACCCGGCTGCAGCAGGTGTGACTTCCGGCGTCAGATCAGCGAGAACTTCTGGGCCGCCGAGGAGTTGCAGTCCCAGATCTGCAGCCGTGTGCCGTTGCCCGTGGCGCCGCTCGGGGAGTCCAGGCAGCGGCCGGACTGCGGGTTGCGCAGCGAGCCGTCCGCCTGCTGCGTCCAGCCCTGGCCGCCGACGCCGTTGCAGTCCCACAGCTCGACCTGGGCGCCGTTGGCCGTGCCGTTGCCCACGATGTCCAGGCAGCGACCCAACGTCCGCAGCGCGCCGCTCGACAGGTGGAACCAGTGCTGGTCCACGGCGAACGACTGGCAGTCCCACAGCTGCACGCCGGTGCCGTTGACGCCGTGGTCGTCGCCGGCCACGTCGACGCACTTGCCGCCGGGGCCGGTGATCGGGCCGCCGCCGGTGACCGAGAACTTCTGCGCCGCCGCGCCGTTGCAGTCCCAGAGCTGCAGCCGGGTGCCGTTGGCCGTGGCGCCGTTCGGCGCGTCGACGCAGCGGCCGGACTGCGGGTTGCGCAGCGAGCCGTCGGCCTGCTGCACCCACTTCTGGCCGCCGACGCCGTTGCAGTCCCACAGTTCCAGCAACGCGCCGTTCGCCGTCCCGTTGCCGACGACGTCGAGGCATCTGCCCAAAGTGGACAGTGACGAGTCCGCGTTGTGCGCCCAGTGCTGGTCGGACGCGTTCGCCTGGCAGTCCCACAGCTGCGCCGCGGTGCCGTTGGTGCCGGTGTCGTCGCCGGCGACGTCGAGGCACTTGCCGCCGGGGCCGGAAACCGGCGCCGCGTAAGGCGGTGTCCCGGTGGATCCCGAGTAGCCGACGGAGACCACATTGGACTGGACGGCGTCGTCCGCGGCGTCGGTCGGGTAGCCCGCGGTCATCACGCCCTCGAAGAACGAGCCGATGGACGCGTTGCTGTTGTCCCCGCCGGTGCCCAGCACGATCGAGCCCTCCTGGTGCATCGGCGTGTACCCGCCCGACGGCAGCGCGCCGTTGTACCAGGTGGTGAGGCCGCCGCTCTGGGAGTTGCCGCCCTTGAGCGCGAACGTCGTCTGGCCGTTGTTCTTCAGCAGCGCCGTGACGAACGGCGTGGCGTTGCCGCGGTTTGCGGTGTTGGAGCGGTTGCCCTGGAACAGCCCGTTCTCCAGGTCGCCCGCCACCCACGGGCCGATGCCGGTGCACGGCGGGAAGTAGCACGTGGTGCCGAGGTTCACCGCGTCCATGTGGCCGTTGCCGGTGTCGGCAATCTGCGCCTCGACGTTGCCGTAGTCGAAGCAGCAGCCGCCGTTGACGTGCGTCCCGCTGGCGACCATGTACATGCCTTCGGGCTGGCCGTTGACCGCGACGCCGGCGCCGACGTAGTGCCGGTACCCGGTGCCGGGGGAGACGTAGACGCCGTAGACCTTGTGCCCGCCCGCGGTGACCGGCAGCGCGGACGCGATCGCGGCGACGTCCTGCCCGCCCGCGGTGCCCGGGCCTTCGACGGTGAGGTCGTTGTGGCGCGGGGACTGGTCGTAGATCACCGTGATGGTGCACGTCGTGCCGGCGCAGAAGGTGTCCTGCGCGGCGGCGTTGGCGTACCCGCCGGTGGCGAGCAGGCCGATGTTCGTCTCGGCGCGGTCGGAGGCGCGCTGCACGCGGTAGAGGTTGCCGGCGTAGGCCGAATACAGGGCGCGCGTGGTGCTGTGCGCTGCGACGCACTGGGTGCCCGCGGCGCCGTAGATGTCGCAGGGCAGGGATCCGGCGGCCTGCGAGGTGGTGGCCAAGCCGAGCATCGTCCCGAGGACGAGCAGCGTCGTGGTGAGCGTGGCGAGAAGTCTTCGGCCGGAAACGCGGTGCACGGGGACCTCACTCTCAAGCCGCAGGTCAGCGACCCGGGCGGATTTTTACAACGTTGTATTTCCAGGAGAGAAGGGGGCTGCGGGGAAGCCGGTGGGGATGTGGCGAGAGTAGGTCGGCGTTCTCGATCGTGTCAACAGGTCACGAGGTGCCGGTGGCCCGGTCCCCGGCGGTTCGCCGAGCGGTGCACCCGGACGGCCTATCCGGCGGGGATCCTTTTCGTGCCAGGGGATGCGGCTCGCTCAGCGCGATTCGTCCGGTTGGTGGCCCCGGCGGGCGGCGCACTTCGGGAAAGGTCCGGCCGCGGCTCGCCGCTTTCTGTTCTCCCGTGCCGTCTTCGGCCGATCGGGCCTGGTGCCGGCGGTCGCGCTGACGCCCACGGCGCGGGAATCGCGGTCCGGCGTCGCCCTGATGGCGGTGCCGGCCGGGTTCGGCCTGACGCGCGGACCCCGGACGGGGCGGAAGACGCCGCTGGGCATGACTGACTCCAGGTGAGCAGAGGCCCCTGAGCGGGTGGCGGCGACACGCAGGAGGTGAGGTGAATCGGTTCCGAATATCGCCCGCGGGCCCCGATCTGTCAAGGCTTGACAGGTCGGGGGCAGTGGTATGAACCTTTTCACCGAGCGTCCCCGGCCGGTCACGGATGCACCTTCCCGGTGGTCAGGGGGCGAGCCGGACGACGCCGTCCCCTGACCGGCGGCGGGTCCGCCCCACTTTCCCGGCCAGGGAGGAACCATGCCCACGATTGCCCGTCCGCGGCGCCGCCGCGGACCCGGTACCCGGTTGACGACGCTGGCGGCGGCGCTCGCCGTCGCCGCGCTCGGCTTCACCGCACCCGCGGCGCACGCGGCGGATCCGCTGATCTCCCAAGGGAAAGCCGTCACGGCGTCCTCGGTGGAGAACGCCGGCACGCCCGCCACCGCCGCGGTGGACGGCAACACCGGCACCCGCTGGTCGTCGCAGTTCAGCGATCCACAGTGGATCCAGGTCGACCTCGGCGGGGCGGCGACCGTCAGCCAGGTCGTGCTGCGCTGGGAGGCCGCGTACGCCACGGCGTTCCAGATCCAGGTGTCCGCCAACGGGTCCAGCTGGTCCACTGTGTACCAGACGACCACCGGCACCGGCGGTGTGCAGACGCTGAACGTGACCGGCTCCGGCCGGTACGTGCGGCTCTACACCACCGCGCGCGCCACGCCCTACGGCGTCTCGCTGTTCGAGTTCCAGGTCTTCGGCACCGGCGGCGGCACGACCACCCCGCCGCCCGGCTCCGGCGTCCCGCCCGACTCCTTCTGGGGTGACACCGGCAGCATCCCGGCCGCGCGGAACGTGCTCACCGTGAAGGTCCTCAACCGGACCAACGGCAAGTACCCGGACAGCCAGGTGTTCTGGAACTTCGGCGGCCAGACCCACTCGATCGCCGAGCAGCCCTACATCGACATGCCGGCCAACTCGGCCGGGCGGATGTACTTCTACCTCGGCACCCCGAACGGCCAGTACGCCGACTTCATCGAGTTCACCGTCGGCCCGGACGTCTTCAACGGCAACACCACCCGGGTGGACGCGTTCGCGCTGAAGCTGGCCATGCGGCTGCACGCCCACGACGGCTACGACGTGCAGGTCGGCGACGACTACGGCACATTCCAGGAGGACCGCGCGGCCACGTTCGCCCGGTTCCAGGCCGAGGTGCCGACCGAGTTCAAGGGCCTGGCCACGGTGAACGCGCCGTACCGGATCCCGGCGCCGGGCAGCGCCCCCGACTTCCGCGCGGGCGGGCAGTACGCGAACTACTTCACCGCCTACGCCCAGTCGGTCGGGGTCAACGAGCCGACGTCGAACATCACCGGGTGCGCCGGCTCGCTGGCCGGGAACCCGAACATGTGCGCGGCGCTGAACCGGCACACCGCGCAGCTGCCGGCGTCGCAGCAGCAGGACCCGGCGAACTACTACAAGGCCGCGCCGGCGAACTACTACGCGAAGTACTGGCACGACCACGGCATCAACCACCTCGCGTACGGCTTCCCGTACGACGACGTGGCCGGCCAGTCCTCGTTCGTCTCGCACGGCGACCCGCAGTGGCTGGAGGTCGCTGTCGGCTGGTGACCGGTGGGACGGCCCCGGGCGATCCCCGGGGCCGTCACCCGGCTAGAGCGTGAACCACTGGGACGTCAGCAGCACGAGCCCGAGCGAGCACGCGGCCACGACGACCAGGCCCAGCGCCGCGACGACGAGCGGGCGGAAGCCGCTGCGGGCCATCTCCCGGAAGTCGAAGTTCAGGCCCACACCGGCGAAGCACAGCAGGAACGCCCACTTCGACAGGTTGCCGAGGCTGGTGACGTCGGCCTTCGCGAAGACGTGCGCGGTGGCCAGCGCGGACACCACGATGAAGCCGAGCACGAACTTGGGGAACGTGCGCCACACGAACCCGGCGCGGCCCTTCAGTCCACTCGCGACGGCCTTGCCGCCCCGGGTCGACCAGTAGGCCGCGTACCCGAGCACGACCAGGCCGATCAGCGCGTTGCGGGTGCTCTTCACCGCGACGGCGACGTCCTGGGCGTGCGGCGAGTAGGCCGCGCCGGTGGCCGTCGTCTCCGCGGTGTTGTCCACGGCCAGGCCCGCCCACAGCCCGAACTGCGTGTCGGTCAGGTTCAGCGCGTGCCCGATCAGCGGGAAGGTGAACAGCGCGACGGCGCCCAGCGCGAGGATCGCGGCGATGGCGTAACCGGAGTCCTCGTCGTCGGCGTCGATGGAGCCCCGGCCCGCGATGATCGCCGAGACGCCGCAGATGGACGTGCCGATGGCCAGCAGCGACGACAGCTTCCCGCCGAGCTTGAACGCCTTGCCCACCAGGAGGATCACCGTGGTGGCGACGGCCATGTCGACGAGGATCAGGCCGAGGCTCAGGCCGCCGAGCTTGGCCAGGTCGCCCAGCACGAACCGGGCGCCGAGCAGCACGATGCCGATCTTCAGCCAGAACTCGTAGGTCGCGACGCCCGGGCGGAACACGGCCGGGACGCCGATGGTGTTGCGGATGAGCAGCCCGAGGATGATCGCCCACAGCACGTACTCGAGGTCGGGCAGCGCGGTGCCGGTCGCCTTGCCGATGCTGCGCACCCCGTTCTGCGCCAGCGTTCCCACGATGCCGACCGCGACGAGCAGCAGCAGGCCGGGGAGGTAGCGCAGGACGGGGATCGCCGTCAGCCCACCGCTTCGGGTGGTGGTGTCGGTCGGCGTCGTCATTTGACCAGGAAGGTGATCGTCGGCAGCAAGCCGAAGGCGGCCAGCAACACCAGCACGGCGGCGACCGCCACGGCGGCCCAGTCGGCGCTGATGCGCGGCGCCGGTTCGCGGTCTGAATCGGAACTCATGACTGCAGGACTGTAGGCGCCGGTACGCGCACTGGACAGCACGCGGCGCGCGCGTCCAAGGGGTGGGAGATGTCCGGTTCGCCCTTGACGGCGACCGGCGGCTCACGGGAGGGCGAACGCGGAACCGCCGCCGTGCCACCACTTCCGGTAGAACCGTGACGCCTCGACGAGCGTGAGGTAGTCGTGCTCGATCTTGGCGCACACCTCGCCCACGAGCGACGCCAGCCGGGAGTCCTTGCGCCACGCGAGAACCAGGTCGCGCGAGAGCGGCGTGCCGGCCAGCGACAGCGTCGCGAGCCCGTCGCGGGCCGTGCCGATCGGGTAGAGCAGGCAGATGCCCCGGTTCTCGGCGGTGAGGGCGAACGCGACGTGCGCCTCGGTGGTGAGGTGCGCGATGCGCTGCTCGAACCCGGCCGCCGCGCAGACCCGGGCGAAGTACTCGTTCATCCCGCTGTCGTCCGGGTCGGGCATGACCCACTTCTCGTCGGCGAGGTCGGCCAGCTGGATCTCGCCGCGCTCGGCGAGCGGGTGCCGCCGTGAGACGCCGATGAAGAACGGCTCCCGCACCAGCAACCGGTGTTCGACGCCGTCGGGCGGGCTCACCGGGAACCCCGCAAACTGGCGCAGTACCGCGACATCCAGCTCGCCGGAGCGCAGCAACGCCGTGAGCGTCCCGGTTTCGCGGATCGTGCGGCTGGTCACCTCGCGGCGGGGCAGCATCGCGGTCAGGGCGTTGACCAGCAGGCTGAACTGCTGCGCCGGGATCCCGCCCACCTTCACCGGCGCGCCGGACTCGCTCGCGGCGTTGACGCGGGCGGTGCGCTGCAGCGCGTCGAACTGGCGCAGCAGGTTGCGCGCGTCCCGGATCAGTTCCGCGCCGGTGTGCGTCGGCACCACGCCTTCGGGGGAGCGGAGGAACAACGCGCCGCCGACGAACTGCTCGATGCGTTTGAGCTGCGTCGTCACGGCTGGCTGGCTCAGGTGCAGCCGCGCGGCGGCGCGTCGCAGGCTGCCGGCTTCCGCCACCTCGACGACGAGTTCCAGGTGCCGGATCTCCAGACGCATCCCGAAACATTATCGCCTGGTGCAATAGGGCCGATCCCGTGACGATCATGGCCGCCCCCGCCGCGGCCCGGTTACGTTCCTCCGCGTGACAGCACTGGCTTGTGTTCCGCTGAGCGGAAAGACGGCGCTCCCCGCCCTGGTCTCGGACGACGTCGTCCGGCGGTTCCTGGCCGCCGCGGCCGTCGAGTACGCCTGCATCACCCCCGACACGCCGAAACCCTGCTTTGGCGTGCTGCTGGGCACGGTCGCCGAGGACGCGCTGCTGGTGTCGGACATCGCCTTCGCCCGCAACGCCCGCACCACCGATCCCAACGCGCGGGCGGAGTTCGCGACGACGATCGTCCCGCGGTTCGGTTCGGCGTACGAGAACGCCGTGCGCGCGTGGTGGGTCGCGCCCGCCGACCTGCTCCGCATCTCCCGCGACGGCGACGACCGCGGCCTCGACCTCCTCGGTTCGATCCACCTGCACCCGGACTGGCACCGGCTCGGCCCGGAGTGCGAACGCGACCGCCCGCTGAGCGACCGGCCGACCCCGATGGACGAGTACGTCTTCCGCAGCGCGGGCTGGCCGCTGAACGTCGTCTGCTACCTGGAACGGCAGCACGGCGGGTTCTACTACTCGCTGGCCGCGTGGGACGGCGACTGCGCACCCGTCTCGTTGCGCGTGCTCGCGTCGGCGGGGGTGACCGCGTGACGGACGAGGAGATCCGCGCGTTGTGGCACACCATGACGGCCGGGTGGGCGCGCGGTGACGCCGCGCGGTTCGCCTCGGTCTTCGCCGCCGACGTCGACTTCGTGAACGTCCGCGGCGAAGCGCTTTCCGGGCGGGACGCCGTCGAATCGGGCCACGCGCGGCTCTTCGCCACGGCTTATCGCGGGACGACGTTGGCGGCGTCGGTGACGCTGATCCGCCGGCTCGCGCCTGGCCTGTCACTGGTGCACGCGACGTCGGAGATCGCTCCCGCCGGCGTCGTGACGCACGCCCAAGCCGTGGTCCGGCACACCGGCGCCCCCGAAATCGCCGCCTTCCACAACATGATCCCGAAGGGACCCCCTCGATGACCCGCCCCCGGCTGCGGCACCTCGCGTTCGTCGTCCAGGACGCCGAACGGATGGCCGCGTTCTACTGCGAGCAGTTCGGCATGGACCTGTTCCACACCGACCCCGACGGCAGCCGCTTCGTCACCGACGGGTACCTCAACCTGGCGCTCATCCAGCAGCGGCTGGACGGCGACGTCGCGACCGGCTTCAACCACTTCGGCTTCCAGGTCGCCGACGTCCCGCCGGTCGCCGACCGCCTCGCCGCGGCCGGCGTGCCGCGGCCCGTCCTGCGCGGCGGCGACCGCCCGTTCGCCGAGTACCGGGCGATCGATCCCGAGGGGAACTGGTTCGACCTGTCGGAGCACGGGTTCCTGCCGCCTGGCGTCGAAGCGGGGTGATCCCACCGGCGCTCTTCTCACTTCGCGTGCTGCGGCCGGTTCCCGTGTTAGAAGTGGAGAATGCTATCCACTTCGATGCGGCTCGCGACCTACGACCGCTACGGACCGCCTGAGGTCCTGTCCGTGACCACGGCGCCGCTGCCCCGGCCGCGTCCCGGCGAGGTCCTGGTCCGGGTGCGCGCGGTGTCGGTCAACGGAGGCGAATCCACCGTGCGCGCGGGGAAACTGCGGCCGTTCACCGGCACGAAGTTCCCGAAGGGCGTCGGGGTCGACCTGGCCGGCGAGGTCGTCGAGCCGGGGACCAGCCGGTTCGCGGCGGGCGACCGGGTCTGGGGCGTGCTGGGCCGGCGGCTGGGATCGGCCGCGGAGTACGTCGCCCTGCCGGCCGACCGGCTGGACCACGTCCCGGCCGGGCTCGACGCCGTGGAGGCGGTCGCGCTGGCCGTCGGGACCACGGCGATCACGGCGTTGCGCGACCTGGCCGCGCTCGCGCCCGGCGAGCGGCTGCTGGTCCGCGGCGCGACCGGCGGCGTCGGCTACATCGCCGTCCAGCTCGGCAAGGCGATGGGCGCGCGCGTCACCGGCCTGGCGAGCGCGGGCAACCTGGACCTGGCGCGGGAGCTGGGCGCCGACGAAGCGATCGACTACCGCGCGCCCGGAAAGCTGGGCCGCTTCGACGTCGTCCTCGACACGGTCGGCACCGAGCTGCCCGCCTTCCGCCGCTTGCTGACGCCGCGGGGCCGGATGGTCACGATCGCGTTCGAGCCCGGGCGCCCGGTCCGCTCCCTGGGCTACATCGCGGCGAACGCGCTGCGCCGGCGCAGGTGGGTCCGCTTCTTCAGCGGCAACCCGACCACGCCGCTGCTGGCCGAGCTGGGCCGCTGGGTCGCGGCGGGGGCGATCCGCCCCCAGGTCGACCGGGTGTTCCCGTTGGCCGACATCGCTGCCGCCCACGGTGCGCTGGAGCGGGGCGGGGTGCGCGGCAAGATCGTCGTCGACCTGTCCTGAGCTAGGTTGTCCGTTCGGCCCGCCGAAAGGACAACGATGCCGGCTTTCGAGTTCGACGCCGTGGTGTTCGACGTGCTCGGCACGCTCGTCGACGAACCCGCCGGGATCCGCGCCGGCATCCGCGAGTCCGGGCCCGCGCTCGCGGATCCGGTGGTCGACGACCTCGTGCGGCGGTGGCAGGACCACATCGAGGCCGAGCAGCGGCGCATCGCCGACGGCGAGCGGCCGTACGTCGTCAGCGACGTCCTCGACCGCGAAGCCGCCCAGGTCGTCGCCGAGGCCGCGGGGATCGCCGACCCGGCCGCACTCGCCTTGTCGGCCCGGCGGCTCCCCGCGTGGCCGGACACCGTCGACGGTCTCGCGCGGCTCGCCGGCCGGTTCCCGCTGATCGGGCTGTCGAACGCCAGTCGCACGGCGCTGCTGGCGCTCAACGCCCACGCGGGGTTGCGGTGGCACCAGGCGCTTTCCGCCGAGGACGCGCGGGCCTACAAGCCGGACCCGGCGGTGTACCGGCTGGCGGTCGCGGTGTCCGGCAGTCCGCCGGAGCGGCTGCTGATGGTGGCGGCGCACGCGTGGGATCTGCGCGGCGCGCAGCAGGCCGGCCTGCGGACCGCGTACGTCGCCCGGCCCGTCGGTGACCCGCCGGCGTCCTCGGATCGGTTCGACCTCCACGCCGAGGGCCTCGCGGACCTGGCCGGCCAGCTGGGCAGCTAAACCAGCGGGTGTCGACATGCCGATCCGGTTAGGGTGGGCCGATGAGTTCGGTCAGGCAGGTACAGATCACCTTCGACTGCGCGGATCCCGAGCGCGTCGCCCGGTTCTGGTGCGAGGTGCTGGGGTACGTCCTCCCGCCGCCGCCGAAGGGGTTCGACACCTGGGACGACTTCGACCGCACCCTGTCGCCCGAGCGTCAGGGCTCGGCGTTCGCGTGCGTCGATCCCACCGGCGAAGGCCCGCGTTTGTTCTTCCAGCGTGTCCCCGAAGGCAAGGCCGTCAAGAACCGGGTGCACCTCGACGTCCGCGTCGGCACCGGGCTCGTGGGGGACGAGCGGCTCGCCGCCCTCCAGGCCGAGAGTGCGCGGCTGGTCGCGCTCGGCGCGGTCCAGGAGCGGGTGCTGCTGGCCGACGGCTTCAACGAATCGTGCATCAATATGCAGGACGTCGAAGGCAACGAGTTCTGCCTGGACTGAGCGTCAGCGGCCGGCGACCCGCTCGATCACCGTGACGAGGTCGGCGAGGTCGGTGTCGAACTCGGTGTCCCAGTCGACCTGGGGGTCGAGCAGCGGGCCGAGGCGGTGGTGGGCGGGCAGTTCCGCCGGGCCGAGCAACGCGCGGCGTGAGCGCATGTCCCGGTTGCCGTCGGAAAACCGGCCCTGGGTCTCGGAGATGACGAACCCCAGCACGAACGTGGTCAGCAGCCGTTCGAGGCGGGCGACGTGGGCGTCGGGGACGCCCGCGTCCAGCAGCGCCTGGTAGATCCGGTCGACCGCGACGACGGCGTCTTCGGTGACCGACGGCCGGGTGAAGAGCAGGGTCACCACGGCGGGGTGTTCCTTGGCGAGGACACGCACACCGCCCGCGAGCAGGCTGAGCCGCTCGAGCGGCGGCGCGGCCGGGTCGGGCTCCGGGAGCAGGCCGAGCAGCCGGCCGACGATCGCGTCGAGCAGGTCGTCCTTGCTGCGGAAGTAGCCGTAGAGGGCCATCGGCGTCAGCTCGAGCCGCCCGGCGACGGCCCGCATCGACACCGCGCCGAGCCCCTTCTCCCGGGCCAGGGCCATCGCCGCGTCGACGATCTCGTCGCGCCGCTCGGTTTTCATCTTGCGCACCGGGTCAGTCTACGGTGTAGATTGCCGGTCTACACCGTAGACTGGAGGTGGGGGATGCTCGAAGTCACCGATCTGGTGAAGCACTACGGCGCGACCCGCGCGTTGGCCGGGTTCACGCTGCGCGCCGAGCCCGGCGAGGTGGTCGGCCTGGTCGGCCACAACGGCGCCGGCAAGACGACGTTCGCCCGGCTGGTGGCCGGCCTGGCCACGCCGGACGCCGGTGAGGTGCGGATCGTCGGCCGGGCGCCGAAAGCGGCCCGGGCCCTGCTCGGCTTCGCGCCGCAGGAGCCCGCGCTCTACCCCGACGTCACCGTCGCCGAGACGCTCCGGCTCTTCGGCGGGCTGGCCGGGCTGCGCCGCCGCGCGCTGGCCGAGGCGATCGACCGGATCGCCGACGCGTTGCTGCTCACGGCGTTCCTGCACCGGCGGGTCGGCGTGCTGTCGGGTGGTCAGCAACGGCGCACGCAGGCGGCGACAGCGATGTTGCACCGGCCGCGCCTGCTGCTGCTCGACGAACCCACCGCGGGCGTCGACCCGCAGACCCGGGCCGCCCTGCTCGCCGCCGTCCGCGCCGCGGCCGCCGACGGCGCGGCGGTCGTCTACACCACCCACTACCTGCCCGAGCTCACCGAACTGGGCGCGACCCTCGCGGTCGCCAAGGGCGGCCGGGTGATCGCCCGCGGCACCGCCGCGGACCTGCTCGGCGGGCTGCCCGGCGAGATCCTGCTCAGCACCGACGACGGCGAGATCCGCGTCGCCGCCACCGATCCCGGGGCGGCGCTGGCGGGTGTGCTGGCGACGACGTCCGCGCACGTCCGCGACGTCGAGCTGCGCCGGCCGACCCTCGACGACCTCTACCGGGCGGTGGCGCATGAGTAGGTTTTCGGTGCTGGTGCACCACAACGCGGTGCTGCGGCTGCGCGATCCCGGTCACCTGATCAGTTACGCGGTGATGCCGATGGTGCTGATGCTGGTGTTCAAGCCGCTCTTCGCCGCGTCGATCGCCGACGGCGCCACCCAGGCCGTGCTCGGCCTGCTGGTGATGTTCACCGTCCTCGCACTGTCCATTGTGGGCACCGCGCTGCTGTCGGAACGGACGTGGCACACGTGGGACCGGCTGCGCGCCACCCCGGCGACGGCGGTGGAACTGCTGGCGGGCAAGGCGGTGCCCGTGTTCACCGTCCTGGTGGCGCAGCAGGCTCTGCTGCTGGTGTTCGGGCACTACGTCGTGGGCATGCCCGCGCCCGCGTCGCCGGTGCTGCTCGGGTTCGCGGTGCTCGTCTGGAGCCTGACGCTGCTGGCCGTCGGCACCGCGGTGGCGACGCTCGTGCGCAGCCACGGCGAGCTGTCGGCGGTCTGCGACGTCGGCTCGCTGGTCGTCTCCTCGCTCGGCGGCGCGTTGATCCCCGCCACGATGCTGCCGGGCTGGGCACACACGATCGCGCCGATCTCGCCCGGTTACTGGGCGATGACGATGCTGCGCGGCGCCGTCGAAGGGCACTCCGGTGACGTCTTCCGCGCGGCCGCGGTCCTCGGCGGGCTGGCCGTCGTCGCCGGGGCCGTTGCCGTGGTGCGGCTGGAGCGCGGCCTGAGCCGGCTGCGGGGATGACTCAGCCGGCGCGCGGGGCGACGGCCGCCAGCGTCGTGTACGGCAAGGTGAACCGGCCGCCGATCTTGTCGACGGCCGCGCCGACGTCGGCCAGGACGTCGGCGACCTGGCCGGCCGGGAGCCGCGTCAGCACGCCGGTGGTGGGCAGCAGGTCGAGCCACTCGTCGCGCGTGTACGGCTGTTCCCAGTCGAACCGCCACTGTTCCGGCTCGCCGAGGCCCGGCACCTGACGCATGCCGTCGGCGGCCGCGGCGAACATCGTTTGGTAGATGTCCAACGCGGAGCGGTCGTGGCCCGCGACGCTCATGGGGGAGTCGGGGGCGACGCGTTTCAGCGCCGCCGCGTAGACCTCCGCGACGCCGGGCGGCATGTCGTAGACGTGCCCGAAGACGGCCAGCCGGCCGCCCGGTCGGAGCACTTCCACGGCCTTGGCCGCGCCGGCGACGGGGTCCACCCAGTGCCACGCCTGGCCCGCGACGACGGCGTCGAACGTCCGGCCGGCGGGGTCCCAGGCCTCGAAGGTCGCGACCTTGACGTCGACGCCGGTCTCGCGAGCGAACCCGGCCATCCGCGCGTCGGGGTCGACGCCGAGGACGCGGCAGCCGGCCGCCAGGAACTGCCGGGCCTCGATGCCGGTTCCGCAGCCGACGTCCAGGACGTCGCGGCCGGGCCCGGCCGCGAGGATCCGCTCGATCAGCGCGGCGGGATACGGCGGGCGGGCGCGGTCGTAACGTCCGGGATCGACCCCGAACGACTCCGCGATCCGCCGGGCCCGATGGGGCGCGGTTCCGGCAGAATAGGGCTGTTCCGAAGGGGAAGTGGGCATGCGCCCACCATAGTGGGCACTTGCCCACACGGGCAAGGGAGGACGGCCGGGTGCCGACCGGAGTGCACATCCGCGACGCGCGGCGGCAGCTGTTCGACGCCGCCGAACGCGTCCTGCTCCGGGACGGGCCGAGCGCGCTGACCAGCCGATCGGTCACCACGGAGGCCGACTGCGCGAAGGGTGTGCTGCACCGGCACTTCGCCGACTTCGACGAGTTCCTGGCCGAACTCGTCCACGAACGCATCATTCGGGTCGACGACCAGGCCGGGTCGCTGCGCGCCGCGGCCGGCACGGGCACGGTCGCGGGAAACCTCGCCGCCGCGTTGACGGAGCTGCTCGACCCGATCGCGTTGGCGATGGTCAGCCTGGTGTTCTTCCGCGACGAGGTCCGCACCCGCCTGCGCCGCTCCGGCCTGCCCCACGGGGTGCCGGTGCTCGCCGAAGCCCGCGGGATGTTCGCGGCCTACCTCACGGAGGAACGCGCATTGGGCCGCATCGCCGCGGACGCCGACGTCGAGAACGTCGCGCTGTCGCTGATCGGGGCCGGGCACCTGCTGTTCGCCGGCCGCCGCGGTGGGCCGCCGCCGGCCGGGGAGGTCGACCAGCTGGTGGCGACGGTCATCGCGGACGTCATCCAGCGGCGTCTGCTGTAGGCAGCGGGCTCGACATCCGCAGGAACTGCTGCCGCAGCGGCCCGGTGACGTACGGCCCGACCGCCCGGATGAACTCCTGCGTGTACGGCTGGGCCAGGTGCTTGTCCAGGTCGGTCTTCGACCGGAACATCTCGTAGATCACGAAGGTGTCCCGGTCGGCCCGATCCCGGTGGACGTGGAACTCGAGCGCGCCCTCCTCCGCCCGCAACGGCTCGACCAGCCCGAGGATCAGCTCCTCGACCCGGTCCGCGCACCCCGGCTTGGCCGTGGCGAAGCCGAGATGGGTGTAGGGCCCGGTCTCATCGGCGTCCGGCTCGGGCAGCACGGTCATCGGCCTTCTCCGTTCACGGGGAACCACTTGCCCAGCCACGAAGTCACCGGCGCCGGATCGGTACCGGCGGCGGCGAGGTAGCCGTCGGGCCGGATCACCAGGACGCCGGGCGTCGCCGCCAGCTCCGCCGCGACCCGCGCGTCGCCGCCGACCAAGCCGGGCTGCGCGGCCGCGATCCGGCCGTTGTGGAGGGTGAAGACCCGTTGCCATGGAAGGAGAAGCTCGACGGCCGGTCCGGTCGTGAGC
Source organism: Amycolatopsis sp. NBC_00348 (assembly GCF_036114655.1). Classification (NCBI taxonomy): domain Bacteria; kingdom Bacillati; phylum Actinomycetota; class Actinomycetes; order Pseudonocardiales; family Pseudonocardiaceae; genus Amycolatopsis; species Amycolatopsis sp. NBC_00348. Next base: position 3,864,736 of record NZ_CP107994.1, on the reverse strand, counting down.
ACGGTGAGCTTGGTCAGGTCGAGCAAGTCGTAGAGCCGCCGGACGCCGCCCTCGGCCACGACGTCGACGTCGGGCACCCGGTCGCCGGCCCGCAGCGGGCCCAGCCGGCCGGCCCCGGCGGCGATCGGGCTCTTGCGGTAGCTCGCCGTGGTTTCCCCGAGGATCGCGGTCGCCTTGTCCTGCACGAAATCCCGGCTCAGCGCGATCGGGGCCATCGTCGTGACCATCCGGTGCACCAGGGGATTGGTGGAGTTCCACACCTTCGTCGCCGTCTCGGTCGCGCGGACCAGCTTGGCGATCACCGGGACGCGGTCGGTCTGGTAGGTGTCGAGCAGCGCCGGCGCGGCCAAGCCCCGGTGCACCAGCGCCAGCTTCCACGACAGGTTGATCATGTCCTGGATGCCGGTGTTCATCCCCTGCCCGCCCGCGGGGCTGTGCACGTGCGCGGCGTCGCCGCCGAGGAACACCCGGCCGGCGCGCAACGCGGGCACGTGCCGGCTGTTGATCCGGAAGTGGGAGAGCCAGTTCGGGTCGCGCAGCCGCGCCGGCAGCGGCGCGACGTGGTCCCAGATGTCCTGCAACGCGGGCAGTTCCGGCACGTCATCGTCGGTGCCGGGGCCGGGATCGGTGGAGATGAACCGGAACCGGCTCCCGGCCATCGGGAAGACCGCGACGAAACCGTCCCGGGCGAGGAAGATCGAAAGCTGGTCCTCCGGGACGTCGCCGTCGAGGTACAGGTCGGCCAGCAGGTACCGCTGCGCCATCGCGCGGCCCTTGAACGGCAGGTCGAGGGCGTGCCGGACGGCGCTGTGCGCGCCGTCCGCGCCGATCAGGTACGCGGCGTGCACCGTCTCGTGGCCGCCGTCGCCGTCCTTCAGCACCGCGCGGACGCCGTGCGCGTCGTGCTCGAAGGAGAGCAGCTCGACGCCGCGCTCGATCTCCACACCGTGCGCGCGGACCCGCTCGGCCAGCAGCTCTTCGGTCTCGGCCTGGGGGAGCAGCAGGATGTGGTTGTAGCGCCCGGGAATCCGGTCCAGCTCGACGGTCGCCAGCTTCCGGCCGCGCCCGTAGATCGCGGTCCCCGAGGCTCGCTGCCCCCTGCGGAGCATGTCCTCGCCGACGCCGCGGGGCCGCAGCAGTTCGAGGGTCCGGGCCTGGATGGCCAGTGCTTTCGACGTCGCCGACGGCGCGGGCGCCCGGTCGACGATCCGGACGCGCACGCCGAGGCGCGCCAGCTCCATCGCGGCGGTCAGCCCGGTCGGCCCGGCGCCGACGACGAGCACGGGACGTTCCTGGTCCATGTCACCACTGCCTCTCAAGTCACCGAGCGTTGACTTATCGAGGGTAAGCCGGTCCGGGCGAGCAAGTCAACGGTGGGTGACTTATCCTCGTCCCATGGCACCCCCGCGAAGCCGCAACGCCCAGGCCACCCGGGCCGAGATCCTGTCGGCCGCGCGGGAACGGTTCGCGGCGGACGGCTACGAGCGCACGACGCTGCGGATGGTCGCGGCCGACGTCGGCGTCGACCCGGCCATGGTGCTCCGCTACTTCGGCAGCAAGCAGGGCCTGTTCACCGCCGCCGCCGACTTCACGCTCGACCTGCCGGACCTCGCCGGCGTCGCGCCGGCCGACCTGGGCGCCGAGATCCTGCCCCGGTTCCTGGCCGTCTGGGACCACGACAGCACGTTCCTCGCGCTGCTGCGCGCGGCGATGACCAGCCCCGAAGCCGCCGGCAAGCTGCGGGAGCTGTTCAGCGCGCAGGTCGCGCCGGCGTTCGCCAAGGCCGCCCCGGACCACGCGGGCGAGCGGGCCGCGCTGCTGGGCTCGTTCCTGCTGGGGATCGCCACCACGCGCTACGTCCTGGAGACGCCGGGGACGGCCATGTCACCCGCCCGGCTCACCGCCTGGGCCGCCCCGGTGATCAGCCGGATCCTCACCGGCCCGGCCCCGGAGTGACCTGACGAGAGGAACACTTCATGCACGTCAACCGGCTCGATCACTTCGTGCTGACGGTGGCCGACATCGACGCGACGGTGGAGTTCTACGGCGCCCACCTCGGCATGGAGGTCGTCACCTTCGGCGACGGCCGCACTGCGCTCGCGTTCGGCGGCGGCAAGATCAACCTGCACGAGGCGGGCCACGAATTCGAGCCCAAGGCGCTCCGGGGCCGTTCCGGGCAGTGCCGACATCTGCCTCATCGTGGACGACCCGGTGGCCGACGTCGTCGCGCAGCTGACCGCCGCCGGGATCGCGATCGAGGAGGGCCCGGTCGAGCGGACCGGCGCGACCGGCCCGATCACCAGCGTGTACCTGCGGGATCCGGACGGGAACCTCGTCGAGCTGAGCAACTACCGCGACTGACGACTCAGGACGCGGCCGGCTGGATCAGCTCGATCAGGTTGCCTTCCGGGTCCTTGACGTAGCCGAACCGGGCACCGGGCCGGACCGCGTCGGCCGGCGGCCACACCGGTTCCGCGCCCGCGCTCGTCAAACCGGCGAACGCGTCGTCGAGGTCGTCGACTTCGAGGGCCCAATGGCCGTAACCCTGGGCGCGCAGGACGTCCATCGGGTCGGTGAACGTCTCCGCACGCGCGGAGCCCGCGCGCGCGATCAGCTCGATCCGGACGCCGCCCGGGGTCTGCAGGACGGCCGTGCGGACACCGGCTTCGGGTACCTCGAACTCCTCGACGACCTCGGTGAAGCCCAGTGCGCCGGCGTACCAGCGCCGCTGCGCGTCGAGGTCGGCGACAGAGACGCTGACGTGGTGGAAGCGGATGGACATGGCGACTCCCGGAATTCGAGGCTTTCCAGCCAATGTAGGCAGTGTCCACAATGTTGTCAACGACAACATTGTGGGCGTTGACTACACTCCCGGCATGGCCGACACCGCGCCGCCGTACCACCATGGCAACCTGCGTTCCGAGCTGCTGGACCTGGCCGAACGCACCCTCGAGGAGGCCGGCGTGGCCGGGTTGTCGCTGCGCGGCCTCGCGCGCGAGCTCGGCGTCAGCCACAGTGCGCCGCGGCAGCACTTCGCCGACAAGAAGGCCCTGCTGGACGCGCTCGTGCTGCGGGGCCTGGAACGCCTCGGCACCGAGCTGGACGATGGGCTCGGCCGGGCGAGCGGCGGCTTCGAACAGCGCCTGACCACGTTCGCGCGGGTCTACGTCGGGTTCGCCACCCGGTGCCCGGCCCTGCTCGCGCTCGTGTTCGCCCACAAGGACGATCCGGCGCGTCCGGAGCTGCAGGCGGCCAACGACCGGACCTTCGCGGCACCCGTCGCCCTCATCGACGGCGCGCGGGACCGCGGCGAGATCGTCGGCGACGACCCCGACCGGGTCGCCATGGCCGTGCTCGCCACGCTGCAGGGGCTCGCGTCGATCATCACCGGCGGCATGATCGCGGACCGGTCGCCGGACGCCGTCGTGACCGGGACCGTGCACAGCCTCGTGCGGGGGCTGGCGCCGCGGCGGTGAACTGGCGCGCCGGTCATCGCGGGGGCAGGGCCTCAAGCCACCGGCCGGCTTCGCGACGACGCGGTTCAACGGCCTGCACGCCTACTTCCTCGTCGCCCCCGACGGCACGCGGCGGGCGTTCCGCTACTCGTGGAGCCTGGTCTTCACGCTGGGCGCGCCCGAGGATCCGACCGACGACGTGAGCGCGCGCCGGCCGGTCGCGAGACGGTGACCGCCGGGACCCTGCGCCTGCTCGCCCCGCACGAGGACCAGGACGAGGTGGAGCGGACGGTGTTCGACCCCACGGGTGTCGTTCCCGGGATCGAGCTGCCCGACGATCGCGGCCCGCGGTCCGGCCGGAGTGACGGTCAGCCGGCCGCCGCGCGGCCGCCGTCGATGGTGACGATGGTGCCGCTGATGTAGCCGGCGCGGTCGGATGCCAGGAACGTCACCAGGTCCGCGACCTCCCGCGGTTCGGCGACCCGGCCCGAGGGCAGTGCCGCGAAGCTCGCGTCGACGTCCGCGTTGGCCGCGCGCATCGCCGTGATCCGCTCGGTGGCGACCGGGCCCGGGTTCACGCCGACCACGCGGACGCCGTCGCGCGGGCCGACGCCGCCCAGGGCTCGCGTGAAGGCCATCAACGCGGCGTTGCCCGCGCCGCCCGCGATGTAGCCGGCCGTGGGACGCTCCCCGCCGGTGCCGATCACGTTGACGATCACGCCGTGACCGGCTTCGCGCAGCCGCGCGTAGACGAGCCGGGTGAGGTCGACGTAGCCGAAGACCTTGAGGTCCCAGGCGTGCCGCCACTGCTCGGGGCCGACCTGGTCGAGCGAGCCGGCGGGGATGTCGCCCGCGTTGTTCACCAGGATGCCGGCGTCGGTCGTGGCCGCGGCGAGCCGCTCGAGGTCGGCGGCCACGCGCAGGTCCACGACGTGCACCGTGGCCTCGACGCCGTACGCCTCGCGCAGGTCGTGCGCGCGGGCCTCCAGCGCGTCCGCGCTCCGGGCCGCCAGGTGCAGGTGGCAGCCCTCGCCGGCCAGCGCCTCGGCGATCGCCGCCCCGATGCCCTTCGACGCGCCGGTCACCAGCGCGCGCCTGCCGCGAAGATCCAGGTCCATGTGCCGTCCTCAGTCGTGGGGAACCACCCGGTGTCGAACGTACGGGAAGCGCGAGGAGTCTCACGGTTCGTCCGCCGCGGCGAAGGCGCGCGTGAGAGGCTGACCTCGGCCGTAGCCGCCGCAGCGAGGTGGCGCACCGTTGGGGGGCGGTCAGCCGAGACCGAGGACGCCATGACCTACCCGCAGCACCCCGGCCCGCCGCAGGGGCCCTACCCCGGACAGCAGCCGTACCCGGGCCAGCCGTACCCGGCCCCTTCAGGCGGGTTTCCCGCGCAGCAGTACCCCGGTCAGCCGGGCTACCCGCCGCCGTACCCGCAGTCGCCCTACGGGATGCCGCCCCCGAAGCCGAACGGCGCCACGGCGATCATCGCGGGCGTGCTCGCGGTGCTCGGCGGGCTGCTGTACCTCGTCGGCGTGATCGGCAGCGTCATCGGGCTGGCGAGCATCGGGTTCGGGTACTGGTTGATCATCGTCTATCTGCTGCTGGACGTGGTGCTCGCGGGGACGCTGCTCGGCGGCGGCATCCTCCTGTTCGCGCGCAAGCCGATCGGCCGGCTGCTCACCATCATCGGCAGCGGGCTCGCCATCCTGGTGACCGTCGTGTCGTTCGTGCTGGACGCGGTCGGTCTCATGCACTTCGGCGCCGGCATCGGCAGCATGTACCTCGGCGGCCCGATCGCCGGCCTGCTGATGGTCCTGATCCCGGCGGCCGCGACGCTGACCCTCGCGATCGTCAAGCCGACGGCGGTCTGGTGCGGCCGCCCGACGCCGGGCGCCGCGGGGTACCCGCCGCGCTGACCCGGCCGGCCGCGGGTGATCGGTGCGGGAGGGGCCGGGCAGAGCGCCCCTGCGCCGGTCCGGCATTGTTGCGCCCGGGAGTGCACGCCGCCGATCGGGGAGTCGTAGCTTGAGCACCGCACCAGAGTTCGTGGTCCCGGCCGTCGTCGAAAGTCCCGTGACGGCGAAACCGCCGTCCGGGCGGACCGTGCGGTGGCTCCTGGAGCACCGGGTCGCGCCGGCGGGCCCGGAGGCGGCCGAGGACCACGCGACGCCGCAGGCGTGGTGGAAGGTCATGTGCCTCACCGGCGTCGACTACTTCTCCACCCTCTCCTACCTGCCGGGCATCGCCGCGCTCGCCGCCGGCGCGCTGTCGCCGCTCGCGACGTTGCTCATCGTCGCGCTGACGCTGCTGGGGATGCTGCCGATGTACCGGCGCGTCGCCCGCGAAAGCCCGCGCGGGCAGGGGTCGGTGGCGATGCTGGAGGACCTGCTGCCGTTCTGGCGGGGCAAGGTCTTCGTGCTGGTGCTGCTGGGGTTCGTGGCGACGTCGTGGATCATCACGATCACCCTGTCCTCGGCGGACGCGTCGGTCCACCTGCTCGAAAACCCGTACCTGCCCGGGTTCCTGCACGGCCACGCCGTGCTGATCACGGTCGTCCTGCTGCTCATCCTCGGCGGCGTCTTCCTGCTGGGCTTCAGCGAGGCGGTCGGCGTGGCCATCCCGCTCGTGGCCGTCTTCCTGCTGCTCAACGCCGTCGTCGTGGTCGTGGCCGGCGTCGACCTGTTCTCGGACGCGGCCGCGTTGTCGCGGTGGTCGGACGCGCTCACCTCGGGCGGCGGCGGCTTCGGCGGCATCGTGGGGCCGGCCGTCGTCGCGTTCCCGCTGCTCGTGCTCGGGATGTCCGGCTTCGAGACCGGGGTCAGCATGATGCCGCTGGTCGCGGCCGAGGGGAAGACCGACGAGCAGCGGCTCGAGTCGCGCATCCGCAACACCCGCAAGCTGCTCACGGTCGCGGCGCTGATCATGTCGGTCTACCTGATCGCCACGAGCTTCATCACCACCGTCCTGATCCCCGCGGACAAGTTCAAGGACGGCGGGGAAGCCAACGGCCGTGCCATGGCCTACCTCGCGCACCAGGAGCTCGGCGAGGCGTTCGGCACCGTCTACGACGTCAGCAGCGTGCTGATCCTCTGGTTCGCCGGGGCGTCGGCGATGGCCGGCCTGATCAACATCGTGCCGCGGTACCTGCCCTCCTACGGCATGGCGCCGGAGTGGGGCCGCGCGGTCCGGCCCGTGGTGCTCGTCTACACCGTGATCAGCGTCCTGATCACCGTCGCGTTCGGTGCCGACGTCAACGCCCAGGCCGGCGCCTACGCCACCGGGATCCTCGCCATGATGGTCTCCGGCGCGGTCGCGGTGACGATCTCCTCGATCCGCCGCAAGCAGCACGCCGGCACCATCGGCTTCGCGGTGCTGACGCTCGTGTTGCTCTACGCGCTGGTCGAGAACGTCATCGAGAAGCCGGACGGCCTGGCCATCTCGGCGTTGTTCATCCTCGGCATCATCGTGGTGTCCCTGATTTCGCGGGTGTCGCGCACGACCGAGCTGCGGGCCGAGCGCATCGAGTTCGACGAGCCGGCCCGCCGGTTCGTGACCGAGTCGCTGGCCGACGACGGCGCGTTGCACATCATCGCCAACCACCGCCAGGGCGGTGATCTCGCCGAGTACTCCGCGAAGGAAGCCGAGCAGCGGAGCATGAACCCGTTGCCCGGCACGGCGGCCGCGCTCTTCCTCGAGATCGACGTCGTCGACCCGTCGGAGTTCAGCAACGTGCTGCAGGTGCGGGGCGTGGAGGTCGACGGCTACCGGGTCCTGCGCGCGGACAGCCCGGCGGCGCCCAACGCGATCGCCGCGGTGCTGCTGGCGCTGCGGGACGCGACGGGCGTGCGGCCGCAGTGCCACTTCGAGTGGTCGGAGGGAAACCCGCTCGGGCACCTGTTCCGCTACCTGATCCTCGGCCGCGGCGACACCGCCCCGGTCGTCCGGGAGATCCTGCGGACCAGCGAGGCCGATCCCGCCCGCCGGCCCGGTATCCACGTCGGCGGCTGAACTCCGCCACCGTCCACTTGCGACGGACCGGTCACTCGTCGTCGGCGGACGCCTCCGGCGGCCGGGTGCCGAGGAGCTGGTGGGCCCGCAGCGCCATCTGCAGCTCCAGCCGGTGCAGCGGGTCCGCGAGCCGGTCGCCGAACAGGCCCGTCAGCTGGCCGACGCGGTAGCGCACGGTCTGCGGGTGGATGCCGAGCGCCTGGGCGATGTCCGGGGTGTTCCCGTTGTGCTCCAGCCAGCTCAGCAACGTCTCGGCCAGCCGGAGCTGCTGCTTGACCGTGAGGCCCGCGAACGGGGCGAGCACCTTGTCCGACAGCCGGTCGAGCAGGAAGCGGTCCAGCAGCAGCCAAAGCGTCGAGAGGTGGTCCCCGCAGTGGGTCACGGCCCGGTCTTCGACGAGCCCCTCCCGGACGAGTTCGAGGGTCCTGCGGGCCCAGTGCCGCGACGTCGCCGCGTCGGGCGGCCGGACGCGGGGGCCGACCGCCGCCCGCCAGCCGGGCAGCCGGGCTTCGAGGGCGCGCAGGTCGCGGTCCGGGTTCGGGGTCAGCAGGCAGGGTTCGCTGCCTTCGAGGTCGAGCAGCACGTCGTCCGGCACCTGGGGCGTCGGCGGCAGCTGGTGCTCGTCCCGCGGTTCGAGCGCGATGACGGTGATCCACTCCGGGATCTCCCACTTCGCGGCTTTGGCCATCGTCGCCACCGTGGCCGGTGCCGAGGCCGGGGTGGCCAGGAGCAGGTCCAGCAACCGTCTCCGGCGGCGCTCCAGCGTCCCGGTCGCCCGCGCCTGGGCCAGGGTGTACCCCTCGACCGAGTAGGACGAAATCTCGTCCACGTAAGCGAAGATGGCCTCCGCGCCGACGCAGAGGATCGACGCGGGGAGGCGGTGGACCTGGCCGAATTGGGAGATGTAGCGCCAGGCGGCCCGGCCGCCCGCGCGGTAGGCGGCCTGCAGCGAGTTCAGGCTGCCGCCGTCGTGGTGGACGCGCTTGCCGACCTCGGTGAACAGCTTCGCCCAGTCGTCCTGGGCGGCGCCCTGGTCCTCGATGCTGTCGATGCAGCTGACGACGGCCTGCTCGATCGCCTGGACGATCACCTTGCCGAACTCGCCTTCGAGCGGCTTCGCGTACTCGGGCACGGCCCGCTGGATCTCTTCGAGGATCCGCCGCGCGACGGGATCGGCGTGCGGCCGGAACCGCCGCGCGATCTCGGTCGGCAGCGAGCACCAGAGCCGGCGGGCCTGGCCCGCACTCCGAGGTGACGGGACCAGGTGTGTCACGTCGTTCGAGACCACCCGGTCTCCGGTCGTCCGCGTCACTGCCACCCCTTGCCGCACGACGGCTGCGACTTCCCCGGTGAAGTCCGCGATCTGCCGCGTGCACTCACGTCGCGGCTGACGCTCCGACATCAACCGCGCACGCCATGTACTCATACGAGGTCCGATTTGGCAACCGTTGATCTTGCGTGCGGGTGACGTTCTGTCGCATCGCGAACAACCGGCACGGAGAACTTGTCAACGTCCGACAACGCCGCGGGGGCGGCGAACACTCACGCCCGGACGGGGTTTGCCGAGCCGATTTGTGAAGCCGGACGGTATCTTCGCCCGCGCCGCGGTTGTTAGCGTGATCAGCTGTTTCCGCTGCTCACGACCGGGGAGGACAGGATGACGGCGCTCGTGGCGTGGTGCTTCCGGCGGGCGCCGTGGGTGCTCGCCTGCTGGCTGCTCGCCCTCGGCGGGCTCCTGTTCGCCGCGCAGCACACCGGCGTCGCCTACCGCGACACCGTCGCCCTGCCCGCGGCGGACAGCTCCGTGGCGGCGGACCTCCTGCGCGGCGCGGGCGGCGACCGGGAACGCGTGGTCGTGCGACCCGCCGACAGCGCCGGGGTCGACGTGCTCACGGGCCGGCTGCGGAGCCTGCCGCACGTCGTCTCGGTCGATCCCGGGCCGGTGTCGGCCGATCACCGCGTCGCCGTGCTGGACGTCCGGTTCGACGCCGACGCCGAGACGCTGGGGCAGGCGGCGGCCGACGACTTCGCCGACGTCGTGCGCGAGGCGGGTGTGACCGCCGGGGCGTCCGGTCAGCTGGCCTCGATGACCGCCGCCGCGCCCGACCTCGGCAACGCCGGGATCGGGCTGGTCGCGGCCGCACTGGTGCTGCTGCTGGCTTTCGGCTCGCTGACGTGCGTGCTGCTCCCGGTCCTGACGGCGTCGGCGTCGGTCGGCTGCGCGCTCGCGGTCGTCGCGCTGCTGTCGCACGTCATGACCGTGCCGAAGATCAGTACCGAGATCGCCGCGCTGCTCGGGCTCGGCGTCGGCGTGGACTACGCGCTGTTCGTGCTCACCCGCTACCGGCAAGGGATCCAGGACGGCCTGGCCGCCGAACAGGCCCTCGCGGCCGCCGCGGCGACGTCGTGCCGGAGCGTGGTCTTCGCCGGGGTGACGGTGTGCGTGTCCCTGTCCGGCATGCTCACCGTCGGGATGGCGTTCCTCGACGGGATCGCCGTCGCCGCCACGGTTTCCGTGCTCCTGACGATGGTCGCCGCGGTGACGTTGTTCCCCGCGTTGCTGCGCCTGCTCGGCCGCCGGATGCGCGTCCGCCCGGCCGGCGCGGGCGGGCTGTGGCCGCGGGCGGCGCGCTCGGTGACGTCGCGTCCGGCGCCGTACGCGGTGGCGGCGGTGCTGGTCATCGCCGTGCTCTCGCTCCCGATGACGGGCCTGCGGCTCGGCGTCCCGGGCGCCGGGCTGGACCCGCCGGGCAGCGTCACGAAGGTCGCCGCGGAACTCCTGGAGGACGGCTTCGGGCCCGGCGCCAACGGCCCCGTGCTGGTCGTCCGCCACGTCACCACGGACACCGATCGAGCGGCCGTCACGACCTTGCGCGACACCCTGCTGACCCGGGCCGACGTCGGTCCGCCCGACTACCTGCCCGGGCCCGTCGCGGTGTTGACGGTGGTGCCGCGGACCGCGCCCGACGACCCGGCCACCACCGACCTGCTCGCGTGGATCCGCACGGCCGGCGGCCCGGACGTCCACCTCGGCGGCGTCGTGGCCACCCAGGCCGACTTCTCCGCCGCGATCACCGGCCGGCTGCCGCTGTTCCTGCTCAGCGTCGTGGGCATCTCGGTGCTGGTGCTCGCGTGGGTGTTCCGCAGTGTGCTCATCCCGCTGACCGCCGCGGTGATGAACCTGCTCACCGCCGCGGCGACCACCGGCGTGGTCGTGTGGGTGTTCGGCGCGCCCATCGAGCCGTACCTGCCGGTGTTCCTCTTCGCGGGGCTGTTCGGGCTGTCGATGGACTACGAGGTCTTCCTCATCGCGCGGATCCAGGAGGAGTGGCGTCGCGGCGCGGACACGCGGACCGCGATCGTCGAGGGGATCGTCTCGACCGGGCGGACCATCACCGCGGCCGCGGTGATCATGGCGCTGGTGTTCGTCTCGTTCGCCTTCGTGGACGCGCGGGTGGTGCGTGAAGCAGGCGTCGGGCTGACGGCCGCCGTGCTGCTGGACGCCGTGCTGATCCGCTGCCTGCTGGTCCCCGCGGTGATGGTCCGGCTCGGGGCCGCGAACTGGTGGTTCCCGCGCCGGTTGCGTCCGCGTGAGCACCGTTCCGCTGCAATTCCGGTGCCGGATGACAACCGCGAAGTCTTGACACCCACCGACCGTTGATTCCATTCCGGCGCGTTGTTAGTTTCCGGAAACAACCCGGTGAAAGGAGACCGCCGAAATGATTCGCGCCGGTGCGGCCGCCATGGTCATCGCCGTGACCGCCGCCGTTTTTCCGGGCGTCGCGACGACCGAAGGATTCGCCACCAGTTTCGCCGACGTGCCCGCGGCCGGGGGCATCACCCTCGGCGCCATGGTGATGCAGCCGTCGTCGCCCGGGCCGCACCCGCTCGCCGTGCTCATCGGCGCCTGGGGCGGCGGCCGCACGCAGAACGTCATCCCCGCGCGTGACCTGGCCAACCGCGGTTACGTGGTGATCTCCTACGGCGCCCGCGGGTTCGGCGAATCCGGGGGCGCGGTCGAGGTCGCCGGGCCCGACGACATCACCGACGTCTCCACGGTCATCGACTGGACGCTGGCCCACACGGCCGCCGACCCGGCCCGGATCGGCGTCGGCGGGGTGTCCTACGGCGCCGGGATCGGCCTGATCGCGGCCGGGTTCGACGCGCGGATCAAGGCCGTCGCCTCGCTGAGCGGCTGGGCCGACCTGGTCGCTTCGCTGACCCAGAACGACACCCGGCACGGCCTCGCCGGGCTCGTGCTCTACCTGTCGGGCAAGGCCAACGGCACGCTCAGCCCCGAGACCGACACGATGCTGACCAAGTTCCTGGAGCCGGCGATCTCCGACGCCGACTCCCAGGCCGTGATCGACTGGTCCCGGCCGCGCTCGCCGTCGTCCTACGTGGACCGGATCAACGCCAACCATCCGGCCGTGCTGGCCATCCAGACCTGGAGCGAGACGGTCTTCCAGCCCGGCCAGATGGCTGACCTCTACCAGCGGCTCACCGGGCCGAAGCGGGCCGAGTTCGTGCCGGGCGACCACGCCGCGTCCGAGTCCGGCGGCCTGCTCGGCCTGCCCAGCGACACCTGGACGTCGGTCTACCGCTGGTTCGACGCGCACGTCGCCGGCACCGACACGTCGATCGAGACCGAACCGCCGGTCGTCACCCGGGCTCGCCCCGGGACGCAGCGCCCGGAGTACCACGCGGACTGGCCGAGCGTCCTCGCCCCGCCGTCGCGGTCCTACCTCGGCCGCGACACGCTGCAGGCCACGCCCGCGGCCTGGAGCGGCAGCATCGCGGCGAACCGCGACACCGTGGCCAACGGCGGCATCCCGCTGGCCACCTACAGCCTGGAGGCACTGAGCGGGAACCCGCCGACGGCGTTCCTCTGGCAGGTCGACCGGGGCAGCGGCGCGGTCTGGAGCCAGCCGCCGGTCAAGGCCGTCACCCAGCTCCGCGGCTCGCTGCGCGCGCACCTCACGGTCGTGCCGCCGGCCACCGTCGGGACCGTCGTCGCCTACGTCTACGACGTCGACCCGCTCGGCACCGGCAGCCTCGTGAACTACCTGCCCTACAGCTGGAAACACGCGACGCCGGGGCGGCCGCAGCCCGTCGACCTGGCCTTCTCGCCGACGGCCTACACCCTCGCCGCCGGCCACCACCTCGCCTTGGTCGTCGACTCGAAGGACCCGCTGTTCCTCGACTGGAACACCGGCGACGGCCGGCTGGGCTTCGTCTCGACGGCGGCCGACCCGTCGTGGCTGGACGTACCCGTGCGGAAGACTGGAGTGACGCCGTGACCGGAACCATGCCCGGCACCCGCGAGGAGTTCACGGCCCTGCGTGCGGGCGGCCTCAACTGGGACGTCCTGCCGTTGCGGCTGTTCGCCAAGGGCAACGCGAAGTTCTGGAACCCCGCCGACCTGGACTTCACCCAGGACGCCGTCGACTGGGCGGCGCTGTCGGACGAGCAGCGCTTCGCGGCGACCATGCTGTGCGCGCAGTTCGCCGGCGGCGAAGAGGCCGTCACCCACGACATCCAGCCGTTCCTCGCCGCGATGGGTGCCGAGGGCCGGTTCGCCGACGAGATGTACCTGACGCAGTTCTGCTTCGAGGAAGCCAAGCACACGCAGGTTTTCCGGCTCTGGCTCGACGCCGTGGGCGTCACCGGCAACCTGCACGAGCACGTCGAGGACAACCCGGGCTACCGCGCGATCTTCTACGACGCGCTGCCCACCGCGCTCGGCCGGCTGCGCGAGGATCCCAGTCCCGCCAACCAGATTCGCGCGTCCGTCGTCTACAACCACGTCGTCGAAGGCGTGCTCGCGCTGACCGGGTACTTCGTCTGGAACCGGGCCTGCCGCACGCACGGGATCCTGCCCGGCATGCAGGAGCTGATCCGTCGCATCGGCGACGACGAACGCCGGCACATGGCGTGGGGCACGTTCACCTGCCGCCGCCACGTCGCGGCCGACGACCGCAACTGGCAGATCGTGCAGGACGAGATGCAGGCCCTGCTGCCGCACGCCATCGCGCAGATCGAGTGGACCACCGCCCGGCTCGACGGCGACCCGTTCGACCTGCGCATGGACGGCGTCATGGAGTACGCCGCCGACCACGCGATGCGCCGCCTGCGCGCGATCGAAGCCGCGCGCGGGACGCCGGTCGCGTCCATCGACCTCGACTACAGCCCGGAACAGCTCGAGGAGGACTTCCTCGACGAGGACACGGCAAGCGAATCCGCCTAGCACGGCGCCCGGCAACCTCGCCGGGTTCCAGCGGGTGCCCTGCCGCAGCTGGTCGTGAGTGGTAATGCGGGTTCTAACCCTCATTACCACTCACGACGAGCCGCGGTAGACCCGCCGACGTTCCCCGAGAGATCTGGAGGTGGTCGTCGTGGGCGGCCGGAAGGCGCCGACGCTGGTCGTGGTGGCGCTCGGCGCGTTCGTCACCACCCTGGACAACAACATCGTCGCGGCCGGGGTGCCGTCCATCGCGCGCGACCTGGCGCTGGACCTCTCGGCCCTGCAGTGGGTCAGCATCGGGTACATGCTCCCGTTCGCGAGCCTGCTGCTGGTCGCGGGCACGCTCGTCGACCGCTGGGGCCAGCGGCTGACGCTGTCCGCCGGGCTGCTCGCGTTCGGGCTCGGCGCGGCGATCGGCGGCCTGGCCGGGTCCGCGTGGGTGCTCGTCGGCGCGCGGGTGCTGCAGGGCCTGGCGGCCGCGTTCCTGGTGCCCGGCCTGCTGAGCCTGCTCCGGACCAACCTGGACGCGCGCGGGCGGGCCGTCGGCGCCACGATCTGGACGGCCAGCCTGGCGATCGCGCTGGCGCTCGGCCCGACGCTGGGCGGGCTGCTCAGCGAATACCTCGGCTGGGGCTGGATCTTCTTCGTCAACCTGCCGTTCGTCGCGGTGATGCTGGCCCTGCTGCCGGTGACGGCCGGCGCCCGCCGCGGCCCGGGCGGCGGCCGGCCGGCGATCGGATCGATGACGCTGGTGACGGCCGGGCTCGTCCTGCTCACCGTGGCCCTGGTCGAGTTCGGTGACGACACGCGCACCGGCGACGTGCTCCCGTCGGTGCTCGCCGCGGGCGGGCTCGGGTTCCTCGGCTGGTTCGCCGTCCGCGAGCGGCGCGCCCGCGAACGCCTGGTCTCGCCGGACCTGACCGGGCAGCGCGTGTTCGTCGGCGCGCTCGCCGTGCAGCTGCTGTGGGGCCTGGGTGTCTCGGGCGTCTTCTTCTTCACCCCGTTGCTGCACCAGGAATCCCTCGGGCTGAGCCCGGTCCAGGCCGGGCTCCCGCTGATCCTGGTGGCGGTCGCGATCATGGCCGCCACACCCTTGGTGCCGTGGGCCGTGACGCGGTTCGGGCCGCATCGGACGGTCGCTGCCGGGCTCGTCGTCGTCGCCCTCGGGCTGCTCGCCGTCGCGCTGGTCAACCACATCCCCGAAGTGCTGCCCCGCGCGCCAGGGTTGCTGCTGATCGGCGCCGGCTCGGCCCTGACCACGCCGTTGACCTCGCACGCGCTGGAAGTCGTGGCCGAACGGCACGCCGGGACCGCGTCCGGCCTGCTCACGGCGTCCCGGGAGCTGTCCAGCGCCCTCGGGGTCGCGCTCGTCGGCGCGGTGCTGACGGCCGTGCGCGCCGCCCGGCTCGACGCGGGCGTCGCGGCCGGACCGGCGCTGGCCGGCGGCTACACGGCCGGGCTGCTGGTCGCGGCCGGTCTCGAACTCGCCGGGGCGGCCGTGGCCCTGACGGTATTCCGGGCACGGAAAATCCTTCCCGCGGTGACAACCGCGCCCGTGGGTTCTCCGCTTCCCGATGAGTACGGCGTTTCCCGTGATTGACACTCGCAGTTCGGCCGAAATACAGTTTCTTCGAAGGTGAGGATCGGCGCCTTTTCGGCGCATCCCCTTAATTACTCCGACGCTATTGGCGAGGGGCTATGGAAACCATTTCTCAGACGGCCTTCGCGCTGCCCGGCCACGACGCATTCGACGGCGATTCCTTCGCCACCCTGCTCGGCCGGTGGGCCCGGAGCCTGGGCGACGAGATCGCGGTGACCTTCCTGGACCACCGCACGAGCGTCGACGGCCGCGCGGTGAGCCTCACCTGGCGCGAGCTGGACGACCGGGTCAGCGCCGTCGCCGCGCACCTGGGCACCCTCGCCGCGCCGGGGGAACGGGCCGCGGTCCTGGCCGCGCAGTCCGCCGACTACGTCGTCGCCTTCCTCGGCGCCATCCGGGCCGGGCTGGTCGCCGTCCCGCTGTTCGCGCCGAACCTGCCCGGGCACGCGGGCCGCCTCGCCGCGACGCTCACCGACTGCGCGCCGCAGGTCGTGCTCACCACCGCCGACCTGACCGGCGAGGTCACCGGCTTCGTCGGGACCCTCGACGTCGACGCGGCCGTCGTGGCCGTCGACACCCTGCCGCCGGTCACCGGCGAGCACGAGTGGCACCGCCCGGCCCCGGACGAGCTCGCGTACCTGCAGTACACGTCCGGCTCGACGCGCTCGCCGGCCGGGGTCATGCTGACCCACCACAACGTCCTCACCAACGCCCGGCAGTGCTGCACCGCCTACGGCGCCGAGTCCGGCACGACGTCGACGATCAGCTGGCTGCCGCTCTTCCACGACATGGGCCTGATCCTCGGCATCGGCGCGCCGATGTTCGGCGGCCTGACCGCGGTGCTGATGGACCCGCTCGCCTTCCTCGAGCGGCCCGGCCGCTGGCTGCGGGCGCTCTCGGCCAGCCCCGGCGCGATCAGCGCGGCCCCCAACTTCGCTTACGCCTACAGCGCTTCTCGCGTGACCGAAGACGAGAAGAGCTACCTCGAGCTGAGCCGGGTCGTCTCGCTGATCAACGGCAGCGAGCCCGTCCTGCCCGCCACCATCGCGAAGTTCCAGGCCGCGTTCGGCGACTGCGGGCTGCGGCCGGAGGTCCAGCGGGCGTCCTACGGGCTGGCCGAGGCGACGGTGCTCGTCTCGGTGACCGACGCGGGCACGCCGTCGCGGCAGGTCACGTTTGACCGCGACCGCCTGGCCGAAGGGTTCGCGGTGCCGGCCGCCACCGGCACGACGCTCGTCGCCTGTGGCCGGCCGGTGGACCAGCGGATCCGGATTGCCGACACCAACGGTGAACCGGTCGCGGACGGCGAAGTCGGCGAGATCCGGGTGAGCGGGCCGAACGTCGGCCAGGGCTACTGGCGGCGTCCCGGCGCGTCCGCGGAGACGTTCGGAGACGGCTGGCTGGCCACCGGCGACCTGGGCGTGTGGTTCGAAGGTGAGTTGTACATGACCGGCCGCTTGAAGGACCTCGTGATCGTCGACGGCCGCAACCACTACCCGCAGGACATCGAGCAGACGATCGAAGCCCACCCCGCCGTCCGGCTGCATTCCGCCGCGGCCTTCGCCATCCCGCACGAGGGAGGCGAAGTCGCCGTCGTCGTGCTGGAACGGGCCAAGAACACTGACGCCGAGGTCGCCGTCGGCGAACTGCGCGCGGCGGTGTCGGCCGAACACGGCCTGCGGCTGCACGACGTCGTCGTCCTGTCGCCCGGCGAGGTGCCGCGCACCTCCAGCGGCAAGATCAGCCGGGCGCTGTGCCGGACGTCCTACCTGGACGGACGGTGGCCGCGATGACTCCGGACGCCATCCGGGCGTGGCTCGTCGAGCAGGTCGCCGCGATCACCGGGCTCCCGGCCGCCGAGGTCGACGTCGACCGCCCGCTGCAGGAGGCCGGACTGTCCTCACGGGACGCGATGAGCCTGACCGGCGACCTGGGCCGGCTCCTCGGCCGGCCCCTCGACGCCACGCTGGTGTGGCAGCACCCGAGCATCACCGCACTCGTCGCGTCGTTGTCCACAGTGGACGTTGTCCGGGCCGCGCCGGTGCCGATGGCGGCGGGGGAGCCGATCGCGATCGTCGGCGTCGGCTGCCGCCTGCCCGGCGGCGTCGAGTCGCCCGCGCAGTTCTGGCGGTTCCTCGACGCGGGCGCCGACGGGATCGGCGAGGTCCCCGCGGGCCGCTGGGAGTCCTTCGCCCCGGCCGACGCGCTCGCCGGGCTGCCGCGTCGCGGCGGGTTCCTGGGCGACGTCGCCGGGTTCGACGCCGCGTTCTTCGGCATCACGCCCCGGGAAGCCGAGGCGATGGACCCGCAGCAGCGCACGCTCCTGGAGGTCACCTGGGCGGCCCTGGAACACGCGGGCATCCCGCCCGGCTCGCTGCGCGGCACCCGGACCGGCGTGTTCGTCGGGCTGTCGGCCAGCGAGTACGGCTACCTCACGATGACCGACGTCCCCGGCATCGACGCCTGGTCCGGCACCGGCGCCGCGGCGAGCATCGCCGCGAACCGGCTGTCGTACCTGCTCGACCTGCGCGGCCCGAGCCTCACCCTCGACACGGCCTGCTCGTCGTCGCTGGTCGCCGTGCACCAGGCGGTGCAGAGCCTGCGCCGCGGTGAAAGCGAGACGGCGCTGGTCGCGGGCGTGAACCTGCTGCTGTCGCCCGGCATCACCGCGAACTTCCACCGCGCCGGAGTGCTCGCGCCCGACGGGGCCTGCAAGCCGTTCGACGCCGGAGCCGACGGGATCGCCCGCGGCGAAGGGTGCGGCGTCGTCGTGCTCAAGCCGCTGAAGGCCGCCCGCACCGCCGGCGACCGCGTGCTGGCGGTGATCCGCGGCAGCGCCGTCAACTCCGACGGCCGCTCCAACGGCATGATGGCCCCCAACCCGGACGCCCAGGCGGCGCTGCTGCGGGACGCCTACGCCGTCGCCGGTGTCGATCCGTCCTCTGTGGACTACGTCGAGGCGCACGGTACCGGCACGCTGCTCGGCGACCCGATCGAAGCCGGCGCGCTGGGCGCGATCCTCGGCGCCGGGCGCGAACCCGGCCGCCCGCTGCTCGTCGGCTCGGTCAAGAGCAACCTCGGCCACCTCGAAGGCGCGGCCGGCATCGCCGGGCTGATCAAGGTGGTCCTGGCCCTGGTGCACCGCCGGCTGCCGCCGAGCCTGCACTACCGCACGCCGAACCCGCACATCGACTTCGACGACCTCGGCCTGCGGGTGGTCGCGACCGGCACGGACTGGCCGCGCTACCCGGGCACCGCCCGCGCCGGCGTCTCGGCCTTCGGCTTCGGCGGGACCAACGCCCACGTGGTGCTGGAGGAGTGGCCCGCCGCGTCCTTCCCGGTCCGGGCCGGTGCCGACGGCCCGCGGATCTTCGCGCTCTCGGCGCGGTCGGCCGACGTCCTGCACACCCGCGCGACCGAGCTGGCCGACTGGCTGGACTCACCCGCCGGACGCGCCGTCCCGCTGAGCGCCGTCGCCTCGACGCTGGCGACGCGGCGCGAGCACCTGCCCGTCCGCGCGGCCGTCGTCGCCGAGGAGCGCGGCGCTCTCGTAGACGCGTTGCGCAACGTCAGGCCCAGCGAAGCCCGGGGAAGCGCGGACGTCGTGTTCGTCTTCTCCGGCTACGGCTCGCAGTGGCCCGAGATGGGCCGGCAGCTGCTGCGCACCGAACCCGCGTTCCGCGCCGAGATCGACGCCCTGGATCCGGCGTTCCGCGCCGAAGCGGGGTTCTCTCTGCGCGAAGTCATTGCGGGAGAACAGGAACTGCCCGACCTCGGCGCGACGCAGCTGGCGTTGTTCGGCATGCAGACGGCGCTGGCCGGGCTGTGGCGCGCGTACGGGGTCGTCCCCGTCGCCGTGCTGGGGCACTCGATGGGCGAGGTCGCCGCGGCCGTCGTCGCGGGGGCGCTCGACGTCACCGACGGGCTGCGCGTGATGGCGACCCGCGCGCGGCTGCTCGCGGAGGTCGACGCCGGGGGCACCGGCGCGATGGCCGTCGTCGAGCTGTCGCCGGCCGAGCTGGCGGAGTTCCCCGACGTCACCGTCGCGGTCTACGCGTCGCCGACCCAGTGCACGATCAGCGGCGACGCCGACCAGGTCGACGCGCTCGTCGCCCACGTCGAGGGGCTGGGCCGGCTCGCCCGCCGTCTCCCGGTCCGCGGGGCCGGGCACTCGGCCGCCGTCGACGCCGTGCTCGACCGCTTCCGCGCCGAGCTGGCGTCGCTGAAGCCCGGCCAGGCCGAGATTCCTTGCTACAGCAGCGTTCTCGACGATCCACGTGAGACACCGGCGTTCGACGTCGAGTACTGGGCGGCGAACCTGCGCCGTCCGGTGCGGTTCACCCAGGCCCTGGCGGCCGCGACCGCCGACGGCCACAGCGTGTTCGTCGAGATCTCGCCGCACCCGGTCGCGCTCGCCGCGATCGAGCAGACCACCGGCGGCGCCGCGATCGGCCTGCCCACCGGCAGCCGCAAGAGCGACGAGCGCGTCGCGTTCCTGACCAGCCTCGCCCGGCTGCACGTCCTCGGCCGGCCCGGGGTCCTGGACCACGGCCCGCGCACGGCGCCGGTCGAGCTGCCCGGCCCGGTCTGGCGGCACGAGCGGTTCTGGCCGCAGCGCCCGGCGCACCGGCCGGACACCGGGGCGCACCCGCTGCTCGGCGTCCACATCGAACAGCCCGGCGGCGACCTGCACCTGTGGCGCGGCGACATCGGCACGGCGCGGCTGCCGTGGCTCGCCGACCACGCCGCGATGGGCGTCCCGCTGTTCCCGGCGACCGGGTTCCTCGAACTCGCGCTCGGCGCGGGCGACCGGATCGGGGACCTCGAACTGCACCAGGTGCTGCCGCTGGCCGAGCACACCGAGGTGACGACGAGCCTGGCGGGCACGGAGATCAGCGTCCACGCCAAGTCCGCACACGGCTGGGTCCGCCACGCCACCGCGCGAGTGCTGGCCGATGCGCCGCCGCCGACGCCCTTCGGCCCCACGGAAGGCGACGCCGTCGACCTCTACCAGGCGCTGGAGGACCTGGGCCAGCACTACGGCCCGGCGTTCCGCGGCCTGCGCCGGGTCGTGGCCGCACCGGGCCGGGCGTCGGCGTCGATCGCGCTGCCTCCGGAAGCCCGGGACCACCCGGCGTACCGGCTGCACCCGGCGCTCGCCGACGCCTGCCTGCACGCACTGGCCGCCGCGACCGGCGAGGCCCTGGGCAATGCCGCCGGCCTGTACCTGCCCCTGACGATCGGTGAGGTCACACTCGCCGGCGACCCCCGCCACGGCGTCCGGGTCGACGCCGTCCTCGACTCCGTCGACGAGTCGGGTGACGGACTGCTCGGCAGCGTCCAGCTGGTCGACGCCGAAGACGTGGTCCTGGTCCAGTTCCGGGACGTCTACTGCCGGCGGTTCCGGCGTTCGGCGCTGCCGGTGCCGCTGTCGAGCCTGGTGTTCGAGGCCGGGTGGCAGCAGGCCGAGCTGCCGCCGGCGCCCGCGGAGGAGACGCACAGCTGGGTCGTGCTCCTGGACGCGGCGCAGGAGTCCGCGCCGTGGCTCGCGAGCCTCGGCGGCTCCTTGTGCACGGTCCCGCTGGGCGACCACGAAGGCCTCGCGAAGGTGCTGCGTTCCCGCGAGGTGACCGGCGTGCTGGCGATGGTCGGCTGCGCGGCCGAGCTGGGCACCCCGGATCCGGCACGCTCCGGTGACCTGGTGCTGACGCTGTCGGGGGTGGTCGCCGAGCTGGCCGCCGTCCCGGACCCGCCGAGGTTGTGGCTGGTCAGCGCGGGCGCGGCGGCGGTCGAGCCGGGCGAAACCGGCCACCCGGAACTGGCGGCGCTGCGGGGGCTGGTGCGCGTACTGGCGTTCGAGCACCCTGAGCTGCGAGTGAGCCAACTGGACTTCGACGCCGAGCCCGACCCCGCGCGCCTGTGGGTGACGGAGCTGCAGGACGAGATCCGCGCAGACGGCCCGGACGACGAGATCGCCTGGCGCGAAGGCATCCGCCACACCCGCCGCCTGGTGCGCCCGGACCTCGCCCCGCCGCGAGACTCAAGCGGTCGTGATGGCAGCCGCGCGCCCGTCGTTCGTGACGGTGCCTACCTCATCACCGGTGGCTTGGGTGGGCTCGGCCTGGTCGCCGCGAAGTGGCTCGCCGAGCGCGGCGCGACCCGGCTGATCCTCTCCGGCCGTCGCGGCCCCACTTCCGAGACCGACACCTTCCTGCGGGACCTCGGCGTCGACGTCCGGGTCGTCACCGGGGACGTCGCCGAACCCGGCACCGCCGAACGGCTCGTCGCGGCCGCCGGGGACCTGCCCCTGCGCGGCGTCCTGCACGCCGCGGGTGCCCTCGCCGACGGAGCCGCGATCGCCCTCACCCCGGAAGCCGTCGAGACCGTCTGGCGGCCCAAGGCCCTCGGCGCCTGGCGGCTCCACGAAGCGACCGCGGGCCACGACCTCGACTGGTGGCTCGTCTACTCCTCGGCCGCCGCGCTGTTCGGCTCCCCGGGCCAGGCCGCCTACGCCACCGCGAACGCCTGGGCCGACGCGCTCGTCGCCTGGCGGCGCGGCCGTGGACTGCCCGCCGCGACGATCAACTGGGGCGCCTGGGGCGAAGCCGGCGCCGTCACCGGCAGCCGGAACCCGGTGCTCGACCCGCTCGGCACCGCGGAAGCCCTCGACGCGCTCGAAACCGTGCTCGCCGGCGATCGCGAAGCGACCGGCGTCGCTCGCGTCGACAGCGAAACCGTGCTGGCGCTCTTCCCGCGGCTGGCCGAACGGCCGTTCTTCGAGCTGTTCGTCCCGGCGGAGGCACCCGGCGGCACTGAACCGTCCACATGGGACGGCATGGCCGCACTGCGCGCGGAAGAACCGGTGCGGGCAAGGAAAGCGATGGCCGACCACCTCGCGGCGCTCGTCGCCGGGCTGATGGGCTTCGCCGCCGGTGACGTCGACCGGAACGCGCCGCTGACGAGCCTCGGGCTGGACTCGCTGATGGCGATGCGGGCCCGCGGCGCCGTGGAACGCGACTTCGGCCTGCCGCTGCCGGTGCCCCTGCTGCTGCGCGGCGCGAGCCTCGCCGAGATCGCCGGGCACCTCGCCGAGCAGGCCGGGTTCGGCGCGGGCGCGCCGGCCGAGCCGAGCCACGCCGTGCTCGGGCCGCGCGACCCCGCCGAACGCTGGGTCGCCCGGCACTGGCAGGCCGTCCTCGGCGGGCCGGAACCGGGCGTCTACGACGACTTCTTCGCCGTCGGCGGCGACCAGGACGCCGCCCGGCGGCTGCGGGCCGCGTTCACCGAGGACCTCGACGAGGTGCCCGAAGCGGACCTGCTGTTCGCCACGCCCACCATCGCCGCGCTGGCCGACCTGCTGCGCGCCGAGGTCGAGGGCTTCGGCGGCGGCCCGGTGCGGCTGCTGCGCGACGGCGTCGCGGCCGACCCCGTCTTCCTGTTCCACCCGGCCGGCGGCCCGACGAGCGTCTACCAGGAGCTCGTCCGCCTGCTGCCCGAAGGACAACCGGCCTACGGGCTGGAGCGGATCGACGAAGAGGACACCGTCGAGGGCAAGGCGGCGTGTTACGTCGAGCTGATCCGCGAGATCCAGCCGCACGGGCCCTACCGGCTGGGCGGCTGGTCCTTCGGCGGCTGCCTCGCCTACGAGACGGCCAAGCGCCTGACCGACGCGGGGGAGAGCGTCGGCGTCGTCTTCATGATCGACACGATCCTGCCGCTGCCCGCGCCGGACACCCCCGTGCAGGACCTGCTCCTCGAACGCTTCGACCGGTTCGCCGAGCACATCGAACTGACCTACGGCGTGCCCCTGGAGATCCCGCGGGCCGAGCTCCGGCAGCTCGGCGAGCACGACCAGATCCGGCTCGTGATGAGCCGGCTGGCCGCCCAGGTCCCCGGGATGGGCCAGGGCGTCCTGCACCACCAGTACACGTCCTACCTGGACGCCCGGGTCGCCGAAAGGTACGTCCCCGAGCCGTACGCCGGGAAGGTGCTGCTGCTGCGGGCCCAGGACCCGCACCCGCTCACGACCACGCTCGACCCGCGGTACCTGCGCACCGACGACCCCCTCGGCTGGGACGCGCACTGCGCCGACCTGGAGATCGTCCGGGTGCCCGGTGACCACCTTTCGATGATCGACCCGCCGCACGTGGCGGTGATCGCGGCCGCCCTGTCCGCCCGCCTCGCCGGTCAGCACGCAGGAAAGGGATGACGATGACACTCGAAGACCTCTCCTTCACGCCGACGACGTCGTTCCGGATCGCCGACCTGGCCTCCCGCCAGGACGAGGTCGTCCGGATCGCCGAGAAGCGCGCGATCGACCGGCAGCACGCCAAGGGCAAGCTCACCGCCCGCGAGCGGATCGACCTGCTGGTCGACCCGGGCTCGTTCGTCGAGCTCGACCAGTTCGCCCGGCACCGCTGCACCGAGTTCGGGATGGACGCCAACCGCCCCTACGGCGACGGCGTCGTGACCGGTCACGCCACTGTGGACGGTCGCCAGATCTGCCTGTTCTCCCAGGACTTCAGCGTCTTCGGCGGCAGCATGGGGGAGGTCTTCGGCGAGAAGGTCCTCAAGGTGATGGACCTGGCCATGACGCTCGGCTGCCCGGTCGTCGGCATCAACGACTCCGGCGGCGCGCGGATCCAGGAAGGCGTCGTCTCGCTGGCCTACTACGCGGAGCTGGGGCGTCGCAATGCCCACGCGTCCGGCGTGATCCCGCAGATCTCGATGATCATGGGCCCGTGCGCGGGCGGCGCGGTCTACTCGCCCGCGATCACCGACTTCACCGTGATGGTCGACGAGACGTCGCACATGTTCGTCACCGGCCCGGACGTCGTGCACGCCGTGACCGGCGAGCGGGTGACGGCGCAGCAGCTCGGCGGCGCGGGCACCAACAGCGAGGTCGCCGGCAACGCCCACCACCGGGCGCTCGACGAAGAGGACGCGATCGAGTGGGTGCAGACCCTGCTCGGTTACCTGCCCTCGAACAACCTCAACCTCGCCCCGGAGTACGCCGACGACACCGCACCCGAGCTCACGGCGGCGGACCTGGAGCTCGACCGGCTGGTGCCGGACTCGCTCAACCAGGCCTACGACATGACCGAGGTGCTCGCGCGGCTCGTCGACGACGGCGAGTTCACCGAGATCCACAGCGCCTTCGCGCCCAACATGATCTGCGCGTTCGCCCGGATCGAGGGCCGCTCAGTCGGCGTCGTCGCCAACCAGCCGCGCCACCAGGCCGGCGTGATCGACATCGACGCGTCCGAGAAGGCCGCGCGCTTCGTCCGGTTCTGCGACGCGTTCGGCATCCCGATCCTCACCCTCGCCGACGTCCCCGGCTACCTGCCCGGCGTGGACCAGGAACGCGGCGGGATCATCCGCCGCGGCGCCAAGCTGATCTACGCCTACGCCGAGGCGACCGTGCCGAAGGTGACCGTGGTGACGCGCAAGGCCTACGGCGGCGGCTACGCGGTGATGGGCTCCAAGCACCTCGGCGCCGACGTCAACCTGGCCTGGCCGACGGCCGAGATCGCGGTGATGGGCGCGGAAGGCGCGGTGCAGGTGCTGCACCGGCGTGAGCTCGCCGGGCTGCCCGAGGCGGAGCGGGCCACCGCCCGGCGCCGGCTGACCGAGGAGTACCGCGAGCGCCACGCGAGCCCGTACCTGGCCGCCGAGCGCGGCTACGTCGACCAGGTCGTCGCACCGTCGCAGACCCGCCTCCAGGTGGCCCGCGCGCTGCGCACGCTGCGGACCAAGCGGCAGACCCTGCCGGCCAAGAAGCACGGGAACATCCCGCTGTGAGAACGGAGAACAGATGAACCTCGAGCGGGCCGGGCGCCGACGTCGTCGCCGGGTAGGACTGGCAATGCTCTTCACGGCGGTACTCCTCGGCACGGGGGCCAGTCCGGTGGCGGCGGTGACCCCGGTGACCGCCGACGACGGCGCGAAGGTGACCCAGGAGACCTGGCTGGACGCGCGCACCGTCGACCTCAAGATCAGCTCGCCCGCCCTCGGCACCACCGGGATGGTCCGGCTGATCGTGCCGGCCGGCTGGCAGGCGCAGCCGACGCGCACCTGGCCGACGCTCTACCTGCTGCACGGCTGCTGCGAGCCGGTGGACTACAAGTCCTGGGACCAGTTCACCGACGTCAAGGCGTTCACCGCGACCAAGGACGCCATCCTGGTGATGCCGACCGACGGCGCGGCCGGGATGTACAGCAAGTGGTGGAACTTCGGCCTGAAGAACACCCCCGACTGGGACACCTTCCACACCGCCGAGGTCCGCCAGATCGTCGAGCGCGGCTACCACGGCGGCACCCGCCGCGCGGTCGCCGGCGTGTCGATCGGCGGGTACGGCGCGCTCGCGTACGCCTTCCAGCACAAGGGGATGTTCGGCGCGGCCGCCTCCTACAGCGGGGTGCCCAACACGCTCTTCCCGGGCACCGCCGGCGTCATCAAGGGCATCCTGGCGCGCGCGGGGTTCTACAACTTCTTCGACCTCTGGGGCGACGAGGTGGCGACCTGGCCGATCTGGTCGGCGCACAACCCCTACGACCACACCGACGCCCTGCGCGGCACCGCGCTCTACCTCTCCTGCGGCAACGGCCAGACCGGCCCGCTCGACCCGCCGGGGCAGTCCGACCCGCTGGAGCCGTCGGCGCTGCTGACGTCCCAGAGCTTCACGGACAAGCTGAAGTCGCAGGGGATCCCGGCGACCGTCGACTACTACGGCCCCGGCACCCACAGCTGGCCGTACTGGCAGCGCGCCCTGCACAACTCGTGGCCGATCCTCGCGAACGCGCTCGGCCTGCCCGCGTGAAAATCCTTTCCCGATGGAGGTTCCGGTGAAACGCAAAGTCCTGCTCGCACTGCTGAGCTTGTCGACGCTGGCGGCGGGAGTGGCCGTCGTCGGCTCCCCGGCGGCCGCCGCGCCCGTACCCGCGGCCACGGCGGCCGTGGGCCTGCCCGGCCCGTTCGACGACTCCTTCTACAAGGCCCCGGCGCCGCTGCCGGCCGGGCAGCCCGGCGACGTCCTCCGCTGGCGGCCGTCGGTGCCGCTGATGAACGCCGCCAACGCCGACGCCTGGGAGGTCATGTACCTCTCGACCAACGGGCTGGGCAAGCCGGACGCGGTGACCGGCACGATCCTCGTCCCGAAGGGCGTCGACCCGGCGAAGGCGCCGATCATCGGCTACGGCGTCGGCACGCAGGGCCCGGCGTTCAAGTGCACGCCGTCCAAGGCGATCGAGCGCGGCACGCTC
Organism: Amycolatopsis sp. NBC_00348; assembly: GCF_036114655.1. Taxonomy (NCBI): domain Bacteria; kingdom Bacillati; phylum Actinomycetota; class Actinomycetes; order Pseudonocardiales; family Pseudonocardiaceae; genus Amycolatopsis; species Amycolatopsis sp. NBC_00348. The sequence continues at coordinate 3,838,168 of NZ_CP107994.1, read as the reverse complement.
TACGACCAGCCGGCCATCAACGACTCGCTCTCCAGCGGGTACGCCGTCGCGGTCACCGACTACGAGGGCTATTCGCCGACGACCGTGCCGACCTACATCACCGGCCAGTCGATGGGCCCGGCCGTGATCGACTCGGTCCGCGCGGCGCAGCGGTTCTCCCCGGCCAAGCTCTCGAAGGCCGCCAAGGTGATCTTCCAGGGCTACTCCCAGGGCGGCGGCGGAGCCATGTGGGCGGGGGAGAAGCAGCCCACCTACGCACCGGAGCTGAACCTGGTCGGCGTCGCGGCGGGCGGGGTCCCGGCCGACCTGACCGCGGTCGCCAAGGGCCTCGACGGCTACATCGGCTTCGGCTTCCTCGCCTTCGCCGCGGTCGGGCTCGACGCCGCGTACCCGGACCTGAAGCTGGACTCCTACCTCAACGACACCGGCCGCCAGCAGCTCGACGACGCCAAGCAGAACGCCTGCGTGGTCGAACTGCTGACCAACTACCCGTTCAAGAAGATCAGCGACTACACGACGTCCAACCCGCTGGACACCCCGCAGTGGAAGGCGCGGCTGGCGCAGAACAAGCTCGGCGCGAACCCGCCGCGCGTGCCGGTGTTCCAGTACCACGCGAGCACCGACGAGATCGTGAACACGCCGCAGGCCGACGCGCTGCACAAGACCTACTGCGCCGCCGGGGTCCGCGAGCAGTGGAACACCTACGTCTCCGACCACCTGTCCGGCATCTTCGCCGGCAACGGGGACGCGCACCAGTGGATCGTCAAGCGGTTCGCCGGTGACCAGGCGCCGTCCAACTGCTGATCGGCGAGGCGCGTGAACGATGAGGAACAGGAATGCCTGGCCGCGCGGCTGCGGGCGTGCCGGGAACGTCTCGGGCTGACCCAGCGGGCGGTCGCCGACCGGCTCGGCGTGCCGCGGTCGGCGGTCTCCGGGATCGAAGCGGGCACGCGCAAGGTCGACAGCCTGGAGCTCAAGGCCCTCGCCGGGCTCTACCAGCGGCCGGTCGGCTTCTTCCTGGAGGAGGCCGCCGGTCACCCGTCCGAGCCGGCGCGGCTGCTGCGGCTCTACCAGTGCCTCGCCGCGGCGGACCGCACCCGGCTCGTCGAGTACGCCGAACTGCTCGAAATCGCGCGTACGGCCCACCGTTTCACCGTTCGTTAGGTTCCGTCACCATCCACAAAGGAGTGGTTCCCATGTCCCACGGCATCCGTCCCCTCGGCGTGCTGGCGGTGGCCGGCGCGGCCGCGGTGGCCCTCGCGGCCCCGGCGTCCGCGGCGGTCGTCCCGGTCAACCTGGACTGCCAGGCCAACGCGCCGATCGTCGGCCCGCAGCAGGCGAACCTGGTCCAGGGCACCGACGTCACGGCCCCGGCCACGGTCGCGCCGGGCGCGGCGTTCGACATCATCGTCGACCCGGCGCCGAACACCGTGCCGGCCACGGTCGCGGGCTTCAAGCTCAAGCAGGTCAAGAACTTCGCGCTGAAGCTGCCGGTCCCGGCGAACTCGACGTACGTGAGTGCGGCCCTCTCGGGCGGCTCCGGCCTGGGCTCGGGCGCCCCGACGATCGCGGTCACCGGCGGCGTGGCCACACTGAGCTTCCCCGGCCCGATCGCCGGCGGCGCGGCATTCGAGCTGCCGACCATCACGTTCCACCTGAAGGCCGGCACGTCGGGCACGATCAAGACCCAGCTGGCGGGCACGAGCTACAGCAACCCGGGCCTCACGTTCACGTCGGTGGTCAACCAGATCTTCGACATCTCCGCCCCGACGGCCTGCTTCCCCAACCCGAGCCCCATCTTCACCACGACGACGATCGCCTGACCCAGGTACGGGGCCGTGGCGGCCGGGTGACCAACCCCGGCCGCCACGGCCCGTTCACCCCTGGGCGACGTCGACCGGCCGGGTGCCGCGCAGGGCGAGCTGTTTGTCCGGCCGCTAGGCGGGGTCATTCAGGCGGTCGCCGAGGCGGGCTCGGTCAGTTGGTTCGCGGCGGTGGGTTTACACCCGGGGCCATTCCGGCGGGCGCCCGGCCGCGCACCGCGGGTGCATATCCCGGCGTTGGGTGAGTTTGTGGACCTGGCCGCCACGGCCCGTTCACCCCTGGGCGACGTCGATCGGCCGGGTGCCGCGCAAGGCGAGTTGCATGTCCAGCCGCTGGGCGGGGTCGTTCAGGCGGTCGCCGAACAGTTCCGTCAGCTGGTTCGCGGCGGCGGGCTCACACCAGGGCCACTCCGGCCGCGCGCCACGGGTGCATGTCCCACCGCCGGGCGGAGTTCGTGGAGCCGGTCATCACGGCCCGTTCACCCCTGGGCGACATCGACGGGCCGGGTGCCGCGCAGGCGGTGGGCGTGGAGCGCGAGCTGCATGTCCAGCCGCTGGGCCGGGTCGTTCAAGCGGTCGCCGAAGAGTTCCGTCAGCTGGTTCAGCCGGTAGCGGACCGTCTGCGGGTGGATCTTCAGCACCTCCGCGATCTCCGGCGTGCTGCCCCGCGACTCCAGCCACGCCATCAGCGTCTCGCCGAGGCGCTCCTGCTGCTTCGCGGTCAGGCCGACCAGCGGGCCGAGGACCTTGCGGCTCAGCTCGGTGAGCAGAAAGTCGTCGTGCATCAGCCAGACCGTGCTCAAGTGGTCCGTGCTGTGCACCACCGGGTGAGGGTCGATCACCCGCTGCCGCATCAGCTGCAGCGTCCGGCACGCCCAGCTCAACGACGTCGCCGCGTCGGCGAGTGGCACCCGCGGCCCGACCGCCAGGAGCCAGCCCTTCAACGCCGGCTGCAGCAGCCGCAGGTCGCGCTCCAGGTTGGCCGACACCAGGCACGGCTGGGTGCTCTCCAGGTCGACCAGGACGTCCGCGTGCAGCGGCAGGCCCTGCAGGTCACCGTGCTGGTCGTCGGGGGATTCCAGCGCCACGGCGTTGACGTGCTCCGGGAGCTTCCACTCGGCCGCCTTCGCCGTGGCGGCGATGCTCTGCGGGGACGACGGCGGCGTGGCCAGGATCAGTTCCAGCAGCCGCCGCCGGCGCCGCTCGAGCGTGCCCGCGGCCTTCGTCTGGGCCACCGTGTACCCCTCGACCGAGTACGACGAGATCTCCTCGATCACGGCGAAGATCGCTTCGGCGCAGACGCACAGCAGCGGCGTGGGCATGCCGGTGCGCTGGCCCCACGCCGCGATGTAGCGCCACGCGGCCTGGCCGCCGACGCGGTAGGAGGCCTGCAGCGAGTCCAGGCTGCCGCCGCCCTTGTGGACGCCGCGGCCCACCTCGCGGAACATCGCCCCCCACTTGTCCTGAGTGGACGGCCGGCCGCCGATGCTGTCGATCGAGCCGATGACGGCTTCCTCGATGGCCTTGATGATGACCGAGCCGAAGCCGCCTTCCAGCGGCTTGGCGTACTCGGGCACCTCGCGCTGGATCGCTTCGAGGATCTTCTTGCCCAGGTTGTCCGTGTGCGGCCGGAACCGCCGCGCGACCTCGCCGGGCAGGGACACCCACAGCGTCCGGGCCTGGCTGCCCGTCTCCGGCGCCGGGCGTCCTCGCTCCGCCGGCTCGTTCATGTCGAAGCTCCTTCGCTCCACTGCCCCGTTTGCCATGCACTCACGCGCCGGGCGCGGACGCAAAACAGCCCGGACCGGCTGAGCCGGGGTGATGAATCCGGGGGACGCGGTTGTGCGCGGCTGCTAAAGACGCGACGATCGGGGCATGGGTGCTCAGCGGTTCCGCGCCGTCATCGCCGCAGGCAGCCGGGGTGCCGGCGTCATTGAGGTGCCGTTCGACCCGGACGAGACGTGGGGCGCGAAGGCCGACCACCCGGTCGGTGGCACGATCGGCGACCGCCGCGTCCGCGGCAGGCTGGCTCCCGGCGACACCGGATGGGCACTGACCGTGACGCCGTTGTGGCTGCGCGACACCGCCGTCGCGATCGGCGACGAGGTGACCGTCGAACTCGCCCCGGAGGGCCCGCAACGCGGTGACCTCGCCGAAGACCTCGCCGCGGCGCTGGCCGCCGACGCGGCGGCGGCCGCGTTCTTCGACACGCTGGCGCAGTTCTACCGCAAGGCGTACCTGCGCTGGATCGACGGGACCAAGGGCAAGCCGGACGTCCGCGCGGCCCGGATCGCCGCGGTGGTCGGCCTGCTCGCCGACGGCGTCAAGGAGCGCCCTCGGCCGTAGAGTCGCCGCATGCGACGAAGGACCGGACTGGCGCTGGCCGCAGCCGCGGTCCTGGCCTGGGGCGAGTGGCTGAATTGGCGCTGGTCCCACGCGCTCGTCGGACGCGGTGCGGGCGCGTCCGAAGCCGTGGTCGTGCTGGGCTACCGGAACCCGCAGCCGACGGCGAACGTCGTCAACCGCTGGCGGGTGCGCGCCGGAATCCGGTCCGCGGCCGCTGACACCCGCGTGATCTTCAGCGGTGGCCCCACCGGCAACGGAGCCGCGGAGGCCCGGTTGATGGCCGACTACGCGAAGGCGGTGCTCGAGTTCGACGGCACCGTGCTCCTCGAAGACCGGAGCGCGACGACCTGGGAGAACATCACGAACGTGCTCCCGCTCCTCGAGGACGTCGACCGCATCAAGCTCGTCTCCCAGCCGGCGCACGCGCTCAAGGCCCGGGCGTACTTGCGGCGGCAGCGCCCGGATCTCGCCGAGCGGCTCGTGCGAGCGGACGACTATCGCCTCGGTGAGTGGCTGCTCGGCAAACCCCTGCTGGCGCTCTACGGGTTGTGGACGCTCCGCAGGCTCACGGCCGGCGAACGGAAGGTCGCGCCCGGGCCGGAAACCCGGCCCGGGCGCCCTGGGTGATCACCGGCAGAACGCGGTGTCCACAGTGGCCACGACGGCCTTCGCCGCCTGGTCCGCGTCGCCGAACGTGCCCGGCAACGCCGTCACCGCGAGCCCGACCGAGCGGCCGTCGTCCGTGGTGCCGCCCCGGGTTTCGTACCCCTCGATGTCACCGCCGTGGCCCCAGTACGCGCCGCCGCAGCTGAGCGGGACGCGGAACAGCCCGAGGCCGTAGCGCCACCCGGGCAGCAGCGGCGCGTCGACCGTCTTGCGCATCTCGGCCAGCTGCGCGGGCGGGAGCAGCCGGCCGTCGAGCAGCGCGCGCGAGACCTGCGCGAGGTCGCTCGGCGTCGAGATCAGCTGGCCGGCCGCGCCGCCCCAGGACGGGTCCATCTCGGTGGCGTCGACGATCGTGGGATCGGTGAACGTGCGGGTCGCGTAGCCCTGCGGGTGGGGTCCGTGGATGGTCTGGTCCCCGGGCTGCGGCCAGTAGGTGTGGCGCAGTCCCGCCTTCTTGATGACGCGCTCGGTGATCTGCTCCTGCACCGGGCGTTCGGTCACGCGCTCGATGAGCAAACCCGCCAGGAGGTAGTTGGTGTTGCTGTACTCCCACTGCGTGCCGGGCGCGAACTTCGCCGGGTGGGCGAGGGCCGCGGCGAGCAGGTCGTGGGGCTGGAAGAACTTGTGCTGGATCTTCCCGAAGTCCTCCAGTCCGATGTACTCGGTGTAGTTCGGCAGCCCGCTGGTGTGCTGCAGCAGCTGCCGGACGGTGATCTTCGTGCCGTCGATGCCGTCACCGCGCACCACGCCGGGCAGGTACCTCTCGATGGGCGCGTCCAGCTCGACCTTGCCCTCGGCCACGAGCTGCAGGACCACGGTCGCGGTGAACGTCTTGGTGTTGCTGCCCGCCCGGACCTCGCCGTCACGCGGCACCGGGACCTGGCTGCCGAGCCGGGCGGAGCCGGAGACCAGCGACGTCGTCCGGCCGTCCTTGGTCACGGAGGCGAGCGCGGCGGGGAACTTCTCCTGGCTCACCAGCGAGTCCAGGCTCTGCTGGACTGCCGAATTCGGGGGCTGGACCGCCGGCTTCGGGGGTGGGCCCGCCGCGGCCGCCGTCGTCAGGGCGGCCCCGAGTGCCCCCGCCACCGTCAGCACCACTACGCCCTTGCGCACCGTCGTCTGCATCAGCTCTCCTTCGCCGAACCGGATTCGATGGCCCAATGCTGGTCGAACCCGGCACGAAGATCAGTAGCGCTGCCTACCGGACCCCGGGTAGTGCAGGCGCTACCTCGACGAGCTGCACGAGCGCCCCGGCGTCGGAAGTGCTGTGCTGGGCCAGTTCGGTGAAGAAGTGCGCGACGTGCCCGGTGGCCAGGTGCACGCGGAACGCTTCGGTGTCGTCGTAGATTTCGTAGAGGTAGAAGACGCCGGGGTTCGCGACGTTCCGGAACGGCCGGAACTCTCGGCAGCCCGGCTCGCCCCGCACCGCGGTGGTGAGCGTCGCGATGGCGGCGGCGAGCTGCTCCTCGTGACCGGGCACCGCCCGGACGACGGCGACCATGGGCCGTTCGCCGGGCGGGAGGTCCGCGCCGACCTCGGGCATGAACTCCCTCACGGGACCAGCACCGGGATGCCGGGCAGGACCAGCCGGACCTCGATCTCCGGCGCGAGCCGCGCGACCGCGTCGGCGTAGTGGCGGGGATCCTGATCGCCCTTGGTGATCATCCGGTCGCCCAGCTGTCCACTGTGGAACGCGTAGTGGTGCGGCACGGCCAACGTCGGCTTCAGCGCGGCCGTCAGCCCGGCGGCCTCTTCGGCGTCCATCACGACCTGCTGGAGGTTCAGCGGCCGGATGCACAGGCCGTTGGTCGGCAGGATGGCCAGGTCGACGTGCCCGAAGCGCTCCGGGATGGTGTCGAGCTCGGGGACGCGCAGCGAGTCGCCGCCGAAGAACACCGTGCGGCCGCCCGCCTGGATCACGAAGGTGACCTCGTGGACGCCGTGCTTGCCCGGTGTCGCGGTCACGGTCAGCTCGCCGACCGTGGTGGCTTCCCACGCCTCGACGACGCGGACGTCGCGGAAACCCTTGTCCCGCGCGATGGTCGCGACCGTGCCCGGCCCGATCAGCGGGGTGTCGAGGTCGAAGCCGCCGGCGACGAGCGCGTCGAGGTCGCAGTGGTCGTAGTGCTCGTGGGTGACGACGACCGCGTCGAGCCGGCCGAGGTCTTCGACGCGGGAGAAGACCGGTTCGCCCTGGTAGTAGGTGGCGGTCTGGGTGAACCACGGGTCCGTGAGGACGCGGAGCCCGCCGATGTCGATCAGCTGGCAGGCGTGCCCGATCCGGGTCACGCTCAACGAGGTGCTCATGCGGTTTCTCCTTGCGGTCAGTTGCCGAGGTCGAGCAGGGCGCCGAGCAGCTCTTCGGGCGTCTCGAGCTGGGGGAGGTGGCCGCTGCGGGGGAGCAGGGTGAACTTCGCCATCGGGATCGCGGCGGCGAAGGCGCGGCCGTAGTCCGGGGTGACGATGCCGTCGCTCTCGCCCCAGATCACGTGGACCGGGATGTCGAGGCCGCCGAGCCGCTTGGCCAGCGTCGGGTCGGCCATCGCCGCGCCGGTGTAACCGAGCAGGGCGACGACGTCCGGGCTCGGGCCGGTGGCCCCGGCCGGCGGCACCGGCGCCCGGCTCGGGTCGTGCCACGACAGGGCCCGCAGCTCTTCCGGGGTCAGGCCCCGGACGTCGGTCACCGGGTGGCCGTCGACCTCGACGCCGACGCCGTCGACGATCACCGCGCCGCTGACGCGCGGGCTCTCGAGCAGGGCGATCTCGGCGGCCAGCCAGCCGCCGAAGGAGTTGCCGAGCACGGTGACGTCGGTGAGGTCGAGCTCCTCGAGCATCGTGACGTAGAGCTTGGCCAGCTCGGCGACGGTGGTCAGGCCGTCGGCCTTCGGGGTGCCGCCGAAGCCGGGGTGGGTGGGCAGCAGCACCCGGGAGTGGGTGCGCTCGGCGAGCAGGTCGGCGAAGCCGGCCATCGTCGCGACGCCGCCACCGCCGTGCAGCAGCAGGAACGGCCGGGTGCGGTCGCGGTCCTGGAGCGTCACCTCGGCGGTGCCGAACGTGTGGGTCCCGGTGCGGACGGGCCGGAGCGAACCGGCCGGGGAGAGCGTGGTCATGGTGCCTTCTTCGGTCTCGGTGGGGCTTACCTAAGGAACCTTAGATCAGCTTCCTTAGATAAGCAAGCTGTCCCCGATGAGTTAGGGTGAAGACATGACGTATCCCCCGGCAGAGGTCGCACTGGCCGTGAAGCGCCTGCAATACCGTCACCACCGCGCGCTGAGCCGGGCACTGGCGCCGCTGGGGCTTTCCCTCGTGCAGTGGGACACCTTGCGCCACCTGCACCGCGAGCCGGACGCGTCGCTGCACGACCTCGCCGTGCTGACCTTCCAGACCGACCAGTCCTTCGGCTCCCTGGCCACGCGGATGGCGGACCGCGGCCTGATCGAGCGCGTCCCCGGACCCGGCCGGGCCGTGCGGCACCGGCTCACCGAGGAAGGCGAGCGCCTGCGCGCGGAAGGCCAGCACCTCGCGGACGGCGTCGTCGGGTCCTCCTTCGGGGACCTGTCGGCCGCCCAGCTCGACCAGCTGGGCGGGCTCCTGGACCGCGCCCTCGGCCCCGACCCGACCGCGTAGGCAGGTATCTCTGGGCGCACAGCTGGGATGTCGCCGTCGCGGCTCCGGCCCAGGAAGCGAGCGGCACCAGCGCGGGACTGACCACCGCCGCGGGAGACACCCGGCGGGTCGCGGTCGAGCGGCGGGAGGTGCCGGGCCTGGCCGGTGTTCCGGTACACGCGGCCGCCGCGCACCAGGGGCTCATCGCCCTGCCGGCGGCGTGGGGCGTTCGGCGAGCCGCCGGAGGTGGTGCTGTCGGGAGTGCACCTCGCGCGAACATCGGCCGCGCGGTCCTGCACTCGGGCACGGTGGGCGCGTCGCTGACCGCGTCCCTGCACGGCGCCCGCGAGCTGGCCGAGTCGCTCGACGTGGCCCTGGACGACGAAACCGACCCGCACTGGGACACCGCGGTCGCCGCCTGCCGGTCCGCCGAGGCGAGCCGGGCTGGCCGAGTCCGGCACCGTACGAGTCCACGTCGAGGACACCGGCGACGGCACGATCGCGCTGTCGGCCGAACTGGCCGAGGATTATCTGACACCGGGCAGCGATGCCGCGCTGCTGGCCGAAGGCCACGCGACGATCACCGCGCTGCGCTCGGTCGCGGAGGACCCTGACCTCGTCTGGTGACGCTCTCAGGCGGCCGCCGCCGAGCGGCGGGCCGCCACCGACCAGATCAAGCCCTTCCGCAGTCCCGGTAGCACCGTGTCGACGTGGTCGGCGATCGCCCGGAACGCCTTCCGGTGCGCGCGCCGCTCCTTGGGCGTGAAGACGGTGTGGACGTCGCCGTTGGCGGCGAACAACGCCAGGCTCGTGTCCTCGATGGCCACCCCGGCCGGGTCGTGCCCGCCCAGCACGGCGTTCCGCACGCGCTCGCGCAGCGTCCGGGCCCGGTCGGGATCGGTCACCGTGACGCGGCGGACCGGGAACAGGCCGAGCGCCCGGCGGCGCTCGACCGCGAGGGCGCCGGCCGCTTCGAGCTGGTCGCGGACGGCGGCTTCGGCCTGGTGCCAGTCGCGGTCCAGGACGCTCGCCCAGCGCCGCGGCCGGTCCTGCGGGACGCCGTCGAGGACCTGGGCGAGAAACGGGTCGTCCGGGGTGCGCGCGGCCTGCGGTGTGCGGCCGGCCTTGCCGTCGAGGTCCTGGAGGAGCCCGCCGAGGGTCAGCTCGGCCACCGCGGCCGCCCGCAGCAGCGGCCCGCGGGCCAGCACGCTGGCCGGGTCGAGCCGGTTCTTGTCTCCGTCCCAGCACAACAGGTACATCCGCTGGGGCAGGGGCTGTTTCATGACGCTCCTCGCGGGTCGGCGCGGACACCTCGGCCGAACAGGAATACCCCGGCGGCCACGTTTCCGACCGCGTCGAGGCCATTCGTCACCGGAATGCGCGGCCCCGGGGTCGGCGTGTCGGGGCCGGTGTGGTCCGACCGGGTGTATCGCCGTGTCAGACTTCGCGGCGATGTACACCCCAGCCGATCTCGCCGACCTGCTCGAATGCGAACACCGCAGCGTCCTGAACCAGGCGCTGGCCGCGGGCCTGCCGGGCGCGCCACGGCCCGGTCCGACACCCGACGAACAGGGCAGCAGTGCGGCGGAGACCATGCTCGCCGGGTTCCGCGCCGAAGGCCGCGCGGTGGTCGAGATCGACGTCCGCGACCTGGCCGCCGCCGCGAAGGCGACGGAAGCGGCGTTGCGGGACGGCGCCCCGGTGATCCACCGGGCCGTCCTGCACGACGGTGAGTTCTCGGGTCGCGCGGACTTCCTGGTCCAGGACGGCGAAGGCCGCTACGAGGTCTACGACGCGAAGCCGGCCCGCCAGGCGAAGCCCGCCGCGGTGGTGCAGCTGACGGCGGTCGCGGACGCGCTGACCCGGGCCGGCCGGCCTGCCGGGCCCCACCTGCACCTGCGCCAGGCCGACGGCGGCACCCGCACCCTGCGCGTCGACGACTTCCGCCCCCTGGTCGGCCGCCTGCGGACCCGGCTGCGCGGCCGCGCGCCGAGCCTGCCCGCGCAGCTGTGGGCCGACGACCGCCCGGCCTGCGCGAGCTGCGGGTTCGCCCAGCACTGCACGTCGGCCCGGGAGGCCGACCGCGACCTCTCGCTCGTCGCCGGGATGCGCGGCGACCAGCGCCGCAAGCTCGTCGCCGCCGGGCTCGGCTCGATCGACGCGCTGGCCGCGGCCGGGCCGGCCGACCGGCCGCGCGACCTGTCCGTCACGGCGTTCGCGGCCCTGCGCGCCCAGGCCGCGCTGCAGGTCCGGCAGGACAAGACCGGCGACGTCTCCTACGAGATCGTCGAGCCCGGGGTGCTGGCCGAGCTGCCGGCCCCCGCGCCGGGCGACGTCTTCCTCGACCTCGCGGGCGATCCGCACGCGCTGTCGGGCGAGGGCCTGGAGTACCTCTTCGGCGCGGTCACCACGGAAGGCGGTCAGGCGTTCACGCCGTTCTGGGCGCACAGCCGCGCCCAGGAGAAGCGGGCGTTCGAGGAGTTCGTCGACTTCGCCGAGGCGCGCGTCGCCGAGCACCCCGGCTCGCACGTCTACCACTACGCGCCCTACGAGGTCACCGCGATCAAGCGGCTCGCGGCGGTGCACGGCACCCGCGAGGAAGCCGTCGACCAGCTGCTGCGCGGCGGCGCGGTCGTGGACCTGCACGCCGTGGTGCGCAAGGCGTTGCGCGTGTCCCAGCGGTCCTACTCGATCCGCTACCTCGAAGCGCTCTACATGCCCGGCGCGCGCGAGGGCACTGGGAAGACCGCGGTGTCGGACGTCGAGGCGTACGAGGAGTACCTGGCGCTGGCCGGGGAACCGGAACGCGCCGGGGAGATCCTGCGCGGCATCGCCGACACCACCGAGTACGACTGCGTCTCGACGCTGCGGTTGTTCGAGTTCCTCCACCAGATCCGCGCCGACGCCGGGATCGACCTCCCGGAGCCGGTCGAGGAGTCCGCCGAGGACGCGCTGATCCGCCAGACCGAGGAGGACGTCGCCGCCGAGCGGCGCGCCGAACGGGCCGCGCAGCTGGCCGCGCTGGTCGACCCGCTGCTCGACGGCCTGCCCGACGACCCGGGCGCTTTCACCCCCGACGAACGCGCCCGCGCGCTGCTGGCGGCGTCGGTCGGCTACCACCGCCGCGAGACCAACCCGGCGTGGTGGGAGTACTTCCGGCAGCTGGCCGCGCCGCTCGGCGACCTCGAGGTCGACACCGCCTGCGCGGTGCCGGTGGCGCTGGACGCGGGGGAGTGGGTCCCGCCGGCCGGGCGCGTCCGCAACGCGAAGCGGACGCTGCTGCTGACGTGCGACCCGGACCGGCCGCACCCGTTCGCGCCGGGCGACGACGTCCGGCTGCGCTACGGCGCCACCGCCCGCGACGCCAAGGTCGTCGCCGCGACGGCCGTGGAACTGACCCTCGAAGAGAGCTGCCCGCCCGACGCCACCACCGGCGACCGGCCGACCGCTGTCCTGCCCGGCAGCCCGGTGCGGCCCTCGCCGAAGGACGAGGCCGTCGCCGATCTCGCCCGCTTGGTGGTCGACGCGCTTCCGGTGCTGCCACGCCATCCCGGCGTCGACCTGCTCCGCCGGACACCGCCGCGGCTGCTCGGCGGCGCCGCGCTGCCGGAGCCGGGCGACGACCTGGTCCGCACGGTGATCGAGGCCGTCGACGAGCTGGACGGCTCGGCGCTCGCCGTGCAGGGGCCGCCGGGTGCGGGCAAGACGTACCTCGCCGGACGGCTGATCGCCCACCTCGTGCGCGCCGGGCGGACCGTCGCGGTGACGTCCAACAGCCACAAGGCCGTGGAAAACGTGCTGAGCGCGGCGATGAAGAGCGCGCCCGAGCTGCCGTGCGCCAAGCGCGCGAAGCGGACGCCGGACCCGGCCGCGCCGTGGGACCAGCCGAAGAGCAACCCGGCGCTGGTGAACTGGCGCCTGGAGCACGACAACGGGCACCTGGTCGGCGGGACGGCGTGGACGTTCGCCAACGCCGCGATCCGCGAGGAACCGTTCGACCTGCTGATCATCGACGAGGCCGGCCAGTTCGCCCTCGCCGACGCGCTCGCCGTGTCGATGTGCGCCAGGAACGTCCTGCTGCTGGGCGATCCGCAGCAGCTGCCGCAGGTCGTGCAGGGCACGCACCCGGCGGGCGCGGAGGCGTCGGCGCTGGGGCACCTGATCGGCGAGGCCGACATCATGCCGCCGGCGCTGGGCTACTTCCTCGACGAGACCCGCCGGATGCACCCGGCCGTGTGCGAGCCGGTGTCGAACCTGTCCTACGCCGGGCGCCTCCACGCCCACCCCTCGGCCGCCGAGCGCGCCATCGAGGGCGTCGACGCGGGCCTGTACCTGGCCGAGGTCGACCACCACGGCAACACGACCCGCTCGGTGGAGGAAGCCGCGGCCGTCACGGCGATCGTCGCCGGCCTGCACGGTCGTTTGTGGACGGACCACGGGACACCCCGGCCGCTGGGTGACGCGGACATCGTCGTCGTCGCGCCGTACAACCTGCAGGCGCGCACGGTGACGCGGGCCTTGGAGGAAGCCGGGTTCCCCGGCGTCCGGGTCGGCACGGTCGACCGGTTCCAGGGCCAGGAAGCGCCGGTGGTGATCACCACGATGACGTCGTCGTCGGCGGTCGACCTGCCGCGCGGGCTGGACTTCCTGCTGTCGCGCAACCGCCTCAACGTCGCCCTGTCGCGGGCCCAGGCGCTGGCGATCCTGGTGTGCTCACCGAGGCTCGTCGAGGCCGACATCCGAACGGTGGACCAAATGCGGCTGGTCGCGGGCATGATCGGCCTGATGACCGGCGCGGGCCCTTGGCCGGTCACGCCACCGTCGGCAAGTCCGTGAATGCCACATCGAGGGACACTTAGTCCCTCGATGTGGCATTCACGGACTTCGGCGGGCTGATCACCGGGTGGCGTTGCGGAGGCCGGCTTCGGCGAAGGCGACCACCTCGTCGACCAGGCCGGACAGCTCGCTCGCCGCGGACTGGGCCTTCGCCTGGCCTTCCCGGGTCACGTAGATCTCGCGCAGGCCGGTAACGACCGTGGCGGCGGCGAGGCGGGGGAGCAGCGCGTCCGGCGGCCGGCCGATGTCCTCGCCGATTCCCGTGGCCACCAGGAGTTCGAGGTCGCGGTAGCCGGCGCGGGCGCGGCCGCGCAGGTCGTCGTCCTCCATCAGCAGTCGGGCTCGCAAAGCTCGGCGGCGCCACACCTGCGCGGGGTCGGCCTCCTGCTCGAGGTCGCTCGCGTCGAGGGCGCGCATGGTCGCGTGCATCCAGTCGCGCAGCGCCTCCAGCGTGCCGGCTGCCCGCTCGCGCAGGTGCCGGCCGAGGGACTCGGGGTCGAACGGGTCGTCGGCGAACAGCAGGTCGTCCTTGGCGGGGAAGTGCAGCGTGACCGTGCGGGTCGCGACGTCGGCGCTCGCGGCGATCTGCGCGATCGTCGTGTCCCGGTAGCCCTGGCTCGCGAAGAGCTCCAAGGCCGCTTCCTGGATGCGGGCGCGGGTCAGGGCCTTCTTGCGCTCACGGCGGCTGTCTCCGGCGATCATGCCCGAACACTACCACCCGGCATATTAATGCAGTCCGTGCTACTGTTACGTCATGACGCAGCAAACTGAGAAGAAAAGCTGGTTGATCACGGGAACGTCGAAGGGCTTCGGCCGCGAATGGGCCGAAGCGGCGCTCGAGCGAGGTGATCGGGTCGCGGCCACCGCGCGCGACGTCGAGAGCCTGCGCCCGCTGGTCGAGCGCTTCGGCGACGCCGTGCTGCCGCTGCAGCTGGACGTCACCGACCGCGCGGCGGCGGTCGCGGCCGTCGAGGCGACGGTGGCGAAGTTCGGGACCCTGGACGTCCTGGTGAACAACGCCGGTTACGGGCACTTCGGCATGGTCGAGGAGCTCACCGAGGCGGAGATCCGCGCGGAGCTCGACACGAACTTCTTCGGCACGCTCTGGCTGACGCAGGCCGCGCTGCCGGTCATGCGCCGGCAGGGGCGCGGCCGGATCATCCAGGTCACCAGCGAGGGCGGCGTCCGCGCGTTCCCCGGCATCGGGGCCTACCACGCGTCGAAGTGGGCGGTGGAAGGGCTTTCGGAGTCCCTGCGGCAGGAGGTGACGGCGTTCGGGATCGACGTCATCTGCCTGGAGCCCGGCCCGTACCGGACGGACTTCGGCGGCGCCAGCGTCCGGACCAGCGCTCCGAACGCGGACTACGACGCCGTCCGCGAGGCGGGCCGGATCGAGTGGGACCTGGGCGATCCCCGGGCGACCCGCGGGCCGCTGCTGCAACTGGCCGACACCGAGAAGCCGCCGAAGCGGGTGTTCTTCGGCAAGTCCCTCGCCGCGGTCGAAGAGGAGTACCGCGAGCGCCTGGAAACCTGGCGCGAGTGGGAACCCCTCGCCCAAGCGGCATTCGGCTGAACCGCCGGGTTCGTGGTTCGCTGGGGGTATGACGAAGGCGGAGCGGTGGCGGCGGTACTGGGACCGCAAGTCCGCGACCTACGACGCGGAGATGGACGTCTGGGACCGCCGCCTCTTCGGCGACTCGCGGGCGTGGGTGTGCGGGCAGGCGTCGGGTGACGTGCTCGAGGTCGCCGTCGGGACCGGCCTCAACCTGCCGAACTACCCCGCCGGCGTCCGGCTGACCGGCCTCGACCTCAGCGCCGGGATGCTGGACCTCGCTCGGGTCCGTGCGGAGAAGCTCGGCCGCGCGATCACGCTGAAGCAGGGCAGCGCGCACGAACTGCCGTTCGCCGACGCGTCCTTCGACACCGTCGTCTGCACCTTCGGCCTCTGCGCGATCCCGGACCACGCGGCCGCGGTGGGGGAGATGGCCCGGGTGCTGCGGCCCGCCGGCCGGCTGATCCTGGTCGACCACGTCGCGAGTTCGGTGTGGCCGGTGCGGGGGATGCAGTGGCTGGTCGAGCTGGCCAGCGTGCCCCTGGCCGGCGAGCACTTCCGGCGCCGGCCGCTGAAGGACGTCGAGGCGCTGGGGCTGGTCGTCGAACGGCGGGAGCGGTTCAAGGCGGGACTCGTCGAGCGGCTGGTCGCCCGCCATGGATGAGCGCGTCGCGACGGAGCTGATCGCGCGGGCCCGTACCGAGACCGAGCGGCTGGCCGCCTCGCTCGCGCGCCAGCGCGACGGCATCGTCGAGGCGTCGGAGTTCACCAGCAACGACGACGAGCACGACCCGGAAGGCGCCACGATCGCGTTCGAACGGGCGCAGGTCCAGGCGATGCTGCGGCAGGCGCAGGACGACCTCGCGGACCTCGGCCGGGCCGCCGAGCGGGTGCGCGCCGGCACGTACGAGACCTGCGAACGCTGCGGCGGCCCGATCGCCGAAGAGCGCCTCGCCGCCCTCCCGGCGACGCGGATCTGCATCGCCTGCGCGAACAAGAAGCGCTGAGCTGATCGAGTGTCTTCTTCGACATCATCCGGACAGGAATGACGCCGTTTCTTGTTTCGCCGCCAGGATGGTTGTAGACAGTCCCTCGGCTGATTGAAACGTTTTTATGGCGTCAGGAGACGTTCATGCGCCGGTCGGGAACCTCGATGAAGAGACGGGCCGTCGTCGTCGCGCTCGCACTCGCCGCGGCGGTCGTGCCCGCCACGACCGCGAGCGCGGAACCGGCGCACGGCGGCCCGCTGCCACCGACCGCGCTGCGGGCCGACGGCCAGGCGGCGAACGTCCTGGCCGGCAGTCCGCGCCCGACGCTGGCGTGGACGGTCAACGACGCCGGTCGCGCGGAAACCCAGACGGCGTACGAGATCCGCGTCGACGGCCCGCGGTCCCACTGGGACTCCGGCCGGGTGGTTTCGGGCAACTCGGTCGATGTCGCCTATACCGGGCCGGCGTTGGACAGCGACCGCACCTACGAATGGTCGGTGCGCACCTGGAACAGCGAAGGCCGGCAGTCGCCGTGGTCGGCGCCCGCCCGCTTCGACACCGGCCTGCTGCAGCCGGCCGACTGGTCCGCCTGGTGGCTGCAGGTCGACGACGGCGCGCTCGTCCGCGGCGGCTTCGACGTCACCAAGCCCGTCGCCCGCGCCCGGCTGTACTTCGGCGCGCAGGGCGTGGCCGAACCACACCTCAACGGCGCCCGCGTCCAGCCCCAGCAGGTGCTCGACTCCGCCGTCACCGACTACGCCGCCCGCGTGCTCTACCGCGACCTCGACGTCACGAAGCTGCTCAAGCCCGGCCACAACGCGCTCGCGTTCATGGCCGGCAAGGGCCAGTACACCGGCCGACCCGCGCTCGTCGCGCAGGTCGACGTCACCTACACCGACGGCTCGACCGCGCGGTTCGGCACCGGCACCGACTGGAAGGCCCACGCCGGCCCGGTGACCGGCGACGACTTCTACTACGGCGAAACCTACGACGCCCGCAAGGAGATCGCGGGCTGGGACACCGCCGCGTTCGACGCCGGCGCTTGGCCCGCGGCGCACGCCGTCGCCCCCGCGTCCCACCGCCAAAGTCTGGCGCAGGGCAAGCCGGTGACGGCCTCGGACACGACGACCTGCTGCGGCTGGTCCCCGGCGGCCGCGACCGACGGCATCGACGGCTCGATCGACGCGTCGGAGGGCTACCACTCCGCCATCGAATCCAGTGCCGACAGCACGAAGTGGGCCCAGGCCGACCTCGGCTCGGCCCAGAAGATCGGCTCGGTGACGCTGTTCCCGGCGCGCCCGACCAACGACACCTCGGGTGACGTCATCGGCGCCGGTTTCCCGGTGCGCTACCGGGTCCAGGTCAGCGACGACCCCGCGTTCGCCACCGCGACGACCGTCGCCGACCGCACCGACGCCGACCAGGCCAACCCCGGCACCGCGGCCGTCACCCTGCCCGCGAACGTCACCGGCCGGTACGTCCGGGTGACCGCGACGAAACTCGCCTGTGTCGGCACGAGCTGCACCTTCCGGCTGGCCGAGATCGGCGTCTACAGCCCGAGTCCCGCCGTCGTCAGCAGCGGCGTCACCCAGCTGCAGGCCGACATCACCCCGCCGACCCGGATCGTCGCGAACCACGACCCGGTCAAGGAAACCCGGCCCGCGCCGGGCGTGCGCGTCTACGACTTCGGCCAGAACCGCACCGGCCAGGCGACGCTGCGGGCCGCGCAGCCCGCCGGGACGACGGCGTCGCTGAAGAAGGGCGAGATCCTCGACGCGACCGGCCGCGTCTCGACCGCGAACATCAGCTTCAACGGCTCCGAGCCGGCGCGCCAGACCGACCACTACACGTTCAGCGGCACCGGCACCGAGACGTACCTGCCGCACTTCAACTACGCGGGTTTCCGCTACGCCGAGCTGACCGGCGTGCCCGACGACGCCGCCGTCACCGTGACCGCGCAGGAGATCCACACCGATGTCGCCGCGACGGGCCGGTTCGACACCTCGGACCCGGGGCTCGACCAGATCCAGGCCGCCGTCACGCAGACCCAGCTGAACAACCTCGAGTCGATCCAGATGGACTGCCCGACCCGGGAACGCCACGGCTGGCTCGGCGACGCCGCCGACTCCGACCAGGAGGCGATGGCCAACTTCGACATGCAGGCGTTCTACACGAAGTGGCTCGGCGACATGGTCACCAGCGCCGGCGCCGACGGCAGCCTGCCGTCGGTCGCGCCGGTCAACGGCCGCACCGACTGGCTCACCGACCCGGCGTGGGGCACCGCGTACCCGCAGATCATCTGGGACTCCTACACCCAGTACGGCAACGCGCAGCTGCTCGCCACGCACTACGACCACGTCAAGGCGTGGGTCGACTACCTCGGCACGATCAGCGACGCCGACCACGTCGTCGTCAACCCGCCGACGTCCTGGGGTGACGACTGGCTCTCGACGGTCAGCACCCCGCACGGCTACTTCCAGACCGGCTTCTCCTACTTCGACGCGCAGCTGCTCGCGAAGATGGCCGCAGCATTGGGAAACCGGGCCGACGCCATTAAGTACAACGCCCTCGCCGGGCAGATCGCCACGGGCTTCCTGAAGCGCTTCTACTCCGCAGACACCGGCGTCTTCGGCACCGGGACGCAGCTGTCCTACGCCCTGCCGCTGGTGTTCGGGCTCGTCCCGGCCGGCCGCGAGCAGTCCACAGTGGACCGCCTGGTCGCCGACGTCGCCGCGCACCAGAACCACGTCACGACCGGCTTCGTCGGCACCACGCTGGTGTTCCAGGCGCTGGGCAAGTACCAGCGCAACGACGTCGCGCTCGCGATCGCGCAGCGCACCGACTACCCGAGCTTCGGCTACATGGTGAACCAGGGCCCCGGGACGATCTGGGAGAAGTGGGACAACTCCTCGGCGCCGGACGGCACGTCGTCGAAGGACCACATCGGGCTCGGCGGCGCGATCGGCCAGTGGTTCCAGCAGCAGCTCGCCGGGATCCAGCCCGGCACCCCCGGCTGGCGCGAGTTCACCCTCGCGCCCGCCGTCGCCGGGAACCTCACCCACGTGACGGCGCAGCAGCAGACCGTCCGGGGGACCGTGGTCAGCGCTTGGCAGCGTGACGGCAGCACCCTCACCTACCACGCCACGATTCCGGTCGGCGCGAAGGCGACGATCCGGCTGCCGCTGCTCGGCGGCAAGCAGTCGTCGGTGCGGGAGAACGGCCGGACGATCTTCGCCGACGGCCGCGCCGCCCAGGCCGACCCCGGCCTGACGGTCGGCCGGGCCGACGACGAGACGCTCACCCTGACCGCCGGTTCGGGCGACTACACGTTCACCGTGACGCCGCCGCGCACGCCGTTCACCCGGCTCGCGCTCACCGCGGGCGCACCCGCCGCGCTCACCGCGGGCGGCAGCGGTGACGTCCCGGTCGTCGTCGAGGGACGGTCCACTGTGGCCGGTCAGGCGACCCTCGGCGCGCAGGTGCCCGCGGGCTGGACCGTGACGGCCACCCCGGCCGGGATCCCGTTGACCCCGGCCACGTCCGAGACGCCGGGTAGTGTGCGGATCACCGTGCCCGCCGGGGTCAAGAGCGGGCTGTACCCGGTGACGCTGACCGTGAAGCCGCCACGCGGCGAGACGGTGAAGACGACCGTGAACGTGCCCGTGTTCGGCAGCTGGGCGAGCGGCACGACGGCGTCGGCGTCGAGTGAGCACGCGCCGAACGTCGTCAACGGCGCCACCCGCACCTACCTGGCGTCGAACGCCATCGACCACGACCTCGCGACCTTCTGGAACGACGACACCGACAGCCGGTACCCGGACACGCTCACCGTCACGGCGCCCGCCGCGACCACGCTGACCGGCGTCGGCTTCGCGTCCAACCCGGACGGTGTGCCGACCGACTTCACCGTGCAGACCTGGGACGGCGCGCAGTGGGCCGACCAGGTCCACGTGACCGGCAACACGGCCGTCTACCGGTGGATTCCGTTCCCGGCGCCGGTGACCACGACCCAGGTGCGGATCGCCGTCGCGGCCGCACAGAACAGTTTCTCGAGGATCGCGGAGGTGACGCCGTGATACGGCGTGGAGCAGCCCTGATCGCGGCCGTGCTGATCACCGGCACGACCTTCCCCGCAGCGGCGGAGGCCGCACTCGCACCACTTGACGCAGCATGCCCGTGGGTGGGGTCCCACGCGCCCGTGGACAAGCGGGTCGCGCAGGTGCTCGGACAGATGACCCTGGACGAGAAGATCACGATGGTGCACGGCACCGCCGCTGGCGGCGGCTACACCGGCCGCGTCGCGGGCGACGACCGGCTGTGCATCCCGTCGCTGAAGATGGAGGACGGCCCGCTGGGGGTGAACCTGGGCAACACCACCCAGCTGCCCGCCGCGTCCGCCGTCGCCGCGTCGTTCGACGCGGGGCTGGCGAAGACCTACGGGTCGGTGATCGGCGCCGAGGACAAGACGAAGGGCGTCGACGTCGACCTCGGCCCGACCATCAACATCGTGCGTGACCCGCGCTGGGGCCGCGCGTTCGAGTCCTACAGCGAAGATCCGTACCTGGCCGGGCAGATGGGCGCGGCCGACATCGACGGCGTCCAGTCCCAGGGCGTGATGGCGCAGGTGAAGCACTGGGCCGTCTACAACCAGGAGGAGAACCGCAACACCACCGCCGACAACGCGGTGATCGACGACCGGACCGTGCACGAGATCTACGCCAGCGCGTTCGGGAACGTCGTCGCCAAGGCCAAGCCGTCGTCGGCGATGTGCTCGTACTCCTCGATCAACGGCACCTACGCCTGCGAGAACCCGTACCTCAACGATATCCTGAAGCAGGACTTCGGCTTCGACGGCTTCATCACGTCCGACTGGGGCGCCACGCACAGCGCGGCCCCCTCGGCGAACGCCGGGATGGACATGGAGATGCCCGGCCAGGACTTCTTCGGCACCACGCTGAAGACGGCCGTCCAAAGTGGACAGGTGCCGCAGTCCCGGCTGGACGACATGGTCACCCGCATCCTGCGCGAGGAGTTCCGCTTCGGGCTGTTCGACCACCCGTCGCCCGACACGCTCGACGCGGCCGCGTCGACCGCCGCGCACCTCGCGGTGGCCAAGAAGGCCGCCGAAGACGGCACGGTCCTGCTCAAGAACGACGGCTTGCTGCCGCTTGACGCGCGCAAGCTGCACTCGGTCGCGGTGATCGGCGACGGCGCGGGCAAGAACACGCTCAGCTCCGGCGGCGGCAGCGCGCACATCGCCGGCACCGGCACGGTCACGCCGTTCGACGGCATCAAGGCCCGCGCCGGCGCCGGCATCGACGTCGAGTACGCGCAGGGCAACCTCGGCGCGGGCAGCGCGCTGCCCCCGATCGAGAGCAGTGCGCTCAAGCCGCCGTCGGGGACCGGCAGCGGGCTTCAGGGGGACTACTACGCGAACACCGACTCGTCCGGGACGCCGGTCGTGACCCGCACCGACCCGCAGGTCGCGTTCACCTTCAGCGGGGCGCCCGCGCCGGGTGTGCCCGCGACGAACTTCTCGGCCAAGTGGACCGGCACCCTCACCGCGCCCGCGACCGGCACCTACACCCTCGGCCTGACCAGCGACGACGGCAGCCGCCTGCTCGTCGGCGGCCAGCAGGTGATCGACAACTGGGGTGACCACGGCGCGCAGACCAAGACCGCGCAGGTCCCGCTCACCGCGGGCCAGCCGGTCCAGGTCGAGGTCGACTACTACCAGGGCGGCGGCGACGCCTCGGTCAGCCTCGGCTGGCTGCCGCCGGGGGAGGACCTCGTCGGTCAGGCGGCCGCGCTCGCCGCGAAGTCCGACGTCGCGGTCGTCTACGCCAACGACTACGAGTCCGAAGGCGGCGACCTCGAAGACATCGACCTGCCCGCCGACCAGAACAAGCTGATCGACGCCGTCGCGGCGGCCAACCCGAACACGGTCGTCGTGCTCAACACCGGCTCCGCGGTGACGATGCCGTGGCTGGCGAAGGTCAAGGGCGTCTTCGAGGCGTGGTACCCGGGCCAGGAGGCGGGCCACGCGATCGCGTCGCTGCTCTTCGGCGACGTCGCGCCGTCCGGCAAGCTGCCGGTGACGTTCCCGACGTCGCTCGGCCAGGTGCCCGCGTCGACGCCGGAGCAGTGGCCGGGTGTCGACGGCAAGGTCCAGTACTCCGAGGGCCTCGACGTCGGCTACCGCTGGTACGACCGGAAGAACCTGACTCCGTTGTACCCCTTCGGCTTCGGGCTCTCGTACACGAACTTCCGCTTCTCGAACCTGAAGGTGGACGGCGACACGCTGCGCGAGAACGGCCGGCTCTCGGTCAGCGCCGACGTCACCAACACGGGCGCGCGGCGCGGTGCCGAGGTCGCCCAGCTGTACCTGAGCGATCCGGCGTCCACCGGGGAGCCGGTCAACCAACTCAAGGGCTTCCAGAAGGTGGATCTCCAGCCGCGCCAGACGCAACGGGTGCGGTTCGAGCTGACCGCGCAGGACGCGTCGTACTGGAGCACCGACGCGCACGCGTGGGAACTCGGCGTCGGCCGGTACACCGTCCGCGTCGGCGACTCGTCCCGGAACCTCCCGCTGTCGGGCGGTTTCCGCGTCGACCACACCACCGGGCCGAGGTTCACGAAGGTGGCCGCGCCCGCGATCGCGGCGCCCGGCAAGACCCTCGCGGTGACGACCACCTTCACCAACGGCGCCACCGAAGCCGTGCACGACGCCGTGACGACTCTGGCCGTCCCGGCGGGCTGGAAGGCGACCCCGCGCACCCCGGCGGTCGTCCGGACGGTCCGGCCGGGGGAGTCGGTGCCGACGACCTGGGCGGTGACGGCCGGCGCTTCGGCGGCGCCCGGCCCGGTCTCGTTGTCCGCCACCACCCGGTACTCCGGTGGCGTCGTCCGGGGAACGGCGTCCACGCAGGTCGCGTACCCGAACCTGGCGGCGGCGTACACGGACGTCGGCGTCACCGACGACGCGGATCCGGCGCCGGGCAACCTCGACGGCGCGGGCTTCAGCTTCTCCGCCCAGGCCCTGGACTCGGTGGGCGTCCACCCCGGCGGCTCGGTGACGAGCGGCGCGGCGACGTTCACCTGGCCGGACGTCCCGGCGGGCCAGCGGGACACGGTCACGACGGCGGGCCAGAGCGTCAGCCTCACCGGCTCGGGGACGGCGCTGAACCTGCTGACCACCGGCACGAACGGCACCCAGAGCGGCCCCGTCACCGTGACCTACACCGACGGCACGACGTCCACCTCGACGCTGACCGTCGCGGACTGGTACGCCAACCAGGCCGTGGCCGGCTGCGTGCTCGTGGTGACGACGCCGTACTGGAACCGCCCTGCGGGAAGTACGTACCCGCACGACCAGAAGGTGAGTCTCTACGCGGCTTCCGTGCCGCTGACGGCGTCGAAGCAGGTCGCGTACGTGACGCTGCCGTCGAACAAGCAGCTGCACGTCTTCGCGACGGCGTTCACCGCGTGAAGCCGTAGCGCAGGAACCGCCGGTCTGGTGCCCGCCGATCAGGTCGACGGCGGAGCGCTCGTCGAGCAGCCGCAGCGGTGGGTGCTCGGTGGCGAAGGCTTCCGGCGCGGGCATCGCCCAGCGGAAGCCGGTGTCCGCGCGGCGCATCGAGGGCTGCAGGCCGGCGATCGTCTTGACCCACGGCGCGACGCCGTCGAAGACGAGACGGCCGGTGGGGAAGTGCCGCAGCGCCCGGTCGACGAGCCGGTCCACGTCGTCCGGGGCGAGGTACATCAGCAGCCCTTCGGCCAGCACCAGCGCGGGCCGGTCGGCCGGGATCTCGTCCCACCACGCGTCTTCGGTGACCGACGAACCCACCGTGCGGACGCCGTCGATCGGTCCGTAGAGGCGTTCCCGCAGTTCGATGACGTCAGGGTAGTCGACGTCGATCCATTGCGCGGTCGCCGGGCGGTCGATGCGCAGCGGGCGGCTGTCCAGGCCGCACGCCAGGTGCAGCACCAGGCCGTCGGGGTGGCCGGCGAGGAAGTCGCGGGTCCAGGCGTCGAACTGGCGGGCGCGGGTGGCGATCAGGGGCGCGTTGCCCTTGAGGTTGCCGAGCCGGCCGAAGTCGTAGTCGATCCGGTCGACGACGTCCTGCGCGAACGGGTCACCGAGGATCGGCGTCGCGCGGCGGTTGTCGAGGGCGCGCAGGTACAGCGCCATCAGCAGGGTTTCCTTCTCCTGGCTCAAGCGGACCTGTTCGGTCATCGGGGTCTCCGTTCTCCGGCGGCCGCAGGAGCGAGCCGACCCAGTGGTAGACGGATTGCGCGGCGCGCAGCCGGGACGCGCGTTCGGCGTCGCGGCCGACGAGGTCGAGGCCCTGGTGGAGGACGTCCTCGAAGGCGCTCATGCCTTCGATGCGCCGGCGGACGGCGGTTTCCCAGCCCTGGTCGTCGAGCCGGTAGTAGGCGGTCCGGTCACCGGCGCGGGTGTAGCGGCGGACGAGCCCGGTGGCGGTCAGGGAGCGGATGTTCGCCGTCATCGACGCGCGGCTCGCCTTGATCCCGGCGGCGATGTCGGCCGCGGACTGTTCGGCGGGCTCGCAGATCATCAGCCAGCCCAGGATGCGCCCGGTGATCGGCGGCAGCCCTTCCTGGCGCGCGAAGAAGGCCGAGACCTGCTCGATCCAGGCTTCCTCGTTCACCCGCGTCTCCCTCCAGTCATTACAGTCATGACTGTAACACGCATCGAATGTGACCCGGCTCACTCGCGGACGAAGTTTCTGTGATCCAGGATGGTCGGGCCCGGTCTCCTGGTCGTACGGGAATTCGTCGGCGGAGTGAGGGTGTGGACGTGATCGGTCAGAAGCGGCTCGAGCAGGTGGACGTGTCGCAGGTGGTCGCCGCGCGGGCCGGGGACAGCACGGCGCTCGACGCGCTGGTCGCGGCGTACCTGCCGCTGGTCTACAGCATCGCCGGCCGCGCACTCTCGTCGGACGCCGACGTCGACGACGTCGTGCAGGAGACGATGCTGCGTGTCCTGCGGGGCATCGAGACCCTGCGCGAGCCGGCCAGGTTCCGGTCATGGCTGGTGGCCGTCACGATCAACCAGATCCGCGAGCACCACCGCCGCCGAAGCGCGGCCCCGGACCCACTGGCCGAGTACGACGAGCGCCCAGATCCCGGCGCCGAGTTCGCCGAGACAGCGTTGGCCCGGCTGCACATAGCGGAGCAACGCCGAGAGGTCGACGAGGCGGCCCGCTGGCTGGACCCGGCGGACCGCGAACTGCTGGCCCTGTGGACCCTCGAGCGCGCCGGGCACCTGACCCGCACGGAGGTGGCGGAGGCCCTGCGCCTGGACGCCCACCTGGTGACGGTCCGGGTGAGCAGGCTGAAGACCCGCTTGGAGACGATCCGCCCGTTGGTGCGCGCCCTGACGGCCGAGCCGCGGTGCGCCCGCCTGGACCAGGCATCATCGGGCTGGTCGGGCCGCCCGGGACCGTTGTGGCGCAAGCGGTTCCTGCGGCACGTGGAGGAGTGCGGGCGTTGCCGCCGCGAGACGGACGATGCGGTCCCGGTGGACCGGATCCTCACGGGCGCGGCCCTGCTGGTGCTCCCGGCCGGGTACTTGCCACAACTACTGGCGAACCTGTGGGACGTGGTGTCGGGACCGGCGGTAGGCGGCCCAATCGCGGCCGGCGGAGGTGCCGCCGGAGGTAGTGCGGCCGGCGGCGGTGCCGGTAGTGGCGCCGCCGCCGGAAGCGGCGTGGCCGCGGGTGCCGGCGCCGGGAGTGCCGCGAGTGCCGCAGCCGGGGTCGGCGCGACGGCGGGTGCCGGTGCTGCCACGGCGGGCAGTGCCGTGGCGGCGGGTGCGCTCGCCCGATTCCTTGCCACGAAACCCTTCCTCGCGGCCGCCGGTGCGGCCATCGTCTGTGCTCTCGGCGTGGCCGGGGCCGTGGTTCTCTCCCCGCACGGCCAGCCGGTCCAGCCGCCGGCCGCGTTGTCCGGGGGCACATCCGAGCCCGCTCCGGCGCCCGTGACCGAACCCGGCACGACCGCCGCCTCGAGCTCCGTGCCGGTGGCGAGCACCTCGGCGCCGGCGTCCACGCAAGCGAGTTCGACGCCGACGGCCGCCGCGCCTCCGCCGCCGAGTTCGGCGAAGCCTCGTGTCCTGACGCCGGAGGAACGGGTCCTCGCGCTGATCAACGACCAGCGCGCCGCCGCGGGGCTGCCCGCGCTGCGGATGGATCCCGCACTGGTCACCGGCGCCGCGGCGCACAACCGGGTGATGGCCGGCGGGTGCGGACTGTCGCACCAGTGCCCCGGCGAGGCCCCGCTCGGCGACCGCGAGCACGCGGCGGGCGCGCAGTGGACCTCGGCCGGTGAGAACATCGGCACCGGCGGCCCCGTCGCCGACGCGACCGACCCGATCGCCCGGATGGCCCTCGGCCTGACCCAGAGCATGATCGACGAGAAGCCGCCCAATGACGGCCACCGCCGCAACATCCTGAGCACTTCCTTCACCCGCATCGGCATCGTCGTCACCCGCGACTCCCACGGCTCGGTCTGGCTGACCCAGGACTTCGCCGGCGGCTGACGCGGGTGCCTTCGAACCGGCGAAGGCACCCAAGCTCCCCGGCGGCCCCAGCGGCCTTCCGGTGAACCCGGCTGGCCGCAATTCCGGTGCCCCGGCGACCCCGTCAACCCGGCCGGGCGAGACCCGGCGAATTCAGCTACCCGCCGAATCCAGTGCTCAGCGATGTGGCGGCTCAGCGAACCTTCGGCGGCCGGCCCTCACCTTCGCGACCTCCGTCCTTTGTAGACCGGCACGTGCGCGCGACCAAACGGCGTCCTCCTGATGGAGCAACGCCTCTTAGTCGTAAATTTACTCATCCATGTCAAGTTCTTGCATGTTGTCTCCCGGTTGTTGCATGCTCGTACGACTCTGGCTCCCCTCCTGCTGTCTCGAAGAAGAGAAGACGCCATGACTCGTATGCGCCTGTCCCGGCTCGTCGCAGGTCTCCTCGCCGCGGGGCTCACCCTCACCGGGCTCGCCTCCGCGGCCGGTGCGCCACCACCGTCACCACCCTCGGAAACCGCCCAAGTCCGGCCGGCCGCGCTTGCGGACGTGCCGCTGACCCGCACCGTGTCGGCCAGCAGTGCGCTGCCCGGCTATCCCGTCGCCAACACCGTCGACGGCAACCAGGACACCTACTGGGAGTCCGCGAACAACGCTTTCCCTCAGTGGCTCCAAGCCGACCTCGGGTCGGCCAAGTCGCTCTCGCGAGTTGTGCTGAAACTGCCCGCGGCCTGGGAGTCCCGCACCCAGACCCTCGCCGTGCGCGGCAGCGCCGACGGCACCTCGTTCACCGACCTCGTCGCGGCCAAGGGGTACGCGTTCACCCCCGGCGGCAACACCGTGACGATCCCGGTGACGGCGTCGGCCCGGTACGTGCGGCTGAACATCACCGCCAACACGCAGTGGCCCGCCGCGCAGCTCTCGGAGTTCGAGCTCTACGGCGCGGACACCGGTGACACGCAGGCGCCGACCGCGCCGGCGAACCTCGCGCTGACCGAGCCCGGCTCCGGCCAGATCGGGCTGAGCTGGTCGGCCTCGACCGACAACGTTGGCCTCACCGGCTACACCGTCTACCGGGACAACGCGCCCGTCACGACGGTCACCGGCACCACGTTCGGCGAGACGCGCCCCGCGGGTACGCGCGTCGAGTACTTCGTGCGGGCCAAGGACGCCGCCGGCAACGAGTCCACCGACAGCAACCACGTGGTGCGCCAAGGCACCCAGGCCGGCCAGAACCTCGCCGTCGGCAAGCCGATCGAGGCGTCGTCGACGGTCAACGACTTCGTCGCCACCAACGCCAACGACGGCAACACCGCCACGTACTGGGAGTCCGCCGCGGGCTACCCGAACACGCTGACGGTGAAGCTCGGCGCCAACGCCGACCTCGACTCGGTCGTCGTGAAGCTCAACCCGGACGCGGCCTGGGGCGCGCGGACGCAGAACTTCGAGGTCCTCGGCCGGGACCAGGGAGCGACCGCGTTCACGTCGCTGAAGGCCCGCGCCGACTACCGCTTCGACCCGGCCGGCAACCAGAACTCGGTGACCATCCCGGTCAGCGGGCGGGCCGCGGACGTCCGGCTGCAGTTCTCCGCCAACTCCGGCGCGCCCGGCGGCCAGGTCGCCGAGTTCCAGGTGCTCGGCACCCCGGCGCCGAACCCGGACCTCGTCGTCACCGGCACGTCCTGGACGCCGGCGAACCCGACCGAGACCAGCCAGGTCGCCGTGTCGGCGACGGTGAAGAACGCGGGGACCGCGAACGCGGCCGCGACCACCGTGAACGTCAGCCTCGGCGGCACGGTAGTGGGCAACGCGGCCGTCGGCGCGCTCGCCGCGGGCGCGTCCACCACGGTGACCGTCAACGCGGGCACCCGGCCGCAGGGCACCTACAGCGTGTCCGCGACCGTCGACCCGGCCAACACCGTGGTCGAGCAGAACGACACCAACAACACCTACACCTCACCGACGCAGCTCGTCATCGCGCAGGCGCCGGGGCCGGACCTCGAGGTCACCGGCATCACGTCGAACCCGCCGAACCCGGCGGTCGGCGCGGCGGTGTCGTTCACCGTCGCGGTGCACAACCGCGGCACGAGCAGCGCGGGCGCGTCGGTGACCCGGGTGACCGTCGGCAGCACCACACTCGACGCCACCACCGCTGCGATCGCGGCCGGTGCCACGGCGAACGTCGCGGTGCCGGGCACGTGGACCGCCACCAACGGCGGCGCCACCCTGACGGCGACGGCCGACGCGACGAACACCGTCGCGGAGACCAGCGAGTCCAACAACGCGCTCTCGCGGGCGATCGTCGTGGGCCGCGGCGCGGCGGTGCCCTACACCGAGTACGAGGCGGAAGCCGCGCAGTACCAAGGCGAATTGCTGACGGCGGACCCGCTGCGCACGTTCGGGCACACGAACTTCGCGACCGAGTCCTCGGGCCGCCGGTCCGTGCGGCTGGCGAGCCAGGGCCAGTACGTCGAGGTCACGTCGACGAACCAGTCGAACTCGATCGTCGTGCGCAACTCGGTGCCCGACGCCGCGGCCGGCGGCGGGCAGGACTACACGCTCAGCCTGTACGTCAACGGCGCGTTCGCCCAGAAGCTGACGCTCTCCTCGACGCACAGCTGGCTCTACGGCACGACCGACGACCCCGAGGGCCTCACCAACCGGCCCGGGGGAGACGCGCGGCGGCTGTTCGACGAGTCCCACGCGCTGCTCGCGCAGTCGTACCCACCGGGCACGAAGTTCAAGCTGCAGCGGGACAGCGGCGACAACGCGGCGTTCTACGTCCTCGACCTGGTCGACCTGGAGCAGGTCGCCCCGGCGACGGCGAAGCCGGCCGAGTGCACCTCGATCACCGAGTACGGCGCGGTGCCGAACGACGGCGTCGACGACTCCACGGCGATCCAGCGCGCGGTGACCGACGACCAGAACGGCGTCATCGCGTGCGTGTGGATCCCCGAAGGGCAGTGGCGGCAGGAGAAGAAGATCCTGACCGACGACCCGAACGTGCCCAACGGCGGTGGCCAGTACAACCAGATCGGCATCTCCAACGTGACGATCAAGGGTGCCGGCATGTGGCGCTCGCAGCTGTACTCGCTGATCCAGCCGCAGGACGCGGGCACCATCAACCACCCGCACGAGGGCAACTTCGGGTTCGACATCGACAAGAACGTGCAGCTCTCCGACATCGCCATCTTCGGGTCCGGCCGGATCCGCGGCGGTGACGGCAACGCCGAGGGCGGCGTCGGCCTCAACGGCCGGTTCGGCACCGGCACGAAGATCGCGAACGTCTGGATCGAGCACGCGAACGTGGGCGTGTGGGTCGGCCGGGACTACGGCAACATCCCGGCGCTGTGGGGGCCGGCCGACGGCCTCGAGTTCAGCGGCATGCGGATCCGCGACACCTACGCCGACGGCATCAACCTCACGAACGGCAGCCGGAACTCGCGGGTGTTCAACTCGTCGTTCCGCACCACCGGTGACGACTCGCTCGCGGTGTGGGCGAGCCAGTACGTGAAGGACCCGTCGGTGGACATCGGGCACGACAACGTGTTCACCAACAACACGATCCAGCTTCCGTGGCGTGCCAACGGGATCGCGATCTACGGCGGGTACGGCAACAAGATCGAGAACAACCTCGTCTACGACACGATGAACTACCCGGGCATCATGCTGGCGACCGACCACGACCCGCTGCCGTTCTCCGGGCAGACGACGATCGCCAACAACGCCCTCTACCGCTGCGGCGGCGTGTTCTGGGGCGAGCAGCAGAAGTTCGGCGCGATCACGTTCTTCGCGCAGAGCAAGGACATCCCGGGGGTGACGTTGCGGGACACCGAGATCCACGACTCGACCTACGACGGCATCCAGTTCAAGACGGGCGGCGGCGTGGTGACCGCGGCCGTCACGAACGTCAAGATCGACAAGTCGAACAACGGCGCGGGCATCCTCGCGATGAGCGGCGCCCGCGGCAGCGCGACGCTGACGAACGTGGCGATCACGAACTCGTCGACGGGCAACGTCGTCGTCGAGCCGGGTTCGCAGTTCGTGATCAACGGCGCGCCGATCCCGGCAGTGGTCGCCTCAGGCCGCCGCGAGACGCGGTAGCCGGGTCTGCCGCAGCTGGTCGTGAGTGTTCAGGGCGGTTAGAACCGCCCTAAACACTCACGACCAGGGCGGGCCTTCGGAGCCGTAGCGGGGGACCACCGCGAACACCTCGAGGTCGGTGGGCGCGCCCTTCGCGCGGAACTTGCGGCGACGGCGGACGGTGAACCGGTCGCGGTCGAGGTTCGCCAGGACGTCGCCGGTGATGAGGACCTCGCCGCCGCCGGCCGCGTCCATGATCCGGGCGGCGATGTTGACGTCGACGCCGAAGTAGTCGCGGCCGACGCGGCGCGGGCGGCCGGTGTGCAGGCCCGCGCGCAGCTGGGGGCGGTAGCCGTCGAGGTCGATCGCACTGACCGCGCCGCACGTCTCGTACGCCGCTTCGACCGCGGCCGCGGGGTCGGCGAAGGCGGCCATCAGCCCGTCGCCGAGGCCCTTCACGACGCGGCCGCGGTGGCGGGCGATCGTCGCCTCGCTCGCGGTCGACACCGCGCGCAGGAGTTCGAGGGCCCGCGCGTCGCCTGCGTCGAGGGCCCAGCTGGAGAAGCCGACCAGGTCGGTGAACACGATCGTCGTCTCGCCGGTGTCGCTTTCGCGGCCCTGGGCGACGGCCTGCCACACCTGCACCGCCGCGAGCCCGAGCTCCCGCATCGCGCTGGGCTGCTCGACTTTCGCCTCGGCCAGCAGCCGCGCCACCCGGTCGGACGGGTGGCCCGCGGTCGTCGACAGCGCGTCGCCGAGGTCGCGGTCGCCGGGCACCAGCCGCCGCACGACGCGGGCGGATCGCACCAGGCCCGGCCGCCGGTCGGCCGCCCGCAGCAGGTCGACGAACCGCGCGACTTTCCGCGTCCGGTCCGGCTGTCCGTCGTGGCTGTCCGTCACCAGCCGCATGCTACCGGGAGGTAGCCTTCCCGGCGGCCGGAACGTGACGGGCTCCGCTCAGGCCCGGACATCGGGAAAGCTCGCGTCGCTGCCACGTCGTGGTCGGCGGCCCGCTGGGCTGCACCCACGACGGCGAGCGCCTGGTGGTCGCCCGCGTCGATGGGTGGCGGTGCGGCGCTGCCCGGAACGCGGCAGGCTCTGCTCAGGCGCGGACGTCGGGAAGGCTCGCGCCCCGCTGCCGTTGCCAGGCGTCGCCGGCTTCGTCGTGGTCGGCGGAGCGGCTGAGCTGTTCCCACTCCGCGTCGATCTCGGTTCGGCGGGTCCACGTCTCGCGGCCGAACTCGTAGGCGTCGCTGCCGGCCAGCAGGCGCAGCGGCGGCTCGGCCAGCCCGGCCACGGTCAGCACCAGCCGGGCGACCTTCGCCGGGTCGCCGTTCGCGACGTTCTCGAAGCCCGCCATGGCTTCGGCGGACGCGCCGACCGTCGCCGCGTACGGCTCGCTGATCGGTGGCGTCGTCATCGACGACCCCGCCCAGTCGGTGCGCATCCCGCCCGGCTCCACGACCGTCACCTTGATGCCGAGCGGCGCCACCTCGGCGGCGAGCGCCTCGCTGAAGCCGCCGACGGCCCACTTCGCCGACTGGTAGGCGGTCATCCCGGGGCTGCCGATGCGCCCGCCGACCGACGAGATCTGGATGATCCGGCCGCCGCCCTGCCGGCGCAGGACCGGCACCGCCGCCTTGGTGACGTGGACCGTGCCGAAGAAGTTGGTCTCCAGCTGCCGCCGGAACACCTCCAGCGACGTGTCCTCGAGGGACACCCGGTCGCCCTGACCGGCGTTGTTGACGACGACGTCGAGCCGGCCGAACGCGGCCACCCCGCCGGCCACCGCGGCCTCGGCCGCGGCCGGGTCGGTGACGTCGAGCGGTTCGAGGTGGACGCGGTCGCCGTAGCGCTCGACGAGGTCGGCGAGCGTGCGCGGGTCGCGGGCGGTGGCGACCACGCGGTGCCCGTCGGCGAGCGCCTGCTCGACGATCCGCCGGCCGAGCCCGCGCGACGAACCGGTCACGAAGAACACTGAACTCATGAACCCTCACTCCGTCAGTTAACGCAACGTCCGTGCGTTAACTCGAACGTAGGCGCGCCGGCGAGTTAAGTCAAGCCGCGTGCGTTAACGTGATGGGGTGACCCGGCCCAAGCAACGCGCCCGATCGCCGCTCGACAAGGAGCTGCGCCGGACCGCGCTGCTCGACGCCGCCCGGGACCTCGCGATCGAGCGCGGAGCGCGCGAAGTGACGCTCGCCGAGGTGACGGCCCGGGTCGGGCTGCACGCCTCGGCCGTCCGCCGCTACTTCGAATCGCGCGAGGAACTGCTGCTGGAGCTGGCCGAGCGGGGCTGGTCCGACTGGCGGGCGCACCTGGTGGCCCGGCTCGCGGACGCGCGCGACCTGACGCCGGACGAGCTCGCCGACGCCGTCGCGGCGTCGCTCGAGGAACTCCCGCTCTTCTGCGACCTGCTGACCCACGTCGTGCTCAGCCTGGAAGGCGCTGTGCGGCTCGAACGCGCGCGCGCCTACAAGCTCTCGGCCACCGAGGACTACGACGTGATGACCCAGGCCGTGGTCGG
The DNA here is from genome assembly GCF_036114655.1 of Amycolatopsis sp. NBC_00348. Taxonomy (NCBI): domain Bacteria; kingdom Bacillati; phylum Actinomycetota; class Actinomycetes; order Pseudonocardiales; family Pseudonocardiaceae; genus Amycolatopsis; species Amycolatopsis sp. NBC_00348. The sequence continues at coordinate 3,805,194 of NZ_CP107994.1, read as the reverse complement.
CACCGGTTCCGGCCTCGACCACGACGCCGCCCGGGCGCTGCTGACCGCCGCGATGAGCATGGGCGCGTACTTGTTCCAGCTGTCCCGCCCGTCCGCGACCCTGCGCGAGCTTTACGCGCAGGAGCCGCGGTGGGCGCACGACGCGCTCAGGTTCCGGGCGCAGCTCACCGGCCTGCTCACCGCGGTCGTGCGCGGGCTCCGCTGATCAGCCGGCCGGCGGTCAGTCGTCGTCGTCCTTGGCGGGGCGGGTGAGGTCGATCTCGGCCCACACGGTCTTGCCCGTGCTGCGCTGCCGCTGGCCCCAGGAGACCGTGATCGCGTCGACGACTTCGAGGCCGTGGCCGCCGCTGTCCGACGGGGTGCGGCGGCACGCGGGGTCCAGGCAGGCGTCGTCGACCTCGAGGCAGATCCAGCCGCGTTTGCGCAGCAACCGGACCTGACGCGGGGGTTCGCCGTGCCGGAGGGCGTTCGAGGTCAGCTCGTCGAGCACCAGGACGACGTCGAGGCGCTGGTGCTCGGGCAGGTCCCGCAGCACGCGGTGGGCCCACGCCCGGACCGCGGGCAGCTCGCCGAAGTCGTCGGCGACCTCCAGCGCGACCACTCGCAGGTCGTCGTGGGTGCGTGTCGGCTGCATCGCGGCCTTGTCCTCCTGTATCACCGTTCCGCGCCTGGTGGGGGCTCGTCCCTCGGCCGGTCCGGCGCCGGGCCGTGGGTGCGCTCGGCGCACCCACGACCCGGTGTGCGGTCCCGGTGCCGCCGCGTCGAGGGGGGAGTGAACGCGACGGAACCCGGGACCTCGGCCCGCTCGCGAGGGGAGAAAGCCGAGCGGGTCGCACTAACGGAATTCCCGCACCGGACGTGGTGCGAAACCTGGCATTCCGGTGAACCGCCGGATCGGCCCGACCGCGGGTCGAAGTCCCCCTGCCCGCCGCGGATCTCTGACCGTTGCGTCTTGTGTCCTGAATGGACGGTGGCCTTCCGGCACGCCGATGCCGGTGCCCGCGAGGCCCGGGACGGTCGGGGGGAAGCCGTCCCGGGCCGCGGACACCGGCACCGGTGGTCGACGACGACCGCGCCTGTGGTCTCCGTCTGCTGAAGAAGACGCGATTCGCTGCATGAACGTTACAGCCGTCGGGCCCGAACGGCCGGCCCCCGGGTACATCTCACGGTGGGGAGCCGGCCGTCCGGTGACGCGATGGGCTCCTCGGCAGGACCCATCGCGGTCGGTTCGCGTCCTGCTACGCGGCTTTCGGACCTACTTCGTGTGCTGACCCGGGCGGTCGACGTCGCCGCGCCAGGCGCCGGTCTCGTGACCGTCGCGGGTTTCGATGAACTTCTTGAAGCGGTCGAGGTCACCCTGGACGCGGTGGTCGAGGATGCCGGTCTTGTCGGCGACGTTCTCGACGAAACCCTCGGGGTCGATGTCCATCTGGACGGTGACCCGGGTGTGGGTGTCGTCGAGGCGGTGCACGGTCACGACGCCGGCGTGGTTCGGGCCGGTGTCGGACTTCCAGGCGACCCGCTCGTCGCGGTTCTGCTCGGTGATCGTGGCGTCGAACTGCTTGGTGACGCCGGCGACGCTGATGGTCCAGTGGGTGTGGGTGTCGTCCACCTGGTCGATGCGGTCGACACCGTCCATGAACCGGGGGAAGTCGGTGAACTGCGTCCACTGGTTGTAGACGGTGCTCACATCGGCTTCGACGTCGACGGACTTGGTGATCGTGCTCATGCCGCGGTCAGCTCCTTCTAGTGATTTCGGGTACCGCACCTGCAGTGCACGGCCACCCCACGGCTACCCGCTCGGCGGGAGCCCAAACCGATCCAGATTCGATGCATCGCACTTGTCCGTCTACTGTGGACTCGGTCACGGCTGGACGCGCGCCAGCCGGCCGACGGCGAGGTCGCCCAGCCGCGCCAGCGACTCGGCGTTGCGCGGCCGCAGCAGCAGTCCCTGGACGGCCTCCGGCAGCACCTTGGCCGGCCCGCGCACGACGTGCTCGGTCATCCGGACGAGCGTCCGCGTGCCGCCGTCGTGCGGGACGAGCGTGAGGCCGACCGCGGCGGCCCCGGTCGGCCACGCTTTCGCCTCCAGCGACAGCGAGACGCCGGTCTCCACCGCGACGACGGTGGTCTCGTCCTGCAGCTGCAGCGGCCAGGAGCCGACGCTGTGGTGGATCCGGCTCCCGACGGCGGGCCAGCCCGCGTCGACGGCCCGGATGTGGGAGCTGCCCACTACCCACCCGCCGTAGGACCAGCCGTCGGCGAGTACGGCGAAAACGGTCTGCGGTGGTGCGTCGACCACCCGGCTGACCTCGGTCATGGGGCTCTCCGTTCGTTCTGCGCGAAGCCGGCCGGGTACCCCGTACCGGGCCGTCCCACGCGGCCACGTCCGGGAAACCCGATCGGCACGATCGGAGACCGGCGGCTACCGTGACGCCCATGGAGTCCTCGGAACCGGACCTGATCCGGGCGCTGGAGCGCGGGCTCGGTGCGTACGTCCAGGCCGTCGCCGCCGCGATCGGAGTCCCCGCGGAGGGCACGACGGTGGAGATCAGCGACACGGCCACGGCCTACCTCGGGCTGTCGCGGCCCTGGCCGGGCCGCCCGCGGCACGACGTGATGCTGGTGTGGAGCGAACGCCGCGGCTGGACGGTCGCGGTGGAGACCGCGCCCATCGAGGACCCGGTCGTGCTCGCGCGCTGGCCGGGTGACGAGCTCGTCCCGCCGCCGGAAGAAGTGGCGCGCTTCGTCGACGACGCCGCCGCGGGCCGCAGTGCCGGCAAGGACCGCGTCACGGCGGTCCCCGTCACCCGCCGGACCCTGGCCGAGCGCCTCGACGAGTACGTCCCGTTGCAGTCCGACCAGGTGTAGCCCCGGGATTTCTGTCCGCTCAAGTCTCGCGAAACCCCCCGATCCGCCGTTGTGGCCGGCGTCACGCCTGTGCCACCGTCGATGCTGACAACGTTGTCTCCGAAGGGTGAGGCTCGTGGTTCGCATCGCCCGCGTGTCGCTCGTCGTCCTGCTCGCCGCCTTGGCGGTCTTCGTGCCCGTGGCTCCCGCGAGCGCGGGCACCGTGGCCGACTACCCGGAGTTCCCCTACCCGGCGACCACCTACCAGGAGCCGTTCCGGGGGCAGTTCCACTTCAGCTCGCAGGCCGGGTGGATGAACGACCCCAACGGGCTGGTCTACGCCAACGGCCTCTACCACTTCTTCTACCAGCACAACCCGCACGGGCTCGAGTGGGACACCATGCACTGGGGCCACGCCACCAGCCCGGACCTGGTGCACTGGACGCAGAAACCGATCGCGCTGGAACCCGGTGTGCACCCCGGCACCCTGTTCTCCGGCGGCGGGGTCGTCGACCGGGACAACACCTCGGGGCTGAAGACCGGCGCGCTCGACCCGATCGTCGTGTTCACCAACACCGACGGCGTCAGCGTCTACTACAGCAACGACAACGGCCGCAGCTTCCAGCCGTACGACCAGGGGCGCAAGCAGATCGAGATCCCGGCGGAGAGCCGGGACCCGAAGGTGGTCTGGGACGCCGCCCGCCACCGGTGGGCCATGGTCGTCTGGTCGAACCGGGGCGGCTACGGCGTCGACCTCTACACCTCGCCCGACCTGCTGCACTGGAGTTTCGCCAGCCGGTACGCGGCGGACTGGCTCTTCGAGTGCCCGGACCTGTTCCCGATGACGCTCGACGGCGTGCAGCAGTGGGTGCTGACGTCGGGGACGAGCGAGTACGTCGTCGGCTCGTTCGACGGCACGACGTTCCGCACCGACCGGCCGCAGCCGAAGAAGATGAACCAGGGCACCACGTTCGCCGGCGGCACGTTCTACGCCGCCGAGACGTTCTCGAACGCCCCGGACGGCCGCGTCGTGCAGATGGCGTGGCAGGGCGGAAACCGCGGCAGCACCTGGACCGGCGACGCCACCTTCCCGGCGGAGCTGAAGCTCGTCGGCTCGCCCGACGGCCCGCAGATCACGCGGACGCCGGTCGCCGAGCTGGACTCGCTGCGCGCCGACACCCGGAGCTGGCAGAACCGGACGGTGAGCCCCGGGAGCAACCTCTTCGGCGGGATCCTCGCCGACACCTACGAGATCACCGCGACCTTCGACGTCGCGACCGCGACCGCCGGGCAGTTCGGGTTCGCGCTGCACAGCCGCTCCGACGGCAGCGCCGACCGGACCGTGGCCTACGACCGCGCGGCGGGCACCCTCTACGGGAAGCCGCTGGCGCCCACCAACGGCGAGGTCACCATTCGGCTGCTGGTGGACCGCGGCCAGCTCGAGGTCTTCGGCGGCGACGGACGGTTCTCCGTCGCCGACAACGTGAACTTCGATTCCGCCGCGGTCAGCCAGGGCATCCGGCTGTTCGCGACCGGGGGACAGGTGCGGCTGAAGAGCGCGAAGTTCACCCGGCTGAGCACGAGCTGGGGCACCGCGCAGTCGACGTTGGAGAGCAACCTGGCGGGCCCGTGGCACGCGGCGGGCGGGTCGTGGACCGACACCAGCGGCGGCAAGCAGGCCCAGGCCGGCGGCGACGCCTTCTACCTCAGCGCGAGCACCGCGGCCGACGCCGTCTACCAGGGCGACGTCCGGCTCGACACCGCGCAGGCGGCCGGGCTGACCTTCCGGGCGACCGACGACGGCGCCGGCTACACCGCGAACATCGACACGAGCGGAGTGGTCAAGCTGTGGCGGCCGGGCCGCGACATCGCGACCTACGCGACGCCCATCGCGGCCGGCAGCACCCACCACCTGGAGGTGCGCACGACGGGCGCCCGCATCCAGGTCCTGCTCGACCACGGCACCACACCGGTCATCGACGCGACCGACGACGTCTACGCGTCGGGCCGCTTCGGCGCGAACGCCTACCACGGCACGGCGACCGTGCAGAACCTGAACACCGGCCCCGGTGGCCTCGACGCGTTCACGTCCGGCGCCTGGACCGCCCGGGGCGGCACCTGGACGACCACCCCGGACGGCCTGCGCGGCCGCTCGCCCGACAACGGCTTCTACCTGAGCGACCGCACCGGAACGGACTTCACCTACGACGGCGACGTCTCGGTCACCAACGGCACCGCGGCCGGCCTGACCTTCCGCGCGGCCGCCGACGGCACCGGCTACACCGCGAACGTCGACAGCAGCGGAGTGGTCAAGCTCTGGCGGCCGGGCCGCGACATCGCGACGTACGCGACGCCGATCACCGAGGGCCGCACGTACCACCTGACGGTGCGGACGACGGGCACCCGCATCCAGGTCTGGCTCGACCACGGCACCACCCCGATCATCGACGCCACGGACACTGCGTACGCCGCCGGGAGGTTCGGCGTGAACGGCTACGCGGGCAACACGCTCGTGCAGCACCTGGCGATCACCTGAGTCACCAGCCGAGTTCGGCGTGGTCTTCTTGGAGGTGCCCGTGGGTCCGTTTTCGCTGACGCCGGCCGCGCTGACAACGGCGCCTGCATCCGCGTTTGGCTCGACCACGGCACCACCCCGATCATCGACGCGACGGACACCGCGTACGCCGCCGGGAGGTTCGGCGTCGACGGGCGATGCGGGGAACACGCTCGCGCAGCACCTCGTGGTTACGTGAGCTGAGCTCGGAATCGCCTTTCCGGAGGGTGCGTGTGGGGTGTCCTCGCCGATGGCGGTCGCGCGAGCGGGCACCCGCATCCAGGTCTGGCTCGACCACGGCACCACCCCGATCATCGACGCGACGGACACCGCGTACGCCGCCGGGAGGTTCGGCGTGAACGGTTACGCGGGCAACACGCTCGTGCAGCACCTGGCGATCACCTGAGTCACCAGCCGAGTTCGGCGTCGTCCTCCTGGAAGGTGCCCGTCGGGCCGTCCTCGCCGATGACGGCCATCCGGACGATCGTCCGGGCGCTGACCTCGACCGGGCGGCCGTGGGGGTTCTCGATGCCGCCGAGCTTGGTCGCCGTGTAGCCCGGCTCGACGGCGTTGAACTTGACCTCCGGCACCGCCCGCGCGTACTGGACCGTGAGCATCGAGACCGCCGCCTTGCTCGCGGCGTAGACGATCGCCGACACCTGCGACGCGGGCCGCGCGGGGTCGTGGTTGGCCGTGAACGAGCCCAGTGCGCTGGAGATGTTGACGACGACCGGGTTGGCCGACTTCCGCAGCAGCGGCAGCGCCGCCTCGGTCACGCGGACGATCCCGACCGCGTTCGTGTCGAACACCGCCAGCGCCTCCGGGCCGTTGAGGGCGAGCAGGGCGATGCCGGCGTTGTTGACGAGCACGTCGAGCCCGCCTTCGAGCTGGTCGAAGGCCGCGGCGACGGACGCGTCGTCGGTGACGTCCAGCCGGACGAACCGGGCGCCGACCTCGTCGGCGGCCGCGCGGCCGTGAGCGGCGTCACGGGCGCCGAGGTAGACGGTGTGCCCGGCGGCGACGAGCTGGCGGGCGGCTTCCTTGCCGAGGCCCCGGTTGGCCCCGGTGATCAATGTCGTGGTCATGAACCGAGCTTGCGAGGCCGACAGCGAGATAGGCAGTCGTGCCGTTTTCGTAGGACTGCCAGGGCCAGGACAAGGCCGCCGCGGTCGCGCACACTGGAGGCGTGGAGACGTGGGAGTTCGGCCGGATGGTGCGCCGCTGTCGCGACCGCGTCGCGCCCGAGACGGCCGGGGTGCCGGTGGGCCGCCGCCGGCGGGCGACCGGCCTGCGCCGCGAAGAGCTCGCCGGCCTCGCGGGGATCTCCGCCGACTACCTGACCCGGCTCGAACAGGGCCGGGCGACGTCGCCGTCGGTGCAGGTCGTGGAGGCGCTGGCGCGCGCCCTGCGGCTGGCCGACGGCGAGCGTGACCTGCTGTTCCGGCTGGCCGGGCACGTCGCGCCCGGGCTCGACGTCGTCCCGTCGCGGATCACCCCGAGCGTCCAGCGCCTGCTCGACCGGCTGGCGCACACGCCGGTCGCCGTCTACGACGCCACCTGGACGCTCGTCGTCGCCAACGCGCCCTACGACGCGCTCATGGGGGAGACGACGGCCTGGCGCGGGATCGAACGCAACGCCGTCTGGCGCCACCTCGCCGGCCCCGGCACCCGCGCCGTCCACACCCCGGAGGAACACGCCGGCTTCGTGGCGCAACTGGTCGCCGACCTGCGGTTGAACGTGGCGCGGTATCCGGCCGACCGGAGCGTCACCCGGCTCGTCGACCAGCTGTCGCGGAGCCCGCGGTTCGTCGAGCTCTGGGACGCCGGTGCCCCGGAGCCGAGCCAGGAGACGTCGAGGCACAAGGTCGTCGACCACCCGCTGGTCGGCCGCATCACCCTCGACTGCGACACGCTCATCGTGGCCGCCGACGACCTGCGCATCATGGTCTACACGGCCGAACCGGGCACCGAGGACGCCGAGCGCCTCGACCTGGCGATCGTGCTCTGCACGCAGACGCTCGTCTGACGAGCCGTTGACCTGGGCTTCACCCGGTGTTCCCCCGCGGCGGTGGTGGTTTCCCGGCGGGGCGGGCGATACTGGCGCGGATCCCGGCCACCACACCTCCGGAGTGCTCATGACGGACGTCAACCGCAGGCGGTTCTTGCAGCTGACCGGCGGCACCGCCGCCCTTTCGGTCCTTTCGGGCAGCATCGCCCGCGCGGCGGAGATCCCCGCCCACCACCGCACGGGCACCCTGCGCGACGTCGAGCACATCGTGGTCCTGATGCAGGAGAACCGGTCGTTCGACCACTACTTCGGCACCATGCGCGGCGTCCGCGGCTTCGGCGACCCGCGGCCGGCGACGCTGCAGTCCGGCAAACCCGTCTGGGCGCAGTCCGACGGCAGTCGCGACATCCTGCCCTTCCACCCCGATGCGGACAACCTGGGCCTGCAGTTCATCCAGGACCTCCCGCACAGCTGGAACGACACGCACACGGCGTGGAACCGGGGCAAGTACGACAAGTGGGTCCCCGCCAAGGGGTCGACCACGATGGCGTACCTGACGCGCGAGGACATCCCGTTCCACTACGCGCTGGCCGACGCGTTCACGATCTGCGACGCCTACCACTGCTCGTTCATGGGCTCGACCGACCCGAACCGCTACTACATGTGGACCGGCTTCACCGGCAACGACGGCACCGGCGGCGGGCCGGTCCTGGGCAACGACGAAAAGGGCTATTCCTGGACGACCTACCCCGAGCGGCTGGAGAAGGCCGGGGTGTCGTGGAAGATCTACCAGGACGTCGGCGACGGCCTCGACGCCGCCGGCGGCTGGGGCTGGATCGACGACGCCTACCGCGGCAACTACGGCGACAACTCGTTGCTGTACTTCAACTCCTTCCGCAACGCCAAGCCCGGCGACCCGCTCTACGACAAGGCCCGCACCGGCACGAACGCGAAGGCCGGCGACGGCTACTTCGACCGGCTGCGCGCCGACGTCAAGGCCGGGACGCTGCCGCAGGTCTCGTGGATCACGGCGCCGGAGGCGTTCTGCGAGCACCCGAACTGGCCGACCAACTACGGTGCCTGGTACCTGGCGCAGGTGCTCGACGCGCTCACCGCGAACCCGGAGGTCTGGAGCAAGACCGCGCTGCTGGTCACCTACGACGAGAACGACGGCTTCTTCGACCACGTGCTCCCGCCGTACGCGACGGCCGGGCAGTCCACTGTGGACACGACCGGCGAGATCTTCGCGGGGTCGGCCTCGAACCCGGCCGGCCCGTACGGCCTCGGCCAGCGCGTGCCGATGATGGTCGTGTCGCCGTGGAGCAAGGGCGGCTGGGTGTGCTCCGAGACGTTCGACCACACGTCGATCATCCGGTTCATCGAACGGCGGTTCGGGGTGCGGGAACCGAACATCACGCCGTGGCGGCGCTCGGTCTGCGGCGACCTGACGTCGGCGTTCGACTTCGCGCGCGCCGACACCCACGTGCCGCGGCTGCCGGACACGGCCGCCTACCGGCCGCCGGACCGCGAGCGGCACCCGGACTACGTGCCCGCGGTGCCCGCGAAGGGCGTGCTGCCCAAGCAGGAACGCGGGTTGCGGCCGGCGCGGGCGCTGCCGTACGACCTGGCGGCCGACGCCCGGGTGCACGGTGACCAGCTGACGCTGATATTCGCCAACCACGGCCGGGCGGGCGCGGCGTTCGTCGTGACGTCGCCGTCGGCCGACCCGCGGACCTACACCGCGGGCGCGGGCCGCTCGCTGTCCGGCGCGCTGCCCGCGACCGGCGGGTACGACTTCACCGCCCACGGCCCGAACAGCTTCCTGCGGCAGTTCCGGGGCACCGCGGCCGGGCCCGAGGTGAGCGCGCGCCAGGACGGCGGCTGCGTCGAGCTGACCCTGACCAACACCGGGTCCGACACCGTCCGGCTGACGATCGCGGACGCCTACGGGCGGCGCTCGACGACCCGGCGGCTGCGGCCGGGCGCGCGGGTCGTCGAACGGGTGGACACCGGGCGGAGCAACGACTGGTACGACGTCTCGGTGACGTCGGACCAGGACCCGAAGTTCCTGCGCCGGCTGGCCGGGCACGTCGAGACCGGCCGCCCCGGCACCAGCGACCCGGCGATCCTGACGCGGTGAGCCGATAGGGCTGTCCCGTCGGACAGGATGCCGGTCATGCCTTGACGGGTATGACCGGCATCACGTAACTTCCGCCGTGTCTTGAATCGTTTCAATCCACGGTCGGGGGATCAACGGTGATCGAAAACGACCCGGTGCACACCACGTCGATCGGCGGGGAGTTCCGGCTGTCCCGGCGGCGCGCGCTCGCGCTCGCCTCGGCCGCGGCCATCGCCGGCACGGCCGGCGGGTGGCCGATCGCCTACGCCGCACCGGAAACCGACGGCGCGGCGGGCCGGTTCGCCGACCCGCGGCCGGACTCGCGGCCCACCGTGCTGTGGTTCTGGAACGGCACCGTCACCACCGCGCTGGTGGCCGACGGGCTGGCGGACCTGCGCGACAAGGGCGTGCACGAGGTCCTGGTCTTCCCGTTCGACACGGCGGCGCTGAAACCGGCGTTCTTCACCGAAGACTGGTTCACGATCATCGAGTTCACCCTGCGCGAGGCGCAGCGGCACGGCATGCACCTGTGGCTGTTCAACGACGACTACTTCCCGAGCGGCCGCGCGGGCGGGCTCGTCGTCGACGGCGGGAAGGTCGGCGACCGCGTCTACCAGCCGCGGCCCGACCTGCGCCTCAAGGGCGTCGGGCGCCAGGTCCTGACCGTCCCCGGCGGGGTGCCGGTGCCGCTGGTGAGCCGGGGACTCTCGGTGTCGGGCGGGCGGTTGCTGGTCGACGCCGCGGCCCGCGACGGCGTCACCCTGCTGCGCGAGGGGGCCGGGTGGCAGGACTACGACGTCGTGGCGAAGGTCCGCGTGGAAAGCGCGACGGCCGGGCTCATGGTGCGCAGCACCGACGCGGACAACGGCGTCCTGGCCGACCTGCGCAGCGACGGCGCCGTCGACGTCTGGCAGCAGACCGGCGGCGCGTTCACCCAGCTCCGGGGCGGCACAGCGGTCCCGGGCTTCGACCCGGCCGCGGACCACGAACTGGCCGTGCGCGTCCGTGGAACGAGTTTGACCGTGACGCTGGACGGCGTCGCGCAGCCCGCGGTGGACGGCCTCAAGTACGCGACCGGCCGGGTGGGCGTGCGCTCGGTGGCGTCCCAGCGGTCGTCGTGGGACAGCCTGACCGTGCGCGACGCGACCGGCGGCGTCCTCTACGCCGAGACGTTTGACAGCGCTGCCGCGCTCGACGGCTTCGACCTGCCCGCGACCGGCGTGCCGCTGGTCGCCGCGGCGGCCCGGCCGGCGTCCTCGACGGATCCCGCCACGCTGGTGGACCTGACCGCGCAGGCCCGCGCGGGCGGCACGTGGACGCCGCCCGCCGGGACCTGGCAGCTGGACCTGTTCACCGTCCGCGACCTGAGCACGCCCACCGGCACCGGCCGCGCCTACCTCGACCTGCTCGACGACGAAGCCGTGCGGCTGTTCCTCGACGCCGTGCCGGGGGAGTACGTGCGCCGGTTCCCGTGGGCGCCGGGCGCGGTCCTGCGCGGTTTCGCCGACGACGAGCCCTACCTCGCTTCGGCCGACGGGCCGTTCAACACGGTGCCGTGGTCGCCCACGCTGGACGCGGAGCTGCACGCGCTCGGGACGTCGCCGGGCGTCGCGCTGACCGCGGTGCACGACGCCGGTCTCGGCGACGCCGGTCTGCGACTGCGCGGCGTGTTCTGGCGCGCGGTGAGCAACCGGTTCGCGGCCGCGTACTACAAGAGCCAAGGCCAGTGGCTCGGCGCGCGCGGGCTGAAGCTGATCTCCAACCCGCTGTGGGACGAGTACGGCCCGGGTGAGCAGCTGCGCAGCTCCGGCAACCTGAACACGAACAACCAGTGGGCGCAGGTGCCGGGCACCGACCTGATCTTCGACCACTACCAGCGGGGTTACCACCGCACGCTGTCGCGCTGGCCGGCCAGCACCGCGCACCAGCTCGGGCTGGAGCGCGTCTACCTGGAGGCGATGGGCGGCACCGGCTGGCCGGTCACGCCGTCGTTCGTCCGCGAGGTGGTCGGCGCATTCGCCGTGCGCGGGGTCAACCACACGCTGCTGCACGCGCGGTTCAGCGACGAGAACCAGATCGTCTACCCGCCGCCGTTCCAGCCGGCCAACCCGTGGTGGGCGGTGTCCGCGCCGCTCAACGACTGGATCGGCCGGCTGATGGAAGCGTGCCGCGCACCGGCCCGTGCCCGCACCGCGCTGATCCAGCCGCAACGCGCCGTCGAGTCCACACAGGACACCCCGGCGATGGCCGACCTCGACACGGCGTTCCTGACCACCGCCCACGCGCTGGAGGACGTCCAGGTCGACTTCGACTTCCTCGACGAAGGCGCGCTCGACGCCGACCCGGCGCTGCGGACGCACGCCCAGCCGGCCGGCGCGAAGCTGGTCGTCGGGCAGCAGGCGTACGGGATCGTCGTGGTGCCCCGGACGCCGATCCTGGCCGTCGGGACCGTGCGGACGCTGATCCGGTTCGTCCGCGGCGGCGGCACGGTGGTTCTCGTCGGCGCACCGCCGAGCCGGGAGGCCGGCGGGAACGACGCGGGCCTGCGGGCCGCGCTGACCGAGTTGTTCGCCGCGCGCACGGCGGTCCGGGCGGCCGACCCGGTGGCGGCCGCAGCCGCGGTGGCCGCCGCGGGTGGCGCGGCGGCGAGGCTGGAGCCGCGCCACGACGACGTCCGGGTGCTGCGTCTGGAAAGTGCCGGTCGGCCGCTGTTCGTCGTGCTCAACGAGCGCGCCGACGCCGTGGAGCTGACCGCGACGTTCCCGGCGACCGGCGTGCCCGAGGTGTGGGACCCCGACACCGGCACGACAGCACCGGTGGGCGTCTGGCGGCGAGCGACGTCCGGGAGCACGGCGACCGTCCTGCGCCTGGAACCGAAAGCCACGCTGCTGGTCGTGTTCCGCGCGGAAGCCGAACCCGCGCACGCGGTGAGCGCGTCGGCGCCGGTGGAGCGGGTGCGCGCCGACGGCCGGGCCGCGACCTTGCGCGTGATCGCCCCGGGATCGGTCGGCGTTACTGTGAATGGGGGTGGCCGGACGTTTTCCGGAACGGCCACGGTTTCCGATCCGCTCACGGCCATTCCGTTCGGCGGGGACTGGGTGTTCCGCTTCGATCGTCCGGACGCTTCGGCGATAACGCGTCCTCTGGGTTCCTGGACCGACGTGGACCCGGCGTATTCGGGATCGGCTTGGTACGAAAAGGACTTCGATGTCACGGCGGCGACGTTGTCCGGTCGCAAGTGGACGCTTGACCTCGGCGAAGTCCACGAGGTGGCCGAAATCGAGGTCAACGGGAAGCCGCTCGGATCCCGGTTGTGGGCGCCGTACCGAGTGGACGTCACGGCGGCACTGCGCGCCGGCCGGAACAAAGTACGCGTGCGGGTCACCAACACCGGGGCGAACGCGCGGAGCGAGGTGCTCGCGTCCGGCCTGATCGGCCCGGTGAGCCTGCGGCCGCACCGCCTCGTCGACGTCGCGTTGTCCCGGCACTGACGGCGGCCTGCGGCATTCGGACGCAGCCGCGGGGGCAATCAGTCCAACACAATTCCGTGACGAGGAATCCGCGATTGTGATACATTGTCCTTTAGGGACGGTGCGCAGGCTTCCCGCCTCTACTTATTCGCCACGAACGGACATCGAGTGGTGTAGACGACCGGCGACCGGATTGGTTACGGTTCGCGGACGTGTCGATCAGTTGAGATTGCTCACTGCGGTTTCCGGCCGCATCCGGTTTTCGATGGGGTCTTTCGGTGCATTCCTAGCAAGTCGAATTCGGACTTCGAAAGGAGCACAACAGTGAGAATCGGAAAGCTCGGCCGCTCCGCGGTCGTCGCCCTGCTGGTCACGGCTCTCGTCGGCTTCTTCGCCGGTGCGGGCACGGCTTCCGCGGCTCCGGCCCCGGCGGCCCAGGCCGCTCCGGCGCTGACCGCGCCGATCACCGGCACGTTCACCGACGCGTCGGGCGGCACCGGCACGGCGGTCGGCAGCTTCACGCCGACCGGCTTCACCACCGATGGCACCAGCACCCTCGCCAACGGCGTCGCCGACCTGACCATGGTCGACTCCGCCGGCCAGCAGGTCGGCACCGTTTCCCAGGCCGTCACCGTTCCGGTCGGCGTCGCCGCGGCGTCCTGCCAGATCCTCGACCTGGTGCTCGGCCCGCTCGACCTCGACCTGCTCGGCCTGGTCGTGCACCTGAACCAGGTGCACCTGAACATCACGGCCGACGCCGGTCCCGGCAACCTGCTGGGCAACCTCCTGTGCGCGATCGCGGGCCTGCTCGACCCGGGCCCCTTGAGCAACCTGCAGGCGCTGGTCAACTTGCTGAACCAGATCCTCGCGATCCTCGGCGGCTGACCATCCACATCGGACACCCCGGCTAGACGGGGGTGACGGAACGGCCCACCCGGAAACCCCGGGTGGGCCGTCGTCGCGTGCGCGTTACTCCGTCGAGAAGTCCGCCATCATCGCCATGTCCTCGTGTTCGAGATTGTGGCAGTGCAGCATGTACCGGCCCGCGTAGTCGGTGAACTTCACCGCCACCTCGACCGCCTCCGAGGGGCGGACGTCGACCGTGTCCTTCCAGCCCGCGTCGTACGGGCCCGGCGCGTGGCCGTTGCGGCTCAGCACCTGGAAGTGGTTCAGGTGCAGGTGCACCGGGTGGTGGACGTCGCTCGTGAAGCGCCAGATCTCCGTCGTGCCCAGCTTGGCGCGGGCCAGGTCGCGGCCCGGCGTGTACGGGGCGCCGTTGATCGTCCAGGAACCTGAAGACTTCTGGAACAGGAAGTCCCGCGTCGTGGTGGCGCTGGTCCGGTTCAGGACGGCGACCTCCGACAGCTTCGCCGGGACGTGGCTGTCGTCGGCCACCCGGCCGTCGGTGCCGACGTCGAAGCACATCACCTCGGCCGTCGCGCCGGAGCCGAGCTTGTTGACGAGCCGGACGCGGGTGCCCGGCGCGTAGCGGGCGAAGTCGATCACGACGTCGAAGCGTTCGGCGGGGGAGACGTCGATGCTGTCGTGCGTCAGCGGGCTCGCCAGCAGGCCGCCGTCGCCGCCGATCTGGACCAGGGCGCCGCCGCCCGGCGGCTGCGGGTCCAGCGCCAGCGAATACCGGCGGGCGTTGGAGCCGTTGAGGATCCGGAAGCGGTACCAGGCGCGGTCGGCGCGCAGCACCGGCCACGGCGCGCCGTTGACGAGGATGACGTCGCCGAGCACGCCGTCCATGTAGGCCGGTGAGACGCCGGGCAGTTGCTGGCCGCCGGCGAGTGCGGGGTAGGTGAAGCTGCCGTCCGCGCCGAACGACCGGTCGCAGATCATCAGCGGGATGTCCCGCTTCCCTTGTGGTAGCGGCAAAGCCGCCTCTTCGTCGTCCGTCACGAGGTGGAACCCGGCCAGTCCCTGCCACACGTTGGCGGCGGTGAAGCCCATCCGGTGGTCGTGGTACCAGAGCGTCGCGGCGCGCTGGTCGAGCGGGTACGTGTGCGTCCGGCTGGTTTGCCCGCCGCCGGTGTCGATCTTCGCCATGCCCGCCATCGCCGACATCGCGGCCATGCCCGGCGTGGCGCTCGTCTGCTCGCCGCCGACGGGGTGCACGAGCTCGGTGGGGTAGCCGTCGCTGTCGGCCGGGGTGTGCCCGCCGTGCAGGTGCACCACGGTCGGGTGCGGCAGCTGGTTGGTGTGCTTCACGACGGCCTTGCGCCCGGCGGGCGTTCGCAAGGTGGGGCCGGGAAAGCTGCCCTGGTAGGTCCACGCCTCGGTGGTCAGCCCGGGCAGGATGCCCAGCGACGCCGGGCGCTGGACGATCTCGTAGAAGTCCGTCGTCGCGTCGCTGCGCACCGGCGCGAGCACCGGCGGGATCGGCAGTTCGGCGCGGAACGCCGTCGGCACCGGGGCCCGGCTCGACAGCAGCAGCCCGGGCTGGCCGTCGGCGAACAGCTCGCGCAGGAACGGCGTCCCGGCGACGGCGAGCGCGCCGGCGCCGGCCAGGGCCACGGTGCCGACGCCGAGGAAGCGGCGACGGCTCATCCCGGGGCTCACGCCGGGACCCCGGCGTAACGCGCCACCGGCTGCTTGGCCCACGAGAGCATGACGATCCGCACGACGAGGTAGAGCAGTACGGCGCCGAGCGGCACGTGGACGGCCAGGTCCCGGGTGAAGCCCAGCACGATCTGCGCGGCGCAGAGCACGAGCGCCAGTGCGGCGAACAGGGCGGGGCGGCCCGGCCCGCGGCCCCCGCGCCACACGACCAGCGCCGCCGCCAGCGTCGGCAGCAGGGCCAGCGCGAAGAGCATGCCCGACATGCGGTGTGCGGACAGCATCGAATAGTGGCCCTGCAGGAAGGCGCCGGCCAGCACCGGCTGCAGGCAGGCGAGCACGGCCGCCACGACGGCGCTCGCCCGGAGCAGCAGGAGCGCGCCGCGGCTGATCGGGTTGTGGACAGGGTCCATCACAAGACTCGTTTCTCCGTGGGGACTTCGGGAGGAAGCAACCAGTCTTCGGTCACTGAAAAATTACTGTAGCAGAAAATATCCGGGCGGTGCACTAAGCTGGTGCCATGAGTCCGCGAACGGTGAACTGGGCGGCCTCGCGCACCCGGCGCAACGGGGAGCCCGAGGTCGAGGGACTGCGCGAGCGCAAGAAGCGGCTGATGCGTCAGCAGCTCTCGGACACGGCGACGGAGATGTTCGTCGAGCGGGGCTTCGACGCCGTGCGCGTGGCGGAGATCGCCGAGGCGTGCGGGGTGTCGGAGAAGACCGTCTTCAACTACTTCCCGACCAAGGAGTCGCTGATCCTCGACCACCCGGACGCGGCGCTGACCGCGTTGCGGTCCGACCTGGCCGAGCCCGGCGTGTCCCCGGTCGAAGCGACGTTGCGGATCCTCGCGGAGGAGCGCGCCGCCGTCCTGTCCTGGCTCGCGGAGCAGGACGACCCGGCCGAGGCGGTCACGAAGTCCCGGCGGTTCGGGCTGTTGATCGCGACCACGCCGGCCCTGCGCGCGCACCGCCTGGAGATGACCGAACAGCTCGTCGTGGTCGCCGCCGAGGCGCTGGCCGAGCGGGCCGGCACCACCCCGGACGACCCGGAACCGCGGGTGCTGGCCACCGCGCTCGTCGCGCTCTGGCAGATCCAGTTCCGGTCGATGGCCAAGCACCTCGACGTCACCCGCACGGCCGAGGAGGTCGAGGACCTGGTCTCGGCCGACGTCGGGCGCGCGGCGGGACTCGTCGAAGCCGGGCTCGCGGCGCTCCCGGAGTTCGCGGGCGAGGCCTGAGCTACTTCGTGGTCGAGCGCCGCCGGGCGACGTGGTGGGCGATCGCGGTCGCGACGCCGACCGCGGTGAACACGCCGGTGGCGACCGGGCTCAGGAACTTCGACAGGCTCGGCGCGTCGCTCGGGCCGAGCAGCCAGAACGCGAGCGAGCCGGCGTAGACCGCGGTGAGGGCGGCGGTCGGCCAGCGGACGGCGCGCAGGCGGGGTTCGCGCAGCGTGCCGATCAGCATGACGATGATCGGGATCCCGGAGAGCAGGGCGAACTGCCCGGCGACGAAGACCGGGACGGTCCAGGCCGCGACGAGGACGGCGAGCGAGGTCTTGCGGGCGGTGGCGGTGGTCATCGGTTTCTCCTGACGGTTGCGGGGTTTCAGCAGGCTTCGGCGGTCGTCTTGAGCGCGGCCAGCCAGGCGTCGAGGCCCGGGGCGAGGTACTGGATGGCCGTGGCCGGGTCGGCTTCGATCTGCTTGCCGGTCCAGCTCTCCTCGGTGCGGACGAGGACGCCGCCGCGCACCGGCGTGAAGTTCCAGACGTGGACGCCGCGGTCGATGCTCAGGCCGTCGCCGATCGCCGGCCCGGTCCAGCGGATGCACCGGCCGGGCGTGACCTGCTGGACGGTCGAGGTGATGACGAGGGTCGTCGCGGGGGTGGTGGGCGTGGCCGGGGCCGGGGTGGTCCACCGGAACCGCGAGCCCGGCCGCAGCGGGCCGGGGTCGAGCCGCTTCACGCTGGTGACGGCGTCCTGCCAGGACGGCCAGCCCTCGACGGCGGTGTGCAGTTTCCAGACGGTGCTCAGGGGCGCCTTGATCAGCGTCTCGGTCCGGTAGTGGAGCTGGGCGGCGGGGTCGATGCCGGTGCCGTGGCAGGTCAGGCTCGTCGCCGCTTCGGCCGGGGTGGCGGCGGTGACGCCGAACATCCCGGCGGCGGCCAGCGGGATCGCGATCAGCGCGGAACGGAAGCTCATCGGGTACTCCTTGTTAGTGGTCGTCGTGTTGGTTAGAAGCTATAACTACGTTGGCGTGAGTGTCAATAGTAAAAGTGATAGCCTCTAACTCATGACGGACCCAGCTGGTCAGAGCCCCCGTGAGCGGTACCGGGCTCAGGTGCGCGCGGAGATCAAGCAGCACGCGTGGGAGCAGATCGCCGCGGCGGGCGTGCCGGCGCTGTCGCTCAACGCGATCGCCAAGCAGGTGGGCATGAGCGGCCCCGCGCTGTACCGCTACTTCGCGAGCCGCGACGAGCTGATCACCGCCCTGATCCGCGACGCATACCGAAGCCTCGCCGACACGGTCCGCGCGGCCCGCTCCGCAGGCGCGGACCTGGCGGCATTGGCCCACGTCGTACGGGACTGGGCGCGGAGCGACCCGCAGCGCTACTTCCTCATCTACGGCACCCCGGTCCCGGGCTACCACGCCCCGGACGACATCACGGCGATCTCGTTCGAGGTCATGACGGTGCTCCTGGACGCGGCCGGCGTGCTCCCACAGGACCGCGCGTCGACCCCGTTCGACAAGCACCTGGAGACCCACCGCGACTGGGCCGCAGACCACCCGGCGGGGGCCGCGACACTGCACCGAGCGCTGGCGTTCTGGACCCGCCTGCACGGCGTGCTGTCCCTGGAACTGGCGGGCCACTTCGCGGGCATGAAGTTCGACCCGGACCTGCTGATAGACGAGGAACTCAAGGCCCTGCTGGAAAAGTGACCGTCAGCTTGCGGGCGGGTTGTCGTGAGTGTTTAGGAGGGTTAGAACCCTCCTAAACACTCACGACAACCAGCGACAGAACTCGACGGCCGGATGGTCGGCCTCGCGGCCTCGCGACCGCCCCCGGCGAACATGCCCGCCGGGGGCGGTCAGCTCGCCGCCGAGAGCGGCCGACTCGCCGACCGACGCGGCCAACCCGCCGCCGGGAGCGGAAGGCGCGCCGCCGCAAGGGGGCTTGGTCGGCTGCCCAGGCCAAAGCCGTGAGGGGCACCCTCATGGCTCTTGTGTCCCTGAGGGTGCCCCTCACGACAACCGGTCCGACGGCCCGCGGCTGGCACGCCGCCGGGAGCGGCCAACGTTGACTGGAGCGGCCAGCGTGCTGACCGGCGCGCCCAACATGCCGTCAGGAGCGGTAAGGCGCACCGCCGGGGGTGGCCAGCGTGCTGCCCGGCGGGCCAACATGCCGTCGGGAGTGGCAAAGCGCGCCATCGCACGGAGCCGGTCGGGTCGCCAGGGCAAAGCCGTGAGGGGCACCCTCATGGCTCTTATGTCCCTGAGGGTGCCCCTCACGGCAGACCGATCGACGGCCCGCGGCCGACAAGCTGCCGGGAGCGGCCAGCGTGCGATTGGAGCGGCCAAATTGCCGCCGGGAGTGGCCACCGCGTGGGCCGGGCGGCCGCGACCCGGGGCTAGACGATGCCGGCGTTGATCAGTAGGGGCCAGATCTCGCTCTGGTCCATTACCTCTACTCCTAGCTTCTCCGCCTTTGTCAGCTTGCTCGCTCCGACGTCGGCGCCCGTGATGAGCAAGTCCGTGGTTGCCGAGACTGAGGATGCCGTGGTGGCGCCCGCTTTTTCGCACAGGCGCTGGAATGTCGGGCGGGGGACCTTCTCGCCCGAACGCGGGTCGTTGATGCCGCCCGTGATCACCACCGTCTTGCCCGCCAACGGGGCGCCCGCCGCTACTACCGGGGGGAGGTCCTCCTCGCGTACGTCCAATGACACTCCCGCCTCGCGCAGCCGCTCGAGTTCCGGGCGCAGCCGGGTGAGGTGCTCGATCAGGGACGTCGCCACCTTCGGGCCGATGTCTTCCACCGCGACCAGGCCATCTAAGCCCGCGTCCGCTACGTCTTCCAGGGAACC
The DNA here is from genome assembly GCF_036114655.1 of Amycolatopsis sp. NBC_00348. Taxonomy (NCBI): domain Bacteria; kingdom Bacillati; phylum Actinomycetota; class Actinomycetes; order Pseudonocardiales; family Pseudonocardiaceae; genus Amycolatopsis; species Amycolatopsis sp. NBC_00348. The sequence continues at coordinate 3,785,550 of NZ_CP107994.1, read as the reverse complement.
GAATCCGGCTCGGCACAGGCGGGCGGCGGTGCCTTCCGACGCCATCGGGATCGCCAGGCCGATCAGCGCTCGCCGTAGGCCGACCTGGCGGCTCGTGTCGATCGACTCGATCATCCTGGTGGCCGAGACCTCGCCGATGCGGTCGTACTCCAGCAGGGTTTCCTTGGTCAGCCCGTAGAAGTCCGACGGCTGCTCCAGGATCCCCGTCTCCGCCAGCCGTTCGATCCAGACGCCGCCGATGGCGTCGATGTCCGCCGCGGCGCGTGATGCCCAGTGGATCAGCCGCCGGACGGTCTGGGCGGGGCAGGAGACGTTGGTGCAGAACAGTTCCCGGCTGTTGCCCTGCTCGGTCAGTGGATGGCCGCACGACGGGCACACCGTCGGAGGCACGATCTCCTGCTCCGCGCCCGTGCGCTTCGACGCGTCGAGCACCCCGGCGACGAACGGGATCACGTCACCGGCGCGGCGCACCAGCACCGTGTCGCCGATCTTGATGCCGCGGGCGCGGATGACCTCCTGGTTGGCCAGGGTCGCACGGGTGACCGTGGTGCCGCCCACGAACACCGGCTCCAGCCAGGCGACCGGGGCGATCTTGCCCGTCTTGCCGACGTCCCAGACCACATCGGACAGCACCGTGGTCTTCTCTTCCGCGGCGAACTTGAACGCCAGCGCGCCACGGGGTGAGCTCGACCGGGTGCCGGCGGCTGCGTAGGCGTCCCGGTCGGCCAGGCGCAGCACGGCGCCGTCGAGGTCGTAGTCCAGGTCGTTGCGCTGCTGCTCGATCGTGGTGATCACGTCTTGCGCCGCCTCGGCCTCCGTGCAGCGCCGCATGTCCGCGGCGGTGAACCCGAGGGACGCCAGTGCGCTGCCGAGGTCGGTTTCCGCGCTGTCGGGGTCGGTGTAGAGGTCGAAGGCGAAGAACCGCAGGTTCCGGCCGGCGACGGTGGCCGGGTCCTTGGCCCGCAGCGTGCCCGCGGCGGCGTTGCGCGGGTTGATCAGCGGCTTGTCCGGGTGCGCGGTGTTGTAGGCGGCGAAGGTGGACCGCAGCATCACGGCCTCGCCGCGCACCTCGACGCGGCCCGGGGCGTCGACGCGGTCCGGGATGCCGTCGGTCAGCGCCCGCACGAGCTTCGTGACGTCGTCGCCGGTCGTGCCGTCGCCGCGGGTGATCGCGCGGGCCAGCCGGCCCTTCTCGTAGACCAGCGCCAGCGACAGGCCGTCCAGCTTCGGCATGACGACCACCGGCTGGCCGGGGAAGCGCTCGAAGAACGCCACGACCTGCTCCGGCCGGGTCGCCTTCTCCAGCGACAGCATCGGGCGCGAGTGCCGGATCGGCGCGTGCAGCACCGCGGGGGCGCCCACCTGGTCCAGCGGGTTCGGGTCCGGCGCGAGGTCCGGGTTCGCCTCGATCAGGCCACGCAGCTCGTCCTCGACGGCGTCGTACTCCGCGTCCGCCACCGTGGGCGAGCCCCGGTAGTAGGCGTCGCGCATGACGACGATCCGATCGGCGAGTTCCTGGATGCGTTCCCGAGCGTTCACGCACCAGACGTTACCGGGGACCACCGACAGAAAGGACGTCCCGGATCGTGTCGCGCAACCACGTGTGGGCACTGTCGCGGTCGTGGCGGGCGTGCCAGGCCAGCACCGCGGGGATCGCCGGCGTCGGCACGGGAAGCGGCCACCCGCGCAGCTCCGGGCCGAGCCGGGCGGCGGCCATCCCGGGGACGACGGTGACGAGCTCGGCGGTGGTGACGGCGGCCAGGGCCATGGCCAAAGTGGGCACGATGAGAGAGACGCGCCGGGCGGTGCCGTGCGCCTCCAGGACGTCGTCGATGCGGTGACGACGGCGGCCGCGGCGGGAGACGACGACGTGGGGCAGCGCCGTGAACCCGGCCGTCGTCGCCGGGTCGACGGCGAGGTCGTGGCGGCCGGCGGTGACCAGGGTGTCGGTCAGGACGGTCGCCGAGCGCACGTCGGCGGGGTGCGTCGTCTCGTCGGTCAGCCGGACGTCGACGGTGCCCCGGCGCAGCCCGTCGGCGTCCGTGTCCGCCTCGCCGAGCACCCGCAGGCAGACGCCCGGGGCCGTCGCCGCGACGCGGGCGATCAGACGGGGGACCAGCGCGCCCGCCACGACGTCGTTGCACTGCAGCGTGAACGTGCGGTCCAGGGTGGCCAGGTCGAGGTCGGTCCCCGCGGTGAAGATCGTCTGGGCGCGTGTGACCAGCTGGTGCACTTCGTCGCGGATCCGCTCGGCGTAGGGCGTCGGCAGCATCACCCGGCCGGCGCGGACGAGGATCTCGTCGCCGGTCGCGCGCCGGATGCGCCCGAGCGTCCGGCTCATGGCCGGCTGGGAGAGGTGGAGCCGGTCCGCGGCGGCGCCGACGCTGCCTTCGTCGAGCAGGGCGTCCAGCGCGACCAGCAGGTTCAGATCAAGATGCACCCAGGTAATGCTACAGATAGCGAACATGCATTTGCCATCATGACGTCGTCGTCCTTGACTGGAGGCAGGAGCGAACGAAGGAGCGGGACATGCACACTGTGATCGCCGGGGGCGGCCTCGTCGGGCTCACCACCGCCGCGGCCCTGCGGCGGATCGGGCACGACGTCACCGTCCTGGAGCAGGCGCCCGGGATCCGGGCCGCCGGGGCCGGGATCGGCTTGTGGGCCAACGCGATCCGGGTGCTCGAAGACGCCGGCGTCGACGTCCGCGCGCTCGGGCAGGAGATCAACGCGTGGTTCTTCGACCCGGCCGGGAAGCCGTTGCGCGCCAAGGGGTACGACGACAGCGATCACCGCTTCCTGCTGGTGCCCCGGCCGGCGTTGAACACACTGCTCGCCGACGTCATCGGTCGCGACCGGATCCGGCTCTCCGCCCGGCTGACCGGGTTCGAGGACCACGCGGACGAGGTCGTCGTCCACCTCGACGGCGGCGAGAGCCTGCACGCCGACCTGCTGATCGGCGCCGACGGCGTGTACTCCCGGGTCCGCTCGGGGCTGCTGCCGGGCACCGACGCCCAGGCGCACGCCGGGCACTACGCGTGGCGCGCGATCGTGCGGGCCGGGGACGAACGCCCCGAAGGCACCGTGCTGACCATCGGGACGGACGGCACGCGAGGCGGCTACACCCGCGTCGCCGACGGGCAGACCATGTGGATGGTCAACCAGTTCGAAGCCGGTTCGCTGTCGGGGAGCAAGCGCGACCGCGCTCTGGCACGCGCCCGCAACCTCGCCGAAGCGGGCTGGCACGACGAGCTGCTGCGGATGATCGCGGCCACCTCCGAGGACGCGATCCTCGAGAACCGGATCATGCTCGTGCCCCCGCTGCCGCGCTGGACCGGCTCGCGCGTGGCGCTCATCGGCGACGCCGCCCACGGCCTCTCGCCGCACATCGCCGCGGGCGGCACCCTCGGCGTCGAGGACGCCGGCGTGTTGCGGACCGCGCTGGCGTCAGCGGACTTGACCGAGGCCCTCGAGCAGTACGAACACGCCCGCATCGCCCGGTTCGAGCGGGTCCGGGAGTTCTCCGCCGCGGTCGAAGCAGCCACCGGTCCCGCCGGGTTCGCGGCGCGGTACGCCGCGTTCAGCCACTGGATGCTGACCACTACACCGGTCTGAAGGAACGGAACGCAGTGGGCACGATCCGAGACGTCCGGTCACCCGAACGGCTTTTCTTGCCAGAATCGGGATATGGAGATCACGACCAGCAACGCGTCATACGTACTGATCGACGATGCTCGCACCCGGGGTGAGGCGTGAACACGACAGCCGCCACGTCCTACCGCGACGCGAAAGCCCACTACACCTCGCCCAAGCGCCGGGATCCGGTGAAGACCATGCTCGAAGAGGTGGTCACGCACCGGGTCCTGCGCGACGCCGTCGACCTGGCCCGGCGCGGGCCGGACGAGCCGCTGCGGGTGGTCGACATCGGTGCCGGCACCGGCGACGGGCTCGCGCTGCTCACCGAGCCGCACGGCGACCTCGCCCCGGTGACCGACGACAGCCGGCTCGCCTACCTCGGCGTCGACCTCGACCCCGGCATGGTCGAGACGGCGCGCTCGCTGCACGCCGGGCGGCCCGCCGAGTTCGAGGTCGCCGACATGCGCGCCGAGCTCCCCGCCGGCGACTTCGACCTCTACTTGTCTTGCGGGGTGCCCTATTCGCACCTGCCGCACGCCGACACGATCGACGTCTTGACCGGGCTCATGCGGCGGATCGTCGAGACCCGCGACAGCGCCGTGATGATCGTCGACGTGCTCGGGCGCTACTCGGTCGAATGGACGCCGCGCTGGCCGGAGACGCGCTGGGCGTACAACATGAGCTTCTTCGAGGGGGCGAACGAGACCGTCCACGACCAGATGAGCTTCTACGACCGGGGGTCCCTCGACGACGCCCTCGTCCAGGCCGCGATCGGCGCGGGCGCCCGGCTGGGCGCGGTGACCTTCACCGACCGGTCCGTGCTCGTCGGCCGGCACACCGCCACCCGCGCGTTCAACCAGGCGATCCCGCCGTACCGCACGCTGCTCAACGAGCTCGCGCGCGGCACCACCGACGTCGCTCCGGCGCAGCTGCGGTTCACGCCGCCCGCGGGGGAGGTGCCGGCGCGGGTCGAGGCGTTCTTCGCGGCCTTCGCCGAGCGCTGGAACGGCGTCCTCGCGGCGGCGGAGCTGCGCTCACCGGAGCAGGCGAAGCGGCTCGCGCAGGCGTTGTTCGCGTGTGAACAGCAGTCCCAGCAGGGCCTGGGAGTCGGCCACTCGCTGATGGCCACGGTGGTCGTCGAGCGTCCGGCCGGCGGCTGAGCCGGGGGCGCGGGCCGGCCACCGGAGTGGACGGCCCGCGCTCGGGCTCACTGGCAGGCTTCGCAGTCCGGGTCGTCGATGCGGCAGGCGGCGCCGTCGGTGAGCGGGAAGTCGAAGTCGTCGAGCACGGGCACGACCGGCGCGGTCGACGCCTCGGGCGGCGTGGTGGTGGCGGACATGGCACTCCCTCGGATCGAAACGCTTTCTCTACTGTTCAGCGCCGAAGATCGACAGGCATTCCGTGACGCGCGCCACACGGTCCCGCTCACCGAAACACGTGTGCGCGGGCGGTCGCCGGTCTTTGCTAGCTTCCCGGGAATGCGCGCACGGGTTCCGTTTGCAGCTTTTGTCCTGGTGCTGGTGATGTCGCTGCTCGGGACGGCGAGCGCGTCAGCCGCCGGCTCGTGCGAGTGCGCGACGCCGTCGATCGACGGCTACCAGCAGTGGCTCGCCAGCGGCGAGGGCACGACGGTGCCGGCGACGGGCAGCCTGCTCGTGCGCGACCACGGCCGGTACGCGGCGAAGGTGAGCTTCCTCAACGCCGAGTGGCACGTGGCCGTCCTCTGGCTCGGCAACCAGTTCGAGGCGCAGGCCGACCTGTCCCGGTCGGCGGGCTTCCGGCTGACCTACAGCGCGACCGACGACCTCTACGTCCAGCTGCGCCCGGCGTCGCACTGGAGCGGCGGCGACAAGTGGCTGACGCTCGTGCCCTCGACGCACGGCAAGGTCGTGACGAGGTTCTTCAGCTTCGCGCCCCGCGCCTGGACGTCGCTGCCCGAGCTGGGCACGCCGACGTACTCGTTCGCCTCGGCGCTGACCGAGGCCCGCGGCCTGGTGTTCGTCGGCAAGACGCCGAACGTGCTGGCCTTCCGCGGCCTGCGCGTCGACGGCTACCGGCCGCCCTGTCTCTGAGTATCGTGGCCGGGTGGGTACGGATTCCGGCAACGTCGCGCGGATGCGCGCGTTCGTCGAGCAGGTGCACGAGGGCAGCCGGGTCGAGCTGATCGACGACTTCGTCCACCCCGATTTCCGGAACCGGTCGGCGAAGAACGGCCTGCCGGACGATCGCCGGAGCGTGGCCGCGGTCACGCGGGCGCTGCACACCGCGTTCGCCGGCCTGAAGGTCGAGATCGTGCACTGCGTGGACACCGATGACGTCGTCGCCACCCACAAGATCTACCGCGGGCGGCACGTCGGCGAGTGGCTGGGCACGCCGCCGTCGGGCCGGGGCGTCGAGTTCCGCGTGATGGACTTCGTGCGGATGCGCGACGGGCAGTTCGTCGAGCACTGGTCGGTCCTCGGCCCGTTGCAGTAGCGCCGGACTCAGCGAGAGGCCGGCCAGCCGTGGTCCAGGATCGCGAACGCGGCTTCGGCCGTCGCGACCGGATCCGCGGCCCGCATCGCCAGCGCTGACGTCTCCAAGGCGAAGTGCGCCAGCGCGGCGCAGCCGGGATCGTCCTCGGGGGCCCCGGTTTCCGTGGCGAGAGCCCGCCTGAGCGCGTCTTCGTGGCGCATCCACATCCGGTGCCAGTACCGGCTCAGTGCGGGCGTCCGGTGCACGAGGTCCAGGAACGCCGACGCGCCTTCGGTCGCGGCGCCCAGCCGGACGCGGGCGAGCGTGTAGTCCCGAAGCGCGTCCAGTACCGAGGTGCCGGGCGCGCGGTCGCGCACGGCGGCGATCAGGCCCTCCTCGACATCGCCGTCCCGGTCGAAGACCAGGGATTCCTTGGTGGGGAAGTGTTTCTGCAGGGTCGTGGTGGACACGTCGGCGGCCTCGGCGATCTCGCGGACGCCGACGTCGTCGAACCCGCGCTCGAGGAACAGTCGCAGGGCCGCGTCGGCCAGCGCCCGGTGGGTGGCCGCCTTCTTGCGCTCGCGCCGGCCCGGCCCGGTCTCCGTGGTCATGGCTTGACGATATCACTAGTTGCACGGTGTACTGAGTTGTACCGTGTCACTTTTAGAGGGAGTCTCCCATGACCGCACGTGTCCCCGTCCTGATCAGCGGCGGCGGGATCGCCGGCCTGACCACCGCCCTGCTGCTGCGTCGCGAAGGGGTGTTCCCGGTGCTCGTGGACCGGCGCGACGGCTCGTCGCCCCAGCCGAAGGCGCGCCGCTTCAACCCCCGCAGCACCGAGATGTTCCGCCTGCTCGGCCTGGCCGACGAGGTCGACGAGGCGAGCGCGCCACTGGCGGCGTTCAGCCAGGTGCTGACCGGCCCGACGCTCGCCGCGGCCCGCCCGCGGGAGCTGACCGACCTGCTGCGCGCCCGGCGGGGGCAGCAGGGGCGGATGCCCGAGCTGAGTCCGGCACCGAACGTCCTGTGTCCCCAGTCCGTGCTGGAACCGCTGCTGCGCCGGGCCGCCCAGGAGCGTGGCGTGTCCGTGCGGCTCGGCACCGAACTCGTGTCGTTCACCCAGGACGACTACGGGGTGACGGCGGTGCTGCGGCCGGCGGACGGCGAGCCGTACGAGCTGGCCGCGGACTACCTGGTCGCCGCCGACGGCGCCCGCAGCCCCGTCCGCGAGGCGCTGGGCATCACCCGCGGCGGCCACGGCCACCTCGCCGACAACCTCGACCTCCACTTCCGCGCCGACCTCACGGACCTGGTGCGGGACAAGCCGTTCAACCTGTGCCAGATCGAGAACCCGGTGGCCTCGGGCGCGTTCCTCTCGGTCAACGGCACCGACCGCTGGCTGTTCTCCACCGCCGACTTCCCCGACGCGGGCACCCTCGGCGACGGCGACTGGCTGGACCTCCTGCGGATCGTGGTGGGCGTGCCGGACCTCGACGTCGAGCTGCTCGGCCGGTCACCGTGGGAGTCCGCGATGCGCGTGGCCGACCGGTTCGCCGACGGCCGGGTGTTCCTGACGGGCGACGCCGCGCACGTGATGCCCCCGATGGCCGCGGCCGGCGCGAACACGGCCGTCGCCGACGCGGCCAACCTCGCCTGGAAGCTCGCCGCTGTGCTGGCCGGGAAGGCGGCCCCGGCGCTGCTCGGCACGTACGACACCGAACGCCGTCCGGCCGGCTACGCGATCGCCGAGGCGTCCAGCACGGTGATCGGGCACGTGGGCGACATGCTGTCCGCCTTCACCAAGGGCGGCGGGCTGCCGGGCGACCCGATGACGACGATGTTCGGCACCCAGTACGCGGACGGCGCGTTCGTCCCGGACGGCCGCGACCCCGCGCCCGCCGACCACTACGCCCCGGCGGGCCGCCCCGGCACCCGCGTCCCGCACGCGTGGCTCGACGCGGAGACGTCCACTGTGGACTACGCCGGGCCGGGTCTGACGCTGCTCACCGGCCCGGACAACGGCCACTGGATCGCCGAGGCCGACCGGCTCGGGCTGCGGTGGGCCTCGGTGCCGCACGACGGCTGGCTGGCTGAGGTCCGCCTGCCCGCCGACGGTGCGTTGCTGCTGCGGCCCGACGTCGTGGTCGCGTGGCATTCGACGTCGGACACGTCGCTGGCCGACGCGCTCACGCGGGTGCTCGGTTCCCGCGTGAGCGCCGGTCAGCTCAGCGGGACAGCGCGGTGATCAGGCCGGCCGAACCCGCGGCGCCGAGGCGCACGAACATCGGGGTGGTGCCGAGCGGCGCCGGGTAGCCGCGCAAGGTGCGCCCGCCCAGCTCGACGCGGTGGGTGTTCGGGTCGAACCACAGGCCGGCCGGCAGGACGACGTCGCGCGACGTGCCCGCGGTGATCATCGGCGCGGCGAGCAGGGCCGGGCCGAGCAGCCACTCGTCGTCGATCGTGTCGAAGCGGTGGTCGACGGGGAAGTCGAAGAAGACCGGCCGCATGATCGGCGTGCCGTCCGCGACCGCCTGCTTCACCTGCGTCTGCAGGTAACCGGCCAGCTTCGCGTGCGTGCGCACCGCGTCGGCGTACAGACGGGCGGTGTCGGCGGGGTAGGTCACCGGCTTGCCGGTGGTGGTGTCGACGGTCGTCACCGGCGACGTCGAGGCGTACATCAGCGGCATCAGCGACGCCGCCTGCGCCCAGCGCACCAGGACTTCCTCCGACGGCGGCGGCATGCTCTCGGAGCCGCCGATCATGTCGGTCTCGACGAACGGGTAGCCGTCGGCGGAGATCGCCGAAGCCCGGCGCAGGGAGGTGCGCAGGCCGTCCCACGTCGTGTCCGCGTCGACCGCGCGGATGACGAAGCCGTAGCGCTGGTTGCCCCAGTGCGTGCGGATGCCGGCGCCCTGCTGGTCGAAATGGTCGGTCATGTCCGCGCCGAGCTTCTGGTAGTCCTGCGGCGTCAGGCCGTTCGACGTCGCGCAGCTGTCGTCGAAGAACCGGGTGTCGAACTTGAAGCCGTCGACGCCGTAGTCCGCCATCAGCGTGCGCAGGTTGCCGGTGTACCAGTCGCGGGCCTGCGGGTTGCCGAGGTCGATGATCCCCGCTGTGCCGTTCCACCACGTCACGGTGCACGGCTCGGCGGGGTTCGCCTTCGCGTGCAGCAGGTAGCCGTGGTCGCGGGCGTACCCGTAGTTCGCCGAGTCGAGGTTGATCCAGAACGTCGTCCACAGCCCGAACTTCTGGCCCATGCCGTGGATGTCGTCGACGAGCTTCTTCGGATCGGGGAACGTCTTCGCGTCGAAGGTCAGGTTGCCGTAGTTCGACTCCCACTTGTCGTCGAGCTGCACGGTGTGGCCGGCGACGTTCGCGGCCTTCAGGTCGCGCGCCCACGCGACGACCTTGTCCTGGTCGATGTTCCGGTAGTACTGCGCCCACGAGTTCCACAGTGGACTGGCGTACTCGGCGTCGGTCGCGTCGCTCTTCTCCGGCTTGCCGACTTCGCCGATGTAGTCGTCGTAGACCGCGCGGCGGCTCGACTCGACGAACACCGTGCTCGCGTACTCCGCCGACCCGGTGACGGTGAGGTCGGCGCGTCCGTTCGCCAGCGCGACCTTCATCGGCTGCGCGGTGCGGACGTACACCCCGATCGACTTCGAGGTGTAGAAGTACGGCTCCTGCATCATGTAGCTGGCGGGGGAGAACTCCGGCTCGTCCACCGCGCCCGCGGAGAGCGGGTACGGCTGGGGCGTGCCCTCGCTCGTCTCCCCGCCGCCGTACCAGTGCCCGGACGCCGCCAGGTCGAAGTGCGTCGCCCGGTCCCCGGCCGGCTCGCCGGCCACCGACCAGCTCAGGTCGAACCGGTCCGCGTGCGGCGTCAGCCGCAGGGTCACGGTCCTGCCCGCGGTGCTGTCGGCTTCGACGACCACGGTCGCGCCCTGCTTCGAGACGGACCGCACGCGCGTCGCCACCGCGGCGCCGAAGGTGAACGCGTCCGGCGCGGTGCGCAGCAGGGTCTCCCCACCTCGCGAAACGCTGACGCCGAGGTGGGCGGGGTCGACGCGCACCTGGTAGCCCGGGGCGTCGCCGCTGCGTGGCACCGAGAAGGTCCCCGCCGTGAGCCGGTCCGCCGCCGCGGGCGCCGCGAGGGCTCCCGTGAGCGCCAGGGCGACGGCGCCGCACAGCAGCCGTCGAGGGGTTCCGCTTAGCCGTCGATGCACTCGAGCCTCCGGAAAGTGCGAGAAACTGCTCGTTACCACGTCCATTCGCGCATGAGTAAGCATGACAGGCTGATGGGGTTGCTTGTCAAGAGTTCGCGAGACCCGCGCCGCTGGGTCATGATCGGGACCCGAGCCCGCGGGGCTCCCGGCGGAGTGGAGTCGTATGTCGTCGCAGCCTGTCAAGGCCGGGAGCCGCGCGCTGCCGGTGTGGGCGTACCTCGCCCTGGTCGTCGGGTACGTGGTGGTGACCGGGCTGATCGGCTGGGCGGCGACCGCCGGGATCGACGTCGCGTACGCCAGCCCGACCTCGCTCGACGAGGTCTGGCGCAGCCTCACGCTCCCGGTCGGCATCGGGCTGGTGCTGGTCGCCGTGGCGATCACGGCGCTGCGGTGGTGGCGGCCGGTGCTGACCGACGACCGGCCGGTGCAGCGCTGGGTGGTCGCCGTCCCGGTGATCATGGTCGTGGCGATCCTGCTCGCGACCGACTACGCCGGGCTCGCCGACCGCGGCCTCGGCTTCACGCTGCTGCTCCTGCTGAGCGCGTTGTTCGTCGGCTACGCCGAAGAGGCGCTCTTCCGCGGGATCGGCGTGACGGTCTTCCGCGCCCACGGCTTCTCCGAGGGCAAGGTCGCGCTGTGGTCGTCGGTCGTCTTCGGCGTCGCGCACGCCGCGAACCTGTTCTCCACCGGCCCGAAAGCGCTCGTCCAGGTGCTGGTGGTCGCCGTGGCGGGTTACTTCTTCTACCTCGTCCGGCGGCGCACCGGCGGGTTGCTGCTGCCCGGCCTGCTCCACGGGCTCTGGGACTTCTCGCTCATCTCGTCCGCGGTCGTCCCCGGCCGCGCGTACGTGGGTCCCGGCGCGAGTGTGCTCGCCCTGGTGGTGCTCACGGTGCTCGTCCTCGTCCGGCGACGCCGGATCGAGCTGTGACCCTCGGCCAGGCTCAGTCGTCGAGGGTGTGGTCGAGCAGGGCGAAGAGCTGGTCGAGCTGCTTGCGGCCGAGCTTGCGCAGCGGGCAGGCGGCGTCCAGCGCCGCGAGCGCGGCCTCCCGCGCCTCGCGGCCCTCGGGGGTGAGGGCGAGGACCCGGAAGCGGCGGTTCGACGGGTCTTCGGTTCTGGTGAGATAACCCAGCTCCACCAGGCGTTCGGTGGTGAACGTGAGGTTGGACTTGGTGCTGTCGATCCGTTCCGAGATCGCCTTCATGGTCGGCGGCGGCTCATCGGGGTCGATGGCCCACAGGACGTAGACCGTCGGCATGGTCAGGCCGAGTGCGTCCAGCGCCGGCTCCGCGCCGCGGGTCGTCGTCGTGACGATCTCGTAGAGCGCCTCGAGCGGTGACCGGTGGGGAAGTCGCATCCGATGATCCTACAACGCTGGCACGGTACAGCGCTTGAACTCGATGGTTGAGCGCTGGTACGGTTCAAGTCATGAACAGTCAAGTGGCGGTCGAGCGCGTCCGGTTCGCGTCATCCGAAGTGGACCTGGCCGGCGACCTCTTCCACCCCGCGTCCGAAGTGGACGGTCCCCGGACGGCCGTGGTCGTGGCCGGCGCGTGGCGCACGGTCAAGGAACAGATGCCTGCGCAGTACGCCCGGGAGCTGGCCGCCCGCGGGTTCTCCGCGCTGGCGTTCGACTTCCGCTCGTGGGGCGCGAGCGGCGGCCGCCCGCGGTCCATGGAGGATCCCCTGGCCAAGGCCGACGACCTGGGCGCGGCCGCCGGGTACCTGGCCGCGCGGTCCGACGTCGACCGCGTCGCCGGCCTGGGCATCTGCGCGAGCGGCGCGTACCTGGCCTCGGCGGCGGCGAAGACGTCGCTCTTCTCGTCACTCGCCCTCGTGGCGCCCGCCCTGCCCGGCCGCGAGACGGTGGTGGCCAACCTCGGTGGCCCGCAGGGGGTCGCCGCTCTCCGCGGCGCGGCCCGGGAAGCGCGGGAGCACTACGAGCGGACGGGGGAGGAGCGGCTGGAACCGGCGGTGCCGCGCACGGACGAAAGCCTCCCCGCCGACTACTTCGCCGACCCCGCGCGCGGCGCGATTCCCGCGTGGGACAACACGTTCAACCCCGCCTCGTGGGACCAGTGGCTCGACTACGACGCACAGGCGTCGGCGTCCCGGCTTACCGTGCCGTTGCTCGTGGTGCACAGCGACGCGGCGGCGAGCCCGGAGAGTGTCCGCGAGTTCGTCGCCTCGGTGCCGGGGCCTGTCGAGCAGCGCTGGCTCGAGGGCGTCACCCAGTACGACTTCTACGACCGGCCGGGTCCGGTGAAGACCGCCGCCGACGCCGTGGCGCGGCACTTCACCGCGGTGCCCTCAGTGCACCGGCAGCAGTAGCGGCCGCGGCTCGGCCAAGGCCGCCGTGATCGGGCTGTCCTGTGACGACGGCGGCGGCAGCCCCGGGCCCGGGGTCATCACCGTCTCGGCGACCGGCACCTGCGCGCCGCACGTGACGCACGCGCCCGCCGGGGTCACCTCGCCGCCGCAGGAGGCGTGCACGAACACCCGCCGGCGGCCTTCGGGGGCGTAGAACTCGTCGCCCCAGGCCGACAGGGAGCGGACGACCGGCCACAGCGCGAGGCCCTTCGCGGTCAGCTCGTACTCGCTTCGCTTGCCCGGCCCCGGGACGCGGGTCATGACCTCTTCGCGGACCAGGAACTCCAGCCGTTCGGTCAGCACCGCGCGGGGGGTGCCCAGGTGCTCCAGGAAGTCGCTGAACCGCCGGACGCCGAACACCGCGTCCCGCACGATCAGCAGCGTCCAGCGCTCGCCGACGATCTCGAGGGCGCGCACGATCGAGCAGGCCTGGCCGGTGTACTCGCGGGGGAGTGCCATGCGCCCCAGTGTGCCACAGAAAGGTTCGGTGAACGAACAAACCGTGCTAGCCTCCGGGCGAAGAGTTCGGTCACCGAATCAACTGGAGTCCGCATGGACCGCCGCCCGGCCGCTGTGCTCGTCGCCTCCGGCGGCGGCACCCTGCTCGCCATGTTCGTGTTCACCGCGCCGCTCTCGATCGTCCCGTCGGTGGCCCGCGGGCTCGGCGCCGGCGCGATCGCGACGTCGTGGATCCTCAGCTCGATGAGCCTCGGCCTGGCGGTCGCCCTCCTGTCGGCCGGCGCGATCGGCGACGACTTCGGCCGGCGGCGCGTGTTCGCGGCCGGCGGGGCGGTGCTGGCCGCCGGGTCGCTGCTGTGCGCGGTCGCGCCCGGGCCGCTGACCTTCATCGTCGGCCGGGTCGTCGAAGGGCTCGGGGCGGCCGCGCTGATCGCCTGCGGTCTCGCCGTGCTCGGCCACGCCTTCCCGGACGCCGTCGGCCGCGCCCGCGCCACCGGGGTGTGGGGCGCGTGCCTCGGCGCCGGTATCGCGATCGGCCCGGTGGCCGGCGCGGTCCTCGACCTCGCCGCCGGCTGGCGCGTGCTCTACCTCGTCACCACCGTGCTGTCCCTCGGCGTCGCCGTGCTCGGCCGGGTCCTGCTCGACGAGTCCGTCTCGGGCCGGGCGCGCAAGGTCGACGTCGCCGGCTCGCTGCTGCTCGGCGGCGGCCTCGCGGCCCTGCTCGCCGCGCTCACCGAAGGCCGCCAGGGCTGGACGAGCCCGCTGGAGGTGACGCTCCTCGTCGCCGCGGTCGTCCTGCTCGCCGTGTTCTTCGCGCACCAGCGCCGGGCCGAGGGCGGGATGCTCGACCTCACGCTGTTCCGCCGCCCGGCGCTGCTTTCGGCGACGACCGGCGCGTTCGTGGCGGGCGGCGGCGTCACGGCGTTGATGGCCTTCCTGTGCACGATGCTGGAGAACGGCCTGGCGTTCACCCCGCTGACGGCGTCGCTCGTGGTGCTGACCTGGTCGGCGACCAGTGTGGTCTCGGCGCTGCTGACCCGGCGCCTGCCCGCGGCGTTCTCCGGCGGGGCGCGGCTGAGCGCCGGCCTGCTGGTGGTGGCCGCCGGCCTGGTGCCGCTCGCGTTCGTCACCCCGGGCTCCGGCGCGGGCCCGCTGCTCGGCGGGCTGCTGCTGGCGGGGCTCGGCACCGGCGTGGTGAACGCGTCGCTGGGCCGGGAAGCGGTGGCGAGCGTGCCGCCGCACCGGGCCGGGATGGGCAGCGGCATCAACAACACCAGCCGGTACGTCGGCGCGGCGCTGGGCGTCACCGTGGTGACGGTGCTGGCGGTTCACCCGTCGGCGACCCCGGCGACGGACCTGGTCGCGGGCTGGAATGTGGCCGTACTGGTGGGAATCGCGCTGTCGGTGGCCGGCGCGGCGGTCATCGCCGCCCTGGGCGCGGCGGCGAAACGCGCCGGGGTTCCGGTCGCCGGGTAGCGCCGGCGGTCATCCGTACACGGGAGATGGGTGTCACACGATCGGGTCGTGACGATCTTCCCACCGCGTTGTCTGTCCTGTGTGGAAGAACAATCAAGGGGCTTCCGCGAGAACACAACGCATTCCCGATGTGCGAAGGAGACGTCATGACGAACGCCACCGCCACCAAGGTGCCCGCCCAGCAGGCACCGTCCGACCAGGCCAAGAAGGGCGGCGACGGCGCGCTGGTGACGACCGAGGGCGCCACGTCGATCGCCGACGTCGTCGTCCAGAAGATCGCCGGCCTGGCCACGCGCGAGATCCCCGGCGTGCACGCCCTCGGCGGCGGCGCCGCGCGGGCCTTCTCCGCGATCCGCGAGCGGATCCCGGGCGCGACCGCCTCGGCCGGGCAGGGTGTGTCGGTCGAGGTCGGCGAGAAGCAGGCGGCCGTCGACCTGCAGATCGTCGTCGAGTACGGCGTGTCCATCGCGGACCTGTCGCGTTCGGTGCGCCGCAACGTGATCACCGCCGTCGAGCAGATGACCGGCCTGGAGGTGGTCGAGGTGAACATCAACGTCGGCGACCTGCACCTGCCGTCCGAGGACGAGGGCGAGACCACCGAAACCGGCCGGGTGCAGTGAATCCCGAACCCGACGCCGCCCGGATCGCGGCCGCCGTGCGGATCGCACCCGGCGTGACCGGGCTGCACGGCGGCCGGTTCGGCGAGATCGCCACGCTCGACCCGCCGCGGCGGATCGCGGGCGTGCGCGTCCGCGACGAAGACGTCACGATCGCGGTCACCACGCGCTATCCGCTGGTGGCCGCGGACGTCGCCGCGGCCGTGCGCACCGCCGCCGCCGTCGCGGGGCGGCCGGTGCACGTCGTGATCGCGGACCTGGCCGAACCGGCCGGCGCCGCACCGGAGGTCACCGGACCGGACATCCCCGCACCGGAGATCCGCGGACAAGTGGTTGCCGCACAAGAGAAGGAGAGGGTCTCGTGAAGTCCACGCAGCTGGGTCTGCTCACCGGCCTCGTCCTGGGGCTGGCCGTCGCGTTCGGCGGCTTCGGCGCGTTCGCCGCCGTCGCCGTGCTGGGGGCGATCGGCTTCCTGGTCGGGCGCTACCTCGACGGCAAGCTCGACCTGTCGCAGCTCTCCGGCCGCGATCGGGGCTGAGCGTGACCACCACCCTGACCGCGCCGGTCGCCGAGCGCGGCGTGCTGACCATCTCGGCGCAGGCGGTCGAACGGCTGGCCGCCTGCGCCGTGCTCGAGGTCGACGACGTCGGCGGCGCGGCCGGCCGGGTCCTCGGCGTCAGCCTGAGCGGCGAGGACCTCGACCACTCCGCGAAGGTGAGCGCCCACGTCGGCGACGGGACCGTGACGCTCGACGTCCGGATCTCGATCGTCTACCCCGCCTCGGTCGCGCGCACCACCGAACGGGCGCGCGAACACCTCGTGGAGCGGGTGGAGGCGCTGACCGGGCTCACGGTCACGCGCGTCGACCTCGTGGTCACCGCCCTGCACACCACCGCGGGCCAAGTACGGAGGGTCGAATGAAACGCCGTCCCCGCCGGAGCGTCCCGGCTGTCCTGACCGCGGTGGTGGTGCTGGCCGCGTGCGTGCTCGTCGCCGTCGTGGCGGTCCAGCTGATCCTCGGCGAACGTCCGTGGGTCAGCCCGGACTCGGTCGCGTCCCGGCTGCACGACCTGCGGTGGACGGACGTGCTGCCGGCCGTGGCCGGGGGCGTCGTCGCGCTGCTCGGCCTGGTCCTGGTGCTCGGCGCGATCCTGCCGGGGACCATGACCGTGCTGCCGCTGGGCGGATCGTTCGACGCGGGCGCCGCTCGCGGCGGCTACCGCTCGACGCTGCGCGCCGCCGCGGCGGGCGTCGACGGCGTGTCCGGTGCCGCGGTCAAGCTCGGCACCCGGCGAGTGAAGGTCCGGGTCGAGACGGCCCGGACCCGCACCGACGGCCTCGCCGACGCCGTCCGCGAGGCGGTCGGTCACCGGCTCGACCAGGTCGGCCCGGCCACCCGGCCGGCCGTCTCGGTGCGGGTCCGCGCTCCCCGGAGGAAGTCATGACGAACCTGAACCGTCCCGCCCGGCTCAACCGCGTCCTGCTCGGCCTGGTCGGGCTGGTGCTGCTGGCCGCGGGCGGGTTCGCGGTCGCGACGCACTTCCGCCGGCTGACCGTCGTCGACCCGGGGTCGCCGCTGGTCCCGGGCACGGCGTCGCCGCCGACGTGGGTGCTCTACGTCGCCGCCGCGGTGGCCGTGGTGCTCGGGCTGCTGGTGCTGCGCTGGCTGCTCGCCCAGCTGGCGCGCCGGCCGCGGACGCAGACGTGGCGCTTCGAACAGGACCCGGACCGCGGCCGGACCGAACTGGCCGCCGACGCCGCGGTGGCGCCGTTCACCGAGGAGCTCCGGACGTACCCCGGCGTGCACCAGGCGCGCGCCACGCTGGCCGGGACCCGCGAGGACCCGACGCTGGCGCTGGTCGTCTCGGTGGAGCAGGACGGCGACCCCACGGAGATCCGCGAACGCCTGGAGACCGAGGGCCTGCCGCGGCTCCGGCAGGCGCTCGACCTCGACGCGGTCCCGGTCGCGATCGAGTTCCGCTTCACCACGTCCGCCGGCCCTCGCATCCGCTGACGCGGCGTCCCGGGTCGTAAAGTTCCGTATCTGCGGCCGTATCGTGGCTGTACGCCGCGACCACGGTGACTTAGCGTGGAGGGATGGAACCGTCAGCAGTCGGGCTCCTGGTCACCGGGACCGGGTGCGCGTCGCGGGTGATCGGGATCGGCGAGCTGCGGGAGCGGTCGCGGATCCGGCTCGACGTCGAGTACGTGACCCGCCGCCGGCACGAGCGGCACGAGGTGCACGGCGTGCACCTGTACGACGTCCTGCGCGAAGGCCCGCTGCCGGTGGACACGCGGCACAAGATGGCCAGCCTGACGGTCGTCGTGCTGGCGGTGGCCGAGGACGGGTTCCAGGTCGCGCTGTCACTGGCGGAGCTGGACCCGGAGTTCGGTGCCTGCGCCGCGTTGCTGGCGACCCGCTACAACGGCGAGCTGCTCGCCCGCCCGACGCTGGTGATGCCGAGCGACCAGCGGGCCAGCCGGTACGTCCGCGGACTGGCCCGGCTGCAGCTGATGTGCGTCGCCGGCGACCCGGTCCGGAACGGCGTGCGCGGTTCCGGACCGGATCGGGTCAGCGGCGGCCGCTGATGGTGGACGCGCCGGCGTAACGCGCTTCGGCGCCGAGCTCCTCCTCGATGCGGATGAGCTGGTTGTACTTGGCCGTGCGGTCGGAACGCGACAGCGAGCCGGTCTTGATCTGGCCGCAGTTGGTGGCCACGGCGAGGTCGGCGATCGTGGTGTCCTCGGTTTCGCCGGACCGGTGCGACATGACGGCCGAGTAGCCCGCCTTGTGCGCGGTCTCGACGGCGTCGAGCGTCTCGGTGAGCGTGCCGATCTGGTTGACCTTGATCAGGATCGAGTTGCCGATGCCGCGCTCGATGCCGTCCTTGAGCAGGTTCACGTTGGTGCAGAACAGGTCGTCGCCGACGAGCTGCACGCGGTCGCCGATCCGGTCCGTCAGCTGCTTCCAGCCCTCGAAGTCGTCCTGCGCCAGGCCGTCCTCGATGGAGATGATCGGGTACTTCGCGGTCAGCTCGGCGAGGTAGGCGACGTGCTCCTCGACGCTGCGCTTGCGGCCCTCGCCGGTGTAGTCGTAGACCTCGCCGGTGTAGAACTCGGACGCGGCCGGGTCGAGCAGCAGCGCGATGTCCTCGCCGGGCTTGTAGCCGGACTGCTCGATCGCGCGCAGGACGAACTCGAGCGCCTCGTCGGCGGAGCTGAGGTTCGGCGCGAAGCCGCCTTCGTCACCGACGTTGGTGCCGTGCCCGGCGTCGTGCAGTGACTTGCGCAGCGTGTGGAAGACCTCGGAGCCCATCCGGACGGCGTCGGCGAAGGTCTCCGCGCCGATCGGGCCGATCATGAACTCCTGGAAGTCGATCGGGTTGTCCGCGTGCGCGCCGCCGTTGATGATGTTCATCATCGGCATCGGCAGCAGGTGCGCGAACACGCCGCCGACGTAGCGGTAGAGCGGCAGCCCGCTGGCGGCCGCGGCGGCCTTGACCACCGCGAGCGAGACGCCGAGCGTGGCGTTCGCGCCGAGGCGGGCCTTGTTCGGGGTGCCGTCGAGGGCGATCAGCGCGTGGTCGACCTCGGTCTGCGCCTCGGCGTCGAGCCCGACGACCGCTTCGGCGATCTCGCCGTTGACCGCGTCGACGGCCTTGCGCACGCCCTTGCCGTGGAACCGCGACTTGTCCCCGTCGCGCAGTTCGACCGCTTCCTTCGTGCCGGTGGAGGCGCCCGACGGCACGGCGGCCCGGCCGAGCGAACCGTCCGCCAGCTCGACGTCGACCTCGACGGTCGGGTTGCCCCGGCTGTCGAGGACCTGGCGGCCGTGGACCCGGACGATGGCTGTCATGTGACTCCTCGATGAGTTCGCGCCGCGCACCGGTTACGGCGCAACGGCTGCAGGCGCGGCGCCACGGTGAGCCGCGAAACATCGGGGAGACTAGCAGAAGTTACTGAATCGATCCTGAACTTTTCGTGAGCACGAGCCGCCGGGACGAGCGGCACCGCGAAGGCCGGTAGCATCCGGGAAATGGCGCCCCCTCGAACACCAGAGGCGACCCGCACCGGGCCGCGCCGGCGGGACGCGCAGGAGAACCTCGCGCGGATCCTGGCCACCGCGGCCGGCCTGTTCGCGGAACGGGGCCTCACCGTCACGCTGGCCGACGTCGCCAAGGCGGCCGGCGTGGGTGTCGGGACGGTCTACCGGACCTTCGCGACGAAGGACGACCTGATCCACGAGGTCTACGAGCCTCGGTTCGCGGCGGCGGAACAGCAAGCGCTCGACGCGAGCACGGACGCGGACCCGTGGCACGGGATCGCCGGGTTCCTCGAAACCTGCGTCACGACGCTGGCACCCGACCGCGGCTTCCGCGAGCTCCTGAACGGGTCCTACAGCGAAACGCTCGGCTGGTCCCGCCCGCGCACGCCGCACCGGCTGGCGAAGCTCGTCGAGGACAGCCACAACCGGACCGGGGCGCACCTCGAACGGCTCGTCCGGCGCGCCCGCGAGGCCGGGCTCGTGCGGGACGACCTCGTCGCGGGTGACCTGCTGCTGCTGTCGATGGCCGTGCAGACGTCGGTCGACTTCGGCGGCCCGCGCCACCCGCGGTTGTACCGGCGGGTGATCGGGCTCGTGCTGGACAGCCTGCAGCCCGCCCGCGAGGCGCCGACGCCGTTGCCGGAGCCGGGGCTGACCAACCGGCAGATCGCGGCACTGGAACGGCAGCGGCGCCAGCGGATCGCGCCACCCGAGGCGACGTAGTTCCCTTACGCGATCGGCACGGTGAGCGTCGACCGGGCACAGTGGACGGTGTAGCGCGTGGCCGTGAACGTCGTCGCCGTCGCGATCGGTTCCCCGGTGCCGGGGTTGCGCGCGTAGCGGGGATGGGCGCCGCCGCTGACCTGCAGCCGCAGCCGGTGCCCGGCGGCGAACCGGTGTGCGCAGGCACCCAGGTCGAGCGACAACGCGCCGGCGCGGCCGGGATCGAGCCGCCGGAAGACCTCGGTGACGTTGCGGGAGCGGCCGCGCGGGTCGACGTCGCAGAGCCGGACGAACACGTCCGCGTGCGGGTTGTCGGTTTTCAGCGCCAGTTCCACCCGCGGCGCCCCGATGACCTCCAGCGCCGAGCCGAGTGGTTCGGAGGTGAACGTCAGCACGTCCGGCCGGGCCTCGAGCGCGCGGTTGTCCCGCGCCCCGGCGCCGGCCGACATGTGCCGGCCGCCCACGGCGGGCGTCGGATCGGCCGGGTCGTACCGGAACCCGGTGGACGCGCCTTCGACGCCGGCGGTGTCGCCGAGCCGCCCGTCGGCCCGCAGGCGGAGCACGCGGTCGGTGGTCGCGGGCGGCCACGACGGCAGCGTCCGCCACTCGCCCGCGCCGGTGACGTGCACGCGGACCGGTTGTGAGCGTGCGGGACCGCCGTCGAGGTGCTGTTCGAGCCAGGCCAGGGTCTCCCGGTCGATCACGCGCGCGGCGGCGGCGAGGGTGTCCAGGTGCTTCCACGGCCCGATCGTGAGCGCGACGTCGACGTCCCTTGTGGACAAAGCCCGGTACTGCTCGAGGGTCTGGTCGAGGAAGACGTCGTGCCAGCCGCCGACGAGCAGGACCGGGGCCTCGACCTCGGTGAGGCTTTCGCTTGCGTCGTAAGCGTTCCAGAAGGGATCGGCCGGATCCGCGTGGGACAGCCACCCGGCGAACCACGGCGCGGCGCCGTCGAGCGCGGTCTCCGCGGCCGCGCCGAGGGGCGTCTCGTGCGTGGCTTTGCGCGCCCGGCGGCCGGACGTCATCGCCTGGCGCAGCCCGCCGTCGCTCTGGGCGAGCACGGTGGCGCTCCAGCCGAGGAAGTCGGCCAGGGCGAACGCGCCGGTGCCGTACATCGCGCGGGCCATGTCGTGCGGGCCGACGACCACCACGGCGGCCTTCAGTTCGGGCGGCGGGTCGCGCAGCAGGGACCACTGGCTCCAGCCGAGGTAGGAACCGCCCAGGGTGGCCAGCCGGCCGTCGAACCACGGCTGTTCGCGCAGCCAGGCGACGGTGTCCTGGCCGTCGGCGGCCTCCTGCGTCATCGGCCGGAGCACGCCCGACGAGCCGCCGGTTCCGCGGACGCTCTGCACGAGGACGTGGAAGCCGCGCGCCGCGAGCATCCGGCCGTGCAGCAGGCTGACCGGCAGCCCGCGGCCGTACGGCGACCGGATCAGCACAGCGCCGCGCGCTCCGGCCCGCGGCTCGTAGTGGTCGGTGACCAGTTCGGCGCCGTCACGGGCAGGCACCCGCAGCCCGCGCGTGATCGTGTACGCCGTGCGCGCCGGCGGCAGCGAGAACGCCCGGGTGTGGACGGCCCCGGCCGCGCGGGCGATGAGGCCGGGGGTCGACGGTGCTGGCATGTGCGGCTCCTCGTGCTCGGCTCCGTCAGCGTACCGGAACAGCTATTCCGGCAAGGTTCGGCTTCCGGGACGAGCAGTCCGGTACGGGCTACTTCGGCCTGGTCAGCCCGTCCAGCACCAGGGTGATGACGCCGTCGGCCTCGGCCCGCCAATCGGGGCGGTCGTGGGCCGCGCCGATGCCGTGCAGCGCCATCATCACGGTGCCGGCGCCCACGTCGTCGCGGACGGAACCGCCTTCCACCGCGGCGGCCACCAGTTCGGTGACGGCCTGCTCCAGCGCCAGGCTGCCGTCGGCGAGCGCACTCGAGCCGGTGGTCATGAGCGTGGCCAGGGTCCGGGCGATGCCCTGGTGGGCGTCCATGTGGTCGACCATGCCGCGCAGGAAGGCCGCCAACGCCTCCTGCGCGGGCAGGGTGGCCCGCAACCGGCGGGCGCGGTCGCACAACGCGGCGACCTCCTCGTGGTAGACCGCCTCGGCCAGCGCCTCCCGGGTGGGGAAGTGGCGGTACAGCGTGCCGGTGCCCACGCCGGCCAAGCGCGCGAAGTCGTCGAAGCGCAGGTCGAAGAAGCCCCCGGCGTCGAAGACCTCCCGGGCCTTGGCCACCAGGGCGTCGCGGTTGCGCCGGGCGTCGGCGCGCAACGGCTTGTCGGAACCTCGCGTTGACAACCGGACCCGGCCTCCCTAGCTTGAGAAGTGGAGATGACCTCCATTTCCATCCTAGCTCATGAGGTGTGCCTTGCGGATCCTGATGTTCGGCCGCGGCGTGATCGCCACGGTGTACGGCTGGGCCCTCGAACGGGCCGGGCACGAGGTCGAGTTCTACGTCCGGCCGGGCCGCGCGGCGGCGTACGGGGGAGCGGTGGACCTCGACCTGCTCGACACGCGGCGGCGGCCGTGGGGGCAGCGGGTCGTCGAGAAGTGGCCGGTGCGCTACCGCGAAGAGCTGGCGCCGGACCACGACTTCGACCTGATCGTGCTGAGCGTGCAGCACCACCGCCTCGCGGAGGCCGCGGCGTTCCTGGCCCCGCGCGTCGGCGCGGCCACCGTGCTGGTCTTCGGCAACCTCTGGGCCGAGCCGACGGCCGCGATCGGGGAGCTCCCCCTCGATCGCGTCGCGTGGGGCTTTCCCCAAGCGGGCGGTGGTTTCGGCGCGGACGGCGTGCTCCGCGGGGCCCTGCTGCCGCAGGCCGTCTTCGGCACCCTCGACCGGCCGCCGACCGACCGGGAGCAGGCCGTGCGCCGGGTGTTTCGCGAGGCCAGGTTCCGGCCGCGGGAGAAGCCCGACTTCCGCGGCTGGCTGTGGGTCCACTTCGCGTTCAACGCGGGCGTGCACACGCAGGGCCTGAAACTGGGTTCGCTGGCCGAGCTGGCCGGGTCGAGGCGCGCCTTTCGCGAAGCGCTGCTGACCGGCCGCGAGCTGCTGCCGCTCCTCGAAGCGCGTGGCGTCGACCTGCGACGCCACCGGGGCGGGGTGGTGGGATTGCGTGCGCCCGCCTGGCTGACGGCCCCCGTGCTCGCCTGGCTGACCGCGCACTTCGCGCCGCTGCGCGTGAACTTCGAGGCGCAGTCCGACCCCGGGACCGAGGAACCGCGCGAGATCTGCCGCGACACCCTGGCGGAAGCGCGACGGCTGGGCGTCGCGGTACCCCGCCTGGAAGCGGCGGAACCGACCTTCGCGCGCGAAGGGGAGGCCCGTCCGTCAGCGGTGTGAGCCAAGAAGTGTCGGACAAAAACCAACCATCTCCGCAAACTTTCAGATTGCTACTTTCGTAGCTAACCGAGACCCGAGCCCGTCTGGTCTGCTCGTGATCACCACCTTCCAGGTCCCCTGAAGGGAGATGTTCATGCAGGTAGACGGACGTTCGGTGGTCCGGCGGGCCGCAGTGGCGCTCATCGCGGCCGGGGCGCTCGCCGTCGTGACCGCACCGGGCGCCGCCGGTGCCGGCCCGCGGATCGTGGGCGGGACGGCGACCACCATCGACGAGTTCCCGGCCACCGTCATCTTCAACGTCAACGGTGCGCAGCACTGCGCGGGCACCCTGGTCGCGCCGGACAAGGTGCTGACCGCCGCGCACTGCACCGACGGCGTCGAGGCGTCGCAGATGGAGATCATCGGTGGCCAGACCAAGTTCAGTGACACCTCCGGCGAGAAGGCCGGCGTGAGCGACGTCTGGCAGAACCCGGGCTTCGACATGACCGGCATGCAGCACGACAACTCCGTGCTGACGCTGGACAAGGAGCTGCCCTACAAGCCGGCGACGCTGGTGCAGTCGGCCGACGACGCCGCGTACCAGGCGGGCGCCGACGTCACCGTGGTCGGCTGGGGCGCGACGTCCGAGGGCGGCGACGTCTCCGACACCCTGCTGAAGGTGTCGGTTCCGGTGGTGGACAACGATTCCTGCGCCACGGCCTACAGCACGGGCGGCAACAGCTACGACAAGGCGTCGATGTTCTGCGCCGGCGTGCCCGAGGGCGGCAAGGACTCCTGCCAGGGCGACTCCGGCGGCCCGGCCTACGTCGAGGGCAAGCTTGCCGGCATCGTGTCGTGGGGCCAGGGCTGCGCGCGCAAGGACTTCCCGGGCGTGTACACCAAGGTGGGCAACGACTACGCGGACATCAGCACGCACATCGGCTGATCCGGCGGGAACGACGACGACGGCCCGGGAGCGAAACCCGGGCCGTCGTCGTGTTCAGGCGTCCAGGCCGAGGTGCTCGCGCAGGGTCGTGCCGGTGTACTCGGTCCGGAACGAACCGCGTTCCTGCAGCAGCGGCACGACCTTGTCCGCGAACTCGTCGAGCCCGCCCGGCGTGACGTGCGGGACGAGGATGAAGCCGTCGCTGGCGTCCGCCTGGACCAGGCCGTCGATCGTGGCGGCGACGGTCGCGGGGGAGCCGATGAACGTCTGCCGGCCGGTGACCTCGATGATCAGCTCGCGGATGGACAGGTTCTTCGCCTCGGCGAGCTGCCGCCACTCCTTCGCGGTGGCCTGCGGGTCGCGGTACATCCGGACGCTGGCCCGGCCGCGCGCGATCGTGTGCTCCCCGAGCACCGGGTCGATGTCGGGCAGCGGGCCGTCCGGGTCGTAGCCGGACAGGTCGGCGTTCCACAGCTGCTCGAGGAACTTGATCGCGGTCTGCCCGCTGACCTGCTGCAGCCGGACGACGTGGGCGCGCTCGTGGGCGTCGGCGTCGGTGTCGCCGAGGACGAACGTCGCCGCGGGCAGGATCACCAGCTGCTCGGACGTCCGGCCGTACTTCGCCAGCCGGTCCTTGACGTCGGTGTAGAACGCCTGCCCGGCCTCGAGGGTGCCGTAGCGGCTGAAGATCGCGTCCGCGGTGGCCGCGGCGAACTCGCGGCCCTCGTCGGAGTCGCCGGCCTGGATGATCACCGGGCGGCCCTGCGGGCTGCGCGGTACCGGGAACCGGCCCTCGATGTCGAAGTGCTTGTCGTGGTGGGCAAAGGCGCCCGCGGCGGGATCCCGGAGGAAGACGCCGCTGCCGGCGTCGGCGGCGATCTCGTCGCCGCGCCAGGAGTCGAACAGCTCCCAGGCGGTGCGCAGGAACGTCTCGGCGCGGTCGTAGCGCTGGTCCTGCGGGAGGTACCCGGCACGCCGGAAGTTCTCGCCGGTGAAGGCGTCCCACGACGTGACGACGTTCCAGGCCGCGCGCCCGGCGGAGAGGTGGTCGAGCGAGGCGAACTGGCGGGCCACCTCGAACGGCTCGTTGAACGTCGAGTTGATGGTGCCGGCCAGGCCGAGCCGCTCGGTGACCGCGGCCAGCGCCGAGAGCACGGTGAAGGTGTCGGGGCGGCCGACGACGTCGAGGTCGTAGATCTCGCCGTTCTGCTCGCGCAGGCGCAGGCCCTCGGCGAGGAAGAAGAAGTCGAACTTGGCGCGTTCGGCCGTCTGCGCGAGCCTGACGAACGAGCTGAACTCGATGTGGCTGCCGGCTTCGGGGTCGCTCCACACGGTCGTGTTGTTCACGCCGGGGAAGTGCGCCGCGAGGTGGATCTGCTTGCGGGGCTGGGACATCGCGGGCCTCCTCAGGCGGCGTAGCGGTTGGCGGGCTTGGCGAGGCCGAGCAGGCCGCGCAGGGTGTCCGCCTCGTACTCGGTGCGGAAGGCGCCGCGGGCACGCAGCTCGGGGACCAGGCCCCGGGTGATCGCGGTCAGGTCGTGCGGCACCGCGCCCGGCCGCAGCCGGAACCCGGAGAGCCCGGCCGCCTGCCAGTCGAGCAGCAGGTCGGCGAGCCCGGCGGGCGTGCCGGTGAAGACGTGGGCGTCCGAGGTGTACTTCGCGCCGGAGAGGTCGTCGAGCCGAGCCTTGCGGTCGGCCGCGGCCTTCTCGGTCTCGTCGAGGAACACGACGACGTCGCCGAACACGTGCAGCGTCTCGGCCGCGCGGCCGGCCCGGTCCTGCTCGTCGCGCACCGCGGTGACGATCTCGCCGGCCTGCGCGCGGTCGAACGGCGTCACGTAGACGACGTCGGCCGAGCGGGCGGCGAGCCGGTAGGGGACCGCGGCGTGCGCCAGCGCGGTGACCGGTGGCTGGCCCTGCGGCGGGCGCGGGGTGATCGACGGGCCCTTGACCTTGAACCAGCGGCCTTCGAAGTCGATGTAGTGCAGCTTCTCCCGGTCGACGAACCGGCCGGTCGCGACGTCGCGGATCTCGGCGTCGTCCTCCCAGCTGTCCCACAGCCGGCGCAGCACCTCGACGTAGTCCGCGGCCTCGTCGAACAGCTCCGACAGCGGGCTCACGACGTCCGGGGTGGTGGAGTCCTCGAGCCGGAACTCGCCGAACTCGCGGCGGCCGAAGTGCCGGTTGTCCGCGGGCCGCCCGGCGACCTGGACGCGGACGCCGGCCCGGCCGCCGCTGACGTAGTCGAGCGTCGCGATCGCCTTCGACAGGTGGAACGGCTCGGTGTGGGTGACGATCGCGGTCGGCACGAGCCCGATGTGCGAGGTCAGCGGCGCGACGCGGGCGGCGATCAGCACCGCGTCGAGGCGGCCCTGGACGAGGTCGGTGCGTTCGCCCGGCCGGTCGAGGTACTGCTCGGTCTGCAGGGCCAGCGAGTCCTCGAGGGTGACGAAGTCCAGCTTGGCCGCTTCGGCCTCGCGGACCACGTCGGCCCAGTACCCCGCGGTGAGCAGCTCACCCGGCCGCGCCTCCGGCTCCCGCCACGCGGCGGGGTGCCACCCGGCACCGTCCAGCGCGACGGCGATCCGTGGTCCGTTCCCTGCTGCCATCCCGGCTTTCCTTCCCTCGTCCCGTCGCCTCAGTGTGCGCCGGTTCCCGGTGGCCGGGCCGGAGTGGCCAGGGGATGGGAAAGCAGGAAGTTTCCCGGCGGCCCGGGAATAACCGGGACGTGAAACGGCCGCCGCACTCCGGAGTGCGGCGGCCGTCCCGGGCCGGGGCCCGGGGAGATCAGTCCTTGTGACCCTTCACAGCGTCCTTGACCTTGTCGGCGGCCTGCTTGAGGGCACCCTTGCCCTGCTCGGCCTTGCCTTCGGCCTGCCACTGCTCGTTCCCGGTGGCGTCGCCGACCTTTTCCTTGGCCTGGCCCTTGAGCTCTTCGGCCTTGTGTTCCGCCTTGTCGTTCATCGTCCGCCTTTCCTGGGGTGCGGTACGGCTACCCGGTGCCGCGGCGGATACACATCGGGCCGGGTGCGGGGGCACGGCCGTCGCCCACCCCGGGGCGAAACTCCGAAAACGGACCGGAACCCCCCGCGGATCTGACATCATGCGGGCGGATGTCACCAGACCGCGCAAGGGAGACACGATGTCCGCGCACATGGACGAGCTGATCGCCCAGTTCCAGAACTTCCAGGCGAAGGTTCGCCAGGCCGAGACCCGGTTCGCCGGGGTCGGCGACATGCAGGAGCGGATCGCCCAGGTGGCGACGACCGTGACCTCGCCGGACGGCAACGTCACGGTCGTGGCCGGGGCCGGCGGGACCGTCACCGACCTGCGGCTCGCCGCGGGGGCCACGCACCTCGAGGCGGGCCGGCTGGCGGCGATCATCATGACGACCCTGCGCCAGGCCGTGGCCGGGGCCGTCCAGCAGCAGGCCGGGATCGTGGACGACGCCTTCGGCGACACGCTCGGCGTCAACACGCAGGAGCAGGTGCGCGAGGCGCAGGCCGAAGCCTTCGGAACCACGGCGGAACCCCCTGCGTCGGAGCCCCAGGGGCCGCAGCAGCCCCAGGCCGCACCGCGACGCCGGCCCGCCCCGCGGGACGACGACTACTTCGAAGAGAACACGATCCTCCGCCGCGACTGACCCCGACCGAGAGAGCTCCCGCGATGCCAGAAGGAATCCAGACCAACATCGGCGCGATCTCCGCGTACGCCCGGCAGCTGCCGTTCTACGAGCAGGAAGCCGACAAGTTCGGCGCCAAGATCGACGCCGCCGACGTCACGGACGAGGCGTGGGGGCTCATCGGCCTGTTCGCGAAGCAGGGCTACACCGACCGGCTCGGCGAACTGCGGTCGCTGCTGACCGACCTGAAGGACGGCGTCGACGGCTTCACCACGAAGCTGACCAAGGCCGCGGAGATGTACCAGGGCATGGAAGACGCCGGCGTGATCACGTTCGGCCGGTACGAGGCGCAGATCGACGCGGTCGGGGAGGGCAAGTGAGCGAGGACAAGAGCATCGCCGACGCGCTGGACGTCCAGCCCTACGACGAGAGCACGGGCGCGAACCTCGACCGCGCGGCGGGTTACGTGCCGGTGGCGGGCACGGCCTACAAGGCGGGCAAGTCCATCGGGGAGCACGCCCAGCAGGCGGCCCAGGCGGGCAACTTCGGCGAGCTGGCCTCCGCGGGCGGCGCGCTGGTCGGCGACGGCGCGAAGTTCGTCGGCGCGGCCGCCGGCGACATGGTCACCTTCGCCATGGACCCGATCGGCTGGCTCGTCAGCCACGGCCTGAACATGCTGCTCGAGCTGGTGCAGCCGCTGCAGGACGCGCTGCACCAGGTCACCGGCGACGGCCCGGCCATCGGGCACGCGTCGGAGAACTTCGTCACGATCGCCCAGGGCTTCGTCGCACTCGCCGAGGACTTCGAGAAGACCGGCGACACCGCGCTGGCCGAGTGGGTGGACGACGCCGGCAACGCGGCGAAGGAAGCGCTCGGCGACTTCTCCTCGGGCATCCGCGGCGTCGGCTCGGCCGCCGGTTCGGTGGCCGAGGTGCTGCAGATGTGGTCGATGGTCATGGTCGTCATCGAAGAGGTGATCAAGGGGATCATCACCGAGCTGGTGTCCTGGCTGATCACGCTCTGGCTGCCCGCGCTGGCGGCGTCGGTGATCAGCTTCGGCAGCTCGGTGGCCGCCGCGATGACCGCGTCGATCGCCAAGGCCGCCAGCGTGCTGAAGAAGGTGACCGGGTACCTGGGCAAGTTCGGCAAGCTGCTCGACACCTTCATCGAGTTCATGGCGAAGTACTCGACGAAGCTCGTCGAGTTCACCACCAAGCTGCGGGTCGGCGTGATGCCCGGCCAGACCAAGTTCGGCTTCGGCGCGGTCGCCCAGGGCTTCCAGCCGAGCAACCGGGTGCTCACGACGATGTTCGGCACCTCGGCGGGCGCCGGCCCGCTGCTAGCCGGCGCGGGCGTCAAGGCGGGCATCGGCGCGGCGAAGGGCGCCTTCGCCGAAGGCAAGGAAGCTGTCACGCCCGAGGGGGACGAACCGTGGTTCGACAAGAGCGAGATCGGCGGGGACCGGAGTCCGGAGGACACCCGGAAGGACCTGGACATCTAGAAACCCGGGCGGCCGAACTCCAGGACCGCGCGGAACGCTGGTCGGCCGACGCCCAGGTCCGTCCGGGCTTCCGGGAACGCGTCGAGGGTTTCCTGCGGGACCAGTGGCACGAGCCGGTGATCGTCCTGCGCCTGGGGGACACGGACCTGGGTTTCGACGTCCCCGGCCGCCGCCACGACGGGACGGTGGCGGGAAAGCGGCTGATCCGCAGGTTCTTCTGGAACATCGCCCGCGGCATCGGCGGCGCGGTCGTGTCCGTCTTTGTCCTGGCCAACGGCGGCGGCGGGGGCCGTCCGTTCCAGCGGGAGATCCGCGTGTCGGGCCCGGCGGACGCACAGGCGCTGGACCTGACCGACCGCCTGGGCTCGGCGAGCGGCCCATGGCTGGCGTTCTCCCCGACGGCGGTAGCCGTGGTGGACACGGGCTCGACGTACGTCGACCCGGCCGACGCGCCGGCGCCGCGGATCGTCTGGGAGGCCCGGAAACCCGAGGCCCCGGCGGTCGGCTTCCGCAAGCAGGAGCTGACTTGGCC
The DNA here is from genome assembly GCF_036114655.1 of Amycolatopsis sp. NBC_00348. Classification (NCBI taxonomy): domain Bacteria; kingdom Bacillati; phylum Actinomycetota; class Actinomycetes; order Pseudonocardiales; family Pseudonocardiaceae; genus Amycolatopsis; species Amycolatopsis sp. NBC_00348. The sequence continues at coordinate 3,755,632 of NZ_CP107994.1, read as the reverse complement.
GGATGGTTCGGTGTTCCGCTTCCCGCTGCACGGACGTTCGGAGGAGCAGCACCTGCGGAAGTTCCTGGAGTGGCCGGACGTGGTGCACTGGAACGGCCGCCCGGAGTAGGACAGCCGGAGCACGCGCCTCGGCGACCCGGCCAAAGACGGCCGCCGGGGCGGCCAACACGGGCGCCCGGAGTGGCCAATACGGCGGCCGAGGTGGCCAACACCGCGGCCGCAACGGCCAACACGGCGGCCGGAGCGGCCAACACGGCGGCCGGAGCGGCCGGAGTGGCCAACACTGCCCGCAGCGACGAACACCCTGCCCGGAGGGACCGACGAGCGGCCGGCGCGAGTTTCGGGTGGCTTAGCTCTGTGCGGGGGCCGGGTCGGCGAAGTGGAGGCCGTCGCGGCGGTGGCGGGGGCCCAGCTCCTCCGTCAAGATCGTGTCCAGGTCTCGCGCGGCCCTGCGCAGCGGCCGGCGGACCGTCCACAGCACGGTCAGCGTGGCGAACACCAGGATCACCACCGTGACGCCGAGAGCCGTGTCGGCGAGGAGCAGGATCGTCGCCGCCAGGACCAGGATCGGGGACAGCCCGGTGGTCGAGCGGCGGGCGTGGCGCGGGCGGTGCGTCCATGCACGCAAGCCCGCCTGTCGGTGGTGCGTGGTCATCCGTCCTCCACCCCTGCGCCCCGGCGGGTCGCTACGCTGCGTTCCCGCCATTAGCTCCAAAGTGTCGCAGACGAGGGCGTTCGGATGATCAGTCCAGACCGTGGTGTACCCGAAAGACTGTCCCCCATCGCCCGGTAGGCCGTACATGATCGGGCTGAATGCGCAATCAGGTGAGGTGCGTGTCGGAATAGTTCACCGGATCGGGTGATGGTCTACGGATTCCGCGCCACAACGTCGTCACTCTGAACAGGACTGTTTAACCGCGGCCGCCACGGGCTATCACCAAGGGTGGCCCCCGAACGGAGCAATGAGACGGCCGTCCACGCCGCGCGCCGGGCGCAGCTGGTGGACGCGGCCATCGACGTGCTCGCCCGCGACGGGTACGCCGCCGCGTCCACCGTGCGGATCGCGCGGGCGGCCGGGGTCAGCCGCGGCGTGCTCACCTACCACTTCCGGGACCGCGCCGACCTGGTCGCCGAGGTCGTCCGGACGGTGTACGCGCTCGCCGGAGCGGAGCTGGGGCCGCGGGTCGTCCGGGCCGGGTCGCCGCGGGCGAGCCTGCTCGCCTTCATCGGTGGCAGCGTCGAGTTCTACGCCGCTTATCCCCGGCACCTGGCCGCGCTCAGCGCCGTCTTCACCGCGCAGGAGCGGGACGGCACCCGGCACCACCAGACCGAGCTGGACGACGTCGGCGCGCTGCTGCGCGCCGGGGTCGAGGCCGGCGAGTTCCGGGCCTTCGACGTCGCGATCATGGCCGGCACGATCCGCGCCGCGCTCGACGCCGCCCTGGTCCGCGTCACCGCCGACCGCACGCCCGCCACGGCGGCGCGGGTGCGCGACGAACTGGTCCGCACGTTCGACCTGGCGACCCGAAAGGAAACCCCATGACCGTCCGAGCCCGGATCGCCGGCGCGCTGACCGTGGCGCTGGCCCTGACCGCGGCCGCGTGCTCGAGCCCGCCACCCGAAGGGCCGCAGCTGACCGTCGGCACCACCAGCGGTCAGGTGCACGGCCTGGCCACCGCGTCGGCGCGGGAGTTCCTCGGCGTCCGCTACGCGCTCGCGCCGACGGGGGAGCGCCGCTGGACCGCGCCGCAGCCCGCGCCGGCCCCGGCCGGCGTCGTCGACGCGACCCGCCCCGGCGCCCGCTGCTCCCAGGGGACGCAGGCCGCCGGGACGTCCGAGGACTGCCTGTTCCTCAACGTGACGACCCCGCGCGACCAAGCGCCCGGCGAGCGGCTGCCGGTCATGGTGTGGTGGCACGGCGGGGGTTACACCAGTGGCTCCGGCGCCGACTACGACGCCCAGCGACTGGCCTCGCGCGGGCACGTCGTCGTGGTCACGGTCAACTACCGCCTCGGCGTCTTCGGCTACCTCGGGCTGCCCGGCCTGGCCGGCTCGGGGAACTTCGGCTTCGCCGACCAGCTCGCCGCCACCCACTGGGCGAAGGACAACGCCGCGGCCTTCGGCGGCGACCCGGGCAACCTGACCGTCTTCGGCGAGTCCGCGGGCGGGATGTCGGCGTGCGCGCTGCTCACCTCGCCGCAGGCCGCCGGGCTCGTCCAGCGCGTCGCGATCTCGTCCGGCTCCTGCTTCCTGAACTGGCCCGCGGGCGGGTTGTTCCCCGGCGTCCCGGCGCAGACGCCCTACACCTCGCTGGCCACCGACCAGGCCGACGGCGTCGTGACCGCGAACCAGCTGGGCTGCACAGGTTCCGGCGCGCTGCAGTGCCTTCGCCGCCTGCCCGCAGACAAGCTGCTGCCGGTGAGCACGGCGTTCTCCGACCACCTCGCCTACGGCACCGACCTGCTGCCGGAGAACCCGCCGGACGCGGTCCGCGCCGGCCGGATCGCCCGGATCCCGGTCCTCTCGGGCGGCAACCACGACGAAGCCCGCTCGTTCATGGGCGGCGCGGCGATGGCCGACCCGTCCTCGATCACCGAGGCGACCTACCCGCAGCTCGTGCGGGCGGCGTTCGGCGTCCGCGCCGCGGACGTCCTGCGCGAGTACCCGCTGCAGCGGTTCCCGACGCCGGTCGAGGCGTTCTCGACGGTGATCACCGACGCGGCGTGGAGCTGTCCCACTCTGGCCGGCAACCAGGCCTTGGCGCGCACGACCAAGGTGTTCCCGTACGAGTTCGCCGAGTCGCACGCACCGAACGTCAACCAGGTCAACGTGCCCGGCATGGCCCAGGGCGCGGCGCACGCCACCGACACGCCGTACCTGTTCGACCTCGGCGGCAAGAACCTGCTCACCGATCCCGCCCAGGCCCGGCTCGGGGAGCGGATGGTCGGCTACTGGAGCGGCTTCGCCCGCACCGGGACCCCGGCCGCGCCCGGGGCGGCGGACATCGTCCCGGGGACCGCCACCTCGACGAGCGTGCTGAGCCTGACGGCCGCCGGTGGGAACGTCGTCGACAGCGGATCCGACCACCACTGCGGCTTCTGGCCGCGGAACCCGTAGCCCGCCGGAAGTACTGCGCCGAACGTGCGACATGAGTAACGGAGCCGTCGCTCTCGGGGACTGACTTCTCAGTGCCATCGAGGAGCAGACCCGAGCAGCCGGAGGCCGTGGATGCAGATCGACCTGTTCAACGAGATCCAGAACCCCCGGCCGTGGCCCGAAGGCCACGAGCAGCTCCGGTTCGGCCAGGCGATCGAACAGGCCGTTCTCGCGGACGAACTGGGCTACGGGTGCTGGTGGCAGGTCGAGCACCACGGCGCGGGGGAGTTCAGCCTGTCGTCCGCGCCGGAGCTGATGCTGGCGGCGCTTTCCCAGCGCACCAGCCGGATCCGGCTCGGGCACTCCGCGGTGCTCGCGCCGGGCCGGTTCAACCACCCGATCCGCGTCGCCGAGCGCGCCGCGACGCTCGACCACCTCAGCGGCGGCCGGGTCGAGCTCGGCCTGACCCGCTCGACGATCCCGGAGTGGCGCCTGTTCGGCATCGAGCCGGACGACGCTCGCGCCCAGACGCAGGAAGCCTTCGAGATGGTGCCGCGGATGTGGACCTCCGAACGGTTCTCCCACGAGAGCGACGCCTACCGCGTCGACGACGTCGCGATCGGGCCGAAACCCTTGCAGCGGCCCCATCCGCCGCTGTGGCAGGCGGCGGCGAGCGCGTCCTCCTTCGAGGAGGCCGGGCGCCGCGGCGTCGGCGTGCTGGGCACGACGATGTGGGAGTCGCTGGAGCGCGCCGGCCGGCTGATCGGCCTGTACCGGGCGGCGGCCCGCGCAGTGTACCGACCCGGTCGGCGCGTTCGTCAACAACCAGGTCGGCTTCTTCACGTTCGTGCACTGCGCGGACACCGACGAGGAGGCGATGCGCAACGGCGCCGCCGCGGCCGCGGCCTGGTACACCGTGACGGCGTTGACGTTCTTCGAGGCGGCGAACGAGTTCGTCCGCCTCAACGCCCGCCAGCAGGAGCTGGTGGCGGCGCCGGACGGCGGTGGCCTGACGGGTGAGTTCCTGCGCGGCGAGGCGCAGAACGGCCCGACGGACGCGAACCTGCTGATCGCCCGGATCCTGCAAGGGGAATCGGTGCCGGACGACGAGATCTTCGAGGTGCTGAGCGCGCAGGACTCGCTGATCGTCGGCAGCCCGGACACCTGCCGCAAGAAGCTGCAGGCCTACGCCGATCTCGGCATCGACCGGCTGATGTGCCTGCAGCAGATCGGCGGCATCCCGCACGACAAGGTGCTGAAGAGCATCCGCCTGATCGGCGAGCTGATCCCGGACCTGGCCTGACCTCGCCTGAGCTTCAGGCGGCGGCACCGAGGTCGTCGAGCACCGGCGGCAGGCCCTCGGCCAGCATCCGGCGGCGGACCCGCTGCAGCAGGCGGGACATGACGAGCCCGCCGACGCCGCGGAAACCGGTGTGCGAGTAGGTGAAGCGGGTGCCCGCGGCGGTGTCCTCGAGGCGGTAGGTGACGAAGCTCGGCTCGTCGGTTTCCTTGTTGCGCCAGGTGAAGCGCAGCAAGGCCGGCGCGTCGGCGGCGAGGACCTCGCAGCGGACGACGCCGTCCCAGCCGGGCACGGGCTTGCCGACGAACCGGAACCGCGTGCCGACCTCGGGGACGAACCCCTCGGGACGGCCGCCCTGGCCGGTGGACGTCCACCGGGGGACCAGGGCCGGGTCGGTCAGCGCCCGCCACACGCGGTCGCGGGGGTGCGGGTACTCGGTGACGATCTCGAACTCGCTCACGGCGGCGTCCTCTCGTTGTTTACAGTCACCGTATCACTTCAGTGACTGTAAACAACGAGGGATCCGCCGTCAGTTCAGCTTGCGGGTGTCGGCGGGCAGGCCACCGCCGCCGTAGACGTCTTCGGCCAGCTTGGCCAGGGCCGTCAGCGCGACGTTCTGGCTCCACGGCCCGTACGAGACCCGGGAGACGCCGAGCTTCTGCGCGACGGCCAGGGGGATCGAGCCCGGGATGCCGATCAGGTTGACCTTGCGCTCGCCGAGCGCCTCGACCAGGCGGCCGACCTGGGTCTCGTCGAGCTTGCCGGGGGCGAAGAAGTTCGACGCGCCCGCGTCGAGGTAGGCGCGGCCGCGGGTGATCGCCTCGGTCAGCGCCTCCTCCTGGTCGCCGATCTTGAGGAACGCGTCGGTGCGGGCGTTGAGCACGAAGTCGACACCGGCCGACTGCGCCGCGGCGACGGCCGCCTCGACCGCCTTGACGGACTCGGCGAGCGGCTTCATCTGGTCTTCGAGGTTCGCCCCGACGGCGCCGGCCTCGATGGCCCGGGCGATGGTGCCGCCCGGGTCGCCGTAGCCGGCTTCGAGGTCGGCGGAGACGGGCAGGTCGCCCGCCGTGCGCACGATCAGGGCGACTTCGGCGATCATCTCGTCGCGTGGGATCTTTTCGCCGTCCGGGTAGCCGCGGGAGGCGGCGATGCCGTGGCTCGGGGTGGCGAGGGCCTGCGTGCCCGGCGTCTCGGCGACGACCTTCGCCGTGATCGCGTCCCAGACGTTGACGACGAGCAGCAGTTCCGGAGCCGCGTGCAGCTCCTGCAAGCGCTTGGCCTTGTCGGCGGTGGAAGTCATGTCCCCCAATGTAGGAGGAGGGAGCGATGGCGGCGAATGCTATCGTCGCGGATGCTTTCGAAAGAGGCCTCGCCGGGTGACGCCGAGGAGATCGCCGGACCCCTCACCCGCGCCGCCATCTTCCTGCTGCTGCGAATCGACTTCGGCGGCGAGGACGTCGTCAAGGACCTGCTGGCCGACCTGCCCGGGTTGCGGCGGTCCGTCGGGTTCCGGTCGCTGACCGGCGGCCTCTCCTGCCTGGCCGGGATCGGCTCGGCCGCCTGGGACCGGGTCTACGGCAGCCCGCGCCCGGCCGAGCTGCACGAGCTGCCCGTGTTCAAGGGCGAGCGCCACGAAAGCGTGACGAGTGACGCCGACCTCCTGTTCCACTTCCGCGCGGACCGGATGGACCTGTGCTTCGAGCTGGAGACGCTGATCATGGCGCGGCTCGCCGGCGCGGTCACCGTCGTCGACGAGGTGCAGGGTTTCCGCTACTTCGACGCGCGCGACGTGCTCGGCTTCGTCGACGGCACCGAGAACCCGACCGGCCGCGCCGCCCGCGCGGCCGTGTACGTCGACGACGACGGCGGGTTCAACGGCGGCAGCTACGTCGTCGTCCAGAAGTACCTGCACGACATGACGGCGTGGAACGCGCTGTCCACCGAGGAGCAGGAGCGGGTGATCGGTCGGCGCAAACTGTCCGATGTGGAGCTTTCGGACGCGGAGAAGCCGAGCGATTCCCACATCGCGCTCAACGTGATCACCGACGACGACGGCAACGAACTGGACATCCTGCGCGACAACATGCCGTTCGGCCGCCCGGCGTACGGCGAGTTCGGCACCTACTTCATCGGCTACGCGAAGTCGCCCGTGGTGATCGAGCGGATGCTGGAGAACATGTTCGTCGGGTCGCCGCCCGGGAACCACGACCGCATCCTCGACTTCTCGACCCCGCACACCGGCGCGTTGCTGTACGTGCCGACGGCGGACTTCCTGGAGGACCCGCCCGAGCCGGAAACCGAAGCGGAAGAACCGGCAGCGGAACCGGAAACGGAACCCGGAACAGCCCCGGCACCCGACGACTCGCTCGGCATCGGCGGCCTCCGGGAGACCGCCGAGCCGTCAGCGGGTGTCAGTTGGTTTCGAGAGTGAGGCCGTAGCGGTCCAGCACCTCCCGCACGGGCTGGAAGAACGTGTCGCCGCCGGTCTCGCAGTCACCGGACCCGCCGGACGTCATGCCCTGGGCCTGCACCAGCTTGGTGCCGGACCCCGCGGCGGGACGGCTGACGAACGAGCCGCCCGAGTCGCCGGGTTCGGCGCAGGCGTCGGTGTGCGTGAGCCCGTACACGAGGTTGCCGTCGCCGTAGTTCACGGCCTGGTCGAGCGCGATGACGCGGCCGCACTGCCAGTGGGTGGTGATGCCGGACCGGCAGATCCGGCCGCCGACCGGCACGACGTCCGTGCCGTCGATCCGCACGTCGGTGCCGTCCTCGTGGCGGTCCACCCGCGGCGGCGTCGAAACGGCGTCACTGGTCACCTTGACGGTGCCGTAGTCGTTGTCGGGGAACGACGATTTCGCGACCTTGCCGATGGGGCCGCCGACGCCGCTCACCGCGCCGCCGAGTTCCGTGCAGTGCCCGGCGGTGATGACGAAGTGGACGTCGTTGTCGTTGTAGGCGTTGAACCCGATCGAACAGGCGCCGCCGTTGAAGTAGAGGCCCTGCCCGCCGATGGCGTCCCACAGCGGCCGCGGCGCCCGGTCGACGCGCTCCACCCGCACCGGCGCGCCGCCCGCGGTGGCCCACGCGACACCGGCCGGATCGCCGCCCACCACGCTCACGACGACCTCGTTGGCGGGCGCGTCGACGTACCAGCCGGCGACCGAGGCGGGTACGCCGGTGGCTCTGCGATCCAGCGTCGACTGGACGCCCTTCAGCTCGGACGCGCTGTGCCGCACCACTTTCGGCGTCGCCCCGGCGGCGCGGATCTGCGCCGCGCGGGCCGCGTCGGTCGTGCCGACGACCAGGCCGCCGGTGGTGGTGTCCAGCCAGGACAGCCCGAAGGCGCTACCCAGGGAGCCGCCGAGCGTGTGCTGCGCGGCGGCCAGCGCGGCCGGGCCGGCGGCTTCCGTCAACGGCGCGGCGGCCGCCGAGGCCGGGGTGGCGAAAGCGGTGGCCGCGGCCGCGGCGCCGACGAGGGCGGCCACGGTGCGCAGGGGTCGTCGAATCACGAGAACCTCCAGGAGTCGTGAGTGCGAGAACCGCACCCGTCAATCGACGTTACGCAGTACCGGGAAAGCCGGATAGCTGCCATTTGAGTAGGTCTCGCAATTCCCCTTTCCGGCGCAACGGGCCAGGTTGCGGGCTTGTCGATCGTCACTCCTGTGAGTGATCACCGCGGTTGGTGACGCCCCGCCTGGTCGCTTCACGCGCGACAATCCGCGACGATTTTCGCGGCATTCGAGAATTGTTTCCGGTCGACGAGCCGCCGGTTTCTCACCTGATCGTGGCCGAAACCTGGGTTCGGTAGCAGCCGGGCCCGCGCAGGCTGGTGGCGTCTCGAGGACAGGAGGTGGTTGCGGTGAACACGAAGGATCCGGCGCGGGCCCGGCACGAGCGCCACGAACGGTGGCATGGGCACCCGGTGGTGCTCACCGCCCTGGTCGTGGCTTCGGTCGCGACCGTGGCGCTGGGCGTGCTGGCCGGACTCGGGTTCGGCGGGTTCATGGCGCAGTTCCGGACCATGGCGATCGACAGCATCTTCGACGACCGCGGCGACGCGGACCCGCCGTACGTGGTCGTCTGGGGCACGCTGGGCGTCTTCGGCTGCCTCTTCGCGGCCACCCTCGCCGGCGCCGCCGCGCGCCGCTACCGGGGCCGGCCGGCGAGTCCCGCGTTCCCGGCCGTGCTGGCGCTGGCGGGCGGCACCGTCGGTGCCGGGGTGTCGGCCCGCGGGTGGCTCCCGCCGCTCGCCGTCGGCACCGCCGTCGACCCGGTGTTCCACCAGGACGAGCCGTGGGGTTTCTGGGGCTGGCTCTTCTACTACGCCGACTGGTGGGTGCCGGCGCTGCTGCTCGTGGTGACCCTGCTGGTGCTCGGCCGCGCCGTCACCGGCCGCCGCCGGTACACCGGGATGGTCCGGACCGCGCGATCCCGTCCTCGCCGGCTGGCTGCCGGCCCGCTGAGCCCTTCGAGAGTCCGGAGAACATCGTGATCAAGCTCGTCCGCGGGTTCCTGACCGGTGCCGTCATCGGGGTGACGGTGAGCGCCTTCGTCACCGGCATCATCATCGAAAACGTCCCGTTGATCCTCACGGGCATCGGACTTCCCTTCGCCTACGGGCTTCTCCTGTTCGTCGCCGGGATGCCGCGGCGGGCGCGGGAGGCGGCGGTCGTGCCGCGCGTGGCGCTCGCGAAGATCGAGAGCCTCCGCGCCAGTGGCACGGAGACGGGTGACGTGCCGGTCCGGTTCGACCTCACGGTCGCCCCGTACGGCGAGCCGTCGTTCCGCGCCAAAGCCCGCCTCGACGTCAACCTCGTCGACCTGCCCAGCTACCGGCCGGGTGACGTCCTGGTCGTCGCGTACCCGCCGGACCGCCCGTGGAAGGCCCGGATCGTCGAGCCGGACGCGGAATGGGCGCGCCGCGCGGCCGGCGCCACCCTGGCGTCCGCGCCCGAGTCCACTGTGGTCCGGAAGCCGTCGGCCGGTTCCGGGCACGGCTTCCTCGTCCTCCTCGGGATCCTGGTCGGCGTGGCCGTGGTCGTCCTGCAGTTCCGCACCGAGCTGTTCGCCCCGGCGGCGGAAGCCTCCGAAGCCTCCGAAGCCTCGGAGGCCGCCGAACCCACGTCGGTCACGTCGTCCTCGGGTTCGGCCACGGTCACCGTCGACCCGGGACAGTCCCTGGCGGACGTGGGCGAGCTGCGCCGTGCCGTCGACGGCCTGGCGCAGCACGCGGACGTCACGAAGGTGCTCACCGCGGTCGTCCAGGAGCACCGCCTGTCGGTGGTGTTCGCGCCGACCGGCGTCACGGTCCCGTCGTTCGACCTGCGCGCCCTGCCCGTCGACCGCGTCCCGGCCCTGGTGGCGAAGGCCCGGAGCACCCTGGAGGTCGGCACACCGCAGACGTGGCAGGTGACGGTGATCCCGTTCGCGGGCGCGGTGACCCTCCGCATCGTGGTCACCGGCCCGGACGGCAGCGCCTCCCTCGGCGGCTGAGTCAGAAGCCGACGGCCTCGCGCAGCAACAGGATGGTGACGCGCCCGGGACCGTCCGCGTTGAGGACCAGCAGGCGGTTGATCGCGCTCGGCTGACCGTAGACCGCTTGGGCGCGGGCGCTTTCCAGCGGCAGCGCGTGCTCTTCGAGGCGCCGCAACGCCGTGGCCATGTCGGGGACCACCTTCTGCGCCCCGACGACCCAGATCGCCCGGCCCGCGCCGCCGGCGTAGGCGGGCACCTGGCTGCCGCTGCCCGAGGCGACCACCACGGACCCGGTCTCGGTGACCGCCGCGACGCTGCCCACCACGAAGTCGGGGGTGGCGATCAGCCGCCGGATGTCGTCGGCCCGGGTGGCGCGGTCCATCGCCAGGACCCGCGGCTTGACGGCGTCGAACCGGCCGCCGGTGTTGAGGTCCTCCTCGATGCCCGAGAGCCGGGTCGTCTCGCTGGCCGAGGTGAACACGCTCGCGCCGGCCGGGACGAGCTCACGGACGCGGTCGCGCGCGGCGGCGACGTCGTCGAGGATCTCCACGGTGAAGCCGTGTTCCTTCAGCGCGGTGGCCGCTCGCTCCAGGCGCTCCGCGGGCGCGGCGGCGGTGAACGGGGTCATGGTTCCTCCTGCGGGGTCGTGTCACAACGAAGCCGTGGGGTTCGTCAGGACTACGACCAGGCAGCACCGCGGAATGTGAGGCGACCCGATGACCCGGCCCGACCCGATCACGAGCGAACGGCGGCACCTGACCAGCCTCGGCTACCGGCTCCTCGGCTCGCTGGCCGACGCCGAGGACGTCGTCCAGGAGACCTTCGCCCGCTGGTACGCCCTGTCCGCGCGGGAGCGGGACGCGATCGCGTCACCCGGCGCCTGGCTGACGACGGTCGCCGGCCGGATCTGCCTGACCCAGCTCGCTTCCGCGCGCGTGCGGCGCGAGGCGTACGTGGGGGAGTGGATCCCGGAGCCGCTGCCGGGCAGCACGGAGTGGATCGGCGTCGTGGACCCGGCCGACCGGGTCACCCTCGACGAGTCGGTAGACATGGCCTTCCTCGTCGTGCTCGAGGCGACGACCCCGGCCGAGCGCGTCGCGTTCGTCCTGCACGACGTCTACCGCTACCCGTTCGCCGAAGTGGCCGGGATCGTCGGCCGGTCGACGGCGGCGTGCCGGCAGCTGGCCTCGTCGGCGCGCCGGCGGATCCAGGCGTCGCGCCCACCCGTGGCCACCCCGGCCGGCAAGCAGGCGGACCTCGTCCGGAGCTTCAAGGTGGCCTGGGAAGCCCAGGACATCGCGGCGCTGATCGGCCTGCTCGACCCCGGCGTCACGGCGACCGCCGACGGCGGCGGGCTGGCGACCGCCCGCCTCGAACCGATGTACGGCGGCGAAGCGGTCGCGCGTGCCTGCGCCGCGATCCTGGACGTGCTGCCCGGTATTACCTTCCGGGAGACCACCGTCAACGGCCGGCCTGGCATGCTTTCCCGGCAGCACGGCGTCACCGTGACGGTGTTCGCGTTCGACGTCGAGGACGACCGGATCAAGCACATCTGGGCGGTGCGCAACCCCGAGAAGCTGCGCGCCTGGACGGCGGCCTGAGCGTCAGCGGGCCGGGGGAGCGACGGCGGCGTCGGGCTGGCCTGCGCGCCGCAGCGCGTCGGCGATGAACCCGCTCGCCTTCAGCTCCTCGACGACGTCGTGCAGGAACGCGACGGTCCCGGGGCGGCGGTCCTTGCCCGTGCCGACGGCCTGCTCGATCTGCATGAACCGCTCGGGGACGACCCGGACGCCGGGGTGCGCGGCGGCGTAGGCGGTCATCGGCTGCCGGATGCCGGCCGCGGCTTCGAGGCCCTCGGTCTCGAACGTCGTGACGCCTTCGTCGCCGCGCACGACGCTCGCGTGCTCCAGCGTGCGGGAGAGGAACAGGTCGTAGGCGGAGCCCTGCTTCACGCCGATCCGGACGTCCGGCCGGTCGACGTCGGCCGGGGTGGTGAGCGCCGAGTCGCGCGGCACCACGTACACGCCCTCGATGACGACGTACGGCGCGGTGAACGCGACCTCCGTCGCGCGGGCCGGGTCGATCGCCAGGAAGCAGAGGTCGGCGGCGCCGGAGGTCAAGGCGTCGAACGACTTCCGCGCCGCGTCGAAGCAGGCGAACTCCACCGGGACGGCCAGCCGCGCGGCGACCTCGCGCGCGATGTCGACCGTGACGCCGGCCGGCGCGTCCGGGGTGCCCTGGGCGAGCACGGCGTTGCCCAGGTTGATCGAGGCGCGCAGGACGCCGGTCGGGGCGAGGTCTCCGGCGATCGGCGTTCCCATGGCCGGGACCCTAGCGGCGGGCCGGATGAGATCCAGGTCACGTCCACCTCACTCGGCGCGACGCCGCCACGCCCGGCTGCCATCCTGTGCCGTCTAGGTGGAGCGTGGATGAGAGGAGCAGTCCGTGGGCATCATCGGCTGGATCGTGCTGGGGCTCATCGCCGGCGTGATCGCGAAGATCCTGATGCCGGGCAAGGACCCCGGCGGCTGCATCATCACGATCCTGCTCGGCGTCGGCGGCGCGTTCGTCGGCGGCTGGGTGGGCAAGACGCTCTTCCACACCGACCTCGGCACGTTCTTCGACCTGCGCACCTGGGCTCTCGCCGTGCTGGGCGCACTGATCATCCTGGTCGGCTACCGCCTGATCTTCGGCAGCCGCCGCGACTGAGGTGCTTGACGCGCAAAGGTGACTGGCTCGCCTTTGCGCATCCGGGTGCCGACCCGGCACGGCAGCGTCCGCTGCCTCGTCCACCGCCCGGCATCCGGCCCGCAGTCACCTCGCGAAGGCGTTCGCGATCGTGCGGGAAACGTGAACCGGTGTGCGAGAGTGGCCGATGTGGACGAACCGACCGCGCGTGAACCGGCTTCGGTGGCCGAGCTCGCCCAGGTGCGGGCGTGGACGGTCACCGCGTCGAAGGGCTGGTGGCTCACCGCCGAGCGCACCGTCGACGTGCACGGCCGGCGCTGGGTCGTCGGGCTGACCCCGACCGCCGGCGGGGCGACCGCGTTGATGCTCTGGTGCGACGACGTCGTGGTGTCCCACCGGCGCGGCCCCGAACGCGCGCTCTGCGGGCTCGCGGCGCACTGGGTGACGAACCTCCTGGCGGGCCGGCCCTGGGAAGCCGGGTGATCCACTAGAGTGGGTGTCAGCCTGGGGGCCGCTACGCACGAGGAGAAACCGTGGCGACCACCACCACCGAAACACCGCACTGGACGATCGGCACCGCCGGCGACGTCGCCACCTTCACCCGGGTCCGGCCCGCGCCGGGCGGCCCGCGCGTGTGGAGCGGCCGGGGGCTCGCGCTGCCGGAAGCCGATCTGCCCACCTTCGGGAAGGCGCTCGGCGAGGTCATGAAGCTGCCGGTCTACTGGTCGGCGCGGGCCCGGGCCGAGGACCGCTCGGCAGGCGAGCAGGACGTGTGGTCGGCGCCGCGGCACGACCCCGACGACGGTTTTGTCCACATCGCGGGTCCGTGTCACCTGCCGGCAGAGGAGCCCGAAGCGGCTTTCACCCTGAGCTTGGTGCACGTCCGCGGCCTGCGCGTCCGGATCGCGGCGTACCTGCGCGACCGGGAGCTGTGACCTAGAAGGCCTGCTTGGCGAGCAGCCGGAACATCAGCCCGGCGACGAGGAGCAGCAGGCCGAGCAGGAAGAGCACGCCGATGCCGAGGACCAGCCCGCTCGCGCCGAGGGTGATGCCGATGATGACCACGAACCGCTCCTTCTTCGCGGGACGCGTCCCGCGTCCGGCCGGAAGCTGGCTACCCTCCCCGTGACCCGGTAAAACCCGCGTCCCCCACGTGGGTGACGGCGATCGGTGATCCGGCGGGGTCCGGGGCTCGCTAGGCTCCCCGCCATGCCGAAGCTGGGACGTCTCCGGAGCCGGTGGGCGGGGGTCTCGCTCGAGGTCCGGGACCGGGGCCTCGCGGTGGTCGTCACGGCCGCCGCGTTCGTGCCCGGGCTCGCCGTGCTCGGCGCCCAGTTCGGCGATCTGCCGCGGCACGACGGCGGGTTCCTCGCGGTCGTGCTGGTACTCGGGCAGACGCTCCCGCTGGCCGTGCGGACCCGCTGGCCCGCTGCGGCTTTTGCCGTGACCGCGGTCTGTTTCGCCGCGCACGAGGTGCTCGCGTACCCCACCACCGTCGGCAGCCTCGCCCTGTACTTCGCGCTCTACTCCGCCGGAGCGCACGAAGAGCGGTTCCGCCGGGCGCTGGTCTCGGCGGCGTCGGCCGGGTACGTCGTCTTCGCGGTCCTGCTGGCGCTTCGCGGGTCGCCGTCGGGACTGCTCGACTACGTCGTCTACTTCGCGGTGCTGACGCTGTTCTGGCTGCTGGGCGCCCTGGTGCGGCAACGGCGGCGGCAGGAAACCGAACGGCGGCGGCTCACCGCCCGCGCCGCCGCGGCCGAGGAACGCGCCCGGCTGGCCCGCGAACTGCACGACGTCGTCACCCACCACGTGACCGCCATGGTGGTGCAGGCCGACGCCGCCCGGTACCTGCCACCCGAGCGCGTCCCCGAAGTGCTCGCCACCATCACCGGCTCCGGCCGGGACGCCCTCACCGAGCTGCGGTTCCTGCTGGGCGTCCTCGAAGCCACCGGCGCGCGCACGCCGGGCCTGGGCGCGCTGCGCGCCCTCGTCGAGCAGCCGGGACGGGTGGTCGAGCTCGTCGAAGAGGGCGAACGCCCGGCGCTGCCTCCGGAAACGGAGCTCACGGCGTACCGGATCGTGCAGGAGGCGCTGACCAACGCGGCCAAGTACGCCGCCGGCCGGCCCGCGGCGGTGCGCGTCGGCTACCGCGCCGACCTCCTCGAAATCGAGGTGACCACCGAAGGCCCGGCGACGGCGGCCGGCGCCCTCGGGTCCGGCGGCCGCGGGCTGGCCGGGCTGCGGGACCGCGTCGACGCGCTCGGCGGCCGGTTCACCGCGGGCCCGTCGGGCGACGGGTTCGTGGTCAGTGCCCGGATTCCGACGAGGAGCGACGGATGACCGACGGCCCGATCCGGGTCCTGATCTGCGAGGACCAGGAGCTCATCCGCGCGGGGTACGTGACGGTGCTCGGTGCCCAGCCGGACCTCGACGTCGTGGGTCAGGCCGCGAACGGCCACGAGGCGCTCGCCGAGTTCGACCGGCTGCGCCCGGACGTCGTCGTGATGGACATCCAGATGCCGCTGCTGGACGGGATCGAGGTGACCCGCCGCATCGCCGGCCCCGAGGCGGCCGACCCGGCGAAGGTCCTGGTGGTCACGACGTTCAACGTCGACCGGTACGTCTACGACGCCCTGCGCGCCGGGGCGAGCGGGTTCCTGCTCAAGGACGCGCCGCTGGACGAGCTCGTCGAGGGCGTCCGCACGATCGCCCGCGGCGAGTCGCTGCTCGCGCCTTCGGTGACCCGGACGCTGATCGGCCGCTACGCCGACCGCATCCGCCCGGCCGCTCCCACCGGTGGCCCGCTGGAAGGGCTTGCCCGACGGGAGCTGGAGGTGCTGAAGCTGATCGCCAATGGCTTGTCGAACGCCGAGATCGCCGCCGAGCTGGTGCTGAGCGTGGAGACGGTGAAGACGTACGTCTCGCGGATCCTGACCAAGCTGGACCTGCGGGACCGGGTGCAGGCCGTGGTGCTGGCCTACCGGACCGGGCTGGTCAGCGCCGAGGGATGAGCTTCGCGCGGCGGAGCAGCAGCCCCGTCGTCACCAGGCAGCACAGCAGCGCGAACAGGCCGGCCTCCGGGCCGAACGACCCGCCGGTGAGCGCGTCCGGTCCGGAAAGGACGGTGCGCAGCAGGCCGGGTTCGCTGTCGGCGCCGGAGACCGCGGTGCCGAACACGCCGCCCTGCAGCCAGTTCCAGGCGAAGTGCAGGCCGATCGGCAGCCACAGCGACCGCGTGGCGGTGTAGGCGACGGCCAGCATCGTGCCGCCCTCGACGGCGATGGCGAGGGTGCCCCAGAGCGTGGCGTTGCCGTTGATCAGGTGCGTCAGGCCGAACAGCAGCGACGAGACCACGATCGCGATGACGCTGCCCGCGCGCTGCTCCAGGATGCGGTGCAGCACCCCGCGGAACAGCAGTTCCTCGGTCACCGCGACGGAAGCCATCGACCCGGCCACGCCCAGACAGGCCCAGAACGAGCCGCCGCTGATGTCGGCGTGGGTGAACACGATCGAGAGCAGCATGGTCGCGACGAAGGCGGCGCCGCCGATGAGCGCGCCGCGCCCGAGCCCGCTCCAGCGCCCGGCGGTGGCGAGTTCGGTGATCTCGTCCCGGTTCTCGACCCGCCGGGCCACCCATTTGTAGGCGAAGACGGCGCCGGCGGCCGCGCCGGCCCCGACCAGGAGGCGCAGGACCGGCACGCCCGCCACGAGCGCGTCCAGCCCGCGGGCCGCGATCAGCAGCACGGCGGTGGCGAGGAGCAGGACGGGGAACCGGAAGCGCTGCAGCCGGGGCTTCCGCTCGGTGGGGGTGGTCATCGGGGTTCCTCTCGCCGGACGTCTTTGTGGAGTGCGGCGAGATTACGAGCGCGGCGGGTGGTGTCACATCACTCCGTGACGGACATCCGGTGTAGCTCCCGAGAGGGACAATCAGGCGGTGAACCCGCCGTCCACCGGGAGGACGACGCCGCTGAGGTGGCTCGCCCGGTCGCTGAGCAGGAACGCCGCCGTGGCGCCCGCCTCGGCTCCGGTGCCGGCCTTCCGCAACGGCGTCGCCGCGATGCGTGCTTCCACACCGCCGGGGATGGTGCGGCGCAGCTCGTCGAGCATCGGGGACTCCGTCGGGCCGGGGGCGATCACGTTCACGCGGATGCCGAGCGGGCCGAAGTCGTGCGCGGCGGTGCGGGTCAGGCCGATGACCGCGTGCTTGGTGGCCTGGTAGGCGCCCATGCCGGAGCTGCCGCGCAGGCCGCCGATGCTGCTCACGTTGACGATCGCGCCGAACCCCTGCGCCTCCATCACCCGCACCTCCTCGCGCAGGCACAACCACGTGCCCTTGACGTTCACCGCCATGATCCGGTCGAAGTCGGCTTCCGGCACCGCGTCGAGCCGGCCGCCCTGGCCCATCGCGGCGTTGTTGTACGCGCCGTCGAGCCGGCCGAAGCGGGCGACCGTCGCGTCGACGAAGGCCGCGACGCTGTCCGCGTCCGCGACGTCTCCCGTCGTGTACGCGACGTCGTGGCCCGCCGCGTCGAGGGTTTTCGCCAGCGCCGCAAGGGGTTCCTCGGTGCGGGCGACGAGCATCACCGAAGCGCCGTCTTCGGCGAAGACGCGTGCCGCTTCGGCGCCGATGCCGGAGCTGGCGCCGACGACGAGGACGACCTTGTCCGCGAGCAGGGGGGTGCTCATGCGTTCTCCTTGGTAGCACCGCGAAGCGCGAGCATCGCCCGCGCTTCGTCCGGGGTGGCGATCTGCTTGCCCATGTCCTCGACGACGGCGCGGATCTTCCGCACCTGCTGGGCGTTGCTCTCCGCGAGCTTGCCCTTGCCGATCCACAGGCTGTCTTCGAGGCCCACGCGCACGTGCCCGCCGAGCCACGCGCTGTGCGTGCCGAACGCCAGCTGGTCGCGCCCGGCCGCGAACGCCGAGAACTGGTAGTCGTCGCCGAAGAGCTTGTCGGCGATCCGCACCATGTGCTCCAGGTTCGCGTGGTCGGCGCCGATGCCGCCGAGGACGCCGAACACGCCCTGGATCAGCAGCGGCGGCTTCGCCAGGCCCTGCTCGACGAAGTGGGCGAGCGAGTACAGGTGCCCGATGTCGTAACACTCGTACTCGAACCGGGTGCCGGCCGCGCCGAGCGTGCGCAGCGTGTGCTCGATCTTGTCGAAGGTGTTCACGAACGGGTGGGAGTAGGTGGTGAGCACGTAGGGCTTCTCCCAGTCGTGCTTCCACTCGGTGACCTTGTCGGCGATGCCCGAGTAGACGAAGTTCATCGAGCCCATGTTCATCGACGCGAGCTCGGGCCGCACGTGGTGGGCCGCCGCGAGCCGCTGGTCCATGGTCATCGACGACGCGCCGCCGGTGGTGATGTTGATGACGGCGTCGGTCTCGGCGGTGATCGGCTCGAGGATCTCGTCGAAGACCGCCGGTTCGAACGCGGGCCGCCCGTCGGGGTGCCGGGCGTGCAGGTGCACGACGGCCGACCCGGCGGCGATCGCTTCGAGGGCCGCCTTGCTCACCTCGGCGGCCGACAGCGGCAGGTAGGGGCTCTGGGACGGGATGTTCACCGACCCGGTGATCGCGGTCGTGATGATGACTTTCTCCGCTGCCCGCATCAGTTCTCCTGTTCGGCGAGGGCTCGGTAAGCGTCGAGTTTGGCGTCGTCCAGCGGGCCGACCAGGGTGACGGCGACCTGCGTCGCGCCCGCGTCGTACTGCTGCCGCAACGACTCGCGCACCTGGTCCGGGGTACCGCACGCGACTAGCGCGTCGACCAGCCGGTCGGACCCCGACGGCGCGAGGTCCGCGTCGGTGAAGCCGAGCCGGGTCAGCTTGGCGAGCTGGTGCGGCAGCGTCAGGTAGTAGGCGAGGCGCTCGCGGGCGACGTCGCGGGCCGCCGCCCGCGTCCGGCCGATCACGGCCCACTGGACGACCGACAGGAACAGGTCCGGCCCGATCGTCTCGCGTGCCCAGCGGGTGTGCTCGGGCGTGACGAGGAAGGTGAGCAGCCCGTCGGCGCGCTCGGCGGCCAGCCGGGTGATCCCCTCCGAGTACGCGCCGAGCACCCGCGGCACCGCCCGGGGCAGGATCGTCTCGACGCCGTCGAGGTAGTCCCGCAGGAACGGCAGCGGTCCGACCCCGCGTTCGCGGACCGCCCCGCTCACCCCGAGCCCGAGCACGTACCGGCCGGGGAAGCCCGCGGCGAGGTCCCGCGCCGCGGACGCCGCCGACTTCGGCACGCGTTCGAGCGCGCGGGCGACGCCGTTGCCGACGATCAGCCGTTCCGTGGACTGCAGCACGAGGGCCGCGGTCGTGACCGCCTCGCGCCCGGCGACCTCCGGGATCCAGACCATCCGGTGCCCGGCTTCTTCGAGCCCGCGGACGAACTTGATCACACCGTCGTGGTCGAGGTCGTCCAGCTCGGCGATCGACAACGCGGTGCGCGGCAGGGAAAGGGTCATCCGTCGGCTTCCCGGAACGCCTTGACCAAGGTCCGCGCGGCGTCGGCCAGCATCGTCGTGTCGTTGCTGAGCAGGACGAAGTCGCAGCCGTCACGCACCGCTTGCGCCGCGCGCTCGGGCGCGCCGCCGAACGCGAGCCCGCAGCGCTTGCCCGCGGTGTGCGCGGCCTCGATCGCCGACGCGATCAGGTCGAGCACCTCGGGCGACGACGGCGTCGAGCCCATCGACATCGACAGGTCCGCGGCGCCGACGAACACCGCGTCCACGGTGTCCAGCGCCAGGATCTCGGGCGCGGCCTTGATCGCCTCGACGCTCTCGAGCTGCGGGATGCACAGCACCTCGTCGTTGCCGGTGGCGAGGTACTCGGCGTTCGGGCGCAGGCCCCACGCCCCGGCGCGGCTGGTGCCGCCGGCGCCGCGGACGCCGTGCGGCGGGAACCGGCACGCGCGCCCGACCGCGGCCGCCTGCTCGACGGTGTCGACGTGCGGCACGAGGATGCCCATGGCGCCCGCGTCGAGGATCTTCTGGATGGTCGACGCCGTCGTGTCCGGCACCCGCACGACGGGCGTGACACCCAGCGCGGCGGCCGCGTTGATCAGGCGGTACGCGGTCTGCAGGTCGAGCGGCGCGTGCTCCAGGTCGATGACGACGAAGTCGAACCCGGCGTACGCCATGATCTCGACCGGCTCGCCCGACGCGATCTTCAGCCAGGTGCCCAGGGGAGTGGTCTCGCGGGCGAACAGCCCGCCGCCGGTGCGCGCGCTCACGGCATCGGGTAGTCGTCGGCGTTCAGGACCCAGCCCGGTTTCTCCGAGAAGTCCACGCGCGGCGGGCTGAAGATGTCGATGAGCTGGTTGACGCCCGGGTCGCTCGCCTCGGAGGTGTGCACGGTCGGCGGCGGGATGACCGTGACGGACGGGCTGCCGATCCGCACGTGCTCGTCGTCGTGCCACGTCGTCCGGTCGTTGAGCCAGGGCGTGCGGATGTGGTGGACGTACTCTCCTTGCACGGCAAGGGAAAGCTGCTCGAAGTCGTCGTGGTGGTGCGGCGAGAGCTTGCGCGGGTCGCGCGGGCCGTCCTGCTCGGGCAGGAAGTTGACCATGAACGCCCGGGTGCGGAAGATGCGGCCGAATCGCTTCGGGTCGTGCGGCACCTCGGAGAGCGGGTAGAACCGGACGCGGTTGCCGCCGGCGGGTTCCGGCCACCGCTGCAGGAGCGTGACGCGCGGGTGGTTTTCGGCGTACGCACCGGCGTTCGCGGACCGGTCGCGCCAGTCGCGTTCGGTCGCCTCGACCAGGCGGACGAGCGGGCCGTCACCCTCGACGCTGATCCGGGACGCGCCGGGCGGGGCGACGACGAGGCCGGGTTCGGCGATCCGGGTGGCGCCGTCGTCGGTGAAGAGGGTGAACGCGGGGGAGGCGCCGGTGACGATGATCGCCAGCTCGCCGGCGAGGTAGCCGTTGTCGAGGTCGTCACCGGAGTGCGCCTCGGTGTGGATCAGGATGACGTTCTGCGCGCGCACGACCTCGTTGTCGTGCAGGTCGAGGTACTGCGCGGTGGTGATCGCGGCGCCGCTGTCCGGCCGGGACGCGGTGGCCGTCGCGAGCGCGGACCGGGGATCGTCCTTTTCGTACACGGGGGAGTCCTTTCGCTCAGGCGTCGAGGTCGAGCAGGTAGGTGGGGTTGTCGCGGACCATGCGCCGCAGGTCCTTCTCCGGCACGCCGAGGTCGAGCAGCGCCTCGCCGACCCGCATCCACGCGTCGACCGGCTTCGGGTTGGCCTGCTGGCCGAAGTCCGAGGCCAGCACGATGTGCTCGGGACCGAGCTTCTCGATCCAGGTCAGCAGCTGCTTCGGGTCCCACTTCTGGGTGCCCTCGGGGTCGTACATGCCGACCTCGTGCTCGACGAACGCGCCGAGCTCGATCAGCTCGCGGCACAGCTCCGGGTCGGCGCCGATCACGAAGTCCGGGTGGCTGACGACCAGCCGCTTCATGCCGCGTTCCTTCGCCGCGGCGAAGAGCGTCTTGATGTACTCGGGGTACATGTGCCCGCCATTGAGGACGGCCTGCTGGTCCTTGATCTCGTCGAGGATCTCGATCGCCGCGGGCTTCAGCTCGCCGTTCTCGTCGACGATGTCGATGCGCTCCAGCGTCAGCGGCACGGTGGTGGTCGGGAAGGCGCCGTCCTCGGGGTGGCAGTCGATGTGCCGGCCTGAGGAGATTGTCGGGAACCAGACGACCTTGCCGCCCATGCGCAGGCACATGCGCACGGCGTGCACGTTGAGCCCGCCGACGGTGCTGTTCAGCGCGATGCCGCCGTAGACCTTCGCGGCGACGCCTTCGAGGCGCCCCTTCATCGCGAGGACGTCCATCTGGGTGTTGTGGTGGTGGGACTTCGCGACCATGGCGCGCAGCCCGATCCGGGCGCCGTCCTGCGCGGCCTCGACGTGGTCGAACCGGCGGGGGAACGGGCTGGGCCCGGAGTGGACGTGCATGTCGACCAGACCGTCCAGGACGGCGGCGATGGCGGGACGCTGGCTCATGGGCAGCCCTTCGTTCGCATTGTGAATTCAAAGTTCACTATAAGACCGCATGTCAACCCTAAAGCCACTCTTGTGCATCGCAGGACACATGCTTACGGTGTCATTCGTTCACTTCGTGAACACGCAGTTCGGATTGCACAGATCGTCGCGATGCGTGAGCTGCGGGTAGCCAGAGCCCTCAGAACCATCGGAGGACGACGATGTCCACACCGCCCCCCGCCGTGGAGCCGCAGACGCCGGCTCGTCCCCGAGTCCCGCACGGCCCGGACAGCGCCAAGGTGCGCGCCGCCGTCCGCGGCGGGACCCTCGCCTACTTCGTCGACCAGTTCGACATCTACCTGCCGATCGTGGTGCTCGCACCGGCGACGGCGTACTTCCAGGCGGCCAACCTGAGCGCGAGCACGACGGCGCTGCTGGCGTCGCTCGTGTTCGCGTCCACGCTCATCGGCCGCCCGCTCGGCGCGATCATCTTCGGCCACTTCGCCGACACCGTCGGGCGCAAGCGCACGACGCTGGTCGCGGTCGGCGGCTTCGGGGCCATCACGCTGCTGACCGCGTGCCTGCCCGGCCACGAGACGATCGGGGTGTGGTCGGTCGGCCTGCTCATCGGCCTGCGGTTCGTCGACGGGATCTTCCTCGGCGGCGAGTACACGACCGCGGTGCCGCTCGCGATGGAGTGGAGCCCGAAGCACAAGCGCGGCCTCTACGCCTCGATCATCACGTCGACCTCGCCCGCCGCGTACGCCGTGATCGCGGCGATCACGCTGCTGATGCTGCAGTTGCTGCCCTCGGCCGGGCTGCACAGCGCCTACGTCCAGTGGGGCTGGCGGATCCCGTTCTTCGTCGGCGCGGCGCTGGCGGTCGTGCTGTTCCGCTACTACCTCAAGAACGTGCACGAGACGCCGGCGGAGCTGACCGGCGAGAAGCACAAGATGCCGTTCGTCCGGCTGCTGGTGAAGTACCCGCGGGCGCTGGCGCAGGTGTTCGTGCTGATGACCGGCACCTGGCTGGCGACCAACATGGAAGCCGCCGTGACGCCCGCGCAGCTGAAGTCGCACCTCCTGCTCTCCAGCAAGGAGGTCACGATGACGATGCTCGTCATCAACGCCGCCGCCGCGCTCTCCTACCCGCTGTTCGGGCTGCTGTCCCAGCGCATCGGGCGAAGGCGGTTCTACATCGGCTACGGCCTCGCGGTCCTGGTGATCGGCGCCGGCTCCTACACGCTGCTGATGGCGTCGGACGGCGGTTTCGGCGCGGCGCTCGGCTGGGGTGTGCTGATCGGCATCTTCACCGTCGGCACGTTCGGCCCGATCGCGGCGTACCTGACCGAGCGGTTCCCGGCGAGCATCCGCTCCACCGGCTACGGCGTCGGCTACAGCCTCGCGCTCATCGCCCCGGCGTTCTACCAGTTCTACCTGCAGCGGTTCGACGGCGTCATGCCCGCGCACCTGGCGCCCGCGGTGCTCATCGCGCTCGCCGGCGTGCTGATCAGCCTGGGCGGGTTCCTCGGCCCGGAGACCAAGGACGTCGACATGGGCGACGACAGCACGATCCCGGCACTGTCCTGATCGGACAACCGGGTGGGTTCGCCACCGCCAACCCGGTCTGGGTCGGCTCCTCCGAGCTGACCATGACCCGCGAAGGGCTCTTCGCCTGCATCGACGCGGGGGCCGGGGCGGTGGTGGCGAAGTCCGTCAACGAGAGCGCCGCCGCCCGGCGCCAGCTGGACATCGCGGACTACGCGTTCGTCTCGCCCGGCGGCGCGGTCCGGCCGCCGGGCGAAGCGCGTCTCGGCGACGGCCTGCTCAACCGTTCCGGCCTCGCCCAGGTGGACCTGGACGACTGGCTCTCGATCCTGTCCGACGCGGTCGCGTACGGCGCCCCGCGAGGCTGTCCGGTCATCGGCAGCATCACCCTCGGCGAACCCGCCGCGGCCGCGCGCATCGGGCGTTCCCTGGCGTCGGTGGTGCCCGCGGTCGAGCTGAACATCGGCGCCCCGCACGGCCGCGAGGCGTCCGCGGTGCGCCAGCTGACCGAAGCGGACGCGGTGGGCGAAGCCGTCCGGACCGTGCGGGACGCCGTCGACGTGCCGCTGTTCGTCAAGCTGCCCGGTCAGGCGTCCGACGTCGTCGCGCTCGCCCGCGCGGCCCGCTCGGCGGGCGCCGACGCGATCGGCCTGGTCGGCCGCTACCCGGGCTTCCTGCCCGACCTCGACGGCGGCGCGGTCCTCGGCTCCTGGGGCGCGTGGAGCGCGCCCGGGTGCCTGCCGATGAGCCTGTACTGGGTCGGCAAAACGCGCCTGGCCCTGGGCGCGGACGTGCCGCTGATCGGCACCAACGGCGCCCGCACCGCCGACGACGTCCGGCGGTTCCTCGCCTCGGGCGCGTCGGCCGTCGAGGTCGTCACGGCGTTGTGGATCGAGGGTCCCGGGGTGATCGCGAAGCTGGTCGCCGGGCTGGAAGACCTGGACCTGGCGACGTTCGTGGGCAGCGCGCTGGCCGGGGCGCGGGAGTACGCCCAGATCCCGCCGCTGCCGTCGCCGGCCTGGTTGCCCTACACCGCGCGGCTGAGGTCGTCCGGGCGGTAGTGGCCGCCCAGCTCGTGCGTCAGCTCGCGCGCCGCGTCGGCGATGACCCGCAGCTCGGGCGCGTCGTCCGACATCGAGAGCGTGTTGTCCGGGCCGACGATGGCGATGGCGGCGCAGATGCCGTACTCGTCGAACACCGGCGCGGCCACCGCGACGACGCCCGGTGTGCTCATCGCGGAACAGTGGCCCACTTCGCGAACGCGTTCGACGTCTTCGCGCAGCTCGTCGCGCGCCGAACCGGACAGGTTCGCCATCAGGCGTTCCATCGACAGCTGGTCGGCGTGGTAGGCCAGGAACACCTTGCTCTGCGCCGTGTCCAGCGGCAGGTGGCTGCCGACGCGCACCGATACGACGACGATCGTCGAGACGTTCTCCTCGACCCGCGACACCACCGGGCCGGTGAGGCCCCACAGGCTGAGCACGACGCTGGTCTGCGTGGCGCGCGAGAGCGCCTGCATGTGCCGCGGGGCGAGGTTGACGACGCGGCGGTGGCCGATGGCGAACGCGCCCAGCTGCAGCAGCAGGCCACCGGGGACGTACCCGCCCTCGGCGCTGCGTTCGAGCAGGCCGGCCGCGACCAGGGACGTGCAGTAGCGGTACGCGGTGGTGCGGTTCAGGCCGAGCCGTTCGGCGATCTCGCCGGCCGTCACCTCCGGCGTGGCCGGGTCGAACAACGCCAGGATCTGGCTGACGCGGCTCACCGCCTGGATGTCCGCCTGATCGGCGCGCGTGGCCTCCGGCGACCGGGTCGGTTTGGTCACGGGGAGCCTCCGGCGAGCGGTGATCGAGGGCGTGAAAAGGATGTTCACTTCGTGAACACGTCCGTAGGCTACCCGACCCGGGCCCCGTTCACGGGCACCCTCGTAAGGGTGAAAACGCCGCGTCCGGCCGGGCACGGCACCCGGCCGCGCCGGAGACTGGCGGTCCGGTGTTTTCCGGTGCCGGGGACGGGGTAGAGACGGGCATGGCTACTTCCACCACACCGCGGGTCAGGGGCTGACCGCATGGCCGACATCACCAGCCTCATCCTCGACGACCACGACTGGTTCCGGCGGCAGTTCGCCCGCATGGACGACATCTCCGACGCCGGTGAGCTGGCGGCGGTCTGGCAACCGCTGGCCGACCTGCTCGACGTGCACGCGCGGGCGGAGGAGGAGATCTTCTACCCGCACCTGCTCCGCCGCGGCGAAGACGCGAAGGAGGAGACGCTCGACGCGATCGGCGACCACAACGACATCCGCGACGGCGTCCACGAGGCCGCGTTGCACCCCGTCGGCAGCACCGCTTGGCTCGACGCCGTCCGGAAGGCCAGGATGGCGAACAGCGAGCACATGGCCGAGGAGGAGGACGAGGGTTTGGCCGACTTCCGGCGTCACGCCGACCCCGGTCTGCGCGAAGAGCTCGGCCGCAAGTTCGTCGAGTTCAAGCGGCAGCACGAGGGTGCGCGCGATCTCGACGTCAGCGACATCGACCCGGAAGAGTACGTCGAAGCGGAACTCGGTACCGGGCCCGGCGACGGCTCACTCGGTATCGGCAGCCTCAAGGAACGGGATTGAACATGAACCACCTGATGCGCGGTCTGGCCCCGATCTCGGACGCGGGGTGGAAGGAGGTCGACGCCGAGGCGAAGGAACGGCTGCACACCCACCTCGCCGCCCGGCGCCTGGTCGACGTCGCCGGTCCGCACGGCTGGCAGTACTCCGCCACCGACCTGGGCCGGACCACTTCGCTCAAGGGGTCCTCCCTGCCCGACGGTGAGGAAGGCGTCCTCGTGCGGCAGCGCCGGGTGCTGCCGCTGGCCGAGGTCCGCGTCCCGTTCACCGTGTCCCGCACGGAGCTGGACGACGCCGAGCGCGGCGCCGACGACTTGGAGTTCGACGACCTCGACCGCGCGGCGAAGCAGATCGCGATGGTCGAGAACCGCGCGGTGTTCCACGGCTGGGCGGCGGCGGGGATGACCGGCATCGCCGAGACGTGCCCGTACGACCGGCCGGCGCTGGGGGAGAACGCCGAGGCGTACCCCGGCGTGATCGCCCGGGCGGTGGACACGCTGCGCCGCGCGGGCATCGACGGCCCGTACGGCCTCGCGATCGGCCCGGCGGGCTACACCCGGATCGTGGAGAGCACCGAGCACGGCGGCCAGCTGGTCTTCGACCACGTCCGCCGCGTCCTCGGCGGCGGCAAGATCGTCCGCGCCCCCGGCCTGGACGGCGCGATGGTCCTGAGCCTCGCCGGCGGCGACTTCTTCCTGGAGCTGGGCCAGGACCTCGCGGTCGGCTACAGCCACCACGACGCCGAGAGCGTGACGCTGTACCTGGAGGAGAGCTTCAGCTTCCGGGTGTCGGAGCCGGACGCCGCGATCACCCTCACGGCCTGAGCGCGTGAGCCGGTCCGTCCTCAGTGGACGGACCGGCTACACCGCCGCGAGCTTGGCGGGGTTCATCATCCAGAAGACCTGGTCGATGCCCTCGGCCGAGGCCGCGACGGTCAGGACCGCGAACGCGACGCCGTCACGCCGCAGGACAACGGCGTCCAGGCCGTTGACGATCACCGGCGCCACCTCGACACCCACCCAGAAGCGGTCCGCGAACGCGCGGACGTACTTCGCCACCGTCGTCGCGCCGTGGACCGGGACGCGCGACGCGCGGGCGACGCCGCCGCCGTCGGAGCAGCTCACCACGTCCGCCGCGAACAGGTCCTCCAACGCCGCCAGGTCGCCCGCCTGGGCCGCGGCGACGAACGCCGTCAGCAGGCGCCGCTGCTCGGGGGCGCTCGCCGGGGCGCGGCGGCCGGCCGCGAGGTGCTTGCGGGCGCGGCTGACCAGCTGGCGGGCCGTGGGTTCCGTCGTCCGGACGATCTCGGCGATCTGCCGGTACGGGTAGTCGAACGCTTCGCGCAGCACGTACGCCGCGCGCTCGGTCGGCGTCAGGCTTTCCAGCAGCACCAGGACCGCGAGTTCCAGCGCCGCGGCGCGTTCGGCACCGAGCTGCGGGTCGGCCGAGGTGTCCACCGGCTCCGGCAGCCACGGCCCGACGTAGGTCTCGTGCCGCGCGCGGGCGGTCTTGCCCGCGTTGATGGCCAGCCGCGTGGTCGTCGTGGCGAGGTAGGCGGCCGGATTGGTGACGGCCGACCGGTCGCAGGTCTGCCACCGCAGCCAGACCTCCTGCAGCAGGTCTTCGGCGTCGGCCACGCCGCCCAGCATCCGGTAGGCGATGCCGAACAACCGCGGCCGGACCTCGGCGAAGACAGCGGCCGCGTCGTCCAGGTCGGCGGTCACGTCCATGAATCCCCTTCGCCACACCGTTTCGGGCCTGGCCCTGAGCCTAGCGGTGGCCGCGGTGTGAGGCAGGTCGCTGTCACGTTCCGGCGGGCTGTCTTGTCTTCCCTGACGAACACCACCGACGAAAGGAACACCATGAAGATCGTCGTCATCGGCGGTACCGGACTCATCGGCTCGACCGTCGTGGCCCGGCTGGGGGAGCACGGCCACCAGGCGGTGCCCGCCGCGCCCAGCACCGGCGTGGACACGATCACCGGCGAAGGGCTGAAGGAAGTGCTGCAGGGCGCGGACGTCCTGGTCGACGTGTCGAACTCGCCGTCGTTCGCGGACGACGACGTCATGGCGTTCTTCCGCACCGCGACCGGGAACCTCGTCGACGCGGCCGAAGAAGCCGGGGTCGGGCACTACGTCGCGCTCTCCGTGGTCGGCTCGGAGCGGCTGCCCGAGTCCGGCTACCTGCGGGCGAAAGTCGCGCAGGAAGCGCTGATCGAGGACGCCGGCCTGCCTTACACGATCGTGCGCGCGACCCAGTTCTTCGAGTTCGCCGGCGGCATCGCGGACACCGCGACGACGGACGGCGTCGTGCGCCTGCCCAGCGGCGGGGTCCAGCCGATCGCGGCCGCCGAGGTGGCCGCGGCGGTCGGCCGGGCCGCGGCCGGTGCGCCGGTCGGCGGCACGATCGAGATCGGCGGCCCGGAGGTGTTCGGCCTCGACGAGTGGGTCCGCACGGTGCTGGCCGCGCGGTCCGACGCGCGCGAGGTCGTCTCCGACCCGCGGGCACGCTATTTCGGGACGCTGCTGGAGAAGGACAGCCTCCTGCCGGGGCCGGGCGCGCAGGTCGCGGAGACCCGGCTGGCGGAGTGGCTGGCCCGCTGACGCGGGTGATCGGCTCCGGCGGCGCGGGCCGCACCGACGCCGCACTGTCCACTATGGACGCCGAGGACGCGTGGCAGCACGCGGCATGGGCGACCCCGAACGGTGCGCCACCGGCGCACCGCGTCCGCGAGTGACCTCGACCCCGGCCGGGAAGCCGGTCGGGGTGAGGTGTCCCGGGTGGACGCGCGGCGTCCACCCGGGGCCGGCCTACTTCTGGTAGGTCAGGCAGTTCGCCGTGCCGCCGCCGGCGCCGATCCGGACGCTCGAGGCGGTGCACTCCAGCGCCGCGTTGTGCCGGCAGTCCGCGCGGGAGCAGGCGCCGACCTGCGCGGTGACGCGGTCGAGGCCGCCCTTGGTGTTCAGCGGCACGAAGGTGCCGCAGTCGGCCGAGCCGTTGTCGCCGCCGACGGTGATCGCGAAGGCGTGGCAACCGTCGTCGTTGTAGGAACAGCCGCTGACGGTGCACTCGTGGACGGCAGGCATTTCGGTCGTCGTCATACCGGGCTCCCGGGTTTCGTGGTGGTGGTGTGCGTTCGGGCGCGTCCGACGCTGCCACCGGCTCCGGAACCCGGCAATCCGGATGGTGATCTTTCACTCGGCTTCCCGCCCCGGTCGGGTGATCGGGGCGCGACACCCCCGCCGCGTCGACAAAGCGCTTCGGGTGAAGCCGCCGGTTCAGCGCACGCGGTCGTAGATCACGGCGGTTTCGCCCAGCGCCCCGGCTTCGTGGCGGGCGAGCGTCCATTTGCTCGCGGGCAGGCCGTCCTCGAACAGGCGGCCGCCGCCACCGGTGATCTCGGGGCAGATCAGCAGGTAGAGCCGGTCGATCAGGTCCGCCGCGAGGAGCGGCTTGATGACGCTCGCGCTGCTGTTGACGAGGATCTCGCCCACGCCGGTGGTCTTGAGGTCGGTGACGACGTCGGCCGCGGGGGCGTTCACGACGCGGGCGCGCTCCCACGGCGCCTCGGTCAGGGTGGTCGACAGGACGACCTTCTCCGTGTCGACGAGCCACTTCGCGTAGCCGCGGTCACGCGGGTCGGCGTTCTCGTCCCCGGCGACCGACGGCCAGAAGCCGAGGAAGCCTTCGGCGTTGTTGCGGCCGAGCACCGCCGTCGTCGCGTTCTCCCAGATGCGCGTCATGTGGTCCCGGGCGACGTCGGTGGTCACGTACGGGGCGATGGCGCCGAAGTCGGCGGGGCCGGCGGGGCCGTTGTAGTGCCCGTCGAGGGTGAGGGCGATGTTCGCGGTGACCTTGCGGCCGGTGGTGCTGGTCATGAGCGTGGTCCTTCTTGTCGGGTGAGTGTGGCGGTGAGGTGGTCGAGCACCTGGCCCCAGCCGGTTTCGATCCCGGCGACGAACGCGGCGGCCTCGACGGTCGTTTCGGTGATGCGCAGGCCGAGCCGCAGGCGGGTGCCGCCAGGGGCCGCGGTCAGCGTCAGGTCGTAGTGGCCGGTGAAGGAGACCTGCCCGGCCGCGTCGAGCACCGAGAGCTCGAACGCGAGGTGCCCGGGTCCGTCGGCGGCGTGGACCCGCCCTTCGGAGCGGTAGTGCCCTTCGGCGTCGCGGTAGTCGAGCACGACGCGCCCGCCGGGTGCCGGCTCGAGGACGCACTCGGTGATCGTCAGCGACGGCGGCGCCCACCACGACGCGAGCAGGTCCGGGTCGACCCAGTGCTGCCAGACGACGTCCGGGGCCACCGGCAGGACGCGGTCGAAGGAGAAGGTGCGCCCGTCCGCCCACCGCCGCCGGTCTGCGGCGGCGGTCTCCGCCTCGATCGCGGCTTGGTAGCGCGTCAGGACGTCCCGGGTGCCGGCGTGCGCCTCGATGGCGCCGACCAGTTCCCGCAGCCGCGCTTCGAGAGCGGCGAGCGGGCCGGCTTCGAGCGCGTAGACCCGGCGCTGCCCGAGCGGGGCCATGGTGACGAGGCCGGCGCGGGCGAGGGTCTGCAGGTGCTTGGTGGTCTGCGGTTGCCGCAGGCCGGTGCTCTCGGCCAGCTCGCCGACGGACCGCGGCCGCTCCGCGAGGAGCTCCACGATGCGCCACCGCGCTCCGTCTCCCAGTGCTGCCGCGATCTCGTTCATGCCCTGAAGTATTCACCTTAGAGAATATTCTTGTCAAGGAATATCTTCGGGCGCGATCTTGGCCGCCGGATCGGGTCGTAGGGTGCGGGCATGCCGGAGATCACGCCTGAGCCGTTCGCCCCGAAGACCGAGCCCGCGGTGCTCGACGACCTGCGCGCACGGCTGCGCGCGACCCGCTTTCCGGACTCGCCGGAGGACGCCGGGTGGTCGCTCGGGACCGACGTCGGCTACCTCCGCGAGCTGGTCGCCTACTGGGCCGACGGGTTCGACTGGCCCGCGCGGGAAGCCGAGCTGGGGGAGCTGCCCCGGTTCCGGGCCCCGGTCGGCGGCCTCGGCATCCACTTCGTCCACGCGAAGGCGGCCGGGCCCGCGTTCCCGCTCGTGCTCAGCCACGGCTGGCCGGACTCGTTCTGGCGCTACAGCAAGGTGATCCCGCTGCTGACCGACCCGGGCGCGCACGGTGGTGACCCCGCCGACGCGTTCGACGTGGTCGTGCCCGACATGCCGGGCTTCGGCTACTCCGACCGGCCGGCCGGGCCGCCGCTGGACTCCATCGCCGTCGCCGGTCTGTGGGCCGAGCTGATGGAAGGCCTGGGGTACACGCGGTTCGGCGCGGCGGGCGGGGACGTGGGCAGCCACGTCAGCCGGTACCTCGCGCTCGACCACCCGGACCGGGTGGTGGCGGTCCACCGCACGGACGCGGGCCTCCCGATCTTCTCGGGCGACCGGGCGGAGCTGGCGCCGGAGGAGCTCGCGTGGTTCGAGACCGTCGCGGCGTGGGGTGCGACGGAGGGCGCGTACGCCGCGATGCACCGCACGAAGCCGCAAACGGCGGCGGCGGCCCTCAACGACTCGCCGGCCGGGCTGGCCGCGTGGATCGTCGAAAAGCTGCAGAGCTGGAGCGACACCGGCGGTGACATCGAGCGGAGCTACACGAAGGACGAGATCCTGACCAACGT
Source organism: Amycolatopsis sp. NBC_00348 (assembly GCF_036114655.1). NCBI lineage: Bacteria > Bacillati > Actinomycetota > Actinomycetes > Pseudonocardiales > Pseudonocardiaceae > Amycolatopsis > Amycolatopsis sp. NBC_00348. Next base: position 3,724,287 of record NZ_CP107994.1, on the reverse strand, counting down.
CATGATCTACTGGCTGACCGGCACGATCGGCTCGTCGATGCGGATGTACCACGCGAACTCGGCGATCCCGGCCGAGCAGCTCGCCCGCCGCGTCGAGGTGCCGTCCGGGTTCGCGTTGTTCCGCGGCGACGTCGTGCGGCCACCGCGGGCGTGGCTGGAGCGGACGGCGAACACCGTGCGCGTCACCGAACCCGAACACGGCGGACACTTCGCCGCGTTCGAGGAGCCGGAGGTCTACGCCCGGGAGCTGCGGGAGTTCTTCCGCCCCTACCGCTGACCGCGGCTCACGTACCCGAAAGCCCGTGCCGCACCAGGTATTCGGCGTACCACGCCGGCCAGTCCGCGTCCTGGTGCCCGAGTTCCTTCTCGTGCTCCCCGTGCGCGGCCGCGGCCCGGCGCAGGGCGCCGGCCAGCTCGGCCGCGGACGAGAACGTCACGTCGGTCACCCGGCCGGGCAGCCGCGTGGTGATCTCCTGCAGCACCCAGCCGTTGCCGTCCGGGTCGCTGAACGAGGCGAACGACGCGTAGCTGGTGTGGTCCGGGTCCGGGCCGCTGACCCGCGCTTCGGTGCCGGTGTGGTGGAAGACGCCACCCGCGTCGTGGAAGACCTCGCTGATCGGGACGCCCTGTTCGGCGAGCCGGGCCCGGGTGGCCTCGATGTCGGTGACGACGAGGTGCAGCCCCTGGGCGGAACCCGGTGCGGCGTCGGTGATCCCGCTGCCGAAGATCACGGAGGCGGGTGACCCCGGCGGCGTCAGCTGGATCACCCGGAACCCACCCGCGCCCGGGAAGTCGGCGTCTTCCCGCCAGCCGAGCGCCGTGTAGAAGGCTTTGGCCCGGTCGACGTCGGAGACGGGGAGGACGACGATCTCGAGCTTCATGTCCGGCATCGGAACCCCTTCGGCTCTGCGCGGCCCGTTCGGCGCCGCACCCCTCAAGATGGCCTCATCGCCGCCGATTTGCTACCGCCGGTGTCGTGCGTCATACTGGTGCGGTAATGCAACCAGTACTGAGGTGAGAGCAGTGCGCAAGGACACGAGGTCGGGCTGTCCGATCAACCTGTCGCTGGAGATCTTCGGCGATCGCTGGACCCTGCTCGTGCTGCGTGACGTCGTTTTCGCCGGTGCGCGGCACTTCCGTGAGCTGCTCGGCGGGCCCGAGCGGATCTCGTCGAACGTCCTCGCCGATCGGCTCGCCGTGCTCGTCGAGCACGGGATGCTCACCCGGGCTGGCGACCCCACGCACAAGCAGAAGGTCACCTACAGCCTCACCGAGCAGGCGATCGAACTGGTGCCCGTGCTGGTCCAGCTCAGCACCTGGGGCGTCCGGCACCTCCCGGTGGGCGACGCCTACGCCGCCCGCGCCGAGGTGCTGACCGCCGGCGGCCCGCCGCTGTGGGACGCCTTCATGGACGAACTGCGGGAAACCCACCTCGGGCCGGGCGCCCGGCGTGGCCCAGCGCCGGACGGTCCCACCGTCGCGGCCCGGATGGAGGCCGCCTACACCGCTTCCGCCACCCACTGATGATCGGAGTTCACCGATGAACGACCCGACGATCCGCCTCGACGACCGGTTCAGCGACCCCGGCGCGCGGCCCACCGACTGGGCCACGACGCGGGAAGTGCTCGAAACCGCGGAGATCAGCTGGCTCACCACCGTCCGCGCGGACGGCCGCCCGCACGTCACGCCGCTGGTCGCGGTGTGGCTGGACGGCAGGCTCTGCTTCGGGACCGGGGCCACCGAACAGAAGTGCCTCAACCTGACCGCGAACCCGCACGTCGTGCTGACGACCGGCCGCAACGCCTGGGACGACGGCCTCGACGTCATGGTCGAGGGCGAGGCGCGGCGCGTCACCGACCGGCCGACCCTCGAACGCCTCGCCGCCGCGTACCTGGAGAAGTGGGACGGCAGCTGGAAGTACGAGGTGAGCGACGACGGCCTGCGCCAGGGCGGCAACGACGCCCTGATCTTCGCGGTGGAGCCGGCGAAGGTGCTCACGTTCGGCCGGCAGCGCACGCCCGCTTCGGACACCTCGATGCTCTCGACCGTCGAGTTCACCCACACCAGCGCCGTGCCCGCGCGCGGCTGATCACCACGGCAGCGGCCCGTCCTCGTCGAAGAATCCGCCGGTCGGGCCGTCGTCGCCGATCGTGGCCCAGTGGACGGAAACCCGCGCGCCCTCGTCGGTCGTGCGCACGCCCTGGAAGCCGTTCAGGTCGGTGGCGACGTAGCCCGGCGTGACGGCGTTGACCTTCACGTGCGCCAGTGCCGGGTCGTCGAGGAAAGCGTTGGCGTACTTGACGGTCAGCATGTTCACCGCGGCCTTCGTCGCCGAGTAGGCGAACGACTCGTGCGAGCGGGCGAACATCGACCCCGGTTCGGTGGCCTTCGCGAAGATCGCGGAGTTGCTCGCCACGTTGACGATCCGCGGCGACGGCGACTCCCGCAGCAGCGGCAGCATCGCGTGGATCACCCGGACCAGCCCGAACACGTTGGTCTCGAACTCGGGGCGCAGGTCGTCGGCGGTGACGTCGGTCGCGTGCTTGCGCACGAGCAGCCCCGCGTTGTTCACCAGGACGTCCAGGCGGCCGTACTCGCGCCCGATGAACGCGGCCGCGGCGTCGACCGACGCCTGGTCCGTGACGTCGATCGCCACGGGCCGCACGGCGAGGCCGGTCAGCTCCCGGGCGGCCGCGGCGCCGCGGCCGGCGTCACGGCTGCCGAGGAGCACGGTGAACCCCCGTTCGGCCAGCTGCCGGGCGGTGGCCAGGCCGACGCCCTTGTTCGCGCCCGTGACCAGGGCGACCGGCGCGGTCACGCCGGCACCGTGACGGTCTTGTACTCGATGTACTGCGTGAGCCCGACAACGCCGTACTCGCGGCCGAAGCCGCTGGCCTTGAAGCCGCCGAAGGGGCCGTCGAAGCCGATCGGCGCGCCGTTGACCGTGACGGTGCCGGTCCGCAGGCGGCGGGCGACGGCGAGCGCGTGCTCCCGGTCCGCGGACCAGACTCCGCCGGAGAGCCCGTATTCGGACTCGTTGGCGATGCGGACGGCGTCGTCCACGGTGCCGTCCGAGTCGTCGTAGGCGATCACGACCAGCACCGGTCCGAAGATCTCCTCCTGGGCGATGCGCATCGTGTTCGAGACGTCGGCGAACAGCGTCGGCGTGACGTAGTTGCCGAGTTCCAATCCGGCCGGGACCTGCGCGCCGCCGGTGACGAGCCGGGCGCCTTCCTCGACGCCGAGCGCGATGTAGTCGCGCACCCGCTGCTGCTGGTCGGGCCGGACCATCGGGCCGATGAACGTCTTCTCGTCGGCGGGGTCGCCGACCGGCAGCGACTCGACCATCTCCTTGAGCCCGGCGACGACCTCGTCGTAGCGGCCGCGCGGCGCGAGGATGCGGGTCTGGGCGATGCACGCCTCGCCGTTGTTGAGCAGGGAACCGAACTTCAGGCCCTGGATCGCCGCGCCGAGGTCGGCGTCGGGCAGGATGACGGCCGCGGACTTGCCGCCGAGTTCGAGGCTGACGCGCTTGAGCTGTGCCCCGGCCAGTGAAGCGATCCGGCGGCCCGCGCGGGTCGAGCCGGTGAACGCGACCTTGTCGACGTCCGGGTGCTTCACCAGGTACTCGCTGGTCTCGCGGTCCGCCGGCAGCACGCTGACGACGCCGCGCGGCAGCCCGGCCTCGGCCAGCAGCCCGGCGAGCAGGTTCATGCTGAGCGAGTTCTCCGGGGAAACCTTGAGCACCACGGTGTTCCCGGCCAGCAGCGCCGGGATGACCTTGGCCAGCGCGGCGGAGAACGGCGAGTTCCACGGGATGATCGCGGCGACCACGCCGATCGCCTCCCGGCGCACGACCGATCGGACCGGCACGCCCGGGTCCGACGGCGTCAGGGTCTCTTCCCAGCCGAACCCCTCGGCCGCATCGAGGTAGGCGTTCGCCTGCCGGGTCAGCCCGGTCTGACCAGCTCGGGTGAACCAGAGCGCCGAGCCGTTCTCGGCGGAGATGATCGCGGCGACGTCGTCCGCGCGCGCCTCGCGCAGCGCGTTGAGCCGGCGGAGCACGGCGATCCGGTCGGCGGGCGGGGTGTTCGGCCAGGCGCCGTCGTCGAAGGCGGCGCGGGCCGCGGCGACGGCGCGGTCGACGTCGGCCGGGAGGGCCTGCGCGGCGCGGCCGAGCGGCGCCTGGTCGTGCGGGGACACGAGGTCCAGCAGGTCCGGGCCGCTCGGCTCGGTCCACTCGCCGCCGATGAAGAGCTTGTCGTAGGTGATCACGGTCGCCTCCTATTTGTCACACCACTGTAGCGCTTAATGGGCTTAGGGCATTCCGGTCGTGACAGTAAGCTGCATTACAGTCACAACTACGTGGTAACTTGAGGTCATGAGAGCCGACGCGGTCCGCAACCTCGAGACCGTCCTGACGACGGGCGCGCGCATGCTCGCCGAGGACCCGGCGACCGGCGTCGCCGCGATCGCCGCCGCGGCCGGCGTGGACCGCCGCACCGTCTACCGCCACTTCGCGTCCCGTGACGAGCTGCTGGCCGCGATCTACGACGCCCGGCTGACGGCGGTCGAGGAGGCCGTCGACCACGCGCGGCTGCGCGAGGCGCCGGTCCCGGTGGCCCTGCACCGCTACGCCGAAGGCATCATCGAGGTCAACCGCAAGTGGCCGGTCGAGCTGACCCGGATGCGGGCCGAACCGTCCATTCAGGACCGTCGCGGCCGGGTGATCGCCGAGGTGGACGCGTTCATCGCGCGCGCCACCGTGGAGGGTGTCTTCCGGGCGGACGTCCCGGCGGGTTGGGTGTCCGACGTCGTGATCCAGCTGCTGCACCTGGCCTCGCGGCAGCCGTCGAGCGCCCCCGAGGCGGCGGACCTGCTCGTCGCCACCTTGTTGCGCGGAGTCGGCGCACACTGAGCGGTTACTGCTCGAAACTGTCCATTAACGACGGAGAAACCCCAGTATCGAGCACTTGACATGCCCGGTTCTGCTCGCTTTACTTCTGGTCACGTCGGAACGGACGCCCGACGTCAGAGGTACGCCCAGCCGGTATGTCGGCCTCCGCCGCGAGCCCGGACTGAGTCGCCAGGACGCGCTCGTGGTCCGAGGCGGGGTCGTGCCCACCATCATCCGGAGTTCGATGATGCCCTTCTCCCGCGTTCAGTTCCTCGCCGGTGCCGCGCTCGCGGCCGCCGTCCTCGGCGGTACCGCGTGCACGGCCTCGGCCGCCCCGGCCGCGGTCACCCCGCCACCGGTCAAGGCGGGCTTCGACTACCAGATCGGCGGCGCCTACACGCCGCCGTCCGGCGTCAAGGTCGTCAGCCGCGACCACACGGCCGCACCCGCCGCCGGGCTCTACAACATCTGCTACGTCAACGCTTTCCAGTCCCAGCCCGGCGCCGAGGGGGAGTGGGGCGACCTGCTGCTGCGCGACGCCAACGGCAAGGTCGTCGTCGACGAGGACTGGGACGAGGCGCTGCTCGACCTGCACACCGCGGACAAGCGCACGCGCGTCGCGGCCAAGGTCAACGCCTGGGTCGACGACTGCGCCGCGCGGGGTTACCAGGCGATCGAGCCGGACAACTACGACAGCTTCACGCGCTCCCGGGGCCTGCTCTCCGACAGCGATGCCCAGGCCTACATCCGCCTGCTTTCCGCGCACGCCCACCAAAAGGGCCTCGCGATCGGCCAGAAGAACACCAGCGAGCTGGCCGGCCAGCGGCAGGCCAACGGGCTCGACTTCGCCATCGCCGAAGAGTGCGGCCAGCAGAAGAACTGCGGCGAGTTCACGCCCGCGTTCGGCGACCACGTGATCGTCATCGAGTACACCGACGCCGGCCTCAAGACCGCCTGCAGCCGGTGGAGCTCGCTCAGCATCGTCCGCCGCGACCTCGACGTCGTCCCCAAGGGCGAGTCCGGCTACGTCCGCAAGACCTGCTGATGGACCGGCGGGGTTTCCTGCGCGGTGTCGGCGGTCTCACCCTCGGCACCGCGCTGGCCGGGTGCGGCGCGGCCACCGGGAGCGACGGCGGGCCGGTGACGGTCGAGGTCTGGCACGGCCAGACCGACACCGGCAAGAAGGTCCTCGACGAGCTCGTCGCGGACTTCCACCGGACCCACGCGGGGATCCGCATCGATCTCGGCGGCGGTGTCCTCGCCGACGCGATGCTGCAGAAGATCACCGCGGCGCTGGCGTCGGGGTCCTTCCCCGACATCGCCTACGTCTTCGGCTCGGACCTCGCCAGCGTCGCGCGCAGCCCGAGCGTCGTCGACGTCACCGATCTCGTCGACGCGGGGCCCGGTTTCTGGGCCCCGGCGCGGGAAGCGGTGACGGTCAACGGCCGGGTGCGCGCGGTCCCGGCGCTGCTGGACTCGCTGGCCGTGGTGTGCAACAAGACGTTGTTCGACGGGGCCGGGATCCCGCTGCCCGCCGCGGGCTGGACGTGGGGCGACTTCGTCGAGACGGCGAAGAAGCTCACCGACGCGGCCAACGGCACCTTCGGCACCGCTTGGCCCGCCACCGGCGACGAGGACACCGTGTGGCGGCTGTGGCCGATGGTGTGGGACCTCGGCGGCGACGTGATCGGCGCCGGCGGCCGCGGCATCGGGTTCGCGGACCAGGGGGTGCGGGCTCTGGAAGTCGTCCGCGACCTCGCCGCGGCGAAGGCCGTCTACCTCGACCCGAAGTCCGGCAGCGAGCAGATGTACCAGGCGTTCGAAGCCGGGCACATCGGCATGGTCCCCACCGGGCCGTGGCAGCTGCCCGACATCGCCGACGCCGGGGTCGACTACGCGGTCGTGCCGTTGCCCAGCTTCAGCGGCCGTCCCGGCACCATCTCCGGGCCGGACACCTGGACGCTGTTCGACAACGGTGAGGAGCGCGTCGCGGCGGCGCGCACGTTCCTGTCCTGGCTGGCCGACCCGGCCCAGGACGTCCGCTGGGACGACGGCGCCGGCAGCCTGCCGCTGAGCCGCCGGACGCAGGAACTGCCCGCGTGGCAGGAGAAAACCGCCGAAACGCCGGGGCTGCCGGTGTTCGTCGACGCTCTGGACCACGCGCGGGTCCGGCCGGTGCACCCGGCCTACCCGCAGGTGTCGGCGGCCGTCGGCACCGCGATCGTCGCCGTGCTGCTCGGCCGGGCCACCCCGGCCGACGCGTTGCGCGACTGCGCCGCGGCCGCCGACGCCGCCCTGATCATCCCCCGCTAGGGAGCCGCCATGCCCGGACTGCCGAGGCCCATCACCGTCACCCCCGCCCACAAACATGCAAAACGCCGACGTCGGCGCGAGTCCGCGGCCGCGTGGGCCTACGTCTCACCCGCCGTGCTCATCATCCTCGGCCTCGGCGTGGTGCCCGTGGCCTGGTCGCTGCTGCTCTCGTTCCAGGTCGACGACCTCGTGACGCCCAGCCGGTGGGTCGGCTGGGACAACTACGCGGCGCTCGCCCAGGACCCGAACTTCGCCCAGGCCGTCGGGAACACCGTGCTGTACACGGTGCTCTACGTCCCGCTGAGCATCTTCTTCGGCTTCCTGCTGGCGCAGGCGCTGAACCGGCGCATCCGGCTGATCGGCGTCTACCGGACGCTGGTCTTCGTGCCGTTCGTGCTCTCGGCGACCGCGCAGGGCGTGCTGTTCTCGTTCATCCTCGACCCGCAGTTCGGCGCGGCCAACTCGCTGCTGCACCACCTCGGCGTGTCCCCGCAAGGGTTCCTGACCGATCCCGCGCAGGCGCTGCTGGTGCTCGTGGCCATCACGTTGTGGAGCGGCACCGGGTTCTGCGTCATCGTGTACCTGGCCGCGCTGCAGGACGTCCCGCCGTCGCTGGTGGAGGCCGCGCGGCTGGACGGCGCGGGCACCTGGCGCGTGCTGCGGCACGTCACGCTGCCGGCGATCATGCCGGTGACGGCGTTCCTGGTGGTGTGGCAGCTGATCACGTCGCTGCAGGTGTTCGACCTGGTGTACGTGACGACCAAGGGCGGCCCGCTCGGCTCCACCACGGTGATCGTCTACTTCGTCTGGGAGCAGGCGTTCAAGAACTTCACCGCCGGCTACGGCGCGGCGTCGGCCTACGTGCTCGCGGTCGCCCTGCTGGTCCTCGTGGTCGCCGTCCGCCTGCTCCGCCGGCCCCGGAAGGCACTCCGATGACCGCCCGGATCGACAGCGTGCCCGCGCCGCGGGTGCTGCCCGTGCTGCGCCGCCCGCGGCTGCCGTTCAGCCCCTGGCACCTGCTGCTCGTGCCGCTGGCCGTGGTGTTCGCCGCGCCGCTGGTGTGGCTGCTGCTCAGCTCGGTGATGAGCAACGCCGAGATCAACCGGTTCCCGCCCGCGCTCTGGCCGTCCCACGTGGACTTCTCGGGCTACCGCTACGTCCTCGACAACGCCCTGTTCGTGCGCTGGTTCACGAACTCGCTGATCGTGTCGGCGGTGACCGTGGTGTCGAACCTGCTGTTCGGCGCGCTCGGCGGGTACGCGTTCGCGCGGATGCGGTTCGCCGGGTCCCGGGCGCTGCTCGCGGTGATGATCGCGACGATGGCGATCCCGTTCCAGCTGACCATGATCCCGACGTTCCTGGTGATGAAGAAGCTGGGCCTGATCGACAGCCTGGGCGCGCTCATCGTGCCGTCGCTGGTGACGCCGTTCGCGGTGTTCCTGCTGCGCCAGTTCTTCCTGTCCCTGCCCCGGGAACTGGAAGAAGCGGCCTGGATCGACGGCTGTTCGCGGCTGCGCGTGCTGTTCACGATCGTGCTGCCGCTGTCGCGGCCCGCGTTGAGCACCGTGGCCGTGCTGACCTTCCTGAGCACGTGGAACGACCTGACCTGGCCGCTGATCGCGCTCAACCACGACACCGTCTACACGCTGCAGCTGGGATTGACGACGTTCCAGGGCCAGCACCACACCAACTGGGCCGCGGTGATGGCGGGCAACGTGATCACCGTGCTGCCGGTGCTGCTCGCCTTCCTCGGCGCGCAGAAGACGTTCATCCAGTCCATCACCTCCAGCGGCCTCAAGGGCTAGGGCCGTCATGCACCGTTTCGACCTGCTCGTGGTCGGCGACGCCAACCCCGACGTCATCATCGGTCCACTGCGGACGGACCTGGCTTTCGGCCAGCGGGAGCAGCTCGCCGACTCCGGCGTGCTCACCCTCGGCGGCTCCGGCGCCATCACCGCCGCCGGCGCCGCCCGGCTGGGGCTGAAGGTCGCCTTCGCCGGGCGCGTCGGCGACGACGCCGGCGGCCGGTTCGTCCGCGACGCCCTCGACGAACGCGGCGTCGACACCAGCGCGTTGCACACCGACCCGTCGCTGCCGACGCCGTTGACGACCGTCCTGACCCGCGACGGCGACCGCGCGATCGTCACCGCACCGGGCACCCTGGCCGCGATCGGCGCCGGCGACGTCCCGCCGGAGCTGATCGCGGCGAGCCGGCACGTCCACTCGTCGTCGTACTTCCTGCTCCCGAAGCTCGCGCCCGCGTTGCCGGGTCTGCTGCGCGCGGCCCGCGGGCACGGCGCGACGACGTCCGTCGACACCAACGACGACCCGGCCGGGCGGTGGGACGTCGGGGAACTGTTGTCAGAGACGGACTTCCTGCTGCCCAACGCGGCCGAGGCACGCCGGCTGACGGGCGCGGCCGGCGCGTGGGAGGCCGCCACGCTGCTGGCCGCCCGCGGCCCGGCCGTCGTGGTCAAGGACGGCGCCGACGGCGCTTTCGCCTGCCGCGACGGCGAACTCACCACCACCCCGGGGATCCCGGTGACCGCCGTCGACACCGTCGGCGCCGGGGACAGCTTCAACGCCGGGTTCCTCGCCGGCGTCCTGGCCGGGCTGCCGCTCGGGACGGCGCTGCGCTGCGGCGTCGTCTGCGGCGGCTTCTCGGTCCGCGCCCGCGGCGGCACCGCCGGCCAGGCCACGTGGGACGACGTCCTCGTCCACCTCGAACGCACCGAATCGGATCACGCATGACCACCCCCAAGATCACCTTCGTCGGCGCGGGCAGCGTCGTGTTCACCCAGGGCTTGCTCGCCGACCTGTTCACCTACTCCGAGCTGGACGGCGTGCACGTCGCCCTGCACGACATCGACCCGGAACGGCTGGCGACGGCGCTGGCCGCGGCCCGGCAGATCGCCGCCGCCCGCGGCGTCAAACCCCTGCTCACCGCGCACGCCGACCGCCGGGAAGCCCTGGCGGACGCGGACTTCGTCGTGAACATGGTCCAGATCGGGATGGGGGAGTCGACGCGCACCGACTTCGCCGTCCCGGCCCGCTACGGCCTGCGCCAGACCATCGGCGACACCCTCGGCATCGGCGGGATCTTCCGCGCGCTGCGGACCTTCCCGTTCCTGAAGGGACTCGGCGCGGACATCGCCGACGTCTGCCCGGACGCCTGGCTGCTCAACTACACCAACCCGATGGCGATGAACGTCCAGTACCTGAGCGAAGCCACCGGCCTGACGCGGGTCGTCGGGCTGTGCCACTCGGTGTACTGGACGGTGCACGGGCTCGCCGAGCTGGTCGGGGTGCCGTTCGACGAGGTCACCTACGTCGCGGCCGGCGTCAACCACCAGGCCTGGGTGCTGCGGTTCGAGCACGGCGGCACCGACCTCTACCCACGGCTGACGTCGCTCGCCGAGGGCGACGAGCAGCTGCGGCGGCGCGTCCGGTTCGACATGTTCCGGCGCCTCGGGTACTACCCGACCGAGACCAGCGAGCACTCCGCCGAGTACGTGCCCTGGTACCTGCACCACGACAGCGAGATCGAGCGGCTGCGGCTGCCGGTCGGGGCGTACCTGGAGATCGTCGCGGAGAACGAGGCCGAGTACGAGCGGACGCGCCACGCCGTCGCCGCCGGCGAGCCGCTGCCCGTCGAAGGCACCAACGAGTACGCGCCGCAGGTCATCCACAGCATCGTCACCGGCACGCCGCGCACGGTCTACGGCAACGTCGTCAACCGCGGCTTGATCGAGAACCTGCCGGCCGGGGGCGTGGTCGAGGTGCCGTGCCTGGTCGACGGCACCGGCGTCCGGCCGACGCGGATCGGTGCGCTGCCACCGCAATTGGCGGCGCTCAACCGGACGTACCTGAGCATGAACGACCTGGTCGTGCGCGCGGCGATCGAGGACGACCCGCGTCACATCCGCCACGCCGCGATGACCGACCCCGCCACGGCGGCCGCGCTGCCGGTCGAGCGGATCTGGGAGCTGTGCGACGACCTGGTCCGCGCGCACGGCGACCGTCTCCAGCCCGCACTGCGTACCCTTCTCGGCCACTGATTCAGGAGAACGATGTCCTACACCCTCGACGAGATCACCAGCCAGCCGGAGTGCTGGGCGCGCGTGGTCCGGGAACTGCCGCTGCACGCACCCGCGTTGCCCGCGATGGGGGAGCGCGTCGCCGTCATCGGCTGCGGCACCTCGTGGTTCATGGCGCAGAGTTACGCCCGGCTGCGCGAGGACGCCGGCCACGGCCTGACCGACGTCTTCGCGGCGTCGGAAGCGAAGCTCGACCGGCCGTACGACCGCGTGCTGGCGATGACCCGCTCCGGCACGACGACGGAGATCCTGACCGCGCTGGAACGAACGCGGCCGGGCACCCGCGTCACGACGATCACCGCGGTGGCCGACTCACCGGCGGCGGCGCTGTCCGACGACGTCGTCTGCCTGCCGTACGCCGACGAGCGTTCGGTGGTCCAGACGCGGTTCCCGACGACGCAGCTGCTGCTCCTGCGCGCCCACCTGGGCCTGCCGATCGACCGGGCGCTGGCGGACGTCTCCCGGGCCTTGACCACACCGCTCGCCCCGGAGCTGCTCGCGGCGTCGCAGATTTCGTTCCTGGGCGCGGACTGGCACGTCGGAGTGGCGAACGAGGCGGCGCTGAAGGTCCGTGAAGCGGCGGCTTGGTGGACGGAGTCGTACTCGGCGATGGAGTACCGCCACGGCCCGATCGCCGTGTCCGCGCCAGGCCGGGCGGTCTGGAGCCTGGCGCCCCTGGACGCGGGCCTGGTCAGTCAGATCGAGGCGACGGGCGGGTACCTGCGGCAGGGCGAGCTGGACCCGCTGGCCGAGCTGGTGCTGGTCCAGCGCCTGGCCGTGGCCCTCGCCGAAGCGGCGGGCCGCGACCCGGACCGCCCGGCTCACCTGACCCGCTCGGTCGTCCTGGCGAGCTGACCCGACCTGAAGTGCCGTGAGGGGCACCTTCATGGACCTAACCGCCATAAAGGTGCCCCTCATGGCGTTCTGGTCGTCTAGCTGGCTAGCGTGCTAGCATTCTGTCATGAGCGACAAGGACGTCAAGCAGTTCAACGTGTACCTGCCGACGGACTTGATCCGTGAGGTGAAGCACCACGCCGTGGACACCGAACAGTCGCTGTCGGCTCTCGTCACCGCGGCGCTGCGCCAGTACCTCGCCACCGCCACGGCCGACTCAGAAGGAGAACTGCGATGAAGAGTGACCGCGTCGAAGCCCTGTACCTGGAGACGCACAACTGGGGGAAGGCCACCAAGTTCTTCCAGTCGCTCGGGTTCGAGATCGACTTCGCGACGGACCACAGCTCGGGACTGCTGCGCAACGGCGACGGCGCCTACCTGTTCGTCGCCGAGGTGCCGGCGGACCAGCCGACCGGGATGCAGGTCGTCATCAAGGTCCCCGCCGAGGACACCTTCGAAGCCGGCGCGCCGGTCGAGGTCGTCAGCCCGTTCGCCGACACCCACTTCGGGACGCGCGAGATGAGCGTCCGCGATCCCGACGGGCGCACGTGGATCCTCCAGGCGCCGTCCGGGACGTGACCGGACGGCGCGCCGGCCTGGACGTCGCCGTGCAGGCCACGCAGCCGGACCGGAGCCGCCCCCTCGGCGGCCCGGTCCGGCGTACCCCACAAGGATGCCCCGGTCACCGTGGCGAAACCTTGCAAAGACCTTGAATCCGCAGGTGAGCCGCGGACACCGGGTGATCCCCGAACGAGTGAATCGATCTCCGTGCCCGCACCCGCCCGCCGGGTGCGGGCGCAGGCGCCGAGGTGCGGCCCGGGCGCGAGCCGGGGATGCCGCGCCCGCCGCGGGCGGCTAGCGTCGGAACCGACCAGCCATCGGCGGGAGGAGCGGGGATGCGGGACCGGGCGATCCGGATCGGCACCTTCTCCGGCTACCTCGGCGACCGCTTCACCGCGCTCGCCGAGGCCCTCGACGGCGACCCCGTCGACGTCCTCGCCGGGGACTACCTCGCCGAGATCACCCTGGCCATGCTCGCCGCGCGGCACCGGCGCGATCCCGCGCGCGGCTACGTCGAATACTTCCTCGACCAGCTGCGGCCCCACATCGCGACCATCGCCGAGAGAGGTGTCAAGGTCGTCACCAACGCCGGCGGTTTCCACCCCGCCGGGCTCGCCGACGCCGTCCGCGCGGCCGCTGCCGAAGCCGGGGTCACGCTGTCGGTCGCGCACGTCGAAGGCGACAACCTCCTGGCCGACCTCGACGAGCTGGCCGCCACGCACCCGCTGACCCACCTCGACACCGGACGTCCGCTGTCGAGCTGGGGCACGACGCCGATCGCCGCCAACGCCTACCTCGGCGGCTACGGCATCGCCGCCGCGCTGGCCGGGGGCGCCGACGTCGTCGTGTGCGGGCGGGTCACCGACGCGTCGCTGGCCGCCGGGCCGGCCGCGTGGTGGCACGGCTGGGCCGCCGGCGACTGGGACCGCCTCGCCGGCGCCGTCGTCGCCGGGCACGTCATCGAATGCGGCCCGCAGGCCGTCGGCGGTAACTTCTCCGGCTTCTCCGGCGTCCCGGGCATGGCGAAGCCCGGCTTCCCGATCGCCGAGATCGCCGCGGACGGCACCTGCGTGATCACCAAGCACACCCGCGACGGCGGCACGGTCACGGCCGACACCGTCACCGCCCAGCTCGTCTACGAGATCCAGGGCCCGCGCTACCTCAACCCCGACGTCACCGTCCACCTCGACGACGTCCGCCTCACCCCGGCCGGCCCCGACCGGGTGGCGATCACCGGCGCGACCGGGTCGCCGCCGCCTCCGACGACGAAGGTCGCGCTGTTCGGGCAGATCGGGTACAGCGTCGTCAACACCGTCTACGTCACCGGCCTCGACGTCGACGCGAAGACCGCCCTGCTGCGCGAGCAACTCGGCCGCGTAGACGGCGTCGACCTCGACGTCACGCGGATCGGCGTCCCGGCCGCGGACCCCGGCAGCCAGTGGGACGCCACCGCGGCCGTCCGGATCATGGCGACGTCCCGCGAGAAAGAACCCCTCGAACGCTTCGGGCTCGCGAAGCGGATCGGCAGCCTCTACCTCCAGAGCATCCCCGGCTTCTTCCACGACGGCGGTGCCGAGCTGGCCGTCCGGCCGCGGCCGCGGATCGACTACTGGCCCGCCGTGCTCGACGCCGACGTCGTCCCGCACCGCGTGGTTTTCGCCGGCGGGCAAGCACAAGACGTCCCACCGCCGCCTGAGACGTCCATTGTGGACCAACCGGTGCACCCGGAACCCACCGAAGAGCCGGAGGGGACCCGGTTCGTGCCGCTGGGCACGGTCGCGCACGCCCGCAGCGGCGACAAGGGCGGTAACTGCAACCTCGGCGTCTGGACCGCCGACCCGGAGGCCTGGCCGTGGCTGCGGCGGACGCTGAGCACGGCCAGGCTCCGCACGCTGCTGCCGGAGACCGCCGGACTCGAGATCGTCCGGCACGAGTTCCCGTACCTGCGGGCCGTGCACTTCGTCCTGCGCGGGCTGCTCGGTACCGGTGGCTCGGCGAACCTGCGCGTCGACCAGGTCGGCAAGGCCGTCGGCGAGTACCTGCGCGCCCGGCTGGTGCCCGTCCCCGAAGAACTCCTGCAGCGGAAGGACTCCCGATGACGCTCACCGACCGGGTCGCGCACGCGATCGCCCACCCGGCGACCGGCGACGCCTTCGACCCGCACGCCGAGCTCGCCGACCTGCTGTCCGGCATCGGGATGAGCCCGGCCGACACCGGCGGCACGATCACCTTCGACGGCGCCGACCCGGTCGTCCCGAGCACGCTGCGCCTCGGCGGCGCGTCGGCGATCGCGCTGGCCGCGAAGTCGGCGGCGATCGCGAAACTCTGGCGGCTGCGCGGCGGCGATGGCCAGGACATCGGCGTCGACCTGCGCGTCGCACCGCACCGGCTGTGCCCGTTCTACGACCGGAAGTGGGAGCTGGTCAACGGCTTCCCGCAGAGCTCGGCGGCCAACCCGAGCCAGGCGCTGGGGTTCCGGTTCTACCGCACCGCCGACGACCGCTGGGTGATGCCGCTCAACCCGTACCCGAAGATCAAGATCGCCGCGCAACGCCTGCTCGACGTCCCGGAGGACCCGGACCGGGTGGCCGCCGCCGTCGCGGGCTGGAAGGGCATCGAGCTGGAAGAGGCCGCCGTCGCGGCCGGGACCGTGCTGCCGATGCTGCGCACCACCACCGAGCTGCTCGCCGAGCCGCACTACCGGGAGACCCTGGCCGGGCTGCCGCTGATCGAGATCACCAAGATCGCCGACAGCGACCCGGTGCCGTTGCCCGCCGGCGCCGCCGATCCGCTGTCCGGCGTCGGCGCGCTGGGCATGGGCCACGTGATCGCGGGCGCGGGCGTCGGCCGCGCGCTCGCCCTGCACGGCGCCGACGTCCTCAACCTGTGGCGCCCGGGCGAACTCGAGCACGACGTCACCTACGTGACGGCGAACGTCGGCACCCGGTCGGCCATCGTGAACCCGTACAGCGACGAGGGCGCGCGGAAGATCCGGGAGCTGCTCGGCACCGCGGACGTCTTCTACGCCAACCGAAGGCCCGGTTACCTCGCGAAGATCGGGCTGAGCGCGGAGCAGGCCGCGGAAACCCGGCCGGGGATCGTGTACGCGACCGCGTCGCTCAACGGCGAGCACGGGCCGTGGGCCGGCCGGATCGGGTTCGACCAGACCGCCGGCAGCCTCACCGGCATGATGCACCTGGAAGGCGACGGCGAAACCCCGGCGCTGCCGCCGATCCTCGTCGTCAACGACTACATCGTCTCGTGGCTGATGACCGCGGGGATCGTCGAGGCACTGGCGCGGCGGGCGACCGACGGCGGCAGCTACCGCGTGCACGTCTCGCTCACCCGCGCCGCGCTGTGGATCCTGAGCATGGGTGTGTTCGACAAGGCCTACGCGCTCGACACCGCCGGCCGCGGCGAGGCGCACGCCTACCTCGACCCGGAGACGTTCACCGCGGACACCCCGCTCGGGCACTACCAGGGCGTCACCGACCAGGTCCGGATGTCGGCGACGCCGGGCCGCTACCGCACGGTCCTGGTGCCGCGCGGCTCGTCCCGTCCCGAGTGGTCGTGAGTGTTTAGGGCGGTTCTAACCGCCCTAAACACTCACGACCGGCGGGCTACTTCACCAGTTTCGCGTAGACGATCACGTTGTCGAGGTAGTTGCGGCTCGCCGCGTCGTACTTGCCACCACAGGTGATCAGCCGCAGTTCCGGCTCGTTCGTGTTCCCGTACACGGCTTCCGTCGGGAACTCCTTCTTCGCGATCTGGTCGACCTTCGCCACGGTGAACGTGAGCTTGCCGCCGTCGGCGCGGTCGACGTGCACCTGGTCGCCGACCTTCATCTCGTGCAGCCGCCAGAAGATGCCCTTCTGGTGGTCGCCGTCGATGTGGCCCAGGATGACCGCCGGGCCGACCTCGCCGGGCGTCGGCCCGTACTCGTACCAGCCGGCCTGCAGGGGCTGGTCGACCGGCGGGACCTCGACGGTCTTGTCGGCGTTGAGCCCGAGCGACACCAGCGACGACTGCGCGTCGATGGCGGGGACGTCGATCGCGGTGGGCAGGGACCGCGACAGCCCGGCGGGGGCGACCACGGCGGGCGCGGGCGCCGGGTTGCCGGCCGCGGTCGGCGTCGCGGCACCGCACCCGGCGAGCAGCAACGCGGTGAGGACGAAGAGAAGTGCGCGGCGCATCGGCTCAGCCCTCGGTCGCGAGGCTGCCGTCGCCGGTCTGCGGGGCACCGGCGGGCACGACGGTGACCTGGCCCGGGTTCTGCGGACGCGGCGGGGCCTGCGGCGCGAGTTCCTTCGCCGGGCCGCAGGAAACGGACGCGAGCTTGACGTCACCGCTGCCGATGGCGCCGGTGACGTCGCCGCCGAGCAGCTTGACGTGCAGCGCGGTCACGTCGAGGCCGCCGTCGTAGCGCTGGTCCTGCTCGTTGACGATCACCTCGACCACACCGGGGATGCCGAGACGCGTGTTGGGCGCGGCTTCCGCGGGGATCGTGCCGAGCCGGCCCAGGTTGACCCCGGCCAAGTCGCTGCTGCCGACGACCTTGCCGTCGGCCGACGCGCAGCGGGCGCTGATCACCCGCGCCGACGGCACCCGGCCGGCGACCGCGGCCAGCACGGGCAGCGTCGCCTCGACGATGCTCGCCTTGCTCGCGACCGAAGCCGTGTCGGAGACGACGGAGCTGGAGATGGCCTTCGCCGTGACGAGCCCCTTCAGCGGGGCGTCGGCCACGTTCGCCGAGGTCGGGCCGGTGCTGCTCGACGGGGCCAGTTTGCCGGTCTCGACGGTGATCCCCTTGCCGCCGGCCAGATCCTTCAGCACGCCGGGCAGCAGGGAGACCCCGGCGGACGCACCGAAAGCGGAGCCGGTCACCCCGGCGTCCCCGGCCGGCGCACCGGTGGCGCCGGTGGCTCCGGTGGCCAGGACGACGGCGGTCAGGCCGGCCAGGCTCCCGGCTCGGAGCATGGTTGTGCGCATGAACGAGGTCCTTTCAAAGAAATGGGCCGCGAAAACGTGCGGCGACGGCGGGCCGAGCGTGACTCGGTCCGCGGAGGAAAGCTCGGCCACGCTATCAAAATCGCGCTTGCTGCCAAGGAAGCCGAGATCCCCGGTGGTTACCCGAGTTCGCGAAACGTGATCTTCCGGAAAACAAACAACTCGAAGTGGCCACTTCGGCTCGACGCATTTCCCCGATGATCGACGGCGAGTAGTGCCCGTTGCGGCATTCGAGGGGGTTCACCCCCCGTTATGACACGTCCGAGTGATTACTCGGCTGGGGCGCGGCGAACACGGGGAGTGATGTGACCGCCACGGGATTCGACGGATTCGATTTCCTCGTCCAGCGGGACGGCGGAAGCTGTGCGTGGCCGGTCAGAAGGTGCCGCGGTCGTCGCTTCGCGGGTCGCCGCGGACGACGTGGTCGTCGTAGAGCCCGGCCCGCGCGGTGCGGCGCCAGGGTCGCGCCAGCTGGACCGCCGTGACGACGTCCGGGTCCGACAGCTCGAGGTCCGCGACGGCCAGACCGGGCTCCGGACGCGAAGGCGCCCGCGCGATCCACCGGCCCCCGGGCGCGACGACACCGGCGGGCACGGTGGCCGCGAACTGGGCGGGCACCGAGTAGCCGAGCCAGTAGCTGTACAGCGTCCCGTACGCCTGGGCGACCGTGGCCCGGGCCGCGTCGTCCACCATCACCGACACCAGGACGCAGTCGACGTCGAGGCGCTCGTACTCGGCGAACAGCTCGGGGAAGTCGACCTCGATGCACAGCGCGCAGCCGAACCGGACGCCGTCGACCTCGAAGACCAGCGGCTCGGTGCCGGGCGAGTAGAGGTACCGCAGCTCGGTGTTCGACAGGAACCGCTTGTCGTAGCGGCCGACGAGCTTTCCGGTGTCCGACACGACGTAGAGGCTGTTGTGCGGGCGGCTTCCGCCGCTCAGCGGGTGGATCGAGCCGAACGCGACCCAGATCCCGAGCCTGCCGGCCAGCTCGGCGATCGCCTCGGCCTCCGCGCGCAGCACCGGCCACGCCGCGCGCGTCCAGTCGGCCGGGCCGACCCGCTCCGGGCCGTGCACCGACATCACCCGCTTGTGCGGGTAGGTGATCGCCCCTTCCGGGAACTGCACCAGCCGGGCGCCCGCGTCGCGCGCCTCGACCATCAGCTCGCGCAGCCGGGCCGCCGACGCGCGGAGCGCCGTCACGTCGGCCGGATCTTCGACCACTTCGCTCTGGGCCACCGCCAAGCGGAACGTCCGCGCCACGACCCGAGCTTAGGCGGTGTCCTGCAAGTCAAGCTCGCGGTCTTCGCGCCCAGGCGGCCCCTGACGGCACGGGCGGGATCACCCGAGTACGGCCCAGTACGAGGGTGACCCGCCCGCGCCGTCAGGAACCACCTGGATCACGAAGCCCATCGAGCAGACTTGCAGGACACCGCCTAGGCGCTGCCGGAGCAAGCCGGGCGGCCCGTCGAACGGTCTTGCTCCGGCACCGCCTGGCCCGGCGGTGGCGCACGGTAGGTTGCCCGTATGCGTCCCGTCCGCCCGAGCCGCCGGTGAACGTGCCCGAAGAGGTGCTGCGCACCTCGATCGTCGAGCGCCTCTTCGCGCGTGCGGCCGACGAGCGCCCGCTGTTCACCCACCAGGACCACAGCGCCGGCGCGGAGCACACGCTGACGTGGGCCGAGTTCACCGCGCGGGTGCGCGTGGTGGCCGGCGCGCTGGGCCGCGTCGCCGAGCCGGGGGAGCGCGTCGCGATCCTCGCGGGCCAGGACCTGAACTACCCGCTCGCGTTCTTCGGCGCGCTCGCCGCCGGCCTGGTCGCGGTGCCGCTGATGGCGCCGGCGAGCCGCGGCCAGCGGGACCGGCTCACGGGCGTGCTGGCCGACTGCGGCGCCCGAGTCTGGCTGACGTCGTCGGCCGCGGCGGCCCGGGTGCGCGAAGCCGGCGATTTCGACCACCTCGTCGTGGCCGACGAAGTGTCCGGCCCGGGCGTCGATCCGGTCCCGGTGACGGCGGAAACCCCGGCGTACCTGCAATACACGTCGGGCTCGACGCGGGAGCCGGCCGGCGCGGTGATCCCGCACCGGGCGATCGTCGCCGCCTGCTGGCAGGGCAGCCGCGCCTACGCCGTCGACGAGGGCACGACCTGCGCCGGCTGGATCCCGTTCTTCCACGACATGGGCCTGATCCAGCTGCTGTGCCTGCCCGTCTTCGCCGGAGGGCGTTCGGTGTTCATGGCCCCGGCCGAGTTCGTGCACCGGCCGCAGCGGTGGCTGCGGCAGCTGCACGACTACCCGGCGGTGTTCACCGCCGCCCCGAACTTCGCCTTCGACCTCGCGGCCGACGCGGCGGCCGAGGCCGGCGACGACCTCGACCTGTCCGGCGTGCGGGTCGCGCTCAACGGCAGCGAACCCGTCCGGCCGCGCACAGTTCGGCGTTTCCAGGAGGTGTTCGGCCCGCGCGGGTTCCGCCCCGGGGCGCACTGCCCGTCCTACGGCCTGGCCGAAGCCACCGTCTACGTCACGAGCGCGGGCCCCGAAGGACCGCGCGGCGCGGTGTTCGACCGGGACGCCCTCGCGCAGGGCACCGCCGTCGAAATGGTCGACGGCCAGGAACTCGTGTCGGTCGGGCGTCCGGTCGGGCAGCGCGTGCGGATCGTCCGGGATGGACGGACGGCGCCCGACGGCGACGTCGGCGAGATCTGGATCCACGGCTCGAACGTGGCGACCGGCTACTGGGGTCGCGGTGACGCCGCCGCGTTCGGCGCCACGCTCGACGGCCTGCGCGGCTGGCTGCGCACCGGCGACCTCGGTGTCGTGCACCGCGGCGACCTCTACGTCACCGGCCGGATCAAGGACCTCATCGTCGTCGACGGCCGCAACTTCCACCCGCAGGACATCGAAGCGGCGGCGGGGGAAGCGCACCCGGCCGTCCGCCGGGACCGCGTCGCCGCGTTCGGCGTGGCCGACGACGCCGGCGCGGGTGCGGTGGTGGTGGCCGAGTGGGCGCGTGACATCGAAGGTGTGGATGTCAGAGAAGTGACCAGGGCGGTGCTGCGCGCGGTGTCGCGCGAACACGATCTCACGCTGCGTTCGGTACGTCTGGTCCCTTCCGGCGGACTTCCGCGCACTTCCAGTGGCAAGGTCGCCCGGTCGGCCGCCAAGGCGCGTTATGGTGACTTCCGTGGGTGATCACCGCGCCGAGGTCACGAAGGTCGTCAGCGAGACCTTCATGCTGGACCCCGCCGGCGTCGAACCCGACGCTCCCCTCGAGGAGCTGGGCATCGACTCCAAGGGCCGGATCAAGCTGCTGGCGGCGCTGGAGGTCTACTTCCGGGTGACGATCGACCTGGACCAGCTCGACCGGTTCACCGACGTGGGTTCGGTGGCCGAAGTGCTCACGGAAGCGCTCGCGGGCGCGACCGGCGGATCTGACGAGAGGCTCTGAAATGAGCGGGGGGTACACCGCGACGACCGACGCGTTGTCGTCGGCGTCGAAGAACATCGGCCAGCTGTCGGAACAGCTGCTGGACGACAACCCGGACCTGTCGAGCACGCCGGTCGACGCGGCCGGCTTCGGCCAGGCCCACGGCGCGCACGCGGCGAAGTACACCGCCGGGGTGACGGCGCTGTGGGCGGCGGTCAGCGGGTACAGCAGCACGCTGGGCTCGTTCGGCACGAACCTCGGCACCGCCGGCAGCAGCTACGGCGCGAACGAGGAAAACCAGTCGGGCGCGATCACCACCGCGGGGGCTGACCTGTAATGGCCAAGACCTGGACCGAGGTCAAGGCGGTGCTCGACGACCCGAGCGTGCCCGCCCAGACCAAGAGCGTGCTGATCAGCAGCTGGATGCGGGAGAACCCGCCGCCCCCGCCGTTCCTGGCCGACCAGGAACCGGACGACATCAAGGCGAAGCGGCAGGAAGCCGAGAAGCTCGCCACCGCCTACAACGCGAACCCGCTCTTCTCCGGCGTCCCGCTCGACGAGGCCTACGACACCGCCAAGAAGGCGGGCGACCAGGCCAGCTACAACGAAGACCAGGAGAAGAAGGCCGTCGACGACGGCAAGAAGAAGCTCGACGACACCAAGCCGCCCGCCTCGGACGAGTCCGGCGGTGGCGCCAGTACCGGCACGAAGACGTCCGACGAGATCTTCGACGCCGCCGCGCCCGCGCTCAAGCTGTTCGAGACGTTCGGCTCGCTGCTGGCGAAGCTCCCGGACGACTGCCGCGGCAACACCCGCGCGCTCGACGTGGACAAGGACATCCGGAAGCCGTTCGACGAGCAGCGCGGCATCAGCTTCCAGAACTTCGTCGAGGACGCCGCCCACTTCAAGACCGGCTCGACCACGGTGGACAAGACGGTGGAGAACACCGGCACCGAGCTGTCCAGCCTGTACCAGAGCTGGACCGGCGCCGGTGCCGACGCCGCGTCGGACACCTACAACGACAAGATCCTGCCCAAGGCGAACAAGCTGTCCCAGACCCTCGGCAACGCGGGCGAGGCGACGCTCAGCACCGCGACCACGGTCTTCCAGCTGTGCAAGGGCAAGGCCGACGCGGTCATCGGGATGTACACCGACCTGGTCGGCAAGGCCGACTACACGATGGCGCAGAAGGTCGTCGCGGTCGCCAGCGGCGAGCACGGCAACGAGCAGGACCTGGCCCAGATCGCGGGCTGGATGGACGCCAACTTCGGCACCAACCTGGTCAAGACGCTCAACGACCAGGGCTGCTGCGACGGCGACGAGATCAAGAAGCACGGCCAGGACCTGGCCAAGCAGTGGATCCAGAACCAGTTCAACCCCGACATGTGGGACCGGCTCTACCAGGGCTTCGCCAAGACCTGCAAGGACACCAAGGACCTCGTCGACCAGGCCTACGACGCGCTGGACAAGGTCATGGGCAAGGTCAAGAACGAGTTCGAGGGCGTCACGATGCCCGGCGGTTCGGGCTCGGGTTCCGGGTCCGGCACCGGTGGGTCCGGTGGCGGCTCGGGTTCGGGTTCGGGCAACGGTGGTTACGGCGGCGGTTCCGGCTCGGGTTCGGGCGGTGGCGGCTACGGCGGTGGCTCGGGCGGCGGTGACGGTTCGGGCTCCGGTGGTTCCGGTTCCGGCGGCTCCGGCTCCGGCTCGGGTTCCGGCGGGTCCGGCTCCGGCAGTGGTTCGGGCTCCGGCTCGGGTTCCGGCGGCTCGGGCTCGGGTGGCGGCGGCAACGTGCCGCCGATCCCGGACTTCGACACGCCGTCCGGTGCTTCCGGCGGCGGCTCCGGGTCCGGTTCGGGCTCGGGTTCCGGCTCCGGTGGTGGCGGTTCTGTCCCGCCGATTCCGGACATCTCCGGTGGTTCCGGTTCGGGCTCGGGCGGCGGTTCCGGCTCGGGTTCCGGTGGTGGCGGGCCGATGCCGTCCATTCCCGACATGTCCGGTGGCGGGGGCTCGGGCGGTGGCGACGACACGACGCCGTCTTCGACGCCGCCACCGTCGTCTTCGGACGGTCAGGAGGCCGCGGCCGCGGCGGCGGAGGCCGCCAAGAAGAAGGCCGCCGACGCGTTGAGCCAGTTCTCCGGCGAGGGCATCAAGACCGACGACGGCTCCGGTGCGGGCGGCCTCGGCGGCGGCGGTGGCGGTGACACCGGTGGTGGTGCCGGCGGCGGCAGCGACACGTCGCCGTCCGGGGCCGGTTCGGGCTCGGGAGCAGGCGGTGGTCAGGACGCGGCCGCCGCGGCGGCGGAAGCGGCGAAGAAGAAGGCCGCCGACGCGCTGAGCGAGTTCTCCGGTGAGGGCATCAAGACCGACTCCGGTGGCGGTTCGGGCCTCGGCGGCAGCGGCGGTGGCGACGACGCGGGCTCCGGCTCCGGTTCGGGCTCGGATTCCGGTTCGGACCCGGCCGCGGACGGCAAGGAAGCGGCCGAAAAGGCCGCGGAAGACGCGAAGAAGCAGGCGTCCGACGCCCTGGACAAGCTCGGCGGCGACGGCATCAAGACCGACCAGGACGGCGACGGCCTGCTCGACGACAAGTCCGACACCGACGGCGACGGCAAGCCCGACACCGACAAGGACGGCGACGGCAAGCCCGACGGCGACGAGAAGCTCGACCACCTGAAGGTCAAGCAGGGCGACAAGACCTTCGAGATGACCGAGCCGGACTCCGACGGCAAGATGGACATCAAGGTCGGCGAAGGCGACGGCCCGGCGAAGGACTTCAAGCTCGACTGGCCCGACGGTGACGCCGCCAAGACCGACCTCGGCGTCGGCTCGGACGATCCGGGG
This sequence comes from Amycolatopsis sp. NBC_00348, assembly GCF_036114655.1. Lineage (NCBI taxonomy): Bacteria > Bacillati > Actinomycetota > Actinomycetes > Pseudonocardiales > Pseudonocardiaceae > Amycolatopsis > Amycolatopsis sp. NBC_00348. The sequence goes on along the minus strand of NZ_CP107994.1, from coordinate 3,700,251 downwards.
AAGCCGGACGCCGACGGCGTCTACCACCCCGGCGCGGACGGCAAGATCCACATCCAGGACGGCGACGTCAAGATCACCGCCGAGCGGCCCGACGGCGCGGACGGCCCGACGGTCGTGACCGTCGACGACGGCACCGGCAAGCCGACGACCTACACCCTCGGCGAGGACGACACGTCGCCCGGCGGCCTGGACGACGACGCCAGGAAGCACCTCGACGACGCGCTCAGCGGCGAGACCAGGGGCGACACGGCGTCGCACGCGCTCGGCGACACTCCCGACGCGAAGCCCGACGACCTGCCGAAGCACAGCGGCACCCTCGACGGGGCCGGCGCTTCGGGCGGCGGCGGGGGTGGCGCGCACGCGCTGTCCACGGCCGGTCTCGACACGGGTGGCGGCGCGGTGACGGGCTCGCTCGGCGAGTCGCCGTCGCTGTCCGAGGGCGTCCACAGCGGGGTGGGTGCGAGCCAGCAGCAGCCGGCGGCGCCCGCGTTCGCCTCGGCGGCCATGTCCGGTGCGAACGGCCAGGCCGGTCAGTCGATGGGCGGCGGCATGCCGATGGGCGGCATGGGTGGCGGCGGCCAGGGCGGCGGCGACCAGGAGCGCTCGAACCGCGCGTACCGGATCGAGGGCGCCGTCTTCGAGCCGATGGCCGAACCCACCGGCCGCATCGTCGGGTCGCTGGACGACGAGGAGCCACCGGCCCCCCGCCGGTGGTGAGCGCGGGCTGAGGAGGACGCATGAGCGACGAGATGGCGGGCATGAAGGCCGGCTTGGACGGCCTCGTCCGCGAACAGGCCGAGCGCCGCTCCCTGCGCGAGCAGCAGGGTGAGGAGATCAAGGCCAAGTCCCAGGAGTACATGACCAAGCAGGTGCAGGCGGCCGAGCGGTACGTCCAGCACGTGCGGGAGATGGCCAACCGCAAGACCAAGTCCGGCTGGGGCGTCCGCGACGACAGCGGCGGCCCGCAGAGCTTCGAGCCGGAGGGTTTCGCAGGGGAGCAGGGCGCGGGCGCGGCATCGCCGTTCGCCCCCACTCCGGCCCCGCCATCGGCCCCGGCGGAACCCCGCCGCGGCCGCCGCCACCGAGCAGCGGACACGGACGACGACGACGGCTTCGGCAACAACCCCTGGTAACCCGCCGGCGCCGCGATTCCTCGCCGATCAAGTTCGCCCGCTGATCACGCGAGTTCCGGCCCGGATCACGCGAGTCCCGGGCCTGGTCACGCGAGTTCCGGCCCGGATCACGCGGGATTCGGGCCGGATCGCGCAGGATCGCGTCGGACACGTGCCCGCCGCCGCAACCGGGCTAGGTGTCCAGGGCTCGGTCCAGGTTGAGGGCCGCGCTGATCAGCGCCAGGTGGGTGAACGCCTGCGGGAAGTTGCCCAGCTGCTCCCCGGTCAACCCGATCTGCTCGGCGTAGAGCCCGACGTGGTTGGCGTAGGTGAACATCTTCTCCAGCGCCAGCCGGGCGTCGTCGGTGCGGCCGGCTCGGGTCAGGGCCTCCACCCACCAGAACGAGCACAGCGAGAACGTGCCCTCCGAGCCGTCGAGGCCGTCGGGGGCTTCCTCCGGGTTGTAGCGGAACACCAGGCTGTCCAGCACCAGTTCCTCGCCGATGCGTTCCACAGTGGACAGGAACCGCGGGTCGGTGGGGGAGCAGAACTTCACCATCGGCATCAGCAGCAGGGACGCGTCGAGCGCGGTGCCGGGCTCGGGCTCGCAGTGCTGGACGAACGCGCCGATCTCCTCGTTCCAGCCCTGCTCCTGGATCCGGCCGTAGATCTCGTCGCGCACCGACGTCCAGCGTGTGAGGTCGGCGGGCAGGCCGCGGCGGCGCGCGACCCGGACCATCCGCTCCACCGCGACCCAGCTCATCAGCCGGGAGAACGTGTGGTTCCGTTGTCCCGAGCGGGTTTCCCAGATGCCGTGGTCGGGCCGGTCCCAGTTTTCCAGCAGCCAGTCCAGCATCGTGCACAGGCTCGCCCAGCTGGCGTGCGAGATGCCCTTGCCGTACTTGTCGAACAGGTAGATCGAGTCGATGACCTCGCCGTAGACGTCCAGCTGCAGCTGCTCGGCCGCGCCGTTGCCGACGCGCACCGGGCGGGAGCCGCGGTAACCCTCGAGGTGCTCCAGTTCGTGCTCGGTGAGGTCGGCGTCGCCGTCGATGGAGTACATCACGCGCAGCGGGCCGAGGTCGCCGTCGCGGTCGTCGGAGACGCGGTCGGTCAGCCAGCCGACGAACGCCTCGGCCTCGTCGGTGAAACCCAGGCGCAGCAACGCGTACAGCGAGAACCCGGCGTCACGCAGCCAGACGTGGCGGTAGTCCCAGTTGCGTTCGCCGCCGATCCGCTCCGGCAGGCCGAGGGTCGGCGCGGCGACGATCGCGCCGCTCGGCTCGTGCGTGAGCAGCTTCAACGTCAACGCCGAGCGGTGCACCATCTCCCGCCACCGGCCGGTGTAGGACGAGCGGGACAGCCAGTCGCGCCAGAACCCGACGGTCGCGTCGAACAGGTCCTGGGCCTCGGCCGCGTCGGCCGCCGGGTGGTCGGTCGTGTCGTCGGCGACCTCCAGCACGAACAGCTCCGTGTCGCCGGCGGGGACGTCGAACTCGGCCGTGGCCGCGCCGTCGCCGGTGTCCAGGGTGACCGACGAGTCGAGGCAGACGCGCACCTCCTTGCCCTGGAAGGAGAGGCGACCGTCCTTCTCGGACACTTCCGGGACGTCGCGGCCGTAGTCGAAGCACGGCCGGACCCGGGTGCGCATCCGGACGTGCCCGCGGATGTTGACCACCCGCCGGACCAGCCGTTGCCGGTGCTCGACGTCGTGCGGGCGCAGGATCGGCATGAAGTCCTGCAGCTCGACGATGCCGTCCTCGGTGAGGAACCGGGTGATGAGGATGTTCGTGTCCGGGAAGTAGAACTGGTGGCGCGCGGTGACCTCGCACACCGGTGCCAGCTCCCAGTCGCCGCCGCGCTCGGCGTCGACGAGCGCCCCGAAGACGCTCGGCGAGTCGAACCGCGGCGCGCAGAACCAGCTCACCCGGCCGTCGGTGCCGACGAGCGCCGCGGTGCGCAGGTCGCCGACCAGGCCGTGCTCGGCGATCGGCAGGTAGGTCACTCGGGCACCCGCCAGCCGCGTTCGCCGGGCAGGCGCAACGCCGCTTCGGGGCCCCACGACCCCTGCGCGTACGGCTGGGTCTTCGGCGGGTTCCGCAGGACGGGCTCGCAGACCTGCCAGAGCCGTTCGATCTCCTCGGCGCTGCTGAACAGCGTGTGGTCGCCGCGCATGACGTCGAGCAGCAGCTTCTGGTAGGCCTCGAGCGGCTCGACGCCGTCGAAGGTGCCGGCGACGTCGAGGGTCAGCGCGGCCTTGCCGACGGACAGGTCCGCGCCGGGCCGCTTCGCCCGCAGCTCCAGGGTCAGCTGCGGCTGCTCGGTGAGCTCGAAGACGAGCTCGTTGCCGCCGCCGAGGTCGTCGGCCCCGGTGAACATCGCCAGCGGCGGCTCCCGCAGCCCGATGGTCACGGTGCGGCGGGTCTGGGCCAGGGCCTTGCCGGTGCGCAGGTAGAACGGCACGCCCTGCCAGCGCCAGTTGTCGATCCGGGCCTCCAGCGCGACGAACGTCTCGACGTCCGAGGCGTCGTCGACGCCCTCTTCGTCGCGGTAGCCCTCGTACTGGCCGAACACGACGTCGCCGGGGTCGAGCGGCCGGAGGCTGTGGTAGAGCTTGTGCTTCTCGGCGCGCAGCCACTCGGCGCTGATCTCCGGCGGCGGTTCCATCGCGAGGAAGCCGAGCACCTGCAGCAGGTGCGTCGAGACCATGTCGCGGAAGGTGCCGGTCGACTCCATGAAGGCCGCGCGGCCCTCGATGCCGATCGACTCGGGGATGTCGATCTGGACGTAGGCGATGTGGTCGTGGTTCCAGAGCGACTCGACCAGGCCGTTGGCGAAGCGGAACACGAGGATGTTCTGCACCGCCTCCTTGCCGAGGAAGTGGTCGATCCGGAAGATCTGCTCCTCGGTGAACACCTCGTGCAGCGCGGCGGTGAGCTCGCGCGACGACTCGAGGTCGCTGCCGAACGGCTTCTCGAGCACCAGCCGGGCGCCGTCGGCCAGGCCGGTCTCGCCGAGCATGCCGACCATCCCGGTCATCGCGCCGGGCGGCACCGAGAGGTAGAGCAGCGTCCGGGCGTCGCCGCCGAGGCTTTCGCGCTGCTCGCGGACGTGTCCGGCCAGGTCGGCGCCGTCGTCGGCGGAGGAGACGCGGAAGGAGAGCCGCTGGGCGAACTCGCGCCAGGCGCTGTCGTCGAAGTCGTCCCCGAGGTTCTCACGCAGGGCGTCGCCGATGCGGTCGCGGAACTCGTCGTCGGTGCCCGGCGAGTGCCGCCCGGACCCGACGATCGCGAACCCGTCGGGCAGCATCTTCGCGGTGTAGAGGCGGAAGAGCCCGGGGAAGAGCTTGCGGCGCGCGAGGTCACCGGTGGCTCCGAACAGGACGAGCACGTGGGGCTGCGGTGTCTGCACGTCCCGATCGTCGATCACGCGCGCCGGTCCCGCACGTCGAGCGCGGGCGCGGGGGATGCCGAGCGGCCCCCGGGGAGCGGATCCCCGGGGGCCGTCGGTGGTGCCGGGGCCGGTCAGAAGGTCAGGACCGTGCCGTCCTCGTAGATGCGCTGCTCCGGCGCGTTGTTCGCGGCGAAGCCGTTGGCCCACAGGGAGTTCACCCGGCTGCGCTCGGCCGAGTTCGGGACCGCGGTGCGGCAGGACGTGCCGGGGCCGCCACCGGACATCAGCTCGGAGCACGGGCCCGAGTAGTGGTCCGGCAGGCCGAGGGCGTGGCCGGTCTCGTGCGCGGTGATCCGGACCGGGTAGTACTGCTGGGCCTGGGTGTAGTCGATGAAGATGGTGCCGCTGCCGTGGCCGTTGGTCTGCGCGTACGAGCCGCGGGCGTCGTTGCCCTCGACGTAGCGCAGGCTGGCGCCGGAGGCCCGCTCGACCAGCTTGACGTTGGTCACGCTGCTGTTCCAGTTCGCGGCGCCCTGGTTGATCTGCGAGCGGAACGACGGGGCGCCCGACGTGCTGTAGTACACCGTGGTGACGGCGGCTTCCTGCTGGGTGGAGGCCGGTGCGGCGGTCGCGGTGCCCGCGGCGAGCGGGGTGAGGGCGATCGCGAGCGCGACAGCGCCGGTCAGAGCGAACTTCCTGGACATCGGAAGACTCCTCGTTGGGGGGACGGGGATTTGCCGGATTTGCGCGCGCTTGGGGAATTTACCCCGTGGACACACACCGCCGGAGCCGACTTCCGTAGGGCCTCGCGATTGGTGATTTCCCAACACTATCTGCGGGTTGACAAGCCGAAGGTGGGCGACACCTTCAGGTGAACGGCCCGTGGACCACCCCGCCGGCCCGGTAGTGATCTAGGGGCCGGGTGCGACCGCGCCGGCGCCGAGAGGGGTGGGGATGGACGGCCCGGTCGACCTGATCGTCGTGGGCGGGGGAGCCGTCGGGCTCGCCACGGCCCACGCGGCGGCCAAGCGCGGCAGCACCGCGCTGGTGCTGGAGAAACGCGAGTTCTTCCACGACGAGACGGCGTCCGGGGGCACGTCCCGGCAGTTCCGGCTGCAGTACGACGACCCCGCCGTCTCGCGGCTGGTGCTGGCGTCGCGGCCGCTGTGGGCGGAGCTGCAGGAGCGCACCACCGAGGACCTGGCCACGCGCACCGGCTGCCTCTGGTTCGGCGACCCGCACGCGCCCGGCGCGGAAGGGCAGATCGACGCCGTTCTCGCCGTGATGACCGAGCTGGACCTGCCGTTCGACCGGCTCACCGCGGCCGACGTCACCCGGCGGTTCGGCTTCGCCGGCATCCCGGACTGGTGGACCGGGTTCTTCCAGCCCGACGGCGCCGCGACCAACGTCAAGGCGACGCTGCGCGCGTTCCACCGCGCGGCCGCGGCGTCCGGGCGGGTGGCGCTGCGGCGCGGCCAGGAGGTCGTCGCGATCCACACCGGCGACGGCGGGGTGCGCGTCGAGACCGCGGCCGGGGACTCCTTCCACGGCGCCAAGCTGGTGATCGCCGCCGGCCCGGAGACGAACGCGGTCCTGCGGCTGCTCGGGTTCGAGCTGGCCACCACGACCTGGACCATGGTCTCGGCCTGGTTCCGCACCCGCGAACCCGCCGGCGAGCTGCCCACCTGGATCACGTTCCAGGCGCCGCGGACCGGCGATCCCGGGCTGTACTACGGGTTTCCGGAGCTGGCCTGGGACCGCCCGGGCTTCGTGCGCGTCGGCGTCAACCACCCGGCCGCGGTCTCGGCCGAGCCGCCGTCGCGGCGCGAGGTGGATCCGCGGGTCGTGGCGCAGATGGGGCGGTGGGTGGGCGAGCACCTGCCGTGGCTGGACCCGGCGCCGGTCGACGCGTCGGCGTGCCTGTGCGGCCTGCTGACCCGGCCCGAGCAGCCCGGCGCGCTGGCCCGGGAGCTCGTCGTCGACTTCGCGCCCGGCCTCCGGGACGTCGTCGTCTGCGCCACCGGCTGGGTGTTCAAGATCGCTCCGCTGCTGGGCGAGGTCTGCGCCGACCTCGCGCTCGACGGCCGGACCGCGCACGACATCACCCCGGGCGCGCTGCACCCGGACCTGTGGCGCGCGGGGGCGTTGCGATGAGACCGGTGGTCGAGCGCGTCCGCACGGCCGAGGGCGTGCCGGTGTTCGTGGTGCGCGACGGCGACCCGGCGGCCGGTCCGGCCAACGGCGGCCTGCGGCTGCTGCCCTACGACAGCGAACGCCGGGCGCTGGCGGACGGCCTGCGGCTCGCCCGCCGCATGACGCTCAAGCACGCCCTGTACCGCACCGGGTTCTCCGGGGCGAAGCTCACCGCCGTCGCCGATCCGTCCACAGTGGACCGGCGCGCGCTGCTGCGGGCGGTCGGCGACGTGCTCGACCGGCACGCCGGGCGGCTCTACACCGGCTGCGACATGAACACCACGGCCGCGGACATGCGGGTCCTCAGCGGCCTGACGCCGTACGTGCTCGCGGCCGTGGACAGCGCGGTCGACGCGAGCCTCGCCACCGCGCACGGCATCGTCGCGGCCGTGCGCCAGGCCGCGGGCGGGGCCGTCGCGGACCGGGGTGTGCTGGTGCACGGCGTCGGGAAGACCGGGGCCGCGGTGGCCGCGCTGCTGGCGGCCGGCGGCGCCCGCGTCACCACCTACGACCACGACCCGGCCGCGCCGCTGCTGCCCGGCTGCACCGCGCTGCACCCGCTGTCGGCGTGGTGGGCCCGGCCCGAAGAGCTGCTGGTGCTGTGCTCGGCGTCGGGGGTGGTGGACGAGCGCGTCGCGCAGCGGCTGCGGTGCCGGGTGATCGTCAGCGGCGCGAACTGCCCCTACACGAGCCGCGAGGTGGCGCGGATCCTCGCGCGGCGCGGCATCCTGGGCGTCCCGGACGTCGTCGCCAACGCGGGTGCGGTCATCGGCGACTCGATCGAGCACCACCAGCCCGAGCGGTTCCGGACCGGCCCGGCCGACGAGGTGTACCGGTTCGTGGCGGAGACGGTCGCCGACCGGACCGCGGACCTGCTGCGACGCAGCTCGGGCGCTCCCGATCGGGTGGGATCGGCGCTGGCCGAGCTGCTCGACGACGCCCCGGAAACGGTCTGCGGCCTGCGGTTCGCCCCGGCGCGCGTCTAGTACTTTCCGCTTATCCCGGCAGAGCCGAATCTCCGATGTGCGAGGGCGCCCGGACGGCGATCGTGGAGTCATCAGCCACGATCCCGTGAGGAGAACCCGATGAGCCCGCTAGCCGCCGCTGGTGAGCCGGTGCGGCGATGATCGTCGCGGAGGGCCTGACACGGCGCTACCGCGGCGGCGCCGGCGTCGAAGACCTGTCGTTCACCGTGCGCCCGGGTGTCGTCACCGGGTTCCTGGGCCCGAACGGCGCCGGGAAGTCGACGACCATCCGGCTCATGCTCGGCCTGGAGCGCGGCGCGGGCCGCACGACGTTCGGCGGCCGCACGTACGCGCAGGTCGCGGACCCGCTGCGCGCGGTGGGCGTGCTCACCGACGCGAGCGCGGTCCACCCGGCCCGGACGGCTTCGGCGCACCTGCGGATGGTCGCCGCGGGCGGCGGTCTCCCGGCCCGGCGCGTCCGCGAGGTGCTGGCCGCGGTCGGGCTGGAGTCCGTGGCGAGCCAGCCCGCCGGCCGCTTCAGCCTCGGCATGAAGCAGCGGCTGGGCCTGGCGACGGCGTTGCTCGGCGACCCCGCGTATCTGATCCTCGACGAACCGGCCAACGGCCTCGACCCCGAGGGTGTGCGCTGGATCCGCGACCTGCTGCGCCGCCTGGCCGGGGAAGGCCGGACGGTGCTCGCGTCGTCGCACCTGCTGGCGGAGATGTCCTTGCTGGCCGAGGACCTGATCGTGATCGGCGACGGGCGCTTGGTCTCGGCCGGGCCGCTGCCGGAGTTCGTCGCGCGGCACGCCCACGCGGACGTCGTGGTGCGCACGGGTGGCGCGCCGGCGTTGATGGTCGCCCTGACCCGCGACGGCCTGCGGGTGCGGCAGGAGGCCGCGGGCGAGCTGGCCGTCGACACCGCCGACACCGAGCGGGTGGCCGCGGTGGCCGCGCGGGCGGGCATCGGGGTGCGGGAGCTGTTCGTGCGCCGCAGCGGCCTGGAGGACGCCTTCCTCGCCGCGACGGCCGCCGCGGTCCGGCACCGAGGGGAGTCGTCGTGAGACGCGGCGAAGCGGCACTTTCACGTGAAAGTGCCGCCAAGCCACAGCGGAGGGAGCTGTCGTGAAGAACGCCGTGGCCTACGAATGGATCCGCGCCCGCTCGCTGCGCTCGACCTGGCTGCTCCTGCTCGCCGCCGGGGTCCTGCAGTTCGCGTCCGGCCTCTACTGGGGCCTCAAGCGCGACCTCGGCGACCTCGACGCCTTCACCTCGTCGTTCGGCCTGGTCGCGCGGCTCGGGGCGCTGCTCGTCGCGGCCGTCGGCGTCGCCGCGTTCGGGCTCGACTTCCAGCACGGGACCCTCGCCACCACGCGGCTCGTGCTGCGCTCGCCCGCCCGGATCGTGGCCGCCCGGGCGCTGGTCACCGGCGGGCTCGGGCTGCTCGGCGGGGTGCTCATGGTGGTGCTCGCCGCGGCCGGGGTGCTGGCCGGCGGTGGGGCCCGGCCCGCCGACGCGGGGGCGGCGGGCCGGGCCATCGCGGCGGTGCTGCTGCTGACCGTCCTTTCCGGACTCGCCGGCGTCGCGCTCGGCGGGCTGCTGCGGCACACCGCGGCCGCCATCGGTGTGTTCGCCGTCTGGACGCTCGTCGCGGAGACCGCGCTGGCCGCGCTCGTCAAGGTGCCGGTGACGGCGTTGCCGTTCAGCGGCACCGCCCTGCTGCGCATGCCGGGGCCCGCCGTGTTCGCCGCGCTGACCGCCGTCGCCCTGGTCGCGACGGGTTTCACCCTGGCACGTCGTGCCGGGTGAGCGGGCGCGCCCTAACCTGGTCCCGATGCGATGGCTCAAGTGGTGGGACGGCCGGGTCGCGCTGCTCGCCCTCGACGTCGCGGTGGCGGCGGCCGTGATCGTCGTCACTCTGGCCGGCGGCGACCCGCGGGACCCGCACCCGGCGCTCTACGTGCCGGCCGTGATCGTCTCCGCGCTGGCGCTGCTCGCCCGCCGCCGGTGGCCGTTCCTGGTGCTGCTCGTGGCCGTGGGCTGCCTCTTCGCCGGCGTGACGCTGCTGCCGATGACCATCGCCCTCTACTCGGTCGCGGCCCGGCACGGCGTCAGCGTCCTGACCGGGGTCGCGATGGTCGTCACCGTGCTCGGCGGGCGCGTCCTGCGGGTGGTGGCGGAGCCGGCGGACCTGCTGACCCTCGTGGTCGTGCTGGGCATGTTCTCCGTCGGCCCGGTGCTCGCCGGGCTCTGGATGCACCAGCGCGCCAGGCTGCTGGCCGTGCTGCGGGAGCGGGCCGACGAGGCCGAGCGCACCCGGACCCTGCGCGCCGACCAGGCCGTCTTCGCCGAACGACGGCGGATCGCGCGTGAGATGCACGACGTCGTCGCCCACCGTGTGACGGCCGTGGCGCTGCAGGCGGGCGCGCTGTCCCTGCGCGCCCCGGACGAAGCCACCGAGCGGACCGCGGAGACGATCCGCGCCGTCAGCGCCACCGCGCTCGAGGAGCTGCGGGGCATCCTGCAGGTGCTGCGCGACGACGTCCCCGAGGCCTCGAGCCCGGGTGCCGGGCTGCTCGCGTCGCTGGAGGACCTGGTCGAAGAGGTTGCCGCGACCGGCGCCCGGGTGGAGCTGAAGCTGCCGGACCCGCTGCCCGCGGTGCCGGACCAGGTCGGCCGCGCCGTCTACCGCGTCGTGCAGGAATCCCTGACCAACGCGGGGAAACACGCCCCGCACGCCGCCGTCGACGTCCGGCTCGCCACCGAGGGCGACCGGCTCGTGGTCGAGGTGACCAACCGGCTCACCCCGCACCACACCGGCGTCCCGGGATCGGGCTACGGCCTGGTGGGCATGCGCGAACGCGTCGAACTGGCCGGTGGCGAGCTGAAGACCGGGAAGACCGGTGACGGCCGCTTCCGCGTGCTGGCCGGATTCCCCGTGCAGGAGGCGGAGTGACGATCAAGGTCGTGCTGCTGGAGGACGAGGAGCTGGTGCGCAGCGGCATCCGGATGATCCTCGAGTCGGCGGGGGACGTCGAGGTCGTCGCGGAGGACACCAACGGCGCGCGGGCGGTCGAGCTGACCGACCGGTACCGCCCCGACGTCGTGCTCACCGACGTCCAGATGCCGAAGGTCGACGGCATCGAGGTCGTCCGCCGGCTGGCCGGCCACCCGGCGGCGCCCGCGGTGGTCGTGCTGACGACGTTCGACGTCGACGAGTACGTCTACGCCGCGCTGCGCCACGGCGCGGCCGGGTTCCTGCTCAAGGACACCCCGCCCCGCGAGCTGGTCACGGCGGTGCGGGTGGTGGCCCGCGGCGAGGCGATGCTGTCGCCGAAGATCACCAAGCGGCTGCTGGCGGACTTCGCGACGGGCGGCGCGGGCGAGCAGGCCCGTGACCGGCTGGCCGCGCTGACCCCGCGCGAGCACGACGTCGCCGTGCAGATCGGCCGCGGCCTGAGCAACGGCGAGATCGCCAAGGCCCTGGTGGTCAGCGAGTCCACCGTGAAGGTCCACATCGGACACATCATGGCGAAGCTCGAGGCGGCCAACCGGACCCAGGTGGCGATCCTCGTCCACGACGCCGGGCTGGGCTGAGCCACCCATCGCCGGGCGGGCCGGCTCCGAACCCCGGGTATGAGGCTCCGGGACTGGCTCGCGGCGATGGTCATGCACGGCACCGCGCGGTGGACCGTGCGCTACGGCGACAACCTGCGCTTCGCCGGGACCGACCTGCCGGCGCCCTCGGTGGTCCGGGCCCCGACCCGGCACGGACCGGTCCGCGTGCACGTCTACCGTCCCGCCGGCGATTCCGGCGGCGCGTACGTCCACTTCCACGGCGGAGCCTGGCTGATGCGCTACCCGGCGATGGACGACTGGTGGTGCCGGTACGTCGCGGCCACCGCCGGGGTCACGGTGTATAACGTCGATTACCGCTGCGGTCCCTACGCCGCGTTCCCGGTGGCGCAGCACCAGTGCTTCGACGTCGCTTCGTGGGTCGCGGCGGACCGGGTCGCCGTCGGCGGGTTCTCCTCCGGCGGCGGTCTCGCGGCGGCGGTCTGCCTGCAGGCGCGCGACGCCGGTGGGTGGCGGCCGCGGCTGCAGGTGCTGGGCGTGCCCGCGCTGGACCTCGCCACCGACCCGGACCCGGCCGCCGGCGGGATGATCTCGCCGGGCCTGCGCGACCTCGTCCGCCGGGTGTACTTCCCGGACCCGGCGACGCGGCGGCACCCGTACGCGTCCCCGCTGCTGGCCGACGACCTCGCCGGGCTGCCGCGGGCGGTGGTGCTGACCGCCGAGCGCGACGCCCTGCGCGCCGACGGCGAGAACTACGTCTCCCGGCTGCGCGCGGCGGGCGTCGAGGTGCTGCACGACCGGACGCCGGGGGTGGACCACTACTTCCTGACCGAGGACCCGGAACGCGCCCGCACCACGATGGCCCTGGTGGCCGCCGAAATCGCCCGCGCGGTCGCATAACGCGCGCCGACCGTGGGGCTGGGCTTCCGGGTCTGCCGCGGCTTGTCGTGAGTGGTTAGGGCGGTTAGAACCGCCCTAACCACTCACGACCGGGAGCCGGGGTAGCGGGCCAGGCACGCGCGGACCGGGCCTTCGAAGAGCCCCGCCATCCGCTCGTAGCCGACGTCGTTCGGGTGGAACCAGTCGTCGGCCAGGCTGCCGCGCAGCGGGCCCAGCGCCGGGCCGCGCAGGTCGGCGACGTCGATGCGCCCGGCCGCACCCGCTCGATCCAGCAAGGCGTTGACCGCCAAGGCCTGCGTATTGCCCTGCGGCAGCGTGGCGACGACCGAGCGCCCCGGCGGGAGCCGGTCCAGCAACGCCTCGAACCGGGCCGGGACGTCGCGGCGGCGGCCCCGGGTGAGCATGTCGTTCGCGCCCACCAGCACGGTGACCAGCGCCGGGGTGGCCGGGAGGCGCGGGAGCTGGTCGTCGAGCACGTCCTGGACTCGCGCGCCGGACGCCGACAGGTTGACGACGGCGAACGGCTCGCCGAGTCGGGCGTTGAGGCGCGGGACCCAGCCGCCGTCGACGTCGTGGGCGCCGATGCCCTGGGTCATGGAGTCGCCCAGCGCCACCCACAGCGGCCGGCCGGACTCGAGCGCGACGCGGTTGGCCGCCGCCCAGGCGAGGGCGAACGGTTCCTTCTGCGCGCGGACCCGGCCGATGCCGGGCACCACCTTGGCCGAGACGTCGAGCAAGCGGCTCGACCACGTCCGACGCGGCACGGGCACGTCCCTTCGGAGAGCGGTTTCCCGGGATTCGGTGCCGGTCGCGCCCCGGATGGGGGTGGTTTCGGCCACCCCCATCCGGGTTCGGCGGGGTTCAGCAGAGTTCCAGGACCACCGCGGTCCACGTCATGCCCACGCCGATGCCCAGCAGCAGCACCGTGTCACCCGGACCGGCGTCGCCGCCGGCCAGCAGGTGCTCGAGCGCCACGACCTGATCGCTCGCGCCCAGGTGGCCCACCCGCAGCCCGAACTCCGTCATCGTGCGGTCCTCGGTGATCCCGAGTGGACGCAGGATCTGCGTCTCCACCAGCCGCCTGCCGTAGTGCGGCGCGCAGATCTTCGCGATGTCCGGCAGGTCGACCCCGGCGTCGGAAAGCGCTGTCTTCACGACCGTCGTGACGGCGTCGCCGTTGCGGGTCGCGACGTGCGCCGGCCCGCCCTGGCGGCTCAGCCACTGGCGCTTGCGGCGGCGGATGTCGATGCCCCGGTGGGCGGCGACGCTCGCCGCGCGGAACGGCTCGTCCCCGCGCTGCAGGCCTTCCAGCGACGGGTCGGTGTACGACGCGATCGCCCGGATCCGGGCCAGGCCCGGCCGCCGGGTGAGCACCACGGCGCTGCCCGCGTCGCCGTAGACGATGCCGATGTCCGTGCTCCAGTGCGGGAACCCGGGCGCGCCGAACCGGTCGCCGGCCGTGATGAGGGCGGCTTCGTGGTCCGGGCGGCCGCGCAGCACGCTGGCCGCGACATCGATCCCGGCGACGAGGCTGTTGCTCATCGCGCCGAGCTCCAGCGTCAGTCCCGGCCCGGCGCCGACCCCCAGCTGGTCGCGCACGTACGACGCGGCGTGCCAGAAGTCGATGCCGGAGTGGTAGATCCCGGCGTGCAGGCACAGGCTCGGCCAGACCGGCTCGCCGGTCGTGGCGCGGGCCTGCGCCAGTGCCTGCCGCCCGGCCCGGACGGCCAGTTCCGGGCCGGGGCGTTCGGCGACGGCGGTGGACAGCTGCCCGGTGCGGGCGGCGTCGTCGTGGGTGAACTCCCCGGCCGCGATCGGCGCCGAGACCGGGATCAGCGCACCGACGTCACAGCCGATCCCGTTGAGGTACAGGTCATCGAGCCGCATCGGGGGTCACCTCCCGGTGGGCGAGCACGGCTTCGATCTCGGACAGCGTGTCGTCGATGTGCAGTGGGGGAGCGGAAACGCACCCGGCGGCCGCCAGCTCGGCGGCGACGGCGTCGGTGGTACCGCCGGTGAACCGGTGGAACCCGGCGAAGCGGGCCTGCTCGGTGCCCGGAACGGCGATGGCCAGGTGCGCCCAGCCCGTTTCGCGGTCCCAGCGCACGATCAGCCGGGTGGTCCCGGTGGTCGGGCGGGTGTCACGAAGCACCTGCGTCAACGTCGTGGCGGTCAAGGAACTTCCTTTCGGCACGGCGAAGCGGCGCGCGCCGGAGACGCGGGCCGCTTGAGGAGTGGCGCGGGCCGCGTCGTCGGGGCTCGCGAGGAACGCCGCGAAACGTACCGCGATGATCACGGCCGCCGGAGCACCCCCGGATACAGACAGTGATCAGCGCGGCTGATAAGGAAGCTCAACCATGCGTTTTTCCGAATATAGCTCGATTTCCCACTCAGTGGATCATGAGGTTCTTTCGCGTGGTTGTCACCGAGTGTGATCGGTGTCAGTTTTTCCAGACGATCGGCGCCTTGTCGTAGCCGTCTCCCTTGTCGAAGGTCGCCGCGGCCACTTCGGAGCCCTCTCGCGCACCTTGCAGCGTGCAGGTTTCGAACTTCGCGCCCGGCGCGGCGAACTCTTTGGGGGCGGTGCCCGACTTGCACTGGTCCGTGCTGCCCGTGATGATCACGCCTGTGGACCGTCCATCGGTGCCGAGGGCGCGCAAGCTCACCGAGGCGTAGGAAAGGTCGGCCCCGTCGACGTTCTCGATCGACGCGCGCAGGTAGTACGGCGTGATGCCCTTCGCTTTGTCGCCGTACTTGGCCAGATCGGCGTTCGCGCCCTTGTCGATGGCCGTCACGGTGATCGCGATGGTGCCGGACTTGGTCGTGCCGTACTTGAACGGGACGACCGCGCGGTCGCCGACCTTCAGCTCGGTGCCCGGCTTCGTGGCGTCGCCCGCGGGGGAGGCGGCCGACGACTCCGCCGCGCTCGTCTCGGCCGGTGCCGCTGAAGACGGGGCGGCCGGTACCGCGGGCGCGGCCGTTCCGGATTCCCCGCCACAGGCGGAAAGCAGGAGGGCGGCGGCAGATCCGGCGGCGGCGAGCAGGGTGGTGCGGACGTGCTTCATGGATCTCCTCGTGCGGCCCGCCGGACGGGTTTCCGGCGCGGGCGAGGAGCCGGGCGAACGCCGCGATCACGCCCCCAGGGCGGTCGCGGCGGCCCGTACGGGGCACCCGCGCGGCTCCGTCGCCGGGAACGTAGCCCCTTTCGGCGGTGTCCGGTGTGGGCCGTTCGCACCACACGCGGGGGGTCAGAGGTCGTCGACGCCGATCAGGCCGTCCTGGATGGCGCGCGCGACGAGCGCGGCCTTCGTCGGCGCTTCGCGGCCGATGCGCGCGTACTTGACGCGGATGCGTTCGAGGTGGGAGTTCACGGTGCTCGCCGAGATCCCCAGCCGGTGGGCCACGAACTCCTTCGACTCCGACTGGAACCACTCGACGAGCACCTCGGCCTCCCGGGCCGAGAGCGCGGGCCGCGTCTCGGAGCGGTCCCCGGCGAGCGCGCCGGCCAGCGACGGCGGCGTGTAGGGCCGGTCCAGCGCGGCGGCCCGCGTCGCCTCCACGAGGTGTCCCGCCCCCTCCGCCTTGGTCAGGTAGCAGAGCGCGCCGAGTTCGAGGCACCGCAACGCGACGTCGTCGTCGGCGCGCATCGAGTAGACGACCACGCGGCGCCCGGCCTCGGCGAGCCGCCGCAGGTCGCCGAACGCGGGCCCGGGCCCGCCGAGGTGCAGGTCGAGGATCACGACGTCGGCCGTCGCGCCGTCGCCGAGCCACGCGACCTTGACGTCCTCGCCGTCGGCCACGACATCGATCGGCGGGTCGCCGCCGGCCAGCCAGTACGCCACGCCGGCACGCACCGCCGGGTGGTCGTCGACGACGACGGCCGTCACGCGGGTTGCCATCGCGCCTCCATCCAGGTCTGCCCGTCCTGGGTGTGGGACGTGACGACGACGCCGGTCGCTCCCGCGAAATCGTGGCCGTCGCCCGTGGTGTCCGCCACAACGGCGACCCGCACCAGGCCGGGTGTCCGCAGCACGCTCACCCGGGCCCGCGTGCGGGCGCTGGTCAGCGCGGTGAGGACCGGGCCGGTCAGGTGGCGGCGCAGCGCGGGCGGGACGTCGACGGGATCGCCGCTGACCGCGAGCGTCACGGCGACCCCGCGCCGCTCGGCGACGTCGAGGCAGGCGGTGACCTCGTGGACGAGCGGGTCGGGCACGTCGTCGTTCTCCGCGAAGAGCCGCCGCAGCTGCGCGGCCGCGAGCGCACACCGGGTGCGGGCGACGTCGCTTCGCGGGTCGACGGTGCCGTCGGCGAGCCCGGCCAGCAGCGGCAGGGTCGCGCCGAGCTGTTCGGCGAACCCGGCCCGCAGGTCCCGCCCGGCCTGCCGCGCGAGGGCGGCGCGGGTCTCGAGGCGCTCCCGCTCGGCGGCGACGGCGGTGGCTTCGCCGGTGCGCCGATCGACCAGCCGGATCAACCCGCCGATGGCGAGCTGGAACGCGGTGACGGCGAACAACACGATCGCGGCGTCGCCGACTTCGGTCCGCGCGGGCGTCCCGGCGAGCAGGAACTGCGCGACGCTGACGGCGGCGTGCAGGCCGAGCGCGCCACCCAGGAGCGCCGGCCGATCGGACAGCAGGACGAGCAGCAGCCACCCGACGAGCCCGAACGACCAGTGCCGGTCCCGGAAGAAATCATCGGCGGGCACGACAGCGGTGGCAGCGCTGGACGCGGCGAGTACAAGGACGGTCCCGATGGCGGCAACGACGCCGGGGAGCGGTCGCCGCCGGAGCAGCCAGAAGGCGGCGGTCGAGGTGACGACGGCGAAGGTCACGTAGGCGACACCGGCGGCGAGGGAGGGATGGCGGAGCAGGGGAGCGAGGCAGAGTCCGATTTGGACGATGGCGGCAACGCCGAGCACCACGATCCGGACCGCTGTCGCAAGCCGGACGGCGGGATCGGCGAGAGCAAGCGGCCCGGCACCGGCCGAGCGCTTTGCCGCGGCGGCGGGGTCGGCCGCGGGGTCGGTTGAGGTCGGCGGTCCGGTGAGGTGTCCGGCAGCTTCGGCGGGGGTGCGGGGTGGTGGTTCGGCTGTGGGGCCGGTCGGGTGTGTGGCCGCCGTGGTGGAGGTATCGGGGCGGGGTGGCGGTTCGGTTACGTGGCTGCCGGCGTGCTCGGTGGTGTGGGGTGGTGGTCCGGCGGTGGGGCCGGTCGGGTGTGTCGCCGGTGTGACTGAGGTGTCGGGGCGGGGTGGGACTTCGGTTGCGCGGCCGCCGGTGCGGCCAGGGGCGTGGCTCGCCGTGGGGCTGGCGTGGTTCGGGGCTTGTTCGCCTCGGATTGCTGGTTCGTGGTCAGGCATCGGGCCACCTCAGCGTCACCGTCGTGCCCTCGCCCGGTTGTGAGCGGACCTCCGCCGTTCCGCCCGCGGTGCGCATGCGCTCGACCACCGAGGCCCGGACTCCCCGGCGGGACGCCGGAATCCCCGATGGGTCGAAGCCTGCGCCGGTGTCGGAGATCGTCACCACCACGCCGTCCCGCGTTGGTGCCAGGTGCAGGGTCGCGCACGCTGCACCGGAGTGGCGTGCGGCGTTGCGTAGCGCCTCGTCCGTTGCGCGGACCAGGGCCAGCGCCGCCGCGGCCGGGATCAACGGGACCTGTGCCCAGGACGTTTCGACACGGAATGCGCGGTTCGCGACCACCGCCCGCAGGCCCGCCTCCAGTTCGGCCGGTGCGTCGTCCTGGCCGGTGAGGATGGCCAGGTCCCGCGCGGCGTAGCCCGCCACCGCCGCCGGGTCGGCTGTGGCGCCCGCCGCCACCGTGAGGAAGGTCGCCGATGCCGTGTCGTGTAGCAGCGCCAAGTACTCGCGCTCGCGGCGGCGGCGGTCGCGGGCCAGGGTTTCCGTTCGCTCGAGCGCGGCCCGGTCGGCGCGCAGTGTGTCCGTCCGGGCCGTCGAGCGGACCAAGAGGACGAACGCCAAGCGCGCCAGGACGGTCTCCACGACCACCCGCAGCGCCACCGGGAGCCAGTCGTCCAAGCCGGTGAACGCGGCTAGCACCAGCAGTCCCGCCACCACAGGGCCGGTCAAGCGCGGCCGGTATTCCCACTGCCACGTGATCGCCGTGATCGTCAGGACGTTGACCGCCCACAAGGTCGTCGTCCACGGCTGGCACGCGCACACCGCCCCCGCGCGCAGCACCGACAGGACGAACGCCGTCCCGCGCCCGGCGAAGACGTCGGCCGCGCCCGCGACCAGGGTGAGTGCGAGCAGGCCGAACGCCAGGGGCAGCGCGCCGGTCGAGGTGGCGAGGACGCCGAACGTGCCGACGAGCCCGGTCGCCACCGCCCGCGCCGGCCCGGCGAACCGCGTGACCGCCGCCCGGAACTGGGCTTCGACGGGGCCGGGCGTCACCAGGTGGGCCGGGCCGAGACGCCGCCGTCGACGACGAGGTCGTGGCCGGTGACCCAGGAAGCCAGTGGTGAAGCCAGGAAGACGCACGCGTTCGCGACGTCTTCGGGCGTGCCCAGCCGCCCCAGGGGTGCGGCGCGCCGCCAGCGCTCGACGCCTTCGGGCCAGTCCATGCCCGGGCGGTCGATCAGCCCGGGCGACACCGTGTTGACGCGGATCCCGCGCGGCCCGTACTCCAGCGCCGCACCGCGCGCGTGCATCACCAGCGCTGCCTTGGCCGCGCTGTAGTGGACGTGCCCGGGCGCGGGCTGCTTCGCCTCGATCGACGCGATGTGTGTGACGCTCCCGCCGTCGCCCATCAGCCGGACCGCGGCCTGGGTGCAGGAGAACGCGCTCGTCAGGTTCGCGTCCAGCATCGCCCGCCACCGCTCCACCGGCAGCCCGTCGAGGTCTTCCACGGGTTGGACGCCGGCGTTGTTGACGAGCGCGTCGAGCCGGCCACCCCACTCCGCGACGGCGGCGAGCATCGCGTGGCAGGCGTCGTCGTCGGTCAAGTCGGCGGTGAACGCGCGGGCCTGGTCGCCGAGCGCGGCCACGAGGTCGTCGGCCGCGCCGGGACGCCGGTGGTGCACGGCCACGGCGCCGCCCGCCTCGGCGAACCGCCGGGCGATCCCGCGGCCGATCGTGCCGGACGCGCCGGTGACGCAGGTGACCGTGCCGGACAGGTCGGGCAGGCCGGGGGCCACGTCGTTCGTCACGCTCTGATCGTAGATCACGGCCGAATGAGCAAACATGCTCATAACGGCCCTTGACAGATCAGAAAACGACACAGAAGCTGTTCGATATTGTTCGATCGCTCGCTCAGGTCCCCGAGGAGACGACCGTGGTCATGTCATCGCTCAGCGCTTCGCTCGCCGCCGCGGCTCTTGCCGCGGGCCTCGTCGCCGCCTCTCCGGCCGACGCGGCCGCCGCCTACACCGTCACCGTCGGGTCCACCGGCACCTACGCTCATCCGACCGACACCCCGGCCGGCGCGTTCATCGACAAGGACGGCACGTTCTACTTCCAGCAGTCGGCCGCCCTCTACGGCGCGGACGGCCCGCGCGAGTGGGAGTTCTACACCGGCGCCGACTTCGACTCGGCGACGAAGTCGAGCGCGCTGAGCAACGCCGTCAACCCGGCCGAGTCCCGGGACAAGAACAACGACACCACCTGGCGCTGCAACACGAGCCCGACCGGGAAGGAAGCGACCGATCCGCCGGCCGGGTCGAGCTACGTGGAGAAGAACTTCTGCGACCTGGTCGGCACCTGGGTCGACCCGGACACCGGTGCTTGGTACGGCCTGGTGCACAACGAGTTCACCCCCGAGCCGTTCGGCGCTTACTCCTTCTCGCACTACGACGCGATCGACTGGGCCGTCTCGACCGACCAGGGCCACACCTGGAGCATCAAGGGCCACGCCATCACGTCGCCGTACAGCACGAAGCGCGGCGACACGGCGGCGTTCCCGAACCAGACCTTCGACTACGGCGACGGCGACCCGCGGCTGTTCGCCGACCCCGTCTCGGGCTACTTCTACGTCTACTACGGCTCGCGGATAGTCCCTAAGGCCGGCGCGGGCGGGGGCATGGTCGGGCTCGCGCACGTCGCGCGGTCGCCGATGTCGGCCAAGATGGCGACCGGCTCGTGGCAGAAGTGGTACGACGGCAAGTGGACGCAGCCCGGCGTCGGCGGCAAGGAGAGCAACATGGTGCCGACCGGCACCACCGCCACCGGCTACACCCCGCCCGCCGACGACTACGACCCCGCGAACACCGGCAACGTCGACCAGCAGGTTGCGGCCGGGCAGCTGCCACCGAAGTCCGACCTGTTCGTGATGAACATCGCCTACGACGCGCACCTCGGCCTCTACATCGGCGAGCCCGAGGTGGTCACCGGCACCGCGCCGCAGAAGTTCTACGTCACCGACGACCTGGCCACGCAGAAGTGGCGGCTGATCGGCGACTCCGGCGCTTACAAGTCCGGCTCCTGGTACCGCTGGTTCGCCGACGACGCGAACAAGACCAGCGCCACGATCGTCGGCAAGTCGTTCCGGTCGTACTGCTCGATCGCCTGTGCGTCGTCGGACGGCGAGTACGCGAACATCACGGTCACCGGCACGCCCGCCGCGTCGCCGGTCGACCCGGCGAAGACCTACCGCATCGGCAGCGGCGCCGGCCGCGTCCTGGCCCAGGTTTCCGGCAGCTCCGCGACGACGTCGACGACCGGCACCTCGGACCTGGCCGCCTGGACGTTCACGGCGACCGGCGACGGCGCCTACCGGATCACCAACGCGGCCACCGGGCAGGCGCTCGGCGTGCCGACGTCACCCGCGAACCGCGCCTGGGGCACCAAGCCGGTCGTGACGACGGGGTCGTCCGTCGGGCAGCAGTGGTTCGCCGTCCCGGCCCAGGGCGGCGGGTTCCGGCTGGTCAACCGCTACAGCGGGCTGTCGCTCAGTCTCTCCGGCGCGGCCGACACCACGCCGTTCCGCGCGTGGTCGGGCGGGGGGCGTACCGCAGCCGAGCAGACGCTGACGTTCACCGCTTCGTCCACTGTGGACGGGACGCACACGCTGACCGCGTCCGGCAAGGCCCTCGACGTCCCGGCCCACTCGACGACCGCGGGCACGGCGCTGGTGACGTGGACGCCGAACGGCGGCAGCAACCAGAAGTGGGTCTTCACCCACCAGGCCGACGGCAGCTATCGCATCGCGAACGCGGAATCGGGCCTGTGCCTGGACGTCGCCGACGGCTCGACGTCGGCGGGCGCGAAGGTCATCCAGTGGACGTGCACGGACGGCGCCAACCAGCGCTGGCTGGTCGCGGGCTCGACCCTGAAGGCCCAGCACAGCGGCCTGGTCTTGACGACGGCGTCCACAGTGGACGGCGCGGCGGTGAGCCAGCAAGCCGACACGGGGACGGCGCTGCAGCGCTGGGCGCTCGGCTGACGCTCGGTGCAAGTTGTCGTGAGTGCGTAACAGTGTTAGAACACTGTTACGCACTCACGACCGGTTGTAGAGAGCGGAGTGCTGGGCGCGGAGCTTGTACTTGAGGATCTTGCCGCCCACGGTGTCCGGCAGGGTCTCGGCGAACACCACGCGCTTGGGGCTTTCGTAGCCGGCCAGGCGTTCGCGGCAGAAGGCGATCAGCTCGGCTTCGGTGGCGGGAGCGCGGAGGACGACCACCGCCGTCACCGCTTCGCCCCAGTGCTCGTGCGGCAGGCCGATCACCGCGGCCCGCAGGACCGCCGGGTGCTGACCCAGCACCGCCTCGACGCGCATACTGGAGACGTTCTCGCCGCCCGTCTTCACGATGTCCTTGTAGCGGTCCACCATCACGCGCAGGCCGTCTTCGTCCACCACGGCCGAGTCGCCGGAGTGGAACCAGCCGCCGCGGAACGCCTCGCGGGTCGCCTCCGCGTCGCGGTAGTAGCCCGCCGTCATCACCGGCGACCGGTACACCGCCTCGCCCGGGACGCCGCGGACCGGTTCGCCCAGCTCGTCGACGACGTCGGAGGCGAGCAGCCCGCTCGGCACGCCGACGTAGTTCATCGCCGGCGCCGTGCGCGCGTGCACCTCCGGCCACGCCGACGGCCAGAACCGGTGGCACGCGATGGCTTCCGTCTGCCCGAAGATCCCGACCGTGACGAACCCGAGCGCGGTCCGGGTTTCGAGGCGCCGCAGCAGCTCGGGTGCGAGCGCGCCCCAGCCGTAGACGAGCGTGGTCAGCGACGTCAGGTCCAGCGACGCGTCGGCGTCGATCGCGTCGGCGAGCGCGGCGACGAACTGGGGCGAGCCGGCCCAGACGGCGGTGGCACGCGACTGCGCGAGCGACACCGCGACCGGGCCCGGGACCGGGCGGCGGCCGAGGACGAGCGTGCCGCCGGCGAGGAACGTCGAGTAGGTGAACAGCGCGTCACCTACGTGGTAGAGCATCGGCAGGAACGTGCAGACCCGCAGGTCGGTCTCGTGGCGCAGGCCGCGCGTGAGCGACAGCGCGAAGTTCAGCCCGGCCAGGTGCGCGTAGCTGTGCGAGAGCATCACGCCCTTCGGCATCGCGGTGGTGCCGGAGGTGAACAGCAACTGGAAGATGTCGTCGCCGTGGATCTCGACGTCGGGTTCGGTGTCCGGCTGCCTGGCCAGGAACGCGCCGAACGACGGCGTGCCCGCGACCGGGCCACCGCCGATCGTGATGGTGGCGCCGACCCGCACGCCCGCGACGCCTTCGAGGCGTGGCCACAGTTCGGCGTCGACGATCGCCAGCCGCGGTTCGGTCTGCCGCACGAGGTGCTCGACGACGTCCGGGGCGAGGCCGGGGTTCAGCGGGACGACGACCATGCCCGCTTTAGCGATGCCGATCTTGGCCAGGAACGCCTCGACGGTGTTCTCGCAGAACAGCAGCACGCGGTCGCCGGGCACGAGACCGGCCGCGGCGAGCGCGTGGGCGAGCCGGTTCGCGATCCGGTCGGCTTCGCGGTACGTCACGGAGGCGAACTGCTCCTCGCCGTACGCGCCCTCGGCCGCGCTGATCGCGACCTGGTCCGGCCGGCTCCAGGTGAGCCGCTCGAAGATGTCGCCGACCGACGTCCGTTCCCAGCGGTTCACCGCGCGGCGTCCACGCAGGGTTTCGACGTCGATGGCGGCCGGGTCCGGCAAGGCGGCGCCGTGCGGGTGGTGGGGCAGGGCACTGGTCGTGGTCATCCCGGGCTCCTTCGCCGTCGCCGACGTCGATCAGCATGCCGTGAGCCAGGTCACCAAATCAAGAGAAAGTTATTCGCCATTCACTCACGGGGATGGTGGTGCCGGGACGCCGAGGCAGGCGTGCGCCATTTCGCCGAGCAGGGCGGCGAGCCGCTCCGGGGCGAGCCCGCTGCGGAAGAAGAGCGTGGACTGCACGGCGCCGATCGCCGCGTGCACGGCCAGGCGCAGCTCGCCGTCGGCGAGGTCGGGGCGCAGCGGGGCCAGCACGTGGACCCAGTCCTCGATGTAGTGCCGCTGCAGCCGGCGCAGCCGCCGCCGGTCCTCCTCGGGCAGGTTGTGGATTTCGCGGTGGTAGACCGCCAGCACGGTGCGATCCTCGATGGCGACCCGGATGTGATCCCTGATCAGGCCGGAAAGCACGGTGTGGTCGGCGGGGGCGCCGGCGAGGATCGCGGCGGCGCCGTCCTGCAGCCGGGTCATCACGCGGTCGAGCAGCGCGACCAGGATCGCGTCCTTGTTCTCGAAGTGCCGGTAGACGCCGGATCCGACGATGCCCGCCTCCGCGCCGATGTCGGCCATGCCGATCGCGTGGAACCCGCGCCGCGCGGTGAGCTCGGCGGCGGCGGTGAGGATCCGCTCGCGTCGCTCGGGGTCGCGCCGTCTTCGGGTGGCCGGGGAAGCCGAGGGGACTGCCGTCATCTTGTCATCCTCGCAGACGAGCGCTACGGTGCGCTATAAGTGAATGAAGAATCACTAAGGAGCGTCGGCGTGGACGTGTTCGAGAGCGACGAGGCCCGTGACCTGCGGGCCGCGGTCGGCGCCATCGCGGCCCCGTTCGGCGGCAAGTACTACGTCGACCACGCGCGTGAGGGCCGTGAGTGCACCGAGCTCTGGCACGCGCTCGGCGACGCGGGGTTCATCGGCGTCAACATCCCCGAGGAGTACGGCGGGGGTGGCCGCGGGCTGGCCGAGCTGACCATCGTCATCGAGGAGAGCGCCGCGAAGGGCGCGCCGATCCTGCTGCTGCTCGTCACCGAAGCCATCTCCGCCGAGGTGCTCACCGAGTTCGGCACGCCGGAGCAGCGCAAGGAGTGGCTGCCCGGCATCGCGAGCGGCCGGACGAAGGTCGTCTTCGCCATCACCGAGCCCGACGCCGGCTCCAACACCCACAAGCTGGCCACCACCGCCCGCCGCGACGGCGACGACTGGGTGGTCGACGGCGAGAAGTACTACATCTCCGGCGTCGACACCGCCGACGCGCTGCTGCTCGTCGCCCGCACCGGCCGCGACCCCGACGGCACGGCCCAGCTGTCGCTGTTCCTGGTCCCGGTCGACGCGCCCGGCCTCACGGTGACACCGCTGCCGGTGGACGTCATGCTCCCGGAGAAGCAGTTCACGCTGCACTTCGACGGCGTCCGGCTGCCCGCCACGGCGCTCGTCGGCGACGAGGGCGCGGGCTTCCGGCAGGTCTTCCACGGCCTCAACCCCGAGCGCATCACCGGCGCCGCGCTGTGCGTCGGCATCGCGCGTTACGCCCTCGACGTCGCCGCCCGCTACGCCCGGGAGCGGACCGTGTGGGACCGGCCGATCGGCGTCCACCAGGGCGTTTCGCACCCGCTGGCCAAGGCCAAGATCGAAACCGAGCTGGCCGCCCTGATGACGCACCGCGCGGCGGCCCTGCACGACGCCGGTCAGCCGGCGGGCGAGGCGTCGAACATGGCCAAGTACGCCGCCGCGGAGGCCGCGCTGGCCGCCGTCGACGCCGCCATCCAGACCCACGGCGGCAACGGCGTCTCGGCGGACTTCGGGCTGCTGCCGTACTGGGGGCTCGCCCGATTGCTGCGGATCGCCCCGGTGAACCGCGAAATGATCCTCAACTTCGTCGCCCAGCACAGCCTCGGGCTGCCCCGGTCCTACTAGGAGGACTGGTTTAGGAGGACTGATGACGGATCGCACCCTCGCCCAGCGGGTCAACGTCGGTGACGCGCTGACCCGCGTCGCGTTCGCCCGCCCGGAGACGCTCGCCGTGGTCGACGGCGACCGCCGCTGGACCTACGGCGAGTTCGACACGTGGGTCAACCGGCTCGCGCACGGCCTGGAGGCGCGCGGTTACGCGACCGGCGACGTCCTCGCGCTGGCGTCGGCCAACAGCGCCGAGTTCCTCGCCGTCTACTACGCCTGCGCGAAGCTCGGCCTCGTCTGCGTGCCGATCAACCTCGGCTGGCGGAGTGACGAAGTCGCTTATGTACTCGGGCATTCGCAGGCTCGCGGCATCGTCGTGGAGAGTCAGCTGGCCGGGACCATCGCGCCCGCCGTCGCGCAGACGCCCGGGGTCGCCGACGTGATCCTCGCGCCCGGCACCGGCGGCGACGTCACCGGGCTGACCCTCGACGACGTGCTCTCGGACGATACGACCTCACCCGAGGTCGTCATCGAGGACCGCGCGCCACTGTCCTATTTGTACACTTCCGGGACCACGGCTTCACCGAAAGGCGTCGTCGGGACGCACCTGGCGATCCACCTGGAGTCGATGTCGGCCGCGCTGGACTCCGGCTGGCGCCCCGACGACCGGTTCGTCGCGATGATGCCGATGTTCCACACCGCGCAGCTGAACGCTTTCTGCACGCCCGCGATCCTCCTCGGCGCCACGATCTTCGTGCACCGCGGCTTCGACCCGGCCCGGTTCCTCGACACGATCGAACGCGAGCGGATCACGCAGGTCTTCGGCCTGCCGATGATGTTCCGCGCCGCGCTGGAGCACCCGTCGTTCGCCGGGCGCGACCTGTCGTCGCTGCGCCGCGCCGTCTACGCGATGGCACCGATGCCGGAGGCGCAGATCAAGGCGTGCCTCGACGGCTTCCGGTGCGACTTCGCGCTGCTGTTCGGGCAGACCGAGATGAGCCCGATCACGACGTTGTTCCGGCCCGAGCACCAGCTCTCGCACGTCGGCGCGGTCGGCACGCCGCTCACCGGCGTCCAGGTCGGGATCATGGACTCCGACGGGAAGCTGCTGCCGCGCGGCGAGCAGGGCGAGATCGTCTACCGGGCGCCCTCGACGATGCAGGAGTACCTGCACAACCCCGAGGCGACCGAGGAGGCGTTCCGCTACGGCTGGTTCCACTCCGGTGACGTCGGCCGGTTCGGGCCGGACGGCGTGCTGTGGTTCGCCGACCGTTCCAAGGACGTCATCAAGACCGGCGGCGAGAACGTCGCCTCGATCGAGGTCGAGCGGGCCGTCTACGACACCGAGCCGGACGTCGCCGAGGTCGTGGTCGTCGGGCTGCCGCACGAGCGGTGGACCGAGGCCATCACGGCGGTGGTCGTGCCGAAGCCGGGAGCGTCGATCGACGCCGAGGACCTGCGGCTGCGGCTGAAGGACCGCCTCGATGGTTACAAGGTCCCGAAGGCCGTGATCGTCACCGACGAGCTGCCGCGGACATCCACCGGGAAGATCCAGAAGAACGTGGTCCGGGACAAGCACTCCGGGCACTACGGGGGAGCGGAATGACCGTCCTCAAGTCCCTACTAGACGTCTCCGCCGAGAGCTACGCGACCAACCGGAAGGCCCAGCTCGACGCCCTGGCGCGGCTCGAAGAGCAGCTGGAGCTGGCCATCGCCGGCGGCGGCGAGCGGTACGTCCAGCGCCACCGCGACCGCGGCAAGCTCCCGGTCCGCGAACGCCTGGAGCTGCTGCTCGACCCGGACAGTCCGTTCCTGGAGCTGGCCGCGCTCGCCGCGTGGGGCACCGACTTCACCGTGGGCGCGTCGGTGCTGACCGGCATCGGTGTGGTGTCCGATGTGGAGTGTGTGGTCATCGGGCACGACCCGACCGTGCGCGGCGGCGCGATGAACCCGTACTCACTGCGCAAGACGTTGCGGGCCTTGGAGATCGCCCGCGTCAACCGGCTGCCGGTGATCAACCTCGTCGAGTCCGGCGGGGCCGACCTGCCGACGCAGGCCGACCTGTTCGTGCCCGCCGGGCGGATCTTCCACGAGCTGACCGAGCTGTCGTCGCTGGGCATCCCGACCCTGGCCATCGTGTTCGGCAACTCGACCGCTGGCGGCGCGTACGTCCCCGGCATGTGCGACTACGCGGTGCTCGTCGATCACCAGGCCAAGGTGTTCCTCGGCGGGCCGCCGCTGGTCAAGATGGCCACCGGCGAGGAGGCCGACGACGAGTCGCTCGGCGGCGCCGACATGCACTCCCGCGTCTCCGGCCTGTCCGACTACTTCGCCGTCGACGAGCGGGACGCGATCCGCCTCGGCCGTCGCGTGATCTCCCGGATCAACTGGCGCAAGCTCGGCCCCGCGCCCAGCCTGACGCCGGAGCCGCCGAAGTTCGACCCCGAGGAGATCCTGGGGATCGTGCCGCCGGACCCGAAGGTGCCGTTCGACCCGCGCGAGATCCTCGCCCGGACCGTCGACGGCTCGGACTTCGACGAGTACAAACCGCTCTACGGCACCTCGCTGGTCACGGGCTGGGCGAGCATCCACGGTTATCCCGTCGGCGTGCTCGCCAACCACCGCGGGGTGCTGTTCAGCGAGGAGGCCAAGAAGGCCAGCGAGTTCATCCTGCTCGCCAACCAGACCGACGTCCCGCTGGTGTTCCTGCAGAACACGACCGGCTACATGGTCGGCACCCGCTACGAGCAGGGCGGCATCATCAAGGACGGCGCCAAGATGATCAACGCCGTCACCAACAGCACGGTGCCGCACCTGACCGTCAACATGGCGTCGTCGTTCGGCGCCGGCAACTACGGCATGTCCGGGCGCGCCTACGACCCGCGGCTGATGTTCGCCTGGCCCGGCGCGAAACTCGCGGTGATGGGCGCGGCCCAGCTCGCCGGCGTGATGTCGATCGTCGGCCGCAACTCCGCCGCGTCGCAGGGCAAGCCGTTCGACGACGACGCCGACCGCGCGCGCACGGCCGCCATCGAGGCGCAGATCGAGACCGAGTCGCACGCCTTCGCCGTCACCGCGAGGCTGTA
The DNA here is from genome assembly GCF_036114655.1 of Amycolatopsis sp. NBC_00348. Lineage (NCBI taxonomy): Bacteria > Bacillati > Actinomycetota > Actinomycetes > Pseudonocardiales > Pseudonocardiaceae > Amycolatopsis > Amycolatopsis sp. NBC_00348. Next base: position 3,671,982 of record NZ_CP107994.1, on the reverse strand, counting down.
CGACGACGGCATCGTCGACCCGCGCGACACCCGGGACGTCCTGGGGATGTCGCTGTCCGCCGTCCACTCCAACCGCGTCGAGGGCCGTCGCGGCTTCGGCGTCTTCCGGATGTGAGCCGATGATCGCGAAACTGCTCGTCGCCAACCGCGGGGAGATCGCCGCCCGGGTCATGCGCACCGCGCACGACCTCGGCATCTCCACCGTCGCGGTCTACTCCGACCCGGACGCGGGCGCGCCCTTCGTCCGGCTCGCCGACGAGGCCGTCCGGCTGCCCGGGTCCGCACCTGGTGACACGTACCTGCGCGCTGACCTGGTGATCGCCGCCGCGCGCGCGACCGGGGCCGACGCCGTCCACCCCGGCTACGGGTTCCTGTCGGAGAACGCCGCTTTCGCCCGCGCCTGCGGCGAAGCCGGGCTGACGTTCGTGGGGCCGTCGCCCGAAGCCATCGCCTCGATGGGCTCGAAGATCGAGGCCAAGGCGCTGATGGACGCGGCCGGGGTGCCGGTGCTGCCGGGGGCGACCGTCACGGACGAGACCGACCTCGCCGCGGTGGCCGCCGAGATCGGGTTCCCGGTGCTGGTCAAGGCCGCGTTCGGCGGTGGCGGCCGGGGCATGCGCGTGGTGCACGACGCCGCCGGGCTGGAAGAGGCTGTCTCGGGTGCCCGGCGGGAAGCCGCGTCGGCGTTCGGCGACGGCTCGGTGTTCCTGGAACGGTTCGTCGTCGACCCGCGTCACGTCGAGGTCCAGATCCTCGGCGACACCCACGGCGAGGTGGTCCACCTCTTCGAGCGCGAGTGCTCGATCCAGCGGCGCTACCAGAAGATCGTCGAGGAGTGCCCGTCTCCGGCGGTCGACGACGCCTTGCGCGCCGAGCTCGGCGCCGCGGCCGTCGCCGCCGGGAAGGCCATCGGCTACACCGGCGCGGGCACGGTCGAGTTCGTGCTGGACCAAGACGGCAAGTTCTTCTTCCTGGAGGTCAACACGCGGCTGCAGGTCGAGCACCCGGTCACCGAGCTGGTCACCGGCCTGGACCTCGTCGAGCTGCAGCTGCGGGTGGCCGAGGGCGAACCGCTGCCGCCTTCGGTGCTGGGCGCCCGGATCGACGGGCACGCCATCGAGGTCCGGCTCTACGCCGAAGACGTCCCGGCCGGATTCCTGCCCGCCACCGGCACGCTGCACCGCTTCCGCGTCCCGCCGCTGAAGGGCGTCCGCGTCGACTCCGGCGTCCAGGACGGCTCCGTCGTCGGCCCGCACTACGACCCGATGCTCGCCAAGGTGATCGCCCACGGCCGGACCCGCCGTGAGGCCGCGCGGACCCTCGCGCGGGCGTTGCGGCAGGCCGAACTGCACGGCGTCACGACCAACCGGAACCTCCTGGCCGGCATCCTGGCCGAGCCGGAGTTCCTGGCCGGGCGCACCGACACCGGCTACCTGACCCGGCACGACCCGGCCACGCTCGGCGCGTCCCCGGGCGGGGCACGGCAGGCGGTGGCCGCGGCCCTGGCGGCCCAGGCGCGCAACCGGCGTGACGCGCGGGTGGTGCCCGAGATGCCGTCCGGGTGGCGCAACGTCGGCCGCGCCCCACAGCGCGTCGCCTACACCCTGGACGGGGAGACCCTGGAGGTCGCGTACTCGCTGAGCCGGTCCGGCTTGCGCGTCACGGTGAACGGCGAGCCGCTCGGGGGTTCCGTGCGGCTGCTGTCCGCGTCACCGTCGCTGGTGGAACTGGAGATCGACGGCGTCCACCGCACCTACGCCGTGCACCCTCGGGCGGGTGTGTCCTATGTGGACAGCCCGGGCGGGTCGGCCGCGCTGGCCGAGGTACCGCGCTTCGCCGACCCGGACGCCGCCACGGCCGCGGGGTCGCTGCTCGCCACCATGCCCGGTGCGGTGGTGCGCGTCCTGGCGGGTGAGGGCGACGCCGTGACGGCCGGGCAGCCGCTGGTCGTCCTGGAGGCGATGAAGATGGAGCACACCGTCGCCGCCCCGGCCGACGGCGTCCTGTCCGACCTGCGGGTGGGCCAGGGCGACCAGGTCGACACCGGCCAGGTGCTGGCGGTCGTGTCGTGAGCGTCTCCTACGAGGTCGACAACGGCGTCGCCTGGCTGACGATCGACCGGCCCGAAGCCCGCAACGCCCTGTCGAAGGAGGTCCGCGACGGGCTCTGGGCCGGCACCCGGCGGTTCGTCGCCGACGACTCGGCCGCGGTGCTCGTCCTGACCGGCGCGGGCGACAAGGCGTTCTGCGCGGGCGGCGACCTCAAGGAGATGGCCGAGACGGCCCTGGAGATCCCGCCACCGGACTTCCTGCCGCAGTTCGGCCGCAACATCGACGTCCCGAAACCGACGATCGCGGCCGTCAACGGCGTCGCCTACGCGGGCGGGTTCCTGCTGGCCCAGCAGTGCGATCTCGTCGTGGCCGCCGCGCACGCCCGGTTCGCCGTGACCGAGGTGAAGGTGGGCCGCGGCTCGCCGTGGGCCGCGCCGCTGTCGTGGCTGGTGCCGCCGCGGATCGCCATGGAGATCCTGCTGACCGGCGACCCCCTGACCGCACAACGCGCCCGGGAGGTCGGGCTGGTGAACGACGTCGTACCGCTGGACGAGCTGCGGTCCCGGACGCAGGCCCTGGCGGAACGGATCGCCGCCAACGCGCCGCTGTCCGTGCGGGCGGCGAAGCAGACGGCGTACCTGCAACGCGACGACGTCTACGACCGCGCCGAGGAGATCTGGGCGCCGGTCTACCGCTCGCGGGACGCGCAGGAAGGCCCCGCTGCGTTCCGCGAGAAGCGCACGCCCGTGTGGGAAGGACGCTGACATGCCCGTTTCCCTGGACGTTCTCCTCGACGACCTGCTCGCCGAGACCGCCGACGTCGAGGCCATGCTCGCCCCGCTCGACGACGACGGCGTCGCCCGGCCGACCCCGGCGGTGGGCTGGGACATCCGCGACCAGGTCACGCACCTGGCCTTCTTCGACGAGACCGCGACGCAGGCCGCCGTCGACCCCCAGGGCTTCCGGCTCGCGTCGGCCGCGTTGCTGGCCGACGGCATGGACTTCCCCGACCGCGTCGCCGCTCAGCACCGGGGGCTGGGCGCGGCGGAGGTCCGCGAGTGGTTCCGGCGCGCGCGGACGGCGTTCGTCGCGGCGTTCCGCGGGCGTGACCCCCGGGCCCGGCTGCCGTGGTACGGGCCGGACATGAGCGTCGCGTCGTCGGTGACCGCGCGGATCATGGAGACCTGGGCGCACGGGCAGGACATCGCCGACACGCTCGGCGTGACGCGCGTGCCGACCGACCGGCTCCGGCACATTGCGCACCTCGGGGTGTCGACGACGGCGTTCAGCTTCGGGCTCCATGATCGCCCGGCGCCGATCGTCCCGATCCGGGTCGTCCTGCACGCGCCGTCGGGGGACAGGTGGACGTGGGGTGACGGGGCCGCCGCCGACCGCGTCGAAGGTTCGGCGCTGGACTTCTGCCTGGCCGTCACCCAACGGCGTGACGCTTCGGACACCGGCCTGGTCGTGCGCGGACCCGTTGCGCAGGAGTGGATCGGCATCGCCCAGGCCTTCGCGGGCGCGCCCGGCCGGGGACGCGCGTGAAGCGCCCGCTCCGGATCGCGAACTGCTCCGGCTTCTACGGCGACCGCTTGGAGGCGGCGCGGGAGATGGTCGAAGGCGGCCCGATCGACGTCCTCACCGGCGACTACCTCGCCGAGCTGACCATGCTGATCCTCTGGAAGGCGCGCCGGAAGGATCCCGCCGCCGGCTACGCCAAGACGTTCCTCACCCAGCTCGAACACGTGCTCGGCACCTGCCTGGACCGGGGCATCCGGATCGTCTCGAACGCCGGTGGCCTGAACCCGGCCGGGCTGGCGGAGCAGATCGCTTTGCTGGGCTTGCAGCCGAAGATCGCCTACGTCGACGGCGACGACATCGTCGATCGCCTGCCGGACCTGGTGCACCTCGACACCGGCCGCAAGCTGTCCGAAGCCGGCGTGGAACCGTTGACGGCCAACGCCTACCTCGGCGGCTGGGGCATCGCCGCGGCCCTGGAGGCTGGCGCGGACGTCGTCGTCACCGGGCGGGTCACCGACGCGTCGCTGGTCACCGGCCCGGCCGCGTGGTGGCACGGCTGGACGCCGGGGGATGTCGACGAGATCGCCGGGGCGATGGCCGCGGGACACGTGATCGAGTGCGGCCCGCAGGCGACCGGCGGCAACTACGCCTTCTTCGACGAGGTCACCGACCGGCGCTACCCGGGCTTCCCGATCGCCGAGGTCGCGGCCGACGGATCGAGCGTCATCACGAAGCACGCCGACACCGGGGGACTGGTCTCGGCCGGCACGGTCACCGCGCAGCTGCTGTACGAGATCGCCGAACCCGCGTACGCCGGGCCGGACGCCGTCGCGCACTTCGACAGCCTGCGGCTTGTCGAGGAGGCGCCGGACCGCGTCCGGATCAGCGGGACCCGCGGCAGCCCGCCGGGCGAGCAGCTCAAGGTCGCGCTGAACCACGACGGCGGCTACCGCAACACGATGACGCTGGTGCTGACCGGCGACCGCATCGAGGAGAAGGCCGCGTGGGCCGAGCAGCAGCTGTTCGACCTGCTGGGCGGCCGGGAGCAGTTCGCCGAGGTCGACGTCACGCTGCTGCGGTTCGACCACCCGGGCTCGCCGGTCAACGCCGAGGCGACCGCGCACCTGCGGATCACGGTGAAGGACCCGGACGCCCGCAAGGTCGGCCGCCGCTTCGCCAACACCACGATGGAACTCGCGCTCGGGGGTTACCCGGGCTTCCACACGACAACGCCACCGACCGCGGAGAGCGCTTTCGGCGTCTACTGGCCGGCTTTGGTGCCCGCGTCCTCGGTGGAGCACCGGGTGACGCTGCCCGATGGTTCGCGGCTCGTGATCCCGCATCCACCGACCGGTGCTGCGGAGTCTTCGCCTGTGGTGGCTGTGGAGCCACGGGACTTCGGGCCGACACGACGGGTGTCGCTCGGCACGATCGCGGGTGCGCGGTCGGGAGACAAGGGCGGCAACGCGAACGTCGGGTTCTGGACGCGTACCGACGACGAGTACTCGTGGTTGCGCGGTTATCTCGACGTCTCGCGCTTCCGGGAGCTGCTGCCGGAGGCGGCCGAACTGGAGATCCGCCGGTTCGAGCTGCCGAACCTGCGGGCGCTGAACTTCGTGGTGGTGGGGTTGCTGGGCGACGGTGTGGCGTCGGCTACGCGGCCGGACCCGCAGGCGAAGGGACTGGGCGAGTACCTGCGAAGCCGGCCCGCCGACGTCCCGGTGGCGCTGCTTGAGCCCTGACTCAGGCGTTCATCCAGTTCGTGCACTCCCAGTTGGGTGTCTTCTGGCAGGCGCGGAAGATCGTGATCGGGTTCGCCGCGGTGCCCGGGGTCTTCGAGCTGCAGCCGGAACTGCTGCCGTTGGCGTCGTCGATGCCGCCTCCGCCGCCGCTGCGGGTGCGCCACTCCGTGCGGAAGCCGTAGCCGTCACCGAAGGTGTCGCAGGAGTACACCCGCGTGTGGGAGTTGGTGATTCCGCCGTAACCGCAACGGATCGCGCCCTGGTAGCTGCAGTCGACGACCTGCGCGAGCGCGTCGTGAGCCGAGGCGGCTGGCGCGATGGCGATGGTTCCGACGGCGGCCAGCAGGGTCGCCGCGGCGAGGGTGGGTAGTTTCGGCACGTGTCCTCCTGGGGGATTCCGGATGTGCGTGCCGTCCACTCCGGAGACCCCGGCCCGGTTGAGGCCGGGACCCGACGTCACCCGTTCGGCGCAGCGTCCACTTCGGACGGTCCGGCGTCGCGCAACCGGCGCAGCATCAGGGCCAGGTGCAGCCGGAAGCGGCCCGCGGGGGAGTCGACGTCGAAGCCGAGCACGGCCCCGGCGCGGGCGAGGCGTGCGGGCATCGTGCTGTGGTGGCGGTGCAGGACGGCCGCCGCCTTGCGGGCCGAGCCGGTCGCGCAGAGCGCCGTCAACGCCGCGAGGAGGTCGTCGCCGTGCGGTTCGGCGGCGAGGCGGTCGAGGGCCTGGACGTCCGGGAGCGCGGCGAGGTCCGCGGGGCCGAGCACCCCGGCCAGCGCGGCGAGGCTGCCGAGGCGGTCCCACCACACCACGGGCTCGGCGCCGGCCGTGAACCGCAGCGCCGTGCGCGCGGCCTGCCAGGACCGGGCCAGGTCGAGCACGGGCACCACGGGCCCGACGCCGATCCGGGCGTCCGGCGGCGCCGTTTCGGGTCCGTCGGCGGTGAGCACGGCCCGCACGTCGCCGAACGTGGCGGCGCGGCCGTCGAGGTCGGCGCCGGTGGCCGCCAGCACCCGCAGCCGGGCCGTCGTGCCGAGGCCGAGCAGGTGCAGCGCCCGCGACCGCTCGGCCGTCCCGATCCCCTCGGACAGCACCAGCTCGACCAGCGCGGGATCGCCGAGCGCGGGCAGCGGCACGCTGGTGTGCTCCAGCAGGACGGCGGTGGCGATCGCGAAGCGCTCCAGCAGGATGTCGTCGAGCGGGGTGGGCGCGCCCGCGCGGGCCACCCAGACCACGACGCCGCCCTCGAGCCGGCGCACGGCGGCCCCGGCCGGCACCCCGCCCGCAGCCGCGGCGTCGGCGTCCGGCTCCGCCCGCAGCGCCAGGCCCTGGGCGGGGGCGTGCACCCCGGCGGGGCAGTCGGCCAGCCGGGCCGTGCTGCGGACGAGGACGTCGAGACTCGCCCGATCGGTGATCAGGCGGTCGAAGAACCCGATCACCCGCACCGCGTTCTCGGCGTCGGCGTCGAGTCCGGACAGCCTCAGCAGCAGGCCCTTCATGAGGCCACGATAGGCGCGTCCGCCGCCGGATGGCGAGGCCCGGGCTGCCAACCCCCGCCGCGTGGCGGTGGCGACGGCGGCGGCGCGAGCCGAAGATCGGAGCATGACCTACGCGATCGATCCCGAGCTGCTGCCCTGGCTGGACATGCTCCCCGCGGTGACCCTGCCCGACTACGACGCCCTCCTGGCCGCGCGCGCTTCGATGGCGCAGCTGCAGGAGGTCATGCCGGCCTACGAGCCGGTGCACCCGGTCGACGTCCGCGACACGACGGTGCCGGGCCCGTCCGGCGCCCCCGACGTCCCGGTCCGCGTGTACAGCCCGGCGGACCGCGAGGGCACCGTGCCCGGGCTGGTCTACATCCACGGCGGCGGGTTCATCCTCGGCGACCTGGACATGTTCCACGCCTCGCTGCTGCACCTGGTCGACGAGCTGGGCATCGTGATCGTGTCGGTGGACTACCGGCTCGCGCCCGAGCACCCGTTCCCCGCGCCGGTCGAGGACTGCTACGCGGCGCTGACCTGGACGGCGGCGAAGGCGGCCGAGCTGGGCATCGACCCGGACCGCATCGGCGTCGGCGGCGAGAGCGCGGGCGGCGGCCTCGCCGCCGCGACGGCCCTGCTGGCCCGCGACCGCGGCGGCCCGGCGCTGCGCTTCCAGTACCTCGGCATCCCGGAGCTGGACGACCGCCTGGAAACGCCGTCGATGCAGGCGTACGTCGACACTCCGATGTGGAACCGCCCGAACGCCGTCTACAGCTGGGCGAGCTACCTGGGCCCCGAACCGGGTGACGTCTCGCCGTACGCGGCCCCGGCCCGCGCCACGGACCTGACGGGGCTGCCACCGGCGTTCGTGACGACCTGCCAGTTCGACCCGCTGCGCGACGAGGGAATCCAGTACGCGCAACGTCTCTTGCAGGCCGGGGTAACGACGGAGCTGCACCACTACCCGGGCACGTTCCACGGCTCGGCGATCATCCAGGACGCGGCAGTGTCACGCCGCATGCTGGCGGACGAGGTGGCGGCTCTGCGCCGCGGTCTAGGCGTGACGGCGAAGGACTGACGCACCGGGCGGTGTGTCGGCCGGCGCTCAGCCGAGGCGCTCGTGCAGGAACGTGAGGCCGGATTCGGTGGCCTGCTGCAGTTTCTGCCGGCTGTAGAAGTGGCCGGCGCCGTCCAGCCGGATGAGGTCGGCGTCGGCCCCGGCGCGCCAGTACGCCGCGACGAGCGCTTCGCTGTGGGCGATCGGGATGCCGGAGTCGTCGGTGCCGTGCACCAGCTGGAGCGGGGCGGCGGCGGCCGAGACGTGCAGCAGCGGGCTCGCCGTCGCGTCCGGCAGCCAGTCGTGCGGGTCGTGGCCGGTGCGGTGCAACGACGTTCCCGCGGGCGGGGGCGGGATGCGGGTGAAGTCCGTCGGCGGGCTCCAGGCGACGGCCGCGGCGAGCCCGCTCGGCTCGCCGGTGACGCCGAGGTCGCCGTCCAGGCTCGGGTGGTCCGCCGTGACGGCGAGCATCGCGGCGAGGTACCCACCCGCCGAGTGCCCCCAGGCCGCGACCCGGCCGATGTCGACGCCCAGCTCGGTGCCGTGCCGGCGGATCCACCGGACGGCGGCCTTCACGTCGTGCAGCTGCGCGGGGAAGGCGGCCTCCCGGCCCAGCCGGTATTGCGCCCGAGCGACCGCGAAACCGTTGTCCACCAACGTTTCGGTGACGTGGTCGCCGATCCGCCCGTGCTTGTGCGAGCCGGCCGCGAGCGCGCCGCCGTCCAGGAACACCACCACCGCGGGCGGGGCGCCGGCCGGCACGACGAGGTCCAGCAGCAACGGCCGATAGCCGGGCAACGGCGCCACGAGCGCGTCGCGGTAGACCACCCGGGCCCCGGCGCGCTCGGCTCGGGGCAGGGCGAACGCGGCCAGGGGAGCACGGGGCGTGAGCACGGGACCACTATCGGGACCCAGCCGGGCGCGCGGCCAGCAGTACCACGATGCGGGAGGAATGCCGCGTTTCGCCGGAGTTGCCCCCGGGCGCGGTGAGGCCGGTTTCGGGCCGGGTGCAGGGTCATCACCGGCCACGCCGACCGGCCGACACGGTGCCTGCAACGACCAACAGAGATCGCGGGGCGCCGCCGTCGCCGTATTGGTCGGGTCGACCAACCCCGTCGGCGAGTTGCCGGAGCGGTCGGCGCGCTACCCAGCCTGTCCCGGTGGTTGACACAACCGCCGACCGGGTGTCAGGATCGGCGTCAACTCCAGCTGGAAACGTTTCCAAACTCTGCTTCCGCAGTTTGGAAACGTTTCCAGAAGCCTTATCCGAGGGTAGAAGCGACGATGACGTCACCACGCGCCACGCTGATCCAGGTGGCCGAGCGCGCCGGGGTTTCCCTGGCCTCGACCTCCCGTGCCCTGCACGGCACCGGGGCGAGCCCGGCGATGGTCGAGCGCGTGCGGGCCGCGGCCGCCGCGCTCGGGTACAGCGCCGATGCCATCGGGCGCTCGCTGCGGATGAAGAAGACCTTCCAGGTCGCGTTCGCGGTCGCGGACATCGGCAACCCCGTCTACGTCGAGATGATGCGGGCCATCCACGCGGTCCTCGAACCGCACGGTTACCGCGTCGTCGTGATGAGCACCGGCGACACCGCGACGTCGACCACCGAGCTGGTCCGCAGCCTGAACAGCGGCTTCGTCGACGGCATGATCGTCAGCCCGCTGCGCACCGACGACCGGCTGATCGCCGAGATCCAGCAGGCCCCGGTGCCGGTCGTGGTGATCGGGCGGGCCCTCGACGACCGCGGCATCAGCTCGGTCTCCACGGACTCCGCGGGCGGGATCGGCGACGCCGTCCGCCACCTGCACGCCCTCGGCCGCCGTCGCCTCGGCTTCCTCAACGGCCCGCTCGACACCACGCCCGGCGCCGCGCGCCAGCGGGGGTTCGACGCCGTCACCCAGGAGATCACCTTCGACCGGGAGGACCAGGAGATCGCCGCCGACTTCACCGTCACCGCCGGGCTCGACGCGGCCCGCCGGCTCTTCGCCCGCGGCCGGGTCGACGCGCTCGTGGCGGCCAACGACCTGCTGGCCATCGGCGCCATCCGGGCCGTGCGCGAGCTGGGCCTGTCGGTGCCGGAGGACGTCGCGGTGACCGGGATGGACGACACCGAGATCGGCCGCGTCTTCCAGCCGAGCCTGACCAGCGTCTCCCTCGGCTCGACCGAACGCGGCCGCGCGGCCGCCGAGATCATGCTCCAGCTCGCCGACGACCCGGACCGCGCGGTGCAGCAGATCGCCGTCGGCCCCGAACTCGTGGTGCGCGAGTCCTCGAACCCGGGAGGTGCGTGATGACGGCCCCGGCCCTGAAAGAGCGTCCGGTGCAGACCAAGCGGAAGCCGACGCAGCAGCGCACCCGGCGCCGCGAGGCGATCGGGCTCGTGCTGCCGTCGCTGATCCCGATCCTCGTGCTCAGCGTCGCGCCGATCGTCGTCGGGATCTTCCTGGCCTTCACCGACGCGCGCCTGGTGCGCCGCCCGGACTACACCTTCGCCGGTTTCGACAACTTCGGGCGCCTGGCGGAGAACGACTTGTTCTGGGACTCGCTGCGGATCGGCATGATCTGGACCGTCGGCGTCACCGTGCTGCAGCTCGCCGCCGCGATGGGCCTGGCGTTGCTGCTCGACTCCGGCCTGCGGCTGCAGGGGCTGACGCGGGTGCTCGCGCTCGTGCCGTGGGCGATGCCGCCGGTCGTCGTGGCGATCATGTGGCAGATGATCTACTCGGCCAACGGCGGCCCGCTCAACGCCGTCCTCGGCAGCGTCGGCCTGCCCGACGACATCAACTGGCTCGGCGACTTCTCGTTCGCGCTGCCCGCGGTGATCGTCGTCGGTGTCTGGGTCGGCATGCCGCAGACGACGGTGACGCTCCTGGCCGGGCTGCAGCAGATCCCGGCCGAGCTGCACGAAGCCGCGGCGATGGACGGCGCCGGCGCGTGGCGGCGCTTCACCGCGGTGACGTGGCCGAGCCTGCGCCCGATCGTCACGTCGATCACCTCGCTCAACTTCATCTGGAACTTCAACTCGTTCTCGCTGGTCTACGTCCTCACCGCGGGTGGCCCGGGCGGCAAGACCATGGTCCCGGTGCTGTTCGTCTACCTGAAGGCCTTCAAGAACCGCGAGATCGGCTACGCGGCGGCGATGGGCCTCGTGCTCGTCCTCGTGGTCGTGCTGATCCTCGCCGTCTACCTGCGGTCGCAGTTCCGCGACGACCGTGCCGGAAAGGGGCGCTGAGCCATGCGCGGACTCGTGCGCCCGGCCCAGTACGCGGCCCTCGCGCTGTACATCCTGTTCCTCGGGTTCCCGTTGCTGTGGCTGATGTCCGCGTCGGTGAAGTCGTCCGGTGAGCTGAACTCGCTGACGGTGAGCCTGCTGCCGAGCGAGTGGCACTGGGAGAACTACACCGAGGCCCTCGACAAGCAGGGCCTCATCCGCTCGGCGGGCAACAGCCTGGTCGTCGCGCTCGCGTCGACCGCGCTGGCCGTGCTCATCGCCGTGCCCGCGGCCTACGTGCTGGCCCGGCTGCGGGGCAAACTGCGCGTCGCCGGCGTCGGCTGGATCCTGGTCAGCCAGGTGTTCCCGGTCGTGCTGATCATCCTCCCGCTGTTCCTGATCCTGCGGACGCTCGGGCTGGCCGACAACCTCGCCGGCCTGACGCTGGTGCACACGACGTACATGTTGCCGTTCGCGCTGTGGATGCTGCAGGGGTACGTCGCCGCGATCCCGGTGGAGCTCGAGGAAGCCGGGGCGATGGACGGCGCGAGCCGGCTGACCGTGCTGCGCACCATCGTGTTCCCGCTGCTGGCCCCCGGCGTCGTCGCGACCGCGATGTTCAGCTTCGTCTCGTCGTGGAACGAGTTCTTCTTCGCCCTGGTTCTCCTGCAGTCGCCGGAGAACTACACGCTGCCCATCACGCTCAACATGTTCGTCGGCGGCGAGGGCAAGGTCGCCCTCGGCCCGCTCGCGGCGGGCGCCGTGCTCGCCGCCATCCCCAGCATCGTCTTCTTCAGCATCCTGCGCCGGAAGCTCACCAGCGGCTTGATGGCCGGGGCGGTGAAGGGATGACCCACCCCTCAACGAAACCTCGAAAGGTCGGTCGATGAAGACACGACGCGCGGTGGTCGCCGCCTGCCTGATGGTCACCAGCCTGCTGCTCGCCGCGTGCGGCAGCGGTGACGGCGGCGACGGGCCGGTCACCCTCACCTTCCAGTCCCTTTCGGACCAGCCGGCCGCGATCGCCCAGACGCAGAAGATCGTCGGCGACTGGAACAAGGCGCACCCGGACGTCCAGGTCAAGATCGTCCAGGCGGGCTGGGACGGCGTCTACGACAAGCTGATCACGCAGTTCAACGCGGGCACCGCGCCGGACATCGTGCACTACGAGGCGGCCAGCATCGCGCCGTTCGCCACCGACGGCTACCTCGCGGACCTGACGCAGTACCTGCCGGCGGAGAAGAAGGCGGACATCCCGAAGGGCGTCCTCGACTCGGTGACGGTCGACGGCAAGGTCGTCGCCTTCCCGACCGAGCTGCAGTCCTATGTGGTCTTCGCGAACAAGACCCAGCTGCAGCAGGCCGGCGTCACGATCCCGACCGGCGCCACGATGACCTGGGACCAGCTGCGCGACATCGCGAAGGCGACGACCAAGGACGGCAAGTTCGGCCTCGGCTGGGGCCTGTCCAGCCCGACGGCGGCGTTCGTCGCGCTGGCCCCGGGCTTCGGCGGCAAGTACTTCGAAGGCGCCGGCAACGACGCGAAGCTGGCCGTCGGCCCGGGGGAGCAGGCGCTGCCGCAGCTCGTCGACGCGATGGCGCACCAGGACCGCTCGATCATGCCGGTCACGCTGACGCAGTCCGGGACGAAGGCCCTCGCGCCGTTCTACGCCGGCCAGATCGCCATGACCGTGCAGGGTTCCTACCAGGCGGCCAACATCGCGAAGGACGCGCCGAAGGGCTTCGACTGGGTCGTGCTGCCGCCGCTGGCCGGCTCGGCCGGACCCGCGCAGGCCGCCAACCCGCAGACGCTGTCGGTGAACAAGGACTCGGGCCACGTCAAGGAAGCCGCGGAGTTCGTCGACTTCTTCACCAGCACCGACAACCTCGCCGCGATGAACGAGGCCGACGCCCTGATCCCGCCGACGACGTCGGCGCGGCAGGCGCTGACCACGAAGCTCGGCACGAAGAACGGCTGGGGCCCGATCCTCGCCTCCGGTCAGTACCTGACCTCGGCGCCGTACCTGTTCGCCGGCAAGTACGCGCAGTGGAAGGACACCGTCGCGACCCCGGCGTACCAGCAGTTCCTCGGGCAGAAGATCGACGCGGCCGGCTTGGCCAAACAGCTGGAAGACGGCTGGAAGAGCGTCAGCAAGTGACAGGAGCGGATTCTTGACCTGGCTGGAAGACCGGGCCGTCGCGGTGATCACCGGCGCGGCCGTCGGGGACGCGCTCGGCGGCGCCACCGAAGGGTGGACCCCCGAGCAGATCGAAGAGCGGCACGGCGGCCGGGTGACCGGCGTCGTCGGCCCGTGGTACCCGGACTGGCGGGCCGCCCGCCCGATCGCGCCGTACCACAAGGGTGACGGGCACGTCACCGACGACACCCTCATGACGCGGGCGCTCGTCGAGGTGTACGCGAAGCGCCGCGAACACCTCGACGCGTACGCGATGGCCGAGGACCTGGTGCCGCTGATGATCGGCGAGCCGCGCTGGGTGCCGGAGCTGGAGTCGACGGCGCTGCTGCTGCAGCGGGTGTTCCTCGCGGAGAAGTGGATCGTCGCGAGGCTCCACTATGGACACGTCGACCCGCGCGAAGCCGGTGTGGGCAACGTCGTCAACTGCGGGGCGGCGATGTACGTCGCGCCGGTCGGCGTCGTCAACGCGGGTGACCCGCGGGCCGCGTACGCCGAGGCGATCGACCTGACCGCCGCGCACCAGTCGAGCTACGGCCGGGAGGCGGCGGGCGTGCTGGCCGCGATGGTCGCCGCCGCGGTCGCGCCGGGTGCGTCGCTCGACGACGTCGTCGCGGCGGGGCTCGACGTGGCCCACGACGGTACGGCGGCGGCGCTGCGGGCCGTCGTCGACGAGTTCGGCAGCTGGACCACCGCCCCGGCCACTGACGACGAAGAGCGGGCGCTCGCCGCGCGGGTTCGGGAGACGGTGGCGCCGTTCGACTCGGTCGGGCCGCACTACCGGCAGATGTCGATGGACGCGCGCCGCCCGTCGCGGACCAAGGCGATCGAGGAGCTGCCGGCCGCGCTGGCGTTCGTCCTCGCGCACCGCGGCGACTTCCGCGGCGCAGTGCTCGCCTCGGTGAACTACGGCCGCGACGCCGACTCGATCGCCGTGATGGCGGCGGCGCTCTGCGCGGGCCTCGGCGGCACGGCCGTCGTGCCGAAGGAGTGGGTCGACACGATCGGCGACGCCAGCCGGATGGACCTGCGCGAGACCGGGCACCTGCTGGCCTCGGCGGCCGCCGACATCCTGCGGGCCGACCGCGAACGCGCGCTCGCCCGGGTCGCGGCCCTCGACGTCCTCGGGGGCGCCGCGTGAGGCTGACCTGGGCGCAACCGGAGGACCTCCTGGCCCACGAGCTGGTCCAGTCGGCCGCGGAGGGCCGGGACGTCTCGGCGGTCCGGGCCCGCTGGGTCGCGGCGGGCGGCGACCCCGTGCCCGTCGTGAGCGGCGCGGGACCGGGGGCGGCGGAACTGCGGGCGCTGGCTCGGGAACTGCTCGACGAGCTGGACGCGCTGCCGGGTGTTGCGGAGCCGTCGTGGGACTTTCCGGCCTCGCCCGAGCTGCCGCGCGGCGGCACGGACCGGCTGCTCGGCGCGTGGACCGGCCGGGCCGCCGGGTGCCTGCTGGGCAAGCCGGTGGAGAAGATCCCGCGCGCGGGCATCGAGGAGATCCTGCGCGCGACCGGACGGTGGCCGCTGGTCGGCTGGTTCACCGCGGTGGGCCTGCCCGACGAGGTGGCCGCGCGGTGGCCGTGGAACCGGCGCTCGGCCCCGACGTCGCTCGAGGAGAACATCGACGGGATGCCCGAGGACGACGACCTCAACTACCCGATCCTCGCGCTCACCCTGCTGGAGACGCACGGGCGGGACTTCGGCACCGACGACGTCGCGCAGCTGTGGCTGGACAACCTGCCCGCGGGCCGGGTGTTCACGGCCGAGCGGGCGGCGTACCGCAACATCCTCGACGCGCGCCCGTCGCCGGCGACGTACCGCAACCCGTTCCGCGAGTGGATCGGCGCGCTGATCCGCGCGGACGTCTTCGGCTGGGTCTCGCCGGGTGACGTCGTGGCGGCGGCCCGGCTGGCGGGGACGGACGCGCGGCTGAGCCACACCCGCAACGGCGTCTACGGCGCGATGTGGGCCGCGGCCCTGGCGTCGGCGGCGATGGTGTGCGCGACGCCGGACGAGGTCCTCGACGCGGCCGACGCCGTGATCCCCGCGGGGAGTTCGCTGGCGTCCGCGGTCGCGCTGGGTCGTTCGGCGGCGCGGTCGGGCGATGTCCGCGCGGGCCTCGACCAGCTGCACGCCGCGTACGGTGACCTGCACTGGGTGCACGTGCTCAACAACGCCGCGGTGATCGCTTTCGCCTTGGCCAAGGGCGGCGGCGAGTTCGGCCCGAGCGTCTCGATCGCGGTGACGGCGGGCTGGGACACGGATTCGGCCGCGGCGACGGTCGGGGGAGTGGTGGGCGCGTTGCGCGGAGTCGAAGGCATCGGCGAGTACTGGACAAAGCCCCTGGACGGCCGCATCGCGACATCCCTGCCGGGCGGGGAACGGCAGATCGCAGACCTGGCGGCCCGCACGGCGGCGCTGGTGGAGCAGTCATGACTGAGCGGGTGGTACCGGTCGTGAGTGGTAATGAGGGTTCTAACCCTCATTACCACTCACGACCCTCGCGGGCGGCGCAGATCGGCACGGCGTTCGTGGGTGGTGTGGCGTGAGCGGGCGTGTGGTGGTCGTCGGGTCGGCGAATGTAGACCTCGTTGTCGACGTTCCCCGGCATCCTCGTGGTGGCGAGACTGTTCTCGGGGATCGGCTGCGGCGCAGTCCTGGCGGCAAGGGTGCGAACCAGGCCGTTGCCGCCGCGTGGGCAGGTGGGGCCGATACCTTCTTCGTCGGGGCGCTTGGGGATGACGAGGCCGCCGATCTGCTGCTCGTCTCGCTCGGCGGTGCCGGTGTGCGCACCGATCTCGTCGCGCGCGTGGATGCGCCTACCGGGACCGCCTTCGTGGCCGTCGATCCGGGCGGGGAGAACGCCATCGTCGTCGCTCCCGGAGCCAATGACCTCCTGCAGCTCGATGACAACCAGGCCGAGCGGATCGCCGACGCCGACGTTGTGCTCGCCCAGCTGGAGATTCCCCTCGACGTCGTGACCGAAGCCGCCGCGGCCCGCAAGGCCGGGGCTCTCTTCGTGCTCAACGCCGCGCCGTCGCGTGAGTTGCCGCCGGAGCTGTGGGGTGCGGTCGACATCCTCGTCGTCAACGAGCACGAAGCCGCCGACCTCGCGGGCACTCCCGTAGCGCTGCTGGACCGCGTGCCGGTAGCCGTGGTGACGCTGGGCGGTGAGGGCTGCGTGATCCTTCGCCGTGAGCGGGAACCGGTGCATATCGGCGGTATCCCGGTGCAGGTCATCGACACGACCGGCGCCGGCGACGCTTTCTGCGGTGTCCTCGCGGCATCGCTCGCCCGCGGGCTTGACGTCGAAGCGGCCGCCCGGCTGGCCTGCGCGGCCGGCGCCCTCGCCGTGACGCGGCCCGGGGCGCAGACCGCCGTTCCGTCCGCCGATGAGGTCGCGTTGCTCGGAGGAAGGGTGTCATGACCGACCCGCTCGTCCCGCGGCCCATCGACCGGCCGACGCCGGTGCGTGGCCCGCTGTCCGAATTGGACGAAGCCAAGATCTTCGCCGCGCCCGACGATCCCGCGGACGTCCCCGCGTGGCGCGAGAAGCTCCACGCCTGGCGGGAAGACGCGCGGGCCCGCCACGGTTACAGCGGCGCCGCCTACGCGCGGCCCGGCGCGGCCTGGGCGCAGACCTGCTACAGCGTCGCCCAGGTGTGGTTGTGGGACGAGCTGCTCTACTCCTTCGACGACCACCGGTTCACCCCCGAGCGGTTCCTCGACGACGCCCGCGCCCGCTTCGGCGGCCTCGACGCCGTCGTCCTGTGGCACGCCTACCCGGTGATCGGCCTCGACGACCGCAACCAGTGGGACTTCTACCGCGACGTCCCCGGCCTCGACGCCCTCGTCGAGGACCTGCACCGAGCCGGGTTGCGGGTCTTCGTCGACTACAACCCCTGGGACGTCGGCACCCGCCGCGGCGCCGGCGACCTCACCGAGCTGGCCGCGCTCGTCGCCGACCTCGACGCCGACGGCGTCTTCCTCGACACCCTCAAGAAGGCCGAGCCGGAGTTCGTCGAGCGGCTCGAAGCGGCCAAGCCGGGACTCGTCCTGGAAGGCGAGTCGAAGCTCGCGGTCGAGCGGATCGAGGACCACGCCGCGTCGTGGGCCCAGTTCTTCGCCGACTCGCCCGTGCCCGGCGTCCTGCGCGCCCACTGGTACGAGCGCCGGCACATGCAGCACCACGTCCGCCGCTGGCACCGCGACCACACCGAAGAACTGCAGTCCGCGTGGCTCAACGGCGTCGGCGTGATGGTCTGGGAAGTCGTCTTCGGCGTGTGGGTCGGCTGGTCCCGCCGCGACGCCGCGACCGTGCGGCGGATGGTGACCGTCCAGCGCGCGGCGAGCGACCTGCTCCTCGACGGCGACTGGACGCCGTTGGCCGACCTGGCACCCGGGCTCCACGCGTCGAGCTGGGAACTGGACGGCGTGACCCTGTGGACGATCGTCAACCGCGGCGACACCGACTACGAGGGTGCGCTGCCGGGCCTCGACCTCCTGGGCGGAGTCCCGGCCCGGGGGATCGGCGCGGCACTGCAGGTCGCCGAAGGCGCCACTGAACCCGCCTGGCTGCAAGACCTGGACATCGCGGAACACGACCCCGACGCCCGCTTCCCGCACCGGCTCGCGACGCGCGTAAGTCCACAAAGGACCACCGGTGAACCCGAGCCGAACGCCGTGATCGTCCCCAAAGGACCGTACGTGCTGACCGTCCGGTACCGCGCCCGCGAAACCGGGATGTACCAGGGCGCGCCCTACGTGGACGAATGGAAACCGCTCCCGCCACGCCTGCACGACGCCCGGACGCTGCAACGCGACGGCGAGCTGGCCACGCCGGTCGCCGTCGCGGCCACCGAGGTGACGAACGCCCAGTTCGCCGAGTTCGTCGCGGCCACCGGTTACCGGCCGGAGTACCCGCACCGGTTCCTGGAGCACCGCGGCGGGCAGGACGAACCGGTGACCTACGTCGACCTCGACGACGCCCGCGCGTACTGCGCCTGGCGCGGCGGGCGGCTGCCCACCGAGGACGAATGGCAGCTCGCGGGGGAGACCGGCGGCCTCGAGCGCGGCACCCCGGCCGTGTGGAACTGGACCGAAAGCGAACACTCGGACGGACGGACGCGCTTCGTGATGCTCAAGGGCGGCAGCGACTACCGGGCCGACGGCTCCGAGTGGTACGTCGAAGGCGGACGCCGGGAACCGGCGTACAGCGTCAAGCTCCTGCTGCCCGGACTCGGCCTCGCCCGCGCGGCGACGGTCGGCTTCCGGTGCGCCTGGGACGTGCCGGCATGAGCGTCACCCGTGACCCCGCCGGCGGCGCCCTCGCCGGGCTGCGCGTCGTCGACGCGTCCACGCTGTTCGCCGGCCCGATGGCCGCGATGCACCTGGGCGACATGGGCGCCGAGGTGATCAAGGTCGAGCACCCGCGCAAACCCGACCCGTCGCGCAGCCACGGCGCCGCCAAGGACGGCGTCAACCTGTGGTGGAAGACCCTGGGCCGCAACAAGCGCACCATCACCGCCGACCTCGGCAGCGAAGGCGGCCGGGAGGTGTTCCTCGCGCTCGTGACCAGCGCGGACGTCGTGATCGAGAACTTCCGCCCGGGCACCCTCGAGCGCTGGGGTCTCGGCTACGACGTCCTGGCCGACTGGAACCCGCGGCTCGTGCTGGCCCGCGTCACCGGCTTCGGCCAGCTGGGGCCGTATCGCTCGCGCCCGGGCTTCGGCACGCTCGCCGAGGCGATGAGCGGCTTCGCGGCGACGACGGGGGAGCCCGACGGCCCGCCGACGCTCCCGCCGTTCGGGCTCGCCGACGGCGTCGCGTCGCTGGCCACGGCGTACGCGATCATGGTCGCGCTCGCTTCGCGCGGGCAGAGCGGGCGCGGCCAGGTCGTCGACACCGCCATCATCGAGCCGATGCTGGCCATGCTGGGGCCGCAGATCACCCGCTGGGACCAGCTGCGGACCGTCCAGCCGCGCACGGGGAACCGGTCCACGAACAACGCGCCGCGCAACACCTACCGCACCGCCGACGGTCAGTGGGTCGCGGTGTCGACGTCGGCGCAGTCGATCGCGGAGCGCGTCGTCCGGCTCGTCGGGCGGCCCGATCTGGCCGACGAGCCGTGGTTCGCGACCGGCGCCGAACGCGCGCAGCACGCCGACGAGCTCGACGACGCCGTCGGCACGTGGATCGGACAGCGCACGCGCGACGACGTCGTCGCCGCGTTCGAGCAGGCACAGGCCGCGGTGGCGCCCATCTACGACGCCGCGGACATCGTCGAAGACCCGCAGTTCCGGGCGCTCGGCACGATCCACGAGATCGAGGACCCCGACCTCGGGCCGATGCTGATGCAGGGCCCGCTGTTCCGGCTTTCGGGCCACGACGGCGTCATCGGCTTCACCGGCCGGCCGCACGGCGCCGACACCGACGCGGTGCTCGGCGAGCTGGGGTTCTCCCCGGAGCGCGTCGCCGAGCTGCGCGAACGGGGTGCGGTGTGAGCCCGCCGCTGACGTTCCTCTACGCCCCCGCCGACCGGCCGGACCGGGTGGCCAAGGCCCTCGATTCCGCGGCCGACGTCGTGCTCGTCGACCTGGAGGACGCCGTCGCGCCCGCGCACAAGGACGCGGCGCGGGCGAACGTCCTGCGGCTACTGGCTTCCGTCGCGCGTCCGGTGCAGGTGCGCGTCAACCACCCGAGCACACCGTGGCACGCGGCCGACCTCGCGGCGGTCGCCGCGTTGCCGCTGGAAGTGGGCGTACGGCTGCCGAAAGTCGAGTCGCCCGAGGAGATCCGGGCCGTCGCGGCCGCTCTGCCGGATCGCGCACTGCACCCGCTCATCGAGTCCGCGCTGGGCGTCGAACGGGCCCTCGACATCGCGACGGCGTCGCCGCGGATCGCGTCGCTCGGCCTCGGTGAAGCCGACCTGCGCTCGGACCTCGGTGTCGCCGACGACGCCGGGCTGACGTGGGCCCGCAGCCGCGTGATCGTCGCGGCCCGCGCGGCCCGGCTGGCGCCGCCCGTGATGTCGGCCTACGCGAATGTCCGGGACCTCGACGGCCTGGCCGAGTCCTGCCGGGCCGGGCGGGCGCTCGGCTTCCGCGGCCGGACGGCGATCCACCCGGTGCAGCTGGCCACGATCCGGGCCGCGTTCCTGCCGACGCCGCAGGAGATCGCGCGGGCACGTGAGGTCGTCGAGCGCGTCACGGGTGCGACGGCGGCCGGGGTCGGCGCGATCGCCCTCGCCGACGGCACCTTCCTCGACGTCGCCATGGTCGAACAGGCGCGGACGGTGCTCTCGCTCGCGGAGTAGTACAGCGGGTCAGTACAAAAGCCGTTGTACGAAACTTTGACCGGCGCGTGCGGCAATGGCGCCATGCGAATTCCCCGAGTGCTCCTTCTCGTGCTGGCCGTGGTGGCCGGTGCGTTGGCGCTGCCAGGCACGGCGAGTGCCGCCTACAGCGACCCGCTGACGACCACGACCAAGCAGAACCTGGTCTGGCACGCGACCCCGGCCGCCGCGTTGACCGCGCTGGACAACGCGCTGCCGAACGTCAGCCTCAACACCGTCGTCAACGACCCCAGCTACGCGATGACCGGCTGCACCGGCGCGGAGAAGGCCGCGCTGCCCAAGGCGCCGGCCGCCACGAAGTCGCTGTGCTGGGACGCCGACCGCGCGGGCAGCACGACCTGGGTGCCGCAGGGCATCACGACGTCCGGCGACGCCGACGACGACGGCCTGTGGGGCGCGGACAAGATCATCCTGTCCGGCTGGCACAGCACCGACGCGCTCGGCCGCTACGACGACGCGCGGATCCAGGCCGTCAACTACGACGCCCCCGCTTCCGCCGCCCACCGGATGGTGTACCTGGCCGTGCCGAACAGCACCGGCAGCACCTTCTCGGCGGCGAAGGCCCACATGGGCGGGATGGCCTGGTACGGCGACAAGATCTACGTCACCGCCGTCGGGAACACCTCGACCGCGATCCGGGTGTTCAGCACGAAGCACATCCTGCAGCTGACCGACACGACGTCGAACGCGATCGGCAAGACGTCGGGCGGATATGCGGCGTACACGTACAAGTACGCGATGATGCAGGTCGGCTACTACACCTACGCGGGCGGCACGTGCAGCATGGCCGCCGACACCGGGGTGCCGTGCTTCTCGTCGATCTCCCTGGACCGCAGCACCAGCCCGGCCAGCGTCGTGACGACGGAGTACTTCTCCGACCAGAGCCTGCACGGCCGGCTCTACCGCTTCCCGATGGGCGCGGACTACCTGCTGACCGGGACCGCGACGGAGGCGTTCCGCAGCTCGGTGGGCAACATGCAGGGCGTCCTGTCCCACGGCGGCAAGTGGTACGTCGCCCACAGCTCGGCCACGATCAACGGCCAGCTCTGGACCCAGACGACGACGCAGAGCACGTCGGTCATGTGTGGCTCCACCGCTGCTTGCTGGGCGGTCCACCCGGAGGCGCTGACGTACGACTGGTCGACGGGCCTGGTCTGGTCCCAGTCGGAGTGGTCGACGGCGGACTGCACCGCGCAGGGCCAGACGTGCGGGCGGTCGGTGTTCGCGGTGCCGCTGTCGTCGCTGGCGGCCTGAGTCAGCGGTCGAGCAGGGCCGTTCCGAGCGCCGTGACCAGGTACAGGACCTGGCGCCCGGAACGTTCCCGCTCGACCAATCCGCTGTCGCGCAGCACACCGAGGTGCTGGGAGACGGCGCTGGGCGTGACGCCGAGGGCTCGCGCGAGGTCGGTGGTCGTCGCGGGGGAGCGCAGCGCCTCCAGGAGCCCGGCCCGGGCCCGGCCGAGCAGCCGGATCGTGCTGCCGGGCGGCGGTCGTGTCCCCGCCGTCCAGATCGCCCCGCGGCCGCGGGCCGGGTAGCGCACGGTGGTCTGGGTCGACGTGTTCCCCTTGATCAGCGCGTACGGCGAGCCGAGCGCGACCGGGATGAGGACCAGCCCGCCGGGCCCCCGGTGCACGACGTGGTCCGCCCGCCGGCGCGCGCCGGTGTGCACGACTTTTCCGTCCTGCCAGCGCAGGTCCGGGTGCAGGCCGGTGAACAGCCGCGCGCTGCCGCCCGCGGCGAGCTGCTTGGCGCGGTGCCCGACGTCGGCGTCGAGGACGGCCCGGATCCGCGGCCAGTGCGGCGCGACGAGCCGGTCGTGCGCCGCGCGCAGTTCCGCGGCGATCGTGTCCAGGCCGGCCTCCGGGTGCGCGGCGAGCGCCGCGACGGGCTCGGGGAGGGCGTCGCCGAAGACCCGGCCGAGGCTGGCCCGGACCTGACGCGCGGTGGTGCGCCGCAGCGCGGCCAGGTCGTCGTCGATCGACGGGCCGGAACCGCGCGGGGCGGGGACGAGGAACTCGGGCCAGCTGGGCCGGTCGCTGACGAGCAGCGGCCACGTCCACGAGAGGTCCAGCGGCGCGTTCGCGAGCTCGTCCGCCGCCCAGCGCAGCCACGGGAGGTTGGCGGCCTCCCGGTCGCGTCCGGCCAGCTGTTGCAGGCACGCCACGGTTTCCGACAGCGGCGAGATCGCGAACCGCGTCGTCGCCAGCTCGGCCACCCCGAGCTCGATCGTCAGCGCCATGATCCCGAGTATGCAGCCGTGGGCTAAATGCTGTCCCGGTTTCCCGTCCGGCCGAAGGATTCCGGGCATGACGCGGATCGAGATTCGCCTGCCGAGGGCGTACCGGCGGCTGTGGTGGGCGACCGGGATCGACAACCTGGGCAACGGCGTGTTCGCGGCGGCCGTGCCGCTGCTGGCCGTCACGGTCACCCGGGACCCCCGGCTCGTTTCGCTGGTCTCCACCGCCGCGTACCTGCCGTGGCTGCTGCTGTCCCTGCCCGCCGGCTCGCTGGCCGATCGGCACGACCGCGCCGGGCTGATGTGGCGCGCGCAGGCATTCCAGGCCGTCGTGGCCGCGGCTACCGCGATCCTGGTCGCGGCGGGCGCGGCCGGGATCGCCGTCCTCGTCGCCGTGGCGTTCGCACTCGGGGCGGGTGACGTCGTTTCGGCAACGCGGCGCAGGCGATCCTGCCGGACCTCGTCGCGAAACCCTTGCTGCACCGGGCGAACGGCCGGCAGCAGGCGATCACCACGGTCACCGCCCAGTTCGCCGGGCCGCCGCTGGGCGGCCTGCTCTTCGCGGTGGCCGCGGCGCTGCCGCTCGGCGCCGACGCCGTCTCGTTCGCATTGTCCGCGGTCCTGGTGGCGGCCCTGCCGCGGCGCCCTGCTCCGCCGGACCGGCCGCGCGCGGCGATCGCGGAGGGCGTGCGGTGGCTTCGCGGCGACCGGCTGCTGCGGACGCTCGCCGTTCTGCTCGGCGTCAACACCTTCTGCGGGCAGCTCGCCAACGTCACGCTGGTCCTGCTGGCCACGCAGACGCTGCACGTCGGCGCGCGCGGATACGGGGTGCTGCTCGCCGGAGCGGCGTCGGGGAGCGTGCTCGGTGGTCTGGTCAACGCGCGCGTCGTGGCCCGGATCGGGGCGCTCCCGGCACTTCTGACCGCGCTGAGCGTGAACGTCGTCGCGTTCGCTGGGATCGGCCTGAGCCCGGGCCCGGTGGTGCTCGGCGCGTTCCTGGCGGTGAACGGCTTCGTCACGACGCTCTGGAACATCGTGACGGTCGGTTTCCGTCAGCAGCTCGTGCCGTCGGCGCTGCTGGGGCGGGTCACGAGTGTCTACCGGTTGCTCGGCTGGGGCCTGATCCCGTTCGGCGCCCTGGCCGGCGGCCTGGTGGCCCACGGGTTCGGGCTGCGCACGCCGTACCTGGTCGCGGCGGTGGTGCGGGGGATCGCGCTGGTGGTGGCGCTGCCGGCGCTGGTGCGGTCTCAGCCGACCTGAGCGGTCGCCTCGGGCTCGGCCACCGGAGCCGCTGGGCGTCGACGTCGGTTCAGCTGGTCCCGGACGAACCGGTAGACCACCGGGGCCGCCATGACGCACAACGACAGCGCCGCCACGTCCAGCAGGTACGCCGCCAGCCAGACGTGCTTCGCGATCTCGAAGTAGCCGTCCCCGACCACCGCCATCACCGCGATGCCCAGGGCCGCCGTCACCGAGACGCCGGCCTGCAGGCCCGCGCGGTTCGTCCACGCCCGGCGGCGCAGCAGGGCGATCACGGCGCCGGCCAGGCCGAGCAGCACCAGCAGGGACGGCCACCACGGCAGGCTCATGTTGTCGAGCCATTCGCGGAACGTCTGCGGGTTGCCGCCCATGTCACCGCTGACCGGGGCCGAGTTGTCCGGGGCCTTGGTCGCCGCGCCCCAGGGGCGGTCCGGGAGGTACGGCAGGTCGCGGCCGTGCGTGGCCTGCAGGCCGATGCCGATCGCGCGGGCCAGCGCCGCCGGGTGGGCCAGCAGCAGGCTCCAGACCTTGCCCTTGACCGCGCTGGGCTCCTCCAGCAGCACGTCCGCGCCGGCCAGCTGCTCCGGCCCGTCGGGGTAGTACGCCTTACCCGCGCTCTGGCTCGCGGCTTCGGGCAGGCCCAGCTCGGCCGCCGATCCCGGCAGCTCGACCAGGCCCAGGGTGTAGACGACGTTCACCGCGTTGACGTCGGCGTAGTTGCGTTCCTGCCAGGCGAGGTTCGCCCGGATCGGCGCGATGATCTCCAGCACGAGCAGGACGGCGATCAGCGGCCCGACGAGCCGGCCCGACCACCAGCGCCCGGCGCCGGCCCGGGCGCCGGTCACCGCGCAGACGATGACAGCCAGCACGAACAGCGGCAGGAACCCGATCTTCGCCAGCCCCGCGACGACGCCGCCGGCCGCGACCAGCAGCAGCGCGGACAGCCGCTCGAAGCCGTCCTCGACCTTCGTGCCGGCGATCACCGCGAGCCCGCAGAGCAGCGTGTACGCGCCGAACAGGCCGGCGGGCTCGCCGAACGTCGAGAGGAACAGCCGCGCGAAGTCGGGGTTGAGCAGCGGGAGGACGGGCGGGAGCAGCAGCGTGAGACGGCGCCAGCCGCGGGTGAGCAGCGCCCAGGCCGCGAGCGCGGTGACCAGGAAGACCAGCAGCGTGTACAGCCAGCCGAGCGAGGTGAGGCTGAACGGCCCGTCGCCGTCCGCGACCGCCTTGAACAGCACCGCGGCGCTCGAGGGCTGCGGGTCGGGGCACGGCGTGCCGCGGCCGAAGTCCAGCACGACGCCGCCGAGCCAGCTCGCTTTGTGGTCGGGGGTGGCCGGGCTGAGCCCGGCGGTGCAGAACAGCCGGTAACCGTCACCGTTGTCGCCGGCGCCGTTCGGGGTGCCGAGCAGACCGAGGCTGATGATCAGCCCCAGCGCAGCGACGAACCCGGCCGCGACGGCCATCCCCACCCTCTTCACACCGGTCAGCCTAGGTGGTCGGTTCGCCGGGTGGTTCCGGAACACCCGATTCCGGTGGCCCGGATCTCACCGCGCGTGGCCGGACGCTTCAGTGCGAGGTGCCTGGTCACGGGGTGTCCGCGGACGTGCGCGGCGCGTTCGGCGCACGCCGTGACGCGGGGTGCGCCTCAGCCGGAGTGGCCGCAGTGCAGGACCGCGGCACCGGCCAGCGCTTCGCAAGCCGGGCACCGCGTCATCGGGCGCTCACGACGTCCCCAGTAGGGGTGGGTGGCCCCGCACAACGCGGTGACCCGATCACCCGGCTGGGGGTCCGGGTTGCAGCGGGGGCAGTAGGCGTGCGCCGCGCGTTCGACGGCGGTGCTGTCTTGGCTGGCGCTCATGGACCCGGGATACCCGGCCGGCCGGGGCGGCAACCCCGTCAGTCCGTGGTGAGCTCGGCGAGCACTTCCGCGGCCGTCGTGCTGCCGCCGTCGGCGAGGCGCCGCAGCTCGGCGAGGTTCTCCTGCTCGGTGGCCACCTCGATGAGCACGTCGAGCGCCGTCGGGTCGCCGGTGTCGGCGATGCGGCGGAGGCCGGCGAGGTCGCCTTGCTCGCCCAGCTGCTCGATGAGCACATCGAGGGAATCGGACATGGCCCTCAGCCTACGCCCGGGCCGTGCGCAGCGACGCCACGACGGACCGGCCACCCGTGAAGCACCAGATCGCGATCACCGGGTCGCAGAACGCGCAGCCGAACGACGAGTCGTGGGCGAACGGGAGGATCGGCTGGCCCTTCAGGTGGTGGACGACGTCCCAGCCGGTGTGCAGGAGCCAGCCGATCCCGATGAACGTCCACGAGTCGAGCCCGCGGAACGCGACGTAGGTCAGCACCGCGCAGAACGCCAGCTCCCACGGCCCGAGCGCACCGCCGGAGAGGTAGGCCGCCCCGGCACCGGCGACCATCAGCGCGTTGAAGCGCTGCCGGTGCGGCTCGCGGATCAGCGAGTTGAGCAGGACGTAGACGAGGCCGACCAGGATCGGCGCCAGTACCGCGATCATGGTGGACCACGCTAGGAACCCGCGGCCGCACCGGCCAGTGGCTGTTCTGCCATCCTCCGCCGGATTCTCGCCACGTCAGGCTCCGAGGTGCTCCCGGTCCGGCCGGACCGTTCACATGACCTCGTCCATCCCGCCGTTCTCCCGCCAGGCGGCGAGCAGCGCGTGGAAGGCGACCGGCCCGTCGCCGAACGACTGGCTGTGTTCTCGTGGCTTGCCTTCGTTGTTGTAGTAGCCCGGGGTGCATTCCAGCTGGAACCGGTAGCGGTCCGGTGCCTTCCGGCGGATCGTCTCGACCCACGCCTGCTCGGCCGCCGCCGTGGGCTCCACAATGGACGCTCCGCGCTTGCGGGCTTCGGCGACGACCGCGCCGATGTGGCTCGCCTGCTCGTCCAGCACGTGCACGAAGTTCACCGAGGGGGCGTTCTGCAGCGAGCCGAGCTGGAACAGGTTCGGGAAACCGTGGCTCGCGACGCCGTGCAGCGTCCGGGGGCCGCTCCGCCAGCGTTCCAGCAGTGAGACGCCGTCGCGGCCGACGATCGGCAGGCGTCCGGCCATGACGTCCGATGCGCCTACCGAGAACCCGGTCGCGAAGATGATGCAGTCGGCCTCGTACTCCCGGCCGCCGGCGACGACGGCCCGTTCGGTGACGGCTTCGACACCGCCGCTGTCGGCGGTGTCCACCAGGGTCACGTTCGGCCGGTTGAACGTCTGCAGGTAGTGGTCGCTGAACGTCGGGCGCTTGCACATGTAGCGGTACCAGGGCTTGAGCGCCGCGGCCGTGGCCGGGTCGTCGACGAGCGCGTCGACCCGGTCGCGCAGCTCGTTCATCTTCCGGAAGTCGGCGAGCTCGTGTGCCTCGGCCGGGACGTCCGCGTAGGCGTCGGTCGCGACCAGGTCCTTCAGCAGGCGGGCGCTGCCGGTCCAGCCGTCGCCCACCAGGTCCTCCTCGGCACGGCCGCCGGTGACGATGGTGAGGAAGTTGTCCCGGCGCCGCCGCTGCCAGCCCGGGGTCAGGGAGCCGGCCCACGCCGGGTCGGTGGGCCCGTTCCCGCGGACGTCCACAGTGGACGGCGTCCGCTGGAAGACGACCAGCTCCCGCGCGTCGCGCCCGAGGTGCGGGACGACCTGGACGGCGGTCGCGCCGGTGCCGATCAGCGCGACGCGCTTGTCGGCCAGCCCGGTCAGGCCGCCGTCGGCGGTGCCGCCGGTGTAGCCGTAGTCCCACCGGCTGGTGTGGAAAGTGTGCCCGGCGAACGTCTCGATGCCCGGGATGCCGGGCAGCTTCGGGTGATCGAGTGTCCCGTTCGAGACGACGACGTAGCGCGCGCGGATCTCGTCGTCGCGGTCGGTGCGGACGAGCCACTCGCCGTCGTCCCAGCGCAGTTCGCGGACCGCGGTGCGGAAGCACGCGTCGTCGTAGAGGTCGAACGTCCGGCCGATCGCGCGGGCGTGCTCCAGGATCTCCGCGCCCGGCGAGTACTTCCAGCCGGGGACGTGGCCGACCTCCTCCAGCAGCGGGAGGTACACGTAGGACTCGATGTCGCAGTGGATGCCGGGGTAGCGGTTCCAGTACCACGTGCCGCCGAAGTCGCCGCCCTTCTCGATCACGCGGATGGTCCCGACGCCGGCCTGGCGCAGCCGCGCGGCGGCGAGCAGCCCGCCGAACCCGCCGCCGACCACCACGGCCTCGACGCGGTCGCGCAGCGGCTCGCGCACGAGGTCGCCCTCGACGTACGGGTCTTCGGCGTAGTACCCGAACCGGCCGGTGGGCCGCTGGTACTGCGCGCTGCCGTCCGGCCGCAGGCGCCGGTCGCGCTCGGCGCGGTACTTCGCGCGCAGGGCGTCCGGGTCGAAACCCAGGTCGGCGGGCAGGGGCGAGGTGGGGGACATGGGTGCCCTTCCGGGTTCGGTGATCGGCTCACCTCCAGCAAACCCAGTTCGGGAACTTTGGTCAAGCAAGTGATTTAAACCTGCGGTACGCTGTCGTCATGATCACCGCGGACACGCCGATCGGCGAGTGGGTGGCCCACCCCGAAGGCGGCCCGCTCATCCGGGCCCTGCTCGCCGGCGCGGGCTTCGACGAGAGCGTGCTCGCGCCGATCAGCCAGGTGCCGCTGGGTCAGCTCGTCGCGCTCAGCCAGGGGAAACTCGGCCAGGACGTCGTCGACGACCTGGTGGCGCGCGTCAACGACGGCGTCGTCCCGGCCGCCACCGGATCACGGGAGCGGACCGTCCCCGGCCGGTTCGACGGCCGTACGGTCGTCGTCACCGGTGCCGCGTCCGGCATCGGCCGCGCGACGGCGTCCCGCATCGCCCGCGAGGGCGGCCGGGTGGTCGCGGTCGACGTCTCGGCCGGGCGGCTCGACGAGTTCGCCGCCGAGACGCCCGAGCTGGTCCCGGTGTCCGCGGACATCACCGACGCCGCCGGGGTCGAGCGGATCCTGGCCGCCGCCGGGACGCGGATCGACGGCCTGGCAAACGTCGCCGGGATCGCCGACGACTTCTCGCCGGCCCACGAGGTGAGCGACGAGCTGTGGCGGCGCGTCTTCGCGGTCAACGTCGACGGCACGTTCCGGCTCATCCGCGCGGTCGTCCCGGCGATGCTGGCGGCCGGCTCCGGCTCCATCGTGAACATCGCCTCCGAAGCCGCGTTGCGCGGCTCGGCGGCCGGGATCGCTTACACCGCTTCGAAACACGCGGTCGTCGGGATCACCCGCAACTGCGCGGTGATGTACGGGCCGCACGGCATCCGCGTCAACGCGGTCGCGCCCGGCGGGGTGGCGACCGGCATCGCACAGAGCGGCACGCCGTCGGCGTTCGGGCAGGAGCGGCTCGGCGCGTTCTTCGGCCTGATGCCGCCGATCGCCACGGCGGAGCAGCTGGCCGCGTCGATCACGTTCCTGCTCAGCGACGACGGCGCGAACGTCAACGGCGCCGTGCTGCCGTCGGACGGCGGGTGGGCGGCCCAGTGAAGCTCGCCGAAATCGCACCCGAGCTGCGCGGCCCGGCGCGGCGGCTGCCCCGGTTGCCGCTGGACCGGCCCTTCGGGCTGTGGCTGGTGCGCCGGACCATGGCCCGGATGCGGCCCGTCGCGGTCCCGGACGTCGACATCGAGGTCACCGCGGGGCTGCGGATCTACCGGCCGCGCGAGCCGCGGTCCGACCTGACGCTCCTGTGGATCCACGGCGGCGGCCTGGTCATCGGCAACACCGTGCAGGGCGACGCGTTCTGCGGGGAGACGGCGCGGGAGCTCGGGATCACCGTGGTGTCGGCCGAGTACCGCCTCGCCCCGGAGCACCCGTACCCTGCGGCGCTCGACGACTGCCACGCCGCCTGGAAGTCGGCGCGGGACCACGCCGCCGACCCGGCCCGGGTGGTCGTCGGCGGGCAGAGCGCCGGCGGCGGGCTCGCGGCCGCGCTGGTCCAGCGCCTGTGCGACGAAGGGGAGCGGCCGCTCGCGCAGTGGCTGTTCTGCCCGATGCTCGACGACCGCACCGCCGCCCGCCGCGACCTCGACGCGCGGCGTCTCCGCGGCTGGGACAACCGCCTCAACCGCCTCGGCTGGCGCGCTTACCTCGGCCAGGACCCCGGGGCGGCGGTCCTCCCGCACTACGCCGCGCCCGCCCGCCGCGAGAACCTGACCGGCCTGCCGCCGGCCTGGATCGGCGTCGGCGACATCGATCTGTTCCACCACGAAGACGTCGAGTACGCCCGCCGGCTGCGCGCGGCGGGCGTCGGCACGACCGTGCACATCGAACCGGGCGCGCCGCACGGGTTCGAGTCCTGGGCCCCGGACACCGGCATCGTCCGGGGCTACCTCGCCACCGCGCGGGCGTGGCTGGGCGGGTTCGCCTGATCGTCGAGGTGCTGGCCAGGGACGTCCGGCGGGCCGGGGCTCCGTAAGGTGAAGGCAGCCGAGCACGGGGGAGACGAGGTGGCACCGATGAACGTGAAGGCCGTCCGGGCGGAGCGCGCGAGCGCCACGCGGGAGTCCATCCTCGTCACGGCGGAGCGGCTGTTCGCCGAGCACGGGGTGCAGGTGGTGTCCAACCGGCACATCAGCGAGGCCGCGGGCCAGGGCAACAACGCCGCCGTCAACTACCACTTCGGCACCAAGACCGACCTCGTCCGCGCGATCGTCCGCAAGCACTCCGAGCACGTCGAGAAGCTGCGCGCCGAGCTCGCCGGGGCCATCGACGGCCCGGGCGAGCTGCGCGACTGGGTGGCCTGCCTGATCCGCCCGACCACGACGTACCTGCAGGAGCTGGGCTCCCCGACGTGGTTCGCGCGCTTCACCGCCCAGGTGCTGACCGACCCGGCCCTGCGCGCGATCATCGCCGAGGAGTCGCTGACCTCCCCGGTCCTCGCGAAGGTCGTGGCGGGGCTCAACCAGACCCTCGCGGTCCTGCCGCCGGACGTCCGGGCCGAGCGCGGCGACATGGCGCGTCAGCTGATGATCCACATGACGGCCGAGCGCGAGCGCGCCCTGGCCGAGGACACCGCGACCCCGCGCGCGACCTGGTACGACGCCGGCACCGGCCTGATCGACGCGGTCACCGGCTTGCTCCTGGCCCCGGTGACCGCCGCTCCCTGACCGGGTTCGTCCGCGCGGATGGACCGGACCGTCCCGGTTCGTCGTCGCGCACCAACGGCTCCGCCGGAATCCCTCCTATCGTCGCCACGACCCGAGTACGTGACGACGAGGAGGCGCAGCGGTGCGGACACTCTTGCGGGGCGGGCGGGTCGTCGACCCCGGGACCGGGTTCGACGGCGTCGCCGACGTGCTCCTGGACGACGGCAAGGTCGCCGCCGTCGGGAGCGGGCTCGACGCGCCCGCCGTGGTGGACGTCAGCGGGCTCGTCGTCGGGCCCGGGTTCGTCGACCTGCACAGCCACGTGCACTCCGTCGCGGGGCAGCGGCTGCAGGCGCTGGACGGCGTGACCACCGCGCTCGACCTCGAAGCCGGCCTGATGCCCCTCGAACGGGCCTACGCCGAGGCCGCCGCGGCCGGGCGGCCGCTGAACTACGGCTTCTCCGCCTGCTGGGCCGCCGCGCGGGCGCAGGTGCTGGCCGGGATCGAGCCGGACGCGCAGATCGACAGCGGTCTCGCCGTGCTGGGCAACCCGGCGTGGCAACGGTCGTCGTCGCCGGACGAACTGGCCGCCTGGCTGTCCCTTGTGGAGGGTGAGCTGGCCGCCGGCGCGCTCGGCATCGGCGTCCTGATGGGGTACGCGCCCGCGACCGAGCCCGGCGAGTTCCTGGCCGTCGCGCACCTCGCCGCGAAGGCCGGCGTGCCGACCTACACGCACGTTCGCGAGCTGGTCGAGGTCGACCCGGCGATCCCGGTCGACGGCTCCGAGGAGATCGTCATCGCCGCGGCCGAGACCGGCGCCGCGATGCACCACTGCCACGTCAACAGCACCTCCGGCCACCACCTCGACCGCGTCCTGGCCACCCTGGAGAAGTCGCGTCGCGCGGGCTCCCGCGTCACCGTCGAGGCCTACCCGTACGGCGCCGGCAGCACCGCCGTCGGCGCCGCGTTCATCGAGCCGGACCGCCTGCGGCTCAAGGGACTTTCGCCGTCGAGCGTGGTGATCCTCGAGACCGGCGAGCGCGTCGCGGACGAGGCACGCCTGCGTCAGCTGCGCGAAGCCGACCCCGGCGCGCCGTGCCTGCTGGAGTTCCTCGACGAGGACAACCCCCGCGACCAGGCGACGCTGCGCCAGGCGCTCGCGTTCCCCGACTCGATCGTCGCGAGCGACGCGATGCCGGTGTACTGGACGGACGGTCGCACCGAAAGCATCGAGTGGCCGCTCCCGCCGGGCGGCACGACGCACCCGCGGACCGCGGGCACCTTCGCCAAGACCCTGCGCCTGATGGTGCGCGAGACCGGGGCCTGGACCTGGCTCGAAGCGTTCCGCCGCTGCGCCTACCTGCCATCGCGGCTGCTCGACGACGTCGCCCCGGCGGCCCGCGGCAAGGGCCACCTCGGGGTGGGCGCCGACGCCGACGTGGTCGTCCTCGACCCGGCGACGATCACCGACGCCGCCACGTACGCCGATCCCACCCGGCCGTCGCGGGGCGTCCGGCACCTGTTCGTCGGCGGCGTCGCCGTGGTCGGCGACGGCGAACTGCGCACCGGCGCGTTCCCGGGGAAGCCGTTGCGGGGTGAGCCGCGGTGAACGACCTCCTCGCCGACATCGAGACGCTCGTCCGGTGCGAGTCGCCGTCCGAGGACCACGACGCCGTCGCGCGCAGCGCCGAAGCCGTCGCGAAGATCGGCCGCCGCCTGCTCGGCGCCGAGCCGGAGCGGATCGTCACCGACGGCTGCACACACCTGCGCTGGCGGTTCGGCGACGGCCCGCCCCGCGTCCTGCTGCTCGGGCACCACGACACCGTGTGGCCGCTGGGTTCCCTGCGCACGCACCCGTTCTCGATCACCGGCGGCGTCCTGCGCGGCCCCGGCTGCTTCGACATGAAGGCCGGCGTGGTGATGGCCCTGCACGCCGCCGCGGCGCTGGCCGACCGCACCGGCCTGGCGATCCTCGTCACCGGCGACGAAGAGATCGGCTCACCGCTGTCCCGCTCGCTGATCGAAGAGGAGGCCCGCGGCTGCGACGCGGTGTTCGTCCTCGAAGCCTCCGCCGACGGCGGCGCGCTGAAGACCCGCCGCAAGGGCGTTTCCCGGTACTGGATCGAGGTCGAGGGCCGCGCCGCGCACGCCGGGCTCGAACCGGAGAAGGGCGTCAACGCCGGGATCGAGCTCGCCCACCAGATCCTGGCGGTGGCCGCGCTCGCCGACGCCGAGCGGGGCACCACCGTCGTCCCGACCGCGCTGTCCGCCGGGACGACGACCAACACCGTGCCCGCCGCCGCCAGCGTCGCGGTCGACGCACGCGTGTGGGACACCGCCGAGCAGGACCGCGTCGACCAGGCCGTCCGGAGCCTGGCACCGGTGCTGCCCGGCTCGCGGATCCGGATCGCCGGTGGCATCAACCGCGCGCCGCTCGACGCCGTCGCGTCGGCGGATCTGTTCGCCCTGGCGAACTCCCTCGCCGGTGGCACGCTCACGTCCGCGTCGGTCGGCGGCGCGTCCGACGGCAACTTCACGGCCGGGCTGGGCATTCCCACCCTCGACGGCCTCGGCGCGGTGGGCGGCGGCGCGCACGCGGACGACGAACACGTCGTCGTCGACCAGCTGCTCCCGCGCACCGCGCTGCTCGTCTCACTGACCAAAACCGTGCTGGCGAACGGGACTTCGTCCGCCACGACCAACACCGGGGGCGAATCCGGTGCGGGACAACGGTGACGCGCCGGCCGGGTCCGGAAAGGATGGTCCCGTGACTGACGTTGTGACGAACACGGTCCCGTCCGTGCGGGACGAGGCGGCCCTCACGGCCACCGCCGCCGCCGCGGCTTCGGGGGCCGAGGTCCGTGAGCTCGCCGAGATCCCCGATCTGAACGCGGTGGCCCTGCTCTTCGAGACGATCTGGCAGCCCGAACCGGGCAGCCAGCCGGTGAACGCCGAGCTGCTCAAGGCGATGGTCGCGGCGGGCAACTACGTCGCCGGCGCCTTCGACGGCCCCCGGCTGCTCGGCGCCTGCTTCGGGTTCTTCGGCCGGCCCGCGAAAGGCGGGCTGCACAGCCACATCGCCGGGGTCCTCCCGGCCGGGCTCGGCCGCGGGCTCGGTTTCGCGCTCAAGCAGCACCAGCGCGCGTGGGCGCTGCACCAGGACGTCCCGGTGATCTCCTGGACGTTCGACCCGCTCGTGCGGCGCAACGCCCACTTCAACGTGACCAAGCTCGGCGCCCGCCCGGCGCAGTACCTGCCCGACTTCTACGGCCCGATGCACGACAGCATCAACGGCTCGGGCGACACCGACCGGATCATGGTCGCCTGGGAGCTGGCGAGCCCGCCGGTGCGCGCCGCCGCGCTCGGCGAGCCGGCCCGGTTCGACGCGGTGGCGCTGCGGGCGCGGGGCGCGTCGACCGCGCTGGCGGTGGGCCCGGACGGCGGGCCGGTGAGCGGGCCCGCGGACGGGCCGCTGGTGCTCGTCGCCGTGCCGCCGGACATCGAGGCGCTGCGCCGCACCGACCCCGCCGGGGGCCGGTCGTGGCGGGTGGCGCTGCGGGAGGTGCTGGGCGGCCTGATGGCCGGCGGCGCCGAGGTCGTCGGGTTCGATCGTGCCGGTTTTTACGTTCTGGCCAAGGAGAAGCCGTGAAACTCAGTGGTGTGGAGCTCCTGCGCGTCCGGATGCCCCTGGTGGCGCCGTTCCGGACGTCGTTCGGCACGCAGGCCGAGCGCGAACTGCTGCTCCTGCGCGCGGTCACCTCCGACGGCGAGGGCTGGGGCGAGTGCGGCGCGATGGTCGACCCGCTCTACTCCTCGGAGTACGTCGACGGCGTCGAGCACGTGCTGCGGACCTTCCTCGTCCCGGCGCTCACCGCGGCCGGCGACCTGACGGCCAACAAGGTCGCGCCGCTGCTGGCGAAGTTCAAGGGCCACCGGATGGCCAAGGCCGCGCTGGAGATGGCCGTGCTCGACGCCGAGCTGCGGGCGCACGGCGTGTCGTTCGCGGCCGCGCTGGGGTCCACAAAGGACTCGGTGCCGTGCGGGGTCTCCGTCGGGATCATGGAGACCGTCCCGCACCTGCTCGACGTCGTCGGCGGCTACCTCGACGACGGGTACGTCCGGATCAAGCTCAAGATCGAGCCCGGCTGGGACGTCGAACCGGTGCGCGCGGTCCGGGAACGCTTCGGCGACGACATCCTGCTCCAGGTCGACGCCAACACCGCGTACACGCTGTCGGACATCCCGCAGCTCGCCCGGCTCGACCCGTTCGAGCTGCTGCTGATCGAGCAGCCCCTCGAAGAGGAGGACGTGCTCGGGCACGCGGAGCTGGCCAAGCACATCCGGACGCCGATCTGCCTGGACGAGTCCATCGTCTCCGCGCGTTCGGCCGCCGACGCGATCACGCTGGGCGCGTGCCGGATCGTCAACATCAAGCCCAGCCGGGTCGGCGGTTACCTGGAGGCGCGGCGGGTGCACGACGTCTGCGCCGCGCACGGGATCCCGGTCTGGTGCGGCGGGATGATCGAGACCGGGCTGGGCCGGGCGGCCAACGTCGCCCTCGCGTCGCTGCCCGGCTTCACGCTCCCGGGCGACACGTCGGCGTCGGACCGGTTTTACACGAACGACATCACCGAGCCGTTCGTGCTGGCGGACGGGCACCTGCCGGTGCCGTCCGGCCCCGGCCTCGGCGTCACGCCGATCGCGGGCCGGCTCGCCGAGGTGACCACGGCGAAGAGCTGGCTGGCCTGACCGGTTCGTCCGCCGCGATGAAAGTTTCCCCCGGTCTCGTCGGATTCGACGAACCGGCGGGGTAAGCGCAGGTCATAGCATCCCCGGCAACGCCGGTTCACCATCGGACGAGAGGCAATCATGGCGAAACTCACCGACCTCGGGGCCTGGCTCGAAAGCCGGCTTCCCGCACTGCTGGCCGAAAACCACGTGCCGGCCGCGTCGGTCGCCGTGTACGCCGGCGGCGAGATCCTCGACCGCGCGGCCGGGGTGCTCAACAAGGGCACCGGCGTCGAGGCGGACGCCGACTCGGTGTTCCAGATCGGCTCGGTCACCAAGGTCTGGACGGTGACGCTGGCGATGCAGCTCGTCGACGAGGGGAAGCTGGACCTCGACGAGCCCGTCCGCCGGTACCTGCCCGGGTTCGCGCTCGCCGACGACGACGCGGCCGCGCGGATCACCGTCCGGCAGCTGATGTGCCACACCTCCGGCTTCGAAGGCGACATCTTCACCGACACCGGCCGCGGCGAGGACTGCGTCGAGAAGTACGTCGCCACCCTCCACGACGTGCCCCAGCTCTTCCCGCCCGGCGAGATGTTCTCCTACAACAACGCCGCGCTCTGCGTGCTCGGCCGCGTCGTGGAAGTGCTGCGGGACAAGGACTACAACCAGAGCCTGGCTGACCACCTGTTCGTCCCGCTGGGCCTGACGCACGCGGCGCAGAGCCCGTACGAGGCGATCCGGTTCCGCGCCGCGCTCGGCCACCTGTCGCCGGAGCCGGGCGCCGAGCCGGAACCCGCCGGGATCTGGGCGCTGGCGCCGTCGAACGCGCCGGCCGGCTCGATGCTCGCGATGCGGGCGCGCGACCTCGCGACGTTCGCCGGCATGCACCTGCGTGATGGCGAGGCCCCGGACGGCACCCGCGTGCTGAGCGCGGCGAGCGCCCAGGCTATGCGGGAACGCCTGGTGGAGCTGCCCGACCTCGGCCTGATGGGCGACGCGTGGGGGCTCGGCTGGTCGCTGTTCGACTCACCCGGCGGCGCCCTGGTCGGGCACGACGGCAACACGATCGGCCAGGCGTCGTTCCTGCGGGTCGCCCCGGAGCACGGCGTCGCCGTCGCGCTGCTGACCAACGGCGGCGACCCGATCCCGCTCTACACCGAGATCATCGGCCACGTCCTGCGGGAGCTGACCGGCATCGAGCTGACCCCGCCGCCGGTGCCGGACCCCGCCGCGCCGCGGGTGGACGCCTCCCGGTACGTCGGCGAGTACTCCTCGACGGTCGCGGACATCGTGGTCAGCCAAGACGACAGCGGCCGCGTCTGGGTGGAGCGCGTCCCGAAGGGGATCTTCGCCGAGCTGAGCGGCCCGGTGAAGAGCGAGCTGGTCGCGATGAACGGCGACACGCTGATCCTCGCCGAGCCGATGCAGGGCATGTACATCCCGCACGCCTTCGTCGGCGACGACGGCACCGGCCACGCCCTGTACCTGCACACCGGGCGCGCCGACCGCCGGGTGCGTGCATGACCGGTGTCGAAGACGAGATCACCGCGGTGTTCACCGCGGCGGGCGCGCGCGGCTTCGTCCACGCGCGGGAGATCGGCGGCGGCCCGGGCGAGGTGGCACTCGGCGCGGACGACCCGGTCGTGCTGGCGTCGGTGTTCAAGATCCCGGTCGCCGTAGCCTACGCCCGGGAGGTCGTGGCGGGCCGCCTCGACGAGACCGAGCGCACCCGCGTCGGGCAGCGCTACCGCATCGGCGGGATCGGCACCGCCGGCTGCGAAGACGACGTCGAGATGAGCTGGCGCGACCTCGCGCTGTTCATGCTGACCATGAGCGACAACGCCGCCACCGATGTGATCTACCACCGGATCGGCCAGGACGCCGTCGACCGCGTCTTGGCCGACCTGGACCTGAAGCGGACGCGGCTGATCGGCTGCTGCGAGGACCTGTTCGCCTCGGTCCTGGCCGACCTGGGCGCCGACGGTGGCCTCGACGCCGCGTTCGCCGGGGCCACCCCGGAGCAGACGTGGAAGCTCTCGGTGCTCGACCCGGAGCGCACGACGTCGTCGACGCCCCGGGAGGTCACCACCCTGCTCGACGCCGTCTGGACCGATCGCGCCGCCGAACCCGCGGCCTGCGAGCGCGTCCGCTCGATGATGGCGCGTCAGATCTGGCCGCACCGGATCTCCTCCGGCTTCGGTTCGGACGTCACGATCGCGGCCAAGACCGGCACCCTGCCGGCCGTCCGCAACGAAGCCGGTGTGCTGTCCTTTCCGGACGGACGCCGGTTCGCCGTCGCGGTCTTCACCCGCGCGGACTCGCTCGACGAACGGCAGCCCGCCGTCGACGCCGCGATCGGCGCGGCCGCCCGCCTCGCCGTGGACCACCTGCGGAAGGAAACCCCATGACCCCCACACGGACCGCGGTGGTCCTGCTCGGCGGGCTCGCCCTCGTGGCGACCGCCTGCGCGGGACCGGGAGACACCGGCTCGAGCCAGACCCCCGTCGACGGCGGGACGTTCACCTTCGCCATCGGCTCCGACCCGGGCAACCTCGACCCGCACATGTCGGTGCTGTCGGTGACCGGCCAGGTCGACAAGTTCCTCTACGACTCCCTGCTCGAGCTCAGCGCGGACGGCAAGCCGCTGCCGGAGCTGGCCGAGAAGTGGGCCGCCACCTCGACGACCGCCGCGACCTTCACCCTGCGCCAGGGGCTCACCTGCGCGGACGGCGCCCCGCTGACCGCCGCCGACGTCGCGGCGAACATCGTGTTCGTCGGCGACCCGGTGAACAAGTCGCCCTTCGCCGGCCTGACGATCGCGCCCGGCACGAAGGCCACCGCGGACGAGGCCACCCGCACGATCACCGTCACCTCCGGCGCGCCGGACGCGTTCCTGCTCCGCAACATCGGTGCGCTGCCGATCGTCTGCGGCAAGGGCCTGGCCGACCGCAAGCTGCTGGCGAAGGGCGAGAGCGGCACCGGCCTGTTCGCCGTCTCCGAAGCCGTGCCGAACGACCACTACACGTTCACCCGCCGCAAGGACTACGCCTGGGGCCCGGGGGACTGGAAGGCCGAGCCGGGCCTGCCCGACAAGCTCGTCCTGCGGGTCATCTCCAACACCTCGACGGCGGCGAACCTGCTGCTCTCGGGCGAGCTCAACGCCGCGGCGATCACCGGCCCGGACCGCCAGCGCCTCGACGCGCGCAAGCTGTTCCACGCCGACTACAACGCGCCGCTCGGCGAGATCTACTACAACCAGGCCGCGGGCCGGCCCGGCGAGGACGAAGCCGTGCGGCGCGCGCTGACGCAGTCGCTCGACCTGGCGCAGCTGGGCAAGGTGCTCACCAGCGGCACGGGCAAGCCGTCGCAGAGCATGGTCACGGCCGACCCCAAGGCGTGCGCGGGCGACACCATCACCGGCAACCTGCCGGCCCACGACGCCGCCGCGGCCGCGGCCGCGCTGGACGCCGCGGGGTGGCAGGCCGGCGGGGACGGCGTCCGGGTGAAGAACGGCAAGCGCCTGACGCTGAACGTCATCTACGGCACCCAGCTCGGCCCGACGATGGCGCCGACGGCAGAGCTGTTCCAGCAGACCTGGAAGGCGCTCGGCGCCGAGGTCACGCTCAAGGGCGTCGACAGCCCTGGCCTGTCCCAGGTGCTGTTCGGCACCGGCGAGTGGGAGGTCTCGCTCGGCCCGCTCGGGCTCGCGCTGCCCAGCCAGCTGGTGCCGTTCGTGTCCGGCCCGGCCGCGCCGGACGGGACGAACTTCGCGCACATCGCCAACCCCACCTACGACCAGGGTGTGAAGCAGGCCGCCGCGACGAGCGGCGACGCCAGCTGCCCGACCTGGATCGCCGCGGAGACGGCGCTGATCAAGCGGGTGGACGTGGTGCCCTACGTCGACTCCGTCATCCCGATCTACGGCAGCGGCACGAAGTTCACGCTCAGCCAGGGCGCCGTGCTGCCGTCCTCGATCCGGATGTACGCGAAATGACCACGGCGACGGCGCCCGCCGGCCTGCGGGGCAGCCCGTGGCCGGCGTTCGCCGGGCGCCGGCTGGCCCGGTTCGCCGTGTCGCTGTGGGCGTTGGTGACCGCGGCGTTCCTGATGATCCACCTGGTCCCCGGCGACCCGGTGCGGGCCGCGCTCGGGATGACCGCGCCCGCCGCCCTGGTGCGGGCGCGCCGCGCCGAGCTCGGCCTGGACGATCCACTGTGGACGCAGTACGGGCACTACCTGCGCGGGCTGGTCACCGGCGACTTCGGGACGTCGATGGCGAGCGGGCAGCCGGTGACGCAGGTGATCGGCGACCGGCTGCCGGCGACGTTGCAGCTGGCCGTGCTGGCGTTCGTGGTGGTCGTCGTGGTCGCGGTGCCGGTCGGCGTGTGCTTCGCGGTGCTGACGCGCGGTGGCCGTCGCCGGGGTGGTGAGCTGGCGTTCACGTCGGGGAGCGTGCTGCTCGCCGCCATCCCGGACTTCCTGCTGGCGGTCGGGCTGGTGGCGGTGTTCGCGGTCGGTTTCGGCTGGTTCCCGGTCGCGGGCGGGGACGGCCCGGGCGCGTACGTGCTGCCGGTGGCGGCCCTCACGATCGGGCCGGCCGCGGTGCTCGCCCGGATCGTCCGGGTGGAGCTGCTTTCGGTGCTGGGCGCCGACTTCGTCCGCACCGCGCGGGCGAAACGGCTGCCCGCGCGGCTGGTGTACGTCCGGCACGCGCTGCCGAACGCGCTGACCGCGACGCTGACCCTGGGCGGGCTGATGCTGACCGGCCTGGTCGCGGGCACCGTGCTGGTGGAGAACGTGTTCGCCTGGCCCGGGCTCGGCTCGACGATCGTGCAGTCGATCCTGCAGAAGGACTACCCGCTGGTGCAGGGGATCGTGCTCGTCTACGGCATCGGTGTGCTGCTGGTGAACCTGCTGGTCGACGTCGTGCTCGGGCTGCTCGACCCGCGTTCGACGATCCGGGAGAGCTGAGGTGACGGCGATGCGCGCACGGCGTGGTTCAGGGAAGAAGCGCGGCTCGGTGTGGACGACGGCCGTGCGCACTCCGGTGGGCGCGTGCTCGGCGGTGCTGCTGGTGCTGGTGATCGCGCTGTCCGTGCTGGCGCCGCTGTTCTGGGGCGACGGCGCCGCGGTGGTCGACACCGACGCGATCGGCCAGGGCGCGTCCGCGGCGCACCCGTTCGGCACCGACTCCCTCGGCCGCGACATCTTCCTGCGCACGCTCGTCGCGACCCGGCTCTCGGTCGGCCTCGCGGTGCTCGCGACCGTGATCGGCGTCGGCGCCGGGGTGCTCCTCGGGTCGTTGCCGGCTGTGCTGCCCCGGTGGGCCGGCCGGCTGCTCACCGCGGCGATCAACATCGCCGTCGCGTTCCCCGGGCTGCTGCTGGCGCTGTTCTTCGCCGTGATCTTCGGTGTCGGCACGCACGGCGCGGTGCTGGCGATCGCGTTCGCGATGGCGCCGGCGTTCGCCCGGCTGGTCCAGACGCTCTCGGCGTCGGTGGCCGGGCGCGACTTCGTCGCCGCGGCCCGGGTGTCCGGCGTCGGCCGGATCCGGCTGCTGGCCCGGCACGTGCTGCCGAACATCGGCGAACCGCTGGTCGTCAACGCGACCATCGGCGCCGGGTCGTCGTTGCTCGCCTTCGCCGGGCTCTCGTTCCTCGGCATCGGCGTGCAGGCCCCGGACTACGACTGGGGCCGGCTGCTGCGCGAAGGCCTGGACGGGATCTACGTGACGCCGGTGGCCGCGATCGCGCCCGGCGTCGCCGTCGTGCTCGCCGGGCTGGCGTTCAACCTGGTCGGGGAGACCGTGGCCGCCGTGGTCGGGGTCCGCTCCCGCGCCGCCCGGAGCGCGTCCGGCCCGGTGCCCGTGCCGCGGCCCGCGGTCGTCGAGGCACCGTCGGACGACGCCGTGCTCGTCGTCGAGAACCTGCAGGTGGCGTTCCCGCGAGCGGGTGGGTGGACGGTGCCGGTGCGCGGCGTCAGTTTCACCGTGCGCGCCGGCGAGGCGATCGGCGTCGTCGGCGAGTCCGGCTCCGGCAAGAGCCTGACGGCGCTGGCCGTGTCACGGCTGATCGAGCTGCCCGGAGTCGTGACCGCGGACCGGCTGGAGTTCGCCGGCACGTCGCTGCTCTCCGCGTCCGACCGCGAGCTGCGCGGCCTGCTCGGGACGTCGCTGGCCATGGTGTTCCAGGACCCGATGACGTCGTTCAACCCGGCGCGGCGCGTCGGCGGGCAGCTGGCGGAGGTGTCCGAGCAGCACCACGGCCTGTCGCGGCGCGCGGCGTTCGACCGCGCGGTGGACCGGCTCGCCGCCGTGCGCGTCCCGGCCGCCCGGCGGCGCGCCCGGCAGTACCCGCACGAGTTCTCCGGCGGCATGCGCCAGCGCGCGATGATCGGCATGGGCTTGATGGGCTCGCCGAAGCTGATCGTCGCGGACGAGCCGACGACGGCCCTCGACGTCACGGTCCAGCGCCAGGTGCTGCGGCTGCTGGCCCGCACGCGTGACGCCGAGGGCGCGGCGATCCTGCTGATCAGCCACGACATCGCGGTGGTTTCCCAGACGTGCGAACGGATGCTGGTGATGTACGCCGGCCGCGTCGTCGAGGACCTGCCGACGGCGGACCTCCCGGGCGCGGCCCGCCACCCGTACACGCGGGCGCTGCTGGCCACGACGGTCGACCTCGGCACCGACCGCGACGAGCCCCTCGCCGTGATCCCCGGCCGGCCGCCGGAGCCGGACCAGGTCCCGGTGGGCTGCGCGTTCGCGGCCCGGTGCCCGCTGGCGACCGAGCGTTGTCTCACCGAGGATCCGGTGCTGGAACGGGCCGGAGACGGCCACGGCGTGGCGTGCTGGCACCCGCACGAGACCGCCGTGAGTGTCCTTTCCGGACAGTCGCGAAAGGAAGGTGCCGCGTGAGCGAGCTGCGGTTCGACACGGTGAGCGTCCGGTACGGCCGGCTGACGGCGGTGGACGGCGTCAACCTGACCGTCCCGTCCGGACAGGTCGTCGGCCTGGTCGGCGAGTCCGGCTCCGGCAAGTCGACGCTGGCCAGGGCCGCGGTCGGGCTGGCCCCGGTCAGCGGCGGCCGGGTGCTGCTCGACGGCGTCGACGTCCGGCGCCTGCCCCGGCGCAAGCCGCTGCAGATGGTGTTCCAGGACCCGTACTCCTCGCTGGACCCGCGGATGGCCGTCGGCGAGTCCATCGCCGAGGCGATGCCGCGCGGCGCGCACCGCGGCGGGGCCGCCCGGCGGGCCGAGGTCGCGCGGCTGCTCGAACTCGTCAACCTGGACCCGGAACGCGCCACGACACTGCCCGGTCAGCTGTCGGGTGGGCAACGCCAGCGCGTCGCCCTCGCCCGGGCGCTCGCCGGGCAGCCGAAGGTGCTGATCGCCGACGAGATCACGTCCGCGCTCGACGTCTCGGTGCAGGGCGCCGTGCTCAACCTGGTCCGCGACGTCCAGCGGCGCCTCGCGCTGTCGATGCTGTTCATCTCCCACAACCTCGCCGTGGTGCGGTACGTGAGCGACTTCGTCGCGGTGCTGTACCTCGGCCGGATCGTCGAGGCCGGGCCGGCCGAGCAGGTGCTCACCGATCCGCGGCACCCCTACACGCGGGAACTGCTGGCCGCCGCGCCGTCCGCGCACCACGGCCTGCTCGACGACCCCGGCGTCGACGCGCTCGCCGACACCGAACCCGCCGACCCGCACCACCCGCCGTCCGGCTGCCACTTCCACCCGCGGTGCCCGATCGGCCCGCTCGTGCACCCCGACCGCACCGTCTGCCTCAGCGCCGACCCGGCCGCCGCGGCCGCGGAACGACCCCACGCCGCGGCGTGCCACTTCGCCACGACCGCACCGATTCCTGCTGCGCCCAATTCCACTGCTCCGAATCACACTGCGCCGAATCCCACGAGGAGATCCGCATGACCCGCCGCCTGAGCGCCGACGACCTGTACGCCCTGGAGTTCCCCGAGCAGCCCGCGCTTTCCCCGGACGGCACGCGGATCGCCTACGTCGTGCGGA
This sequence comes from Amycolatopsis sp. NBC_00348, assembly GCF_036114655.1. NCBI lineage: Bacteria > Bacillati > Actinomycetota > Actinomycetes > Pseudonocardiales > Pseudonocardiaceae > Amycolatopsis > Amycolatopsis sp. NBC_00348. Next base: position 3,628,038 of record NZ_CP107994.1, on the reverse strand, counting down.
CCGCCGACCGCGACGCGGACCGCGACACCCGCTCGCTCTGGCTGGTCGCCACGAGCGGCGGCCCGGCGCGCCGGCTGACCCGCGGGACCGCCGACCTCGCCCCGGTGTGGTCGCCCGACGGCACGCGGATCGCGTTCCTGCGCGCCGCGGACGGCCCGGCGCAGCTGTGGCTGCTGCCCGCCGACGGCGGCGAACCCGAGCAGGTCACCACGCTCCCGCTCGGCGCGGGCAGCCCGGTGTGGCGGCCGGACGGCGCCGAGATCGCCTTCTCCGCCCCGGTCGACCTGGCCGCGGACGAGGGTGACGACGACGCCGCCCGCGGCCGCCGCGCGGGTGCCCCGGTGGTCGCCGACCGGCTCGACTTCAAGGCCGACGGCGCCGGGCTGCTGCGGACCCTGCGCAAGCACGTCCACGTCCTCGACGTCGCCTCGGGTGACGTCCGGCAGGTGACGGCGGGGGACTGGCACGCGGGCGATCCCGCGTGGTCGCCGGACGGTGCGCTGCTGGCCTTCCCGGCCGGCCCGGAGGCCGACGCCGACCTGACGTTCCGCTCCGGCGCCTACGTCCTCGAAGCCGGCAACCGCCTCGCCGAGCCGCGCCCGGTCGGCTCCGGCGACGGCATGTGCGGCACGGTCACCTGGACCGCCGACGGCACCGCGCTGCTCGTCGCCGGCCGCCGCGACACCGCGCCCGGCCACCTCGGCCTGCTGCGGATTCCCGTGGACGGCGGGGAAACCGTCGACCTGGCCGCACCGCTGGACCGGAACGTGATGCCGGGCGGCCCGGGCTACCCCGGCGCGGTCCCGGTGCTGACCGGAGACGGCACCACCGTCGTGTTCTGCGTCCGCGACCGCGGGTACACGCACGTCTACGCGGTCGGCGTCGACGGCGGCGAACCGCGGCTCGTCGCCGGGGGCACCGGGAACACCCTGTCGGACGTCTCCGTCGCCGGGGACACCGCGGCGGTCGTGCTGGCCACGCCGACGTCGTACGGCGAGATCGCGACGGTCGCCGTCGCCGGGGGAGCGCCCGAAGTCCTCACCACGCACGGCAGCGGGGCCGAGGTCGAGTTGTTCACCCGCGAGGAGCGCGAGTTCACCATCTCGGACGGCACGGTCGTGCACGGCTGGCTGGTGCGCGACCCCGCCCGCACCGGCCCGCGGCCGCTGCTGCTGGACATCCACGGCGGCCCGCACAACGCGTGGAGCGGCACCGCCGACGCCGTCCACGCCTACCACCAGCAGCTGGCCGCGCGCGGCTGGGCGGTGCTGCTGCTCAACCCGCGCGGCAGCGACGGCTACGGCGAAGCGTTCTACACCGCGGCCGTCGGCGCCTGGGGTGTCGCCGACGCCAAGGACTTCCTCGAGCCGCTGGACGCGCTCGTCGCCGAAGGGGTCGCGGACGCGCAGCGGCTCGCCGTCTCCGGCTACAGCTACGGCGGCTTCATGACGTGCTACCTGACCAGCCACGACGACCGGTTCGCCGCGGCCGTCGCCGGCGGTGTCGTCAGCGACGCGGTCAGCATGGCCGGCACGTCCGACAGCGGGCACTACCTCGGCGTCGTCGAACTGGGCGGAGCGTCCTCTGTGGACGAAGCGCACTTCGGTGCGTCGTCGCCGCTGGCCCGGGTCGGGCAGGTCCGCACGCCGACGCTGGTGGTGCACGGCGCCGACGACGACCGCTGCCCGGTCGGGCAGGCCGAGCAGTGGTTCACGGCGTTGCGCGAGCAGGGCGTGCCGACCCGGCTGGTGCTCTACCCCGGCGCGTCACACCTGTTCATCCTGGAGGGGAAACCCTCGCACCGCAGCGACTTCAACCGCCGCGTCGTCGACTGGGTCGAGCAGCACGCGGGCTCGCCGGGGCGCGTCCCGCTCGACGGCGCGCACTGGCAGCGGCGGCTGACCGCGCTCGCGCGCAAGTACCGCGTCCCCGGCGCGACCCTGGGCATCCTGCGCCTCGACGGTGACGAGCAGGCCTTCGCGCACACCGGCGTGCTGAACAAGGCGACCGGCGTCGCCGTCACCGGCGAGTCGGTGTTCCAGATCGGCTCGATCACCAAGGTGTGGACGGCGACCGTCGCCATGCAGCTCGTCGACGAAGGCCTGCTCGACCTGGACGCGCCGATCGCCGACGTGCTGCCGGAGCTGCGGCTGGCCGATCCGGACGTCACCAAGCAGGTGACGTTGCGGCACCTGCTGACCCACACCAGCGGCATCGACGGCGACGTCTTCACCGACACCGGCCGCGGCGACGACTGCGTGGAGAAGTACGTCGCCGTGCTGGACCAGGCCGCGCAGACCCACCCGCTCGGCGCGACGCTGTCCTACTGCAACTCGGGCTTCATCCTGGCCGGCCGCGTCATCGAGAAGCTGACCGGCAAGACCTGGGACGCGGCGTTGCGGGAGCGGCTGTTCACCCCGCTCGGCCTGACGCACACGGGCACCCTGCCCGAGGAGGCGCTGCTGTTCGGCGCGGCGATGGGCCACGTCGCGGCGGGCGACGAGGAGCCGCAGCCGGCGCCGGTCTGGGGCCTGCCGCGCTCGGCGGGCCCGGCCGGCCTGATCACGGCGACCCCGGCGGACGTCCTGGCCTTCGCCCGCCTGCACCTGCGGGGCGGCCTCGGCCCGGACGGCGCGCGCGTCCTCTCGGCGGCGTCCGCCACGGCGATGACCGAGTGGCAGGCGGACATGCCGGACAAGCACACCCTCGGTGATTCGTGGGGCCTGGGCTGGATCCGCTTCGACTGGGACGGCCACCGCGTCTACGGCCACGACGGCAACACGATCGGCCAGGCGGCGTTCCTCCGCATCCTGCCGGACCAGGGCCTCGCGGTCACGCTGCTCGCCAACGGCGGCGGCACGCACGACCTGTACGAGGAGCTGTACCGCGAGATCTTCGCGGAACTGGCGGGAGTGGCGATGCCGCAACCGCTCGTGCCCGCTGACACACCGCCGTCGGTCGACGTCTCGGAGTTCCTCGGGACGTACGAGCGGGAGTCGGTGCGGACGGAGGTCCTCAGCACGGACTCGGGCCTGCGCATCCGCCAGACGGTCACGGGCCCGCTCGCCGAGCTGGTCCCGGAACCGACGACGGAGGACGACCTGATCCCGATCAGCGCGACCCAGTTCGCCCTGCGCCCCGCGGGCACGCGCTCGTGGCAGTCGGTGACGTTCTACCAGCTCCCGACGGGGGAGCGGTACCTGCACAGCGGAGTCCGGGCCACCCCGAAGGTGAGCGGCTCGCCGGCCTGAAGTCCGTGAATGCCACATCGAGGGACACTTGGTCCCTCGATGTGGCATTCACGGCTTACGCCCCGCGGTCAGGGGACGATCACGACGCGGCGGTCGTCGCCGTCGTCCTTCCAGGCCGCTTCGACGTCCTCCAGCGGGACCGTGCGCGTGTCGATCCGGAAGGTGCCGCGGCCGACTTCCGCCGCGAGGGCGGGCAGTTCCGCGACGATGTCCCGTGTCGGCACCGAACCCTGGCCGCTGCCCACCAGCTGCAGCCGCGCGGCCCGCAACGCGGCGGAGGGCAGCGACGCCGTCCGGCCCGCGACCGAGCCGATCTCGATCCACGTCAGCGGGCGGGCCCGGTCGCCGCGGTGCGTGACGATCTCGCGCATCGCCTCGGCCGTCGGCTCGCCCCAGACGTAGTCCAGGACCACGTCGACGTCCGCGCCCGCCGCGCCGACGTCGGCGAGGGGGACCGCGACGTCGGCGCCCAGGTCCGGCAGCGTCGCGAGGCGGCCGGGGTCCCGGCCCGCGGCGACGACCCGCCCGGCGCCGAGGTGCCGGGCCACCTGGACGGCCAGCCGGCCCGCGTTGCCGGTCGCGCCCAGGACGAGGACGTCCTGTCCGGCCGTGAACTCGATCCGCCGCCGCAGCGCGATCCACGCCGACATCGCCGGGTTCATGCCCGCGGCCACGAGCACGGGGTCGACGTCGTCGGGCAGCACGACGCTGCGGCGCAGGTCGACGACCGTCCGCTCGGCCAGCGCGCCCATCGCCGTGTCCGGCAGGACGAAGTAGCGCAGGCGGCCGTCGGGCGCGCGGCCCACGCCGTCGATGCCCGGCACGAACGGCAGCTCGGCGGACTCGGTGTAGTGCGAACCGTCGGCCTGGGAGCGCACCCGCGGGTGCAGGCCGACGGCGACGACGTCGACGAGCACCTCGTCCGGCGTTCCCGGCACGGGGACGGGAAAGTCCTGGCAGGTCGGCGGTGTGCCGAACGACGTGACGACCGCTGCGCGCATGGTGACCCCTTGATAAGTAGTTGGTAGTGCCAAGTAGATTAGCTGGCATTACCAACTAGTTCAAGGTAGCGTGGCGGTATGACCGAACCCGGGCCCGACGAGGTGCTGGACCACCTGGTCCAGGTGTCCTTCACGGTGATGGCGCTGCTCAGCCGCGCGGCGGCCGCGCACGACCTGTCGCTGACGCAGCTGCGCGCGCTGGCGATCCTGCGCGACCGCACGCCGAAGATGGCGGAGCTGGCGGACTACCTCGGCCTGGACCGCTCGTCGGTGACCGGCCTGATCGACCGGGCCGTCAAGCGCGGCCTGGTCCGGCGGGAGGCCAGCGAAGACGACGGGCGCGCGGTGCGCGTCGGCCTGACCGAGGAAGCGCAGCGCCTAGCCCGAAAACTGGAGGCGGAGGTCGCCGGGCTGCTGGCGCCGCTGACCCGCGACCTCACCCCGGCCGAACGCACCCGGCTCGGCACGCTCCTCGGCCGCATGCTCCCTTGACCCGCGCAGGCTTTCGTCGAGTGGGACTCAGTCCGAAGTGGACACTGCCGGCTCGGTGGACGTGCCGCTGGAGCGCCGGATCAGCCAGCTGAGCGCGAAGGCCACCAGGCCGATGCACCCGGCGACCACGAACGCCATCCGCAGCCCCGAGGCGTCCGGGCTGCCCGCTGTCGCGTCCGCGGTGCCGAGCGTGGCCACGCTGACGAACAGCGCCGTGCCCATCGCGCCCGCCACCTGCTGCAGCGTCGAGAGGATCGCGCTGCCGTGGGAGTACAGGTGCTCGGGCAGCACGCCGAGCGACTCCGTCATCAGCGGCGTCATCATCAGGCCCAGCCCGGCCATCAGCAGCACGTGGATCCCGATCACCGCGATCAGCGGCGACGCCGGCCCCAGCAGCGTGAACAGCCACAGCGACAACGCCATGGCCGCCGCGCCGGGGATGACCAGCGGGCGGGCGCCCACCCGGTCGAACAACGCGCCCACCGGACGGCCCAGCAAGCCCAGCACGAGCCCGCCCGGCAGCACCGCCAGCCCGCTGACGAACGTGGTCGTCTTCAGCACCGTCTGCAGGTAGAGCGGCAGCAGGATCGCGGCCGCGCCGATCAGGCAGACGAACAGCAACGCCGTCAGCACCAGCGCCACCACGAACGGGCGGTGGGTGAACGGCCGCAGGTCCAGCAGTGCGCGGTCACGGCGTTGCAGGCGCACCTGCCGCCACGTGAACACCACGAGCGCGACCAGCCCGACGACGATCGGCACCCATGCCGGCACCGGCGGCTCGACCCCGGCGGCCTCGCCGGTCGACGACAGCCCGTACAGCAGCCCGCCAAAGCCGATCGCGGACAGCAGCACCGACGGCACGTCCAGCGGCACCCGGCGGTTCTCGCTGTGCAGCCGCAGCCGCAGCAGGCCGATCACCAGCGCCGCCAGCGACAGCGGCAGCACGATCCAGAACATCCACCGCCAGCCCAGCCCCGACAGCACCGCGCCGCCGATCGTCGGCCCGATCGCCGGCGCCACGGCGATGACGATCGTGATCGTGCCCATCGTCGCGCCCCGCCGCTGCGGCGGCACCAGCCGCATCACGGTCGTCATCAGCAGCGGCAGCATCACGGCCGTGCCGCACGCCTGCACCACGCGCCCGACCATCAGCACCCCGAACCCGGGCGCGAGCGCGCTGATCAAGGTGCCGAGGCTGAACGCCGTCAGCGACACGAGGAACACCTGCCGCGGCGTGAACCGCTCGAGCAGGAACCCGGTCGCCGGGATCACCACGGCCATCGTCAGCAGGAAACCACTGGTCAGCCACTGCACGGTCGTCGTCGGCACGTGCAGGTCGACGGTCAGGTCCCGCAACGCGACGCTCAGGATCGTCTCGTTCAGGATCATCACGAACGCCGACAGCACGAGAACCCCGATGAGGAGCCCCGAGCCCGCCGGAGCGTCCGTCCGGTCGTCGGTGGGTGCGGTGTGCACGGTGTCGGTCATCGAGGTGGGAACTCCTGGTCACCGCGCCGGCGACGGTCGGGGGAAGTGCGCTGGTCTCCCGTCCAGTCTGCCTGGCCCGCGGCCCCGGTGTCACGGCGGTTTCGACCGTGGTCCCGGTCACTCCGGCGCAAGGGGAACCCCCTGCAACCCCGGCATCACCGTCCGATATGCTTCTGCGAGTACGGACTTCCGGAGCGCGCGATTAGCTCAGCGGGAGAGCGCTTCCCTGACACGGAAGAGGTCACTGGTTCAATCCCAGTATCGCGCACCAGGGTTCCCCGACCCTCACAGCCGGAGTTCGTACCGCGGGCGATTAGCTCAGGGGGAGAGCGCTTCGTTCACACCGAAGAGGTCACTGGTTCGATCCCAGTATCGCCCACGAGAATTCGCGGAAGCCCCTGTTTGCGGAAAGCGCAAACCGGGGCTTTTCTCGTTGTGTCTTGTGGGGGCCGAGCCCCCACGCCCCCGCCGGGGGCAAGCCCAGGACCCCCGCGTGTGGTTCTGTCGGGCTGGCGGCTCGCCTTTTGTTGTTCCCCCTTTCGGGTAATCGTGTGCCTTCCCGGTGGTTGTCCACTGTGGATCTTGGTGACTGTTGTCGTTGGAGTTTGTGCTGGTCGGGGCTTGACAAGAAAAGTTGTCGGTGGGAGTGTTGTGGGTAACGGGACCTCGACCTCTGGGAGCGGACATGTCTTTTCAGGCCTACCTCGACAACGCCGAGAAGCAGACCGGCATCACCCCGCGGGGCTTTCTGGAGCTGGTCGGTGGTCAGGGGCTGACCAAGCAGGGGGAGATCGTCGCCTGGCTCAAGACCGAGCACGGGCTGGGGCACGGGCACGCAACTGCGGTGGCCCGGCTTGTCGTCAAGGGCCCGGAGTTCGTCGCCGAGCACCACGGCGCCGTTCACCTCGACGGCCTCGCCGCCCGAGGGTGACCTCGGGCTGGCCGCCCGACTTGCTACCCAGAGCGGCCAACGCGGCGAGCAGAGCGCCTACCTCGCTGCCCGGAACAGCCGACTCGGTGCCCAGGGCGACTAACTCGCTGCCTGGAGTGGCCAATACGGCGACCGGAGCGGCCAACGCACCCGGGTTGGCGGCGTGTTGGCCGTTGCGGTGGGTGTGTTGGCTTTCCGGGCACCTTGTTGGCCGCCCCGGACAACCTCCCGGCTGAGCTGTTCGGGGATCGGCAGGGTCGGGAGCGCGATCGTGCCCGCCCGGCCGGGCTCTGGATGATGAGGCGGCCGCTCCGGGTGTGCGGCAGGGGGCGATCCGCTTGCGTCCCGGTGCCGGGGGTCGTGAGTGTTTAGGAGGGTTCTAACCCTCCTAAACACTCACGACCTCTTACTTCGGCTGCTTCGCCAACTTGGCCAGCTGGTCTCGTGCCGCGCTCGCTACGTTCGAGGGCACGCCCAGCTCGGTGAGCATCTCGGCTGCTGCCGCCATCTCTGCCGTGCGGCGGACTGCGTGCGTGTGGGAGCCCGTGACCAGACGCTCCACTGTGGACTCGTTCGCGGCCGTCAGCTCGTCGGTGATCAGCTGCCGCAGCCAGTCCTCGCAGCCCGCTGCCCGCGCCGCGTGCAGGGCCTCCACCACCGCCGCGGACATGCCCTTGAAGAACACGCTTCGCAGCAGCTTTCGCTCCGCCGCCAGTCCCGCCTCGCCTGGCATGACCTCCACCGCCGCGCCGAGCGCGTTCAGGGTTTCGGCTACCGCGGCGGCCGCGGGGCCCGTTGCGAGCATCGGGACCCGCAGTCCGCGGCCCGGCACCGGCGCCATGATCGCGATGTCCGCGAACGCCGTGCCGTGGGAAGCCGCCGTCGAAGCCAGGCGGCGCTTCGCTCCGGGGGATGCCGTGTTCAGGTCGGCCCAGAGAGTGTCCGGTCCTATGCCGGAGAGGCCCGCGGACAGGGCGTCGTGGGCGGCCGACGCGCTGTTCACGCTCAGTACCACGTCCGCGCCCCTTGCGGCTTCCGCCTCGGAGCCGGTGGCGACGATCCCCGCCGGTGCGGGGGCGGCCGGGTCGTAGCCTCTCACCACCGCGCCGGCCGCCGTCAGGTCGCGGGCCAGCGCGCTGCCTGCTTCGCCCAGCCCCAGTACCGCGATGGTTCCGCGCATAGCACAATCCTCTCCGGACACCTACGATCGAGTAGACGATCTGCTCGACAAAATTGTCAACAAACAGGGGTGGAAGTATGCCGGAGACTGCCGCGGACCAGGGGCCGGGGGAACGATCCGTGGTGGCCGCCGTCCGCGACGCGATCGTCCGCGGCGAGTTCGTCCCCAACCAGCGGCTGGTCGAGGCCGACCTGTCCGCCCAGTTCGCGGCCAGCCGTGCCAGCGTGCGGTCCGCGCTCATCGAGCTCACCAACGAAGGCCTGGTCGAGCGGGTGCAGAACCGCGGCGCGCGGGTGCGCGCGGTCTCGCTGGAAGAGGCCGTCGAGATCTCCGAGGTGCGGATGATGCTCGAGTCGCTGTGCGCGGCGAAGGCCGCCGAGCGCATCGCCGACGCCGAGATCGCTGAGCTGCGCGAGCTGGGGGAGGCGATGCGCGCCGCCGTGTCGGGCGGGGACGTCGTCGGCTACTCCGGGCTCAACCAGCGGCTGCACCGCCGGGTCCGCGAGATCGGCGGGCAGCGCACCGCCGCGCAGGTCCTCGAACGGCTGCGCGGGCAGAGCGTCCGCCACCAGTTCCGGTTGGCCATGCGCCCCGGCCGGCCGCAGGTCTCGCTGCCCGAGCACCTCGCGATCATCGACGCGGTCTGCGCGCATCACCCGGTCGAGGCCGCCGAAGCCGCGCGGGTCCACCTGCAGAGCGTCATCGAGGCCCTGCGTGAGGCCGACGCCGCCGAGGTGTCCCACCTCCACTGAGTAACAGTCGCCAAGATTGTTGACAATTTCGTCGACGCTATCTAGCGTCGACGGCATGAACCCGGTGATCGTCACGAACCCGCCGCGCGCCGACGCCGGGCAGGTGACCCGGCTGGCCGAGTACGGCGTGGCCACGGTCCACGAAGCGCTCGGCCGCAGCGGCCTGCTCGGCCCGGACCTGCGGCCGATCCAGGACGGCGCGCGGATCGGCGGCACCGCCGTCACGGCGCTGTGCTGGCCGGGGGACAACCTGATGATCCACGCGGCCGTCGAGCAGTGCCGCGAGGGTGACGTCCTGGTCGTCACCACGACTTCGCCGTCGCGCGACGGCCTCTTCGGCGAACTCTTCGCCACCGCGCTGCGCCACCGCGGCGTGCGCGGCCTGGTCATCAACGCCGGCGTCCGCGACGTCGCCGAACTGCGCGAGCTGGGCTTCCCGGTGTGGTCGGCCGCGGTCAGCGCCCAGGGCACGGTCAAGGCGACGGCCGGCGCGGTCAACGTCCCGGTCGTGCTCGGCGGCCAGGTCGTCCACCCGGGCGACGCGATCCTGGCCGACGACGACGGCGTGCTGCGCGTCCGGCGACAGGACGTCGAAGCGGGCCTGACGGCTTCCCAGGCCCGGCTGGAGAAGGAAGCCGCCGCGCGCGAGGCGTTCGCCGCCGGCCAGCTCGGTCTCGACCGCTACGGCCTGCGCGAGAAGCTCGAGGCGCTGGGCGTCCGCTACCTCACCGCCGAGGAGTACGAGAAGGAGCAGGGATGACCGGCGTGCGCTGCATGCTCATGCGCGGGGGCACCTCGAAGGGCGCCTACTTCCTCGCCGACGACCTGCCCGCCGACCCGCGCGAACGCGACGACCTGCTGCTGCGGATCATGGGCAGCCCCGACCCGCGCCAGATCGACGGCCTCGGCGGCGCGCAGCCCGTCACCAGCAAGGTCGCCATCGTCGCGCCGCCCGGCGGGCCCGATCGCGACGTCGACTACCTGTTCCTGCAGCTCGGCGTCGGCGACGCCACCGTCTCCGACCGCCAGACCTGCGGCAACCTGCTCGCCGGGGTCGGCCAGTTCGCCGTCGAGCGCGGCCTGGTCCCGGCCGGCGGCGAACGCACCACCGTGCGCGTGCTCCTGGTCAACACCGGCTCCATCGCGGTCTCGACGTTCGCCACCCCCGGCGGCGAGGTCGGATACGCGGGATCGCTTGCCATCTCCGGTGTACCCGGCACGGCCGCGCCCGTGGAACTGGACTTCACCGAGACCGAAGGCTCGGTGTGCGGCAGTCTCCTGCCCACCGGCCGGATCCGCGACAACGTCGGCGGCCTCGAAGTGTCCTGTGTGGACAACGGGATGCCGGTCGTCGTGGCTCGCGCCACCGACTTCGGCATCACCGGCTACGAACCGGTCGAGGAACTGACCGGTCTCGCCGACCGGATCGACGCCCTGCGCGTCGAGGCGGGCAAGCTGATGGGCCTCGGCGACGTGCGCGGCAGCTCCGTCCCCAAGACCACGCTCGTCGCCGCCCCGCGTGACGGCGGCGCGATCGCCACCCGGACGTTCATCCCGGTGCGGCCGCACCCTGCGATCGGCGTGCTGGGCGGGGTCAGCGTCGTCACGGCCCTGCTGCTCGACGGCGCCGTCGGCCACGAACTGCTGGTCCGCCCGCCCGCCGGCGAGCCGATCGAGATCGAGCACGCGAGCGGCACGCTCGGCGTCGGGATCGAGTTCGACACCACGGCGACGCCACCGCGAGTCGCACGCTCGACGGTGTTCCGCACGGCACGGAAGTTGTTCGATGGCAACGTTTTCCCGCGCTCCTGAGGAGCTGAACCTGACGGTGTTCAGCTCTTGTCCCGCTCCTCCGGGTCGTCGGCTTCGTCGCCGTGAGCCAGGGTGCGCAGGGACGAGAACACGCTGACCCGGCGCATGTCCATCAGCTGCCAGCCGCGCGCTATGCCGAAGGCCAGGTCGCCGATCAGCACGTAGTACAGCGTGCGCAGCGGGTCCCAGTTGCCCGGTTCGGTGAGGAGCTCGACGCCGGCGTAGATCTCGAAGCCCGCGATCACCAGCAGGGCCGACGCCATGCGCAGCGAGCTCCAGTGCCCCAGCCGGTGCCGCACCGCCGTGACGATCGAGCGGATCGCCGCCGCGTCGAACACCAGGATGCCGACCCCGGACGCGACCGCCCAGCCGCCCGGCGAACTCCCGGGCACCAGGATCATCAGCGACAGCACCAGCGCGTTGGTGAACAACAGCATCGCGGCGGACGCGCGCGTGTGGTACTCGGCGTGCGTCGTCGTCCGGCGGACGCGGTCCGGGGACACCGAGACGGCCACGAACAGCAGGCCGATCAGCGCGCCGCTCGCACCGGCGACGGCGACGGCGAATTCGTGGTACTCGTCGGGGATGCCCATCGGCGCAACGTACTTCACCGGCGCGTTCCGCGCGCGAAGGCGCTTTGTGGTGTGATCGACGGCATGGGCGACACGATGCTGGCGGGCCGGCTCGATCTGGACAAGCGGGAGTTCGGGGTCGAAGAGGTGCCGATTCCGGCGCCCGGGCCGGGGGAGGTGCGGATCGCGGTCGCCGCGGCCGGCGTCTGCCTGTCCGACCTGCACCTCATCGACGGCACCCTGCCCGGCACCGGCACGGTCACCCTCGGCCACGAGGTCTCGGGCACCGTCGAGGCGCTCGGCCCGGACGTGCCGGCCCACCTCACCCTCGGCCTGCGCGTCACGCTGCAGGCCGGGCAGTCGTGCGAGGTCTGCGACCGGTGCCTGCGCCGGCAGCCGTGCCTGCGCTCGCGGGTGCGGGGCGTGCACTACGACGGCGGCTGGGCGGAGTACGCGCTCGCCCGCGCCGACACGGTCGTCCCGATCCCCGACGACCTGCCGTTCGACCAGGCGGCGATCATCCCGGACGCGGTGTCGACGCCGTACGCGGCGGTCGTCGCGACCGCGCAGGTGCGCCCGGCGCGCTCGGCGGGTGTGTGGGGCGCGGGCGGCCTCGGCGTCCACGGCCTGCAGGTGCTGCGGCTCGCGGGCGCGGCCCCGATCGTCGCGATCGACCCGCTGCCGGCGGCCCGGGAGCGGGCCCTGTCGTTCGGCGCGGACGTCGCCCTCGACCCCGCGGCTGCGGATTTCGCCGAGCGGATCGGCGCGCTGACGGGCGGGCGCGGGCTGGACTACGCGTTCGACTTCGCCGGGTACGCGGCGGTGCGCGAGCAGGCGGCCGCGGTGCTGGGCGCGCAGGGCGCGATGGTGCTCGCCGGGCTCACGAACGCGCCGCTGCACCTCCCGGACAGCGCCGGGCTGAGCGTGCGCGGCCAGCGGATCCTCGGGCACTTCGGCTCGTCGGGCGAGCACGTGCTCGAACTGGTCTCCCTGGCCCGCCACGGCCGGCTCGACCTGTCCCGGTCGATCAGCGCGCACGTCCCCCTGGCGGAGGCGGACCGGGCGGTGACGCAGCTCGCGGACAAGACGGGCAACCCCATCCGGCTGATCCTCGTCCCGTGACGATCAGTCCCATGTGGACGGTGTTCGACAGATTCGACAGCTCCGCAGCGGTCATCCGGAACCTGGTGTAACGACTGGGCTTCCCGCGCCGATGACGCCTCTGTGAGTCTGAAGGAAGCCCCGGTCATCAGCAACGGCTGGCGTGTCACAGCGAAGTTCACGATGACCGGTCGCGAGACCGAGATCCTCGACCTCATCGGCGAAGGCCTGCGCAACCAGGAGATCGCCCGGCGGTTGGTGATGAGCGAAGCCACGGTGAAGACGCACATCAACAACCTCTTCGCCAAGGCGGGGTTCCACTCGCGGGAAGACGCGGTCCTGTACGCGGTCGGCATCGCGGAGCCGGGCCGGTACCACCGCGCCGACTGACGCGGCGGCACCGCACCGGGGCCGGTACCGGTACCGCCGCGCCGGCTCGCGCGGCGGCACCCAACCGCGTCAGCCTTGTGCCGCCGCAACCGGTTCCGGCGTCGCGGGCGCCGCGGCGGCCGGCGTGTGCTTGGGCAGGAACGCGGCGATCGTCAGCGCGATGAGGGCCGCGCCGGAGCCCATGGCCAGCACCACGCGGAAACCGCTCGCCGCGGGCAGCGTCGCCGGTCCGAAGTGGACGGTCAGCTGCGCCAGCACCAGACCCGCTGTCGCGCTGGAGATCGACGTGCCGATCGAGCGCATCAGCGTGTTCAAGCTGTTCGCCGCGGCCGTTTCCGACACCGGGACCGCCGCCATCACCAGGCCGGGCATCGCGCCGTAGGCGAGGCCGATGCCGCCGCCGATGACGCACGAGATCAGGACCAGGTGCCAGACCTCGCTCATCAGCACGATGCCGATCGCGTACCCGATCGCGACGACCACCGCGCCGAGCATCAGCGTCGTCTTCGGGCCGCGGGTGCGCGAGATCCGCGCGGACACCGGCGCGAGCGCCATCATGACGAGGCCGGACGGCGCCATCACCAGGCCCACCACCAGCATCGACCGGCCGAGGCCGTACCCGGTGGCCGCCGGCAGCTGCAGCAGCTGGGGCAGGACCAGCGACATCGCGAACATCGCGAAGCCGAACACCGCGGACGCGAGGTTGGTCAGCAGCACCTGGCGCCGCGCGGTGGTGCGCAGGTCGACCAGCGGCTGCCGGGTCCGCAGCTCCCAGCGGCCCCACAGCAGCAGGATGACGACGGCGGCGGCGAACAGGCCGAGCGTCGGCGCGCTGCCCCAGCCCCAGTCCGCGCCCTTGGAGATGGCCAGCAGCAGGCACACCAGGGCGATCGACAGCCCGGCCGCGCCCGGCACGTCGAACCGCCCGCCGGTGCGCACCGGCGACTCGGGCACCAGCGCGACGACGAGCCCGGTGACGACCAGGCCGAGCCCGGCCGAGGTCCAGAACAGCACGTGCCAGTCGGCGTGCTCGGCCAGCAGCGCGGCCGCGGGCAGGCCCAGCGCGCCGCCGACGCCGAGGGACGCGCTCATCAGCGCCGTCGCCGAGCCGAGCCGTTCCGCCGGGAGCTCGTCGCGCATGATGCTGATCCCGAGCGGGATGACGCCCGCCGCGAGGCCCTGCAGCGTCCGCCCGGCGACCATCGGCACCAGGGTGTCGGACAGCGCGCCGATCGCCGAGCCGGCGACCAGGGCGCCGAGGCTGACCAGCAGCATCCGCCGCTTGCCGTACATGTCGCCGAGCCGCCCGACCGTCGGCGTCGCGACCGCGCCCGCGAGCAGGGTGGCCGTGATGGCCCAGGTCGCGTCGGAGGCGGACGCGTGCAGCAGTCCGGGCAGCGCCGGGATCAGGGGGATCACGAGCGTCTGCATCAGCGAAACGACGATGCCGGCGAACGCGAGGACCGCGACGACGAGGTTCGCCCTCGGCGCGGTTTCCCCGGCGGGGGCGGGAGGTCTGGACACGGGCGGGGTCCTCCAACGGGGACGCATCGGGCGTTCGGGTCGATTTAAAGCAACCGCTTGACTAGCGTAGCAGCCTTCGGTTGACTGCTGACGTACTGACGGCGCACCACGAGGAGGATGCACGGTGGTCCTCGGCTGGAACACGCCGAAGCAGACCCGCGCCCGCGTCCACTGTGGAGGAACCGGATGACCAGCACGCTCGGGATCCCGGAGTTCCCGATGACCCGCGCCGCGGGCTGCCCGTTCGACCCGCCGCCGGCCGCCCGCGCGTTGCAGGAGGAGGCCCCGCTCAAGCGGGTGAAGCTGTGGGACGGCTCCACGCCGTGGCTGGTGACCCGCTACGCCGAGCAGCGCACGCTGCTGGCCGACCCGCGGGTCAGCGCCGACATCTCCCGGCCCGGGTACCCGAGCCCCGCACCGCTGCCGAAGGGCGGTGGCAGCGGCATCAGCTTCATCCTGATGGACAACCCCGAGCACGCCCGGCTGCGGCGGATGGTCACGGCGCCGTTCACCATCCGGCGCACCGAGAAGCTGCGCCCGGCGGTGCAGCGGATCGTCGACGACCAGCTCGACGGCCTGCTGGCCGGCCCCAACCCGGTCGACCTCGTCGAGGCGTTCGCGCTGCCGGTGCCGTCACTGGTGATCTGCGAGCTGCTCGGCGTGCCCTACGCCGACCACAGCTTCTTCCAGGAGAACAGCAAGGTCATCATCCGGCGGGACGCGAAGCCCGAAGAGCGCGCCGCCGGGCACCGGGCGCTCATCGGCTACCTCGACGAGCTGATGGGCAAGAAGCTGGCCGAACCGGCCGACGACCTGCTCTCCGGGCTCGCCACCCGCGTCAACGCGGGGGAGCTGACCCGGGCGGAGGCGGCCCAGATGGGCGTCCTGCTGCTCATCGCCGGGCACGAGACCACGGCGAACATGATCGCGCTCGGCACGCTGGCCCTGCTGGAGCACCCGGACCAGCTGAAGCTGCTGCGGGAGACCGACGACCCGAAGCTGGTCGCCTCGGCCGTCGAGGAACTGTTGCGCTACCTGAACATCACGCACAACGGACGGCGCCGGCTCGCGCTGGAGGACATCGAGATCGCCGGCGAGACCGTGCGCGCGGGTGAGGGCATGATCATGGCGAACGACATCGCCAACCGCGACCCGGACGTCTTCCCGGACGGCGACCGCCTCGACCTGAGCCGCGACGCGCACCGGCACATCGCGTTCGGCTTCGGCGTCCACCAGTGCCTCGGCCAGCCGCTGGCCCGGCTGGAGCTGCAGGTCGTCTACAGCACGCTGTACCGCCGGATCCCGACGCTCGCGCTGGCCACCGAGGTCGGCAAGGTCCCGTTCAAGCACGACGGGTCGGTCTACGGCGTCTACGAGCTGCCCGTCACCTGGTAGCAGCCGGACGAGCCCGCCGACGAGCCCGGGGGTGCGGTCAGAAGCTGCGCAGCACCGAGACGACCGTGCCGAGGATGACCGCGCGGTCGCCGTCGATGACCTCGTAGGCCGGGTTGCGGGGCTCGAGGTAGACGTGGCCGTCGCGTTGGCGGAAGACCTTGACCGTGGCCTCCTCGTCGATCATCGCCGCGACGATCTGGCCCGAGTGGGCTTCGCTCTGCTGCTTGACCACGACGATGTCGCCGTCGCAGATGGCGGCGTCGATCATCGAGTCGCCGCGCACGCGCAGGCCGAAGACGGTGCCGCGGCCGGTGAGGTCGCGGGGGAGGTTCAGGACGTCGTCGACGTGCTCCTGGGCCGCGATCGGCGTGCCGGCCGCGATGTCGCCGACCACCGGCACGGCGACCGAGTCGGCGTTCTCGCGGGGGCCGCTGTCGCGCAGGAACGCGCGCACGTCGAGCTGGCGCGCGACCGAGCCGCCGCGGCTCAGGAAGCCCTTGTCCTCCAGGGCGGCCAGGTGCTTCGACACCGACGACGAGGACCGCAGCCCGACGATCTCCGCGATCTCCCGGCTGCTCGGCGAGTAACCGTGGTGGACCACGCAGTCGCGGATCGCCACCAGGATCCGTTGCTGCCGCTCGGGCAGGGCGGTGGAGTCCAGGTGCTCGAACGGATCGACGTCGTAGGTGGTCACGGGCGGAATCCTAATGGTAGGCGCGGCGCGCGCCGCCGCCCGGTCCGGTCCGCCACGATCGGGTGAGTCCCGCCCAGTGGAACATTCGCGGATGGTTGGCGCCTTACCAACATAGTTCGAGAGTCGACACCTGTTGACCTATGTCCGATTCCATCGTATGGTCTAGACCACAAATTTCCTTCGCTCGAACACCTTCCCGGTGCGGGCGGGCCTCCCAGCGGGGTCCGGACCGCGATTTCGCCGTGCCCGGCGGCGGGAAGGCGAGCCCGTCCCCGAAGGAGCTGGTATGAAAGCGAACCGGAAACTGGTCGCGGCCGCCGCGGGTGTGCTGCTGGCGCCGGTGCTGGTGCTGGTCAACCCGGCCGGCATCGCGAGCGCGCACGGCTACGTCAACTCACCGGCCAGCCGGCAGGCGCAGTGCGCCCAGGGCACCGTGTCCTGCGGGGAGATCAAGTACGAACCGCAGAGCGTCGAAGGCCCGAAGGGGCTGACCTCCTGCAACGGCGGCAACGCCCAGTTCGCCGAGCTGAACGACGACAACAAGGGCTGGAACGCCGCCCCGGTCGGCCGGTCGGTGACGTTCACCTGGACCTTCACGGCCCGCCACAGCACGGCCAGCTACGACTACTACATCGGCAGCGAGAAGATCGCGAGCGTCCCGGGCAACAACCAGCAGCCGCCGGCCACCGTTTCGCACCAGGTGGATCTGGGTGGCCACACTGGACGCCAGACGGTACTGGCGGTCTGGAACATCGCGGACACGGCGAACGCGTTCTACGCCTGCATCGACCTGCAGGTGAGCTGAGCCCCGGGCCGCCCGGGAGCGCGCGGCTCCCGGGTGGCCCGGCCAGTAGGCTCGCGGGGTGGACTTCTCCGTGACCGGCGCCCTGCTCGACGGCCTCGGCACCCGGGGACGGCACTTCGTGCAGGCCCAGGGGATCCGGCTTGCCCTGCCGTCGATCGAGCCGTACCGCGAGAAGTGGCTCCCGCTGGGCATCCCGGCGGCGGAGATCGACCGGGCCGTCGCCTTTCACGACCGCTGGGGCGGCCTGCTCCTGCCACCCGCGCCGGCCTACGACGGTGGTCCGCGGTACTTCTCGGGCGACCTTCCCGAATACTCGACGGAAGCGGGCTGGGCGTTCGACGCCGGCACGGCGCGGACGGCGCTGCCCTTCGGCTTCCTGATCGGGCCCGCCGGCGAGTTCGGGGTGGACGGTGACCGCTGGGCGCCGCTGCACGAGACGGTCGAAGGCTGGGTCGAGTCCGTCGCCCTGGCCCACCACGCGTCGGCGTCCGCGGCCCGGATCACCCGGCTCACCGGCGACGCGCTGGACGACCTCGATCTGACCGGCTGCACGCCGGTGCCCGAGGTCGCCGGCCTGGCCGACACCTGGTGGCGCGGCGAGGACACCCTGGTGGCGCGCTACACGGGCGAAGCCGAAGCCTGCGGCTTCCCGCCGCACCGCACCGCTCTGGTCTACTCGGGGTTCGGGGACGCGGACCTGCGCGGCATCGGCTGACCGGACTCAAGCCGCCGCGAGTTCCACGAAAGCTCGTACGCCGGATTCGAGGGCGTAGCTCATCGAGCCGCCGTTGGGCTCGTAGCTGGTGTGCTCGCCGGCGAAGTGGATGCGGCCCTCGGGCGCGCGGATCGCGGGCATCAGCTTGCCGTGGCCGCGTTCGGGCAGCACGTACGAGCCCTCGATCCACGGCTGGTGGTCCCAGGCCACCGACACGCCCAGCTCGTAGTGCTCCCGCGTGCCGGGGAACATCGTTTCGACGTGCTCCAGCACGAAGTTCAGCCGTTCCTCCTCCGTCATCGCCGCGACCGCCTTCGATCGCCAGCCGGTCATGAGCACCTCCAGGATGCGCCGCGGGCCCGGCTGGCTCGCCGACGCGTCGCGGACCCAGCGCACCGGCAGATCGGTGGACACGCTCACGTTGCGCCCCTCCCAGAACTGCCGTCGCATCTGCAGATAGACGCGCACGATGGACGCGTACCGCAGCCGCCGCATCACGTCGATCTTCGCCTCGGACAGCCCGGCGTGGCTGACGTCGACGTGGCGCATCGCGCTGAACGGCACGGTGACGACGACCCGCTCGGTGGTCACCGTGGCGAGGCGGCCGTGGTCGAGGTAGGTGACCGTGACGGCGTCGTCGTCCTGCTCGAGGCGGACAACCGGGCTGCGGTACCGGATCCGCTCGCGCAGTCCGTCCGCAAAGGACTGTGGCAGCACGTCGGTGCCGCCCGCGATCTTGCCCCAGCCGTCCACTTCGCCCAGCAGCGACCGGTGCCCGCTTTCGTGCCGCAGCCACGACAACGCCGACGCCGAGCGCAGGTCACCGCCACGCATCTCCAGGAACAGCGGCTCCATCAGGTCGATCGCCGCCTGCGACGCGCCCCGGCCGCGCAGCACCTCCTGCACCGACGCGCGATCGAGGTGCTCCAGCTCCGCCGGCGGCGCCCAGTCCGGTGCCGCCAGGTCGGGGCCGAGCTCCTCGGCCACCGCGGTGACGTACCGCTCGATCATGTCGGTGACGCTCATGCCGCGTTCGTGCTCGGCGAGCGGCAGCCCCGCCGCGGCCAGTGAATCCGGGTCGGCCCGCACGAACTCGCCGTTGACGAAGTAGGAGAAGTCCTGGTCCAGCAGGTCGGACCGGTCCAGCTCGACGCCGAGGAGCTTCCGGTAGTGCGTCACGTAGTCGCAGTGCGGCGTCACGGTCATCGCACCGGCTTCGGCGCGCAGGCCGTCGGCGAACGGGCTCCGCAGCGTGAACGCGCGGCCGCCGGGGCGTTCGGACGCCTCCAGCACCGTGACGTCGCAGCCGGCGCGGTGCAGTTCGTGCGCGGCGGCCAGCCCGGCGAGCCCGGCCCCGACGACGACCGCCGACCGCGGCGGCCGCAGCCGCGGAAACCCCTCGTCGAGCTGCCGCCGCACTTCGGAACGCGTGATTTCTCGCATCTGTACCAGCCCCAAACGATTGCCCCCGAGAAACCATAGTAAGCAGCGATCGGGGGCGGCTGTCAACGCCGTGTCCGAAAACCTTTACTGCGCAAGCATTACTCGAAATACGTCGATGCATTCCGGTTTGAGTGGGACGGTCAGCGGGAAACTATCGGTCGTGCGGGTGGACCCGTCCGACGACTGTGCGGCGGCACCACTAGACTTCAAGTAATCACTTGATGACTTAACGCACGAAGGGGCCGACGGTGGCCAAGCACGCTCTCCTCGTCATGGATGTCCAGCCGGTCGTCGTGGACCGGTACCCCGATCCCGCCTACCTGCCCCGCCTGCGCGAGGCGATCGAGGCCGCCCGGGCGAGCGGCAAGCCCGTGATCTACGTCGTCGTCGGGTTCCGTCCCGGTTTCCCGGAAATCAGCTCCCGCAACAAGATGTTCGGCGCGCTCGCGGGTTCCGGGGCGCCGTTCGACGAGAAGCTCACCCGGGTGCACCCGGACGTCGCCCCCGAAGCCGGCGACGTCGTCGTCACCAAGCGCCGGGTCAGCGCGTTCGCCGGCAGCGACCTGGACGTCGTGCTGCGGGCCGGCGGCATCGACCACCTGGTCCTCACCGGGATCGCCACCAGCGGCGTCGTGCTGTCCACCCTGCGTCAGGCGGCCGACCTCGACTTCGGCCTCACCGTGCTGGCCGACGGCTGCCTCGACGCCGACTCCGAGGTGCACCGCGTGCTGACCGAGAAGGTGTTTCCGGGCCAGGCGGACGTCACGACCGTCGCCGAGTGGGTCGCCGCCCGCTAGCGCGGCGGGTACTGCTGCTGCATCGGCGGGTAGGCGGGCACCGGCGCAGCGGGCCGGGGAGCGCGCTGGCTGCCGATCAGGACGAAGATCGCGCCGCAGATCGCGATCCCGGCGCCGGCGACGGTCAGCGCCAGGTCGCCGGTGATCTCGGCCTGCGTCTCCGGCAGCGACCCGACGCTGTAGTCGCACCGCTGCTCGCTGTTCTGCGCCGAGCAGGTCCAGTCCGACGAACCCGAGGTGGGGTCGTCGGCCAGGTTCAACGCGGTGACCGCGCCGGTCACCAGCAACGCCATCCCGGCCACGAACAACAGCGCCCCGAACACCGCCGAGAGAATCCGCACGAGTCCCGCACCTTCCGTTCCCTGATCGATCGCGGTGATCGTAAGCACCTCCGCTCGGGCGAGGAGGCGACTTCGGGGAATCGGCCCGGATCGTGATCGGTGCTACCCGGTCGCGCGGCCCCGCGTGACGACCCCGGCGGCCAGGACGACCGTGCCGAGGACGACGTGGAACAGGTGGTCGCCCGTCATTCGGTTCAGTGGCCCGACGTGCCACATGCGATCGGCCGCGGGATCGCCGAGCACGAGACCGAGCGCGCCGAACACCAGGTACCCGCCGCCGAACACGAGGCAGAACACCTTGGGCCCGCCCCGGAATCCGGCGTAAAGAGCGAACAGGCCGGTGACGAAGTGCAGGAGCGTGTGCCAGCGGCTCGGCGTATCCGCCGAGAAGACCACGATCGGGCTGGTCGCGACAAAGAGGACACCGAGGATCCGGCAGGCCCACCGCGCGACGTTCGCCGTGCGGTGTGTCGCGGGCCGGACGATCACGACACGACCGGCGGGACGGAAGCGAGTTCGCGGCGCCGGAACCCCTGTACGGCGGCGATGATCCCGGCGATCGCGGCGCCCCACAGGCCCACGGCCATGACCGCGGTGCCGGCCGCGAGACCGGGGTTGCCCACGCCGAAGTTGCGCAGCACCAGTGCGAAGCCGACGCCGCCGATCCACAACGAGATCAGCGTGGCCAGCAGCGGGCTCCACCACCACTTCGCGGTCAGCACGACGAGGGCGCCGAAGACGGCGATGATGATGATCCCGGGCGGGAACGCCGGGAACCTCCCCGGATCGGCGATCCATTGGATCACCAGGCCGATGACACCGACACCGAGCCCCGCCAGGGCGATCCGGGCGGCGGTGGTGCGGCCGAGCACGTCGAGTCCAGTCATGCGGACAAGTCTGTCGGCGTCCGGTGGTCCTGCCATCCGCGCTGACGCGTAACCGTGCCGTACGTTGCCCGACGTAGGCCCGTCATCCTCGCGCGGCGGACCGTAAACCATTGTCCCGGGCGCGGGTTCCGGAGGCACACTGCGAACGTGGCCACAGTGGACGAGATCGCGCCGAGCCGGGCGCGCGCGACCGGGTTGAGCCTGACCTCGTGGGTGCTGTTCGCGAGCTCCGGCCCGGTCGCCAAGGCCGTGATGGCGACGGGCTGGTCGCCGGCCGCGGTGACGGCGGTGCGGATCGGGCTGGCCGCGGTCCTGCTCGTGCCGGTGGTCGGCGTGCTGCGGCCGCGGGCGCTGCGGTTCCGCCGCGGCGACCTGTGGCTGCTGCTCGGTTACGGCGTGCTCGGCGTCGCCGGGGTGCAGTTGTTCTTCTTCGTGGCCGTGGCGCGGGTTCCGGTCGGTGTGGCGATGGTGCTGGTCAACCTGGCGCCCGCGCTGGTCGCGCTGTGGGTGCGGGTGGTGCGGCGCACCCGGCTGCCCGGGGCGGTGTGGCTGGGCATCGGGCTGGCCGTGGCCGGGCTGGCGCTGGTCGCCCAGATCTGGCAGGGCGCCCGGCTGGACCTGCCGGGCGTCGCGGCCGGACTCGGCGCGGCGATCTGCTCGGCCGGGTACTTCCTGCTCGGCGAACACGGCGCGAGCAGGCACGACCCGTTCGGGCTGACGGCGGCCGGCCTGGCGATCGGAGCCGTGGTGGTGATGGCGGTCAGCCCGCCGTGGACGCTGCCCACGGGCCTGTTCGCCGCCCCGGCGGACCTGGGCGGCCTGCGGGTGCCGGTGTGGCTCGCACTGGTGGCACTGGCCGTGGCCGGCACCGTGCTGCCCTACCTGGCCGGCCTGCAGTCACTGCGCGCACTGCCCTCGGCCGTCGCGAGCGTGCTGGCGCTGGTGGAACCACTGGTCGCCGCCGCGCTGGCGTGGCTGCTGCTGGGCCAGACACTCGGCCCGGCCCAGCTGGCCGGGGCGGTGATCTTGCTTGCCGGCGCGGTGGTGGTTCAGGTGGCCGGTCCGAAGCCGGTGTCGGCGGGCGTCGACGTGGTCCGGACGTGAGCCGGGGCGCGGCTCAGTGCACGTGCTTGCCCAGGAATGCGGCGATCTCGCGAGTGGCCTCGGCCGCCTCGGGGGAGCCCGTCATGATCGGGTAGACGTGGGGGAGTCCCTCGCCGATCGTCAGCGTTACGTCGACGCCCGCCGCCGCCGCTGTTTCCGCCAGCCGCTCGGAGTCGCTCAGCAGCACCTCCGCCGTGCCCGCCTGCACCAGCAACGGCGGCAACCCCGTGAAGTCGCCGAACAACGGCGAGGCCTGGGGCGCGCGCGGGTCGGCCTCGCCGAGGTAGCCCGCGGCGATCCCGCGGATCATCCCCGGCGTGAAGATCGGGTCCTCGTCCGCGCGCTCGGCCATCGATGCCCCGGACGTCGTCAGGTCGATGGCGGGGGAGAGCACCACCGCGGCCGCGGGCAGGTCCTCGCCGGCGTCGCGCAGGGACAGCAGCAACGTCAGGCCGAGCGCACCGCCGGCCGAATCGCCGGCGAGCGCCACCGAACCGGCGGGCACGCCCTGCGCGCGCAGCCAGTGCCACACCGCACGCACGTCTTCGACCCCGGCGGGGAACGGGTGCTCCGGCACCAGCCGGTACTCCGGGAAGAGCACGCGCATCCCGGTGGCCCGGCCGAGCCGCGCGGCGAGTTCGCCGTGGCTGCGCAGGGAACCCAGCGAGAACCCGCCACCGTGGAGGAAGAGCAGGGTCCGCCCGGCATCGGCGCCCGGTGCCGACAACCAGTGTGCGGGAACGCCGCCGGCGTCCACCGCCGTGACGGTCACGTCGTCCGGGATCGCCTCGGGTGGGCGCCCGGCCGGGGCGAAGCCGGCACGGAGGTCGTCCACAGTGGGCGGGGCCTGGCCCGCGCGGGCCTGCTTCCGCAGCCGCAGCTCGTCGATCACGGCCTGCATCTCGGGGCTCGGCATCCTGATCTCTCCCGCTGTCTCGGTGGTCCCGATCTTGCCACAGCCACCGCGGAAGCCGGCCGTCACCGGCTGTGATCGCGGCCGCCGTCAGATCGGGTTCCGGCCGTCCCTGAACGGCGCTAGCGCCGGGTTCGGGCGGGCGATGAAGCTGGTCCGATGCCGGAACGTTCAGGGTTGTCCGCGCTCGAAGCGCTGAAGTACCAAGGGGATCCGCTCGCGGACGCCGTCGTCGCCGACCTGGTGGCGGGTGGGCGCACGGGCGCGGTGAACGAGGTGCTGGCGCGGTTCCGGGACAACGACCAGCTCATCCCCGAAGATCTGCCGGACTCGGTGCGCCGGTACCTCATCGCCACCGACGACCCGCCGGGCTGGACTGACCTCGAGCGGGTCGCGGGCGCGTACGAGTTCTTCGTCGACGACGGCGTGCACGTCGCGTCGGTGCTGTCGTTCGGGGCGATGGTCAACTGCTACGCCCAGCCCCGGCCGTCGCGCGTCCTGTCGCTGACCCACCGGCTGAACCAGCCGCACCGCCGCCTGGCGGAGACGTCGCAGTTCGTGCTGAACATGATGGGCCCCGCGCCGTTCGGGTCCGGCGGCAGCTTCGTGCCCACGATCCAGAAGACCCGGCTGATCCACGCCGCCGTCCGCTACTTCATCACCCGGTCCGGTGAATGGGACGTCGAGGCGGACGGCGTCCCGTTGTGCCAGCAGGACATGCTGGGCGCACTGCTGATCTTCTCGGTCCAGGTCATCGACGGGATGCGCCGGATGGGCGTCGCCGTGACCGAACGCGAAGCCGAGGACTACTACTACGTCTGGCGGGTGACGGGCGCGATGCTCGGCATCCCGCCCGAGGCGATGCCCGAAACCCTGCGTGCGGCCCAGGAGCTGAACGCCGAGCTCGTCGAGGTGAGCTTCGGGCCGTCGGCCGAAGGCGTCGAGCTGACCCGCAACCTCGTGCGCCTGTACGAGAACATGGTGCCCGGCAAGGCGTTCGACGGCGTCGTCGCGGCGATGGTCCGCCGGGTCGTCACGCCGGAGGTCGCCGACTGGCTCGAGGTACCCCGCTCACGCGGCTGGGGCCGCGCGGTCGGTGCCGGCGTCCGGGTGATGCGGCTGCTGGAGCGGTCGGAGGACCGCAGCCGCGCGGCGACGGCGGTGCTCGACAAGGCGGGCGCCCTGCTGCTCGGCGGCAGCGTCCGCACCCTCACCGACGGGCAGCCGACCGCGCTGACCATCCCGGCCGGCCTGCGGGAGAAGTGGCTCGCGGCGGGCGTCTGCCCGGTCGCTCCGCAACGGGCGTGACGCCGCGGTCAGCCCGGCCGGCGACCGCCGATCAGCGAGAGCAGCGTCTTCGCCGCGATGTACGCGTCGGTGGCGTGGTGGGCGGCGAGCTTCAGCACGTCGAGGTCGAGCGCGGTCGTGGCGTTGGGGATGGCCAGCACGGTCAGGCCGGCCGCGTGGGCCGACCGGATGCCGGAACCGGAGTCCTCGACCGCGACGCACTGCCGCGGCGGCACGTCGAGGCGGCGCGCGGCGAGGAGGTACGGGTCCGGCGCGGGTTTGCCGCACCGGACGTCGTCGCCGGTCACGGTCGTGGCGAGGTGGCGGCCGAGCCCGAAGGCGGTGATCGCGGCCCGGACGTAGCGCCCGGGTGAGGCCGACACCAGGCCGACCGGGCCGAGCGCGGCCGCCGTGGCGACCAGGTCGGCCGCCCCGGGGAGCAGGCCGAACCGGCCTTCGCCGAGCGCGGCGACCATGCCGTCGAGGCACGCGGTCGCCGCCGCCTCGGGGGTGAGGCCGACGCAGCGGTGCGCGAGGTAGGCGGACCAGCTGCCGGTGCTGGTGCCCTGGATCGCCGCCCAGTCGTCCGGCGTCCACGCGTAGCCGTGGCGGGTGGCGACGGCGCCGATGACGTGCTGCCAGGTCGCGGCGCTGTCGGCCAGGGTCTCGTCGAGGTCGAAGACGGTGGCGACGAGCATCAGCGGGCCGCGGCGGGCTGCGGCACGAACGCGGCGATCTGTTCGATGGACACGACTTTCAGCCACTGCCGGTCGGCGAGCGCGCGCAGCTGGGGCAGCCGGGCGACGCTGCCGTCGTCGTTGCACACCTCGCTGATCACGGCGACCGGCGCGAGGCCGCACAAGCGCATCAGCTCGACCGCCGCCTCGGTGTGGCCGCGTCGCTCGGTGAGGCCGCCGGGGCGGGCGCGCAGCGGGAAGACGTGACCCGGCCGGCACACCATGCCCGGCGTGGTCGCGGGATCGGCGAGGACCCGGAGGGTGTGGGCGCGGTCGGCCGCCGAGATGCCGGACTCGATGCCGGCGACGGCGTCGACCGACACGGTGTACGCCGTTTCGGCGGGATCTTCGTTCGCCGGCACCATCGGCGGCAGGAGGAGCCGCTCGGTGAGCTCGGGGGCCATCGGCGCGCAGATCAGGCCGCTGGTGTGGCGCATGTAGAAGGCGAGCGCCGGCGCGGTGGCGTGTTCGGCGGCCATGATGAGGTCGCCTTCGTTCTCGCGGTCCTCGTCGTCGACGACGATCACCGGCCGCCCGGACCGGATGTCCGCGAGCGCGCCCGGCACGGTGTCCAAAGCGGACGATCGGTCGCGGCGAACCTGGTGGGGTACGGCGAGATCCATGGAGTGTCCTTTCGGGGGCGATCACCGGGCGCGGCGCGAAGAGCGCCTTTCATGATCGACATTTCGGTGGCGCGCCGCACCCCGAACCCGCGCCGGTAACCCGAAGCAGTGAACCGGCCACGTCACTTCGCGATGCGGGCCTCGATGCCGTCGAGCAGGAAGTCGAGGCCCATCCGGAAGGTCTGGTCGGCGTCCAGGTGGGCGGCGTCGCGCACCACCGTGGCGAGGGCCGGGTGCCGGCCGTCGGCGAAGGTGCGGACCAGGTACGGCCCGAGCGCGGCCTGCCAGCGCTTCTCGTCCATCCCGGTGGCCCGCTCGGCCCGCCGGGCGACGATCTCCCGGCGCACCGCGCCGGCCACGTACGCGTTGACCGCGGCGGCCGTCGGCATCACGGCGTCCAAGCCGACGGCGTCCAGTGCGGCCACCACCGTCTCGCCGTTGGCCAGTGCGTTCGGCCCGAGCTGCGGTCGCCCGCCCAGCAGGTCGGCGAACCACTCGTGCTGGTGGACGACGCGGCGGACGGCTTCGGCGTGCGACCGGAGCACCTCCCGCCAGCCGTCGCCGGCCGGCCGGATCTCGGCGTAGACGGCGTCGACCATCAGGTCGAGCAGCTCCTCCTTGCTCGCGATGTAGCCGTACAGCCGCATCGGGCCGACGTCCAGCTTCGCGGCGACCTTGCGCAGCGACACCGCGTCCAGGCCGTCCGCGTCGGCCAGCCCGATCGCCGCGCGCACGATCCGCTCCCGGCTCAACGGGGCGAGCACCGGTCGATCCGGCGGTTCCGGCCGTTCCCACACCAACATGCCGCAGACGATACATCGCATGATGAGATACGCTGTATCTGTCAATACACTGTATCGAAGGGGGATCCGATGACCACCGCCATCGTCGGAGCCGGTCTTGGTGGCCTGGCTCTCGCCCGGGTGCTGCACGTGCACGGCATCGAAGCAGTCGTCTACGAACGCGAGCCGTCACGCGACGCGCGCGGCCAGGGCGGCATGCTCGACATCCACTCCGGTCAGCGGGCGCTGCACGAGGCCGGCCTGATCGACGGGTTCCACGCGATCGCCCGCGGGGAAGGCCAGGACATGCGCCTTCTCCAGCCGGACGGCACCCTGCTGCTCCAGGAGGACACGCCCGACGACGCGCCGCTGCTGCGCCCCGAGGTCGACCGCGCCGACCTGCGCGACCTGTTCCTGGACGCCCTCCCGGAAGGCGTGGTGCGCTGGGGGCACGCGTTCGAGTCCGCCGGCAACGGCGTGCTGCGCTTCACCGACGGCCGCAGTACGCCGTACGACCTGCTGGTCGGCGCGGACGGCGCGCAGTCCCGGGTCCGCGCGCTGCTGACCGACGCCCGCCCGGCGCACATCGGCCAGAACATCGTCGAGGTCGGCATCCCCGACATCGACCGCACGCACCCCGGCCTCGCGGCGATGGTCGGACGCGGCAACTACTGGGTGTTCGGCGACGGGCTCTCCCTGGCCGCGCAACGCAACGGCGACGGCCGGGTCCGGATCGGCCTCAGCTTCTACAACACCGGCGAGGACTGGATCGCGACCTGCGGGATCCCGTTCGACGACCCGGCCGCCGCCCGGGCGCGGCTGATCGACCTGCTCGCCGGCTGGGACCCGCGGATCACCGCACTGATCGCGGCCTGCGACGACACGGTCGTGGCGCGCGCGATCACCACGCTGCCGGCCGGCCTGACCTGGCCGCCGGCGCCGGACGTCACGCTGATCGGCGACGCCGCGCACCTGATGCCGCCGGTGGGGGAGGGCGCGAACATGGCGCTGCTCGACGGCGCTTTGCTGGGCCTCGCGCTGGCCGCGCGCCCGGACGACGTTCCCGCCGCCATCGGGGAGTACGAACGCGAGATGTACGAGCGCACGAGTGCGGCCGCCCGGATGTCCGCGGGCATGCAGGAGCTGCTGATGTCGCCGGACGCGGCCGAGCGGCTGCTCGCGTTCTTCCAGCCCGGCTGAAGGAACCGGCGCCGGTCAGGCGGGCGGCCAGTTGCGCAGGGCGATGTCGGCTACCTGCTGCAGCTCGTCGTGGCCGGCGCCGCCCGCGGCCTGGACGGCGATGCCGTTCGCCACCGTCATCACGTACCGGGCGAGCAGCTCCGGATCGGCATCCGGGGGCAGGTCGCCGTCGTCGACGGCCCGCCGGAACCGGTCGCGCAGGTGCACGCGGCCCCGGTCGCGCCAGGCGGTGAGGAGGTCGCGGGCCGTCCGCCCGGCCTCGCCGGCGGCCAGTGAGCCCTGGACGCTCAGGCAGCCGGCCGGGTCGCCGGGGTGGGTGCTCGTGGCGACCGAGCCGGCCAGGAACGTCGTGGCCACCTCCCGGGCGGTCGGCTGCCGCAGCGCGCGGGCCACGTACGCGGCCGGGCCCTGCTCGTAGCGTTCGAGGACCTTGCGGAACAGGTCTTCTTTGTTGCCGAAGGCCGCGTACATGCTCGTTTTCGTGATGCCCATGGCGGCGGTCAGGTCGGCCAGGCTCGCGCCTTCGTAGCCCTGCTCCCAGAAGACGGCCATGGCCCGCCCGAGGGCCGCGTCGGCGTCGAACCCCCGCGGTCGTCCGATCGGTGCCTTCATGGTGCCGATCATACCCTTTCGGTACCGGTCGGTTCGGAAGTGCTACGGTCGAAATCTGTACCGATCGGTTCCGAAATCAGTGGAGGTCCGGACATGGGCAAGCTGGCAGGCAAGACGGCGGTCGTCACCGGCGGCGGCACGCGGGGGATCGGCCGGGCCACGGCCGCGCGGCTGGCCGCCGAAGGAGCGCACGTGTTCATCACCGGCCGGCGCGAGACCGAGCTGGCCGAGGCCGTCGAGGTCATCGGCTCGGGCGTCACCGCGGTGCCGGGCGACATCACCGAGCCGGCCGACCTGGACCGGCTCTACGACGCGGTCCGCGAGCGCGGTCAGGGCCTGGACGTGCTGTTCGCCAACGCGGCCACCGCCGCGTTCGCGACGCTCGAACAGGTCACCGCGGCGGAGTACGACCGGATCTTCGACGTCAACGTCAAGGGCACGCTGCTCACCGTGCAGAAGGCGCTGCCGCTGCTCAACGACGGCGCGTCGGTGATCCTGAACGCCTCCACCGCCGCCGACAACGGCACCCCGGCCTTCGGGTTGTACGCGGCGTCCAAGGCCGCAGTCCGGTCGTTCGCGCGGACCTGGGCCCACGAGCTGGTGGGCCGGGGCATCCGCGTCAACGCCGTCTCGCCGGGGCCGATCGACACCAACGGGATCACCGAGCTGGTCGGCGCGGAGAACGCGGACGACTTCAAGGCGAAACTGGGCGGCGACATCGCGATCGGCCGGATGGGCCGCCCGGAGGAAGCGGCCGCGGCGGTGGCGTTCCTCGCCTCCGCGGACAGCAGCTTCGTCATCGGCAGCAACCTCTACGTCGACGGCGGCGAGAACCAGATCTGAACCGCGCTTGACTTCAAGCACTTGAGGTTCTGCAAGCTGGTCCCATGGCAGCACGAGTCGCGGGTGACCAGGTGTGGCTGACGATCCTGGAGGCGTCGCGGCGCAGCGGGCTGAGCGAGCCCACCCTGCGCTACTACGAGCAGATCGGGCTGATCGGCCCGGTGCCGCGGGACCCGAGCAGCGGGCACCGCCGGTACGACGCGGCGGCCATGGACGTCCTCGACTCGCTGGGCTGCCTGCGTTCGGCGGGCCTGCGGGTCGAGGATCTGCGGCGGTACCTGGACCTGCTGGCCCGCGGCGACGCGGCGGCCGCCGAGCAGCGTGAGCTGTTCGACCACCACGCCGATCGGCTGGAAGCCGAGATCGAGCGGCTGACGCTGCGGCTGGAGTACCTGCGCCTGAAGGCGCGGCTGTGGGACGCCCGCGACCGGGGCGACACCGCCGCGGCGCAGGGCCTGATCCCGCGGCTCGTGGGCCTGATCGAACGTTTCTGACCGCACTGCGAAGGACACCCGAATGAATGACGACACCCGGCCGGCCGACACGCTCGTGCTGGTCACCGGCGGCACCGGCCACCTCGGCGGCCACAGCATCACGCGGCTGCTGGCCGAGGGCTACCGCGTCCGCACGACCGTGCGTGATCTCGGCCGCGCGGCCGAGATCACGCACGCGTTGGAGGTGGTGCAGGCCGACCTCGGCGCCGACGACGGCTGGGCGGCGGCGACCGACGGCGTCGACTACGTGCTGCACGTGGCGTCGCCGTTCCCGCCCGGCGCGCCGGAGGACGACGACGAGGTGATCCGCCCGGCCCGCGACGGCGCCGTGCGGGTCCTCGCCGCCGCCCGGGAGGCCGGCGTCCGGCGGGTGGTGCTGACGTCGTCGTTCGCCGCGGTCGGCTACAGCGCCGAGCCCCGCGAGGAGTACACCGAGGCCGACTGGACCGACCCCGCCGATCCGAACAGCGCCTACGTCCGGTCGAAGGTCATCGCCGAACGCGCGGCCTGGGACCAGGTGCGGTCGGCGGGCGGCCCGGAACTGGCCGTGATCAACCCGACGGGCATCTTCGGCCCGGTCTCCGGCGGGCGCCTGTCGTCGTCGGTCGGGCTGGTGCGGGCGGTGCTGGACGGCGCGATGCCGGTGGTGCCGCCGTTGTCGTTCGGGGTCGTCGACGTCCGCGACGTCGCCGACCTGCACGTCCGGGCGATGACCCATCCCGCGGCCGCGGGCGAGCGGTTCCTCGCCACGGCGGGCGCGTCGATCAGCTTCCTGGACCTGGCCCGCATGGTCGGCGGGCCCGGACTGTCCACTGTGGAGCTGACCGCCGAGCAGGTGCGCGCGGCCGCCGAAACCGACCCCGCCATGCGGGAAGCGGCGGCCCGCCTGGGCCGCGTCCCGGTCATCCGCACCACGAAGGCCCGGACCGTGCTGGGCTGGCGGCCCCGCCCGGTCGAGGAGACGGTGGCCGACACCGTCCGCAGTCTCACGGCCGCCCCGGCGTTACGCGGGTAAGCCGGGCCGCGGTGCCGTCAGCTTTGCCGGAGGTTGCCGATCACGAGTTCGGCCATCTTCGCGACGCCGCCGCAGCGGTCCTCGTCCCAGTAGCTGCCGGGCAGGTCCTTGCCCTGGATGTCGAAGGTGAGCATCTGCTCTTCGGTGGCCTGCACGGAAACGGAGCACTCATCGGCGTGCCCGAACACGTGGTAGACGACCGCCGGAAGGCCGTCGACGGACGTCTCGGTCCACGGATCCAGCTTGCCGTCCTCCTTCAGGGGCGAGGCCGCCAGTTCGTCGAGGGTCTTGGGGCTCTCGATCGGCTTCGCCGCCGACATGAGCGCCCCGCCGTGGTTCGTCCAGGAACAGCCGAACGCGGGTGGGACGGTCTGCCGGTTCGCGCGGACGTCATCAGGCGGATCGGCCACGACGGCGGCGACTTGGTCCTTGGTGAGCAGAGCGCACGGGTCCGAGTCGAACTTCGCCAGGTCGACCGGCCGGTCGACCTGGGCGAGCGGCAGCGGCGCACCGGTCCGAGCCGGAGCCGGCGGCTGGGAGAGCAGGCGTTCCGGCTTTGACGGCCCGCACGCACTGAGCAGACCGGTAGCGAGGATCGCGATGCCGAGCACGGGCAAGCACTTCACGCCGGCACCGCCGTCGGGTCGATGCGCCACTGCTTCTCGTTGTCCATTCCGGAGTTCCCGGGCATCTCGGGGATGTCCGGGAAGTCGGTGTTGCCCTGTACGAGCGCGGTGGCCTGCTTGGTGAACCCGCCCAACGTGGTCTGGGCTTGCGCGAACAGCCCGACGACTCCCTGGACGAGAGCGGAGAACGCGTCGACCACGGTGTCCAGGACCTCTTTGGACGTGAAGATGTCGACGATGGGGATCTCCGCGGTCAGGATCGCGATGATCGTCTTGTAACCCAGCTTTCCCAGTTCGACGGCGCACGTTCCGATGAACTCGATGGCCTTGCTGTAGGTCTCGATCACGCAGCCGGCGATTTCGGAGAGAACGCCGGACATGCTCGCGACCACGTTCTGCTGGCTTTCGAGCGCTTTCCCCACCCGACCCGCATAGGTGGTGAACTGGGCGGCGCCGCGGCCGCTCCAGGTGCCGCTCACGGCCTGAACGGCATCGTCGATGTCGTCGCCGGCGTCCGCGAGGGTGTGGTTCTTCGCGAATTCCATGGCCAGGCCCTGGACCTGGACCGCGTTGCCCAGCAGGTTGTTCCGGACGTCAGCCAGCAGGTCGAGGATGTCGACCCGGCCGAGGAGCTGCGCGATCTGCCGGACCTTCCCGTCGGCTTCTTCCGGATAGGGCTGCGGCGCCGCGGCCGGGTTCGGCGGGATGACTGTCGGTGTGGTCATGGTCAGTTCAGCCCCTTTTCCTGGTCACGCAACCGCTTGAAGTCCTCTTCGTCCTGGGTTTCGTAGTAGTCGGCGGCTTTGTCCAGCGCTTCCGCGAACCGTCCCAGCTGCACCGCACCCTTGCCGGTCTTGTCGCGGATGCCGCCGAGGGCGTCGTTGAAAGCCCTGACGACGTTCGCCCGGACCCCCAGCATCCCGACGTCGTCGTCGCGAAGGACCATCTGTGACAGGTCGTCGTTGCCGAACTTCACGACCTTGTCGCGCGCGGCGAAGATGTCGTCGGTCGCCGCCCGCAAGGCCTCGGGATAGACCTCGAAGCCCGAACCGGCCGCGGCGTTGCCGAGGGGGTTGAAGTTGCCGGTGCTCATCGGGCCTCCCGAGCCGCGTTGTCGACCATGCCCTTGCGGCGGGCCGAAGCCGCCGACTCCGCGTTGTTGATCGCACGCAGGACGTGTCCCGCCAGACTGGCGCCGGACTGCCCGGCGACCGCGTCACGAGCGAGGTCCACCGAAACCAGGCCGCCCGACCCGTCCACCGTCACGGTGCCGAGGCCCGCGCCGATGGTCAGGACCAAGGGCAGGTCGTCCCCGGCCTGCGCCGCCTGCTCCACAGCCGCGACTCGCGCGTCGATCTCTTTCGCGAGGTTGTAGAGCTGCTGTTCGCTGTTCACCAGCGCGCACCTCCCGAGTCCGGCTCGTCGGTCAGGAAGTCGAGCTCCTCGAAGTTCTCCTCCTCGGCCGGCGCGACCGGCCGGCGGACGGGCTCCGGAGCGACCGGTCGCTGCTGCGGCAGGAGCCCGGTGGCCGGCGGAGGTGCCGATAGCTTGCCGAACAACGCGTTCAGCTGCGGCAGCGACGCGGTGCGTGCCTCGTTTCGTGCGTTTCGGACGGCCTCGACGATGGCGAGGCCCAGCTTCTGCGCGTGTGCGCCGTACAGCGCCCGGTCGTCGATCCGCAGGTCGACGAGCTTTCCCTGGCCGGTGACGACCGCGGTCACGGGCTGCTCGGCCGACCTCGCGGTGTGCCGGGCGGCCGCGAGCCGCGCGTCCAGCTCAGCGGCTTGCTGCTGCATCAACCGGAGATCGTGGTGTGGTGCGGTCATGACCGCGGCACGGCGTCGAACATCCATCCCCCTACTCCAGGTCCCGTCGTCATGACGGAACGTGCCCGCGAAGCACCCTACTGGGGGACGGGGGCGAGGCAACCAGGCCCTGGAAAACCGACACGGCGCACGTGCTGATCGTCACCGCATTCGCGGGTCGTGCGATGGGTCGGGGTACATCGGCGGGCAGCCGTCCTCGATGGCTTCCGGGCGTAGTTCGTAGTGCCAGGGTTCGTTGCGGTAGATCTGGCACAGCCCGTACCTCGCGCCGTGCTCGGACAGCCACCTCCTGGCTTCCGCGGGGCCGATGTCGACCGCGTCTCCCGAGACGTGGGCCGACGTCGACGGGGTGGCTACCCAGCGGGCGGCTTCCTGTTCCGAGCCGTACTTCGCGACCGCCTCCCGGCGTAGCCGTTCCTGGTACTCCGGGGAACGCCAGCCGCCGTTGACGGCGAAGTCGATGCCCGCTTCCTTTGCGGCTCGGCGCAGGGCTTCGCGCAGTGCGGGATCCAGGTTGGCCACGGCCGGGACGTCGTCGTCGAAGATCGTCGCGGGGGCGGGGATCGCGCCGTGCGCCCGGGCTTGTTCGCTGGTGGACATGCCTTCAGCCAAGGCACTTCGGTGTTGCCGGCCCGTACGGCGTTTTCGATAGGCCGGCGATAGGCGCCGGCTCGTAGCATCGGGCTCATGCGTGTG
The DNA here is from genome assembly GCF_036114655.1 of Amycolatopsis sp. NBC_00348. Classification (NCBI taxonomy): domain Bacteria; kingdom Bacillati; phylum Actinomycetota; class Actinomycetes; order Pseudonocardiales; family Pseudonocardiaceae; genus Amycolatopsis; species Amycolatopsis sp. NBC_00348. Next base: position 3,593,709 of record NZ_CP107994.1, on the reverse strand, counting down.
CTGATCGTCGAGGACGAGCCCTACATGGCCGTGGCCATCCGCGACGGGCTGCGGCTGGAGGCGATCGCCGCCGACATCGCCGGTGACGGCGACACCGCGCTGGAGCTGCTGGGCGTCAACTCCTACGACATCGCCGTCCTCGACCGCGACATCCCCGGGCCCTCCGGCGACGAGATCGCCGAGAGCATCGTCGCCTCCGGCAGCGGCATGCCGATCCTCATGCTCACCGCCGCGGACCGGATCGACGACAAGGCGTCCGGGTTCGAGCTCGGTGCCGACGACTACCTCACCAAGCCGTTCGACCTGCGCGAGCTCGTCCTGCGGCTGCGGGCGCTCGACCGCCGGCGCGCGCACGCCCGGCCGCCGGTGCGCGAGATCGCGGGCCTGCGGCTCGACCCCTTCCGCCGCGAGGTCTACCGCGACGACCGGTACGTCGCGCTCACCCGGAAGCAGTTCGCCGTGCTCGAGGTGCTCGTCGCGGCCGAAGGCGGGGTCGTCAGCGCCGAAGACCTGCTGGAACGCGCGTGGGACGAGAACGCCGACCCCTTCACCAACGCCGTCCGCATCACCGTCTCGGCCCTGCGCAAACGCCTCGGCGAACCCTGGATCATCACCACCGTGGCCGGCGTCGGCTACCGCATCGACGCGGGAGGGGACCGTGGCTAGGCAGCCCGGGCTGAGCGTCCGGGTCAAGCTCACCCTCAGCTACGCCGGGGTCATCCTGCTCGCCGGGGCCCTGCTGCTCGCGGTCGTGTGGGTGTTCCTGCTGCGGTACGTCCCCGAGGTGATCGAGGCGCCGCCCGGCCGGCTCGGCTCGACAGCCGTACCCGACCGCTCGGACCTGCTGGCCGCGTTCGCGCCGAAGGCCGCCGTCGCGTTGCTGTTCCTGCTGGTCTTCGGCCTCCTGGGCGGCTGGCTCCTCGCCGGCAGCATGCTCGCGCCGCTGACCCGCATCACCAACGCCACCCGCCTGGCCACGAACGGCTCGCTGTCCCACCGGGTCCAGCTGGAAGGCCGGGAAGACGAGTTCCGCGAGCTCGCCGACGCCTTCGACACCATGCTCGCGCGGCTCGAAGCGCACGACGCCGAGCAGCAGCGGTTCGCGGCCAACGCGTCCCACGAGCTGCGCACCCCGCTGGCGATCACGCAGACGCTCCTCGACGTGGCCCGCAAGGACCCGGACCGCGACGCCGGTGAGCTCGTCGAGCGCCTCCACTTCGTCAACACCCGGGCGATCGACCTCACCGAAGCGCTGCTCATGCTCAGCCGCGCCAACCGGCGGTCCTTCAGCCGCGAGCACGTCGACCTGTCGCTCGCCGCGGAAGAGGCCGCGGAAACGCTGCTGCCGCTCGCGGAGAAGCACGGCGTCACCATCGAGACTTCCGGCGACCTGGCCCGCACGACCGGCTCGCACGCGCTCCTGCTGCAGCTGACGACGAACCTGGTGCACAACGCGATCGTCCACAACGTGCCGGACCGGGGCACCGTGTCGGTCACGACCGGGGTCCGCCGCGGAACCGTCGTGCTCACCGTCGAGAACACCGGCGAGCAGCTCACCCCGCAGGTGCTCTCGACGCTGGCCGAACCGTTCCAGCGCGGCACCGCCCGCGTCCACGGCGAGCACACCGGCGTCGGCCTCGGCCTGGCCATCGTCAAGAGCATCACCCAGGCCCACGACGGCAGCCTCACCCTCACCGCCCGCCCCGGCGGCGGGCTCCGCGTCACGGTGCAGGTCCCCGCCGCCGCACCCGGTGGGTGACGGCGTCAGCCGGCGATCGCCTTGAGCACGTACCGGGCCAGGGTGTCGCCCGCGTCGGGGGCGCCGGCCGCCGACGCGCGGGCCGACATCGCCGCGATCCGCGCGGGGTCGGTGAGCACCGGGATCAGGGTGGACTCGATCCAGGCCGGGCGGAGGCCGGCGTCGTCGACGAGCAACGCCCCGCCGGCCGCGACGACCGGCCCGGCGTTCAGGCCCTGCTCACCGCCGCGCAGCGGCAGCGGGACGTACGCGGCGGGCAGGCCGGCCGCGGCCAGTTCGGCGCACGTCATCGCCCCCGAGCGGCACAGCACGAAGTCGGCCGCGGCGTAGGCGTACCGCATCTCGTCGACGTAGGGGAGGACCACGTACGGCGGCTCGCCGACCGGCACCTCGACCGCGTGACGCGGCCCGGTGATGTGCAGGACCTGGACGCCGGCCGCGCGCAGCGCCGGGGCCGCGCCGGCCGCCGCGGTGTTGAGCGTGCGGGCGCCCTGCGAACCGCCGGTGACCAGCAGCACCGGTCCGCCGGGGCGCAGGCCGAACCGCTGCCGGGCGGCGTCGCGCAGCGCGGGCCGGTCGAGCCCGGCGATCGCCCGCCGCAGCGGGATCCCGATGGCCGTCGCGTGGGCCAGCCGGACGCCCGGCGCGGCGGTGAACACGTGGGTCGTCAGCCGGGCCGCCAGCCGGTTGGCCACGCCGGGCCGGGCGTTCGCCTCGTGGACGACGATCGGCAGGCCCCGCCGGCGGGCGGCGAGGTAGGCCGCCATCGCGACGTAGCCGCCGAAGCCGACGACGACGTCGGCCCGCACGCGGTCGAGCACCGCCCCGGCCGCCCGCACCGAGTCACGCAGCCGGCCCGGCGTCCGCGCCAGGTCCCGGTTCAGCTCGCGCGGCAGCGGCGCCGGCGGGATGAGCTCGAGCGGGTATCCCCGGGCCGGGATGAGCGTGGTGTCCAGGCCGCGGACCGTGCCCAGGGCGGTGATCCCGGCCGCGGGTTCCAGGCGGCGCAGCGCGTCGGCGAAGTTGAGCATCGGTTCGATGTGCCCGGCCGAATGGCCGCCGGCGACGACGACCCGGCTAGACGATGGGGAAGTCAAAGTACCGGTCCGGATGAGGTTCGTCCTTCAGCGTGTAGTGCCACCACTCGGACTCGTACGCGGTGAACCCGCAGGACTCCATGACGGACTGGAGGTGACGGCGGTTGGCCGCGTCGGCCGGCGCGACGGCCGGCGCGTCGTGGTGCGAGAGCACGTCCATCAGGTCGTGGCCGCCGCCCATCGCCGCGAGCTCACCGGTGGCCAGGTGGTAGAGCGTCAGGTCGACGGTGCTGCCCCGGCTGTGGCCCGACTTGGCGGCCACGTAACCCTTTTCGAACATCTCGGCCCGGCCGATGTTGGGGTGGTGGCGTGCCTTCGCCCGGCCGTCCTCCGGCTGGGCCGCCCAGCGCCGGAAGCAGTCGACGGCGCGTTGCGGGCGGTAACCGTCCCAGAGCAGCAGGCCGAAGCCGAGGGTCCCGGCCTTCTCCTGCGCGTTCTCCAGCGCGACGCACAACGCCGTGGTGCCGACGATCCGGTTCGCCAGGTAGCCGTCCACGGGTTTGCCGGTGAAGTTGTCCCAGGTGGCGTACTTGGCGTCCCAGCGGATCCCGGGCACGTGCTCGTCCACGAAGACGAAGTCGCCGTTCATCGGTCTTTCCCCGTCAGGGCCAGCGACACGACCCGGTCGAGCACCTCGGCGAGCGGCAGCCCGGCGGCCGCCATCATCCTCGGGTACCGGCTGTAGGAGGTCAGGCCGGGCAGGGTGTTGACCTCGTTGAGGACCACGGTTCCGTCGCCGGTCAGGAACATGTCCACTCGCGACAGTCCTTTGCAGCCCAGCGCGCGGTAGATGGCCTTCGCCGTCTCCTGGACGAGCGCGCGCGTTTCCGCGGGGATGTCGGCGGGCACGGTGATCGTCGAGTTCTCGGAACCGCGCTCCGGCGCGCTCTCCTGGTGGATGCGGAAGAACCCGTGGGACAGCGAGATCCGGTCCACCTCGCCGACGGTCAGCTCGCCGTCGTCGCCCAGGACCGCGCAGCCGACCTCGCTGCCGGCGACGGCCTCCTCGATCAGCACCTTCGAGTCGTACTGCCGCGCGGTCGCCACCGCGGCCGGCAGGTCGTCCGGGCCGGACACCTTGCCGACGCCGAAGGACGACCCCGACCGGGCCGGCTTCACGAAGACGGGATAGGTGAGCCGGTCGGGGTCCGGCTGCTCGCTCGGCGGGACGATCCGGAAGCCCGGCGTCGCGATGCCGGCGGCGCCGGCGACGACGTAGGCGAGCGACTTGTCCATGCACAACGCGGAACCGGGGACGTCGCAGCCGACGTACGGGATGCCGGACAGCTCCAGCAGGCCCTGCAGCGCGCCGTCTTCGCCGTGCTTCCCGTGCAGCACGGGCAGCACGACGTCCAGGCCGATCGTCCGGTGGTGGCCGTCTTCCAGGACGAGCAGCCCACCGACGCTGCGGTCCGGCGACAGCACGGCCGGGCGGCAGTCGCCGTGCTCCCAGTCAGCGCTCGGGCCGTCGCAGAGCCGCCATTCGCCGGCCTTCGTGATCCCGATCCAGAACGGTTCGTACTTCGTGGTGTCGAGGTGCTTCGCGACCTCCTGCGCGGACTTGACGGAGACGAGGTGTTCTTCGGAGATACCCCCGAAGATGATTCCGGTCTTCATATCCAGTGCTGCTTTCTGCTGGCGAAGTTCAGGCAGTTGACCAGGGAGTTTTCGACGGTGTCGCGCAGGGCGTGGTCCGTGTAGTAGGCGGTGTGCGGGCTGATGACGACGTTCGGCAGGTTCCGCAGCCGCGTCAGCACACCGCTTTCGACGGGCTTGTCCCGGTGGTCTTCGTAGAAGATCCCGTCTTCGCCTTCGAGGACGTCCAATGCGGCACCGCCCAGTCCGCCGCGTTCCAGCGCCGCGACGAGGGCCTCGGTGTCGAGCAGCGCACCGCGGCCGGTGTTGACGACGTACGCGCCGCGTTTCATCCCCTCGATGCGTTCACGGCCGAGGAGGTGGTGCGTGTCGGCGTTGAGCGGGGTGTGCAGGGTGACGACGTCGCTGCGACGCACCAAGTCGTCGAGCGGAACGTAGTCGGCCGACGTTTCGTGGCGGGTGTCGTAGGCCAGCACCTGGCTGCCGAAACCCCGCAGCCGGGCCATGACCGCCGCACCGATGCGTCCCGTGCCGATGATCCCGACGGTCAGGTCGCGTAGTTCCTTTCCACGGGTTTCGTTCAGCCGGTAGTCGTGGACGTCCGCGCGCCGGAGGGTCGACCGGGCGCCCCGCACCGCCATCAACATCAGCATCAGCGTGTAGTCGGCGACGCTGTCGGGGGAGTAGGAGACGGTCTCGACGGTGATGCCGACGCTCTCCGCGTAGGTCCCGTCGAGGTGGTTGCAGCCGATGCTCCTCGTGGAGAGGTACCGCACGCCGGCCCGGCTGAGCGCGAGCAGGGTGTTGTCGGTGATCCGCGCCTTGTGGCCCACGCTGACGCACCGGTTCCCGGACGCCAGGCCGGCAGTGGCTTCGGAGACGGCGTCCTCGGTGACGGTCAGGGTGACGCCGAAACGCGCCGCCAGTTCCCGGAACAGGACGGCTTCGTCGGGCTCGCACCCGTAGACCGTGATCCCCGGGCCCGGCACGGCGGCGAACGACCACGGCGCCCCCGGCCGGGTGCGGCGGCCGGCGGTGCGCGCCGGTTCGCTGTAGGTCATGCGGCCAGTCAACGCACGGCGCTGTTGCCGGCACGTATGCGGGAATCGATACGCCGGCGATATGCCGGGCTCAGGACCCGCTTTCCCGCAGCAGCCGGACTTTCGCCCAGGTCTCGTCGTCGGCCGGGGTGTAGGTGGTGAGCTTGAGCTCCGATCGCTCGCCGAGCCACAGCTGCGTGTAGTCCAGTGTGAGCAGGCCGACTTCGGGGTGCAGGTAGCGCTTCGTGAAGTTCTCCGGCGCCCGCACGTCGTGCTGCTCCCACAGGCGCACGAAGTCCGGGGAGTCCTGCCGCAGCCGTTTCACCAGGGTCTTCCGGCTGGAGTCGGCGGCGTGCGACGCCATGCCCGCGCGGAACCGGCCGGCCAGGCGCGTCGCGGCGTCCTCCCAGTCGAGGACCCGGGCCCGCCACCGCGCCGACGTGAACATGAGCAGCAGCAGGTTGCGGTCTTCGAACGGCACGTCGTCGAGCCCGCCGACCAGGTGCTCGTACGCGTGGTTGTACGCGAGCAGATCGAACCGCGCGTTGATCACGGCGGCCGGGATCGGCTCCAGGTGCCGCACCATCACCAGCACGGCGTCCGGGATGGCCTTGCCGTCGCGGCTCATCGGCGGCGCGGGGTGCCCGGCCAGCTCGTAGAGGTGGACGCGCTCGTACGGGTCGAGCCGCAACGTGGTCGCGATCGCGGCCAGCACCTGGTCCGAGACGGTGATGTCCCGCCCCTGCTCCAGCCACGTGTACCAGGTCACGCCCATGCCCGCGAGGTACGCGACCTCCTCGCGGCGCAGCCCCGGGGTGCGCCGGCGGCCCGTGGGCGGCAGGCCGGCCTGCTCCGGGGAGAGGCGTTCCCGGCGGCTCCTCAGGAAGGCCGTCAGCTCCTGCCGCCGGACCTGGTCGTCGGTCGGCACGGACGTCGTCATGGGTCCACTGTGCCACCGCGCGAAGCCGGGTGCCAGGTGGTGTGGATACCCCCATAAACACACTCTGGCACCCGGATAACGCCGGGCGCAGAGTGGAGCTCAGTCACTTAGCACCACTCCGGAGGTCATCGCCATGTCCACCCCCTTGATGTCGACGGTCGCCCTGGTCACGGGGGCCAGCAGCGGCATCGGTCGGGCCACCGCCCGCCGGCTCGCGGCCCAGGGCGCCACCGTCGTGCTGGTCGCGCGCCGGCAGGACCGGATCGACGTCCTGGCCAAGGAGATCGCCGAGGACGGCGGCCAGGCTGTCGCGCTGGCCGCCGACCTGACCGACGCCGAGGCCGCCACCGGCGTCGTCGCCACCGCCGTCGACCGGCTCGGCCGATTGGACACCCTGGTCAACGCGGCGGGCGTGATGCTCACCGGTGACTCGCTCCGGGCCCCGCTGGACGAGTGGCAGCGGATGGTCGACATCAACGTCAACGGCCTGCTGTACGTCACGAAGGCCGCGCTGCCGCACCTCGTCGACGCCGCCCGCACCAGCCCGCGGCAGGTCGCCGACGTGGTCAACATCAGCTCGATCGCCGGCCGTTTCGTCATCCCCAACGCCGCCGTCTACAACGCGACCAAGTTCGGCGTCACCGCCGCGACCGAGGCCTGGCGGCAGGAGTTCACGCGGCGCAACGTCCGGTTCGCCGTCGTCGAGCCGGGCCTCGTGGAGACCGAGCTGCAGAGCCACCAGCAGGAGGCCGTCCGCGAGGGCATGGCGGCCCGGTTCGCCGACGTCGAACAGCTGCACGCGGACGACATCGCCGAGGCGGTCGCCTACGTCGTCACCGGCCCGCGCCGCCGGGCGGTGGCCGAGATCGTCATCCGGCCCACGGACCAGGTCTAGGCGACCACGCTCGCCAGGGTTTCGGCCAGCACCAACGGGTTGAGGTAGTCGCGGTAGGAGACGACCAGGCCGTCCCGGACCCGGATCACCGCGATGATGGTCTGGTGCAGGGGTGCGCCGGTCGGGACGACGGTGCCGTGGACGTCGTACTCGACGATCACCACCTCCGGGTCCTTGGTCTCGTGGATCACCGTGTTGCGGTACTCCTCGAACCTGACGAGGCCGCCGGCCTGGGCGGTCAGGAACTCGCGGATCTGTTCGCGTCCTTCCACGTGGTCGGGGACGCCGGCCGGGTGGTACGGCCATTCGATGCGGCCGTCCGGGGCGATCAGGCCGACGAACGTGTCGGTGTCCATCGCGAGGCCCGCGCGCAGGACCTGCTCGACGACTTCGCGTGCGGTGGCGGTCATGACTGCTCCCACTTTCGTTGAACGCTCGTTGATTGAACGACTGTAGAACGAAGTGGCCCGCCGGGTCAACGGCCGTAGAATGAACCCGTGACCGAACCGAGCGCCCGCCCGTCCCGGGCGGAGCAACGCCGCCAGAGCGAGGAGCGCATCCTCGCCGCGGCCCGCAAGATCTTCGCCGAGCTGGGCTACGACCGGACCACGATCCGGGCCGTCGCGGCGGCCGCCGGAGTCGACGGCGGGCTGGTCATGCACTACTTCGGCAGCAAGGACCTGCTCTTCGCCCGCGCCTCCGAGATCCCCGCGGACGAGCTGCCCGGTGGCACGGCGGACGAGGTGGCCGAAGCGCTGCTCACGTCGCTGGGCCGGCGCCTGACCGACGAGCCGACGGCGTCCCTGGCGGTCCTGCGCTCGATGCTCACGAACGCCGACGCCGCCGATCGCTACCGGGCCGCCGGCGAGCCGCAGCTCAACCAGCTCACCGAGGCGATCCCGACGCCGGACGCCGACCTGCGCGCGAGCCTGCTCAGCGCGATCGTCCACGGCGTGGTCGCCGAGCGGTACCTGCTGCGCCTCACGCACCTCGCGGACGCGTCACCCGAGCAGATCGTCGACCTGCTGCGGCCGTGCTTCCAGAGCCTGGCCACGCCGCCGCCGGAGACGCCGCAGTCACTCGGACCGTGACAGCGTGAGCCGGAAGCACGCCCCTTCGCCCAGCGCGGTGTCCAGCTCGACGTCGCCGCCGTGGGCCCGGGCCAGGGAGCGCGCGATGGCCAGGCCGAGCCCGGCGTCGGCGCCGCCCGAGCGGGTCCGGGCCCGGTCGGCGCGGTAGAAGCGGTCGAAGACGCGGCCCGCCTGGGTGGTGCTCAGGCCCGGGCCCCGGTCCGCCACTTCGAGCACGGCCCGGCCGTCGACCGTGCCGACGCCGATGCGGACCGGCGTGCCCGGCGGGGTGTGGGCGGCGGCGTTGCCGACGAGGTTGGTGACGACCTGCCGCAGCCGCGCCTCGTCGGCGTGCACCGGCGCGGGGCCGGGTAAGCCCGCCCCGCCCGGCCCGGTGAGCTCGACCGGCCGGGACGGGTCGAGGGCACGCAGGTCGTGCCGGGCGTCGCCGGCGAGGGTGCGCAGGTCCATCGGCGCCCGGTCGAGCTGGCTTTCGGGCGCCTCGTCGAGCTGGGCGAGCAGCAGCAGGTCCTCGGTGAGGGCGGTGAGCCGGGTGGCGTCGCGGTCGATGCGGCGCATCACCTCGTCGACGTCGGCCCGCTCGGGCAGCGCGCCCATCCGGTAGAGCTCGGTGGAGCCCTTGATGCCGAACAACGGCGTCCGCAGCTCGTGGCTGACGTCCGAGACGAAGTCGCGCATCCGGGCCTCGGACGCGGACCGGTCGGCGAAGGCCCGTTCGAGCTGGCCGAGCATGGTGTTGAGCGACGCCGCGAGGTGCCCGATCTCCGTCCCGGGCGAGGCGAGGACGGGGACGCGCCGGGTGAGGTCGCCCTCGGCGATCGCGGCCGCCGTGTGCTCGATCCGGCGCAGCGGCCGCAGGCCCCGGCCGAGGGCGAACCAGCCGACGGCGGTCAGCAGGACGAGCAGCACGGCCCCGCCGATCAGGCTGCTCGACCGCAGCTGGGCGATCGTGGCGTCGGCCTCGGTGCGCGGCGCGGCGGCGAGCACCGTCCCGTTCCAGCCGACGGTCGGCCGGGCGACGGCGCGCCAGCGTCCCGAGCCGTCGGCGGCCGGCAGGTCCACCGCGGACCCGTCGGCCGGGATCGTGCGCAGCGCACCGGGGGCGGGCAGCGCGGCGGCGTCGAGCCGGGAGGAGTGGAGGCCGCCCGCCACCGAGCCGTCGGCGTCCAGGTAGACCAGGTACGGCGTGCCGAACAGGTCGAGAGCGGGATCGAGGAGTTCGGGGCGGGCGCTCGTGTTCTTCAGCCCGGGCGGCCCGGCGGCCGGCACCCGGGAGATCAGCTCGGTCAGCGACCGCAGCTGGCCGTCGAGGCGGTCGAGCTGGTAGCGCTCGACGTGGTCGGAGACGACCGCGCCGATCAGCGCGAGCCCGGCCAGCAGCAGGCCCGCGGTGAGCAGCAACAGCCTGGCCCGCAGCGAAAGCCGCTTCACCGCCGGGGCTCCCGCAGCACGTAGCCCACGCCGTGCACGGTGTGGATCAGCTTGGGCTCCTCGGTGTCGACTTTCCTTCGCAGGTAGGAGATGTAGGTGTCGACGATGCTGGCGTCGCCGCCGAAGTCGTAGCGCCACACCCGGTCGAGGATCTGCGCCTTCGACACCACGCGCCCGGCGTTCTCCATCAGGTAGCGCAGCAGCCGGAACTCGGTGGCGGAGACGCGCACGGGCCGCCCCTCGCGCGTCAGCTGGTGCCCTTCGGCGTCGAGGGCGAGGGCGCCCACGGTCAGCACGCCGGCCTGCTGGCCGGTGGTCCGGCGGAGGATCGCGCGGATCCGCGCGATCAGCTCCGCCAGGTCGAAGGGTTTCGTCACGTAGTCGTCGGCGCCGAGCGACAGGCCGGTGACCTTGTCGGCCTGGCGGTCGCGCGCGGTGAGGAACAGGACGGGCACCGGTGCGTGCCGCTCGCGCAACTGCCGGACGACCTCGAAGCCGTCCATGTCCGGCAGCATGACGTCGAGCAGCACCAGGTCCGGCGGTTGCGCGGTGGCCGCGGCGACGGCCTCGCCCGCCGTCGCCGCGGAGGTCACCTCGAAACCGGCGAACCGCAGCGCGGCGGAGAGCAGCTCGCGGACGGTGGCTTCGTCGTCGACCACCAGCAGCCGCCCGGGCGTCATCGCTTCCATGCCCGCGAGGATACGGAGATCGCGCCGGCGAGCAGGCCGCTCGCGAACCCCGCCGCCGCGCCGGCCGCCAAGGCGAGCAGGGGATTCGCCGACAGCCGCGCGTCGAGGACCGGGATCGACAGCCCGAACGCCGTGACGTCGAGGTCGACGGACACCCGGGACAGCAGCGCCACGACCGCCGGCACGACACCCGTCACCACGGCGAACACCCCGGCGCGACGCAGTGGGCGCCCGGTGCCGGTTCGCGCGGCGGCGGCGACGGCGCAGGCCGTCAGCAGCACCACCGGCACCCAGATCCAGGCACCACCGGGCTCGATCCCGTTGAAAGCGCAGGAAAGCACGCCGTCGGACGTCAGGGTCCACGGCACGCCGAGCCCGAGCAGCAGCGCGCCGGACACCGCCTGCGGCAGGACGAGCAGCACGGCACCGGCCGTCGCCGCACCGCCGAACACCCACGCGACGAGCACGCCGCCGGTGGTGACCACCCCGAAGACCGTTGCGGCGACGCGTAATCCCGGTACGACGGCCGGGAACCGCACCACGAGCGCAGCTGCCCCGACGACCACGAGCGCCCAGACCGCCGTGGCCGTCAGCGTCGGCAGGACGGCCGCGGAGAACCCGGCGTCGACCGCGCCGCCGAACCGCGAGACCGCTCCCGTGGCGGGCCCGCAGACAGAGCCGCCACCCGAGCCGCCCGGCAGCCGCAGCGCCAGATTTCCCTGTGCCAGAAACGAGATCGCAGTCAGTCCCGCCACAACGGCGACGGCCGCCGTCGCGGCGCGGACGGCCAGCCCGTCCCGGCCGTGCCGCAGCACCAGCGCGCCGAGCACCACCGCGCCCGCCAGGGAGACACCCAGCGGCATGACGTCGACGGCGCCGTGCACGGTGATCGGCAGCGCGCCGGCCGGGGTCGCGACGACGTCCGCCGAGCCGCCGACGGCCAGGGCGACGACCGTCGCCGTCAGCGCCGTGAGGTCGCCGAACCGGCCGGCGCCGAGCAGCAGCAGCGCGGCCAGCGCGACACCGGCCATCACGAGCAGGGCGGCGGCCGCCGCGCCCAGGCCCCGGCGGACGTCGCGCATCAGACGTCCCGGCGCCGGAAGACCGCGAACGCGACGGCCAGCACGGCGGCGACGCCGAGGCACAGGCCGCCCAGGTTCAGCCACGGGTGCGGGAACCCGGGATCGGGCACCGTCTTGAGGACCTCGGCCGCGCCCAGCGTCGGCCAGTAGCGGAAAAGACCTTGGAACCAGCCGGGGAACGCCCCCGCGATCCCGGGGATCAGGAAGACGATGCCCACGAGCGTGGCGAACGCGCCCGCCGTGGCTCGCGCGAGCACGCCGAGACCGACCGCGAGCAGCGTGATCGCCGTCAGGTAGACGCCGCCGCCCGTCACGGCGGAGAGCACACCGGGATCGCCGAGGCTCGCGTCCGGCGCGTCCTGCAGGGCGAAAACCGCCTGTCCGACGAAGAAAGCGGCGAACATCAGCGCCTGCCCGGCCACCGCGGCGACGGCCGCGGCCACCACGACCTTGGCCGCCAGCGTCCGGTGCCGGCGCGGCGTCGCGATGAGCGACGTCTGCATCAGCCCGGTCGCGAACTCCGCGGTGACGATCAGGATGCCGAGCACCCCGAGGACCAGTTGGGCGACGACGTACGACATCAGGCTGCGCCCGGCCGGGTCCCACGCCTGCTGGTCCGCGAGCGTCGCGCTCGCGTACTCCTTCCCGGCGGCGTTCGCGGTGAGGGCGGTGATGCCGAGCCCGACCACGAACAGGGTCGCCAGCGTGAACCAGGTGGAGCGCAGGCTGCGGAGCTTGACCCATTCCGCGTGCACGGCGTGGCCGAAGGTCGTTTTCGTGGCGAGCGCGCTCATGCGGTGACTCCCTGGTACTCGACGCTGTCCTTGGTCAGTTCCATGAAGGCGTCCTCCAGCGAGGCGCGCTGCGGGGTGAGCTCGCTGAGCGCGGCGCCGTGGTAGGCGGCGAGCTTGCCGATCTCCGCGCTGGTCAGGCCGGAGACGACGAGCGAGGACTCGAGCCCGTCCCGCACGGTGGCCCCGGCGGCGGTGAGCCGGTGCGCGAAACCCGGATCGGGCGTGCGGACGAGCACGGTCCCCGCGCCGCCCGCGCGCATCAGCTCGCCGACCCCGGTGTCGGCGATGAGCCTGCCGCGGCCGATGACGACCAGGTGGTCGGCGGTCTGCGCCATCTCGCTCATGAGGTGGCTGGACACCAGCACCGCCCGGCCGTCGCGGGCCAGCGACCGCATGAAGTCCCGGATCCAGCGGATCCCTTCGGGGTCGAGGCCGTTGACCGGCTCGTCGAAGATCAGCACCCGCGGGTCGCCGAGCAGGGCCGCGGCGATGCCGAGCCGCTGCCGCATGCCGAGGGAGAACCCGCCGGCCCGCTTGCCGGCGACGTCCTCCAGCCCGGTCCGCGCGAGCACCTCGCCGACCCGGCGGCGGGGGAGACCGTTGCTGACCGCGAGGGCCAGCAGGTGGTCGCGGGCCGTCCGGCCGCCGTGGACGGCACCGGCGTCGAGCAGCGCGCCCACCTCGGTGAGCGGCGCGGGGAGGCCGGCGTAGCGGCGGCCGCCGATGGTGGCCGAGCCCCGGGTCGGCGCCGCCAGGCCCAGGATCATCTTCATGGTCGTGGACTTGCCGGCGCCGTTGGGGCCGAGGAAACCCGTCACCTGCCCGGGTTCGACGGTGAACGAGAGGTCGTCCACCACGGTGTCGGGCCCGTACCGCTTGGTCAGGCCCCGTACGTCGATCGTGGTCATGCGGCGAGCGTGCCCGGCCGATCCGACCGATTCCTGAGTGCTTCTGGGAGAACTCTGTGAATCCGCCGCCCACGGCCCGGCCGGGACGGCCCGGTCACGAGGAATCGCAATCTTCGACCGGGTCAGCCCAGCGCGGCCGCCTTGCCCAGCAGCACCGAGCGTTCCCGCTCGTTGGTGCACAGCCGGGCCGCCAGCTCCAGCTCGGCCCGCGCCTCCGGCCGCCGGCCGAGCCGGGTCAGCAGCTCACCGCGCACGGTCGGGACCAGGTGCGAACCCGGGAGCCGGTCGGTGACGACCAGCTCGTCCACAATGGCCAGACCCGCCGCGGGACCCGACGCCATGGCCACGGCGACGGCCCGGTTGAGCTCGACCACCGGTGAGGGCGCGACCCGGCCCAGCGCCTCGTAGAGCAGCACGATCCGGTCCCAGTCCGTCTCCGCCACCGACGGCGCCGACGCGTGGACGGCGGCGATCGCGGCCTGCAGACCGTAGGGGCCGAGCCCGCGCGGTGACGCCTGGGCCAGCGCGGCCAGCCCACGGCGGATCGCCGAGAAGTCCCACCGCCGCCGGTCCTGGTCCTCGAGCAGGATCGGCGCGCCGTCCGGGGCGGTCCGGGCCGGGAAGCGCGCGGCCGTCAGCTCGAACAACGCGAGCAGGCCGTGCACCTCCGGCTCGGCCGGCTGCAGCGCGGCCAGCGTGCGGGCCAGCCGGATCGCCTCGTACGCGACGTCGGGGCGCACCAGCCGGTCACCCGAGGTGGCCGTCGAGCCCTCGGAGAAGATCACGTAGAGGACGCTGAGCACGCCGCCCAGCCGCTGCTTGCGTTCGGCGGCCGGCGGCAGCTCGAACGGCACCCCGGCCGCCGCGATCGTCTTCTTGCCGCGGGTGATGCGGGCCTGCACGGTCGGCACGGACACCAGGAACGCGCGGGCGATCTCCTCGCTGGACAGGCCGCCGACCACGCGCAGGGTCAGCGCCACCCGGGCCTCGGGGGAGAGGACCGGGTGGCAGCTGATGAACATCAGCTTCAGGACGTCGTCGTCGATCCGGTCGGGGTCGGTGTCGTCGACGGCCACCTCGGCCACCTCGTCGTCGGTCGCGAGCAGGGCGTAGCGGTCCCGCAGGGCGGCCCGGCGGCGGATCGTGTCGATGGCCCGCCGCCGGGCCGTGGCCATCAGCCAGCCGACCGGGCTGGCCGGCGCGGCCTGGGGCCAGGACACCAGCGCCTCGGCCACCGCCTCCTGGGCGGCGTCCTCGGCGAGCCCGAAGTCGCCGGTGAACCGGGTCAGCGCGGCCACGATCCGCGCCGACTCGATCCGCCACACGGCCTCGACGTCGGCCGGTCCCATCAGTCGCGACCGGCGCTCTCGGCCCCGGCCGCCTCGCTGCCGCGCGGGACCTCGTCGTCGCCGGCGACCCGGCGGACCTCGATCTTCGACCCGGCCACGGCCGGCATCCGCGTGGCCCATTCGACGGCCTCTTCCTGGGAGGAGACGTCGAGCAGGAAGTAGCCGCCGAACAGTTCCCTGGTCTCCCCGTAGGGCCCGTCGGTGACCACCGGCTTCTCGCCGCCGAAGGCGACCACGACACCCCGGGCCGGGTCGTCGAGGCCTTCGGCCGCGAGCAGCACCCCGGCCTTGAGCAGGTCCTCGATGTACTCCCGGGTCGCGGCCATCTCCCGGTCGATGTCGGCCATCATGGCCGCGTTGGACTCGTCGGTGCCCCGCATGATCAGCATGTACTTCGACATCGTGTGCTCCTCGTTCCGGTCAGGCCGCCTGCCGGCCTCACGCCCCCTGGTCGAACGGGCGACCCGGGAATCGACACGGCCCCGGAGAAATCTTCCCCGGGCGCCGTCGATCCCGCCGGAGGACGCCCGGGGCAGGCCGGCTTGACGAAAACATGAACGTGATTCACAGTTACCTTCGCTCCGACTCCGAGGTAACGAGGTGCCCATGAAGGTGTCCCGGATCGTCCTCGCCGCCGCGCTGGCGGTGGCCACCGTGACCGGTGCGGGGGTGGCGAGCGCCGCGCCGGCTCCGGCGTTCCGCCACTACGTCGCGCTGGGCGACTCCTACACCGCCGGGCCGCTGATCCCGTGGCAGTCGGCGAGCTGGTGCTTCCGGTCGAACAACAACTACCCGTCGTGGCTGGCCACCCGGCTCGGCATCTACGCCACCCCGGGCGCGTTCACCGACGTGAGCTGTTCCTCGGCGGACACCACGAACATGACGCGGCAGCAGACCGTGCCCAGCGAAGACGCGCCGATCACCTACGAATACCCGCAGTTCGACGCCCTGACCCCGGACACCGACCTGGTGACCATCGGGATCGGCGGCAACGACGCCAGCGTGTTCGGGTCGATGATCTACATCTGCCCCGGCCTGCGTGCCGCCGACCCGACCGGCTCGCCGTGCCGGGAGCACTTCACCGTCGACGGCGTCGAGACCCTCACCGCGGCGATCACCGGCACCGAACGGAACCTGGAGAAGGTCGTCAAGGGGGCCCGCGCGCTGTCGCCCGGCGCCAAGATCGTCCTGGTGGGCTACCCGCGGCTGGTCCCGCCGAGCGGGTACTGCCCGGACCAGATCCCCTTCGCCGACGGCGACTACCGCTGGTTCGACGGCGTGGAGCGCACCCTCAACGCCGCCCTGGCCAAGGCCGCGAAGAAGACCGGCGCGACCTACGTCGACACCTACGGCCCGTCGCTGGGCCACGACGCGTGCGCGGGCAGCGCCGCCTGGGTCAACGGCCAATACACGAACCTGGTCAAAGCCGTCGCCTACCACCCGGTCCTGGCCGGGATGCAGGCCGAGGCCGGCCTCATCTACCAGGCGCTGGCCGCCGGACCCCAGCGGTGAGCGGGGTGCTAGCGGAAGCGGGGGCTGGTGACGATCTCGTCGACGTAGAGCCGATCAAGGCGCTTGGCCTCGTCCAAAGTGTCCTGATCGCCGTGGGGGTCGATCCGGAACGCCAGCTGCAGCAAGGCGTCCGCCACCCGGACGGCGGCCCGGCAGGCGAGCGCGAGCGGCGGTCCGTCGACGACGTCCGAGCGCGCGAGCAGGATCCGCCGGATGCTCTCGGCCAGCAGGTCGTTGTTCGCGTCGTCGGCGCGCAGCAGCTCGGGGCTGAGGTGGCGGCCCGTCCAGATCGCGACGTAACCCGGGTTCTGCCGGTACCGCTCGACGAACCGGTCGAAGACGATGTCGACCAGGTCCGCCAGCGGCGCGCGGGAGGCCGCTTCGACCGCCTCGGCCATGGTCTCGCCGAAGCTGTCCATGTAGTGCTGCGCCAGCGCCGACAACACGGCGGCCTTGTCCTCGAAGAACTGGTAGACCGTGCCGGTCGGCACGCCGGCGCCGTCGGCGATCCGGCGGATGGTCAGCGCCTCGACGCCTTCGCCGGCCAGGATCCGGTCGGCCGCGGCGACGATCGCCCGCACCCGCGCGCGGCTGCGGGCCTGCTGGGGTTCCTTGCGCAGCCCCTTGAGGGCGCGATCCGGTCCTGGCTCGGTCACCAGGGCACAGTACCGTCCGGAGCGAGGCGGGCGACCGCGCAGCCACCGGGAGGGGACAGCCGTTGACGGACAGGGACTTCCTGGTCGGCCGCGGGATCGCCGACATCACCGGCGAGGCCGCCGGCTGCGAACTGATGGGCTACGGCAAGTCCTGGCAGCGCAGCGCCGGGCTCCATACGCGACTGCGCGCGCGGGCCTTCGTCATCGACGACGGCGTGCGCCGGGTGCTGCTGATCGTCTGCGACCTGCCGCTGATGTTCCCGAGCGTGCACCGCGCGGTGCTGGCCCGCCTGGACGGCCGGTACACCGAGTCCAACGTCATGATCACCGTGACCCACACGCACTGCGGCCCCGGCGGCTACGGGCACCACCACCTCTACAACCTGTCCAACGGGTTCCACCCCAAGACGTTCGCCGCGATCGTCGACGGCATCACCGCAGCCGTCGAGCGGGCGCACGCCGACCTCGCACCCGCCGACCTGACGCTGGCGCACGGGGAACTCCGCGACGCCAGCACCAACCGGTCGCGCGTGGCGTTCGACCGCAACCCGCGGGCGGACCGGGAGTTCTTCCCCGACGGCGTCGACCCGCAGACGACGGTGCTGCGCGTCGAGCGGGCCGGCCGGGTCGTCGGGGTGATCAACTGGTTCGCCACCCACGGCACCAGCATGACCAACCGGAACCTGCTGATCAGCTCGGACAACAAGGGATACGCGGCGCTGCACTGGGAACGCGAGGTCGAGGGCGGCGACTACCTCGCGCCGGAGCCGCCGGGCTTCGTCGCCGCGTTCGCGCAGACCAACGCGGGGGACATGTCGCCCAACGTCGGTGGGCGGCCCGGCAGCGGCCCGACCGGCGACGAGTTCGAGAACACCCGGATCATCGGCCTGCGCCAGTACGCGGCCGCGGCCTCGCTGCTGAAGCAACCCGGTGTCCCGGTGCGCGGCGGGGTGGACCACCGGCTGACCCACGTCGACCTGTCCGCGACGGCCGTCTCGGCGGAGTTCTGCGGTGACGGGCGCGCCCACCGGACCCGCGGCCCGATCGGCGGCGCCGCGGCGCTGGCCGGCACCGACGAAGGCAAGGGCTTCGCCGGGTTCCGCCAGCAGCGCAACCCCTTCTGGGACGCGCTGTCCGCGGTGCTGTACCGGCTCGCGCCCGGACTGCGGGATGCCCAGGCCCCCAAGGGAATGACGCTGCCGGGCCGCTTGCTCAACCGGCTGCGCCCGTTCATCGCCACCCGGTTCCCGGTGCAGCTGCTGCGTGTCGGCCCGCTGTACCTGATCGGGATCCCCGGCGAGGTCACGATCGTGGCCGGCCTGCGGTTGCGCCGCACGGTGGCCGAGCTCGTGGGCGCCGAGCTCGAGAACGTGCTGGTCGCCGGCTACAGCAACGGCTACTTCCACTACGTGACCACGCCGGAGGAGTACGAGGCCCAGCGGTACGAGGGCGGCAGCACGCTGTTCGGGCGCTGGCAGCTCGACGCCCTGCGGCAGACCGCGGCGAGGCTGGCCGTCGCCCTGCGCGACGGGACGCCGGTGGAGCGGGGCACGCCGGAACCCGACCACTCCGGCCGGATCCGGCCCGCCGAAGACGAGACCGCGGACGGCCCGTCGCCCGGCCGGGTCCTGACCCAGCCCGCGCCGAGCTACCACCCCGGCGAGCAGGCTAGCGTCAGTTTCGTGGCCGCCAACCCGAACAACGACCTCCGCCGCGGCCGCACGTACCTGACGGTCGAGTCCGAAGTGGACGGAGCCTGGCACACGATCGCCGACGACGGCGACTGGTCCACGAAGTTCCACTGGTCGAGGGGCAAGAGCACCGGCCCGGTCGTGCGGATCACCTGGGACATCCCACCCGGCGCGACCGGTCCGCACCGCATCCGCTACCACGGCGACGCGAAGGACCCGGCGGGCCGCAACGAGCCGTTCACGGCGGTGTCCGACGTCTTCGTGATCGGCTGACGGGAGCCCCGGTAGGGGACCGGTTTCGGCGCCATGGTGACCGTGCTCGGCCCCGGTGTCGGGTTCGTCTCCGCTGTGCAGGACCAGTTCCAGCCGTTCACGGGGCAGGACCCGGCGACCTGGGTGGTCACCTCGGCCGTCCTGGCGGCCGGCACCAGCCCGCGAGGCGAACCAGCTGGAAGGCGCGCCCGGCAACCTGCCCTCCGAGGTGCACGGCACCGGTCTCGCCGGCCTGCTCGTCGTCCGCGACGTGGCGAAGGACGACTGCTGACGCCAATCCGGTGCGGGCCCCGCCCCGAACGACCAACGGTGCTCGCGGTGTTTGAGGCAGATGAGTTGCGGGCACTCGAATTGTGGACGAGGTAATTTCTACCGTCGGGAGGACAGATGCCCAGCGTGACCGTCGGCCACGAGAACTCCGCGCCGATCAACCTGTACTACGAGGACCACGGCACCGGGAAACCGGTCGTGCTGATCCACGGCTGGCCGCTCAGCGGCCGCTCCTGGGAGGCGCAGGTGCCGGCGCTCGTCGACGCGGGTTATCGCGTCATCACCTACGACCGGCGCGGTTTCGGCCGGTCCTCACAGCCGTGGGGCGGCTACGACTACGACACCTTCGCCGCCGACCTCGAAACCCTGCTCACCCACCTGGACCTGCGTGAGGTCACGCTGGTCGGCTTCTCGATGGGCGGCGGCGAGGTCGTCCGCCACCTCGCCACCCACGGGGCCGGCCGGGTCGCCAAGGCCGTGCTCGCGGCGGCCGTCCCGCCTTACCTTTACCAGAGCGACGACAACCCGGACGGCGGTCTCGACGACGCGACGATCGGCCAGTTCGAAGCCGGCGTCCGCGGCGACCGCCTGGCGTTCCTGAAGCAGTTCACCACGGACTTCTTCAGTGCCAATGGCACGCTGCTCGTGAGCGAGGACCAGCGCGCGTACGCCCAGGAGATCGCGGCGTTCGCGTCGCCGAAGGGCACCCTCGACTGCATCGCGGCGTTCGGCCGCACGGACTTCCGCGCCGACATCGCCAAGATCGGCGTGCCCACCCTGGTGATCCACGGTGACGCGGACGCGATCGTGCCCTTCGAGGTCAGCGGCAAGCGTTCGGCGGAGTCCCTCGAGGACAGTGAACTGGTCGTGATCAAGGGCGGCCCGCACGCGATCAACGCCTCCCACGCCCAGGAGTTCAACGACGCGCTGCTGGCGTTCCTGGCCCGGGGCGCCGCGTGACGGCGGCGGCCGGCGCGGTCCACCACATCCGGCTTACCGTCACCGACGTCGCCCGCGCGCGGGAGTTCTACACCCGCGTGCTGGGCTTCTCGGTGGCGGTGGACACCGTGCCGCCCCAGGACGATCCGGACCACTGGCTGATGGTCCACAACCTGCAGGGCGGGATCGTGCTGACCAACGGGCAGCTGCAGCTCGGGCTCCGGCCCTGCGACGACCCGCGCCGCCGGGCCGGCGACCGGTTCGACCCGCTGCGCGTCGGCCTCGACCACGTCAGCTTCTCGGTCGGCGGCCGTGCCGAGCTGGCCGAGATCCGCGACCGCTGCGCCGCCGGCGGGCACGAGCACGGCGAACTCGCCGAGCTGGCGCCGTTCGGCATCGCGGTGCTGTCGATCACCGATCCCGACGGCATCCAGCTCGAACTCACGGCCCCGCTGGCGCCGGACGCCTGAGGTTCGCCCCGCCGGTGACGTCGGCCGCGGTCAGGACCCGGTTCCACACTTCGACGTCGTCGACGCTGCCCGGCCACAGGTCGCTGTGCTGCCCGCCGGAGACGGCGCGGCCGATGGCCAGCGGGCCGGGCGACGCGTCCCCGGTCGCCTGGCTCCAGGTCTTGGCCTGCGCCACGCCGTCGACGTAGAGCACGTAGGTGCCCGCGTCGGCGTCGTGCACGCCGACCAGCCGGTACCAGCGGCCCGGCTGCGGGGCGACGTCCGCCAGGGCCCGGCCCGCGCTGGTCGAGAAGGCCAGCCGGTCGTCGGCCGCGGAGTACTGGAGGTAGAAACCGCTGCTCGGGTCGCCGTCCTGGCTGACGGCGGTGGCCCACGATCCCGTGCGGTCCAGCCGGACCCACGCGCTGACCGAGTAGTTCCCGGTGGTGTCCAGCACCGGCCCGCCCGTCTGCCCGTACTGGCTCGAGCCGTCCAGCTGCAGGGCGGTGCCGGTCACGCCGGGGACCCACGCGGGCGCGCCGGTCAGGGCGGCGTCGTGGCCGCCCGCGCTGTCGTGGGCGACGGTGCCGCTGCCCTCGTCGAGGCTCCACGCGCCGACCGGATCGTGCTGCCCGGCCGGGTGGGGGATCTGCAGGTTCTGGCGCTGGTGCGTGGTTTCCGTCCGGCCGCCGGGCCCGCGGTAGGACGCGGTCGCGGTCAGCGTCGCCGCACTGCCCGGTTCGGCGTCCGGTGGTGCCGTCAGGGTGAACGTCGACGTCCGGGACTGCCCGGGCGGGATCGCGGCGGCGGGCCGTCCGGCCGGCGTGACCGCCCAGCCGGCCGGCACGGCGAGGCTCACTCGCGGTGAGATCAGCGGGCTCGACGTCGTGTTGCGCACCGTCACGGTCAGCGGGGTGCTCCGGCCGACGATGACCACGCCGTTGGCGTTGGCCGGCCCGACGGTGATCCGCGCGTCCGGGCTCGACGGCGTCCAGGACTGCAGCTCCGTGACGCCGACGAACGCGCCCGGCGGGTTGGTGAACACCAGCCGGACCTTGCTCGTGGTGAGCGTGGGGAAGGTGACGCGGTTGACGCCGTTGCCCACCGGGCTCGCCGGCGCGCGGACCTGGCCGGGGACGTCCTGCCAGGCCGAGCCGGTCCAGTACTGCAGGCTGTAGGCCGCGGCCGGTCGGACGCCGCCGCCGTCGTCGTACCCGCTCCAGCGGATGTCGCCGACCGGCGTGGGCGCACCGAAGTCGACGCCGTAGAAGTCGCTCGGGTTCGGTGAACCGTAGTTGGTCCACCGGGTGTTCTCGGGCACCTCGCTGTAGAAGACCTTGCCGTCGAGCGCGTTCCACGCGTTGTCGTTCGGCCAGGTGTAGGAGGTGATCGGCCGCGGGTAGCCGGTGCGCAGCGGGTTGGCGGCGTCGTTGACGAGATCGTTCCGCTGGGGCACCACAGTGCGCCCGACGTCGATGGTGGTGTCGCGCAGCGTCGCGGAGCGCTGGACGAGCTTTCCGTCGACGTAGAGGCGCATCCCGGCGCCCTGGCCGTAGTGCTGGCCGTCGCGGTCCCACAGCACGCTGACGTTGTGTCCGTGGTAGGGCACGTTTTCGGCGGCGAAGTGGTCCCAGCCGGCCGGGGTGAGCGGCTTGACCTCGAGGGTGTCGCCGGACTGCGGGCGCAGGCCGAGCAGCCCGGACAGCACCAGGTCGGTGTAGGTGGAGTGGTTGTAGTCCTCGCTGTGGTTCTGCCCGTCGTAGATCCACGCGTCCCGGTCCGGGTCGTGCGCCTCGGCGACGTAGGGCTCGCCGTTCCTGGTCTGGGTCCGGGCGTAGCCGGCCAGCGCGGCGGCGTAGTCCTCTTTGGACACCGTGCGCTGGGCCGGGTGGTCGTCCAGCAGGTTGGCGAGGCCGGTCAGGGTCTGGGAGGTGGCGAAGGGCCAGCTCGGTCCGTCCCAGCGGCAGCACGAACCGGCGTCCTTCATGAAGAACGGGCTGCGGCGCTCGGCCGTGGTCGGGCCGTAGGCGCTCGCGAACCCCTGGGGGTCGAGCAGCTGGGACCACGCCGTGGTGTCGGCCGGGCCGGCGGCGCCGAACGTCCAGGGGAGGTAGCCGATCTGCTCGCGGCTGCCGGACAGGCGGTGGCCCGGGTTGTCGTCGCGGGCCATGGCGTAGTAGAAGCCGCGTTCCGGGTCCCACAGCCACTTCTGCATCGCAGCCTGCACCCGCGTGGCGCGCTGGGCGTACTCGGCGGCGAGCTTGTGGTCGCCGACCGAGTCCGCGATGCGGCTGATCGCGACGGCGTCGCCGTACTGGTAGGAGTTGAGCGTCGGCCGGTAGCCGGCGCCGCCGTGGTAGGGCTCGGCGGATTCGTAGGAGGAGGCGGAGAACTCCATGGCGTCCCAGACCGGCACCGACCAGTAGAGGCCGAGGCCGGGGTTGAACTGCTTGTCCCAGCCGCGGTACTGGCGCACGAGCGCCGGGAGCAGCTGACGCAACGGCGCGAAGTCCCCGGTGACCTGGGCCTGGCCGTAGGCCGAGCTGGCCAGCCAGACGCTGTACTCGTGCGCCCAGTCGGTCGTGTCGGCGTTGACGTCGTCGGTGGCGGGCTTGGGGCCCGCGCCGGGGCCGGTGAGCCAGAACTTGAGGTAGTCCTGGCCGTAGGCCGGATCGCGCAGCCAGCGCCCCTCGGTCAGCTGGTGCCCGGCGGCGGCGTCGATCGCCTGGTAGGGCGCGGCGTACCCGCAGCAGTCGAGGAACTCCGTCGAGATCCAGCCGTCGGTGGGGTTCGTGTAGCGCAGGTGCTCTTTGTAGACGCGCCAGCGGTAGTAGTAGACGCTCTGCATGGTGGCGTCGGGCAGGTCCACGAACGGGATGTTCGCTTCGTACCAGGCGGGATCCGAGTACCCGGCGAGGGCGGCGGCGTGGTCGAGGAAGTGGGTCCCCGCGCCTGGTGTCGGCCGGCCCGAGGAGTCCCCGGTCGCTTCCGCGACGCCGCCGACGCCGCTGACGCCGCTGAGGGCGAGCTGCGCGGCCAGGCTCAGCGCGGCCACCCAGGTCATCGCCGACCGGGTGCGTTTCCAGGACAGCCGCCCGCGCATCGGACCTCCACGAGAAGGTTTACAACGTTGTAAAACACAGCTTCGACCACTATCGCCCAAGAGCGCGCAAAAGGGAACACCTCTCGTGACGTCGGCTGCCCGATCTGCTCGATCGACCCGGTTCGACGAGTTCGACTGCTGGTTCGCCCGAATAGGAGGGTCCGCGGGCATCCGTGGGTGATCGGACGGGCAACCCGATCCGGAGGCCCCGGCGCCGGTTCCCGGGAGGTTGGTAGCTTGAAAAGATCTCGGGCCGGGCAGAGTGAGCCGGCGAGCGGTCCCCCCACTGAGGATGGTTCCACCACATGAGCAACCCGTTGATCGCGCCGACGCAGGATTCGACGAAGGCGTACTCGGGGATCTCCCTGCTGGAGACGGCGAACGACCTGAAGTCCGCGATCGAGAGCGGTGACTGGGCCTCGGTCGCGATGGGGGCGGTCGGCACCGCCCTCGACGCGCTGTCGATGGCCATGGACCCCTTCGGCGCGATCCTCGCCGCCGGGGTGGGCTGGCTGATCGAGCACGTCGGGCCGCTGAAGGAAGCGCTCAACGGCCTCACCGGCAACGCCGACGAGATCGCCGCCCAGTCGGAGACGTGGAAGAACATCGCGGGCGAGCTGCAGAGCGTCGGCACCGACTTCGGCGACATGGTCAAGGCCGACCTGCAGTCGTGGACGGGGCCGGCGTCCGACGCCTACCGGCAGCAGTCGCAGGACCTCGTCGCCCTGCTGGGGAGCGCGCAGAAGGGCTGCGAAGGCGCTTCCAGCGGCGTGAAGACCGCGGGTGAAGTCGTCGGCGCGGTCCGGTCCCTGGTGCGCGACATCATCGCCGAGCTGGTCGGGCACCTGATCAGCTGGGCGCTGCAGGTCGTGTTCACCCTCGGCATCGGCCTGACCTGGGTCGTCCCGCAGGTGATCGGCGCGGTCGCGAAGACGGCGTCGAAGATCGCCGACCTCGTCACCCGGCTCGTCAAGGCCCTCAAAGCGCTCATCCCGCTGCTGAAGCGGGCCGGCTCGCTGTTCGGCGACGCCGCGAAGGCGCTGAAGAACATCAAGCCCGGCAAGGTGTCCGCGCCGAAGAAGCCCCCGAAGATCGACGGCACGCCGAAGGCGCCGGAGCCCAAGCCCAAGGGTGGCGACAGCACCACGACCTCCGGCGCGGACGGGACGCCGCCGCCGAAGCACGACGGCCCGCCGCCCAAGAACGACGGCACGTCGCCGTCCGGTAACGGGACCAACGGCGACACGCCACCCGGCGGCCACGGCGGTGGCAACGGGAACGGCGGCGGCGGGAAGGGCTCGTCCGGGGGCGGCGGCACCAGCCCGTCGTCGAACAAGCCGGACAACCCGCGCGACACCGCTCCCGACCCCGACAACCGCGTCTGCAAGGACGACCCCGTCGACATCGCGAGCGGC
The DNA here is from genome assembly GCF_036114655.1 of Amycolatopsis sp. NBC_00348. Lineage (NCBI taxonomy): Bacteria > Bacillati > Actinomycetota > Actinomycetes > Pseudonocardiales > Pseudonocardiaceae > Amycolatopsis > Amycolatopsis sp. NBC_00348. The sequence continues at coordinate 3,568,730 of NZ_CP107994.1, read as the reverse complement.
GAGGTGATCCTCGAACAGCTCGACCTCGAGCTCGGTTCGCTCGTGCTGGCGCGCACGCACGTGTCGACCTACCGGGCGGGCCACTGGTTCGGCGTCTCGTGGTCGTCCACTGTGGACCAGCGGCTCGAGGTGGACGACGAGCACGTCTGCTACTTCTCACCCGCCGGCACGATCCTCGTCTACCCGCGCGGCGAGGGCGAGCAGCTGCCGCTGGAGGGCGCGCGCTGGCCGCTCACCCGCGACGGCGACACGTTCACCCTCACCACCGACGACGCGGTGCTGGAGTTCTCCGGCTCCGGGCGCGTGGTGCCGCTGCGCGCCTTCGAGGGCGAGCAGCGGGTCGAGGTCTTCTACGACGACTTCGGCACCCCGACCCTGCTGCGCCGCGAGGACGGCGTCCGCGTCGCGCTGCGGACCCGGCGCGGCCGGGTGAGCGAGGTCGTCGTCCTGGGCGACGGCCTGCCGGACGTCACGGCGCTGCGCTTCGAGTACTCCCCGCAGGGCCACCTGTCCGCGGTGACCAACTCCTCCGGGCAGGCGCAGCGGTTCGGCTACGACGAGGCCGGGCGCCTCACGTCGTGGCAGGACCGCAACGACGTCCACTACGCCTACACCTACGACGAGCGGGGCCGGTGCGTCCGCACCACTGGTGACGGCGGCTTCCTCGACGGCACGTTCGCCTACGACGACCACCTCACGCGCCACACCGACTCGTTCGGGCACGTCACCGAGTTCCACCTCAACGACGCGCGCCAGGTCGTGCGCGAGGTCGACCCGATCGGCGGCGTGACGCTGTCCGAATGGGACCGCTACGACCGCCTGCTTTCCCGCACCGACCCGCTGGGCCGCACCACCCGCTACGGCTACGACGAGAACGGCACCCTGACCCAGGTGCACCGGCCGGACGGCTCCGTGGTGCTCGTCGAGGGTGACGCGGGCGGGCCCGCCGCGATCACCGTCCACAGTGGAGACACCACCTGGCACCGCCGGTACGAAGACGACGCGCCGGATCCGCGCACCACCCCGATGGGCGTCGCCACGCCCATCTCGCTGAGCGGCGACGAGCCGCCCGCGCCCGAAGGTGTGGAGCCCGACCAGTTCGGCCGGCCGCGGGCGCTGCCGACCGCGACCGGGACGGTCGCGCTGAGCTGGACCGTCGAGGGCCGCTCGGCCGCCCGGGTCGGACCGCGGCAGGAACGCGCGTCCTGGCGCTACGACGGGGAAGGCAACGAGACCGAGCACGTCGACGAGCTGGGCCGCGTCACCCGCCGCGAGTACGGCCCGTTCGACGTGCTCACGGCGCTCACCGACCCGGCGGGCGCGCGCACGGTGTACGGCTACGACACCGAGCTGCGGCTGACCTCGGTGACCAACCCGCAGGGCCGCACCTGGCTCTACCGCTACGACGAGCTGGGGCGGCTGCAGGCGCAGACCGACTTCGCCGGGCGCACCCGCACCTACGCCTACGACGCGGCCGGGCAGCTGGTCCGCTCCACCGACCCGGCGGGGCTGGTGACCACCTACCGCCACGACGTCATCGGCAACCTCGTCGAGGTGCGGGCGCCGGAACGAACCACCACCTACCGGTACGACCCCGTCGGATACCTGGCGCACGCCGCGAACGGCGAGTCCACAGTGGAGTTCGAGCGGGACGAGCTGGGCCGCGTCGTGCGCGAGACCGTCGACGGGCGCAGCGTGAGCTTCGAGTACGACGAGTCGGGCTACATCCACCGCCGCACCCCGGGCGACGCCGAGAGCACCTGGTTCTTCGACGACCTCGCCCGGCCGATCGGGCTGCTGGCCGGCCCGCACGCGATCGTCTACCGCCACGACACCGCGTCCCGCGTGATCGGCCGCCACGACGGCGCCGCCCAGCTCGGCCAGACCTACGGCGGCCAGGGCGAGCTCGCCACGCAGGCCGTCGCCGCCGGGAGCGTCCCGGTGCAGCGGCGGGCGTTCGGCTACCAGGCCAACGGGACGCTCGCGACGCTGCACGACGACGTCACCGGCACCACGGCGCTGACGCGGGACGCCGCCGGGCGCGTCGTCGGCGTCACCTCGGTGCAGGGGCGCGAGGAGTACCGCTACGACAACGGCGGCACGTTGCTCCCGCCCGCGGACCTCGCGGTGACCGAGGACGGCTACGGCCGGCGGGTCACCCAGGGCGCGGTGCAGTTCACGTGGTCCGGCGACCGCCTCACGGCGGCGGCCACGCCGGACGGCACGGTGTGGCGCTACCACTACGACCCGCTCGGCCGCCGCGTCGGCAAGACCCGCCACGGCGCCGACGGCAGCACCGCCACCACGATCTACACCTGGGACGGCACCACGCTCATCGAGGAGGCCGGGCCGGGCCGGATCATCACGTGGGACCACCTGCCGGGCACGGTCACCCCGGTCGTGCAGCGCGAGCGGGACGCCCAGGGCACGCGGTTGCGCACGTTCGTCACCGACGCCGTCGGCACGCCGACCGACCTGCTCGACGAGCGGGGCGGGCTGGTGTGGACCAGCCGCCGCACCGCGCACGGCCGGGAGCTGACGGCCGCGCCGACGCCGCTGCGGTTCCCCGGCCAGTACGCCGACGCCGAAACGGGCTTGCACTACAACGTCTTCCGCTACTACGACCCGGCGACGGCGCGGTACCTGAGCCAGGACCCGCTGGGCCTGGAACCGGGACCGGACCCGTACGCCTACGTGCCCGATCCGTACGCGGAGTTCGACGCGCTGGGCCTGATGAACTGCGGCACCAGCTCGCAGTCCGCGGGCGGGGGCAACGGTGCCCCGCAGACCCCGAGGGGCGGGCACGACGCCGGGAACACGGGTGGCAGTGACGGGAAGCCCACACCGCCGCCGCTCAAGCCGAAGCCGAAGCTAGGGCCCGACGGCAGGCCCATCGTGCCGCCCAAGCCGAAACCGAAGCCGCAGCTCGGGCCGGACGGCAGGCCCATCGTGCCACCCAAGCCCAAGCCCAAGCCGGACACGACGACGCCGTCGAGCAGCAAGCCGCCCCGGCCGGAACCGCCGCCGCAGAGCACGAAACCGAAGCCCGACACCCCGGCCGAGCCGAAGCCGGACACCCCCGGGCCGTCGAACCCGAAGCCGGACGCGGGCGGCGCGCCGGGCACCACGGGCAACCCGGCGTCGAAGCCGCCGCCGGGCAAGGACGACTTCCACCAGCCGCCGCCGGGCGCGAACGGCAAGCTGCAGGGGGAGTACACGTTCAAGCCGGAGCCGCAGAAGATCAGCGGCAGCAATTACGGCGACGTGACCCCGATGCAGGAGCACGTCTTCCAGGGCGTGATCGACGACAAGATCGCGAAGTGGAAGGCGGACGGCCTGATGGACAAGCCCTTGGACGTCAAGGTCTACTACCCGCCGGGCTCCAACCAGCTCAAGCTCGCCGGCGACGGCCACCACAGCTTCGCCGCGGCGATGGAGAGCGGCCGCCCGATCAACCTCCAGCTGTGGAAGCAGCCCGGCGGCGGCCTGGCCAACCCGCAGACCAGCTGGAACAACACCACCGCGCTGCCGGGGGTGCCGAAACCGGGGCAGTGGCAGAAGTAGCCGTCACCCCACCGGGCGTCGTCCGCGAGCCGCGGGCGGCGTTCGGTGCTTTACTCGGGTCCCGGACGAGGAAGGCGGGGACGCGGATGGCGAGCGCGACAGACCTGGTGGTCGGAGTCGACGGATCGGAGCCGGCGTTGACGGCGGTCCGCTGGGCGGCGCGGGCCGCCGCGACGCGCCGCCGCGGGCTCAGGCTCGTGCACGCCACGGAAGAGCTGCCGGTGGCCTATCCGCACGCCGGCGGAACGTTCGACGATCTCTACGAACTGGTCGGCGCGCGGGGGCAGCGGCTGCTCGACGCGGCCCGGGCCGCCGTGGCCGGGGTCGCGCCGGACCTGACCCCCGAAGTCGTGCTCCGCCCGGAACAGCCCGCGGAGGGGCTGATCGCCGAATCGGCGTCCGCGGCGATGGTCGTGCTCGGCACGCCGGGGCTCTCGACGGCCGCGCGGGTGCTGCTCGGCTCGGCGTCGCTGGCGCTGGCCGCGCACGCGGAGTGCCCGGTCGCGCTGATCCGCCCGCACGTCGCCGAAGACGACGCGCCCACCGAAGGCCCGGTGGTCGTCGGCGTCGACGGCACCCCGGCGAGCGAAGACGCGATCGCGGTGGCGTTCGACGAAGCGTCCTGGCGCGGCGCACCGCTGGTCGCGGTCCACGCCTGGCACGACACGTTCCTGGCGGGCGTCTTCGAAGAAGGCCGCCGCACCATGGACGGCACCGCGATCGAGCAGTCCGCGAACGAACTGCTCGACGAGCGGCTGGCGGGCTGGCAGGAGCGGTACCCGGACGTCCGGGTGGAACGGCTGGTCCAGCGCGGCCGCCCGGCGCAGGCCCTGCTCGACCTGGCCGACCGGGCCCAGCTGCTGGTGGTGGGCAGCCGCGGCCGCCGCGGCCTGGCCGCGCTGGCCCTGGGCTCGACGAGCCAGGCGATGATGTCGTACGCACTCTGCCCGGTGGTAGTGGCCCGCGGCGGCACTCACCCGGCGGCGGAGTAACCGACCGGACCGGCGAAGCAGCGACAGACCGGCCTAGCCGACGAGCCGCGCGAGTGCCTGCAGGAAAGCGTGCTCCGAGACGACCGGGACGCCGCATTCGCGCGCTCGCTTGGCCTTGCCCGACATGGAGTCCGGATCGGCCGCGGCGAGGACGCGCGTCTGCTTGCTGACCGATCCGGTGACGCGGACGCCGGCCGCGGCGGCTTCGGCCGCGATGTCGGCGCGTTCGCGCCGCATGGCACCGGTGAGGACCACTTTGTCGCCCGGTCGCAGGACGAGTCCGCCGACCTGGCGTTCCGGCCCCGGCGTCGGTTCCCGGACGGCGTCGCGTTCCTCGTCGAGGATCGTTTCGACGATCGCCGGGTCGAGCGCCAGGAGGATGGCGACGGTGAGCAGATCGTTCCGCTCTTCGTCGGTCACCACCTGGTCCGCCCAGGCTTCGCGCGCCAGGTCCCGCAGGTAGCTCAGGTGCAAGGCGACGACTTCGTTCTTGTGCAGGCCGAGGTCGTGGGCGATCTCGACGAGCGCGTCGCCTTCGGTGGCCGAGATCTGCCGGTCGAGCAAGGCGTCGTCGAGCATCGCGTAGTACGCGTCGACGGCCGGTTCACCGTCCCGCGGCAGCCGCTCGACGAGCTTGGCCAGGAAGTGCGGTTCGACGTGCCCGATCGCCGTGCGGTGCGCCGCCGGGGTGTGGCGTCGCTCGAGGTGCGGCCAGGTCCAGTTCGCGGCGTGCAGCTGGGCATCGGTGACGCGCACGGCGTCCGGCGCGTGCCGCAGGAGGAAGCCGAGCAGCTCGCCCGCGCCTCGCGCGTCGGCGAGCGCGGTGTGCCACGCACGTTCGGGCAGCCCCGCGGCCGCACAGCAGTCGACCAGGGACCGCCCGGAACCCAGCCGCGCCCGGCCCGCGGCTCGCATGGTGCACAGCCCGGCGTCGGGTTCGAACGGCGTGTCGATGCCCAGCCGGCTGAACTCGGCACGCAGGTGCATCGCGTCGAAGGTCCAGTTGTGCGCCACCACCACGCGCCCGCTCAGCCGCTCGACGAGCTCGCTCGCGAGGTGCTCGAACCGGGGTGCCCGGCGGGCGTCGGCCGCCCGGATGCCGTGGATGGCCTGAGGGCCCAGGTCGCGCTCGGGGTTGACGAGCGTCACCCACTCGTCGGTGACGGTGCCGCGCGGGTCCACGTGGACGATCGCGATCTCCGCGATGCGGTGGTGCCAGCCGGTGAGGATCCCGGTGGTCTCGGTGTCGATGACGGCGTAGCCGTGCGCGGCTTTCACAGCGGCAGCCGGTTGGTGCTGGCGGATCGGACCGCGGCCAGCCACCGGGGCGGCAGCGGATCGGGATCCCCGTGCGCGGCCCGCACGTAGCGGCGCCGGTTCTTCACCTGCTCCGTCTCCGCCCAGACGGACACCAGCCACCTCAGCGTGCGGGCGATCGACAGGACCTCGGACACCACGGGCGTCCCGGGCGCGGCCGAAATGCGCGCAACCCGCTGCAGGGAAGCGAAGTCCTGGACCTCGGCGTCGTCGGGAAGGTCGTGCGTCCACTCCAGGGGAGTGATCGTCTTGCTGTCCTGGCGTGCTGCTTCGACGGTCGCGGCGTACTGCTGCCGCCGCTCGGCCGTCTCACGGAACGCGTCCACCGGGGAGAACAGGTGCCGCTCCCACCCGCCGTCCTCGATGTCCACCTTCGCCGTCGTGGTCAGCCGGTCGAGCCATTCCCGCAGTTTCCGCGGGTGCACGGCGGCGATCGCCCGGCGCTCGACGAACGTCAGGACACGTCGCGCCGCGTCCTGGGAGCCGAACACGTCGTCGGCGGGGTAGATCCACGCTCCCGTCGCGTCGCCGGGCGGGCTGACGTGCCAGGTCGCCACCGACTCGATCCCGTCGTCGCCTTCCCCCACGCACAGCACCGCGCTTCCGGGTGCCCACAACGCTGTCAGTTCTTCGAGCGGTTCCACCGTGACCGGGTCCGTCACCGAGCGCCTCCTTCGTCGACCAACATCAAGTCGTCGGCGCGCAGCGGTTGTTACAACCCATCGATCCGGTGAGGCCGCGTCGCCCGATTCCGCTGGTTCTTTCCCCAACGGGTCATCCGGCAGCGCGTGGCCGGCCGCTTGTGGTTGCGCTGGGTGGTGATCACCGGTCTCGGCCGGGGTGGGTGGGTCCCGATTATCGTGACGCGCCGCAAGGTTTCCCCGACGAAAGGACCTTCGTGTCCCAGGATCTCCTCGAGCGCAAGTGGTCGAACTTCTTCCGGCACTTCGACGCCGACGGCAACGGTTTCATCGAGCACGAAGACTTCGTGCAGCGTGGTGCGCAGGTGGCCGCCGCGTTCGGGTACGCCAGTGAGACAGCCGCCGCGCAGGCCGTCACCTCGGGCTTCCAGCGGGTCTGGGAGTCCCTGGTGGGCAACCTCGACGCCGACGGTGACGGCCGGGTGTCGCGCGAAGAGTTCACCGGCGGCATGACGGTCTTCGCCGGCGAAGACCGTTACCAGGACCTGTTCCAGCCGGCGATCGACGCGCTGCTGGCGATGGGCGACGCCGACGGCGACGGGCAGCTCAGCCGGTCGGAGTGGGTGCGCCTGCAGGTCGGCTACGGCACTCCGGAGACCGACGCGGAGTACACGTTCGGCCTGCTCGACACCGACGGCAGTGGCTACCTCTCGCACGACGAGATCTCGGCCGCCACCCGGCAGTACTTCACCAGCACCGACGCCGACGCGCCGGGCAACAGCCTGTACGGCCCGCTCGCCTGACGACCCGGGTGCCGCCGACCGTCCACAGTGGCCGGCCGGCGGCACCGCGGTGGTGACCGCATCGGGGGACAGAGGTTCATCGATCGGGTAAGCGGGTGCTGCCTACTGTGGGGTGCTCAGCGAAAACCGATTTCGGAGGTCTGTCCCCGTGCCGGAGAAACCCGACACCGCGGTCGCGCTCACCCATCGGGCGATCGGGCTCCGGGCCTCGGACCCGGCGCGGGCCCGGGAACTGCTGGGTGTCGCGCTGGCGAAGGACGACGGCTACGAGCCGGCGTGGCGGTGGCTCGCCGAACTGGTGGCGACCGAGGGCGAACGGCGGTTCTGCCTCGAACGGGCTTACGAGATCAAAGCCGATCCCGAGACCGGCCGGGCGCTCAAGGCGGTGCGCACCACGCCACCGAGTACGCCGGCCGACGTCGCCGACCTGGTGGAACCGGAGCGGCCGCCGGCCAACGTCCGTGCCGGCCGGGCGAAGGGCGGCTGGAAGAAGATCTGGATCGCCGTGGGCGCGGCCGTGGTGCTGGCCTCGGTGCTGGGCGTCTGGACGGCGGCGGGAGCCGAGCGGGGCGAACCCGTCTACGTGGCGCTGGTGGCGGGGATGACCGGGGACAACGCGGTGACCTCGGCCCACATGGAGCACGCCGTGCGGATGCACCTCGACACCGTGAACGCGGCGGGCGGGATCCACGGGCACCCGGTGGAGCTGCTCGTCTACGACGACGCGGACCGGGTCGACAAGGCGATCGGGATCGCGCAGCAGATCGTCCGGGAGGACAAGGTCCTCTACGTCGTCGGGCACGGGAGCAGTGACACCGCGCTCGCGGCGTCGCCGATCTACCGGCGGGCCCGGATCCCGGCCATCACCCCGTCGGCCAGCTCGTCGCGGATCACCGACGGCAGCGAGTGGTACTTCCGCAGCATGTTCGGCAACCGGACGCAGAGCGACTTCATGTCGGTGTACGCCTCGCACGTCCTGGGCTCTAAGACCGCGGCCGTGATCTACGACGACGACGAGGACGGCCGGTCGGCGCACGACACCTTCCTGGAGTCCTTCGGCGAGTTCGGCCGGGTGACCGCCGAGCTGCCGATCTCCGCCGCGCCCGCGAGCCGCGCCGCGTCGGTCGACGCCGCGGTCGCCGCGCTCGAGGCGCACGACCCGCGTGAGCCGATCGTGCTGGCGTTGAAGGAGAAGAGCGGCCTCGAGGTGATCGACCGGCTCCGGTCCGCCGGTGTGACGGCGCCCGTCCTCGGCACCTCTTCGCTGAGCTCCCGGGCCTTCCACGACGCGTTGACCGGAGCCGAACGCAAGAGCGGGCGGCCGGGGGCGCTCACCGGCAACCTGTTCATGGCGACGCCGCTGGCCCAGGATTCGCTGTCCGGCCCCGCGCAGGTGTGGGCCGACGCCTTCGAGCAGCGCTACGGCGAACGCCCGTTGTGGCAGGCCGCGACGGCCCGGCAGGCGCTGAACGTCGGGCTGCACGCGATGGAGGTCGGCGGGCTGGGCTTCGACGGGAACCACCGGGCGGCGGACCGGCAGCGGGTGCGTGACTCCCTGGCGTCGTTGAAGGACCGGAAGAATTCGTTTCCCGCGTTGCTCGGGCCGTTGTACTTCAACGCGAGCGGGTCCGCGCAGATGGCCGTGTCGGTGGTGACGAGCGACGGCGCCCGGTTCGTCTCGGCGCCCGTCCAGTTCACGATCTACGAACCGCCGTCCGGTGACGCGCTGCAGGCGGGGCTGGCCGACGGCGAGGTCATCGCGGTCAAGAACCGGTACCTGAGCCGGCGCCAGGTGGTGGCGACCGGCATCAACCTCAACGAGGTCCGCGACCTCGACACGACCGACGGCACGTACTTCGTCGACTTCTTCGTCTGGCTCAAGTACACCGGCAACAACGGCGCGGCCGACGTGCAGTTCGTCAACGCCGTCAAACCCGACCTGAAGCTGGGGGAGCCGCTGCGCGACGTCACCGAGGACGGGCGCACCTACCGGCTCTACCGGGTGGCCGACCGCTTCAAGAGCAGCTTCGAGTTCCATGACTTCCCGTTCGACCACCAGCGGCTCACCGTGTTGCTGCAGAACCGGACGCAGACCGCGGACCAGGTCTCCTACGTGACGGACAAGGAGATCCTCGACCAGGATCCGCGCGCCTACCTGCGCAGCGGCGCCGACGCCGAGGCCACCATCAACCAGGTCCCCAACTGGGTCGCGTCCTCGGTGCACTTCTTCCGCCAGACGGTCGGCAGCAGCGACGCCCTGGGCGACGGCCAGTCCGCGGGCGCCGCCACCGGGATCTACTACAGCCAGTACGCGGCCGAGATCGAGATCGAGCGGGACACGCTGCCGTTCCTGATCAAGAACCTGCTCCCGCTGATCCTGCTGATCTGCGTCACGTACCTGTCGTTGTTCTTCAAGGCCGCCGACGGCAGCGCGCCGGTGTCGATGGGCGTGACCGCGATCCTCAGCACCGCGGTCCTGCTCAACAACGTGACGTCCCAGCTCCCGTCGGTCAGCTACATCGTGGCGCTCGAATGGGGTTACTACGCGTTCATCCTGCTGGCCGCCGGTTGTGTGCTGATCGCGATGCTGCGCAAGCGCTTCGCCACGCTGAAACGGGACGACGCGGAACAGACCCTGCGCCGGGCGGCGCGCATCGGCTATCCCGTCTACCTCCTCGGCATCGTGACCGTCTTCATGATCGCCTTCGGCTGAGGCGGGCCGCTACCGGCGGCCGTTCCAGGCGGCTCGTTCGGCGCCCGCGGCGTCCTGGACGACCCGGCTCTGTTCGTCGTAGACCATGGTCGTCCGCCCGTCGCGGTCGTACCGGGGCCAGCCGGGATCTCCCGTGGTGGCGAAGCGGACGAAGTCGGCGTGCACGCGCCGCGCCAGCTCCCGCGGGGGACGGCTGCCGAACCGGTCGATCGCGGGCGCTCCCAGCGCCATGACCGTTTCGAGGTCGTCGCGCACGAACGGCAGGTCGACGGCGTGGAACGCGCCGGAGCCCGGCGGGATTCCTTCGCGCTGCCAACGGAACTCGTAGAGCCACGACGGTTCGGGACGCGCTTCGAGCAGGCGGATCGTCGGGATCCGGAACCCCCAGTCCGTCCAGCCGGCCTCGACCAGGGCGGCCAGCCCGCGGACGTGGCGGGGGCCGTCGCGGTAGGCGCGCACCGTCGGGGCGTCCATCCCCAGCGTGCGGCGCAGGCCCAGGCGGATCAGCGGCGCCACCGGGCCGGCGACGCTCGCGATGCCCTCGATCAGCGGCGCGGCCTCGTTGCGCACCGTCCCGGCGAGCAGCGGGACGCCCGGTGCGGCACCGGCGGACCGGACCGGGTTCGCCGGCAGGAACTCCGTGCCGTGCACCCCGCGGAACGGGCTGAGCAGCAGCGCCCGGCGATCACCCTTGACCAGGCCCAGGGCGTACCGCTTCAGTGCCTTGAACGACGCCGCCGCGGTGCGCTCCAGGCCGACCGCCGACAGGCCCGCCACGGTCGGCGCGACCCCGAGGTCGCGCGCCACCTGCCGGGTCACGCGCCACGCCTCGTCGACGTCGACGGACGCCATCGAACACCCGCTTTGGGCGATGGCCCCGGCGAACGCGCCGCGCGAAGCGGGCAGCGCGAGGTGGTTCATCACGCTGACGCCGCCGCCGGACTGGCCGAAGATCGTCACCCGCGCGGGGTCCCCGCCGAACGCGGCGATGTTGCGCTGCACCCAGGCGAGCGCCGCCGACTGGTCGCGCAGCCCGAGGTTGTCGTGACCTTCGCCGAGGTACAGGAAGCCGTCGATGCCCAGCCGGTAGTTGATGCCGACGTGCACGACGCCGTCGCGCGCGAAGTTCCTGCCGCTGTAGCCGGGCAGCGAGCCGGCGCCGTAGATGTACCCGCCGCCGTGGATGTGCACCACCACCGGCAGGTTCGCGTGGCCGGGGTCGGGGGTCCACACCTCGAGGGTCAGGCAGTCCTCGCCGGTCTCGGTCGCCGCGTAGACCGCGCCGAGCGGGTTCTCCTCTGCGACCTGCGGCGCGGCGGGCCCGGGTGCGGTGGCGTCGCGGACGCCGTCCCAGTCCGCGGCGGGCTGCGGCGGCAGGAACCGGCGCGGCCCGAACGGCGGGGCGGCGTAAGGGATGCCGCGGAAGTGGTGCAGGCCGTCGATCTCGAGACCCCGGACCACGCCGTTTTCGGTGCGGACCCGCGGGAAGGCGACGCTCGTCATCTCCGCAGCCTTTCGACTCGGAGGCAATTAGTCAAGCCGTACTAATTCACGCGTCGAGGATGCGGTGGGCCAGCCGCTTCCACGCCGCGAGGTTCGGGTCGCTCCGGTGGTCGCGCGGCTCGAAGGTGTAGGTCAGGGCGACCCCGCGCATGCTCGCCAGCAGCACGGGCGCGAGGTCGGCGAAGCCGGGGTGCGCGACACGCTCCGGCCCGAACAGGCCGGTGATCAGCTCGCGGATGTGCCGGCCCAGCTCGTGCTCCGGCGGCCGCAGCGCCGCCGCGAGCTGCGGGTTGTGCTGCGCCGCGACCCACAGCTGCAGGGCGGCGGTGAAGAGCGGGCCGTGGAAGGTGAGCCAGATCTGCTCGACGGCGTCGTCGATCGTGCCGGCCGCCTCGGGCACGTCGACCTGGCCGGCACGCTGGATGGCGAGGTGCTGCACGGCGGCGATCAGCAGGTCGTCGCGCGAGGGGAACTGGTGCAGCAGGCTCCCGCGGGACACCCCGGCGCGTTCCTGGATGCGCGAGGTCGTCGTCGCGGCGTAGCCGTCCTCGGCGAGGCAGGCGACCGCGGCGGCCAGGATGCGCTCACGCGTGTCCCAGGCCCGCTTCTGGACGGGCAGCGGCGCGGGCTGCGAGGTGGCCATGGCCCGAGGTTAACGGGCTCAGCGTTGTTCCTGGATGCGGATCAGGTTGCCGGCGGGATCGCGGAAGGCGCTGTCGCGGACGCCGTAGGGCTGCTCGATCGGCTCCTGGACGACCTCGGCCCCCGCGGCCTGCACCTTCTCGAAGGTGGCGTCGAGGTCGGGGGTGGCGAGCATGATCCAGCCGTAGGTGCCCTTGGCCATCATCTCGGAGATGGTGCCGCGCTCGGCGTCCGTGATGCCGGGGTCGGCGCCCGGGGGAGCGAGGAGGAGGGACGTGCCGGGCTGACCGGGCGGGCCGACCGCGATCCAGCGCATCTTGCCCTTCCCGACGTCGCTGCGGACCTCGAAGCCGAGGACGTCGCGGTAGAACGCCAGCGAGGCGTCCGGGTCGTCGTGGGGGAGGACCGTCGTGTGGATGGTGATGTCCATGGCGCTCACGCTAGCCCGCGGTTCCGTGCCCCGGACGGCGACGGGCCGCCGGCTCCCGAGGGGGAACCGGCGGCCCGTCGTGACGGTCCGGCTCAGCCGATCCGGTAGTGGTACGGCAGGGTCGTGATGACCTCGCCGGTGCCCTCCTCCGGCAGGCCGGTCGAGCCGGTGGGCAGGGTCGGGACGGTCACCAGGTTGAGGTGACCCGTGACGTCGGTGCCGCGGGCGCCGGCCGGGGTGATGGTCACCTGGATGGTGGCCGTCCGGCCCGGCTGGATGATCACCGGCGTGCCGCCGGTGCCCGCCGGGTCGATCGCCTGGTCGTACGGGTCTCCGGTGGACGAGGTCACGGCGTGGTCGAAGCCCGCGGTCACCAGGGACGAGGTGTAGCTCGCGTGCCCGGCGGGGGCGCCGGCCGGCCCGAACGGGCCGAGCTCCTGCACGTCGGCGAACCAGATGCCCTTGGTGACGTAGCCCTTCTTCTCCCCGATCGTGGCGACCGAGACGGTACTGCCGGCCTGGGCCTGCTTCAGGTCGCCGAGCACGTCGATCCCGGCGGCCGAGCTCTGCAGCTCGACCTGGGCCGGCCTGCTCGACGAGGTGGCCACCGTCAGCTTGCTCGTGTCCGGCGGCACTTCGTAGACCGGCGCGATCGCGCCCGGCTCGGGCAGGTCGACCTCGGTCTGGCCGCCGACCGGGACCGGCTGCAGCGTCTGCGCGGTGTTGGTGCGCGCGTCGACGCCGATCGCGATCGGCTCGATGCCGGTGTTGTGCACGGTCACCGGCACCGTGACCGCCTTGCCGGCGGCCAGCTTCCCGCCGCTCGGCAGCGCCGGCGCGGACACCGACACCCGGTCGAAGGCGACCGTGCCGGTGAACGGCTGCTGCAGCTGCTTGCCCGTCACCGGGTTCTGCACCACCAGCACCAGGTGCCAGCGCCCGGGCAGCGGGTTCGCGTCGGTCAGCTGCAGCCCGGTGCCCTGCGACACGGTCGTCGGCGAAGCGAGCGAGATGTTGCTGGTGACGTCGCCGAGCTCGCCGTTCGGGTCGACCAGGACGCCGTCGACGACGGTGCCCGGGTCGGCCAGGTGCACGGCGACGTCGAGGTCCTTCTTGCCGTGCGGCACGTCGAACTCGTAGCTGAACGTCTGCGCGGGGGAGAACGCGCGGGCGTTGCCACCGGTGATGGTGCCGCTGAAGGCCCCCGGTCCGTTGCCGGTCGGGATGAGCGAGCGCAGCACCGCCGACACGGACGTCTGGTGGCCGTCGGAGCTGCCGAAGGTCACCGAGTAGTCCGCGTCGCCGCCCGAGGCCGGGGTCGGCAGGGCGATCTTGACCGGCTTGGTCTGGCCCGGGGCCAGGGTCAGGACCTGGGGCGAGACCTGGCCGTAGGGCACGGCGCGCTGCGCGTCCGCGGCCAGCTGGATGGCACCGGTGTAGCCGGACGCGCCGGCGACCGAGTACAGCACCGCCGTCCAGGTGCCCGCGGCCGGGTGCCGGACGTCCACGTTGGCGTAGTTGGCCGTCGCCGCACCACCCTGCGGGCGGCTGTTCGCGACGAACGTGCCGTCCGGCGCGAGCAGCGTCAACCGCACCACCGGGGTGACCGAAGCGCCGTTGACCGTCTTGGGGCTGCCCTGCCACGCCATCCGCGACAGCAGCCGGTCGGTGGCCGGCGGGACGCTGAACTTCACCGTCTTCTGCGCCCACTGCGCGCCGTTGTAGTAGGTGAACGTCGGCAGCTTGGCCGCGTCGAACGGCACGGTCTGGGTCTGCGTCGACGCCGTCGCGAACCCGCGCGTGCCGGTGGACACCGTGAGCGGCTTGGCGCCGACGTTCGACACCTTGACCGTCGCGGTCTGCGTGCTGCCGGGCGCGCCGTCCAGGGTCAGCTGGTCGGTCGAGAGCGCGATGTTCGACGACACCCCGGCCGGGGCGCCGTTGGTGCCGGGCGCGGTCGTGGCCGCCTCGACGGCCGCGCGCGCGTCCAGCAGTCCGGAGCCCTGCTCGTCGGCCGGCAGGCCGAGGTCACGCGTGGTGCCGGTGATCAGCTGCTTGATCAGGGCCGGCGTCGGCGACGCGCCGTGGTGCGTGCCGCGGTAGGCCTGGATGACCAGCGCCGCGACGCCCGCGGTCAGCGGCGCCGATTCGCTGGTGCCACCGAAGGATTCGAGGTCCGCGCCCTGCGGCGGCGACTGGAACGTCTGGCACTCCGCGTAACCCGGTTCGCAGTCGGCCCAGTTGCCCTCGCCGGGCGCGACCAGGTCGATCGTGCGGCCGTTCTGCGTGATGCCGGAGGAGGACAGCGCGGAGATGTTGTCGCTGACCCACTTCCCGTTGGAGAACGGGAAAGCCGCGTACGTGGTCTGCGCGTACAGCCGGTTGTCCGTGGTCGCGCCGGCGGAGATGACCAGCGGGTCGGTGGCCGGGCTGCCGATGGTGGACGTCGTGCCCGCGTCGCCGCTGGAGGTGGTGACCGTGACGCCGGCGGCGACGGCCTCGTCGTTGAACACCTGGAACAGCTCGCGCGAGCTGGTGTCCGGGTACTGGTTGAGGCCGAGCGACTCGTTGATGACGTCGACGTGGTCGACCGTCACCGCGTAGTCGATGGCCTGCAGCACCGCGGAGTTCGTCGCGGTCGAGCCGAAGACGTTGAGCCCGACCAGGCTCGCACCCGGCGAGACGCCCTTGACCACGATGGTGCAGCCCGGCGGCAGCGGGTGCGCCTGGTTCACGAACTTCGACAGGTCGTGCACCACGGTGCCCTGCGCGGCGATCGACGACGCGTCACCGAACGCCTCGGCACCCGCGTCCGTGGTCGCCGGGCCGTCGCCGGAGAAGTCCTGGTAGTCCGAGAAGACCTTGGACCCGTCCGGCCGGATGAAGTCGGCGTAGTCCGGGTCCATGTTGTCGGCGAGGAACGCGACCTTCACGCCGGAGCCGTCGGCGAGATCGGCCGCGCTCTTCGAGCCGTCGGTGCTGTAGGCGTGGATCGAGGTGAGCGCTTCCGGCTCCAGCAGCGGCTTCGCGGGGTCGGCCGGGCAGATCGCGCCGGGCGCCGTCGACGTCCGGGGCTGTGCGCTCGGCGCCGCCCCGCTCGCCGCCGCCGGCGGTGTGCTCGGCGTGGGCAGCGTGACCTTGCTGTCGGGCAGCACGGAGGCCACGGCCGGGTCCTGCGCGAGCGCGGCGGCCTGCGCGGGGCTGACGGTCGCGGAGAAGGCGTTGCCGACCGCGAAGTGCTTGACGTTCGCCGGCGCCGGGCCGGTGAGCTTGCCCAGCACCGCGTTCTGCGCTCTGGTCGCTTGGTCGCGTCTGCTCCCGGACGCCGCTTTTGTCGGTGGCGCTGACGCGATCTGGTCGCCCAGCACCACGATCACCGCCTGCGACGCGGTCCCGGCGTTCGCCGCGGGCACGGCCGCACCGGCCGGCTGAATGGATCCGGCCAGCACCAAGCCACCGACGGCGGCCAGAATCGCCGGCCGGAGTATGAGCGACGAACGCCGCATATGCAGCTCCCTGGTCGTAGGGGTTCAAATCCAGCAGATCCGACTAAATCGGACTCCCTTTCGGGTTCGATTTTCGTCGCCTGGCGACTATTGCGGTTCGACGTCCCGTCCACAAGCGACAATGGTCGGCGATTCCGCGCGATTCCGTGCCGCAACGGGCGTTACATCCGCATTGACCGATGTCATGAGTGGCTGTCGACGAGTTGGAAAATTCTTGACACCCATCGACGAATTCGCCCGCCGCTGCGGCCCGAGGGCGCCGGCGGGGCGTCCGTTTCCCGCTCGTCCGGCGGAATTCCCCGCACTCGTCCGGCGCTACCTGCGGGATGTCGCGCTGGGTATCGTCCCTGTGTCGTACAGAGGAACCACCAGTTCCGGAGGTAACCCATGCGCAAGAGTGCGGCCCTGGTTTCGACCGTCCTGCTGGCGGCGGGCATCGGTGTGCTGACCGCCGGACCCGCCGCGGCCCTGGGCGGCGAGACGTACGGGTGCCAGGTCTCACCGGGCCCGGTGGGCTCCTACACCGGGAACTGCCACAACAGCGCGAAGTTCCACGGCCCCTACTCGGCCGGATTCTCCGTCGGCGGCGCGGCCGCCGGCACGACCTACACCTGGCACGTCCCGGCCGGCTACCAGACCGCACCCGGCCTGTGCGGCACGACGTCCGGCTGCCGGGTCGACGGCCTGACCGGCGACGACGAAGTCACCGTCTCGGTCACCCTGACCCAGGCCGGCGCCACCGAAACCCTGACGGCAACGGCGTTCATCCTGGCGGTCTGCGGCAACGTCTACTGCTGACCGGCTGCCGTCCGTTCTCTGGTGCAGAACCTGTTCGACCTGGTCGGCGCCGGGCGGGTCTGATCCCCGTCTCCTGCGGTCACTTGCCTCCCGCGCCCGTGGTCGAACCGATGTCGATCCGGCCGAACAGTTGCTGGGCCACGGACTTGCACACTTCGGCGCCGTAGTGGTGGTCGTCGCCCTGGTCCGGGTAGTGCACCATGACCGCGAGCACCCAGTGGTCCCACATCGCCAGGCAGTTCACCGTCCACCAGGTGCCGTGGCGGGTCCAGCCGTTCTCGACGGCCGGGTGCAGGCCCGCCAGGGCCGGGGCCTCCGGGATGCCGAACGCGGTCGCGGGGTCGGCCGACCGCATGAGATCCAGCAGCTTGGCCCGCCACCGCGGGCTCAAGCCCGGACCGCGGGCCACGCACCGGCCGAGCAGGGTCGCCTCGGTCGCCGGCATCGCGGTCTTGGACCACCAGTTCGGGTGGATCGTCGTGTCGTGCAGGCCGCAGGTGCGGATCATCCGGGCGATCGAATCGTCGCCACCGAGCCGGAGGTAGAGCGTCTGCGCGGCACGATCGTCGCCGGACCGGATCATCCGGGTCACCCGATCCTCGTCCCCGGCCGAGATCCGCGACTCCCGCGAGGCCAGGTAGTCGACCGCGAGCCAGCTCTTGATCATGGATTCGGTCGTGTTGCGCAGGGTTCCGGCACCGACCACGGTGCCGGTGGCCGTCTCGCGCAACGCCCAGGACCATTCGCCCCGGACGTCGACCGCCACCTCGGCCGCCTCCGGAACCGGCGTGGCCGCCCGCGTCCTCGGGAACGACGGCGGGACGTCCGGCGCCGGTGACGTGCCCGCCGCGGCGGGCACGTTCGCGGAACGAACGCAGACCGCCGCGGCGAGCGCGCCGAGGATGACACCGACCAGGACGACGACGAGCGCGGAATTACGCATCGAAACTCCCTCGCCTGGGTCATGGATCGATGCCGCGAAATCACGGCAATTCGAGTGCGCTTTCGGGAATGCGGAAAATCAGAATCCGGTAGTAACGCTGATTCTCAGCGATTGAGCTGAACGGAGTTCAGCAACGCCAGCGCGGCCTGTTCGTTGGCGCGCGAACTGTCGATTTCGAGGGTGTAGGTCCCGAGCTTCCGGTGCTGGTGCACGGGCAGCGGGTCCTGCGGAAAGCTGCTGTCCGCGGCTCTGTTGGTCAGCGACACCGTCAGGGAGAAGCATCGGGGGTCGAGCGGGGTCTTCCCGACCTCGGAGGCGGGGCAGAGCACCAGGGTGTTGGTTTCGGGTTCGCTGGTGAACGTGCCGACCTGCTGCCCGTCGGGGACGTGCAGCGACTTGAGCGGCGACGCGATCACCGGTGGCGTGGCGTGGATCTTCCCCAGCAGGGCCAGCATTTCCGGGGCTGTCACGGGTTTTGTGGTCGTCACCCGGATCCAGCGGTTCGGTCCGTCCTGCCACATGACCGACTGCGGGTGCGGGATCTGGTCCGCCGCCGAGGGTTTCGTGGCCAGTGCGCTGTGGGGCGCGGTGCCGTCCCGGACGTCGATCTCGAACGCGTACCGGTGATCCTGCGCGTAGTGCAGGCCGGCGAAATGCGGCTGGACCGCCCAGAACAGCAGGTCCCAGGAACTGTCCTCGAGGCTGATCGCCGGCGCGGCCGGGGGCACCTTCCCGGCGGCCGGCGGCTGGGTCACCGTGGCGGACGGCGGGCTCGCGAGCGTGGCCGGTGGCACCGCGGCGGTACCGCGGTCCTGCGCCCAGAAGACCCCCGCGCCGACGGCGGCCACCGCGAGCGTCACCGCGGCGACGCTGGTCGTGTGGCGCCGCCGGATCCGGCGGCCGGCGACGGTCACCATGGCGTCGGGATCGGACGCCGGCGGCTCCTGGGCGTCCGACGCGCGGCGCACCTCGTCGAGGTCGGTCATGGCACGGTCTCCTTGCCTTCGTCGAGCTGGACGTGCAGCGCGCTCAAGCACCGCACACCTCTCAAGAGGCCACCTGCCCCGCGTTCTGTTGCAGTTGTCTTCGAGATTGTCCGGACGGCCGCGCGCGTCCCGGTGTGGTGAAGGCGACGTGAGTTCTGCCGTTCCCGTTCGGCTGACCAGGTGTTAGTGTCGGCTCGCTCAGTCAGTACAACTTCATGTTTTCTGCCCGTGGCAGGGGAAGCCGGTCGAAGTCCGGCACTGTCGCGCAACCGTGGGTCACCTTGGGGTGACGAGTCGGATTACCGCCTCGGGCAGGTGTTTGTCGAACCGCTGTCGCGCCAGCAGTGGGTGGACGCCCGGCCTCCCGTGGGGGCCGGTCTCTCCCTGTGTGTGTCGCGCCGGCGTCTGGGGAGAGGAAGGATCACGTGGCCGGCAAGCGGTTCAGGCCCATCGCGGCCTGGGTGTCCGCCGTCGTCGTGTTCACCGTCGGCTCGGTGACCCCGGCCTTCGCCGGCGATCTCGCGGCCTCGAAGCCGACGTCGAAGTGGCTCGCCGCGCAGCTCGCGCCCGACGGCACCCTGCAGAACCCGCTCGGTGGCGCGCTGCCCGACCACGGCCTGATGATCGACACGCTCTTCGCGATGTACGCCTCCGGCGACGGCGCGCTGGCCGCGCCCATCGTGAAGTACCTCGACGACGACCACCACGCCACCGACTACTACACGTGGGACGGCCTCGTCCCCGGCCAGGGTTACGACGCGATCATCACCGGTGGCGCCGCGGCGAAGGTGCTGGTCGCCGCGGAAATCGCCGGGCGGGACCCGAGGTCCTTCGGCGGGCACGACATGGTCGCCGAGACCCTCGGCACGATCGCGCGCTCGGGCGTCGACAAGGGCCGCGTCAGCGACTACTCGAAGAACCCCGACTTCAAGGACTTCGTCAGCAACAACGCCAACGTGTTCGGCCAGGCCCTGGCCGTGATCGGGCTGGCGGGCGCCGGCCTCACCGATCGGCTCGTGATCGACACGATGCTGAAACAGCAGTGCTCGGACGGCTTCTTCCGGATCTTCTTCGGCCTCATCCCCACCACCGAGACCGGCGACCAGGTGACACCGGACGGCCACCGGATCTCGACGTGTGACGAGGGCAAACCGTTCGACCAGTCGACGCCGGACGGCGACGCCACCGGTATCGCACTCTCCGCGATGCTCGCCGCCCGCGACGCCGGCGCGGCGAACCTCGACGCGCCCATCACCAAGGCCGTGCGGTGGCTGAAGGCCCACCAGACCGCGAGTGGCGGCTGGGGCGGCGGCGTCGGCACCGAAGCGCCCAACACCAACAGCACCGGCCTGATCGTGCAGGCGCTCGCCGACGCCGGGTGCGCGGACGCCGCGATGGCCTCGGGGACCGCGTTCCTCAAGTCCGCCGAAGCGACCGCGGCCGACGCGGGCACCCCGCTCGGGGATCAGCTCGGCGCCATCGCCTACACCCCGGCCGAGTACCGAGCCGCGCGCACCACCGGGATCGGCGGGCTCGACACCTGGATCCGCGCGAGCGCGCAGGCCGCGCTCGGCCTGTCCCAGGTCGGGTTCCACGACCTCACCCTCGGCCACGCCGGAGCGCAGAGGCAGCCGGACCCCGGCTGCAGCCCGCCCGGTCCGCCGCCACCGCCGCCCGGCGAAAAGCCCGCGCCGACGGGGGATCACGCCGTGAAGCCGCCGGTGAGCCCGAAGGCCGGCACCCCGGCGGTGCGGCCCGGTTCGCCGCGCGGCACCGTGGTCGTCCCCGTCGATGCCCCGGCGCCGGTGACCGGCCCGACCCCGGCCGACCGGCTGGGCGGCTACCTCGCGAGCCGGCTCGTCGACGGCGACCACGTCGAGGTCGCCCAGGACGGCAAGACCTTCGTCGACTACGACCTGACGGCGGATCTCGTGCTCGCCCTGCACACCCTCGGGCAGCAGCCGGACGCCGCCGCCCGGGCGTCACGGTTCCTGCTGAGCCCGGACTCGATCCGGGCCTACGCCCACGGCGCGCCCTACGAGCAAGGCCAGGCCGCCTACGCCGAACCCCTGGCCAAGCTGCAGATCGTCGCCCGGTTCCCGGAATCCGGCGCGGACGCGGAGGCCGTCGGGCAGCTGCGCACCGACCTCGCCGCGCTGCGGACCGCGTCCGGCGAGTTCACCGACACCGGCGAGTTCGCCGACACCACCGGCACCCTGCGGCGGCACGCCTGGGCCACGCTGGCGACCACGGCGGGCGCCGATCCCGCCGAAGCGCCGGTCGGCGCGCTCATCGCCCACCAGTGTGCGGACGGGCTCTTCCCGGCCGTCTTGACCGGAAAGCCGTGCGCCACCGGCGATCTCACCGCGACGGCCGCCGCGGTCGAGGCGCTGAACGCCGTCCCGCGCGACGGCCGGGCGCCGGGCAACGTCGCACCGGCCGGCTGGACGCCCGAACACCGGCAGGCCCTCGAGTCCGCCGCCGCGGCGCTGACCACCCGCACCGGACCCGACGGCACGATCGCCGCGGCGGACGGGCAGCCCGATCCCGTGCTCACGGCGGCCGTCGCCGGCGGGTTCAGCTCCGCCGGGCTCGACGCGAGCAAGGCCGCGCAGGCCCTCGGCGCGCTCGTGCTGGCCGACGGCGGGTTCCCGAAGAGCCCGGGCGGGCCGAGCGACCCGGGCGCGAGCATCGCCGCGGCGACCGGGATCGCCGGGCGGACCTGGCTCGACGCGGACGGCTCGCCGCTCACGACGGCGGTCCGGTTGCCGCTGGCCGAGCCGCTCGCCGCCGCGGGTGGCCACGGCGGTGTCGTCGCGGCGCCGGCCGCCCTCGGGAGTCCGGCGCTCTGGCTGGCCTTCCGCCTGTCCGGTGCCGCGCTCGTCCTCGCCTTCGCGCTGGCCGCCGGCCTGCGCCACCTGATCACCCGCACACCACGCACCAGGGGGTAACACCATGAGACGTCTTCCTTCGCTGCTGGCCGGTCTCGCCGTCATGGCCGGGCTCGTCGTGTCGTCGGCGACACCGGCGTCGGCGGTCGACCCGGCCAAGGGCTACGCCGGGATCTGCACCGGCAACGACGCGCTGAGCGGCGTCACCGTCGTCGTCGACTTCCAGGAGCTCAACGGCAACGGCGGCACCGCCGCGCCGACGATCACCCGCTGCTCGCCGAACGCCGCTCCCGGCACGGACCGGACCGGCATCCAGGCCCTGCAGGACGCGGGGATCGCCGTCGCCGGTGTCGCGCAGTGGGGGCTCGGGTTCGTGTGCCGGCTGGAGGGCCGGCCCTCGGCGACCGAGTCGATCCCGGTCTCGGGCAACCCGACCTACAAGGAAGCCTGCGTGCGGACGCCGCCGGGCGCCGCGTACTGGTCGTACTGGACCGCCACCGGCGCCACCTCGACCTGGACCTACAGCAGCTACGGCGCGCTCAACCGCAACGTCGTCCCCGGTGGTTTCGAAGGCTGGTCGTTCTCCCTCAACCGGTCCGCCGGCTCGAACCCGGTGCCGCGGGTGACCCCGCTCAACCCGGCCGTCAACGCGAGCAACCCGACCGTGAGCCTGTCGGCCGACGACCTCGACCACAAGATCACCCTGGGGCAGAGCACCACCCTGACCTGGACGTCCACCAACTCCACGACGCTCACCGCCCAGTCGGTCGCCCCGGCCACCGGCGGCGGCGCCTGGTCCGGGTCGCTGGCCGTGCCGGGCGGGACGAAGACGATCACGCCGACGGCCAAGGGCACCTACACGTACACGGTCAAGGCGGTCGGCACCGGCGGCACGGTGTACTCGACGGCGACCCTGACGGTGCAGTGAGGCGGATCTTCGCGGGTGCGGCCGTCGCGGTGCTGACGGCCGCCCTCGCCCCGGGCGTCGCGCGCGCCGTCGACCAGGGCAAGGGGCATCCCGGGTTCTGCGCCGACGGCGCCGGGGTCACCGTCGTGCTCGACTTCCAGCAGCTGGGCGGCACGACGATCGTGCGCTGCGACCCGCAGACCGGCCGTGGCACCGGCTTGGACGCGCTGAAGAACGCGGGTTTCCAGGTCGCCGGGGTGCAGCGGTGGGGTGAGGCGTTCATCTGCCGGATCGAGAACCGGCCGTCCGCGGTCGAGGAGATCCCGGTCAAGGGCAACGAGCACTACAAGGAGACCTGCGTCGACACGCCGCCCGCGGCGGGCTACTGGTCGTACTGGCACGCCGGGAACAACTGCGCGTGGGAGTACAGCCAGTGGGGCGTGAAGAACCGCGACTTCACCGCGGGCGGCTTCGAGGGCTGGTCGTTCTCGCTGAACGCGACGGCCGACTCGAACCCGGTGCCGCGGATCGCCGCGGTCCGGCCCGGCACCGCGGGGCCGTGCGTCACCGCGGCGGAGCCGGCGCCGAGTTCCGCCGACATCAACGAAAAGCAGCCCGGCGCCACGACGGCCCCGGCCGCGCCGCCTTCGGGAGCGCAGGCCACCACGGCCGGGCCGCCGGGACAACCGGACCAGCTCGGCACGAGCGGCCGTCCGTTGCCGCCGCCCAAGCCGCGGCCCGGCGGGGGTGGGCCGCAGGCCGCGGATCCGGCCGGCAACGTCGCGTTCACCGGCGGCGAGCAGGCTGCCGACGTCGACCAGGCGATCAAGGAGCAGGCCGGGGCGAGTGACTACGCGCCCTGGGTGGCCGGCGCGGCGGTCGTGCTGCTCGCCGCCGCGGCGTGGTTCACCGCGCGGCGTCGCAAACGCGCCCGGGACAGCTGATGCTCGCTTCCTGGTTCCTGCCGCGTGATCTGCACCCCGCCGCGTGGTGGGTGTGGGCGCTCGGGCTGGCGGTGGCGGCGAGCCGGACGACGAACCCGTGGCTGCTGCTGACGATCGTCGCGGTGCTCTGTCACGTCGTGATCGCGCGGCGGGCGGACGCGCCGTGGGCCATGGCGTTCCGGATGTACGCCTACCTCGCCGCGGTCATCATCGGGGTGCGGGTGTTCTTCCGGATCGTCTTCGGCGGCGCCGAAGGCTCGACGATCATCCTGCGCCTGCCCGAAATCCCGCTGCCCGCGTGGGCCGCGGGCATCCGGCTGCTCGGCGACGTCTCCGCGGAGTCCGTGCTGGGTGGGCTTTACGACGGGCTACGGCTGGCCACGATGGTGCTCTGCCTCGGCGCGGCCAACGCCCTGGCCAACCCGAAACGGCTGCTCAAGGCGATGCCACCGGCGCTCTACGAGGTCGGCACGGCCGTGATCGTCGCGCTGTCGGTGTTCCCGCAGCTGGCCGAGAGCGTCCAGCGCGTCCACCGGGCGCGGAAGCTGCGCGGCGGTGCGAAGGGACGCCGGTTCCGGGCGCTGCACGCGGTCGTCATCCCGGTGCTGGAGGACGCGCTCGACCGGTCGCTGCAGCTCGCGTCCTCGATGGACTCCCGCGGCTACGGCCGCGCCGGGGTGGTGCGGGCCCGCGCCCGGCTGCTCACCGGCGTACTGATGATCACCGGCCTGATCGGCGTCTGCGTCGGGGTCTACGCGACGCTCGACGGCTCGACCCCGCGGTTCCTCGCCACGCCGTTCCTGGTGGGCGGGCTCGCGCTCGGCCTGATCGGCTTCCGGACCGCCGGGACGCGCGTGCGGCGCACCCGCTACCGGCCGGATCGCTGGCACCCGGCCGAGTTCGTCACCGCCGCGAGCGGTGCCGCGGTGGCCGTGGCGTTGTTCACGACGTCCAGTGTGGACCCGACGAACCTCAACCCGTCGCTGAGCACACTGTCCTGGCCGCTGCTGTCCTGGGTGCCGCTCGCCGGCGTGCTCCTCGGCGTCCTGCCCGCCTTCCTGACTCCGCCGCCCGCGCTGCCGTTCGAGGCGGAACCGGTGCCCGAGACCGAGAAAGTCCCCGCATGATCGAGCTGGACCGCGTTTCCTTCTGGTACCACGGGCAACCGGAACCCGTCCTCGCCGACGTGTCGCTGTCGATCGGGGAGGGCGAGCTGGTGCTCGTCGCCGGGCGGACCGGCTCGGGCAAGTCGACGCTGCTCGGCACGTTCAACGGCCTGGTCCCGCACTTCACCGGCGGCCACCTCGAAGGCACGGTGTCGGTCGAGGGCGCCGTGACGCGGGACCGGCCGCCGCGGGAGTTCGCGCACCTCGTCGGCGTCGTCGGGCAGGATCCGCTGGCCGGGTTCGTCACCGACGTCGTCGAGGACGAGCTCGCCTACGGCATGGAACAGCTCGGCCTGGCCCCGCAGGTGATGCGCCGCCGCGTCGAAGAGACGCTCGACCTGCTCGGCATCGCCGAGCTGCGCCGCCGTCCACTGAGGACACTCTCGGGCGGGCAGCAGCAACGCGTCGCCGTCGGGTCGGTGCTGACCATGCACCCGAAGGTCCTCGTGCTCGACGAGCCGACGTCGGCCCTCGACCCGATCGCGGCCGAGGAGGTCCTCGCGACGCTCGCGCGGCTGGTGCAGGACCTCGGCACCACCGTCGTGCTGGCCGAGCACCGGATGGAACGGGTGATCCCGTTCGCCGACCGGATGCTCTACGTCCCGGGCGACGGCAGCGTCACCGACGGCACCCCACCGGAGATCCTGCGGACGACGCCCATCGCGCCGCCGATCGTGCGGCTCGGCCGGCTCGCCGGCTGGGACCCGCTGCCGATGTCGGTGCGCGACGCCCGCCGCGTCGCCCGGCCGCTGCGCGAGCGCCTCGGCTCGCGCCCGGAGCCGGCCGGGGCCGAGCCGGGGGAACCGGTGCTGACCGCCGCCGGCGTGGTCGTCCGGTACGGGCCGGTGGTCGCGGTCCGCGGGCTCGATCTCGACCTGCACCCCGGCCGGGTGGCCGCGATGATGGGCCGCAACGGCTCGGGGAAGTCGTCGTTGCTGTGGGCTTTGCAGGGGTCCGGGCCGCGGCAGGGCGGGAAGGTCCGTGCCGCCGGGGTCGATCCCGGGGAGCTGCCGAGCGCGAAGGCGCGCAAGGTCGTCGGGCTCGTTCCGCAGACCGCGAGCGACCTGCTCTACCTCGAGTCCGTCGCCGCCGAATGCGCCGCGGCCGATGCCGAGACCGGTGCCGAGCCCGGCTCCTGCCGGGGACTGCTCGACCGGCTCGCCCCCGGGATCGACCCCGGGCGGCACCCGCGCGACCTGTCCGAAGGGCAGCGGCTCGCGCTGGTGCTGGCGGTGCAGCTGTCCGCGTCGCCGTCGATCATGCTGCTCGACGAGCCGACCCGCGGGCTCGACTACCCGGCCAAGGCGGCGCTGGCGGGGATGATCGCCGCGATGACCGCCGAGGGGTGCGCGGTGGTCGTGGCGACGCACGACGTCGAGTTCGTCGCGACGGTCGCCGACCGGGTCGTGGTCATGGCCGAGGGTGAGATCGTCACCGACGGCGCCACCGCGGAGGTGCTCGGCGGATCGCCGGCGTTCGCGACGCAGGTGGCCAAGATCCTCGGCGGCGGCTGGCTGACCGTCGCCGAGGTCGAGGCGGCGGTCTCGTGACGCGCCTGCGCCAGTGGGGGCGCGCCGACCAGGCCGTGCGCGTCGGCCCGCGCTCGGCCGTCGTGCTCGGGCTCGCGTCGCTGGCCGGGCTGATGATGTTCGTCTGGCCGCTGCTGGTGCGGGTCGAACCGCAGAGCATGCAGCACGGGCCGGACGCGCCGTTCATCTTCTTCGGCATCCTGCCCATCCTGATCGCCATCGTGCTCGCCGAGCTGTCCGAAGGCGGCATGGACGCGAAGGCCCTCGCGATGCTCGGCGTGCTCTCGGCCGTCAACGCCGCGCTGCGGCCACTGGGTGCGGGCACGGCCGGGATCGAGACGGTGTTCTTCGTGCTCGTCCTGGCCGGCCGCGTGTTCGGTGCCGGGTTCGGGTTCGTGCTGGGCTGCACGTCGTTGTTCGCCTCGGCCCTGCTGACCGCCGGTGTCGGGCCGTGGCTGCCGTTCCAGATGCTGTGCTCGGCGTGGATCGGGATGGGTGCCGGCCTGCTGCCGCGTCGCGTGACGGGCAAGGCCGAGATCGCGATGCTGGTCGGTTACGGCATCGTCGTCGCTTACCTGTTCGGGTTCCTGATGAACCTGTGGTTCTGGCCGTTCATCACCGGTGCCGAAGTCCCGTACCACGACGGGCACATCTCGTACGTGGCCGGGGATCCGGTGTGGGAGAACCTGCACCGCTTCGCCGTGTTCACGCTGCTGACGTCGACCGCGGGCTGGGACACCGGCCGCGCGATCACCAACGCCGTGGCGATCGTCGTGCTCGGCCCCGCGGTGCTCGCCACGTTGCGGCGGGCCTCGCGCAAGGCCTCCTACGGCGTCGCCCCGACCTTCGCCGAACTCCCCGAACGAATCCCGGAAAGGCAGAAACCGTGAAACTCCGTCAGCTCGCCGCAGTCGTCACCGCCGCCACGCTCCTGGTCCCGGCGACGGCGTCCGCCACGACCCCGGCGCAGCACACCGCCGACGTCGCCGCCGGTTGGCTCGCCAGACAGCTGACCGGCGGTGACCACCTCGAAACCGTCTTCGGCGGAGTGTCCTATCCGGACACCGGCCTGACGATCGACGGCATCTTCGCCTTCGCGTCCGCCGGCGTCGCGAACACCGCCGCCGGCCGCGCGACCACCTACGTGGCCACGAACCTCGCCGGTTACGTCGGCGACGGCGTCACCGAGTCCTACGCCGGCGCCACCGCGAAGGCGACCCTGGCCGCGGAGGTCCGCGGCCAGAACCCGGCCACCTTCGGCGGCACCGACCTGCCCACCCGGCTGCGCGCGCTGCTGGCACCGTCCGGGCGGTTCTCGGACAAGTCGCAGTACGGGGACTACAGCAACGCCTTC
Source organism: Amycolatopsis sp. NBC_00348 (assembly GCF_036114655.1). NCBI lineage: Bacteria > Bacillati > Actinomycetota > Actinomycetes > Pseudonocardiales > Pseudonocardiaceae > Amycolatopsis > Amycolatopsis sp. NBC_00348. The sequence goes on along the minus strand of NZ_CP107994.1, from coordinate 3,541,101 downwards.
AGCCAGTCGCTCGCGCTCATCGCCCTCGACCGGACGCCGGGCGGCGCACCCGCGTCCGCGGTGACCTTCCTCGCCGGGACGCAGTGCGCGGACGGCGGCTTCCCCCTCGACTTCGGCGTGACGCCCTGCGTCAGCGACACCGACTCGACGGCGATGGCCGCCCAGGCGCTGCAGGCGACCGGCCGGCCCGGCCAGGCGCAGCAGGGCCTGACCTGGCTGGCCGGGCGGCAGCAGGCGAACGGCGGGATCTCGGTCGGCACCGGTGACCCGGCGGTCGCGCCGAACGCCAACACGACCGGCCTGGCTAGCCAGGCGTTCCGCGCGGGCCTGCGGCTCGCCGCCGCCCAGAAGGCGAAGACGTTCCTCACCGGCCTCCAGGTCGGCTGCGCGGGCGCCGCCGCGAACCGCGGCGCGATCGCCTACGACGCCACCGGCTACAACGCCGGCACCGTCGTGCGCGCGACCACCCAGGCCGTCCTCGGTCTCGGCGGCCGCGGCCTGGCCCAGCTGACGTCGGCCGGGTCGTCCGCCGCGGAGCCGGCGCCGACCTGCCCGTGACCACGGGGGAGCCCGGCGCCCACGAGGTGCCGGGCTCTCGCCGGTTCGAGGCGCCCTGGTCAACGCCCGAATTCACGAAGCGACATTGATCACTCCCGGCTCCGGCCGCCCGCGTCGGTCGCGCATGATGGCCGGAAATGGTTGAGGACTTCCGCCTGCGCTCGGTCGCCGCGGCGGCGTACGGGCCGGCGGTCCTGTTCGGACTGTCCGAGGGGGCCGTGCTGCCGGTCGTCGTGCTGAGCGCGATCGACCGCGGGGCGAGCACCTCGACGGCCGCGCTGATCGCCGCGTTGCTCGGCGTCGGGTCACTGGTCGCGAACATCCCGGCCGGGATGCTGGCGACCCGGATCGGCGAGCGCCGGTCGATGCTCCTGGCGTCGGCCGTCATGGTCGCGGGCGTCGTGACCTGCCTGGTCGATCTGGGCCGCGGACCGGCGTCGCTGCTGCTCTACGGCTGCGGGATCCTGCTGATCGGGGCGGCGAGCGCGGTCTACAGCCTGGCCCGCCAGTCGTACCTGACCGAGATCGTCCCGGCGCACATGCGCGCCAGGGCGCTGTCGACGCTGGGCGGGAGCATCCGCGTGGGCGTGTTCCTCGGGCCGTTCGCCGGGGCCGGGGCGATGCAGGTCGCCGGGCTGCCGGGCGCGTACTACGTGAGCCTGGCCGCGATCGTGGCGGCGGCCGTCCTGGTGTTCCGGGTGCCCGACCTGGAGGTCACCGCCGGCGAGCGGGTGGACGCGGCCGCCGTCACGACGCGGGGGATGCTCCGGCAGTGGTGGCGGGTGTACGCGACGCTGGGCGTCGGGATCCTGCTGCTGTCGGCGATCCGGCAGACCCGCCAGACCGTGGTGCCGCTGTGGGCGGCGCACATCGGGCTGTCGCCGACCGCCAGCTCGATCGTCTACGGCGTCGCCGGCGCCATCGACGCGCTGACGTTCTACCCGGCCGGCAAGGTGATGGACCGCCACGGGCGGCGGTGGGTGGCCGTGCCCGCGACGCTCGTGCTGGGCGCCTCCTTCGTCGTCATGCCGTTCGCGGGCGGCGCGGTGGCGCTGGTGGTGGTGGCCATGGTGATGGGCTTCGGCAACGGCATCGGGTCGGGCATCGTGATGACGCTCGGCGCCGACGTGTCGCCGCCGGTCGGACGGCCGACGCACATCGGCATCTGGAACGAGCTCGCGGACATCGGGGCCGGCGCCGGCCCGCTGATCCTGTCCGCGGTGACCGCGCTGGCCGGCCTCGGCGCCGGAATCGTGGCGAGCGGCCTGGTCGGCTTCGCGGCGGCGGGCGCGTTGTGGCGGTGGATACCCCGGCCCCAGCGCGCCGGGCCGGGCACCCGGTGACGCGCCGCTGCCCGACGATGTCAATCCTTGACGCACGTCCCGGGACGTGCGTCCCGGCAAGTGCCGCTTACTGGTGGCCCGCTTCGTCCAGCCGACGCGCCTGCGCGGCCTGTTCGAACGGCGTGTCGCCCACCGCGTGGTGGTCGCCCAGGCCGGCGAACAGGGCGGCCACCTTCACCGAGTCGTGGTGGGCGGCGAAGTCGGCCAGCGCCGGGTCGGTGGCCGCCAGCACCTGCCGGAACCGGAGCTCGGCGAGCGGCCCGAGCCGGTCGTAGATCTGCAGGAACACCTTCTGGGCCCGGTCGCGCGCCCAGCCGGCGGGCAGCAGCTCGGCGGGCAGGTCGGGGTCGGTCTCCGGGAACCGGCGCCAGTCCACGCGCAGCTCGGTGCGGGTGCGCAACGCCTGCGCCGGGCTGACCAGGCCGGCGTCCAGGCCGGTGAGCACCCGTTCGTACCGCTCGACGAACTGCTCGTACTCCCGGGCGAGGGGCTCGAGGTCGAAGGCTGCGACGGGGCTGCCGGCGTCGCCGGGGACCTCGGTGGCGCGGAAGACCGTCGCGCTGCGGAGGCCGAGTTCGCGCAGCGCGGCGAGCGCGGGGGCGGCCAGGTCGTGCGGGCTGACCCACACGCCGTCGTAGAGGGCGGCGAACCGCAGGACCCGCAGCCGTGACCGGAGTGCCGTGCGGAGCCCGCGGTCCTGCTCCGGCACGGAGAAGGTGACGACCGTCCACTGCCCGTCCCACTCGGGCGCGGTCGTGCCGAAGGTCAGCATCCGGTGGGTGCGCTCGATGATCACTTCGGACGTGCGCGCGGGAATGCCGTACGCCGTGGTCCGCCCGCTCCGCGACACGGTGAGCAGGCCGCGCGCGGCGAGGCGGCGGATCGCGGCCCGCGCGCTGGCCGCGCTGATGTCGAACTCGCCGAGCAGCTCCACCAGGGCGGCCGAGGGGATGTGTTCATCGCGCCAGTACCAGAAGTCGCCGAGCAGGGACGTCAGGAGGAGCTGCGGTTCGGCTCCCTGCTGGGAGCGGGGCAGCGGGCCCGTCGTCATCGCGCGCTCGCCTCTTCCGGGGTTCGGGCCGGCGATCGGCCGGGGTCGTCCGCCGCCGGTGTCCATGGTGGCAGTCCCGGACGAGCGGCCGGATCGAGGGGTTGAATCACACGACACATCATGCGACGATCGGCGCCCAGATAGCAACCAATCTCCCCTCGGGTTCTCGCGCCGCCCGGTTCGGACGGCCTTCCTCAGGAAGAAACGACATGGGTTCCTCACTTCGTCAATGGCGTCGAAGCCCGCTCGCCGTGGCCGCCGCCGCGGGACTCGTCCTGGCCGGCTGCACGGTCGACGACGGGGCGGCGCCCGCGCCCTCCGCGGCCGCGCTCACCGTCGTCGCGGCGTTGCACGACCAGCTGCCGCAAGCGATCAAGGACGCGGGGGTGCTCCGGTTCGCCGGGGACTCCCACCCGCCGTACCGCACCGTCGGGCCGGACGGCAAGACCGTCACCGGCATCGACCCCGACTTCCAGCAGGCGCTCGGCCAGATCCTGGGCGTGCGCACGGAAACCACCATCGTCGCCGGGCTCCCGGCCGCACTGCAGGGCATGCTCAGCGGCCGGTACGACGCCTTCAACGGACCGGTCAAGGCCACCGCCGAGCGCGAGAAGCAGTTCGACACCGTCACCTGGATGACCACGCGCACCGCCTACGTGGTGCCCGAAGGGTCCGCCGCCGGCATCAAGCAGACCGCCGACCTGTGCGGCAAGCGCGTCGCCGTGGTCACCGCCAGCGTCGTGGAAGGCCAGCTCGCGAAGCTGTCCGCGTTCTGTGAGCGCGAACAGCGGCCGGGGGTGCAGGTGATCGGGCTCGACGACACCAACGCCATCCTGCTGGCCGCGAAGTCCGGCCGGGTCGAGGCCGCCGGCATGACCCAGGCCGCGGCGATCGACGTGACCGAACAGCAGAAGGGGCAGTACGAGTACGTGACGCAGACCGAGGAGCAGGGCGCCACGACGGACAACCTCGCGCTGTACACCCCGAAGGCCGGGAAGCTCGGCCCGGTGCTGCAGAAGGCGTTCGAGGAGCTGTTCCGCGACGGCACCTACACCCGGATCATGCAGAAGTGGGCCCTGGCCGACGTCACGGTCCCGCAGCCGTTGTTCGACGCGGCGTCCGCGAAATGACCGCGATGTCCACTGTGGCGGAGACGGCCGCGGCCCAGGACGACGTCGCGTCCGCGCGCGGCCGCTTCCGGCCGCTGCGCTGGCTGTTCGTGCTCGTGCTCGCGGTGCTGGCGGCGCAGCTGGCCGTCTTCCTGGTCGGCAACTCCCGGTTCCAGTGGGACGTCGTGGCGAAGTACCTCTTCGAGAAGAGCGTCCTGGCGGGGCTGGGCACCACGGTGGTGCTCGCGATCGCGGCGATGGTGCTCGGGTCGCTGGCCGGCGGGGTGGTCGCGGCGATGCAGCTGAGCGGGTTCGGGCCCGCGCGGTGGGTGGCGACGCTGTGGGTGGGCCTGTTCCGCGGCATCCCGCCGCTGGTGCAGCTGATCTTCTGGTTCAACCTCGCCTACCTGCTGCCGCGGCTGTCGATCGGCATCCCGTTCGGCCCGGTCTTCGGCAGCTGGGACGCCAACGCGGTGATCACGCCGGTGACCGCCGCGGTGATCGGCCTGTCGCTGGTCGAATCGGCCTACCTCGCGGAGATCTTCCGCGCCGGGGTGTCGTCGGTCGATCCCGGCCAGCGCGACGCGGCCCGCGCGATGGGCTACCCGCCGGGGCAGACGCTGCTGCGGATCGTGCTGCCGCAGGCGATGCGCGTGATCATCCCGCCCGCGGGCAGCCAGTTCATCAACGTGCTCAAGGGCACCGCGCTGGTGTCGGTCATCGCGATGTCGGACCTGCTGCACTCGGTGCAGGTGATCTACAACCGCACCTACGAGATCGTGCCGATGCTGCTGGTCGCCTGCTTCTGGTACCTCGTCGTGGTCACCGTCCTGACGGCCGGGCAACGCCGGCTGGAACGCCGGTTCTCGCGTGGTCACCGGAGTGCCCGGTGAGCGCCCCGGTGCTGCGGATCGGCGACGTCCGCAAGCGGTTCGGCACGGTGGACGCGCTGGCGGGGGTCAGCCTCGACGTCCACGAAGGCGAGACCGTCGTGGTCATCGGGCCGTCGGGCTCGGGCAAGTCGACGCTCGTCCGCTGCGCCCACCAGCTGGAGTCCGTCGACGGCGGCGCGATGTACCTCGACGGCGAGCTGCTCGGCCACCGGCGCTCGCCGGGCGGCCTGCGCCCGCTGAGCGAGCGGCGGATCGCCGCCCAGCAGCGCCGGATGGGCATGGTCTTCCAGCAGTTCAACCTCTTCCCGCAGTTCACCGTGCTGCGCAACGTCACCGACGCGGCGATCCGCGTGCACCGGCGCGATCGGTCCACTGTGGAGGGTGAGGCGCGGGAGCTGCTGGCGCGCATCGGCCTGGCCGGCCGGGAGGACCACTACCCGCGGCAGCTCTCGGGCGGGCAGCAGCAGCGGGTCGCGATCGCGCGGGCCGTGCTGGTGCGGCCGCGGATCATGCTGTTCGACGAACCGACCAGCGCACTCGACCCGGAGCTGGTCGACGAGGTCCTGGCCGTGCTGCGGGACCTCGCGGCGGCGGGCACCACGATGGTCGTCGTCACCCACGAGATGGCGTTCGCGCGCGAAGTGGCCGACCGGTGCGTGTTCATGGAGGCCGGCCGGATCGTCGAGGAAGGGCCGCCGGAGGAGCTGTTCACCCGGCCCCGGACCGACCGGCTGCGGGCCTTCCTGTCCCGTCATCTGTCCCACGAGGAGGGTGTTTCGTGATCACTGTCGGCGCCGTCGGCGACCTCATCCTGGACGAACCGGACCCGGAGTTCTTCCTCGCGCCCGCCGCGCCGGTGCTGCGGGAGCTGGACCTGGCGATCGGGCACATCGAGGTACCCCACTCGACGACGTCGGTGCAGAGCAGCACCGACGTCCCCGCGCCGCCGGCGGACCCGATGGCGCTGAAGGCGGTGGCCGAGGCGGGTTTCGCGGTGGTCACCCTGGCGGGCAACCACGTCTGCGACGCCGGCGACGGGGGACTGGCCGACACGATCGCCTACTCCCGCGCGGCGGGCCTGCTGACGGCCGGCGCCGGGCCGGACCTCGCGCGGGCCCGGCGCCCGGCGATCGTGAAGCGGGGCGGCCTGCGGATCGGCGTGCTGTCCTACAACTGCGTCGGCCCGCGCGACTCCTGGGCCGCCTCCCGCAAGCCCGGCTGCGCGTACGTGCACGTGCTGACCCACTACGAGCTCGACCACGCGAGCCCGGGCGGCCCGCCGAAGATCTACACCTTCGCCGATCCCGACAGCCTGGCGGCGATGGCCGACGACGTGCGCCGGCTGCGCGCGGAGGCCGACATCGTGCTCGTGTCACTGCACAAGGGCGTCGGGCACACCCCGGTCGTGGTCGCGATGTACGAGAGCCCGGTCGCCCGCGCCGCGGTCGACGCCGGGGCCGACGCGGTGTTCTCCCACCACTCGCACATCATGCGCGGCATCGAGGTCTACAAAGGACGGCCGGTGTTCCACGGGCTCGGCAACTTCGTCACGGTCACCCACGCGCTGACGCCGGGAGCGGGCGTGGGGGCCGACGAACTCCGCGCGTGGGCCGAACGCCGGACCAAGCTCTACGGCTTCGCGCCCGACCCGGACATGCCGTTCTTCCCGTTCCACCCCGAAAGCCGCAACACCGCCATCGCCTTCTGCCGCTTCGACGAGACCGGGCTGCACGAAGCCGGTTTCGTGCCCTGCCGGGTCGACGGCCAGGGCCGTCCGGTGCCGGTCGGCGGCACCCCGGAAGGCGAAGCCGTGGCGAAGTACGTCGAGGACATCACCCGCGGCGCGGGCCTCAACGGCCGGTTCACCACCCGCGGCCCCGAAGTGCTCGTCGATCTCTCCGAGGGAGCTGCCACATGACCGACCAGCCACTGGCCGGCCGCGTCGTCGTCGATCTGACCACCGCGCTCGCCGGGCCGTACGCGACGCTGCTGCTCGCCGGGCTCGGGGCCACCGTGATCAAGGTCGAGAACCCGGCCACCGGCGGCGACTCGTCGCGCAACAACGCGCCCTACGTCGGCCGCGACGGCCTGAACCTCGCCCGCCGCCACGACGACGACCTGTCGGTGTCGATGCTGCTGCGCGGGCGCAACAAGCTCAGCGTCACCCTCGACCTGAAGAACCCGCGCTCCCGGGCCGTGTTCACCGACCTCGTCCGCGACGCCGACGTGCTGGTGGAGAACTACAGCCCGGGTGTCACCGAGCGGCTCGGCATCTCCTACGAGAGCGTCCGGGAGGTCAACCCGCGGCTCGTCTACACCTCGATCAGCGGGTTCGGCGCCCAGGGCGGCCCGGGCTCGGGCAAGGCGATGGACTCGATCATCCAGGCGCTGAGCGGGGTGATGATGACCGCCGGGGAGCCCGACGAGGGCCCGGTCCGGTTCGGGCTGCCGATCGGTGACCTGCTGGCGCCGCTGTTCGCCGTGGTCGGCACGGTGTCCGCGTTGCTGCAGGCCGAGCACACCGGCGAGGGCCAGCGCGTGGACGTGTCGATGCTCGGCGCGCTGACCTCGCTCGTCGCGTGCGAGCCGTTCGACGCCTTCGACGCGGTCGGCCTGCCCCAGCGCACCGGCTCGATGGTGCCGCGCCTCGCGCCGTTCGGGATCCTGCCCGCTCTCGACGGCTATCTCGCCCTCTGCGCGCCGACCGACGCGTTCGCCCACGGCGTGCTCCGGGCGATCGGCCGGCCGGACCTGGCCGAGGACGACCGCTACCGCACGCGGGACCAGCGCGTGCGTGCTGCCGACGAGCTGCACGACCTCATCCGCGAGTGGTGCCGGGTGCGGCCGCTCGCCGAGATCCTCGCCGCGTTCACCGCCGAAGGGGTGCCCGCGGCCGAGGTCCGCGAGCCGCGTGAGGCGGTCCGGGACCCACTGGTCCTGGCGCGCGAGGAAGTCGTGCCGCTGCGGCACCCGCAGCACGGCGCGGTGGCCGACCTGGCCGGGACCGGCGTGCCGATCCGGTTCTCCGCCGCCCGCGTCGCCCTGGACCGGCCCGCGCCCGCGCTCGGCGAGCACAACGAGCACGTCTACCGCGAGCTGCTCGGCTACACCGAACAGCAGCTGGCGGACCTGGTGGCGGAGGCGGTGATTTGAGCGCCGGGTTGCCCGCGGTGGGCTACGTCGGGGCCGACGTCCCGGTCGAGCTGATCACCGCGGCGGGGCTGCTGCCGCTGCGGCTGGCCGGGAAGCCGGGCGAGGACAGCACGCTTGGCGACCGCTACCTCGGCCACGGCGTGGATCCGGTCGCCCGGTCGATCCTGACGCGGATCCTCACCGGCGGCTACGGGCCGCTCGAAGCCGTCGTCGTCTCCCGTGACTGCGAAGCCTCGCTGCGCCTGTTCTACGCCTTGCGCGAGCTGCACCGGGTCGAGCCGGAGCTGCGGCTGCCGCCGGTGCGCCTGGTGGACGTGCTGCACCTGCCGCACCACACGACCACCCGGTACGTCCACGCGAAGATCGCCCAGCTGCGCGAATGGCTCGGCCGGTGGCGGCCCATCGGCGACGACGACCTCGCCGCGGCGATCACCGCGCACGACACCCTGCGGCGGTCGCTCGGCCGCTGCGCTGTTTTGCGCCGGGCGAACCGGCTGAGCGGCACCGAGTTCCTCACCCTGGTCGCCGCGACCACCAGGCTGCCGGTCACGGCGGCCACCGCGCTCGCCGACCGCGTGGCCGCCGGCTCGCCCGAGGTCGAGGGGGTGCGGCTGTTCCTCACCGGCAGCTCCCACGATGACCCCGGCGTCTACAAAACGTTGGAGGACAACGGTTTCCTCGTCGTGGGGGAGGACCACGACTGGGGTGAGCTGCTCTTCGCGCGCACGTGCGCGGCGCCGACGGAACTCGCGCTGGCCGAGCGCTACCAGCACAACGGCCCGGCCGCGCCCCGCGCGTCCATCCGGCAGCGCGCCGCCCACACGGCCGCGGCCGCACGGGCCTGCGACGCGGAAGTCCTGTTCTCCTACGCGCGCGTCCACGACGACGCCCCACCGTGGGACTTCCCGGCGCAACGGGCCGCCACCGGACTGCGGGCGGTGCCGGCGGAGCGGCAACCGTACGGCGAGCTGACCGGCGACGCCCTCGCGGCGCTCCTGCCGGCCGGGGTCGCGGGATGACCGGCCGGCTGACCTCGGCGACCACCGCGACCGGCTACCAGCGCGAGTGGTTCGCCGGGATGCGCGACGACGTCGCCGCCGGTGCGCCACTGGCGCTGGTCAACGCGGACGCGCCCCAGGAGATCTTCCGCGCGATGGGCATCCCGTACGTCGTCAACCAGTGGTGGGCCTCGATCGTCGCGGCGAAACGCCAGACGCAGCGCTACCTCGGCCTGCTGCGCGAGCGCGGTTACCCCGACTACATCGAGCAGTACAGCGCCACGTCGCTGGCGTCGGCGTTCGAGGACGATCCCGGTCGGGCGCCGTGGGGTGGCCTGCCGAAGCCGTCGATCGTGCTCGGCGAGACGACGGGCGACGCGTCCCGGAAGATCTTCGACGTCTGGGACGCGCAGCCCGGCGTCACGTACTACCCGCTGGAGAGCGCGGCGGAGAACGCGGTGCCCGAGCGGTGGTGGGAGCTGATGCCGCACCGCTGGGAGGAGGCCATCGGGAGCGACCGGCTCGACCTGCTGACCGGCGAGCTGACCGGCCTGATCCGGTTCCTGGAGCAGACCACCGGCCGGGTGTTCTCCGAGACCCGGTTCCGGGAAGTCATGGCGCTGGTCAACGAGCAGCAGGAGTGGAACCGCCGCACCCGCGACCTGATCGCCGCGGCCCGGCCGTGCCCGATCGCCGTCACCGACGGCATCCCGAGCGTCATGGTGCCCCAGTGGCACCGCGGCACCGAGTGGGCCCGCGACGCCGCCCGCGCGTTCCACGACGAGGTGCGCGACCGGATCGACGCCGGTGTCGCGGCGTGCCCGGACGAGCGGCTGCGCTTGATGTGGATCGGTCGCGGCCTGTGGTTCGACCTCGAGTTCTACCAGCGGTTCCAGCGGTCGCACGGCGCGGTCTTCGTCTGGTCGATGTACCTCGCCATCGCCGCGGACGGCTACCTGCGTTACGGCGACGACCCGCTGCGCGCCCTCGCCGCCCGCTTCGCCGCTTTCAGCGACCAGCTCTACACGCCGCCGTGGTCGGCCGAGTGGTACGTCAAGGAAGCGCGGCACCACGGCGTCGACGGCGTCGTGCACCTGGTCTCCGACGACGCCCGCGGCGGCTACTTCACCACCCGCGCGCTGCGCGCCGCGGGGATCCCCGTGCTGGAACTGCACGCGGACAACGTCGACGCCCGCACCGGAGACGACCTGAGCGCGCAGATGACCGCGTGGCTCGACGAACTCCGGCGGGCGCTCACTTCTCCTTGCCCTCCGTGATCTTCACGGACTGCCAGTTCCCCGGCGCGTAGATGGCGAGGACCTTGTCGTCGCCCTGGGGGTCCTTGCCGCCGTACACGTAGAGGATCCCTTCCGGCCGCGAGGCTTCGAAGTGCTCGCCGTTCGGATACTTGTCTTCGTAGCTGCGGCTGGTACTTACCTCGACGGCCATCGATCACTCCTCGCTGCGTTGGTCTTCGTAGGTCGCAAGCGGTGGCGAGGCCGTTACAGGTGGTGAGCTCCCGACGGGCGCTAGCGAGGCTGCGGCGCGGGGAGACCGGCGGCGGCCAGGGCGTCCCAGAGGGGCTTCGCGTCGTACCGGTGGAAGCCCGGCCCTTCGACGAACTGGCAACCGAAACTTGCGGAGGTGAGAGTCGTGGTCCGGTTCTGGGTGTCGAGGAAGCGGAGTTCGTAGCTCGGTCCGAGTTCGAGGGTGCAGGCGATGTCCGCAGGCGGGGCCGGCAGGGAGCACGCGGCGGCGGCGATCTTCTTGATCGCCGCCGCGTCGGTGGTGCGGGCTTCGGCCGGGGTGCGGCCGGAGAGGCTGGGAAGCGCCACCTGGAGGGGGCGGTCGACGAGTTCCCGGGGTTCGTAGCCGGGGGAGCACAGCGCCGGAAGGTCTCCGGACCCCGGTTCGGCGCGGCCGCACGCCGTGGCGGCGGCGAGGAGGAGCAGGATGCCGGCCACGGCGGGCAGTCTTCGCATGGGCACGCTCCCCAGACGGAAGGGCCCGGCCGCACGGTTGCACGGAACCGCGCGCGCTCCCCGTGGCGTCAGCGGAAGAGGCGGAAGAACCCGCGCACCTGCTCGACCAGCGACTCCGGCTGCTCCAGTGCGGCGAAGTGGCCACCTCGCGGCAACTCCTCGAACCAGCGCAGGTCGGTGAACCGCCGCTCGGCTTCCCGGCGCGACGGGACCGTGATGTCGCGCGGGTAGACCGACACCCCGGACGGCGCGGTGACCGTGTCCCGGAAGTCGGCGAAGCTTTCCCAGTACAGGCGCGCCGACGACGTGGCCGACGCGGTGAACCAGTAGACCGAGATCTCGTCGAGGAGCTGCTGCCGCGACACCGCGTCCTCGGCGTGGCCGTTGTTGTCCGTCCAGGCCCGGAACTTCTCGGCGATCCAGGCGGCCTGGCCCGCGGGGGAGTCGGTGAGGCCGTAGCCGAGCGTCTGCGGCCGGGTCGCCTGCTGTCCCGAATACCCCCGGCCGGTGCGCTGGAACTCCTTCGCAGCCGCGAGGTGCACGCGCTCCGCGGGCGTCGGATCGTCGAACGTCCCCAGCGCGACGGACCCGAGGTTCACGTGCACGCCGGCGACCCGCTCGGGCGCCACCTCGCCCAGCGCGCCGGACACCGCCGAACCCCAGTCACCGCCCTGCGCGCCGTACCGCTCGTAGCCCAGCGACACCATCAACGTGTCCCAGGCGCGCGCGATGCGCTTGACGCCCCAGCCGGTCGTCGACGGCTTGTCGCTCCAGCCGTACCCGGGCAGCGACGGCGCGACGACGTGGAACGCGTCCGCCGGGTCCCCGCCGTGCGCGCGCGGGTCGGTCAGCGGTCCCAGGACGTCCAGGAACTCGAGCACCGAACCCGGCCACCCGTGCGTGAGCACCAGCGGGAACGCGCCCGGCTCCGGCGAGCGGACGTGCAGGAAGTGGACGCCCAGCCCGTCGACGATGTCGCGGTACTGCGGGAAGACGTTCAGCCGCTCGGCGAACCCGAAGTCGTAGTCCTCGGCCCAGCTGCGGCACAGCTCCTGCGCGTAGGCCAGCGGCAACCCCTGCGACCAGTCGTCCACCGGCTCGGGATCGGGCCACCGCGTCCGGCGCAACCGGTCACGCAGATCCGCGATCTCGGCTTCGGTGACGCTGACTTCGAACGGTTCGGCGGCCACAGCGGGGCCCCTTTCTCGGATCGGATGCGGGTCAGGCGCCGGGGCGCCGGGTCAGGCTGAGGACGAGTCCGGCCAGCGGCAGGGCCGCGAGCGCGGCGAGGGCCACCGGCACCGGCACGACGCCGGACAGGCCCGCGACCGCGGCCGGCCCGATCCCGCCGCCCAGGAAGATCATGAAGGTGAGCAGACCCTGTGCGGTATCGCGGTCGCGCGCGTCGACCAGTTCCGGTGCGAGGCCCACCAGCACGGCCTGCGCGCCGGCGAACCCGCACACGGTCAGCGCCGTGCCGGCGACGACCGGAACCGGCCCGGTGAAGACGGCGACCACGAGCACGCCGACGACGGTGAGGGCCGCCAGCCCGGCCGAGATCCGCCAGCCGGGGAACCGGCCGGTCAGGGTGCCGACCAGCCGTCCGGCCAGTACCGAGCAGGCGGCGGCCGGAACCAGGAGCGCGCCGGCTTCCAGGGCGCCGCCGCCCGTGGCCTGCTCGATCAGGGACGGGGCGAGGAACAGCACCCCGTAGTAGCCGGCGAAGACCGTCCCGCCGATGACCCCGGCGGGGAGGAAGCCGCGGGCCGTGATCACCCGGCGGGGCACGAACCCGTCGGGCGTGCGCCGCACGCGCCACCACAGCCCGACGGCGGCGAGCACTCCGGCTCCGGCCACGACGAGCGTCACCGGAGCGGGCAGGCCGACCGAGTGCGCCTGCAGCAGCGTGATCACCGCGCCGGCGAGCACCGACAGGACGGCCGCGCCGGCGACGTCGAACCGACCGGCCGGCTCGCCGCCGGTAGGCGCGAACGAGCGCCTGCTCGCCCACGCGGCCGGCAGGAGCGGCAGCGCGACGACGGGGATCGCGAGCACGGCACGCCACCCCAGCCAGGCGGTGACCGCCCCGCCCAGCAGGGTCCCGCACGCCGACGCCGTCGCGCCGGCGGCGGCGATGATCCCCAGCGCCCGGATCCGTTCCCGCCCGGGAAGGGCGGTGACCGCGGCGAAGACGGCGATCACGGTCGCGCCCGCCCCGGCGCCCCCGAGCAGCCGGCCGGCGATGACGACCGGCAGCGTCGGGCCGGCTCCCGCGAGCGCCGAGCCCGCGGCGAGGGTCACGACCCCGGCGACGAGGACGCGGAAGGGGCTCCACCGGCCCATCAGCCGGCCCGCGACCGGCATCGCGAGCGCGGATGTCAGCGACCACGCGGCGAGGATCCAGGCCGTGGCGCCGAACGGCACCGCGAGCCCGCGGCCGATGGCCGGCAGTGCCACCGACGGCGCGCCCAGTGCGACGTACTGGGGCAGCACCAGCAACCCCAGGACCAGCCCCAGCCGGCGCCCGTCCGGGGAGTGGTCCGTTTCGCCGCTGAGGGCCCCGTCCGCTCGGATCGTCGTCTCCTCTCGGTATGGTGTGACACGTGACAGTCGCTTTGGGTGTCACGTTACGGAACGGTGAGGAGACACGTCAAATGCTCGATGCGTGTTACACCGACGCGGCGGTCCGGACGGCCGTCGATCTCGCCAACACCTGGAAGCCGATCAAGGGGGAGGACGCGCTCGAGACCGTGGCGCAGCTCCGGGACTTCCTCGACGCCCATTCCCCAGCCGGTCTGGCCGGGGAGCAGGGGACCGGTCCACGGCGGCTCACCGGCACCGACCTGGCGGAGGTCCGCGAGGTGCGCGAGACGGTGCGCGCCGTGCTCGAACGAGCCACCACCGACGCGGCCGGAACCGCGGCCCTGATCAACGACGGCCTGCGTCGCAGCCGCGCCACCCCGGCGCTGCGCCACGAGCACGACCGCTGGTGGACCGAGGTCACCGCCGACTCCGGCCGCTGCTCGGCGCACCTGGCCGCGACCACGCTCAGCGCGCTGGCCGCCGTGATCGCCACGCTCGGCCCGGCCCGTCTCGGCGTGTGCGCCGGGCCGAACTGCCGGGGCACCTTCGTGGACCTCTCGCGCAACGGCTCGAAGCAGTACTGCACCCGGACCTGCGCCCACCGCGCCAGCGTCGCGGCCTACCGGAGCCGGAACGCCCGGGGCTGACCCTCCACTGTGTACTGACCGCGCGGACGGTGCCCGGGCCGGCTCGCGTGACCGGCTACTCGAACACCCCGTAGCCCGCGACGGCGTGGGCCCGGACGCCGTCCATGTCGAGCTTCACGCCGATGCCGGGCGTGTCGGGAAGCGTGATGTAGCCGTCCTTGACGATCGAGCCGCTCCCGTCGGGGGCGTGGACGTAGCTGTCCCACACCGCGCGCTCCTCCAGAGCGTGCCATTCCTGGACCAGGAAGTTGGGGATCGCGCCGCACATGTGCGACGTGGCCATCGTGCCCAGCGGCGTCGACACCAGGTGCGGTGCGAACGGGATGTAGTGCAGCTCCGCGAGGTTGGCGATCTTCTTGGCCTCGGCGAGACCACCGCACTTCGGCACGTCCGGTTCGATGACGTCGACGGCGCCGCGTTCGAGCAATTCGCGGAATCCCCACCGCAGGTAGAGGTTCTCGCCCGCGCAGATCGGCGTGCGGGTCTGCTCCCGCACCCGCACCAGCGCGTCGATGTTCTCCGCCGGCAGCGGTTCTTCGAGCCACATCAGGTGGAACGGCTCGAGCTCCCACGAAATCCGGCACGCGCTCGGCACGTCGTAGCGCGCGTGGAGGTCGATGGCCAGATCGACGTCCGGTCCGATCGCCTCCCGGACGGCGGCCACGCGCTCGACCATCGAGCGCAGCTCGGCGGCGTTGATCGTGTGGTTGAAATCGTCGAACTTGGCCGGGTGGCGCAAGTTGTCGATGTCGAACTTGATGGCGGTGAAGCCTTCGGCGACCATCCGCTGGGCCCGGTCGACGCACCCGGCGATCGAGCCCGCCGGGTCGTCGCCGTCGCCGCAGTCGGCGTAGAGACGGATGCGGTCGCGGAACTTCCCGCCGAGCAACCGGTAGACCGGCTGGCCCGCGGCCTTGCCCGCGATGTCCCACAACGCGAGCTCGATCCCGGACAGCGCGATCACCGACACTCCGCCCTGGACGCCCGCGAAAACCTTGTTACGGCGCAGTTTCTCCCAGCACCGCTCGACGTTGCGCGGGTCCTCGCCGATCAGGAGGGGCGCCAGGAAGCCGATCATCCCGACGACGGCGCCCGCACCGGCGTCGGGATTGGCCTCGCCGAACCCGCTGATGCCCTCGTCGGTGTCGATCCGCACCAGCGTGGCCTGACCGTGGTAGGCCACCACCGCCGTCGTGACGTTCACGATCCGCATTGTTCTCCCGCCGCCGGGTAGTGCGTACGAATGGACTGTCGCGAGGTCCAACTTGTCCTATAAGCTGATGACATGCAAAGGAGACAAGAGTCACAGGACGCTGTCAAGGTCCGGACTCTGCCGGTGCAGGTGGCGGCCCACCTGACCCGGCGCATCGTCAGCGGCGAGTTCGAGGAGGGCCGGGCCCCGTCGGAGCTCGACATCTCCCAGGAGTTCGGGGTGTCCCGTGTGGTGGCGCGGGAGACGCTCAAGATCCTCGCCTCACTCGACATCGTCGATGTCGCGCAGGGCCGCCGCGTCGTCGTGCGTCCCCGCGCGGAGTGGGACTACCTGAGCCCGCTGCTGATCGAGTGGCTGCCCGCGGAGATCGTCGGCGAGCTGCTGCAGGAGCTGCACCAGCTGCGCGTGCTGCTCGAACCGGAACTCGCCGCGATGGCCGCGGCCACCGTCACGGACGAGACGCTGGCCCGGCTCCGGGCCGAGATCGACCGCATGTCGGTGCTGGAAGCGGATCCCGAGGCCTACCTCGAGGTCGACCACGAGTTCCACATGGAGATCTGCCGGGCGGCCGACAACCGCATCCTCGACCGGATCATGTACTCCGCCCGCTGGCTCGGCACGGCCAGCCGGCGCATCACCAACGAGGGGCCGGCCGCGCTGCGCTGCGCCACCACCGACCACACGGACATCTACGAGGCGCTCGTGGCGCGCGACCCGGAACGGGCCCGCGCGGCGATGCGCAAGCACCTGAGCAACAACTCCACGCTCATCGCCCAGACACAGCGAACCAAGCGGGCCACCCGGCGGCGCTAGCCACACCGCACGACCGGGATCCGGAACCGACGACGAGGACGGACGAGGCATGGCAGCACCCGCGATCCCGCCGATCCGGCCGGGACCGACCGGCCCCGGACCGGGCGTCGCGCGTGCGGGCCGCCGGCCGCCGGCCCGTGACGTCGAGCGCCGTCGTCCGCTCGCCCGCGACCACGTCGACGCGCCCTTCCCCGCACCGGCGGCCGGACATCCGGACCGCACATTGTTACTGGGCGAGAACTTCTTCCACCGCGACGCCCGCTTCGGCGTTCTCCACACCGCACCCAACAGTTCGGCGTCCTTCGCCGCATGAACGACCCGCAGCGGGGCGCTCGCCTCGCTGTCCCGCCGGTTGCACCGTCGCCCCGTCGGTACGCGTCCGCTCGATCGGACGCGAGAGGAGTTGTCATGGAAGAGAAAACGGACCTGTCGAGACGCACGTTCCTCGGGATGAGCGCGGGAGTGAGCGCGCTGGGCGTGCTCGGTCTCGCCGGGTGCGGGAGCGGCCCCGCACCCGCGCCGCAAGTCGACGTCCAGGTGCCCAAGGCGCTGCTCGACCAGGCCGCCGCGCTGCGCGGCGGGTCGGCGGGGATGCTTTCGCAGAAGCTGTACTCCGAGGCCGCGAACAAGGCATTGGACAAGTCGCTGCAGGTGTTCGCGCAGGCCACCGGCACCACGGTCCGCAACGACCTGGTCTCCGGCGACGCCGGTGACATGGTCGCGAAGATGGACGCCGAGGTGAAGGCGGGCACCAACCGCGACCTGGCCTTCATGAGCGACCGGCGGTTCGTCGGCCAGCTCCACAACCTCGGCGCCCTCACCGACGTCACCGACGTGGTCACCGAGATGAAAGCGCTTTACGGGGAGCCCGCGACGGAGGCGGCCAACTACTGCGTGTTCGACGGGCGCTGGTTCGCGATCCCGTACCACTTCATCGCGACCGGGATGTACCTGCGCAAGGACTGGTACCAGGAAAAGGGTCTCCCGCTCAAGCCGTACTACTCGTGGGAAGAGCTGCGCGACAACGCGCTGGCCGTCTCCGACCCGGCGAAGCGGCGCTTCGGCTGGGGGCTCACGGTGAACCGCTCCGGCGACGCCAACGGCTTCATCGCGAACGTCATCAACACCTACGGCGGGGCGATCGCGGACAACACCGGCACGAAGGTGACGTTCAACTCGCCGGAAACCGTCGAAGCCGTCACGTTCATCGGCGACATCTACACGAACCCGAAGTACGCGCCGATGCTGCCGCCCGGGATCGGCAGCTGGACCGACTCGAGCAACAACGAGAACTGGCTGGCCCAGATCCTGGGGCTCACGCTCAACCAGTTCAGCGTCTACGCCGATTCGAAGACCAAGAAGAACCCGGTCTACGCCAACACCCACCCGTTCAACGGCGCCACCGGACCGGCGCTCGACCGGCCGCTCGCGTACGGCGAGTCCAACTCGTTCGTCGTGTTCAAGGGGGCGAAGAACCCCGACCTCGCCAAGCTGGTCGCGAAGTTCATGGTCGGCGGGAGCGCCCTGCTCGGTGTCGCGAAAGAAGCGCCGTGCCTGGTGAATCCCTCGTGGGACAAGGTGTGGGACTCCGACCCGTACTACACCACCGGTGACCCGGCCTTCGCCGCGCTGCGCGAGCAGACCCGCGCGGCGCTCCCGATCAAGACCAAGACCGGCTACGCCTTCCCGCAGGCGCCGAGCCCCGGCGAGCAGGCCGCCACCGCCGCCTACCTGCTGACCGACATGATGCAGTCGGTCATCCAGGGCACCCGGCCGGCCGACGCCGTGGCCTCGACCCACACCCGGATCGTCCAGATCTTCGAGCAACAGGGCTACCGGCAGTGACCGTCCTGCGTCCGAAGAGGACACCCCCGGCGCCGGCCCGTCCGGCGCCGGGCGCGTCGTCCTCGCTCACCCCGACCCAGCGGCGGCTCGGGCGCGACTGGCGCCTCGCGGCGGTGTTCATCGGGCCGACGCTGGTGCTGGTCGCCGGCCTGATCCTGGTCCCGATCATCAGCTCGGTCGTCACCAGCGCCACCGAGCGCCACGGTGCGGACACGGTCTTCGTCGGGCTGGACAACTACACCGCCCTCATCGACGACGCCGTGTTCCACAAGGGCGTGCTCAACTCGTTCGTCTTCACCGCCTACGCCGAGATCTTCAAGGTGGTCTTCGGCCTCATCGCGGCGTTGATGCTGCACCACATGCGCCGCGGCCGGGCGATCATCGCCGGGGTGATCCTGCTGCCGTGGGTGATCCCGACGGTCGTCACGGCCTTCACCTGGCGCTCGCTGCTCGACCCGATCTTCGGCAGCGTCAACGTCCTGCTCACCGACTCCGGGATCGGGCCCGCCCTCGCCGCGATCGGGCTCGTCGACAAGTGGCCGGCGGAGTGGCTGTCCGATCCCGCGCTCGCGCTGCCGGC
Source organism: Amycolatopsis sp. NBC_00348 (assembly GCF_036114655.1). Classification (NCBI taxonomy): domain Bacteria; kingdom Bacillati; phylum Actinomycetota; class Actinomycetes; order Pseudonocardiales; family Pseudonocardiaceae; genus Amycolatopsis; species Amycolatopsis sp. NBC_00348. The sequence continues at coordinate 3,522,333 of NZ_CP107994.1, read as the reverse complement.
GGTCATCCTGGTCAACGTCTGGAAGGGCGTCCCGTTCTTCACGGTGACGTTCCTCGCCGGCCTCAAGGCCATCGACAGCGGCCTGCACGAGGCGGCGATGGTGGACGGCGCCTCGTCGTGGCAGCGCTTCGTGCACATCACGCTGCCGGGGCTGCGCCCGGTCATGATCGTGACAGTGCTGCTGTCGTCGATCTGGACGTTCAACAACTTCGACCTGATCTGGCTGATGACCCAAGGTGGACCGGGCGACGCCACCGCCCCGTACGTGATGGTGGCCTACTCGAAGGCCATCCAGCAGCTGCAGCTGGGCGCGGGCGCCGCGGTCACGCTGGTCATGCTGCCGATCATCGCCGTCCTCGTGGTGATCCTCGTGCGGATGATGCGCCGCAGCGACCAGCCGGGCGCGGCCGATATGGGGCGCCGGCGGCTGAGTCCCGTCCAGCGCCGGGCGCTGCCGTGGGTGATCGTCGCGGGCTCGGTGCTCGTGCTGGTCTGGGCGTCGCCGCAGATCGTCTGGAAGGCCGCGCTCGTGCTGGGCGTGTTCGTGGTGCTCGCGGCGGCCGTCGGCCGGGTCGTTTCGACGCTCGCCGCGCGCGGCAACCGGCCGGCCGCCCGCCTGGTCGCCGGCGGCGGCTCGGGGGTCGCGCTCGCCGGCCTGCTGGGTTTCGTGCTCGCCCCGATCTACTGGATGACGGTCACGGCCTTCAAGTCCGACGACCAGATCGTCGCGCGCGGCGACGACCTCTGGCCGACGCCGTGGAGCACCGAGCAGTTCACGAACCTGTTCTCGGGCCGGGCGTTCGGCACCTGGTACCTCAACACGATCCTGGTGTCGGTGGCGTCCACCGTGATCGCCCTGGTCTGCGCGGCGCTGGCCGGCTACGCGCTGGCCCGGCTGAAGTTCCGGGGTTCGGAGAGCTTCACGGTGACGATCCTGCTCACCTACGTGATGCCGGGCGCGCTGCTGTTCATCCCGCTCTACCAGCTGATGAGCGGGATCGGGCTCAACGACTCGCTGTGGTCGCTCGTGCTCGCCTACCCCACGTTCACCCTGCCGTTCGCGACGTGGCTGCTCGTCGGCTACTTCAAATCGATCCCGGCCGAGCTCGAGGAGGCCGCGCTGGTCGACGGCTGCACGCGGTTCGGGGCGTTCCGCCGGATCGTGCTGCCGCTGGCGAAACCGGGCCTGCTCGCGGTCGCGCTGTTCACGCTCACCAACGCGTGGAACGAGTTCCTGTTCGCCTTCGTGTTCATCACCAAGGACGACTACAAGACACTGCCGGTCGGCATGCAGTCGATGATCTTCGGCGACGTCGTCCCGCAGGGGCAGCTCGCCGCCGCGTCGCTGCTGGTCAGCATCCCGGTCGTGCTCATGTACGGGTTCGGGCAGCGGTTCCTGACCGAGGGCCTCACCGCGGGAGCGGTGAAGGGATGAGCGGGATCACGGAGGAGCACGTCGCGACGGCGTCCCGGCCGAGCAAGCTGCGCATCACCGACCTGCGCGTGGCCAACGTGGCCGGGGTGCCGTTCCGCTCGTCGATCATCCGGATCGACACCGACCAGGGCCTGTCCGGTTACGGGGAGGTGCGTGACGGTGCCAGCGCCACCTACGCGCTGATGCTCAAGAGCCGGCTCGTCGGGGAGAACCCCTGCGACGTCGACAAGATCTTCCGCAAGATCAAGCAGTTCGGGTTCCACGGCCGCCAAGGCGGCGGGGTCTCCGGCGTCGAGATGGCGTTGATGGACCTGGCGGGCAAGGCGTACGGCGTGCCCGCGTACGCGCTGATCGGGGGCCGGTTCCGGGATGAGATCCGCTGTTACGCGGACACGCCGTCGCTGCCGGACCCGCGCGCGATGGGTGTCCGGCTGCTGGACCGCAAGCAGCGCGGGTTCACGATGCTGAAGATGGACGTGGGCATCGACCTGCTGTGGGACGTGCCGGGCGCGCTGATCGCGCCGCCGGGTGCGCGCGAGGACGCCACGACGATGCACCCGTTCACCGGCATCCAGGTCACCGCGAAGGGCGTCGACCACCTGGTGTCCTATGTGGACATCGTCCGCTCCGTCGTCGGCTACGACATCGCGCTCGCCGCCGACCACTTCGGTCACATCGCCCTCGACTCCGCCATCCGGATCGCCCGCGCGCTGGAGCCGTTCACGCTGGCGTGGATCGAGGACCTGATCCCGTGGCAGCTGACCGATCAGTGGCGGCAGCTCACCACCGCCGTCGACGTCCCGACGTGCACGGGGGAGGACATCTACCTGCTCGAAGGCTTCCGGCCGCTGTTGGACGCCGGTGCCATCCGCGTCGCGCACCCCGACCCGGCGACGGCGGGCGGCATCGCGGAGACCAAGCGGATCGGCGACTACGCGCAGGAACGCGGGATCGCGATGGCGCTGCACCTGGCGGCGTCGCCGATCGCGACGATGGCGTGCGTGCACCTGGCCGCCGCCACCGAGAACTTCCTCGCCCTCGAACACCACGCGGCCGAGGTGGGGTTCTGGAGCGACCTCGTCACCGGCCTGCCCCGCCCGCTGATCCGGAACGGCCACATCACGGTGCCGGACACGCCGGGACTCGGGTTCGGCGACGTCGACGAGGAGTTGCTGCGCCGCCACCTCGACCCCCGCGATCCGGTGTTCTTCGCCGAGACGACGCACTGGGACGGGGAGGCGAGCCACGACCGGTTGTGGAGCTGAAAGCGCTGTCAGGCCGGGCCCCGCCGGGCGCGCCACCGCTCGTACTCGGGCCGGGCCTCGTCCGACAGCGGGTAGTACAGCCGCATGTCGCCGCCCTCGGCCAGCCGGATCCGGGAGAACTCCTCCCATTCCGCGTGTTCCTGGGCGTGCGCCACCAGGGCGGGAGCGAGCTTGACCGGCACCACGACCGCCCCGTCGTCGTCGGCGACGACGATGTCGCCCGGCTCGACGAGCGTGCCGCCGCACGCAATCGGCACGTTGACGGCGGCCGGGACGATGCCGGTCTGGGTGTGGAAGTTCGGTGTGGCCCCCCGGATCCACAGCCCGAGGCCGAGCTGCTTGGCCTCGCCGGTGTCGCGCAGGCAGCCGTCGACCACGACGCCGGCGCCGCCGCGGCCCTTGAAGTAGGTCAGCATCATCTCGCCGAACACACCGCTGGTCATGTCGCCGCGCGCGTCGACGACGATCATGTCGCCGGGCTGGGCGTGGTACATGACGTGCCGGTGCAGCTGCTTCTCCGGTTCTTCGTACTCCTCGACGGGGTAGAGGTCTTCCCGTTTCGGCAGGAACTGCAGCGTCAGCGCCGGTCCGGCCACGCGCACGCCGGGGGTCACCGAGACCGGGCCGCTGATGAACGCGCTGCGGATGCCCATGCGGCTGAGCTCGCCGCTGGCCGTCGCGCTGCCGATGGCCGCGAGGGCCGCGCTCAGTTCGGCGGGCGGGCGAACGATGTCGTGCGTCTCGACCACGTCGATAGCTCCCTCGGGTCCGCGGTTACCGTGACTGTCGAAGAGTTTCGCTGAGACTCCGGATCCGAGCCTAGTCCGGCGGACCTGCTTCCGCGACGTCATCCGGGTGCGGTTTTGTCCTCCGTGCCACCAAAACACCGACCCCGCGGTCCACTGGGTCCGCGTTCCCCCGTCGTTGCAGCGCTTCGGCCGTGGGGAACGCGGCGCTGACACGGAACCCGTCGCCCGACGGTCCGGCGGTGAAGCGGCCGCCGAGCGCGTCGACGCGTTCGCGCAGCCCGGCGAGCCCGCGGCCGCCGGAGCCGAGCACGCCGGCGTCGGTCGCCGGGCCGCGGGTGGTCACCTCGATCTCGAGGTGGTCCACGCCGTGACCGACGCGCACCGTGGCGGGCCGGCCGGCGGCGTACTTGGCCGCGTTGGTCAGCGCTTCCTGCACGATCCGGTACGCCGTCAGCTCGGTGTCCGCCGGCCACGCCCGGCGTTCGCCCGATTCCACCAGCTCGACCACCCGCCCCGGCTGCTCGGCGAGGCCGCGCAGCGCGTCCAGGCCCGGCGTGCGCGCGCCGGTCGCTTCGAGAACACCGAGCAGGAACCGGAGTTCGGTGAGGGCGTCGCGGCCCGAGCCGGTGATGGTGGCCAGTACCGCGGGAAAGCGTTCGGGTGGCAGGTACCGCGCGGCGTCGGCCTGCACCACCATGGCCGTCACGTGGTGGGTGACGACGTCGTGCAGTTCGCGGGCGAGCCGGGCGCGTTCCTCGGCCGCCGCGGCCCGGGCGGTGAGCCGCCGCCGTTGCACCTCCTGCCACCGCCGTTGCCGCACCACCGTGCCCAGCAGCCAGAACAGCGCCAGCACCCCGTAGTAGACGAGGTAGATCGGCACACCCGACGGGGACCCGCGCCAGGTGACCAGGACCGCGAAGACGACGTACCCCGCCGTCACCGCCGCCGGCAGCACCCAGCGGAACCGCTCTTCGCGCGCTCCCGCCGAGTAGAGCGCGAAGTACAGCGCGAGGCTGGCGATCGTGGGGGAGTAGGCGAGCACTTCGTGCGCGGCGAACGAGGTCGCGATGACCGCGAGGGTCGCCGCCGGCCACCGGCTGCGGCCGGCCAGCGGGAGCGTCTGCCCGAGCACCAGCACGACCGCCGCGAAACCGCCGTCGTGGCGCGGCAGATCGCCGAACTGAGCCCCGAGCATCGCCAGTGCCGGGACGAACGCGGCGACCGTGACGCTCGCGGCGAGCGCCCGGTCCCGGATCTCCGGCGGCACGCGCGCCCAGCGGTTCCGGAGACGGTCCGGTGTCGGCATGGCCGGGAGCCTAGCGATACCGGGCCGTTCCCGTTGCGGCGCCTGGGAAAGCGGAGGTGCACCGGACCTCGGCTGCCCGCGAGCGTGTGAATCAGCTGTGGTGACGGCACTTCGGTCCGGATTCCGCTGATCACCGCAGAGCGGCGGCCGGCCACTCGCGCAGCGCCGCCGCTTTGCGCGGGTCCGGGTCCGGCTGGGGCGTGCCGTTGATCGTCGCCACCAGGGAGTGGTACCTGGTCAGCAGTTTCAGCCCGGTCGACTCGGACATCGACACGAGCTTGTGCAGCAGGCTGACCTGTTCCGTCGTGGTCTGCTGCCGCACGACGGTCCGCAGCACGGCTCGGCGGGCCCGGAACTGCCGCAGCTGGTCCTCGACCAGCCGCAGGTGGGTGCGAGCCAGGTCGGGCAGGGTGCGGACGAGTTCGAGGCGGGCGATGGCGTGCACGTCGTACTGCCGGAAGCCGCGCTCGGTGAGCGCGGCGGGCGACGTCTCCGATGGCGTAAAGCTCTTTCATACCGCCACTATGGGATCTCGAGCGGGTTGAGAGTCAAGGGCGCGGGCGGCCTCCGTCGAGAGGCCGCCCGCGCCGGGCCGATCACTGCGTCGTGACGTCGGTGCAGTCGAGGTCCTTCTCCGGCAGCCGGCCGGTGTCCAGGAAGGCCGTGGTGGCGGTGTCCGCGCAGGCCGAGCCTTCGTGGTAGACGTAGTGCCCGCCGTTGCCGACGCCGACGAAGGCGGCGCGGTTGCCCAGCGCGTGGCGCAGCCCGAGGCCGGAGTCCCACGGTGTGGCGTGGTCACGGCGGTTCTGCAGGATCAGGGTGTTGCGCGGGCCCTGGCCGGTCACGGTGACCGGCTTCTCGACCGGTTGCGGCCAGAACGCGCACGGCCAGATGTTCGCCGGCATGCCCGCGGTCAGCGGCCAGGCCGTGCGGTCGGCGGCGGTGGCCCGGGCGTAGGCGCCGACGTCGTGGGACCACTCGGCGTCGCCGCAGGTGAGGGCCAGGAACATGGTCGCCTGGTTGTCCGCGGGGACACCCGGGGCGGCCGGGCCGTCGGCGAACACCTGCTTGAGCACCGCACCGTCGGCGTCGGTGACCCGCCCGTCGGCCAGGTCGCCGGCGGCCTTCCAGACCTGGGCGAGCACCGGCAGGGTGTTGTTGTGGATCAGCAGCGCGTAGGTGACGCCGCGCAGCATCGCCCCGCTCAACGACTGTGGTGTGCCGGGGACCGACGCCGGCTGGTGGTCGAGCCGGTCGGCGAGCGCGAGGTAGGTCCGGGTGACCTCGGCGGGGGTGGCGCCGAGCCCGAGGGCGCCGTTCTGCGCGGCGGCGACGGCGGCCGCGTCCGGGAACCGCTCGGCCATGCCCTTGCTCCAGCTCGCCGCTTCGCCGGCCCACACGTGGGCGGGATCGACGTTGCCTTCGAGGATCACGCGGTCGGTCCGGTCCGGGAACAGTGCACTGTAGACGGTGCCGAGGTAGGTGCCGTAGGACTGGCCCCAGTACGAGATCTTGGCTTCACCCAAGGCCTCCCGGACGCGGTCGAGGTCGCGGGCGGTGTTGGCGGTGGTGAAGTAACGCAGGTTCTCCCCGGCCGTGGCGGCGCACTTGGCGGCCGTGGCCCGGGCGGCCTGGACGTTCGCGTCGATCGAGCCGTCGGCGGCGGGGTAGGGGAAGAGGGCGGCGACGCTGGGGTTCTCGAGGCCGCAGCTCTGCGGGGTGCTGGTCCCGACTCCGCGCGGGTCGAAGCCGATCAGGTCGTAGCCGTCCAGGACGGGTTTCGGCAGCGTCGGGGCCATCGCGCCGGGTGTGTCGAGCCCCGGCAGCGCCGGACCACCCGGGTTCAGCAGCAGGACGCCGTGGCGCTTGGCGGGATCGGCGGCCCCCAGCCGGGAGATGACGACCTCGATCGACGCGCGGTCCGGCCGGCTGTAGTCCAGCGGTACCTTCACTTTCGCGCAGGTGAGCCGGGGATCCCGGGTCGTGCCCGGCGCCGCCGCCGGGCACGCTCCCCACGCGAGCGCCGCGGGCTGGGCCGGGCTGTCTTCGTCGTCCGCGCTGTCGCACGCCGCCACGCCGAGAACGGTCAGCGTGGTCACCGCCAAAGCCGCCGCGAACCGTGACCCGCGTGTCTTCCTCATGGTGCTCGCCCTCCGCCGTTCAATGGTTTTGACGGCGCTGAAGGTAGCGAGGGCGGGACCGCGCGAACGTCACCCCGGAGTGGGCAGCCCGAGTAGCTCTCCCGGGGGACAACGGCCCGGATCTACACGCTTTTGGCGAGCGGCGTTGGCCGTGCTACTCGGCCGCTGCCGCGGGGATGGCGTTGTCGACGAGGACGGCCGCGACGGCGGCGGCGGTGGTGAACGCTTCGGCGTCGAGGACCCGGCTGCGGGCCGAGGCGCCGTCCAGGAGCAGCGCCAGTTGCTCGCCGAGCTGCCCCGGGTCGGGGGCGCCGGCCTCGCGGGCGGCCTCGGTGAGCCGGGCGGCGAAGCCGAGTTTGTAGTCACGGGCGTGCACGCGTGCCGGGTGGCCCGGGTCGGGGATCTCGACGGCCGCTGCGATGAAGGGGCACAGGGGCGAGTGCACGTCGAACACGGCGAGGAGCCGTTCGCGAGGTGTGAGGTCGGTGCGGTCGAACACTTCGGGCAGGATCTCGGGGTCGAATCGGCGCAGGCCTTCGGCGATCAGCTCGTCCTTGCCGGCGAAGTGCTGGTACAGCGTGCGTTTGGACACCTCGGCCACCGCGCAGAGCTGGTCCATGCCGGTGCCGTTGATGCCTTGGTCGCGGAACAGCTGCTGTGACGCGCTGAGGATGCGCTCGCGGGCGCCCCGGCCGCGCCGCAGGCCTCGCGGTCCCTTCTCCACCTCTGTCACCTCCTCAGCTTAGCGCACTTGGGTACCGCTCGGTGTGCATAGCTTGCGTCCCACCCGGCTGCCCGCTACGTTAGGTACTCAGATCGGTGTACATAACATCGGCACAGCGAGTGGATGGAGCAGTCGTGGGAAAGCTCGATGGCAAGGTCGCGGTGATCACCGGCGGGACGAGCGGAATGGCGCTGGCCGGTGCGAAGCTGTTCGTCGACGAAGGGGCGCACGTCTTCATTTCGGGCCGGCGGAAGGACGCGCTGGACGACGCCGTCAAGCTGATCGGCCGGAACGTCACCGGCGTGCAGGGCGATTCGGCCGATCTCGACGACCTGGACCGGTTGTTCGAGACGGTCAAGCGGGAGAAGGGTTCGGTCGACGTGGTGTGGGCGAGCGCCGGGACGGGCGAGCAGGGCAAGCTCGGCGAGATCACCCCGGAGCAGTTCGACGCCGCCTTCTCGCTGAACGCGCGCGGCACGCTGTTCACGATCCAGAAAGCGCTTCCGCTGCTCAACGACGGCGGCTCGATCGTCATGACCGGGTCGAACGCGTCGCTGCGGGGCTATCCCGAGTGGAGTGTGTACGCGGCGAGCAAGGCCGTGCTGCCCGCCTACGCCCGGGTGTGGGTGGCCGAGCTGCGGGACCGGAAGATCCGGGTGAACGTGCTGACCCCCGGCCAGGTCGCCACGCCGATCCTGGCCGAGGTGATGGACGAGGAGACGAAGGCGCAGTTCGAGTCCGTGATCCCGCGGCGGGAGATGGGCCGCCCCGAGGAGATCGCGTCGGTCGCGTTGTTCCTCGCCTCGGACGACTCGAGCTACGTCAACGGCATGGAGCTGGTCGTCGACGGCGGCACCACGGTGATCTGAGCGCGTCGTCAGCCGGCGAAGTGGTTCTGGCTCAGTGCAAGCAGTTTTCGCTGGGTCGCGGGGTCGTGGGACACCGGGGGAGTGCTCGTTTTCTTGTCACGATTGAAGTAGCGGCCGGTGACACCGGCCATGGCGGGGTCGGTCGCGATGCGTGTGGCGCTTCGCGCTCCTTCGGCGGGGGTGAGCAGGCTGCGGCGGATGAGGGCACGCATGGGGCGTAGCAACGGGGGCACGAGGTCGTCGATGATGTCGGTGGCGACGATGCCCGGGTGCAGGGCGTTGACGGTCACCCCGTCGGCGGCGAGGTCGCGGGCGAGGGCGTAGCCGGCGGTGACGGTCATCAGCTTGGCGCGTGCGTAGGCCTCGAACGGCGCGAAACCGGCCTCGGGGTTGAGTTCCGCGAGGTCGTCGACGCCGGTCAGGTCGAGGGTCGCCGGCCGCGGCTTGCCGGCGAGCTTGACCTGCCGGGTGTCGTTGAGGGTGTCGCTGGCGACGTTCACCACGCGTGCTCGGCCGCGGCGCAGAGCCGCGTCCAGCAGGGTGGTGAGGCCGTAGGCGGCGAGGTAGTCGAGGGCGATGTGCATCTCGACGCCGTCGGCCGAGACGAGGTGTTCGGGGAAGTGTGCGCCGGCGTTGTTGACGAGGAGGTGGATCCGGTCGTGCCGGTCCAGGATGGTCTTCGCCGCGGTGACGACGTCGGCGCGCCGGGACAGGTCGCCGGGGATGACGTCGAGCCGGTTCGCCTGGGCACCGAGGAGTGCGCGCAAAGCGTGGGCACGAGCGGGATCGCGGGCGACGGTGAGCACGTGCGCACCCGCGCGGACGAGGTCGGCGGCGATGACCTGGCCCATGCCGCCGGTCGCGCCGGTGACGACGGCGACCTTCCCGGTCAGGTCGGGGACGGCGGCGCTCACCGGCTGATCCGCGGGTAGGCGTGGGCGTACCGCGGGGTTTCGGCCTCGTCGAGCAGGAACGCGGCGAGATCGGCGCGGCCGATGGAACTCCACAGCCGGATGCGCAGGTCGGTGCCGGCCCGGTACTTCCCGATCTCGTCGTGGTCCGCCAGCTTCGGCGGCCGCACGATCGTCCAGTCCAGGCCTGAGGCGGTGATGAGCGGCTCCATCGTCTCCTTGTCGCGCATGCGCTCGGCGACGTTCGCCCACACGGCCAAGGAGTACAGCGACTTGTCGTGCGTCTCCAGTACGCCGTGCGCGCTGAGGGCGATCAGGCGGTCCACCCCCGCCGCCTTCATCGCGGTGACCGCGGAGCGGACGCCGTCGGTGCACACCGTCGTCGGCCCGGTGCCGGCGCCGCCCAGTGCGCTGATCACCACGCTGGTGCCCGGCAGGGCGCGGGTGAGGGCCGGGACGTCGGTGACCTCGGGCCAGCTCACTTCGTCGAGTCCTTCGTGCGGCGCGAATGTCCCCGCTCGGCGGACCGGCGCGACCACGCGGTATCCGCGCCGGAGCGCCGTGGACACCACGTGGCGTCCGGTGGCCCCGGTCGCTCCGAGTACCGCCACGGTCATCTGTGATACAGGATGTCTCATACCGTCATCATGCACACTCGTCGTGCTTCGAGTCAAGTTGTCTCATAGGATCGGCTCGTGACCAGTGAGACAGACCCCCGATCCGTGCGAAGCCGGGAAGCGATCTTGAACGCCGCCCGCGAGCTGCTGCTGGAAAGCGGCCCGACCGCGGTGACGCATGTGCAGGTCGCCGACCGTGCGGGGGTGGGCCGCGCCACGGTCTACCGCCACTGGCCGCAGGCCGAACCGCTCCTCCTCGAGGCCATGGCCACCGTCCCGATGCCGTTCCTCGACCAGCCCACCACGCCCACCCGGGAGTGGCTGCGCCGGGAGCTGACCGCGATCGCCCGCCAGCTCGAGCTGGACGACGTCCGCGCCGTGTCCACGACCTTGGCCAATACGGCCCTGTGGGACGAGAACATGGACGCCCGCCGCGCACAGTTCGCCACCATCCTCACCGACCGCCTGGCAACCGCCCTGGACGACGCCCAGACGCGCGGCGAGCTAACCCTGGCACTGGCGAGCCGCAACGCCGCAGCCCTGACGATCGGCCCGCTGTACTACCGCAGCACCATCGAGCACGCCCCGACCGACGCCACCCTCATCGACGCCGCCATCGCCGCCCTGGGCGACTGGTCCGCCGACCGGTGAGGACGCCGGACGACCGGTCAGCGGCGGGTGAAGGCGCCGAGGAGGAAGCTGGCGGAGTGCCGAGCAGCGAACGAAGGAACCGGGAAGCCATGCGCCGCGCCGCGGTCGAAGGCGTAGCGGCCTACCTCGCCGACGAGGACGCGGATGTCCACAACATCATCGACGCCGCCGTCCGGGAGAACGCGGTGGTAGCGGCGTTGAACCTGACCGCGCTGGCGGCAGCTGCGGTCACGGCCCTCGCCGAAGCGACGGACCGTACGCCCGCCGATGCCCTGCGCTCGATCGACCGAGCAGACATCGGTCGGCTGGCGTAGGCCCGCTCACCAGGCGGATTTCCGGAACCCGCCGCCGTCATAGTCATCGTCCTCCGAGGCGACCTCCGGCTCCGCAAGATCGAGCGCCGCCAACGCCGCGATCTCCTCCCGGACCCCGGCTTCCGCGCCGTCGAGGGCCGCTTGCTTCTCGGCCTCGGGCAGCGCGTGCCACTCGTCGATGCCCGCGTGGGCCGCCTCCAGCGTTTCCTCGGACAGGTACGAGCGGTACAGCAGGTCCTCCGGCTTCGCGTGGCCCGCCAGGACGTCGCGGGCGAAGTCGGCCAAGTCGCCCTCGCCGCGGGCCAGCAGCACCAGCTGGTTGTGCCTCGCGAGCCGGCCCCGTTCCGTTCGCCACGGTGAGATCTCCACGTCACGTCCCCGGGTGCTTGTACGGTTCGCCGGGCCAGGCCTTCGCGGCGATTTCGCCGTTGCCCGCCACCAGTTCGGAGATCGACGCGATCGTGTGCGCCAGCGTGTTCAGCGTGTCGATGGCGGTGCGCAGCGGGGTCACCTCGGTCATGATCCCGGCGATCGCCTGGCGCACGGATTCGCCGTCGCCCAGGCCGGCGATGCCCAGCAGGAACATCTCCAGGGCCTTGCCGAGCTTGAAGACCTTGCCGAGCAACGCGTCGAGCAGCCCTTCGAGCGCGATGTCGAGCGCCTGCATGGCGTCGTAGGCCGCGCGGGCGAAGTTCTTGATCTTCTGGCCGGCCTCCGTGCAGAACCTGGCGTGTTCCGCGCAGGCGTGGGAGTAGTCGGTCAGCCAGGCGCGCGCGGCTTCACCGGCGTGCCCGGTCCAGCGCTCCTGGATGCCGAAACGCCCGCGGTCGACGTTCTGCTTGATCTTGGCGAACGCGAGCCCGGTGTCCTCGAACACCATGCCCTGCCGCAGCAGCGCGTCCCAGTCGCCGGCCACCAGCTTCTCGACGACGGTCAGCAGGTCGATCCCGACCAGCTTCGTCAGCAGCCCCCGCGCCGCCCCGGAGATCGACGCCCCGCCCGCGATGTCGTCGGCGATGCGCTGGACCTCGATGTTCCAGCCGCCGAACGCGTCCTCGCCCGGGTTGTCCGGCCCGGTGTACTCGAGCTCGGGGTGCCGCGGGTTGCGGGACGCGTTGTCGAAGTCGGTGAAGGACGCCGCGGTTTCGGGCGAGGCGACGTCGTCGGGCGCGACCCGTTCGGACAGCGAGTCCGGGTAGGCCGCGTCGGCCTTCGCGGCGGCCTCGTGGTCAGTCTCGCGGTACAGCTTCGCCACGGCGACGAGCGTGGTGTCGTAGGAGTCCGCGAGGGACTCGGCCTTGCCCCCGTTGGCGACGGCGAGCTCCTGCCACCGGTCGAGCGGCGCGGCGAGCTTGCCGAGCAGCCCCTCACCCCACTCGTTCGGCCCGGCGGTGGCGGCCGCCCGGTAGAGCCCGGCCGCGGCGCCGGCCCGCCCGGCCAGCGCGCCGAGCTTCTTGATCGCCTCGGGGTCGGCGTGGAAATCACTGCTGATGGTCGTGCCTCCGGGTCCGGTCGTGCTGACGACCGGTGCACGCGCGCCGGGGTGATCCGGTTTAGTCCACCCGGTGGAACGCGGCTCGGCTCACCGGTAGTCGGTGGAGGTGGCCAGTTCACGCCACTGGTCGAGCTCGCCGGCGACCGTGGCCAGCTTGTCCTCCACGAGCCGGACGCAGTCGCTGCCCAGCTGCAGCCGCAGCGGCGGCTCCGCGGTCGTGACCAGGTGGCGGATGGCGGTGACCGCGCGGGCCGGGTCGCCGGGCTGGTGGCCGTCGTTCTTCTCGATCGCCGACGTCACGGCGCCGACGCTGCCGGCGTAGGCGGGCACGGTGACCGCGACCTGGCGACGGCTGGCGGGGGCGAGGAAGTCCGTGCGGAACGAGCCGGGCTCGACGACGGTGACGTCGATCCCGAGCGGCCCGACCTCCGCGCGCAGCGCCTCGCTGAGGCCTTCGACGGCGAACTTGGCCGCACTGTAGAGGCCGCGGCCCGCGCCGGAGGCGAACCCCGCGCTGGAGCTGATGTTCACAACGTGGCCCGCGCCCTGGGCCCGCAACACCGGCAGCGCGGCGCGGGTGACGTTCAGCAGCCCGAAGACGTTGGTGTCGAACAGCGCGCGCACATCGGCGTCCGGCACCTCCTCGACGGCGCCGAAGAGCCCGTAACCGGCGTTGTTGACGAGCACGTCGATGCGGCCGAACCGGTCGACGGCCGCGGCGACGGCGGCCTCGGCCTGGGCGGGATCGGTGACGTCGAGGCGGACGTCGAGCCGCGGCCCGGCCGGGTCGCCAGGCGGTGGGTTCCGCGCGGCGGCGACGACCTGGTCGCCCGCGGTGAGGGCGGCGTCGGTGAGCGCCCGGCCGAAGCCGCGGGACGCGCCGGTGATGAACCAGACAGACATGAGTGTGCTCCGTGATCGTGCGACGGCAGGCCGGTTATCGGCCGGACGGGTCGTCCGCGGGGGAGAGGGCGTAGCCGGCCAGCAGGGCGAGCGCGTGGGCGGCCGGGCTGCCCGGCTCGGCGTGGTAGACGACGAGGTGCTGCCCCGGCGCGCTGGTGACGGCCAGGTTTTCGAACCGCAGGGTCAGGTCCCCGGCGAGTTCGTGGTGGAAGTGCTTGACCGTCGCGGTCTTGGCCCGGACCTCGTGCTTGCCCCACAGGCGGGCGAAGTCGGGGCTGCCGACCGACAGGGTGCCCACCAGTTCGGTGAGGCGGGCGTCGTCGGGGTCCGGGTTGGCCGCGCGGAGAGCGGCGACGCAGCCTTCGGCGATCTTCGCCCAGTCGCGGTAGAAGACGCGAGCGCCGGGCTCGAGGAAGATGCCGCGCAGCAGGTTCCGCTCGCCGCGCAGCCAGGAGAACAGCGCTTCGCCGAGCGGGTTGACGGCCAGGAGGTCGAAGTACCGGCCGTAGACCAGGGCCGGGGTGTGGGGCCAGGCGTCGAGCAGGGCCACGAGTCCCGGTGCCGCGTGTTCGGGCCGGGCTTTGCGTGGTTTCGCCGGTGCGGCGAGGCCGCGGAGGTAGGCGGCGGCCTCGTCGTCCAGCAGCAGGGCGTCGGCGAGGGCCGTCACCACCTGCGGCGAGGGGTGGGTGTCGCGGCCCTGTTCCAGCCGGGTGTAGTAGTCCGTGCTGACGCCGGCCAGCATGGCGACCTCTTCCCGGCGCAGGCCGGGCGTGCGCCGGTCGCCGTCCGGGATGCCGTGCCGGCCGGGCCGGGTCAGGGCGCGCCGGGCCCGGAGGAACTCGCCCAGCCGGGGTGCCGCGTGCGCCACGGTCACCACCTCCTGTCCGTCGCGGATCTTCGACCTCACCGACGCTAGCCGGGGTTCGCCGGAGCCGGGTAGCTCTGCCAGGTCCCCCGTGCGGCGCTCGTCGGGGAAGCCGGATCAGGCGACGGCGAAGCGGGTCAGCACCGCGGCCGGCCGGACCTCGGGCAGGGCCCGGCGGAACGCGCGGTAGTAGGCGAGTTCCTCTTTGGACCGCAACGAGGTGGCCGGGTCGCGCCGCTCCGTCAGCTCGGCGTCGCCGATGTGCCGGTTCCAGTACGGGGTCAGCAGGTCCGCGGCGCCGCTGCCGGTGCCGAACTCCAGCTTGGGTCGCCAGAGCAACCGGTCGGGGAGCCAGCCGGTGAACGCGCGGCGCAGGTGGCCCTTCTCGAGGCCGTCGGCTTCGAGTGATTTCACGTTGTCCGGCAAGGACATCGCGTGGTCGACCACGCGGGCGTCGAGGAAGGGCACGCGCGCTTCCAGCCCGTGCGCCATCGTGACGCGGTCGCAGCGCTGGAGGTTGAGCCCGTGCAGCTGCTCGATGGTGCGCCGCAGCTCGCGGTGCAGCGCAGCCGGGTCGCGGTGACGTTCGTGGTAGTAGCTGTAGCCGGCGAAGAGCTCGTCCGCGCCTTCGCCGGTCAGCACCGCCTTGACGTGCTGTGCGGCCAGCTCGGCGAGGAACCAGTTCGGCACCGCGCTGCGGATGAGGCCGGCGTCGAACGACTCGACGGACGCGACGACGTCGTCGAGGGCCGCCACGGCCTGCGCGGCGTCGAAGACCGTTTCGCGGTGCTCCGTACCGAGGAATTCCGCGACCTCCCGGGCCGCGAGCAGGTCGGAGGACCCCTCGACGCCGACGGCGAACGTCTTCAGCCGCCGCCCTTCGCGGGTGTACTCGGCCGCGGCGACAGCGGCGACGATGCTGGAATCGAGCCCGCCGGAGAGGAAGACGCCGACCTCGACGTCGGCCATCAGGTGCCGGCGGACCGAGTCGACGAGCACGGCGCGCGTCCGGCTCTCCAGTTCCACCGCCGTGAGGCCGTCCTGGACGGGGGCGAAGGTGACGGCCGTGGCGAACCGGACCAGGCCGTCTTCCGGCGTCCACCAGCAGCCGGGCGGGAACATCTCCACCGCGTGCTGGACGGTGACCGGGAAGGCGCGCATCTCGGACGCGAAGTAGTACCGGCCGCCGGTCCGCGCCCAGTACAGGGGCTTGATGCCGAGGCGGTCGCGGGCCGCGACGAACCGTCCGTCCGGGGTCGCCGCGCACAGCGCCCACATCCCCTCCAGCCGGTCGAGCGCGCGCGGCCCTTCGGCGGTCAGCAACGCGAGCGCCGACTCGCTGTCCGAGGCGGTGGTGAAGTGGTGGCCGGGCAGGCTTTCGCGCAGTTCGGCGTCGTTGTAGATCTCCCCGTTGCAGACCAGCGACCACGGCCCGGCTTCGCCGAGCGGCTGCCGGCCGTTGGCGGGCCCCACGATCGACAGCCGGTTGTGGCCGAGCCAGACGTGCTCGCCGACGCGGGCCTGGCCGGTGTCGTCGGGGCCGCGGTGGGCCAGCCGGGTGAGCATGGCCCGGCCGGTGGCCACGACGTCGGAGGTGATCGCTTCGGACGAGGGGGCGTACCACGCGACTATTCCGCACATGCAGGTCACGCTAGGTCGGCCCGTGCGTCGGTGACAACCGTAGTTGCGCTCCGCGCACGGCCGTCGGACACTGGGCCGATGGCGAACGACAGTCTGACCAGCGTGCACCGGGCGCTCGACGTGCTGCGGACGCTCGGTGCGGGCCCGCTCGGGGTCCAGGCGGTCGCCGAGGCCCTGGCGGCCGAGAAGACCCAGATCTCGCGGACGCTGAAGGTGCTGCTCGAGGAGGGTTTCGCCGAGCGTGACCCGAAGACCCTGGAGTACCGCCTCGGCTGGCAGCTCTACGCGCTCGCCGGCGCGGCCGGGGACGGCCGGCTCCGGCAGGACGCGCCCCGGGCGCTGCGCACGCTGGTCCAGGAGCTGGGGGAGGCGGCGTACCTGACCGTCCGGGAGGGTGACGCGGCCCTGACCGTGCTGAGCGAGCAGGCGGGACGCAGCGTCCAGGCGCGCGAGTGGATCGGCCGGGGCACGCCGCTGACCTGCACGTCCAGTGGGCGGGCGCTGCTGTTCGGCCTGGCCGACGCCGAGATCGCCACCCTGCTCGCGGCCCGGCCGGGCGCGCTGCCCGGCACCCGCCGGGCCCCGCGGACCGTCGCCGCGGTGCTGAAGCGGCTGCGCGAGGAGCGGGTGGCGGGCCACGTCGTCGCCGCGGAGGAGTACGAGATCGGCCTCACCGCGGTCGCCGCCCCCGTGCTCGACTTCCGCGGCACGCCGCTGGCGGCGGTGAACGTGTCGGTGCCCAGCTTCCGGCTCACCGAGGACGGCCTGGCGCGGATCGTGGCGGCGGTGACCGCCACGGCCGCGGACCTGTCGCCCGGCGCCCGGGCGTGAGCCGGGTCGTCACCCGACGAGCAGGCCGACCGCGGTGGTGAGGCGGCCGAGGTACGCCTCCCGCGTCTCGACCTGGTGCTTCAACCCGATCGACACGCTGATCAGCGTCTGCGCGACCGGGACCGCGGCCGTCCGCCCCGACGTCTCGGCGATGGCGTCGGTGACGAGTTCCGCGAAGCGGACCGGGGCGGTCTCGACGATCTCGCCGAGCAGGTCCGGGTTCTGCTCGATGACGCTCGTGACGTCCCGGCCCAGCGGCCCGACGTAGCGGCCGGCCCAGCGGTCGAACGCGCCGGCCAGCCGCTCGCGCAGCGGCCGGTCAGCGGCGGCGAGGACGGCCTCGGCCGCGGCGAGGTCCTGTTCCAGCGCCCGGGTGAACGCGGCCCGGAACAGCGTTTCCTTCGACTCGAACAAGAAGTACAGGCCCGGCCGCGAGATCCGGGCCGTGCGCGCCAGTTCCTCCATGGACGTCTTGCGGTAGCCGTGGCGGGCGAAGGTGAGCAGCGCCGACTCGAGCACCGCGTCACGACGTCGTGCGGTGCCGACGTTCGATGTCTCGGGGGCGACCATGGGCCGATCCTACGACTCGTAGACTCGCTATACAAGAATTGACTAGTACGTATAGTGGCGCCATGACCACACGTGCACTCATCACCACCCCGTTCTCCGCCGCCAGCACCGCGGACGAGGTGCTGGCGGGCGTCGACCTCGCCGGGATCCGCGCGATCGTGACCGGGGCGTCCTCGGGCATCGGCGCCGAAACGGCCCGCGCGCTCGCGGCCGCCGGCGCCGAGGTGACCCTCGCTGTCCGGAACCCGGCCGCCGGCCACGCCGTCGCCGACGCCATCACCGGCATGACGCGCGTCGCGGCGCTCGATCTCGCCGATCAGGCGGCGGTCCGGCGTTTCGCCGGCGGCTGGGACGGGCCGCTGCACCTGCTCGTCGCCAACGCCGGTGTTGTCACCGGCGGCCTGGAGCGGACGCCGGAAGGGTGGGAGCTGCAGTTCGCGACGAACCACCTCGGCCACTTCGCGCTGGCCACCGGCCTGCACGACGCGCTCGCCCGCGGCGCCGCCGACCGCGGCGAAGCGCGCGTCGTCTCGCTCAGCTCGACCGCGCACATGCGCGCGAACGTCGATTTCGACGACCCGCACTTCGCGCACCGGGCCTACGATCCGCAGCTCGCGTACGCCCGGTCGAAGACCGCGAACTCCCTGTTCGCCGTCGAAGCGACCCGCCGCTGGGCCGCCGACGGCATCTTCGCGAACGCCGTCAACCCCGGCGGTATCGCGACCGGCCTGCAGCGGAACTTCACCCCGGCGCAGAAGGCGTCCCTCGACGCGGCCGAAGCCGCCGGCACCTTCACCTACAAGACCGTCGAGCAGGGTGCCGCGACCACCGTCGTCGCCGCGGTCGCGCCGCAGTTCGCCCGCACGGGCGGCCACTACCTCGACGACGCCCAGGAGGCGTACACCGTGCCGGACGACGCCACCCTCGCCGACCACCCGCATGGCGTGAAGCAATGGGCGCTCGATCCCGCCGCCGCGAAGCGCCTGTGGGACGTCTCGACGGAGCTGATCCATGGCTGAAGACGATCGGCGAGCCCGTGCGCCGGCGAGGCGTGGAATCATCGTCCTTGCTGTCGTGTCAGCCGTGGCTGTACTGTCCGATGCATGCTGACGTGTGAGACGCGGGGAGCGGCGCTGGCCCGGCTGGGGCGCGCACTGGCCGATCCGACGCGGTGCAAGATCCTCGTGTCCCTGCTGGACGGGGCGAACTACCCCGGTCAGCTCGCCAAGGAACTGGGCCTGAGCCGCTCCAACGTCTCGAACCACCTGGCCTGCTTGCGCGGGTGCGGCCTGGTCGTCGCGACCTACCAGGGGCGTCAGGTCCACTACGGACTGGCGGACGAGCACCTGGCCCGCGCGCTCCGCGAGCTGGTCCAGCTGGTGCTCGCGGTCGATCCCGAGCAGCCCTGCGTGGACGACGTCGAGCCGGTGAAGGCATGAGCGGCGACGCCGAACCACGCGTCGAGCTGCTGCCGGTCGAGCAAGGCGGCTGCGCCGACGGATGTTGCGCTGTCAAAGTGACAGACGCCGACCGCCGGGCGGTGCTGTCACGCCGGGTGCGGCTGCTGGTGGCCGCCACGATCGGCTACAACGTGGCCGAGGCGGTCATCGCGATCTCGGCCGGGTCGGTGGCCTCGTCGACGGCGCTGATCGGGTTCGGGCTCGACTCGGTCATCGAGGTCGCCTCCGCCTCGGCCGTCGCCTGGCAGTTCTCCGGCGCGGATCCGCAGGCGCGCGAACGGACGGCGCTGAAGGTGATCGCGGCGTCGTTCTTCGCGCTGGCCGTGTACGTCACGGTCGAGTCGGTGCGCTCCCTGTTCGGCGCGGAGCCGGCCGGGCATTCGACCGTCGGGATCGTGCTGGCGGCGGTGTCGTTGCTGGTGATGCCGTTCCTATCCCACGCGCAACGCCGGGCCGGACGCGAGCTGGGCTCGGCGAGCGCGGTCGCCGACTCGAAGCAGACGCTGCTGTGCACCTACCTCTCCGGCGTCCTGCTGCTCGGGCTGCTGGTGAACGCGTTGTTCGGCTGGTCGTGGGCCGATCCGGTCGTGGCGTTGGTGATCGCCGCCGTCGCGCTGCGGGAAGGTCGCGAGGCGTGGCGCGGCGAGCACTGCTGCTGAAACCGCGGTGAAACCGGCGTGAATCCCGCTGCCCGCATCCTCCTCGTGTCGTGGCCGCTCCGGCCACGCCGACGGAAGGGGGCGCATGGACAGCGCTGCATCCGCGATCACGGTGACCGGGCCCACCGGCATCCTCCGGTTTCGACCGCGGCTACGGGCGGATCACTTGGTCAGGAACTCGTCCGGCCGCAGTGCCCGGCCGACGATCCGGACGTCGCCGATCCAGCCGTGGAACACGTTGTCGAGCGCGCCGCCGTATTCGTGGCCGCCGAGGAGCCACGCGAGGCCGAGCGAGGCGATGCCGACGGAGTCGGTGAAGGGGTTGTCGGCCACGGGGGAGCTTTCGACGTAGACCTTGGTGCGGTGCCCGTCGTTGACGACCGCGAGGTGCCACCACTGGTCTTCGGCCAGGCCGTGGCTCCAGTTGGTGGTCGGGTAGGTCTGGCTGAGCGGGTAGCAGTTGAACTGCACCTCACGACCGTTGTTCGTGGTCATGAGCTGGGCCACCGGCTCCTTCGGGTCGGTGTTCTTCCCGTGCTTGCCCGCGTCGCCGGATCCGCCGCGGCGGACCAGGACGGGCATGTTGCCGTTGGTGCCGCCGTCCCAGTCGCGCGGGATCTTCACGAACGTCTCGATGGTGTAGCCGCGCTTGAACGTCTCGGTGTTCAGCGGCGCGCCCGGGCCCGTGGTCAGGTACGCGCCGTGCAGCGGGCTCCGGCCGCCGGCGAACCGGAGGCTGGCGTGGCCCGGCTGGTCGGGGTGGTGGTCGTCGGTCCAGGTCAGGGCGTCGGGGGCGGTGCCGGCGACGGACTGCAGCGTGAGGTCGTTGCCGTGACCCGACAGGTCGCGCACCTGCTGGCCGGCGGTGACGGCGCTGCCGTTCGCGCCGACGCCGTCGAAGCGCCAGTACGCGAGCGTGCCCGGCACGAGCACCTTGCCGGCCGGCCGGGCCGGGCGGACCGGCACGGGGATGAAGCCGGCGAAGCGCCGCTCGAAGTCGAACGGCATCGAGAAGCGGTCGACGGCCGTGGTGAGCCGCGACTCCAGCACCTCCATGCGGTTGCGCTTCGCGGGGTCCTTCTCGAGGATCCACGGCGAGACCGTCTCGACGTCGATCGTGTCGCGTTCGAGGTCGAAGTGGTACAGGCGCAGCATGCCGCCGCCGCTCATGTACCGGTTCTGGTAGTTCGTGATGTGCAGGTGCACGTCGTTACCGGCGGCGTTCTTCTTCGTCGTGCGGCCCGAGGGCCAGTAGTGGCCGTTGAGCGTGAGGAAGATCTGGTCGTTGTCCTTGATCAGCGAGTCCCACACGGTCTGCCCGTAGCCGGTGATCTCGGCGTTGTCCTCGGCGTCGCCCGACTCGTACGGGTAGACCTCGTCGCCGTAGGTCGGCGCGACGATCTCGTGGCAGGTGAGGATCACCGGCAGCTTCGGGTGCTTCTTGATCACGTCGTTGGCCCACGCGAAGCCGGCGGCCGAGGTGCGCCAGTCCATGGCCAGCAGCAGCCACTCGCGCCCGGCGGCGCGGAAGACGTGCGCGGTGTTGTAGCCGCTCGCGTCGGCGCCGAGGAACGACTTCTGCCGGCGGAACCGCTGCGGGCCCATCGTCTGCAGGTACGGCGTGGTGCCGCGGGTGTCGTCACCGGACACGTCGTGGTTGCCGGCGAGGACGCTGTAGGCGAGTCCGGCCGAGTCGGCCGGCCTGAACGTCTTGTCCACGGCCTGGAACGACGTGACGTCGGCGTCCTGCGTCAGGTCGCCGAGGTGGGTCAGGAAGACGATGTTGCGGTCCGGTGTGCCGCTGTTGGCGATCACGTACCGCAGCGACGCTTCCTGCGGCTCCGGGTTGATGCTGTTCTGGCTGCCCCAGTAGAGGTACTGGGTGTCCGGCATCACGGCGACGGTGAACTGGCGGCTCTCGCCGTCCGGATTCCACCTGCTGCTTTTCACGCTGTCCACGGCTTCGGCCGGTGCGGTGCCGAGCGCGCCCAGCGCCGTCGCGCCGACGCCGGCCAGCCCCGCGTTCCGCAGGAAGGACCGCCGGTTCGGGCCCGCCGGGTTTTCGCGCATGATCTGCCTCATTCGGTATTGCCGGGGGAATCCTTCGGCGACCCGGACGCTATTCCCGCCTGCTTGAGCCGACACGAACACCAGGTGGCCTGCTCACGTCGGCTCCCTTACGGCGCGGCCCCGAAACTGGTGACAATTCCTGTCCTGTCCGGGGAATTCACCCGGATTCGGGCCGCAGGTTGTCCATGAGCAGGCCGAGGGCGAACTCGAAGCGGTCGTGCCCGGTGCCGGAGATCAGCTCGGCGGCATGACGTCGGGTCTGCGGGAATTCCTCGGCGGGCAACGCGGTGAAGCGGTCCAGCAGTTCCTCGTGGCTGAGCACCCATTCCTGGTCCTGGTGCCGGCGTCGTTGCCGGACCAGCGACTGCTCCAGCGCGTAGGCGCTGACGTAGAGGGACATCGCGTCGCGGGCCCAGCCGGCCGGCCTCGGTCCGACGCCGCCCGCGAGCAGGATCGCCAGGATCCCTTCGCCGACCCGCAGCGTTTCCCGGTTGGTCGGCACCGTGGCCAGCGCGGCGCGCGAGACGCCGGGGTAGTCCAGGTACAGGTCGCGGATCTGCGAGTACACGTCGAGCAATTGCCCGCGCCAGGCCGCCGGGTCCGGCTCGGGGAGCACCACCGCGGCGTAGAGCCGGCCGATCAGCAGGTCGTCGATGTCGTCCTTGGTGGCGATGTGCGCGTACAGCGACGACGGACCGGTGCCGAGCACGGCGGCGACCCGGCGGATGGTCAGCGCGTCATACCCCTCGGTGGCGACGACTTCCAGGGCGGCGTCGGTGATCCGGTCGACGGTGATCGGCTTCTTGCGCGGTGCCTTCGCCGTTGGCTGGGCGCTTCGCGGGCGGGGATCGGCGGGCATGAGGGTCACTATAACTTGACACGAACTAAGTTCGCTAGGTACTACTTGAGGGGTAGACGAACTAAGTTCGTCTCTGAGTTCCGGAGGTGTGTGGTGCGAGTTTCCGTGGTCGGAGCCGGTCTGGGAGGTCTGGCTCTCGCGCAGGGTCTGCGTGGTGCCGGGATCGAGGCGGAGGTGTTCGAGCGCGACCCGGGCATCGTCGCCCGGTTCCAGGGCTACCGGCTGGTGCTGAACCCGATCGGGTTCCAGGCGGTGCGCGACTGCCTGCCGGCGCGCTGGCACCCGCTGCTCGACGAGATCGTGATGGACGCCTCGGCCGAGCAGCTGGTCCTGGACCCGCGGCTGAACGAGATCGGCAGGCTCGGCGCGGGCCGGACCGGCATCGTGGTCGACCGGCAGGTGCTGCGGCACCTGTTGCTGACCGGCCTCACCGTGCACGCCGACGCCGCGCTGACCGGCTACGACGTGCTGCCCGGCGGCCAGGTCCGCGCCCGGTTCGCCCGCCGCGACCCGGCCACCGCCGACCTGCTCGTCGGCGCGGACGGCGTCACCTCCGCGGTCCGCGGGGTGCTGTCGCCGCAGACCACCCCGACCGACACCGGCGTCCGGTTCGTCATCGGCCGCACCCCGCTGACCGACGAGTTCGCCGGCCTGTCCAAGGCGTACGGCTCGAAGATCGCGGGCGACGGCGTCAGCCTCCTGCTCGGCGCGATGCGGTTCCGCACCCCGCCGAAGCAGGCCGCCGAGCGCCTGGCCCCCGAAGTCACCCTGCCCGACATCGGCGACTACGTGCGCTGGGCCATGATCCTGCCACCGGACGGCTCACTGGCGGACCAGACCGCGCAGGACGTCGTGCTGTCCAGAATGGACGGTTGGCACCCACAGCTGCGAGCGCTGATCGAGCAGGCCGACCCGGACAACAGCACGCTGCTGTCCATCCGGGTGGTCAAGCCGGGCGCACGCTGGGCACCAGGCCCGGTCACGTTGCTGGGCGACGCGATCCACGCCACCTCCCCAACGGGAGGCAACGGAGCGAACACCGCCCTACGCGACGCAGACCTGTTACGCCGCAACCTGACCGAGACGGCCGAAGGCCGTCAGAACCTGCTCGACGCGGTCGATGACTACGAGCGCCAGATGTTCGAGTACGGCGCCGAGGCCGTGCGCAGCAGTCTCGAGAAGCTGCCCGCCTTCGCCCCCGAAGCAAAACTGTCCTGAGGCGGCACCACCGCGCACGTATTCTCGTTGTGGCGGGCGGGGCGAACCGATCGGACGGGTGCATGACCGGATACGTCCTGCCGGATATCGACGTCGTGTACCGCGACGGCACCCGGATCACGCTGCGCGCGGCCACGTCGTCACACGGCTCGGCGCCGCTGAAGCACGAGCCGAGCCGGCAGGCATGGATCGGTGGTACCGACCGCGACACGGTGGACCTCGTCCCGCACGGACGTCGGCGTGAGCCGCCCTTCGCCGTCCCGGCCTACGCGCTGAACACGCGGACCGCTACGAAAACCGCGACCACCGCCATGTTCGTCTTCCTGGCGGTGGTCACGGTCGACTTTGTTTCGCTGCAAGGACTTCAGATGCCCATGCTCGTGCCGAGGCTGTCCAGGGCCTTCTGGACCAAGGCCTGGGCGTTGGCGTTCAGGCTGGAGTTCGCACCGTTGACGACCCAGGACGAGCCGGAGAAGATCACCACGGTCACGCCGTTGTCGACGCCGCCCGTGGTGCCGCTGCTGGGGATGCCGAGCGATGAGGCCGCTTTCACCGACGCCTCGCCCAGTTCGCGGGAGTCGTTGTCCGATGTGGTCTGGTCGTTGCCCGTCTGCGTGTCGCCGAAGATCGCGCCGATCACCTTGCTCTTGTAGAACATCAGCGCGAACTGGCGCCCCTTGATGCCGTGCTCCTTGTAGAAGAAGTGCGGGCACGGGCTCTTGCGGTCGTAGCAGTCGTCACCCAGCACGTAGAACGGCACGTGGTGCGCGGCCAGCTGGTCGCCGTTGCTGTCCTGGAACGTCGTCTCGTCCTGGTGGTCCGGGTCGGAATCGGGGTCGCTGCCGTCGTCGTCGACGGCCAGGGACGAGCTGTAGGCGTAGACGCCCGACGACACCTGGAACACGTTCACGTTCTGCGACCGCGTCATGGTGTTGATGTGGGGCTTGGAGTTGACCTTGTTCGCGGTCGTGCTGTTCTTCTGGACGCCGGCCAGTACTTCGGCGGCCGTGTACGTCTTGTCTACTGAGGCCGGGGAAGCGGTGGCCGCCTCGGCGACCTTGACGCCGAGCGGCGGCGCGATGAGCGTCAGAGCCGCGGCGGCTACCACAGCGAAGCGCTTGCGGGATGACATGAGCGGGGACCCTCCCTGATTAGTTAGGAAAGTTACCTAACAGAGGAAACCACCTGTGACCCCGATCTCGTGAAAGTTTTACCAACATTTTGGAGAAATGTCCCGGTCTTCGGGGCACGCTCACGACGGCGGCGCGAGGTCACCCCAGCCGTGCGGCGCGGGTCAGGAGGTGCCGCCGCTCGGGTTCGCTGGTGGTGCGCCGGGCCGCCTCGTGGTAGCCGGCGCGGGCCGCGTCGTGGTCGCCGGCCAGCTCCAGCAGGTGGGCCCGTACGGACACGAGGTGGTGGGACGCGGAGATGCGCTCGTCGGCCGAGACGGCGTCGAGCAGGGCCAGCCCGGCCGCGGGTCCGTGCACCTCGGCGACCGCGACCGCCCGGTTGAGGGTCACCGTCGGGTTGGGGGCGACGCGCTCGAGAACCGTGTAAAGGGCCAGGATCTGCGGCCAGTCGGTGGCCTCGGCGGTGGGCGCCTCGTCGTGGACGGCGGCGATGGCGGCCTGCAGCTGGTACGGGCCGATCGGGCCCCGCGACAGGGCGCCGGTCACCAGCGCCACGCCCTCGGCGATGGCCTCGGTGTTCCAGAGCGTCCGGTCCTGCTCGCTCAGCGGCACCAGCGACCCGTCCGGGGCCGTGCGGGCCCGGCGCCGGGCGTCGGTCAGCAGCAGCAGGCCCAGCAGCCCGGCCACTTCGCCGTCACCGGGGACCAGCCGGTGCAGCTCGCGCGCCAGCCGGATGGCCTCGGCCGTCAGCTCGGCCCGCACCAGCCGCGCCCCCGACGTGGCCGTGTAGCCCTCGTTGAAGACGAGGTAGACCACGTGGAGCACGACGCCGAGCCGCTGCGCCTGCTCGGCCGGCGGCGGCAGGGCGAAGCCGGCGCCGGCGGCCTTGATGCGTTGCTTCGCCCGGCTGATGCGCTGCCCCATGGTCGCCTCGGGCACGAGGAAGGCCCGGGCGATCTCGGCGGTCGACAGACCGCCGACGGCCCGCAGGGTCAGCGCGATCTGCGACGGGGCGGTCAGCACCGGGTGGCAGCACAGGAACAGCAGTGTGAGGGTGTCGTCGCCGGCGGGCACCTCGCCGCCGGCGTGCGGAGGCGGCGTGCGGATCGCGTCCGCCTCCTCCCGCCGGCGCCGGGCGACGTCGCTGCGCACCTGGTCGGCGAGGCGCCGCGTCGCCACCGTCGTCAGCCACGCCCGGGGACTCTCCGGCCACCCCTCGACCGGCCACTGGGTGGTGGCCGCCACCAGGGCCTCCTGGACGGCGTCCTCGCAGGCGTCGAACAGGCCGTAGCGGCGCACCAGCGCACCGAGCACCTCCGGGACCAGCCGCCGGACGGCCTGCCAGTCGGTCACGGCTCGACGTCGGCCTCGTGCATGAGCGGCCGGACCTCGACACCCCAGTGGCGCGCTGAGGGATTGCGGGCCGCGATCTCCAGGGCCCGGTCCAGGCTGTCGCAGTCGAGGATCGTGAAGCTGCCCAAGTACTCCTTGGCCTCGGCGAAGGGACCGTCGGTCACCACCGGCGTCCCGCCGCTGACCCGGACCATCTTGGAGTTCATCTGGTCGGCCATCCCGTAGGCGCCGACCAGCTCACCGGACTCGAACAGCTCCTGGTTCAGCGCGTCCGTCTCGCGGATGAGCTCGGCGAGGGCCTCCGCGCCGATCGAGGTGAAGGCTTCCTCGTTGCCGTAGATCAGCAGCATGTACTTCACAGCGCGCTCCTCTGCTCCGGCCGGCCCGGTCCGACCAGCTCGCCGCTGGCCCCGCGATCGTCCAGCACCAGCTTCGACCGCCCGGTGACGGTATAGCGAATATGGGTGACCCCCGGCGTCGCGGCAACCCGGGTCGGGACCAGCTCGATGCCGTCGTCCGCGCCGAGACCGAGACCGGCGCCGAGCAAGTGCTGGCCGTCGCCGAGCAGGACCGGGGCGATGTGCAGCTCGAGCTGGTCGAGCAGCCCGGCGCGGAGCACCTGCTGCAGGAGCTCCCCGCCGCCGGCCACCGCGACGTCCTTGTCGCCGGCGGCGGCGCGGGCCAGCTCGACGGCCCGCTCGAGCCCGTCGGTGACGAAGGTGAAGGAGGTGCCGCCCTCGCGTTCGAGAACCTCCCGGGGACGGTGGGTGACGACGAACACCGGCGCGTGGAACGGCGGCTCGTCGCCCCAGGGGAACTCGCCGGCGTCGAACATGCGCCGGCCCATGACGTAGGCCCCGGCCGCGGCGAACGTCTCCTCGATGATCTCCGAGTCGACCGACTGCTCACCGCCGTCGAAGCCCTGGCGTTCGCGCCAGGCCGCGGCGTCGACGACCCAGCGGGTGACCCGGAAGAACCCGGGCGCTTCGGGGCCCCGCATCCAGCCGCTCATGTCCAGGGGGTGCTGCGTGTCGCGTGGTCCGGTGTAGAAGCCGTCGAGGGATATCGACATCTGGGCGGTCACCTTGGTCATCGTTCGTGCTCCTGCCGTGGTGGCGGCCCTGTTCGGCCGCCGGTGCCCACTGGTCGGAGCCGGCCGTCCGTTCTCGACACGCGCCGGGGAGAAACTTTGGGGGAGAAGTGCCCGCCGGTCGGATCGCGTGCGGGCTCAGAGCGTCGTCAGGTAGCTGACGAGCATGTCGGCGAGCATGCGCCGGTGGTGCTCGCGGTGCGCGGGGTCCAGCATGTCGCGGTCGAAGATGGCGTTGAACGTGTAGCGGTTCGCGGTGCGGAACACGCAGAACGCGCTGATCGTCATGTGCACGTCGAGTGCGTCGACGTCGTCACGGAACTGCCCGGCCTCGCGGCCGCGAGCGAGAATGCGGGTGAGCACGTCGAGGGCCGGGTTGGCCAGGTTGGACAGCGCGCTCGAGCGGGCGATGTGCTCGGCGCGGTGGATGTTCTCGATGCTGACCAGCCGCACGAAGTCGGGGTGGGACTCGTGGTGGTCGAAGGTGAGCCCCGCGAGCTGGCGGATGGCCTCAGCGGGGTCGAGGTGGTCGACGTCGAGGTTCCGCTCGAGGGAGCGGATGACGGTGTAGGCCCGTTCGAGGACCTCGACGAACAGTTGGTCCTTGTTGGTGAAGTAGTAGTAGATCATCCGCTTGGTGGTGCGGGTCTTCGCGGCGATCTCGTCCACCCGCGCGCCGTCGAAGCCCTTTTCGGCGAACTCGCGGGCGGCCGTGTCGAGGATCTCGGCGCGGGTCCGGTCCGCGTCGCGGATGCGTTCGGGCCCGCCTTTCGCCACCTCGTCCTGTGCTGGTGCGGCCACGGACGTCCTTCCTCGCTTCGGCTGGTGTGCCCACTCTAGGACGTCGTGGGGGATCGAAGCCCCTTCACGGCACCGGTGCCATGAGGTACAAATAACGTACTAGTTCGTACATTACGGGAGTGGTCGTGTCGTTGTCTTCGGCTGTCGAGGCCATCCGCGCCACCGCGTCGCGGGCGAGGCCGGGCACGGTGCTGACGGGGCTGATCGGCGCGGGCATCGGACCGTCGCTGAGCCCGCCGCTGCACGAGACCGAGGCCCGCCGGCTCGGGCTGGAGCTGGTCTACGCGCGGTTCGACCTGGACGACCACGCGGTGCCGGCCACCGCCGTCGGTCCGCTGCTGGCCGCGGCCCGCGACGCCGGCTACCGCGGGCTCAACATCACCCACCCGTGCAAGCAGCTGGTGCTGGAGCACCTGGACGAGCTGTCCGCCGACGCCGCGGCCCTGGCCGCGGTCAACACCGTCGTCTTCCGGGACGGCCGGGCGATCGGGCACAACACCGACTGGTCCGGCTTCGCCCGCGCGCTCCGGACCGGGCTGCCGGACGTCGACCTCGGCACCGTCGTGGTGCTCGGCGCGGGCGGCGCCGGTGCCGCGGTGACCCACGGCCTGCTCACCGCCGGGGCGGGGCACGTCCGGGTGTTCGACGTCGACGCCGGCCGGGCCGAAGCGCTCGCCGCCGCCCTCGCCGGCCGCTTCGGGGCCGATCGCGCGTCGGCGGGCACGGACCTCGCGCCGGACGTCGCCGCCGCGGACGGCCTCGTGCACGCCACCCCGACCGGGATGGCCGCCCACCCCGGCCTGCCGCTTCCCGCCGGCCTGCTGCGTCCCGGCCTGTGGGTCGCGGAGGTGGTCTACCGGCCGCTCGAAACGGAGCTGGTCCGCACCGCCCGCGCCCTCGGCGCGCCGGTGCTCGAGGGTGGCCGGATGGCCGTGTTCCAGGCGGCGGAGGCGTTCACCCTGTTCACCGGCGCCGAGCCCGACGCCGGGCGGATGCTGCGTCACCTCGGCGTGCTGACCGGAGACACCCCACGTGAAAGGCAGCCCGCCGATGTCCTCGACTGACTCCCGCCGCTCGATCGCCACCGTCTGCCTCTCCGGGACGCTCGAAGACAAGCTCACCGCGGCCGCCCGGGCCGGGTTCGACGGCGTGGAGATCTTCGAGAACGACCTCGTCGCGTCGCCGTGGTCGGCGAAGGAGATCGGCGAGCACTGCGCCGAGCTGGGCCTGTCGATCGACCTGTACCAGCCGTTCCGGGACTTCGAGGCGGTGCCGCCGGCCGTGCTCGCGCGGAACCTCCGGCGCGCGGAGCTGAAGTTCGACGTCATGGAGCAGCTGGGCACCGGCACCATGCTGGTCTGCTCGACGGTGTCGCCGGACGCGGTCGACGACGACGATCTCGCCGCCGAGCAGCTGCACCTGCTGGCCGAGCACGCCGCCGCGCGGGGCCTGCGGATCGCCTACGAAGCGCTGGCCTGGGGCCGGTTCGTCAACACCTACGAGCACTCCTGGCGGATCGTGCGCCGGGCCGCCCACCCCGCCCTGGGGCTGTGCCTCGACAGCTTCCACATCCTCTCGCGCGGCAGCGACCCGGCCGCGATCCGCACGATCCCCGGCGACAAGCTGTTCTTCCTGCAGCTGGCCGACGCGCCGCGGCTGCAGATGGACGTGCTGCAGTGGAGCCGCCACCACCGGCTCTTCCCCGGCCAGGGCTCGTTCGACCTGACCGCCTTCACCGGGCACGTGCTCGCGGCCGGGTACCGCGGGCCGCTGTCGCTGGAGGTGTTCAACGACGTCTTCCGCCAGGCCGACCCGGCACCGGCCGCCGTCGACGCGATGCGCTCCCTGCTGGCCCTGCAGGAGAACCTCGGGGTCGCGGACCTGCCGCCCGCCCCGGCGCTGGCCGGGCACACGTTCGTCGAGCTGGCCGTCGACGACGTGTCGGCCCCGCGGGTGGCGAACGCGTTGCGCGGACTGGGTTTCGCCGAGACGGGCCGGCACCGGTCCAAGCCCGTCCGGTTGTGGCAGCAGGGCGACGCGCGGATCCTGCTCAACACCGACGGTCCGGGCCCCACCGGGAGCGCGTCGGTCGGCGCGGTCGCCGTCGAGAGCGCGGACCCGGTCGCCTCGGCCCGGCGCGCCCAGCGGCTGCGGGCGCCGATCCTGCCGCGCGACCACCGCGCGGACGAGGCGGACCTCTCGGCGATCGCCGCGCCGGACGGGACGTCGGTCTTCTTCTGCCGCACCGGCGCGGAAACCGGCGACAGCTGGCTCGGCGACTTCACGCTGTCCGACGCTCCCGGCCCGGGCGCCGGGGTGACCGGGATCGACTACTTGGGCCTCACCCAGCCGTTCGACCACTTCGACGAGGCGACGCTGTTCTACCGCGCGGTGCTCGGCCTCGAGCCGGAGCCGGTGACGGAGTTCGCGGCGCCGTTCGGACTCGTGCGCAGCCGCACGGTGACGGACCCGTCCGGCCGCGTCCGCATCGCCCTGGAGTCGGCGCTGCTGCGGCGAGGGGAGTGGGCACCGAGCGTGCGGGAGCCCCAGCGAATCGCCCTGACCAGCGACGACGCGCTCGCGAGCGCCCGCCGGATGCGAGAACTAGGCGCGCCGCTGCTGGACATCCCGGGCAACTACTACGACGACCTCGACGCCCGCCTGGCCCCGGACCCCGAGCTGCTCACGGCCCTGCGGCGGCAGTCGGTGCTCTACGACCGCGACGAGCGTGGAGAGCTGCTGCACTTCTTCACGCTGGTGCTGGGTTGCCGGGTCTTCTTCGAGGTGGTGCAACGAATCGGCGGCTACGCGGGTGACGGCGCGGCGAACTCCCCGATCCGGATGGCCGCACACCGCGGCCAGCGGGCCGCGAGGAAGGGTGAAGCATCCATAGAGGACTGATGCGGCTTTGGCTTCGTAGTACGGCGCTTGAGGTTGCCCCCGACCGGCAGCGATCCGGCCTCATCACGTCGAACGTGGTCAGCACCAGCCGTTGTGCGCCGCAATGGCTGTTATCGGCCGGACTGCTCAATCGTGCTTTGCCGCGGCAGCGCCACCACGTTGCCACATGTCGTAGTTGCCGCACTCCGCCGTGATGTCGGCTGCCTCCTGGGCCGCGGCGAAGAAGTCGTCGACCATCGGTGAGGTGCGCGACGCCGCCACCGCGAGGCACACCTGTTCCGGCGCCAGATCCGGGATGGGCACGTAGCTGATGTCCGGGTGGGAGTAGAACACCGTCGCCGAGCGGGCCAGGAACGAGATGCCCCGGCCGGCCGCGACATGCTCGAGCGTTTCGTCCACTCCGCGTACCACGTAGCCGGCGTTGGGGTGGGGGCGTCCGGTGGGCTGCGTGCTGGTGTCGGCCGGCCAGATCAGCGGCTCGCCGGCCAGGTCGGCTTCGGTGACTTCTTCCTTGCCCGCCAACCGATGGCCGGCGGGAAGGACCGCTACCCGGGGTTCGGTGTAGAGCGGGGCGACGCGCAAGCCTGCCTCGTCGATGGGCAGCCGCACGTAGGCGATGTCGATGCGGCCGTCCAGCAGCATCGGGGCCTGGTCGTCGCTCTCGATCCGTTGTACGTCAACGGGAACGTCCGGGTGGCGGGCGGCGAACAGGTTCACCGCCGGGGCGGTCGCGACACCCGCCCGGAAGCCGACCATCAGCCGCCGGCTGCCCCGTGCGGCCACGGTCACCCGGTGGCGGGCCGCCTGCGCGGAGGCGAGCAGCGGGCCGGCGTCGGCCAGCAGTTGCCGGCCGGCGTCGGTCAGCGTGACGCCGTGGCTGTCCCTCGTCAGCAGCGCGGCGCCGAGATCCTTCTCCAGCGCGCGGATCTGCCGGCTGAGCACCGGCTGGGCGATGTGCAGCTCATCGGCCGCGCGGCCGAAGTGCAGCCTGTCGGCGACGGCGACGAAGTAGCGCAGCTTGCGCAGGTCCAGATCCATGGAGCCTCCCGGTCCGGCGATGCCTCCAGGGTATCGCAGCAGCTGAAAGAGGTCTTGGACACGCACTCGGGCCGCTGGCAGCCTCGGGAACAGGACGCCGTTCGGGCACGTCATCCGGCGGCGTCGACGGCTCGACAGTGGACGACGACGGGGCTGCGCGTCCTGTCCGGCTCCGGGAAGCAGCACATCATGAGCAACATCAGCATCATCGGCCTGGGCGGCATGGCCCGCGCGATCGGCGCCCGCGCGGTCGAGAGCGGCCACACCGTCGAGGTCATCGGCCGCGACGCGGTCAAGGCCAAGGAGGTGGCCGCGGCCCTCGGCGCCACGGCCGGGACGTTCGGCGCCACCCCGGCCGGCGAGCTTGTCATCCTCGCCGTGCCGCACGCCGGCGGTGTGCCGGTGGTCGCCCAGTACGGGGAAGCGCTGGCCGACAAGGTGATCGTGGACATCTCCAACACGTTCGCCGGTCCCGACGACACCGTGCTGGTCACCCCCGAGGGCAGTTCCGGCGCGCAGGAGATCGCCGAGGCCGCCCCGGCGAGCGCGCACGTGGTCAAGGCGTTCAACACCGTCTTCGGGCACGTCCTGGCCAAGGGCGGCCCGCTGGACGTGCTCGTCGCCGGCGACGACGCGGGAGCCAAGGCGAGCGTGACGGCGTTCGTCGAGAGCCTCGGGCTGCGGCCGCTGGACGCCGTGGCCTGGCGATGGCGCACTGGCTGGAGGGCGCCGGCCTGCTGCTGATGGGCCTGGCCCGCAGCGGCGCGGGGTTCGACGTCGCGCTCGGCGTCACGATCCTCGGATAAGCGGCGCACCACCGCTCACCTAACCCCTTTAAGGAGCACCAGGAACATGCGCGTTTTCGTCACGGGCGGGACCGGCCACGCCGGCTCGTACCTCGTCCCGGACCTCATCGCCGCCGGGCACGAGGTCACCGGCCTGGCCCGATCGGACGCCGCCGCGGCGGCGTTGTCCGCACTCGGCGCGAAGGTGCGTCGCGGCAGCCTCGAGGACCTCGACGGGCTCAAGGATGCGGCCGCCGGCGCCGACGGCGTCATCCACGTCGCGCACCGGCAGGACCTGCTGCCGGCCGGCGGGATGGACGCCGTGGCCGCCGCGGAGCTGCCGATCGTGCTCGCGTACGGCGAAGCCCTCGCGGGAACCGGAAAGCCGCTGGTCACGGCCGGGAGCATCGGCTCGCCCGGGAACGGGAGGACGCTGGACCGCCCGGCCACCGAGGACGACCCGGCCCTGCCGGCCGGCGACGAGCACAGGGGCACCCTGCGGGCTCGCAACGTCGTGGAAACCGCCGTGACCGGCCTCGCCGAGCGGGGAGTGCGGTCTTCGGTCGTGCGGCTTCCCACCATCATGCACAGCACGACCGACGCGGGCTTCCTCACCACGCTGATCGCCGTCGCGAAGGAGAAAGGCTTCGCCGGCTACCCCGGAGACGGCGCGAACCGGTGGAACGCGGTGCACGTCCGCGACGCCGCCTCCGTGTTGCGCCTGGCGCTGGAGAAGGGCGTGGCCGGCCGGTACTGGCACGCCGTCGAGAGCGACGGCATCCCGTTCCGCGCGATCGCGGAGGCCATCGGCAGCCGTCTCGGCCTGCCCGCCGTCAGCATTCCGCTGGACGAGCTGATGCTGCCGGGATACTTCGGGTTCCTCGCGGCCGTGGTCACGCTGGACCTTCCGGTGTCCAGCCGCATCACCCGCCGGACCCTCGGCTGGGAGCCCGGTCAGCCCGACCTGCTCACCGATCTGGACAACGGCCACTACTTCCCGGCCGGCTGACGGAAGGCGCTGATATGACGACGGTGGGATTCATCGGAAGTGGCAACATCGGCAGCGCCGTCGCGCGGCTCGCGGTCGACGCCGGGCACCAGGTCGTGCTCAGCAACTCACGCGGTCCCGGAACGCTCGCGGACGCGGTCGCGGAGCTGGGGCCGCGGGCGTCCGCGGCGACGAGCGGGGAGGCCGCGGCGGCCGGTGACATCGTCGTGGTCACGGTGCCGGTCACGGCGTTCCCCGACTTGCCCGCCGCGGCACTGGCCGGGAAGACGGTCATCGACACGTGCAACTACGGCCCCGAGCGTGACGGGCACATTCCCGAGCTTGACAGCGGATCGCTGACCTCGAGCGAACTGTTGCTGCGGTACCTCCCGGACGCCCTGCTCGTGAAGGCGTTCAACAACATCTTCCACAAGCACCTGCGGGCACTCGCCCGGCCGGTGGGGGCGGCCGACCGTTCGTACCTGCCGATCGCCGGGGACTCCGCGAAGGCGAAAGTGACCGAGTTCGTCGAGTCCATCGGGTACGGCGTGGTGGACACGGGATCGCTGCCAGACGGCTGGCGACAAGCGACGGGCATGCCGGTATGGGGAACCCCGTACGGGCCGTACTCCGACGAGAAGGGTCAGCCTGCTGGCGAGAACGCCATTCGTGCGGCACTGGCCGCCGCGACGCGGTAACGCCGACGCCGTACGGCAGTCACGTCAGTCACGTCAGTGTCGGCCAGGATCGGCCGGCTGGCCGGAAAGCTCGGCCTTGCCACGGCCCTCGCTGCCTGACCACACATCCCGGCAACCCCGGTCGCCGCGTCGGCTCGGATCGGCCGGCTGGTCGGAAAGCTCGGCCTTGCCACGGCCCTCGCTGCCTGACCACACATCCCGGCAACCCCGGTCGCCGCGTCGGCTCGGATCGGCCGGCTGGTCGGAAAGCTCGGCCTTGCCACGGCCCTCGCTGCCTGACCACCAACCCGGCAACCCGGTCGCCGCGTCGGCTCGGATCGGCCGACTGGCCCGAAAGCCCGGCCTCGCCACGGCTCCGCCGCCTGACCACCAACCCGGCCACCCCGGTCACCGCGTTGGCCACCCCGGTCACCGTGCTGGCCACTCCGGTCGGCTTCAGCCGCCCACGGGAACCGCCGAGGCTTGCGTGACTGCCGGGACTCGCGGGGCGCTGCGGCTGGGGGTCGTGAGTGTTTAGGAGGGTTCTAACCCTCCTAAACACTCACGACCGGTACCGGTGTGGCGCGTGTGGCTTCTGGTGCGGCGGGGTGGCTTGCGGCGGCTTGGTGCCGGGCCTGCGTGACGCGGGCCGGCGGTGTCGGTAGCCGAACGCTGGTCCGGCTCGAACCCGACCCTTCGGAACGTCTGTTCCAGCACCGGCGTGGCCCGCCGATCCGGCGCGAGTCGGCGGGAACCGTCCCGGCCCGGCAGCCGACTACTCCACGAGGACGACTGCGACGAGGTGACGGGTCGCTTCGGCGCGGGCATGAGCCGCCGCGACAGTCCACAGTGGACGGTCGGTGATCCGGCGCAGTGAGGCGCGTCACAGTGTGGCCGGGAACCCCGTCCGCTCGGGACCCGACTGTTGACGTGGCGGCTGAAGGGAGCCCGATGTCCATCGAAGAGCGCGAAAAGCTCGTACCGGAGCCGGTTGCCGAGCCGCGGGCCGGCTGGGCGTCGATCCGGCCGCTGGTGCTGCGCCTGCACTTCTACGCGGGCGTCTTCATCAGCCCGTTCCTGCTCGTGGCCGCGGTCACCGGGCTGGCCTACGTCTGGGCGCCGCAGGCGGAACAGGCCGTCTACGACCGGGAACTGCACGTTCCCGCGGCGCCGGGCGCCGTCCCGCTGGACCAGCAGGCCGCGGCGGCGCGGGCCCTCGTGCCGGACGGCACGCTGACCGGGGTGCGGCCCGGGATGACGCCGACCGACACGACCCAGGTGATCTTCGACCGGCCCGGCCTGGAAGCCAGCTACCACTGGACGGTGTTCGTCGACCCGCACACCGGTGACGTCCGCGGCCAGCTGGAGACCTACGGCTCGGGGCAGGCGATGCCGTTGCGCAGCTGGATCGACGTCCTGCACCGCAGCCTCCACCTCGGCGACTTCGGCCGCCTGTACAGCGAACTGGCCGCCAGCTGGCTGTGGGTCGTCGCGCTGGCCGGGCTGGCGCTCTGGCTCGGCCGGCGTCGCCGCAAGCGCGCGTCGGCGCCGAGCCCCCGGGTCAAGCTGCTGACCTGGCACGGCCGCACCGGCCTGGTTCTCGCGATCGGGCTGCTGTTCCTGTCCGCCACCGGCCTGACGTGGTCGCAGTACGCCGGCGACAGCATCAGCGAACTGCGCTCGCAACTGGACTGGACCTCACCTTCGGTGTCGGCCACGGTCCCCGCGTCGAGCGGACGTGACATCGGCTTCGACGGCGCGCGCGAAGCGACGCTGCGGGCCGGGCTGGCCGACCCGGTCGAGGTCCGCCCGCCGGCCGGTCCCGGCGAGGCCTACGTCGTGGCGCAGGTCGGCCGGAGCTGGCCGGTGCGGGTCGATTCAATGGCCGTCGACCCGGCGACCGGGACCGTCACCGACACCCTGCGGTTCGCGGACTACAACCTCGCGGCGAAGCTGAGCACGTGGGGGATCGACGCCCACATGGGCTTCCTCTTCGGGATCTGGAACCAGATCGCCTTGACGCTGCTGGCGGTCGCGCTGGTCGCCGTGATCGTCTGGGGCTACCGGATGTGGTGGCTGCGCCGGCCCACACGCGGCGAGGCCCGGTTCGGCCGGCCGCCGGCGCGCGGAGCGTGGCGGCGGATCCCGGGACGGGTGCTGGCACCGGCGGTGGTCGTGGTCGCCGTCGTCGGCTACTACCTGCCGTTGTTCGGGTTGTCACTGCTGGGCTTCGTCATCGTGGACGGCCTGCTCGAGCTGCGGCGGCGGAAGGTGGACGCATGATCACGGCGGAAGGCCTGCGCTGGATCCTGACGGCGTTGTTCGTGCTCACCGGGGCCTTCTGCGCCTACCGGTGCGCGCGGCAGGGGACCGCCGCGGAGCGGGTGGGCGACGTCCTGCACGTCGTCATGTGCGTGGCGATGGTCGTGATGGCGTGGCCGGCGGGCATGGGCTTCGCGCGGCTGCCGCAGACCGTCCTGTTCGGACTCGCGGCGGTGTGGTTCGCCGGTGTGGCGGTGACCGGTGCCGCGCACGCCGACCACGGCGGCCGCCGGGCGGCGGGCTACCACGTGGTGATGATGGCGGCCATGGCGTGGATGGTGTTCGTGATGCCGCGGGCGATGAGCGGTATGTCCGGCGGCGGGATGATGGACATGCCGGGGCATCCTGGGATGTCGATGCCCGTCGCCGGCTCCGGCGGCGGCACTCCGGTCGACGTGCGGGTCGTCGCGCTCGTGCTGCTGGCCGCGTTCGTGGTGGCGGGCCTGGTCTTCCTGTCCCGCGCCTTCGACGACGCGCGCGCGTCGGGGCCGCCCCTGCGGTTCCTGGGTCGCGGCGCCGACGGCGCGATGGCCCTCGGCATGGGCCTGATGCTGCTGACCATGGCCTGACGCGACCGTCCGAAGTGGACGTCCGAAGTGGGCTGGATCACAGTGCGGAACCGCGGGTGGTCTCCGGCCGACGTCTGAGGGGTGAAGACGTCCGGGTTCCGCGCCGTGGTCGTGACGGCGGTGGCGGCCGGGCTGGCGCTGCTGCTGCTCGTCGTCGCCACCGCGGGCGACGTGTACGACCCGCTGGGCAACGCCGACCCGGGACCGCTGACGACCTACGGCTTCGCGGTGGTCCGGTTCGTGGCCGACGCCGCGGCCGCGGGAGCGTTCGGTGGCTTGGTGTTCGCCGCGTTCGTCGCGCCCGGACGACGGGGCGGGGCCCTGTCGGCCGACGCCTTCGCGGCCTCCCGGTTCGCCGCGGGCTGTGCCGCGTGCTGGCTGGCGGCGGCCGTGGTCGCCGTGCCGTTCTCGGCGGCGGTCGCGGCGGGGCTGCCGGTCGCGCGCGTGCTGCGGCCCGAGGTGTTCCTGCCGACGCTGAGCGCCACCGAGGAACCGAAGGCCTGGCTCTGCGTCGCGGTCGCGGCGGCGGTGGCGGCCGCGCTGGCCTGGCCCGCGATGGCCTGGCGCACCGTCGTCGCGGCCGCCGTGGTCGCCGCCGCCGGGCTGCTCCCGCTGGTCGCCGTCGGGCACGTGTCGGTCGGCGCGGGGCACGACGTGGCGACCAACGCGATGTTCTGGCACGTCCCGGCGGCGAGTGCGTGGCTCGGCGCGCTGATGGCGTTGCCGGCCCGGCTGCGCCGGGCGACCGCGGTGCCGGATTTGGTGCTGCGCCGCTACCACCGGCTGTCGGTGACGTGCTTCGCCGTGGTCGCGGTGTCCGGGGCGGTCTCAGGTCTCGTCCTGGCTCGGCCGGACGGCTTGCTCGGCCGCTACGGTCTCGTCCTCGCCGTCGAGACCGCTTTGCTCGTCGGCGCGGGCCTGCTGCTGGCCGCGTGGCGGCGACGGCAGCGCGGTGTCCGGCTGGTCGTGGCGGAGCTGGTCCTGCTGGCGCTGGGAACCGGCGGCTCGGCCGCGCTGACCGTGCTCGTGCCACCGGCTTTCCCGAACCACCCGGCGACCGTGCAGGAAACGGTGCTCGGCTACGGCCTCGACGCCCCGCAGACGTTCGCCCGGCTGGTCGGGGAGTGGCGTCCGGACCTGCTGTTCGCGCCCGTCGCGCTGATCGCGGTGACGGCCTACCTGCTCGGAGTGCGGCGGCTGCGACGGCGTGGCGACCACTGGCCGCCGGGGCGGATGGTCGCCTGGCTCGCCGGCTGGGCGATCGTCCTCGTCGTGACGTCCTCGGGACTCGGCGTCTACGCGCCCGGGACGTTCAGCCTGCACATGGTCACGCACATGGCGCTGAACATGTTCGCGCCCGTCCTGCTCGTCCTCGGCGGCCCGATCACCCTCGCGCTGCGGGCGCTCCCCGCGGGCGCCCACGGCGACGTCCCCGGCGCGCGGGAGTGGGTGACGTCGCTGCTGCACGCGCCGGTGACCCGGTTCTTCGCGCACCCCGCGGTGGCCGCGATCCTGTTCGCCGGGTCGTTCTACGTGCTGTACTTCTCGGACCTGTTCGGTCAGGCGATGCTCTACCACTGGGCGCACCAGCTGATGAAGGCCCACTTCCTGGCGTCGGGCTACCTGTTCGCCTGGGTCGCGGTCGGCGCGGACCGGACGCCCCGGCAGCTGCCGCACCTCGCGCGGCTGGGGATGTTGTTCGCCGTCATGCCGTTCCACGCTTTCTTCGGCGTGATCCTGATGAGCAAGCAGACCGTGATCGCGTCCACCTACTACCACTACCTCGCGCTGCCGTGGGCCGGTGACCTGCTCGCCGATCAGCGCCTCGGCGGCGGCATCGCCTGGGCCAGCGGGGAAATCCCGATGGTCGTCATGGTGGTCGCGCTGCTGGTGCAGTGGTCGCGCGACGACGACCGCCGCGCCCGGCGGGCCGACCGCAGCGGTGACGGGGACTTCGACGCCTACAACGCGATGCTCGCCCAGCTCGCGGGACGACGGAACTGAGGAGAACGCATGACCACCGCAACCCCGGTCATCGGGGCGGTCCGCACCGTCGACCTGGCCGTGTCGGGCATGACCTGCGCGGCCTGCTCGGCGCGGGTCGAACGCACCTTGAACAAGCTCGACGGCGTCCGCGCCTCGGTCAACTACGCCACCGAGCGGGCCACCGTGCAGGTGCCCGCCGAGTTCGACGACGGTGTGCTGATCGAGCGGATCCGCAAGGCGGGCTACGGCGCCCGCCTTCGGGGTGACGACGACGAGGACCTCACACTGCGGCGGGTTCGCGACCTGCTGCGCCGGCTGGTCGTCGCGGCGGTGCTGGCCGTGCCGCTGGGCAACCTCTCCATCACCCTGGCCCTGGTCCCGTCGCTGCGGTTCCCCGGC
This sequence comes from Amycolatopsis sp. NBC_00348, assembly GCF_036114655.1. Taxonomy (NCBI): domain Bacteria; kingdom Bacillati; phylum Actinomycetota; class Actinomycetes; order Pseudonocardiales; family Pseudonocardiaceae; genus Amycolatopsis; species Amycolatopsis sp. NBC_00348. The sequence continues at coordinate 3,482,741 of NZ_CP107994.1, read as the reverse complement.
TGGCAGCTGCTCTGCCTCGGCCTCGCGGTGCCGGTGGTGTTCTGGGCGGCGCTGCCGTTCCACCGGGCGGCGTTGCGCAACCTGCGGCACCGATCGTCCAGTATGGACACGCTGGTGTCGCTCGGCGTCCTGGCCTCCTTCACGTGGTCGGCGTGGGCGACTTTGTTCGGCGGCCACGATCCGGGCTACTGGGTCGGGTTCGGGCCGACCGCGGCCGGCGCGGACGCGATCTACCTCGACGTCGCCGCCGGCGTGACGACCTTCCTGCTGGCCGGTCGCTACTTCGAGAGCCGGTCACGCCGCGGCGCCGCCGGGCTGCTGGCCGCTCTCGACGCACTCGCCGCGAAAGACGTGCGGGTGCTGCGTGACGGCGTCGAGCGGATGGTGCCAGTGGGGGAGCTGACCGTCGGCGACCTGTTCGTGGTGAAGCCGGGGGAGGCGCTCGCCGCCGACGGCGTGGTCGACAGTGGACGGTCCACTGTGGACGTCAGCGCGGTGACCGGGGAGCCGGTGCCCGCGGAGGCCGGGCCGGGTGACCGGGTGATCGGCGCGTCGGTGAACCGGGACGGCCGCCTGGTCGTGCGCGCCACGGCCGTCGGCGCCCACACCCAGCTCGCGCAGATGACCGCGCTCGCCGAGCGGGCCCAGGCGCGCAAGGCGTCGGTGCAACGGCTGGTGGACCGGATCTGCGCGGTGTTCGTGCCGGTCGTGCTCGTGCTGTCGCTGCTCACCCTCGGGGGGTGGCTGCTCACCGGGCACCCGGTGCGCGACGCGTTCACCGCGGCCGTGTCGGTGCTGATCATCGCCTGTCCGTGCGCGCTGGGCCTGGCGACGCCGACCGCGCTGATGGCCGGGGTCGGCCGCGGTGTCCGGCTGGGCATCCTCATCAAGGGCCCGGACGCGCTGGAGGCCAGCCGGCGGATCGACACCGTCGTGCTCGACAAGACCGGCACCGTGACCACCGGCCGGATGACCGTCACCGGTGTCCACCCGGCGCCCGGCCGCAGCCGCGGCGACCTGCTGTGGTTCGCCGGCGCGGCCGAAGCCGGCTCCGAGCACGCCATCGCCGCGGCCGTCGTGACGGCGGCGCGCGCGGAACTCGCCGACCTTCCCGACGTCACCGGGTTCACGGCGCTGCCCGGGCTGGGCGCCCAGGGCACAGTGGACGGTCGTGTGGTCCTGGTCGGCAGCCCGAAGCTGTTCGCCGAACGCGCCGTCGTCCTCGACGCCGAGTTCGAGGCGCTCGTAGACGCCGCACACCGGGCCGGCGCGGTGCCGGTGCTCGTCGCCGTCGACGGCGAGGTCGCCGGGCTGCTCGTGGTCCGCGACGTCGTGAAGCCCTCGGCCGCGGCGGCCGTGACCGCGCTGCGTGAGCTGGGCCTGCGGACCGTGCTGCTCACCGGCGACCACGAGATCCCGGCGCGGGCCGTCGGCGCCGAGATCGGCGTCGACGAGGTCCGGGCGAGCGTGCTGCCGGCCGGCAAGGCCCGTGTGGTCGAGGAGCTGCGCGCCGCGGGCGCCCGGGTCGCCGTGGTCGGCGACGGCGTCAACGACGGCCCGGCGCTCGCGACCGCCGACCTCGGCATGGCCATGGCCCACGGCAGCGACATCGCGCTCCGTTCGGCCGACGTGGTCCTCGTGCGGGAGGACCTGCGGGTCGTCCCGGACGCCATCCGGCTCGCCGACCACACGCTGCGGACGATCCGCGGCAATCTCGTGTGGGCCTTCGGCTACAACGTGGCCGCGCTCCCGCTGGCCGCGCTCGGCCTGCTCAACCCCTTGATCGCCGGCGCCGCGATGTCGCTGTCGTCGGTCCTGGTGGTGTCCAACAGCCTGCGGCTGCGATCGTTCAGCCGGCCGCCGGGGTGAGGACCTTGTCCAGCACGCCCGCCTTGACGTCGGCGACGAGTACCTCGAGCTGCTCGAGGCTCATCTCGATCCGCTGGCCGAAGTCGTCGGTGATGACGATCGCGCGCTCCGGCGGAGCTCCTTCGGCCACGTCAAGCCGCGCGGCGACGGCTGGCCGGCAGGTGCGGGAACCGGCGGCGCCGGGCCGGGCCGCCGTCCTCGGCGCGGGGTTCCCAGCCGAGCGTGACGTCGTCGTGCGCCGCGGGCTCGACGCGGGTGCCCGTGCCCGGCGTCGACGTGCGGCGGTGCTGGCGGCGGACGCCGTAGAGGAGCCCGACCCCGGCCACGAGCAGGCCGTGGGACAGCACCCGGGACACGGTCACGTCGCCGTCGAAGAGGTCGATGCCCGACACGAGACCGAGGACGGCCACGAACCCGGCCAGCGCGGGCAGCAGCCCCGACGCCGTCGCCGGGCGCAGTGCCGCCCAGAGCAGGCCGAAGCCCATCGCCAGGTTCCAGGCCGCGCTCTCGTTGCCGAGGTGCACCGCCATCGCCATCATCCCGCCGTGCCCGGCGTGGCCGACGTCCGCGCAGAGGAGCTCGGCGAACCCGAGGCCGCTCTGGACCAGCGCGACGAGGGCCAGCGCGATCCGCAGGCCCCAGCGCTGGGCCGAGGGTGCCGGGACCTCGGTGAGGATGCGCTCGGTCAGGTCGGGCACCTGCGGTGCTTCGCGGACCAGCAGCAGCCGCCGCAGCCGCACGGCGTCGTCGTGCCACGCCCGGCAGTGCGGGCAGCCCGCGAGGTGGCGGTCCACCACCGCGTCCGGCAGCGAACCCGCTTCACCGTCGATCCGGGCCGAGAGCGCTTCGCGGAAGTCGGAGCAGTTCACCTCCACATAGTCGCGCGGAGACCCGTCGGAGTTCCCGGGGGTGTGGGTTACGGTGTCGTTCCGTGAACTCCAGCCGGGATCGTGACGACGAACGGATCACCGCGCTCGCCCTCGCCGCGGCGCGCGGTGACCAGCGCGCCTACGCGGACTGGGTGCGCTCGACCCAGGCCGACGTCTGGCGGTTCGTGGCCCACCTGACCGACTCGGTGATCGCCGACGACCTGACGCAGGAAACGTACGCCCGCGCGGTGACCTCGCTCACCCGGTTCGCCGGGCGGTCGTCGTCGCGCACCTGGCTGCTGTCGATCGCCCGCCGGGCCGTGGTCGACCACTTCCGGGCGCGCTCGGCGCGACCGCGGCTGTCCGGTCAGGACTGGACGGCGGCGGCCGAAGAGCAGTCCGCCCGCAGCCGGGCGGACTCCGCCGGGTTCGAAGAGGTCGTCGAGGTCGGGCTGTTGTTGCGGGACCTGGACGGCGAGCGGCGCGAGGCGCTCGTGCTGACCCAGCTGCTCGGCTACACCTACGCCGAGGCCGCCGAGATCTGCGGCTGCCCGATCGGCACCGTGCGCTCCCGGGTCGCCCGGGCCCGCGAGGACCTGCTGACCGCGCGCGACGAGCGCGGCAACGTCAGCTGAGGGTCCACAGTGGACTCGGTCAGCTGACCGCCGGATAACCCGGCCGGACTCCGGCCATGGCCGCCAAAAGGTCTTCCCTCGCTCGGGCGACCCGGGAGCGGATCGTGCCCACGGGACACCCGCAGACTTCCGCGGCGTCCGCATAGGACAGTCCCAGCGTCTGCGTCAGCACGAACGCGTCGCGCCGGTCGACGTCGAGGGCCTGGACCAGCTGGTCGAGCACGACCTGCTCGTCGAACCGCGCCGCGCGGGACGGCTCGGCGCGCTCCGCCGCGGCCTCCCAGTCGGTCACCGACGACCGGCGCGGCCGGGCCTGCAGCGCGCGGATGTGGTCGGCGACCGTCCGCCGCGCGATGGACAGCAGCCAGGTCCGGGCCGAGGAGTCGCCCTTGAACCGGTGCAGGCTGCCCAGCGCCCGCAGGTAGGTCTCCTGGCTCAGGTCGTCCGCCGACTGCGCGTCGCAGAGCCCGGCGACGAACCGCCAGACGAAGGGCTGGGTGGCGCGGAGGAACTGCTCGAGAGCCGGGCCGTCGCCGCGGCCGGCGAGCAGGGCCCACCGCGTGATGTCGGCGTCGTTCGCGCGTTCTGGCCTCACACCCGCTACTACGTCGCCCACGCCGATCCGGTTGAAAACGATCTTGAAGAAAACCGGCGGGAACCAAACGCTTCCCGCACCCGACCTTCCCGCCACGACACGGCCGTGGGCCGGGAAGGTGGACGACGATGACCCAGACGACGTACGCGGTGACCGGGATGACCTGCGGGCACTGCGCCAGTTCGGTCCGCGAGGAGCTCGGCGAGCTGTCCGGCGTCCGCGAGGTCGACGTCGACCTCGGCACCGGCAATGTCCTGGTCACCAGCGAGACGGCCCTCGAGCTCGGGCAGGTCGAGCAGGCGGTCCGGGTCGCGGGCTACCAGCTCGTCCGATGACCACCGGAGGCCGTCCCGCCGACCCCGTCACCGCGCCCATCCGGGCCCTCGGCCGCGTCGACGTCCGCGCCGCGGTGGCCCCGCCCGCGCCGGCCGGTGCGGAGTTCGAGCTGGTGGTCGGCGGCATGACCTGCGGGTCGTGCGCCGCGCGGATCGAGCGGAAGCTCAACCGGCTCGACGGCGTCGAGGCGAGTGTCAACTACGCGACGGAGAAGGCGCTCGTGCGGGTGCCACCGTCGATGACGGTCGACGACGTGATCGAGGCGGTCGAAGCGGCCGGCTACACCGCCGCGCCGCCCGCACCGCCGATAGCCGCGGAAGACGCCGAGTCGTTGCCGGCCGATGCGTTGCGCCGCCGGCTGCAGCTGTCGGCGTCGCTGGCGGGGCCGGTGATCCTGCTGGCGATGGTGCCCGTGCTGCAGTTCCCGGCCTGGCAATGGGTTTCGCTCGTCCTGGCGTCCCCGGTGGTGCTCTGGGGCGCGTGGCCGTTGCACCGCGCGGCCTGGACGAACCTGCGCCACGCCACCGCGACGATGGACACGCTGGTGTCGATGGGTGTCGCCGCGGCGTACCTCTGGTCGCTCTACGCGTTGTTCTTCGGCGGCGCCGGGGTCATCGGCATGCGCCACGAGTTCGCGCTCACCCTCTACACCGACCACGACGTCGACGGGATCTACTTCGAGGTCGCCACCGGCGTCACGCTGTTCATCCTGGCGGGCCGCTACTTCGAATCGCGGTCGCGACGCCGCGCCGGGGCGGCCCTGCGGGCGCTGCTCGACCTCGGCGCCAAGTCCGTCTCCGTGCTGCGCGACGGGCGTGAGGAGCGCGTCCCGGTCGACCGGCTGCGCGTCGGCGACCACTTCGTGGTCCGGCCGGGGGAGAAGATCGCGACCGACGGCGTGGTCGTCGACGGCGCGTCCGCGGTCGACCTCAGCCTGGTCACCGGGGAAGCCGTCCCGGTCGAGGTCGGCGTCGGTGCCGACGTGGTCGGTGCGACGGTCAGCATGAGCGGACGGCTCGTCGTGCGGGCCACCCGCGTCGGCACCGAGACGCGGCTCGCGCGCATCGCCGCGATGGTGGAACGCGCGCAGAGCGGCAAGGCCGGCGTGCAGCGGCTCGCCGACCGGGTGTCCGCGGTGTTCGTGCCGATCGTGATGGGTCTTTCCCTGGCCACGCTGGGATTCTGGCTCGTCTCCGGCGCCGGGACCGGGATCGCGTTCACCGCCGCGGTCGCTGTGCTGATCATCGCCTGCCCGTGCGCGTTGGGGCTGGCGACGCCGACGGCGCTGCTGGTGGGCACCGGCCGCGGCGCGCAGCTCGGAGTGCTGGTCAAGGGCCCGGAGATGCTGGAGTCGACGCGGCGGGTCGACACCGTCGTGCTCGACAAGACCGGCACGGTGACCACCGGCAAGATGACCCTGGCCGCCGTGAAGACCGTCGACGGCGTGCCGCAGGACCTGGCGCTGCAGCTGGCCGGCGCGCTGGAAAGCGCGTCGGAGCACCCGATCGCGGTCGCGGTCACCGAAGCGGCCCGCCGTCGCTTCGGCGACGTCGGCCAGGTGCGGGAGTTCCGGGCCGTCGCGGGGTACGGCGTGCTCGGGCGGGTGGACGGCCACCGCGTCGTCGTCGGCCGGCCCGAGCTGCTGCAGAAGATGTCGGTGCGCGTGCCGTCGGCGCTGTTCAAGGTGAAGCAGCGGGCCGAGCGGGCCGGGAACACCGCTGTCCTGCTGGCCTGGGACGGTTTCGCGCACGCGGTGCTGGTCGTGGCCGACACGGTCAAGCCGACGTCGGCCCCGGCGGTCTTCCAGCTGCGCCGGCTCGGCTTGACGCCGGTGCTGCTGACCGGCGACAACGAGGCCGTCGCGCAGGCGATCGGCCAGGAGGCCGGGATCACCGAGGTGATCGCCGGGGTGTCGCCGGAGCAGAAGGTCGAGGTGATCGCGGACCTGAAGGCACAAGGCCGGGTCGTCGCGATGATCGGCGACGGCGTGAACGACGCCGCCGCGCTCGCCACGGCGGATCTCGGGCTGGCGATCGGCACCGGCACGGACGCGGCGATCGAGGCCGCGGACCTGACGTTGGTCCGCGGCGACCTGATGGCCGCGGTCGACGCGATCCGGCTGTCCCGCCGCACCCTGGCGACGATCAAGGCGAACCTGTTCTGGGCCCTGGCCTACAACGTGGCGGCGCTGCCGCTGGCGGCGGCGGGCCTGCTGAACCCGATGATCGCGGGTGCGGCGATGGCCGCGTCGAGCTGCCTGGTCGTGTCGAACAGCCTGCGCCTGACGCGGTTCCAGGGCACCGCGGTGGGGCCACCGGTGCCGGATCCGAGGGCGTGACGCGGTCGGCTTCGGCGTTCGGGGCCGGGAGCAGCAGCTCCCGGCCCCGCGTCAGTGCGTGCCGGACGCGGACCGCCGGTCCTCACCGGAGGATCCGCTCAGTACCAGTGCCCGCGGCCGCCGACCTTGCGCCCGGTTCCACCCAGGACGGCGAGGATGACACCGGCGACGGCCAGCACGATGCCGATCGTGTACAGCACGGGGATGCCGATGAGAAAGCCGAGGACGATCAGGATGACGCCGAGGATGATCACGGTCGGAAAGCTCCTTCTGCTCACGGAGGGCCGGGCACCGGAAGCGGTGGCCTTTCGCCCGGGCCCGGAGTGCCCAGGGATCTCCGCGGTCAAACACACGTCTTCATCCCATCGGTCCACGGGGGACAGGCCGGCGGGACGAGGGTCGATCACAGGCCGTCGAGGAGACGCTTGAAACCCTTGCGGGAGGCCACACCCAGCTTCGCGTAGATGTTGCTCAGGCATTTGCCGGCGTTTCTGGCAGCACGTCCGCCGCACCGTGCGGCTATTCCGACACGTGGGCGGTGTGCTTCAGCCAGTGCTCGGCGAGTGCGACCTTGCCCTCGGTGATGACGTAGCCGGCCTTCTTGCCCGTCAGGGGAATCCGGCGTGTCATGACGAACAGCAGCGACTTCGCCTGACCGCTGACGGTCACGTCGGCCGTGCCGTTGCGGTCCCAGCGCGTGCCTTCGGCGTAGCGCTCGACGTACCACTCGCCGGAGTTGCCGAGGCCGGGTTCGTCGGTGGCGTGCCAGTGCAGGACCTCGCCGCCACCGCGGATCGCCTTCGCCGAGACCGGGCTCTGCTGCTCCCACGTCGGCGAGGTGAGCATGGCCAGGTGGTTGGTGATGAGATCCGCGGCGGTGGCGGCGTCGAGGTCGTAGTCGAGGTCGTAGTCGTCGCCCGCGGCCGCGGCCGCGTCGTAACCGTGGATGACGGCCTCGTTGAGCAGGCTGTGCAGCCAGAACTCCGCGCCGGTCCGCTTGTCGTCGGCGGCGTTGAACACCGAGTCCGCCAGCGCTTCGTCGGAGCAGGCCGCGACGGCGCGGGCGGCGGCGTCGGACAGCCAGTCCTGCCACTCCGCGACCTTGGGTGCCTTGGGCTTCTCGGCGCCGGGCAGCTCGGTCGGGTCGCTGACCCGGCGCTCGACGAGCTCGGACACCCAGTGCAGCGTCTGGCCGACGTGCTGGACCAGGTCTTTCACCGTCCAGTCCGGGCAGGTCGGCACCGAAGTCCTGGCACCGGCCGTGACAGCGGATTTCGCCAGCCGCAGCACGTGGTCCTCGAGTGCCAGCCGGCAGCGTTCCGCGTTCAGCTCGGGAATCATGTGTTCGCCCTTCCGTGCTCCATCAGCTCGAGTTCACGGCTCGCCCGCTCCGGGGATCGCCGAACTCGCCACCGCGTCCTGACTGACGGTGTACCGCTCCGCGCGCTGCCGCAAACGGTTCGGCCGACAATCGCGGACCCGCCGTGCACATAAAGCTTTTTCGAAGAAGTGGCGGCCCTCCAACGGCTACGGCTCGACCAGCCTGCGTACGGCTTCGACGATCGTGGCCCGTCTGGCCGCGTGCTCGTGGGGGCCCAGGTCGCTGATCTCCTGGTTTTGGTGGGCCCACATCGAGGCCGTGTTGATGGTGAGCATCAGCAATTCCGGGGCGGAGAAGCGCGTGGACAGCCTGCCTTCGTCTTGGGCCTGCCGGATCGCGTCGATCTTCGCCCGGTTCGCGTTGGTGATGGCCTCGATCGCCGGCCGGTGACCCGGCTGCTCCAGCCGGTGCCACGCGGCGAGGCGCATCACCTCCGGGTGGGCGGTCTGCCCGTCGAAGAGGGCGCCCGCGTACTCCGGCAGGTCGTCGGGGGAGAGCGGGGCCTGCTCCGTCGTCCGCACGACGACTTGGTCGAACACGGCGTGGAAGAGTTCCTCCTTGCCGCCGAAGTAGGTGTAGACGAGGCCCACGCTGCACCGGGCCCGGCCGGCGAGCCGGTCGATCCGCGCGCCGGCGATGCCGTGTTCGGCGAACTCGGCCAGCGCGGCCTCCAGCAGCGCGCGGCGCTTCGCCTCGGGATCTCGGGGTGCCATGCGTCCCACGTTATTGAGTGAACGTTCATTTGACAAGTCGGGACGGACCGTGCTTACCTGGACGGGTCGAATTGAATGAACGTTCACTTAGGAGTTGGGATGGACATCCCTTCGCAGGTCGGCAAGCGTGCGCTGGTCACCGGGGCCACCGGCGGGATCGGGTTCGAGACGGCGGTGGCGCTGGCCGGGGCCGGTGCCGAGGTGGTCGTCGCCGGACGGGGGAGGGCCAAGGTCGACCAGGCGGTCGCCGCGGTGCGCGAGGCCGTCGGCACCGCCAAGGTGGAGGGGCTGGTGCTCGACCTGGCCTCGCTGGCCTCGATCGACGGGGCCGCCTCCGCCGTGCTCGCCGGCGGGCGGCCGCTGGACCTGCTGATCAACAACGCGGGCGTCATGGCCGTGCCCGAGCGACGGGAGACCGCCGACGGGTTCGAGCTGACTTTCGGGACCAACCACCTCGGGCACTTCGCGCTGACCGGGCGCCTGCTGCCGGCCCTGCTGGCCGCGCCCGCGGCCCGGGTGGTGACGGTGAGCGCGAAGGTGGCGCGGAACAAGGGCGCGACGCTCGAGGATCCGCTGAGCGCGCAGTCCTACGGCTCGGGGATGGCCTCGTACACGAAGTCGAAGCTGGCGAACGTGGTCTTCACGCTGGAACTGGCGCGACGGGCGGCCGGAACCGGGATCACCGCCGTCGCCGTGCACCCGGGCACGAGCAACACGGGGCTCCAGCAGCACCTGCCGAAGTACATGCAGGTCATGGCGTCCTTGGTGCTCGAGCGATTCGTGGGCCAGAGCCCGGCTGACGCGGCCCGGCCGTCCCTCTACGCCGCGACGAACTCCGGCGTCAAGGCGGGCGACTTCGTCGTGCCGCAGGGGCGCGCCGAGCTACGCGGGGCCCCGCACGTCGCCGAGATGCCCCCGGCCGCCACCGATCCCGCCGTCGGACGCCGGTTGTGGGAACTGTCCGAACAGCTGACGCACGTCACCTACTCCTTCCAGTGAAAGGGCTTTCCGTCATGACCTTCCAGTTCGAATCCGTGCCCGAGTCCATTCTGGAGCAGATGCGCGGGATCAACGCACAGCTCGCCGCCGCCGACCTCCCGGACCCCACCACCGCCGAAGGGCTGGCGGTGATGCGCGGAACGACGTTCCAGGTGCCGGCGGCGACCGAGCTGGTTCCGGTCGACCGCACGGTGTCCGGTCCCGCGGGCGAGGCGACCGTGCGGATCATCCGGCCGGCCGGCCCGGTGACCGGCGTCGTGTTCCACGTGCACGGCGGTGGTTTCGTGCTCGGCGCGCCCACGGACGACGACGCGATCAACGACCTGCTGGCGCGCACGGCCGGCGTCGCCGTGGTGTCCACCCGCTACCGGCTCGCGCCGGAGCACACGTTCCCCGCTCCGATCGAGGACTGCCTCGCGGCGGCGGTGTGGCTGGCCGGCGCGGTGGAGGAGGAGTTCGGCACCGACCGGATCGTGGTGTCCGGGTACTCGGCGGGCGGCAACCTGGCGGCGCACACGTTGCTGCGCCTGCGGGACGGCTTCCCCGAGCTGTTCGGCCGAGTCGTGGGAGCGAGCTTGGTGTTCGGCGTCTACGACCTGTCGCGGACGCCGAGTTCACGTTCGGCCACGCCGGCCACTCCGGTGCTGCCGCCGCGCTGGCTCGACCAGTTCGTCGGACTGGCGTTCCCCGGACTGGACAAGGAGAAGCTGCGCGACAGCGCAGTCTCCCCGCTCTACGCCGACCTGCACGGGATGCCGCCGGCCCTGTTCACCGTGGGAGAACGAGACCCCCTGCTGGACGACTCGCTGTTCATGGCCGCACGCTGGCGCGCCGCGGGCGGGCAAAGCGAACTGGCGGTGTGGCCGGAGTCCCCACACGGTTTCGTCGGGATGACCCCACCGACCGGGCTCCCGGCGCAGCACCGGATCAACGCGTGGGTGAAGGCGCTGCTGAGCGAGAAGCAACCGGCCGAGTGAGAGGCGGCGCACGGGCCGCATCGGGGTCGGTGTGTCCGGCATAGGGTGTGCTCCGTGAGCCGGGCCGGGGAAGAGAGCAACCGTCGCCTGCTGCGCGCACGCGACACCATGGACCGGGATTACGCGAAGCCGCTGGACGTGGCCGCCTTGGCCGGGGTCGCGCACGTCTCGCCGGTGCACTTCATCCGGACCTTCCGCGCGACCTTCGGGGAAACCCCGCATCGCTACCTGCAACGCCGGCGCGTGGAGCGGGCGATGTTCCTGCTGCGCTCGGGGGATCGGAGCGTCACCGACATCTGCCTGGAGGTCGGCTTCATCAGCCTCGGGACCTTCAGCAGGACGTTCCGCGACATCGTCGGCGAGTCGCCGACGGCGTACCGGCGGCGTGGACCGGTGGCGGACGTGCCGACCTGCTTCGCCATGGCCTGGATGCGGCCGCGGGGCTGACCGGGACGATCATTTCGGATAAGCGTCCCGGCGCGCATCTGAACTACCGTCGCCGGCATGCTCAACGCGATCACGATTTCCCAGATCTTCGTACTCGACCAGGACGAGGCGCTCGACTTCTACGTCGGCAAGCTCGGCATGGAGGTCGGCACCGACGCCGACCTCGGCTTCATGCGGTGGTTGACGATCCACGTACCCGGTCAGCCCGACCGGGAGATCCTCCTGGAGAAGCCCGGATCGCCGAGGCTGGACGAGGCGACGGCCGAGCAGGTCCGGGACCTGCTGACCAAGGGGGCGATGGGTGGGTCGCTGTACTTCAGCAGCGACGACTGCCGCAAAACGTACGAAACGCTGCTGGCCAAGGGCGTGGAGTTCACCGACGAACCGACCGAACGCCCGTACGGGATCGACTGCGGCCTCCGTGACCCGTTCGGCAACAGCATCCGCTTCAACCAGCCGCTGTCCGGTTCCTGACGCGGCTCACGCGGAGGGGACGGCGCGATCACCCGGATGACGACCGAGCCGGGACCGGCCGAGCCCCGAACCACCAGCGGACACCCCTGAGCACGACGGAGGAGGCGACCGCCGGTGACCACGATCGCCCTGGTCACCGGCGGGGTCGCCGGCGTCGGGATGGGCTACGTGCTGCAACGCGCCCAGCTGTGCTTCCACGCCACGTTCTCCGGAGCGCTCGCGAGACGCTTCCTGCTGGCCCGCGGCTGGCTCCTGGGTGTGGCGATCAGCTCCGTGGGCCTGTCGGTGCTGTTCCTGACCCCGCTCGGCGACGGCCTGAACAGGGGCCTCCCGTTCGCGCCGGTCGCCGATGTGGTGGGCGGTGTGGTGATCGGCGTCGGGATGGCCGTCGCCGCGACGTGCGTCTCGGGGCTGTTCTTCAAGCTCGGGTCGGGCATGCTCGGCTGCCTCGCCGGGCTCGGCGGCTGGGCGGCCGGTGAACTCGCCGCCCGGCAGGTGGTACTTCCCGGGCCGACCGTCCTGCCGGCAGGAGCCGGAGCCACCTTCCCCGCCTTGCTCGGCGTCCCTCGCCTGGCGTTCGCGGTCGTGTTCCTGGCCGTCGTGGGCGTGGTCCTGTGGCGGTGGCGCGCCGCGGAGCGCCCGCGGCCGGGGCAGTGGGACTGGCCGGTCACCGGCGTCGCACTCGGCGCGGTGACGATCGCGGGCTGGGTGCTCGCCGGCGTCGGTGGCGCGGGTTTCGGTCCCAGCACGGTCGGCGCGGTGGCCGGTTTCGCCGCCGGTGCGCCGAACTGGTGGCTGACGGCGTTCCTGCTGGGCATCGTCGTGGGCGCCGCGGTCGCCGCGCGGGTCAGCGGCGAGTTCCACGTCCGTGGCGAACGTCCCGTCCGCTACGTCCGGCTGGTCGCCGGCGGATTCCTGCTCGGTGCCGGTGGCTGGATCGCCGGTGGCTGCAACCTGGGCCACGGGCTCTCGGGCGTGGCGCAGCTCAACGTGGCGTCGTGGGTCGTCGTGGCCGCCATCGTCGCCGGGATCGCGCTCGCCCGCGCCGTCAACCGCGCTGCCACAGCAGGCCCGCCAGGTGCCGCGCGATGACGTCGACGTGCGGCGGGTCCACGACCGCCAGGTGGTGCGCGGGCACCGGCACGATCTCCAGGCGCGGGCACAGGTCCGCCCAGCCCGCCGTGGCGTCGGTGCGGGAGTACCGCGGTTCCATGGCCAGCCCGGCGGCGTACGGCTCGGTCGCCCGGTAGAGCACGATCCGGCCGTCGTAGGGCGGCGGCACCGCGCGTTCGGCGGCGAGAGTGTCCAAAAAGGACTGACGCTGGTGCCGCAGCACGCCGGGGCCGAGCAGCCCGGCCTCGGCGACCCGTCGCACGGTCAGCTCGATCTGCGCCTCCTCGGGCAGCGGCGCGAGCTCGTCGTGACCGAGGTGGACGGCCCGGCCGTAGGTGCCTTCGACGTACCCGGTGAACCGCAGGAACCGCCGCGCCGACGACGCCCGCGGGTCGAGGCCCGGTTCCGGCAGCGGCAGCGTGGTGTCGATGAGCGCGACGAGGTCGACGTCCGCGCCCTCGCCGGCAAGCCTCGCGGCGAGGCCGTAGGCCAGCGCCCCGCCGAACGACCAGCCGGCCAGCCGGTAGGGCCCGTCCCGCTGGGCCTCGCGGACCAGCGGCAGCAGCCGGTCGACGCGCTCCTCGACGCTGGCACCGGGGACGCGTTCGAAGCCGACGCACGGCAGCGCTTCAGGCAGCCGCTCCAGCAGCGGCCGGTAGACCGTGCACGTGCTCCCGCCGGGGTGGAACAGCAGCAACGGCGCGACGCCGGCGTCCCCGGGCGCGAGGACGTGGACGGGCCCGCGTTCCTCCCGGGTGTCGAGGACGGCCCGCGCGACGTCGGCGACGGCGGCCAGGGAGTCGTGCCGCAGCAGGTCGGCGGCGTCGGCCGGGGTGTCCAGCTCGGCCGTGAGCCCGGCGGCGAGCAGCCGGGCGAGGCGTGCGGGCCGGTCGGTGCCGGACAGCAGGACGTGTGTGCCGCTCGGCTCGGACCCGGTGTGCACCGCCCACAGCCGCAGGACCAGCCGGTCGGCGGCGTCCCAGGCGCGCCCGCGCGCCGGTCGCGGGGACTCGCCTTGCCGGAGCGCGAGATCGCGGTTGAGGTCGGCGAGGGTGACGGCCCGCAGGACGGCGGCGGCGAGCTCCGTGCGTGGCACCGGCCCGAGCGGGCCGGGTGGCGCCACGGCGGGCACGGTTCCGGACCCCGATCCGGAACCGCGGTTCAGCTCGGCAGGCCCCCCGGCCGTCGAGGTGAACCAGTACCGCTCGTGGCGCCACCACATCGGCGGGACGTCCACCAGCCGGGCCCCGTCGCGCGGCCCCGCGCACGTGGCCGGGGCGACGTCGGGCTCGCCGGTGCGGCTGCGGGCGACGTGGTCGATGGCCGGGCTGTCCCGCAGCAGCGCGTCAGGCGAGAGGTTTCTCATCGCACCAAGGCCTTTCCGTACGCGTGGGCGAGGTAGCGGTCGCGGCAGGCGCTGCGGGCGATCTTGCCGCTGGACGTCCGCGGGACCTGGCCCTGCGGCACGAGGACGACGTCGCGCAGCGCCAGCCCGTGCGCGGCGGCCACGAGGCGCCGGACCGTCGCGGTCAGGTCCCGTTCGGACTGCTCGGACAGCTCGGCGTGGCCGCGGTGCTCCGCGACGACGACCGCGCCCTCGGTGTCGGCCGCGTCGACGGCGAACGCGGCCACGCTGCCCGGGCGGATCGCCTGGTTCGCGCCGGCGACGGTCGCCTCGACGTCCTGCGGGTAGTGGTTGCGGCCGTCGACGATGACGAGGTCCTTGAGCCGGCCGGCGATGTAGAGCGCGCCGTCGTGCCGGACGCCGAGGTCGCCGGTGCGCAGCCACGGCCCGGTGGGCAGCCCGGGGTGGTCGCCGGTCAGCCGGGCGCCGAAGGTTTCCGTGCTGTCGATCGGCTGCTGCCAGTACCCGTCGCCGACGTTGGGGCCGTGGACCCAGATCTCGCCGACCGCCCCGTCCGGGAGCGCGACGGCGGTGTCCGGGTCGACGAGCGCCACGTGCTGGCCCGCCGGCGCACCGCAGGCGACCAGCCGGACGCCGTCACCCGCCTCGACCGCGACGCCCTCGCCGAGCGCGTCGCGGTCGAACGTCGTGACGCGCGGAGCGGCGTCGGCGGTGGTCACGAAGACGGTCGCCTCGGCCAGGCCGTAGGACGGGCGCGTCTGCCGCGGCCGGTAGCCGGCGACGGCGAAGGCCGTGTGGAAGCGGTCGAGGAAGTCCGGGTTGATCGGCTCGGCCCCGTTGATGATCCCGGCGACGCCGCCGAGGCGCAGCCGGGCGCGGTCGGCTTCCCGCACGCGGCTCGCGCAGTAGCGGAAGGCGAAGTTCGGCGCGGCGGTCCACGCGCCGGGCCGGTCACCGAGCAGTTCCAGCCAGCGGATCGGGCGTTCGATGAAGGCCAGCGGGTGCATCAGCACCGAGCGCAGGCCCAGCACCAGCGGCGTGATCAGGCCGAGGACCAGGCCCATTTCGTGGAACAGCGGCAGCCACGAGACCGTCGTGGCCTCCTGAGGGTCGAGGCCGAGCCCGCGGGTGGCCTGCCGCACGTTGGCGAGCACGTTCGCGTGGGTCAGCACCACGCCGGCGGGGGAGCGGGTGGAGCCGCACGTGTACTGCAGGTACGCGACGTCGCTTGCCTTCGCTTCCGGGGCGGGCCGGGTCCGGACCGCGTCGACGCGGTCGACGGCCACGACCTCCACGCCGGCTCCGAGCAGTTCCTCGACGGCGGCCCGCGCGGCGGACGTCGTGACGACGGCCGCGGGCGCGCAGTCGGCGAGCATCGCGGTGAGCCGCCCGGCGCGCCCGGGCAGGCCGGGGGCGAACAGCGGCACGGCGATCGCGCCCGCGGCGATCGCGGCGAGGAACCCGACGACGTAGTCGATGCCCTGCGGGCAGAGCACGGCCACCCGGTCGCCGGGCCGGACCGGCAGCGCGCCCGCCGCGGCGTCGACGCGCCGGGCCAGCTCCCGCCAGGTGGGGGTCCGCCGCCGCCCGCCGCGGTCGCCGCTGAAGTCGGCGAAGGTCAGCGCGGGGTCGTCGGCCTTGACCGTCGCCCAGTGCCGCAGGCACGCGATCAGGGTGTCACCCGCCGGGCTTTCCGGGGCCAGGTTCATGGGTTCTCCTCCGGTCTATCGGCCCAGCCGCGCCGCCGCGTGCTGCCACGCGGTGACGGCCGGGGTGTCGAGGTCGGTGGCTCCGGCGACGGTGCGCAGCCACGGCAGAACCTGTTGGTAGGAAAGGGTTTTCGCGCTGGCGACGTCGAAGGTGTCGCGTGGCGCGAGCGGAACCACGCCGAGTGGCAGCGGAACGGACACGGGAACAGCGGGCGGAAGCGAAACCGGAGGTATTGTTTCCGGTTTCCCCGCCGAGCCGGAAATGGTGCCGGCCGCGGCGGCGACGATCAGCAGGGCCGTGACGCGCACCGGCGGAAAACGGGACGGGCGACGAATTCGGGCAGTCATGGCCACGCCTTTTCCGGTGGATTCGAGGGTTCGCGGTCCCGCGGTGGAACGGCGTGTGCGGTGGCCGTCGGCCCGGCGGCACGGGGCGAACGCTACGACAAGTAATCGGTTACCGGAAGGGTGTCAAGAAAACGTAAACGCTCTTCATCTACTGGGAGTGACCTGCGAAATCGCCGTGATTTGGCTGGTGAAGCGCAAGGGTTACCCGTGGGTACGACGACGGTGATCACGGTGGGTGATCGCAGGCCCACCCACGTGGGGGAGTGTTCGCTTTCTGTTCTCTCCCCTTCATATTGTCCGACCGAGTGGCGGGCGAGACAATTGTGGACTCCGGCCGGTTCCTCTGGCTTGTGCGCATGTCCTGGACGTTTTCCGGGTGATCACCGTCACTTTCGAATTCGATCGATCGACCGGAGAAGGAATACGCATGCGCAGGAATCGCCCGCCGGCGGGCGCCGCGGCGCCCAGTACTAAGTGGTCCGCGGCCGGATCGCCGGGATGGCTCCCTCGACGGCGGCCACCAGGGCCCGCAGCGCCGCCAGCTCCGCGGCGAGGGCCTTGCGGCCCGCCGGGCTGATCGAGATCCACGTCCGCGGGCGCTTGCCCTCGTAGCCCTTCTCGACGTCGATCAGGCCGGCCTCGTCGAGGATCGTGACGTGCCGGGACAGGTTCCCGGCCGTCATGTCCAGGGTCCGGCGCAGGTAACCGAAGTCGACCTGGCCCGCCTCGGCGGCGATGGTCAGGATGCCGAGCCGGTGGCGCTGGTGCACGGTCTCGTCGAGGCCCGCTGCGGGGTGGCCGCTCACGCGCGTGCCCCTCGCTCGTGGAACCACGCCACGACGCCGCCCACGACCAGGATGAGGCCCGGCAGCAGCGAGCTCCTGAACACGTGCGCCGTTTCGTAGTGCGCGAAAACGCCGAGGTTCGCCAGCAGGGCCGAGGCGGCGAAGAGACCGGTGATCACGCCCAGCAGCCTGCTCCGCTCCAGCCACGCCAGCCCGATCAGACCGAGCCCGATGGTGACGAGCGACGCGTAGGGCCGGTAGGGCGCGAACCGGAGGTCGAGCGCACTCAGTGCGACGAGGCCGGACAGCACGGCGGCGGCCGTGACGACGCCCCGGGCGGTGCGGCCCGTGAGGGCGGACCGCAGCCACAGCAGGCCGCCCAGTACCACGGCGGCGACGATCATGACGGGCCCGAGGACGGGCCCCTGGGCGTACGGCGACCGCGCGACCCGGTAGGCGAAGGACGCCACCACCGGCATGCCGAGACAGATCGCGACGACCCCGGTGAAGCCGACGGCGAGGTGGGCGCCGATGGGCGTCCGCACCCCGCGGTGCCGGCCGCGGAGGAGGTACCAGCCCGCCGTGGCGAGGAACCCGCCGGTCGCCGCGACCAGCCAGTACAGGTCGAGGGGTGTGCCGAACCAGACGCCGGCGACGCCGAAGAGCGCCGGTCCGCCGGACGGCCACAGCGGGGCGAGCAGCACGAGCACGCCGAACAGCAGCACTGGCGGCACGTACGCGTGCCGGTCCGCCCGGGTCCGCGTCTTGAGGCGGGCCAGCTCGTCGAGCAGGACGGCCGGCGGCAGGTCGGTCATGCGTCCCCACTTCGTAACTGGTTTATTTGGCAAACCAGATCCGGCGGTGAACCTACCATGCGATCATGGCCGGATGAAGCCACGCCGCTGGAATCCGGAGACCGTCGCGCCGCCGCTGGGCCGCTACAGCCACCTGGCCGAGGTGCCGCCGGGGCACCGGCTGGTGTTCGTCTCGGGGCAGCTCGGTGTCCTCCGGGACGGGACCCTCGCCGGACCGGACGCCGAGACGCAGGCGCGGCAGATCTTCGTCAACCTCGAGACCCTGCTGGCCGCGCGGGGTGCCGGGCCGGAGCACCTGGTGAAACTGCTGACCTTGGTGGCCGGCACCGAACACCTGCCCGGCCACCGGGCCGCGCAGGCGGAGGCGTTCGCGAAGTGGTTCCCGGACGGCGACTTCCCGGCCCAGTCGCTGGCCGTGGTGGCCGCCTTGGCGGGGCCGGACTACACGGCGGAGGTGGAAGCGGTCGCGGCCGTCCCGGCGGGGGACTAGGCGGTGTCCTGTGAGTCTGCTCGATGGGCTTCGTGATCCAGGTGGTTCCTGACGGTGCGGGCGGGTCACCCTCGTACTGGGCCGTACTCGGGTGATCCCGCCCGTGCCGTCAGGGGCCGCCTGGGCGCGAAGACCGCGAGCTTGACTTGCAGGACACCGCCTAGACGACGGCGAGTGCGACGCCCGCCCCGGTGATCAGGACGCACGCCGCGATCGTCGTGCGGCGGTAGTGCAGGATCAGCGCCGCGAACTCGCGCAGCAGGGCGCTCGGCAGGAAGTAGTACGCGGTGGGGGAGCCGGTCGCGTGGATCGGCAGACCGAGGCGGCGGCACTCCACCGCCGTGCGGAAGACGTGGTAGTTGCTCGTCACGGCCAGCACCCGGCCCGCCCGGCCGGACTGGGGGAGCAGCGCCGCCGAGAAACGCAGGTTCTCCTCGGTCGTCGTCGCCTGGTCCTCGCGGCGGATCCGGTCCTCCGGGACGCCGCGCTCGCGGAGGTAGCCGTGCATCGCGTCGGCCTCCGTGACGCTCTCGCCCGGGCCCTTCCCGCCGGAGACGACCAGCAGCGGCGGGTGCGCGGGTTCCCGTTCGTAGAGCCGGATCGCGCGGTCGAGGCGGCCGGCGAGCAGCGGCGGGACGCGGTCGCCGGCGAGCCCGCAGCCGAGGACGATGATCGCCTCGACGTCCCGGTGGCGCCCGACCCGGCTGTAGAGCACGGAGTAGACCAGCAGTGACGCGAGCAGGAACCCGAAGTAGCTCGTGAGCACGATGGCGATCGCCACGAGCGCCGTGCCCCAGCGGCCGAGCGGGACGAAGAAGAGCACTTCGAGCGTGATCAGCCCGGCGCCGAGGGCCAGCGACAGCAGGTTCCCCTTGCTGCGGCCTTCCTTCCGCCACATCTGCGCGCCGTTGAAGATCAGCGCGGCGGGCAGCACCAGCGCGACGATCACCGCGATCGCCGCCAGCAGCGCGGCCACCACCGGGGTCAGCCACTCGAGGTGCAGGGCCTCGCGCAGCAGCCAGGCGCCGGTCAGCAGCAACGCGACCCCGAGCCAGACGGCGTTCCCGAGCCGGCGCGGTTCACGCGCGAGCCGGATCAGGAAGACGAGCAGCGCGACCCCGGCGGCCAAGGGCAGCGCGGCTCCGGCGAAGTTCACCCGGCCTCCCCTGACTGTTCCCCCACGAGGAAGTCAACGTAGCCGAGGGACTTCGGGGCCGCGAACCGGGGCGAGTCACCCGGGAGAGTGACTCGCCCCGTTCGTCAGGCCTTCTTCTGCATGCTCGACCGGGCGGGGTTCGCCTGCTTGGCCGCCTTCGGGTCCTTCTCGTCGGCCTTCGCGCGGACGCCCGACTCGATCCGGTCGCCGATGTCCTTGTCGACGTTGCGCCAGTAGTCGAAGGCGCGCTGCAGCACCGGCTCGGTCACGCCGTTGAGCAGGTGACCCACGACGTTGTCGACGAACCGCTCGCGGCCGGCGTCGTCGAAGACCTCACGGATCATCGTGCCGGCCTGGCCCCAGTCGTCGTCCTCTTCGCGCAGCGTGTACGCGGTGCGGACCATGTCGCCGTCGGTGTGCCAGCCCGCCGGCTGGCCGTACTTCGCGACGTCGGCGTGCGGGCCGCCCTTGGAGTTCGGCGCGTACACCGGGTCGGCGACCTTGGTGTAGCGCATCGCGCCGTCCTTGCTGTAGCTGTGCACCGGCGACACGGGCGCGTTGACCGGCAGCTGCTTGTAGTTCGCGCCGATCCGGTAGCGGTGCGCGTCCGGGTAGGAGAACAGCCGGCCCAGCAGCATCTTGTCCGGGCTCGCGCCGATCCCCGGCACCAGGTTGCTCGGCTCGAACGCGGCCTGCTCGATCTCGGTGTGGTGGTCGGTCGGGTTCCGGTCGAGCGTCATCCGGCCGACGTCGATGAGCGGGTAGTCCGCGTGCGGCCACACCTTCGTGAGGTCGAACGGGTTGAACCGGTAGGTCTTGGCGTCCTCGAACGGCATGACCTGGACCTTGAGCGTCCAGCTGGGATGGTCGCCGGCCTCGATCGACTCGTACAGGTCGCGCGTGTGGTAGTCGGTGTCGGCGGCGGCCATCTGGTCGGCCTCGTCCTGGGTGAAGGTCTCGACGCCCTGGTCGGTCTTGAAGTGGTACTTCACCCAGAAGCGTTCACCACCGGCGTTGACCCACATGTAGGTGTGCGAGCTGTAGCCGTTCATGTGGCGCCAGGTCCGCGGGATGCCGCGGTCGCCCATCAGCCACGTCACCTGGTGCGCCGACTCCGGTGACAGCGTCCAGAAGTCCCACTGCATGTCGTGGTCGCGCAGGTTGTTGTCGGCGCGGCGCTTCTGCGAGCGGATGAAGTGCTGGAACTTCAACGGGTCGCGCAGGAAGAACACCGGGGTGTTGTTCCCGACCATGTCGTAGTTGCCTTCGCTGGTGTAGAACTTGACCGCGAAGCCGCGCGGGTCGCGCCAGGTGTCGGGGCTGCCCCGCTCGCCGGCGACGGTGGAGAACCGGATCAGCAGGTCGGTCTTCGTGCCCGGCTGGAACACCGCGGCCTTCGTGTACGCGCTGACGTCGCCGGTCACCTCGAACCGCCCGAAGGCGCCACTGCCCTTGGCGTGCGGCTGCCGCTCGGGGACGCGCTCGCGGTTGAACTGCGCCATCTGCTCGATGAGGTAGTTGTCGTGCAGCAGGATCGGGCCGTCCGCCCCGACGGTGAGCGAGTGTTCGTCGCTTTCGACGGGGATGCCGGCGTCGGTGGTGGTCGGTTCGGGATGGATCTGCGTCACTGCGGTCCTCTTTCTGCGTGGTGGTTCGCGGTGCACCCGGGGCAGAAGCCCCAGAACACCACTTCCGCCTCGTCGATGGTGAAGCCGTGCCCGGCGCCGGGGGTGAGGCAGGGTGTGGCGCCGACCGCGCAGTCGACGTCCTCGGTCCGCCCGCACCCGCGGCACACGACGTGGTGGTGGTTGTCCCCGGCTCGCCGCTCGAACCGGGCGGGGTGCCCCGGCAGCTCGATCCGCCGGATCAGGCCGGCTTCCGTGCACGCGCCCAGGACGTCGTAGATCGCCTGGGTGGACACGGAGTCCAGCATGGCGCGGACGCCGGTGCCGATGGCGTCCACAGTGGAATGAGGGTGCTGCGCCAGCCAGGTCAGCACCGCCCGCCGGGGCGCGGTTACCCGCAGACCCGCCGCTCGTAACATGCCGGCCGCATCGCTCATGACTCCCCACCGTGCGCCTGTTTCTGGACTGGGTCAAGTCCACGGAAGGACGGTTTCGAAGGGGTGAAACCGGGTACACGCCAGGAACTTCTGGCATCGTGAGCGGGATGGAAGACCCGCGCCCGGCGTTCGTGCTGCACGAGCACTGGCGGCCCCGGCACCACTTCGACCTGCGCTTGGAGGAGAACGGCGTGCTGCGGTCGTGGGCCGTCCCGCGCGGCCTGCCCGCCACCGCGGGCGGCAACCGCCTCGCGATCGCCGTCCCCGACCACGCGCTCGACCACCTCGGCTACGAGGACGAGCACAAGAAGGTCGCCGACACCGGCTGGTGGGAGGAGCACGACCGCACGCCCAAGCGAATGCTGTTCACGTTGCACGGCCGGGAAGGTGCCGTCCGTTACGCGTTGATCGACACGGGCCGCGACTGGCTGCTGCACCGGACCAAGGAACAGCCCGCGCGGAGCTAGGGCCTGCTTCAGAAGTGGGTTCTCAGCGGCTTCGGTTGAGAGGTAATCTTGCCGGCGGCTGCAATCCCGGTGCTGCAACGACGGGCGATCGGGTGCCGGATACCGGGAGTTTCCGTCACTCGCGCCCGTACCGAGCTTTGGTGGTGCGGGCTCTCGGATCGCCGGGAGTATCGGCTGGTCATGGCCACTCGTCGACGCAGGCGATGCGGACGGTGGCTTCGCAGCGCACCTAGCCCGGCAGCCCCTTCTCGATAAGGGAGAAGCAGGCGTCGATCCAGGTCGCGGCGCCGTCGTCGGGGATGCGGCCGCGGACGTCGGAGCTGGTCAGCACCCGGAACGGGGTGATCAGCAACGCCGCCGCCGCACGGGTGGCCGGGTCGAACGGGGAGCCGCCGGCCTCGGCCGCGAGCGTGGCCGCGAGGCGCTGCTCGTAGCGTTCCCACATCAGCTGCAGCCGGCTGTGCAGCGCCGGGTTCTCGCCGATCAGCCGCGCGAACGCGACGATGCCCTCGGCGTCGTCGCCGGGCAGCGTCCCGTCGATGAGCTCGTGGGCCAGGCGGCGGACCGCCTCGGCGGGCGAGGTGCCCGCCGGGCGGTCGGCCAGCCGCTGCTCGATCCGGTCGAGCAAGGAGTACTCGTCGGCGAAGACGAGGTCCTCCTTGCTGTCGAAGTAGACGAACAACGTCTTCACCGACACGTCGGACGCCCCGGCGACCTCGGCCACGGTCACCTGGTCGAAGCCGCGCTCCCGGAACATCCGCTCGGCGTTGGCGGCCAGCGTCTCGCGGGTCAGGCGCTTCTTGCGCTCCCGCAGTCCTTCGCGCGGCTCCTCGGTCATGCCCTCACCCTTTCACAGGCGGCCGGAAACGATCAGTACTCGGGCGCTTCGGCCGTGCCGTCGGCGATTTCGCGCATCTCTTCCGACAGCGGCTTCTCCCGCACGACCAGCGCGAGCACCAGCATCACGGCCGCGATCGGGACGGTGCCGAGGAAGACGACCGAGAAGCCGTGCGCGCCGAACCCGCCGCCGACGCTCTTGAAGAAGTTCGGCGCGCCGGTCGCGACGCCGAAGTCCCGGTAGGCGACGGCGTTCTGCCCGGCCGGCAGCGAAAACCCGGACGAAGAACCCGATCGCGGCGCCGGCCAGGACCAGCGGCGCGATCAGCCACGGCGAGGACGGCGCCGCCGCGAGCCACGCCATCGACGGGCCGACCAGCAGGGCGTCTAGCGTGCCGCAGGCGATAGCGTAAGTGGCTTACGCTTTGTGGGCGTAGTCGCCGCGCGGTGTGCCCAGACGCCGAGGACGGCGAGCAGGGCGATCTCCAGGAGCATCATCAGGCGTTCGACCAGGCCGGTCGCCACGGTCGGCAGGTGGCCGCCGAGCACGACGTTCACCGCGAACGGGACGATGAACGGCAGGTAGAACGGGATCGCGGCCAGCGCCAGCCGGCGCGACCAGGTGGCGAACCGGCGCCAGCGCGGGTCGTCGCGGTGCCGCCGGCCCAGCGCCCAGCCGACGACAGGCAGGCTGAGGCACGTCACGGCGGAGGCGTAGAGGTGGATCTTGCCGGTGGTCGTGATCGCCCCGCCTTGCGGATCCTTCGCGAAGATCGCGACGGTGAGCAGGCTGACGCACCAGAGGGCTTTCGCGGCGACGAGCGCCGGGTTGGCCAGCAGCCCGCGACGGTAGAGCGCGACGAGCAGCAACGCCGAGCCGGTGCTGGTGAGGATCAGCGCACCGTCCCACATCCAGCGGCCGGGAACCAGGGCGTAGTCACTGAGCATCGCGGTGACCGGATCGAGCGGCGCGAGCCGCCGATCGAGGTGCAGCACAGCGAGCAGGACGACGGCCGCGGCGAACGCGGCTTGCGCACCGGGCACGAGCAGCCGGGCGCGAAGGGAAAGGTGGGTCGGTGCGGGGGCCAGCATGCCTAGGTTCACTCCGGGGACGCTCAACGGGTTCAGGCGAAGTCGGCGACGCTACCCGTGACCATTCCGTGACCATCGCAGACACACCTGCGCTGTGACGCACCCCACGCTCCGGCGCCTCGGCCCGACCCAAGGCGGCGCTTTCACGTGAAAGTGCCGCTTTGTTCCGCAAACTCGCACTTTCGCTAGGAAAGATGCGTCAGTGGTCGCCGTCCTGGGGGATTTCTGCCGAGTCCGTGAGGCGCAGCTTGCGGCGCGCCCGCTGGTAGAACGTCGTCATGCCGAGGCGGACCACCCGGGCCGCGCTCGGGCGGCCTCGCAGGTCCAAGCGGTCGCCCGGGTTGACGTAGCCCGCGACCTGGCCGTCCACCTCCACCGCCAGGCGGCCGCTCGTCGGGAGGACCTCCAGCGCCACCGTGTCGTGCACCGAGAGCACCACGCCCCGGCTGTACGCCGAGTGCGGTGCCGCCGGCGTCACCAGCAGGGCCTCCACCGACGGGCTTGTGATCGGGCCGCCCGCGGAGAAGCTGTACGCCGTCGAGCCGGTCGGCGTCGCGACGATCACCGCGTCCGCCGAATAGCTCACGAACGGCTGGCCGTTGACGCGCACCGCGACGACCGCGCTGCCGTCGCCGGGGACGCGGACCACCGCGATGTCGTTGAACGCCGTGATCCGCTGGCCGTCGAACACGGCGTCGACGGCGAGGCGCGGCTCCACCGTGAACTCGTTGCCGTCGATGGCCGACAGCGCGTCCGGCAGGTCCGGCACGTCGACCTCGGCGAGGAACCCGAGCTTGCCCAGGTTCACCCCGAGCACCGGCGCGCGCTGCCCGTCGGCCAGCCGCATGGCGCGCAGCATCGTGCCGTCGCCACCCAGGCTGACCAGCAGGTCCGAGCGGCGGCCCAGCTCTTCCGACGTCACGCCGACGGCGGCACACTTCAGCCGGACGATCTCGTCGGCGATGCCGAGGATCTCGATGCCGCGGTTCCCGGCCCAGCCGAGCACCGCCTCGACGGCGGCCGCGGAGTCGCGGCGGGGGTGCAGGACCAGGCCCGCGCTGTGCATCAGCGGGCCCGGCGGGGCGAAGGCGTCATGCGCCCAGTCTGCACGCTCAGGCGGGCCGCCGCGAGAACCGCAGCGCGCCGTCGTCGATCCGGCCGTGCCGCAGCTTGACGACGTCGTGCGCGTAGCTCATGCCGAGCGTCCACGGCGCCCGCGACCCGGCCTTCGGGAACGCGTCGATCGCCCGCAGCACGTACCCGGCGTCGAAGTCGAGCAGCGGCCGCTCGGTGACCGCCGGGTCGTCGTTCACCGGGACGGCCTGGTCCTGCCCGGTCCGGTCGAGGTGACGCAGCAGCCGGACGACGTACTCGCCGACGAGGTCGGCCTTGAGCGTCCACGACGCGTTCGTGTAGCCGATGGTGAACGCGAAGTTCGGCACGCCGCTGAGCATCATCCCCTTGTACGCCATGGTTTCCGGCAGCTTGACGACGTGCCCGTCGACGGCCAGCTCGATGCCGCCGAAAGCCAGCAGCCGCAGCCCGGTGGCCGACACGACGACGTCCGCTTCGAGCTCGTCGCCGGACTCCAGCCGGATCCCGGTCTTCGTGAACGAGGCGATCCGGTCGGTGACGATCGAGGCGTCGCCGTGCTTGATCGAGCGGAACAGGTCGCCGTCCGGCACCAGGCAGAGGCGCTGGTCCCACGGCTGGTACTTCGGCTTGAAGTGCGTGTCCACGGCGTACCCGGGCGGCAGCTGCTTCATCGCGGCCTTCCGGATCATCGCTTTCACCACGCCCGGACGACGCCGGCTGAGCTGGTAGATCAGCGTGCTCACGGCGACGTTCTTCCAGCGCGCGATGGGGTAGGCCAGCTTCGGCCCGAGCAGGCCGCGCAGCCGGTTGGCCAGCGCGTCCTCCGACGGCAGCGACAGGATGTAGGTGGGGGAGCGCTGCAGCATCGTGACGTGCTCGGCGCGGTCGGTCATCGCCGGGACGAGCGTCACGGCCGTCGCGCCGCTGCCGATCACGACGACCTTCTTGCCCGCGTAGTCGAGGTCCTCGGGCCAGTGCTGCGGGTGCACCACGGTGCCGCCGAACTCCTCGACGCCGGGGAACTGCGGCGTGTGGCCGCCTTCGTAGTCGTAGTAACCGCTGCACAGGTACAGGAACTTCGCCGTGAAGCGCACGGGCTCGCCATCGTGCGTCGCCTCGACCGTCCACACCGCGTCCTCTGTGGACCATTCCGCGCGGATCACCTTGTGCCCGAAGCGGATGTGCCGGTCGATGCCCGCCTCGGTCGCGGTGTCGCGGACGTACTGCAGGATCGACGGCCCGTCGGCGATGGCCTTCTCGCTGGTCCACGGCCGGAACCGGTACCCGAGCGTCTGCATGTCCGAGTCGGACCGCACGCCGGGGTAGCGGAACAGGTCCCACGTGCCGCCGATGGCGTCGCGCGCCTCGAGGATCGTGTACGTCTTGCGCGGGAACGCCTCCCGCAGGTGGTGGGCGGCACCGACGCCGGACAGCCCGGCCCCGACGATCAGCACGTCGACGTGCTCGGTCATTTCACGGCCTCCGTCTGCCGGGCACGCATGCGGTTCTGCAGGCGGGAGAGCACGGCGTAGTAGTGGGTCGGGGTGACGCGGGTGAGCGCGTCGAACAGGTGGGCGTCGGGCCCGACCAGGATACGGGCCTTCCCGCGGTCGACGCCCGTGTGGATGATCTCCGCGGCCCGTTCGGGCGACGTCATCGTCATCGCCTCGAACTGCGCGGCCATCTCGTCCTTCGTGCGGCCGCGGCCTTCGGGGTCGCGCCGCACCCGGGCGTTGCGCGCGATGTTCGTGGTGATCCCGCCCGGGTGCACGGTGATCGCGCGGACGCCGGTGCCGCGCAGCTCGTGGCGCAGCGACTCGGTGAAGCCGCGGACGGCGAACTTCGCCGCGCAGTAGGCGCTCTGGTGCGGCATCCCGGCCAGGCCGAACACGCTGGAGGTGTTCACCACGGCACCCGAACCCTGCTCGGCGAGGACCGGCAGGAACGCCCGCGTCCCGTGCACGACCCCGCGGAAGTTGATGTCGTGCAGCCAGTCGTCGTCCTCGGGCACCGCGTCGAGCACGGTCGACGTCACCGCGACGCCGGCGTTGTTGAACACGGCGGCCAGCGGCGCCGGGAGCCAGTCGCGCACCTCACCGGCGAAGCGGAGCTGGTCGGCGGCGTCGCGGACGTCGAGGACCCGGGTCAGCACGTGTCCGCGCAGGCCGGCCGCGGTCGCCTTGAGCCCGGCTTCGTCGACGTCGGCGATGGCGACGGGGGAGCCGAGCCGGGACAGCCTGGTCGCGAGCGCACGGCCGATGCCGGACGCCGCGCCGGTGACGACCACCGGGCGGCCGGTGAGGCTAGGTGGTCGGGACATCGCTGCTCCTCGCGTGGCCGGCGATCAGGTCGAGCAGGGCGGGCCACGCGCCTTCGGGCAGGTTGTGCCCCATGCCGCGGACGGTTTCGAGGCGGGCGCCAGGGATCGCCCGCGCCGTGGCGGCGCCGCCGGTCGGGTGCACCATCCGGTCGCGGTCGCCGTGCACCACCAGCGTGGGCGCGGTGATCTTCCTCAGCCACGCCGTCCGGTTGCCGGACTTGAGGATCGCGCCGAGCTGACGGCCCACACCGCCCGCCGTCGGGTCGCGGTCCCAGCCCGTCCCGGCCGTTTCGCGCACCCAGGCCTCGTCGAAGGGGAAGCCGTGCGAGCTGATGTGCCGGAACATCTTCACGGCGCTTTCGACAGCCTCTTCGCGCGACTTCGGCGGCTTCGCGCCCATCAGCCGCAACGTCGAGAACGCCGGGCGGCCGATCAGGCGGGACCCGGTCGTCGACATGATCGACGTCAGGGTCCGGACCCGCGTGGGGTGCAGCGCCGCCACCGACTGGGAGATCATGCCGCCCATCGACACGCCCGCGAAGTGCACGCGGTCCAGGCCCAGCGCGTCGAGCAGGCCCACGGTGTCGGCGGCCATGTCTCGCAGGTCGTACTGCTCCGGCGGGAAGCGGCCGGCGAACATCGCGGGCAGCTTCGCCGGCCGGAACCGCGGGTGCGTCGAGCGGCCGGCGTCGCGGTTGTCGAAGCGCACGACCTGGAACCCGCGCCCGGCCAGCTCGGCGCAGAAGGCGTCCGGCCAGCTGTGCAGCTGCTGGCCCAGCCCGGCGACGAGCACCAGCGGCTCGGCGCCGTCGTCCCCGATCCGTTCGTACGCCAGGGAAATCCCCCGGCCGGCGTCGGCGATCTGTTCGTTCACGCGATTCCTCCCCGGCGGCGCACGACCGCGCGCCCACCCTTGGCCGGGGCGAAGGCGACGCCCCGGGAGTGCCAGCGCTCGTCCGCTTCGGTGGTCGGCTCGAGCGTGAAGTCGCGCAGCAGGGTGCGCAGGACCACGGTCATCTCCATCGTCGCGAACGCGGCACCGATGCAGCGGCGGGTGCCGCCGCCGAACGGGATCCACTGGTAGAGGTCCGGTCGCGCGCCGGCGAAGCGGTGCGGGTCGAACGTCGCGGCGTGCGGGAAGAGCGTGTCGTCGTCGTGGATCAGGGCGATGCTGACGAGCACGACGTAGCCCTTCGGCAGCGTCCACCGGCCCAGCCGGAAGCCGTCCTGCTTGACCTGCCGGGCCGTGAGGTCGATGACCGGGCGGGTGCGCTGGACTTCGAGGATCGTCGCGTCGAGCAGCTTGCTGTCGGTCGCTTCGGCGAGCTCCCGCAGCACGCCGGGATGCCGCCGGAGCCGTTCGACCGCCCAGGCCAGCGTGGTCGCGGTGGTCTCGTGCCCGGCGGTGAGCAGGGTGAGCAGCTGGTCGGCGATCTCTTCGCGGCTCAGCTCGGCACCGTCGTCGTAGCGGCTCTGCAGCATCAGCGCGAGGACGTCGTCACGCTCGTCGAGACGGTCATCGGTGCGGGCCTTGGCGATCAGCCGGTCGACGATCGCGTCGTACTCGCGGCGCAGCCGTTCGAAGCGGCGCCACGGGTTCAGGCGGCCCTTCTTGGAGATCGGCAGCACGGCCAGGCGGGAACCGAGCGTCACGAACGGCGGGAGCAGCGCCCGCAGCTCGGCGAACTCGGCCCCTTCCGCGCCGAACACCGCGCGCAGGATGGCGTTGAGGGTGATCCGCATCATCGACGGCAGCGTCGCGAACGCGCGGCCCTCCGGCCAGCTCGCCAGCTCCCGGACGGTCTCTTCCTCGACGATCTTCTCGTAGGCGGCGAGCCGGCGGCCGTGGAACGGCGGTACCAGGAGCTTGCGCTGCCGGCGGTGTTCCTCGCCCGAGAGGGCGAACAGCGACCGCGGGCCGAGCACGCGCCCGAGGTTGACCTCCTGGTTGTCGACCAGGTCCGGCCCGGACATGAACAGCTGCTTGATCTCGGCCGCGCCGCTGATCACGACGGCGTGGCCGAAGATCGGCACGTTCACCGTGTAGGCGTCGCCGTACTTCTCCCGCAGCCGGCGCATGCCGCGCAGCGGGCTGGTCAGCGCGTAGGCGCCCTGGACGGCGCGGGGCGCGGCCGGCCCCGGCGGCAGCGTCACGGGCCCTGGGCGTGTCACGGTCGTCATCGACATCTCCCCGCTCGGTGGTACGCGAACGTACCGTCGGTACGGTACGCCGGGGTACCATCCGGTTTCAAGGGGCTCCGGCTGCGGAAGGGGTATAGCGTGACGACGGTGACCACGGTCGAGACCCACCGGTTCCGGCAGCGGCTGCTCGACGGCTTGGCCGCCTCGATCACCGAGGACGGCTTCCGCGACACGACGGTCGCCGGCATCGTCCGCCGGGCCCGGACCTCGCGTCGCACGTTCTACGAACACTTCTCCAGCAAGGAAGCGTGCTTCGTCGCGCTGCTGGCCGAAGCGAACCGCCAGATGATCCGGCAGATCACCGAAGCCGTCGACCCGCGCGCGCCGTGGGCCGATCAGGTGCGTCAAGCGATCGAGGCGTGGATCGCCGCCGCGGAGTCGCAGCCGGAGATCACCCTGAGCTGGATCCGCGACGTCCCCGCGCTCGGCGCCTCGACCCGCGAGCTGCAGCGCGAGGCGATGGAGGGCTTCATCGCGATGACGCTGCGGCTGACCGACACGGCCCAGATGCGGGCGGCGGGGATCCGGCCGCTGTCCCGGCAGCTGGCAATTATGCTGCTGGGCGGGTTGCGCGAGCTGATCGCGACGACCGTCGAGGACGGCGGCCGGGCCGGCGACGTCAAAGAGGTCGCGGTCCGCGCGTCTATCGCCCTGCTGGGGCCGTGACTGCGGTACCGGCGCACCAGACCCGGGTGATCGCGCGGGTCGCCCGGATGTCCGCGATCGGGTCGCCGTCGACCAGGACCAGGTCGGCGCGCAGGCCGGGGCGGATGGCACCGCGGTCGTCGAGGCCGAAGTGCTTGGCGGGCAACGCCGTCGCCGCACGGAGAGCGTCCACAGTGGACAAGCCGGCGTCGACGAGCAGCTCGAGTTCGTCGTGCAGGCTCACGCCGTGCTCGACGGTGGCCGGCACGCCCGGCTCGGTGTTGGCGTCAGTCCCGGCGAGGATGGGCACGCCCGCGCGGTACAACGCCGTCACCGACGCTTTCGCGCCTTCGTAGAGCTGCGGCTGCCCGACCGTCGCGGACACGCCTTTCATCATGATCAGCGTCGGCGCGACGATCCGGGCGCGGGCGACGTCGTCCGCGGTGATCGGGGCGCCCAGCGGTGCGTGCGTGAGGACGTCGACCCCGGCGTCGAGGCCCATCGTGTAGGCCCCGGCGGAAGTGGCGTGCGCGACGACCAGCAGCCCGGCCTCGTGCGCGGCGTCGGTGAGCGCGCGGGCGGCGGGCAGCTCCGGGCCGCCGCCACCGGGCGCCTCCAGGACGATCTTCAGGTAGTCGGACCCCGCCGCGACCCGGGCGGCGACGAAGTCCTTGGCCTGCCCGGGATCGGTGATGACGGCTTCGGCGGGCATGCCGGGGATCCGGGCGTGCATCCCGCTCGGCCCGATGGCCGGGATCCCGGCGCTGCGGATGTCGGTCAGCCCCGGCCGGTCGCGCAGTGACGCGAGCAGTTCGGCCGAGAACGTCGCCATGTCGAGGGCCGTCGTGACGCCGTGGCGCGCCAGCTGCTCGAGGTTCTCGGGGCCGTGCAGGTGGATGTGGGTGTCGATGAGCCCGGGCAGCAGGACGCCGCCACCGCCGTCGACGGTGCCGGCCCCGGCGGGGTCTGTGCCGATTGTGCCGCCGTCGATCACGACGGTGCGCGGCTCGGTGAGCCCGGCGCCGTCGAAGACCCGGACGTTCGTGACGGCGGTCCTGCTCATGCGACACTCCCCGATAAGGAACGGTACTGTTCACTAAGCACGGTACACGGGAAGGGCGGGCGATGCCGGACACGCGGCGACGGGGCGACGACCTGGTGCGGGCGATCTACGCGTCGACGCTGGCCGAGCTGGCGGAGGCCGGCTTCGCGGAGCTGAGCTTCGAGAAAATCGCCCTTCGCGCCCACACCGGCAAAGCGGCGCTCTACCGGCGCTGGTCGACGCCCGCGGAGCTGGTGCTGGCCGCCCTGACCGACCCGGTCGCCGGTTTCGGCGAGACCCCGCCGCCCGGCACCGGTGATCTGCGTACCGACCTGCTGGTGCTGCTCGGCGGTTTCGCCCGCGTGCTCGACGAGCCGCACGGGCGCGCGCTGGTCCAGCTGATCACGCAGCGCCGGCGGCACCCGGCGCTGTTCGAGCGGGTCCGCGACCTCGTGTTCCGGCCGCGGCAGGAGCTGATCCTGGAGCTGCTGGGGGAGACCGGCACCGCGCGGCTCGCCGCCGTCGGACCGCGGCTGGTCCTCGTCGCGCACATCGAGGCCGGGCCGGTCTCCGAGGCCGAGGTCGCCGCGATCGTCGACGAGGTGCTCCTGCCGCTGGTCGGCTAGGTTCGAAGGTCATGGAGAGCGACAACACCCAGAGCGTGTTCGACGTCCTCGCGGAAGCCGCGGCGCTGCCCGGGACCGCCGAGACCATGCTGGTGGACAAGTACTTCGTCGACAAGGCTTCGGCCAGCGCGCGGATCTTCCGGATCTACCGCGAAGTCCCGCTGCACTACCACGACGACTGCGACGAGCACCTCTACCTGCTCAGCGGCGGCGGCACGTTCCACCTGGACGGCGAGGAGTTCGAGGCGAGGCCGGGCATGTTCCTCGCCTTCGAGCGGCGCAAGGTCCACGGCTTCCCGAGCATCACCGCGGAGCCGTTGGTGGTCCTGGCGATCGACGTCCCCCGCCGCCGCCCGGACGACATCGTGTTCGTCGACCCCGCCACGGGTGACGCGAAGAGCTTCATGGCCCGCAACGCCGAAGGCGATTGACGTTTCCCAGCTCGCGATGTCCGGACGTCCAGCTGAGCCACTGTCTCTAATTGCGACAGCCGGGCGGCCGCGACCGTCCTAGGTTCGGTGGGCGGCCGTGCCCGGACGCGGGTGCCGGGCGGTCGCCGGAGGCGACGATGAAGGCGCTGGTCTACCACGGTCCGGGCGCGAAGGCCTGGGAAGACGTCCCGGACGCCGCCGTCCAGGAGCCCACCGACGTGGTCGTGCGCGTCGACACGACGACGATCTGCGGCACCGACCTGCACATCCTGCAGGGTGACGTCGCCGCGGTGACCGACGGCCGGATCCTCGGCCACGAAGCGGTCGGCACGGTGACGGCGGTCGGCGACGCGGTCCGCGCGTTCGCCGTCGGCGACCGGGTGCTCGTCCCGGCGATCACCCAGTGCGGCCGCTGCGAGTACTGCGGCCGCGGGATGCCGTCGCACTGCCAGACGGTCGGCGGGATCGGCTGGATCTTCGGCCACCTCATCGACGGCACCCAGGCCGAGCTGGTGCGCGTCCCGTTCGCGGACACGTCGTTGTACGCGGTCCCGGACGACGTCACGAACGAGCAGGCGATCTTCCTGGCCGACTCGCTGCCGACGGGCTACGAGATCGGCGTCCTGGCCGGCCGCGTCCGCCCGGGCGACACGGTGGCGGTGGTCGGCGCGGGCGCGGTCGGCCTGTCGGCGATCCTGACGACGGGCCTGTGGGGCGCGTCGAAGGTGATCGCGGTGGACTCCAACAAGTTCCGCCTCGAGAAGGCCCTGGACTTCGGCGCGACGGACGCGATCGAAGCCGGCCCGGACACGAAGGCCGACGTCCTGGCCATGACGGACGGCCTGGGCGTAGACGTCTCGATCGAGGCGGTCGGCTACCCCCAGACCCTGCAGACGGCGGCGTCCCTGGTCCGCCCGGGCGGCCGCATCGCGAACATCGGCGTCCACGGCGTCCCGGTGGAGCTGCCGATGCAGGAGATGTGGATCCAGAACGTCACGCTGACGATGGGCCTGGTGGACACGGTCTCGATCCCCACGCTGCTGAAGATGGTGTCCTCGGGCCGCATCCCGGCGGAGAAGATGGGCACACACACGTTCACCTTCGCGGAGATGAACGAGGCCTACGAGGTCTTCGCCAACGCGGCCGCCAACTCGGCACTGAAGGTGGTCATCACGCCCTGACGCGCGGAGGGCGGCTCGGCGTCAGGTCATCGTCGGGTCGCCCCAGGCCAGCTCCGCCGGCCGCCCCGCCCGGGGCCGCACCGACACCGCGGCACCGCCGAAGGGCGAGCCGCCCACGCCGGGACGGGACATCTCCAGCCGCAGCCGGAGCGCCCCGGTGACGTCGAGGTCGATCGTGGCCGGCTTCCCGAGCGCCACCTGGTGGGTCGACTGCGGAGCGCCGTCGAGAAAGACCTGGAAGTGCCCGACCTGGAACGGGTCGGCGGCATCGTCGAGCACCCCGACGACCGCGGTCAGCCGCTGGTAGTGGCCGCCGAGATCCATCTCGACGTACCCGTCCGAGCCGGTCGGGCGCTTGGTGGGCCGCAGCACGATGCTGTTGTCGTAGCGGATCCCGTCGATCAGGGCGCTGCCACGGCGAATTCCGTTGCTGGCGACGACCCACGGCAGCTCACTGGCCGATACCTGTTTCACCGGCGCTTCGCCGTTTCCGCGCCACTGCCCCCGCTGGGGAATCGAGTACTGACCCCGCCCGGTGATCGCCGCCAGGAGTTCGGTCACTCCGGCTTCCGTGAACTCCTCGATCTCGTACCTCGTCGTCGAGTAGGCGTTCAGGAAGGTCGGGATCTCCTCGATCGAATGCCCCGGGAGCACGACGGGCAGGACCCGTTTGGCGCCGTCGCGGAGGTCCTTGGTCAGCTTGTCGCGGATGATCGCGGTTTCGAACTGGGCCCCGCGCCCCTCGTCCGGCGGCGCCAGCCCCTCGGCCCGGTCCTTGTAGAGGCGCGACGCCACGACCAGGATGAAGTCCGCGTCGCGCAGGTGCTCGGTCGCCCACAGGGACCAGTCCCGGCGTTCGTTGTCGTACCACCGGTCCAGCACGACCTCGAGCCCGATCCGGCCGTGCAGGAACGTCGCGAACCGCCGGACCTGTTCTTTGTGCTCCGGGGTGTCGTGGGAGTAGCTGACGAACACCCGCGGCGCCTCGTCGTCGGGCATCGACACTCCTCTTGAAGGGCGGGTCGGAGATTCACCGAGCCGGACCATCGTCTTTCCGGAAACATTTATCGAGCGGTCGGACTTGATCGCTACGCAGTCATCTATCCATTTTCCGTGGATCTGTCAAGGTTTGATCGGTGACTTTCCGGTTTCGTGGCCAGTAAATGTCCAGAATCTGTCAGGTTTCTCGTCTATCTCGGCGAGGTGTGTCGATCTAGGCTGTGATCCGCCTGGTGGGGAGCGGTGAAGGAGCGACGGCACGCGTGTACCAGTACGACGTCTTCATCAGCTACCAACGTGGCGACCGGGTGGTTCCGGCCTGGGTCAGGAATCATTTTCACCCACGGCTGTCGGAATTGCTGGACAGCAATCTCGACCGTGAGGTGAAGGTCTTCTTCGACGAGACCCTGCCCACCGGTTCGCACTGGCCGGCGGAACTGCGGACCGCGCTGCAACGCACGCGGATCCTGGTGCCGGTGTGTTCTCCGAAGTACTTCCAGAGCGAGTGGTGCCTCGCCGAATGGCACTCGATGGCGAAACGTGAGGAACTGGTCGGCCGCGCGACGCCGGAGCGACCGCGGCGGCTGATCTACCCCGTGATCTTCTGCGACTCGCGGAACTTCCCGGCGTACGCGCACGAACGCAGCATGTGGGATCTGAAGAAGTGGAATCTGCCCTACGAGCACTTTCAAGCTTCGCCGGCGTACCTGGAGTTCCACCAGCAGATCGAGAAGATCGCCGAGGAGCTCGAAGTGCTGATCGACCTCGCGCCGGACTGGCGGCCGGACTGGCCCGTCGACACCCCGATGCCGGAGCCGCCGAACCGGCCCCGGATGCCGAGGTTCTAAGGCATGCCGGGGTCGGTCTTCACCTTCTACTCCTACAAGGGCGGCGTCGGCCGCAGCTTCACCCTGGCCAACGTCGCCGTGTTGCTGGCGCGGTGGGGGAACCGGGTGCTGTGCCTGGACTGGGACCTGGAGGCCCCCGGCCTGAGCGACTACTTCCGGGAGAAGCTGACCGGTCCGCCCCTGCGGGGGGTCGTCGACCTCGTCGACGACTTCCGCGCCGGCCGGTTCGACCCGGCGATGCACATCACCCGGCTGACCGGAGTCGGCGCGCTCGACTTCGTCGCCGCCGGGCGCGAAGGAGCCGGGTACGCCGGGCGCGTCCAGGACATCGACTGGGAAGGCCTTTACGACGAGGGGTTCGGCGACTACCTCGAGCGGTGCCGCGAGTGGTGGACGGCCGAGTACGACTTCGTCCTGATCGACAGCCGCACCGGGATCTCCGACATCGGCGGCATCTGCACCGCGCACCTCCCGGACCACCTCGTGGTCCTGTTCACCGCGAACATGCAGAGCGTCCGCGGGGCCGTCGACCTCGCCCGGCGCGCGGACGTCGCCCGCGACCGGATGCCGTTCGACCGGCCGCGCCTGACCGTGCTCCCGGTGCTGTCCCGGTTCGACAACCGCGAAGAGTACGACCGGTCGGAGAAGTGGCGGCGCATCTGCGTCGAGGAGACGGCGGACCTGTACCGGACGTGGCTCGACCAGACCGTGGACGCCGACACGATGTCCCGGCACCTGACCCTGCCCTACGTCTCGTACTGGAGCTTCGGTGAGCAGCTGCCGGTCCTGGAGGAGGCGACGCCGAGCGCCGACCAGATCGGCTTCGCCCTGGAGACGGTCGCCGCGGTGATCGGGCACCGGCTGGACCGCACCGACCTGCTGGCGGGCAACCGCGACGCGTATGTCGCGACGGTCCGCGAAGTCCGGCGCGAGTTCGCGCACGAGGTCCGGGTCAGCATCCCGCGGTCCAGCGTGAAGGTCGCGAACGCGCTGGTCGCCGAGCTGGAGCGGCTCGACGTCCGGGTCGGGAAGTCGCTGTCGGGCGACCGTTCCCTGCTCGCCCGGGCCGAGGACGACGCCCGGCACCTGTGCCTGGTCATCGACGGCAAGGTCAGCCGCTGGCAGTCGGCGGAGATCGAGCTGTTCCTGCACCGGACGCTCGGCCAGGACCGCCGCGTCATCCCGGTGCTCACCCCGGGCACCGAGCCCAACGCACTCCCCGGTTACGTCGGCAACCTCCGCTACCTGCGTCTGGGTCCGTCCCGCGGCCCGGCCGATGTGGCCCGCGACCTGGTGGGCCAGCTCCAGGGCTTCACCCCGCTCGTCGACGCGGACGAACCCGATCTCGCCGCGCTGCTGCGCCAGACCCTCCAGGCGTGGCTGCGCCCACCGCTGTGGGACCTCGTCGACGAACTGGTCCAGGACCTGCGCGCGGCCGCCGGCGGCGGCGATGACGCGCGGGTCAAGGACCTCGCGGCGGACCTCGCACTCGTCATCAAACCCCGTTCCCCGAACGGCGACCGCCACCACGGCGTTCCGCTCGAGACCCGCAAGTCGATCGACATGCTTCTCCACGTCCTCGACGCCCGGGCGAAGACCACGTTTCAGCACACGAACCACCGGAAGGACCTCGGATGACCGACCGCTTGGGACACAAGCAGACCGCGGCGATGTTGACGCTGATGGTGCTGGGCCGGGAGGTGCCCAACCCCGAACTGCAGGAACGAGTGGGGTTCACCCTGACCGGCAAGGACCGCACCCAGCTGAACGACACCGGGTACGTCGCCAGCGCGAAGGTCGGCCGCACGTTCGTCCACCAGCTGACCGACAGCGGATGGGCATGGTGTGAGGCGGAGATGCAGGAACAGACCCCGCCACCGCCGCGGCCGCAGAGCGTTCTCTGTTCGGCGCTGTACCTCGTCCTGGGCGGCCTCAGTGGGTTCTTGCGCCAGGAGAAGCTCCGGCCGGCCGACGTTTTCGGCGTCGAGGCCGATGTCGAACCGGAGCCGGAGTCGGAAGACCTCGAGGGCCGGATCCGGATCGCCTACCGGGAACTGGTCAGGGAACCGCGTGGCTGGGTCGGGCTCGTGGACCTGCGGCCCAAGCTCGGCGCGCCCGCCGACGAGGTCGACGCCGTGCTGAAGGAACTCAGCCGGACCGGGCAGGCCCACCTGGTGCCGGAGGACAACCGCAAGGTCCTCAACGCCGCCGACCACGAGGCGGCGATCCGCATCGGTGGTGAGGACAACCACCTGCTCTCGATCGAGGCGCTGTGATGGACGAACTGACCGCGTTGGCGGCGCTGGGGTTCGACTGGGCGGACACCCCTGACCACGTCTGGCGGGATTCGCCGTACCACGTCGAAGGGCTGCACGCCGACGCCCTCGCCGCGCTCGATACGAGCATCCGTGTTGCCGCGGCCAGCGACGGCCCCAGCCCGATCGGCTTGGTCCTGCGCGGGCTGAAAGGAGTCGGCAAGACCCACCTGCTCGGCCTGGTCCGCCGGCAGGTACACCGGGCGCGCGGCTATTTCTTCCTCGATGAGGTCACCGCAGCGGACGCGTTCTGGGACAACACAGCCGAGGCGCTGCGCCGAGGACTGTCCCGCCCGGATGAGTCGGGCGAGTCGCAGCTGAAGAGCTTCCTGCTGCGCGTGTGCCTGCGGGCCCAGGTCGACGCCGAGGTCACGACGAGGCTCCGGCGAGGCAGAGGCGTGACCGCGGACGACCTCGAAGCGTTCGTCGACGGGGTGGCTCACCTCGACGAGATGGTCGCCGACGAATGCGGTGACACCGCCCGCGCTCTCGTGCTCCTCGCGAGCCGGGACCGCAGCGCCAGGTACGTCGGTGAGGACTACCTCGACGGGGACGATGAACTCACGTCCGACGCCAAGGAATGGGGCATCCGGCCGCGACCGAAGCCCGCGCGCGCCCTCGTGCAGGAGATCACCCGGCTGCTCGCCCTGACCGGCCCGGTCGTGATCGCCGTGGACCAGCTCGACACCCTCGTCGCGCGGTCCGTCCAGCACACCCAGCAGGTCGGTGACAGCGCCGACGAAGACCTGCTCGTGGCGCAGATCGCCGACGGGCTCATGGGGCTGCGCGAAGTCACCCACAAGACCCTGACGGTGCTGGCCTGCCTGCCCAGCACGTGGGAGCAGATCAAGACGAAGGCGGCGGGCACGGTACCCGATCGCTTCCGCGAGTCCGTGACGCTCGGCCGGATCACCGATGCCCGGCTCGGCCGGGCCCTGGTGGAAAAGCGGCTCGGGGCGGCCTACCAGACCATGGAGTTCACGCCGCCTCACCCAACCTGGCCGATCGCGCCGGAAGCCTTCGACGGGGCTTGGGAACAGTGGACCCCTCGGGAACTGCTGAAACGAATCGGGGCCCACATCGACGCGTGCCTGCGCTCCGGGCAGGTCCGGGAGCTCACCTCCTTCGACGAACGGGCCTCGCTGCCGGTGGCGCCGTTGCGGACCGTTGTGGAATCTGACCAGTTCACCGAGCTTGACACCGAGTTCGCGAAGCTGAAGGCCGAGGCCGATCCCGAGAAGCTGCGCAACGAGAAGACCGAAGACAAGGTCATGCCCGATCTGCTGTCGGCCGCGTTGCGCAGCTGGATCACCGAAGTCGGGGACGACAACCTGGAATGGGTGTGCGAGCGCCAGAACGGGCGGGGCGACCTGCACGCCTGGCTTACCCGGACGGTCGACGAGGCTTCCGATCTCCAGGAGCACTGGGGGTTCCGGGCGATCGCCGCCCAGAACGCCCGTGCCGCGCTGAGCCGCTTCCGCAAAGCCCGGTCGGCTGCAGGGCAACGGCCGGGCGCGGACAACCGGCACCTCGTCATCATCCGGGCTCCGAAATGGTCGCAGGGCAAGAAGACCCGAGAGGAGGTCGGCGCCTTCGAGACCGCGGGAGGACGCACCAAGCCGTTGTCCGACCCGGACGTGCGGACGTTCTGGGCGCTTGACCGGATGCTGGAGACCGGTGGTCGCGAGCTGCACGAATGGCTCGTCGACCGGCGGCCGGCCAGCCGCTCGGAGCTGTTGTCGGCGGTGTTGCCGCCGCCGTCGAACGGGCAGCGCTCCGAGGTGAAGGGGCCGTCGTCGGGGCAGGCTGCCGAAGGGACCCATCCGCCGCCGGTGGACGGAAAGCGCGCCGGGGAGGCGCACCCGCCGCCCGCGGAAGGGGAGATCACGCTCGGCACGGTTGTCGGCTCTGGCGTGCCGGTGCGGATCGGGCTTTCGGCGCTGCGCAAGCACGCCGCGATCTTCGCCGGGTCCGGGTCGGGGAAGACCGTGCTGCTCAGGCGGATCGTGGAGGAGTGCGCTCTGCTGGGGGTTTCCGCGATCGTCCTGGACCCGAACAACGACCTCTCGCGTCTCGGGGACGCCTGGCCCGAGCCGCCGGCCGGGTGGGGGCCCGATGACGCGCAGCTGGCCAAGCGGTACCTGGCGGAGACGGACGTCGTCGTCTGGACGCCCGGGCGGGCGACCGGGCGGCCGCTCGCGTTCCAGCCCCTGCCGGACTTCGGCGGCGTTCTCGACGACGCCGACGAGTTCACGGCGGCCGTCGAGGTGGCGGTGGCGACGCTGGCGCCGCAGGCCCGGCTCACCGGGTCCACGGTCAAGGCGAACATCGGCTTGGCGGTGTTGCGCCAGGCCGTGATCCATCACGCGCGGACCGGGTCGCGCAGCCTGCCGGACCTGATCGAGCTGCTGTCGGACCTGCCCGACGACGTCAGCAACCTCAACGACGCCAGGCGGATCGCGGCCGACCTGGCCGAGGTGCTGAAGGCGGCGATGGTCAACGACCCGCTGTTCGCCGGCGGCGGTGAGCCGGTGGACCCGGGCGTGCT
The DNA here is from genome assembly GCF_036114655.1 of Amycolatopsis sp. NBC_00348. Classification (NCBI taxonomy): domain Bacteria; kingdom Bacillati; phylum Actinomycetota; class Actinomycetes; order Pseudonocardiales; family Pseudonocardiaceae; genus Amycolatopsis; species Amycolatopsis sp. NBC_00348. Next base: position 3,442,616 of record NZ_CP107994.1, on the reverse strand, counting down.
GCTGACGCCGGCGCCGGGGCACCGGGCGCGGGTGTCGGTGATCAGTTTTGTCGGGCTGCCGGCGGAGGAACAGCGGCAGAACTTCGTCAACCAGCTGCAGATGGAGCTGTTCGCCTGGATCAAACGCAACCCGGCGGGCGACCGGCCGCTGGGAGCGTTGTTCGTGATGGACGAGGCCCAGATGCTCGCGGCGTCGGGCACGCTGACGGCGAGCACGCGCAGCACGATCGTGCTCGCGTCCCAAGCGCGCAAGTACGGCTTGGGGTTGCTGTTCGCGACGCAGGCGCCGAAGGGCCTGCACAACCAGGTGGTCGGCAACGCGATGACGCAGTTCTTCGGCCGCCTCAACAGCCCGGCCCAGATCGCGGCGGCCAACGAGCTGGCCCGCGCGAAGGGCAGCCCGGTCGCGGACATCTCGCGGCTGGAGCGCGCGCAGTTCTACGTGGCGGGGGAGGCGTTCGGCTTCCGCCAGGTCGCGACCCCGCTGTGCCTGACCCACCACCCGGCGAGCCCGTTGCGCCTGGAGGAGGTGATCAGCCGGGCCCGGGAAGCCTGAACCTGTCGATCCGGGCGTCGCTCGTTCGACGCGTGGGTGAAGGAGGTTCTCCCGTGTCCCAGGTGATCTTGTACATGTCGATGTCCCTCGACGGCTTCATCGCCGGTCCGGACGACCGAGCCGGCCAGGAGCTCGGCCGTGGTGGCGGGCGGTTGTTCGACTGGCTGGACGACCGGCTGGGGGAGGGGGTGAACGGTCAGGTCTACCGCGAGGCTTTGGCCACCGGCGCGGTGATCTCGGGCCGCCGGACGTTCGAGCTGGCCGGTCGGTGGCAAGGCGACCACCATGACGGCGTTCCGATCCACGTCCTGACGCACCACGTGGACCCCAGCGACGAGCCGCCCGGAAGCGCGCGGTTCTACACGGACGTCGTCGCGTGCGTGACCGAAGCGGTGCAGGCGGCCGGCGACCGGCCGGTCATGGTGCACGGCGCGGGGGCGGCACAATCGTTGCTGCGCGCGGGTTTGCTCGACGAGCTGGAGATCCACCTGGTTCCGGTCCTGCTCGGCGGCGGCCGGCGGTTGTTCGCGGAGTCGGAGCGGGTCGAGCTGGACGTCGTCCGGCGGCTGGACGGGAACGGCGTGACCCACCTCCGCTACCGGGTGTCCCGCTAGCCCGGTCCCGGGGCACGCCCCCGGGACCGAACGCGGTCGATGTCAGTCGGCGTCGGGGAAGTGGATGTCGGCGATGTGGACGTCGACGCCCTCGACGTCGAGGCCGAGGAACTTTTCCACCGCGTCGATCACGTCGGTGCGGATCTTCTCGGCCAGGGCCTTGACGGCGTGGCCGAAGTCGATCACCACGGAGATGGTGATCGTGGCGACGTCGCCGTCTACCGCCACCTCGACGTCGTCGCTGGTGAGTTCGTGGACGCCCTCGGCCTTGCGGGCCACCCGGTACACGATCTTCACCACGACGTCGTCGCCGATGGTGGTGGCGCCGCGGGTGCCGGCGGCGGGGCGGGCCGCGGCCGCGACGACTCGCTCCGCCTCGTCTACGACCTCGACCGCCGCTACGGGTTCGACCACCACAGCCTCGGTCTCAACCGGCGTCGCGACCCGGTCGGTTTCCTCTTCGGGCACCTCGACGACAGAGTCCGCGGCCGCCTCGTCGGACTCCTCGGTGACGGCCTCGTCTTCGACGTCGCCGGACGCCTCGTCTTCGACGTCGCTGGAAGCCTCGTCGGTTTCGGTGTCGACGGCCTCGGCGTCTTCGGAGGCGGAGACCGAAGCGTCCTCGGTCGCGACGTCCGTCGCGGCGCTCTCGGTGTCCTCGGCGGGCTCGGTGGTCTCGGCCGCGTCGGCCTCGATCTCTTCGGTGGCAACGACTTCGGGAGTGTTTTCGGCCGGGGGGTACCCGCCGGTGGCGGGGGTGCCGGAGTTGGGGCGGCCGAAGATGCTGTTGATGACGTCGGACATGGGTTCCCCTTTTCGGGAGCGACGACTTCGGGTGGGGACGAACAAGACGGCGCCACTATAGGGCATGACCGTGACCCCGATCACGTACCCCGCCGTCGGGTTTTCCCTTGTGTCCCAAAGATGTCCACAATCCGCGCGACGTCACTCGCGGTGGTCGGGCGGTGACGCGGCCCCGGCTCGGGAGCCGGGGCCGCGTCCGCTCAGCTCACCCGTGGCGGAAGCACAGCGTCCCCCACTGGAAGCCCGCGCCGATGGACGAGACCACGTACGTGTCGCCCCGGCGGACCGCGCCCTGGCCGAACGCCGCGTGCAGCGCCGTGAACACGCCGGCCGAACCGGTGTTGCCCAGGCGGTCCACCGTGATCGGCGCCCGCGAGCGTGCCACGCCCAGCTTGTCCAGCGCCGCCGTGATGATGTTCAAGTTCGCCTGGTGCAGGAAGAAGTGCGTGATCTCCTCCACCGACAGCCCGGCCTCGTCGACCGCACGCAGGATGCTGTCCGGCAGGCAGCGGGTCGCGGTGTTCCAGACCGCGCGGCCGTCCATCTTCAGGTAGTGGTCCGACGCCGACGCGGCGGCCGGCGGGAGGCGCGAACCGCCCGCCGGGATCTCCACGTCGTACGACAGCTCCGTGCCGAAGTCCCAGCCCAGCAGTCCGCCGGACGACGACGCGTGGGTCAGGACCGCCGCGCCCGCCGCGTCTCCGAAGAACACCCGCGTCGTGCGGTCGGCCGGGTCGGTGACGCGGGACGCGCAGTCCGCGGCGATGACCAGCACCGTCGACGCCGCCGACGTCTGGAGCAGGTGCGCCGCCAGGAACAACGCCTGGACGCCGTTCGCGCACGCCGCCTGCGTGATGTCCAGCGTCAGCGCGCGGTCCGCGCCCAGCAGCTCCTTCACGATCAGCGCCGTCGAGGGGAGCGGCTGGTCGTAGGTGTAGGTCCCGACGATGATCGCGTCGACGTCGCGGGCGGTGATGCCCGCCGCGGCCAGCGCGGAGTGGGCCGCCGCCACGCACATGTCCGACGTCGCGCGGTCCGGCGCGAGCCGGCGGCGGACGCGGATGCCCGTGCGGCTGATGATCCACTCGTCCGACGTGTCGAGCGTCGCGGCCAGCTCCGCGTTCGTGACGACGTCCGGCGGCAGGTGGACGCCGGTGCCGGTGATCGTGACCGGGACGGCCAGCGCGCTCACACCGCACCGCCCGCGAAAACGCTGCGCGCCGGGCTGAGCTGCTGGGAAAGGTCGGTGTAGAACCGGCCCGACTCGCACGGGCGGCCGAGCAGGATGCGGCGGGCCGCCTCGGCGCACAGCGCGCCACCCAGCGCGACGCCGGACGCCAGCTGCGGCCAGCTGCTCAGCGTGCGCCCGAGCTCGTTGAACGACGCGGCCAGCTCGGGGCTGATCCGGTCGGCGTCCACCATCGCCAGGATGAGGTCGACCTTCTCCTGGTAGCCGAGGTTCGCCAGATCGACGGACTTCACGTCGCCGAGCAAGCCGTGCAGCAGCGCCCGGTCGGGCTCCCGGTCGAACCGCTCGACGTCGAGCATGCCGCGGTCGTTGCAGTCCATCACCACCGGGATGCCGAGGTCACGCGCGTACTCGCGGGCCGCGATCTTCACCCACGGCGTGTCGCACTCCTCGACGAGCAGGTCGATCCCGCCGGCGAAGAAGTCCTCGATCGTGTCCGCGGTCAGCCCGTCGCGCTCGATCTCGATGTCGAGGTACGGGTCGATCTCGAACATCTGCCGCGCGGACAGCACCGCCTTGTTGACGCCGAGGTGGTGCACGCCGGCGCGCAGCCGGTTCAGGTTGGACAGCCCGAAGTCGTCGAAGTCGGCCAGCCGGTACGCGCCGCCGATGCCCTCCAGCGCGAACGTCAGCGCCGCGCTGTTGCCGACCGACAGGCCGATGATCCCGATCCGCTTGCCGAAGAGGTCACGCTGTTCCGGGCGCTCGATCCGGCCGCGGTTGCGGTCGGTGCGGACGAGCCGGAACTCCTCGCGCGGCAGCACGTGCACCAGCCGCCCCGACCACGGGTACCACACCCAGGTGCCGTACTCCCACGCCGCGACGCCGGTCAGCTGCTCGCGCTTCTTCCGGTCGATCTCGGCGTCGTCCCGGCACGCCGGTTCGCGGCTGCGGACCAGTTCGGTGAGCTGCTCGTCGAGGGTGTCGTGGACTTCGCGGACCTCGCCGGAGGCCAGCAGCCGGGTGAGCGCGTCGTGGTCGGCCGCGGTGAACAGCACCGGCCGCCAGACGTCGCGGTCGGGCGCGGCGGCCTCGGTCAGCGTGAGCGGCGCCGCGCGGGGCGCCCGCGGTGCGGGGAGCAGTGGCGACGGGCCGCTCGCCGCGATGAGCGGGAACTCGTCCCGCAGCCGCGTCACGAGGTCGTGCTGCCGGCCCGCGCCGTCGAGCACGCGGTGGAACATGATCACGACGTCCTCGGTGTAGCGCGGGACGTAGCGGCGGGTGCCGGGCACCGGCCGGAAGCCGAACCGTTCGTGGAACCGGTCCTGGCCGTCCTTCGTGCCGGACGTGCCGATCATCGCCCGCGCGCCCAGGTGGTGGGCCGCGCCGATCGCCAGCGCGTTGAGGTACTGCCCGAGCCCGAGCTTGCGCGCCCGGTGCTCGACGACGAGCCGGCTGTGCTCGAACACCTCGGACACCGGAATGCCTTCGGCCGCCAGGAGTTCCTCGTAGCTCGCGTCGCCGAGGTAGGCCCGGGACTGGAAGCGTTCGCCGGAGTCCGGTGTGGACAGCCGGATGTAGCCCAGCGGCTCACCGCCGGGACTGCGGCGGGCGATGAAGTGCCACGCGCCGAAGTCGAGGTCCTGGTCGTCGGCGTGGGAGCCGTCCGAGCGGAGGAACGCGGGGCGGCGGCCGTGGTCGAACAGGATCCGGGCGCGCAGCTCGCGGACCGCGTCGATCAGGGTGTGGTCGCCGGCGCCCGGCTGCGGCCCGAGGAACGCGGTGACGTGCCAGTCCGGCGAGCCGGGCTGCGGGGACCACGATTCGCGGGGGCCGGGGTGGTTCAGGTCGGTCAAGTTCCGTCTTTTCTCAAGGAGTTCCGGGGGACCTGTCCGGCCGCGGCGAGCGTGGTCCGGACCAGGGCAGGCGGGACACTAGCAGCGGGCGGACGGCCCGGCCCGGCGGTGCGCCGCGGCGATCTTCCCGCTCGGCCCAGCCGGGAAATCCTTTACTCGCAAGAGAATTGACGGTGTGTCACAGACGACGACCACGAATGATGAAGATCGAGCGACACTGCCACCCGATGGAGTGGCGGTGTCTCTCGCAGGGCGACGGAGAGAAGATCAAGCCGGCTACGCTCCACAGAGGATTGTGGTCGGCTTCACAAGCGCGTCTTCACCCCCGCGGGGGAGCGTCAGCGGTGGTCGAACAGTCCAAAAGGGACACTCGACGCGAGCGCCCGGTACCCGGCCGGGTTGAGGTGCAGGTGGTCGCCGACGTCGTAGGCGGGCCGCAGCTGCCCGGGCGCGGCCGGATCGCGGGCCACGCGGTCGAAGTCGAGCACCGCGTCGAAGTGGCCGCGGATCCACGTGTTGACCCGCTGCCGAGCCGCTTCGCGCCCGGGGGTGTCGTAGGGGGCGTTGCCGCCGAACGGCGTCAGCGTCGCGCCGTAGACGCGGATGTCCCGCGCGTGATGATCTGGTCGTAGGCGTCGATCAGGTCGTCCGCGGTCTGCGCGGCGGGTCCGGTGGCCGCGGTGCCAATGTCGTTCACGCCCTCGACGGCTTGCGGTGGTAGGCGTTCGAGAGAATCGTCAGGGCCCGCCGAAGTCCGTGAATGCCACATCGAGGGACACCATGTCCCTCGATGTGGCATTCACGGACTTCCGGGGTGTGCTCAGCCGCAGGCAGATCCGGGGCCGCCCGCGGAGAGGTGGGCGGTCTGGCGCAGCGAAGCGTCGAAGGGGTGCTTCACACCGAGAACTCCGGCGCCAGCACGCGATCGAACCCGACCTCCCGGCGCGGCCCGGACAGCGTGCAGTGCAACGTCGCGACGATCTGCTCGCTCGACGTGCCGACGCGCAGTTCGACGTCGCCGGGCTCGACCAGGCGGTGACCCGCGCGGCCGGTGTAGGACGTCAGGTCCGCGTGCAGGCCGATGTCCAGGACCTTCGCCTCACCGGGCTCGAGGTCGACCCGGCGCGCGGCGATGAGCTGACGCTCCGGGCGGGCCACCTCGGCGACCGGGTCGTGCAGGTACACCTGGACGACTTCGGACGTCGGCCGGTCGTGGTCGTTGCGCAGCGTCACCCGGACCTGGCAGGTGCCGTCGGTCGGCCACAGCGACCCCGTCGCGCTGACGTCCTGCCAGGTCGCCGGCGCGTAGGAAAGCCCGTGCCCGAAGGGGTACAGCGGTGTCGGGTCGACCGTGCTGACCTCGCTGCGCCGGCCCAGCGGGGCCGCCAGGTACGTCGACGGCTGGCTCGCGCCGGCCGCCGGGAAGCCGACCGGCAGCCGGCCCGAGGGGTTGATCCGTCCACTGAGGACACTCGCGAGCGCGGGCGCGCCCTCTTCGCCGGGGTAGAAGCCGCAGACGATCGCGGCCAGCCGGTCCGCCTGCCGCGACAGCTCGTACGGTCGCCCCGACAGCAGGATGAGGATCACCGGCTTGCCCGTCGCGAGCAGGGCTTCGAGGAGTTCCTCCTGCCGGCCGGGCAGCCGCAGGTCGGGCGCGTCGCAGCCCTCACCGGACGTTCCGCCGCCGAACAACCCGGCCCGGTCGCCCAGCACGGCGACGCAGACGTCCGCGGCCGCCACGGCCGAGACGGCCTCGGCGATCCCGTCGTCGTCCCCGCCGACCACCGGGCAGCCCAGCGCGTAGGTGACGTCGTGGTCGGCCCGCAGGGCCTCGACGACCGTGGGCACCTCGACGCCGAACGGGACGTCGGGGTGGTGGACGCCGACGTGCAGCGGGAACGAGTAGCAGCCCATCATCGCGCCGGCCGCGTCCGCGCGCGGGCCGACGACGGCGACCCGGCGGCCGGGGGCCAGCGGGAGCGTGCCGTCGTTGCTCAGCAGCACGATCGAGCGTTCGGCCACCTCACGGGCCAGGTCCCGGGACTCCGCGTCGTCGAGGTCGATCTCCTCCGGCACCTCCGGGGCCCAGTCCGCGTCGAGCAGGCCCAGCTCGCACTTCTGGCGCAGCACGCGTTCGAGGGCCCGGTCGACGACGGCGGCATCGACCGAGCCCTCTTCCACCGCGGCGAGCAGCGGCTCTCCGTAGCAGTCCATGGTGGGCAGTTCCACGTCGACGCCCGCGGTCAGGGCCTGGCTGGCGGCGTCGCCGCGGTCGGCGGCGACGCCGTGCAGCCGGTGCAGGAACGCCACCGAGAAGTAGTCGGCGACGAGCGTGCCCGTGAACCCGTAGGTGTCGCGCAGCAGGTCGGTCAGCAGCGCCTGGTCGGCGACGGCCGGGACGCCGTCGACGTCGGTGTAGGAGTTCATCACCGAGCGGGCGCCCGCGCGCAGGGCCAGCTCGAACGGCGGGAGCAGGACGTCCGCGATTTCGCGCGGCCCCACCGAAACCGGCGCGAGGTTGCGCCCCGCGCGGGAGGCGGAGTACCCGACGAAGTGCTTCAGCGTGGCGACGACGCCGGCCGCCTCGAGGCCCGCGACGTAGGCGCTGCCGATCGTGCCGACCAGATACGGGTCCTCGCCGATGGTCTCTTCGACGCGGCCCCAGCGCAGGTCGCGGGCGACGTCCAGGACCGGCGCGAGGCCCTGGTGCACGCCGAGGCCCACCATGGTCCGGCCGATCCGTTCGGCCATGCGGCGCACCAGGTCCGGGTCGAAGCTCGCGCCCCACGACAGCGGCGCGGGGAAGATGGTGGCCTGCCACGCGGCGAGCCCGGTGAGGCACTCCTCGTGCACCATGGCGGGAATCCCGAACCGGCTGCTCGTGATGATCTGCCGCTGGGTGCGCGCCAGGCTGCGGGCGCCGATCACCGGGTCGACCGGGCGGGTGCCGAACACCCGGGTCAGCTGGCCGATCCCGTGCCGGGCCAGGTCGTCGAGGTCGATCACGGCGTCGACGAACTCGTGCTGGTGCGGGGCCATCTCGCCGCCGGCGTCGATGCCGACCCAGACGCCGTAGAGCTGGCCGAGCTTTTCGCGCGGGGTCATCCGCCCCATCAGCGCGCGGACGCGCTCGGCCGGGTCGGCGGTGGGGTCACGCCAGGGCTCCGCTGATTTGGGGGCCTCGGTGGGCTGCGTGGTCAAGGCTGTCCGCCCTTCGTAGGGGAGAAGATCAGGGGAGGGCGCGGGTCGAGCGCCGCACCACCAGGCCGGTGTCCAGGGTGAGGTGGGTGCGCTCGACGGCGTCGCCGTTGATCAGCGCGATGAGCATGCTGATCGCGCGGTGGCCCATCTCGCGGATCGGCTGGTCCACTGTGGTCAGTGGCGGGCTGCAGAGCGCCGACTCGGGCACGTTGTCGAAGCCCACCACGGAAAGGTCTTCGGGCACCGAGAGGCCCAGCTCGCGGGCCGCGCCAACGGTCGCGATGGCCGAGATGTCGTTCGCGGCGAACACCGCGGTCGGCCGGTCGGGCCCGGTCAGCAGCTCGTGCGCCGAGGCCGCGGAGATCTCCGGGTCGTACGCGCCGTCCCGGATCAGGGCCTCGTCCACCGCGACGCCCGCCGCCGTCAGGGCGCGCAGGTAGCCGGTCTTGCGCAGCTCGGCGGACTGCAGGTCGGGCCGGCCGGCGAGGAAGCCGATCCGGCGGTGGCCCAGCTCGAGGAGGTGCTCGGTGGCCAGCTGCGCGCCGCGCAGGTTGTCCGAGTCGATGGTGGGCAGGTGCGACGGCCCGGTGTGCGGGTCGACCGCGACCACCGGCGTGCCGGGCACGGCCTCCAGCGAGACGGCCGGCGTGACCAGCACGGCGCCGTCGACGAGGGTGCCGCTCAGCCGGGAGAGGTAGCGCTTCTCCCAGCCCTTCGGGTCGCCGGTGCGCCCGCCCGCGGAGTAGACGACGAGCTCGAAGCCACTGCCGCGGATCGCGTCCGCGGCTCCCTTGAGCAGCTCGGTCGAGAACGGTTCCAGGTCGGCGACCAGGATGCCGATCACGTTGGTCCGGTGGTTGCGCAGGCTCTGCGCGACGAGGCTCGCTTCGTAGCCGAGTTCTTCGATCACCGCCCGGACCTTCGCGAGCGTCGCGGCGGAGACGCCGTAGCGGTCGTTGATCACTTTGGAGACCGTGGCCACCGAGACGCCGGCGCGGGCCGCGACGTCACGGATGGTCACCCTGGAACTGGGCTGCATCGGCTCAGACTAGCCATGTAAAACGTTATCGACAACGATTGACATCCGTTTTTCGCTGGCGCAGACTCTTCGCCAACCCGGGCGTTGTCACGCCCCGTCCAACTCGGCCGAAGTCGTCAGGAGTGGACCCAAGATGTTTGTGAAACGCCGAATCCCCGTAGTCGCCGCGCTCGCGGCGGTCGTACCGCTCGCCCTCGCGGCGTGCAGCGGTGGGGGGAGTGACGCGCCCGCGCAGCCGAGCGGCCCGGTCACCCTCACCTGGTGGCACAACGGCACCACCGACCCGATCAAGTCGATCTGGGAGAAGGTGGTCACCGACTACCACCAAGCACACCCGGACGTCACCATCAAGGCCCAGCCGCTGCAGAACGAGGACTTCCCCACCAAGGTGCCCCTCGCCCTGCAGGGGGCCGAGCCACCGGACGTCTACCAGTCCTGGGGCGCCGGCGACCTGGCTTCGCAGATCACTTCGGGCAAGGTCGCCGACATCACCGACGCCACGAAGTCGTGGATCTCCGCGACCACCGGCAAGTTCGGCGAAAACTGGCAGGTCGACGGCAAGCAGTACGGCGTGCCGTTCGAGCAGCACTTCGTCGGCTTCTGGTACCGCAAGGACCTGTTCTCCGACGCCGGGATCACCGAGCCGCCGAAGACCATCGACGACCTGAACACCGCCGTCACCAAGCTCAAGGCCAAGGGCGTCGCGCCGATTTCGGTGGGTGGCAAGGACCGCTGGCCGGATGCCTTCTACTTCAACTACTTCGCCGTCCGCGAATGCTCGGTCGACGTGCTCAAGCAGTCGGTGAAGGCGATCAAGCTCGAGGACCCGTGCTGGACGAAGGCGGGGCAGGACCTGAAGAACTTCCTGGCCACGCAGCCGTTCCAGACCGGGTTCGCCGGCACCGCCGCCCAGCAGGGCGCGGGCAGCTCGGCCGGCCTGGTCGCCAACGGCAAGGCGGCGATGGAGCTGCAGGGCGACTGGGAGCCCGGCACGATGTCGGCGCTGACCGAGGACAAGCAGCTGGATTCCAAGGTCGGCTGGTTCCCGTTCCCGTCCGTGCCCGGCGGCGCGGGCGACCCCGCGGCCGTGCTCGGCGGCGGTGACGGTTTCGCCTGCACCACCCGCGCGTCGAAGGCGTGCGCGGACTTCCTGCAGTACCTGGGCAGCGAGCCGGTGCAGACGCAGCTCGCCGCGCAGGGCGCCGGCTTGCCCGTCAACACCGTCGCCGCCAAGGCGCTGAAGACCGACACCCTGAAGGCCGTCTACGACTACGGCACGAAGTCGCCGTACCTGCAGATGTACTTCGACCGGGCGTTCCCGACGGCGGTCGGCGCCGCGCTGAACGACGCGGTGGCCAACATGTTCGCCGGCCAGGGCACCCCCGAAGGCATCGTGGCGGCCGTCAACCAGGCCGCGGCGGGCAACAAGTGACCACGACCACCAGCCCGGTGCGGGCGGCGCGACCGCCCGCACCGGCGGTGCCGGTCCGGAAGCGGCGGTCGAGCCTGCGCAAGCGGCTCGAGCTGGCGCTGCTGCTCGGCCCGGCGCTGCTGCTGTTCGCCGGGTTCGTCCTGGTGCCGATCGGGATCGCCGCGTTCTACAGCCTGTTCAACTGGAACGGGTTCGGCGCGCTCGACGACTTCGTGGGCTTCGACAACTACGTCGACGCCTTCGGCGGCGACGTGTTCCAAAGCGCGATCGTGCACAACCTGATCATCGCCGGGCTGTCGATCGTGGTGCAGCTGCCGCTGTCGATCGGTCTGGCGCTGCTGCTCAACCGGAAGCTGCGCGGCCGGGCGGTGCTGCGGTCCCTGGTGTTCGCGCCGTACGTCCTGTCCGAGGCGATCACCGCGGTGATCTGGGTGCTCATGCTGCAGCCGAGCGGGTTCGCCGACCAGGTGCTCGAAGGCGCCGGGCTCGGCGGCCTGGTCCGGCAGTGGCTGGCCGACCCGGGCATCGTGCTCTACACGCTGTTCGCGGTGATCACCTGGAAGTTCATCGGCTTCGGCATCATCCTGCTGCTGGCCGGGCTGCAGGGGGTGCCGGCCGAGCTGCGCGAGGCCGCCGCGCTCGACGGCGCGTCGGCGTGGCAGACCACCCGCCACGTCGTGCTGCCGCTGCTCGGGCCGACCATCCGGATCTGGATCTTCCTGTCGGTGATCGGCTCTCTGCAGCTGTTCGACATCGTGTGGATCATGACGCTCGGCGGGCCCGCGAACGCGTCGACGACGATGGCGACCTACCTGGTCGACCACGGCTTCAAGCGCTACGAGTTCGGGTTCGGCTCCGCCGTCGCGGTGATCCTCTTCGTCATCTGCTTCGTGTTCGCGCTGCTGTACCAGCGGTTCGCACTGCGCCGGGACACCCAGGGTGCCCTGACGAGGATGGTGGGTTGATGCGCTCGCGCCGGTTCGGCCTGTCGATGGGGTATCTCGCGGCGATCGTCGTGGTCGGTGTGACTCTCGTGCCGCTGCTGTTCGTGGTGCTCGGCGGGTTCCGCAGCAACGCGCAGATCAACTCCGACCCGGCGGGGCTGCCCGGGCCGTGGATCACCGAGAACTACGCCTCGGTCCTCGGCTCGAGCGCGTTCTGGACGTTCCTCGGCAACAGCGCGCTGATCGCGGTGATCGCGACCGCCGTGGCCGTCGGCCTGGGCTCGATGGCCGGGTTCGCGCTGTCTCGGTACCACTTCAAGGGCCGTGAAGCGCTGTACACGCTGTTCACGCTCGGCCTGCTGTTCCCGCTCACCGTGGCGACGCTGCCGCTGTACCTGTGGCTGCGCCAGCTCGGCATGCTGGAGAGCTTCTGGGGCGTCGCGATCCCCGAGGCGGCGTTCTCGCTGCCCGTGACGATCGTGATCCTCCGCCCGTTCATGCACGCCATCCCCGGCGAGCTGGAGGACGCCGCGGTGCTCGACGGCGCGAGCCGGCTCGGGTTCTTCTGGCGGATCCTGCTGCCGCTGTCGGCGCCCGCGCTGACGACGGTCGGCGTGCTCGCCTTCGTCACCAGCTGGAACGCCTACCTGCTGCCCCTGCTCGTGTTCAACGACTCCGCGCACTTCACGCTCCCGCTCGGCGTCGCCACGTTCCAGTCCCAGTACTCCCAGGACACCGCCCGGGTGCTCGCGTTCACCGCGTTGTCGATGATCCCCGCGCTCGCGTTCTTCGTGCTCGCCGAACGACGCATCGTCGGCGGGCTCACCGGATCCGTGAAGGGCTGACTCAGGAGGTCTCCCGTGACGTCCGAGGTACACCGCCGTGCCTTCCTCCAGCTGCTGGCCGTGGCCGGCGCCGGAACCGCCGTGCTGCCGGGAACCGCCGAAGCAGGCACGGGCTTCCCGCTGGTGGAGCGCGGGAAAGCCGCGACCATCGTGGTGGGTTCCGGGGACCGGCCGGGGGTGCGCCGGGTCGCCGGCGACCTCGCGGCCGACGTCGAGCGCGTCACGGGCGTGCGGCCCGCCGTCTCGATCGACGTCGTCCCCGCGCACGGGCCGGTGGTGCTGATCGGCACCCTCGGCCACAGCCCGCTGGTCGACGACCTGGTCCGCGCGGGTCGCCTCGACGTCACCGGGATCGCGGGCAAGTGGGAGACGTCGCTGAGCCAGGTCGTCGACGGGACGCTGGTGCTCACCGGCAGCGACCAGCGCGGCGTGATCTACGGCGTCTACGAGATCTCTCGGCGCATCGGCGTCTCGCCGTGGTACTGGTGGGCCGACGTCCCGCCGCGGCGCAGCGCGGAGCTGCACCTGCCGGGCGAGCGGTTCAGCCTGGGCACGCCCCGCGTCAAGTACCGCGGGTTCTTCATCAACGACGAGAACCCGGCGCTCGGCACCTGGGCACCGGCGTACTTCGGGCCGGGCAAAGCCCCGGGCTACCCGGGCGGCTTCACCCACGAGTTCTTCGCGAAGGTCTTCGAGACCATGCTGCGGCTGCGGGCCAACTACCTGTGGCCGGCGGTGTGGGGCCGCGCGTTCGCCGAGGACGACCCGCTCAACCACGCGACGGCCAAGGAGTACGGCGTCGTCATGGGCACCTCGCACGAGGCGCCGATGATGCGCGGGATCGAGGAGTGGAACCGGCACGCGGTCGCCGCGGTCCGCGACGCGGCCGGCACCATCGTCACGCCCGGCCACGACCCGTACGGCGGCACAGGGGAGTGGAGCTTCCGCCGCAACGGCGAAGCGATCAAGGCCTACTGGGCCGACGGGATCCGCCGGATGGCCCGCGAGGACTTCGAAGGCGTCGTCACGCTCGGCATGCGCGGCAACGGCGACGTCAGCCTGCCCGACGGCGACGGCATCGAGCTGATGCGCGAGATCCTGGCCACCGAACGGGAAATCCTCGCGCGGGAGCTGACCACTGACGTCCCGCAGGTGTGGACGCTCTACAAGGAGGTCCAGCGCTACTGGGCGCAGGGCCTGCGGCCGGCCGACGACGTCATCGTGGTGTTCACCGACGACAACTGGGGCAACATCCGCAAGCACCCGGATCTCTCGTTGCCGCCGCATCCGGGCGGGTACGGGCTGTACTACCACTTCGACTACGTCGGCGGCGGTCGCAACTACAAGTGGGTCGACACCGCCCTGATCGCGAACACGTGGGAGCAGCTGAACCAGGCCGTCTCCTACGGCAACGACCGGCTGTGGGTCGTGAACGTCGGCGACCTGAAGGGCAACGAGCTGCCGCTGCAGTTCTTCCTCGACTACGCCTGGAATCCCTCGGCGCTGCCCGCGTCGCGACTGTCCACCTGGGAGCGGGACTTCGCGGCGACGAACTTCGGGGCCGCGCCGGCGTCGGACATCGCGTCGGTGCTGCACGACTACGGGCGGCTGCAGTCGCGCCGGAAGCCGGAGCTGCTGAACCGGAAGATCACGCTGCAGGCCGACGGCACGATCGTGTACGACGACCAGGCGACGCCGTTCAGCCTGGTCAACTACCGCGAGCTGGACACGGTCACCGACGAGTGGCAGGCGCTGGCCGCGCGTGCGTCGAAGATCTCTTCGCGACTGCCCGCGGTGTACCGGGACGCCTACTACGAGCTGGTGCTGTACGAGGTCGGGGCGACGGCGAACCTGTACGCGTTGCGGCGCGCCGAGTTCACGAACCTGCTGTACGCGGCGCAGGGGCGCGCGTCGGCGAACGGCTTGGCCGCGTTGACCGAGGCCCGGTTCGCCGACGACCTCGCGCTGGCGGCGAAGTACAACACCGGCATCGCGGGCGGGAAGTGGAACGGGTTCCAGACCCAGCCGCACATCGACTACGGCGACGTCGCGCGCTACGGCCCGAACGCGCCGTGGCAGCAGCCGGAGAAGGACAACGTCGCGCTGCCGGACGTCATCTTCCCGGCGGTACAACGGGTTTCCGTTCCCGCTGCCGCCGAGATGGGGGTCGCGGTCGACGGCTCTGACCAGTGGTGGCCCGCGGCGCCGGGACGTCCGGTGCTGCCGGAGTTCAGCCCGTTCCAGAGCACGCCGGCGCAGTACGTCGACGTGTTCAACAGGGGGCGGACACCGTTCCGCTGCACCGTCACGGCCGGGGCGCCGTGGGTACGCGTCGAGCCGCGCGGCGGCCGGGTGGACGAGGAGCTGCGGATGACGGTGCGGATCGACTGGGCCCGCGCGCCGAAGGGCACGACGACGGTGCCGATCACGGTGTCGGGTGCGGGACGCACGGTCTTCGTGGACGCGATGGTCGTCAACCGCTCGCTCCCGGTGACGTGGCGGCACGGGTTCGTCGAGGCCGGTGGACACGTCTCGATGGAGGCCGACCACGGCGACGCCGTGCCCGCGGCGGGCGTGTCGTGGCGGCGGATCCCGGACCTCGGCCGCACGGGCGCCGGGATGACACCGTTCCCGGTGACGGCGCCGAGCCACGCGGCGGGCGCGGGCCCGCGGCTGGAGTACCGGATGACGCTGTTCACGACCGGCCCGGTGACGGTCTGGGCGTACCTTTCGCCGCGCAACAACGTGCTGCAGGGCGACGGGCTGCGCTACGCGGTCTCACTGGACGACGCGGCCCCGCAGGTCGTCAACATCACGAAGGCGTCCGGCGCGGACGACACGACCATGAACCGCCAGTGGGAACGGACGACATCGGACAACGTCAACCTGACCTCGACGCGGCACGTGGTCGCCGCACCGGGCCCGCACGTGCTGAAGCTCTGGATGATCGACCCGGCGGTGGTGGTGCAGAAACTGGTGGTCGACACGGGCGGCCTGCGGCCGAGCTACCTCGGACCGCCGGAGAGCACGAGGCTGGGAAGGTGACCAGCCGCTGCGCCTGGCCGCCTGGTCGCGGCGGGCGGGCCACGGTCCGGCGGGCGGCCGCCGTGACCGACCGCTGCGCCTTGTCGCGGCGCGCGGTCCGGAGATTGTCCGCCGTGATCGGCGGCCGTGCTGCCGGGCGACACCGGCCCGGCTACCGCGGTGCGGGGATCACACCTTCCGCCGGGGCGGCGACAGTCAGCCAGGGTCGCGGGGTCCGGTCGCTGGCAGAGCGCGGCCTGGCGCTTTCGGCTTGGCGCTTTCGTCGCGTGCCGGTGGGCCGGGCCCGGCGGGCTGTCGGGCGGCGCCGACCCGGCTGCCGCGGTGCGGCGATCGCGTGCTCTGCCGGGGCGGCGACACCCGGCCAGAGGTGCGGGGTCCAGTCGTCGGCGGAGTGCGGCCTGGCGCTTTCGGCGGGGCGACCATGTCGCGTGCCGGTGGGCCGGGCCCGGCGGGCTGCCGTCCGGCTCCAGCCGGGTTACCGCGGTGCGGGGATCACGTGCTCCGCCGGGGCGGCTGTGCTGTGGCGGACCACCAGGCTTGTCGCCAGCTCCAGCCGTCGCGCCTCCGGGGCCATGCCGCGGGCCAGTGCGATCGCCAGCCGGGCGCCCGCCGCCGCCATTTCCTGCAGGGGTTGGCGGATCGTCGTCAGCTCCGGGGTCAGCCACCTGGCCACCGGGAGGTCGTCGAAGCCGACGACGCTCAGGTCGGTGGGGATCTTCAAACCCGCGTCGCGGGCTGCCTCGTACACGCCCAGGGCCTGCAGGTCGCTGCCGGCGAAGACCGCCGTCGGGCGGTCGGGGAGGGTGAGCAGTGATGCCAGCTCGCGGTAGCCCGACCGGACGTGGAAGTCGCCCTTGCGGACCAGCGCCGGGTCGAACGCCAGGCCCGCCGTCTCCAGCGCCGTGCGGTAGCCGTCGATCCGGGCGCGGCTGCACAGCACGCCGTCCGGGCCGCCGATCATCGCGATCCGGCGGTGGCCCAGCTCCACCAGGTGCCGGGTCGCGGTCAGCCCGCCCTGCCAGTTCGTCGCCCCGATCGAGGGCGTCTCCGGGCCGGGCGCGCCGGCGGGGTCGACGATCACCAGCGGGATGTCCCGCGCGCGCAGTTTCGCCAGCTGCCCGCTCGTGAAGTCGGAACACACCGAAACGATGCCGACCGGCCGCCGGGCGAGCACGCTTTCCAGCCAGCTCTGCCCCGGCGTGTGCCGCCCCGACGATTCCGCCAGCACGACCGCCATTCCGTTTTCGCGGGCGACGTACTCGACCCCGCGGATGATTTCGAGCGCCCACGTGCTTTCGAGTTCGTGGAACATCAGTTCCAGCAGCCGGGAACGGCGGGAACGCTCGTCGGCGCGCCGCCGGTAACCGTATTTCCCGATGACGGCTTCGACGCGGGCGCGTGTGCTTGCGGCGACGTCCGGACGCCCGTTCAGCACCTTCGAAACGGTCGGCACGGAAACGCCGGTCTCGGCGGCGATCCGGGCGATGGTGACCCGCGACGCTGCGGGTTCGAGATCGTCGGATTTCACTGGCATGAAGGGGATTCTAGGTCATCGGGCGCGGAATGGACACGCTCGAAACTTTCGAGCATTGCTCCGAAAGGTACCTTGACCACCGTCGACGGCGGCTCCTATCGTCGGAAATCTCCCTATTCCCCGAGGAGTCACGAGATGGTGCACGCAATTCCGGTCGAACGCGCCCTGGTCGCGGTGCTGGCGTTCGCGCTGTCCTCGCCCGGGGATTCGACGACGTGACGCCGGAGAACGAGAGGAAATGGGGCACGGTCGAGGCGGTGCGCGGGCAGGCCGAAAGCCGAAGACGGACTACGCGCGCATCAACCCGTGACCGCGGCCGCCCGCAGGCCCCGGGAAGCGAGCGCGGCCAGGATGCGGGGGACGGCGGCGACCGTCGACGCGTAGCCGCCGTCGTGCATCAGGATGATCCCGCCCGGCTCGACCGCGGCTGCGGCGTCGACGATCTCGCCGGTCGAAACCCCGGCCCAGTCGCGGGTGTCGACCGTCCACAGGACCTCGGTGAGCCCGTGCCCGGCGATCGTGGTCGCCACCGAAGCGTCCGTGTCGCCGTACGGCGGGCGGAACAGCGCGGGCCGGGTGCCGGTGATCCCGGCCAGCAGGTCCTGCGTGCGCGCCACCTCTAGCTCCCGGGCCGCGGGGGAGAGCGACGGCAGTCGCGGGTGCGTCCAGCTGTGGTTGCCGATGGTGTGCCCGGCCGCGGCGATGGCGCGGACCAGGTCCGGGTGATCAGCCGCGCGGGAGCCCTGGAGGAAGAAGGTCGCCGGCGCGTCGTCCAGTGCGGCGAGCAGCGCCGGCGTCGTCTCCGGGTGGGGGCCGTCGTCGAAGGTCAGGGCGACCGTGTCCATCCGTCCACGGTCCACCCCGCCCGCGACGACCGGCAAGGAGTTTCGGCGGGCTTTCAGCGCGCCATGGCGGCGAGGCGCTTGGCCGTCGGCCAGCGGACCTGCCAGGCCCAGCCGAGCTTCTCGAACGCCCAGATCACCCGGGCGGAGATGTCGATCTGGCCGCGCTGCACGCCGTGGCGGGCCGACGTCGGGTCCGCGTGGTGGGAGTTGTGCCAGGACTCGCCCATCGACAGGATCGCCAGCGGCCAGAAGTTCGCCGAGCGGTCCCGGCTCGCGAACGGCCGTTCGCCGATCATGTGGCAGATCGAGTTCACCGACCACGTCACGTGGTGCTGGAAGGAGATCCGGGCCAGCCCGGCCCACAGGAACGCGGTCAGCGCGCCCCACCACGACAGCGTGATCAGGCCGCCGAGCAGCGCCGGGAGCAGCAGGCTCGTCACCACCCACACGGGGAACAGGCGGTCGACGACGCGGATGTCGCGGTCGGCGGCCAGGTCGGGGGCGAACCGCTCGATGTTGGTCTTGTCGCGGCCGAAGAGCCAGCCCATGTGCGCGTGCCAGAAGCCGCGGGCCAGCGCGACCGGGGACGTGCCGAACAGCCACGGGGAGTGCGGGTCGCCCTCGCGGTCGGAGAACGCGTGGTGGCGGCGGTGGTCGGCCACCCAGGTGATCACGGGGCCCTGGGCGGCGAGGCCGCCGGCGACGGCGAGCGCGATGCGCAGCGCCCGCTTCGCCCGGAACGCGCCGTGCGTGAAGTAGCGGTGGTAGCCGATGGTGATCCCGAGCGTCGACACGACGAAGAAGCCGCCGCCGATCGCCAGGTCCAGCCAGCTGACGCCCCAGCCCCAGAACACCGGGACCGCCGCGGCGAGCGCGAGGAACGGGATGAGGAGGAAGGCGCGGATGGTGAGCAGCTCGGGGATGGTCTGCTTGCCGGAGAGGACCGGCTTCGGGGCAGGTCGGGGTTTCACCGGGGTGGGTGAGGTCATGCACCACTCGTTTCGAGGTCTTCGCCACGCGCGGAGGGGGGTCCTGCGCGGGAGGCCGGGGACGCGGGACACCCGGCTCGATCAGCTGTGTACGCGCGGCCCGCCGCACGGTCGCCGCTCCTGCCGGCGCCCGGCCGTCAAGGGCCGAGGGACGGGAGTGCGCCCGGCACTGCGCCGGCCTACGAGGTGCTCCCGTGCTTCCGAGGCTACCTGAGCCGCGTGTGAGCCCGCAGTGTGGCGAACGAGGGAGACCTGGGGCGCGCACCGGCGCAGTACGGTGGGCGGATGGCAGAACGAGCAGGTGGACCCGCCCTGGACCCGACCCTCTCCGAATGGCTCAAGGCCCGCGACGAGACCCACCGGCACCTCGGCACCGCCGAGGCCACCGTCGACGCCGGCTGGACCCAGCGCCTGGCCGACCTGCTGGCCACCGAGCAGTCCTGGCAGGCCCAGTACACCGAGCTCGTCGCCCTCGGCACCCCCGGCCGCCGGTTCCCGACGTCCAACCGCTGACGGGGCGTCGGAGAACCCCGGAAAAGGGGAATGCCCCCGCCCCGGAGGGGGCGAGGGCATTCCAATGTCGCGTGGTTCAGATGACGCTGACCCGCTGGGCCTGGGGGCCCTTCTGGCCCTGGCCGATTTCGAACTCCACACGCTGGCCCTCGTCGAGCGACTTGAAGCCGGTGCCCTGGATCTCGGAGTAGTGGACGAACACGTCCGGACCCCCGCCATCCTGAGCGATGAAGCCGAAGCCCTTTTCACCGTTGAACCACTTGACACTGCCCTGAGCCATACCCATACCTACTTCTCATCAGTGAGCCTGGCCGCCCCGTTCGGACGCCCGGTCTCGTGACTATCCTCGCAGAAGTGCGCGCGAGAGGCACGCCCGGTCTCAAACGCCCCAGTCGGGACGCAGCGGCATCCCCATTCCGCCCTGGTTGTCGGTGCGTACGCCGAGGATCTGGTGCAGCTCGATCTCCCGCCGTTCGAACGCCAACCGGCAGGCCGCGAGGTAGAGCGCCCACACCCGGCTCCGGCCCGCCCCGGCCTCGGCGACGGCCTCGTCCCAGTGCTCGTCGAGGTTGGCGCACCAGCCGGCCAGGGTGGTCGCGTAGTGCTCGCGGAGGTTCTCCGAGTGCCGCACCTCCAGGCCGCTGTCGTGCATGGCCGTCATCAGCTCGCCGGGGGCCTCCAGCTCGCCGTCCGGGAAGACGTAGCGGTCGATGAAGCCCCGGGAGCGGTGCGCGACGCTCGAGTCCGGGTTGGTGATGCAGTGGTTGAGCAGCCGTCCGTGCGGCTTGAGCTTGGCGGCCAGGAAGCGGAAGTAGCCGGGCACGTTGCGGGCGCCGATGTGCTCGGTCAGGCCGATCGACGAGATCGCGTCGAACCCGGTTTCGGTGACGTCCCGGTAGTCGAGGTGCCGGATCTCGGCGCGGTCGGCCAGGCCGAGGGCGACGATGTTCTTCTGCGCCCACTGCGCTTGTTCACGCGAAAGTGTGACCCCGAGCGCCTCGACGCCGTAGTGGCGGACGGCGTGCGCGACCATGCCGCCCCAGCCGCAGCCGACGTCGAGCAGCTTCATGCCGGGCTTGAGGCCGAGCTTGCGGCAGACCAGGTCGAACTTGTGCTCCTGGGCCTGCTCCAGCGTGGCGCCGTCCTCGGGGAACACGGCGCAGGTGTAGGCCATCGACGGCCCGAGGACCAGCTCGTAGAACCGGTTGGAGACGTCGTAGTGGTTCGAGATCGCGCTGCTGTCGCGCTCCTTCGAGTGCCGCAGGCCGGACAGGCTCCGCCGGAACCGGCCGGGCAGCTCCTCGGCGGGCGGCTCGACGCGGCGCAGGTGGGCGGGCCCGAGCTTGCGCAGCAGCCAGACGCGGTCGGCTGGGGTCAGCTGGTCGACCTGGGCCGCCAGCGCGTGCAGCGCCGTGTAGAGGTCGCCCTTGACGTCGATGGCGCCGGCGACGTACGCGCGGGCCAGGCCGAGGTCACCGGGGGAGGAGATCAGGTAGTCCAGCGCGAGCGGCGAGCGGACCTCGATGGCCACCGGCGCGTCGGCCGGGCCGGTGCCGGAGCCGTCGTAGGCGGTGATGGACACCGTGGAGCTGGGGCCGAGCAGGCGTGCGAAGACTTCGCCGACCGGGATGGTTGCCTTGGTCACGTTCGTTCCTTTCAGGGCGTTCACCGGCGCCGGACGCACTTCTCGTAGAGGCCGAGCAACCGGCCGTCCGGGTCGTAGGCCCGCTTGAGCTCCCGGTAGGCGTCCCCGTTGTAGAGGCGCCAGAACTCTTCCTCGGAGTAGAAGCTGTCCGAGTAGAGCGACTTGTGGCCGCCGAGGCGGGTGACCTCGGCTTCGATCAGCCGATTGTGGACGCCGTCGCGTTCGCCCGGGTCCAGGGGTACCGAAGACCAGAACCCGAAGTTGACGTAGAGCTCTTCGGGGTCCAGTTCGTAGAGCGGCCAGCGCACCCCGCCGGGGCGCTGGCGCAGCGGGCAGATCCACACCGGGCTGATCGGGATCTCCCGCTCGAAGAACTCGAGGAAGTCCGCGGCCCGGCTCAGCGGCACCTCGATGTCCTGCACGATCGTCTCCTCGGGCGGCATCCGCCGGAGCTTGAGGAGCTTGGCGGCGATCCCGAAGCGGCGGTCGAGCGCGACGAGCTTCCAGTACACCGAGGAGCGCAGGAACCGGCGGCCCATCAGCAGCCGGGGCAGCCGGGACTGGACGCCGAAGGCGCGTGAGCACCAGAACCAGTCGGTGTCCCAGCGCCACAGGTAGTCACGGACGGTGAGGTGGTCGGTCTCGCGCTGCTGGATCGAGCGGTAGTAGATGTCGAGCCAGGTGTAGTCGCTCGTCGCCGGCGCGGTGTCGGTGAACGTGCCCAGCGTGAGGTACAGCTCGTCCGGGCCGAACACGGTGCCGTCGACGAAGTCGACCGCTTCGCCCTCGTACGTCCGAGTGGTACAGACCTCACCGAGGGCCGCGAAGAGCGCCTCGCGGTCGTGGTGGCGGACGTGGCGCACCTTCACGAACGGCTTCACCGGTTCCAGCCGGATCCGCAGGCGCAGCGCGTACCCGAGCGTGCCGTAGGAGTTCGGGAAGCCGTGGAACAGGTCGCGGTGCTCGTTGTCCGGCGTGGCGACGACGATGCCGCCGTCGCCGGTCATGATCTCCAGCTCCAGCACCGACTCGTGAGGCATGCCGCTGCGGAACGAGCTCGACTCGATGCCGAGGCCAGTGACCGCGCCGCCGAGGGTGATCGTCTTGAGCTGCGGCACCACCAGCGGCATCAGCCCGTGCGGCAGCGTGGCGTCGACCAGCTGCTCGTAGGTGACCATGCCTTCGACGTCGGCGGTCAGCGTCTCCGGGTCGACGCGCAGCACGTGGGTGAACCCGGAGACGTCCAGGCCGGGGTGCCCGGCCGACGTGCGGGAGCGGAAGAGGTTCGACGTCCGCTTCGCCAGCCGGACCGTGGCTTCGCCGGCGACCGCCGCCAGCTGCCGCCTGAGGTCGTCGACGCGGGATTCGTGTTCGGGGAAGGCCGGGCCCGGGCGGGCCTGGGGCGCACCGGCCTGATCGATCGTCACACCCCGATCCTGCCTCACGGGGGAAGGCAGCGCACCGTGCCTGTCCGCTCGTTGTCCCGTTGGCCGGAACCGGCCCCGATCCCGTGGTTGATCCACGGGGGCGTGGGGTATCCGCGATCGGGTCCCGAACGAGGGCGCGGAAGATCCCGCGCCGACGGGGAAAGCGAGGCGGCGTTGAGCATTTCCATCGATTTCGGGCGCGACACGGAGTTCTCGTTCGAGCGGCGGTTGCGCGGTTACCTGGGGGCGGTCGCCCGGGCCGTGGGGGTCGGGCCGGAGTCCGGCACCATCGACCTCGACACCCCGGTGTCGGCCTACGTCGCCCTCGACTGGCGGCTGCGCCGGTTCCCCGGGCACGACCTCGCCCTCGTCTGGGACGAGGTGCACGGCTGGGCCGTGGCGCTGGAGGACTCCGGCGGCGACGCCGTCGTGCTGGCCTACCTCGGCGGCGAAGTGCTGCCCGAACCCCGCGCCGTCGTGCGGTTCCTCGCCGCCGTGCGCGCCGGTGACCCCGCCGCGGGGCTGCTCGACGCGCCGGTCCTGCGGGCGGCGGGCCACCACGAGGAGCTGCTCGGCGCGCTGCCGGCGGAATGAGCGCAGCCGGGGTTCCAGGCCGTCCGCGATCTCACGCCGGGGAACGAGCCGTGAGCGGTCAGTGTTCGTGGAACAGCTGGGCCGGGACGAGCGCCCACACCGTCTTGCCCGGTTCGGTCGCGCGCACGCCCCACCCCAGCGACAGCTGTTCGACCAGCTGCAGGCCGTGGCCGCCGCCGGCCGCGACGCGCTCGACCGACGGGTCTTCGTCGACGACCTCGACCAGCAGGCCGCGCAGCTCGCGCGTCACCCGCAGCCAGGACGGGCGCGGAGTGTGGTCGTAGGCGTTGCCGACCAGCTCGTCGACCACGAGCAGCAGCGCGCCGAGCGGCTCGTCCTTCGTCCGCCCGAAGCCGAGGCAGCCGGCGACGGTCGAGCGGATCCGGCGCAGCGCCGGCCGCGTCGTGAGGTCGACGGTCAGCTCCGCGGCCGTGGCGACCCGCAGGCTGAGCCGCTCCACGACCAGGTCCCAGCCCGGGGGCAGTGCTTCGCCGTCCATCCATCGCTCCCTCGCACCCGGACACGCCCACCAGGAGTTCGGCGCCACCGGTCGCGCGGATGGCTGCCAGACTGCGTTCATGGGGAACTTGAGCGCCGAAGCCGTCGTCGACCGGATCGTGCCCAGGGAGCCGCGGGTTTCCCCCGACGGCCGCTGGGTCGTGTACCTGACGACGACCCGGGGCCGGACGGCCGGTGACCTGTGGCTCGTCCCCGCCGGCGGCGGTGTGCCACCGCGCCGGCTGGCCGGCACGGCCGAGGCACCCCGGTGGGCCCCGGACTCCGGCTCGGTGTTCTACCTGGCCGCCGAGCGGCTCCACCGGGTCCCGCTCAGCGGGAACGCCGAACGCCTCACGGACCGGGCCGTCACCGCCTGCGTCCCGCTGCCCGGCGACCTCGTGGCCCTCGTCGGGCCCGGCGATGAGCCCGCGAAAGACCCGTACCTGCGCGTGCCGAGCCCGCCCGACCGGCTGTGGCTGCTCGACCTGGCCACCGGCGACGTCCGGCCGCACGGCGACCTCGGTGACCGGCACGTCGTCGAGGTCGCGGCCCACCCCGGCGGCGGCCCGCTCGCCGTGCTGACCTGGCCGGTCGCCGACCCCGATCCCGGCATGCTCGAACCGCGGCTCCACGTAGTCGGCGGCCGCGACCTGCCCGCCCCGGCCGTCGAGGCGTCCGCGCTCACCTGGTGGGGCGACCGCCTCCTCTACCGCGGCGTGACCCGGCCCGGGCTCGTCGGCGGCTACGCGATCTTCGACGCCGAGGACGACGCCGATCTCACCGAGGGGATGGACGTCTGCCCGGTGGAACTCGTCCAGGTCGACGACGGCCCGCCGCTCGCCCTGTTCGCCGAAGGTCTCGACAGCACGATCCGGCGGCTCGACCCGGCCACACGCAGGTTCACCGAGCTCACCCACGCGCCGGGCTCCCTCGAGTTCCTGAGCCACGGCGGTGGTGTCGTCGCCGTGGTCGCGAGCACCGCGACCGAGCCCGACGACGTCCACACCGGACCTCCGGGCGGCCCGCTGACCCGGCTCACCGACTGCAGCCCGGAGCTGCGTACCAGGACCTGGGGCCCGCAGGAGCGCCTGGCTTACCGCGCCGCCGACGGCCTGGAGCTGGACGGCCTGCTCGTCCTCCCGCCCGGCACCACCCGCCAGGACGGCCCGTTCCCGCTGGTCACGCTCGCGCACGGCGGCCCGTACGACCGCTGGGCCGACCGGTTCATCGTCGGTTGGCACCGGCAGGCGCGGTGGCTGGCCGACGACGGGTTCGCCGTCTTCCTGCCCAACCCGCGCGGCAGCCAGGGCCACGGCCACGCGTTCGCCGTTTCCGTCGCCGGTGAAGTCGGCGGCGCGGAGTGGACGGACATCCTCACCGGCATCGACCTGCTGATCGACGCCGGTGTCGCCGATCCGGACCGGCTCGGCATCGGCGGCGGGAGCCACGGCGGGTTCCTCGCCGCCTGGGCGGCCGCGCGCAGCGACCGCTTCGCCGCGGCCTTCGTCAACGCGGGCATCAGCGACTGGGGCATGCTGGCCGCCTCCGGCGAGCAGGGCGCCCCCTTCGAGGCGGCGTACGGCGGGAGCATCGGCTGGGAGGGCCCGGGCCCGCACCGGCACGACCGGAACAGCCCGATCTCCTACGCCGCCGACATCCGGACGCCGATCCTGCTGCTGCACGGCGCGGACGACACGAACGTCCCGCTCTCGCAGGCCGAGTTCCTCCACCGCGCGCTGCGCCACTTCGGCGTCGAGCACGAGTTCGCCGTCTACCCCGGGGAGAACCACTCGCTGCGCGGCCGCGAGCACCAGCTCGATTTCCTGCACCGCACCCGCGAGTGGTTCACCCGGTGGCTCAAACCTGTTCGCCCAGCTTGAATTCCGTGTCCTTCGACGTGTACGAGAAGCCGTCGGCGCCGATGGTGACGTCGGCTTCGCGCGCCTCGGCCCGGGCGACCAGCGGCTGGGGCTTCCCGTCCAGGTCCAGGACCGCGGACGCGTCGGCGTACCAGCTCGGCACCACCGGGTTGCCCCACCAGTCGCGGCGCTGGTTGTCGTGCACGTCCCAGGTGATCACCGGGTTGTCCGGGTCACCGGTGTAGTAGTCGTGCGTGTAGATCTCGATCCGGTGCCCGTCGGGGTCGCGGACGTAGAGGTAGAACGCGTTCGACACGCCGTGGCGGCCCGGGCCGCGTTCGATCATGCCGGACTGGCGCAGCGCGCCGAGGTGGTCGCAGAGGTGCAGGATCTGCGTCCGCTCGTGGCTCGCGAACGCGATGTGGTGCAGCCGCGGCCCGTCGCCGCCGGTGAGGGCGACGTCGTGCACCGTCGGCTTGCGGAACATCCACGCCGCGTACACCGTGCCCTCGTCGTCCTGGATGTCCTCCGACACGCGGAAACCCAGGCCCTCGTAGTACTTCCGGGCCGCCGGGACGTCCGGGGTGTCGAGGTTGAAGTGGTCCAGCCGCGCCAGCGCGCCGGCGCCGTGGACGTCGTAGCGCTGGGTGAACCGCTCGACGTGCTCGGCCTCGCAGAAGAACTCCACCGGGAACCCGAGCGGATCTTCGACGCGGACGGCCTCGCCGATGCCGCGGGTCGCGCCCGCCGCCCGGCGCTCGACCCGGCAGCCGAGGGCGCGGTAGTACGCCTCGGCGAGGTCGAGGTCGGCCGCGCTCCGGACGCGGTAGCCGAGCACGGCCAGCGCGGGCGTCGCACCCTTCCGCAGCACCAGCGAATGGTGCAGGTACTCCTCGAACGCCCGCAGGTACAGCGCTTCGTCGTCCTCGTACGACACGACGAGCCCGAGCACGCCGACGTAGAAGTCGCGTGACGCGGCCAGATCGGTGACGACGAGTTCGGCGTACGCGCAGCGCAGGACGTCCGGCGGGGTGGCGGTCATGACTGTCCTTTCCGGACGCTGCCGAAGCGGGCCGTGTGCACCGGCCCGAGCGAGACGTGGATCGCCTGCTGGTGGGTGTAGAAATCGAGTGAGCGGTAGCCGCCCTCCTGGCCGAGGCCGGACGCCTTGACCCCGCCGAACGGCGTGCGCAGGTCGCGGACGTTGTGCGAGTTCAGCCAGACCATCCCGGCCTCGACCGACTGCGCGAAGGTGTGCGCGCGCTCCAGGTTCGACGTCCAGAGGTAGGCGGCCAGCCCATACTTGACGTCGTTGGCCAGCGCCAGGGCCTCCGCCTCGGTGTCGAACGGCGTCAGCGCGACGACCGGGCCGAAGATCTCCTCCTGGAAGATCCGGGCGTCCGGCGCGACGTCGGCGAACACCGTCGGCGCGACGTAGTTGCCACTGTCCACGCCGGACGGACGGCCGCCGCCGGCGAGCAGGCGCCCCTCGGACTTGCCGAGTTCGACGTAGCTCATGACCTTGGCGTAGTGCTCGGGGTGCACCAGCGCGCCGACCTCGGTGGCCGGGTCGTGCGGGTCGCCGACGACGATGTTGCGCGCCCGCTCGGCGTAGCGTTCGCAGAACTCGTCATAGATCGGGCGCTCGATCAGGATCCGGCTGCCCGCGGTGCAGCGTTCGCCGTTGAGCGAGAACACGCCGAACAACGTCGAGTCGAGCGCGGCATCGACGTCCGCGTCGGCGAAGACGATAGCCGGGGACTTGCCGCCCAGCTCCATCGACATGCCCTTGAGCCCGGTCGCGCAGTTGCGGAAGATCGTCTGACCCGTCGTGGACTCGCCGGTGAACGAGATCAGCGGGACGTCCGGGTGCTTGACGAGCGCGTCACCCGCTTCCTCGCCGAAGCCGTTGACCAGGTTGAACACGCCGTCGGGCAGGCCCGCGTCGGCGAAGATCGCCGCCCACAAGCTCGCCGACAGCGGCGTGAACTCGGCGGGCTTCAGCACCACCGTGCAGCCGGACGCCAGTGCGGGCGCGAGCTTCCAGCTCTCCAGCATGAACGGTGTGTTCCACGGCGTGATCAGCCCGGCGACGCCGACCGGCTTGCGGTGCACGTAGTTCACCTGCCGCCCGGGCACCTGGTAGGTGTCGTCGGCCTGCGCGACGACGAGGTCGGCGAAGAACCGGAAGTTCTCGGCCGCGCGCTGCGCCTGGCCCAGGGCCTGGGTGATCGGCAGGCCGGTGTCGAACGTCTCCAGCTCGGCCAGCCGGGCGTCTTGGGCCTCGACGGCGTCGGCGATCTTGTTCAGCACCCGGGCCCGCGCGCGCGGCGCCAGCCGTGGCCAAGGGCCGTCGGTGAACGCCGTGCGCGCCGCGGCGACCGCCCGGTCGACGTCCTCGGCCTGGCCCGCGGCGGCGGTGACGTACGGCGTGTTCGACACCGGGTCGAGCACGTCGAAGGTCTTGCCCGAGACGCTGTCGACGAGCTGCCCGCCGATGTAGTGCTTCAGCTCGCCCGGCAGTCCTTCCGGGACGTGGTGACTCATGACTTTCCTTCCACGGTGAAGCCTTCGGCCGGCGAGAGGTACTTCGCGCCTTCGGCCAGGAAGTCCTTGATCCGGGCGACGCCGGCTTCGGACGGCGGGAGCAGCGGCGGCCGGACGTGGCCGGACCCGATCAGCCCGCGGTGTTCGAGGACCCACTTGCCGGGCGCCGGGTTGGTCTCGACGAACAGCAGGTCGACCAGCGGGTGCAGGCCGTAGTGGATCTCCCGCGCGCGTTCGAGGTCGCCGGCCTGCCAGGCCTCGTACATCTCGGCGCAGGCGGCGGGGGCGATGTTCGCCGTCGCACTGACGAACCCGGCGCCACCGAGGGCCAGCAACGGCAGGCAGAGCAGCTCGATCCCGGACCACACGATCAGCTCCCGCCCGCACAGGTGCAGCACGCGCGAGAAGTGCTCGAAGTCCTTGGTCGTCTCCTTGATGCCGACGAAGTTGTCGCACGAGCGGAACAGCCGTGCGACGGTCTCCGGCGCGAGGTCCACGGCGGTGCGGCTGGGCACGTTGTAGGCGACGATCGGCAGGTCGGGGAACTCGTCGGCGACCGTGCGGTACCAGAAGAACAGGGCGTCCTGGGTCGGGCGCGCGTAGTACGGCGTGATGACGAGCGCCGCGTCGATCCCGGCGTCGCGCCCGGCGGCCGTCAGCTCCAGGGTCTCGTCCAGCTTCGCGGAGCCGGTGCCCGCGGCGATCGGGACGCGGTCGCCGACGGCCGCGGCGACCGTGCGGATCGCCTCGGCGCGTTCGGCGACCGTCTGGGACCCGGGCTCGCCGGTGGAGCCGCCGATCGAGATGCCGTGGGTGCCGGACGCGAGCTGCCAGCGCACGAGGTTGGTGAGGCCGTCGTGGTCCACCGCGCCTTCCGCGGTGAACGGCGTCATCAGCGGCGCGATCGACCCGCGGATGGCCTGGGGGTCGGAGCGGAATCGCATGGGTTTCCCTTCTGCGTCAGGGGTGGCGGTGGGCTTGAAAGGCCAGGAACGTGTTCAGGGTGGCCAGCCGGTGGTCACGCGCGGCCCGCTCGACGTCGGCCGCGGGGGCGCCGGCGTCGAGCAGGCCGAGGATGGCTTCGTGCTCGGCCACCGACTCGTGGGCGCGGCCGGGTACGAAGCTGAACGTCGAGGTCCGCAGGCCGCTGAGCCGGTTCCAGCCGCGCTCGACCAGGTCGAGCACCTGCGGGTTGGGACAGGCGCCGAACAGCACCGCGTGGAAGTCCCGGTTGAGCGCGGTGAACCGCGCGGGTTCGAAGTGCCCGAGGCAGTCGGCGAGCTGGGCGTTCAGCTCGCGGGCCTCGTCGAGCGCGCCCGCCGGCAGCAGCGGCGCGGCCAGGGCGGCCGCGTAGCCCTCCACCAGCGCGAGGGTCTGCATGGTGTGCTGGTACTCGCGCTCGTCGACCATCGCGACCTGCGCGCCGACGTTCCGTTCGAACGTGACGAGTCCTTCGGCTTCCAGCAGCCGGATCGCTTCGCGGACGGGCACCACGCTGACGCCGAGCTCCTGCGCGAGCTGGCCGAGGACCAGCCGGTAGCCGGGGGAGAAGGTGCCGTCGCCGATGCGGGCCTTGATCCACTCGTAGGCGATGCGCGACTTGCTCAGCGCGGCGCCGGTCACCGTTGCGCGAGCCATGCGGCGTACCTCCCGCGCCAGTGCTCGTCCAGCGGGTAGAGGCCTTCGACGCGCTCGCCCGCGGCGACCTGCTCGGCGATGAACGTCTCCTGCCGCTCCTGCTCGATCGCCGCGTCGACGACCTCCTCGACCAGGTGCGGCGGGATGACGAGCACGCCGTCGCCGTCACCGGCGATGACGTCGCCGGGGCAGACGGCCGCGCCACCGCAGGCGATCGCGACGTCGGCGTCCCACGGCACGTGCCGCCGGCCGAGCACCGCCGGGTGCGGCCCGGCGTGGTAGGTGGGAATGTCCAAAGCGGACACCGCGGCCAGGTCGCGGACGCCGCCGTCGGTGACGATCCCGGCCGCGCCGGTGACCTGGGCGCGCAGCGCCAGGATGTCGCCGACGGTCCCGGTGCCGCGTTCGCCGCGGGCTTCCATGACCAGGACGTCACCCGGGCCGAGGGCGTCGATCGCGCGTTTCTGCGCGTTGTAACCGCCACCGTGTGCGCGGAACAGGTCTTCGCGGTAGGGCAGGTAACGCAGGGTCCGCGCGCGGCCGGTCAGCCGGGCGCCGGGCCGGGTCGAGGTGAGGCCCTCGATGAAGACGTCGTGGTACCCGCGCTTGCGGAGCTGGACGGAAAGCGTCGCGGTGCCGACGGATTCGATCCGCGCCCGCAGTTCCGGCGTCAAGGTGAACTCCGGCTCGGCCGTCCCGTGGGCGTCCGCGCGCTGCTGCTCGTCGACGCGGGGGAGCGCGCCGAACGGTCCGAACGGGACGGTGCCGGTCGCGATCGGCGTGACCAGGCGGCCGGTGGTGTGTCCTCCGGCGCTGACCTCGACCTCGACGACGTCACCCGGGCCGGCCACCGAGGCGCCCGCCGGGGTGCCGGTGAGCACGACGTCGCCGGGTTCGAGGGTGATCAGCTGCGAGAGGTCGGCGACCAGCCGGCCGAAGCCGAACAGCAGATCGGCGGTGGTGTCGTCCTGGACGAGGTCGCCGTTGAGCCAGGTCCGCAGCCGCAGCGCGGCCGGGTCGACGTCCGCGGCAGGCAGGACGGCCGGGCCGAGCGGGGTGAAGCCGTCGCCGCCCTTCGAGCGCAGGTTGCTGCCCTTGTCGGCGTAGCGGAGGTCGTAGACGCCGAAGTCGTTGGCCGCGGTGACGCCGCCGACGTAGGACCAGCCGTCTTCGGGGGAGACGCGGCGGGCGAGCCGGCCGATGACCAGCGCGATCTCGCCTTCGAAGCCGAGCAGCTCGGTGCCGGCCGGGCGCTCGAGGACGTCCCCGCTCGCCGCGACCGACGTCGGCGGCTTGAGGAAGTACGACGGCTGCTCGGGGACCCGGCCGCGTTGCGCGGCGCGGGAGCGGTAGTTCAGGTGCAGCGCGATGATCTTGCCGGGCCGCGCGATGCTGGTCATCCGTGGTTCCTGCCTGCCGGTTCGGGCGAAGATATCCCAAATAATATACGATCTGACGTCCGGGGAAACCCCCGTTCAGCAGCCCGCTTTTCAGTAGCCGTAGTGCAGCCAGACCGACTTGGTCTCGGTGTAGACGTCGAGGGCCCACGGGCCCATCTCGCGGCCCCAGCCGGACGCCTTGTAGCCACCCCACGGCGCGGCCATGTCCGGGATCGGGGGCATGTTGACGAACACCGCGCCGGCCCGGATCCCGTCGGCGTAGCGCTGGGCGGTGCGGATGTCGCGGGTCCAGATGGTCGCGGCCAGGCCGTACTCGGTGTCGTTGGCGCGGCCGAGCACGTCGTCGCCGTCGTCGTAGGCGGTGACGGCCAGGACCGGGCCGAAGATCTCCTCGCGCATGACCGCCATCTCGTCGGTGACGCCGGCGAACAGCGTCGGCCGGTAGAAGTAGCCGTCGCCGTCGACCGGGCTGCCGCCGGTCACCAGGTCGGCGCCTTGTTCGCGGCCGGTGGTGACCAGGAAGTCGACGTGCTCGCGGTGCTTGTCCGACACCAGCGGCCCGAGCTGGGTGCTTTCGTCGGTGCCGGGGCCGAGCCGCAGGCCTTCGAGGCCGCGGGCGAGCTTGTCGACGAACTCCTGCTCGCGTTTGCGGTCGACGTAGAAGCGGGTGTAGGCCGCGCAGACCTGGCCGGTGTTGAGCGTGGCCCCGGCGAGGTTGCCCGCGACGGCGGCGTCGATGTCGGCGTCGGCCGCGATGATGCTCGGCGCCTTGCCGCCGAGCTCCAGGGTGAGCCGTTTGAGGTTGGACGCCGCGCTCGCCGCGGTGATCAGCTTCCCGACGGCCGTCGAGCCGGTGTAGGAGAGGTGGTCGACGCCGTGGTGCTCGCTGAGCATCGCGCCGACCGCGCCGTCCCCGGTGACGAGGTTGACGACGCCCGGTGGGATCCCGGCTTCGTGGGCCAGCTCGACCAGGCGGATGCTGGTCAGGGGTGTGACCTCGCTCGGCTTGATCACCACGGTGTTGCCGGTGGCGAGCGCCGGCGCGAGCTTCCAGGCGAGGATCATCAGCGGGAAGTTCCACGGCGTGATCAGCGCGTTCACCCCGACCGGCTCACGGCGGGTGTAGTGCAGCGTGTCCGGGAACGAGACCGGGTTCGTGGTGCCCTGCAGCTTCGTCACCCAGCCCGCGAAGTACCGGAAGTGCTCGGCCGCGCCGGTGGCGCTCACCTGCCGGGACACCCCGATCGGCTGACCCTGGTCGCGGGTCTCCAGCTGGGCCAGTTCCTCGTGGTGCGCGTCGATCAGGTCGGCGAGCCGGAACAGCAGCGCGGCCCGCTGCACCGGGAGCAGCCCGGCCCACGCCGGCGCGGTCAGCGCGCGCCGGGCGGCCGCGACGGCGGCGTCGACGTCGGCCCGCGACGCGGTGCCGACCTCATCGAGCACGCGGCCGGTGGCCGGGTCGAGCGTGGGAAGGGCACCGCCGCCGGCCTCGGTCCACTGGCCGTCGATGCACAGGCGTGTCGCCATCCCGGGTTCCTCCTTCGTGGGGTGGACCGAGTATCGGGCGCGAGGCGGCCGGGGGTCTTGTCCGCTCACGCATGCCGGTTGACTGACGGCGAAGGGATCCGCGCCGGCGGCCGGGACGCGCGTCAGGCTGGGCCCATGGACGTGATCGTGGTGGGCGCGGGTTCGGCCGGGTGCGTGGTGGCCCGGCGGCTGGTCGACGCGGGTGCGGCGGTGACGCTGCTGGAGGCGGGCGGCCCGGACGTCAACCCCGCCGTCCACGACCCGGCGCGGGCCGGGGAGCTGTGGCACGGCCCGGAGGACTGGGACCACTACACGGTTCCGCAGCCGCACGCGGCGAACCGGCGGCTGCACCTGCCGCGGGGCAAGGTGCTCGGCGGTTCGCACGCGCTCAACGCGATGATCTGGGTCCGCGGCGCGCCCGCCGACTACGACGGCTGGGGTGTGCCGGGCTGGACCTGGGACGACGTCCGCCCGGTGTTCGAGCGCGTCGAGAAGGACCTTCTCGCGATCGCGCCGAACGAGCCGCTGCACCCGATCCAGCAGTCCATTGTGGACGCGGCGGTCTCGGTCGGCTTGCCGTTCAACCCGGACTACAACGGTGCCACGCAGGACGGCGTCTCGGTCGAGCGGATCACGGCTCGCGACGGCCGCCGTGTCACCACTTGGCGCGCCTACGCTTCGCCGGTGGCTTCCCGGATGACCGTCCACACGGGAGCACTGGTGCACCGGGTCGTGTTCAAGGGCTCGCGCGCCACCGGGGTGGTCGTCTCGATCGGTGGTGCGCTGCGGGAGCTGTCCGCCGATCTGGTCGTGCTGGCGGCGGGCGCGCTGGCGTCGCCGGCCATCCTGCTGCGCAGCGGCGTCGGCCCGGCGGACGAACTGAACGTTGACGTCGTCGCCGATCTGCCCGTCGGGCGCAACCTGCAAGATCACCTGCTCGCACCGGTGATCTTCGCGACGGATCGTCCTGTCGAGCCGCCAGTGGCGGGCCGGTCGGTCACGCAGGTCCACTGGTTCTGGCGCAGCCGTCCGGGCCTGGCCGTGCCGGACACCCAGCCGATCTGCTTCAGCGTGCCGATGTACGAGCCGTGGATGACCGGGCCGCCGACCGGGTTCTCGCTGATGGCGGGCATGGTGACGCCGGAAAGCCGCGGCAGCGTCCGGCTGTCACCGGACGGCGGGTTGCTGATCGACCTGGGCGCGCTGTCCGCGCCGGCGGACTTCGAGAGCCTGGTGGCGTCGGCGGAGCAGTGTCTCGCGGTCGGCCGAGCCCCGGCCCTGGCCGCCGGGTGGGGCGCGCGGCAGCTGTACCCGGCGCCGGGTGCCGACGTCGGGGAGTACGTCCGCCGGACGGCGATCACGTACCACCACCAGGTCGGCACCTGCGGCATAGGGACCGTGGTGAGCCCGGACCTGAAGGTGCACGGGCTGGAGAGGCTGCGGGTGGCGGACGCGTCGGTGCTGCCCCGGGTGCCGACGGGCAACACCAACGCGCCCGCGGTGCTGGTGGGGGAGCAGGCGGCGCGGTTCATCCTCGGCCCGTAGCGCCCAGCAGCCGCCGCAGCCACGACGACCGCGCCGTGAGGGCCGCGCGGGTCACCTCCGCGTCCGGGGCGAAGCGGTCGAAGCCGTGGTGGGCGCCGGCCCAGACGTGCAGTTCCGTCGGGACCCCGGCCCGGGCCAGCCGCTGGGCGTACGCGACGTCTTCGTCGCGGAAGATCTCCGCCCCGCCCACTTCGACGAACGCCGGGGGCAGGCCGCCCAGGTCCGTCATCCGGGCCGGCGCCGCGTAGGGCGACGTCTGCCCGGCCAGCAGGCTTCGCCAGCCGAAGTCGTTGGCCTCGCGGGTCCACACCGCGTCCGGGACGTCCACCGCCGTGCGGTCGTCGAGCATCGGGCACAGCAGCAGCTGCCCCGTCAGCGCCGGACCGCCGCGGTCGCGGGCCAGCAACGCGCACCCGGCGGCGAGCCCGCCGCCCGCGCTGCCACCCGCCACGACCAGGCGGTCGAGGCCCACCTCCGCGGCGAACCACACGAGGCCCGCGTAGCAGTCGTCGAGGGGCGCGGGGTGCGGGTGTTCCGGCGCCAGCCGGTACTCGACGGTCGCGGCCACGAACCCGAACTCCTCGATCAGCGCGACCAGCCGGGGCAGGTCGGCGAACCGGTCGTCCATGACCATGCCACCGCCGTGGATGCTGAACAGCGCGGCCTTCGGTTCGCGCGGCCGCAGCACGGTGACGACGACGCCGGTGCCGGGCACGACGTGGTCCGACCAGGTGATGTCCCGGTCGCCGACCGCCTCGGCGCAGGTCGGGTTGCGCATCGCCTCCCGGATCGCGGGCAGCGTCGACGCGGACAGCGGCAGCTGCGGGCCGGTCACGGCCCCTCCGGGTCGACGGCGTCGCGGTCGGCCCAGAACGGCTCCACGAGCGCCCGCAGCTCGGTGGCACCCACCCGCTCCAGGAGGCCGACCGCGGCCAGGTTGTCCTCCAGTTGCCGGACGCTGGTGGCGCCGAACAACGTCGTCGTGGTGGCCGGGTGGGTGAGGGTGAAGGCGAGGCACAGCTGGGCGGCCGTCGCACCGAGGCTTCCGGCGACCTTCCGGATGCCCTCGGCGGAGTCGGCGATGCGCTGCCGGACGTCACCCGGGTCGCGCCCGACCTGGCGGCCGCCCTTGCCGAGCAGCACGCCACCCTCGAAGACGTCCGACGCCTGGAGCGTGACGCCGAGGTCGTCGAACACCGCGGCGAACGGCGCACCGTCCGGAATGGACCGTCGCGCGACGCTGTACTTCAGCTGGGCGATGGCCGGCCCGGGCACGCCGTCGGCGAGCGCGAAGTCGTGCACCGCGCGGATCGTCGAAGCCGACCAGTTGTTGACACCCCACTGCCGGATCAGCCCGGCCTCGTGCAGCTCGGCCAGATCGCGGACGAGCGCGTGCAGGTCCGTGTCATCGCGGCGCAGGTCCCCGAGGATCACGAGGTCGGCGTGCTCGACGCCGGCGCGGAAGAACGCGTTCTCCAGCTGCTCCCGCAGGCTGTGCCCGGGATAACCCTCGAGCCACAGTTTCGAGGACAGCAGGTAGTCGTCGCGGCGCAGGCCCGCGGCGCGGACCATCGCGGAGAACAGCACGTCGGTGAACACCGGGTCGCTGCCGGGAAAGCCGTAGACGCCGACGTCGAACAGGGTGATCCCGGCGTCGACGGCGGTGCGCAGCAGCGTCACCGCCTCGCGGAAGTCCATCCGGTCGTAGGTGTGCCACGAGCCGAGCGACAGGACGCCGGTGTGCGGGCCGTCGCGGCCGATGCGGCGCTGGGGAATGCTCACGAAAACCCTCCTAGGGCAGTCGGGGGTCGATGACGGCTTTGAGCTCGCCGAGCCGGGACATCGACTCGACGGCGTCGGACGCGCCGGACAACCCGACGGGCGGGCTGAACAGCTCGTCCCACGGCATCCGCCCGGCGAAGGCGCGGAAGAACCCGACCGAGCGGTGGTAGTCGGCGATGTCGCCGTTGAGCGAGCCCACGATGGTCAGTTCCTTGCCCATCACCGTGCCCAGCGGCACGGGGGCGGGCGCCGGACCGGTCGACCCGACGATCGCGACCGTGCCGCGTTGCGCGGCGAAGGCGACCGCCTCCTCGCCGATCGTCGGGCCGCCGGCGAAGTCGAAGACGTGGTCCGCGCCGCGGCCGCCGGTCAGTTCCTTGACCCGCTCGATGCGTTCTTCGGCCGAGGTGTCGACGGGGATCGTCGCCGTGGCGCCGAAGCGCACTGCCGTCTCCAGGCGGCTCGCCGGGCCGCCGACGGTGAGCACCGTGCCCGCGCCGCACAGCCGCGCGACCGCCGTGGCGAACACGCCGAGCGCGCCGGCGCCTTGGACGACGACTGTCGCGTTGGGACGGATCCCGCCGGAGCGGGCGACGGCCCGCAGCACGGTCTTGCCCGCGCAGCCCGACATCGACGCCCAGGTGTCCGCGACGTCGTCGGGCAGCAGGAGCTTCGCCGCGCCGGGCGTGACGTAACAGTGCCGCGCGAGCCCGCCGGTCGCGTACGGGAACCGGTCGGACCGCTGGAGGAAGCCGTAACCACGGGACTCGCAGGCGACGGGCTCGCGCAGGATCGTGCAGCCGAAGCACTTCCCGCAGACCGACTCCGACCAGCCGATCCGGTCGCCCGGCTTGATCTCCCGGCCGAGCGTGTCGGTGGTGCCGGCTCCGGTGGCGACGACCTCGCCGACCATCTCGTGCCCGAGCACCATCGGGAGCATGCCGGGGAAGCTCATCTGCCCGGCCCA
This sequence comes from Amycolatopsis sp. NBC_00348, assembly GCF_036114655.1. Classification (NCBI taxonomy): domain Bacteria; kingdom Bacillati; phylum Actinomycetota; class Actinomycetes; order Pseudonocardiales; family Pseudonocardiaceae; genus Amycolatopsis; species Amycolatopsis sp. NBC_00348. Next base: position 3,405,781 of record NZ_CP107994.1, on the reverse strand, counting down.
CAGGTGGACGTCGGTGCCGCACAACGTGGTGCAGGTGAGCCGGACCAGCGCGGCGCCGGGTTCCGGTTCCGGCAGGGGGAGTTCGCGCAGTTCGAGGGGCGCGTGGTGGCCGGTGAGGACCGCGGCCTCGGTGCGGGTGGGCAGTGCCATCTTTTTAGTCTACAGTCGTGGAAGAAAAAGTCCAGATCCGGGAGGAAACCATGACGAGCCAACGGATCCACCCGGCGGAGCTGGTCGTGCGCGGCGGCACCGTGCACACCTTCGACCGGCTCGGCACGGTGGCGGACGGCCTCGCTGTCCACGGCGGCCGGATCGTCGCGGCCGGTGCCGACCTGACCGCCTGCATCGGACCGGACACCGAGGTCGTCGACCTCGCCGGGCGCACGGTGCTGCCCGGGATCAACGACGCCCACCTGCACGCGACCTGGCTGGGCGCCCGCTGGCCGCACCCGCTGCTCGGCCCGCCGCACGACGAGGCGCCGGTGACGACCTCGGCGGAGCGGCGGGCGGCGATCCTGCGCGCGGGCGACCTCTGCGCGTCGCTGGGCATCACCAGCTACACCGAACCCGGTCTCGGCCCCGGCGAAACCGGCTGCTTCTCGGCGGCGGTCCTCGACGAATACGCCGCTCTGCAGCGGGAAGGGTTGCTGCGGGCACGGGTCACCGTCCTGCGTCTGTTCGGGCTCTTGGACGGCGTCAGTTCGCTGCCGAACTTTAAGCGCGGTCTCGAAACGCCCGTGCCGCGGGCGGATCCGGAGTGGCTGGCCGTCACCGGCGTCAAGATCTTCGCCGACGGCATCCCGCCGATGGGCACGGCCTGGACACACCACTGCTACGCCGACGGCGGCCACGGCGCCCTGCTCGTCGACGGCCCGGACGACGACGCCCGCGTAGGCAACCTGGGCGCGATGATCAGTGCGGCGCACGATGCCGGCCTGGTTGTCGGCGTGCACGCAACGGGGGAGCGCAGCATCGAGACCGCGCTCACGCACCTGCGCCGCGGTGACCACCTCGTGCACGGCGACCTCGTCACGCCGGCGCAGCTGCGCCGGATGGCGGCCCGGGGTGTCGGCCTGACCACCCAGCCCGCCATCGCCACGGCCATGCGTCCGATGGTCGCGGCCGCGCTGGGGGCCGACGTCGCCGCGAACGCGTGGCCGCTGCGGGAGATCCTCGCGTCCGGCGTCCCGCTGACCCTGAGCAGCGACGCGCCGGTCGTCACCCCGGACTGGCGGGTGCACCTCGCCGCGGCCGGCGACCTGCTGGGGGCGCGTGGGGTGACGCCGGACCTGACGGCACGGTTGCTGCGCTGTTACACCACCGAAGCCGCGGTGCAGGACGGGTCCGCGAGCTGGAAGGGGACCCTCGCGCCCGGGATGGCCGCGGACTTCTGCGTCCTGGCGGCGGACCCCCTCGACGTCGCCCTGGCCGACCTGCCGGCGGTCGCGGTCGAGCTGACCGTGACCGCCGGCCGGATCGTCCACAAGGGATAGTCAGGTGAGCAGCTGGCCGCCGTCGACCGCCAGGCTCACCCCGGTGATGTGCCCGGCGGCGGGCGAGGCCAGGAACACCACCGCCGGCACGACGTCCTCGACGGAGGCGATGCGGCCCAGCGGGATCCGCGACTCCCAGGCCGCGCGGGCCGCGGTGTCGGCGGCGAACCCGGCGGTCATCGGCGTGAGCACCGGGCCGGGCGCGACGGCGTTGACCCGGATCCCGTGCGGTGCCAGTTCGAGGGCCGCGGACCGGGTCAGCGCGTCGACCGCGGCCTTGGTGGCCTCGTAGTGGCCCAGCCCGGGGGTCGGCTGGCGGGCGCCGATGGACGAGACGTTCACGATCGCGCCCCGCGTGCCCGCTTCGGTCATGTGCGCGCCGACCGCGCGTGTCATCAGGAAGGTGCCGCGGAAGTTGACGCGCACGCAACGGTCGAACACCTCGACGTCGAGTGCGGTCACCGGGCCGCCGCCACCCGCCAGCCCGGCGTTGTTGACCAGCACGTCGATCGGCCCGAACTGCCGCGTCACCAGCGAAACCGCCGCGTCGACGGACGCCGGGTCGGAGATGTCGAGCTCGACGTGGTCCCGGCCGGTGTCGTGGGCCGCGCGGGCGTCGACGTCGGCGACGATCACGCGGTCGCCCGCGGCGAGGAAGCCTTCGGTGACGCCCCGGCCGATCCCGCTCGCGCCGCCGGTCACCACCACGATTCGCTGTTTCATTCTACAATCGTAGACTAAAGATAGGTTGCCGGAGAAGGGAAACAGCATGATCGGCAGATCGGCCTTCGGGCTCGGCTCGTGGAACACCTGGGACCGGATGGACTTCGGCGACGCCGTCGCGCTGCTGCGGACGGCCGTCGACGCCGGCGTGACGTTGTTCGACGTCGCGCACTACGACATGGGCCCGCACGCCGAGGGTTCGGACACCGACGTGATCTTCGGGAAAGCCGTGCGGGAAGCGGGGATCGCCCGCGAGGACTACGTGCTGTGCGGGAAGCTCTGGCTGTGGGACCACCCGCGGACGGGGTTCGCGCGGCAGCTGGAGACGTCGCTCGGCCGGATCGGCACGGATCACGCGGACCTGGTCGTCGTGGGCGACTACCTCGACCGCCCGGACGTCCCGCGGCTCGTCACCGAGGTCGCCGAGCAGGTGCGGGCCGGGCGGATCGGCGGCTGGGGCGTCAACAACTGGCGGGCCGACGACCTGGATGCGGCCCTGGCCTTCGCGGACCGCGAAGGCCTGCCGGCGCCGGAGTTCGCCCAGCTGAAGTACTCGATCGCCCGCCGGTCCATGGCCGAAGGTCCGCACTACGGCAAGCACTGGGGCCGGCTCGCGCTGCAGGCGTCGGACGTCTTCGAAGGCGGCGTCCTGCTGGGCAACCACGCGCCCACCCGGAAGATCGGCGCGGACGTCGGCGGCATCCGGGCGTCCATTGTGGACGCTTCTGCCGAGCTGGCCACGATCGCCGCGGAGTTCGGCGCGACCCGGGCGCAGCTGGCCGTGGCGTTCTGCCTGGCCTACGAGCCGGTGGCGAACGTCCTGTTCGGCGCGAGCCGCGCGGAGCAGCTGACGGACAACCTCGGCGCCCTGGACCTGGCCCGCACCCACGGCACCGAGATCCGCGCGGCGGTCAACCACCTCCAAGCCGACCGAGGAGTAAGCCCCGACGGATCCTGGTGAGGCTTGTCGTGAGTGGTAATGAGGGTTCTAACCCGCATTACCACTCACGACCGGGTCAGGGCGTGTCGAGGAAGGTGAGCACCGCGGTCTTGAAGGCGGCGCCGCGCAGGGCGCCGCCGTGGTCGCCGGGCACCAGGAGCAGGTCGCTGCCCGGTACCAGCGGGACCAGGGTCTCGATGCCCTGGCTGATCGGGTCGTCCCGGCCCGCGACGAACCGCGTCGGCACGCCGATCGTGCCCACCTGGGGCGCGAACGGCTCCCGGCGCAGGCCCTCGACGCACCGGAGCAGGGCCGCGGGGTCGCGGCCCGGCGCGGTGATCATCCGGGCGATCGCCGCGGTCAGCGGGTCGGCCGGCAGCCGCCCGCCGTCGGCGAAGGCTCGCGCGGCCTCGACGTCGACCGAGCCGAACGGCTCGTGCGGGCTGATCCCGGCCAGCACCAGCCGCCGGACGGGCAGCAGCGCGGGCAGCTCCCAGGCCAGCCGCGCCCCCAGCGAGTAGCCGACGACGTCCACTTCGGACACGTCGCCGACCGCGAGGACGAGCTCCTCGGTGACGGCCTTCGGGGTGGCGTCGGCGAGTGCCGGACTCGAGCCGTGACCCGGCAGGTCCGGCACGACGACCGGGCGGCCCGCGGCCGTGAGGGCCGCGGGCCAGCCGGTGCCGATCCAGTCGGTCGGGCCGTCGGAGGCGAACCCGTGCAGGAGCAGCACCGGCGGACCGGCGGGCGCGCCGTCGGGGGCGAACCGGCGCACGGCCAGGGAAGTCGGGACGGTCAAGGAGATCCTCTCTCACGAACGGGCGGGACGGCGGACGCGCAGGCGCTGCAGCTCGCCGAGGGTGCGGGCGCGGGGGTCGACGGCGATCCGCAGCGCGGAGCCGATCAGGTTGAGCAGGAGCACGCAGAGCACGATCGTCACGCCCGGCACGAGCATCAGCCACGGCGCGACGACCAGGTACGAGCGGCCTTCGGCGATCATGTTCCCCCAGGTCGGCGTGGGCGGGGCGATGCCGAGGCCGAGGAAGCTCAGCGCGCCGTCAACCAGCATCGCGGCCGCGGCCAGGATGACGACCTGGACGAGCGCGAGCGGCAGCACGTTGGGGAACACGTGCACCAGCAGGATCTTGCCGCGGCTCATCCCGGACACCCGCGCGGCGCCGATGTACTGGCGCCCGGCGACGCCGAGCACGCGGCTGCGGATGACCCGGGCGGTGAACGGCGTGAAGATCACCGTCAGCGCGATCAGCTCGGTCCAGATGCTGGCGCCGAGCGCGATGGCCAGCGCCATGGCGAGGATGATCGCCGGGAAGGACATCCACGCGTCCATCAGCCGCATCAGCACCGCGCCCGCGGTCCGGTAGAAGCCGCTGACCAGGCCGATGACCATGCCGGAGAACGCCGCGCACAGCGTGATCAGCGCGGACAGCCCGAGTGACGCCCGCCCGCCGGACACCAGCCGCGCGAGGACGTCGCGGCCGTAGGAGTCCGTGCCGAGCAGATGCCCCGGCGACGGCGGCAGCAGCCGGTGCACCGGGTCGGTGGCGCTGACGCTCGGCAGGAAGACCGGCAGCACCACCACCGCCAGGACGATGAGCCCGAGCAGCACCGAGCAGACGACCAGCGTCCGGTTGCGGCGGAACACCCGGGCCACGCGCCGCGGCGGGGGAGTGGCCACCGCGGGCGCCTGGTCCACGAGGGCGAGGCTCATGCGACACGCACCTTCGGGTCGAGCAGCGCGTACGACAGGTCCACCAGCAGGTTGACCACGACGAACAGCACCGCGACGAACAACGTCACGCCCTGGATCAGCGGGAAGTCGCGGGTGGACACCGCGCCCATGAGCAGGTGGCCGAGCCCGGGCACGACGAAGATCGACTCGATGATCACGATCCCGCCGACCAGCATGGCGAAGTTGCTGCCCAGCTGGGTGATCAGCGGCATCAGCGCGTTCGGCAGCACGTGCTTCAGCAGCACCCGGCGTTCGGGCAGGCCCTTGACGCGCGCGGTGCGCAGGTAGGCCAGCGGCAGCTCGCCGAGCACGCTTTCGCGCAGGGTCAGCACGAACAACGCCGTCTGGCCGATGACGAGCACCGCCAGCGGCAGCACCAGCGCCGGCACCGCGCCGGCCGGGTCGGTCAGCAGGTCGTGGTAGCCGCTGGAGGGGAACCAGCGCAGCGTCACCGAGAACACCAGCACCAGGACCAGCGAGATCCAGAAGTCCGGCAGCGCCATGCCGAGCGACGAGAGCCGGTCGAGCGCGCGGGCCACCGGGTTGCGCGGCGACACCGCCTGCCACGCCGTGATCGCCACGGACAGGACGAAGCTGATGACCGTCGACAGCACGGCGAGCGTCAACGTCGGGACGATGTGGCCGGCGACCACGTCCAGCACCGGCTGGTGGTAGGTGATCGACGTCCCGAAGTCGCCGCGCAGCACGTGACCGGCCCAGGTCAGGTACTGCTGCCAGAGCGAGCCGTCGAGGCCCATGCTCGCCCGCAGCGCGGCGACGTCGGCCGGCCGCGCGGTCGGGCCCAGGATGGCCTGGGCCGGGTCGCCGGGGATGAGCCGGATGACGAAGAACATCATCGTGCCGACGATGACCAGGATGATCGCCAGGTCGCGCAGCCGGCGCAGCAGGACTCCGGTCATGCCGCCGCCAGCCAGGAGTTCCAGAAGATCCGGTAGAAGTCGCCGTAGCCCTTCAACCGCGGCGTGTAGGCCGCGTACAGCTTGGACTGGCTCAGCGTGATCACCGACAGCTGCTTCCACGTGTACGCCTGCAGCTTGTCGATCACGGCCTTGGCCTGCTCCGGCGTCGTGGCCGCGTTGAACTCGGTCAGCAACCCGTCCATCTCCGGCGACGACGACCCGTTGAGCGTGCCCAGGGTGAGCGCGGGCATCTGGGCGGGCGAGGACAGCGACGAGTCGAAGAACAACGTCGTGATGTCCCAGCCACCCGGGTCCTTGGTCAGCGTGCCGAGCATGGTGGCGAAGTCGTAGGTGTCGATCTTGGCGGTGAGCCCGATCTTCGACAGCTCGTCCTGGATGAGCACGGCCCACTTGCCGAACTCGGGGTAGGAGTTCGTGGTGACGATGTGGACGGTCGACCCGGCGGGGACGCCGGCCTCGGCGAGCAGCTGCCGCGCCTTCTCCGGGTCGTGCTGCCGGTAGACGTCGTCGCCGGCGGCCGAGTAGGACGCCTTGTTGTCCGGCGAGGCGAACGCGCCGGTCTCGATCGTGAGGTCCTTGCTGCCGCCGGTCGCCGCGTTGATCGCGGGCTTGTCGAGCAGCAGGTTCAGCGCCTGGCGCGCTCGCGGGTCGGCGAACTTCGAACCCGGGTTGAAGTTGGGGATGATGACGTTCTCGTTGCCGCCCGGCAGGTTGTGCACGACCAGGTTCGGGTTGGCCTTGAGCGTCTCGTACTGGTCGTTGGCCGGCATCGCGTGGTCCCACTGGCCGGTCTGCAGGCCGCTGATCAGCGCGTCCTGGTCGCCGACGATCTTGTAGGTGATCGTGTCGAGGTAGGCGTGCTTCGCGCCGGCCTGGCCGCCCCAGTTCTCCTCGGTGCGCGACTTGTAGCCGTCGTAGCGTTCCAGGACCAGCTGCTGGCCGATGTCCCAGCTCTTCAGCTTGTACGGCCCGGTGCCGATCGCCTTGTCCTGCCCGAACCCGGTCGCGGGCAGCCCGGTGAGGTTCTTCGCCTCGTAGATCTCGGTGCCCGCGCCGGCCAGCTCGTCGACGAGCGGGTAGCGCGGCCGCTTGAGGTGGATGCTCACGGTCGCCGCGTCCGGCGCGGTGATCGTGTCGATGTCCGGGGTGACGAGCTGGCCGGTCCGGTGGCTCTTCTGCCAGCGCTGCAGGCTCACGACGACGTCGTTGCCCGTGAGCGGGTTGCCGTCCTGGAAGGTGACGCCCTGGCGCAGCTTGAACGTGTAGGTGAGCCGGTCCGGGCTGGTCGTGAACGTGTCGACCAGCATCGGCCGCGCGACGAAGCCCTGGTCCACCTCGAACAGCTTCTCGTACATCATGTTGCCGATCTGGGCGGTCACCTGGCCGGGGTTGGCCACCATGTCCAGGGACTGCGGGTCGGTCGGGACGGCGACGGTCAGGTTGCCGCCGCGGACCGGTGGGCCGTCCGCCGCGGCACCACCGGTGGCGGTGGCGCCCATGCAGCCGGCGAGGAGCGCGCCCGCGGCGGCGAGGGCGGCGAGCAAAGGAGTTCGTTTCATGGGCGCGTCGATCCTGTGTGGGGGAGGGCGGGCAGGTCGGGGTTCGCGGCGAGGAGCCGCCGCGTGTAGTCGTGGCGCGGGGTGAGGCGGACGGCGTCGGGGTCGCCGACCTCGATGAGCTCGCCCCGGTACATCACGCCGACGCGGTCGGCGACCGACAGCACGAGGCTGAGGTTGTGGGTGATGAACAGCAGGCTGAGCGTGCGGGTGCGGCGCAGGTCGAGCAGCAGGTTCAGCACCTGGCCCTGCACCGAGACGTCGAGGGCCGACGTCGGCTCGTCGGCGACGATCAGCTCCGGCTCGGCGGCGATCGCGCGGGCGATCGACACCCGCTGCCGCTGCCCGCCGGACAGCTGCGACGGGAGCTTGCCCGCGGTGTCGCGGGGGAGGCCGACCTCGTCGATCAGGTCGGCGACGCGGCGGTCCAGCTCGGCGCCCCGCAGCCCGGTCAGCTCCTTCAGCGGCTCGGCGATGATCCGCGCGGCGGTGTGGCGCGGGTCGAGGGAGCTCTGCGGGTCCTGGAAGATCAGCTGGACGCGGCGGCGGAACGCGCGCTCACCGCCGTCGAGCCCGGACGCGGTGACGGTGTGCGGGCCGAAGGTGATCGTGCCCGACTCCGGCGGCTCCAAGGCCGTCACCAGGCGGCCGAGGGTGGTCTTGCCGGAGCCGGACTCGCCGACCAGCCCGAAGAACTCGCCCGGCGGGATGTCGAGTGAGACGTCCCGGACCGCGCGCACCTCGCTGCTCGCGCGGCCGAACCGTCCTTTTCGGCCGTACACTTTGGACACTCCGGCGATGCTGAGCGTGGCGCCTTCGTGGTCCTTCCGTGGCGACGGCTTCAGCGTCCGGGTTTCGACGGCTTCGGTCGTTTCGCCCGCCATGGCGGCGGCGAGCCGGGTGGCGGAGATGGTCGGGAAGCCGTCGCGCCGGCTGACGCCCAGCTGCGGCACGCAGCTCAGCAGCGCCCGGGTGTAGGGGTGCCGCGGGCGCGTCAGGACGTCGTCGCGCGAGCCCGTTTCGACCAGGCGGCCGCGGTACATCACCGCGATCCGGTCGGCCACCTGTGCGGCGACGCCCATGTCGTGGGTGATGAACACGCACGCCGTCCCGTGGTCGCGGCGCACGCGGTCGAACAGCGTCAGGATCTCCGCCTGCGTGGTGACGTCGAGCGCGGTGGTCGGCTCGTCGGCGATGAGCAGGTCCGGATCGGCCATCAGCGCCAGCGCGATCATCACCCGCTGCTGCATGCCGCCGGACATCTGGTGCGGGTAGAGCCGCAGGACCCGGTCGGTGTCGGTGAGGCCGACCTCGGTGAGCAGCTGGCGGGCCTTGGCCTCGGCCGTCCTGTGCAGCGGGCTGCCGCGCCGGGCCGCCTGGCCCGGCAGGGAACCGGGCTCGCGGTAGGCCTCGACCAGCTGCCCGCCCACCCGGCGGCCCGGGTTCAGCGAGTCCAGGGCTTCCTGGAAGATCATGCCGATCCGCGGGCCGCGGTAGGCGCGCATGGCGTCGGACGGCAGCTTCGTCACGTCCACGCCGTCGATCGCGATCTCGCCGCGCGTGCGGACCGGGGCGACGAACTCGAGCAGGCGGATGATCGACAGCGCGGTGACCGTCTTGCCGCTGCCGCTCTCGCCGACCACGCACAGTGTCCGTCCCTCGTCGAGATCGAAGGACAGCTCCCGCACGAGTTCGCGGTCGGCGTCTTCGGCGTCCTTGGTGACGACGCCGACGGTGAGGTCCCGGATTTCGAGCAGCGTCATGGGTTCCCCTTCCTCGCGCCCGCCGCGACGGGCGGGCCGGACTGCCGGTACCGGCAGGGGTAGTTCTACGCATGTTGACACTCCCGTCATGCGCTGTCAATGGTTTTATTCTACGAACGTAGGAAGTTGAAACACGACGGATTTCCCTTGCTGCGCGTGGGAAATCGGCGCTGGACTCTTTTATCTACGGATGTAGAGTGTCCCAGTCGAACAGAAGGAGGGTCACCGTGACCGGGACGGAAACACCAGCCACGCCCCAGCGCATCGTGGACGTCGCCGTGGGCTACATGGCCGCCGGGCAGTTGTTCGCCGCCAACCGCATCGGCCTGTTCCGCGCACTCGCGCCCGGGCCGCTCGACGCGGCGGAACTCGCGGAACGCACCGGCCGGCCGGAGAACATCACGCGCATCCTCGGTGACGCGCTGTCGTCACTGGGCCTGCTGTCGCGAGTGGACGGCCGGTACGCGCTGACGCCGGACACCGCCGCCTACCTCGGCGGGACGGGGGAGGAGCCGGACCTCGCGCCGTTCCTCACCTTCCTCGAAACCATCAGCTACCCCCACTGGCAGCAGTTCCCGCACACCGCCGACACCGGCGAACCCGGCGAGCTCGACCTCACCGGCGACCGCTGGACCACCTTCATCGGCGGGGTCATGGTGTATAACGCCCTACACGCTCGGGTTTTGGCGCAAGCGTTCGATTTCGGGTCGGCCAAGCGGTTGCTGGACCTGGGCGGCCTGTCGGCCGCCTTCGCCCTGGAAGCCCTGCGGGCCAACGACGTCCTGCACACGACGTTCGTCTACGACCCGCGGTCGGTGCCGTCGGTGACCGAGGCGGTGGCGGAGTTCGCGGACCGGACGCGGGTCGTGGGCGCGCCGACCCCGGAGGCCGAGCCCGACGGCGAGTACGACCTCGTCATGGTGAACCACGTCCTGCACCGGTTCGGCGTCGAGGAGAACCGCGCGATCCTGCGGCACGCGCGGGCCGCGGCGGCGCCGGGCGCGCGTCTCCTGCTGCTGGACTTCTTCCTGGACGACGACGCCGTGCCGCGGTCGCTCGACGCGCTGCACGCGGGGGAGTACCTGGTCATCGACGGCACGGTCGTCTACCCGGAGGCCGACGTCCGGGGCTGGCTGGCGGACGCGGGGTGGCGGCCGGTGGACCGGCTGACCCTGCCCGGATCGCCGCGCGTCCTCGTCGCCGAGGCGGTGTGAGCATGGCGGGTTCTCGTGGCCGAGGAGGTGCCCGCACGGCCTTCGCCTTCGCCGATCCTCGTCGCCGAAGCGGTTCCCTGGCGAATCTTGATCCGGCAGCGCTCGAGCTGCCCGGTCTTTCCACCAAGGCGGTGTCCGCATGACCCTCGACCCCGCGGTTCAGGAGCTGCTCGCCCTGGCCGCCGACGCGCCGGTGCCCGAACGGCCGCCGACGGCGGTGGAGCTGCGGGCCGCGTTCGCCGCGTCCCGGCCGGCGCCGGGGGCGGTGGCGCCGGTCGCGGCGGTGACCGAACGCCGGGTGGGCGACCTCCGGGTCCGGCTGTACCTGCCGGAGGCGGCCGGGCCGGTGCCGGTCTTCCTGTGGATCCACGGTGGTGGCTGGACGATCGGCTCGGTCGACGAGAACGAGGTCGCCTCCCGCGCGGTGTGCGCCGGGGCGTCGGTCGCGGTGGCCGCCGTCGAGTACCGGCTGGCGCCGGAAGACCCCTACCCGGCCGCGCCCGAGGACTGTTACGCCGTGCTGGAGTGGCTGGCCGCGGGCGGCGCGGGTCCGGCGGTCTCGCCGGAGCGGATCGCCGTCGGCGGTGAGAGCGCCGGCGGCAATCTGTCCACTGTGGTCTCTCTGATGGCCCGGGATCGGGGCGGGCCGTCGATTTCCGCGCAGGTGCTGATCTGCCCGGTGTTCGCCCACCCCGACGACGGCTTCGCGTCCTACGTGGACTTCGCGACGGGCTACGGCATGACGGCCGACGCGATGCGCTTCTTCTTCGCCCAGTACGCCCCGGACCCGGCCCGCCTGACCGACCCGTACCTGCTGCCGTCACGCTCGAAGGACCTGAAGAGCCTGCCCCCGGCCTTGATCCTGACAGCGGAGTACGACGTCTTGCGTGACGAGGGCGAAGCGTTCGCGCGGCAGCTGACCGACGCGGGCGTGGCCGTCGACCTCACCCGCTACGCGGGCCAGATCCACGGCTTCTACGGCCTGTACACGGACCTGCCCGCGTCCCCGAAGTCCCACGCGGAGGTGGCGGCCTACCTGCGCGGGATCTTCACCGCGTAGCGCATGAGGGGCACCTTCATGGCTCTTGACGCCCTGAAGGTGCCCCTCACGGCTTGGTGAGCCGGGCCAGGAACGACTCCAGGTGGCGGTGCTGCAGGGCGACCGTGGAGAACTCGCTCGCGACCAGGCTCATCACGTTCGCGCCCGCGTTGACCAGGATGACCTCGTCCACCAGTTGCTCGTCCGGCGTCTCGGTGACGATGTCGCCGTCCTCGCGGCCTTCGGCCAGGAAGCGGTGCAGGAGCCCGCGCCACTCGCGGACGTGCTCGAGGTACTTGTCGTGCATCCCCTGGTCCGACAGGGACATCTGCCAGAAGATCAGCAGCACGCGCCCGGCCGTGATGCGGGCTTCGTCGATCGGCATCGAGGACACGCACAGCTCGCGCAGCGCGGCCAGCCCGCGCAGGCCGTCGAGGGCCACGTACTCGCGCATCATGTCCAGCGCCCGCTCGTAGGTCGCCGCGATGATGTCTTCCTTGCCGGCGAAGTACAGCTTGAGCGCGCCGTTCGCGAACCCGGCCGCCGCGGCGATCTCGCGCATCGTGGCGGCTTCGATCCCGCCGCGCACGATCAGGTCCCAGGTGACGTCGACGATGTCCCTGCGCCGCTGGTCGTGGTCGATGATCTTGGGCACCGGCACCTCCCGCACTGGTTTTCTCTACCAGTGTAGGAGAAACTACCCGGAAGCACCGGATCGGGTCAGCGCCGGAACACCCGCCGTCCCGCGAACCAGGTCTCGGCGACCTGCGTGCCGGCCACGTCGGCGGTCCGGAACGGATCCCGGTCGAGGACCACGAAGTCGGCCGAGCGGCCCGGGGTCAGCGCCCCGGCGACGTCGTCGAGGCCGCACGCGCGGGCCCCGCCGAGGGTGAACACCTCGATCGCCTCGGCCAGGGTGATCGCCTGCTCCGGCCAGAGCGCGCCCGGCCGGCGACCGTGCGGGTCTTCGCGCGTGACCAGGCCCGCGATGCCCTCCCACGCGTTCGGCGACGCGCTGACCGGCCAGTCCGAACCGCCGGCCACGAGCGCGCCGCTGTCCAGCAGCGCGCGGTTCGGCTGCATCCGGGCCGCGCGGGCCGCGGGCAGCACCCCGGCGATGGCCTCCGGAATGACGCCGGGCACCCAGAGGAACGGCGAGATGTCCGCCGCGACACCCAGTTCGGCGAACCGCGGCAGGTCGTCGGGGTGCACGAACTGGCCGTGCGCCACCTGGAACCGCACGTCGGTGTACCCCTCGGCGCGCAGCTTCGAGACGGCGTCGAGCAGCAGCCGGACCGACGCGTCGCCGGTACAGTGCACCTTGGCCGACAGGCCCGCGGACGCCGCTGTGCGCAGCCAGCCCGTCAGCTCCTCGGCGGACATCGTCGTCGCGCCGTGGAAGCAGCCGCCGTGGACGTCGTCGGGCAGGTAGGGCTCGAGGAACGCGGCCGTGCGGGTCGGCGGGACACCGTCGAGGAAGATCTTCACGAAGTCGGGCCGGTGGTGCTCGGTCCGGTAGCGCCCGGCGACCTCCAGCAGCGGCGCGCCGACCGGGTCGAACCCGAAGATCGGGTCGTTGACCAGCAGCGACGACACCACCCAGGCGTCCAGCTCGCCCGCGTCGTCGAGGGACTTCAGTGCGCCGAGGATGTCGGTCGAGACGCCCGCGTCCTGGAACGCGGTGACGCCGAAGCCGTGCAGGATCTCGATCGCCCGCTGCGACGCCCGGCGGTGCTGCTGCGGCGTCAGACCGTCGGCGACGTACTCGACGAGCACCCCCGCGGCTTCCAGCAGCAGGCCGCTCGGCTCGCCGCCGTCCCGGTGGATCACCCCGCCCGGCGGGTCCGGGGTCGCCGCGGTGATCCCGGCCAGCTCCAGGGCCCGGGTGCTCACGAAGCGGTTGTGGCGGCTGTCGTCGGCCAGCGCGACCGGCCGTCCGCCCGCGGCGTCGTCGAGCGCGCGCCGCGCCGAGGTGTGCGACAGCGTCTCGACCAGCGTCGACGCCCAGGCGCCGCCGATCAGCCAGTCGTCCGGGCCGAGGTCACGCGCCCGCGCGCGGACGGCGTCGAGGATGTCCGCGAAACCCGCGTCCGCGCCGAAGGTGAGCTCGAACAGCTCGGCGCGGCCGGCCATCGCGTGGTGGTTGTGCACGTCCACCAGGCCGGGCAGGACGAACGCGCCGCCGAGGTCGAGCACCTCGGTCTTCGGCCCGCGGTCGACGTCTTCGAGAGCCAGGACCTTCCCGTCGGTGACGGCCAGCGAGGACGCCCACGGCCGCACCCGGTCCAGGGTGTACACGACGGCGTTGGTGAGGATCAGGTCGGCGGCCACGGCTCAGTGCTCCGCCGGGTCGAGGCCCGCGGGGTGCACGGTGGTGCTCAGCAGCCGCCCGTGCGCGCCGAACGTGAAGCACGTCGTGTCCTCACCGGTGTGGTCGAGTCCGAAGAGGACACCGTGGGAGCGCAGCGCGCGGGCGTTGCGGTGGTCGGCGATCGTCACCGACGCGCACGAGATCACCTTCTCGCGCCAGGCGAACACGTGGATCCCGGGCCGGACCCGGTACACGGAGTTCTCGTCGGTGTCGGCCAGCCCGCGCTCGGGCCCGGCCAGGCACTGCCAGGTGTACCAGTGCGGGCTGAGGTAGACGTGCTCGTAGGCGTGGTCTTCGCTGTACACCCACACCACGCGGCGCCCGATCAGCGCGGTGCTCGGCGCCATCGCCTCGCCGCGCACCTCGGCGCCGTCGATCGTGGCGGGCCGGAACTCCTGGGTGACGCGCGGGGTGCCGGCGTCGCCGATCCGGGTGGTGACGACCAGGGCGCGGCCGTCGCGGACGTCGAGGATCAGGGACACGGCCTCGCGCGCGGCGCCGGGGTGGGGCTGGACGTAGTACAGGCCGTCGTCGACGAGGAACGTCTCGGCTTCGGTGCCGTCCCAGGTGAAGCCCGGGCCGCCGGCGTCGTCGCGCAGCACGAACGCGCGGCCGTGGAGGTCGCCGGTGAGCGGGGCCTTGTTCGCGTCGAAACCCGGCGCGAGCCCGTCGAGCGGCAGCCAGGTCGAGGTGTCGGAGAGCGTCATGACGTCCTTAGGGTTCGCAGTGGTGGGCGCCGGCGGGCAGGTCGAGGGCCGGGTTGCGGTCGCAGAAGCCGTAGGGCCGCACCAGGAACCCGGATTTGTCGACCGGCATCACCGGCCAGTCCTCGGGGCGCGGCACGTGGGTCGGGCCGAACACGTGCCACAGCACGAGATCGGTGTCGGTCAGGTCGCGGTTCGCGGCGGTCCAGGCGGGCAGGCCCGCGCCGCCGGGGTGGGCGTTGGGCCGCTCGCCCGCCGGGAACCGCTCGTCGTCGCGGTACGGCGTCGCCCACAGGTGCTTCGTCGCGAAGGTCGCCCGGGCGTGCACGGACGCCTCGGGCTGCGCCAGCAGCGTCGCCGACGGCCGCGGCACGAGCTGGTAGGCCGTCGGCTTGCCGAGCCGGTTGACGCGGTCGGCGCTGCGGATCTCCCAGACCCGGGCGCGCGCCGGATCGGCCAGGCGCATCGCGTCGTGTTCGGTGCGCAGCGGCGTGCTGCGCCAGGTGAACGCGTTGCCGTACGGGTTTTCGGGGCCGGTCGGCACCCCCACGACGTCGATTTCGTGGAGGTTGTTGCGCTCGCCGTCGACCTCGACGTCCAGCCGGGCGCAGAACAGGTGCTGGTGCACCGGCGCGAAGAGGCCGGGCGCGATCTCGGTCGCGTGCGGCTGCTCCTGCCCCGGGGTGCCGGCGCCGCAGAAGACGACGCCGGTGGCTTTCGCCTCGAACTCGATGGTGCCGTCGAGGTAGAGGTACCAGTAGTGGCCGTAGTCGTAGTTGCCGATCGTCGAGATCGACGAGACGACCAGCCGCCGCGAGCGGCGCACTTCCGGGTGCCCGCCGAGATCGGTGTGCTTCCAGAGGATCCCGTCGTCCTCTTCGTGCAGGCAGATCGCCCGCGGGATCTCGACCGGCTCGCCGTGGTCGTCGGCGACCCAGGCCGGGAAGTAGCGGATGACGCCCAGGCAGTCGCAGCCGAGCCGCAGGTCGTTGCCGTTCTTGCCGAACTGGTACTCACCGGCGTCGAAGTAGCTGATCCAGAACCGGCCGGGCGCGACGTCGCCGTAGGGCACCACCATCTCGGGGACCGAGGCCCGGTACAGGACCGGTCGGTCCTGGAAGCCCACCTGGTGCAGCGTCAGGCCTTCGCGGGTGTTGAAGCCGACGCGCAGCCGCCAGCCTTCCCAGACCACCTCGGTGCCCTCGACCGTGAAGCTCGGCCCCTCGGGCTGGGTGATCTCGATCGGCTTCAGCGACGTCCGCGCCGGGACGTCGCCGTAGCGGCCGTGCTCGGGTGGGACGGGGACGTCACCTTCGTCCTCGACGCGCAGGACCCGCCGCGTCGTGAGGTCGAGGTGCACGACCAGCCCCTCGACGGGCCGCGCCCACGGGCTGTCGCCGTCGTCGTCGCGGAGGAAGGTCAGCGAGCGGATCACACGCCCCGTCTCGTCGGCGCGGCCGAAGTGGCCGGGCGCGAGCGGTGCGCAGAAGGCGTGCTCGACGTGGTCGGCGAGGCCGCGCCGGGCCATCGCGGCCCGCCAGCCGTCGGACGCCTTCGTCAACTGCTCGGCGAGGGCGTACTCCTCGAACAGGTATGACGGCTGCCCGTCGGCTTCGGCCCAGTCGTCCCAGGAGACGAGTTCGTGCGCGGTCACCGAGACGACGGCCTCCCCGGCCCGGCCGGTGGCGGTGTCGAGCAGCGTGTAGCGGATGCGCCGGTCGCCGGTGCCGGCGCGGACGTCCGCCTTGGCGGGTTCGACCGGCAGCACCTGCGGGAAGCGGATCGTCTCCCCGGTGAGTCCGGCGCCGGCGAGGATCGCGCGGCCGGCGGACAGTTCGGCGGCGGTCAGCGGGTCGAGGGGGTGCGGGGTGCTCACCCCGGTCAGTCTCGGCCCGCGCGGCGTCGTCCGCGACCGCGCGTGCGGGCGCGGACAACAGAACTGCGCTCTCGGCCAACCGCCCGGCGGGCGCCCGCGGTGAGGATGGGCGCATGCGAACCGATCTCGCCGGGAAGGCGGTCGTGGTGACCGGCGGGGCGTCCGGCATCGGACTGGCCTGCGCGCGGGCGTTCCGCGCCGAAGGCGCCCGGGTGGCGGTCATCGACCGGGCACCCGGCGCCGACGTCCGGGCCGACGTCACCGACGAAGCGGCCCTGGCCGCGGCGGTGGAGACCGTCGCCCGCGGGTTCGGCGGCCTCGACGTCGTCGTCGGCTGCGCCGGGATCTCCGGCCCGATCGGCACCCCGCTGGCCGCCATCACCGCCGCCGACGTCGCCGCGGTGCTCGCCGTCAACGTCACCGGGCAGTTACTGCTGGTCAAGCACGCGCGGCCGTGGCTGGCCGACGGCGGTGCCGTGGTGCTGCTCGGCAGCGACTCCGCCTTCACGGCCGCGCCGGGCATGGTGCCCTACTGCGCGTCCAAAGGCGCGGTCGTGGCGCTGACCCGGGCCCTGGCGGTCGAGCTGCCGGGGATCCGGGTCAACTGCGTGTGCCCGTCGGTCGTGGACACGCCGATGGCGCGCGCGGACCTCGGCGACGTGCTCGACGACCCGGCGTTCCCGGTGCAGGCCGCCGCCGACGTCGCCCGGCAGGTGCTGTTCCTCGCGTCCCCGGCTTCGCGGCCGGTCAACGGCCAGGCCCTGCTCGCCGACTTCGGCCTGTCGGCCCGTTCGGCGTTCCCCGCCTAGGAAAGGATCCACAGTGGACTCAGTTGTCGCCATCACCGGCGGAGGCACCGGCATCGGCGCCGCGGCCGCCCGCCGCTACGCGAGCGAAGGCGCCCGGGTCGTCGTGCTGGGCCGGCGTCGCGAACCCCTGGAGTCGGTGGCCGTCGAGATCGGTGCGCACGTCATCACCTGCGACGCGAGTGTGCGGGCGGACGCCGAGAACGCCGTCGCCGAGATCGTCGAGCGGTTCGGCCGGCTGGACGTCGTCGTCGCCAACGCCGGCGGCCACGGCCTTTCGTCGGTCACCGACACCGGCGACGAGGAGTGGGAACTCGCGCTGCGGTCGAACCTGTCGAGCGCGTTCGTGTTCTGCCGGGCCGCGCTGCCGTCGCTGGTCGAGACGGGCGGCCAGGTCGTCGTCGTGTCGTCGCTGGCCGGACTGTTCGCCGGGCCGAACGTCGCCGGCTACACCGTCGCCAAGCACGCGCTGATCGGCCTGACCCGCTCGATCGCCCGCGACTTCGGCCCCCGCGGCGTCCGCGCGAACGCCGTCTGCCCGGGCTGGGTCCGCACCCCGATGGCCGACGGCGAGATGGACCAGTTCGCCGCGGCGGCCGGCTTCGCGGGCGGCCACGACGAGGGCTACCGCCGCGTGACGGCCGACGTCCCGCTGCGCCGCCCGGCCGAGCCGGCGGAGATCGCGTCGATCATCCGGTTCCTGGGCTCGCCGGAGTCGTCGTACATCACGGGCGCGGTCCTGGTCGCCGACGGCGGCGCCCACTGCGTCGACCTCCCCACGCTGGCCTTCGAACGCGCCGGCATGTGACGCGTAAAGCCGTGAAGGCCTCCTTACCGGCCATAAGAGCCGGGAAGGAGGCCTTCACGGCTTTACGAGCCCAGGTAGGCGGCGTGCAGGGTGGTGGGGGAGTCCAGCAAGGGCTGGGCGTCGCCTGAGTACGTCACTCGGCCTGAGGAGACGACCAGGGCCTCTTGGGCGACGCCCAGTGCCAGGTGGGTGAACTGCTCCACCAGCAGGATCGCCGCGCCCTCGGCCGCGAAGCGCGTCACCACCGGCAGCAGGCGGGTGAAGACCACCGGTGCCAGGCCCAGCGACATCTCGTCGATGAGCAGGAACGCCGGGCGCGCCGCGAACGCGCGGGCCAGCACCACCATCTGCTGCTCGCCGCCGGACAGCAGCGCGGCGGGGGAGTCGCGGCGCTTGTCCAGCTCGGGGAACAGCTCCAGGACCTCGTCGACGCGGGCCGCGGGGCGGGCGATCAGGCGGAGGTTCTCCAGCACCGTCAGGCCCGGGAACACCGCGCGGCCCTGCTCGATGTGCGCCAGGCCGAGCCGTGCTCGCGCGACCCGCGAGTGCCGCGTGACGTTCACCCCGCCGAGGTGGACGCTCCCCGCGGCCGGCGCGACCACGCCCGAGACGGCTTCGAGGAGGCTGGTCTTCCCGGCGCCGTTCGGCCCGACCAGCGCCGTGATCCGGCCCGGCTCGAGGACGAGGTCGACGTCCCGGATCACCGGGCCCGCCCCGCGCCGGACCGTCAGGCCGTGCACCCGCAACGCGTTCACAGCAGCTCCGTTTCGCCCATGTACGCCTTCAGCACGGCCGGGTCGGCCAGCACGTCCGCCTGCGGCCCGCTCGCCAGGACCTGCCCGAAGTCGAGCACGGTCAGGCTGTCGCACACCGACCGCACGAGGTCCAGGTCGTGCTCGATGAGCAGCACCGACACCCCGAACCGCGCGGGCACCTGACGCAGCCGCCGCCCGAACGCGACGTGCTCCTCGTGCGGCAGGCCGGCCGCCGGCTCGTCGAGCAGCAGCACCCGCGGGCGCGCCAGCAGGTGCCCCGCGACCTCGACGAGCCGCCGCGCGCCGGCGTCCACCCGCGACAACGGCGTCCGCGCGGGCGGGCAGCCGAAGAACTCCAGCGCGTCGGCGACCTCGGCGGCCGTGGTCCGGCGGCGCGCGACGAACCGCACGTACGCGCCGACCGTCAGCCCGGGCGGGACGCGGTCCTGCTGGAACGTCCGCCGCAGCCCGGCGCGGGCCCGGCGTGTGGGGGAGCCGGCCAGCGGACGGCCGTCGAGCGTCACGGTCCCGGTGGCTCGTGGCAGAAACCCGCTGATGACGTCCACGAGCGTCGACTTCCCGGCGCCGTTCGGCCCGATCACGCCCAGCACGCCGTGTTCCGGCACCGAGATGTCCACATCGGACAGTGCGCGTACGTGTCCGAAGGAGACGCTCAGCCCGCGCACCTCCAGGACCGGGTCCCCGGGTGGCAGCGGTGCGACGTCGGCGACGTCGGTGAGGCCGACCCCGGCCGTGGTGCGGGACCGGCGGCGGTACCAGAGGTTGCGCCAGGCCGTGCCGAGGTTGCCGCGCCCGGCCAGGGCCTGGACGCCGAGCACGCCGAAGATGACGAAGCCCCAGTCCTGCGGCACGCCCCAGCGTTTCAGCAGCTCAGGCACGGCCACCCAGAGCAGCGCACCGAACACCGCCATGTCGATCAGGTGCGCGCCGGACATGATGGCCAGCACGTAGAGCGCGAGCGACTGGATCGCGGTGAAACTGGCCGGGAAGGCCAGCCCGACCTGCCCGGTGAGCAGGCCGCCGCTGATCCCGCCGAGGGCGGCGCTGACCGCGAACGCCGTCAGCTTCGACGTCCGCACCCCGGCGCCGACCGCCGCCGTGCCGCGCTCGGAGAAGGCGACCAGGTGCCAGCTGCTGCCCCAGCGCCCGCGGCGCAGGAAGTGCACGACCAGCCCGCAGGCGACGAGCACCAGCACCGCGAACAGGAAGTACGACCGGTCGTCGGCGAACGCGTCGGGCCGCTCGACCGCCGTGCCTTCGGTGGCGCCGGGGAACTGGATCTGCACCAGCGTCAGGTCGGCGGCCGCGGCCAGCCCGAGGGTGACGACGGCGAGCGTGATGCCGCGCAGCCGCAGCGCGGGCAGCCCGACGAGCACCCCGGCAACGGCGGCGGCCAGCCCGCCCAGGACCAGCCACACCACGAACCCGCCGGGCACCCCGGCGACGTTGCAGGCCGACACGACGAACGCCCCGACCGCGCCGAAGGTCAGCTGGCACAGGGAGATCATCCCGGCGGTACCGGTCACCACACCCAGGCCGAGCAGCGCGATGGCCGCGACGACGGCGCTGACACCGAGGTAGACGAAGTACCCGGCGAGCCCGACGCTCAGCGCGTACCCGACGCCGACGGCGGCGGTCGCGACGAGGACCGGCAGGAGTCGTTCAGCGAGCCGCATCCCACACCTCCTTGCGCTGTGTCCACAGCAGCAGCGCGACGATGACCAGGAACGGGAGGAAGTACCGCAGCACCGACAGCCGGTCGGACTGGGCGACCGCGCCCTGGGCCATGCCCAGTACCAGGCCGCCCGCCACGGCCAGGTCGAGCCGCCGGAAGCCGCCGAGCAGCGCCGCCGCGGCCGCCGGGACCACCAGCATCGCCAGCGACGTCGGGTCGTTCGATTGCGACGGCGCGACGATCGACACCGCGAGCGTCGCGATCACCCCGGTCGCCGTCCAGACGCCGACCGCCAGCGGGCGGGCCGGGATGCCCAGCAGCTCCGCCGTTGTCGGACGCTCGGACAACGCCCGCAGCCGGACGCCCAGCGTGGTGCGGGCCAGGACCGCGCGGCAGGTGAGCGCCACCACGATCGCCAGCGCGACCGTCACCACGGTGACCTGGCTGACCACCACCCCGCCGACGGTGAACGCCGGGCCGGCCAGCAGCGGGTGGAACGGCTGCGGCTTGTTCCCGAACAGGATGAACGCCAGCGAGATCAGCAGCAGGAGCACCGCGACCGTGACCGCCGAGCGCGTCCCGGTGTCGGCTTCGGCGAGCCAGGTGGACACGATCCAGCCGAGCACCGCGCTCAGCGCGCCACCGAGCACGATCCCGGCGAGCGTCGCCACCCACTCCGGGAGTCCTAAGTGGACCGAGAGGAAGACGGCGACGTAGCAGCCGAACATCCCGGTGGCGGACTGCGCGAAGTTGACCACCCGCACCAGCCGGGACATCAGGGTCAGGCAGACCGCGAGCACCGCGTACAGCCCGCCCGCGGCCAGCCCGGCCAGCGCACCTTGCAGCATCGACATCCTCCTACGAGCGAGGGATCCGGAGCCAGTCCTGCCCGGCCAGCTCCCACTTGTTCGTGCCGGTGGCGAGCTTGATCGGCCAGCCGGCGGTGTTGTCGTGGTGCGTCGCGGCCGGGCCGAAGACGTACGGCGTGCCGACCATCGGGTCGGTGACCGGCTTCATCTCGCGCAGCGCCTTCGTCGCCGACTCGCGGGTGACGTCCCCCTGGATCCCGCGGACGACGTCGAGGAAGTACTTCGCCGCCAGGTAACCGCCCTGGCTGAACGACGTCAGCGGGATCTTGTTCTTCGTCATCAGGTCACGCCAGTCCTTGGTCTGCGGGCTGCCGGCGTCGGTGAAGGGGTAGAACTCGGCGGGCACGTAGACCCCGGCGCCGGCGTCCGAGATCGCCTTGGCGTAGTTCTCGCTGTACACGCTGGTCAGCAGCAGCCACGTGACGTCGTTCCAGCCCTGCGCCTGCGCGGCCTTGAGCTGGCCGATCGAGTCGGGCTCGACCGGGTTGACCGTGATGGCCTTGCAGCCCGCGGCCCGCGCCTTGACGACGTAGGAGGTGTAGTCCGAGCCGCCGTAGGGCACGGTCGCGTCGAGGTACTTCAGCTTCTTGCCGGTGATCTTCGTCCACTCGTCGATCGCGGCCTGGTACGCCGGGAGCGTGTTGCCCGCGATCTCCAGCAGTGCGCAGATGTCGTTCAGCTTCAGCACTTCCGAGCCGTAGAGCAGGGTGAGCGTCATGTCGTGGAACGGGCCGACGTTGACCGGCGCGATGTTGGGGCTCGAGAAGCACGCCGGGTCGACGCCGATGCCCTGCACCGAAAGGATCTTCTGCTGCTCGTAGTACTTCGCGTTGATCTCGCACTCGATGAGGCTCGACGACCCGACGAGCGCGACGGCCTCGTCGCCGCCGACCACCTCGCGGGCGGCGGCCGCGGCGGCCGACGGGTCACCCTTGTCGTCGATCGCCTTGTACTCGATCTGCCGCCCGTTGACGCCGCCGGCCGCGTTGGCCGCGTCGAACACGGCCTTCGCGGCCTGGGAGGCCTCCGGGAAGGTGGCCGCGCCGCTCAGCGCGTTGACCGAGCCGACGACGATCGGCCCGTTCGTACCGGACCCGGCGCCGGCGCACCCGGCGGTGGCCAGCACCACGGCGATCGCCAGGGCGGGCAGGGTCTTTCTCATGAGTGCTCCCGGGTTGCGGCCACGACGGGCGCGGAGTCGACGATCTGCTCGAAACTCGCGACGGCACCCGCGGCGAACCGCCACACGTGGGCGACGCGGGCGGTGAAGGACTTCCCGGTGCCGCGGTGGGTGCCGGTGTAGGTGCCGACGCCGACGACGGTGTCGCCCGCGTCGAGGAGATCGGCGAGGGTGAAGCGGTAGCCGTCCCAGTCCCGGCCGATGGCCTCGAAGACGTGCCGTTGGACTTCGTCCGGGCCGGTGTAGGTGCCGGCATAAGGGAAACCGGCGGCCTCCGTCCACGTCGTGGCGGGGCCGAGCGGGGCCAGCATGCCGGGCAGGTCGCCGCGGTCGCTGGCGTCGTAGTGCGCGCGGATGACGTCCACAGGGGACACGGGAAGCTCCTTCAGACGGGCTGGGCGTCGGGGTAGGCGACCGAGCCGAGCGGGTAGACGTGGCCGCCGGCGCGGGAGTGCTCGGACCGGCCGTCGCCGGTGAGGCCGAGGAACACGCCGGTGGTGCGCAGCGCGTAACCGAGGTCGTGCAGCCACACGCTCGCCACGGCGATCCGGAACTCGCGGAAGCAGAACAGGTACAGGCCGTCCTGGAACTTCCACACGGTCGACAGGTCCATGTCGCCGTGGCCGCGCTGCACGCCTTCCAGGCACTGCCAGGCGTAGCGCTCGGACGAGACGTAGACGTGCTCGTAGAGGTGGTCGGGGCTGTAGCGGTAGAGGTTGCGCTTGCCGATCAGGTCCCGCGACGGCCCGGGCACGGCACCGGACGGCTCGCCGCCGCCGGTCGTCCCGGCCCGGAAGCTCTGGGACACCCGGGGAACGCCGTCGACGTCCTCCGCGCCGATCACCGACCGGACGGCGAGCGCGCGATGGGTCGACGTCGAGTAGACGACCGTCAGGGCTTCGCCTTCGACGCTGGTCAGCGGGAGGTTGACGAAGTACACGTCGTCGCGGACGGCCACCGCGTCGTAGGGATCCTTGACGCCGTTGAGGAGGACGTGGTCCGCGTCTTCGAAACTCAGCGCGAGCGAGGCGCCGTCGTCGAGGGTGATCGTGACCGAGTGGCCGGTGAGGTCGGCGTTCGGCTGGCGGTAGGTGGCGATCCCGGCGGCGAACTCGTCGTAGGTGCGCCAGCCGTCGGTGGGGGCTTCGGGCATGGGCTCATCGTCGAGCGGCGCCCGGCGGCGAGCGAGCGGTCACGCGCTGGGGGGCAACTACCGGTCGCTGACGGTCAACTCGCGGCGCAGCTCGCTCGGCGCGCGCCCGAACGCCGTCTTGAACACCCGGCTGAAGTGCGCGGCGTCGACGAACCCCCAGCGCGACGCGATGGCCGCGACCGGGCGGCCGGCGTGCACCGGGTCGAGCAGGTCACGGCGGCAGTGCTCGAGGCGCCGGGTGCGGATCCAGCCGGCGACCGTGGTGCCCTGCTCCTGGAACAGCCCGTGCAGGTGCCGCGTCGAGATGAAGTGCTCGGCGGCGATTCGCGCCGGGTTCAGCTCGGGGGAGTGCAGGTTGGCGTCGATGTGCGCGCGGATCCGGCGCATCAGCTCGTGGTGCGGGTCGGCGCCCGCGTGCGCGAGGTCGAGCTCGGTGGCGACCATCGTGCTCAGCAGGTCGACGGCGCTGTGCGCCAGCCGCGCGCCCGCCGGGCCGGCCAGCTGCTCGAGGTTGCTGCCGAGCTGGGCGAGGAACGGCACCACGACGTTGCCGACGCCTTCCTTGCCGGACATCCGCACCGCCGTCAGCCGCCCGACGAGCTCGGCGGGCAGGTCGATGAGCCGCTGCGGGAACATCACCACCAGGGTGCGGAAGTCCTCGGCGAACTCCAGCGAGTACGGCCGGTGCGTGTCGTAGAGCGCGACGTCGCCGGGCCGCAGGACGGCCTGCCGGTCGTCCTGCACCAGCAGCCCGGTGCCGGCCAGGATCAGGCTCAGCTTGTAGTACCGGCGTTCGCCGCGCGCGATCAGCTCCGGCGTGCGCCGGACGACGTGCGGCGACGCCGAGATCTCCGAGACCTGCACCTCGTCGGCCGTCGACGAGCGGATCCGGCCGCGGAAGGCCTCCCCGGCGCCGGCGGTGACGTGCAGCGGCACGAAGGACTGCGTGACGGCGGCGCGGAACTCGGTGAAGTCCCGGGCGATCAGGGTCGTGGGGGCGGGCACGGGTCACCTCGCAGCATCGGGAGTGTCGTATACGATAAGCGATACGATCTTGCCCGGCAATGCTCCCGCGGTACCATTCCGGTTACGCTGAGTGGTGCCAGTAGTCCCGCTTGGGCAGCACGAGCCAGGTGTCGGGCGGCCCGGTGATCGCCCGCGCGTCGACCGGCCGCAGCCCGGCGTACGCACAGGCGTAGGCCGCGGCGTTTCCCGGGTAGAGGTAGGAAAGCAGCACCTCCAAGGCCGAGGAGTCGACGTACGGCGCGCCGCCGGGGTGCAGGTCCGACCCTTCGGTGACGCCGTCGCGGACGATGCACCCCTGGTTGCCGCTCTTCGGGTTCGAGTACACGCCGTAACAGACCGTGCCCGCAGACAGGAGCCCGGTGACGACCGGGGTCTGCGGCAGGTAACCCCACGGCTGGGTGACGACGCAGCCGCCGGGCACGTCGGTGACCCCCACGATCTGGTTGGTGCCCTCGGGCGCCCACGGATCCGCGGACAGCGCCCGGCCGACCGCGGGATCGGCGGTGACGGCGTCGAGCCGCCGCGCCGCTTCCGCCGCGTCGACACCCGCGACACACGCGAGGCCGGTGCCTTCGAGCAGGCAGCCGTGCAGCGCGGCGCCGAGACCGGGCGCCGCCGCCACGATGACGGCCTCGGCGTCGCTGAGCACGACCCCGGCGGGCGCGGCGCCGAACAGGTCCGGGGTGGGCCCGGCCAGCGCGAGCCGCCCTGGCGGCCAGCCGGCCGGGTCCGGCCGCCACGGATCCGCGCCCGCGCCGGCCAGCACGCGGGCGTTCTCCGGCCGGCGGGCGTGCACCGCCCACCACAGCGCGGTGTGGCCCTCGGTTTCGGCGTCGACGTCGGCGGCCTGGCGCGCGAGCTCCGCCACCTGCTCCGGCGTGCCGCGTTCGGCGGCGTCCTGCAGCGCGGTCATCGGTTCCCCCTCGAATTCGGTTCGCGGCGACCGTAGCGGGCGGCACCGACGAATTCGACGGGTAGCGCGGCACGGAGCCCACGTGTGATGCTCGGTAGTGGAGGGGGAGGGGAGATGGACTCGTTCGGGGCGCGGTTGCGCCGTCTTCGGCGCGCACTGGGGCTGACCCAGGAGGCGCTGGCCGAGAAGTCGGGCCTCAGCGGGCAGGCCGTCGGCGCGCTCGAGCGCGGGGACCGGCGGTTCCCGCACCGCGCCACCCTCGACCGGCTCGCCGACGCCCTCGACCTCGACGGCGACGAGCGGGACGCCTTCGTCGCGGCCGCCGCCCGGCCCGGCACGCCGAAGCCGGAACCGGGCGTCGTCCCACGCGAGCTGCCGGGCGAGATCGCCGCGTTCACCGGGCGGGAAGCCGAGATCGAGCGCGTGCTGGCCTGCTTCGGCGAGGACCGGCCGGGGGTCGTGGTCGCCGTCGCCGGGATGGCCGGGATCGGGAAGACGGCGCTGGCCCTGCACGCCGGGCACCGGCTCGCGCGGCGCTTCCCCGACGGCTCCCTGCACCTGGACCTGCGCGGGCACGCGGCCGACCCGCCGGACCCGCTCGACCTGGTCGACCGCGTGATCCGGGAGCTCGGCGGCGAATCGCCGACGCCGCTCGCGCTCGACACCGCGACGGCGCGGTTGCGGTCGCTGCTCGCCGCGAAACGCGTGCTGCTCCTGCTCGACAACGCCCGGGACGCCGCGCACGTCGCGCCGCTGCTGCCCGGGGGCGGCGGCTCGGGGGCGATCGTCACCAGCCGCGCCGCGCTGCCCGACCTGCCGCAGGCGCACCAGGTCCTGCTCGACGTGCTGCCCGAGGCCGACGCGCTGCGGCTGCTGGCCGCGGAGATCGGCGCCGAGCGGGTCGCGGCCGAACCCGCGGCGGCGCGCGCGGTCGCCCGGTTGTGCGGGTACCTGCCGCTGGCCCTGCACCTCGCCGGGGCCCGGCTCGCGACCCGGCCGAACTGGCCCGTCGCCCACCTCGCGCACCGCCTCGACGACGAGCGCCGCCGCCTCGACGAAACCGGCGTCCGGACGAGCTTCGAGCTCGCGTTCGGCCGGCTGGAGGCCGGTGACCCGGCCGCCGCCCGCGCGTACCCGCTGCTGTCGCTGCTCGACGTCCCGGAGCTGTCGGTGGCCGTCGCGAGCCGGCTGCTCGACGCGCCCGAACGAGAGACCGAGGAGCTGCTGGAACGGCTCACCGACGAGCACCTGCTGACCACGCCCGCGCCCGGCTGGTACCGGCTGCACGACCTGCTCCGGCTCTACGCCCGCAAACACGCCGAGCGGCTGACCACGGCCGAGCGGGCCGGCGCGATCACCCGGGTCGTCGAGCTGTGCGCGGCGATGGCCTGGCGGAGCATGGCGCTGGTCGCGGCGGCCTCGCAGCGACACGACTGGGCCGCGGGCCGCTGGTCGGTCGAGCCGGCACCGGCGTCCACGGAAGAGGTGTTCGGCTGGCTCGACGCCCACCAGCCGCACCTGGTCACCGTCGTGCGGCAGGCCGCCGCGACGCCGGGGGTACCCACCGAGTCGATCGCCGCGATCGGGCTCGGCCTGTTCGAGTACCACCGGGCGCGGGCGCGGTGGCGCGACGCCGTCCACGTCGACGAGCTGGCCCTGGAGCTGGTCGACGGCGTCGACCGGGTGGCCGCCGCGACGCTGCGCAACGACCTCGGCGTCGCCGAGGCCGAGCTGGTCCACGGCGGTGAGGCGCCGGACTTCCGGCGGGCCCACGCGCACATGCGCCGCAGCCTCGCGGACTGGGAGGCGATCGGGGACCCGCGCCAGCTCGCGAGCAGCCTCAACAACCTCTGCTTCGTGTTCGGCCTCGGCGACGACCTGGACTCGGCCATCGAGTTCGGGGAGCGCGGCCTGGAGCTCAACCGGTCGCTGGGCCTGCGGCACGTCGAGACGCTGAACCTGGTCAACCTCGGCATCCTGTACGGGCGCCGGGGCGACCGGGAGCGCGAGCTGGTCTACGCGACCGACGCGGTGGCCGTCGCCGGCGACACCGGCGACGTGCGGGGCATGGCCTACGGCTGCATGCGGGCCGGCATCGTGCACCGCGAGGCGGGCCGGCCTGCCGAAGCCCTCGGGGAACTCCGCCGCAGCGCCGGGCTCTGGCGCGTCGCGGGTGTCCGGCTGTACGAGGCGATGGCGCTCGCCGAGCTGGGCCGCGCGCACCTGGAGGCGGGGGACCGCGAGCAGGCGCGGGACGTGCTCACGGAGGCGCTGGCGATGATGCGGGAGTACGGGGGCGAGGAGCGCGTCGCAGCGGTCCGAGCGGACCTGGAACGGCTGTAGCGCCGGCCCCGGCGACGAGCCCGGCGGTCAGGAACGGCCGCGGCCGGTGCACGGCGTGGCAGGCGAGGACGTCCTGAGATCCGCTGCCCCCGGTGGCGCAGGTCAGCAGGATCGTGTCGCGGACGCGCTGCACGTACAGCAGCCGCGTCTGTGGCGGCGCGGCGGCCGCCGCGGTTCCGGGCACGCCGGCGAGCGAGGTGGCCGCGAGCAGTGCGGCCGAAAGGAGCCTCCAGGAGGTCGTCACCGATGCCTTCCTCGTCCGGGACTTTCACGGCACGCCGATCTTCGCGGCGTGCCGCCGGACGCGACAGCGACAACCTCTACAAAGCACCTCTACAACTGTGGTTCTCCCCCGAGCACCCGCGGCCGGCCGGGCGGCGTCGCCGACCCTCCACAGTGGACGCACGGAGTGTCCACAATAGACTTACGCACCCGTGCGCGACGAAGCCCGCGACGTGTCCGGGGGGACGTCGCCGCGGCGTTCAGCCGAACGGGTCAACCGGGCCGGAAGGCCTGCGGGGGAAGGGAAAGGCTCGCGAGCACCGCCTCGACTGCGCATCCGGGTCCGGGCGCGGCTGGTTGCTCAACCGTTGCCGCTCAGCTTAGTGCCCCTGCACTATGCTGGACCATCCGGCGTGCGCCGGGCCCGGCGCACGGGGCGCCGGCAACCGGAGAAACGGGTGGCGGATGGGTGGGGCAATGGTCGAAGGCGTGCGCCCGGGTGCGGGGGCGGACGCTTCGGGCGTGGGCGAGGCGGGCGAGCAGGAGCTGCGCCGGCTGCTGGCCGGCCTGACCGCGGTGCGCGACGGCGACTTCGGCATCCGGCTGCCGGGCGAGACCGACGGCCTGCTCGGCGAGATCGCCACCGTCTTCAACGGCATGGCCGACCAGCTGTCCCTGTTCACCTCCGAGGTCACCCGCGTCGCGCGCGAGGTCGGCAGCGAGGGCCAGCTCGGCGGGCAGGCGAAGGTCCCCGGCGTGTCCGGCACCTGGAAGGACCTCACCGACTCGGTCAACGCCATGGCCGGCAACCTCACCACCCAGGTCCGCGACATCGCCCAGGTGGCGACCGCCGTCGCGAAGGGCGACCTGTCGCAGAAGATCGACGTCGACGCCCGCGGCGAGATCCTGGAGCTGAAGGACACCGTCAACACGATGGTGGACCAGCTGTCGTCGTTCGCGGACGAGGTCACCCGCGTCGCCCGCGAGGTCGGCAGCGAAGGCCGGCTCGGCGGGCAGGCGCAGGTCCCCGGCGTCGGCGGCGTCTGGCGCGACCTCACCGACTCGGTCAACTTCATGGCCGGCAACCTGACCGACCAGGTCCGCAACGTCGCCCAGGTGACGACGGCGGTCGCGAAGGGTGACCTGTCGCAGAAGATCACGGTCGACGCCCGGGGCGAGATCCTCGAGCTCAAGAGCACGATCAACACGATGGTCGACCAGCTGTCGTCGTTCGCGGACGAGGTCACGCGCGTCGCCCGCGAGGTCGGCACGGAAGGCCGCCTCGGCGGCCAGGCGGACGTCAAGGGCGTCTCCGGCACCTGGCGCGACCTCACCGACTCGGTCAACTTCATGGCCGGCAACCTGACCGACCAGGTCCGCAACATCGCCCAGGTCGCGACGGCCGTGGCCAAGGGCGACCTGTCGCAGAAGATCCGGGTCGACGCCCGCGGCGAGGTCCTGGAGCTGAAGGACACCATCAACACGATGGTGGACCAGCTGTCCGCGTTCGCGGACGAGGTCACGAGAGTGGCCCGCGAGGTGGGCACCGAGGGCCGGCTGGGCGGGCAGGCGGACGTCAAGGGCGTCTCCGGCACCTGGAAGGACCTCACCGAGTCGGTCAACGTCATGGGCGACAACCTGACCGCGCAGGTCCGCTCGATCGCCCAGGTCACCACCGCCGTCGCCCGCGGCGACCTGTCCCAGAAGATCCGGGTCGACGCCCGCGGCGAGATCCTGGAGCTGAAGGACACCATCAACACGATGGTGGACCAGCTGTCCGCGTTCGCGGACGAGGTCACGCGCGTCGCGCGCGAGGTCGGCACCGAGGGCAACCTCGGCGGCCAGGCCACGGTCCGCGGCGTCTCGGGGACCTGGAAGAACCTCACCGACAACGTCAACGTGATGGCGTCCAACCTGACCGGCCAGGTCCGTTCGATCGCCCAGGTCGCGACGGCGGTCGCCCGCGGCGACCTGTCCCGCAAGATCACCGTCGAGGCCAAGGGCGAGGTCGCGGCGCTGGCCGACGTCATCAACACGATGGTCGACACGCTGTCCGCGTTCGCCGACGAGGTCACCCGCGTCGCCCGCGAGGTCGGCACCGAAGGGATGCTCGGCGGGCAGGCGCGCGTGCCGAACGTCGCGGGCACCTGGAAGGACCTCACCGACAACGTCAACTCGATGGCGAACAACCTCACCGGGCAGGTCCGCAACATCGCCCAGGTGACCACCGCCGTCGCGCAGGGCGACCTGACCCGCAAGATCGACGTCGACGCCCGCGGCGAGATCCTGGAGCTCAAGACCACGATCAACACGATGGTCGACCAGCTCTCCGCGTTCGCCGCGGAGGTCACCCGCGTCGCGCGCGAGGTCGGCAGCGAAGGCCGGCTCGGCGGGCAGGCCGAGGTCGAAGGCGTGTCGGGCACCTGGAAGCGGCTGACCGAGAACGTCAACGAGCTGGCCGGGAACCTCACCCGCCAGGTCCGCGCGATCGCCGAGGTGACCAGCGCCGTCGCCGAGGGCGACCTGACCCGCTCGATCACCGTCGACGCCTCCGGCGAGGTCGCCGAGCTGAAGGACAACATCAACTCGATGGTCGAGTCGCTGCGCGAGACGACGCGGGCGAACCAGGAGCAGGACTGGCTCAAGTCCAACCTGGCCACGATCACCGGGCTGATGCAGGGCCGCCGCGACCTCGCCGTCGTCGCGGCCGCGGTGATGGACGAGCTCGTCCCGCTGGTCAACGCCCAGTACGGCGCGTTCTACCTCGCCGACGACACGGCCGAGATCCCCGAGCTGCGGCTCGTCGGCGCGTACGGCCACCCGGACGACGGTGCCGGCCCCGTGGTGCGGTTCCGGGTCGGCCAGTCGCTGGTCGGGCAGGCCGCGCGCAGCCGCCGCCCGATCGCGGTCGACGACGTCCCGCCGGGCTACGCCACGATCTCCTCGGGCCTCGGCCGGACCGCGCCGGCCAGCCTGATCGTGCTGCCGATCGTCGTCGAGGACCAGGTGCTCGGCGTGCTGGAACTGGCCTCGATGCACGGCTTCACCGTGGCGCACCGGGCGTTCCTCGAGCTGCTCATGGAGCAGATCGGCGTCAACGTCAACAGCATCGTCGCCAACGCCCGGACCGACGAGCTGCTCGGCGAGTCGCAGCGGCTGACCGCGGAGCTGCAGGCCCGGTCCGAGGAGCTGCAGGCCCGGCAGGAAGAACTCCAGTCGTCCAACGCCGAGCTGGAGGAGAAGGCCGCGCTGCTGGTCACGCAGAACCGCGACATCGAGACGAAGAACCTGGAGATCGAGCAGGCCCGCCAGGAGCTGGAAGCGCGCGCCCAGCAGCTGACCCTGGCGTCGAAGTACAAGTCGGAGTTCCTGGCCAACATGAGCCACGAGCTGCGGACCCCGCTCAACAGCCTGCTCATCCTCGCCCAGCTGCTCGCGCAGAACCCGACCCGCAACCTCACCGCGAAGCAGGTCGAGTACGCCGGCATCATCCACTCCGCCGGGTCGGACCTGCTGCAGCTGATCAACGACATCCTCGACCTGTCCAAGGTCGAGGCCGGGAAGATGGACGTCAGCCCGGAACAAGTGTCACTGCGTGGGCTGCTGGACTACGTCGAGGCGACGTTCCGGCCGATGACGTCGCAGCGCAACCTGGACTTCCGGATCACCGTCGCGCCCGGCTCGCCCACCGAGCTGCTCACCGACGACTCCCGGCTGCGGCAGGTGCTGCGCAACCTGCTGTCCAACGCCGTCAAGTTCACCGAGGTCGGCGTGATCGAGCTGCACATCGAGCGGGTGGAGCCCGACCGGCTGCCCCGGCCGCTGCGCGCGCACGGGCCCGCCGTCGCCTTCCGCGTCGCCGACACCGGCATCGGCATCGCCGAGCACCAGCTGGAGTCGATCTTCGGCGCGTTCCAGCAGGCCGACGGCACCACCAGCCGCAAGTACGGCGGCACCGGGCTCGGCCTGTCGATCAGCCGTGAGATCGCCCAGCTGCTCGGCGGGTTCATCACCGCGGAGAGCACGCCCGGCGAGGGCAGCACGTTCACCTTCTCGCTGCCGGTCGCGCGGCCGGACTTCGAGACGCGCCCGCCGGGCGAGGAGACCCGGGCGGCGGTGACGGCCGGGGACACCGGCGCCGGGCTCGTGGTGCCGGCGGCCCGCACCCACCGCCGGCTGCTGGTGGTCGAGGAGCGCCAGCACGGCCTGCTGACGCTCGTGGCCGAGAGCGCCGCCGCGGACCTCGCCGACAGCCGTGACATCGGCATCTCGCCCGCCGAGGTCGAGGTCGTCACCGCGGTCGGCACCCAGGAGGCCGCGGCCGCACTGGCCACCGACGCCTACCACTGCGTGGTGCTGGACCTGGACCTGCCCGAGCGGGCCGCGTTCGGCTTCCTCGACGCGATGCAGGGCGACGCCGCGCTGCGGCTCGTCCCGGTGCTGGCGCACAACAGCCGCCGCCTCGACACCGAGCTGGAGCAGCTGCTGCAGTCCCGGTCGGACGTCCACGCCCTGGAGGTCCTGTCCGGCCTCGACGAGCTGCGGGAGCGGATCGCGCTGCACCTGTCGGCGGAGAAGCCCGGCGCGGTGCTGCCGCTGGTCCGCGCGGACGAGCCGGCCGCACCGGTGGCGGCGCGCGAGGTGGACACCACGCTGGCCGGGCGCACGGTGCTGATCGTCGACGACGACCCGCGCAACGTCTACGCGCTCACCGGGATCCTGGAGCTGCACGGGATGCAGGTGCTGCACGCCGAAGACGGCCGCAAGGGCGTCGAGACGGTCGCGGCGCACCCCGGCATCGACCTGATCCTGATGGACGTGATGATGCCGGAGATGGACGGCTACACCGCGACCGCGAAGATCCGCGCGATGCCGGAGCACGCCACGATCCCGATCGTGGCGGTGACGGCGAAGGCGATGCCGGGAGACCGCGAGAAGAGCCTCGCGTCGGGCGCCACCGACTACGTGACCAAGCCCGTCGACGCGGACGACCTGGTCGCCCGCATCAAACGGCACCTGACGGCCTGATCGGGGAGCCCGCTTGCCTTCCGAAGAACCGGGCGTGCCCGTGCTGGCGCCGCCCGCCGAGGTGTCGGCGAACCTCGCCCGGCTCGCCGACACCGTCGCCCGCCTGCGGGCCGAGGTCGACCACGCGCACGCCGTCGCCGACGGCCGGGCGCTGATCGAGCTGGCCAAGGGCGTCCTGATGGAACGCCTGCACTGCTCGCCCGCCGACGCCGCGAAGCAGCTGGAGTCGCTCGCGCAGCGGTCCGGGCTGACGCCACTGGAGTTCGCGGCGGACGTCGTCGGCGAGGCCGCCGAGGACCGCATCACCGACGTGGCGCAGGACTTCCTCGCCCGCACGGAAGCGGACTCCGTCGCGGTTCGCTTGCGCACGGCGGAAAGCGGCGCACTGGCGGCGGGGGACACCCAGCGTGTCGCGGAGTCGATCCTGGAGCACGCGCTGCGGCCGCTCGGCGCGACCGCCGTCGCGGTCTGGCTCGCCGGGCCCGACGGCTCGCTGACGCTGGCCGGCTCGGCCGGGTTCTCGGCCGAGGAAGCCGCGCGCTGGCGCTACGTCCCGCCCGGCGTCGCGACGCCGGCGCGCAGCGCGCTGATCGAGCGCGACACGGAATGGTTCACCACGCTCGCGTCGTCCGGGCTGCCGTCGATCGGGCAGCACACCCTCGCCGGCGGCGGCCGGGTCGCGGTGCCCACCGGCACCGGCGGGCGGATCATCGGCGTCGTCGAGATGTGCTGGCCGGAACCGCTGCCCGCCGAGCCCGGGCGCGAACGCCGTCAGCTGGAGGCCCTGGCCGAGCTGTGCGCGCACACCCTCGACACCTGGGACGGCGTCGTCGCGCCGCCGGCCACCGGCGGCGCCGGTGACCTGCTGGGCGAGCTGGTGGACTTCGTCGACGGCCTGCACGACCCGGCCGTGCTGCTCTCGCCGTGCCTCGACGGCGGCGACCGGCTCAGCGACTTCCGCATCCACCACGCGAACGTCCGGTTCGCCGACCCGGGCGGCCGGCCGCGCAGCCTGCTCGTCGGGTCGAGGCTGCTGGAGGCGTACCCGCTCGCGGCCGAGGAAAGCGGGCTGCTGGACAAGATCCGGCGCGTCTACGCCACCGGCGAGCCGTTCCGCGCCGACAACATGGCCGTCACGACGCTGGTCGACCAGGTGCCGCTGACCGTGCTCACCGACGTCAGCATCACCCGCTTCGCCGGCAACGTGCTGCTCATCCTGCGCATCCAGGACGACGCCGCGAAGCTCGCGGTGCTGCTGCAGCACGCCCAGCGCCTCGGGCGCATCGGCGGCTTCGAGGAGAACGTCGTCACCGGGGCGATCACCTGGAACACCGAGCTGTTCGCGCTCTACGGCCTGCCGCCCACCGCCTCGCCGCTGTCGCTGCACCAGCTGACCGGGTACGCGCACCCCGACGACGCCCAGGCGATCGGCCGGTTCCTGCGCACGGTCCTGCACCACAAGCGCCCGGGGTCGACGGCGTTCCGGCTGCAGCGCTCCGACGGCGTCGCCCGGCACATCCGGGTGGTCGCCGAGCCGGTGGTCGACGGCCGCGGCGAGCTGGTCGCGGTGCGCGGGGCGTACCAGGACGTCTCGTCGCAGCACTGGACCGAGGTCGCGCTGGCCGCGACCCGCGACAGGCTGGCCGAGACCGAGCAGGAGGCGATCGAGCGCAACCGGCTCACGCTGCAGCTGCAGCACGCGATCATGCCGCCCGCGAAGGGCCCGCTCGACATGCTGGGCCTGCGCGCCGCCGTCCGCTACCGGCCCGCGGAGAAGGAACACCTGGTCGGTGGCGACTGGTACGACGCCGTCGCGCTGCCGACCGGCGAGATCCTGCTGTGCGTGGGCGACGTCGCCGGGCACGGCATCGACGCCGCCACCGGCATGGTCAGCCTGCGCAACGCCCTGCGCGGCCTCGCGGCCACCGGCGCCGGGCCGGCGCAGCTGCTGACCTGGCTCAACCTGGTGGCCTACCACCTCACCGACCACGTCACGGCGACCGCGGTCGCGGCCGTGTTCGACCCGGCGACCCGGAAGCTGCGCTGGGCGCGGGCCGGGCACCTGCCGCCGATCGTGCGGCACCGCGACGGCACGGCGACGACGTTGCCGCTGATCCGCGGCTCGCTGCTCGGCGCGCTCCGCGACGTCGTCTACCAGGAGGAAACCGTCCAGCTGGCCGACGGCGACATCCTGCTGATCTACACCGACGGCCTGATCGAGCGCCGCGACGCGCCCGTGCAGGAGTCGGTGGCGCGGCTGGTCACGCTGGTCGAGGGCCACGAAGGCGGGCTGGAGCACCAGCTCGACACGCTGCTCACCTACAGCACGGCCGACACCGACGACGACACCTGCGTGGTCGGCATCGAGGTCACCGGCTGAAGACGTCGGCGAGGATCTCGGCGCCGTCGACGACCCGCGGCCCGGGACGGTTGAAGTAGGCGGGCCCGTCGAGGACGTGGACCCGGCCGTGCCGCACGGCGGGCAGCTCCGCCCAGCCCGGCCGCTTCGCCAGCTGGGGGAGTTCCGCGCGGGTGCGCTCCGGGGTGAAGCCGCAGGGGAGCAGGAGCAGCACGTCGGGCTGGGCGTTGACGACGGCGTCCCACGCGATCGGCCGCGTGTGCTCCCCGGCCTTCGCCAGCAGCGGCTCGCCGCCGGCGAGGGCGATCTGCTCGGGCACCCAGTGCCCGGCCGGCCAGATCGGGTCGAGCCACTCCAAGGCGGCCACGCGCGGCTTTGCGGGGGCTTGCCGGACGGCGTCGAGGCGGTTCCGCAGCCCGGTGATCTCGGCTTCGGCCCGCTCCGGGACGCCGAGGACGTCCCCGACGCGGCGGAGGCAGTCGAGGACGCCGTCGATCGTCGCCGGTTCGAGGCTGACGACGAGCGGCCCGGTGTCGAGGGTCCGCACCGCTTCGGACACCCGCTCGTAGGAGACCGCGCAGACGTCGCAGAGGTCCTGGGTGAGGATGACGTCGGGGTTCGCCGCGGCCAGCGTGTCGCCGTCGAGGGTGTAGAGCGCCGAGCCGCTGTGCCGCGCGCCGCCGACGGCTTCGGAGATCTCGCGGCTGGACAGCGCGTCCGGATCGAACTCCGCCCGCGTCACGACCGGGATGTGCTCGACCTCGCCGGGCGGCCAGTCGCACTCGTGGGTGCGGCCGACGAGGTCGGGCAGCAGGCCGAGCGTCGCGACGATGTCGGTCGCGGCGGGCAGCAGCGAGACGATCCGCATCAGGGGTTCACGGCCAGCACCAGGAAGCCGGCCAGCAGGACCAGGTGGACGCCGCCCTGCAGGCGGGTCGCGCGGCCGGGGACGACCGTCAGGACGCTGACCACCACGGTCAGGGCCAGCAGCACGATCTGCGTCGAGCCGAGGCCGAGCAGCAGCTCACCCGGCAGCCAGATCGACGCCAGGGCGATCGCCGGGATCGTCAGGCCGATGCTCGCGATGGCCGAGCCGTAGGCCAGGTTGAGGCTGATCTGCATCCGGTCGCGCTGGGCCGCGCGGGTCGCCGCGAGGGTCTCCGGGAGCAGCACCAGCAACGCGATCACGACGCCGACGAACGACTGCGGGAACCCGGCCGCGCGCACGCCCGCCTCGATCGCCGGGGACTCCACCTTGGCCAGGCCGACCACCGCGACCAGCGCCACCAGCAGCAACGCGAGACTGCCGAGCGCGGCCTTGCTCGTCGGCGGGTCGGCGTGGTCGTCCTCCTTGACCTCGCCGTCGGCGGCCACCGGGAGGAAGAAGTCGCGGTGCCGGACGGTCTGGGTCAGCACGAACATCCCGTAGAGCACCAGCGACGCGAGCGCGGCGAAGGTCAGCTGGGCGCTCGAGAACGCCGGGCCGGGCGTGCTCGAGGTGAACGACGGCAGCACCAGGCTCAGCGTGGCCAGCGTCGCGACCGTGGCCATCGCCGCGCCGCTGCCTTCGGGGTTGAACAGCGTCGAGCCGTAGCGGCGCGCGCCGACGAGCAGCGAGATGCCGACGATGCCGTTGGTCGTGATCATCACCGCGGCGAACACGGTGTCGCGCGCCAGCGACGTCGCGTCCGGGCCGCCGGAGACCATCATCGTGACGATCAGCGCGACCTCGATGACGGTCACCGCGACCGCCAGCACCAGCGACCCGAACGGTTCACCCACCCGGTGGGCGACGACCTCCGCGTGGTGCACCGCCGAGAGCACGGTAGCGCCGAGCGCGATCGCGACGACGGCCACGAAGACCGGCCCGAGGTCGCGACCCCAGGCCACGACCAGCACGAGCACCCCCAGCACCGGGGTGACGGAGGTCCAGGACGTCAGGAAGGATCTCAGGGCGGCCATGCCTCCACCCTGTCACACCACCGGTCACTTTGCGTGGTCGTAAGGCCATTCTCACATTTCCGGCGGCCGTCCAGTGTGGACGGTCAGCGGCGGCCGGCCAGCGGGCTGGTGTCGCACGCCCGGTCCGGGATCCGCACCGCCGGCAGGCCGAGCAGGACGCTCTTGCGCTTCCCGGTGCGGGAGTGGTCCTGGCCCGCCTTCGGCAGCCCGGCAGTGTCGCGTGTGGACAGTGCGTGTTCGCCGTGGCCCTTGACGCACTCGGGATCCGGGCCGTCCAGGGGCAGGCCGGTGAAGAACTTCGCCGCCATGCAGCCGCCCTGGCAGCTGTCGTAGGCCGCGCACGAGGAGCACGCGCCACCCGTCTGCGGCCGGCGCAGGTCGGCGAACAGCGCCGAGTCCCGCCACACCGGGCCGAACCCGGCGCCGCGGACGTTGCCGGCCTTGAACGCGTCGTGGATGGCGAACGGGCAGGCGTAGACGTCGCCGATGGGGTCGATCAAGCAGACGACCCGGCCCGCGCCGCACAGGTTCAGCCCGGGCAGGGGCGTGGAGCCGAGCGCGTTGAGGTGGAAGAACGAGTCGCCGGTCAGCACACCCTCGCCGTGGGCCACCAGCCAGTCGTACAGCTCGAGCTGCTGCTCGGCGGCCGGGTGCAGGTCGTCCCAGACGTCGGCGCCGCGCCCGGACGGGCGCAGCCGGGTGATCCGCAGCTGCGCGCCGAAGTCGTCCGCGATGCGCTTGAACGCGTCGAGCTGCGAGACGTTGTGCCGGGTCATGACGACGGAGATCTTGAAGTCCTTCATCCCGGCGTCGGCCAGGTTGCGCAGCGCCCGCATCGCCATGTCGTAGGAGCCCGGGCCGCGCACGGCGTCGTTGACCTCGCGGGTGGCGCCGTCGAGCGAGATCTGGACGTCGACGTAGTCCGTGCTCGCCAGCTGTTCCGCCCGCGCCGGGGTGATCTTGACGCCGTTGGTGGAGAACTTGATCCCGACGTGGTGGGCGATCGCGTAGTCCAGCAGCTCCCAGAAGTCGCTCCGGACGGTCGGTTCGCCGCCGCCGACGTTGACGTAGAAGACCTGCATCCGCTCCAGCTCGTCGATCACCGCCTTGATCTCGGCGGTCGACAGCTCGCGCGGGTCGCGCCGGCCCGAGGACGAGAGGCAGTGCTCGCACGCCAGGTTGCAGGCGTAGGTCCATTCCCAGGTCAGGCAGATCGGTGCCGTGAGGCCGTACTTGAACTGGTCGACCAGGGCCGGGACGCTCACGGGTCCTCCACGATCATGTCGGTGGCGACGAGGGATTCGAGGGCGGTGAGAAAGCTCGCCCGGCGGGCTTCCCCGAGCTCGGCCGCGTCGAGCGCGTCGCGCAGGCTGGCGTGGGTCGCCAGCTCGCGGACGAACGCGACGAGGTCCGGGGACTTGAGGAACGACAGCTTGCGGTTCCCGAAGTGGTAGGCGAGCGCCCCGAACGGTTCGGGGCGCAGCGCCACCTGCGGGTTGAGCCGGTACGCGGCGTCGAGGTTCAGCTGCGAGTCCATTGTGGACGTTTTAGTAGACACCGCACATACCGTCGATCGAGACTTCTTCGACGAGCAGCTCTTCGACAGGCTCCTCGATCGGCTCCTGGATGTCCGGGGTTTGCTCGGCCATGCTGTCCTCCTCCGGTCGGGTGGTCACTGGGCGTGGACGATGACGCCGCGGATGTTCTTGCCGTCGCGCAGGTCCTGGTAGCCCTCGTTGACCTGGTCGAGGGTGTACTTGCGGGTCACCAGCTCGTCGAGCTTGAGCTTCCCGGCGTCGTAGAGCCGCAGCAGGCGGACGATGTCGTACTGCGGGTTCGCCGAGCCGAACAGCGTGCCCTTGATCGTCTTCTCGAACAGCGTCATCACGCCGCCGGAGACGTGCACGGTGAGCTTCTCCGGGTTGGCGAGCCCGGTGATGACGACGGTGCCGCCCTTGCCGACGACGTCGAAGGCCTGGCTGACGACGTCCTCCTCGACGGTGCCGACGGTGATCAGCGCCTGGTCGGCCAGCTGGCCCCAGGTGAGCTCGTTGACCTTCTCCGCGGCTTCGGCGGCGGTGGCGAAGGCGTGGGTGGCGCCGAACTTGAGCGCGGCCTCCCGCTTGAACTCCACCGGGTCCACGGCGACGACGTACTTCGCGCCGGCGTGCGCGGCGCCCTGCACGGCGTTGATGCCGATGCCGCCGATGCCGTAGACGACGGTCGTGTCGCCCGCCCGGACGCCGCCCGCGTAGTTGGCCGTGGCCCACCCGGTGGGCACCCCGCACCCGACGAGCACGGCGGTCTCCAGCGGCAGCCAGTCGTCGACCTTGACGACCGAGTGCTGCGAGATGGTGGCGCGCTCGGAGAACGTGCCGAGCATGCACATCGCGCCGAAGTCCTGGCCGCCGGCGTGGAAGCGGAAGGTGCCGTCCGGCATGTGGCCGTCGAGGATGGTGGCGCCCATGTCGCACAGGTTCTGGCGGCCGGTGGAGCAGTAGCGGCAGGTGCCGCAGTTCGGGATGAAGCTGCACAC
Organism: Amycolatopsis sp. NBC_00348; assembly: GCF_036114655.1. Classification (NCBI taxonomy): domain Bacteria; kingdom Bacillati; phylum Actinomycetota; class Actinomycetes; order Pseudonocardiales; family Pseudonocardiaceae; genus Amycolatopsis; species Amycolatopsis sp. NBC_00348. Next base: position 3,365,755 of record NZ_CP107994.1, on the reverse strand, counting down.
GACGTGGTCGCCGGGCTGCACTTTCGTGACGCCGGGGCCGACGTCCTCGATGATCCCGGCGCCCTCGTGCCCGCCGATGATCGGGAACCGCGGCACGAGGTCGTTGTCGATCAGGTGCAGATCCGAGTGGCACAACCCGGCGGCGGTGTACTTGATCAGCACCTCGCCCGGCCCGGGCCCGTCGAGGTCGAGCTCCATCAGCTCGAACGGCTTCCCGGCATCGAACAACACGGCTGCCTTGGTCTTCACGGCCATCTCCTCAACGTGCGGCGGTGCACCCCTACGCAGCCGATTGTGTGCAGCGGGAAGGGCCGCGAAGTGTCCGATTCCCGGACAGTGCGTGGTCAGCGGACCCGCAGCGCGCGCATCCGGTTGTAGAGCGTGGAGCGGCTGATGCCCAGCTGCTTGGCCGCGTGGACCTTGTTGCCGCCGCACGCTCTCAGCGTCCGGACGATGACGTCGTACTCCGCCTGCTCCCAGCCGCTCAGGGCCGCGCCCGGGGCGGTCGACGCGCAGCCCGGGGCGACGTCCTCCGCGGTCAGGTCGCCCGCCGAGCGGCGGTCGGCGGCCGCCGAGAGGACTCCGGCCAGCTCGCGGAGGTTGCCCGGCCACTGCTGCGAGCCCAGCAGCTCCAGCGCGCCCGGCGTCAGCCGCAGCGACGCGCCGGAGTCCCGCAGCAACGCGCGGGCGATCGACGGGATCTCGTCGCGGCGCTCCCGCAGCGGCGGCAGCTCGATGCGCCGGTGCACGCGTGCCGCGAGGGTCGCCTGCTCACCGTGCAGCTCCGACGCCGGGCCGCTGACCAGGGCGAACCACGCCGCGGTCGTGTCCAGGAGCCGGGACAGGCGCACCGCGGCCAAGGGGGGCAGCAGCTGGATGCCGTCGATCACCAGCAGGCCGGGCGTACCGGCCGCGGCCTCCACGCCGGCGCACCACGACGCCGCTCCGGAGACGACGTCCGAGGCGTCGAACTCGACCACCGGTGCGTCGCCGGCGACGACCCGCGCCGCCGTGCTGCGGCCGGCGCCCGGCTCGCCGCAGATCAGGACCCGGCGGCGGGCGCGGCCGGCGTTGCGGAGGCGGTCCTCCACCGCCGTCGGGAACAGCTCGCGCGTGCCGCGCGGGCGGGACACCACCGGGCTCGCCGGGCGGACCGGGGCCAGCTCGAACAGCAGCCCGGCGTTCGCCGACACCGCCTCGACCCGGACCTCGACCGGCGTGCCCGAGGTCAGCCGGATCCGCCGGACCCCGCGCCGGGTGCGGCCGAGCTCCTGCAGCAGCCGGTGGTCGGCGGTGTCGACCAGCTCGGTCGCCGCGGTGTTGGCCAGCACGACGTTCTGGCCGAGGGCCAGCACCGCGCCCGCCCGGTGCTGCACCGACTGGAACGCCGCCAGCAGCTGCTGCTCGGCGAGCTTCGCGCCGTCGAGCAGCCGCCGTTCGATGTCGGACACCGCGCGCCGCAGGAACGGCCCGAGCAGCGGGTTCGCGTCGCCGGCCGGGCCGGTGATGTCGAGGACGCCGGCCAGGCGCCGGGTCGCCGGGTGCGTCACCGGGTGGCCGTAACAGGTGAACTGCTTCATCGCCTCGAGGAAGTGCTCACCGCCGTCGACCGCGACGCCGCGGCGGGTCTCGAACGGCGTCGCGAGGGCGTTCGTCCCGGTCCGCTCCTCCAGGAACTGGCAGCCGGGCACCGCGCTGATGTCCTCCAGGGCCAGCTCCACCGACCGCTCGGTGAACCGCCGCGCGACGATCCGGCACTCGTGGTCGGCCAGCACGACGCAGAACCGGGTGCCGGCCAGCTGCCGGGCCAGCTCGTCGAGCACCGGCGACGCGGCACGCAGCAGCCGGCTGCGGCTGTCGACGTCGGTGACGTCCAGCCGGTCGACGGCCGCCCCGGGGGAGAGCCCGGACAGCTCGGCCCGCCGCCACGACTGCGCGATCTCGGTCCGCAGGTCCACCTTCGCACTCCTCGTCGAGCCGATCGGGTACCCGCCGCCCATCATCACACGGACCGCGCGCGGGGTGAACCGCTCAAACCGTTCCCGCCCAAGGGTTCGGTGATCATCGGACCGGGTGGCCGTCTTCACACAGGAGCAGCTCGCCCGATCGGACGGCGGCCAGCGCGGCGGCGACCCGACGGGCGAGGACCGGCTGGAGTCCGGGTGTCGCGTCAGCGAGCGAGAGCAGGTGGGCCGAGACGATCTCGGCGTCGGTGAACGTCAGGCGGGCGACGTCGTCCTCGGTCACCAGGCCGCCGTCGAAGACGAAGTTGAGGCCCTCGGGCAGCCGGCCCGCCGGCTGGTGGTCGAGCACCAGGAGGCGTCCCGCCGGCCGGTCGAGCCCGAGTTCTTCGCGCAGTTCACGCACAGCCGTGTGCCACGGGGCCTCACCCGCCTCGCCGGCGCCGCCCGGGATTTCCCAGAACGGCTGGTACGACGGCCGGACGAACAGCACACGATCCGCCGTGTCGCGCAGAAGCACCCCGGCCGCCGTCCGCTTGCGGTCGAGGGAGCGGACGTACTCGTCGAAGGGCAGTAGTTCCACCCGGGCAACGTAACCCGGCCCCGTCGCCCCCGGTCTAGGTCGAGCCCGGTTCACCCCATTCCGGCTGCCGGACGCCGTGCAGGCCGCTATAAGCCGCCCGCGGCGGGGACGACCAGCCTTCGAGCAGGTGCGACGGTGGAGCGAAGACCTCGACGCCGATCGGGCGGCAGACCTCCAGCGGGTCGCGGGCGTCCGGGCCCCACAGCGGGATCGACAGGTCGCCGCCCGGGCACGTCGAGAGCGCGCACAGCAGGTCGACTTCGGCGAAGAACTCGAAGTGGTCGCCCGGGCGGGCCGGGCAGGCCTTCATGAAGTACCGGTCGTCCTCGGTGAGGCCGGTGCACTGGAAGACGTTCAGCACGTCGTGCACGTCGAACTCGGTGAGCCCGAACGGCGCCACCGCCCGGACCAGGTTCGAGTGGCAGTGGAAGTCGAAGTCCTCGCCGGTGAGCATCCGGTTGACGTACGGGTCGCAGCGGGTGCCGAGCAGGTCGTGCACCCGGCCGCCCGCACCGTCGACGCCGTAGTCCGCCAGCGTGTCGGACGTGATGGTGGCCAGCGGGCGCAGGAACGGCAGCGTCGACCACAGCCGGTCGAACGTGCTGACGTGCGCGCGTTGCAACTGCCGGGTGCGCGCGGCCCAGAAACGCTCGCGCGGGTCGTCGGCGTTCCACAGGTTGAGGTCGCCGACCTGCGGGCCGTCGATGGTCCGCAGCCGGCACAGGTGCCCGCGCGGCACCCGCCACGCGCGTCCCGAGCGGATCGGGACCTCGAGGCCGGCGACCAGCTCGCGCCCGGTTTCGCCGGCGAGCCGCTGGTAGAAGGGCCGGTCGACGTCGAGCGCGCCGCCGGCGGTGGCCCGGTAGGCGGGTGGCGGTGAACCCATCGGCGATCTCCCTGGTCGGCTTCGGGGTGTCCGTCCAGCATGCCCCGCTACGGACGGTGCCCGGTTCGTCGCAATCGACCACTCGTTCGGCGCCTGGGAGGAAAGCGGTCCGCCTCCTACCGTCGAGGGACCGTTCGCCGTTCTCGTCATGGAGGTGTGACCGGCGTGCTCGTCGCGCAGCAGCGCACCGGCGACCAGGGCCTGCCCGTCGCCGCGGAGCATCTCGTGGGGTTGCTGCGGTCCTGGGGCCCGGACCAGCTGCGGGGCCTGGCGTTGGCGGGGATCAGCGTGCCGAGCCGCGCCGGACCCCGGTTCATCGACGCGCTGGTGTTCACGCGCAGCGGCGTGGTCGTGCTCGCGGCGCACGAGCCGGGCCTGGTGACGGGCGCCGAGCCGGGACCGCAGGTGGGCGTGGCGGTCGCGGCCGTGAAAGGTGCGCTGGGCGCGCTCGGCGGGGGCGAGTACGTGACCGGGCTCGTCGTGGTGGTGCCGCCGGCGCGGCAGCTGGATTCCCCCTGGGCCGCAACCGAAGCCGCCGCCGACGTCGAACCGCGGCGGCCCGAGCTGGTGGCACCCGGCCATGGCACGTTCCCCGGTGAGCGGACGCTGCCCGCCCCGCCACCACCGGCGGGCCTCCCGGGCATCCGGCACGCGTGGCCGTTGCTGCCGATGCACGAACCCGAAGCGGGCGTCGCCACCGTGCTCGCCGATCCGCGCGGGCTGCGGCGGATCATCGCGCAGCACAACCGGTGGCGGACCGTCTGGACTGCCGACGACGTGCTCGAAGCCTGCTACGCCCTGTCCCTCGCCCACCTCGCGCCGCCGCGGGCCGCGCTGCTGGCCGAACGGTTCCCGCTGCGGCTGCCCACCGCGGCCCGGGTCCTGCAGCCGGTCCCGGAGCTGCGGGAGGTGGCCGCCGAGGTGGTGGTGCCGCCCGAGCCCGAGGTCGAAGAGCCCGCGCCGCTCCGGCCGCGAGGCCCGGTCTCCGCCGTGTTCCCCCGGCAGCGGCCGATCCGGCAGGTGCCGTGGGGGCTCGTCGTGGTGCTGAGCCTGCTCGTGACGATCGGTCTCGTCGCCGCGGTGTTCGTCGCGCAGGTCTTCCACGGCGGCTGACGCGCTCGGTTCGCGCCAACTAGGCCGATTGCACCGTTTCCCCGGCGCGTCTCCTGGGCATCACCCGGTAGACGTGAAAGGGGCTCACGATGTCGCGCACCAAAGCGCTCTCCTTGGTCCTGCTGGCCGCCGTGGCGGGCAGCGCGCTGACCGGGTGCAAGCCGGAAGACCTGGCCGCCGGGGGCCAGGGCAGCCAACCCGGCGGGACGGCCGCCGCGGCGCCGGTCGCGCCCGCCGAGGCCCGCACCGAGCTGAACGCGCTGCAGGTCGCCGTCCGCGGCACCATGGACGGCTACTCCCGCGACGAGTTCCCGCACTGGGACAAGGTCGACGGCGCCTGCGACACCCGCGAACAGGTCCTCAAGCGGGACGGCAAGAACGTGTCGGTGGACGCCCAGTGCGCCGCGAAGTCCGGCACCTGGGTCAGCGCCTACGACGGCCAGACCTGGACGAAGGCGTCCGATGTGGACATCGACCACATGGTGCCGCTCGGGCAGGCCTGGATCAGCGGCGCCAAGAAGTGGACGAAGGAACGCCGCGAGCAGTTCGCGAACGACCTGGTCCGGCCGCAGCTGCACGCGGTGACCGACAACCTCAACGAGCAGAAGAGCGACAAGGCGCCGGACGCCTGGAAGCCGCCGCTCGTGTCGTACTGGTGCACCTACGCCACCGACTGGATCGTCGTGAAGCGCAACTACGGCCTCACGATCACCGTGCCGGAGAAGACCGCCCTGGAGACCATGCTCGCCAAGTGTTAACCGAGTGACCGGGCCGCGGCGAGGGCCTGCGCGGCGTAGGACTGTCCGAACAGGACGGTGTGCACCAGCAGCGGGAACAGCTGGTGCATGCCGATCCGATCGCGCAGGCCTTCGGCCAGCGGTGCGGTCTCGTCGTACGCGGCGACGATCCGGTCCAGGTGCGGGCAGCCGAACAGGTGCAGCATCGCCAGGTCCGTCTCGCGGTGGCCGCCGTGCGCCGCCGGGTCGATCAGCCACGCGTCGCGGCCGTCCCACAGGACGTTGCCGTTCCACAGGTCACCGTGCAGCCGCGCCGGTGGCTCGTCGGGCGCGGCGAACCGGGCGCACGCGCGCTCGAAAGGCGCGGCTTCGAGCAGTCCGGCGTCGACGGCCTGCCGGACGTAGGGCAGGACGCGGTGCGCCGCGTACCACGACGGCCAGTCCTCACCCGGGACGTTCGCCATCGGTGCCAGGCCGATCCAGGCGTCGGCCGGCCCACCCGGGGGAGCGGCGCCGAACGCGGGCGCGCCGGCCGCGTGCAGGCGGGCCAGCCCGCGGCCGAACCGCTCGGCGGCTCCCGCGTCCGGACGTCCGGCGGGGACGCGGTCGATGACGAGCTGGTCGTCGTCGTGGCTGTGCACTTCCGGCACCGGGACCGCGCCCGCCGCGGCCAGCCAGCGCAGGCCCGCCACCTCGGCCGCCGTCGCGCGCGGCCCGGCGCCGCGTTTGACCACGACGGCGCGGCCGTCGTCGAGTACGGCCTCGGTCAGGTCGCTCATGACCCGCACGGTACCGGCGCGCTACGGTGGGCCGGTGCAGGACTTCGAACGGGTGCTCGGCGCGCTGGCGGACGTGGAACGCTCCGAGGCGCGCGACTACTCGTCGTTCAGCGTGCGCGGGAAGCGGTTCGGGTACTACTGGCCGCGGACGCGGACCGTCGGCCTCAAGCAGACGATCTCCGAGCAGCTGGCCCTCGTCGCCGAGCGCCCGGACGTCTTCGAGGTCCAGTTCACCATGGGCGGCTTCGGCTGGGTCGTCGTCCACCTGGACGGCATCGAGGCCGACGAGCTGGCCGAGCTGATCTACGAGGCCTGGCGGCTGTCGGCGCCCGAAGAGCTGGTCGCCGAGGTGCCCTTCACCAGGATCGCCCGGGTGTAGAGCAGGTCGAATCCCTGCCGCTGCGCGTTCTGGTGCGACTTCGACCCCGGCTGCGTGGTGACGACGGCGACGTCGCACCCGGCTTCGGTGGCCGCGGCGAGCCGGGCCCGCAGCAACGCCGTCTGGACGCCACGCCGGCGGTGCGCGGGCAGCGTGGCCGCGCCGGTGAACTGCGCGATCCCGTCCGTGACGCGGAAACTGGCGCCGCCCGCGAACTCGCCGTCGCGCACCGCGACGTACCGCCGGACCCCGGCCATGTCCCGCAACGCGCGGACCAGCGCCTCCCGCGGGAAGTCCTCGTGCGAGGGCAGCCCCTCGGTGTCGGCGACGGCGCTGGCCTCGGCGACCACGGCCAGCCACCGCTCCAGCTCGTCGTCGCGGCACAGCCGGACGTCCTCGGGGACGTCCGTGTCGCCGAGCCGCCGCCCGAGGACGTTCTCGAACGACTCCAGCCGGTAGCCGCGCTCGGTGAGGAACACGCCGACCGCGGAATCGGCCAGCTGGCACAGCTCGACCTGGACCGGCGCGCCCAGCTCCGCGAAGGCCTGCTCGACCTCGGCCAGCTCGGCGGTGTCAGGCAGGCCGTCGAAACCGAGTGCGGCGATCTTGGTGAACGGCGAGTCCGCTTCGGCGAGGCTCGCGACCCCGCCGGCCAGTGGGCGCGCGAACCCGGCGCCGCGCCGTGCGCGTCCGGCCTCGTTGCACGCCTCGATCAGCCGCGCCTCGGCGCGTTCGATCCGCGCCGCCAGCGCGACGTCACAGAAAAGCCGGTCCCCGCCCATGCGCCCAGCGTGCCGGACGCACGGGCGGGGAACCAACCGATTTAGCCTTCCACCCGATGCGACGCCCAGAACGACGTCAGGTCGGTCGACCCGGCCGCCGCCTGCGCCGCGGCCTTGAACTCGGCCGTCGTCGACACCCCGTACCAGTGCGACTGCGCGTACGACTTCAGCAGGTTCGCCATCGGCGTGTCGCCGATGAGCCGCCGCAGGTCGTGCAGGGTGCACTTGCCGTAGTTGTAGACCACGGTGGAGTACCGCGACGAATGCGCGTCCCAGTACGCCATCGAGTTGGTCAGCTTCTCCGCGCTCGACTGCCACGTGATGCCGCAGCCGCTGCCGGTGATGCCGCGGTAGAGGTCGGTGGCGTAGTCGGTGAAGCTCTCGTCGAGCCACGGCGAGTTGTACTCGTCGTCGCCGACGATCCCGTAGAACCACTGGTGGGCCAGCTCGTGCGGGAGCGCCGTGGTCGACACGAGGTCCATCACGAAGCCCGGGTACTCCATGCCGCCGAACCAGAAGTTGTTGTCCAGCACCACGTCCACCTCGCCGTACGGGTAGTCGCCGAAGCGGCCCGAGTGGACGTCGATGGAGTCGGCGGCCAGGCTCAGCATCTGGTTCGCGCTGCTCGTGGAGATCCCGCTGACCGAGTAGACGTTGACCCGCACGCCCTTGCCGGACGTCGTGCTGATCTTCGCGAACGGCCCGGCGCCCCAGGCGAAGTCACGCACCTTGTTCGCGACGGCGTGGGTGGTCGTCGTGCTGCCGCTGGTCGTCTCGGTCGACGTGCCGGTGGCCGGCGTGAGCACCGACGTCGGGTGCACGAGGGTGACGTCGAAGTCGCTGATCAGGCTGTAGAACGCCTCGCCGTTGTTGGTGTACGGGTCGAGGTGCCAGCCCGCGCCGTCGCGGACCGCCAGGATCGGCAGGGCGTTGCCGATCATGTTGAACGCGCCGTCGTGGCCGAACCGGTCGGCACCGCTGGGCACGACGATCTTCAGGTCGAAGCCGATCGACGCCGACTGGCCCTGGGCCAGCGGCGAGGGCAGCGTGATCTTCAGCGCGGTGCAGTTCACGCTGAGCGCCGACGCCGTGCCGCCGGTGACGTTCGTGACCGTGATCGGCGTCGTCGGGCAGGTGCCGTGGTAGTTGTCCCAGAGCCGCAGGTAGACCTCGGGCAGCGCGGTCGGCGAGCCGTTGGTGAAGCTGACGGACTGGTGCCCGTTCCAGGTGTCGCCGGCGGTGTTCGACGTCAGGTTCACGGTGTAGGCCGGGTTGATCGGCGTGCGCGTCGAGTCGGCGGGGGCCGAGCCGATCGTCCACGAGAACGTGGCGCTGCCGCTGTTGCCGCCCGGGTCCTTGGCCGTGACGGTGACCGACGACGTGCCGGCGGCGGTCGGCGTGCCGGTGATCTTCCCGGTGCTCGCGCCGATGGCCAGCCCGGCGGGCAGGCCGGTCGCGGTCCAGGTCAGCGCGTCGTTCTGCGGGTCGGTGGCCTGGACCTGCAGCGACACCGCCTGGCCGGCGGCGGTGGTCTGGCTGCCGGGCGAGGTGACGACCGGGGACTGCGGGTTCGACGTGCCGGTCGTGGTCAGGGCGAAGTCGTCGAGGAGGAAGTTGGTGGCCAGGCTCGAGTCCTCGGTGCCGGTGACCTTCAGCGTCACGGTCTGCCCGAGGTAGCGCGAGACGTCCACGGTGCGCTGGACGTAGCCGGTGTTCTTGTCGAGGTTCGAGTAGCTCGCGAGGGTGTCGGTCCCGGCCTGCACCACGAGCTTGTCGTAGGCGGTGGTCGTCGACGTCTCCTTGGTGTCGACGTGCGACCACCAGGTCAGGCTGGCCGTCGCGCAGCCGGCCGGGAGCGTCAGGGCCTGGGACAGGGTGTCGGTGTGGGTGGTGCCGTAGCCGTCCAGCCAGGCGTCCATCGTCCCGCCGTGGGCCGGTTCCGCGGTGGTCGCCGCGGAGATGACACCACTGGTCTGGGTCCACGGCGTGGTGCCGCTCTCGAACCCGCCGTTGCCGACGAGCTGGTCGCCGCAGACCGCGGCGGCGGCTTGCGCCGGCGCGGCGACGGCGACTGTGCCCAGCAGGCCTGCGGCCACACCGAGCGCAGCGGAAAGCACCCTCGATCTCATGAGGTCGTCCTTTCGCGGCCCCGCACCTCGGAGCCTTGGAAAGCGTCCTCTGCGGGTCCGGTGGCAACAACCCGCCATGAGTCGGGTTCGTGCGGTTACGCCTGCTGGAGCACGTTGAGCAGGATGACGAGCAGCGCGACGGCGCCGATCACCGCGATGCCGGCGGCGACGACGCTGCGGATCATCTCCCCGAAGCCCTTGGCCGTCCGGGCGCGGTAGGCGGAGTAGTTGGAGCGGGCCTCCCTGGCGTGGTGGACCCGGCCGCCGACGAGCAGCCCGGCGCCCAGCGCGAGCAGGACGGCGATGAAAACGGACACGATCTGTACCTCTTCCTCTCGGGTTCCGCCGCCGGAAACGACGACGGCCTCATTACTAGACCCGACGGACGGGCCGCGCCACGGCTTTTGGACATCCCGGTCCCGGGCCGGTCGGCCCTGGTGGACGGTCGGGCTGGTGTTCCCGGGCGCCGACGCGTTCTTGTACAGCGTTAACCGTGGCTTTCCTTGCCACTCAAGAGGAATTCGGTCGTTCAGTCCTGCTTGGCCAGTCCGGCGTGTCGCTCCCGCAGTTCGCGCTTCACGATCTTTCCGCTGGGGTTCTTGGGAAGCCGGTCCGCGAACACGACGTACTTGGGACATTTGTAACCGGCCAGCCGCGTGCGGGCGTGGTCGATCACCTGCGCCGCCGTCAGTTCGACGTTTTCGCGTGGCACCACCACCGCGGTGACGGCTTCGATCCAGTGTGGATGGCCGATCCCGAACACCGCGACCTCGGCGACGCCGTCCAGCAGGTACAGGGCTTCTTCGACCTCGCGGCTCGCGACGTTCTCGCCGCCGGTCTTGATCATGTCCTTCTTGCGGTCCACGACGGACAGGTAGCCGTCCTCGTCGACGACGCCCAGGTCGCCGGAGTGGAACCAGCCCGCGCGGAACGCCTCCGCCGTCTTCTCCTCGTCCCGGTAGTAGCCGAGGGTGGCGTGCGGGCTGCGGTGCACGATCTCGCCGACGACGCCCGGCGCCACCGGGACGTCCTCGTCGTCGACGATGCGCGTCTCGACGTTGAGCGACGCCCGCCCGGCCGAGCCGGCGTGGGGGAGCTGCTCGTCCGGGCGCAGGATCGTGGCCAGCGGCGCCATTTCCGTCTGGCCGTAGAAGTTCCAGAACGCGACGTCCGGCAGCCGTCGTTGCAGCTCGCGCAGGACCTCGACCGGCATCGCCGACGCGCCGTAGTACCCTTTTCGCAGGCTCGACAGGTCGGTGCGGTCGAAGTTTTCGTGACGCAGCAAGGAGATCCACACGGTCGGCGGGGCGAACAGCTTCGTCGCCCGCTCCCGTTCGACGGCCGCGAGCAGCGCCGCGGGGTCCGGGCCGGGCAGGATGACGCTCGTGGCGCCGAGGTAGACGTCGACGGAGAAGAAGCAGTCCAGCTGCGCGCAGTGGTAGAGCGGGAGCGAGTGCACCTCGACGTCGTCGGCGCTCATCCCGCCGTCGATCACGCACGAGACGTACTGCGCGATCAGGGACCGGCTCGACAACAGCACGCCCTTCGGCCGCGACTCGGTGCCGGAGGTGTACATCAGCCGCAGCGGGTCGTCGTCGGCGACGAAGACGTCCGGGGCGTGATCGTCTCCTTCGGACAGCCAGGTGCCGATGTCCTCCCAGCTGCCGCCGGGGCCGATGCGGCCGCGGACGACGCCGTCCAGTCCCGACAGTTCGAGGGCCTCGGCGGCGGTCGCTTCGAGGGCGTCCTCGGTGACGAAGGCGGCGGCTTCGGCGTGGCGGAGGATGTAGGCGACCTCGTCGGCGCCGAGCATGAAGTTGACCGGGACCAGGAGCACGCCGAGTTTCGCGGTGGCGAAGGCCAGCACGCCGTACTGCCAGCAGTTGTGGCTCAGCAGCGCGAGCCGGTCGCCCTTGCGGAGGCCGCGCGCGGCGAGGGCGTGGGCGCAGCGGTTGGCGGCGGCTTCGAACTCGGCGAAGGTGTGCCGGGTGTCCCCGGAGACGACGGCGAGCTTGTCCGGCAGCCGCAGCGCGGTGCGGCGGAGGAGATCGCCCAGCGCGTGCTGCCGGGCGCGGTCGACGAGGGCGGCGGTGACCTGATCCATCCCGGCAGTCTCGGTCGGGACGGTCCGGCCCGCAAGCCTCGGTTCAGCGCGCGGTGTCGTCGATCTGCACGGGGTAACCGGCACGCAGCACGGCGATCGTCGCCGGGGGAGTGAGCACGGGGACGGTCCCGGTGGTGGGACGCGGCCGCCGGGTGCCGTACCCCGTGGCCGTCCACTCCGTGAGGTGATCGCCGAGGACGAGTTCCGGGTCGTCGCCACGGCGGACGAAGACGCCGTCCGGGAGGCCGGTCCATGGCAGCTCGTGGAGGCGGCGGCGGTGGGTGCCGCGGTGGAGGCGTTCGCGGTGCAGCTGCCGGTTCATCGCCGTCGCGGACGGCTCGCCGCCCCAGGCATCGCGGTAGGCGGTGTAGCCGGCGCGGCGGCACTCGCCGCACGGCCGGTGCCCGGCGGCGAACGAGACGGCCTCGTCGTGGAAGTACAGGTGCGTGTAGCGGCCCGGCAGCCACTGCTCGCGCCAGCGACCGCGGAACTCGAGCACGCAGGTGATCCACAGGTCACCGGCGTGGAAGCGGACGATGTCGTGACCCTCGTGCAGCACTCCGCGATTGCCGGTCCACGCGCCGCGCAGGGGGACGTCGACGATCCCGCCGGTCGGCGTCACGCGGTTGCGCACGGCGTTGTCCCAGGTCTCGGGTGGTGGCGTCCGGAGTGGCGGAGCGGGCGGGCGCGACGCAGAATGCGCGCATGCACCCCACGCCGGTCCGCGTGGCGCGCCTGACCGACCCGGCCGGGCCCGCCGACGGTACCCGTGTGCTCGTGGAACGGCTTTGGCCGCGCGGCGCGTCCCGGGCGGTCGAGCTGGACGGCTGGTACCGCCAGCTGGCGCCCTCGGACGAGCTGCGCACCTGGTACGGCCACGACCCGGCCCGCTTCCCCGAGTTCGCGCAGCGCTACCGCGCGGAACTGCGCGAGCCGGACCGGCTGGCGGCCTTGGCGAGGCTGGTGGACCTCGCGGCGGGCGGCCCCCTGACGCTGCTGACGGCCAGCACGACGTTGCCCCTCAGCCAGGTCGCCGTCCTCGCCGCCGTGCTCACCGGCGAGGCCTGACCCGCGGGCCGTCATGGGCGGGTGGCGGTGGTGGGGGGCGCGCCCGGGGCGCGGGTCGTCACCGTGGCCGTCGTGGTGCCCAGCGTGTCGTGGCGGGCCGTCAGCGTGAGCGTTCCCGCCGGTCCCGCGAACGGGCGCAGCCACACCGCCGCCGCGCCGCCGGTCGCGGCGAGGTCCAGCGTGGTGTCGCCGACCAGCTCGGCCGGGCCCGTCAGCGCCAGCGTCACCTTGCCGCCCGCCGACGCGCGCAGGGTGCCGTAGCGGTCCGTCACCGCCACGACGACGCGGGTCGCGTCGGCGCCGTCGGCCCGCAGGTCCGTGTCGTCCGGGACGCAGCTCAGCGCGTCCCGGCTCCGGTCGCCGCTGTAGCGCCGGGTCACGACCAGGCGGTCACCCAGGTAGCCGTCGATCCGCAGCTCGGCCCGGGTCAGCGGGAAGTCCACCGCGAACGGCGGGTGCGCCAGGTGCGGGAAGTCCGCGCGGCGGCTGCGGGCCGGGCCCGCGTGCCGGCCGCCGAGGAACAGCTCCAGGCGGTCGCAGTTCGACCAGATCGTCGCGCCCGGGCCCGGCAGCGGCACCCCGTCGTCCCACGCGAACCCGGCCTCGACGACCGCGCGCACCCGCGGGTCGCCCTGCGAGGCGTAGAACGCCGCGGCCGGCTTCGGGATCCGGAAGATGTCGGACACGCCGGCGAACTTCGAGCCGCCCAGCGAGCGCTGCCAGCCCGACGGGTAGTCGAACGCGCACCAGGCGAGCAGCCCGCTGTAGTGGTCGTCCGCCGCGGCCAGGTCGTGGGCCTTCGCGTGCAGCTCGGCCTGCAGCTGCTGGGTCGCGTTCGGGTCGGTCCGGCGGTACGCGCGGACGCCGGCGAGCGTGCCGATCGACTCCGTCACCAGGTACGGCACCCCGGGGCGCGGCGCCTTGAGCTGGAACGGCGCGCCGCGGTGCGCGGTGTAGTCGTTGTAGGCGAGGACCTGCTCGTCGGTGCCCGGCGGCAGCGCCAGCCGCGCGCCGGTGGTGCTGGCCAGCGCGCCGCTGGTCGGGCGCGACGGGTCCAGCTGCTTCGCCAGCTTGCCGGTCTTCAGGTACATCTCGGTCGTCCCGGCGGCCTCGTTGACGCGGGTGCCCCAGACGACGACGCTCGGGTGGTTGCGGTCCCGGATCACCATCGCGGAGACGTCACGCAGGTTCTGCTGCTGCCAGGCGGCGTCGCCGACCCGGCCCCAGCCCGGGATCTCCTCCCACACCAGCAGGCCCAGCTCGTCGCAGGCGTCGAGGAACGCGCTCGACTGCGGGTAGTGCGAGCAGCGGACCATCGTGCAGTTCAGCTCGCGGCGCAGGATCTCGGCGTCGCGCCGCTGGACGCGGTCGGGCATCGCGCCGCCGGCGAACGGGTACCACTGGTGGCGGTTGAGGCCGAACAGCTTGAGCCGGCTGCCGTTGAGGAAGAAGCCGTCCGGGGTGAACTTGGCTTCGCGGAACCCGACGCGCACCACGCGCTGGTCGAGCCGCCGCGGTCCGGAACGCACGCTCACCGTGACGTCGCACAGCGCGGGGTCTTCGACGTCCCACAGCCGGACCGCGCCGAGCCCGCTCACCTCGAACGTGACGGTCTTCGTGCCGACCGGCATCGGCCCGACGGTCGTGGCGGCCTGGGCCAGCTCGCGCCCGGCCTGGCTCACCGACGCCGTGAGCTGCAGCGGTTCGGCGATCACGGCCGTCGTGTCCAGTTCGCAGGTCAGACGCAGCGACCGGGCCGGGGTGAGGACGTCAGTGGGGCAGGCGAAGACGTCGGTGAGGCGGGTGCGCGGCACCGTGCCGATCGTGGCCGGGCGGTAGATCCCGGCCGGCTGGTAGAAGTCGATCACCGACGGGCCGGCCATCCGCGGCAGGTTGGGCGGGACGTCGAGCTGCCACCGCCCGTCGACCACCACGGCGAGGATGTTGTCGCCCGCCGTGACCTGCGGAAGCTCCACCTCGAAGGGCAGGTAGCCGCCGTTGTGGGAGGTGACGAGCGTGCCGTTGAGGTAGACGGCCGCGTTGGTCATGACGCCGTCGAAGCGAGCCCGGACGCGTTCGGCGACCATCGCCGGGGACACCGTGAAGTGCTTGCGGTAGATCCACCGGTCCTGCCACGACGCCGGGTCCCAGCCGGTCCACGACAACGGCGTCACGCAGTGGGGGAGCTGTACAGGCGAAAGGTCTTCTTCGTCGAAGTCGGCGTCGGCGCAGCCGTCCTCGTACCGCCCGAACAGCCAGAAATCGCCCAGCCGCACGGCATCGGGGTCGGGTTCCCCCATCCCCGCGGACCCGGCAACGGTGGTCCCCACGACGGCGGCCCCGAGCGCGGCCCCGCCCGCGGCGAGGAACCCGCGCCGCGAGAGCCGCCGTCCGTCCGCCATGCCGACCTCCGTGCCCGGGCGAGCACCGCGCTCGTCGGCTCCAGTGTGTCCCCAACGGACCCACCCTGGCATCGCACCTGATCAACACGCCATTACGGGGGCCAGGTCAGCGCAGGGTCGAGGTGCGCACCACCAGTTCCGGGGTGAAGACGACCTGCCGGTGCTCGTGGGCGGTTTCGGTGGTTTCGGCCAGTAGCAGCTCCGCCGCGGTACGGCCGAGGCGGTGGCGGGGCTGGCGGACCGAGGTGAGCGGGACCGCGGCCGCCGCGGCGAACTCGATGTCGTCGTAGCCCACTATCGCCAGGTCCTCCGGGACGCGCATGCGCAGGGTGGCGCACGTCTGCAGCAGGCCGAGGGCGACCAGGTCGTTGGCGCAGAACGCGGCGGTCGGGCGGATCGCCGACGGCAGGCCCGCCAGGCGCTCGCCGGCGCCGCGGCCGTCGGCGACCGTCAGCGCCGTCGTCGTGAGGTCGACCAGGCGGTCCGGGGCCAGGCCGGCCGCGGCCAGTGCGCGCAGCGCGCCCTGACGCCGGTCGCGCACCTGGCCGACCGTCGTGTGATTGCCGATGAACGCGATCCGCTCGTGGCCCTGCTCGATCAGGTGCCGGACGGCGATCTCGCCGCCGTAGACGTCGTCGACCGCGACCGAGCAGTGCGCGGTGCCGTCCGGGGTGCGGTCGACGACGACCACCGGCGTGCCGCGGCGGGCGATCTCGTGCAGCAGCGGCGCGTCCGGGTCGACCGGCGTGATGAGGATGCCTTGCACGCGCTGCTGTTCGAGGCGGCCGAGGTAGGCCTCTTCCCGGGACGGCTGGTGGGCGCTGTTGCAGAGGAACAGGGACAGGTCGCTCTCGTCGGCGGCGTCTTCCATGCCGGCCGCGACGTCGGTGAAGAACGGGTTGCTGCCGTCGAGCATCACGTAGGCCAGCACGCGGCTGCGGCCCGCCCGGAGCTGCCGCGCGGATTCGTTGCGCACGAAGCGGAGTTCGGCCATCGCGGCCTCGACCTTCGCGCGCGTGGCGGGGCTGACGCGGTCGGGCCGGTTCAGCACGTTGGACACCGTGCCGAGGGAGACGCCCGCGGCCGCGGCGACGTCCTTCATGCCCGCCGCTCTCGGCTCGGCGCCGGACTCCTGGACCGTCATCTGACCCCCTCCTGAGCACGCACCGTTGAAACGTAACATCGCCACCAACTGCGTGGTCCCGACGACGTTTGGCCACGGTTCGGCGGATGCATTGACTTGTTCTTCGGCTGCATAGTAGCGTCACCGCGCCAGGTTTGTGAAACCTTTCAATAGCCCTTCGAACCGGAGGTCGCGATGACGCGGCAGGACCCGGGCCGAGCCCCTCTGCTGGAGGTGCGCGGCGTGAGCAAGTCGTTCGGCGCCGTCGCGGCGGTCGCCGGCGTTTCGTTCCCCCTGCACGCCGGAGAGGCCCACGCGCTGGTCGGGGAGAACGGTGCCGGCAAGTCGACGATCGTCAAGATGCTGGCCGGCGTGCACAAGCCCGACGACGGCACGCTGCTGCTCGACGGCGAACCGGTCACGTTCGGTTCCCCGGCCGACGCCAAGGCCGCCGGCATCGCGGTGATCTACCAGGAACCCACGCTGTTCCCCGATCTTTCGGTGGCGGAGAACATCGTCATGGGCCGCCACCCGCGCAAAAGCCTCGGCCGCATCGACCGGGCCGCGATCCGCGCCGAAGCCGACCGGCTGTTCACGCGGCTCGGCGTCCGGATCGACCCGGCCCGCCCGGCCCGCGGGCTGTCGATCGCCGACCAGCAGATCGTCGAGATCGCCAAGGCGCTCAGCGCGGACGCCCGCGTGCTGATCATGGACGAGCCGACCGCCGCGCTGAGCCGCGTCGAGGTCGAGCGGCTGTTCACGGTCGCGCGGACGCTGCGCGAGGAAGGCGCGGCGATCATGTTCATCTCGCACCGCTTCGAGGAGATCACCGAGCTCTGCCAGCGCGTCACGATCATGCGCGACGGCAAGCACGTCTCCACCGACCTCGTCGCCGACGTCACGGTCGACGAGATGGTGAAGCGCATGGTCGGGCGCGACCTCGACGCGCTGTTCCCCAAGCAGGACGTCGAACCCGGCGCCGTGGTCCTCGAAGTCGAGGGCCTGGCCCGGGAAGGCGTCTTCCGCGACATCTCCTTCTCCGTGCGCGCGGGGGAGATCGTCGCGTTCGCCGGGCTCGTCGGGTCGGGTCGCTCCGAAGTCGTCCAGGCCGTGTTCGGGGTGGACGAACGCGACGCCGGAACCGTGCGCGTCAACGGGAAGAAGCTCAAGGCGCACTCGTCGCGCGCGGCGATGAACGCCGGGATGGCGCTGGTCCCCGAGGACCGGCGGCAGCAGGGCCTGATCATGGACCTCTCGATCGAGCGCAACGTGACGCTGCCGCGCTCCGGCGCGCTCGCGAACTTCGGGTTCCTCGGCGGCGGGACCGAACGGCAGGAGGCGCGGCACTGGACCGAGCGGCTGCGCACCAAGTACCGCCGCCTCGGCGACCCCGTCGGCACGCTGTCCGGCGGCAACCAGCAGAAGGTCGTGCTGGCCAAGTGGCTCGCGATGGCGCCGAAGGTGCTGATCGTGGACGAACCGACCCGCGGCATCGACGTCGGCACGAAGGCCGAGGTGCACCGGCTGATGTCGTCGCTCGCGGCCGAAGGCGTCGCCGTCGTCATGGTGTCGTCCGAACTGCCGGAGGTGCTGGGCATGGCCGACCGCGTGCTGGTGATGCGGGAGGGGCGGATCGTCGCCGAGCTCCCGCGCGCCGAGGCCACCGAAGACTCGGTCATGTTCGCCGCGATGGGACAGGGGGCCGCCGCGTGAACGCGACCAAGGTGGCCGCACCGCCCCGGGGACCGGTGACCGGGGACCGGCAGTCGTGGATCGCGAACGTCTTCAAGGCCCGCGAGTCCGGGATCGTGCTGGCCCTGATCGTGCTGGTCGTGTTCACCGCGACGCAGAACTCCCGGTTCCTGTCCGGGCAGAGCATCCGCGACATCCTGCTCGGCACGGCGATCCTCGCGGTGCTGGCCGTCGGGCAGGCGGTCGTGATCATCACCCGCAACATCGACCTGTCGGTCGGGTCCGTGCTCGGCCTGTCGGCGTTCGCCGTCGGCTCGCTGATGCGCGACAACCCCGGCCTGCCGGTGCTCGTCGCGGTGCTCGCCGGGATCGTCGTCGGCGCGGTCTGCGGCCTGCTCAACGGCGTGCTCGTCCGGTTCGGCCAGGTGCCGGCGCTGGTCGTCACCCTCGGCACGCTCTACGCCTTCCGCGGGGTCAGCTTCTTCTGGGCCGGCGGCCAGCAGATCAACGCCGACAAGCTGCCGCAGTCCTTCCTGGACTTCGGCACGGCGTCGATCCTCGGGATCCCGTGGCTGGTGCTGATCGCGGTGGTCGTGCTGGTGCTCGCCGGGATCGTGCTGCGCAGCTACCGCGCCGGCCGCGAGCTCTACGCCATGGGCTCCAGCCCGCAGGCCGCGAAGCTGGCCGGCATCAAGGTCGGCCGCAACACCAGCGCCGCGTTCCTGGTCAGCGGCGCGCTCGCCGGCCTGGCCGGGGTGCTGTTCGCCGCGCGGTTCGGCACCGTCGACGCGGCGGCCGGCACCGGCTACGAGCTGAACGTCGTCGCCGCGGCCGTCGTCGGCGGGGTCGCGGTGTTCGGCGGCAGCGGCTCGGTCTGGGGCGCCGGCCTCGGCGCGCTGCTGCTCACGGTCATCGGCAGCGCCCTGGCCGTGCTCGACATCAACCAGTTCTGGCAGCAGGCGATCGTCGGCGCGCTGATCCTGCTCGCGATCGGGGCCGACCGGCTGGTCGCCGTCCGGGTCGCCAAGGCACTGAAGAAGAGGGATTCCCATGTCTGACACCGGGAACCGGTTCGGCAGGCTGCTCAGCTGGGACGCCGCGGTCGTGCTCGTGACGGTCGTCGTGGTGCTGGTGGCCTCCGGCGCCGTCGAGAACTTCGGCACCAGCCGCAACTTCACGTTCCTGCTGCTCGACCTGCTGCCGATCGCGCTGATCGCGCTGCCGATGACGTTCATCATCGTCACCGGCGAGATCGACCTCTCGGTGGCGAGCACGCTCGGGCTGACGTCCGCGGTGATGGGCTCGCTGTGGGACGCGGGCCTCTCGATCGAGATGATCATCCCGCTGTGCATCGTGCTCGGCGCGATCCTCGGCGCGGTGAACGGCTTCTTCGTCACCGTCCTGAAACTGCCCGCCCTCGCCGTCACGATCGGCACGCTCGCGCTGTACCGCGGCCTGGCGTTCGTCGTCCTCGGCGACGGCGCCGTGGCCGACTTCCCGCGCGACTACACGAGCTGGGTCACCGGGACCATCGGCGACGGCCCGATCCCGAACGTCCTGATCCCGCTGATCGTGGTGGCGGCGCTGTTCGGCCTCGTGCTGCACGCGACGCCGGTCGGCCGCAGCGTCTTCGCGGCCGGCGCCGGTGAGCAGGCCGCGCGGTTCGCCGGCATCCGCACCGGACGGCTGAAGTTCTGGCTCTACGTCGTGAGCGGCGCGGTGGCCGGGGTCGCCGGGGTGCTGTGGACGCTGCGCTACTCCAGCGCCCGCGCGGACAACGGCTTCGGCCTCGAACTCGCCGTCGTGGCCGCGGTCCTGCTGGGCGGCGTGTCCATCTTCGGCGGCAAGGGCACCCTGCCCGGCGTGCTCGCCGGCGTGGTGCTGCTGGCCTCCCTGCAGAACGCCCTGCGCCTGCAGGACGTCTCGAACGAGGCGCTCAACATCGTGACCGGCGTGCTCCTGATCGTGTCGGTCCTGCTCCCCAACATCGTGTCCTCGGCCCGAACGGCGCTCCGGCGGCGGAACCGGGCCACAGCTACCGGCGCGGTATCCCCAGAAAGGTGACGAAGATGTCCCGACGGTTCATCACCGGCGCAGTGTCGGCCGGGCTGGTGCTCGTCCTGGCCGCCTGCAGCGGCACGACGAAGAACGACAGCACCGATGCCGGTGCCCAGCAGTCCACGGCGGCGGCGAACCCGAACGCCGCGGCCAAGGAGGGCGTCAAGATGGCGTTCCTCCCCAAGCAGCTCAACAACCCCTACAGCGACATCGAGGTCAGCGGCGGCAAGACCGCGCTCGACGAGCTGAAGGGCGAGTACAAGCTGGTCGGCCCGAACGACGCGAGCGCGTCGTCGCAGGTCAGCTACATCAACACGCTGATCCAGCAGCAGCAGAACGTGATCGGCATCGCCGCGAACGACCCGAACGCGGTCTGCCCGTCGCTGAATCAAGCCCGCACCGCCGGCATCAAGGTCGTCGCCTTCGACTCCGACGCCGCCAAGGACTGCCGCGACGTCTTCATCAACCAGGCCACCACCCAGGGCATCGGCGAGGCGCTGGCCAAGCAGGCCAAGGACCTCTCCGGCGGCTCCGGCGAGATCGCGGTCCTGTCCGCGACGCCGAACGCCACCAACCAGAACGCCTGGATCGACGTCCTCAAGAAGGAACTCGCCAAGCCGGACTACGCGGGCCTGAAGCTGGACAAGATCGCCTACGGCAACGACGACGACCAGAAGTCGTTCCAGGAGGCCCAGGGCCTGCTGCAGTCGTTCCCGAACCTCAAGGTGATCGTCTCGCCGACCACCGTGGGCATCGCGGCCGCCGCGCGCTACGTCAGCTCGTCGAGCTACAAGGGCAAGGTCGCGGTGACCGGGCTCGGCACGCCGAACCAGATGCGCGCGTTCGTCAAGGACGGCACCGTGAAGCAGTTCGCGCTGTGGAACCCGGCCGACATCGGCTACCTCGCCGCGTACGCCGGCGTCGCGCTGTCCTCGGGCCAGATCAGCGGCAAGGAAGGCGAGAAGTTCAAGGCCGGCAAGCTCGGTGAGTACACCATCGGCGCGAGCGGTGAGATCGTCCTCGGCCCGCCGACGACCTTCGACGCGAACAACATCGACAAGTTCAACTTCTGATCAGCTCCCGCGGCCGGACCGGATCGCCGCCCCGGTCCGGCCGCGGGTCCACAAAGGACTACGGAAGATGCCCCGTTACTGCTTCTGCCTGCAGGTGAAGCCGGACCGCGCGGCCGAGTACGCCGAACGGCACCGCGCGGTGTGGCCGGAGATGCGCCAGGCCCTGCACGACACGGGCTGGCGCAACTACTCGCTCTTCCTGCGCGAGGACGGCCTGCTCATCGGCTACGTCGAAGCCGACGACCTCGCCGCCGCGCAGGCCGCGATGGCCCGCACCGAGGTCAACACCCGCTGGCAGGCGGCGATGGCGGAGTTCTTCACCGGCCTCGACGGCGGCCCACCCGACGAGGGGTTCCGGCTGCTGCGCGAGGTCTTCCACCTCGAAACCCCCTCCGTCCGGGAAGGACAGTGATCGTCTTGCGCGACATGACGGCCGTGAAACAGGCCCTGCGGGCGCAGCGCATCGAGACGCCGTCGTGGGCGTACGCCAACTCGGGCACCCGCTTCAAGGTGTTCCCGCAGCCCGGCGTCCCGCGCACGGCCGAAGAGAAGATCGCCGACGCCGCGACCGTGCACCGGTTCACCGGCATCGCGCCGAGCGTGGCGCTGCACATCCCGTGGGACCGCGTCGACGACTACGGCGCCCTCACCGCGTACGCGCGCGACCTCGGCGTCGAGATCGGCGCCATCAACACCAACGTCTTCCAGGACGAGGACTACAAGCTCGGCTCGGTGACCAACCCCGAGGCCGGGATCCGCCGCAAGGCGACCGACCACCTGCTCGAGGCGATCTCCATCATGGACGCCACGGGCTCCCGCGACCTGAAGCTGTGGTTCTCCGACGGCATCAACTACCCGGGCCAGGACGACATCCGCGACCGCCAGGACCGCCTCGCCGCGGCCCTGAAGGAGACGTACGACCGGCTCGGCGACGACCAGCGGATCCTGCTGGAGTACAAGCTGTTCGAGCCCGCCTTCTACGCCACCGACGTCCCCGACTGGGGCACGTCGTACGCGCACTGCATGGAGCTGGGCGAGAAGGCCACGGTCTGCATCGACACCGGCCACCACGCGCCCGGCACGAACATCGAGTTCATCGTGGCGTTCCTGCTGCGCGCCGGGAAGCTCGGCGCGTTCGACTTCAACTCCCGCTTCTACGCCGACGACGACCTGATGGCCGGCGCGGCGGACCCGTTCCAGCTGTTCCGGATCATGTACGAGATCGTCCGCGGCGACGCCCTCGACCCGGCCTACGGCATCGCGTTCATGCTCGACCAGTGCCACAACATCGAGGCCAAGATCCCGGCGATCATCCGCTCGGTGCTCAACGTCCAGGAGGCGACGGCCAAGGCCCTGCTCGTCGACCGCGACGACCTGCGCGCCGCCCAGCAGGCCGGCAACGTCCTGGAAGCCAACGCCGTCCTGATGGACGCCTACAACACCGACGTCCGGCCGCTGCTGGCCGAAATCCGCGAAGAAGACGGGCTCGACCCCGACCCGGTCGCGGCCTACCACCGCAGCGGGTACCAGGACAAGATCGTGGCCGAGCGCGCCGGCGGCACGCAGGCCGGATGGGGAGCATGAGCATGACCGTGCCGGAGGACCTGGTAGCGCGCAGCAACGCGCTCGGCGCCGACCCGCGGAACACCAACTACGCCGGCGGCAACACCTCCGCCAAGGGCGACCTCACCGACCCGGTCACCGGCGCGCCGACCGAGGTGCTGTGGGTCAAGGGCTCCGGCGGCGACCTCGGGACGCTCAAGGAGTCCGGGCTCGCCGTGCTGCGGCTCGACCGGCTGCGTTCGCTGGTCGACGTCTACCCGGGTGTCGAGCGCGAAGACGAGATGGTCGCGGCGTTCGACTACTGCCTGCACGGCCGCGGCGGCGCGGCCCCCTCGATCGACACGGCGATGCACGGGCTCGTCGAGGCCCCGCACGTCGACCACCTGCACCCGGACTCCGGCATCGCGCTGGCCACCGCGGCCGACGGCGCCGCGCTCACCAAGGAGTGCTTCGGCGACCGCGTCGCGTGGGTCGACTGGCGGCGTCCGGGCTTCCAGCTCGGCCTGGACATCGCCGCGGTCAAGGCGGCCAACCCGCAGGCCATCGGCGTCATCCTCGGCGGCCACGGCATCACCGCCTGGGGCGCGACCTCGGAGGAGTGCGAGCGCAACTCCCTGGACATCATCCGCACGGCCGAGGAGTTCCTGGCCGCACGTGGTTCCGCCGAGCCGTTCGGCCCCGTCGTCCCGGGCTTCGAGGCCCTACCTGACGCGTCACGTAGGCAGCGCGCGGCCGCGTTGGCCCCGGTGGTCCGCGGGCTGGCGTCGACCGACCAGCGTGTCGTCGGGCACTACACCGACAGCGACGCCGTCCTCGAATTCCTGGCCCGCGAGAAGCTCGCGCCGCTGGCCGCGCTGGGGACGTCCTGCCCGGACCACTTCCTGCGTACCAAGGTCCGGCCGCTGGTGGTGGATCTCCCGGCGACCGCGTCGCTGGAGGACGTCGTCGCGCGGCTGAAGGAACTGCACGCCGAGTACCGCGACGAATACCGCGCCTACTACGAGCGGCACGCGACCCCGGACTCGCCCGCGATGCGCGGCGCCGACCCGGCGATCGTGCTCGTCCCCGGCGTCGGGATGTTCTCCTTCGGCAAGGACAAGCAGACCGCCCGGGTGGCGGGGGAGTTCTACGTCAACGCGATCAACGTCATGCGTGGCGCGGAGTCCGTCTCGACGTACGCGCCGATCGCCGAGAGCGAGAAGTTCCGCATCGAGTACTGGGCCCTCGAAGAGGCCAAGCTGCAGCGGATGCCGAAGGCCAAGCCCCTCGCCGGGCGGATCGCGCTGGTGACCGGCGCCGGTTCGGGCATCGGCAAGGCCATCGCGCTGCGGCTCGCCGCCGAGGGCGCGTGCGTCACGATCGCCGACCTGAACACCTCGGCGGCCGAAGAGGTGGCTTCGGAGATCGGCGGCCTCGCGGTCACCGCTGACGTCACCGACGCCGAGGCCGTGCAGGCCGCGGTCGACGCGACCGTGCTGGCCTTCGGTGGGATCGACCTGGTCGTCAACAACGCCGGGCTGTCCATCTCCAAGCCGCTGCTGGAGACCACCGAACGCGACTGGGACCTGCAGCACGACGTCATGGCCAAGGGCTCGTTCCTCGTCGCGCGCGCCGCGGCGAAGGCCATGATCGACCAGGACAGCGGCGGCGACATCGTCTACATCTCGTCCAAGAACGCCGTGTTCGCGGGCCCCAACAACGTCGCCTACGGCGCGGCCAAGGCCGACCAGGCCCACCAGGTCCGGCTCCTGGCCGCCGAGCTCGGCGCGTACGGCATCCGCGTCAACGGCGTCAACCCGGACGGCGTCGTCCAAGGCTCCGGCATCTTCGCCGGCGGCTGGGGCGCGCAACGCGCCGCCGTGTATGGCGTCGAGGAGGCGAAGCTCGGCGAGTTCTACGCCCAGCGCACCATCCTCAAGCGCGAAGTGCTGCCCGAGCACGTCGCGGCCGCGGTGTTCGCCCTCACCGGCGGCGACCTGACCCACACCACCGGCCTGCACGTGCCGGTGGACGCCGGGGTGGCCGCGGCGTTCCTGCGTTGATCCCGGCTGAAGGAGAGCGATGACCCCCGACCGCATCACGCCGCGCAAGACCCGCGTCGGGCTCGTCGCGGGCGGGCTCGGCGCGTACTGGCCGCAGTTCCCGAAGCTGCTGCCGCAGCTGCAGGCGTCCGCCCGGCGGGTGGCCGAACGACTGTCCGGAATGGACTGCGAGGTCGTCGACGTCGGGTTCGTGTCGGACGCCCAGGAGGGCGCGGCCGCCGCGGAGAAGCTGCGGGTCGCCGGCTGCGACCTGATCATCGGCTTCCTCACGACGTACCTGACCTCCAGCATGCTGGCGCCGGTCGCCCAGCGGTCCGGCGCGCCGGTGCTGCTGCTGAACCTGCAGCCCACCGAGGCGATGGACCACGAGTCCTTCGACACCGGCGCGTGGCTGGCCTACTGCGGCGCCTGCCCGCTGCCGGAGATGGCCAACACGTTCCGCCGGCTCGGCGTCGAGTTCCGTTCGGTGTCCGGGTACCTGGAGGACGCGCGCGCCTGGACGCGGATCGAGCGCTGGATCAAGGCGGCGGGTGTGCGCGCGGCGTTCCGCAACGGCCGCCACGGCCTGCTCGGGCACCTCTACCCGGGCATGATGGACGTCTCGACCGATCCGACGCTGGTGTCCGGCCAGCTCGGCGGGCACGTCGAGATCCTGGAGATCGACGACCTGCGCGTGCGCGTCGAGAAGGTGACCGAAAGCGAGACGGCCGACCGCGTCGCCCTGGCGTGCGACGTGTTCACTGTGGACGAGTCCGTTGTGGACGAAGATTTCGCTTGGGGCGCCCGGGTTTCGGTGGCACTCGACCGGCTCGTCGAGGACTTCTCCCTCGACTCCCTCGCGTACTACCATCGCGGCCTCGACGGCGAGACCCACGAGCGTGTCGGCGCCGGGTTCATCCTCGGCGCGTCGCTGCTCACCGCCCGCGGCATCCCGGCCGTCGGCGAGTACGAGCTGCGGACGTCGCTGGCCATGCTGCTGATGGACCGGCTCGGCGCGGGCGGCTCGTTCACCGAGCTGCAGGCGCTGAACTTCCACGACAACGTGGTCGAGATGGGCCACGACGGCCCGGCGCACCTCGGCATCAGCGCCCGCAAGCCGCTGCTGCGCGGCCTCGGCGTCTACCACGGCAAGCGCGGCTGGGGCGTCTCGGTCGAGTTCGACGTCAAGCAGGGGCCGGTGACG
Source organism: Amycolatopsis sp. NBC_00348 (assembly GCF_036114655.1). Classification (NCBI taxonomy): domain Bacteria; kingdom Bacillati; phylum Actinomycetota; class Actinomycetes; order Pseudonocardiales; family Pseudonocardiaceae; genus Amycolatopsis; species Amycolatopsis sp. NBC_00348. The sequence continues at coordinate 3,340,098 of NZ_CP107994.1, read as the reverse complement.
CTGTGCGGGCTGGCGCAGGCGCTCGACGGCACGTTCTCGCTCGTCGCGTCCGAAGGCACGGTCGTGCCCGGGCCGCTGCTGCGGATCGGCAACACGACGTCCCGCGTCGACTTCGGGTGCGACCCGGGGGAGTGGACCGACGCGTGGTCGGCCAGCGGCATCGCGCACCACTGGGCCTTGGGCACCGGCCACCGCGTCGCCGAGCTGACGGCGGTGGCGGACCTGCTCGGCCTGGAGCTGACCGTGGTGCGGGCGTGACGCGGGTCGCGGCCGTCGACCTCGGCGCGTCCAGCGGGCGCGTGATGGCCGGGACCGCGGGACCGGGCCGGCTCAGCCTGGAGGAGGTCCGGCGGTTCCCCAACGGCGGCGTCCAGGCGGGGCCGTTGCTCTACTGGGACGTCCTGGGCCTGTACCGGGAGACGCTCGCCGGGATCCGTGACGCCGGCGCGGTGGACGGCATCGGCATCGACTCCTGGGCCGTCGACTACGGGCTGCTCGACGCCTCCGGCGCGCTGCTCGGCAACCCCGTGCACCACCGCGACTCCCGTACCGACGGCGTGCCCGAGAAGGTGGCCGCGTCGGTCTCCGCCCGCGAGCTGTACGACGTCACCGGGCTGCAGCAACTGCCGTTCAACACGTTGTACCAGCTGGTGTCCGAGCAGGACCGGCTGGCCGCGGCTCACACCATGCTGCTCGTGCCGGACCTGCTGAACTACTGGCTGACCGGCGAGATCGGGGCGGAGCGCACCAACGCGTCGACCACCCAGCTCTACGACGTCCGCGCGCGGACCTGGGCCGCCGACCTGGCCGCGCGGGTGGGCATCCCGCCGCGGCTGCTGCCACCCCTGCGCGACCCGGGCATGGTGGTGGGCCCGGCGCGGGAGCTGTCCGGGGTGCCGGTGATCGCGGTCGGCTCGCACGACACGGCGTCGGCGGTGGTCGCGGTGCCGGCGTCACCCGGAACCAGCTTTGCGTACATCTCCTGCGGCACCTGGTCGCTGGCCGGGCTGGAGCTGCCCGAACCGGAGCTGGGTGACGCGGCGCTGGCCGCGAACTTCACCAACGAAGGTGGTGTCGACGGCACGATCCGCTTCCTGCGCAACGTGATGGGCCTGTGGGTTCTGTCGGAGACCCTGCGGACGTGGTCCCGCACGGACCTCCCGGACCTGCTGGCGGCGGCCGCGTCGGCCCCGGCCCTGGCGGCGGTCGTGGACATCGACGCGCCCGCGTTCCTGCCGCCGGGCGACATGCCCGCTCGCATCGCGGCGGCCTGCCGCGCCACCGGCCAGCGCCCGCCGTCGCGGCCGGCTGAGGTCGTCCGGTGCATTGTGGACAGTCTGGCCCTGGCCCACCGCCGCACACTCCGCGCGGCGGCCGCGATCTCCGGCCGTTCGTTCGACGTGGTCCACATCGTCGGCGGGGGAGCCCGCAACGAACTCCTGTGCCAGCTGACGGCGGACGCGTGCGGCGTCCCGGTCCTGGCCGGCCCAGTCGAAGCGGCCGCGCTGGGCAACGTCCTGGTCCAGGCCCGAGCCCTGGGCGAGGACCTCCCGGATCTGCCATCAATGCGCGCCCTGGTCCGCGAAACCCAGACCCTGAAGCGCTACGAACCCTCCGGCCGAGCCGACTGGGCCGCCGCAGAGTCCCGGCTCGGCTGAGGGTCGTGAGTGGTAATGAGGGTTCTAACCCTCATTACCACTCACGACCGTGGGTCTGGCGTGCCGGTGGACGGGGCAGGAGTGCGCGTTCGTCCCCTTGCGACGGTCCTCGGCGGGCATACTCCCCGCGAGTACCGTTGCGGACCCCGGGTGACCTGGTGACGCTGACGTCGGAACAGTGCCGACCGCGACCGAGGGAGTACGTAATGGCGCACCGATCCCGCACCCTGGCCGCTGTGGCCGCCGCCGCGCTGGGCCTCGCCGTGGCCTTCCCGGCGACGGCGTTCGCCGACCCGCCCGGCGCCCTGCCCGCCAGCGCGAGCGACTTCGAGAAGACGTTCCAGCCGGCCTTCGACTACGACAAGGACGGCTGTTACCCGACCCCGGCGATCGGGCCGGACGGGACCATCGCGCCCGGCCTGTCCCTCGGCGGCGACACCAACGGCCACTGCCGCGACTCCTGGGACCTCGACAACACCAACTCCTACTCGCGCCAGAAATGCAACAACGGCTGGTGCGCGGTGATGTACACGCTCTACTTCGAGAAGGACCAGGCCTCGCTCGGCCCCGGCAGCGCCGGGCACCGCAACGACTGGGAACACATCGTCGTGTGGGTCAAGGACAACCAGGTCGAGTACGTCGCGACGTCGCAGCACGGCGGTTTCGCGGTGCACGACCGCGCGAGTTTGCTGTTCGAGGGTACGCACGCGAAGGTCGTCTACCACAAGGACGGCGGCTCGACGCACTGCTTCCGCTCGGCCAACGGCAACGACGACCCGCCGGAGAACCACAAGGGCGTCTGGCAGTACCCGACCCTGGTCGGCTGGGACGGCTACCCGGCCGGGCTCCGTGACAAGCTCGTCGCCGCCGACTTCGGCAGCGCGACCTTCGGCATCAAGGACGACCAGTTCAACGGCAATCTCGGCAAGGCCAAGCCGGGCGGCATCCCGTTCGACGAGAACGCCTGACGCTCAGCTCGTGACCGGCCGGCCGCGGCCGCGCTTCAGCTCGAAGAAGCCCGCCGTGCCGGTCACGAGCACGACGCCGTCCCACAGCCGTCCGGCCGCCTCGCCGCGGGGGACCGGGCTGACGACCGGGCCGAAGAACGCGTTCACCGCGCCGTCGTCTCCGGGCAGGTGGAGGGCCGGGACGCCGAGGTCCTCGCCGATCGGGTCGAGCGCCGCGCGGTTGCTCTTCAGCAGATCCGCGTCGAACTCCTTGCTGCCGGCCGCGTCCGCGAGAGCGGCGGGCAGTCCCGCCTCGGCGAGGGCGGCTTCGAGCGTGGCCCGGTCGACCGGCGCCTTGTCACGGTGCACGCGGGTGCCGAACGCGGTGTAGAAGCCGCGCAGGACGTCGTTGCCGTGCGCCCGCTCGGCGGCCAGCGCGACGCGGGCCGGGCCCCAGCGCTCGTCGAGCCACTCCCGGTACCAGGCGTCCACTTCGCGGCCTTCGTTGTGCACGGCCAGGCTGAACACGTGGAACCGCGTCCGCACCTCGCGCACCTGTTCCACTTCGAGGAGCCACCGCGAGCCGATCCAGGCCCACGGGCACACGGGGTCGAACCACAGGTCGACGGTCTTCACTTCGGTCACGCCCCGCACGCTAAGCCCGGCGACCGGCCCGGCAGAAGATCCAATTCCACGTCAGCGGACCGGGCCAATCAGAGCCAGCCGCGGTCGTCGGCGATCCGGACGGCGTCGACGCGGTTGCGCCCGCCGGTCTTGGTGATCGCCGCGGAGACGTAGTTCCGCACGGTGCCTTCGGACAGGTAGAGCCGGGACGCGATCTCGGCGACGGTCGCGCCGGTCCGCGCAGTGATGAGGACGTCGCGTTCGCGCGCGGTCAGGGGGGATTCGCCCGCGGCCAGGGTCGCGACCGCGAGGGCCGGGTCGACCACGCGCTCGCCCTTCACGACCCGGCGGATCGCGTCGGCGAGGGCGTCGGCCGGCGCGTCCTTGACGACGAACCCGACCGCCCCGGCCTCCATCGCCCGGCGCAGGTAGCCGGCGCGGCCGAACGTCGTGAGCATGACGACGCGGCAGTCCGGCACCTGGGCGGCCAGCACGGCCGCGGCGGCCAGCCCGTCGAGGCCCGGCATCTCGATGTCGAGCAGCGCGACGTCGGGCCGGTGTTCGCGCGCGGCCGCGACGATCTCGTCGCCCCGCCCGACGGACGCGACGACCGCGAAGTCGTCCTCCAGGTCCAAGAGGGTGCCGAGGGCCTGGCGGACCATCTCCTGGTCGTCGGCCAGCAACAGCCGGATGGTCACGGCACCTCCACCGGGGTCAGGGACACGGCCAGCCGCCAGCCCCGCGGGCTCGCCGGCCCGGCTTCGACGCGCCCGCCCGCGTCGGCGACCCGTTCGCGCAGCCCCGCGAGCCCGCTGCCTTCGGTGGTCGCGCCGCCGACGCCGTCGTCGAGCACCTCGACCGACGACGCGGAAAGCGTGACGGCGCAGCGGGTCGCGCGGGCGTGGCGGGCCACGTTGGTGAGCCCTTCGCGCACGACCCAGCCGAACAGCTCCTGGTGGTCCGGGCCGACGACGTCGACGGCGGTGGGCAGGTCGGCGGTGACCCCGCACGCGCGCAGCAGCTCGCGACCGCGAGCCAGCTCCCCGGCGAGGGTGACGTCCCGGTAGCCCGAGACGGCGGCCCGGACGTCGGTCAGCGCCTGGCGGGCGAGCGTCTCGACGGCCGCCATCTCCTCGCCGGCCCGCGCGGTCTCGGTGCCGAGCAGCCGCCGGGCCAGCGTGCTCTTGACGGTGATCGCGGTCAGCGAGTGGCCGAGCAGGTCGTGCAGGTCGCGGGCGATCCGGGTGCGCTCGGCCTCCGACGCCAGCCGCGCGACCTCGGCGCGGGCCTCGACGAGGGCGATGTTGGCGTGGATGGCTTCGGCGAAGGCGTAGACCACGAGCACGGTGAAGAACAGGGCGATCGCCTGCGGCCAGCCCGGTTCGGCCCGCCACGACGGCACGGCCAACGGGACCAGGACGGCGGCCAGCGCGACGACGGCGCCCAGCGCCGGGGCGTAGCGGCCGATGCGCGGCGCGACCAGCGAAACGACGACCGCGGCGAGGAAAAAGGCCTCCCCGTGGGCGAAGGGGAGCGCCGCGGCGAAGAGCACCGTGCAGACGCCGAGGGACACCCAGTACCGCCGCCAGGTGCGGCGGGCGGCGGCGACCGCGCCGACGACGTAGGCGACGGCGAAGGCGGCCACGATCACGCAGCCGGCCACCGCGGCGGCGCCGCTCGAGTGCTCCAGCACCGCCGGCACCGTGACGATCGGGAAGGCGAGCAGGCCCGCGTCGAGGACCAGCCGCCGCCAGCCGCGCACCCACCGCTGCGCGTCGGCGGGTGCCGTCGAGTCGTTCATCAGCGGCACGCTACCGCGCCCGGCCTCAGCGGGCCGCGAACCGCGACCGCAGCTCGCGGCCGTTCACCAGCACGGTGACGCCGAGCAGCAGCAGCCCGCAGACCGCCTGCTCGAGCCGCAGCCACACCGGGAACGCGCCCGGCAGCGCGACGATGACGGCGATCGCCACCAGCATCACGCCCGAGACGATCCGCAGCCGCAGGAACGCCTTCTTCGACCCGCGTGCCGCCCGGCGGGCGAAGGAGAGCGTCAGGAGCGCGCTGGCGACCACGATCGTGGCGCGCACCCAGACGGCGTCGGTCACCATCGAGGGGTGGTCGCGGAGCAGGACGATCGCGCCGAGCGTCAGGACGCTGACGCCGAGGTAGGTGCCGATGAGGGCGAGCACGCGGCGGAAGGCCGGCGCGGTGGTCTGGACGGTCACGGTGTTCTCCCCGGGGAGTGCGGAACGGAGTTGCTTGCCCCGGAAATGCTCGTCGCGCGGGCTCCCGGCGGGCAGTGCCGTCCCGCACCGGGCGCTCATGACATTTGTCATCGTGTTGTCGGCCCAGGACTGGGAGAGCGCTCTCACAGGTGCTACAAAGAACGGGTGACGACGCATCCGCCTCCGGCGCCACCGACCCTCGAAGACGTCGCGCGGGTCGCCGGCGTCTCGCGCGCCACGGTGTCGCGGGTGGTGAACAGCGTGCGCAACGTCGACCCGAAGCTGCGCGAAACCGTCGAACGCGCCATCGCCGACACCGGCTACGTGCCGAACCGGGCCGCGCGGTCGCTGGTCACGCGGCACACCGGCGGGATCGCGCTGGTGGTGTCCGAACCCGAGCGGCACGTCGACGCCGAGGCGTTCACCGGCGGCGTGTTCGGCGACCCGTTCTTCGGCCGGGTGGTCGAGGGCGTCGTCGCGCACCTGCGCCCGCACGGCCGGCACCCGCTGCTGATGCTCGTCGACAGCGAGGACGAACGCGCGTCGCTCGTGGCGAAGCTGCGGCAGGAGCAGGTCAGCGGGGTGCTGCTGATCTCGCTGGCCCCCGACCGGGACCCGTTGCCGCTGATGCTGACCGAGGCGGGCGTCCCGACGGCGCTGTTCGCGCGGCCCGCCCGCCCGGCACCGGTCTGCTACGTCGACGTCGCCCACCAGGACGGCGCCCGGATCGCGGCGGACCGGCTCGTCGCCCGCGGCTGCCGGCGGGTCGCGACGATCGCCGGCCCGGGCGGCACCCCGGCGGGCCACGACCGGCTGGCGGGCTTCCGCGACGCGATGGCCCGCCACGGCCACGCGTACGTGGCCGTCGCCGAGGGCGACTTCACCCAGCACGGCGGCGAGCTCGCGATGGAGCGGCTGCTGGCGGCCGAGCCGGACCTGGACGGCGTGTTCGTCGCCAATGATCTGATGGCGTACGGAGCTTTGTCGGTGCTTTCCGACGCCGGGCGGCGGGTCCCGGACGACATCGCGGTGATCGGTTTCGACGACAGCCGCGTGGCGCTGAGCTGCCGCCCCCGCCTCACGACGATCCGCCAGCCGGTCGAGGCCATGGGCGCGGCGATGGCGCGGATGGTCCTGGACCGCATGGCGAACCCCACGCTGCGCGCAGAATCGGTGATCTTCGACCCGGAGTTGGTGGTCCGAGACTCCGCCTGACCCGCCGGCCCACGTACCCAGCCAGTCGGCTCGCGAACTCCGCCGGACGACACGCTGCCCGAGTTCGCCTTGCCGTGTCGTCCTTCCAATCACACGTGTCGACTCCCCAAACACGCGAGCCGACCCTCCAGGCACGCTAGCCGACTCCCTGGGTACGTGAGCCGACCCTCCGGGTACGCGGGTCGGGCGGTCGGATCGGTGGGGACCTTGGTGCGACGGCAACTCGGCGACGAGTGACGGGTTGCCGTCACTCGTCGCCGAGTACCTGCACCGGAGTCCGCGCTCCCGGCCGAGCCGCTCCCGTGGCCGGCCGGGGCCCGGCAGTGGGGCCGGGCGGCGGTCTCCGGTCAGCTCGTCCGGTCCAGGACCTCCGCTTCGCGCGTCGCGGCGGTGGCGAGGTCCCGGGCCAGCGCCTGGGTCGCCGGGTCGGCGCCCGCGGTCTGTTCGCCCTTCGCCAGCACCACGATCTGCTTCGAGTGCGCCCGCAGCAACGCGACGAGCCGCTGGTCGAAGTCGCCGCCGTGGCTGGTCCGGAGCCCGACCAGGTCGGCTTCGGTGATCATCCCCGGCATCTGGTGTCCACTGTGGACGTTCCCGGTCGGCAACCCCGCCCGGTCACGAGCCGCCCGCAGGCGGGTCAGGAACCCGTCCTGGGCCGGCTCGAGGGCCGAGGCGGCGGACCGCACGGCGGTGCTCGCCGCGTGGTCCGCCGCCAGGTGGGCCGCGGTGACGGCGTTCTCCGTCATCGGCACGGTCAGCTGCAACCACGCGATGTCGGTCGGGTTGAACGCCCCGGAGCCGGAACCCGCCCCGGGGCCGGGCGGCGGCGCCGGGGCCGCCGGCACGGCGGTGGTGGCACACCCGCCCATGGACATCGCCACCACCACCGCCGCGACCACCGGCGCCCGCCGCCTCACGGCCGGCCGGGCAGCCGGTAGTTCGGACCGAGGACGGTGCCGCGGTCCGGTTTGTAGAGGTCGAACCCGCGCGGGTCGCACTGGAGCCCGCCGTTGATGCAGTGCGTGACCAGTGCGGCGAGGGTGGGCGGGTCCCACGCGTTGAAGAAGTCGTAGTGCCACGAATACCCGCGCCCGCTGGCCAGGTGGACGCCGGACATGTCACCGCTGACCGGGAACGCGATCTTGAACTCCAGCATCGGCACCGCGACCGGGTGGTCGGCCGGGCACGTCAGCGTCGTCTTGTCCGGGTACGCCATGTGGCTCTTGTGATCGGCGGAGTCCAGGTGGACGCCGTCCCAGCAGCTCGGGGCCTGGTACCGGATGTTCAGCTGGCTGCCCGGCGTGCACTGCACCGGGATGTCCCAGTTGTGGAAGCTGTCCCCGCACTCCCAGCCCTCGATCGCGCCGGGCGCGTTCTGGAACTGGTCCTGCGTCGCCGTGACCGTCCCGGCGACGTAACGCAGGCCGGGCGGGAACGGCACGACCTTGGTGTAGTCGAGGATGCCGGACTTGTAGTACACGACCTGCGCGAAGTTCGGCAGGATCACCTGGTTGCCGTTGTAGACCGTCGGGAACCAGTACGCCGACAGGTCGTCGGGCGCCAGGCAGGTCGTGTTGCCCACGCCCGCGGCCTGCAGCGACTGGGTCGTCGTGGCCGCGTTGGTGGTCTTGTTGCCGATGAACGTGTGGTCGTGCGACGCGCCGGGCAGCCCGGGGAAAACGATCGGGTCGTCCGGCTGGTGGTGGCTGGGGGAGCAGTTGACCTGGAACTCGTGGTGCGTCACCAGGTTGTCGGCTCCGGCCGGCGACGACGTCGCCGCGGTCAGGAAGGCGCCTGCCAGCACGGTGGCGGCGGTGCAGGCGAGGAGCGCGGCTTTCGATGCCAAGGGTCCTCCACGGTGAGGGTGCCTGAGGAATGGGAGAGCGCTCTCCAAGAGCATGCGCACCGTGCTGCCACCCTGTCAAGGAGTACCCGCATCCCGGCGCGGACGGGCATTGTCCGTTTCCAGACGGGAAGCTTGACAACGCGGGCCGCCGTGACGAACGATCGGCCGTGCCGGAGAGCGCTCTCCAACCTCCGTCCCCCTTTCGCGCGGGAGTCATCGTGGACCGACCGTTGCCCCTTCGTGCCGTCCCGGCACTCGTGGTCCTGCTGGTATTGGGCCTGCTAGCCGGCCCGACCCCGGCACACGCCGCGACGTTGTTATCCCAAGGCAGACCTGTGACCGCCTCCAGCAGCGAAGGCGCGTCGACGCCGGCGTCCGCCGCGGTCGACGGCAACGCGGGCACCCGCTGGGCCAGCGCCTGGAGCGACCCGCAGTGGCTGCAGGTCGACCTCGGCACCGCCGCCGACATCAGCCAGGTGACCCTGAACTGGGAATCCGCCTACGCGACGGCGTACGAGATCCAGGTGTCCGACAACGCGTCGTCGTGGACCTCGATCTACAGCACGACGACGGCGACCGGTGGCGTGCAGAACCTCGCCGTCAGCGGCCACGGCCGGTACGTGCGCTTCTACGGCACCCACCGGGTCGGCGGCTACGGCTACTCGCTCTGGGAGTTCCAGGTCAGCGGCACCCCGGGCACGACGACACCGGGCGGCCCCGGCGTCACCAAGGTGACCGGCAGCCAGGGCAACTGGCAGCTGAGCGTCGACGGCCAGTCGTGGACCGTGAAGGGCCTCACCTGGGGCCCGCCGGTCAGCGAAGCCGCGTCGCGGATGCCGGAGCTGCACTGGATCGGCGTCAACACCGTCCGCACCTGGGGCACCGACGGCAGCAGCCAGCCGCTGCTGGACGCCGCCGCGGCCAACGGGATCAAGGTCGTCGCCGGCTTCTGGCTGCAGCCCGGCGGCGGGCCGGGCAGCGGCGGCTGCGTCGACTACACCACCGACACGACCTACAAGAACACGATGCTCGGCGAGATCCAGAAGTGGGTCAACGCCTACAAGGGCAACGCCGGCGTGCTCATGTGGAACGTCGGGAACGAGTCGATCCTCGGCATGCAGAACTGCTACTCCGGCACGCTGCTGGAGCAGAACCGCATCGCCTACGCCCGGTTTGTCGACCAAGCCGCGCAGGCGATCCACGCGATCGACGCCAACCACCCGGTCACCTCGACCGACGCCTGGACCGGCGCGTGGCCGTACTACAAGGCCTACACGCCGAACCTCGACCTGTACTCCGTGAACTCCTACGCGCAGGTCTGCCAGGTCAAGCAGGACTGGATCAACGGCGGTTACACGAAGCCCTACATCATCACCGAGACCGGCCCGGCCGGCGAGTGGGAGGTCCCGAACGACGTCAACGGCGTCCCGACCGAGCCCACCGACCAGCAGAAGCGCGACGGCTACACGAACGCCTGGAACTGCGTGCTGGCCCACCCGGGCGTGGCGCTCGGCGCGACGTTGTTCCACTACGGCAGCGAAGGCGACTTCGGCGGCGTCTGGTTCAACATCACCACGGGCAAAGAGAAGCGGCTGTCCTGGTACGCCGTCCGCAAGATCTACAGTGGACAGACCGGCGGCAACACGCCCCCGGTGATCTCGTCGATGAACCTCAGCCGCACCACCGACGTCCCGGCCGGCGGCACCTTCACCGTGACGGCGAACGTGTCCGATCCGGACGGTGACCCGATCACCTACACCATGGGCTACAACAGCAAGTACATCAACAACGCGGCCGGCCTGATCCCGGCGCAGTTCACCGGCAACGGCACGTTCACCGTCACCGCGCCGCAGGATCTGGGCGTCTGGAAGATCTACCTCTACGCCCGCGACGGGCACGGCAACGTCGGCATCGAGACGCGCTCGCTGCGCGTGGTCGCGCCGCCGGTGCCGGGCACCAACCTGGCCCGCGGCGCGGCGACCACGGCGTCGACCTACCAGGCCGACGGCCCCGGCGCGCCCTACCCGCCGCAGGCCGCGACCGACGGCAACCAGGCGACGCGCTGGGCGAGCGCGTGGGCCGACCCGCAGTGGCTGCAGGTCGACCTGGGCAGCCGGCAGGCGTTCAACCACGTCCAGCTGGTCTGGGAGTCGGCGTTCGGCAAGGCGTACGAGATCCAGGTCAGCGACGACGGGGCGAACTGGCGCTCGGTCTACGGCACCACGACCGGGGACGGCGGCGCCGACGACCTCGCGGTCTCGGCCACCGCCCGGTACGTGCGGGTGAACGCCACCCAGCGCGGGACGGCGTACGGGTATTCGGTGTACGAGTTCGGCGTCTACCGGAGCTGATGACAGGCAGTGGTGGCCCCTCCCGCGCCGGGAGGGGCCACTGTCGTCGGATCCGTGGGGACGGCGGCACTTTGCCGCGCCACACTGCGTGGTCCGCCATGGCGGACACCGTGACCCCTATCGTGCCGCCGTCCCGCGCTGGGCGGCCTGATCGTCGCGCTCCGCCCCGCCGCAGACTTCGACCGCGAAGTCGTCGAACTGCCACGGCTGAGCGACGACCTCACGAAGCCGGCGGGCGCGCACTGAACGGAAGAGGGCCGGCGCGGGGCCGCGGGTTCGGCGCGTGGCCACCCCCAGCGGCCACGTGAGTCACCTCGCGGCCGCCGAGCCGGCCCGGGCTGGTGTTCCGTTTCCGAAACACCTACCGTCGGTATCGTAGTCTTTCCGGTACATGCTGTGTCAAGTTTTCGGGACAGCTAGGCTGGCTGTTGTCACGTTTCACGGTTGAGGGTGGTGTGCGGTGAGCGAGGAGCGCAGTTTCGCCGAACGGCTGGCGCACTTGATCGCGACCGTGCACCCGCCGGACCGCAAGCCCTACTCCTACCGGGAGATCGCGCACGGCGTCGCGGAGCAGACCGGCGTCACGATGTCGGCGACCCATGTGCAGCAGCTCGCCGTCGGCGCGCGCAAGGACCCCAAGCGGTCCCACATCCAGGCGCTGGCCCAGTTCTTCGGCGTGCCGGTGACGTACTTCTTCGACGACGAGGTGGCCGGCGAGGTCGACAAGCAGGTCGAGGACGTCGTGGCCTGGCGTGACGGCGAGGCCCGGAAGATGGCGCAGCGGGCGATGCAGCTCTCGCCGCGCGACCGCGAGACCGTGACCGCCCTGATGGACCAGCTCGGCAGCTACGACGAGACCCGCCGCCGCGAGGGCCGGCGCCGGAAGCCTGAGTGACGTGCGTGCGGTGAACGGTCGGCTACGATGACGTCGTCCGTGATCGCGCCCCGGTGCACCCGGTTGGCGCCCGCTCAGCGGGGAGGGCCCATCGACGCGCACGGCCTGACGAAGCTGCGAGCCGGGGCCCGCGCCCGGGTGCTGGCGGTGCTCACCGCCGTCCCGCTGCCGCGGCCGTGGTCGATGAACCGCTGGGTCGACGGCCTGGAGGCGTGGCGCGGCCGCGAAATCGACCTCGTGCCGGTCGAGTACCGGCCCGGCCAGCCGTCCGGCGCCTGGCAGGCCCGCCCGGCGTACGACCTGATCGCCTACACCGAGCACACGTCGGCGCTGCACCAGGACCACATCATCGCCCACGAGCTCGCCCACATGCTGTGCGCGCACACCGGCAGCTGCCTGATGTCGGAGTCCGAGGCCGCCGAGCTCGCCCCCGATCTGGCGCCGCGGGCGCTGTCGCACCTGCTCACGCGCGTGACGAGCGGCCGCGACGAGTACGAGGCCGAACTGATCGCCGTGCTGCTGATGAGCGCGGCGACGAGCGAACCGCTCGCCGTCCAGCCCGGTGCGTCCGGCCGTGCGGCGGACCAGGCGAGACGGCTGGCGGCGCTGCTGGGATAGTCCGGTCCCGTGATCGACATTCTGTTCCTCGGGGTCGGGCTCTTCGCGCTGGCCGTCGGGATCTGGCGCGCGGTGCGGGCGCGACGGACCGGCGCCGGTGCGGGGCTCGCCGTTTCGCTCATCGCGCTCGGCGCGGCGTTCTGCTTCCTCTCCAATCGTGCGCAGGTCCTGGAGAGCGAGCTGTACCCGAGCCTCGGGCGGCTGCTCTCGAACCTCGCGACCATGGTCGCGGCCTACGGGATCGGGCTGACCGTCGCGGAGATCAGCGGCACCCGCGACCGCGGCCGGCGCACCCGGCTCGTCGCACTGGCCACGGCGTTGACCCTGCTGGTGGTGATGTTCTTCAGCACGCCGGACCTGCCACGCGGCCTCGGGTTGTTCGACGAGCTGTACCGGACCCACCCGACGCTCGTCGTCTACGTCTTCGCCTACACCGTCTACCTCGGGTTCGCGGTGCTCGACATCGGGATCGTGTCGGCGGTGACGATCCGGGCGAGCGGCGGCGCGTTGCGCGCCGGGCTCGCCTTGCTGCTGCTGGCGTCCGCGTTCGCCGTCGCCTACCTCGGCGGGAAGGTCGTCGCGACGATCAAGGCGCTGCAGGCCGACCACCCGGCCAAGGCGTTGTGCGCCGGGCCGTTCTCGACGCTGCCGTGCGCGCTCGACGTCGGCTTCCCGGCCGTGTCGGTGCTGCTGATCGTGCTGGGGCTGACGATCCCGTCGATCCCGGGGCTGGCGGCCGGCCGCCGCGACGCGCGGACCCTGCGTGTGCTGCGACCACTGCGAGAGCACCTCACCCGCCGGTTCCCGGAGATCGTCCGCATCGATCCGGGTGGCCCGTCGCGCCGCGAACGGCTGCTGACGGCGATGAGCGAGACCAACGACGGCCTGATCCTCGCCGGGGTGACGCCGGAGCTGGCGGCGCCGGCGGCCGCGCGGCTGGTGCGCGACCTGCCGGACGAGCCGGGGGAGAACGCACCGCCGGTCGCCGGTGCGGAACCGTTCGCCGCGGACGTCGCGCGGCTGCGGGCGATCGCGCAGGCCTACCGGAGCGGCACCACCGGGTGAGTCACGCGCCGAACGGCGCGGTGAGCCGGGTTTCCCAGCCCTCGTCGTCGAGGGCGACCAAGTGCAGGGCCTCCGCGCGGGCGGTCAGCGGGAGCAGCGGCCGGACCTCGGCCGCGACCCGCTCGAGGTCGGCGTCGGTCCCGCCCATCGCGACGGTCAGGTGAGCGTCGGGCGTCGCGCCGAACCGGCTGCCGTAGGGCGGGACGTCCGGCCAGCGCGCGCAGACCGCGTCCGCGATCGCCTGCAGCGCGGGCACGGGGATCGCCGAGAAACCCGGCGCGGTGACCAGCTCGGTGAGCGGGACGCCGACCGGCGCGGCGGCGGCGGCCAGCGCGCGCACGGCGTCGAGGACCTCGTCGGTCACCTCGGACGCGGGGAGGAACGGGTACAGCGCCGTCACGTGCGCGGGCAGGCCGGGGCGGACCAGCTCGGGGGCGGTGCGCCGGGCCGCGGCGAGCACGGGCTCGGCGGCGGGCAGCAGGATCACCAGCGCGGTGGTTCCGGGTCGGGGCACCTTCGCATCATGGCAGTGCGCCCGGTCGGACCGCCGCCCGCGGCAGCACAGGCGCGCGGACCAGCGGGGTCCCTCGGAACGGAACCCGCTCAGGCGGCGGCGCTTTCCGGGAACCGGCTCGCGCGGGACAGGGCCAGGCTGCGGCGGCACAGTGCGACCAGCTCGTCGTTCGCGCGGCTGCGCGGGCTGCGGCCGCAGAGCCCGCAGCGGATGGCGACCTCGCCGGTGAGCTCGTCCACCGCGACCAGGGCCTGGTGGTCGCACCGGCGGCACCAGCGGTAGCCGATCGCGGAGTTGGCGTGCACCGGGGACGAGACGCACTCGTGCAGCCAGCGGCGGTGCGTCCGGCAGGTGACCCGGTCGGTCGGGTCGAGCCCGCCGGTGTCCTCCAACCGGTCCTCGCGGGCCAGCGTCGTGGCCAGCAGCGGCTGGCGCGGGGCGGCCGGCCTGTCCTGCGGGTTCGGCCCGGCCCACGCGTGGTGGTCGCCGCAGCGGCACTTCTCGGTCATGTCGCTCCCAAGTTCCGGTAAGTCGATGTCTTCGAGTGTGGGCGCGGTCACGCTCGGGGACTACCGGGAAAACGCTCAGTTTCGCCCAGCGGCGCGACGGTGACGGCGGACGGACGAGCGGATTTCGGCGCGCGGGTATGCGAACATATGTTCTATGACCGCCGAGGGCCCCATCCTCCACGCCGACCTCGACTCCTTCTACGCGTCGGTCGAGCAGCGCGACGACCCGGGGCTGAAGGGCCGCCCGGTCATCGTCGGCGGCGGGGTCGTGCTGGCCGCGAGTTACGAGGCCAAGGCCTACGGCGTGCGCACCGCGATGGGCGGCGCGCAGGCCCGGCGGCTGTGCCCGCACGCCGTCGTCGTGCCGCCGCGGATGTCGGCCTACTCGGCCGCGAGCAAGGCGGTGTTCGAGGTCTTCCGCGACACCACCCCGCTGGTGGAGGGCATCTCCATCGACGAGGCCTTCCTCGACGTCGGCGGATTGGCCAAGATCGCCGGACGGCCGAGCGCGGTCGCCGAACGGCTGCGGCAGGCGGTCGCCGAGCGGGCCGGGCTGCCGATCACCGTCGGCGTCGCGCGGACGAAGTTCCTCGCCAAGGTCGCCAGCCGGGTGGCGAAGCCGGACGGCCTGCTCGTCGTGCCGCACGACGCGGAGCTGGCGTTCCTGCACCCGCTGCCGGTCGGCGCGCTGTGGGGCGTCGGGAAGGTGACCGAGGAGAAGCTGCGGGCGTGCGGGATCACCACGGTGGGCCAGCTGGCCGCGTCCGAGCCGGTGGACCTCGCCGGCCTGCTGGGCCGCGGCGCCGGGCGGCACCTGCACGCGCTGGCGCACAACCGTGACCCGCGCGTGGTCGAGACCGGAGTGCGGCGCCGGTCGATCGGCGCCCAGCGGGCCCTCGGGCGCGGCCGGCGGACCCCGGCCGAACTCGATGTCGTCCTCGTGGCCCTGATCGACCGCATCGCCCGGCGGCTGCGCGCCGCCCACCGCATCTGCCGGACGGTGACGATCCGCCTGCGCTTCGCCGACTTCACCCGGGCGACGCGCTCGTGCACGCTGACCGAGCCGACCGAGGGCACCGGCCGGCTGCTCGCCGCGGCGCGCGAGCTCCTGGAGGCCGCGCTGCCGCTGATCGCCGACCGCGGGATCACGCTGCTCGGCGCGTCCCTGTCCAACCTGACCGGTGACGACCACGTCCAGCTGGCCCTCCCGTTCGAACGCCAGCGGGCCACCCAGCTCGACACGGCCGTGGACTCGGTGCGGGACCGGTTCGGGAAAGCGGCCGTCACCCGCGCGGTTCTGCTGGGCCGTCCGGCCGAGCCGGAGATGCCGCTGCTGCCCGATTGACAGAGAAGCGCGACGGTGCGTCGGGAAAGTGTTCAGCTTTCCCGGGGTGGTGCGGGAATGCGCGCGTGGGTCAGGTGGGAAAGCCGGCTCGGCTTCAGCGCGTCGTCGCGATTCCACTCATCCGCACCCACGCTGCCGCGCTGACCGGTCTGTTCGATCACTTCGAAACCGGTGCCGCGCAGGAGGTCCGCCATGGCGGCGGGGGAGAGGAACGTCCGCCAGGGCTCACCCTCTTCGGCGGCCATCGGCGCGACGGCTTCGGCGTAACCGTTTCCGGCCGCGTCGCGCAGTTCCGCGGGGAGCAGGTGGTCGGCCACGATTTCCGACCCGGGGGCGAGGCCGCCGAGCTCGGTCAAGGTCGTCAGGATCGCCGCCCTGGTCAGGTACATGGTGACGCCGAGCCAGCTGACGAACACGGGACGGCGCGGGTCGAGTCCACTCTGGACGAGCCGGTCGGCGAGCGTGTCGGTTTCGAAGTCGACCGCGACGAAGATCACCGACGGCGGCTCGGTGATCCCCGCGGCTTCCAGGAGTGCGCGTTTGGCCGCTTGGGTCGCGGCCCGGTCGACCTCGAACACGCGGAACCGGCCGGGCGGTGTCCGATAGGCGAACGAATCGAGTCCGGCGCCGAGAATCACATACTGGTATATACCGGAATTGGCCCGCAGAAGACGCTCTTCGGTGAACCGGCTGCGGCAGACGGCCTCGGCTCGCGCGCCGGCGAGGACCGGATGGGTGCCGTGGAGCCGGTGATACGCCAGCAGTTCCTCCGCGCGGGCGCCGAGCAGCGGTGCGGCGAGCGGGTCTGAGAAGAGGGGCGGTGCGGCGTCGACGAGCAAATGTGCGGCCCGTGCGGCGGCCGCCGTGAACGCCGTGCGGCTGACACCGGGCGCATTGCCGGGGGAATCGAGCGAAGTCATGCCGCAACGGTACCGATTTGATTTCGAGCATATCACGAAAACAAAAAGTCTACAAGATCACGCCCATTTCGACTAGGTTGCGATCACGTCTGTACGCGGGCGGCCCCGGCGCCCGAGCGGCCATTGTGGACGCCCCGCGTGCTTGACGGGATTCGACAGGTTAGGGTCTGTCCGACCGTGTTCTGGAGAAGATGAGGAACGACGAACCATGGCGCAACGGGTGCACGTCGAGATGGTGGACGACCTCGACGGGAGCGAGGCGAACCAGACCGTCCCCTTCGCTCTCGACGGGGTGAGCTTCGAGATCGACCTCTCCGAGGAGAACGCTTCGGCGCTGCGGGACGAGCTCGCCCGCTACGTCGGCGCCGCACGGCGCATCGGCGGCCGCAAGGTCCGCCTCGCGACGGGCCAGTCGCTGACGGGCGCGTCGGGCTCGGGCACCGACCGCGAGCGCAACCGGCAGATCCGGGAGTGGGCGCAGGACAACGGCTACGAGGTAGCCGAGCGCGGCCGCCTCTCCAGCGAGATCATCGCCGGTTTCGAGGAACACCAGGCCGCGGCGGCCGAACCGGTAGAAGCCAAGCCGGCCCGCAAGCGCGCAACCCGCAAGAAGGCCTGACGCGGATCCCGTGCTGTGCAAGGGGTCCGGCGCCTGGGGGCGCCGGCCACCCGAAGCGCGGTCGCGTCGAGGAAGTTCCGGACGTCGGGTGCCGGCCTGGAGAAGCGCTGCCAGCAGTGCGAATCCCGGTAGGCACCCGGCGAGCTGCTTGTCTCATCCCGCTGGATGATTGAGTTGAGCGTCGGGAAAGTCGATCGGTCCGGCGCGCAAGCCGGTCGGCCGAGAAGAGCCCGGCGCGCCGCCACGTTTTGAGGAGGCGATCGCCGCTTCCGCAGGGCTGCTGCGATACGCGCCGGCACGACCGCGGCGCGGCTTCAGGCCATGACGATGGTGTCCGGTCGGCAGGCGGAGCGCTCCGCCGATCGAGTTCCCGCTGTAGGCCGAGGACAGTCTGGGGCGATGGTGTCCGGTCGGCAGGCTTGGCACTCCGTCGACCGAGTTGCCGCTGTGGGCCGAGGGGAGTCCGAGGCGATGGTGTCCGGGTGGGCAAGCGGAGCGGTCCCGATCGAGTTGCTGCTGCAGGCCGAGGTGGGTCCGGCGCGATGGCGCCCGGTCGGCAAGTTGAGCGCCTCGCCGATCGAGTTGCCGTTGTGGGGCGAGGAGTCCGGCGCGATGGTGCCCGGCGGGCAGGCTGAATGTTCCGCTGACCGGGTTGCCGCTGTAGATCGAGGAGTCCGGCGCGAGGGTGTCCGGCCTGCAAGCTGAGGGCTCCGCTGACCGAGTTGCTGCTGTGGGCCGAGGAGTCCGGCCGGCAGGCTGGGCGTGCCGTCGATCGAGTTGGCGCTGTAGGCCGTGGAGAGTCCGGCGCGAGGGTGTCCGGCCTGCAAGCTGAGGGCTCAGCTGACCGAGTCGCCGCTGCAGGCCGATGCGGCCGTTGTCAAACCTCGCTCCCGAGCCACGCCCCTCACGGTGTCCCGCTCCGGCCGTCGTGTCGGACTGAAGTCTGCTGCTTCCTCGGCGTGACCACATCGGACCCCCTGGTGGTCCGGCCTGCGATGATCGGCTGGAAAACCGGCACTTCCCAGGTGCCCAAAGGCTTGTCGGAGGGGGTCTCCGCTGGCCAGACTGTCAGTGCTCCTACGCGGCCGGTACCGCGCCGGAGCACCGGCCCGGTGGCCGCCTCCTCCCTCGATGGCCACCGGGCCGCCTTCCGCCCGGCGCCCGGCGTGGGCCACCCCGGAATCCCTGCACCGCACCGAAACCCGTGCTCGCGGCGCGTCCGGCTCACGAAATTCGCAGCACGGACCGCCGATCGGGTCCGGTGGGTGGACATCGCCGCCGTCAAAGGCGCACACTCTGACTACTCCATACTGCATACAATCGGCAGTC
Source organism: Amycolatopsis sp. NBC_00348 (assembly GCF_036114655.1). Classification (NCBI taxonomy): domain Bacteria; kingdom Bacillati; phylum Actinomycetota; class Actinomycetes; order Pseudonocardiales; family Pseudonocardiaceae; genus Amycolatopsis; species Amycolatopsis sp. NBC_00348. Next base: position 3,321,418 of record NZ_CP107994.1, on the reverse strand, counting down.
GAAACGGGTGGTGGTTGGGATGTCCCAAGTCCGCGAGCTCCGGGACGTCTACGGACGGCGGTACCGGGTCGGGGAGACCGACCTCGAGCTGCTCGGCCGGCCGCGCGGCCGGATCACCTGGCTCGCCGCGGCGGGGATGCTCGCCGCCGGGGTGCAGCAGTACGGCTTCGGCGCGATCGTGCCCGAGCTAAGCCGGGCGCACGGCTGGACGTTCGGCGCGATCGTCCTCACCTTCGCGCTGTGGGCGATCTGTCAGGCCGGGGTCGCCTTCCCCGCCGCGTGGCTGCGCGAACGCGGCACACTGCCCGCGCCCGCCGCGATGACGTTCGGCGCGGTCCTGTGCGCCGCCGGGCTGGTCACGCTCGGGCACGGCGGCAGCCTGCTCACCGTGTTCCTCGGCTACTCCGTGCTCGGCGGTCTCGGCACCGGCCTCGTCTACGCCACCTGCGTGGGCGCCGTGCTGGCCTGGTTCCCGGACCGCTCCGGCCCGAGCGCGGGCGTCGTCAGCGGTGCCTTCGCCTGGGGGAGCGTGCCGTTCGTCGTGCTGGCCGCCCTGCTGCCGGACGTCGGCCCGGTGCTGCTCGACGCGACCGCCGCCGTAGTGCTCGTCGTGATCGCCGGGTGCGGCGCCCTGCTGCGCTACCCGCCGCGGCACTGGTGGCCCGCGACGCCGGAACCGCGCACGTGGGCCCTGGACAAGACGCACAACCGGCACCCGGCGATCCGGCACTACCGGCCCGCCGAACTGTTCCGCTGCGGCACCACCCTCGCGCTGTACCTCGTCGTCGTGCTCGCCGCCGCCGTGCTGTTGTTCGACCTCGCGTACCTGGCGACCTTCGTCGCCGAGCGCAGTGGACCCGGTCTCGCCGCCGCCGCGCTGGCCCTGCTCGCCGCGGCCACCGGGTCCGGCCGGCTGCTCATCGGACGGCTGGCCGACCGGCTCGGCCGCCGCCGGATCCTGCGCCTCGCCCTGCTCGCCGGCGGCATCGCGCAGTTCGTCCTGTACTACTCGGGCGAGCACCGCCACGCCGTCGGCCTGCTGCTCGGTGTCACGCTGGCCGGGCTCGGCAACGGCTGCTGCTACACGCTGCTGGTCGGCTTGGTGCGCGAGTACTTCGGTGAGGAGTCGGCCCTGCAGAACTTCGGGGTCCTCTACAGCGCCAAGGCCGTCGGCGGCGTCGTCGGGGTCGGGCTCGCCGCGGTCGGTCTGCTGGGCGCGTTCGCCGTCGCCGGGGTGCTGAGCCTCGCCGGGGCGCTGCTCACCGGCCGTCTCACCCAGCCCGGCCGGCCGAAGTCCCTGCTGCCCGCGGCGTAGGCCCGGTGGGCGGGGACCTCCCCGCCCACCGGACGCGGGCTCAGCGCGTCGAGTAGGAGTGCGCGCCGGTGCCGGCGAGCTTGCCGCCGTCGACGATCAGGTACTCGTCGCGGATCGGCGACCCCCCGAAGTAGTCCTCCAGGATCTCGCGCGTCCCCGCCGCATAGCGCGCCTGCGCCGAGAGCGACGACCCGGAGATGTGCGGGGTCATGCCCTGGTACGGCATCGTCCGCCACGGGTGGTCGGCCGGCGCCGGCTGCGGGTACCAGACGTCGCCCGCGTACCCGGCCAGCTGCCCGCTCTCGAGCGCGCGGACCACGGCGTCGCGATCAGCGATCTTCGCCCGCGCCGTGTTGATCAGGTACGCGCCGCGCTTCATCGACGCGATCAGCTCGTCGCCGAACAGGCCCTCGGTCTCCGGGTGCAGCGGCGCGTTGATCGTCACGACGTCGCAGTGCGGCACCATCTCCGCGGCACTCGGGTGGAAGGTCAGGTTCAGTTCCCGCTCGACCTCGGCCGGCAGCCGGTGCCGGTCGGTGTAGTGCAGGTGGACGTCGAACGGGGCCAGCCGCCGCAGCACGGCGGTGCCGATCCGCCCGGCCGCGACCGTGCCGATGTGCATGCCCTCGACGTCGTAGGAGCGCGCGACGCAGTCGGCGATGTTCCAGCCGCCGTCCAGCACGACCTGGTGCGACGGCAGGTAGTTGCGCACCTGCGAGAGGATCATCATCACGACGTGCTCGGCGACGCTGATGCTGTTGCAGTAGGTGACTTCGGCGACCGTGACGCCGTGGGCGATGGCCGCGTCGAGGTCGACGTGGTCCGAGCCGATCCCGGCCGTGACGGCCAGCTTCAGCTTCGGCGCCCGGGCGATCCGCTCGGGGGTGAGGTAAGCGGGCCAGAACGGCTGGGAGATCACGATCTCGGCGTCGGCGAGCTCGCGGTCGAACTCCGAGCCGTCGCCGTCCTTGTCCGAGGTGACGACGAGCGTGTGTCCCCGCGACTCCAGGAACTTCCGCAGCCCGAGCTCACCGGAGACGCTGCCGAGCAGCTGCCCGGGCGTGAAGTCCACGCCCTGCGGGGTGGGCAGGGTCTGGCCGCCGGGGTAGCCGTCCAGGTGCGGCAGGTCGTCGCGCGGGTAGGTCTTCGGGTAGCCGTCCACCGGGTCGTCGTAGAGCACGCACAGCACCTTTGCCACGGCGTCACACTCCAGGTTTTTTGTTGCGGGACAAGTACTTTCACCGTCCTCCGCGCGCGCGAGCGGGTCAACGTGAAGGTTTCTATCCCGGGATAGGCACCGGCTATCGGGCCTGTTCGGCGAGGTGCCGGTGCAGCAGCGCGTCGAGGGTGCCGCGGACGTCGACGCCGCGGACGACCTCCAGCAGCGCGCGGGCGAGGATCGGCTCGGGCGAACCCGCCGTCACCACCAGGCCGATCCGGTGCGATCGCGACGGCGTTTCGAGCGGCACCACGCGCATGCCCGGCGGCACACCGAACAGGTGCAGCCAGGCGTGGGAGATGACGCTCGACCAGTGGTGGGTGGCGACGTGCGAGTAGAGCGCGGAGACGGTGTCCGTCTCGATCGCCGGCACGACTGTGGCGCCGGCCTCGGCGAACAGCGCGTCGAGCACGCGGCGGTTGCGCATGTGCGGCATGAGCAGGCACAGCGGCAGCGTGGCGACCTCGGCCCAGCGCACCAGCCGGCGTCCGGCCAGCTCGCCGTCGGACGGCGTCAGCAGCAGGTACCGCTCCTCGTAGAGCGGGACGCAGCGCAGTCCGTGCGGTGGTTCTTCGTCCACATAGGTCAGTCCGGCGTCGAGCTCGAACGCGGTCAGCCGGCGGGCGATCTCGTCGGAGGACAACGACTCCAGCGTCACCCGGGCGTGCGGGTGCCGCTCGCAGAAGGGCGCGGTGAGCATCGACATGGCGGTGAGCGCGGTGGGGATGGCGCCGACGCGCAGCACCCCCGAGAGACTGTCGCGCATCGTCGAGAGGTCCTCGTTGAGCGCGTCGCGCTCGGCCAGGATCCGCTGCGCCCACACCAGGACGCGCTCGCCTTCGGGCGTCAACCCGGCATACCGCGCGCCGCGCTGGACGACCTGGGTGCCGAGCTCGCGTTCGAGCTTCCGGATCCCGGCCGAGAGCGACGGCTGGGACACGTGGCACGCCTCGGCGGCCCGGGCGAAGTGTCCCTCACGGGCCAGCGCGACGAGGTATTCGAGCTGGCGCAGCAGCATGGGTTCAGCCTAGGTGAGCGAGCACGGCGGCGACGGGCGCCGGCGGCTCTTCGCGGTGGCTCGCGGCGAGCTGCCAGAGCGGGGGAGCGGCGAACCGCCGCGCGGTGACCTCGGGAAACCGCGCCGCGGCCGACGCCGGCAGGACGCAGGCGGCCAGCCCGGCCCGCACCAGCGAAGCCGCGGCGGTCAGGTCGTCGGCCTCCAGGCTGACCCGGCGGTCGGCGAACGCGCGGTCGACGGCCTCCCTGATCGCCCACCCGGCCGGGAAGTCGACGAGCGAGAGCCCCGAGAGGTCGCCGGGCGCGGAGCGGGAGCCGCCGGGGGTGGTGGCGAGGACGAGTTCTTCACACGCCAGGGGAGTGGTGACCAGGCCGCTGGAACCCGGCAGCGACGCGGATCCGAGCCCACCCGAGCCGGTCCCGGTGCGGGGATCCGGGGCGTCCCCGGCCGGGCTGGGAGCACCGCAGGATCCCGGCTTGGCGCCGGCCGTGTCCCGCGGATCGGCGAACCCGGGCCCGGTGAACACCGCCAGCGTGATGTCCACTGTGGACTCGGCGAGCGCGCACCCCAGCCGGTCCGCCGGCAGCTGGCGGACCTCGACGACCAGGCCCGGGTGCGCCTGCCGCAACGCGGAAAGGACCCGGTGCAGGTCGAGCAGCAACCCGGGCGCCAGGCCCAGCCGGACCCGCCCGTGGACGGGGGAGATCGCCGCGCGGGCGCGTTCCACCGCTTCGAGGGCCGCCCGCGCGGCGGGCACGAAGGCCTCGCCGGCGGGCGTCAGCGCCACACGGTGCGTGGTGCGGTGGAACAGCGGCGTGCCGAGGTCGCGTTCCAGCGCCCGCACGACGGTGGACACCGTCGACTGCACGGTGTGCAGGCGCAGCGCGGCCGCGGTGAAGCCGCCTTCCTCGGCGACCGCCACCACGACCGCGAGCTGGCGCAGGTCCATCACGTCACCTCGTCCAGCACGCCGGTCCGCTCGTCGAGGACGAACCCGCGCACCGCGCCGGTGTGCGGCAGGAACGGGCTGGCCCGCAGCCGCGCGATGCACTGCCGGACGTCCTGGGCCGGGTCGGTGAACGACTCCGCGGCCCAGCCCGGCCGGATCCCGGTGCGTTCCTCCAGCCGTCGCGCGAACTCCGTGTCGGTGAAGGTCCGCATCCCGCAGTCGTGGTGGTGCAGCAGCACGATCTCGCGGGTGCCGAGCAGGTGCTGGCTGACGGTCAGCGACCGGATCGCGTCGTCGGTGACGGCGCCGCCGGCGTTGCGGATGACGTGCGCGTCGCCTTCCTGGAGCCCGAGCAGGCGGTAGACGTTCATCCTCGCGTCCATGCACGCGAGCACCGCCAGGCCGAGCCGCGGCCTCGCCGACATCAGCCGAGGATTTCGCGGGCGAGGGCCGCGGTCTCGCTCGGCGTCCGGCCGACGCGGATCCCGGCCGCCTCCAGCGCCGTCTTCTTCGCCTCCGCGGTGCCGGACGAGCCGGACACGATCGCGCCCGCGTGGCCCATGGTCTTGCCTTCGGGCGCGGTGAAGCCCGCGACGTAACCCACGACCGGCTTGGACACGTGGGCGCGCACGTACTCCGCGGCCCGCTCCTCGGCGTCGCCGCCGATCTCGCCGATCAGCACGATCAGGTCGGTGTCCGGGTCCTTCTCGAACGCCTCGACGGCGTCGATGTGCGTCGTCCCGATGATCGGGTCGCCGCCGATCCCGACGCACGTCGAGAACCCGATGTCGCGCAGTTCGTGCATGAGCTGGTAGGTCAGCGTGCCGGACTTCGAGACGAGCCCGATCCGCCCCGGTCCGGTGATGTCGGCGGGGATGATCCCGGCGTTCGACTTGCCGGGGGAGATGACGCCGGGGCAGTTCGGCCCGATGATCCGGGTCCGCCCGCCCGCGGCGACGGCGTGCGCCCACAGCCGCGCGGTGTCGTGCACCGGGACGCCCTCGGTGATCACCACGGCGAGGCCGATCCCGGCGTCGACGGCTTCGACGACGGCGTCCTCGACGAACGGCGGCGGCACGAACAGCACGCAGACGTCGGCGCCGGTCCCGGCCATCGCGTCGGCGACACTGCCGAAGACCGGCAGCGTCGCCGAGGCGATCTCGACGTGCTGCCCGGCTTTGCGCGGGTTCACCCCGCCGACGACGTTCGTGCCGGCGGCCAGCATCCGCGCGGTGTGCTTCGCGCCTTCGGTGCCGGTGATGCCCGAGACGACGATCCGGCTGCTCTCGTCCAGGAAGATGGCCACGGGTCAGACCTCCGCGATCGCGAGCTTCGCCGCTTCGCGCGCGGCGTCGTCCATGGTGGCCACCACGGTGACCAGCGGGTGCGCGGCTCGTTCGAGGATTCGCCTGCCCTCGGCCACGTTGTTGCCGTCGAGCCGCACGACGAGCGGTTTCGTGGCCCGCTCGCCGAGGACCTCCAGCGAGCGCACGATCCCGGTCGCGACGGCGTCGCAGGCGGTGATGCCGCCGAAGACGTTGACGAACACGCTCCGGACCTGCGGATCCCCGAGGATGACGCTCAGCCCGGCGATCATCACCTCGGCCGAGGCGCCACCGCCGATGTCGAGGAAGTTCGCCGGTCCGCGCGCGCCGACCGCGGCGGCGGCCGCCGCGACGACGTCCAATGTGGACATGACGAGCCCGGCGCCGTTGCCGATCACGCCGACGTCGCCGTCCAGCTTGACGTAGTTGAGGCCCTTCTCCCGCGCGGCCCGTTCCAGCGGGTCGCCGTCGTGCGGGTCGTCGAACGCCGCCGAGCGGCGGAAGTCCGCGTTGTCGTCGAGGGTGATCTTGCCGTCCAGGGCGACGATCCCGGTGGCGGTCTTCGCCAACGGATTCACTTCGACGAGCGTCGCGTCCTCGGCGACGAAGACGTCCCACAGCTTCTGGACGACCTCCGCGGCTTCCTCCCGGACGTCGGCCGGGAAGGCTTCGGCCACCGCGGCAGCGTCCACTCCGTGCACGGCGTTCACCGGAACCCGCAGCAGTGCTTCGGGTTTCGTCGCGGCGACCTCCTCGATCTCCATGCCGCCCTCGGTCGACGCCATGGCCAGGAACGTGCGGCCGGCGCGGTCGAGCAGGAACGAGACGTAGTACTCCTCGGCGATCTCGCTCGCCTCGGTGACGAGCACCCGGTGCACGGTGTGCCCCTTGATGTCCATGCCGAGGATGTCGTCGGCGGCCTGCTCGGCGTCGTCGGCCGTGCGCACGACGCGGACGCCGCCCGCCTTGCCGCGGCCGCCGGTCTTCACCTGGGCCTTGACCACCACCGGCCCGCCGAGGGACACGGCGGCGTCGCGGGCGGCGGCGGGATCGGCGGCGACGCGGCCGCGGGGGACGGGCACGCCGTGTTTCTCGAAGAGATCTCGGGCTTCGTGTTCGAAGAGGTCCATGCGGGGCGTCCTTCCGCGGCGCTGCAGGGCAAGGAGGTCCGCCGTGTCCGGGGCAGGCGATCGCACCCCGCGGGGCTGGGAAAAACCCTGCGGATGGGCCTGGACACGGGCTGCTAGAAGGGTGACTATATGCCTACCCCATACGGTATGCAATCTACAGTCTGCCGCGAAGAGGCCGCTGACCTCGGCTGTAACAACCGGACCTTCGGCCCGGGCCGGGGGCTCCGCCACCCGGAACCCCCGAAGGACCGGACAGGGGAGCGGCGACGAGCGAACGCCGGGCCAGAGAGACCCGGCGTGGACCAGAGGAGTCGAGCGAATGACAACCACAGGCACCACCGCGGGGGAGAGCGCCCGGTCGACGAACGGCGCGGAACCCGCGCCGGCGGAGATCTCGGGCGGCCACCTGGTGGCCAAGGCCCTCAAGGCCGAAGGCGTCGACACCATCTTCACGCTCTGCGGCGGCCACATCATCGACATCTACGACGGCTGCGTCGACGAGGGCATCAAGGTCATCGACGTCCGGCACGAGCAGGTCGCCGCCCACGCGGCCGACGGTTACGCGCGGATCACCGGCAAGCCGGGCTGCGCGGTCGTCACCGCCGGGCCCGGCACGACCGACGCGGTCACCGGCGTCGCCAACGCCCTGCGCGCGGAGAGCCCGATGCTGTTGATCGGCGGCCAGGGCGCGCTCACCCAGCACAAGATGGGGTCCCTGCAGGACCTCCCGCACGTGGACATGATGACGCCGATCACCAAGTTCGCCGCCACCGTGCCGCACACCGCCCGCGTCGCCGACCTGGTGTCGATGGCGTTCCGTGAGGCCTACGCCGGCGCGCCCGGGCCGTCGTTCCTGGAGATCCCGCGTGACGTCCTCGACGCGCGGGTCCCGTTGTCCCAGGCGCGCATCCCCGAATCGGGCCGCTACCGGGCGTCCACCCGCAACGCCGGTGACCCCGCCGACATCGAGAAGCTCGCCGATCTGCTGGTGCACGCCCGGAAACCGGCGATCCTGCTCGGCAGCCAGGTCTGGACGACCCGCGCCACCGAACCCGCCGTGGACCTCGTGCGGACGCTGAACATCCCGGCGTACATGAACGGCGCCGGCCGCGGCACGCTGCCGCCGGGCGACCCGCACCACTTCCAGCTCTCACGCCGGTACGCCTTCGACAACGCCGACGTCATCGTCATCGTCGGTACCCCGTTCGACTTCCGGATGGGCTACGGCAAGCGGCTGTCGCCGGACGCGACCGTCGTCCAGATCGACCTCGACTACCGGACCGTCGGGAAGAACCGGGACATCGACCTGGGCATCGTCGGCGACGCCGGCCAGGTGCTGGCCGCCGTCGCCGAGGCCGCGTCGGGCCGCTCCGACAACGGCTCGGTCGGGCGCAAGGTCTGGCTCGAAGAACTGCAGGCCGTGGAGGAGAAGGCGAAGCAGAAGCGGTTGCCGCTGCAGCACTCCGACGCGACGCCGATCCACCCGTACCGGCTTGTCCACGAGATCAACGAGTTCCTCACCGAGGACTCGATCTACATCGGCGACGGCGGTGACATCGTCACCTTCTCCGGCCAGGTCGTCCAGCCCAAGTCGCCCGGTCACTGGATGGACCCCGGTCCACTCGGGACACTCGGCGTCGGCATCCCGTTCGTGCTGGCCGCCAAGCACGCCCGGCCCGACAAGGAGGTCGTCGCCCTGTTCGGCGACGGCGCCTTCAGCCTCACCGGCTGGGACTTCGAGACGCTCGTGCGGTTCGACCTGCCGTTCGTCGGGATCGTCGGCAACAACTCGTCGATGAACCAGATCCGCTACGGCCAGGCCGCGAAGTACGGCCTCCCGCGTGAGCGCGTCGGCAACACCCTCGGCGACGTCCGGTACGACGAGTTCGCCCGGATGCTCGGCGGGTACGGCGAGGAGGTCCGCGACCCGGCCGACATCGCGCCGGCGCTGCAGCGGGCCCGCGAGTCGGGCGTGCCGTCGCTGATCAACGTCTGGGTCGACCCGGACGTGTACGCCCCCGGAACCATGAACCAGACCATGTACAAGTGAGCGGAGACAAGATGGGTAAGGCACTGGAGGGCGTCCGTGTCCTCGACATGACGCACGTGCAGTCCGGTCCGTCGTCCACGCAGCTGCTCGCCTGGCTCGGCGCCGACGTGATCAAGCTGGAAACCCCCGGCCGAGGCGACATCACACGCGGCCAGCTGCGCGACCTGCCTGGGGTGGACAGCCTCTACTTCACGATGCTGAACGCCAACAAGCGCAGCATCACCCTCAACATGAAGAGCGACGAAGGCAAGGAAGTCTTCGAAAAGCTCGTCTCCGGCGTGGACGTCCTGGTCGAGAACTTCGGCCCCGGTGTCGTCGACCGGTTCGGCTACCCGTGGGAGAAACTGGCCGCGCTCAACCCGCGGCTGATCTACGCCTCCATCAAGGGCTTCGGTCCCGGCCGCTACGCCGACTTCAAGGCCTACGAGGTGATCGCGCAGGCGATGGGCGGCGCGATGAGCACCACCGGCTTCGAGGACGGCCCGCCGACCGCGACCGGCGCGCAGATCGGCGACTCCGGCACCGGCATCCACCTGGTGGCCGCCATCCTCGCCGCGCTGTACCAGCGGACGTCCACCGGCCGCGGCCAGCGCGTCCAGGTCGCCATGCAGGACGCCGTGCTCAACCTTTGCCGGGTGAAGCTGCGCGACCAGCAGCGGCTGGCGCACGGGCCGCTCGGGGAGTACCCGAACGACCACTTCGGCGACGAGGTCCCGCGCTCGGGCAACGCGTCCGGTGGCGGTCAGCCGGGCTGGGCGGTGAAGTGCGCGCCGGGCGGCCCGAACGACTACATCTACGTCATCATCCAGCCGGTCGGCTGGGCCCCGCTCACCCGGCTGCTGGGCAAAGCCGAGCTGGCCGAGGACCCGGCCTGGTCCACCCCGGAGGTCCGGCTGTCCAAACTGGACAAGGTGTTCGCGCTGGTCGAGGAGTGGACCGAGACGCACACCAAGTGGGAGGTGATGGAGGCGCTCAACGCCCACAGCATCCCGTGCGGCCCCATCCTGTCGACGCAGGAGCTGATCGAGGACGAGACCCTCGCCGCGCTCGGCTCCGTCGTCGAGGTCGCGCACCCGGAGCGGGGCAGCTTCAAGACCGTCGGCTGCCCGCTCAAGCTGTCCGACTCGCCCGTCGAGATCGAACGCTCGCCGCTGCTGAGCGAGCACACCGACGAAGTGCTCGGCGAACTCGGTTACGGCGAAGCCGAGCTGGACAAGCTCCGTTCGGCCGGGGTGATCTGAGTGGCGGATCGCGCGGCGGTCGAGAAGATCCTCGAACAGGCGGCGGCCGAGGGACGGTCTTCGCTGACCGCGCCCGAGGGGCGTGCGGTGTGCGAGGCGTACGGCATCCCGACGCCGGCCGAACGGCTGGCGGCCACGGCCGAGGAAGCCGTGACGCAGGCGCTGGAGATCGGGCTGCCGGTGGTGCTCAAGATCGTCTCACCGGACATCCTGCACAAGACCGAGGCCGGCGGCGTCCTCGTCGGCCTGAAGGATCCGGAGGCGGTGTCGGCCGGATTCGCGAAGATCGTCGAGAACGCCAAGGCGTACAACACTGATGCGGAGATCCTCGGCGTCCAGGTGCAGCGGATGCTCACCGAGGGCCAGGAGGTGATCATCGGCTCGGTCACCGACCCGACGTTCGGCAAGATCGTCGCCTTCGGGCTCGGCGGCGTGCTCGTCGAAGTCCTCAAGGACGTCACGTTCCGGCTGGCGCCGACCAGCACCGAGGAAGCGCTTTCGATGCTCGACGGCATCCAGGCCGCGGAGATCCTGCGCGGGGTCCGCGGCGCCGAACCGGTGGACCGGGACGCGCTGTCGGGGGTGATCCACGCCCTCGGGCAGCTGGTCACCGACTTCCCGCAACTGTCCGAAGTGGACCTGAACCCGGTGCTGGCCACGCCGTCGGGCGCCACCGCCGTCGACGTCCGGATCCTGATCGACCCGGACGCGGCGAAGGAGCCGGTGCGGTTCACCCAGGAGGAGATCCTCGCGTCGATGACGCGGATCATGAAACCGGCGTCGATCGCGGTGATCGGCGCGTCCGCCGAGGCCGGGAAGATCGGCAACTCGGTGATGAAGAACCTGGTCAACGGCGGGTACGCGGGAGAGATCCACCCGATCAACCCCAAGGCCACCGAGATCCTCGACCGCAAGGCCTACGCGAGCATCGCCGACGTCCCCGGCGACGTCGACGTCGCGATCTTCACCATCCCGGCGAAGTTCGTCGCGGCCGCGCTGGAGGAGGCGGGGGCGAAGGGTGTCGCCGGCGCCATCCTCATCCCGTCCGGCTTCGGCGAGACCGGCAACATCGCGCTGCAGGACGAGGTCGTGGCGATCGCGCGCAAGCACGGCGTGCGCGTGCTCGGGCCGAACATCTACGGCTACTACTACACGCCGGAGAACCTGTCGGCGACGTTCTGCACGCCCTACGACGTCAAAGGAGGCGTGGCGCTCTCGTCGCAGAGCGGCGGGATCGGGATGGCGATCCTCGGATTCAGCCGCTCGGCGAAGATGGGCGTGTCCTCGATCGTCGGCGTAGGGAACAAGGCCGACATCGACGAGGACGACCTGCTCACCTTCTTCGAGCAGGACGAGCACACCGAGCTCATCGCCATGCACCTCGAAGACCTCAAGGACGGCCGGTCGTTCGCGGAGACGGCGAAGCGGGTGTCGCGGCGCAAGCCGGTCGTGGTGCTCAAGGCGGGCCGGACGTCGCAGGGCGCGAAGGCGGCGAGCTCCCACACGGGCGCGCTGGCCGGGAACGACAAGGTCTACGACGACATCCTGCGCCAGAGCGGCGTCATCCGGGCGCCCGGGCTGAACGACATGCTCGAGTACGCCCGGGGCATCCCGCTGCTGCCGACGCCGAAGGGCGAGAACGTCGTCATCATCACCGGTGCGGGCGGATCCGGCGTGCTGCTCTCGGACGCCTGCGTCGACAACGGCCTGAGCCTGATGGAGATCCCGCCGGACCTCGACACGGCGTTCCGGAAGTTCATCCCGCCGTTCGGCGCGGCGGGCAACCCGGTGGACATCACCGGCGGCGAGCCGCCCTCGACCTACCGCAACACGATCGCGCTGGGCCTCGAGGACGACCGCATCCACGCCCTGATCCTGGGCTACTGGCACACCATCGTCACCCCGCCCATGGTGTTCGCCGAGCTGGTTTCCGAAGTCGTCGCCGAATACCGCGCGAAGGGCATCCACAAGCCCGTCGTCGCGTCGCTCTCGGGGGACGTCGAAGTCGAGGAAGCCAGCGACTACCTCTACCAGCACGGGGTCGTGGCCTACCCCTATACGACAGAAAAGCCCGTTGCCGTACTAGGCGCGAAGTACCGCTGGGCGCGGGCCGCGGGACTGCTTTGAACCACCTCCACAGGGGCTGTTCCCACAACCAGGAAAGGACGAAGATCCACCGCACGACTGCACGCAGAGGGACATGAGTCAACGGTGACGAAAGAGAACTCTTATGACCGCAGCGACGTACCAGGAGATCGTTGACGAGAACGGACGGGTCTACCGAGTAGGCGAGACGCCGCAGGACATCATGGGGCGTTCGCGAAGCTGGATGGTGTGGCTGCCCTGGATCGCCATGATGGCGGTCAGTGTCTTCGAATACGGCTGGGGCGCCGTCGAAGGCACGTTGGAAGAGAAGTACGGCTGGTCGCTCAGCGACGCGTTCTGGCTGGCCAGCATCTGGGCGGTGTTCCAGGCCGGGGTCGCGTTCCCGGCGGGCCGGCTGCGCGAGAAGAACATCGTCTCGGCGAAGACGGCCATGCTGGCCGGCGCGGTGTGCAGTGGCATCGGCTACTTCACCATCTCCCACAGCGGCAACCTGGCCGTGGCCTTCATCGGGTATTCCATGCTCGGCGGGACCGGGGCCGGGCTGGTGTACGCGACCTGCATCAACATGGTCGGCAAGTGGTACCCCGAGAAACGGGGTGCGAGGACGGGCTTCGTCAACGGCGGGTTCGCCTACGGCGCCGTCCCGTTCATCTACGTGTTCGCCGCGTTCCTCACCCCGACGAACTACACGGTGATCCTCGACGTCATCGGCGTCTACATGCTGCTCGTCGTCGGGATCTGCGGGTTCCTGTTCAAGGACCCGCCGAAGAGCTGGTGGCCCCGGGAGGTCGACCCGAAGAACTGGGCCGCGAACCGGCGGACCAAGAGCGGCGGGCTGGCCAAGAACCCGCCCGCGGTCAAGCAGTTCTCCCCGATGGAGGCGATCCGGACCGGCATGCTCCCGCTGATGTGGGTGTGCCTGGTGATCATCGGCGGGGTTTCCCTGTTCGGCATCAACTTCCAGGTGCCGTTCGCCAAGGAGAGCGGGTTCGGGGCGTTCGTCGCGGCGTCGTCGGCCGGGGTGCTCTCGATCGTCAACGGCACCGGCCGCGCCGTGGTCGGCTGGGTGTCGGACCGGATCGGCCGGCGGCAGACGCTCACCGTCGTGCTGGTGATCGCCGGTGGTGCGCAGTTCGGCGTGATGTACGCCGGCAACACGCACAACCTGGTGCTGTTCATGGTGTTCGCGTTCCTGACCGGGTTCGGCGGCGGGGCGTTCTACCCGCTGTTCGCCGCACTCGTGCCGGACTACTTCGGCGAGAACAACAACGCGTCGAACTACGGCCTGGTCTACAGCGCGAAACTGATCGGTGGCGTCGGCGGCGGTGGCCTCGCCGCGGGGGTCATCAGCGCGTGGGGCTACACCGGCGCGTACATCCTCGCCGGGTGCATCGCGCTGCTTTCGGCGGTGCTGACGCTGTTCCTGCGCCAGCCCAAGCGGACGCACCACCAGCTCGCCGAAACCGAGCTGGTGGCGCGACCGTCCGCCGCCACTGGCGGCTAGTCCGGTAGCCCGCGCCCCGGTCCTGCGGACATCAGGACCGGGGCGCGTCCGGACGTTCGTGGTAGGCCTGGCGGGTCCGTTCGGTGTGCTTGGTCATGATCTGCTCGGCGGCACCGGTGTCCTTGGCCGAGATGGCGTTGATCAGCTCTTCGTGTTCGTGCCACGCGTCCTGGCCGCGGGGGCGGGCGATCGGCGTGTAGTACCAGCGGACCCGGCGGTCGACCAGGCCGATGAGTTCCGCGAGCACGGCGTTACCGGACAGTTCCGTGATGTACGCGTGCAGGGCGGCGTTCGCGGCGACGAGCCCCTCGGTGTCTTCGTCGGCGAGCGCCTTGACGCCGATGTTCTGCAGATCCCACAGGCGTTTGACGTCGTCCGCGGTGGCCCGCCCGGCGGCCAGCTTCGCGGAGTGCGTCTCCAGCACGCTGCGGACGCTCAGCAGCTGGTCGGCCTCTTCGTCGGTGGGCAGGTGCACGAACGCGCCCTGGGCGGGGCGGAGGTCGACCCAGCCTTCGCTCTGCAGCCGCTGCAGGGCCTCGCGGACGGGCTGGCGGCTGACGCCCAGGTACTCGGCCAGGTCGGCTTCGACCAGGTGCTGCCCGGGTTCGAGGGTGCGGTTGATGATCAGCTCGGCGAGGGCCTCGTAGACGACCTGGCGCAGTGGCGCGGGCCGTTCGACGCGCTTGGCGGGGGTCGAGCCGAGCGCGCCCTTGGTCGTGCGGCGGCCGGTCGGGCCGCGGTCGGGGAGCGGGGAAGCGGGCTGGCTCACGGGACACCTCGAGACGGAGTGGAACACGGCTGTCTGCTCTTAGGATACAGGTTTTGGTATGCAAAATCCCGGAATCTCACCCGGAGCGGGCGTTTTCGGTCGATGTGGATCAGCGGTCACCAGCGGAAATGACCGGTTGTGCCGGATTGTCACGCTTCGCTGCGCCGCCCGGGTGGCACGCCTGGTTCCGATCGTGGATCCAGGATACTGTATGCAATCACGTGCTCGACCGAAGTGGGAGGCACATCATGAAGGTGGCTGTTCTCGGAGCCGGGGCGATCGGAGCCTACGTCGGTGCCGCGCTGCACCGCGGCGGGACCGAGGTGCACCTGATCGCCCGGCGGGCCCACCTCGCGGCGATGCGCGAGCACGGCGTCCGCGTGCTGAGCCCGCGTGGCGACTTCACCGCGCACCCGCACGTCACGGACGACCCGGCCGACGTCGGCGAGGTCGACTACGTTTTCCTTGGCCTGAAAGCGAATTCCTACGCCAGCAGCGGTCCGCTCCTCGCGCCGCTGCTGGGCCCGGAGACGGCGGTCGTCGCCGCGCAGAACGGCATCCCGTGGTGGTACTTCCACGGCCTGAAGGGGCATCCGCTCGAAGGCCGCCGCGTCGAGACGGTCGACCCGGGCGGCGCGGTGACGGCCGTGCTGGAGCTGCGTCGCGCGATCGGCTGCGTCGTCTACTGCTCGACGGTGATCGAGGAACCCGGCGTGATCCGGCACCTGGAAGGCACCCGGTTCTCCCTCGGCGAACCGGACGGCGAGATCTCCGCGCGCTGCACGGACTTGAGCGCGGCGATGGTCGCCGGCGGCCTCAAGGCGCCGGTGGAACCCGCGCTGCGCAACGACATCTGGGTCAAGCTGATGGGCAACGTCGCGTTCAACCCGCTCTCGGCCCTGACCCGGGCGACCATGGCGCAGATGTGCGAGCACGACGACACCCGCGCGCTCGTCGCCACGATGATGACCGAGGCACTGGAGATCGCCCGCGCCGCGGGCAGCGACCCGCAGGTGTCGGTGGAGAAGCGCATCGACGGCGCGTGGCGCGTCGGCCACCACAAGACGTCGATGCTGCAGGACCTCGAGGCCGGCAAGCCCCTGGAGATCGACGCGATCATCGGCGCGGTCGTCGAGCTGGCCGAGCTGACCGGCGTCACGGCACCCGCGCTGCGGCACGTCCACGCCGCCGTCGGCCTGCTCGACCGCACGGTCAACGCCCCGGTCCCGGTCGGATGACCGTCGAATTCCCCGACGTCCGCCAGGCCCGCGAGGAACGCGAGGTGATCGGCGGGTTCACCGCCCACGACCAGCTGCTGCCCGTCCTGCACGCGCTCACCGACCGGATCGGCTGGATCAGCCCGGAC
Source organism: Amycolatopsis sp. NBC_00348 (assembly GCF_036114655.1). Taxonomy (NCBI): domain Bacteria; kingdom Bacillati; phylum Actinomycetota; class Actinomycetes; order Pseudonocardiales; family Pseudonocardiaceae; genus Amycolatopsis; species Amycolatopsis sp. NBC_00348. Next base: position 3,305,426 of record NZ_CP107994.1, on the reverse strand, counting down.
GCCCTGAGTCTCATCGCGTCGACGTGGGGCATCCGTCTGGCCGAGGTGGCGACGGTCGTCCGCTCGCATCCGCGGTTCTCGCTGGAGGAGCGCCCGGGACGGCAGCTGCGCGTGTGCACGGACGTCGCTTGCCGGGACGCCGGGGCGGACACCGTGTGCGACGTCCTCACCGAGCACGTCGGCGCCGCGGGGAAGGCGGTCGCCGGGGTCATGTGGCTGCGTAGCCCGTGCCTCGGCGCCTGCGAAGAAGCCCCCGCGGCGCTGGCGTTCCAAGCCGGCGACCCGCCGGTGACCGAACGGCTCGCCCCGGCGACGGGCGCGTCGGCGGTACTGAGCACCCGGCGCCCGCTGGTCCCCGAGTCCGATGTGGACGGCTCCTAGGCGCACGCGTCCGAGGTTTCGTCGACAGGGGTTCGGTAGTGCCCCGGGTGCGTGGGCGCCGTCCGCGCGGGGATCTTCCGGCTGGGACATGGCCGCGAGGTGTCGACGGAGGATTTGGGACGTCGAGCGTCCAGCATCCTCCATCGAGGAAAGCCGAGGACCCTCTGCCGTGGCGCGGCACCGCAGGCCACCTTGGGTGCGTGGGCGCCGTCCGCGCGGGAATCGTCCGGCTGGGACATGGCCGCGAGAAGCGCTGAGGATCCATGCCGCGCCGCGATCGAGGGCGGGCCGGCACCCGTTGACCTCAGCGCAGGTCGCGAGCTATTCTCGATATGCGAAAGAAAAATTCCGGATAGCGAAATTTGAGGACACGATGCCAGAAGAGGGGCACACCCTGCCGTACGTCGCGAACCTGTCGATCCTGTTCAAGGAGGTACCGCTGCTCGACCGGGCGGCGGCGGCGCGCGCGGCGGGCTTCACCGACGTCGAGTACTGGTGGCCGTTCGACGTGGCGGTCCCGGAGCGGGACGACGTCGACGCCTTCGTGGCGTCGATCGAGCGGGCCGGGGTGGCGTTGCGCGGGCTGAACTTCTACGCCGGTGACATGGCGGCGGGGGAGCGCGGCCTGGTGTCGTGGCTCGGCCGGGAAGCCGAGTTCGCCGACAGTCTCGTCGTGGCTCTCGGGATCGCCGAACGCACCGGGTGCCGCAGCTTCAACGCGCTCTACGGCAACCGGCTCGACGGCGAAGACCCCGCCAAGCAGGACGACCTCGCGCTGGTCAACCTCGCGAACGCGGCCGAAGGCGCGGCGAAGATCGGCGCGCAGCTGGTCCTCGAACCGCTCTCCGGCGCGGACCGCTACCCGCTCAAGACCGCCGCGGACGCCGTGGCCGTGCTCGACGACCTCGGGCGCGGCAACGTGCGGCTGCTGGCCGACCTGTACCACCTGGCAGTCAACGGCGACGACCTGGACGCCTTGTCGACGACCCACATCGCCCGGATCGGGCACGTGCAGATCGCCGACGCGCCCGGGCGCCACCAGCCCGGCACCGGGACCGTCGACCTCGGCGGCCACCTCGTGAAGCTGCAACAGGCGGGCTACGCCGGGTTCGTCGGGATCGAGTACGTCCCGGAACCCGACACCCTCGCCTCGCTGGACTGGCTGCCGATCACCCGAAGGGGACGAGCATGAAACTGGGATTCATCGGACTGGGCGTGATGGGCGCGCCGATGGCCGCGCACCTGGTCGCGGCCGGGCACGACGTCAGCGGCTTCGACGTCACCGCCGCGGCCGGCGAGAAGCTGCAGGCCGCCGGCGGGCACGCCGCCACCGACGTGGCCGACGCCGTCGCCGGCGCGGCCGTCGTGATCACGATGCTGCCGAACCACCCGCAGGTCGAAGCGGTCGCGCTCGGCGACGGCGGGGTCCTCGCCACTGCTGCGCCTGGCACGCTGCTGATCGACATGAGCACCATCCGGCCCGAGACGTCGATCGAGGTCGCGAACGTCGCGCGGGACAAGAAGATCCGCGTGCTCGACGCACCCGTGTCCGGCGGCCAGGCCGGCGCCGAGCAGGCCGCGCTGTCCATCATGGTCGGCGGCGACGCGGCCGATTTCGAGGCCGCGAAGCCGCTGTTCGAGGCGCTCGGCAAGACCATCGCGCACGTCGGCCCGCACGGCGCCGGCCAGGTCGTGAAGGCCGCCAACCAGCTCGTGGTGGGCGGGATCTACGGTCTGGTCGCCGAGGCGATCGTGCTGCTGGAAGCGTCCGGAGTGGACGCCGCGACGGGCCTCGACGTGCTCGCCGGCGGCCTGGCCGGCAGCCGGATCCTCGAGCTCAAGCGCAAGTCCATGGTCGGCCGCCAGTTCGCGCCCGGCTTCCGGATCGACCTGCACCACAAGGACATGGGGATCGCGTTGGCCGCCGCCCGGCAGGCCGACGTCGCGCTCCCGCTGACGGGCCTGGTCGCCCAGCTCGTCGCCGCCGGCCGTGCCATGGGGTACGGCTCCCTGGACCACTCGGCCCTGCTCAAGGTCGTCGAACAGTTGTCGGGCCGCGTCCCGGCGGAGGTGTGACATGCCCCGGATCCCCGTCATGCAGGCAGTCGTCGACGTCCTGGAGAGCGAAGGCGTCGACACCGTCTTCGGCTGCCCCGGCGCCGCGATCCTCCCGCTGTATAACGCCCTACAAGGCCGCGCGATCGAGCACCTGATCGTCCGGCACGAAGAAGGGGCCACGCACATGGCCGACGGCTGGTCGCGCACGACCGGCAACGTCGGCGTGGCGATCGGCACGTCCGGGCCGGCCGGCACGAACATGATCACCGGCCTCTACACCGCGCACGCCGACTCGATCCCGATCATCTGCATCACCGGGCAAGCGGCGTCGGACAAGCTGCACACCGAGGCGTTCCAGGCGGTCGACATCGTCGAGATCGCCAAGCCGGTCACCAAGTGGGCGGTGCAGGTCAAGGAAGCGGCGCAGCTGCCGTGGATCTTCCGGGAGGCGTTCCGGATCGCCCGCTCGGGGCGCCCCGGCCCGGTGCTCATCGACCTGCCGATCGACGTCCAGAAGCAGGACATCGAGTGGGACTCCTCGATCGACTCGGCGTTGCCGGTCCCGACGATCAGCCCGGCGCCCGCGCGGGTCGAGCGTGCCCTCGACCTGCTGCTGGCGGCCGAGCGCCCGCTGATCCTGGCGGGTGGCGGGGTCGTGCTCGGCGAGGCGAGCGAGCAGCTGCGGGCCGCGGCCGAGCGGCTCGACGTCCCGGTGCAGGTCACGCTGATGGGCAAGGGGAGCTTCCCCGAGGATCACGAACTGTTCGCCGGGATGGCCGGCATCCAGACGTCGCAGCGCTACGCGAACGCCGCCTTCCTGGAGGCCGACCTGGTCCTGGCGCTGGGCGCCCGGTTCGGCGACCGGCACACCGGCGAGCTGTCGGTGTACCGGGGTGACCGGAAGTTCATCCACGTCGACATCGAGCCGACCCAGCTGGGCAAGGTGTTCGGCCCGGACCTCGGGATCGTCTCGGACACCGGCGAGTTCCTCGACGCGCTGCTCGCGGCGCTGGAGAAGCGCGAGTTGAAGGCCCGACGCGAGTGGGTCGGCCGGATCGCGGAGCTGAAGGAAGCGCTTCCCCGCCGGGAGGACTTCGACACCCTGCCGATCAAGGCGCCCCGGGTGTTCAAGGAGATCAACGAAACCTTCGGCGAGGACACCTACTTCGTCACGGCGATCGGGCTCTACCAGATCTGGTCGGGCCAGTTCCAGAAGGCGCACAAGCCGCGTCACTACCAGGTGTGCGGCCAGGCCGGCCCGCTCGGCTGGGAGATCCCGGCCGCGATCGGCGTCAAGAAGGCGCGGCCCGAGGCCGAGGTCGTCGGCGTGGTCGGCGACTACTCGTTCCAGTTCCTGGTCGAGGAGCTGGCCGTCGCCGCCCAGTACGACGTCGGGTTCGTCCTGATCATGCTCAACAACGAGTACCTCGGCCTGATCCGCCAGGCCGAGACCGGATACGACATGAACTTCGAGGTCGACATCCACTACGACGCGATCGGCACGGACAACGTGAAGATCATGGAGGCCTACGGCTGCTCGGGCACCCGCGTGCACGAGCCGGGGGAGATCCGGACGTCGCTGGAGTGGGCCCGCAAGGAGGCCGAGCGGACCAGCCGCCCGGTCCTGGTGGAGATCATGATCGAGCGTGAGGGCAACGCCGCGATGGGCGCCGCCCTCGACTCGGTCCGCGAGTTCGAACCGGCGGGCTGAGCAGTCTGCCGCAGCTCGTCGTGAGTGCGTAACAGTGTTCTAACACTGTTACGCACTCACGACCCCCAGCGTGACCCAGGCCGCCGTGCGAGACCCCGACCTCGCACGGCGGCCTTTCCGCGTCCGCGGGACGGCGGTTGTCGGAAAGTACAAACGCGGGCCCGAAATTCACCCCTCTTTCAGGGGTTTTGCCGTGGTCCCGGCCACAGCCGAGCGTGTGTACTTCTTCACGAAGCACCCCCGAAAGGACGTCCACAGTGGAATTCCTCCGACCCGCCTCGCTGGCCGACGCGCTCGCCGCGAAGGCCGCGAACCCCGGCGCGGTCCCCCTCGCCGGCGGCACGGACGTGATGGTCGAGATCAACTTCGACCACCGCAGGCCCGAAGCGCTGCTCGACCTCGGCCGCGTGGCCGAGCTGCACGAGCACGGCACCGACGGCGGCCGGATCCGGATCGGGGCCGCCGTGCCCTACACCCGGATCATCACCGAACTGGGCGCACAGCTGCCCGGCCTCGCGATGGCGTCGCGGACCGTCGGCTCCCCGCAGATCCGCAACCGCGGTTCCGTGGGCGGCAATCTCGGCGCGGCTTCGCCCGCGGGCGACTCACACCCGGCGTTGCTCGCGGCCGACGCGGAGGTCGAGATCGCCTCGGTGCGCGGCACCCGGATCGTCGCGGCGAAGGACTTCTACGTAGGGGTCAAGAAGAACGTCCTGGAGCCGGACGAACTCATCACGGGCGTGCTGCTGGAACCGGCCACCGGGCCCCAGCAGTTCAGCAAGATCGGCACCCGCAACGCGATGGTCATCGCCGTCGCCGCCTTCGGGCTGGCGCTGCACCCCGCCGAAAAGCGGGTCGGCACCGGCGTCGGCTCGGCCGCACCGACCCCGCGCCGGGCGTTCGACGCCGAGGAGTTCCTGGCCGGCGAGCTGGACTGGGACTCACCCCGAGCGCTGACAGACTCCGTGAAACGCCGCTTCGGCGACCTGGTCGCGGCAGCCGCCACGCCGATCGACGACGTCCGGGGGAGCGCCGCCTACCGCCGTCACGCCCTGAGCGTGATGGCGCGGCGCACCCTGACCTGGGCCTGGGGCGAATACTGCGAAGGGAGCGCGAAGTGCGCGTGAACGTCACCGTCAACGGCGAACCCCGCCGGGCGGACAACGTCTGGGAAGGCGAAAGCCTGCTCTACGTGCTGCGTGAGCGGCTCGGCCTGCCGGGCTCGAAGAACGCCTGCGAGCAGGGCGAATGCGGCTCGTGCACGGTCTACGTCGACGGCGTGCCGGCCTGCGCCTGCCTGGTCGCGGCCGGGCAGGCCGAGGGCCGCGACGTCGTCACGGTCGAAGGTCTCGCCGAGGGCGACGCGCTCGACCCGGTCCAGGAGTCCTTTGTGGAACAGGGCGCCGTCCAGTGCGGCTTCTGCACCCCGGGCCTGCTGGTCGCCGCGCACGACCTGATCGAGCGCGTCCCTGACCCCAGCGACGTCGAGATCCGCGAGGCGCTGGCCGGGAACCTCTGCCGCTGCACCGGCTACGAGAAGATCCTGGACGCCGTCCGCGACGCCGCCGCGAAGAAGGCGGTCCGATGAGCGCCCCGGCCCGCTCCCCGCAGGAGCTGCACGACACGATCGCCGGCGGCATCGGCGAGAGCCCGCTGCGCCCGGACGGCACGCTCAAGGTGCGCGGCGAGTTCGCCTACTCCTCCGACCTGTGGCACGAGGACATGCTGTGGGGCGCCACCCTGCGCAGCCCGCACCCGCACGCCCGGATCGTCCGCCTCGACGTCTCCCGCGCGCTGGCCCAGCCGGGTGTGCACGCGGTGCTCACCCACGAGGACGTGCCCGGCGAGAACGTCTACGGCCTCAAGTACCAGGACACCCCGGCCCTGGCCGGCGACCTGGTCCGGTTCCAGGGCGAGCCGGTCGCGATCCTCGCCGCGGACCACCCGGAGATCGCGCGGCAGGCGCTCAAGGAGATCGTCGTCGAGTACGACGTCCTCGAGCCCATCACCGACCCCGAGCGGGCCGCGCACGACGACACCCTGCCGAAGCTGCACCCAGGTGGGAACCTGGTCCGCCACCAGCGGATCGTCAAGGGCGACCCGGCCGCGACGGCCGACGTCGTGGTCTCCGGCGTCTACGAGATCGGCATGCAGGACCAGGCGTTCCTCGGCCCGGAATCGGGCCTCGCGGTCCCGGCCGAGGACGGCGGTGTCGACCTCTACCTCGCCACCCAGTGGCTGCACGTCGACCAGCGCCAGACGGCGAAAGCCCTCGGCTTGCCGCTGGAGAAGGTCCGGCTGACGCTGTCCGGTGTCGGCGGCGCGTTCGGCGGCCGCGAGGACCTGTCGATGCAGATCCACTCGTGCATGCTCGCGCTGCGCACCGGGCGCCCGGTGAAGATGAGCTACAACCGCCTGGAGTCGTTCTTCGGGCACGTCCACCGCCACCCGGCCAAGATGTACTACGAGCACGGCGCCACTCGCGAAGGGAAGCTCGTCTACGTCAAGGCGAAGATGTACTTCGACGGCGGCGCGTACGCGTCCAAGACCCCGGTGGTGGTCGGCAACGGCACCACGCTGAGCGTCGGCCCGTACGACGTGCCGAACGCGCACATCGAGGGCTGGGGCGTCTACACCAACAACCCGACCTGCGGCGCGATGCGCGGGCTCGGCGCGGTGCAGCCGACGTACGCCTACGAGTCCCAGATGGACAAACTGGCCGCCGCACTGGGCCTGGACCCGGCCGAACTGCGGATCCGCAACGCGATGAGCGAAGGGTCCACTGTGGTCACCGGCCAGGTGGTCGACTTCCCGGCGCCGGTGGCCGAGCTGGTCCAGCGCGTTCGCGACCTGCCGCTGCCGCCGGAGCCCACGGGCGAGCGCGACATCCGGGACCTGCCCGGCGGCGCGTCCAACACCACCCACGGCGAAGGCGTCGTCCGCGGTATCGGCTACGGCGTCACGATCAAGAACATCTCGTACGCCGAAGGCCTCGACGACTACTCGACCGCCCGCGTGCGGCTGGAGGTGATCGGCGGCGAGCCGGTCGCGCTGGTGCACACCGCGGCCGCCGAGGTCGGCCAGGGCCTGGTGACGCTGCAGCAGCAGATCGCCCGCACCGAGCTGGGCCTGACGCGGGTGAGCGTGCACCCGGCCGACACGAGCGTCGGCGACGCGGGCTCCAGCTCGGCGTCACGGCAGACGTACGTCACCGGCGGCGCGGTCCGCAACGCCTGCCGCGCGGTCGCCGACGCGGTGTACGCGCTCGCCGCGCTCCGGCTCGGCCGCGCCGTCGACGGCGCGACCCTGGCCGGCGGCAAGATCGTCGCGGCCGACGGCGAAGTCGTCGCCGACCTCGCCGACCTGCTCGGCGGGACCGCCATCGAGGAGACCCGCGAGTTCCACCACCGCAAGACCTACCCGCTCGACCCGGAGACCGGCCAGGGCGACGCCCACGTGCAGTACGGCTTCTCCGCCCACCGCGCGATCGTCGACGTCGACCTGGACCTCGGCCTGGTCAAGGTGGTGCAGCTGGACTGCGCCCAGGACGTCGGCAAGGCGATGAACCCGGACGCCGTCGTCGCCCAGATCCAGGGCGGCTCGGCCCAGGGCCTCGGGCTCGCGGTGATGGAGGAGATCCTGGTCAAGGACGGGAAGGTGCGGAACCCGTCGTTCACCGACTACCTGATCCCGACCATCCTCGACATGCCGCCGATGCGCGTCGACGTCCTGGAGCGCCCTGACCCGCACGCGCCCTACGGCGTCCGCGGCGTCGGCGAACCACCCACGATCTCCGCCACGCCGGCGATCGCCAACGCCATCCGCGCGGCCACCGGCCTCGAGCTGCCGCGCGTCCCCATCCGCCCCGAACACATCACTGGAGTTTGAGATGACCACGTCGATTTCCGCCGAGCAGGAGTGGCTGGCGGAAGCCATCCGCATCGCGGAGACGAACGTCGCGAACGGCGGCGGCCCGTTCGGCGCGCTGATCGTGCGGGACGGCGAGATCGTCTCCACCGGCGTCAACCGCGTCACCGCGAACCTCGACCCGACCGCGCACGCCGAGGTCGTCGCCATCCGCGCGGCCTGCCAGGCGCTGGGCACCTTCACGCTGGACGGCTGCGTGCTCGTCTCCAGCTGCGAGCCGTGCCCGATGTGCCTGTCCTCGGCGCTGTGGGCGCGCGTCGACAAGGTCGTCTACGCCGCCGACCGCGACGACGCGGCCAAGGCCGGCTTCGACGACCGTGCCTTCTACGAACTCTTCGACCGTCCCCGCGACACGTGGACCGTCCCCGTCACGCGACTGTCCGCAACGGACGGTTTCGCGCCCTTCGCGGCCTGGCTCGACAAGAGCGACCGCACCGACTACTGACCCGCCGCTTACTGACCCACAAGGCCAGCTGACCGGAGCATTCCCGAAGAGAACGTCCCGCTCGCCCAGGCACGGTGTTGTGCCTTGGCCTGGCCGAGCACACCCACCGGCAAGGGCAGGACGCATGACCCAGGCAGAAATCAAGGACCCCGTACGCGACGAAGTACCCGAACCGCCGCCCGGCCGCAGGACGCTGCTGGACCGGCTCTTCGAGATCCGCGCCCGGCAGACGACGATCGGCCGCGAAGTCCGCGGCGGCCTCACGACGTTCGTCGCGATGGCGTACATCGTGCTGCTCAACCCGCTCATCCTCGGCGCCGCCACCGACATCACCGGCGCCCGGCTGTCCGCCGCGCAGGTCACGACGGCGACCGCGCTGGCCGCCGCCGTGATGACCATCCTCATGGGAGTCGTCGGCAACGCGCCCCTCGCGCTGGCCGCCGGCCTCGGCATCAACGGCATCGTCGCGTTCCAGATGGCGCCGACGATGACCTGGCCCCAGGCGTTCGGGCTCGTCGTGCTCGAAGGCGTCTGCATCGTGCTGATGGCCGTCAGCGGCGTCCGCGAGCGGATCATGAACGCCATCCCGCGGCCGCTCAAGACCGCGATCACCGTCGGCATCGGGCTCTACATCGCGCTGGTCGGCCTGGTCAGCGCCGGGTTCGTGACCCGGGTGCCGGACGCGGCGGAGACCACCGTCCCGGTGCGCCTCGGGGCGAGCGGGCACCTGCACGGCTGGCCGATCGTGGTGTTCTGCTTCGGCCTGCTGCTGATGATCGTGCTGATGGCCCGCAAGGTGCCGGGCGCGGTGCTGATCAGCATCGGCGTGGCGACGGTGTTCGCCGTCGTGCTGCACGAGGGGTTCGGCGTCGGCGGCTGGGGCCTCACCTCCCCGGCCTTGCCCGACCACGTCGTCGCGGCGCCGGACTTCGGCTTGTTCGGCCACATCGACCTCTTCGGCGGGTTCGCCTCGGCGGGCGCGCTCGCGGCCACGGTCTTCCTGTTCACGCTGGTGCTGTCCGGGTTCTTCGACGCGATGGGCACGATCACCAGCGTCTCCGACGAGGCCGGCCTGTCGAAGAACGGCAAGGTCCCGCGGATGGGCCGGATCCTGCTGGTCGACGGCGCGGGCGCGATCGCCGGCGGCGTCACCGGCTCGTCACCGAACACGGTGTTCCTGGAGTCCGCGGCCGGCGTCGGGGAGGGCGCCCGGACGGGCCTCGCCAGCGTCGTCACCGGGCTGCTGTTCGCCGGGACGCTGCTGTTCACGCCCCTCGCCGGGGTCGTCCCGGCCCAGGCCGCGGCACCCGCGCTGGTCGTCATCGGCGGCATGATGGTCGCGCAATGCCGCAACATCCCGTGGCACGACCCGGACTACACCATCCCGGTGTTCCTGACCGCGGCGCTGATCCCGTTCACCTACTCGATCACCAACGGCGTCGGCGCGGGCCTGATCGCGTTCGTGCTGATCAAGATCGGCCGCGGCAAGTGGCGTGAGGCCGGCTGGCTGCTTTCGCTGCTGGCCTTGGTGTTCGCGGTGTACTTCGCCGTCGACGGCGTCGAAGCCCTCTTCCGTTAGGAGTTCCCGGTGGCCTTGATGTTCTTCAACGGCGGCGCCATGCGTGGCGAGCCGCTGCACCACCTGCTCGACGGCTCGCCGTTCGTGACGAGCGCCAAGACCGCGCCGAAGTACCGGTTCTACGCCGTCGGCGAGCAGTGCCCGGCGCTGTACCCGGTGTCGCACGGCGGCGCGGCGGTGACCGGCGAGGTGTACGACGTCTCGCTGGACGCGTTGCGGGACAAGGTACTCCCGTCCGAACCGCACGAGCTGGAACTGGGCGTGGTGGAGCTGGCCGACGGCAGCTCGGCGTTCGCGATGCTGCTGCGGCGGCCCTACACCTCGCACGTCGCCCTGCGGGACATCACCGAGGTCGGCGACTGGCGGGCGTACAAGGCCAGCGCGTGAGGGTCCTGGTCGCACCCGACAAGTTCAAGGGGTCGCTGACCGCGGCCGAGGTGGCGGCGGCGGTGGCCCAGGGCCTCGCCGACGTCCACCCGGCCCTCCAGGTGCAGTGCCTCCCGGTGGCGGACGGCGGTGACGGCACGGTCGACGCGGCCGTCGCCGCCGGCTTCCGCCGGGTGCGGGTGCCGGCGCGCGGGCCGACCGGGTGGCCGTTGACCGCCTGTTACGCGGTGCGCGGCGACACCGCCGTCGTCGAGCTGGCCGAAGCGTCCGGGCTGCACCGCCTGCCCGGCGCGCCCGCGCCGCTCGAGGCCACCAGCGCGGGCACCGGCGACGTCATCGCGGCCGCCCTGCGCGCGGGGTGCCGCCGGATCGTCCTCGGCGTCGGCGGCAGCGTCTGCACCGACGGCGGTGCCGGGATGCTGGCCGTCCTGGGCGCCCGGCTCCTCGACGGCGCGGGTCGCGAGCTGCCGCCCGGCGGGGCGGCCCTGAGCCGGCTCGCCGCGCTCGACCTGTCCGGTCTGGACCCGCGGTTGTCCGAAGTGGACATCGAGCTGGCGAGCGACGTCGACAACCCGCTGTTCGGTCTCAACGGTGCCGCTGTGGTCTACGGGCCTCAGAAGGGTGCGTCGCCCGACGACGTCGAGGTGCTGGACGAGGCGCTGCGGCACTGGGCGTCCCACGTCGGCCCGGAGTTCGCCGAGCGGCCGGGCGCGGGCGCGGCCGGGGGAGTGGGGTTCGCCGCGATGGCGGTGCTCGGTGCCCGGATGCGTCCGGGCATCGGATTGCTGCTGGAGCTGCTGGGCTTCGACGATGCCCTGGCCGGTGCGTCGCTGGTCGTCACCGGCGAGGGATCACTGGACCGGCAGACGCTGTCCGGCAAGGCCCCGGCCGGCGTCGCCCGGGCGGCGGCGGACAAGGGCATCCCGTGCGTCGCGGTCGCCGGACGCTGTCAACTGTCCACTGAGGAGCTTTCGGGCGCGGGCATTTCGGCCGCTTACGCGCTGACGGACCTCGAACCCGACCCGGCCCGCTGCATGGCCGACGCTTCCACGCTGCTGCGGCGGTTAGCCCACCGGGTCGCGGTCGATCGGCTCTGAACAGCCGTTACGCCGGTTTTGTTATCATCGGAACCATGGTGACGAAGACAGCGGCGGACACCCGCGAGCGGATCCTCGAGGCCGCGGCGGCCCTGCTGGTCGCCGAGGGCCGCGACGGTTTGTCGACCCGAGCGGTGAGCGCGGCCGCGGGCGTCCAGCCGCCGGCGCTGTACCGGCTGTTCGGCGACAAGGACGGCTTGCTCGACGCGGTCGCGGCGTACGGCTTCGACGAGTACCTGACGAGCAAGCGCGAGCTGGGCTCGACCGGCGACGCGGTCGAGGACCTCCGGCGCGGCTGGGACCTCCACATCGAGTTCGGCTTGTCCCGCCCGGAGTTCTACGTCCTGATGTACGGCGACGCCCGCCCGGGCCGCACCTCCCCGGCGGCGCGCGAGGCCGAAGCGATGCTGCACGCCATCGTCACGCGAGTCGCCGAAGCGGGCCGGCTGCGGATGAGCGTCGAGCGCGCGGCGCGGCTGGTCCACGCGACCGGCATGGGCGTGGTGCTGAACCAGATCGCGACGCCGCTCGAAGAACGCGACCCCGAGCTGTCGGTGACGGCCCGCGAGACGGTACTGGCCCGGATCCTGACGGAGGCGTCGACGCCGTCGGGCGCGGACGACCTCCCGGGCCGGGCGATCGCCCTGCGGGCGGGGCTGACCGGGACGACGGCGTTGACCGACGCCGAGCGGGTCCTGCTGTCCGAGTGGCTGGACCGCATCGCCGACGCCTGAGGCGGCAACCGAATCACCGTGTCGTCTCGCTGATCACGCGTGTCGACCCTCCAGACACGCATGCCGGCGTTCTGATCACGGCTGGCCCGGTGGACCTTGTGACGGGAACGCCGGCACGCGTGATCAGGAAGCCGGCACGCGTGATCAGGAAGCCGGCACGCGTGATCAGGAAGCCGACACGCGTGATCGGAGGGACGACACGGCGTTCGGGTGTCGGCGTGGTTGCCGAGTCGGCCGTCAGGACTGGATCGGTTCAGAACTATCGGACATTGCCTGTCATCGCTCCGTGGCCCAATATGTTGCGGCCCGCAACATATTGCGACAACGACGTCGGAGGGTCCCGATGATCAGCTGGAAAGCGGTCCTGGCCTGCGCCGGAGTGAGCGTTCTGCTCGCCGGCGCACTGCCCGGCACAGCGCTGGCGAGCGGCACGGCGACGGACTGCTGCGGCGGTGGTGCGTCCTGGGCCACGGGCAACAAATCCGCCCTCGGCACGTCGACGACCAGCGCGAGCCCGGTGTGGTTCACCGTCGCCAACGGCGTCACGTCGGAGGTGTTCTACCCGCGCGCCGACGTCCCCAACATGCAGGACATGCAGTACGTCGTCACCGACGGGTCGAGCTTCGTCGACCTGGAACGCGACAACACCAACCACGTCGTCACCATGCCGGACGAGAAGGCGCTGCAGTACACCGTCACCAACACCGCCAAGAGCGGGAAGTACCGGATCACCACCGACTACGTCACCGACCCGGCCCGCGCCACGCTCGTCACCAACACGCGGTTCCAGTCCCTCGACGGCGGCAGCTACCGGCTCTACCTCCTGGCCAACCCGTCGATGGCCGGCGGCGGCGCCCACGACAACGCCTGGTGGGACGGCAGCGGCCTCCTGGCCAGTGGCACCGAGACGCTCTTCGGCGGCGCGGCCACCACCGTCGTCTCCGCACTGCGCGTCTCGACCGGCTTCACCGCGCACGACAACGGCTACACCGGCGCCGGCAGCGACTGCCTGACCGACCTGCGCGCCGACAAGACCTTGAACAACCAGTTCGACACCATCTCCGGCACCGGCAACGTCGTCCAATGTGGACAGATCCCGGTCGGCGCGGACACCACGTTCACCGTCGCGCTCGGCTACGGTGGCACTGCGGCCGCCGCGACGTCGGCCGCGAGCGGGTCGCTGAGCAGCGGGTTCAGCACCACCGCAGCGAGCTACCGCTCCGGGTGGAACACCTACGTCGGCAGCCTGAAACCCGCCCCCGCCAGCGTTTCCGGGGACACCCAACGCCGTCGCGCCTACTACGTCGCGGCGATGGCGCTCAAGACCGCCGAGGACAAGCAGCACCCGGGCGCGAGCGTCGCGGGCCTGGCGACGCCGTGGGGCGACTACACCAACGGCGACCAGCTCAACGACGGCTACCACCGCGTCTGGGGCCGTGACCTCTACCAGCAGGCGACCGGCCTGCTGGCCGCCGGCGACGCCGCGCAGGCCAAGCGGATGGCCCAGTTCCTCTGGAACTCCCAGTGGATCGGCAGCCCGACCGCGGGTGACGGCGTGACGTACCCGGCCGGTTCGTTCCCGCGCTACAGCCCGGTTTCCGGCGTCGCCGGCGCCAGTGCGCAGCAGCTCGGCTGCTGCGAGCAGCTCGACCAGGACGCCGACGCGATCCTGCTGGCCTGGCTGACCGGCGTCACCGACGCCGCGACCTACGCCAAGGTCAAGACGACGGCCAATCACATCGTCGCGACCGGCCCGGACACCACCGAGCGGTGGGAGGAGCAGTACGGCAAGTCGCCGTCGTCGATCGCCGCCGAGATCGCCGGGCTCGTCGCGGCCGGCGCGATCGCCCGGGCCAACGGCGACACCGCGAGCGCGACGTCGTGGGAGTCCACCGCGGACTCCTGGCGCAACTCCCTGGCGGGCTGGACGGTCACGACGTCCGGTTACTGGGGCGGCCACACCTACTACGAACGCCTCGACCGCAGCGGCAACCCGAACGACACGGGCACGATCTGCTTCGACGAAGGCTGCTTCTACGAACACGACGTCACGGACTTCGGGTTCCTCGACCTGGTGCGCCTCGGCATCCGCTCGGCGAACGACACCACGATCGCGAACTCGGTCGCCCCGACCGCCGCGGCGTCCGACGGCAACTCGACGGTGCAGGTGACGCTGCCCAACGGTGACATCTACTTCCACCGGTACGCCCACGACAACTACGGCGAGAGCACGTCGAACTGCAGTGGCTGGCCCGCGGGCGGCGCGCAGCGGTTCGGGCGGCTGTGGCCGGTGCTGTCGGGGGAGCGCGGCCAGTACGAGCTGGCCAACGGCCGCTCGGCGGCGGTGTACCTCAAGTCGATGGCGGACTCGGCCAACGACGGCTACTTCGTGCCCGAGCAGGTCTGGGACCGCGCCGACGTCGGCTGCTTCGGCCTCGGCCGCCCGACCGGCAGCGCGGGCCCGCTGATGTGGGCCGAGGGCCAGTACCTCCGGCTCGCGCAGAACATGGACGCGGGCCACAACCTCGACACGCCGTCGATCGTCAAGGCCCGTTACGGCACCTGAGCGGCCAGCTTCCGGGCCCGGGTCAGCAGCTTCTCGACCCGGGCCCGCAGCTCGGGCGTCTCTCGACCGAGGTCCGGCAGCAGGTTCGTGTAGTCCGACACGAGACTCCGGTAGCCGCGGACGAACTTGCTCTTGGCCTTCTCCCGCGCGTACCGCTTGTCGAGGTCGATGATCTCCTGGGCCAGGACGGCGGCGGCCGCCGACAGTTCGGTTCGCGCGTCCGCTTCGGCGTCACGGCGTTCCTGGCGGGCCAGCGCCGTGCGGGCGGTCCGGCGGGCGGCCAGGTACAGCGCGGCCGCGCCCAGGAGCACGGCCGCGATCGCGGCCACCGCGACGAGGTAGCGCGGCAGGGACGGGCTGACCGTGCGGCCGCCGTCGGGGATCGCGCCGGAGCGGACCAGCAGGTCGTAGTTGACGACCGCCACCTTCAGCGCGTCGACGGGGTTGTTCGTGAAGGCGTCGATGCCGTTGCCGATCATCGACTCCGCCACGAACGCCTTGCCGAAGTTCTCGTCGTCCTTGTCCGGCAGCTGGGAGCAGCCGTACTTCTCGAAGTCGTCGCCGTCGCGGCTGAGCATCAGGGCGAGGGTGCCGTCGGCCGCGCCGGACACGCTGTCGCACGCGTCGCTCAGGTCGGTGCCCGGTTCGAGGAACGCGACGGTCAGCCGCCGGTTGCCGATCACGCGTTCCGCGGCGGCCTGGTCGATCGCGACGCCGGGCGCGGCGTACACCGACGACGTCCGCAGCTGCCGGGCGATCGGACCATCGAACACGCCAGCGGACCACACCGCCCAGCCCGCCAGCACCAGGCAGCCGAGCACCGCGACGCCGAACGCGCTGCGGAAGAACCGTTTCACGCGAGCCTCCCCTGCAGGAACGCGGCCGGCCGGTAGTCCGCGCGGCCCAGTAACTCGGCGGTGGTGTCCAAATCGGACTCGGCCGCGTCGAGCAGGCCGTGCACGTGCTTGTCCGGCAGCTTCTGGTCGAACGCTTCGCGGGCCGCCGTCAGCTGGGTGATCCCGCGGGTGAGCGACGCGTCCGACGCGCCGCCGGTGAGGCCCGAGATCTCCACGGCCAGTGCGGTCAGACCGGCGAGCCGGGCGGGTACGCCGACCCCGGTGCCGGGCCGGCCGGGCCGCAGCACCTTGCGCGCCGACAGGGCGAGGAACCCGACCGCGCAGGCGGCGAAGAGCCACGGCAGCGCGGGCAGCGCGACGCGGACGGGGTCGAACGGCACGTAGGGCAGCGGGCGGTCGAACAGCCCGGCGTAGCGGATGGCCGTGACCCGGTCGAGCCAGGCGCCCAGGACGTTGCGCTGGGGGTAGGCGTACTCGCTGAGCCGGTCGCCGAACTGGCCGTAGAAGCTGGCGGTCGCGACGTCGGCGAACGCGGCGGCCGACGGCCCGTCGTACTCCACCCACGAGCCGTAAACCGCCACGATCGGGCGGCCGGGGAACTCCTTGGCCAGCGCCGGGCCGTAGTGGATCAGCGGCTGACCGGCCGGCTGCTGCGGCAGCGCGACGTACAGCGGCTGGGCGCCGGGGAACGCCGCCGTCGACGCCGGGACGTCCTTCATGGTCGCTCCCGGCGCGATGAACCGGCCGGTGCTCTGGAGCGCCGCGGTGGCGGTAGTCAGTTCGCCGGCGGTCGGGTCGCGCCGGGCGAGGGCGGGCTGGTCGGGCGCGTCCGGCTGGTGGTTGAGGTGGGCGACCAGGGTGGTCAGCGACTCGGTGACGTCGCCGGTGGCGAACTGCCGGATCCATTCGCCCGCGCGGTCGGCCGAGGCCTGGAGGACGCCGCCGCTGACCTCGGTGCCGATGACGCGGACGGTCGCGTCGTCGACGTCCCGCAGCCGGGCGCTGTCGTCCTTCTTGAGCCCGGGCGGCGCGACGAGGATCCGGGCCCCGGCGCTGCCGGCCGCGGCCTTCACGGCCTGGTCGTCCCAGGTCGCGATCGAGCCGGGCAGCCGCACGACGGGGGCGGCCTTCACCATCGCCGTCAGCTGCTCGGTGGACGGGATGGTCGCGCCGCTCAGCTCGCCGGCGGAGCCCTCCGGGATCGGGTCGGCGCCGGCGGGGGCCTGGCCGTAGCTGACCTGGGTGCTCTGCTTCTGGACCAGGAGGAACGCCACCAGCACGACGACGGCCACGGCGAGCAGGATCCACCGGACCCGGTCCGGCCAGTGCCTAGTCACGGGCTGCTTCGTCACAGTCGGCTCAGTCACGGGCGGCCCGCCAGAGTTCGTCGGCCCGGACGGCGTGGTCGTGGGCCGACTCGGCCGCCCGCGGCCCGCCGTGCGCGGCGGCGAGGGTCTCGGCGCGGGCGAGGAGCTGCTCGGCTTCCGGCTGGGACGTCGTCGCGGCGTCGCGGCTCACGGCGGCGCTGTCGATCGCGGCCCGCGCGGCCGACCAGGCGGTCCGCCGGCGCAGGTCCCGGTCCCGCAGCCGCGGCACGGCGACCACCCCGGCCCCGGCGACGACGACCACCACCGCGGCGACCACCCACACCACCCACGTCATCCCGGTCCACCTCCGCTAGTCGGGGAGGAGATCATTCTGGCTGGCGTGGCTGGGGAATGTGACAACGTTGCCGCATCGTGTCCCAGAAGATCACCGGACCAAGTGGACGGTCTTCGCGGCCGGGACGAACCTCGCGCTCTGGCCGCGAGTGAGGGTGACGCTGTCCGTCTCGAGGCCGTCGCCGAACGCGACCAGGCGGTCCGACTCGACCTCGATCGTCAGCGGCGCCGACGTCAGCTCGCCTTCGGTGTGCGACGTCCCGGTCGTCGGCGACGGCCACGCCTCGCGCACGAACCAGACCAGCCGCGCCTCGCCGGGCGCGGGCAGGCGCAGCGGGCTGCGGCGTTCCTGCCACACCGAGCCGCACCAGCCCGTCGCGCCGGTGCCCGTCCCGACCAGGATCCCCGACGACGCCTGGCGTTCCGCCGGCCCGCCACCGACCCCCAGCCGGTAGCGGGCCGTCTGGTGCCCGGCGTGGCCGAGGTAGATCTCGTTGAGCGCCAGCAGCCGCTGGCCGTCGTCCGCGGTGAACTCGGCCATCGTCCGGTGCTCGACGTTCCCGGTGGCGCGCACCAGGTCCGCGACCGCCGCGGCCGGGTGCCGCACCAGCACCCCGGGCGCGCCCGGCGCGATCCCGACGACCGGCTGGCCGTCGAGGTACTTGGCGACGTTGGCGACCAGCCCGTCCTGGCCGACCACGACGACGACGTCCTCGGGGGTGAACAGGAACCGCGAGAGGTCGCCGCGTTCGACCTCGCCGCGGCGCCAGTCGAGCGGGATCGCCGCCGACGCCGTGGACAGAGCCGTGCGTACTGCCGCGTCCGCCTCCGTCACCTCGGCCAGGTCACGCCCGCGCGTGCGCAGGAAGAACTCGGCCTGGCCGCGGGTGCCGTGCCGGGCGAGCAGCTCGTCGAGCTCGGTGCGCCGGTGCACCAGCACCACGCGCGGGGCGAGGCTCACGACCGCACGCCGAGCTTGGTCAGCAGCGGTGTGAGCAGGTCCGGCGTGAGCACCAGGCTGTCGATCTTCGGCAGGTTCCCGGCGAGTTCCTTGAGCGCCAGCCCGGTGAGCACGCCTTCGGGCAGGTCGCGGTACGCCGCCAGCCGGGCCGCCTCGCCGGCCGCCGCGGCCTCGCCGAGCGCGCGCTGGCCGTCGGCCTTCACCTGCGTCAGCCGCTCTTCCCGTGACGCCTGCGCCTCGGTGTCGATCCGGTTCGCCTGCGCGGCCTCTTCGGCCTGGCGCCGGGCGTTCGCGCCGCGCTGGGCGAGCAGCTGCTCCTCGCGGCGGGCCAGCTCGATCTGGCTCTGCAGCTCGTTCTCGCTGATGGCCCGCTCGCGTTCGACGGCCAGCGCGCGCCGCTCGAACGTCGCCCGGTCGGCCTCCTGCTGCACCTTCTCCCGGGCGGTCGTCTGCAGGGCCTTCTCGACCTCCGGCTCGGCGCGGATGGAGACGACGCGGACGTCGAGGACCGCCGAGCCGGTCTGCGAGAGGCGTGTGTCCTCGTCGGCGAGCGCGGCGCGGATCCGGTCGCGGACCGCGCCGACGCCGTCGACGAGCGCGGTGGCCAGGGGAGTGCGGGTGAGCACCTCGACCGCGTACTGCTGGACGTTCTCGGTGAGCAGCCCGCTGATCTGGGCCAGCGGGTCGCTTCTCCAGCGCCCGGTGTCGGGGTCGATCGAGAAGTCGATCCGCTGCGCGGCCAGCGCCGGGTCCACGATCCGGAAGGTCAGCGCGAGCTGCACGGTGACGTCCTGGAAGTCCGCCGTGCGGGCGTGGAACAGCAGCGGCAGCTCGCGGTCGTCGACCGGGACCTCCGAGACGACCGCCGTGAGCGGCCGGTACCAGAACGACAGCCCGAGCCCGTCGTGCGCGAGCTTGCCGCGGCGGTAGTGGCGGATGTGCACGGTCGGGGCGCCGCGCAGGTGCCGGAACCCGAACCGGCGGTTGATGTCGGCCATCTGGTGCCTCCTCTTATCGTCGGCCTGACGATATGGGGTGGACGGCCTAATCGTCAAGCTGACGATTACCGGCTAGGGTGGTGGCATGGGTCACCCACCGTTCGCCGTCACCGCCGACCTCGTCGTGCTCACCCTCACCGGGGACGAGCTGTGCGCCCTCCTGGTCCGCAGGGGAGTGGCGCCGTTCCTCGGCGGCTGGGCGCTGCCCGGCGGCTTCGTCCGCGCGGACGAGGACCTCGAGGAGGCGGCCCGCCGCGAACTGGCGGAGGAGACGGGCCTGGCGCCGGGCACCGTCCACATCGAACAGCTCGCCGGCTACGGCGCCCCGGACCGCGACCCGCGGATGCGCGTCGTCACGGTGGCCTACCTGGCGCTGGCCCCGGACCTCCCGACCCCGCGCGCGGGCACCGACGCGGCGGACGCGCGCTGGGCCCCGGTCCGCTCCCTGGCGGGCGAAAGCCTGGCGTTCGACCACGACCGGATCCTCGCCGACGGCCTGGAGCGCGCCCGCGCGAAGCTGGAGTACTCACCGCTGGCGACGGCGTTCTGCCCGCCGGAGTTCACGGTCGCGGAGCTGCGCCGGGTGTACGAGCTGGTCTGGGACACCCGCCTCGACCCCCGCAACTTCCACCGCAAGGTGACGGGCGCGGACGGCCTCCTGGAGCCGACGGGCCGGACGACCACCCGCGACGGCGGCCGCCCGGCCCAGCTGTACCGGCGGGGCAAGGCGGAGCTGCTGTACCCGCCGATGCTGCGCGGCTGACGCTCAGCCTCTTGGTCCGGCTACGCCGCCCGCGCCGGCACGAGCCGGCGGGCCGCGGACACCAGCGGCATCAGGCGAGTCCCGAGGTTGCGGGCCACCAGACCCCGGCGCGTAGCCGGGATCAGCATGGCCGCGGCCGCGGAGACGTTGCGCTGCTTGGGTTCCACCAGCTTGCGGTGTTCGGCTTCGTACCGCCGGAACGCCGCCGCCGGGTCCTCGGGCGTCCGGCCCAGCTCCTGAGCCAGCGTGTACGCGCCCGCCATCGCCAGCGTCGAGCCGTCGCCGAAGAGGGACACGCACGAGGCCGCGTCGCCCGCCAGGACGATCCGGCCCGCCGCCCAGCTGTCCATCCGGACGCGGCTCACCGAGTCGAAGTACAGGTCGTCCGCGTCGCGCACCTGCGCCAGCAGCTCGGGGACCCGCCAGCCCGCGCCGGCGTACGCCTCGGCGAGCATTTCCTTGTGCAGTGCGGTGTTCCGGTAGTCGAACCCCGGCACCTCGGCGCCGCGGAACATGAACGCCGCGATCGCGTGACCGCGTGACGGGTGGACGGCGACCGCGCGGCCCGGCGAGTTGTACATGACCAGCTCGGTGCGGTCGGCCGGCGGCTCGGCCAGCGGCAGCGTCGCGATGTAGACGCCCATGTGCTCGACGAACGCGTGCTCCGGCCCGAACGCCAGCCGCCGCACGCCCGAGTGCAGGCCGTCGGCGCCGATCACCAGGTCGAACCGCCGTGGGGCACCCCGCTCGAAGGTGACGTCGACGCCGCCGTCGTCCTGGTGCAGCTCGGTGATCGAGTCGTGGAAGACGAACTCGGCGCGGTCCGCGGCCGTCTCATAAAGGATGGCCGCGAGGTCCGTGCGCGACAGCTCGACGTCGTCGCCGCTGCCCAGCACGCTCATGGCCACCCGGCCGGTGCGCCGGCCCGCGTCGTCGACGAACTTCAACGCCGTGACGTCGGTGCTCGCTTCGCGCAGCTTCCCGGTGAGGCCCATCTCGGCCGCGACGTGGGTGGCCGGACCGCGGACGTCGACCGGGCTGCCGCTCGACCGCAGCCTCTTGGCGCGTTCGACGACGGTCGGCCGGTAGCCCGCGCGGGCCAGCCAGTAGGCCAGCGTCGGCCCGGCGACGCCGGCGCCGGAAATCAATACCGTCTGCTCGTTCATGGTGGTACCCCCTGAATGATGTTCCTGACCATCGGTCAGTCTCGAAGGTACGCCACTGTCCGGCGGTCAGGCAAGCGGCTAGGCTCGGGGGATGACGGAGGCCGACACCCGCGCCCGGATCCTGCGCGCCGCGCTGGAGGAGTTCTCGGAGCGCGGCTACCACGCGACCTCGGTGCGTGAGCTGGCCGAACGCGTCGGCGTGACCAAGACCGCGGTGCTCTACCACTTCCCCGGCAAGGCCGACATCGTGACGGCGCTGGCCGAGCCGCTGCTCGACGACCTCGAGGCGACGATGGGGAAGGCCGAGGCCGCCGCCGACCCGCGCGCCGCGGCGATCGAAGGGGTCCTCGACGTGTGGCTGAGCCACCGGTACCTGCTGCGGATGAACCTGCGGGACCTCGGCCTGACGGCGTCGAAAGCGGTGTTCGAGCGCTTCCGCGACGGCATGCTGAAGGCGAACGTGCTGGTCGCGGGCCCGGCTGCGGACCTGGCGGCGCGGGTCCGCGCGGCACAGGCGATCGCGATGCTCAGCGACCCGGTGGTCCTGTTCGCCGACGCCCCGACCGACGAGCTGCGAGCCGCGATCCTCGACGGGGTCGCCCGGCTGTTCGGCACGCCGGCGGCTGCCCGCGGCCGCCGGGGGCGACCGAGCGTGATGAGCCCCGAGACGGTGGAGGCAGCTCACCGCCTCTACGACGCCGGCCACCCGGCGGCCGACATCGCGACGGCGCTGGGCGTCTCCCGCGCGACGATCTACCGGCACCTGCCGGACGCGGAATAGTGAGACGACTTGTGAGACTTATTGAGACGGCGCCGCGGCCGGGTCCACCGCGACCTCGATGGCCGGCAATGCCGTGAGCTGCTCCGGCGTCATCCGCTCGGCGGCCGTGAAGACCTTCTGCTGCTGCTCCTTGATCCGCTCGTCGACCAGCCGGCTCAGCTCGAAGGCCAGCCGGCCGGTCTGGCGGACCGTGACGTCGTCCACCAGCGGCCGGACGGCCGACGTGATGACGATCCCCGCGGCCTGGCCGGACTCGGATTGTGAGACGCCGACCGAGTAGTCCTCACGCGGGTTGGTCGCGCCGTCGATCGCGAAGTCGCGGATCCGGCCGAGCAGCTCGTGCCATTCGGCGACCTCACCCGGCACCTCGGTGGCCTTGACGTCCTCCACGGTCAGGCCCATGCCGCGGTCGCCGGTGCGGAAGCAGCGCGCGTACGAGTTCAGCGCCGACACCCACAGCGACTCGACCAGCACGGCGTCCAGCCGGCCCGGGGGCCGTTCCAGCTCGGCGACGAGACGTTCGCAGCACTTGAGCGCGAACTGCAGGTCGTCGAAGATCCCGACGAGGTCGGCCAGGCCCAGGGCACCGGGCGTCGCCAGCAACCGGGCGCTTGAAGGGGCGGTCGTAGGCTGGGTCATCCGGGCACGCTCCTGACGGTCTGAGCTTCCACCACACCGCATCCGGCGCGCCCCGGCGGTCTCAATTTGCGACACCGAACCCCAGCGTGAACTCCGTCTTCCGCACCTGGAGCCGGTACCGCGGCAGCACCCCCGGCCCACAGGACGCCGACCCGAGGCCGTGCTGGGCGACGTCCAGCGTGAGGTGGACCAAGTCGCCCGCGTGCAGGTCCGTGGTGTGCCGCGCGGCTTCGAGCGCGGCCGACGTCCAGCGGCGGGCCGTGAAGTCGAACGCCGGATCACCGTCGACGCGGATTCCGGTGCCCTCGGCGTCGGTCAGCCGCAGCCAGCGGACGTCGACGCGGTTGCCGTTCTCCTGCGGGAAGACGTACGGCGTCTGCAGGTCGTCGACACCGCGGGAGAAGCGCCCGATCCGCGCCGCCTGGCGGCTGTCCGGGTACGCCTCGCCGGGGCCGCCGCCGAACCACTCGGCCGAGCCGAACGCGCCCGGGACGGCCATCGTCAGGCCGAGCCGGGGGAGCGTGCCCGCCAGACCGTCGGGCGTGATCTCGACGCGCAGCCGCAACCGATCGCCGAGCGCCGTCCACGTGTAGTCCGTGAGCAGCCCGGACGCCTGCGCCGGCGGCGCCACCCGGGTCCGCACGACCAGGTCGTCGCCGTCGGCGTCGACGGCGATCACCCGGTGCTGCAGCCGGTGCAGTCCCGCCTCCCACCACTCCGAAGCCGACTCGGCGCGGTCGTTGTCCGTGGTCGCCCGCCAGACGTCCAGCCGCGGCCCCCGCACCGGATGGCCCCCGAGCGCGATCAGCCGGCCGGTCACCGGGTCGAACTCGCCGACGCCCAGCCGCAGCCGCCCGCCGGTGCGGAACACCGGGCCGCGACCCACCGGCCACACCACGTCGACCGCGCGCGACACCGGCAGCTGCCCCCAGCCGACGACGTGCCCGGCCGGAGCCCAGGCGGAAGCCGACGTCAGCGACGCCGAAACCGTCAGCCACGATTCACCGCCCGTCGCGGGCAACCGGGGGAGGGGCACCAGCGCGTTTTGTCCGGATTGGACGGTCGGAACGTCGAGAATGCCCTCCTCGACCGGGATTCCCTCGGACTCCAAGACCCAGGTGAACGTGAGGTGCGCGGTGCTCACGAAGTCGTAGTGGTTCGACACCCGGATCCCGCCGGGAGCGGCCTCGATCCGGACCGGCTCGATGACCTTGGCGAACTCCACCAGCCCCGGCGACGGCGTCCGGTCCGGGAAGACGAGCCCGTCGATGACGAAGTTGCCGTCGTGGATCGCTTCGCCGAAGTCGCCGCCGTAGGCGAAGTGGTCGCCGGCGAGCAGTCCGTGGTCGAGCCACTCCCAGACGAACCCGCCCTGGCAGTTCGGGTACCGCTCGAACAGCTCCCGGTACTCCAGCAGCCCACCCGGTCCGTTGCCCATCGCGTGCCCGTACTCGCAGAGCAGGAACGGCAGGTCACGCCGCCGCGGGTCGACGTCCTCGCGAAGCCCGATCGACTCGACCTCGGCGTGGGTCGCGTACATCCGGCTGTGGACGTCCACATAGGAGCAGTCGTGGTCGCCTTCGTAGTGCACCGGCCGGGTCGGGTCGCGGTGGTGCGTCCACTCGGCCATCCGCTCGAGGTTCGGCCCGGTGTGGCTCTCGTTGCCGAGCGACCAGAGGATCACGCTCGGCCGGTTCTTGTCCCGCTCGACCGTGCGCCGCATCCGGTCGAGGTAGGCGTCTTCCCACGCCGGGTCGGCGCTCGGGTTGCGTTCCCACTCCAGCGGCCCGAAGCCGTGCGTCTCCAGGTCGCACTCGTCGATCACCCAGAGGCCGTACTCGTCGCACAGCTCGAGGAACGCCGGATCCGGCGGGTAGTGGCTGGTCCGGACGGCGTTGACGTTGTGCCGCTTCATGAGCAGGACGTCGGCCAGGGCGACGTCGCGGGGTACGGCCCGGCCGGTGCGCGGGTGGTGCTCGTGCCGGTTGACGCCGCGCAGCAGCAGCCGGCGGCCGTTGACCTTCAGCAGGCCGTCGTCGATCGCCACGGTCCGGAACCCGATCCGCACCGGCACCCGCTCGGCCGCCGTCGACAGCGAGCCGTCGTACAGCCGCGGCGACTCCGCGCTCCACGGCTCGACCGGCAGCTCCAGCGGTAACCCGGCCGGGTGAGCCGACACCCCCAACTCGGGGATAGCGAGCAGCGCGTCGGCCTCGGTCTCGACGCGGACCGTGCCGAGGCCGGTCGTGTGGTCGTAGTCCGCGCGGAGCCAGTAGTCGCCGATCCCGCCCGCGGGGCGGGCGAGCAGCGTGACGTCGCGGAAGATCCCCGACAGCCACCACATGTCCTGGTCTTCGAGGTAACTGCCGGCCGACCACTGGTGCACGCGCACGGCCAGGACGTTGTCCCGCGGCCGCAGCAGCGGCCCGACCTCGAACTCCGCCGGCAGCCGGCTGCCCTTCGTGACGCCGAGCTCGACGCCGTTGAGCCAGATCCGCGCGCACGAGTCGATCCCGTCGAAGCGCAGCACCGCGGGCCCGGCGGGCCACGACGCGGGCAGGTCGAACCGCCGCCGGTGGTCGCCGGTCGGGTTGTCCGACGGCACGTGCGGCGGGTCGACCGGGAACGGGTACCGCACGTTCGTGTAGGCGGGCGTGCCGTACCCGTGCAGCTGCCACATCGACGGCACGGGCAGCTCGTCCCACGCCGAGTCGTCGAAGTCGTCGCGCTCGACGCCGGCCGGCGCGGCGGCGACGGCGGAGAAGAGCCGGAACCGCCAGGTGCCGCTCAGCGGCAGCGCCGGCGCGTCGGAGGTGAAGGCCGCGCGCGGCGGCGCCGAGCCGTGGCCGGGGCCCGGGTCTTCGACGTACGACATGACGTCCTTTCAGCCCTTCATGGCGCCGGCCGTGCGGGCGACGTCGTGGATCTCCACCCGCCGACGTCCGAGTATGCCCCGCCTGGGGCCCGGACGCGTGAAGGCCTCCTCGCGGCTCGGGGAGGCCTTCGCCGCCCGGTCGTTATTCGGCCGGGACGCGTTCGCGGCGTTTCGAGATGACCCGCCAGCCGACCGCGAGCACGATCGCCAGCACCGGGATCGAGTAGAACGCGATCTTCTCGGCGCCGTCGGAGAAGCCCATCAGCACCACCACCAGGGCGAGGAACGCCAGCGTCGCCCAGCCGGAGTACGGCGCCCACGGCATCCGGTACGACGGCCGTTCCAGCTCGCCGCGCAGCGCCGCCTGGCGCAGCCGCATCTGGCAGAAGATCAACGTCGCCCACGTCGTGATCACGCCCAGTGACGCGATCGCGATGGCGATGTCGAACGCCTCCTTCGGCACCAGGTAGTTCAGCACCACGCCGAGCAGGTAGGCGATCGAGGTGAACATGATGCCGCCGTAGGGGACCTGCCGGCGGTTCATCCGGCCGACGAACGCCGGCGCCTCGCCCTTGTCGGCCAGCGAGCGCAGGATCCGGCCGGTCGAGTAGAGCCCGGAGTTGACGCTGGAGAGCGCCGCGGTCAGCACGACGGCGTTCATCACGTCGCCGATGCCCGGGATGCCGAGGCGGCTGAACACCGTGACGAACGGGCTTTCGTCGCCGTTGTAGAACGGCCAGGGCAGCAGCATCGCCAGCATCAGCACCGAACCGACGTAGAACACGCCGATCCGCCAGACCACGCCGTTGATCGCCTTCGGCAGGACCTGGCGCGGATTCTTCGTTTCGCCGGCCGCGATGCCGACGACCTCGATGGCCGAATAG
Organism: Amycolatopsis sp. NBC_00348; assembly: GCF_036114655.1. Taxonomy (NCBI): domain Bacteria; kingdom Bacillati; phylum Actinomycetota; class Actinomycetes; order Pseudonocardiales; family Pseudonocardiaceae; genus Amycolatopsis; species Amycolatopsis sp. NBC_00348. The sequence continues at coordinate 3,278,956 of NZ_CP107994.1, read as the reverse complement.
GCGAAGATGACCGCCTGCAGCGTCATCAGGGCGACGCCGATGCCGGCCGGGAAGAATCCACTGTGGTCGGTCAGGTTGTGCACGCCGGCCGGGGTACCGCCGATGTCGGCGCTGGTGAACACCAGCCCGAGCGCGGTGATCAGGAAGACGACGATGGCCAGCACCTTGACCACCGAGAACCAGAACTCCAGCTCACCGAACAGCTTCACCGAGACCAGGTTCACGGCCAGCAGGACGCCGAGGGCGACCAGGGCGGTGATCCACTGGGGCACGTCCGGCAGCCACTTGTGGACGTAGATCGCGACCGCGGTGATCTCCGCGATGCCGGTCATCGCCCAGTTCACCCAGTACATCCAGCCGGAGGCGAAGCCGGCCCACGGCCCGATGAACTTCCGGGCGTAGGTGACGAAACTGCCGGAGCTCGGCTCGTGCAGCACGAGCTCGCCGAGCGCGCGCATCACGAAGTAGGCGGCCACCCCGCAGATCGCGTAGGACAGGACCAGCGACGGGCCGACCTGGTGGAGCTTGCCGCCGGCGCCGAGGAAGAGCCCGACACCGATCGCGCCGCCGATGGCGATCATCTGCACTTGGCGGTTGCCGAGCGCTTTCGAGTAGCTTTCACCTTTTTCGGTGAGCAGCGAGGAATCCATGGTTGCCAGACGCTAGAGGCGTTAGCCGCAAGTGACCAAGCACACTAAGGAAGACTTAAGGTGTGCGAGAGATCACCTCGATGGTTTCCCGCGTATTTACCGTTTCGATTTGACAAGATCACCTTCGACCCCGAATCCTCGCGCGTCCCGCCCGGCTCTACGCTACGGCCGTGGATCTCGCGGCGCTGCTGGACCGGATCACGGACGACGTCGCACCCGAGGTCGGCCGGGGCGCCGTCGCGGACTACATCCCCGCCCTGGCTCGGGTCCGGCCGGGATTCGGCATCGCGGTGGCCGATGTGGACGGTGCCGTGCACGGCGCGGGCGACTGGCTGCGGCCGTTCTCCGTGCAGAGCATGTCGAAGGTCTTCACCCTCGCCCTGGTGCTCGCCCGCGGCGACGACGTCTGGACGCGCGTGGGCCGCGAACCGTCCGGCGACCCGTTCAACTCCCTGGTGCAGCTGGAACACGAGGACGGCATCCCGCGCAACCCGTTCATCAACGCGGGTGCGCTGGTGGTGACCGACGAGCTCACCTGCCACGGCGACGCCGTGGGCGCGCTGCTCGGTTTCCTGCGCGCGGAAAGCGGCCGCGCGGACATCGACGTCGACGCCGAGGTGGCCGCGTCCGAGGCCGGCCACGCCGACCGCAACCGCGCGCTCGCGTACTTCATGGCCTCCTACGGCAACATGCGCAACCCGGTACCGTCCGTTTTGGACCAGTACGTCCGCCAGTGCTCGATCGCGATGTCCTGCCGCGACGTCGCCCGCTCGGCGCTGTTCCTCGCCCGCCACGGGATCCGCAACGACGGCACCCGCCTGCTCGGGCTCAGCTCGGCTAAGCGCATCAACGCCGTGATGCTGACGTGCGGCACCTACGACGCGGCGGGCGAGTTCGCCTACCGCGTCGGCCTCCCCGGCAAGAGCGGCGTCGGCGGCGGCATCGTGGCGATCGTCCCGGGCCGCTGCGCGGTCTGCGTCTGGAGCCCGGGCCTGGACGCCCGCGGCAACTCGGTGGCGGGCGTCGCGGCCCTCGACCGCTTCACCACGCTGACCGGCTGGTCGGTCTTCTAGCGCAGGTAGTTGTAGACGCTCGCCCGCGAGATGCCCAGCAGCTCGGTCAACGCCGGCACCGCGTTCTTCAGCTCCAGGAACCCGCGCGCCTTCAGCAACCGAACGAGGTCCTTCTTCCCGGCCGCCGGGAGGGTACGCGGGGTGTGGCCGCGGTCGGCCGCGTAGTCCTCGACCAGCGCTCGCAGCTCGTCGGCCGTGCGGGCCCGCAGGGTCTCGGTCAAGGGTGCCGGGTCGTCGGTGCGGGTGAGGCGGGTCAGGGCGTGGGCGGCCGAGCCGAGCACGGAGACGTCCAGGTTGAGGCACAGGGCCGCGACGTACTCGCCGGCCGCGTTGCGGAGGCCGATCGACGTGCTCTTGGCCGGGCGGCCGTCGGGGAAGCGGTTCGGGTAGTTCTGCAGCACGTCCGGGAACGCGGGGTCGGCGATCCGGGCCAGGCCCAGCTCGGTCGCCGGGTCGCCGACGGCGCGCCCGGACAGGCCGCCTTCGATCGCTCGCACCGCGTGGGCCGGGTCGCGCAGGTCGTGCAGCACGACCTCGCACAGCCCGGGGAACATCCGGCCGACGGCGTGCGCGATCTTCTCCGCCTCGCGCAGCAGCAGCTCGTCCTCGGTCATCCGAGCAGCTCCCGCAGCTTGTCCGGCGCCTTCAGCCCGGATCCGGTGAGCACGACGACGGTGGTCTCGCCCGGCCGGATCGCGCCGCGCTCGCGGAACACGTCGATCGCCGCGGCGGCGCTCGCGCTGGTCGGCTCGGCGTAGAGGCCGAGGGACGCGAGGCGCCGGGCGGCCGCGGCGATGGCGTCCTCCTCGATCGCGGCCGTGTCGCCGCCCGAGCGCCGGATCGCCGCGACGACCTCAGGGAGCCGGATCGGGTGCCGGATCGCGGTGCCTTCGGCGACGGTCGGGGCGAACGGCGGTGGCTGCCGGTCGTGGAACGCGGCGTCGATCGGGGAGCAGTTGCGGGGCTGCGCGACGAGCAGACGCGGCCGTCGCGCGATCGAACCGGCGGCCAGCAGCTCGCCGAACCCGAGGTCGAGGCCCAGCACGATGCTGCCGGCGCCGGCGACCGTGACGACCGCGTCCGGCGCGCGGAACCCCAGGTCCTCCCACAGTTCGTAGGCGAGGGTCTTGGTGCCTTGCAGGAAGAACGGGTGCCAGTTGTGGCTGGCGTAGGTCGTCGACGCCGAGCGCCGGACCGCCTCGGCGGCGGTGTCGTCGCGGGTGCCGGGCACGAGCTCGACGGTCGCGCCGTACGCGCGGGTCTGCAGGACCTTCGCGGCGGACGTCCCCTCGGGGGCCAGGACGGTCGCGGCGATCCCGGCGGCGGCGCTGTAGGCCGCGACCGACGAGCCGCCGTTGCCCGAGCTGTCCTCCAGCAGTTCCGTGACGCCGGCGCCGGCCAGCGCCGCGACCATCACGCTGGATCCGCGGTCCTTGAAGCTGCCGGTCGGGCTGAACCACTCGAGCTTGAACCGGACCTCGGCCTCGCCCCACGGCTGCCGGACCAGGGGAGTGCAGCCTTCGCCGAGCGAGAGCGGACGCAGGTCGCCGGGCAGGGCGGCGCGGTAGCGCCAGAGCGACCGGACGCCGGTGTCGACGTCGCCGGGCGTCAGGCCGGGCCGTGGTGCGACGGTGAGCGGGGCGCCGTCGTCACCCCGCCAGCGCCGCGGGTCGCCCGGGTAGCGCGTCCCGGATCGCTCGTCGGCGTACCAGTACTCCACGACCACCTCCACGTTGGACAGTTGGTCCAAGGGTAGACGTCGTGTCTACGGTTACCGACAAGTACGCGAAATGTTTTCAGCTTCTTCTCAGGAAAGATCCGTAACGCGCGTGGCGGAGATTTCGATCTCGGCCGCGCGGGGACCGGTATCCGGGGGTACCGATGGTGTCCGGGCGAATACCCGCAGTCGCCTGCGCGGGCGGGTGCACCCTGGTGTCCGGGCGCGGGGACTCGGCTCTTCCGGGTCGTGTGAACACGGGGAATCCCGGAGTGTAGCGAATCCACAGTGGACTCGCGGGGGTGTGGCGAGCCCGGTCCGGTCTTTTACGATTATTCTTACGGGGCGTCCGCAAAAATGCCGGGTGAATAGTCCCGACGTGATCTGCGGCACGGTTCCGCGTTAATGCCGTGACGGCTTCGGCGCATGGCCGATTTTACCGTCACGACACTTCGCGTTGGCTCCTGGGAAACAGTGGACCCGCCGGACGGAGTGGTCCGGTGTGGCCAGTCCCGCTGCGTCCACCGGGTGAGATGGCTTGCCCCGTATGGAGGTGTGGGACACGTGTACCACGAGGTATGACTATTGACCGCCGTACAAGGCAATCCTGCGTCCGATCCCGTCCCGTGGTACGTGACGGCCGCGTTAAATTCTTGCGTCTCCAGCCTGGTCGCTCCCGAATTTTCTGCACAACCACCACGAATTCGTGGTGGGTTGTTGACGGAACGGGATGAACGCGCTTAAGTACTCCCCGTTACCCCATCACCCCCTTTCGTGCGTAGCGGGAGTTCCCATGCGTGTCTCGAAAGACGTTCGCGAACCGGCCGTGCCGGTCGTCGCCGTCTCGCCGCTCGCGTGGCCTTCCGCGCGGGGCGTCGCGGCCGCCGCGCGCGGTGGCGGGCTCGGCGTGCTCGACCTCACCGGCCCGGGCGGTACCGCTTCGGAAGAGCTCGCCCTCCTGGCGGAATGGGGGATCCCGGCCTTCGGGATCCGGCTCACGCGCCTGGCCGCGGGCACGGAGCTGCCCGAAGCCGCCGGCACCGTCCTGCTGACCGAGGACTCGCCGTGCACCGCGCGCGACTTCCCGGGACGACGGGTGCTGGCCGAGGTCACGAGCCGCGTGTCGGCCGCGCGGGCGGTCGACGGCGGCGCCCACGGCTTGATCGCCCGCGGTCACGAGTGCGGCGGCCGGACGGGTGAGCTGAGCACTTTCGTGTTGCTCCAGGCCTTGCTGGCCGACAAGACCGTCCCGGTCTGGGCGGCGGGCGGGATCGGCCCGCACACCGCGGCCGCCGCCATCGCGGGCGGCGCGGCCGGCGTCGTCGTCGACACCCAGCTCGCGCTCCTGCCGGAGGCGGAACTGCCGTCGGCCCTCACCACCGCCGTCACCGGCCTCGACGGCTCCGAGACCGTGGTCGTCGACGGCGTCCGCGTGCTGTCCCGCCGCGGGACAGCCGTGACGTCGATCGAGGCCGGCCAGGACGTCTTCCTCGCCACCCGCTTCCGCGACCGCTGGGGCACGGTGACCGCGGCCGTGCGTGGTCTCGGCGACGCGATCGGCGACGCGCTGCGCGCGGACGTCACCGTGCTCGGCCCGGGCACCGCCGGCAGCCGCGCGTTCGGCACCACCCAGCCGGTCGCGCAGGGCCCGATGACCCGGGTGAGCGACCAGGCCGCCTTCGCCGCCGAGGTCGCCGCGGGCGGGGCGCTGCCGTTCATCGCGCTCGCGCTGTCCGGCCCGGAGCAGACCCGCGAAGTTCTGGAACGAACCCGCGAAGCCGTCGGCGGCGCGCCGTGGGGCGTCGGCGTGCTCGGCTTCGCCGCCGACGACGTCAAAACCGCGCAGCTCGAGGTGATCCGCGAGCTGCGGCCCACCCACGCGATCATCGCCGGCGGCCGCCCGGCCCAGGCCGCGGCCCTGGAAGACGCCGGCATCGCCACCTTCCTGCACGTGCCCTCACCCGGCCTGCTGAAGCAGTTCCTCGAGGCCGGCGCCCGCAAGTTCGTCTTCGAAGGCTCGGAGTGCGGCGGCCACGTCGGCCCGCGCACCAGCTTCCCGCTCTGGGAGGCCCAGCTCGGCGTCCTCGGCGACTTCCTCGCCAGCACCCCGGACGCCGCCGCGGAGCTGCAGATCCTGTTCGCGGGCGGCATCCACGACGAACGCTCGGCCGCGATGGTCGCCGCCCTCGCCGCGCCGGTCGCCGCCCGCGGCGCCGCCATCGGCGTCCTCATGGGCACCGCCTACCTCTTCACCCACGAAGCCGTCGACGCCGGCGCGGTGCTCCCGCTCTTCCAGCGGCAGCTGCTCGAAGCCCGGCACACCGACCTGCTCGAAACCGCGCCCGGCCACGCCACCCGCTGCGTCCGCAGCCCGTTCACCGAGGAGTACGCCGCGCTCAAGGCGGACCTCGCCGAGCAGGGCGTGCCCAGCCGCGACGCGTGGGAGCAGCTGGAGACGCTCAACGTCGGCCGCCTCCGCCTGGCCAGCAAGGGCATCGAGCGCGTCGGCGCCGACCTGCGGCCGGTCGGCGAAGACCGGCAGCTCACCGAAGGCATGTTCATGGCGGGCGAGGTCGCCGTGCTGCGCTCGGCCGTCACCACGATCGCCGAGCTGCACACCGCCGTCGGCGAAGGCGCGAACGCCTTCCTGCGCGAGCGGGCCGCCGCGGCCGGCGTCACGACGCCGGAGCCGCCCGCCCCGGAACCCCTGGACATCGCGATCGTCGGGATGGCCTGCATGTTCCCGCAGGCCCCGGACCTGGCGTCGTTCTGGGCGAACGTCCTGGCCGGCGCGGATGCCGTCACCGAGGTCCCGCCGCAGCGCTGGGACACCACCCTCTACTTCGATCCCGAGGGCCAGGGCGAGAAGACGCCGTCACGCTGGGGCGGGTTCCTGCCCGAGATCGGGTTCGACCCGCTGCGCTACGGCATCCCGCCGTCGTCGCTGGCCAGCATCGAGCCGGTCCAGCTGCTGGCGCTCGAAGCCGCGCACCGGGCGCTCACCGACGCGGGTTACGGCGAGCGCGCCTTCGACCGGACGCGGACGTCCGTCGTGTTCGGCGCCGAGGCGGGCAGCGACCTGTCCAACGCGATGAGCCTGCGGACCGTTTTGCCGTCCTACGTGGGCGAACTGCCGCCCGGGCTGGACGAGCGGCTGCCGAAGATCACCGAGGACTCGTTCCCCGGCGTGCTCGCCAACGTCATCGCCGGCCGGATCGCCAACCGGCTCGACCTCGGCGGCGCGAACTACACCGTCGACGCGGCCTGCGCGTCCTCGCTCACCGCCGTCGACGTCGCCTGCAAGGAACTGACCGCCGGCACCAGCGACCTCGTCCTGTGCGGCGGCGCGGACCTGCACAACGGCATCAACGACTACCTGCTCTTCGCCTCCGCGCACGCCCTGTCCCCGACCGGGCGCTCGGCCACGTTCGACAGCGCGGCCGACGGCATCGCGCTCGGCGAAGGCGTCGGCTGCGTCGCGCTGAAGCGCCTCGCCGACGCCGAACGCGACGGCGACCGCGTGTACGCCGTGATCAAGGGTGTCGGCGCGACGTCCGACGGGCGCGCGCTCGGGCTGACGGCGCCCCGGCCCGAAGGCCAGCACACCGCGCTGACCCGCGCCTACCGCAACGCCGGCGTCTCACCCGCGCAGGTCGGGCTGGTCGAGGCGCACGGCACCGGCACCGTCGTCGGCGACCGGACCGAACTGAGCACGCTGACCAAGGTCTTCACCGAGGCCGGGGCCGCGCCGGGTGGCTGCACGATCGGTTCGGTGAAGTCCCAGATCGGCCACACCAAGTGCGCCGCGGGCCTCGCCGGGCTGATCAAGACGGCGATGGCGCTGCACACCGGCGTCAAACCGCCGACCCTGCACGTGACCGCGCCGAACCCGGCGTGGGACGCCGCGACCAGCCCGTTCGTGTTCCAGTCGGCGCCGCAACCGTGGAGCGCCCCGGCCGCCGAGCGGATCGCCGGGGTCAGCGCGTTCGGCTTCGGCGGCACCAACTTCCACGTCGTGCTGGGCGCGCACGACGGCGTCCCGCCCGCCCAGGTCGGCGACGAATGGCCGGCCGAGCTGTTCACCTTCGCGACGGACGCGGCGGCGCGGGACCTGCTGGCGCTGGCCGAGGACGTCCCGGCGGGCAAGCAGCCGTGGCGCCTGCGGGACCTCGCGCTGAGCGCGTCACGCCGGTCCGAGGCGGCCGGTCGGGTCCGGCTCGCCGTCGTCGCGTCCACTGTGGACGAACTGACCGGGTTGCTGCGTCAGGCGTCGGCCGGCTCCGACGTGCCGGGCGTGTACCGCGCCGGGGACTTCGAGCCGGGTGAGGTCGCGGTGCTGTTCCCCGGCCAGGGGAGCCAGCGGCCGGGGATGTTCGCCGAGCTGTTCGTCACGTTCCCCGAGCTGCAGCGCTACCTGCGGCTCGACCCGGCCACCGCCGCGACGGTGTTCGGCCCGGCCGTGTTCGGCGAACCGGCGCGGCAGGCCTTTGCCGACCGGGTGACCGACACCCGCGTCGCCCAGCCCGCGCTCGGCCTCGCCGGGCTGGCCGCGTTCCGGCTGCTGACCCGCGCCGGCGTCCGGCCCGCGATGGCCGGCGGCCACAGTTACGGCGAGCTGATCGCCCTGGCCGCGGCCGGCGCCCTCACGCCGGAAGCGCTGCTGCACGCCAGCCACGCCCGGGCCGAAGCGATCCTCGACGCGATCCCGGCGTCGGACCCGGGCGCGATGGCCGCGGTCTCGGCGTCCGCCGCCGACGTCGGCGAGGTCATCGCCGACCTGGGCACCGTGGTCCTGGCCAACCACAACTCGCCGACGCAGACGGTGATCTCCGGGCCGACCGCCGACATCGAGACGGCGGTCGGGCTGCTGCGGGCTGCCGGGTTCGGTGCGAAACGGCTCACGGTCGCGTGCGCGTTCCACAGCCCGCTGGTCGCGGCCGCGGGGGAGACGTTCGGCCGGGCCCTCGGCGCGATCGGCGTCGTGCGTCCCACCATCCCCGTGTACGGCAACCGCACCGCGGCGCCCTACCCGGACGACGTCCGCGGCGAACTGGCCGCCCAGATCGGTTCGCCGGTCCGGTTCGTCGAGCAGATCGAAGCGATGTACGCGGCGGGCGCCCGGGTGTTCGTCGAGGCGGGTCCCGGCGCGGTGCTGGCGAAGCAGGTCGCGGCGATCCTCGGTGACCGTCCACACCGGACGGTCGGGTTCGAGCAGCCGGGCCGCCGCGGCGTGCCGGGGTTCCTCAGCGCGCTCGCGCAGCTGGCGGTCTCCGGCGTGCCGATCGAGACGGGCTGGCTGTTCCGCGGCCGCGACGCCGTCGACGCGGCGTCCGTCCCACGCCCGAAGCGTCCGGGGTGGACGGTGGACGGCCACCTGCTCCGCACCGCGGACGGCACGATCCCGGCGGGCGCCCTCCGGCCCGCGGAACGCCTCCCGCAGGTCCTGGCCCCGGCCGCCGCCCCGGTGGCGGCGGGCACATCGGACGCGATGGTGGCGGACTTCCTGCGCACGAGCCGCGAGATGATCGCGGCCCAGCGCGACGTACTGCTGGGCTACTTCGGCACCGACATCCCGGCGGCCGTCGCCCCGGTCGTCGTCACGCCGGTGGTCGAGGTGCTGCCGGTCGCGGTCCCGGCGCCGGTGCGGTCCGTTTTGGACACGGTGATCGAGGTGATCGGGGAGCGGACCGGGTATCCGGTGGACATGATCGAGCCGGATCTCGATCTGGAAGCCGACTTGAGTGTGGATTCGATCAAGCGTGCGGAGATCGCGGGCGAGTTGGCGACCCGGCTGGGGCTGGATGCCGGTGAGGACATCGAGACATTTGCCAAGGCGCGGACCGCGGCGTCGATCGCCGAGCTGATCGGGGCCGGGGCTCCGCAGCCCGCGGTGCCGGTCGTTGTCGTGGCCGCGCGGTCCGTCTTGGACACCGTGATCGAGGTGATCGGGGAGCGGACCGGGTATCCGGTGGAGATGATCGAGCCGGACCTCGATCTGGAAGCCGACTTGAGTGTGGACTCGATCAAGCGGGCGGAGATCGCGGGCGAGTTGGCGACCCGGCTGGGGCTGGATGCTGGTGAGGACATCGAGACGTTCGCGAAGGCCCGGACCGCGGCGTCGATCGCCGAGTTGATCGGGGCTGGGGTGCCGCAGCCTGTCGCGCCGGTCGTTGTTGTGGCTGAGCGGTCTGTTTTGGACACCGTCATCGACGTGATCGCCGACCGGACCGGTTATCCCGGGGACATGATCGAGCCCGACCTCGATCTCGAAGCCGACCTGAGCATCGACTCCATCAAGCGTGCCGAGATCGCCGGGGAACTGGCCACGCGCCTCGGCCTCGATCCGGACGGTGACGTCGAGGAGCTCGCCAAGGCCCGCACCGCCGCCGCGATCGCCGCGCTCGTGGGCGGGGCGGCCGAGTCGAAGCCGGTCCTGGTCGGTGGCGCAGCCGAGCCGAGCGCCGGGCCACAGCCCGCCACCCCGGCCGGGCCGCAGCCGGTGATCGTTGCGCCGAAACGCCTGGTCATGGCCGAATTCGACCTCGCGCCCGCCGCCACTCCCGACGTCGGCGGACGGACGTTCCTGGTGCTCGGCGCCGGCCCACTGGCCGAGGCTGTCCGGACTCGGCTGACCGACGTGGGCGCCACGGCCGAGATCGGCGACGCCGTCCGCCCGGGCTTCGACGGTGTCATCGACCTGCCCGACGCCGACGCCGGGCCGGTGCTGCCCGCCGCCTTCCCCCGCTACCGTGACGCCCTCGCCGGGAACCCCACCTGGCTGCTCACCGCCGGACCCGGTGAAGGGCTCCGCGGCTTCTACCGCAGCGTCTCGCGCGAATACCCGGACACGATCGCCCGGGTCGTCGAGCAGCCGCCGGGCGCGAATGTCGCCGACCGAGCCGAAAAGATCGTCGAAGAGTTGTCCACTGTGGACCGTGAACCCGTCGTGCTCCGGGACGGTGAGAAGCGCAGCGGGCTCCGGATGACCGAACAGGGCCTCGGCCTGCTCGGCAGCAGCGGCGCGGGTCCGGCGGGCGACGGCACCGCCGAAGCGGCCGCGGCCGGGCTGGACCGCGAGTCGGTCGTCCTGCTCGTCGGCGGGGCCAAGGGCATCACCGCCCGGTTCGCCGCGACGCTCGCCGCCGCGTCCCGCTGCCGGCTCGAACTGGTCGGCCGGACACCCGTGCCGTCCACCGAGGACGAATACCCGCAGGCGACGGACGCCAGGGAACTGCGTACCGCCCTGATCGCGAGCGGCCTGAAGAACCCGGCCGAGATCGAACGCGAGGTGCGCCGCATCCTCGGCGAACGCGAGGTCCGGGAGACCCTGAAGCGGCTCGAAGCGCTCGGCAGCCCGGTGCGCTACCAGTCCGTCGACATGCTCGACGCCGAGGCCGTGCACCGCGCGGTCAAGGAGATCCACGCCGAGCACGGCCGCCTCGACGGCATCGTCTACGCGGCCGGCGTCATCGAGGACAAGCTCGTCGCCGAGAAGACGCCCGAGTCGTTCGCTCGCGTCTACGGGACCAAAGTGGACGGGGCCAAAACCCTCCTCGAAGCGACGGCGGACCTGCCCGACGAGCCGAAGTTCGTCGTCCTCTTCGGCAGCATCGCCGCGGCGCTCGGCAACCGCGGCCAGTCGGACTACGCCGCCGCCAACGACGCCCTGGAATCCCTCGGCCGCCGCTGGCCCGCCGGCCGCGCGGTGACCGTCCACTGGGGACCGTGGGCGCCGACGGGCACCAACGACGGCATGGTCACGCCGGCGCTGATGCGGGAGTACGCCCGCCGCGGCATCGAGCTGATCGACCCGGAGGAAGGCACCCTCGGCCTGCTGCGCGAACTCGCCTGGGGCCGCCCGGAGACCGCCGCCGTCGTCCACACCGCCTCGGGCTGGTGACGCGGATGCCGGATCCCACGGCCAGCAGGTTCGCGATCGTCGGCATGTCGGTGCTGCTGCCCGGCGCGCCGGACCTCGACACGTACTGGCGCAACCTCGTCGGCGGCGTCGACGCGATCACCGAGGTGCCGCCGGAGAAGTGGGACAGCGCGTACTACGCCCCGGACGCCGAGCGGCGCGCCGACCGGATCTACTGCCGGCGCGGCGGGTTCGTCGACGAACTGGCCGAAGTGGACGTCACCGGCTTCGGGATCATGCCGAACTCGATCCCCGCCACCGAACCCGACCAGCTGATCGCGCTGCGGGTCGCGGCCCAGGCCCTGGCCGACGCCGGTGGCCCGGACCGGCTGCCCGCCGACCGCTCCCGCGTCGGCGTCATCCTCGGCCGCGGCGGCTACCTGACGCCCGGTCTGGTCCGGCTCGACCAGCGCGTCCGCACCGCGAGCCAGCTCGTGCGCACCCTCGGCGAGCTGCTGCCGGAGCTCGACGCCGACCGCCTCGACGCCGTCCGCCAGGCCTTCACCGACCAGCTCGGCCCGGAGGCACCGGAGTCGGCGATCGGGCTCGTGCCCAACCTGGCCGCGTCGCGGCTCGCCAACCGCCTCGACCTGCGCGGCCCGGCGTACACCGTGGACGCCGCGTGCGCGTCCTCGCTGATCGCGGTCGACCACGCCGTGCGCGAGCTCGCGTCCGGCCGCTGCGACGTCGTGCTCGCCGGCGGCGTGCACCACTGCCACGACATCACGTTCTGGAGCGTGTTCACCCAGCTCGGCGCGCTGTCGCCGTCCGAGCGCATCCGGCCGTTCCACCGCGACGCCGACGGCGTGCTGATCGGTGAGGGCACCGGCGTCGTCGTGCTCAAGCGGCTCGTCGACGCCCAGCGCGACGGCGACCGCGTCTATGCCGTGGTCACCGGCACCGGCGTCGCCTCCGACGGGCGGACCGCCAGCCTGGCCAACCCGGACTCCGGCGGCCAGGTCCGCGCCGTCCGCCAGGCCTGGGCCGCGGCCGGGCTCGACCCGCGGGACCCGGACTCGCTGGGGCTGCTCGAGGCGCACGGCACGGCGACCCCGGCCGGTGACGCGGCCGAGCTCACCACGCTCGCGGAGGTGTTCGGCCAGGCCGGGAGCGCGGTGCTCGGCTCGGTGAAGTCGATGATCGGCCACACGATGCCCGCGGCCGGCGTGGCCGGGCTGGTCAAGGCCGCCCTCGCCGTCCACCACGGCGTCCTGCTGCCGACCCTGCACTGCGACGACCCGAACCCCGCTCTCGACAAGACCCGGTTCTCCACTTTGGACACCGCGCGCCCCTGGGACGCGGCGGTGCGCCGTGCCGGGGTCAACGCGTTCGGGTTCGGCGGGATCAACGCCCACGTCGTGCTGGAGCAGGCCCCGGACCGGGCCGCCCCGGTCGTCGTGCGCGAGGCCGAGCGCGTGCTGCGGCTCGCCGCGCCGACCGTCGAAGCGCTGCGTGACATCCTTTCCGGACCGGACCGCGCGGTGCTCACCGCACCCGAAGGCACCGGGCCCGTGCGGCTCGGCATCGTCGACCCGACCGAGAAACGCCTGGCCCTGGCCCGCAAGGCCGTCGGCCGGGGCCGGCCGTGGCGCGGCCGCAACGACGTCTGGTTCGCCGACAAGCCGCTGCTCGGCCCGGGCGGCGGCAAGGTCGCGTTCGTCTTCCCCGGCCTCGAAGCCGAACTGGCCCTGAACTGCGGAGACGTCGCCCGCCACTTCGGCCTCCCGTGGCAGCATTCCGACGCCGCGGTCGGTGACGTCGGGCGCCAGGGCGCCGCCGTGTTCGAGCTGGGCCGGCTGCTGGAAGCCGCCCTGCGGCGGATGGGTGTGACGCCGGACGCCGTCGCCGGTCACAGCCTCGGCGAATGGACCGCGATGGCCGCGGCCGGGATGCACACGACGGCCGAGATCGACGCCTTCCTCGCCGGGTTCGATCCGGACAGCCTGGTCGTGCCGGGCCTGGCGTTCGCCGCGATCGGCGCGCCCGCCACGCAGGTGCTGGCCGAGCTGGCCGGCCGTGACGACGTCGTGCTGTCCCACGACAACTCGCCGAACCAGGCGATGGTCTGCGGCCCCGCCGCGGCCGTCGACGCGCTCGTGAAGACGTTCCGGACAGCCGGGACCGTGTCCCAGGTCCTGCCGTTCCGCTCCGGCTTCCACACCCCGATGCTGCGGCCCTACCTCGGCCCGATCCGCGCGGCGGCCGACGGCTTCACGCTGCACCCGCCGCGGGTGCCGATCTGGTCGGCGACGACGGTGTCGGAGTACCCGGCCGCCGAGGCCGACGTCCGCGCACTGTTCGTGCGGCACCTGCTCGAACCGGTCCGGTTCCGCCCGCTCGCCGAGACACTGCACGCGGCCGGGTTCCGGGCGTTCGTGCAGGTCGGCGCCGGTCAGCTCGGCTCGCTCATCGGCGACACCCTGCACGGCGAGGACCACCTCGTCGTCGCGGCGCACTCGCCGCACCGGCCCGGGCTCGCGCAGCTGCTGCGGGTCGCCACCGCGTTGTGGGCCGAGGGCGCGTCCCTCGACGGCACGGCGCTGCCAGGCCAGACCCGCGCCGTGACCCGCAAGGCCGTCAAGCTGGACCTCGGTGGGCACGTCATCACCCTCGACGACCGGACCCGCGCGCAGGTCGGTGCCCGGCTGGCCCAGGGGTCCACTGTGGACGTCCTGGCCGGGAAAGGGCCGATCGCGGCCGAGTTCGCGGCGCTGCTGCAGGACACGGCGAACCTGGCGTCCACTGTGCTCGGTGGGCGCAAGACCACCACGCCGCCGCCGGTCGAGCTGCGGACCACTTTGGACGTCTCGGTCGACGCGATGCCGTACCTGCTCGACCACTGCTTCTTCAAGCAGCCACCGCGCGCCGACGCGGGTGACCGCTGGCCGGTCGTGCCGGCCACCACGGTGATCGACCACCTGATGGGCTTCGCCGAGCAGGCGGCGCCCGGCCGGCGCGCGGTCGCGGTCCACGACGTACGGCTGAACCAGTGGATCACGGCGATCCCGGCGGTCACCGTGCCGGTGCACGTCGTGCCCCGAGGTCATGACCGGGTGTTCGCCGCACTGGGCAGCTACTCCCAAGCCGTCGTCGAGCTGGCCGGGTCCTATCCGGCCGCCGGCGTTGCGCCGTGGCGCTTCCCGGCGTCGGCCGAGGAGGTCCCCGAGACCCAGGCCCGCGAGCTGTACGACGACCGCTGGATGTTCCACGGCCCGCGCTTCCAGGGCGTCACCGAGCTGACCGCCGTCGGCGAGCGGCACGTCCGCGCCGTGCTCACCACCCCGGCCGCGCCCGGCGCGCTGCTGGACAACGTCGGCCAGGTGCTCGGCTACTGGATCATGTCCCGGCTGCCGGAACGCACCACCGTCTTCCCGGTCGCGATGCGCGAGATCCGGTTCCACGGCCCGCACCCGGCGCCGGGGGAGCGGCTGGAGTGCCTGGTCAAGATCACGTCGCTGACCGGCGAGTTTCTCGACGCCGACATGCAGCTCGTCCACAACGGACAGGTCTGGGCCGAGTTCACCGGCTGGCGCGACCGCCGGTTCGACAGCAACCCGGAGATCCGCCAGGCCGACCGGACGCCCGAGCGCTCGACGCTGTCGAAGGAGCAACCCGGTGGCTGGGCGCTGGTGCACGAGCAGTGGCCGGACCTGGCGACGCGCGAGCTGATCATGCGCAACTACCTCGCCGGCCCGGACCGCGGCGCCTACGACCGGCGCCCGCCGCGCGGCCGCCGTCAGTGGCTGCTCGGCCGGATCGCGGCGAAGGACGCCGTCCGCCAGTTCCTCTGGGCGCGCGGCGAACCCGAGATGTTCCCGGCCGAGCTGAGCATCGGCAACGACGACGCGGGCCGCCCCCACGCGATCGGCGCGTACGGCCGGGAGCTGCCGGAGGTGACGATCTCGGTGGCCCACCGCGCCGAGGCCGGCGTGGCGATCGCGCGGTTCGGCCCGTGCGGGATCGACGTCGAAGAGGTCGCACCGCGCGCGGAGTCCACTGTGGACGCGGCGTTCGGGTCGGCCGAACGGGTGCTGTTCGCGGCGCAAGAGGGCGATCCGGACGTCTGGTTCGCCCGGTTCTGGACCGCGAAGGAAGCCGTCGCGAAACTGCGCGGCACCGGGCTGCGGGGTGAGCCCCGCGACTTCGAAGTCGTCGCGGCGGCGCCGGAAGAGCTGACCGTCCGGGTGGCCGGGCACGACCACCACGTCCGCTGCACCGAGACCGCGAACCTGCCGGGCGCACCGCCGCGCCGGTACGTCGTGGCCTGGACCGAGGAGACGAAGGAGACTGCGGAATGAGCATCGAGACGACGGCCACCGGCGAGGCGGCGGTGCTCGCTCAGCTCGGCGGAATGCTGCGTGAGCTGCTCGAGGAGTACGGCCTCGACGACGCGGAGATCACCATGGACACGACGTTCCACGACGACCTCGAGCTGGAGAGCGTCGACCTCGTGGCGTTGTCCGGGCAGCTGCGCGAGCACTACGGCGAGCGCGTCAACTTCGCGACGTTCATCGCCGAGCGCGACCTCGACGAGATCATCGCGCTGACCGTCGGCGAGCTGGTCCGGTACATCGTCGCCTCGCTGCGGGACCGGCCGTGAGCCGGATCCGGGCGGGCGAATTGGACGTCCACGTCCAGCGCCTGACCCCCGACGTCCCGCTCGACGGCGACGCGCCGATCGTGGTGTGCGTCCACGGGCTGCTCACCGACAGCCTGGCCAGCTACTACTTCACCCTCGGGCCCGCCTTCGCCGAACGCGGCCTCGACGTGCTGATGTACGACCTGCGCGGGCACGGCCGCACGACCCGGCCCGAGAGCGGCTACCACCTCGAATCGTTCGTCGTCGACCTGGTCGACGTCCTCGACGCGCTCGGCATCACCCAGCCGGTGCACGTGATCGGCAACTCGTTCGGCGGCTCGGTGGCCTTCGGGCTGGCCGCCGCCCGGCCCGACCGCGTCGCCAGCGTCATCGCCATCGAGGCCGAGCCGCCGACGGCGGCGTGGACGCGGCACATGGCCGACGGCCTCGCCGACGCGAAGACCCGCCTCGCCATCGACGAGGTGATCGGCTGGATCAAGGACAACCACGGCGCGCACACCGCGCGGCTGTCCAAGGCGGCCAACCGGATCCTCCAGACGACCACGATGGCCGACGACATCCCGCGCAGCGCGACCATCAACGCGGACCTCTCGGACGTCCACTGCCCGGTGTTCGCCCTCTTCGGCGGCGACTCGGGGCTGGCGGCGCAGGTGCCGCACTTCGAGGAGCACCTCGACCACTGCCGCACCGTGGTGCTGCCTGACCAGGGGCACTCGGTGCTGGTCGAACGGACCGCCGAGACCATCGAGCTGATCTTCGACTGGGTCCGCGACGTCTCCCGGCTCCCGGCCCGGGTGCGGTAGTGGCCCGGTACCTGTTCGTCGTCCCGCCGCTGGTCGGGCACGTCAACCCGGCCGCCGGGGTGGCCGCCGAGCTCACCGCGCGCGGCCACGAGGTCGCCTGGGCCGGGCACGACGAGCTGCTGTGGCACCTGGCCGGCCCGGACGCGCTGGTGTTCTCGTGCGCGCTGCCGCCGGACGCGCCGGAGCGCCCGCCCGAGCTGAAGGGGCCCGCCGCGCTGCGGTTCCTCTGGCAGGACTTCCTCGTCCCGCTGGCCGACGCGATGGCGCCCGGGGTCGCCGCGGCCATCGACGCGTTCGGACCGCACGTGGTCGTCGCCGACCAGCAGGCCCTCGCCGGCGGCCTGCTCGCCGACGCGCGCGGCCTGCCGTGGGTCACCTCCGCGACGACGTCCGCCGAGCTGGTCGACCCGCTCGCGGGCATGCCCAAGGTCGCGGACTGGGTGGCCGAGCTGCTCGACGGCCTGCGCGCGCGGATCGGCGGCGGCACGGCGGATCCCCGGTTCTCGCCGCACGGCGTGCTCGCCTTCACCACCCGCGAGCTGCTCGGCGCGGTCGCGCTGCCGCCGAACGTCCGGCTGGTCGGGCCGTCCATCTCCGGCCGGCCGTCCACAACGGACTTCCCGTGGGAGTGGCTCGACCCGCCGCGGCCCACGGTGCTCGTCTCGCTCGGCACCGCGAACACCGACGCGGGAACGGGGTTCCTCACGTCCACAGTGGACGCCTTCGCCGGCCGGGAGGCCCGGGCCGTCGTCGTCGACCCGGGCGGGGTGCTCGGTGCCGTGCCGCCGAACGTCCTGGTGCGCCCGCGTGTCCCGCAGCTGCCGCTGCTCGCGCACGTCGACGCCGTGGTGTGCCACGCGGGGCACAACACCGTCTGCGAGACGCTCTGGCACGGCAAGCCGCTGGTCGTGGCGCCGATCCGCGACGACCAGCCGATCGTGGCCGCCCAGGTCGTCGCGGCCGGCGCGGGCGTCCGCCTGCGGTTCGGCCGCGCGGACGCCGGCCGCGTCGGCGCGGCGGTCGACGAGGTGCTGACCGAGCCGTCGTACCGCCGGGCCGCGGAGACGCTGTCGGCGTCGTTCCACGCCGCGGGCGGCAGCCCGGCCGCGGCGGGCCACCTGGAACAGCTGGCACTGGAGAGCCTGGCGCACCTGCGGCCCTGAAAGAATGTTGTTTACTTCGAAAAATCATCCGGGTTACCGTGCTCGGCATGACAGTTTCCGTGTGCACGGCCGAGGAAGTCCCGCAGCTCGTGGCGTCGGCGGTGGGGTTGTTCGCCGAAGACGGCGGCCGCCACGACCCGTCCGTGGACGTCGGCTGGCCCGCCCGCGAGGGTGAGTCCTACTACGCCGCGCTCGTCGAGGATCCGGCCGTCCTCTGCCTGCTGGTCCCCGGGGGCGGTGGCCACCTGGTCGGGCGGCTGTGCCGGCCGAACCCGCTGCGGCCGGGCGTGGTGACGGCGGATCTGGAGAGCCTGCGGGTCGACACCGGGCACCGGCGTGCCGGGATCGGCGCCGAGCTCGTGGCCGCCTTCTTCGCCTGGGCGAAGGAAAACGGGGCGACCGAGACGAAGGTCAAGGCCTTCGCGGCCAACGAGGGCGCGCTGGAGTTCTACCGGGCGCAGGGCTTCGAGCCGTTCGAGGTGATCCTGCGGCGAACCTCCTGAGTCGTACTCGGGCCCTGGTCGAGACCAACGTGCTCGGCCCGCTCAACTGCGGCACCGCGGCCTACTCGGCGTCCGAAGGCGCGGTGACGGAGTGCCGGGCAGCCACTTCACGATCGTGGAGGAGCACATCGCCGAGGTGACAGCGCCAGACTTGTCGTGAGTGTTTAGGGCGGTTCTAACCGCCCTAAACACTCACGACAAGCCGCGGCAGACTCATGAGGCCGCTGGGCTGTCCTGGCTCGCGGGGTGCCTCGGCCGCTAGGTCGCACGGGGTCGAGGGATCCCGCCGAGCTGCTCGGTCAGCGAGCTGTCGGCGGCGAGCTTGCCGGAGTGCTGGAACCGCCGCCCCGGGACCGCTGGACGCTCTGACGTTTCACCGGAACGGGTGACTCTCCACAGTGGACTCCGCGCCGGCCGCTCCCGCGCACTAGCTTGGGAGGCCGAGCGAGGGAGGGTGCCATGACGGCCACCGCGGAGGTCGCCCACGAGCCGGCGCCCGCGCAGCTCAGCAAGGGCCGGGTCAACGCCGTCTTCGGCGCGGTGCTGCTCGGCATGCTGCTCGCCGCGCTCGACCAGACCATCGTCGGCACGGCGCTGCCCACCATCGTCGGCGACCTCGGGGGCGCCGGGCACCTGTCGTGGGTCGTCACGTCCTACCTGCTCGCCGAGACGATCATGACCGTCGTCGTCGGCAAGCTCGGCGACCTGTTCGGCCGCAAGCTGATGTTCCAGCTGTCGGTGATCGTGTTCGGCATCGGTTCGTTCTGCGCCGGGTTCGCCGACAGCATGGTCTGGCTGATCGTCTGGCGCGCGGTGCAGGGCCTCGGCGGCGGCGGGCTGATGGTCACCTCGACCGCGCTCATCGCCGACGTCGTCCCGCTGCGCGAACGCGGCAAGTACCAGGGTGTGCTCGGTTCGGTGTTCGGCGTGGTGACCGTGGCCGGCCCGATGCTCGGCGGGTTCTTCGTCGACCACCTGTCCTGGCGCTGGGCGTTCTACGTCAACATCCCGCTGGTCATCGTCGTGCTGATCGTCGCGTCCTCGGCGATGCCGAACGCGCGCGCCGCGGTCAAGCCGGTGATCGACTACCTCGGCATCCTGCTCATCGGCCTGGCCGCGACCGGGCTGACGCTCGTCACCAGCTGGGGCGGCACCCAGTACGCGTGGGGGTCGCCGACGATCATCGGGATGGCGATCGGCTCGGTGGTGCTGCTGGGCGCGTTCGTCTTCGTGGAGCTGAGAGCCAAGGAACCGATGCTGCCGATGCGGCTGTTCCGGAACCCGGTGTTCACCGTCGGCGGGATCATGAGCTTCGTCGTCGGGTTCGCGATGCTCGGCGCGCTGTCCTACCTGCCGACGTACATGCAGTACGTCCAGGGCACCTCGGCGACGACGTCCGGGGTGCGGCTGCTGCCGATGGTGCTGGCGCTGCTGGTGGCGTCGATCGCCGCGGGCAACGCCGTCAGCAAGACCGGGCGGTACAAGATCTTCCCGCTGGTCGGCGCCGCGGGCATGACGATCGGGCTGTACCTGCTCTCGCGGCTCGACACCGACACCGGCTTCTGGGAGGCGTCGGCCTACATGGCCGTGCTCGGCTTCGGCATCGGGCTGGGCATGCAGGTGCTGACCATCGCCGTGCAGAACACCGTCGACTACGCCGACCTCGGCGTCGCCACCTCGGGCGTGACGTTCCTGCGGTCGATCGGCAGCTCGTTCGGCGCGGCGATCTTCGGGACGGTGTACGCGAACCAGCTGGCGCCGAACCTGGCCGCCGCGGCGGCCGCCCATCCGCTGCCACCCGGCGTCGACCCGCGCGTGACGCAGATCCCGAGTGCCCTGCACGCGCTGCCGGACGCGGTGTCGGCGCCGGTGATCCAGGCCTACAGCGACTCGCTGCACGTCGTGTTCCTCGCCGCCGCGCCGGTCGGCCTGGTCGCGTTCGCGCTGGCGTTCTTCCTCAAGGAGGTCCCGCTGCGCGACACGGCGCGCGCCGCGGCGCCGGACCTCGGCGACGGCTTCGCGATGCCGGAGGCCCGCACGGACGACCGCGAGCTGGAACGCGCGGTCGCGACGCTCTTCTTCCGCGAGCGCCGCAAGGTCGCCCCGGCGATCGTCGAGCGCGCGGGCAGCGACCTCGACGAGGGCGGCATCTGGTGTCTGCTGCAGGTCCACCTGCGGGAACGCCGCGGCGAGCCGGCCACGCTCCGGGCGATCGGCGAGCACTTCGGCGTCCCGGCGCCGGTGCTGGAACCGGCGTTCAACCGGCTGGAGCTGACCGGCCACCTGCGCTACAACGCGGGCTGGGCCCTCACCGACGCAGGCCGCGAGGAGTTCGCCAAGGTGGTCCGGGCGTGGCACGACTGGCTGGCGTCCCGCCTCGGCGACTGGGGCACGGGCGACCGGGCCGAACTGGACGCGGCGATCGGCCGGGTGGCCACGCGGCTGCTGGACCAGAGCACGGAGGTCCGCGCCTACGGCCGCCACGCCCTGGCGTGACCCGTCACCTTCGAGTGAACCTTTGCTCCGCAAAGCCGAGCTTTCGCTAGGAAAGATGCGTCCAGGCGGCCTTCGGACGCATCTTTCCTGGCGAAAGTGGCGACCGGTCGGTCACCGGCGGGGGCACTTTCGGGGGGCGGCGCTTTCACGTGAAAGTGACCATCTGGGGGTGGCGCTTTCACGTGAAAGTGCCGTCAGCGGCGCCAGAAGTCGTGTGGGGTGCGGCCCCGGCGGAAGCCGCAGGACTCCACCAAGGCCGCCGCTTCGGTGAAGCCGTGGCCGACCAGGCCTGGCTCGTGGGCGTCGCTGCCGAACGCGACCGCGTCGCCGCCGTCCTGGAACCACCAGCGGACGACCTCGCCCGGCAGCGGCACCTTGGTGTTGACCTCCAGCGCGCGTCCGCTGCCGGCCAGGGCGCGCAGCACCGTGCGGAACTCCTCCTCGTAGTCGGCCGCCACGAACGGCGGGCCCTCGCCGGGCCACGAACGCAGGGCGTAGTCGATGTGCGCCAGCACGGCGAAGTCCGTCGTGGACTCCACCAAGCCCAGTACCTCCGACAGGTACGCGCGCAGGATCTCGCCGGGCGGGCGGTCCGACACGATCGTCAGCTCTTGGTGGTGCCCGTCGTCGCCCGGCAGCGAGTGCACCGAGCCCAGCACGCGGTCGAACGAGTGGGACGCCAGCAGCGCGTCGGCGCGCGAGCGGTGCCAGTGCGGCTCGCTCAGCTCCACTCCGGACAGGATCCGCAGGTCCGGGAACCGGCCGCGGCACTCGTCGACCGACGCCAGGTAGCCCTCGACGTCGAGGTCCGGCGGCTCCAGGACGCCGTCCGGGCGCAGCCGCACCCGGAAGTGGTCCGGCAGCAGCGGGCGGATCGGTTCCGGGATCAGCCACGGTGTGAGGTCCGCGTGCTCGGTGAACGCGACCGACGGCAGCCCCAGCTCCAGCGCGCGTGCGCACGAGCCGATCATCGACCCGGTGACCGTGTCCCAGGACCATTCGGTGTGGACGTGGCCGTCCGTCGGCAGACTCACCGGACCACCGTAACGCCGGATTTGAGCTAGCGTCTCGGTATGGCGCAGAAGGCGGTGGAGCTGGAGGTCGGGCCGCACACGGTGCGGATCTCGAACCCGGACCGGGTGTACTTCCCGGCCCGCGGCGAGACCAAGCTCGACCTGGTCAACTACTACCTCTCGGTGGGCGACGGCATCGTCAACGCGCTGCGCGAGCGGCCCTGCATGCTGCACCGCTTCCCGTCCGGCGTCGCGGGGGAGAAGGTGCACCAGAAGCGCGTCCCGAACGGCGCGCCGCCGTGGCTGGAGACCGTCCGGGTCGAGTTCCCGCGTTACAAGCGGCACGCGGACGAGCTGTGCGTCACCGAGCTGGCGCACGTCGCCTGGGCGGTGCAGATGTCCACTGTGGAGTTCCACCCGTGGAATTCTCGGCGCGCGGACACGGAAAAGCCCGACGAGTGGCGCATCGACCTCGACCCGATGCCCGACTGCGGTTACGACCGCGTCCGCCGGGTCGCGCACGTGGCCCACGAGATCCTCGACGAGCTGGGCGCGGTCGGCTGGCCCAAGACGTCCGGCGGCCGCGGGCTGCACGTCTACGTCCGGATCGAGCCGCGCTGGGGTTTCCAGGACGTCCGCCGCGCCGCGCTGGCCTTCGCGCACGAGGTCGAACGCCGGGCCCCGGACGAGGTGACGACGACCTGGTGGCGCAAGGACCGCGACCCGCGCACGCTCTTCGTCGACTACAACCAGAACGCGCGCGACCACACGATCGCCAGCGCGTACTCGGTGCGCGGCAACCCGGAAGGCACGGTCTCGACGCCGATCCGCTGGGACGAGATCGACGACGCCGAGCCCGGCGACTTCACCATCGCGACCGTCCCGGCCCGCTTCGCCGAGCTGGGCGACCTCCACGCCGGCATCGACGACGCCGTGTTCTCCCTCGACCCGCTGCTGGAGTGGGCCGACCGCGACGGCGTCGAAAAGGCTGTCGAGGAACCACCCGGAGACTGACGTATTTCCGGGCGGCCTCGCGCCTCCGCCCGGTATGAAGATCGTGCTGTCCGGTGTGGACGCCGGGGCGTGGAGCCTGGTCGCGCTGCAGGTGATCCTCGAACGCGAAGGCCACGTCGTGTGCGTGGCGGCCGACGTGCTCGAGGCGTGCCGCCGTGAACAGCCGGACTGCCTGGTGCTGTCCGCGACGGACGGCGGCGCGGACTGCGCGCACGTGATCACCGGGGTCCGCGCGAACCCGGCCTTGACTCGGCTGCCGACAGTGATCGCGGGTCGCCTGGACCTGCCTCGCCGCGAGCTGCTCGCGCTCGGCTTCGACGAGGCGTTCCCGGCCACCACGGACGCGCCGGGGCAAGCGGTCGTGTCGCTGCGGCTGTACCTGGGTCGGGTTGTCGTGAGTGTTTAGGGCGGTTCTAACCGCCCTAAACACTCACGACGAGCTGCGGCAGACCCGGCTAGTCGAGGCGCTCGATGATCGTCGCGTTGGCGAGGCCGCCCGCCTCGCACATCGTCTGCAGGCCGTAGCGGCCGCCGGTTTCCTCCAGCACCGACAGCAGCGTCGTCATCAGGCGGGCGCCGCTGCCGCCGAGCGGGTGGCCGAGCGCGATCGCGCCGCCGTGGACGTTGACCTTCGCCAGGTCCGCGCCGATCTCGGCCTGCCAGGCCAGCACGACGCTGGCGAACGCTTCGTTGACCTCGAAGGCGTCGATGTCGGACACGCTCAGCCCGGCCCGGTCCAGGACCTTGCGGGTCGCCGGGATGACGCCGGTGAGCATGTACAGCGGGTCGTCGCCGACCACGGCGAAGTTCCGGATCCGCGCTCGCGGCCGGAGCCCGAGCGCCGCGGCCGTCTCGCTGCTGGTGATCATGAGCGCGGCGGCACCGTCGTTGATCGGCGACGAGTTGCCCGCCGTGACGCGCCAGTCCAGGTCCGGGAAGCGCTGCTCCCAGACGTCGGCGCGGAACGCGGGCTTCAGCCCGGCCAGGATCTCCGGCGTGGTGCCCGGCCGGACCGTCTCGTCGGTCGTGACGTCGACGAGCACGCCGTCGGGGCCGGGAGCCTTGAGCGGCGCGACCTCGCGGGTGAACTTCCCGTCGGCCCACGCCTTCGCGGCGCGCTGGTGGCTTTCGGCGGAGAACGCGTCGAGCCGGTCCCGCGTCAGGCCCCACTTGGCCGCGATGAGTTCGGCGCTGATGCCCTGCGGTACCAGGCCGTCCGGGTAGCGGGCGGCGACCTGCGGGCCGAACGGGTCACGCCCGGCCACCTGGCTGCCCATCGGCACCCGGCTCATCGACTCGACGCCGGACGCGATCACGGCGTCGTACGCGCCGGCGATGACACCCTGCGCGGCGAAGTGGACGGCCTGCTGGCTGCTGCCGCACTGCCGGTCCACGGTCACGGCGGGCACCGACTCCGGCAGGCCGGCGGCGAGCGCGGCCCAGCGGGCGGTGTTCATGCTCTGCTCGCCGATCTGGCCGACGGCGCCGCTGATGACGTCGTCGATCCGGGCCGGGTCGACACCGGTGCGCTCGACGAGCGAGCGGAGCGCGTGGGCGTGCAGGTCGACCGGGTGCACCCCGGCCAGTGTCCCGTTCGGCTTGCCCTTGCCGATGGGGGTCCGTACCGCGTCGACGATCACCGCGTCCGTCATGGCGTCTGCCTCCTCGCAGATCGGGGATACCCTCGGTATACGCTGAGTGAGTTGGATTGCACAACTGACCTGTTCGCCAGGTCACACGTTCTTGACGTGCTAGGTTGGATTTTCAACCCGTGGAGGTGACGTCGTGCGGCGTGGTCGCGAGTGTTCGGTGGCGGAAGCCCTCGAAGTCGTCGGCGAGCGGTGGAGCCTGCTCGCCCTGCGCGAGATCATGCTGGGGGAGCGGCGGTTCAACCAGATCGCCGAGAACACCGGCGCCAGCCGCGACATCCTCGCCGCGCGGCTGCGCAAGCTCGTCGACGCCGGCGTGCTCGAGAAGGTCCAGTACGAGGCGCACCCGCCGCGGCACGAGTACTACCCGACCGAAGCCGGCCGCGCGCTGCAGCCGATCCTGCTGGGCCTGATGGCCTGGGGCGACAAGTACGTCCACCAGGGCGAACCGCCCACGTTGTGGCGGCACGCCTGTGGCGCCGAGCTGCGCGCGGTGACGGTCTGCGAGCACTGCGGCGAGCCGGTCAACGCGCCCGGCACCCACGCGATCCGGCTGGGCGCCGTGCACTGACGTCCGCACCTCCGTCTCCCGGAAGGCCCTTCGCACTCGCGAGGGGCCTTCCGGCCGTTTGGGCGTTGACTTGAGACCCCCGTCACTGTAACTCTTGAACGAATCAGTGCAAGAACCTGACAGCAGCGCGAGAAATCGCGGCAGCAGTCAGGAAGATCCCGCCCAGCTCCTCAACGCCGAGGTGTCCATGACGGCTGCTTCGCCCTGCCCACGCGCGCCTCCGGCCCGGCCGGTCGCGCCCGTCCGTTCCCCGGTTTCCGCCGTGCCCGCGCTCCGCGGGCCGGTCCTCGCTCCTGTCGTCTCCCCGTCCTCCCCGGATCAGAGGAACCCCATGAGAACGAAGCGACTCCTGTCGCGCGCGGCGACCTACGCCGCCCTGTCCCTGCTCCTGGCGGCACCCGCCGTCGCGGCGAGCGGCGCCCCGGCCGCGACCGCCGTCCCCGCCGCTGCCGCCGCGGTCCAGCCCGCCGCCCAGGCCGTGTCGGCGACCTACACGGCCAGCAGCCAGATCGCCGAGTACCCCGCCTCGAACGTCGGCGACGGCAACCAGGCCACCTACTGGGAAAGCGCGAACAACCAGTTCCCGCAGTGGATCCAGGCCGACCTCGGCGCCACCACGAACCTCGCGCAGCTCGTGCTGAAGCTGCCCACCGGCTGGGAAGCGCGCACCGAGACCCTCACCGTGCAGGGCAGCACGAACGGGACGAGCTTCAGCGACCTCGTCGCGTCGGCCGGCTACCGGTTCGACCCGGCCACGGCCAACACGGTGACGATCAACGTCACCGGCAGCACCCGCTACGTGCGGCTGAACGTCACCGCCAACACGGGCTGGCCCGCCGCGCAGCTGTCGGAGTTCGAGGTGCACGGCAGCACCTCCGGCGGCGACACGCAGGCCCCGTCCGCGCCCGGCAACCTCGCCTACACGGCGCCCGCGAGCGGCCAGCTCCGGCTGACGTGGTCGGCCTCGACCGACAACATCGGCGTCACCGGCTACGACGTCTACGCGAACAACGCGCTGCGCGGCAGCGTCGCGGGCACCGTCCTGACCTACACGGACAACCAGCCCGACGGCACGACCGTGGCCTACTACGTCCGCGCGCACGACGCCGCGGGCAACCAGTCGGCGAACAGCAACACGGTGACGCGCAACGGCACCCAGGTCGGCACGAACCTCGCGGTCGGCAAGCCGATCACGGCGTCGTCGACGGAGTTCACGTTCGTCGCCACGAACGCGAACGACAACTCGACCAGCACGTACTGGGAGGGCGGCGGCGGGACCTACCCGAACCTGCTGACCGTCGGGCTCGGCTCCAACGCCGACCTCAGCCAGGTCGTCGTCAAGCTCAACCCGGACGCCTCGTGGGGCCCGCGCACCCAGACCATCGCCGTCGAAGGCCGTGAGCAGGCGTCCTCGACGTTCACGACCCTGGCCGCCGCGCAGACGTACAACTTCAACCCCAGCAGCGGGAACAGCGTCACCATCCCGCTGAGCGGCCGCGTCGCCGACGTCCGGCTGCGCGTCACCGCCAACTCCGGCGCCGGCGGTGGGCAGGCCGCGGAGTTCCAGGTGATCGGCGTCCCCGCGCCCAACCCGGACCTGACGGTCTCGGGCGTGTCCTGGTCGCCGCAGAACCCGGTCGAGACCGACGCGATCACCGCGTCGGCGACCGTCCGCAACGCCGGCACGGCGGCCGCGGGCGCGACGAACGTCAACCTCTACCTCGGCACCACGAAGGTCGGCACCGCCGCGGTCGGCGCGCTGGCCGCCGGAGCGTCGACGACGGTGTCGGCGAACATCGGCGCCCAGAACGCGGGCAGCTACCAGCTGACCGCGAAGGTCGACGAGGCCAACGCCGTGCTCGAGCAGAACGAGAACAACAACTCGTTCACCGGCTCGACGGCGCTCGTCGTCAGCCCGGTGCAGAGCTCCGACCTCGTCGCGGCGACCGGCTGGTCGCCGAACTCCCCGTCGGCGGGCAACACGGTGACCTTCAGCGTGACGCTGCGCAACCAGGGCACGATCGCGTCGGCGTCCGGTGCGCACGGCGTGACCGTGACGCTCACCGACACGAGCGGCGCCGTCGTGAAGACGCTGACCGGCTCGTACTCCGGCGCCATCGCGGCCGGGGCCACGGCGTCGCCGGTCAACGTCGGCACGTGGACGGCGGCCAACGGCAAGTACACCGTGAAGACGGTCGTCGCGAACGACGCCAACGAGCTGCCGGTGAAGCAGGCCAACAACACCAGCACGCAGACGCTGTTCGTCGGCCAGGGCGCGAACATGCCCTACGACATGTACGAGGCCGAGGACGGCGTCCTCGCGGGCGGCGCGGCCGTGGTCGGCCCGAACCGCACCATCGGCGACCTCGCCGGCGAGGCGTCCGGACGCAAGGCCGTCACGCTGAACTCGACCGGCTCCTCGGTGGAGTTCACCACGCGGGCGGCGACGAACACGCTGGTCACGCGCTTCTCCATCCCGGACTCCGCGGGTGGTGGCGGGATCAACTCGACGATCAACGTGTACGTCAACGGCACCTTCCTCAAGGCGGTCGACCTGACCTCGCACTACGCGTGGCTCTACGGCGCCGAAACCGGCCCGGGCAACTCGCCGGGCACCGGGCCGCGCCACATCTACGACGAGGCCAGCGCGCTGCTCGGCACCACGGTGCCGGCGGGCAGCAAGATCAAGCTGCAGAAGGACGCGGCGAACAGCACGAACTACGCGATCGACTTCGTGAACTTCGAGCAGGCCACCGCGCAGGCGAACCCGGACCCGGCGCACTTCGCCGTCCCGGCCGGGTTCACGCAGCAGGACGTCCAGGCCGCCCTGGACAAGGTCCGCCAGGACAGCACCCTCACCGGGGTCTACCTGCCGGCCGGGAACTACTCGCTCTCGAGCAAGGTGAACGTCTACGGCAAGGCGATCACGCTGATCGGCGCCGGGCCGTGGTTCACGAAGTTCTCCGCGCCCGCCGGGCAGGAGAACACCGACATCGGCTTCGACGTCCAGTCGACCGCCAACGGCTCGACGGTCAGCGGGTTCGCGGTGTTCGGGAACTACACCTCCCGCATCGACGGCCCCGGCAAGGTGTTCAACCTGGCCAACGTCGCGAACCTGACGATCGACAACATCTGGGTGGAGCACCAGGTGGTCATGGTGTGGGGCACCAACGTGGACAACACCACGATCAAGAACTCCCGGATCCGCGACACCTACGCCGACGGGATCAACCTCACGAACGGGAGCACCGGCAACCACGTCGTCAACGACGAAGCCCGGTCCACCGGTGACGACAGCTTCGCGCTGTTCGCCGCCACGGACATCAACCAGGGCAACCAGTACGACAACGTGTTCGAGAACCTGACCGCGCTCACCCCGTGGCGCGCGGCCGGGCTGGCGGTCTACGGCGGGTACAACAACACCTTCCGCAACCTCTACATCGCGGACACGCTGACGTACTCGGCGATCACGATCAGCTCGCTCGACTTCGGCTACCCGTTCCTCGGGTTCGGGCCGCAGCCGACGACGGTCCAGAACGCCTCGCTCGTCCGGGCGGGTGGCCACTTCTGGGGCCAGCAGACCTTCCCGGCGATCTGGATGTTTTCCGCTTCCAAGGAGTTCCGCGGGATCCGGGTGTCCGATGTGGACATCCAGAGCCCGACCTACAGCGGGATCATGTTCCAGACGAACTACGTCGGCGGGCAGCCGCAGAACTCCGTGCAGGACACCGTGTTCACCAACGTGAACATCAGCGGGGCCCAGCGCAGCGGGGACGCCTTCGACGCGAAGTCCGGGATCGGCATCTGGGCCAACGAGCTGCCGGAACCGGGTCAGGGCCCGGCCGTCGGCTCGGCGACGTTCACCGGGCTCACGCTGAGCAACAACGTCCAGGACATCCGGAACACGACAAGCACGTTCACCATCGTCCGCAACTGATCGAATAGTGCCGTCAAGGCCACCTTACGGGCGACAGACGCCCGTAAGGTGGCCTTGACGGCGTTTGATGGGCGGAGGTGGGCCTCGTGCGGATCCTGGTCACCGGCGGCACCGGGCAGCTCGGCAGGGTGGTCGCCGCGCGGCTGCGCGCGGCGGGCGAGGACGTCCGCGTCCTCAGCAGACGGCCCGGGCCGGACGTCGTGCCTGGCGACCTGCGCACCGGGCGCGGCATCGACAGCGCGCTGGCCGGCGTCGACACCGTCGTCCACTGCGCCACCGACTTCCGGCACGAGACGGCGCTCGCGCGGACGCTGCTGGAGGCCGCGCGCTGGACCGGCGGGCCGCACCTGGTCTACGTCTCGATCGTCGGCGTCGACCGCGTCCCGCTAGGCTACTACAAGAGCAAGCTCGCGACCGAACAGCTGATCGCCGCCTCGGGCCTGCCGTACACGATCCAGCGGGCGACGCAGTTCCACGCGCTGGTCCGGACGTTGTTCGCGGGCGCGTCCCGGCTGCCGGTGCTGCCCGTGCCGCGGGTGCGGTTCCAGCCGGTGGACGTCCGCGACCTCGCGCCGCGCCTCGCCGACCTGGCCACCGGTGATCCGGCGGGCCACGTCGACGACTTCGGCGGCCCCGAGATCCTGGCCGCGGCCGAGCTGGCCCAGGCGGTCGCGGAGGCGAGCGGGCGGCGCCGCCGGATCGTCTCGGTGAAGGTGCCGGGGGAGACGTTCCGGGCGTACGCCGGCGGTGGGCACCTCGCGCCGGACCACCTCGACGGCCGGATCACGTTCGCGCGGTACCTGTCCGAGCAGGCCGACGCCGGGGTGCTGGGGTACCGGAAGCGCTAGCTCGGCAGCCAGTTGCCGTGGAAGCCGATCGGCACCCGGTCCGGCAGGTGGATCGCGGCGACCGTTTCGAGCGTGCCGGCGTCGAGCAGCGTGAGTTCGCTGCGCTCGGTCGCCGCGTCGTGGACGAAACCGGCCAGGACGCCGTCGTCCTCGGCGGCGTCCGCGGCGCGCGGCACGAACACGAACTCCGCCGGTGAGCGCCCGGGCCCGAACGACCGCACCTGCGTCGAGCCGTTCGAGAAGTCGTGCTTGTACAACGAGTCCGCCGGGCTGGCGCCGGTGGTCACCGACGGCGCGTAGCCGTAGCGGTGCGGGCGGCCGACCACGCGTTCGTCGACGCGCGGGAACTCCTGGCCGCGGTCGTCGAGGCGTTCCTCGATGACCTTGCCGGAGGAGAAGTCGACCGTCCACCGGTCCAGCGTCGGCACGCCCTCGTCGGGGCCGTGCAGCTCCCGGTCGAAGATCCGGGGATGGCGGACGACGTCGAGCACGACGCTGTCGCCGTCGTCGTAGGCGTTGAGCGGGTGGAAGACGTAGCACGGCTCGACGTCGAACCAGCGGACGTCGCCGTTGCCGCCTTCGCGCGGCATCACGCCGATCCGCGCGGGGTACTTCGGGTTCCAGTGGTAGGGCAGGCCGCCGTTGGCCGCGATCTTCGTGGCCAGCCGGGCGGTGATCGGGTCGGGGATCCGCACGCGGCCGATGACCGCGGAGAGCACGAGCCGGGCGGTGGAGCGCAGCAACCGGGACGGGATCGCCGCGGTCGCCATGCCGGCGTCGAAGGTCACGGGCAGGTCGTAGAAGACGACGTGCCGCTCGGTGAGGGAGAAGTCGTGCATCATCGGCGCGCCGGTGACCTCGACGTCCACCTCGCGCCGGACCCGGCCGGCCGCGTCGATCACGGAGTAGGTGACCTTGTTGCCCTTGGCCATCGAGTACGAGACGGCGTGCAGCTCGCCGGTCAGCGGGTCGCGCTTGGGGTGGGCGGTGTAGCCGCCGGAGAGGGTGCCGTCGAAGTCGCAGCGGCCCTCGGTGTCGAGCTCGTCGGACAGCTCCCAGATCGTGGCGCCCGCCTCCATCAGCGCGAGCGTCTTGCCGGCGTGGCCGATGACGTTGGTGTTGGCGCTGAGGCCGTGCGGGGTGCGGCGCGGCCGGTCGCCGTCGAGGATCGCGTCGATCGAGGGGTTGCGCACCCAGCGGTTGCGGTACCACTCGGCCTTGCCGTCGCGCAGGCGGACGCCGTGGACCATGCCGTCGCCCATGAACCAGTGGTAGGCCGCCGGGTCCACTTCGGACAGCGGGTTGGGGCCGTTGCGCAGGTAGCGGCCGTCGAGGAAGTCCGGGATCGTGCCGGTGACCTCGAGCTCGGTGAGCGTGTGCTCCTGGCTGATCGGGGCGAAGTTGCCTTCGAGGAAGGGATTGGTCATCACCGGTAGTAGACCTTTCGTCGCACCTGGAAACCCCTAGACGTCGGCCGGCCGGGGCGTCACGAGCAGTTTCAGCACGTCGCTGAACAGCGACGACGGGACCGCGTCCGGGTCGACGCCGCGTTCCACCGCGAGGCCGTTGGACAGCGCGAGCACCACCACCGCGAGGTGCTCGGGCGCCAGGGGCAGCGTGATGCCGTGCCGGTCGGCGACCTTGCCGATGGCCGCAGTGACCGCTTCGCGCAGCCGGGCCCGGCGCTCGGCGAGTCCCTTGTGGACGGCCGGGTTCCGCATGGCCAGTCCCCAGTACTCCAGCAGCAGCCGGTGCCAGGTGGCGTCCGAGTCGATCCCGGCCAGCAGCCGCGCGCCGGCCTCGGTGGTGGCCTCGTCGAGGTCGGCCAGGTCGGCGAACGCCGTCGTCGCGCCCGCCATCCGCTCGACGATGTGCTCTTCCATGATCGTCAGCACCAGGTCGTCGCGGCCGGTGAAGCTGGAGTAGACGGCGCCCTTGGTCAGGCCGGCCTCGGCCGCGACGTCGTTGAGCGACGTCGCGGCGATGCCCTGGCGGGCGAACACCGCGGTGGCGGCGTCGATGATCCGCCGCCGGGTCTCGGCGCGGCTCGGGCGGCGGCGTGCGGGGCCGGTCATGGAGCGCAACGCTACCGCCTCCCTCACCTGGGCGTCCTTCGTTGACTGTGACGCGGGTCATCTGGTAAATCGGACACACGATACCGGTCGGTATCGAAACCGGGAGGTCCCGTGCCCACTGTCAGCGCCGACATCCGCCGAACCCTCACCGTCGTGGTCCTCGCCGCGGCCGCTCTCGTCGCCCCCGCCACCACGGCGTCCGCCGCCGGGCTGCCGCCGAACCCCGCCGCCGATCCCTTCTACGCCCAGCCGTCGCCGTTCCCCGACGTCGCGCCGGGCACGATCCTCGACTCGCGCCCGATCACGATCCGGGCGCTCACCCTGCCGGTGCCGATCCGGGCCTGGCAGGTCAAGTACCGCTCGTCGGACACCCGCGGCGCGGCCATCGCCGACGTCGCGACGGTCATGCAGCCGGTGTCGTCCACCTCGAAGACGCTGGTCTCGTACCAGACCGCGCAGGACGGGCTCAGCCTCGACTGCGCGCCGTCGTACGTGCTGGCCACGGGGACGGCGTTGCCCGCCGAAGAACTGGCCTTGATGGTGCCGCTGCTCGCCGCGGGCCACACCGTCGTGACCGCCGACTACGAGGGTCCGCGGTCCGAGTGGACGGCCGGGCTCAACACCGCGCACGGCGTCCTCGACGGTATCCGCGCGGCCCAGTCGTTCGCGCCCGCCGGGCTTTCCGGGCCGGCGACGCCGACGGCGCTGATGGGCTACTCGGGCGGGGCTCTGGCGAGTCAGTGGGCCAACGAGGTCCAGCCGACCTACGCGCCGGAACTGAAGTTCGCCGGTGTCGCCGCCGGTGGTGTGCCCGCGGACATCGAGTACGTTGCCCGCCGCATCGACGGCGGGCCGTTCGCCGGGATCTACATCGGCGCCGCGGTCGGCCTGAGCCGCGCGTACCCGGAGATCGACACGGCCACGCTGCTCAACACGCGCGGCAAGCAGGCGTTCGAGGACGTCGGCAAGCAGTGCATCGCCCAGTTCAGCGTCGCCCAGGCGTTCCACCGGATGAGCGACTACACGACCGTGCCGCAGCTGCTCGACGTGCCGGCGGTGCGGAACGTGATCGCCCAGAACGTGATGGGCACCCGCAAACCCGGCTCGCCGACGTACTTCTACCAGGGGATCTTCGACGAGCTGGCGCTCACGCCGCCGGTGGACGCGCTGGTGCGGAAGTACTGCGCCGAAGGCGTGACGATCCAGTACAACCGGATCCCGATCGGCGGCCACGTCACCGTCGCGGTCCAGGGGGCGCCCGGGGCGCTCGCCTACATCCACGACCGGCTGGCCGGGAAGCCCGCGCCGTCGAACTGCTGAACTGTTCGTATTATCGGATTAATTACGAAGAATCTTGACCTCGGATCCGGATAGGTCATATGTTTGGCGGGCTTCACGCCGGTCCCCGCCTTCAACGCCGAACGGATCCGACATGTCGAACCCTTCCCTCCCGCCCTCGCGCCGCGCGTTCCTCAAGCTCGGTGGCGCGGTCGGCGCCGGGATCGCCCTGAGTGGCGTTCGTCCTTTCGTCGCAGGCGCAGACGTCGTCCGTCCGGCTGTCGCGGATCTTGTCCCCGGCAGCCGGGCGACGACGCTGTGGTACCCGTCGCCCGCGGTGGAGGACAAGATCATCGAGCAGGGCTTGCCGATCGGCAATGGTCGGATCGGTGTCCTCGTCGGCGGCGACCCGGCCGCCGACTTCCTGTACCTCGCCGACGCGTCCCTCTGGACCGGCGGCGCCAACGACGTCCTCGAAGACGACGGCCAGTTCCCGTACGAGCGCGAGAAGTTCGGCACGCTCGGGCTGCTGGCGAAGGCCCGGATCTCGGTGCCCGCGCACACCGGCGTCACGGACTACCGGCGCACGCTCGACCTGAGCAACGGCCTGGTGACCGTCACCTACGCGTGCCAGGGCACCCGGTACCGGCGGGAGGTCTACACGAGCCACCCCGACGACGTCGTGGTCGTCCGGCTGACCAGCGAAGGCCGCGGGACGCTGACCGGCACGGTCGTCCTCGAGCCGACGCGGGACGAGGTGCTGAGCGGCCCCGCGTTCGCGGCGGCCTTCGCCAACGGGCTGAAGTACGCGTGTGCGGCGTCGGCGTCCGGGCAGGGTGGAAAGGTGTCGCAGCAGGGGAACAACGTGGTGTTCACCGGCTGCCGCGAAGTCGTCATCGTGCTGTCGGGTGGCACGAACTACGTGCCCGATGCGGCGCGGAAGTTCCTCGACGCGTCGGTGGATCCGCTGGCGCTGTCGAAGCAGAAGGCGGCTCGCGCGCTGCGGGCCGGCGGTGGCGCGTTGCTCGCGACGCACGTCGCCGACTACCGGCGGCTCTACGACCGGATGACGCTCGACCTGGGCGCGTCCCCGGCGTCGAAGCGCTCGCTGGACACGTGGGCGCGGCTGGTGGCGCGGCACGACGACCCGGCCACGCCGGACCCGGAGCTGGAGGCGTCCTACCTCCAGTACGGCCGGTACCTGACGATCACCGGCTCGCGCGACGGCCTGCCGATGGGCCTGCAAGGCCTGTGGCAGAACAACAACACGCCCGACTGGATGAGCGACTACCACACCGACATCAACGTCCAGATGAACTACTGGCTGGCCGACCGCGCGGCGCTGCCGGGCAGTTTCACCGCACTGGCCGACTACTGCCTCTCGCAGCTTCCCGTGTGGACGGACACCACGAAGAAGCTGTTCAACGACCCGAGAAACCGCTTCCGCAACACGAGCGGCAAGATCGGCGGCTGGGCCATCGCGTTCTCCACCAACATCTACGGCGGCTCCGGCTGGTGGTGGCACCCGGCCGGCAACGCGTGGCTGTGCAACTCGCTGTGGGACCACTACGCGTTCACCCAGGACAAGGCCTACCTCGCGCGGATCTACCCGCTGCTCAAGGGGGCCGCCGAGTTCTGGGAGGCGCGGCTCGTCACCACGACCGTCGACGGCCGCGAGGTGCTGGTCGACGACCACGACTGGTCACCCGAGCACGGCCCGCAGGACACGCTCGGGAACACGTACTCCCAGGAGATCGTCTGGGACCTGTTCGAGCACTACCGCGCGGCGGCCACGACCCTGGGGCGCGACCGCGCGTACGGCGACCGGATCGCCGGGCTGCAGCGGAAGCTGTACCTGCCGAAGGTGAGCCCGACGACCGGCTGGCTGGAGGAGTGGATGTCGCCCGACAACCTGGGCGAGACCACGCACCGGCACCTGTCGCCGTTGATCGGGTTCTTCCCGGGTGACCGCATCGCGACGGACACGTCGCCCGCCGAGCTGCTCGGCGGCGTCCGTGCCCTGCTGACCGCGCGGGGGATGGACAGCTTCGGCTGGGCGACCGCGTGGCGGTCGGCGTGCTGGGCGCGGCTGAAGGACGCGGACAAGGCGTACCAGCTGCTGCTCACGGTCATGCGGCCGTCGGTGGCCAACGGCAACGGCACCGCGCCGAACTTCTTCGACATGTACAGCCAGGGCAGCTACACGATCTTCCAGATCGACGCGAACCTCGGCGCGCCCACCGCGGCGCTGGAGATGCTGCTGTACTCGCGGCCGGGCGTGCTGGAACTGCTGCCCGCGCTGCCCTCGGCGTGGGCTCGGTCGGGGAGGGTGACCGGGATCGGCGCGCGCGGCGGGTTCGAGGTCGACGTCGCGTGGCGCGACGGCAAGGTGACCCGGGCGGTGATCCGGAGCGTCGGCGGGACCCGGACCGAGGTGCGGGCCGGCGCCTGGAAGCGCACGATCTCCCTGCGGCCCGGCGCGTCGGTCACGATCACGCCAAGTTGAGGCTCGACCTCCGGAAAGTGACGTAGTGTTCAATCACTTATTCCGGAGTTTGGAGTCACCGTGAACGTCGTCCTGTGGATCGCCGCCGGCCTGCTGGCTGTTCTGTACCTCGGCGCCGGGGGCATGAAGCTCGCCACGCCGCGGGAGAAGCTTCTGGAGAACCCCAACATGGGGTGGACGGCGGACTTCTCGGCGGCGGCGATCAAGGGGATCGGCGCGATCGAGATCGTCGGCGCGATCGGCCTGATCCTGCCGTGGGCGCTGGACATCGCGCCGGTGCTGACCCCGCTGGCCGCCACCGGACTGGCGATCGTCCAGATCGGTGCGATCATCGTCCACGCGCGCCGCAAGGAGACCAAGGCGCTGCCGATGAACGTCGTGCTGCTGGTGCTGGCGGCGTTCGTCGCCGTGGGCCGGTTCGCCGGCTGACCTTCCCTTTCGGAGGATCGATGACGCTCCCCGCCTTCACGGATCACGGCGGCCCGGGCCCGGCGGTCGTGCTGCTGCACAGCTTCCTGATGGACCGCCGCATGTTCGCCGCGCAGCTGCCGGCCCTGAAGGGCTTCCGCTGCATCACGGTCGACGAGCGCGCCCACGGCGGCACGCCCGCTTCGGGCCCGTTCGACTACTGGGACGTGGCTCGCGACGTCCTGGCGGTCTTGGGCCACTTGGACGTCTCGTCCGCGGCGGTGGTCGGGACGAGCCAGGGTGGGTTCGTCGCGTTGCGGATGGCGCTGCTGGCGCCTTCCCGGGTTCGTGCGCTGGCGGTGCTCGGCACCTCGGCCGCGGCGGAGGACCCGGCGGTGGCGACGGGCTACCGGGCCGTCCTGGACGCCTGGGTGTCGGGCGGCGCTCCGCCGGAGGTCCTCGACGGCGTCGCGACGATCTGCTTCGGCCCGGCGGAGGTGGGGGAGTGGAAGCGGCGTTGGGCGTCGGTTCCGGCGGACCAGCTGACGTTCGCGATGACGGCCCTCGTCGACCGCGACGCCGTGCTGGACCGGGCGGGGGAGATCGTGTGCCCAGCTCTGGTCCTGCACGGCACGGCGGATCTGGCGTACCCGGTGGATCGGGCGGCCGAACTGGCGTCGGCGCTGCCTGACGCGTCGTTGGTCGTCGTCGAGGACGGGGCGCACTTCCTGAGCTACACCCACCCGGACGAGGTGAATCCCCACCTGCGGCGCTTCCTGGACGCGCACGCCTAATACCCTGGAGGTCTCACCGGGACGGGAGGCCGCTGGTGGACGTCGATCTGCGGAAGCTGCGGTACTTCGTGGCGGTCGCCGAAGAGCTGCACTTCGGCCGGGCCGCCGAGCGGCTGCACATCGCACAGCCGGTGCTGTCCCGGCAGATCCGCGCGCTTGAGTCGGAGCTACGAGCGCAGGTCTTCCTACGGGACAGGCGATCCACGGAGCTGACCGAGGCCGGCCGTCAGTTGCTGGAGGACGCCCGCCCGCTCTTGGCCGCCGCCGAAGCCCTGCGGCGCCGGGTCGCGCTGGCCGCGCGGGGGACGTCGGCGTTCACGATCGGGTTCATGCCCGGGATCACGGTGACGGGCGCGGTACGCGACTTGACTGCACGGCACCCGACCCTGGACGTCGGCCTGGTGCGCACGACGTGGGACGACCAGATCGAGGTGCTGCACGACGGCCGTGCCGACGTGAGCGTCGTCCGGCTGCCGGTGGACCCGCGCGGCCTGACGCTACGGCCGCTGTTCCGAGAGCCGCGGGTCGCGGTGCTGCGCGCCGACCACCGGTTGGCCGGCAAGGAGTCGGTGACGGTCGCCGACCTGGCCGGCGAGCACCTGCTCAACGACCCGGGTGCGGTGCCGGAGTGGCGGGAGGTCGCGGTCGAGCTGCGGGACGGTACGGCTCTGCCCTTCCGCGGATTCCGGAGCGTCGAGGAGAAGCTGGAGCACGTCGCGGCGGGAACGGGGATCGCGGTCGTGCCGCTCTCGACGTCGGAGTACTACACCCGCCCGGACGTCGCGCACGTGCCGGTCTCGGACCTGCCGCCGAACGAGGTGTGCCTGGCGTGGGTGGCCGCTCGTCGGTCTCGGGTGATCTTCGAGTTCGCCGAGATCGCGGCGTCGTGGTTCGACGGGTCTGGTCAGTCTGGCTGCTAGCCTGTGACCTGCGAAAAGGGGGACCGATGGCGCTGCGGACGACGAACATGCGGGACGCGCTGGTGGCCGAGGTGCGGCAGCAGATCCTGAGCGGGGAACTGGCGCCCGGCACGGCGCTGACGGAGCAGGGGCTGGCGACGACGTTCGGGGTCGCGCGTCCGACGGTGCGGTCGGCGCTGCAGGAACTGGAGGCGCGGCATCTGGCGGAGCGGGCCGACGGCCGCTCGCTGCGGGTTCCGGTGCTGACCGAGGCGGACGTCCGCGACCTGTTCCGGGTCCGGCTGCCGCTGGAGGTCGCGGCGGTCCGTGCCGTGGTGACCGACGGTGGTTCCCTCGCCGGGCCGAAGGCGGCACTGGCCGTGCTGGAGGCGCTGCCGGCGTCGGCGAGCTGG
This sequence comes from Amycolatopsis sp. NBC_00348, assembly GCF_036114655.1. Lineage (NCBI taxonomy): Bacteria > Bacillati > Actinomycetota > Actinomycetes > Pseudonocardiales > Pseudonocardiaceae > Amycolatopsis > Amycolatopsis sp. NBC_00348. The sequence continues at coordinate 3,240,628 of NZ_CP107994.1, read as the reverse complement.
GCGGAGCGGGTGGAGGCGCACACGGCGTTCCACGTCGCGCTGGTCGAGGCGGCGGGCAGTCCACGGTTGAGCCGCATCTACCCGCCGTTGCAGGAAGAGATGCAGTTGTGCCTCGCGCAGCTCCGGGAGGCGCACCCGGACCCGGCCGAGCTGGCGGCGGAGCACCGCCGCTTGCTGGAGGCGGTGGAGTCGGGCAACCCGGCCGGCGCGGAGGCCGAGACGAAAGACCACCTCGAGCGAGCGCTGAAGAGCCTGACCGCAGGCTGACGCGGACGCTCCCGCCGTGGCCTGCGAAGTCTTGGCGCGGCAGGGTTTCTCGGCGACTGCCCGTTGGGCGGCGCGCCAAGTGCACGGCGGCGCCGATCGCGAGGGCCTCCGAGACGCCGGCGATCGGTGGCCGCTGTGGTTACTTTCCCTGCGGCATTGCCAAGCGTCGCGGGTGCTCGGTCGTTTGGCTTGGGGTGGTGAACAACGCTGCCCGCAGCGTTGCCCACGCGCGGGACGGGCGTGTGCGGCGGACGGGTGTTCGCCTTGTGGCTGCGCCCGTTCGGTAGGCCATCTCCACCTGTACCCAGTCGTAGATCCAGTCGCCTCGCATGGCGTTCCTCTCGGCCGTTGGTTCCTGCTTCGAGGATCGGCCTGAGGGAGGCGGCGCGGCATCGGGTGATCACGCACCTTTCCGCCGCGCCGGCCCCTTACCCGCGCAGGTCCGACAGCGCGTCCAGGTGGGACGGCCGCCAGCCCAGCTCGGAGCGGGCACGGTCCGGCGTCAGCCGCTGGTCCAGGGCGAACGCCTCCGCGATCGGGCCCATCCGGTCCTCGGCCTCCGCGAGGGTGAGCTGTTCGAAGCGGCCTGGGCAGCCGGCGGCCGAGCTGAGGGCCTCGGCGATCTCCGCCAGGCGGACGTTCTCGCCGCTCACGCCCGCGTACACCGACTTCGCGGGCGCCTGCAGCGCCAGTGCGTACAGCTCCGCGATGTCGTCCGCGTGCACCAGCGCCCAGTGGTTGTGACCGTCGCCGATCACCGGGACCGCGCCGTGTTCGCGGGCCGGGGCGGCGAAGAACGTCTCGGCCAGGCCGCCGCCGTGGCCGTAGACCAGGCCTGGCATCACCAGGACCGGGCGGCCGCCTCGGGACAGGACGCGCTCTTCGTTCGCCCGGCGCCACGCCGTGATGCGCGGTGGGTTCTGTGGCGCGTCCTCGGTGACGACGCCGTTCGTGTCGCCGTACACCCAGACGCCGCCCGTGTGCACGTAGGCGCCCCGGTCGCCCAGGCCGTCCTGCATCGCCGACGCCGCCGCGTCGTCGACGGCGGCCGTGTCGTCGCCGTAGTGCTGGCCCAGGTGGATGACGCCGTCGGCGGACGCGGCCGCTTCGCGCAGGACGGCCGTGTCCGTCAAGGTGCCGGGCACCGGGTGGGCGCCCAGGTCGGTGACCGTCCGGGCGGCGGCGTCGCTGCGGGCGAGTGCGCTCACGTCGTGGCCGTGCCGGATCAGGGCCCGGATCGTGGGGCAGCCGACGTAGCCGGAGCCGCCGGTGAGGAAGACCTTCATCGCAAGGGACCTTTCGTCGTGGTTCCCCTCCGACTCTCGGCCCGTTCCGCGCCCGCGTCCAAGACCCTTTCCGGCCGCTGTGATACCCGCGGGGCATCACTCCACGGTGACGGACTTCGCCAGGTTCCGCGGCTTGTCGATGTCGTGGCCCAGCGCCAGCGCCGCGTGGTAGGCCAGCAGCTGCAGCGGGATCGTCAGCAGGATCGGGTCCAGCTCCGGCTCGGTCCGCGGCACCACCAGGCGCGGGACGTCCAGCGCGCCGAAGTCGACGTCTTCGTGCGTGACGGCCAGCACCGGCCCCGAGCGGGCCCGGATCTGTTGCAGCGCACCGAGGTTGCGCTCCGCGAGCTCGTCCGCCGGCACGATCGCGACGGTCGGCACCGACGCGTCGATCAGCGCCAGCGGGCCGTGCTTGAGCTCGGAGGTCTGGTACGCCTCGGCGTGCCGGTAGGAGACCTCCTTGAACTTCTGGGCCCCTTCGCGCGCCACCGGGAAGCCGCGGACGCGGCCGACGAAGAACAGGCTCTTCGCGTCAGCGCAGGCGCGGGCGTGCTCCTCGATCAGCTTCTCCTCGGCGAGCACCGCCCGGATCTGGTCCGGCAGCGCGCGGATCGCCGCGACGATCCGCTGCCCGGACGCGTTGGACAGGTCCCGGACGCGGCCCAGCGCCAGCGCCAGCATCGCGAACCCGACGGCCATGTTCGTCAGCGCCTTCGTGGACGCGACCGCGACCTCCGGCCCGGCGTGCAGGTACAGCCCGCCGTCGCAGGCCCGCGCGATCGCCGAGCCGACCACGTTCACCAGCCCGATGACGCGGCCGCCCTTGCGCTTGACCTCTTCGACGGCGAACGCGGTGTCGACCGTCTCCCCGGACTGGCTGACCGCGATGTAGAGCGTGTCCGCCTCGATGATCGGATTGCGGTAGCGGAACTCGGACGCGGCCTCGGCGTCGGCCGGGATCCGGGCCAGTTCCTCGATCATCGTCGCACCGATCTGGCCGACGTAGTAGGCCGAGCCGCAGCCGAGGATCTTCACCCGCGCGAAGCCGCGCAGCTCCCGCGGTGTCAGGTTCAGGCCGTCCAGGCGGGAGACGCCGAAGCGCTCGTCGAGGCGGCCGCGGATCATCCGCTCCACCGACTCGGGCTGCTCCTGGATCTCCTTGTACATGTAGTGGCTGTGCTCACCGAGGTCCAGGTCGTCGGCCTCGATGTCGATCGCCGTCGGCGGGCGGCCGGTGTCGGCCTCCTCGACGGTGAACGTGCGGTACCCCTTGGCCGTGACGCTGGCGAACTCGCCGTCGGCGAGGTGCACGACGCTGGAGGTGTGGCGGACGAGCGCGGCCAGGTCGCTCGCCACGAACATCTCCTTGTCGCCGACGCCGACGATCAGCGGGGATCCGTTGCGCGCCACGACGACGCGGTCCGGACGGCTGGCGTCGGTGACGGCGATCGCGTACGTGCCGGAGATCCGGGAGACGGCTTCGACGACCGCGTCCTCCAGGGTCTCGGCCGCCGAGCGGGCGATCAGGTGGGCGAGCACCTCGGTGTCGGTGTCGGAGGCGAGCGTGACGCCGGCGCGGGTGAGCTGCTCGCGCAGCGCGTCGGCGTTGTCGATGATCCCGTTGTGCACCACGGCGATCCGGCCGTCTTCGGAGACGTGCGGGTGGGCGTTGGCCTCGGTCGGCCCGCCGTGCGTCGCCCAGCGCGTGTGCCCGATGCCGGCCTTGCCGGCCAGCCGCTTGGGCAGCGCGGCGGTCAGGTTGCGGACGCGGCCGGTGATCCGGTGCACGCTCTGGCCGCCGGTGCCGAGCACGGCGATCCCGGCCGAGTCGTAGCCGCGGTACTCGAGGCGGGTGAGCCCTTCGAGCAGGATCGGGGCCGCGTTCTGGGTGCCGATGTATCCGACGATTCCGCACATGCCGGGGTGACCTCACTGGAGCAGGGGACGGGGGACCGGGGCGGGCCCGGTCAGCCGTAGACGATGCGGCGCAGCTGCCGCTCGGACAGGGTGGGCGGCGCGACGAGCCTGCCGTCCAGCTCGCCGGCGAGCAGCGGGAAGATCTCGGGGTTCTTCTTCCCCTCGGTCTGCAGCTCCGCGTGCCGGCGCCGGACGTACTGCTCGGCGGTCTCCCGGTAGAACGCCAGCACGTCCTCGACCACGCGCCCGGCCACCGCGGGCGACAGACCCGTAGACAGCGCGACCTGGTCGATGAGTGAGGCGTCTTCCATGGCGCTCATCATGCATGGCGACGTCGTGAACACCAAATTCCTGCCCGATATCGGGCAAGAACGGGCTCGGTCGGGCGAGACTAGGGGTTCTTGCAGACTTCCGCCGTCGCAGCAGCCTTGGCGGGTCGCCGGGCGGTACAACAATCCGCATGGTGAGCACGGAATCCGGCGTGGTGAGCTTCCCCCGGCGCGCGCCCGGCCAGACCTCCCCGCCCGACGGCTACGCCGCGCTGCGCGGGAGGCCCGGGCTGTGCCGGACCATGCTGCCCGGCGGGAACCTGGTCTGGCTCGTCACCCGGCACGAAGACGTCCGGGCCGCGCTGACCGATCCGCGGCTCAGCTCCAACCCGGCGCTGCCCGGCTTTCCGGCCACCGGCGGGGCACCCGAAGCGGTTCCCGGGTGGTTCGTCGCGATGGACGCGCCGGAGCACACGCGCTACCGGAAGCTGCTGATCCCGGAGTTCACCGTCCGCAAGGTGCGGGAGCTGCGACCGGGCATCCAGCAGGTCGTCGACGACCGGATCGACGCGATGCTCGCCGCCGGCAACGCCGCCGACCTCGTGTCCGCCTTCTGCCTCGTGCTGCCCTCGCTGGTCATCTGCCAGCTGCTGGGCGTGCCGTACGGGGACCACGAGCACTTCGAGTCGCGCACCCGCGTCCTGGTCAGCCTGGCCTCGACGGCGCGCCAGCGCGAGGTCGCGCTCGGCGAGATCAACACCTACCTCACCGAGCTGATCGCCGCGAAGCGGGCGGAGCCGGGGGAGGATCTGATCAGCCGGCTGCTGGCCGGCGGCACGCTGGACGACGACGAGCTGCGCGGCGTCGCGATGCTGCTGCTGGTCGCCGGCCACGAGACGACGGCGAACATGCTGTCCCTCGGCGTGGTCACGCTGCTGGAGAATCCACAGTGGATCGGGCACGAGGGTGTCGTCGAGGAGCTGCTGCGGTTCTACTCGATCTCCGACGTCGTCAGCCTGCGCGTCGCCACCGAGGACCTCGAGATCTCGGGCCAGCTGATCCGCCGCGGCGAGGGCGTGGCGCCGCTCGGGCTGGCGGCCGGGCACGACGGCACGGTGTTCGACGACCCGGGCGAGTTCTGCCCGGCGCGGTCCGCGCGCAGCCACGTCGCCTTCGGGTACGGCATCCACCAGTGCATCGGCCAGAACCTGGCGCGCCTGGAGATGGAGGTCGCGCTGACGACGCTGTTCGCCCGGATCCCGCGGCTGCGCCTGGCGGTGCCGGCCGACGAGCTGAACTTCAAGCACGACGGTGTCCTCTTCGGACTGTACGAGCTGCCGGCGCGGTGGTAGGGCGGGTCAGGCGGTCAGGACGTTGACGCCTTCACGCTCGATCTCCGCCGCCACGGTGGAGTCGATGCCACCGTCGGTGATGAAGGTGTCCACTTCGGACAGTTCGGCGAAGCGGGCGAAGTGGTCGTTGCCGACCTTCGTGTGATCGGCGAGCAGGACCACGCGGCGGGCGCCGGCGATCGAGGCGCGCTTGACCATGGCCTCGGCCGGGTCCGGGGTCGTCAGGCCACGCTCGACCGACAGGCCGTTGGTCGCCATGAACGCCACTTCGACGAACGTCTCGCTCAGCGCGTGCAGGGCCCAGGCGTCCACCGACGCGAGCGTGCGGGCCCGCAGCCGGCCGCCGACCAGCATGACCGTCAGGTTGGGGCGCTTGGACAGCGACAGCGCGATGTTGACGGAGTTCGTGACGACCGTGAGGTTGCAGTCGATCGGCAGGGCCTCGGCCAGGTGTGCGGTGGTCGTGCCGGCGTCGAGCAGGATCGCGCCCTCCGACGGCAGTTCCGCCAGCGCCGCCTTGCCGATGCGCTTCTTCTCCGCCGTCATCACGCTTTCCCGCGTGGTGAACGCCGGTTCGAAACCCAGCCGCTCGATGGGGATCGCCCCGCCGTGCACGCGGCGGAGCGATCCGTGCCGCTCCAGCGTGGTGAGGTCGCGGCGGATGGTTTCGGTGGTGACGGTGAACTCGCCCGCCAGCTCGGCGACGTCGACTCTGCCCCGCGTACGTGCACGCTCGAGGATCATTTGCTGACGCTCCTCCGCGTACATCGCCGCCCCCTCCATGTCGGTGTGTGTTGCCGGCGATGTGAGTTTATGTTGAATCACGTCCGGAAAGCAACGCCGGGGTCTCCGTGGCCAGGGCCTGCAGTTCCCGCTGGATCTCGCCGTTGACGGCCCCCTGGTGACGCGCGAGGAAGAAGTGGCCGCCGGGGAAAACCTCCAGCCGGAACGCGCCGTCGGTGTGCTCTCGCCAGTTTTCCGCTTCCTCGGCGGTGACCTTGGGGTCGTCGGCGCCGATCAGGGCGGTGAGCGGGCACGGGACGCGGCGGCCGGGAGCGCAGGTGTAGGTCTCGATGGCGCGGTAGTCGTTCCGGATGGCCGGCAGGGCCATGCGGAGGATCTCGTCGCCGCCGAGCACGGTCAGGTCCTGCTTGTTGAGCTCCTTGACCTCCGCGATGATCCCGTCGTCGTCGCGCTCGTGGATCCGTTCGTCGCGGTGGGTCGAGGGACCGCGGCGGCCGGACGCGATCAGCGCGCCGGGCCCCGGCGCGCCGCGGTCCGCCAGCCGCAGCGCGACTTCGAAGGCCAGCACCGCGCCCATGCTGTGGCCGAAGAACACCGTCGGTTTCGCCGACAGGGCCAGCAGTTCCGCGGTGACCAGGTCGGCCAGGTCGGTGATGGTGTCGACGCACGGTTCGCGACGGCGGTCCTGGCGGCCGGGGTACTGCAGGGAAACGACGTCGACGTCCGGTGCGAACCGGGCGGAGACCGGGTGGAAGTAGCTGGCGGAACCGCCGGCGTGCGGGAAGCACACCAGCCGGGTCCGTGCTTCGGCCGCCTGGTGGTAGCGGCGGATCCACGGCGTCGTGGCGTTGTCCGCGATGTTCACGAGGCGTGTTCCTTTCGGCGTGCTTACGGGTCACCAGTAAACCCAGGCCGCCGCAACGGAAACCTTAGTGTTGCCGGTCACCCGCGACGGAACGCGTGAGATCCACGGTTTTCCGGGTCAGGGCCCGCCTAGCCTGCGCGTACGGCCGTTTCCCGGCCGCGCCCGACCGCCCCGAGAGGAGCTCCGATGACCGGTGACGCGCTCGCCCTCGCCCGGCGCAAGGCCACCGAGCTGCGCCGGGCCGTCCAGTCCCTGCACCGGATCCACGGTGACACGCACTCGATGCGCCGGTTGCTGAGCGACCTCGACTGGATCGACGCCGGCCTCGGTGAGCTGCCGGCCGCCGCCGCGTGCGAGGGCATCGAACGGATCGTCGTGCCCGACACGCCCTACCGGCTGGACATGTGGCACGGCGCGGACGACGAAGGGCTCGGCGGCCGCCGGCACCAGTGAGCTGACCTCGAACGCTGACCTCGACGGTGCGGGAAGCAGGTGCGGGATGCCCGGTGTGGCGAGTGGGACGACGGCGCGGACGACCGGGCGCCGGCGCGAGCTGGAGATCCTGAGTTCGGCGTTCGCCAACGCGCGCGCCGGCGCGGCCACGCTCGTGCGCGTCCGCGGCGCCGCGGGCACCGGCAAGACCACGGTGCTGGACGCGTTCGCGGAGCAGGTCGAGGACCGCGCGACGGTCCTGCGCGGCACGTGCCGCCGACCCGGCCGCGCGAACGCCGAACGTGCCGTCGAGGAACTGCTGCCCGGCGGTGCGAGCGGTGACGGCACGCCGGTCGCGCTCGTGTCGCGGCGGCTGGGCCGGTGGCTGGCGGAGGTCACCGCCACCCGGCCGGCCGTGCTCCTGCTCGACGACTTCCACTGCTGCGACGAGGCTTCGCTGCGGGTGCTGGCCCACCAGCTGCACCGCGCGGCCGAGCTGCCGGTGCTGCTGGTGGTCGCGCAGCGGCCGGCCGACCTGCCCGTCTGGCCGCCGCTGGCGCTGCCGCCGGGTGACGTCGCGACGATCGACCTGGCCGGGTTCGGCGAGGCGGCCGTCGAAGAGGTGGTCACCGAGCTCTGGCCGATCCGGCCGGAGCCCGGCTTCGCCGCCGACCTGACCGAGCTGACCGGGGGAAACCCGTCGCTGCTGGGCCAGGTGTGCCGGACGCTGCGTGCCGAAGGCTTCGAGCCGGACCACCGCGGCGCGGCGCGCGCCCGGCTGCTCGCCCCGGGCGCCCACGCCCGTCTCGTCGAGCGGATCCTCGCGGGCCGCCCCGCGTACGTCGGCCGCGTCGCCGAGGCCGCCGCCGTGCTGGACCGGACCGACGTCGAACTGGTCGCCCTGCTCAGCGGCGTGCCCGAACCCCTGGTCGGCGACGCCGTCCGGGTGCTGGCCGCCGAGCACGTCCTCGGCCCGGCCGGCCACGGGTTCACCTCCGCCGAGGCACGGGCCGGCGTCCTGGCCGGGGTGTCCGAACGGCGCCTGACGGCGTCGCGGCTGACCGCGGCCCGCCTGCTCAACGACCGCGGCCGGCCCGCGGAGGAGGTCGGCACGCACCTGCTCGGCCGGCGACGGCTGCCCGAACAGTGGATGCGGGACGTGCTCGCCGAGGCCGCGCGCGTCGCGGAGCGGGCCGGCCGGCACACCGACGCGGCACGCTTCCTCGGCGTGCTGGTCGCCGACCGCCCCGAGGACGTGCCGACCCGGATCGAGTTCGCCCGCGTGGTCGGCGTGCGCGACCCGCTGGCCGCGTACGCGACGCTCGCCGGGACGTCGGTACTGGCCGGGGACACCCGCAGCCGGGCCCGGATCTCCCTGCAGCTGGCCAAGGCCGCGCTGACGGCCCGCGAGCCGGGTGAGGCGACCCGGCTGCTGACCACGGCGCTGGCCGAGCTCGACGCGGAGCCGCCCGGCACCGCGGCCGACGACGGCCGTGGCCTGCGCACCGAGCTCGAGGCCACGCTGCTCGTGGTGGCCTTCGAACAGCCGGGGACCCTCGGCCTCCTCGACGGCCGGCTCGCCGGGATGTCCGGCCTGGGCGGTCAGACGCCGGCCGAGACGAGCGTGCTGGCCCTGGCCTCGGTGGCCCACATGCTGGCGGGCACCGACCGCGAGACCGCCGTGTCCTGCGCGCGCCGGGCCCTGGACCGGCCGGAACCCGCCGTGCTCTGGTCCGGTTCGCTGGCCGCCTACGTCCTCTACCTCGCCGACGAGGTGGACGAGGCGACCGGCGCGCTCGACGACGTCGTACCGGACGCGCCGCGCGACGAAGCCGGCTGGGCCGCGATCACCGCCCTGACCGCGCAGTCCTGGCTCATGTGCGGGGCCGGCGACCTCGCCAGGGCCCTGTCCGACGCGACCGCCGCCGTCCGGCTCGCCGACGGCGACGGCCGCCCGGAACTCGCCGGGGCCCCGCTGGTCTCCCAGGCGCAGATCCTGCTGCGCCAAGGGGACGTCGGCGGCGCGGAACACGCACTCGCCCGGGCCGAACGGGAGGGCCCGGACACCGCGGTCCTCCGGCTGCCGCACCTGCTGCTGGCCCGGGCCCGGCTCTGTGAACTGGGCGACGACGCCGAAACCGCGCTCGGCCACCTCCTGCGCTGCGGGCGGCTCCTGCGGGAGGAGGACGTGCGCAACCCGGTCTTCGCGCCGTGGTGGCTGGACGCCGCCCGCGTGCTCGTCCGGCTCGGCCGGCGGGCCGAGGCGATCGAGCTCGTCGACCAGGGGGAAGACCTGGCCCGGAGCTGGGGAACGGCGTCCGCGCGGGGCCTGGCCCTGCTGGGCCGCGGCCTCACCGCCGACGGCGGCACGGCCGTCGACCGGCTGGCCGCGGCCGCCGAGGTGCTGGCCGGCACACCGGCGTCCTGGTACCGGACGGAGGCGGAGATCCTGCTGGGGCAGGCGCTCCTGGACGCGGGCGACCACCCCGGCGCCCGCAAGCACTTCCGGGCCGCCGTCGACCTCTCGGTGCGGGCGGGGTTCTGGGGCCGGGCGGACCGGGCCCGGGCCGGTGTGACGGCGTCGGGCGGGCGGAACTACGCCGTGACCGGCAACGTCACCGACGTGCTGACGGTGGGGGAGCGGCGGGTCGGGGACCTGGCCGCGACCGGCGCCACCAACCGGGAGATCGCGGACCGGCTCCTGCTGGCCCTGCGGACGGTGGAAATCCACCTGACGAGCGTGTACCGCAAGCTCGGCGTCAACGGCCGCGCTCACCTGCAGGAAAGCTTCTCGCGGGGCCTGCTCGCGCCGGAGCCCGCACTGGCCGGTCCCGAATTGTCCTGACGGACAGCGGGGAATAATCGGCTCCGCGTGCGGTGGGGATATTCCCATCCGGTCCGCGTAAACGCGTGCGAGAATGCGCGGGTGTCCCGCCGGCTGGGAACCACAATAGGTGACAAACGTCCTGGTCTGTTCCCGACCTGCGGTGATAGCGTTCGAGGGGAAGTCGTTCGAGGGCGCTGACGATGGGATCCGGCAGGGGGATCCGCGGGGATCCGACGCGGGAGAAAACGGGGAGCGGAATGCGGCCGGTGGCGGGACTGGCGGTGGTCGTGGACGACGCCGGCGTGCTCGAGATGTCGCTGCCCTCCGGTGAGCAGCGGGTCCTCGCGCAGGGCATCGGCGCGGCCATGTGGATCGCGCTGGCCCAGCACGACTGGGACCCCGGCGAAGCGGCGCTGACCCTCGCGCCCGAATGCGACCTCGAACCGAACGAGCTGGCCGACTCCATCCGCGCGTGGATGGGTGACCTGGCCGCGATCGGCGTGCTGGAGTCCTGACCACGACTCGCCGGCAATGGTTTCCGTTCTGAATGGATAGTCGGCTCTCCACGCGGAAACTGCCGTGTCCGGCGGAAAAACCCTAGAGTTGGCTCCGGCTCGTTGACCACCCACGCCTCCGTGACAGACCCTCCCAACGCACGAGGGAATGTCCCGAGGATTGTGGAGGCGCGGTGGTGGGCGGACAAACGCAGGATCACCCGGCCGTGATCGGTGGCGGCGTGATGGGATCGGCCATCACGGCGATGGCACTGGGACACGGTGTTCCGGTCACACTGGTCGAAGCCGGCGAAGAAGCACTGGCCCTGGCGCGGCGGAGGGTGGACCAGCAGCTGCGGCACGGCCGCCTGATGGGCGCGTTCCCCGACGTCGAACCGGGCGAGCTGACGGCGACGACGGACCTGACCGCGGCCAAGGGCGCCACGGCCGTCATCGAAGCGATCATCGAAGACGCGTCGAGCAAGGCCGGCGTACTGGCCAGGATCGCGGGGCTCGTCGCCCCGCGGACCCCGTTGATCACCAACACCTCCGGCATCCCGGTCGACGAGCTCGCCGACGCGGTCGAGCGCCCGGAGGACCTGCTCGCGACGCACTTCATGAACCCGACGTACCTCATCCGGACCGTCGAGGTCGTGCGCGGCCCGCGGACCGGGAGCGACACGCTCGCAGGAGTCCTCGCGCTGCTGGAGCGGCTGAAGCGGCGGCCGATCGTCGTGAACGACTCCCCGGGGTTCGTCACGAGCCGGCTGTTGCACCCGCAGATCAACGACGCGGCGCGGCTGGTCGAAGAGGGCACCGCGTCGGTCGAGTCGGTCGACGAGCTCATGCAGGGCTGCCTCGGCCACCCGACGGGCCCGTTGCGCACCGCGGACCTGATCGGCCTGGACAACCTGGCCGACGCGCTGCGGCTGCTGTCCGAACGCACCGGCGACCCGCGGCACCTGCCGTGCGCGCTGCTGGAGTCCAAAGTGGCCGAAGGCCACCTCGGCCGGAAGTCCGGACGAGGGTTCTACGAGTACGGGAAGGTGTTCCAGTGAACGACGTCTCCACCACCGAAACCCCGGCGCGGACGCCGGAGGTCGTCGCCCAGCAGATCAAGGACTTCCTGGCCGGCCGCATCAACCAGGAGGTCCCCTCCGACCAGGACCTGTTCCGCACCGGGCTGGTGTCCTCGATGTTCGCCATGGAGCTGGTCGTGTTCCTCGAGCAGACCTACGGCATCGCGATCGTCGGCCCGGACCTGAAGCTGGACAACTTCCGCACCGTCGACGGCATGTCCGCACTCGTCCGGCGCCTGCTCGATGAGTGAGGACCCGCTCGCCGGCGCCGCCGCCGAGCTGACCGCGCTGGTCGCCGACCGGGCGGCCGGCTGGGACGTCGAGGGCCTGCTGCCCGTCGACATGCTGCGCGGGCTCGGTGCCCGTGGCCTGCTGTGCGCCGAGGTGCCCGCCGACTTCGGCGGCCTCGGCGCCGGCAGTCTCCACAGTGGACACTTCACCGCGCACGCCGGCGCGTTGTGCAGCTCGCTGCGCAGCGTGATGACGTCGCAGGGCATGGCGGCGTGGACGATCCAGCGGTTCGGGGACCGGGCCCAGCGGGCCCGGTACCTCGGGCGCCTGACGTCGGGTGACCTGGCCGCGGTCGCGTTCAGCGAACCCGCCGCGGGCAGCGACCTCTCCTCGGTCGCGACGACCGTCCGCACCGACGGCGACGACATCGTCATCAGCGGTGAGAAGGTCTGGATCACCGCGGCGGCCTACGCCGACCTGCTCGTCGTCGTCGGCGAGCTCGACGGCCTGGGCGCGGCGGTGGTCGTCCCGGCGCGCGCGGAAGGCGTGTCGATCGAACGCATCCCGTACCCGAGCGGGTGCCGGGCCGCGGGGCACTCGACCGTGCGGCTCGACAACGTCCGGCTGCCGCGCTCCGCTCTGCTGGGCGGGGGCGGCGTCGACCTGTCGATGCTGGTCACGACGGCGCTGGCGTACGGCCGGATCTCGGTCGCCTGGGGGTGCGTCGGCATCCTGCGGGCCTGCCTGACGGCGGCCGGCGACCACGCGGGCAAGCGGCACCAGGGCGGGATCCCGCTGGCCGACCGCCAGCTGGTGGCCCGTCATCTCGCCGACCTGTTCGCCGACGAGCAGGCCGCGACCCGGGTGTGCGAGCACGCCAGCCGGGCGTGGGACCAGCGCTCCCCGGAGATGGTGGTCTCGACCGTGCTGGCGAAGTACGTCAGCTCGACGAGCGCGGCACGCGGTGCCGCGGCGGCGGTGCAGGTGCTGGCCTCGGCCGCCGCGCAGGACGGCCACGTGGTCGCCCGCGCGCACCGCGACGCGAAGCTCATGGAACTCATCGAGGGCAGCAACGAAATCTGCCAGCTGATCCTGGCGGGGCACACGCGTGTCCTCGCGAACAGCGGCGGCTAAGGAGGAGTCCGGTGGCAAGCACGCAAATGGTCAAGTGTCTCGTGTGGGACCTCGACAACACGCTGTGGAACGGGACACTGCTGGAGGACGGCTCGGTCGAGATCCCCGAGCCGATCCGGGAGCTCGTGCGGACCCTGGACGCGCGCGGCATCCTGCAGACCGTCGCGAGCAAGAACGACCACGACCACGCCTGGGCGCGGCTGGAGGAGCTGGGTCTCGCGGAGTACTTCGTGCTGCCGCGGATCGGCTGGAACCCGAAGTCGGAGTCCATCCGGTCGATCGCGGACGAGCTGAAGTTCGCCCTCGACACCATCGCCTTCGTCGACGACCAGGAGGCCGAGCTCGCCGAGGTGACCTTCCACCTCCCGCAGGTGCGGACCTACCGCGCCGAGCAGGTGCTGGAGCTGGCCGGCCTGCCGGAGTTCAGCCCGGCGACGGTCACCGTCGACTCGCGCCGCCGTCGCCAGATGTACCAGGCGTCGTTCCGCCGCCAGGAGGCGCAGGCCGGCTTCACCGGCCCGGACGAGGACTTCCTGCGGTCGCTGGAACTGAAGATGACGATCAGCCCGGCGACCGACTCCGAGCTGACGCGCGTCGAGGAGCTGACCCGGCGCACGAGCCAGATGAACGCGACCGGCGTCCACTACTCCCACGAGGCGCTGAGCGCCCTGATCGACGACCCCGGGCACCGGGTGCTCGTGGTGAGCATGCAGGACCGCTTCGGCCCGCACGGCGCCGTCGGCGTGCTGCTGCTGGAGACCGGGTCCGAGGTCTGGCACCTGAAGCTGCTCGCGACGTCCTGCCGGGTCGTGTCGTTCGGGGCCGGCTCGATCATCCTGCGCTGGCTGATCAACCAGGCCGCCACCGCCGACGCGCACCTGGTGGCCGACTTCCGGCCGACCGACCGCAACCGGATGATGGAGATCGCCTACCGCTTCACCGGGTTCGCCGACGAGGCGTGCGCGTGCCAGGCGGTGCTCGCCGACCCGGGCCTGGACGGCCTGCAGCGCCTGCACCTCGAGCCGGTGCCGCAGGAGGAGCCGACGACGGTGGCCCTGGTGGCCCCCGACCTCACCGAGGCGATCAGCGTGCACTGAGCGCCGTAGCAAGACAAAACCGAAGGCCGCCGCGGGAATCCCGCGGCGGCCTTCGGTTTGTGCGTGTCGTCGGGGGTTCAGCTCGCCTTGCGGATGAGGGTGATGCCGTCGGCGACCGGCAGCAGGGACATCTCCACGCGCGGGTCGTCCCGCACGAAGCGGTTGAACTCGCGGATGGCCACCGTGTCGGGGTCCTGGGCGTCCGGGTCGGTGACCCGGCCGAAGAACAGGGTGTTGTCGACGACGACGAGCCCGTCCGGTGCCAGCAGCATCAGGGCGGCCTCGTAGTAGGCGGCGTAACCCGCCTTGTCGGCGTCGATGAAGACCAGGTCGATCGAGCCCGGGCCGTATTCGGCGAAGAGCGAGTCGAGCACCGCGGTCGCCGGGGCGATCCGCAGGTCGATCCGGTCGTCGACGCCGGCCCGCTTCCAGTAGGGCCGGCCGAACGCCGGCCAGCGGTCGGTGACGTCGCAGGTGATCAGCAGGCCGCGGTCGGGCAGCGCCCGGGCCATGCAGAGTGAGCTGTAGCCGGTGAAGGTGCCGACCTCCACCACCGTCCGCGCCCGCGTGAGCTTGACCAGCAGCGCGAGCAACTGGCCCTCCTCGGCGGACACCTGCATCGCCGCACCCATCGGCAGCGACGCCGTTTCTTCTCGCAACTCGCGCAGGATCTCGTCCTCGGCACGGGAATGGTCGCTCACGTACGTGAGCACGTCGGAGGACGCCAGTAGTTGGCTCGCCATGGCGTGAGCGTAGGGGCGCGGCTACCTGGAACTGTCTAGTAAGTCCGGCCGCTCAGCCGAGCCGCAGCAGGCCCGCGTGGACGCGGTGCAGCAGCTCGAGCGGCGGCCGGTCGGTGCGCCCGAGGTCGGTCCCGCGCGCGAGCAGCAGGCCGTCCCGGATGCCCTGCAGGACGAGTGGGCGGGTGACGTCGAGCGGCCGCATGAGGTAGGCGGCGACCTCGGCCACCGACGTCGGGATCTGGCACATCCGGCAGACGGCCACGAGGTCGGGGTCGAGGCCGGTGGTGGTCCGGTGCCGCCCGGTCGTGGTCAGCATGACCTCGGGCAGCAGGGGGTGCCGCGGTCCCGGCCGCGGTGGGCGGGTGCCGCGGACGTAGGGCCGCGGGCGGAGTGGCTCGCGCATGCCGAGCGGCTCGCGGGCGGGGCTCTCCGCCGCCGGCCAGGACGGTTCGGGCGGTTGGGGCGGCTCGGGCGGCTCGGCGGCGGGCGTTTCGGGTGGTCCGGCGAGCACGGCTGTGGCCGCCGTGCCCGCTTCGGCCCCGTTCGTGCCCGGATCCGGGCTCGCGGCGGCCGGCTCGGACTTGGGTTTGGGTGTGAACCCATGTTCGACCCACAGCTCGTACTCACCCCAGCCGCCGAAGGACAGCGGGTGGTATTCGATCTTGCTGGGGCGGCGTTTACGATTCTTATTCATGTTTCTGGCCCCGTAAAGTCCGTGTGCGGCGCGGCGCACAGCCTGGCCACCGGGCGGTCAGGCCTGTCAAGTATCACCGCCAGAGACGTGGGTTTTCCTGGGACTTCGTGGGTAGTGCGTTGTCCACGAGGCCCAAGTACAGACAAAACGAAGGCGTTGGGCTTGTTAAACCAACATTCTGCGTCCTACGCTGGGAGGCCAAGTCGCTCGACGCAACGATGGGTGAGCGGCGGCGACGAGCCGCTGTGTGGGTCGGAGGGTGATGGTGTTGCCCGGACCAGGTAGGGCCGAACCGGCGATGGCGGACGCGCTCGTCCGCCCTGTCGCGGCGCCCGCCGTCCGGGATCGCCCGGCCGGTGGTGACGGCCCCGCGGCGCCGTCGGTGCTGACCCTCCCGTGGCGGGGCGAGTTCGAACGCCGCGCCCGCCGCGCCGGGAACGTCCGCCTGGTCGAACGCGAAGACGAGATCGCCGTGCTGCGACGCGGGATCCGCGGCGCGGTCGCCGGCCGGTCGGGCCGGGTGGTCGTCGTCGGCCCGCGTGGCGCGGGCAGCAGCGCGTTGCTCGCCGCGGCCGTCCGCGAAGCGCGCGTCGCCGGGATGATCACGGCGTTCGCCCGCTGCACGCCCGCCGAGTCCACCGTCCACCGCGGTGTGATCAACCAGCTCTCCGCGGACATCGCGGGCGCCGGCTGCCGGCTGGACAGCGGCACGCGCACCTGCGGCCGGACGCAGACCGAGCGGACCATCCCGACGTTGTGCGGGGACTTCGTGGGGGTCGCGAGCCAGGGCCCGCTCCTGATCGCCGTCGACGACTCGCAGTGGTCCGACCCGGGCTCGCGGGCCTGGCTCGAGGCCATGGAACACCGCCTGCAGCAGGCGCCGATCCTGTTGGTCCGCGCCGTCATGCAGGCCGGTCACCGGCCGCTCGCCGTGCGGGCCGACGGGGTGGACACCGTCGTCGTCCGCCCGCTGACCGAAGACGGCCTGCGGCAGCTGGTCGCGGACCGCTTCCCGGGCACCCGCCCGGACGCGCGGTTCGCCGCCGGGCTGCACCTGGCCACCGGCGGCAAGCCGGCGCTGGTGGCCCCGGTCCTCGAACGGCTGTCCGCCGCCGGGCTCGAGCCGGTCGCCGAGCGCCTGCCCGCGGTCATCGCGCACTTGGCCGACCTGCGCGACGCCGATCTCGCCGTCTCGATCGCCGCGCTCCCGGCCGACGCCCTGCACCTGCTGCGGGCCATCGCGATCTGCCGCGGCCTGCTCGACTTCGAGCTCGTGACGACCCTGGCCGGCCCGCTCACCGGCTCGGCCGAAGTCGCCCTGCGCATGCTCAGCGGGTTCGGTCTCGTGTTCGGCGGCGCGGAGCCCAAGGTCGCCGACGACGTCACCGCGGACGCCGCACTGGGCACCCTGAACTCCGCCGAGCGCGCCGCGCTCGCGACCCGCGCGGCCGAGCTGGCCTACCGCGCGGCGGTGCCGGACGACCAGCTCGCCGAGCTGCTGACCACGATCCGGCCGATCGGCACGACCTGGGCGGTCGCCACCCTGCGGCGCGCCGCCGAGCAGCGTCGTGCGGTCGGCGACCGGCACGGCGCGGCGCGGCTGCTGACGCGGGCGCTGCGCGAACCGGTCAGCCAGGCCGAACGCCGGAAGCTGATGCTGGGCCTGGCCCTGGCCGAGGTCGCCGACCAGCCCGAGCTGAGCGACCTGCGGCTGCAGCGGGTGCTGCTCGACGCCGGGCCCGAGGTCTCCGGCGCCGTCCTGCTCGACGCGGCCGACCACCTGCTCTCGCGGGGCGACACCCGCACCGCGCACCGCGCGATCGCGGCGACCTGGCGGCGGCGCAGCGCGTTCGACGCCGGCACGTCGGCGCTCGCCGCGCTCGGCTGGCTGGCGCAGGAGGACTCCGTGGCCGGCCCGGTGGTGCCGACGCCGGTGTTCGGGGCGCCCGCGGCGCAGCCCGGTCCGCCCGACGCGGCGCGTGCCGCGACGATCGCGACGGAGCTCGCCGGCCGGGGCCGCGAGTTCGACCGCGCCCGCGAACTGGCCCGGCTGGCGCTCGCGCCGCGGTCCGGGAAACTTCCATCCAGCCTGCGGATCCAGGCCTCCTGGGTGCTGTTCTGCACCGACGACCTCACCGAAGCCGTGCTGGGCCTGACCGACGTGCTGCAGGACGCCACCCGCGTCGGCGCCCGGGCGGCCGCGGCCAACGCGCTGCTGATGCGGGCCCGCTGCGAACTGCGGCGCGGCAACCTCGGCCAGGCCGAGGCCGACATCGAGGCGGCGGAAACCCGGCTGCCGGAAGCGGCCTGGCACCCGCGCTCGGTTTCGCGGCTGCTGGCCGTGCGGGCCGAGTTCGCCCTGGCCGGCCTGCGGCTGGACGAGGCCGAAAAAGCCGTCGCCGACCCGCTTCCCGCCGGCGCCGAAGACGGCATGGCCGCCGCGTACTTCCTGGTGCAGCGCGGCGCCGTGCGCCTCGCCGGCGGCGACCCGGCGGCGGCACTCGAAGACTTCCGCGCGGCCGGCCGCGGCACCCGCGCCCGGCGCGAAGGCAACCCCGTCGACCTGCCGTGGCGCACCGGTGTGGCGATCGCGCTGGCCCGGCTCGGCGAGCCCGCCGCGGCCGCGGAGATCGCGCGCGAAGCGTTGGCGCGCGCGGAGAACTGGGGCGCGCCGAGCGGCCGGGGCACGGCGAACCTGTACCTGGCGGAGGTCTTCGGCGGTGCCGAAACCCGGGCCCGGCTGGAAGCGGCGGTCGCCCTGCTGGAGGGATCGCCGCTGCGGGTCCAGTTCCTCACCGCGGTGACCGATCTGGCCGGCGCCTGCCTCGACGACGGCGATCCGGTGGAGGCGGCGGCGCTGCTGGGCCGGGTTTCCACGATCCGCCCGCTGCTGCTGCCCGCCGGTCTCGTGGCCAAGATCCGCGACGTGACCGGCCGGCTGACGCGCAGCACCGGCACGGCCGCCGTCGAGCCGGTGGCGGGCGACCCCGTCGGCTCACTGTCCGAAGAGGAGGCCAGCATCGCGGCGCTCGCCGCCGCGGGCCATTCGAACTCGGAGATCGCGCGGTCGCTGCGGTTGAGCGGCCGGCTCGTCGAACTCCGGCTCACGCGGATCTACCGGAAGCTGACGGTGACCGGGCGGCGCCAGCTGACCGAGCTCATGAGCCCCGATTCCGCGGCGAGTTGATGACCGGTGCTACTTGAGCGTGACGCCGAGCGGGCCGCGATCGCGACCGCGCTGAACGCGGCCGCGGGCAACGACGGTTCGCTGCTGCTGATCAGCGGGCC
The DNA here is from genome assembly GCF_036114655.1 of Amycolatopsis sp. NBC_00348. NCBI lineage: Bacteria > Bacillati > Actinomycetota > Actinomycetes > Pseudonocardiales > Pseudonocardiaceae > Amycolatopsis > Amycolatopsis sp. NBC_00348. The sequence continues at coordinate 3,221,909 of NZ_CP107994.1, read as the reverse complement.
GGCGGGCAGCGGCAAGTCGGCGCTGCTGCGGGACGCGACCGCGTCGGCGCTGGCCGCCGGCGCCCGGGTGCTGCGCGCGGACGCGACCCAGCTCGAAGAGGACTTCGCCTTCGGCATCGCGCAGCAGCTGTGCCGCCCGGTGCTCGTCGCGGCCGGCACGGCCGAGCGGGAGCGCTGGTTCCAGGGCGCGTCCGAGCAGATCCTGCGCGCGCTGACCGAAGAGCGGCTCGTCACCAACGGCCACGAGCACAACCTGCCCACCGAAGCCGTCCTCTATGGACTGCACACGGTGGTGCACGCGATGTCGCACGACGACCTGGTCGTGGTGATCGTCGACGACCTGCAGTGGGCGGACCACGGTTCGCTGCGGCTGCTGGCCTACCTGGCCAAGCGGCTCAGCGGCTCGCGGATCCTGCTCGCGCTGGCCGTGGCGGAGGAGTGCGAGGCGCCGAAGTACGCGCTGGTGCACGAGCTCGTCACCGCGGCCGCGCGGATCGTCGTCCCGGCGCCGCTGTCGCCCGACGGCGTCGCGTCGATGGCCGAGGTCGCGTTCGGCGAACGCGCCGAGGAACCGTTCACCGCCATGCTGCACCGGGTTTCGGGCGGCAACCCGGCGAACGTCGCGACCGTCCTCACCGGACTGGTCGGCGAAGGACTGCGGCCGATCGCCGCGCAGATCACGGCGGCCACGGCCGAAGCCGAACGCCTGCTCGACCACCGCATCATGCTGTCGCTCGGCTCGCAGCCGCCCGCGGTGCTCGCGCTGGTGCGCGCGGTCGCGGTCCTCGGCGACCTCGCCGAGCCGCAGCTCGCCGCCGACCTGGCCGGCCTCGACGAGGTCGAGTACAAGTCGGCGCTGCAGAGCCTCGAACGTCTCGGCCTGCTCGTCCACGACGAGCGCCGGATCGGCTTCGCCAACGCCACGGTCCGGGAAGGCGTCGAGCCGGCGATCCCGGTGGAACTGCGCGAAGTCCTCTACCGCCGGGCGGCGCGGCTGCTCTACGAGCACGGCCGGCCCGCCGAGCGCGTCGCGGAAAAGCTGATGAAGGTCGGCGCGGCCGAGGACCCGTGGGAAGTCCGCATCCTCAGCTCCGCCGCGGGGACCGTGCTGGAGCGGGGCGCCGGCGACCTGGCCGCGCGCTACCTGCGCCGGGCCTTGCTCAACACCTCGCCCGACAGCGAGGAACGCGGTCGCCTGATGGTGGAGCTCGCCGCGGCGGAACGCGGGTTCGACCTGATCGCGTCGGCGCGGCACGTCTCGCAGGCGTTGTCCCTGCTGCCGGCCGGGCCCGCGCAGGCGGAAGCGGCGCTGTGGATCCCGCCCGCGCTCGCGGTGACGGTGCCCGCGCTCGGCGCGGCCGTGCGCACCGCCGTCGACTCCGTGCTGCGCGACGCCGACCCGGCCGCCGGCACGGACCTGGAGCTGCGGGCGGAGGCGCGGACCTGGTACCCGGGGGCCCGCCCGCCGGGCCAGGGTGACGCCGCGTTGGCGCGGCTGCGCGAGCTGGAGACGGCCGAGCGGCTCGACTCGCCCGCCGGCCGCGAACTCGCCGTCGTGCTGCTGCACTCCGCCGCGTTGTCGGGCAGTGTGGCGGCCGACGAGGTCGAGACCGTCCTCAAGCGACTCGTCACCGAAGAGCCGTTCGACCCGGCGCACGCCTACACCGCCCTGCCTCTGCTGGTCACCACGCTGGTGGCCGCCGACACCGCGAGCGTGCTCGAACCGGCGCTGGCCGCGGCGGCGGAGCAGGCGACCCAGCGCCGGTGGCAGGACACCGCCCACCTGATCGCCGCGGAGACCGCGGAAGTCAAGCGCGCGCAAGGGGATCTCGCCAAGGCCCGGCGGATCGCGCTGGGCGTCCTCGAAGGCGCCGACCACGAAACCTGGCCCGACGCGCTCGCGCTGTCGGTCACCACGCTGGCCCAGATCGCCTTGGAGACCCAGGATCCCGAGCTCGGCGAGCGGCTGCTGGCGGTGCCGATGGACAGCACCGATCACCGCGTGTTCGCCGCGCGCCGGCTGACCCGCGGCATGATCGACCTGGTGCGCGGCGATCCGGCCACGGCGCTGGGCCGGTTCCTCGACTGCGGGCGGCGGCTGGAGCGCGAGGGCTGGGTCAACACGCCCCAGTACCCGTGGCGCACCTGGGCCGCGCTGGTGCGGCAGCGGATGGGCGACCTGCCGGCCGCGCAGGCGCACGCCGCGGCCGAAGACGTCGTCGCCCAGCAGTGGGGGAGCCCGCTGAGCGTCGGGCGTTCCCTGCGGCTGCAGGGCATGCTGACCGGCGGCGCCGACGGCATCGGCCTGCTCTACGAGGCCGCGGGCATCATCCGCGAGTCGGAAGACCTCGCCGAACGGGCGCGGACGTCGGTGGTCCTCGGGACCCGGCTGCTCGACTCCGGTGAGCCGGACGCGGCGGGATTCCTTGCGGAGGGCCGGGAACTGGCCAAGGCCATCGGCGCGACGTGGCTCGACGGCACGGGGGAGACCGAGCTGAACGGTCCCGTGCTGCGGTTTTCCGGCGGCGGCCTGGAAAACCTGACGAAGGCCGAGGCCGCGGTGGCCCGCCTCGTCGTGCGCGGCTGGACCAACCAGCAGATCGCGGACTCTCTGGGGGTAACCCGGCGCGCGGTCGAGAAGAATCTGACCGGCGCCTACCGCAAGCTCGAGGTCAGCGGCCGCGCCGAGCTCATCGAGCACCTCGGCGAGTCCGAGCGCGACTGACCCCCGGGGTACGGACCCCGGTGCGGTTCCGCGCCCGGGGTACGGACCGCACGCGGCGTGCGGTGCGGGGGTTCGGACCCCCATTCACCTGCGAATCCCCTGGCCCAGGCCAAGACGGGCCCGCACGGGGGTCACTACCGGCGTTCGGTACCGAACCGCACCGCACCGCACTCCGTACCTCCGTACCCCCAACGGGGGCGCACCACAGTGTTAAGGCCGGGTGTCCGCAACCTGTTGCCCCCGCTAATCGGCCGTGCCTAACATGATCTGCGTCACCCCGGAGATGTGGCTCGCACGATCGCCACCAGTACCCGGCTTTCTTGTCGGAGTGCTTCTCGCCGAAGAGAGGAATCCCTTCATGAGTGCAGACGTTGCAGATGCGGTCACAGGCGTGAGCCTGGCTTCGGCGCTGGAGCGAATCAGCCGCCCCGCGCCGCGGAAGCCGGCTCCCCGACCGGTCACCCCGGAAATGTGCATGGTGAACGTCGACCACCGGCTGCGCATTGTCTCGGCCAGCATGGAATTCTTCCGCGTGTTCGAGCGCACTTCCGACGGCGTCACCGGCACCAGCCTGTGCGACCTGCTCCACCCCAGCGTGCGGGACAAGGTCGAGCAGCAGCTCCGGCTGCTGGTGCGCGGTGAGCGCACCCGCTTCGCCGAGCGGATCCTGGTCATGCGGGACAACGGCACGACGCTCAGCGGCGATTTCCTGGGCTCGACCGTGCACAGCGTCGGTGACCGGCTCGACAGCCTCACCGTGGTTTTCCGGCCGGACAAGTCCGACCGGGACAACCAGGTCGCCGTCACGCGGAAGAAAATCCTGACCGAGATGGACGCCCGCATTCTCGAGGGCGTCGCGTCGGGTGTTTCGACGATTCAGCTGGCGGCCAATCTCTACATGAGCCGGGGCGGCGTCGAATACCACGTGACGACGCTGCTGCGGAAGATGAAGGTGAAGAACCGCCCGGCGCTGATCTCGAAGGCCTATTCCATGGGCATCTTCGGGGTCGGTTCCTGGCCGCCGCGCGCGCTGCCGGACTTCGTCCGGTGACACGCCGGTGGTGACGGGCCGGACCGGTGACGCCGAGGGCGGGCCGCAGGCGCACTCGCGAGACGGGTGGGCGTGCGGCCCGCTTCGCTGTCTCCAGACCTGAATGTTGGCTCGTGACCCGGGTCACCGCCCTGGTGTGGCTTTATGTGGCTTTACCCGATGGTCACACGGCGTCCCCGAGTGGGCACGGATCAGAGTGTTTTGGCTGCACAAGGTGACAGTCTGCCGGTCATCTGATGGTAACGGTTCGATACTCCTCGAGATCGGGTCTTGCAAACGCAGGCGAACACAGGCAATATCACTCAAACCAAAGAGGTTCCGGCGGAGGTGTACTGAAGTGTTCGTGACTCTGACGGCGAACCCGAGCGTCGACCGCACGGTCGAGGTCGACCGGCTGAACCGGGGCGGTCTCCACCGCGCTTCGGGCGCCAGTGTGCAGCCGGGTGGAAAAGGCATCAACGTGGCGCGTGCCTTGGTGCGCAACGGACTCAAGGCCCGCGCGGTGGTTCCCGCCGGCGGTGCCGAAGGCGACCAGCTGATCAGCTTGCTCGAGGACTACAACATCGACGTGGTCCGGGTTCGCACGGAAGAGTCCGTGCGCAGCAACATCAGCGTCGTCGAGCCGGACGCCACCGTGACGAAGGTGAACGAGATCGGCCCGCACCTCACGGGGCGGGAGATCGAAACCCTGTGCGACGTCCTGCTGGCCAACGTGGCCGACGCGGAATGGGTTGTGGCGGCGGGAAGTCTGCCGCCCGGTGTGAACGAGGACTTCTACGCGGAGCTGATCGCGCGCCTGGCCCCCAGCGGGGTCCGGGTCGTCGTCGACACCAGCGGCCCGGCGTTCCGGACTTCGGTGAAAGCCGGGCCGGCGTTGGTGAAGCCGAACCTCGACGAGCTCGAGGAAGCGGTCGACCGTCAGCTCGACACGGTGCGGGACGTCGTGGACGCCGCACAGGAACTGCGCTCTCTGGGCGCGGGCACGGTTTTGGCCAGTCTCGGCAGCAAAGGTGCCGTGCTGGTCGAAGACGCGGGGATCTGGTGCGCCAACGCATCGGCCGAACCGCGCAGTTCGGTCGGTGCCGGCGACGCGATGCTCGCCGGTTTCCTGGCGGCAGGGGGGAGTGGCCCGCAAGCGCTGGCCACAGCCGTCGCCTGGGGTGCGGCCGCGGTGTCGCTCCCGGGAAGCACGATGCCGGGTCCCGAAGACGTGGGGGCACGACGAGTGCGGGTGGACCCGCATCCCGGCTGGGACGAAAAGATTCGCGAATAGCCCTGGGGCACCACGCGAAGCGGCTCGCCCCGACCACCGCCATCCGGTGATGGCGAAACCCTCAAATCACCTTTCCAGAAGAGGAAGCCAACGATGACAACCACCACGGAGATCGACGACGAAACTCCGTCGAGGGCGGAGCGCGCGCGGGTTTCGATCCAGCGCTTCGGCGGTCAGCTCGCGAGCATGGTCATGCCGAACATCGGGGCGTTCATCGCCTGGGGCCTGATCACCGCGTTGTTCATCCCGAGCGGGTGGACACCGAACGCGCACATCGCCGAGCTCGTCGACCCGATGATCAACTTCCTGCTGCCGGTCCTGATCGGTTACACCGGTGGCCGGCTCGTGCACGGCCAGCGCGGTGCGGTCGTGGGTGCGGTCGCGACGGTCGGCATCGCGGTCGGTGCCTCCATCCCGATGTTCCTGGGCGCGATGATCGTCGGCCCGCTCGGTGGTTTCCTGATCAAGCTGTGGGACGACAAGGTCGGCAGCAAGACCGCGCCGGGCTTCAAGATGCTCGTCGACAACTTCAGCGCCGGCATCATCGGCGGCATCATGGCGGTGCTGGGCCTGCTGGGCATCGGCCCGGTCGTGCAGGGCATCACCAAGGGCCTCGGCAACGGCGTGCAGGCCCTGATCGACGCCCACCTGCTGCCGCTGGTCTCGATCATCGTCGAGCCGGCCAAGGTGCTGTTCCTCAACAACGCGATCAACCACGGCGTGCTGAGCCCGCTGGGCGTCGCCGACGCGTTGAAGGACGGCAAGGCCATCGAGTTCCTGATCGAGCCGAACCCCGGCCCCGGTCTCGGCATCCTGCTGGCGCTGACGTTCTTCGGCGCCCGCAGCGCGCGGGCCACCGCGCCGGGCGCGATCGTCATCCAGTTCCTCGGTGGTATCCACGAGATCTACTTCCCGTACATCCTGGCCACCCCGCGCCTGATCCTGGCCGCGATCGCCGGTGGCGCCGCGGGTGTCGCGACGTTCGCGATCTTCGACGCCGGCCTGACGGCGACGCCGTCGCCGGGCAGCATCATCGCGGTCCTCGCGGTGACGCCGAAGGGCGGTTACCTGGGCGTGGTCCTGGGTGTCCTGATCGCCGCGGCCGTATCGTTCGTCGTCGCTGCGGCCTTGCTGAAGTTCGGCAAGGATGCCCGCAGGGAAGAACGGGAACTGGCCGTCGCCGAAGGCGGAGCGGTGGCTTGACGATCATCGTCGATCGAAGGAAGGAAGTGCGGTTGTGAGCAGCATCGAAGGCAACGAAGTCAAGAAGGTCATCATCGCCTGCGACGCCGGGATGGGCAGCAGCGTGATGGTCGCGTCCCAGCTGGCCAAGCGGCTGAAGCCCTACTCGGTCAAGGTCGAGCACACGCCGGTCAACGAGATCCCGGGCGACGCCCAGGTCGTGCTCTGCCAGAGCACCCTCGTGAAGCGGGCCCGCAAGGCCAACACCACGGCGGTGATCCTCGGGTTCCAGAGCTTCCTGGGTGACCCGGTGTTCGACCAGGTCGAGCAGGCGATCAGGGACGGCGGTTCCCTTGCCGACTGACGCTTCCATCCTCAGCGCCGAGTCGGTCCTCATCGGCTGCACCGCCCCCGACCAGGCCGACGCGATCACGCAGGTCGGCCGGAAGCTCCTGGAGCTGGGGGCGGTGGAGCCGGGCTACCTCGACGCGATGCACGAGCGCGAACGCTCCGTCTCGACCTTCCTGGGCGAGGGCGTCGCGATCCCGCACGGCACCGACGAGTCCCGCCGCTTCGTGAAGCGGACCGCGCTCGCGATCCTCCAGTTCCCCGACGGGGTCGACTGGGACGGCAACGAGGTCCGGCTGTGCGTCGGCATCGCGGCCAAGGGGTCCGAGCAGGTCGGCATCCTGTCCTCGCTCGCCCGGATCCTGATGGACGGCGAGCAGGTCCGGCAGCTGCGGGAAGCACCGGACGCCGAGACGATCTTGCGACTGTTGAACCAGATGGACGAGGAGTTCTCCGAATGAAGGTGGCACGTTTCTACGCGCCAGGTGACCTGCGGGTCGAAGACGCCGACGAGCCCAGCCCGGGCCCGGACGAGATCAAGATCCGGGTGCACAACACCTCGACGTGCGGCACGGACCTGAAGATCTTCCGCCACGGGCACCACCACATCGACCCGCCGCGCGTGATCGGGCACGAGATCGCGGGCGAGGTCGTCGAGACCGGCGCGAACGTCTCCGGCTGGGAGTCGGGCGACCGCGTGCAGGTCATCGCCGCGATCCCGTGTGGTGAGTGCAAGCAGTGCCTCAAGGGCCTGCAGCAGGTGTGTCCGAACCAGCTGTCGATGGGTTACCACTTCGACGGCGGCTTCGCCGAGTACATGATCGTGCCGAAGCAGGTCCTCAAGGTCGACGGCGTCAACCGGATCCCGGAGGGCGTCAGCTACGCGGAGGCCTCGGTCGCCGAGCCGCTGGCCTGTGTCCTCAATGGACAGAGCTTCGCGCAGGTCGGCGAGGGCGACGTCGTCGTGGTCGTCGGCGCCGGTCCGATCGGCTGCCTGCACGTGCGGCTCGCCCGCGCCAAGGGCGCGGCGGCCGTCTACCTGGTCGAGCTCAACCGCGGCCGGCTCGACATGGCCGCCGAGCTGGTCAAGCCCGACGCCGCGATCTGCGGTGCCGAGGAGGACCCGGTCGCGAAGGTCCTCGAGCTCACCGGTGGCGACGGCGCGGACGTGGTCATCACGGCCGCGGCGGCGGGCAAGGCCCAGGAGGACGCGCTCAAGATGACCGCGCGCCGCGGCCGGATCAGCTTCTTCGGCGGCCTGCCGAAGGACAACCCGATCATCGCGTGCGACTCGAACCTGGTGCACTACCGCGAGCTGACCATCTACGGCGCCAACGGGTCCAGCCCCGAGCACAACCGCCAGGCGCTCGAGCTGATCTCGTCGGGCAAGGTCCCGGTCGACGACCTGATCACCCACCACCTCCCGCTCTCGGACGTGCTGAAGGCGATCGACATCGTCAGCAGCGGCGAGGCGATCAAGGTGACGATCGAGCCGGGCGCGGCCGTCCCCGCGTGAGCGGTGAGGGCCCGAACCCCAAGGAGGCGACCAACGGTGGTTGACGAACTGCGCGGCAACCCGGCGAGCCCGGGCGCGGCCGCCGGGCCGGTGGTGCGGCTGACGCCGCCCCCGGTCCTGCCGGAGCACTGGGACACGCCGTCGGCTCCCGAGGAGGAGCTGGCGGCGGCGACCGAAGCGCTCGACGCGGCGGTGGCGGACCTGGAGAAGCGCGCGGCGACGGTTTCGGGCGAGTCCAAGTCCATCATGGACACCCAGATCATGATGGCGCAGGACCCGACGCTGCGGACCGGGATCCAGGAGGGGGTGGCCGCCGGCCGCCCCGCCGCCTGGGCGATCCGCGACGCGTTCGGCAAGCACGTGGCCGCGCTGGAGGCCATCGGCGGCTACCTCGGCGAGCGGGCGGCCGACCTGATCGACATCCGGGACCGGGCGATCGCCGCCGCGCTGGGGCTGGCCCAGCCCGGCATCCCGGACGTCGACGGCACGTTCGTCCTCGTCGGCCAGGACATCGCGCCGGCCGACACGGTGCTGCTCGACCCGGCGAAGGTGCTCGGCATCGTCACCGAGAAGGGCGGCCCGACCAGCCACACGGCGATCGTCGCCCGCGCGCTCGGGATCCCGGCGGTGGTCGGCTGCGCCGGCGCCGCGGGCCTGGCGGACGGGCAGCGGATCGCCGTCGACGGCGGGCGCGGCACGGTCGTCGTCGACCCGACGGACGACTACGTCCGGCAGGTCGAGGCGGAAGCGGCGTCGCTGAAGGAGAAGCTGGCGGCGCACAGCGGCCCCGGCGCCACCGCGGACGGCCACCCGGTCAAGCTGCTGCTCAACGTCGGCAGCGCCGGCGGGGTGGAGCAGGACGCGGCGGCCGACGCCGAGGGTGTCGGGCTGTTCCGCACCGAGTTCCTGTTCCTGGACCGCACGGAGGCCCCGACGGTCGAGGAGCAGCGGGCGGCCTACGGCGAGGTGCTGCGCGGGTTCGGCGGCCGGCCGGTCGTCATCCGCACGCTGGACGCCGGCGCCGACAAGTACATCCCGTTCGCGAACACCGAGGACGAGCCGAACCCGGCGCTGGGCGTGCGCGGCTACCGCGTCGGCGTCCGCAACCCGGGGCTGCTCACCGCGCAGCTGGAGGCGATCAGCCTGGCGGCGGCCGACCACGAGGCCGACGTGCGGGTGATGGCGCCGATGATCGCCACGCCGGCGGAGGCCGCGGCGTTCCGCGACCTCGCCCGCGAGCACGGGATCGGCCAGGCCGGTGTGATGATCGAGGTGCCCGCCGCGGCGATCCGTGCCGCGGACATCCTGGCGGAGGTCGACTTCGTCAGCATCGGCACCAACGACCTTTCGCAGTACACCTACGCCGCGGACCGGATGCTGGGTGAGCTGGGGGACCTGCTCGACCCCTGGCAGCCGGCGTTGCTGGCGCTCGTGGCGAACGTCGCGGCGGCGGCCAAGGAGGCCGGCAAGTCCGCCGGCATCTGCGGCGAGGCGGCCAGCGACCCGGGCCTGGCCCCGGTGTTCGCCGGCCTGGGCATCACCAGTCTGTCGATGTCGGTGTCCGCGGTCCCCGCGGTCCGCGCCGCGTTGAAGGACTACACCCTCGAACAGTGCGAAACCCTCGCCCGCGAGGTGCTTTCCGCGTCCGACGTGCCGACGGCGCGCCGGATCGCGGAGGAATTCTCCGCCAAGACGGCCGGCTGACGCGTCACAGCTTTCTCCACGAGATGGGAATCGGGAATGTCCAGTAAAAAGGTGGTAATCGGCTCGCCCGTCGGGCTGCACGCGCGTCCGGTCAAGCTGCTCGTCGAGGCCGCGGGCCGGCAGCCGGTGCCGGTGAAGATCGGCCGCACCGAGGACAAGCTGGTGGACGCCACCAGCATCCTGGGCGTCATGGCGCTCGGTGTCCGCGGCGGCGAAGAGGTGCTGATCTCGGCCGAGGGCGAAGGCGCCGACGCCGCCGTGACGGAGATCGCCGAGCTGCTGGCGCGCGATCTCGACTCGGCCGAGCAGCCGGCCGGCTGACGTCGGTGGTCCGGCAGGCGACCCCCTGGTCTGCCGGCCCACCGCCGCGCCGGAGTACTCCTCCGGCCCACGAACGCCGGTGAGCCGTCCTGGTCACTGTCCGGGCGGCTCACCGGTCCCCAAGCCTGACCCCCAAACCTGACGCAGCCCGCCGGTTTCCCGGCGGGCTTTCGTCGTCTCAGTTGCTGCCGTAGAACTCCGCGACGCGGTCGACGATGAAGTCCTGGTCGCTCTCCTCCAGGCCGACGTAGGTCGGCAGGTAGAAGCCCTGGGCGGCCAGGCGGGCCGCGTTCAGCTCCGGCCACTTCGGGTCGAGGTACATCGGCTGGCGGCTCATCGGCTGGAAGAACAGCCGCGTCTCGACGCCGGCGGCGCTCAGGTGGGCGCGCAGCTCGTCGCGGCCCTCGGCCAGCAGGTCGTACATCCACAGGACGTCGCGGCCGGGCATGCGGGTGATCCCGGGGATGCCGGAAAGCCGTTCGTCGTACTGCTTTTCGATCCGGGACCGCAGCTCGAGGATCTCGTCGATCCGCTCCACCTGGGCCAGCGCGACGCCGGCCTGCAGGTTGGTCATCCGGAAGTTGTAGGCCAGCTTCTTGTGGACGAAGTCGTGGGCCTTGCTGAAGGCCATGCCGCGCAGGTGCTTCATCTGCTCGGCCAGCCGCGCGTCGTTCGTCAGGCAGATGCCGCCCTCGCCGGACGAGATGATCTTGTTGGCGTACAAGGAGAAGCACGCGATGTCGCCGACCGGGCGGACGCCGTGGGCCTCGGCCGAGTCCTCGACGACCCGCAGGTTGTACTGGTAGGCGAGGTCCATGATCGCGTCCATGTCGCAGCGCCGGCCGTAGATGTGCACCGGCATGATCGCCTTGGTGCGCGGCGTGATCTTGGCTTCGAGCTGCGCGACGTCGATGTTGAGGTCGTCGCCGCAGTCGACGAAGACCGGTGTGGCACCGGTGTAGGTGACCGCCCAGGCCGACGCGATCATGGTGAACTCCGGCACCAGCACCTCGTCGCCGGGCCCGATGCCGAGCGCGCGCAGGGCGAGGGTGAGCGCCGTCGTCCCGGAGGAGCAGGCGACGCCGTGGCCCTGGCCGTTCCAGTCGGCGAAGGTCTCTTCGAAGCGCTGCACGAACGGGCCCTGGGAGGAGATCCAGCCCGTCGTCACCGCTTCGGTGACGTAGTAGATCTCACGGCCGGTGAGATGGGGCTGGGAGACGGGATATCGGAATGCCATCAGGTCCTCGCATGCCTCGGCTACCGGAAAGCTGCAGGATGGACCCGCTGAAGACGGGAAATCACCAGTAGTTCCCGATGGGGGCACGGATTGTCCAATGTTTTCCAGGGCGGGGCGGGTGTGTGATCGAGCGGATCAGCGGCGGTGCCGGGCGGCCGCGAGCACGGCCGGTTGGCCGGTGAACGTGGGAGAGCTATGACGAAACGAGCATTGATCACAGGTGTCACGGGACAGGACGGCTCTTACCTGGCCGAGCACCTGCTGGCACTGGGCTACGACGTGTGGGGCCTGGTGCGCGGTCAGGCGAACCCGCGCAAGTCCCGGGTCAGCCGGATCGCCGCCGAGCTGAACTTCGTCCACGGCGACCTGCTGGACCAGGCGAGTCTCGTCGGGGCCGTGGACCTGGTGCAGCCGGACGAGGTCTACAACCTGGGCGCGATCTCGTTCGTGCCGATGTCGTGGCAGCAGGCCGAGCTCACCACCGACGTCAACGGCATGGGCGTGCTGCGTGTGCTGGAGGCGATCCGGATGGTCTCCGGGCTGGACAAGTCGCGGACCACCGCGCCGGGCAGCCAGATCCGGTTCTACCAGGCGTCGTCGTCGGAGATGTTCGGCAAGGCGGCCGAGACGCCGCAGAACGAGAAGACGATCCTGCACCCGCGCAGCCCGTACGGCGTCGCGAAGGCCTACGGCCACTACATCACGCGCAACTACCGCGAGTCCTACGGGATGTACGGCGTCTCCGGCATCCTGTTCAACCACGAGTCGCCGCGCCGCGGCATCGAGTTCGTCACGCGCAAGATCTCCAACGCCGTCGCGCGGATCAAGCTGGGCCTGCAGGACGAGCTGCGCCTCGGCAACCTCGACGCCGTGCGCGACTGGGGCTTCGCCGGCGACTACGTCCAGGCGATGCACCTCATGCTGCAGCGCGACGAGGCGTGCGACTACGTGATCGGCACCGGCCGGATGCACACCGTCCGCGACGCCGCCGACATCGCGTTCGCCGCCGCCGATCTCGACTGGCGCGACTACGTCGTCGTCGACCCGAGCCTGGTGCGGCCCGCCGAGGTCGAGACGCTGTGCGCCGACGCCACGCTGGCCCGCGCCGATCTGGGCTGGAAGCCGTCGGTGCCGTTCGAAGAGCTGATGCGCATGATGGTCGAATCCGACCTGCACCAGACCGCCCGGGAGCTGGACCTCGGCGAGGCGCTGACCGCCGCCGTCTGGTAACCGGCCCAGGCCGGTCCCGGATGAACTCGGCGGTCGCGGCCCGGGCGAAGTGCCGCCGAGGACGATTTCCGCCGCAGAAAACCATTTTCCGCGCCCCGGGCGGCAGCCGGCCGTGCGCCGGACTGCCACCGCAGCAGCCGTCCCGGGGCGCCACCGCTCGCCGTCGTGTCGGGATGGGTTGCTGATTCATGGACAACGAACAGAAGCTCCGGAGCTACCTCAAGCGGGCCAGCGCGGACCTCGTGCGCACCCAGCAGAGGCTGGAGGAGCTGGAGACCCGCGCGGTCGAACCGATCGCGATCGTCGGGATGAGCTGCCGCTATCCCGGCGGGGTCGCCAGCCCCGAAGACCTCTGGGAGCTGGTCGGCTCCGGGCGCGACGGCGTCACCGGGCTGCCCGCCGACCGCGGCTGGGACCTCGGCGCGCTCGCCGAGGCCGGCGGCGAGGCGGCGATGTCCGGCGGGTTCCTGCTCGACGCCGCCGAGTTCGACGCCGGGTTCTTCGGCATCTCGCCGCGCGAGGCGGCCGAAATGGACCCGCAGCAACGGATCCTGCTCGAGACGACGTGGGAGGCGATCGAGCGCGCCGGCATCGCGCCCTCGTCGCTCAAGGGCACCCGCACCGGTGTGTTCGTCGGCGCGATGGCCCAGGAGTACCTGACCGGCGCCGCCGGGCCGTCCGAGGGCTTTCTGCTGACCGGCAACACGAACAGCGTCCTGTCCGGCCGCCTTTCCTACGTGCTGGGCCTGGTCGGCCCGGCCGTCACCGTCGACACCGCGTGCTCGTCGTCGCTCGTCGCGCTGCACCTGGCCGCGCAGTCGCTGCGGTCGGGGGAGTCGACGCTCGCCGTCGCGGGTGGTGTGACGGTGATGTCCGCCCCGACCACGTTCGTCGAGTTCAGCCGCCAGGGCGGGCTGTCCCCGGACGGCCGCTGCCACTCGTTCGCGGACTCGGCCGCCGGCACCGGCTGGGCCGAGGGCTCGGGTGTGCTCGTGCTCGAACGCCTGTCGGACGCCCGCCGCCACGGCCACCCCGTGCTCGCGGTGGTCCGCGGCAGCGCCGTCAACCAGGACGGCGCGACCAACGGCCTGACCGCCCCCAACGGCCCGTCCCAGCAGCGGGTGATCCGTGAGGCGCTGAAGAGCTCCCGGCTTTCGCCGAGCCAGGTCGACGTCGTCGAGGCGCACGGCACCGGCACCCGGCTGGGCGACCCCGTCGAGGCCCAAGCCCTGATGGCGACCTACGGGCACGACCGCGAACGCGCGTTGCTGCTCGGCTCGATCAAGTCCAACATCAGCCACACCCAGGCCGCCGCCGGCGTCGCCGGTGTGATCAAGATGGTCCTGGCCATGCGCCACGGCGTCGTCCCACCCACCCTGCACGTCGACGCGCCGTCGTCCCATGTGGACTGGCGCGCGGGCCGGGTCGACCTGGTCACCGAGGCCACCGAATGGCCGGAGACCGGCGAGCCCCGTCGCGCGGGTGTGTCGTCGTTCGGGCTCAGCGGCACCAACGCGCACGCGATCATCGAGCAGGCCCCGGCCGAGGACGCCGAGCCGCGTCACGTCGTCGAGCGGCCGGTGCCTTTCCTGGTTTCCGGCAAGACCGACGAGGCACTGCGCGAGCAGGCCGGACGTCTCGCGCGGCAGCTGGCGGACGGCGACGCGCCGCTCGCCGACGTCGCGTTCTCCCTGGCCACCGCGCGGACGCCGTTCGAGCGTCGTGCTGCCGTCGTCGGCACTGACCGCGATGCCGTGGCGGACGCCTTGCGTGCACTCGCCGCGGGGGAGTCCGCGGTTGTCGGCTCGCCGCGTGCGCGGGCCAAGACCGCGTTCCTGTTCACCGGCCAGGGTTCGCAGCACCTGGGCATGGGGCGCGAGCTGTACGCCGCGCACCCGGCGTTCGCCGCCGCGTTCGACGAGGTCCTGGAGCGGCTCGAGCCCGGACTCCGGGACGTCGTCTGGGGCACCAGTGCCGACGCTGCCGACACACTTGCCGACACCGGCTGGGCGCAGCCGGCGATCTTCGCCGTCGAGGTCGCGCTGTTCCGCCTGCTGGAGTCGTGGGGGGTCCGCGCCGATCTGCTCGCCGGGCACTCGGCGGGCGAGATCGCCGCCGCCCACTGCGCGGGCGTGCTGTCGCTCGACGACGCCTGTGCCCTGGTGTCCGCGCGCGCCCGGCTGATGCGGGACCTGCCCGCCGGCGGCGCGATGGTCGCCGTCCGGGCCACCGAAGACGAAGTCCGCGCCGAGCTGGTCGACGGCGTGGGTATCGCCGCCGTCAACGGCCCTCGCGCGGTGGTGTTGTCCGGTACCGAAGACGCCGTGCTGGCCGTCGCTTCCCGCTTCGAGCGGACGACGCGGCTGCGCGCGTCCCACGCGTTCCACTCGCACCTGATGGACCCGATGCTGCCCGCGTTCCGCGAGGTCGTCGCCGGACTGACGTTCGCCGAGCCCACGCGTGCGCTGGTCGTCGCCGGTGAGGTGACCGACCCGGAGTACTGGGTGCGCCACGTCCGCGAGACCGTCCGCTTCGGCGACGTCCTCGCCCGCCTCGCCGAGGCCGGGGCCAACCGGTTCGTCGAGGTCGGGCCGGAAGCCGCGCTGACGCCGCTGGTCGACGTCCCGGACGCGCTCGCCGTGCCGGTGCTGCGCAAGGACCGCGACGAGCACACCTCCGCCGCCGAGGCGCTCGCCCGGCTGCACGGCGACGGCGTCACGATCGACTGGGCCGCGTTCTTCGCCGGGACCGGTGCCGCGTGGACCGAGCTGCCCACCTACGCCTTCCAGCGCCTGCGGTACTGGCCGCGTGACACCGGCCGCGGCCGCGGCGACCTGCGGTCCGCGGGCCTGCGCAGCGTCGACCACCCGCTGCTCGGCACCGCCGTCGAGGTCGCCGACGCCCGCGGCCTGCTGCTGACCGGCCGGCTGTCGGCCGGCACGCACGCCTGGCTGGCCGACCACCGCGTCGGCGGCGCGGTCGTCGTACCCGGCACGGCGCTGCTGGAACTGGCCGTCCGCGCCGGTGCCGAGACCGGCTGCCCGGACGTCGAGGAGCTGACCCTCACCCGGCCGCTGGTGCTGGGCACGGACGAGCGCGTCGTCGTCCAGGTGTGGGTCGGGGCCCCGGACGACGACGGCCGCCGCGCGGTGGCCGTCCACTCACGCCCGGACGGCGAAGTCAGCGGCAACTGGACGTCCCACGCGGTCGGCCGGCTGACCGCCGTCACCCGGGAAATCGTGATCCCGGAGGCCGTCTGGCCGCCCGCGGACGCCACCCCCGTCGAGCTGGCCGGGTTCTACGACGGCATCGACGACGGCCGGGAGTACGGCCCGGCGTTCCGCGGCCTGCGTGCCGCCTGGCGTCGCGGCGACGACGTCTTCGCCGAGGTCGCGCTGCCCGACGACGTCGACGCCGAGACATTCGACCTGCACCCCGCGCTGTTCGACGCGGCCCTGCACGCCACGGCGTTCCTCGCCGGTGACGGCGGCCTGCCGTTCTCGTGGCGGGACGTCGCCGTGCGCGCGGTCGGCGCGACGGTGCTGCGGGCCGAGCTGCGCAAGACCGGTGACGACTCGCTGTCGCTGGTCCTGTCGACGCCCGAAGGCGACCTGGTCGCGGTGGCCGGCGGACTGTCCGTGCGGCCGATCGCCGCCGAATCCTTCGCCGCCGGCACCGGCGGCGGCCTGTACCGGGTCGACTGGACCGAGCCGGTCACCGGGATCACCGACCCGGCCGACGTCGACGTCGTCACCCTCGACGTCCCGGCGGGGGAGACCCCGGCAGCGGCACGCGACCTCGCCGCGCACGCCCTCGGCCTGCTGCAGGCGCGCGTCGAAGCGACCGACGACCGGCGGCTGGCCCTGGTCATCCCGGCCGGGGTGCCCGCCGCGGCGACCGTGCGCGGGCTCGTCCTGGCCGCGCAGCAGGAACACCCCGGCCGGTTCGTCCTGATCGAAACCGACGAGCAGCCGGCGTCCGCCGACGCCGTCACGACCGCGCTGTCGACCGGCGAGCCGCGCGCCCTGATCCGCGCCGGGCGCGTGCTCGTGCCCCGGCTGGTGCGGGCCGTGCCCGCCGACTCGCGCGGCTGGGACGCCGGCGGCACCGTCCTGATCACCGGCGGCACCGGGGGACTGGGCCGGATCATCGCCCGGCACCTCGTGCGCGAGCACGGCGTCCGGCACCTGGTCCTCGCGAGCCGCCGTGGCGTCGCGCCCGACGACCTCCTCACCGAGCTGGCCGGTCAGGGCGCCGACGTCAGTGTCGTCGCCTGCGACGCGAGCGACCGCACCGCGCTGGCCGCGCTGCTCGCGGACATCCCGGCGGCCCACCCGCTGACCGCCGTCGTGCACGCGGCGGGCGTCCTCGACGACGGCCTGCTCGGCACCCTGGACGCGGCGAAGCTCGCCACCGTGCTGGCGCCTAAGGCCGACGCGGCCTGGAACCTGCACGAGCTGACCCGCGACCAGGACCTGACCGCGTTCGTCCTGTTCTCCTCCCTGGCCGGCACGCTCGGCGCCGCCGGGCAGGCCAACTACGCCGCCGGCAACGCTTTCCTCGACACGCTCGCCCAGGTGCGCCGCGACGCCGGGCTGCCCGCGGTGTCCCTCGCCTGGGGGCCGTGGGCCGGTGAAGCGGGCATGGCCGGCGACGGCACCCTGCGCCGGTTCGCCCGGATGGGCATCCCCGCGCTCACCGAGGCCGAAGGTGTCGCGCTCTTCGACGCCGCGTTGGCCGCGGATGAGCCCGTCGTCGTCCCGGTCCGCTTCGACCTGCCGGTGCTGAGCGCCCGGCCGGAGCCGCCCGCCGTGCTGCGGTCGCTCGTCGGCGGCAGCCGCCGGGCCGTGCGGACCGCCGGTGGGGCCGGCCGGCTGGCGCACCAGCTGTCCACATTGGACGACGCCGCCCGCGCGGCGCGGGTCGCCGACCTGGTCCGCCGCGAAGTCGCCGGGGTGCTCGGACACGCCGGGGCCGCGGCCGTCGACCCGGAGCGCTCGTTCTCCGAACTCGGGTTCGACTCCCTCACCGCGGTCGAGCTGCGCAACCGCCTCGACGCCGCGACCGGGCTGCGCCTGCCCGCCACGACGGCGTTCGACCACCCGACACCGGCCGCGCTGGCCGCCCACATCCTGGCGGAGCTGCTGGGCGACGACGCTCGCGGCCCGGTCGTCACCCGGACTGTCGCGGCCGACGACGACCCGATCGCCATCGTCGGCATGAGCTGCCGCTTCCCCGGCGGGATCGCCTCGCCGGAAGACCTCTGGGCGGCGGTGGCCGAGGGCCGCGACACGACGTCGACGTTCCCGGTCAACCGCGGCTGGGACCTGGGCGCGCTGTACGACCCGGACCCCGACCACAAGGGCACCTCCTACACCCGCGAAGGCGGCTTCCTGCACAACGCCGGCGAGTTCGACCCGGCGTTCTTCGGGATGAGCCCGCGCGAAGCCGAAGCCACCGACCCCCAGCAGCGGCTGCTCCTCGAGGTCTCGTGGGAGGCGATCGAGCGCGCCGGGATCGACCCGCGACGCCTGCGCGGCAGCTCCACCGGCGTGTTCGCCGGCGTGATGTACAACGACTACGGCCTCGTCATGGCCGGCGGCGACTTCGAAGGCTTCCAGGGCAGCGGCACGGCGTCGAGCGTCGTCTCCGGCCGCGTCGCCTACTCGCTCGGCCTCGAAGGCCCGGCCGTCACCATCGACACGGCGTGTTCGTCGTCGCTCGTGGCGATGCACTGGGCGATGCAAGCCCTGCGATCCGGCGACTGCACGCTGGCCCTGGCCGGCGGCGTCACCGTGATGTCCACCCCGAACTCGTTCGTCGAGTTCTCCCGCCAGCGCGGCCTGTCTCCCGACGGCCGCTGCAAGTCCTATTCGGACGAAGCCGACGGCGTCGGCTGGTCCGAGGGCGCGGGCGTGCTCGTGCTCGAACGCCTCTCGGACGCCCGCCGTCACGGCCACCGTGTGCTGGGCCTGGTCCGCGGCTCCGCCGTCAACCAGGACGGCGCGTCCAACGGCCTCACCGCGCCGAACGGCCCGTCGCAGCAGCGCGTGATCCGCGCCGCGCTGGCCGGCGCCGGACTGTCCACTTCGGACGTCGACGTCGTCGAGGGCCACGGCACCGGCACGACGCTGGGCGACCCGATCGAGGCGCAGGCGCTGCTCGCGACCTACGGCCAGGACCGGGAAACCCCGCTGCTGCTGGGTTCGGTGAAGTCGAACATCGGCCACACGCAGGCCGCCGCGGGTGTCGCCGGCGTCATCAAGCTGATCATGGCGATGCGGCACGGCACCGTGCCCCGGTCACTGCACGCGGCCGCGCCGTCATCCCATGTGGACTGGACCGCGGGCGCGGTCTCGCTGCTCGCCGAGCCGTCGCCGTGGCCAGAGACCGGGCGCGCCCGGCGTGGTGCGGTGTCGTCGTTCGGCATCAGCGGGACCAACGCGCACGTCGTCCTCGAAGCGGCTCCTTTCGTCGAGGCCTCGCTGGTCGTTACCCCCGTGGACGCCGTGGCCGCGCCGCTGCTGCTGTCCGCTCGGACCGCCGGTGGGCTGCGTGAGCAGGCCGCGAACCTGGCCGGCGTCGACGCCGGTCGGCTGGACCTCGCGTGGTCCCTGGCGACCACGCGCACCGCGTTCGAGCACCGGGCCGTGGTCCTCGGCGACGACGTCTCGTCGTCGCTGGCCGCACTCGCCGCCGGGAACTCGGCGTCCGGGCTGGTCACCGGTACCACCGCGGCCGGTGGGCTCGCGTTCGTCTTCCCGGGTCAGGGCGCCCAGCGACTGGGCATGGGGCGTGAGCTGGCGGCGCGGTTCCCCGTGTTCGCCGACGTCTTCACCGACGTCCTCGACCGGTGCGAGCCGGGCCTGCGGGACGTGGTGTGGGGCGACGACCCGGCCGCGCTGGAGCGGACCGGGACCGCGCAGCCCGCGCTGTTCGCCTTCGGCGTGGCGGCGTTCCGGCTGCTGGAGTCGTGGGGCGTCCGCCCGGACCTGGTGGGGGGCCACTCGATCGGCGAGATCGCGGCCGCGCACGTCTCGGGTGTGCTGTCGCTGGACGACGCGTGCGCGCTGGTGTCCGCGCGGGCCCGGCTGATGCAGGCCCTGCCCGCCGGCGGGGCGATGGTGTCGGTGCAGGCGTCCGAAGAGGACGTTCGCGCAGGCCTGACCGACGGCGTCGACATCGCGGCGGTCAACGGCTCGGACTCGGTGGTGCTCTCGGGCGTCGAGGACGCCGTGCTGGGCGTCGCCGCGCGCTTCGAGCGGACGAAGCGGCTGCAGGTGTCGCACGCGTTCCACTCGCACCTGATGGACCCGATGCTGGCGGAGTTCGGCGAGGTCGTGCGGGGGCTGGACTTCGCCGAGCCGTCGCTGACGTTCGTCGCCCAGGGCGACGTCCGGTCGCCGGGCTACTGGGTCGAGCACGTGCGCGCGACGGTCCGGTTCGCCGAGACGATCTCGCGTTCGGACGCCGTCACGTTCCTGGAACTCGGGCCGGGCGCGGTGCTGTCGGCCATGATCGACCAGCCGGGTGCGATCCCGTTGCTGCGCAAGGACCGTCCGGAGGTGGAGTCCGCCGTCACGGCCCTGGCGGTGCTGCACACGCGCGGCTGCACGGTGGACTGGCCGGCCTACCTCGGCCGCGCGGGCGCGCCGGTCGAGCTGCCGACGTACCCGTTCCAGCGTGAGCACTACTGGGCTGCCGCCACTCCGGCGCGGCCGGTGGCCGCCACCGCGGACGGCCCCCTGTGGGAAGCGATCGGCCGCGGCGACCCGACGGAGCTGGCCGGCCTGCTCGACCTCGGCGACGACCAGCAGGAGTCCCTGACCACGCTGCTCCCGGCCCTGTCGGGCTGGCGCGACCGCCGGGCGGCGGAGGAGAAGGCGAAGTCCTGGCGCTACCGCGCGGAGTGGCACCCGTTCCGCACCGCGGAGAACCCTTCCCTGCCGGGAACGTGGCTGCTGGTGACGTCGACCGCCGACGAAGGCACGGAGATCGCCACAGCGCTGACGGCTCACGGCGCGACGATCAAGCGCATCACACTCTCGACTCTCGACGCCGCCGAGGCCCCGAAGTCCGTGAATGCCACATCCACGGACACTAGGTCCCTCAATGTGCCATTCACGGCCGCTGAGTCCGTCGATGCCACATTCACGGACACTAGGTCCCTCGATGTGGCATTCACGGACCTGGCCGATCGGGCGCAGCTGGCCGCGGCGCTGGCTGCGGCCGGGCCGGTCGACGGTGTCCTGCACCTGCCCGCCGCCGGGGATGGCGGGCTGCGGGAGCTGCTCACCCTCGTCCAGGCTCTCGGCGACGCCGACCTCGGCCTTCGCCTGTGGACCCTCACCTCCGGTGCCGTCGTCACCGCGGGCGAAGGGGCGCCCGATCCCGTCGCCGCGCGGGTGTGGGGGCTCGGCCGGACCGCCGCGCTCGAACTGCCCGCGCTGTGGGGCGGGCTGATCGACCTGCCCGCCACCCTCGACCCCGCCGCCGGGCGACGGCTCGCCGCCGTCCTCGCCGGATCCGGTGGCGAAGACCAGGTCGCCATCCGGGCCCAGGGGGCCTTCGGCCGCCGGGTCGGGCGGTACCTGCCCGCCGAGCCCACCGGACGCTTCCGCGCTTCCGGGACCGTGCTCGTCACGGGCGGCACCGGTGCGCTCGGCGCGTCCGTCGCGCGGTGGCTCGCCGCCGCCGGAGCCGAGCACCTGGTGCTCGTCAGCCGTCGCGGCCCGGAAGCACCCGGCGCGACCGAACTCGAAGCCGAACTCACCGAGGCCGGCGCCCGGGTGACGATCGCCGCCTGCGACATCGCCGATCGCGCCGCCGTCGAGGAGCTGCTCGACGGCCTGCAGCTGACCGGGGTCGTGCACACCGCGGGCATCGCGCAGGCGATGGACCCGATCCACGGCGCCGACTTCGCCGAGTACACCCGCGTCATGGCTGCCAAGACCGAGGGCGCCGCGCACCTCGACGTCCTCCTCGCCGGGCACGACCTCGACTTCTTCCTGCTCTTCGGTTCCGTCGCCGGGGTCTGGGGCAGTGGCGGCCAGGCCGCCTACGCCGCCGGCAACGCCTACCTCGACGCGCTCGCCGAGGCCCGCCGGGCCCGCGGCCGCAAGGCGACGTCGATCGCCTGGGGTGCCTGGGCCGAGGAAGGCATGGCCACCGACGAGCACGTCGCCGGCCAGCTGAGCCGCCGCGGCCTCGGGTTCCTGCCGACCGCGCCCGCGCTCGCCGAGCTGGAACGCGCCCTGCTGCGCGACGACACGGCCGTCGTCGTCGCCGACATCACCTGGGACACCTTCCTGCCGGTGTTCACCGCCACCCGCGCCACCCGGCTGTTCGACGAACTCGTCGAGAGCAAGCCCGAGCCCGTCGCGGCCACCGCCGTGACCGCCTTCGCCGCGCGCTTCGCCGGGATGTCCGAGGCCGAACGCGACCGCGCGCTGCTGGACCTGGTACGCGTCGAAGCCGCCGAAGTACTGGGCCACGTGACGGCCGACGCCGTCGACGAGGACCGCGCGTTCCGCGACCTCGGCTTCGACTCGCTGACCGCCGTCGAGTTCCGCCGCCGTCTCGTCGACGCCACCGGTCTGTCCCTGCCCGCGACGCTGGTCTTCGACTACCCGACCCCGCTCGCGCTCGTCGCGTTCCTGCGCGAGGAGATCGACGGCCCGGCCGTCGGCGACGTCGTCGTCACGCCGGGTGCCGTCGACGAGCCCATCGCCATCGTCGGCATGGGCTGCCGCTTCCCGGGCGGCGTCGGCTCGCCGGAAGACCTGTGGAACGTCGTCGCCGGCGGTGTGGACGCGATCTCGTCGTTCCCCGCCGACCGCGGCTGGGACATCGCGGGGCTGTTCGACCCGGACCCCGACCGCGGCGGCAAGACGTACTCGACGCTCGGCGGCTTCCTGGAAGACGCCGCCGAGTTCGACGCCGGGTTCTTCGGGATCTCGCCGCGTGAAGCCATGTCCATGGACCCGCAGCAGCGGTTCCTGCTCGAAGTCTCTTGGGAGGCCTTGGAACGCGCCGGCGTCGACCCCGCTTCGGTGCGGGGGAGCCGGACCGGCGTCTTCATCGGCTCCAGCTTCCAGGACTACGGCACCTCGACCGGCGAAGGCTCCGAGGGCCACCTCGTCACCGGCACCATCCCGAGTGTCCTTTCCGGACGGTTGTCGTACCTGTTCGGCTTCGAAGGCCCGTCGGTCACCGTCGACACGGCGTGTTCGTCGTCGATCGTCGCGCTGCACCTGGCCTGCCAGTCGCTGCGCGCCGGGGAAAGCTCCCTCGCCCTGGCCGGCGGGGCCACGATCATGGCGTCCCCCGACCCGTTCGTCGCGTTCAGCCGCCAGCGCGCGCTGGCCGCCGACGGCCGCTGCAAGGCGTTCTCCGAAGCCGGCGACGGCATGAGCCTCGCCGAAGGCGTCGGCATCCTCGTGCTGGAACGGCTGTCCGACGCCCGCCGCCACGGCCACCAGGTCCTCGCCGTCGTGCGCGGCACCGCGGTCAACTCCGACGGCGCGTCCAACGGCCTCACCGCGCCCAACGGCCCCTCGCAGCAGCGCGTCATCCGCCAGGCCCTGGCCAACGCCGGGCTCGACGCCGCCGAGGTCGACGCGCTCGACGCGCACGGCACCGGCACCGCGCTCGGCGACCCGATCGAGGTCCAGGCGCTGCAGGCCACCTACGGCCGCGACCGCGAGCGGCCGCTGCTGATCGGCTCGGTGAAGTCCAACATCGGGCACACGCAGTCCGCCGCCGGCGTGGCCAGCCTGATCAAGATGGTGCACGCCATGCGCCACGGCGTGCTGCCGCGCACCCTGCACGTCGACCAGCCGTCCACGAAGATCGACTGGTCGGCCGGCGCGGTCCAGCTGCTGCACGAGCAGGCCGAGTGGCCGGAGACCGGACGTCCGCGCCGGGCCGGCGTCTCGTCGTTCGGCATCAGCGGCACCAACGCCCACGCGATCATCGAAGCCCCCGCACCGGAAGACGTCCCGGCCGCGCCCGAAGCTTCGTCCGGACCGGTCGTCTGGCCGCTGTCCGCCCGCACCGCGCCCGCCCTGCAGGCCCAGGCGTTGCGGTTGCTGCACCACCTCGACGAGCACCCCGCGACGCGGCCGGTCGACGTCGGCTGGTCCCTCTCCGGCACGCGGTCGGTGTTCGAGCAGCGCGCGGTCGTCGTCGGCGAAGACCCGCTGGACCTGCGCCGCGGCCTCGCCGCCCTCGCCGGGAACGCCGCCGACGCCGCGCTCGTGCGCGGGGTCGCCAAGCGCACCGCCGCACCCGTGTTCGTCTTCCCCGGCCAGGACTCGCAGTGGCCGGGCATGGCCCGCGAGCTGCTGGCGTCGTCGCCGGTGTTCGCCGGCCGGATGGCCGAGTGCGCCGCCGCGCTCGCGGAGTTCACCGACTGGTCGCTGCCGGACGTGCTGCGCGACGACGAAGCCCTGGAACGGGTCGACGTGATCCAGCCGGTGCTGTGGGCCGTGATGGTGTCGCTCGCGAGCCTGTGGAGCGCGCACAGCGTCGAGCCGGTTGCCGTGATCGGGCACTCCCAGGGCGAGATCGCCGCGGCCTGCGTGGCCGGGGCGTTGACGCTGCAGGACGGCGCCCGGATCGTGGCGCTACGGTCGAGGCTGATCGCCGAGCGGCTGTCCGGCCGTGGGGCGATGTTGTCGGTCGTTGCGGCCGCGGACGACGTCCGCGAGCTGATCGCCGATCTGGCCGACCGGATCGCCGTCGCGGCGGTCAACGGGCCGCGGTCGGTCACCGTGTCCGGCGACCCGGACGCCCTGGCCGTGCTGGAACGGCGGCTCGCCAAGGCGGGGATGATGCGCTGGCGGCTGGACGGCGTCGACTTCGCCGCGCACTCGCCGCAGGTCGACGAGATCGCCGGCGAACTCGCCGAGCTGCTCGCACCGGTGGCCCCGCGCGAGACCGGCGTCCGGTTCTACTCGACGGTGACCGGCGGGCTCGTCGAGCCGACGGAGCTGACCGGCGACTACTGGTGCCGCAACCTGCGGGGGACCGTCGAGTTCGGCGCCGCGCTGTCCGCGGCGGTCGCCGACGGCCACCCGGTGTTCGTCGAGTCGAGCCCGCACCCGGTGTTCAGCATGGCCATCGGCGAACTGGCCGAGGCGGCCGGCGTGCCGGTCGCGGCGCTGGGCACCCTGCGTCGTGACGACGGCGGAGCCGACCGGTTCCTGAAGTCCCTGGCCGAGGCGCACACCCGCGGGGTGGCGGTCGACTGGGCGGACACCCTGACCGGCGGCCGCCGCGCCGACCTGCCCACCTACGCGTTCCAGCACGAGCACTACTGGGCCATCGAAGAAGCGGCGTCGGCGGTGGCGGGCGCCCCGGCCGACGACGAGCTGTGGCAGGCGGTGGGCCGCGCCGACACGGGTGAGCTGACCCGCCTGCTGGACCTGGACGAGCACCAGCGAGGTGCCCTGGACGACCTGCTGCCGTCCCTGTCGGCCTGGCACGCCCGCCGCGACGAGGAGTCCACTGTGGACGCCTGGCGCTACCGCGTCGCCTGGCGCCCGACCCGCCCGGCCGGCGGCACCCTGTCCGGCACCTGGCTGGTCCTCGGCGACGACGCGGATGGCGAGGTCGCCGAGGTCCTGCGCAGCCACGGCGCCGAGGTGCGCCCGATCGTTCTCGCCGACGACTCCGATCGTGAGGCGTTGACGACCGCGCTCGGGGACACCGATGGCGTGACCGGCATCGTCTCGCTGCTTGCCGCCGATCACGCTCCGACCGTGTACCCCGGCCTCGACCGCGGGTTGCTGCGGACCCTCTCCCTCGTCCAGGCCGTTGCCGAGACCGATCCCGCCATCCCGATCTGGGCGTTGACCCGCGGGGCCGTCTCCACCGGGCCCGCCGATCCCGTCCGCGACCCCGCCCAAGCGCAGGTGCACGGTCTCGGCTGGTCCGCCGCTCTCGAGCACCCCGGGCACTGGGCCGGGCTCATCGATCTCCCCGAAACCCTCGACGCCGCGGCTGCCCGGCGGCTTGCCGCGGTGCTGGCCGGGTCCGGTGATGAGGACCAGTTGGCCGTCCGGGCGTCCGGCGTGTTCGCGCGCCGGATCGTGCCCGCTCCCGTGGCCGGGCGTCGTCCCGAACGGACCTGGCGCGCCCACGGCACCGCCATCGTCACCGGCGGCACCGGCACCCTCGGCCCGCACCTCGCCCGCTGGCTCGCCGGTGAGGGCGTCGAGCACGTCGTGCTGACCGGCCGCCGTGGTCTCGACGCGCCTGGTGCCGAGGCTCTCCAAGCCGAACTCGCGTCGGCCGAAGTGGTCGCTCTCGACGTCACCGATCGCGACGCCGTCGCCGCGCTCATCACCCGGCTCAAGGGCGAAGGCCGCCGCATCACCACCGTGGTGCACACCGCCGCGCACATCGCGCTCGCGCCGCTGACCGGCACCGACCCCACCGCCTTCGCCGAGGTTCTCGACGCCAAGGTCACCGGTGCGGCCAACCTCGACGCCGTTCTCGACGACCTGCTCGACGAGGGCGAACTCGAGCACTTCGTGATGTACTCCTCGACCGCCGGCGTCTGGGGCAGTGGTGACCACGGCGCCTACTCCGCGGCCAACGCCTACCTCGGCGCGCTCGCCGAGCAGCGGCGTGCCCGCGGTGTCCCGGCGACGACGATCGCCTGGGGCATCTGGGCCGACGACCGCGAGCTGGGCCGGGTCGACCCGGGCCGGATCCTGCGCAGTGGCCTGCAGTTCATGGAACCGCGCCTCGCGCTCGCCGGGCTGAAGCGCGCCCTCGAGGACGACGAGACGTCGCTGATGATCGCCGACCTCGACTGGGAGCGGTACTACCCGGTCTTCACGTCGGTGCGGCCCAGCCCGCTGTTCGCCGAGCTGCCCGCGGTCCGCAAGCTCGCCGAGGCCGCCCCGGAGACGGCCGACGTCGCCGCGTTCGCCGGCCGGGTTCGCGCCCTGCCCGCCGCAGCCGGACGACGGCTCGTCGTCGACCTCGTCCGCGCCGAAGCCGCGACCGTCCTCGGCCACGCCGGTGGGGACGCCGTCGAGGCCGACCGTGCCTTCCGCGACCTCGGCTTCGACTCGCTCACCGCTGTCGACCTGCGCAACCGCCTCGAGGTCGTGACCGGGCTGAGCCTGCCCAGCACCGTCGTGTTCGACTACCCGAACGCCGACGCGCTCGCCGGGTTCATCCTGTCCACTCTGGACGGATCGGACACCGCCGAGACCGTCGTCACGCGGGCGATGACCGACGAGCCGATCGCCATCGTCGGCATGAGCTGCCGCTTCCCCGGTGGCGTCGCGTCGCCGGAAGCGTTGTGGGACCTCGTGCTCGGCGGCGGGGACGCGATCTCGTCGTTCCCGGCCGATCGCGGCTGGGACGCGGCCGGGCTGTTCGACCCTGACCCGGACCGCAGCGGCAAGACCTACTCGACGCTCGGCGGCTTCCTCGAAGGTGCCGCGGACTTCGACGCCGGCTTCTTCGGGATCTCGCCCCGCGAGGCGCTCTCGATGGACCCGCAGCAGCGGCTCCTGCTGGAAGTGTCCTGGGAGGCCCTCGAACGCGCCGGCGTCGACCCGGCGACCGTGCGGGGCAGCCGCACCGGCGTCTTCATCGGCTCCAGCTACCAGGACTACGGCTCGACCGTGCTCAACGCGGCCGAGGGTTCCGAAGGCCACATGATCACCGGCTCGGTGTCGAGTGTCCTTTCCGGACGGGTCGCCTACCTGTTCGGTCTCGAAGGCCCGGCCGTCACGCTCGACACGGCTTGCTCGTCGTCGCTGGTCGCGCTGCACCTGGCCTGCCAGTCCCTGCGCAACGGCGAGAGCACGATGGCGCTCGCCGGCGGCGTCACCGTGATGGCGACGCCCGCGCCGTGGATCGGCTTCAGCCGCCAGCGCGCGATGGCCCCCGACGGCCGCTGCAAGGCCTACTCCGACGAGGCCGACGGCATGAGCCTCGCCGAGGGCATCGGCCTGGTCCTCGTCGAACGCTTGTCCGACGCGCAGCGCAACGGCCACGAGATCCTGGCCGTCGTCCGCGGCTCGGCGATGAACTCCGACGGCGCGTCCAACGGCATGACCGCGCCGAACGGGCCGTCCCAGCAGCGCGTGATCAAGCAGGCGCTGGCCAACTCGGGACTGGCTGCTTCGGACGTCGACGTCATCGAGGGTCACGGCACGGGCACCGCGCTCGGCGACCCGATCGAGGTCCAGGCGTTGCAGGCCACCTACGGCCGCGAGCGCGAACGGCCGCTGCTGCTCGGCTCGGTGAAGTCCAACATCGGCCACACGCAGATGGCGTCCGGCATCGCCGGCGTCCTCAAGATGGTCATGGCGATGCGCCACGGCGTCCTGCCGAAGACACTGCACGCCGCGACGCCGTCGTCGCACATCGACTGGTCGAGCGGGACGATCTCGCTCCTCGACGAGCAGACCGACTGGCCCGAGACCGGTGCGCCGCGACGCGCCGCCGTCTCGTCGTTCGGCCTGAGCGGCACCAACGTCCACACCGTGCTGGAACAGGCGCCCGCCGCCGAACTCGAGGAAGCCGAGGCCGAGCCCAAGACCGTCGGGACCGTCCCGCTGGTCGTGTCGGCCCGGACGCCGGAAGCCCTGCGCGCCCAGGCGGCCCGGCTGCGCACCTGGCTGGCCGACCAGCCCGAGCCCGCGCTCGCCGACCTCGGCTTCTCGCTCGCGACGGCCCGGGCCGACCTGAGCCACCGCGCGGTCGTCCTGGCCGCCACGCACGACGACGTCCTCGACGGGCTCGCCGCCGTCGCCGCCGATGAGCCCGCGGCGTCCGTGCTGCGCGGCACCACCGGTGGCCCCGGCACGGCGTTCCTGTTCACCGGCCAGGGCAGCCAGCGCCCGGGCGCCGGGCGTGAGCTGGCCGAGCGGTTCCCCGTCTTCGCCGAGGCCCTCGACGAGGTCGTCTCCCACCTGGACGCCGGTCTCGAGCACCCGTTGCACGGCCTGCTGTTCGCCGAGCCGGGCACGCCGGAAGCCGCGCTGCTCGACGAAACCCGCTACGCCCAGCCCGCGTTGTTCGCGATCGAGGTCGCGCTCTTCCGGCTCCTGGAGTCGTGGGGCGTGCGGCCCGACCACGTCGCCGGCCACTCGGTCGGCGAGATCGCCGCGGCGCACGTCGCCGGGGTGTTCTCCCTGGCCGACGCCGCCACGCTGGTGCTCGCCCGCGGCCGCCTGATGCAGGCGCTGCCGTCCGGGGGCGCCATGGTGGCGATCCGCGAGTCCGAGGCGGACGTGCGGGCGCTGCTGCCCGACGGCGTCGACATCGCCGCGGTCAACGGGCCGCGGGCAACCGTCGTCGCGGGTCCCGAGGACGCCGTCCTCGCGTTCGCCGAGCAGTTCCCGAAGACCCGTCGCCTCACCGTGTCCCACGCCTTCCACTCGGCGGCGATGGACCCGATGCTGGACGAGCTCCGCGCGGCCGTCGCCGGGCTGACCTACTCCGCACCGGACCTGTCGCTCGTCTCCGGCATCACCGGCGGCTTCGGCGACGCGGACCTGGTGTCCACTCCGGACTACTGGGTGCGGCACGCCCGCGAGGCCGTCCGCTTCGGTGACACGATCACCGCGTTGCACGACGCCGGCGTCACCGCGTACGTCGAACTCGGGCCCGACGGCGTGTTGTCGGCGATGGTCGGCGAGACCGTCACCGACACCGGCGTCGCCGTGCGGCCCGTGCTGCGGCGGGACCGGTCGGAAGGGGAGACCGTCGCGGCGTTGCTCGGCGAGCTGCACGCGCACGGCGTCCGCCCCGACTGGGCCGCCTTCTACGCCGGCACCGGCGCCCGCCGGATCGACCTGCCCACCTACGCGTTCCAGCGCGCCCGCTACTGGCCGGAGCCCGCTCCGGCGGAGTCCGCGGCCGAAGCCGACACGGGCTTCTGGACGGCTCTCGAAGCCGCCGACGTCACCTCGCTGTCCACCACGCTCGACGTCGACCGCGACGCGCTCGGCACCGTGCTGCCCGCGCTCACCGCGTGGCGGCGCCAGGTCCGGACGGAGTCCGAGGCCGACGCGTGGCGCTACCGCGTCGTCTGGACGCCGGTCCGTACCGAGGCCGCGACCCCGCGTCGCGTGCTGGTCGTCGTGCCCGCCGAACCCGGCGCGTGGGCCGAGTCGGTCCTGTCCGCTGTGGACGGTGTCCGGTTCGAGGTCGGCGCCGAAGACCGCGAGACCCTGGCCGCACGACTGTCCGAAGTAGACGCAGACGTCGTGCTCTCCCTGCTGGGAGAAACCGACCGCGCCCTCACCGTGGCGCAGGCGCTCGGTGACGCCGGAGTCGCCGCGCCGCTGTGGTGGGCGACCCGTGGCGCCGTCAGCGTCGGTGCCGCCGACCCCGCGGCGGACCCGCGGGGTGCGGCCCTGTGGGGCCTCGGCCGGGTGCTGGGGCTGGAGCAGCCGCAGCGCTGGGGCGGGCTCGTCGACCTGCCCGAGACCCTCGACACCCGCGCGGTCAACCGGCTCTTCGCCGTCCTGGCCGGGATCGGCGACGAGGACCAGGTCGCCGTCCGGCCGTCCGGGGTCTTCGCCCGCCGCCTCGCCACAGCCCCCATGACGACCGTCGAGGCCTACACCCCGCGCGGCACCGTCCTGATCACCGGCGGCACCGGCGGGCTCGGCGCGGAAGTCGCGCGCCGCTTCGCCACGGCCGGCGCGGACCACCTGGTGCTCGTCAGCCGCAGCGGCCCGGACGCGCCCGGCGCGGCCGACCTCGAAGCCGAACTCACCGCAGCCGGAGCGCGCGTGACGATCGCGGCCTGCGACGTCGCCGACCGCGACGCGCTGGCCGCGCTGATCGCGTCGCTCCCGACGGTCAACGCCGTTGTGCACACCGCCGGTGTCGTCGACGACGGCACCACGGATTCCCTGACCCCGGACCAGTTCGCGACCGTCTTCGGCCCGAAGTGCACCGGTGCCGAGAACCTCGACGAACTGACCGAGAACCTCGACGCGTTCGTACTGTTCTCCTCGACCGCGGGCACGTTCGGCGCGGCCGGGCAGGGCAACTACGCCGCCGCCAACGCCTACCTCGACGCCCTCGCCGCCCGCCGCCGGGCCGCGGGCCAGGCCGCGACGTCGATCGCCTGGGGTCCCTGGGCGGGCGCCGGCATGCTCGGCGGGGACGCCGGGGTGCAGGACCGCGTCGGCCGCGGCGGGCTCGCCCTGCTGCCGCCGGACCGTGCGATCGCGGCGATGCGCCGCGCGATCGGCGCCGGCGACGCCGAAGTGCTCGTCGCCGACATCGACTTCACCCGCTTCATCCCGGCGTTCAGCATCGGCCGGCCGTTCCCGCTGCTGGCCGACCTGCCCGCGGCGAAGGCCGTCCTCAGCCAGGCCCGCGAGGCGGGGGAGCGCGGCGACCTGCGCACCACCCTGGCCGGGCTGCCCGACGCCGACCGCGAGAAGCACCTGCTGAGCCTGCTGCGCACCCAGGTCGCGATGGTGCTCGGGCACTCCGACGCCGGGGCCGTCGCGCCGGACGCCGCGTTCGCCGACCTCGGCTTCGACTCGCTCACCGCGGTCGAACTCCGCAACGGCATCGGCGCGGCGACCGCGCTCGCGTTGCCGTCGTCGCTGGTCTTCGACCACCCGACGCCGCGCGCGCTGACCGCGTTCCTGCTCGGCGAACTGGTCGGCACCACCGAACTCACCACGACCACGGCGGCCACCCGGGCCGACGCGACCGACCCGGTCGTCATCGTCGGCATCGGCTGCCGCTTCCCCGGCGGCGTCACCTCGCCGCGCACCTTCTGGGACCTCCTGGACGGCGGCGGTGACGCGATCGGGCCGTTCCCGACCGACCGCGGCTGGGACCTCTCGACGATCAGCGCCGGCCAGGCCGGGTTCCTGCCCGACGCCGGGCACTTCGACGCCGGGTTCTTCGGCATCTCGCCGCGCGAGGCGCTCGCGATGGACCCGCAGCAGCGGCTGCTGCTGGAGACGTCGTGGGAGTCCCTGGAGCACGCCGGGATCGACCCGGCGACGCTGCGCGGCTCCGACACCGGCGTGTTCGTCGGCACCAACGGCCAGGACTACACCGGCCTGCTGCTCACCTCCGGCGCGGACGTCGCCGGGCACATGGCCACCGGCACGACGGCGAGCGTGCTGTCCGGCCGGCTGTCCTACACCCTCGGCCTGGAAGGCCCGGCCGTCACGGTCGACACGGCCTGCTCGTCGTCGCTGGTCGCGCTGCACTGGGCGGCCCAGTCGCTCGCCTCGGGCGAGTGCTCGCTGGCCCTGGTCGGCGGCGTCACGGTGATGACCAGCCCGTTCTCCTTCGTCGAGTTCGACGCCCAGGGCGGCCTCGCCGCCGACGGCCGCTGCAAGGCCTTCTCCGACGACGCCGACGGCACCACCTGGTCCGAAGGCGCGGGTGTGCTGGTCGTCGAGCGGCTGTCCGACGCGCGCCGCCTCGGCCACGACGTCCTCGCCGTGGTGCGGGGCTCGGCGATGAACCAGGACGGCGCGTCCAACGGCCTCACCGCCCCGAACGGCCCGTCGCAGCAACGCGTGATCCGCCAGGCCCTGGCCAATGCGGGACTGTCCACTGAGGACGTCGACGTCGTCGAAGCGCACGGCACCGGCACCACCCTCGGTGACCCGATCGAAGCCCAGGCCTTGCTGGCCACCTACGGCCGCGAGCGCGAAGAGCCGCTGCTGCTCGGTTCCGTGAAGTCGAACCTGGGTCACACCCAGGCCGCCGCCGGTGCCGCCGGCGTCATCAAGATGGTGCTGGCCCTGGGGCGCGGCACGGTCCCGAAGACGCTGCACGTCGGCGAGCCGTCGTCCCACGTGGACTGGACGGCCGGTGCGGTCCGGCTCGTCACCGAGGCGACCGCGTGGCCCGAGACCGGCCGCCCGCGTCGCGCCGCCGTGTCGTCGTTCGGTGTCAGCGGCACCAACGCCCACGTGATCCTGGAGGCGCCGCCCGCTCGCGAGGACGTCACCGGCACTCGCCCGGCGGTCGTGCCGTGGCCGGTGTCGGCGCGTTCGGCGGCCGCGCTCGACGCGCAGCTCGCCTTGCTGGCCGACGTCGAGACCGACGCCCTGGACGCCGGGTTCACCCTGGCCACCGGACGCGCCGCGCTCGACCACCGGGCCGTGCTCGCCGACGGCCGGGTCGTCGCGCGGGGTGTGGCCCGCGAGCGCGCGAGTGCGTTCCTGTTCTCCGGCCAGGGCGCCCAGCGCCTCGGCATGGGCCGCGAGCTGTACGACCGGTTCCCGGTGTTCGCCGAGGCGTGGGACGAGGTCTGCGCCCACTTCGACGCCGGGCTGCCCGGGTCGCTGCGTGACGTCGCCTGGGGCGACGACGCGGCCGAGCTGAACCACACCGGCTGGGCCCAGCCCGCGTTGTTCGCGGTCGAGGTCGCCCTGTTCCGGCTCCTGGAGTCGTGGGGCATCCGCCCCGACTTCGTCGCCGGGCACTCGATCGGCGAGATCGCCGCCGCGCACGTCGCCAGTGTGCTGTCCCTGGACGACGCCTGCACGCTCGTCGCGGCTCGCGGCCGGCTCATGCAGGCGCTGCCGACGGGCGGCGCGATGGTCGCCGTCCGCGCGGCCGAAGCGGACGTCCGGCTCACCGACGGCGTCGACCTCGCCGCCGTCAACGGGCCCGAGTCGGTCGTGCTGTCCGGCGTCGAGGACGCCGTGCTCGCCGTCGCGGCGAACTTCGAGAGCAGCAAACGGCTTTCGGTCTCGCACGCCTTCCACTCGCACCTGATGGAACCGATGCTCGACGAGTTCCGCACGGTCGTCGCGGGCCTGCGGTTCGCGGCGCCGTCGATCCCGGTCGTGACGTCCGGTGACGTGACGTCGCCGGAGTACTGGGTGCGGCACGTGCGTGACACCGTCCGGTTCGGCGACACCCTGGACCGGCTCGCGGAGTCGGACGTCTCGCTGTACGTCGAGATCGGGCCGGACGCCGTCCTGACGCCGCTCGTCGCCGAGGCGGACGACCGCGTCGTCGTGCCGGTGCTCCGCCGCGGGAAGTCCGAAGAGGACAGTGCGGCGGCCGCGCTCGGCACGCTGTTCACCGCCGGGGCCGACCCGGATTGGACCGCCTGGTTCGCGGGCACCGCCGCGCGACGCACCGAACTGCCGACGTACGCCTTCCAGCGCCGTCGTTACTGGCCCGACGCGCCCGCCACGGCCGTGGCCGGGACCGCCGTCGACGCCGAGTTCTGGGCGTCGGTCGACCGCGCCGACGGCGCCGAGCTGGCGACCGCCCTGGACGTCGACCCGGCCGCGCTCACCGCCGTACTGCCCGCCTTGGCCGAGTGGCGCCGCAAGCGCGACGCCGAATCCGCCGCCGACGACCTGCGCTACCGGATCACCTGGCAGCCCGTCACCGTCGGCGCGGCGGACGCCGCCGACGTCGCGGTGATCAGCGGTCCGGACACCGAATGGGCCGAAACCCTCGCCGACGCGCTCGGCGCCGACCTCCACGGCCCGGACGCCGACCTGACCCAGGCGCGAGCCACGAGGATCGTCTCGCTGCTCGACACCGTGGCCGACACCCGCGCGCTGCTGGCCGCGCTCGACGACGCCGGCCTCGACGCGCCGGTGTGGTGCGTGACCCGGGGCGCGGTCGCCGTGACCCCGGCCGAGCGGATCGCGTCGCCGGAAACGGCCGCGCTGTGGGGCTTCGGCCGCGTCGCCGCGCTGCACGACCCGGTGCGCTGGGGCGGGCTCGTCGACGTCCCCGCCGAGCTGGACGCGCGGACCGCGGCCCGGCTGGCCGGCGTGCTCGCCGGCGACGAGGACCAGGTCGCCGTCCGGGCGGCCGGGGCCTACGGCCGCCGCCTGACCCGCGCCGGCGCGCCCGGCGAGCGCTGGGAGCCGTTCGGCACCGTGCTCGTCACCGGCGACGGCCCGGCCGCCGCGATCGCGGACCGGCTCGCCGAGCGCGACGGCGTCCACGTCGTCCGCGGCGCGACGGCCGACCCCGACACGTTGCGCGACCTGCTGGCGCAGTTCCCGCCCGACGCCGTCATCCACGGCGAAGGTCTCGCGGGTGCCCGGCACCTCGCGGACCTGCTGGACAGCAAGGAACTCGACGCGTTCGTGCTGCTCACCTCGATCGCCGGGGTGTGGGGCGTGCGCGGCCGCGGTGACGAAGCCGCCGAGGCCGCCGCGCTCGAAGCGTTCGCCCGGCAGCGCCGGGACCGCGGCGAGAAGGCGGCGGTCGTCGCGTTCTCGGCGTGGGAAGGCGCCGACGAGGACCTCGACCACCTGCGTGACAGCGGCTTGCCCGCGCTCGACCCGGCGACTGCCGTCACGGCGCTCACGACGGCCGTGCGCGCCGACGACGTCACCACCGTCGTGGCCGACGTCCGGTGGGAGCGGTTCGGCCCGGCGTTCACCGCGCGGCGCCCGAGCCCGCTGCTGGCGCAGCTGCACAGCCCGGCCGAGGCCGGCGAGCGGACCCACGGCCTGCGCGACCGGCTGCTCGCCCAGTCGGCGGGCGACCGGGCCGACGTCGTGCTGGACGTGGTGAAGACGGCCGTCGCCGAGGTGCTGCGGCACCCGGACACGACCGAGATCGACACCGACCGCGCGTTCTCCGCGCTGGGCTTCGACTCGCTCACCGCGATGGACCTCCGCAACGCGCTGAGCACCGAGACCGGCCTGCGGCTCCCGGCGACGCTGGTCTTCGACCGGCCGACCCCGCGCGAGCTGGCCGCGTTCCTGCTCGGCGAGCTGATCGGCGAGGCCGAAGTGACGGAGGTGAGCGTGGCCGCGCCGGTCGCGGGCGACCCGATCGTCATCGTCGGCATGAGCTGCCGCTACCCCGGCGGGATCGGCTCGCCGGAAGAGCTCTGGCGGGCGATCGTCGACGAGCGTGACGTCGTCGGCGGCTTCCCGGCCGACCGCGGCTGGGACCTGGCCACCCTGACCGGCGACGGCCCGGGCAGCAGCGCCGCCAAGGAAGGCGGCTTCCTGCACGACGCGGCCGAGTTCGACCCCGGCTTCTTCGGGATCGCGCCGCGCGAGGCCATCGTGATGGACCCGCAGCAGCGGTTCGTCCTCGAAGTGGCGTGGGAGGCCTTCGAACGCTCCGGCGTCGACGCGACGGCCCTGCGCGGCGGCGACACCGGCGTCTACATCGGCGGCGGCTCCGGCGACTACCGGCCGCCGACCGACACCGCGGGCCACCAGTCCACGGCCCAGGCCGGCAGCCTGCTGTCCGGCCGCGTCTCCTACACCTTCGGGCTGGAAGGCCCGTCGGTCACCGTCGACACCGCGTGCTCGTCTTCGCTGGTCGCGATGCACCTCGCCGCGCAGGCGCTGCGGGCGGGGGAGTGCTCGCTCGCCGTCGCCGGCGGCGTGATGATCATGTCCAGCCCGGCCGGGTTCGTCGAGTTCGGCGAGATGGGCGCGTTGTCGGCCGACGGGCGCTGCAAGGCGTTCGCCGACGCCGCCGACGGCACGGGCTGGTCCGAGGGTGTCGGGATGATCGTGCTGGAACGCGAATCCGACGCACGGCGCAACGGGCACACGATCCTCGCCGTCGTGCGCGGTTCGGCCGTCAACTCCGACGGCGCGTCCAACGGCCTCACCGCCCCCAGCGGCCCGGCCCAGCAACGCGTGATCACCCGCGCCCTGGCCGTTTCCGGGCTCACGGCGTCCGAAGTGGACGCCGTGGAGGCGCACGGCACCGGGACCAAGCTCGGCGACCCGATCGAAGCGCAGGCCCTGCTGGCCACCTACGGCCGCGAGCGGGACCGGCCGCTGCTGCTCGGCTCGGTGAAGTCCAACATCGGCCACACCCAGGCCGCCGCCGGCGCCGCCGCGGTGATCAAGATGGTGCTCGCCATGCGGCACGGGCTGCTGCCCAGGACCCTGCACGTCGACCGGCCCTCGGAGCACGTCGACTGGTCGGCGGGCACGGTCTCGCTGCTGGCCGAGAGCACGCCGTGGCCGGCCACCGGCCGCCCGCGCCGCGCGGCGGTGTCGGCTTTTGGCGCCAGCGGCACCAACGCGCACCTCATCCTCGAACAGGCCCCGCCGACGCCGGCGCGGGAGCCCGCCGAAGCCGTGGCCGTGCCGGTCAAGCTGTCGGCGCGGACGCCCGAGGGCCTGCGGGCCCAGGCCCGCGCGCTGCGGGACCACCTCGCCGCGCGCCCGGAGCTGGCACTGCCCGACGTCGCGTACTCCGCGGCGACCACCCGCGCGTGGCTCGAGTCGCGGGCCACCGTGGTGGCCGAGGACCGCGAGGAGCTGCTGACCGGGCTCGCCGCGATCACCGCCGGGACGACGTCGCCGCTGGTGCTCACGGGCCCGCAGACGGGCGGGAAGCTCGCGTTCCTGTTCTCCGGGCAGGGCTCCCAGCGTCCCGGCATGGGCCGCGACCTCTACACGCGGTTCCCGGTGTTCGCCGAGGCGCTCGACGCCGTGTTCGCGCACCTGGACCTCGAACTGCCCGGTTCGCTGCGCGACGCGATGTTCGGCGACGACGCCGACCTGCTGGCCGAGACCCGGTGGGCCCAGCCCGCGGTGTTCGCGCTGGAAGTGGCGCTGTTCCGGCTCGTCGAGTCGTGGGGCGTGCGGCCCGACTACCTCGTCGGGCACTCGATCGGCGAGTTCGCCGCCGCGCACGTCGCCGGGGTGCTGTCCCTGGCCGACGCCTGCACGCTGATCGCCGCCCGCGGCCGGCTCATGCAGGAGCTGCCGCGCGGGGCGATGGTGTCGCTGCAGACCACCGAGGGCGAAGCCGAGCGCCTCGTCGCCGGGTACGCCGGGCGACTGTCGATCGCGGCGGTCAACGGGACCGACGCGGTGGTCGTCTCCGGCGACCAGGACGCCGTGGCCGAAGTGGCCGGGATCGTCGCGGCGGCGGGCGGAAAGACTAGACATTTGCGGGTCAGCCATGCGTTTCACTCGTCCCACATGGACGCGATGATGGACGACTTCGGGCGGGTCGCCGCGGGGGTGGTGTACGCCCCCGCGGTGCTCCCGATCGTGTCCACGGTGACGGCCTCCCCGGCCGGGCCGGAGATCCAGGACGCGCAGTACTGGGTGGATCACGCCCGCCGTCCGGTGCTCTTCACCGGCGCCGTCTCCGCCCTCGGCGCTCTCGGCGTCACCAAGTACCTCGAGCTCGGGCCGGACAGCACCCTCGCGGCGCTGACCCGCTCGTTCGCCGGCGAGGCCGCGACGGTCACCGCCGCCCTGCGCAAGGGCCGCTCGGACGAGTCGTCCGTGGTCGCCGCGCTGGCCCGCCTCGACGTCGCCGGCACCCCGGTCCGCTGGGCGGACTTCTTCGCCGGCACCGGCGCGCGGCCGGTCGACCTGCCCACCTACCGGTTCCAGCACGAACGCTTCTGGCCGGACCAGGCGCAGGTCACCGCCGGTACCAGCGAGGACCTGTGGGCGGAGCTGGACGCCGAGTCCCTGGCCGATCTCGGTGTCGACCGCGCCGCGCTCGACGCCGTCCTGCCCGCGTTGCTGGACCTCAAGCACCGCCGGGCCACCCAGTCCACTGTGGACGACCTGCGCTACCGGATCGCCTGGAAGCCGCTCGGCGGCTCCCTCGGCGTCGTCCCGGACGGCACCTGGCTGGTCCTCGTGCCCGCCGGGTGCACCGACGACGCCTGGGCCGCCGGTGTGGTCAAGGCCCTCGGGGCCGAGCGCATGGACGTCACCGGCACCGACCGCGCGGCGCTGACCGCCGCGCTCAGCGGGTTCGACGACGTCGCCGGCGTCGTTTCCCTGCTGGGCCTCGACGAATCCTCGCCGACGGCGGGGGTCGCGGCGACCACCGCGCTGCTGCAGGCCCTCGCCGGGACCGGCAGCACCGCACCGCTGTGGTGCCTGACCCGCGGCGCCGTCACCGCGATCCCGTCCGACCGGCTCACCTCGCCGGCGCAGGCCGCGCTCTGGGGCCTCGGCCGGGTGGCCGCGCTCGAACAGCCGGGCCGCTGGGGCGGCCTGATCGACCTGCCGGGCGAGCTCGACGATCACGCGGTCGCACGGCTCGGCGGCATCCTCGCCGGCGGTGAGGACCAGGTCGCGGTCCGGGCCGCGGGCGTGTTCGCCCGTCGGCTCGTCCGGACGCCGTCCGGTGCGGCCCCGAAGGCCTGGCGCCCGCACGGCACTGTCGTCGTCACCGGCGGCACCGGTGCGCTGGGCCGGCGGCTGGCCCGCTGGCTGCTCGACGAAGGCGCGGCCAAGGTCGTGCTGACCGGCCGCCGTGGCCCGGACACCCCCGACGCCGCGGAACTGCTGGCCGAGCTGGGCGAGCGCGCGTCGATCGTGGCGTGCGACCTGACCGACGCGGCCGCCGTGCGCACCCTGCTGACCGACGTCCCGGCGGACGCGCCCCTGTCCGCCGTGGTCCACGCGGCGGGCGTGCTCGACGACGGTGTCCTCGAAAGCTACGACGCCGACCGGTTCGACGCCGTCTTCGCGGCGAAGGCCGACTCGGCGCGGGTGCTCGACCAGGTCACCCGCGAACTCGAACTCGACCTCGACGTCTTCGCGTTGTTCTCCTCGGCGTCCAGCTCGGTCGGCAACGCCGGGCAGGCCAACTACGCCGCGGCGAACGCCGTGCTCGACGCGATCGCCGAACACCGGACCCGCGCCGGGCTGCCGGGCACGTCGATCGCCTGGGGCGCTTGGCAGGCCGGCATGGCCGAGACGGCCGACGCCGCCGCCCGGGCCAAGCGCACGGGGACCCGGCCGGTGCCGGTGGACCTCGCGCTCACCACGTTCGCGCAGGTCGTGCTCGCGAGCGACGCCACCCCGGTGGTCGCCGACATCGACCACGCCACGTTCCTGCGCACGTTCACCGCGGCCCGCCCGAGCCCGCTGCTGACCGACCTGCCCGAGTACCACCGGCTCACCGCCGAGGCACCGGTCGACGTCTCCGGGGCCCTGCGGGACAAGCTGGCGAAGCTGCCCGCTTCGGACCGCGAGAAGGCCGCGCTGGACGTCGTCCGCACCCAGGTCGCCGCGGTGCTCGGCTTCGCCGGGCCGCACGCGGTCGACCCGGAACGGCCGTTCTCCGGGCTGGGCTTCGACTCGCTCAGCGCGATCGAGCTGCGCAACCAGCTCGCGGCGGCGACCGGCCTGGAACTGCCGGCGACGCTGGTGTTCGACCACCCGTCCCCGGCGGTGTTGGCGGCGGACCTGGTCCGCCGGCTGGTGCCGGCCACGGATTCCGACGACGACGCCGAACTGCGAGCCCTGCTCGCGACGGTACCCCTGGCCCGCCTGCGTGAGATCGGCGTGCTGGAACCCCTGCGGCGCCTGGCCGGGCAGGTCCCGGACCCGGTCGGCGGCACCGGGAAGGCGAGCGAAGACATCGACGGGATGTCGCTCGACGACCTGGTCCGCGCCGCGCTCGACGGTGAGGCCACCTGATCCCGATGAACCTACGGAGCTGACACATGTCCACGCCGAACGACCGGGTCGTCGAAGCACTCCGTGCCGCCATGAAGGAGTCCGAACGGCTCAAGCGGCAGAACCAGGAGTTGCTGGCCGCGTCGACGGAGCCGATCGCGATCGTGGCCATGAGCTGCCGGTTCCCCGGCGGCGTCCGCTCCCCGGAGGCCCTCTGGGACCTGGTGGCGAACGGCGGGGACGCCATCGGGCCGTTCCCCGCCGACCGCGACTGGGACCTCGAAGCGGTCACCGGCGCCGGCGTCGACGAGCGCGGCATGAGCGTCAGCCAGGCCGGTGGGTTCCTCGACGGCGTCGCCGACTTCGACGCCGGGTTCTTCGGCATCTCGCCGCGCGAGGCGGTGTCCCTGGACCCCCAGCAGCGGTTGCTGCTGGAGGTGTCCTGGGAGGCGATCGAACGGGCCGGCATCGACCCGAAACGGTTGCGGGGCAGCAAGACCGGCGTGTTCGCCGGGACGAACGGCCAGGACTACGCCTACCTGATGGTCCGCTCGCTCGCCGACGCGGACGGCTCGGTGGGCACCGGGATCGCCGCGAGCGCGATCTCCGGCCGGCTCGCGTACTCGCTGGGCCTGGAAGGCCCGGTCGTCACCATCGACACGGCGTGTTCGTCGTCGCTGGTCGCGGTGCACCTGGCCGCGCAGGCCCTGCGGGCGGGGGAGTGCTCGCTGGCGCTCGCCGCCGGCGTCAACGTGATGTCGACGCCCGGTTCGCTCATGGAGTTCAGCCGTCAGGGCGGCCTCGCCGGCGACGGTCGCTGCAAGGCCTTCTCCGACGACGCCGACGGCACCGGCTGGTCCGAAGGCGTCGGCGTGCTGGTGCTGGAGCGGTTGTCCGACGCCCAGCGCCTCGGCCACGAGGTCCTCGCCGTCGTCCGCGGCACCGCCGTCAACTCCGACGGCGCGTCGAACGGCTTCACCGCGCCGAACGGCCCGTCGCAGCAGCGTGTCATCCGCCAGGCCCTCGCGAGCGCCGGACTGTCCACTTCGGACGTCGACGTCGTCGAAGCGCACGGTACCGGCACGAAACTCGGCGACCCGATCGAAGCACAGGCCCTGCTGGCCACCTACGGCCAGGACCGCGAGACGCCGCTGCTGCTGGGGTCCGTCAAGTCCAACATCGGCCACACCCAGGCCGCGGCCGGGGTCGCCGGGATCATCAAGACCGTCGAGGCGATCCGGCACGGCGTCGTGCCGCAGACCCTGCACGCCGCCGAGCCCTCGTCCCATGTGGACTGGAAGTCCGGCAGCGTCGTCCTGGCGGCCGAGCAGACGCCGTGGCCGGAGACCGGCCGCCCGCGTCGCGCCGGTGTGTCGTCGTTCGGCGTCAGCGGCACCAACGCCCACGCGCTGATCGAGCAGGCCCCGCCCACGCCGGTCGCCGAGGAGACCCCGCGTGCCTCGATTCCCGTGCCGTGGCTGCTGTCCGGGCGCACTCCGGCCGCGCTGCGGGCCCAGGTCGCCCAGGTGCTCTCGGCCACCGAAGACCGCGAACCCCTGGACGTCGCCTGGTCGCTGGCGACCACCCGCTCGGCGTTCGAAGAGCGGCTGTCGGTCGTCGGCGGCGACCCGCGGGCCGCCCTGGCGTCCTGGCTGGACGACGGTGAAGCGGCCGGCGTCGTCGCCGGTTCGGCCGACCAGCCCCCGGCCCTCGCCTACGTCTTCTCCGGGCAGGGCGCGCAGTGGCTCGGCATGAGCCGCACCCTCGCCGCCCGGTTCCCGGTCTTCGCCGACGCTCTGTCCGCGACGCTCGACCTGCTCGACCCGCGCGTCCGCGAGGTGCTGGCCGGTGCCGACACCGCTGCCCTCGACGAGACCGGGCACGCGCAGCCCGCGCTGTTCGCCGTGGAAGTGGCCCTGTTCCGCTTGCTGGAGTCCTGGGGCGTGCGGCCCGACTTCGTCGCCGGGCACTCCGTCGGCGAGATCGCCGCGGCGCACGTCTCCGGCGTGCTGTCCCTGAACGACGCCTGTGTGCTGGTCAGCGCCCGCGCCCGGCTGATGCAGGCGCTGCCCGCGGGCGGCGCGATGGTCGCCGTGCGGGCGTCCGAAGACGACGTCCGGCCGTACCTGGGCGACGACGTGTGCGTCGCCGCGGTCAACGGGCCGACGTCCGTCGTGCTGTCCGGCACCGAGGACGCCGTGCTCGCCGTGGCCGAGCGGTTCGACCGGCCGCGCCGGCTGGCCGTGTCGCACGCCTTCCACTCGCGCCTGATGGACCCGATGCTGGGCGACTTCCGGCAGATCGTCACCGGCCTGACCTTCGCCGAGCCGGTGCTCCCGTTCGTCGCCGGTGGCGACGTCACCTCGGCCGAGTACTGGGTGAGCCACGTCCGCGAACCGGTCCGTTTCGGCGACGCCGTGCGCCGCCTCGCCGAGCGGGGCGCGACGGTGTTCGCCGAGCTGGGCCCGGCCGCCGTGCTCACCCCGTTGATCGGCCTGACCGCCGACGACGTCACCGCGATCCCGGTGCTGCGCAAGGACCTCGACGAGCCCGAGACGCTGACGGCCGCGCTGGCCGCCCTGCACACCGCGGGTGTCCGGATCGACTGGACGGCGTTCTTCGCCGGCACCGGCGCGCGGCCCGTGGCCCTGCCGACCTACCCGTTCCAGAGCGAGCGGTACTGGCCGTCCACTGTGGACGCCGTTACCGACGCGGCCGGACTCGGCCTGACGCCGGTGCAGCACCCGCTGCTCGGCGCGTCGCTCACCCTCGCCGAGTCCGACGGCCTGCTGCTCACCGGCCGGCTGTCCGCGCGCACCCACCCGTGGCTGACCGACACGCGGTTCCCCGGCAGCGGGTTCCTCGAGCTGGCCCTGCGGGCCGGGCTCGACCTGGGCTGCGACCTGGTGGAGGAACTGACCCTCGGCGCGCCGCTGGAGCTGGCCGCCGACGAGGCCGTCGACCTGCAGCTGTCGGTGGGGGAGCCGGACGCGACCGGCCGCCGCCGCCTCGACATCCACACCCGGCCCGCCGGGTCGGTCGTCGGCAGCTGGGTCCGCCGCGCCGAAGGCGTGCTCGCCACCGGCGGGCACCACGAAGACTTCGCCACGGCCGAGTGGCCGCCGGCCGACGCCGAAGAGCTGACGTCGGACGTCCCGGAGCTGCGCGGCCTGTGGCGCCGTGGCGACGACGTGTTCGCCGAGGTCGCCTTCGGCGAGGACGAGACCACGGCGTTCGGGCTGCACCCGCGGCTGCTGGAGAGCACGCTGCAGGCGGCCGGGCTGCGGGGCTACCCGGCGCGGTGGACCCGGGTGACGCTGCACGCCGCGGGCGCGGCCCGGGTGCGCGTCCGGATCCGCCACGGCGAGGACGGCGTTTCGCTGGCCATGGCCGATGCGGCCGGGCAGCCCGTCGCGTCGGTCGGGTCCGTCCACGCGGAAGACCTCGGCACCGTGACGTTCACCGGTGCGGACTCGCTGTTCGAGCCGCGCTGGGCGCCGGTGGTGCTCCCGCCGGACGCCGTCGTCGTCACCGAGCTGACCGGCCCGCTCGCCGACCTGGCCGACGTCCCGGCCGTCGTCACGGCGCGGCTCACGGCGTCGGACCCCCTGGCCGGCTTGGCGACGCGAGCCTTGGTGCTGGCCCAGGAGTGGCTGGCCGACGAACGTTTCGCGCACGCCCGGCTGGCCTTCGTCACCGAAGGCGCCGTGGCCACCGAGGACGGTGAGCCGATCCACGACCTCGCCGCGGCGGCCGTCTGGGGCCTGATCCGCACCGCCCAGGCCGAGAACCCGGGCCGGTTCGTGCTGGTGGACGTCGACGCCGAGACGTCGGCCGACGCGGTGGCGCGGGCCCTCGCGCTCGACGAACCGCAGCTCGCGCTGCGCGGCGACGACG
Organism: Amycolatopsis sp. NBC_00348; assembly: GCF_036114655.1. Lineage (NCBI taxonomy): Bacteria > Bacillati > Actinomycetota > Actinomycetes > Pseudonocardiales > Pseudonocardiaceae > Amycolatopsis > Amycolatopsis sp. NBC_00348. The sequence continues at coordinate 3,178,051 of NZ_CP107994.1, read as the reverse complement.
TCCGCGCGGCGAGACTCGCCCGGGCCCGGATGACCGGCGCCGAAGCACGCGCGTGGAACCCGGACGGGACCGTCCTGATCACCGGCGGCACCGGCGGTCTCGGCGCGGAACTCGCCCGGCACCTCGTGCGTGAGCACGGCGTCCGGCACCTGCTCCTGCTCAGCCGTCGCGGCCCGGACGCCCCGGGCGCGCAGGACCTCCGCGACGACCTGGCCGCCCTCGGGGTCGCCGCGACCGTCACCGCTTGCGACGTCGCCGACCGTGCGGCGCTCGAAACCGCTCTCGCCGCGATCCCGGCCGAGCACCCGCTCACCGCCGTCGTGCACGCGGCCGGTGTCCTCGACGACGGCGTCGTCACCGCGCTCACCCCCGAGCGGCTGACTCGTGTCCTGACCGCCAAGGCCGCGTCCGCGTGGCACCTGCACGAGCTGGCCGGCGACGTCGCCGCGTTCGTGCTGTTCTCCTCCGTCGCCGGGATCATGGGCGGCGCCGGGCAGGGCAACTACGCCGCCGCCAACAGCTTCCTCGACGCCCTCGCGGCCCACCGCCGCGCCACCGGCCGGCCCGGCCTCTCCCTGGCGTGGGGCTCGTGGGCCGTCGAAGGCGGCATGGCCGGTTCCCTGTCGGAGGCCGACCGCGCGCGGATGGCCCGCACCGGCATGCCGCCCCTCGAACTCGACCACGGCCTCGCGCTCTTCGACACCGCCCTGACCCTGCCGCACGCGCTCGTCGTCCCGGTCGCCGTCGACCTCGCCGCGTTGCGCCTGCTCGACGAGCTCCCGCCGCTGCTGCGCGGCCTGGTCGGCGGCACCCGCCGCTCGGCCGCCGTCGCCACCTCCGCGGCCGCCGGTGACCTCGCCCGCGGCCTGCACGAGCTGTCCGAGGCCGACCGGCTCACCGCCGTCGTCGACCTCGTCCGCAGCCGCGCCGCCACTGTGCTCGGCCACGCCGACGCCACCGCGGTCGGCGCCGGGAAGTCGTTCTCCGACCTGGGTTTCGACTCGCTGACCGCGGTCGAGTTCCGCAACAAGCTGGCCACCGTCACGGGCCTGCGCCTGCCCGCGACGCTCGTCTTCGACCACCCGACCCCGACGGCCGTCGCGCAGTTCGTGCTGGGCGAGCTGTTCGGCGCCCGCGGCGTCGACGACGTCGTGGCGAACACGGGTGCGCTCGCGGACGACCCGGTCGTCGTGGTCGGCGTCGCGTGCCGCTTTCCCGGCGGGATCGCGGGCCCGGAAGACCTGTGGGACCTGGTCGCTTCGGGCGGCGACGCCGTCTCGGGCTTCCCGGTCGACCGCGGCTGGGACGTCGCGGCGCTGGCCGCCTCCGACACCCGCGCCGGGGGTTTCCTCTACGACGCGGCCGAGTTCGACGCGGGCTTCTTCGGCATCTCGCCGCGCGAGGCGATGTCGATGGACCCGCAGCAGCGCCTGCTGCTGGAAGTGTCGTGGGAGGCGTTCGAACGCGCCGGCCTCGACGCCACCGGCCTGCGCGGCTCCCGGACCGGCGTGTTCGTCGGCACCAACGGCCAGTCCTACTCCGACCTGTTCCTCACCGCCGACGTCGACATGCGCGGCCAGACCGGCACCGGCATCGCCGGCAGCGTCGTCTCCGGCCGCCTCTCCTACGTGCTGGGCCTGGAGGGCCCGGCGATGACCGTCGACACGGCGTGTTCGTCGTCGCTGGTCGCGATGCACCTGGCGGCCCAGTCGCTGCGCTCGGGGGAGTGCACCCTCGCGCTGGCCGGCGGCGTCACCGTGATGGCCACGCCTGGTGGGTTCGTCGGCTTCAGCGGCCAGAACGGCCTCGCCCCGGACGGTCACTGCAAGGCGTTCTCCGACGACGCCGACGGCACGGGCTGGTCGGAAGGCGTCGGTGTCCTGGTCCTGGAACGCCAGTCCGACGCTCTCCGCAACGGCCACCGGATCCACGCCGTGCTCCGCGGCTCGGCCGTCAACCAGGACGGCGCGTCCAACGGCCTCACCGCCCCGAACGGCCCGTCACAGCAGCGCGTGATCCGCCAGGCGCTGGCCAACGCGGGACTGTCCACTTCGGACGTAGACGTCGTCGAGGCGCACGGCACCGGCACGGTGCTGGGCGACCCGATCGAGGCGCAGGCGCTGCTGGCGACCTACGGTCAGGACCGGGAAACCCCGCTGCTGCTGGGTTCCATCAAGTCGAACTTCGGGCACACCCAGGCCGCCGCGGGTGTCGCGGGCATCATCAAGATGATCGAGGCGATGCGGCACGGGACCGTGCCGCCGTCGCTGCACGTCGGCGAGCCGTCGTCCCATGTGGACTGGACGGCGGGCGCCGTGGAGGTCGTCTCCGAGGCCGTCGACTGGCCCGTCGCCGACCGTGCGCGTCGCGCGGGCATCTCGTCCTTCGGCATCAGCGGCACCAACGCGCACGTCATCATCGAGGCTCCCGAGCCCGTCGCCGAGCCGGACGCCGAACGCCGTGAGCTGCCGGTGGTCCCGTGGGTCGTCTCCGGCAAGACCGAAGCCGCCGTCGCCGCGCAGGTCGCCCGGATCACCGAGACCGGCCTCGACCGCCTCGACGTGGGCCACTCGCTGGTCACCACCCGCGCGAGCTTCCCGCACCGCACCGTCCTCCTCGCCACCCCCGACGGCGTCCGCGAAGCCGCCACCGGCGCGGCCGCCGCGACCCCCTCGGTCGCGCTGTTGTTCACCGGCCAGGGCTCCCAGCGGCTCGGCATGGGCCGGGAGCTGCACGCCACGTCGGCGCCGTTCGCCGCGGCCCTCGACGAGGTCCTCGGCCACCTCGACCCCGGCGTCCGCGACGTCCTGTGGGGCGACGACCCGAGCCTCCTGGCCGAAACCGGCTGGGCGCAGCCTGCGCTGTTCGCCATCGAGGTCGCCCTGGCCCGCCTGGCCGAGGCCCACGGCGTCCGGCCCGCCCACGTCGCCGGCCACTCGATCGGCGAGATCGCCGCCGCCCACATCGCCGGCGTGCTGTCGCTGGCCGACGCCGCCACCCTGGTCACCGCCCGCGGCCGCCTCATGCAGGCCCTGCCGCGCGGTGGCGCGATGGTCGCCGTCGAAGCGTCCGAATCCGACGTCCGCCCACTGCTCACCGACGGCGTCTCCCTGGCCGCCGTCAACGGCCCGCGCTCGGTCGTGCTGTCCGGCGTCGAGGCCGACGTCCTGGCCGTCGCCGGCCGGTTCGCGAAGTCCAAGCGCCTCAAGGTCAGCCACGCTTTCCACTCCGGGCTGATGGACCCGATGCTCGACGAGTTCCGCGAGGTCGTCTCGGGCCTGACCTTCGCGCAGCCGCGCATCCCGTTCGTCACCACCGGCGACGTCACCTCGCCGGAGTACTGGGTCCGCCACGTCCGCGACACCGTCCGGTTCGCCGACGCGCTGGGCCGGCTCACCGAAGCGGGCGTCACCGCCTTCCTCGAGGTCGGCCCGGACGGCGTCCTCTCCGCGATGGTCGACGCGCCCGAAGCCGTCGTCACGCCGTTGCTGCGCAAGGACCGCCCGGAGCCCGACGCCGTGCTCGGCGCGCTGGCCCGGCTGCACGTCGCCGGCGTCGACGTCGACTGGACGCCGTGGTTCGCCGGCACCGGCGCCCGGACCGTCGACCTGCCCACCTACGCCTTCCAGCGCCAGCACTACTGGCCCAGCGTGACGCCGGGCCGCGGCGCCGTCGAGCGCCTCGGCCTCACCCCGGCCGGGCACCCGCTGCTCGACTTCGCCGTCGACCTCGCCGACTCCGGCGGCGTCGTCTTCTCCGGCCTGCTGTCCCTGGCCGGGCAGCCGTGGCTGGCCGACCACGTCGTCGGTGGGCACGTGCTGTTCCCCGGCACCGGCTTCCTCGACCTCGCCGTCCGCGCCGCCGACCAGGTCGGCTGCTCGGCCGTCGAAAGCCTCACCGTCGCCGCGCCGCTGTGGCTGCGCGAGCACGAGCCGACCCTGCTGCAGGTCACCGTCGGCGGTCCCGACGACGCGGGCCTGCGCGAGCTGACCATCTCCTCCCGCGGCACCGACCCGCACGCGGAGTGGACGCAGCACGCCGCCGGCGTCGTCGCGGTCGGCGAACGCCCGGCCGCCACGGTCGGCGGCTGGCCACCGGCGAACGCGTCCGAAGTGGACGTCACGACGCTGTATAACGAACTAGCCGACAACGGTCTGGACTACGGCCCGTCTTTCCGCGGGCTGGTCAAGGCCTGGCACGACGGCGAAGACCTGCTCGTCGAGGCCGCGCTGCCCGAGGACGGCGACGCGTTCGGCCTGCACCCCGCGCTGCTCGACTCGGTCCTGCACGCCATCCACCGGCTCGACTCGATCGCCCCCGGCCTGCCGTTCGCCTGGTCCGGGGTCTCCCTGCACGCGACGGGCGCGACCCGGATCCGTGCCCGGATCACCCCGGTCGACCAGGAGTCGGTCGCGATCGCCGTCGCCGACGAGACGGGCGCGCCGGTGCTGTCGGCGGAATCCCTGCAGCTGCGCGAAGCCACGCCTCGCAGCGCTGACGACGAGTCGCTGTTCCAGACGACCTGGGTCCCGGCCGCGCTGGCCAAGGACGCCCCGGCCGGCACGTGGGCGCTGCTCGGCGACGACCCGCTGCTGGCGCCCGTCGCCCGGCGCTGCGCCGACCTCGAGCAGGCGCTTTCCCTTGAACCGGACGTCCTGCTCGTGCCCGTCGCGGGTGTCGGCGACGTCCTCACCGCCGTCCGTGAGGTCACCGCGCGGGTCCTTTCGGTGCTGCAGCACGCTTTCACCGACGAGCGCGCCGGCCGGATCGTCTTCGTGACGCGCGGCGCCGTGGCCGTCGACCCGGGCGACCGGATCGGCGACCTCGCCGCCGCCGCGGCCTGGGGCCTGATCCGCTCGGCCCAGTCCGAGCAGCCCGACCGGTTCGTCCTGGTCGACCTGGAGCCCGGCGCGGCGCTGCCGGGCACCGGCTTCGTCGTCTCCGGCGAACCGCAGTTCGCCGTCCGCGGCGAAAGCATCCGCGTCGCCCGGCTCGGGCGCCTCGCCGGCAACGGCGACATCCTGCCTCCCGCGGTACCGGCGTGGCGGCTCACCGCCGGTACCGCGGGGATCGACGGCCTGACCGCCGAAACGTGCCCGGAGGTCCTCGACGACCTCGGGCCCGGCGAGGTCCGCGTCCGTGTCGAGGCCGCCGGCCTCAACTTCCGCGACGTGCTCAACGTCCTGGGCATGTACCCCGGCGAGGCCGGCAAGCTCGGCGCCGAGGGCGCGGGCGTCATCGAGGCCACCGGCCCCGGCGTCGACGCGGCCCGCGTCGGCGAGCGCGTCTTCGGCATGATGCCGGGCCCGTTCGGCCCGTACACCACCCTCGACGCCCGGTACGTGGCCCCGGTGCCGGCCGAGTGGTCCTCGCGCACCGCCGCGTCGGTGCCGCTGGTCTTCCTCACCGCCTACTACGCGCTCGTCGACCTGGCCGACCTGCGGCCGGGCGAGAAGATCCTGATCCACGCGGGTGCCGGCGGCGTCGGGATGGCCGCGATCCAGCTGGCCCACCACCTCGGCGCCGAGGTCTTCGCGACGGCCAGTTCCGGCAAGCAGCACGTCCTGCGTGAGCTGGGAGTCGCCGACGACCACATCGCCTCCTCCCGGACGCTGGACTTCGAAGCCGCCTTCCGCCGCGTCACCGGCGGCACGGGCGTGGACGTCGTCCTCAACGCCCTGGCCGGCGACTTCGCCGACGCGTCGCTGAACCTGCTCGCCGACGGCGGCCGGTTCCTCGAGATGGGCAAGACCGACGTCCGCGACGCCGCCTCGCTGAGCCGGATCCGCTACCGCGCGTTCGACCTCGGCGAGGCCGGACCCGACCGGACGCAGGAACTGCTCGGCGAGCTGCTGCGGCTCTTCGGCGAGGGTGTGCTCACGCCGTTGCCGATCCGCAGCTGGGACCTGCGCCAGAGCGCCGCGGCGTTCCGGTTCATGAGCCGCGCCCGGCACATCGGCAAGATCGTGCTGACGCTGCCGCCGCGCTGGGACCCCGAAGGCACGCTGCTCATCACCGGCGGCACCGGTGGCCTGGGCCGCGAGCTGGCCCGCCACCTCGTCGCCGGTTACGACATCCGGCACCTCGTGCTCACCAGCCGCCGTGGCCTGGACGCGCCTGGCGCTGCCGAACTGCGTGACGAGCTGACCGCTCTCGGCGTCGACGTCACGGTCGAGGCCTGCGACGCCGCCGACCGCGACCAGCTCGCCGCCGTCCTCGGCCGGATCCCCGCTGAGCACCCGCTCAAGGCGATCGTGCACACCGCCGGTGTCCTCGACGACGGCGTCGTCGCGTCCCTGGACGCCGACCGGCTCGACCACGTGCTGCGGCCCAAGGCCGACGCCGTCGTCCACCTCGACGAGCTGACCCGCGACCTCGACCTCGCCGCGTTCGTCGTGTTCTCCTCGGTCGCCGGCACCGTCGGCTCGGCCGGGCAGGGCAACTACGCCGCCGCCAACGCCTTCCTCGACGCCTTCGCCGTCCACCGCCACGCCGAAGGCCGCGTCGCGACCTCGTTGGCCTGGGGCGGCTGGGAAACCGGCATGGTCGGCACGCTGAGCGACGCCGACCGCGAGCGGATGGCGCGCGGGGGCGTGCCGCCGCTGACCGTCGAGCACGGTATGCGGCTGTTCGACCGCGCCACGCGCTCGCCGAGCGCCGTCGTCGTCCCGATGCGCGTGGACATGACGGCCATGCGCGCCCAGGGCGAGCTCCCGTGGCTGCTGCGCCCGGTCACCCAGCCCGGCCGCCGCCGCGCCGGCGGCGACGCCGCGCACGTCCGCGGCTCGCTGCGCGAGCAGCTCGCCGGGATGCGCGAGCCCGAGCAGCTGCGGGTGCTCACCGGCCGGGTCGTCGCCGAGGTCGCGACCGTGCTCGGCCACGCGCCGGAGAACGTCGACACCACCGGCGAATTCCGTGAGCTGGGCTTCGATTCGCTGACGGCGGTGGAGTTCCGCAACCGGCTGGCCGGCGTGACGGGCCTGCGGCTGCCGTCCACGCTGGTCTTCGACTACCCGACACCGGTCGCGGTGGCCGGGTTCGTGCTGGGCGAGCTGTTCGGCGCCCGCGGCGCCGACGCCGTCGTGACGACCGCGGCCGTGGAAGGCGACCCGATCGTGCTGGTCGGGATGGCGTGCCGCTTCCCGGGCGGCGTGACCGGCCCCGACGACCTGTGGGACCTGGTGGCTTCGGGCGGCGACGCCGTCTCGGGCTTCCCGGCCGATCGCGGCTGGGACGTCGCCTCCCTCGCCGGGAGCGACACCCAGGCGGGCGGGTTCCTCTACGACGCCACCGAGTTCGACGCGGGCTTCTTCGGCATCTCGCCGCGCGAGGCGGTCGCGATGGATCCGCAGCAGCGCCTGCTGCTGGAAGTCTCGTGGGAGGCGTTCGAGCGCGCGGGCCTGGACGCGTCCACGTTGCGCGGCTCCCGCACCGGCGTCTTCGTCGGAACCAACGGGCAGTCGTACTCAGACCTGCTGATGAGCACGGACGCCGAGCTGCGCGGTCAGACGGGCACCGGCATCGCCGGGAGCGTCGCGTCGGGCCGCCTGTCGTACGTGCTGGGGCTCGAAGGCCCGGCGATGACGGTGGACACGGCGTGTTCGTCGTCGCTGGTCGCGCTGCACCTGGCGGCCCAGTCACTGCGCTCCGGGGAGTGCTCCCTCGCGCTCGCCGGTGGTGTCACCGTGATGGCGACGCCGGGTGGGTTCGTGGGCTTCAGCGGCCAGAACGGCCTGGCGCCGGACGGCCGGTGCAAGGCGTTCTCCGACGACGCCGACGGCACCGGCTGGTCCGAGGGCGTCGGCCTGCTCGTGGTCGAGCGTCAGTCCGACGCGATCCGCAACGGCCACCGGATCCTCGCCGTGGTGCGCGGTTCCGCGGTCAACCAGGACGGCGCGTCGAACGGCCTGACCGCCCCGAACGGGCCGTCACAGCAGCGGGTCATCCGCCAGGCCCTCGCCAACGCGGGACTGTCCACTTCGGACGTCGACGTCGTCGAAGCGCACGGCACTGGAACCGTGCTGGGCGACCCGATCGAGGCCCAGGCATTGCTGGCGACCTACGGCCAGGACCGGGAAACGCCGCTGCTGCTGGGCTCGATCAAGTCGAACTTCGGCCACACCCAGGCCGCCGCCGGCGTGGCCGGGATCATCAAGATGGTCGAGGCGATGCGGCACGGGATCGTGCCGAAGTCGCTGCACGTCGGCGAACCGTCGTCCCATGTGGACTGGGAGGCCGGGGCCGTCGAGGTCGTGGCCGAGGCCACCGACTGGCCTGCCGCCGACCGCGCACGTCGCGCCGGGATCTCGTCCTTCGGCATCAGCGGCACCAACGCCCACATCATCATCGAGGCCCCCGACGTGACGCCGGAGGTGCCGCGCGAGACCCCGGCCGCGACCACCGTGCCGCTGCTCGTCTCCGGCCGAACTGAGGACGCTCTCCGCGCCCAGGCAGGACGCCTCCTGAGTGTCCTGGCCGGCGATTCGAACCTGCTCGACGTCGCCTTCGCGGCGGCCACCACCCGCACGAGCTTCGCGCACCGCGCGGCGATCGTCGCCGACGAAACCGGCACCGCCGTCCGCGCGCTGCGGGCCCTAGCCGACGGTGAGCCCGCCGCGGGGGCGCTGACCGGTGAGACCGCCCACCAGCCCGTCCAGGCGTTCCTGTTCACCGGCCAGGGTGCGCAGCGGCTCGGCATGGGCCGCGAGCTGGCGGAGACGTATCCGGTGTTCGCCGAGGCCCTCGACGAGGTGCTGGCGTACTTCCACCCGGACCTGCGCGACGTCGTCTGGGGTACGGACGCGGGCGTGATCGCGGAGACCGGCTGGGCCCAGCCCGCGCTCTTCGCCATCGAGATCGCGCTGACCAAGCTCCTGGACGCGTGGGGCATCCGCCCCGACTACGTGGCGGGCCATTCGATCGGCGAGATCGCCGCCGCGCAGGTCGCCGGGGTGCTGTCGCTGGCCGACGCGTGCGCGCTGGTCTCGGCGCGCGGCCGCCTCATGCAGGCGCTGCCGGCCGGTGGCGCCATGGTCTCGGTCGAAGCGTCCGAAGCGGACGTTCGCGCGGTGCTGACCGACGGCGTCGACATCGCCGCGGTCAACGGGCCGCGCTCGGTCGTGCTGTCCGGCGTCGAAGCCGCCGTGCTCGACGTCGCGGCGCGGTTCGGGAAGACCAAGCGGCTCAAGGTGAGCCACGCGTTCCACTCGCACCTGATGGACCCGATGCTGGCCGAGTTCCGCCAGGTCGTCTCGGCCCTGAAGTTCTCGCAGCCGCAGCTGCCGGTCGTCGCGTCCGGGGACGTGACGTCGCCGGAGTACTGGGTCGAGCACGTGCGCGCCACCGTCCGCTTCGGCGACACCGTCGGGAAACTGGCCGACGCCGGCGTCACGACGTACGTCGAGGTCGGGCCGGACGCCGTCCTCACCGGCCTGGTCGACGTGCCCGGCGCGACCGCCGTCCCCGTCCTGCGCCGCGGCCGGGACGAGCGCACCGCCGTCGCCACCGCGGTCGCCGCGCTGCACGTCGCCGGCGTCCGGATCGACTGGACCGCCTGGTTCGCCGGTACCGGTGCCCGGCCCGTCGACCTGCCCACCTACGCCTTCCAGCACCGCCGCTACTGGCCGGAAGCGGCCGTCCGCGCCTCGACCGGTGACGACGCCTTCTGGGCGGTCGTCGAAGGCGGCGACCTCGCCGAGCTGGCCGCCGACCTCCAGGTCGACGCCCCGGCCCTGGAAACCGTCCTTCCCGCGCTGTCCGCCCTGCGCGCCCGGCGGCAGCGGCAGTCCCTTGTGGACGGCTGGCGCTACCGCGTCGAGTGGCGTCCGCTGGACGCGACCCCGGCGACGGCGGGGGAGCGGCTGGTGCTCGTCCCCGCGTCCCACGCCGAGGACCCGTGGGCGCGGCAGGTCGCCGACGCCCTCGGCACGACCGTCGAAATCCCCGCCGGCGCCGACCGCGACACCCTCGCCGACCTCCTGCGCGACCAGGTCACCGGGCTCGTCGTCTCGCTGCTCGCCCTCGACGAGTCCGCCGGCCTCACCGGCAACACCGCCCTCGTCCAGGCCCTCGACGACCTCGGCGCGGACACCGCGCTCTGGTGCGTCACGCGCGGCGCCGTCACCACCGGCCCGGCCGACCGCCTCACGGCACCGGCCCAGGCCGCGACCTGGGGCCTCGGCCGCGTCGCGGCCCTCGAATACCCGCGCCGCTGGGGCGGCCTCGCCGACCTGCCGGCCGAGCTCGACGCGCGGCTGCTCACCCGCTTCGCCGGGGCCCTGGAAGGCGACGACGACCAGATCGCCGTCCGCGCCTCCGGCGTCTACGGACGTCGGCTCGCTCCGGCGGCGGCCGCGCCTTCGCCGTGGCAGCCCCGCGGCACCGTCCTCGTCACCGGCGGCACCGGCGCCCTCGGCCGCCACGTCACGAAGTGGCTCCTGGCCCAGGGGGCCCAGCGAGTCGTGCTGGCCAGCCGCTCCGGCGGCGAACCCGGCGACGACGAGCGGATCGTCATCGCCCGCTGCGACGTCGCCGACCGCGCCCAGCTCACCGCGCTGCTCGCCGACCACCGCCCCAGCGCCGTGATCCACGCCGCCGGCGTGCTCGACGACTGCGTCCTCGGCAGCCTGACGCCCGACCGCTTCGCCGCGGTGTTCCGCGCCAAGGTCGAGTCGGCCGTCCTGCTCGACGAGCTGGCCGGCGACCTCGACGCCTTCATCCTGTTCTCCTCGGTCGCCGGCGCCGTCGGCAACCCCGGCCAGGCCAACTACGCCGCCGCCAACGCCGTCCTCGACGCGCTCGCCGAGACCCGGCGCGCTCGCGGCCAGAACGCGACGTCGATCGCCTGGGGCGCCTGGGCGGGCGACGGCATGGCCGCGGGCCTCGGCGGCGGCCTCGACCCGGATCTGGCCGCCACCGTCCTCGCCGACGCCGGTGGGCCCGCCGCACAGCTCGTCGTCGCCGACATCCAGAACGCCGACGTCCTGCGCTCGCTGCTGAGCATCCGCCGCAGCCCGCTGCTGGCCGACCTCCCCGCGGTCCGCCGTGTGGTCGCCGAACTGGACGCGGCCCCCGCGCCCGGCACCAGCGCGCTGGCCACCCGGTTGCTCACGACGCCCGCGGCCGAGCGCGGCACCGTCCTGCTGGACCTGGTGCGCGACCACGTCGCCGCCGTCCTCGGCCACACCGGCACCGGTGAAATCGGCGCCACACGGGCGTTCTCCGACCTCGGCTTCGACTCGCTGACCGCCATCGAACTGCGCAACCGGATGGAAACCGCGACCGCGCTGAGCCTGCCCGCCACCCTCGTCTTCGACCACCCGAACCCGGCCGCGCTGGGCGAGTTCCTCCTGGGCGAGCTGATCGGGGACGGCACCGACCTGCCCGTCGCGCTCCTGCCGAACGCGGCCGCGGGCATCGGCGACCCGATCGTCATCGTCGGCATGAGCTGCCGCTTCCCCGGCGACGTCCGCACCCCGGAACACCTGTGGGACCTGCTCTCCGACGGCCGCGACGCGATCACCGGCTTCCCGGCCGACCGCGGCTGGGACATGACCGCGCTCGGCGGTCAGGGCCGGGGCAGCAGCTACGTCGACCGCGGCGGCTTCCTGCCCGACGCGGCCGAGTTCGACCCGGAGTTCTTCGGCATCTCCCCGCGTGAAGCCCTGGCCATGGACCCGCAGCAGCGGCTCCTGCTGGAGACGTCATGGGAAGCCGTCGAACGGACCGGCATCGACCCGAGCGGGCTGCGCGGCAGCCGCACCGGCGTCTTCGTCGGCACCAACGGCCAGGACTACGCCGGCGTGATCGTCAACTCCGCCACCGACGTCGAGGCCCACGCGGGCACCGGCGTCGCGGCGAGCGTCGTGTCCGGCCGGTTGTCCTACGCGCTCGGCCTCGAAGGCCCGGCCATGACGATCGACACGGCGTGCTCGTCGTCGCTGGTCGCGCTGCACCTGGCCGCCCAGGCCCTGCGCGCCGGCGAGTGCGAACTCGCCCTCGCGGGCGGCGTCACGGTGATGTCCACGCCGGTCAGCTTCGTCGGCTTCAGCCGCCAGAACGGCCTCGCGCCGGACGGTCTTTGCAAGGCCTACTCCGACTCCGCCGACGGCACGGGCTGGTCCGAAGGCATCGGCGTGCTCGTCGTCGAGCGGCTGTCCGACGCGCGCCGGAACGGTCACGACGTGCTGGCGGTCGTCGCCGGCTCGGCCATCAACTCCGACGGCGCGTCCAACGGCCTCACCGCCCCCAACGGGCCGTCGCAGCAGCGTGTCATCCGCCAGGCGCTCGCGTCGGCCGGGCTGCAGCCGTCCGAAGTGGACGTCGTCGAAGGCCACGGCACCGGCACCACACTGGGAGACCCGATCGAAGCCCAGGCGCTGCTCGCCGCGTACGGCCGGGACCGCGAGCGGCCGCTGCTGCTCGGCTCGGTCAAGTCCAACCTCGGGCACACCCAGGCCGCGGCCGGTGTCGCCGGGATCATCAAGATGGTCCTTGCCCTGCAACGGGAACTGGTGCCCGCGACACTGCACGTCACCGAGCCGTCGTCCCACGTGGACTGGACGGGCGGCGACATCCGGCTGGTCACCGAGGCGACCGAGTGGCGCGAGAACGGCCACCCGCGCCGCGCCGGCATCTCGTCGTTCGGCCTCAGCGGCACGAACGCCCACGTGATCATCGAGCAGGCGCCCGTCTCCGTGCCGGTCGAACCGCGCCGGGACGTCACGCCGAGCGTGGTGCCGTGGGTGCTGTCCGGCCGGTCCGAAGCCGCCCTGGACGCGCAGCTCGCGGCCCTGCCCCGCGACCTCGACCCGATCGACACCGGCTTCTCCCTGGTCACGACGCGGGCGGCGTTCGAGCACCGCGCGGTGCTGCTCGCCCCCGGCGACCAGGTCGCCCGCGGCGTCGCCCGCGAGCGCACGGCCGTGTTCCTCTTCACCGGCCAGGGTTCGCAGCGCCTCGGCATGGGCCGCGGGCTCTACGAGCGCTTCCCGGTGTTCGCCGACGCCTTCGACGCCGTCTGCGCCCACCTCGACACCGCCCTCCCGCAGCCGCTGCGCGACGTCGTCTTCGGCGACGACGCGGCCGCGCTCGACGAGACCGGCTGGGCCCAGCCCGCGCTGTTTGCGCTGGAAGTGGCCCTGTTCCGGCTCGTGCGGTCGTGGGGTGTGCGGCCCGCGTTCCTCGCCGGGCACTCGGTCGGCGAGATCGCGGCCGCCCACTGCGCGGGCGTGCTGTCCCTCGCCGACGCCTGCACGCTCGTCGCCGCCCGCGCCCGCCTGATGCAGGCCCTGCCCGCGGGCGGGGCGATGGTGGCGATCCGGGCCACCGAAGAGGACATCCGGGCGTTCCTCAACGACGACGTCTCGCTCGCCGCGGTCAACGGTCCCGAGGCTGTCGTGATCTCGGGTGTCGAGGACGCCGTGCTGGGCGTCGCCGCGCGGTTCGAGAAGACCAAGCGGCTCACCGTGTCCCACGCCTTCCACTCCGCGGCGATGGACCCGATGCTGGCCGAGTTCCGCGCGGTCGCCGAGACGCTGACCTTCGCCGAGCCGGACGTCCCGGTGGTGTGCGACGGCGATGTCACGTCGCCGGAGTACTGGGTCGGCCAGGTCCGCGGCACCGTCCGCTTCGCCGACGCCGTCACCCGGCTCACCGAGGCGGGCGTCAGCGCGTTCGTCGAACTCGGCCCGGACGCCGTGCTCACCGCCCTCGTCGACGGTGACGACCAGGTCCTCGCGCCGGTGCTGCGTGCCGGCCGCGACGAGGAGACTGCCGCCGTCACCGCGCTCGCCGCACTGCACACCGGCGGCGTCGCCGTGGATTGGGCCGCGCTCTTCGAGGGCACCGGCGCCCGGCGCGTCGCACTGCCCACCTACCCGTTTCAGCGGCAGCGTTTCTGGCCGCGGCTCGTGGCCGGCGCGGGCCAGCTCGGCGGCCTCGGGCTGACCGCGGCCGGGCACCCGCTGCTCGGCGCGATCACCGAGGTCGCGGGTTCCGGTGACCTGGTGTTCTCCGGCCGGCTGTCGCTGAAGACGACGCCGTGGCTGGGCGATCACGTCATCGGCGGTCAGGTCCTGTTCCCGGGCGCCGGCTTCCTGGAGCTGGTCGTGCGGGCCGGTGACCAGGTCGGCTGCGGCCAGGTCGAGGACTTCACCGTCGCCGCGCCGCTCGTGCTCGGCGACACCGCCAGCCTGCAGCTCGTCGTCGGCGCCCCCGACGCGTCGGGCCGTCGCGAGGTCGGCGTCTCGTCGCGGGCCGAGGGGCCGGACGCCGACTGGGTCCGCCACGGCACCGGCATCGTCGCCCCCGGCACGCTGCCGACCGCCGCGCCGGACACCGAGTGGCCGCCGTCCGGCGCCGAACCGGTCGACCTCACCGCGTTCTACGACAACTTCGCCGGTGCCGGGTTCGCGTACGGCCCGGAGTTCCAGGGCCTGCAGCGCGTCTGGCTGCGCGACGGCGAAGTCTTCGTCGAGGCGGAGCTGCCCGGTGAGGACGCCGACGCGTTCGGCCTGCACCCGGCGCTGCTCGACTCGGTCCTGCAAGCGGTGTCCTTTGTGGACTCCGTGCCCGGCGGCCTGCCGTTCTCCTGGGCAGGTGCCGTGCTCCACGCGACGGGCGCGGAGAAGGTCCGCGCCCGGATCACCCGGGCCGCCGACGACGCCGTCGCGCTCACCCTGACCGACGAGTCCGGCGCGCCCGTGCTCTCGGTCGACGCCCTGACGCTGCGCGCGACGACCCAGGCCGCCGCCGGACCCGAGCCGCTGTTCCGCCTGGACTGGGTGCCGCTGCCGGTGCCCGCCGGAGAGCCGGACGGCCAGTGGGCCGTGCTCGGCCACGACACCCGCCTCGGCGAACTCGGCCCGGAGTACCCGGACCTCGACGCCGCGCTGGCCGCGGACCCGGACGTCCTCGTCGTCCCGGTCCAGGGCACCGGCGACGTTCCCGACGCTCTCCGCCGCGTCACCGCCGACGTCCTGGCCGTCGTGCAGGCCGCGAGCGAACGCGGCCTCGGCCGGGTCGTCTTCGTGACCCACGGCGCCGTCGGCGCCGCGCCGACGGACCTCGCCGCGGCCGCCGCCTGGGGCCTCGTGCGCTCGGCCCAGTCGGAGGACCCGGGCCGGTTCGTGCTCGCCGACGTCGACGACGTGTCGCTGTCCGGCCTGCCCGCCGCGCTGGCCACCGGCGAACCCCAGCTGCTGCTGCGCGACGGCACCGCCCGCGTCGCCCGCCTCGGCCGTCCCAAGGCGGCACTTTCACGTGAAAGTGCCGCCTGGAACCCCGACGGCACCGTGCTCATCACCGGCGGTACCGGCGGCCTGGGCCGGGTCTTCGCCCGGCACATCGCCGCCGAGTACGGCGCCCGGCACGTGCTGCTGGCCAGCCGCCGCGGCGGGGCCGCCGACGGGCTCGTCGAGCTGGTCGCCGAACTCGCCGCGCACGGCACCGAGGTCAGCGTCGAAGCGTGCGACCTCGCCGACCGCGACGCCGTCGCCGCGCTGCTGGCCGCCATTCCGGCCGACCGGCCGCTCACCGCCGTCGTGCACGCCGCCGGTGTCCTCGACGACGGCGTCATCGGCTCCCTCGACGCCGCTCGCCTCGACACCGTGCTGCGCCCGAAGGCCGACGCCGCGTGGCACCTGCACGAGCTGGCCGGTGACGTCGCCGCGTTCGTGCTGTTCTCCTCGGTGGCCGGCACGATCGGCTCGCCGGGCCAGGCGAACTACGCCGCTGCCAACACCTTCCTCGACGCGCTCGCCGCGCACCGGCACAACCGCGGCCTGGCCGCGACGTCCCTGGCCTGGGGCGCGTGGGAGACCGGCATGACCGGCACCCTGACCGACGCCGACCGCGACCGGATGACCCGCGCGGGCATGCCGCCGCTGCCCGTCGAGCAGGGCTGCGAGCTGTTCGACCGTGCCCTGGACTCCGGCGAACCGGCGCTCGTGCCGGTGCTGATGGACCTGCCGCTGATCCGCTCGCAGGCCGAGCCGCCGTGGCTGGTGCGCCCGGTCGGCCGCCCGGGCCGCCGCGGTGCGGGCCGGTCGACGCCGACCGCGAACGCCCTGCGCGACCGGCTGTCCGGCCTGCGCGAGGGGGAGCAGCAGAAGGTGCTGCTCGACGTCATCCGCACGCAGGTCGCCGCGGTGCTCGGGTTCGACGCCGCCACCGTCGACGTCGCCCGCGAGTTCCGCGGCCTCGGCTTCGACTCGCTGACCGCGGTCGAGTTCCGCAACCACCTCGCGTCGGCCACCGGCCTGCGGCTGCCCGCGACGCTGGTCTTCGACCACCCGACGCCGGTCGTGCTGGCCGGGTACCTCCGCGACGAGCTGTCCGGCGCGGACGCCGCGCCGGTGCTGCGATCGCGCACCACGACCACGCCGGTCGCCGACGAGCCGATCGCGATCGTGTCGATGGCCTGCCGCTACCCCGGCGGCGTGACCTCGCCGGAGGACCTGTGGGACATGGTCCTGACCGGCGGCGACGGCGTCGGACCCTTCCCGGCCGACCGCGGCTGGGACCTGAGTGGCCTCTTCGGGGCGGATCGGGGACGTTCTTATGTTCGTGAAGGCGGTTTTCTCGGTGGTGCGGGAAGCTTCGATCCTGGGCTCTTCGGGATCTCGCCGCGCGAAGCGCTGGCGATGGACCCGCAGCAACGTCTCCTCCTGGAGACGTCCTGGGAAGTGATCGAACGCGCCGGCGTCGACCCCGTTTCGCTGCGGGGCAGCCGGACCGGCGTGTTCGCCGGGGTGATGTACCACGACTACGGCCAGGGGGTGCAGTTCCCGGAGGAGGCCCTCGGTTTCCTCGGGATCGGCACCGCGGGCAGCGTGATGTCCGGCCGCGTCTCCTACGCGCTGGGGCTGGAAGGCCCGGCCGTCACGATCGACACGGCGTGCTCGTCGTCGCTGGTCGCGATGCACTGGGCCGCACAGGCCTTGCGGGCCGGTGACTGCGAACTGGCGCTCGCCGGCGGCGTGACCGTGATGGCGACGCCGGGCGCGTTCGTGGACTTCTCGGCCCAGGGCGGCCTCGCCGGTGACGGCCGGTGCAAGTCGTTCTCCGACTCCGCCGACGGCGTCGGCTGGGCCGAAGGTGTCGGCCTGGTCATGCTGGAACGCCTGTCCGACGCGCGGCGCAACGGCCACGAAGTCCTCGCCGTGCTGCGCGGCTCCGCCGTCAACCAGGACGGCGCGTCCAACGGCCTGACCGCCCCGAACGGCCCGTCGCAGCAGCGCGTCATCCGCCAGGCGCTGTCGGTCTCCGGGCTCGGCGTGTCCGATGTGGACGTCGTCGAAGGCCACGGCACCGGGACGCCGCTGGGCGACCCGATCGAGGCCCAGAGCCTCCTCGCCACCTACGGCCGTGACCGCGAAACGCCGCTGCTCCTGGGCTCGGTGAAGTCGAACATCGGCCACACCCAGGCCGCTGCCGGTGTCGCGGGCGTCATCAAGATGGTGCAGGCCATGCGCCACGGCGTCGTCCCGCAGTCCCGGTTCTCGGCCGAGCCGTCGTCCCATGTGGACTGGACCGAAGGCGCGGTCTCGCTGGTGCCGGAGAACACCTCCTGGCCCGAGGTCGACCGCGTCCGCCGGTCGGCGGTGTCGTCCTTCGGCATCAGCGGCACCAACGCCCACGTCATCCTGGAGCAGCCCGCCCCGGCCGACCGGCCCGCGCCGCGTCCGTCCGCGCCGCTGTCCCGCCCGGTGCCGGTCGTCGTCTCCGGACGGACTCCGGAGGCCCTCCGGTCCCAGGCCGCGCGCCTGGCCGACCGGATCGAGGCCGACAAGACGCTCGCCCCGGCCGACCTCGCCTACTCCGCCGCGGTGACGCGCGCGGCGCTGGCCCAGCGCGCGGCCGTCGTTGCCGACGACCTCGACGGCCTGGTCAGCGGCCTGCGTGAGCTGGCCGCCGGCGAGATCCCCGCCGGAGTCGTGCGTGGTGAGGCGCGGGTCGCCCCGCCGGTCGCGTTCCTCTTCGCCGGGCAGGGCTCGCAGCGGATCGGGATGGGCCGCCGTCTGCACGAGGTGTACCCGGTGTTCGCGGGGGCGTTCGACGAGATCCTGGCCTTGCTCGACCCGGCCGTCCGGGACGCTCTTGGCGACGCGGACCTGATCGACCGGACGGAGTTCGCGCAGCCCGCGCTGTTCGCCTTCGAGGTCGCGCTCTTCCGCCTCCTGGAGTCGTGGGGCGTGCACCCGGACTTCGTGACCGGGCACTCCGTCGGCGAGATCGCCGCCGCCCACGTGGCCGGCGTGCTGTCCCTGCCCGACGCCTGCGCCCTGGTGTCCGCCCGCGCCCGGCTCATGGGCGCGCTGCCGACCGGCGGTGTCATGGTCGCGGTGCGCGCGTCCGAGTCGGACGTCCTGCCGCTGCTCGGCGAGGGCGTCGACGTCGCGGCCGTCAACGGCCCGGGTTCGGTCGTCCTGTCCGGCCACGAGGACGCCGTCGTCGCGGTGGCGTCGAAGTTCGCCAAGCGGCGCCGCCTGCGGGTGTCGCACGCCTTCCACTCCGTCCTGATGGAGCCGATGCTCGCCGAGTTCGGCGAGGTCGTGGCGAACCTGGAGTTCGCGAAGCCGCGGGTGCCGGTCGTCTCGGCCGGGGACGTCACGTCGCCGGAGTACTGGGTCAGCCAGATCCGCGACACCGTCCGCTTCGGCGACGCGGTCGAGCGGCTCACCGAAGCCGGCGTGACCGTCTTCGCCGAGGTGGGCCCGGACGCGACCCTGTCCGCGTCCGTCGACGAACCGTCCGCGAGCGTCATTCCGTTGCTGCGCAAGGACCGTGACGAGGCGGCCGCGGTCACCGAGGCGATCGCGCGGCTGCACGTCGCCGGCGTCGGCGTCGGCTGGGACGACTACTTCGCCGGTGCACACCGCGTCGCCCTGCCGACCTACGCGTTCCAGCACGAGTGGTTCTGGCCGCTGCCGGCCGCCGGGGGCGACGCCACCGGCCTCGGCCTCGCGCCGACGGGCCACCCGCTGCTCGGCGCGACCGTGACGCTGGCCGACTCGCTCGGCGTCCTGTTCTCCGGGCGGCTCTCCGCGGCCACCCAGCCGTGGCTGCGTGATCACGTCATCGGCGGCCGGATCCTGTTCCCGGGCGCGGCCTTCCTCGAACTGGCCGTCCGCGCGGCCGACGAGGTCGGCTGCGCGTCGGTGGCCGACCTGACCCTGTCCGTGCCCCTGGTCCTCGAACCGGACGGCGCCGTCGTCCTGCAGCTGGCCGCGGGGGAGCCGGACGAGTCCGGCCGTCGTGACCTGACGATCTCCTCCCGCGCCGACGACACCGACGAGTGGGTCCGCCACGCGACCGGCACGCTGGCGCCGCAGGCGGTGGCGGCCGAGCCGGTGCCCGAGACCTGGCCGCCCGCCGAAGCGTCCGAAGTGGACTTGACGGGCTTCTACGAGACGTCCGCCGAAGCCGGATTCGGTTACGGGCCCGCGTTCCAGGGCCTCAGCCGCGTCTGGCAGGACGGCGCCGACGTCTTCGCCGAGCTGGCGCTGCCCGAGGGCCAGGAAGCCGCGCGGTTCGGGCTGCACCCGGCGTTGCTCGACGCCGCGTTGCAGGCCATCGGCTTCGGCGAAGGCGCCCCGGCGGGCCTGCCGTTCGCCTGGACCGGCGTGTCGCTGCACGCGGCCGGCGCGAGCCGCGCTCGCGTCCGGATCTCCCCGGTCGGCGGCGACTCCGTCTCCCTCGCCATCGCCGACGAGGCGGGCAAGCCCGTGCTCTCGGCCACCGGCGTCACGCTCCGCGCGGCCACCGCGCCGGACGCGGCCGACCCGCTGTTCCGCCTGAACTGGCTGCCCGTCCCGATCCCGGAGCCGGACGACAGCACCTGGGCCGTCGTCGGCGACGGCTTCGGCCTGGCCGAAACCCTGGGCTGCGATACGCACCCCGACCTGGTCGCCGCCGTGGCGTCCGGTGCCGGAGTGGTCGCCGTCCCGGTGTCCGGTGACGCCGACGCCGGAGCCTCCGCGCACACGCTCACCGCGTCGGTGCTCGAACAACTCCAGACGGACTCGGCCACCAAGGTCGTGTTTGTCACGCGCGGTGCCGCCGGTCCGGGCCGCACGGACGTGGCGGCTGCTGCCGTCTGGGGCCTGGTGCGCTCGGCCCAGTCGGAGGACCCGGGCCGGTTCGTGCTCCTCGACGTCGACGAGCCCAACGCGGACGTCCTGCGTGCCGCGGTCGCCACCGGCGAACCCCAGCTGGTCCTGCGTGACGGCGTCCTGAACGTCGCCCGCTTGGCCCGCGCGACCCTCGACACCACCGAGACGACCTGGGACCCCGACGGCACCGTGCTCATCACCGGCGGCACCGGTGGCCTGGGCCGGGTCTTCGCCCGGCACCTCGTCACCACCCGCGGCGCTCGCCACTTGCTGCTGGCCAGCCGCCGCGGCCCGGGCGCCCACGGCGTCGCCGAGCTGGTCGCGGAACTCAAGACGGCCGGGGCCGACGTCCGTGTCGAGGCCTGCGACGTCGCCGACCGCGACGCCCTTGCCACGCTGCTGGCGGGCATCCCGGCCGAGCACCCGCTCACCGCCGTGGTGCACACCGCCGGGATCGTCGACGACGGCGTCGTCGGTTCGCTGACGGCCGGGCGCCTGGACACGGTGTTCGCGCCGAAGCTCGACGCCGCTTGGCACCTGCACGAGCTGACCGCGGACCTGCCCCTCGCCGGGTTCGTCCTGTTCTCCTCGGTCGCCGGCACCATCGGCACGCCGGGTCAGGCGAACTACGCGGCGGCCAACGCGTTCCTCGACGCCCTCGCCGATCTGCGCCGCGACCGCGGCCTGCCCGGCCTGTCGCTGGCCTGGGGCGCGTGGGACACCGGGATGACCGGCGACCTGACCGACGCCGAACGCGAACGCATGGTCCGCGGCGGGATGCCGCCGCTCGGCCGCGAGCAGGGCGCGGAGCTGTTCGATCGCGCTGTCGCGTCGACGGAATCGGCGCTCGTGCCGGTGCTCGTCGACCTGCCCGTGTTGCGGACCCGTGGCGAGCTGCCCTGGCTGCTGCGGCCGATCGGCCGTCCGGGACGGCGCAGCGCCGCCGCCGGTGCCGACCGGGCCGCGGCCGGCGACCTGCGCCTGAAGCTCGCCGGGATGCGGGAGAACGAGCAGGACCGGACGCTGCTGACGCTCGTGCGGGCCCAGGTCTCGGCCGTGCTCGGCCACCCGGCCGACCGGATCGACGGCGGCCTCGAGTTCCGCGAGCTCGGCTTCGACTCGCTGACCGCCGTCGAGTTCCGCAACCGCCTGGCCGCGGCCACCGGCCTGACGCTGTCCGCGACGCTCGTCTTCGACTACCCGACCCCGGCCGGGCTCGCCCGGCACCTGCGGACGGAACTCGCGCCTGCTCCCGCCGCGGCGACGTCGCTGCCGGCGGAGCTTGACCGGCTCGACGAGCTGATGGAGGCCAGCTCGGCCGACGACGTCGCCCAGGCGGAGGTCGCGGCCCGGCTGCGCCGGATCCTGGCGAAGATCGGCGGTGCGGCCGCGCCCGAAGACGTCACCGACCGGATCGACGCGGCCAGCACCGACGAGGTGTTCGCCTTCATCGACAACGAACTGGGCCGGCTCGGTGACGCACCCGGGTCCCCCTTCGACCAGGAAGGCTGAGGCCGCCATGACCGAGGACAAGAAGCTCGTCGAATACCTCAAGTGGGTCACCGCCGACCTCGCCAAGACGCGCAAGCGGGTCGAGGAGCTGGAGTCGGCGGAGCAGGAGCCGGTCGCGATCGTGTCGATGGCGTGCCGCTACCCGGGTGGCGTGCGGTCGCCGGAGGACCTGTGGGACCTCGTCCTGTCCGGGGGCGACGGCATCGCCGGGTTCCCCGAGGACCGCGGCTGGGACCTGGATTCGCTGTTCGGCGACGAGCGCGGCCGCTCCTACGTCCGCGAAGGCGGTTTCGTCGACGGCGCCGGGAAGTTCGACCCGGGCCTGTTCGGCATCTCGCCGCGTGAAGCCCTGGCGATGGACCCGCAGCAGCGCCTCTTGCTGGAGACGTCGTGGGAGGCCGTCGAGCGCGCCGGCGTCGACCCGCTTTCGTTGCGCGGCAGCAAAACCGGCGTCTTCGCCGGGGTGATGTACCACGACTACGGCCAAGGCGCCCAGTTCCCCGACGAGGCCCTCGGCTTCCTCGGCGTCGGCACCGCGGGCAGCGTCATGTCCGGCCGCGTGTCGTATTCGCTGGGCCTCGAAGGCCCCGCTGTCACGATCGACACGGCGTGCTCGTCGTCGCTGGTCGCGATGCACTGGGCCGCGCAGGCGCTGCGGGCGGGCGACTGCGACCTGGCCCTCGCCGGCGGTGTCACGATCATGGCGACGCCGGGCTCGTTCGTCGACTTCTCCGCGCAGGGCGGCCTCGCCCGCGACGGCCGCTGCAAGTCCTACGCGGACGCCGCGGACGGCGTCGGCTGGTCCGAGGGTGTCGGCCTGGTCATGCTGGAACGCCTGACGGACGCGCGTCGCAACGGCCACGAAGTCCTCGCCGTGCTGCGCGGCTCCGCCGTCAACCAGGACGGCGCGTCCAACGGCATCACCGCCCCCAACGGCCCGTCGCAGCAGCGGGTCATCCGGCAGGCGCTGACCGGCGCCGGGCTCGGACTGTCCGATGTGGACGTCGTCGAAGGCCACGGCACCGGCACACCCCTGGGCGACCCGATCGAGGCGCAGGCCCTACTGGCCACCTACGGCCGCGGCCGCGAGACGCCGCTGCTGCTCGGCTCGGTGAAGTCGAACATCGGCCACACCCAGGCCGCCGCCGGTGTCGCGGGTGTGATTAAGATGGTCCAGGCGCTGCGCCACGGCGTCGTGCCGAAGTCGGTCAACCTGGACGGCCCGTCGTCCCAGGTGGACTGGACGGCGGGCGCCGTCGAGGTCGTCACCGAAAACACCGCCTGGCCGGAGGTGGACCGCGCGCGCCGCGCCGCCGTCTCGTCGTTCGGCATCAGCGGCACCAACGCCCACGTCATCCTCGAACAGGCCGAACCCGCCGACGCGACCGCCGGGGAGACCGCGCCTGCCGGCGTCCGCCCGTTCGTCCTGGCCGGACGCACCGAAGCCGCCTTGAAAGCCCAGGCCGCGCGCCTGCTGGCGCACCTCGGCGACGGCGACCTCAACGCGCCCGACGTCGCGTGGTCGCTGGCCGCGTCCCGCGCCGCCCTCGACCACCGCGCGGTGATCGTCGCCGACGACCCCCGCGTGGGCCTCGCGGCACTCGCCTCCGGCACCCCGGACCCGGTTGTCACCACCGGCGCCGCCGACGTCGACGGCCAGATCGTCTTCGTCTTCCCCGGCCAGGGCGCGCAGTGGGCCGGCATGGGCGCGCGGCTCCTGGCCGAGTCGCCCGTATTCGCGGCCCGGATCGCCGAGTGCGAAGAAGCCTTGTCCGCGCACGTCGACTGGTCCTTGACCGCCGTCCTGCGCGGTGACGACGACGCGCCCAAGCTGGACCGGGTCGACGTCATCCAGCCCGCGTCGTTCGCCGTGATGGTCGGCCTGGCCGCGCTCTGGCAGTCCGCCGGCATCCGGCCGGACGCCGTCGCCGGCCACTCCCAGGGCGAGATCGCGGCCGCCTGCGTCTCCGGTGCGCTGAGCCTGGCCGACGCCGCCCGCGTCGTCGCGTTGCGCAGCCAGGCCATCGCCCGCCGGCTGGCCGGTGCCGGGTGCATGATCTCGGTGGCCCTGCCGGTCGCCGACGTCGAGGCGCGGCTGACGCCGTACGAGGGCAAGCTTTCGGTCGCCGTGGTCAACAGCCCGTCGTCCGTCGTCGTCGCCGGGGACCCGGAGGCGGGGGAGCAGCTCATCGCCGAGCTGACCGCGGCCGAGATCCGCGTCCGCCGCGTCGACGTCGACTACGCGTCGCACTCCGCGCACGTCGAGCTGATCGAGCAGGAGCTGCACACCGCGCTGGCCGGCCTTGCGCCGCGGCAGTCGGACATCCCGTTCTTCTCCACGGTCGACGGCGACTGGTTCGACACGACCAAGATGGACGCCGCCTACTGGTACCGGAACCTGCGTCAGCGCGTCCGCTTCGAAGACGCCGTGCGTGAGCTGCTTTCGTTGCAGTACCAGGTGTTCTTCGAGATCAGCTCGCACCCGGTGCTGGCCGTCGCGATCCAGGACACCGCCGAATCCGCCGACGCCCGCGCGGTCGTCACCGGCACCCTGCGCCGCGACAACGGCGGCCTCGACCGGTTCCTGACGTCGGTCGCGGAGGCGCACGTCCGCGGCGTCAGCCCGGACTGGAAGGCGCTGCTGGCCACCGGCGCGCACATCGTCCCGCTGCCCACCTACGCCTTCCAGCACGAGTACTACTGGCCCGAGCCGGCCTCGGCCGACGCGGCCGCGGACCCGGCCGTGGCCGAATTCTGGACCGCTGTCGACGACGCCGACTTCGCCGCGCTTAGCACCACCCTCGACGTCGAAGAGGACGCGCTCACCCGCGTGCTGCCCGCGCTCTCGTCGTGGCGACGCCGCCGCGGCGAACAGTCCGCTGTGGACGCTTGGCGCTACCGCATCACGTGGAAGCCGTTGTCGGCCGAGACGTCCGCGCCGGGCCGGTGGCTCGCGCTCGTGCCCGCCGACCTGCCCGCCGACATCGCGGAAGCCCTCGACACGCTGAACGCCGTCCAGGTCCGCGTCGAGACCGACGCCGTCGAGGCCTTGCGCGAAGCGTTGCCGGGCCAGGACTACACCGGCGTCCTCTCGCTGCTCGACCTCGACGGGACGTCCTTCGCCACCACAGCCGCGCTCACCGAGGCGCTGGCCGAAGCCGAGGCCGTCGTGCCGCTGTGGTGCGTCACCCGCGGCGCGGTGTCAGTCGGCCGCTCCGAGCCGGTCCACAACCCCGCCCGCGCCGCACTCTGGGGCGCCGGGCGGGTGCTGGCCCTGGAGTTCCCGCGTGCTTGGGGCGGCCTGATCGACCTGCCCGAGACGCTCGACGCGCGCGCTGCGGCCCGGTTTGCCGCCGCCGTCGGCGGGCCGGAGGACCAGGTCGCCGTGCGCGCGTCCGGGTTGTTCGGCCGCCGTCTGGTCCGCTCCGCGGCCGGGGGAGCAGCAGAACCGTGGCGCCCGCACGGGACCGTCCTGGTCACCGGCGGCCACGAAGGGTTCGGCGAGCACGTCACGCGCTGGCTCACCGACGTCAATGTGCTGCACGCGGGCCCGGAAGACCTCGCCGACCGCGACGCGCTGACCGCCCTGCTCGCCACCGTGCCCGAGGATCGGCCCCTGACCGCCGTACTGCACACCGCCGGGATGGCGGAAGCCGGTGCCTACGACTCCGCCGTCCTCCTCGACGACGTCCTCGCCGACCACGACCTCGAAGCGTTCGTGCTGTTCTCGTCGGTGTCCGCGATCTGGGGCGCGGAAGGCCAGCGCGACCGCGCCGCCGTCGACACCGGGCTTGACGCCCTGGCCCGGCACCGCCGCGACCGCGGCCTGGCCGCGACGTCGATCGCCTGGAGCGCGTGGGCCGGTACCGGCGTCGCCGCCGACGAGGAGACCGCCGAATTCCTGCGGGCGCGCGGTTTGCCGCCGCTCGACCCGGACCAGGCGCTGCTGGCCCTCGGCCAAGCCGTCGCCCACGACGACACCGCCGTCGTGCTCGCCGACGTCCGGTGGGACCGGTTCGTCCCGGCCCTGACCTCCCGCCGGTCCGGCACGCTGCTCGACGAGCTGCCCGAGGTGCGCGAACTGGCGGAAGGCCCGTCCGCCGACGCCGTCTCTACCGCGTCGGCGCTGCTGGACCGGCTGAGTGGCCTGTCCGAGCGTGAACGCGAAGACGCGCTGCTCGACCTCGTCCGCGACCAGGTCGCCGGCCTGCTCGGCTACGCGGGCGGCGCCGCCATAGAGGCCCGCCGCCCGTTCCGCGACCTCGGCTTCGACTCGCTCACCTCGGTGGAACTGCGGAACCGGATCAACGCCGCGACCGGCCTCACGCTGCCGTCCACTCTCGTGTTCGACCACCCGCGCCCGGACGCCGTCGCGCGCCTGCTGGCGACCGAGCTGCTCGGCGGCGGCGACCTCACGGCCGCCCCGGCGGCGTCGGGGATCGTCGACGGCGACCCGATCGTCATCGTCGGCATGAGCTGCCGCTACCCGGGTGGCGTCCGCTCGCCCGAGGACCTGTGGCGCCTCGTCGCCGACGGCACCGACGCGATCACCGAGTTCCCCGTCGACCGCGGCTGGGACCTGCTCGGCCTCAGCGGCGGCATGTCGTACGTCCAGGAAGGCGGGTTCGTCGACGGCGTCGCCGACTTCGACGCCGGCTTCTTCGGCATCTCGCCCCGCGAAGCCCTGGCCATGGACCCGCAGCAGCGCCAGCTCCTCGAAACGGCCTGGGAGCTGTTCGAACGCGCCGGCGTCGCCTCGGACAGCCTGCGCGGCAGCGACACCGGCGTCTACGTCGGCGGCTCCGGCAACGGTTATTCGCCGCCGCCGGAGCTGGCCGGGCACCTGCTCACCGGCGCGGCCACGAGTGTCCTGTCCGGCCGGATCTCCTACCTGTTCGGCCTCGAAGGCCCGTCGGTCACCGTCGACACCGCGTGCTCGTCTTCGCTGGTCGCGCTGCACATGGCCGCGCGCGCCCTGGCGGCCGGGGAGTGCTCCCTGGCCGTCGCCGGCGGGGTCACCGTGATGGCGACGCCCAGCGCGTTCGTCGAGTTCAGCTACCAGGGCGGGCTCGCGGCGGACGGCCGTTGCCGGTCGTTCGACGAGGCCGCGGGCGGCACCGGCTGGTCCGAGGGCACCGGCCTGCTCCTGCTGGAGCGCCTGTCCGACGCCGTCCGCAACGGCCACACGCCCTTGGCTGTGGTGCGCGGGACCGCGGTCAACTCCGACGGCGCGTCCAACGGCCTCACCGCCCCGAACGGGCCGTCGCAGCAGCGCGTCATCCGCCAGGCCCTGGCCAACGCGGGCCTGACCGGCACCGAGGTCGACGCCGTCGAGGCGCACGGCACCGGCACCCAGCTGGGCGACCCGATCGAGGCCCAGGCCCTGATCGCCGCCTACGGCGCCGGCCGCGAACGGCCGCTGCTGCTCGGCTCGATCAAGTCCAACATCGGCCACTCGCAGTCCGCCGCCGGCGTCGCCGGGGTGATCAAGATGGTCGAGGCCATCCGCCACGGCGTGCTGCCGAAGACCCTGCACCTCGACGCACCGACGTCCAAAGTGGACTGGCAGCCCGACGCCGTCACCCTGCTGGGCGACCAGCAGGACTGGCCCGAGACGGGACGGCCGCGCCGCGCGGGCGTGTCGTCGTTCGGTGTCAGCGGCACGAACGCGCACGTGATCCTGGAACAGGCCACGGCTGTGGAATCGATGCCTGCGTCGGTCGCCGGTCCGGTGCCTGTCGTGGTCTCGGCTCGCACACCCGACCAGCTCGCGGCGCAGGCCGACCGCCTGGCCGCGTTCGTCACCGAGCACCCGGACGTCGCCGTCGCCGACCTGGCCGCCGCGCTCGCGGGCCGCGCGCGGTTCGACCACCGCGCCGGTCTCGTCGCGGGCGACCGGGACGAACTCCTCGACGGCCTCACCGTGCTGGCGCGCGGAACCCGGGCGCCCACCGCGGCCGGACCGGCCGGCGGGAAGCTCGCGATCCTGTTCGCCGGGCAGGGCAGCCAGCGTCCGGGCATGGGCCGTGACCTCGCCGCCGCGTACCCGGTGTTCGCCGACGCGCTCGACGCCGTGCTCGCCCACCTCGACGTCGAACTCGACCGCCCGCTGCGCTCCGTACTGCACGGCGACCACACCGAGCTGCTCGACGAGACCGGTTACGCGCAGCCCGCCATCTTCGCCTTCGAGGTCGCGCTCTACCGGCTCCTCGAGTCGTGGGGCGTGCGGGCGGACTTCGTGACGGGACACTCGATCGGCGAGATCGCGGCCGCGCACGTCACCGGCGTGCTGAGCCTGGCCGACGCATGCCGGATGGTCGCCGCGCGCGGCCGGCTCATGCAGGCCCTGCCGCCCGGCGGCGCGATGCTGTCGCTCGTGGCGACCGAGGACGAGGTCCGGCCGCTGCTCACCGGCGACGTCGCCATCGCCGCCCTCAACGGCCCGCGGTCCGTCGTCGTCTCCGGCACCGAAGAAGCCGTGCTCACGCTGGGTGCGCACTTCGCGAAGACGCGGCGGCTGTCGGTCTCCCACGCCTTCCACTCGCCGCTGATCGAGCCCGCTCTGGACGAGTTCGGCAAGGTCGTGGCGGAGCTGGAGTTCGCGGCGCCGTCGATCCCGGTCGTCTCGGGCGTCACCGGCGCCCTCGCGACCGAGCTGGACTCGCCGGAGTACTGGGTGCGCCAGGCGCGCGAGGCCGTCCGGTTCGCGGACGCCGTCACCACGCTCGCCGAGGCCGGTGCGACGACGTTCCTCGACGTCGGCCCGGACGGCGTCGCCGCCGCGATGGCGGCCGACAGCCTGGCCGAGGACGCGGGGGAGGTCGTCGCGGCCGTTCGCGCCGACGGCGACGAGTGCCGCGCGCTGACCACCGCGCTGACCCGCCTGCACGCCCGGAACGTGCCCCTGGACTGGGCCGCGTTCTTCGGCGGCGGCGTCCCGGTCGACCTGCCCACCTACCCCTTCGCCGCCGATCGGTACTGGCCCGAGGGGTTCCACGGCGCGGGCGGCGACCTGCGCCTGTCCGGCCTGCACTCCGCCGAGCACCCGCTGCTCGGCGCCGGGGTCGCGCTGCCGGAGTCCGGCGGGTTCCTGTTCACCGGCGCGCTGTCGCCGCAGGTGCAGCCGTGGCTGGCCGACCACACCGTCGACGGGACGATCGTGTTCCCGGAGGCCGGGTTCGTCGAACTCGCCGTGCGGGCGGGTGACGAGGTCGGCTGCGACGTCGTCGCCGAGCTGACCGTCGAGACGCCGTTGACGCTGCCGCCGGTCGGCGGGGTGCACGCCCAGGTCGTCGTCGGTGCCGCGAACCCCGCGGGTGACCGGGACCTGACCATCTGGACCCGGCCCGAGGGTGTCGGCGAGGCGTCGTGGACGCGCACCGCGTCCGGCCGGCTCTCGATGGGCGCCGGCGAACCCGCGGTCGACACGACGTGGCCGCCGGACGCGACCGAGGTCGATCTCGAGGACTTCTACGACGGGCTCGCCGAGCGCGGGCACGTCGTCGGCGCCGCGTTCCGCGGCCTGCGGACGGCGTGGCTGGCCGCGGACGAGGTGTTCGCGGAGATCGCGCTGCCCGCCGAGCGGCAGGACGACGCCGTCAAGTTCGGGCTCCACCCGGCGTTGCTCGACGCGGCGCTGCAAGCCGTGTCGCTGCTGGATTCCACGCCCCGCGCGGCAACCGGCTGGACGCGGTTCGCACTGCACGCCGCCGGTGCCGCGGCCGCTCGCGTCCACGTCCGGCGCACGGCCGAGGACACGATCGCGCTCGACCTCACCGACGCCGCCGGCGCGCTCGTCGCGTCGGCGGAGACGGTGGTGCTCGGCGAAGCCGCCGTCGCGCCGCGAGAATCGGGCTCCGACTCGCTGTTCCACCTGGAATGGACGCCGCTGCCCGAGACGCCGTCGCCTCATGCGGCCCGTTGGCTCGTGCTCGGCGACTCCGCGGGCTTCCCGGACGCCGAAACCCACGCCGACCTGTCCGGCCTGGTGGCCGCGGCGAGCGACGACGCCGTGCTCGTCATCCCGGTCGCGACCGAGGGCGACGACCTGGCCGCCGTCACGCACCGCGCGACCGCGACCGTGCTGGACCAGCTGCAGTTCCTCCTGGCTGCCGAGGGCCTCGACGGCGTCACGGCGGTGTTCGTCACCCGCGGCGGCGGCCCGGTCGCCGCGGCCGTGCACGGGCTCGTCCGGGCCGCGCAGTCGGAGAACCCGGGCCGGTTCCTGCTGGCCGACCTCGGCGCGTCGGATGCGGGTGTGCTGCCCGTCGTCGTGGCGTCGGGGGAGACCCAGATCTCGGTGCGCGACGGCGTCCCGCACCGCGCTCGCCTGGTGCGGGCGGTCACCGCGGGTGCGGACTTCGACCTCGGGGACGGCACGGTGCTCGTCACCGGCGGCACCGGGGGACTGGGCCGGCTGCTGGCCCGGCACCTCGTCACCACCCACGGCGTCCGGCACCTGCTGCTCGCCAGCCGTCGCGGACTCGGCTCCGCCGGGGCCGCGGAACTGGTGGCGGAGCTGAAGGAACTCGGCGCCGACGTCCGGGTCGCCGCGTGCGACACATCGGACCGCGAGGACGTCGTGGACCTGCTCGCGTCGGTGCCCGTCGACCACCCGCTGACGGCGATCGTGCACACGGCCGGCGTCCTCGACGACGGCGTCGTCGGCTCGCTGACCCCGGCGCGGCTGAAGAAGGTGTTGCGTCCCAAGGTGGACGGCGCCTGGAACCTGCACGACCTGACCCGCGAACTCGACCTCTCGGCGTTCGTCCTGTACTCGTCGGCGAGCGGCCTGCTCGGTGGCGTCGGCCAGGGCAACTACGCGGCGGCCAACTCGTTCCTCGACGCGCTGGCCGAACTCCGGCGTGACGAAGGGCGGCCGGCGTTGTCGCTGGCGTGGGGCCCGTGGGCTCAGGCGGACGGCATGGCGGGCACGCTCGCCGACGTCGACGCGCAGCGGCTGGAGAAGTCCGGCATGCGGCGCCTGCGTCCGGAGGAGGGCCTGGCGTTGTTCGACGCGGCTCTTCGCGCCGGTACCGCGACCATCGTCCCGGTGGCCCTGGACCTCGCGATCCTGCGCGGCCACGTCGTCCCGCCGGTGCTGCACGGGCTGGTCCCGAAGGTCCGCCGCACGGCCAAGATCAGCGAAGAGGGCCTGCGGTCGTTCGTGCCGCAGCTGGGCGACCTCGAGCCCGCGGCGCAGCAGAAGGAGCTGCTGGGCCTGGTCCGCGAACTGGCGGCGAGCGTGCTGGGCCACAACACCCCGCAGGCGATCGACCCGGACGTCGGCTTCACCGAGATCGGCTTCGACTCGCTGACGGTGGTGGAGCTGCGCAACCGCCTCAGCTACGCGACGGGCCTCACCCTCCCGGCGACGGTCCTGTTCGACCACCCCAACCCCCGCGACCTGAGCGAGCACCTGCGCGACCTCCTGAGCCCGGAGGAGACCGACCCCGCGGAGCGAGTCCTGTCGGAGCTGACCCGCTTCGAGCAACTGGCGGAAAACCCGGCCCTGACCCCATCAGCCGTCACCACCCTGACCACCCGCCTCCGCTCCCTACTGGACCGCCTGGACGCCGGCGGCGACGAGTTCCTGGATTCCCTGGACTCCGCCAGCGACGGCGAGCTGTTCCGCCTGATCGACTCCGAACTCTCCTAACCCAAGACCGAACCGGGGCCGCCTGCGAACGCCGACGGCCCCGGTTTCGTCGTGTCGACCTCCCAATCACGCGAGTTGACCCCTCAATCACGCGTGTCGGCGCTTCCATCACAAGGAGCGGGAACGGTCATCGTGTGCTTGGAGGGTCGACACGCGTGATCAGAGGGTCGACACGCGTGATTGGGGCGACGACACGTGATTGGAGCGACGACACGGGTGCGGGCAGCAGAAAGCCGGGCCGGGGAGTGTGTCCCGGCCCGGCTTTCGTGTGGAGCTTAGGCGGTTTCGGTCTGGAAGGTGCGGGTGTTCCAGCGCAGGGCCAACGCCGCCAGCGCGATGATGACCACCGCACCCATCAGGGTCGGGACCAGCGGGAGCGTTTCGCGGAAGCTGGCCCGGCTGATGTCCACGATGTACGCGAGCGGGTTGAAGCGCGACAGGACGTACAGCCACGTCGGGGCGCGGTCGGGGGTGATCGGGAGCAGGATGCCCGACAGCAGCGTCAGCGGCAGGATCGCGATGTTCACCAGCGACGAGAACGCGTCCTCGTTCTTCAGCTTCAGCACGATCGCGTGCGAGCAGCAGGCGATCGTCATCGACGTCAGGGCCGCGATCGCCAGCACCAGCAGCACGCCCACGATGCTCAGCGAGACGCCGAAGACGCCGCCTGCCAGTACCAGGATGATCACGCTCTGGATCAGCGACAGCGTCACCGACGGCAGGGCCTTGCCCAGGCTCAGCGACGTCCGGCTGACCGGGGTGACGCGCAGCCGGTCCAGGGTGCCGTTGCGGAGGTTGCTCAGCAGGATGTAGCCGCCGTAGATGCCGTTGGTCGCCGCGATCTGGACGATCAGCGCCGGGGTCAGGTCCACCCACGACGTGCCCGCCGGGGTGCCCGGCGCGCGCGTCACCAGCACCGCCAGCAGCGGCCCGCACAGCACCAGGTACAGCACCGGCTGGATCATGCCCATCATCAGGTACGGCTTGTTCCGCAGCGTGACGGCCAGTTCGCTGCGGTAGATCAGGATCGCTTCACGCAGCATCGGTGACTCCGTCGGGTTCGAGTCCGGCGGCGGCCGGCTCGCGCAGGCTCCGGCCGGTCAGGGTGAAGAACACGTCGTCGAGCGTCGGCCGCTGGACGCGCAGCGCGACCAGCGGGATGTCGGCCCGGTCCAGCGCCCGGACCAGCGGCGAGAGGACCTCCTCGCTGTGCGCGACCTGGAAGTGCAGGGTCGCGCCGTCGCGCCGCAGCCGTTCCGCCGAACCCAGGCCGGCGACGACCAGCTCGGCGTGGTCCGCGAGCTCCTCGGGCACCGTGACCTCGACGCCGTCGCCGAGCAGCCGCGACTTCAGCGCGTCGGGGGTGTCCTCGGCGACGATCACGCCGTTGTCGATGATCTGGATGCGGTCGGCCAGCGCGTCGGCCTCGTCGAGGTAGTGCGTCGAGAGGAACACGGTGACGCCCTGCTCGTCACGCAGCCGCCGGATGTGGCTCCACAGGTGGGCGCGGCTCTGCGGGTCGAGGCCGGTCGTGGGCTCGTCGAGGAACAGCAGCGTCGGGCTGTGGACCATGCCGAGCGCCAGGTCGAGCCGGCGTCGCTGGCCGCCCGAGAGCGTCACCGTGAGGCGGTCCTGCAGGCCGTCGAGGTCGAGCTGGTGCGAGGTGTCCCGCGCCCGCTCGAGCGCGTCGGACTTGTTCAGGCCGTACAACCGGCCCTGCAGCACCAGCTCCTCGCTGACCTTGCGCTCTTCGACCGTGCCGCCGCCCTGGGCGACGTAGCCGATGTGCCGGCGCACGCTCGTCGGTTCGGTGAGCAGGTCGGCGCCGGCGATGGTGGCGGTGCCGGCCGTCGGCTTGATCAACGTCGTCAGCATGCGCATGGTCGTGGTCTTCCCGGCGCCGTTCGGGCCGAGGAACGCCACGATCTCGCCGGCGCCGACGTCCAGGTCGACACCGCGCACCGCCTCGACCGTGCGGCCCTGCGCGGTGAACGTCCGGGCCAGCCCCTGGGCCTTGATCATCGATACCTCCGGGTGCGCCGGCCGGTCACCGGGCGAGCCGGGCCGACGGGGTGGGTGACTGCGCGGCCGGCTCGTCTGCGACGAGGGACAGCAGCAGGTCGGCGGCGGCTTCGCGGCCGCGGCCGGGTTCGTGCTGCAGCCGGGCGATTTCCCGGGCCCGGGTGGTGAACTCGGGGTTCCGCAGCACTTCGGTCAGCTTCGCGACGGTGTCGTCGACGTCGACGATCTCGGGCCGGTCGACCACAAGGCCGACGCCGAGGTCCCGGCCGCGGACGGCCTGGTCGTAGCAGTCGACGAACAGCGGACGGGTCAGCAGCGGCTTGCCGAAGTAGAGGCTCTCGACGAACCCGTTGCCGCCGCCGTGGGTGAAGTGGGCGCGCACGTGCGGGTGGGCGAGGACGTCCAGCTGCGACGGCAGCCACTTCTCGATCCGCAGGTTCGCGGGCAGGTCGTCGGGCAGGAGCTTGTGGGCCGCGGCGGGCAGCCGCCACAGCACGGAGTGGTCGCCGTAGAGGCGCCGCACGACCTCGACGAGGTTCGCGACCTCGGTCGCGCCCAGCCGGGCGACCGTGCCGAACCCCATGTACACCACGGATTCGTGCCGGTCGAGCCAGCCCTTGACGTCCTGCTCGGCCGGCAGCTCCGGGATCGGCGGCAGGATCGCGCCGAGCATCCGGAAGTGCTCCGGGATCTCGAGCGGGTAGTCGAGCTCGGCCAGCGTGTAGCTGAACACCAGCCGGGCCTGGTCGATCCGGGACGTGTACTTCGCGGCCAGCCGCGACACGCCCAGCTCCTTGTTGGACTTGACGTATTCGACGACCCGCTTGCGCAGCAGCGAGTCCGCGATGAACAGACGGCCGCGGCGGCGGCGGAAGGCGTTGTTCTCCCGGCGCTGCTTGGGCGTCATGTCCTGCGGCAGCCCGGAGTGCGGGGCGGGGTAGGTCTTCGGGAGCTTGTTGACGAGGTTGCTCGGCGAGAACGGCGCGCTCACGACGTAGGGGATCCCGTAGGTGACGGCCAGCTCGAAGCCCGCGTGCAGCAGGGAGTCGATCACCATCAGCGCCGGCTCGACCTCGCGGACGATCTCCTCGAGCGCGCGGTAGGTCGCGTTGCGGAAGCGGGTGTCGAAGGTCTGGCGCATCAGCGCCTTGTGCGCCTTCCAGCGGGACTGCTGGGTGACGGCCGCGTAGGTCTCGTCGTCCCAGGCACCCGAGGACAGCTCGGGGATCGGCGCGCCGAGCGACCGGAACGCGACGGTCCCGATCGCCTCCACCTCGTCCCGGCGGTTGTCGCTCGTCGCGAAGTACAGGTCGGGAACGCCGCGCCGGGAGAGCTCGGCGGCGAGCACCAGCTGGGGGTTGATCAGTCCGCTGTCCGGCGAGCTGACGAAGAGGATCGGGCGCCGATCTCGGCTCATGGTCGAGCACCTTTCACGGACGGGAAGCGCGCGGACCGGGCGACCGTAACAGCGGAGTTTCCGTGATTTACCTACTGTTGCGCGCGGTCCGCGGCGATGGGGGAGCGGCCGACACGGCGCCCGGAGCGGCTGACACGGCGCCGGGGAACGGTCGGCTGCGGCGCGCGGTGTGCCACCTTGCCGCTCGGCGCGGCGAACTCGGTGCCGGTGGTGGCCGACTCCCCGCCGGGAGCGGCCGACACAGTGCCCGGAGTGGCCGACACAGCATCGGGTGCGGCCGGTAAGGGCCGACTTTCAGCCCAAGGCGGCCACCTCGGTGCCGGGAGGGCCAACTTGGTGCGCGGAGTCGCCGGCTCGGTGCCGGGGAGCGGCCGACACAGCGCCCGGAGCTGCGGACTCGGCGCCGGAGGGGCGATTTCGGTGCCCGGAGCGGCCAACACGCCGCCGGGAGTGGCCGGGGCGTCGGCGTGTTGGCCGCTCCCGCGCGCGTGTCGGCCGGTGTGGCCGCCGGGGGCGGCTGGAAAGACTAAGGGTTTGCGGGCGTGGGGTGGGTTTGACTCACGCGATGCGGAATCCGGACCCGGCCCCGGGATCCGGCGCCGCCGGACCCGTCCGGACGACACCGAGAGGCCAGGATGGCTAGCGAGAGCCAGCTTCGTGACTACCTCAAGCGCGTCACCGCCGACCTGCACCGGTCCCGGCAGCGCGTGCGCGAGTTCGAGACGGCCGCGTCCGAGCCGATCGCCGTGATCGGGATCGGCTGCCGGTTCCCCGGCGGCGTCTGTTCGCCGGAGCAGCTGTGGGACCTCGTCGCGGCCGGCACCGACGCGATCGGCCCGCTGCCCGCGGGCCGCGGCTGGGACGCGCTGCTCGCCGGCGTCGACCGCAGCACCGTCAGCCTCGGTGACGTCGACGCCTGGCGCGGCGGCTTCGTCGACGAGCCCGACCGCTTCGACGCCGGGTTCTTCCGCATCTCCCCGCGCGAGGCCCTCGCCATGGACCCGCAGCAGCGCGTGCTGCTGGAGGTCACCTGGGAGGCCCTCGAACGCGCCCGGATCGTCCCCGCGAGCCTGCGCGGCAGCCGCACCGGCGTCTTCGTCGGCACCAACGGCCAGAGCTACGGCAAGCTCCTCGCCGCCTCCGGCGAGACCGTCGAAGGGCACACCGGCACCGGCAACACCGCCGCCGTCCTGTCCGGCCGGATCGCCTACGCCTTCGGGTTCGAAGGCGCCTCGGTCACCGTCGACACCGCCTGTTCGTCCTCGCTGGTCGCCGCGCACTGGGCGACGCAGTCCCTGCGCTCCGGCGAGTGCTCCCTCGCGCTCGCCGGCGGCGTCACGGTGATGGCGACGCCCGAGGCCTTCGCGGAGTTCAGCAAGCAGGGCGGCCTCGCGCCGGACGGCCGCTGCAAGGCGTTCGCCGACGGCGCCGACGGCGTCGGCTGGTCCGAAGGTGCCGGCATCCTCGTCCTGGAACGGCTTTCCGACGCGCAGCGCCACGGCCACCCGGTGCTCGCCGTGCTGCGCGGCACCGCCGTGAACTCCGACGGCGCCAGCAGCGGCCTGACCGTCCCCAATGGACCGTCGCAGCAGCGCGTGATCCGCTCCGCGCTCGCCGCGTCCGGCCTGACGACGAACGACGTCGACGTCGTGGAAGCCCACGGCACCGGCACGAAACTCGGCGACCCGATCGAAGCGCAGGCGCTGCTCGCGACCTACGGCAAGGACCGCGAGACCCCGCTGCTGCTGGGCTCGGTGAAGTCGAACTTCGGCCACACCCAGGCCGCCGCCGGGGTCGCCGGGATCATCAAGATGGTCATGGCGATCCGCCACGGCGAAGTGCCGCGCACGCTGCACGCCGAGACGCCGTCGTCCGAGGTGGACTGGTCCGCCGGCGCCGTCACCCCGGTGACCGAGCAGGTGTCCTGGCCCGAGACCGACCGGCCGCGCCGCGCGGCGGTGTCGTCGTTCGGGGTCAGCGGCACCAACGCCCACACCATCGTCGAGCAGGCTCCCGAGCCCGAAGCCGTCGAGCCCACGACCACCGCGGGCCCGGTGCCGTGGTTCGCCTCGGCCCGCTCCGAGACGGCGTTGCGGGCCCAGGTCGAGCGCCTTCTCGCCGCTACCACCGACACGACACCCGCCGCCGACGTCGCCCTGTCCTCGGCGGTGACGCGCGCGGGGTTCGAGCACGGCCTGGCCGCCGTCGGCCCGGACTCCGCGACCCTGCGCGAAGCGTTGCGCGGCTGGCTCGACAAGGGTGCGGCTCCCGGCGTGACAACGGCGTCCGCGGTCCGCGGCGAGACGGCGTTCCTCTTCTCCGGCCAGGGCGCCCAGCACCGCGACATGGGCCGCCGCCTGGCCGAGGTCTACCCGGTCTTCGCGGCCGCCTTCGACGAGATCGTCGAGCGGTTCCCGGACCTGCGTGACGCCCTCGGCGACGACCGGATCGACCGGACGGAGTTCGCGCAGCCCGCGCTCTTCGCCTTCGAGGTCGCGCTGGCGAGGCTCCTCGACACCTGGGGCGTGCGCCCGGACCACGTCGCCGGGCACTCGGTCGGCGAGATCGCCGCCGCGCACGTCGCCGGCGTCCTGACCCTCGACGACGCCTGCACGCTGGTCGCGGCCCGGGCCCGGCTGATGGGCGCGCTGCCCGAGGGCGGCGTGATGGTCGCCGTGCGCGCGTCCGAAGTGGACGTTCAGCTGGTGCTGGCGGACGGCGTCGACATCGCCGCCGTCAACGGCCCGGAGTCGGTCGTGCTCTCCGGCGTCGAGGACGCCGTCGTCGCGGTCGCGGCGAAGTTCGCCAAGCACCGCCGCCTGCGCGTTTCGCACGCGTTCCACTCGGTCCTGATGGAGCCGATGCTGGACGAGTTCCGCCAGGTCGTCGCGCAACTCGCTTTCGCCACCCCGCGCGTTCCGGTCGTCTCGGCCGGCGACGTCACCGACCCGGAGTACTGGGTCCGGCAGGTGCGCGACACCGTCCGCTTCGGCGACGCCCTGTCCCGGCTCACCGAAGCCGGCGTGACGCGGTTCGCCGAGGTCGGCCCGGACGCCGTGCTGTCCGGCCTGGTCGACGCGGCCGTCGTCGTGCCGCTGTCCCGCCGTGACCACGACGAGGACACCGCGCTGGTCACCGGGCTCGCCGCGCTGCACGTCGGCGGCGGCACCGTCGGCTGGACGGCCGTGCTCGCCGGGGCCCGCCTGGTCGACCTGCCCACCTACCCGTTCGAGCGCGAGCGGTACTGGCCCACGCTCACCGTCCGCGCCGGCAACGCCGCCGGGCTCGGCCTCGCGGCCGTCCGCCACCCGCTGCTGGGCGCCGCCCTCGACGTCGCCGGGACGACCGAGTCCCTGCTCACCGGCACGCTGTCGCTGGCCACCCAGCCGTGGCTCGCCGCGCACCTCGACGCCGGCCGGATCACCTTCCCCGGCACCGGGTTCCTCGAACTCGCCCTGCGCGCGGCCCGCAACCTCGGCTGCCCGGAGATCACCGAACTGACGCTTACCACGCCGCTGGTGCTCGGCCCGTCCGACGCCCTGGTCCTGCAGGTGCGCGTCGGCCCGCCCGAGGCCGACGGCGGCCGCCCGATCGACGTCCACAGCGCGCCCGCCGGCACCGACGTGCCGGACTGGACCCACCACGCCACCGGCACCCTCGCCGCCGGCCCCGGCCCGGAACCCGCGGTGCTCACCGAAGGCGCGTACCGCACGGACATCACCCTGCCGGACACCCTCGACGGGCACTTCGACCTCCACCCGCTGCTGCTGGCCGAGGCGCTGCGCGCCTGCGTCGCCGACGGCGAGCCCGCCCCGGAACCCCGGGTCTGGCGCGGCGTTTCGCTGCACGCCCAGGGCATGACCCGGCTGCGGCTGCGGGTGGCGCCGCTCGGTGACGCGTCCGTGAGCCTGGCCCTGCTCGACTCTGCCGATCGGCCGGTGTTCCTGGCCGGTGCGGTCGAGTTCGCCGGCGGCACCGGCCTGGCCGACCTGCCGGACCTCGCTGCCGGGCCGGTCGCGCGCGTCGCCGCCAGCCCGCTGGCCGGGAACTGGGCCGACCTCGGCGAGGCCGACCGCACCCGCGCGGCCGAAGACCTGGTCCGCACGACCGTCGCCGCCGTGCTCGGTCACGGCGACACCGGCGCGGTCGGTACCGGCCAGCCGTTCACCGACCTCGGCTTCGACTCGATGATGTCGGTCGAACTCCGCAACCGCCTGACCGCCGCGACGACCCTGGACCTGCCGGCCACGCTCGTGTTCGACCACCCCACCCCGGCCGACGTCGCCCAGCTGCTGCTCGCCGGCCTCTTCGGGGAAGCCGAGCGCACCGGCCCGGTCCGCCGGACCCGGGCGCGCGGTGACGACCCGGTCGTCATCGTCGGCATGAGCTGCCGCTACCCCGGCGGCGTCCGGTCCCCGGCCGACCTCTGGACCATGGTCTCGAACGGCGACGACGCCGTCGGCCCGTTCCCCGCCGACCGCGGCTGGGACCTCGCCACGCTCGCCGCGGGCGCGTCCGCCACCACCTACGGCGGCTTCCTCGAAGAGATCGACCGCTTCGACGCCTCCTTCTTCGGCATCTCGCCCCGCGAGGCCCTCGCCATGGACCCGCAGCAGCGCCAGGTGCTCGAGACGTCGTGGGAGGCCCTGGAAGACGCCGGGATCGACCCGCTCGGCCTGCGTGCCAGCGCGACCGGCGTGTTCGTCGGCACCAACGGCCAGGACTACGCGAGCGTGCTCGCCGGCAGCGACGCCGACGTCGGCGCGCACGCGGGCCTCGGCAACGCGGCCAGCGCTGTCTCCGGCCGGGTGTCCTACGTGCTGGGCCTCGAAGGCCCGTCGATGACCGTCGACACGGCCTGTTCGTCGTCGCTCGTCGCGCTGCACCTCGCGAGCCAGGCGCTACGGGGCGGCGAGTGCTCGCTCGCCATCGTCGGCGGCGTGCTCGTGATGTCCAGCGCCAACTACTTCCTCGGCACCAGCCAGCAGGGCGGCCTCGCCCCGGACGGGCGCTGCAAGGCGTTCGCCGACGCGGCCGACGGCACCGGCTGGGCCGAAGGCGTCGGCATGCTCGTCGTCGAACGCCTCTCCGACGCCCGTCGCAACGGTCACGAGGTCCTCGCCGTGGTGCGCGGTTCCGCGGTCAACTCCGACGGCGCGTCCAACGGCATCACCGCCCCCAACGGCCCGTCCCAGCGCCGGGTCATCCGCGCCGCGCTGGAGGACGCCGGACTGTCCACATCGGACGTCGACGTCGTCGAGGCGCACGGCACCGGCACCACGCTGGGTGACCCGATCGAGGCCCAGGCGCTGCTGGCCACCTACGGCCAGGACCGCGATAACCCCTTGCTGCTCGGGTCGTTCAAGTCCAACATCGGCCACACGCAGGCGGCCGCCGGGGTCGGCGGGATCATCAAGATGGTCCAGGCGATGCGCCACGGCGTCGTCCCGCCGACCCTGCACGTCGACGCCCCGTCGTCCCATGTGGACTGGACGACCGGCGCCATCGAGCTGGTCACCGAGCCGACGCCGTGGCCCGCCGCCGAGCGCCCGCGCCGCGCCGGCGTCTCCGCCTTCGGCGTCAGCGGCACGAACGCCCACGTCGTCCTGGAACAGGCCCCGGCCGCCCCGGCGCGGAAGCCGGACCCGGAACCCGCGGTCGTCCCGTGGGTGCTGTCCGCGGCGAGCCGCTCCGCGCTGCAGGCCCAGGCCGCCCGGCTGATCGACGCGGAGACCGCGCCGCTCGCCGCCACCGGGCTCGCCCTCGCGACCCGACGTGCCGCGCTGGCCCACCGCGCGGTCGTCGTCGGCGCCGACCCGGCCGCGCTCAGGTCCGGCCTGGCCGCCTTGGCCGCCGGGGACGAGTCCGGGAACGTCGTCGAGGGCACGGCCCGCGACGGTGGCCTCGCACTGCTGTTCACCGGGCAGGGCGCGCAGCGGCTCGGCATGGGCCGCGAGCTGCACACCCGCTTCCCGGTCTTCCGCGACGCCTTCGACGAGGTCTGCGCGCAGTTCGACGGATCACTGCGTGACGTCGTCTTCGGCGACGACGCGGCGCTGCTCGACACCACCGGCTGGGCGCAGCCCGCGATCTTCGCGCTGGAAGTCGCACTGCTGCGGCTGATCGAGTCCTGGGGCGTGCGGGCCGACCACTTCGCCGGCCACTCGATCGGCGAGATCGCCGCCGCGCACGGTGCCGGGGTGCTGTCCCTGGAAGACGCGTGCACGCTCGTCGCCGCCCGCGCCCGGCTGATGCAGGAGCTGCCGGAGGGCGGCGCGATGATCGCGCTGCGGGCGAGCGCCGACGAGGTGCTGCCGTTGCTCGGCCCCGACGTCTCGCTCGCCGCGGTCAACGGGCCCGCGTCCGTCGTGATCGCCGGGACCGAAGCGGCCGCCGAAGCCGTCGCCGCGCACTTCGAGAAGGCGCGGCGGATCACCGTCAGCCACGCCTTCCACTCGCCGCTGATGGAACCGATGCTGGACGACTTCGCGAAGGTCGTCGCCGGGCTCGACCTGCGTGTGCCGCGGCGGGCGATCGTGTCCGCCGTGACCGGGCGGCCCGAGCGTGAGCTGCTGGCCACCGCGCAGTACTGGGTCGACCACGTCCGCCAGACCGTCCGCTTCGGTGACGTCGTCGCCGATCTCGCCGCCCGTGGTGTCACCCGGTTCGTCGAGGTCGGCCCGGACGGCGTGCTGTCCGGCATGGCCGCGGAGATCCTCGACGACGCCGTGCTCGTGCCGCTGCTGCGATCAGGTCGCGACGAAGAGACCACGGTCGTCACCGCGCTGGCCCGCCTGCACACCGACGGCGTCGACGTGGCCTGGGACGCGTTCTTCGCCGGGGCCGACGCGTGGGGTGTCGTCCTGCCGACGTACCCGTTCGCGGGCGAGCGCTTCTGGCCGCAACCGGCGGCCGTCGCGACGCCGGTGGAGAGCGGCGGTGACGAGGAGTTCTGGGCGGCTCTCGACGGCGCCGACTTCACCGGGCTGGCGGCCGAACTCGACGCGAACGCCGACGAACTCGCCCGCGTCCTGCCCGCGCTTTCCGCACGCCGCAAGGGCCACGTGGACCGCACGATCACCGACGGCTGGCGCTACCGCGTCGACTGGCAGCCCCTGACGGCCACCGCCGCGCCGCGCCGGGAAGACTGGCTGGTCGCCGTCCCCGCCGCCCTCGACGGCGACGAGCGGATCGACGTCATCGTCGACGCGCTCGGCGCCGACACCGTCCGGCTGGTCGTCGACACCCCGGACCGCGACGTCCTCCACGACCGGATCACCGCCCTGCTCGAAAGCTTCCCGCGCCCAGCGGGGGTCTTGTCCCTGCTCGCGCTCGACGAGGAACCCGCGGCCGATACGCCGTCGGTGCCGGCCGGACTTGCGACGACGGCCGCGCTCGTCCAGGCCCTCGGTGACGCCGGCGTCGACGCGCCGCTGTGGTGCGTCACCACCGGCGCCGTCCGGATCGGCCCGGCCGACGCCGCCGGGAGCCTGGCGCAGGCCGCCGTCTGGGGCCTGGGCCGGGTGGCCGCGATGGAGTACCCCGGCCGCTGGGGCGGCCTCGTCGACCTGCCCGCCGACTTCGACCCCCGTGCGCTCACCCGCCTGCCCGCGACGCTGGCCGCGGCGGGGGAGGAGGACCAGCTCGCGCTGCGCCCCGGTGGCGCGCACGTCCGCCGTCTCGTCCCCGCCCCGGCCGGAGCGCCGGTGCCGGACCGGGCCGCCGTCCCGAAGGACGGCACGGTCATCGTCACCGGTGGTACCGGCGCGCTGGGCGGCAAGCTCGCGCACTGGCTCGCCGACGAAGGCGCCGGGCACATCGTGCTCACCAGCCGTCGCGGCCTCGACGCGCCGGGTGCGCGTGACCTGGCCGACGACCTGACGGCGGCCGGTGCTCGCGTGACCGTCGCCGCCTGCGACGTCTCCGACAAGACGGCGCTGGCCGGCCTCATCCAGGGGCTGCCCGCCGAGTTCCCGCTGCGCGGTGTGGTGCACGCCGCCGGTGTGCTCGACGACTGCGTGGTCGACGCCGTCGACCCGGGCCGGTTCGAGACCGTGCTGCGGCCCAAGACGGCCGCCGCGCTCAACCTGCACGAGCTGACCGCGGACCACGACCTGAGCATGTTCGTGCTGTTCGCCTCGATCGCCGGCACCGTCGGCGGGCCCGGCCAGGGTAGTTACGCCGCCGCCAACGCCGTGCTCGACGCCCTCGCCGAACAACGTGCCCGGGACGGGCTGGCCGCGACGTCGGTCGCCTGGGGCGCCTGGGGCGAGGTCGGCATGGCCGCCGACCCGGCGATCCAGGAACGGATGCGCCGCAGTGGTGCCGCGGCCCTCGCGCCGAGACGCGCGATCCTCGCCCTCGGCGAGGCCCTGCGCCGCGGCGACGTCTCGCTGACCGTCGCCGACATCGACTGGAGCCGTTACGCGCCCGGCATGGCGCTGATGCGGATGACGCACCTGCTCGACGGGGTCCCGGCCGCCCGCGCCGCCGTCGAGGCCGCGCGGCGCGAACCTGAATCCACGGAGACGTCGCTCGTCGACGAACTCGCCGCGATGTCCGAACCGGAGCGAGTCAGCACGCTGTCCCGCGCGGTGCGGACGGCGGCCGCGATGATCCTCGGGCACGCGTCACCGGATGCGATCGAGCCGGAGGCCAAGTTCGGCGGTCTCGGCTTCGACTCGCTGAGCGCGGTCGAGTTCCGCAACCTCCTGGCTCGCCGCACCGGGCTGAACCTGGCGCAGGGCATCGTCTTCGACCACCCGACGCCGCTCGCGCTCGCGCAGTTCCTGCGGACCGAGCTGGTGCCGGCGGACCGGCCGGCGACCGATCCGCTGACCGAAGAACTGGACCGGCTGGAACGGGCGCTGGCGGGCGCCCAGCTCAGCGACGTCCGCAAGGACGACCTCACCCGCCGGCTGCACGGGCTGCTCGACGGGATGCGGTCCGACCGCGTCGCCGGCGACGTCGTCCTCGCGGCTTCGGACGACGAAATGTTCGACCTGCTCGGCAAGGAGTTCGGGATCTCGTGAACAGCCACGATGGGCGAGGGTTCATGGACAACGAAGAGAAGCTTCGGCACTTCCTCAAGCGCGTCACCGTGGAACTGCAGGAGACCCGCGAAAAGCTGCGCGAAGCCGAGACGGCGGACCAGGAGCCGATCGCGATCGTCGGCCTGGGCTGCCGCTTCCCCGGCGGGGCCTCGAGTCCCGAGGCGCTGTGGGAGCTGCTGTCCGGGGGCCGCGACGCGATCACGGAGTTCCCGGACGACCGCGGCTGGGACGTCGACCGGCTGCACGACGCCGAGGGCAACACCCGCGGCACGTCGTACGTGCGGCACGGCGGTTTCCTGCACGACGCGGGTGACTTCGACCCCGCGTTCTTCGGCATCTCGCCGCGCGAAGCGCTGGTCATGGACCCGCAGCAGCGGCTGATGCTGGAGATCTCCTGGGAGGCGATCGAACGCGCCGGGATCGACCCGGCCGCGCTGCGCGGCTCGTCGACCGGCGTGTTCACCGGCACGAACTTCCAGGACTACATCCACCTCGCGGCCAGTGCGGCCGAGGGCGCCGAGGACTACCTGTCCACGGCGAACGCCTCCAGCGTGCTGTCCGGGCGGGTCGCGTACGCGCTCGGCCTGGAGGGCCCCGCGATCACCGTCGACACCGCGTGCTCGGCGTCGCTGGTCGCGATGCACCTGGCCGCGCACGCGCTACGCCGCGGCGACTGCTCGCT
Organism: Amycolatopsis sp. NBC_00348; assembly: GCF_036114655.1. Lineage (NCBI taxonomy): Bacteria > Bacillati > Actinomycetota > Actinomycetes > Pseudonocardiales > Pseudonocardiaceae > Amycolatopsis > Amycolatopsis sp. NBC_00348. The sequence goes on along the minus strand of NZ_CP107994.1, from coordinate 3,133,593 downwards.
GGCCTTGGCCGGCGGCGCGACGATCATGGCCACCCCGACGTTGTTCATCGCCTTCAGCCGCCAGCGCGGCCTCGCGCCCGACGGCCGCTGCCGCTCGTTCGCCGCCGGCGCCGAGGGCACCGGCTGGGGTGAGGGCGCGGGCGTCCTCGTCCTGGAACGGCTGTCCGACGCCGAACGCAACGGCCACCGCATCCTCGCGGTCATGCGGGGGAGCGCGGTCAACCAGGACGGCGCGTCCAACGGCCTGACCGCCCCGAGCGGGCCCGCGCAGGAACGCGTGATCCGCGCCGCGCTCGCCGGCGCCGGGCTCACCCCGGCCGACGTCGACGCCGTCGAGGCCCACGGCACCGGCACCACCCTCGGCGACCCGATCGAGGCCCGCGCCCTGGCCGCCACCTACGGCCGTGACCGCACCGGTGAGCCGCTGTGGCTCGGCTCGGTGAAGTCGAACCTGGGGCACACCCAGGCCGCCGCCGGCGTCGCCGGTGTGCTGAAGATGGTCCTCGCCCTGCAGCACGGCGTGCTGCCCGAGACCCTCGGCGTCGACGCGCCGACTCCGGCCCTCGACTGGGATTCCAGCGGTCTGGCCCTGGTCACCGGCACCCGCGAGTGGCCGGCGACCGGCCGCCCGCGCCGCGCCGGCGTCTCGTCGTTCGGTCTGAGCGGCACGAACGCCCACATCATCCTGGAGCAGGCCCCGGCGATCCCCGAGCGGGAGTCGTCGCCGGACGTCCGCGCCCCGGGCGTGCTGAACTGGCCCCTGGCGGGCAAGAACGCGGCCGGGCTGCGGGCGCAGGCCGCGCGTCTTTTGTCCTTTGTGGACGGAGAGGTCGCGCCGCTGGACCTCGCGTACTCACTCGGCACCACCCGCGCCGCGTTGCCGCACCGCGCGGTCGTCACCGGCGCCGGCCTCGACGACCTCCGCCAGGGTCTGGCCGCCCTCGCCGCGGGCAACGGCCCCTCCGGCGTGGCCGCCGCGGGCGCCGTCGCGTTCCTGTTCACCGGCCAGGGCGCGCAGCGTGTCGGCATGGGAACCGAGCTGTACCAGGCGTTCCCGGTGTTCGCCGAGGCCTGGGACGCCGCGTGCGCCCACCTCGACCCCGCGCTGACGGACGTCGTCCGCGGCACTGGCAACCTCGACGACACCCAGTACGCGCAGGCCGCCCTGTTCGCGCTGGAAGTCGCGCTCTTCCGGCTGACCGAGTCGTGGGGCCTGCACCCGGACTACCTGCTCGGCCACTCCGTCGGCGAGATCGCCGCGGCCCACGTCGCGGGCGTGTTCTCCCTCGAAGACGCCTGTGCGCTCGTCTCGGCGCGCGGCCGGCTCATGCAGGAACTGCCGGCCGGCGGCGCGATGCTCGCCGCCGAGATCCCGGAAGCCGAAGCCCTCGAACTGATCGCCGGTCGCGAGGCCGCGGTCTCGCTGGCCGCGATCAACGGCCCGGACTCCGTCGTGCTCTCCGGCGACGAGACGGCGATCGACGAGCTCGCCGCCGAGCTGACCGCGCGCGGCCGCCGGACCAAGCGCCTGCGCGTCAGTCACGCCTTCCACTCGCCGCGGATGGAGCCGATGCTCGGCGAGTTCGCCGCCGTGGCGCGCGGCATCACCTACGGCGAAGCCCGCCTGCCGGTGGTCTCGAACCGCACCGGCCGCGTCGCGACCCCGGGTGAGCTGCAGGACCCGGCGTACTGGGTTTCGCACGTCCGCGAAGCCGTCCGCTTCGCCGACGGCGTCCGCTGGCTGGCCGAACGCGACGTCACGCGCTTCGTCGAGCTGGGGCCCGACGGCGTGCTCAGCGCGATGGCCCAGCAGACCGTGAGCGACGACGTCCGCTGCGTGCCGCTGCTGCGCTCGGGCCGGCCGGAGGAACTCTCCGCCGCCACGGCGCTCGCGACGCTGCACGTCGCCGGGGTGCCCGTCGACTGGGCCGGGTTCTACGCCGGGACCGGCGCGACCCGGGTGGACCTGCCGACCTACGCGTTCCAGCACGAGCGTTACTGGCCGGAGGCGACGCCGCCGGGCGCGGCGGCCACCGACCCGGCCGGCCTGGGCCTCACCGCGGCCGGGCACCCGCTGCTCGGCACCGCGATCGGCCTGGCCGACGGTGAGGGCTACCTGTTCACCGGCCGGCTCACCGCGGCGGCGACGCCGTGGCTGGCCGACCACGTCATCATGGGCTCGATCCTGTTGCCGGGCACGGCGTTCCTGGAGCTGGCCGTGCGCGCCGGCGACAGCGTCGGCTGCCCGCAGGTCGCCGAGCTCACCCTCGAAGCGCCGCTGGTCGTGCCGGAGCGCGGCGGGGTGCGGCTGCAGCTGATCGTCGGCGCGGCCGACCACGCCGGCCGCCGCCCGATCACCGTCCACTCGCGACTCGACGACGAACCCGAGGACACGGCCTGGGAGCGCCACGCCAGCGGCGTCCTGGCTCCGGGGGAGCCGGTCACGGTCCCGGCCGCGGAGGCCTGGCCGCCCGCCGGCGCCGACGAGGTCGACATCACCGGCTTCTACGACGGCCTCGCGTCCGTCGGGTTCGGTTACGGGCCCGCGTTCCAGGGCCTGGAACGCGTGTGGCGCCGCGGCGACGAGGTGTTCGCCGAAGTCTCGCGCCCGCGTCAGGCGACCGCCGCCGACTCCTACGGCCTGCACCCCGCCCTGCTCGACGCCGCCCTGCACGCGCTCGGCGCGGCGGGCCGGGCCGAGGACGCGGACCGGCTGCTGCCCTTCGCGTGGTCCGGCGTCACCCTGCACGCCGCCGGCGCGTCCGCGCTGCGCGTCCGGATCGACGCGACCAACCCGGTTTCGGTCTCGCTGAACGTCTCCGACGCCGCCGGTGAGCCCGTGGCCACGGTGGATTCCCTCGCCCTGCGCCCGGTCTCCACCAACACCGGACGCAAGGCGCGCCACGAATCGCTCTTCACGGTCGAGTGGGTCCCGGTTCCGGCCGGCGCGGCCCCCGCCGTGGCGGACTGGCCCGCGCTCGGCGCCGACTTCGGCCCGGAGATCCCGGCCCACGTCCGCTACACCCCGGTCGTCCCGGCCGGCGAAACTCCCAGTGCGGTAAGGGAAGCCGTTCACACGGCCCTGAGCACCGTCCAGGACTGGCTGGCCGACGACCGGTTCACCCGCTCCCGCCTGGTCGTCGTGACCCACGGCGACCTCGTCACGGCACCGCTGTGGGGTCTGCTGGGCTCCGCCCAGGCCGAGCAGCCGGACCGGATCACCCTGGTCGAGCTGGACGACGATCCCGCGTCCGCGGAGCTGCTGAGCGCGGCCGTTGCGCTGGGCGAGCCCAAGATCGCCATCCGTGAGGGAAAGCTGTGCGTGCCCCGGCTCGCACGCGCCGCCGTCACCACCGATGCGACGCCGGTGTTCGACGAGACGTCGACGGTGCTCGTCACCGGTGGCCTCGGCGGGCTCGGCGGCCAGGTCGCCCGGCACCTCGTCACCGAACACGGCGTCCGCCGGCTGCTGCTGCTCGGCCGCCGCGGCCCGGACACCCCGGGCGCCGACCGCCTGTGCGCCGACCTCGCGGAACTGGGCGCCGACGCCACGGCGATCGCGTGCGACGTCGCCGACCGCGACGCCCTGGCCGCGGTGTTCGCCGGCCACGAGATCACGGCCGTCGTCCACACCGCGGGCGTCCTGGCCGACGCGACCTTCCCGTCACTCACCGGCGAGCAGGTCGACGCGGTCCTGCGGCCCAAGGTCGACGCCGCCTGGCACCTCCACGAACTGACCGCCGACCTGCCGGGCGTCACGGCGTTCGTGCTCTTCTCGTCCGTCGCCGGCGTGTTCGGCGCGGCCGGGCAGGGCAACTACGCCGCCGCCAACGCCTTCCTCGACGCCCTCGCCGACCACCGCCGCACACAAGGACTTCCGGCCGTCTCGCTGGCCTGGGGCGCGTGGGCGCCGTGGGAGTCCGAAGGTGGCAACCTCGGCATGGCCGGCACCCTCGCGGACGCCGACATCGAGCGGATGACCCGCGCCGGCACCCCGCCGCTCGCCCTCGACCAGGCGCTGAGCCTGTTCGACGCCGCGCTCGGCGCCGACGACGCCCTGCTCGCCCCGGTCCGCCTCGACCTCGACACGCTTTCGGGCGCGCCGGAGGTCCCGCCGCTGCTGCGACGCCTGGTGCGCGGCTCGGCCCGCCGCCGCCCGAAGGCCGACTCGGGTCTGACCGCCCGGCTCGCCGCGCTGGCCCCGGCCGACCGGCAGCGCGCGCTGGTCGACCTGGTGCGCACGCACGTCGTCGGCCTGCTCGGGTACAGCTCGATCAGCCAGGTCGAGCCCGCCCAGTCGTTCTCCGACCTCGGTTTCGACTCGCTGTCGGCGGTCGAGCTGCGCAACGCCGTGCAGGCCGAGACCGGTCTGCGGCTGCCCGCGACGCTCGTCTTCGACTACCCGACCGTCCTCGCCCTGGCCCGCCACCTGCACGACGAACTCGTCGGCTCCCTGGATGCCGTCGACCGGACGCTGGTGCGCACGGCGGCCGCCGTCGAGTCCGACCCGGTCGTCATCGTCTCGATGGGCTGCCGCTACCCGGGCGGCATCACGTCCCCGGACGAGCTGTGGGACTTCGTCGTCGGCGACGGCGACGGCATCTCGCGCTTCCCCGGCGACCGCGGCTGGCCCGTCGACGCCATCTACCACCCCGACCCCGACCACGCGGGCACCAGCTACACCCGCGACGGTGGGTTCCTCGACGACGTCGCGGGCTTCGACCCCGGCTTCTTCGGCATCTCGCCGCGTGAGGCCCTGGCGATGGACCCGCAGCAGCGTCAGCTGCTGGAGACGTCGTGGGAGGCCCTGGAACGCGCCGGCATCCGGCCGGGGACCCTGCGCGGCAGCCGGACCGGCGTCTACGCCGGGATCATGTACCACGACTACCTCGGCGCGAACGTCGAGTTCCCGGCCGACTCGCTCGGGTACCTCGGCACCGGCAACGCGGGCAGCGTGCTGTCCGGCCGCATCTCCTACGTCTTCGGGCTGGAAGGCCCGTCGGTCACCGTCGACACCGCGTGCTCGTCTTCGCTGGTCGCGCTGCACATGGCGGCGACCGCCCTGCAACGCGGCGAGTGCGAGCTGGCGCTGGCCGGCGGCGTCACCGTGATGGCCACGCCGGGCACGTTCATCGACTTCAGCCGCCAGCGCGGCCTCGCCGCGGACGGCCGTTGCAAGTCCTACGCGGACAGTGCCGACGGCGTCGGCTGGTCCGAAGGCGTCGGCGTCCTCGTGCTGGAGCGGCTGTCCGACGCGCGCCGCAACGGCCACCCCGTGCTCGCCGTGGTCCGCGGCTCGGCCGTCAACTCCGACGGCGCGTCCAACGGCCTCACCGCCCCGAACGGGCCGTCGCAGCAGCGCGTCATCCGCCAGGCGCTCGGCGCCGCCGGGCTGACACCGTCCGAAGTGGACGTCGTCGAAGGCCACGGCACCGGCACCACCCTCGGTGACCCGATCGAGGCGCAGGCGCTGCTGGCCACCTACGGCCAGGAACGCGACGAGTTCCAGCCGCTGCTGCTCGGCTCGGTCAAGTCGAACCTCGGCCACACCCAGGCCGCCGCCGGCGTCGCGGGCGTGATCAAGTCCGTGCTCGCCATGCGCGCCGGGATCGTCCCGAAGAGCCTGCACATCGACGCGCCGTCGTCCCACGTGGACTGGACGGCCGGTGACATCCAGCTCGTCACCGACACCCGGCCGTGGCCCGAAACCGGCCGGCCGCGCCGGGCCGCGGTGTCGTCGTTCGGCATCAGCGGCACCAACGCCCACGTCGTGCTGGAGCAGGCCCCGGCCGCCGAACCGGCACCCGCGGTGACCCAGGACGACCGGCCCGCGCCGTGGCTGCTGGCCGCCCGGACCCCGGAAGCCCTGCGTGCCCAGGCCGAGCGGCTCCTGACGGCGATCGGCGACGCCGACCCCCGCGACGTCGCCTGGTCACTGGCCACCACCCGGACGGCGTTCGAGTACCGCGCGGTCCTCACCGGCGACCCGGTCGCCGCGCTCACCGCCCTCGCGGCGGGGGAGGACGTGCCCGCCCCGGCCAGCCCGGGCGCCCGGACCGCGTTCCTGTTCACCGGCCAGGGCGCCCAGCGCGCCGGCGCCGGACGTGAGCTGTACGAGCGGTTCCCGGCGTTCGCCGCGGCCCTCGACGACGTCTGCGCGCACCTCGACCCGGAACTCGGGTTCTCCTTGCGGGAGCGCATGTTCGACGCCGACGCGTCCCTCGAATCGACCGACGTCGCGCAGCCCGCGCTGTTCGCGATCGAGGTTGCCCTGTACCGCCTGCTGCGCTCGTGGAGCGTCACGCCGGACCTGCTGCTCGGCCACTCGATCGGCGAGCTGGCCGCGGCGCACGTCGCCGGCGTTTTCTCCCTCGCCGACGCGTCCCGCCTGGTGGCGGCGCGCGGCCGCTTGATGGCCGCGCTGCCCACAAGCGGCGCGATGGTCGCGATCAACGCGACCGAAGCGGCTGTCGCCGGAGCGATCGACGGCCGCGCCGGAGTGTCGATCGCCGCGGTCAACGGGCCGGAGTCGGTCGTCCTGTCGGGCGACGAAGCCGCCGTCACGGAGATCGCCGCGACCTTCGCCTCGGCTGGTCACCGGACCAGCCGCCTGAAGGTGAGCCACGCGTTCCACTCGCCGCTGATGGACCCGATGCTCGACGACTTCCGCGCGATCGCGGAGACCGTCGAGTACGCCCCGGCCGAGCTGCCGGTGGTGTCGAACCTGACCGGCGCGATCGCCGGCGACGAGCTGGGCACGGCGGATTACTGGGTGCGCCACGTCCGCGAGGCCGTCCGGTTCGCCGACGGCGTCGCGGCCCTGCTCGCCGACGGCGTCACGGCGTTCCTCGAGGTCGGCCCGGCCGGCGTGCTCAGCGCCATGGCCGCCGACACTCTCCCCGCCGAAGCCGTCGCCGTCCCGGCACTGCGCCGCGACCGTGAGGACGTCGAGACGCTCGTCGACGCGCTCGCCGCGGTCCACGCGCACGGCGTCGACGTCGACTGGGACGCCTACTTCGTCGGGGGCCACCAGCTCGCCCTGCCCACCTACGCCTTCCAGCACGAACGCTTCTGGCCGCGGATGGCCACGCTGCCCGGCGACGTCGGCGCGATCGGCCTTGGCGCCGTCGCCCACCCGCTGCTCGGCGGCGGCATCGAACTGCCCGAGTCGGGCGGATTCCTGTTCACCGCAAGGGTTTCGCTGGCCACGCACCCGTGGCTGGCCGGGCACCGCATCGCCGGTTCGGTCCTGCTGCCCGGTACCGCGCTGCTCGAGCTCGCCGTCTGCGCGGGCGATCAGCTCGGCTGCCCGGGTGTCGGCGAGCTGACCCTGCAAGCGCCGCTGGTGCTGGCCGACGAGGCCGGCACGCACGTCCAGGTCGCCGTCGGCCCGCCCGACGAGGCCGGCGACCGGCCGATCACCGTCTACTCGCGCCGCGAAGACGCCATCGACCAGCCGTGGACGCGGCACGCGAGCGGCACGCTGCTGGCCACCGCCGAACCCGCGCCGGAGCCGGTCCGCCGGCCCGACGGCGCGGCCGAAGCAGACCTGGCCGACCTGTACGACCGGTTCGCCGACCAGGGCTTCGAGTACGGCCCGGCCTTCCGCGGCCTGACCGCGGTGTGGCGGCACGGCGAGGACGTCTTCGCCGAGGTCGAGCTGCCCGAGGACGAACACGCCGACGCGGCGTCGTTCGGGCTGCACCCCGCGCTGCTCGACGCCTGCCTGCACGCGACGTCGTTCAGCACCGCCGTCCGCCCCGGTTCGCTGCCGTTCTCGTGGGAAGGCGTCTCGGTGCACGCCGCGGGCGCGACCGCGGTGCTCGTGCGGATCTCACCCGCCGGGGACGACGCGGTGTCCTTGTACGTCACCGACGCCGACGACCACCCCGTCGCGTCCGTGCGCTCCCTGGTGCTCCGGCCGCTGCCCTCGGGCGCGATCGACGACACCGCCGACCGCGACTCCCTGTTCCAGCTCGACTGGATCCCGTTCACGCCCGGCGCCCCCGAGTCCGGCGCGGTGGCCGTCGCGGGCAGTGACCCGCTCGGCGTCGCCGGCGTCTTCCCGGACGCGACGCGGCTCTCGAGCCCGCTGACCTTCGAGGGTGACGTCCCGCCGTTCGTCGTCCTCCCGGTCGCCGGGGCCGAGAACGCCGACGTCGTACGGGAAACGCACGAACTCACCACGCACGTCCTGGCCCTGCTGCAGGACTGGCTGGCCGACGAGCGGTTCGCCGCGGCGCGGCTGGTGCTCGTCACCCGCGGCGCGACGACCGGGGCGGACCTGCCCGCGGCCGCCGTCTGGGGCCTCGCCCGCACCGCCCAGGTCGAGCACCCGGGCCGCATCGTGCTCGTCGACCTCGACGGCACCGCCGAGTCCCTGGCCGCACTGCCGTCCGCGCTCGGCACGGGCGAACCGCAGGTCACGCTGGTCGACGGCGACCTGCGCGCGGCCCGCCTCACCCGCGCCGAAGCGGCACTTTCACGTGAAAGTGCCGCCTCCTGGGACCCCGACGGGACTGTGCTCATCACCGGCGGCACCGGCGGGCTCGGCGGGCTGCTGGCCCGCCACCTGGTCACCGAACGCGGCGCCCGGCACCTGCTGCTCGTCAGCCGCCGTGGCCTGGCCGCCGACGGCGCCTCCGAACTGGTCGCCGACCTCACCGAGGCCGGCGCCGACGTCGACGTCCGGTCCTGCGACATCGCCGACCGCGACGCGCTGCGGGCCCTGCTCGACAACGTCCCGGCCGAGCACCCGCTGACCGCCGTCGTGCAGACCGCCGGTGTGCTCGACGACGGCGTCCTCGGGTCGCTGACCCCCGAGCGGCTCGCGACCGTGCTGCGGCCCAAGGTGGACGCGGCCTGGAACCTGCACGAGCTGACCCGCGACCTCGACCTCGCCGCGTTCGTCTCCTTCTCGTCGGTCGCCGGCACCTTCGGTGGCGCCGGGCAGGCCAACTACGCCGCCGCCAACGCCTTCCTCGACGCGCTCGCCCTGCGCCGCGCCGGCGAAGGACGCCCGGCGCAGTCGCTGGGCTGGGGCCCGTGGGCCGCCGCGACCGGGATGACCCGGGCGCTCTCCGACGCCGACATCGAGCGGATGGCCCGGCTCGGCATGCCGGTGCTGCAGCCGGAGCAGAGCATCCGGCTGTTCGACCGTGCGTTGACCACCGACCGCGCCGTGCTGCTGCCGGTGCGCCTCGACCTGCCGGTGATCCGGACCCAGCCGGAGATCCCGCCGCTGCTGCGCGGCCTGGTGCGGGTGTCCGGGCGCCGTCTCGCCGGCGGCGGTCCGGCCGCCGCGGGCCTGGTGCGCCGCCTGGCCGGGCTGAGCGAGGACGAGCGGGCCGAAGCCGTGCTCGACCTCGTGCGTGGCCAGGTCGCGCTGGTGCTCGGGCACGCCGACGCCGCCGCGATCCCGGCCGCGAAGACGTTCCAGGAGCTCGGTTTCGACTCCCTGACCGCCGTCGACCTGCGCAACAAGCTGACCGCCGCGTCCGGCGTCGCGCTGCCGGCCACGACCGTGTTCGACTACCCGACGATGACCGCGCTGGCCCGGCACCTGACCGGCCAGCTGGCCGGCGCGGACGACGACCACCAGGACGCGGCACGGGTGACTGCGCCGTTGCTCGACGAGCCGATCGCGATCGTCGCGATGAGCTGCCGCTACCCGGGCGGCGTCACCACGCCCGAGCAGCTCTGGGACCTCGTCGCCGGAAGTACCGACGCCATCACGGAGTTCCCGTCCGACCGCGGCTGGGACGTCGACTCCCTCTACGACCCCGACCCGGATCACCCGGGCACGTCCTACACGCGTCACGGCGGCTTCCTGCACGACGCGGCCGAGTTCGACGCCGCGTTCTTCGGGATGAGCCCGCGCGAAGCCGTCGCCACCGACACCCAGCAGCGGCTGCTGCTGGAAGTCTCGTGGGAGGCGATCGAGCGGGCCGGCATCGACCCGCGTGTCCTGCGCGGCAGCCGGACCGGCGTGTTCGCCGGCGTGATGTACAACGACTACAACAGCCTCGTCTCCGGCGGTGACCTCGAGGCCTACCAGGGCAACGGCAGCGCGGGCAGCGTCGCCTCCGGCCGCGTCTCGTACGTGCTGGGCCTCGAAGGTCCCGCCGTCACCGTGGACACGGCGTGTTCGTCGTCGCTGGTCGCGCTGCACTGGGCGGCGCAGGCGCTGCGTTCCGGCGAGTGCACGCTCGCCCTCGCCGGCGGCGTCACCGTGATGTCCACCCCGGGCACGTTCGTCGGGTTCTCCCGCCAGCGTGGCCTCTCCGCCGACGGCCGCTGCAAGTCCTTCTCCGACGACGCGGACGGCGTCGGCTGGTCCGAGGGCGCCGGGATGCTCCTGCTGGAACGGCTGTCCGACGCGCGCCGCAACGGCCACCCGGTGCTCGCCGTGGTCAAGGGCTCCGCCGTCAACTCCGACGGCGCGTCGAACGGCCTCACGGCGCCGAACGGCCCGTCGCAGCAACGCGTGATCCGCCAGGCGCTGGCCGCGTCCGGACTGTCCACTTCGGACGTCGACGTCGTCGAAGGCCACGGCACCGGCACCACCCTCGGCGACCCGATCGAGGCCCAGGCACTGCTCGCGACCTACGGCCGCGACCGGGAAACCCCGCTGCTGCTGGGCTCGGTCAAGTCCAACATCGGCCACACCCAGGCCGCCGCCGGTGTCGCCGGGATCATCAAGATGGTCGAGGCGCTGCGGCACGGCGTCGTCCCGCCGAGCCTGCACGCCGGCGAAGTGTCGACGCACGTCGACTGGGCCGCCGGCGACGTCGAGGTCGTCACCGGGAACCGGCCCTGGCCGGAGACCGGCCGGGCGCGCCGCGCGGCGGTGTCGTCGTTCGGCATCAGCGGCACCAACGCCCACACGATCATCGAGCAGGCCCCGGACGCGAAGCTGCCGGACGCGCCGCCGGACGCCGGTGTCGTGCCGTGGCCGCTGTCCGCGTTCACCGAACCCGCCCTGCGGGCGCAGGCCGCCCGGCTGGCGGCGCACGCGACCGAAGCCACTGACCTGAACCGCGTCGACGCGGGCTACAGCCTCGCCACCGGCCGGACCGCCTTCGACCAGCGCGCGGTCGTGCTGTCCGAGCACCGCGGCGAACTCGCCGCCGCGCTCGAAGCGCTGGCCGCGGGGGAGCCGCACCCGGCCGTCGTCACCGGCCACGCCGACGAGACGGCGAAGCTCGCCGCATTGTTCGCCGGCCAGGGCGCCCAGCGTCTCGGCATGGGCCGCCGGCTCTACGCCCGGTACCCCGCGTTCGCCCAGGCCTGGGACGCGGTCGTCGAGCTGCTGCCCGGCGACTGGTCCGGGATCGTCTGGGGCGAGGACTCCCGCGCGCTGGCCGGCACCGCCGCCGCGCAGCCCGCGTTGTTCGCGCTCGAAGTCGCGCTGTTCCGGCTCGCCGAGTCGTGGGGCGTGCGCCCGGACTACGTGCTCGGGCACTCGGTGGGGGAGATCGCGGCCGCGCACGTCGCGGGTGCGCTGTCCCTGGCCGACGCCTGCACGCTGGTCGCGGCCCGCGCTTCGCTGATGGGCGCGCTGCCCGCCGGCGGCGCGATGGTGTCCGTGCGGGCCACCGAAGACGAAGTGCGCCCGTTGCTGGGCGACGACGTCGCCATCGCGGCGGTCAACGGTCCTGCGGCCGTCGTGCTCGCGGGCGTCGAGGACGCCGTGCTGGCCGTCGCGGCGCAGTTCGAGAAGACGACTCAGCTCAAGGTGAGTCACGCGTTCCACTCGCCGCTGATGGACCCGATGCTCGACGAGTTCCGCGCGGTGGCCGAGTCCCTGACCTACGCCACGCCGCGGATCCCGCTCGTGTCCACGGTGACCGGCGAGCTGCTGGAAGACGTCGGTCCGGGCCACTGGGTCGACAACGTCCGCCGGACCGTCCGCTTCGCCGACGGCGTCACGGCGCTGCACGGGCGCGGCGTCCGCGTCTTCGCCGAGTTCGGCCCGGACGGCGTCCTGTCGGCGATGACCGCCGGGACCCTCCCGTCCGACGTCGTCACGGTTCCGTTGCTGCGCAAGGACGTCCCCGAGCCGCGGGCCGCGCTCGCCGGGCTGGGCGGCCTGCACGTCACCGGCGTCCGCGTCGACTGGGCCGCGGTGCTGGCCGGCGGCCGGCGGACCGCGCTGCCGACGTACGCGTTCCAGCGGGAACGCTTCTGGCCGAAGGGTGGCGCGACGCCTCGCGGCGACGCCACCGCCGCGGGCCTCGGCGTCGGCGGCCACCCGATGGTCGGCGCCGTGGTGCGTCCGGCCGGGTCGGGCGAGATCCTGCTGACCAGCCGGCTGTCCGTGTCCGGGCACCCGTGGCTGGCCGGGCACGTCGTCGGCGGCAGCGTGATGCTGCCCGGCACCGTCTTCGCCGAACTCGCCCTGCGCGCCGGCGACGAAGCCGGGACGCCGTGCCTGGAAGAACTCACGCTCACCGCGCCCCTGGTCCTGCCCGGCCGCGGCGGTGTCCAGGTGCAGCTGCGCGTGGCCGAGCCGGCCGGCGACGGACGTCGCGCGCTCACCGTCTACTCGCGACCCGAAGACGCCGACGACCTGGCCTGGATCCAGCACGCCACCGGCGTGTTCGGCCCGGCACGTCCGGCGGCCACCTTCGACGCCGCGGAGTGGCCGCCTGCCGGTGCCACCGAGGTGGACCTCGACGGCCACTACGAGCGCCTCACCGACGCCGGACTGTCCTACACCGGAGCTTTCCGTGGCCTGACCGCCGCGTGGCAGCTCGGTGACGACGTCTTCGCCGACGTCGCGCTCCCGAGCGACGAGGCGGGGGAGGCGGGCGCGTTCGGCCTGCATCCGGCCCTGTTCGACGCCTGCCTGCACGCGATCGGCTTGCTGGGCACCGAAAGCGGCGCCGCCGAACTGCCGTTCGCCTGGGAAGGCGTCCAGCTGCACGCGACCGGCGCGGCCACCGTCCGGGTCCGGATCTCCCGGTCCGGCGCGGGTGTCGCGATCGCCGTCGCCGACCCGGCCGGGCAGCCGGTCGCGGAGGCCGCTTCGCTGCGGCTGCGCCCGCTGACCGCGTCCCGTCCCGGCCCGGTGGGCCAGGAACACCTGTACCGGCTCACGTGGACCCCGCTGACCGCGACGCCGTCCGGCTTCACCACGGCCGGTGTCCTGGGCGACACGACCGAACTCCTGACCACGGCCGGGATCGAGACCGCCTTCGCCGACGTCGAAGCGGCCGCCGCGGCCGCACCGGACCTGGTGGTCCTCCCGCTTCTGGACCAGCCGCACGACGACGCGGCCGAGTCGGCCCGGGCCCTGACCGCCCGCACTCTCGCTCTCCTCCAGGAGTGGCTGGCCGAAGATCGGCTGCGGGAGACGCGGCTTGTCGTCCTCACCCGCGGGGCCACCGACGGCGACCCCGCCGCGGCGGCCGTCTGGGGGCTCGTCCGTTCCGCGCAGGCCGAGCACCCGGGCCGCGTCACGCTGGTCGACCTCGCCGACGACACAACCGGCCTGGCCGCTGCCCTCACCACGGACGAACCGCAGGTCGTCCTGCGCGACGGCCAGGTGCACGGTGGCCGGCTCGCCCGCGTCGCCGTGGCCGAAGCCGAGGCTTTCGGCGACCCCGACGGCACCGTCCTGATCACCGGCGGCACCGGGGGACTGGGCGCGCTGTTCGCCCGGCACCTGGCTTCCGAACACGGCATGCGCCGCCTGCTGCTGGTCAGCCGCAGCGGCGGCGACGTCGACGAGGTCACCGCGCTGATCGCCGAACTCGCCGCGCACGGCACCGAAGCGAGCGTCGCCGCGTGCGACGTCGCCGACCGGGACGCCCTGGCCGCGCTGCTGGCCGGGATCCCGGCCGAGCACCCGCTGACCGCCGTCGTGCACAGTGCGGGCGTCGTCGACGACGGCGTTCTCGACTCCCTGACCGCCGAGCGCTTCGACCGCGTGCTGCGGCCCAAGGCCCAGGGCGCGTGGAACCTGCACGAGCTGACCAAGGACCTCGGCCTGACGTCGTTCGTGGTGTTCTCGTCGGTCGCCGGCACCGTCGGCACCGCGGGCCAGGCGAACTACGCCGCGGCCAACGCGTTCCTCGACGCCCTCGCCCGCCGCCGCCACGCCGAAGGCCTGCCCGCCACCTCGCTCGCCTGGGGCCCGTGGGCCGCGGGCAGCGGCATGACGAGCGCGCTGACCGACGCCGACCTCGCGCGGATGGCCCGCGCCGGCACCCCGGCCATCCCGGCGGAGCTGGGCACGCGGCTGTTCGACGCGGCCCTGGCCGCCGGCGTGCCCGACCTCGCGCCGGTCCACCTCGACCTGCCCGTGCTGCGGGCCATGGGCGAGGTCCCGCCGATCCTGCGCGGCCTGATCCGCGTCCCGCTGCGCCGGTCCGCCGCCGCGGCGGGTGGGGAAGCCGCGGTCGGTCTCGTCCGCCGGCTCGGCGCGCTCGACGAGGCCGGGCGCGTCCGGGCCCTGCGCGAGCTGATCACCGCGCAGGTCGCCCAGGTCCTCGGGCACGCCGACACCGGCGGGCTCGACGCCGACCAGACGTTCCAGCAGCTCGGTTTCGACTCCCTGACCGCCTTGGAGCTGCGCAACCGGCTCGACGGCGCGACCGGCGTCCGGCTCAGCGCCACCGCCGTGTTCGACTACCCGACCATCGCCGCGCTCGGCGGGCACCTCCTGGAAGCGCTGCTCGGCTCCGGCGCGGTGACCGACGAAACCGCCGTGCCCGCCGCCGTGGCGGGCGACCCGATCGTCATCGTGGGCATGAGCTGCCGGTTCCCGGGCGGCGTGTCCTCGCCCGAAGACCTCTGGCAGCTGCTGACCGAGGAGCGGGACGCGATCACGGCCTTCCCGGCCAACCGCGGCTGGGACATCGCCTCGCTCTACCACCCGGACCCCGACAACCCCGGCACGACCTACACCCGCGAAGGCGGCTTCCTGCACAACGCGGGGGAGTTCGACCCGGAGTTCTTCGGGATGAACCCGCGCGAGGCGCTGGCCACCGACGCCCAGCAGCGGCTGCTGCTGGAGACCGGCTGGGAGGCCGTCGAGGGCGCCGGGATCGACCCGGCCACCCTGCGCGGCAGCCGCACCGGCGTGTTCGTCGGCGTGATGTACAACGACTACGGCCTGACGCTGAACCACATGGCCGACACCGACGGCTACGAGAGCAACGGCAGCTCGCCGAGCGTCGCCTCCGGCCGGGTCGCCTACACCTTCGGCTTCGAAGGCCCGACCCTGACCGTCGACACGGCGTGCTCGTCGTCGCTGGTCACCCTGCACCTGGCCGCGCAGGCGCTGCGCAACGGCGAGTGCGGGCTGGCGCTGGCCGGCGGCGCGACCGTGATGGCCACGCCCGGCACGTTCGTCGGGTTCAGCCGCCAGCGCGGCCTCGCCACCGACGGCCGCTGCAAGGCGTTCTCCGACGACGCCGACGGCCTGGGCTTCGCCGAGGGCGTCGGGATGCTGCTGCTGGAGCGGATGTCCGACGCGCGGCGCAACGGCCACGAGATCCTCGCGGTCGTCCGCGGCTCGGCGATCAACTCCGACGGCGCGTCCAACGGCCTCACCGCGCCCAACGGGCCCTCGCAGCAGCGGGTGATCCGCCAGGCGCTGGCCGCGGCCGGACTGTCCACTTCGGACATCGACGCGATCGAGGCGCACGGCACCGGCACCAAGCTCGGCGACCCGATCGAGGCGCAGGCGCTCATCGCCACCTACGGCCGCGACCGGGAGAACCCGCTGCCGATCGGCTCGGTGAAGTCCAACATCGGGCACACGCAGGCCGCCGCGGGCGTGGCCGGGATCATCAAGATGGTCCTCGCCATGCGCCACGGCGTCCTGCCGCGCTCGCTGCACGCGGCCACCCCGTCGTCCCACGTGGACTGGCAGGACAGCGGTGTCGAGGTCCTGTCGCAGGCGCGGCCGTGGCCGGACGCCGGCCGCGTGCGCCGCGCGGCGGTGTCGTCCTTCGGCATCAGCGGCACCAACGCCCACACCGTGCTGGAAGCCGCCCCCGCGCCGGCCCCCGCGCCCGCCCCGGAGACGCCGCCGGCGATCGTGCCGTGGGTGCTCTCGGGCCGGACGTCGGCGGCCCTGCGCAGCCAGGCGGAGCGGGTGCTGGCGCACCTGCCCGAGCAGGCGGACGCGGCCGCGATCGGCCGCGCGCTCGCCGGGCGGTCGGCGTTCGCGCACCGGGCCGTCCTGGTCGGCGAGGACCGGGCGGGGCTGACGGCCGCGCTCACCGCCGTCGCCGCCGGGGAGGCCGCGCCGGACGTCGTGACCGGCCGCACCTTCGGCACCCGCGCCCCGGCGTTCGTCTTCCCGGGCCAGGGCTCGCAGTGGGCCGGGATGGCCCGCGACCTGCTGGCCGCGTCCCCGGTCTTCGCCGGGACGATGGCCGAGTGCGCCGCGGCGCTGTCCGAGTTCGTCGACTGGTCGCTGCTCGAGGTCCTGGAGGACGACGAGGCCTTGCAGGAGGTCGACATCGTCCAGCCCGCGCTGTGGGCGGTGATGGTGTCGCTGGCCGCGCTGTGGCGCGAGTTCGGCGTCGAGCCCGCCGCCGTGGTCGGGCACTCGCAGGGCGAGATCGCCGCGGCCTGCGTCGCGGGCGCCCTGAGCCTGTCCGACGGCGCCCGGGTAGTTGCCCTGCGCAGTCGCTTGATCAGGCAGAAGCTCGCCCGCACCGGCGCGATGCTGTCGATCGTGGCGCCGGCCGACGACGTCCGTGCCCTGGTGGCGGACCTCGGTGACGAGGTCTCGATCGCCGCGGTCAACGGGCCGAAGCTGGTCACCGTCTCCGGCGACGAAGGCGCGTTGACCGCGTTGGAGAAGCGCCTCTCGGCCGCCGGCATGATGCGCTGGCGCCTGGCCGGGGTGAACTTCGCCGCGCACTCGCCGCAGGTCGAGCTCCTCGAGGACGACCTGCTGGAGCAGCTGGCGCCGATCACCCCGCGCAGCAGCACGGTGCGGTTCTACTCGTCGGTGACCGGCGGGCTGCTGGACACCGCCGAGCTGGACGCCCGGTACTGGTACCGCAACATCCGCCAGACCGTGCTGTTCGGCGACGCGTCCGCGGCGATGGTGGCCGACGGGACCGCGGCGTTCATCGAGCCCAGCCCGAGCCCGGTGCTGAAGATGGCGCTGGAGCAGACCATGGACCCCACCGGCGAGCCGCTGGTGTTCCAGGAGACCCTGCGCACCGGCGAGGGTGACTGGCGCCGGATGGTGACCGCGGTCGCCGGGGCGCACGCCCAGGGCGTCACGATCGACTGGCGTGCCTACTTCGACCGCGCCGGCGTCACCACCGGCGTCCCGCTGCCGACGTACGCCTTCCAGCGCAAGAACTACTGGCCCGAGGCCCAAGCGAAGGCCGCGCCCGAAGCGGGGGAGAGCGCGGCGGACGCGCGGCTGTGGAGCACGGTCGCCGCCGCCGACGTCGACACCCTGGCTTCGGTGCTGGACGTCGACCGCACGGCGCTGGACTCCGTCCTGCCCGCGCTGACGTCGTGGCGGGAGAAGCTGCGCAGCGACGCCGCGATCGACCGCTGGTGGTACCGGATCGACTGGACGCCGTTGAAGGTGCCGGTCGAAGCCGCGGTGCCGGGCCGGTGGCTCGCCGTCGTGGCCGAGGGCACCGAGGACCAGCCGTGGGTCGGCCGGGTGCTCGGCGCGCTGCCCGGTGACGTCACGGTGCTCCCGGTCGCCGAACCCGACCCGGTCGCCCTGGCGGCCCGGATCGAGGCGCTGCCCGGCTCGTTCGACGGCGTCGTCTCGCTGCTGGCCCTGCGCTCCGAACCGCTGCCGGGCGCACCGACGGCCCCGGCCGGGATGACGCTCACCGCCGTCCTGGTCCAGGCGCTGGTCCAGGAGGTCGACCGGTTCGGCGCCGGGGTCCGGCTGTGGTGCCTGACCCGTGAGGCGCTGGGCGTCGAGGACCATCCGGCGGCGCCGGACACCGTCGAGCAGGCCGCGGTCTGGGGCTTCGGCCGCACCGTCGCGCTGGAGCTGTCCGCGGCCTGGGGCGGCATGGTCGACCTCACGGCCGAACCGAGCGAGGCCGACCTCAAGAACCTGCCGCTCGTGCTCGCCGGGATCGACGGCGAAGACCAGGTGTGCCTGCGGACCGGCCGGATCCTCGGCCGGCGGCTGCGCCGCACCACCGCGGCCGAGACCCCGGTGATCACCCCGGCGCTGGCCGGGCCCGGCACGGTCCTGGTCACCGGCGGAACCGGCGCGCTCGGCGCGGAGACCGCGCGCTGGCTCGCCGACGCCGGCGTCAAGCGGCTGGTGCTGACCAGCCGCCGCGGCCCGGACGCACCGGGCGCCGCCGAGCTGGTCGAAGACCTGGCCGCGCGGGGCGCCGAGGCGGCCGTCGTCGCCTGCGACGTCGCCGAACGCGACCAGCTCGCCGCGATGCTCGACGCGATCCCCGCCGAGCACCCGCTGCGCGGTGTCGTCCACTCCGCCGGCGTCCCGCAGGGCGGCGCCGACGTCGTCGCCCTGACCCTGGACGACGTCGAAGCGGTCCTCAAGTCCAAGGTGGCCGGGGCCCGGCTGCTCGACGAGCTCGTCGGGGACCGGGAGCTCGACTTCTTCGTGCTGTACTCGTCGGTCGCCGGCATGCTCGGCAGCGGCAAGCAGAGCGCCTACGCCGCGGCCAACGCCTACCTGAACGCGCTGGCCGAAGACCGGGTGCGCCGCGGGCTGCGCGGCACCTCGCTCGGCTGGGGCCTCTGGGGCGAGACCGGGATGGCGATGCAGGGCGACATGCTCGACCACATGCAGCGCCACGGCCTGGTCCCGCTGGCCCCGGCCGAGGCGATGACGGCGTTCGGCCGCGCCCTGGGCTTCCAGGGGTCCGTGCTGGCCGCGGACTTCGACTGGAGCCGCTTCGCCCAGACGTTCACCCTGCCCCGCCAGAGCGCGCTGCTGAGCGAGCTGCCGGAGGTCCGGCAGGCGCTGGGCGCGGACACGATCGTCGAACGCGACGCCGTCGTGGCCGAGGCGACCCTGCACGAGGAACTGGCCCACCTGGAACCGGCGGAGCGGCGCGAGGCGCTGCTGACGCTGGTGCGCTCGATCGCCGCCGAGCTGCTCGGCTACGGCGACGGGTCGGACATCGAGCCGGCGCAGGCGTTCCGGGAGATGGGTGTCGACTCGCTCGCCGCCGTCGAGGTCCGGAACGTGCTGGCGGAGCGGACGGGCGTGCGGCTGGCCTCGACGCTCGTGTTCGACTACCCGACCGCGAACGCCATCGCCGGGCACCTCCACCGCGAGCTGTTCGGCGACGTCGACGACGTTCCGCTGTCCGAGGAGGAGACCCGCGTCCGGAAGTTCCTGGCGGCGGTCTCGTTCGACCAGCTCCGCTCGCTGGGCCTGATGGACCTGCTCGTGGAGGCGGTCGACCGGTCGGAGCGGACCTACGACGAGGAATCCGCGGCGGAGACCGGCGACGACGGCGATATCGGCGACATGGATGCGGACGATCTCGTCCGCTTCGTGCTGGGCGGACAGGACTGAGAGCAGCGGGTCTAGGCCGGATGGCGGCCCCGGTGACGGGCAACAACTAGACGTTTCCGGGTCTGCCGTGCGGTTGACTCACTCGCCAAGAAGGACGTTCGCCCGCCGCCGGTCCAGAGGAGAACGCCGACGCGGTGGCGCTACCCAGGTAACCGTCAACACCGATGCGCTCACCGTGGAGAAGACTATGCCGGCCGGGTCCGATCGAGTTGTCGAGGCGTTGCGCGTCGCGGTGCAGGAGAACCAGCAGCTGCGGCGACAGAACCAGAATCTCCTCTCGACGTCGAGCGAGCCCGTCGCGATCGTCGCGATGAGCTGCCGCTACCCGGGTGGGGTCGAATCCCCGGACGAGCTGTGGCGGCTGGTCGCCGACGGGGTCGACGCGGTGTCCGGCTTCCCGGACGGCCGCGGCTGGCCCGAGAGCGCCCACCAGGGCGGGTTCCTGCACCAGGCCGGTGACTTCGACCCGGCGTTCTTCGGCATCTCGCCGCGGGAAGCGCTGGCGATGGACCCGCAGCAGCGGATCGTGCTGGAGCTGGCCTGGGAAGCGTTCGAGCGGGCCGGGATCGACCCCGGCAGCCTCGAAGGCAGCACCGGCGGCGTGTTCGTCGGCGCGGCGTCCCAGGACTACGGCCGCGGCCTCGCCGCGCTGCCCGACGGCGTCGAGGGCTACCTGGTCACCGGCACCGAGTGCTCGGTCATCTCCGGCCGGATCGCCTACTTCTACGGCCTGGAGGGCCCGGCCGTCACGGTCGACACCGCCTGCTCGTCGTCGCTGGTCGCGCTGCACTGGGCCGCCCGTTCGCTGCGGGCCCGCGAGTGCTCGCTGGCCCTGGCCGGCGGCGTCACGGTGATGGCGACGCCCGGCCTGTACGGGGAGTTCGACCGGCAGGGCGGCCTCGCCTCCGACGGCCGCTGCAAGTCGTTCGCCGACGCGGCCGACGGCGCCGGGTTCTCCGAAGGCGCCGGCATGCTGCTGCTGGAGCGGCTGTCCGACGCGCGGCGCAACGGACACCAGGTGCTCGCCGTGCTCCGCGGGTCCGCGGTGAACTCCGACGGCGCGTCCAACGGCATCACCGCCCCCAACGGCCCGTCGCAGCAGCGCGTGATCCGCCAGGCCCTCGACAACGCCGGGCTCGCGCCCGCCGACATCGACACCGTCGAGGCCCACGGCACCGGCACGGTGCTCGGCGACCCGATCGAGGCCCAGGCCCTGCTGGCCACCTACGGCGGCGACCGGCCGACCGACCGGCCGCTGTGGCTGGGTTCCTTGAAGTCGAACGTCGGTCACACGCAGTCCGCGGCCGGCGTCGGCGGCATCATCAAGATGATCATGGCGATGCGCCACGGCGTCCTGCCCAAGACCCTGCACGTCGACGCCCCGACGTCCCATGTGGACTGGACCGCCGGCGCCGTCTCGCTGCTCACCGAGCAGCGGCCGTGGCCGGAGACCGGGAAACCGCGCCGCGCGGCCGTGTCGTCGTTCGGCATCAGCGGCACGAACGCGCACATCATCCTCGAACAACCCGGCGACACCCCCGTCGAAGCCGCCGAGCCGCAGCGCGCGCCCGCCGGGTATTTGTGGCCGATCTCCGGGCGCACCGCGGACGCCGTCCGCGATCAAGCCGCGCGCCTGCTCACGCACCTCGACGACCACGCCGACATCACCGCCCTCGACGTCGCCGGCTCGCTGGCGGACACCCGCGTCGCGTTCCCGCAGCGGGCCGTCGTCACCGGCACCACCCGCGACGAGCTCCTCGACGGCCTGCGCGCGCTCGCCGCCGGAAACGTCGCCCCCGGCGTGCACGCCGGTTCGGCGCTGCACACCGGCGACGCGGCGTTCCTGTTCACCGGCCAGGGCTCGCAGCGGGCCGGGATGGGCCGCACCCTCGCGGCCGCGTTCCCGGTGTTCGCCGCGGCCCTCGACGAGATCCTCGCGCTGCTCGACCCGGCCGTCCGGGACGCGCTGACCGGCGACGACGAGTCCGCTTCGGACGGTACCGGCGTCGCCCAGCCCGCCCTCTTCGCCTTCGAAGTCGCGCTCTACCGCCTGCTCGAATCCCTCGGCGTGCGTCCCGCCTTCGTCGCCGGCCACTCGGTCGGCGAGATCGCCGCGGCCCACGTCGCCGGGGTGCTGTCCCTGGCCGACGCGTGCACCCTGGTCTCCGCCCGCGGCCGGCTCATGCAGGCCCTGCCGGACGGCGGCGTGATGGTCGCCGTGCAGGCCGCCGAAGCCGACGTGCTGCCGTTGCTGACCGACGGCGTCGCGATCGCGGCCGTCAACGGCCCGCAGGCCGTGGTGCTCTCCGGCACCGAGGACGCCGTGCTGGCCGTGGCCGGGCAGTTCGAGAAGACCAAGCGGCTCAAGGTGTCCCACGCCTTCCACTCACCGCTGATGGACCCGATCCTCGACCAGTTCCGCGGGGTGCTGCTCGGGCTGAAGTTCGCCGCCCCGACGATCCCGGTCGTCGCGACCGGCGACGTGTCCACTGTGGACTACTGGGTCTCGCACGTGCGCGACGCCGTCCGGTTCGCCGACACGGTCGCGGACCTGGTCTCCCGCGGCGCCCGCACCTTCCTCGAGGTCGGCCCGGACGCGACGCTGTCCGCGATGACGGCCGAGCTGCTCGACCCCACGCTCGACACCGACTGCATCCCGGCGTCACGCCGTGGCCGCGACGAGACCACCACGCTGCTCTCCGCCCTGGCCCGCTGGCACGTCCGCGGCGGCAAGTTCGACTGGACGGCGTGGCACGAGGGCACCGGCGCCCGGACGATCGAGCTGCCGACGTACGCCTTCCAGCGCCGCACCTACTGGCTCGAAGCCGGCACCGGCGGCGACCTCAGCCGGCTCGGCTTCGACGCGGCCGGGCACCCGCTGCTCGGCGCCGCCGTGGAACTACCCGAATCGGGCGGGTTCCTGTTCGCCGGCCAGCTGTCGGTCAACCGGCAGCCGTGGCTGGGCCAGCACGTCGTGCTCGGCGCGAAGCTCCTGCCCGGCACGGCGTTCCTGGAGCTGGCCGGCCGCGCCGGTGCCCAGGTCGGCTGCGCCCGCGTCGAAGAGCTGACCCTCGCGGCCCCGCTGGTCCTGCCCGCGACGACCGGGGTGCGGCTGCAGGTCGTCGTCGGCCCGCCCGACGTCGACGGCAGCCGCTCGCTCAGCGTCTTCTCGCAGCAGGACGACGGCGACGCCCAGACCTGGGTGCGGCACGCGAGCGGCCGTCTCGGTGTCGGCGGCGCCGTGGTCGCGACCGTCGGCCCGCAGTGGCCGCCGGCCGGGGCCGAGCCGATCGTCCTCGACGGTTTCTACGACGGGCTCGTCGACCAGGGCCTGGACTACGGCCCGGCGTTCCGCGGCCTGCGTGCCGCCTGGCGCGTCGGCGAGGAGATCTACGCCGAGGTCGCGCTGCCGCCGGAGCACGAGGCCGAGGCGTCCTCGTTCGGCCTGCACCCGGCGCTGCTGGACGCGGTCCTGCACGCGTCGGCCCACTACGAAGACCGCGACGGCCTCCCGTTCTCCTGGCGCGGCGTCGGCGTGCACCCCTCGCACGCCTCGACACTGCGGGCCCGGCTCGCCCCGGCCGGCGACAACGCGGTGTCCGTCGAGGTCACCGACACCGCGGGCAACCCCGTGCTGGCGGCGGAGTCGCTCACCTTCCGCGCGGTCAGCGCCGGCGAAGTCCGCGCCACCCGCCACGATTCCCTCTTCCGCACGGTGTGGACGCCGGTCCCGGCCGTCTCGATGACGAAGCCCGCCGACGACGCGGACTGGGTCCTCCTGGGCCACGGCGCGGACTTCGGCTTCTCCGCCCCGGCCGTGTTCGACGACCTGCGCACGATCCGGATCGCCGCCGACACCCCGCCCGCCGTCGTGCTGGCCCCGCTCCCGCCGACCGGCGAGGGCGCCGCGGCCGCGGCCCACGCCGCCACCTCCTGGGCCCTCGAACTGCTGCAGAGCTGGCTGGCCGACGAAGACTTCGCCCGCTCGCGGCTGGTGTTCGTCACCAGCGGCGCCGAGGCGGTCCTCCCGGACGACGACGTCGACCCCGCCGCCGCCGCGGTCTGGGGCCTGGTCCGCGCGGCCCAGGCCGAACACCCCGAGCGGTTCGTGCTGGTCGACGTCACCGACCCCGACGACCTGGCCGCGGTCCTGCCGCGGCTGCTCGGCTCCGGCGAGTCCCAGGCCGCGATCCGCGACGGCGGCATCGTGCTGCCGCGGCTGGCCCGCCTGCCGGTCGGCGACGAGCCCGCCACGACGCGGATCCCCGACGGCGCCACGGTCCTCGTCACCGGCGGCACCGGGGGCCTGGGCGGTCTGGTCGCGAAGCACCTGGTCACCGAACACGGCGTCCGAAACCTGCTGCTCGCCGGCCGTCGCGGCCTCGACGCGCCCGGCGCGGCCGACCTCGTCGCCGACCTGGCCGCGCTCGGCGCCCAGGCGTCCGTGGTGGCTTGCGACGCCGCCGACCGTGACGCGCTGACCGCGCTGCTCGGCTCGATCCCGGCGGAGCACCCGCTCGGCGCCGTCGTGCACACCGCCGGCGTCCTCGACGACGGCGTCATCGAAACCCTGACGCCCGAGCGCGTCGCCACCGTCTTCCGCGCCAAGGTCGACGCGGCCTGGGCGCTGCACGAGCTGACCCGCGACCACGACCTCGGCGCGTTCGTCCTGTTCTCCTCGGCCGCCGGCGTGCTCGGCAGCCCCGGCCAGGGCAACTACGCCGCCGCCAACGCCTTCCTCGACGCGCTCGCCCAGCGCCGCCGCGCGCTCGGGCTGCCGGGCCTGTCCCTGGCCTGGGGCGCCTGGGCCGGTGACGCGGGCATGGCCGCGCACCTGTCCGACGCCGACCACCGCCGCCTGGCCGCGGCCGGCCTGCCGTCCCTCGACCCCGCCCAGGGCCTCGCGTTGTTCGACGCGGCGCTGGCCGAGAACGAACCCGCCGTGCTGCCGATGCGCGTGGACCTCGCCGCCCTGCGCGGCCGCCCGGGCATCCCGCCGCTGCTGCGCGGGCTCGTCCCCGGTGGCGGCCGGCCGGCGGCCGGCGCGGTTCCGGCGTCCGCGCTGGCCGAACGCCTCGGCGCGCTGGACCCGGCCGACCGGGCCCGCGTCCTCGAAGACCTCGTCCGCGCCGAAGCGGGCCTCGTGCTCGGCTACGCGGCGACCGACACCGTCGACGTCCGCAGCGCGTTCAAGGACCTCGGCTTCGACTCGCTGACGGCCGTCGAGCTGCGCAACCGCCTCGACGCCGCGACCGGCCTGCGCTTGCCCGCGACGCTCGTCTTCGACTACCCGACGCCCGAAGCCCTGGCCACGCACCTCGACCGGGAACTGACCGGCGCCGCCGCAGAGACGACCGACGCGCCGACGACGTTGCGGCCCGTGTCCGACGACCCGATCGTCATCGTCGGCATGGGCTGCCGGTACCCGGGCGGCGTCGGCTCGCCGGAAGACCTCTGGGGCCTGGTCGACGGCGGTGTCGACGCGGTGTCCGGCTTCCCGGTCAACCGCGGCTGGGACGTCGAAGGCCTCTACAACCCCGACCCCGACCACCCCGGGACGTCCTACACGCGCAGTGGCGGTTTCCTGCACGACGCGGGGCAGTTCGACCCGGCGTTCTTCGGGATGAGCCCGCGCGAAGCCATCGCCACGGACTCGCAGCAGCGCCTGCTGCTCGAGGTTTCCTGGGAAGCCGTCGAGCGTGCCGGGGTCGACCCGGTGTCGCTGCGCGGCTCCCGGACCGGCGTCTTCGTCGGCGTGATGTACTCCGACTACGGGATGCTGCTGCAGGGCAGCCCGGAAGCCGAGGCGTACCAGGGCAACGGCAGCGCGCCGAGCGTCGCGTCCGGCCGGATCGCCTACACGATGGGCCTCGAAGGCCCGACCGTCACGGTCGACACCGCGTGCTCGTCGTCGCTGGTCGCGCTGCACTGGGCCGCGCAGGCGCTGCGGCAGGGGGAGTGCTCCCTGGCGCTGGCCGGTGGTGTCACCGTGATGTCGACGCCCGGCTCGTTCATCGCCTCCAGCCGTCAGCGCGGCATCGCCGAAGACGGCCGCTGCAAGTCCTTTTCGGACACCGCCGACGGCGTCGGCTGGTCCGAAGGCGCCGGCATCCTCGTCCTGGAGCGGATGTCGGACGCCCGTCGCAACGGCCACGACATCCTCGCCGTCGTCCGCGGCTCGGCGGTCAACTCCGACGGCGCGTCCAACGGCCTGACCGCCCCCAACGGCCCCTCGCAGCAACGCGTGATCCGCCAGGCGCTCGCCGCGTCCGGACTGTCCACTGCGGACGTCGACGTCGTCGAGGCGCACGGCACCGGCACCACCCTGGGCGACCCGATCGAGGCCCAGGCCGTGCTCGCCACCTACGGCCAGGACCGCGAGACCCCGCTGCGGCTGGGCTCGATCAAGTCCAACATCGGCCACGCGCAGGCCGCCGCGGGTGTCGCCGGGATCATCAAGATGGTCCAGGCGATGCGGCACGAGACACTGCCGCGCACCCTGCACGTCACCGAGCCCTCGACGCACGTCGAATGGGCCGCCGGGAACGTCGAGCTGCTCACCGACGCCCAGCCGTGGCCCTCGCCCGGCCGCCCCCGCCGCGCGGGCATCTCGTCGTTCGGCATCAGCGGCACCAACGCCCACACCATCATCGAAGAGCCGCCCGCCGCAGCGGCCGCCGCCGTCGTCGAAGCGGCCGAACCGGCCTGCGTCCCGCTGGTCGTCACCGGCCGCACCCCGGACGCCCTGCGCGACCAGGCCGCCCGCCTGCTCGACGTCGTCAGCGGGACGCCGCTGGCCGACCTCGGGTTCTCGCTCGCCACCACGCGGTCGGCGTTCGACCACCGCGCCGTCGTCCGCGCGACCGACACCGCGTCGGCCGCCGACGGCCTGGCCGCACTGGCCGCCGGGCGCCCGTCTGCCCTGGTCAGCCTGGGTGAGGCCAAGTCGATCCCGAAGACGGCGTTCGTCTTCACCGGCCAGGGTGCCCAGCGGCCCGGGATGACCCGCGGGCTGTACGAGCGGTACCCGGTCTTCGCCGCCGCCCTCGACGAGCTGCTCGACCGCCTCGACGCCCGCGTGCGGGACGTCCTGTGGTCCGACGACGCCGAGGCGTTGTCCCGCACCGAGTTCGCCCAGCCCGCGTTGTTCGCGGTCGAGGTCGCGCTGGCCAAGCTGCTCGCCGCCTGGGGCGTCCGGCCCGACTTCGTCGCCGGCCACTCCGTCGGCGAGATCGCCGCCGCGCACGTCGCCGGGGTGCTCTCTCTGGACGACGCCTGCACGCTGGTCACGGCGCGCGCATCGCTGATGCAGCAGCTCGAACCGGGCGGCGCGATGGTCGCCGTCCGCGCCACCGAAGACGAGGTCGCGCCGTACCTGGGCGACGACGTCGCGCTCGCCGCCGTCAACGGGCCGCGCTCGGTGGTGCTCTCCGGCACCGAGGCGGCCGTGCTCGCCGCCGCGAGCCACTTCGAGGAGACCAAGCGGCTGACGGTCTCGCACGCGTTCCACTCGGCGCTGATGGACCCGATGCTGCCCGCGTTCCGCGAGGTCGTGGCGGGACTGACCTTCAGCGCCCCGGCGGTGCCGCTGATCGCCGACGGCGACGTCACCGACCCGGAACGCTGGGTCGCCCACGTCCGCGAACCCGTCCGCTTCGGCGCCGTCACGACCCGGCTGCGCGAGGCCGGGACCGGCCTGTTCGTCGAGGTCGGGCCGGACGCCGTGCTGTCCGCGATGGTCACCGAGATCCTCCCCGACGTGTCCGCGGTCGCCGTGGCGCGACGCAACCGCGACGACGTCGAGACGCTCGTCGGCGCCCTCGGGCAGCTGTTCGTCGAAGGCGTCCGCGTCGACTGGCCCGCCTTCTACGCCGGCACCGGCGCCCGCCGCGTCGCCCTGCCGACCTACGCCTTCCAGCACGAGTGGTTCTGGCCGCCGACCGCCCCGGCCCAGCCGGCCGGCGGCGGGGACGCCGAGTTCTGGGACGCCGTGGACCGCCACGACGTCACCGGCCTGGCCGCCCGCCTCGACGTCGACGACGCCTCGCTCGGCGCGATCCTGCCCGCGCTGTCGTCCTACCGCCGGTCGCGCGCCGACGAGTCCCTTGTGGACAGATGGCGCTACCGCGCGACCTGGACCCCGGTCAACGCCGGCCGCTCCGGCACCCTCGGCTCGTGGCTCGTGGTCGTCCCGGCCACACTGGCCGACGACCCGTGGGTCACGACCGTCGCCGGCTACTTCGGCACGGAAC
Source organism: Amycolatopsis sp. NBC_00348 (assembly GCF_036114655.1). Lineage (NCBI taxonomy): Bacteria > Bacillati > Actinomycetota > Actinomycetes > Pseudonocardiales > Pseudonocardiaceae > Amycolatopsis > Amycolatopsis sp. NBC_00348. Next base: position 3,105,828 of record NZ_CP107994.1, on the reverse strand, counting down.
CCCTGGCCCTCGACCCGGCGCTGGATCGCACCGAGGTCGCCGCGCTCCTGCCGGACGACGCCACCGGGGTGCTTTCCCTGCTGGCGCTGGACGAATCCGGCTTCCCCGGCGTCCCGGCCGGGCTGACCGCGACGACCACGCTGCTGCAGGCCCTGGGCGACGCCGGGATCGGCGCGCCGCTGTGGTGCGTGACCCGCGAAGCCGTCGCCGTCTCGCCCGGCGAGCCGGTCGCCCACGCCGCTCAGGCCGCCGTCTGGGGCCTGGGCCGTGCCGCGGCGCTCGAACTGCCCCAGCGCTGGGGCGGCCTGATCGACCTCCCGGGCGACCTCGACGCCGAGGTGCCTCGACGTCTCGCCGCCGCGCTGGCCGGTGCCGACGGCGAGGACCAGCTCGCGATCCGCCCGGCCGGGGTGTTCGGCCGCCGCCTCGTCGCCGCTCCGGTCACCACCCGCCGGTCCCGCGCCGACGTCACCGGTGGCACCACCCTGATCACCGGTGGCACCGGCGCCCTCGGCGCCGTGACGGCCCGGCTGCTGGCCCGCGCCGGCCGCACCCACCTGCTGCTGCTCAGCCGCCGCGGCACCGGCGCGCCCGGCGCGCCGGAACTCCGCGACGAGCTGGTCGAGCTGGGCGCAGAGGTGACGATCGCCGCGTGCGACGTCGCCGACCGCGCCGCCCTCGCCGCCGTGCTGGCCACCATCCCCGAAGACCGGCCGCTGACCGAGGTCGTGCACACCGCCGGTGTGCTCGACGACGCCGTCCTCGACTCGCTCACCCCGGAGCGGTTCGCCGCCGTGCACCGCGCCAAGGTCACGTCGGCGATTCACCTGCACGAGCTGACCCGCACCGCCGACCTCGCGAACTTCGTGCTGTTCTCCTCGGTCGCCGGCACCTTGGGGTCGGCCGGCCAGGCGGTCTACGCGGCCGCGAACACGACCCTCGACGCGCTCGCCGAGCACCGCCGCGGCCTCGGCCTGACCGCGACCTCGGTCGCGTGGGGCCCGTGGGCCGGTGACGGCATGCTCGAAGCCGGCGTCGCGGAACGGGCCCGTCGCGGCGGCCTCGCGCCGATGGACCCGGACCGCGCGGGTGCCGCGCTGGAGCGCGCGCTCGGGCACGACGACACCACGATCGCCGTCGCCGACATCGACTGGACCCGGTACGCACCCGTGCTTTCCGGGCTGCGGCCGAGCCCGCTGCTCAGCGGCATCCCGGCGGCGAAGGACGTCCTGGCGGCGTTGCGCGGCTCGTCGCCGCGCGGTGACGAAGGCCTTCGCGCCCGCTTGGCGGCCGTGCCCGAGCACGACCGGTTCGACTTCCTGCTCGGTCTGCTGCTGGAGCAGGTCGCCCTGGTCCTCGGGCACGCCGGGACCGGCGGCGTCGCGGCCGACCGCGCGTTCCGCGACCTCGGTTTCGACTCGCTCACCGCCGTCGAACTCCGCAACACGCTGACCCTGGCGACCGGGCTCGACCTCCCGCCGTCGCTGGTCTTCGACCACCCGACCCCGGAAGTCCTGACCGAGTACCTGCTCGGCGAGCTGGCCGGCACCCTCGAAACGCCGGTCCGCCTGGTGACCGGCGGCGCGGCGGCGGACGACGACCCGATCGTCATCGTCGGCATGGGCTGCCGGTTCCCCGGCGGCGTGGACGGGCCCGAGGACTACTGGCGCCTGCTCACCGGCGGCGAGGACGGCATCACGGCGTTCCCGGCCGACCGCGGCTGGGACCTGGGCATGCTGGCCTCCGGCTACGAGTACGCGCTGACCGGCGGTTTCCTCGACGGCGTAGCCGGTTTCGACGCGGACTTCTTCGGCATCTCGCCGCGGGAAGCCGTCGCGATGGACCCGCAGCAGCGGCTGCTGCTGGAAGTCTCGTGGGAAGCGCTGGAGCGCGCCGGCATCGATCCGGCCACCCTGCGCGGCGGTGACACCGGCGTGTTCGTCGGCACCAACGGCCAGGACTACGTGAACCTGCTCGCCACCTCCGGCGAAGACGTCCAGGGCCACCTCGCCACCGGCAACACCGCGAGCGTGATGTCCGGGCGGCTGTCCTACACGCTCGGGCTGGAAGGGCCGTCGGTCACCGTCGACACCGCGTGCTCGTCGTCGCTGGTCGCGCTGCACTGGGCCGCGCAGGCCCTGCGCCGCGGCGAGTGCGGCGCCGCACTCGTCGGCGGCGTCACCGTGATGTCCACCCCGAACTCCTTCGCCGAGTTCGCCCGCCAGGGCGGCCTCGCCGCGGACGGGCGCTGCAAGCCCTTCGCCGACGCCGCCGACGGCACCGGCTGGTCCGAGGGCGCCGGCATGCTCGTCGTCGAACGCCTCTCGACGGCCCGCTCGCAGGGGCACCCGGTGCTGGCGGTGCTGCGCGGCACGGCCGTCAACTCCGACGGCGCGTCCAACGGCCTGACGGCCCCCAACGGCCCGGCCCAGCAGCGCGTCATCCGCCAGGCCCTGGCCGACGCCGGACTGTCCACATCGGACGTCGACGCGGTCGAGGCCCACGGCACCGGCACGGTGCTGGGCGACCCGATCGAGGCGCAGGCCCTGCTGGCCACCTACGGCCGCGACCGCGACGGCGAGCCCCTGTGGCTCGGCGCGGTCAAGTCCAACCTCGGCCACACCCAGGCCGCCGCGGGCGTCGCGGGGGTCATCAAGATGATCCTGGCCCTGCGCCACGGCGAACTCCCGCGGACGCTGCACGTCGACGAGGTCTCGAGCCGCGTCGACTGGACCGCCGGGGCCGTGAAGGTGCTGACCGAGCACCAGACCTGGCCGGAGACCGGCCGTCCGCGCCGCGCCGGCGTCTCGTCGTTCGGCCTGAGCGGCACCAACGCCCACGCGATCCTCGAACAAGCCCCGCCCGCGCCGGAAGCTCCCGTCGCGGCGGAGCCCGCGACCGTGCCGCTGTTGCTGGCGGCGCGTACCCCGCAGGCCCTCGCCGCCCAGGCCGGGCAGCTGCACGACCTCCTGTCCCGGGAGGCGGCTCCCGCTGGGCTCGCCCGGGCCTTGGCCACCACACGCACGGCGTTCGAGCACCGCGCGGCCATCGTCGGCGACGACCCGCTGGCCGAACTGGCCGCCCTCGCCGCGGGGGAGACCCCGGCCACGGCACCCGCTCGCTCGCGGGCCAAGAGCGCGTTCGTCTTCGCCGGTCAGGGCGCCCAGCGTCCCGGCATGGGCCACGAGCTGTACCGGCGGTTCCCGGTGTTCGCCGACGCGCTCGACGCCGTCTGCGCCCACCTCGACCCGCACCTGGACCGCCCGCTGCGCGACGTCGTGTTCGCCGAGCCGGGCTCGCCCGAGGCCACCCTGCTCGACCGGACCGACTGGACCCAGCCCGCCACGTTCGCCCTGAGCGTCGCGTTGTTCCGGCTGCTGGAGTCCTTCGGCGTCAAGCCTTCCTGGCTCGTCGGGCACTCCGTCGGCGAGATCGCCGCGGCCCACGTCGCCGACGTCCTGTCCCTCGCCGACGCCTGCACCCTCGTCGCCGCTCGCGGCCGCCTGATGGCCGCGCTCCCGGCCGGCGGGGCGATGGCCTCGGTGCGCGCGCCGGAGGCCGACGTCCGCGGGCTGCTCACCGACGGCACGTCGATCGCTGCCGTCAACGGCCCCGACGCCGTCGTCATCGCCGGTACCGCCGACGCCGTCGAGCAGAGCAGCACCGCCCTGACCGCCGCCGGGTTCCGCGTCCGGCAGCTCACGGTCAGCCACGCGTTCCACTCGCCGCTGATGGACCCGATGCTCGAGGACTTCGCCGCCGTCCTGGCCGGCCTGGAGTTCGGCGAGCCGCGGCTGCCGATCGTGTCCACCGTGACCGGCCGCCTCGCCGACCCGGCCGAACTGCGCTCGCCGGAGTACTGGGTCGACCACGTGCGCCGGCCCGTCCGGTTCGCCGACGCCGTCGCCGCGCTCGGCGAGTACGGCGCCGGTGCCGTCGTCGAACTCGGCCCCGACGGCTCGCTGTCCGCCGCCACCGCCGCGTCCCTGGACGCCGACGTCGCGTGCGTCCCGCTGCTGCGCCGCGACCAAGACGAAGAGACCGCGTTCGTCCGGGCGCTGGGCCGCCTGCACGTCGCGGGCGTGGCCGTGAACTGGACGTCCTTCTTCGGCCCGGCCGCCGGTCCCGGCCCGGACCTGCCCACGTATCCGTTCCAGCGTGAGCGTTACTGGCCCCGCACCACCGGCGCGGTCCCCGGTGACCTCGGCTCGGTCGGCCTGACCGCCGCGCGGCACCCGCTGCTCGGCGCCGGCGTCGAACTGCCCGGCTCGGGCGGCTTCCTGTTCACCGCCCAGCTTTCGCTGCGGACGCACCCGTGGCTGGCGGACCACTTCGTGCTCGGCGCGGCCCTGCTGCCCGGCACCGCGTACCTCGACCTCGCCATCCGCGCCGCCGACCAGGTCGGCTGCGCCCGCGTCGACGAGCTCACCCTCGAAGTCCCGCTGGTCCTGCCGTCCGAGGGCGCCGTGCGCCTGCAGGTCGTCGTCGGCCCGGCCGGGTCCGCGGGCGACCGCGACCTCGCCGTCTACTCCAGCCCCGCCGGCGGCGGCGAACAGTCGTGGACGCGCCACGCGAGCGGCCGCCTCGGCACCGCCACGACCCAGCCCACCGACGGCGACCGCACGTGGCCGCCGGCCGACGCGGAACCCGTTTCCCTGGACGGCTTCTACGAGCGGCTCGCCTCCGGGGGGTTCGCCTACGGCCCGCTGTTCCGCGGCCTCAAAGCCGTCTGGCGCGGCCAGGACGCGGTCTTCGCCGACGTCGTCCTGCCCGAGGAAGCCGAGCGCGACGCGGCGGCGTTCGGCGTCCACCCGGCGCTGCTCGACGCCGTCCTGCACGCCTCCGAACACGCCGGACTGACCGATGTGGACGGTGGCCGCCTGCCCTTCGCCTGGAGCGGCGTCACTCTTCATGCGAGCGGCGCTGCGGTCGTTCGTGCCAAGATCACCCGGCGCGGCGAGGATTCCGTCGCCATCGAGCTGCGTGACGCGGCCGGCGACCCGGTCGCCACCGTCAACTCGCTGGTGCTGCGCCCCGCGGCCGTCGCGAAGGTCGGCCACGACACCGACTCGCTCTACCACCTCGACTGGATCCCGGTGCCCCGCCCGGACGTCGAAGCGGGCCCGGACTGGGCCGTTCTCGGCGCCGACCTGCCGGACTTCGCCGCGGTCGTCGCGGCCGCACCCGAGGTCGTCGTCTACCCGGTCCCGGCCCACACCGGCGACCCCGAAGGCGTCCGCGCCGCGACAGCCGACGCGCTTGCCCTGCTGCAGGCCTGGTCGGCGGCCCCCGAACTGACCGGCTCGCGGCTGGTGTTCGTCACCACCGAGGCCGACACCGACCTCGCGGCCGCCGCCGTCTGGGGCCTCGTGCGCTCGGCGCAGCGGGAGAACCCGGGCCGGTTCGTGCTGGCTGACGTAGACAACACCGACAACACGGACTCCCTTGCCGCCGTCCTCGCCACCGGCGAGCCCCAGGTGCGCGTGCGTGCCGGGGAGATCACCGCCGCCCGTGTCGCCCGGGCTCCGCGCCGTGACGACGTCACGCCGATCGCGTGGGACGGCGACGGCACCGTCCTGATCACCGGCGGCACCGGGGGACTGGGTGCGACCCTGGCCCGGCACCTCGTGACCACCCACGGCACCCGGCGGCTGCTGCTCGTCAGCCGTCGCGGCCCGGACGCCCCGGGCGCGGCGGACCTGATCGCCGAGCTGGCCGAGTCGGGCGCCGAGGTCACGGCCGCCGCGGCCGACGTCGCCGACCGCGCCGACCTGGCGCGGGTCCTGGCCGACATTCCCGAGACACACCCGCTGACCGCGGTCGTGCACGCCGCCGGTGCCCTCGACGACGGCATCCTCGGCTCCCTCACCCCCGAGCGGCTCGACACGGTGTTCGCGCCGAAGTTCGACGCCGCCTGGCACCTCGACGACCTGACCGGCGACCTCGCCGCGTTCGTCGTGTTCTCCTCGGTCGCGGGCACCTTCGGCGCGGCCGGGCAGGCGAACTACACCGCGGCCAACGCCGCCGTCGACGCGCTCGTGCGCCGACGGCGCGCGGCCGGCCTCCCGGCGCTGTCGCTCGGCTGGGGCGCGTGGTCCCGCGCCGGCGGCATGACCGCCACGCTCACCGACACCGACCTGCGGCGGATGGCCGCGTCCGGCATGCCCGCCCTCGAACCCGAGCAGGGCCTGGCCCTGTTCGACGCGGCCTGCGCCACCGGTCTCGACACCGTGTTGCCGGTCCGGCTCGACTTCGCCGCGCTCAGCGTCCAGCCCGAGGTCACGCACCTGCTGCGCGGCCTGGTCCGGACGCCGGTCCGCCACACCGCGGCCAACCTGCCGCGGCTGGACGACCCCCTCGCCGGGATGAACCCGGCCGAACGGTCCCGCGCGGTGCTCGACCTGGTCCGCGGGCAGGTCGCCGCGGTGCTCGGGCACAGCACTTCGGCCGGCGTGTCCGCCGACCGCCCGTTCCGCGAACTCGGCTTCGACTCGCTGACCGCCGTCGAACTCCGCAACCGGCTCGACGCCGCGACCGGCCTGCGCCTGCCCGCGACGCTCACCTTCGACTACCCGAGCCCCGCCGCGCTGGCCGCGTTCCTGATCGGCGAGATCGCCGGCGAGGCCGACGTGCCCGCCCAGGTGGTCGTCCCGGCGAAGGCCGTCGACGACGACCCGATCGTCATCGTCGGCATGGGCTGCCGCTACCCGGGCGGGGTCACCTCGCCCGAGGACCTGTGGGGCCTGGTCGACGGCGGCGTCGACGCCGTCTCGGACTTCCCGGCCAACCGCGGCTGGGACGTCGAAGGCATCTACGACCCGGACCCCGACCACCCCGGCACGTCCTACACCCGCAGCGGCGGTTTCCTGCACGAGGCGGGGGAGTTCGACCCGGCGTTCTTCGGCATGAGCCCGCGTGAAGCCCTGGCCACGGACTCGCAGCAGCGGCTGCTACTGGAAGTGTCGTGGGAGGCCGTCGAGCGGACCGGCGTCGATCCCGCGTCGCTGCGCGGCTCCCGGACCGGTGTGTTCGTCGGCGTCATGTACTCCGACTACGGCATGTTGCTGCAGGGCAGCCCGGACACGGAGGGCTACCAGGGCAACGGCAGTGCGCCGAGCGTCGCCTCCGGCCGCGTCGCCTACGCGCTCGGCCTGGAGGGCCCGACGCTGACCGTCGACACGGCGTGCTCGTCGTCGCTGGTCGCACTGCACCTCGCGGCCCGCGCCTTGCAGAACGGGGAATGCTCCCTCGCGCTCGCCGGCGGCGTCACCGTGATGTCCACGCCGAGCACGTTCATCGGCTTCAGCCGCCAGCGCGGCCTCTCCGCCGACGGCCGCTGCAAGTCCTTCTCGGACACCGCCGACGGCGTGGGCTGGTCTGAAGGCGCCGGCATCCTGGTGCTGGAGCGGATGTCCGACGCCCGCCGCAACGGCCACGACATCCTGGCCGTGGTGAAGGGTTCGGCCGTCAACTCCGACGGCGCGTCCAACGGCTTGACGGCGCCGAACGGCCCGTCGCAGCAACGCGTGATCCGCCAGGCCCTCGCCGCGTCCGGACTGTCCACTTCGGACATCGACGTCGTCGAAGCCCACGGCACCGGCACCACCCTCGGCGACCCGATCGAGGCCCAGGCGCTGATGGCCACCTACGGCCGGGAACGCGGCGACGCCGACCCGCTGCTGCTCGGGTCGATCAAGTCGAACCTCGGCCACACCCAGGCCGCCTCCGGCGTCGCCGGGATCATCAAGATGGTCCAGGCCATGCGCCACGGCACGCTGCCGCGCACCCTGCACGTCACCGAGCCGTCCTCGCACGTCGACTGGTCGGACGGCACGATCGCGCTGCTCACCGAGTCCCGCGCCTGGCCCGACCGCGGCCGCCCGCGCCGCGCCGCCGTCTCGTCGTTCGGCATCAGCGGCACCAACGCCCACACCGTCATCGAGCAGCCGCCCGCCGTCGCGGCGGCGCCCGTAACCGTCCGGCCCGAACCTGCGGTCGTGCCGTGGATGCTTTCGGGCCGCACCCCGGACGCCCTGCGCGACCAGGCGGAACGGCTGCTCGCGCACACTCAGGCCCACCCCGCGTCCGCCGCCGACCTGGGCCTCGCGCTCGCCACGACCCGGACGCACTTCGCCGAGCGGGCCGTCATCGTCGGCAGCACCCGTGAAGAACTCCAAGCGCGGCTTGAGGTTCTGGCCCGTGGTGGCTCCTCGGCCGGTCTCGTCACCGGGACGTCCGGGGAAGCCGTGCCGGCGTTCCTGTTCGCCGGCCAGGGCAGCCAGCGGGCCGGCATGGGCCGCGAGCTGGCCGACGCCTTCCCGGCGTTCGCCGACGCGCTCGACGAGGTCGTCACGCGGCTCGACCGCGAACTCGACCGCCCGCTGCGGGAACTGCTCTTCGCCGAAGAAGGCACCGAAGCCGCCGCCGCGCTCGACGAGACGCGCTACGCGCAGCCGGCGCTGTTCGCGCTGGAAGTCGCGCTCTACCGGCTGGTCCGCTCCTGGGGTGTCGAGCCGCAGTACCTGACCGGGCACTCGGTCGGCGAGATCGCCGCCGCGCACGTGGCCGGGGTCTTCAGCCTCGACGACGCCTGCACGCTGGTCGCCGCGCGCGGCCGGCTCATGCAGCAGCTGCCCGAGGGCGGCGCGATGATCGCCGTCCAGGCCACCGAGGACGAGGTCCGGCCGCTGCTCGACGGCCGCGAGGACGAGGTCGCCCTCGCCGCGGTCAACGGGCCGTCGTCGGTCGTCCTCTCCGGCGAGGCCGGGCGCGTCGAGGAGATCGCCGCGCGGTTCGCCGCGGACGGTCGCAAGATCCGCCGCCTGCGCGTCAGCCACGCCTTCCACTCGCCGCGCATGGACGGGATGCTCGACGACTTCCGCAAGGTCGTCGCCGGGCTGACGGCCGCCGCGCCGACGGTGCCGATCGTCTCGACGGTCACCGGCGACCTGGTCACCGCCGAAGTCCTCGCGTCCGCCGACCACTGGGTCGAGCAGGTCCGCCGCCCGGTGCGGTTCGGCCCCGCCGTGCGCCGCCTGGCCGAGCTGGGCGTGACCGTCTTCGCCGAGATCGGTCCGGACGGCACCCTGGCGGCCATGGCCGCCGAGTCGCTCGACGCCGGTCAGGCCACGGTCGCGCTCCTGCGCCGCGACCGGCCCGAAGCCACCGCGGCGACCGAGGCGCTCGGGCGGCTGCACGTCGCCGGCGTCACCGCGGACTGGCCCGCGGTGTTCGGCCCCGCGCGCACCGTCCCGCTGCCCACCTACGCGTTCCAGCACCAGCACATCTGGCCGCAGGGCCTGCTCGCCCAGGCGGGCGACGTCTCCGCCGCCGGGCTGTGGGCGGCCGGGCACCCGCTGGTCGGGGCGGCCGTCGAGCTGCCCGACACCGGTGGGCTGCTGTTCACCGGCCGGCTTTCGGTCGCGGCGCAGCCGTGGCTGGCCGGGCACACCGTCGGCGGCGCCGTCGTGGTCCCCGGCACGGCGCTGCTCGAACTCGCCGTCCGCGCCGGCGACCAGGCGGGCTGCCCGCAGGTCGACGAACTCACCCTCGAAGCCCCGCTGGTCGTGCCGGACGCGGGCCGCGTGGTCCTGCAGGTCGCCGTGGCCGGAGCGGACGACGAAGGCCGTCGCTCGCTGCGGATCTACTCGCGGGCCGACGGTGACCCGGACGCGGCCTGGATCCGGAACGCGAGCGGCACCCTCGTGCCCGCCGCTGCCGTCGAACCCACCGACCCGATCGCCTGGCCGCCGGAGGGCGCCGAAGCCGTCGACCTCGAAGGCTTCTACGACACGATGGCCGAGCGCGGCCTCGGGTACGGCCCGATGTTCCAGGGCCTGACCCGCGCCTGGCGCCACGGCGACGACGTCTACGCCGAAGTTGCCCTCGCCGAGGACGACCGCGACGAAGCCGCGTCGTTCGTCGTCCACCCCGCGCTGCTGGACTCCGCGCTGCACGCCGCGTCGCTCACCCGCTTGTCCGCGGACGGTGCCGGTCGGCTCCCGTTCAGCTGGTCCGGCGCGTCCTTCCTGGCGGCCGGCGCGACCGGCCTGCGGGTCCGGATCACGCCGCAGGCGGGCGACGCCATCGCGCTCACCGCGTCCACTGTGGACGGCACGCCCGTCGTGGCGGTGAAGTCGCTGGCGCTGCGGGCCGTCCCGACCGGGATCGCCGCCCCGGCGCGCACCACGACCGGCTACCGGCTCACCTGGCCGCAGCTGCCGGAAGCGACGCTGGCCGCCGCCGGCACGTCGGCGATCGCCGGACCGGGCCTGACGGCCGAAGGCGCCGTCGAGTACCCGAGCCTGGCGGCGCTGCTGGAGTCCGCCGAGCCCGTGCCGCCGGTCGTCCTGCTGCCGGTCACCGCGGCGGCGCCCGGCATGCCGGTGCCCACCGCCGTCCGGACCGTCACGACCGACGTCCTGCTCCAGACCCAGCAGTGGCTCGCCGACGACCGGGCCGCCGGTGCGGTCCTCGTCGTCGTGACCCGCCGCGCCGTCGCGGTCGGCACCGAAGACGTCGACCTCGCGCAGGCCGCCGTCTGGGGCCTGCTCCGCGCGGCCCAGCTGGAGAACCCGGGCCGCCTGGTCCTGCTCGACCTCGACGACGGCGACCTCCCGTCGGCCGCGGTCGCCGGTGCCCTCGCGGCCGGAGAACCCCAGGTCGCGCTGCGCGACGGTCACCTCCACACGGCCCGCCTGGCCGCCGCCGAAGCCACCGCCGAACCCGCACTGTGGGACCCCGACGGCACTGTCCTCATCACCGGCGGCACCGGCGGGCTCGGCGCGACCTTCGCCCGGCACCTGGTCACCGAACGCGGCGTGCGGCACCTGCTGCTGCTCGGCCGCCGCGGTGACGCCGCCCCGGGCGTCCCCGACCTCGTCGACGAACTCGCCAAGCTGGGCGCGGACGTCCGCGTCGCGGCCTGCGACGCCGCCGACCGCGCGGCCCTGGCCGCCGTGCTCGGCACGGTGCCGGACCTGACCGCCGTCGTGCACGCCGCCGGCGTCCTCGACGACGGCGTGCTCGGAGCCCTGACGCCCGAGCGGCTCGGCACGGTGTTCGCGCCGAAGGTCGACGCCGCCTGGCACCTGCACGAACTCACCGCCGACCGCGACCTGAAGGCGTTCGTCCTGTTCTCCTCGATCGCGGGCACGCTCGGCGCGGCCGGGCAGGCGAACTACGCCGCCGCCAACGCCTTCCTCGACGCGCTCGCCCACCAGCGGGCCGCCGCGGGCCAGGCGGCCGTCTCGATCGCCTGGGGCGCCTGGCACGCCGGCAGCGGCATGACCGGCGCGCTCACCGACGCCGAACTGGCGCGGATGCAGCGGTCCGGCATGCCCCCGCTGGCCACCGAAGAAGGCGTCGCGCTGTTCGACGCCGCCCTCGCCACGGCGTCGCCCGCGGTGGCGGCGCTTCGGCTCGACCTCGCCGTGCTGCGCGGGCAGGACCCGCTCCTGCCGGCCCTGCGCGGTCTCGTCACCACCGCACCGCGGCGCGCGGCGGCCGCGGCCCTCGAACCCGGGGGAGCGGACCTGGCCACCCGGCTGGCCGAACTGCCCCAGGACGACCGGCTGCCGTTCGCGATCGGGCTGGTCGGCAAGCAGGTCGGGGCCGTGCTCGGCCACGATGACGCCGTCGGGCCCGACCGCAGCTTCACCGAACTCGGCTTCGACTCGCTGACGTCGGTGGAACTGCGCAACCGCCTCGAAGCCCGCACCGGGTTGCGGCTGCCGGCGACGCTCGTCTTCGACCACCCGACCATCACACGGGTGGCGGACCTGCTCGTCACGTCCGCGCTGGGTGACGGCGCGGCCGCCCGTCCGGCACTGGCGGAACTCCAGAAGCTCGAAAACCTGCTGTCCGCGGTCGACGCCGACGACGACGCCCGCGCCGCGATCACCGTGCGGCTGCAGGCCCTGCTCGTCAAGTGGACCGGCTCGGGCGACGCCCGCGACGCCGGCGACTCGTCGGTCCCGGAGCTCAGCACCGCCGACGACCTGTTCGCGTTCATCGACAACGACCTGGGTGTGAGGTGACCAGTGGCGACCGAGACGCCGCAGCCGGACCGAACGGATGGTTCGATGAGCGAGGCCAAACTCCTCGACTACCTCCGGCGGGTGACCGCCGACCTGACCCGCACGCGCGAGCGGCTGGTGGAGGCGGAATCCGCGGGCGGTGAACCCATCGCGGTGGTCGGCATGAGCTGCCGCTACCCCGGCGACGTCGACACGCCCGAAGCGTTGTGGCGGCTGGTCGACGGCGGGGTCGACGCGATCTCCGGCTTCCCGGAGGACCGCGGCTGGCCCCTGGCCGACCTGCTCGGCGAACCCGGCGCCCCCGGGACGTCCGCCACCGCCGAGGGCGGCTTCCTGCACGGCGCCGGCGGTTTCGACCCGGCGTTCTTCGGGATGAGCCCGCGCGAGGCGCTGGCCACCGACCCGCAGCAGCGGCTGCTGCTCGAAACGTCCTGGGAGGCCTGCGAATCCGCCGGGATCGACCCGCACACGCTGCGCGGCAGCGACACCGGCGTGTTCGTCGGCGTGATGTACAACGACTACGCGATCGCGCTGCAGGGCGTCACCGAAGACCTCGAGGGCTACCAGAGCAACGGCAGCGCCGGCAGTGTCGCCTCCGGCCGGATCTCCTACACGTTCGGCTTCGAGGGCCCGACCGTCAGCGTCGACACCGCGTGCTCGTCGTCGCTGGTCACCATGCACCTCGCGGCCCAGGCGCTGCGCCGCGGCGAGTGCTCGCTGGCGCTGGCCGGCGGCGTCGCCGTGATGTCGACGCCGATGGTGTTCATCGAGTACAGCCGCCAGGGCGCGCTGTCGCCGACCGGCCGCTCACGCGCGTTCGCCGAGGGCGCGGACGGCACCGGCTGGTCCGAAGGCGTCGGCATGCTCGCGCTCGAAAAGCTGTCCGACGCGCGGCGCAACGGCCACGAGGTCCTGGCCGTATTGCGCGGCTCGGCCGTGAACTCCGACGGCGCGTCCAACGGCCTCACCGCCCCCAACGGCCCGTCCCAGCAGCGGGTGATCCGCCAAGCGCTGGCCGACGCGAAACTCTCACCGTCCGAAGTGGACGTCGTCGAGGCCCACGGCACCGGCACGTCGCTCGGCGACCCGATCGAGGCCCAGGCGCTGATCGCGGCCTACGGCCAGGACCGGCCCGAGGGCCGCCCGCTCTGGCTGGGCTCGCTGAAGTCCAACATCGGGCACACCCAGGCCGCCGCCGGTGTCGGCGGCGTGATGAAGATGATCCTGGCCATGCGCAACGGCGTCCTGCCGCGCACCCTGCACGCCGAAACGCCGTCGTCGCGCGTCGACTGGGCCGCGGGTGACGTCGAGCTGCTGACGACGTCCCGCCCGTGGCCGCGCACCGGGGCCCCGCGCCGGGCCGCCGTCTCCTCGTTCGGCGTCAGCGGCACCAACGCCCACGTCGTCCTCGAACAAGCCCCGCCCGCCGAGGCACCGGCCGTTTCCGCCGAGCCGCCCGCGGTGCCGTGGGTGCTGTCGGCCAAGTCGCCGGAAGCACTGGCCGCCCAGGCCGCGGGCCTGCTGGCCCACCTCGACGAGCACACCGGGCAGCCCCCGGCCGCGATCGCCCGCACCCTGCTGGCCCGCAGCCGCTTCGACCACCGCGCCGTCGTGGCCGGCACCGGCGTCGCCACCCTGCGCGAAGGCCTCTCCGCGCTGGCGGCCGGCGTCCCGTCGCCGTACGCGGCCACCGGCGCCGCGACCGCCGGGCCCGGCCCGGTGTTCGTGTTCCCCGGCCAGGGCTCGCAGTGGCCGGAGATGGCCGCGAGCCTCCTCGACACCGCGCCGGTGTTCCGGCGTCACATCGAGGAATGCGCCGAAGCCTTCGCACCCTTCGTCGACTGGTCGCTGCTCGACGTCCTGCGCGGCGTCGACGGCGCGCCCTCGGTCGACCGGGTCGACGTCGTGCAGCCCGTCCTGTTCTCGGTGATGGTGTCGCTCGCGCACCTCTGGCGCTCCTACGGCGTCCGTCCGGCCGCGGTCCTGGGCCACTCGCAGGGCGAGATCGCCGCCGCTTGCTTCGCCGGCGCCCTGCCGCTGCCCGAAGCCGCGCGCATCGTGACCCTGCGCAGCCGCCTGATCGGCGACCGGCTCGCCGGCCACGGCGGCCTGCTGTCGGTGATGGCGTCCGAAGAGCACGTCCGCGCCCTGCTCGGCGACTTCGACGGCACCCTGTCGATCGCCGCCGTCAACGGCCCGCGCACGGTGACCGTCGCCGGTGAGCCCGGCGCCCTGACCACCTTGGAGAAGCGCCTCTCGGCGGCCGGGATGATGCGCTGGCGCGTCGAGGGCATCGACTTCGCCGCGCACAGCCCGCAGGTGCGCGTGCTGCACGACGAACTGGTGTCCCTGCTCGGCGAACTGCACCCTGCGACGTCGGAGATCCCGTTCTTCTCCACCGCCGACGAAAAGTGGCTCGACGGCCCCGAACTGGACGCCGAGTACTGGTACCGCAACCTGGAACGCACCGTCCGGTTCGACGCCGGCGTCCACGCCGCCCTGGAGCGCGGCGGCCGGCACTTCGTCGAGGTGAGCCCGCAACCGGTGCTGAGCCTCGGGCTGCAGGCGATCCTCGAGGAGTCGGGCACCGGCGCCACGGCGTCGGCCACGCTCCTGCTCGGCCACGGCGGCCTGGACCGGTTCCTGGTCGCCGTCGGAGCCGCCTTCGCCCGCGGCGCCGACGTCGACTGGAACGTGCCTGCCGGCAGCCGTGTCCCGCTCCCGACGTATCCCTTCCAGCGCACGAACATCTGGCCGCAGACCAGCCTGCTCCCGGCCGGCGACGTCACCGCGCTGGGCCTCGGCGCGGCGAACCACCCGCTGCTGGGCGCGGTGACGGCGTTGCCGGACACCGAAGGCTTCCTCTTCACCTCACGGCTGTCGGTGGCGACGCACCCGTGGCTGGCCGAGCACACCTTCGGTGGCTCGGTCCTGTTGCCCGGCACGGCGTTCCTGGAACTCGCGATCCGCGCCGGCGACGAGGCCGGCTGCTCGGTCGTCGAAGAGCTGACCCTCGCCGTGCCCGTGATCGTTCCCCCAGGTCAGGCCGTGCGGACGCAGCTCGTGCTCGGTCCGCTGACCCCGGCCGGCCGCCGCACCCTCGCCGTCTACGGCCGGCCTGACACCGACGGCGACGAGCCGTGGACCTGCCACGCCAACGGCGTCCTGCGCGCCGGCGAGCAGCCGACGGCGGGGGAGTTCCCCGCCGAGTGGCCGCCGGCCGGCGCCGAGCGCGTCGACCTCACCGGCTTCTACGACCAGGCCGCCGAAAACGGCTTCGGTTACGGCTCGCTCTTCCGCGGCCTGGAATCCGTGTGGCGCCTCGGCGAGGAGGTCTACGCCGAAGTCGCGTTGCCCGAGGCGAACCGTGCCGAAGCGGGCGCGTGCGCCCTGCACCCCGCGTTGCTCGACGCCGCGCTGCACGCGACGTCCTTCACCGGCGACGGCGGCCAGAGCCGGCTGCCGTTCTCGTGGACCGACGTCGAGCTGTACGCGGTCGGCGCGTCGCGGGCCCGGGTCCGGATCGTGCCGTCCGGCAGCGGCAGCGTCCGCATCGACCTCGCCGACGCGACCGGGGAACCCGTCGCGTCGGTCGGCTCGCTGCTGCTGCGCGCGGCGGCCGTCGATGCGGCTCCGGCCACCTTCGGCGACAGCCTGTTCCGCTGGGAGTGGCAGGCCGTGCCCGCGCCGGAACCCGGCCGCCTGGCCGACGGCAGCTGGGTCGTGGCCGGCGCCGACGAGTTCGGCCTCACCGGCGCCGTCTACACCCTCGGCCGCGCGGTCGAGACGTTCCTCGGCATCGGGACGCTGTCGGCCGCCCTCGACGACGGCTTGGAGCCGCCCGAGCTGATCCTGGTGCCGCTGGTGCACGTGCGGCCCGAGGACCCCCGGGAATCGGCCCACCTGCTGACGAAGTGGGTGCTGGGCCAGGTCCAGGCGTTCCTCGAAGAGGACCGGCTGCGCACCACCCGACTCGTCTTCGTCACCCGCGGCGCCACGGGCGACACCGACCTCTCCGCCGCCGCGGCGTGGGGCCTGCTGCGCTCCGCGCAGACGGAGAACCCGGGCCGGCTCGTGCTCGTCGACCTCGACGAGTCCGGCGACCAGTCCATCCGCGACCTGCTCCCGATGCTGCCCGGCCTGCTCGCCTCGGGCGAGCCCCAGGTGGCGCTGCGCGACGGCGTCCCGCACGTCGGGCGCCTGGCCCGCGTGCGCGGCGACGCCTCGCCGACGGAGGTCTGGCGCGACGCGGGCAAGGTCCTCATCACCGGCGGTACCGGCGCGCTCGCCCGGACGATCGCGCGGCACCTGGTCGTCGAACACGGCGTCCGCGAACTGCTGCTCGTGAGCCGCAGTGGCGGCTCGGCGCCGGGCGCGGCGGAGTTCGCCGCGGAACTCGACGCCGTGGTGGAGTACCGCGCCTGCGATGTGTCCAACCGGGACGAACTGGCGCGCTTGCTCGACGCCGAGCCGTCGGTCCGGGCGATCGTCCACACCGCCGGCGCGCTCGAAGACGGCGTCCTAGGTTCGCTGACACCGAAGAAGCTCGAGACGGTGTTCGCGCCGAAGCTCGACGCGGCCTGGCACCTGCACGACCTGACCCGTGACCGCGACCTGGCGGCGTTCGTGCTGTTCTCGTCGTTCGCCGGGCTGGCCGGCACCGCCGGGCAGGGCAACTACGCCGCCGCCAACAGCTTCCTCGACGCGCTGGCCCGGCACCGCCGCGGCCTCGGCCTGCCGGGGACGTCGGTGGCGTGGGGCAGCTGGGTGCGCGCCGACAGCGTGATGGCCGCGCAGCTCGACGACGCGGCCCGCCGCCGGCAGGCGCGTGGCGGGGCCCTGGAGCTGACGGGGGAGCAGGGCGTCGCCCTGTTCGACGCCGCTATGGCCCGCCCGGCCGACCCGGTGCTCGCCGCGATCCGGCTGGACCTGGCCGCGATGCGCGCGTCGGGCGAGGTGCCGCCGATGATGCGGCTGCTGGTCCCGCCGCCGTCCCGCCGGTCGGCGGTGTCGGCCGAGGCTGCGGGCTCGTTCGCCAAGACCTACACCGAACTGCCGGAAGAGGGCCGTGCCGCGGCCGTCCTGGACCTGGTCCGCACGCTCGCCGCCGCGGTGCTCGGGCACCCGAGCGCGGCCGCGGTGGCCGTCGACGGCGGGTTCCCCGAACTCGGCTTCGACTCCCTGACGGCGATGGACCTCCGCAACCGCCTCCAGGCGGCAACGGACCTGATCCTGCAGGTCGGCGTGGTCTTCGACCACCCGACCCCGCTCGAGCTGGCCGGTCACCTGGGCGCCGAGCTGGACCGGGTTTCCCGGCCCGCCGAGTCGTCGACGGCGCCGGAAACCGTGTCCGCGCAAGCGAACGAGACGATCTCCGGCCTGTTCACCCAGGCGCTGTACAACGGCCAGCAAGCCGACGCGATCGACTTCCTCCGCGCCGCGGCGACCCTGCGCCCGAAGTTCCGCACGTCGGACGAGCTGACCCGGCCGATCCGCCCGCTGCGCCTGGCCCGGCGTGACCCGGACGCGGCACCCGGCCCGCACCTGATCTGCGTCCCGGCTCTGGTCGCGATGGCGGGGGTGCAGCAGTACTCGCTGTTCGCGGCGTCCTGTCGCGGCCAGTACGACGTCTCGGCCGTTCCGATCCCGGGCTTCACCGACGGCGAGGCCCTCCCAGCCGACCGGGAATCGTTGGTGGCCGCCGAAGCCGACGCGATCTTCGCGTACGCGGCGGGGGAGCCGTTCGTGGTGCTCGGCGTCTCCACCGGTGGCCTGCTGGTGCACGCGATCGCCACGGAACTGACCCGCCGCGGCACCCCGCCGGCCGGCGTCGCGCTGCTGGACCCGTACGCGGTGGACAGCCAGTTCGTCGCCAGCGCGGGCGGCGGCCTGATGACGGGGCTGTACAAGCGGAACCAGCAGTACACCGAGGTCACCAGCGCCGGGCTGTCGGCGATGGCGTGGTGCTTCGACCTGATGGAGGGCTGGGACCTGGGCCCGCTGCCGTGCCCGACGCTGCTCGTCCGCGCGTCGGAGCCGATCGTGGCGGAGCAGGCGGAAGTCGAGTGGCGCTCGGCCTGGGCCCACGCGGACACGGTGACCGACGTCCCGGGCAACCACTTCACGATCGTGGAGGAACACATCGCGGAGGCGGTCGCGGCAGTCCGGGCCTGGCTCCCCGACGTCGGCTGACGGCTTGGCAGCGCCCAGACTTGTCGTGAGTGTTTAGGGCGGTTAGAACCGCCCTAAACACTCACGACAAGCCGCGGCAGACTCACCAGGCCGTGGGTTGGCTCGCCGCTAGGTCGCGGTCGGGTCGAGGGAGCGCGCGACGATTCCGGTGATGCCGCCGAGCTGACCGAGCTGCTCCTCGGTCAGCAGGCCGAAGACGTGCTCGCGCAGGGTCGCGTAGTAGCCGGGTGCCGATTCGTCGTACTTCCGCAACCCCGCCGGGGTCAGCGACGCGATCGTGTAGCGGGTGTCGGCCGGGTCGGACTTGCGGACCAGCCAGCCCTGCTTCTCCAGCCGGGAGGCGATGCGGGACAGGTGCGACGGCGTGACTCGCGACATCTCCGCCAACGAGGTCATGGTGCGGTCCTGGTGCTGCGACAGGCACCACAGGATCAGGAATTCGGCGTGACTCAGGCCATCCTGCTTGAGCCGCCCCTCCAGCGCCGCGGGCAGCCACAGGATCACGGACAGCAGCGACTCCCAGGTGTCCGCCTCGGCCGGGGCGAAGCCGTCATCCGCTTCCACGGGCGTGACTGTACACGCAGTCACTTTCCGCGGAAAGTGATCTGCGAGACACTTGCCATGGAAAGTAACTGACTCTAAGTTAGTTTCCAGGGAAAGCATCCGCAGATCAAGGAGTCACCATGCGCGCAGCCCGCTACCACGACTACGGCCCGGCGGACGTGCTCGTCGTCGAGGACGTCCCGGAACCGCACGCCGGATCCGGCGAGGTCCGGATCCGCGTCGCCGCCGCCAGCGTGAACCCGGTCGACTGGAAAGTGCGCTCGGGGGCAGCCCGCGCGATGTTCGAGGTCGGCTTCCCGGCGATCCCCGGCCGCGACGCCGCCGGCGTGGTGGACGAGGTCGGCGAAGGCGTCACCGGTGTCACCGTCGGTGACCGGGTGTTCGGGCTCGGCGGTGTGTTCGGGGCGACCGCGCAGTACGCCACGCTGTCCGCGTGGGCGTCCGTGCCGGACGAGTGGACCCTGGCGCAGGCCGCCGGCGCCGGGCTGGCCGTCGACACCGCCGGCAGCGGGCTCGACGCGCTCGGCGACCTGGCCGGCCGCACGCTGCTGGTCGAAGGCGCGGCCGGCGGGGTGGGCAGTGCCGCCGTCGCGCTGGCCGTGGCGCGCGGCGCCACCGTCATCGGCACGGCGAGCGCGGGGAAGCACGACTACCTGCGCGAGCTGGGCGCGCTGCCCACCACCTACGGCGAAGGGCTGGCCGACCGGGTCCGCGAACTCGCCCCCGGCGGGGTCGACGCCGTGCTCGACACGGCCGCCTCCGGCTCGCTGCCCGACCTCGTCGCCATCGCCGGTGACGCGGACCGCGTCGTGACGGTCGCCGACGCGGCCCGTGCGGGTGACCTCGGCGTCCGGGCCCGTTCTTCGGAGAACAACTCCGCGCTGCTCGCCGAAGGCGCCGCGCTGGGCGCCCGGGGCGGGTACACGCCGCACCTCGCCGCGACCTATGCGCTGGACGACATCGCCGACGCGCACCGGGACTCCGAAGGCGGCCACACGCAGGGGAAGATCGTCGTCCTCGTCTGACGGGACGCGCGGACGAGCCCGGCACCGGGGGATGGTGCCGGGCTCGTCCGCCGCCGGGGAAGGCGCGTTCTCGGGTCAGGCCACCGGATCGGGCGACGGCCGTGCGTCCAGCAGCGGCGTCTTCGCGTCCGGGACCAGGGTCGCCTCGGTGGGAGTGACATCGGCCGTCTCCGACGCGACCGCGCGAGCCTGGGCCGCCTTGCGCTTCGCGGCCTGCTCGCCCAGCTTCTTGTAGCGGGCGCGGTTGATGAAGAACTCCGCGATCAGCAGGTTGACCACCCAGGGCACCCACGACGTCAGCGTGGACACCTGGTCCTGCACCGCCGCCGGGCCGTCGACGCCCATCGTGAAGACCTCCGGCTCCAGCCAGAGGATCGCCGGGCCGAGCCAGAAGCGCGACGCCAGGATCGAGAAGCACAGCGCGAAGCTGCGCAGCATCCACTCGCGGTGCTCCACGATGCGGCCCTGGCGGGCGCGGCGGAATCCGGTGATCGTGGTGATCAGCCACAGCAGCCCGAGGATCGCGTTGCCGACCTTCTGGCCGGGGCCGTGCGTCAGCAGCGGCGTGATCGTCAGGATCGCGATCCCGGCCGGCAGCGCGCCGCCGAAGACGTAGATCCGGCCGGACACGCGGTGCAGCTTCGGGAACTTGTTCCGGAGGCGAGGCCACACCTGGATCGCCGCGGTCACGAACGCGACCGAGCCGAAGAAGATGTGCGTCACCAGCAGCGGGTAGTAGAACGGCACGTCCAGCCGGGTCGCCGCCGTCGACTTGCTCGGATCCAGGCCGACGTAGTTGGGCAGCCGGAACGCGAGGAAACCGAACGCGAGGAAGTAGAAGGGGACGATCCAGGGGCGTCTCAGCGCCGTTCCGATGCGTGACATGGGTGGGCCTTCCGTGGGAGGAACCGGCGCGAAGAGTGTGGCGCGAAGACAGTGGGGAAAACCGTAGAGTTCGCTCGCCACCGATCCCGGATCGGCCGCAACAGCTAGGGAAAACAGGGTCCGTCCGGCGGCATAGTCTGCCTGACCTCCGTGTCGGCGGTGGTTCGGGCGGCGGCGTACCGCGGCTTCCCCATCGCACGCCGGAACGGACCCCGTCCGAACCCTTGGGAGCGCCGCGGTGGAACGATCCGAGCACGTGCCTGACGAGCGTGCCGTTGCCCGTGCAGGTGCCGTCGCGGTCGTGGGCCTCGCCTGCCGGCTGCCGTCGGCCGACGGGCCCGGCGCGTTCTGGACGCTGCTGCGCGAAGGCGCCGACGGCACCACCGACGTCCCGCCGGAGCGCCGCGCCTCGGTCCCGCCGGAAACCCGCCGCGGCGGCTTCCTGTCCGATGTGGACACCTTCGACGCCGCCTTCTTCGGCGTGCCGGCGCGGGAAGCCGCGACGATGGACCCGCAGCAGCGCCTCGCCCTGGAGCTGGGCTGGGAGGCCCTGGAGGACGCGCGGATCGTCCCCGCCCGCCTCGAAGGCAGCGCGACCGGCGTGTTCGTCGGCTCCAGCGCGGACGACTACGCGACCCTGCTCAAGCAACGCGGCGCCGCCGCCATCGGGCACCACACGCTCACCGGCCAGAGCCGCGCCGTCGTCGCCAACCGCATCTCCTACACGTTCGGCCTGCGCGGGCCCAGCATGTCCGTCGACACCGGGCAGTCGTCCTCGCTCGTGGCCGTGCACCTGGCCTGCGAGGCGCTGCGCAGCGGTGAAGCCGACCTGGCCCTGGCCGGCGGCGTCCAGCTCAACCTCGCGCCCGAGAGCACCGTCGCCGCCGACCGGTTCGGCGGCCTCTCGCCCGACGGCCGCTGCTACACCTTCGACGAGCGCGCCAACGGCTACGTCCGCGGTGAGGGCGGCGGGTTCGTCGTCCTCAAGCCCCTGGCCGCGGCGCTGGCGGACGGTGACCGCATCCACTGCGTCATCGAGGGCGGCGCGGTCAACAACGACGGCTTCAGCGACACCCTCACCACCCCGAGCGCGCAGGCGCAGGAAGCGGTCGTCCGGGCCGCGCTGCGCCGCGCGGGCGTCCCGGCGGACGCGGTGCGCTACGTCGAGCTGCACGGCACCGGCACCCGCGTCGGCGACCCCCTGGAAGCGGCCGCGCTCGGCGCGGTGTTCGCGCCCGGCCGCCCCGGCGACGACCCGCTGTGGGTCGGCTCGGTCAAGACCAACATCGGCCACCTCGAAGGCGCGGCGGGCATCGCCGGCCTGCTGAAGGTCGCGCTGTCCCTGGCCCACGGCGAGATCCCGCCCAGCCGCAACCACGAGCACCCGAACCCGGCCATCCGGTTCGACGAGTGGCGCCTGCGCGTCACCTCCGACGTCCGGCCGTGGCCCGAGGCGACGGCCTACGCGGGCGTCTCGTCCTTCGGCATGGGCGGCACGAACTGCCACCTCGTGCTTTCCGCCCCGCCGCAGCGGGTCGAGACCACCGGACGCTCCCGTGTGGACGATCCGGGCGCGGTCGTGCCGTGGGTGCTGTCCGCCCGGACCCCGGGTGGCCTCCGCGGCCAGGCCACCGGACTGGCCGCCCTCGACGCGGCCCCGCTCGACGTCGCGCACTCGCTCGTCACCACCCGCAGCGCGTTCCCGCACCGCGCCGTCGTCCTGGCCGCCGACCGGCCGGCCGCGCTGGCCGCCCTCGCCGCCGGCGACCCGGCCGCCGACGTCGTCTCGGGCACCGCCGCCGACGCCCCGCGCCTGGCCGTCGTGTTCCCCGGCCAGGGCGCCCAGCGGCCGGGCATGGGCCGCGAGCTGTACACGCGGTTCCCCGTCTTCGCCGACGCGATCGACGAGATCTGCGCACGCTGCGACACCGAACGCCCGCTGCGGGACGTCCTGTTCGCCGAGGAGGGCTCGGCCGACGCCGCGGTCCTCGACGAGACCGGGCACACCCAGCCCGCGCTGTTCGCGTTCGAAGTCGCGCTGTACCGGCTGTTCGCGTCGTGGGGCGTCGCCCCGGCGTTCGTCGCCGGGCACTCCGTCGGCGAGCTGGCCGCCGCGCACGTCGCCGGCGTCCTGTCACTGGACGACGCCTGCATGCTGGTCACCGCCCGCGGCCGCCTGATGGGCTCGCTGCCTGCCGGCGGCGCGATGGTCTCGATCCGCGCCGCCGCCGACGAGGTCGAGCCGCACTTGACCGGCGACGTCGTCCTGGCCGCGATCAACGGGCCCGCGTCCGTCGTCATCGCCGGGCCCGAGGAGCCGGTGCTGGCGCTGGCCGCCCGGTTCGAGGCCGACGGCCGCAAGGTGACGCGGCTGCCGGTGAGCCACGCGTTCCACTCGCCGCTGATGGACCCGATGCTGGCGGAGTACCGCGGCGTCGTCGACCAGCTCGACCTGCGGCCGCCGGTGCTACCGGTCGTCTCGACCGTGACCGGCCGCCCGCTGAGCGCGGCGCAGCTGCAGTCGCCGGACTACTGGGTCCGGCAGGCGCGCGAGACCGTCCGGTTCGCCGACGCCGTGACGACGTTGTGGCGCCAAGGCGTCACGGCGTTCCTGGAGCTCGGCCCGGACGGCACCCTCACCTCGCTCGTCCGCGCGTCCCTCGACGGCCAGGGCGAACCCGTCACCGTGCGGGCCTCGCTGTCCGGCCGGCCCGAGGACCACGGCGTCGTCGCCGCGCTGGCCGGGCTGTACGTGCACGGCCTCGACGTCGACTGGACCGCCGTGACCGGCGGCGGTGCGGTGCTGGACCTGCCGACGTACGCGTTCGATCGGGAGCGGCACTGGTTCGACGCCGCCGAGCCCGCCCGGGCCACGCCCGCGCCGCCGGCCGGCCGCGATCTGCTGCGGCTGGTGCGCGGCGAGGCCGCCGCGGTCCTCGGCGTCACCGGCGGCGTCGACCCCGACACCTCCTTCCGCGAGCTGGGTTTCGACTCGGCGATGAACGTCGACCTCGCGGTCCGCGTCGGCGCGGCCACCGGCCGGACGCTGGCCACGACCGAGGTCTTCGACCACCCCACGGCCCGCGACCTGGCCGGTTACCTGGCCGGCTTCGTCGCCGAGCCCACCGGCCCCGCTCCGGCGGCCGGCGGCGCGGCCGACCCGGTCGTTGTGGTCGGCATCGGCTGCCGGTACCCCGGCGGCGTCCGCTCGCCCGAAGACCTGTGGCGCCTCGTCGACGGCGAAGTCGACGCGATCGCGGCCATGCCCGGCGACCGTGGCTGGCCGGCCGCCGTCCTGGACACCGGCCGCCCCGGCGGGTTTCTCGACGACGTCGCCGGCTTCGACGCCGGCCTGTTCGGCATCTCACCGCGCGAAGCGCAATCGATGGAGCCGCAGCAGCGGCTGGTCCTGGAAGTCGCCTGGGAAGCCCTCGAACGCGCCGGCATCGCGCCGCTGTCCCTGCGCGGCACGCCGACGGGCGTTTTCGTCGGCGCCACCGCGCAGGACTACGGCCCGAAGCTGGCCGAAGCGACCGGCGACGCTGAGGGGTACGTCCTCACCGGCACCTCGCCGAGCCTCGTCTCCGGCCGGCTCGCGTACGTGCTGGGCACCGAAGGCCCCGCGGTCACGGTGGACACGGCGTGTTCGTCGTCGCTGGTCGCGCTGCACCTGGCCGTCCGGTCGGTGCTGTCCGGCGAGACGTCCCTGGCCATCGCGGGCGGCGTCACGGTGATGGCCGAGCCCGGCATCTTCGTCGAGTTCGCCAAGCAGGGCGGCCTGTCCGAGGACGGCCGCTGCAAGGCGTTCGGCGACGGCGCCGACGGCACCGGCTGGGCCGAAGGCGTCGGCATGGTCGTCGTCGAACGGCTTTCCCGCGCCCGCGAACTCGGCCACGACGTCCTCGCCGTGGTCCGCGGCTCCGCCGTCAACTCCGACGGCGCGTCCAACGGCCTCACCGCCCCGAACGGCCTCGCGCAGCAACGCGTGATCCGCCAGGCCCTGGGCGACGCCGGACTGGCTGCTTCGGACGTCGACGTCCTCGAAGCCCACGGCACCGGCACCCGGCTGGGTGACCCGATCGAAGCCCGGGCGGCGCTGGCCACCTACGGCCAGGACCGGCCGAGCCCGCTCGTGCTGGGCTCGGTGAAGTCGAACATCGGGCACACCCAGGCCGCGGCCGGCGTGGCCGGCGTGATCAAGATGATCTTCGCGATGCGCCACGGCTCGGTGCCGCGCACGCTGCACGCCGACGTCCCGTCGTCCCACGTGGACTGGACGGCCGGCGCGGTGGAACTCGCGACGGCGGCGCGTGACTGGCCGGCGGGGGAGCGGCCGCGCCGGGCCGCGGTGTCGTCGTTCGGCATCAGCGGCACCAACGCCCACCTCATCCTGGAACAGGCGCCCGCTTTCGAGCCGGCCGAACCGGCGCGTGACGTCGTCCCGGTCGTCGTGCCGTGGGTCGTGTCCGCGCAGTCCGACGACGCCCTGCACGTGGCCGTCGAGCAGCTGCATGCGGTCGACGCGGACCCGGTCGACGTCGGCGCTTCGCTGGTCACCACGCGCTCGTCGTTCGACCGGCGGGCCGTGCTGCTCGCCGGGCCCGACGGGCTCGCCGAGGTCGCCCGCGGGACGGCGCCGCCGGTCGAGCCGCTCGTCGCGGTGCTGTTCGCCGGCCAGGGCACCCAGCGCGTCGGCATGGGCGCCGGGCTCGCCGCCCGGTTCCCGGTGTTCGCCGCCGCGTACCAGGAGGTCATCGGCCATTTCGACGCCGCGATCGGCACCGGCGACGCCGCCGTCCTGAACCGCACCGGCACCGCGCAGCCCGCGTTGTTCGCGCTGGAAGTCGCGTTGTTCCGCCTCGCCGAATCGCTCGGGGTGCGACCCGACCACGTCGCCGGGCACTCGATCGGCGAGCTGGCGGCGGCCCACGTCGCCGGTGTGCTGTCGCTGGCCGACGCGTGCACGCTGGTCGCCGCGCGCGGCCGGTTGATGGAGGCGCTGCCCGAGGGCGGCGCGATGGTCTCGCTGCGCGCGTCCGAGGACGAGGTCCGGCCGCTGCTGGTCGACGGCGTCACGATCGCCGCGATCAACGGCCCCACGTCGCTGGTGATCTCCGGCGTCGCGGATGCGGTTCTGCAGGTCGCGTCGGCGTTCGAGGACACGCGGCGGCTTTCGGTGTCGCATGCGTTCCACTCGCCGCTGATGGCCCCGATGCTCGACGACTTCCGCCGCGTCGCCGAAGGCTTGACGTTCCACGAGCCGTCGATCCCGGTCGTCTCGACGGTCACCGGCCGCGTCGAGCCCGGGCTGACCGACCCCGGGTACTGGGTCGAGCAGGTCGTCGCGACCGTGCGGTTCGCCGACGCCGTGACCACGCTGCAGGCCGCGGGGACCGAGGCGTTCGTCGAGATCGGCCCGGACACCACGCTGTCGGGCATGATCGCGCGGGCCCTGCCGGGCGCGGCGACCGTGCCGCTGCTGCGTGCCGACCGCGCCGAGGAACCGGCCGTCGCCGCCGCGCTCGGCCGGCTGCACCTGCTCGGCGTCCCCCTCGATTGGGACGCCTACTTCGCCGGGACGGGCGCGCGTCGCGTCGCGCTGCCGACGTATCCCTTCCAGCACGAGCGGTTCTGGGTCACCGCGTGTCCCGCCCCGGTCGAGCTGGGCCTGGACCGGCCGGGGCACCCGCTGCTCGGCGCGGCCGTCGAGCTGCCCGGCGACGACGGCTCGGTGTTCACCGGGCACCTCTCGCCGTCGTCGCTGCCGTGGCCGGCCGACCACGTCGTCGAAGAGCGGATCCTGTTCCCCGGCACCGGTTTCGTCGAGCTGGCACTGCGCGCGGGCGTCGAACTGGGCTGCGGCGCGCTCACCGAGCTGACGGTGACGGCGCCTCTGCCCCTGGAACGCGACGGTGTGAGCATCCGGGTCCGCGTCGGCGGCCCCGACTCGGCGGGACGCCGGGATGTCTCCATCCACTCGCGCACGCAAGGCGGTGCGTGGACGCGGCACGCCACCGGTCGCTTGGCCCCTTCGGCCGCCGCACCGGTCCTGACGTCGTCAGGTCCCGCCGCCTCGCCGCTGGACGTCGAGGAGATGTACCGGACGTTGTCCGCGGCCGGGCTGGACTACGGCCCCGCGTTCCGCGGCGTCCAAGCGGCGTGGCACGAGGGCGATGACCTGTGCGCGGACCTGACCCTGCCGTCCGCGGCGGGTGACGTCGAGGGCTACCTGCTGCACCCGGCGCTGTTCGACGCGGCGCTGCACCTGGTCCCGTTCTTGGGCCTGGACGCCGAACCGCGGGCTCGCTTGCCGTTCGTCTGGTCGGACGTCGCACTGCACGCGGTGGGCGCTTCGGCCGTGCGGCTGCGCATCCGCCGCCTGGGCCCGGACACGGTGACGCTGTCCTTGACCGACGCCGCCGACGCCCCCGTCGCGACGGTGGGTTCCCTGGTCCTGCGCCCACCGGCCGACCCGGCCCCGGCGGGCCCGCCACCACTGCTGCGCGTCGAGTGGACGCCGAAGGACCTGGGCACCCCGGCGGACCTGACGTGGGCTTCGGTGGGCCCGGACGACCTGGGTGCACTGCTGCCGAGCCGCCGCGCGGCACCTTCGGCGGCCGACGTGCTCGTGGTCCCGGTCCCGGACCCGGTAGGCCTCTCGACCCCGGACGGCATCCGCTTGGTGACGTCGGCGGTCCTGGGCCACCTGCGTGACCACCTGGAGGACGAAGCACAGCTGGTGTTCCTCACCCGCGGCGGTCCAGCCGCGGCGGCCGCGGAGGGTTTGGTCCGCTCGGCCCAGGCGGAACGTCCGGGCCGCTTCTTCCTGCTGTCACTGGAAGACACCGAGTCCGAAGTGGACGAGACGCTGGCGACGGCCCTGTCGGCGTTGCCTGAGTCGGGAGAGACCGAGATCCGCGTGCGCGAAGGCCGGGTGGAGGTACCCCGCCTCGCCCCAGTGCCCGCGTCCGCGACCGTCGCCGAGCCGACCTCGGCCGGCTGGGGTGATGGCGCAGTTCTGATCACCGGTGGTACCGGCGGGCTCGGCGCGCACGTCGCCCGGCACCTTGTCGCCCACCATGGCGTTACCCGGCTCGTGCTCGTCGGTCGCCGGGGGAGCGCTGCTCCCGGTGTTGCCGACCTGGCAACCGAACTCACCGAGCGCGGCGCGGACGTCACCGTCGCCGCCTGTGACGTCTCCGATCGCGCTGCCCTGGCCGAGCTGCTGGCCCAGCACCTCGTCACCGGCGTCGTCCACGCCGCCGGGGTGCTCGACGACGGCGTCCTCGATGCTCTCACCCCCGAGCGGCTCGCCCGGGTGCTCGCGCCCAAGGTCGACGCGGCCTGGCATCTGCACGAGCTGTTGCCCGATCTCGCCGGCTTCGTCGTGTTCACCTCCGTCTTCGGCGTGCTCGGCAACGGCGGTCAGGGCGCCTACACCGCCGCCAACGCCGCTCTCGACGAGCTGGTCCGGGGGCGGGCCGCCGCGGGGTTGCCCGGCCGGGCCGTCGCGTGGGGGCCGTGGGCGCACCAGAGCGGGATGACCGGGACGTTGTCCGACACCGAACTGCGGCGGATGGCCCGCGCGGGCCTGCCGACGCACTCCGTCGACGACGGTCTCGCCTGGTTCGACGCCGCGCTGGAAGGACGGGACCCGGTCGTCGTCGCCGCGCACCTCGATCGGCCCGCGTTGCGGGCTCTCGACTCCGTGCCGCCGATCCTGCACCGCCTGGTCCCGCCGCGCCCGCGCCGCGCCGCCGTCGCCGCCGGGCAGCCCGCGACCGACCTCGGCGCCGTCGTCGTCACCACCGTCGCGAACGTCCTCGGCCACGCCTCCGCGGCCAACGTCGACCCCGCTCTGACCTTCCGCGAACTCGGCCTGGACTCCCTGACCTCGGTCGAACTCCGCAACCGCCTCGCCGAGGCGACCGGCCTCCGGCTGCCCGCGACCCTCGTCTTCGACCACCCGACCCCCGACGCGGTCAGCGCCTTCCTCAAGACCCTCGTCGAGGGCGACAGCCCGGCGCCGGCCCGGGCCGTCACCACCGCGCGCACCGACGACCCGATCGTCGTCGTCGGCATGGCCTGCCGCTACCCCGGCGACGTGACGACCCCGGACGAGCTGTGGGACCTCCTCACCGAGGGCCGCGACGGGATAACCGACTTCCCGGCCGACCGTGGCTGGCACGTCCCGGACGCGGACTTCACCCGCGCCGGCGGCTTCCTGCACGGCGCCGCCGAGTTCGACGCCGACTTCTTCGGCATCTCCCCGCGTGACGCGCTCAGCGCCGATCCGCAGCAGCGGCTGCTGCTGGAGACGTCGTGGGAGGCGTTCGAGCAGGCGGGCATCAACCCGTTGTCGCTCAAGGGATCCGACACCGGCGTCTTCGCCGGCGTGATGTACCACGACTACGCGGCCGTCACCGCCGGGCAGGACCCGGACGCGCGCGGCTTCGACGTCAACGGCACCGCCGGCAGCGTCGCCTCGGGCCGCGTCTCCTACGCGCTCGGCCTGGAAGGTCCCGCCGTCACGGTCGACACGGCGTGCTCGTCGTCGCTGGTCGCACTGCACTGGGCGTCGCAGGCGCTGCGTTCGGGGGAGTGCTCCCTCGCGCTGGCCGGCGGCGTGACGGTGATGTCCACCCCGGCGACGTTCCTCGACTTCGCGCGCCAAGGCGGCCTCGCCGGCGACGGGCGCTGCAAGTCCTTCTCCGACGACGCCGACGGCACCGGCTGGTCCGAAGGCGTCGGCCTGCTGGTCCTCGAGCGCCGGTCGGACGCGCTCCGCAACGGCCACCGCATCCTCGCCGTCGTGCGGGGGAGTGCGGTCAACCAGGACGGCGCGTCCAACGGCCTCACCGCCCCGAACGGCCCGTCGCAGCAACGTGTCATCCGCCAGGCCCTCGCGAGCGCCGGACTGTCCACAACGGACGTCGACGTCGTCGAAGCCCACGGCACCGGAACGAAACTCGGCGACCCGATCGAAGCTCAGGCCCTGCTGGCCACCTACGGCCAGGACCGCGAAACGCCGTTGCTGCTGGGTTCCGTCAAGTCCAACCTCGGGCACACCCAGGCCGCGGCCGGCGTCGCGGGCATCATCAAGATGATCCTCGCCATGCGTCACGGCGTCGTCCCGAAGTCGCTCTGGGCCGGGACGCCGTCGTCCCACGTCGAGTGGGACACCGGCGCGGTCGAGCTGGTCGCCGAGGCCCGCGACTGGCCCGCGGTCGACCGGGCGCGGCGGGCCGGGATCTCGTCGTTCGGGATCAGCGGCACCAACGCCCACGTCGTCATCGAAGCCCCCGCGCCCGCGCGCACCCCCGAACCGCGGCCGGTGCCGCCGGTCGTGCCGTGGGTGCTCTCGGCCCGCTCCGACGCCGCCCTCGACGCGCAGACCGAGCGGCTGGCCGGGCTCGACCCGCTCGACGCCGGATACTCCCTGGTCACCACCCGCGCGACCTTCGCCCACCGAGCGGTCCTCCTCGCGACTCCGGACGGCGTGCGGGAGGCGGCCCGAGGACAAGCGGCTGCGAAAAGCGTCGCCTTCCTGTTCACCGGTCAGGGCGCCCAGCGGCTCGGCATGGGCCGCGAGCTGGCGGAGGAGTACCCGGTCTTCGCCGCGGCCTTGGACGAGGTCCTCGCCCGTTTCGACCCGGAACTCCGGGACGTCATCTGGGGCGCGGATCCCGCCCTGATCGCCGAGACCGGAACCGCCCAGCCCGCACTGTTCGCCATCGAAGTCGCCCTGGCCAAGCTTCTCAGCGCTTGGGGTGTCCGCCCCGATTACGTCGCCGGGCATTCGATCGGCGAGATCGCGGCCGCCCACATCGCCGGTGTCCTGTCCCTGGAAGACGCGTGCGCGCTGGTCTCGGCGCGTGGCCGCTTGATGCAGGCCCTGCCGCCGGGCGGTGCGATGGTCGCGGTGCGAGCGTCCGAAGAGGACGTTCGCGTGGCGCTCACCGACGGCGTCGACATCGCGGCGGTCAACGGCTCGCGTTCGGTCGTGCTGTCCGGCGTCGAGGCCGCGGTACTGGAAGTGGCGGCGAAGTTCGAGAAGACCACTCGCCTCAAGGTGAGCCACGCCTTCCACTCGCACCTGATGGACCCGATGCTCGACGACTTCCGTGCGGTCGTGGCCGAGCTGACCCTCAACGAGCCGCAGCTCCCGGTGATCGCCGCCGGGGACGTGACGTCGCCGGAGTACTGGGTCGAGCACGTCCGGGCCACTGTCCGCTTCGGCGACACCCTCGGCCGGCTCGCCGACGCCGGCGTCACCACGTACGTCGAGGTCGGGCCGGACGCCGTGTTGGCCGGGATGGTCGACGCGGACGCCGTCGTCACGCCGGTGCTGCGCCGGGACCGGCCCGAAACCGTGGCCGTCCTCGAAGCCCTCGCCCGGGTGCACGTCGCCGGGACCACCGTCGACTGGGCCGCGTGGTTCGCCGGCCGCGGCGCGCGGACCGTCGACCTGCCCACCTACCCCTTCCAGCGCAGCCGGTTCTGGCCCGCCGCGCGCGCCACCGGCGACCTCCGCGGCGCCGGTCTCGCCGCCGCGGGGCACCCGCTGCTGGGCGCGGCGCTCGACCTCGCCGACGACGGCGGTGTCGTGCTCACCGGCCTGCTCACCACCGCGACCCGGCCCTGGCTCGCCGACCACACCGTGCTCAGCGAGACCGTCCTGCCGGGTACCGCGTTCGTCGAACTCGCCCTCGCCGCGGGCGCCGACCTCGGCTGCGAGCGCGTCGACGAACTCACCATCGAGGCCCCGCTGGTCCTCGAGTCGAGCGGACGGCAGCTCCAGCTGCGCATCAGCGCCCCCGGCGACGCGGGCGCCCGCGAGTTCACGTTCTCGTCCCGGACCGACGGCAGCACCGACGACCCCTGGACCCGGCACGCCGCGGGCTGGCTCGTCCCGGACACCGCCGTGCCTGACACCTCCGAGGCTTGGCCGCCCGTCGACGCCGAACCCCTCGACCTGACCGGCCTGACCGAACGGCTCGCCGAAGACGGCCTCGGGTACGGCCCCGCGTTCCCCGGCCCGTCCGCCGCCTGGCGCCGCGACGGCGAGATCTTCGCCGAGGTCGCCCTCCCGAGCACGGACCAGCCGGACGCCTACGGCCTGCACCCGGCCCTGTTCGACGCGACCCTGCGCGTGGTTTCCCTGCTGAGCCCCGACTTCACGGGCAGCGTCCCGTTCTCGTGGCACGGCGTCTCCCTGCACGCCACCGGCGCGTCCGCCCTGCGCGTGCGGCTCACCCCGGGCGACGGCGACGCGATCCGCGTCACCGCCGCCGACCCGTCGGGCACCCCGGTCGTCACGGTGGACCGCCTCACCTTGCGCCGCACCGGCCCGGCCGCCCGGACGCAGGCCCGCTCCCTGCTGCGCCTGGACTGGACGCCGATCCCGGTGCCGGACGCGGACCCGATCCGCGAGACCGACGATCCCGCGTCGCTGACGGAACCGCCGGAGTTCGTCGCCTGGCCGGTCGCCGGAGACCTCCGTGCCGTGCCGCTGTCCCTGCGCCGCGAGACCGGCCGGGTCCTGACGCAGCTGCAGAACTGGCTGACCCGGGACAGCGCGGCCACCCTGGTCGTCGTCACGCGGGGCGCGTGGGACGGCACCGATCCGGTCGCCGCGGCCGCCGCGGGGCTCGTCCGCTCCGCGCAGGCCGAGCACCCCGGCCGCTTCGTGCTCGTCGACACCGACGACTCCACACCGCTGACCACGGCGATCGTGGCCACCGGCGAACCGGTGCTCAAGATCAGCGACGGCCGGGTCCACGCCGCCCGGCTCGCGCGGATCACCGAAACACCGCAGGAGATCGACGAGCGGGACGGCACCGTCCTGATCACCGGCGGTACCGGCGGCCTCGGCAGCGCCGTCGCGAAACACCTGGCCGTGCGCGGGCGCCGTGACCTCCTGCTGGTCAGCCGGTCCGGCCGCACCGCGCCCGGCCTGCTCGACGACCTGGCCGCGCTGGGCGCGCACGTCGAGGTCGCCGCGTGCGACGTCGGCGACCGGGCGGCCGTCGAGCGCCTTCTCGACGGCCGTGAGATCACCGCCGTCGTGCACGCCGCCGGTGTCCTCGACGACGGCATCCTCGCCGCCCTCACCCCGGAGCGGTTCGAGCAGGTCCTGCGGGCCAAGGCCGACGGCGCCTGGCACCTCCACGAGCTGACCACCGGCCTCACCGACTTCGTGCTGTTCTCCTCGGTCGTCGGCACCTTCGGCGGCGCGGGACAGGCGAACTACGCCGCCGCCAACGCCTTCCTCGACGCCCTCGCCCGCCGCCGTCACCGCGACGGCCTGCCCGCGCGCTCGCTCGGCTGGGGCCCGTGGGAGTCCGGCAGCGGCATGACGGCGACGCTCTCGGACACCGACCTGCGGCGCCTCGCCGAAGCGGGCATGCCGCCGGTGTCCACTGAGGACGGACTCGCGCTGTTCGACGCCGCTCGCGGCACCGGCGAGCCCGCCGTCCTGCCGTTGCCGCTCGACCTGGCCGCCGTGCGACGGCAGCCGGAGATCCCGCACGTCCTGCGCGGCCTCGTCCGCCCGGCCCGCCGCCGGGCCACCGCGGCCGCCGGGGACCTCACCGGCACGCTCACCCGGCTCCCCGTCACCGAGCGCGCCGACGCGCTGAAAGGCCTGGTCGCCACGCACGTCGCCCTGGCCCTCGGGCACGCCGACGCGGCCGCGATCGAGCCGGGCCGGGCGTTCTCCGACCTCGGGTTCGACTCGCTGAGCGGCGTCGACCTGCGCAACCGCCTCGCCGCGGCGACCGGGTTGCGGCTGCCGAGCACCCTCGTCTTCGACCACCCGACCGTCACCGCCCTGGCCGAGCACCTCCTGGCCGAGCTGTTCGACGCCGACGCGCCGGTCGCCGAGGTTCGCAAGGCCGCGACCACGACCGACCCGATCGTCATCGTCGGCATGAGCTGCCGTTATCCCGGCGGCGTCACCACGCCCGAGCAGCTGTGGGACCTGATCAACGACGGCGGCGACGCCATCTCGGAGTTCCCCGCCAACCGCGGCTGGGACCTGGACGCGCTCTACGACCCGGACCCCGACCACGCTGGCACGTCCTACACCCGCCACGGCGGGTTCCTGCACGACGCCGGGCAGTTCGACGCCGAGTTCTTCGGCATGAGCCCGCGTGAGGCCGTCGCCACCGACGTCCAGCAGCGGTTGCTGCTGGAGACGTCGTGGGAGGCGATCGAGCGCGCCGGGATCGACCCGGTCGTGCTGCGCGGCAGCGCCACCGGCGTCTTCGCCGGCGTGATGTACCACGACTACAGCCGCCTGCTCGACGGCAGTGAGGACGCCGAGGGCTACCAGACCAGCGGCAGCGCGGGCAGCGTCGCCTCCGGCCGGGTGTCCTACGTGCTCGGCCTGGAAGGACCGGCCGTCACGGTCGACACCGCCTGCTCGTCGTCGCTGGTCGCACTGCACCTCGCCGCGCAGGCGCTGCGGTCGGGGGAGTGCGACCTGGCGCTGGCCGGCGGCGTGACGGTGATGTCGACGCCGTCGACGTTCGTCGAGTTCTCCCGCCAGCGCGGCCTGTCCGAGGACGGCCGCTGCCGCTCCTTCGGCGACGGTGCGAACGGCACCGGCTGGTCCGAAGGCGCCGGGATGCTGCTGCTGGAACGGCTGTCCGACGCGCGGCGGCTCGGGCACCCGGTGCTGGCCGTCGTCCGCGGCTCCGCGCTCAACCAGGACGGCGCCTCCAACGGCCTGACCGCGCCCAACGGCCCGTCTCAGCAACGTGTCATCCGCCAGGCCCTCGCCAACGCCGGGCTGGCTGCAACGGACGTCGACGCGGTCGAAGGCCACGGCACCGGGACGTCGCTGGGCGACCCGATCGAAGCCCAGGCCCTGCTCGCGACCTACGGCCGTGACCGCGAAACGCCGCTGCTGCTGGGTTCGGTGAAGTCGAACCTCGGGCACACCCAGGCCGCCGCCGGTGTCGCCGGGATCATCAAGATGGTCCTGGCCATGCGCCACGGCGTGCTGCCCCGGACCCTGCACGCCGAGACGCCGTCGTCGCGCGTCGACTGGGCCGAGGGCGGGGTCACCCTGCTCGCCGAGCCGACGCCGTGGCCGGAGACGGGCCGCCCGCGCCGCGCGGCGGTCTCGTCGTTCGGGATCAGCGGCACCAACGCCCACGCGATCGTCGAACAGCCGCCCGCCACACCGACCGCCCCCGCAGCGCCCCGGCCGGAAGTCGTGCCCTGGGTGCTGTCCGCGAAGTCCGAAGAGGCCCTGCACGCCCAGGCCGCGCAGCTGGCCGGACTGACCGCCGATCCCCTGGACGTCGGCCACTCTCTGGCCACGACCCGCTCCCGGTTCACGCACCGGGCTGTCGTCCTCGCCGACCACGCCGACGCCCTGACCGCACTCGGGTCGCACCCCGCGGTCGTCACCGGCGAGGTCGTCCCGGGCCGCACTGCGTTCGTCTTCAGCGGGCAGGGCGGCCAGCGCACCGGCATGGGACGCGAGCTGGCCCAACGGTTCCCGGTCTTCGCCGAGGCTCACGCCGCCGTGCTCGCGCAGTTCGGCGACCGGATCGCCGACGTCGTCGGCGGCGACGACCAGACCGCGCTCGACCGCACCGAGTTCGCCCAGCCCGCGTTGTTCGCGCTCCAGGTCGCGCTGCTGCGGCTGGCCGCGTCGTGGGGCGTCGAGCCCGACCTCGTCGCCGGCCACTCGATCGGCGAGATCACCGCGGCTCACACCGCCGGGGTCCTTTCCCTCGAAGACGCGTGCACGCTCGTCGCCGCCCGCGGCGCGCTGATGCAGGCGCTGCCCGCCGGCGGCGCGATGATCGCGTTGCAGGCCACCGAAGACGAGGTGCGTCCGCTGCTCGGCGCGGACGTCTCGATCGCCGCGGTGAACGGGCCGCGTTCGGTCGTCGTCGCCGGGGCGGAGGACGCCGTCGTCGCGATCGCCGCACGGTTCGAGAAGACGCGGCGGCTCACCGTCTCGCACGCGTTCCACTCGCCGCTCATGGAGCCGATGCTCGCGGACTTCGCCGACGTCCTCGCGGGCCTGACCTTCCACGAGCCGCGCCTGCCGCTCGTCTCCACCGTGAGCGCCGACGCCGACGTCACCACCGTCGAGCACTGGGTGCGGCACACGCGTGACGCCGTCCGCTTCGCCGACGGTGTCACGGCGCTGGTGGCCGCGGGCGCGTCCCGGTTCGTCGAGGCGGGCCCGGACGGCGTGCTGTCCGCGCTGGTCGCGGGCGTGGCGCCGGACGCCGTCGCGGTGCCGCTGCTGCGCCGTGACCGCGGCGAGGAGATCGCCTTCACCGAAGCCGTCGCGCGGCTGCACGTCTCGGGCGCCGACGTCGACTGGACGCCGGCCCTGACCGGCGGCCGCCGCACCGACCTGCCCACCTACCCGTTCCGGCGCGAGCTGTTCTGGCCGCCGGCCACCCGGACCGGCGGCGACGCGACGTCGCTCGGGCTCGGCGCGCCGGGGCACCCGCTGCTCGACGGGACCGTCCGCCTCGCCGGCTCCGACGAGGTCGTGCTGACCAGCCGGCTTTCCCTGCACACCCAGCCGTGGCTGGCCGAGCACGTCGTGTACGGCCAGGTCCTGCTGCCGGGCACGGCGCTGGCCGAGATGGCCATCCGCGCCGGCGACGAGACCGGCTGCCCCCGCATCGACGAGCTGACCATGGCCGTCCCGCTGGTCGTGCCGCCGCAGGGTGGCGTCCAGGTGCAGGTCCGGGTCGGCGAGCCGGACGCCCGCGGCCGACGCCCGGTCGGCATCCACTCGCGGACCGCGGACGCCTGGACCGAACACGCCGCGGGCACCCTGAGCCCGGCCACCCCGGTGTCCACTGTGTCTGATTCGGACACCACGGCCTGGCCGCCGCCGGACGCGATTCCGGTGCCCCTGGACGACTTCTACGAGAGCTTCGCCGCGGACGGCTTCGACTACGGCCCCCGGTTCCGCGGCCTGCGCGCGGCCTGGCGGCGCGGCGACGACGTCTTCGCCGAGGTCGAACTGGACCCCGCCCACCACGCCGAAGCGGCCGGGTTCGGCCTGCACCCGGCGTTGCTGGACGCGGCTCTGCACGCCGTGACGCTCCGCCCGGACGCCCCGGCCGCGCGTGAACTCCCGTTCTCCTGGCAGGGCTTCTCACTGCACGCCGCCGGAGCCGTCGCCCTGCGGGTCCGCGTGACCCCCGGCATCGGCCTCGAACTGACCACCGCCGACGGCGACCCGGTGGCGACCATCGACTCCCTGGTCGTCCGCGAAGCCGGCCGCGACGCCGTGCGCCGCAACGATTCCCTGTTCCAGCTCGACTGGACGCCGGTGCCGATCCCCGAGGCGACCGCGCTTTCGGTCGCGCTCCTGGGCGACGACCCCTTCGGCATCGGAGTGGCCGCGCTGGACGACCGCGCCGACGCACCCGACGTCGTCGTCACGTGCCTGACCGGCGACCCGGCCGACGTGCCGGGCTCGGCGGCCGACCTCGCCGATCGAGCCCTCGAGCTGGCCCAGCGCTGGATCGCGGACGACCGGTACGCCGACACGAAACTGGTCTTCGTGACCCGCGATGGCGACCTCCCGGCCGCCGCCGTGTGGGGTCTCGTGCGCGCCGCGCAGGCCGAGCACCCGGGCCGCTTCGGCCTCCTCGAACTCGACGGGTCCACGCTGCCGCCGGCCGCTCTCGCGACCGAAGAACCGCAGGTCGCGCTGCGTGACGGCAATCTGCTCGCGGCCCGCTTCGCACCCGCCGTACCGACGGAAGGCAGAGCCTGGGACCCCGAGGGGACCGTCCTGATCACGGGCGGCACCGGGGGACTGGGCGCCGTCCTGGCCCGGCACCTGGTGACCGAGCACGGGGCCCGTCGCCTGCTGCTGGTCAGCCGCCGCGGCGCCGACAGCCCGGGCGCTGCGGACCTCGTGGCGGAGCTGCGGACCGCCGGTGCCGACGTCGTCGTCGAGGCCTGCGACGTCGCCGACCGCGCCCAGCTCACCGCACTGCTGGCGAACCACCCGCCGGCCGCCGTCGTCCACGCCGCCGGTGTCCTCGACGACGCGCCCCTCGAAGCGATGACGCCCGAGCGGCTCGCGACCGTCCGGCGGCCGAAGGCGGACGCCGCCTGGCTGCTCCACGAACTGACCGGCGACCTGACCGCGTTCGTGCTGTTCTCCTCGGTCTCGGGCACCCTCGGCATCCCCGGCCAGGCCAACTACGGCGCCGCCAACGCCTTCCTCGACGCCCTCGCCGCCCACCGCCGGGCCCAAGGCCTCCCGGCCGTCTCCCTCGCCTGGGGCCCGTGGGTCCCGACGACCGGCATGACCGCCGACCTCGGCGAGGCCGGTCTCGACCGCCTCGCCCGCGCCGGATTCCCGCCGCTGTCCGTCGAGCAGGGGCTTCAGCTGTTCGACGCGGCGCTGTCCGCGGCCGCGCCGGTGCTGCTGCCGGTCCGCCTCGACCGGGCTGCTCTCCAGGCCCGCGACGAGATCCCGCACCCCCTGCGCGGCCTGGTCCGCGCGCCCGCCCGCCGCACCCTGGCGGTCGCCGAAGGCGCGCTCGAACGCC
This sequence comes from Amycolatopsis sp. NBC_00348, assembly GCF_036114655.1. Classification (NCBI taxonomy): domain Bacteria; kingdom Bacillati; phylum Actinomycetota; class Actinomycetes; order Pseudonocardiales; family Pseudonocardiaceae; genus Amycolatopsis; species Amycolatopsis sp. NBC_00348. The sequence continues at coordinate 3,067,563 of NZ_CP107994.1, read as the reverse complement.
GCCTGCGGACCCGGTCCACGGAGGAACGGCTGCAGGAAGCGGGCGTCGTCGTCGCCAACGAGGTCGCGCACGTCCTCGGCCACACCGGCACCCGCAAGATCGCGCCGACGCGCTCCTTCGCCGAGCTCGGCTTCGACTCGCTCACCGCCGTCGAACTGCGCAACCGCCTCAACGCCGCCACGGGACTGCGGCTCCCGGCGACGCTCGTGTTCGACTACCCGACCGTCGGGGCCCTGGCCGCGCACATCGTCGGGGAGATCTTCGGGGACGCGCCGGTCGAGACCGTCCGCGCGACGGGTGTCGTCGACGGCGACCCGATCGTCATCGTCGGCATGGCCTGCCGGTACCCGGGCGGCGTGACGTCGCCCGAGGACCTGTGGCGGCTCGTCCGCGAAGGCGGCGACGCGATCAGCGAGTTCCCCGCCGACCGCGGCTGGGACGTCGGCGCGCTCTACGACCCCGACCCGGACCACGCCGGGACGTCCTACACCCGCCACGGCGGCTTCCTGCACGACGCCGCGGAGTTCGACGCGGACTTCTTCGGGATGAGCCCGCGCGAAGCCGTCGCGACCGACGTCCAGCAGCGGCTGCTGCTGGAGACGTCGTGGGCCGCGGTCGAGAGCGCGGGCGTCGACCCGGTCTCGCTGCGCGGCAGCGCGACCGGCGTGTTCGCCGGCGTCATGTACAGCGACTACAGCCGCCTGCTCGACGGCAGCGAAGACGTCGAGGGCTACAAGACCAGCGGCAGCGCGGGCAGCGTCGCCTCGGGCCGCGTCTCGTACGCGCTCGGGCTGGAAGGCCCGGCCGTCACCGTCGACACCGCGTGCTCGTCGTCCCTGGTCGCCCTGCACTGGGCGGCCCAGGCGCTGCGGGCCGGCGACTGCGACCTCGCCCTCGCGGGCGGCGTCACGGTGATGTCGACGCCGGCGGCGTTCGTCGAGTTCTCCCGCCAGCGCGGCCTCGCCGCCGACGGCCGCTCGAAGCCGTTCTCCGACAGCGCCGACGGCGTCGGCTGGTCGGAAGGCGTCGGCATCCTGGTCCTGGAACGCCTCTCCGACGCCCAGCGCCACGGCCACGAGATCCTCGCCGTCGTCCGCGGCTCGGCGGTCAACCAGGACGGCGCGTCCAACGGCCTCACCGCGCCGAACGGCCCGTCGCAGCAACGTGTCATCCGCCAAGCGCTCGCGGGCGCCGGACTGTCCACTTCGGACGTGGACGTCGTCGAAGCCCACGGCACCGGCACGAAACTCGGCGACCCGATCGAGGCCCAGGCTCTCCTGGCCACCTACGGCCAGGATCGGGAAACCCCGCTGCTGCTGGGTTCGGTCAAGTCGAACCTAGGGCACACCCAGGCCGCGTCCGGCGTCGCCGGGATCATCAAGATGGTCCAGGCGATGCGCCACGGCGTCGTGCCGCGGACGCTGCACGTCACCGAACCGTCGAAGCACGTCGACTGGACGGCGGGCGCGGTCGAGCTGACCACCGCCGAAACCGCCTGGCCCCACGCGGACCGGGCGCGCCGCGCGGGTGTCTCGTCGTTCGGGATCAGCGGCACGAACGCCCACGTCATCCTGGAACAGCCCGCGACGCCGACCCCGGCCGCCGCACGGCCGGAGGCCGCGACCGTCCCGTGGCTGCTCAGCGCCAAGACCCCGGAAGCGTTGCGGGCCCAGGCTGCCGTGCTCCGCGAGCACGTCACCGGAGCCGACCACCGCGACGTCGCGTGGACCCTGGCCCACGGCCGGTCCCGCTTCGACGCGCGGGCCGTCGTCCTCGCCGGCCCGGACCACGACGGCACGGCCCTGGCCGCCTTGAGCGCGAGCGCTACCCACCCGGACGTCGTGACCGGTACCCAGACCACCGGCCGGACGGCGTTCCTGTTCTCCGGCCAGGGTTCCCAGCGCCTCGGCATGGGCCGGGACCTGGCCGCCGCCGACGCCGTGTTCGCGGCCGCGCTGGACAGCGTGCTCGCCGGGTTCGCCCCGGCGGTCCGCGAGGTCATGTGGGGCGACGACGCCGCCGCGCTCAACCGCACCGAACACGCGCAGGCCGCGCTGTTCGCCGTCGAGGTCGCGTTGTTCCAGGCCCTGACCGCGCGTGGGGTGCGCCCCGACTACGTCGCCGGGCACTCGATCGGCGAGATCGCCGCCGCGCACGTCGCCGGCGTGTTCTCCCTGGATGACGCCTGCCGCCTGGTCGCCGCGCGTGGCCGGCTGATGCAGGCACTCCCGCCGGGCGGCGCGATGGTTGCCCTGCGCGCCACCGAAGCCGACGTCCTCCCGCTGCTCGGCGACGACGTCTCCCTGGCCGCGGTGAACGGCCCCCGCTCGGTCGTGATCGCCGGGCCGGAGGCCGCGGTGCTGGCCGTCGCGGAGCGGTTCGGCGACGCCAAGCGGCTCAGCGTCTCGCACGCGTTCCACTCGTCGCTGATGGACCCGATGCTCGCCGAGTTCGCCGCCGTCGCGGCGGAGCTGACCTACCACGAGCCGTCGATCCCGGTGGTGGCCGCGGGAATCGTCACCTCGCCCGCTTATTGGGTGAGCCAGGTGCGCGAGCCCGTCCGCTACCTCGACGCGCTGCGGGCCCTCGAAGCGTGGGACGTCGACCGGTACGTCGAACTCGGCCCGGACGCCGTGCTCGCCGGGCTCGCGGCCGACGTCGTGGACGCGGTCGTCGTCCCGGCCCTGCGCCGCGACCGCGACGAATCCCGCACGTTCCTGACCGCCCTCGCCCGGCTTTACGTCTCCGGCCTGCCGGTGTCGTGGGACGGCTTCGTCGAGGGACGCGCAGTCCCGGTGCCGACGTACGCCTTCCAGCACCAGCGGTTCTGGCCGCACGCCCGCGCCGTGGCCGGTGACCCGGCCGGGCTGGGCCTCGGCGCGCCCGGGCACCCGCTGCTCGGCGGGTCGGTCGAGCTGGCCGAGGACGCCGGTCTGCTGTTCACCGGCCGGCTCTCGACGCAGACGCAGCCGTGGCTGGCCGACCACACGGTCCTCGGCACGACGGTGCTGCCCGGCACGGCGTTCGTCGAACTCGTCCGCCGCGCCGGCGACGAGGCCGGCTGCCCGGCCGTCCGCGAGCTGACCCTCCTGGAGCCACTGGCCCTCGACACGGCCGCGCACCTGCAGATCCGCGTCGCCGCGCCGGACGCCGCGGGCCTGCGCGACGTCGACGTGTTCTCCCGCCCCGAAGGCGACCACGGCAGCTGGACCCGGCACGCGACCGGCGTCCTGGAGCCGTCGACCGGCACGGCCGCGACCGACGTGACCCGCCCGGCCGACGCGATCCCGGTCGACGCCGACTACGAAACCCTCGCCGCGCCAGGCCTCGGTTACGGGCCCGCGTTCCAGGGCCTGCGCCGGGTCTGGCGCAGCGGCGAGGACGTCTACGCCGAGATCGAACTGGGCGAGGACACCGCCGCGTTCGGCCTGCACCCCGCGTTGCTCGACTCGGTTCTGCACGCGGTGGCCCTCACGGCGGACCACACCCGCCCGCACGTGCCGTTCAGCTGGCGCGGCGTCCGGCTGCACGCCGCCGGGGCGTCGTTCCTGCAGGCCCGCATCACCCCGGCCGGGACCGACACGGTCTCCCTGGCCCTCGCGGACGCCGACGGCAACCCGGTCGCCACGGTCGACGCCGTGACGTTCCGGCCCGCCGCGGTCACCCGCTCCCGGTCCGCCGTCAAGGACGCCCTGCTGCGGCTCGACTGGATCCCGGCCACGGCCGCACCGAGCACGTCGTCCGTGCTCCTCGAAGGCACGCTGGCCGACCTGGCGGAGGTGCCGGACCACGTCGTCGTCCCGATCTCCGGAGGAGACGTCCACGAAGTCACCGCCGGGGCGCTCACCCTGGTCCGCGACTGGCTCGCCGACCCGCGCTTCGCCGACGCGAAACTCGTTTTCCACACCCGCGGCGCCACCGACGGCACCGACCTCGCCGCGGCCGCCGTCTGGGGGCTCGTCCGCTCCGCGCAGACCGAGCACCCGGACCGCTTCCTGCTCGTCGACGGAGAACTCGCCTTCGTCGCCGGAGAACCGCAGGTCCGCGTGCGTGACGGCGAGCTGGCCGTGCCGCGCCTGGTGCGCGCCGACGTCACATCCGAGCCGTGGACCTGGGATCCCGACGGGACCGTCCTGATCACCGGCGGCACCGGGGGACTGGGCCGCCTGCTGGCCCGGCACCTGGTGCGGGAGCACGGCATGCGGCACGTGCTGCTGGTCAGCCGCAGCGCTCAGGTCGACATCGACCTCGGCGCCGAGGTGACCGTCGCGCGCTGCGACGTCACCGACCGCGCAGCGCTCAAGGCCCTGATCGACGGCCTCGAGCACCCGCTCACCGCCGTCGTCCACGCGGCCGGCGTCCTGGACGACGCGACCGTCGAGACCCTGACCGACGACCAGCTCCACCGCGTCCTGCGCACCAAGGCGGACGCCGCCTGGGCGCTGCACGAGCTGACCGCCGACCTCGCCGGGTTCGTGTTGTTCTCCTCGATCGCCGGCACCATCGGCGGCGCGGGCCAGGCGAACTACGCCGCGGGCAACGCGTTCCTCGACGCGCTGGCCCACCACCGCGCCGCGCTCGGGCTACCCGCCGTCTCGCTGGCCTGGGGCCCGTGGTCCGGCACCGACGGCATGACGGCGGACCTCACCGACGCCGACGTCCGCCGGATGGCCCGCGACGGCATCTCGGTCCTCACGGCCGAGGACGGCCTGGAGCTGTTCGACGCCGCCCTCGGCGCCGGGACGCCGGTGCTCGCGCCGGTCCGGCCGGCCGCGTCGGCGACCGGCGAGGTCGCGCCGCCGCTGCGGGGGCTGGTCCGCGCGACCACCCGCCGCGCCAAGGCGGCGAGCACCGGCGAGCTGGGCCGGCGGCTGGCCGGGCTCACCGGGGCCGAACGCCGGGACGTCGTCGCGGACCTGGTCGCCGGGCAGGTCGCCGCGGTGCTCGGGCACGCCGACAGCACGTCGATCGACCCCGGCCGGGCGTTCTCGGCCATGGGCTTCGACTCGCTCACCGGCGTCGAGCTGCGGAACCGGATCGCCACCGCGACCGGGCTGCGGCTGCCCACGACGCTCGTCTTCGACCACCCGAACGCGGCCGCGCTGACGGCCCACCTGCTCGCCGAACTGGTCGGCACGACCGAAACGGCCGCCGAGGCACGTCCGGTCCGCGCGGCCGACGACGACCCGATCGTCATCGTCGGCATGGGCTGCCGCTACCCGGGCGGCGCCGGCTCCCCGGCCGAGTTCTGGGATCTGGTCGCCGCCGGTACCGACGCGATCGGCGGCTTCCCGGCCGACCGCGGCTGGGACCTCGGCGCGCTCTACGACCCGGACCCCGACCACACGGGCACGACCTACACCCGCGAAGGCGGTTTCCTGCACGCCGCGGCCGAGTTCGACGCTGCGTTCTTCGGGATGAGCCCGCGCGAGGCCGTCGCCACCGACGTCCAGCAGCGGCTCCTGCTGGAGACGTCGTGGGAGGCCCTGGAACACGCGGGGATCGACCCGGTGAGCCTGCGCGGCTCGTCGACCGGCGTGTTCGCGGGCGTGATGTACAGCGACTACGGCGGCCTGCTCACCGGCGGCGAGTACGAAGGCCAGCAGGGTTACGGCAGCGCCCCGAGCGTCGCCTCCGGCCGCGTCGCCTACACCCTCGGCCTCGAAGGTCCCGCGGTCACGGTGGACACGGCGTGCTCGTCGTCGCTGGTGGCGCTGCACTGGGCGTCGCAGGCCCTGCGGGCGGGGGAGTGCTCGCTCGCTTTGGCCGGTGGCGTGACGGTGATGTCCACCCCGGCCACGTTCGTCGAGTTCTCGCGCCAGCGCGGGCTGTCCCCGGACGGCCGGTGCAAGGCGTTCTCCGACGACGCCGACGGCACCGGCTGGTCCGAGGGCGTCGGCCTGCTGGTGCTGGAACGCCGGTCGGACGCGCTCCGCAACGGCCACCGCATCCTCGCCGTCGTGCGGGGGAGTGCGGTCAACCAGGACGGCGCGTCCAACGGCCTCACCGCCCCGAACGGCCCGTCGCAGCAACGCGTCATCCGCCAGGCCCTGGCCAGCGCCGGACTGTCCACTTCGGACGTCGACGTCGTCGAGGCTCACGGCACCGGCACGAAACTGGGCGACCCGATCGAGGCTCAGGCCCTTCTGGCCACCTACGGCCAGGACCGGGAAACCCCGCTGCTGCTGGGCTCGGTGAAGTCCAACTTCGGGCACACCCAGGCCGCCGCCGGTGTCGCAGGCATCATCAAGATGGTCGAGGCGATGCGCCACGGAATCGTGCCCAAGTCGCTGCACGTCGGCGAGCCGTCGTCCCATGTGGACTGGGACGCCGGCGCCGTCGAGCTGGTCGGCGAAACCCGCGGCTGGCCGGAGGTCGGCCGGGCGCGGCGGGCCGGGATCTCGTCGTTCGGGATCAGCGGCACCAACGCCCACGTGATCATCGAGCAGGCTCCCGAGCCGCCCGCCGCACCGGTCGCCGGGCTCGCCGTCTGGCCGCTGTCCGCGCGCTCCGCCGCTGCGGTCCGGGCCCAGGCCGCGCGGCTCGCCGGCGTCGTCGACCGTCTGGACGCGGGCGACGTCAGTCGTGCGCTGGCCCTGCGGTCGCCGTTCCCGCACCGCGCCGCGGTGGTCTCCGAAGACCCGGCGGCCGCGCTGGCCGCGTACGTCGAGGCGGGCCCGTCCGCCGACGTCGTCGAGGGCACGGCATTGACCGGGCCGACCGCGTTCCTGTTCTCCGGACAGGGCGCGCAGCGACCGGGGATGGGCCGGCGGCTGGCCGAGCGGTTCCCGGTGTTCGCCACGGCGTTCGACGAGGTCCTGAGCCTGCTGGCCCCGGACGTCCGGGCGGCACTCGACACCGATCTCGTCGACCGCACGGAGTACACCCAGCCCGGCCTGTTCGCGTTCGAGGTCGCCGCGGCGCGGCTCCTCGAGTCGCAGGGCGTGCGCCCGGACTTCGTCACCGGCCACTCGGTGGGGGAGATCGCGGCCGCGCACATCGCGGGCGTGCTGACGCTCCAAGACGCGTGCACGCTGGTCTCCGCCCGGTCGCGCCTGATGGGCGCACTGCCCGAAGGCGGCGTGATGGTCGCCGTCCGCGCGTCCGAGGCGGACGTCTTGCCGCTGCTGAGCGACGGCGTCGACATCGCCGCGATCAACGGTCCCGAGTCGGTTGTGTTGTCCGGCCTCGAAGACGCGGTCGAAGCGGTGGCGTCGAAGTTTGCGAAGCAGCGTCGGTTGCGCGTGTCGCACGCGTTCCACTCGCTGCTGATGGAACCGATGCTGGCCGAGTTCGGCGAGGTCGTCGCGGGCCTGGAGTTCTCGACGCCGGCCGTGCCGATGATCGCGGCGGGCGACGTGACGTCACCCGGGTACTGGGTCCGGCAGGTGCGCGACGCGGTCCGTTTCGCCGACGCGGTCGACCGGCTCGCCGAGTCCGGCGTGACGCGGTTCGTCGAGGTCGGCCCGGACGCGGTGCTCGCGAGCCTGGTCGACGTCCCGGGCGCGCTCGTCGTCCCGGTGGCGCGCCGCGACCGCGACGAGGAGCGGACGTTCCTGACCGCCCTGGCCGAGCTGTACGTCTCCGGCGTCGAAGTCGCCTGGTCCACCCCCGGGCCGCGCGCGGACCTGCCGGGCTACCCGTTCGAGCACCGCCGCTTCTGGCCGCCCGTGCGTCAGGGTGACGCGCGTGGCACGGCCGGGCACCCGCTGCTCGGCGGCGTGCTCGACCTGGGCGCGTCCGGCACCGCCGTCTGCACCGGCCGGCTGTCCGCGGCGGCCCTGCCGTGGCTGGCCGACCACACGATCTTCGGCTCGATCGTGCTGCCCGGCACGGCGTTCCTCGAACTGGCCCGCCACCTCGGGACGCAGGTGGGCTGCGACCGCGTCGACGAGCTGACCCTGCTCGCCCCGCTGGTCCTGCCCGCCGACGGCGCCGCCACGATCCAGGTGTCGGCCGGCCCGGCCGACGACGCCGGGAACCGGCCGGTCGAGGTCCATTCCCTGCTCGAAGGCGGTACCTGGACCCGGCACGCCACCGGCGTGCTCACCCCGGCCACCCCGGCACCCGCGTCCGACACGGGCGAGTGGCCGCCCGCCGGAGCGTCGCCGGTGGATCTCACGGACGCCTACTCGCTGCTGGCGGACCGTGGTTTCGACTACGGCCCGGTGTTCCAGGGCCTGACGGCACTGTGGCGACAGGGCGACGAGCTGTTCGCCGAAGTGCGGCTCGACGACCCGGAGACCAGCGCGTTCGGGCTGCACCCGGCGTTGCTCGACGCCGCCCTGCACCCGAGCATGGTGGCCGACCCGGACGGCAAGCCCGCCCTGCCGTTCACCTGGCGCGGCGTGTCGTTGCACCAGACCGGCGCGGCGGACCTGCGCGTCCGGCTGGCCCCGGCGGGCCCGGACACGATCAGCATCACCATCACCGACCCGGCGGGCGCACCCGTGGCCACGGTCGACGGCCTCACGGTCCGCGAACCGGCCGCCGACCAGCTCCGGTCGAGCCACCTCTACCGGCTCACCTGGACCCCGCTGTCGGCGATCCCGGCGGCCGAGGTGACCGCCCCGGACCGCACGCTGACCGACCCGGCCCGCGCGCTCGACGACTTGGCCGCGCTGGGCACCGACGGCCCGGTCGTGGTCACCGTCCCGGCGTACCCGGGCGGCCCGACGGCCGCGACCCGCGCCGCGACCACCGCGGTCCTGGCGTTGCTGCAGGCCTGGCTGGCGGACCCGCGGTTCGACGACGTCCTCGTCCTGCGCACCAGCGGGGCCCTGACCGGCGACGACCTCGCGGCCGCCGCGGTGTGGGGCCTGGTGCGCTCGGCACAGCAGGAGAACCCGGGCCGGTTCGTCCTGGCCGACACCGACGATTCGCTGCCCTTGCGGGACTTCCTCGGTGCCGGCGAGCCGGAACTGTCCATTCGGGACGGAGCCGCGTCGGCCGCCCGGCTCGACCGGGCCGTCACCGGTCCCGACGTCACGGAGTGGGACCCGGAACGCACGGTCCTGATCACCGGTGGCACCGGCGGTCTCGGCGCCCTCGTCGCGCGGCGGCTCGCCGCGGCCGGGCAGCGGAAACTGTTACTGGTCAGCCGATCCGGCGTCGCCGAGGACGGGCTCGAAGCCGACCTTCGCGCGCTGGACGCCGCGGTCACCGTCGCCGCCTGCGACGTCGGCGACCGAGCGGCACTCGTCGCGCTGCTCGACGGCGTCGACCTCACGGCCGTGGTGCACGCCGCGGGGGTGCTCGACGACGGCGTCCTCGGGTCGCTGACGCCGGACCGCTTCGAGACGGTGCTGCGGCCCAAGGCCGACGGCGCGTGGCACCTGCACGAACTCACGGCCGGGCACGACCTCGCGGGCTTCGTGCTGTTCTCGTCGCTCGCGGGGACGATCGGCGGCGCGGGGCAGGCCAACTACGCCGCGGCGAACGCGTTCCTCGATGCCCTCGCCGTCCACCGCCACGCCCACGGCCGGCCCGCGGTCTCGCTGGCGTGGGGCCCGTGGACGCCGGAGGCGGGCATGACCGCCGCCCTGCCCGACGCCGAGATCCGGCGCCTGGCCCGGGCGGGCGTCGAGCTGCTGGCGGCCGACGACGGGCTGGCCGTGTTCGACGCGGTCCGCGCGGGCGGCGACCCCCTGGCCGTGCCGGTCCACCTGAACCTGCCGGCGCTGCGCGGCCAGGACGTCCCGCCGGTGCTGCGCAAGCTGGTGCCACCGCGCCGGACCGCGGCCCCGGCCCGGGCGGACCTCGCGCCGCGGCTGGCCGGACTGTCTCCGGCGGACCGGATCGAGGTGCTCCTGGAGGTCGTGGCCGACGCGGTGGCCGTGGTGCTGGAACACGGGCCGGCGGACGTCGTCGGGCCCGACCAGGCGTTCACCGAACTCGGCTTCGACTCGCTCACCGCCGTCGAACTGCGGCGGCGCCTGGAGGGCGCCACCGGGCTGCAGCTGCCGGCGACGCTCGCGTTCGACCAGCCGACCCCGCGCGACCTCGCGGCCTACCTCGCCGAGCTGGTCGCCCCGGAGGAGAAGCCGGAGCAGGCGATCCTCGCCGACCTCGCACGGCTGGAGAAGGTGCTGCAGGACGCCGTGCTCGACCCCGGTTCGCACGAGGAGATCGCGACTCGGCTGGAGCAGCTGCGCGGCACGTGGAGCGCCCGCGAAGACGTGGAGGGCGACGGCTTCGACTTCGACGCGGCCAGCGACGAGGACGTCTTCGCGCTGCTGGACGAGAAGCTGAGCGCCGACTGGGACTGACACACGCGAAGGGGCGGCACTTTCACGTGAAAGTGCCGCCCCTTCGTCGTTGTGGTCCTACTTGAGCTTGGTGCCGGCCGAGCCCAGGGCCTGGCAGGCCTCCACGATCCGGGCGGCCATGCCACCCTCAGCAGCCTTGAGGTAGGAGCGGGGGTCGTAGAACTTCTTGTTGCCGACCTCGCCGTCGATCTTCAGGACGCCGTCGTAGTTCTTGAAGAAGTGGTCCACGATCGGGCGGGTGAATGCGTACTGCGTGTCGGTGTCCACGTTCATCTTCACCACGCCGTAGGAGACGGCTTCGCGGATTTCTTCCGGCAGCGACCCGGAGCCGCCGTGGAAGACCAGCTCGAAGGGCTTCGACCCGGCGTCGAGGCCGAGCTTCTTCGACGCGGCTTCCTGACCGCCCTTGAGCACGTCCGGGCGCAGCTTGACGTTGCCCGGCTTGTACACGCCGTGCACGTTCCCGAACGTGGCGGCGAGCAGGTAGCGGCCGTTCTCGCCGGACCCGAGCGCGTCGATGGTCTTCAGGAAGTCGCCTTCGGCGGTGTAGAGCTTCTCGTTGATCTCCGCCTCGACACCGTCCTCTTCGCCGCCGACGACGCCGATCTCCACCTCGAGGATGATGTTCGCGGCCGCGGTCTTGGCCAGCAGCTCCTGCGCGATGACGAGGTTCTCGTCGAGGTCGATCGCGGAGCCGTCCCACATGTGGGACTGGAACAGCGGGTTCTGGCCGTTCTTGACGCGTTCGGCGGAGATCTCGATCAGCGGCCGGACGAACCCGTCGAGTTTGTCCTTGGGGCAGTGGTCGGTGTGCAGGGCGACGTTGACGTCGTAGCGGGCGGCGACGACCTGCGCGAACTCGGCGAGGGCGACGGAGCCGACGACCATGTCCTTGACTTTTTGGCCGGAGGCGAACTCGGCGCCGCCGGTGGAGAACTGGATGATCCCGTCGCTCTCCGCTTCGGCGAAGCCGCGGATGGCGGCGTTCACGGTTTCGGACGAGGTCACGTTGATGGCGGGGTAGGCGAACTCGTTCGCCTTGGCCCGATCCAGCATCTCCGCGTAGACCTCGGGGGTCGCGATGGGCATCGGTCAGGTCCTCTCGATCTCCGGCTGGGGAACCCGTCGAACATAGCGTGACGGCCGGTGCGCGCCGGGCCGCTGTGACCCATCGCTGGGGTTTTCCCCAGTGGGGGACGCGGTACAACGGGTCGGCTCGGCGGCCGGCGACGACGAAGTCGCGCCCGCCGGGTGCGAGTGGTGTCGACGACGACCTTCCCGTAACCGAATCCCAGGGTGCGCCGAAGTCGTGGGCACCCGCCGCCGAGGAGTGAAATGACTGCCATCGTCCAAGTCACGGGCCGGGAGATCCTGGACAGCCGGGGCAATCCGACCGTCGAGGTCGACGTCGAGCTGGCCGACGGCTCGTTCGGGCGCGCGGCGGTGCCCTCGGGCGCGTCGACGGGCACCCGGGAGGCGGTCGAGCTGCGCGACGGCGACCCGCACCGGTACCTGGGCAAGGGCGTGACCGGCGCGGTCGCGGCCGTGAACGGCGAGCTCGCCGGCGCGGTCATCGGCCTCGACGCCGACGACCAGGCCGCCGTCGACCGCGCGATGATCGAGCTCGACGGCACGGCGAACAAGGCCCGCCTCGGCGCGAACGCCATCCTCGGCGTCTCGCTGGCCGCCGCGAAGGCGGCCGCCCAGACCCACGTGCTGCCGCTCTACCGCCACCTCGGCGGCGCCGACGCGCACCTGCTGCCGACGCCGATGATGAACATCGTCAACGGCGGCGCCCACGCCGACAACGGGATCGACTACCAGGAGTTCATGATCGCCCCGGTCGGCGCGACGAACTTCGCCGACGCCGTCCGGATCGGCTCGGAGATCTTCCACACGCTGCGCAAGATCCTCCGCGACGCCGGGCACAACACCAACGTCGGCGACGAGGGCGGCTTCGCCCCGCAGCTCGGCTCGGCCGACGAGGCACTCGACTTCGTGGTCCGCGCCGTCGAGAAGGCCGGCTACGTGGCGGGCGACGACGTCGTGCTGATGCTCGACCTCGCGGCGTCGGAGTTCTACGAGGAGGGCGTCTACCACTACCGCGGCGAAGGGCGGAAGCGCTCGGCCGAGGAGCACGTCGACTACCTGGCCGGGCTCGTCGACCGGTACCCGATCGCGTCGATCGAGGACGCCATGGCCCAGGACGACATCGCCGGCTGGCAGCTCGTCACGCGCGCGCTGGGGGAGCGCTGCCAGCTCGTCGGCGACGACGTCTTCTGCACCAACGTGGAGCTGCTGAAGCACGGCATCGAAAACGGCGTCGGCAACGCGATCCTGGTCAAGGTCAACCAGATCGGCACGCTCACCGAGACGCTGGAGGCCGTCGAGGTCGCCTACCAGGCCGGCTACGGCGTCGTGCTCTCGCACCGGTCCGGCGAGACCGAGGACACCACCATCGCGGACCTCGCGGTCGCCGTCGACTGCGGCCAGATCAAGACGGGTTCGCTCTCCCGCGCCGACCGCACGGCCAAGTACAACCAGCTGCTGCGGATCGAAGAAGACCTCGGCAGCACCGCCGTGTACGCGGGCCGGCACCCGCTGACCCGGAAGGCGCGCTGAGGAAAGACCGCGGAGGCCTGGCGCGAGTCAGGCCTCCGCGGTTTCCGCCCGGACCACGTTCACGAGCGCGAGGTGGCGGAGCCCGGCGAAGAGCCGTTCCCCGAGCAGGGTGGTGATCAACGCCGTCTCGGCGGGCCGGCGGGCGGGCCCGACGTCCGCGATCAGCCCGGCGTCGACCTCGGCGGTCGCCCGGGCCAGCGCGGCGTAGTCGGCGAGCTTGCCGGTGACGGCGCTGTGGCCGAGAGCGTGGAACGTGGCCAGGACGGTCACGAGGTTCGCGATGCTGGGATCGGCGGCGTCCACGGTGCCGCCGTCGTGCTCGCCCAGCAGGGCCCGGACCCGGTCCAGCGCCCACGCCCGGGCGGCCTCGCCGGTCGGGCGCGTGCTGACCCGGCCGTCCTGGGCGACGCCCAGCACGACGGGGGAGGCGTGGCCGGAGTCGAGCGCGGCCAGCACGGCGGCCACTTCGGCCAGCGAAAGGCCGCCGATCTCGCGGAGCGCGCAGACGAGCCGGAGCCGCCGGAGGTGCTCGTCGGAGTACTGCGCCTGGTTCGGCCCGATCCGGCGCCCCGCGGGCAGCAGGCCCTCACGCAGGTAGTACTTGACGGTCGCGACCGGCACCCCCGACTCCGTGCTCAGCTCAGCCATCCGCATGTGCCGGTACCCCTTCTCCGTCTCCCTGCCCGCGCACGGGAGACCCAGTGGATCGCGGACTCTCGGCGGCTGCCCAGCACCGGGCGGAAAATCTAGTGCGATGCCCACACCTCGCCACCCGTCCGGCCGGTACTGGACAAATCCTTGAACCCCATCGGCGAGACTCGGGCCAGGAGCTTGCCGGCGACGAAGGGGCGGGCCATGGCCACCATCTGCGGGACCGACGCCGCGTACACCCTCGACGAGCTCGAGGCGGACGCCGCGGGGATCGCGGCCGAACTGACCGCGCGGGGCCTCGGGCGCGGCGATCGCGTGCTGCTCAAGGCGGACAACTCGATCGGCTACGTCACGGCGGTGCTGGCCCTGGTCCACCTCGGCGCGTCGATCGTGCTGATCGACCACCGGGACAGCCCGGCGGCCACCTGCGACGTCCTCAGCCGTGCGAAGGTCAAGGCGTGCCTGGTGGACGACGCCGCCGCGGCGGCGAGCGTCGCCCCGGTCCCGGCGATCCTGCTGCCGGAGCTGGCCGCGGCCGCCCGGCCGGTGCCGGGCGGTGTCGACGCCGGTGCGTGGGCCGCGCTGCCCGACGGGCTGCTCATGTCGTCCTCGGGGTCGACCGGGCGGCCGAAGGTGGTCGTGAAGTCCGGCGCCGTGTTCCTCGCCAACCTCCGGCGCACCGCGGACACCCTCGGCTACACGCGTTCCGACGTCCTCGCGCCGTTCCTGCCGTTCTCCCACCAGTACGGCCTGTCGATCGTGCTGCTCGCCTGGCTGGTGCGCTGCTCGCTGGTGGTCGTGCCCTACCGCCGGCTCGACCACGCGCTCGGCCTGGCCGGGCTGCGCGGCGCTACCGTGCTCGACGCCGCGCCCTCGACCTACCGCAGCATGCTGAACATCACCCGGCAGCGGCCGGTCCTGCGGGCCGCGCTGCAGCGGGCGCGGATGCTGTGCGTCGGCGCGGCGCCGCTGAACCACCGGCTGGTCGCGGAGTACCGCGCGGAGTTCGGAAAGCCCCTGCTGGACGGCTACGGCAGCACGGAGCTCGGCAACATCTCCTTCGCCGTGCCCGGCAACCCGGTCGCCACCGGCCGCCCGGTCCGCGGGGTGCACGTCCGCGTCGTCGACGACTCCGACGTCGCGGTCGCGCCCGGCGAGGTGGGCGAGCTGCTCGTGCGCACCCCCGACCTGCCGACCGGGGTGCTGGACGACGCCGGCGAGGTGGCACCGGAGCCGGGCGGCTGGTTCCGCACCGGCGACTTCGGTCTGCTCGACGGCGCCGGCAACCTCCACGTCCTGGGCCGCAAGCGCGCGGTCCACCGGATGGGCTACACGCTGTACCCGGACATGATCGAGGCGCGCGTCGCGGAGGCGGGCTGCTGCGCGAAGGTCGTCGCGGTCCCGGACGAGCGCCACGGCAGCCGCCTGGTCGCCTTCGTCGAGGACGAGGCCGGCCACGCCCCGGCGTACTGGCGCGAGCGGATGGCCCGGATCCTGCCGCCGTACGAGGTCCCCAACCGGGTGGTCGTCGTCGACAGCTTCCCGCTCAACCGCAACGGCAAGCCGGACGGCCGCCGCCTGGAAGAACTGGCGGCCACCGCCTGACCCGAGCACCGGGAAAGCCCGCCTGGGTGGTCTGCCGCGGCTTGTCGTGAGTGGTCAGGGCGGTTAGAACCGCCCTAACCACTCACGACAAGCCGCGCCGTCGCAGGTCCGCGGCGTCGAAGCCGAACTCCGTGAGCACCGCGTCCGTGTGTTCGCCCAGCGCCGGGATCGGGTCGAGGCGCGGCGGGCGGCCGGGCACCGTCACCGGCGGCAGCGTCATCCGCAGCGGTCCCACCGGCGAGCCGACCTCGGCGAACCGGTCGCGCTCGGTCAGCTGCGGGTGCTCCAGGACCTCCGGCAGCTCACGGCGGCGGGCGTGCGCGATCCGGCCCTCGCTCAGCCGCGCCGCCAGCTCCTCGCCGGTCAGCGTGGCGAAGACGGCGCCGATCTCCCGTTCCAGCTCGGCCCGGTGGGCGACGCGCGCGCTGCCCGTGGCGAACCGCTCGTCGGACGTCCACTCGGGACGGCCGACCGCGTGCCGGCAGAAGGCGGCCCACTCCCGGTCGTTCTGCACGGCCAGCACCAGCTGCGTGCCGTCGCCGGCGGAGAACGTGCCGTACGGCGCGATCGCGGGGTGGCTCGTGCCCGCTCGCGGGGGCGGGGTGCCGCCGAAACCCGTGTAGTAGAGCGGGAAACCCATCCACTCGATCAGCGCGTCGAACAGGCTCACCTCCAGCTCGGTGCCCTCGCCGGTGCGTTCACGGTGGAACAACGCCGACAGGATCCCGGAGTAGGCGTACATCCCGGCGCCGATGTCGGCCGCCGGGATGCCGCTCTTCGCCGGCTCGTCCGCCGTGCCGGTCACCGACACCAGCCCGGCTTCGGACTGGATCAGCAGGTCGTACGCCTTCGCGTCGCGGTACGGGCCGGTCGAGCCGTACCCCGAGATCGAGCACGTGATCAGCCCCGGCCGTGACGCCCGCAACGCGGCGGCGCCGAGCCCGAGCCGCTCGGCGACGCCGGGGGCGAAGTTCTGCACGAAGACGTCGGCGCCGTCGATCAGCCGGCCCATCACCTCGGGCGCGGCCTCGTGCTTCAGGTCGAGCGTGACGCTCTCCTTCGACCGGTTCAGCCAGACGAAGTGGCTCGAAAGCCCGCGGACGGTCTCGTCGTAGGCCCGCGCGAAGTCGCCGCTGCCCGGCCGCTCGATCTTGAGCACCCGCGCGCCGAGGTCGGCCAGGTGCCGCGTGGCCAGCGGCGCCGCGACCGCCTGCTCGCAGGAGACGACGGTGACGCCGTCGAGCGGGAGGGAAGCCAGGGAAGACACCGCCGCATCCTGTCACCTCACCCGGACGCGGGCGGGGTGACCGGATCCCGAGGCCCGGCCAGTAAGGTGATCGAAGGGTTTCGGCCCTGTTCGGTGCCGGCCGCGACGGCGGTGTCCCGAGCGCCGGTACGCGAGCGCAAGGCGGTGCGACCCACCGCCCGGCACCGCGCCGGAAACCCCGCATCGCAGCTGAGACTGGAGATCCGTGGCCCTACGCAGCGGCCTCCGGGCCTTGCCCGGGACAGAACTGGCCGGCCGGGAGTGGGAGGTCCGGCTGCTCGCCGACCGGGCCCGGGCCGCCGCCGTCGGCGCGGGGCAGGCCGTCCTGCTGCGCGGGCCCGCGGGGATCGGCAAGACGAAGCTGCTCGCCGCCGCGCTCGACGAGCTCGACGGGATCGCCGCCACCGTGCTCACGGTGGCCTGCCCGGACAGCGGGGTCGCGGCCTACGAAGCCGTCCGGGCGCTGTTCGAGCCGCTGCAGCCGGCCGGCGCCGCCGCGGCCGACCTGCTCACCGGCAGCGCCCGGCTGGCGCTGCCGGCCCTCGTGCCCGCGCTGGGCGAGGGTCAGGGCAGCGCCGACACCTACTCCGTGATGCACGGCCTGCACTGGCTCACCGCCGGCCTGGCCGCCCGCGGCCTCGTGGTGCTCGCGCTCGACGACGTCCAGTGGTGCGACGAGACGTCGCTGCGGTGGCTGGGGTTCCTGCTGCGCCGCGCGGAAGACCTGCCGCTGCTGGTGCTGATGACCCAGCGGACCGGACCGGACGAACCCGTCCCGGAGGTGCTCGGCGAGATCGGCGCGGCCCTGAGCTGCCTGACGGTCGACCTGGCGCCGCTGTCCCCGGACGCCGTCGCCGACGTCCTGGAGTCGGCGTTCGGCGCGGCGCCGGACCCGGTCTTCGCCGCCCGCGTCCTCGACCTCACCGGCGGGAATCCGTTCCTGCTCGACCGGGTTGTCAGCCGGGTCCGGGACGAGGGGACACCGGGTGCCGAACGCGTCGCGCTGCTCGAAAGGATCGGCCGCGAGGTCGTGGCGCGGCCGTTGCTGGACCGGCTGCCGGAAGGCGCGTTCGCCGTGGCGCGCGCGATCGCCGTGCTGAGCGGCGAAGACCTGGAGACGATCGCCGCGCTCGCCGGGACCCAGCCCGGCCCGGCGAGCGGCGCCGTGCGGGCCCTGCGCGCCGGCGAGCTGCTGGCGCCGGACCGCCTGGACTACGCGCACGACCTGATCCGCACCGCGGTGCTGGACTCCGTGCCGCCCGCCGAGCTGGCCCGGCTGCGGGAACGCGCGGCCGTCCTGCTCAACGACCGCGGCCGGCCCGCCGAGGAGGTCGCCGTCCACCTGCTGCTGCTCGACTCGGTGCCGCAGCCGTGGATGGTCAACGTGCTGCGTGACGCCGCCGTCTCGGCCGAGGGCCGGGGCGCGCCCTCGGCCGCCGCCCGGTACCTGACCCGCGCGCTGCGGGCCGACGAGGACGACGTCGCCGTGCTGGTGCACCTGTCCCGGGTGCAGGGGCAGCTGGACCCGGCGTCGTCCCTGCGGCACCTGGAGCGGGTGCTGGGCCTGGTGACCGATCCGCGCCGCCGGGTGCCGGTCGTCATGCAGTACACGATGATCTCGCTGGCCGCGCAGAACTCCCAGCGGGCCTACGCGCTGGGCGAAGAGGCGCTGGACGCCCTGGTCGCGGCCGGTGGTCCGGACCCGTCGCCCGCCGACCGGGCCCTGCGGATGCTGCTCGAGTCCGCGCTGCTGCTCTCGGGCCTCGACGAGAAGTCCGGCGTGCCCCGGGTCAGCGCGCGGCTGCGCGACGTCACGCCGCCGGCCGGCGACACCGCCGAGGAACGCCAGCTGCTCGGCATGCTCTCGTCGCTGGGCACGCTGCAGGGCCGGCCGGCGGCCGAAGTGGCCGACCAGGCGAGCCGGGTCCTGCTGATCGGCGACGTCGCCCCCGGCGGCTGGGCCGTGCTGGGCGCCGTCCTCTCGCTCTACCTCGGTGACCACGGCGAGCCGGCGCTGACCGCGATCAACGAGCTGCTCAACCACGCCCAGAGCCGTGGTGAGGCGTGGACCTACGCCCTCGGCGCGAGCACCCGCGCGCTGATGCACGAGTTCACCGGGAACCTCGCGGAAGGGCTGTCGGACGCGCAGTACTCGTTCGACGTCGTCACGCAGGAGCGGTGGGCCCCGGGTGTCTCCATGCCGCAGGCGGCGCTCGGCGCGATGCTGGTCCGCCAAGGTGACCCGGTCCGCGCCGAGGAGGTGCTGGACACGGTGACCCGGCCGCGGCTGTCGGAGTTCACCCTGGAGTACCACTGGTTCCTGATGGCCCGGGCCCGGGCGCGGGCGGCGCAGGGCGACGTCGAAGGCGCGCTGACCGTGCTGCGTACATGCGGGGACAGCCTGCGCGGCAGCGGCATCGGCAACCCGGTGCTGGCGCCGTGGTGGTACGACTCGGCCGAGCTGCTGGCGGGCCTCGGCCGGGTGGCCGAGGGCGTGGCCGTGCTCGACGAGGTCGAGCCGGCGGTCCGCCGCTGGGGCACCACGCGGGCCCTCGGCATGCTGGAGACCGGCCGCGGGGTGCTGGCCGACGGCGACGCGGCGATCGAGCGGCTGTCGGCGGCCGCCGACGTGCTGGCCGGCTCGCCCGCCAAGCTGGAGCTCGCGAAGGCCGAATACCTGCTGGGCCGACGGCTGCTGCGCCGGGGCGACACCGAGGGCGCGCGGGAACGGCTGCGCCGCTCGATCGACCTGTCCGTGCTCAGCCGGGACAGGCAGCAGCTCGGGCTGGCGCTGCCGGCGCTGACCGAGGCGGGCGGGCGGATGCGCAGCGGGACCGACTCGCCGGCGGACGCACTGAGCGGCAGCGAGCGGCGGGTCGCCGAGCGGGCCGCGACCGGCGCGACCAACCGGGAGATCGCCGAGTCGCTGTTCCTCACCCAGCGCACCGTCGAGGTGCACCTGACCAGCGTCTACCGCAAGCTGGGCATCAAGGGCCGGGCGGATCTCGCGGAGGCCCTGCGCACCTGGTGAGCCACGGTATCCCTTACCCGCCGTCACGCATTGCCCGCTTGTGCCACCCGGAATGGCCAAGGGGGACGGAAATGCCCGTCCGGCGGCCACGGCGTCGGCGGATGCCGTAGTGCGGAGCTAGCCTCCCTGGTGGATCCACCAGTCCGAGCGCCCGTCGTCGCGCCGAGGGAGGTCGTCCGTGCCGTACCACCGGCCACTGTCCGTGATCAACTCCGGACACCACCGCCCGGCCGGGCGGTTGATCGGCCGGGAGCGCCAGCTCGCCCTGCTCGACGACCTCGTCGACGGCCTCTTCGCGGGCCGTCCCGCCCGGGCCGGCGTCTCGGGTGCCGCCGGGACCGGCCGCACGGCCCTGCTGCGCCACGTGCTCGCCACCGCCCGCGAACGCGGCGCCGTCGCCGGCCTGGCGTCGTGCTCGCCGGTGGAGACCGGGATCCCGTTCAGCACGGCGTCGCAGCTGGTCGCCGCCCTGCACTCGCCGGCGCGGTTCGCGGACCTGGCGACCGGGTGCTTCGCCGGCCCGTGCGACGCCACCGTGCCGCTGCTGTGCGACGTGTTCGCGGAGCTGGCCGCCGACGGGCCGCTGGTGCTGGCGATCGACGACCTCCAGTGGGCCGACGCCTGGTCGCTGCGGTGCTTCGCGGCGATGGCCGTCCGGCCCGGCCCGATCCTGCTGGTCGCGGCCGCGCACGGCCCGCTGGCCCGCTACCTCGGCGACGGCCCGGGTAGCCAACTGGACCTGCCGCCGCTGACCGAGGCGGAGACCGCGGCGTTGCTGCGGGAGATCCCGGGGGCCCCGGGCGGGGCGGCGTTCACCACGGCGGCGCTGAGCATCGCGGCCGGCCGGCCCGCGGTGCTGCGCGAGATCGTGACGCGCTGGAGCGCCGACGGGCGCCCGCCCGAGCCCGAGCAGGTACCCCACCTGGTGCGGATCGGGCGCGCGGTGACGTCGGCGCGCGCCGCCCGCGTCCGGCGCGGTCTGCCGGCCGACGCGCTGGCGCTGCTGCGGGCGATGTCGGTGTCCACATCGGACGTCGTGCTCGCGGGCCGGCTGGCCGGCCTGCCGGAGACCGCGGTCGCCGGTGCGCTGGAACCGCTCGTGGCGAGCGGCCTGGTGGCGGCCGGGCGGCCCGCCGAACCGCACCTGGCGGCGGAAGTGCTGGCGGAGCTGGACGCCGACGCCCGCGGCGACCTGCACCGGCGGGCGGCGGAGCTGGCGCACGGCACCGGCGCCGGCGCGACGGTGGCGGCCGACCTGCTCTGCGCGGCGCCGGCGGTGGGGGAGCCGTGGGCGCGGACGGTCCTGGTGGAGGCGGCGGAGCAGTGGTTCCTGCAGGGCCGCACGTCGGCGGCGGCCGACGCGCTGCGCCGGGTGCTGCTGGAGCCGCTGGAACCGGCGGAGCGCGCGGCGTTGCTGCTGCGCCTGGCGTCGATGGAGGTGACGCGGGACCCCGAGGCGGCGGACGGGCGGCTGCGCAGGATCCTGGCCGAACCCGGACTGAGCACGTTGCCCGCGGCCGTGACGGCGGCCGACCTCCTCCTGGCCCGCGGCGACGTCGAGACGACCCGGCGCGCGGTGGCGGAGCTACGCGGCCGCGCGTTGGTGTCCACTGTGGAAAGTGACGTGGTGGACGCCCCCGTCTCGTCCACTGTGGACTCGGACCTGGTCGCCCTCGGCCGGATCGCCGAGGAGGAAGCCGCGGTGGACCCGGTCATGCCCGTCGCGCCGCTCCTCTGGACCGCCCGGCCCGGCGGTCCCGCCGAAGCCGGGGCCGAAGCCTGGTGGCTCGCGACCCGGGGCGAGGACCGCCGCCGGGCGCTCGACCTGGCCGAGCAGGCTCTCATCGTGCGTGAGGACGCGCCGCTCATGCCGCGGATCGCCGCCTGCCGGGCCTTGTTGTGCTGCGACGAACTGGAGTCCGCCGCCGAAGGGCTCACCGCCGTCGCCGCCGCGGCCCGGCGCCGGGCCGCCAAGGCCGCCGCCGCGCAGGCGCTGCTGCACCGGGCCGTCGTGAACCTGCGGCGCAACCGGCCCGACGACGCCCTCCACGACCTCACCGCCGCCGGGCGGGAGCTGCCGGTCCGGTGCTGGCACCCCGCGCTCGTCCCGGCCTACCTCGCCGTCGAGATCTCCGCGCACCTCAAGCTGGGCCGGACCGAACGCGCCCGCCGGCTCGCCGCCGAACCGCTTCCGCGCGGCGGCGAGCACACCGCGGGGCAGGCGTTCCTCCTGTACGCGCGGGCCGAGCTGGCCCTGGCCGCCGACGAGCTGGAGGCCGCCCTCGCCGCGGCCCGCGAGTGCGGCCGGATCCTGCGGTCCCGGCAGTGGGTCAACCCGATGCTGTGCCCGTGGCGCACGATCGCCGGCTTCGCGTTGCGCAGCCTCGGCGACGGCGCGGCGGCCGCGGCGCTCTCGGCCGAGGAACTGTCGCTGGCCGGCTACTGGGGCACCGACGGGGCCTTCGACGCCCTGCGCGAACGCGCGGTCGCCGAACTGCGGCGCAGCGTGCCCGCACAGCGGCGGCCGGCCGAGCCGGTGCCCGAACCCGTGCTGCCGCCGGGACGCCGGTTCGAGCCGCGCCGGCCGGAGGTGCTCTCGCCCGCCGAACAGGACGTCGCCGCGCTCGCCGCGCGCGGGCTGCCGAACCGCGAGATCGCCCGGGAGCTCTCGATCGCGCTGCGCACGGTCGAGCTGCGGCTGACGAAGGTGTACCGCAAGCTCGGTCTCAAGGGCCGCTCCGCGCTCACCGAGCGCTGGGCGACCTGGACGCTGGGGGACTGACCGGTGCTGCTGGAACGGGAAGCGCACCTGTCGGTGCTGGACGAGGCGGTGCGCGACGCCGACGCCGGGAGCGGCGGCCTGTTGCTGATCCACGGCGAGGCCGGTGCCGGTGGCTCGGCGCTGCTGCGGCACCTGGCCCAGCTCGGCGCGGCCCACGGCGCGCGGATCCTGCGTTCGAGCGGGGCGCAGCTCGAGCAGGCCTTCCCGCTCGGCGTCGTCCGGCAGCTCGTGCTGCCGATCCTCGCCGACCCGGACGACCCGGCGCTGCCGCCGGTGGCCCGGCAGGTGCTCAGCCCGCTGGCCGACGGCTCGGCCGGTCCGGCGGAGCTGGCGTCCCTGCTGCACGGGTTGCACGCGCTGCTGGCGCGGCTGAGCCGGTCCCGCGGGGTGGTCGTGCTCGTCGACGACCTGCACTGGGCGGACGAGCTTTCCTTGCGGGCCCTGGCTTTCCTGGTCGCCCGGCTGTCCGGGATGCGCGTCCTGATCGGCGCGGTCCTGCGCGACGGCGCGGGCGCGCGCACCGCGTTCGTGCCGGAGATCGAGGCCGCCGCCCGGCACCACGTGCGAGCCGAGCCGCTGTCGCTCGCCGCGACCGGGCGGCTGGTCGCCGCGCGCTTCGACGCCGGTCACGACCCGGAGTTCGCGGCGGCCTGCCACGAGCTCACCGGCGGCCGTCCCAAGGACCTGCGGGCCCTGCTGGACCGGGCGTTCTCCCACCGGTTGACGGCGAAGGCCGACGACCGCGCCCGGCTGCGTGCCCTCGGCGCGGACCTCCGCCGCGAGCGGCTGCGGGTGCTCGTCCGGCGTGATCCGGAGGTCGAGGCCTTCGCCCGGGCCGTGGTCGTGCTGGGGCGGCACGCCGAACCCGCGCTCGTCGCGGCGCTGAGCGGGCTGGCCGACGCCGCCTGCAGCGCGGCGCGCGCCGCGCTGCAGGGCCCTTGGCTCACCGTCGCCGCAGACGGCCGGCTGGTGCCCGAAGCCGCGCTGGTGCGGGTGGTCGAAGAGACCGCGTCGGCCGCGGACACCGCCGCCGCCCACCGCACCGCGGCCGGGCTGCTGACCGCGCGGGGCTACCCCGCGGAGGACATCGCCGGGCAGCTGCTGCGCGTGGACACCCTGTGCGGCGGCCCGGAGATCGAGATGCTGCGGGCGGCCGCCGTCGGCGCGCTGCGCCGGGGCGCGCCCGAGTCCGCGGCGCGCTACCTGCGGCGGGCGCTGCTGGAACTGCCGCCGGGCAGCGCCGGGCGCGCGCCGCTGCTCGTCGAGCTGGCCGCCGCCGAGCTCGGGCCCGACCCGGCGTCCGCTGTCCGGCACCTGGTCCAGGCCGCGCCGCTGCTGCCGACGGTCCGCGACCGGGCCGCGGCGGTCACCCGGATCCCGTTCACGATCACCGCGCGCGGCCCGCTGGTGACCGAGCTCGTGCGCGCCGTCGCCGGCGAGCTCGGCCCGGCCACTGCCCTGACCGGGCACGACCGCGACCTCGCCCTGCGGCTGGAAGCACACGACTGGTTCGCCGCGCTGGAGGACCCGGCCCGGCTGGCCGCGGCCCCGGCCCGGCTGCGCGAGCTGACCGACACCCCGGCGGGTCCCGGGGCGGCCGAACGCGAGCTGCGGGCCGTGCTGCTGCTGGCCGCGACGCTGGCCGGGCGGATCGACGCCGAGGAAGCCGCGCGCCGGGCGACCTGCCTGCTGGACCACGAGCCCGCGCGGTCCGTCCGCGCCGGGGCCATGCTGCGGATCGTCCCGGTGGTCCTGGTCGCGGCGGGCCGCGTCGACGTCGTGACGCCGTGGCTGTCGGCCACCGGCGCGGCGGGCACCGCGGCGACCCAGGCGCTGCTGGACGTGCACCGGGCGCTGGCGCTGCTGGCCCGCGGCCGGGCCGCGGCGGCCGGGGAACCGGCGGGCCGGGCGTTCCGGCTCGCCGAGCCCGCCGGCTACGACGTGCTCGCGCTGCCGGCCACGATCCTCGGCCTGGTCGCGACCGCGACCGGCGACCGCACGCTGACCCGCACGGTGCTGGACGACCTCCCGGCCGGCGACGGCCTCGCCGTGCTCGCCGTCCAGCGGAGCCTGCGCGGAACGCTGGCCGCCGCCGACGACCCCGGCGCGGCGCTGGCGCAGTTCCTCGACTGCGGGCGCCGGCTCGACCGGGCCGGCTGGCGCAACCCAGCCCTCTACCCGTGGCGCACGTCGGCGGCGCTGCTGGCCCACCGCCTCGGCCGCACCGACGAAGCCGGACGCCTGGCCGAAGAACACCACCGCCGCTGCGTCGCGTGGGGCGCACCCGCAACGGTCGGCCGCGCCCTGCGAGTCCTCGCGGCATTGGACGCCGGCCGCGACGGAATCAGGCTGCTGCACGAGGCGGTCGAGCTGCTCGCCCGCTCACCGGACGACCTGGAGGAGGCCAAGGCCCGAGCCGACCTGGCCGAGCGGCTGAGGCCCACGGAACCCGAAGCGGCGCAACGGTTGCTGGCCCGTGCCCAGGCCCTGGCGGAAACCTGCGGAATGGGCCGCCTGCTGACCCGCGAGGCCGGCCCGGTAACCCACACCGAGCCCGCTCGCGCAACAGCCGAACTGACCCGCGGCGAGGCAACGGTGGCGGAACTGGCGGTGCGCGGGAGGACGAACTCGGAGATCGCCGAGCAGCTGAGCATCAGCCGCCGAGCGGTGGAGAAGCACCTGACAAGCTCTTACCGCAAGCTGAAGATCGACGGCCGCCCGGACTTGGCAGGCGCCCTGGGCGGCCGCACCGCGGGGGAGTGACACCGCGGCGCCCGGGAAAGGTGGGGAAACGCACAGCCGGCGGCCGCCCTGACCGCAGCTTCCGGTGCCCGCGCGACGGAAGTTGTTCGCGGAGCCCCGAACGGGGGTCCGGTGACCGGTGGCCCACCCCCCGCCGAGCGGGCCGCCCACGGTCCAGCGGGTGATCGCGTCCGGCTTCCTGCTTCGCGGAATGATAGGAATGGCCGGTGACCGAACCGAACCTGATCGAAGCCGCCGCGGCCGAGGCCGTCACGCTGACCAGCGAGCTGATCCGCATCGACACCACCAACACCGGGGACCCCGAGACCCTGGTCGGCGAGCGGGCGGCGGCCGAGTACGTCGCGGAGAAGCTGACCGACGCCGGCTACGAGATCACCTACGTCGAGTCGGGTGGGAAGAACCGGCACAACGTCATCGTGCGGCTCGAAGGCGCCGATCGCGAGCGGGGCGGGCTGCTGATCCACGGTCACCTCGACGCCGTGCCGGCCGATCCGTCCGAATGGTCGGTCCACCCGTTCTCCGGCGCGATCCAGGACGACTACGTCTGGGGCCGCGGCGCGGTCGACATGAAGGACATGTGCGGGATGGCGCTCGCGCTGGCCCGGCACTACAAGATGCACAACGTCGTGCCGCCGCGCGACCTGGTCTTCGCGTTCCTCGCCGACGAAGAGGCGGGTGGCAAGTACGGCGCCCAGTGGCTGGTCGAGAACCGGCCCGAGCTGTTCGAGGGCGTCACCGAGGCGATCAGCGAGGTCGGCGGCTTCTCGATCACGCTGAAGGACGACGTCCGCGCGTACCTGATCGAGACGGCGGAGAAGGGCATCCGCTGGATGAAGCTGCGCGTGCGCGGCACCGCCGGGCACGGCTCGATGATCCACCGCGACAACGCCGTGACGAAGCTGGCCGAAGCCGTCGCGAAGCTCGGCAACCACCGCTTCCCGCTGGTGCTCACCGACTCCGTGAAGGAGTTCCTCGCCGGCGTCACCGAGATCACCGGCTGGGACTTCCCGGAGGACGACCTGGAGGGCTCGGTCGCCAAGCTGGGCAACATCTCCCGGATGATCGGCGCGACCCTGCGCGACACGGCCAACCCGACGATGCTCACCGCCGGCTACAAGTCGAACGTCATCCCGTCGGTGGCCGAGGCGTCGGTGGACTGCCGGATCCTGCCCGGCCGGCTCGAGGCGTTCGACCGCGAGCTCGACGAGCTCCTCGGCCCGGACATCGAGAAGGAGTGGATGGAGCTGCCGCCGGTCGAGACGACCTTCGACGGCGCGCTCGTCGACGCCATGACCGCGGCGATCCTGGCCGAGGACCCGGGCGCGAAGACGTTGCCGTACATGCTTTCCGGCGGCACCGACGCGAAGTCCTTCCAGGACCTCGGCATCCGCAACTTCGGTTTCGCGCCGCTCAAGCTGCCCGCGGACCTCGACTTCTCGGCCCTGTTCCACGGCGTCGACGAGCGCGTCCCGATCGAGGCGCTCAAGTTCGGCACCCGCGTGCTGGACCGGTTCCTGCGCACGTCCTGATGACCGGCTTCGCGCTCGCCGACGGGACGCCCCTGGCGGTCGTCCGCCGGGGCGACCCGGACGCGCCGGTCGCGGTGGTGTTCGTCCACGGCTACGCGCTCGACCAGCGCAGCTGGGACCGGATCGCGCCACTGGTGCCGGACGCCGCCGAGGGGCCGGTGGCCGTGCTGACCTACGACCAGCGCGGCCACGGCGGGTCCGGGCGGGCGCGCCGCGGGACGGCGACCATGGCGCAGCTCGGCGACGACCTCGCCGAGTTGCTGGAGCGCGAGGTCCCGGCCGGGCGGGTGGTGCTGGTCGGGCACGACATGGGCGGCCTGGCGATCATGTCGCTGTCCCAGCGGCACCCGGAGCTGTTCCGCGCCCGGGTGTCCGGGCTGGCGCTGCTCGCGACGTCGTCGGGCACGCTGGCCACGGAGGTCTCGGCGACCTGGCCGAACGCACTGGGCAAGCTGGCCCGCGACCTCGAAGCGGTGCTCGGCTCGAAGCTGTTCGGTGTGGTGCACGAGCGCACGAGCCGCGCGGTGAGTGCCGGGCTGCGGTGGTGGCTCTTCGGCGACGATCCCGAGCCGGACCTGGTCGAGCTGACCGTGCAGATGATCCGCGGCAACTGGCCGCACACCGTCTCCCTGTTCCGCCCGGCCCTGGACGCCTACGCGCGCGACGCGGCGTTGACGCAGGTCAGCGGCCTGCCGGTGACGGCGATCGTGGGGGAGCGGGACCGCATCGTCCGGGCCGCCGACGTCGAGCAGTGGGCCGGCGGCCTCGACGACGGGACGGCCGTGGTGCTGCCGGGTGTCGGGCACGTCGTGCCGCTGGAGGCCGCGCCGCAGGTGCTGCCGCGGATCCTCGCCCTGGTGAACGCGAGTTACCGACAAGACGAGAGTTCTTGACAACTCTTCTGTTCGGCACGATGCTGGGCGCATGTTCTCCGTGGCGGTGATCGAAGACCCGGCGGCGGCCGAGGTTTCGCTGGACCCCATCCGGGCCCGGCTCCTGGCCGAGCTGGCGGAACCGGCGTCCGCGACGATGCTGGCCGGGCGGGTCGACCTGCCGCGGCAGAAGGTCAACTACCACCTGCGGGCGCTGGAGGCGCACGGCCTGGTGGAGCTGGTCGAGGAGCGCCGGAAGGGCAACGTCACCGAGCGGATGATGCGGGCGACGGCGTCCTCGTACGTCATCTCGCCGGCGGCCCTGGCCGCGGTGCAGCCGGACCCGGCCCGGTCGCCGGACCGGCTCTCGGCCCGCTGGCTGCTGGCGGTGGCCGGCCGGCTGGTGCGCGACGTCGGCGTGCTCATCACCGGTGCGGCCAAGGCGAACCAGCGGGTCGCCACCTTCGCGCTCGACGGCGAGGTGCGGTTCGCCTCGGCGGCCGACCGGGCCGCGTTCGCCGAGGAGCTGGCGACGGCCGTCACCACGCTGGTGGGGAAGTACCACGACGAGACGGCCGAGAAGGGCCGTAAGCACCGGGTGATCGTCGCCGTCCACCCGAGCGTGCCGGCGACGCCGGGGGAGGAGTCCTGACATGGGCCGCGACTTCGAACGGACCGACGTCGCCGACGTCGACGCGACGCCGGAACAGCTGTGGGCGGCCATCGCCACCGGCCCGGGCATCGACTCGTGGTTCATGGGCCGCAACGAGGTCGAGGGCGGCACCGGCGGTGTCGTCCGCGGCGCCTTCGGCGGCTACCGGTCCGAGTGCGGGATCCGCGAGTGGGAGCCGCTCGAGCGGCTGGTCTACGGCACCGACACCGCGCCCGACGGCCGGCACATCGCCTACGAGTTCCTCATCGAGGGCCGCGAAGGCGGCAGCTCGGTGATCCGGTGCGTCACGAGCGGCTTCCTGCCGGGTGACGACTGGGAGGACGAGTTCGAGGCGATGACGTCGGGCCGGGCGCTGTTCCTGCGCACGCTGGTCGAGTACGTCACGCACTTCGCCGGCCGCGTCGCGGTCCCGGTCACGGCGTTCGGGCCGCCGATCCCGGACTGGACCGAAGCCTGGGCGAAACTCGGGGCCGCGCTGGGACTTCCGGCCCGGATCGCCGAAGGGGACCGGGTGCGCCTGGACCTCGACGGCCGTGCGCCGGTCGAGGGCGTCGTCTACGTGGCCGACGACCAGGCCGTCGGCATCCGCACGCCCGACGCGATGATCCGGTTCATGCGGGGCTTCCGCGGTCCGATGGTCGCGGCCCACCACGTTTTCACGCCCGGCGCGGACGGCGAGGTCGAGGAAAAGATCTGGGGCGACTGGCTGGCCCGCGTGTTCGATTGACAATCGAGCGGTAGGCATCGACTATCGATACATGCCTCGCTTACTCGTAGTCGCGCTGCAGACCGTCGTCGCCGGCGCGTTCCTCGTCGGCCTGTACGCCCAGCTCGTCGTGATCCCGACGAGCGCGGCCGACCAGGTCGAGCTGTTCCCGCCCTACGCGCCGATCCGGCTCCCCCTGGTGGCCGCGGCGATCGCGTTCGTGGCGTGCGGGCAGCTCGCGCTCGTCGGCCTCGGCATGCTGCTGCGCCGGGCGAGCCGGGGCACGGTGTTCCAGCCGTCGGCCCTCACCGGGGCGAACGTCGTGGTCGGCGCGACGGCGGCCGCGACCGTGGTCACCGCCGCGGTCTTCGCTTACGTGACCCTCGCCGACATTCCGTCACCGAGCGACGGCATGGAGGTCATCGGCCTCTGGCTGGGCACAGCCGCGGCGGTCGTGGCGGGCACGGCGGCGGTGCTGCTCCTGTTCGCCGGCCGGCAACTGCTGGTCAAGGCGATCGGCCTGCGCACCGAGCTGGACGGCGTGGTCTGACGGCCCGGGGCGGCGTCCACCCGAGGCCGGTCGATCAGGTCGATCAGGTGGGCAGGCCGCCGGGCAGGGTCTCGCCCGTCTTCTTGCGGCGCAGCCAGACCTTGCGGGTGCCGTCGGCGTAGAGCCGCACGTTCCGCAGTTCCCAGCCGGCGAACTCCGCGTGGATGGAGAGCTGGATCGCCGCCGCACGCCGGGACACGCCCGGGGGCAGGTGCAGGCGGCGGTACTCCCAATCCCCTTCGACCACCGCCTCGCTGACCGTCGTCATGGCTGGATCACCTGGGTCCCTTCTCCGGCGGCGGAGCCGATGATCACCCGGCCGCTCTGGTCCTCGACCCCCACCGAATCCGGCTGGCGCACGGTGGGGAACCGGTACTTCTCGACCGGCTCACCGCCGCGGACGTCGAACCCGACCACTTCGTTGCGTGCCGTCAGCGTCACCCAGGCGAGGCTCCGCTTGGCGTCGTAGGCGATCCCGTACGCGCCACCCGGCACCGGGTACCGCTGCCGCATGATCAGCGGCGACGCCGAGAACGCGATCAGCGCGCCCGCCCGCGCGTCGGTCACCAGGATCCGGCCGTAGGAGTCCGCGACGGCGTTGGCGGCGCCGTCACCCGCCCGCAGGCCTTCGTTGATCTTGCCGCCGGCCACGTCCACGGAGAACACGGCCGTGCGCAGGCGATCCAGCACCACGACACCGTCACCGGCCGCCAGGACGTCGTCGGCACTGTAGATCTGCCCGCCGATCGTCCGCGCCGGACCGCTCGCGGGCAGCACCTGGATGTCCTTCGCCGCCCCCATCGCGACCAGCCGGTCGGCGCCGTAGGCGATGCTCGACGCCGGCTGCCCGCCCGTCTTCGTCTCCGAGAGCTTCCGGTCCGGCAACGTCAGCTGCTGCACCACACCCTGACCCGGCTCCGCGATCTCCACCCGGCCGGGCGCCACGGTCAACCGCGAAGCCGTGCCGTATAACGGCATATTCACCGGCGGTGACGCGAGCGCGTTCAGGTCGTAGAGCTGCAAAGACGGCTGCTGAGCGAGAGCAACGACCAGCGTCGACCCCGAAACGGCCACGGCGGAAACGGCGGCGCCGGACAGGACCTGCCCGGCGGGCTTCACCGTGACAGCGGGGGAGACGGCCGGCTGCGCGGCCACCGGGTTCGCGACGATCTGCAGGTCGTCGCTGTCCGACTTGGCCGAGGAGCAGCCGGCGAGCACCAGGACACCGGCGAGCGGGATCGCGATCCGCGACGCGGCGGTGAGCCGACGCACGTTGGTGCCTCCAGATGTCCCTCGACGGGCGGTCTTCACCAGCATCCTCCACGATCGTCTTGCCGTCACGTGCATGTCACCCAACAGACACCTGCCCCAGTGATCGACACGGTGTCGATCAGCGTGCCGATCACCGGGGCCACCGCTCCGGGTAGCCGGCCTCGATCGCGCTGACGTCGTCGAGCGCCGACCGGATCGCCGGCGGGAGGGTGATGCCCTCCGCCGTGAGGGAGCCGGTGAGCTGGCCGGTGTCGCGGGCGCCGACGACCGGAGCGACCACGCCGGGCCGGTCGCGGACCCAGGCCAGCGCAACGGCGAGCGGGGACGTGCCTAGCCCGTCGGCGGCGGTCGCGACCGCCTGCACGATCCGGGCGGCGCGGTCGGTGCGGTGGTGCTCGACGTACCCGGCGAACACGCTGGAGGCGCCGCGGGAGTCGGCCGGCGTGCCACTGCGGTACTTGCCGGTCAGCACCCCGCGCCCGAGCGGTGCCCAGGGCAGCAGGCCGATGCCGTGGTGCTCGGCGGCGGGCACGACCTCGCGGTCCACCCCGCGTTCCAGCAGCGAGTACTCGACCTGGGTGGAGACGAGCGGCGCGACCGCGGCGGCCCCGGCGGCGGCCGTCGCCAGCTGCCAGCCGCAGTAGTTGGACACGCCGACGTAGCGGGCCTTGCCGCTGTTGACGGCGTATTCGAGGGCGGCGAGGGTCTCGGCGACCGGCACCGTCGGGTCCCAGGCGTGCAGCTGCCACAGGTCGACGTGGTCGGTGCCGAGGCGTTTCAGCGAGCCGTCGAGCGCCGAGAGCAGCGCGCCGCGGGAGGCGCCGCCGCCGAACGGGCCGTCGGTGCGCCGGGCGACGGCCTTCGTCGCGAGGACGATGTCGTCGCGCGGGACGAGATCACCCAGAAGTGAGCCGAGCACCCGTTCGGCTTCGCCTTCGCCGTAGATGTCGGCGGTGTCCACCAGGGTGCCGCCGGCGTCGACGAAGGCGACCAGCTGGCTCGCCGCTTCCTCCGCGTCGGTGTCGCCACCCCAGGTCATGGTGCCGAGCGCCATCCGCGAGACCCGCAGTCCCGAGCGGCCCAGCTGTCGCTTTTCCACGACCGCCGAGCCTAGTGGGCCGCCCCGGCCGGACCTGACCAAGGTGAGTCGTGTCGCCCACAAGGGCCCCCGTTAGGGTCTGGCCCCGTGCGACTCGGACTGAATCTCGGCTACTGGGGAGCGGGGAACGACCCCGCGAACCTGGCCCTGGCGAAACAAGCGGACGAACTCGGCTACGCCGTCGTGTGGGCGGCGGAGGCCTACGGTTCGGACGCCGTGACGGTGCTTTCCTGGATCGCGGCGCAGACGTCGCGGATCGACGTCGGCGCCGCGGTGCTGCAGATCCCGGCGCGGACCCCGGCGATGACCGCGATGACCGCCGCGACCCTGGACACGCTCTCGGGCGGCCGGTTCCGGCTCGGCCTCGGCGTCTCCGGCCCGCAGGTGTCCGAGGGCTGGCACGGTGTGCGGTTCGCGTCGCCGCTGGGCCGCACCCGCGAGTACGTCGGGATCGTGCGCAGCGCTCTGCGCCGCGAGCGGCTGAAGTTCGAGGGCGAGCACTTCACGCTCCCGCTGCCGGACGGCCCCGGCAAGGCGCTGCGGCTGACCGTCCGCCCGGCGCGCAAGCACATCCCGCTGTACCTGGCCGCGATCGGGCCGAAGAACCTGGCGCTGACCGGCGAGATCGCCGACGGCTGGCTGCCGGTGTTCTTCTCGCCCGCCCACGCGGGGGAGCAGCTCGCGCAGATCCGGGCCGGCGCCGACGCGGCCGGGCGGTCGATGGACGGCTTCGACGTCGTCCCGACCGTGCCCCTGGTCGTCGGCGACGACTGGCGGGCCTGCGCGGACGCCGTCCGCGGGTACGCGGCGCTCTACCTCGGCGGCATGGGCAGCCGGGAGAAGAACTTCTACAACCAGCTGGCCTGCCGGATGGGCTTCGCAGCCGAGGCCGCCGAAGTGCAGGAGAAGTACCTGGCCCGCGACCGGGCGGGGGCGATGGCGGCGGTGCCGCTGGAGTTCCTCGACGCCACGTCGCTGCTCGGACCCAAGGAACGGATCGCGGAGAAGATGACCCAATTCGCCGAAGCCGGCGTGACGACCCTGTCGGTGTCGTCGTTCAGCCCCGACCCGGGGGCCGCCCTGCGCACGGCCGTCGAGGCGCTCGAGCTGGCGGGGGTGGCCTGACGTGGGGTGGTTCGAATCGCTCGTCCTGGGCCTGGTCCAGGGTTTGACGGAGTTCCTGCCGATCTCGTCGAGCGCGCACCTGCGGATCGTCGCGGCGCTCGTCGGCTGGGACGACCCGGGTGCGGCGTTCACCGCCGTCACCCAGATCGGCACCGAGCTCGCGGTGATCCTGTACTTCGGCAAGAAGATCGGGAAGATCCTGCAGGCCTGGTTCTTCTCGCTGTACAAACCGGACTGGCGCCGGGACCCGGACGCCCGGCTGGGCTGGCTGATCATCGTCGGCTCGCTGCCGATCGTGGTGCTCGGCCTGCTGCTGCAGGACGCCATCGACAGCGCGTTCCGCGACCTGCGGATCACCGCGACCGTGCTCATCGTGTTCGGCCTGATCCTGCTGGTCGCCGACCGGATCGGGAAGCAGGAGCGCGGCCTGGACGAGCTGACCGTGCCGCACGGCCTCGGTTTCGGGTTCGCCCAGGCGCTGGCGCTCATCCCCGGCGTCTCCCGCTCGGGCGGCACGACCAGCGCGGGCCTGCTGATGGGCTACACCCGCGCCGAGGCGGCCGAGTACTCGTTCCTGCTGGCCCTGCCCGCGGTGTTCGGCTCGGGCGTGTACAAGCTCAAGGACATCGGCTCGGGCGGCGTGCCGGCCCAGTGGGGCCCGACGATCCTGGCCACGCTGGTCGCCTTCGGCGTCGGCTACCTGGTGATCGCCTGGCTGATGGCCTACATCAAGAAGCGCAGCTTCGTGCCGTTCGTGGTCTACCGCCTGGTTCTGGGCGTGCTGCTGTTCGTCCTCATCTTCACCGGCGCCCTGGACCCGAACGCCGGGCCGGTCGGCAGCTGATCGTCGCGGGTCACCCGCGTTGCCGCCCAGTACCCGGGAGGATGATCGGCGGCAACGTAGGGTGGGTCCTGTGAGTACGGTCATTCTGGTCAGGCACGGCAAGTCGACGGCCAACGGATCCGGCATCCTGGCCGGGCGGTCCCCGAAGGTGAACCTCGACGACACGGGCCGGGCCCAGGCGGAGAAGCTCGTCGAACGCCTCGACGGCGTCCCGCTGGCCGACGTGGTCGTGTCGCCGATGCTGCGGTGCAAGCAGACCGTCGCGCCGCTGCTGGCGGCGCGGGGGATCGGGAAGACCGTCGAGCCCGGGCTGTCCGAAGTGGACTACGGCGACTGGACCGGCAAGGAGCTCAAGCACCTGGCCAAGGAACCGCTCTGGCGCGTCGTGCAGGCGCACGCCTCCGCCGCGGTGTTCCCCGGCGGCGAGGGGCTCGCCCAGATGCAGGCCCGCTCGGTGGCCGCGGTCCGGGCCCACGACCGGCGGATCGCCGCCGAGCACGGCGACCACGCCGTCTGGCTGCTGTGCAGCCACGGCGACGTGATCAAGTCCCTCATCGCCGACGCCCTCGGCCAGCACCTCGACGCCTTCCAGCGGATCGTCGTCGACCCGTCGTCGATCTCGGTCGTGCGCTACACCGAGACCCGGCCGTTCGTCCTGCGCGTCAACGACCACAGCGGTGACTTCCGCGGCATCGTGCCGCCCGCGCCGAAACCGGCGAAGCGGGGCAAAAAGGCCGCGAAGGACGCCTCGAGCAGTGACGCGGTCGTCGGCGGTACCACCGGCCGGTGACCCCGGCCACCTACGGAAAGCGCTGACATCGCTCCCGGGGGAGCACGTAGGGTGGCGGGACCGAGTGTTTTCCCCGACCAGGAGCCTGCCCCGAGATGATTTCGCCGGACAATCCGTTCGCCGCACCCAGCGAGCTGCCCTACGCCCTGCCGCCCTTCGACCGGATTTCCGACGAGCACTACCGGCCCGCGTTCGAGGCGGGCCTGGCCGAGCACGCCGCCGAGATCGAGCAGATCGCGGCGCAGGACGCCGAGCCGACGTTCGAGAACACCGTCGAGGCCCTCGAACGCGCCGGGGAGCTGCTCGGCCGCGTGGCGAGCGTCTTCTACAACCTGGCCGGCTCCAACAGCACCGACGAGATCCAGGCCATCCAGGCGGAGTTCGCGCCGAAGCTGGCCGCCCACCACGACGCGATCCACCTCAACCCGCGGCTGTTCGCCCGGATCGACGCGCTCCACGCCCGGCGCGAAGAGCTGGGGCTGGACGAGGAGTCGCTGCGGCTGCTGGAACGCCGGCACACCGACTTCAGCCGCGCCGGCGCCGGGCTCGGCGAGGCCGAACAGGCCCGCCTGCGCGAGCTCAACGGGCAGCTCTCGACGCTGCAGACCAAGTTCCAGCAGAACCTGCTCAAGGACACCAACGAACTGGCCGTCGTCATCGGCGACCGCGCCGAGCTGGCCGGCTTCGGTGACAGCGCGATCGCCACCGCGGCCGAGGCAGCGGCTTCCCGCGGGGAGACCGGCAAGTACGTCATCAACCTGACGCTGCCGACCAGCCAGGCCTCGCCGCTGGAGACGCTCAGCGACCGTGACGTGCGTGAGCGGATCCACACCGCGTCGATGGCGCGTGGCAACCAGGGCAACGACCAGGACAACAACGCCGTCGTCGCCGAGATCGCGCACCTGCGCGCCGAACGCGCCGCGCTGCTGGGCTATCCGAACCACGCCGCGTACGTCATCGCGGACGAGACGGCGAAGACCGCCGAGGCGGCCGCCGGGCTGCTCGAGCGCCTCGCCCCGGCCGCCGTCGCGAACGCCCGCACCGAAGCCGCGGAGCTGCAGAAGCTGCTGGAGGCCGACGTCCCGGGCGCGAAGCTGCGGCCGTCGGACTGGCCGTACTACGCCGCGCAGGTCCGCCGTGAGCGCTTCGACGTCGACACCGAAGGACTGCGGCCGTACTTCGAGGCCGACCGGGTGTACCTGGACGGCGTCTTCTTCGCCGCCAGCAAGCTGTACGGCCTGACCTTCACCGAGCGCCACGACCTGCCCGTCTACCACCCGGAGGTCCGCACCTTCGAGGTCTTCGACACCGACGGCACCGCGCTGGGGCTGTACCTGCTCGACCTCTACACCCGCGACGCCAAGCGCGGCGGTGCCTGGATGAACACCTTCGTGGACCAGTCCGACCTGCTCGGCGAGCGCACGGTCGTGGTGAACGTGCTCAACGTCAACAAGCCGCCGGCGGGGGAGCCCACCCTGCTGACCTTCGACGAGGTCGTCACCGCGTTCCACGAGTTCGGGCACGCGCTCCACGCGCTGGTGTCGGCGGTGCGCTACCCGACGTTCTCCGGCACCAACGTGCCGCGCGACTTCGTCGAGTACCCGTCCCAGGTCAACGAGATGTGGATGCTGTGGCCGGAGGTCCTGGCCCACTACGCCAAGCACCACCTCACCGGCGAGCCGCTGCCCGCCGAGCAGGTCGAGAAGCTCCTCGCGGCCCAGCAGTACGGCGAAGGCTTCTCCACCACCGAGTACCTCGCGGCGTCGCTGCTCGACCAGGCCTGGCACGGCCTCGGCGTCGACGACCACGTGGGGGAGGTGCAGCGGTTCGAGACCGCCGCCCTCGTGAAGGCCGGTGTGTCGCTCGAAAGTGTCCCGCCGCGCTACCGCACCACCTACTTCGCGCACGTCTTCAGTGGCGGCTACAGCGCCGGGTACTACTCCTACATCTGGAGCGAAGTCCTCGACGCCGACACCGTCCAGTGGTTCCGCGAGAGCGGCGGCCTGACCCGCGAGAACGGCGACCACTTCCGCCGCACCCTGCTGGGGAAGGGGGGCAGCGTCGACCCGATGGACGCCTTCCGCGCCTTCCGCGGCCGCGACCCCGAGATCGAGCCCCTGCTCATCCGCCGCGGCATCAACGGCGTCTGAGGCATCTGACCAACCTTGCTGGACCCGGACCACCACATCCGGGTCCAGCAGCATCTCTAAGTGTATAACGCCCTATACTGCGGGGCTGATTTCAAGAAAATCAGTGGTCCTGTAGCTATTACAAGCCAGCAAAGACCAGGGAATCAGGCCGTCGCCTGTTCGCGGGTGACGATGTGGTCGATGAAGCCGTACGCCAGTGCTTCGCCGGCGTCGAACCAGCGGTCGCGGTCGGCGTCGGCGGTGATCCGCTCGACGCTCTGGCCGGTCTGCTGCGCGGTGAGCTCGGCCATGCGGAGCTTCATCTTGCCGAACACCTCGGCCTGGATGGCGATGTCCGTGGCGGCGCCGCTGATCCCGGCCGACGGCTGGTGCATGACGATCCGGGTGTTGGGCAGCAGGTAGCGCTTGCCGGGGGTGCCGGAGGTCAGCAGGAACTGGCCCATGGACGCGACGAAGCCGAGGCCCCAGGTGGAGACGTCGGGTTTGACGAGCTGCATGGTGTCGTAGATGGCCATGCCGGCGGTGACGGAGCCGCCGGGTGAGTTGATGTAGAAGGTGATGTCCTTCTCGGGGTCGTCGGCGGCGAGCAGGAGCAGCTGGGCGACGATCCGGTTGGCGACGTCGTCGGTGACTTCGGTGCCGAGGAACACGATGCGGTCGCGCAGGAGCTGTTCGTTGACGGAGTCGGTGAAGGACTGGCCGGGTGTCTGCATGTCGGGTACGGCGAGGAGGGTCATGGGCCCGACCGTAGGGTGCTGGGGGTGTGGTGGTGATCGTCGTTCGCTGTGGGCGTGCGAGTTTCGCTCCGGGCGATCACCGGGGATGGGGGTGCGTGATGGCGCCGATCGAAGAGTTCGCGGTGCCGGGCCAGGGACCGTACGGGGTTGTGGCCGGGCCGGATGGCGGGTTGTGGTTCACGCTGGTCCACAGTGGGCAGATCGGTCGCATGAGCACCGCGTATGAGGTGACGACCTACCAGCTGGACCCGGCGACGACCGGGCCGACGGTGATCACGCCGGGGCCGGACGGCGCGTTGTGGTTCACGGAGTACCAGGGGAACCGGATCGGGCGGATCACGACCGAGGGGGCGGTGTCGTCGGTCGCGGTGCCGACGCCGTACGGCATCACGGCGGGGCCGGACGGGGCGCTGTGGTTCACCGAGATCAACGCCGATCGGGTCGGCCGGATCACCGTCGAGGGTGAGGTGACGGAGTTTCCGCTGCCGGTGTCGGGTGCGTTCCCGTCCATGATCGCCGCGGGTTCCGACGGGGCGTTGTGGGTCACCTTGAACCAGGCGAACGCGATCGGGCGGATCACGACGTCCGGTGAGGTTTCGGTGTACCCGTTGCCGACGGAGGCGGCCGCGCCGGTGGGGATCGCGGCCGGGCCGGACGGGGCGTTGTGGTTCGTGGAGATCGGTGCGGGTCAGATCGGGCGGATCTCCACCGGCGGGGAGGTCGTCGAGTTCCCGTTGCCGGATCGCGGGTCGCGGCCGCACGCGATCGTGGCGGGCCCGGATGGGGCCTGCTGGTTCACGGTGTGGGGTGGTAACCGGATCGGGCGGATCACGGTGGACGGCGTGATCACCGAGGTGGAGCTGCCGACGGCGGGGTCGGAGCCGCACGGGATCGCGGTGGGTCCGGACGGTGCACTGTGGACGGCGCTGGAGATCGGGAAGCTGGCGCGGATCTCGTACTGACGCGGAAAGGGCCGCCGTCCACATCGGACGGCGACCCTTTCGCTACGAGGTACTGGCTCAGATGAGGCCGAGCTTCTGCACGGTGTCGCGCTCTTCGACGAGCTCCGCGACGGAGGCGTCGATGCGGGCGCGGGAGAAGTCGTCGATCTCGAGGCCCTGGACGATCTTGTACTCGCCGCCGGCGGCGGTGACCGGGAACGACGAGATGATGCCTTCGGGGACGTTGTAGGAGCCGTCGGAGACGACGGCGGCGGAGGTCCAGTCGCCGTCGTTGGTGCCGTTGACCCAGGTGTGGACGTGGTCGATGGCGGCGGACGCGGCCGAGGCGGCCGAGGAGAGGCCGCGGGCCTCGATGATCGCCGCGCCGCGCTTGGCGACGGTGGGGATGAAGTCGCTCTCGAGCCAGGCCTGGTCGAGGTCGACG
Source organism: Amycolatopsis sp. NBC_00348 (assembly GCF_036114655.1). NCBI lineage: Bacteria > Bacillati > Actinomycetota > Actinomycetes > Pseudonocardiales > Pseudonocardiaceae > Amycolatopsis > Amycolatopsis sp. NBC_00348. Next base: position 3,028,841 of record NZ_CP107994.1, on the reverse strand, counting down.
CTCTTGCCGTTGACCTCGGCGTGCTGGACCGAGGGGTACTGGGTGGCGGAGTGGTTGCCCCAGATGGCGAGCTTCTTGATGTCGGTGACGGAGACGCCGAGCTTCTTGGAGAGCTGGGCGAGCGCGCGGTTGTGGTCGAGGCGGGTCATCGCGGTGAAGCGGTCGGCCGGCACGTCGGGGGCGTGGGACTGGGCGATGAGGGCGTTGGTGTTGGCGGGGTTGCCGACGACGAGGACCTTGATGTCGGAGGCGGCGCCGGCGTTGATGGCTTCGCCCTGGGGCTTGAAGATGCCGCCGTTGGCTTCGAGGAGGTCGCCGCGCTCCATGCCCTTGCTGCGGGGGCGGGCGCCGACGAGGAGGGCGATGTTGGTGCCTTCGAAGGCCTGCTTGGGGTCGTCGAAGATGTCGATGCCGGCGAGGAGCGGGAAGGCGCCGTCGTCGAGTTCCATCGCGGTGCCCTCGGCCGCCTTGACCGCCTGCGGGATCTCGAGGAGCCGCAGCTTCACCGGGACGTCCTGGCCGAGGAGCTGACCGGACGCGATGCGGAAGAGCAGCGCGTAGCCGATCTGGCCGGCGGCGCCGGTGACGGTCACGTTGACGGGGGCTTGGGTCATAGCGCTACTCCAGCTTGAAATCGAGACGACTTTGGCTTGTGCCTCGGAGCCTATCCCTCTCCGTGGTCGCCGTCCGGGTGCGTCCAGTCACTCTCGCCGGATCGGTTCGGGGGCGGGTTGGTCGGTGAGGTTGGCGGCGAGGCGGTGCAGGAGGGTCGCGAGGGTGGTGATCTCGTCGTCGGTGAAGCCGGCGCGGAGGCGTTTGTCGTGGGCGATGGCGGCGGTGGCGAGCTGGTGGAAGAGCTGTTCGCCGTGGTCGGTGAGTTCGACGACGTGGATGCGGCGGTTGTCGGGGTCGCGGCGGCGGGTGACGAGGCCGGTGGTTTCCATGCCGTTGAGGTGGTGGGTGAGAGTGGCGCCTTGGATGCCGACGGCGTCGGCGAGTTCGCGTTGGTTGGCGACGGGGGTGGTTTTGAGGGAGATGAGGATCTGCCAGATGGGCTGGGAGCTGCCGGCGGCGGTGAGGGCGTGGTCGAAGGCGCGGCTGGCGGTTTTGGCGGTGCGGGCGAGGACGACGCCGATGGGGGCGGTGGTGGGTGGTGGCACGGGGGGACCGTATCGCAGGTGTGGAGAGGTCTAAGCGTTTGACATCGAACGGTTAGACTTCTAACGTTTGCCTCGTCAAGTCACCGACCGGTGGGGAGCGCGATCATGAGCAGTACCGAAGAGCAGGTCAGGGCCGTGGGACGCCGGTGGGCGGACGCCGAGGTGCGGGGTGACACCGAGGCGCTCGGCGCGTTGGTCGCCGACGGCTTCCGGCTGGTCGGCCCGGTCGGGTTCGTCCTGGACGGGCCGCAGTGGCTGGCGCGCTACCGCACCGGCGACCTGGTCACGAAGTCCCTCGACTGGCGTGACGTCGAGGTGCGCGAGTTCGGGGACACGGCGATCGCGATCGGCGTCCACGAGCAGACCGCGTCGTTCAAGGGCGCGCCGGCGGACGGGAAGTTCCGCGCCACGCACGTCCTGGTGCGCGAGGACGGCGGCTGGCGGCTGGCCGGGATCCACCTCAGCGCGATCGGCGGCCCGCTGCCGTTCACGCCGGGGGTCGCGTGATGGGCGTGGAGCTGAATCACACGATCGTGTGGGCGTCGGACCGGGAGGCGTCGGCGGGCTTCTTGGCCGGGATCCTCGGGCTGCCGGTGGGGCCGGTGGCCGGGCCGTTCCGCCAGCTGCGGCTGGCGAACGGCGTCACGCTGGACTTCGCGACGGCCGAGGGCGCGGTGCACGGTCAGCACTACGCGTTCCTGGTCGGCGACGAGGAGTTCGACGCGGCGCTGGCTCGGCTGCGGGCGTCGGGGACGCCGTTCTGGGCCGACCCCTTCCACCGGGTGCCGGACGAGATCAACCACGAGCTCGGGGGCCGGGGCGTCTACTTCGCCGACCCGGACGGGCACAACCTGGAGCTGCTCACGCGGGCCTGAGGGAGGCTGCCGCGCGGTTCGGCATCGGGATCACGGACTTTTCGCGGCCCGGCGGGCGCGGTTCGGGATCGGCACCGGGCACCACGACGGCGAGGCGCGGGCGATGGGCCTGCCGTTCCCGCCGGTGGGGGAACGGTTCGAGCGGCTGGACGAGACCGTCCGGCCGGCGTTCCGGATGTGGGACGGAGACGCCTCGCCGTTCGAGGGTGCGCACTACCGGCCGGAGCGCCCGATCGGGAACCGGCGTCCCGGACGGCGGGCGCACGGTCCGGCACAAGCTGGCCGTGCTCGCGCGGCACTGTGACGAGGTGGGACGGCCGTACCGGGGAGATCGAGCAGGACGATCAGCACGCGGCTCTCGCCGGGCGACGCCGCGCCGCCCTCACGGCCGTTTCGCCGGGACCCGCGGATCGGTGGCTTCGACGTGGAAGACGCGGCCGAGGGAGACGAGGCCTTCGTCGAGGTGGCTGAGGCTGGAGAGGACGGCCCGGGTTTCGGCCTGCTCGATGCGGTCGGAGACGGGGGTGCCGTCGTCGCGCACGAGCGTGCCGGGGGTGGGGCCGCCCGGGGAGTCGAGGGCTTTGCGGAGGACGTCGATGTTGGCCAGCAGCCGGCCGGTGAACAGCCGGAGCCGGTCGACGTCGCCGCCGGCGAGCTGGCCGGGCTGGGCGCGGGCGGCGACGTGGCGGGCGCGGAAGGCGATGGTCTCCAGCGTGGTGAGCACGTGCCAGCCGTAGTCGCGGCGGGCGCTGCGCAGGTTCACCGGGTGGGTGAGCGGTTCGATCGTGGTGCGGACCTGCTCGACGGCGCGGTCGAGGTCGCGGGAGAGCTCGATGATGTTGACGTTCTCCTCCCCGGCGAGCAGGCCCTCGGCGTGTTCGAGGAACTCGGTGAGCTCGTCGAGGACTTCGGTGATGTTGTCGAGCATGACCGAGCGGGTGCGCACCGGGACGATGACGACCGCGGCGAGGATCCCGGCGGCGGCGCCGACGGCGGTCTCGGCGACGCGGATCCAGAGCACCGCGAAGCTGAACGTGCCGAGCAGGCTGTAGAGCAGGCCCAGCATGCTGGTGACGAAGAACGCCATCACCACCTGCGAGACGCGCGCGGTGTAGACCATCCCGAACACGCAGACCAGGATCAGGGCGAGGGTGGCCGGGGTGCTGCCGGCGACCAGCAGGGCGAGCAGGACACCGCCGAAAATGCCGATCAGGGTGCCGCCGAGACGGCGGACGCCCTTGACGAACGTGGCGCCGGCGCTGGAGGCACCGATGAAGACCACGAACACCGTGAGCACGGCCCAATACCAGCGCTGGTGGGAAACCAGCTCGCCGCCGAGCACGGCGAGCCCGCCGCCGACGACGGCCTGGATGGCGCTGCGGGTCTGGTTGTCGTAGGCGAACTTCTGCGTCGGTTCGTCGTCGTCGGTTTCGGCGTCGAGCGGGTCGGTCGAGGTCTCCGGGTCGGCGGCGCGCTGGGCGCGGTCGTCGGCCAGCGCCAGTTCGGCCAGGGCCTTGCGGACGCCGTCGCCGGGCGCGGCGTGCTCGTCGATGCGGCTGCCTTCGACGAGCATCCGGCTGTACTCGCCGGTCTGGCTGATCAGCGGCAGTTCGCGCGGGTCGCGTTCCATCAGGGCGCGGAAGCGGGCGAGCCGGGCGATGAGGTCGTCGCGGACTTCGGCGGTGAGCTCATCGGAGCAGGTGCGCTGCACGGTGCTGGCGAGCCACTGGACGGCGAGCTCGACCTCGATGGCGCGGCGGCGGAGCCGGTCGGTGGCGCGGGCGTCGACGACGTCGGGGGCGGCGTCCTCGATGAGCAGGACGCACTCGTGGAGCCGGCTGATGGAGCTGCGCAGCTGCTTGCGCGTCCGTTCGCTGCCGTTGACCGCGAGGTAGGCCTCGGTGGCGCGGACGACGGCGGCGAGCCGGGCGCGGAAGGCGCGGCGGACCCGGAGGAACTCGGCCTCGGGGTTGCGGCGCAGCAGCACGAACCGGACGACGGTGTTGGCCAGCACGCCGACGGCGAGCGCGAGCAGCAGCTGCGGGACCTGCTTGAGGTGGGTCTGCAGGAACATCGGGAAGAAGAACAGGAAGAACCCGATGGAGCCGAGCGCGGTGCCACGCGGGCCGAAGCGCTGGGCGTAGACCGCGACGAAGATCAGCAGAACGAAGACGATCGTGTCGAGCGGCGGCAGGACCGAGCCGAGGCTGGCGACGGTGATCGACGCGGCGCCGGTGAGGAACGCGAGGGCCAGGGTGCCGGCCTGGCCGCCGGGGGTGGCGTCGTTGACCGTGAACGCCGTCATCATCGCCGCGATCGCGCCGACCAGCATCACCGTCAGCGGCAGGTGCGCCGGCAGCAGCGCCCCGACGGCCAGGATGATGCCGAGGACCGCGGAGCCGGCCAGGCGCAGCCGGACCAGGCCGGGGTCGGCCGCCGCGAACCGGTCGAGCGCGGCGGTGCGGAGGTGGTTCATCGGGCGAGCAGCTCCCACTGGGCGAGGGTGGCCCGGCGGCCGCGGGTGGCGGTGATCCGCAGCCGGTAGCGCGCGTGCGCGGCCGGGGTGGCGAGGACGAACGGGCGGGTCTGGCGGCGCCAGCGGAACAGCTCGCCGGTGCGTTCGTCGAGCGTCGTCCAGTCGGTGCCGTCGTCGGAGCCTTCGAGGGTCCAGGCGCTGGGGTCGCCGCGGCGGGTGCCGGAGGTGAGCGTGTACATCGTGACGGCGCGAGGCTCGCCGGTGACGGTGAACTCGACGACCGGCTCGGCGCCGCGGAAGGTGACCTGGGTGCCGGTGGTGTCGTCGAACAGCGCGGTGACGCGGGTGCCGTCGGAGCTGGTCGCGGTGCCGGTGAGGTCGGTGACCGGGGCCGGCTGCTCGGCGGGCGGCGGCGGGGCGCCCCAGGTGGTCGGTTCGGTGGTGAGGTCGAAGACGAGCTCGGCGCCGCCGGCGAGGGTGGCGTGGGCGATCGTCGTGGCGTCGTGCGGTGCGCCGTCGACGGTGAGGCCGCGGACGTAGACCGTCTCGTCGGTGTTGCCGGGGGCGTGGACGACGAGCTTCTTGCCGTCGCCGAGGTGCACGGTCGCCTTCTCGAACAGCGGCGAGCCGATCGCGTAGCGCGGGCTGCCGACGGCCAGCGGGTAGAAGCCGAGGGCGCTGAAGAGGTACCAGGCGGACATCTCGCCGTTGTCCTCGTCGCCGGGGTAGCCCTGGCCGAGCTCGCTACCGAGGTAGAGCCGGCGCAGCACCTCGCGCACGACGCGCTGGGTCTTCGCGGGCGCGCCGGCGTGGTTGTAGATGTAGGGGATGTGGTGCGAGGGCTGGTTGGAGTGGCCGTACTGGCCCATCCGGACGTCGCGGGCTTCGGTCATCTCGTGGATGAGGCCGCCGTACGCGCCGGGTCGCTGGCCGGTTTCGGGGGTGGCGAAGAAGGTGTCGAGCTTGGCTTCGAGGCCGGCGTTGCCGCCGTGCAGGGCGGCGAGGCCGGGGCCGTCGTGGGGTGCGGTGAAGGCGGTGTTCCAGGCGTTGGTCTCGACGAAGTCGCCGCCCCAAGCGGCGGGGTCGTAGCCCTCGGGGGCGAACTTGCGGCCGCCGTCGCGCTTGCGGCCCTGGAAGAAGCCGATCTTCGGGTCGAAGTGGTGGACGTAGTGCTGCGCGCGCTCGCGGAAGTAGGCGGCGTAGTCGGCGTACATCCGGGCGCGCGGCCCGTCGCTTTCCCGGGAAAGTGCCGTCGAGAGGTTGGCGAGGCCGAAGTCGTTGACGCAGCCTTCCAGCGCCCAGGACAGTCCTTCGTGGACGGACGTCGGCGTGTAACCGAGGAAGATCGACCGGTCGAGTCCCTTGCGGCCGACCGAGCGATGCGGCGGGGTGACGGTGGCGTTCTTCAGCCCGGCGTCGAAGGCGGCCTCGACGTCGAAGCCGCGGACGCCCTTGAGGTAGGCGTCGGCGAACGCGACGTCGGAGCTGGTGCCGGTCATCAGGTCGGCGTACCCCGGGGACGACCACCGGGAGATCCAGCCGCCTTCGCGGTACTGCTGGACGAACCCGTCGATCATCCGGCCGCAGTGGGCCGGGGTGAGCAGCGCGTACGCGGGCCAGGTGGTGCGGTAGGTGTCCCAGAAGCCGTTGTTGACGAACATCTCGCCGTCCACGACCTTCGCGCCGGTGCGCCGGCGGGTGCTCGGCCACCGCCGGGGCACGACCGGGCTCGCGTGCCGGATCCCCTTCGGCGTGTTCTCGTGCGCGCTGTTCGGGTACAGGAACAGCCGGTAGAGGTTCGAGTAGAGCGTGGTGCGCTGGTCGTCGGTGGCGCCTTCGACCTCGATCCGGCCGAGCTGCTCCTGCCACCGCTCCCGCGCCTGCGCCCGGACCTGCTCGAACGTCGTCCCGGCGGGGATCTCCAGTTCGAGGTTGCGCTTGGCCTGGGCGAGGCTGATCAGCGACGTCGCGATCCGCAGCGTCACCTCGGGGCCGTCGAACTCGAAGTAGCCCGAGACGCGTCGCCAGGGCCGGCGGTACTTGGTGCCGCGGGTGGCCGGAGCGTCGGTCTGCGCGTAGACGAACATCCGGCGCGCGCCGGCCGAGAGGCGGCTGCGGACCCAGGTGTGGCCGGTGACGACGCCAGTGTCGGCGTTCAGCCGCAGGCCGCCGCGGTGGCCGACGTTGTCGAACAGCAGCCAGCCGTGCTTGTCGGGGAAGGTGCACCGCAGGATCGCCGCGTGGTCGGCCGGGGCGAGGTCGGCGGTCATGCCGTTGGCGAACCGGACGCCGTAGTGGTGCGGCGAGTCGGTCTCGTCGTCGTGGGAGAAGGCCAGGGCGCGCTTGCGGCGGTCCGGTTCGACCGGGCCGGTGCCGGGCATGATGTGGAAGGTGTGCCGGTCGCCCATCCACGGGCTCGGCTGGTGGCTCAGCGCGAACGCCTGCAGCGCGGGACGGTTCTGCTCGTCGTTGTGGCGGTGGTAGGAGTAGATCCAGTTGGTGACGCCGGCGTCGGTGACCGGGGTCCAGAAGTTGAACCCGTGCGGCACCGCCGTCGCGGGGAAGTTGTTGCCGCGGGAGTAGTCGCCGCTGGAGTGCGTGCCGCGGGTGGTGCGGACGAGGTCGGCGGGTTCGCGCGGCGCGTCTTCCCGCTCGGTGATCCGGACGTCGTCGAGCCAGCCGGTGATCTCGCCTTCGGGGGACGCGGTCCGCAGCACGATCCGGGCGATCCGGCGTCCGGCGAACGCGCCGAGCGGGCGGCGGACGGGGTTCCACTGGTCCACCCACAGCGTCTTGTCGTCCACGGGGTCGAACCCGGCCGACGTGCCGTCGGCGAACTCGACGTCGAGGCTGACCCAGGTCGCGTGGTAGGCCGGGATCTCCCCGTCGGACCGCGGGAAGACCACATAGGACAGCTCGGTGCGGTCGGTGACGGGTGCGTCGAGTTCGAACAGGACACCGTACGGACGCGCGGTGTAGCGCAGGGCGCGGGCCCCGGTGAAGCCGACGCCGGTCTTGGCCGTGGGGGACCGGTCCGGCCCACGATCGACCCGCAGCGCGGGGTCCACCGGCTGCGGGTCACCGGTTTCGAAAGAGGAGAAGAACACGGCGTCGGACATGTGCCCACCGTATCGGCCGAACGGCGTAGCGTGTGGCCCGGCAGACTCGACGCAGGGGGAGGGGCGCGTGGGCACGCACACCGTCCGGCACGAGGGCGCCGACCTCACCTACGACCTCCGGGGCGCCGGCCCGCTCCTGCTCCTGATCGCCGGCCTCGGCGGTGACGCCACGCGCTACGCCGGTCTCGCGGAGCAGCTGTCGGACGACTACACCGTGGTGACCTACGACCGGCGGCGCACCGGGCGCAGCACCGGCCGCGACACCGACTTCGACCTGGCGCAGCAGGCCCGGGACGCCGCCGCGGTCATCCGCTCGGCCCGCCCCGCCACGGCCCGCGCGGTGGTGTTCGGCCAGGGCGGCGGCGGTTCGATCGCGTTCGAGCTGGCCGCGCACCAGCCGGACGTCGTCACCGAGCTCGTCGTCCACGACGCCCCCAGCCTGGCGCTGCTGCCCGACGCCCCGCAGCGGCTGGCGTTCGCCCGGCAGGTCCGGACCACCTACACGCAGCGCGGCGCGGTGCCGGCACTGGAGCTGCTCGGCGCGTCCCCGGCCGACTTCCCCGAACCGGCGGCCGCCGACTACTTCCTGCGCCGGGAGTTCCTGCCGATCGCCCTGTCCACCCCGGACCTCGACGCCGTCCGCCGCACCGGGATCCCGGTGGTCACCGCCGCGGGTGCCGGCAACCGGGACGCTTGCCACGCCCAGGCCGCGCGGCTGCAGGCCGAGCACCTGGCCTGCCGGTACGTCGAGTTCCCCGGCGACCACCTCGGCTTCGTGTCCGAACCGGGGCCTTTCGCCGACGCCCTCGCCAAGGAACTGGCCGGCCTGCGCCGCCCCTGACGAAAGCCGTGAAGGCCTCCTTCCCGGCTCTTACGGCCGGTAAGGGGGCCTTCACGGCTTCGCTCAGGCGGGGCGGCCGCCGAACTGCCAGGCGTGCACCTCGATCGCGGCGTAGCGGTCCGCGGTGAGGACGGCGCGGGCGGCGTCCGGGTCCGGGGCCCGCAGCAGCACCGCGGTCCCGAGCCACGCTTCGCCGTCGTCGGACAGCAGGGGCCCGTACGCGATCAGCTCGTCCCGTCCCGGCGGGACCTCGAGGTCGGCCGGTGTCCCGGAACCGAGGCCGAGCACCAGGTACCGGCGGCCACCGGTGCGCCCACCCGGGAAGTCGCCCATGGTGCGGCCCAGGGTGTTGCGCCACCGGCGCAGCAGCACGTCCCGGTACGCCCCGGCCTGGTAGCCCGGCTCGTCGAAGGCGAACGCGCGGGCCGCGGCGGGATCCGGCAGGTCGAGGACGTGGACGCTGCCGGTGGGCGTGTCCCCGTCCATCGTGGGGCCGCGGGCGATCATCGGGAAGCGGTCCATGTAGGTCCAGTGCGCCTCCCGCAGCTCCTGGCGCAGCACCGCGGACCCGGGCCGGTCCCGGTGGTAGCAGAAGAACTCCATCTCACCCCTCCGAAAGCCGTGAAGGCCTCCTTCCCGGCGGTAAGAGCCGGTAAGGAGGCCTTCACGGACCTGACTACTGCGGGACTAGATCTTCGCGCACTGCCCGGCGGACGGGCCGCGGACGGTGTTCGGCAGGTCGTAGTCCGTCGGGGCCGGGGAGTTGATCGCACACGCCAGCGGGCCGCCGATCGTGCTCGACGTGAGCACCGGCCCGTGGTTGCCGGTCAGCGCCACCGGGCCGCCGACCGTCGTCAGCTCGATCGACACCTGCCCGGTCACCCCGGTGATCGCCACCGGGCCGTCCACCTTCGTGCGGTTGAGCACGACCTGGGCGGCACCCGTCGCCGCGAGCGGGCCCTTGACCTCGCCGCCGCGGACGATCAGCGAAGCGCCGCCGCCCACGGTGACCGGGCCCGAGACCGTCGCGTCCTGCAGGCACACCGTGCCGCTCGAGACGTTCAGCGGTCCCTTGCGCTCACCGGTGATGGTCTGCGTGCAGGAGGCGTCCGGCTTGCCCAGCAGCTCGAACTCGGCCAGCTGCGCCGGGGCGCCGGTGCTGGTCGCGGTGACTTCGAGCTTGTAGTAGGCGTAGTGCGCCGGGTTGGCCACCTTGAACGCGCGGGTCTGCTGCCGCCAGGCGAAGCTCTGGTTCGTCTGCTGGTCCGCGACCGCCCACGTCTTGCCGTCGTAGGAGCCCTTCAGCGTCCAGCTCTTCGGGTCGCCCGCACCGGTCTGGGACGTCAGCGTGTAGTGGCTGACGGCTTCGTCGGTCGAGTTGAGCTGGTACTGCAGGGCGCCGGTGACGGCGGCCTGGGTGCGTGAGGTGTTGTCGAGCAACGCCCCCGCGTCGGAGCCGTCCGAAGTGGACAGCGTGCCCTTGCCGGGCCCGGTTTCGTCGTGCAACGGCGTCGGCACCGCGTTGTCCTTGGTGATCGACGTCGGCGCGTCGTTCGGGGCGGTGCCCCACTTCGACGGGTTGGGGCCCATGTCGAAGTCGATCGTGCCGCCCTTGGCGATGACGTCCTGCGGCAGCGACGTCGAGCTGTAGGCCTTGCCGTTGACCTTCACGCCCTGGACGTAGACGTTCTTCGCGCTGTTCTTCGGCGCGTTGATCGTCAGGTCCTTGCCGCCGGCCAGGTGGATCGTCGCCTTCTTGAACAGCGGTGACCCGATCGCGTAGTTCGGGCTGCCCATCTGCAGCGGGTAGAAGCCCAGCGCGCTGAAGATGTACCACGCGGACATCTCGCCGTTGTCCTCGTCGCCGGCGTAACCCTGGCCGATCTCGGCGCCGTTGTAGAGCCGCGAGAGCGCCTCACGGACCTTCGCCTGCGTCTTCGACGGCTGACCCGCGTAGTCGTACATGTAGAGCAGGTGGTGCGAAGGCTGGTTGGAGTGGCCGTACTGGCCCATCCGCACGTCCCGCGCTTCCCGCATCTCGTGGATCACGCCACCGTAGGAACCCGGGTAGTTGGCGGTCTCCTGGTCGGCGAAGAACTGGTCCAGCTTGGTCGCCAGGCCCGCCTGACCTCCGTAGAGGTTGGCCAGGCCCTTGCCGTCCTGCGGCACGGTGAACGCCATGCCCCAGCCGTCGGTCTCGGTGTAGTCGCCGCCCCACGAGCGCGGGTCGTACTGGTCCTTCGTCTTGGTGAACTTGCCGTTCGCGTCCTTGCCCTGGAAGAACCCGACGCTCGGGTCGTACAGGTTCACGTACTGCTGGGCGCGGCTGGTGAAGTACTCGTAGTTCTCCTGGTACTCCGCCTTGCGCGGGTCGTTCGGCGCCGCTTCGTCGGCCAGCTTCTTCGACAGGTTGGCGATGCCGAAGTCGTTGACGTACCCCTCGATCGCCCACGAGAAGCCCTCGCTGGCGGTGTTGGGCGTGTAGCCGAGGAAGATGCCCTGGTCCAGGCCCTTGCGCCCGACCGCGGAGTTCGGCGGGGTCACCGTGGCGTTCTTCAGCGCCGCGTCGTAGGCCGACTTGACGTCGAAGTTCTTGACGCCCTTGAGGTAGGCGTCGGCGAACGCGACGTCGGAGCTGGTGCCGGTCATCAGGTCCGCGTAACCGGGGGAGGACCAGCGCGCGATCCAGCCGCCGTCGCGGTACTGCTGCACGAACCCGTCGACCATCTTCCCGGCCATGTCCGGCGTGAGCAGCGAGTACGCCGGCCACGTCGTGCGGTAGGTGTCCCAGAACCCGTTGTTGACGTAGGTCTGGCCGTCGACCACCTTCGACCCGGTCTGGGTCGCGGTGTCCGGGCCGGTCTTCGGCGACACCGGGCTCGCGTACTTGTAGGCGGGCTTGGCGGCGGTGCCGGTGTTCTCGAACCCGGAGTTCGGGTACAGGAACAGCCGGTACAGGTTCGAGTAGAGCGTCGTGAGCTGGTCCTTCGACGCGCCCTCGACCTCGATCACCTTGAGCTGGTCGTCCCACGCCTTCTGCGCGGCGTCACGCACCGAGTCGAACGTCGCGGCCGGGGCGATCTCCATGGCGAGGTTCTTCTTCGCCTGGTCCAGGCTGATCAGCGACGTCGCGATCTTCATGTTGACCGTCTTGTCGGCGCCCGCGGCGAACCGCAGGTAGCCGGTGACGTTGTCGCGGCCCTGCCCGGTGAGCTTGCCGCCCGCGGTGACCGGCTTGTCGAACGTCGCGTAGACGAACATCCGGCCCGCGCCGGCCGAGACGTTGGTCTCGGTGTACCCCGAGAGCGTGCCGGTGGCGGGGTCGAGCGTGAGCCCGGCGGAGTTGTTGACGCTGTCGAAGATCAGGCTCGAGTCCGCGCCCGGGAACGAGAACTTCATCATCGCCGCGTGGTCGGTCGGCGCGATCTCGGTCTTGATCCCGTTCTGGAACTGCACGCCGTAGTAGTGCGCCCGCGCGACCTCGTCGCTGTGCTTGAACGGCAGCGCCCGCGCGTCGCGGTTGGCGTCGGGCACCCCGGTGGCCGCGGACGGCATCACCTGGAACGCCTCCCGGTCACCCATCCACGGGCTCGGCTCGTGGCTCACGCTGAACGCCTGCAGCTGCGGGAGGTTCTGCGCGTTGTTCTGGGTGCTGTAGTTGTAGAGCCAGCTGCTCGACCCGGCGTCGGTCACCGGCGTCCAGAAGTTGAACCCGTGCGGCACCGCCGTGGCGGGGAAGTTGTTGCCGCGGGAGAACGTGCTGTTGGCCATCGTGCCGCGCGTGGTCACGACGTTGTCGCTCGGCCGGGTGCTCGACGGCGGCGTCGGCGTGGCCGAGACCTTCACGTCGTCCAGCCAGCCCTGCAGCGTGCCGGGGCCGTTCGGGTTGTCGTACCCGACGAGGATCCGGTCGATGGTCTTGCCCTTGGCGACCGAGCCGATCGCCGAGCGCACCAGGTTCCACTGGTTGGCGTAGAGCACCTTCGAGGCGCCCTGGCCCTCCGGGGTCAGCGGGAAGCCGTACTGGTCGGTGGCGCCGAGGTTGCGCAGGTAGGTGCCGTCGGTGAAGGCCAGGTCGATCGCGACGTTGGTGCTCGGGTACTTCAGGTCGCCGGTGATGAACTGCGGCTGCACCTTGTACGAGAGCTCGGTCGAGGCCACGACCGGGACGTTGACGTCGAAGACCTTGTTGTACGACCAGCCGTGCCCGGCCTCGGTCTGGCTGCCGGAGTAGCGGAACGCCTTGAGCCCGGTGAAGCCGGCGCGGTTCTTGTTCGTGTACCCGCCGGTCGGGCCGGAGTCGGTGAAGCTGCGCATGTTCGGCAGCGGCGGCGGCGTCGGGTCGTCGTTGGCCAGCAGCAGCTCGGCGGCCTGCAGGATGTCGCCGCCGTTGTTGGCCGTCACGTTCAGCCGGAAGAACTTGTACGGCGCGCTCGGCGCGGCCAGCTTGTAGTCCTTCTGCTGGAACCGGGCGCTGAACGTCTGGCCGGCCTGCTTGTCCAGGTCCGTCCAGGTCTGCGCGTCGTCCGACCCCTGCAGGGTCCAGTCCTTGGGGTCGCGCTCGTCGTGGTCGTTGGCCGAGGTGATCGCGTAGTGCGTCACCGACGTGGCCTCCGACAGGTTCACCTGCGCCCACGCGGTCGGGTCCCAGGACAGCCACTTCGTGTCCGGCGTGCCGTCGACGAGGTTGGCGACGACCTCGCCGCCGTCGGTGTTCTCACTGCTCGCGCTGGTCTCGGTGACCTTGCCGCGGATGTCGCCGGGGATCGCGGTGCCGTTCGCGCCGTTGACGCCGAACGCGCGCGGCTTCCCGGCCGCGTCGGTGTCGACGGTGTCGGTCCACGTCGGCTGGGGGTCACCCGGCTCGAACGAAGACGAGAAGTCGGCGGGAAGGGCGTCCTCGGCGGCGTAAGCGGCCGCGGGGAGGGCGACCAGGCCGGCGGCGACCACGGTGGCGGCCAGCATCATGGCGACCGGTGGTCTGGCGCTTCGGGGCATCATTGCTCCAAGCTCTGGAGGGGATGAACAACGGCACCGCGCGACGGGGAAACCGGCGGCGCGGTAGGAAGACAAACGCGCGGGTGACATCGATGTCAAGACCGGTCGGCAAACCTGGCCAGAACTGGACAACCCAACCACCGGGGGACCTGGTGAGAACGGTCCGGACCATCGCCGCGGTCGTGACGCCCCTGCTCGTGACCACCGCCTTCACCCCGGCGGCCACCGGCTCCACCGTCCGGCCGAGCACCGCCTGCGGCGATCCGGCCCGCGGGTTCACCCTGCCGGCCGCCACCACCCACATCACCGCGGCCGCCATCGTCGCCGCGAATGGCACCGGCCCGGTCGCGCGGTAAATCGGTCACGCGGCTCCGGGGTCGTCGCTAAAGTCGTGATCATGTCGACCCCGGAGCCCGCCGACCGTGTCCTGTCCCGTGCCTCGCTCGCCGAGGGCAACCCGACCGCGTGGTTCGACGAGCTTTACACCGCCGCCGCCCGCGGTGAGGCGGAAGTCCCGTGGACCCGCGGCAAGCCCCAAGCGGACCTGGTGACCTGGGCGGCCGAGCACCCCGGCGAGGGCCGCCGCGCCCTGGTCGTCGGCAGCGCCCTCGGCGACGACTCGGAGCTGCTGGCGGCCGCGGGGTGGGTGGTGACGGGCTTCGACATCGCCCCGACGGCGGTCGAGGCCGCCCGCGTCCGCTTCCCGGAGTCCGCGGTGGACTACGTCGTGGCCGATCTGCTGAAGCCGCCGGGGGAGTGGCACCAGGCGTTCGACCTGGTCGTCGAGATCATGAACATCCAGGCGATGCCCCGCGACTTCCGCCCCGCGGCGCTCACGTCGCTGGCCGGGTTCCTCGCCCCGGGCGGCACGGCGCTGGTCAGCGAGGTCGCGGAGGAGAGCACGGACGTCGAGACGTGGGTCAGCCCGCCGTGGCCGTTCAGCCGCGCGGAGATCGAGTCGATCGCCCAGGACGGCGTACGCCTGGTCAGCCTGGGCACGGTCCGCGACGGCGCCCGCCACTGGGCCACCTTCACCCGGTAACGCGCCCGGCCCGCCCGCGACTCACCGGGCAGCCGAGGTCGGCGCGGAGTCGCAGGTCTAGCCGCGGAGGCGCCGGTAAGCGGTCTGCCGCGGCTTGTCGTGAGTGTTTAGGAGGGTTCTAACCCTCCTAAACACTCACGACCCCTGCGGCACAGCGCGGAGGCGGAGGCGCGCGTCGGAGGTTCGGGACGTCTAGCAGCTCTCCAGGAACCGGGACAGCACCCGCGTCCCGAAGTGCAGGCCCTCCACCGGGACCCGCTCGTCCACCCCGTGCGCCATCGCCCGGTACGGGAACCCCGCCGGCAGCCAGAGCGGCGCGAAGCCGTAGTTCACGATCCCGAGCTGGGCGAACGCCTTCGCGTCGGTGCCACCGCCCATGCAGTACGGCACCACCACCGCCTCGGGGTCTTCGGCCTGCAAAGCCGCGGCCATCGACGCGAACCACGGCGAGTCCACCGGGGCCTGCACCGGCGGCTGGTGCGCGACGAACTCCCGCGTGACGCCTTCGCCGAGCAGCTCGTCCAGCTCCGCGAACAGCGCGTCCTCGGTGCCCGGCAGCACCCGGACGTCGACCTGGGCGGTCGCCGTCGTCGGGATCACGTTCACCTTGTAGCCCGCGTCCAGCATCGTCGGGGTCGTGCTGTTGCGGACCGTCGGCACCACCAGCCCGCCCGCCGGACCCAGGGCCGCCACCGTGGCGTCCACATCGGACAGGTCCACCGGAATGCCCAAAGCCGCGCCGGTCCGCTCCAGGAACGCCTGCACCGTCGGGGTCAGCGACACCGGCCACTGGTGCGCCGCGATCCGGTGCAACGCGTCCACCAACCGGGTGACGGCGTTCTCGTCGTTGGGCCGCGACCCGTGCCCGGCGCGGCCGCGGGCGGTGAGGCGCAGGTGCGCCGTGCCGCGCTCGGCCGTCCCGACCGGGTACAGGTGCACGATCCGGCCGTCGGCGGCGGGCACGTGGTAGGTGTAGCCGCCCGACTCGCTGATCGCCGCCGCACAGCCCTCGAACAGCTCCGGGTGCGCCGCGACCAGCCAGTGCGCGCCGTAGTCGCCGCGGTCCTCCTCGTCGGCGACGAACGCCAGCACGACGTCACGCCGCGGCCGCGCGCCGCCGGCCAGCGCGGCCAGCACCATCGCGACGAAGTCCTTCATGTCGGTCGCGCCGCGGCCCCACAGGTAGCCGTCGCGGACCTCGCCGGAGAACGGTGGCACCGACCAGTCCGCGGCGTCCGCCGGGACGACGTCCAGGTGGCCCTGCACCAGCAGGGCGGGCAGCGACGGGTCGGTGCCCGCGACGCGCGCGATCACACTGGCCCGGCCCGGCGCGGCCTCGAAGATCTTCGACGGGATGCCGAGCCCGTCCAGGAACGCGGCCACGTACTCCGCCGCCGGCCGCTCCGGCGAAGCGTCACCCCCACCGCGGTTGGTGGTGTCGAACCGGATCAGGTCCGCGCAGATCCCGACAACGTCGGCCACGTCAGCCATAGATGCCCTGCACCGCCCCCGCCGCGATCGCCGTCACGACCTTGAACGCCTTCATCGCCTCGGTCATCGTCACCGCGTCGAACCCGACGCGCCGGACGCCGATCTGCTCCACCGTCGGGATCACCGCGGTGGCCTGGGCCAGGTGGCTCGCGTCGAACTCGACCTCGATCCGGTGCGGCCCGACCCGCCGCTCCAGGCGACCGGCCTGCGCCATCGCGTCGGCGGCCGCGGTCGTCAGCAGCTCCGCCGTGCGCGCGGGCGGCAGGCAGATCGCCGCGTACCGGCTGACGCACTCCTTCACCTGGACCAGCTCCGCGTCCGGTGCGTAATCACGCGCGTCTTCGCATGTTTCGTCGTCACCCGAAACGAGCAGGACGGGCACGCCGTACTCCGCGGCCATCGCCGCGTTCAACCGGCCCTCGCTCGCCGGGACGTCGTCCAGCCACACCCCGGTGATCTGGTTCTCCAGGTACGTGTGGGAAAGCACCCCGTCGAACCCGGCACCGGCGTGGTAGCCCAGGAAGACGACACCGTCCACACCGGAGTCGGCGCCCTGCATCATCGACAGCGGCTTGTGCCGCCCGGTCAGCAGCCGCGCCCGCGGGTCGAGGTCCTCCAGCAGCAGGTTCCGCTGCGAGGAATGCGCCTCGTTCACCAGGACGTCGCCGGCCCCGGCGTCGAACAGCCCGGCCAGCACCGCGTTGACGTCGCCGGTGAACAGCCGCCGGAAGCGGTCCCACTGCGGCGAACCGGGCACGACGTCGTCGGTCCAGGTGACGCCGGTGGCGCCCTCCATGTCCGCCGAGATCATGATGCGCATGCGGGGCACTCTAACCAGCCCGCGCGACCCGCGAGCACCGAATCCCGCCTTCCGAATGTCACGCAGCGTGAACTTTGTCCGGTCGATAACGATCGGACACCTGCCGAGGTGGCAACATATTGCGCGGTTGTCCGGGTATGTGGTTACTTCTCGTCCTTGGGGAGGCTCACAGCGAGAACGATGGGGTGGTTTTTGGTGCATTTCCAACGCAGACCCGGCCGGTTCGGCCGCGTGGCGGCGATCGTCGCCGTCGCGACACTGGGGGCGATCCCGCTCGCCGCGCCGGCGCAGGCGCAGCAGGGCAAGGTGCTGCGGGTCGCGCTGACCACGGGTATCGACCACCTGAACCCGTTCACCGCGTCACTCGCGGCGTCCACCCAGGTGGGCCGGTTCATCTACGAGTTCCTCACCATCCCCTCGGCCGAGACCGCGCAGGCCTCGCCCGCGCTCGCCGAGTCGTGGACGCCGTCGGCGGACAAGCTGACCTGGACGTACAAGATCCGCTCCGGCGCCAAGTGGAGTGACGGGCAGCCGGTCACGGCCAAGGACGCCGCGTTCACGTTCAACCGGATGCTGACCGACGAGAACGCCCGCACCGCCAACGGCAGCTACGTGACCAACTTCGACACGGTCACCGCGCCCGACGACACCACGCTGGTCATCAAGACCAAGACCGTGCAGTCGGACATGAACCTGCTCGACGTCCCGATCGTCCCGGAGCACATCTGGGCGCCGATCAAGGACCTCAACGACCCCAAGACCGACGACATCTCGGTCGTGGGCGTCAGCGACGGGCCCTACCAGCTCACCGAGTACAAGCAGAACGAGTACGTCAAGTTCAAGGCCAACAAGGACTACTGGCGCACCGCGCCGAAGGTCGACGAACTGCAGCTGCTCATCTTCAAGGACGCCGAGGCCGCGGTGAACGCGCTGCGCCAGGGCGAGGTCGACGTCATCAACCGGCTCACCCCGACCCAGTTCGACTCGCTCAACGGCCAGCCGAACATCACGACCAACGCCGCCCCGAGCCGCCGCTACGACGAGATCAACCTCAACTTCGGCGTCCAGAACAACCAGAACCAGCCGATCGGCAACGGCAACCCGGTCCTCAAGGACATCCGGCTGCGCAAGGCGATCGTGCAGGCCATCGACAAGCAGACGATCGTCGACCGGGTCGCCGGCGGCCACGCCCAGCTCGGCACCGGCATCGTCCCGCCGATCTACCAGGCCTACCACTGGGAGCCCTCCGGCGCCGACAAGGTCGGGTTCGACATCGCCGGCGCCAACACCGCGCTCGACCAGGCCGGGTACGTCAAGGGTGCCGACGGCGTCCGCGCCGCGCCCGGCGGCGCGAAGCTGGAACTGCGGCTGACCGGGCACGCGAACCGGCCCTACGACCAGCGGCTCGCGCAGTACGTCTCCGGCTGGCTCAAGGACATCGGCATCACGGTCAAGCAGGAGCTCGTCTCCGACGACGAGCTCAACGACCGCACCACGGCCGGCAACTACGACCTGGCGATCTCCGGCTACGCGACCAACCCGGACCCGGACTCCGCGCTGCAGCTGCACACCTGCGCGGCCCGGCCGAACGCCCAGGGCAAGGGCGCCACGACCGACACGTTCTTCTGCGACCCCGAGTTCGACGCGCTGCGCGCCAAGCAGCTCACCGAGACCGACGACACGCAGCGTGCGGCCACGGTGAAGCAGGCCCAGGCCCGCCTGGCCGGCCAGGCCGTCAACGTCGTGCTCGACTACCAGAACGCGCTCGAGGCGTACCGCTCGGACAAGTTCTCCGGCTTCGCCAAGCAGCCGCAGCCCGAGGGCGCGATCCTCGAGCAGTCCGGCTACTGGGGCGTCTACGGAGCCACCCCGGCCGGCACCGAGGCCTCGGCCGACTCCGGGGACAGCGGCACGGTCGTGTGGATCGTCGTCGGCGTCATCGTCGTGGTGATCGTGGCCGGCGGGCTCGTCATCATCAGCCGCCGCAACAAGACGTCCGAAGACCGCGAGTAGCGCATGACCGCCCCCGAACAAGCCGCGGCGCTCGTCGACCCCGACGAGCGCCGCGGCGGGACCGGCACCGCCCGGTTCGTCCTCAAGAAGGTCGTCGAAGCGCTCGTCAGCATCCTGCTGGTGATCGTGCTGTTCTTCTTCCTGTTCCGGATGCTGCCCGGCGACCCGGTCGCCACGATGATCCGCGACCGGCCGACCGACCCGAAGCAGATCGCGGAGATCCGGGAGCGCCTCGGCGTCGACCGGCCCGTGTTCCAGCAGTTCGGCGACTACCTGTGGAAGCTGCTGCACGGCGACTTCGGTACGTCCTACCTGGAGCAGCGCCCGGTCGCCGACATGATCGGCGAACGCCTCTGGCCGACGATCCTGCTGGTCGGCAGCGCGACCGTGCTCGCCATCGCGCTCGGGTTGTGGCTGGGCACGCGTGCGGCCTGGCGCCGCGACAGCGTGTTCGACCGCACCCAGACCGGCATCGCGCTCACGCTGTGGTCGGTCCCGCAGTTCTGGCTCGGCCTGATCCTGCTGGTCGCGACCAACGGCCTGTTCCCCAGCCGCGGCATGCACTCCCCGGATGCGGCACCGGACGTCTTCTCCCAGACCCTCGACGTCCTGCACCACCTGGTGCTGCCGTGCGTGACGCTGCTGGCGGTGTTCTACGCCCAGTACATGCTGATCATGCGGTCGTCGCTGCTGGGGGAGATGAACGCCGACTACCTGACCACGGCCCGCGCCAAGGGGCTGAAGGACGACCTGGTCCGCCGTCGCCACGCCGTGCCGAACGCGCTGCTGCCCACCACGACGCTGGTGTTCATGCAGTTCGGCGCGGTCGTCGCCGGCGCCGTGTCGGTCGAGGCGGTGTTCAGCTGGCCGGGCCTCGGGCAGCTGACCTACCAGGCCCTGCACGGCCCGGACCTGCCGGTGCTGCAAGGGGTCTTCGTCGTCCTCGCCGGCGCCGTCGTGCTGATGAACCTGCTCGCGGAGCTGCTCTACCGCGTGCTCGACCCGAGGGTGCGCACCTCATGACCACCGAGTCCATCGAATCGCCGCGGGCGATCGCCTGGCGGCGGCGTCGCCAGTCCGCGGCGCGCACCTGGACCGAGTTCGCCGCCCAGAAGGGCGCGCTCACCGGGTTGATCCTGCTCGCCGTCACGGTCGTGATGGCGCTGCTGCTGCCGGTGATCAGCGACGAGGGCGGCCTCGACGTCACCAAGGCCGATGGCGGCGCGCTGCGCCCGCCGAGTGGCCAGTACTGGCTCGGCACCGACATCGACGGCCGGTCCGTGCTGCTCATGACGCTCTGGGGCGCCCGGATCTCGCTGCTCGTCGGGTTCTCCGCGACGGTGCTGTCCGTGCTGATCGGCACGCTCATCGGCATCACCGCCGCCCACTTCGGCGGCTGGGTCTCGACGATCCTGCTGCGGTTCACCGACTTCTTCCTGGTCCTGCCCTCACTGGTGCTGGCCATCGCCCTCTCGGCCGTGCTGCCCCAAGGCGTCACCACGGTCATCGTCGCGATCGGCCTGACCTCCTGGCCCGGCACCGCGCGGCTGGTCCGCGCCCAGACGCTGACCATCGAGAGCCGGCCCTACATCGAGCGCGCCCGGGCCCTGGGCGGGGGCCACCTGCACGTCGTCGGCAAGCACGTCCTGCCCGGCGTCGCGCCGCTCGTGCTGGCCAACACGACCCTGGTCGTCGGCAACGCCGTCATCGCCGACGCCACCCTGGCCTTCCTCGGCGTCGGCGACCCGAACGCCGTCTCCTGGGGCGCGATGCTGGAAACCGCCCTCAACAACGGCGCCGTCACCCGCGGCGCCTGGTGGAACCTGCTCCCGCCGGGCATCGCCATCGTGCTCGTCGTGCTCTGCTTCACCCTGGTCGGCCGGGGACTGGAGACCGTGCTCAACCCGAGGTTGAAGAAGTGACCCCGCTGCTGCAGCTCAAGGACCTCACCGTCACCTACGAGACGGCCGGCGGCGACATCCCCGCCGTGCGCGGGGTCGACCTCACCCTCGATCCCGGCGGCACGCTCGGCGTGGCGGGGGAGTCCGGCTCCGGCAAGTCCACGGTCGCGATGAGCGTCCTGCGCCTCCTGCCGCGCACGGCCAAGATCAGCGGCGAGATCCTCCTCGACGGCGAAGACGTCACCGCCATGAAGTGGGGCCGGCTGCGCGCGGTCCGCTGGGCCGAGGCGTCCGTGGTCTTCCAGGGCGCCATGCACGCGCTCAACCCCGTCCGCAAGATCGGTGAGCAGATCGCCGAGCCGCTGCGGCTGCACCCGACCGACGGCAAGATGCTGTCCGACGCCGAGATCGACGCCCGCGTCGCCGACCTGCTCACCCAGGTCGACCTGCCCCCGGGCCGCGCCGGCGCCTACCCGCATGAGCTCTCCGGCGGGCAGAAGCAACGCGTCATGATCGCGATGGCCCTGGCCTGCTCGCCCCGGCTGATCATCGCCGACGAGCCCACCACGGCGCTGGACGTCATCGTCCAGGCCCAGGTCCTCGCCCTGCTCTCGCGCCTGGTCGCCGAACAGGACATCGGGCTGATCATGATCAGCCACGACCTGTCCGTGCTCGCCGCCACCTGCGAGCGCATCGCCGTGATGTACGACGGCGAGATCGTCGAGGAACGCCCCAGCGCCGAGCTGATGTCCGACCCGCGGCACCCGCACAGCCAGGCGCTGGCCGCGGCGTTCCCGACCGTCGGCGACCCGGTGTCCCGGTTCGCCCCCGCCACCAGCACGCCGCTGCCGCCCGAACCGGCGTCACGCGCGGCCGGCGGCGAGCCGCTGCTGGCCGCGGAGAACCTGCGGGTGTCCTTCCGCGACCGCACCGGCAAGCGGATCGACGCCGTCGCCGGCGTCGACCTCACGGTGTCGCGCGACGAGATCGTCGCACTGGTCGGGCAGTCCGGCTCCGGCAAGACGACGCTCGCCCGCACCCTGCTCGGCCTGCAGAAACCCGACTCCGGCGTGGTCCGCTACGCCGGCAAGCCGGTGCCGTCAGGCGGGTCCGGGCTCAAGGCCTACCGCCGCCAGGTCCAGCTCGTGCTGCAGGACCCGACCAGCGCGCTCAACCCGGCCCACACCGTCTACGAGGCCGTCGCCGAGGGGCCCCGGATCCACGGCCTGCGCGACGAGCGCGCGGTCGTGCACCGGGCCCTGGAGGCCGCCGAACTGCGGCCCGCGGAGAAGTACGCCGACCGGCTCCCGCACGAGCTCTCCGGCGGCCAGCGCCAGCGCGTCGTGATCGCCGGGGCCCTGGCGCTGGAACCGTCCGTGGTGGTGGCCGACGAGCCGGTCGCGTCGCTGGACGCGTCCGTCCGCGGCGAGATCCTCGGGCTGCTGCTGCGGCTGCGCCGCGAGCTCGGCCTGGCCGGCCTGGTGATCACCCACGACCTCGGGCTGGCCTGGAACATCGCCGACCGCGTCGCCGTGATGTACCGCGGCGAGCTCGTCGAAACCGGGACCGTCGAACAGGTCCTGCTCGACCCGCACCACGAGTACACGAAATCCCTGCTGGCCGCCCTGCCCGGCGGCACCGCCCAGCGCCGGACCGCGCAGGCCTGAAACCGCGGTGCCGGGCTCGTCCCACCGAAACCCGGCACTGCGGAAAGGTCACCTCGGCCAGGTGTGTAACCTCCGAACGGAAATGGCGACCACCACCGACCCCGCGCAGACGTCCTCGACCGGACTGGCCGAGCGACTCCTCGTGCCCTCGCGATTCCCGTACCGCACGATCGCGATGGGCACCGTCGGCAGCACGCTGCTCATGCTCGCCGCCTTCGGCGCCGGCGGCATCCTGATCAAGGACCCCGTGCTCGGCCACGGCCCGCTCTCGTGGATCCGCTACGGCCACGGGCGCATGCTCGCCAACGCCGTCCTCTACACCGGCTTCGGCCTCGTGGTGTGGGCGTGGGTCCGGCTCGGCCGCTACGTCCTGCAGGGCCGCGTCGGCAGCCGCCCGATCCTGGTCGCCGCCGGCTGCTGGATGGCGCCGCTGCTCATCTCGCCGCCGCTGTTCACCCGCGACGTCTTCTCCTACCTCGGCCAGGGCGCCCAGCTGCTCTACGGCCTCGACCCGTACGCCAACGGGCCCGCCGAGCTCGACGTGCTGCCGAACGTGGTGCAGAACGTCCACCCGCTCTGGCAGACCACCCCGGCGCCGTACGGGCCGCTGTTCCTGCTGATCTCCAAGGGCGTCGTCGCCGTCTCCGGCGACAACATGATCCTCGGCGTCATCCTGATGCGCCTGGTCCTGCTGGTCGGCCTGGCCGGCACGCTGTGGGCGCTGCCGCGGCTGGTCAAGCACCTCGGCGGCAAGCTCCCGGTCGCGCTGTGGCTCGCGGTGGCCAGCCCGATGATGGTCATCCACCTCTTCGGCGGCCCGCACAACGACCTGATGATGCTCGCGTTCCTCACCATCGGCGTCCTCGCCGCCCTGGAACGCAAGCACGTCCTCGCGGTCGTCCTGGTCACGATCGGCATGCTGATCAAGCCGACCGCGGCGATCGCGCTGCCGTTCATCGTCTGGATGTGGGCCAACCACATGGCGGGCGAGTCGAAGGTCCGCAACTTCCTGCGCGCCGGCGCCGCCTCGGTCGGGCTGTTCCTGCCGGTGTTCGTCGCCGGCACGTGGATCTCGCTGGGGTCGCTCAACCTCGGCTGGTGGTCCGGTCTCAAGGCCCCGCAGCTCATCGCGAACTGGCTCAACATCCCCACCGGCATCGGCGAGGTCTTCTACAACCTCGTGCACCTGGTGGTGGACGTCCAGGTCTCGCCGTTCGTCACGGTCGCCCGCGCGGCGGGCATGCTCCTGCTGGTCGCCTTCGGCGTCCGCCAGTGGTGGCTGGCCCGCGGCGGCGGCCACGAGGCCGTCTACCGCGCCGGCATCTCGCTGCTGGCGGTGGCGATCCTCATGCCGCCGACCCTGCCGTGGTACTTGACCTGGGGTTTCGTG
The DNA here is from genome assembly GCF_036114655.1 of Amycolatopsis sp. NBC_00348. Taxonomy (NCBI): domain Bacteria; kingdom Bacillati; phylum Actinomycetota; class Actinomycetes; order Pseudonocardiales; family Pseudonocardiaceae; genus Amycolatopsis; species Amycolatopsis sp. NBC_00348. The sequence continues at coordinate 3,005,048 of NZ_CP107994.1, read as the reverse complement.
CTGCTGTCGGCGTTCAAGTGGCAGCCCCGCCACCTCGCGGTCGTGGTCGCGGTCGTGGTGTTCGTGACGCTGGTCTACTACCCGACGGGCGAGCAGGCCCTGTACGACTGGTGGTTCATCGCCCTGGTCGTCGTGGCGAGCCTCTACTCGGCGGCGTCCCTGCTGCGCCCGGACCCGCTCGGGCTCATCGACGCCTGGCGCCGCCCGGAGAAGTTCATCCGCGACTAGGCGACCGAATACCGTCGCTGTACCGGGTCTGCCGCGGCTTGTCGTGAGTGTTTAGGAGGGTTAGAACCCTCCTAAACACTCACGACCCGGCCCAGCCGCGCCAGGTGTGGACCAGGGTCGAGACCACCGCGTGCTCTGGCGGACGCTCCGCGTACTGCTCGTACTTCGCCTCCAGCCACGAGATCGGCTCGGCGCGGTCCGCGTCGGTGAGGACCCTCGCCACGCCGTCCGCGCGGGTCCACCACAGGCGTGACCAGTCCTCGTCGTAGCCGTCGGTCAGGAAGCTCACCGACGGGTTCTCCGCGATGTTCGCCAGCCGACGTAGTGCCGTCGTCGACTTCGGCTTGTGGTCCACCGCGAAGACGATCCGGTCGCCGTGCACCGCGAACGTCACCGGGACCAGGTGCGGCACCCCGGCCGCCGACGCCGTCGCGAGCCGCGCGACTCGCGAAGCCGCGAAGCGAGTGCGGGCTTCCGAAGGAGGCAGCCTCATGTCAGCGCCGGGGCGTCGAACGTCAGCGTCCCCAGGTCCGCGTCCAGGGTCACCGGCACACCCAGCGGCAACGTCGGCGACGACGCCACGTGCCCGAACCCGAACTCGCCCACCATCGGCACCCCCAGCGGCCCCAGCCGCTCCAGCAGCAGCGCCTCGACGTCCGCCGGTGCGCCGCACGCCGCCCACGAGCCCAGCACGATCCCGCGGACGCCGGTGAACCAGCCGCTGCGCAGCAGCTGCGTCAGCATCCGGTCCAGCCGGTAGACGCTCTCGGTGACGTCTTCCAGCAGCACGACCGCGTCGCGCGCCGACCCGTGCTCCGGCGTGCCGATGCCGCCCGCCAGCAACGACAGGTTCCCGCCTACGAGCGTCCCCGACGCGCGGCCCGGCACCAGGGTCGAAGCCGCGGTGCCCCGCACGACGAGATTGCGCTCCGGCTCGAACAACGCGCGCCGCAGGTGCTCCACCGCGACGTCGTCGAACAGCACGCTCGCCGGCATCGGGGAGAACAAACTGGACAGTCCCAAGTGGACATCCACCGCCCGGTGCAACGCCGTGACGTCACTCGACCCGGCCAGCACCTTCGGCCCCGCCGCGCGCAACGCCGTCCAGTCGACCAGGTCCAGCATCCGCTGCACGCCGTACCCACCGCGCGCGGCCAGCACGCACCGCACCCCCGGGTCGCACCACGCCTCGGTGAACTCCGCCGCCCGCGCGGCGTCCGAACCGGACAGGTACGGCGGCGACCCCGCCGACGCGCGCACGCACGGCCCGATCCGCAGCTCGACACCCCAGCCGCGCAGCACCGGCAGCGCCTTCTCCAGCAGGTCCGCCGGCACCGGCCCGGCCGGCGCCACCAGGGCGAGCGTGTCGCCCGCCCGCAACCGCGGTGGCCTCATCGCGACAGCTCCAGCCGCGGCACACCCGGCGCCTCGAACCCGAACACCTGGCCGTAGAAGGACAATTCGGCCTCCAGCGCCGCGACGATCGTCTCCGCGCGGCGGAACCCGTGCTGCTCACCGGGGAACCGCTGGTAGGCGTACGGGATCCCGCGCCCGGCCAGGCCGGCGACGAACCGGTCCGCCTGCTCCGGCGGGCAGATCCGGTCCTCCAGGCCCTGCTGGAACAGCACCGGCCCGGCCAGCGCCCCGGCGTTCGCCAGCGGCGACCGGTCCACGTAGCGCTGCCGGTGCGCGGGCAGCGACCCGACCAGGCCCTCCAGGTACCGCGACTCGAAGTCGTGCGTCTCGCCGCCGTCGCCGGTCCACCCGGCGAGGTCCACGATCGGGTACATCACGGTCCCCGCGCGGTAGGTCTTCGTCGTGGTGAGCGACGCCGCCGCGGTGAACCCGCCGGCGCTGCCGCCCCGGACCGCCAGCCGCTCGCCGTCGGCCAGCCCGGCCGCCACCAGCGCCTCGGCCACCGCGACGCAGTCGGCGACGTCGACGACACCCCACTGCTCACGCAGCCGCTCCCGGTAAGCGCGGCCGAAGCCGGTCGAGCCGCCGTAGTTGACGGCCGCGACGGCGAACCCGCGGCTGGTGAAGTACGCGATCTCCAGGTCCAGCACCGGCAGGTGCTGCCCGGTCGGGCCGCCGTGGACGTGCACCAGCAGCGGCGGCACCGCGCCCTCGGGCGCGATGAACTCCGGGTTGGACGGCGGGTAGAGCACCACCGGCACGGTCTCGCCGCCGGTCGTCGTGAAGACCCGCTCGTCCGGCACCGGCACGTGGGCCACCGCCAGCTCCGGCTGCTCGGTCAGGTCGGTGAGCAGGTCCGCGTCGATCGCGTAGTGCACAACGCCGGCCTCGCGGATCGGCCCGGCCGCGATCCCGGCGACGCCGTCGTCGTAGGCGGCGAGCCCGGTGCTCGACCACGCCGTCAGCTGGTGAGCCACGGTCGTCACCGACCCGGCCGCCTCGTCCAGCACGGCCAGCCGGCTCGACGCCAGCACCGCGTGCCGGCCGCCGCCCAGCGGCACGAACCACCGCGCACCCGGCTTCCAGAGCGGCCCGCCCAGCTCCTGCTCCACCGGCGCGAGGTTGGTCAGCGTCCCGTCGAGGCCGACGCGGTGCAGGTTCCACCAGCCGTCCGGGTCCAGCAGCGCCAGCAGCGTGTCCGCCGACTCCCACTCGACCTGGCAGACGGACACGTCCGCGCCGCCCGCGACCACCCGGTGCGGCCCGAACGTCCCGTCTTCGCCCACGGGCGCGACGCACAGCTCGGTGCCGTCCCACGGCATCGCCGGGTGGTCCCAGCCGAACCACGCCGCGTGCCGCCCGTCCGGGGACAGCTTCGCCGCGGTCAGGAAGTGGTGGCTCGCGCCCAGCACCCGCTCGGCGCCGTCGGCCACCGCGATCGCGACCAGTTCGCGTTCGATGTCGGCCGGGCGCTCGCCGACACTGCGCTCGCGCACCGCCCAGACCTCACCGGGCCGGCCCGGTCCGAGGTCGCCGTAACGGACGGCCTGGGGCCGCGCGGGCTCCGGAGTGAGCGCCACCACACCTTCGGGCCGCTGGGCGTACACCCGCTGGTCGGCCCAGTGCGTGAACACCACCACACCGCCGACGGCCACCCACGGCCTCCCGCCGTACTCGTGCAGCCGGTTGCGGACGTTCCACGGCGCCGGGAGCACGTCCTCGGTCCCACCGCCCGGCACCGCGCGCACGAGGGCCACGCGACCCTGCTCACCAGGCCTTGCTTCGGCCCACCACACTTCTTCGCCGACGACGTCGAGCCACTGCGGGCCGCCGCCGGCGGCGGCCACCTCGGCGGCGGTGATGGGCGAGGACCACGTTCCGTACGGGGAGATCGGAGACACCCCCAGAGGCTAGCGGCCCGGGAACGAGGGGCGGCGGATGCCGATCATGCGCCGGTGGCCTAGGGTCGTTGGTGCTATGTCTCGCGTAATCCACGTCTTCCGCCAGCCGGATCGCTTCGTCGCCGGCACCGTCGGCGAGCCCGGCGACCGCACCTTCTACCTCCAGGCCTCGGAGGAAGTGCGGACGATCAGCGTCTCCATCGAAAAACAGCAGGTCGTCGTCCTCGCGGAACGCCTCGGCTCGCTGCTCGAGGAGGTGGCGAGCCGCTTCGGTGCCGACGTGCCCGACGACGCGCCCGACGACCTCGTCGACCTCGAGCCGCTCACGGTGCCGGTCGAGGAGGAGTTCCGCGTCGGCACCATGGGCCTCGGCTGGGACGCCGACAGCAGCGCCGTCGTCATCGAGCTGCTCGCCATCACCGAGGGCGAGGTCGACGAAACGGTCGTGCTGGACGACACCGAAGAGGGCCCGGACGCCGTCCGCGTCTTCCTCACCCCGGCCGCCGCGCGGGCCTTCGCCGAGCGCGCCGACCGCGTCGTCAACGCCGGCCGCAAGCCGTGTCCGCTGTGCGCCGAGCCGCTCGACCCGGCCGGGCACATCTGCCCCCGGCAGAACGGCTACCGGCGCGACACCGACGCCGGCGAAGACTGACCATGGCCGACACGCCGGTGGCACAGCCGGACCCGGCCGACCCGGCGTCGCGTGAGCTCGTCACGCACGGCCGCATCGACGTCGAGGGCCGGCTCGTCGACGCCTCCAACGTCACGCTGTTCTGCGCCATCGAGCTCGACGGCGTCACCGGCACCGTGGTGTACAAGCCGGTGTCGGGGGAGAAGCCGCTGTGGGACTTCCCCGACGGCACGCTCGCCGGCCGCGAGGTCGCCACCGCGATCATCGCCGAGGCCAGCGGCATCGGCGGGATCCCGCCGACCGTGCTGCGCGACGGCCCGTTCGGCCCCGGCATGGTCCAGCTGTGGATCGAGACGACCGAGGACGACCTGGTCGAGGTCCGCGCCCCCGAGGAGCTGCCCGAGGGCTGGCGGGTCGTGCTGCACGCCCACGATCGGTTCGGCGAGCCCGCGGTGCTGGCCCACGCCGACCACCCCGGGCTGCGCGACCTCGCCGTGCTCGACATCGTCGTCAACAACACCGACCGCAAGGGCGGGCACCTGCTGCCCGGCGTCGACGGCCGCGTCTACGGCGTCGACCACGGCATCTGCCTGCACACCGACCCCAAGCTGCGGACCGTGCTCTGGGGCTGGATCGGCGAGCCGGTGCCGCCGGACACCGTCGAGAAGCTGCGGAAGCTGCGCTCGGAGATCGACGGGAAGCTCGGCGAACAGCTGGCCGAGCACATCACCAGGTTCGAGATCCGGGCCCTGGCCGAGCGCACCGACCTGCTGCTCGCGGAAGGCATCTTCCCCGAGCCCGGCGACGACTGGCGCGCGGTTCCCTGGCCCCTGTTCTGATGACGGCGGTCCTCGACGACGCCGCGCGCGCCCGGCTCGTGACCCGCTTCGGCGCGGCCGTGGCCGGCCCGTGGTGCGACGCCCTCCCGGACCTGGTGGCCCGGCTGAGCGCCCGCTGGGGGCTGGAGGTGCGCGAGGCCCGGCCCGGCAACACCGGCCGCACGCTGCTGTGCACCGGCCCCGGCGGTGACCTGCAGGTCCTGAAGCTGACCCCGGACCCCGAGATCGCCCGGCTCGAGGCCGCGGGGCTGCGCGCGTGGACCGGCTGCCCCCGCGCCGTGCAGGTCCTCGACACCGATCTCGACGCCGGCGCCATCCTGCTCGAAGGCCTGGTCCCCGGCACCGAGCTGCGTGGCCGGGACGTCCCGTGGGCCGAGATCGGCGACCTGCTCACCCAGCTGCACGGCGTCGCACCCCCGGCCGGCCTCCCGTCGCTGACCGACCGGGTGACGTTCATGTACGACATCACCGACCGCACCGTTCCCGGTTCGGCGGCCGAGCCTCACCTGACCCGCGAACTGCTGGCCAGGGCCCGGGACCGGGCGCTCTCCCTGGCCGCCACCGGGGGCTCGATCGCGGTCGTGCACGGCGACCTGCACCCCGGCAACGTCCTCGACGCGGGCCCCGGCCGCGGCGTGGTCGCCATCGACCCGCGCCCCAGCGTCGGGGACCCGGCCATGGACGCCGTCGACTGGGCCTTCCTGCCGATGGCGGCGGGCGGCACGATCGACGACGGCATCACCCTGCTCGCGCCGCACGTGCCGCACCTCGACGTCGAGCGCGTCCACGCCTGGTGCGTCGCGCTGGCCCCGCTGCTCGCGCACGGCCCGCTGCGCCGCGGCGAGCACACGCCGTTCACCGACGCCCTGCTGCAGATGGCGCGCTGACCGGCGTGGCGTCACCCACCGGGGTCGCTCCGGCCACTACCTTCGCTGGTCGTGCGCTCCCACTCCTATGACGACGTGCTCGCCGGCCGGCGCCGCAAGAAGGTGCCGGAAGTCCCCGCCGAGCCCGGCCTGGTCGTCGAAGACCCGGCCAGCGGGTTCTGCGGTGCCGTGATCAAGATCGAGTACGGCAACGTCGTGCTCGAAGACGGCAAGGGCCGCCACCGCGTGTTCCCGCTCGAGCCCGCCGGGTTCCTGCTGGAGGGCAAGCCGGTGACGCTCGTGCCGGTCAAGACGGTGCAGGCGCCGGTCAAGCAGGTGTCGGCGTCCGGTTCGGTCAAGGTCCAGGGCCTGCAGGCGCGCGTCGCCCGCGACTCGCGGATCTGGGTCGAGGGCAAGCACGACGCCGAGCTGGTCGAACGCGTCTGGGGCCACGACCTGCGCGTCGAAGGCGTCGTCGTGGAACCGCTCGACGGCGTCGACGTGCTCTCCGACCGGATCGCCGAGTTCGGCACCGGCCCCGGCCGGCGGCTCGGCGTGCTGGTCGACCACCTCGTGCCCGGCAGCAAGGAGTCCCGGCTCGTCGCGGGCGTCCGCGACGAGAACGTGCTGGTCACCGGCCATCCGTACATCGATGTCTGGGAGGCCGTGCGGCCCGGGGCGGTCGGGATCAGGGCGTGGCCGAAGATCCCGCGCGGCACCGAGTGGAAGCAGGGGATCTGCGACGCGCTCGGATGGGGGCAACCTTTCGAAGGCTGGCAACGTGTCCTGAGCGGGGTGAGCAGTTTCCGCGACCTCGAGACCCCGCTCATCGGGGCCGTGGAGCGGCTCATCGACTTCGTCACGGAGCCGACGACGGAGCCGGCTAAAGAAGGCTGAATGTCTGATTTGTCCAAGGTCACGCGTGGGTCACGTCCCGTCACTCCGCCGGTGCTAACCGGCACGATCTGAGAGCATGAAGCCATGGCATGGGCAGTGGTCTGGTTGATCGTCGGCATCGCCCTGATGATCGCGGAAGTCCTCTCCGGCGACTTCGTGCTGATCATGCTCGGCGTCGCCGCGTTGTTCGGTGCGGGCTCCGACGTGCTCACCGGCAACCTGCTGATCGACGCCGTCGTGTTCGCCGTGACCTCGGTCGGGATGCTCGTGCTGGTCCGGCCCGCGCTGAAACGCCGGTTCTTCGCCGGCACCGGCCACCGCACCGGCATCGACGCGCTCATCGGCGCCCGCGCCGTCGTGGTGTCCACAGTGGATTTCGAAGCGGGGCAGGTGAAACTCGCCGGGGACGTCTGGTCCGCGCGCAGCATTTCCGAACAGCACGAGCCGATCGCCCCCGGGACCGCGGTCACCGTGGTCGAGATCGCCGGGGCCACCGCCGTCGTGTCGGCCGAGCTGTGAGCCTCGGCCTGGTGCGCGTGCCCGAAGGCCGGGCCGCGGTGATCGAGCGCCTCGGGCGGTTCCGCACCGTGCTCGGCCCCGGCCGGCACTTCGTGACCCCGTTCGCCGACAGCGTCCGGGCCCGCGTCGACCTCGGCGACCAGATCCTGTCGTGCCCGCCACGGGCCGTCGAAGCGGGTGACGGGCACGAGGTCCTCGTCGGGTTCGAGGTCACCTTCGCCGTCACGGACCCGCGGCTGGCCACCTACGAAATCGGCAACCCGGCCGTCGCGATCGAACAGCTGACCCTGACCGCGCTGCGGCAGGAGACCGGGCTGACGACCGCCGAGCGTGCCGTCGCCGCACCGGAGGACCTGCACCGTACAGTGTGGACGGTCCTGCACGACACCACGGGACGCTGGGGGATCACCACCAAGGAGCTCGAGCTCACGGTGCGTCCGCCCGCGGCACCCGGAACGCCGTCAACCGCGCAAGAATGGTACTAGGTAAGGAGAAGGTCTCTTGGGGACAGCAGCGCTCATAGCCGTCATCGCGGTGGTCCTGTTCGTGATCATCGTGGTGGCCAAGGCGATCATGGTCGTGCCGCAGGCGCAGTCGGCCGTGATCGAGCGGCTGGGCCGGTTCCGCACAGTGGCGTCACCGGGCCTCACCTTCCTGGTTCCGTTCCTGGACAAGGTACGGGCCCGGATCGACCTGCGCGAGCAGGTCGTCTCGTTCCCGCCGCAGCCCGTCATCACCGAGGACAACCTGACGGTGTCGATCGACACCGTCGTGTACTTCCAGGTCACCGACTCGCGTGCCGCGGTCTACGAGATCTCGAACTACATCGTCGGTGTCGAGCAGCTCACCACCACCACGCTCCGCAACGTGGTCGGCGGCATGAGCCTCGAGCAGACGCTGACCTCGCGCGACTCGATCAACACCCAGCTGCGCGGCGTGCTCGACGAGGCGACCGGCCGCTGGGGCATCCGCGTCGGCCGCGTCGAGCTCAAGGCGATCGACCCGCCGCCCTCCATCCAGGACTCGATGGAGAAGCAGATGCGCGCCGACCGTGAGAAGCGCGCCATGATCCTCACCGCGGAAGGTCAGCGGGAGTCCGCGATCAAGACCGCGGAAGGCCAGAAGCAGAGCCAGATCCTCTCGGCCGAAGGTGCCCGCCAGGCCACCATCCTCGCCGCCGAGGCCGAGCGGCAGTCGCGCATCCTGCGGGCGCAGGGTGAACGCGCCGCGCGCTACCTGCAGGCGCAGGGCCAGGCGAAGGCGATCGAGAAGGTGTTCGCCGCGATCAAGGCCGGCCGCCCGACGCCGGAGGTGCTGGCCTACCAGTACCTGCAGACGCTCCCGCAGATGGCGCAGGGCGACGCGAACAAGGTCTGGATGATCCCGAGCGACTACGGCAAGGCCCTCGAAGGCTTCGCCCGCGCGCTCGGCGCTCCGGGCGACGACGGCGTCTTCCGCTACGAGCCGGCGAAGGACGACGACGTCCCGGCCAAGCCCGAGCTCGAGGACGAAGAGGTCGCCGACTGGTTCGAGACGAAGAGCGACCCGAAGGTCGCCGAAGCCGTCGCGGCCGCGGAAGCCGTGGCGCGCCAGGAGGTCCCGGCGCTCGGGGTGCCGAGCAGCGCGCCGCCCGCGCGGCCGCAGATCCCGCGTCCGCAACAGCAGCAGCAAGCTCCCGCGCCGGAGCCCGAGGCGGACGAGGACCGCGGCACCGAGGTGACCCCCGCACCGCCGAAGCAGGCGTCGACACCGCCCGCCGGCCTGCCCCAGCCGCAGTCGCCCCTGCAGTCGCAGCAGCACTCCGGTCCGCCGCAGGGTGGGTCCTACCAGGGCCCGCCGCCGCAGACCCCGCCGCCGGGGCAGTTCGGCGGCCAGCAGCAGAACCCGGGCAGCGGGCCGTTCCCGCAGCAGCCCCCGTTCGGTGGCCCGCGCCGCTGACGTCTGGTCCGTGAAGGCCTCCTTACCGGCTCTTATGGCCGGTAAGGAGGCCTTCGCGGCGTTTCAGGCCCGGCGGTAGACGCTCGCGTCGTCGATGTCGGCGTGTGAACGGTCCTTCAGCCAGATCACGCACACCACCGAGACGATCGCCGACAGCACGATGTAACCCGAGATCGAGTACGGCGTCCCGGTCTGGTGCAGCAGCCACGTCGCCAGAAGCGGCGCCGGCCCGCCCGCGAACACCGACGCCAGCTGGTAGCCCAGGCCCGCGCCGCCGTAACGCAGGTGCGTCGGGAAGCTCTCGCCGATGAGTGCGGCCTGCGGGCCGTACTGCAGGGCGTGCGGGATGAACGACACGACGACGATCACGAACACCAGAGCGTGCCCGCCGCTGGTCAGGATCGCGAAGTAGGGGAACGCGATCAGCCCGGTGAGCACCACCCCGGTCAGGTAGACCTTCTTGCGGCCGTACCGGTCGGACAGCTGCGAGAACAACGGGATCATCAGCAGCTCCAGCGCGGCGCCGACGAGCACCGCGTTGAGCACGAACGTCTTGCTGAAGTCGTGGCGCGCCACGACGTAGATCAGCACGTAGCTGGTGAACAGGTAGAACGGCATCTGCTCGCTGAAGCGCACCCCGGACGAGAGCAGGATCTCGCGCCAGTGCTGGCGGATCGCGTCGAGCACCGGCGTCTTCGCGGTCTCGCCCTTCTCGATGAGCTTGGCGAACATCGGCGTCTCGAGGATCTTCAGCCGGATCACCAGGCCGATCGCGACCAGGATCAGGCTGGCCAGGAACGGCAGCCGCCAGCCCCAGGAGTCGAAGGACGCGGGGGAGAGCGTCGCCGAGAGCAGCGTCATGCCGCCGGTGCCGAGCACCAGCCCGACCGGCACGCCGATCTGCGCGAAACTGCCGAGCAGCCCGCGTTTCTTCTGGTCGCCCCACTCCATCGCGAGCAGCACCGAGCCGCTCCACTCGCCGCCGATCGCGATGCCCTGGACCAGCCGCAGCAGCACCAGGATCAGGGGTGCCGCGAACCCGATCGCCGCCGTCCCGGGCAGCAGCCCGACCACGCCGGAGGAGATGCCCATCAGCAGCAACGTGACGATCAGCGTCGTCTTGCGCCCGATCCGGTCACCCCAGTGCCCGAAGATCGCGGCCCCGACCGGGCGGGCCGCGAAGCCGACCGCGTAGGTCGCGAACGACTGCATCGCCCCGGCGTAGGCGCTCGACGCGGGGAAGAACAGGTGCGGGAAAACCAGGGCGGCCGCGGTGTTGTAGAGGAAGAAGTCGTACCACTCGATGGTCGTGCCGATCGAGCTCGCCAGCGCCGCACGCCGTACTTGCACCCGCCCTGACTTGCTGTCCGGCTCCACCTTGTGAGTGATTCCATTGTCTCCGAGGACCATCTATCAACACCTCCGGTGACCGACGTCACACAACAGTGTGACGGTCCTCGACGAATTCGGCGATCGATGACCGAGAAGTTGTTCAAGCCGTGAAGGACTCCCGGCGCGCGCGAAAACCTCGCGCGGGGTCGATGCCGCGCCGGTTACCTTCACCTCATGGCGCGCCGGGTTATGTACCTCCAGCTCAAGACGGGTTACGACACCGATCGCGGCCCGTCGTGGATTGCGTGGGTCCGGTTCTCCAAGACCTGGCAGACGGCCTACGTCCACGGCCGCACCCTGCGGCGCTGGTGGGGCCTGTCCTCCGCCAACTTCGTCGACGTCGACAGCGGCGAAGAGTTCTGGCTGTCCGGGCCGAAGCGCGATCGGACCGACGGTCGCTACGGCCCCGGCTCGCCGGCGGTCGACGCTGACGCGGCCGGTCCGTACGAGGCGTTCCTCGGTGGGGTGCCGCTGCCGGGCCGGGAGCGCGGCTGAAACTTGCCGAATCGGCAGGTTTGCAGATTCGGCAAGTTTCTGTACCTTGGAGTCATGGACCTCGACACCGGCGGCCTCCGTGAGCGCAAGAAGCAGGAGACGCGCGTCGCGCTGAGCTGGGCGGCCATCCGGCTCACCGTCGAACGGGGGCTGGACAACGTCCGGGTCGAGGACATCGCCGCCGCGGCCGGGGTGTCCACCCGGACCTTCAGCAACTACTTCGGCAGCAAGGGCGAGGCCATCGCGGCCCGGCAGTACGACCGGTCGCGGGCCATCGCGGCCGCGCTGCGCGAGCGGCCGGCCGGGGAGCCGCTCTGGGAGGCCGTCACCCACGCCGTGCTGACCGGGTTCGCGCTCGGCGAGCAGGGGCAGGGACGCGCGCCGGACCAGGCGTGGATCGAGGGCGTCCGGCTGATGGTCGCCGAGCCCGCGCTGCAGGGCGAGATGCACAAGGCGGTGACCGCGGGGGAGGCCGAGTTCGCCCTCGCCGTCGCCGAACGCACCGGCACCGATGCCGCCACGGACGTCTACCCGCAGCTGGTGGCGGCCGTGGTCGGGGCCGCGCACCACGTCGTGATCCAGCAGTGGCTCGGCACCGACCCGCCGCCGTCGATGGAAGCCCTGCTGCGGGACGTGTTCGGCCGGCTCGCCGCCGGCCTGCCCGAACCGCGCTGACCTATCGCACCACCTGGGGCGCCCGGCACCCGCCGGGCGAGTTCGTCATGCCCTTTTCTTTCCACTGCAAGGAGCTTCGCCATGGAAGACGTCGTCATCGCCGGAGCCGGACCCAACGGCCTCATGCTCGCCTGCGAGCTGGCCCTGGCCGGAGTCCACCCGATCGTCCTCGAGGCACTGCCCGAACCGAGCCCGACGCCCCGCGCGAACGGGCTCGTCGGCCAGGTCGTGCGCCTGCTCGACCGCCGCGGCCTGCACGAGCGGCTGGCCGGCCCGATCGGCCCGCCCGTGCCCGCCTTCGTGTTCGGCGCCCTGCGGCTCGACCTCACCCTCGCCGAGCCCAACCCGCTGAACATCCTCCCCGTCCCGCAGCGGCGGATCGAAGCCGCACTCGGTGAGCGCGCGGCCGAACTCGGCGTCGAGATCCGCCGAGGCCACGCCTTGACCGGCCTGACCCAGGACGACGAGCAGGTCACCGTCGAGGTCGCCGGCCCGGACGGGCCCTACGCGCTGACCACGCGGTACGTCGTCGGCGCGGACGGCGGCAAGAGCGTCACCCGCAAGCTCGCCGGGATCGGGTTCCCCGGCGTCACCGACGATCGCACGATCTCCTACAGCGCGAGCGCCACCGTGCCCGCGGACATGATCGACGCCGCGACCGGCGGCCTGCGCGTGCCGGGTCACGGCGTGATCCCGCCGCTGTTCCACTACCGCACCGAACACGGGCTCTTCGTCTACGCGCCGCTGGCCGCGGGCACGGGCGTCACCGCCATCGAGTGGGGCGACGACGCCGAGGACGACGAGGACCGCCCGGTGACCCTCGACGAGGTGCGCGCGAGCGTCCACCGGGTTCTCGGCTTCGACCTGCCGATCGGCCCGCCCGACGGCGACGGCCCGCACCTGCTGCGCCGGCTGAAGGGCCGCAACACCCGGCTCGCCGACCGGTTCCGCGCCGGTCGTGTACTGCTGGTCGGCGACGCGGCGCACGTCCACTCCGCGATCGGCGGGCCCGGGCTCAACCTCGGTCTGCAGGACGCGGTCAACCTCGGCTGGAAGCTCGCCGCCGAGATCGGCGGCCGGGCGCCGGCCGGGCTGCTCGACACCTACGAGGCCGAACGCCGCCCGGTCGCGGAGCGGGTCGTCATGCACTCCCAGGCCCAGTCGGCGCTGATCGCGCCGGGCAGTGACGTCACGGCGCTGCGGGAGCTGTTCGGCGAGCTGCTGCGGCAGCCGAGCACCGTGCAGCACATCGCGGACCTGATGTCCGGCGCCGACATCCGCTACGAGCCGGGCACCGCCCACCCGCTCGACGGCCGCTGGGCCCCGGATCTGGTGCTGGCAAACGGGATCCGCCTCGCCGAGCTGACCAGGACGGCCCGGCCGCTGCTGCTCGACCTGACCCCGGCGGCCTCGCTCGGTGACGAGGTGACCGGCTGGGCCGGCCGCGTCGACGTCGTCACCGGGAAGGCCGGCCAGGAGGCGACCGCGATGCTGATCCGGCCCGACGGGTACGTCGCCTGGGCGACGAGCGCGACGGATCCCGACGACACCGATCGGAAGGCCCTTCGGGCGGCTTTGGAGCGGTGGTTCGGCAGCCCGGTTGACATGTAGGATATCTCCTACGTATTGTCGGGCGCATGCCGGTCAACGACGACGTCTTCGCCGCACTGGCCAGCCCCGCCCGGCGGGAGGTGCTGCGGCTGCTGCTCGACGGCCCGATGGCCGCGGGCGCGATCGCCGAGCGGTTCGAGATGGCCCGGCCCAGCCTCTCGGAACACCTGCGGGTGCTCCGGGAGGCCGGCCTGGTCGACGAACAGCGCCACGGCCGCAACCGCGTCTACCGGCTGGAAGCGGCCCCGCTCGAAGAGGTCGCGGACTGGCTCACCCCGTACGAACGCTTCTGGCGCGGCAAACTCGCCAACCTGCGTGACCTGCTCGACCGGGAAGAGGACCTGTGACCGACGACGACCCGACCGCGATCCACGTCGACCAGTTCTTGGCCCACCCGGCCCGCAAGGTGTGGCGCGCGCTCACCGAACCGGACCTGCTCGAACGCTGGATCAGCATGCCCAACGACATCAAACCCGTGGTGGGGCATCGGTTCCAGCTGCTGGCCGAGCCGGTGCCCGCGGCCGGGTTCGCCGGCGGGCCGGTGGCCTGCGAGGTGCTCGAAGTCGAGCCCGAGCGCAAGCTCAGCATCCGCTGGGGTCCGCAGTGGACGGTCACCTGGCGCCTCGAACCCGAAGGCACCGGCACCCGGCTCTTCCTCAGCCACGAGGGGTTCGACCCCGACGACGAGTTCCAGCGGATGTCCCGGCGGATCATGGGCGGCGGCTGGCGCTCCCACGTGCCGCGGGCCCTGGCCCGGCTGCTGGACACGCTGACCGACGAGGCACAGCTACCATCGGGTGGTGACCCCCGCCGCCGCTGATCCCACCGAGTCGAAGCCGCTGCGAGCCGACGCCCGGCGCAACCGGGCCCGCGTGCTGGAAGCCGCCGAGAGCGTCTTCGCCACCAAGGGCACCGGGGCACCCACCGAAGAGGTCGCGCGCGCCGCGGGGGTCGGCATCGGCACCGTCTTCCGGCACTTCCCGACAAAGGAAGCCCTCCTCGAAGCGGTGCTCTACGCGCGGCTGCAGCGATTCGTCGACGAGGCCGAATCCGTCGTCGCGGCGGAGTCCGGCGACCCGGGTGGCGCGTTCTTCGCGTTCCTGACCAGCTGGATCGAGATGTCGAGCGCCAAGAACGCCTACTTCGAAGCACTCACCGCGGCCGGCGTCACCGTGCCGAAGACGGAGTCCGACATCGGCGCGCGGCTGATCGAGTCGCTCGGCGTGCTGCTCTCGCGGGCACAGGGTGTCGGCGCGGTCCGCGACGACCTCGTCGTCGGCGAGCTGATCACGGTGATCATCGGCACCGCGCGGGCCGCCGAGTACGCCGGCCCGGACGCGCGCCTGCGCGACCGGGCCGTGGCGATCCTCTTCGACGGCCTCCGCCCCCGCGCGTCAGCGGGGGAGCGCGGCTGAGCCGATCGGCTCCAGCGTGGGCCGCTTCGCGGTCATCGTGTCCCCGGACGACTCACCGCGCAGCCGGCGCCGCACCCACGGCACGGCGTGCTCCTGGGCCCACCGGAGGTTCCGGCTGCGGCGCTCGGCGGGGCTGAGCACCTCGCGCGGGCCCAGCACGGCCGCGGTGAGCGGGTGCGTCACGCCGAGGGCGTCGAGCACCGCGATGGCGACCTCGGTGTGGCCGAAAGCGTTGAGGTGCAAGCGATCCGGCGCCCAGCGCCGCCGGTCGCGCAGCTGCCGCATGCCCCACATGTCCACCAGCAGCGCGTCGTGGCGGGCCGCGATACCGCGGACGTGCTCGTTGTAGATCGCGACCCGGCCGCGGATCGTGCGGAACAGCGGGTCCTCGACGCCGTCGACCCCGGTGAACAGCACCAGCCGGGCCCCGGTCGCGCGAATCCGGGCGACGGCGGTCTCGTAGGCGTCCATCAGCGCGTCGATGTCGACCTTGGGCCGCATCAGGTCGTTGCCGCCCGCGTAGAGCGTCACGAGGTCGGGCGCCATGGCCAGGGCCGGCTCGAGCTGCTCGGCGAGCACCTGCCCCATCAGCTTGCCGCGGATGGCGAGGTTGGCGTACCGGAAGCCCGGCTCGTGGGCCGCGAGCTCCTCGGCGGTGCGGTCGGCCCAGCCGCGCACACCGTTGGGAGCGGCCGGATCGTCGTCCCCGACGCCTTCGGTGAACGAGTCCCCCAGTGCTACTAAGCGCTTGCTCATGAGATCCAGTCTAGGCAGCGACGCCGATCACCCGGAGACCCGGTTCCGCTCCGGCGTGGTACGAGACGTCCTTCCTGATGGTCCTCGCCTGTCGCGCGGAACTAGGCCGTGAGCTGCCGGGCGCGGTGGTCGGCGACGTGGACGCGGGTCGCGCAGCGGGTCGAGCAGAAGCGGCGGCGGCCGTTGCGCGAGGTGTCGACGTACGCCGTTTCGCAGCCGTCGCGGCCGCAGATGCCGAGCCGGTCCGGCGCTTCGCAGACCAGGTGGGCCAGGCCGCCGGAGGTGTAGGCGCGGACGCGGCCGACCGGGCCGGCGTCCTCCTCGGAGTAGTGCAGGTGGGGCGGCTTGCCGTCGTGGCTGGTGATGTACGGCCGGCACGCCGACTCCGTGAGCAGCGCGTTGACGAGGTCGACGCGCTCGGCCGGCGTCGCGGCGAACACCGGCCGCAGCCGGGCGGCCCAGGCGCCGATGCGCGCGGCCTCGTCGCCGGTCAGCGCGGCGATGGACATGCCGTTGCCGGCCATCGCGTCGAACAGCTCGCTGGCCGACCCCGCGTTGACCAGGTCGGCGGCGACCTGTGCGGCCGGTCCGCCGTAAGGGTTGAAGTGCACTGAGTCATTACAGCACGATCGGGGGTATGGACACCACCCGCTGCCCCCGCTGCGGCTGGCCGCTCGCCGAACTGCCCGCGGCCCAGCCCGTTTCCCACCGGCTCGAGTACGTGCGCTGCGTCTGCGGCAGCTGGCTCGCGCGCCTCGACGGCGAAGTCGTCGGCGCGACGAAAGGGCAGCTGACCCGGTGAGTCAGAGGTCGAGCACGCCCGCCGCGTTGTCGTCCCACTGGTCGACCCGGCGGATGTACTCGTACAGCGCGCGGCTGCCGCGCACCCACCGGCCCTGGTCGGCGATCGCGAGGTCGTCGGCCCCGGCGCGGCGGGCCTCCGTGGCGAACCCGGACCGCAGGGAGTGCCCGGTCACCGGGTACGGCAGCCCGGCGCGGACGCCGGCCCGGGTGAGGATCTGGTTGACGCCGGTCGTGCTCAGCGCCGGCACGCCGACGTTGCCGTGCCGGTCGACCCGGCGGAACGCGGGCCCGTCGCCGATCCCGGCGCCCGAGCGCCACGCGTGCCACGCCCGGACCGGGTCGGTGTCCGGGCTCTCCCGCCGCGGCACGACCATGTCACCGGTGCTCTTGCCGTGCCGCACGGTGATCGCCAGGCCCCGGTCGTCGACCGGCTCGACGTCGGTGACCAGCAGATTCGCCAGATCCGAGCACCGCGCGGCGATCGGGAACCCGATCAGCAGCATCGCCCGGTCGCGCGCGCCGGCGAGGGTGTCCGGGCAGGCCCGCGACATCGCCCGCAGGTCGGGGAGGGTGACCATGGTGGCCTTGCCGCGACCGAGCTTGACGCCTTCGCGCGCGAGCCGCTGCCGGTAGCCCTTCAACGCCCGCCAGGCCGCCCGGCTCGCCTCGGTGTCGATGACGACCTTGTGGTGCCGCAGCCCGGCGAGCGCGCCGGTGAGCCGCCGTTCGATCGTCGACGGCGCCGCCGGGGCGGCCCGCTCCGGCACCTCGGGTACGACACGTTCGTCCGGGCGCAGCGTCCGCCCGCGTTCGAGCCACACGACGAACCCGGTCAGCGCGCCGATCGACGCCGACAGCGGCGGGATCCCGGCCTCGGCGGTGTAGTCCTGCCACACCTGCCAGTCCTGCGCGTAGGCCTTGAGCGTGTTCGGCGGCCGTTGCCCGTCGACGTGCCGCGTGGCGGCCTCGTCCAGCAGCGCGAGCCGGTCCGCCGGACTCGCGGCGGCCAGGGCCGCGTCGGTCACCGGTTCCAGGTCGCCAGGCACCCGCCGAGGTTACGGGATGTCGATCTCCGCGGGCCGGAGCCCGCGCGGGTCGTCGTGCCATGATCCTGCCGTGACACACTACCTGCTCAGCATCTACCAGCCCGACGGCCCGACCCCGCCGCCGGACGTGCTCGCCGAGGTCACCGGGAAGCTCGACGCGCTCAACGCCGACCTCAAGACCGCCGGGGCCTGGGTGTTCGCCGGGGGACTGCACCCGCCGTCGAACGCCACCGTGGTGCGGGCCGGGGACCCGCTCCGCACCGACGGGCCCTTCGCCGAAGGCCGCGAACACCTCGGCGGGTTCACCATCATCACCGCGCCCGACCTCGACGCCGCCCTGGCGTGGGGCCGCCGGCTCGCCGACGCCGTCGCGCCGCTGCCGGTCGAGGTGCGGCCCTTCGCCGACGGCACATGAGCGTCGAACGCGTCTTCGCCGCCGAGTACGGGCGAGCGGTGTCCGTGCTGGTGCGGGTCTTCGGGAACATCGACATCGCCGAGGAAGCCGTCCAGGACGCGTTCGCCGAAGCCGTCCGGCGGTGGCCGGAGTCCGGGCAGCCACCCAGCCCGGCCGGCTGGATCATCACCACCGCCCGCAACCGGGCCGTCGACCGGCTGCGCCGCGAGTCCGCGCGCGAGGACAAACACGCCCAGGCCGCGCTGCTGCACGCCGAGACCGAGTCCGTCGTAGAGGGCGCCGTGCCCGACGACCGGCTCCGGCTGATCTTCACCTGCTGCCACCCCGCGCTGGCCCCCGCCGCCCAGGTCGCGCTCACCCTGCGGCTGCTCGGCGGCCTGACCACCGCCGAGATCGCGAGCGCGTTCCTGGTCGGCGAGGCCACGATGGCCCAGCGCATCGTCCGCGCGAAGAACAAGATCCGCGACGCCGGCATCCCGTACCGCGTCCCCCAGGACACCGACCTGCCCGACCGGCTGGCGGCAGTGCTGGCCGTGCTCTACCTGATCTTCACCGAGGGCTACACCGCCAGCGCCGGCGCCGACCTGGTCCGCGAAGACCTGTGCCGTGAGGCGATCCGCCTCACCCGGGTCCTCACCGGCCTGCTGCCGGACGAACCCGAGGTCTGGGGCCTGCTCGCGCTGATGCTGCTCGTCGACTCCCGGCGCGGCGCCCGCACCACCGCCGACGGCGACCTCGTCCTCCTGGCCGATCAGGACCGCGCCCGCTGGGACGCGGGCCTGATCGCCGAGGGCCAGGGGATCGTCCGCCGCTGCCTGCGGCGGAACCAGCCGGGCCCGTACCAGATCCAGGCGGCGATCAACGCCGTCCACAGCGACGCCCCCACCGACTGGGCGCAGGTCAAGCAGCTCTACGACCAGCTCCTCGCGCTCACCCCGACTCCGGTGGTGGCGCTGAACCGGGCGATCGCCGTCGCCGAGGTCGAGGGGCCCGCCGCCGGGCTCATCCTGGTCGAGGACCTCGACCTCGGCGGATTCCCGCTCTACCACGCGATCCGAGCGGACCTGCTCGAGCGCCTCGGGCGCCGGCAGGACGCGGTCACGGCGTACACGACGGCGATCGAGCTGACCGGCAACGCCGCGGAAAGAGCGTTGCTGGAACGAAAACTCGCCGCGTGCGGCTAGCGTGTCACCAGCTCCAGCCACGTTCGGCCGGCGGCGTCCAGACGTTCGCCTTCTGCAGGTACGGGAAGACCTCGCCCATCAGCCGGATCTGCTCGGCGTCGTACATCACCGGCAGGAACATGAACCCGCGGACGCCGGTCTCGTGGTGCAGGTCCAGCAGCTGCTCGGCGACCGTCTCCGGCGAGCCGACCAGCACCTTGCTGCCGCACGCGAGACCGATCGTGCGGGCGATGTCGTCGAACTCGCCCTCGTAGTTCTCCTGGTAGGTCTCGCTGCCGCCCATCAGTTCCGTCGCGATGTCGCGGGCGGCGCCCATGTCGAGCGAGTCGCGGACCCACTCGAACTTCTCCTGGGCCTCGGCGTCGGTCCGGCCGAGCAGCACGCCGACCGCGCCGGCCATGTTGACGTCCAGCGGTGACCGCCCGGCCGCTTCGGTGCGCTCGGCGAGCGAGTCGACGGTCTTGCGGACCTTCGAGTAGTCGTCGGGCAGCGGGGTGAACGCGAAGTCGCAGGTGCCCGCGATCAGCTCCTGCCCGGCGGCCGAGACGCCGGCGTTGAACAGGCACGGCCACGGTTGCTGCTCGATGTGCGGGCCGATCAGGCTGCCGCGCAGGTCGTGGTACTCGCCGTGGAACTCGACGTGCTCACCGCGCGCGGCCCACAGCGTCTTGACCGCTTCGACGGCTTCGGTGGTGATCTTGTAGCGCAGGTCGTGGTCGGTGTCGGTGGGCGCGCCGAGGAGCTCGGCCTCCGGCGTCTTCCAGCCGGGCACGATGTTCCAGCCCCAGCGGCCGCCGCTGAGCGCGTCCAGGTTGGCGCCGAGGCGGGCGATGACGCCGGGGGAGAGGTAGCGGGTGTGCATGGTGGTGACGACGCCGATGTGCTGCGTTGCGGCCATCACGACGGGTGCGTAGATCGGCGCCGAGATGTGCGGCTGCGCGTGCCCGATGCGCGCGCTGTTCTCGCCGTGGGTGATGTAGCCGTCGGCGAAGAAGACGTAGTCCATGCCGATGTCCTCGACCCGGCGGGCCAGGTCCATCTGCGTGGCGGGGTCGAGGGCGTCCGGGTTGCGGTCGGCGACCGCCTTGGACGTCGCGGTGGGGGTCGGCGAGCTGAGCCACATGAAACCGAATCGCAGCTGCCCGTCGGGGAGGCGGTCCTTCGTGGTGCCACGGGACATGCGCATCTCCTATCGGATAGTCGTTCTTCTTTCAGGTCAACGGGAAACGCCGAAAATCACTTGGCGTGTTCGAGATCCGCGCGCAGGTATTCGGCGGTGTAGGACTTCTTGTCCTTGAGTAGCTTCTCCGGCGTGCCTTCGAACAGCACCCGGCCACCGTGGCGGCCGGCCTCCGGGCCCAGGTCGATCACCCAGTCCGCGTGCTTGACGACGTCGAGGTCGTGCTCGATCACCACGACCGTGTTGCCGCCGTCCACCAAGCGGTCGAGCAGGTCCAGCAGGTGCCCGATATCGGCCATGTGCAGCCCGGTGGTCGGTTCGTCGAACAGGTAGACGTTGCCGGTCTCGCGCAGCCGGTGCGCGAGCTTGACCCGCTGCCGCTCACCGCCGGACAACGTCGAGAGCGGCTGGCCCAGCGTCAGGTACGACAGCCCGACCTCGGTCAGCAGTTCCAGCTTCTTCGTGATCGGCTCTTCGGTGAAGTAGCCGAGGGCTTCCTCGACGGTCAGCGCGAGCACGTCGACGATGTTCTTGCCCCGCAACGTCTTGTCCAGCACCTCGGGGCGGTAGCGCCGGCCGTCGCAGGCCTCGCAGACGGTCGTCACCGGGTCCATGTAGGCCAGGTCGGTCTCGATGACCCCGCGGCCCTTGCACTCCGGGCAGCCGCCCTCGGAGTTGAAGCTGAACAGCCCCGGCTGCGCGTTGTTGGCCTCGGCGAACAGCTTGCGGATCACGTCCATGACGTCGAGGTAGGTCGCCGGCGTCGACCGCGTCGAAACCCCGATGGCCGACTGGTCGATCATCACCGCGTCCGGGTGCTGCCGGCGGAACGAGCCCGAGATCAGCGTGCTCTTGCCCGAGCCCGCCACCCCGGTGACCACGGTGAGGACGCCGGTGGGGACGTCGACCGACACGTCGTGCAGGTTGTGCAGGTCGGCTTTCTCGATCGGCAGCTGCCCGGTCGGCTCGCGGAAGCCCTCCTTGAGCCCCGGGATGTGCGTCAGGCACTTGCCGGTGAGCGTCGAGGAGCGGCGGAGCTGCTTGACCGTGCCCTCGAACACGACCTCACCGCCGTGCGTGCCCGCGCCGGGGCCCATGTCGACGACGTGGTCGGCGATGTCGATGACGTCGCGGTCGTGCTCGACGACCAGCACCGTGTTGCCCTTGTCCCGCAGCGCGCACAGCAGCTCGTTGAGCCGGTGCACGTCGCGGGGGTGCAGCCCGACGCTCGGCTCGTCGAAGACGTAGGTGAGGTCGGTGAGGCTGCTGCCCAGGTGCTTGACCGTCTTGAGCCGCTGGCCCTCACCGCCCGAGAGCGTCGAGGTCTCCCGGTCGAGGCTGAGGTAACCCAGCCCGATCGACTCGACGCGTTCCAGCGCCGCGAGCGCGCCCGCGAGCACCGACTTCGCCGCCGGGATGTCGATCGCCTTCAGCTCGGCGATCAGCTCGCTGACCTCCAGCGCGCAGTGGTCGGCGATGTTCTTGCCGCTGATCTTCGACGCCAGCGCAGCCTGGTTCAGCCGGCCGCCCTTGCAGACGGCGCACGGGCCGGCGGCGACGATCTTCTCCACCTCGCGGCGGTCGCGCTCCTTGAGCGTGTCGAGGCCGTTCTTGAGGTATCGCCGGTTGAGCTTGACGACGACACCCTCGTACTCGTTCGAGTAGTTCTGCCGTTTGCCCGAGCGGTCCACCCGGAAGCCACCGCCGTGCAGCAGCAGCTCCCATTCCTTCTTCGTGAACTTCTTCAGCGGTTTGTCCGGATCGAACAGTCCGGACTGCGCGTAGAGCTGCCACATGTAGGTGCCGATCGCGAACAGCGGGGAGTCCAGCGCGCCCTCGTTGAGCGTCTTGTCGCGGTCGATCAGCAGGTCCAGGTCCAGCTTGGTGGTCTTGCCCAGGCCCTGGCACTCCTCGCACATGCCCTGCGGGTCGTTGAACGAGTACAGGTTCGACGACCCCGCGCTCGGCTTCCCGTAGCGGGAGAACAGCACACGCAGCATCGCGTGGATCTCGCTCATCGTGCCGACCGTGGAGCGGGCGTTGCCGCCGATCGGCTTCTGGTCCACCACGATCGCCGTCGACAGGTTCGACATCCGTTCCGCGCGCGGGCGTTCGTGCTTGGGCAGCCGGTTGCGGATGAACCAGCTGAAGGTCTCGCTGAGCTGGCGCTGGGACTCGACCGCGATCGTGTCGAACACGATCGACGATTTCCCCGAGCCCGATACGCCGGTGAACACGGTGATCTCGCCCTTGGGGATGCAGAGCGAGACGTTCTTCAGGTTGTTCTCACACGCACCTTCGAGCACGATGTGGCCGCCGGTGCGGCGGGTCTGCCGGTTCGCCATGACCTGCGCCTCCTCGTCCCGGGGCCGAAGCCACGCGACCCGGTGGTCGATCGGACGATTGATTGCCTTCGGGCAATCACTTTACCATCCCGAGTCCGTCACGGCCGGGTGACGGACCGGCGGCAGGTGTATCGCGAGCGCCGTATGGCCTGTGCGCGAACGGAAGATGATATCCTCGGGCTTTCCGATTGCGGTGCGCTTTCCCTCGAAAGCGGAGGTGGGTTATGACCAAGTTCCACGGTTCCCCGACCGCTCCGCCGGGCCCGCCCGGCGAACTCGAGAACGCGTTGTCGTACATGCAATGCGTGCTGGTGGCGCGGCGTACGCGCGCGACGCCGGAGAAGATCACCTGGTCGCAGTACGACGTGCTCGAAACCCTGCGGATCCACGGCCCGCTGACGCCGTCGGCGATCGGCGAGTCCCTGGGCATCTCGCGCCAGAGCACGTCCAAGGTGCTGCGCGTGCTCAAGGACCAGTTCCTGATCGAGCAGGCCTCCCGCGGCACCGACCGGCGCGAGCAGACGACCTCGCTGACCGCCGAGGGCGAAGAGTTCCTCATGCGGGCCGCTCAGGGCCGCCGCGAGACGGCCAAGGTCGCCGGCGTGGCGCTCACATCGGGCGAAGCGCAGCTCTTCGCCGAGCTCTGCCAGAAGGTCGCCGACGCACTGCACTCCACACCCCAGCCTTTCCCGCTTCGCGACGTCTGATCCGCGCGGTCACGCCTGGCCCCCAGACGCTCACGTCCCGTTACGGTTTCCCCGGCCGTGACCGGCTCAAACGCGCTCGCGCCGACGTCACCCCTTGTGCACGCCGGCGCCCGCGTGGCGCCTCTCCGCCGATCGGACCAGTGCGCACCGCTGACCGTCGGCAATCCACATCGGATTCCCGCGCCCGGGTTGCCGTGACCGCAATGGCCGGTACCGTACGCGCGCGAATTCGCGGCGATAAACAATTTCTCGGGTAATCGTTTTCAGGCGATAAAGGCAACGCTGGGTCATTGATATTGCCCGCGGTTGACAGGCTTCCGGGCCGTTTGCATACTGGTTGCTGAAAAGAAATCATCTCGCCTGAATTGATCATTAGTGCCGCTTCCTTGCGGTAAAGGCGATCGCCATCGGCACCGAACAGGGGGATCCATGCCCGTCGACGGGAACCCGGCCGTGCCCGAGCTTGTGCTGCCACGGCTGTTCGAACGCGCCGCCGCGCTGCGTCCACATCGGACGGCGCTGAGCGGTGACGGCCCCGAAGTGTCCTATGCGGACCTCAACGCCCGCGCCAACCGGCTGGCCCGGACGCTGCGCCTGACGCAGGTGCGTGACGGCGCCCCGGCCGGCCTCTACCTGGACCGCTCGGCCGACCTCGTCGTCGCGCTGCTCGCGGTGCTCAAGGCGGGCGGCTGCGTCGTCCCGCTCAACCCGGCCTACCCGGCCAAGATGATCCGCCACATCGTCGAGGAGACCGGCCTGCGCACGGTGGTCCACCAAGGACAGCCGTCGCTGGCGGAGGCGGACCTGCCGGTCCGGCAGGCGCACGTCGCCGACCTGATGAAGGAAAGCGCGTCCCAGGAGGACCACAACCTCGACCAGGCGCCGGCCGCCGAAGACGACGCGTTCGTCCTGTTCACCTCCGGCTCCACCGGCCGGCCCAAGGGCGTCCGGCTCGCCCACCGCGGCCTCGCCCGGCTCGCGGTCGCGGACCCGAAGCTGACGATCACGCCGGACGACTGCCTGGTGCAGCTGGCCGCGTTCTCGTTCGCCGCGTCCGGCAACGAGTTCTGGCTGACCCTGCTCAACGGCGCCGAGCTCGTCCTGCTGCCGCCCGGCCTGCCGTCGCTGTCCGACCTGCGTGACGTGATCACCAAGCACGGCGTGAGCGTGCTGAGCCTGCCTTGTGGACTGTTCAACCTCTTGGTCGACAACGAACTCGACGCCCTGCGGCAGCTGCGCGTGATCATGGTCAGCGGCGACTTCCCGTCCCCGGCGCACCTGGCGACCGCGGCCGAGCACACCACCGCCGCGATCTTCAACGGCTACGGCTGCACCGAGAACTCCGCGATCTCCTCGCTGTACCCGATCACGCCGGCGGTCCGCGACCTCGACCGGGTGCCGGTCGGCAAGCCGCTGACCGGCGTCACGATGGACGTGCTCGACCAGGACCTCAAGCCGTGCCCGCCCGGCGACGTCGGCGAGCTGTGCATCGGCGGCACCGGCGTCGCCAACGGCTACCTGAACCTGCCGGAGGCTCAGGCCGAGAAGTTCGTCGACGGCGGCACCCGCTACCGCACCGGCGACCTCGCCCGGCTCACCCCGGACGGCGACGTCGTCCTGGTCGGCCGGTCCGACAGTCTCGTGAAGATCCGCGGGTTCCGTGTCGAAACCAGCGCCGTGGAACTCGCCCTGAAGTCCTTCGACGACGTCGAGCACGCCGTGGTCAAGGCGTTCGGGAACGAAGCGAACGAAAAGAGCCTCGTCGCGTTCTACACGACGTGGAGCGGGCAGGAAATCGGCACCGGCGAACTGATCGCGCAGCTCGCCGATTCCCTGCCGGAGTACATGATCCCGTCGGACTTCCGCCGGCTCGACGCGATGCCGGCGAACCTCAACGGAAAGATCGACCGGGCCGCACTGCACGACCCGCGCGCCCGTTCGTCGGAAGATCCCCGAGCAGAAAAGGAGCAACGCATGTCGAACCCTCTCGAAACGGTCATTCTCCAGATGTGGCGCGACATCATCGGCAGTGACGACTATTCGGTCACCGACCCGTTCGTCGGGCACGGCGGCAATTCCCTGCACTTCGTGAAGTTCGCTTCCGGCCTGCAGTCGGTCTTCGCGGTCGAGGTCCGGCCCGAGGACGTCTTCCGGCACGGCACCGTCCGCAAGCTTGCCGAGCACGTCGAGTCCCTGCGGGCCGGCGCCGCCGCCAGGTGAGCGGCAGACCGAACCGACGC
Organism: Amycolatopsis sp. NBC_00348; assembly: GCF_036114655.1. Taxonomy (NCBI): domain Bacteria; kingdom Bacillati; phylum Actinomycetota; class Actinomycetes; order Pseudonocardiales; family Pseudonocardiaceae; genus Amycolatopsis; species Amycolatopsis sp. NBC_00348. The sequence continues at coordinate 2,979,548 of NZ_CP107994.1, read as the reverse complement.
ACGGGGGGCCGCGATGATCGGAGAGGTACTGACACCATGGAGAACCCACTCGAGTCGGTGATCCGCCGGGCCCGTTCCGGCGTCACCGCCGACGGTGTGGCCGGTCACGAGCAGTTCGCCGGGCTGCTCGGTGCGCTGCTGGGGATCACTCTGGGGGCCGAGGACGTCCGGCGCCACGAGGACCCCGCGGACCTGGCCCGGCACATCGACGACCTGCGCGGCGGCCCGCCCGGCCTCACCGCGAGCCACGACAGCGGCCCGGCCCCCGCCTCCTACGGCCAGCGCGGCATCTGGTTCATCGACCAGTACTCGCCGCGGCCGGCGGCCTACAACGCGCCGTTCGTGTTCACCGTCAAGACCCCGCTGGACACCGCCGTGCTGCAGGAGAGCCTGCGGGCCGTGCTGGCCCGGCACGAGATCCTGCGCACGACGTTCACCGCCGACGGCGGCGAGGTCTTCCAGCAGGTCAACCCCGACCCGGCCGCCGACTTCTCGACCGTCGAATTGAGTGTCGAGCGGCCGCTGGACGACGTCGTCGCCGAGGTCGTCGACACCGAGTTCGACCTGGGGAACGGCCCGCTGGTCAAGGTGGTCTGCGCGGCCGAGCCGGACGGGCCGACGCACGTCGTCTGCAGCATCCACCACATCGTCTTCGACGCGGCCTCGGCCGGGGTGTTCCTCACCGAGTGGTTCACCCGCTACCACGCCGCGCTCGCCGGGGACCCGTTCGACGAGGGCCCGGACCGGCCGCAGTACCGCGACTTCGCCCGCCGGCAGCGGGAGACCGTCCGCGACGACAAGCTGGCCGACCTGCTGGGGTACTGGGAAGAGCGGCTCGCCGGGCCGCTGCCGCTGCTGGACCTGCCGACGGACCGGCCGCGGCCGCTGGAGCAGTCGCACCGCGGCGACATCGTCCGGTTCGACCTCCCGCCGGAGCTGACCGAGCGGGTCCGCGCCCTGGCCGCCGACGAAGGCGTCACACTGTTCATGCTGCTGGAAGCCGCGTACGCGGCGTTCCTGCACCGGCACACGCGCCAGGACGACGTCCTGATCGGCAGCCCGGTCTCGCTGCGGGACCTGCCCGAGACGGCCGGGATGCTCGGCTACTTCGTCAACATGGTCGTCTTCCGCCACGGCGTGCGCGGTGACCAGCCGCTGCGGGAGCTGTACGCGCAGGCCGGCACCGAGATCACCGAAGCCCTGCGGCACAAGGACGCGCCGTTCGAGAAGGTCATCGAGCGCGTCAACCCGCCCCGCAGCCCGAGCCACGCACCGGTCTTCCAGACCATGTTCGTGCTGCCGGACTCCGACTGGGCGGCCCTCGACCGGCTCGGCCTGGACGCCGACCTCGACCTCTACGTCAGCCGCAGCTCGAAGTACGACCTCTCGTTGATCGTCGAGCAGGACGGCACGGCGCTGCGCGGGGTGTTCGAGTACGACACGGCGTTGTTCGACCGCGAGACCGTCGAGGAGTTCGGCGACCGGTACGTCCGGCTTCTCGAAGCGCTCGTCGCGAACCCGGGCGGCACCGTCGGTGAGCTGGGGCTGTTGTCGGACGCGCAGGAGCAGGAGGTGCTCGCGTGGTGCGCGCCGCCGGTGGAGGACACCACCCGCCGTCCGGTCGCGGAGCTGTTCGAGACGCAGGCCGCGGTCACCCCGGACGCGCCCGCGCTGGAACACGGCGACCGCGTCCTGACCTACCGCGAGCTCAACGGCCGCGCCAACCGGCTGGCCCGTGACCTGCGGGCGAAGGGCGTCGGACGCGGTGACCGCGTCGGCATCCACGTGCCGCGGTCGCCGGACATGGTCGTCGCGCTGCTGGGTGTCCTGAAGGCGGGCGCGGCGTACGTGCCGGTCGACCCGTCGTACCCGGCCGAGCGGATCGAGTACATGCTCGAGGACTCCGGCGTCGCGCTGGTGCTGGAGTCGGCGGACGCGGAAGCCACCGACGAGACCGATCTGGGGCGGCTGAAGACCGGCGACGACGAGATCTACGTCATCTACACCTCCGGTTCGACCGGGCGTCCCAAGGGCGTCGTGCTCACCGAAGCGACGGTGACCAACCTCGTCGAGTACCAACGCCGGACGTCGCCGATCGGCGCGACCGGGCGGACGTTGCAGTACATGACCTTGTCGTTCGACGTCTCGGTGATGGAGATCCTGGGGACGCTCTGCGCCGGTGGCACGCTCGTGCTGATCGACGAGGACCTGCAGAAGGACCTGCACCGGCTCAGTGGCTTCCTGCGTGACCACCGGATCTCCCGGACCTACCTGCCGTACGTCGCGGTGCAGCAGCTGGCCGCGGTCGCCGAGGACAAGCCGTTCCCGGACCTGGTGGAGGTCGCCTCCGTCGGCGAACAGCTGGTGATCACCCCGCAGATCCGTGCGTTCTTCGCGCGGCGGCCGGAAATCCGGTTCCTGAACATGTACGGGCCGTCCGAGACGCACCTGGCGTCCGCGCACGAGCTGAGCGGCGACCCGGCCGGCTGGCCGGAGGCGCCGTCGATCGGCGGCCCGATCGGGGGCCTGTCGATGCTGGCCCTCGACGACGGCGGCCGGCTCGTCCCGCCCGGGGTGCCGGGGGAGCTGTACCTCGGCGGCGACCTGGTCTCGCCGGGCTACCACGGGCTGCCCGAGCAGACCCGTGAACGGTTCGTGGAGACGCCGTTCGGGCGCCTCTACCGCACCGGCGACCTGGTCCGCTACGACCGGCACGGCGAGTTCGACTACCTCGGGCGCGCCGACACCCAGATCAAGATCCGCGGCTACCGCGTCGAACCGGCCGAGGTCGAAGCGGCGTTGAACGAGCTGCCCGAGGTCAGCGCGTCCGCGGTGGCCCCGGTGACGTTCGGCGCCGGCGACCGCCGCCTGATCGGCTACCTCGTCACCGAACGGGAGCCCGACCCGGTGCGGGTGCGGGCCGCGCTGTCCGGGACGCTGCCGGACTACCTGGTGCCGTCCCACTTCGTGCGGCTCGCCGCGCTGCCGATCGCGCCCAGCGGCAAGATCGACCGCAAGGCACTGCCGGACCTGTTCGACCCGGGCACGACGACCGCGTCGCGGCCACCGGAGACGCCGACCGAGCAGGCCATCGCCGAAGCGTGGACCGACCTGCTGGGCACCGGCGGGGTCGGCCTGGACGAGGACTTCTTCGCCGCGGGCGGCCACTCGATCCTCGCCACCGAGCTGATGTACCGGCTGCGCAAGCGGTTCGACGTCGACGTGCCGCTGCGGGTGCTGTTCGACAACCCGACCGTCGGCGGGATGGCCGCGCGCATCGACGCGCTGCGCTCCGGCGAGGACACCGGCGACCGCGTCGACCTGCGGGCCGACGTCCGGCTGCCGGACCACGTGCGCGTCGCCGAGGGTGCGCCGATGGCCACCGCCGAGGACGTCCTGCTCACCGGCGCGACCGGGTTCCTGGGGATCCACCTGCTGCGCGAGCTGCTCACCGAGACCACCGACCGGGTCCACTGCCTGGTCCGGGCCGCCGACGCCGACGCCGCGTGGGACCGGATCGCCGCGACGGCCGACCGCTACGGCATCGGGAAGTCCCTCGATCGCGACCGCGTCACCGCCGTCCCCGGCGACCTCGCCGCCGAGCGGCTGGGACTGTCCGAAGCGGACTACGACGACCTCGCCCACCGCGTGGGGACCATCCACCACACGGCGGCGCACATCAACTTCGTCGCGCCGTACGCCTCGGTCAAACAGGCCAATGTGGACGGCCTGGCCCGGATCGTCGAGTTCGCCGCGTCCGGGCCGGTCAAGCCGGTGCACTACACCTCCACGGTGGCGGTGTTCTCGCCGAAGCCGCGGTCCGAGGCGATCACCGAGGACGACGTCCCGGACGATTCCGACGACCTCACGATCGGCTACACCCAGAGCAAGTGGGTCGCCGAGGAGGTCGCGCGGCTGGCCCGTGACCGCGGGGTGCCGGTGACGATCTACCGCATCGGCCGGATCGCCGGCGACAGCGAAACGGGGGCGCTGCAGTCCGAGGACTTCCTCTGGCGGCAGGTCAAGAGCTTCCTCGCCCTCGGCGTCGTCCCGCCGCCCGAGGAGCACGACACCGACCTCCTGCCGGTCGACTTCGTCGGCCGCGCGCTGGTCCGGCTGGCGAAGGCCCGTCCGGCGGAGAACGGCACCTGGCACCTGTTCAACCCCGGCATCAAGACCTTCGACGTCGTTTACGAAGCCATTCGCGAGCTGGGTTACCCGCTGCGCGAAATCCCGGTCGAGGAATGGCGCGCGGCGCTGGCCGACCGGGACAACCCGTTGTCCGCGATGGCCCCGCTCTACCAGGAAGGGGCCCTCGACATCGGCGACAACGTCTACGGCAACGAGCGCACCGGGCGCGAGCTCGCCCGGCTGGGCCTGTGCTGGCCGGAGATCACCCCGGCCGTGTTCACGAAAATGATCGGCTATTTCCGTGAAACGGGCGAATTCACCGGCTGACGCCGATTCGTCCCCGTGCTCCCGATATCCGGCTCAAGCAAGGAATGCGTGATGAGGAAGACGCTGCCCGCACGAGCCCGGCCGGTCCTGCACCGCGCCGCCGATCAGTGCGACGAGACTCTGTCCGACTACCCCGCCGCCCAGCAACCCGACTGGCCCGACCCGGCCGAGCTCGCCGGCGTCCGCGACACGCTGTCCGAGCGTGAAGACGTCGTCGGCGCCGCCGAGGTGCTGCAACTGCGGTCCCTGCTGGCCCGCGCCGCCGAAGGCGAGTTCTGCGTGCTTCAAGCGGGTGACTGCGCCGAAGACCCGGCCGACACCGGCGTCCGGGCCGTGGCCCGCAAGATCGGCATGCTCGACACGCTCGCCGAGGTGATGCGGGTCGGCTCCGGTCGCCCGGTCCTCGAGGTCGGCCGGATCGCCGGCCAGTACGCCAAGCCCCGCTCGCAGAACGTCGAGAACGTCGACGGCCACGAGCTGCCCGTCTACCGCGGCCCGATCGTCAACAGCCCCGAACCGACCGCCGAAGCCCGGCGGCCCGACCCCACCCGGATCCTGGACGCGCACGACGCCGCGCTCGGCGTCCGCGCGTCGATCGGGCGCCTCGGCCGGGGTACCGGAGCCGAGCCGGCCGGCCGGATCTGGACCAGTCACGAAGCCCTGCTGCTGGACTACGAGGTCCCGCTGGTGCGCCGGATGCCCGGCGGCCGCAGCTACCTCGCCTCGACGCACTGGCCGTGGATCGGCGAACGCACCCGGCGCTCGGACGGCGCCCACGTGCACCTGCTGTCCACTGTGGTCAACCCGGTGGCGGCGAAGGTGAGCGCGAAGGCGCCGATCGAGGACGTGCTGAAGCTCTGCGGGCAGATCGACCCGTTCCGCACGCCCGGGCGGCTCACGCTGATCCCGCGGTTCGGTGCCGCCCGCATCGGGGAGCTCGCACCGCTGGTGCGGGCGGTGCGCGACGCCGGGCACCCGGTGCTGTGGCTGTGCGACCCGATGCACGGCAACACCGTCGTCGCCGACGACGGGCTCAAGGTCCGCTGGCTCGAGGACATCATGAACGAGCTGCGCCAGTTCGTCCGGATCGTCACCGGCGAGGGCGGCGCGTGCGCCGGGCTGCACATGGAGGCCTCGCCCAGCGAGATCTCCGAATGCCACGGCGCCGGCATCACCGCCGCCCGCGGGCCCGGCTACACGACGCTGTGCGACCCGCGGCTCAACCTCACCCAGGCCGTCGCGCTGACCGCGCACTGGCAGCCCGAGGCGGCCCACGAACTCAGGACGGAGCTGGCGTCATGACCGTGACCCTCGTAACCGGAGCCGGCAGCGGGATCGGCGCCGCCACCGCGACCCTCCTGGCCGAACGCGGCCACACCCTCGCCTTGTTCGACCGCGACGAGGACGCCCTCACCCAGGTCGCGAAACCCCTGCTGGACGACGGCCGCAGCGTCGAGACGCACGTCGTCGACGTCACATCCAGCGCGGAGGTCGACGCCGCCGTCGAGCGCGTCGAGACCGGCTTCGGGCCGATCAGTGGCCTGGCGAACGTCGCCGGGGTGCTGCGGATGGGCCGGGTGGCCGAGCTGTCCGACGAGGACTGGAACGAGACGTTCGCGGTCAACGCGACCGGTGTGTTCCACGTCTGCCGGGCGGTGTCCCGCCGGATGGCGGCGCGCAAGAGCGGCTCGATCGTCACGGTGGCGTCCAACGCCGCGGGGGTGCCGCGCAGCCACATGGCCGCCTACGCCGCGTCGAAGTCCGCCGCGACCAGCCTGACCCACAGCCTCGGCCTGGACCTCGCGCCGCTCGGCATCCGCTGCAACGTCGTCGCGCCCGGCTCGACCGACACGCCGATGCTGCGTTCTATGTGGACGGACGACACCGGGCGGCAGGCCACGGTCGACGGCGACCCGGGCCAGTTCCGCCTCGGCATCCCGCTGGGCCGGATCGGCGTGGCCGAGGACGTCGCCCGCAGCGTCGCGTTCCTGCTGTCGGACGAGGCCCGGCACGTCACCCTCGCCACCCTGCTCGTCGACGGCGGCGCGGCCCTCGGCGCCGTCTGAAGGAGGCCTGATGACCGGCATCACGATCGAACCGTACGACCTGCCCACCACCGTCCCGGCCAGCACCGCGACCTGGCGGCCCCACCCGGGCCGCGCGGCCCTGCTGATCCACGACATGCAGCGCTACTTCCTCGGCTTCTACCCCGAGGACGGCGAACTGCGGCGCACGCTCGTCCGCAACGTCGTCCAGGCACGGGAAACGGCCGACCGGCTGGGCATCCCGGTGTTCTACACCGCCCAGCCCGGCTCGATGACACCCGAGGACCGCGGGCTGCTGCAGGACATCTGGGGCCCGGGCATGAAGGCCACCCCGGCCGACCGGCAGGTGATCGACGAACTCACGCCGACACCGTCGGACGTCGTGCTGACGAAGTGGCGCTACAGCGCGTTCCACCGCACCGACCTGCTCGACCGGCTGCGCGCGGCCGGTCGCGACCAGTTGATCGTCTGCGGGATCTACGCGCACGTCGGCTGCCTGGTCACCGCCGTCGAGGCGTTCACGCACGACATCGAGACGTTCTTCGTCGCCGACGCGGTCGCCGACTTCGGCCCGGACGAGCACCGGCTCGCGGTGGACTACGCGGCCCGCAACTGCGCCGTCGCGACCACCACGGCGGCGCTGGTCGGCGAGCTGGAAGGGGCGGTGGTCACGTGAGTCCCCTGCCCATCCGCGCGGGCTCGCCGTACGCGATCCTGCACCGGCCCGGCAGCGGCCGCGGCGACCAGGTCGAGATCGTCTCCGGCCCGGTCCGCACCGCCGAGCGGCTGGCCGACCTGACCCTGGACGACGGCTCGTGGGAAGGCCGGGGCCGGCACACGAAGCTGGTCCTGCTCCCGTACCGGCAGCTCGCCGAGCGCGGTTACGACTGCCCGGACGACCAGGTCCCGCTGCAGGTGATGGACATCGAGGCCCAGACGACGCTCACCGTCGCCGAGACCCTCGCGGCGCTGCCCGACGGCGTCCCGCCGCTGGAGGACCGCGCGTTCGACCTCGGCGACGACGAGTACGCCCGCACGGTCGAACGGATCCTCGACGACGAGATCGGGGCCGGCGAGGGCGCGAACTTCGTGCTCTCCCGCAGCCTGCGCGGCCGGTTCCCCGGCTTCGACGACGACGTCGCACGGGCGGTCTTCAAGCGCCTGCTGGGTGCGGAAGCCGGGGCGTACTGGACGTTCCTGGTCTTCACCGGCGAGCGCTACCTGCTCGGCAGCACGCCGGAGCAGCACGTCCGGCTGTTCGACCGCACGGTGACGATGAATCCGATCAGCGGCACCTACCGCTACCCCGAGGGCGGCGCCGACGCCGGAGGCCTGCTCGAGTTCCTCCACGACGAGAAGGAAGCCGACGAGCTCTGCATGGTCGTCGACGAGGAACTGAAGATGATGGCCGAGCTGTGCGACCGCGGCATCCGGGTGTCCGGGCCGCGGCTGCGGCGCATGTCGCGGCTGGCCCACACCGAGTACTCCCTGGAGGGCGAGACCGGCCGGCCGCTGACGGAGGTGCTGCGGCACACGCTGCTCGCGCCGACCGTCACCGGCAGCCCGCTGGTCAACGCCTGCCGCGTGATCCGCCGGTACGAACCGAAGGGGCGCGGCTACTACAGCGGCGTCATCGGGCTCGTCGGCAGTGACGACGACGGCCGCCGCTCCCTGGACTCGGCGATCCTCATCCGCACCGCGGACATCTCGCCGGGCGGCGACGTCCGGCTGGCCGCCGGGTCGACGATCGTGCGCGAGTCGGCGCCGCTGTCGGAAGCCGCCGAGACGACGGCGAAGGTGTCGGCCGTCCTGAAGTCGCTCTCCGGCGAAACCCGCGCCGCCACGGCTTCGCCATCGCCGTCGACCTCGTCCGACGAGGTGCGTTCGGCGTTGAAGGCACGCAACGACGGGAAGTCCCGGTTCTGGCTCGACGGCGCCCGGCCCGGCACCGGGTCCCGGGTGCGGATCACCGTCGTCGACGCCGAAGACGCGTTCACCTCGATGCTGGCCTACCAGCTCAAGTCGGTGAACTGCGACGTGACGACCGTGCCGTGGGACGCGGGGGAGTTGCCGGAGAACGATCTGGTGCTGCTCGGCCCCGGGCCGGGCGACCCCAACGACGTCGGCGGCGCGAAGGTCGGCCGGCTGCGCGCGCTGGCCGCGGACCTGCTGCGCGAAGGCCGTCCGCTGGTCGGCGTCTGCCTGGGCCACCAGGTGCTCTGCGCCGAACTCGGGCTGCCCGTCCAGCGGCTCGCGCGGCCCAACCAGGGCCGTCAGGCCCACGTGACGATCGACGGGACCCGCCGCGCGGTCGGGTTCTACAACAGCTTCGCCGCGCGGACGGCCGACGACCGCGTGGCGGTGCCCGGCCGGGCGCCCGCCGACGTCGTCCGCGGGCTCGACGACCAGGTCATCGGCCTGCGCGGGCCGGGACTGGCGACCATCCAGTTCCACGCCGAGTCCTTCCTCACCGAGGACGGTCCGGCGATCCTGCGCGACGTCGTCGACCACGCGACCGAAGGAGGCAGCTCATGACAGCGACCGCCCCGGCGTTCGACCGCGCCCGGCTGAGGACCTTCCTCGGCCACTTCACCACCGGCGTCACCGTGGTGACCTACCGGCGCGGCCCGATGGTGCGCGGCGCGACCGTCAACGCGTTCACGTCGGTGTCGCTGGACCCGCCGCTCGTGCTCGTCTCCCTGGACCGGCGCAGCCGCTCGGTGCAGCACCTCGGCGACGGGCCGTTCGTGGTCAACATCCTCGCCGAGGACCAGCAGGACGTGGCGATGCACTTCGCGGGCAAGCCGCTGGCCGACGACGACGTGCCGTGGGTCGACCTCGACTCGCCGGTGCCGCGGCTGGGCGGCACGGTCGGGCACGTCGAGTGCACCCCGTGGCGCGCCTACGACGGCGGCGACCACGTGCTGCACGTCGGCGAGGTGACCGGCCTCGACCTGGCCGGCGGGCGGCCGCTGCTGTTCTTCGGCGGCGAGTTCCCGCGGCTGGCCGAAGACCCCGAAGCACCGCACTGGTCGTGGTCGCTGGACGACCCGACACCCCAACGATGGGAGGCAGGCAAGTGAGCGAGACGACGACCCGGCCGTTGACCGGGGACGAGTACCTGGAAAGCATCCGCGACGGCCGCGAGATCTGGGCCTACGGCGAACGCGTCGACGACGTGACCAAGCACCCGGCGTTCCGCAACACCGCCCGGATGACCGCGCGGCTGTACGACGCGTTGCACGACCCGGAGAAGCAGGACGTCCTGACCACGCCGACCGACACCGGCAGCGGCGGGTTCACGCACCGGTTCTTCCGCGCGCCGAGGTCCGCACAGGACCTCATCGGCGACCGGGACGCGATCGCCGAGTGGGCCAAGATGAGCTACGGCTGGCTGGGCCGCAGCCCGGACTACAAGGCGAGCTTCCTCGCCACCCTCGGCGTCGACCCGGGTTACTACGGCGAGTTCGAAGGCAACGCGCGCCGCTGGTACGCCGAGGCGCAGGAGAAGGTCCTCTTCTGGAACCACGCGATCATCAACCCGCCCGTCGACCGGCACAAGGCGGCCGACGACGTCGGGGACGTGTTCGTGCACGTCGAGGAGGAGCGCGACGACGGCCTGGTCGTCAGCGGCGCCAAGGTCGTCGCGACCGGTTCGGCGCTGACGCACGGCAACTTCATCGCCCACTACGGGCTGCCGGTGAAGAAGCGCGAGTTCGCGCTGGTGGCGACGCTGCCGATGGACTCGCCGGGGCTGAAGCTCATCTGCCGGCCGTCCTACGCGCTGCAGGCGGACACGACGGGCAGCCCGTTCGACTACCCGCTGTCGAGCCGGCTCGACGAGAACGACACGATCTTCGTGCTCGACAAGGTGAAGATCCCCTGGGAGAACGTGTTCGTCTACGGCGACCAGGCCAAGGCGGCGACGTTCCTGTCGGCGTCGGGGTTCCTGAACCGCTCGACGTTCCACGGCGTGACGCGGCTGGCCGTGAAGCTGGACTTCCTGGCCGGGCTGCTGCTCAAGGGCGTCGACGTCACCGGCACCAAGGACTTCCGCGGCATCCAGACCCGCATCGGCGAGGTCATCGCGTGGCGGAACATGTTCTGGGGCCTGAGCGACGCGATGGCGCTCAACCCGGACCCGTGGAAGGACGGCGCGGTGCTGCCGAAGCTCGACTACGGCATGGCCTACCGCTGGTTCATGACGATCGGCTACCCGCGGGTGCGGGAGATCATCCACCAGGACCTGGGCAGCGCGCTGATCTACCTGAACTCGCACGCCAGCGACTTCCAGAACCCGGAGCTGCGGCCCTACCTGGACAAGTACGTCCGGGGCTCGTCGGGCTACGACGCGGTCGAGCGGGTCAAGCTGATGAAGCTGATCTGGGACTCCGTCGGCACGGAGTTCGCCGGCCGCAACGAGCTCTACGAGCGGAACTTCTCGGGCAACCACGAGAACGTCCGGATCGAGATGCTCACCGCCCAGCAGGCGTCCGGGCAGGTCGACGGCTACAAGGGCTTCGCCGAGCAGTGCCTGGCCGAGTACGACCTCGACGGCTGGACCGCACCGGACCTGATCAACCCCGATCGGCTCTGACGTGAGCCACGACGTGACGGAGGGCCTCCCCGCGGTGCGGGAAGGCCCTCCGGTCGTGCGTCTGTCAGCTGGTTCCTCAGCTTTCGACGAGCATCAGGCAGAACCCGTCGTGGCCGCGGCTGCCGACGGTCTGCACGGTCGTCGCGGTGACGCGCGGCTCGTCGGCCACCAGCTGGTTGAACCGGCGCACGCCCTGCACCGCCGGGTTGGGGCTGTCGGCCTCGATGACGAGCCCGTCGAGCACCACGTTGTCCACGACGATGACGCTGCCCGGGCGAGTCAGCTTCAAGGCCCAGCCGAAGTACTCCGGGATGTTGGCCTTGTCGGCGTCGATGAACACGAGGTCGAACGGCTCGCCGCCCGCCAGCTGCGGCAGGGTGTCGAGCGCCTTGCCGACGCGCAGGTCGACGACGTCGGACAGGCCGGCGTTGTCGATGTTGCGCTGCGCGACCTCGGCGAAGGACGGTTCGGCCTCCAGTGTGGTCAGCGTGCCGCCCGCCGGCAGCGCGCGGGCCAGCCAGATCGCGCTGTAGCCGCCGAACGCACCGATCTCGAGGATGCGGCGCGCGCCGTGGGTGCGGGCGAGCAGGTGGAGGAACTTGCCCTGGTTGGGTGCCACCGCGATCTCCGGCAGCCCGGCCTCGGCACTGGCCTTGGCCGCGAGGTCCAGGGCGGCGTCGTGCTCCACCATCAGGTTCGAGGTGTAGGTGTCGATTTTCGTCCACTGGTCTTCGCTCATGTCTCCCGATGTTACTTGAGGAAGGCGCGCGACTATAGGGATAATGGATTATTTTTCTCGTCAGGTTGATTTCCTGGAGGCAACCACTGTAGTCTCGAAGGAGATCGGGCGGTTGTTTCGCCGCCGCCCCCGATGATCGATCAAGGCCACTCTCCGAGGCGCCGTCTGGGAATGCTTTCCCGGCGCCGGAAGAAAGGATGGCGACATGTCCGAGAACGCCGTGGCGACCCTCGAGTCGCCCCGCCTTGCCCCGCTCCGCGCGGCCGCGTTCCACCACCTGGGGATCCAGACCGCCGATCTCGCCAACTGCGTCTCCTGGTACCAGGAGTTCTTCGGCTGCAAGGAAAACTGGAACCTCGACGAGTTCTCCGAGCTGACCACCAGCCGGCTGCCGGGCATCGTCAAGCTCGTCGAGCTGCGGGCCGGCGGCACCCGGTTCCATCTCTTCGAGCGCGCGGGCGAAGGCAGCGAACCGCCCGAGCCCGGCAACGCGCAATTCCAGCACGTCTGCATGGAGGTCGGCTCGCCGGCGGAAATGTCCGCCTGGCAGCGGCACTGGACCCGGTTGTACGAATCCGGCCGATTCCATTTCACGCGCGACGAACCGGCGACGGAGATCGTCACCGACGACGACGGCGTGCAGAGTTTCTACGCATTCGACGTGAACGGCCTCGAATACGAGTTCACCTGGATTCCGGAGGCCGCGTCATGACCGTTCCCGTGCTGACCGAGGTCCCCGTGCGCGAGGGGTGGGACTTCGGCGACTTCCCCTACGGCCTCGAACCGCTGACCATCCCCGACGCCGGCACCGAGCCCGGCGGCGACGGCCCCTGCTCCCGCTTCGCCGGCCTGTGCACCCACCTGGAGCACATCTCACGCAGCGGCGTGCCGGGCCCGGTCGAGCCCGTCGAGTCGTCCGACCGGCTGTACTGGTTCCGCTGGATCACCGGCCACCAGGTGACGTTCGTGCTGTGGCAGCTCGTCGCCCGCGAGCTGGCCATGGCCGAGCGCGGCGAGCGTGATCGCGAGGCCGCGCTGGCCTCGGCGGCGCTGTTCACCCGCGGCTTCAGCGCGATGCTGCTCTACACCAGCTCGACGCCGATCGACGTCTACCACGAGGTCATCCGGCCGAGCATGTTCCTGCAGCACCGCGGGTTCAGCGGCACGTGGGCGCCGGACTTCGCCCCCGTCCGCGATCTCTACCGCGGCAAGGGCCTGCCCGATGACGACTCGCCCGGCGTCCAGGCCCTGCGCGACGAAGTCGGCTTCTACCAGCGCGTCCACGGCGGGATCGCGGCCAAGCTGGTGCCGAGTGGACGGTCGCTGCTGCAGGACGCGGCGGGCGCGGCCGAGGCGCCGCACCCGGACGTGCTGAGCGTCGTCTACGACAACTACTTCATGACGCTGCGAGCGCCGACGTCGCTGCCGGACGTCGTGGCCCAGCTGCTGCGGCGGCTCAACGCCGTGGCGCTGGACGTCACGCAGAACGGCGTCGACGCGGTGTCCGACGCCGAGGACCCGCCCGCCGAGCTGACCAGTCCCGAGGTCCGCTCCTGCGAGGCCGGGTTCGTCGGTCTCCTCGCCGACGTCGCGGCGTGCGCGGCCGGCTCCCCGGCGGACTGAGCCGTGCGCCACGGCATCGTCCTGCTGCCCGAGCAGCGCTGGTCCGCCGCGCGGGACCGCTGGCGCCGCGCCGAAGAGCTCGGGTTCGACCACGCCTGGACCTACGACCACCTGATGTGGCGCTGGCTGCGCGACGAGACCTGGTTCGGCTGCCTGCCGACGCTCACCGCCGCGGCCGGGGTGACGTCGAAGATGCGGCTCGGCTCGCTCGTCGCCACCCCGACGTTCCGCCACCCGGTGCCCTTCGCCAAGGAGCTGATGACGCTCGACGACATCTCCGACGGGCGGCTGATCTGCGGCGTCGGCTCCGGGGCCGGCGGGTACGACGAGAGCGTCTTCGGCGACGGGCCGGAAGGCAGCCGGGCCGGGCGGTTCGCGGAGTTCCTCGAGCTGACGGACCTGCTGCTGCGCCAGCCGGTGACGTCGTACGAGGGCGAGTACTACCGCTGCGAAGGCGCCCGGATGGTCCCGGGCTGCGTGCAGCGCCCGCGGCTGCCGTTCGCGGTCGCCGCGACCGGCCCGAAGGCGATGGGCCTGGCCGCGCGGTACGCCGAAACGTGGATCACCGCGGGCGCGCCGGGCCGGTTCGACGCGCGGCGCTGGGACCTGGTCGTGCCGGAGCTGAAGGACCAGCTCCGGGCGTTCGAAGACGCCTGTGCCGCGGCGGGCCGCGATCCGGCGTCGGTGGGAAAGCTGCTGGTGACCGGCGCGACCGTCGGGGGTGTGCTGGATTCGGCGCAGTCCTTCCGGGACGCCTCGGGCACGTTCGCCGACCTCGGCTTCACCGACCTCGTCGTGCACTGGCCCCGGCCGTCCGAGCCCTACCACGGGGACGAGCGGGTCCTCGACGAGCTGGACCTGGCCTGAAAGGAGCAGCATGCCCGTGTACGAGATCGTCAACATGTTCGCCGACCACGTCTACGCCGGCAGCGCGCTCGGCGTCGTCCCGCGGGCCGGTGACCTCGACACCGCGGGCATGCAGGCGCTGGCCCGCGAGATCAACCACACCGAGACGGCGTTCGTGCTGCCCCCGACCGGGACCGGCGCCGACTACCGCGTCCGCGTCTTCACACCCGAAGCGGAGTCGCCGTTCGGCGGGCATTCCAGCGTCGGCACGGCGGTGACGCTCGCGCGGCTGGGCCTGGTGCCCGCCGGGCGGGTCGTGCAGGAGTGCGGGCCCAAGCTGCTGCCCCTGGACGTGTCCGCCGAGGCGGGCAAGATCACCGCGAACGACCCCCTGGCCAGCCAAAAGCTGGATGCCGGGGTTCTGCTCGGCGCCGTCGGCCTGCCCGCCTCCGTGGCCGGCGGCGCCCTTCCCGCCGCCTGCGGGTTCGGCCCGGCGTTCCACTTCCTGCCCGTGCGCGCCGACGCCGTCGCGGCGGCGAAGCCCGACTTCGCGCGGATGGCGGCCGCCGACCTCGCCGACGTCCTGGTGTTCAGCTGGGACGCCGCGACGAACACCGCGCACGGCCGCCTGTTCGCGCCCGGCTACGGGATGCCCGAGGACCCGGCCTGCTCGTCGGCCGCGCTCGGTCTGGGCGTCTGGCTCGTCGAAGCGGGGTGGTTCCCGGGAGGCGACTTCACCCTGCGCCAGGGCCGTGAGCAGGGCCGTCCGTCCACTTTGTACTGCTCGGTCCAGGTCGCCGACGGCCGGCCGGTGTCGGCGTCGGTCTCCGGCGCCGTACTGCCCGCGGGCACGGGTGAGCTGGCCGATCCGGACCGCGAGAAGGGAAGCTGACGTGCTCGACCGACCCGAACTGCTCGGCACCCGGGGTGCCGTCTCGTCCACGCACTGGCTCGGCTCCGCCGCCGGGACGGCGATGTTCGACCTGGGCGGCAACGCCTTCGACGCCGCCGTCGCCACGGCGTTCGTCATCCAGGTCGTCGAACCGCACCTCAACGGCCCGGGCGGCGACGTCCCGATCCTGGTGCACGACGGCGCGACCGGCGAGGTCGAGGTGATCTGCGGCCAGGGCCCGATGCCGGAAGCCGCGACGCCCCAGGCGTTCCGCGACCGCGGCGTCGACGCGATCCCCGGCTCCGGCCTGCTCCCGGCGGTCGTGCCCGGCGCGTTCGGCGCGTGGCTGCGGCTGCTGCGCGACCGCGGGCGCCTCGACCTCGGCACCGTCCTCGCCCCGGCGATCGCCTACGCCGAAGACGGGTACCCGCTGCTGCCGAAGGCGGCCGACATGATCGACGTCCTCGCGCCGCTGTTCCGCGAGGAGTGGACCGGCTCCGGCGAGGTGTACCTGCCCGGCGGCCGGTCGCCGAAGCCCGGCGCACGGATCTGCAACAAGCCCCTCGCCGCGACCTACCGGCGGATCGTCGCCGAGGCCGACGCCGCCAAGGGCGGGCGCGAGAACCGGATCGACGCCGCGATCACCGTGTTCTACGAAGGGTTCGTCGCCGAGACGATCGCCGACTTCCTCGCCACGGCCGAGCCGCTCGACTCCACCGGCCGCCGCAACAGCGGCCTGCTCACCGGCGACGACCTGGCCGCGTGGCGACCCACCATCGAGCAAACGGTCAGCGCCGACTACCGCGGCCACACCGTGCACAAGGCGGGCCCGTGGTCGCAGGGCCCGGTGTTCCTCCAGCAGCTGGGGCTGCTCGAAGGCTTTGACCTGGCCGCAATGGACCACGGCGGCGCCGACCACCTCCACACGGTCGTCGAGAGCGCGAAGCTCGCCTTCGCCGACCGCGAGGCCTTCTACGGCGACCCGGCCCACACCGACGTCCCGCTCAAGGAACTCCTGGATCCGGCGTACGCCGCGGCCCGGCGTGAGCTGATCGGCAGGAAGGCGTGCGGTTCATTGCGTCCTGGCATGGACGGCTGGTTCCCGGAACCGCCGCTGCCCGGCGAGCCGGACGCCGACTGGCGCGCCCAGCTCGCCGACGGGATCCCGGCGGTCGTGAAGCTGACCGCGGCCAAGGGCGACACGTGCTGCATCAGCGCGTCGGACCGCGACGGCAACATGGTCGTCGCCACCCCGAGCGGCGGCTGGCTGAAGAGTTCCCCCGTCATCCCCGGCCTCGGCTTCCCGCTCGGCACGCGCGGGCAGATGGCGTTGCTGGACGAGGGCCACCCGAACACGGTCGCGCCGGGCAAGCGCCCGCGGACCACGCTGAGCCCGACCCTGGTCACCAAGGACGGGCGCCCGCACCTGGCGTTCGGCACGCCGGGCGGCGACCAGCAGGACCAGTGGACGCTGAACTTCTTCGTCAGCCACGTCGACGGTGGCCTGCGGCCCCAGGCGGCTGTGGAGCAGCGGGCGTTCCACACCGACCAGGTGCCTTCGTCGTTCGCGCCGCGCTCGGCCCGCCCGAACCGCCTGGTCGTGGAGAACAGCTGCCCGCCGGAGGTGGTCGCGGAGCTGCGGGCGCGCGGCCACGACGTCGCCCTCGCCCCGGACAAGTCCCTGGGCAAGGTCTGCGCGACGGGGTTCGACGGCGACCTCGTCCTGGCCGCGGCGAGCCCGCGCGGGCAGCAGGCCTACGCCGTCGCCCGCTGAGACCGGAGGTGTCGTGGTGAAGTCCGTACTGGAACTGTCCCCGAGCCGGCGTGCGCTGGCCGAAGTCACCGACGAGCTGGGCCGGGGCCGGCCCGCGGTCGTCCACAACGGACGCGAAGCGGTGTTCGTGCTGCCGCTGGCCGAGGTCTCGGCGCCGGGAGTGGCCTTCCTGGTCCGCCACGGCTCGGGTCTGCTGATCGCGGCCCTGCCCCGGAGCCGCTGTGACGACCTTGGCTTGCCGAGGATGTGGGGCGCGTTCGAGCAGCCGTCGGACTACTGCGTCACGGTCGACGCCGCGGACGGCATCACCACGGGCATCTCGGCGACCGACCGCGCGACAACACTCTCGCGGCTGGCCGACCCGTCCGCGGCCCCGGCGGACTTCCAACGGCCGGGGCACGTGATGACCCGCGCGACCCACCCGGACGGCGTCGTCGGCCACGCCGGCTTCCCCGAAGCGGCGGCCGACCTGGCGGACCTGGCCCACTGCGGCCCGGCGGCGGTGTACACGCACATCGTCAGCCCGCTCGACCCGACACGGCTCGCCAAGCCGGAAGAGCTGGACCGGCTGCGCGGCGACTGCGCGTTGCCGGCGGTGAGCTTGGCGATGCTGCGCGGGTTCCGGACCCAGCTGGCTTCAGCCGCGTAGCCGGGCGTTGAGCCGGGCGGCTTGGCGGGTGAGGTGGTCGCGCTCCGGCACGCTGGCCGCCGCCCGGGCGGCGTCGGCGTAGAGCCGGGCCGCGCCCGCCGTGTCGCCGTCGCGCTCGTGGAGGTACGCCGAGACGGCCGTGTAGCGCGGCAGCGCGGGGTCGAGATCCGCCAGCGCCGCGAGGCCGGCGCGGGCGCCGTCGGCCTCGCCGACCGCGACGGCCCGGTTGAGCCGGGCCACCGGGCTGCCGGTGAGACGCACCAGCTCGTCGTACCACTCGACGATCTGCACCCAGTCGGTCTCCTCGGCCGTCTGGGCATCCGCGTGCAGCGCGGCGATGGCCGCCTGGGCCTGGAACTCGCCCAGGCGGTCGCCGGTCAGCGCCGTCTGGAGGATGTCGACGCCCTCGGTGATCAGGCGGGTGTTCCAGCGGCTGCGGTCCTGCTCGGCCAGCGGCACGAGACTGCCGTCGGGCCCGGTCCGCGCGGGACGCCGGGCGTGGTGCAGCAGCATGAGCGCGAGCAGGCCCGCGACCTCTTCGTCGTGGGTCCCGACCGCCAGCTGACGGGTGAGCCGGATCGCCTCGGCGGCCAGGTCGACGTCACCGCCGTAGCCCTCGTTGAAGACGAGGTAGAGCACGCGCAGCACCGTGGTGAGGTCGCCGGTCCGGGTGAGCCGGACGCCCGAGACGGTCTTCTTGGCCCGGCTGATCCGCTGGGCCATGGTCGCTTCCGGCACCAGGTAGGCCTGCGCGATCTGGCGCGTGGTCAGGCCGCCGACCGCGCGCAGCGTGAGCGCGACGGCCGACGCCGGGGTCAGCGACGGGTGCGCGCACAGGAAGTACAGCTGGAGCGTGTCGTCCACGGCCGCACCCGGCTCGGGCGCGGGCTCGTCGTCGACGCGTTCCTCGCGCTGCCGCCGGGACGTCTCGGCGCGGGTGGCGTCGAGGAACTTGCGCCACGCCACGGTGATCAGCCAGCCCTGCGGGTCGCGCGGCACCTCGTCCGGCCACGTGCGCAGTGCCTCGATCAGGGCGTCCTGCACGGCGTCCTCGGCCGCCGCGAAGTCGGCGCCGCGCCGGACGAGGATGCCGAGCACGGTGGGGGTGAGGGTCCGCAGCAGGGCTTCGTCCACGGACGTCACTCCGTGATCGTCGGGGGCGCGGTCAGGAACGGGCGCACCTCGAGCCACTCCTGGATCGGCGTCCCGCCGGCACCCGGCGCGGCGGACAGCTCGCCGGCCAGCTCGAGCGCGCGCTCGTAGCTGTCGACGTCGATGATCGTCCAGCCGGCGATCAGGTCCTTGGTCTCCGCGAACGGCCCGTCAGTGACCGGCGGCCGTCCCTCGCCGTCGGACCGGACGAACGTGCCGTCGGGGGAGAGCGGCCGGTGTTCGACGAACTCGCCGGTGCTCTCGAGCCGGTCGGCGAAGTCCTGCATGTACTGGACGTGGGCCGTGAGCTCCGCCGGCGTCCACTGGTCCATCGGGACGTCGTTGACCGCGGCCGGGGCGCCCCGGTAGTGCTTGAGCAGCAGGTACTTGGTCATGGTGATCTCCTTCGCGAGGTGGTCTTCGGGGTTCAGGCGCTCTGCCGCGCGGCACGTTCGTGCATCAGCTCCTCGACGGCGCTGGGCAGGGTCTGCTCGAAGTCGATGAGCTTCGCCCAGGTCGGGGTCACGACGATCCGGACCATACCGTCGTAGAGGTCACGCACCTCCGCCTCCCACTCGACACGCTGCTCGGGCGTCATCTCGTAGGTGCCGTTCATCTGCAGGTACTCCTCCGGGATGCCGTCGACGACGTCCAGTTCGGCTTGGCCGCGGATGAGCAGGATCTTGGGCGGGTGCACCTCGGTGTCGATCGTGAGGGCGACCGCCGGGTTGACGCGCAGGGCGTGCAGCTTGGGGGCGTTCTTCGGGGTGCAGAGGACGATCTGCGAGCCGGTCCAGGTGAACCCGATCGGGATGGTGCGCGGGGTGCCGTCCTTGGCGACGTAGGCCAGCCGGGTCAGGTCGCGGGCCAGCAGCTCCTGGCTGTACGGGCGGTTCAGGATCTCGGTGATCTCGGTCTGGTGCACGGTTCCTCCAGTGGTCGCTGTCGCCCCTGGGACGGAGCCGGTCCCGCATTCTCGACATCACCGCGGGGGACGGGTCCCGAAATTTTTCGCGGCCCGTCCTAGAGTGCGGCGACTCCAACCGAAGACGGGGGCAGAACATGACTTCCACCAGGCAGGACGGCGACACCTGGGACCTGGCGTCCAGCGTCGGCACCACGGCGACCGCCGCCGCGGCGGCCCGGGCGATCGCGACCCGCGAGGACAGTTCGCTCTTCGCCGACCCGTTCGCCGAACCACTCGTCCGGGCGGTCGGCGTCGACCTGCTCACCCGGCTGGCGTCCGGCGAGCTGCCGCCGGGCGACCTGGTCGAGCAGGTGGCGATCGACGTGGCCAAGGTCCGCGGCAAGTTCTACGACGACTTCTTCCTCGACGCGGCGAACGCGGGCATCACGCAGGCCGTGATCCTGGCTTCGGGGCTGGACTCCCGCGCGTACCGGCTGCCCTGGCCGGCCGGGACCGTGGTGTACGAGCTGGACCAGCCGCAGGTCGTCGAGTTCAAGACCCGCGCACTGGCCGAGCTGGGCGCCAAGCCCACCGCCGACCGGCGAGTGGCCGCAGCCGACCTGCGCGACGACTGGCCGGCCGCCCTGCGCAACGCCGGTTTCGACCCGGCGCGGCCGACCGCGTGGAGCGCCGAAGGCCTGCTGGGCTACCTGCCACCGGAGGCCCAGGACAGCCTGCTGGACACGATCACCGAACTCAGTGCGCCGGGCAGCCGCGTGGCCACCGAAAGCCGCCCCAACCCGAAGCCGGGCGAGGAGGACCGGACGAAGGAGAGCCTGAACCGCGTCTCCGAGCGCTGGCGCGAGAGCGGTTTCGACCCGGGCATGGCCAAGCTGCGCTACTTCGGAGACCGCAACGAGGCGGCGCCCTACCTGGCGGCCCTGGGTTGGGCCCTGTCCGGAAGCACGGTCGGAGACCTGCTGGCCGCCGTCAACCTCCCACCCTTGCGGGAGGACGGCCTACGGCTGGGGAACGTGCGCTACATCAGCGGCACGTTGAACGAGACGCCGAACTAGCACCCACAGCCTTGCCGAGGGGTCGTGAATGTCTAGTCGAGTTCCAGCGGGCTTGCTTTCGGTGACCCACCGGTTCCGGTGCCGGCTGCGGTCTGTGGTTGCCGAGGCTGGTGTGGTTGCCGGGTCTGCCGCGGCTTGTCATCTGTGTTCAGCCGGATCGTGTGGCTGGCGTTCGGCACGCGGCAGTTCCGCACCGTCGCGACAGTCGGCTACTAGCGGACCAGCGTTCGGCCACCTACCGGAACACCGCTGGTCCGCGTCACGCAGGTCCGGCACCCCGCCACCGTAGGCCAACCCCACCGCACCAGAAGTCACACGCGCCACACCGGTACCGGTCGTGAGTGTTTAGGAGGGTTCTAACCCTCCTAAACACTCACGACAAGCCGCGGCAGACCCGATCAGCGCGCGGGGGCGGGTGGGGTGAGTCAGATCGCGCGGCCGTCAGACCCGGTCAGCGCGCGGGGGATGGAACAGATCGCGGCCGCCGTCATCGAGCGGCGCGCGTTGGCCGTCGCGTCGTCCGGCGGCGTGTGCGGGCCCCGGGGAGGGGGGTCCTAGTTTTTGAGAGCCTCTTTGCGCCCCTCCAAGCCTCAAGGCTTCTCCAGGCTCATCTGAGTTTGGATATGTAACCTTATCCGAACTCAAGCATGCTGTTAGTTAGCTTTTGATTTTGAACAGATGTTTCTAGTTCTAATCAGAAGGTTTGATAAAGTCTCCATCATGACGGAAGATGCTGGTCAGGCTCGGGTTTGCGAGTACCGACGGTGTGGGGCGGCTCTGCCGCCCGCCGTGGGCCGGGGGAGCCGGGCGCGGTTCTGCCAGGACGGGAAGACCTGGGGGCGGCGGAACCTCACCTGCCGTGACGCCGAAGCCGTCTTGGCCGACGCCGAGTCCCTGCGTGAGAGCGACACCGCACTTGACGACACGGCCGTCACGGCGTTGTCCGGGCAGGTCGACCGGGTGCTCGAACCGGCCCGCGGGCTCGTCGAGACGCTCACGACGCTGCGCCACCAGCTCGAAGCGACCACCACCACCGCCCTCGCCGAGCGGGACGCCGCTCTGGCCGAGGCCGACGAGCACCGGCTCCAGCGCGGCCGGGCCGACGCCGAAGCCGCCCAGGCTCGCGACGTCGCCGAAGAAGCCGTGCGGCAGGCGGCCGTCGCCGAGAAGGAGAAGACCGCCGCCGGTCGGGAACGGGATCAGGAGCGCGCCGTCCGGAAGGCCGCCGTGCAGGAGCAGCAACGCGCCGAGGGGCAGCTGGCCGCCGTGCGGGATGAGCTCGCCCGCGTCGCCGAGCGGGCCGAGGCTGCTGCGACCCTCGCCGGGGAGCGGGCCACGACCATCGCCACCGTCACCGCCGAACTCGCCGCCACCCGGACCGCGCTCGACGTCGAACGCGGCCGTGGTCAGGACGCCAACGTGCGAGCGGAAGCCGCGACGGCTCGCGCGGAGGCCGCCGAAATCCGAGCAGAAGCCGTCTCACAGAAGCTCGACGCCGCACGCGAGGAGTACGCGAAAGCCCGTCAGGAAGCTGCCGACCGGGCCCAAGCCGACGCGGACCGGACCCTAGCCGACGTCGAACGGCTCCGCGCCGGCTTCGACCAGCGGCTCGCCGAGGTGCAGGCGTCCCACGAGCAGACCGTCCGGTCCATGCACGAGACCACCACGAACCTGGGCGCCGAGCTGCGCACCAGTACCGCCCGGGCCGACGCCGCCGACCACCGGCTGAGCCAGGTCCGGGCAGCCCTGAAGGCCGAAGAAGTCTCAGCAACACTTAAGCAGTTACTTGACCAATGAGCCGAGCGAGCCTAACTTAAGTACATGCTTAACCATGACGAGTCGCTGGACCTCGTGTTCCGCGCTTTGGGGGACCGGACGCGGCGGGCTCTGGTGGAGCGGCTCGTGCGCGGTCCGGCGTCGGTCAGCGAGCTGGCCGCGCCGCTGCCGATGTCGCTCGCCGCCGTCGTGCAGCACCTGCAGGTGCTCGAAACGGCCGGGATCGTGCACTCGGAGAAGGTCGGCCGGGTGCGCACCTGCCGGATCGTGCCGGAGGTGCTGCGCGCCGGCGAGCACTGGCTCGGGCACCAGCGCACCGCGTGGGAGAGCAAGCTCGACCGGCTCGGGGACTTCCTCGAGCCGGGTGACTCGGAAGGAACGTCGTCATGACCGTCACGCACAGCACGTTCACCCTGGAACGCACCTACGCCGCGACACCCGCGCGGGTGTTCGACGCCTGGGCGGACCCCGCCGCCAAGGCCCGCTGGTTCGGCGGGGAAACCCACGCGCTGGACTTCCGCACCGGCGGCAGCGAGGTGACCACGGGCACCGCGCCGAACGGCACCAAGCTCGAAGCGGCCTCGACCTACCACGACATCGTCCCCGACGAGCGGATCGTCTACTCCACCACGCTGACCGGCGGCGACACCCTCGCCACCGTCTCGACGACGACGATCGAGCTGCTCCCCGACGCCGCCGGAACCCGCCTCGTCCTCACCGAGCAGGGCACCTTCCTCGACGGCGCGGAGGAACCCGCCTGGCGCGAGCAGGGCACCGGCGACTGGCTGGACAAGCTGGGCGAGGAGCTGAAGTGACCCCGACGGCGCTGATCGAGTCCCGCGTCGCGGCCGTAGCGGCGAAGGACCTCGACGCACTCCTGGCCTGCTACGCCGAGGACGTCACGTTGTTCGACGCGGTCGGTCCGTTGCGCGACACGGGCCGTGAAGCGGAACGGGCCCGGCTGCGGGAGTGGTTCGGCGCCTACCGATCCCCGATCGAGCTGGACATTCGCGACCTGGACGTCGTCGCCGACGGCGATGTCGCCTTCGCGTCCTACCTGTTCCGCGTGCGCGGCACCATGCTCGACGGAACCGCCGTGGCGATGTGGGTGCGCTCGACTGCCGGGCTCCGCCGCGACGATGATGGCTGGAAGATCGTCCACGAGCACAGCTCGGTCCCGTTCGACGGCGCCACCGGCGAAGCGCTCACCCGGCTGCGGCCCGGGTCCGGTACTGCTGCGGGCTGACGCCGAACTCGCGTTTGAAGGCCGTGCTGAGGGCGAACGCGCTGCCGTAGCCGACCTGGTGGGCGACCGCGCCGATCGTCGCTTCCCGTTGCTGGCGCAGGAAATCCGCGGCCAGCGCGAGCCGCCAGCCGGTCAGGTAGGCCATCGGGGTCTCGCCGACGGTCGTGGCGAACCGGCGGGCCAGCGCGGCCCGGGAGACGCCGGTGTCGGCGGCGAGTTTCGCGACCGTCCACGGCTCGGCCGGCTGGTGCTGCAGCAGCCGCAACGCCTGGCCGACGATCGGGTCGTCGTGCGCGCGGTACCAGGCGGGCGCGCTGGTGTCGGGCCGGTCGAACCACGCCCGCAGCGCCGCGATGAGCAGCAGGTCCAGCAGCCGGTCGAGGACGGCTTCCTGGCCCGGGACGTCCCGGCCGATCTCGCCGGCGAGCAGCCCGACCAGCGGCGTCGGCCAGTCGGTGGCGCGCAGGACGATCAGCACCGGCAGCGCCGCGAGGAGCCGTTTGCTGAGCTCGCCCTCCATGCCGTAGGTGCCGGTCAGCAGCACGACCGGGCCGTCGGTGCCGTGGCCCCAGGTCCGGACGCCGAGGTCGGCGTAGTCGGTGAGGTGCCCGCCGTCGGGCGTGCGGCATTCCTGCCCCGGCATGATGATCGCCTGCGGCGGTGTCCCGGGGTGGTCGGCGACGACGTACGGGTCCGGGCCACGCGCGATCGCGACGTCCCCTTCGCGCAGCTGGACGGCTTCGCCGCCGTCGGGCACGATCCACGCCTCGCCGCGCACCACCGACACGACCGTCAGCGGCGCCCGGTCTTCGATGCGCAGCGACCACGGTGGGGTCAGCACCGACCGCAGCAGGAACGCGCCGTGCGCGCGGGGGCCGTCGAGCAGGGCGGCGAGCGGGTCCATGCGCCTGAGTGTAGACGCTGGAACATGCCATCGAGGCTGTGAACTATGGAGAGTCTCACCGCGGCCCGGTTGACTCACGGCCATGACAACGAACTTCCTTGTGGTGGGCGGCACGGGCAAGACCGGCCGCCGGGTGGCGGACCGGCTGCGCGAGCGGGATCTGCCGGTGCGGATCACGTCCCGGCGGGGCGCGCCGCCGTTCGACTGGGCCGACCGCGCCACCTGGGCGCCGGTGCTCGAGGGCATCGACGCCGTCTACCTGACCTACTACCCCGACCTGGTCGTGCCCGGCGCGGCCGACGACATCCGCGCGTTCACCGAGCTGGCCATCGCCGAGGGCGTCCGGCACCTGGTGCTGCTCTCGGGCCGCGGTGAGGAGGAAGCCGAGGCGTGCGAACGGATCGTCGCTGCGGCCGACATCGGCTGGACCATCCTGCGCTGCAGCTGGTTCGCGCAGAACTTCAGCGAGCACTTCCTGCTCGACGCCGTCCGCGGTGGCGAGATCGCGTTGCCCGCGGGGATGGTGGTCGAGCCGTTCCTCGACGTCCGCGACATCGCCGACGTGGCGGTGAAGGCGCTGACCGAACCCGGCCACACGAGCCGGCTCTACGAGCTGACCGGGCCGCGGCTGCTGACCTTCGCCGACGCCGCCGCGGATATTGCGGCCGCGTCGGGGCGGGATGTCCGCTATGTTCCGGTTTCCGCCGAGGACTACGCCGCCGCGGCCGTCGGCTACGGCGTGCCGGCGGAAGAAGCCGAGGCGCTGACAGAGCTGTTCGCCCGGGTGCTCGACGGGCGCAACGAGTCGGTGACGCACGACGTCGACCGGGTGCTGGGCCGCCCGGCGACGGACTTCGCCGACTTCGCGCGGGACGCGGCGGCGACCGGGGTCTGGGCCCGGTGAAGGGGAAGGTGACACCGATGTCGACGGTGGTTTTGGTGGCCGCGCTGGTCGCGGCCGGGTTGCTCGCGGGGCTGTTCTACGCCTACTCGTGCTCGGTGCTGCCGGGCCTGGCGCGCGGTGACGACAAGACGTTCGTGGAGGCGATGCGCGGGATCAACGTCGCGATCGTCAACCCGGTCTTCATGCTGACGTTCCTGGGCGCGCCGCTGCTGGCAGGGGTGGCGATCTTCCTCAACCCCGGGCCGCGGCCGTGGGTGATCGCGGGGTTCGTGTTCCTGGTGGCGACGCTGGTGATCACCGCGACGCTGAACATCCCGCTCAACAACGCGCTGGAGA
This sequence comes from Amycolatopsis sp. NBC_00348, assembly GCF_036114655.1. Taxonomy (NCBI): domain Bacteria; kingdom Bacillati; phylum Actinomycetota; class Actinomycetes; order Pseudonocardiales; family Pseudonocardiaceae; genus Amycolatopsis; species Amycolatopsis sp. NBC_00348. Next base: position 2,953,624 of record NZ_CP107994.1, on the reverse strand, counting down.
ACGGCGGTGACGACTACGCGACCTTGCGGGCGCAGTTCGAGACGTCGTGGGTGCGCTGGAACGTGCTGCGCACCCTGGCGAGCACGGCGGGCTTCGGCTGCCTGGTCGCCGCGGTCCTCACCCGCCGTGGCTGACCCCTCGTGAGTGCGTAACAGTGTTAGAACACTGTTACGCACTCACGAGGCACGTCAGTCGGCGAGGCGGAAGAGCAGGTCGGTGACCCACTGCGCGGGGTCGGGTACCTCCAGCGGGTTGGTGCGCAGCACTTCCAGGCGGCAGCCCCATTCCTCGCCGTCGGGTCCTTCGGTGCGATCCCACGTGACGCCCTGCTCCGCGCCCCAGGCCAGCACCGACGAGGTGGCCGCCGCCAGGCCGGCGGGCGCGCCGACGTAGGTGTCGAGGACGTACTTCCCGGCCGGCAGCTCGTCGGTGAACGCCGGTTCCGCCGGGGCGAAGTCGCCCTCGATCGGGACGCCGGCCTCGACGGTGAACCGCATCCCGGGGTGGATGACGCGGTAGCGGAAGAACGGCGCGCCGGCCAGGGCGATCCCCTGCCCGGCCAGCGTGCCGATCAACGGCGGCAGCCGGTCGGCGATCCGCGGGAACTCCGCGACGGCGAGGGTGGCGCGCTCGGCGACGTAGCCCTGGGCGGGCAGGTCCACGACGGACGGCATCAGGCGAACTCCTCGGCCGGGCGGATCGGGCGGACCTCGATACTGCCGTAGGTCGCCGCGGGGTGCTTGGCCGCGATGTCGAGGGCTTCGTCGAGGTCGTCGCAGTCGAGGACGACGTACCCGCCGACCTGCTCCTTGGCCTCGGTGAACGGGCCGTCGGTGAGCAGGACCTCGCCGTCGCGGACGCGGATGGTGGTGGCTTCCGACGGCGGGCGCAGGCCGCCCCCGCCGCGGATCTTGCCGCGGCGGTCCAGGTCTTCACCCCAGCCGTCGCAGCCGTCGTACTGGTGTCCTTCGGCGGTTTCGTCGCCGCAGATCATGAGCAGGTACTGCATTCAACGTCCTTCCAGGACTTCACGCAGGCGCACGGCGAAGGCGGCGGGCTCGGCGAGGAACCCGCCGTGGTTGCCGGGGAACGGCTCGGCGGTCAGGCCGAGGTCGGCGGCGAGGCCCAGGCCGGCTTCGTGGGCGGGCAGCCCGACGGCCTTCTCGCCGACGCCGACGACCAGCCGGGTGGTTACCGCGCGCAGGGCGTCGAGGTCCGGGTCGTAGGCGCCGATGGCCGCCATGAGGTGGCCGAAGAAGTAGGCGAAGTTGCCTTCCATCACCTTCATCCGGGCGAGCTCTTCGGGCGACGGGTCGGTGGGCGGGGTGATGTCGAAGCCGCTCATCTTCGCGAACGCGCCGATGGCGGCGCCGATGCCGTGCTCGCGGTAGATCGCCGGGATGTCGGGGCCGTCGAGCACGCCCGGGCCGAGGTACCGCGTGACCGGCGGCTCGTGCAGGACGACGGTGCGGACCTGGCCGGGGTGGCGCACGACGTGGTTGAGCATGGTGATGGCGCCGCCGCTGTTGGCAAACACTTCAGCCGGCCCGTCGCCGATCTCGGCGAGCAGGCGGTGGACGTCGTCGGCGTGCTCGCGCAGGGTGTGGTCGCCGGGTTCGCCGTCGAGGGGGCTGCGGGAGATGCCGCGGGGGTCGAACGTGACGACGGTGTGGTCCTCGGCCAGCAGCGGCCGGATCGGGGCGAAGCCGGTGGCGTCGGCGGGGCCGCCGGGGATCAGCAGCAGGACGGGGCCGCTGCCGGTGACGTCGTAGGTGATGCGGGCGCCGGGTACGGCGAGGGTGCGGGTGGTCATGGCGTCTCCTCGGATCGGGGTTCGCCTACCCGACGGATGGGATCGGCCGGAACAGACACCGTTTCGGAAATTCTTCGGGTGAGGTAGCTGCGCTCGGCAGCGGTCGTGGCCAAGTCCCGGGCCGTGGCGTACCAGTGTGCGGCCTCGTCGTGGCGGCCCAGCCTGCGGAGGAAGTCGGCGCGGGTGGCCGGCAGCAGGTGGTAGCCCTCGAGCGCCTCGGTCAGCTCGTCGAGGAGGGCGAGCCCGGCGAGAGGGCCGTCGGCCATGCCGACGGCGACGGCCCGGTTGAGTGCGACGATCGCGCTGGGAACGAACTTGCGCAGCTCCCGGTAGAGACCGGCGATCTGTGCCCAGTCGGTGTCGGCGGGTGTGACGGCGGCGGCGTGACAGGCCGCGATGGCGGCCTGGATCTGGTACGGCCCGGGCTGCCGGCGGCGCAACGCCGTCTCCAGCAGCTGCGTGCCTTCGGTGATCAGCGCGGTGTCCCAGCGCGTGCGGTCCTGCTCTTCGAGCGGCACGAGTTCGCCGTCGGGGCCGACGCGGGTGGCGCGGCGGGCGTGTTGCAGCAGCATCAGCGCGAGCAGGCCCAGGACTTCGGGTTCGTCGGGCATCAGCCGGGCCAGGACGCGGCCGAGCCGGACGGCTTCGGCGGCGAGGTCGGGGCGGAGCAGGTCGGGCCCGGCGGTGGCGGAGTAGCCCTCGTTGAACGTCAGGTAGAGCACGCCGAGCACGGCGGCGGTGCGTTCGGGCAGCAGGTGTGCGGGCGGGACGCGGTAGGGGATCCGGGCGTGGCGGATCTTGCGCTTCACCCGCACGAGCCGCTGCGACATCGTCGCTTCCGGGACGAGGAAGGCGCGGGCGATCTCGGCGGTGCTGAGCCCGGCGAGCGTGCGCAGCGCGAGCGCGACCTGGGCTTCGGTGGCCAGCGCCGGGTGGCAGCAGGTGAAGATCAGCCGCAGCCGGTCGTCGGGCACGTCACTGTCGTCGGAGACGTCGGGGTCTTCGGGGATGTGCATGCGGCCGGCCTCCCGGAGCTTGGCGGCGCCGAGGGTCTCGCGCCGGAGCCGGTCGGTGGCGCGGTTGCGCGCGGCGGTGGTGAGCCAGGCGCCGGGCCGCTTCGGGACGCCGTCGCGGGGCCAGGTGCGCAGGGCGAGCGCGAAGGCCTCCTGCGCGCACTCTTCGGCGAGGTCCCAGTCGCCGGTGATCCGGATGAGCGTGGCCACGACCTGGCCCCACTCCTCGCGGAACGCCTCGGCGACCGCAGTCTCGACGTCCACCACCGCTCCTCCCGGTCGCTGTCACCGTCCCGACGAACGGCCCGGCCCCGATTCGACAGCTACCCGGTCGCGGCGGCGTGGCAGGCGCCGAACCCTTCGGCGCGCACGACGATCCGGCCGCCTTCGACGCGGACGGCGGTTTCGGTGGCGTCGCTGACCGCGGTGACACCGGCGGCCGCGGCGAGCGTGCCCGAGGCGTCGCAGACGATCCGCAGCCGCGGCTCCCGGGGCGGCGCCACAGCCTGGTCGAGGCAGCCGCGCAGGTCGGCGACGGCGAGGCGGGTCAGCGGGGCGAGTTCGCCGGGGTCGCTGGTGACGAGCGCGACGGTGACGTCGGCCCCGGTACGGACGGCTTCCTCGAAGGCGGCGGCACGGTGCAGGCCGAGGACCGTGACGACGCCGTCGCCAGGCCGGACGGTCTCGCCGGTGAGCAGGTCGGTCCCGGCGGGCGGGTGCCACGGCTCGTCGACGCGCCGGGGCCGGGAGGTGATCGGCGGTTCGGCCGGCCAGTCGTCGTCGAGGCCCAGCTCCAGGAGCCGCTCACAGGCGGTGACGATGTGGAACGGCTCGCCGAAGCCCGGTGCGGCGGCCGCGAGCTGGCTCGCGCCGTGCAGCGTGGTCAACGCGGCTTCGGCGACGCGCACCAGGCGTCCGCCAGGGCGGAGGCGTTCGAGGGCGAGGCCGAGCAGGATCGCGTCGATCCGCATGAGCTGCGCGAACGGCCGGCGGGTGTGCTCGTCGGCGAGGATCTCCGGCAGCAGGTCGCGGGTGAGCCGGGCGTCCTCGCTGTCGCTGTCGGTGGCCAGGGGGAGCCGGGCGACCCAGGCGCGGGCGAACGCGGCCAGTGCGTCCGACGCGCTGGGGTGCGACGGCGGCGTGGCGGGCCGGGGTGCGTGTTCGGCGAGGTCGGCCAGTACCGCGAAGTACAGAGCGCGTTTGCCGGGGAAGTTGGAGTAGACGGCGCCGCGGGTGAGCTCGGCGCGCTCGGCGATGACGTCGATCTTGGCGTCGCGGAAGCCGCGCCGGGCGAACTCGTCCCGGGCGGCGGAAAGCACCTTCGCGCGGTTGCGCACCTGCGTTTCCGCTCTGCTGAGTCCGGCCATCGTCCTCCTTGCCCCGGTGTTGCCGGTCAAGATACCGTGACCATCCAGATGACAAGACCATCTGATCTTAACATTTGGAGTCCCCGATGATCCCCGAGATCGACCTGACCGACCTCAAGGTGCTCACCGACCCGTTCACCGCCTACGACCAGGCGCGGGAGGCGAGTGCGGTGGCGCGGCTGGTGATCCCCGGCTTCGGCCCGTTCTGGGCGCTGACCCGCTACGCCGAGGCCCGCGCGATGCTGAGCGACCCGCGGTTCGAGGTGAAGCCGGAGAGCTTCATGCGCCCGCCGGGCATCCCCGAGCACTGCCTCGAGTACATGCGGACCATGGCCGAGCAGGACGGCGCCGAGCACCTGCGGCTGCGACGGCTGGTGGCGCCCGCCTTCACCCCGAAGCGAGCCGCGCAGTTCCGCCCCAGGCTGGCGGCCATCACCGGACACCTGCTCGACGAGCTGCCGTCCCATGCCGAGGACGGCGTCGTCGACCTGGTCCCGCACTTCGCCCGGCCGCTGCCGATGGACGTCATCTGCGAGCTGGTCGGCATCCCCGCGGCGGACCGGCCGCGCTGGCGCGAGTACGGCGCCGCGGTCGCCGGCGGGGTGGGCCAGGACTTCCTCGCGGCCATCCCGGTGATCATCGAGGGCGCGAAGGACGTCGTCGCGCGCAGCCGCGCCGAGCCGGGTGACGACCTCATCGGCGACCTCGTCCGCGCCCAGGACGGTGACCGGCTCACCGACACCGAGCTGGTCACCCTGGTCTGGCACCTCATGCTGGCCGGGCAGACGCCGGTCAACCTCATCGCCAACGCCGTCGAAGCCCTGCTCGCGCACCCGGACCAGCTCGCCCTGCTGCGCGCGGATCCGGCGTTGTGGCCGGGCGCGGTCGAGGAGCTGATGCGGTGGTGCAGCCCGCAGCTGCTGACCACGCCGAGGTTCGCGCGCGAGGACGTCGAGATCGACGGCACCCTGATCCGGGCGGGTGAGCGGGTGACCGCGGCGATGGTGGCCGCCGACCGTGACCCGCGGGTGTTCGACGGCGCCGACCGGCTCGACGTCACCCGGTCCGGGCCGGCGCAGCTGGGGTTCTCGCACGGCCCGCACTTCTGCCTGGGCGCGTCGATCGCGCGGGTGCAGGCGGAGGTGGCGCTGTCGGGACTGTTCACGCGGTTCCCGGACCTCGCGCTGGCGGTCGACGACGTGCCGCGCGCGCCCGACGGCGGGACCTGGCGGCCGTCGGCGCTACCGCTGACCCTCTGAGCGGGCGTTGATCAGCGTCTCGATGCCGTCGAGGACGCGGGCGAGGCCGAAGTGGAAGCTGTGGGCGGCGTCGGACGCGGCGTTGTGCGTCTCGCCGGCGGCCTGGCCCACGCGGGAGGCGAGGGGGTAGTTCGCCGCGTCGGCGGCCGGGATGCCGGCCAGCACCGGCGCGGCGCGCGCCCACCACTGCGCGTCGGTCAGGCCACTGGCGCGGACCAGGCGGGCGGCGTCGACCGAGGTGCGCGCGGTGGCGCGGACGAGGCCGTTGACGATGGTGATCACGGAGTCCATCTCGACGTCGTCCAGGCCGATGCCGTCGATCGCGCGCAGCTCGTGCTCGTACCTGGCGAAGGTGTGCGGGCCCAGGACCGAGCGGGTGGTGGCGGCTTCCAGCAGCCAGGGGTGGCGGTGGAAGTGGGCCCAGGCCGCTTCGGCGATGGCGGTCAGCGCCGCGCGCCAGCCGAGGCCGGGTTCGGGGGCCGGCAGCTCGCCACGGGCGTGGTCGATCATCAGCTCGACGAGCTCGTCCCGGCCGGGGACGTAGGTGTAGAGCGACATGGGGGAGACGCCGAGGTGGTCGGCGACGCGGCGGATGGTGACGGCGTCGAGGCTGTCGGCGTCGGCGATCGTGATGCCGGCCTTGACGACGTCGGCCGTGGTCAGCTTGGGTTTCGGGCCGCGTCGCGGTGGCGCGGAGACGCCCCAGAGCAGCTCGATCCCCCGTCGCGGGTCACTGCCGCCGTCGTCCTCGGTGCTCACGCCGTTCATTCTGCCCATTCGATCCCCGTACGTCGTACAGAGTTGTGCTAACCTCTTCTTCGTACACAGTACAGAGTTAAGGGGGAAGATGACTCCGCAGATCCAGGCCGAGGGCCTCCGCAAGCGCTACGGCGCCGCGTACGCCCTCGACGGGTTCGATCTGTCGGTCCCGGCCGGCACGCTGCACGGCCTGCTGGGACCCAACGGCGCGGGCAAGACCACCGCCGTCCGCGTCCTGAGCACGCTCCTGCGGCACGACGACGGCGTCGCGCGCGTGGCCGGCTTTGACGTCGCCACCGAACCGGCGAAGGTCCGGGCGGCGATCGGCGTCGTCGGCCAGCAGACCGCCGTCGACGAACTGCTCTCCGGCCGGCAGAACCTCGTGTTGTTCGGCCGGCTGCACCACCTCGGCCGCCGCGAAGCCACCCGCCGGGCCGACGACCTCCTGGCGCGGTTCGACCTCGCGGACACCGGGTCGAAGCCGGTGTCCGCGTACTCCGGGGGCATGCGGCGACGCCTCGACCTGGCCGCGTCGCTGCTCGCGGCACCGCGAGTGCTGTTCCTCGACGAGCCGACGACCGGGCTGGACCCGCGCAGCCGCATCGAGGTCTGGCGCGCGGTGCGGTCCCTGGTGGCCGACGGCACGACCGTCCTGCTCACCACCCAGTACCTCGAAGAAGCCGACCGGCTGGCCGACCGGATCTCCCTCGTCGAGCACGGCCGCGTCATCGCGGAAGGCAGTCCGGTCGAGCTGAAGGGGTCCCTCGGTGCGACCCGGATCGAGCTGGTCCTGACCGATCCGGACGTCGTGGGCGCGGCGACGGCGTTGCTCGCCCGGGTCACCGGGGCCGAGCCGGTCACCGAGGAGCTGCGGGTGAGCGCGCCGGCGGCGCCGTCGATGCTGATCGACGTCGTGCGCGAGCTGGCGGTGACCGAGCTGGCGTTCGCCGACGTGGCCCTCCGGCACCCGACGCTCGACGAGGTGTTCCTGGAACTGACGGGGGTGACGTGATGACCTGGGCGATCACCGACGGCTGGACGCTGACCCAGCGCTACCTCGCGCACCTGGCCCGGCGCCCGGCCCGGCTCGTCACCGTGGTGGCGTTCCCGATCCTGATGGTGCTGATCTTCGCCTACCTGCTCGGCGGCGGGATGACCGTGCCGGGCGGCGGCTCCTACCGCGAGTTCCTGATGCCGGGGATGTTCGGCATGACCATGGCCTTCGGCCTGTCGGGCACGATGATCGCGGTGCTCGACGACGCCACCAAGGGCGTCACCGACCGCTTCCGGTCGCTGCCGATGGCGCCGTCGGCGGTGCTCACCGGCCGGGTCGCCGCGGACCTCGTCAACGCCGTCCTCGCGCTGGCCGTGCTGGTGGGCTGCGGGTTCGCGGTCGGCTGGCGCCCGCACGGCAGCCTCGGCGAGACGCTGTCCGCGCTCGCGCTGCTGCTCCTGCTGCGGGCCGCGCTGGTGTGGGCCGGGATCTACCTGGGCCTGCTGACCACGGACCCGTCGATGGTGACGCTGGCCCAAACGCTGGAGTTCCCGTTCGGGTTCCTCTCCAGCGCGTTCGTCGCGACCGCGACGATGCCGGCGTGGCTGGGAACCGTGGCCGAGTGGAACCCGTTGTCCTCCACGGTGACAGCGGCGCGGGTCCTGTTCGGCAACCCGGGGGTGGTGGGGACGTCCTGGGTGAGCACGCACCCGGTGGTGATGGCGGTGGTCTGGCCGCTGGTCCTGCTCGCGGTGTTCGTGCCGCTGTCCGTGCGCCGATTCGGGAGGCTGGGGAACTGAACGCCGATTTCCTGCCGGGGGAACCGCCACGAGCGGGCCACCTGGTGCTCGACGACAAGTCATTGTCCATGGTGGACGGTCTGCGGGCGTTGCTCGCGAGCGACGACCCGGAGCCATCCGTCGTGTTCTGGGCGACGGCGGCGAAGGCCGCGCTGCGGCTGGTCGCCGCGGGACGGCTGCTGCCGGGGGTCACCGAGGCCGGGCACGACGCCTGGCGCGTCGGCCCGCTGCAGCCGGCGGAGGCCGCGTGGCTGCGTGACCTGGCCGCCGCGATGCCTGCCGATGACCGGGCGCCGGGGCCGTTGCTGCGGGCTTTCCTCGACGCCGTCGCCGACACGCTGCCCCGCACGCCTGCCGCAGCGAAGGCCGCCGGGACGAAGTTGTTCGCCGCGGTCGCGCCCCAGCGGGCCGACGTCGTCCGGGACTGGGCGGACGAGCTGGCCGCGGGCCTCGACTCGGGCATCCGGGTGTCGTTGCGCGTCGAGGCCCCCGACGGCTTCGACGCCGGCCGCTACCGGGCCGTGGTCCAGGTGCACAGCCTCGCCGATCCCGGGCAGATCGCGGACGCGGCGGAGCTGTGGGAGACGGGCCGGTTCGGGCCGCGGGCCCGCATCGACGTCGTGCTGGCGTTGCGGCGGGGTGCGCAGGTGTGGCCGGCGCTGAGCCCGCTGCTGACCTCGGCCGTCCCGGACGAGCTGGCGCTCGCGGGGGACGACCTCACCGAGCTGGTCGCGGCCGCGGCCCCCCGGCTGACGGCGACCGGGATCGACGTGCACTGGCCCGCCGAGCTGGCCGGTTCGCTCACCGCACGGGCCGTCGTGGCCGCCGGGGACGCCCCGGGTGACCTGCCGTCGTTCTTCGGCGGCGGCCGGGCCCTGGCCTTCGACTGGCAGCTCGCCCTCGGCGACGAGGTCCTGACCGAGGCCGAACTGGACGCCCTCGCCGAGGCGCGCCGCCCGGTGGTGCGGCTGCGCGACCGCTGGGTGCTGATCGACCCGGCGTTCGCGGCGAAGGCCCGCGAGCGGACGCTCAAGCCGCTGACCCCGGTCGACGCGCTCGGCGCCGTGCTGAGCGGCACCACCGAGATCGACGGCGAGCACGTCGAGGTCGTCACCGAAGGCTGGCTGGCCGACCTGCGGGAACGCCTGGCCGCGCCACCGGAACCGCCGGTGCCGCCGTCCGGGCTGGCCGCGTCGCTGCGGGACTACCAGCTGCGCGGGCTGCAGTGGCTGGCCACGGTCACCGAGCTGGGGCTCGGCGGGTGTCTCGCCGACGACATGGGCCTGGGCAAGACGGTCACGCTGATCGCGCTGCACCTGCACCGGGCGGCCGGCCCGACGCTGGTGGTGTGCCCGGCGTCGCTGCTGGGCAACTGGGAACGCGAGATCCGGCGGTTCGCCCCGGGCGTGCCGGTGCGCCGCTTCCACGGCGCGGCCCGGTCGCTCGACGACATCGAGGACATCGGCGGCTTTGTCCTGACGACCTACGGGACGCTGCGGACCGATCCCGCGCCGCTGGCCGGCGTGCGGTGGGGGCTGCTGGTCGCCGACGAGGCCCAGCACGTCAAGAACCACCGCTCCAGCACGGCGAAGGCGTTGCGGCTGGTGCCGGCGTCGGCGCGGGTGGCGTTGACCGGCACGCCGGTGGAGAACACGCTCTCGGAGTTGTGGGCGATCCTCGACTGGACGACGCCGGGGCTGCTGGGGTCGCTCTCGGAGTTCCGGGCGCGCTGGGCGAAGCCGATCGAGGCGGGTGACCCGGTGACGGCGGAGCGGCTCGGAAGGCTGCTGCGGCCGTTCCTGTTGCGGCGCCGCAAGTCCGACCCGGGGATCGCGCCGGAGCTGCCGGCCAAGACCGAGACGGACCGGCCGGTAGCGCTCAGCCCGGAGCAGGTGGCGCTGTACGAGGCGGTCGTGCGGGAGATGATGGCCGACATCGCCGCGAGCGACGGGATGGCGCGGCGTGGGCGGATCGTGAAGCTGCTGACCGCGTTGAAGCAGATCTGCAACCACCCGGCCCAGTACCTCAAGGCACCCGGCGGGCGCTCCGGCAAGCTGGAGCTGCTCGACGAGCTGCTGGACACCATCCTCGCCGAAGGTGGAGCGGTGCTGGTGTTCACCCAGTACGTCGCGATGGCCCGGCTGCTGGAGCAGCACTTGGCCACCCGCGGGATCGGCACGCAGCTGCTGCACGGCGGTACGCCCGTGCCGCGACGCGAGGAGCTGGTCGAGCGCTTCCAGGCCGGCGCGGTGCCGGTGTTCCTGCTGTCGCTCAAGGCGGCCGGCACCGGGCTGAACCTGACGCGCGCCGATCACGTCGTGCACTTCGACCGCTGGTGGAACCCGGCCGTCGAAGACCAGGCGACCGACCGGGCGTACCGGATCGGGCAGACCCGGCCGGTGCAGGTGCACCGGCTCGTCGCCGAGGGCACCGTCGAGGACCGGATCGCGGCGATGCTGCGGGAGAAGCGGGCCCTGGCCGACGCGGTACTGGCCGGGGGCGAGGCGGCGCTGACCGAACTGTCCGACACCGAGCTCGCGGAGCTCGTCGAACTGAGGAGCCGCGGATGAACGACGACCGCGTGCGGGGCTTCCCCGCGTTCGGGACGACCGGGACGCGCGGGCGGTTCGCGACGTCGTGGTGGGGCCGGGCGTGGGTGAGCGCGATGGAGGACACCGCGCTGGACCTGCGGCAGCTCAAGCAGGGCCGCCGGTACGCCGCGGCCGGGCTGGTCGGGCCGATCACGGTGAGCCCGGGCCGGATCGCGGCCGTGGTCGACGACGTGGACGGCGGCCCGTACCGCACCCAGCTGAGCCTGGCGGAGCTGTCCGAAGGGGACTGGGTGCGGTTCCTCGACCGGGTCGCGTCGCGCGCCGGGCACCTGGCGGCGTTGCTGGACCGGGACATGCCGCCGGACCTGGTGGCGGCGGCCGACGACGCCGGCGTCCACCTGCTGCCGGTGATCGGCGACCTCGACCCGGAGTGCGACTGCCCGGGCTGGGAGCTGCCGTGCAAGCACGCGGCGGCGTTGTCGTTCCAGGCGTCGTGGCTGCTGGACGCGGACCCGTTCGTGCTGCTGCTGATGCGCGGCATGGGCGAGCGGGAGATCCGGGAGGAGCTGGAGAGCCGGACCGCGCCCGGCGAAGACGTCTCCGCCGACGTCGACCGGACGCCGGGAGAGCTGCCCGACCTGGCGGAGTTCCGGCCCGCGGGGGCGCCGTCGATCCCGGCGGCGCCCGGGGTGCCCGCCGAGGCGTTCGCGCTGCTGGTGGCCAACGCCGCGACGCAGGCCGGCGCGGCGCTGGCGGGGGAGCCGTGGCCCGGCCGCCGGCAGGACACCGTCCGGCTGGCCGCGCAGTTCCCGGCCACACGGCTGGGTGACGGCCCGGAGTTCGAGCGGGCGGTGGCGGCGTGGACGCACGGCGGCCGTGCCGGGCTCGACGTGCTTGACACAACGTGGACGCCGCCGAAGCCGGTGCTCGCGGCCGCGCGGGCCGCGCTCGCCGACGTCGACCCGGTGTTCGAGCGCAACCACTGCACGCTCGGCGAGACGCAGCTGCGCCTGGACCACCAGGGCCGGTGGCACCCCTACCGCCGCGAAGGCGACGTGTGGTGGCCCGCCGGGCCGCCGGAGACCGACCCCGGTCTGCTGCTGGGCTGAAAAGCGCCGTAATTCCCGGTATCCAGCGCGAACCTCGCTGTCTCCTGTCCCGTGACGGCGGCTTCCGCCGGGCCACTGGGGGTGCGGGCGCGCGGGCTCCTCCCGCGCGCCCGCCCGGTCCGCTTTTGTCGGTGCCCGGCGCTAGCGTGCGCGGCATGGACCTCGCCGCCGATCTGCACCGCTACCTCCAGGACTCGCGGAACAGCCTGCTCGCGTCGCTGGACGGGCTGAGCGAGTACGACGTCCGCCGCCCCATCACGCCGACGGCGACCAACCTGCTGGGCCTGGTCAAGCACCTGGCCGGCGTCGAGTTCGGGTACCTCGGCGACAGCGTGGGCCGCCCCACTCCGGTGCCGCTGCCGTGGGTCGAAGACGCGTCGATCTGGGACAGCGCGGACATGTGGGCCACGGCCGGGCAGACCCACGAGGAGCTGATCACCCTCTACCGCCGGGCGTGGCAGCACTCCGACGAGTCGATCGCCCAGCTGCCCTTGGACGCCCCGGCGTCGGTCTCGTGGTGGCCGGAGGAGCGCCGGCGGACGACGTTCGGCTCCCTGCTGGTGCGCGTCGTGGCCGAGACCGCGCAGCACGCCGGCCACGCGGACATCATCCGGGAGACGATCGACGGCCGCCCGGGCGCCGACCACGACGTCGCCGGCGACGCGGACTGGTGGACCCACCACCTCGCCCGCGTCCAGGAGGCCGCCGACCAGCACGCCCAGCCGGGGTCGTGAGTGGTTAGGGCGGTTAGAACCGCCCTAACCACTCACGACCGGGGTGACCGCGTAGTCCTTGACCGTCATCGAGTCGTGCATCCGCACGCCGCCGGTGTTGAGCTTCGCGATCGCCCGGGTCAGCCCGGCCGGCAACGCCGACACCAGCTGCCCGCCACGCGCGAGCGCCCAGACCCCGGCGCGCGAACCCGGGATCAGGCTCCGGGCCGCGCCGAGCGCGAAGGCCCGGCTCTTGCGGACCAGGTCGCCCATCTCCCGTTCGTAGGCGGCGAACGCCCGCGCGTGGTCACCACCCACCGCGGCCAGCTCGCCGGCCAGGACGTACGCGCCGAGCACGGCGAGGCTGGTGCTGCCGCCGACGGCCGGGCCCGGGCAGTACCCGGCGTCGCCGACCAGGGTGACGCGGCCCTGGGACCAGGTGTCGCGCTGCAGCTGGGTGATCGAGTCGAAGTAGAAGGTGCGCTCGCCGGCCAGTTCGGCCAGCCAGCCGTCGACCTGCGGATGCATCCCGGTGAAAGCTTCCCGGAGCAGTAGCTTCTGCCGCGCGACGTCGCGGTGGTGGTAGTCGAGCGGCTCGTCGCGGCGGAAGAGGAACACCGCGCGGGCCTCGTCCATGTGCCGGGCGCTGTAGATCGCCGCGGTGCGCCCGGCGCCGAGGTGGGCGACGGTCTCACCGTCGAGGCCGAGGGTGCCGGGCAGGGACAGGACGGCGAGGTAGGCGCCGATGAACCGGGTCTGCCCGGCTTCCTCACCGAAGACCAGGCGCCGCACGTTCGAGTGCAGGCCGTCGGCGCCGACGACGACGTCGAACTTGCGAGGCGCGGCGTGGTCGAAGGTCACCGAACCGTCGGGGGAGATGGCGGTGATCGAGTCGCCGAACAGGTACTCGACGTCGTCGCGGCCGGCGTCGTAGTAGATCTCGCTGAGGTCGTCGCGCATGACTTCGACGTGCCGGTCCGAGGTGGCCTGGAAGAGCTTCGCCAGGTCCACCCGGGTCGGCCGGCGCGTGCCTTCCCGGTGCAGCGTCATCCGCGTGGTGCCGGTGGCCAGGGCCTCGACCCGCGGCAGCACGCCCATCCGTTCGGTGATGTCCATGGCCGGGCGGAAGAGGTCGACGGCGTGGCCGCCGGTCTTGCGCAACGCCGGCGCGCGTTCGACGACGGTGACGTCGAAGCCGTACCTGGTGAGCCAATAGGCCAGCACCGGACCCGCGATGCTGGCTCCCTGGACGAGTATCCGCATGAGCACCTCCCTGACTTAACGGTAGGTAAGGTGTACCACGAGTCCTTACCTATCGTTAAGTCAGTTATGCTGGGCCGGTGCCGAAACCCTCCTCCGACACCAAGCAGCGCATCCTGGCCACCGCACGCGACCTGTTCACCCAGCAGGGTGTGCAGCGCACCAGCCTCCAGGACATCGCCGACGTCCTCGGCATCACCAAACCCGCGCTGTACTACCACTTCCAGTCCCGCGAAGACCTGGTGCGCAGCATCGTCCAGCCCCTGCTCGACGACGGCGAGAAGTTCCTGGTCGAGCAGGAAGCCCGGGGCGACGCGCCGGTGCGGGAGCTCATCGAGGGGTTCTTCGACTTCAACTACCGCCACCGCGAAGACGTCATCATGCTGCTCACCGAGACGCCGACCCTGGCCGACCTCGGGCTCATCGACAAGGCCCTGGCCTGGCGCACCCGGCTCACCGAGCTGATCAGCGGCCCCGAACCCACCCTCGAGCAGGCCGCCCGCGCGATCCTCGCCCTCGGCGGCCTGCAGGACGTCTGCATGCAGTTCCCCGACGCCCCCGTCGACGAACTGAAGGCCGCGGCGGTCACTGCGGCCCTCGACGCCCTCGGCCGCTAGCGGACCGCGGCACGCTCGATGATCGCGCCCGTGTCGACGCCGGCCGGCAGCGTGCCGAACGCGATACCCCAGTCACCGCCGAAACGCGACGCGCAGAACGCGTCCGCCACCGCCGGGTCGCCCTGGCGCACCAGCAGCGACCCCTGCAGCACCAGCGCCAGCGACTCCACCAGCCGCCGCGCGCGGTACTCGATCCCGTCCAGGTCGGTCAGCTCCTTGCGCACCCGGTCGACGGCGTCGTCCAGCCGCGCGTCACCCCCGGCGGCCAGCTCGACCTCCTCGAAGAACGCCGCCACCGACTCCGGCTGCCGGCCCATCGCCCGCAGCGCGTCCAGCGCCGCGACGTTGCCCGAGCCCTCCCAGATCGACATCAGCGGCGCCTCGCGGTAGAGCCGCGGCATGCCGGACTCCTCCACGTACCCGTTGCCACCGAAGCACTCCAGCGCCTCCGCCGCGTGCGCCGGCGCCCGCTTGCACACCCAGTACTTCGACACGGCCAGCCCGAGCCGCCGGAACGCCTGCTCCCGCGGGTCGCCGGGCCGGTCGCCCGCGGCCGCGAGCCGCATCGCCACCGTCGTCGCCGCTTCGGACTCCAGCACCAGGTCGGCCAGCACGTTCGCCATCAGCGGCTGGTCGACCAGCGCCTTGCCGAACGCGTAGCGGTGGGTGGCGTGGTGCACCGCGCGCACCGCGCCCAGCCGCATCCCCGACGCGCTGCCGAGCGCGCAGTCGAGGCGGGTGTTGTTGACCATCTCGATGATCGTGCGGACCCCGCGGCCCTCTTCGCCGACGAGCCAGCCGACGGCGTGGTCGTACTCGATCTCCGACGACGCGTTCGACCGGTTGCCCAGCTTGTCCTTCAGCCGCTGCAGCCGGATCGGGTTGAGCGAGCCGTCGGGCAGGACGCGGGGGAGCAGGAAGCACGACAGTCCGCCCGGCGCCTGCGCCAGGGTGAGGAACATGTCGGACATCGGCGCGGAGGTGAACCACTTGTGCCCGACGAGGGTGTAGCTGCCGTCCGCGGACGGCGTCGCCGTGGTGGTGTTCGCGCGGACGTCCGAGCCGCCCTGCTTCTCGGTCATCGACATGCCCGCGATCAGGCCGCGCTTGGACGTCGGCTCCCGCAGCCCGAAGTCGTACTCGGTCGCCGCCAGCAGCGGCTCGTACCGCGCCGCCAGCTCCGGGTTCGCCCGCAGTGCCGGGATCGCCGCGTAGGTCATCGAGATCGGGCAGCTGTGCCCGGCCTCGACCTGGCCCCAGACGAAGAACTTCGCCGCCCGCGCCGCGTGCGCGCCTTCACGCGGGTCACGCCACGGCGTCCCGTGCAGCCCGTGCTCGACCGCGACGGTCATCAGGTCGTGCCAGTGCGGGTGGAACTCGACCTCGTCGATCCGGTGGCCGTAACGGTCGTGGGTGCGCAGCACCGGCTCGTGCTCGTTGACCAGCCGGCCCCAGTCCTGGGCCAGCTCGCTGCCGGCCAGCCGGCCCAGCTCGTGCACCTCGGCCGCGGCCCAGCCCGCCCCGGCCCGCTCGAGGCCGTCCAGCAGCGCCGGATCGGCGGCGACGTCGTGGCCGTTGAGCGGCGGGACCTGGTTGACGACGTCATGCGTGGCGGGCATCGGAACCTCCTAGAGCGCGAAGGACGAACGCGCGCAGAGCGCCGACGTCCTGTTCGTTTCCACTGGTCAACGGGCCGATAAGCACCTCGGCGGCAGCCCCCACGAGCGCGGCCGCGGTGATCCGGCCGTCCTGCGGCGGCAGCGAGCCGTCCCGCACGCCGGCGGCGACGTGCTCGGCGACGACGTCGGTGAACGCGCGCCGGAACTCGAGCCGTTCGGCGTCGATGAGCGCGTCGACCGGCTCGGCCAGCAGGGCGTAAGCCTGCCGGGGAGCCTTCAGGGCGCGCTGGGCGAACGTCTCGAACACGGCCAGCACCCGCTCGGCGGGCTCGTCCAGCCCCGCCGACGCCGCCCGGACCGCCTCGACCTCCCGCGTCACGACCTGCCGGAACACGTGCACGACCAGGTCGGCCTTGGTGGGGAAGTGGCGGTACACACTGCCGACGGCGACGCCGGCCCGCTCGGCGACCGCGGCGACGGAACAGCCGCTGTAGCCGCGCTCGGCCAGCTGCCGCGTCGCGGCGGAGACGATCGTCTCGCGCTGCGCGTCGAGGCGTTCCTGCACCTTCGGGGTGCGGCGGTAGGGCACGTCAAGAAGTGAAGCACTGATTCATTGCTTCAGTCAACGCTCCAAGACGGCCTTCGCGCCCCGGACCTCCGCCTCGACGTCGGCTCGCAGCTTGCGCCGCAGCATCGGCTCGAGCAGCGGGCGCGGCGAAGTCGAACCGGTCGGGGGAGCACGACGTCCACCTGTTCGCCGGGGGTGAGCGCCATCCGCGAGGTGACCTTTGGGCCCGTACCCCGGGAGCCCGAGGCAGGGCCGAGCGGAACCGGAGCCAGGTGACGTCCTCCTCACGGCGGCCCCAGTCGATCGGCCCCAGCTTGTAGGTCGACCCGCCGCGTAACGCCGTGGGTCCATGACCTCGACGAGCCCATCCCACCTCTTCGCCACCCTCTACCGCCGCGGCACCGCCTGGATCACCACCCTGCGGGACCAGGGGAGAGCCGACGTCACCGATCCCGAAGCCACCGCCGCCGTGCTCGTCGCCGCCTGGACCGACCACGCCGTCACGGCCCTCAACCTGCGCTCCTGAGAAACCGTTCCACCGCACCAGGGGAGCGCAGCTCCACGACGTCCACACCGGACTCCGCCAGCACCCGCCGCAACCCCGGCAACGACCGCCGCCGGTACCCCAGCACCCACCACCAGAAGTCCGCCCGCTCCCGGCCCCGCCGCACCGCCCGCCAGACACACCGCACCAGCGAGAAGTTCAGCAACACCACCGTGTCCGCCACCGCCAGCCGCACCTCAAGCACGTCGTACGGCCCGAGATCACCCTCCAGCACCCACCGCGGCCCGGCCACCAGCTCCCGCTGCCGCGTCACCCACTCCACCCGCGACAACCCCGCGAGCCCGGCCGCCCAGAACACCGCGTCCAGCTCCACCACCGGCAACCCGCACACCACGCCGAGCCGCCGCGCGAACGTCGACTTCCCGGCGCCACCACGCCCCAGCACCAGCACCCGCTCCACCCCGCCATCCTCACCCGGACTTGCCCTGGAGCGCACTCCAGCTCCTACGGTCGAAACCATGGGCACCCCTCAGCGCCAGATCGGCTCCGGCTTCGACGCCACCAGCACCACGACGGACGTCCTCCACGGCATCGACCTCACCGGCAAGCTCGCCCTCGTCACCGGCGGCTACTCCGGCATCGGCCTCGAAACCACCCGCGCCCTCGCCGGCGCCGGCGCACACGTCGTCGTCCCGGCCCGCCGCCCCGACGTCGCCCAAGAAGCACTAACCGGCATCACCGGCGCCGAGGTCGGCGAACTCGACCTCGCCGACCTCGACAGCGTCCACACCTTCGCCGACCGCTTCCACGCCACCGGCCGCCGCCTCGACATCGTCATCACCGGCGCCGGCATCATGGCCACCCCCGAAACCCGCGTCGGCCCCGGCTGGGAAGCCCAGTTCGCCACCAACCACCTCGGCCACTTCGCCCTGGTCAACCGCCTCTGGCCCGCCATCACCGACGACGCCCGCGTCATCGCCGTCTCCTCCCGCGGCCACCACTTCTCACCGATCCGCTGGACCGACCCCCACTTCCAGACCGGCTACGACAAGTGGCTCGCCTACGGCCAGGCCAAAACCGCCAACATCCTCTTCGCCGTCCACCTCGACCGCCTCGGCCAAGCCAGGGGAGTGCGCGCCTTCGCCCTGCACCCCGGCTCGATCCTCACCCACCTCACCCGCCACATCCCGCACGACGAACGCGTCGCCCAAGGCTGGATCGACGAAAACGGCACCCCCAGCGCCTACTTCAAGACCCCCGAAGCCGGCGCCGCCACCCAGGTCTGGGCCGCCACCTCACCCCGGCTCGACGGCCTCGGCGGCGTCTACCTCGAAGACTGCGACATCGCCGAACCCGCCCCCGCCGGCGACGGCGTCACCGACGTCGGCCTCCGCCACGGCGTCCGGCCCCACGCCACCGACCCCGCCGAAGCCGACCGCCTCTGGACCCTCTCGGCCGACCTCACCGGCGTCGACGCCTTCGCTACTTCCCGGTGATCACACCCACCGCGATCCCCAGGATCGCCGTGTTGTAGACGAACGACACCACGCTGTGCGTCAGCACCGTGTACCGGATCGGCCGCGCCCGCACCTCCACATCGGACGTCGCGAACGACGTCCCCACCGTGAACGCGAAATACGCGAAGTCCAGCAAATTGGGCCGCTCCGTCGCCGGGAACCGCAACCCCGGCTCCGGCGCGGCCTGGTAGTGCAGGTGCGCATAGCGGTCCGCGTACCCGAAGTGCAGCAGGATCCACGCCGCCAGCACCGCCGGCACCGCACTGATCTGCAGCACCGACGCCATCTCGTCGTCCTCCTCGGCGATCGCGTTCGCCACCAGGATCAACCCACCCGCCGTCATCCCGACCACACTCACCACCAGCGTCGCCGCGAAGTTCCACCGACGCCCCAAAAGACTGTGCAACCACGACGGCTCCACCTCGTCACCCACCAGCCGGTACCGCCGGATCCGCACCCACCGCGACACGATCGCCACCAGCGCGAACACGTCCCACGCCAGCAGGAACACGACGTCCAGCCCGGTGTTCGGCGCGATCAACCACCCCAGCCCCAGCAACACCAGCAGGAACTCCGCGCACCGGTACCAGACCCTCCGCAGCCACCGCATCGCGCGAAACTAACGGCCCCACGCCCCGACGGCACCCGGGATCACCTGGTCAGGTGGCCCGGGGGACCAGCGCGACCAGATACCGGCAGGGGAGCGACCCCGGGTTCTCGAACACCCGGTCCGGCGCGGACCCCAGCTGCAGGCAGTCCCCGGCGTCCAGCTCGTGCACCTCGGCACCCTCCCGCATCCGCAGGTGCCCGGCCAGCACCCAGATCTGCTGGTGCAGGAACGTGCTCGCCCGCAACGGCACCGCCGCACCCGCCGGCAGCTCGATCTCCACCAGCTCCAACGGCCGCCCGGACGCGGGGGAGACCGACCGGCGCCGGTACCCGGAATCCGGATCCACCCACACCGGCTGCTCCGCCGCCCGCACCAACCGCCGCTCGTCACCCTCGGCCCGCGCGATCAGCTCCGTCAGCGTCATCCCCAGCGCGGACGACAGCTTCGCCAGCAACGCCGCCGTCGGCTGGACGTCACCCCGCTCGATCTTCCCGATCATCGCCCGGGACACCCCGGAATCCTCGGCCAGCACGGCGACGGACAGGCCTCGGGACGTCCGCGCCGCGTGCACGGTCGCCGCCAGCCGAAGAGTCAGGGGATCGGTCATCACTTGATACTATACGACTCAATATGGCTACCATAGGAGCCATGAAGGTCCGAGACGCCACACCGGACGACGCAGCCGCCTGCGCCGCCATCTACGCGCCCTACGTCACCGACACGGTGATCTCCTTCGAAACCGAACCACCCGACACCGGAGAAATGACCCGCCGCATCGCCGGCGCGCACGCCTGGCTCGTCCTCGAGGAGGATGGACAGGTACTGGGGTTCGCCTACGCCGGCCCGTTCGCCAAGCGCGCCGCGTACCGGTGGTCGTGCGAGACGAGCATCTACCTGGAACCAGGCCGACGCCGCACAGGCGCCGGGCGCGCGTTGTACGAGGCGTTGTTCAGCAGACTGCGGGAACGCGGATACCGGCGGGCGTTCGCCGGGATGGCGATGCCGAACGACGCGAGCGCCGGGCTGCACCGCGCACTGGGGTTCGAGCCCGCGGGCGTCTACCGCAAGGTGGGCTGGAAGCACGGAGCCTGGCGTGACGTCGCCTGGGTCCAGAAGGACCTCTCGGACGACGAGGGAGCGCCAGATCCCGGTTACTTGACATAATGTACATTATCGGCACTAGGGCGGTGCCCGCGGCGGACACCCAAGAGGGGCGAAAGAAGCCGAACTCGGCGGGGGTTCTTCGTCAGGACGGCTTCTCCTGAGAGAACGGCCGGGAGTGACGCGTCGGTGCCGACGTACGGAGTCTCCTGAGCCTCAGGGGCACGAGGGAGGGCTCCTTGGGACCGCGAGAGACATCCCCTGGAGCCGCGGATCCGATGTCCCGTCACCCGACCGTAAAACGTCACGGTGACGAAACTAGAGTACGCAATGTTAGGCCGAACGCACGTCGTCGGGACTTGGCGGGCTCATCGGGAGCCATCCTCCGGGTCCGCCCTCGGCCAGCTTCAGGCCCGGATGCCCTCAAGCGACAGTCGAACATGTGTGCGTATGCCCCGCGGGCTGTCAGATGAGCCGTCAGAGGGCCTCGAAGGCCGTCAGGCGAGATCCGGGATCCCCCGGGAGCGGATTCCCGTCGATTCCGACATTTCATGCATAATTGCCATTATGCATGAAACTGGACGGGACCCGGTGAGCGGAATTGTCGGTGCCGTACGGTACAAGATCCACCATGAAGGTTTCCGAGGCCCAGCAAGCCTTCTTCGCCGCCCGCCGGCCGCGCAAGGACTCGCCGCACACCACTGACGCCTACCGCCGGGATCTGGCCGGGATCACCACTCTCCTGGTTTCGGAGCTCGGCCGCCCCGCCGAGGACCTGGCGGTCGCCGACCTCACCGGGCAGGCGCTGCGCTCGGTGTTCGGGGTCTTCGCGGACGGGCACGCGAAGAGCTCGGTGCTGCGGGCCTGGTCGACGTGGAACCAGTTCCTGACGTTCTGCGTGGCGGACGGGCTGCTGGCGGGCAACCCGATGGGTGCGGTGGCGCGGCCGCGGACGCCGGCGTTGACGCCGAAACCGTTGCGGGGTGAGGAAACCCCGGAGCAGCTCCTGTCGGCGGCGGCCGCCGGTTCGCGGCGGGCGCGGGACCCGTGGCCGGAGCGGGACGTGCTGGTGATCGCGCTGGGGCTGGTGGCGGGACTACGGGCGGCGGAGATGCGGGCGCTGACGCCGCGGTCGCTGGTGGGGCGCGCCGGTGAGCTGCGGTTGCACGTGAAGGGGAAGGGCAGCCGGGATCGGTCGATCCCGGTGCAGCCGGTGCTGGCGGAGCTGATCGAGCGGTACCGGGAGTCGTGCCGGGTGCGGTTCCCGGGGGTGCGGTCCTCCCCTGGTTCGCCGTTGCTGGTGGACCGCGCGGGCGAGCCGATCGGCCGGGGCGCGCTGGAGTACCTGGTGAAGTCGTGTTACCGGGGCGCGGGTCTGCACGACCGGGTGCCGGTGGGCGCGAACCTGCACGCGTTGCGGCACACGTTCGCGACGCGCTTGGCGGAGGACGGCGCGACGGCATCGGAGATCATGGCGCTGCTGGGTCACGCGAGCTTGGCGACGAGCCAGAACTACATCGAGGCAACGGGCCGAGAGCAACGCGCGGCGGCGGCGAGCAACCGCACGTACCGCGCCCTGGACGGCTTGAGCTGACGGCAGCTCAGGCAGTTTCTGCGGGTGGGGGCTGTCGAGCGAGCCCGGTCAGCTGAGTTCTGCGGACTGTGGGGCATCAACGGCGCGAACGGGCCAGTCGTGCAGGCCGCGCGAACGGCCCGTTCGCGCGTTATCGGGCACGAACGGGCCACTCGTACCACGGTGGGGGCCGCGATCCATGCATGCCTGGAGCAGACAGCGCCTGGCCGACTGTCCCCCGTCAGCTTTCTCCCCGTCAGCTTTCCGACGGGCGGTCGGGAGTTCCCTGTGCGACCGCGCCGAGCCGGGTGCGCCGCTCGGCTCTCTTGAGAGGCACCTCACGGGAGTGGTCTTCGTGTGCGTTACCCCAGCACTCGCTCCCCTGGCCAGGTCCGTGCCATGCCCCCGGTGCGCGGGCGACTCTATCTCGCACGAGCGGTCCATTCACGCCAAGCTGTGTGTGCGAATGGACCGCTCGTGCGCCACATCAGGCGCGAACGGGCCACTTGTGCCATGCCCCGAGGACGCGAACGGCCCTCTCGCACTTAGGCCGGTGCACGAGCGGCCCGTTGGCTCCCTGTCGCACGCGCGAACGGGCCAGTCGCGCCGACCCAGGCGCGAGAGGGCCACTCGCGCTCTGCCCCTACGCGCCAAAGGGCCAGTCGTGACTGCCGTGCACGTGTCCCCTTGAGCGTTGCTCACACGCGAACGGTCACTCGCGCTCGGCTCGGCGCGTGAGAGGGCCAGTCGTGCACGTGTCCGCTTGCGCGTTACCTCACACAAACAGCCACTCGCGCACTGGCCGCCGTGGGTCAGCGGAGTTGTTCGAGGTCCTTGGCTGCTCGGGCGATGTCGGCGGCGAGGCCGCGCAGCTCTCCCGCGTCGGCTCCGTCGTCCGCTGCGGTGACGATGTCCTCGGCGGCGCAGCGGAGCTGGAACAGGCGATCTTGCAGTGCGGCGATCTCCGTGTCGGAGAGCACGACCGCGTCTTCGGGGAGGCCGCTGCGCTGCAGAGCTGTCCGGCGTTCGTAGGCGCGCTGGCGGCAGGACTGACCGCAGTAGCGTCGGCGGCGGCCGACGTTGCCGCCTTCGGGGAGGCGTCGGCCACACCAGCCGCAGTGCTTCGGGGCGCCGCGGCGGGCCGGGGCCAGGTCGTCCACGGGTGGCTGGGCTAGTTCGGCGGCTTCCCTCACCCGGGAGACCCTAGCTGGCCATCGTCTGCTCATGCCGGGGTCATGGCGGAAGTGCACACTTGGGGGATGCGCGCGTCCTTCCCGTACCTGGCCGATCCGCTCCCCCGTGCCTTCGCGCACCGTGGCTGGCACCTCGACGAGCTGGCGGGGCTGGAGAACTCGCTGCCGGCGTTCCAGCGGGCGTTCGCGGAGGGGTACCGGTACATCGAGACGGACGTGCACGCGACGGCGGACGGTGTGGTGGTAGTGCACCACGACACGCACCTGGACCGGACGACGGACGGGTCGGGGGCGATCGCGTCGCAGACGTGGGCGCAGCTGAAGAACGTGAAGGTCGGGGGCAAGGTCGCGCTGTCGCGGCTGGAGGACGTGCTGGAGGAGCTGCCGGAGGCGCGGTTCAACATCGATGTGAAGGTCGATCGGGCGGTGGAGCCGTTCGTGGAGGTGCTGGAGCGGACGGGTGCGCGGGACCGGGTGGCGGCGGCGTCCTTCTCGGACGCGCGGCTGGCGCGGTTGCGGAAGCTGGCGGGGCCGGAGCTGGTGACGGCGGTCGGGCCGCGGTCGGTGCTGGCCCTGTGGGCGCGCGGGAAGCTGCCGTTGCTGCCGCTGGGCGGGCTGGTGCTGGGGGTGATGGCGCAGGTGCCGGTGCGGCAGGGGGCGTTGCGGGTGGTGGACAAGTCGTTCGTGTCGATGGCGGGGCGGTCCGGGATCGAGGTGCACACGTGGACGATCGACGATCCGGCGGAGATGCGGACGCTGCTGGACCTCGGGGTGCACGGGATCGTGACGGACCGGCCGGACCTGCTGCGTGAGGTGCTGATCGAGCGGGGCACCTGGCAGCAGGCGTGACGGGAATTTTGTCCACCTGTTCGCCGGAGTGACCGGTTCGCGCCGGTCTCGCTAGCGTGGGTTTCCGCCCGGTTCCGGGCTTCCTTGGGGAGGGAATCCATGCGAAGACGTGCTGTTGTGCTGCTCTGCGCCGTGCTGGCGTTGCTGGGTCTGGTCGCTGTGCCGGGTGAGGCGGCGGGGCCGCCGCCGAATTCGGAGCCCTACACGGCTCCGGTGGATCAGCCGTTGTCGCTGGACGAGTGTCATGTGGACACGCGGCACGGCTATTACGTGAAGAGCGCCTTCGGGGCGTGCTGGTTCACGGAGCTGAAGTTCGCGCACTACGCGTGCCCGGAGCCGGCGTGCGCGGTGGACGGGACGGCGTCGGCGTACGTGTTCTCGACGCTGAACGTGCTGAAGGACTCGCGGCAGGTGGCGATGGCGCACCGGCTGGTGAACTGGCGGACGGACAACGTGGCGGACACGGCGCGGTTCGGGGTGTCGATCCTGTGCGGGCCGCCGACGGGTGGCGCCGGGTTCTGTGACCGGTCGGTCGTGCCGGTGGTGAAGAGCATCGCGGAGTGGAAGGCGGCGCCCGACGTCACGGAGGTGTTCTCCCTGGACGGCGAGGACCCGCCGGCCACGGGGGCGTCGGCGGCGGTGGCCGCGGAGAAGCGGACGTCCTACATCGTGTCGTCGCGGCTGGTGGCGGAGACGGACGATCGGTTCACGCTGACCGGGTCGTCGATGGGGACGGGTGTGCGGTGCGACGTGGCGCGTCAGTCGGATCCGGCGTACGTGCGGGGTGCGGATTGCGTGCTGCGGACGTGGTTCACGCCGATGTTCGACTTCTCGGCGGGTGAGCTGCCGATCGCGGAGACGGGGCGGTTCGTGCGGGACGTCGCACCGGCCGGGCGGTACGCGGGTTATCCGGGAACGTCGGGTGGGTCGGCCGGGTTCACCGGGCCGCAGAACCGGTTGTTCTACGACGTCGCGGCGCGTGAGGCGCACCGGGTGGCGGCGGAGGCGAGGTGTGCGAGTACGTGGGGGCCGTTCTGGAACCGTCACTCGGGTGGGCTGACCAACGTGTGCGGTGCGTATCCGGTCGACGAGAGCGTGCAGGGTGCTTCGGCGACGTCGTCGTTCACGGTGCGGCCGGTGCTGGACACCGACCACGCGGAGTTCCAGCGGCGGTTCACCCGGTTCCTGGCGGAGAACCACGTGCTGGACGGGGACGGGTACTACTTCTATCCCCTGCCGTGACGTCCGGTCCGGGCCGGGGGCAGCTCCCCCGGCCCGGCGCCGGCGTCAGCGGGGTGGTTTGCCGTTCCAGGCGGCGTCCCAGGTCTTGGGGCCGAGGAGGCCGGAGTCCTTGATGCCGTTGGCGCGCTGGAGGGCGAGGACGGCTTCCTTGGTCTTCTCGAGGTAGCAGCCGGTGCCGGTGAAGCCGTAGCCGAAGGCGTTCATGCGGAGCTGGAACGTCTTGAGCGGGGCGGCGCAGTCGCCGTAGGCGTAGACGACGCCGGGCCAGGCGGGTTTGCCGCTCGGGGGTGGCGGGGTCGGTGCGGGGGCCGGTCCGCCGCCACCGATGTAGGCGGAGTCGGCGTAGCTGGGGACGCGCTTGCTGCGGGCGTCGCCGTCGCCGGAGAGCTTGAGCATGCCGGCGCACTGCCAGGGCTGCCAGCCGCGCATCCGGTAGAGGTAGAGGGCGCGGTAGTCCTGTTCGTGGGCGGCGGCCTGGTCGGGGCGGCCGGCGCCGCCGACGCTGCGCCAGGTGGGGAGGTCGAACTGGTAGGCGCCGTAGTAGCCGTTGCCGGTGTTGGTGGCGTAGCGGCCGCTCGACTCGCACATGCGCAGCTTGGCCCAGGCGCTCGACGCGGGGTCCGCGGAGGCGATGGCGGGAACAGTCAGCTGCAGACCCAAAGCGGCGAAGGCGAGAAGCAAGATTCTCGCCACGGTGCGTCGGCGGTTGTGGATCATGCGAGCACAGTAAGAGGGTGCCCCTTTGACCACAAGAGACACACTGCTAGCACGAGTCTCACACGAAACACCGTTCACCCCGCCGAGCGACACGCCGTGACGCGTCGAATGTGATTGCCACGGAAGTGGCGGATGATCACGGTGCGACGAACCGGACACGGTTTCGTCGAACTTCGGGACCGGCGGCGGTACCGCCCAGTAGTCTCCCCGCTGACCTGGACGTTCTTGACCCTGAGGAGCCGTGGATGACGCTGGCCGGAACGCGCTCGACCAAGCGCGAGCGCTGGGGCTGGTATTTCTACGACTGGGCGAATTCGCCGTTCTATTCGTCGACGACGACGGTGTTCGGCGCGCTCTACATGAGCACGATCGCGGCCGAGGACGCGAAGTCGAACTTCACCCTTAACGGGGACCACGCTTGTGTCGACGCGTCCGGCGCGTCGGACACGCTGCACAACTGCGACGTGAGTTTGTTCGGGCTGCACTTCCCGGCCGGCTCGACGTGGGGTTACCTGCTGTCGGTGGCGACCGTGGTGCAGGTGCTGGTGCTGCCGATCGCGGGCGCGGTGGCGGATCGGAGCCGCAACAAGCGGCGGATCCTGGGCGGGTTCGCGTTCCTGGGCGCGGCCGCGGCGGCGGCGATGTTCTTCATGGCCGGGTCGGACTGGCAGCTGGGTGCGGCGTTGTTCATCGTGGCGAACATCGGGTACGGCGGCTCGCTGGTCGTCTACTACTCGTTCCTGGTGGACATCGGCGGGCCGGACGAGCGGGACGACATCTCGGCGAAGGGCTGGGCGTTCGGGTACCTGGGCGGTGGCCTGGCGCTGGCGTTGCAGCTGGGGTTCTACCTCGGCCACGACGCCTTCGGGGTGTCCAAGGGCACCGCGGTGCAGATCTGCTTCCTGACCTCGGGCCTGTGGTGGGCGTTGTTCACCGTTCCCTCGGTGCGGGCGCTCCCCCGCAACCACACGCCGGTGGATGTCGCGCCGGGGACGTCGGTGCTGCGGGCGGGGTTCGGCGAGCTGCGGCGGACGATCGTCTCGGCGAAGGCGTTCCCGCTGACGCTGGCGTTCCTGGGCAGCTACCTGATCTTCACCGACGGCATCACCACGGTGGTGGCGGTCTCGGCGCAGTACGGCAAGGACGAGCTGCGGTTCGGCGACGAAGTGCTGATCATGACGATCCTGGTGATCCAGTTCGTGGCCTACCTGGGTGGCACGCTGCACGGGCTGGTGGCGCGGCGGTACGGGGCGAAGCGGACGATCCTGGGCAGCCTGGTGCTGTGGATCGTGGTGCTGGTCGGGGCGTACTTCATCCAGCCTGGGAAGGTGGTGCAGTTCTTGGCGGTGGCGGTGGGGATCGGGCTGGTGCTGGGCGGGACGAACGCGCTGTCGCGGTCGCTGTTCAGCCAGATGATCCCGCAGGGCAAGGACGCGCAGTACTACTCGCTCTACGTCGTGGGCGAGCGCGGGACGTCGTGGCTGGGGCCGCTGGTGTTCGCGGGGGTCGGGCAGGCGACGGGGTCGTTCCGGCTGGCGATCGTGGCGCTGGTGATCTTCTTCGTGGCCGGTCTGGTGCTGGTCGCGCTGGTCCCGGTGCGGCGCGCGATCGTGGCGGCGGGCAACCGTCCGCCCGAGGTGCTGTAGTCCCCGATAGGGTCGACTGTCGTGACCTCGCTGAACGACCGGGCCTCCGGCCCCGATCCCACGGACGCGCTGTCGTCGGTTCCCGCGGCCGGTTCGCGCCGCGGGACGCCGCCGGTGGGCCGGCTGAAGTTCTGTTACGGGCCGATGGACTGCGGGAAGTCGACGCTGGCGCTGCAGATCGACCACAACCACGCGCGCCAGGGCAGACGGGGGCTGGTGCTGGTGCGCCACGACCGCTCGGGCGCGCCGCAGATCTCCAGCCGGATCGGGTTGAGCCGGCAGGCGGTGGAGGTCGGTGAGGACACCGACGTGCGTGACCTGGTGCGACAGGAGTGGGCGCGCGGGCAGCACGTGGACTACGTGGTGGTGGACGAGGCGCAGTTCCTCTCCCCCGGGCAGGTCGACCAGCTGGCCGAGCTGGCCGACGAGGTCCAGATCGACGTCTACTGCTTCGGGATCGCGACGGATTTCCGGAGCAAGCTGTTCCCGGGGGCCGCACGTCTGTTCGAACTGGCGGACGAGCTGCAGCCGGTCCAGGTGGAGGTCTTGTGCTGGTGCGGGCTGACCGGGCGGTTCAACGCGCGGGTGCTCGACGGCGAGGTTGTGCGCGAAGGCGATACGGTGGTCGTGGCAGATACCGAACAATCCGTAGTTGAAACTTCAGCTTCAGCACGATTTGAGGCCGAAACGGCTACTTTGCGTTATCAGGTATTGTGTCGTCGCCACTTTCGGGCGGGTGACCTGGGGCCCGTTACCGCTCATCACGGTCAGTTACGGTTGACCTGAGAGATGCCCGAGTAGCCCATCCGGGGGATATCAGCACTAAGAAGGCCGTATTGACGTCACGCCGGAGCGCGAAATGCCTCCTACTAGTGGAAGCTGATCCCGGCGGGTGACGCAGCTCATCGTGAGCAACGACATGGTGAACCGGGAATCCCCGGAGATCCTGAGTCGTTGCATAGGGTGAGCACCACCCTGGCTCCACCCCGGAGCTGACTGAAAGGACCCATCATGGCCGACCGTGTTCTTCGTGGAAGCCGGCTGGGAGCGGTCAGCTACGAGACCGACCGCAACCACGACCTCGCCCCGCGACGCACCGTGCGCTACGCCTGCCCCAAGAACCACGAGTTCGAGGTGCCGTTCTCCGACGACGCCGAGATCCCGACGGTGTGGGAATGCCGGCTGCACGGCAGCGAGTCCGAGATCGTCGATGGCGGGCAGCCCGAGCAGAAGAAGGTCAAGCCGCCGCGGACCCACTGGGACATGCTGCTTGAGCGGCGCACCATCCCCGAGCTCGAGGACCTGCTGAACGAACGTCTCGCCGAGCTGAAGGGCCGCCGGACCTCCCGGTCCGCGTGACCTCTTCGGGACTCGGCTCGTAGCCTGCTCCCACCACAACGGAAAGGCCCCCGCGACCTCCCCCCGCGGGGGCCTTTCGCATGCCCGCACACCGGCTGCCTGGGCCCTTCGGTCGTGAGGGGCACCCTCAGGGACGTACAAGCCCTGAGGGTGCCCCTCACGGCTAACGGCTGAACGGGCCTTCCAGGGCCGCCCACTGCAGGAGCATGATCGTCTTGGCGTCGGCGATCTCCCCCGTGCCCACCATGGCCAGGGCCTCCTTGAACGGCAGCTCGACCACCTCGATGTCCTCCCCCTCCTCCGCGAGCCCGCCGCCGGCGCCGCGCTCAGCCGGGCGGTACGGCGCCGCGTAGCAGTGCAGCCGCTCGGTGACCGAGCCCGGGCTCGTGTAGACGTCGAACACGTGCTCCAGCTCACCGATGCGGACGCCGGTCTCCTCCTGCGCCTCGCGGCGGATGGCCGTCTCGGGGTCCTGGTCGTCCAGGAGCCCGGCCGCGGCCTCCAGCAGCATCCCGTCGGGGTGGTCGTTGACGTAGACCGGGTAACGGAACTGCCGGGTCAGCAGCACCGTGGCGCCCTCGAGGTCGTAGAGCAGCACGGTGGCGCCGTTGCCGCGGTCGTAGGTCTCGCGCTGCTCGGTCGTCCGGTGCCCGTCGCCGTGGTCGTAGACGAACGTCGTGCGGCGCAGCACGTGCCAGCCGGCCGCGAGCAGTTCGACGTCGGTGACGCGCACCCGCGGGTTCCGGTCCAGGTCGCGGCCCGCCCGGTCGAGGCCGGTGCGGCCGCGGTGGTCGGGGACGTCGAGGCCGGGCACGCTTGTCGAAGGGGTCATGCCGCGACCATAATGTGCACGACTCGGAACGAACAAGGAGGATCGTGCATGTTGGTCGGGGAACGCCGCGAGCTGCTGCTGGGCCGGCTGGCCGCCGAGGGCAAGGTGCTGGCCAAAGACGTCGCGGCCGAGCTCGGCGTCTCGGAGGACAGCATCCGCCGTGACCTGCGGGACCTCGCCGCGGCCGGCCTCTGCCAGCGCGTCTACGGCGGGGCGCTGCCCGTCTCCCCCGCCGTCGCCGACTACGCGAGCCGGACGTCGATCGCCGTCGCGGGCAAGGACCGGGTGGCCGCCCTCGCCGCCGGCCTGGTCCGGCCGGGGTCGACGGTCATCCTCGACGGGGGGACCACGTCCCTGGCCGTCACGAAGGCGCTGCCCCGTGACCTGGTGGCGACCGTCGTGACGCACAGCCCGACCGTCGCCGCCGCGTTGCTGGACCACGACGGCATCGAGGTGTTCCTGCTGGGCGGGCGTCTGTTCCGGCACTCCGCGGTCACCTGCGGCGCCGCCGCGGCCGAGGCCGCCCAGGCGATCAGCGCCGACGTCTTCCTGCTCGGCGTCACCGGCGTCCACCCCGAGGCCGGCCTGACCACCGGCGACGCCGAGGAAGCCGCGATGAAGCGGACGCTGGCCCGGCGCGCGGCCGACACGTACGTGCTGGCGAGCGCCGAGAAGCTCGGCGCGGCGTCGCGGTGCGCGGTCTTGCCCTTCGCCGACGTCGCCGGAATCATCACCGACGCCGACGAGACCGATCCGAACGTGCGGAAACTTGCAGAACTCGGCGTCGAGCTGCGGCTCGCCGGCCACTGAGGGGGAACCACATGACCGAGCACCGGGTGAAGTTCGCGGCGCTGTTCGACGCCGAGGTCCGGCCGCACAACGAGCGCTTCCGGGCCGCGGCGGCCGTCACCCGCGGCGAGGACGTCCTGGACGTCGGCTGCGGCACCGGCGAGTCGACGCGGGAGGCCGCTCGGGCGTCGGTGACCGGGACCGTCCTCGGCGTCGACGTCTCGGAGGCGGCGATCGCGACGGCCTCAGAACGCGGAGAAGCCACGTTCGCGGTCGCCGACGCGCAAACGCACCCGTTCCCGGCCGCGCGGTTCGACGTCGCGCTCAGCCGGTTCGGCTCGATGTTCTTCCCCGACCCGCCCGCGGCCTTCAGCAACATCGCGCGCGCCCTGCGGCCCGGCGGGCGTGTGGTGCTGCTCGTCTGGCAGGAGCGCGACCGAAACGAGTGGTACTCCGTGCTCCACGACGCGCTGGCGCCCGGCACGACACCGCCACCCGCCGGATCGCACTTCTCTCTCGGCAATCGGGAGCGCACGCGGGCGCTGCTCGAAGGCGCGGGCTTCACCGGCGTCGAGTTCACCGAAGTGCGCGAACCGGTCTGCTACGGGCCCGACACCGCGACCGCGGTCGAGTTCACCCTCGGCCTCAAGGACGCGAAGGAACTGCTCGCCGGGCGGGACGAAGACGCCGCCGTGGATCGGCTGCGCACGGCGTTCACCGCGCACGAGACCCCCGACGGCGTCTTCCTCGGCTCCAAGGCCTGGATCGTGACGGCGCTCAGCCGCGCTTGAACAGCCGCTTCAGCTGCTGTGTGCGGCGCTGCACGCCCCACGTCGCCACCCGCAGGAACGCCTCGCGGATGATCGAGCCGCTCATCTTCGACTCGCCGATCTCGCGCTCGGTGAACGTGATCGGCACCTCGACGATCTCGAACCCGGCGTCGGCCGTGCGCAGCGTCAGGTCGATCTGGAAGCAGTAGCCGTGCGAGTTGACCTCGTCCAGGGCCAGCTTCTCCAGCACCGGACGCCGGTACGCGCGGAAGCCGGCGGTGATGTCGCGCACGCGCATCCCCAGCGCGAGCTGCGAGTAGACGTTGGCGCCGCGGGAGAGGATCTGCCGGTTGACCGGCCAGTTCACCACGCTGCCGCCGGGCACGTACCGCGAGCCGATGGCCAGGTCGGCGTCGCCGACCGCGTCCAGCAGCCGGGGCAGGTCCTCGGGCGCGTGCGAGCCGTCGGCGTCCATCTCGACGATGGTGTTGTACTCCCGGGCCAGGCCCCACCGGAACCCGGCGATGTAGGCGGCGCCCAGGCCGGACTTCTCCGTCCGGTGGAGCACGTGGACGCGCTCGTTGGCCGCGGCGCGCTCGTCGGCGAGCTCACCGGTCCCGTCCGGGCTGCCGTCGTCCACGACCAGCACGTCCACATCCGGAAGTGCCTTGTGCAGGCGGTCCAGGATCGGCCCGAGGTTCTCCCGCTCGTTGTAGGTCGGGATCACCACCAGCACCGGCTCGATTCCCCGGGCCCCCCGCGGCGCCTGCGACATCCGTGCTCCTCCGATATCCCCGGCGGTCAGTCCGCCGTGTCCCCTGCCGTGCCGGCGCTGCTGCGCCGGGTGCGAAAACGGAGTACGAGCCCGCCGGCCACCCCGGCGATCGCCAGTGCCAGCAACCCGTACTCCGTCCACGCACCGAGTCGATCCGACAGCGTAGTCTGCGTGCGCAGCGGCACGCGCCCGACCAGGGAGTCGGCCGTGAAAAGGCCGGTTGAGCTGGTGATCGTGCCGTCGGGCGCGACGATGGCGCTGACCCCTGAGACGGCGGACACCACGACCGACCGGCTGTGCTCGACCGCCCGCAGCCGCGACATCGCCAGCTGCTGCACGCTCATCTCGCTGTCCCCGTACCAGGCGTTGTTGGTCGGCACGACCAGCAGCTCGGCCCCGTCGCGCACGGCGTCGTGGGCGGGGTAGTCGAACGCGGCCTCGTAGCAGACGAACACCCCGACCTGGGTACCGGCGACGCCCAGGGTCTGGTTGGCGCCGTCGCCCGGGACCATGTCGACGGTCTCCTGGTCCACGAACGGCGTGACGAGCGCGGCGAGCTTGCGGGCGGGCACGTACTCGCCGAAGGGCACCAGCTGCTGCTTGGCGTAGCGCTGCCCGGGCCCGGTGTTCGGGTCCCAGACGATGACGGAGTTCTGGATGTGCCGGTCCGGCAGCACGTAGAGGGCGCCGATCAGGGCCGGGACGCCGAAGTTCGCGACGAGCTGGTCGACCTGCGGGTCCGGGCCGTTGACGGTGGTGGCGCTCTCCGGCCACAGGATCAGGTCCGGCTTCGGGACCTTCCCGGCGCGGATGGCGTCCAGCAGCCGCTGGCTTTCGGCGATGGTGTTGCGGCGCAGCAGGTCCCGCTCGCCCTGCAGCGCGAGGCCGATGTCCGGGGCGTTGCCCTGCACGGTGGCGATGGTGCGCTCGCCGTCCTGGGCGGCGGTCCCGATGGTCGGCCACAGCGCCAGGCCCGCGACGACGGGCAGCACTGTGCCGACGGCGGCCAGGACGTTGCGCCGGGCGCGCAGTGCGGGCCGGAGCGCGGCACGGGTGTCCCAGAGGCGGCCGGCGAGCGCGGCGAGGCAGAAGCCGCTGAAGACGACGGCGAGGCCGACCAGCGGCGCGCCGCCGATGGAGGCGAGCGGCAGGAACGCGCCTTCGGGCTGGCTGAACGCGACCCGGCCCCACGGGAACCCGCCGAAGGGGAACCACGCGCGCGGCGTCTCCATCGCGATGAAGATCAGCGCACCCCACAGCGGCGCGAGCGGCAGCCGGGCCACCAGCGTGATGAGCCCGCCCGCCAGGCCGTAGTAGAGCGCCAGCGCGCCCGACAGGCCGAGCCACGGCCACGGGCCGAAGTCCGGGCCGAGGAAGTCCAGCAGCCAGGTCAGCAGCGGCAGGAAGAAGACGAGCCCGAACGCGAAGCCGTAACCGAACGCACCCCGGAAGCTCCGGCCGCGCAGCACGAGCGCGAACCCGGCGAAGGCGAGCGGGGCGAGCCACCACAGCGGGCGCGGCGCGAAGCTCAGGTAATAGGCGAAACCGGACACCAGCGCGCCGGCCAGCCGCAGCAGCCACTCTCGTGGGAAGCGCCGGGTTCGGGTGGGTTGGTGCGAAGCGCCCGGTTCGGGGTCCGCCACGGTGACTGCCACAGGTGCTGACTCTAGGTGCCCGGCGTGAAGTCGTCGTAGACGACCTCGCCCGCGCGCACCGTGCGCAGGCAGCGCGGCAGCTCCGCACCGGGCTCGAGGCGCGGCAGCGGCGGCACGCCGGCGCGCGGGTCGGTGGACCAGCGCTGCACCCGGGTGTCCGGGGTGGCGACGACGAGGTCGGTCGCGTCCCAGATCGCGTAGTGCGCCGGCGCGCCCGGGGCCAGGCTCCCGGTGATGCCGTCGTTGACGCCGGCGGCGCGGTGCCCGGCCCGGGTGTGCGCGGTGAACGCCGCGCGCGGTGACAGGCCCGCACCCGGCGTCCGGTGGTAGGCGGCCGCGCGGACGCTCGCCCACGGGTCCAGCGGCGTGACGGGCGCGTCGGAGCCGAAGGCGAGCATGACGCCTTCGGCGGCCAGGGCGGAGAACGGGTTGAGCCCGGCCGCGCGGTCGGCGCCCAAGCGTTCGGCGTACATCCCGTCCGTGCCGCCCCACGCGGCGTCGAACAGCGGCTGCATCGAGGCGACGACACCCCAGCCGGCGAGGATCCGGGCCTGCTCGGCCGTGACCATCTCCAGGTGCTCCAGCCGGTGGTGGCTCGCGGCGAGGGCACGCTGGCCGACCTGCTTCTCGGCCAGGCGGAAGCCTTCGACGACCTCGGCGGTCGCGGCGTCGCCGATGACGTGGAACCCGGCCTGCAGCCCGGCTTCGGTGCACGCGGCGAGGTGCTCGCCGATGCGGTGGGCGTCGAGGTAGAGCGCCCCGGAGCCGTGGTGGTCGGCGTAGGGCTCGCTCAGGGCGGCGGTGCGGGAGCCGAGGGCGCCGTCGACGAAGAGGTCGCCGGCCAGCCCGCGCAGGCCCAGTTCGCGGGCGGTGTCGACGGCGCCGAGCTCGCCCCAGTAGCCGACGACCTCGGGCGCGTCCGGGCCGGCGAGGGCCAGGAGCGCGGCGAGGTCGTCGCGGCCGGAGATGTCGGGGCCGGCGCACTCGTGGAGGCTGGCGATGCCCTGTTTCGCGGCTTCGGCAAGGAACGCGCGCTGGGCGCGTTCACGCTGCTCGGGCGTGACGGCGGCGCGCACGGCCGCGCGGACGGCGTGGTGGGCGTCACGGGTCAGCGGGCCGTCGGGCGACCAGCCGTCGGCGCCGCGGGCGGCCGGGGCCAGCTCGACCAGCGCGGTCGAGACGAGGGCGGAGTGGACGTCGACGCGGCTGAGGTAGACCGGGGCGCCGCCGGCGGCGTCGTCGAGTTCGGTGCGGCTGGGCAGCCGCGGGTCGGTCCAGGCGGTCTCGTCCCAGCCGTGGGCCAGCAGGACCTGCCCGGGGACGACGGCGTCGCGGACGGCGGCCAGCAGCCCGGCGCGGTCCCGGACGGCGGTGAGGTCGAGGCCGGTCAGGTGCAGGCCGGTGGCGGTGGCGTGGACGTGCGCGTCGACGAACGCCGGGGCCACGAAGGCGCCGTCCAGGTCGATGGTCTCGGCGCCGGGGTGCAGCGCGCGGGCCGGGCCGTCCTGGCCGGCCCAGACGACGGTGCCGCCGGTGACCGCCATGGCCGTGGCGTCCGGGCCGGCGGGGGTGTAGATGCGCCCGCCGAGCAGGAGCGTGGTGTGTTCGTCCGTCACGCCCTGAGTCTGCTCCGGCCTGCCGACCCCTCCGCCACCTGGGGGAAGATCCGCGAGCATGCAGGAAGATTTACTCCGTGAGAACGTTATGACAGGATATTTTGACGCCTAACCGACGACTGGGAGTACAAGTGACTGCGATCCAGGAACCTGTGACACCTGCCGCCGCCATCGACCAGCCCTACGAGTACGCCCGCGCCGAGCTGGTGGAACCCGACTGGCGCCGCTTCCCCGGCTGGCACGGCGTGACCGACGCGGAGTGGCGTGACGCCCAGTGGCAGCGGGTGCACTGCATCCGCAACGCCAAGCAGCTGCGCGCCCTGATGGGCGACCTGCTGGAGGACCGCTTCTACGACGACCTGGCCGCCGACCAGCGCGAGATGGCGACCATGTCGATGCTGCTGCCGCCGCAGATGATCAACACGATGGCGCCGACGGCGGGCACCGACCCGGCGAAGGTGACCGAGGCGTTCTACCGCGACCCGATCCGCCGCTACATGCTCCCGGTCAAGAGCGACCGCGACACGACGTGGCCGAGCCACCCCCACTCGGAACGCGACTCGCTGCACGAGGCGGAGATGTGGGTCGTCGAGGGCCTCACCCACCGCTACCCGACCAAGGTGCTGGCCGAGATGATCTCGACCTGCCCGCAGTACTGCGGCCACTGCACCCGGATGGACCTCGTCGGCAACTCGACCGAGCAGGTCGAGAAGCACAAGCTGACCCTCAAGCCGGTCGACCGCCAGGACGCGATGATCGCGTACCTCAAGAAAACCCCGGGCGTGCGCGACGTGGTCGTCTCCGGCGGCGACGTCGCCAACGTGCCGTGGCCGCAGCTCGAGTCGTTCCTCATGCGCCTGATGGACATCGAGACGGTCCGCGACATCCGCCTGGCGACCAAGGCCCTGGCCGCGCTGCCGCAGCACTGGCTGCAGCCGAAGGTCGTCGAAGGCCTGGAGCGCGTCGCCGTCACCGCCCAGCGCCGCGGCGTCAACCTGGCGATCCACACCCACGTCAACCACGCCCAGTCGGTGACCCCGCTGGTCGCGGAGGCCGCGCAGACGGCGCTGAACGTCGGCGTCCGCGACGTCCGCAACCAGGGCGTCCTGATGCGTGGCGTCAACGCGACGCCGGCGCAGCTGCTGGACCTGTGCTTCGCACTGCAGGGCGAGGCGAACATCCTGCCGTACTACTTCTACATGTGCGACATGATCCCCAACGCCGAACACTGGCGGGTGTCGGTGCACGAGGCCCAGGAACTGCAGCACGCGATCATGGGCTACCTCCCGGGCTACGCCACGCCGCGCATCGTCTGCGACGTGCCTTACGTCGGGAAGCGCTGGGTACACCAGCTGGCCGACTACGACCGCGAGCTGGGGATTTCCTACTGGACCAAGAACTACCGCACCGGCATCGAACTGGACGACCCGGAGGCGTTGAACCGCCGCTACCCGTACTACGACCCGATCTCGACGCTTCCGGAGGCGGGCCGGACGTGGTGGGCCGGGCAGGCCGGCTGACGCCGCTCACGCGATCGGGACGCGCGCCGGGCTCTCGGCCAGGTGCGCGACCCGGCGCAGGGTGGGGCGGTCGATGATCTCGCCCAGTGCCGCCATGAAGCGGGGCTCGTCCTCGGGTGCGACCACTTCCGCGCACACCTTCGCCACCATCACCATCAGCGTCAACGAGGTCCCGCCCAGGGAGTAGAAGTCGCTGTCCGGGCCGATGTCGCGCTCGGGCAGGCTCAGCGTCGTGGCCCAGATCGCGGCCAGCGCCGATTCGGTCGGGCCCGCCGGTTCGGCCGTGGGGACGTCCGCCGTCGCGAACGGGTCCGGTAGCGCGTGGGCGTCGACCTTGCCGCTGGGCGCCAGCGGGAGGTCGGGCACCGCCACGAACACCAGTGGCACCAGGTGCTTCGGCACCCGGGCGGTCAGGTGGGCCGTGAGGTCGGCCGGTAGCACGTCCCCGGCGCAGACGACGTAGGCGCACGGGACGCGGTCCGTGTCGCCGGGGCGGCTTCGGGCGACGACGGCCGCGCGGCTGATCGCGGGGTGGGTCTCCAGCGCGTGCTCGATCTCCGCGGGTTCGACGCGGTGGCCGAGCACCTTGATCTGGTCGTCGCCGCGGCCGAGGTAGTCCAAGGCGCCCGACGGCAGGACGCGGGCGTGGTCGCCGGTGGCGTACGCGCGGCTGCCGTCGGCCAGGCGCACGAACAGTCGCTCGGTGAGGTCCGGCCGGCCGCGGTAGCCGCGGACGGTCTGCGCGCCGCTCAGGTGGATCGCGCCGACCTCGCCGGCCGGGACGGCGGCGCGCCGGTCGTCGAGCAGGTGCACCGTGACGTTGTCGGCAGGCCGGCCGATGGGGACGGCGGCGCCGAGGTCGGTGGCGGGGTCGTACTCGTGGACGACGCAGCCGACGGTGACCTCGGTCGGCCCGTATTCGTTGATGACGCGGCAGTCCGGCCCGAACGCCGCCCGCGCCGCGGCCGCGGTCCGCACCGCCAGCCGTTCGCCGCCGACGATCGCGAGCCGCACGCCCGGCGCGGTGATCCCGAGCCTGGCGATCAGCTCCAGGTGAGACGGCGTGAGCTTGACCGAGTCGACGCCGCTGTCGCGCAGCATCCGCGTCAGCCCGACGTGGTTGGGCTCCTCGGCGAACACCGCGACGCTGCCGCCGGCGAGCAGCGGCAGCAGGATCGCGGTGATCGGCAGGTCGAAGGCGAGCGAGGTGAACAGCGGGAACCGGGTCGCAGTACCGATCCGGTACTCGCGGATCGCCCACCGCACGTAGTTGACGACGTGCCGGTGCTCGACCTCGACGCCCTTCGGCCGCCCGGTCGACCCGGACGTGTAGATCACGTACGCCAGGTCCTCGGGCGCCACCGGCACTCCCGCAAACGCCGCACGCCGGTCGTCCAGGGTGATTCGCGTGCAGCCGTCGGGCGTGCACGGCCGGTGGGCGTGGGACGCGGGGAGCAGGCACGCGGCCGCCCCGGCGTCGGCGAGCAGGTCGGCCAGCCACGCGTCCGGGTGGTTCGGATCCAGCGGGAGGTAGGCGGCGCCGGCCTTCAGGACGCCCCAGAGCCCGGCGAGGGTGGCCGCGGTGCGCTCGGCGAGCAGGCCGACGAGGTGGCCCGGCCGCACGCCCCGCTCGACCAGGGTGTGCGCCACGGCGTCCGACCGGGCGTCCAGCTCGGCGTAGGTGAGGGTCGTGTCCCCCTCGACGACGGCGACCGCGCCGGGCGTCCGCGCGACTTGGCGGGCGAACAGGCTCACCAGCGTCTCGTCGACCGCTGGGGTGACCGGGCCGCGTAGTTGGGCCTCGGGTGGGGAAAGCGCCTCCGCGATGCCGTCGAGCAGGGCCTCCGCCCGGTCCGCCAGGCCGTCGACGTCGTCGCCGGAGATGATGATCTCGGTGCGCCCGCCGACCTCGACGATCGTGAGCACCGGCGTGATCAGCAGCCCGCACACCGGCAGCGAGTAGACGGTCGTCGCGGTGAAACCGCCGGCCGTGTAGTCGGCCAGCTCGACCAGGCCCAAGTGGCTCAAGGTGAAGGCGGGCCCGGGTTTGCCCTTGACCGCCGTCGTGGTGTCCACAGTGGACAACATGGCGCGCCAGGCCGGGAGCGGCACCCGGTCGAGCAGCCACAGCAGCGCCGGGTGCGGGTAGCCGCTCAGGTGCTGCTCGTCGCCGACCAGCCGCAGGAGCGTCTCCTGCGTCCGCTGCCACGTCGAGCCGGGCGGCACGGGCAGGGTCAGCTGTGAGGTCAGCGGGCCGGTCGAGAAGCCGCCGGGCAGGTGCCGGCGCAGGTCGACCGGGACGATGAACGTCGCGGGGTCGAGGCCGCACAGCTCCGTCAGCGCCGTCGCGATCTTCGCCACCGCGGCCGGGTGCCGGCCGTCGACCGTGCGCCGCCGGAAGAAGTGCCCCCGCGCGGCCAGTGGGGCACGCCCGCGCAACGGCGGCGCCGCCGTGGGCTTGGCCGGTCCGGGGCCGGCACGGGGACCGAGCAGGTGCTGGACGTCGCGCATCGTCGTACGCGCGTCGGGTCCTGTCGGGGCTTCGCCACGCAGCGCGCGGAAGACCTCGCCCGCCCAGAGCAGCGCGCCCTTGCCGTCCATCAGGGAGTGGTGGACGCGGAACACGACGGCCGGGCGCGCGCCGGTGAGCAGGACGACCTCGCTCATCGGCTCACCGCCGGCCCCGGTCAGCGGCCGCTCCAACGCCGGCTCGCCCGCGAACGTCACGCGGTCGACGCGGTCGCCGTCGAGCGTCCGGACCGCCGGGGGCCGGCCGCTGTCGAGCCACCGGCCGCCGCGGCGGGTCAGCCGCGACCCGTGGCAGGTGCGGGCCGCGCGCCCGACCGCGTCGGCCAGCGCCGCCGGGGCCAGGCTCCCGGTGCCCTCGACCACGACCTGGATGCACATCGGCGCGACCGGCGGGGTGGCGAGCAGGAATCGCTCGGAGAAGAAGATCCGCTCGGTCACTGAAGGGTTCCTTCCGGGTCGGCCGGCAGCTCGCCAAGCCAGGTCCGCACGGCCTCGGCCGTCGCCGCGACGTCGCGGCTGCTCAGGGAGAAGTGGTCACCGGCCAAGGTGATCTCGTCGTGCGCGACCGGCCAGCGCGTGTGCCACTCCTCGTCGGCCAGCGGTTCCAGCTCGGGCGGCCCGGCCAGCGCGTCGGTGGGCCGCAGGACCAGGGTCGGCGCGGCGAGCGGGCTCGGCCGCCAGCCCTGCAGCATCAGCGTGTACACCGAGGACGCGGTGATCTTCTCGAAGTCGAGGTCGGCCGAGTCCGGCATGGCCGCGTACTGGTGGCTGAGGAACCGCAGCATCCGCGACGGCACCTCGTCCGGCACGTAGGTGTCGACCAGGACGACGGCCACCGGGATCGTGCCCGTCCGTTCCAGCTCGGCCGCGACGGCGGCGGCCAGCACCCCGCCCGAGGACATCCCGAACAGCGCGAACGGCTTTCCGCCGGCGCACCGGAGCGTGGCCTCGGCGAGCGCGGCCACCAGCACGTCGAACCCGGCCGCAAGGGGCTCGCCCGGTGCGTACCCGGGCGTGACGACCAGCGAAAGGTCGCTGACGCCCCGCAGTTCGTTGGCCAGCCTGCTGAAGTTCAGCACGGCGTCCATCGCCGCCAGCGGCGCGAAGCAGATCAGGTGCGGTCCTTCGTCGCCTTCGGCCAGCCGGACGATCCGCGTCCCGCCGTCGAATCCGGCCGCACTGTCGAAAGTGGACCGTGCGGCGGCCGCGGTGGCGCCCAGCAGCTCCATCTCCCGGCCCTTGCCCTGCTGCAGCAGGGTCCGGTAGATGTCGCCGAACGTGGGCCCGCCGGACGCCGGGGCCGCTGTGGTGTCGACCCGGGACGCCAGCAGGTCCGCCAGGGCGGTGGCGTTTTCGAGGTCGTAGACGACGGTGGCGGGCAGCCGCTGCCCGGTCGCGGTGGCGAGCCGGTTGCGCAGGCCCACCGCCGTCAGCGAATCGAACCCGAGCTCCCGGAACGGCCGGTCCGCGTCGATCGCCTCGATCGAGCGGTAGCCCAGCTCGGCCGCGGCCTCGGTGCGGACGAGCTCGACCAGCACCGCGAGCCGGCCGGCCCGGTCCAGCCCAGCCAGCCGGGTGGTGAGGCCGGTCCCGGCCGCGGCGGCCGTCGCGGTGCGGCGGACGCGCCCGACCAGGCCGCGCAGGATCGGCGCCACCGTCCCGCTCGAGCGGGCCTGGGCCCGCAGCCCGGCGACGTCGATGCCGACCGGCACCACGAGCGGCCGGGGCGCGGTGAGGCCGGCGTCGAACAGCCGCAGGCCCTGCGCGGCGTCCAGTGCCGTCATCCCCGACCGCGCCATCCGCGCGAAGTCGGCTTCGCCGAGGTCGCCGGTCATCCCGCTGGCCTGCGCCCACAGGCCCCACGCCAGCGAGACGGCCGGGTGCCCGGCGGCGCGGCGGCGGGCCGCGAGCGCGTCGAGGAACGTGCTGGCCGCGGCGTAGTTGCCCTGCCCGGCGCTGCCGAGCAGGCCGGACACCGACGAGAACAGCACGAACGCCGTCAGGCCGAGGTCGCGGGTCAGCTCGTCGAGGTGCACCGCCGCGTCGGCCTTCGGGCCGAAGACGGTGTCGATCCGCGCCGGGTCGAGCGCGGTGATCACGCCGTCGTCGAGCACGCCCGCGGCGTGCACCACGCCGGCCAGCGGCGCGTCCGACGGGACCCGGGCGAGCAGGTCCTGCACCTGGTCGCGGTCGCCGACGTCGCACGCCACCACCTCGACGCGCGCCCCCAGCTCCCGCAGCTCGGCGCCGAGGTCCGCACCGCCGCCGCGGCGCGAGACCAGCATCAGGTCGCGGACGCCGTGTTCGGTCACCAGGTGCCGGGCCACGAGCGAGCCCAGCGTGCCGGTGCCGCCGGTGATCAGCACCGTGCCCTTCGGGCCGAACGTGCAGGGGAGGTCGTCGGCGGACTCCGACGTCCCGGCCGCCAGCCGGGGCACGAGCACCCGCTCGTCCCGGACGACGATCTGCCACTCGCCCGCGTCGGTGACCGGCGTGACGACGTCCGGCGGCAGGTCGCCGTCGGTGCCGAGGTCGGCGAGCAGCACGCGGCCGGGGTTCTCCGTCTGCGCCGCGCGCACCAGGCCCCACACGGCCGCCGCGACCGGGTCGGCGGTCTCGGTGGCCACGGCGTTCCGGGTGGTGACGACCAGCCGGGTGTCCTCCCGGGCCGGGTCGGTGAGCACGGTCTGCAGGGTCGTGAGGACGTCGGCGAGCACGGTTCGCACCCGCCGCGGTGTGGGCTCGCCGTCTTCGCCGGCGCCGGGCCGCAGCACCAGCCACGGCGGGGCGCCCGCCTCGGCCAGATCCGCCGGGCCGTCGAGGAAGACGGCGTCCACCGGCGGACCGGCCGGGACCGGCAGCACCGTCCAGTCGATGCCGAAGAGCCCGTCGGTCCCGCGGTCCGGGCCGGTCGTGAGCTGGTCGGGCGAGACGGGCCGGGTCACCAGGGAGCCGACCGAGAGGACCGGTTCGCCCGCGGTGTCGGCGAGGTCGATCGCGACGCCGCCGTCGGCCGGGGTGAGCCGGACGCGGACGGCGCCGGTGGCCGTGGCGTGCACCGCGACACCGGTCCACGCGAACGGCAGCGAGACTTCGCCGCTGTCCCCCGGCGCCAGCATGGGCGCGTGCAGGGCGGCGTCGAGCAGGGCCGGGTGGAAGACGAACCCGCTGCCACCGGCCTGCGGCGGCAGCGTCACTTCGGCGAAGATTTCGTCGCCGCGCGTCCAGGCGGCGGTCAGGCCGCGGAAGGCGGGGCCGTAGTCGTACCCGCGGGCGCCGAGGGTGTCGTACAGCTCGCCCACCTCGATCGCTTGCCCGCCGGTGGGCGGCCACTCACGCAGCCCCGCACCGGCGGGCACCGT
This sequence comes from Amycolatopsis sp. NBC_00348, assembly GCF_036114655.1. Lineage (NCBI taxonomy): Bacteria > Bacillati > Actinomycetota > Actinomycetes > Pseudonocardiales > Pseudonocardiaceae > Amycolatopsis > Amycolatopsis sp. NBC_00348. Next base: position 2,911,021 of record NZ_CP107994.1, on the reverse strand, counting down.
GGTCTCGGCGAGCGTCCCGGAGGCGTGCCGGGTCCAGTCCGCGCCGTCGGTCTCGTGCCGCGAGTGGATCACGACGGCCCGGCGGCCGTCCGGTTCCGCGGCCGCGCCGACGACGACGTGGACACGCAGAGCGGTGGTCTCGGGCACCAGCATCGGCGCCTCGATCACCAGCTCTTCCAGCACCGACGCGCCGACCCGGTCGCCGGCTTGAACGGCCAGTTCGACCAGCGCCGCGCCCGGGACCAGGACGACGCCGTGGGCGGCGTGGTCGGCCAGCCACGGGTGCGTGGCCAGTGCGAGCCGCCCGGTCAGGACGACACCGCCGGTGTCCGGGTCCTCGACCGCGGCACCGAGCACCGGGTGCGCGAGCGCCGTCTGACCCAGGCCGGCCGCATCGGTGGCGGCCTGCGGCACCAGCCAGAAGTGCTCGTGCTGGAACGCCGACGTCGGCACGGCCGCGACCGACCCGGTCGCCGGGCTCGCGGGCCACCGGACGGCGACACCGCGGACGAACAGCTCCGCGAGGGACTCCAAGAACCGGCCCCGGTCGCCCTGGCCGCGCTGCAGGGTGCCACACACAACGGCGTCGCGCACTCCCGCGTCGTCCAGGGTCTCCCCCAGCGCCGTGGTCAGGACCGGATGCGGCCCGACCTCGACGAACACCCGGAACCCGCGTTCGGCCAGCGTTCGGGTGGCGTCGGCGAACCGCACCGGGTGACGCATGTTCTCGTACCAGTACCGGGCGTCCAGCTCCTCGCCGTCGGCCCAGTCGCCGGTCGTGGTGGACAGCAGCGGGATCTCGGCGGTGCGCGGCGCGAGGTCCGCCAGCTGCGTGAGGACGCGCTCGCGCAGCGGCTCGACCTGGGCGGTGTGGGCGGCGAAGTCGACGCCTTCCGGCCGCCAGCGCATGATCCCCGCCTTGGCCAACCGGCGCTCGACGGTGTCGATCGCCTCCGAGTCGCCAGAGAGCGTGACCGAGTCGGGCGCGTTCACCGCGGCGATCGACACCCGGTCGGCCAGGTCTCCGAGCAGCGGCTCGACCACGTCGGCCCCGGCCAGCACCGACAGCATGGTGCCGTGCCCGGACAGCTCGTCGCGGATCAGCTTGCTGCGTACGGCAATCACCTTCGCGGCGTCCTCGAGGGACAGCGCCCCGGCGACGCACGCCGCGGCCAGTTCGCCCTGCGAGTGGCCGACCACGGCGTCAGGTCGCACGCCGGCGGACTGCCACAGCGCGGCCAGCGAGACCAGCACCGCCCACGACACCGGCTGGACGACGTCCACGCGGTCCAGGCCCGGCGCACCGGGTGCCCCGGCGATGACGTCGGAGAGCGTCCAGTCGAAGTGCGGTGCGAGGGCGCGTTCGCACTCGGCCATCCGGGCGGCGAACGCGGGCTCGGTGCCGAGCAGGTCGCGGCCCATGCCGGCCCACTGCGTGCCCTGGCCGGGGAAGACCAGCACGGTCCCGCCCGCGGTGGCCGGGACGACGGCCCCGGTGCGCACCCCGGTCACCGACCGGCCGCCGGCGACGCCGCGCAGGCCGTCGATCGCCGTCTCGACGTCGCCGGCCACGACGACCGCGCGGTGGTCCCACGCGGCCCGGCCGGTCAGCAGCGTGCGGGCCACCTCGGGCAGCGACGCGTCTCCGTCGGCGGTCAGGAAGTCGGCCAGGCGCTCGGCTTGCGCGGCCAGGCCGCGGGCCGACCGCGCCGACAGCACCACGGGCACCGCTGTGCCGTCGCCGGCGTCGGCCGGGGCGGGCGGCGGGCCCTGTTCGAGGATGACGTGCGCGTTGGTGCCGGAGACGCCGAACGATGACACGCCTGCGCGGCGCGGACGGCCGGGCTCGGGCCAGGCGACCTCGTCGGTCAGCAGCCGCACGGCACCCGACTCCCAGTCCACTTTGGACGACGGCGTCGTGGCGTGCAGCGTGCGCGGCAGCACGCCGTGCCGCATGGCGAGGATCATCTTGATCACGCCGGCGACGCCCGCGGCGGCCTGGGAGTGGCCGATGTTGGACTTGAGCGAGCCGAGCCAGAGCGGCTCGGCGCGCTCCTGGCCGTAGGTCGCGATGACGGCCTGCGCTTCGATCGGGTCACCGAGCATGGTGCCGGTGCCGTGGGCCTCGACAGCGTCCACTTCGGACGGACGAAGGCCCGCGTTGGCCAGCGCCTGGCGGATCACCGCCTGCTGAGCCGGGCCGTTCGGCGCCGTCAAGCCGTTCGACGCGCCGTCCTGATTCACGGCCGTGCCCTTGACCACGGCCAGGACCGGACGTCCTTCGCGGCGCGCGTCGGACAGCCGCTGCAGCACCACGACGCCGACGCCCTCGGCCCAGCCGGTGCCGTCGGCGTCGTCCGAGAACGACTTGCACCGGCCGTCGGCCGACAGCGCGCCCTGGCGGGAGAACTCGACGAACGTCGACGGCGACGCCATCACCGTCGCGCCACCGGCCAAGGCGACCGAGCACTCGCCGGAGCGCAGCGACTGGGCCGCCAGGTGGATCGCCACCAGCGACGACGAACACGCCGTGTCCACCGTGACCGCCGGGCCCTGCACACCGAGCACGTACGACACCCGGCCCGCGGCGACGCTGCTCGCCGAACCGGTGCCCAGCAGGCCTTCGAGTTCCGCGGACCGGACGCCCGCGCCGTAGCCCTGGTACATCAGGCCGGTGAAGACGCCGACGTCCTGCCCGCGCAGCGACGTCGGGTCGACCCCGGCGCGTTCGAGAGCCTCCCACGACGTCTCCAGCAGCAGCCGCTGCTGCGGGTCCATGGCCAGGGCCTCACGCGGCGAGATGCCGAAGAAGCCGGGGTCGAACAGGCCCGCGTCGTGCAGGAAACCGCCGGAGCGGGTGACCGAGCGGCCCGTCGCGTCCGGGTCGCCGCCGAGCAGCGCCCCTAGGTCCCAGCCGCGGTCCTCGGGGAACGCCGACACGGCGTCGCGGCCCTCGTGGACCAGGTCCCACAGGCCGTCCGGGGTCGCCACGCCGCCGGGCAGCCGCACGCCCATGCCGACGATGACGATCGGGTCGTCGGCGAGTGCGCCGGCCGCGGCCGTCACCACGCGGACGTCGTCCTCGCCGACCAGTTCGCCGAGCAGGTGCCCGGCGAGCGCGGCGGGGTTCGGGAAGTCGAACACGACCGTCGCGGGCAGCGTGACGCCGGTGGCCGTGCTCAGCCGGTTGCGCAGTTCCACCGCGGTCATCGAGTCGAACCCGGCGTCGCGGAACGCCGTCGAGACCGCCATCGGGTCGTTGCCGCCGAGCACGACGGCGGCTTCGGCCCGCACCAGGTCGGTGAGCAGCGTCCGCTGCGCGTCGGCGTCCAGACCGGACAGCCGGGACAGCACGCCGCCGGCCGCCGCGGTCCGGTCCGCCGGGCGGCGGACCTTGCCGACGATCTCGCGCAGGGTCGCCGGCAGCACGCCGGCGCGCGCGTGGCCACGCAGGACCGGCAGGTCCAGCGCGAGCGGTACCAGCACGGCGCGGTCGGCGGACAGTGCGGTGTCGAGGGCGCGCATGCCCTGCTCGGCGTCGATCGCCTTGATGCCCGACCGCGCCATCCGCGCGGTGTCCGCCGCGCCGAGCCCGCCGGTCATGCCGCTGCCCTCGGCGGCCCAGAGGCCCCAGGCCAGCGAGATCGCCGGGTGCCCGGCCGCGCGGCGGCGGGCGGCGAGGGCGTCGAGGAACGCGTTGGCCGCCGAGTAGTTGCCCTGCCCGGCGCTGCCGAGCGTGCCGGCGACGGAGGAGAACAGGACGAACGCCGCCAGGTCCAGGTCGCGGGTCAGCTCGTCGAGGTGGCTCGCCGCGTCGGCCTTCGGGCCGAACACCGTGGCCAGCCGGTCGGGGTCGAGGGTGCCGATCATGCCGTCGTCCAGCACGCCGGCGGTGTGCACGACGGCCGTCAGCGGCGCGTCGGCCGGGACGGCGGCCAGCAGCCCGCGGACCTGGTCGCGGTCGGCGACGTCGCAGGTCACGACGTCGACCCGCGCACCCAGTTCCCGCAGCGACGCGGCCAGTTCGGCCGCGCCGTCGGCGGCGAGCCCGCGCCGGGAGGCGAGCACCAGGCTGCGGATCCCGTGTGCGGCCACGACGTGCCGGGCCACGACCGCGCCCAGCGCGCCGGTGCCGCCGGTGATCACGACCGTGCCCGCCGGATCGAGGGTGGCGACGTCCGTCCGCTCGGCGGCGACGCGGTTCAGGCGCGGGACCCACACGGCGTCCGCGCGCACGGCGATCTGCCACTCCTGCGCCGACGCGGCGCCCGCGAGGACGTCCATCGGCGCGTCCCCGGTGTCGAGGTCGGCCAGCAGTACGCGGCCGGGTTCTTCGGCCTGGGCCGCGCGCACCAGCCCCCACACGGCGGCGAGCACCGGGTCGGCGACGGTCCCGGCCGCGTCGACGGCGCCGTGGGTGACGACGGCGAGCCGCGCGTCCCGCAGGTCCGGGTCGGCCAGGAACGCGCGCAGCACGGCCAGCACGTCGGCGGTCGCCTCATGCAGCGACGTTCCGCCGGCCACGGGCAGGACGTACCAGTCGGCGCCGGTCAGGTCGTCCGGGCCGGCGATGCCGCGCACGACGCCGGGTTCGGCGACGGCCGGTTCGGCCCAGGGGACCCAGTCGAGGCCGAACAGCAGGTCGTCACGCCGCGGCGGGACGACCTGCAGCGGGCGGCTCACCACGGACGCCACCGACAGGACCGGCGCCCCGGTTTCGTCGGTCAGGTCCACCGAAATCCCGGAGGCGGCCGGGGCGACGCGCACGCGCAGGCGGTCCGCGCCCGGCGCGTGCAGCGCGATCCGGTTCCAGGCGAACGGGACGCCGAGGGCGCCGCCGCTCTCGTCCCCGGCGAGGAAACCGGCGTGCAGGGCGGCGTCGAGCAACGCGGGGTGCAGGGTGAACCCGCGCGCCTCAGCCGTCTCGGGCAGGGTCAGTTCCCCGAAGGTCTCCGGGCCGCGGCGCCAGGCGGCGGTCAGCCCCTGGAAGACCGGACCGTAGTCGTAGCCCTGTTCGGCGAGCAGGTCGTAGAAGTCTTCCAGGGCAACGGGTTCCGCGTCCGCGGGCGGCCACGGCGTGGTGTCGGGCAGGGCGGCGGTCACGGTCGGCGTCAGGTAGCCGGTGGCGTGCCGGGTCCATTCGACGTCCACAGCGGACACGTCGTCGGGCCGCGAGTGCACCGCGACCGCGCGGCGGCCGAGGTCGTCGACCTCGGCGACGACGACCCGCAGGTCCAGGGCGCCGGTCTCCGGGACGAGCATCGGCGCCTCGATCACCAGCTCGTCGAGCATCGGGCAGTCGCCGTACGCGCCGGCCCGCAGTGCCAGCTCGACCAGCGCGGCCCCCGGCACCAGCAGCACGCCGCCGACGACGTGGTCGGCCAGCCACGGCTGCAGTTCACGTGAGACGCGGCCGGTCAGCGCGAAGCCGCCGCCCGGGATCTCCACCGCCGCGCCGGCGAGCGGGTGGTCCAGCGCCGCCTGGCCGAGACCGGCGGCGTTGCCGCCGGTGGCCGGGCGCACCCAGTACTCGGTGTGCTGGAACGCCGTGGTGGGCACCGGAACCACGCGCCGCGGCCCCGCGAGCAGCGCGGACGCGTCGACGCCGGCGTCGCGCACGAACAGCTCGGCGAGCGCGGTCACCGCGGTGGCCACCTCGGGCCGGTCGCGCCGGGTCAGCGCGACCGCCGGGGTGCCGGCCGCCGCGACCAGGGCCGACAGCACCGCGTCCGGGCCGAGTTCGAGCACCAGCGCGGGCGAGCGCCCGGCGATGGTGGTGACGACGTCGGCGAACCGCGTCGTCCGGCGCGCCTGGGCCGTCCAGTGGTCCGGGGAGCCCAGGTCGTCGGCGAAGGTGCCGGTCACCGCGGAGACGACCGGGATGGCCGGCGGCTGGTAGCTCAGGGTTTCGGCGACGGCCCGGAACTCGTCGAGCATCGGGTCCATCAGCGCGGAATGGAACGCGTGGCTCACCGTGAGCGCCGACGTCTTGCAGCCCTCGGCGGCGAGCCGGCCGGCGACGGCGTGCACCGGCTCGTGCTCACCGGAGAGCACGACCGACTCGGGCCCGTTGACCGCGGCGATCGAGACGTGCCCGTCGACCGCCTCGATGGCCTTGAGCGCGTCGCCTTCGGTGGCCGCGACGGCGACCATCGCGCCCCCGGCGGGCAGCGCCGACATCAGCCGGCCGCGAGCGGCGACCAGTTTCGCCGCGTCCGCCAGCGAAAGCACCCCGGCGACGTGGGCCGCGGTCAGCTCACCCAGCGAGTGCCCGGCGAGCAGCTTCGGCCGGACGCCCCACGAGCGCACGAGCCGGAACATCGCCACCTCGACGGCGAACAGCCCGGCCTGGGTGAACGCCGTGTCGTCCAGCAGCGCGGCCAGATCGGTGCCCGGCTCGGCGAACACCACGTCCCGCACGGCAGGCCGGCCGTCGAGGTGCGCGTCCAGCGCGGCACAGACCTCGTCGAACGCCTCCGCGTACACCGGGTAGGCGTCGTACAACTCCCGGCCCATCCCGGGCCGCTGCGCGCCCTGACCGGTGAACACGATCCCGACACCCGAGGTCTCGGGATCGACCTCGCCGCGGACGACGCCGGGGCCGTCGACGGCGGTCAGCCCGGCCACCGCGGCGTCGCGGTCACCCGCGAGCACCACGGCCCGGTGTTCCCACACGGCCCGCGACGACAGCAGCGAACCGGCCACAGCCGCGAGGTCGTGCCCCGCCTCCAGGTGCGCGGCGACCCGGGCCGCCTGCGCCGTCAGGCCACGCCGGGAGCGCGCCGACACCACGACCGGGACGATCGCCGGCGCATCCGGCGCCGCCTCGACGACCGCAGCAGGCGCCTGTTCGACGATCACGTGCGCGTTGGTGCCGCTGACCCCGAACGACGACACCGCCGAGCGACGCGGCCGGCCCAGCTCGGGCCACGCCGTCTCTTCGGTGAGCAGCCGCACCGCACCGGCCGTCCAGTCCACTTTGGACGACGGCGTGTCGACGTGCAGCGTCTTCGGCAGCAGCCCGTGCCGCATGGACAGGACCATCTTGATCACCCCGGCCACACCGGCGGCGCCCTGGGTGTGCCCCACGTTGGACTTCAGGGAGCCCAGCCACAACGGCGTTTCCCGGTCCTGGCCGTAGGTCGCGAGCACGGCCTGCGCCTCGATCGGGTCACCGAGCGTGGTGCCGGTGCCGTGCGCCTCGACGGCGTCGACGTCCGCTGCGGCCAGCCCGGCGTCGGCCAGCGCCTGGCGGATGACCGCCTGCTGCGCGGGCCCGTTCGGCGCGGTGAGGCCGTTGGACGCGCCGTCGGAGTTGACCGCGCTCCCCCGGACCACGGCCAGCACCTCACGGCCTTCGCGGCGCGCGTCGGACAGCCGCTGCAGCACCAGCACCCCGACGCCCTCGCCCCACGCGGTGCCGTCGGCGGCCTCGGCGAACGACTTGCACCGGCCGTCGGCGGCCAGCCCGCGCTGGCGGGAGAACCCGATGAACGGGCCCGGGGTGGCCATCACCGTCGCGCCGCCGGCCAGCGCCATCGTGCACTCACCCGAGCGCAGCGCCTGCGCGGCGAGGTGGATCGCCACCAGCGACGACGAGCACGCCGTGTCCACCGTGACCGACGGGCCCTGCACCCCGAGCACGTAGGAGACGCGCCCGGCGGCCGCGCCGCCCGAACCGCCGGTGCCCAGCAGGCCTTCCAGGCCATCGGCCTGGGCGCCCATGCCGTAGTCGTAGTACATCAGGCCGGTGAACACGCCGACCCGCTGCCCGCGCAGCGACGTCGGGTCGATCCCGGCGCGCTCCACGGCCTCCCACGACGTCTCCAGCAGCAGCCGCTGCTGCGGGTCCATCGCCAGGGCTTCCCGCGGCGAGATGCCGAAGAAGGCGGGGTCGAACTGCCCGGCGTCGTGCAGGAAGCCGCCGTGGCGGGTGTAGGTCTTGCCCGCGGCATCCGGATCGGGGTCGTACAGGCTCTCCGCGTCCCAGCCGCGCCCGGACGGGAACTCGGTGATCCCGTCCCCGCCGCGACGCAGCAGGTCCCACAGGTCTTCGGGCGTGGCCACCCCGCCGGGCAGCTTGACGCCGATCCCGACGATGGCGATCGGGTCGTCGGCCGCCGCCGTGCGCACCGCGACCGTGGTGCTGGGGGCTTCGGGAGCCGCGTCGCCGGCCAGCTCACCGTGCAGGTGCTCGGCCAGGACGGCCGGGCTCGGGTAGTCGAACACGACGGTCGCGGGCAACGTCACGCCGGTGGCGGCGGTCAGCCGGTTGCGCAGCTCGACCGCGGTCAGCGAGTCGAATCCGGCGTCGCGGAACGCCTTCGCCACACCGATCCCCGCGCCGCTGCCGAGGACGACGGCGGCTTCGGTGCGCACCAGCTCGGTCAGCGCGGCCAGCTGCCCGGCGGCATCGAGGCCGGCGAGCTCGGCGAGCAGGCCGGTCGACGCCGACGCCGCCTGGGCGGTCCGGCGGCCGCGGCCGGCCACGCCCCAGAGGATCGACGGCAGGACGCCCGAACGGGCGTGCCCGCGCAGCACCGGCAGGTCCAGCGCGACCGGCACGAGCACGGCGTCGTCGGCGGTCAGCGCCGCGTCGAGCAGGCGCAGGCCACGGGCGGCGTCGAGCCGGGTCATGCCGGAGCGGTCGACGCGGGCGTCGTCGGCCTCGCCGAGGCCCGCGGTCATGGTGCTCGCCTCGGCCCACATGCCCCAGGCGAGGGACACGGCCGGGTGCCCGGCGGCGCGGCGGCGGGCGGCCAGCGCGTCGAGGAAGGCGTTGGCCGCGGCGTAGTTGGCCTGCCCGGCGCTGCCGAGCACCCCGGCGACCGAGGAGTACAGGACGAACGCGCTCAGGCCGAGGTCGCGGGTCAGCTCGTCGAGGTATACCGCCGCGTCGGCCTTCGGGCGGAACACGGCGTCGACGCGGGCGGCGTCGAGGGCGTCGAAGGTGCCGTCGTCGAGCACGCCGGCGGTGTGCACCACCGCCGTCAGCGGCGCGGCCGCCGGGGCGTCGGCGAGCAGCGCGCGGACCTGCTCGCGGTCGGCGACGTCACACGCCACCAGCCGCACCTCGGCGCCGAGGTCACGCAGCTCGGCGGCCAGCTCCGCCGCACCGGGCGCGGCCGCGCCGCGCCGCGAGGCCAACAGCAGGCTCCGGACGCCGTGGACCGTCACTAGGTGCCGGGCCACCAGGCCGCCGAGGGTGCCGGAACCGCCGGTGACGAGCACCGTCCCGGCCGGGTCGAACCCGGCGAGCCGGTCGGTGTCCGGGAGCGTCTTTTCCAGGCGGGGCACCAGGATCCGGCCGTCACGGACGGCGAACTGGCTCTCCCCCGCGTCGATCGCCGCAGCGAGCGCGCCGCCGACGGTGTCCTCGGTGTCGGCCAGCACCAGCCGGCCCGGGTTCTCCAGCTGGGCCGAGCGGATCAGGCCCCAGACCGCCGCGGCCGCCGGATCGGCCGGGTGCGTACCGAGCGGGTCGACGGCGCCGTCGGTGACGACGATCAGCCGGGCGCCTCGCCACTTGTCGTCGGCGAGGAACGCCTGGACGGTCTCGAGCACGGTGGTCACCGCGGCCCGGGCGTCGTCGGGGAGCTGCGTGGTGGTCACCGGCAGCAGGAGCAGATCCGCTTCACCCTCGCCCGCCAGGTCGGCGGGGCCGGTGATCGTCTTCGTGGGGACGGCGTTCTGCTCGCCCGCCGCGGGCAGCTCGGTCCAGGAAACCCGGTAGAGGGCGCCGATCCCGGGTCCGGCGTCGAGCTTCGCGGCGGTGACCGGCCGGCTGACCAGCGAGCCCACCGACAGCACCGGCGAGCCCGCCGGGTCGCTCAGCTCCACCGCCATCCCGCCGTCCGCGGCGGGGGTGACGCGGACGCGGACCGTGGTCGCGCCGGTGGCGTGGACGGCGACGCGGTTCCACGCGAAGGGCAGCTCGATCCCGTCGCGCTCGCCCGAGCCCGCGGTGACGAGCGCGGTGTGCAGCGCCGCGTCGAACAGGGCCGGGTGGATCGCGAACCCGTCGTCGGCCGCGGCTTCCGGCAGGACGACCTCGCCGAACAGGTCCGGCCCGTGCGACCAGACGGCGGTCAGGCCCTGGAAAGCCGGCCCGTAGCCGTAACCGTGGTCGGCGAGCGCGGTGTAGAAGCCGTCGAGGTCCAGTGGGAGCGCGCCGTCCGGCGGCCAGACCGCGGGTGCCGCGGCGGCGGCCGGCACGGCGGTGCCGAGGAACCCGGCCGCGTGCCGCGTCCAGCTCGCGTCGCCGGTCTCCGGGCGGGTGTACACCGAAACCGCGCGGCGGCCGGTCGCGTCCAGCTCGCCGACGACGACCTGCAGGCGCAGCACGGCGTCCGCGGGCAGCAGCAGCGGCGCCTCGATGACGAGTTCGTCGAGCACCGGGCAGCCGACGTCGTCGCCCGCGCGGACGGCGAGTTCGACCAGCGCGGTGCCGGGCACGAGCACGACCCCGCCGATGGCGTGGTCGGCCAGCCACGGCTGCAGGGCCCGCGACAACCGGCCCGCCAGCGCGACGCCGTCGGAGCCGGGTGTGTCCAGCACCGCGCCCACGAGCGGGTGCGCGGCCGACGTCAGGCCCAGCGCCGCGGCACTGCCGGACTCCTGGGGCTCCAGCCAGAACCGCCGGTCCTGGAACGCCGTCGTCGGCACCGGGACCAGGGCCCGCGACGCCGGCAGCAGCGCGGTCCAGTCGACGTCCTCGCCGCGGACGAACACCTCGGCCAGCGCGCGGATCGCCGCCGCCACCTCGGGCCGGTCGCGCCGGGTCAGCGCGACCGCGGAAGGGGCGCCGGGCAGCGCACCGGCGAGCCCGCTCAGGACGCCGTCCGGGCCCAGCTCGACCAGCAGCGACCGGCCGGCCAGCGCGTCGACGGCGTCGGCGAACCGCACCGGGCGGCGGACCTGCTCGACCCAGTGTTCGGGCGTGGCGCAGTCGGCGGTGACGGACACCATCGAGACCACCGGGATCGTCGGCGGCCGGTACTCCAGCGTCTCGGCCACGGCCGCGAACTCGGCCAGCATCGGGTCCATCAGCGGCGAGTGGAACGCGTGGCTGACGGTCAACGTCTTCGTGCGGCAGCCGCGGGCCGCGAACGCCTCGGCGACCGCGTGCACGGCGTCGTGCTCACCGGAGATCACCACGGATTCCGGCCCGTTGACGGCGGCCAGCGACACGCGGCCGTCGAGCGCGGCGACGACGTCCTCTTCGGACGCGGCGATCGCGACCATCGCGCCGCCGGCAGGCAGTGCCGACATCAGCCGGCCGCGGGCGGCCACCAGTTTCGCGGCGTCCGCCAGGGACAGCACCCCGGCGACGTGGGCCGCGGTGATCTCGCCCAGCGAGTGGCCCGCGACCGCGCGCGGCCGGACGCCCCACGAGCGGACCAGCGCGAACATCGCCGTCTCGACCGCGAACAGCCCGGCCTGGGTGAACACGGTGTCGTCCAGCAGCGCGGCGAGGTCGGTGCCCGGTTCCGCGAAGACGACGTCGCGGACCGGCGGGTGTTCCGGCAGGTGCCGGTCCAGCTCGGCGCAGGCCGCGTCGAAGGCAGTGGCGAACACCGGGAAGGCCGCGTGGAGTTCCCGGCCCATCCCGGCGCGTTGCGCGCCCTGGCCGGTGAACAGGACCGCGACCCCGGCACCGGCGGGGTCCGCTTCGCCCCGGATGGCGCCGCCTTCGCGCAAGGCGGTCACGGCCTGGCCGGGCTCGTCGGCGAGCACCACGGCGCGGTGTTCCCACGCGGCCCGGGCGGACACGAGTGAACCGGCGACGTCGGTGAGGCGGACGTCCGGCGTCGCGGCCAGGTGGGCCGCCAGCCGTTCGGCCTGTGCGGCAAGACCGGCTTCGGAACGGGCCGAAACGACCAGCGGCACCGGGCCGGCGGGCTCGGCGGGCCGGTCGGCGACCTCGGCGTGCGGCGGCTGTTCGAGGATGACGTGGGCGTTGGTCCCGGAGACGCCGAACGACGACACGGCGGCCCGGCGCGGGTGGCCGGTCTCCGGCCACGGGGTCTGCTCGCCGAGCAGCCGGACCGAACCCGCCGTCCAGTCCACATGGGACGACGGCTCGTCCAGGTGCAGGGTCTTCGGCAGCACGCCGTGCTCGAGAGCCAAGATCATCTTGACCACGCCCGCGACCCCGGACGCGGCCTGGATGTGACCGAGGTTCGACTTCAGCGCGCCGAGCAGCAGCGGCTGGTCGTCGGACCGGTCCTGCCCGTAGGTCGCCAGCAGCGCCTGGGCCTCGATCGGGTCGCCCAGCGTCGTCCCGGTGCCGTGGGCTTCCACGACGTCGACGTCCGATGTGGACAGTCCGGCGTTGGCCAGCGCCTGGCGGATCACGGCCTGCTGCGCGGGACCGTTCGGGGCGGTCAGGCCGTTGGACGCACCGTCGGAGTTGACCGCGGTGCCCTTCACCACCGCCAGCACGCGACGGCCTTCGCGCAGCGCGTCGGACAGGCGCTGGAGCACGACGACCCCGGCGCCCTCACCCCACGCGGTGCCGTCCGCGGCCTCGGCGAACGGCTTGCAACGCCCGTCCGGGGCGAGACCACGCTGGCGCGAGAACTCGACGAACGTCGCCGGGGTCGCCATCACGGTCACACCGCCGGCCAGGGCCATCGAGCACTCACCCGAACGCAGCGCCTGCGCCGCGAAGTGCATCGCCACCAGCGACGACGAACACGCCGTGTCCACCGTGACCGACGGACCCTGCACGCCGAGCACGTACGACACCCGCCCGGCGACGACGCTGGTCGTCGAGCCGGTGCCCAGCAGGCCGTCCAGCCCGGTGGTCCGCGCGCCCAGCCCGTAACCCTGGTAGGCGGCGCCGTGGAAGACGCCGACGTTCTTGCCGCGCAACGAAACCGGTGAGACGCCGGCGCGTTCCAGCGCTTCCCAGGACGTCGTCAGCAGCAGCCGTTGCTGCGGGTCCATGGCGAGGGCCTCGCGCGGCGAGATCCCGAAGAACTCCGGGTCGAACAGCCCGGCGCCGGTCAGGAAGCCGCCGTGGCGGACGTAGGTCTTGCCGGAGGCGTCCGGATCGGCGTCGTAGAGGTCGCCGAGATCCCAGCCGCGGTCGGCGGGGAACGGCGCGATCGCGTCGCCGCCGTCGAGCAGCAGCTCCCACAGGCCTTCGGGGCTGTCGATGCCGCCGGGCAGGCGCAGCGCGGTCCCGACGATGACGATCGGATCGTCGTCGGCAGCGGTCGCGGCCGACGCCACCACGGCGGGCGCGGCGGACCCGACCAGTTCGGCGTGCAGGTGCCCGGCCAGCGCTTCCGGGTTGGGGTAGTCGAAAACGGCCGTGGACGGCAGGTTGACGCCGGTCTTCACGGTGAGCCGGTTACGCAGCTCCACCGCGGTCAGCGAGTCGAACCCGGCGTCGCGGAAGGCCCGCGACGCGCCGACACCCTCGGCGTCGCCGAGCACAACGGCGGCCTCGGCGCGGACCAGGTCGGTCAGCACCGCGAGCTGTTCGGCGGGGTCGAGCCCGGCGAGCCGGTCCGGCAGGCCGCCGGTCGGGTCGCCGTCGCGCGCGGCCCGGCGGACGCCGCCGACCAGGCCGCGGAAGATCGCGGGCAGCACACCGAGCCGGGCGTAGTCGCGCAGGATCGCCGGCTCGAGGACCACCGGGACCAGGGCCGCGCGGTCCGCGCCGAGCGCGCTGTCGAGCAGCCGCATGCCGTGCTCGACGTCCACCGCGCCGATGCCCGAACGGGCCATCCGCGCGGTGTCGGCGGTGTCGAGCCGCCCGCCCATACCGACGCGGGCCCACATGCCCCAGGCGAGCGACACGGCGGCGTGCCCGGCGGCGCGGCGGCGGGTGGCGAGCGCGTCGAGGTAGGTGTTCGCGGCGGCGTAGTTGCCCTGACCGGGACCACCGAGCACACCCGCGGCGGAGGAGAACAGCACGAACGCGGCCAGGCCGAGGTCCCGGGTCAGCTCGTCGAGGTGGGTGGCGGCGTCGACCTTGGGCCGGAACACGCGGTCGACCGCGGCGGCGTCGAGCGAGGTGACGACGCTGTCCTCCAGCACCCCGGCGGTGTGCACGACGGCGGTCAGCGGCGCGGGCAGCCCGGCCAGCAGCGCCCGGACCTGGTCGCGGTCGGCGACGTCGCAGGCCACGATCTCGACGCGGGCGCCCAGGTCTCGCAGCTCCGCGGCGAGTTCCGGCGCGCCGTCGGCGTCCGGGCCACGACGGGACGCGAGCACGACGATGCCGCAGCCGTGGGCGGTGATCAGATGCCGGGCGACGACGGCGCCGAGCGCGCCGGTGCCACCGGTGATCAGCGCGGTGCCGGCCGGATCCAGGGCGACAGCGGGTGGGCCGGTGGTGACCCGGGCCAGCCGCGGCACCCACGTGCCGCTGTCCCGGACGGCGAGCTGCCCCTCACCGGCGGCGACCGCGGCGTCGAGGGTCGCCGTGTCCGGGATCCCGTCGGCGTCGGCGAGCAGGAGACGGTCGGGGTGTTCCGACTGGGCGGAGCGCGCCAGCCCCCACACCGCGGCGGCGACCGGGTCGACGGTCTCGCCGTCCCGGGTGGCGACGGCGTTGCGGGTGAGCAGGACGAGCCGGGTCCCGGCCCAGCGCGGCTCGGTGAGCAGCGTCTGGATCGCTCTGAGCGCGATGTCCACAGTGGACCGGGCGCGTTCGGGTTCGGTGCTGCCGGTACCCGCGGGCACCGGCAGCAGGACGTAGTCCGCGGCCGTGGTCGTCTCGGTGAGTTCGGTGACGACCTGCGACATCGAGTCCGATGCAGCCGCAGGCACGTCGAGGGGTGTCCAGTCGACGCCGAAGAGGACGTCGGTGGGGTGGGTGGCGGCCGCTTCCGTCCGCTGGTGGCGGACCGTGGCGGCGGTGAGCACGGGCAAGCCGTCGGGGTCGGTCAGGTGCAGCGCGACGCCGTCGCCGGCCGGGGTCAGCCGGGCCCGCACCGTGCGCGCGCCGGTGGCGTGGATCGCGACGTCGGTCCAGGCGGCCGGGGTCAGCGGGGCGGTGCCGGGGTCGGTGACGAGCACCGGGTGCAGTGCGGCGGCAAGCAGGGCCGGGTGGATCGCGAAGCCGTCGGTGGACAGCGTTTCGGGCAGGGTGAGTTCGGCGTACAGCTCCGAGCCGCGGCGCCACAGGCCGCGCAGGGCCTCACCGAAGTCGTAGCACCCGGTCAGGTCGACCGGTTCCGCGCCGGACGGCGGCCATTCGCCGGTCGCGGCGGCGGGTGTGGCGACGCCCGTGCCGAGCCGGCCGGTGGCGTGCTTGGTCCAGGACGCGCCGTCGGTGTCGGGCCGGGAGTGGACGCTGACCTCGCGCTTTCCGTCGTCGGCGGCCGCGCCGACGACGATCTGGACACGCCGGACCTCGTTCTCCGGCAACGCGACCGGAGTGTCCACAGTGAACTCACGCAGGGTCGGGCAGCCCACGTGATCACCGGCACGGATCGCCAGTTCGACCAGCGCGGCGGCCGGCAGAACGGTGACATCGGCGACGACGTGGTTGGCCAGCCACGGGTGCAGCGACCGCGAGATCCGGCCGGTCAGCACCACGCCGCCGGTCTCGGGGGCTTCGACGACGGCGCCTAGCAGCGGGTGCCCGGCCGCGGTGAGCCCGGCCGCCGACACGTCGGCGAGGCCGGTGCCGGCGGGCAGCCAGTACGTCCGCTCCTGGAACGCCGTGGCCGGCAGCCGTCGCAACCGGCGCGGCCGCGAGGCGAGCGCGGCCCAGTCGACGTCACCGCCGCGGACGAACACCTCGGCCAGCGCCGTGAGCGCGGACGTCACTTCAGGCCGGTCCCGCCGGGTCAGCGCGACCGCGGCTGGCCCGCTCGGCAGGGCAGCAGCGAGTCCGCTGAGGACGCCATCGGGGCCCAGCTCCAGCAGCACGGGCCGCGGGCCGAGGGCGGCGACCGCGTCGGCGAACCGCACCGGGCGGCGGACCTGCTCGACCCAGTAGTCCGGGGTGGACAGTGCACCGGCGCGGTCGCCGGTCACGGTGGAGGCGACCGGGATGACCGGCTCGGCGTAGGTCAGCCGCGCGGCGACCTCGCGGAAGTCCGCCAGCATCGGGTCCATCAGCGGCGAGTGGAACGCGTGGCTCACCGTCAGGGCCTTCGTGCGGACCCCGCGCGCGGCGAACAGCTCGGCGACGGCGTGCACGGCGTCGTAGTCACCCGAAATCACCACGGACTCCGGGCCGTTGACGGCGGCCAGCGCGACGCGGTCGCCGAGCAGCGGGACCACGTCGCGCTCGGGCGCGGCGATCGCGATCATCGCGCCGCCGGCGGGCAGCGCGGACATCAGCCGGCCGCGGGCCGCGACCAGCGTCGCCGCGTCGGGCAGGGACAGCACGCCGGCGACGTGCGCGGCGGTCAGCTCACCCAGCGAGTGCCCGGCCACGATCTCGGGCCGCACCCCCCAGGTTTCGACGAGCCGCGTCATCGCGACCTCGACCGCGAACAGCCCGGCCTGGGCGAACACGGTGTCATCGAGCAGGGCCGCGAGGTCGCTGCCCGGCTCGGCGAACACGACGTCCCGCACCGGCGGCAGGCCGGTCAGGCCCCGGTCCAGCTCGGCACACACCGCGTCGAACGCCTCGGCGTACGCGGGGAACGCGGCGTACAGCTCCCGGCCCATCCCCGGCCGCTGGGCGCCCTGGCCGGTGAAGAGCACGGCGATACCGGGTGCGGCCGGGTCGGCGACGCCTCGGACCACGCCGGTGCCGTCGAGGGTGCGGAGCCGTCCGGCTGCCTCTTCGACGTCGGTGGCGAGCACGACGGCGCGGTGTTCCCATACCGTGCGCGAGGCGATCAGCGAACCGGCGATGGCGCCGAGATCTGTGCGTCCGGTTAGATGGTCCGCGAGCCGCTTGGCCTGGTCGTTCAGACCGGTTTCCGATCGAGCGGACACCACCAACGGCATCAGTCCGACGCTGGGCTCGTCGTCCACAGTGGATTCGGGAGCGGCTTCGAGGACGACGTGAGCGTTGGTGCCCGAGACTCCGAACGCCGACACCGCCGCGCGACGCGGCCGGTCGAGCGCGGGCCACGGCGTCGGCTCGGTCAGCAGCCGCACGTCGCCGGTCGTCCAGTCCACTTTGGACGACGGCGCGTCGACGTGCAGGGTCTTCGGCAGCACGCCGTGCTTCAGTGCCATGATCATCTTGATCACGCCGGCGACCCCGGCCGCGGCCTGCGTGTGCCCGACGTTGGACTTCAGCGACCCCAGCCAGAGCGGGGTTTCCCGGTTCCGGCCGTAGGTGGCCAGCAGGGCCTGGGCTTCGATGGGGTCGCCCAGGACCGTGCCCGTGCCGTGGGCTTCCACGGCGTCGACGTCCGATGTGGACAGCCCGGCGTTGGCCAGTGCCTGCCGGATGACGCCCTGCTGGGCCCGGCCACTGGGCGCGGTCAGGCCGTTGGAGGCGCCGTCCTGGTTGACGGCGGCGCCCTTGACCACGGCGAGGATCTCGCGGCCTTCGCGGCGCGCGTCGGACAGCCGCTGCAGGACGACGACGCCGGCGCCCTCGGCCCAGCCCGTGCCGTCGGCGGCCTCGGCGAACGACTTGCAGCGGCCGTCGACGCTCAGGCCGCGCTGGCGCGAGAACCCGACGAACACGCCCGGGGTCGCCATCACCGTCACGCCGCCGGCCAGCGCCAGCGAGCACTCGCCCGAGCGCAGCGCCTGGGCGGCCAGGTGGATCGCGACCAGCGACGAGGAGCACGCCGTGTCCAGGGTGACCGACGGCCCTTCGAGGCCCAGCAGGTACGACACGCGCCCGGCCGCGACGCTCGACGCCGTCCCGGTCCCCAGCAAGCCCTCGAGGCCCGGCTCGCACGAGCCGACGCCGTAACCCTGGAAGTACAGGCCGCTGAAGACGCCGACCGGTTGTCCGCGCAGCGATCCCGGGTCGATGCCCGCGTACTCCAGCGCTTCCCACGACGTCGTCAGCAACAGGCGCTGCTGCGGGTCCATGGCGAGGGCTTCGCGCGGCGCGATCCCGAAGAAGCCGGGGTCGAAGTCGCCCGCGTCGTGCAGGAAGCCGCCGGAGCGGGTGTAGGTCGTGCCCTCGACGTCGGCGTCGGGGTTGTAGAGCGCGTCGAGGTCCCAGCCGCGGTCGGCCGGGAACCCCGAAATGGCGTCGCCGCCGGCCTCGAGGAGGTCCCACAGCGATTCGGGGCTGTCCACGCCGCCGGGCAGGCGCAGACCGGCGCCGACGATGACGATCGGGTCGTCGGTGACCGTCACCGCGGCGACCGGGGAGGTGACCACGGTGTCCACGCCGAGGATTTCGGCGTGCAGGTGCTCGGCCAGCGCGGCCGGGTTCGGGTGGTCGAACACGACGGTCGCGGGCAGGGCGACGCCGGTGGCGGTGACCAGCCGGTCGCGCAGTTCGACGGCGGTGAGCGAGTCGAAGCCGACGTCGCGGAAAGCACGCGTCCGGCCGATGGCGTCCTCGCTACCGAGGACGAGCGCGGCCTCCGCACGGACCAGCGTGGTGAGTTCAGCGTGCCGAGCGGCGGCGTCGAGGCCTTCGAGCCGGGCACGCAGCCCGCTGGTGACCGACCGATCAGCGACGATGGCCGCTTCGGCGGCGTCGATGGCGTCCCGCGCGTCGGGCAGCCCACGCAGGAACGGGCTCGGCCGGGCCGCGGTGAAGATCGGAGCGAAGCGGGGCCAGTCCATGGCCGCGACGACCACGGCGGCCCGGTCACCGCGCAGCACGCGGTGCAGCGCGGTCAGGGCCAGGTCGGGTTCCATGGTCAGCACCGCGCGCCGGCGCAGCCGTTCGGTGTCGGCCGCGGTGCCGACAACACCGGTCCCGGCCCACGGCCCCCAGGCGACGGCGAGCGCGGGCTTGCCACGGTCACGACGAGCCTCGGCCAACGCGTCGAGGTAAGCACTGGCGGCGGCGGGCGCGGACTGCCCGGCCGAGCCCCACACGCCGACGACGGAGGAGAACAGCACGAACGCGTCAAGCGGGTGGCCGTCGAGGAGTTCGTCGAGGATCGCGGCACCCTCGACGCGGGCGGCTACGGCCTTACTGAACCCTGCTACGTCGTGGTCGGTCAGCGCGGTCGCATCAGCGGCTGCCCCCGCGGCGTGGACGACCGCGTCGGGCGGGTACTGGGCGATCACGGCGGCGACGGCGTCCCGATCGGTGACGTCGCAGGCCACGGTCGTGACACGGGTGCCGGGCAGGTCCGGCGCGGTGCCGCCCCTGCTGAGCAGCACGAGGTGCTCGGCGCCGGCGTGGGCGAGCCAGCGGGCGACGTGGCCGCCGAGCGCGCCGGAGCCACCGGTGACCAGGACGGTGCCGCGCGGCCGCCAGCCTTCGGTATTGGTGTCCTCAACACGGGCCAGACGACGGGCGAAGGTGCCATTCGCGCGGAGGGCGAGCTGGTCTTCGCCGCCGTCCGCGGTCACCAGGGCGACCGCGCGGGCGGGCAGGTCACCGTCCACTTCGGACGGGAGGTCGAGCAGACCACCCCAGCGGCCCGGGTGTTCCAGCGCCGCCGCCTGGCCGAGGCCCCACAGCTGCGCCGCCCGCGGATCGGGCGCGGTGTCGGCGGGCCCGGTACGCACGGCACCGCGGGTAACGCACCACATCCGCGCGGCGCCCCCGGCATCCGCCAAGGCCTGCACGGCGACGACCAGCTGCTCCGCCCGCCGGGGCAGACACACGACGCCATCGACGGGCCCGGCTTCGGCAATCCGCGCGGCGAGCGTGGCGCGATCCAGGGAGAGTTCAACGACGATGCCGCCGACCGGACGGGCATCGGCAATTCTCGCCGCGCGATCCGGCGGCAGGTCAGCCGCGGCACCGCCCACCGGCACGGCTACCGAGCTGGCTTCCGCAGTCCGCTCGGGAATTTCCGAGGCTAGCGTGGCGCGGTCCGCCGAGAGATCAGCCGCGGCACCACCGAGGCGCTCGGCACCGGCGAGCTGCGTGCGGTCCGCCGAAACACCGGCAGCCGTCCCGGCGAAGGCTGCGGCCAGTGTGCCGTCGTCGTCGGGGTCGACCAGTACCAGCAAGCGGCCGGTCGCGGGACGGGTGGTGGGCTCGGTGATCTCGTCCCAGGTGACCTCGTAAGTCCAGTCTCGGACCGCGGAGTCGTCGCGGCGGGCCGCTCGCCAGCGGGACAGGACCGGGGGGACCGCTGCTAGCGCGGCCTGGTCGTCGGGGGCCAGTACGGGGTCCAGCGTGGCTGCGTCGCCGGTTCGGGCGGCGCGCCAGAAGGCGGCGTCCTCGCCTTGGTCCGGTGTGGCCGTGGGTTCGGCCGTGAGCCAGAAGGGGCGGCGACGGAACGCCGTCGTGGGCAGGCGCACCGGGTGGGCCGGACGGGGCACTATCGCGCCCCACTCGACGGCGGCGCCGCGGACGAACAGCTCGGCCAGAGCGGTCAGAGCGGTAGTGGGCTCGGGACGGTCCCGGCGGGTCAGCGCGACCGCGGGCGGGGCGTCCTCGACGGACTTCGCCATCGCGGTCAAGACGCCGTCCGGGCCGAGTTCCAGCAGCACCGAGACCGGGAGGTCGCCGAAAGCCGAGAGGGCGTCGGCGAAGCGCACGGTTTCGCGCGCCTGGCTGGTCCAGTACTCGGGCGAGCAGAGGTCGGCGGAGAGGGCGCCGGTCACCGCGGAGACGACCGGGATGGCCGGGGTTCGGTAGGTGAGTGTTTCCGCTACTGCGCGGAACTCCTCGAGCATCGGGTCCATCAGTGCCGAGTGGAAGGCGTGGCTCACCGTCAGCGCGCGGGTCCGGTGGCCGCGGGCCGAGAGGGCCTCCGCGGCGGCGCGCACGTCGTCCGCCGGGCCGGACAGCACCACGGCCGTCGGGCCGTTGACGGCGGCGATCTCTACCGGTCCCCCGTGCTCGGCCAGGACGGCGCGGACCTCGGCTTCCGCCGCGGCGACGGCGATCATCGCGCCGCCCGCGGGCAGGGCCGACATGAGCCGGCCGCGGGCGGCGACCAGCTTGGCGGCGTCGGCCGCCGACCACACCCCGGCGACGTACGCCGCGGTCAGCTCGCCTAGCGAGTGCCCGGACACCACGCGCGGACGCACGCCCCACGACTCGGCGAAGCGGTACATCGCCACCTCGACGGCGAACAGAGCGGCCTGCGTGTACGCCGTGTCGTCCAGCAGCCGGGCGAGGTCGGTGCCGGGCTCGGCGAACACCACGTCCCGCAACGAGACGCCGACGTGCGGATCCACGTCGGCGCCAGGCTCGGCGAGCAACGGGACGGCCAGGTGCGGGTCGAGGTCGGCGCAGATGGCGTCGAACGCCGATGCGAACGCCGGGAACGTCTCGTACAGCTCCCGGCCCATTCCGGCGCGATGCGCGCCCTGGCCGGTGAACACGACGCCGACCCCGGCGGAGTCAGCCTCGCCGAGCACGACACCCGGGTGAGACTCACCCGCCGCCAAAGCACGCAGGGCAGCGAGGGGGTCGGCGGCCACCACCACTGCGCGGTGTTCCCACAGCGCCCGCGACGACACCAGGGAACCGGCGACGGCCGCGAGGTCGTCTTGCGAGTCGAGCGCCGTCGCGAGCCGGTCCGCCTGTGCGGCCAGCGCCTGCGGTGAACGCGCCGAGAGCACCAGCGGCACGATCGCCGGCGCAGACGACGTGGGCGCAGGTGGCACAGGGGCCGCCTGCTCCAGGATGACGTGTGCGTTCGTTCCCGACACCCCGAACGACGACACCGCCGCCCGGCGCGGGCGGTCCAGCGCCGGCCACGGTGTCTCCTCGGTCAGCAGCCGCACCGCGCCGGCCGTCCAGTCCACTTGGGACGACGGTGCGTCGACGTGCAGTGTCTTCGGGAGGATGCCGTGCCGAAGGGCCAGGATCATCTTGATCACGCCCGCGACGCCCGCCGCGGCCTGGGCGTGGCCGATGTTGGACTTCAGGGAACCCAGCCACAGCGGGGTTTCCCGGTGCTGACCGTAGGTGGCCAGCAAAGCGTCGGCCTCGATCGGGTCGCCCAGCGCTGTGCCCGTGCCGTGTGCCTCGACCGCGTCGACGTCCACTGTGGACAGCTTGGCCGCCGCGAGGGCCTCGCGGATCACCTCTTCCTGGGCGAGGCCGCTCGGGGCGGTCAGGCCGTTGGACGCGCCGTCCTGGTTCACCGCGGTGGCCCGCACCACGGCCAGGACCTCACGCCCTTCGCGCACCGCGTCGGACAAGCGCTCCAGCACGAGCACGCCGACGCCCTCGGCCCAGCCGGTGCCGTCGGCGGCGTCGGCGAAGGACTTGCAGCGGCCGTCGGCGGCCAGGCCGCGCTGGCGGGAGAACTCCAGGAACACCCCGGGCGTCGCCATCACCGTGGCGCCGCCGGCGAGCGCCAGCCGGCACTCCCCCGCGCGCAGCGACTGGCCCGCGAGGTGCATCGCGACCAACGATGATGAACACGCCGTGTCGACGGTGACGGCCGGACCGCGCAGGCCTAAGACGTACGAGACGCGGCCCGCCGCGACGCTGCCCGCGGAGCCGGTGGCGAGCAGCCCCTCCAGCTCCACGGGCGCCGCACCGCCGCCGTAACCCTGGTAGGACAGCCCGGTGAACACGCCCACACGCTCGCCGCGCAACGTCGTCGGGGCGATGCCGGCGTACTCCAGCGCTTCCCACGACGTCTCCAGCAGCAGGCGCTGCTGCGGGTCCATGGCGAGGGCCTCGCGCGGGGAGATGCCGAAGAACTCCGGGTCGAACGCGGGCGCGTCGGCCAGGAACCCGCCGGAGCGCACGTAGGACTTGCCCGCCGCGTCCGGGTCCGGGTCGTAGATCCCGTCGAGGTCCCAGCCGCGGTCGGCCGGGAACGACGTGATCCCGTCGCCGCCGCGCCGGAGGAACGCCCACAGCCCGGCGGGATCGGTCACCCCGCCCGGCAGCCGCACGCCGATGCCGACCACCGCGATCGGGTCGTCGGCCGCCTCGGCGGTCAGGGCGGCGTTGGCCTTCGTCAGCCGCGCGTTGTCGAGCAGCGCCTTCCGCAGCGCCTCGACGAGCTTGGCATCGGGCGTGCCCACGGGTCCTCCGGTGGTCATGAGTCGGTTCCGTCCAGTGCGAGGCGCACGAGTTCGTCGACGTCCATGCCCGCGATCAGGGCCTCGTCGTCGGGTTCGGGTGCGGGCGGTTCGTCGGGGGCCGGCAGCGCGAGCCGGGTCAGCAGGTGCCCGGCCAGCGCCGTGGCGTCGGCGTAGCTGAAGACCACCGTCGCGGGCAGCGTGAGCCCGGTGGCCGCGGCGAGCTTGTCGCGCAGCTCGACCGCGGTGAGCGAGTCGAGCCCGACGTCCTTGAACGCCCGGAGCACGCCGATCGGCTCGACGCTGCCCAGCACCGCGCCCGCCTCCGCCCGGACCAGCTCGATCAGCACCTCGAGCCGGTCGGCGGCGGGCAGTTCGGCCAGCCGCGACCGCAGGTCCGCACCCGCGCCGGGCTCGGTGCCGACGGTCAGGGCTTCGCGGACCTCGGGCAAGCCGCCGAGCAGCGGGCTCGGCCGGGCCGCGGTGAAGATCGGCGCGAACCGCGGCCAGTCCATCGCCGCCACGACCACCGCCGGCCGGTCCTGCCGCAGCACCCGGCCCAGCGCGGCGAGCGCGGGCCCGGGGGCCATGGTCAGCACGGCCCGGCGGCGCAGCTCCCGCTCGATGTCGCCGTGGCCGGCCATGCCGCCGCCCGACCATGGTCCCCAGGCGACCGCGTGCGCGGCGAGCCCGCGGGCGCGGCGAGCGTGCGCCAAGCCGTCGAGGTAGCTGTTGGCCGCGGCGTAGGCGCCCTGCCCCGCCGAACCCCAGACCCCGGCGATCGAGGAGAACAGCAGGAACGTGTCCAGGGGTCGGTCGCCGAGCAGCTCGTCGAGGATCGCGGCGCCGTCGACCTTGGCCGAGAGCACCTTGGCGACGTCCGCGGCCTCGTAGTCCTCGATCAACGTGGCCTCGCTGTTGACGCCGGCCGCGTGGACGACGGCGTCCGGCGGGTAGGCGGCCAGGACGGCGGCGACGGCGTCGCGGTCGGCGATGTCGCAGGCCACGACGTCGACCCGGGCCCCGGCGTCGGTGAGATCCGCGACCAGGGCCGGTACGCCGGGTGCGGCGTCGCCGGCCCGGCTCAGCAGCACCAGGTGCTCCGCGCCGTTCCCGGCGAGCCAGCGGGCGACGTGCCCGCCGAGCGCCCCGGTCCCGCCGGTGACGAGCACGGTCCCGCGGGGAGTCCACTCCGCGTCGGAATCCGAGGTGTCCGGGGCGCGGTGCAGGCGGCGGGCGAACACACCCGCGGTCCGGACCGCGACCTGGTCCTCGCCGCTGCCGCCGGTCAGCACGGCGACGACGTCGGCCAGCAGCCGGGAGTCCGCGACGGCCGGCACGTCGACCAGCCCGCCCCACAGGTCCGGGTGCTCCAGCCCGGCCACCTGGCCGAGCCCCCAGATCAGCGACGCGCGCGGGGCGACGACGTCGGCGTCCCCGGTGGCGACCGCGGCCCGGGTCAGGGCCCACAGTCGGCCGCCGGCCCCGGTGGCGCGCAGGGCCTGGATCGCCACCACCACCTGCTCGACCCGGTCGGACAGGCACAGCACGCCGTCCACCGCGCCGGCCGCGGTGATCCGGTCGGCCAGCTCGTCGCGGTGCGGCGACAGGACGACGGTCTTCGTGGTCATCCCGGCCGCCGCGAACGTCGCCGTGACGCCGTCTTCGGCCGCGCCGGGGTCGGTCAGCAGCAGCCAGGTACCCACGACGGCCCGGCCGGGCAGCACCCGGTCCCAGCCGATCCGGTAGGTCCACTCGCGCTGCTCGGACTCGGCCCGGCGGGCTTGGCGCCAGCGCGCCAGCAGCGGCAGAGCGGCCGCCCACGCCGCGGCGTCGCCGGTGTCCGCCAGCGACGAGACGTCCCCGGAGTCCACCGCCTGCCAGAACTCAGCGTCGGCCGCGTCGACGACCGTGGTGTCGGCGGGCTTGAGCCAGAAGTGGCGGTGCTGGAACGCGGTCGTCGGCAGCGCCACCGGACGCGGCGGGGCCGGGACGAGCGCGCTCCAGTCGACGTCGATGCCGCGGACGAACAGCTCGGCCAGCGCGGTGCGCGCGGTGTCGGCCTCCGCGTGGTCGCGGCGAGTCAGCGCCACCGCGGGTGCGACGCCGTCGAGGCTGTTGGCCAACGTGCTCAGCACCGTGTCGGGCCCGAGTTCGAGCAGCACCGACAGCGGTCCCATCGCGGTGACGGCGTCGGCGAAGCGCACCGGGCGCCGGGCCTGCTCGGCCCAGTAGCCGGGTGTGCCGAGGTCGTCGGTCACCGTGCCGGTGACGGTCGAGACGACCGGGATCGCGGCGTCCCGGAAGGTCAGCGTCTCGGCGACCGCGCGCAGGTCGTCGAGCACCGGGTCCATCAGCGGCGAGTGGAACGCGTGGCTCACGGTCAGCGCCTTGGTCCGGCGGCCGCGTGCGGCGAACTCCGCTGCGACGGCGTGCACCGCCTCGGCGGCACCGGACACCACGACGGACTCCGGCCCGTTCACCGCGGCGATGGACACGTCGTCACCCAGCACGGCGAGGACGTCGGCCTCGGCGGCCTCGATCGCGACCATCGCGCCACCCGGCGGCAGCGCCGACATCAACCGGCCGCGCGCCGCGACCAGCGTCGCCGCGTCTGCCAGGGAAAACACCCCGGCGACGTGAGCAGCGGTGATCTCGCCCAGCGAGTGCCCGGCGAGCACCTTCGGCCGGACACCCCACGACTCGACGAGCCGGAACATCGCCACCTCGACGGCGAACAACCCGGCCTGGGTGAACAGCGTGCCGTCCATGTCCTCACCGAACACGATTTCCCGCAGGGAAATACCCAGCAACGGATCGAACTGCGCGCACACCGCGTCGAACGCCGCCGCGTACGCCGGGAACGTCTCGTACAGCTCGCGGCCCATGCCCGGCCGCTGCGCGCCCTGCCCGGTGAACAGGATCCCGACGCCGCCGGCGGCGGGATCGATCTCACCGCGGACGACCCCGGTGCCGTCGCGCAGTGCGGCCACGGCCTCGTCCCGGCCCAGCGCCGGGACGACGAGCCGGTGCTCCCACGTCGTCCGGCCGGCCACCAGCGAGCCCGCCGTCGCGGCGAGGTCGGCGCCGTCCTGGAGGAACCCGGCCAGGCGCGCGGCCTGCTCGGTCAACGCACGGGCCGACCGAGCCGACACGACCAGCGGCACCGGCCCGGAAGCCACAGTGGACAATTCGGACACCGCGGGCGCCGCTTCCAGGATGACGTGGGCGTTGGTGCCCGACACCCCGAACGCGGACACGGCGGCCCGGCGCGGCGTCGTGCGCTCCGGCCACGCCGTCTCCGCGGTCACCAGCGACACCGCCCCGGCCGACCAGTCCACCTGCGACGACGGCTCGTCGGCGTGCAACGTCTTCGGCACCAGGCCGTGGCCCAGCGCCAGCACCATCTTCACGACCCCGGCGACACCGGAGGCGGCCTGGGTGTGGCCGAGGTTCGACTTCAGCGCGCCGAGCAGCACGGGCTGTCCGGCGTCGCGCTGTCCGTAGGTCGCCAGCAGGGCCTGGGCCTCGATCGGGTCGCCCAGCGTCGTACCGGTGCCGTGGGCCTCGACGACGTCGACGTCCGAAGTGGACAGACCGGCGTTGGCCAGCGCCTGCCGGATCACGGCCTGCTGCGCGGGGCCGTTGGGGGCGGTCAGGCCGTTGGACGCGCCGTCCTGATTGACGGCCGTTCCCTTCACCACGGCCAGGATCTCGCGGCCGTCGCGCAGCGCGTCGGACTGCCGCTGCAGCACCAGGACGCCGACGCCTTCGGCCCAGCCGGTGCCGTCGGCGGCGTCGGCGAATGCCTTGCAGCGGCCGTCCGCGGACAGCCCGCCCTGCCGGGCGAACTCGGCGAAGACGCCCGGTGACGCCATCACCGTGGCGCCACCCGCCAGCGCCACCGAGCACTCGCCCGAGCGCAGCGACTGGGCCGCGAGGTGCAGGGCCACCAGCGACGACGAACACGCCGTGTCGACGGTGACGGCCGGGCCGCGCAGGCCGAGCACGTAGGACACCCGGCCCGACAGCACGCTCGACGACGTCCCGGTCAGGGCGTATCCCTCGCTGCTGCCGGCACCCTCGTGCAGCCGCGTGCCGTAGTCCTGCGCGGCGGCGCCGGTGAACACGCCGACGTCGTGACCGCGCAGCGAAACCGGGTCGATCCCGGCGCGCTCCAAGGCTTCCCACGACGTCTCGAGCAGCAGCCGCTGCTGCGGGTCCATGGCGAGGGCCTCGCGCGGGGAGATGCCGAAGAACTCCGGGTCGAACAGCCCGGCGTCGTAGAGGAATCCGCCGCGGCGGGCGAACGACCCGGTGGAGCCGACGTCCCAGCCGCGGTCGGCCGGGAACTCCGCGATGGCGTCGCCGCCGCGGCGCAGCAGTTCCCACAGGCCGTCCGGGCTGGTCACGCCACCCGGCAGCCGGACGCCCATGCCCACGATCACGACCGGGTCGTCGGTGCTGATGACGGCGACGGCTGCGTCGGCCGCCGGTTCGGTGCCCGCGAGCCGCGAGCCGAGGTGATCGGCGAGCGCGGCGGGGTTCGGGTGGTCGAACACCAGCGTCGATGGCAGGGCGAGCCCGGTCGCCGTCGCGAGCCGGTTGCGCAGGTCGACGGCGGTCAGCGAGTCGAAGCCGGCGTCGCGGAACGCCCGGGAGACGCCCGGTGCCGCGCCGCCGAGGACCACGGCCGCTTCGGCGCGGACCAGCTCGACCAGCACCTCGCGCCGGCCGGCCGCGTCGAGCCCGGCCAGCCGGGCGGCCAGGCCGGTGCCGGCCGCCGAGGCGGTGGCGCGGACGTGCCCGACGATCTCCCGCAGCAGCGCCGGCACCGGTCCGGTGCGGGCCTGCTGCCGCAGTGCGGCGACGTCGAACACCACCGGCACCACCGCGGGCCGGGTCGTGGCCAGCGCGCTGTCCAGCAGCCGCAGCCCGTGTTCGGCGCCGATCGGTTTCATGCCCGAGCGCGCCAGCCGCGCGGTGTCGGCCGCGGCCAGGTCGCCGGTCATCCCGCTCGCCGGCGCCCACAGGCCCCAGGCGAGCGACGTCGCGGCGTGCCCGGCGGCGCGGCGGCGTTCGGCCAGCGCGTCGAGGAAGGCGTTCGCGGCGGCGTAGTTGCCCTGGCCGAGCCCGCCGAGGGTGCCGGAGGCGGAGGAGAACAGGACGAACGCGGCCAGGTCGCGGTCGCGGGTCAGCTCGTCGAGGTGGACCGCGCCGTCGGCCTTGGGCCGGAACACGGTGTCGATCCGGTCGGCGTCGAGGGCGGCGAGGACGCCGTCGTCGAGCACGCCCGCGGTGTGCACGACCGCCGTCAGTGCCGCGTCGGCCGGGACCCGCGTCAGCAGTGCGCGCACCTGGTCTCGGTCGGCGATGTCGCAGGCGACGACGTCGACCCGGGCGCCGAGCCCGGTCAGCTCGGCCCGCAGGTCTTCCGCGCCGTCGGCGCCGGGGCCACGGCGGGAGACCAGGACCAGGCTGCGGACGCCGTGCGCCGCCACCACGTGCCGGGCCACCAGCGCGCCCAGCGTGCCGGTGCCGCCGGTGATGAGCACGGTGCCCGCCGGGTCGAGTTCAGCCGGCTTGTCGTCGGTGGTGGTACGCCGCAGCCGCGGCACCCAGGCGCGGCCACCGCGGACGGCGACCTGCCCTTCGCCGGCGGCCACCGCGGCCGCGAGACCGGCCTCGTCGTCGAGATCGGCGAGCAACAGCCGGTCCGGGTGTTCCGACTGCGCCGAGCGCACCAGCCCCCACACGGCCGCGGCGACCGGATCGGGCACCTCGTCGGCGACGCTCACGGCGCCGCGCGTCACGACCGCCAGCCGGGCGTCCGCGTAAGCCGATTCGGCCAGGAAGCCTTGCACCTCAAACAGAACGTGCTCCAGCGCCTGCCGCACCCGCTCCGGCTCGGTTCGCGAGGGCGCGCCGGTGTCGACCCGCAGCACGAACCAGTCCGGAACCTCGGCGAGGTCCGCGGCGCCGGTCAGCTCCACCGGGGACACCGCCGGAACCGCGGCCGGTTCGGGCAGCGGGATCCAGTCGAGGGTGTAGAGGCTCGTCTCGCGAGCGGTGGAGTTCGTGAGCTGGATCCGCCGGGTGTGCACCGACCGCGCCGAGAGCACCGGCTCGCCCGCCGGGTCGGTCAGGTCGAGCGCGTGCCCACCGTCCCCTGTGGACACGAGGTGGACGCGGACGGTGGTGGCGCCGGTGGCGTGGACCGTCAGGCCGGTCCAGTCGGCGGCCGCCACCGGGTCCGTCCCGGCGCGGGCCAGCACGACGTGCGTCGCGGCGTCGAGCAGGGCGGGGTGGATCGCGAACCCGGCGGGTTCGACGTCCTCGGGCAGGGTGACCTCGGCGAAGAGGTCCTCGCCGCGGGCCCAGGCCGCTCGCAGGCCGCGCCCGTGGGGGTGGCCCTGAGCGGCGAGGCGGTCGCAGCAGTCGTCGACGTCGAGGGGCTCGGCTCCGGCCGGGGGCCATTCCGGCGTCGACGCCGGACGCGGCGCCGGGTCGGTGCCCAGGGTCGCGGTGGCGTGGCGGGTCCACGCGGTGTCCGTGCCGTCCGGGCGCGAGTGGACCGTGACCGGGCGCTTGCCGGTCTCGTCTGCGGCACCGACCGACACCCGCAGGCGAGCCGGCGCCACGAGCGGGGTTTCGATCCGCAGGTCGTCGACCACCGGGCAGCCGGCGTGGTCGCCCGCCTGGATCACCAGCTCGACGAGCGTGCCGGCGAGCCACGGGTGGGTGGCCGGCGAAACCCGGCCCGTCAAGACGAGCCCGCCCGTCTCCGGGATGTCGACGACCGCGCCGAGCAGCGGGTGCTCAGCGGTCTCCAGCCCGGCCCCCGCGACACCGTCGGCGGCCGCGTGGAGCCAGAAGTGCTTGCGCTGGAACGCCGTCGTGGGCAGCGCCGTCCGGCGCGCCGGGACCAGGCCGGTCCAGTCGACGTCGGCGCCCTCGGCGAACACCTCGGCCATGGACCGGACGAACCGGGCACGGTCGCCCTGGTCACGCCGCAGCGTGCCGGCCACGATCGCGCCGGGCTCACCCAGGGCGTCCTGCACGCCGGTCGTCAGCACCGGGTGCGAGCTGGACTCGACGAACACGCCGAAGCCCTGCTCGCCCAGCGCCTTCACGGCGTCGGCGAATCGGACGGGTTGGCGCAGGTTCCGCAGCCAGTAACCGTCGGCGACCGGCTCGGTGACCCAGCGATCGTCGACTGTGGAGTACCACGGAACCGACGGCGCGAGCTGGACGACGTCGCCGAGCGCGTCGGCCAGCTCGTCGGCGATCCCGGCCACCTGGACGGTGTGGGACGCGTAGTCCACCGGGATCAGCCGGACGCGCACCCCGCGCTCCTCGTAAGCCGAGCGCAGGCCGTTCAACGCCTCGGGTTCGCCCGCCAGGACCGTCGACGACGGCGAGTTCACCGCGGCGATCTCCACGCGGCCGGCCAGGTCTTCGACGTCGTGGGCCGCTTCGTCGCCGGAGATCCCGACGGCGAGCATCGCGCCGTGCCCGGACAGCCGGGCGGCGATCAGCAGGCTGCGCCGGGCCACGATCTTCGCCCCGTCTTCGAGGGACAGCGCGCCGGCGACGACGGCCGCGGCGATCTCGCCCTGCGAGTGCCCGACCACGGCGTCGACCCGCAGGCCGACGGACCGCCACAGCGCCGCGAGCGACACCATGACGGCGAACGACACGGGCTGCACGACGTCGACCCGGTCGAGGGCGTCCCGGTCGCGGACCACGTCGGCGAGCGACCAGCCGACGTGCGGCGCCAGCGCGGCCGCGCACTCGGCCATCCGGGCCGCGAACACCGGCTCGGTGTCCCACAGGTCCGCGCCCATGCCCGGCCACTGCGCACCCTGGCCGGCGAAGACCAGCGCGGTCTTGCCGGGAGTCCGCGCGACGCCGTGGACGACGCCGGGGTCCGGCACGCCGTCACCCAGGCCGCGCAGGCTGTCCGCGGCCTGGGTGACGTCCGTCGCGAGCACCACCGCGCGGTGCTCCCAGAGAGCGCGATCCGACAGCAGCGACGCGGCCACCGCGCCGAGGTCGCCGTGACCGGTGACCCAGTCCGCCAGCGAACGCGCCTCGGCCGCCAGCCCGGCTTCCGACCGGGCCGACACCACGATCGGGAGCACGTCACCGGTGGGCTCGGGCGCGGCAGGCACCTCGGCCGGGTGCTGTTCGAGGATGAGGTGGGCGTTGGTGCCGGAGACGCCGAACGACGAGACACCGGCCCGGCGCGGCCGCCCGGCCTCGGGCCACGGCGTCGTGTCGGTCAGCAGCCGGACGGCGCCGGATTCCCAGTCCACTTTGGACGACGGCGTGTCGACGTGCAGCGTCCGCGGCAGCGTCCCGTGCCGCATGGCGAGGACCATCTTCAGCACACCCGCGACACCCGCGGCGGCCTGCGCGTGCCCGATGTTCGACTTGAGCGAGCCCAGCCACAGCGGCTCGTCGCGCTCCTGGCCGTAGGTCGCGATCAGGGCCTGGGCCTCGATCGGGTCCCCGAGGGTGGTGCCGGTGCCATGCGCCTCGACAGCGTCCACTTCGGACGGCCGCAGGCCCGCGTTGGCCAGCGCCTGACGGATCACCGCCTGCTGGGCCGGGCCGTTGGGGGCGGTCAGGCCGTTGGACGCGCCGTCCTGGTTGACGGCCGTGCCGCGGACGACGGCCAGGATCTCCCGGCCTTCCCGTAGCGCGTCGGACCGCCGTTGCAGCACCACGACGCCGACGCCCTCGGCCCAGCCGGTGCCCCCGGCCGATTCGGCGAACGCGCGGCAACGGCCGTCGCCGGACAGCGCGCCCTGGCGAGCGAACTCGGTGAACATCGACGGCGACGCCATCACCGACGCCCCGCCCGCGAGCGCCACCGAGCACTCGCCGGAGCGCAGCGACTGCGCGGCCAGGTGGATCGCCACCAGCGACGACGAACACGCCGTGTCCACCGTCACCGCGGGACCCTGCACGCCGAGCACGTACGACACGCGGCCCGCGGCGACGCTGCTCGCCGACCCCGTGCCCAGCAGGCCTTCCAGCTCCGCCGACCGCACCCCGGCGCCGTAGCCCTGGTAGGCCAGGCCGGTGAAGACCCCGACGTCTCGCCCGCCCAGGGAGGACGGGTCGATCCCGGCTCGTTCGAGGGCTTCCCACGACGTCTCGAGCAACAGCCGCTGCTGCGGATCCATGGCCAGGGCCTCACGCGGCGAGATGCCGAAGAAGCCGGGGTCGAACGAGCCCGCGTCGTGCAGGAACCCGCCCGAGTGCGGGTGGGTGTCGCCGAGGTCCCAGCCGCGGTCGGCGGGGACCGCCGAGATCGCGTCACGGCCGGTCCGCAGCAGCTCCCACAGCTCGTCCGGGGTCGCGACGCCGCCCGGCAGCCGGACGCCCATGCCGACGATGACGACCGGATCGTCGGTCACGGCGGTGTGCGCCGGGGCCGCCACGGCGGTCGCGCCGAACAGCTCGCCGTCGACGAACCCGGCCAGGGCGCGCGGGGTCGGGTAGTCGAACACGACCGTCGCGGGCAGCCGGACGCCGGTGGCCTTGGTGAGCCGGTTGCGGAGTTCGACCGCGGTCAGCGAGTCGAACCCGGCGTCACGGAACGCCCGGGCGGCGCCGATCCCGCGGCCGCCGCCGAGGACGATCGCGGCTTCGGCGGTGACGAGGTCGGTCAGCGCGGCCAGCCGCTGTTCGGGGTCGAGCCCGGTCAGGCCGGCCAGAACGCCGGTGGCGGGCGCGGCGGTGTGCGCGGTGCGCCGGCCGGGGCCGGCCAGCTCGCGCAGCATCGGGGCCATCGGTCCCGACCGTGCCTGCGCGCGCAGAGCGGGCAGGTCGAGCACCATCGGCACGAGCAGCGCCGCCGGACTGGCCAACGCGGCGTCCAGCAACGCCATGCCATGCGCGGCTTCGACGACACCGAGGCCGGACCGCGCCATGCGGGTCGTGTCGGCCGCCGCGAGGTGCCCGGTCATGCCGCCGTCCTGGCGCCACAGGCCCCAGGCGAGCGACGTCGCGGCGTGCCCCGCGGCGCGCCGGCGCACGGCCAGCGCGTCGAGGAACGTGTTGGCGGCGGCGTAGTTGCCCTGCCCGGGCCCGCCGAGGACGCCGGAGGCGGAGGAGAACAGGACGAACGCGGCCAGGTCGCGGTCGCGGGTGAGCTCGTCGAGATGGACGGCCGCGTCGACCTTGGGCCGGAACACCGTGTCCACGCGCTCGGCGTCGAGGGCGGCGACAACGCCGTCGGCCAGGACCCCGGCGGTGTGGATCACCGCGGTCAACGCCGGTATCCCCGCCAGCAGCGCCCGCACCTGAGCGCGGTCGGCCAGGTCGCACGCGACCACTTCGACGTCGGCGCCGTGCTCCCGCAGTTCCGCGACCAGCTCCGAAGCACCGTCGGCGGCCGGGCCACGGCGGGAAGCGAGAACGACGCTGCGCACGCCGAGGTCGACGACGTGGCGGGCCACGAGCGTGCCGAGCGCGCCGGCGCCGGTGATCAGCACCGTCCCGGCCAGGTCGAGCGTGCGCGGCACGGTGAGGACGTTCTTGCCGACGTGCTGGGCCTGGGCCATGTGCCGGAACGCGGCGACGGCGTCGCGGACGTCCCAGGTGGTGAAGGGCAGCAGCCGCAGCGAACCGGCCTCGAAGAGGTCGACCAGCTTGGCCAGCATCCGCCCGATCAGCGGCGGACCGCCGTCGTAGAGGTCGAACGCCCGGTACATGACGCCGGGGTGGGCGTCGCGGATGTCGGTCTTGCCCATCTCCAGGAACCGGCCGCCGTCGGCCAGCAGCCCCAGCGACGCGTCGACGAACTCCCCCGCCAGGGAGTTCAGCACGACGTCGACCGTGCCGAACGCCGCCGCGAAGTCCAGGGTGCGCGAGTTCGCGATGTGGTCGTCCGGGATGCCCATCCCACGCAGCACCTCGTGCTTACCCGGGCTCGCCGTGGCGAAGACGTCGGCGCCGAGGTGGCGGGCCAGCTGGACGGCGGCCATCCCGACGCCACCGGCGGCCGCGTGGATCAGGATCTTTTCGCCCGGCCGCAGGTCCGCCAGCTCGACCAGGGCGTAGTACGCGGTCAGGAACGCGACCGGCACGGTCGCGGCCGCCTCGGCGGACCACGACTCCGGCACCCGGGCGAGCAGGTCGGCCTCGGTCACCGCGACCGGGCCGAAGCTGTGGCCCATCAGGCCGAACACGCGGTCGCCGGGCTTCAGGCTCGTGACGTCCGGGCCGATGGCCGTGACGACACCGACGCCCTCGGCACCGAGCCGGGCCGTATCGCCCGGGTACAGGCCCAGCGCGGTCAGGACGTCGCGGAAGTTCAGGCCGGCGGCCCGGACGGCGAGCCGGACCTGGCTGCCCGTCAGGGTTTCCGGCAGCTCGGGGTGCGGCAGCAGGGCCAGCGCGTCGAGGGTCTTGCCGCCGGTCGTCGCCAGCGCCCACGACGTGGTCCCGGCGGGCACGGTCAGCTCACCGGCACCCGCCCGCACCAGCCGCGGCACGAGAACCCGGCTGTCACGCAGGGCGAACTGCGTCTCGCCGGTCTCGACGAACGCGGCGATCCCGGGCACGAACTCGGCCGGGGCATCGAGGTCGGCGAGCACGACCCGGTCGGGGTGCTCGGTCTGCGCGGTCCGCACCAGGCCCCAGACGGCCGCGGCGACCGGGTCGACGTCCTCGGTGCCCGTGGCGACGGCGCCGGTCGTGGTGACGACCAGCTTGCTGTCCACTGTGGACGCGTCGGCCAGGAACGCCTGCAGGACGGCGAGGACCGTGCCGACGGCCGTCCGCGCCCGCTCGGGCTCGGACTGCTCGGGAGCACCACTGTCGACCGGCAGCACCAGCCAGGGCGCCGGTTCCGTGACGTCGGCGGCCGTCGTGACGTACCGGACCTCCGCGGGCCGCGTTTCCGCCTGCGGCAACGCCGTCCAGGTGACGGCGAACATCGCGTCGTCACCGGTGGCGGCCGGAGCCTGCATCGGCCGGCTGACCAGCGAACCCAGCGCCAGCACGGGCGCGCCGGTCTGGTCGGCGACGGTCATCGCCACCGAGCCGTCGGGCAGCTCCGAAACGTGGACGCGCACGCTGCGGGCGCCGGTGGCGTGCACCGCGACGCGGTTCCACGCGAACGGCAGCGCGACGGGCGATCCGTCGTCCGGGCCGAGCCCGACCAGCGCCACGTGCAGCATCGCGTCGAGCAGCGCGGGGTGGACGGCGAACCCGGCGGGGTCGGCGATCTCGGGCAGCGTCACCTCGCCGAAGAACTCACGGTCACGCGTCCAGGCCGAGGTCAGGGCCTGGAAGGCCGGCCCGTAGCCGTAGCCGCGCGCGGCGAGGGTGTCGTAGAAGCCGGTCACGTCGACCGGCTGGGCACCGGCGGGCGGCCAAGTGGACAACGGCGTCGCGGGGACGGGTTCGGTGGTCAGCCAGCCGGTCGCGTGCCGGGTCCAGCCGGGTGCACCGTGCTCCGGGCGGGAGTGGACGGCCACCTCGCGGCGGCCGGTCTCGTCGGCCTCGCCGACGATCACCTGCACCCGCAGGGCCGCGGCGCCGGTGAGCACCATCGGCGTCTCGACGACCAGTTCGTCGACGACCGGCACGCCGCACTGGTCGCCCGCCTGGACAGCGAACTCGACCAGGGCCGCCCCGGGGACGAGCACCACGCCGTCGATGGCGTGGTCGGCCAGCCACGGCTGCAGCGCCGTGGACAACCGGCCGGTCAGCACGGCACCGCCGGTGCCGGGGGCCTCCATCGCCGCGGCCAGCAGCGGGTGGTCCAGGGACACCTGGCCGAGGCTCGTGGCGTCGCCGGACGTGACGGGGGCCAGCCAGAACCGGCGGTGCTGGAACGCGGTCGTCGGCAGCGCCACGGCGTGCCGCGGGACCGGGACCAGCGCGGTCCAGTCGACGTCGTTGCCCCGCACGAACAGCTCGGCCAGAGCGGTGACGGCGGTCTCGGCCTCGGGCCGGTCGCGCCGGGTCAGCGCGACACTGGGCGTGTCGACCAGCGACGTGAGAACGCCGTCCGGGCCCAGTTCCAGCAGCACCGAGAGCGGTCCCATCGCGGCGACGGCGTCGGCGAAGCGCACCGGACGGCGCACCTGCTCGACCCAGTACTCCGGAGTGCGCAGGTCGTCGGTGAGCGTGCCGGTGACCATCGACACCACCGGGATCGACGGCGGCCCGTAGGTCAGGGTTTCGGCGACCACGCGGAACGCGTCGAGCATCGGGTCCATCAGCGCGGAGTGGAACGCGTGGCTGACCGTCAGCGCCTTGGTACGGCGACCGCGGCCGACGAACTCCGCCGCGACCGCATGCACCGCATCCGCGGCACCCGAGATGACGACCGAGTCCGGCCCGTTGACGGCGGCGATGGAGACGCCGTCGGTCAACGCGGCCAGCACGTCCGTCTCAGACGCCTCGATGGCGACCATCGCGCCGCCGGGCGGCAGGTCCGACATCAGCCGGCCGCGCGCCGCCACCAGCTTCGCCGCGTCCTCGAGCGATAGCACGCCCGCGACGTGCGCCGCGGTGATCTCGCCGAGCGAGTGCCCGGCCAGGACCTGCGGCCGGACGCCCCACGACTCGGTCAGGCGGAACATCGCCACCTCGACGGCGAACAGCCCGGCCTGCGTGAACAACGTGTCGTCGAGCAACGCCGCGACGGCGGAACCCGCTTCGGCGAACACGACGTCGCGCACCGGGACGGTGTCGCCCAGGCACCGGTCCAGCTCCGCGCACACGGCGTCGAACGCGTCCGCGAACACCGGGAACGTCTCGTACAGCTCGCGGCCCATGCCCGGCCGCTGCGCACCCTGGCCGGTGAACAGCACGCCGACGCCGCTGACGGCGGGATCGACCTCGCCTCGGACGGCGGTCCCGTCACGCAGCCCGGCGAGGGCACTCGCGTGGTCCCGGGCCACGACGACCGCGCGGTGTTCCCACCGGGAGCGCGACGACAGCAGGGAACCGGCGACGGCGGCGAGGTCGGTGCGGTCCGAGAGGAACGCCGCGAGCCGGTCGGCCTGCTCGGTCAACGCCTCCTCGCTGCGCGCGGACAGGACGAGCGGTACGACCGGAACGTCCACATCGGACTCGATTCGGTCGGCGGCAGGCGCCTGTTCCAGGACGACGTGGGCGTTCGTGCCGGAGACGCCGAACGACGACACCGCGGCCCGGCGCGGCGCACCGAGGTCCGGCCACGCGGTTTCCTCGGCGAGCAGCCGTACGGTCCCGGCCGACCAGTCGACCTCGGCCGACGGCTCGTCGGCGTGCAGCGTCCGCGGCAGCACGCCGTGGCCGAGCGCGAGCACCATCTTGATCACGCCCGCGACGCCCGCCGCGGCCTGGGTGTGCCCGATGTTCGACTTCAACGCACCCAGCAGCAGCGGCCGCGTCGCGTCCCGGTCCTGGCCGTAGGTCGCGATCAACGCCTGCGCCTCGATCGGATCGCCCAGCACCGTGCCGGTGCCGTGGGCTTCCACCGCGTCGACGTCCGACGCAGCCAGACCGGCGTTGGCCAGCGCTTGGCGGATCACCGCCTGCTGGGCCGGGCCGTTGGGCGCCGTCAAGCCGTTGGACGCGCCGTCCTGGTTGACCGCGGTGCCCTTGACCACGGCCAGGACCTCACGGCCGTCGCGGACCGCGTCGGACAGTCGTTGCAGCACGAGGACACCGGCGCCTTCGGCCCAGCCCGTGCCGTCGGCGGCCGCGGAGAACGCCTTGCACCGGCCGTCCGCGGACAGCCCGCCCTGGCGGGAGAACTCCACGAACACGCCGGGCGAGGCCATCACCGTCACACCGCCGGCCAGCGCCAGCGAGCACTCACCAGACCGCAGCGACTGCGCCGCCAGGTGCAGCGCGACCAGCGACGACGAGCACGCCGTGTCCACCGTGACGGCCGGGCCGCGCACGCCCAGGACGTACGAGATCCGTCCGGAAAGGACACTCGGTGACGTCCCGGTCAGCGCGAAGCCCTCGCTGTCGCCGAGGGCGCCGCCGTAGCCCTGCGGCGACGCGCCCGCGAACACACCGACGTCCTGCCCGCGCAGCGACTGCGGGTCGATCGCGGCCCGTTCGAGGGCTTCCCACGACGTCTCGAGCAGCAGGCGCTGCTGCGGGTCCATCGCGACGGCTTCGCGCGGCGAGATCCCGAAGAACTCCGGGTCGAACAGGGTGGCGCCGCTCAGGAACCCGCCGGACCGGGTGGTGGAGGGCGTGTCGACGTCCCAGCCGCGGTCGTCCGGGAAGGCGGAGATAGCGTCGCCGCCGCGGCGCAGCAGGTCCCACAGGTTCGCCGGGCTGCCCACCTCGCCCGGCAGCCGGACACCCATGCCGACGATCACGATCGGGTCGTCCGTGGTCACCATCGCGGCGGCCACCGGCGCGGCCTCCTGGACCACGCCGGACAGCTCGGCCAGCAGGAAGTCGGCCAGCGCGCCGGGGTTCGGGTGGTCGAAGACCACGGTGGACGGCAGCGTCAGCCCGGTCGTGGCGGCCAGCCGGTTGCGCAGGTCCACGCCGGTCAGTGAGTCGAAGCCGACGTCGCGGAACGCCCGCGACTCCGGGAGCGGGGTGTCGCCGCCGAGCACGACGGCCGCTTCGGTCCGCACCAGTTCCACGAGCAGCGCGCGCCGGGCGGCGGTGTCGAGGCCGGCCAGCAGCGTCGGCACGCCGGTGACCGCCGCCGTGTTGGTCGCGGTGGCTCGGACGTGCCCGACCACGGTCCGCAGCAGCGGCGAGAGCGCGGCACCCGAGCGGGCCTGGGCCCGCAGCGCCGGGACGTCCAGCAGCATCGGCGCCAGCACGGCACGGGCCGAGCCGAGCGCGAGGTCCAGCGATCGCATGCCCTGCGTCTCGCCGAGCGCCTTCATGCCAGAACGCGCCATCCGCGCGGTGTCGGCGGCGCCGAGGTGCGCGGTCATCCCGCTCGCCGGGGCCCACAGACCCCACGCCAGCGACGTCGCCGCGCGGCCCGCGGCTCGCCGCCGGGTCGCCAGCGCGTCCAGGAACGCGTTCGCGGCGGCGTAGTTGCCCTGTCCCGGGCCGCCGATCAGGCCGGACACCGAGGAGAACAGCACGAACGCGGCCAAGTCGTGGCCGCGGGTCAGC
Organism: Amycolatopsis sp. NBC_00348; assembly: GCF_036114655.1. Classification (NCBI taxonomy): domain Bacteria; kingdom Bacillati; phylum Actinomycetota; class Actinomycetes; order Pseudonocardiales; family Pseudonocardiaceae; genus Amycolatopsis; species Amycolatopsis sp. NBC_00348. The sequence goes on along the minus strand of NZ_CP107994.1, from coordinate 2,871,874 downwards.
TCGTCGAGGTGGATCGCGCCGTCGGTCTTCGGCCGGAAGACGGTGTCGAGCCGGCCGGCGTCCAGGGCGGCGATGACGCCGTCGTCGAGAAGCCCGGCGAGGTGCAGCACGCCGGTGAGCGGCGCGTCGGCCGGGACGTGCGCCAGCAGCGCGCGGACCTGCTCGCGCTCGGCGACGTCGCAGGCCACGACGTCGACGCGGGCGCCGAGCCCGGTGAGGTCGGCCCGCAGGTCTTCGGCGCCTTCGGCCTCAAGGCCACGACGCGACGACAGCAGCAGGCTGCGCACGCCGTGCTCGGTGACGAGGTGCCGGGCGACGACCGCACCCAGCGTGCCAGTGCCACCCGTGACAAGCACGGTGCCCGCGGGGTCCAGCACCGCCTTGCGCTCGGCTTCGGCGGTGAGCCGGGTCAGGCGCGGCACCCACACGACGTCGTCGCGCACGGCGAGCTGCCACTCGCCGGCGGCGGCCGCACTGGCCAACAGGGCGGCGTCGGTGAGGTCGCGGTCGACGTCGGCCAGCAGGATCCGGCCGGCGTCCTCGGTCTGCGCGGCGCGCACCAGGCCCCACACCGCCGCCGCGACCGGGTCGGCGTCCCCGCCGAGCGGGTCCACCGCGCCGCGGGTCAGCACGGCCAGCCGCGCGTCCGCGAGGTTCGGGTCGGCCAGGAACGCTTGGAGCACCAGCAAAACCTGGCCCGTCGCGGCCCGGATGCCTTCGGGTGTGGCGGGTTCGGCCGGGACGGGCAGCAGGTACCAGTCGGCGGGCTCGGCGAATCCCGCGGCGTCCTGCACGGTCCGCGTGCGCCCGACAGGGGCCGCGACCAGGTCCGGGAGCGCGAGCCAGTCGAGGCCGTACGACGAGTCGGCCGGTTCCGGCCGCACCGCGCGGACGCGGCCGGTCGTCACCGAGGCCACGGACAGCACCGGCTGCCCGGCGAGGTCGGTCAGCTCGGCGGACCAGCCGTCGCCTGCCGGGGTGAGGTGCGCCCGGACGACGGTCGCGCCGGTGGCGTGCAGCGTGACGCCGGTCCACGCGACCGGCAGGTCGCCGCCGATCGCCTGCAGCGCGGTGTCCAGCAACGCCGGGTGCAGCGCGAAGCCTGAGGAGTCGACTGGCTCCGGCAGCGTGACCTCGGCGAACAGCTCGCGGCCGCGGCGCCAGGCGGCCGTGAGGCCTTGGAAGGCCGGGCCGTGCTCGGTGAGAACGTCGACGGCCTGAGCGCCTGACGGCGGCCACTCTTCAGCGGGCGCTGCGGTGGTGAGCGCGGTGGAGAGGATGCCGTTGGCGTGGAACGTCCACGCGGCGTCCTCGGTCTCCGGCCGGGTGTGGACGGCGATCGGGCGTCGTCCGGTGTCGTCAGCGGCTCCGACCACGACCTGGACGCGCAGGGCGCCGTCCTCCGGCAGGACCGCCGCGGAACCGGCGTCGAAGCGTTCCAGGGTCGGGCAGCCGGTGTGGTCGCCGGCCTGGATCGCGAGTTCCACCAGGACCGCGGGCGGGAGCAGGCGCGCGCCGTCGACGACGTACTCGCCGAGCCACGGCTGGCGGGCCGGGCTGAGCCGGCCGGTGAGCACCAGGGTGCCGGTGTCCGGGGTGTCGACGACGGCGCCGAGCAGCGGGTGGCCGGCGTCGACAAGGCCGGCACCGGCCGCGTCGCCGGTGGCCGCCTCGGGCCGCAGCCAGAAGTGCCGGTGCTGGAACGCCGTCGTCGGCATCGCCGAAGACGCGCGGCGGGCCGGCAGGAACCCGGCCCAGGTGAGGTCGACGCCCCGGACGAACACCTCGGCCAGCGACCGGACGAACCGCGCGCGGTCGCCCTGGTCGCGCCGCAGCGTCCCGGCCACGACGACGTCGGTGCCGGCCAGGGTGTCCTGCACGGCGGCGGTCAGCACCGGGTGCGAGCTGGACTCGACGAACACGCCGAAGCCCTGCTCCCCCAGCGCCTTCACGGCGTCGGCGAACCGGACGGGCTGACGCAGGTTGCGCACCCAGTAGCCGGGTTCGAGCGGGCCGGTCACCCACGCACCGTCCACAGTGGAGTACCACGGGATGGCGGGCGCGGCCGGTCCGGTGCCGCTCAGGACGGCGGTCAGCTGCTCGGCGACGCCGGCCACCTGGACGGTGTGCGAGGCGTAGTCCACCGGGATCAGCCGCGTCCGGACGCCACGGGCGTCGTAGCGGTCGCGGACCTCCGCCAGCGCCGCGGGTTCGCCCGCGAGCACCACGGCGGACGGCGAGTTCACCGCGGCCAGCTCGACCCGGCCGTCCCAGGCCGTGAGGTCGACGTCGTCCGCGCCGGTCGCGATCGAGAGCATCCCGCCGTGGCCGGAGAGTTCTTCGCCGATCACCTTGCTGCGCAGCGCCACGATCCGCGCCGCGTCAGCCAGGGACAGTGCGCCGGCCACGCAGGCTGCGGCGATCTCGCCCTGCGAGTGCCCGACGACGGCGTCCACGCGCAACCCGGCCGAACGCCACAGCGCGGCCAGCGACACCATCACCGCCCACGACACGGGCTGCACGACGTCGACCCGGCCGAGGGCCGCGGCGTCCCGGCCGCGCACGACGTCGGACAGGGACCAGTCCACATGTGACGCCAGGGCGGCCTCGCACTCGGCCATCCGCGCGGCGAACACCGGTTCGGTGGCCCACAGGTCCGCGCCCATGCCGGGCCACTGCGCGCCCTGGCCGGGAAAGACCAGCACGGTGCGGCCGGTGTCGGCGCCGGCGACGCCACGCACGACCTCGGGTGCGGTGAGCGCCCGCAACCCGGCCACTGCCTCGGCGGCGTCCGCGGCCACGACGACGGCGCGGTGCTCCCAGCGCGCCCGTGCCGCACCCAGCGAACCGGCCACACCGGCGAAGTCGCCGTCGGCGGCCAGGAATCCGGCCAGCTGATCGGCCTGCGCCGCGAGTCCCGCCTCGGTCCGGGCCGTCACCACGACCGGCGTGACGCCTGGCTCGTCCTCGGCGGCCGGAACGCCCTCGGGGCCCTGCTCCAGGATGATGTGCGCGTTGGTGCCGCTGACGCCGAACGACGACACCGCACCGCGACGCGGGCGGCCCAGCTCGGGCCAGGACGTCTCTTCGGTCAGCAGCGCGACGGACCCGCTCGACCAGTCGACCTTCGCGGACGGCTCGTCGATGTTCAGCGTCTTCGGCAGCACGGCGTGGCCCAGGGCGAGGATCATCTTGATCACGCCGGCGACCCCGGCAGCCGCCTGCGCGTGCCCGATGTTGGACTTCAGCGAGCCCAGCCAGAGCGGGACGTCACGATCACGGCCGTAGGTGGCCAGCAGCGCTTGGGCCTCGATCGGGTCGCCGAGCGCGGTGCCGGTGCCGTGCGCTTCGACGGCGTCGACGTCCGAAGTGGACAGTCCGGCGTTGGCGAGTGCCTGGCGGATCACGGCCTGCTGGGCCGGGCCGCTGGGCGCGGTCAGCCCGTTGGACGCGCCGTCCTGGTTGACGGCGGTGCCCTTGACGACGGCGAGGATCTCGCGGCCGTCGCGGACGGCGTCCGAGAGCCGCTGCAGCACGAGCACGCCGACGCCTTCGGCCCAGCCGGTGCCGTCGGCGGCCGCCGCGAACGGCTTGCAGCGGCCGTCCGGGGACAGCGCGCGCTGGCGGGAGAAGTCCACGAACGGCATGGGCGTGCCCATGATCGCCGCGCCGCCGGCCAGCGCCGTCGTGCACTCGCCCGAGCGCAGCGCCTGCGCGGCGAGGTGGATGGCCACCAGCGACGACGAACATGCCGTGTCGACCGTCATCGCCGGGCCGCGGACGCCGAGGACGTAGGAGACCCGGCCGCTCGCGACGCTGCCGGTGCCGCCGATCGAGAGCAGGCCGTCGAGGTCCGCGTCGCGCGCGCCCTGCCCGTAGTTCTGGTACGAGAGGCCAGTGAAGACGCCGACGTCCTGCCCGCGCAGCGACGTCGGGTCGACGCCCGCCCGCTCCAGGGCCTCCCACGAGGTTTCCAGCAGCAGCCGCTGTTGCGGGTCCATGGCCAGGGCCTCGCGCGGCGAGATGCCGAAGAAGCCCGGGTCGAACAGGGCCGCGTCGCGGAGGAAGCCGCCGGAGCGGGTGTAGGACTTGCCGACCGCGTCGGGGTCGGCGTCGTAGAGGCCGTCGACGTCCCAGCCGCGGTCGGCCGGGAACGCCGAAATCGCGTCGCCGCCGGTGCGCAGCAGCTCCCAGAGGCCGTCCGGGGTGGTGATCCCGCCGGGCAGCCGGACGCCGATGCCGACGATCGCGATGGGCTCGTCGGTCGCCGTGACGGTGGCTTCGGCCGTCGTCACGGGCGCCGGGCCGGTGGTCAGCTCGGCCTCGAGGTGGGCGGCGAGCGCGACCGGGTCGGCGTGGTCGAACACGACGGTCGGGGACAGCGCGAGCCCGGTCACGGCCTGCAGGCGGTCACGCAGCTCCACGGCCGTGAGCGAGTCGAACCCGGTGTCGCGGAACGAGCGCCGCGCGCCGATGCCTTCACCGGCGCCGAGCACGTCGGCGGCTTCGGTGCGCACCAGACCCACCAGCAGCGCCGACCGGGCGTCGGCGTCGAGGCCGGCCAGCCGGGCGCGCAGGTCGTCGGCGGCCGAACCGGCCACCGGGGTGTCCGCGCCGGCGAGGGCCCGCAGGAGCGGGCTGGGGCGCCGGGCGGTGACCAGCGGGACGAACCGCGCCCAGTCGACGGAGGCGATGACCACCGCCGGGCGGTCGTGGCGCAGCGCGTGCGCCAAGGCGGTCAGGGCGAGGTCGGCGTCCAGCATCGGCAGCACACCGCGGCGTGCCCACTCGTCGGCGGAACCGGCGTGCCGGACGTCCGGGCTCGACCACGGGCCCCAGGCCACGGCGAGGGCCGTCCGGCCGCGAGCGCGTCGCGAGTGCGCGAGGGCGTCGAGGAAGCCGGTGTTCGCCGCGGCGGCCCCCTGGCCCGCCGACCCCCACACCCCGGCCACCGAGGAGAAGAGCACGAAGGCGTCGAGGTCGGGCAGGAGTTCGTCGAGCAGCGCGGCAGCCGCGCCGGCCGCGAAGTCCGCCGGGGCGAGGTCGACGGCGGCGGTGACATCGCCGGTGACGGCCGCGGTGTGGACCACCGCGTCCGGCGGGTACTCCGCGAGCAGCGCGGCGACGGCGTCGCGGTCGTCAGGGGCGCAGGCCGCGAAGGTCACCCGGACGCCGTCCGGCATGGCGGGCGGTGTGGCCGCGTCGCCGCGGAAGTCCAGCAGTACCAGGTGTTCCGCGCCGTCGGCGGCGAGGCGTTGGAGGACCGGTGCGGCGACGCCGTCGGTCGCGGTGGTGACCAGGACGGTGCCGCGCGGGGTCCAGCCCGCGCCGGACGGCGCTTCGGGTGCCGGGACCAGGCGGCGGGCGAACACACCGGCTGGGCGGATCGCGAGCTGGTCTTCGGCGGGGGTGCCGGTGAGCACGGCGATCGCTTCGGCCGGGTCGGTGGCGTCGACGATGCCACCCCACAGCTCGGGGTGTTCGAGTGCGACGGTCTGCGCGAGGCCCCAGAGCGCCGCGGCGTGCGGGTCCGGGGCGGGGTCGGTTTCTCCGGTGGTGACGGCGCCGCGGGTGACGCACCAGAGCCGCGCGGTCGTCCCGGTGGCCACCAGCGCGCGCACCGCGGTCACCAGGTCGGCCACGGTGTCTGGCAGGCACACCACGCCGTCGACCGGACCGGCCGCGGCGATTCGCTCGGCCAGGTCGGCCGCGGCCGGGTCGAGGGTGATCGCGTCGAGGGTCGTGTCCGCGCCGGCTAGGACCAGCCAGCGGCCGCTGAGCGGCGAGACTTCGTGGCTGACGGGTTCCCACTCGACCTGGTAGGACCAGGAGCGCACGGCCGACTCGTCCTGCTGGTCCTGCCGCCACCGTGACAGCGCGGCGAAGGCGGTTTCGAGGGCGGCGGGGTCGCCGTGGGTCGCGCTGTTCCCGGCTTCGACGGACTGCCAGAACGGCGCGTCGGCGTCGACGATCCGCGCCGCCGGGGGGTCGGCCCAGAAGCGACGGTGCTGGAACGCCGTGGTGGGCAGCGGCACCACGCGGCGCGGGGCCGGTACGAGCGCGGCCCAGTCGACGTCGTTGCCGCGCACGAACAGTTCGGCCAGCGCGAGGACGGCCGTCTCGGGTTCGGATCGATCCCGCCGGGTCAGCACAACCGCAGGCACGCCGAGGGCGTCGGCGAGCGACGTGAGAACGCCGTCCGGTCCCAGCTCCAGCAGCACCGACAGCGGTCCCATCGCGGTGACGGCGTCGGCGAAGCGCACCGGACGGCGCACCTGCTCGACCCAGTACTCCGGGGAGCGCCAGTCGTCCGTCACGACGGCACCGGTCACGGTGGACACCGCCGGGACCGTGGATTCTTGGTAGGTCAGGGACTCGGCGACCGTGCGCAGTTCGTCGAGCACCGGGTCCATCAGCGGTGAGTGGAACGCGTGACTGACCGTCAACGCCTTGGTCCGGCAGCCGCGGGCGGCGAACTCCGCCGCGACCACGTGCACCGCCTCGGCGGCACCGGAGACGACCACGGCTTGCGGTCCGTTGACCGCCGCGATCGACACCACGCCGTCGAGGGCCGCGAGCACGTCGGCCTCGGCCGCCTCGATCGCGACCATGGCGCCACCCGGCGGCAGGTCGGCCATCAGACGGCCGCGCGCCGCGACCAGCTTCGCCGCGTCGGCCAGGGAAAGCACCCCGGCGACGTGCGCGGCCGTGATCTCCCCCAGCGAATGCCCGGCGACCACCTTCGGCCGCACACCCCACGACGTCACGAGCCGGAACATCGCGACCTCGACCGCGAACAGGCCCGCCTGCGTGAACAGCGTGCCGTCCAGCTCGGTCCCGAACACGATCTCCCGCAGCGAAACCCCCAGCAGCGGGTCGAGTTCCGCGCACACCGCGTCGAACGATTCCGCGAACACCGGGAACGTCTCGTACAGCTCACGGCCCATGCCCGGCCGCTGCGAGCCCTGGCCGGTGAACAGGACACCCACACCGTCCACGGCGGGATCGACCTCACCGCGCACGACACCACGGCGCAGCCCGGCGGACGCGACGGTGCGCAGGCCGTCGAGGGCCCGGTCGCGGTCCGTGGCCACGACGACCGCGCGGTGCTCCCACACCGCGCGCGACGAGACCAGCGCCCCGGCGACGGCGCCGAGATCGGTGTCGAGGGCGGTCAGCAGCCGGTCCGCCTGCTCGGCCAGCGCCCGCTCGCTGCGGGCCGACACGACCAGCGGCACGATCCCGGCCACCGGCTCGGCGTCCACAATGGACTCGACAGGAGGCGCCTGTTCGAGGATGACGTGGGCGTTCGTGCCCGAGACGCCGAACGCCGAGACACCGGCGCGGCGCGGGCCGTCACCCTCGGGCCAGACCGTCTCCTCGGTCAGCAGCCGCACGGTGCCGGCCGACCAGTCCACCTGGGCCGACGGCCGGTCGACGTGCAGGGTCCGCGGCAGGGTGCCGTGGCGCAGGGCGAGGATCATCTTGATCACGCCCGCGACCCCGGCCGCGGCCTGCGTGTGCCCGATGTTCGACTTCAACGCGCCCAGCAGCAGCGGGCGTGACGCGTCCCGGTCCTGGCCGTAGGTCGCGATCAACGCCTGCGCCTCGATCGGGTCACCCAGCACGGTGCCGGTGCCGTGCGCTTCGACCGCGTCCACTTCGGACGGGCGCAGACCGGCGTTCGCCAGGGCTTGGCGGATCACCGCCTGCTGGGCCGGGCCGTTGGGCGCCGTCAAGCCGTTGGACGCACCGTCCTGGTTGACGGCCGTGCCCTTGACCACGGCCAGGATCTCCCGGCCTTCACGCCGGGCGTCGGACTGCCGCTGCAGCACCAGGACACCGATGCCCTCGGCCCAGCCGGTGCCGTCCGCGGTGTCGGAGAACGCCTTGCACCGCGCGTCGGCCGAGAGCCCGCCCTGCCGCGCGAACTCGACGAACACGCCGGGCGAGGCCATCACCGTCACACCACCGGCGAGCGCCAGCGAACACTCACCGGAGCGCAGCGACTGCGCCGCGAGGTGCAGCGCGACCAGCGACGACGAGCACGCCGTGTCGACCGTCAGCGACGGCCCCTGCGCGCCGAGCACGTAGGACACCCGGCCGGAAAGGACACTCGGTGACGTCCCGGTCAGCGCGAAACCCTCGCCGGGCCCGGTCACCTCGTGCAGCCGCGCGCCGTAGTCCTGCCCGGCCGCGCCGGTGAACACGCCGACGTCGCGGCCGCGCACCGAAGCCGGATCGATCCCGGCCCGTTCGAGGGCTTCCCACGACGTCTCCAGCAGCAGCCGCTGCTGCGGGTCCATCGCCACGGCTTCCCGCGGCGAGATCCCGAAGAACTCCGGATCGAACAGGCCGGCGTCGTCGAGGAACCCGCCGAGCCGCGCGAACGACCCGGCCGGGTCCAGGTCCCAGCCGCGGTCGGCCGGGAAGCCCGAAATGGCGTCGCCACCGCGACTCAGCAGGTCCCACAGGTCTTCGGGGCTGGTCACGCCACCCGGCAGCCGGACGCCCATGCCGACAACCACGATCGGGTCGTCGTCGGCGGCCGTCGCGGCTTTCACCGGCGTGGCCGCCGGGGTCACGCCGGACAGCTCGGCGTCCAGGTACCCGCCCAGCGCGCCGGGGTTCGGGTAGTCGAACACCACGGTCGTCGGCAGCACCAGGCCGGTCGCCGCGGCGAGCCGGTTGCGCAGGTCCACGGCGGTCAGCGAGTCGAAGCCGACGTCGCGGAACGCCCGCGACGCGGCCTGCGGTGCGCTGCTGCCGAGCACCGCCGCCGCCTCGGAGCGCACCAGCTCCACGAGCGACGCCCGGCGCGCGGCGGCGTCCAGTCCGGCGAACCGGCTACCCGTGGCGGACCCGGTGTGGGCGTCACGGCGGACGCGGCCGACGATGCCGCGCAGGATCGACGACACCGCTTCGGTGCGGGCTCGCCGGCGCAGGGCCGCGACGTCGAGCACCACGGGCACGACGAGCGGCCGGGACGCCGAGAGTGCGCTGTCGAGCAGGCGCAGACCCTGGTCCGGGTCCAGGGCACCGATGCCGGTGCGGGTCACCCGGGCCAGGTCGGCGTCGCCGAGGTGATCGGTCATGCCGCCGGCCGGGGCCCAGAGGCCCCACGCGAGCGACACGGCGGCCTGCCCGGCCGCGCGGCGGCGAGCGGCGAGCGCGTCGAGGAAGGCGTTGGCCGCGGCGTAGTTGGCCTGGCCCACGGTGCCCAGGACCCCGGCCGCCGAGGAGAACAGGACGAACGCGGTCAGGCCGACGTCGCGGGTCAGCTCGTCGAGGTGGACGGCGGCGTCGACCTTCGGCCGGAACACGACGTCGAGCCGGTCCGCGTCGAGCGCGGTGACGACGCCGTCGTCGAGCACGCCGGCGGTGTGCACGACCGCCGTCAGCGGCGCGTCCGCGGGCACCCGCGCCAGCAGCGCGCGGACCTGCTCGCGGTCGGCGACGTCGCAGGCGACGATCTCGACGCGGGCGCCGAGGGCCCGCAGTTCGTCGCGCAGTTCGGTGGCGCCGTCGGCCGCCGGGCCGCGGCGCGAAGCCAGCACGACGCTGCGCAGCCCGTGGGTGGCGACCAGGTGCCGGGCGGCGAGCGCGCCCAGCAGGCCCGTGCCGCCGGTGATCAGGGCGGTGCCGGCGGGGTCCAGCACCGGTTCCGGCGCCTCGGCGGCGATCGGGACCAGGCGCGGCACCCAGCGGGCGCCGTCGCGGAACGCCACCTGCCACTCGTCGCGGCCGACGAGGTCACCGAGTGACGCCGGGACGCCTTCGGTGTCGGCCAGCAGCAGCCGGCCGGGGTGCTCCGCCTGGGCCGAGCGCACCAGGCCCCACACCGCCGCCGCGACCGGGTCGACGCCGACCGCGTCCCGGGTGGTGACGACCAGCCGGGACGCGCCGAGAGCCGGGTCGTTCAGGAAGGCTTGCAGGACGGCCAAGACATCGCCGACCGCGGAGCGGACCCGCTGCGGTTCGGGCGTGCCGTCGTCGCCGGGCACCGGCAGCACGAGCCAGTCCGCGGCCGGGCCGTCGAGGTCGGCGACGCCGGTGATCGTCCGGACCGAGCCGTCCGGGATGCTCCCCGCTTCGGGCAGGGCGGTCCAGGTGACGCCGTACAGCTCGTCGCCCGCGCGGGCGACGGCCGGACGCACCGACGTGCCGGTCACCGCGGCCAGCGACAGAACGGGGGCGCCGAGTTCGTCGGTCAGTTCGGCCGAAACACCGCCACCGGCGGCCGGGGTGAGCCGGACGCGCACGGCCGTCGCGCCCGCCGCGTGCAGGGTCAGCCCGGTCCACTCGGTGGGCTGGACCGACGCGCCACCGAGGCCGAGCTGCAGCGCCGTCTCGAGCAGCGCCGGGTGGATGGTGAAGCCGCCGGTATCGCCCGGCAGGCGGACCTCGGCGAACACGTCGTCACCCCGGGTCCACAGCGCTGTCACGCCGTCACCGGCGTCCGCCTGTTCGGCACCGGCGGGCGGCCACGGGCCCGGTTCCGTCGACGGCGGGCGGACGTCGTTGCTCAGCACGCCGCTGGCGTGCAGAGTCCACTGTGGACTCCCGGTGTCCGGGCGTGAGTGGACGCTCACGGGCCGGCGGGCCGAGTCGTCCGGTTCCCCGACGACGACCTGGATCCGGACGGTCGTGTCCGGCGGCAGGAGCAGCGGCTCGTGGACGCTCAGCCGGTCGAGCGCGGGCGCGGCGACTTGGTCGCCGGCCCGGATCGCCAGCTCGGCCAGCGTCGAAGCGGGCACCAGCGGCTCATCGGCGAGCCACGGCTGCGCCCGGTGCGACAGCAGGCCGGTCAGCAGGACTCCGCCGCCGGTGGCGGTTTCGACGACGGCCCCGAGCAGCGGGTGGTCTACGGCGCCCTGGCCGAGGCCGGCCGCGTCGCTCACCGTCTCGGGCAGCAGCCAGTAGTGCTCGCGGCGGAACGCGGTGGTCGGCAGGCCGGACAGCGCCGGCCCGGCCGGGACGATGGTGGCGGCGTCGAGCGCGACGCCGCGGACGAACAGCTCGGCGACCGAGCGGACGAACCGGGCCCGGTCGCCCTGGTCGCGTCTCAGGGTGCCACCGGTGACGGCGTCGACGCCGGCCGCCGCGAGGGTGTCCTGGACGCCGGCGGTGAGCACCGGGTGGGAGCTGGACTCGACGAACACGCCGAAGCCCTGCTCCTCCAGCGCCGTCACGGCCTCGGCGAACCGGACGGGCTGCCGGAGGTTGCGGACCCAGTAGTCCGCCGCGACCGGGCCGGTCACCCACTGACTGTCCACAGTGGAATACCAGGGTGTGGTGGGCCGGGTGGCCGCGACGTCGCCGAGGACGTCGAGGAGTTCTTCGGCGATCCCGTCGACCTGGACGGTGTGCGAGGCGTAGTCCACCGGGATCAGCCGAGCGCGGACGTCCCGGCTCTCGTAGGTCTCCTTCAGGGCTGCGAGCGCGGCCGGTTCACCGGCCAGCACGACCGCCGACGGCGAGTTCACCGCGGCGATCTCGACCCGGCCGCCCCAGTCCTCGATGTCCCGGGCGGCTTCGGCACCGGACGTGCCGACGGCCAGCATCCCGCCGTCGCCCGCGAGCCGGTCGCCGATCAGCGCGCTGCGCAGGGTGACGATCCGGGCCGCGTCGGCCAGTGACAGCGCGCCCGCGACGCACGCCGCGGCGATCTCTCCCTGCGAGTGGCCGACCACGGCGTCGACGCGCAGTCCGGTGGACTGCCACAGCGCGGCCAGCGACACCATCACGGCGAACGTGACCGGCTGCACGACGTCGACGCGGTCGAGCGACGGCGCGTCCGGCGCCTGGCGGACGACGTCGGCGAGCGACCAGTCCACGTACGGCGCCAGCGCGCGGTCGCACTCGGCCATCCGCGCCGCGAACACCGGCTCGGAGTCCCACAGCCGCGCACCCATGCCCGGCCACTGGGCCCCCTGGCCGGGGAAGACGAGCGCGACCTTGCCGGAAGCGTCGGCGATCCCGCGCACAACGTCCGGTCCCGGCACGCCTTCGGCGAGATCGCCGAGCCCGGCCCGCACGTCGCCGAGCACGACGGCCCGGTGTTCCCACAGGACCCGCGACGACATCAGGGCACCCGCCACGGCGGCCTCGGCCGGCGCGTCGGGACCGTCGAGGAGCGTGGCGATCCGCCCGGCCTGGGCGGTGAGCGCGTCGGCCGACCGGGCCGAGATCACGAGCGGGACCTGGCGACGTCCGACGCTGCGAGGAGCCTTCACCGGCGGGCCCTGTTCGAGGATGACGTGCGCGTTGGTCCCGGAGACGCCGAACGACGACACCGCCGCGCGACGCGGCCGGTCGGTCTCCGGCCACGGCCTCTGCTCGGTCAGCAGCCGGACGGCACCCGCCGTCCAGTCCACTTTGGACGACGCCGTGTCGGCGTGCAGCGTCTTCGGCAGGACGCCGTGGCGCATCGCGAGGACCATCTTGACCACCCCGGCCACGCCGGCGGCGGCCTGGGCGTGGCCGATGTTGGATTTGAGGGAACCCAGCCACAGCGGGGTTTCCCGGTCCTGGCCGTACGTCGCCAGCAGGGCTTGCGCCTCGATCGGGTCGCCGAGGGTGGTACCGGTGCCGTGGCCTTCGACGGCGTCGACGTCCGATGCGGCCAGCCCGGCCTGGGACAGGGCCTGGCGGATCACCGCTTCCTGGGCCGGTCCGTTCGGCGCGGTCAGGCCGTTGGACGCGCCGTCCTGGTTGACCGCGATCCCCTTGACCACGGCGAGGATCTCGCGGCCGTCGCGCAGCGCGTCGGACCGTCGCTGCAGCACCAGGACGCCGACGCCTTCGGACCAGCCGGTGCCGTCGGCGGACTCGGCGTAGGCCTTGCAGCGGCCGTCGGCGGCGAGCCCGCGCTGGCGGGAGAACTCGACGAACGTCGACGGCGTCGCCATCACCGTCGCCCCGCCGGCCAGCGCCATCGAGCACTCGCCCGACCGCAGGGCCTGCGCAGCGAGGTGCAGCGCCACCAGCGACGACGAACACGCCGTGTCGATCGTGACCGCCGGGCCGCGCAGGCCCAGCACGTAGGACACCCGGCCGGTGGCGACGCTGCCGGTGGACCCGGTCGCGAACAGCCCTTCCAGGCCTTCGGTGCGCGCCCCGGTGCCGTAGTCGTGGTACATCAGGCCGGTGAAGACGCCGACGTCGCGGCCGCGCACCGAAGCGGGCGCGATCCCGGCGTGTTCCAGCGCCTCCCAGGAGGTTTCCAGCAGCAGCCGCTGCTGCGGGTCCATCGCGAGAGCCTCGCGCGGCGAGATGCCGAAGAACTCGGGGTCGAACAACGCCGCGTCGTGGAGGAAGCCGCCGGAGCGGGTGTAGGACTTGCCCGGCACGTCGGGGTCCGGGTCGTAGAGGTCCTCGTCCCAGCCGCGGTCGGCGGGGAACTGCGAGATCGCGTCGCCGCCGCGGGCCAGCAGGTCCCACAGGTCGGCGGGCCCGGCGACGTCGCCGGGCAGCCGGACGCCCATGCCGACGATGACGACCGGGTCGTCCTCGGCGACGGCTTCGGCCGGTGCCGGTTCGGGCACCGCTTCGAGTTCGGCGTACAGCTCGCTGTGCAGGTGCTCGGCGAGGGCGGTGGCGTTGGGGAAGTTGAAGGCGACGGTCGGCGGCAGCCGCACGCCGGTCGCGGCGGTGAGCCGGTTGCGCAGGTCGACCGCGGCCAGGGAGTCGAACCCGGCGTCGCGGAACGCCTGGACCGGCCCGAGGGCCGCGGCGTCACCGAGCGCGCCGCCGGCTTCGGTGAGGACCAGCTGCAGAAGCGCCTCGACGCGCGCGGACGCGTCCAGCTCGACGAGCCGGGGCACCAGGTCGCCGGTACTCGCTTGGACGGTGCGGCGGACCGGACCGGCGAGGTCCCGCAGCAGTGGCGAGACGACCGCGCCGGGCCGGGCGAGGTCGAGGACGGCGGTGACCACCGACGCCTGTGAAGCGCTCGCGGCGGTGTCGAGCATGCGCAGGCCGCGGGCCGGGTCGATCAGGCCGAGGCCCGAGCCGAGGATCCGGGCGGTGTCGGCCGTGCCGAGGGCGCCGTTCATGCCGTCGAGCGCCCAGAGGCCCCAGGCGAGCGAGACGGCCGGGAACCCGGCAGCGCGACGGCGGTGCGCGAGCGCGTCGAGGAAGGTGTTGGCCGCCGCGTAGTTCGCCTGCCCGGCGCCGCCGAGCACGCCCGACACGGACGAGAACAGCACGAACGCGCGCAGGCCGAGGTCGCGAGTCAGCTCGTCGAGGTGAACTGCGGCGTCGGCCTTGGGCCGGAACACGGCGTCAACGCGGGCGGCGTCGAGATCGGTCGCGACGCCGTCGGCGAGGACGCCCGCGGTGTGCACGACCGCGGTCAGCGGCGCATCGGCGGGGACGCTCGCGAGCAGCGCCCGCACCTGCGCGCGGTCGGCGACGTCGGCCGCCACCACGTCGGCTCGGGCGCCGAGGTCACGGAGTTCGTCGCACAGCTCGCGTGCGCCGGGTGCGCCGAGGCCGCGCCGGGAGGCGAGCAACACGCTGCGCGCGCCGTGGACGGTCACCACGTGCCGGGCGACCGCCGCGCCGAGGGCGCCGGTACCGCCGGTGATCAGCACGGTCCCGGCCGGGTCGAGCCACTCGCCGACGGGTTCGGCGGGCAGCGCGGTCAGTCTGGGGACGCGGAATTCGCCGTCGCGCAGGGCCAGCTGCCATTCGCCGCTCTCGATCGCACCGACCGGCAGGGCGGCATCGGCCGCACCGAGGTCCACGAGCGCTACGCGGCCGGGATTCTCGGTGCTGATCGAGCGCACCAGGCCCCAGACGGCCGCCGCAGCCGGGTCGATCGTCTCGTCCGCGACCGCGTTGCGGGTGGTCACCACCAGGGTGGTCGCCGCCCAAGCGGGCTCGGTCAGGAGCGGGCGCGCGACCGCCAAGACCCCGGCGATCGCGGCGCGGGCCCGGTCCGGGTCCGTGGCACCGGCCGGGACCACCGGCAGCACGAGCCACCGCGGCGGGTTCGCCGCCAGGCGCGTCAGGTCCTCAGAGCCCGAGATTGCTTGTACCGCAACGGTTTCCGAAGGGGCTCCGGCGGGCAGCGGGAGCCACTCCACGCCGTGGACGACCTCGGCCGCGCCGGACAGGGTGGCGCGGGCGACGGGACGGCTGATCAGCCCGCCCACCGACGCGACCGGCGCTCCCGACGGGTCGGTGAGGTCGAGCGAGACCGCGCCGTCGTCGGCCGGGGCGAGCCGGACGCGCAGCTCGCGGGCGCCGCCGGCGTGCACGGCGACCCGGCTCCAGGCGAACGGCAGGGCGATGCCGTCGTCGTCGGCCGGGGTTTCGAGGCCGGTCAGGTGCAGGGCGGCGTCGAGCAGCGCCGGGTGGAGCACAAAACCCGCGATGTCGGCCGGTTCCGGGAGTACGACTTCGCCGAACAGCTCCGCGCCGTCGCGCCAGGCGGCCGTCAGACCGCGGAACACCGGGCCGTAGCCGTAGCCGCGCTCGGCGAGGACGTCGTAGAGGTCGTCGAGGGCCACCGGTTCGGCGCCGGCGGGTGGCCAGGCCTCGCCGGAAACCGCCGGGACGGCCACCGCAGGAGCCAGGTAGCCGGAAGCGTGCCGGGTCCACGAGCCGCCCTGGTCGGGCCGGGCGTGGACGGCGACCTCGCGGCGTCCGTCCGCCGCGGCCGCGCCGACGACGACCTGGATCCGCACCGCGGCGGTCTCGGGCACCGGCAGCGGGGCTTCGACGACGAGTTCGTCCAGCACCGGGCAGCCGACGTGGTCGCCCGCCCGGACGGCCCACTCGACCAAGGCCGCGCCGGGGACGACGGCCACGCCGTCGATGCGGTGCTCGGCCAGCCACGGCTGGGCCGCGTGCGACGCCCGTCCGGTCAGCGTGACGCCGCCCGAGGCCGGGTCTTCGACGACGACGCCGAGCACCGGGTGCCGGGCCGCGTCCAGGCCGAAACCGGCGGCGTCGCCGGCGGGTGCCGCGTCGAGCCAGTACCGGCGGCGCTGGAACGCCGTGGTGGGCAACGGAAGCGGCCGCCGGGCGGGCGCGAGCGAAGTCCAGTCGACGTCGTTGCCGCGCACGAACACCTCGGCGAGCGCGGTCAGCGCGGTCTCGGCCTCCGGCCGGTCCCGGCGGGCCAGCGACACGGCGGGCGCGACGTCGTCGAGGGCGTTGGCCAGCGCGCTGAGCACGCCGTCGGGGCCCAGTTCCAGCAGCACCGAGACGTCCGGCATGGCGCGAACGGCGTCGGCGAACCGCACCGGGCGGCGCACCTGCTCGGACCAGTAGTCCGCGGTCAGCGGCTCGCCGGCCATGCCGGTCACCGACGACACCACGGTGAGCGCCGCCGGCCGGTGGGTCAGGGTCCGCGCGACCGCGCGCAGGTCGTCGAGCACCGGGTCCATCAGCGGCGAGTGGAACGCGTGGCTGACGTCGAGGGTCTTGGTCCGCACGCCGCGCTCGGCGAACCCGCCGGCCACCGCGTGCACGGCGGTGGCGTCACCGGAGACGACGACCGCCTCGGGGCCGTTGACGGCCGCGATCGAGACGCCCTCGACCAGCTCGGCGACGACGTCGGCTTCGGGCGCGGCGATGGCGACCATCGCGCCGCCGGTGGGCAGCGCGCCCATCAGGCGGCCGCGGGCGGCGACCAGTTTCGCCGCGTCGGGCAGCGAAAGCACCCCGGCGACGTGCGCCGCGGCCAGCTCGCCCAGCGAGTGGCCCGCGACCGCGACCGGCCGCACGCCCCACGACTCGACCAGCCGGAACATCGCCACTTCGACGGCGAACAAGCCGGCCTGCGCGAACGTGGCATCGTCGAGCGGCCCGTCGAAGACGGCCTCCCGCAGCGGTACCGGGCCGGCCAGGTGGGTGTCCAGTTCGGCGCAGACGTCGTCGAACGCCGTCGCGTAGGCCGGGAACCGCTCGTAGAGGCCCCGGCCCATGCCTGGCCGGTGCGCGCCCTGGCCGGTGAACAGCACCCCGACCCCGCGCCCGGCCGGGTCGGCGACCCCGCGGACGGCCAGGTCACGCAGCCCGGTCACGACGTCATCGCGGCCCCCGGCCACCACGACCGCGCGGTGTTCCCACGCCGACTTGGCCGCGAGGGCACCGGCGGCCGCGGCGAGATCGGTGGCACCGGCCAGGAAGTCCGCGAGCCGGCCGGCCTGCGCCTCGAGCCCGGCCGCCGACCGGGCGGACACCACGACCGGCAGCAGATCCGGCACCGTCGTGTCCACTTCGGACTCAAGAGGCAGGCCCTGTTCGAGCACGACGTGCGCGTTGGTCCCGCTGATCCCGAACGACGAGACGCCCGCGCGCCGCGGCCGTCCGGTGTCCGGCCACGCCGTCTCCTCGGCCAGCAGGCGCACCGCACCGGCCGACCAGTCCACTTTGGACGTCGGGGCGTCGGCGTGCAGCGTCTTCGGCAGCACGCCGTGGCGCATCGAGAGCACCATCTTGATCACGCCCGCGACCCCGGCGGCGGCCTGGGCGTGCCCGATGTTGGACTTGAGGGAACCCAGCCACAGCGGCGTTTCCCGGTCCTGGCCGTACGTCGCCAGCACCGCCTGCGCCTCGATGGGGTCGCCGAGGGTGGTGCCGGTGCCGTGCGCCTCGACGGCGTCGACGTCCGAAGTGGCCAGTCCGGCCGCGGTGAGCGCGTCGCGGATGACCGCTTGCTGGGCCGGGCCGTTGGGTGCGGTGAGACCGTTGGACGCGCCGTCGGAGTTGACCGCCGTCCCGCGGACCATCGCGAGCACCTCACGGCCTTCGCGCCGGGCGTCGGACAGCCGCTGCAGCACCAGTACTCCGACGCCTTCGGCCCAGCCGGTGCCGTCCGCGTCGTCGGCGAAGGACTTGCACCGGCCGTCGGGCGCCAGCCCGCGCTGGCGCGAGAACTCGACGAACGGCATCGGCGACGTCAGCACCGTGACGCCGCCGGCCAGCGCCAGGCCGCATTCGCCGGATCGCAGCGACTGCGCGGCGAGGTGGATCGCCACCAGCGACGACGAGCACGCCGTGTCGACGGTGACCGCCGGGCCGCGCGCGCCGAGGACGTAGGACACCCGCCCGGACAGCACACTCGACGACGTCCCGGTCAGGACGTAACCTTCGCCGCCCGAGGCGGCCGCGCCGGTGCCGTACCCCTGGGCGAGCGCGCCGACGAAGACGCCGGTCCGGCTGCCGCGCAGCGACACCGGGTCGATGCCCGCGCGTTCCAGGGCCTCCCAGGAGGTTTCCAGCAGCAGCCGCTGCTGCGGGTCCATCGCCAAGGCCTCGCGGGCCGAGATGCCGAAGAACCCGGCGTCGAACATCGCGGCGTCGGGCAGGAACCCGCCGTGGCGGGCGTAAGACTTGCCGGGCGCGTCGGGGTCAGGGTCGTAGAGCCCTTCGGGCCAGCCGCGGTCGGCCGGGAACGGCGTCATCGCGTCGCCGCCGCGGCGCAGCAGGTCCCACAGGTCGTCCGGGCCGGCCACGCCGCCGGGCAGCCGGACGCCGATCCCGACGATCACGACCGGGTCGTCGGCGGGCGCCACGGCGATGGCCGGCGCGGCGGTTGCTTCGACCGTGCCGAACAGCTTCTCCAGCAGGTGATCCGCCAGCTCGACCGGGCTGGGGTGGTCGAAGACGGCGGTGGTGGCGAGGGTGACGCCGGCGCGGGCGGCCAGCCGGTTGCGCAGTTCGACGGCCGTCAGCGAGTCGAAACCGACGTCCCGGAACGCCCGCGTCGGGGCGATCGCGCCGCCCCCGCCGAGGATCACGCCGGCCTCGGTGCGGACGAGGTCGATCACCGCGGTCCGCCGGGCGGGGCCGGCCAGGTTCGCGAGCCGGGCGGTGAGGGTCCCGGCGCCGCTGTCGTCCGGGGTGCGCGCGGCGCGGCGGACGCGGCCCACCAGGTCACGCAGCAGCGCCGGCAGCGTGCCGGTGCGGGCCTGCTCGCGCAGGACGCCGAGGTCGGGGGTCACCGCGACCAGCGCGGGACGGGCCGAGCCGAGGGCGACGTCGAGGGCGGCCAAGCCGTCGGCGGTGCCGAGTGCGCCGATGCCGGTGCGGGCCAGCCGGGTGCGGTCGGCGTCGGCGAGGTGGCCGGTCATCCCGCTGGCGTCGGCCCACAGGCCCCAGGCGACCGACACGGCCGCGTGGCCGGCGGCCCGGCGGCGGGCGGCGAGGCCGTCGAGGAACCCGTTGGCGGCGGCGTAGTTGGCCTGCCCGGCCGTGCCGAGCACGCCGGCGACGGACGAGAACAGCACGAAGGCGCTCAGGTCCAGGTCGCGGGTCAGCTCGTCGAGGTGCGCGGCGGCGTCGGCCTTGGGCCGGAACACCGCGTCGACCCGGTCCGCGTCGAGCGTGGCGATGACGCCGTCGTCGAGGACGCCGGCGGCGTGCACGACGGCGGTGAGCGGCGCGTCGGCCGGGACGGCGGCCAGCAGCGCCCGGACGTCGTCGCGCTCGGCGGTGTCACACGCGACGATTTCGACACGGGCGCCGAGGTCGCGCAGGTCCGCGCACAGCTGCGCGGCGCCGTCGGCGGCCGGGCCGCGGCGGGAGGCGAGCAGCACGCTGCGGACGCCGTGCTCCTGCACGAAGTGACGGGCCACCAGCCCGCCGAGGGTGCCGGTACCGCCGGTGACGAGCACGGTGCCGCCCGCGTCGAGCGGCCGCGGAATCGTCAGGACGTTCTTGCCGGTGTGGCGGCCCTGGGCCATGTGCCGGAAGACCTCGGGTGCGCGCCGGATGTCCCACGCGGTCAGCGGGATCAGCCGCAGCGCCCCGGCGCCGAACCGCTCCAGCAGGTCGCCGAGCAGTTCCGCGACCCGCGGCGAATCGAGCTGGATCAGGTCGTAGGCCTGGTAGGCGACCCCGGGGTGCTCGCGGGCGACCTGCCCGGCGTCGCGGATGTCGTTCTTGCCCATCTCCAGGAACCGGCCGCCGCGCGGCAGCAGCCGCAGCGAGGCGTCGACGAACTCGCCGGCCAGCGAGTCCAGCACGACGTCCACGCCGGTGCCGCCGGTGATCGTGAGGAAGCGCTCTTCGAACTCGAGGGTGCGGGAGCTGGCGATGTGGTCGTCGTCGAGGCCCATGTCCCGCAGCAGGGCGTGCTTACCGGGGCTTGCGGTGGCGAACACCTCGGCGCCCAGCAGGCGGGCCACCTGCACGGCGGCCATCCCGACACCGCCCGCGGCCGCGTGCACCAGGACCTTCTCCCCCGCCCGCAGCCCGGCCAGGTCCTGCAGGCCGTAGAGAGCGGTGAGGAACACGACCGGCATCGACGCGGCCTGCTCGAACGTCCACCCGGCGGGCACACGCGCCAACCGACGGGCGTCGGCGACGGCGATCGGGCCGAAGCCGCGGGTGAACAGCCCGAGCACCCGGTCGCCGACGGCGAGATCGGTGACCCCGGGCCCGGTTTCGAGGACGACGCCGGCGCCTTCGCCACCCATCTCCGCCGCACCCCGGCGCATGCCGAGCCCGGCGAGGACATCCCGGAAGTTCAGACCGGCCGCACGCATCCCGACCCGCACCTGCCCGGCGGACAGGGGGTCCGCCAGTTCCGGGCAGGGCAGCAGGGCCAAGCCGTCGAAGGTGCCGGTACCGGTGGTGTCGAGCACCCACGGCACATCACCGGCGGGCGGCGTCAGGTCGGCGGGGCCGGGCCGGGCGAGGCGGGGGACGCGGATTTCGCCGTCACGCAAGGCGAACTGCGGCTCACCGGCTGCGGTGACGACCGGCAGGACGGCCGTGAGCACGTCCGTGGCAGCGGTTTCGAGGTCGGCGAGCACTATCCGGCCCGGGTTCTCCCGCTGCGCGCTCCGGACCAGGCCCCAGACAGCAGCGGCCGCCGGGTCGGGTGCGGCGTCGGCGAGCCCGGTGGCGACGCCGCGCCGGGTGACGACGACCAGGCGCGTGTCCGACGTCTCGGACTCGGCGAGAAAGCGTTGCAGCACCGTGAGAACGGCGTTGACCGCCACACGCGCATCGGCCGGGTCCGGCTCGACCGGGAAGACGAGCCAAGGGGCGGCGACGTCGCTGGCGCCGGTGATGATCTGTACGGCGTCGGCGGGCAGCGGTTCGGCGGTGCCCGCCGGGAGGGCGGGCCAGTCGACCGTGAAGACCGGGTCGGCGCCGGCGGGGGCCGCGCCGATCTGCGTCAGCGGGATCGGCCGGGTGATCAGCGCGCCCACCGAGAGCAGCGGATCGCCCGCCATGTCCGTCAGCGTCACGGCGTGGCCGCCCTCGGCTGGCGTGACGTGGACCCGGGCCGAACCCGCGGCGGTGGCGTGGGCGACAACGTCGTGCCATGCGAACGGCAGGGCGATCTCGCCCTCGGGTGCCGGGCCCGCGGCCAGCAGGGTCGTGTGCAGCGCGGCGTCGAGCAGCGCCGGGTGGATCGCGAACCCGGCCGGGTCGGCCGGCTCCGGCAGCGTCACCTCGGCGAAGTACTCGTCCCCACGCCGCCACGCGGCGGTCAGGCCGCGGAACACCGGGCCGTAGTCGTAACCACGGGTGGCGAGGTCGTCGTAGAAACGTTCCACAGCGAGGAGTTCGGCTCCGGCGGGTGGCCACTCGGCCGGTGCGGGAACCGTCGCCGGTTCGGGGGTCAGGACGCCGGTGGCGTGGCGGGTCCATTCGCGGCCCGGCTCGTCCGGGCGGGAGTGGACGGCCACCTCGCGGCGGCCCGCGTCGTCGGCGGCGCCGACCACTACCTGGACGCGCACCACCGCCGTCGGCGGCAGCGGCAGGGGCGCCTCGACGATCAGCTCGGCCAGTACCGGGCACCGGGTCCACTCGCCGGCCTGGATGGCCAGCTCGGCCAGCGCCGCGCCGGGCACCAGCACGGTCCCCGCCACCGCGTGGTCGGCGAGCCACGGCTGGGCGGCCAGCGACAGCCGGCCGGTCAGCACGACGCCGCCGGTGTCCGGCGTGTCGATCGCCGCGCCCAGCAGCGGGTGCGCGACGACGGTCTGGCCGAGGCTCTCCGGGTCGGTGCCGGTCGAGGCGGGCGCCCAGTAACGCGTGCGCTGGAACGCCGTCGTCGGCAGCGCGGCCCGGCCGGTGCCGGGCAGGAACGGGCGCCAGTCGACGGCCACGCCGCGGACGTGCAGTTCGGCGGCCGAGCGCAGGAACCGCTCGCGATCGCCCTGGTCACGGCGCAGCGTGCCGCCGACCAGCGCGCCGGTCACCCCGGCCCGCTCCAGGCCCTCCTGAATGCTCGACGTCAGCACCGGGTGCGACGAGACTTCGAGGAACACCCGGAAACCGTTGCCCGCCAGCGCGTCGACGGCGTCGGCGAACCCGACCCGGCCACGCAGGTTGCGGAACCAGTAGCCGGGTTCGACCGGGCCGTCGGTCCACGAACCGTCCACTGTGGAGTACCAGGCGATCTCCGGCGCGGTCGCGCCGACGTCGGCCAGCAGCGTGGCGAGTTCCGCCTCCACGGCGTCGACCTGGGACGTGTGCGACGCGTAGTCGACGTCGATCCGGCGCACGCGCACCCCGTGCTCGCGGTACGCGGCCTCGGCCCGGTCCAGCGCGGCCGGTTCACCGGCCAGCACCACCGCGGACGGCGAGTTGACGACGGCGATCTCGACGCCGTCCGGCAGGTCACGGGCCGCGTCCTCGGCGCTCACCGCGACCGACAGCATGCCGCCGCGCCCGGCCAGGCGGGCGGCGATGACCTGGCTGCGCAACGCGACCGTGCGCGCGGCGTCGGCCAGCGACAGCGCGCCCGCGACGCAGGCCGCCGCGATCTCGCCCTGGGAGTGCCCCAGCACGGCGTCCGGCCGGATCCCGCAGGCCCGCCACAGCGCGGCCAGCGACACCATCACCGCGAACGACACCGGCTGCACCACGTCCACCCGGGCCAGCGACGGCGCGCCCGGCGCCTCGCGGACGACGTCGGCCAGCGACCAGTCCACGAACGGTGCCAGCGCAGCCTCGCACTCGGCCATCCGCGCGGCGAACACCGGCTCGGTGTCCCACAACCGCGCGCCCATCCCGGCCCACTGCGCGCCCTGGCCCGGGAACACCCACGCGACCTTGCCCGGCCCGGCCGGATCGGCGGCGCCGGTGACGGCGAACGACGTCGGCTCGCCGGCCGAGACGCCGCGCAGGCCGTCGATCGCGTCCGCGTGCCCGTCGGCGACGACGACGGCCCGGTGCTCCCACCGCGCCCGGGTGCCGAGCAGGGCGTCCGCGACGGCGCCGAGTGCGGGCGCGTCTTCGAGGAGCGTGGCCAACCGACCCGCCTGGGCGGCCAGGCCGGCTTCCGAGCGCGCCGAGACGACCAGCGGAAGTACTCCCGACGGTTCGGTGTCCTCGGCGGGCGACTCGGTGGCCGGTGCCTGTTCGAGGATGACGTGGGCGTTCGTGCCGCTGATGCCGAACGACGAGACGCCCGCACGGCTCGGCCGTCCGGCGTCGGGCCAGCCGGCCGGTTCGCTCAGCAGCCGGACGGCGCCGGCCGACCAGTCCACTTTGGACGACGCCGTCCCGGCGTGGAGGGTCTTCGGCAGCAGCCGGTGCCGCAGGGCGAGGACCATCTTGATCACACCGCCGATGCCGGCGGCGGCCTGGGTGTGCCCGATGTTGGACTTGAGGGAACCCAGCCACAGCGGGGTTTCCCGGTCCCGGCCGTAGGTGGCCAGCAGTGCGTTGGCCTCGATCGGGTCGCCGAGCGTGGTGCCGGTGCCGTGCGCCTCGACGGCGTCGACCTCGGCCGCGGGCACCCCGGCGTCGGCCAGGGCCTGCCCGATCACCTGCTGCTGGGAGGCGCCGCTGGGTGCGGTGAGGCCGTTGGACGCGCCGTCCTGGTTGACCGCCGAACCGCGGACCACAGCCAGGACTTCACGGCCGTCGCGCCGCGCGTCGGACAGCCGCTGCAGCACCAGCACCCCGGCGCCCTCGGCCCAGCCGGTGCCGGCGGCGTCGTCGGCGAACGAGCGGCACCGCCCGTCCGCGGACAGGCCGCCCTGCTTTTCGAACTCGACGAAGACGCCGGGTGACGCCATTACCGTGGCGCCGCCGGCCAGGGCGAGCGAGCACTCCCCCGCCCGCAGCGCGCGGACGGCGAGGTGCAGCGCCACCAGCGAAGACGAGCAGGCGGTGTCGACGCTGATCGCCGGCCCGCGCGTGCCCAGGACGTAGGAGACGCGCCCGGACAGCACGCTCAGCGACGTCCCGGTCAGGCCGTACCCGCCGGTGTCGCCGGAGCTTTCGTGCAGCCGGGTGCCGTAGTCCTGCGCCATGCCGCCGAGGAAGACGCCGGTCGGGCTGTCCCGCAGCGTCGTCGGGTCGATGCCGGCGCGCTCCAGGGCCTCCCACGACGTCTCGAGCAGCAGCCGCTGCTGCGGGTCCATGGCGAGGGCCTCGCGCGGCGAGATGCGGAAGAACGCGGCGTCGAAGTCGCCGGCGTCGTGCAGGAAGCCGCCGCCGCGGCCGGTGGCCAGGACTTCGGCGCTCCAGCCGCGGTCGGCCGGCATGGCCGACACCGCGTCGGCGCCGTCGCGCAGCAGGGTCCAGAAGGACTCGGGCGAGTCGATGCCGCCCGGGTAACGGCAGCCGATGCCCACGATGACGATCGGATCCTCGTCGTCGCGGGGCTGGGTCTCGGGTTCGACGGCGGCCGCTTCGACGTCGGGCTGAAGGAACGCGCCGAGCCGCGCCGGTGTGGGGTGGTCGAACAGGACGCTGCTGGTCAGGGCGCGGCCGCTCGCGGCGCTGAGCCGGCCGGCGAACTCGACGAGCGTGGCGGAGTCGAACCCCAGCTCCTTGAAGGTGGCCGCCGGTTCCAGACTGTCCACATCGGACATCCCGAGCACGGCCGCGCACTCCCGCCGCACCAGCGCGCGGAGGTCCCGCTGCGGCTCGGCGGGCTCGTCGAACTCCTCGGGTTCGACGGCCGTCGCGGCGACGCGCGGGGTGTCGTCGATCCAGTAGCGCTCGCGCTGGAACGCGTACGTCGGCAGCGCGATCCGGGTGGCGCCCGGGTACACGGCCGCCCAGTCGAGGTGCCCGCCCGCGGCGTACAGCTCCGCCATCGACGTCGCGAAGCGCGTCAGGCCGCCCTGGTCGCGGCGCAGCGTGCCGACCGAGACCAGCGGGACGCCGGCCGCCTGCGCGATGTCGCGGACGTTCCCGAGCAGCGCCGGGTGCGGGCTGACCTCGACGAACTCCGTGAAGCCGTCCTGGCACAACGCCGTGACGGCGCCGAAGAAGTCGACGGTCGCCCGCGAGTTGCGGTACCAGTAGGTCGTGTCCAGCCCGGCGGTGTCCAGGGGGCCGCCGGTCACGGTGGAGTAGAAGCGCAGAGGCGAACTGCGCGGGTGCAGCTCGCCGAGCGCGGCGACCAGCGGCGCCTCGATGCGTTCGACCAGCGGCGAATGCGAGGCGTAGTCGACCTTCAGCCGCCGCAGCCGGATGTCTTGGCCGTCCCAGGCCGCCATCAGCTCGTCGAGCGCCTCGGTTTCGCCGGACACGATGACCGACGCGGGCCCGTTGACCGCGCCGATCGACAGCCGGCCCATCCAGCGCTCGATCCGTTCGCGCACGACGTCGACGGGCAGCGCCACCGACACCATGCCGCCGACGCCGCGCATCACCTCCGACGCGACCCGGCCGCGGGCCGCCACGATGCGGGCGGCCTCGTCCAGGGACATCGCGCCGGCCACGCAGGCCGCCGCCAGCTCGCCCTGCGAGTGCCCGACGACCGCGTCCGGCTCGACGCCGTGCGCACGCCACAACGCCGCGAGGGAGACCATGACGGCCCACATCACCGGCTGGTTGACGGCCGAGTCGGCCATCGACGGCGCGCCCGGCTCGTCCCGCAGCACGGCGAGCGCGGAGAACCCGGTCAGCGGCGCCAGCACGCGGTCGCAGTCGGCCAGCGACTCGGCGAACGCGGGCGCGGTGTCGAGCAGCTCCACGGCCATCCCGGCCCACTGGGTGCCCTGGCCGGGGAAGACGAACACGGTCCGCCCGCGGGCCGCCCGGCCCGGTTCGGCGACGGCGCGCACGCAGTCCGTCGTCGGCCGGTCTTCGGCGACCGCGCGCAGGGCGTCGGTCAACTCGGCCGTCCCGGTGCCGACGACCGCGGCCCGGACGCCCAGCGAAGCCCGCGTCGTGGCCAGCGAGAACCCGACGTCGGCGACGGACGCGTCCGGGTGGGCGTCGAGGTGCTCGGCCAGCCGGGCCGCCTGATCGCGCAGCGCGGGCTCGGAGTGCCCGGACAACGGCCACAGCACCGGCCCGGCCGCATCGGCGGCAGGCTCGGTGTCGGGTACTTCGCCGGCGCCGAGGACGACGTGGGCGTTGGTGCCGCCGACGCCGAACGACGAGACGCCGGCCAGGACGGCGTCGCGGTCCGAAGGCCACGGCATCGTCTCCCGGACGACCCGCAGGTTCGCCTCGGCGAAGGGGATTTCCGGGTTGGGGCGCGCGAAGTTGAGGCTGGCGGGCAGGACGTGCCGGTCGACCGCGAGCGCGGTCTTGAGCAGCCCGACCATGCCGGCGGCGCCTTCAAGATGGCCGACGTTGGTCTTCGCCGAGCCGATCCACAGCGGCTCGGTCCGCCCGGCGCCGTGGACCGTGCCGAGCGCGCCGGCTTCGATCGGGTCGCCGACGCGGGTGCCGGTGCCGTGCAGCTCCACGTACTGGACGGCCGCGGGCGCCACTCCGGCGCGGCGGCAGGCCGCGGCCAGCACGCGTTCCTGGGTTTCGCGGCCGGGGGTGGTGAGCCCGTCGGTCGGGCCGTCGTTGTTGACGGCGCTGCCGCGGACGACGCAGTAGACGTGGTCGCCGTCGCGCCGCGCGGCGGCCAGGGGCTTGAGCACGACGACTCCGCCGCCCTCACCACGGACGATGCCGTTGGCGCGGTCGTCGAAGACGAAGCAGCGCCCGTCCGGCGACAGCGCGCCGAGCGCGGCGACGGCCTGCGTGCTTTCGGCGGCCAGGTTCAGCTGCACGCCACCGACCAGCGCGGATTCGCAGTCACCGGCCCGGATGGCGGTGCACGCGAGGTGGACGGCGACGAGTGCCGACGACTGCCCGGTGTCGACGGCCATGCTCGGGCCGGTGAACCCGAACCGGTGCGAGACGCGGTTGGCGATGATGGCGCGGTTCGCACCGGTCATCGCGTAGTGCCCGACGGGCCCGCCGGCGCGGTGGTGCAGGATCGAGTAGTCGTCCGAGGTGACGCCGATGTAGACGCCGATCTCGTGCCCGCGCAGTGCATCGGGCGCGAACCGGGCGTCTTCGAGGGCTTCCCAGCCGAGTTCGAGGATCAGCCGCTGCTGCGGGTCCATCTCGCGCGCTTCCCGCGGCGAGACGGCGAACAGCCGCGCGTCGAACCGGTCGACGTCGGGCAGGTAGCCGCCCCGGCGTGGCAGCCCGGGCCCGTCGGGGTAGTGCCGGCCGGCGGGCACGTCGCCGACGGCGTCGACACCGTCGCGCAGCAGGTCCCAGAACCGCGCGGGACTTCCGGCGCCGGGGAGCCGGCAGGCGAGGCCCACCACCGCGATCGGCTGGGGATCCCCGGAGAGGGTTTCGGACACGGTGCCACCAGCCCGGCTCAATGCGTCTCCCGTTGCTCACCTGCACGCCTGCTCATCGCAGAGGTCGAGGTAAAGGATCGGCTGATCGAGGCCGGGAAAACCGCAGTCTTGCCCGCGTGGGAACGTCCGGAAAGCTACGAGTGCACGACGACCGGGAAGCCCGGGGAGATGAGGGAGGCCGTCTCGGTGGCCGCGGCGAGGATCTCGTCGTCGGTCAGGTCGAGCCCGTGCGAGCCCATGACCGCGAGGTTGACGCTCATCATCGCCATCCTGATCTTGAGCCGGTCCAGCTCCGACGCGCCCGGCTCGGCCAGCAGCGACGAGATCTTCTGCAGGCGGTCCAGCGCGCCGCCGTGGTCGGGCTTGAGGTCGCGCAGCGCGGCCTGGTTGGCGATGGCGAACCGGGCGAAGCCGAGGCCGTCGTCCATGATGAGGCCGAACCAGCCGGCCGCTATCCTGGCCGAGCGCTCCGGCGAGTGCGGCTGCCCCTCGGCCCATTCGATGAGCGCGTCGAGCGTGGTCAGCCGGTCTTCGAACAGGCTGCGGACGATCGCTTCCTTGCTTTCGAAGTGGTAGTACAACGCGGCCTTGGTGATGTCGAGCTGCTCGGCGATCTGCCGCAACGACGTGGCCTCGTAGCCGTGCACGGTGAACAGGTCCAGCGCGACGCGCCGGATTTCGGCGCGCCGGTCGCCCGCTGCCTTGCGTTGCTGCGCCATGGGCGTGGCTCTCCTGGTTGCTCGATCGATCCGCGGGTCCATGATAACCCGTTGCTTACCTTCCGGCCGGTCAGTACTCTCACTACTGACCGGCCGGAAAGTAAGTTGACCATCCCGTGAAGGATCCCGCCCCATGACGACAGAGACCACCGGCGAGGCCGCCCCGCCCGACACCGCGGCCGCGGCCACGGCGCCCGCCCAGTTCACCCACCGGCAGATCATGGTCACCATGAGCGGCCTGGTCATCGCGATGCTCCTGGCGATGCTGGACAACATGATCGTCGCCCCGGCGCTGCCCACGATCGTCGGCGACCTCGGCGGCCTGAGCCACCTCGCCTGGGTGACGACCGGTTACATCCTCGCCTCGACGGCGTCCACCCCGATCTGGGGCAAGCTCGGCGACCTCTTCGGGCGGCGCATCGTCTTCGTCTCGTCGGTCGTGGTGTTCCTCGCGGGCTCGGCGCTGGCCGGGATGTCGCAGAACATGGGCGAGCTGGTCGCCTTCCGCGCCGTGCAGGGCCTCGGCGCCGGCGGCCTGATGGTCGGCGTGCTGTCGATCATCGGCGAGATGATCCCGCCGCGGGAACGCAGCAAGTACATGGGCCTGATGATGGCCGTCATGCCGGTCGCGATGATCGGCGGCCCGCTGGCCGGCGGCTTCATCACCGACAACTTCTCCTGGCGCTGGGCCTTCTACGTCAACCTGCCGCTCGGCGCGGTCGCACTGGTGGTCTGCTGGCTCACCCTCGCCAAGCTCCCCCGCGGCACCGGCAAGGCGCGCATCGACTGGCTCGGCGCCGGCCTGCTGACCGTGTGGATCACCACGCTCGTCCTGATCACCAGCTGGGGCGGCACGCAGTACGACTGGGCGTCACCGCAGATCCTCGGCCTCGCCGTGGTGACCGTGGCCGCGTTCATCGCCTTCGTGATCGTGCAGCGCCGGGTGGCCGAGCCGATCATGCCGCTGCGGGTGTTCGGCAACGTCAACTTCACCCTCTCCGGCGGGCTGGCGTTCATCTCCGGCTTCGCGATGTTCGGCGCGGTCACGTTCCTGCCGCAGTTCCAGCAGTTCGTGCAGGGCTCGTCGGCGACCAACAGCGGGCTGCTGCTGATGCCGATGATGATCGCGGCCATGGTCGTCTCCCTGGCCAGTGGCGCGATCATCAGCAAGACCGGGCGCTACAAGATCTTCCCGATCATCGGCGGCATCCTGCTCACCGCGGCGCTCGCCCTGTTCGCGACCCTGGACATCGACACGTCGAAGACGACGACCGCGATCTACATGGTCGTGCTCGGCGCCGGGATGGGCTGCCTGATGCAGACGTCCACGCTGATCGCGCAGAACAGCATCGAACTGCGTGACATCGGCGCGGGCACGGGCGCGGCGACCTTCCTGCGCAACATGGGCAGCTCGCTCGGGGTGGCGCTGCTGGGCGCGATCTACACCAGCTCGCTGAGCACGTCCCTCACCGGGGGCGCCGGCTTCTCCGCGAGCGGCAACCAGATGACCCCCGCCATCCTGCACAAGCTGCCCGAAGCCGCGCAGCACATGTTCAAGGTCGCCGTCACCGACAGCCTGGGCACGATGTTCATCGTGGCCGCCTCGGTCGCGGCGGCGGGCATCGTCATCGCGTTCTTCGTCCGCCAGATCCCGCTGCGGGGCCGCGCTCCCGCCGAGACGGCGCTCCAGGAAGTCTGACGACTCGGTGAGCGTTCCGATCGGAACGCTCACCGAGTCCGTCCGTCATCGCAGCTTCGTCGGCGGTGTGGTGCCGGTCCGTTCGTCGCCGTAGCTCAGCCAGGTGCCGATCGGAGCACGCTGACCGACGCCCGGACGGCTGTAGTCGCACACGCCGCCTGGGAACGCCGCCCGCAGCCGGGTCCGCTCCGCTGTCGTGAAGGTGACCGGGTAGTCGCGGAAGTTCAGCGGCTGGAGCCGGCACTTCAGCACGTCGAGGGACAGGCTCTCCCCCGCGACCATCCGGGTGTTGGCCGCCACCGGATACTGCGCGCCGCACTGGCCGCTCGCCGGGTACGTCAGCTTCTCGGTGATCCGCGACGTGGCGGAGAGGTAACACCCGTCGCCGAGATCGCCCGGCCGGTTTGCCAGCACCTTCTGCTGGTGGCTCCGGTGTGAGCCGTCGGCGTCGATCGCGGTGAGCCAGCGGTCCATCGCGTCGAGCTCGTAGACACTGGCGGCCGCCGCTTCGGCGCCGGTGGCGTGGTTTTCGATGATGACCTGGTTGCCCGCGGTGCCGTTGGCCCGCAGAAGCCGTTGCCGCATCACGTAAGACCACTCGGTGGTGTGGATGTCGTTGCCGAACCCGGCCAGGTCGAGATCGGTCCGCTGGTCGATGATCGGCGTCTCCCGCAAGCCCTGCGACGCCGAGTTCACGAGGTCGTCCGCGTACACCGTGTTGAGTGCCTTCGGGTCGGCAGCGATCCGCTGCGCCACGGGCTTTCCGGTGTAGTCGAGGCCGCCGATCGCGGCGTTGAGGTCCACGAACTGCGCCGCGGTGATCGTCCCGGCCTTCAACGCGGCCAAGCCGTACTGCACCCCGGTGGTGTCCAGCGGGCTGCGCACGAACCCGGTCTTCGGGTCACGGCCGATCTGGTTGGCCAGCTGCTCGTTCGAGTTGCACTTCACGCCGCGCGGGTTGGTGACCGGATCCCAGCGTGCCGCGACCGGGATGGCCGCGTTGCAGCTGTCGGTCGCGGTGGCGCGGCTGGCGAAGGTCTGGTCCCAGGAGACGCAGGTGTCGTAGCTGGTGAAGCCGGCGACGGCCTGTTTCTGCGCCGCGGTGAACGACGCGCCCGCCCCGGCGAAGTACCGGTCCAGCAGGCGGCAGTCCGACACCGGGCCGCCGGTGCTCAGCGGGTCCGGGAACGAGACGCCGGGGATGATGCCGTCGACGATGCCGGGGTAGTTCTCGGCGATGTCGTACTGCTGGATCGCCCCGCCCGAGCCACCCCAGCCGATGGTGTGGGCGACCGGGCCGTAGGTCTCGACGAAGTGCTCCTTGACCATCATCGCCGCTTCGGCGGAGATGATCGGGCTGCAGTTGTTGTCGAGCACGTTCAGGCTCGACGACGTGACCGCGTAACCCTGGGCCAGGAACAGGTCGTTGACGACCCCGCCGGTCGAGTTGCCCTGGTGGTAACCCGCGTTGCAGCCGCCGCCGAAGGTGTAGACCAGCTTCCCGTTCCAGCTCTTGTCCGGCGCGACGGGCGACGGCGCGCCGTCGTAGAGCGCCGCCATCTCGTAGACGGCGCGGTCGATCGTGCCGCGCTCGACGCGGACGACGTACGGCACCGCGTGCCCGCCGACCGTGGCCGTCGCGAGGTCCGCGGGCCGGGTCGCCGGGTCCGCCAGCGGCGCGAACGCCCCGGCGGTGGTCTTGTACTGGTAGCTCACCTGGGTCGGCGCGCTGCACAACGGCTGGGACGCCGCGGGCAGGCCGAACGCCTGGGTCTCGCAGTAGAACGGGCGCTGCTGCGAGCCGGAGAAGACGGGCCCGGTGATCGGATGGTTCGTGACACGCAGGCTCGCCCGCTGGTCCGGACCGTGCCCGGTCGTCCGGGCGCTCAGGTCGTTGGCCCCGTCGCGCAGGCCGGTGACCAGGCCGAGCAGGCTGCCGTCCGGCTGGGCGTGGAAGCTCGAGGTGACGTCGTGGCCGTTGTCGCTCACGGTGACCCGCGCCCTCGCCGGCGGGACGACCTTGACCAGCACCTGTCCCCCGCTGACGAGCGCGGGCCGCGGGTTCGACACCGTCTCGATCGTCAGCTGCCGCCCGGGCGGAGCGCCGGCCACCGCGGTCGCGGTCCCCATCAGGAGGACGGGTGCGGTCAGGGCCGCCACCACGACGGATGAGCGCAAAGTACGGTTGGCCACCAGACACCCCGCTCGCTTGTGGCATCGCGTCATCGCGACACCGGGCAGCTGCCGGTATAGCACCTGCGGCCCGGCCGGAACAACATCCGGTATCCGTTGTGGAAGAACCGAAAAGTCCGGTTCGGACGCTGGGACCGGCACCCGGGCGAGCGGTCCGGGGCCTTCGCCGACCGGTACCCGAACCGGCCCGGCGGTGGGGGCCGCATCGCCCGAGCGGACTAATTGCCTGGTGGAAGGGGGTAAAGCTGATTGACCCGCCGCACCGTTGGGTACTTCTGCGGCACAGCGAAACCCACCGGCCGCGGCGCCTTTCGCCGGATTGCCGCACGCCTCGCCCACCCGGAGACCATCATGAACGACTCAGGAGCTTGGCACGACCAGTTGCAGCGTCAGCAGGAAGCGATCCAGCGCAAGCGCCGGGAAACCGCCACGACCGGCACCGTCACCCCCACCCGGTGACGGCGGTCAGTCCACAAAGGAGTATCGGCCCGAGGCCCGCCTTTCCCCGTCCGCAGCGGGGTTCAGGCGGGCCTCGTTCATGGCGGCCCGAGTGATCCGGCAGGTCACCGCAGGCCGGCGGTCGGGCCCAGCAGCTCGGTGAACACCGTGATCGCGCGGTCGATGGCGTCGTCGTCGACTCCGGCGTGGGTGACCGCGCGGATGCGGTCGGTGCCCAGCTCCTCCACCTTGATGCCGCGGCGGCGGGCCGCCTCGATCAGGGTGCGGGTGGTGTAGCGGTCGTCGCGGACCTTGAAGAACACCATGTTCGTCAGCGGCGGGCCCGGGTCCAGCCGGACGCCCGGGACGCGCGAGAGGCCACGGGCCAGGCGGGCTGCGCGGGCGTGGTCGTCGGCCAGGCGCTCGGTCATCTCCGTGAGTGCGACGATGCCGCAGGCCGCGATCATCCCGGCCTGGCGCATGCCGCCGCCGAGCATCTTGCGCATCCGGCGGGCCGCCGCGATCGTCACGCGGTCGCCGACCAGCACCGAGCCGATCGGCGCGCAGAGACCCTTCGACAGGCAGATCTGCACGGTGTCGGCGTGCTTGGCGATCTCCGCCGCGCTGACGCCCAGCGCCACCGCGGCGTTGAACAGCCGGGCGCCGTCGAGGTGCAGGGCGACGCCGTGCGACCGGATCAGCCGCGACACCTCGCTCAGGTAGTCCAGCTGCAGCGGCAGCCCGCCGCAGCGGTTCTGCGGTGTCTCCAGGCTCAGCACCGCCGGCGGCGCGATCTGCGGGTCGCTGCGGTCGACCGCGAGCGCCTCGGCGATGGCGGCCGGGTCGATGGTGCCGTCGGCGAGGTTGGGCAGCGGGTCGTAGACGATGCCGCCGCACAGCGACGCGCCGCCCGCTTCGTAGACGTAGACGTCGGACTCGTGGCCGACGATCGCCTTGCCGCCGCGCGGGCAGTGGGCCAGCAACGCGGTCAGGTTGGCCATCGTGCCGCTCGGCATCAGGCAGCCGGCCTGCTTGCCGAGCAGCTCGGCCGAGAGCTGTTCGAGGCGGTCCACGGTCGGGTCCTCGCCGTAGACGTCGTCGCCGAGCGGGGCGCGGGCGACCGCCTCCAGCATGGCCGGGGTGGGCAGGGTGAAGGTGTCGCTGCGGAGTTCGACGTGCGTGCCCTGGGCGGGCACGGCTTCCGGGCGCAGGGTCGCGAGGTCGTCGGCGAAGGTCGTCACAACAGGCTCCTAAGAGGTCAGCGGGTGGCCATGCGGTCGCGGAGGCTCCGCGGGCGCATGTCGGTCCAGACGGCGTCGATGTGGGCGAGGCACTCGTCACGCGGGCCGGTGACGCCGGCGCTCAGCCAGCCGGGCGGCAGGTCGCGGCCGGCGGGCCAGATCGAGTACTGGTCCTCGTCGTTGCGGACGACGGTGAACGTCATGACGTGCTCCGGGTGTCGATGAGCGAGCGGACGGCGTCGTCGAGGCCGATCTCGGCCTGGCTCCAGCGCCAGCGGCGTTCCTCGACGGCGGCGCGGATGCGGGCGAACGCCGTCTCGGCCTCGGTGACGGCGGCGAGCACGGAGTCCCGCGCCGGGCCGCCACCGTGGGCCGCGTGCTGGGCGACCTCGGCCGGGTCGAGCGCCGCGAGGACGTGCTCGGGCTGCCCGGCCAGCCGCGTCCGGGCGATTTCGTGCAGCGGCAGCCCGGCGTCGAGGGCCTCCTTGGCGATGGCGCCGACCTCGTGGTGCGCCTGCCGGAACGGCATCCCGGCGTCGACGAGCCGCTCGGCCAGGTGGGTGGCCGCGGTCTGGCCGTCGACGGCGCGTTCGTACATCCGCTCGGGCACCGGTTCGGCGCCTTCGACGACCAGTCGCAGCAGGACGACCGCGTCGGTGGCCGCTTCGAGCGCCGACCACGCCGGGGCGACGGCTTCGGTGCCGACGGCGATGGCGTTGGTGAACCGCGCGGTGGCCATCGCGCTCGCCGACGCGGTGAACGCGCCGAGCGGCGCCAGCGCCCGGCCCTGGACGTGCTCCAGCAGGAACGGGTTGCGCTTCTGCGGCATCATCGAGCTGGACCCGACGACGTCGTCGGCCAGCCGCAGCAGCCCGGCCTCGGCGCTGGTCCAGGCCTGCAGGTCGTGCGAGACGCGGCAGAGCAGCACCCCGAGCACGGTGGCCGCGGACAGCTGCCGCAGCACCAGGTCCCGCGACGCGACGGCGTGCAGCGAGTTCGCCAGCGGCGCCGCGAACCCGAGCAACGCCGTGGTGCGGTGCTGGTCGACCGGCAGCGACGTTCCGCCGACCGCGCCCGCGCCGAGCGGGTTCTGGTCGAGCTCCGCGCCGGCCTGCCACAGCCCTTCGACGTCGCGCACCAGCGCGCTCGCCACCCCGGCCAGGTAGTGGCCGTAGGTGATCGGCACCGCGGGCTGGTGGTGGGTGTAGGCGGGCATGGTGACGCCGGCCCAGCGCCGCGCGCGTTCCAGCAGGGCGCGGCCGAGGGCGTCGGACTCGGCGAGCAGCCGCTCGTGCGGTTCCCGCAGCCGCAGCCGCACGACGGTGGCGTTGAGGTCGTTGCGGGACCGTCCACTGTGGAGGATCCCGCCGACTTCGGCGCCGAGGGTGTCGATCAGGTAGGACTCGTAGGCGAGGTACCGGCCGCGGGGCGCGGGGACCTCGTGCAGCGGCGCGAACCGGTGCGCCCGCAGGTCTTCGATGCCGGCGAGGAGCTCGGCGGCGCGGCCGGCGTCGACGATGCCGCGTTCGGCGAGCATCACGACGTGGGCGCGGTCGACCTGGCTGATCAGGCCGAGCTCGGCGGCGACCGGGTCCGCCGCGGGGGCGGTGTCGCGGTCGAAGAGGATCTCCCGCGCCGCGGCGGCGACCGGGCTGCTCAGCCGTCCGGTGCCACTGCTGCTCGGTGCCGGTCGTGAGTGGTAATGCGGGTCAGAACCCGCATTACCACTCACGAGGCCGCTGGAGGCGATGGTCATCGGGGTGCTCCTTCCGGGGTTTCCGGGTGGGGTGCGGGACCGTCCGGGTCCCGTTCGTCGCCCGCGCGGTCGGCGTGGGCTTCGGCGGTCTGCGCGACGGTGGCGATCAGGAACCGCAGCGTCATCGGGTTTCTCCTCGGGGGATCAGGGCGGCGCGCAACCGGTTCAGCCCCGCCACCGCGGCCGCGCGGCCGGCGCGGGGCCGGTCCGCGACGGCCAGCACGTACCCGGCCCGGTCGCGGTAGTCCCGGGCCGGGCGGACGACGGTGCCGTCCGGCCGGGACAGCCGGGCTTCCACCACTCCGGGCACGGCGCCGGCTTCGGCGACCGCGTCCCCCGCCGCGACCACCGACGCCGACGACGCGGTCAGGAACCGCAGCGAGGCGCACACCCGCCGGTCCGGCCGCAGGTGCGGGTCGTCCCCCAGCACCGCCGCCACCTGCGCCGCCACCAGGTCGACGCCGGTGGCCGCGCGGACCAGTTCCGGGATCATCCCGCCCGCCAGGCGGGGGTTGACCTCCATCAGCCGCGGGCCGTCCGGCGTGAGCCGGATTTCGACGTGCGCGGCCCCGAACCCGAGGCCTAGCGCGGCCACCGCGGCCCGTGCGGTGTCGGCCAGCGCGGTCTCGTCCGCGGGTGGCAGCGCGGCCGGGGCGTCGTGGCCGACCTCGACGAAGAACGGCGCCGGCCCGAGGTGCTTGCGGACGATCGCCACGACGACGTCGCCGAACAGCTCGACCGAGTACTCCGGCCCGCTCGCGTACGGCTCCACCAGCACCTGCGCCGGCACCGGCAGGCCGCGTTCGTTGTGGGTCACCGAAAGCAGCGCCGCCGCCTGGGAGGCCACCGATTCGGGTGTCTCGCACCGCAGCACCCCGACGCTGCCCGAGCCCTCGGCCGGCTTGAGCACCACGGGGAACTCGGTGGCCGCCGCGACGGCCGCGGCCACCGACGTCACGACCGTGCACTTCGGGGCCATCGCCGCCAGCGCGGCCCGCTGGTGCGCCTTGTTGCGGCAGTCGGTGACGGCGTCCGGGTCCGGGCCGGGCAGGTCCAGCTTCGCCGCGATCCGCGCCGCGACCGGGATGAAGTACTCCGAGCTGGTCGTCACCCCGGCTGGTTCGCCGATGTCGGCGGCGAGGACCGCGCACGGGTCGGCCGTGTCGCACTGGACGACGCGGACGCCGTCCTCGGCCGCGTACGGGTAGCGGTGGGGGTCGGCCGCCGCCAGCACCGGCTCGTAGCCGAGCTCGCGGGCGCGGCGGGCGAACAGCCGGCCGGTGCCGGTGGTGTTGCTTTCGACGAGCAGCAGGGTGCGCATCACGCCGCCACGTCGGGAACCAGGCGGCGCCGGCCCCAGTTCAGCCAGCTCCACGAGCCGCCGGGCTCGGTGGGGGCGACGACCTCGTACGGCTCGGCCGCGCCCGGGTGGGCCAGGCCCTGGGCTCGCAGCCAGTCGTCGGAGTAGACGGTGTCCTGGTAGCGGTAACCCTCGTCCGGCAGCAGCGCGACGACGGTGGCGTCCGGGTGCTGCCGCGACCACCAGTCGGCCACCTTGAAGGACGCGCCGCTGGTCGGGCCCATGAACAGGCAGTGCCGCGCGTACAGCTCGCGGGTCGCGGCGAACGCCTCCGCGGCGCCGATCCAGTGCACCTGGTCGTAGCTTTCGTGCGCGACGTTGGGCGGCACCAGGCTGTTGCCGAGCCCGCGCAGCACGCGCGGGCCGTCGGGCTGGCCGAAGATCGCGCTGCGCTGGGTGTCGACGCCGATCAGGTTCAGCTCGGGGGCGAGCATCCGCAGGAACGAGCTGGTGCCGGACGTCGACCCGCCGGAGCCGACCGCGCCGACCAGGCAGTCCGGCACGCCGATCGTCTCGGCGAGCTGCTCGGCGACCAGCGCGTAGGACGCCGGGTTGTCGGGATTGCTGTACTGGCCCGGCACCCAGTGGTTCGGGTACTCCGCGCGCAGCTCCTCCAGCCGGTCGAGCCGGGCGCGCTGGAACCCGCCGACCGGGCTGGGCTTCGGGCAGATCTCGACGCGGGCGCCGAGGTGCTCGAGCCGGCGCTTCAGCGGCGCGTCGATCGCCGGGTCGCCGACGATCGTGAGCGGGTAGCCGCGCAGGCGGCAGACCATCGCGAGGCCGAGGCCGAAGGTGCCCGACGACGTCTCGAGCACAGTGGTGCCGGGGCCCACTTCGCCGCGTTCCTCGGCGCGGTCGAGCATGAACCGGGCGGGCAGCAGCTTCATCAGGCCGAAGGCGGCGACGTGGAAGCCGGGCCGGATGCGGATGATCCGGGGCAGCTCGGTGGCTTCCACGACGGACCGGCTGACAGCGTGGCTGAGGGGAGCGGCAAGGGTCATCGGACTCACCTTTCGGTTTCGAACTGCCAGGTTTCGGTCACGTCGAGCCGGGTCGCGGCGAACTCCAGCCGGGCCGGGGTTTCGCCGTCGGCCGCGTCGAAGATCAGGCCGGCGACGTCGCCGCTGTGTGCGACCTGCACGCCGGCGGCCCCGGCGGCGCGGGCGACGGCGAGGATGTCGTCCAGCCCCGGGATGGGCAGGTGGCGCTGGTTGAGCAGGGTGCTGGCGGTGGCCACGCGGCCGAGCAGCCGCGCGTCGCCGTCGCCGATGGCTCGCCGCAGCAGGCCGCGCAGCGGGCGGAACGCCTCGATCTCCCAGGACGTGTAGCGCGCGGGCGGGAGTTCCAGGGTGTCGACGCCGCGGCCGCCCGGGCTGGTGCCGAAGCCCAGCACGGCCAGCGGCATCAGCTCGCCGAGGTCTTCGATCGGCTCGCCCTCGCGGTGCGCGAAGACCACCGCGCGGCCGCCGTACATCAGGGAGTCGGACGCGGTTTCGGCTTCGACGGCGAGTGCGCCGACCTCGGCCGGGGTGAGCCGGCGGCCGGTCGCGGCGAGCACCGCGCCGATCGCCGACGTCACGTCCGCCGTCGACGACCCGAACCCGCGGCAGAGCGGGATGTCGCTGGTGATGTCGAGCAGCCCGCCCGGAACCGGGTGCCCGAGCCGGGCCAGGGTCAGGTCGGCGGCGCGGCGGGCCTTGCTGCGCCACGCGGGCCGCACGGTCGTGCCGGTGTCCTCGGTGGGCAGGAACGTCGCGCGGGTGCTGTAGAGCGGGCACGGCAGCGTGACCAGGCCGCGGCGCAGCTTGTCGCCGGTGACGAAGACCCCTTGCAGGATCTCGCCGTGGTGGGCGTCGACGCGGAAGCTGCCCGCGCGGGGGTCGGTACTGTGCTGATCGTTACCAATCCGACCACGGTCACGGCCGAATGGTTTTGTAGCAACGGTTACGTGGCGCGCGAGGGTCGGCCTACCTTTGGTCGGACTGGTAACAGGGGCGGGGGCCGGTGCGGCGACCGCGAGGTCCTCGGTCATGGCGTTCTCCTTCACTCGTCGGCGGTCACGGCCAGCCCGGCCAGCACGGCCGCCGCCAGCTCCGCCACGTGCGGCGGTTCGACCATGTCCCAGTGGTGCCCCGAAACCGGCGTCACCGTCAGCTCGCCGCGCGTGCGGGCGCGCCAGCTCTCCGGGCGCACCTCCGGGCGGCCCTTCACCGGGTGGGTGCCGGTGGAGGTGATCAGGTGGATGCCGGTGTCGACGACCGCGCGGCAGCGGTAGGCCTCGACCGCGTCCTTGCCGGCCAGGTAGACCCGGGCCATCTGCTCGACCACGGCGTTGCCCGCGACTTCGGAGACCATGCCGCGGTCTCGAGCCTCGGCGAGCATCTCGTCCAAGGTGTCAGTGCTTGCCGCGCCCGGCTTGAGCTTCAGGATCGCCTCGCCGAACCAGGCCAGCGGGTCGCTGGTGTCGATGTCGGGCAGCGGGTTGCCGTAGTCGTCGACGCCGAGGACGGTCGCGTCGATGACGCACAGGTGCTCGACCGCGCGACCCGCTTTTTCCAGCTGCGCGGCCATTTCGAAGGCCACCGACCCGCCCTGCGACCAGCCGGCGAGCCGGATCGGGCGGTCCCCGGCGACCGGCAGGAGGTCGGCGACGAACCGGGCGGCCAGCTCTTCGATGGTGTGGACCGGGTCTTCGCCGGGTGCGAAGCCGGGGGCCTGCAGGCCGAACACCGGCAGCGCCGGGTCCAGCTCGGCGACCAGCTGCAGGTAGGGGAACGGGCTGCCCGCGGTGGGCGGCAGCAGGAACAGCGGCGCGACGCCGGTGCGGCCGGGCGAGAGCGGCACGACCAGTCCCCCGCCGCTGTCCCCGGCGCGGATGTGGTCGGCCAGCGCCCGCACGGTCGGCGCGCGGAACACCTCGGCCAGCCCGACGGTGGCGCCCAGTTCGGCCTTGATCCGGTCGACCAGCACCACGGCCAGGAGCGAGTGCCCGCCGACCGCGAAGAAGCCGTCGGTGACGCCGACGCGGCGGCTGAGCAGGTCCTCCCACAGCTTCGCGAGCGCCATCTCCAGCTCGTCGCGCGGCAGGACGCCGGACGTCGAGACCGGTGTGGCGTCCGGCGCGGGAAGGGCGACGCGGTCGATCTTGCCGTTGGACGTCAGCGGCAGCGTGTCCAGCGTGGTCAGGGTCGACGGGACCATGTACTCCGGCAGCCGCTCGGACAGGTGGGCCCGCAGCGCGTCGGCGTCCACTGTGGACGGTGCGACGTACCCGGCGAGGTCGCCGTCGCGGACCACGGCGACCGCTTCGGTGACGCCGGGGCCGCCGACCAGCGCGGCCTCGATCTCGCCCAGCTCGATGCGGTAGCCGCGGACCTTGACCTGGTGGTCGGTGCGGCCGACGAACTCCAGCCGCCCGTCCGGCAGGTACCGGGCCAGGTCACCGCTGCGGTAGAGGCGGCCCGGGCCGAACGGGTTGGGCACGTACTTGGCCGCCGTCAGCCCCGGGCTGCCGGCGAAGCCGCGGGCGACCCCGGCGCCGCCCGCGTACAGCTCGCCGGTGACGCCGACCGGGACCAGGCGCAGGTGCTCGTCGAGCAGGTAGACCTCGGTGTTCCAGATCGGCCGGCCGACCGAGATCGGCGTGCTGACGCACTCGGCGGCGGGCAGCAGGTTGATCACGTTGGCCACGGACGTCTCGGTGTGGCCGTACTCGTTGGCCACGACGACGTCCGGTGCGTTCTCGCGCCAGAACTCCAGGGCCTCGGCGGTGAGCTGCTCGCCGCCGACGACCAGGTGCGCGGCCGCGGCCGCCGCCTCGGGTTCCAGACAGCGGCGCAGCGGTTCGAGGTGGGCCGGGGTGAGCTTGACGAAGCTGAACTTCCGGCCGCTGGACAGCACGTCCGCCAGGCCGGCGACCGGGTGTTCGTCCTCCGGGACCAGCGTCACGGTCGTGCCGCACAGCAGCGGCAGGAACAGGCCGGTGACGGTGAGGTCGAAGGCGAGCGAGGAGTGCACGGGCGCGCCGTCGCCCT
This sequence comes from Amycolatopsis sp. NBC_00348, assembly GCF_036114655.1. Lineage (NCBI taxonomy): Bacteria > Bacillati > Actinomycetota > Actinomycetes > Pseudonocardiales > Pseudonocardiaceae > Amycolatopsis > Amycolatopsis sp. NBC_00348. Next base: position 2,830,889 of record NZ_CP107994.1, on the reverse strand, counting down.
CGTCGGCGCGGTAGGCCTGGCGGCACCAGTCGAGGTAGTGCAGCACGCCGCGGTGGCTGATCATCACGCCCTTGGGCCGGCCGGTGGAGCCGGAGGTGTAAATGACGTAGGCGAGGTTCTCCGGGTCGACGACCGGGTCCTGCCACGGCGCCGGGTCGTCGGCCACGGCCTCGTCCGCGAAGACGACCACCTCGCCGAGGTTCTCGTCGGCGTACCGGCGGGTGGTGACGAGCACGCGGGCGCCGGCCTGGCGGAGCATGTACTCCTTGCGGTCCTGCGGGTAGGCCGGGTCGAGCGGGATGTAGTGGCCGCCGGTCTTGAGGACGGCCAGCAGCACCGGCAGCAGCAGCGGGCCGCGCTCGCAGAGGACGCCGACCGGGGTTTCCACGCCGACGCCCTCGGCGCGCAGCCGCTGGGCCAGCCGGGTCGCGCGGGCCTCCACCTCGGCGTAGGTCAGCTCGACCGCACCGCAGCGGACGGCGATCGCGTCCGGGTTGGACAGCGCCTGTTCGGCGATCCGGCCGTGCAGGGTGCCGCGCAGGTAGGGCTCGGCGGTGGCGTTCCAGGTGTCCAGGAGCAGCGTGCGCTCGTCGGCGCCGAGGACGTCCACTTCGGACAGCCGGGCGGCGGGGCGGGCGGCCAGCTCGGTGAAGAGGCGGACGAAGTGCTCACCCATCCGCGCCATCCGGACCTGGTCGAACAGCGCCGTCGCGTACTCCAGCACGCCGGCCACGGAGCCGTCGGCCTGGCGGACGAAGGAGATCATCAGGTCGAACTTCGCCGTCGACGACTCCTGGTCCACCGACGACACCGTGAGGTCGCCGAGTGCGGCTTCGCCTTCGGAGGCGTCGTAGACGGCGAACATCACCTGGACGACCGGGGTGTGCGCGAGGTCGCGTTCCGGGGCGAGCTCCTGGACGAGCCGTTCGAAGGGCAGGTCCTCGTGGGACTGGTCGGCCAGCCGCGCCACCTTGACGCGCTCGGCCAGCGTCGCGAAGTCCGGGTCGCCGGAAAGGTCGCCGCGGGCGACGACGGTGTTCACGAAGAACCCGACCATGTGCTCCAGCTCGGCCCGCGACCGGCCGGCGACCGGAGTGCCGACGGCGATGTCCTCGCGGCCGGTGTGCCGGCCCAGCACCACGTACGCGGCGGCGAGCAGCGTCATGAACGGCGTCGCGCCGACGGCTTTGCCCTGGTTCAGCACGGCTTCCGCCGCGGGTGCGGGGATGGTGAACCGGACCGACGCGCCGTGGTGGTCGCGGGTGGCCGGACGCGGCCGGTCCGCCGGCAGCTCGAGCGTCTCCAGGCCGGCGAGCCGGTCCTTCCAGTAGGCGAGGTCGGCGTCGTGGACGTCCAGCCGGGACTGCTCCCAGACGGCGAAGTCCGCATAGGACAGTGCGATCGGCGGCAGTTCGGCGCCGGTGTAGAGCTTGCGCAGGTCGTCGAGGAGGACCGGCAGGGACCAGCCGTCGCAGGCGATGTGGTGGACGTTGAGCGCCAGTACGTGCCGCTGCGGCGTCTCGCGGACCAGCATGGCGCGGAACACCGGGCCGTTGGCCAGGTGGAACGGGCGGCCGACGTACTCCGCGAGCACCGCGTCGACGTCGCCTTCGACCACCGGCAGCTCGACCGGGGCCGGGGCGCCGATCACCTGACGCGGCTTGTTGTCCTCGGCGACGTAGGTGGTGCGCAGGATCTCGTGCCGCGCCACCAGGGCGTCGAGGGCGCGCTGCAGTGCGTCGACGTCGAGGTCGCCGTCGAGGCGGAGCAGGAGCGGCACGGCGTACTCGGCGCTGTCCGGGTCGAGGCGGTCGAGGAACCACAGCCGCTGCTGGCCCGCCGACAGTGGCAGCGGGACGTCGCGGTCGGCGCGGCCGAAGGTGCGGACCGGCGCGGTGGTGCGTCCACGCAGCCGCCGGGCGAGCACCGCGGCCCGCAGCCGGGCCGCCCGATCGGCGTCAACAGCGTCGCCGGCGGGGCGGGTGTCGAACGTGGTCATGCGCTGGCCTCCTCGGTGAGGGAGTCGAGGAGCTCCTGCTCGGACATGCCGGCGAGCTCGGCCTCGATCTCGGTGTGGACCACCGCGGCGAGCGCGGTGACCGTGGTGGTCTGGAAGAGCACGGGCAGGGAGAGGTCCACCCCGAACGCGGCCTGCAGCCGCATGCGGACCTTGGCGGCGAGCACGGAGTGCCCGCCCAGTGCGAAGAAGTCGTCGCCGAGCCCGACGCGGGGCACGCCGAGCACCTCGGCCCAGATGTCGGCGATCAGCTGCTCCTCGGGACTGCTGGGGGCGACGTAGTCCGCCGTCTCCTCGGCCGGTTCGGGCAGCGCGGCCCGGTCGAGCTTGCCGCTGGCGTTGACCGGTAGCGCGTCGAGCACGACGAACGCGGACGGCACCAGGTGCTCCGGCAGGCGCTGGGCCAGGAAGGTCCGCAGGTCCGCCGTGCTCACCTCGCCGACGACGTACGCGACCAGGCGCTTCTGTCCGGCTGGGTCGGGTTTGGCCAGCACCACCGCGGCCGTGAGGGCCGGGTGGGCCCGCAGCGCGGACTCGACTTCGCCGAGTTCGATGCGGAAGCCGCGGATCTTGACCTGGTCGTCGGTCCGGCCGAGGAACTCCAGGTCCCCGGCGCGGGTGCGGCGGACGAGGTCGCCGGTGCGGTACATCCGCCCACCGGCCGGGTTCGCGACGAACCTGCTCGCGGTGAGCCCCGGACGGCCGAGGTACCCGCGGGCCAGGCCGGGGCTGGCGACGTACAGCTCCCCCGCGACGCCTGGTGGCACCGGCTGGAGCCGGTCGTCCAGCACGTACGCCTGGGTGTGCTTGAGTGCACGGCCGATGGTCACCTGCCGGCCCGGCACCAGCGGTTCGCTGACCGTGGAGACGACCGTGGCTTCGGTCGGGCCGTACATGTTGAGCATCCGGCGGCCCGGTGCCCACTTCGCGACCAGCTCGGGCGGGCAGACGTCGCCGCCGACGACGACCGTGCGGAAGTCCGGCAGGTCCGGGTCCTCGACGGTGGCCAGGGCCGCGGGCGGGATCAGCGCGTGCGTGACGTGTCCTTCGGCGAGGACGTCCCGCAGCTGGTCACCGAGCAGCGGCCCCGGCGGCGTGACGACGAGTGCGGCGCCGGTCATCAGGGAGGCGCACAGTTCCAGCACCGAGGCGTCGAAGCTCGGCGACACGTACTGCAGCACCCGGTCCCCCGGGCCGACCTGGTAGGCGTCGATGGTGTTGGCCACCAGCGTGCCGAGGCCGGCGTGGCTGACGACGACGCCCTTCGGCCGTCCGGTGGAGCCCGACGTGTAGATCACGTACGCCGCGTTCTCCGGCTTGACCTCGACGTCCAGCGGACCGTCGTCCATTGTGGACTCCGGCAGCTCGCGGAGCGTGAGCACCGGGTCGGCGTCGTCGAGCATGTATCGGATGCGCTCCTCCGGGTAGCTCGGGTCGACCGGGAGGAACGCGGCTCCGGTCTTGACGACCGCGAGCTGCGCCACGACCAGGTCGGCCGAGCGCGGCAGCAGCAGCGCGACCACCGTCTCCGGAGCGGCACCGCGAGCCTGCAGCACGCGGGCCACGCGGTTGGCCGCCGCGTCCAGTTCGGCGTAGGTGAGCGAGTCCGGTCCGGCCACCACGGCCAGAGCTTCTGGATCGCGTCGCACCTGGGCTTCGATCAACCCCGCGAACGTCCCGCCGGGAGCGGTGCCGTCGAGCGGGGTGACCTCGGCCGCGTCGAGCATCGTGACTCGATCCACCGGGCGTTGCGGCTCGGCGGCGAACCCGGTCAGGAGCCGGACGTACCGCTCGGCGAACGCGGCGACCGTCTCCTCGTCGAACAGCGCGACGGGGTATTCGAGGACACCGTCGACCGCGCCGGAAGGCTGCTCGCGCAGCACCATGGCGAGGTCGAACTTGGCCGCGCCGGTCTCGACGCCCAGGGGCTCGCAGTCGAGATCGCCAAGTTCCCAGCCGCCCTCGGACACCGTCTGCAGCGCGAACATCAGCTGCACCAGGGGGTTGCGGCTCGGGTCGCGCTCGGGCCGGAGTTCGGCGACGACGCGGTCGAACGGGACTTCCTGGTGGCTGAAGGAGTTCAACGCCGTCTCGCGGACGCGTTCCACGAGTTCGGTGAAGCCGGGTGAGCCCGTCAGGTCCGCGCGCAGGGCGAGCGTGTTGACGAACTGGCCGATCAGCCGTTCGGTGTCCGGGTGGTCGCGGCCGGCGACCGGGCTGCCGATCGCGAACTCGCGCAGGCCGGTGTGGCGGGAGACGAGGACCTGGAACCCGGCCAGCAGCGTCATGAACAGGCTCGCCCGGGCTTCCGCGCCCAGCTCGCCAAGCCGGGTGGCCAGCTCCGCCGGGACGCTGAACTCGTACCGTGCGCCACGCGGGTCGCGCACCGCCGGCCGGGGCCGGTCGGCGGGCAGCTGGACGACCTGCGGGACTCCGGCGAGCTGCGTCCGCCAGAACTCGACGTCCGCTTCGGTGGGCTGGGACCAGGTCGCGACGTCGGCGTACTGCACCGGCAGCGGCGCCAGGTCGACGCCCGCGTAGAGGTCGCGCAGTTCCTCGGCGAGGATGCCTTCGGACCAGCCGTCGAGCACGATGTGGTGGGCCGACAACACGAGCACGTGGTCGTGCTCGGCCAGGCGTCCGAGCGCCGCCGAGAACACCGGTCCGGTGGCGAGGTCGATGGGCCGCGCCGCCAGGAACGGCTCGACCGCGTCGATGTCGGTGACCGGCAGCGGGACCGGACCGGCGGGGTCGACGACCTGCTTGGGCTCGCCGTCCACTTCGACGAACCGAGTCCTGAGGATCTCGTGCCTTCCGACTAGGTTGGTCAGGGCCGCTGCGAGGGCGTCGACGTCCAGGGTGCCGCGCAGGCGGACCGCGTTGGGCACCAGGTATTCCGCGCTCGACGGCGCCATCCGGTCGGCCAGCCACATGCCGACCTGGACACCCGCGAGGGGCGCGGGGCCGTCGGGTCGCTTGGGGATGGCCTGGAACTCGCGGCGGGTGGCGCGGGCGACGGCGTCGGCGAGTTCCGCGACCGTGGGCGAGTCGAAGATCAGCCGGATCGGGATGTCCGCCGAGAGCCGCTTGCGGAGTTCGGCGACCACCCGCACGCCGAGCAGGGAGTGCCCGCCCAGGTCGAAGAAGTTGTCGTCCGCACCGACCCGCTCGATGCCGAGGACGTTCTGCAGGACTGCTGCGACCAGCTCCGCGACCGGGCCTTCCGGAGGCCGGTACTCGGCGCCGGCCGCGGCGGGCGCGGGCAGCGCCTTGCGGTCGATCTTGCCGCTGGTGGTGGTCGGGAACTCCGGCAGGACACTCAGCGCCGTCGGCACGAGGTAGACGGGCAGCCGCTCGCGTAGCTGCTCGCGGATCTCGGCTTCGGTGAGCGTGACGCCGGCCTGCGCGGTGACGTACCCGGCGAGGCGCTTGTCGCCCGGCGACGGCTGCCACACCGTCACGGCGGCCTCGCGCACCCCGGGCAGTTCCAGGAGCACCTGCTCGACCTCGCCGGGCTCGACGCGGATGCCGCGGATCTTGACCTGCGAGTCCTGCCGGCCGAGGAAGGTCAGCGCGCCGTCGGGGGTGCGCAGGCCGCGGTCGCCGGTGCGGTAGAGCCGCTCGCCGGGGACGAACGGGCTGGCCAGGAACGCCGCCGCCGTCTTGCCCGGGTTGCCGAGGTAACCGCGGGCCAGGCCGACGCCGCCGATGAAGAGGTCACCGGGGACGCCGACCGGGACCGGCCGGAGGTGCTCGTCGAGGACGTGGATCTGGTTGTTCGCGATCGGCGACCCGACGCTCACCGAGCCCGCGCCGTCGAGGTCGGACCGGAGGCACTCGCGCATGGTCGAGTCGATCGACACCTCGGTGGCGCCCCACTGGTTGTGCAGGGTCGCGTTCTCGCCGAGGCGGTCGAAGAACAGCTTCAGCAGTTCCGGCTGCAGTGCCTCGCCGCTGGTGATGACGTTGCGCAGCGGCTTGAGGGCCGCGCGGTCGGCCGGGGTCAGCTGCTCCAGGAACAGCGTTAGCATGCTCGGTACGAACTGCAGGTTCGACACCTGGTGCTTCACGGCGCCTTCGAGGATCGCGGCCGGGTCGCGGTGCAGGCCCGGCGGGATCAAGGCAACACGGCCGCCGACGATGAGCGGCCACAGGCATTCCACGGCCGCGTCGTCGAACACGAGCGTCGTCTTCTGCAGCACGCCCTCGCCCGGCTGGAGGCGGTAGGTGTCCTGGTGCCAGCGCAGCCGGTTGACCCAGCCGCGGTGGGTGCTGGCGACGCCCTTGGGCTTACCGGTGGAGCCGGAGGTGTAGTAGATCGAGACCAGATTGTCCGGGTGGGTGGTGTCTGCCAGGTGCTTTGCTTCACCATCCACATCGGACACTTCAAGGAAGACGACCTCGCTGTCCTGGGGCGTCGACGCGCCCGCGTTGACCAGGCAGACCGGCGAGTTGGCGTCGCCGAGGATGCCGAGGACACGCGGTTCGGGCGCGTCGGTCTCGATCGGGACGAATGCGCCGCCGGCCTTGAGGATGGCGACCAGGCCGACGATCAGGTCGATCGAGCGGTCCATCCGCAGCCCGACCGGGACGTCCGGGCCGACACCGTGCTGGACCAGCCGCGCCGCGAGGACTCCGGCCCGACGCTCCAGTTCGGCGTAGTCGATGTGCTCGTCCAGGTACTCGACGGCGACCGCGTCCGGCGTCTGCGCGGCCTGCTGCGAGATGAGGTGGTGCAGGCAGACGTCCTCGTCGTAGGCCACGACCGTGTCGTTGACGCCGTTGATCAGGTGCTCGCGTTCGGTCGTGCCGAGGAGGTCCAGCTCGCCGACCGGGGTTTCCGGCGCGTCGGCGATCCGTTGCAGGAGTGTCGTGAAGTGGCCGGCCAGCCGCTCGATCGTGGTGGTGTCGAACAGCGCGGTCGGGTACTCGAAGATGCCGGTGAGGGCGCCGTCGGCGTCCTGGGCGAGGGCGAGTTCGAGGTCGAACTTGCTGACCCGGGTGTCGACGGCCAGCCGCTCGACGTCCAGGCCCGGCAGCGCCCACCCGGCTTCGTCGTTGTTCTGCAACGCGAACACGATCTGCACCAACGGAGTGCGGGTGAGGTCGCGTTGCGGGCGCAGGAGTTCGACGATCCGGTCGAACGGGACGTCGTCGTGGTCGAACGCGGCCAGCGTGCTGGTGCGGACGCGGGTCAGCAGCTCGGTGAACGCCGGGTCGCCGGTCAGGTCCGCGCGCAGCGGCACGGTGTTGACGAAGTGCCCGACCAGGGCCTCGGTCTGCGGGTGGCTGCGGCCGGACACCGGGGTGCCGATCGCGAAGTCCCGCATGGCCGTGTACCGGCCGATGAGCACCTCGAACGCGGCCAGCACGGTCATGAACAGGCTCGCGCCGTGCCCGGCACCGAGCGCCGCCAGCCGGCCGACGACCTCCGCCGGCACGTGCACCGGCGTCTTGGCACCGGCGATCTCCCGCACGAGCGGCCGGGGCCGGTCGGCGGGCAGCTCCGCGACGTGCGGCATCCCGTCGAGGGCCTCCCGCCAGAAGGCGAGCCCGGCTTCGTCGGACGCGGCGGCCTGCCACGCGGCGACGTCGCCGAACTGCACCGGCAGCGCGGCCGGCCGGCTCCCGGCGTAGTGGTCACGCAGCTCGGCGGCCAGCACACCCATGGACCAGCCGTCGGCGACGATGTGGTGCAGGCACAGGACCAGCACGTGCTCGGTAGCCGACACCCGGCCGAGCGCGGCGCGGAACACCGGACCGTTTTCGATGTCGAGCGGCGTGTCCACCTGGGACCGGACGAACGCCTCGACGTCGGTCACGTCGGAGACGGGAAGCGGCATCGGCCGCACCGGCTCGACGACCTGGGCGGGCTCGCCCTCCTGCTCGACGAACCGGCTGCGCAGCACCTCGTGCCGCGCCACCAGCGCCGACAGTGCGTCGGTGAGGGCCTCGACGTCGAGGTCGCCCTCGATCCGCAGCGCCAACGGCACCAGGTACTCGGCCGACCCGGGAGCGAGCCGTTCGGCGAACCAGAGGCCGCGCTGCACCGGCGACAGCGGCGTGCGTGCCGACCGGTCCCGGGCCGGGATCGGCTCGAAGTCCACTGTGGACGCTTCCGGCACCAGCCGGGCCAGCGACGCGATCGTGGGCGCCTCGAACAGGGCGCGCACGCCCAGCCGGACGCCGAACTCGGTGCGCATCCGGCCGGTCACCTTGGCCGCCAGCAGCGAGTGGCCGCCCAAGGCGAAGAAGTTGTCCTCCACACTCGGTTCCGGGATGCCGAGGACGTCGGCCCAGATCGCGGCCAGCGTGCTCTCGGTGGCCGTCCGGGGCGCGACGTGCCCGGCGCTGATCCGGCGCGGTGCGGGCAGGGCGGCCTTGTCGAGCTTGCCGTTGGCCGTCCGGGGCAGTGCTTCCAAGGGCACGATCGCCGACGGGACCAGGTGGTCCGGCAGCTGCGCGGCGGCGTACTCGGCGACCGCGGCCGGGTCTGCGGTGCCGACGACGTAGGCGACCAGGAGCCCGTCGCGGGCCACCACGGCGGCCTGCGTGACGCCGTCGTACCGGGCCAGCACCGCCTGGACCTCGCCGGGTTCGACGCGGAAGCCGCGGATCTTGACCTGGTCGTCGGCGCGGCCGGCGTACTCCAGCACGCCGTCGCCGTTCCACCGGGCGAGGTCGCCCGTGCGGTACAGCCGCTCCCCCGCGCCGAACGGCGACGCGACGAACCGCTCGGCGGTCGCGCCGGGCTGCCCGAGGTACCCGTGGGCGGTGCCGACGCCGGCCAGGTACAGCTCGCCGACCACACCGGCGGGCGTGGGCTGCAAAAGCGTGTCGAGGACGAAGGCGTGCTTGCCGGTGAGCGGCCGCCCGATCGGGACCGGGCCGTCGACCGCCGTGACGGCGTGGAAGGTGCTGAAGCCCATGGTCTCGGCCGGGCCGTAGCCGTTGATCACCGCGACCTGCGGGTACGAGCGCAGCACCTTCGCCAGGTGCGCGGGTGACGCCGCCTCACCGCCGGTCATCGCGCGGCGGACCGTCGCGAACACCGCCGGGTGCTCGTCGACCAGGAAGTTGAACAGGCTGGCCGAGACGTCCAGGACCGTGACGTCGTGCTCGAGAACCAGGTCCTCGATCAGCGCCGGGTCGGGGCGCTGGCCGGGCTGCAGCACGACCTGGCCGCCGGCCATCAGCGGGCCGAGCAGCTGGGTGCCGAACGCGTCCCACGAGACCGGCGCGCACTGCAGCCAGACGTCGTCCGGGCCGAATCCGGCGTAGTCCTGGCCGGTGAGCGTGCCGGCGACCGCGCGGTGCGGGGCCGCGACGGCCTTGGGGACGCCGGTGGAGCCGGAGGTGAACATGACGACGGCGAGGTCGTCCGGGCTGCCGGGCAGGCCGAGGACACTGCCGTCGCGGACGGCGATGGCGGCCGCGTCGGCGACGACGTCGATCCGGCGCCAGGGCAGCTCCCGTCCGTCGGTGAGCACGAGCGCGGCCGACGTCCGGCGCAGCGCCCCGACCAGGCGGTCGGCCGGGAAGTCCGTGTCCAGCACGGTGTAGGCCGCGCCGGTCTTGAGGACGGCGAGCAGCGCGACGGCCAGCCGCGGGGTGCGGCCGATGTGGACGCCGACCAGGTCACCGCGGCGGACGCCCTCGGCGACGAGGTGCCGGGCCAGCCGGTTGGCCTCGGTGTCGAGGTCCCGGTAGGTCATGCGCGAACCCTCGAAGACGAGCGCGGTCGCGTCCGGCGCCCACGCGGCCTGCCGCTCGACCAGCTCGTGCAGCCGCATCGCGGGAGCGGTCACCTCGGTGGTGCCCTGCGCCAGAAGCCCGGCGCGCTCGTCGGCGGTGAGCAGGTCGAGGGCGGTCACCGGGACGTCCGGAGTGGACACGGCGGCGGTCAGGAACCGGGCGAACCTGGCTGCGATCGCCTCCGCCGTCGAGGCGTCGAACAGGTCGGCCGCGTACTCCAGCTGGCCGGTCAGCCCGGCCGGGGTGCCGTCGGTGGCGCGGTTCTCCTCGATGCCCGCGGTGAGGTCGAACTTCGCGACGTCACGCTGGACCGTGACGGCCTCGGCGGCCAGGCCGGGCAGCCGCAGTTCCCCGGCGACGTTGTTCTGCAGCACCAGCATCACCTGGAACAGCGGGTGCCGCGACGCCGACCGGGCCGGGTTCAGCTCCTCGACGACCCTCTCGAACGGGACGTCGGCGTGGGCCAGCGCGGCGAGGCCGGTGTCGCGGACGCGGTCCAGGAGCTGCCGGAACGTCGGCTGCCCGGAGACGTCGGTGCGCAGCACCAGGGTGTTGACGAAGAACCCGGCCAGGTCGTCGAGCGAAGTGTCGCCGCGGCCGGCGACGACGGCGCCGAGCGGGACGTCGTCCCCGGCACCGAGCCGTGAGAGCAGCGCGGCGAACCCGGCCTGCAGAGCCATGAACAGCGTCGCTCCGGTGCCCCGGGCCAGGTCGGCCAACGCCGCGTGGACGTCGGCGCCGAGCGCGAAGTCCACGGCACCGCCGCGGTGGCTGGCGACGGCCGGGCGGACCCGGTCGGCGGGCAGGGCCACCTCTTCGGGGGCTCCGGCGAGTGTGGAGCGCCAGAAGGCGAGCTGCCCGGCCAGCTCGGCCTCGTCGAGGACGTCGCGCTGCCAGAGCGTGTAGTCCGCGTACTGGACCGGCAGCGGCGCCCAGCCCGGAGCTTCACCGGTGAGGCGGGCGGCGTAGGCCGTCGACAGGTCACGCAGCATCGGCGCGGCGGACCAGCCGTCGCTGGCGATGTGGTGCAGGACCAGCAGCAGGACGTGGTCGTCGGCGGCGATCTCGACGAGGTGGGCCCGCAGCGGCAGCTCGGTCCGCAGGTCGAAGACGTGCGACGCGGCCGCCGAGAGCACACCCGGCAGGTCGTCCTCAGTGGACTGTGTGAACGTCCATGGCACCGAAGGCGCGGTCAGGATCTCCTGCCACGGCTCACCTTCGTGCGACGGGAAGACCGTGCGCAGCGCTTCGTGCCGCTCGACAACATCAGCCAACGCGGCCTGCAGGGCGATGACGTCGAGGGAGCCGCGCAGCCGCAGGGCACGGGGGACGTCGTAGCCGGCGTTGGCCTCTTCGGCCTGGTCGACGAACCACAGCCGCTGCTGTGCGAACGACAGCGGGAGCCGTTCGGGACGGTCGCGGCGGGTCACCGGCGGCCGCGCCGGGGCGGCGTCCCCGAGCACCTCGGCGAGCCCGGCGACGGCGGGCGTCCGGAACAGGTCCCGGATGCCCAGCTCGACGCCGAGGACGGCGCGGACGCGGCCGATCAGCCGGGCGGCCAGCAGCGAGTGGCCGCCGAGGTCGAAGAACCCGTCGTCGACGCCGACCTCGGGCAGCCCGAGCACCTCGGCGAACAGTCCACAGAGGACGTTCTCGGTGACGGTCCGCGGGCGCCTGGACGACGTCGCTGTGAAGTCCGGTGCGGGCAGGGCGCGGCGGTCGAGCTTGCCGTTGGCCGTCCGGGGCAGCTCGGCCAGGGGCACGATCGCCGAGGGCACCAGGTAGTCCGGCAGCCGCTCGCCCACGTACGCCCGCAGCGCGGCGGGTTTGGCGTCGCCGACGACGTAGCCGATGAGCCGGCCGTCGCGGACGACGACCGCGGCCTGCTCGACGCCGTCGTGGCGGGCCAGCACGGCCTGCACCTCGCCGGGCTCGACGCGGAAGCCGCGGACCTTCACCTGGTCGTCGGCGCGGCCGACGTACTCGAGGACGCCGTCGGCGGTCCACCGCACCAGGTCGCCGGTGCGGTACATCCGCTCCCCCGCCGTGAACGGGTTCGCGACGAACCGCTCGGCGGTGGCGCCGGGGAGGCCGCGGTAGCCGTCGGCGAGGCCGTGGCCCGACAGGTACAGCTCACCCGTGACGCCGGGGGCGGCGAGGGCGAGGTGCGTGTCGAGGACGTAGGCGCGCTTGCTGGCGACCGGGCGGCCGATCGGGATGGCCGGGCCGCCGAGGTCGGCGGCGGTGATCAGGTGGAACGTCGTGTAGCCCATGCTCTCGGCGGGGCCGTAGCCGTTGATCAGCGCGACGTCCGGGTGCTCGCGCAGCGCCTTGGTCACGTGGGCGACGGACGCCGGCTCGCCGCCGGTCATCGCCCGGCGCAGCACGCCGAAGACCTGGGGCTCCTGGTCGAGCAGGTAGTTGAACAGGCTCGCCGAGGCGTGCAGCACGGTGACGCCGTGCTCGACGACGAGCGCGGCGATCCGCTCGGGCTCGGGGTTCTGGCCGGGCTGAAGGACCGTGCGGCCGCCGTAGAGCAGCGCGCCGAACAGCTGCAGCGCAAAACCGTCCCACGAGACCGGGGCGCACTGGAGCCACACCTGGCCGGCGTCGAAGGTCGCGTAGCCCTGGCCCATCGTGGCGACGACCCCGCGGTGCGACGTCGCGACGCCCTTGGGCACGCCGGTCGAGCCGGAGGTGAACATGACGCAGGCCAGGTCGGCCGGGGTCAGCTCGACGTCCGGGTTCGTGGTGTCGGAGTGGCTCGGCGCGGTCGTCAGCACGCGCTTGACGCGGGCCTGTTCGGTGACCGCGGCCAGGCGCTCGGCCGGGTAGCTCGGGTCGAGCAGGGTGTAGGCGGCACCGGACTTGAGGACGCCGAGCACCGTGACGGCGAAGTCGAAGCCGCGGTCCAGCAGGACACCGACGACCTCGCCTCGCTGGACGCCGTCGTCGATGAGGTGGTGGGCGACCTGGTTGGCGCGGGCGTTCAGCTCGCCGTAGGTCATCGAGGCGCCGTCGAACAGGATCGCGACGGCGTCGGGGTCCTGCCGTTCGACGATGGTGTGCAGGCAGTCCTGTGGCGTCGGAGCCAGGTCGAGCGCGTGGCCCGACGTCAGCACGAGGTCGCGGTCGGCGGCCGTGAGCACGTCGAACGCCGCGACCGAGGTCGTGGGCGCGTCGGCGATCTGCTCCAGCAGCCGGACGAACGCGCCGGCCAGCCGCTCGGCGGTGGCGGCGTCGAACAACGCGGTCGCGTACTCGAAGGCGCCGGTGATCCCCCCGCCGTTGCCGCGTTCCTCCAGGGCGGCGGTGAGGTCGAACTTGGCGACCGCGCGGTCCACCTCGTACGGCTCGACGTCCACACCGGACAGTTCCGGCGCGGCGCTGTCCTGCTGCAGCACCAGCATCACCTGGAACAACGGGTGCCGCGACGCCGACCGGGCCGGGTTCAGCTCCTCGACCAGGCGATCGAACGGGACGTCATCGTGCTCGAACGCACTCAGGTCGGCTTCCCGGACGCGGTCCAGCAGCTCGGTGAACGCCGGAGCGCCACTGACGTCGGTGCGCAGGACGAGGGTGTTGACGAAGAACCCGACGAGGTCGTCGAGCGCCGGGTCGGTGCGACCGGCGACCGGGGTGCCGATCGGGACGTCGTCCCCGGCGCCGAAGCGCGCCAGCAGCGTGGCGAGGGCGGCCTGCAGGACCATGAACAGCGTCGCGCGCCGCCCGGCCGCCAGCTCCAGGAGCCGCGTGTGCAGCTCGGCCGGGATCGTGACGGCCGCGGCCCCGCCGGCGTGGTCCGCGGTGGCGGGCCGGACGCGGTCGTAGGGCAGGGCCAGTTCCTCGGGCAGACCGGCCAGTGCGTCCGTCCAGTACGCGACGTCGCTGTCGAGTTCTCGTTGCCACAGCGTGTAGTCCGCGTACTGCACGGGCAGCGGCACCCACTCCGGAGCGCGGCCGTCGAGCCGAGCCGCGTAGGCGTCGGCCAAGTCGCGCAGCAGCACCGGGATCGACCAGCCGTCCCCGGCGATGTGGTGGGTCAGCACGAGCAGGACGTGCTCGTCGCCCTCGCTGAACAGCCACGAGCGCACCGGCGGCGCGGCGGCCAGGTCGAACGGGGTGCGTGCGGCCTCGGCGACCGAGCCGGTGCCGACCTCGAACGGGACCCGGAACGAGTCGAGGACCACCTGGTACGGCCCGGATTCGTCCTCGGCGTAAAGGGTGCGCAGGGCTTCGTGGCGACCGGCCACATCGGACAGTGCGGCGGCGAGGGCGGAGGCGTCGACGTCGCCGCGCAGGCGCAGGGCGATCGGCATGTGGTAGGCCGTGTCGTCGACGTCGAGGCGGGCGAGGAACCACAGCCGTTCCTGCCCGGCGGCCAGCGGCAGCCGCGCCGGCCGCGGCCGGACGGTGATGGCCGGGCGCGCCACGACGGCGTCACCGAGGCTGTCGCTCAGCCCGGCCACGGTCGGGTTCGCGAACAGGGCCCGCACGGTGACGTCGAGGCGGAGCGCCGCCCGGATCCGCCCGGCGAGGCGGGTGGCGAGCAGCGAATGCCCGCCCAGGTCGAAGAAGCCGTCGTCGATGCCGACCTCGGGCACGCCGAGGACCTCGGCGAACAGCTCGCACAGCGCGTGCTCACGGGCGTTGCGCGGCACCCGGCCGGTAACGCTCTCCACGGCCGGCGCGGGCAGGGCCTTGCGGTCGAGCTTGCCGTTCGGGGTCCGCGGCAGCTCGTCGAGCAGCACGAACGCCGACGGCACCATGTACCCGGGCAGGGCGGCCGCGACGTGCCGTCGCAGGTCGTCGACGTCGGCGGCGCCCACGACGTAGGCGACCAGCCGCTTGTCGCCGGGTCGGTCCTCGCGGACGACGACGGCGCGCAGCGCGACGGCCGAGTGCGTGGCCAGCACGGCCTCGATCTCGCCCAGCTCGATGCGGAAGCCGCGGATCTTGACCTGGTGGTCGACGCGGCCGAGGAACCGGATCTCGCCGTCGCGGCGGCGGGCGACCAGGTCGCCGGTGCGGTACATCCGTTCGCCGGTCGCGAAGGGGTTGGCGACGAAGCGGTCGGCGGTCAGGTCGGGGCGGCCGAGGTAGCCGCGGACGACGCCGTCGCCGGCGATGTACAGCTCGCCCGGCACGCCCGGCGGCACCGGCCGCAGCGCGCGGTCCAGGACGTAGACCTGGGTGTTGGCGATCGCGGTGCCGATGGTCGGCGAGCCGTCGCCGACGCGGGCGGTGGTGGACCAGATGGTGGTCTCGGTGGGGCCGTACATGTTGGTGACCGACGCGGCCCGCGCCCGCAGCGCGACGGCGAGGTCGTCGGGCAGGGCTTCGCCGCCGACCAGGACGTGCACGGCGGTCAGGTCGACGGGCTCGGCCAGCAGCGCGTGGAAGAGGCTCGGTGTCGCCTGGAGCAGCGTGACGCCGTCCTCGGCGAGCGCGGCCAGGGCGCGGCTGTCGCGGACGGTGTCCCGTCCGGCGAGCACCACGGTCGCTCCGGCCAGCAGGGGCGCGAAGATCTCCAGCCCGGCGATGTCGAACCCGACGGTCGTGACGGCCAGCAGCCGGTCGCCTTGCGTGATGCCGAAGCGGTCCACCATGTCCAGCAGGAAGTTGAGCAGCGGCCGCCGGGGCACAACGACACCCTTGGGGCGGCCGGTCGAGCCGGACGTGAAGATCACGTACGCCGGGCTGTCCGGAGACGCGGTCTGCAGCGGGTTGCACGCCGTCCCGATCTCCGCCTCGGCCAGCAGGACGTGGCGGGCCGGGTCGCCGGGCACCGCGCCCGCCTCGGTCACGAGCACGAGCGCCGGGTCGGCGTCTTCGAGCATCGCGGCGAGCCGGTCGGCCGGGTAGTCGAGGTCGAGCGCGAGGTAGCCGGCGCCGGTCTTGAGGACGGCGAGCATCGCGACGATCAGCTTTTCGTCGCGCGGCAGGGCCAGGGCGACATACCGCTCGGGGCCGGCGCCGCGCTCGGCGAGGAATCGGGCGATCCGGTTGGCCTGGGCGTTCAGCTCGCCGTAGGTCAGCGTCACCGCGCCGAACTCCAGCGCAGGCGCGTCCGGCGTGCGGGCCGCCTGGGCCTCGAACAGCTCGATCACCGACGTGTCCGGCAACGGCGTCTCGGCGGGCGCCTGCAGGAGGTCCACGCGCTCGGCGTCCGAGAGCAGGTCCAACCCGGACACCGGGACGGCGGGCGCGGCGACGGCGGCGGCGAGCAGGCGGGTGAACCGCTCGGCGAGGTCGGCGGCGGTGCCGGCGTCGAACAGGTCGGTCGCGTACTCCAGGAAGCCGCCGATGCCGGCCGGGGCACCGTCGGGGCCGGTGCTCTCCTCCAGGTTCAGCGTCAGGTCGAACTTCGCGGTCGCGGTGGCCACCGGGACGTCGGCCGCGGTCGCGCCGGGCAGCGCGAGGTTGGCCGCGACGTTGTTCTGCAGCGCCAGCATCACCTGGAACAGCGGGTGCCGCGCGGTCGAGCGGGCCGGGTTGAGGCGTTCGACGACGCGCTCGAAGGGGACGTCGCCGTGGTCGAAGGCTTCGAGGGCGGCCTCGCGGACCCGGCCGACCAGGGCGGCGAAGCTCGGGTCGCCAGTGAGGTCGGTGCGCAGCACGAGGGTGTTGACGAAGAAGCCGACGAGGTCGTCGAGCGCGGCGTCCGGCCGGCCCGCGGACGGGGTGCCGACCGCGACGTCGTCGCCGGCGCCGAGCCGGGACAGCAGGGCCGCGAACCCGGCCTGCAGCACCATGAACAGCGTCGCGTGCTCGTCGCGGGCCACGTCGAGGAGGCGGGCGTGCAGGTCCGCGTCGAGGGTCACCGGGAGGGTGGCGCCGCGGTGGGTCGCGACGGGCGGCCGCGGGTGGTCGAAGGGCAGGTTGGTCTCGTCGGGGAGTCCGGCGAGGGCCTCGGCCCAGTAGTCGGCGGTGTCGGTCAGGTCCTGCTGCCACAGCGCGAAGTCCGCGTACTGCACCGGCAACGGCGCCCAACCGGGAGCTTCCCCGCCGGTGCGGGCCGCGTAGGCGGTGGACAGGTCGCGCAGCAGCGGGGCGAGGGACCAGCCGTCGCTCGCGATGTGGTGGGTGACGATGACCAGGACGTGGTCGTCGGCGGCGTGGCGCAGCAGCGCGGCGCGCACCGGGAGGTCGGTGGCCAGGTCGAACTCGCGGGCGGCGAACTCGTCGACGTCCGCCACGTCTTCGAACCAGGGCAGCTCGGTGAGCGCGCGGATCTCCTGGCGAGGGACGCCGTCGGTGTTCGGGAACACCGTCCGCAGCGACTCGTGGCGCTCGAGGACGTCGGCGAACGCGGCCCGCAGCGCGGGGACGTCGAGCGGGCCGGTCAGGCGAAGCGCGCGAGGCACGTTGTAGGCCGCTCCGGCGGCGTCGAGCTGCTCGACGAACCACAGGCTGCGCTGCGCCGCGGACAGCGGCAGCACCTCCGGCCGCGGCCGGACGGTGACGGCCGGGCGAGCGGCGCGAGCGGTGTCGAGCACGGTCGCCAGCGCGGCGACGGTCGGGGCGCGGAAGACGTCCGCGACGCCGATCCGGGCACCCAGCACCGAACCGATCCGGGCGACGAGCCGGGCGGCGAGCAGCGAGTGGCCGCCGAGGGTGAAGAACCCGTCGTCGACGCCGACGGTTTCGACGTCGAGGACGTCGGCGAAGAGGCCGCAGAGGACTTCTTCACGCGGGGTGCGCGGCGCGCGGCTCGTGCTCGTGTGCGCGGGGGCGGGCAGGGCCCGATGGTCGAGCTTTCCGTTGGGTGTCAAGGGAAGGGCGGGCAGCAGCACGAACGCCGACGGCACGAGGTGCTCGGGCAGCCGCTCGGCCAGGTACCCGCGGAAGTCGGCCGGCTCGCCGACGACGTAGGCGACCAGGAGCTTCTGGCCCGGCCGGTCCTCGCGGAGGACGACGGCGGATTCGGTGACGGCCGGGTGGGTACCGAGCGCGGTCCGGATCTCCCCCGGCTCGACGCGGAACCCGCGGATCTTGACCTGCTCGTCGGCGCGGCCGACGTACTCCAGGACGCCGTCGGCGCGGCGGCGCACGAGGTCGCCGGTGCGGTACATCCGCTCCCCCGCCGCGAACGGGCTCGCGATGAACCGGACGGCGGTGAGGTCCGGACGGCCGACGTAGCCGTCGGCGATGCCGGCGCCCGCGGCGTACAGCTCGCCGACGACGCCGGGCGCGACCGGCCGCAGCCGCTCGTCCAGGACGTGGGCGCGCTTGCCGTGCAGCGGCACGCCGATCGGGATCGGCGCCCCGGTGAGGTCGGCCGCCGTGATCCGGTGGCAGCTGACGAAGATCATGTTCTCGACCGGGCCGTAGGCGTTGGTGACCGTGAGGTCGGGGAACGTCGTCAGCGCCTTGGTGATGTGGGCGACCGAGGCGACCTCGCCGCCGGTGTAGACGTCGCTGACCTGCGCGAACACCGCCGGGTACTCGTCGAGCAGGAAGTTGAGCAGGCTGGCCGAGGCGAACATCGTGGTGACGCCGTGGCGCTCGACGAGCTCGGCGATGAGCGCGGGCTCGGGCTTCGGGCCGGGCTGCAGCACGCACGCGGCGCCGCTGAGCAGCGCGCCGAACAGCTCGAACGCGAAGGCGTCCCAGGAGACGGGCGCGGTCTGCAGCCAGACAGCACCCCCGTAGCCCTGGCCGAGAATGGTCGTGGCGACGGCTTCGTGCGAGGCGATGACACCCTTCGGCGTGCCGGTGGAGCCCGAGGTGAACATGACGCAAGCCGGTCCGGTGACGGGCACGGCGATGCCGGGGGCGGTCACCGTGGCGTCCACAGTGGACAGGTCGTCGAGCACCAGGGGCGCGTCGACCTGCTCGGCCAGCAGCTGACGGCGTTCGGCGGGGAACGACGGGTCGAGCAGCGTGTAGCCGCAGCCGGCCTTGAGCACGCCGAGGATCGCGGCGATGAGGTCCGGGCCGCGGTCGAGGCAGATCGCGACGATCCGGCCGGCCGGGACGTCCGTCAGGAGCGCGGCGACGCCGTTGGTGCGGGCGTCCAGCTCGGCGTAGGTGACGATCCGGTCCTCGAACAGCAGCGCGGTGCGGTCCGGGGTGCGGCGAGCGTGGCCTTCGACGACCTCGTGCAGGGTGACGCTCGCGGCGGCGGGCCGGGTCATGCCGCCCGCGACGGCCTGGGCGGTCTCGATGGCGTCGAGCAGGTCGAGGTCGCCGATCCGGACGTCCGGGGTCGCGGCGACGGCGGTCAGGACGCGCAGCAGCCGGAAGGCCAGGGTGGCGGCGGTGGCGCGGTCGAACAGGTCGCTCGCGTATTCGAGGAGACCGGTCAGCTCGCCGTCGCGTTCCTCGAAGATCGCGGCCAGGTCGAACTTCGCGTAGCCGATGTCGACGCGCTCGCCGGTCGCGCGCACGCCGGGCAGGTCCAGTTCGGCGGCGAGGTTGTTCTGCAGCACCAGCAGGACCTGGAACAGCGGGTGGCGGCCGAGCGAGCGGGCGGGGTTCAGCTCTTCGACGACGCGTTCGAAGGGCACTTCGGCGTGTTCGAACGCGGCCAGGCACGTCTCGCGGGCCCGGGCGAGCAGCTCACGGAACGTCGGGTCGCCGCCCGTCCCGGTGCGCAGCACGACGGTGTTGACGAAGAACCCGACCAGGTCGTCAAGGGCGGCGTCACCACGGCCGGCAACCGGCGAGCCGACGGGGACGTCGTCGCCGGCGCCGAGGCGGGTCAGCAGCGCGGCGAAGGCGGCCTGCAGCACCATGAACAGCGTCGCGCCGGACTCGGCGGCCAGCTCGGTGAGCTTGGCGCGCACCTCGGCGGGGACGTCCATCGGGACGACGCCGCCGCGGTGGCTCGCCACCGGCGGGCGGGGCCGGTCGGCGGGCAGCGGCAGTTCCTCGGGCAGGCCGGCGAGCGTGTCACGCCAGTACGCGAGGTCGTTGTCGACGGGCAGTTCCTGTTGCCACAGCGTGTAGTCCGCGTACTGGACGGGCAGCGGTGCCCACGCCGGGGTTTCGTGGCGAGTGCGGGCGGTGTAGGCCTCGCCGACCTGGCGCAGCAGGGGCGCCATCGACCAGCCGTCGCAGGCGATGTGGTGCACGACCAGCAGCAGCACCGACGTCTTCCCGGGGAGGGTGAACAGCGCGGCGCGGATCGGAAGTTCCCGAGCGAGGTCGAAGCTCGCTTCGGTGGCGGTGCGCAGGTCGGCGGCGAGAGTGTCCTCTGTGGACTCCGCGAACGTCCACGGGACGTCTCCGGCGGGCCGGATCTGCTGCACGGGCTCGTCGCAGTGGCTGTCGAACACCGTCCGCAGGGCTTCGTGGCGGGCGACGACGTCGGCGACGGCGAGGCGCAGCACGTCGGCGTCGACCGGGCCGTCGAGGCGGACGGCCTGCGGGACGTGGTAGCCGGCGTTCCAGGTGTCGGCCTGGTCGAGGAACCACAACCGGCGCTGGGCCGAGGACAGCGGCATCGGCTCGGGACGCCGGCGCGGGGTCAGCGGCAGGCGGGCGGGCGCGGCGGTTTCGAGGAGTCCGGCCAGCTCGGCGGGGGTCGGCGCGCGGAAGACGTCGCCGATCGCGGCCTCGACGCCGAGCGTCGCGCGGATCCGGGAGACGAGCTTCGCGGCGAGCAGCGAGTGGCCGCCGAGGGCGAGGAAGCCGTCGTCGATGCCGACGCCGTCGACGCCGAGGATTTCGGAGAACAGCGTGCACAGCGCGGCTTCCCGCGGGGTGCGCGGGGCGCGGCCGGTGCGGGACACCGTCCAGTCGGGGGCGGGCAGGGCCTTGCGGTCGAGCTTGCCGCTCGGGGTCAGCGGCAGTTCGGCGAGCACGACGAACGCGGCGGGCACCATGTACGCGGGCAGGTCCACGGCCAGGGCCGTCCGCAGGTTCTCGACGTTCGGGGTGCCGCCGTCGGGGACGACGTAGCCGACGAGGCGCTGGTCGCCTTCGCGGTCTTCGCGGGCCAGGACGCACGAGCCGCCGACGCCGGGCTGGCGGTCGAGCACGGTCTCGATCTCGCCCAGCTCGACGCGCAAGCCGCGGATCTTGACCTGGTGGTCGGTGCGGCCGAGGTAGAGCAGGGCGCCGTCGTCGGTCCAGCGGGCGAGGTCGCCGGTGCGGTACATCCGCTCCCCCGGCACGAACGGGTTCGCGATGAAGCGTTCGGCGGTCAGGCCGGGCCGGCGGTGGTAGCCGCGGGCGAGCTGGATCCCGGCGAGGTACAGCTCTCCCGCGTCGCCGGGCGCGACCGGCCGCAGCTGCGCGTCCAAGACATAAGTCTGCGTGTTCCACACGGGCCGGCCGATCGGGACCGGGCCGCCGTCGGCGCGGCACGCCCAGGACGTGACGTCGACCGAGGCTTCGGTGGGGCCGTACAGGTTGTGCAGCTCGACGCCGGGCAGGACGGCGAAGAACCGGGCCTGCAGTTCGGCGGGCAGGGCTTCGCCGCTGCACAGCACGCGGCGCAGGCCGGTGCAGCCGGCCGCGGCCGGGTCGAGCAGGAACGCCTGCAGCATCGACGGGACGAAGTGCAGGGTCGTGATGCGTTCGGCGCGGATCAGCTGGGCCAGGTAGGCGGGGTCGCGGTGGCCGCCGGGGCGCGCGACGACGAGCGTGGCGCCGGTCAGCAGCGGCCAGAAGAACTCCCAGACCGAGACGTCGAAGCTGGACGGCGTCTTCTGCAGCACGCGGTCTTCGGTGGTGAGGCCGTATTCGGCCTGCGTCCAGGCGAGCCGGTTGACGATCCCCTCGTGCGGCACCAGCACGCCCTTGGGGCGCCCGGTCGAGCCGGAGGTGTAGATGGCGTAGGCGAGATCCTGCGCAGTCGTCGTGGTTTCCGGCTCGGTGGCCGGGAACGCGGCGAGGTCGGCGTCGTCGAGGAAGCTCTGGGTCAGGACGACGGGGGCGGCGCTGTCGGCGACCATGAAGGCCAGCCGGTCGGCCGGGTAGTCGGGGTCGAGCGGGACGTAGGCGCCGCCGGCCTTGAGCACCCCGAGCAGGGCGGTGACCAGGTCGAAGGAGCGGTCGACGCAGACGCCGGTGAGGACGCCGGGGCCGACGCCGCGGCCGATCAGGAGGTGCGCGAGGCGGTTGGCCCGCTCGTGGAGGGCGCGGTAGGTGAGGGTTTCGCCCTCGAAGACCAACGCCGTCGCGTCCGGGGTGCGGGCCGCCTGCTCGGTGAGCAGCCGGGTGAGCGTGCGGCCCGCCTCCGGGACGTCGGTGGTGGTGTCGTTCCAGGCCGCCAGCAGCTGCCGGGTGTCGTGCTTCACGTAGATCAGCTCCAGTTCGAATCTGCCGGCGGGGAGGGGGTCAGCGCATCGAGGCGACGAGGCTCGCCGGGCGCAGGTCGGTCCAGTGCGTCTCGACGTACTCGAGGCAGGCGGCGCGGGTGTCTTCGCCGTGCACGGTCCGCCAGCCGGCCGGGACGTCCACAGTGGACGGCCAGAGCGAGTGCTGGTTCTCGGCGTTGACAAGGACCAGGAAGGTGCCGTTCTCGTCTTCGAAGGGGTTGCTCATGACTTCTTCTCCTCTGTGAGTGCGGCCCGGCCGAGTGCCGGGGTGGCGACGAGCAGGGCGAACGCGACGAGCGCGACCGCGGCGTGGGCGAACATGGTGAGCGGGACGCCGAGCGTCTCGACCAGCAGGCCGATCAGGAGGTTGCCGATCGGGGTGGCGGCCAGGGTGAACAGCGCGAGGATCGACATGACCCGGCCGCGCATCTCCGGCGCTGACCACCGCTGGGCCAGTGACACCAGGACCAGCGCGGTGAGCCCGGCGACCAGGCCGAGTGCGAAGAACGCGGCGATGCTGACGGCCAGGGACCCGGTGGCGAGCAGGGCCAGGCAGCCGACCTGGGCGCCGAGCCCGCACGTCGCCAGCAGCCCGGCGCGTTCGCGGGGCGGCCACTTGACGGAGACGATGAAGGCCAGTGACGCGCCGAGCGTCATCGCGGTGAGCAGCCAGCCGGCGCCTTTCTGGCCGCCGAGCAGGACGAGCCCGAGGTTGATCGGCCCGGCGCCACTGAGCTCGAGCAGGCCGGTGACGATCATGGCGGTGCGCAGCGCGGGCCGGACGGCGACGTAGCGGCAGCCTTCACCGACGTCCTTGAGGAGCTGCTTGACCTTGACGCGTTCGCGGGGCTGCGCCGGGGCGAGGGTCTTGGTGTTCCCGGCGGCGACGGCGGAGACGAGGAAGCTGACCCCGTTGACAACGGCGACGGTGACGAGCCCGCCGAGCCCGGCCAGCCACGACCCGAGCGCCCCACCGGCGGCCTGCCCGCCACGGACGGCGGCGAGGTAGACGGCATTGCCTCGCACGAGGTGCTCGGGCGGCAGCAGGTTGGGCCGCAGCGCATCGGAGGCCGGGATGAAGAAGGCACTCGCGACGGCCATGACAACGATCAGCCCGGTCAGCAGCGGCAGCGAAGGCCCGGCGAACAGCACACAGACGGCCCCGGTGACCATGGCTCCGGCCCGCACCAGATCGGTGGTGATCAGCACCCGCCGAGGTCCGGTCCGATCGGCGACCGCGCCCCCGACCAGCAGGGTCAGCACCTTGGGCAGCGACCCGAGCGCGAGCACAAGCCCCGCGACCGCAGGCCCGGCGGCCCCGACCAGGGTGACGGAGAGAGCGATCAGCCAGACGGCATCCCCGAAGGAGGACAACCCCATGGCGAGCACGAGCCCAAGAAAAGGAGCAGGCAGCGCAGCCCGCGACTGCTGCGGCTCGACAACGGCGGTCATGCCAGACCCCCGCTCGGTGCCAGGGGTCGTGAGTGGTTAGTAGGGTTAGAACCCGACTTACCACTCACGACAAGCCGCGGCAGACCCGCAAACCGGGCGCTCACGACAACACCTGCTCACGGACCTGGGTCGCCTCGTCCGGGAACCACACGTCATCCCGGGTCAGCGCGTCCGCGCGGTACTGGCCCAGCGCGCTCACCAGCAGCCGCAGTTCCAGCGCCAAAGCCTCGACGAACCGGACCAGGCCCTCACGCGGGTCGGTGTCCACCGCCAGCAGCGCTGCCCGGCCGAGACCCGCCGCGCGGGCGCCCAGGGCCAGGACCTTCGCCACCCGGGTGCCCTCCCACATTCGGCCGGACGTCAGCAGACAACCGGCCGGCGCGCCGATCCGCGACAGGCACTCGGCCAGAGGAAGTCCGACGCCGAGGAACGCCGTCGGCGCCCAGCCCGTGCCGCCCTCCGCGCCGTCCACCGTCACCGCGTCGGCGCCGGCCGCCCAGGCGACCGTGGCCGCCGAGGCGACGTCACGTCCGGGGAGCAGCTTCACCCACACGCCGGCGCGCGGGAAGTTGTTGCGCATCAAGCGGATCTGCTGACGCAGGATCTCCGGGGTGAACGTCCCGGGGCTGCTGCTGCGCAGCACACCGTCGCCCAGCGTGAGGTCCACTGTGTACTGCTCGGCGAGCCGGTCCGCCGCCGCCGCGTCGACCAGGGTCATTCCGCCGAGGCCGGGCTTCGCGCCCTGGCCCACCTTCAGCTCGAACGCCAGCCGCCCCGAGTCCAGCAGCGGCGCCGCCGACGGGTCCGAATACACCAGGTTCCAGACTTCGGCGTCGGCGTCTTCCGTGCTCTGCTGCACGACGACGCCGCCGAGACCGTCCGGGACCGCGTCGCCGTAGGCCCGCAGGCGCTCCAGCAGCGTGCCCGCCGCGGCGCCGCCCGTGCGGCCGTGGCCGTGGACCGGGACGACGTTCTCGCCGACCACCATCGGGATGCCGAGCCGCGCGGCCTGCGCACTCGCCGCCGCGCCGAGCCCGGCGCCCGCCACCTGCGTCGACCCGAACGCCGAGAGGTACAGCGGCAGCGCCGAGGCGAACCCGCCGATGACGGTGTCCAGCTCGACGTCGCCGTAGAGCGGCTCGCGGCCCAGCTCGATCAGCTTCTCCAGCCGTCGCGGCATGAACACCGGCGGCACCAGCCGAGCCGACTCCAAAGAATCACCCGAAACGCCCGCGGAGAAACCGAACAACGTCGTCCCGTACTCGGCCGCGGGCGGGAACACCGCCTCGGCACCCAGCCGGGCGCGCGCCCGGACGTCGTCCTCGGGGAAGCCCCCGGCGTGCAGCGCGGTCACGGGGACACCACGCCCGGCAGCTTCGGGAACGCCGTGGCCTGCCACACCGCGTCGAGGCCGGCGACGTAGCGGGTGAACCGCTGGATGCCCAAGCCGAACCCGGCGCTGCCCGGGATGCCTTCGCGGACGAGGTCGAGGTACCAGGCGTACTTGGCCGGGTTCTCCCCCGTCTCGCGCATCCGCGTGACGATCCGGCCGTACTCGTGCTCGCGCTCGCTGCCGCTGCACAGCTCGCCGTAGCCCTCCGGCGCGATCAGGTCGAAGTTGCGCAGGATCCCCGGCTCCGACGTGGATTCGCGGTCGTAGAACCCGCGCGAGCCCTTGGGGTAGTCGACGAGGAAGAACGGCCGGGCGTGCTTCTCCGACAGGATCGCCTCGCCCGCCCAGTCGATCTCGGCGTCGGCGCTCTGCGGGTGCCCGAGCTCGCGCAGGGTCTCGACGGCGGTCGTGTGCGACAGCCGGCCGAACGCGCCGCCGAGCAGGTCGGCGAACGCGCCCGAGTCGCGGCCGAGGGCTTCCAGCACGTCGCCGGCGTCGTCGACGACCCGGCGCACCACGTGGGCGACGAGGTCCTGCAGCAGGTCGAGGACATCGTCGCGGGACGCGCCGGAGACCTCGACGTCGAGCTGGTGGAACTCGGCGAGGTGGCGGCTGGTGCTGGCCGTCTCCAGCGGTTCGAGCCGGACGTTCGGGGCGACGTAGAAGATCTTGTCGAAGCCCAGCAGCGAGGCCTGCTTGTAGAGGATCGCGCTGGTCATCAGCTTGTAGCGGTGGCCGTAGTAGTCGATGTCCACCTGCTTCGCGCCGCGGCCGCCCGGGTCGGTGACCGGCCCGATGACCGGGGGCAGCAGCTCGACGAAGCCGCGGCCGCCGAGGAACGCGCGGGCCTCGGTGAGCATCCGGTGCTGCAGCCGCAGCACGTGCTTGGTCGTGTCCGAGGTCAGGTGCGTCCGCGGGTCCGGCGGCACGGCGGAATCGGTGTACTCCATGGCGATTTCACTCCCAGCTGGTCGGCAGAGGTGGTTCAGGCGCGGGCGGGTTCGGTGCTCGGGCCCGGCAGGACGGGATCGAGCCGCCGCCGGTGGTAGGACAGGTCGGCGAGCATCCGGGTCGCGCTGACCCGGTCGCGGCTGCGGCGGCCGCCGAGCGCGGCGGGCAGCGGCATCCGCCCGGTGTGCCACCACTGCAGGCGGCCTTCGTCGTCGAGCACGCAGCGGGTTTCGTTGCCGTTGTCGGGGTGCAGGCAGTACGGGACGTCGAGCAGGCCGCGTTCGAACGCCGCCGGCAGCGCCTCGGCGATCGTCGGGGCCAGCGAGCGCACCTCGTCGACGAGCAGGCGGGCCTGCAGGTAGACCTCGGTGTCCCCGGACGGCGGCCGGCCGGGCGCGGGCTGGTCGAGGGCGGTGGCGTGGGCCAGCCGCAGCGCGTCGACGTTCTCCTCGACGGTCGGGATCCGGTGGGCCTCGGCGGTGGTCTTGACGATCAGCCGCTCGGTGCCGGTGCGCACGGCCAGCCGCACGCTCTCGGCCAGCAGCTCCCGTGCCCCGGCGGGGGTTTCCGGGAACAGGCCCATGTAGGTGTAGAGGACGATATGGAAGTCCACGCCTGCCAGTTCTTCGGCGCACAGCCGCCGCATCGCCCACAGCGCTTCGGCGTCCTGGTCGGGGCTGGTCTGCTGGGCGTAGCTGGCGGACACGCTGCGGACGCCGTGTTCGGCGAAGAACAGGCACTCCAGCACCGAAAGCGCCACGAGCAGTCCGGGCGGGCACAGCTGCCCGAGCATGCAGCCGCCGAAGCTCTCCAGGTGGCAGAGCACGCCGCGGTCGGCCTGGGCCGCGAGCAGCGTCGCCGACCGGGACCAGGACGCCGTCGCGGTGCGCAGCGGCACGCTGCTGTAGGGCAGGCAGTAGGACACCGGGCCGCCTTCGGAGGCGTCCAGGCCGGCTTCGAGCATCGCGGCGAAGATGTCCTCGGGCTGCGGCGAACCGTGGCGCACCTGGACCGGGAACCGCGGGCCGAAGAGCCCGTCGAGCAGTTCGGTGGTGACGCCGGTGCCGAGCGCGACGAGCGGGTAGCCGTTGAGCTGGACGCCGGATTCGAGCGACATCGCGGCGAGGTCGTGCTGCCCGGTGCGGGTGTAGCTGTCGAGCGTCACGGTGCCGACGGCCGGCACCCCGGCCCCGGCGACCGCGTGCAGCCCGCGGCGCATCATGGCGGGGTCCGAGAACCCCATCCGCGGCTGGACGAGCAGCGTCCGGCTGCGGCGGTGCTCGGCCACGAAGCTGCTGAACACCGACCGGGCAGCGCTCACCGCAACGTCCGGACGTTCGCGGCGACGAACTCGCGGAAGGACTCGATGGCCTGGCCGGAGTCGCCGGCGCCGACGTGGAACACCGCGTCGTAGCCCAGGGCCAGCAGTTCGGCCCGCAGCTCGCTGTTGGCGTCGCCGCGGACGCCGAGCTTGCCGCCGATGACGGCGGGCAGCCCGGTCAGCTCGGGGTCGGCGCGCAGGGCGGAGATCACCCGGGCGCCGTCGACGTGGCCGTGGCCGTTGATGGTGCTGATCACCAGGCAGTCCGGCCGCTCGTCGCGGCAGGCGGCCAGCAGCCGCTCGACCGGGACGCAGGCGCCGAGGTTGAGCACCTCGTGGCCCATCTCCTCCATGATCAGCTGGAGGGCGACGAGGTTCCACATGTGCGAGTCGGACTGGACGCTGGAGAGGACGAACTTGAGCGGTCGCCGTCCGGCCACGCCGGGCCGGTCGGGGTGCTGCTCGATCTGGAAGGTGGTCATCGTGCGCTCGCTCCCTTGAGTTCGGGGAACGTCCGCGGCGCGGCGGGGTGCGGCCACGAACTTCTCGAGACGAATAGTCATCGCCGGCGGCCCGGCGCACATGGGTGCCGCGTCCCCGCATTCCGGCGGCGCCGCGAACCCCCATGACCGCCTCGCGCGTGGGCGTCGCACTCGCGCGCGCGAGTGCGGAACCCGGTGCGCCGGGGTGACCCACGTGGGTGGTGTACCGCGTCCGTTCGGGGCTTGTTGCCGCTTCACGCCCCCATGCGGCCCGCCCGCCGAACGGCGCAACCGCCACGTCCGTCCGGCCCAATCAGGGGTTCCGTGACCAGGCGTTTTCCCGGCGGTGCCCCTATGAGCCCCCAGTACGCCCCCATACGGCGCCGGAATGCGGGCGTAGCACCCCCATGTAACCCCGGTCACCCGCTGGCATGCTCGATCTCGTGATTCCCCCGCAGCCGAACCCGGCGACGACGACGCTTCCGCCCACCTGGTGGGCGGCGGGCCTGACCCCGCGTGAGCGGCGGTCCGACGGCCTCCGCCCCGCGTGGGTGGACTTCGCCGAGACCGCGCTCGCTTCGGCGGCACCGGCCGCGCCGGTGTCCGGCCCGACCTGGCGCACGGCGTTCGCGTCCGTGTTCCACCCGTTCGTCGGCGCGGTCCGCGCCGCGATCGCCGACGCCGCAGCGGGTGCGCCCGCCGTCGACGTCGTCTCGGTCGCGGACGGCTGTGCCGCGCAGCTGGGCCACCAGCTCGCCGGGCTCGCCGCCCGCACGCTGGTGCTGGAGCTGGGCCGGGCCCGCCGCGCGGGCCGGCTCGCCGGGGAGACCGGGGAAGAACGTTTCGCCGACTTCGTCCGCCAGGCCGGCACCACCGCCGGGCTCACGGATCTGCTGCACCGCTACCCGGTGCTCGCGCGGCTCGCCGCGCAGGCCGGGCTGTACGCGATCGAGTCGGCCACGGAGCTGCTCGGCCGGTACGCCACCGACCGCGACGCGCTGGCCGGGCTCATCGGCACCGCCGCCCTCGGCCGGCTGGCCGAGATCACCGGCGGCACCGGTGACGCGCACCAGCGCGGCCGCTCGGTGCGCGAACTGCGCTTCGACGGTGGCGACCGGGTCGTCTACAAGCCGCGGCCGCTGGGCCTGCACGCGGCGTTCACCGATGTCGTCGCCTGGCTCAACCCGCGTGTCCCCGGCCTGGAGCTGGAGACCGTCGACGTCCTGGTCCGGCCCGGGTACGGCTGGCTGCGGTTCGTCGAGCACCGGCCGTGCGCGGACCTGACCGAGGTCGACCGCTTCTACCGCCGCCAGGGCGTGCTGCTGGCTCTGCTGCACGCGCTCGACGGCACCGACGTGCACTTCGAGAACATCATCGCGGCCGGTGACCAGCCGGTGCTGATCGACATCGAGACGCTGTTCCAGCCCCTGCTGGCCGCGGAAGAGGCGAACGCGGATCCGGCGTCGACGCTGCTGGCCCGCTCGGTGCACCGCACGATGCTGCTGCCGCAGATGATCGTCGGCGAGCACGGCGCGGTCGACATCTCCGGCCTCGGCGGCGGCCGCGTCACCACCCCGGCGCTCGAGCGCGTCGACTGGCTGGAGCCGGGCACCGACCGGATGCGGCTGGCCCGCGTCCCCGGCGGCCCCGGCGCCGGCGTCAACCGGCCCACCCTCGGCGGGGTCGACGTCGAACCCGCCGAACACGGTGCCGCGCTGCTGGCCGGGTTCCGCGCCGGCTACGACACCATCGCCGACGGCGCGGCCGAGCTGGCTTCCCTGCTGGAGCGCTGCGCGGCACACAAGATCCGCGTCCTTGTCCGCCCGACCAGCTTCTACGCCCGGATGCTCGACGAGACGACGCACCCGTCGCTGCTGGCCGACGCGGCCGAGCGCGACGAGGCGTTCGCGCTGCTGCACGACGACAGCACCGACGAAGTCCGCCGTGGCCTGATCGCCGCCGAGCTCACCGACCTGTGGGCCGGTGACGTCCCGATGTTCAGCGGCGAGCCCGGCTCGGCCGACCTGTGGGACGCCGAAGGCAAGCGGCTGCCCGACATGCTGAGCGCGACGCCGCTGGCGTCGGTGCTGGCGAAGATCGCCGGGATGACCACGATCGACCGCCGTGACCAGGAGTGGCTGATCTCCGCCGCGCTGGCCACCCGCCCGGCCGAGGAGACCCACGCCGGCACCGGCGTCACCGACGGCGTCCTGCCGAGCAAGAGCCCCGAGCCCGCGCACCTGCTCTCGGCCGCGTGCGGCATCGCCGACGCCATCATCGCCCGCGCGTCCTCGGGCGGCGGCCGGGTCAACTGGGTCGGGCTGGAGCTGGTCGACGAGAAGTACTGGGCCGTGCTGCCGATGGGCGCCGGGCTCGGCGAGGGCTACACCGGCGTCGCGCTGTTCCTGGCCCAGCTCGCGGAGCTGACCGGCATCGACCGCTACCACGACCTGGCCGGGAAAGCCCTGGCCGGACTGCCGTGGCTGGTCTCGGAACTGGAAGCCGACCCGGAGCTCGCGGAGGCGGCCGGCTGCGGCGGCCTGCTCGGGCTCGGCGGTGTCGCCTACGCGCTGGCCCGGCTCGCGCGGCTGCTCGCCCGGCCCGACCTGCTGGACCTGGCCGCCCGGACCGTCGCCGTGATGCCGGGCGCGACGCCGGCGACGTCACCGCGGTTCACCACCGGTCTCGCCGGTGGCCTGGTCGCGCTGCGGTCGGTCGCCGCCCAGACCGGGCTCGCGAGCGCGGCCCTGCTGGCCGACGCCTACGCCACCGAGCTCGCCGGCCGCTCCATCGACCCCGACCTGGCCGACCCCGGGTTCGCGCACGGCGCGGCCGGCGTCGACTGGGCCCTGCTCGGGCACCCGCGTGAGACGGCGACCCTGCCGCCCGCGACCGCGGCGACCGGGCACGGCTGGTGCTCCGGCCTGGCCGGGCAGGTCCTCGCCTACGCCGGTGACCCGGGCGTTCTCGGTGGTCTCGACGAGCAGGTCCGGCGCCTGGCCGCCCAGGACCCGCTGCGCGACCTGAGCCTGTGCCACGGCGAAACCGGCATCACCGACGTGCTCGGCGTCCTGGCCGAGAACGGCCACGCCGGGGCCGCCGCCGCAGTGGAGCGCCGGACCGGGCAGCTGCTGACCGCCGTCGAACAGGACGGCGCGCGCTGCGGCACCCCGGACGCCGTGCCTTCGCCGGGCCTGCTGACCGGCCTGGCCGGGATCGGCTACGGCCTGCTGCGCCTGGGCTTCGGCCCGCGCGTCCCGTCCGCGCTGCTCCTGCAACCCCCGACTCGCTGACCGCCCCGCCCCACCTGCACGAGGAGAACCGCACGATGCCCGAAATCACCGCCGAGACCGTCGAAGCCACCGTCGGCGCCCTGGTGCTCCCGCGCGCGAACCGCGCCGGCGCGCGCAACCAGGCGCTGGCCGGGGCGCGGCCCCGGTTGTCCGGGATCACAGTGGAGACGCTCGGTGATCCCACCGTCGTCACCAACGGCACTTTCGCCCTCTGACCGTCCGTCCTTCCCGCACCGCCAGTACTACCGAGAGTGGAGACACCCGCATGACCGAGCACGACACCGCCGCCATCGACAACCCGATCGGCGACTTGACCCTCCCGTCGTCGGCCCGCACCGGCGCCCGCAACCACGCACTGTCGGGACGGGCCCCGAGGGCTTCGATGAATTCGCTCACCACGTTCGACGTCACGGTCGTCACCGGGGGTTTCACCGAATAGTGAGACACCGGCCCGCCGGTATTTCGACGGGCATCCGGAAGTGATCCGTCCGGCTATAGTCCCCGCTCATGGGCATCCGTTCGACGCGCCTCATCGGGCGGGACAGGGAGCTCGGCGCACTGTCCCAGGCTCTGGAGAAGGCCCGCACCGACCACGGTGGGGCCTTCTTCCTTGTCGGCGAAGGCGGGATCGGGAAGTCCCGGCTCGCCGCGGACGTCGCCGCGCGGGCGCTGGCGACCGGGATGCCGGTGCTGCGCGGGCGGGCCAGCTCGATCGGGCCGATGGTGCCGTTCCGGCCGCTAGCCGAAGCCCTGCTGTCGCACTTCCGCGGCGGGCACCCGCCCGCCGCGCCGGAGCTCGACCCGCTGGTGCCGGTGCTGGCCCGGCTCGTGCCGGACTGGTACCGCGGTGACCGCCCGCACGACAACGGCTCGCTGATGGTGCTGGCCGAGGCCGTGTTCCGGCTGCTGTCGGTCGCCGGGCGCGCCGAGGGCTGCCTGATCGTGCTGGAGGACCTGCACAACGCCGACGCCGAGACGTTGTTCATCGTCGAGTACCTGGTGGACAACCTCGCGTCGGGCAAGGTGATGCTGATCGGCACCCTGCGCAACGAGCCCGGCGAGGCGCTGCGGCTGGCCACGGCGGCGTCGCAACGGTCGTCGAGCCGCACCTTCGAGCTGACCCGGCTGGACGCCGCCCGCACGCGCGAGTTCGCGGCGGCGTGCCTGGAGACCGAGCCGGACGCGGTCCCGGCCGCCGTCGCGAACCTGCTGTGGCAGAACAGCGAAGGCGTCCCGTTCGTCGTCGAGGAGCTGCTGCACGGGATGCTCGGCGATGGCTTGCTCGTGGGCGGGCCGGGCGGCTGGCAGGTGGTCGGCGAGCTGCAGGCCCGGGTGCCCGAGGCGTTGATCAGCAGCATCGCCGCCCGGGTCGACGCGCTCGGTTCGGACGGCGAGACGCTGCTGTCGGTGGCCGCGGTGCTCGGGCGGCGGTTCCCGCTGTCGGTGGTGCAGGCGGTGACCGACATGGACGACCGGATGCTGCACAACCACATCAGCGCGAGCGTCGCCGCGCACCTCGTCACCACCGACGAGACCACGCCCGGCTGGTACGCCTTCCGGCACCCGCTCACCGCCGAGGCCCTGCTGTCGCGGCTGGTGCCCTCGACGAAGGCGAACCTGGCGCGCAAGGCCGCCGACGCCGTCGAGCTGCTGCACCCGGGCCTGCCCGGGGAGCTGTGCGCGCTGGCCGCGTCGCTGCGGCTGACCGCGATGGACCACCCCGGCGCCGGCCGGCTGTTCGCCGAAGCCGGCCGCCGCGCGCGTGACGGCGGGGCCGCCGACACCGCCGTGACCATGCTGACCCGCGCCGTCGAGCTGCTGGCCGCGGCGGGGACCGAGGACCGGGCCGACGCGCTGGAGGCGTTGCTGCACGCGCTCGGGCAGACCGGGCAGTTCGACCGGGCCGTGGAGTTCTCCGCGCGCTTCGCCGAGCTGGGCCGCCTGGAGCGGGCGGTCGACCTGCACATCCAGCTGGCCTGGGCGGCCTACATCGCCGGGCGGCACGACGAGTGCCTCAACCAGATCGAGCAGGCCCGTGCCCCGCTGGGCGACGAGATGGCCGAGGAGCAGCGGGCGGCCGTCGACGCCGTCGAAGCGACGCTGTGGCTCGACGTCCCCGGCCCGGCCCACACCGAACGCGCCCGGAAGCTCGCCGACCAGGCGTGGCAGGTCGCCGAACGCGCCGGGGTGCCGTTCGTGTCGTGCCAGGCGCTGCAGGTGCTCGGCATGGTGGCGCTGGAGACCGATCTCGCGGAGGCCGAGCGCTACCTGCAGCTGGCGCGGCGGCTCGCGGAGCGCCACCAGCTGACGCACCTGCGGACCCAGGTGCTGGTCCGCCTCGGCGGGCACCGGATGCTGGCCGAGGGCGACGTCCGGACGTTCGACCTGGCCCGCGCGGAAGCCCAGCGGACCGGGGCGATCACGCTGACCTGCGCGGTCGACGCGAGCCGCGCGGTGCACGCGGTGATGCGCGGCGAGTTCGAGCACGCGGACCGGATCCTGGCCGAGAACCTCGCCGTCCTCGGGCGGCTGCGGCTGGTCGCGCTGCTGCAGTACACGCACATGACGCGCGCGATGGTCGCCGCGCACCAGGCGGACCGGGCGCGGATGGAGCTGGCGCTGGACGACTTCCGCGCCGAAGGCGGCGGGACGGCGCAGGAGATGGTGCTCAGCGTCGGGCTGGCCCAGGTGTTCTGCTCGCTGCTGGAGGAGGACGCCGACCGCGCGCGCCGGGAGCTGGCGCAGGTGATGGCGCTGGAGGAGCGGCAGCCGAGCCGCTTCCACCTGGCGGGCCAGCACGGCCTGCGGCTGCTGGTCGAAGCCCTCGACGGGATCGAGACGGAGCCGGGTGAGCCGCGGGCGGCGGTGAGCGGGATGCGCTGGAACCGCCAGTTCGTCCTGCTGGGCGAGGCGGTCCGGCACGGCCGCGCGGGCGAGGCGGACCTGGCCGACGCGGCCCTGGCGAAGGCGGTGGACGCGGCGGCGTTGTTCCCGGTCAGCCGGCACCTGGGCCTGCGCATGGTGGCGGAGTCCGCCGCGGCCGACGGCTGGGGCGACCCGGTGACGTGGCTGAAGGAGGCCGAGGAGTACTTCCACCAGGCGGGCATCTCGGCGGTGGCGAGCGCGTGCCGGGGCCTGCTGCGCAAGATCGGCGCCCCGGTGGGCCAGCGCCGCGAGGGCACCGACCGCCTCCCGGCCGACCTGCGTTCGGCCGGGGTGACGGTCCGCGAGTACGAGGTGCTGCAGCTGCTGGCGGACAACATGGGCAACAAGGACATCGCCCGCCGGCTGCACATCTCGCCACGCACGGTGGAGAAGCACGTGGCGAGTCTGATGGCGAAGTCGAACCTGCAGAACCGCACGGCCTTGACGGAGTACGCGTCGCGGTCGAGGTAGTCCTCAGCCGCCGTGGGTGGAGTCGCTCTGGTAGGTCGTGTACGTGTACGGGTTGTCCAGGACCTTCGTCTGCGGGACGTCCGGGTTCATGCCCTGGCGCCAGGCTTCCTCGCCCAGTTGTGCGCGCAGGTAGTCCACTGTGGACTCCACTTCGCGGCGGACCGCCGGCAGGTCGACGCCCACCAGGGCGCCGTCGCGTTTCACGATGCGGCCGTCGACCAGGACCGTGTGGACGTCGGCGCGCTGGGCCTGGAACGCCACGTGGCCGTACGGGTTCAGCAGCGGGAACGACACCGGCGACGCGTCGTTCTTCAACAGCACCACGTCCGCCTTCTTGCCGACCTCGAGGCTGCCCAGATCGGCCGAGCGCCCCAGGGCCGTCGCGCCGCCGCGGGTGGCCCACTCCACGACCTGCTCGGCGCGCAACGCCGCGTGCGTCACGGTTTCGCCCAGCTTGTGGGCCTCCAGGTGCTCGCGGGAGCGGTCCGCGCCGAGGGTCGAGCGCATCGCCGAGAACAGGTCGCCGCTCCACCAGACCGACGTGTCCATCGACAGCGACACCGGGATGCCGTACGCGCGCAGCGCCCAGGTGGGCGGGTAGCCCTGGCCCGCGCTCTGCTCGCTCTCGGTCGACACCGACACCGAGCCGCCGGTGGCCGCGATGCGGTGGTAGGAGTCGGCCGAGAGGGACGCGCTGTGGACGTAGACCGTCTCCGGCGTCATGAAGCCGTTCTCGTACATCAGCCGGATGCCGTCGTCGCCGGTCGCGCCCCAGACGCCCGCGTGGGTCGTCACCGGCACGCCCAGCTCGCGCGCCACCTCGAAGGCGGCCTTCTCCGGGAACGCCGGGTCGCCGGTGACGTCGAAGGCGAGCTGGAAGCCCAGGTCGCCGCCGGTGCGGCGGGTGACGAAGTCGCGGAACTCCGGCGTGCCCGTCCAGGTGGCCGGGGAGTCCTGGATGTTGCCGTAGGCCAGCACGAACCGGCCGGGCACGGATTCGAGCGCGTCGGCCGCGGCGTCGGCGTGCTGGGTGGTCTGCAGGCCGTGGGACCAGTCCACAGTGGTCGTGACGCCCGCTTCGAGCGCTTCCCACGCGCCGAGCAGGTTGCCCGCGTGGATGTCTTCGGGGCGGAACACCTTGCCCCACTCCAGGTAGTACCAGACGAAGTACTGGGTGAGCGTCCAGTCGGCGCCGTAGCCGCGCATGGCCGTCTGCCACATGTGGCGGTGGGTGTCGATCATGCCCGGCATGACGATCCCGTCGGTCGCGTCGATCTCGACGGCTCCCGGCGGGGCTTCCAGCGCGGGGCCGATCGCGGCGATCCGGTCGCCGGTGACCAGGACGTCGGCGCCGGTGAGGACCCGGCGGGTGTCGTCGAGGGTCAGGACCGTGCCGCCGCGCAGGAGGACCGGCCGGCCGTCGGTGGGCTGCGTCATCGCTGCCTCGTTCTCCACGCACTTCTGCGTACACTCGTCCGCTGGACGGACATGGGGTGGGCGCAGTCACTTTTGCCCAGTGCCGCGCCGGTGTCAATCCCCGCCGCTACGCTGCCGGTGAGGGTTACCGCAGAGGGAGGTCGCGCATGCCACGCGAGGGAACCGGTCCCGACTTCATCGAGGCGCTCGCCCGCGGGCTCGAGGTGATCACGGCGTTCCGCCCGCACCAGCAGGCCATGACGCTGGCCGAGGTGGCCACGGCCACGAGCCTGGCCCGCCCGACCGCGCGGCGGATCCTGCTGACCCTCGAAGAGCTCGGGTACGTCCGTTCCGACGGCCGCGGCTTCGCCCTGACGCCCCGGGTGCTCGACCTCGGCGTCGCCTACGTGCGCTCGGCGGGCCTGTGGGACGTCGCCCGCCCGCACCTGGAACGCCTGGTCGCGCGCACGAACGAGTCGTGCTCGATCGCCCAGCTCGACGGCTCCGACATCGTCTACGTGGCCCGCGTGGCCGTGCCGAAGATCGTCGGGCTCAGCGTCCAGATCGGCACGCGGTTCCCGGCGCTGCCGACGTCGCTGGGCAAGGTGCAGCTCGCCGCCCTGCCCCTCGACGCGCTGGAGGCCGTGCTGGCCGAGCCGACCCGCTCCGGGCTGGTCGCGCGCTGGCAGCCGGACCGGGCCGAGCGCGACGCCGAGCTGCGCGAGGTCCGGGCCCGCGGCTGGGCGCTCACCGACGAGCAGCTCACGCTGGGCATCCGCTCGGTCGCCGCGCCGCTGCGGGACGGCTCCGGCCGGGTGATCGCCGGCGTCAACGTCAACTGCCACGCCGCCGAGACGTCCGTCGAGCGGCTGCTGGAGCACCACCTGCCGCTGCTGCTGCAGACCGCCGGGGACATCAGCGCCGACTTCGCCCGGCTCGCCGACGTCCCGCACGTGACGGTCCCGGCGTCTTGACCGCCGTGAGCCACTCCCCCAAACTGAGCGGACATACGTCCGACTGACGGACACGAAGGTGAGGTTCGGGTGGACAACAGCGCCGCCGGTCCGTTGACCGGGCTGCTGGTCGCGGACTTCTCCCGGGTGCTCGCCGGGCCGTACGCCACGATGCTGCTGGCCGACCTGGGCGCCGAGGTCGTCAAGGTCGAAGGCCCGCAGGGTGACGAGACCCGCACGTGGATGCCACCGGTGCGCGGCGACGTCTCCACCTACTACCTCGGCATCAACCGCGGGAAGCGCTCCATCGCCCTGGACCTGCGCGACGAGGCCGACGCGGTGGTCGCCCGCGAGCTGGCGGCCCGCGCGGACATCCTGATCGAGAACTTCAAGCCGGGCGGGCTGGCCAAGTACGGCCTCGACTACGCGAGCGTGCAAGCCGCCAACCCGGGATCGGTGTACGCGTCGATCAGCGGGTTCGGCTCGGGCGAGGGCCGGCACGTGCCCGGCTACGACCTGATGGTGCAGGCGATCTCCGGGCTGATGAGCCTCACCGGCGACCCGGACGGCCCGCCCTACCGCGCCGGGATCTCGGTGTTCGACGTGATGGCCGGCAACCACGCCGTGATCGGCATCCTGGCCGCGCTGCGCCACCGCGACGCGACCGGCGAAGGCCAGCACGTCGAGGTCAACCTGCTGTCCTCGGCGCTGACCGGCCTGGTCAACCACAGTTCCGCCTACGCCGCCGGGGGCGTGGTGCCGTACCGGATGGGCAACGCCCACCCGAGCGTCTTCCCGTACGAGCCGCTGCCCACCGCGGACAACGACCTGATCGTCGCCGCGGCCAACGACGGCCAGTTCCGCCGGCTCTGCGAAGTCCTCGACCTGCCCGACGTCCCGGACGACCCGCGCTTCGCCCGCAACGCCGACCGCACGAAGAACCGCGAAGAGCTCCGGCCGCTGCTCATCGAGCGGCTCGCCACCCGCGGCGCGGTCGAGTGGTTCGAAGCCTTGACGAAGGTCGGCGTGCCGTGCGGGCCGATCAACACCATCGACGGCGGTTTCGCGATGGCCGAACGCTTCGGCCTCGACCCGATCGTCGAAGTCGGCGACGGTGACCGCGCGGTGCCGACCACCCGCCACCCGATCCGCTTCTCCGCCACCCCCGCCGCCTACCGGCTGCCGCCGCCGGAGCTGGACGAGCACGGCGCCGAACTGCGGGAATGGCTGACGAGTCCCCGGGAGGACGACGATGGCTGACCTGCCGGCGTACGAGACGGCGCTCGGCGCGTCGAGCCGCGACAAGATCACCCTGCTCGGCCAGGACCTCGCCCGGGACGTGATGGGCGAGGTCGGCTTCGGCGAGCTGGCGTTCTGGCTCGCCACGCAACGACGTCCGAGCAAGAGCGAGACGCGCGTCTTCGAAGCGGTCCTGGCCGCGCTCGCCGACCACGGCTTCACTCCGACCGCGATCGTCACCCGGCTGACCTACCTCTCGGCCCCCGACTCGATCCAGGGCGCGCTCGCCGCGGGCCTGCTCGGCGGCGGGTCGCGCTTCCTCGGCGTCACCGAGGACTGCGGCCGGTTCCTCCACGACGTCCTCGGCACCGTCGACAACCCGCCAGCCGACGATGCCGGGTGGGACGCACTCGCGTCGACGACCGTCGAAAGCATGCGCGCACAACGGAAGTTCGTGCCCGGGCTCGGGCACCACGTGCACAAGGACGGCGACCCGCGCACCGCGCGGCTGTTCGAGATCGCCGCCGAAGAAGGCCTGCGCGGCCCGCACCTGGAGCTGTTCGCGGCGATCGGCCGCGTGCACCCCCAGGTGCTGGGCAAGACGCTGCCGCTCAACGGCGCGGGCGTCTGCGGCGCGGCGCTGGCCGACCTGGGCCTGCCGCTGGAGCTGCTGCGCGGGTTCGCGTTGCTGGCCCGCACCGCCGGGTTGATCGGGCAGCTCGCCGAGGAGTTGCGCCATCCCGTCGCGAACGACATCTTCCTGTCGGTGGACCTGAACAACCGGTCCGTCGCCCCGGATCCGGAAGTCTGAGAGGAACGCCGATGCAGCTGGTCACCGAGGACAACATCACCGAGCTCGCCGCGCGGCGCTGGTCGAGCGCGCACGATCCGCGGACCGCGGAGCTCATGTCGGCGCTCGTGCGGCACCTGCACGCCTTCGCCCGCGAAGTCCGGTTGAGCGAGACCGAGTGGATGGCCGCGATGCGGTGGCTCACCGAGACCGGGCAGATCAGCGACGAGAAGCGCGAGGAGTTCATCCTCGCCTCCGACGTGCTGGGCCTGAGCATGCTGGTCGTGCAGATGAACCACGCGTTCGACGCGAAGGCGACGCCGGCGACGGTGCTGGGCCCGTTCCACATCGACGGCTCACCGGAGAAGGAGTTCGGCGGCGACATGTCCGACGGCCTCCCGGGCGCGCCGCTCTACATCACCGGCACGGTCACCGGCCTCGACGGCTCCCCCGTCGGCGGCGCGGTCCTCGACGTCTGGCAGGCCGACGAGGAAGGCGCGTACGAGTCGCAGATCCCCGGCATCGACGAGGCCCGGCTGCGCGCGAAGTACACCACCCGCGCCGACGGGTCGTACTGCCTGCGCACGATCGCGCCGAAGGGGTACTCGATCCCGATGGACGGCCCGGTCGGCGAGCTGATCGGCGGCACCGACATCAGCCACTACCGGCCGGCGCACGTGCACTTCCTGATCAACGCCGCCGGCTACGAGCCGCTGATCACGCACCTGTTCCAGGAGGGCGCCGAGTACCTCGACAGCGACGTCGTGTTCGGCACCAAGCAGGAGCTGGTCGTCACGTTCGAGCCGCGCGAGGCCGGCCCGACCCCGGACGGCGGGCACAGCGACGGGCCGTGGATCGAAGCCCGCTACGACTTCGTGCTGCAGCCCGCGTAGCGCCTCCCGTGAGGGGCACCCTCATAGCCCTGAGGGTGCCCTTCACGGCTGATCAGCGCCCGTAACCCTCGGCGGCCAGGACCTTCCCCATCTGCTCGTAGGCCGCGGGGTCGTCGGGCGCGATCGTGGCGAGCCCGTCGACGTAGCGGTTGTACATGCAGAACGCGGCCGCGATCAGCACGGTGTCGTGCAGTTCGAGGTCCGTCGCGTCCTGGGCCCGCGCCGCGGCGACGAGCTCGTCGGTGACGTTGCGGCCGGTCTCCCGCACGGCCAGCGCGATCCGCAGCAGCGCTTTGAGCTTCTCCGACACCGGCGCGTCGTCGACCCCGGCGCACGCCGCGTCGACCACCGCGCGGCCGCCGTCGATGGTCTCGGCCGCGGTGGCGGCGTGACTGCCGGTGCAGAAGCGGCATTCGTTGCCGTTCGACACGACCGTCGCGATCAGCTCGCGCTCGCCGACCGTCAGGCTGCTCGGCCCGCGCAGGAGCGTCTGGGCCAGGAGGTTGAGCGGGACCGCGGTCTCGGGCCGGTAGGCCATCAGCGACCGGATCCCGGGCAGCTCCGGGTCGAGCGGGATGTGGGGCATGGGTGTTCCTCCTCGCGAGCGGAAGATCCAGTCTTTCCGGCGAAGGGGCCCGCGCCAACCTCCACTTTGCCCAGTGGTGCTGCGGCCGAACGGCTCCGGTCCTCCCCGCGGGCAGGTGCGGGGAGGACCGGAGCCGCCTTCTCAGCCGAGGGTGACGTCGTCGGTGTAGACCGACCCCTGGCCGTACCAGCCGTGGACGTAGATCGTCACCGCGCCCGACGCACCGGTCGTGAACGGCACCGACAGCTGCGTCCAGCCGCTGCTCGAGGTCCAGGTGCTGGCGGTCGCGCCGCCCCGGACGCCGAGGTAGGCGTAGCTGCCCTGCACCCACGCCTTGAGCGTGTACGCGTGGTTCGGCGCGAGGGTGATGTTCTGCGCGGCCTCACCGGTCGACGACGCCGTGGCCGTCACCTGCAGGGCCTTGGTGCCCGAGTGCGCGGGCGAGGCGACGACCGAGTCGCCCGCACCGACCCACGGGCTCAGCGCGCCGGTCTCGAACCCGCCGTTGACGACCGAGCCGGTCGGCACGGTGCCGTTGACGGTGAGGGTGAAGGTCGCGCTGTGGCTGCCGGAAGTTCCGGCGCCGGCCACGGTCAGCGGGTAGACGCCGGGGACCGCGGCCGAGGTCGTGGCGACCGACAGCGTCGCGCTGCCGCCCGCGGTGACCGAGCCGGGGCTGACCGACGCGGTGACGCCGGCGGGTGCGCCGGAGACCGAGAGGGCCACGGACTGGGCGGCGCCGGAGGTGACGGCGGTGGTGACCGTCGCCGAGGTGGAGGCGCCCGGGTTCACCGCGGCCGAGGCCGGGTTCGCGGCGAGGGAGAAGTCGTTGCCGGGCACGGTCGTGCCGCCGGTGAACGGCTCGAAGGCGTGGCTGAAGAACCACTGGGACTGGCTGATGCCGGAGCAGTTGTCCGCCGCCGCCCCGCCCGGGCAGCCGCCGTTGTCCCGCTGCAGCGCCCAGAAGGACAGCTCGTTGATGCCCTTGGACACGGCCCAGTTGTAGACGGTGGCCGCGTCGGCGGTCGTGAACGTCTCGGCGGGGCCGAAGTCGTCGACGCCGATCATCTCGGTGATCCCGACACTCGCCCACAGCTGGGCCTGGGTCTTGCCCGGGTAGAGCGCCGCGAGCTGGGAGACCAGGCCGGTGGCCGAGGTCTGGGTGTCGGTGGCCATCTCGTGGGCGGCGTTGTCGTAGTAGTCGAAGGTCATCATGTTGACGACGTCGACGCGGGTGCCGTTGGTGACGGCGTTGCGCAGCACGGCGAGACCGCTGTCGGCCAGGCCGCGGGTGGTCGTGGGCAGGGTGTAGGAGATCTGCAGCGGCCGGCCGGAGGCGGCGGCCCAGTCCTGGACCTTCTTGATGGCCTTGTTGCGGCGGTCGATGCCGGCTGAATTGGTGAGCGAGTTGTCCTCGATGTCCATGTCGAGGCGCGGGACGTCGTAGGTGGTGATCACCGACTCGTAGGCCGCGGCGATCGAGTCGACGTTGGTGCAGCTGTCGGCGATCTCGGTCCCGGTGTTGTCGGCGGTGTAGCCGCCGAAGGACGGGATGACGTCGCCGCCGCGCGAGCGGATGGTGGTGATGTCGGAGCCGAAGGTGGCACTCGAGATCGGCATCCCGGAGTCACCGTTCCAGTAGACGGTGCACTGCCCCTTGGTGGCGGCCTGGATGAACGCCATGGTCAGGTGCTTGGCCCCGGACGCCTGCGCGAGCGCGGCCGGGCTTTCGCCGGTCCACGCCTCGAAGTAGGGGGCGAAGACGTGCGAGGGCAGCGGCGTGGCGGCCTGGGCGGTCCCGGCCGCGGCGACCAGCGAACCGGCGGAAAATGCCGCCAGGGCAAGAGAAACGGACAATCGGGAGAAAGGTCTGCGTCGACGCACGAGCGCTCCAAAGCCGGCGGGGAGCCGTGCTGCGGCGTCGCACGGCGGGAACGTCCCCAGGATTGGATCAGACCAATCCAGGAGTCAAGGTCTAGACCACTAAACCGGCCGGATGGCCGTACTGGTTGCACCCGCCCTTTCGACACCTTCGACCACAGCGGGTGAGCAACGATCGTGACAAAGACGTTCCGTCTCCTGGGGTGGGCCGGTAGCGTGCGCCTCCATGCGGGTGATGTGGGGGAAGATCGAACAACTCAGAGTGACCATGCCGTGGCGTGCGGCACCGAGAGCCGCGCTCACCAGTCCCCTGACGCTGATCGTGGCGGCGGTGACCTCGCTGCTCGCGTGCTTCCTCGGCACCGCCGCGGTCCTGCAGGCCTCCGCGGCCGGCGGCGCGGCCGTCACCTACCAGACCGGCATCGTCTGCCCGGACGCCTACGGCCCGGTCTTCGGCAAGGGCAACATCCCCGTCGAGACCATCCCCGCGGTCACCGCCGCCGTCCAGCGCCACGCCCCCGCCCACGGCTTCGGCACCCCGATCGTCGGCCAGTACACCAACGTCCTGCTCGGCACCCAGTTCAACGGCGACCCGCACTACAAGATCCGCCTCGGCTACCGCGACCAAGCCGGGCTCGACCACCTCACCCTGCAGCAGGGCACCCGCGCACCCGGCCTGTGGCTCGGCAACGTCGTCGCCGACGGCGAACACATCGGCCTCGGCGCCCGCCCCAGCGTCCAGGGCACTCCGTTGCCGCCCGTCACCGGCATCTACCGCGACCTGCTCGACCCGCCGCCGCGCTGGTGGTGCTCCCAGCAGTCCGGCGCCGTCGTGGACCGGCTGGCCAACGACCCCATCGACTCGATCGTCTTCGCCAC
The DNA here is from genome assembly GCF_036114655.1 of Amycolatopsis sp. NBC_00348. Lineage (NCBI taxonomy): Bacteria > Bacillati > Actinomycetota > Actinomycetes > Pseudonocardiales > Pseudonocardiaceae > Amycolatopsis > Amycolatopsis sp. NBC_00348. Next base: position 2,787,920 of record NZ_CP107994.1, on the reverse strand, counting down.
CGACCGTGCGAGTTTCGACAACGCCGTCCACGCCCTCGGCCTGCCGACCATGCAGTACTTCCACATCTCGTTCTACGTCCCGCCACCCACCACCCTCAGCGGCGCCGAAGACCTCCTGCGGCGCTCCCAGGACCTGGTCGCCGACGTCCGCACGGACCTCACCGCCCAGGGCCTCGGCTCCGCCGTCGCCGCCGACGTCCCGACCTTCGAACGCTCGGTGACGATCGCCCGCCAGGCCCAGGACAACGTGTTCGTCTCGATCCTGCCGCTCGCGGTGATCAGCGTGCTCGTCGGCTGCGCGGGCCTCGGCAGCGTCGCCCTGCAGTGGTACCAGCGCCGCCACGCCCAGCTGCGCCTGCTCTCCGCTCGCGGCAGCGGCCCCGGCGCCCTCGGCTGGCTCGCCATCGCCGAACTCGGCCTGCCGATCCTGCTCGGCGGCGCCGCCGGCGCGGTCGCCGCCCGCCTCCTGCTCGGCGTCTACGGACCACCCGGCACCCCCGACGCCGACGCCGAACTGCGCGCCGGCATCGTCGCCGCGGCCGTGCTGCTGCTCTCCATGACGCTGCTCGCCCTCGTCGTCGCCGTGCGGGCGCACCGCGAGTTCGAACTCGGCCGGGTACGCCGCAAGGGCAACCGGGCCCGGCTGCTCGCCTACTTCCCGTGGGAACTCGCGACCGCGGGCATGGCCTGGCTCGGCTGGACCCGCCTGGCCGGCTACAGCGCCGGCTCACGCCTCGGAAATCCATTACCCCAGGTCGACCCGCTCGCCCTGACCTACCCGGTGTTCGTCGTCCTGACCGTCGGGCTGCTGACCGCACGGCTGGCGTGGCTCGCCCTGCACGCCTCCCACCGCGCCCGCTTCTGGTCCCACCCGGCCCTGCAGCTGGCCATCCGCCGGCTGGCCGGCGCCCGCGCCCCGGTGACCGGCGTGCTCGTCATCGGCACCCTCGCCATCGGCACCCTGGCCACCGGGATCGGCATCGCCGACGGCCAGGAGGACGCCCTCGCCACCAAATCGGCGATCTTCGTCGGCAGCGACGCCCGCCTCGACACCGACAGCCCGATCGGCATGGGCACCGTCGCCATGCCCGCCGCCCTGGCCGGCACCAGCACCATCGTCGGCGAGCTCACCGGCACCGGCAGCGTCGTGCTGGTGATCGACCCCGCGACGTTCGCCAACGCCGCCGCACTCGACCGCGTCCCCGTCGACGACCTCGACGCGCTCCTGCGGAAGATCTCCCAGCCGGACCCGCACGGCACCCCCGCGATCCGGGTCGGGCACCGCGACGGCCAGTCCACCCACCTGCCCGGCGGCCTCCCCGACGCCGTGTCCGCGGGCGACCTGCCGGTGTTCCCGATGATCGGCACCTCACCCGGCTACGTCGTGTCCCGCACCGCACTGAGCCACGCCCAGCTCGACGGCATCCCCAAGTGGAGCGTCCTGACCAAAACCGCGATGGCCGACGCCACCACCGCGCTCCGCTCGGCCGGCGTCTACATCCCCAACCGCGTCAGCCGCGAATCCGCACTGGACGGCCTCCCGTTCTTCGTCGTCTCGTGGACGTTCTCCTTCGTGGCCCTGCTCGGCGCCGTCCTCGGCCTGGTCGCGATCCTCGCGCTGCTCGTCGCCGTCGAAGTCCGGCGAAGGCAGAACGCCCTCGCCGGCGCCCTCGTGCTGCGGATGGGCATGCGGCCACGGACCCTGCTCGCCAGCCACCTCATGGAACTCGGCGCCCTCAGCGGGCTCGCCATCGTCGTCGGCGTGGTCTGTGGGATCTCCGTCGCGGGCCTCTCGGTGCCGCGGTTCGACCCCGCGACGTTCCTCGCCCCCCGCTCCGAGCTACCCGACCCACTGCCGTTCGTGCTGACCGTGCTGGCCGTCGGCGTGCTCGTGGTGGGCCTGGCCGGCTGGATCGCGGTGCGCTCGGTGCGCACCGCCCGGACCGCGGAGCTGATCCGTGCCTGAAAAACCGATCTTCCAGCTCCGCGGCATCGGCGTCGACTACCAGACACCCGCCGGCATCGTCACCGGCGTCGACGACGTCAGCATCGACGTCCCCGCCCGCGGCATGACCGTCCTCGCCGGCCCGTCCGGCTCCGGAAAATCCACCCTCCTGCGCGTCCTCGGGCTGTTCGAACAACCCGCCCGCGGCACCCTGACGTTCCAGGGCGCCGACGTCCGCAAGCTCAAACACCGCGAACGACGCGCCCTCCGGCGCCACCACCTGGGCCTGGTGTTCCAGAACCCCTCCGACAACCTGCTCGGCTACCTCTCGGTCGCCGACAACCTCCGCGCCGCCGCCGAAGCCGCCGGCACCCACTGCCGCCCCGACGACATCCTCGCCCAGCTCGGCCTGCACGACACCGGCGGCTGGAAGATCTCCGCCCTCTCCGGCGGCCAGCAGCAACGGCTCGCCTTCGGCTGCGTCCTCGCGGCCCGCTCGACGGTCATCCTCGCCGACGAACCGACCTCCCAGCTCGACGAAGCCTCGGCCGACCTCGTCCTCGACACCCTGCAATACCTGGTGGACCAGGACTTCGCGGTCCTGGTGGCCTCACACGACGAACGCCTCATCGACCTCGGCGCCCGGATCGCCCGCCTCCACAAGGGCGCCCTCGAAGGCATCGAAGAACGGGAGCCGCGGCCGTGACCGCCGAAACCGCACCGTCCATGCTCGAAGCCGTCGGCCTGCGCCGCAGCTTCGCCCACCCCAGCGGCGACATCGAAGTCCTGCGCGGCCTCGAACTGCGCGTCGCCGCCGGCGAACTCGTCACCGTCTCCGGCCGATCCGGCTCCGGCAAAAGCGCACTGCTGGCCCTGCTCTGCGGGTTCGACTCCCCCGACTCTGGCTGCGTGCTCCTCGACGGCGTCCCCATCAGCGGCGCACCACCGTGGCACACCTGCGCGGTCCTGCCCCAGGCCCTCGGCCTCGCCAACGAACTCACCATCGCCGAAAACGTCGCCCTGCCCCTGCGGCTGCGCTCCGACATCCCCCGCCCGTCCCGCCAGGTCATCCAGGACCGCGTCACCGACCTGCTCGACGAACTCGGCATCGGCGACCTCGGCGACCGCTACCCCCTCGAAGTGTCCTTCGGCCAGCAACAACGCGTCGCCCTGGCCCGCGCCGTCGCCGGCCGCCCCCGGATCCTGCTCACCGACGAACCCACCGCCCACCTCGACGGCGGCAGCACCCCCCGCGTCCTGAAGCTGCTACGCCGTTGCGCGGCGGAAGGCGCGGCCGTCATCGTCGCCACCCACGACGACGAAGTCCACCGCATAGCCGACCGCCGCGTCCGCCTCCTCGACGGCGTCCTCACCGCCCTGCTCGACTGAAGTCCGTGAATGGCACATCGAGGGACTCAGAGTCCCTCGATGTGCCATTCACGGCTTACGCCAAGGCGGTCGAACGGCTCACGTCCTCCCACGCGGCCAAATCCGCCGCCAACACCTCGTGGTGACCCCGGATCGCCTCGACGGCGTCCGCGCCCAGCGCCAGCCGCAACGGGGCGTCCTCACTCGCCACAGCCCGCACGATCGCCGCCGCGGCCTTCGCCGGATCACCCGGCTGCGTGCCGTCCATGCCCTCGACCGCACCACGCGTCCCCGACGTCGACACCGCGTAGGCGTCGATCGTGCGGGAACGGTGCATCCGGTCACCACCGAACTCGGTGCGGAACGCCCCCGGCTCGACGATCAGCACCCGCACCCCGAACGGCGCCACCTCCGCCGCGAGCGCCTCCGAGAGCCCCTCCAACGCGAACTTCGCCGCGCAGTACGCCCCGAACCCCGGCATCGACAGCTGCCCACCCATCGAACTGATCTGCACGACCGTCCCGCTGCCCTGCGCCCGCAGGTGCGGCACCACGGCCTTCGTCACCTCGACCGCGCCGAAGAACATCACCTCCATCAACCCGCGCAGCTCCGCCATCGTCAGCTCCTCGACCGCGCCGACCGAACCGTTGCCGGCGTTGTTCACCACGACGTCGATCCGCCCGAACGTCTCCAGCGCCGTCTTCACCGCCGCGTCGACCTGACCGGCGTCGGTGACGTCCAACGCCGCCGTCCGGACCCTGTCGCCACCCGCCACTTCCAGGTCCTTCAAGGTTTCCGGCCGCCGGGCGGTGGCCAGCACCCGATCGCCGGCCGCGAGAGCGGCCAGCGCCACCTCCCGGCCGAAGCCGGAAGAGCAGCCCGTGATCAGCCAGACGCGGCCGTCGGTGTTCGTCATCTCCGTGGTCCTCCCAGTACGTTTCCTCCGTCCATCCTGCGGAAGATCACGCACACGGCGCCAACACCGATCACCTGGCACAGCTACAGTCAAAACCTGTGACCCCCGAGCTGCGGCAACTGCGCTACTTCGTCGCCGTCGCCGACGAAACCAGCTTCACCCGCGCCGCCACCGGCCTGCACATCGCCCAGCAATCCCTCTCCCAGCAGATCACCGTCCTCGAACGCACCCTCGGCGCCCGACTGTTCGACCGCGACGCCCGCGGCACCCGCCTCACCGCCGTCGGCGCACTCTTCCTGCCCGAAGCCCGCGCGGTACTCGCCCGAGCCGACGACGCCGTCGCGACCCTCGGCCGCGCCGTCCGCGGCGAAATCGGCACCATCCGGCTCGCCTTCCTCACCACCACCGCCAACTACCTGCTGCCACCCATCGTCCGCGCGGCCCGCGAACGATTCCCCGCCCTCGAGGTCCACACCGCCGAAGCAGCCATCGCCGACCTCGTCGACGGCCTCCGCGAACGCCGCTTCGACCTGGCCTTCACCCGCCCACCCCTCGTCGACGACCTCACCTCACGGACCCTCATGACCGAAGAGGTCTGCGCCGTCCTCCCCCAAGACCACCCACTGGCCACCCGCACGGCACTCACCCTCGCCGACCTCGCCGACGAACCCTGGGTCCTCACCCCACGCAGCAGCTGGGAACCCTGGCACCGCAGCTACGACGACGACTTCGCCACCGCCGGCTACACCCCCCACGTCGTCCAGCGCGCCCCCACCGTCCAAGGACTGCTCGGCCTCGTCGCCGCCGGAGTCGGCGTCACCCGGCTGACCCGCTCCTCCCACAGCCTCCGCCGCACCGGCGTCGCCTTCGTCCCCCTCACCGGCGACATCGCCCGAACCGAACTCGTCTGGCTGCCCACCAACGACAACCCCGCCCGGCACACCATCACCGACGTCGCCACCGAACTCGCCGCCACCACCGACCTCACCCAAGCCGGCTAGCAAGTGCCCGCGAAAGTAACTGCCGCACGCAGCGACCGGAACTTTCCCAGGTGAGACCGCGACTCTGTGACCCGTGACGCACGGTGTCCGACGACCGGGCCGATCACCTGATCCGTAGAATCAGCCGTGATGCGACGACTTCGGTGGTACTGGGGGGCGCTGGTCCTCGTCAGCGTGGCCCTCCTCGTGGGTTTCTTCGCCTTCTTCGGCTCCGAAAGCCAACCCGGACAACCCCAACCCCGCCAAGGCCCGCCCGGCACCGGCCCGCTCACCGTCGTCGCCATGGGCGACAGCACCGCCTCCGGCGAAGGCGCCGGCCAGTACACACCCACCACCAACGGCCAGGGCGGCGACTGGTGCCACCGCTCCCCCAACGCCTTCGTCGAAAAGATTGCCGTCCCCGGCATCACCGCCCACGTCAACCTCGCCTGCTCCGGCGCCCCCGCCGAACAGGTCGCTCTCGGCGGCGTCAAGCAGTGGACCGAAGGCTCACAAGCACAACAGCTCGCCGCCCTGGTCAAGGACCACCGCGTCGCCGCCGTCGTGATCGCCGTCGGCGCCAACGACGACCCCAAGTTCTCCAACCAGGTCACCGACTGCTTCAAAGCGTGGTTCGACCCGGGCGGCCCGCCGTGCAGCACAGCACTCAAGCAGAGCTGGCAGTCCAAAGTGGACGCCATGGTCCCGAAGGTCGCCGCCGCCGTCTCCGACGTCAAGAAAGTACTGGCCCAGGCCGGTTACGTACCCGCGGACTACCAGCTGATCCTGCAGTCCTACGCCGCCCCGATCGGCCCCGACGTCCCCGAAGACCTGCGCAGCCTCAACGGCTGCCCGTTCCGGGTCGAAGACCTGCGCTGGATCTCCCAGACCGGCATCGGCGTCCTGTCCTCCGGCATCAAAACGGCCGCCCGGCAGACCGGCGCCCGGTTCCTGGACCTCGCCAAGGCCGGCGTGCAGCACGAAGCGTGCAGCGGCGGCGCCAACCCCGCGACGGAATGGTTCACCCGCCTGACGCTCCAGCTCGCCGACCTCGGCCAAGCCGACCGGGCGGGCCACGCGCTGCAGGAGTCGTTCCACCCCAACGCCGCCGGCCACACCGCGATCGCCAACTGCCTCACGGAGTTCATGGCCACCCGCGAGGGCAACGCCTCCTGCCTCGCGGGCGCGGACGGCAAGCTCCACGCGGCCCCGGAGGTCGTCGCCCGCTGACCTTCCCTGCTCTTGAGCAGGGTTGAGTCGTGCCGTCTGCACTTACTGGACCGCAAGGTCTTTCACTATCGCCCCGCGGTATAGGGCGTTATACACTTAAAGATCGAGGGCGGCTCGCAGTGCGATGTCGATGCGCTCTTGGACCTCCTGGTCGATCTCCGCGAGGCGCTCGTCGAACCACGGGCGGTAGAGCCGCGTGAGGTTGAGCGTCGACACCCAGTAGCGGGCGTCGATCGCCACGCCGAGGATGTCCTGGGGGTCGCGGTCGAGCAGTTCGGTGCCGAGCAGCCAGGGGCGCTCGGACTCGTTCACCCCGTCCGAGGACAGCAGCACGACCGTGCGCTGCCGGGCCGGATCGGTCGGGGGGTGGTACGTCCAGACTTCACCCCTGCGCACGCAGATCCTTTTCCGCCGCGGTGCGCTCGGCCTCGTCGAAGTCCGCGACGGCCGGTTCCGGCTTCTGCGGGGTGTAGCCCGTGCGTACCGCCTCGCGCCTGGCCGCCTTCGACAGCCAGGACGAGACCGAGATCCCGTGTGCTTTCGCGGCGCGTTCGGCGAAGTCCAAGGCGCCGCTGTCCAGCGAAAGAGTCACCTTACGTGTTGCCATACCTTTTACCGTACCAGTCCCCCGGTACCCGGCTACCTGCCCGGTGTCAGAACGTAGGCGAACGTCCCTCGAACGGCGTAGAGAGGACTACCGTGGTGCGAGTGGACACCTTGGCGGCCTCCCGGATCCGGCGCAGCAGGTCCTCCAGCGCCAGCGGCGACTGGACGCGCACCAGCAGGATGTAGGACTCGTCGCCGGCGACCGAGTAGCAGGACTCGATCTCCTTGATGTGCTGGATCCGCTGCGGGTAGTCGTCGGGCGCGCCGGGGTCGTTGGGCGTCAGCGAGATCAGGGCCGTCAGCGGCAGCCCGATCTGCTCGCCGTCGAGCCGCGCGGTGTACCCGAGGATGACCCCGCGCTGCTCGAGGCGGCGCACCCGCTGGTGCACCGCCGACACCGAAAGCCCGACGCGTTCGGCGAGGTCGGTGAAGCTGCGGCGCCCGTCGGCCGCGAGTTCCTCGACGATCGACTGGTCGAGCGGCTCCAGGCCACCGGTGGTCATGCGTCCAGCACGACGAGTTCGTGCGGCCGGTTGTTGACGGACTCGACGCCGTCCGCGGTGACGATCACGATGTCCTCGATGCGGGCGCCCCAGCGGCCCGCCTGGTAGATGCCCGGCTCGACGCTGAAGGCCATGCCCGGCTCCAGCGGCAGCGTGTTGCCCGCGATGATGTAGGGCTCCTCGTGCACGTCCAGGCCGATGCCGTGCCCGGTGCGGTGGATGAAGTACTCGCCGAACCCGGCCTCGGTGATGACGTCGCGCGCGGCGGCGTCGACCGCCTCGGCCGTGACCCCCGGCTTCACCGCGGCGACCGAGGCGGCCTGGGCGCGCTGCAGCACGGCGTAGGTCTCGGCGACGTCGGCGTCGCGCGGCGCGCCGACCGAGTAGGTGCGGGTGGAGTCGGAGTTGTAGCCGGCCGGCAGCGGCCCGCCGATGTCGACGACCACGACGTCACCCCGGTTGATGACGCGGTCGGAGACGTCGTGGTGCGGGCTGGCGCCGTTCGGGCCGGAACCGACGATCACGAAGTCCGCCCGGACGTGGCCCTCCTCGACGATCGCCGCGGTGATGTCCGCGCCGACCTCGGCCTCGGTGCGGCCCGGGCGCAGCCACTCGTGGACGCGGGCGTGCACGCGGTCGATGGCCGCGCCGGCCTCCCGCAGCGACGCGATCTCGGCGGCGTCCTTGCGCATCCGCAGCTCGCGCACGACCGGGCCGGCGAGGGTCTGCTCGGCCTCGCCGAGCGCCGCGCGCAGGGCCAGCACGTGCAGGGCCGGGGTGAAGTCGCTGACCGCGACGCGGCCGGCCTTGCCGAGCCGGTCGGCCACCAGCTTGTACGGGTCGTCACCGTCCACCCAGGTCAGCAGTTCGACGCCGAGCTCGTCGGTCGGCACGTCGGCGTAACCGGGCGCTTCCAGCTTCGGCACGACCAGCGCGGGTGTGCCGTCGGCGGGGACGACGAGGGTGGTGAGGCGCTCGAACGAGCCGCCGGCCTGGCCGATCAGGTAGCGCAGGTCGGAACCGGGCGCGATCAGCAGGGCGTCGGTGTCCGCGGCGGCCGCGGCGGTGCGGGCACGGTCCAGGCGGGCGCGCAGGGCTGCGGCGTCGGGGGCGGGCGTGTGGAGGGAACGGCGCGACATGGGGCGAGCCTAGCCGGGCCGCCCGGGTGATCCATCCGCCCGGTGGTGCGACATGCCGGAGCCACCTCCGACCGTGCTGGGTGGCGCGTGGCATGCCGGTCGGCGGCGCCGGGGCGTGGCAGGCTGTACGCGTGACCGGACCCCTTGCGCTGCTCGACTCCGCGAGCCTCTACTTCCGCTCGTTCTTCGCCCTGCCCGACTCGATGCGCGCCGACGACGGCACCCAGGTGAACGCCGTGCGCGGGTTCACCGACACGATCGCGCGGATCCTCACCGACCGGCGCCCCTCGCGGCTGGTGTGCTGCATGGACGCGGACTGGCGGCCGAAGTTCCGGACCGACCTGCTGCCCAGCTACAAGGCCCACCGGGTGGCCCAGGAGACCACGGGCCAGGCGCCCGACGTCGAAGTGGTGCCCGACACCCTGACCCCGCAGGTGCCGATCATCCTCGACGTCCTCGAGGCGTTCGGCTTCGCCACCGCGGAGGCGGCCGGCTACGAGGCCGACGACGTCATCGGCGCGCTGGCCCACCGCGAGAAGAAGGACGCGGTCGAGGTCATCACCGGCGACCGCGACCTGTTCCAGCTGGTGCGCGACGAGCCGACCCCGACGTTGGTCGTCTACGTCGGCAAGGGCTGGGCGAAGGCGGAGGCGCTCGGCCCCGACGAGATCGCCGAGCGCTACAGCGTCCCCCGCGAGAGCGCCGGCCCCGCCTACGCGGACATGTCCATGATGCGCGGCGACCCCTCGGACGGGCTGCCCGGCGTCGCCGGGATCGGCGAGAAGACCGCGGCGAAGCTGATCACCGAGTTCGGCTCCCTCGACGCGCTCCTGAAGGCCGCGGCGGCGAGCGACTCCCGCGTCCCGTTGAAGACGCGGCTGCGGCTGGCCGACGCCGCCGACTACCTGGCCGTCGCGCCGACGGTGGTCCGGGTCGCGGTCGACGCGCCGGTGGAGCAGTCGCGCCCGGACAAGGTCCCGGCCACGCCGGCCGACCCGGACCGCGTCGCCGAGCTGGCCGAGCGCTGGAACCTCGGCAAGTCCGTGGACCGGCTCATCGAGGCCCTGCCCGGTTCTTAGAAGGGCGTCCCGCACCACGGCGCGGTGACCGTGGTGAACAGCTCGTCCGCCCGGGCCGTCGCCGCCGGGTCGTGGACCGTGATCCGGCCCGCTTCGGCCAGCGCGGACGCGCTCCACTCCCCCAGGTAGAGCATGGCCAGGGTGTCGACGTCCAGGCTCAGGTGCGCGGCGGCCTCGGTGCGGCGGGCGCCGTCCGGACCGACCTCGTAGTGCCCGGTGTTCGCCGTCAGCTGCCGGTCGGTCACAACGAGGACCACCGGGGCGGCGTCGCGGTAGGTACGCGCGTCCAGCGCGGTGCCGACGTCGATCAGGCGCAGCCACAGGTCGTCCTCGACCTCGGCCGTGCGGGCGTGCCGGTGGTCGGCCATCATCGCCGCCAGCGGCTCGTCGACCGGGCGGAACCGGGCGCGGACCCCCGAAACCAGGTCCACCGACAGCAGGAACCGCCAGAGCGCGACGCGCGCGGCGGTGTCGGCCGCGTGCAGGTCGCGCACCTTCAGCACCGCGCCCTCGTCCGGTGCCTCGAGGGTGCGGCGGTTCACGGTGCCGTACACGGCGAAGCCGTCGTCCCCGTCCGGTCCACTGTGGACGACCACGACGTGGTCCCCGGCCGGACCGACGAGCCGGTCGTGCGAGAACGCCCACCACCCCGGCGGGCGGCCCATCATGCCGGCCCGGTGCAGCCCGATCCGCTGGTACAGCGAGGGAATCTCCTTGACGGCCTCGTCCGGGGTGAGCATCCGGACCCGCCCGGCGACCGGCAGGCGTTCGTGCAGGCGCGCGGCGGGCCGCGGGATCCAGGCCGTCTTGCCGAGCGTCGCGGAGCCGTAACCGGCGCGGCCGTAGATGGTCGGCTCGCTCGCGTGCAACGCGGCCAGCGGCAGGCCGCGCGCGGCGACGTCGGCCAGCTGCGTGGCCATCAGCGCGCTGAACACCCCACGGCGGGTCCAGTCGGCGCGCACGCCCACCCCGTCGACCGCCGCGACGCCGAGCGTGCGCCCGCCCGGCACGGCGATCTCCGTCTCGTAGGAGCTCGTGATGCCGATCGGGGTCTCGCCGTCGAACGCGGCGAACTTGTGCACCGCCGGCCAGGACTCCCCGTAGCGGGACCAGTCTTCGTCGCCGATCCGGTTGCTGTGCAGCGAGCGACCCAGCAGGTCGAACGTGCTGCGGCGCTCGGCTTCGGTGATGGGGCGGACGTCGAAGGTGGTCATGCGCCCGATCATGCCGGGACACCCACGACGCGGCATCCCCTTTTAGCGCAGGCCGTCAGCCCGGCGGATCGACGCGGTAGCGGCCGTCCGCGTCGAGCACGGTGATCGGGACCCGCTTCGCCGTCCCCCCGATCTGGGCCGTGCAGACGAACGCGCGCCCGGCGCTGACGGGCTGACCGACCGGGCAGCTCACACCGCCGACGTCGGCGATGTGGAAGCTCTCGACGAGGATCTTCCGGACGCCGTCGCGGACCGCGACCGGGTCGAGCACCTTCACCGGCGCACTCGTGGAGGCCGGCGTGCTGCGGCTCGGCAGCACCGGCGCCGGGACCGACGCGGTGCAGCCCGCGAGCACGCAGCACAGCCCGAGGAACGCGAGGAAACGCCTGGTCACGGTGCTCACCCCCGGCGGTGCGGACTCAGAAGAAGCTACCGCACCAGGACTGGACGCGCGTGCTGAACAGGACGTCGGCGGCCGCGGGGGCGGCCGGGTCGCGGACCTCGATCCGGCCGGCGTCGGCGAGCGCCGAGGCGCGCCAGGTGCCGAGGTAGAGCATCGCGAGCGTGGTGACGTCGAGGGCGAGCGCGGCCGGTCCCCCGGTGCGCTCGGCGCCGTCCGGCGTGATCCGGTAGGTGCCGGAGTTGGCCGGCAGCAACGGATCGGTGACCTCGACGACGACCGGGGCGGCGTGGCCGTACTCGCGGGCGGCCAAGGCCCTCGGGACGTCGACGAGCCGCAGCCAGTGCTCGTCCTCGACGCGGTCGACGTTGCCCTGGCGGTGATCGGCCAGGATCAGCTCGACCGGCTCGTCCAGCGGCCGTTCCTCGGCGACGATCCGGTCCACCAGGTCGATGCCGAGCAGGAACCGCCACAACCCGGCCAGCGCGGCCGGCGTGCCGGCGAACATGTCCGGCACCTCCAGGGTCTTGGTCCACGGGTGGGCCTGCAGGCCGCCGACGACGTAGAGGGCGTAACCGTCGGGCCCGTCCGGGCCGTGGTGCACGAGCGCCTTCACCGGATCGGTGCTGCGGCGGAGGTGGTTCTCGTAGAGCCGCCACAGCACCTCCGGGCGGGTCATCATCCCGGGCCGGTGCTCGACGCGCTCGTAGACGCCCGGCAGGGCCGCGACGGCGTCGTCCAGCTCCAGCAGCTCGACCTCGCCCGCGGCGGGCGCGTCCGGCCGCACCCGCGCGCGGTGCCGGTCGACGCTGTAGGTCCGGCTGCGCGTCGCCAAGCCGTAGCCGTACCGGCCGTAGATGAGCGCCTCGGACGCGAGCAGGTTCGCGAACACCACCCCGCGCGCGGCGAAGTCCGCCAGCTGAGCGGACATCATGGCCCGCAGCACGCCGCGGCGCGTCCGATCGGCGCGGACACCGACGCCCGTCACGCCGGCCATCGGCAGCCGGGCGCCACCCGGCACCGTCAGCTCGGCGTCGAAAGCCCGGGCGGTACCGATGAAATCCGGGTCGAACACCCCGATCGTGCCGCCGGACTGGTAGGCGCGCGCGGCACGTTCCCAGTCCTTGTCGTCGGACGGCGGCACGTGCACGGTGGCGCGGAAGAGGGTGCTCGCGGCGCGGTGCTCGTCGTCGCGCAGCGTCCGGATCTCGAAGTCGGTCATCCCCGGATCATCTCCGGAGACGGCGGAGTCCGGCCACCGCAATTCGCGGCGACCGGACTCGGCCGGACGTCAAACGCTACTTGGTGGCGGGCGGGGACACCTCGTAGTTGCCCCCGTCACCCTTCACCGTGATCGGGATCTGCTGCGGCTTGCCGCCGATCGTGGCGGTGCACTCGAACTTCGCACCGTCCTCGACCTTCTGCTCGGCCGGGCAGGTCACGCCGGTGACGCCGTCGATCTTGTACGTGTCGGACAGCAGCTTCTGCACGTCCGTCTGCATCTGGGTGTTGTTGAAGACCTGCGTCTTGAAGAACCCGGGCGCGACGAAACCGAGGATGCCGACCACCGCGACCACCACGACCAGCACCACGATGCCGATCAGCAGGCCCTTCTTCGACTTCGCCGGCTTCTCCCCTTCGGGAGCCGCGGCGCCGCCGGGGAACTGCTGCTGGCCGTAGTCGTACTGGCCCTGCCCCCCGGGTGGCTGCTGCCCGTACCCGGGCTGCGCCTGCGGCCCGCTTTGCGGGTACTGCCCACCGGGCGGCTGCTGGCCGTACCCCGGCTGCGCCTGCGGGCCGCTCTGCGGATACCCGCCACCGGGCTGCTGCCCGTACGGCGGTGGCTGCTGGCCCCACTGCGGCTGCTGCGGCGGGGTGTACCCGCCGGGCTGCTGACCCCACTGCTGCGGCTGCTGGGGTTGCTGCGGCTGACCCCACTGCTGCTGGTTGGGGTCGTACGGCGGCTGCTGCGGCTGCTGCTGGCCCCACTGAGGCTGTTCCTGCGGGCCGCTCGGCGGGTACGCGCCGCCCGGCTGCTGCCCGTACTGGGGCTGCTGTGGGTCGTTGCCGCCATACGGCGTGCTCATCGTCTGCCTCCGCCTGCTTCGTTCATCTCATGCCCAGCCCGATATCGCCGCCGAGCCGCGTACGCACGGTTCGTGGCCGATCCAACCACAGGTCCGGGCCCAGCACACGCGACCACGCTCTCCTGCCGCACCGAGGCGGACCAAGCCTCACACCGAGCTCACGCCGCACCCGCGGCGACCACACCGCGCCGCAGCGCCTTGACCGCCTCGGCCGCCGTCGCGCCCACCGGATCCGCCCGGCCCAGCACGTCCCGGATCTGGTCGAGCAGGTCGATCACCTGACGCGACCAGCGCACGAAGTCACCCGCCGACAGCTCCTGCCCGTTCGCCTCAGCCGCCGTGAGCACCTTCTCCAGTGACTCGCCGCGCGCCCACCGGTAGACCGGCCACGCGAACCCGGCGTCGGGCTCCCGCGTGCGGTCGAGCCGGTGCCGCCGCTCGTCCTCGGTCAGCTCCACCCACAGCCGCGCCGTCTCCTCCCACGCCTCGGGCACCGCACCACCGGGCAGCCGCGGCTCCCCCGCCGTGTCCCGCCGGGCCTCGAACACCAGCGTCGAGACGACGGCGGCGAGCTCGGCCGGGCCGAGCTTCTCCCACACGCCGTTGCGGATGCACTCCGCGGCCAGCAGATCCGACTCGCTGTAGAGCCGGGTCAGCCGGCGGCCGTGCTCGGTGACGCGGTCCTCGCCGTCACCCGCGGACTCCGGCCCCAAGTAGCCGCGCTCCCCCAGCAACGCGAGGATCCGGTCGAACGCGCGGGCCAGCGAGTGCGTCGTCGCCGCGACCTTCCGCTCCAGCTGCTCGGTTTCCCCGGTCAGCCGCTGGTACCGCTCCACCCAGCGCAGGTTCGCCTCCCGCTCGGCCAGCCCGTGGCACGGGTGCGCCCGCAACGCCCGCCGCAGCGCCGCCAGCTCACCGTCCTCATTGGCCCCCGCGCGCCGCTTCTGCCTGCCGGGCAAGGAAATCCCGGCACCACGCAACGTCGTGGCGATGTCCCGGCGGGTCTTGGGCGAGCGCAGCTCGATGTGCTTGGGCAGCTTGATCCGGCCCAGCGCCTCGACCGGCGCCGGGAAGTCCGCCACCGACAACGGCCCCGACCACCGGTCCTCGGTCACCACGACCGGCCGCGGCTCGCGGATCGGGTCGAGCCCGGGATCCACGACCACGGCGAGCCCGGCCCGCCGGCCCGCGGGCACCGCGATGACGTCACCCTTGCGCAGCTTCTCCAGCGAATCCGCCGTGTCCGCGCGCCGCACGGTGGTGTTCTGCCGCGACAGGGCCTTCTCCCGCGCCGACATCTTCGCGCGCAGCTCGACGTACTCGAGCATCTCGTCGAAGTCGCCGGTCACGGCGTTGGTGTAGCCCTTCAGGGCTTCCTTGTTCCGCTCGATCCGGCGGGCCAGGCCGACCACCGACCGGTCGGCCTGGAACTGCGCGAACGACTGCTCCAGCAGGTCACGCGCCTGCGCCGCACCGACCTGGGCGACCAGGTTCACCGCCATGTTGTAACCCGGCCGGAACGACGACCGCAGCGGGTAGGTCCGCGTCGATGCGAGCCCGGCGACCTGCTTCGGGTCGACCCCCGGCTGCCACGAGACCACGGCGTGGCCTTCGACGTCGATGCCCCGGCGCCCGGCCCGGCCGGTGAGCTGGGTGTACTCCCCCGGCGTCAGCTCGACGTGCGCCTCGCCGTTGTACTTCACCAGCCGTTCGAGCACGACGGTGCGAGCGGGCATGTTGATGCCGAGCGCCAGCGTCTCGGTGGCGAACACCGCCTTCACCAGACCGCGGACGAACAGCTCCTCCACCGTCTCCTTGAACGCCGGCAGCAACCCGGCGTGGTGCCCGGCGATCCCCCGCTCGAGCGCCTCTCGCCACTCCCAGTAACCGAGCACCCCGAGATCGCCCTCGGGCAGCCCGGACGTGCGCTCGTCGATGATCCGGCGGATCTCCTCGACCTCGTCGGGCCCGTTGAGCCGCAACCCCGCCCGGACGCACTGCGTGACCGCGGCCTCGCAGCCCGCCCGGGAGAAGATGAACACGATCGCCGGCAGCAACCCGGCCCGATCCAGCTGCTCCACGACCTCGACGCGCGACGGCGGCCGGAACCGCGGCATCCGCGGACCGCCCCGCCGCGCCCCTCGCGGACCGTGGAACCCCGCCGGCGCGTACTGGCGGCCGATCTCCTCGGTGCGGCGCAGCAGGGTCGGGTTGATGCGCAGCTCGGCGTTCGGGCCGTGGACGTCTTCCCCGGCGAACAGGTCCAGCAGCCGGTTGCCGACCAGCATGTGCTGCCACAGCGGCACCGGCCGGTGCTCGTCCACCACGACGGTGGTGTCCCCGCGGACCTCGACCAGCCACTCGCCGAACTCCTCGGCGTTGCTCACGGTCGCCGACAACCCGACCACCCGGACGTGCTCGGGCAGGTGCAGGATCACCTCTTCCCACACCGCGCCCCGGAACCGGTCGGCGAGGTAGTGGACCTCGTCCATCACGACGTACCCGAGGTCGGTGATCGTCGAGGACCCGGCGTAGAGCATGTTCCGCAGCACCTCGGTGGTCATCACGACCACCTGCGCGTTGCCGTTGATCGAGGTGTCCCCGGTCAGCAGGCCCACCGCGTCCGACCCGTACCGGGCCACCAGGTCGCCGTACTTCTGGTTCGACAACGCCTTGATCGGCGTGGTGTAGAAGCACTTGCGCCCCTCGGCCATGGCCAGGTGCACGGCGAACTCGCCGACGATCGTCTTGCCGGCCCCGGTGGGCGCGCAGACGAGCACGCCGTGGCCGCCCTCGAGGGCCTCGCACCCACGGATCTGGAAGTCGTCGAACTCGAAGGAGGATTCCGCCGCGAAGCGGGTCAGCTGAGGGTGCTTCCCCCGGCGCGCGGAGGCCGCATAGGCCTCGGCCGGGGAAGGAGAAGGGCTACTGGCCACTCCGTCAGGGTTCCACACACCACCGACAGTTTGCACGCGGCGTGACCAACGGCGTGGCGTGACGTGGTCATCCGGTCCCCTGTCATTGCTCGTTTGGTTCTTCGTGCGCGGGCTGGAGGCCCGCAGTCACCCGCGCCGTATAGGTCGTTATACACTCAAGTTTGCCGGGATCACGAGGGAACCGGTCCGGTGGTTTCGCCGTCGGAGCGGCGATGAGGAGGACGTCGTGACCGCACCCTGTCCGAGCTGTGGGCAGCTGGACCAGGTCCAGCACGTGCCCGCGGTCTACTACGGCGGGCACTCCTACTACCGCGGCCAGGGCCCCACGGTCGCCGTGCCGGCCGGTGACGGCGTCATCTACACCAGCGGCCAGGTCTCCGGAGTGACCGTCACCGGGGTCGCGCGGGCGCTCGATCCGTTCCCGCCCCGGCGCCGCGCCGGCGGGCTCGTCGCGGGCGTGGTGCTGCTCCTGATGGTGGGGAGCTGCTTCCTGTGGCTGCCGTTCTCCGCGGTCGACGACCCTCCCCCGGGCGGCGCCGGCGGGCTGGTGCTGGGGTTCGCGCTGCTCGCGCTGCCGTCGGTGTGCGTGTTCGGGGGCGCCGGGACGCTGATCTGGCTCTACGTCCGGCGGGTGCGGGAGTACCGGCGACGGCGGGCCGGGATCCCGGCGGCGCAGGCGCTGTGGGAGCAGGGGTGGTTCTGCCACCGCTGTGGCGGCGTCTACCTGGCGCAGGGGCCGTTGATGGCGCCCGCGCGGTTCCGGGAGCTGGTCGGCGAGGCCGGGGGCTACTGAGTTAGTTCACTAAGCCAGAACCGTCAGCGCGCCGGGGACGCAGGTGACCGTCACCGGGACCGTGCCCTGGGGCTCGCCGTCGGCGTAGGCGGGCCAGGTGTTGCCCGTCAGGGTCACCGAGCGGGCCCGGAGCGTGCGGACCGCGGGGTGGGTGACGTGGTTGCCCGTGCGCAGGCCCGGGAGCATCCGGATGAGGCCGCGGCGGGTCGCGTGGCCGATGACCGTGACGTCGAAGACGCCGTCCTCGGGGTCGGCCGTCGGGCAGATCGGGACGCCGCCGCCGTAGAAGCGGGTGTTGCCGATGGCCACCAGGGTCGCGTCGAGCTCCAGGCGTTCGGTGCCGGTGTCGACGACCACCGGGCGGGACCGGAACGCGGCCAGCTCGGCGAGGATCGCCACGTCGTAGCGGCGCGGGCCGGACGGCCAGCGCATCCGGTTGGCGCGTTCGTTGACGCTCGCGTCGAACCCCGCGCAGAGCACCGTCGCGAACCAGGTCTCGCCGGCGCGGCCCAGGTCGATCCGCCGTCGCGCGCCGGACTTCAGGGCCGCCACCAGGGCGTCGACCGCGGCCATGGCCTCACCGGGGACGCCGAGGGCGCGGGCGAAGTCGTTGCCGGTGCCGGCCGGGACGAGACCGAGCGCGACGTCGTGGTTCGCGCAGAACTGGACGCCCTGGTGGGCCGCGCCGTCGCCGCCGAGGACGATCAGGACGTCGAGACCCGCGTCGTGCGACGTCCGCATCAGCTCACGGGACTCCTCGACGGAGTTGGCCACGAGGACGTCGAGGCGGTCGACGGCGGTGCGGAGCCGTGCGGCGACCGTGTCCGCGATCCGGGCAGCGGCGCCGTGCCCCGAGGCCGGGTGCACGGCGAGCGCGGCGTGGATCCCCACTACGTGATGTCGTCGGTGCCGGCGGACCGGCCACCGGAGGCGGTCGGCGTGGAGGGCTCGTCGTCGACCTTGCTCGGCGTGTAGTCGAACGGCGCGGCTTCGTCGTCGGCCAGCTTGTCCCAGCCCTCTTCGGACCGAAGCTGATCCTTCTTGCGGTCGTGGAAGCGCGACATCTGGATCGAGATCTCGAACAGCACGGTCAGCGCGGCGGCCAGCCCGAGCATCGAGAACGGGTCCGAGCCAGGGGTGGCGAAGGCGGCGAAGACGAACAGCGCGAACACGATGCCGCGGCGCCACTTCTTGAGCTGGACGTACTTGACCACGCCGACGCGGTTGAGCATGACCACCAGCAGCGGCAGCTCGAAGCTGATGCCGAAGATGACCAGCAGCGACAGCATGAACGAGATGTACTTGTCCGCGGTCAGCGCGGTGATGAACTCGCCCTGGCCGAAGCCCATCAGCAGCTGCAGCGCGTGCGGGAACAGGATGTAGGCGAGCACCGCGCCGGAGGCGAACAGCACCGAAGCGAACGACACGAACGTCAGCGCGTACTTGCGTTCCTTGGAGTACAGGCCCGGCGCGATGAACGCCCAGATCTGGTAGAGCCAGGCCGGGGCCAGCAGGACCGCACCGGCGGCGACGCCGACCTTGATCTGGATCATGAACGCTTCGAACGGCACCGTCTGCAGCAGCTGGCAGCCCTGGGCGCCGTTGAGCCGCCGGTCCGCCGGGATCGCGCAGTACGGCGCCTTCATGATCTCGCCGAGCGACGGGACCGGCCCCAGCTTGGTGCTGAACCAGATGAACCCGAAGATGCCGCCGATGACGACGGCGAGCAGGGCGAAGCCGAGCCGGCGGCGGAACTCGTAGATGTGCTCGATGAGCGTCATCGTGCCGTCGGGGTTGGCGCGGCGGCTGCGCTTGCGCCGCTTCGTGCCGCGCTTCTCCCCGTTCCCGGAGGCGGGTTCCGCCACTGGAGTTTCCGTTCTCGTCGGTGTCCTTCGGAGCGCGCCGGGCTCGACGCGCTCCGTGGACCAGGGACCGGTGGTGGACTACCCGCTCAGCTGGCGTTCTTCTGCTCGGCGGCGGGCGCCTGCTGCTGCTGCTTCTTCAGCTCGTCGAGCTGCCGCTGCAGGTCGGCGACCTGCTGGTCGGTGGCCGACGGGGCGGCGGGCACGACGGGCGTGACCGGGATCTGCCGGGTCTCGACCGGCTCGGCGTCTTCGTGCGCCGCCGCCTTGTGCTCGCCGGTGAGGTCCTTGGTCTCGGCCTTGAAGATCTTCATGGACTTGCCGATGGACCGGGCCGCGTCGGGAAGCCTCTTGGCCCCGAACAACAGCACGACGACGAGCACCAGGATGATCAAATGCCACGGCTGCAATCCGTTCAGCATGGTGGCCTCCTATCTGCGTCTGGTAGGGATGTTACTGGTTTTCCGGCTTGCGGCGGCGCTGCGCGAAAGCGACGCGCAGCGCTGCCGACCGGGCGCGGACGAGTCCGGCCCGGTCCTGGGTGTTCGTAGCCACCATGCTCGCGGTCTGCTTGAACCCACGCAAGACCCGCGCGGTGCGCACCAGCAGGAGCACGAGCAGCAGGAGGCCGACGGCGGCGAGCACGATAGTGGGCAGGTACGGCACGCGGTCAGCCTAGTGGTCGCAGGTTGACGGAAGGTGACGGGCTCGGGCCACCGCGTCGGCGGCGCGGCGGCCGACGTCGGAGGCCAGGTCGGCCGGGCTCTCGACCAGCGCTTCCCCGCTCAGGCCCAGCACGAGGCGCACCATCCAGGACTGGTCGGCGTAGCGCATCCGGATCCGCAGGCGGCCGCCGTCGAGCTCGTCGAGCTCTTCGCAGGGGTAGTACTCGGCTACCCAGCGTGCGTCCGGGTCGAGGACCAGGACGGCCTCCCGCTGATCGGGACGCTCGCGGAAGACACCGTCGGAGATGTCGGTCGGGTGGGCGTGCGCCGGCGGCCGGGACGGCTCGTCGAGCACGGTCAGCTCGTCGATCCGGTCCAGCCGGAACAGCCGGACGCCCTCGGCGCGGCGGCACCAGGCCTCCAGGTACCCGACGGCCTGCACGATGAGCACCCGCATCGGGTCGACCGTGCGCTCGGTGACCTGGTCCTTCGACGCGGTGTAGTAGCGGATCCGCATCGCCTTGCCTGCCTGCAGCGCCCGGGCGACCTCCTCGCGGGTCCGCGCGGTCTTCTTGCCCTCGCGCACGCCGCCGCCGACGACCACCCCGGCCGGCTGGGCCTGCCCGGCGGCGGACTCGATCTTGGCGATGGCGCGGCGGACGGCGTCGCCGTCGACCACGCCCGGGGTCTCCCCCAGCGCCCGCAGCGCGACCAGCAGGGCGGTCGCCTCGCCGCCGGTGAGCCGCAGCGGCCGGTTCATCCCGGCGTCGTGGGTGACGACGATCGTGTCACCCTCGAAGGACAGGTCGATCAGGTCGCCGGGGCCGTAGCCGGGCAGCCCGCACATCCAGAGCAGCTCGAGGTCCTTGCGCAGCTGCTTCGGCGTGACGTCGAAGTCCTGCGCCGCCTCGTCCACGCGGATGCCGGGCCGGGCCAGCAGGTAGGGCACGAGCGCCAGGAGCCGGGGCATCCGGTCGCCGGAGCCGCTCATCGGACACTCCCCTGCTGCTGCCGGGCGACGACGGCTTCCAGCCGGTCCTGGACGGTCTTGGCGAGGACGTCGGGCTCCAGCACGACGACGTCCGGGCCCTGGGCGGTGATCCAGTCGGCGGCCGACTCCGGGAAGTAGAGGCCGATCTCGACGAGGTCGCCCTCCTGGCCGTCGACGCTGGAGCGCCCGATGACGGTGCCGCGGCGGCGGACCCCGGCGGCGCGGCCGTCGGCGACCCACAGGCGCGCGGTGGTGACCGGGGCGGGTTCGGACGCGCCGCTGGTGGCCGACACCAGCTGCAGCAGGTTGACGCCTTCGGGCCGCTGCACGGCGCCGGGCTTCCCGACGGGCCGGACCTGGCCGGTGACGCGGGAGAGCCGGAAGCAGCGGGTGGCGCCGCGGTCGCGGTCGTGCCCGACGACGTACCAGCGGGCCTTCCACGACACCACGCCCCACGGTTCGAGGGTGCGCATGATGCGTTCCGGCGAGCCGCTGCGGCGGTATTCGAAGCGCACGGCCTGGCCGTTCTGGACCGCCGCGAGCAGCGGCCCGAACGCCGGTTCGGCGCGCACGCGGGGCTCGACGACGGTCGGGGCCTGGTCGTCGACCTCCAAGCCGGCGGCGCGCAGCTTCACCAGTGCGCCCTGGGCCTGCCCGGTGAGCTCCGGCGAGTCCCACAGCCGGGACGCCAGCGCGACCGCGGCGGCTTCGTCGGGGGCGAGGTCGATCTCGCCGAGCTCGTAGTCGCGGCGGGCGATGCGGTAGCCCTCGATGGCGTCGAAGGCGGAGTTGCGGCCGGTTTCCAGCGGGATGCCGAGCTCGCGCAGCTCGGTCTTGTCCCGCTCGAACATCCGGAAGTAGGCGTCGTCGCTGGCCGCGTCGCCGTATCCGGGCACGATGCCGCGAATCCGCTCGGCGGTGAGGAACTGCCGGGTGGACAGGAGGGCCAGCACCAGATTGACCAGCCGTTCGGCGCGTGCGGTGGACACCCGGTAGAGACTAGCCCGCGCCGCCCGGCCCGATCGTGAGGTCCGGTGTACGCGCGTCGTAACCGGCGCGGGCGGTGCTGACCTCGTCGAAGTTGGCCTCGGCCCAGTCCTTGAACGCCGACATCAGCGCGCGCAGGCTTTCGCCAAGCGGCGTAAGGGAATAGTCGACGCGAACGGGCACCGACGGGGTCACCTCGCGGTGCAGCAGGCCGTCGCGTTCGAGCACCCGCAGGGTCTGCGTGAGCATCTTCTGGCTCACCCCGGCGATGCGCCGCGAAAGGTCGCTGTAGCGCATCGGGCCGTCACCGAGCGCCACCAGGACGAGGCTGACCCACTTGCCGGCGATCTCGTCGAGCAGCTTCCGGGTCGGGCAGGCGGCGAGATAGGCGTCGTAGGCGGCCTTCTCGGCTTGCCGCAGCTGTTCCGCCGTGCGCGTGGGCACCGGGCGAACCTCCTGGTACGTGAGGAACCTGCGAGTACGTACTTCCCGATGGAGAGTAGCTCCCCATACGTTCGCGGGGAAGGTCCGACCCGTGAAGGAGCGAAAGATGCGTGCGATGGTGGTCCACCGGTTCGGCGGTCCCGAAGTGCTGGAGCCCGTCGACGTCCCGGCGCCGGTGCCGGGCCCCGGTCAGGTGCGGATCCGGGTGGCGGCGGCCGCGGTCAACCCGGTCGACGCCGCGACCCGGTCCGGGCTGCTCACCGAGGCCGGGATCATCCCGCCGCGGGACGTGCTCGGCCTGGGCTGGGACGTCGCCGGCGAGGTCGACGCCGTCGGCGCGGGCACCGGCTTCCGGGTGGGCGACGCGGTGATCGGGCTGCGCGACCGGCTCGCGACGCCGCTCGGCGCATACGCCGAGCAGATCGTGCTCGACGCGGCCGCCGTCGCCGCCGCGCCGGCCGGCGTCTCCCCCGCCGAGGCGGCGACGCTGCCGCTCAACGCCCTGACCGCGGCGCAGGCCCTGGACCTCGTCGGCACCACCGGGACGCTGCTGGTCACCGGCGCGGCGGGCGCGGTCGGCGGCTACGCCGTCGCCCTGGCCCACGCCCGAAAGCTGCGGGTGGTCGCGGTGGCCGGAGCCGCCGACGAAGCGCAGGTGAGGGCGTTCGGCGCGGACGAGTTCGTGCCGCGCGGGCCGGCGCTGGGCGACCGCGTGCGCGCGCTGGTACCCGGCGGGGTGGACGCCGTCCTCGACACCGCGCTGCTCGGGCTGGACGCGCTGGACGCGGTCCGCGGCGGCGGCGAGTTCGTCGCCTTCGCCGCGGGCGCCGCGCCGATCCCGCTGCGCGGCGTCCGGGTCCGCGGTGTCTGGATCCGCGCCGACGGCACTCGCCTGGCCGAGCTGGCCCGGCTGGCCGCCGAGGGTGTCCTCCCCCTGCGCGTCGCGGACGTCCTGCCGCTGGCGGACGCGCGGTCCGCCCACGAACGGCTGACCGCGGGCGGGCTGCGCGGCCGTCTCGTGCTGACGCCGTGAATCCTCCCTAGCCTGGGGACATGGATGATCGTGTTCTCCTCGTCACCGGCGCCTCCCGCGGGCTGGGTGCCGCGACCGCCCGGCTGGCCGCATCGGCCGGCTTCAAGGTCGCGCTCGTGGCGCGCAAG
This sequence comes from Amycolatopsis sp. NBC_00348, assembly GCF_036114655.1. Taxonomy (NCBI): domain Bacteria; kingdom Bacillati; phylum Actinomycetota; class Actinomycetes; order Pseudonocardiales; family Pseudonocardiaceae; genus Amycolatopsis; species Amycolatopsis sp. NBC_00348. Next base: position 2,764,614 of record NZ_CP107994.1, on the reverse strand, counting down.
GCGGCCGATGCGGCCCTCGCGGCCGAGCTGGGCGAAGACCGGGCGCTGGCGCTGGGCGCCGACGTCGCGGACTGGCCGGCCATCTCCGGAGCGGTCACCGAGACCGTGCGGAGGTTCGGCCGGCTCGACGCGGCCTTCGCCAACGCCGGGATCGGCGTCGGGACGTCGTTCTTCGGCACCGCCGACCCCGACCCGACGGCGTGGGAGGAGATGGTCCGCGTCAACGTGCTGGGCGCGGCCTACACCGCCCGCGCGGCCCTGCCCGCCCTTGCGGAATCGACCGGGCACCTGCTGATCACCGGCTCGGTCGCCGGCCGCTACATCCGCAACGCGAGCCTGTACTCGGTGACGAAGTGGGCGGTGACGGGCATGGCGGGGGCGATCCGCGAGGAGGCCGTCGGCACCGGCGTGCGCGTCACGCTGGTCCAGCCGGGCATCACCGACACCGGCATCCTCAGCGACGAGCAGCGCAAGAAGCCGAAGCTGGAGCCGGCCGACATCGCCCGGGCCGTGCTCTACGCGCTGCAGCAGCCACCGCACGTGGACGTCAACGAGATCATGGTCCGCCCGACCGGGCAGGTGCGCTAGCCCAGCCGCGCGACGCGGCCCTTGCTGCCGCTCGCCCAGCAGCTGCCGAACGCGGTGCAGTCCACGCTGTCGAAGCTGCCGGTGTCGAACGACGTCCAGTGCCGCCCGCCGTCGGGGCTGAGGTCGCTGCCGCCGGGGCCGACGGCCAGGACCGTGCCGCCGCGCCAGGCCAGCCCGGAGCGGTACCCGGCGGGGTACTGCGCCGGGGTGCGCCAGGTGCGGCCGCGGTCGTTCGACAGCGCGACGGCGGGGCCGGGCGCGGTCGGTGCGGCGAAGTCGCCGCCGATGGCGACGCCCTGCCACGGGGTGCGGAAGGCGAGGGCGAACACGCCGGCCGACGGGCTGCTCGGCAACGGCGTGTCCGACGCCGTCCAGTGGCGGCCGCCATCACCGGAGTGCAGGACGCGGGCCGTGGCGCCGCCGCCGGTGGCCAGCCAGGCGTCGAACGGGCCCGCGGTGGTGACGCACTGGCCGCTGGCGGCGAACCCGGCCTCCCCGGGCAGCGCGGGCGGGAAGCCGCTGTCGGGGACCTGCCGCCAGCTGCGGCCGCCGTCGACGGTGGCCTGCATCCGGAACTTCCCGTCCACCGGGTCGCTCATCGCGAGCCCGCGCCACGGGTCGAAGAAGGCGAGGCAGTCGTAGAACGCGGCGGCGTCGGTGTTCTGGAACGTCTGGCGCCAGTGCGCGCCGGCGTCGTCGGTCCGGTAGACGCGGGAGTCGGTGCCGGGGCCGATCGACAGGATCACGGCGTGGTCGGCGTCGAAGGCCTCGATGTCGCGGAACTCGAGGGTGCCGGTGCCGGGCGGGCCGACGGACCGCCAGCTCCGGCCGCCGTCGACGGTGCGCAGGACCGTGCCTTGGGTCCCGCTGACCCAGGCCACCCGGGAGCTGACCGCGGACAGGCCGCGGAACTGGGCGGTGACGCCGGTGGCGCTCAGCTCCCACTTCGGCAGGTGCCCTGTGGCCGACGCGGGCACAGCCAGTGCGACCAGGAGACCGAGGACGAGAAGCACCGCACGCAGCACACGCATGGGCAGATCCTGCCGCACCCGCCCGCCGACTTTCGTAGGGTCAAAAGCCGTGAAGGCCTCCTTGCCGGCCATAAGAGCCGGTAAGGAGGCCTTCACGGCTTCGGGCTAGAGCGAGCTGATCAGGCGTTCGACGCGCTCGTCGACCGAGCGGAACGGGTCCTTGCACAGCACGGTGCGCTGAGCCTGGTCGTTGAGCTTCAGGTGCACCCAGTCGACGGTGAAGTCGCGCCCGGCGGCCTGGGCGGCGGCGATGAAGTCGCCGCGCAGCTTGGCCCGGGTGGTCTGCGGCGGGGTGTCCTTGGCGGCCTCGATCTCGCCGTCGTCGGTGACCCGGCGGACCAGGCCCTTGCGCTGGAGCAGGTCGAAGATGCCCCGGCCACGGCGGATGTCGTGGTAGGCCAGGTCGAGCTGGGCGATGCGCGGGCTGGACAGGTCCATGTCGTGCTTGTGCCGGTAGCGCTCGACCAGCCGGTGCTTGATCGCCCAGTCGATCTCGGTGTCGATCTTGCCGAAGTCCTGCTGCTCGACCGCGTCCAGCGCCCGGCCCCACAGCTCGATGACCCGGTCGTTCGCCGGGCTGGAGCCGTTGTCCTGGAGGTGCTGGACCGCGCGGGCGTAGTACTCGCGCTGGATGTCCAGCGCCGAGGCCTCGCGGCCGCCGGCGAGGCGCACCTGGCGCCGGCCGGTGAGGTCGTGGCTGATCTCGCGGATCGCCCGGATCGGGTTGTCCAGCGTGAAGTCGCGGAACTGGACACCGGCCTCGATCATCTCGAGCACCAGGTTCGCCGACCCGACCTTGAGCATCGTCGTCGGCTCGGCCATGTTCGAGTCGCCCACGATGACGTGCAGGCGCCGGTAGCGCTCGGCGTCGGCGTGCGGCTCGTCGCGGGTGTTGATGATCGGGCGCGACCGGGTCGTCGCGCTCGAGACGCCTTCCCAGATGTGTTCCGCACGCTGGGAGAGGCAGTAGACCGCGCCGCGCGGGGTCTGCAGCACCTTGCCGGCGCCGCAGATGAGCTGCCGGGTCACCAGGAACGGAAGCAGGACGTCCGCGATCCGGGAGAACTCACCCGCGCGGGTCACCAGGTAGTTCTCGTGACAGCCGTACGAGTTGCCCGCCGAGTCGGTGTTGTTCTTGAACAGGAAGATGTCGCCGCCGATGCCCTCGTCCGCCAGCCGCCGCTCGGCGTCGACCAGCAGGTCCTCGAGGATCCGCTCACCGGCCTTGTCGTGCGTGACGAGCTGGACCAGGTCGTCGCACTCCGCCGTCGCGTACTCGGGGTGCGAGCCGACGTCGAGGTAGAGCCGGGAGCCGTTCGACAGGAAAACGTTCGAAGAACGGCCCCACGAGACGACCCGCCGGAAGAGGTAGCGTGCCACCTCGTCGGGCGAGAGCCTGCGCTGGCCGTGGAATGTGCACGTGACCCCGAACTCGGTCTCGATGCCAAAGATCCGCCGCTGCATTCCACCAGAGTAAGCGCTGCACCCCCCTCGACGGTGGGCCGTTCGGGCGTCGACACGCCCCCAGTAGGCCACAGACGGTGAAAAGCCCCCGAATCAGGCACGATTGGAGCACATCCCTTGACGTCGCGCGGAAGGCGGACCTCTTGTCACACCAGCTCATCCGGGCGTTCCGGCGGGTCGGCCGGACCGACCGCGCCCTGATGCGCCGCAGCGCCCGCTTGCCGGCCACGAAAGCCGACGACGCGCTGATGGCCCTGTCCCGGTCGGCGAACAAGTCCCGCCTCTGGTGGGTGGTCGCCGGGGGGCTGGCGGTCCGCGCGGGCGCGACCCGTCGCGGCGCCCTGCGCGGCGTGGTCGCCATCGCCGGTGCGAGCGCCGCCGCGAACCTGATCGGCAAACCGCTCTTCCCCCGCCGGCGCCCGGCCGAAGAAGAGATGCCGATGCACCGCCGCCTGCGGAAACGCCCGACGTCGTCGTCGTTCCCCTCCGGCCACTCCGCCTCCGCGGCGGCCTTCGCGACGGCGGTGGCCATGGAGTCCCCGCGCGCCGGGCTCGTCGTCGCGCCGCTCGCGCTCGCGGTCGCCTACTCACGCGTCCACACGGGCGTGCACTGGCCCTCCGACGTCGGCGTCGGCCTCGCCATCGGCACCGGCGTGGGCCTGGCGACCCGGCACTGGTGGCCGCTGCACGACGACATCCCGGGCCGCTCCGCCCACGACGCCCACGCCCCGGAGATGGTCGACGGCGACGACATGCTCGTGCTGGTCAACCCGCATTCCGGGGTGAACGGGCAGGACCCGACCGCCGACGTCCGCTTCGCCTGGCCGAAGGCCGAGATCCTCTACCCCGACTTCGAGCAGGACCTGCGGGGCCAGCTCGAGGCCGAGATCGACGCCCGCGGCACCATCCGCGCCCTCGGCGTCGCGGGTGGTGACGGGACCGTCGCGGCGGTCGCCTCGGTCGCCGCCGAGCGGGACCTGCCGCTCGCCCTGATCCCGGCCGGCACGCTGAACCACTTCGCCCGCGACATCGGCGTCCGCTCGATGCCCGACGCCGACGCGGCCACCGAGGTCGGCAACGCCGTCGGCATCGACCTCGGCGAGGTCGGGGTCGAAGGGCCCGACGGCCCGGCGCACCGCTGGTTCGTCAACACCGCGAGCCTCGGCGGCTACCCGGAGATGGTCCGGCTGCGCGAGAAGCTGCAGGAAAAGCACCCGAAGTGGCCCTCGGCCGCGATCGCGCTGACCCGCACGCTGCGCAACGCCAAGCCGCTGACCGTCCGGCTCAACGGCAAGCTCACCCAGGTCTGGCTGCTGTTCGTGGGCAACGGCACGTACGCGCCGAAGGGGTTCGCCCCCAGCAGGCGGCCCGCCCTCGACACCGGCCTGCTCGACGTCCGCTACCTGCGCGCCGACCTGCCGTACTCCCGCGCCCGGTTCCTGCTGGCCATGGTCACCCGCAGCCTCGCGGCCAGCCACGTCTACCAGGAGCTCGACGTCGCCGAGCTGGACGTCGAGCTGCTCGACGGCCACCGCCGCGTCGCCACCGACGGCGAGGTCGGCCCGCTCGGCAACCGGTTCCGCTTCAAGTCCCGCCCCAGCGCACTCACCATCTACCGTCTTTAATCTGCGTTTACTTTCTCTCAACGAACCCACAGCGTCCCCTGGCTAGCGTCAAGATCGAGATGCGGGCCCTCCTGCCCGCAGCCAGGGGACGAGTGGGGTTTCGATGCGGTGGCACGCGGCGTGGTGCGGATGACCCCGCAGGTCGCGGTGGATCCGGTGCTGCCGGGCGACATCACCGCCCGCGCCCGTGACCTCGGGCCGTTCGAGTCGCCGTTCATCTGGCTCGCCTTCGCCACCGCCGCGGTCGCGGTGCTCGCCGCCGTGATCGCGCTCGCGCACCGGCGCCGCCTCCGCCGCTGGGGGTTCACCGCCTTCGGCGTCCTCCTGCTGCTGGCGGCGGTCACGGCGGTGAACAGCTACGTCGGGTACGTGCGCACCTCCGACGACCTCGCCCGCCTGCTCCAGCGCGGCCCCGGCGTCGTCAACCTGGCCGGCCGCCTGCTCGACGACGACCGGGAAGCCCCGGAGTCCGAGTCCGAGCCGGCGCCCCACGGCGGCAGCGGCGTCGCGGCCGCCGGCCAGAAGATCGACGTCGTCCCGCTGCCCGACCCCGCGCACGGCGTGCCGTCGGGCAGCAACTACGTCATCCTGCCGGCCGGCTACGGCGACCCGGCCAACGCCGGCCGCCGCTACCCCGTCGTCTACCTGATCCACGGCTACCCGTTCGGCGGCCCGCGCGACTGGCTGACCTCCGGCGACGCGCCCGGCACCCTCCAGGCCCTGCAGCAGGCCAACGTCATCGCCCCGATGATCGTGGTCAGCGTGGACATGACCGCCGGCGTCCCCAGCACCGACTGGGAGTGCCTCGACGTCCCGGGCGGCCCGCAACTGGAGACCTACCTCGCCCGCACCGTCGTCCCGGCGATCGACAGCCGCTACCGGACGCTGGCCGACCGCGCCCACCGCGCCCTCGGCGGCATGTCCGGCGGCGGCTTCGGCGCGCTCAACATCGGGCTGCACCACGTCCACGAGTTCGCCACCCTGGTCATCGCCCTGCCCTACGACGACCTCAACGACTCCGTCGGCGTCCTCGGCGGCGACCAGGCGGCCATCGCCGCCAACACCCCGCGCCGCTACCTGCCGACGATGAAGTTCCCCGCCCCGATCTCGGTGATGCTGGCCGTCGGCACCGGCGCGCCCACCGACGTCACGACCGCCCACCGCATCGCCGACGCCCTGCACGCCCGCGGCCAGGAGGCGGTCGTCCACGCCGAACGCGGCTTCAACCACACGTGGCACACCGCCCGGGCCACGCTGCCGTACCTGCTGGCCTTCGCCGACCAGACCTTCCGGCAGCCGTCCGCGGCGTCCTGAAGGCCGGGACGGGTCCCGGCACACCCAGTCGACCTGCCGGTGGCTGCTGGACGGGAGCGTCGCCTTCGTCCTCGTGCTCACCGCCCTCTTCGGCTCCGGCGCCACCTGACCGCGGACGCGAAAACGGGGCGTGGTCACCGACCACGCCCCGTTTCGTACGAACTATTCGCCTTCGGGCTTCTCCGGCTCGTCACCCTGGGGGTCCGGCACCGGCAGCAGCGCGTCCAGCGCCGTTCCCGTCAGGCGGCGGAACGCGCGCCGCGGGCGGTCGCGGTCCAGGACCGCCACCTCCAGCTTGATCGGCGGGTCCGTCTCGCCGTTGCCGTTGGCCGACGCACTCGCCGCCGCCGACGAGGACGAAGAGGACGACGACGAACCGGCCGACGACGTCGTCGTCGCGGCGGGCTGGATCGGCGTGCGCAACGCCGTCACCGCCACGCCGAGGGCCGCCTGCAGGTCCAGACCGTCTTCGAACGTCTCCTTCAGCTTCGTGACGATCTTGTCGGCCTGGCCGCCCATCACGATGAACTGCGGCTCGTCGAAGATCGAGCCGTCGTAGGTCAGCCGGTACAGCTGGTCCTCCGCCGCGCTCGCCCCGACCTCCGCGACGCAGACCTCGACCTCGAACGGCTTCAGCTGCTCGGTGAAGATGCTGCCCAGCGTCGCCGCGTACGCGTTCGCCAGCGCCCGCGCGCTCACGTCACGCCGGTCGTACTGGTAGCCCTTGAGGTCCGCGTGCCGGATCCCGGCGACCCGCAGGTTCTCGAACTCGCTGTAGCGCCCGACGGCGGCGAAGCCGATCCGGTCGTAGATCTCGGACACCTTGTGCAGCGTCGCCGACGGGTTCTCCGCCACGAACAGCACGCCGCCCGCGTACTTCAGCACCACCACGCTCCGGCCGCGCGCGATGCCCTTGCGCGCCAGCTCGGAACGCTCCCGCATCAGCTGCTCGGGAGAGGCATACAACGGCATCGTCACGGTGTGCGCTCCAGGTCTTTCGGTGTTCCATCGTTCACTGGTTCAGCTCCGGCCCGCGTCAGGACAGCCGACGCTGCTGGCGCTCGATCCGCCCGGCGATCACGGCCTCCGCCACGGCGGCGGTCTCCGACTCCGGCAGCTGCACGGCGCCGTGCTCGGCGGTGATCGTCACGACGGACGGGAAGATCCGGCGCACCAGGTCCGGCAGGCCCGAAGCGGTGTCGTCGTCCGCCGCGTCGTACAGCGCCTCGACAGCCACCCGCGTGGCGTTCTCGACGTCGGCGTCCGGGTCGTGCAGCTTCTTGAGCGCGGATTTCGCGAACAGCGAACCCGAGCCGATCCCGGCGTAGCCGCCGTTCTCCTCGTAGCGCCCGCCCGCGGCGTCGTACGAGACGATCCGGCCGGCGTGCCGCGCGTCCTCGGCCTCCAGGTCGTACCCGACGAAGAGCGGGATCGCGGCCAGCCCGGCCATCGCCATCTCGAGGTTCGCCTTGACCATCCCGGCCAGCTTGTTCGTCTTGCCGTCCAGCGACAGCGAAACGCCCTCGATCTTCTCGTAGTGCGCGAGCTCCACGGCGTAGAGGCGCACCATCTCCACGGCCAGCCCGGCCGTGCCCGCGATGCCCACCGCCGAGTACTCGTCGGTGACGTGCACCTTCTCCATGTCGCGGCTCGCGATCAGGTTCCCCGACGTCGCCCGCCGGTCACCCGCGATCAGCACTCCGCTCGCGAAGGTCAGCGCGACGATCGTCGTCCCGTGCGGCACGCCCAGGTCGCCCGCACCACCGGACATCCGGCGCTCCGGAAGCAGTTCCGGCGCCTGCACCCGCAGGAAGTCGGAAAACGACGACGTCGCCGACGAGAAGTATGCCCCCGGCAGAGCGGGACCCGAGATGCCCCTGGTGTTGTCCATACGTGCTCAAAAATCCCATCTGTGCGGGCCTTGGCGGCCGTGGCCCCGCGTTCGGCGACCCCGGCCCGCACGGACCACGGTCACCACCACGCGGAGCCTCCGGCCGCCGGCTGAACGGTCGGCAAGGGCGCGAACGCCCGAGCGGCTACTCGCCGCCCTTCTGGACGTAGGCCCGGACGAAGTCCTCGGCGTTCTCCTCCAGCACGTCGTCGATCTCGTCGAGGATCGTGTCGACGTCCTCGCCGAGCTTCTCGCGCCGCTCCTGACCCGCCGCGCCGGTGTCGTCGAACTCCTCGTCGGAGTCGCCGCCGCCGTGCTTTTCGATCTTTTCCTGGGCCATCTCGCCTCCCGGTGTGGCTGATGTTTCCTAGCCTACCCAGCGACCCCGACATTCGGGGTCACCGCCGCGATCCGCGTGCGTACCGCCTAGTCCGAACCGGTGAGTGCCTCCACCAGCTCCTCCGCCGTCGCCGCGTTGTCCAGCAGCTTGCCGACGTGCGCCTTGGTCCCGCGCAACGGCTCCAGCGTCGGGATCCGCACCAGCGACTCCTTGCCGACGTCGAAGATGACCGAATCCCAGGACGCCGCCGCGATCGAGCTCGCGTACTTCTCCAGCGCCCGGCCCCGGAAGTAGGCCCGCGTGTCCGACGGCGGCGTCGTGACGGCGGCCAGCACCTCTTCCTCGGTCACCAGCCGCTTCATCGAGCCCCGCGTGACCAGCCGGTTGTACAGGCCCTTAGCCAGCCGCACGTCCGAGTACTGCAGGTCCACCAGGCGCAGCCGCGGCGCGCCCCAGGCGAGGCTGTCCCGCTGGCGGTACCCCTCCAGCAGCCGCAGCTTCGCCGGCCAGTCCAGCCGGTCCGCGCACTCCTGCGGGTCCCGCGCCAGCGCGTCCAGGATCTCGCCCCAGACCCGCAGCACCTCCTTGGCGGCCTCGTCCGCGCCCGTGCGCTCCAGGTTCTGCGAAGCGATCTCGTGGTAGGCGAACTGCAGGTCCAGGCCGGTGTACTTCTTGCCGTTGGCCAGCGACACCTGCGCCTTGAGCGTCGGGTCGTGGCTGATCTGGTGCACGGCCTTGACCGGCTCGTCCAGCTTCAGGTCGTCGAACCGGATGCCGGACTCGATCAGGTCGAGCACCAGGGCCGTCGTGCCGACCTTGAGGTAGGTCGAGTACTCGGACATGTTGGCGTCGCCGATGATGACGTGCAGCCGCCGGTACTTGTCCGCGTCCGCGTGCGGCTCGTCGCGGGTGTTGATGATCCCGCGCTTCAGCGTCGTCTCCAGGCCGACCTCGACCTCGATGTAGTCCGCACGCTGGGAGAGCTGGAACCCGGCCTCTTCGCTCTGCTGCCCGATCCCGACCCGGCCCGACCCGGTGAAGACCTGCCGCGACACGAAGAACGGCGTCAGCCCGGCGATGATGGCGGTGAACGGCGTCGAGCGCGCGCACAGGTAGTTCTCGTGCGTGCCGTAGCTGGCGCCCTTGCCGTCGACGTTGTTCTTGTACAGCTGGAGCGGGGGCTGCCCGGGCACGGACGCGGCCTTCAGCGCCGCCTCCTCCATCACCCGTTCGCCGGCCTTGTCCCAGATGACCGCGTCACGCGCGTTCGTCACCTCGGGCGCCGAGTACTCCGGGTGCGCGTGGTCGACGTACAGCCGCGCGCCGTTGGTCAGGATGACGTTCGCCGCACCCAGGTCCTCGACGTCCGGGTCGTGCCCCGGCCCGCCCGGGCCGGTCAGGTCGAACCCGCGCGCGTCCCGCAAGGGGGACTCCACCTCGTAGTCCCACCGGGCCCGCCGCGCTCGCGGGATGTCGGCCGCGGCCGCGTAGGCCAGCACGACCTGGGTCGAGGTGAGTACCGGGTTCGCCGTCGCGTCGCCCGGCACCGAGATGCCGTACTCGACTTCGGTTCCCATGATCCGCCGCATGTCCACCACCCTACGGGGTAGGCCTAGTGGAACGATGCACCCATGCCAGGCAGTGACGAACTCGTTGCCCTCTATGACCAGGCCGGCTCCGTCGTCGGCTCGACGCTCCGGAGTCGCCTCCGCAGCGAGGGCCTGTGGCACGCCGCCGGCGTCGTGCTGGTCCGTTCGGGTGACGGAAACGCGGTCTACGTGCACCTCCGGACCCCCACGAAGGACGTGTTCCCGTCCACCTGGGACTGCTGGGCGGGCGGAGTCGTCGCCGCCGGCGAGTCACCGGTCGAGTGCGCTCGCCGTGAACTGGCCGAAGAGCTCGGCGTCCACGGGGTGGAACCCGTTCCGCTGTTCACGAAGGTGTACGACGACGGCCGCAACCGCTGCCACAACTTCGCCTTCGAGGTCCGCTGGGACGGCCCGATCCACCACCAGGGCGAAGAGATCGTCGAAGGCCGCTGGCTCCCGCTCGACGAGCTGCGCGCCTGGGTCGACGACCCGGCACCGGCACTCCCGTTCATCCCCGACGGCCGCGAAGGCGTCCAGGAGTGGTTCCGCCGCTACTGCTGAGCCGCCGGCGCCGTCAGCTTCGCCGCCATCGCGGGCAGCAGGCGCTTCGCCGCGTCGATCGCCCGCGACTCCGTGCTCGCCGAAACGGTCAGCCCGGACACGAGCGTGCCCCGCGCCAGCAGCACGGTGCACGTCTTGCCGTCGCACCAGGCCCGCTGACGCTCGACGCCCGCCTGGGCCGGGACGTCCACGGTGTGGCCGGTGCACTGCGCGTCCGCCACGATGTCGCCGGCCGAGCCGTCCGGGTAGGCGACGACCCGGTGCCGCAGCACCGAACCGCTCGGGTACCGCCAGCTCGCGGTCCGGCTGGTCGCCGACACGTCGTCCGTCAGGCAGCCCGACGCCGCGCCCGAGCCGGGCTGCACACCCTCTTCGGCGACGTCCTGATCGGACAGCAGCGCCCGCTCCGCGAGCAGTCCGGGGTCCGGCGCCGCCTGGGTGACCGGAGCCGCCTTCGGGGCCGGCGCCAGGGCTTCCGGCGTGGGCGCCGACAGCGTGGCCGACGGGACCGGATCGTCGTAGTACGTCTCGAGGTTGTTCGGGTCGGGGCCGTCGCAGCCCGTGAGGCCGACCAACGCGACCGCGGCCAACGCAACCACCTGGCGATGACGCACCTGCTCCGGCCCTCCCGTAGTCCGACTGTGACTGCGCAGAGTAGTGCAGCCGGTCAGTCCCAGCCCAAAGAGGACCGGTGTCGCCAGTAGTCCCCCGCATCCTCCGCCAGCCCGGCCAGCGCGGCTTCCTCCTCGGTGCTCAGGGAAAGCATGGTGGCGCGCAGGTTCGCCTCGAGCTGCGGCGCGCTCGCCGGGCCGATGACCGCCGCGCCGGCCCAGTCGTTCGCCAGCACCGCCGCCACGGCGACCGCGTCCGGGCCGGTCCCGTGCGCGGCGGCGATGTCGAGCAGCACCCGCGGCGCCTCGACCGCCAGCCGGCCGTTGGCCAGGGTTTCCTTGACCAGCACCCGCTTCCCGGCGGCGTGTGCCGCGGCCAGCGCGGGTCCCGCCGACGGCTCCAGGAGGTTCCACGTCGACTGCACCGACGAGAACACCGGCCGTCCGGCCACTTCCAGTGCGAACGCCCGCTCGATCGCGGCCGCCTGCGCCGGCCCCGACGTCGAGAACCCGACCGCGACGCCGTTCGCCGCGAGCTCCGCCAGCGCCTCGATCAGCGGCTCGTCGGTGAACAGCGGACTGTCCACAGTGAGCGAATGGACCTGGTAGAGGCTGACCCGGTCCCCCAGCAGCGCCAGGGTTTCCGCCCACTGCGCGGCGAACCGCGTCGCCGAGTGCTCCTTCACCTCGTGCACCTCGGCGTCGAGCCGCCAGCCGCCGACGTAGGCGTAACCCCACTTGCTGGAGACGACGACGTCGTGGTGCCCGCGCTCGTCGAGCCAGCCGGCGAGGAACTCCTCCGAACGCCCGTAGGACCGGGCGACGTCGACGTTGCGGATCCCCGCGGCGTAGGCGCCGTCGAGCACCGTGAACGTCGCGGCCCGCATCGACGCGACGTCCCGCACGGCCGGCAGCGCCCCGTCCCGGCCCAGGTTGATGTACGCGGGCCGGCCCAGCGCCGCCAGGCCGAGCGCGATGCGATCCACGCGATCCATGGGCGTACTCATCCGTTCTGCTTGTGCCGGAGGATGGCGAGCCACTGGCCGGCGGTCTGGGCCTGGCGGTGGAGCTTCTCGAGGCGGGCGGCCGGGGCGCGGACGTAGCCCTTGCCGAAGACCGGCGCGATCTGGCGCAGGCTGGCGCCCCCTTCGCGGGCGGCGAGCAGGGCCCAGTCGGAGGCGTCGGCGCAGGCCGCGGAGGCGCGGCGCAGCTCGCCGAGGATGTCGATGAGCTCCTGGGGGCCCACCTCCCCCGCTTCGACGGTGGCGGCGGTCGTCTCCAGCCAGGCCATGACGTCGGCTTCGGTGATGGGCGCGCGCGGCCGCCCGGTTTCTTCGCTCACAGCCGTGAAGTATAGGTCGTTATACGCCGAGGTCCGGGGACCACGCGCCGATGTCGCATCGGAGTGTCGCGATGTGATCTACCATCGGAGAGGTGACGACGCGCGCCGAGGCCCCGCCGGAGGTCGAGCAGCTGCTCGACGTGTTCAAGGCGCTCGCGAACCCGGTGCGGCTGCGGATCCTCGGCTGGCTGCGGGATCCGGAGAAGAACTTCCTCGAGCAGCGCGGGGCGATGGTGGTCGATGAAGGGGTGTGCGTGACGCACATCCAGGAGAAGGCGGGCCTGGCCCAGTCGACCGTCTCGGCCTACATGGCGTCGCTGCAGCGCGCCGGGCTGGTCCGCGCGACGCGGCTCGGGAAGTGGACGCACTACCGCCGTGACGAAGAGCGGATCGCCCGGATCGTCGAGGTCCTCGGCCACTCGCTCTGACCACTCCCCTCCCCCGATGAGTTCCCGACGGTTGACTCATATCGAAGTTCTGCGATACTTCGATGCATGAGCGCGATCGACAACATGCCCCTGGGGCGCTACGGGATCTGGACGTTCGACTTCGAGGACCAGCCGGCGAGCCTGGCCCGCGACACCGCGCAGGAGCTGGAAGACCTCGGCTGGCGGGCGGTCTGGATCCCCGAGCGCGACGGCCGGGAAGCCCTCACCCACGCCGGTTTCCTGCTCGCCTCGACCCGGCGCCTGGCCGTCGTCAACGGGATCGCCCAGATCTGGTCCCGTGAGCCGCGGTGGACGCGCGGCGCGGCCCTGCTGCTGGCCGACGCCTACCCGGACCGCCACCTGCTCGGTCTCGGCTTCGGCGCCGGGCGCCCCGGCACGACCAGCCCGCTGCGGGCGATGAACGACTACCTCGACGCCCTGGACACGGCCACCAACGCCAATCCCGCGGCCGCCGCGCCGATGCGGCGCGTCCTGGCCGCGTACGGCCCGAAGATGCTCGAACTGGCCCGCGACCGCTCGGCCGGCGCGCACACCTACCACGTGACGCCGCGGCACACGGCGCAGGCGCGCGAGATCCTGGGCGAGCGCCCGTTCCTCGGCGTCGAGCACGCTGTCCTCTTCGAGACCGATCCGGCGCGGGCGCGCGAGATCGCCCGGGAGCACCTGCACCCGTACCTGACGCAGCGGTACAACGTGGCCAAGTTCCTGCGGCTCGGCTACACCGAAGCCGACATCGACGGCGGCCGCGGCAGTGACCGGATCGTCGACGACCTGGTGTTCTGGGGCGACCTCGACACGATCGCCTGCCGGCTGGAGGAGCACCTCGACGCGGGCGCCGACCACGTCGGCGTCCAGGTCGTCGGGATCGAGCCCGGGCAGTCCGCGCTGCCGCACTGGCGGCGGCTGGCCGAGGCGCTGCTACCCGTCGGCGTCGTCGCGTAGCCCGAACCGCGCGGTGCAGTGCCAGACGCGCTTGAGGGTCTGCGGATCGTGCGTGCCGGCCCGCACGGCGTCGCCGATGACGCGGGCGTCGAGCCACCCGTGTTCGGCGATCTCCTCGCCGGCCCGCACGACGTCCTCGCCGCGGAAGTCCGCGTGCTCGGCGAGCACCGCGACGGACAGCCGGAAACCGTGGTGCCACGACGTCGGGAACGGCAGCGCGGCAGCCGCCGCCTCGACGTCGGTCCCCCGGAACGCCGGGTCCAGCACCAGGGCCGCGACGTCGGTGTCCAGCCGGAGCGGGCCGTGCACGTGAGCCTCGACGTAGTCGTCGAGGACGTCCGCCGGCGCCGCGTCGGCGAGGGCCACCAGTGGCATGTGGCCGGCTGTGCCGAAGTCGGCGGGCTCACTGAAGCTGTCCGGGTAGCAGAAAGTCGTCCGCCGCAGCACGTCGCGCTTCAGCCGGAAGTGGGCCGAGCCGAACCGGACCGAGCCGCCGGCCGCGCGGCGGCGGTGGTTCAGCGCGCCGTACTTGGGTCGCCCCGACGGCGGCCCGTCGTCGTAGGCGCCGCCGAAGATCCGGTGCTCCCAGCGCCAGCGGTCACCGCCCGGGTGGGCGGTCAAGCCGCCGTTGCTCGTGCCGGTCTCGAACTGCGAGCGGTAGACGCCGTCGGCGGCCAGGTGCCGCAGCAGCGGCACCCCGCCCACCAGCCGGTCCGGGTGGAAGTGCACGGTGACGTCCAGGTCCGCGGCGAGCGGCGGCCCCGACACCAGGCCGGCGACGTGCGCGAGCGCCCGCGTCCACGGCGGTTCTTCGTCGTTCGTAGCCCCCACGGGCTTGATCCTACCCCGGCGGTATAGGTCGTTATACACACGACGACGTCCGAAAATCGCTGGCTCCGGCGGCGGTCGCCCGGCTTGACTGCGCGTCATGGGTTTCGGGGTCACGGTGCGGTTCGGGTTGCTCGCGGCCGTGTGGGGCGCGAGCTTCCTGTTCATCAAGGTGGGCCTCGACGGCCTCTCCCCCGCTCAGGTCGCGCTGGCCCGGGTTTCGCTGGGCGCGCTGGCGCTGGCCGCGGTGCTGCTGGTCCGCCGCCGGGCACTCCCCCGCGATCTCGCGCTGTGGGGCCACCTCGTCGTCGTGTCGGTGCTGCTGTGCGTGGTGCCGTTCCTGCTGTTCTCGTGGGCGGAACAGTACATTTCGTCCGGTTTGGCCAGCATCTTCAACGCGACGACGCCGCTGATCACGATGCTGCTGGCTGCGGCGGCGCTGCCCGAGGAGCGGTTCACGCCGCCGCGGGTGCTCGGGCTGCTGCTCGGGTTCCTGGGCGTGCTCACGATCGTCGGGGTGTGGCACGGCGTCGACGTGTCGCACCAGCTGACCACGCAGCTCGCCTGTCTCGGCGCCACCACGTGTTACGGCGCGTGCTTCGTCTACATGCGCCGGTTCGTCTCGCCGCGCGGGGCGGACCCGGTCGTCGTCGCGTTCGGGCAGACGGCGTCGGCGACGGTCATCCTCGGCCTGCTGGCGCCGGCGATCGCGGTGACGCCGATCCACCCGACGTTGCCGGTCGTGCTGAGCATGGTGGCGCTCGGCGTCTTCGGCACGGGCCTGGCTTATGTCTGGAACGTCCGGATCATCGCGGCCTGGGGCGCGGCGAACGCGTCGGCGGTGACCTACCTCACACCGGTCGTCGGCGTGCTGCTGGGCGTGGCGGTGCTGGACGAACCGGTGAGCTGGAACCAGCCCGTCGGCGCGATCCTGGTGGTGCTGGGCATTCTCGCCGCGCACGGCCGGCTGCGCGTCCGCCGCAGGGCCGGGTCACCGGCGCCCGAAGCGGAACTGGTCCGGGACTGACCCCGGACACGCCGGTGGGGCGGTCGCCGCGGCGACCGCCCCACCGGGTGTTCGTTCTCTACAGGTACTGACCGGTGTTCGTGGCGGTGTCGATCGCCCGCCCCGAGTCCGTGTTCTTTCCGGTGACGAGCGTGCGGATGTACACGATCCGCTCGCCCTTCTTGCCGGAGATCCGGGCCCAGTCGTCCGGGTTGGTGGTGTTCGGCAGGTCCTCGTTCTCCGCGAACTCGTCGACGATCGCGTCCAGCAGGTGCTGCACGCGCAGGCCGGGCTGGTTGGTCTCCAGCACGGACTTGATCGCCGACTTCTTCGCCCGGTCCACGATGTTCTGGATCATCGCGCCCGAGTTGAAGTCGCGGAAGTACAGGACTTCCTTGTCCCCGTTGGCGTAGGTCACCTCGAGGAACCGGTTCTCGTCGCTCTCCTCGTACATGCGCTCGACGGTGTGCTGGATCATCGCGTCGAACGTCGCCTTGGCGTCGCCGCCGAACTCGGCGAGGTCGTCCGCGTGGATCGGCAGGCCTTCGGCCAGGTACTTGGAGAAGATGTCCTTCGCGCCTTCGGCGTCCGGACGCTCGATCTTGATCTTGACGTCGAGCCGGCCCGGCCGCAGGATCGCCGGGTCGATCATGTCCTCACGGTTCGAGGCACCGATGACGATGACGTTTTCCAAGCCTTCGACACCGTCGATCTCGGAGAGCAGCTGCGGGACGATCGTGGTCTCCACATCGGACGAAACGCCCGATCCACGGGTCCGGAAGATCGAGTCCATCTCGTCGAAGAACACGATCACCGGGGTGCCCTCGGAGGCCTTCTCCCGCGCCCGCTGGAAGATCAAGCGGATGTGCCGCTCGGTCTCCCCGACGAACTTGTTGAGCAGCTCGGGACCCTTGATGTTCAGGAAGTAGGACTTCCCGTCCTCGTTGTCGCCCCGCGCCGCCGCCACCTTCTTGGCCAGCGAGTTCGCGACCGCCTTGGCGATGAGCGTCTTGCCGCAGCCCGGCGGGCCGTAGAGCAGGACGCCCTTCGGCGGGCGCAGCTGGTACTCCTGGTAGAGGTCGGCGTGCAGGAACGGCAGTTCGACCGCGTCCCTGATCTGCTCGATCTGCCGGGTGAGGCCACCGATGTCCTCGTAGCGGACGTCGGGCACCTCCTCCAGCACCAGGTCTTCGACTTCCGCCTTCGGCACGCGCTCGTACGCGTAACCGGCCTTGGAGTCGACCAGGAGCGAGTCGCCGGGCTTCAGCGGCTGCTCCGCCAGCAGATCGGAGAGCAGCACAACCCGCTCTTCGTCCGCGTGCCCGACCACGAGCGCACGAGGGCTGGCGCCCTCGACGTCCGGTGCGAGCACCTCGCGCAACGCGCACACCTCGCCGGTGCGCTCGAAGTCGCCGCCCTCGACCACGGTCAGGGCTTCGTTGAGGCGCAGCGCCTGGCCGCGTCGCAACGACGAAATCTCCACCGCGGGCGAAACCGACACCCGCATCTTCCGGCCGGCCGTGAACACGTCCACCGTGTTGTCCTCGTACGACGTGACGAACACGCCGTACCCGGACGGTGGCTGGGCCAGCCGGTCGACCTCTTCACGGAGAGCGAGGAGCTGTCCTCGCGCTTCGCGCAGGGTTTCGACCAGTTTGGTGTTCCGCTCGGTGAGCTGGCTCACCCTTTCCGACGCCTCAGCGAGCCGCTGTTCGAGAACGCGGTTCTGCCTCGGCGAGTCGGTCAGCTTGCGGCGCAGCAGCGCCACTTCCTCTTCGAGAAAGCGGATCTGCCTTGCCTGCTCGTCCGCCGTCGTCCCAGCTCCGGATGTTGCTGAAGGGTCGGCCTCCTCGCGCCGACCTCCGGGAAGGTCATGATGCATCGGGCACCTCCTCGGAGTGCTTTTCATTCCACGGTACCGGCGATCACCGACAAGAAAAGGCCTTTCCGCATCACAAGATCGGCGCGTCGCGGTTTCTTCACCTGGTCCAGCACGGACATTCCTGCAGCACAAGGGGCCATTTGTGTGCCGTGACACGGGGTCGGAACGGGGTCTTCCGGAGCTGGACGAACCAAGCACGCAGGGAGTACCCCGTCCCCGGGAGGCCCAACCGTGCCGAAGCCGGGCATTTCCGGCCAGTTGCGCCCTAACCGCGCGGCGAGCACGCGCGGTGACTAGCATCGGGCCGACGCGGCCACCGGATGGCCGAATCTCGTCGTGGGAACGCTAGGGGGCATCACACATGACCTACCCGCCGCAGCAACCGGGCGGCTACGGCCAGCAGCCCGGCGGCTACGGGCAGCAGCCCGGGCCCTACGGTCAGCAGCCGGGCGGCTACCCCCAGAGCGGACCCCAGTCCCAGCCGGGCTACGGCGGCACGCAGCAGTTCGGCCAGCCGGATCCCTACGGCCAGCAGCCGCAGCAGGGCGGTTACCCGCCCCAGCCGGGCGCTCAGCCCCCGTACGGCGGGCAGCAGGACCAGTGGGGCCAGCAGCAGCCGGGCGGGTACGACCCGAACCAGCAGAACTATGGCGGCTACGACCCGTACGGCGGCGGTGGCGGCGGCTTCGGTGACGGGCCGCCGCCCAAGAAGAAGAAAACCGGGCTCATCATCGGCATCGCCGTGGGCGCGGTCATCGTCGTCGGCGGTGGCGTGACGGCGCTGGTGCTGGCCCTCAACGGGGACGACAGCACCACGGCCGCGCCGCCGGCGAGCAGCAGCTCCCCCGCGCCGACGTCGGCGCCGAAGACCACCCCGAAGAAGAGCACCACGCCGAGCAGCCCGTCGACGAAGACCACGAAGCCGGTCGGCGGCCCCGCCCCCGGCGGCAAGCCCAGCTCGCAGGAGCTGTTCGCCTCGACGATCGACGCGTACAACGCGGGTGACGAGAAGGCGCTCGGCGACGTCATCTGCCGCAGCGTCTACGAAGGCACGACCGGCCAGATCCCCAAGGTGACGGTGAAGCTCACCGAAGACCCGAAGGACGTCGGCGACAAGTCCACGGTCCGCTACTCGGCCACCGACGGCGCGGCGACCAAGGTCGGCACGATGTCGGCGGCCAAGGAGTCCGGTCTCTGGTGCCTGTCCAACGTCAAGGCGGACGGCTCGTGAGGCCGCGCCGGCGGTGAACCGCGCGCTCACCGCCGGGCTCGTGCTGGCCGGCGTGGCGGTCGTGGGTGTCGTGCTGGGACTGCTGCTCGTGGCGCCGTCCGGCAGCACGCCCCCGCCGTCGGCCACGCCGCCCGCGCCGGCCCGCACGTCCACGGCCCCGCCCCCGGACGCCGTCGACGCGGCGGCGGTGAAGGTGCTGGCCGACGCGATCGTCGCCGCGATCTCCCGGCACGACTCGGCGGCGTTCGGCGAGCTCACCTGCCGCCCGCAGACCACCGAGGCCCTGGCCGGGCTGCAGCGGACGTGGGACGCGGCGGGCGAGGTGAAGGCGAGCCTGCCGAAACCCCCGGAACTGCGCGGCGAGTCGGCGACGGCGGTGGTGCACGTCGAGGCCGCGGGCGGCACGAAGGACACCCCGTTCCCGCTGCACAAGGAGAGCGGGAAGTGGTGCGTGCCGGGCTAGCTCAGCCCTTGCCCTTGGCCGGGCGCCGCGACACGCGCGGGGAGACGGTGCCGTCCGCCAGCCGGCGCGCCGTCAGCAGGAACGCCGTGTGCGCCACCATGCGGTGGTCGGGGCGGACCGCCAGGCCGACCACGTGCCACGGCCGCATCAGCGTCTCCCACGACTCCGGCTCGGTCCAGCACTGCTGCTCGCGCAACGACTCCGTGACGCGCGAAAGCTGCGTGACCGTCGCGACGTAGACCGTCAGCACGCCGCCGGGGACGAGGTGCGCGGCGACGTTCGGGAGCTGGTCCCACGGGGCCAGCATGTCCAGCACGACCCGGTCGACCTCGCCCTCGTGCGTGGCCAGGTCCGCGACCGTGAGCGTCCAGTTCGCCGGCTTCTCGCCGAAGAACTTCACGACGTTGTGCTCGGCGTGCACCGCGTGGTCGTCGCGGATCTCGTACGAGCTCACCTGCCCGGCCGGGCCGACCGCGCGCAGCAGCGAGCACGTCAGCGCGCCGGAACCGGCGCCCGCCTCGAGCACCCGCGCGCCCGGGAAGATGTCGCCCCACATGACGATCTGGGCGGCGTCCTTCGGGTAGATCACCTGCGCGCCGCGGGGCATCGAGAGCACGTAGTCCGGCAGCAGCGGGCGCAGCGCCAGGTACGTCGAGCCGCCCACCGAAGTCACGACCGAGCCTTCGGGACGGCCGATGAGGTCGTCGTGGGCGAGGCCGCCGCGGTGGGTGTGGTACTCACCGCCGTCGGCCAGCGTCAGGGTGTAGTGCCGCCCCTTCGAGTCGGTCAACTGCACCCGATCACCCGCACGAAACGGTCCGCTGACCGACAACACTTCCTCCAGTACCCCGAATGGCCTCTTGCCGTTTGACCGACGACAGATCTTCGCAGGCCGCCCGGGCCGCGGGGTCAGCGGGTACGGCGGTTCAGCGCGGCGCGCAGGTCGTCCCGGCGCAACACGCCCGCCGGGCGGCCTTCGTCGTCGACCACGAGGAACTGCCACGCCGGGGTCTCGCGGACCCGCTCGACGATCTCCTCCCCCGGCTCGGAGGCCAGCAGGACGGTCTCGGCGCGGATCGGCTCGGCCGCCAGTTCGGCCGGCGCGTGCGGTGACGTGCTCGCCAGCCGCTCCGCCGCGCCCTCGTCCAGCAGCCCGGCCGCGACGCCGTCCGCGCGGACCAGCACCACGCCCCGGCCCGCCGACGCGGCCAGCGCGTCCGACACCGGGCTCTCCGCCGGCAGCTGCAGCACGGGCCGGACCAGCTCGCCCAGCACCAGGCCCTCGGGCCAGCCACGCCGCCGTTCGGCGGCCAGTTCGGACCGCGCGCCGAGGATGACGAACCACGCCGTGACGACGCAGACACCGAGGCGCAGCCAGCGGTCGGGGCTGGCCGTCGCGAGGCCCCACAGGGCCCACACGAGCAGTCCCGCCGCCACGACCGCGCCGCCGCCCACCGCAGCGCGGGTGCCCTTGGCGCGGATGCCGGTGGCCGCCCAGACGCCGGCGCGGACCAGCCGGCCGCCGTCGAGCGGGAGGCCGGGCAGGAGGTTGAAGACACCGACGGCGAGGTTCGCCACGGAACATTCGGCGATCAGCAGCCAGACCGCGCCGCCCGGCGGCACGGCGAACATCAGCAGCCCGCAGAACCCGCCCAGCACCAGCGACACCGCCGGGCCGGCCGCGGCCACCAGGCCTTCGTCGCTCGGCCGTTTCGGCGTGCGGGCGACCTCGGACAGGCCGCCGAGGAGGAACAAGCGCAGGCGGCGCACCGGGATGCCCAGCCGCAATGCGACCAGGCAGTGGCCGAGCTCGTGGGCGAGCACCGACAACCCCAGCAGCAGCGCGAACGCCGCGGCCAGCAGCCACGACATCAGCGTCGAGACGTCCGGGAGCAGCCGCCCGACCAGCGGCGCGTACAGGACGACGACGATCAGCGAGCCGATCCACCAGGACGGCGCCAGCAGCACCGGGACACCGGCGACGCGGAACAGCACGAGGCCGCCGCCGTCCCCGAGGACGGCCTGCCGGGAGCCCCCGGTGCCCTGCTCACTGGTCGCGGCCATGCCGCAGAGCCTAGAGCCCCCGGTGTCAGGAGCGGGTGATCCGGCCCCGCCCGCGACCGGGTCGTGTAACCGGCGACCCGACCCTCCAGGTACGCGAACCGACTGCCCGGGCACGCGAACCGACCGTCCGGGTACGCGAGTTCGCCGTACGGGTACCGGTGCCGGGCGTTGCGGTCGCCGGAACTGTCGGACCCCGGCGTTACGCTCTGCCCATGCCCGACGCCGACACTGTCACCACGGACCCGCCCACCCCCATGGACGCCGCGGACTCCGCCGTCGCCACGCGGGTGCGGCGGCGGCCCGCGTTGTCGCCGTCCCGGGCCAGTGACTTCAAGCAGTGCCCGCTGCTCTACCGGTTCCGCGCGGTCGACCGGCTGCCGGAGGTCCCGACGAAGGCCCAGCTGCGCGGCACGCTCGTCCACTCGGTACTGGAACGGCTCTTCGCGCTGCCCGCCGGCGAACGGGTGCCGCCGAAGGCCCGCGAACTGCTGGGCCCGGCGTGGACCGAGCTGTCCGAGGACCGTCCGGAGTGGACCGAGCTGTTCGACGCCGCGAAGCCGGACGACCACGCCGACTGGCTGCGGTCGGCCGAGAAGCTGCTGGACGCCTACTTCGGCCTCGAAGACCCGCGGCGGCTCGAACCGGAGGCCTGCGAGCTGCACGTCGAGATCGAGCTCGGCTCGGGCGTGCTGCTGCGCGGCTACATCGACCGCGTCGACGTCGCGCCCACCGGCGAGATCCGGGTCGTCGACTACAAGACCGGCGCCGCGCCGCGGGAAATCGGCGAAGCCAAGGCGATGTTCCAGATGAAGTTCTACGCCGTGGTGCTGTGGCGGCTGCGCGGGATCGTGCCGCGCCAGCTGAAGCTGATGTACCTGACCGACGGCCAGTCGCTGGCCTACACCCCGGACGAGGCCGAGCTGATCCGCTTCGAGCGGACCCTGGAAGCCATCTGGCAGGCCATCCTCAAGGCGGGCAAGACCGGCGACTTCCGGCCGAACAAGAGCAAGCTGTGCAACTGGTGCGACCACCAGGCGCACTGCCCCGAGTACGGCGGCACCCCACCGGCCTACCCCGGCTGGCCGGAACCCGACGCCGGCGAAGAGACGCCGCTGGACCGGGCCGACTGATGGCCGACGCGTTCTACGTCCCCCACGGCGAGGGCCGGTTCACCGCGACCGCGCACACGGCCGGGCCGTGGACCCCGGACTCCCAGCACTTCGGGCCGCCGTCGGCGCTGCTGGTCCGGGCGCTCGAAAACGTCGAACCGCACCACCCCGCGGAGCTCGCGCGGGTGACCGTCGAGATCCTCGGCCCGGCGCCGGTGACCGAGCTGCTGGTGCGCGCCCGGGTGGAGCGGCCCGGCCGGTCGGTGGAACTGCTGCAGGCCGAGCTGGCGACGAGCGAGCGGGTCGTCGCGCGCGCGTCGGCGTGGCGCATCGCGACGTCCGACACCGCGGCGGTGAGCACCGACGGCGGCCCGCTGCTGCCGGCACCGGACACCGTGGCGGAGTCGGCCTGGCCGGAAGGCTGGAACGGCGGCTACCTCGACGCGCTGGAGTGGCGCGCGGTCCGCGGCGGCATGGACGTGCCCGGCTCGGCCGCGGTGTGGGCCCGCCAGCGCGTCCCGCTGGTCGACGGCGAGGAGCCGAGCGGGCTGCAGCGGCTGTTCGCGGTCGCCGACTCCGGCAACGGCGTGTCCAACTACCTCGACCCGCGGCAGTGGTGGTTCATCAACTCCGAGCTCACCGTGCACCTGCGCCGGCCGCCTGCGGGCGAGTGGATCGGCCTCGACGCCGTCACGCTGGTCGGCAAGCACGGCGTCGGCACGGCGACGAGCATCCTGCACGACGGCGACGGTCCGGTGGCCACCGGCGCGCAGGCGCTGATGGTGCGTCCGCGACAGGCCGGGGGCGGATAGCCAACCACAACGGGCCCGCATCCAATAACCTTCGCGGAACGACCGACATGAGGAGCGCTCCGGCATGCAGATCACCTCGGTGGTCAACCAGAAGGGCGGGGTCGGCAAGACCTCGCTGAGCGTCGGCACCGCGGCGGCCTTGGCCGAGCGCGGCCGGCGGGTGCTGCTGGTCGACCTCGACCCGCAGGGCCACGCGACGACCGAGATGCTCGGCCTGGCCGAGGTCCGCGGGGACGCGCCGACCCTGGCGAAAGCCCTGGCCAAGAAGTGGAAGGGGCCGATCGAAGATCTCGTCGTGCCGCATCCGCGCAGCAACCTCGGCCGCGGCGGCGCGCTCGACGTCATCCCGACGTCGCCGGGGATGTTCGACCTGATCCGGCGGCTCGACTCGTTCCGTGTGCCGGGCTGGCAGCTGGCCCGGGTCATCCAGTTCGCCAACTACGACCACTGCATCATCGACTGCCCGCCGGCACTCGACGTGCTGACGAACAACGCGCTGGCGGCGTCACACGGGATACTGGTCCCGGTGCAGCCGGACAAGACGAGCATCCGCGCGCTGCGGCTGCTGGCGGATCAGGTGCGCTACGTCGAGCAGACCGTCGGCCGGCAGCCGCTGTCGTGGTTCGGGCTGGTGCCGAGCCTCTACCGGCGGCCGATCTCGCACTACGCGGCCGCGGCGCTGCAGGAGATGTACGAGTTCGGCATCCCGATGCTGTCGCACCTGCCGCTGGGCGTGGTGATGAACGAGGCCGCCGCCCACGGCGTCCCGGTGACGACCTACGCCCCGGAAACGCTGCAGGCGCTGTCGTTCCGCGAGATCGCGGGCACGCTCGACACCTACCTGGAGCAGAACTCGGCGCCCGCGGTGATCCCGGCCGACGAGGAGTTCGTCTTCGAGGACTTCATCTCCGAGGTCTCGGTGGCCCGCAACGCCAACGACAACGGCGTCCGCAAGGGCCTCTACGACCTGCTGCCCAAGAAACCGCACCGCCCCCGCTGACCCCGTCGTGAGTGTTCAGGGCGGTTCTAACCGCCCTGAACACTCACGAGGGGCCGCGGCAGACTCAGAGGCGGCAGGACCGGATGTCCGAGGCCAGGATCGCCTTCGCGCCCACCTCGGCCAGTTCGTCCATGACGCGGTTGACGTCCTTGCGCGAGACCATCGCGCGCACCGCCACCCAGTCGTCGTCGGCGAGCGGGGCCACCGTCGGCGACTCCAGGCCCGGCGTGATGGCGATGGCGCGCTCGACGAGCGTCCGCGGGCAGTCGTAGTCCAGCATCAGGTACTGCTGGGCGAACACGACCCCGCGCAGCCGCGCCGCGAGCTGGCTCTTCGCCTTGCTCTGCTCGGTGCCCTTGCGCTGCAGCAGCACGGCTTCCGACACGCAGATCGGGTCGCCGAAGGCCACCAGGTTGTTCTGGCGCAGCGAGCGGCCGGACTCGACGACGTCGGCGATCGCGTCCGCGACCCCGAGCTGGATCGAGATTTCGACCGCGCCGTCGAGGCGGATCACCTCGGCGGTGACACCGTGGCGGGCGAGGTCCTCGCGCACCAGCCGCGGGTACGACGTGGCGAGCCGCTTGCCCTGCAGGTCGGCCGGCTTCCAGTCCTGGCCCGCCGGGGCCGCGTAGCGGAACGTTGAGCCGCCGAAACCGAGGGCCTGGATCTCCTCGACCGGCGCGCCCGAGTCGAGCGCGAGGTCGCGGCCGGTGATACCGAGGTCGAGGTCGCCGGAGCCGACGTAGATCGCGATGTCCTTGGGGCGCAGGAAGAAGAACTCGACCTCGTTGACCGTGTCGAGGATCGTCAGGTCGCGCTGCTCATGCCGCTTCCGGTAGCCCGCCTCGCCGAGCATCTCCGTCGCCGTGGCGGCGAGGGCTCCCTTGTTCGGCACGGCAACACGCAGCATTTCGCTTTTCTCCTCGTTCAGCGAGCGGTGGACCACCCGTCACAGGTAGCGGTAGACGTCCTCGGTCGACAGACCGCGGCCGAGCATCAGCACCTGCAGCCGGTACAGCAGCTGGGAGATCTCCTCGGCGAGCCGGTCGTCGGACTCGTGCTCGGCGGCGATCCACACCTCGCCGGCTTCCTCCAGCACCTTCTTGCCTTGGGCGTGCACTCCGGCGTCCAGGGCGGCGACGGTGCCGGACCCGTCGGGACGGGTACGCGCGCGCTCGGCAAGCTCCGCGAACAGCTCATCGAAGGTCTTCACGGTCTGCAGATCCTTCCACCCCGGCCGGGGTGACGCCGCCCCGGGCCGGTCCCGGTGCCGCCGATGTCACACCTCCGTGGACATCGGCTCCCGAAGGGTGGGATCGACGCTGGTCAGAAGCGGGCTTCGTGCTCCTGTTCGAAGTCCAGCAAGTAACGCTTCCGTTCGAGGCCACCGCCGTAGCCGGTCAGCGAACCACTCGCGCCGACGACGCGGTGGCAGGGAACGATGATGCTGACCGGGTTCTTGCCGTTGGCCAGCCCGACCGCGCGCGACGCCGTGGGCTGCCCCAGCCGGTCGGCCAGCTCGCCGTAGGAAGTGGTGCTGCCGTAGGGGATGTCCCGCAGCGCGGCCCAGACCCGTTGCTGGAACGGCGTGCCGACGAAGGTGAGCGGCACCTCGAACTCGTGGCGCTGCCCGGCGAAGTACTCCTTCAGCTCGGTTTCGGCCCGCACGAAGATCTTCGCGCCCGGATCGGGTTCGCCGAACGTGAGCTCGTCCGGGCGGTGGCGCTGCTGGACCATGTACAGCCCGCAGAGCGCGTCGCCCTGGGCGACGAGGGTGAGCGGGCCGCACGGGCTGTCCACCACCGTGTGGGAACGCATGATTCTCCTGTCGTGGGTGGGTCAGGCGGCGGGCATGCGGTTGATGGCGTGGTCGCCGGTGGCCCACAGGTGCTGCGTGGCGTACGCGCGCCACGGGCGCCACGCCGCGGACCGCGCGACGACGGCCGCCGGGCCGCCGAGGCCGAGCGTCTCCGCCGCGTACTTGATGCCGAGGTCGGTGGGCAGGAACGCGTCCGGGTCGCCGAGCGAGCGCATCGCGATGCTCTCGACGGTCCACGGCCCGAAGCCGGGCAACGCGGTCAGCGCGGCGCGGGTCCCGGCCCAGTCGCTGCCCGCGCCGAGGTCGAGGCCGCCGCCGGTCAGCGCCTCGACCAGGGCGAGCAGCGTGCGACGGCGGCTGCGCGGCATGGCGAGCATCTCCGGGTCGAGGTCGGCCAGCGCCTCGGGAGACGGGAAGAGGTGCGTCAGGCCGCCTTCGGGGTCTTCGATCGGGGTGCCGTGCGCGACGACGAGCCGGGCGGCGTGGGTGCGCGCGGCGGCCGTCGACACCTGCTGGCCGAGCACCGCGCGGACGGCGAACTCGGCGCCGTCGACCGTGCGCGGGACGCGCCGGCCCGGCGCGGCCGCGACCAGCGGGGCCAGCAGCGGGTCGGTGGCGAGCTGGTCGTCGACGGCTTCCGGGTCCGCGTCGAGGTCGAGCAGACGGCGGCAGCGGCTGGTGGCGGCCGGGAGGTCGCGCAGGTCGGACAGGGTCAATCGGCAGGCGATGTGACCGGCGGCGGAGTCTCCGGGACGCAGCGCGACGACGCCGTGCCCACGTGGCAGCCGCAGCGTGCGGCGGTAGGCGCCGTCGCGCCACTCTTCCACGCCCGGAACGCCGGTGGCCACCAGGTGCCCGAACAGGTTGTCCGGGCAGAGCGGCTTGCGGAACGGCAGCCGCAGCTCGATCGCCCCGGCCGCGGCGCCCGGCTTGCTCTTGGCCCGGGTGCGCAGCTCGGTCGGCGAGAGGGCGAACACCTCGCGGACGGTGTCGTTGAACGTCCGGATGCTGCCGAACCCGGCGGCCAGGGCCAGCTCGGTCATCGGCAGCGTGGTCGTCGCGATGAGCGTCCGCGCGGTCTGCGCGCGCTGGGCCCGGGCCAGGGCCAGCGGCCCGGCGCCGAGTTCCGCCAGTACCTGGCGCTCGACCTGCCGGACGCTGTAGCCGAGGCGGGCGGCGAGGCCGCGGACGCCCTCGGTGTCGACGACGCCGTCGGCGATCAGCCGCATCGCCCGGGCGACGAGGTCCGCGCGCTCGTTCCACAGCGGCGAGCCCGGGCTGGCGTCCGGGCGGCAGCGCTTGCACGCCCGGAAGCCGGCCTGCTGGGCGGCCGCCGCGCTCGGGTAGAAGGTCATGTTCCGCGGTTTGGGCGGCACCACCGGGCAGCTGGGCCGGCAGTAGATCCGGGTCGTCACGACCGCCGTGAAGAACCACCCGTCGAACCGGGCGTCCTTCGCCTGCACGGCCCGCACGCACCGCTCGAAGTCCTCGTGCACGCCCCCAGCATCGCCGAGTCCGCGCGCCCCGGCTAGCGGAAAAGCGACATGGGGGTGCTCAGCCGAGCAGAGCCGTCAGCGCCCGCGCGTCGACACCCACGAGCGTGTCGCGGAAGACGCGCCGCTCCCCCGGCTCGACGTCGACGTCGTTCGGGATCACCAGCACCGTGCAGCCGGCGGCGACCGCCGACGCCGTGCCCGGCGGCGAGTCCTCGATCGCGACACAGCGCCCGGGCGCGACGCCGAGCAGCTCGGCGGCCTTGAGGTACGGGCGCGGGTGCGGCTTGTTGAACCCCTCGACCTCGTCACCGCACACGGAGACGTCGAAGAACTCGCGGCCGATGGTGTTCAGCGCCAGCTCGGTCAGGTCACGCTCGGTGGAGGTGACCAGGGCCGAACGCAGGCCCGCCGCGCGCACGGCGGCCAGCACTTCGCGGGCGCCGGGGCGCCACGGCAGCGCGTCGTCGAACAGCCCGGCCGTGCGGCGCCGGATCAGCACGCCCGCTTCGACGATCGCCTCCGGCGTCACCTCGCGGCCGGCGACCTCGAGCAGGCAGGCGGCCGTGTCGTCCATGTTGGACCCGACGAGCGTCATCCGCGTCTCTTCGGAAAGCTTGCCCCCGAGGGCTTCCGCCGTCTCGTACAACGCGACGTCCCACAGCTTCTCGGAATCGACCAGTGTTCCGTCCATGTCGAACAACACGGCGTCGAGACCGTCCACAGTGGATCCTCTCCGGGGTCGGGTGGTGAAGTGCCGGGGTTTCCGCTCCGGGCGCGGTCCCCGCACTCCACGGTAGCCGAGCCGGGAGAACTCCTCGACGGCCAACGGGGCGGCTGAGGCGCCCGCCACACCGCCGTGGGGAAGGCCGGTGGTGCGCCGTCCGGACGGGTGACGCCGGTAAACGGCGGCGACAGGCCGCCGGACGTGCTGAACAGCCTGGGCCCGGTGGTCGTAGGCTGGTCCGGTGAGTGAGCCCGTCGACGAGACCCCGCGGCCGCCTGGCGACCGCCCCGAACCCTCCCGGCCCTTGATGGTGGTCGCCTTCGAAGGCTGGAACGACGCAGGTGACGCGGCCAGCCGCGCCGTGGAGCACCTGCAGCTCAACTGGGACGCCACACCACTGGCCGAGCTGGAACCGGACGACTACTACGACTTCCAGGTCAGCAGGCCCACGGTCCGCATGGTCGACGGCGTCACCCGCCGCGTCGACTGGCCGACGACGACGTTGTCGGTGTGCCGCCCCGACGGGTTCGACCGCGACGTGGTCCTCGTGCAGGGCCCCGAGCCGAACATGCGCTGGCGCGCCTTCTGCGCCGAACTGCTCGAGCACATCCAGCAGCTGGACGTCGCGACCGTGGTGACACTGGGCGCGCTGCTCGCCGACACGGCGCACACCCGGCCCGTCCCGGTCACCGGGACGGCGTACGACAAGGACACCGCGTCGCTCTACGGGCTCGACCTGAACAACTACCAGGGCCCGACCGGCATCGTCGGGATCCTGCAGGACTACTGCGTCCAGGCCGGCATCCCGGCCGTCTCGATCTGGGCCGCGGTGCCGCACTACGTGTCGCACCCGCCGTCCCCGAAGGCGACGCTGGCGCTGCTGCACAAGCTGGAGGACATCCTCGACGTCGAGATCCCGCTGGGCGCGCTGCCGGAGCAGTCCGAGGAGTGGCAGCGCACGGTCAGCGAGATGGCCGACGAGGACGAAGAGATCAGCGAGTACGTCCGCGGGCTCGAGGAGCGCGGCGACGCGCAGACCGAGGTCGCGGAGCAGGACGTCAGCGGCGACAAGATCGCCGCCGAGTTCGAGCGCTACCTGCGCCGCCGCGGCCGCGGCGGCAACGGCGGCCAGGAAGGCTTCGGCCTCCGCTGAGTCACTTGAACCAGGTCACTTGAGCCAGCTGGTGGCGAACGCCCGGGCGGGGTTCGCCACCAGCATGGCCGTGACGACGTCGCCGCCGAGCACCTTGGTGAGCCGCGGAGCGAGCGTCGAGAGCAGGTAGGACGCCCCTGGCTGCCGCCGGGCCGCGGCGGTCGTCGTGTCGCCGCCCAGCAGGATCTGCCCGCCGTGGCCGGTCTCGACGAGCGCTTCCAGGCCGTCGAAGAGCTGCCAGTCGGTGGCGTGGTTGGCCCGGGACGGGCCGTCGAACCCGAGGAAGACGCCGGTCTCGGCGATCTCACGCTGGATGCGCACGTCGGGGTTGCGGTTGAGGTGCCCGAGGATCACGCTCTCCGGCGGCACGTCCAGCTGCTCGCACAGCAGGTGGACCGTCTCGAGCGGCGCGGTCCCGAGCTCCAGGTGCACGGCGATCGTGGCCCCCGTCTCCTGGTGGGCGACCGCGGCGGCGGTCATCGTCAGCCGCGCGTGGGAGTCGATCGAGTGGAACGCGCCGGCGACCTTGACCAGCCCGGCGCGCGGGCCGGTGCGCGGCTCGTCCGGCAGGTCGGCGGGCTGGGTGCCCTCGGCCAGGTCGGCGACGAACTCGCGCACGAGGTCGTCGATCACCCGGTCGAGGACGGCCGGGTCGTAGTGCTCCGCGCGGTGCAGGCCGGTGGCCGCGACCACGTGCACACCGAGCTCCTGTGACATCCAGGCGAGCTCCCGGGTCCGGCGCGTGAGGCCGTACGGCGTCCACTGGACGAGCGCCGAGCCGCCTCGCACCTTGAACTCGAGGAGCGCTTCGGTGGCGGCGGTCGGGTCGTCCAGCTCCTGGCCCGGCAGCAGCTTCGAGGCGAAGAAGAGGTGGTCGTGCGCGTTCGTCACGCCCAGCTCGGCCGGATCGATGTCACCCAGCACCGTCCGGACCTGCGGGTCAGCGGTCATGCCGTCGAGTGTAACGACTGACCCGTTACAATGCGAGCATGCCCGACGACCACGCCTTCCGCTTCGACAGCGGCGCCCCCTGGCTTGACCTCATGGCCACCCGCGGCCGCCACTTCGGGGCGAGCCCGGTGGAACGGATGCCGACGCGGGACCGGCTGGCCGAGTGGCTCGCCGAAGTCGGGCTGGCACCCCTCGCCCGGGTCACGGACGCCGACGTCGACGCGGCGCACCGGCTGCGCGAAGCGGTGCGCGAACTGGCGCTCGGCGCGGTCGACGGGGTCGCGCCGCGAGCCGATCAGGTGCGGGCGCTGACGGCGTTCTTCCGGGCCGAGCCGATGCACCTGGCCACGCTCGACCGGCTCCACCGCAGTGCCCCGGCGACGGTGGCCGACGCCTTGAGCAGGCTCGCGCTGCAGGCGGCCGACTGGCTCACCGGCCCCCTGCGCGCCGACCTGCGTGCCTGCCCGGAGCAGGACTGCCGGGGCGTGTTCGCCGACCCGGGCGGGCGACGCCGCTGGTGCCCGTCCCCGGCGTGCGCCAGCCGCGGCCGCGTCCGCGCACTCAGGGAGCGCCGCCGCGCCGAGTCCTGACGACTGCACCCGCGCCGGTCCGCGCGACCGACCGGAGGTCGCCGACCGAAACCGCGATCGCGCTGACCCGGCCCGACGTGGCAACCTCGATCAGGGCGCAGGCCGAGGTGTCCGTCCGAGGCGAGGACGTCGACGGAACCCGCACGGCGCCGGAACCGGCCCCGCTCGTTCGGGTGAACCCGGATGCGGAGGTCGTAACTCCGGAACACTTTCTCGGCGAAAGTGCGGCCTCGCGGCGGGGTCAGGAGGGCCAGAGTATGCGGCGCATCGGCACCGCGCCCCGGGCGCGCTTGCGCCACTCGCGCGGGTAGCCCAGTGAGACCTCTTCGAAGCGGACGCCGTCGGCTTCGGTGGTGCGCGGGATGTGCAGGTGGCCGTACACCGCGATCTCCGCGCGGTAGCGCAGGTGCCAGTCCTCGGTCTTGGTCGAACCGCACCACAACGCGAACTCCGGCCAGTACAGCGGCGCGGTCGGGTGGCGGTGCAGCGGCCAGTGCGACATCAGGATCGTGCCGTGGTCCTGGGGGATCGCGTCGAGCCGCTCGGTGCTGATCTTCAGCCGGTCGGCGCACCAGGCCTGGCGGCTGGGGTACGGGTCCGGGTGCAGGAAGTACTCGTCGGTGCAGACCACGCCGGCCTCGCGGGCCTGGCGCAGCGCCTCCTCCAGCGACTTGCCCTCCGCCGCCGGGGTCCGCCAGCTGTAGTCGTAGAGCAGGAACAGCGGCGCGATCGTCAGCGGCCGCGAACCGTGCTGCCACACCGGGTACTCGTCCTCGGGGGTGAGGACGCCGATCTCGCGGCACCCCTCGACGAGGTGCTCGTAGCGCGCTTGGCCGCGCAGCTGGCACTCGTCGGTCTTCGTGGTCCACAGCTCGTGGTTGCCCGGCACCCAGACGACCTTCGCGAACCGCTCGCGCAACGTCTTCAGCGTCGCGATCGTGACGTCGGCCCGCTCGGCGACGTCGCCCGCCACGAGCAGCCAGTCTTCGGGCGTCTCGGGCACGACGGAGTCGAGGATCGGGCCGTTGCCCTCGTGGGTCACGTGGAGGTCGCTGGTGGCGAAGAGGTGCGGCACCCCTCCACCGTAGCCACCACCGTTTCCCCGACGTCCCCGAACCGGGTGATTCGGCGGGTTTTCCGCACGAGCACCAGGACGCCGGCGAGGACGTAGACCCCGGCCTGGACGTCCAGCAGCACCGCGGGCCCGGTCGTCGCGACCAGGGTCCCGGCCGCCAGCGCGCCGATGGTGCTGAACGTCGCCATGACGGCGAACGTCGTGCTCAGCACCCGGCCCGCCCGCTCCGGCGCGACCGCGCTCTGGATCTCCGACAGCACGCCGGCGCCGACGACCACGCCGGGGGCGCCCACCAGCACGAACAGCCCCACGTAGACGCCCAGCGCGGTCGTCGCCAGCGCCAGGTTCCAGATCACCGCGGAGACCAGGCCCAGCACGATCGAGCCCCAGCCCAGCAGCCTGGCCGGCGCCACCCGGCGCGCCACGGTCGCGATGGCGAAGCCTGCCGCGAGCCCGCCGACCGCCTGTACACCGCGCAGCAGGCCCACGTCGGCCTCGCTGCCGCCGAGCACCTGCAGCACGAACACCACGAACAGCACCAGGAACATGCCCTGGGCCAGCGAGGTGAGCACCACGGCGAGCCCGGTCCGCCACAACCGGCGGTTGTGCGTCAGTTCCCGCAGCCCGTCCAGCCACGCCTGCACCACCGGTTCGGGTGCCGCGGCCGGCACGGGCGCGCTCACCCGGCGGAACGGCTTCGCCAGCAGCCCCGCGGCGATGACCAGCACGATCAGGTAGCCGGTGATGACGTCCGCGAGTCCCCCGAAGCCCAGCAGCGCGCCCCCGGCCCAGCCGCCGGCCAGCCGGGCGACGCTGCCGTTCACGCTCATCAGCCCGTTCGCGCCGGTGACCTCCTCGACGCCGACCAGCTCCGGGACCAGCGCGTTGCGCGCCGGCTCGAACACCGACGCGAGCGCCGCCTGCGCGGCCATCACCGCGTACACGACGGCGATCCCCGGCTCGGCCAGCAGCGGCAGCGCGACGACGGCGAGGCCGCAGCAGACGCCGAACAGCACCGCCCGCCGGTTCCAGCGGTCGGCGACCACGCCGGCGACCGGGCTGAGCAGGACCGCGGGCAGCAGGCCGAGCACGATGCTCAGCGCCGTCGACGCCGCGGACCCGGTGCGCTGGAAGACGTAGACCGGCAGCGCGACCTGCAGCATCCACTCGGCCGTCTCGCCGAAGAACGCGGCCACCCACAACCGCGCGAACGCGGGTACCCCCAGCAGCTGCTTCATTCCTCCGCCTTCCCCGAGTGTTCGATGCGCGGGAACGCGCGCACGCCGACGTGCACCGGGCGCGCGCCGGGCGGCGCGTCCGTCCGAATCGCGCTGACGAAGGGCCGGACCAGGGCGTCGATCGCGTGCGAGAGCCGGGTCAGCTCCTCCGGCGTGACGCGCAGCGAGTAGCTGCTCAGCCCGGCCACGGACCGCCACGCCGGGTCGAGGTCGTCCAGCGAGTCGAGGTAGCGCTGGGTCAGCTCCTGCTCGTTGGCGAGGCTCGCGCCGACCACCCCGAGCTGGGCCGCCCGGCGGACCGGATCGTCGTCGATGTCGCCGAGGTCGAGCCCGACCTGCCGGGCCCGCCACGGGCGCTCCCGGCCGTCTTCGGCGTCCGCCCGCTCGACCAGGCCGTACTGCGCGAGCTGCCGCAGGTGCCAGCTGCAGTTGGACGCGGTCGACCCGACGGCCTCCGCGCACTCGCTCGCGGTGCGCGGCCCGACGGAGGTCAGGTGGTGCAGCAGCGCCGACCGCAGCGGGTGCGACAGCGCCCGCAGCAGTTCGACGTCCTCGACCCGCTTGCGCGGCGGCAGCTCGGCCATCGGTCACCTATCTGAAAGGATCGTTTCGAAAGTATTCTTTCATAGTTGATCCCGCCTGCGGGTTTGTCAACCGGCTCCGCTATCGTTCGCCGGGCAGCGACTGCGCGAAGCAGTGACTGCGTCGTCACCGAACCTGGGATGGATGTTGCCCGACCAGCGCGAACTCGCCACTGCCGCCGCCCTCGCCCTCCCCCGGTTCGTGGGGTCGACCGCGCTCTTCCACGCCGCGGTCGCCGAGCGGATGGCCGTCACGCCCACCGAGCTGCACTGCCTGCACCTGCTCCACGGCGGCGTCAGCGACTCCCCGACCGAGCTCGCCCGGCTGCTGGGCATGACCACCGGCGCGTTCACCCGGCTGCTCGACCGGATGGCGCTGCACCGGCTCGCCGAGCGCGCGCCCGACCCCGCCGACCGGCGCCGGCTCGTCGTCCGGCCGCTGCCCGACCGGATGGCCGAGCTCGCGGAGCTGTACGCGCCGATGGCCCGGTTCGTCGGCGAGCGCCTCGCCCACCTGGACCGGCGCCAGCTCACCGCCCTGCTCGGGTTCCTCACGGACGGCACCGCCGCGGCCGAACGCTCGACCACGCAGCTGCCGGATGTGACCCAGGCCATATCGAGTTGACTAACTCTACAGTCGTTGCGTTAACCTGGCTCCACTATGAAGAACTGATCGCGCCCATCCCGCTTCCGAGGCGGCACCCGGTCGAGCCGACGCTCCCGCGTGCCACGACGCCCGGCGGGATATCCGCATCTTCTCCTCCGGGCTCGGTGATCGCGCATGTCCACCCCCATTTTTCCGTTGCTGGCCAAAGATGTCGTCTTCGGCTACGGCACCCGTGTGGTGCTCGACGGCGTCTCGCTGACCGCGTCCGCCGGCCAGCGCCTCGGCCTGGTCGGTGAGAACGGCACCGGCAAGTCCACCCTGCTGCGGCTGCTCGCCGGGCTCGAAGAACCCCGCTCCGGCGAGGTCCTGCGCGGTCCGGACGTCGGGTTCCTGCTGCAGGAACTGCCCTTCGCCATGGACGCGACGTTCGCCGACGTCGTCGACGACGCGCTCGCCGAGATCCGCGCCGCCACGGTCCGGCTCGACGAGCTGACCACGGCGATGACCGCGCGGCCCGACGACGCGGCCGTGCTCGACGAGTACGGCCGGGTCCTGGAATGGGCGCAGGCCCACGACCTCTGGGACGCCGACCGCCGCGCGAAGCTCGTCTGCGACGGGCTCGGCCTCGGCGGCATCGAGCCGGACCGGCGCCTCGGCACGATGTCCGGCGGGCAGCGCTCGCGGCTCGGGCTGGCCGCGCTGCTGATCCGGCGGCCGGAGACGCTGCTGCTGGACGAGCCGACCAACCACCTCGACGACGCCGCGATGGAGTTCCTGGAACGCCACCTCGCGGAGCTGACCGGGGTCGTGGTGCTGTCCTCGCACGACCGCGTCTTCCTCGACGCGGTGTGCACGGACATCGTCGACCTCGACCCGGCCGCGGCCGACAGCCAGGCCGGTGGCGCCGTCCGCTACGGCGGCAGCTACACCGACTACCTCGGGCACAAGAAGGCCGAGCGGGCGCGCTGGGAGCAGCGCTTCGCCGACGAGCAGGAGGAACTGAAGGAGCTGCGCGAAACGGTCGCCGTCACCGCGCGGAACGTCGCCTACGGCCGGGCGCCCCGGGACAACGACAAGTTCATCCACCACTTCAAGGGCGCCCGCGTCCAGAAGACGATCTCACGGCGGGTGCGCGACGCCGAGCAGCGGCTCGAGCACCTCGAACGCGACCAGGTGCGCAAACCCCCGGCACCACTGCGGTTCCGGGCCGCGCTCACCGGCCGTTCGGCGGGCGACGGCCCGGCGATCTCGGTGCGGGAGCTGGACGTCCCGGGCCGGCTGCACCTGCCGCGCCTCGACGTCGACGGCTCGGCCCGGCTGCTCGTCACCGGCGGGAACGGCGCCGGGAAGTCGACGCTCCTGTCCGTCCTCGCGGGACAGCTGACGCCGGCGGGCGGCACGGTCCACTTCGGACACGGGGTGCGCGTCGGCCTGCTGGAGCAGGACGTCGTGTTCCCGGACCCGGCGCGGACCGCGCACCAGGTGTACCGCGACGCGCTCGGCGAGGACGCTCCCCCGCTGAGCCGGCTGGGCCTGCTGGCGTCCCGCGACCTGGGGCTGCCCGTCGGCGCGCTTTCGGTCGGTCAGCGCCGCCGGCTGGCGCTGGCGGTCCTGCTCGCCGAACCGCCGGACGTGCTGCTGCTGGACGAGCCGACGAACCACGTTTCGCTGACCCTGGCGGAAGAGCTGTTCGCCGCGCTCGACACGGCACCGGGCGCCGTCGTCATCGCGTCCCACGACCGCTGGCTGCGCCGGGACTGGGCGGGCGACCACCTGGAGCTGACCGCCGGCCACCCCGCCGCAGTATAGAGCGTTATACACAGTTCGTGAATGCCACATTGAGGGACACTATGTCCCTCAATGTGGCATTCACGGCATTAGAGGATGATGCCGAGCAGGGCGTCGACCGCGATGCGGATCAGGCCGGGGGCCGCGGGGTCGGTGCCGTCACGGCGGAGGGCCTCGTTGGCCCACGCGTCGATCGCGGCGAGGGCCTTCGGCGTGTCGAGGTCGTCGGAGAGGTGGTCGCGCAGCCGTGTGATCGTGTCCTCGGCGGCCGGGCCGGTCGCGAGGGAGACGGCCTCGCGCCAGCGGGCCAGCCGCGTCTGGGCCTCGGCGAGCAGGGAGTCCGACCACGGGCGGTCGCCCCGGTAGTGGCCGGCGAACAGGGCCAGCCGGATCGCGCCCGGGTCGACCTTGTCGGCGCGCAGCCGCGAGACGAACACCAGGTTCCCGCGCGACTTGGACATCTTCTCGCCGTCGAGGCCGATCATGCCCGCGTGCACGTAGTGGCGGGCGAACTGGCCGTCCTTGGCCACCGCCTCGGCGTGCGCCGCGCTGTACTCGTGGTGCGGGAAGATCAGGTCGGAGCCGCCGCCCTGGAGGTCGAAGCCGAGGCCGAGGCGGTTGACGGCGATCGCGCTGCACTCGATGTGCCAGCCCGGGCGGCCCGCGCCGAGCTCGGACTCCCACGACGGCTCACCCTCGCGGGCGACCCGCCACAGCAGCGCGTCCAGCGGGTGACGCTTGCCGACCCGGTCGGGGTCGCCGCCACGCTCGGCGAAGAGCTTCGCCATGGTCTCGGCGTCGTAGTTGGACTCGTAGCCGAACTTCCCGGTCGCCGTGTGGTCGAAGTACACGTCCGGGTGGTCGGCGTCGTCGGCCCGGTACGCGCTGCCGTTGGCCAGCAGCTTCGCGATCACCTCGACGATCTCCGGGATGCTCTCCACCGCGCCGACGAACTGCTTCGGCGGGATCACACGCAGCGCGGTCATGTCCTCGCGGAACAGCGCCGTCTCGCGCATGCCCAGCACGACCCAGTCGTCCTGGTCGCGCGCGGCCCGCTCCAGCAGCGGCTCGTCGATGTCCGTGACGTTCTGCACGTAGTGGACGTCGTGCCCGTTGTCCCGCCAGATCCGGTTCACCAGGTCGAAGGCGAGGTACGTCGCGGCGTGCCCGAGGTGCGTGGCGTCGTAGGGCGTGATGCCGCAGACGTACATCCGGGCGGTGGCGCCGGGTGCGGTCGGGCGGATCTGCCCGGTGGCCGTGTCGTGGAGCCGCAGCGGGCGGGGGGTGCCGGGGATGCGGGGCACGTCGACCGATGACCAAGTCTGCATACCCTCGACTGTAAGCGTTCCTCCCGCCACCCTCCCGCCCGGTGGGACACGTCCCCCACCCGGGGCAGTGCTAGCCCCGGCGCACGGCGTTCGCCCTGATGGCGTCGCGGACGAACGCGCCGGCGCCTGAGCGCTGCTCGTCCTCCCGGACCAGGAAGCCCAGCTGCACCGGTTCGGTGACGTACAGCTCACCGATCCGTTGCTGGGTCTCGTACGAGCACTCCCCCATCGCCCGGCCGAGCATCACCCGGTGCTCCTCGGCCAGGTCCATGGCCTCGGCGCTGTCCGGCGCGGCACCGGCGTCGAGGACGGCGTTCAGCCGGCCCACCCACTCCTGCCGCGCCGCTTCGCCCGCGGCCAAGTCCTCCTTGGACAGTGCCGGCGCGCCCCGCCACTCGGGCGTGCTCCCCCAGCGCTGCGCCGCTTCCTCCGCGTAACCGTCCGGCTCCTGGAAGCCACCGAACACTTCGAACTTCTCCTCGGGCGTCAACGCGTTGCCCATGGCTCTCGCCTCCATCACACGATCGACGGCCGCGACCATCCGCCCCAGCTCGCCCATCCGCGCCACCAGCAGCTCCCGCTGCCGTTCGAGGTGCGCGTCGGCGTCGATGCCGGGGTCGTCGACGAGGGTCGCGATCGTCTCGAGGGGAAACCCGAGCTCCCGGTAGAACAGGATGCGCTGCAGCCGGTCGAGGTCGTCGTCGCCGTAGCTGCGGTACCCCGACGCCGTCCGCCCGCTCGGGCGGAGCAGGCCGATCTCGTCGTAGTGGTGCAGCGTCCGGACGGTGACCCCGGCGAGTGCGGCGACCTTGCCCACGGGATGCCCCATCGTTTCCCCTCCTCTGCGGCCGGTGTGGCCCTTGCCCGGACCACGGTGGTGCCTCACGCGACGTCAGGGTCAAGCGTCACCCTTCCGTAGCCCGCCCCGCGCCGCCCGCGCGGTTAACCTGACTCGGGTGAAGGCCGAGGTGACGCTGGGTGTCGCGGGTGCGGTGATCGCCTTGGTCGCGGCGCTCATCGCGTACCTGCGGCTGCGCCGGACCCCGGCCCGCGACCGGCCTTCGCCCGCGGTCACCCGGCTCGTCCTCGGCGACCTCCCCCGTGCACCGCTCTCGGCGGTGCGCCGCGGCCCGCTGCTGGCCCGGATCGACGACGCCTTCGACGGCGGCGGGTTCTGCGTCCTGCTCGGCGGGCGCGGGGCCGGCAAGACCCACCTCGCCGCCGCGTACGCCCACGCGGCCGCCACCGACGGGCGGTCCACGGTGGTCTGGATCAGCGCCGAGGATCCCGCGAACATCGTCCGGGCGTACGCCGAACTGGCCCGCCGGGCCGGGCAGGCCGACGCCGTCGTCGACGCCGAAGCCGCCGCGCGCACCGGGATGGCGTGGCTGGACACCGTCGAGCGGCCGGTCGTCGTGTTCGACAACGCGACCGATCCCGACGCGCTCAACCGGTGGCTGCCCGCCCGCGCCCGCGTGCTCGTCACGAGCACCGTGCAGGCCTTCGAGATCCTCGGCGGCACCGTCGCGGTCGGCGGGTTCGACGAGGACGAGGCCGTCGGCTTCCTGTGCGCGAGGTCGGGCCGGGAACCCGATGAGGCCGCGGCCGGCGTCGTGCGCGAGCTGGGCGGCCTGCCGCTGGCGCTCGCCCAGGCCGGCGGGGTCATCCGGCGGCAGCGCCTCACGTTCGCGACCTACCTGGAGCGGCTGTCGCACGCGCCGCTCAACGCGCTGCTGGAGCGGGTGCCCGGCGAGGGGTGCCCCGCTCGCGTCGAGGACACGGCGCTGGAGTCGCTGCGGGCGGTGACGGCCCGCGACGGACGGGCGCGGGCGATCGCGGAGTTCGTCGCCCTCCTCGCGCCCCGGGGCGTCCGGCGCGAGCTGGCGCACCGGCTCGGCCCCGATCCGGTCGCCGTCGACGCCGCGCTCGGGGCCCTGACCGGCGCCTCCATCGCCGGCTTCGACGTCAGCGGCGAGATCGTCACCATGCACCGGCTCACCCAGCGGGCCGTCCTGAGCCGGCTGCACGCCGAGGAACGCCTGGCGGCCACCCTGGACCGGGCCTTCGACGCGCTCGAGCAGGAAACCGGGGGCTCGGACGAGAGCGACGGCTCCGCACCCGACGACCTGGCCGAGCACGTCGGCGCGGTGTGGCGGACCTTCCGCGCGCTGCCGTCGGTCGAGCTGACGCCGCGGCTCGAGCGGATCCTGCGGCTGCGGCGCTGGTCGGTGGGCCACCTCGCGGCGGCGGGCGCCCTCGCCGAAGCGCGGGCGCTGGGGCGGGAGGTGCTGGCCGACCACGACGCCTACCTGCTGGCCGGGCACGCCGACGTCGACCGCGCGGTGCGATCGCTGCGGCTGGTCTGCGTCCGCGGTGAACGGACCGGCGAAGCGGTGGCCCTTTCCGAGCGGCTCGTCGAGCGCCGGACCCGGTGGTACGGCGAGGACGACGTGCGCACGCTCGGCGCCCGCAATTCACTCGGCTACGACCACGAGTGCCACGGGCAGCTCGACCGGGCGATCGCCGTGCACCGCGGCAACCTCGCCGACGTGGTTCGGGTGGCCGGGCCCGACCACCAGACGGCGCTCCATGCCCGGGTCAACCTCGGCAGCGCGCTCCGGTCGGCCGGTGAGCTCGCGGCGGCGGTGCCGGTGTTCGAGGAGAACCTGCGGGAGAACGTCCGGGTGCACGGGCCGGATCACCCGTCGACGGTCAACGCGCGGGGCGAGCTGGCCCGCACCTACGTCCGGTGCGGGCGGGTCACCGAAGGGATCGCGCTGCACGAGGAGAACGCGGCCCGGACCGACACGCCGTGGTGGGGGCAGTACCGGGCGGCCGCCTACCAGGCCGCCGGCCGCCACGGCGACGCGATCGGGCTCCTGCGGCGGCTGCGCGACACCGCCGAGCGCGAGCAGCCCGCGGACAGCCTCGAAACGGTACGGGTGCGGCTCTTCCTGGCCCGGGCGCTGCTGGACGCCGGGAAGACCCGGGAGGCGCTGGAGCTGTTCGAGCGCACGGCCGGCGACCGGACCCGGCTGCTCGGCCCGGACCACACGGGCACGCTCAACGCCCGGCGCAACCTCGGCCTGGCGTTGGCGCGGGCCGGCAAGCCGGGCCCGGCACGCGAGACGCTCACCGCCGTCACCGCCGACTACCAGCGGGTGCTCGGACCGGCGCACCCGTACAGCCGGCAGGCCGGGAGCGACCTCGCCGGGCTGACGGCGCCGGTCCGGCACCGCCGGGTGCGCCGCTAACCGTTAGCGGCGCCGGGTGCGCAGGTAGTCGCCCACCACCGCCGCGCCCAGGCCGTCCAGGTCCGGGGCCACCACCCGGCCGCCCGAGCGGCGGGCGATGACGTCCACGAACGCCGTCAGCCGCGGGTCGTCGCCCAGCCGGAACACCGTCACCGACGCGCCCAGCTTGGCCAGTCGGTCCACTTCGGACAGTGTCTTGTGGAGGGTCTGCGGCTGCGGCGGGTAGTCGAAGACGGCCTCGCCGTCCGGTTCCAGGTGCGCGGTCGGCTCGCCGTCGGTGACCATCAGGACCACCGGCTGGGCGTCGGGATGACGGCGCAGGTGGCGCCCGGCCAGCAGCAGCGCGTGGTGCGCGTTGGTGCCCTGCTCCCACGCGCCCTCCAGCCCGACCAGCTCCGGCAGCTCCATCGACGTCGCGTAGCGGCCGAAGGTGATCAGCTGCAGCGCGTCGTTGCGGAACCGGGTGGTGATCAGCTGGTGCAGCGCCAGTGCGGTGCGCTTCATCGGCAGCCAGCGGCCCTCCGAGACCATCGACCACGACGTGTCGACCAGCAGCGCCACCGCGGCCCGGGACCGGTGCTCGGTCTCGACCACTTCGACGTCCTCGACGTCCAGCCGGACCGCGGACTCCCCCACCGACACCGAGCGCAGCACGGCGTTGCGGATCGTCCGCGGCACGTCCCAGGGCTGCATGTCCCCGAACCGCCACGGCCGTGACGCGCCGGTCGGCTCGCCCGCGGCGCCCGCCGACTCGGTCTCGCGGTCGCCGGACTTGCCGCGCAGCGCGTTCACGATGTCCGACAGCGCCGTCTCGCCCAGGCGCCGCAACGCCTTGGGCGACAACCGGAGCGACCCGTCGGCGGCGCGTTCGAACAGGCCCTGGCGGCGCAGCTCACGCTCCAGTTCGGACAGTCGCCGCGCGTCGACGCCGGCGTCCTTGCCGAGCTGGCTCTCGAGCGCTTCCAGGTCGATGTCGTCCAGGCTCGCGCCGGGGTAGGACTGGCCCAGCTGCTCGGCCAGCGCGTCCAGCTCGGCGAGGTCGGCCATCGCCTGGGCGCCTTCACCCATGCCGAGCGGGTTCTTGCCGCGGAAGCGTTCCGACGACGTCCAGTCCTCGCCCGGCCGGGCCGCGCGCAGCTGGGCGTCCAAGTTGGACAGTTGCTGCGCGAGACGCGGGTCGCCGAAGGCCTGCTGGGTCAGTTCGGCCAGCTCCGCGCGTTGCTCGGCGGACATCGAGTTGAGCATCCGCTGGGCCGCGGCGGACCGGGCCGCGAGGGCGTCGATCAGCTCCTCGACGTTCTGCGGGTTCTCCGGGAAGTACTCGCCGTGCTTGCCCATGAAGTCGTCGAAGCGCTCTTGGATGTCCTCGGCGCCCTGGGCATGCGCCGAGAGGAGATCGTTGAGATCCGAGAGCATCTCGTTGATCCGCTCGACGTCCTCGGGCCCGGCGTTCTGCAGCGCCTGCTTCATGCCCTGGAACCGGGACTCCATCAGCTCCTGGCCGAGCAGGTCCCGGATCTTCTGGTAGTTCTCCCGGCCCTGTTCGGAGCGCCAGTCGTACTCGGACAGCTCGTTGACGGCCGCGGCCGTGCCGGGCGGCAGGGCGTCCAGCTGGGCCTCGCGGAAGCGGGCGTCGTCGTCCGGGTCGGGGAACAGCTCGCGGCGTTCGGCCTCGAGGGCGTCCTGCAGGAGGCGCTGGACCTCCTGCAGGGTGCCGTCGAGGTTGTTGCGCCGCTGGATCTGCGAGCGGCGCTGCCACAGGCGCCGGGTCAGCTCGTCGAGCCCCGAGGTGCGGTCGGTGCCCCGGCGCAGCAGCTCCTCCAGCGCGGCGCGCGGCGACGAGCCGGCCATCACGTCGCGGCCGATCTCGTCGAGCGCGTCGTGCAGGTCGGCCGGCGGCGCGAGCGGGTCCGGCCCGTCGTGGAACGGGCCGTAGGAGTAGCCGTCGGGGAGCGGGACCGCGGTCATCGGCCGTAGACGGTGGTCGTGTCGTCGGAGTCCTTGGCGAGCCGCCGGGCCAGGAACAGCGATTCGAGGGCGAGTTCGACGGCGGCCGCGATCCGGCCGGCGGGTTCGTCGGGCGAGACCCCGGCGCGCGCGGCGACCTCGTGCAGCACCGGCAGTTCCGGCAGCGCCTTGAGGACGTCCTCGCCCGGTACGCGCTCGCCGGTGGCGACGAGGTGGCCGTCGGCGACCGCGTCGGCCAGCGGGCGCAGGTCGAGGCCGGCGAAGCGCTCGCGGGCGGTCTCGGCGATCGCCCGGCGCAGCAGGTGCACGAGGTGCTCGACCTCGCGGCCCTCCTCGCCCGGCTCGAACTCGATCTTGCCGCGCAGCACCGACGGCACCGCGTCGAGGTCGACCGGCCGGGCCACGGCGGGTTCCTCACCGGTCAGCGCCGAGCGGCGCAGGGCCGCGGCCGCGACGGTCTCGGCCGCCGCGACGGCGAACCGCGCGGAAACACCGGAGCGCTGGTCGATGACCGGCGACTCGCGGAGGTTCCGGACGAAGCGGGCGATGACCTCCAGCAGCGGCTCGCCCACTTCCGCGACGAGGTGGGCCTCCTGCCGGACGACGGCGACCTCGGACTCGACGTCCAGCGGGTAGTGCGTGCGGATCTCGGCGCCGAAGCGGTCCTTCAGCGGGGTGATGATCCGGCCGCGGTTGGTGTAGTCCTCGGGGTTCGCGGTGGCGACGAGCAGGACGTCCAGGGGCAGCCGCAGCGTGTAGCCGCGGACCTGGATGTCGCGCTCCTCCATCACGTTGAGCAGCGCGACCTGGATGCGCTCGGCGAGGTCGGGCAGCTCGTTGATGGCGACGATGCCGCGGTGGGCGCGCGGGACCAGGCCGAAGTGGATGGTCTCGGGGTCGCCCAGGCTGCGGCCTTCGGCGACCTTCACCGGGTCGACGTCGCCGATCAGGTCGCCGACCGAGGTGTCCGGCGTGGCCAGCTTCTCGGTGTAGCGCTCGGAGCGGTGGCGCCAGGCCACGGGCAGGTCGTCGCCGAGCTCGGCCGCGCGCCGCAGCGACGCGGGCGTGATCGGCTGCAGCGGGTGCTCGCCCAGCTCGGAGCCCTCGATGACGGGCGTCCACTCGTCGAGGAGCCCGGAGAGGGTGCGGAGCAGGCGGGTCTTGCCCTGGCCGCGCTCGCCGAGCAGGACGACGTCGTGGCCGGCCAGCAGCGCGCGTTCGAGCTGCGGCAGCACCGTGCGGGAGAACCCGACGATGCCCGGCCAGGCGTCGACCCCCGTGCGGAGGGCGGTCAGCAGGTTGTCGTGGATCTCTTGCGCGATGGGCCGCGGCTCGTACCCGGCCGCGCGCAGGGCCCCGGCGGTGCGGGGAAGATCGTCTGGAACTACGTTCACCCGTTCGACGCTACTGCCGGATCGGCGGCCCGTCGATGTGGAGCGACTCCAGCGTGGGCGCACTGCCGGGTTGCGGAGCGGCCCGGTAAAATAGGGCGTCGTGTGCCGACCCAGTGCGACCTTCGCCGTCTGGTCCAGCGCGTGGCTGAACGGAGCCGCCGCGTCCGACGATGTGCTCGACGCCCTGCTC
Organism: Amycolatopsis sp. NBC_00348; assembly: GCF_036114655.1. Taxonomy (NCBI): domain Bacteria; kingdom Bacillati; phylum Actinomycetota; class Actinomycetes; order Pseudonocardiales; family Pseudonocardiaceae; genus Amycolatopsis; species Amycolatopsis sp. NBC_00348. Next base: position 2,720,316 of record NZ_CP107994.1, on the reverse strand, counting down.
GCGTGGGGTGAGGCGCACGACGTCGTCGCCGCCGACGCGGCCGCCGCGGAGGCGTTCGAGCTCCCGCTGGCCTTCAACCGCGCGGCCACCCCGGTCCAGTTGCTGATGGCCCTGCGTTCGCAGGGAGCGAAAAGCATGCGGCTGGTCCTCCCCGTCCCGGGTGATGTCCGGGGCCTCGGGGGCGGCGGCCCGTTCACCGAGGCGGCGTTGCGCGCCGGTGACGCGGTGGTGCTGCCCGAACTCGGCTACGGGATCGTGCCGGAGCCGGTCGCCGAGGGCCTGATGCGCTGGACGGTGTTCTCGCTCGTCCCCCTGGCCGCCCCGCCGGAGTACGTCGCGCTGGGCGAGGCCGAGCACGGCCTGACCGACGCGATCCGCGCGAGCGCCGGCGCGCTCCAGACGTTGAACGTCGCCAGCGACCGGCCGGGAGTGCGCGCGGAACTGTCGGCCCACCTGCGTTCCCGCCCGGACGTCGACTGGCCGGCGGGCACACCCGGCCGCGCGCTGCGGGTGCTGCAACGCGCCGAGGAGATCGCGGCGATCCTGGTGATCGCCCAGACGGACGACCCGGGCGGCGCCCTGTCGGCGTCGGCGTCGAACCTGCGGGCCCAGGCCCTGCGGCCGCTGTCGGACGCCGTGCGGATCGCTCGCTGCGCCGCCGTCAACGAGGCCGTGCGGGTCTTCGCGGAGCAGACCGCACGCGAAGGCTGACGTCTCAGCGGTTCGTGTCGGCCGTGATGTGCTCGAACAGACCCGGCCGGATACGGGTGCGCACGCCTTCGGCCCACGGCTCGGCCAGCTCCTCGACGTCGAGGGCGGCCGCGGTGTTGAGCAGCATGCCGAAGGCCAGGAACGACTTCACCGTCACCGGGTCGAGGCCCGTCGGATCGGCGACGGTGTCCCACATGCGGGCGAACCGCGTCCGGACCAGATCGCGGACTTCGCTGTCGCCGCACGCGGCGAAGCCCTGAAGCTGCAGCAAGAGCGTTGTCCGGTCGGTAAGGGACTCGTAGTAGCGCGCGCCCATCCGCGTCAGCGCGGCCAAGCCCTCGGTGCCCTCGGCCGCGGCGGCCATGCCGTCGCTGAACCGGTCGAAGGCCGCGCCGACCAGCTCCAGGAACAGCGCCTTCTTGGTCCCGAACATCCGGAACACGTAGGCCTGTGTGATGCCCGCTTCGTGCGCTATCGCGTCGACCGAGGCGCCGTGGAGCCCGTGGTTCGCGAACTCCCCCGCCGCGATCCCCAGTACCTGGGTCCGTCGTTCCGTTCCGCTCATGCGTGTGGCCACGGCGCCTAAGTTACCAGTTACTAACTACTAACTGATACCGTGGCAGCCATGGTCGAGGACACCTGGGCCGCGCTGGCCGACCAGTTCGCCGACGGCGCTTACCCCACTGTGAAGGGGCGCGTGCGCACCTACGTCATCCACCGGCAGCTGCTGGAGCACCTCCCGGCCCCGCCGGCCCGGGTACTCGACGTCGGCGGCGGCGCGGGACACCAGTCGCTCCCGCTGGCCCGCGCCGGTTACGACGTCACGCTGCTCGACCCGTCACCCGCGATGCTGGACAAGGCCCGGCAGCGGCTGCCGGAGGACGTGACGTTCGTGGAGGCCGACGGCGCGGACGCCGTCGAGGCGGTCGGCGGCAGGCAGTTCGACGCCGTGTTGTGCCACGGCGTGCTCGGCTACCTGGCGGACCCGGAACCCGTGCTCGACCAGCTGTGCCGGTGCGCCGCTCCCGGTGGGCTCGTCTCGATCATGGCGGGCAACGCCGACGCCGCCGCGGTGCGCCCGGCCATGGAGCGGCGGTGGGAGGACGCGCTGGCGGCGTTCGACACCCGCGCCGAGATCGGCGTGCTGGGCCTGCCGACCCGCGCCGACACCGTCGACGAACTCAGCGAGTCACTGCGCCGCCGCGGCGTGGAACCCGTGCAGTGGTACGGAGTCTGGCTGTTCGTCGACTGGCTCGACCTCAGCGGCGCCGACCTGGATCCGGCCGACACCGAACGCGTGGCCGCGGTCGAACTGGAAGCCGGCCGGCGGGACCCTTACCGCCGGCTCAGCCGCGTCTTCCACCTGGTGGGGCGCAAAACCTAACGGCCGGGGCGCTTCGCGGGCTCGCAGCAGCCGATCGCGCACGGCGCGCCGTTGACCGTGCAGCCGCCCGCCGGGAACGGCGACAGCTTGCGCGGCGCCACGTCGTGCGTGTGCTCGCGGATCAGCTCCACCACCAGCTCGGCGAACCGCGGGTCGCTGCCCGCCGTCGCCGCGCGGGCGAACGCCATGCCGTGCTCCGCCGCGCGTTCGGCCGCTTCGTTGTCCAGGTCCCAGATCACCTCGAGGTGGTCCGAGACGAACCCGAGCGGCGAGACGACCACTCCGGGCACTCCCGAAGCGTGCAGCGCGTCGATGTGGTCGACGATGTCCGGCTCCAGCCACGGCACCTGCGGCGGCCCGGACCGCGACTGCCAGACGACGTCGTAGGTCTCGACGCCGGCTTCGGCCGCGACGAGCCGAGCGGCTTCGGCGATCTGGCGCGAGTAACGACGGCCGCCCTCGGCCGGCGGGCCGGACGCCTTGTCCGCGCTGTCCGGCACCGAGTGCGCGGTGAAGACGGTGCGGGTGCCCGGCACGTTCCCCAGCGACGCGTGGGCGGCGCGGACGCCGTCGGCGATCGCCGAGACGAACAGCGGGTGGTCGAAGAACTGGCGCAGTTTCACCATTTCGGGGGCATTTTCGCCGACCGCGGCGCGAGCGCGTTCGATGTCCTCGTCGTACTGGCGGCAGGCCGAGTAGCCGCCGTACGCGCTCGTGGGGAAGACCAGGATCCGCTGCGCGCCGGCCGCCGTCAGCTCGCTCAGGGTCGCTTCGACCATCGGGTGCCAGTTGCGGTTGCCGAAGTGCACCGGCAGGTCGACACCGGCGGCCGCGAGCTGCTTCTCGACCGCGGCGATGGCGTCGCGGTTCAGCTTGTTGATCGGCGAGACCCCGCCGAAGTGCTGGTAGTGCTCGGCGACCTCCAGGAGCCGCTCACGCGGCACCCCCCGGCCCCGGGTGACGTTCTCGAGGAACGGCATGACGTCGTCAGGCCCTTCCGGACCGCCGAACGAAAGCCACAGCAACGCGTCGTATCCCACCTCGGTCATCTTGCCGCTGTGGCGCCCCGCACGCTGACGCGGGCTGGTTATGAATCGACCAGTCCAAAACCCTGGTACGGTGATCCCATGGCCAGGCCACGGGAGTTCGACGAGTCCGCCGCCGTCGACAGCGCGATGCACGCGTTCTGGGAGCACGGCTACGAGGCGACGTCGACGCAGGACCTGTGCGACGCCACCGGGCTGGGCCGCAGCAGCGTCTACAACACCTTCACCAGCAAGAAAGCCCTGTTCGAGCGGTCGCTGACGCACTACACCGACAGCCAGCTCACGGCCCGGCAAGCACTCCTCGAGGGCCCGGGCACGGCCGCCGAACGGCTCACCGCGCTCTTCACCACGACCATCGACGCCGAACTCGAGCGCGACCGCCGCGGCTGCCTGGTCGTGAACACCCTCGCCGAGCTCGGGATGCCGGACGACGGCATCGGCGCCGCCCTGCGCAGCGACACCGAGCGGAACCTGGCGATGCTCGGCCAGTGCGCCCGGGAAGGCGTGCTCGACGGCAGCCTGCTCCCCGGCCGGGATCCGGCCGACGTCGCGCAGTTCGTCCTCAACACCGTCACCGGCCTGAAGGTGATGTCCCGGCGCGGCACCAGCCGCGAGGCGATGTACGCCGTCGCCGATCTCGCCCTGTCCGCGCTCGTCGCCTGAGCCCCGGACCTCTTTCGACAACAGCATGCCCACGTTTTGTACTGACCAATACACAACCAAGGAGGACCCGTGCCCCTGGCCGTCTTCGTCCTCGGGCTCAGCGTGTTCGCGCTGGGCACGTCCGAGTTCATGATCACCGGCCTGCTCCCCGGCATGGCCACCGACCTCGGCGTGAGCATCCCCGACGCCGGCCTGCTGATCTCCGCGTTCGCCATCGGCATGGTGATCGGCGCGCCCCTGCTGGCGATCACCACGCTGCGGCTCCCCCGCCGCCGGACCCTGCTGGTGCTGCTCGCGGTCTTCCTCGGGGCGCACGTCGTGGGCGCGCTCGCCACCGGGTACGCGCTGCTGTTCGCGACGCGGGTCGTCGCCGCGCTCGCCTGCGCGGGCTTCTGGGCCGTCGGCGTGGCCACGACGATCGCGCTGGTGCCGGTCGAGCGGCGCGGCCGCGCGATGGCGGTGCTGGTCGGCGGGCTGACCGTGGCGAACGTCGCCGGGGTGCCCGCGGGCACGGTCATCGGGCAGCACGCGGGCTGGCGGACGGCGTTCTGGGCGGTCGCGGCGGTGACGCTGCTGGCGGCGGCCGGCGTCGCCGCGCTGGTGCCCGAAACGACCGGCGGCGGGATGAGCGTCCGGTCCGAGCTGCGGCTCTACCGGCGCGGCCGGGTCTGGCTCGCGCTCGGCGTGATCGCCTTGTGCCAGGCCATGATCTTCGCCGCGTTCAGCTACCTCGCGCCCCTGCTGACCGAGACGGACGGCCTGCCGGAATCCTGGGTCCCGGGCGTCCTCGCGCTGTTCGGCGTCGGCGCGCTCATCGGCATCACGGCCGGCGGGCGGCTGGCCGACCGGCACCCGTTCGCCACGCTCTACAGCTGCGTCGCGCTCGCGCTGGCGGCCCTGCTCGTGCTGGCCCTGACGACCGACGCGGCGGTCGCCGTCGCGGCCGTGCTCGTCTTCGGCGCCGCCGGGTTCGGTGCCAACCCGGCGCTGAACGTGCGCACCTACGCCGTGGCCGGGAACGCCCCGACACTCGTGGGCGCCAGCACGACGGCGGCGTTCAACGTCGGCAACACCGCCGGGCCGTGGCTGGGCGGCGTCGCGATCGGCGCCGGGCTGGGCTTCCCGAGCGTCGCGTGGACGGGCATCGCCCTCGGCGCGGCGACGGTCGTCGCCCTCACGATCGCGGCCGCCGTCCAGCGCGCCGACGACCGCCGCCCGGTCCCGGTCGCGGCCTGAAAAGCCGTGAAGGCCTCCTTCCCGGCCATAAGAGCCGGTAAGGAGGCCTTCACGGACAACGATCAGATACCGAGGGCGTGAACTCCGCCGTCGACCATGATCATCGAGCCGGTCGTGGCCGGCAGCCAGTCCGACAGCAGCGCGCAGACGCTCTTCGCCGTCGGGTCCGGGTCCGAGCTGTCCCAGCCGAGCGGCGCGCGGTCGCCCCAGCCGTCTTCGAGGTCCGAGAAGCCCGGGATCGACTTCGCGGCCATCGTCTTCATCGGGCCGGCGCTGACCAGGTTGACGCGGATGCCCTGCGGGCCCAGTTCCTTGGCCAGGTAGCGGTTGACCGACTCCAGCGCGGCCTTCGCGACGCCCATCCAGTTGTAGACCGGCCACGCGACCCGGGCGTCGAAGTCCATGCCGACGATCGACGAACCGCGGCCCAGCAGCGGCAGGCACGCCTTCGACAGCGACATGAACGAGTACGCCGAGACGTCCACGGCGACCTTGACGTCTTCCGCGGGAGCGTCCATGAACGGCGCGCCGAGGCAGCTCTGCGGGGCGAAGCCGATGGAGTGCAGCACGCCGTCGAGGCCGTCGACGTGCTCCCGGACGTTGTCCGCGAGACCGGCCAGGTGCTCCTGGTTGGTGACGTCGAGCTCGATCACCGGGGCCGGCTCGGGCAGCCGCTTCGCGATGGTCTTGACCAGCGACATGCGGCCGAAGCCGGTCAGGACCACCCTCGCACCCTCCTGCTGCGCGATCTTGGCCGCGTGGAAGGCGAGCGAGGCGTCGGTGATGATGCCGGTGATCAGCAGGCGCTTGCCTTCGAGCAGTCCGGGCACAGGTCCTCCAAGTCTTGTTCGGGTGTGAAGCGAGGTCAGTGGCCGAGGCCGAGGCCGCCGTCGACGGGCAGCACCGCGCCGTTGACGTAACCGGCGTCGTCCGAGGCCAGGTACCGCACGGCGGCGGCGATCTCCGACGGCTCGGCGTACCGGCCGGAGGGCACCTGCGCGAGGATCTGCTTCTTGCGGTCCTCGGGCAGGTCGTCGGTCATGTCGGTGCGCACGAACCCGGGCGCGATGACGTTCGAGGTGATGTTGCGGGAGCCGAGCTCACGGGCCAGCGAGCGCGCGAAGCCGACCAGGCCCGCCTTGCTCGCCGCGTAGTTCGCCTGGCCCGCGGAACCGGAGAGGCCGACCACCGAGGAGATGAAGACGAACCGGCCCCACTTGCCGCGAAGCATGCCGCGCGAGGCGCGCTTGGCGACCCGGTAGGCGCCGGTCAGGTTCGCATTGATGACCCGCTCGAACTGGTCGTCGCTCATCCGCATGAGCAGGGTGTCGTCCGTCAGGCCGGCGTTCGACACGAGCACCTCGACCGGGCCCTGGTGTTCCTCGACGAGCTTGAACGCCGCGTCGATCTGCTCGGTGTCGGTGACGTCCGCCTGCACCCCGAAGAGCCCTTCGGGAGCCCCGGACCCGCGGTGCGTGACGGCGACCTGGTGGCCCTGTTCGGCGAGATCCCGGGCGATCGCCAGACCGATGCCCCGGTTGCCCCCGGTGACCAAGACCGACCGTCCCACAGCGTTCTCCCTCTTTCGACCGTGCGTGAGTGACGGCAAGAGGCTATCGGCAGGCCGCTCCGGGCGCGCAGCCACGCCCGCCATACCTGCAGGTAACCGCCGTCATCGGAGCCGGGTGTCGGCAACACCACACGACAGGCGCGCGCTCCGGCCAGCGGAACGTGAGTGCGGCGGGCGGGTACCGGCCGGTAGGTCGACGGAGCGTGACGTCGCGGCCGCCGGTGCGTTGTTGCTTACACTTTCCGCGACAGTGCGACGCAGACCACAGCGCGAGCCTTCAGCACCGCCGCGCGACCGGGCTCGGCGCGATGCCGCGCTCGTGCCGGTAGACGACCTCGCAGCGTGGGCACTGGTGTGGGGCGCCGCGTGCCCGGCGTTCCGACAGCACCGCGAACGTCACCACGCCCTCGGCACCGCACATCATCGACAAAGGCTCGCCAGGCACCGGGATGCCGCGCACCCACGTCCGGTGCCACAGCCCGTCGATCACGGGATGGATCGCATCAGGATCGATGTGAATCACTGCGGACACGACTTCTCCCTGGCGGTGCGGCATGTCTGTAACACCGCCAGCACAGCGAGTGAGATGAAGTCGCTGCTCGGCATGGTCGAGACCGGCCGGCGCACGGCTTCGGTCGACCTGATCGAGGCGTACGAGCACGTCCTGGGGGTCGACATGTGGCGCAAGGACATCACGCACTCGAACCTGCTGATCGTCGACAAGGCAAGCCGGGCGGCGCTGCTCGCCGGGGTCGAACGTGGCGACCCCGGTCCCCTGCGGAACACGCCGACGGCGCACCGGACCGACGTCAGCTTGGGCAGCGTCGTCTCCGGGAAAGCCGCCGACTGGTTCCGGAGATGGGCCGTCGAGGGTGATACCGCGACGCTGCGGACCAACTCGGTGAGCGTGATCGCGAAGCTGCCGGGCCAGGAGAACGCCGACCTGGTCGTGCACGTGCTGGAGAACGATCCGAAGGTGCGACGCTTGATCGTCGCGAGCGAGATCTCGCGGCTGACCCAGCTCGACTGGACGGTCGCGCTCCAGGGCGCCGACGACCCGACGACGATCCCCGAGCCGCGGAAGCTCGCGCCGAAGCTGGCCAAGGGTGCGATCGACCCGAAGGGCACCGAGGCGCGCTGGGCGTGCACCTACCTGTTGTCGCGGATGGTGCCCGTCCTGGGCCGGTAGCCCGGCCCGGGCGATGCGCGGATGTGTCCTAAGCGGGTGTAAGGAACCCTCCTCCGGCCTTGCTGGTCGTCTCGCGGTTGGTCACCGTGAGTCGCAACACAGGAGGTCGACGATGACTACCCGGATCAACGGCACCGGCGCCGCGGGCGTGAGCGAGAAGCGCGTGATCGGCAACGTGCTGCGCGGCTCGATCGGCAATCTGGTCGAGTGGTACGACTGGTACGCCTACGCGGCGTTCACCACCTACTTCGCCAAGTCCTTCTTCCCCACCAGCGACACGACGGCGGCGTTCCTCGGGACCGCCGCGGTGTTCGCCGTCGGGTTCCTCATGCGGCCGCTCGGCGGCTGGATGCTCGGGCGGTTCGCCGACCGGTTCGGCCGGCGCCGCGCGCTGGTGCTGTCGGTGACGCTCATGGCGGGCGGGTCGCTGCTGATCGCCGTCACCCCCGGCTACCAGACGATCGGGATCGCCGCGCCGATCCTGCTGCTCGTCGCGCGGCTGATCCAGGGACTCTCGGTCGGCGGCGAGTACTCCACCTCGGCGACCTACCTGTCCGAAGTGGCCACTCCCGGCAAGCGCGGCTTCTACTCCAGCTTCCAGTACGTGACGCTCTACGGCGGCCAGCTGCTGGCGCTCGGGCTGCAGCTGATCCTGCAGGCGCTGCTGACCGAGCAGCAGCTGACGGCGTGGGGCTGGCGGATCGCGTTCGGCGTCGGCACCGTCGCCGCGCTCAGCGTGATGTGGCTGCGCCGCGGCATGGACGAGTCCGAGAGCTTCACCAAGGAGGCCGGCCAGGCCTCCGGGGAACGCGGCACGTTGCGCGCGCTCGCCAAGTACCCCAAGGAGATCGCGCTCGTCGTCGGCCTCACCCTGGGCGGCACCGTGGCGTTCTACACCTTCGCCACCTACAGCCAGAAGTTCCTCGAGAACACCGCCCACATCCCGCGCCGCACGGTCACGATCATCCTGTTCTCGGCGATCCTGCTGGCGGCGATCCTGCAGCCGGTCGCGGGCAAGCTCTCCGACCGGATCGGCCGCCGTCCGCTGCTGCTGTTCTTCGGCATCGCGGGCACGCTGCTCACCGTCCCGATCATGACGATCATGGGCTCGACGCGGAACCCGGTCGGCGCGTTCTTCCTCGTGCTGGCGGGGCTGGTGGTCGTCGCCGGGTACACCTCGATCAACGCGATCGTGAAGGCCGAGCTGTTCCCGACGAAGATCCGCGCCATCGGCGTCGGCCTGCCGTACGCGCTGACCGTCGCGATCTTCGGCGGCACCGCCGAGCTGATCGCGCAGGCGCTGAAGAGCGCCGGGCACGAGTCGGTGTTCTTCTTCTACGTCGCGGGCTGCGTCCTGGTTTCCCTCGTCGTCTACGGCACAATGCGGGAGACCTCGAAGAGCTCGGAGCTGGAGGAACGACCCGATCCGGTGGCCGCGGGCGAACGCTGAGAAAGGGATGGCCGTGCGCGTGCTCCTCGTCGAAGACGACGCCGGGGTCGCCGGCGCGCTCGCCGAGTCGCTGCACGCGCGCGGCCATCCGGTCACCAGCGTCGGCCGCGGCGCCGACGCCCTGCACCGCCACCGCGACGCCGACCTCGTCCTGCTCGACCTGGGCCTGCCCGACATCGACGGCCTCGACGTGCTGCGCAAGATCCGCGCGGTCTCGCCGGTGCCGGTCATCGTCCTGACGGCCCGCGGTGACGAACGCTCGGTCGTGCGCGGCCTGCGCCTCGGCGCGGACGACTACCTCACGAAACCCGTGCGGCTCGCGGAACTGCTGGCCCGGATGGACGCCGTCGTGCGGCGCGCGGTCGCCCGGGACGCCCCGGCCGGCGACGTCGTGCACGTCGAGGACGTCGAGATCGACCTGGCCGCCCGCCGGGTGCGGGTGGCCGGCACTGACGTCGCGCTGACCACCAAGGAGTTCGAGATCCTGGCGGTCCTCGCCACCCGCCTCGGCACCGCGGTCAGCCGCCAGCAGCTGATGGACGAGGTCTGGGGCGACGCCTACCTCGCCGTCTCGCGCTCGCTCGACGTCCACCTCACCGGGCTGCGCGCGAAGCTCGACCGGCCGGGCCTGCTCACCACGATCCGCGGCTTCGGCTACCGGCTCGGCCGGGACTGAGCCGTGCGCACGCGCCTGCTGGTGGTCCTGGTCGCCTTGGCGCTGGCGGTGGTGGCCGCGTTCGCCGTGCCGCTGCTGCTCTCCACGGCCGAGCAGCGCACCCAGGAGCTGGTCATCTCCCGCACCGCCGACGTCGACCGCTTCGTCGTGCTGGCCCAGCAGGCCGTCGACACCCGCGATCCGGCCGCGCTGGCCGCCGACGCGACGCGCTACGCGGACCTGTACGGCGAAGGCGTGGTCATCGTCGACGCGCGGCGCCTGCCGCTGGTGCAGGCGGGCGGGCTGACCGCGACCGACCCCGCCGTGCACGCGCTGGTCGAGGCGACCATGCGCAACGAGCCCGGCCCGCGCGTCGACCGGCTCGGGCCGCTCTCGACCGAACCGGCGTACTTCGCGCGGCCGGTCGGTACCGGGACCCGGGTGGCCGGCGTCGTCGTGCTGCGGGCGTCGGTGACGGCGGCCGCCGCGGACGTCGCCGCCCGCTGGGGCACCATCGCCGCCGGCGCGTTGCTGGTCGCCGTCGTGTTCGTGCTGCTCGCCGTGCTCCTGGCCCGGTGGATGGTGCGGCCGCTGCACGAGCTGGAGACCGGCGTGCTGGCCGTCGCCGCCGGGCACCGCGCGCACGTCCCGGAACGCGCCGGGCCGCGGGAGCTGCGGTCGCTGGCCGGTGAGGTCAACCGGATGTCCGAGGCCGTGCTGGAGGCCGCCGACCAGCAGCACCGACTGGTCGCCGACGCGTCGCACCAGCTGCGCAACCCGATGGCCGCGCTGCGCCTGCGCGTCGATTCCCTGGCGGGCCAAGCGGAAGGCGCCACCTACCGGGCGACCGTGGCCGAGGTCGAACGCCTCGAGAAGCTGCTGGACGGCCTGCTCGCGCTCGCTCTCGCCGAAAGCACCGCGACCCGCGTGGCGGCCGGGGCCGCGGACGAGCCGTGCGACCTCGCGTCCGTGCTCGCCGAGCGCGTCGACGCCTGGCGCCCGGCCGCCGACGACGCCGGGGCGGCGCTCGTCCCGCCGCCGGGGCACGACGAGCCGGTGACCGTCCGCTGCCCGGAGGGCGAGCTCGCGCAGATCCTGGATGTGTTGCTGGACAACGCCGTCCACTACGCGGGCCGCGGCGCGAAGATCACCACGGACTGGGAGGCCGGCGCCGAAACGGCGACGCTGGTGGTCCGCGACGACGGCCCCGGACTGTCCACTGAGGACCGGGCCCGGGCGACGGAACGGTTCTGGCGCGCCGGCGGCGAAGGCGCCCCGCGCGGAACCGGGCTCGGTCTCGCCATCGCGCACCAGCAGGTGCGCACCCGCGGCGGCGTCCTCGAACTGCGCCAGGCCGAACCGCACGGCCTCGAAGCCCGCGTCACGCTGCCGCTCGCGCAGGAGGGGCCATGACGATCACCCGGCGCACCGCCCTGCTCGGCGGCCTCGGCCTCGCCCTGGCCGGGTGTTCGTCGTCCGGTTACGCCGGTCCCGAGCGGGCGCTCACCATCGCCGCCGGCGAGCGCGGCGGTTTCTACCTCGCCTTCGCCGAGCTGCTGGCGGCGGAACTGAGCCGCGCCGAACCGCGGCTGCACGCCACCGCCGTGCCGACCGAGGCGAGCGTCGCCAACGTCGACCTCGTGCGCGGCGGCCGGGCCGATCTCGGGCTGGTGCTGGCCGACGTCGCGCAGACGGCGCTCGGCGGCGGCGCGCCGTTCACCGCGAAGGTGCCGCTGCTCGCGCTCGGCCGCGTCTACGAGAACTACCTGCAGCTCGTGGTGCGCGCGGACGGGCCCGCGCACCGGCTCGCCGACCTGGCCGGCCGCCCGGTGTCGCTGGGCGCGGGCGGCTCCGGCGCGGCGCAGCTGGGCGAGCGGCTGTTCGCCCGGGCCGGAGTCGTCGTCGACGCCCGGCACCTGCTGTTCGACGACGCCGTCCACGCGCTGGCCGACCGGCGGATCGACGCGATGCTGTGGTCCGGCGGCGTGCCGACGCCGAAGCTCGCAGACCTCACCCGCTCGACGCCGATCGCGCTGCTGCCCCTCGACGCGCTGGTCCCCGCGCTGCGCACGACCTACGGGCCGGTGTACGACCAGGTCCAGGTCCCCGAAGGCGCCTACCGCGGCGTCGGCGCGCTCGGCACGATCGGCGTCGCGAACCTGCTGGTCTGCTCCCCCGCCCTCCCCGACGACGTCGCCGCGGCAGTGGTCCGGCTCCTGGTCGAACGGGCCACGGACCTGGTGCCCGCGGAAGCCGTCGGCACGCAGTTCCTGGACGTCCGGACGCTGATCGGCACCCAGCCGGTGCCGCTGCAGCCCGGCGCGGCCACGGCGTACCGCGTGCTGCACGGCTGAACCCGCTCGCTAGATTGGCGCGGTGACCGAACCCCGCCGGCCGATCGTCGAAATGCCGCTGCGCGTGCGCTACCACGAATGCGACGGCCAGGGCATCGTGTTCAACGCCCACTACATGGCCTATGTGGACATGTGCGCGTTCGAGGCGGAGAAGGCCCTCTTCGGCTCCCACGACGAGTTCCTCGCGCACCGCACGGACGTCGTGGTCGCGGAGGCGAACCTGAAGTTCCGCGCACCGGCCCGCTACGACGAGGAACTGGTCGTGTCGCAGTTCATCGTCCGCCTCGGGACGACGTCGATGGTCCACGACTTCGAGATCCGCCGCGGCGGCGCGCTGATCAGCGAGGCGACCCTGCGGTACGTGTTCGTCGACCCGGCGACGATCCGCCCGGCCGCGCCGCCGGACGCCGTCCGCAAGCAGTACGCCGCGTTCCTGGCCGAGGGCTGAGCCGGTGTTCCGCGTTCTGTTCTACCACCCCGAAATCCCGCCCAACACCGGCAACGCGATCCGCCTCGCAGCCAACACCGGCTGCGAGCTGCACCTGGTCGAGCCGCTCGGGTTCACCCTGGAGGACAAGCAGCTGCGCCGCGCCGGGCTCGACTACCACGACCTCGCGCGGGTCCGGGTGCACGCGGACCTCGACGCGGCGTGGCAGGCGCTGCTGCCGGCGAACGTCTACGCGTTCAGCGCGTCCGCCACCCGGCTGCACACCGACGTCGCCTACACCCCCGGCGACGTCCTGCTGTTCGGGCCGGAGTCGGTCGGGCTGCCCGCCGACGTCCAGCAGGCGCCCGAGGTGACCGACCGGGTGCGGCTGCCGATGCTGCCGACCAGCCGCTCGCTCAACCTCGCCAACACCGCGGCGATCGCGATCTACGAGGCCTGGCGGCAGAACGGGTTCGCCGTTCCGGAGGCCTGACCGGCGTCCGGTAGGTTCGCCCGGTGCGACAGCAATTCCTGGGGGCGCTCATCGGCGCCGCGTTCGGTGCCGTGTTCGTCCTGGTCAACTCCGGTGACCCGCTGCCGGCCGTGGCCGGCTGGGTCCTGCGCGGCCTCGCCGTCGTCGCGCTGGCCGCCGTGGTGGTCGTCGGGTTCCGCGCGGGCGAGCGCCCCACGCTGGCGGACCGGCCGATGTTCGGGCCGAGCTACCGGGTGATCGTCATCGGCGAAGTGGTGCTGCTGATCGCCGGGTTCTTCGTGCTCAGCCTGCTCGACGCGCCGGTGCAGGCCAACGTCGCGTGGATCGCCACGATCGTCGGGCTGCACTTCGTGGCGCTGGCCTCGGCGTGGAAGACGCGCTCGATCCTCGTCGTCGGCGCGGTCCTGACGGTGCTCGGCGTCGTGGGCCTGGCGCTGCTCGGGACGGCGGCGCTGCCGTGGGTCCCGTTCGTCAGCGGCACGCTCTCCGGCGTCACCCTCCTGGCGGGGAGCCTGTACGGCGTCCGCCGCGCCTGAAAGGCGGCACTTTCACGTGAAAGTGCCGCCTCCGCTCAGGGGAGCCGCTGGCCGTAGAACAGGCTCGCCGCGGCGCCCAGCATCAGGATCAGCGTCCCGACGGCCAGCCACGGCTTGCTCGCGTCGGCGTCCTTGATCTCGTAGCCGATCTGCTCGCCGAGGTCGCCGTAGACCTTCTTCAGCTCTTCCGCGCTGGCCGCCTTGTAGAACTCTCCGCCGGACAGGCGCGCGATCTCGCGCAGCGACTCGTCGTCGACGCTCACCGGCTGGGCTTTGCCCTCGATATCGACCGAGCCGTGCGTGGTGCCGAAGGAGATCGACGAGATCGGCACGCCGGCCTGCTTCGCCGCCTGCGCCGCGGTGTAGCCGCCGCGGGCCGCGTACAGGTCCTCCGGGACGGTCTGCTTGCCGTCGGACATCAGCACTATGCGCGCCGGCGGCGGTCCGTCGGCGCCACCCACGACGCTGGAGAAGCTCTCCACCGACTGCAGGGCCGCGAAGATGCCCTCACCGGTGGCCGTGGACTGCGCCAGCTTCAGGTTGTCGATCGCCTTGATGACGCCGTTGCGGTCGGTGGTCGGGTTGACCAGCACCGTCGCCGTGCCCGCGAAGGAGATCAGCCCCAGGTTGATCCCCGGGGTCATGTTCTGCGCGAACTGCGTCGCCGCGTCCTGGGCCGCCTTCAGCCGCGTCGGCGCGACGTCGGTGGCCTCCATCGACAGCGACACGTCGATCACCAGCATCACGGTCGCCCGGTTGCGCGGCACCTTCTGCTCGGCGGTCGGCCCGGCCAGCGCCACGGTCAGCAGCAGCAGCGACAGCACGATCAGCACCGCCGGCACGTGCCGGACCCAGCCCTGGCTCTTCGGCGCGACCTTCTCCAGCAGCTCCAGGTTCGCGAACCGCATGGTCCGCTTCCGGCGCGCCCGCTGGGCCAGGACGTACCCGACGGCGACCGCGGCCACGGCGATCAGCAGCAGGAACCACCAGGGCGCGGTGAACCCCGTCAAGCTCACGCGACACCCCCGGACCAGCGCCGCTTGCGGGCGACGACGAACCGGACCATGTCGGCGATCCAGTCGGCGTCGGTGCGCAGCGTCAGGTGCGCCGCACCCGCGCGCCGCAGGCCGGCCGCCACCGTCTGCCGGTGGGCGTGGGCCGCGGCCCCGAACTCCTTGCGCAGCAAGGCCGAAGCGTGCACTTCGCGCTGTTTCCCTGTCTCCGGGTCGGCCAGCACGACGGTGCCCACCTCGGGCAGGTCGATGTCGCGCGGGTCGAGGACTTCGATCGCGATCAGTTCGTGGCGCCCGCCGAGCGCCCGCAGCGGCCGCTCCCAGGTCGGCTCGCCCAGGAAGTCGGAGATCACCACGGCCAGGCCCCGGCGGCGCGGCGGCCGGCGCAACGCCTCCAACGCGTCGGCGAAGTCACCCCGGGTGCCTTCGGGCGCGCGCGGCGTCGCGGCGATCTTGCGGACCAGGCCGCGGGCGTGCGCGAGGCCGCCGCGCGCGGGGACGCGGGTGGTCTCGGCGCCGTTGGACAGCAGCGCGCCGATCCGGTTGCCGCCGCCCCCGGTCAGGTGCGCGACCGCCGCGACCGCGCAGACCACCAGGTCCCGCTTCTCGCACAGCGCCGTGCCGAAGTCGAGGCTCGCCGACAGGTCGGCGACCACCCAGGTCTCCAGCTCGCGGTCGGCCACCGTCTCGCGGATGTGCGGGGTGGTGGTGCGGGCGGTGACGGCCCAGTCCATCCGGCGCACGTCGTCGCCGGGCTGGTACGGCCGCGCCTCGCCGGGCTCCGACCCCGGCCCCGGCACCAGGCCGAGGTGGTTGCCCTGCAGCAGGCCGTCGAGCCGGCGGCGGACGTCGAGCTCCAGCGTGCGGAGCCCGGCCTCCAGCCGGTCGCCGCGCAGGACCGGCGGGGCCCACGAAGGGCGCTCGCCCTTCTCGTTCTTCGCCATCGCCGGGTTACCTGACCGGCGCGCCCGCCGGGACCGGGCCGCCCTGCCCGGCCCCGCCCTGCGGCCGGGCCGAGACCTGCGGCAACGGCACGGTCTGCAGCACGCGGGTGATGATGTGGTCGATGGGGACGCCGTCGGCGAGGGCGTCGTAGGACAGCACGAGCCGGTGGCGCAGCACGTCCGGCACGACGTCGACGACGTCCTGCGGCAGCACGTAGTCGCGGCCGCGGACCAGGGCCAGCGCCCGCGAGGCGGCGATGATGCCGAGGCTGGCGCGCGGCGAGGCGCCGTAGGACACCCAGCCGGCGACGTCGGCGAGGCCGTGGTCGTTCGGCGTGCGGGTGGTCAGCACGAGCCGCACGACGTAGTCGACCAGCGCGTGGTGCACGAAGACCTGCGCGGCGACGCCCTGGAGGCGGACGAGCTCGCCCGGGCTGAGCACCTCGTGCGGGGTGGGCGGCGTGACGCCCATCCGGTAGATGATCTCGCGCTCCTCCTCGGCGGAGGGGTACTCGACGAGGATCTTGAACAGGAACCGGTCACGCTGCGCTTCCGGCAGCGGGTACACGCCCTCGTTCTCGATCGGGTTCTGCGTGGCGAGCACGAGGAACGGGTCCGGCATCGGGAACGTCTGGCCGCCGATCGACACGTGCCGCTCGGCCATCACCTCGAGCATCGCCGACTGCACCTTCGCCGGCGCGCGGTTGATCTCGTCGGCGAGCACGAAGTTGGCCACGACCGGGCCGAGCTCGACGTCGAACCGCTCGGCGCCCTGGCGGTAGATCCGGGTGCCGAGGATGTCGGCCGGCACCAGGTCCGGGGTGAACTGCACGCGCGAGAACGAGCCCCCGACGACCCGCGCGAACGTCTCGACGGCCAGCGTCTTCGCGACACCGGGCACGCCTTCGAGCAGCAGGTGGCCCTTGGCCAGCAGGCCGACCAGCATCCGCTCGACCAGGCGGTCCTGGCCGACGATGATCCGCTTGACCTCGAACACGGTCCGCTCCAGCAACTGGGCGTCCCGCGCCGGCGTGGCGGGCTGCTGCCCGTTCCCGCCCTCGGCGTAGCCGGGCTCGGTCACTCTGCCTCCTTGTTGAGTCCGTGCGCCGCCCCCGCGACGTTGATCACGCGGTGCGACCGTACTGCGTCCCCCGGTCGTCCGTCCGTCCGGCACGCGGACGCACGGGCAGGCCCGTGAGGGTAGCCAACACGGTGCCCGGTGTGACATCTGTGAAGCACCGGCTCAGGACAACCGGTCCAGGTCCTCGGGGGTGTCGATGTCGTCGGCCTCCCCCGGCTCGGCCGGGACGTCCACGATGTCCAGCGCGCCGAGCGTCCGGCGCAGGGCCGCGTTCTCCGGGTGCTCGGGCAGCGCGGCCCGCAGCGCCGGCACCCGCCAGACGCCGAGCAGCCACTGGCGGGCCCCCGCCGCGTCGACCAGGACCGCACCATCGGCACTGTCGGCGCCGCCGACCGCGGCCACCAGGCGGTCCACTGTGGACCGGCGGACGCCGGGCAGATCGGCGGCGAGCACGGCGACCGCTTCGACGTCCTCGGGCACGAAGAGGAGCCCGGCGGCGACCGCGGCCACCGGCCCGGTGCCCGGCACGGGCTCGCGGGTCCACACGACGTCGAAACCGGGCCGTCGCGGGCCGACCGCGATCACCCGTTCGGCGCCCTCGAGGGCGTGGATGGCGCGGGTCAGCAACGGTTTTCCGCCCACGTTCAGGGCCGGCTTGTCCACACCGGACAGTCTGCGGGCCGACCCGCCGGCCACCACGATCCCCGCGTACCGCACCCCGGGACCCTAGCGGCCCAGCACGAGGTAGGAGAAGCCCAGCACACCGCGGTAGTCCCCGACGTACTGCCGCAGCCGTTCGCCGAGCCAGGCGCGCACCTCGGACGCCCGCGGGTCGGCCGGATGGGCCAGCACCCACTCCTGCCACGCGGCCCGCGACGTCGACTCGAAGTCGTCCCATTCGAGCTGGTCCGCGACGCTCAGGTGGAGCACCTGCCAGCCCGCGGCACCGGCGGCGGCGAGCAGGTCCGGCAAGGTCAGGACGTCCTCGCCGAAGATCCCGACCGCGGCCGGGGCCGGCGGCGCGGCCCAGAAGCCGTCGCCGTAGAGCAGCCGTCCGCCGGGCGGGACCACCGTCGCGAGGCGCTCCAGCGCGGCCCGGGACGAGCCGAAGGCGTGCGAAGCGCCGACGCAGAACACCCGCTCGGCCGGGGTTTCCCAGGTCGCGGCATCCGCCTCGACGAACTCGACGTCGCGGCCCGCGGCCGCCACCCGCCCACGTTCGAGGCCGGTGACGTCGGTGTCGACGCCGACCCCGCGCAGGCCGGGCGTCCGGGCGACGGCCCGCAGCAGCAGCTCGCCCCAGCCGCAGCCGAGGTCGGTCACCGTCCCGGTGAGCGCCATGCGGTCGTGCAGCAGCTCGGCGTGCGCTTCGGACAGCGGCGTGTTCCAGCGCATCCGGGTGCGCCGCAGCGCGTTCAGTTCGTCGTCCACCGGGCGATCCTGGGCCGCGACGCTGCTGCCGTCGAGCGAGTTTCGGCGATACTCGACGCGTGACCTACACCGTCGAACCGCGCGTCGACGCCTACATCGACGCCCTGCCCGAGTGGCAGCAGGCGATCTGCCGCGAGGTCCGCGAGCTCGTCCACGCGGCGGATCCCGAGGTGACCGAGACGATCAAGCGCACCCGCCAGCCGTACGTCGTGCTGGACGGCAACATCTGCGCGCTGCTCGCGGCGAAGGACCACGTCAACGTCTTCGTCTACGACGGCGGCATCGTGCCCGACCCGGACGGCATCATCACCGCCGGGCACGGCAACAAGACCGCGCGGACGGTCGCCTTCCGCCGCGGCGAGCCGATCAACGCACCCGCGCTCACCGCGATGTTCCGGCAGATCATCGCGAACAACCGGGCCGGCGGCTGGCGCAAGCTGAAGCGCGACGCCTGAGTCAGCCGACCAGGCGCGTCGCGTACGGCATGATCCCGCCGTAGCGCACCGGGGCGATCCGGACGCGGAGCCCGGACTGCGGGGCCTCGACCATCTGCCCGCCGCCGAGGTAGAGCGCGACGTGGTGGATGCCGCCCGCGCCGCCGTAGAACAGCATGTCGCCGCGGCGCATCTGCGACAGCGGGACCCGGCGGCCGGACGTGTACTGGTAGCCGCTGTAGTGCGACAGCGACCGGACCCCGGCGAAGGCGTAGATCATCAGGCCGGAGCAGTCGAAGCCGATCTTGTTGTAGTCGCCGTAGCGGTCGGCGACGCCGCCGTCGCGGATGCCGCGGGTCGGGCCGCTCGCGTTGCCGCCGCCCCAGGCGTAGGGCATGCCGAGCTTGGACAGCGCCCGGGCGATCACGGCCTCGATCGACGCGCCGGCCGGGGCCGACGGGCGGGACCCGGCGGACGGGCGGCCACCGCCGCCACCGCCGGACGACGCGAGCGCGGCCTGCCGGGCGCGCTCGTCGTCCTCGCGCTGCTTCTGCGCGAGCCAGTCCTGGTAGCGCTGGCGCTGCCCCTGCAGGCCGTTGACCTTGGCCTGCGCGGTGTAGAGCTGCTGCTCGACGCTCGACTTGTTGGCTTCGAGGGCCGAGTTCTGCGTCTGCTGGTTGTCCTGCGCGCTGACGGCGGCGTTCTGCGCGGCGTCGGCGCCGTTCTTCGCCTGGCGCGCGGCGTCCTGCTTCTGCTGGGCGATCTCGGCGGCCTTGCGGGCCGCGGAATCCTTGTTCGACTTCTCGGTCTGCGCCTGCTGGAGCCGGTCGAGGGCGTTGAGCCGGTCGCCGCCGACGGCGTCGAGCAGCTGCGCGCGGGCCAGCATGTCCTTCGGGCTGTCGGCGCTCAGGTACGCCGAGAGCGAGCCGACCGTGCTGCCCTGCTGGAAGCTCGCGGCGGCGAACGACTTCAGGTCGGTGCGCGCCTTCTCGATCGCCCCGGCCGCCGCGTCCGCCTCGGTCCGGGCGGCCTTCGCGTCGTTCTCGGCCTGCGCCGCCGCGTCCTGGGCGGTCTGCAGGTCGACCAGCGCCTTGTTGGCCTCTTCCTGCTTCAGCTCGACGTCGTCCTGCAGCTGCGACAGCTTCTGCTCGGCCTGGGCCAGCTGGTTGGTCAGCCGGCCGACCTCGCCGGCCTTGGCGTTCGCCTGGGCCTTGCTGGAGTTGAGGTCCGAGTCGCTGGGGTTGGGCGGCGGCGGGGGCGCCGCCAAGCCCGTGCCCCCCGCGCCGAACAAGATCACCAAGGCCAGGGTGCTCACGGTCAGTCCACGGCGCCCGCTCGGCACACACCAGCCCCTGCGCCGTTCCGGCACGACCGCCACCTCCGCTCACCTGCGCACATCGCGCGTCACTGCAGTCACACCACTATCACAAGCCTCAGCGGAAACTTACACACCGTAGGCACCAATTCCCCTTATTGAGGGACCCCTTGTGCGGATGGCGCAGCCCACACCGCGTGTCGTCTTGAACCCCAAACAGGACACGCGTACTGTTTGAGGCACCGCGAGGTGTGCCATCCCGCAGCCGGTCCTACGGTGGGGGTGCGCAAGACTCGCGTCCGCCTCGTGCGGACCCTGCACG
Source organism: Amycolatopsis sp. NBC_00348 (assembly GCF_036114655.1). Classification (NCBI taxonomy): domain Bacteria; kingdom Bacillati; phylum Actinomycetota; class Actinomycetes; order Pseudonocardiales; family Pseudonocardiaceae; genus Amycolatopsis; species Amycolatopsis sp. NBC_00348. The sequence continues at coordinate 2,700,062 of NZ_CP107994.1, read as the reverse complement.
ACCCCGAGCACGACACCCGAACTGACCGAACCTGACCCGGGACTCGACCGCCGCACCGGCGCGGAAGTCCATGCCACTGGAGTTAGACGTGACCGCACCTGCCAGCAAGGACAGCTTCGGCGCCAAAGACACGCTGAAGGTCGGCGACGCCTCGTACGAGGTGTTCCGCCTGAACAAGGTCGAGGGCGCCGAGCGCCTGCCGTACAGCCTGAAGATCCTGCTCGAGAACCTGCTGCGCACCGAGGACGGCGCGAACATCACCGCCGACCACATCCGCGCGCTGGGCTCGTGGGACCCGAACGCCGACCCCTCCATCGAGATCCAGTTCACGCCCGCCCGCGTGATCATGCAGGACTTCACCGGCGTCCCCTGCGTCGTCGACCTCGCCACCATGCGCGAAGCGGTCACGGACCTCGGCGGCGACCCCGACAAGGTGAACCCGCTCGCCCCGGCCGAGCTGGTCATCGACCACTCGGTGATCATCGACGTCTTCGGCACCCCCGACGCCTTCGAGCGCAACGTCGAGATCGAGTACGAGCGCAACCGCGAGCGCTACCAGTTCCTGCGCTGGGGCCAGGGCGCCTTCGACGAGTTCAAGGTCGTCCCGCCGGGCACCGGCATCGTGCACCAGGTCAACATCGAGCACCTCGCGCGCACGGTGATGTCCCGCAACGGGCAGGCCTACCCCGACTCCTGCGTCGGCACCGACTCGCACACCACCATGGTCAACGGCCTGGGCGTGCTGGGCTGGGGCGTCGGCGGCATCGAGGCCGAGGCCGCCATGCTGGGCCAGCCGGTCTCGATGCTGATCCCGCGCGTCGTCGGCTTCAAGCTGACCGGCGAGATCCCCACCGGCGTCACCGCGACCGACGTCGTGCTGACCATCACCGAGATGCTGCGCCGCCACGGCGTGGTCTCCAAGTTCGTCGAGTTCTACGGCGACGGCGTGAGCGCGGTGCCGCTGGCCAACCGCGCCACCATCGGCAACATGAGCCCGGAGTTCGGCTCCACCGCGGCGATCTTCCCGATCGACGAGGAGACCGTCCGCTACCTCAAGCTGACCGGCCGCTCCGCCGAGCAGGTCGCCCTGGTCGAGGCCTACGCCAAGGAGCAGGGCCTCTGGCACGACGCGTCCCACGAGCCGCAGTTCTCCGAGTACATCGAGCTGGACCTCTCGACGGTCGTCCCGTCGATCGCCGGCCCGAAGCGCCCGCAGGACCGCATCGAGCTGACCGACGCGAAGTCGTCGTTCCGCAAGTCGGTGCACGACTACGTCGACGGCGAAGACACCACCCCGCACACCAAGGTCGACGAAGCCTCGGAAGAGTCCTTCCCGGCCAGCGACGCGCCGTCGCTGTCGTTCGCCGAGGACGACGCCGCGCCGGTGATCGTCTCCGCCGCGAACGGCGCCTCGGGCCGCCCGACCAAGCCGGTCAAGGTCTCGACGTCCGACCGCGGCGAGTTCGTGCTCGACCACGGCGCCGTCGTGATCGCCTCGATCACCTCGTGCACCAACACCTCGAACCCGTCGGTCATGCTCGGTGCCGCGCTGCTCGCGCGCAACGCCGTGGACAAGGGCCTCGCGGTGAAGCCGTGGGTCAAGACGTCGATGGCGCCGGGCTCGCAGGTCGTCACCGACTACTACAACAAGGCCGGGCTCTGGCCGTACCTGGAGAAGCTGGGCTACCACCTGGTCGGCTACGGCTGCACCACGTGCATCGGCAACTCCGGCCCGCTCTCGGACGAGATCTCCGCGGCGATCCAGGAGAACGACCTCACCGCGGTCTCGGTGCTCTCGGGCAACCGGAACTTCGAAGGCCGGATCAACCCCGACGTCAAGATGAACTACCTGGCGTCGCCGCCGCTGGTCATCGCCTACGCGCTGGCCGGGACGATGGACTTCGACTTCGCGAACCAGCCGCTGGGCCAGGCCACCGACGGCACCGACGTGTTCCTCAAGGACATCTGGCCGACGCCGCAGGAGATCCAGGAGACCATCGACTCCTCGATCACGCAGGAGATGTTCACCAAGGACTACGCCGACGTCTTCGACGGCGGCGACCGCTGGAAGGCGCTGCCCACCCCCGAAGGCAAGACCTTCGAGTGGGACGCCGAGTCCACCTACGTCCGGAAGCCCCCGTACTTCGAGGGCATGCAGGCCGAGCCGGCGCCGGTCACCGACATCTCCGGCGCGCGCGTGCTGGCGAAGCTGGGCGACTCGGTCACGACCGACCACATCTCCCCCGCCGGCGCGATCAAGCCGGGCACCCCGGCCGCGCAGTACCTGACCGAGCACGGCGTGGAGAAGAAGGACTTCAACTCCTACGGCTCGCGGCGCGGCAACCACGAGGTGATGATCCGCGGCACCTTCGCGAACATCCGGCTGCGCAACCAGCTCCTGGACGACGTGCAGGGTGGCTACACCCGCGACTTCACCCAGGACGACGCCCCGCAGGCGTTCATCTACGACGCGGCGCAGAACTACGCGGCGGCCGGCACGCCGCTGGTCGTGCTGGGCGGCAAGGAGTACGGCTCGGGCTCGTCGCGCGACTGGGCGGCCAAGGGCACTTCGCTGCTGGGCGTGCGCGCGGTGATCACCGAGTCGTTCGAGCGCATCCACCGGTCGAACCTGATCGGCATGGGCGTCATCCCGCTGCAGTTCCCGCAGGGCGAGTCGGCGGCGTCGCTGAAGCTGGACGGCACCGAGACGTTCGACATCTCGGGCATCACCAAGCTGAACGACGGCGAGACCCCGCGCACCGTGCACGTCACGGCGACCCGCACCGACGGCACGAAGGTGGAGTTCGAGGCGGACGTCCGCATCGACACCCCGGGTGAGGCGGACTACTACCGCAACGGCGGCATCCTGCAGTACGTGCTGCGGAAGATGACGAACGCGTAAGGGTTCCTCGCTTGCCGAAAAGGCCTCCTCGCCGGTCCCGGCGGGGAGGCCTTTTCGGTACGGTGGCGGGCATGGGGGAACGCATCGAGCTCGCCGACGGCCACCTGTCCTACGAGGAACGCGGCGAAGGCCCGCCGGTGGTGTTCCTGCACGCGGGCGGGATGACCCGCGCGATGTGGGAGCGGCAGTTCACCCGCTTCGCCGGTGCGCACCGGCGGATCCGCTACGACGCCCGCGGCAGCGGCGGCTCGTCGGACCCGTCGGGTCCCTTCTCCCACCGCGAGGACCTGAAGCAGCTGCTCGACGCCTTGGCCGTGGAACGCCCGGTGCTGGTCGGCTGCTCACTCGGCAGCCGGGTGTTCCTCGACTTCGCGCTGGCCTATCCCGATCGGGCGGCGGGGCTGTTCCTCAGCTCGCCGGGGATCAGCGGAATGGAGTTCCAGGACCCATTCGTGCTGCGCCTGCTGGCCGAGGCGGGCGAGGCGGCCCGGTCGGGCGACGGCGCCGCGGTCCTGGAGTGCGTCCTGCGGTTGTGGGTCGACGGCCCGCACCGCACGCCCGCCGAGGTGGACCCGGCGGTCCGGCGGCTGTGCCGGGACATGCTGACCGACAACTTCGGCCAGGGCCACGGCGCCCCCGATCCGGGCACCGAACTGGGCGCGATCGGCCGGGTCGCGGAGATCCGCACCCGCACGCTCGTCGTGACCGGCGACCTGGACGCCACGGACATCTTCGCGGTGGCCGACCTGCTGGAGCGCGAAGCCCCGCACGCGCGCCGGGTCCGGGTACCCGGCGCCGCGCACATGGTGAACCTCGACCAACCCGACCGGTTCGGCGAGCTGCTCGAAGAGTTCCTCGCCTAAGCGGGCACGGCTTCCCAGCGCACGCTGGACACCGCAGGCTCCATCTGGGCGTCGTCGCGCCGGTCGGCGGCCAGCTCGGCGCGGACCTCGGCCGTGCGATCCTCCGGACGGTCCGTGCTCAGCACCGACAAGAGGCGGAAGTCCCTGCGCGCCAACGCTTGTACCAGCAAGGCCCGCACGCACGCCGGGTCCGGGTACCCGGCGCCGCGCACATGGTGAACCTCGACCAACCCGGCCGGTTCGGCGCACTGCTCGAAGAGTTCCTCGCCTAAGCGGGCACGGCTTCCCAGCGCACGCTCGACACCGCGGGCTCCAGCGACAGCCGGGACACCGCGGACTCCATCTGCGCGTCGTCCCGCTGATCGGCGGCCAGCTCGGCACGCACCTCGACCGTGCGATCCTCCGGACGGTCCGTGCTCAGCACCGACAAGAGGCGGAAGTCCGTGCGCGCCAAGGCTTGTACGAGCAACGCGCGGACGTGGGCCTCGGAGTCGTCGCGGGTGACGGCCTGGAACTCGTAGCGGGCCGGGGTTTCGTCGCCCGAGTCCGGGCGGCGGTCGACGACGCGGCCGAGCGGGCGCAGCACCACGTTCACCCCGACCACGACCGCCGTCCCGGCCAGGGCCACCGCGTACAACCCCGATCCGGCAAGGGATCCCACGGCGGCCGAGCACCACAGCGTCGCGGCGGTGTTGAGGCCGCGGACGTTGAGGCCGTCGCGCATGATCACGCCGGCACCGAGGAACCCGATGCCGGAGACGATCTGCGCGGCCACCCGCGTCGGGTCGGCGTCACCGCTGCCGGACAGGCCGCCGAAACCGTGGGCGGACAGCAGGACGAACAAGGTCGCGCCGACCGCGACGAGGGCGTTGGTGCGCAGCCCGGCCATCCGGGCGCGGAACTGGCGCTCGAACCCGATGACGGCGCCGAGGCCGACGCCGGTGCCCACGCGCAGCAGCATTTCGAAGGTGGTCATGATCCGGCTCTTTTCCGGCGTGCGCGCACTGCCGGACAGAAGGCGGCCGGACGTCAGCCCAGCCGGAAACCCCCGGTGAGCGCGCGCCCGGCCGTCCGATGACTGTCCGCTGGCATGTGCCGCTCACCTCGCTTCCGTACTAGTGATGATCAACCTGAGCCAGGTTAGCCGGTCCCGCGGCCCGGGTGCGGGCCGCGGGACCGGGCTCACACTCAGAAGGGCTGGACGTTCGGCTGGAACACCTGGCCGTTCGCCGGCACCGTCAGGTCGGTCAGGTACGCCGCCACGGCCTGGTCGACGCCGAGGGCGTCACCGAGGATGCAGTGGCCGAACGCGTCGACCGACAGCAGCCGGGAGTTGCCCAGCTCGGCCGCCATCTGCTGGCCGAACTTGTACCGCGTCGCGGGGTCGTAGTAGTTGCTGACCACGACGACCGGGACGTCGGTCTTCGCCTGCCACGGACCGCGGTAGACGTCCGGCTTCTTCGCCGGCCACACCGGGCAGCCCGCCGTGTCGGCGAAGGCCTGGTAGCGGCCGAAGGTGCGCGACTCGCGCTCCCACTTGGCGGCGATGTCCGGCACCTGGTCCTGCTTGATCTTGAACGGCTTGTCGGAGCAGTTGACGGCGAAGTACGAGTCGTCGCTGGTGTAGGGGCTGTCCGGGTTCTGGTCAGCGAGCCCCTGCTTGCCCTTCACGATCAGCTTGAGCTGCCGGGCCTGCAGGGTCTGGGCCTGCGCGCCCGCCGGGTGGATCGTGTCGTAGAGCGCCTGCAGGTCCTCGGCCAGGCCGGGGAACGCCGACGGCGAGTACAGGATGCTCGACACCGAACCGGTGAACGCGTTGATGTCGACCGAGCCGCCGCCGGGGACGGTGATCGGCTGCTTGCGCAGGTACTCGCGCAGCTCGTCGAACTTCGCCCGCGGGGTGCCCGAGCTGAACGCGCACTTCGCGGCGGCCTCGGCGCACTTCTTCAGGAAGCCGTCGAGCGAGACCTCGAAGCCCTGCGCCCGCTGGCGGTCGTACTCGACGCCGTCCTTGGTGCGCAGCTGCGGGTCGACGTTGCCGTCGATCACGATCGCGCGGGACTGCTTCGGGAACATCGCCGCGTAGGTCGAGCCGATGAGCGTGCCGTAGGAGAAGCCGACGTAGGTCAGCTTCCGGTCACCGACCGCCGCGCGCAGCGTGTCGACGTCCCGCACGACGTCCTTCGTGGACATGTGGTTCAGCAGCGAACCGGCGTTGTTCTTGCAGAACTGGCCGTAGTCGCGGTAGCTGGCGAGCGTGCCGGAGATCTCGGCGCGGCTCAGCGGCACCGGGACCTGGGCGCCGAAGATCTCGTCCGCGTCCTCCTGCGTGGTGAAGCAGCGCAGCGGGTTGCTCTGCCCGACCCCGCGCGGGTCGAAGCCGATCAGGTCGAAGCGGTCGAGCACCGGCGGCTGGAAGTAGTACTGGCCGCTGATCGGCATCCGCAGGCCCGAGCCGCCGGGACCACCGGGGTTGAGGAACAGCGAGCCGATCCGCGCGTCCGGGGTGCGGGCGGCGCGCTTGAGCAGGGCGATGTCGATCGTGCCCAGCGACGCGTTGTCGTGGTCGATCGGCACCCGGTAGCGCGCGCAGCTGTAGAACTTCACCTGGTCCGCGGGCACCCCGGCGAGGGTCGCGGCCGAGCAGGTCCCCCAGGCGACCGGCGCCGTGGCGCCGACGACCGCCGGCTTGACGGCTGCTTCCGGCGCGGCGACGGCGGTGCCCGCCGTGCCGGCCAGTCCCATCCCGGCCACCAGCGCCCCCACCAGCGCGAACGAGCGCACCCGGCCCCTTGTGGATCTCCGCACGACGTTTCCTCCCTAGGTCACGCACTCGCCGCGCGGTCGAGACGTCACGGCGCGTTACCCGGGAGAGACTGGCACAAACCGGTGAAAGCCGTCACCGTCCAAAAGGATGGTGCGAATCTATCGAGCCACCCGATTGAGGACGAAAACCGGCAACGGCCGCGCGGCCTCCTCCCGCTCCATCGCGTACCCCGGCCAGAACTCGAGCAGCTCACGCCACATTTCCGCGTACTCCGCGCCGGTCAGCTCGCGCGCGACGACGGCGACCGGCCGCCCGGCGAGCGCGACCTCGGCCTTCGGGTCGGCCCGCAGGTTGAGCGTCCAGGCCGGGTCGTGCGGGCGGCCCCAGTTGGACCCGGTGAGCACGAGGTCGTCGCCGTGCGGGAAGTAGAGCAGGTTCGTGCTGCGGGGCAGCCCGCTCTTGCGGCCGGTCGTCGTCAGGCGCAGGGACGGCAGCCCGGCGAGCGCCACGAGGCTCACCCGGCCGCCGAACACCCGGTGCAGTTTCTTGTCCGCCCAGACGACGAAGCCGGCCGAGCGCATCAGCCACGGCTTCGTGCCCAGGGCCCGGGCCAGCGCCCGGAGAGGATTAGCCACGCACAGATCTTGCCAGGCTCACCCCGAACCGCTGCTGGGAGTCGGTCCACCACTGGTCGAGGGCGAACCCGGCGGCGGCCAGCTCGGCCTCGACGCCGCCGGGGCGGAACTTGGCCGAGATCTCCGTGCGGATGTGCTCCCCGGCGGCGAACCGGACGGTGAGGTCCGCGCCCGGGATCCCGACGGTCAGCTCGCGGCGGGCGCGCAGCCGCATCTCGACCCACTCGTGCTCGGCGTCCCAGTGCGAGACGTGCTCGAACTCGTCGAGGTCGAAGTTCGCGCCCAGCCGGGCGTTGAGCACCCGCAGCACGTTCATGTCGAACTCGGCGGTGACGCCCGCGGCGTCGTCGTAGGCCCGCTCCAGCGTCTCGGCGTCCTTCACCAGGTCCGTGCCGAGCAGCAGCCACTCCCCCTCGTCGAGGACCTCCCGCACCGACCGGAGGAACGTCGCGCGCTCGGCGGGCAGGAAGTTGCCGATCGTGCCGCCGAGGAAGGCAACCACCCGCGGCCCGTCACCGGGGAGCAGATCGAGGTGCTGGGTGAAGTCGCCGACGACCCCCCGGACCTCCAGGCCCGGGTAGTCCGCGGAGATCGACCGGGCGGCGTCGGCGAGCGCCGATTCGGAGACGTCGAGCGGGACGAACGTCGCCAGCGTGCCGTGCCGGGTGAGGGCGTCGAGCAGCAGCCGGGTCTTCTCGCTCGACCCGGACCCGAGCTCGACGAGGGTGTGCGCGCCGGTCAGCTCCGCGACGTCGCCGGCGTGCGCGGCCAGCACCTCACGCTCGCTGCGCGTCGGGTAGTACTCCGGCAGCTGGGTGATCTTCTCGAACAGCTCGCTGCCCTCGGCGTCGTAGAACCACTTGGGCGGCAGCCACTTCTGCTCGGCGGTGAGCCCGGCGACGACGTCGGCGCGCAGCTCCTCGGTGACGGCGTCACCGGAGCGGTGGTGGTCGAGATCGGGTTCGGTCATCGGAGAGTGCCTTCCAGGGTCAGGGGAAGCAGGTCGACGCCGGCGGCGGTGGCGCGCACGGCGTGGTGGTCCGGGACGGCTTTCCAGCGCGGGTCGCCGTCGACGGGTTCGGACGCCAGCAGCACGCCCGCCGGGGTTTCCAGCAGGGACAGCGAGTGCGTCCAGGCGGTGCCGATCAGCGTTTCGCCGTCGGTGAGCAGGAAGTTGAGCCGGGAGCCGGGCGCGGCCGCCTCGACGGCGCTGGTCAGCCAGGCCACCGCCGACAGCGGGTCTTCCCCGGCCGCGAGCCGGGCCCGCAGCAGGACCCAGAGCACGACCGAGTCCGTCGGCGCCTCCAGCGTCAGCAGCTCGGTGACCGGCAGGGTCTTGGCCAGTTCGGCCAGCGAGTCCGGGAAGCCGCGGACGACGCCGTTGTGGCTGAACAGCCACCGGCCCGTGGTGAACGGGGCCGCGGCCGCCTCGGTCACCGGCATGCCGGTGGTGCCGTTGCGAGCCGCGGCGACGAACGCGTGGGTGGTGACCGCCGCGGCCAGCGGCGGCAGCGCCTCGTCCGTCCACAGTGGAGTCGAGCGGCGGTGCCGCAGCGGCAGTGCGCCGTCGGCGCCGTGGCCGGGGCCGAGGTACCAGCCCAGCCCGAAGCCGTCGGCGTTCACGGTGCCGCCGCCCCGCATGTCCGCCGGTGCGTAGGCCTGCACCAGCAGCGAATGCGGCGCGCGAAAAACCGCCTCGGCGGGCGAAACGGGCGCGCCGAGGTAGGCGAGATGCCTGCACATGGCGCCTAACCCTCGCCCGGGCCCGCGTCGCGGGCGGTGCGGAAGCCGGCGAAGATCTGCCGCCGGATCGGGTAGTCCCAGTTGCGGAACGTGCCCCGGATCGCCGCGGCGTCCGTGCCGAACGAGCCGCCGCGCAGCACCTTGTACTCCGGCCCGAAGAACACCTCCGAGTACTCCTGGTACGGGAACGCGGCGAAGCCCGGGTAGCCGTGCAGGTCGGTGCTCGTCCACTCCCAGACGTCGCCGATCAGCTGGTGCACGCCGGTGGGCGACGCGCCGGCCGGGTACGCGCCCGCGGGCGCCGGGCGCAGGTGGCGCTGGCCCAGGTTGGCGTGCTCGGCGCCCGGTTCCTCGTCACCCCACGGGAAACGGCGCGACCGGCCGCTCGCCGGGTCGAACCGCGCGGCCTTCTCCCACTCGGCCTCGGTCGGCAGCCGCCGCCCGGCCCACGCCGCGTACGCCTCGGCCTCGAAGAACGAGACGTGCACGACCGGTTCGGCGGCCGTGATCCGCTCGTAGACCCCGAACCGGGTGCGCCACCAGCCGTCCTGCTCCCGCTTCCAGAACCGCGGCGCGGTGATGCCGCTTCCGGTGCGGTAGGCCCAGCCCGCCGGGCTCCACCAGCGCTCGTCGTCGTAGCCGCCGCTGTCCAGGAACCCGGCGTAGGCCCCGGAAGTCACCGGCGTGGTGTCCATCCAGTACGCGTCGACGGCGATCTCGTGCGCCGGGCGCTCGTTGTCCAGCGCCCACGGCTCGGCCGACGTGCCCATCGTGAACGCGCCGCCGGGCACCAGGACCTCGGCGGGCAGGGTGCCCGGCCGCGCGGGCGGCGGCTCGGGCGCGTGCAGCACCGGGTCGCCCTGGCGCAGCTGGTGGGTGGCCAGCATGGTCTCGTCGTGCTGCTGCTCGTGCTGGGTCACCATGCCGAACGCGAAGGCCTGCTCGGTGAGCCGGCGGCCGCCCAGCGGCACCCGCTCCAGCACGTCGAACGCCTTCTCGCGCACTTCGCGGACGTAGCTGCGGGCCTCGGCCGGGCTGAGCAGCGGCAGCGCCGGCCGGTCGGCGCGGGCGTGCTGGAAGGCGTCGTAGATGTCGTCGATGTCCGGGCGCAGCGGCTCCCGGCCGCCGACGTCGCGGACCAGCCACAGCTCCTCCTGGCTGCCGATGTGCGCCAGGTCCCAGACCAGCGGCGACATCAGCTTGGAGTGCTGGCGGATCAGGTCCTCGTCGTCGACCGCGTCGGTCAGCGCGTCGCTGCGCGCCCGGGCGCGGGTCAGTGCCTCGGCCGCGCGGGCACGCAGCTCCTCCGCGCCCAGGTCCTTCGACTCCGTGGTGGTCATGCTTCGCTCCTCGATCGGTACGCGCGCCCCTGCACGCTCTCGCAGATCTCGGTTACGGATTCCGCTGTCAGCCCGGTGTGGCCCAGCTCGGCGCAGCCGAGGTCGGCCAGCGCGGCCGCGACGGCCGCCAGGTCCGGGTCGGCCAGGCCGCGGCACGCGGCCGTGGCCCACCGGTCCGCCACCCGCTCGCACAGGTCGCGGACCCTGTCCACTGTGGACGGCCGGGCGAGCAGCGCGGTGACCAGCGCGGCCGGCGCCAGCCACTCGTCCGGCGGTTGCGCGTCGAGGTACCGGATCTCCAGGTACCCCTGCGGGCGGACGGGGGTGAACATCGTCGTGAGGTGGTAGTCGAGGTCCGCCTCGGTGGGTTTCGGCAGCAGCGCCGCCGGGCCCCGGCCCTCGATCCAGCCGGCGAAGGTCAGCCCCTCCGGCGCGTCCCACGGGCGGTCTTCCCGGGGCAGTGCCATCAGCGGGGTGTCCATCATGCGCGCGCCCCACGACGCCCCCGGGTCCCCCGCGACGCGCGCCGTGCGCGTGCGGACGGCCTCGGTGTCGTGCACCGCGAGCCAGCGGGCGGACGCGAACCCCGTGTCACGCCCGGCGTGGACGCGGGAGTTGGCGAACAGGGCGAGCAGCGGCGGGCCCATGGCGTGCGCGGCCGCCCAGCGGGCCGCGTGGTGCTCGGCCTCCCCGGCGTCGACGCAGACCTGCAGGCCGGCGGTGCTGCACATCATCGTGAGGCCACCGGGCCCGATCGGCGCGAACCGGCGTTCCATCGCCGCGTAGCGCGGCGTGTCCAGCAGCCGGCGCGGCGCGCGGTGCGCGTCGATGCCGGAGTCACCGAACCGGAGGCCGTGGGAGGCGAGAAGTTCACCCAGGTGGCGGAGATCGGCCGAGACGACTGCGTCGAGGTCGCGCAGCGTGGCCTGGGGATGAGCGGAGATTTCGACCTGACCCCCGGGCTCGAGGCTCACTGGTGAACCTGCCGGGAGCGGCGTGGCGGGGCTGTCGGGGCGCAGTGTCCGCGGGGTGTGCGGGCCCAGTGCCGTGGCGAGGAGGTCGGGATCGAGCGGTCTGGCCGGGTCGTCGGCGTGGTGCACGGTGAACTCCAGCTCGACGCCGGTCAGGCGCGGCGGGCCGTGCTTGAAGCACACCGATGCCACGTACGCCTCCCCGGCCGCGCGGTCCGCCAGGACCCGCGCGGTGCGGTTCGACGCACTACCCGACTTCTCGGGGAATTCGTGCACCGTAGACGCTTCTGTCATGTCAATCCTGTCCCGTGTGGTGGAACTTTCTCGACATCGGACGCTACACGCGGGGTACGACAAAAACAGGGTTGATCCTGCCCTTCAGGACAGGGTCACCACTCCGTAAGAAGTCCCGGATCAGGGCAAAGCGGATTCCGTGCCCAGCCCCAGTTCGGCGGCCGAGGCCCGGACGGCGTCGATCACCAGGTGCAACGCCGGACGGCGGAACGCGGTGCGCCGGTAGGCGATCGACACCGTTCGGAGCAACGGCGTCGTGAGCGTCACGACGTCGATCCCGGGCGGGCGCAGCAGGCGCAGGCCGAGGTCGGAGACGAGGGTGATGCCCAGCCCGGCGCCGACCATGGCCATCGCCGTGGACTGCTCCTCGACCTCGTGGTTGATCTTCGGGGCGAACCCGTGGCGCCGGCACGCCGTGCGCATCGCCCGGCCGAAGTGCGACTTCGGGCTGGCCAGGATCCAGGGGTGCTCGGCGAGGTCGTCGAGCGACGCCGAGCCCGCGGGCACCGCACCGCGCGGCACCGCCGCGTGGAGGCGTTCGACGGCCACGACGGCCCGTTCCAGGCCCGCGTCCCAGGGCATCGGCGCGTCGGAGTAGTCGATGACGAAGGACAGGTCGAGCACGCCGTCGCGGACCGCCTCGGCGGTGTCCTCCGGCGCCAGCTCCCGGGTCCGGACCTCGATGCCCGGGTGCGAACCGGCCAGCGTCGTCAGCGCGGTCGGGAGCAGGCCGGAGGCCACCGAGGCCCACACTCCGGCCGTCAGCCGGACGGTCCGGGCGTCCTGCGCCTCCTCCAGGGCGAGCGTGGCCCGCTCCACCGAGCCGAGGATCTCCTCGGCGTGCTCGGTGAGCAGTTTGCCCAGTTCGGTGAGCTGGACCCGCCGGCCCAGCCGTTCGAACAGCTTGGCCCCGACGTCCCGTTCCAGCTGCGCGAGCTGCTGCGACACCGCCGAAGCGGTGTAGTGCAGGGCCGCCGCGGCAGCCGTCACGGTGCCCCGGCGGTGCAGCTCGCGGAGCATCTTCAGCCGATGCAACGAAAGCTCCATGCACCAAACCTAAACGAGATCGTGCAGTAGCGTTAAATGGACGCGAAGGCCACCCGGGGCGCAGGCTCGTGGTGGCGGTCACGAGGCCGCCCCGACTTCCCCGGAGGTGAGTGGCCTGATGATCCCCCGCAACGCCGAGCCGCTGATGCGACTGTCGTGGACCGACCCCCTCACCGGCGCGAACGGCTACCTGGTCGTGCACAGCCTGGTCTCCGGCGTCGCCACCGGCGGCACCCGGATGCGGGCCGGCTGCACCATGGGCGAGGTCGAGGACCTCGCCCGGGGCATGGCCAACAAGACCGCGACCTTCAACCTGCCGGTCGGCGGCGCGAAGGGCGGCATCGACTTCGACCCGAAGGACCCGCGCGCCTTCGGCGTCCTGACGCGCTTCTGCTCGTTCCTCCGGCCGTGGCTGGACGCCCACTGGGTGACCGCGGAAGACCTCGGCGTCCCGCAGCACCTGATCGACGCGGTGTTCGCCGACCTCGGGCTGGAGCAGTCGTTCCACGCCGCGATCGGCCGGTCGGCCGATCCGGAGCGCACCCTGCGCCGGGTGCAGGCCGGCCTCAACGCCCCGGTGCCCGGCGGGCTGCTGCTCGGCGACGTCGTCGGCGGCTACGGCGTGGCGCAGGCGTGCCTCGGCGTCGCGTCGGCGTGGGACTGGGACGTGCGCGAGACGACCGTGGCGATCCAGGGCATCGGCACCATGGGCGGCGGCGCAGCCTGGTACCTGCACGAAGCGGGCATGAAGGTCGTCGCGGTCGCCGACGCGGCGGGCACGCTCTACGCACCCGACGGCCTCGACATCCCGGCGCTGCTCGACCTGCGCGACCGCTTCGGCGAGGTCGACCGCAAGCGGCTGCCCGCCGGGATCAAGCTGCTCCCCCGCGACGCCGTCGTCTCGACCGACGCGGACATCTTCGTGCCGGCGGCGATCTCCTACGCGCTGCGGCCGGACAACGAGAACCTGGTCAAGGCCAAGGTCGTCATCGAGGCGGCCAACGCGGCCACGACGCCGGAGGCCGAAGCGGCGCTCTCGGCGCGCGGGGTGGCCGTCGTGCCGGACTTCGTGGCCAACGCCGGTGCCGCGGCGTGGGCGTGGTGGCTGCTGCTGGGCGAGGTCGGCGCGGACCCGGCCGACTCGTTCCTGCGGCTGCGCACCGAGATGCAGTCCAAGGTGGCGCTCCTGCTGGCGGAGTGGAACATGGACCGGCTGCCGCTGCGCGTCACCGGGCTGAAGCTGGTGGAGGCCAACCGGGCCGCGCGCGCCGAAGCGGCGCTCACGCCCGAGGGCGAGCCGGCGCTGCTCATCCCGTGAGCCGGGGTCCGCGCGGCGCCTCGACCGGGGCGCCGCGCGGGCACCTCAGCCCGCGAACCGGTCGGTCGCGCCGACCAAGACGTCCTGCATCGTCTTGGCCGACGTGGTGTGCCCGACGTTGTCGAGCATGACCAGCTCGCTGGCCGGCCAGCCGTGGTGCAGCAGCCACGGCGTGCCGGTGATGTTGCTCGTGTCGAGTACGCCCTGCGCGAGCACTGCCGGGACGTCCGCGAGCTTGCCCAAATTCGCCAGGATCTCGCCGTCGGGCAGGAATGCCCGGTTGCTGAAGTAGTGCGTGACGATCCGGGCGAAGCACAGCCGGTACGCCGGGTCCGCGAAGACGTCGTGCGGCGGGACGCCCGGGAGCATGGCGTCTTCCCAGGCGCACCAGTCGGCGGCCGCCTGGTGGTGGACCGCGGGGTCCGGGTCCAGCAGCAGGCGGTTGTAGGCCGCGGAGAGGTCGCCGTCGCGCTCGGCCTCCGGGACGCCGTCGCGGAACTTCGCGAAGCCCTCGGGGAAGTACGCGCCGAGGCCGCGGATGAGCATCTCGATCTCGAGGAAGCGGTCGGTCGCGAGGCCCATCAGGACCAGCTCGCTCACCCGGTCGGTGTGGCGCAGCGCGTAGGTCAGGCTCAGGACCGAGCCCCAGGAACCGCCGAACAGCAGCCACTTCCCGATGCCGAGCCGGGTGCGGAGCAGTTCGAAGTCCGCAACCAGGTGGTCGGTGGTGTTGGCGGAGAGGTCGGCGACCGCGGCGCCGGCGTGCGGGGTGCTGCGGCCGCAGCCGCGCTGGTCGACGAGCACGACCCGGTACTTCGCCGGGTCGAAGTACCGGCGCAGGTTCGTCGAACAGCCCGAGCCGGGCCCGCCGTGCACGACCAGCGCCGGCTTGCCGTCGGGGTTCCCGCAGGTCTCCCAGTAGATCTCGTGCCCGTCGCCGACGTCGAGCAGGCCGTGCTCGTACGGTTCGATCTCGGGGTACAGCCCAGCCATCAGCGCGTCCTTCCACCGGAATACAACAGCGCTGTCACATTAGCGCCGGGCGATGGTTTCGCGCGCTGCCATTTCGGATCAGCTCAGTTCAGGGAGCCGGCCAGCTCGGTGAGGGTGTCGGCCAGCTCGCGCGGGCCGGCCGGGCCGATGTGGATGACCTCGTCGTCACCGGCGCCGGAGGTGTAGCTGAGGTAGCGGCCCCAGTCCGTGTCGGCGTAGTGCAGCGGCTGCCGCAGACAGGTGTGGCGGCCGACGTCGTCACGGCGTCCGACGTAGAGCTCGCCACTGCCGGTGACCGGCCGCTGGACCAGGCTGACGACGTCGGCGATCGCCGGGGACAGCGGGTAGGCGTCCTGACCACGGCGGGCGGCGTCGGCCAGGTCCGCCACCCGGACGGTGCGCGGGTTGCCACCGCCGGGCCCGACCGGCGGCAGCTGCTCGACGAGCGACTCGGCGAGCCGGTTCCGGTCGATCTCCTGGACGCCGACGTGCGCGCCGTCGGAGACCGCGAGAATCGCTTGCAGCCCCTTCGCGGCGGCGAGCACGCCGTAGGTCTGGCCGCCGGCGCCGACCCAGCCGTAGCACTCCCGCGCCGGCGTCACCAGCAGCGGAAGCCAGTCGAGGAAGTCGAACGACGCCCGCCCGCGCGCGTCGACCAGCCCGGCCTCCGCGAGCGCGGCGTCGATCCGGTGGTCGGCCTCGTCACGCTCCTCGTCCGAGAGCCACAGGGGCTCCGGACGCAGGGTGATGTGCAACTGACCGACCTGCTCACGCTCGGCCAGTGCGGCCAGCGCCTCGACCGGAACGTCCACCCGGCCTGTTGCCACGTCCACCTCGTTTTACTCGCCGATGACCGGCGGACTGGTCCGCTGGTCGGTGCCGAAGATCGCGTCCGGGTCCGCTTCGATCAGGAAGTCCGGCCGCTGGTGCTCATCATCTTCCTCACCCTCGCCGCGCCGCCCACCGGCACCCATCGGCCCCATCTGCCCGGACCGCCCGCCAGCCGACCGAGCCGCGGCCGCCTCCGCGGCGGCGGCGTTGCCGAGACTGCCCATGCCGGAGCCGCGCCCGCTGCCGAGCCCGCGCTCCCCCGCCGCACCGGAACCACTGCCGGTGCTACCGCTGCCGCTACCGGTCCCACCGCTGCCGGAGCCGCCGATCGGGCGGCCGCTGGAGTCGAGAAGCCGTCCGCCCGCGGAACCGCTGCTGGGACCGCGCCCGCCAGGACCGGTTCCCGTGCCGGAGCCGCCGGGTTCGCCGAAGGTGTTGGAGTAGTTCTGACCACCGCCGCCCCCACCGGTGCCGGTCGGGTAGAAGTCGACCCCACCCGTCCCGGGCGGCGTCTTGCCGGGCCGGTCGCCCGTCTGCTGTCCGGTGGGCAGCCGGCCGGGCAGGTTGGTGCCGGGGGTGCCCGTCGTGCCGGTGCCGGTCGTATGAGTGGTGTCGGTGCCGCCGGTCCCGCCCGTGCCACCAGTCCCGCCCGTGCCACCGGTTCCCCCAGTGCCGCCGGTCCCTCCCGTGCCACCAGTGCCGCCGGTCCCGCCGGAGTGCGTGGTGTCGACGCTGGTGGTCGAGGTGTGGTCGTCACCCCCACCGGGATGATCCGGCGTCCAGTTGTGCCCATCGATGATCGGCGGCTTGATCCGCCCGGGCGTCTGCGGCGTGTTCACGGCAATCGTGGCACCGTCGGACTCGAGCACGCCGTAGTCCGTCGGAAGAACGGCTTTGGTGCCGCTGGTGGCGCTGCTGTACTGGTCCATCACGCGGACGTTGGTCTCATTGGCCGCGTTGTACTTCGCGATGCCGGTTTGGTAGTCGTTGACTTCGTCCTGCGCCATGAACGGCCCGGCGATCGGAATGGCGGCCTTGAGCCCCACGGACCACGGACTGGGCTTGTCCGGCTTGGGCGGAATCTCGACGACGGCGTTGTTCGAGTTTTCGAACACGTCCGCCTGCGTGTCGACCGAGGCCTTGGTCATGTCGAGCGGCATCGCGGTCTCGGCGAAGGCCTGCTCGAGCGGTCCGGCTCCGGCGTTGGCGGCGTCGGCGGCGCTCCCGGTCCACGCCTGCTTCATCCGCTCCTGCAGCGACTTGATGCCCTGCGCGCGGTCCATGTAGGCCGAAGAGAGCTTCTCCACCGACTCGGACATCTGCCGGAGTCCTTCGGTGTCCCCCTGTTTGAAGTTGTCGTAGATCTGCTTGCCGTCCACTCGTCAAGCCCCCTTGAGTGTTTTGACCGTTCCGGCCGCGACGCGTTGCGCTGCGTCGCAAGAATCCTGTTGCCCCTCGTAGCCTTCCGCGAAAACGGAGACCGCCAGGTCGTCGGCGATTCCGACCGCCATGGTGCAGTTTCCGGCCGCCCTGCGGTCGCGGGTGTCGAAGTACAGCGCGGGGTAACCGTCGACTTCCGGGGCCGGTTCGAGGAACTTGATCAGAGCTCCGGAACGGTCGTGGGCAGCCTGGATGCCGGCCAATCCGCCGGCCCCCTGGTCGCGGTTGCCCGTCCCGAGGATGACCAGCACGCTGAGTCCGTCGCCCCTGATCTTCCACCCGCAACTGGGGCCTGACTGCCCTTCGGGAGTGGCATCGCCCGGCCGCGGCTCGCCCGGTTCGGTGTACCGCAGCTGGGTCAGAACGTCGGCCGGGACGAGGCCGCACGGGTCGCCCACGTACTTGGTCGCGTCCAGCGGAGTGGTGACTTTCGGGGCATCCGCGGTCGGGCTCGGCTCCCCGGACGACGCCGGAGAGAACGACGTGTCCGCGGGGTTGGCGGTGCCACCGGTTGTCGACGTGCAAGCCGAAGCGAACGCGCACAAGCACAGGGCGACCACGCCGAGGACACTCGCTTCGGCGAACTTCGGCAGCCTCACGTCGCCTGCCCGAACGTTCCGGACATGCCCTGGTCCGTCGCGACGGTCTTCGTCTGCGCTTCCTTCAGCTTCTTGATGTACCCCTGCACGTACTTGCGCATGGAATCGTTCTGCGTCTGCAGCGAGGTGACCGACTCGAAGGTGGTCGTCTCGTAGCTGCCGCTGGCGGGGTCCTGGCCGGGCGCCACCGAGGCGTTCACCAGCGTGTCGATCGTGCGACCGTCGTCGATGATCTTGTCCAGCTCGTCTTCCCAGAGGCTGATCACCGAGGCGAGCTCTTCCGGTTCCATCTTGAACTGGCCGCCACCGCCGCCCCCACCGCCGTAGACGCGACCGCCCTCGCCCAGGATGTCGCCACCCCAGACCGCCTGCGCCGCCTGTCCGGCTTCGCCGATGATCACGCCCCGCACCTTCCCCTCAGCTCACCCACCGTGATGGTGCAAAGACTAGCCAACCGTCTCATTCCGTGTCAGCGAATCGCCGCAACCTTCCGACGTCGGGAGCCTTCGGGTGGTTCCCGGGCACTCCGGGTCACAAGACGTACGTACGGATTGCGAGATGCCGGTCCGCGGTGCCAGGATTCGAGGATGCCACGCGTAAGCCAGGATCACCTCGACGCAAGACGGCGCCAGATCCTCGACGGCTCGCGGGTGTGCTTCGCGCGCTACGGCTACGAAGGTGCCACAGTCCGGCGCCTCGAGGAAGCCACCGGACTCTCCCGCGGCGCCATCTTCCACCACTTCCGCGACAAGGAGTCGCTCTTCCTCGCCCTCGCCGAGGACGACGCCATCCGGATGGCCGACGTCGTCGCCGAGCAGGGGCTCGTCCAGGTCATGCGTGACCTGCTGGCCGGCGACGGCGAGCACCCCGCCGACTGGCTCGGCACCCGCTTGGAAGTCTCACGGCGGCTGCGCACCGATCCGGAGTTCCGCGCCCGCTGGGCCGAGCGCTCCGAACAGCTCACCACCGCGACCCGGCTGCGGCTGCTGCGCCAGCGTGAGGCCGGGAACCTGCGTGACGACGTCGACGTCGACGTCCTCACCGCCTTCCTCGAGCTCGTCCTCGAAGGACTCGTCTCGCACCTGGCGATGGGCCTGCCGGGCGCCGGCCTCGGCCCGGTGCTCGACCTCGTCGAGGAGACGGTGCGGCGGCACCGGCCCGGCACCACCTGAGCAGCCGTGTTCCCATGGACCGCGTGGATCTCCTCGAGGCACACGGCCAGGCCATCCGGGCGTTCGGCGACGCCGCGCAGGCCGTCGGCGACGACGCCTGGGGCCGCCGGACGCCGTGCACCGCGTGGACGGTCCGCGACCTCGTGAACCACCTCGTCGCCGAGCAGCTCTGGGCGCCGTCGCTGCTCGCGGGCGCCACGCTCGACGACGTCGGCGACCGCTTCGACGGCGACGTCCTCGGCGAAGACCCGGCCGGTGCCTGGGACGCGGCCGCCGAGGGCGCGCGGGAGGCCTTCCTCGACGACGGCGTCCTCGAACGCACCGTCCACCTGTCCTACGGCCTGGTCCCCGCCCGCGAGTACGGCTGGCAGATGACGATCGACGCCGCCGTGCACAGCTGGGACCTCGCGACCGCGCTCGGCCTGCCCAGCCCGGTCACCGAGCCGCTGGCCGAGCGCCTGATCGACGTCGTGCGCCCGTGGGTGGACGAGTGGCAGGGGCTCGGCCTGTTCGACCCGCCCGTCGCGGTCCGCCGCGGCGCCGGCTCCACGGCCCGGCTCGTCGGTCTGCTGGGGCGCCGGCCGAGGTGAGCGCGCCGACACACCGATGTGCCCGCACCGCACGGCGGGGACACGTTAAGATTGTCCAGATAATCGCAGTACACGCCGATTTCCCGCTAGGAGTGACCGTTTCGTGCGCGCAGCGCAGTCACCCGGTGACAGTACCGGGCCGGGTGACCGACCCGGCTGTCCGATAGGTTCGCCCACCGCCACCTCGGCGGGTGCGGAATGATGCAGATCCTCTTCGCCGTCCTCGGCGTCCTCGTCTTCGTCCTGCTGACGGTCGGCACCGGACTCGCCGTCGCGGCCGAGTTCTCCCTGACCGCGCTGGAACGCAGCACGGTCGACGCCAACGTCCGCCAGGTCGGCGACCGCCGCGCGCTGACCGTGCAGAAGGCCCACCGGACGCTGTCGTTTCAGCTGTCCGGCGCCCAGGTCGCGATCACCCTGACCACGCTCATCACCGGTTACCTGGCCGAGCCGCTGATCGGCGAGCTCGTCCGGCCGCTGCTGACCGGCGTCGGGCTGCCCACGGCGTTCGCCGCGGGTGCGTCGATCGTGCTCGCCCTGGTCATCGCCACCTCGCTGTCGATGATCCTCGGCGAGATGGTGCCGAAGAACCTGGCGATCGCCCGGCCGCTGCCGACCGCTCGCGCGGTCACCGGCTACCACTCGCGCTTCTCCGCGCTGTTCCGCTGGCTCATCACGCTGATGAACAACAGCGCGAACTTCCTGGTGCGCAAGTTCGGCGTCGAGCCGCAGGAGGAACTGCGGTCCGCGCGGTCACCCCAGGAGCTGGGCTCGATCGTGCGGTCGAGCGCCGAGAGCGGCACGCTCGACACGTCGACCGCGGAGCTGCTGGACCGGTCGCTGCGGTTCGGCGAGCGCACCGCGGAGGAGCTGATGACCCCGCGCGTGCAGCTGGAGGCGCTCACCGTGGACGACACGATCGAGGACCTCATCGCCATCTCCAGCCGCACCGGGTTCTCGCGGTTCCCGGTGCACGCCGAGGACCTCGACGACGTCCGCGGCGCGGTGCACGTGAAGCAGGCCTTCGCCGTGCCCGCCGCCGAGCGCAAGAAGGTGCCGATCGGCTCGGTCATGCGGCCGGTGCCGACCGTGCCGGAGTCCCTGCCGGGTGACGACCTGCTCGACCGCCTGCGCGACTCGCGGTTCCAGCTGGCGATCGTCGTCGACGAGTACGGCGGCACGGCCGGGCTCGTGACGCTGGAAGACGTCGTCGAGGAGATCATCGGCGACGTCCGCGACGAGCACGACGACCGCGAAGCCCCCGCGTCGCAGCAGGTCGGCACCGACAGCTGGCTGGTGTCCGGGCAGCTGCGGCCCGACGAGGTCACCGACGTCACCGGGTTCCGGATGCCGGACGGCGACTACGAGACCATCGCCGGGCTGATCCTCGAACGGCTGGGCAAGATCCCCGCCGAGGGCGACGCCGCCGAGGTCGACGGCTGGCGGCTCACCGTGACCACGATGGACCGCCACCGCGTCGCCGAGGTCGAAGTGGCCCCGGTCCGCGAAGCCGAGCCGGCCGAAGAGGCCGCCGAAAGCGAGGTGGTCTCGTGAGCGACTGGCTGAACATCGCCCTCGTGGTGTTCCTGCTGCTGCTCAACGCCTTCTTCGTGGGCGCGGAGTTCACGCTCATCTCCTCGCGGCGCGACCGGCTCGAAGCGCTGCTGGAGCAGGGCAAGACGCGCGCGAAGATCGTGATCAACGCGAGCAAGCACGTGTCGCTGATGCTGGCCGGCGCGCAGCTGGGCATCACCATCTGCTCGCTGCTGCTCGGCCGCCTCGGCGAACCCGCTGTCGCGCACCGGCTCTCGGCGTTCTTCGACCTGCTGGGCCTGCCCGAAGGCCTGCTGCACCCGATCTCGTTCGCGATCGCGCTGGCCTTCATCACGGTGCTGCACGTGCTGATCGGCGAGATGGTGCCG
Source organism: Amycolatopsis sp. NBC_00348 (assembly GCF_036114655.1). Classification (NCBI taxonomy): domain Bacteria; kingdom Bacillati; phylum Actinomycetota; class Actinomycetes; order Pseudonocardiales; family Pseudonocardiaceae; genus Amycolatopsis; species Amycolatopsis sp. NBC_00348. The sequence continues at coordinate 2,678,635 of NZ_CP107994.1, read as the reverse complement.
AAGAACCTCGCCATCGCCGAACCGGAGAAGCTCGCGCTCTGGCTGGTGCCGGTGCACGTCGGCTGGGTCAAGATCGCGAACCCGTTCATCTGGCTGCTGAACTTCGTCGCGAACTCGCTGCTGCGCGCGGTGAAGGTCGAGCCGAAGGACGAGCTGGAGACGGCTTACACCTCCGACGAGCTGGCCGAGCTGCTCAGCGAGTCGCGCCGGGAGGGCCTGATCGACCAGTCCGAGCACCGGCGACTCACCCAGACGCTGTCCTCGGTGCAGAAGACGGTGTCCGACGTGCTGGTGCCGACGGCCGACCTGACGACCCTGCCGTGCGCGCCGACCCTCGGCGACGTCGAGCGGGTGGTGTCCTCGACCGGCTTCTCGCGCTTCCCGGTGTGCACCGACGACGGGCGCCTGACGGGCTACATCCACGTCAAGGACGTCCTGGACCTGGCCGGCGAGGACCCGGCGACGATGGTGCCGGCGTCGAAGACGCGGCCGCTGACCGAGCTGCGGGCCGACGCCCGGCTGGACGTCGCGCTCTCGGCGATGCGCAAGGAGGGCAGCCACCTGGCGCGGGCGCTCGACACCACCGGCAACGCGGTGGGCGTCGTCGCGCTCGAGGACCTCGTCGAGGAGTACGTGGGCACCGTGCGCGACGGCACCCACGTGGGCGCATGACCGCGGTCGACGTGCTCGCCGAACCGGACTGGCTGGCCCGGGAGGCGGCGCACGCCGACCGGGTGCGCCGGTGGACGGTCCCGCACCAGGACCGCAAGTCCCGGGGTGAGAAGCACCCGGTGCTGGACTTCCTGTTCACCTACTACTCGCACCGGCCGGGCCACCTCGAACGCTGGCAGCCGGGCCCCGGCGTCGCGCTCGCCGGGCCCGCGGCGCGGCGCTTCCTCGACCGGAAGGGCTACGTCGAGACGAGCGACGGCGTCGTCCTCGACCCGGCCGGGTTCACCGAGCGCAAGGCGAAGACGGCGGAGTTCGTGCTCGGTCTGCTCAGCGCGACGGCGTCCCGCGCGCCCCGGCTGAGCTGCTTCGGGCTGCACGAGTGGGCGATGGTCTACCGCGAGCCGGCGGATTCCGTGCGCCACGACCAGGTCCCGCTGCGGCTCGGGTCGACGGGCACCGACGCGGTCGTCGAGTCGCTGGACATCCGCTGCGGGCACTTCGACGCGTTCCGGTTCTTCACCCCGCCGGCGCGGCCCCGCAACGAGCTGGAGCCGACGCGGGCGACGCAGGTCACCCTCGAGCAGCCGGGCTGCCTGCACGCGAACATGGACTTGTTCAAATGGGCGTACAAGCTCGACCCGTTCGTGCCCGCGGAGCTCGTGGCCGACTGTTTCGAGCTCGCGGCCGAGATCCGGGAGCTGGACATGCGGGCGAGCCCGTACGACCTCGCGGCTCTCGGCTACCCGCCCGTGCGGATCGAGACCGCCGAGGGACGGGCCGAGTACGCTCGCGCGCAGGCCGGGTTCGCCCGCCGCTCGGCACCCTTGCGTGCTCGCCTGATCGCGCACTGCAATAGCCTGGTCAGCCCAGCCGGGCGGCCTCCGCGAGCGTGACACAACTGTGAGTTAGATTATTCCCGGCCCGTTGCTCACCTGTTAGGGTGATAACGGTTTGATTGCATAGCAGCGCGTGCTTGACGTGCTCTTTAGGCCGAAAGGATGACGATGGGGCGACACGCCCGGCCCGACGAGCCGGTGCCACACCCGCTGGACCGCGCCGGGGCGAAGCGTCCCCCCGTCGAGGGTCCGGGTGCCGTCCCGCAGCGTCCGAACCAGGCCGAGCCCCCCACGTCCCGACGGACCGGGCGCGGCGAGTCCGCCGGTGCCGGCCGGCCGGGCCGGCGCGCTCCCCGTGCCGCCGGCCCCACCGAGACCACCACCGTCATCCCGGCCACCGGCGCCACCCCCGCTCCCTCCCCGGCCTCCGGCCAGAGCGAAGATTCCGGGTGGTTCCGCAAGCCGACCGAGGATTCCGGAGCGTTCCGGACCGCCGGGCGGACCGAGGCCCCCGGTGCCCCGCGCGCGCCCCGCCGCGGCGAGAACACCGGCACCTTCCGCAGTGAGACCCCCGAGCCGCCGCGTCCCCCCGGCCGCGGCGAGGATTCGGGCCGGTTCCGCACCGCTGGCCGCCGCGGCAAGAACAGCGCCCCCGCTCCCGATGGAACGGAAGTGCCCGAGGCTCCCGGCGTCGCCCGCCGAGGCGAGGACTCCGGCATGTTCCGCACCGCTGGCCGCCGCGGAAAGAACAGCACCCCCGCTCCCGATGGAACGGAAGTGCCCGAGGCTCCCGGCGTCGCCCGCCGAGGCGAAGACTCCGGCATGTTCCGCGCCGCCACTCGCGGTGGCAAGAACAACACCCCCGCTCCCGATGGAACGGAAGCACCCGAGAACCCCGGCGGCACCCGCCGCGGCGAAGACTCCGGCATGTTCCGCGCCGCCACCCGCCGCGGCCAGAACACGGCCCCCGAGACCGCAGCACCCGAGCCGACCGACGGCACCCGCCGCGGCGAGGAATCCGGGACCTTTCGCGCGGCCCGTCGTGGAGAGAACACCGGTTCCTTCCGCGCCGCCGGCCGGTCCGAGACCAACGGCACCTCCCGCGTCCCCGGCCGGAGCGAGAGCACCGGGCCGCCCCGGAGTGACGACACCGGCTCGCACCGGACCGCCGCCCGGAGCGAGGACACCGGCACCCAGCGGACCCTCGGCAAGGTCGCCGAGGCGACCGGCTCGCACCGCATCGTCGGCAAGAAGGCCCCGCGTCGCAAGATCGCGGGCTGGCCGATCGCCTGTCTCGTGCTCGCCGCCCTCATCGGGCTCGGCATCGTCGGCTGGAACTGGGCCGACAGCGAGCTCAACAGCCGCGCCGAGGCCCAGGCCGCCAGCTGCTCCAGCGGCACGTCGCACATGCGCGTGATCGTCACCCCGAGCGTGCAGAAGCCGCTGGCCGCCGCGGCCGACCGCTGGAACCAGGCCGCCACCGTCGTCCACGGCCAGTGCGTGAACGTGACGATCGAGGCCAAGCCCTCGGCGCAGGTGCTCGACGCGCTGGTCGGCCGGGCCAACCTGGACTCGATCGGCGGGCTGCCCACCGCGTGGCTGCCCGAGTCGACGTACTGGATCAGCGAGCTGACCACCAAGAGGCCCGAGATGATCGGCTCGCCCGCCCAGTCGGTCGCCACCGCGCGGTCGGCGGACTACCCGTTCGTCGGGCTGACCGGGCCGGGCATCGACGACACCCTGCTGCGCGCGGCCCAGACGTTCCGCGAGTACCTCGAGCAGCCCGCCCAGCAGGCCGACTTCACCGCCGCCGGGATCAAGACCGCCTGATCCTCAGGCCGGGCCGACGCGCGTGCCGTTGTCGAGCTCGGCCAGCACGGCCAGGTCGTCGTCGGCCAGCTCGAAGTCGAACACCTCGAAGTGCTCCCGGGTCCGGGTCGTGGTGGCCGAAGCCGCCACCGCGACCGTGCCGCCCTGCAGGTGCCACCGCAGGACGATCTGGGCCGGGGTCTTGCCGTACTTCGCCGCCAGCGCGGTGACCGTCTCGTCGGACAGCAGCGCGCTGTTCGCCGCCGGGCTCGACGCGCCGGTCAGGATGCCGTGCGCGTCGTGGAACTCCCGCAGCGGCAGCTGCTGCAGCCACGGGTGCAGCTCGACCAGGTTGACCGCCGGGACGGTGCCGGTGGCGTCGATCAGCCGGCGCAGCTCGGCCGCGCTGAACCCCGCCACGCCGATCGCGCGGGCCCGGCCGTCGGCGCGCAACCGGGACAGCGCACGCCAGGTGTCGGTGAACGCGCCGTTCGTGCCGGCCACCAGGATCAGGTCGACGCGGTCGGCCTGCAGGCCGGCCAGCACCTGGTCGGCCGCGCGGCGGGCGGCGTCGTACCCCTGCACGGGCACCTTGACGCTGACGAACACGTCCTCGCGCGGCACGTCCGACGCGGCGAGGACCGCGCCCACGGCCTCCTCGGTGCCCGGTGCGGTGTCGATGCCGCGGTGGCCGGTGTCGAGGGCGATGCGGACGGCGCGGCCGGTCTCGGAGGCGCTCAGGCCGGTGACGCCGAACAGCAGCTGGGGGATGCGGACTCCGTCGGACAGGGCTAGCGAAGGCGGAACGGCCATCAACCGGTGATCCTCACTTCGGGTGCTGCGCGGGGATCTCCATCATTCCACCCGGGTCGACCGCTCGCGCAGGTACGCGGCCGTCGCCGGGTCGGCCGGGAAGAACGACTCGATCACCAGCTCCGCCACGGTGACGTCCAGCGGGGTGCCGAACGTGGCGACCGTGCTGAAGAACGTCAGGTCGGTGCCCTCGTGGCGGAAGATCAGCGGCACGAAGATGTCACCCGGTCCGGGGACCTCCACCTCGGGCACCGGCTGGTCGCAGGGGTAGCCGCGCAGCTCGGCCAGCAGGTCGGCGAGGCCGGTGTCCGCGGTCTGGCCGACCTGGCGCCGCAGCCGGCCGAGCAGGTGGGCGCGCCACTCCCCCAGGTTCCGGATGTGCGGCGCCATGCCCCGCGGGTGCAGGGTCGCGCGCAGCACGTTGGCCGTCAGTTCGGGCGCCACCCCGGCGACGAACAGGCCGGTGGCGGCGTTGGCGTCGACGAGGTTCCAGTTCCGGTCCACGACGGCGGCCGGGTACGGCTCGTGCCCGGCGAGCAGCTGCCGCACGGCCTGGCGGACGGCGGTCATCTCGGGATCCCCCAGCGCGCTCTCGGTGTAGGCGGGCGCGAACCCGGCGGCGAGCAGCAGCCGGTTGCGGTCCCGCAGCGGAACGTCGAGGTGCTCCCCGAGCCGCAGCACCATGTCCCGGCTCGGCCGCGACCGCCCGGTCTCCACGAAGCTGAGGTGGCGGGTGGAGATGTCGGCGGAGATCGCCAGGTCGAGCTGGCTGATCCGCCGCCGGTCGCGCCATTCCCGCAGAAGCTCACCCACCGGCCGCTGCCGCGCGGCCGCCTGCACCGAAGTCGTCACGGGACCGACGCTACGACGATCACCGCGGCGCGGCCATTACTTCGGAGGTAATGGCTCGATGTGCGCTCCGGGCGGACACCAGCGCTGCCTGCGTGACACCGGGCGGTTAACCGGCGACGGCCACCTCTTCGAGCGCGGCCGACGGCTCGTCGCCGCGGGCCGTCGCGGCATTACCTCGCGCGTAATCGACGCGCCGCCGCCCGGGCGCCACAGTGGATCTCAGCGACGGACGACGACAACCCGTTGTCCCCCAACGAAAGGGAGCATCCCATGACCGACGTGCGGACCATTGTGGAGCAGTACATCGCCGTGTGGAACGAAACCGACGAGAACAAGCGCAGGGCGCTCATCGCCGACGTCTTCACCGAGGGTGCCGGCTACACCGATCCGCTCGGCGCCGTCCGGGGGCACGACGGGATCGACCGGTTCGTGGCCGGGGCGCAGGCGCAGTTCGGCGGGCTCACCTTCAGCCTGCCCGCCGAGCCCGACGCCCACCACGACCTCGCGCGGTTCCAGTGGTACCTCGGGACCCCCGGCGCCGAGCCGGTCGCGATCGGGTTCGACGTCGTGGAACTCGAAGACGGCAAGATCGCCGGCGTCCACGGCTTCCTCGACAAGATGCCCGGCTGAACGCGCGCAAAGGGCGGGCTCCCCCGCGAGGAGGAGCCCGCCCGGCACGGCTCAGCTCTTGAGCGCGCCCCGCCAGCGGACGGTCGGGCGCAGCTTGTCCATGTTCACGCGGTGCTTGTTCGCCCCGACGATATCGAACATCGACTCGATGAGCGTGTCCGACAGCAGGTGCGGCTCCAGGCCGAGGCCGACCAGCCCGGTGTGCTTCACGTTGTAGTAGTGCTCCGGGGCCTCGGTCCGCGGGTTCTCCAGCTGCTCGATCTGCACCGGGCCGGGGAAGCGCTCGGCGACGAGGTCGGCGATGGCGGCGACCGACATGCTCTCGGTCATCTGGTTGAAGACGCGGAACTCGCCCGCCTCGGCCGGGTTCTCCACGGCGAGGCGGATGCACTCCACCGTGTCGCGGATGTCGATCAGGCCGCGGGTCTGGGCGCCCTTGCCGTACACCGTCAGCGGCTGCCCCAGCACCGCCTGGATGACGAACCGGTTGAGCACCGTGCCGAACACCGCGTCGTAGTCGAAGCGGGTGGCCAGGCGCGGGTCCAGCGCGGTCTGCGGGGTCCGCTGGCCGTACACGACGCCCTGGTTGAGGTCCGTGGCCCGCAGCCCCCAGGCGCGGCACGTGAACTCGATGTTGTGCGAGTCGTGGACCTTCGTCAGGTGGTAGAACGAACCGGGCCGTTTCGGGAACAGCACGCGGTCCTTGCGGCCGTTGTGCTCGAGGTCGAGCCAGCCTTCTTCGATGTCGACGTTCGGCGTGCCGTATTCACCCATCGTGCCCAGTTTGACCAAGTGGATCGACGGGTTGATTTCGGCGATCGCGTACAGCAGGTTCAGGTTGCCGACCACATTGTTGTGCTGCGTGTACACCGCGTGTTCGCGGTCGATCATCGAATAGGGCGCGGACCGCTGCTCGGCGTAGTGGACGACGGCGTCGGGCGCGAAGTCGCGGACGGCGTCGAAGAGGAAGTCCGCGTCGAGCAGGTCACCTTCGTAGCTGGTGATGCGCCGTCCGGACACCTCCTCCCACGCGGCGATCCGGTCCGGGAGCGTGTCGATCGGGACCAGGCTTTCGACACCGAGCTCGACGTCATAGCCACGGCGGGCCATATTGTCGAGAACGGCCACCTCGTGGCCTTTGTCCGATAAGTGCAACGCGGTGGGCCAGCCCAGATAACCGTCACCGCCGAGAACCAGCACTCGCATTGTGCCGCCTTTCCTGCTCGTTTACGCGGCAAGCATGCTGATTCCACTCAGTAGCAGAGGCTTGCAAGAACCCGACGCTATCGATCACGTGCTGATGAGCACCTGGCAATGAGCTGTGAATCTCCTATGCATAGGGGGGTCGGACGGCGGCGCGCGCGACCCGCGGGGAGGATGGGGGCATGACGACCGTAACCGGCGATGTGCGCCAGCGCACAGCGGAGACACCGACGCGACGCCGGGGCTGGGCCCGGCTGGGCCGCGCCGCGGTGACGTCGGTCGCCGCCACGGTCCTCAGCCAGGTCGTCCTGCTCGCCGTGCTCGCTACTGGCGGCGTCCCGGTGCTGGCCAGCACGCTCGCCTGGGCCGCCGGCGCGGTGCTGAACTTCGTCGTCACCCGCCGCTGGGTGTGGGGCCGCACCGGCCGCCCCCGCGTGCGCCGCGAGCTGCTCCCCTACCTCGGCGTGATCGGCCTGGGCGGCCTCGCCTCGGTCGGCCTGACGACCCTGGCCGGCTCGCTGCTGACCCCGCTGAACCTGCCGCACGTGTGGTGGGTCGTGCTGGTCGACGGCGCGTACGTCGCCAGCTACGCGCTGGTGTTCGTCGTGAAGTTCACGCTGCTCGACCGCCTCGTGTTCGGCCGCGGCGCAGGACTTAGCCCCGCCACCACGTCCTCGTCGTAACTGGCGGGTCGGTCCGGTCCCCGGCACCAACCCCGTGTCGTCCCACTGATCACGCGTGTCGACCCTGCGATCACGCGCGTCGTCCATCGGAGTAAGCGTGCCGTCCGGCCGGCACCGTGATCAGAACGCCGACACTCGTGATCAGAGAGTCGACACGCGTGATCGAAGGGACGACACGCTGGGCTGAACACCGTTCGACCGTGCCGTGACCAGTGGCTACGCGCTCGTGTTCACCCTGCTCGACCGGCCCGTCTTCCGGCCGCGGCGCAGGACGTAGCCCCGCCACCACGTCCCCGTCATGACCCTCGCGTAGTTGGCGCCGTAGACGACGCTGCCGCCCTTCTTGCTCTTGCCCGCCTTGCGCAGCCGCATGCTCATCGGCAGCTCCACGACCCGTGAGCCGCGCGCGGTGACGCCCAGCAGGAGTTCCGACGACTGGTACTGCGGCTCGTTCAGCGGGACCGAACAGGCCAGGTCGGCGCGCATCGCCCGGAAGCCGAACGACGTGTCCGTGATCCGCCGCCGGGTCAGCACCGACGCCAGCACCGCGAACACCCGGACGCCGAGCCAGCGGACGCGGCTGTCCGCCTCCTCGTGGCCCAGGCGGCGGGAGCCGGTGACGAAGTCCGCCGTGCCGTCGACGACCGGGCCGACCAGGGCTTCGAGCTCGCTGTTGTCGTACTGGCCGTCCGCGTCGGTGGTCACGATGTACTCGGCGCCGGAAGCCGCCGCGAGGTGGTAGCCGAGGCGCAGCGCGGCACCCTGACCGCGGTTGCGCGGTGCGACGCAGACGTACGCGCCGTGGTCCTCGGCGATGGCGGCTGTGTCGTCCGTGCCGCCGTCGACGACGACGAGCACGTCCACCGGCCGGCCCAGGCACTCGTCCGGCATCTTCTCCAGCACCCCGCCGATGCCGCCCGCCTCGTTGTAGGCGGCGATGACCACGACCAGCGACGACAGCCGCAGGTCGGGGTGGCGGCCGCGGAAGTCGTCGAGCGCACCCGTGTCGACGTCGTCGGGGAAAGCGGCCAGGCGCTTGCGGCTCGCCGAGGTCAACGCCGTGAAGCCGAGCGCGCCCGCGACGGGCAGCAGCACGAGCGCCGGGATCTGGTAGCGCCACGAGAACTGGAACACGGCCGAGGCGAACAGCAGGACCAGCCCGCTCGTCGACGCCAGCAGCGCGCCCGCCCGCGCCGCGTCCACCGGCCGTTTCCGCCGGACGACCGTCAGCAGCCCGAGGAGCGCGCCGATGCCGAGCACCGCGCCCGGGACGTAGCCGCCGTTGAGCTGGTAGTCGCGCAGGAAGGCGGCCAGTGGCTCGTCGACGCTCGCGACGACGCCGTCGTTCTGCTGCGTGACCAGGTCGATCAGGGACTGGTCGGCCCACTGCGGATACGTGAGCTGGAACTGCCAGCGGTCCAGCGGGACGTCGGTCGGGTCCTGCTCGCGGGCCCAGGCGAAGCTCTTGGCGAAGTCGTCCAGCACCGCGCCCGCGACGTCGCCGGGCTGGGCCTTGAGCACCTCGATCGCGAACTGGTGCGCGAGCGCCGCCTTGTCCGCGCCGGGCGGCAGCGGGCCGGGCCAGTTCGGGTCGAGGTCGGCGTGCGTGTAGTTGTCCACGAGCCGCGTCTCGCGCGGTTCGGCCGGGCAGAACACCTGCAGTTCGGGCGCCAGGTGCAGGTTCGCGCAGTCGGCGACGGCGGCGGCGCGGCCGTAGAGCATGTTCCCCGACGGCCCGGTCAGGCCCCACTTGCCGGTCTCGGCGTGCACCCGCGCGGAGTACGGCAGGATGACGACGAGGATGCCCAGCAGGCCCACGCCCGCGCGGCGCCAGCCCGCCCAGTGCCGCCACGCGCCCCCGGCGGCGACCAGGTAGACCAGCAGCGGCAGGGCCAGCGAGATCCCGATCAGCCGCACCAGCACGGCGAACCCGACGAGCAGGCCCGCGATCCCGGCGCGCTGCCAGCCGGGGGCGCCGCGGCCGAGCAGCACCCACAGCAGCCCGAGCAGCACCGCCTCGAAGACGACCTCGGACATGATGTTCTGCTCGATCTGCAGCTGGTAGGCGTCGAGCAGCACCGGGACCGCGGCGAGCGCGGCGACCCACGGGCGGCCGCCGAGGCGCAGCACAAGCGCGTAGACGCCGATCGCGATCAGCAGGCCGCCGATGTGCTGCACCGCCGCGACCCACGCCAGGCCGCCGACCGCCAGCAGCGGCCGCAGCACCAGGTCGTAGCCGATCGGGTCGAGCTGGTCGGCGCGCAGCGCGTGCAGGTTGTCGACGTAGCGGAACGAGTCGATGTAGAGCAGGGCCGGCCGGTAGGCGAGCCAGGTGAGCACCCGCAGGGCGATCGCGGGGAGCAGCAGCAGGAGCAGGAGCCAGTGGCGGCGGAGGAAACCGGACACGCCCGCGGTCACTCCGTCGCGTTCGGACGCTCGAGACCGGAGAAGTACTTCCACGCCGTGGCGAGCCCGTCGGTCAGCGACGTCGACGGCCGGTAGCCGATGGTCTCCGCGCTCCCCGAGACGTCGACGACCACCGCGGGCATCTCCCCCGCCGGCGCCTCGACGTGCTCCACCGGCAGCTCGGCGCCGGTCACCTCGCGCACGGCTTCGACCATCTCCAGCACCGAAACCGACTTCCCAGCACCGACGATCGCGGTGCCGGAGTAGCCGCTGCCGACGGCGAGGGTGATGGCGTTGACGACGTCGTCGACGTGCACGAGGTCGCGCCGCTGCTGCCCGTCGCCGTAGACGCGGACGCCGGTGCCGGTCAGCGCCGCGCGCATCATCCGCGGCACGAAACTGTCCTTGTGGGACATTCCCGGGCCGTAGACGTTGGTGAACCGCAAGGCACACGTCGTCATCCCGTACGCGCCCGCGTAGCCGGACAGCAGCATTTCGCACGCCGCCTTGGTGGCGCCGTAGGGCGTCAACGGCCGCGGCGGCAGGTCCGGCGTGATGGTCGCGCCGCCGACGTTGCCGATCACGGCGTTCGTCGACGCGAGCACGAAGCCCGGCACTTCGAGGCGCCGGGCCAGTTCCAGCAGTTCCTGCGTCACGAGGACGTTGTCGGCGAAGGTCTGCTCCGGCAGTTCGACCGAGCGCAGCACGGAAGTCAGCGCGGCGAGGTGCACGATGGCCGCCGTTTCCGACGTCACGGCCTCTTCGCGGACGGCGGCGTCGAGCAGCTCGCCGGTCACCACGCTGACGCCGTCCAGCTCGTCGGGGAACGGGACCCGGTCGACGACGGTCACCGGGACGCCCCGCTCGCGGAAGGCGCGCACGACGGCGCGGCCGATGAAGCCGCTGCCCCCGGTCACGACCACGGACGTCCGATCCGGACCACTGCCACTCGCCATGGCGCCAACCTACCTCCCGCTCCTGTGAGGCCGGCGCAAGCCCGGACCTAGGCGAACGCCTCCGGCGGCGGGCACGAGCAGACCAGGTTCCGGTCGCCTGCCGCGCCGTCGATGCGGCGGACCGGCGGCCAGATCTTCGCGCCGCCCGGCCCGGCCGGGAACACCGCCGTCTCACGGCTGTAGGGGCGATCCCACTCGCCCGTGACGCAGCGCGCGGTGTGCGGCGCGTGCCGCAGCGGCGAGTCCGCCAGGGCCCACTCCCCCGCCGCGACGCGGTCGATCTCGCCGCGGATCGCGATCATCGCCGCGCAGAAGCGGTCCAGCTCGGCCAGGTTCTCGCTCTCGGTCGGCTCCACCATGAGCGTGCCCGGGACGGGGAACGACATCGTCGGCGCGTGCAGCCCGTAGTCCGCCAGCCGCTTGGCGACGTCGTCGACCGTGACGCCGGTGGCCTTCGTCAGCGGCCGCAGGTCGAGGACGCACTCGTGGGCGACAAGGCCTTCGTGGCCGGCATAGAGCACCGGGTAGTGCTCACCGAGCCGCCGCGCGACGTAGTTCGCGTTCGCCACGGCCACCAGCGTCGCCCGGCGCAGTCCGTCGGCGCCCATCATCCGGACGTAGGCCCACGAGATCGGCAGGATCGACGCGCTGCCCCACGGCGCCGCGCTGACCGGGCCGACGCCGGTCGCCGGGCCGGCCGCGGGCTGCAGCGGGTGGTTCGGCAGGAACGGCGCGAGGTGCGCGCGGACGCCGATCGGGCCGACCCCCGGCCCGCCACCGCCGTGCGGGACGCAGAACGTCTTGTGCAGGTTGAGGTGCGAGACGTCGGCGCCGAACCGGCCGTACTGCGCCACGCCGATGAGCGCGTTGAGGTTGGCGCCGTCGACGTACACCTGGCCGCCCGCGTCGTGCACGAGCGCGCAGACCTCGCCGACAGTGTCCTCGTAGACCCCGTGCGTCGACGGGTAAGTGATCATGATCGCCGCGAGATCGGCGCGGTGCTCGTCCACTGTGGACTTCAAGTGCGCGAGGTCGATGTCGCCGCTGTCGTCGCACCGGATGACGACCACGCGCATGCCCGCCATCACGGCACTGGCGGCGTTGGTGCCGTGCGCGCTGGCCGGGATCAGGCAGACGTCGCGCTCGCCCTCGCCGCGCGAGCGGTGGTGGGCGCGGATGGCCAGCAGCCCGGCGAACTCGCCCTGGCTGCCGGCGTTGGGCTGCAGGGAAACCGCGTCGTAGCCGGTGATCCGGGCCAGCCAGGCTTCGAGGTCCGCGATGACCGTCAGCAGGCCGGCCGCGTCCTCGGCCGGGGCGAACGGGTGCAGCCCGGCGAACTCCGGCCAGGTGACGGGCTCCATCTCCGCCGCGGCGTTGAGCTTCATCGTGCAGGAGCCGAGCGGGATCATGCTGCGGTCGAGCGCGACGTCCTTGTCCGACAGCTCCCGCAGGTAGCGCAGCAACGCGGTTTCGGAGCGGTGGGCGTGGAACACCGGGTGGGTGAGGAAGCCGCTCGTGCGCCGCAGCGGCGCCGGGAGCGCGTCCGCCGTGTCCTCGTCCAGGCCGTCCACATCGGACACCGAGACACCGAAGGCCTTCCACACCAGCGAAAGCCGTTCGCGGGCGGTCGTCTCGTCGCAGGCGACGCCGACGTGGTCGTCGTCGATCCGCCGCAGGTTCACGCCGAGGTCGCGGGCCGCCGCGACGACCGCCGCCGCGCGACCCGGTACCGCCGCGGTGACGGTGTCGAAGAACTCGCCGTGCACGACCTCGACGCCGCCCTCGCAGAGGCCGGCCGCGAGCACGGTCGCCATCCGGTGGGCGCGCAGCGCGATCGCGCGCAGGCCGTCGGGGCCGTGGTGGACCGCGTACATCGAGGCCATCACGGCGAGCAGGACCTGCGCGGTGCAGATGTTCGACGTCGCCTTCTCGCGGCGGATGTGCTGTTCCCGGGTCTGCAGTGCCAACCGGTACGCCGGGGCGCCGTCTTCGTCCTTCGAGACGCCGACCAGCCGGCCGGGCAACTGCCGCTCCAAGCCTTGACGCACCGCCAGGTAAGCCGCGTGTGGGCCGCCGAAGCCCATCGGGACGCCGAACCGCTGGGTCGAGCCGATCGCGACGTCGGCGCCGAGCTCACCGGGCGGCCGCAGCAGCGTCAGGGACAGCGGGTCCGCGGCGACGATCACCGCCGCGCCGTGCTTCTTCGCGTCGGCGATGGTGAAGTCGAACTCGCGGACCGCGCCGGACGCGCCCGGGCAGGACAGCAGGACGCCGAAGAAGTCGCCGCCGAGGCCGAGCCCGGTCAGCCCCTGGGACAGGTCTTCGACGACCAGCTCGATGCCCAGCGGCTCGGCGCGGGTCCGGAGCACGGCGAGGGTCTGGGGCAGGGTGTCTTCGTCGACGACGAACCGGTTGGACGCCGACTTGCCGGCGCGGCGCACGAGCGTCATCGCCTCGGCGGCCGCGGTGGCCTCGTCGAGCAGGGACGCGTTCGCGACGGGCAGGCCGGTCAGGTCGGCGACCATGGTCTGGAAGTTGAGGAGCGCTTCGAGCCGTCCCTGCGAGATTTCCGGCTGGTAGGGCGTGTACGCGGTGTACCAGGCCGGGTTCTCGAGGACGTTGCGGCGGATCACCGGCGGGGTCACGGTGTCGTGGTAGCCGAGGCCGATCATCTGGGCCATCGGCCGGTTCCGCGCGGCCAGCGCCCGCAGTTCGGCGAGCGCCTGGGCTTCGGTGGCGGGCGGCGGCAGGTCGAGGGGCGCGGCGGACGCGCGCAGCGACCCGGGCACGGCCCGCTCGGCGAGCTCGTCGAGCGAGGCGACGCCGATGACGTCGAGGATCGTGCGGAGTTCCGCCGGCCCGGGCCCGATGTGCCGGTCGGCGAAGGGAAAGCCCTGTTCCAGGGAGGCGAGTGACGGCTGCACGATGGCCTCCCGAGGACGGCGGACCTGGACAGCATCCGCGAAAACGCTGTCGAGGAACCCTCCCCACTCTGTCCGTACCCATTTCTGGGCGCCTGAGAGTTTCGCCCGAGGTTGAGCCGGGCTTGCACCTTCGGCGGGGCCATCAGGTTGTGTCCTGACGACCCGCTTTCCAGAGGCGTCTAGACCGCGCGGTCCAGGGTGCCTGAGAGGTTCCGGGGAGGACTTGCTCCTTCGGCGCCGGACTCGAGGTTGTGGTCCGGACTCTCCCGCGCGGTTTCGTCGACTGCGTGGATCACTTTACTCCCGCCGCCGCGGAGATGATCACCCGGTACGGCGGGCGTTGCGGCGCTGGGTCAGCTCGTCCGGCTCGTGCGCTTCGACGATGCCGCCGTCGGCGCGTTCGGCCGGGAACTCGTGGATGGTGCCGCTGATTTCCTGCATCGCGCCGCTGACCGCGATGCCGAACACGCCCTGGCCGCCCTGGAGCAGATCGACGATCTCCTCCGGCGAGGTGCATTCGTAGACCGTGGTGCCGTCGGAGAACAGCGTGACCTTGGCGAGGTCACGGACCCCGCGGACGGACAGGTGGTCGACCGCGACCCGGATGTTCTGCAGCGAGACCCCGGTGTCCAGCAGCCGCTTGACCACCTTCAGGACCAGGATGTCCTTGAACGAGTACAGCCGCTGGGAGCCGGAGCCGTGCGCGGTGCGGATGCTGGGCGCGATCAGTTTCGTGCGAGCCCAGTAGTCGAGCTGACGGTAGGTGATCCCGGCGATCTGGCACGCGGCCGGACCCCGGTAGCCGACGAGCTCGTCGGGCAGCGAGTCATCGGGGAACAGTTCACCCTGCTCGCCAGCCGCGAACCGAACAGGCTGCTTCTCGGAACCAGCCTCGACCACGCAAGCCTCCCCTCGCCCGACCAGGCGGCCGGCGAATGACAGCCGGACAGGACCCAGAGCGGGACCCACCGGAGATCAACCGCCACGATCCGGCCCCAGACCGTGAATCACATCGTGGCGATTTACCTCCTCCGACGGTAAGCGCCCAGGCAAGGCCGGTCAACGCGACGCGCGGCAAGCCTCAACGGTCGGATGAGCGTTTGAGCCGTTCGCCGTACCCGGGAGGCAGTGGTTCAAACCTCCTGGACACTTTTACTCAGCCGTGTTAATTTTTACTCATGCAAGTAAAGACCGAACTCATGGCCGAGATGGGCCTCAGCGTGACCGAGGCCGCCCGCCGCGCGCAGATCCTCGGCGCGACGATCGGCGTCATCAACGACCTCGGCTACCGCAAGGCCACGTTCGCCAAGATCCGCGAACGCGCCGGGCTGAGCAGTACCCGGATGATCTCCTACCACTTCACCAACAAGGCCGGGCTGATGCAGGCGGTGCTCAGCACGGTCGTCGAGACGAAGAACGAGTTCCTCAAGGAGCGCACCGGCGGCGACCTGGACCCGGCCGACCGCGCCGGCTACCTGCGGGCGCACATCGAGACGTCGATCGCGTTCCTGCGGGCGTACCCGGACTGCGTGCGGGTGCTGACGGAGATGGCCGCCAACACCGACGACGCCGAAGGCTGGGTGATGACGAAGGTCCTGGTCGACGACCTGCGGGTGCACGGCCTGGCCCGTCAGCTCAAGCAGGGCCAGGCCGAGGGCACGTTCGGCGCGTTCACGCCCGAGGTGATGGCGATGTCGATCGCCCAGGCGATCGACGGCGTGGCGGCGGCCTACGCGGCCGACCCCGCGCTGGACCTGGAGCTCTACGGCCGCGAGGTCGCGGACACGTTCGTCAGGGCCACCGCACCCTGAGCTGTGAGGGCCCGGTCGAGGCGCTCTTCGAGCCGGGCCTTCGGCTGCGCGCCCACGACGGTCAGGACGGGCTCACCGGCGCGGAACAGGATCATCGTCGGCAGTGACATCACCTGGTACGCCCGGGTCGTCTCCGGGTTCTCGTCGGAGTTGATCTTGCGCACCGACAGCGTGCCGGCGCGCTCGCGGGCCAGCTCGGCCAGCACCGGCGCGATCATCCGGCACGGCGGGCACCAGGTGGCCCAGAACTCGACCAGCACCGGGACGTCACTGCCGAGCACCTCGGCGGTGAACGTCGCATCCGTGACTTCGGCGACTTCGGGGACTTCGGCGACTTCGGGGACTTCGGGGACTTCGGGGATTCCGGACATGGCTGAGCTCCTTCAGAGACGTTCGGGGACGACGCACGGATCGGGGGCGCAGCCGGGGTCCTGCCTGGCCAGCGCGTCGGCGAGCTTCCCGGCGAGGTCGGCGCGGATCGCGCCGAGGCGGGCGAGGACGGCGTCGGCCTCCGCGAGCTTGCGCCGGTACATCTCGATCGAGCTCGGGCAGGCGTCGCCGGTCTCGTGGCCGCTGCGCAGGCAGTCGACGAACGGCCGGGTCTCGTCGAGGGACAGGCCGACGGTCTGCAGCTTCAGGATCTCCGTGACCAGCTGGAGGTCGTCCTCGTCGTACTCGCGGTAGCCGTTGGCCGCGCGACGGGCCGCGAGGAGGCCCTGGTCCTCGTAAAAGCGAAGCGCACGGGTAGTGGTACCCGTGCGCTTGGCCAGCTCTCCGATCCGCATGCCTCGACGGTAGACGTTGACGTCGGCGTCAAGGCAAGCCGCGGCACCCGTTATGTATCGGCGCCGCGGAAGTCTTCCGGGGAGACCGAGTCGAGGAACTCGCGGAACTTCTCGACCTCGTCCTCCTGCTCGTCCGGGATGATCAGGCCGGCCTCTTCCAGCACCGCGTCCACGGCGTGGATGGGGACGCCGATCCGCAGGGCCAGCGCGACCGAGTCGCTCGGCCGGGCGGACACCCGGATGTCTCCGTCGAACACGAGCTCGGCGAAGAACGTGCCTTCCTTGAGGTCGGTGATCACGACCTGCTCCAGCTCGCGGCCCAACGCCCCGATGACCTCTTTGAGCAGGTCATGGGTGAGCGGGCGGGCGGGGCGGACCCCTTGCTGCTCCAACGCGATGGCGGTCGCTTCGACCGAGCCGATCCAGATCGGCAGGTACCGTTCGCCCTCGGTCTCCCGCAGCAACAAGATCGGCTGATTCGCGGGCAGCTCGACCCGCACACCGACGACGCGCATTTCGCTCATCGGGCTTCGCCTCCCTCTCGTGCACACGGGCTTCAGCGCTGGAACCGCCTCGCGCCGTTCACTACCGACGCTACCCGTCATCCGTGCGCTGTGCTCGCTGTCGGACACTCTCGGCTCGCCTACCGCAAACCGTTGTTCTCACGGTACGGCATGAGGTGCCGAACATTCAGTCATTGACATGGGACCGCAAAGAGGATCTCACCGTCCCGTTACGCCTCAACACCCCGTGGCGCCACGGATTCCGGCCTTCACGAGGAGCGTGTGCAGGGTCACCGACAGTGCCGCGAGCTCTCGCACCACCTCGTCGGCCCGTGCTTTGGCCTCCGGGTCACGATGCCGGTACACCGGGGTCACGATCTGCTCCAGCAGGCCGACCTCGCGGTCGGCCGCGGCGCGGAAGGCACGCAGGTGTCTCGGCTCGATACCGAATTCGGTCATCGCCTTCACCGTGCGCGCGACCAGCACCGCGTCCGGGTCGAAGAACCCCGCGGGACCGGACCGGACCAGGCCGTACTGCTGCAGCTCGGCCAGCTCCGCCGCGTCGATGCCGGCCTGTTCCAGGAGCTCCTCCTGGGTCAGGCGCAGCTCCCGGCCGGCGGCGAAGTCGTCCGCCACCGGCAGGCCCACGTTGTCGGCGACCCCGTCGATCGGCACCAGACGGCGTGGTGGGCGCGGCACGGCCGCGGCGGGCTCGGCACCCGAGTCCGCCGCGTCCAGCTGCTCCTTGATGACCTTCAACGGGAGGTAGTGATCCCGCTGGGCGGCCAGGACGAACTTGAGCCGCTCCACGTCCGCCGCGGCGAACTGCCGGTAACCCGAGGGCGTCCGGCCCGGTTGGACCAGGCCTTCCGCCTCGAGGAACCGGATCTTGGAGATGGTGACGTCGGGGAAGTCGTGGCGCAGCTGCGCCAGAACCGCCCCGATGCTCAACCCGTCCCGTTGTGGCCGCCCGGCCGCCGTCACTGCGCCCCCTGGCCCCCGTGCCCCGGGCCGGTCAGGAAGACCAGGCGGAACTTCCCGATCTGGACCTCGTCGCCGCCGGCGAGGACGGCCTGGTCGACCGGCTCGCGGTTGACGTAGGTGCCGTTGAGGCTGCCGACGTCGATGACGACGAACTCCCCGCCCTCACGGCGGAACTCGGCGTGCCGCCGCGAGACCGTGACGTCGTCCAGGAAGATGTCGCTGTCCGGGTGACGCCCGGCGCTGGTGGTGTCGCGGTCGAGCAGGAAGCGCGAGCCCGCGTTCGGGCCCCGCTTCACAACCAGTAGCGCCGAACCCGCGGGCAGGGCGTCGACGCCCTGGACCGGGGCTTCGGCGGCCGGGGCGGGCTCGTGGCCTTCGGCTTCGGCCAGGAAGTCGGCCCGGAAGACAGAGGTCCGCTCCGGAGACTGCTCCGGGGGAACGCCGCCCGGCCCGTCGTTCGTGCTCACCTGAGCTCTCCTCCACACATGCTGTGTTACCAGTACTTCAAGAACGTGTAGCTGCCAACGTACCGTGCCTGATCGCTTCTCCGGGCCCCGGTACCGGCGAACCGTGAGCAGATCGCTCCCATCGGCCGGATTCCGAGGTCGGACGGGGTTTCAGCCCTTGATCAAAGCGCCGTACGCCTCGGCTTCGAGCAGCGCTTCGAGCGCCGACGGGTCCTCGAGCCGGATCTCGATCAGCCAGCCCTCGCCGTAGGGGTCGCTGTTGATCAGCTCGGGCGAGTCGGCGACGGCGTTGTTGACGGCGACGATCTCGCCGTCGACCGGCGCGAACAGCTCCGAGACGCTCTTGGTCGACTCGACCTCGCCGAAGACGTCGCCCGCGCCGACGTGGCGGCCGGCCTCGGGCAGGTCGACGAACACGACGTCGCCGAGCTGGTCCTGCGCGTACTCGGTGATGCCGATCCGGACGAGGGTGTCCTCGCCGCGGGTCGCGACCCACTCGTGTTCCTCGGTGTAGCGAAGCTCTTCAGGAACGGACACCGCCGGTCCCCTTTCATGCCCTCACTGGCGAAATGTGCTGGGCGAAGTCTTACACCCACACGGCGCAGCCGCCCGGAACGACCCGGCGGAACGGTCGCGCTCAGTCGTCGCCGGCCCCGCGCAGCGCGGTGCGCGCCTGCACGACGTAGAGGACGCCGGACCAGACGTAGAGGACGCCGCCCCAGATCGTGAAGGCGTAGCCGATCGGCCGGGCGATCGCGGCGATGTCCGAGCCACCCTGGGTGAGCAGCAGGAACGGGAAGGCGTACATCAGGACGAAGGTCGCGCCCTTGCCGATGTAGGTGACCTCGGGCGGGGCGAAGCCGCGGCGGCGCAGCGTCAGGACGCACACGCCGAGCACGGCCTCGCGGACCAGCAGCGGCACCACGACCCACCACGGGATGATCTCGCGGAGCAGGAACGCCACGAGCGTCGCCAGGATGTAGAGCCGGTCGGCGGCCGGGTCGAGCAGCGAGCCGAGCCGCGACATCTGGTTGAGCCAGCGGGCCAGCTTGCCGTCGAGCCAGTCGGTGAGCGCGCCGAACATCAGCACCGCGAGCGCCCAGCCGTCCTCCTTCGGGCCGAGCAGCAGCCAGAGGAAGACCGGCACGCCGGCCAGCCGCAGCAGCGACAGCATGTTGGGGACGTTGAAGGCCTGTCGCAGCAGCGACGGCTCGGCGCTCGGGGTGTTCGCTTGAGCTGGTTCGGGTGCGGCTGTGCTCACTCGCCCACCCTAGAGCTCACGGCTCAGCACGCGCGGCGGTGGCTCCAGCCGCGTCGCTGCAGTTCGGCGCTGCTCAGCGCCTCGGGACGGCCGCGGCCGTCGGTGCCCACCCAGCGGGCCCGGCCGGGCCGGGACTCGAGGACGTAGGGGCGGCCGCAGCACCAGATGACGGTGTTGGGGACGGTCGGCGGGCGGGACGGTTCTTCGGTGCTGGTGACGGCGTTCATCGCTCTCACGGGGTCGGGGCGCGGTTGTCGGGGACGGGAAGCTCGCCGGCTTCCACCTCGATCGTCGGCAGTCCGGGCCGGGTTGTTAACGGCCGCGGCGGGAATTAGACCGATCGATTCTTGATGGCAGCCTTGTGTATCGGAGCGTGAACAGGAGGTTAACCGTCCATTGTGGACACACAAACGGGAGCCACCGGACACGCCCGCCACCCGGCTGGAGTAATCTCCGGCACACCCCTGGGCGCGTCGATCCACGGGGCCCCGGCCCGGATGGGCCAGAACGACCTGGCCGGCCCGACCGGGGAGGAAGGATCGCGGTGCCCCACCCGACCACCACGAGGATGTGGCGGCCGTTGCTCGCGGCCTGCCTCGCCGTGCCCGCGCTCGCCGCCTGTTCCGGCGACCCGGCCCCGTCCGCCGCTCCCCCGCCGCAGGCGTCGACGTCCGCCGCTCCGGCGTCCACGACGGCCGGGACGCCGCCACCGCCGCCCGCCACGAGCGGCTCGTCCGCGCCCGGCCCGGCGTCGAAGCCGGCCGCCGTGCCGCCGACCGTTCCCGGCGCGTGCGGCACCATCACCGCGGCCAGCGGGCTGACCCTCTACGTCTTCGACAGCGGTTCGTCCGGCGTCAGCTGCGTCGCGGCGACCCAGCTGGTCACCGACTTCCACCGCAAGATCGCCGGGCGCCAGGGCGCCGGCTCGAACGACGCGGTCAACGAGACGGTGAACGGCTGGCTGTGCACCTCCGGGCCGCCCGCCGCACAAGGCGGCACCACCTGCACCAAGGGCGAGCAGACGGTGTTCGCCGCCGTCGTCCCGTCCGAATGAGTTCCCGTCCCGTCCGCTTCTGAAGGGCCCATGAAGACACTCGCCTACCCCCTGCTGCTCGTCGCCGCGACCGCCGCTCTGGCGGGGTGCGGCGGCACCGACCCGGCGCCCGCGGCGCCGTCCGCCTCGAGCGCGGTCCCGGCCGAGGCGGCCGCGGCGGCGTCCACGGCGCCGGGCGTGCCGTGCGGTGACGTCACCGGATCGGGCGGCGCCAAGACGGCGGTCGTCGCGCACGGCAAGGTCGACTGCGCCGCGGCGACGACGCTGCTGAAGGACTACTTCACGAAGCTGACCCCGGCCGAGGCGGCCTCGGCCGACGGCCCGGGCCCCGTCGTCCTCGACGAATGGACGTGCGGCAGCGGCGCGAACGACCCGGTGACGGTGTGCTCGACCGAAGACGGCCGCCAGATCGAGGGCACCCGGAGCTGACGGCCCCCGGGCTCAGCCCTTGAGGTCCGGGAAGTCCTCCTCGCGGAACTCCGTGCCCGCGCCGCGCGCCGGGTCGCTCTCCCGGCCGCGCAGCTCGACGCGGCGGATCTTGCCCGAGATCGTCTTCGGCAGGTCGGCGAACTCGAGCCGCCGGATCCGCTTGTACGGCGCCAGGTGCTCGCGGCAGTACGCCAGGATCGCCTTCGCCGTGTCCGCCGTCGGCTCGTGGCCGGCGGCCAGCACGACGTAGGCCTTCGGCACCGCGAGCCGGATCGGGTCGGGGGCCGGGACGACCGCCGCTTCGGCGACCGCCTCGTGCTCGATGAGCACGCTCTCCAGCTCGAACGGCGAGATCCGGTAGTCCGACGCCTTGAAGACGTCGTCGGTGCGCCCGACGTAGGTGATGTAGCCGCGTTCGTCGATCGAACCGACGTCACCGGTGTGGTAGAAGCCGTTCGAGAACGCCGTCGAGGTGCGCTCGTCGTCGCCGGCGTAGCCCGTCATCAGGCCCACCGGCCGGTGGTCGAGGTCGAGGCAGATCTCGCCCTCCTGCGCGCGTTCGCCGCTGACCGGGTCGACCAGCGCCACGACGAACCCGGGCAGCGGGCGGCCCATCGAGCCCGGCACGACGTCCTGGCCCGGCGTGTTGGCGATCTGGACGCTGCTCTCGGTCTGGCCGAAGCCGTCCCGGATCGTGATGCCCCAGGCCTTCTCGACCTGGTCGATCACCTCGGGGTTCAGCGGCTCGCCCGCGCCGACGACCTTCTTCGGCGGCGTCTTCAGCGCCGTCAGGTCGGCCTGGATGAGCATCCGCCAGACCGTCGGCGGCGCGCAGAAGCTCGTGATGCCGCAGCGGTCCATCTGGGCCATCAGCGCGCCCGCGTCGAACCGGGTGTAGTTGTAGAGGAACACCGTCGCCTCGGCGTTCCACGGCGCGAAGACGTTGCTCCACGCGTGTTTCGCCCAGCCCGGCGAGGAGATGTTGAGGTGGACGTCGCCCGGCTCCAGGCCGATCCAGTACATCGTGGACAGGTGCCCCACCGGGTACGACACCTGCGTGTGCTGCACCAGTTTCGGCTTCGCCGTGGTGCCGGAGGTGAAGTACAGCAGCAGCGGGTCGGCGGCCTTCGTCGGACCGTCCGGGGCGAACTCGGGCGACTCGGCGAACGCGGTCGCGTACGGGTGCCAGCCCTCGACCGGCTCCCCCACCGCGATCCGGGTGTAGTCGCCGGCGACGCCGGTGAACTTCTCCGTGTCCGCCGAGCGGATCACGACGTGCTTGGCCGCGCCGCGCTCGACGCGGTCGGTCAGGTCGGCCGGGCCGAGCAGGGTGGACGCCGGGATGATCACCGCGCCGAGCTTGATCGCGGCGAGGATCGTCTCCCACAGCTCACCTTGGTTGCCCAGCATGAGGATGAGCCGGTCGCCGCGGCGCACGCCGAGGCCGCGCAGCCAGTTCGCCACCTGGTTGGACCGGCCCGACATCTCGGGGTAGGTCCAGCGGTTCTCGGTGCCGTCCTCCTCGACGATCCACAACGCCAGCCGCTCGGCGTTGTCCGGATCGTGGGCCACGACGTCAAACCAGTCGATCGCCCAGTTGAAGTGGTCGAACTCCGGCCAGGCGAAGTCGCGGTACGCCGTGTCGTAGTCCTCGCGGTGCTGCTGCAGGTAGTCCCGCGCCACGCGGAACGCGTGGTGGACTTCCGAAGCGCCGTTGCTCACCCTGCTGCCTCCTTCTTGCTACTCGCCCGTGAACTCCGGCTTGCGACGCTCCATGAAGGCCTGCACCGCCTCGCCGAGGTCCTTGCTGGGCAGGAACGCCGAGTTCCACGCCGCGACGTACCGGAGGCCGTCGGCGACCTGGCGCTCGGTGTTCGCCGCCAGTACCTGCTTCGTACCCTGCACCACGAGCGGCGGGTTCGCAGCTATCTCACCGGCCAGTTCCCGCGCGGCCTTCAGCAGCGCGTCCTGGTCCGGGTAGACGTCGTTGACGAGGCCGATCTTCTCGGCGCGGGCGGCGTCGATGTCCTTGCCGGTCAGCGCCAGCTCGCGGACGTGGCCCTCGCCGATGATCGGGGCGAGCCGCTGGAGGCTGCCGATGTCGGCGACGATCGCGACCCGCACCTCGCGGACGCTGAACTTCGCGTCCGCGCTGGCCAGCCGGATGTCGGCCGCCGTGACTACGTCGACGCCGCCGCCGATGCACCAGCCGGAGACGGCCGCGATGACCGGTTTGCGGCATTCGGCGATGGAGCTGACGGCGGCCTGCAGCCGCCGGACCTCGGTGTGGAACTCGCTGCGCGGGCCGGCCAGCGCGTCGCCCGCCAGCAGCGGCGCCCAGCCGCCCATCATCGCGGGCAGGTCGAGGCCGTAGGAGAAGTGCGCGCCGCTGCCGGTCAGCACCACGGCCCTGACCTGCGGGTCCGCGTCGAGGGCGCCCATCACCAGCGGCAGCTCGCGCCAGAAGTCCGGGCCCATCGCGTTGCCCTTCGAAGGGCCGAGGAGCGTCACTTCGGCGACGTGGCCTTCGATGTCGACCTTGAGGGAGACGAGGTCGGGCAGACTGTCAGCAGTAGCGGTCATGAGGTCATCTTGACCCATCCCCGCGACCACCCGCCATTGGCACGGTGTCAATTGAACTGTGATCCCGTGCGGTCCGCCACTGTGCCAACGTGGTCAGGGGATGCTTTCCTGGAGGAAGGTGACCACGACACGGGGAGGACGGTGGGACATGAGCCCGGCCAGCAGCGCGACCCTGATCGAGCCGGAGCCCCCGGCCCCGCCCGCACGGCGTTCGTCCCGCCCGATCGAGCTCACCGGCTCGTTCGACCACGAGGGGCACCGGCTCTGGTACACCGAGTTCGGCAGCGGCGACAAGGTCGTCGTGCTGACCCACGGCATCATGCTCACCCGCCGGATGCACGCGCCCCTCGCGCGGCGGCTGGCCCGCGCCGGGTTCCGGGTGGTCACGCTGGACCTGCTCGGCCACGGCGACTCGGACCGGCCGACCGAGTCGTGGCTGTACTCGATGCCGTCGTTCGCCGAGCAGACCCTGGCGCTGCTGGACCACCTCGAGGTCTCCGCCGCCGTGATCGGCGGGACGTCGCTGGGCGCGAACGTCTCGCTCGAGGTCGCGGTGTCGGCCCCCGAGCGGGCGCGTGGGCTGATCGTCGAGATGCCGGTGCTGGACAACGCGATCGTCGCGGGCCTGTTCACGTTCGCGCCGCTGCTGATGGCGGCCCGGTTCCTGCCGGTGACGGTGCAGGCGGTGGCCTTCGGGGCCTCGCTGGTCCCGCACGGCAACCAGTGGGTCGACGTCATCACCGACACGCTCTCGCAGCGCCCGGCCCCGATGGCGGCCCTGCTGCACGGGGTCCTGTTCGGCCGGATCGCGCCGCCGAAGTCGGTGCGCCGCAAGATCACGACCCGCGCCCTGGTGATCGGCCACCAGGGCGACCCGATCCACCCGTTCGGTGACGCCGACACCCTGGCCGTCGACATGCCGGACGCGGAGTTCGTCCAGGCCCGCAGCCCGGTCGAGCTGAGGTTCGACCCGACCCGCCTGTCGGACGCGATCCGCGACTTCGCCGCGAGCTGCTACGAGGACTGAGGCTCGGGTCGTGAGTGGTAATGAGGGTTAGAACCCGCATTACCACTCACGAGGGCCGCGGCAGACCCGCCACCGGGCCGATCACGATCACCGCGGGCGGGCGGACTCCCGACGCCGCCGCGTCGGTGACCACCGTGTCCAATGTGGACCGCAGGGCGCGCTGGGTGCGCATCGTGCCGTCTTCGACGATCGCGACCGGGGTGTCGGCCGGGCGGCCGCCGTCGAGCAGGGCCTTGGCGAACTGCGGGAGCCGCTCGACGCCCATCATCAGGACGATCGTGCCGCGCATGCGGGCCAGCAGGTCCCAGTCGACCAGCGAGCGGTCGTCGCCCGGGGCGACGTGGCCCGAGACGACCACCACCTCGTGGGCGACGCCGCGGTGGGTCACCGGGACGTCGGCGACCGCCGGGACCGCGAACGCGCTGGTGATGCCCGGGACCATCGTCACCGGGACACCGGCTTCGGCGCAGGCCAGCACCTCCTCGAAGCCGCGGCCGAACAGGTACGGGTCGCCGCCCTTGAGGCGGACGACGAACTTGCCCTCCTTCGCGCGGTCGATGAGCGTGCTGTTGATGACGTCCTGGCTGGCCGCGCGGCCGTACGGGATCTTCGCCGCGTCGACGATCTCCACCTCGGGCGCGAGTTCGTCGAGCAGCTCGCGGGGCGCCAGCCGGTCGACGACCACGACGTCGGCGCGCGCGAGCAGCCGGCGGCCGCGGACCGTGATCAGCTCCGGGTCGCCCGGGCCGCCGCCGACCAGCGCGACGCCGGGCAGGGTGCCGTCCGGGTGCGGGCGGCGGCCGTCTTCGACCGTGCCCGCGTGCAGGCCGTCCAGGATCGAGTCGCGGACCGCGGCCGAGCGCAGGGGCTCACCGCCGGAGAGGACGCCGACCAGCAGCCCGCCGTGGCGCCCGGACGCCGGGGTCACGGCGCTGCCGGACTCGCCCTCGTCCGCGCGGACGCAGAACACGCGCTCGCGCTCGGCCTCGGCGCAGATCGCCGCGTTGACCTCGGCGTCGTCCGTGCAGGCCAGCGCGTACCAGGCGTCTTTCAGGTCGCCTTCGGCGTAGCGGCGTTCGTGCCAGACCAGCTCACCCGCGTCCACCATGCCCTGCACCGACGGCGTCGTGTGCGGGGACACCAGTTCCACGCGCGCGCCCGCGCGGATGAGCCGGGGCAGCCGGCGCTGGGCCACGGAACCGCCGCCGAACATCACGACGCGGCGGCCCGTCAGCTGGAGGCCGGAGAGGTAGTGCGGGTCGTCCATTCGCGGGAGTTTATTGACGGTGTGGGTCAGCACCAGCCGGGCGTGCGAAGAGTCACCGTTCGAGCAGTGTGAGCAGATCGGTGTTGCCGAACATCTTGGCCGTGTCGATCGCGGACGGCTGCCCGGCGCGCGGGTCGGCGCCGCCGTCGAGCAGGGCGCGCACGACGGCCGGCTCGTTCTTGAAGACGGCGCCCGCCAGCGGGCTCTGGCCGCGGTCGTTCTCGCGGTTCGGGTCGGCGCCGCGCTCGATCAGCGCGGCGACCGTCGCGGCGTGGCCGTGGTAGGCGGCCAGCATGACCAGCGAGTCGCCGCTGTCGTTGGTGAGGTTCGCCGGGATTCCCCGGTCGACGTACGCGGCCAGTTCCGCGGTCCGGCCCTCGCGTGCGAACCCGAAGATCCTGGCCCACAGCGCCAGCATCTCCGGGGTGATCTCGTCGTCACTCATGCGGTGAGGCTCTCACGAAACCCGGAACACCGGCCCGCGCGCGACGAACGGCAGCCGGGCGCCCCGGGGCACCAGGTACGCATGCTCGCGCCGCGGCCGGACGTGGTCGCACAGCGCGTCGGTGATGATCAGGATCGGGCCGTCCGGCGGGAAGTCCGGCGCGCGCTGCAGCAGGTCGACGCCGGGCTGCAGGATCGTGCCGCCGCGCCCGCGCACCTTGACCCGCCCCGCGATGTCCTCGACGGCGAGGTAGCCGGCGTCGTAGGCGACGGCGTCGCAGAACACCACCCGCGCCGCCGGGACGTCGCGCGCGGCGGCGTACGACGCGATCGCGCCCAGCGCCTTGCCGAGCAGCTCGACGTCCATCGAGCCGGACGTGTCGAGGACGACGCCGAAGGTGACGCGCCGGTCGAGCTGCTCGGGCCGCACCTTGCCGGGCCGCGGGATGTCGGGCGTCGACGACTGCCGGCGCGACGCCCGCGCGTAGCTGCGCACCGGCAGCTCGACGCGGACGTGCTCGTCGAACCAGCGGGCGAGCTGCGCGTCCCACGGCAGCGGCGGGTGCTCCAGGGCCCGGATCTCCTGCTCCAGCCCGGCCGGCAGCAACCCGCGGCCCTGGTTGTGGTGGTAGGTCAGGCCCTGGGTGAGCGCGCGGCGGTAGAACTCGTCGAGGTCGACGCCCTGCACGCGGTCCGTCCACGGCATCGGCCGCGGCTCGGCGCGCCGGGACGACCGGCGCTGTGTCGCTTCGGGCTGTGTGAGCCAGTCGCCCAGGACGTCACCGGCTTCCCGGCTGCCCAGGGTCTGCAGCTTGCGGGCGCGCCGGAGGTCCGTGGTGAGCGTGTCGTAGACCGACTCGGCGGACAGGCCCGTCAGCTGCGGGTCGTGCAGGGCGTCCTCGGGCAGCACGCCGACGCCCATCGCGACGAGCCAGCCGTTGATCACGTAGTCGCAGGCGACGTTCCACAGGTACGGGTCGCGGCCGAGCGCGCGGCGGTCGTGGCGCAGCGCGGCGTGCAGCATCTCGTGCGCCAGCACGAACCGCCATTCCTCGGCGGTCAGCGGCGCGTGCGGGTTGACGTAGATCTCGCCGTGCTCGGCGTCGACCGCGGCCACGGCGATGTCCCAGGCCCGGACGACCTCGGCGTCGGCGATCAGGGTGAAACCCGCGGCCATCGCGCCGAGCAGCGGGAACGACGAGGTGAACCACGCGAGCGCGCGGTCCCACTCCCCCAGCGCCCGCCGGTGGCGGGTCTGGCCACGCGCGTCCGCGGCGCGTTCCATCGCCTCGGTGGCCGAGGCGATCAGGCCGCGCGCGAACCGCTCGGTCCACGGCTCCGGCTTGCCGTTGTACTGGACGTGCCAGCGGCTCTGAGGCGGGCCGAGCCGCAGGCACGGCCGCGCGCCGCCGGTGCCGAGCCCCGTGAACGCGCCGGGGACGCCGGTTTCACGCCACGCGTGGGTCAACGAGAGTTCGTCGCCGCCCGGGAGTTCCGGGAGCAGCACGGTGGGTTCGCCGACGTGGACCGCCTCGGCGAACCGGTGGACGGCCACGCAGCAGGCGGCGCCGTAGGACGCGTCGATCTCGCGGCCGGGCGTCACGGCCTCGGCGTCGGTCAGCGTCTCCTCGTCGAGGTGGCCGAGGCCGAGGTGCAGCAGCAGGTGGGCGAAGACCCACGCCCACTCCGCGGGCTCGGCGTCGCGGGCGCGGTTGGCCGTGATCACCCCGCGCTCGCTGACGACGGCCCAGCTGCCGACGCCGGTCAGGCTCTGCGTGCCGAGGCTCGCGCCGCGCGTCAGGTGGTCGAGCACGGTGTGCTCGCGGGCCAGTGCCCAGCCCGCGTCGATCGCCTTGGTCCGGCGTTCACGGCGCTTGGCCTCGGCCTGCGCGGTGCTCACGCGCGCGCGTCCACGAGCCGCGGCAGGTCGCGGGCGGCCTCGACCAGGAACCACGACGGCAGCCGCGGGTGGCCCGCCTCGTCGTCGGCGATGACCAGCTGGGCCATCTCCAGGGAGATCTCGGCCAGTTCGACGAGCAGGCTCTTCGCGCGGAACGCGAACTGGCGCACCGCGCCCGACGCGTGCCGCTTGTCCGCGGGCAGGTCCTTGACCAGCCGGGCGCGGAACGTCTCGGCCAGGAAGTACAGCAGGTCACGATCGCCGGGCTCGGCGGGCCAGCGGGCGTCGCCCTTGAGGATCGCTTCGAGGTCGAAGGCGTGCCGGGCGACCTTGAGGTACGCGCGGAACGAGCCGGCGTGCTGCGGGGTGAGCGTCGCGTAGGCCAGCAGCGCGATCGTCTCGTCTCCGGCGGCGTCGCCGTAGGAGTGCAGCAGGTCCGAGAGCATGTGCCAGGACCGCGGCGTCGAAAACGGCTCTTCGGTCTTCGGCGGCGGGCTCCACAGGTGGTCCGGGCGCTGGGTCAGGTAGTCGACGACCGACGGGTGGATGTCGTGGCCCGTCGCCCAGGTCAGCCAGTCGGCGGGCGAGGCGCGCAGGTGCACGTGGACGAGCCGGTTGACCAGCGCGGACGCCATCGGGCGCGCGAGGGCCTGGTCGGTGGCGCGGTTGCCGGCGCCGATCACGACCGAGCCCGCCGGCAGCTCGTACGAGCCGATCCGGCGGTCGAGGATGAGCGAGTAGAACGCCTTCTGGACGTCGGGCGCGGCGGCGTTCAGCTCGTCGAGGAACAGGCAGTACGGCTCGTCGCGGGCGATCTGCTCCGGCGGGCAGAACCGGCTGCGGCCGTCGACGATCTGCGGGACGCCGATCAGGTCCTCCGGCGCGAGCTGGGTACCGAGCAGCGAGACGCAGTCGAGACCGAGCGACGCCGCGAATTCCCGCACCAGGGACGACTTCCCGATACCGGGCGCGCCCCACAGGAACACCGGCCGCACGACGGCGGCGGCGAGCAGGACTTCGGGCAGCTGGGCGGGCGTGACCGTGAGCTGGGCGTGCACTACGCGGACCTCCTGATGTCAGGACATCCCGTGTGACGCCCCCTTTCGCAGGCTCATGATCGCGCGCCGCCCAGCCGAGCGCACCTGGTTTTCAGCTGGCGCGTCCCGAAGCGGGGTAAGGCAGCAGAGCCATCTCCCGCGCGTTCTTGATCGCCGTGGCGACCTGTTTCTGTTGCTGCGGCGTCAACCCCGTCACCCGGCGGGCGCGGATCTTGCCGCGGTCGGAGACGAACTTCCGCAGCAGGTCGACGTCCTTCCAGTCCACGTGGGTGATCCGGTGCGCGTGCAGCAGGTTCACCTTGCGCTTGCCCGGGCGGTCCCGGGTCGGCTTCGGCATCCGGCTCACCAGCTCGACTTCGTGACGCCGGGCAGCTCGCCGTGGTGGGCGGCCTGGCGCATCTTCACCCGGGACAGCCCGAACTTGCGCAGGTACCCGCGCGGGCGGCCGTCGGCCACGTCCCGGTTGCGGATCCGCGTCGGGCTCGCGTCGCGCGGCAGCTTCTGCAACGCGACGACCGCCGCTCCCCTGTCGTCGGCGGACGACGACGGCGACGCGATGACGGCCTTGAGCGCGCGACGGCGTTCGACGTACCGGGCCGCGATCACCTTCCGCTGCTCGTTCTTCGCGATCTTCGACTTCTTCGCCATCAGCGCTCTTCCTTGAACTCGACGTGCTTGCGCGCGACCGGGTCGTACTTGCGCAGGACCATCCGGTCCGGGTTGTTGCGGCGGTTCTTCTTCGTGACGTACGTGAAGCCGGTCCCCGCGGTCGACCGCAGCTTGACGACCGGCCGGATGTCGGTGCTCTTCGCCATCAGAACTTCATCCCCTTCGCCTTCAATTCGGCCACGACGGCCTCGATCCCGCGCTTGTCGATCGTCTTCATCCCCTTGACGGAGACGCGCAGCCGCACCCAGCGGCGCTCGCCGGGCACGAAGTAGCGGCGGTTCTGCAGGTTCGGCTCCCACCGCCGGGACGTACGGCGGTGCGAGTGCGAGACCTGCTTGCCGTACCCCGGCTTGCGGCCGGTGACCTGGCACACGGCGGACACGGACCCTCCCGAGTTGATAGTGGTTGTCGTTTTCATCTACTCTACGCACCGTACCCCGCCCGTATTCCTGGAGCCCATGTGACCCACCCACCCCGCGTCCCGCTCGTCCTCGTCAGCGGTCTCGCCCCGGGACCGAACGCCGAACTCGCCGAGCTGCTGCGCGTCGCCGAGCCCGGCACCGCCGTCGTCCACCACGACCTGCGCGACATCCACTCCGGCGTCGTCCGCCGCCGCCTGCGCCTGGAGCAGCGCGACCAGCTGACCGTCCTCGAACTGGCGCACGGCTGCGTGTCCTGCACCCTGCGCGAGGACCTGCTCCCGCTGCTGCGGCGGCTGGCCCGGATGCCGCAGGTGCGCCGGATCGTCGTCCGGCTCGACGAGGCGATGGAGCCCGAGCCGGTCAGCTGGGCGATCCGCAACGTCCTGGTCGGCGACCACCCGGTGCACGACGACGTCGACCTGCGCGCGGTGCTCACGGTCGTCGGCTGCGCGACCTGGCTCGCCGACGCGACCGGCGACGACGCCCTGGCCGAGCGAAACCTGCAGGCCAGCCCGGAGGACGACCGGACCGTCGCGCAGGTGGCGCTGTCCCAGGTCGAGTTCGCCGACGTCCTCGTGCTGGCCGGCGCGGCGACCGACGCGTGGGGCGCGGCCAAGGCGTCCGCCGTCCTCGACCGCGTCGCGCCGTCGACCCCGCGGGTCGAGCTGAGCCGCGTGGACGGGCACAGCGTGCTCGACGCCGTCCCGGCCGACGCGCGGCGCGGCGAGGTCACCGACATGCACGGCGCCCTGCTGCGCGGCCAGCCGCCGCTGCACGCCGACTGCGGCATCGGCCTGGTCACCTTCACCGCCGAGCGGCCGTTCCACCCGCAGCGGCTGCACGACGCGCTCGACGTCCTGCTCGACGGCGTCGTCCGCACCCGCGGCCGGGCCTGGGTGGCGAGCCAGCCGGACGTCGCGTTCTGGATCGAGTCGGCCGGCGGCGGGCTGGGCATCGGGCACGCTGGGCCGTGGCTCGCCTCGCCGGACGGTCCGGAGTGGACGGACGTCTCCCCCGAGCGCCGCACCCTGGCGTCGCTGCGCTGGCACCCGGCGCACGGCGACCGCGCGCAGGAGCTCGTCGTGGTGACGGACCAGACAACGCCCGACGAGATCGACGCGGCCCTGCGCGGCGCTCTACTGACTGACGAGGAACTGACAGCCGGCCCCGAGGCCTGGGAGCGCTACCCCGATCCGTTCGGGGACTGGCACGAAGAACCCTGCGAAGACACCGAACCCGACCCGGCGCGGCACGACGCGACCGCGGCGAACCGAAAGGAAGACCAGTGAAACCAGGCATCCACCCCGATTACCACCCCGTGGTCTTCAAGGACTCGTCCACCGGCGACGCGTTCCTGACCCGCTCCACCGCCACGTCGGACAAGACGATCGAGTGGTCCGACGGGCAGACCTATCCCCTGGTGACGGTCGACATCAGCGCGTGGTCGCACCCGTTCTGGACCGGCACCCAGCGGATCATGGACAGCGCCGGCCAGGTCGAGAAGTTCCACCGCCGCTACGGGAAGCGGGGTACGCGCTGATGGCCGTCCCCAAGCGGAAGAAGTCACGCAGCAACACGCGCGCCCGGCGGTCCCAGTGGAAGGCCGCCGCGGTGGACCTGGTCCCGATCAAGGTCGACGGCGAGACGAAGCTCGTCCCCCGCCGGCTGATCCGCCACTTCCACGCGTGAGCGTCCCGGTCACCGTGCTGTCGGGCTTCCTCGGCGCGGGCAAGACGACACTGCTCAACCACATCCTCGCCAACCGCGACGGCCTGCGGGTGGCGGTGATCGTCAACGACATGAGCGAGGTCAACATCGACGCCGCGCTCGTCCGCTCCCAGGAGCGCCTCGTCGAGCTGACCAACGGGTGCATCTGCTGCACCCTGCGGGAAGACCTCCTCGACGAGGTGGCGGCGCTGTGCGCGGACGACCGGTTCGACCACGTGCTCATCGAGTCGAGCGGGATCTCCGAGCCGATGCCGGTGGCCGCGACGTTCACGTTCCTGGACGAGGTGGCCCGCCTCGACACCATGGTGACGGTCGTCGACGCGGCCAACTTCGCCCGCGAGCTGGCCGCCGGCGACTCCCTCGTGGAGCGCCGGCTGGACCAGTACGCCGGCGACGAGCGGACCGTCAGTGACCTGCTGATGGACCAGGTCGAGTTCGCGGATGTGCTGCTGCTGAACAAGACCGACCTCGTGTCGCCGGACGAGGCCGCACTGCTGGTGGCGGTGCTCCGCCGGCTCAACCCGGCGGCCGACGTCGTGACGAGCAGCTTCGGGAAGGTGCCCCTCGGCCGGGTCTTCGGCACCGGCCGCTACGACGTCCTGCGCGCGCAGGAGGCACCGGGCTGGGTCGCCGAGCTGAACGGCGACCACGTGCCGGAGACCGAGGAGTACGGCATCTCGAGCGTGGTGTTCCGCGCGTCCCGGGCCTTCGACCCGCCGCGCCTGTGGGACTTCGTCGCCCGTCGGCTCGACTCGGGCGAGTTCGGGACGGTGTTGCGCTCCAAGGGGTTCTTCACGCTGGCTTCCCGGCCCGGGGTGACCGGCCTGTGGTCCCAGGCCGGAACGGTGGCGCGGTTCGAGCCCCAGGGCGTCGCGCCGGAGCCGAAGCAGGAGCTGGTGTTCATCGGCGTCGACCTGGCGGGCGACGCGCTGCTGGGCGCGCTGCGGGAGTGCCTGGGTGACGTGGCGAGCGGCCCGGACCCGTTCCCGGAGTGGGAACCCGTCCACGTCCACTGAGCCTTCTGCCGCGGCTTGTCGTGAGTGGTAAGTAGGGTTCTAACCCTCCTAAACACTCACGACGAGGCGGGCGAGGCGGCGGCCGGGGCGTCAGTGGTCGTCGTAGTGGTCTTCGTGCGGGGCGTGGCGGTGGCCGTCGTGGAGGTAGTCGACGTGCTCGCCGTGCGGGACCGCCACGTGGCCGCAGCCTTCGCCGTGGGTGTGGTCGTGGCCGGTGTGCGGCACGTGGCCGGCGATCTCGCACTCGTCGAAGTGCCCGTCGTGCGCGCGGTGCAGGTGCCCCTCGTGCGCGTAGTCGACGTGGTCGCCGTGCGGGACCGCGGCGTGCCCGCAGCCTTCGGCGTGGACGTGGTCGTGGCCTGCGTGCTCGACGTGCGGGATCGTCATCGGCGGTTCCTCCGGGGAATGCGTTCGGCTGCATATGTCCACTTCGGACGCTAACACCGGGTGACCGCGATGACCGGGCGAAAGCTCCCGGCTCACCCGATAGGTCCGAGTTGATCAACCCAGGTTTATCAGTCTAGGTTGACGAACGTGACGGACGAGGAGCTGCTCCAGGCGAGCACCGACCTGCGCGTCGCCCTGGGCCGGCTGGTCCGGCGGCTGCGTCAGGGCTACGTCGTCGGCGAACTGACCCTGCCCGAACGCTCGGTGCTCTCGCGGCTCGACCGGGAAGGCCCGGCCACGCCCGGGTGCCTCGCCGACCTCGAACGGGTCAAGCCGCAGGCCATGGGCGTCACGCTCGCCGGGCTGGTCGAACGCGGCCTCGTCGAGCGCCGCAAGGACGACAGCGACGGCCGCAAGGTCCTCATGTCGGTGACCGACGCCGGCGTCCGGCTGCTCACCGACCGGCGGTCGGTGACCACCGAGCGGATGGCCACCGCGCTGGCCGAGCGGTTCACCGCGGCCGAGCAGCGCAAGCTGATCGCCGCGATCCCGCTGGTCGAGCGGCTGGCGGACGCGCTGTGACCGGCACCGGAACCCAGGCGGACCGCTACAAGTGGGTCGCGCTGTCGAACACCACGCTCGGCGTGCTGATGTCCGCGCTCGACGGCTCGATCGTGATCATCTCGCTGCCCGCGATCTTCCGCGGCATCGGCCTCGATCCCCTCGCCCCGGGCAACATCGGCTACCTGCTCTGGATGATCCTCGGCTACCTGCTGGTGCAGGCCGTGCTGGTGGTGACGCTCGGCCGGCTCGGCGACATGTTCGGCCGGGTCAAGATGTACAACCTCGGCTTCGTCGTCTTCAGCGTCGCCTCGGTGGCGTTGTCGTTCGACCCGTTCCACGCCGGCGGCGGCGCGTTGTGGCTGATCGGCTGGCGGGTGGTGCAGGCCGTCGGCGGGTCGATGCTGACGGCCAACTCCGCGGCCATCCTCACCGACGCCTTCCCCACCGAACAACGCGGCATGGCGCTGGGCGTCAACCAGATCACCGCGCTGGCCGGGCAGTTCCTCGGCCTGGTCGTCGGCGGGCTGCTCGCCGAGATCGACTGGCGCGCGGTGTTCTGGGTGAGCGTGCCGTTCGGGCTGCTCGGCACGATCTGGTCGATCCGCAGCCTCCGCGAGGTCGGCACGCCGAAGCGCGCGAAGGTCGACTGGGGCGGCAACATCACCTTCGCCGCCGGCACCGCGATCCTGCTCGCCGCGATCACCTACGGCATCCAGCCCTACGGCGGCGCCGCGACCGGCTGGGGCAACCCGCTGGTGCTGGGCGGCATCGGCACCGGGGTGCTGCTGCTCGTGGCGTTCGGCCTCATCGAGACCCGCGTCGCCGCGCCGATGTTCCACCTCGGGCTGTTCCGGATCCGCGCGTTCGCCGCGGGCAACATCGCCGCGTTGCTGACGTCGGTGGCGCGGGGTGGCATGCAGTTCATGCTCATCATCTGGCTGCAGGGCATCTGGTTGCCGCTGCACGGCTACGACTACGAGCGGACGCCGTTGTGGGCGGGCATCTACATGCTGCCGCTGACGGTCGGGTTCCTCCTCGCCGGCCCGGTGTCCGGGTACCTGTCCGACCGGTTCGGCGCCCGGCTCTTCTCCACCGGCGGGCTGCTGCTGGTCGCGGCGACGTTCCTGGGCCTGCTGGCGCTGCCGGTGAACTTCCCGTACCCGGCGTTCGCCGCGCTGCTCGTGGTCAGCGGCATCGGCCAGGGCATGTTCTCCGCGCCGAACACCTCGGCGATCATGAGCAGCGTCCCGACCGAGCAACGCGGCGTCGCCTCCGGCATGCGGGCGACGTTCCAGAACTCCGGGACGTCGCTCTCGATCGGCGTGTTCTTCTCGCTGATGATCGCCGGGCTCGCCGGGTCGCTGCCGCAGACGCTCACCAGCGGCCTGCAGGCCCACGGCGTCGCGGCGAACGTCGCCGACGGCGTCGCCCAGCTGCCGCCGGTGAGCACGCTCTTCGCGGCGTTCCTC
The DNA here is from genome assembly GCF_036114655.1 of Amycolatopsis sp. NBC_00348. Taxonomy (NCBI): domain Bacteria; kingdom Bacillati; phylum Actinomycetota; class Actinomycetes; order Pseudonocardiales; family Pseudonocardiaceae; genus Amycolatopsis; species Amycolatopsis sp. NBC_00348. The sequence continues at coordinate 2,643,023 of NZ_CP107994.1, read as the reverse complement.
GGCAGCAACCCGGTGGGGCACCTGCTCGGCCCGGACGTCCTCGCCGGACTGGCGCCGGCCGACCGGGCGACGCTGACCGGCGGGGACTTCTTCCCGCAGCTGATCTCCGGGCCGTTCCACCACGGCCTCGTGATCGTGTTCACCGCCGCCGCGGTGATGGCCGTCGTCGCCGCGGTGGCGTCGGCCTCGCGCGGCGCCCGTTATTTCCACCAGACCCCCGAACCCCAGACCCTCGAAGCACCGAAGGAGAACCGATGACCGACGAACTCATCGCCGGAACCGTCACCATCACCGGGAACGGCGGCGACGAGATCGAGGCCTACGCGGCCAGGCCCACCGACGCCGCGACGCGCGGCGGGGTCGTGGTGATCCACCACATGCCCGGCTACGACGCGTCGACGAAGGAGATGGTGCGCCGCTTCGCCGCCGAGGGCTACAACGCGATCTGCCCCAACCTCTACACCCGCGAGGCACCGGGCGCGGACCCGGACGACGCGGCCGCCACCGTCCGCGCGGCCGGCGGCGTCCCGGACGACCGCCTGGTAGGCGACGTCTCGGGTGCGGCCGACTACCTGAAGGCCCTGGAGAACGCGAACGGCCGCGTCGGGGTCATCGGGCACTGCTCGGGCGGGCGGCAGGCGTTCCTCGTCGGCTGCTCGATCGACGTCGACGCGGCGGTGGACTGCTACGGCGCGTTCGTCGTCAACGACCCGCCGGAGGCCATGAAGTTCATGAAGCCGTTGCTGGGCAAGGCTTCGGAGCTGTCCTGCCCGCTGCTGGGCATCTTCGGCGCCGACGACAAGTTCCCGAGCCCGGACGAGGTCGCCGTGCTGGCGGCGGAGCTGGAGAAGCTCGGCAAGGAGCACGAGTTCCACACGTACGCGGACGCCGGCCACGCGTTCTTCGCCGTCGACCGGCCGAGCTACCGGCCGGAAGCCGCGAAGGACGGCTGGGAACGCATCCTCGACTTCTACGCCCGCACGCTCAGCGCCTGAGAGGACCCGCCATGTGCACCTACCTCACCGAGAAGTTCGCCCTCGAAGGCAGCGGCAAGGGCGCCCGCGGCTGGTTCCGCCTGAACGAGGGCACGGTCTACGTCGACCACCCGGTCCACGCGCCGTACGCGCACACGGTCAACATCGACTTCCGCAACCCGGACCTGGGCGCGTCGGCCCGCGTCGCCCTGGAGCTGACGGAAGAAGACGCCCTGGCCCTGGCGGACGCGATCGTCGCCGCGGTCAAGTCCGCCCCCGCGGGCCTGGCCTCCCGCAACCAGTAGCCCCAAAGCCGTGAAGGCCTCCTTACCGGCTATAAGAGCCGGTAAGGAGGCCTTCACGGCTTTCAAGGCGTGTAGAGGGCGCCCAGGAACTCCAGGAGGAGGCGTTCGCGCAGGGGTGCGGGCGCCGTGGCGAGGAGCGCGTTGATCGGCGCCATCCGCTCCGGGAGGCCGGAGGCGCCGCCTAGGCCTGCGGCGGCCAGGAGGCCCGCGAACTGTTCCGACGTCAGGGTCGCTGGGTCCAGGGCGGCGACGAACTCCGCCACCGCCGGGTCGATCAGCACCGGGCCTGACGCGCGGGCCGCGTCCACCGACGCGGCCAGGTCCGTGAGGAATTCCTTCTCGCTGCCGTTGTTGGCCGCCGTGACCGTGAGGTGCAGGTTCGCCGGGGACGCCTCATGAGCGAACTGCGGCTGGACGTACCAGCCGCGCGTCTTCATCTCGTCGGCCACCGTGAACAGGTCGAAACCGTCGTCGCCGGTGAACGCGATCAGCGTCGACACCGGGTCACCGAGGATCCGCAGGCCCGCGATCTCGGCAACCCCGGCCCGGATCCGCGACACCGCTTCGCGCGTCGAAGCGGCCAGCTGAAGGTAGCCGTCGTCGCCCAGGTGGCGGACCACCGCCCACGCCGCGGCCAGGGGGCCGCCCGAGCGGGTGCTCTGGATCGTCGTGTTCAGCATCGTGTAACCCGGCCAGCCCGCGCTCGCGAAGTAGTGCGTCCGCCGCAGCTCCGCCGACGCGTGCAGCAGCACCGACGTCCCCTTCGGGCAATACGCGTACTTGTGCAGGTCCACCGAGATGCTCGTGACGCCCGGGACGCGGAAGTCGAACGGCGCGACGTCGGCGCCGAGGCGGGCGAAGTACGGCAGGACCCAGCCGCCGATGCAGGCGTCGACGTGCATCCGGACGCCCCGGGCAGCCGCCGCGGCCGCGATCTCGGCGATCGGGTCGAGGACGCCGTGGGCGTACGACGGCGCGCTCGCCACCACCAGCACCGTCGAGTCGTCGATCGCGGCAGCCATCGCGGCCGGGTCCGCGCGGAACGTCACGGGGTCGACCGGGACGTCGATCCGGCGCAGCCCGAACAGGTGCGCGGCCTTGTGGAACGCCGCGTGCGCGGTGGTCGGCAGCACGATCGACGGCGCGGCGATCTCCGGGTGCGCGTCACGCGCGGCGAGCACCGAGAGCAGGCACGACTCCGTGCCGCCCGACGTCACCGAGCCGACGACGCCCGGGACGTCGCCGAGCAGCCGGGACGCCGCCGCGACGAGGTCGTTCTCCATGCGCAGCAGGCTGGGGAACGCCGTCGGGTCGAGGCCGTTGGCCGACGACGCCAGCGCGTGCGCGGCGGCCCCCAGGGAGTCCACTTCGGACAGTCCGCTGTCGTAGACGTAGGCCAGCGTGCGGCCGCCGTGCGTCGGCAGGTCACCGGCGCGCAGTTCCCGCAGCGCCGCGAGGACGTCCTCAGGCGGGTTCATGACGCGGCTCCAGCGGTTCCCGGGGCTCCAGCACCGAACGCCGCAGCAGCGGCAGGGCCAGCGCGATCAGCACGCCGGGGATGATCGACGAGCCGAGCAGGATCGCGACGATCGCGCTGTGCGGCTGGTCGGTCGTCGCGTCGGTGCTCGAGACGTACCCGCCGAACGCCAGGATCGCGCTCCACAGCCCGGCGCCCAGCGCGAGGCCGAGCGTCTCCCCCGCGGTCCACACGCCGGCCGCGATCCCCGCGCGGGTCTCGCCGGTGCGCTCCTCCTCGGCCGTGATCAGGTCCGGGAGGATGGCCAGCGGGAACACCGAGATCCCCGCGTAGCCGACGCCGCAGAGCGCGACGAACACGAGGATGACCACCAGCGGCAGCGACTGGGCGAGGATCAGGCCCAGCAGGCCGATCGCGAACGCCGCCGTGGCGATGCGGAAGCCGTTGAGCTTGCCGACACGGGCGCCGAGACGCGGCCACAGCGGCATCGTCAGCAGCGCCGGGCCGACGAAAATCACGAAGATCACCGTGCCGTAGCCCTCGCTGCCGAGGATGCGCTGGGCGAAGAACGGGATGGCCGCCAGCACCGTGCCGATGCCGAGCGCCTGGATGAAGTACGTGCCCAGCAGCCAGCGGAACGGCCGCCACCGCGCGATGGTCCGCGAGAGGTCCTTGAAGCTCACCGTGTTCGGCCGCAGCGACCCGACCGGCGCGCCCTTGAGCCCGAAGTAGACCAGCAGCGTCGCGGCCAGCACGATCAGCCCGATCACGATGGCCATCACGCGGTAGCCGGCGACCCCGCCGATGCCGGAGGTGATCGCCGGGGCGCCGCCGCCGCAGATCAGGATCGTCACGGCCAGCACGCCGATGCGCACGCTGGTGAGCTTCGTCCGCTCGTCGGCGGACTCGGTCAGCTCGGCCGGCAGCGCGTTGAACGGCACCTGGAACACCGCGTACGCGGTCGCGCAGGCGGTGAACAGGATCGCCACGTACAGCGCGTCCGGCAACGGCGACCCGAAGCCCGGGTGGGCGAACATCAGCGCGAAGAGGATCGAGACGCCGATGCCGCCGATCAGCAGGAACCGGCGCCGGCTGCCGGTCTTCAGCAGGTTCGCGTCGGACATCCGCCCGGCGATCGGGTTGAACAGCACGTCCCAGGCCTTCGGGACGAACACGATGACACCCGCCGCGGCGGCGGGCACGGCCATCGTGTCGGTGAGGTACTTGACCAGGATCAGGCCGGGGACCGTGCCGAAGGACCCGGTGACGAACGAGCCGAGCGAATACCTGAACCGCGTCCGGCCGGACAGCGTCGTCATGGTCCTCCTCGAAAAGCGGATTCCGATGAGGCGATCAGTAGTGGATCTCGGCCAGCACCGGGTAGTGGTCGGAGGGAATCGTGCCACCGTCGTAATGCACCAGCTGTACCGGCCCGACCTCGGCGCGTCGCAGCGAGCCGACGTAGTCCAGCGAATCGCGGTAGGTGGCCGGGACGGACTTCGCCGCGTCCGGGTTGGTGACGGCGTCGAAGCTGTACTCCCCCGCTCCCGCGGTGCGCAGTGTCCCGCCGAGCACGGCCTCGCCCTGCTCGGACTGGGAGCGGCCCAGTGCGTCACGGCGGCCCTGCCCGGCCCAGTACTCGATGTTGAGGTCGCCGGCGATCGCGACCGGGTCCGCCGCCGGGACGTGCGCGGCGGCGAGGTCGCGCAGCTCGCCGAGCTGCGCCATGCGGATCTGGTGCGCCTTCGGCAGGGTGTCGGGGGCTTCGTCGGCCTGCAGGTGTGTGCCGGCCAGCCAGAGCGCCTTGCCGTGGGCGAAGATCCGGACCAGCGCCGCGCCCTTGTTGGACAGGTAGTCCGCGGTGCCGGAGTAGGAGTTGCGGTAGACGAGCTGGTGCTTCTCGGTGATCGGGTACTTGCTCAGCACCGTGACGCCGCCGTTGACGACGATCGGCGAGTTCGAGCAGTTACCGCTCACGGACGTCCAGCCCGGCGACGTCGAGCAGGACTGCCCGACCAGCGGCGTCTGGAACGGGTAGGCGTCGATGAGCCGGTCGCGCAGCCCCTCGGCCTGGGAGCTGAAGGCTTCTTCGAGCACGACGACGTCGGCGGCCTTCGCCCGGATGACGCGTTCGGCGGCCTGGGCCCTGGCTTCCTTGTCCGACGTGTTCGGGTTGGCGATCCACGGCAGCTGCCACAGGTTGAAGCTCAGGACGGACACGCTCGCGGGCGCGGCCTGAGCGGGCGCGGTGAGCAGAGCGAGAGCAGCGCAGACGACAGCGGCGAGAATGGCGGTTCTCCGCACGACAGCGGTCCTTTCAGGAGGTTCAGGAGACGACGAAGGCGCGGGAGGTCCCGCTGAGCTGGGCGATGGCGCCGGTCAGGCCGTGCTTCCAGGCTCCGAAGTGGACGACGCGGAACTTGCCGACCGGCGTGTTCGCCGGGATGTCCCAGGTGACCTCGGCGCGCGACTCGGACACGAACGTGCGGGTCCAGCGGAACTTCGTCGCCCAGTCGCCGTCGTCGGCGTAGCGGACCCAGCGGCCGTCGACGTACCGCTGGATCTCCAGGAACGTGCCGTCGCGACGCAGGTCGTTCTTCGGGTGGCCGGTCACGAAGGCGACCGAGACCTGGTCGCCCCGCCGGTAGCTGCTCTTGGCGTCGGTGACGACGTCACCGAAGCTCTTCAGCAGCGGCGCGCTGTCGAAGACGACGCCGGGCTGGAAGTTGACGAGCTTGCCGCGCAGGTCACGCGGGACCGGCCCGTGCGGGACTGACGAGCCTGCCTTCATCGCCGCGGCGAGCTTCCCGAACTCCTGCTGGTACGCGGGCAGCGTGTAGCGGCCGAAGAGCGTCGACGCGCCCTCGTACTGCTGCGAGTCGTACTCCTCCGGCGTCGTGACGTACTGGCTGTAGGCGTTGGAGTAGCCCTGCATCAGGACGTTCTCCAGCGGGACGCCGAGTTCGGCGGCGACCGTCTGCCGGATCCGCAGGCCGGCCACGATCGTGTACTCGGCGGGCCCGGCGACCAGGTGCAGCTGGCCGATCCGGACGATCTGCAGCGGCAGCACCTCGGGCGCCCACGGGTAGGGCTTCATCGCGCCGAACGGCACGGCGACGACCTTCGGCGCCTGCGCGTCGGCGAGGGCCTGCGGGATCGGCGCGTCGGTGCCGCCGAGCCAGTCGATGAACGGGTTCTTGACGCCCTCGGGCAGCGGCAGGCCGGGGCCGTCTTCGGTGCTGCCCGCCAGCATCGAGACGCCGATGGCCGCGGTGCACGTCCGGTGCGGACGGCCGTCCGGGGTGAACCTCGGGTCGACGTCGACGGCGGACATGTCCACGTAGGTCATCCGGTGGTCGACGCCGCCGGTGACGGACTCGCTCGCGGCGTCGAACGCGCGTTTCGCCGCCTGGAACTGGAGTTCGCCGATGCGCTGGGTGTTCTGGAACTCCGTCTCGGGCGTGCCCGGCTGGAGGTTGAGGTTCGGCGTCATGTCGCCGGAGTTGGTCTGGGCGAACGCGGCGACGAACCCCGGCGGGCCGTCGAGGTAGCGGACGCCGGCGTGGTCGTGCTCCCACGTGTAGGCGGCGTAGCCCTTGTTGTCGCTGCTGATCAGGTGGTTGCCGTTGCTCATCGACGTGCCGTGCGTGGCGAACCAGGTGATCGCGCCGACGTCCTTGCCGCCCTGCCGGAACCGCAGCACGGTGACGGCCGGGTCGATCGAGAGCGGGAAGTGGCCCTTGTCCGGGTTCAGCTCGAAGGCGACCCTCGATCGGTTGGCACTCGCCTCGGTCAGCTCGGTGCGGCCGAGCGTCAGTTCGCCGGGCGCGAGGGTGTCGTGCGCGTGGCCGATGGCCTCGACGATCCCGGCGACCACGGCGTCGTAGGTCTGCTGCTGGAAGCCGAGGATCGACAGGTCGTAGGCCGCGTAGTGCGAGTCGCCGCCGCACGCCGAGTGCGTGTGGGTGGCGTTGAGCAGCACGTTCCGCTCGGTGTAGGTGTTCCCGTACTTCCGCGCCAGCTCACGCAGGACGCCCTGGTGGACGGACTGGAACAGCGCGCCCAGCTCGGCGGTGACGAAGACGATCCGGTTGGTCCCGTCGTCCACGACGTACGCGCGGGCCCGGGTCCGCAGGTGGATACCGGCCGTCTGCTGCTGTGGCAACGAGTAGCCCATCATGCCGTTCTCGGCGGCGGGCCCGGTGACGTCGCCGAGCCCGACGCCGACCCGGAGCGCGGCCTCGGCGGCCGCGGCCGGTCTGGCGACCGCGGTGGCGAAGGGCAGAGCGGCGAAGGGCAGCGCGGCGGCTCCGGCCAGGACGTGACGACGACTCACCCGCATACGATCTCCCGACTAACGTGAACGTGATTCGCGTTAGTTCGGGACCGTACGTGACCCCCGCCACCTCGGCAACCCGGCAGAAGTGCCGCCACGGAAAGCCGTGAAGGCCTCCTTCCCGGCCGTAAGAGCCGGGAAGGAGGCCTTCACGGCTTTCAGCCCAGGGCGTCGGCGATCTTCTCCAGGGTCGCCGCGTCGCCGCGCAGCAGCAGCTGCGTGACCACCGTGTCTTCCCACGCCTTCAGCTCTTCGCGGATTTTCGCCGCCGGCCCGACCAGGGAGGTGTCCTCCACCAGGGACGTCGGGATCGCCGCGACGGCCTCCTCCTTGCGGCCCGCGAGGTACAGCTCCTGGACCTTGTCCGCGACGTCCTCGTAGCCCAGCCGCGCGAAGACGTCGTGGTGGAAGTTCACGCTCTTCGCGCCCATGCCGCCGATGTAGAGCGCGAGCGACGGCTTGATCCAGCTCGCCGCTTCCTCGACGTCGTCGTGGACGATCACCGGGACCGACGCGGGCACCTCGAACGTCTCCAGCGTGTGCCGGGCGCCCGGGCGCGCGAAGCCCTCTTCGAGTGCGGCCTTGTAGAAGTCGTTGCTCTTGGGCGAAAAGAACAGCGGGAGCCAGCCGTCGCAGATCTCGGCGGAGAGGGCGACGTTCTTCGGGCCCTCCGCGGCCAGGTGGATCGGGACGTCGGCGCGCAGCGGGTGCACGGTCGGCTTGAGCGCCTTGCCCAGCCCGGCGCCGCCCTTCAAGGGGAGCTGGAAGTGCTGGCCGTCGAGCGTCACGGGCGCCTCACGGGCCAGCACCTGCCGCACGATGTCGATGTACTCGCGGGTGCGCGCCAGCGGCTTCGGGTACGGCTGGCCGTACCAGCCCTCGACGACCTGCGGGCCGGACGCGCCGAGCCCGAGCACGAACCGGCCGCCCGACAGGTGGTCCAGGGTCAGCGCGCTCATCGCCGTCGCCGTCGGGGTGCGCGCGGCCATCTGCACGATGTTCGTGCCGAGCCGGATCCGGCTGGTCGACGAGCCCCACCAGGCCAGCGGCGTGAACGCGTCCGAGCCGTAGGCCTCCGCCGTCCACACCGAGTCGAAACCGAGCTCCTCGGCCTTGAGGACCGCCTCCAGCGCACCCGGGGTGGGCCCGCTGCCCCAGTACCCGACGTGGAATCCCAGCTTCACGAAGACCTCCTAGACGTTCGGCGCGTAGTGCTCGGGTTTGCCGCGCTCGGACAGCGGCGGCAGGTTCCTGGGTGGAGTCTCGACCACGGCGGCGTCCGGAGCCACCTCACCGCGGACGCGGCGCCAGCCGGCCCGGGCCCGCGGGTGGTAACGCCGGTCGTGCGGCACGAGCTTGAACACGGCGTTGATCAGCTTCCCCACCCGGCGGTGGCGGCGCGCGTCGCGCTCGGACCAGCGCAGGCCGAGCCGGTCGCGGATCTCGCGGTCGTACAGCCCGGTCGTCAGCCAGACGAAGTTGCGCGCGACCAGCACGCTCACCGGCCGCCAGAGCGCGTCCGGCAGCCAGGGCAGGAACGGCGGCTTCGCGATCCCGGCGAGGTCGAGGACGTCCCGGGTGGCCTTGTTGTCCTCCAGGACGTCGGCGCACATGTGCTTCCAGTAGCGCTGGAAGTCCTCCCAGCTCTCCGGCACCGGCCGCATCGTCATGTCGTACATCCGCCACCACGTGACGTGCTCGTCGAACAGCCGCCGCTTCTCGGCCTCGCCGATGCCGCCCATGAAGTGGTCGGCGATGAGGATCGTGCTGACGAAGAACGTCGAGTGCGCCCAGTAGTAGGTGTCGGGGTCGAGCGCGTGATAACGACGGCCCAGCGCGTCGATCCCCTTGATCCGGTCGTGGTAACCACGGACTTCCAGCGCGGTCCGGTGCGCGCGCGGGCCGTCGTAGACGACCCCGCCGATCGGGTAGAGCGAGCGGAAGAGTCGCTGCCAGCGCTCCTCGAAGAACCGCGAGTGCTGCTCGACGCCGGCACCGAGGCCCGGGTGCATGTTCTGCATCGACCCGGCCCACAACGCGATCAGCAGGCCACGCCAGTCGCCGAAGTACTTCCAGGTCAGCGAGTCAGACCCGAGCGGTTGCGGGTTCATCGGCAGCTCCTCGTCGAGTCTCAACTGACTACGGCTGTTGTCAGGCTAGAATCTGACAACACACGTAGTCAACTGAGGAGCGGATATGCCGGGCCGGACCTGGGCGGGCACGACGCTGGACGACCGGAAGGCGCTCCGGCGCGAGCAGCTCGTCGCCGCGGGCCTCGCGCTGCTGGGCACCGAGGGCTCGGCCGCCACCAGCGTGCGCGCGGTCTGCCGGCACGCGAAGCTCACCGAGCGTTACTTCTACGAGAGCTTCGCCGACCGCGAGGAGCTCGTCGCGGCGGTCTACGAGCACGTCGGCGAGCAGGCGCGCCAGGCCCTGGTCGACGCGGTGCGGGACGCGCCGAGCGCTATCTCGCGTGCCGAGAACGCCGTGCGCGCGTTCGTCGAGCTGATCGTCGACGACCCCCGCAAGGGCCGGGTCCTGCTGCTGGCCCCGCTGACCGACCCCGCGCTCACCCGGCGCGGCCTGCACCTGCTGCCGGTGTTCACCGCCGTCGTCGGCGAGCAGCTCTCCCGCGGCGACGAGACCGAACGGCAGCTGGTCGCCGTCGGGCTGGTCGGCGCGCTCAGCAACGTTTTCATCGCCTACCTCGACGGCTCGCTGAAGGTCTCGCGCGAGCGGCTCGTCGCGCACTGCGTGAAACTCGTGCTCGGCGCCGACGACCTGGCCCGCTGACGCCACCGGCCTCACCTCCGCCCGCTGACAGTCCCGCGAAGATCGGGCACACTCAACCCATGCGTACCGCTGGGCGGAACGACGGCGCGAGCGGCGACGGCCTCGTCGCCGCCCGGCTCGCCGCGCTCCTCGAAGCTTTCCGGCCGGGCGACGAGTCACTCGGCGTGTCCGAACTGGCCCGGCGGACCGGGCTGGCGAAGACGACCGTCCACCGCCTCGTCGGCCACCTCGCCGACACCGGCCTGCTGACGCGCGAGGACGGCGCCGTGCGGCTCGGGCTGCGGCTGTTCGAAATCGGCCAACTGGCCTCGCCCCGGAGAGGACTGGTCGAAGCGGCCCGGCCGTACCTCGCCGATCTCCGGGAGGCGACGCGCAACACCGTCCACCTCGCGATCCTGGAGGGCACCGAAGTCGTCTACCTCGACGTCCTGCGCGGGCCGGACGCGCCGACGCTGCCCTCGCGCATCGGCGGCCGGTTCCCCGCGCACGCCACCGGCGTCGGCAAGGCGATCCTCGCGTTTTCCGCGGAATCCGTCGTGAACAAGGTCATCGACGCCGGATTGCCCAGAATGAGCCCGAAGACGATCACCGCGCCCGGGCTGCTGCGCCGTCAGCTCACCCGGATCCGCGAAGACGGGATCGCGTTGGAACGTGAGGAATCGGGCGTCGGCGTGGTGTGCGCGGCCAGCCCGCTGCTCGACGCGCGCGGCGTCGCGGTCGCGGCCGTGTCGATTTCGGGCTGGGCCAACCGGATGCGGACCGAACGGGTTGCTCCCGCCGTCCGCACGGTCGCACTGGCGTTGACCCGGACGCTGTCGGCCTCCACAGCGGACAGTCGGAAATAATCTTGCAGGACAAGGCTTTTTGATCTCCGCGAAGATCTCTAGGCCGTCCGGATGACGTGACCTCCCCGAGCTGTACGGGCCATCCGCGGCGACTACGATCCGTCCAATGGCCCAGCACAGCTGGGGGACGACGTTCTCGGGCCGCTCCCCCGCGACCCTTTCCGAGCAGCCCGGCACGCGTGCCTCGGCCGCGCACCGCCTGCTGTCCCTCGACATCGTGCTGGCGCTGCTGGCCCTGGCCGGCGGCCTCCGCGTGCTCTACCTGGCCGCCACCGCACCGGCCCTGCCGTCCGAGGCGGCGACCGTCGCCCACGCGTACGCGCTCGGCCACCTCACGCCGTTCACCGACGCGGGCGGCGCCGGGCTCAGCCGGTTCGGCTGGCTGCAGCTGTCCGCCTACACGATGGTCTCCGACGCGTTCGGCCGCTCGGCCACGGCGCTGGCGGCGGTCCGCGAGACGATGCTCGTGGCGGCCGTCATCGGCACGGTCCTGCTCTGGTTCCTGGCCCGCCGCCTCGGCCTGACGCGCTGGGCGGCCACGGCCGCGGTGCTGCTGGTCGCCGTGTCACCGCTGGCCCTGGGCCTGCAGCGGCTGGTCGTCGTCGAGCACCTGGCGGCGGTGTGGGCGCTGGGCGCACTGGTGCTGATCACCACCCCCGAGGCCAAGGTCCGCCACGACGTCATGGCCGCGGTGTGCCTGCTCGCGGCCGTGCTCACCTCACCGCTGGCCCTGTTCCTGCTGCCCGCCGCCGGCTGGCTGCTCATCCGCCGGTCGCCGGTCCGGGCGGCGCTGGTGGGCGTGCTGCTCAACCTCGGGCTGGGTGTCGCGTTCGGCCCGGCCGCCGCCGTGCTGCGGCCCCACCTCGCCGCCGCGAGCCGCCCGTCCGTCGCCGACTGGGTCGCCCTGGACCCGGCGTGGGCGGTGCTGTCGGCCTTCGCGCTCGTCGCCGCGCTGGCCGTCGCCGCGCTGCGGCCGTTCGCTGTGTCGGGCCTGCTGCTCGTGGCGATGCTGCTCGTCCCGGGCGTGCCCGACACGGCGGTGCTCGCGTTGCTGCTGCCGGTGACCCCGCTGCTGGTGGCCGGGATCGCCCAGGCCGTCACCCGGCAGCGCCGGGCCGCGCACCACGCGTCGGGCGGCAGCCGGACCGGGCTCGTGGTGGCCGCGACCGCCTTCGTCCTGGTGGTCGGCGTCGGCTGGGCGTACGGGTTCACCGAGCTGAAGCCGGCCCCCGACCGCAGCGGACCACTGACCGACGCCCAGGGATGGTTGCGGGACAACGCTTCCGGCGCCCGGCTGCTCGTCGACGACGCGGCCTGGGCCGAGCTCGCGAACGCGGGCTGGCCCACCGGGATGATGGCCGCGCCCGCCGCGTGCGCGGCCGTCTGCCCGACCGCCGAGTGGGCGGTCTTCGCCGGGGACGGCGCCGAGCTCCGGCAGCGCTACCCCGCCCTCGACAGCGCTCTGACCGACGCCGGGACGGTGGCCGTGTTCGGCTCCGGCGACCAGCGAGTCACGGTGTCCCGCCTCGACCTGCCTCCGGCCGACCCCGGCGCGTCGTCGGAGGACTCGGCCCGGGCCCACGCCGGGGCCGCGCTGGCCGCGTCCACCCGGCTCGCCGTCAGCCCGGACGCCGCCGCCGAGCTGCGCGCGGGCCGCGTCGATCCCCGGCTCATCGCCACGATCGCCGCGCTGGCCGCCCTGCAGCCGGTGCGGATCACGGCGTTCCCCGAAGTCCCCGGCGAAGAATCCGCCGGACAGCCCCGCCGCCGCGTGCAGTTCGCCGGCGGCGAGGACGGCGTGGCCGCCTTCTACACCGGCCAGCGCGACCTGTTCCGCCCCTCGTCCGTCGCCCGGACCCGCGACGGCGTGCTCGTCACCTACCCGTTGTTCGCACCCTCGGGACTGCTCGTCCCGTTCTCCTCTCCCTGAATCCCCTCGAAAGGTCCTGTCATGCGCACCAGGCTCCTGCTCAGACCCGCCGGGCTGATCGCCGCGGCCCTGCTGATCGGCGCGCTGACGCCCCTGCCCGCGTCGGCCGCCGCCACCACACCCGGTCCGGGCGTCGGCTGGATCCGGGTCGGGCACCTGTCCCCGAAGGTGCCGCCCGTCGACATCTACTTCGCGCCGTTCGGGCAGGCCGAGAAGGTCGTCATCCGCAAGGCCGGCTACGGCGCGGTCACCCCGTACTCCTCGCTCGCCCCCGGCAAGTACACCCTCTCGATGCGCGCGGCCGACGCCGCCTCGACCACCCCGCCCGCGCTGACGGCCACCATCGACGTCGCCGAGCGCAACGCCTACTCCCTGCTGGTCTTCGCGAACGGCCCGGACGGCACGCTGCACGGCCAGCTCGTCACCGACGACCTGACCCCGCCCGGGCCGGGCCAGGGCCGGGTCCGCGTCGTCGAGGGGTCGGCGGCCATCGCGCCGGTCACCGTCGACGGCCCGCAGGGCATGGCGATCGCCAAGGACGCGGCCTACGGCATGACGTCCAACTACGTCGACGTCCCGCAGGGGCGCTGGCCGCTGCAGCTGAGCGGCGGCTCGGTGAAGTCGACCGCCGACGTCGACGTCAAGGCCGGGACGTCCACGACGCTGCTGGTCACCGAGGACGCCGGGGCGCTCAAGGCGAACCCGATCTCCGACGGCGCGTCGCTGCCCGACCCGCCGAAGTTCGGCGTCGAGACCGGCGGTGGCGGCACGGCGCCGATGTCCACCGGCTCGCCTATCTGGCCGGCGGCGTCGGTCGTCGCGCTCCTGGCCGCGCTCGCGGCGTGGCCGGTGCTGCGACGGCGCCGGGCGGCCCGTGCGCGCTGAGCTCGGCGCGCTGCTCGTCGCGGCGCTGGTGGTCGCGGGCTGCTCCACGGCGGCCCCGGCCACCCCGCCGCCGACGGTGACCTCGTCCGCCACCCCGGCGGCCGCGGCCGGCCCGCAGCCGCTGCCGACGGCCCCGGAAGTCCGCCCGGTGCACCTGCGGATCCCGGCGATCGCCGTCGACGCGCCCGCGCTCGTCCCGCTCGGGCTCGGCCCCGACCACCAGCTCGAGGCGCCCGCGAAGTTCGAGGACGTCGGCTGGTACGCCGCCGGCCCGGTGCCGGGTGACCCCGGCCCCGCGGTGATCGCCGCGCACGTCGACTCACGCGCCGGCCCGGCACCGTTCTTCCGGCTGCGCGACCTCAAGGGCGGCGACGAAGTGTTCGTCACCCGCTCCGACGGCCAGGAGACGCGGTTCGTCGTGGACCGCGTCCAGCGTTACCCGAAGAACGCCTTCCCCACCGACGCGGTCTACGGCCCCGCACCGGGCAGCGCCCTGCGGCTCATCACCTGCGGCGGCAGCTTCGACGCGGCCAAACGCTCCTACCGCGACAACATCGTCGTCTACGCCTCGACCAGCTGGAGCTAGGCGCTGCCGGAGTGAGTCTGCTCGATGGGCTTCGTGATCCAGGTGGTTCCTGGCGGTGCGGGCGGGTCGCCCTCGTACCGGGGTTGTACTCGGGCGGGCCGCCCGTGCCGTCAGGGGCCGCCTGGGCGCGAAGACCGCGAGCAGGCTTGCTCCGGTAGCGCCTAAAGCGCGGCCACGTTGCGTTCCGGGTGGGACGGGCGGTGCAGCGCCTCGACGCCGGCCAGCAGGCCGCGCCGGGCCAGCTCCGGCCGGACGCCGTCGCCGAACCAGTACGCCTCCTCCAGGTGCGGGTAGCCGGACAGCACGAACTCGCTGACGCCGACCGAGTGGTACTCCTCGATCAGGTCGGCGACCTCGCTGTGGCTGCCCACCAGCGCCGTGCCCGCGCCGCCGCGGACCAGGCCGACGCCCGCCCACAGGTTCGGGTGGATCTCCAGGCCGCGGACGCCGCCGTCGGTGCGGCCGCCGTGCAGCGCGACCATCCGCTGCTGCCCGACGGACTCGCTCGCGGCCAGCTGCGCCTGCGCCTTCGCGACCTGCTCCGGGCTCAGCGCGTCCAGCAGCTTCTGCGCCTCCGCCCACGCCTCGGCCGACGTGTCGCGCGAGATCGTGTGCAGCCGGACGCCGAACCGGATGTCCCGGTCCCCCGCCAGCGCCTTGACCTTCGCGATCTTCTCGGCCACCTGCGCGGGCGGCTCGCCCCAGGTCAGGTAGACGTCGGCGTGCTTCGCCGCGACCGGCAGCGCGGCCGGGGACGAGCCGCCGAAGTAGATCGGCGGCGCCGGGTCCGGCGCGGCCAGCGTCGTCGCGCCTTCGACCTTCAGGTGCTCGCCTTCGAAGGTGAACGGCTTCCCCGACCACACGCCGCGGACGATCGTCAGGAACTCGTCGGTGCGCGCGTACCGGGCGTCGTGGTCGTGCCAGTCACCGAACCGGCGCTGCTCGACCGCGTCGCCGCCGGTGACGATGTTCAGCAGCACCCGGCCTTCCGAGAGCCGCTGGAACGTCCCGGCCATCTGCGCGGCCAGCGTCGGCGAGATGACGCCGGGCCGGAACGCGACCAGGAACTTCAGCTTGGTCGTCTCGCGGATCAGCGCGGCCGTGGTCAGCCAGGCGTCCTCGCACCAAGTGCCGGTCGGCGTCAGCACCCCCTCGAAGCCCTGCCGCTCGGCCGCACGGGCCACCTGGGCGAGGTAGTCGAGATCGGGGTCGCGCTGCGCCGCCGGACCGGCGGACCGGTTGGCGTGGAAGCGTTCCACGATCGTGCGGCCGTCGCCGCTGGTGGGCAGGAACCAGTGCAGCTTGATGCTCATCCGTTGCTCCTCGGCGTCTTCTGGGCCGTCTCCAGGTCAGGGCCGAACCGCCGGTCGGCGTACGCGGCGAAGTCCACCTTCCCCGGCAGAGTCTTGTCGTCGGTGAACGCGTCCGCGAGCTGTTGCTCCGATTTCACGATCGAGTCGTCCAGCGGAGCCGGCAGGTCCCGGCCGGCGTCGACGGCCTTCTGCGCCACCTCGAGCTTCAGCCCGGTCTCCTTCGCCCACGCCGCCGCCCATTCCGGACGGTGCGCGTCGGCCCACTTCTGCGCCTTGACCACGCGGACCACGAAGTCGCGGATGGCCGAGTTCTTGCCGGGGTCGGCCAGCGCCGCGGTGCTCGCGGTCTGGAAGCTCAGGCCGTTGGACGCGCCCCGGCCGTCGGCGAGCACCCGCGCCTTGGCCTCGATCTGGGCCTGCGCGGTGTAGGGGTCCCAGATCGCCCACGCGTCGATCGTGTGCTGGGTGAACGCGGCGTAGGCCTCGGCCGGCTGCAGGAACGTCACCTTGATGTCCTTGGTCGACAGTCCGGCGTTGTGCAGCGTGTTCAGCAGCTGGCCGTGGGCGGAACTGCCCTTGGCGACGCCGACCGTCTTGCCCTTCAGCGATGCGACGTCCTTCAGCGGCGAGTCGTCCGGGACGAGGATCGCCTCGCGTTCGACGTTGCTCTTCGAGACGCTCACGACGGCGATCTTCGCCTTCGCGGCGGCGGCGAAGATCGGCGGCGTGTTGCCGACGCGGCCGATGTCGATCGCGCCCGCCGACGCCGCCTCGAGCAGCGGCGGCCCGGAGGTGAACGTCGACCACTCGATCTTGTACGGCAGGTTGTCGAGCCCCTTCGCCGCGGTGAGCAGCGACTTCACGCCGCCCTTCTGGTCGCCCACCTTGAGCGTCACCTTCGCCAGGTCGGCCGCGCTCACCGCCTGCGGCACCGCGGCCGGCCCGGGGTTCGCGCCGGTGGCCGAGCCGCACCCGGCCAGCACCAGTGCCGCCGCGACGACGGCAATTCCCTTATACAGGCGCATCTTCGGTCACTCCCAGGTCCGCCAGCACGCGGCGGCGGACGTCGATGTGGTCGGCGGGGTTGCGCGGCCGGGAGCCGCCCGGCCGGTGTTCGGCGATGATGCGGCCGCCGTCGAGGACGAGGACCCGGTCGGCGAGCAGCAGGGCTTCGTCGACGTCGTGGGTCACCAGCAGCACACCCGGCAGGTGCCGGCGCCAGAGGTCTTCGACCAGCCGGTGCATGGCGATCCGGGTGAGCGCGTCGAGGGCGCCGAACGGCTCGTCGAGCAGCAGCAGGTCCGGCTCGCGCACCAGCGCGCGGGCCAGCGACACGCGCTGGGCCTCACCACCGGAGAGCGTCAGCGGCCAGTCGTCGGCGTGCTCGGCGAGGTGGACCTCGGCGAGCGCTTTGTCGGCCAGCGCCCGGTTGCGGGACTTCGAGACGCCGTCCTGGCGCAGGCCGAGGACGACGTTGCGCCAGACCTTGCGCCACGGCAGCAGCCTCGGTTGCTGGAACGCGACCGAGACGGTGCCGTGGACGTCGGCCTGCCCTTCGACGGCGCCGTCGAGGCCGGCCAGCACCCGCAGGAGCGTCGACTTGCCGGAGCCGCTGCGGCCCAGCAGGGCGACGAACTCGCCGCGGCCGATGGTGAGGTCGAGTCCACTGAGGACGGTCCGGTCGCCGAACCGCTTGGTCAGGTTCGCGACGTCCGCTACCGGGTTCGCCACCGCAGCACCTTCCGTTCCAGCAGCCGGACCAGCGCGTCGGTGACCAGGCCGAGCAGGGCGTAGAGGATCAGGCCGACGACCACGACGTCGGTGCGCAGGAACTCCCGCGCGTTGTTGATGAGGTAACCGACGCCGGCGTCGGCGTTGACCGTCTCGCCGACGATCAGCGCGAGCCACGCCAGGCCGAGCGACTGCCGCAGCCCGACGAGCGCCTGCGGCAGCGCGCCGGGCAGCACGACGTGCCAGAGCCGTTCCGCGCGGCTGAACCCGAGCGCGCGGGAGGCTTCGACGAGGTTCGGGTCGGCGCCGCGGATTCCCGAGTGGACGTTCAGGTAGAGCGGGAAGGCCACGCCGAGCGCGACCAGCACGATCTTCGTTTCCTCGCCGATGCCGAACCACAGGATGAACAGCGGGATCAGGCCGAGGAACGGCAGCGTGCGCAGCATCTGCACCGGCGGGTCGACGAGCGCTTCGCCCCAGCGCGACAGCCCGGAGACGATGCCGAGGACGACCCCGACGATCGCGCCGATGGCGAACCCGGCGCCGACGCGGCCGAGCGACACGACGAACGCGTCGCCGAGTTCGCCGCTGCGCGCCACTTCCACGCCGGCCTGCAGGACCGTCCACGGTGAACTGAGCTTGTCGGGCGGCAGCAGGCCGGTGCCGCTGGCGATCTGCCAGACGGCGACCAGCACCACCGGGCTGATCCAGCGCCGCAGGTCGGGGCGGCGCCGGGTGGGTGTCTTGCGGGGCGGCCCTTCGGCGGCCGGTTCGGCGCGCGCCAGCACGCCCGTGGTGGAAATCGACACGGATTTCTCCCGGGAACTTCGGTATTCGGGCTTTCGCGCAGGGCTCAGGCGAACGGACACACCGCGCTCGCCTGCCGCCGGAGATCGACGTGCCGGCGGCGCACGAGAAGCGCGTCCTGTTGCATGGTCCCGAGCTTCGAGCCACGAACGGGTGAAGTCAATCCGTGGACGCCCGGTCTCAGTGAGTGAAATCCGGGCGTTCCAGTGCGTGGAACGACGGCGTCAGCCGCCGAACATGACCTTCCACTCGTCGAGCGAGCGCGGCCGGTAGACGAAGTTGGTGCGCTTCACTTCCGACAGCGCGGCCGACGCTTCGGCCGAGTACTGGTGGCCCGGGTAGACGACGGGGTCGCCCGCCAGCCCGGCGAGGGCCTGCAGGCTGCGGTAGATCTCCTCGGCGTCCCCGCCCGGGAAGTCGGTGCGGCCGCAGCCTTCGAGGAACAGCGTGTCGCCGGAGACGAGCTTGTCCTCGACGAGGAAGCACTGGCTGCCCGGCGTGTGCCCGGGCGTGTGCAGCAGCCGGATCGGGATGGACCCGACCTCGAGGACGTCGTCGTGGTCGTGTGCGCGCAGGTCGGTCGCCGACACGCCGGTGACCCGCCGCACCCACTCGGTCTCGGCGCCGTTGACGTGGATCGGCACCTGCTCGACGGCGAGCAGCTCGGCGATCCCGGGCAGTGAGAACCCCATCATCTCGCCACCGACGTGGTCCGGGTGGTGGTGCGTCGCGAGCACGCCGGTGAGCCGCATCCCGTCGGCGGCGAGCACGTCCAGCAGATCCCGCACGGCGTAGGCCGGGTCGACGATCACCGCGTCACCGGTCTCGCGGTCGCCGATCAGGTAGGCGAAGTTCACCATCTGCGTGGCCACCGGGTCCCCGACCGCGAAGTCGCGGCCGGCCAGGAGCTGCCGGAAGTAGAGCCGATCCGTCATGGGCCCACCCTACGGGGTCGGTCCGCGGCCCTTCCGAAGCCGATCAACCGAACATCAAGCGCAGCTCAACCGACCGAGGCGCCGGAACCCACTGGCACCAGCGAAAGCCCACGGCATTCCGCGACAACGGCAACACACCGACGCCAACCCGCGTGTCACCCTGCTTTCATTCGCCCACCTCCCCGTCGGCCAACTCGCGCAGGACGTCCAGGTGCCCCACGTGCCGCGCCGTCTCCTGGACCACGTGCGCCACCACCCACCGCACGGTGAACTCCGACCGCCGTCTCGTGCGGTCGTCCGGGCCGAGGCCGCTCAGCGCCTTCTCCACCCGTGCCCACTCCGCCTTGTACGCCGCGACCACCGACGCCGGGGTGTCGTCCTCGGTCAGGTCCCAGCTCGGGTCCGGGGAGCCCGCCCACAACGACGGCAGGTCCGCGCCGCCCGCCTCGATGGCCAGCCACCAGCGTTCGACCGCGGTCAGGTGCTTCACCACGCCCAGCACGCTCAGCCGGGGAGACGTCGGCAGCGGCGTCGCGGCGGCGGTCGCGCGGCTCAGCCCGGCGACCTTGTTCACTGCCGTGGCGCGCAGGAACTGCAGGAAGTCCAGCTGCAGGCGCAGCTCCTCCCAAGCCAGGCGGGCGGGCCAGGACCGGCGGGTCTTCGAACTCGTGTTCGACATGAACGCAACCTAGCGCGAGGGTCCGACAATTTCCGGGGACCGTGCCAGACTCGTGATCATGAGCCCCGACGCACCGCACGCACAGCGCCCCCGCCCGCGGCGGCCATAGGGTGGGCGACATGTGGTGGGGACTCCTGTGCGCCTTGGGCGCGGCGTGCGCGTACGGCGTCGCTTCGGTGATGCAGTCGGTCGCCGCGCGCGCGACCGACACCGGGGCCGACGGCCTCGACCCGAAACTGCTCGTGCGCGTGCTCGGCCAGTGGAAGTTCGTGCTCGGCCTCTCGCTGGACGTACTGGGGTTCGTCGCGCAGATCGTCGCCCTGCACGTCCTGCCGCTGTTCGTCGTGCAGGCCGCGCTCGCGGCCAGCCTCGCCGTGACCGCCGTCGCCGCGCGGTTCCTCGGCGTCCGGCTGGGCAAACGGGAGTGGGGCGCGATCGTCGTCGTGTGCGCCGGCCTGGGCCTGCTCGGCGCGGCCGCCGAAAGCGAGGGCTCCGACCCGGTCGGGCTCGGGTTCCGGCTGGTGCTGATCGGCGCGGTCGTCGTGCTGGCCGGCGCCGGGATCGTCGCCGGGAAGGCGAACCGCCGGGTGCGGACGCCGGCGCTCGGGCTGGTCGCCGGGCTGTGCTTCGGCGTCGTCGCGATCGCCGGGCGGATCATCCCCAGCCTCGCGCCGCTCGACCTGCTCAAGGACCCGGCCACCTACACGGTCGCGGTCGCGGGCGGGATGGCAATGCTGTTCTACGCGACGGCGTTGCAGCGCGGCAGCGTCACGACGTCGACCGCGATGATGGTGCTGGGCGAGACGGTGTTCCCGTCGCTGGTCGGCGTGCTGGTGCTCGGCGACCGCACCCGGCCCGGGTTCGTGGTGGTCGCGCTCGCCGGGTTCGTCCTGGCCGTCGCCGCCGCGCTCGCGCTGGCCCGGTTCGGGGAACCGGCAACGGATCCCGTAGCAGCCGCGAACTGAACTGAGACGAAGCCGACCGTTTCCCCGCACGTTCTTTACTTAGACTAGCCTTACCTATCCCACGACAGGACAGGGAGGCGCGGGTGAGCACGACCGGACGGGAAGTCCTCCGCCGTTCGATCGCCGGGCAACGCAGGTCGGTGGCGCTCGCGTCGGCGCTGACCGCGTGCCACCAGGGCGGTGAGGCGCTGGTCCCGGTGGTGATCGGCGTCGTGATCGACCAGGCCGTGGCGGGCGGCTCGGTCTGGACCCTGCTGCTGTGGCTGGCGGTGCTGGGCGTGCTCTTCGCCGGCCTGTCGACCAGCTACCGGCTCGGCGCCCGCTCCGGCGAGCGCGCCGCGGAACGCGCTGCCCACGACCTGCGCCTCGACCTCGGCCGCCGCGTGCTGCACCCCGGCGGCGGTGCCGAAGCCGGCAACCTCGCGGGCGAGCTGGTGAGCATCGGGACGTCGGACGCGAAGCGCGTCGGCCAGCTCAACGGCGTGCTGCCCTTCGGTGTCGCCGGGCTGGCCGGGCTGCTGGTCAGCGCCGTCGTGCTGCTCACCATGTCGATCCCGCTCGGGCTGCTGGTGCTGCTCGGCACGCCGCCGATGCTGTACCTCGCGCACCTCATCGGAAAGCCGCTCGAACGCCGCAGCGAGGCCGAGCAGGAGCGCTCCGCCTTCGCCTCCGGGATCGCGACGGACCTCGTCGCCGGCCTGCGTGTGCTCAAGGGCGTCGGCGCCGAGCGCGCGGCCGTCGACCGCTACCGCCGGACCAGCCAGGACTCGCTGAAGGCGACGCTGCGCGCGGCCCGCGCCCAGGCCTGGCACAACGGCGCGCTGCTCGCGCTCACCGGCATCTTCATCGCGCTGGTCGCGCTCGTCGGCGGCAACCTCGCCGCGGCGGGCGACATCACCATCGGCGACCTGGTCGCCGCGGTCGGGCTCGCCCAGTACCTGATCACGCCGTTCTCGATCTTCGCGTGGGTCAACGGCGAGCTCGCCCAGGGCCGGGCGTCGGCCGGGCGGATCGCCGACGTCCTCAACGCGCCGCCCGCGGTCGGCGAGGGCACCGCGACGCTGCCGGAGCCGGCGGCCGGGCACGTGCGGCTGTCCGCGCTGAGCCGCGGCGCGCTGCGCGACGTCGATTTCGAAGCCCGGCCGGGGGAACTGCTCGGCGTGGTCGCCACCGACCCGGCCGCCGCGACCGACCTGCTCGACTGCCTCGGCCGCGCCGCGGACCCCGCCACCGGGTCGGTGTCGGTCGACTCGGTCGACCTGTCCACTGTGGACCCGCGGCGGATCCGGGAGGTCGTGCTGGTCGCCGCGCACGACGCGGACCTGTTCGCGGGCACCGTGGCCGAGAACGTCGAGCCCGGCCCCCGCGTCGCCGAAGCGATGACCGCGGCCGCCGTCGACGAGGTGGCCAGCGCGCTGCCCGACGGCGTCGCGACCGCCGTCAGCGAACGCGGGAGATCGCTTTCCGGCGGGCAACGCCAGCGCGTCGCCCTCGCGCGGGCGCTGGCCGTCGACGCGCCGGTGCTCGTGCTGCACGACCCGACGACCGCCGTCGACACCGTCACCGAGGCCCGCATCGCCGCGGGCCTGGCGCAGCTGCGACGCGGCCGCACGACCATCCTCGTGACCACCAGCCCGGCCCTGCTCGCCGCGACCGACCGGGTCGTGCTGCTCGACGACGGGCGCATCGCCTGCCAGGGCAGTCATGCCGAGCTGGCCGGCCGGGCCGACTACCGGGCGGCGGTGCTGTCATGACCCGTGAACTCCTCCCCGTGGCCGACGGGCGGCGCATCCGCGCCGTCGTCGGCGAGCTGATCGGCCGCTCCAAGGGCCGCGCCGCGGCGGCGTTCACCATGCTGGTCGCGGCCACCGCGATCGGCCTGCTGACCGCTCCCCTGCTCGGCCGGGTCGTCGACCTGGTCGCGTCGAAGCAGCCGGCGACCGAGCTCGTCACGCCGGTGGTCGCGCTGGTGCTCGTCGCGCTGGCGCAGGCGGTCGCCACCGCGCTCGGTGTGTCGATGGTGTCGCGTCTCGGCGAGACGATCCTGGCCGAGCTGCGGGAACGCTTCGTCGAGCGGGCCCTCGGCCTGCCGCTCGAACAGCTGGAACGCGCCGGCTCCGGCGATCTCACCGCCCGCGTGACGAACGACGTCTCCGTGGTCGCGGAGGGCGTCCGGGAGGCGCTGCCCGAGCTGGGCCGTTCGGTGCTGACGGTGGTCCTCACCCTCGGCGCGCTGGCCGTGCTCGACTGGCGGTTCTTCCTGGCCGCGCTGATCGCCGTGCCGATCCAGCTCTGGACGGTGCGCTGGTACGTCCCGCGCGCGAAGCCGTTGTACGCCAGCCAACGCGAGGCCGTCGGCGCGCAACAGCAGCAGCTGCTGGACACCATCGGCGGCGCGAAGACCGTCCGCGCGTTCAGCATGGGCGACGCGCACATCGAGCGGGTGCGCAAGCGCTCCGACAGCGCCGTCGAGCTGGCGCTGCGCGGGATCCGCCTGGTGACGCGGTTCTACGCGCGGCTCAACCTCGCCGAGTTCGTCGGCCTGTCCGCGATCCTGGCGATGGGCTTCCTGCTGGTCGGCGCGGACGCGGTCACGGTCGGCGTCGCGACGGCGGCAGCCCTGTACTTCCACAGCCTGTTCGGCCCGATCACGACGGCGCTGGCGCTGGTCGACGACGCCCAGGCGGCCGCGGCCAGTCTCGCGCGCCTGATCGGCGTCGCCGACCTGCCCGCCGAGGCCCAGCCCGCGCAGCCGGGGCGGCCACTCGACGCGTCGGTGAAGACCGCGGGCGCGGGTTATTCCTATGTGGACGGTCACCCGGTCCTGCGCGAGATCGACCTCGGTGTCGCCCCCGGCGAGCGGGTGGCGCTGGTCGGCGCGAGCGGCGCCGGGAAGACGACGCTGGCCAAGCTGATCGCCGGGATCCACCGGCCGGGCTCGGGTTCGGTCACGCTCGGCGGCGTCCCCCTGGACGAATTGGGCCCGGAGGCGACCCGCCGGACCGTCGCGTTGATCAGCCAGGAGGTCCACGTCTTCGCCGGCCCGCTGGCCGAGGACCTGCGCCTGGCGCGGCCGTCGGCGTCCGACGACGACCTGCGGGCCGCTCTGACCAAGGTGGGGGCGCTGACCTGGGCGGAGGCGCTGCCGGAGGGCCTCGCGACGGTCGTCGGCGAAGGCGGCCACCAGCTGACGGTGACGCAGGCGCAGCAGCTCGCTCTGGTCCGGCTGGTGCTGGCGGACCCGCCGATCGCGATCCTCGACGAGGCCACGGCGGAGGCGGGCAGCGCGGGCTCCCGCGTCCTGGAGTCGGCGGCCGCGGCGGCCCTGGAAGGCCGCACGGCACTGGTGGTCGCCCACCGCCTCACCCAGGCGGCGGCGTCCGACCGCATCGTGGTCCTGGACGCGGGCGCGGTCGTCGAGTCGGGCACCCACGACGAGCTGGTGGCCGCGGACGGCCAGTACGCCAAGCTCTGGGCGGCCTGGTCCGGCCAGCGCGCCTGACGACGCCCGTCAGGCGCTTGTCAGGCGGTTGTCACGGCGGCTTCGGTCAGCGCGTCCAGGACAGCGGCGACGGCCGGCGGGTCGGGCGGGTCGCCGTAGGTCGCGGCGTGGATCCGGCGGCGGAACCCGGTGAGCTCGGTCGTGTGGACGTCCGCCCGGCGGTGCGCCCGCAGCGCGAGGCCGGGCAGGATGGCGACCCCGATCCCGGCGGCGACCAGGGACTGCACGACGACCATGTCGTCGCTGAACGAGCCGATCCGCGGGGTGAAGGCGTCCCGGCGGCACACGGCGTCCAGTTCGGCTCGGCACTGGGCACACCCGCCGATCCAGGCGGAGTCGCGGTGGTTCGCGAGACTGTCGCCAGGGTGGCGGCTGACGAGGTGGATCGTGTCGTCAGCGAGGTGCCGGAGCCGGAAGCCCTCCTCCGGCACCGGAACGTCGCCGTGGCCGAAGACGAGGGCGACGTCGATCTCGCCGTGCCTCAGCAGTTGCCGCGCCTCGACCGGGTGCCGGTCGAACAGGCTCAGCTCGAGTCCCGGGTGGGCCCGGGCCAGCAAGCCGGCCGCCGCCGGCACGATCGTGCCGAGAGCGGAGGCGTTGGCGGCCAGACGGACCTTTCCGGCCTGCAGCCCTGCCTGGGCGGCCAGCTCGCTGGTCGCCGCGTCGACCCGACCGACGATCTCGGCGGCCCGGTCGGCCAGCAACCGCCCTTCCGGTGTCAGCCGGATTCCCCGACCGACCCGCTGGACGAGCTTGACGCCGGTGGTCACCTCCAGCCGGGCCAGGTGGTGGCTCACGGACGGCTGCGAATAGTGCAGCTCCCGCGCGGCTTCGGTGACCGACCCGTGCCGGGCCACCGCGGCCAGGACCTTGAGGTGGACCAGGTTGAGCATTCATCAAGGATATCAATGGGTCCAGCGCGATTCTGGCATTGGACGTCATGCGTCCGCTCGCCCATGCTGGTGTTCACGCAACGGAAGAGAGAGCGATGACCACAGCGGACGGCAAGGTGACGTGCGACCTCACGATCTCGGTCGACGGGTTCGCGGCCGGGCTCAACCAGACCGAGGAGCGCCCGTTCGGCGACGACGGCGGCGACGGCTGGGGCGACAAGCTGCACGCCTGGTTCTCCGAAGGTCCCGAAGAGCACCCGGCCGAGTTCGCCAGGATGCTGACGGCGAAGGCGTTCATCATGGGGCGCAACATGTTCGGCCCGGTGCGCGGCGAGTGGGACCGGCCGTGGCGGGGCTGGTGGGGTGACGACCCGCCGTACCACGGCCCGGTCTTCGTGCTCACCCACCACCCGCGCGATCCGCAGCCGATGGCGGGCGGGACCACGTTCCACTTCGTCACCGACGGCATCGGTGCCGCGTTCGAGCGCGCCCGCGAAGCGGCCGGGGACGGGGGTATCTCCATCCACGGTGGCGCGACCACCGTCAACCAGTACCTCGCCGCGGGCCTGATCGACGAGCTGCGGATCCACGTCGCGCCGTTCACGCTCGGCGCCGGCACCCGGCTGTTCGAGGGCGTCCCGCCGCTGAACCTCGAGCAGGTGGAAGTGCGCGCGGCGGGCTCCGTCACGCACCTGACCTACCGCGTGCTGCGCTGACGAAACACGACACGCCGGGAGCCATCGCGGCTCCCGGCGTGTCGTTGTGGGGAAGGGTCAGTTGTCCATGGCGTCGGCCAGGGACTTGGGGCGCATGTCCGTCCAGTTCGCTTCCACGTGGTCCAGGCATTCCTGGCGAGCAGAAGGGCCGAACGTGACGCTCCAGCCGGCCGGGACGTCGACGGACTCGGGCCACAGGCTGTGCTGGTTCTCGGCGTTGACCAGGACCAGGTACGTGCCTTCGGGGTCTTCGAACGGGTTGGTCACGGTGCGCCTCCTCAGGCGGTGATGTCGGTGCGGGCGCCCTTCACGACGTCGGCCAGCTTCTGGATGACCGGGGCCGCGAGCACCGGGTTGAACCGCGGCTCGGTCGACCAGTCGGCGAGCTGGCTCGCCTTGACCGCGGGCAGCTGCGCCCACGTCGGGATCGCCGCCAGCTGCTGGCGGGACAGGGCGAAGGTGCGGCTGTCGCTGAGGATCAGGTCGGCCGGGTACTTGCCGGCCTGCTCCCAGCTGAGCGTCTCGAAGTAGTCGTCCGCGCCGGCGCCGTTGATGATGTCCAGGCCCAGGTCGCGGTAGTACGCGAGGTCGGCGAAGAACTCCGGCTTGCAGACGTAGAGGTTGTCCTTGTCGCTGGACACCACGAGCACCTTCAGGCCGGGCTTCGACTTGATCGCGGCCTTCAGGTCGTCGGACGCCTTCTGGAAGTCGTCCTTGCCCTTCTTGATCGCGTCGGAGTTCGCGTCGCCGCCGAGGGCCACGGCGAGCTGCTCGTAGCGCTCGATCACCTTGGGCAGCGTGACCTTGTACTCCGACAACGCGACGATCGGCGCGATCGCCTGGACCTTGGTGCCGAGGTCGTCCTTCAGCACCCACAGGTCGGTCGGCTTGGTGCCGGTGAGGCCGGTGACGACCAGGTCCGGCTTCAGCGCGGCGAACTTCTCCATGCTGAAGTCGTCCCACGCGTTGCCGATCGAGGTGACGGCGTTCAGGTCGATGTTGCCGGCCTGGATCTCCTTGGCGCCGTCGGCCGTCTTCTGCGGGCCGAAGACGCCGATCGGGCGGACGCCGTAGTCCCAGAGCGCGGCGGCCGAGCTGGCGTAGGCCACGACGCGCGACGGGCGCTGGTCGCGCGCCGCCTTCTGGTTGCGGTCGTCGGTGAACTCCCACGGCCCGGACGCGGCGGCCGCCGGCTTGTCGTCACTGCTGCCGCAGGCGGTGAGCGCCGCGGCCGCGGCGAGACCGCCGGTCCCGATCAGGAATCCACGCCGGGTGAGACCGGCACCGCCTTGAAACACCGACATGAGAACCTCTCGCCAAACCTTTAGGGTAGGCACACCTTATTTAGGCGAGCCTGTCTAACGCAACCGCCGTGGCCTACCTGTGTCCACGCCCACCTGCGTCACTTCCGACCGGACAACTGGGCTTCCGCGCCAGGAACCGGCTCCGCGGGGTCGTGTCCCAGGTGGACCTGGCGGTTGTCGGCGTCGACGTGCACCACCCGCGGCCGGTGCCCGGCGCGCTCGGTCTCGTGGACCTGGGCGTAGGTGATGATGATGACCAGGTCGCCGGGGTGCACCAGGTGCGCGGCCGCGCCGTTGATCCCGATCACGCCGGTGCCGGGCTCGCCGGTGATCGCGTAGGTCTCCAGGCGGGCGCCGTTGGTGATGTCGACGATCTGGACCTGCTCGCCTTCGACGATGTCCGCGGCGGCCATCAGGTCCGCGTCGATGGTCAGGGAGCCGACGTAGTGCAGGTCGGCCTGGGTCACCGTGGCGCGGTGGATCTTGGCGTTCATCAGGGTGCGGTGCATCAGTTTCCTCGCGTCTCGGTCTGTGTCTCGGTCAGCAGCGCGGCCAGCCCGGCCGCGGTGGGGGTGCGGAAGAACTCGGCGATCGGGAGCTCGGTCCCGGTCCGTTCGGTGATCCGGTTGCGCAGGACCACCAGCAGCATCGAATGGCCGCCGAGGGCGAACAGGTCGTCGTCGGCACCGACCGTGCCGACGTCCAGGACCTCCGCGAACACCTCGCAGAGGGTCTTCTCCAGTGGCGTTTCCGGGGCCCGGCCGCGGGCCTCCAGCTCCGGCACCGGCAGGGCCGTCTTGTCGAGCTTCCCGTTGCGCGTCACGGGGAACGTGTCCAGCGGGACGATCGCCGCGGGCACCATGTACTCCGGCAGCGTGCGGGCCACGAACTCCCGCAGCCGCCGCGGATCCGCGGACGCCGGTGTCGTGTACGCGACCAGCCGCTTGTCCCCCGGCCGGTCCTCGCGGACGATCACGAGCGCCTGGCCGACGTCGTCGTGCCGGGTCAGCGCCGTCTCGATCTCGCCCGGCTCGATCCGGAAGCCGCGGACCTTCACCTGGTCGTCGGTGCGGCCGAGGTACTCGAGCTGGCCGTCCGGGCGCCAGCGCACCAGGTCGCCGGTGCGGTACATCCGCTCCCCCGGCGGCCCGAACGGGTCCGCGACGAACCGGTCCGCGGTGAGCGCGGGCCGGTCGTGGTAACCGCGGGCGAGCCCCGCGCCGGCCAAGTACAGCTCGCCGGGCACGCCGGCCGGGACCGGGGTGAGCCCGCCGTCGAGGACGTAGGCCCGGGCGTTGTGCACCGGACGGCCGACCACCGGCCGCTCGCTGTCCGCGACCCGGCCGACCAGGGCGTCCACGGTGGCCTCCGTCGGGCCGTAGAGGTTGTACGCCTCGGTGCCCGGGAACGACCGCAGCTCTTCCCACAGCGACTGGGAAACCGCCTCACCACCGACGCCGACGACGCCCAGGGCGCACGAACCGTCCTCGACCACCCCGGCCGCCGCCAGCTGCGCGAAGTGCGACGGCGTCAGCTCGAGGAAGTCGAGGCCGCGCTCGCGCACCACCGCGGCGAGCCGGTCCGGGTCGCGGCGGGTGTCGTCGTCGACGACGTGCACCTCGTGGCCGTCGAGCATCCACAGCTGCGGCTGCCAGGACGCGTCGAAGAAGAACGCCCACGCGTGCCCGACCCGCAGCGCCCGTCCACCCGCTGCGGCGACCGCCGGGCGGTAGAGCGTCTCGCGGTGGCTGTGGAACAGGTTCACCAGGCCGGAGTGCGGGATGACGACGCCCTTGGGCTTGCCCGTCGAACCGGAGGTGTAGAGCACGTACGCCGGGTTCGCCGGCGACGGCGGGACCAGCGCCGCGGCACTGTCCACAATGTCCTCAAGCAAGTCCTCGACGAACAACACCCGCTCCCCCGGGATGCGAGACCCGAGAGATCGGCTGGTCAGGACCAGCGCCGCACCGGAGTCGGCGAGGACCGCCGCGATCCGGTCCGCCGGCTGGTCCGGGTCCACCGGCAGGTACGCCGCGCCCGACTTGAACACGCCGAAGATCGCCTCGACGACCGCCGCCGAGCGGGGCAGCACCAGGGCCACCACCTGCTCGGGCCCGGCACCGTGCGCTGTCAGCCGGCGAGCCAGCCGGTCGGTCCGCGCGGCGAACTCGCGGAAGGTGACGCTCTCGTGCGCGTCGCTCAGCGCCGTCGCGTCCGGGGTCGCCGCCACCTGCGCGGCCAGCCGGTCGACGACCGTCGGCGCCGCCGTGGTCACCGGCGCGCCGGTACCCCACTCACCGAGGATCCGTTGCCGCTCAAGCGGTTCCAGGACGTCGATCCGGCTCAGCGGCCGGTCCGGGTCGGCGACGACGGCGCTCATCAGCCGCACCAGGCGCTCGGTGAGCGTCCGGGCGGTCGGCTCGTCGAACAGGTCGAGGCTGAACTCGAGGTCACCCTCGATGCCGTCGGGCGTTTCGACCAGGTCGAAGGACAGGTCGAACTTCGCCTGCCGCAGCCCGGTGTCGCGGTAGGCCGCGTCGAGCCCGAGCAGCTTTTCCGGCTCGGAACCCGAGTGGTAGACCGCGAGCATGACCTGGAACAGCGGGTGCCGGGCCAGGGACCGGGCCGGGTTGAGCAGCTCGACGAGGTGCTCGAACGGCAGGTCCTGGTGGGCGTACGCGGCCAGGTCGGCCTCGCGGATCCGGGCGAGCAGTTCGCGGAACGTCGGGTCGCCCTCGGTGTCCGTGCGCAGCACGAGCGTGTTGACGAAGAACCCGGCCAGGTCCTCCAGGGCGTGGTCCATCCGGCCGGCCACCGGGGTGCCGAGCGGGATGTCGGTGCCCGCGCCGAGCCGGGTCAGCAACGCGGCCAGCGCCGCCTGCAGGACCATGAACGTGCTGGTGTCGCTGCCGTGGGCGAGGTCGCGCAGGCCGCGGTGCACCTCGCCGGACACGGTGAACGGCACCGCCGCGCCGCGGTTGGTCGAGCGCGCCGGGCGGGGCCGGTCCGCCGGGAGGGCCAGCTCGTCCGGGATGCCGGCGAGGGTGTCGCGCCAGAACGCCGCTTGCCGGCCGAGCAGGCTGTCCGGGTCGTCGGCACGGCCGAACATCTCTCGCTGCCACAGCGTGTAGTCGGCGTACTGCACCGGCAACGGCGTCCACTGTGGACGCTCACCGCGCTGCCGGGCGGCGTAGGCGGTGTCGAGGTCGCGCTTCAGCGGCGGGAGCGACCAGCCGTCGCCCGCGATGTGGTGCACCAGCAGCACGAACACGTGCCGTTCCGGCCCGACGGAGACGAGCGTGGCCCGCGCCGGGATCTCGGCGTCGAGGGTGAAGCAGTACGACGCCGCCGCGGCGACGCTGTCCGCGAGGCCCGCGTCGGCCACCGTCTCGGTGACCAGCACCGGGTGGGCGCGTTCGTCGCCGGCGTCCAGCACGATCTGCCGCGGCGTGCCGTGGTCCTCGGCGAGGACCGTCCGGAGGATTTCGTGGCGGGCCACGACGTCGCCGAGGGCCGCCCGCAGCGCGTGGGCGTCGACGGGTCCGGTCAGCTCCCACGCCCACGGGATGTTGTAGGTCGCGGACAGGCCGTCCAGGCGATCGAGGAACCACAGGCGCTGCTGGGCGAACGACAGCGGCAGGACCTCCGGCCGCGACACCGGCACCAGCGCCGGACGGCTGCTGCGGCCGGGATCGAGCAGCTCGGCGAGGCGGGCCGGGGTCGGCGCGTCGAACACCGCCCGGATCGGCACTTCGACGCCGAGCAGCGCGCGGATGCGGCTGACCAGGCGCGTCGCCAGCAGCGAGTGGCCGCCGAGGGTGAAGAAGCCGTCGTCCGGGCCGACCGATCCGACGCCGAGGACGTCGGCGAACAGCTCGCACAGCGCCTGTTCGGCCGGAGTCCGCGCGGCGCGGCCGGTGGTGCGGGCCTCCGGGGCCGGGAGGGCGCGGCGGTCGAGCTTGCCGTTGGCGTTCACCGGCAGTTCCGG
The DNA here is from genome assembly GCF_036114655.1 of Amycolatopsis sp. NBC_00348. Classification (NCBI taxonomy): domain Bacteria; kingdom Bacillati; phylum Actinomycetota; class Actinomycetes; order Pseudonocardiales; family Pseudonocardiaceae; genus Amycolatopsis; species Amycolatopsis sp. NBC_00348. The sequence goes on along the minus strand of NZ_CP107994.1, from coordinate 2,612,059 downwards.
CAGCACGACGATCGCCGACGGCACGAGGTACTCCGGCAGCCGCGCGGCGACCAGGGTCCGCAGCGCCACCGGGTCGGGGCGGTCGCCCACGACGTAGGCCACGAGGCGGTTCTCGCGGGCGATCACGACCGCGCGGGCCACCGACGGGTCGGCCGTCAGCACGGCTTCGACCTCGCCCGGCTCGACGCGGAAGCCGCGGATCTTGATCTGCTGATCGGCGCGGCCGAGGAACTCCAGCGCGCCGTCCGGACGCCGCCGGACCAGGTCGCCGGTGCGGTACATCCGCTCCCCCGGTTCGCCGAACGGATCCGCCAGGAACCGTTCCGCGGTCAGGGCCGGGCGGCCGAGGTAACCGCGGGCCAGCCCGGCCCCAGCCAGGTACAGCTCGCCCCGCACGCCCGGCGGCACCGGCCGCAGCGCGGCGTCGAGGACGTAGGCGCGGGTGTTCGCGACGGGCCGTCCGATGGCGACCGGACCGCAGACCTGCGCCAGGCTGTCGCCCGCGACCTCCGAGCAGCCGTACAGGTTGACCAGCTTCGCCGACGGCCACCGCCGGGCCACCTTCTCGGCGAGGGCACCGGAAAGTGGCTCGCCACTGGTGATCCAGGTGGTCACCGAGTCGAACGCGCTGTCGGAGACGTTCTCCACGAAGCTGTCGAGGAGGCTCGGCACCACGGTCAGGATCTGGGCGCCGCTGCGTCGCACGAACTCGGCGAGGGCGTGCGGATCCGTGGCCGTGACGTCGTCGGCGAGGACCACCGGGTCACCCGCGACGAGCCCGCCGAGCAGCTCGGTCGAGCCGTCGATGAACGTCAGCGCGCTCTTGGCCACGCGCACGCCCGGGGCGAGGTCCCGGCCCCAGTGCAGCCGGTTGGCCAGCGCCAGCTGGGTGCCCGCGACCGCCTTCGGCCGTCCGGTCGAGCCGGACGTGAAGATCACGTACGCCGGGTTGTCCGGCCTGATCTCCGGCCACGCGGCCGGTTCCGCCGCGGTCTCGTCGGGCCGCACCAGGCGGTCGCCGAACCCGTCGTGCGCGACGACCAGGTGCGGTGCCGCGTCGGTGAGCATCAGCTCGACGCGCTCGGCCGGGTGATTCAGGTCCAGCGGGAGGTAGGCGGCGCCGGTCTTCAGGACCGCCAGGAGCGCGGTCACCAGCTGCACCGACCGCGGGAGCGCGACGGCCACGACCTGCTCCGGCCCGGCGCCCCGCGAGAGCAGCGCCCGGGCGAACGCCGTCGCCCGGGCGTCCAGGTCGGCGTAGGTCAGGTGCTGCGTGCCGAAGATCAGCGCCGTGGCGTCCGGGGTGCGGGCCACCTGGGCGGCGAACAGCCCGGCCGTCGTCTCGGCCGGGAGTGGCGTGGCGATCTCGGCGTGGCCGAGCTGCTCGTGCTCGGCGTCGGTGAGCAGGTCGATCGCGCCGATCCGGGTGTCCGGGTCGGCGACGGCCGCGCGCAGCAACGCGCGCAGCCGCCCGAGGATCGCTTCGACGCCGGAGCGATCGAAGACGTCGCTGTTGTACTCGGCGGTGCCGCGGATCCCGGTCTGGTTGCCGGGCCGCTCGCCGACGAAGAGCGTCAGGTCGGCGCGGGCGGTGCCGGTGCGGACCGGCTCCTCCTCCACGGTCAGGCCCGGCAGCCCGAGGTCGGCGACGGCGTTGTTCTGCCAGGCGAGCATCGTCTGGAAGAGCGGCGCGTACGCCAGCGAGCGGACCGGGTTGAGCACCTCCACCAGGCGTTCGAACGGGACGTCCTGGTGCGCGTACGCGTCCAGGCTGCGGTCGCGCACCCGCGCGACCAGGTCGCGGAACGACGGGTCGCCGTCGGTGCCGACGCGCAGGACCAGGGTGTTGACGAAGAACCCGACGAGGTCGTCGAGGGCCTGGTCGGTGCGGCCGGCGATGGACGTGCCGATCGGGACGTCGGTGCCCGCGCCGAGCCGCGTCAGGACGGCGGTGAGGCCGGCGTGCACGACCATGAACACGCTGGCGCCGCACGCGCGGGCCAGGTCGACGAGTCCGCTGTGGAGGTCGGCGTCCCAGCCGAAAGAGAACTGTTCGCCCTGGTAGGACGTTTCCGCCGGGTGCGGCCGGTCGGTCGGCAGCTCGATGCGTTCCGGCAGGTCCGCGAGGGTCTCGCGCCAGTAGGCCAGCTGCGGTTCGATGACCTGCTCGCCGAGGACGTCGCGCTGCCACAGCGTGTAGTCCGCGTACTGCACCGGCAATGGCGTCCACTCGGGACGTTCGCCGGCGCGGCGGGCGGTGTAAGCCGTGGCGAGGTCACGCCACAGCGGCGCGGTCGACCAGCCGTCCGAGGCGATGTGGTGGAAGACCAGCGCCAGGACGTGTTCACGGGCGCCCAGCCGCAGCAGCTCCGCGCGCAACGGGACTTCCGACTCCAGCTCGAACACCGTCCGGGCCACTTCGGACACCGCGTCGGCGAGGTTCGCCTCGGTGACGTCGCGTGTGTGCAGCGGGATCTCGACGTCGTCGAGGATCAGCTGGCGGGCTTCGCCGTCGATCTCCGGGAACACGGTCCGCAGGGCTTCGTGCCGCTCGACGACGTCGGACAGCGCGGCCTGCAGGGCGGTGACGTCGAGGTCGCCGGTGAGGCGGACCGCGGTCGGCATGTTGTACGTCGCCGACGGACCTTCCAGCCGGTGCAGGAACCACAGCCGCTGCTGGGCGAACGACAGCGGCAAGAGGTCGGGCCGCGGGTCGGCGCGCACGAGGGCGGGCCGGGCGACCGACGAGTCCAGTGTGGACAGCAGGGCGGCGAGCCCGGCCACGGTCGGCGTCTCGAACACCGACCGCACCTGCAGCTCGACGCCGAACACCGCGCGCAGCCGCGCGACCAGCCGCGTCGCCATCAGCGAGTGGCCGCCGAGGGCGAAGAAGTCGTCGTCGACGCCGATGGCGACAGTGTTGACTACCTCGGCGAAGAGGCCGCACAGGACTTCCTCGACCGGGGTCCGCGGGGCGCGTCCGGCGGTGGCTTCCTGCTTGTCCGGGCTCGGCAGGCCGCGGCGGTCGAGCTTGCCGGAGGCGAGCAGCGGCAGCCGGTCCAGCACGACGAACGCCGAGGGCACCATGTACTGCGGCAGCCGGTCGCGGACGTGCGCTCGCAGCGCCGCCACCAGCGCACTCGTGTCACGCCGGCCCGCCGGGTGATTGCCCAGGGTGCCCAGCGCGGCTCGCACCGGGCGGGTGCGATGGATCCGCACCGGGTCGCCGGTGGTGAACACAACCTCCAGCGCGCCCTCCTGCGCGGTGACCGTCGGGTACACCCGATAACCCAGACGTGCGCCCAGTTCCTGCAGCGTCTCGGGGTCCACACCGGACGGCTCACCGTCCAAAGCGGACAACGCCGCGTCCGCGTCGCCCGCGGCCAGCGCGGCGACGGCGGCCAGCTCACCGGACAGGCGCGCGTTCGGCACGCCGGTGACGCGCAGCCGGGCCGGCCCCTCGGCCAGCAGCCGCTCCAGCTCGGTGACGGACTCGAACGCGACGACCTGCTCGTCGACCGGGGCCGGCTTGGGCGCCTTCCGCAGGACGACGTCGTAGCGGTGCCGGGTCAGCTCGTTGTGCGCGTGGCCGCGCTTGAACCACAGGTCGACGTCGTCGAAGCCGTCCAGCTCGCGGGCCACCGCGGTGAAGAAGTCGGGGTCGAGGACGAGTTCGCCGTCGCGGGCGACGGCCTGGTCGACCGCGGCGACGGTCCGGCGGCCGTGCCGCAGCTCGGTCGCCGTGCGGAACGCCCGCAGTGAGCGCAGGTTCCGGATGTCGCCGAGGAAGAGCACCCCGCCGGGCCGGACGCGCGCGGCGGCGGTCCGGATGACCTCGGCGAGGTAGTCGACGCTCGGGAAGTACTGCGCGACGGAGTTGACGATCACGGTGTCGAACGGCTCGTCCGGCAGCTCGCCGAGGTCGTGTGCGGGCCGGGCCGCGACGTGCACCTTGCCCGCCAGGTCGGGCCGTCCGGCCAGCTCGCGGCGCAGGTTGGCGATCGCCTTCTCGGACAGGTCGACGCCCCAGTACGCCTCGGCGTCCGGCGCGATCCGGGAGAGAATGAGCCCACTGCCGACGCCGATTTCGAGCACGCGCTTCGGCCGCAGCGCCTGGATGCGCTCGATCGTCGCCGCGTGCCACTCGCGCATCTCGCCGAGGGGGATCTCCGAGCCGTCGTAACTGGAGTTCCACCCGGTGAAGTTCTCCTCCAGGCCGCCGGACGCGGCGTCGTCGAAGACGTTCTCGTGCAGTTCGCGCCACTCGCCGACGTGGTCCAGCTCGGCTTCTTCGTCGCGGCTCGCGGCCGGGACGGCGTAGGCGATGAGCCGCCCGTCCTGGGCCAGCACGACGGACTGCGCGACGGCCGGGTGCTCGGTGATGACGGCTTCGATCTCACCCGGTTCGATGCGGTAGCCGCGGATCTTGACCTGGTCGTCGGCGCGCCCCAGGAAGACGAGACGCCCGTCCGGCAGCCATTTCACCAGGTCACCGGTGCGGTAAAGCCGTCCGCCCGAACCGAACGGGTCCGCGACGAACCGCTCCGACGTCAGCCCGGCGCGGCCCAGGTACCCGCGGGCCAGGCCGGAGCCGGCGAGGTACAGCTCCCCCACCACGCCCGGCGGGACCGGCCGCAGTCCGGCGTCGAGGACGTACGCCCGCGTCCCCGGGTCAGGGGTGCCGATGGGCACGACGGTCGCGTCGGCGAGTTCGACCGGGTCGCTCTCGCCGAGCGTCGAGTTCGTGGTCGCCTCGGTCGGGCCGTAGGCGTTGAACATCCGCCGGCCCGGCGCCCAGCGCCGGATCAGCTCCGGCGACACGCGCTCGGTGCCCGCGAGCAGGACGCTGTCACGTGGCAGCTCGCAGTCCGCCGGCATCGCGTCGAGCAGCGCGGGCGGGAGGATCATGAAGTCCGCGCCGTGCTCGTGCGCGTACTCGGTCAGCGCGGGCCCGGCGACCCGGCGCTCGGCCGGGACGACGATCAGGCGGCCGCCGGAGAGCAGGCCGAGACAGAGGTCCCAGAACGCGACGTCGAAGCTCGGCGACGCGAACTGCAGCACCCGGCTGTGCGGGCCGATCCCGAACCGCTCGACCTGCGTCGCGACGAGCTTCGCGACGCCGGAGTGCTGCAGCACAACACCCTTGGGGCGGCCGGACGAGCCGGACGTGTAGATCACGTACGCCGCGTTCTCGGGTATCACCGCCACGGCCGGGTCCACAGTGGACATCGAAGTGAGCGCCGGGTCGTCCTGGAAGACGCGCGGCACGTCGGCGGGCAGCTTGCCGTCGATCTCCCGCGTGGTCACCACGCACACCGGCTTGGCGTCGGAGACCATGAACGCGATCCGGTCGCCCGGGTAGTCGACGTCGACCGGCAGGTAGGCGGCACCCGCCTTGAGCACGGCCAGCTCCGCGACGATCATCTCGACCGACCGCGGCACGGCCAGCGCGACAACCTTCTCGAGCCCGGCCCCGCGCTCGACCAGCAGGTGAGCGAGCTGGTTGGCTCGCGCGTCGAGTTCGGCGTAGGTCAGCTCGACGTCCTCGAAGACGAGGGCGACGGCATCCGGAGCCTCGGCGACACGGCGAGCGAACATCCCGGGGAACGTCTCCGTGCCCGCGGGTTCGAGGCTGCCCGCCCACTGGGTCAGCACCAGGTCGCGCTCGTCGCCTTCGAGGAGGTCCAGGGCGCCGACCGCGCGGTCGGGCTCGGCCAGGGCCGCGCGCAGCAGGACCTCGAGACGGCGCAGGATGGCGTCGGCACCCGGGTGGTCGAAGACGTCCGCGTTGAACTCCAGGACGCCGTCGATTCCGGCGTCCCGCTCGGTGAGCGAAATCGAGAGGTCGAACTTCGACGTCCCGGTGGTCACCGGGATCTCGGTGACGGTCAGACCGGGCAGGGTGACCTCGGCGCGCGTGTTGTTCTGCCCGGCGATCATCACCTGGAACAGCGGGTGGTACGACAGCGACCGCGCCGGGTTGAGGAGCTCGACCAGGCGCTCGAACGGGACGTCCTGGTGGGCGTACGCGTCGAGGTTGCGCTCGCGGACGCGGCCGACCAGGTCGCGGAACGACGGCTCGCCCGCGGTGTCGACGCGCAGCACCAGAGTGTTGACGAAGAACCCGACGAGGTCGTCGAGGGCCTGGTCGGTGCGCCCGGCGATGGGTGAGCCGATCGGGACGTCCGGGCCCGCGCCCAGCCGCGTCAGCAGCGCGGCGAGGGCCGCGTGCACGACCATGAACACACTGGCGCCGCACTCGCGGGCCACAGTGGACAGTCCGCTGTGGAGGTCGGCGTCCCAGGTGAAGGTGTGCAGTTCGCCACGGAAGGTCGCGGTGGACGGGTGCGGCCGGTCGAGGGGCAGCTCGATCCGGTCGGGCAGGCCGTCGAGGGTGTCGCGCCAGTAGTCGAGCTGGGCGGACAGGACGCTGTCCGGGTCGTCCTCGCGGCCGAGCAGGTTCTGCTGCCACAGCGTGTAGTCCGCGTACTGCACCGGCAACGGCGTCCACCCGGGACGCTCGCCGGCGCGGCGGGCGGTGTAGGCCGTCGCGAGGTCACGCCACAGGGGCGCCATCGACCAGCCGTCGGAGGCGATGTGGTGGAACACGAGGGCCAGCACGTGCTCGCCGTCGTCGAGTCGCAGCAGTTCCGCGCGCATCGGCGCGTGCTGTTCGAGGTCGAACGAGCCCCGGACGAGACCGGTCAGGGCGCTGTCGAGGTCGGTCACCTCACGGACCGGCAGGTCGACCGCGGACGGCGGGAGGATGTCCTGGTACGGCACGCCGTCGTGCTGCGGGAACCGGGTCCGCAGCGCCTCGTGGCGCTCGACCACATCGGACAGTGCGGCTCGCAGAGCGTCGACGTCCAGGTCGCCGTCGAGGCGCATGATCAGCGGCACGTTGTAGGTGGCCGACGGGCCTTCGAGGTGGTACAGGAACCACAGCCGCTGCTGGGCGCCCGACAGCGGCACCAGCGCCGGGCGCTCCACCGGGACCAGCGGTGGCCGGGCGGGTCCGCTGCCGGCGGAGATCAGCTCGGCCAGGCCCGCGGCGGTCGGCGTCTCGAACACCGACCGGACTTCCAGTTCGGCGTTCAGGGTCGTGCGGATGCGGGCGATGAGCCGGGTGGCCAGCAGCGAGTGGCCGCCGAGGGCGAAGAAGCTGTCGTCCGGGCCGACCCGCGGCAGGCCGAGGACGTCGGCGAACAGCTCACACAGCTGCCGCTCGACGGGCGTGCGCGGCTCGCGATCGGACGTCGGCGCCACAGGGTCGGGCGAAGGCAGGGCGCGGCGGTCGAGCTTGCCGTTGGCCGTCACCGGGAGCGCGTCGAGCACGACGATCGCCGACGGAACCATGTGCTCGGGCAGGCTCTCGGCGGCCAGCGCGCGGAGGTCGGCGGACAGGGTGCTGATCCGGCGGAAGCGGCCGGGGTTGCCGGTGTAGGCCAGCAGCGGCTCCGATCCGGGCCGGAAGGCACCGGCGACCGAGCCGGTCGTGAACACGACGTCGACCGAGCCGTCGCCTTCGGCCGACCAGGTGACGGCCGTGGTGTAGCCGTGGGCGTCACCCAGGTCGTACCAGTCCTGCGGGTTGACGCCGTCGGTGGTGCGCCCGTTCGGCACGCCGTTGATCCGGACACCACCGTCGAGCACGACGTCGTCCACCGAGGACACTTCGTTGCCCCAGGTCAGGACTTCAACCGTCGGCGCTTCGACGGGCGACGTGTGGAGCACGACGTCGTAGCGGAACTGGGTGAGTTCGTTGACCCCACGCCCGCGCTTGACGCGGATGTCCGCGGTGACGCCCTCAAGCCCGGCGAAGAACTCCGGAGCGACCAGGAGTTCCTTCTCCCGCAACAGCGCCTGCTCGACGTCTCCCCCGCGCTGCCGGGCGACCTCGGTGTGGAACGCGCGGACCTGACGCAGGTCGCGGACGTCGCCGACGAACACGGTCCCGCCCGGCGCGAGGAGACCGAGCGCCTTCCGCAGCACATCGACCAAGTACGTCCCGCTGGGGAAGTACTGGACGACGGAGTTGAGCACGATCGTGTCGAAGTACCCGGTCGGCAGGCCGGAGACGTCGGCGGCGTCGCCGGTGCGCAGCTCGACGTAGTCCGCGAGCGCGGGGTCGGCCGCGACCCGGTCGCCGAGGGACGCGATGACCTCGGCCGAGAAGTCCGTGCCCCAGTACGACTCGCAGTGCGGGGCCAGCTCGGTCAGCAGCAGGCCGGTGCCGACGCCGAGTTCCAGCACGCGCCGCGGCCGCGTCTCGCGGATCCGCGAGACGATGGCGTCGCGCCACTCCCGCATCTCGTCGCGCGGAATCGGCTCGCCGGTGTAGCTGGAGTTCCAGCCTTCGAACTCGTCGGTGGCACCGGAGTACATCGAGTCGTACAGCTCGCGCCACTCGCCGACCTGCTCGGTCTCGTCCGTGGCCGACGCGGGGGTTTCGGCGGGCACGACGTACCCGACCAGCCGGACGTCGCCCGGCCGGTCCTCCCGGGCGACGACGACGGCGTGGGCGACGTCGTCGTGCGCGGCGAGCGTCGCGGCGATCTCACCGGGCTCGACGCGGAAGCCGCGGATCTTGATCTGCTCGTCGCCGCGGCCGAGGAACTCGCACACGCCGTCGGCGCGGAACCGGGCGACGTCACCGGTGCGGTACATCCGCTCCCCCGGCTCGAACGGCGAGGCGACGAACCGCTCCGCGCTCAACCCGGGACGTCCCAGGTAGCCGCGGGCGAGCTGGACCCCGGCGAGGTACAGCTCACCGGGCGTGCCCGGAGGGACCGGCCGCAGTGCCACGTCGAGGACGTACGTGCGGGTGTTCCACACCGGACGTCCGATCGGGACGGTCGTCTCGTCGGGCGAGGTGCGCCAGGACGTGACGTCGACCGAGGCTTCGGTGGGGCCGTAGAGGTTGTGCAGCTCGGCGGCCAGGACCTGCCCGAACCGCGCGACGGCCTCGGGCGGCAGCGCCTCACCACTGCACAGGACCCGCCGCAGGCTCGTGCACTCCGCCGCGGCCGGCTCCTGCAGGAAGACCTGGAGCATCGACGGGACGAAGTGGACGGTCGTGACCTCGTGTTCGCGGATCAGCCGCGCGAGATAGGCCGGGTCCTTGTGGCCGTCGGGCCGGGCCACGACCTCGGTGGCGCCGGTGAGCAGCGGCCAGAGGAACTCCCAGACCGAGACGTCGAAGCTGGACGGCGTCTTCTGCAGCACCCGGTCGTCGCCGGTCAGGCCGTATTCGTGCTGCATCCACAGCAGTCGGTTGACGATGCCCGCGTGCGGCACGACGACGCCCTTGGGCCGGCCCGTCGAGCCGGAGGTGTAGATGACGTAGGCCGGGTTCTCCGGCCGGAGCGCGACGTCCGGGGCCTTGGCCGGGAACCCGGCCGCCGTCACGGGCTCGTCCAAGAGCAGCGCGCCGGGGACAGCGGTCTCCGTCGTGGCCAGCACCAGGGTCGGCTGGGCGTCTTCGAGCATGAAGGCGATCCGCTCGGCCGGGTAGCCGGGGTCGAGCGGCAGGTAGGCGGCGCCCGCCTTGAGCACGGCGAGGATGGCCGTGACCAGGTGCGTCGAGCGCGGGAGTGCGAGCGCGACCACCTTCTCGGGTCCCGCGCCGCGTGCGACGAGGGCCTGGGCCAGGCGGTTCGACGCGGCGTCCAGCTCGGCGTAGGTGAGCCGGTCGTTCTCGAAGACCAGGGCCGGGTGGTCCGGCGTCCGCGCGACCTGCGCGGCGAACAGCTCGGGCACGGTGACCGCGGGGACGTCCTCGACGGCGCCGGACCAGACGGCGTCCAGTCCGTCGCGCTCCGCCTCGGTGAGCACGTCCAGCGAACCGAGCCGGCGGTCCGGGGCCGAGACCACCTGGCGCAGCAGGACTTCCAGGCGCGCGAGCAGCGCGTCCACAGTGGAGCGGTCGAAGACCTCGGCGTTGAACTCGGCCTGGCCGGTGATGCCGTCGGCGTGCTCCGTGAGTGAGACCCAGAGGTCGAACTTCGCGGTGCCGGTGCCGACAGGCTGCTCGGTCACCGTCAGCCCGGGCAGCTCGACGCCGGAGCCGGGGGTGTTCTGCCAGGCCAGCATGGTCTGGAACAGCGGGTGGTGCGCCAGTGACCGCGCCGGGTTGAGCGCCTCGACGAGCCGCTCGAAGGGGACGTCCTGGTGGGCGTACGCGTCGAGGCTGCGCTCCCGGACGCGTGCGACGAGGTCGCGGAACGTCGGGTCGCCACCGGTGTCGACGCGCAGGACGAGGGTGTTGACGAAGAAGCCGACGAGGTCGTCGAGGGCCTGGTCGGACCGGCCGGCGATGGGCGTGCCGATCGGGATGTCGGTGCCGCCGCCGAGCCGCGACAGCAGCGCGGTCAGGCCCGCGTGGACGACCATGAACGGGCTGGCGCCGCACGCCCGCGCGAGGTCGCCGAGCCCGGCCTGGAGGCCGGCGTCCCAGGCGAAGGTGAAGAACCCGCCGCGGTAGGCGGACACCGCCGGGTGCGGCCGGTCGAGCGGGAGGCTGATCCGCTCGGGCAGGTCGCGCAGGGTCGCGCGCCAGTAGTCGAGCTGGGCGGTCTCTTCGGTGGCGAGGAGTTCGCGTTGCCAGAGGGTGTAGTCGGCGTACTGCACCGGCAACGGCGTCCACTGTGGATCTTCGCCCTGCCGGCGGGCGCCGTACGCCGTGGCGATGTCGCGCCACAGCGGCGACAGCGACCAGCCGTCGGCGGCGATGTGGTGCACGACGAGCACGAGGACGTGCCGGCGCGGGTCGATCGTCAGCAGCTCGGCGCGGACCGGCACCCCGGCGCCGAGGTCGAAGACCTCGCGCACGAGAGCGTCCACAGTGGAGTCCACCGCGGACTCGGCGATCGTCCGCACTACCAGGTCGACCTCGCCGTCGGGCAGAACGTGCTGGTAGGCCACGCCGTCCGCGACGGGGAACACCGTCCGCAGTGCTTCGTGGCGGCCGAGGACGTCGTGCAACGCGGTCCGCAGCGCCTCGACGTCCAGCTCACCGGACAGCCGCATGACGAGCGGGACGTTGTAGGTCGCCGACCCGCCTTCGAGACCGTGCAGGAACCACAGCCGTTGCTGCGCGAACGACAGCGGGAGCCGCTCCGGCCGTTCCTCGAAGCGTTCGAGCGGACGCCGTTCGGTGCCCGACGCGGCACCGGCCAGGAGGTCCGCGAGGGCGGCCACGGTCGGCGCGTCGAAGACCGCGCGCACCGGGATGTCGGCGCCGACGGCCGCGCGGATCCGCTGGATCAGCCGCGTGGCCATCAAGGAATGCCCGCCGAGGGCGAAGAAGTCGTCGTCCGGGCCGACCCGCGGCACGCCGAGGACGTCGGCGAACAGCTCGCACAGCAGCTGCTCGACGGGGTTGCGCGGCGCGCGGCCCGGCCCGGCGGTGAACCGCTCCGGCGCCGGGAGGGCCTTGCGGTCGAGCTTGCCGGAGGCCAAGACCGGCAGCTTGTCGAGCACGACGAACGCCGTGGGCACCATGTACTGCGGCAGCCGGTCCCGCACGTGCGACCGCAGCGACGCGACCAGTGCGCCGGTCTCGTGCCGGGCGGCCGGGTTGTTGGCGTACGACGCCGGGGCCCCCGTGCTCCGCACCGGCCGGTAGGCCACATCCGGTGCCGACCGGCTGAAGACGGCCTCCAGCTCGCCGGCCGACGCGGGCGTGACCGCGACGCGGTAGCCGGCCCGCTCGGCGAGCCGGTGCAGGTCCTCCGGGTCGACGCCGTCACGCACGTCCAAGGCCCGCACCGCCGCCGGGTCGCCTTCGTCGAGGGCGCGAACGGCGGCCAGCTCGCCGGACAGCCGCGCGTCCGGCACGCCGGTGACGCGCAGCCGCTCCGGCGTCTCGGCGGTCAGGAACCCGGCCACCGCGGCGAGATCGCCGAACGCGATGACCTGCTCCTCGGCCGGCGACGGCCGTGGCGCCTTGCGCAGGACGACGTCGTAGCGGTGCCGCGTCAGCTCGTTGTGCGCGCCGCCGCGCTTGACCCACAGGTCGACGTCCTCGAAGCCGTCGAGCCCGCGGGCGAGGGCCGGGAAGAAGTCGGGATCGAGGACGAGTTCGCCTTCGCGGGCGATCGCCTGGTCCACGGCGGCGACGTCGCCGCGGTCGTGCCGCAGCTCGACGGCGGTGCGGAACGCGCGCAGCGAGCGCAGGTTGCGGATGTCGCCGAGGAAGATCGTGCCACCCGGGGCGAGGCGCCCGGCAGCGGTCCGGACGACGTCGGCGAGGTAGTTCGCGCTCGGGAAGTACTGGGCGACCGAGTTGACGATCACCGTGTCGAACGGCTCGTCCGGCAGCTCGCCGAGGTCGTGCGCGGGCCGCGCGGCGAGGTGAACCTTGCCCGCCAGCTCCGGCATCGCGGCGACCTCGCACCGCACGTTCTCGACGGCGCTCTCGGAAAGGTCGACGCCCCAGTAGGTTTCGGCGTCCGGCGCGATCCGGGAGAGGATGAGCCCGCTGCCGACGCCGATCTCGAGGACCCGCTTCGGCCGCAGCGCGCGGATGCGCTCGATGGTCGCCGCGTGCCACTCGCGCATCTCGCCGAGAGGGATGTCGGAGCCGTCGTAGCTGGAGTTCCAGCCGGCGAAGTTCTCCTCGATGCCGGTGGAGCCGGCGAGCATCTCTTCGTGGACGTCGTGCCACTCGGCGACGTGGCCCTGCTCGGCCGCGCGGTCCGGGACCGGCACGGCGTAGGCGACGAGCTGCCCGTCCTGCGCGACGACGACGGACTGGCCGACGCGCGGGTGCTCGGCCAGCACGGACTCGATCTCGCCGAGTTCGATGCGGTAGCCGCGGATCTTGACCTGGTCGTCGGCCCGGCCCAGGAACACGAGACGGCCGTCCGGGAGCCATTTCACGAGGTCACCGGTGCGGTAGAGCCGTCCACCCGAGCCGAACGGGTCGGCCACGAACCGTTCCGACGTCAGCGCGGCCCGGCCGAGGTAGCCACGCGCCAAGCCGGAGCCGGCGAGGTACAGCTCCCCCACGACGCCGATCGGGACCGGCGCGAGGAACGCGTCGAGCACGTACGCGCGGGTGCCGGGGTCCGGGACGCCGATCGGGACGGCCGAGCCCGGCGTGATCTCCGGGTCGCAGAGGCCGAGCGTCGAGTTGGTCGTGGCCTCGGTCGGGCCGTAGGCGTTGAACATCCGGCGGCCCGGCGCCCACCGCCGGACCAGTTCGGGTGAGACGCGCTCGGTGCCGGCGAGCAGGACGCTGTCGCGCGGGAGGTCGCAGTCTTCGGGGAACTCGGCGAGCAGCGCGGGCGGCAGGATCATGAAGTCGACGCCGTGCGCGTTCGCGTAGTCGGCCAGCTCCGGGCCGGGGACGCGCCGCTCGGCCGGGACGACCACCAGCCGTCCGCCCGACAGCAGCCCGAGGCAGAGGTCCCAGAATGCGACGTCGAAACTCGGCGACGCGAACTGCAGCACCCGGCTCCGCGGACCGATCCCGAACCGCTGGGTCTGGGTCGCGACCAGCTTCGCGACACCCGCGTGGGACACGACAACACCCTTGGGACGACCGGTCGAGCCCGAGGTGTAGATGACGTAGGCCGCGTTGGCCGGGACGATCGCCGCGCCCGGGTCCGTCGCCGGCGCGTCGGCCAGGGACGTCTCGTCGAGCAGGAGGACGTCGCCGTCGAAGCGGTCGGCCAGTTCGCTCGTGGTCACCACGCACACCGGGCCGGCGTCGGCGACCATGAACGTGATCCGCTCGGCCGGGTAGTCCTGGTCGAGCGGCAGGTAGGCGGCGCCGGCCTTGAGGACGGCCAGCTCCGCCACGATCATCTCGACCGACCGCGGCACGGCCAGCGCGACCACTCGCTCGGGCCCGGCGCCGCGGCCGATGAGGACGTGCGCGAGCCGGTTCGCCCGCGCGTCCAGCTCGGCGTAGGTGATCTCGACGTCCTCGAAGACCAGCGCGACGGAGCCTGGCGCCTCACGGACGCGGGCGGCGAACAGCTCCGGCAGCGTCGACAGCGGCGTGTCGAGGTCGGTGGCGTTCCAGTCGTCGAGCATCCGGCGCAGTTCCGGCTCCGGCACCAGGTCGAGCCGCGCGACCGGCCACTGTGGACGTTCCAGCGCGGCGACGAGGAGGTGTTCGAGGTGGCCGAGCATGCGGTCCACAGTGGACTCGTCGAGGACGTCGCCGCGGTAGCGCGCCTCGAGGACGCCGTCACCGAGATCGACCACCAGGTCGAGCGGCAAGGTCGTCTCGGCCGCGAAGCCGACGTTGACCAGCACCGAGCCGCCACGGCCGTGTTCGGGCTGCAGCTCGCCGACCAGGTCGTCGAACGGCACCTCGTGCGCCAGGGCCTCCTCGCGAGCCGCCCGCACGCGCGAGACGACGTCGTCGAAGCCGGGCGCGCCGGCCAGGTCGACGCGCAGCGGAACCAGTGAGCCGATGCCGAGCACGACGTCGGCCGTGCCGGTGTACCGGTGCAGCAGGACGACGAAGGCCGACAGCACGAGCAGGTCCGCGTCCTCACCCAGTGACAGCGGCAGCTCCCGGGTCAGCCGATCGCGCGGCGCCGCCGGCTCCGCGGGGTAGGGCCGGTCGACCGGCAGCGGCAGTTCCTTCGGCGCCGACGCGAGGCGATCACGCCAGAACCCGAGGTCCGCGACCTGCTGCACAGCGTCACCGTTGCTCACCGGTAGACCAGCCTCCCGCTGCTTGCGGCGCCCCGAACGGGGCGCGAACTTAGGTGAACCTAACAAACCGAGGGTGAGGATGCACTCCTGTACCATCGGTTAGCCTTACCTAAAATTGGTACCAGTCGGAGGTGCGGTGCGAACAGACCCCGGAGGTATCGCTCTCACGCGACGCCCGCCACACACGGGCCGCGCGATCGGGTTCCTCGCCGCCCTCGCGGTCCTCGTTCTGCTGTGCCTGCTGAGCATCTGGCTGGGGTCGAAGGAGATCTCGTTCGGCGCCGTCTGGCAGGTGCTGTGGCACAACGACGGCTCCGCCGACGCCGTGATCATCCACAGTGTCCGGATGCCGCGGACGCTCCTCGCGGTGCTGGTGGGCGCCGGTCTCGGGCTCGCGGGCTGCGTGATGCAGGCGCTGACCCGCAACCCGCTGGCCGACCCGGGCCTGCTCGGCGTCAGCGCCGGGGCCGCGTTCGCCATCGTGTTCTCGATCACCGTGCTCGGCGTCAGCTCGGCCTACGGCTACATCTGGTTCGCCTTCGCCGGTGCGCTGGCCGCGACGACCGTCGTCTACTTCCTCGGCACCCGCGGCCGTGCCGGGTCGAGCCCGGTCAAGCTCGCGCTCGCCGGCGCCGCCGTCACGGCGTTGCTCGCCTCGTTCACCAGCGCGATGGTGCTGTCGGACCCGGTGGCGCTCAACCGCTACCGCTTCTGGTCGGCGGGCTCGCTGGCCGGCGTCGACAGCAGCGCGCTGCTGCAGGTCCTGCCGTTCCTCGTGATCGGCGTGGTGCTGGCGATCGCGAGCGGCCCGGCGCTGAACAGCCTCGCCCTCGGCGACGACGTCGCGATCGCGCTGGGCCGCAAGCTCGGCCCGCTGCGGCTGCGCGGTGCGCTCGCGATCACGTTGCTGACCGGTGCGGCCGTCGCCGTCGCCGGGCCGATCGTCTTCCTCGGCCTGATCGTCCCGCACGCGGTGCGGTTCGTCATCGGCCCGGACCACCGCTGGCTGCTGCCCTACACCGCGGTGCTCGCGCCGTGCCTGCTGCTGGCCGCCGACATCCTCGGCCGGATCCTGGCGCGGCCCAGCGAGATCCGGGCCGGCGTGATCGTCGCGTTCCTCGGCGCGCCGTTCTTCATCTACCTGGTTCGCCGGCGCAAGCTCGTGGAGACCTGACATGGCCTTGCTCCAAGCGCGACGCACCTTCCGGCTCACGACACCGCCGGTGTCGGGCCGGTTCCGGCCGCGGCTGCTGATCGTCTGCCTCGTGCTCGCCGTGCTGACGTTCGTGCTGTTCTGCGTCGGCATGACGATCGGCGACGTCCCGATGAGCGTGTCCGACGTCCTGTCCGGCCTCTTCGGCGGCAGCGACAGCGGAAACGGCTACATCGTGCAGGAACTGCGCCTGCCCCGGGCACTCACCGGGCTGCTGGCCGGGATCGCGTTCGGCGCGTCCGGCGCCGTGTTCCAGACCATCACGCGCAACCCGCTGGCCAGCCCGGACATGATCGGCATCAACGCGGGCGCGGCCACCGCCGTCGTCGCCGGGATCGCGTTCGGCTTCGGCGGCGGGCTCGGCACGACGACGCTGGGCCTGTTCGGCGGGCTGTTCACGGCGGTGCTGGTGTACGCGCTCGCCTGGCGGCGCGGCACCACCGGCTACCGGATCCTGCTGGTGGGCATCGGAATCTTCGCGATGTGCACCAGCCTGACCGACTACCTGCTCAGCCGCGCGCAGATCACCGAGGCGCAGGCGGCGATCGGCTGGATGGTCGGCAACCTCGCCAACCGCGGCTGGGAGCACGTCATCCCGTTGCTGGGCGCGCTGTGCGTGCTGCTGCCGGTGGTGCTGGCGCTGTCGCGGTGGATGAGCACGCTGCTGCTCGGCGACGAGGTCGCGGCCGGGCTCGGCACACCGGTGCAGCCGGTGCGGCTGGGCCTGCTGCTCTCCGGCGCCGGCCTGGTCGCGTTCGCGACGGCGTCCGCGGGCCCGATCTCGTTCGTCGCCCTGACGGCACCGCAGATCGCGCAACGGCTCGCGCGGCTCTCGTCGCCGCCGATCACGGCGTCCGCGCTCACCGGCGCGGTCGTGGTGCTGGGCAGCGACATCATCGCGCGCGAGATCACCGCGTCTGCGCTGCCGGTCGGCATCGTCACCGGCATCCTCGGCGCCCCGCTCCTGCTCTGGCTGCTGGCCAGGGCCAACCGATCCGGTTCCGGAGGCTGACACATGACATCCGACGCCCCCTCGCTGCGGGTGGAGCAGCTCCGGGTCGCCTACGACGACCGGGTGGTCATCGACGGCCTCGACCTCGACATCCCGCCGGGTGAGATCACGGCGATCATCGGCGCCAACGCCTGCGGGAAGTCGACGCTGCTGCGCACCCTGGCCCGGCTGCTGACGCCGAAAGCGGGCGGGGTGTACCTCGACGGCCGGTCGATCCACGACCTGCCGACCCGCGAGGTCGCCCAGCGCCTCGGCATCCTCCCGCAGTCGCCGGTGGCGCCGGAGGGCATGACGGTGGCCGACCTCGTCGGCCGCGGCCGCGCCCCGCACCAGAGCTGGTGGCGCCAGTGGTCCACTTCGGACGAAGGCGCGGTGCGGGCCGCTCTGGCGGCCACCGAGCTGACCGACCTGGCCGACCGGCCGGTCGACGAGCTGTCCGGCGGGCAGCGCCAGCGCGCGTGGATCGCGATGGCCGTCGCGCAGGGCACGCCGGTGCTGCTGCTGGACGAGCCGACGACCTACCTCGACCTGGCGCACCAGATCGACGTGCTCGACCTGGTCGTCGACCTCAACCGCGACGAGGGCCGCACGGTCGTGATGGTGCTGCACGACCTCCCCCAGGCGTGCCGCTACGCCGACCACGTCATCGCCATGAAGGCCGGCCGGATCGTGGCGGCGGGCAAGCCCGTCGAGGTGATCACCGAGGAGCTGGTCGAGGAGGTCTTCGACGTCCGCTGCCAGGTGACCCCGGACCCGATCAGCGGCACGCCGATGGTGATCCCGATCAGCCGTCACCACCCGGCACCGCTCTCCTGAAAAGCCGTGAAGGCCTCCTTCCCGGCTCTTATGGCCGGGAAGGAGGCCTTCACGGCTTTCGGGGATTCCCGGGTGACAGGACGGCGGCCGGCGCGCTAGCCTCGGCGTGTTCTGGCCCCTCCTCGGTTCCGGACGTCACGTCCCCGAGGACCGTCCGGCCACTCCCCTCCAGGAAGCAGAGCCATGTTCGTGCTGCCCGAAATCACCACCGGATCCGAGCGTCTCCTGCTGGAGGCGACGATGGACCGCAACCGCCGCGCGGTCGCCGACACCGCGCGCGGCCTGTCCGACACCGACGTCCGGACGCGGCTCGTCGCGTCGTCGACCACGCCGATCGGCCTCGTCAAGCACGCCGCGATGGCCGAACGCCGCTGGTTCCAGCTCCTGCTGCTGGGCCTCGACGAGGCCGGCTGCGACGGGCCCACGACCCCCGGCGACGCCAGTTTCGTCGTCGCCGACAGCGAAACCCTCGACGACGTGATCGCCGAGTTCGAGCGGGCCGCCGCACGCTCACGCGAGATCGCGGCCCGCTTCGACCTCGACGACACCTGGACCCACGACGTCCTCGGCGAGGTCAACCTCCGGTTCGTCTACCTGCTGCTGATCGAGGACTTCGCCCGCCACGCCGGGCACGGCGACATCCTCCGGGAGCAGCTCACCGCGCGCTGACCGCGTACTCCCCCTCCGGCGCAGCGACCACCCGGCGGTCCACAATGGACTGCAGGATCTCGCCCACCCGCACCGCGGTGTTGGACAGCAGCGACGACGTGATGCCGTGCGTGTGCTCGGTCCCGCCCTGCAGGTAGATGCCGCCGCGCAGGGCGGGTTCCGTGGTGATCCGGTAGTCGCGCTCGACGCGCAGCCGGCCCTCATCGTCCCGCGCGCACTGCGGACCCAGCTCGCCGAGCAGCGGCGTCGGGTCGGCGGGGCGGTAGCCGGTCGCGTAGACGACGGCGTCGGCCGCCAGCACCGTGCGCTCGCCCGTCGTGAGCGACTCGACCGTCGCCGAGACGGCCGCGCCGGTGTCGGTCACCTCGACCGGGCGGGAGACGTTGAACAGCCGCAGCCGCTCCACGCCCAGCACCTTCTCGCGGTAGACGCGGCGGTAGAGCTCGTCGATCAGCTCGACGTCGACGGCGGAGTAGTTCGTCGCGCCGTGGTAGCGCATCAGGCGGTCCTTGACCGGCTCACCCGCGCCGTAGAACTGGTCGACGGCCTCCGGGTCGAAGATCCGGTTGGCGAACGAGCTGTCGTCGGCCGGGCTGTAGCCGTAGCGCGCGAACACCGCGCAGATCTCGGTGTGCGGGAACTCGTCGTGCAGCAGGGCCGCGACTTCGGCGGCGCTCTGCCCGGCGCCGACCACGACGAACCGCTTCGGCTCGGTGCCGCGCAGGCGTTCGACGCGGAAGAGCAGCTCGCTGTTGTGCCAGATCCGCTCGCCCGCGGTGACGCCTTCGGGCAGCTGCGCCCGCAACCCGGTGCCCATGACCAGGTTCCGGGCCCGCAGCGACGTGCCGTCGGAGATCTGGACGTCGAAGAACTCGACCTCCGCACCGTCGTAGACCGGCTTCACGGACACGACTTCGGTGCCGTACGAGACGACGTCGTCGACCTTCGCCGCCGCCCACTCGAAGTAGTCGTGGAACTCGACCCGCAGCGGGAACAGGTTCTTGTGGTTGATGAAGTCCACCAGCCGCCCGGCGGCGTGCAGGTAGTTGAGGAAGCTGAACTCGCTGGTCGGGTTCCGCATGGTGACCAGGTCCTTGAGGAACGAGACCTGCATCGTCGCGGTGTCGATCAGCATCCCGCGGTGCCAGCCGAAGCGGGGTTGCCGCTCCAGGAAGTGCGCGGTCACCGGCTTCCCCGCGCCGGCGTTGTGCTCGGCCAGCGCGATCGCGAGGGCCAGGTTCGAAGGTCCGAAACCCACCCCGACGACGTCGTAGATCGGGACCTGTTCGCCGGCCTCTGCAGTCATGTCGCTCCCTCGCACACTCCGGTAACGTTCAGGGAACCCTAACCTAACTTAGGCGAGCCTCGCCTAGTACGTTCGTGGTGATGTTCGTCCCCCGACTACGGAAAGGCATTCTCGAATGCGCGTGGCGATGTTCGGCTACCAGACCTGGGGGCACCGGACCCTCCAAGCGCTCATCGACGCGGGCCACGAGGTCGCGCTGGTGGTCACCCACCCGAAGAGCGACCACGCGTACGAGCGGATCTGGGCCGACTCCGTCGCCGATCTCGCCGAGGCGAACGGCATCCGCGTCCTGCTGCGCAACCGCCCGGACGACGACGAGCTGCTGGCCGAGCTGAAGACGGCCGAGCTCGACCTGATCGTGGCGAACAACTGGCGCACGTGGCTGCCGCCGGAGATCTTCGACCTGCCGCGCCACGGCACCCTCAACATCCACGACTCGCTGCTGCCGTCCTACGCCGGGTTCTCCCCGCTGATCTGGGCGCTGGTCAACGGCGAGCCCGAGGTCGGCGTCACCGCCCACATGATGGACGGCGAGCTGGACGCGGGCGACATCGTCCTGCAGCGCGCGATCCCGGTCGGCCCGGCCGACACGACGACGGACCTGTTCCACCGCACGGTCGACCTCATCGCGCCGATCACGGCCGAGGCGATCCAGCTCATCGAGACCGGCTACACGCCGGTGCCGCAGGACCGGTCGAAGGCCAGCTTCTTCCACAAGCGCGCCGCGCGCGACAGTCTCATCGACTGGACGTGGCCGGTCGAGGACATCGAGCGCCTGGTGCGCGCCCAGTCCGACCCGTACCCGAACGCGTTCGCCTACCACCGCGGCCAGGAGCTGCGCATCACGAAGGCGTCGGTCTCGCAGGGCCACTACGGCGGCACACCGGGCCGCATCTTCATCAAGGAAGCCGACGGCGTGGTGATCGTGGCGGGCCCGGAAGCCCGCCGCGGCCGGTCCCCCGGCCTGCTGGTGGAACGAGTCCGCACGGCGGACGGCACGGAACTCCCGGCGGCCGACTACTTCACGACCATGGGCGGCTACCTGACCGACCGCCCCTGAGACGCCGAGTGGTGCTGTTGGCGGATCCGTGGCGAGGCGCCGGTGAGCGGTCTGCCGCGGCTGGTCGTGAGTGTTTAGGGCGGTTCTAACCGCCCTAAACACTCACGAGGGCCGTGGCAGACCGCGGAGGCTGGATTCGCCGACAGCGACCGGCGGCGCGGCAAAGGACTAGCGCAGCGGCACAACGCCGTCGGTCAGAGTCCCCGCGATCCGGCGGTGAACGGGGTGTTCCCGCGGCGCGGCCACGCCGTACACGGCCGCCAGCACCTCGGCGAGGTCGGTCAGCAGGTCGGGCCCGGACAGCTCCGGTGGCCCGTAGATCCGGCCGGGGGGCTTGAAGAACAGGCGGCACGGCACGTCCTCGCCCGGGCCGAGGGCGGGCTGCCGGTAGTCGACGGCCAGTTCGCGGCAGCCGACGCGGAGGAACGGGGCGCAGTCGGTGCCGGGGCCGAGTTCGGCGTACCAGCCGCGGATCTCGGGCCGGTCGGCGAGCAGCCGCTGTTCGAGCCGGGCGACGAGCGCCGGGAACCGGCCCGAACCGCGGAGGGGGGCCGCGAACGTGACGTAGCCCAGCAGCGCGGCCGCGGTCAGCGTGTGGAACGACGCCATCCCCGACGGCTCCGGGTCGGCCGGGGCCGCGCGCAACGCCCACAGGTGGTAGTCCTGCTCGGCGACCGCGTGCCGGAACTCGTCCTCGCCGACGGCGGTGGGGCCGGGCGGGAACGCACCCTGGTAGACCGCCAGGGTGCCGGCGAAGTCCCGGTCGTCCGGGCCGGTCACCGCGTGGACGTCGAGCGGCCGGGCGGCCTCGCGACCGGTGTAGCGGTCCAGCGGCAGCCGGCCGACGTCGTCCCGCGCGCTCAGGTGCGCGGCCATGCGCCGGTACTCGGGCGAGTCCTCGGGACGGTCGATCCGCATGGCCAGCCGCAGGTATTCCCGGACGACGAGGGTGATCGCGGCGGCCGGGACGCGATCCCGCCAGGCCGCCGACAGCGGTTTGCAGATCAGGATCAGCCCGGTCACCGGAGCTTGCCCCGGCGACAGAGCGGGCTGCCGGTAAGGGAAGTCGAGGCCGGCGTAGCCGTACCGGTGCCAGATCAGCGCCCGCGCGACCGGGTCGAGGTTGTCGGCGAGTGCCGACACCGCCCGGGGATCGTTCATCTCGGCCACTACGCCGGCGAGTTCGCGCCCGCCGCCGGCGGCGTCGGCGGCCAAGACCGCTTCGATGTGATCCATCAGGGCCCGGCCGACGCCCCGGCCGCGCACGTCGGGCGAAACGAGCAGGTACTCGATCACCCCCGTGGCGGGTTCGGCCAGGTAGTCCGCGATCACCGCGCCGGCCAGCAGCTCGCCGTCGAAGGCGAGGACGATGTGGTAGTTGTTCTCGCCGTACCAGCCGTGTCCCTTCAGCCGCAGGTAGCCGGCCATGTTCTCCAGCGACTCGCGTTCGTCCGGATCGGGGAACAAGCTGACGTAAAGGGTCCCGTGGAACCCGGCCAGCACGGAGAGGTCGTCCGGGGCGCCGGTGAGCTCGCGGAAGGTGATCACTGCCGGCTGTCTCCGCTGATCGTGCCGAGCAGCCGCTGGAAGTCCCGCGAGCCGAGCGCCGGTTCCCCGGGAACGAGGAAGCCGGACTTCTGCAGCAGTTCGAGCTTGCCGTGGCGCTCGCTGACGTACGCGGCCTTGTGCGCCAGGCTGTCGAGGTTGTACCCGATCGCGTCGACGTTGGTCAGGTCCGTGTGCTCCCACAGCAGGTAGCAGTCGCCCAGCCGTGGCGGCTGGTCCTCCGGGGCGTCGTCGGTGGCCCACCAGCACTGCCAGACGTAGGCGGAGTAGTAGTCCGGGATCTCGAGCAGCGGGTCGAGCCGGTGCTGCTCGGAATCCAGCAGCAGGCAGTAGTCGAACTCGCCCTGCCACCGCTCGGCCGCGGCGCCCAGCGCCGGGTTGCGCGTCATCAGGTGGGACCGGTGGCAGAGCAGCGCGGTGACCTCGGCCTTGAGCGCGCCGACCCCGCGTTCCCGGAACATCGGCATGATCCCGCTGCGGATGGCCCGGCCCTTCTCACCGACCGCGGCCACGAGGATCGAGTTCGCCTCGTCGCCCCGGCCGAGCTGGCCCAGGAAGAACCGGGACCGGTCCGGCCCGTCCTCGCTCGTGAAGTCCCACGACGGCGCCCACTCCTCGAACCCCGCGTAGGTCCACTGCTGGATTCCGTTGCCGTGCACCGGATCCGAGCCGCCCCTGGCGCGTTCCCACCAGCCGGCGTTGAGCAGCACGGCGGGCGAGAACACGCCGGTGACGCGCACCGGCTCGGGGTGCCGCGGCGGCCGGGACGACGGACCGAGCCGGGCCCGGAGCTGGTCGACGTCCAGCACTTTGGGCAGCCGGTCCCGGCGAGGCACCGACGACGGTGTACCGCCGACGAAGTCGGTCGTGTGGAGCACCTTCTGCAGCAGCAAGGTCAGCGGGTCCGCGATCTCGGCCCGGATGATGTCGGCGATCAGCCCTGGCCGGTAAGGGATCCCCACGCCGATCGAAAGGGGGCCGAGCTTGCCCGATATATGCCACAGGGACTCGGTGTCCGAAACGCCGCCCCGATTGACCGCCATGTCTCCGCCCATCCGCTCGCTCGCCGAACGGGTGGTAGGTCGGCGGCGTACTGGGCACCGTTACATCGGCTGTCGGTACTGGATCAACCGAGGATCTTGACCATGGTGTCGGCGTCCGCGGAACCCGCTCCCACGACTTCGTAGCCCTCCGCGAGGTACAGCCGCCGGGCGAAGTTCTTCCGCTCGACGCTGAGGCTGATCCGCTCGACGCCCGCCGTGCGGGCCCGGTCCTCGGCGGCCCGCAGGAGCGCGCGGCCGACACCCCGGCCGCGCCAGGCGGCCACCACGCCGATCGACAACTCCGGGGCGTCGGCGGCGACGAACCCGTACCCCGGGTCGTCGGCCGTGAAGAACCGCAGCCACGCCGCGCCGACGCGTTCGCCGTCCGCCTCGGCGACCACGCCCAGGTCGTCCGGCCGCGGCCACCCGGCGACGTAGTGCGCGGTGTCGGGGGCCAGCAACACCCGGCGGCGGCTCTTCTTCTTCCACTCCGGCGACCAGTTGACGGCCGCCACGAGCATGTCGGTCAGGAAGCCGGCGTCGTCGCGAGTCGCCTCGCGGAGGTTCACAGCTCGCGGACCTTGCCGCCGGTCACCTCGAAGCGGCGGGTGACGTGCACGGCGTCGAGCATCCGGCGGTCGTGCGTCACCAGCAGCAGCGTGCCCGGGTAGCGGTCCAGGGCCGCCTCGAGCTGCTCGATCGCGGGCAGGTCCAGGTGGTTGGTCGGCTCGTCGAGCACCAGCAGGTTGACGCCGCGGGCCTGCAGCAGCGCCAGCGCCGCGCGGGTGCGCTCCCCCGGCGACAGCGTCGCGGCGGACCGCAGCACGTGCGCGGCCTTGAGCCCGAACTTCGCCAGCAACGTCCGGACGTCGGCGTCGGGCAGCTCCGGCACTTCACGCGCGAAGGCGTCCGCGAGCGGGCCGTCGCCGAGGAACAGCTTGCGCGCCTGGTCGACCTCGCCGACCACGACGCCCGAGCCGAGCGCCGCATCGCCTTCGTCCGGGGACAGCCGGCCGAGCATCAGCGCCAGCAGCGTCGACTTCCCGGCGCCGTTCGCGCCGGTGATGGCGACCTTGTCCGCCCAGTCCACCTGCAGGTCGACCGGCCCGAGGGTGAACCCGCCCCGGCGGACGACCGCGCCGCGCAGGGTCGCGACCACCGCGCCCGCCCGCGGGGCCGCGGCGATCTCCATCCGCAGCTCCCACTCCTTGCGCGGCTCGTCGACGACGTCCAGGCGCTCGATCATCCGCTCGGTCTGCCGCGCCTTCGACGCCTGCTTCTCCGTGGCCTCGCTGCGGAACTTGCGGCCGATCTTGTCGTTGTCGGGCGCCTTCCGGCGGGCGTTCTTGACGCCCTTCTCCATCCAGCCCCGCTGCATCCGCCCGCGGGCCTCGAGCGCGGCCTTCGTGCCGGCGAACTCGTCGTAGTCCTCGCGGGCGTGCCGCCGCGCGACCTCGCGCTCCTCCAGGTAGGCGTCGTACCCGCCGCCGTAGGTGTTGACCTGCTGCTGCGCCAGGTCCAGCTCGACGACGCGGTCGACCGTGCGGGCCAGGAACTCGCGGTCGTGGCTGACCAGCACAGTGGCCGAGCGCAGGCCGGTGACGAACCGCTCCAGCCGGGCGAGGCCGTCCAGGTCGAGGTCGTTGGTCGGCTCGTCGAGCAGGAAGACGTCGTAGCGGCTCAGCAGCAGCGACGCCAGCCCGGCGCGCGCGGCCTGGCCACCGGAGAGCGACGTCATCAGCTGGTCCAGGTCGATGGCCAGCCCGAGGTCGGCGGCCACCTCCGCGGCGCGGTCGTCGAGGTCGGCGCCGCCGAGGGCGAGCCACCGGTCGAGCGCGGTCGCGTACTGGTCGTCCGAGCCGTCCTCGCCCGCGGTGAGCGCCTCGGTGGCCACGTCGAGGTCCGCTTGCGCCGCCGAGACGCCGGTGCGGCGCGCCAGGAACGCCCGCACCGACTCGCCTTCGCGGCGTTCGGGCTCCTGCGGCAGGTGCCCGACGGTGGCGGTCGGCGGGTTCAGCCGCACCTCGCCGTCGTCCGGGCGGGCCAGGCCGGCCAGGGTCCGCAGCAGCGTCGACTTGCCGGCGCCGTTGACGCCGACCAGGCCGACGACGTCGCCGGGCGCGACGACCAGGTCCAGACCGGAGAAGAGGGTGCGATCGCCGTGGCCCGCGGCCAGGTCCTTCGCGACGAGAGTTGCGCTCATGAGGTAGCCGAGTCTACGGGCACGTGGTGAACTGTCAGATCAAGGTCAATGACACCGCCTGTGTGTGTCCGGTGGCGCTTTGATCACTCAGTGTGGGTAACCTGTTCGGTTGTCGATACCCCGCAGCAGTGAGGTCGGTGAACACAGAATGGGCGAGCCCGCTTCCCCGGTCACCCTCGGCCGAAGGCCGAAGGCGAGGGAAGGCCGCGCGTCGGCGCCACGGCCGACGGTCAGCCGCCGTCGCGAGGTGAGCCACGCGAGCGCGCGTTCGCTCCTGATGACCGTGCTCGGCGAGTACGCGCTCCCCCGCGACAAGCCGGTCTGGACGTCGATGCTGGTCGAGGTCCTCGGGATCCTCGACATCGAGGAGAAGTCTGCGCGGCAGGCGCTGGCCCGCTCCGCCGCCGAGGGCTGGGTCGTCTCCGAGCGCGTCGGCCGCCGGGTGCGGTGGTCGCTGACGCCGCCGGGGCGCCGGCTGCTGACCGAGGGCGCCGACCGGATCTACGCGTTCGGCCGCGAGGCCCGCCCGTGGAACGGGCAGTGGCTGATGCTGATCGTGTCCGTGCCGGAGGCCAAGCGCGACCTGCGCCACCGGCTGCGCACGCGCCTGACCTGGGCGGGCTTCGGCTCGCCGGTCGCCGGCGTCTGGGTCAGCCCGGACCTGAGCCGCCAGCGCGAGGCCCAGCAGATCGTCACCGACCTGGGTCTCGAAGCGCAGGCCATGTCGTTCACGTCGACCTACGGCGAGGTCGGCGAGCAGGAGACGATGGTCGCCCGATCGTGGGACCTCACCGAGCTGAAGGACCGCTACGAGGACTTCATCGACCGCTTCACCGGCCTGAACCCGACCGGCGGCCGCGCGGTGCTGCGGGCGCAGACCGAGCTCGTGCACGAGTGGCGGCGGTTCCCGTTCCTCGACCCGCAGCTGCCCGCCGAGCTCCTGCCGGCGAAGTGGAGCGGGACGAAAGCCGGGGAGCTGTTCCATCACATACACGTCGACTGGCGCCCCGACGCCCAGCAGTATTGGGACGACATCGTCGAAGCCGAAGAAGCAGGGTGAGCATGACTGACCAGGTCCGCCTCGACCGTGACGGCGGGCTCGCCGTCCTGACCATCGACGCGCCGCCGTTGAACCTCTACACGGCTTCCCTGCAGGCCGACCTCGCCGCCGCCATCGGCTCGCTGGAGGACACCCCCGCCCGGGCGCTGCTGATCCGCGCCGAGGGCAAGATCGTCAGCGGCGGCGTGGACGTCTCGCTGTTCGACGCCCAGGGCTCGCCCGCCGAGGCGAAGGTGCTGTTCGACGAGATGCTCGCGGTGCCGGACCGGATCGCCGCGCTGCCGTTCCCCACCGTGTTCGCCGCCCACGGCCTGTGCCTGACCTGGGCGTTCGAGGTCGCGGTGGCCTGCGACCTCATCCTGGCCGCCTCGCGCGCGAAGTTCGGGCTGGTCGAGAAGGTCGTCGGGCTGACGCCGACCATGGGCGGCACCCAACGGCTCGCCGCGCGGGCGGGCGTCGGGCGCGCCAAGGAGTTCGTGATGACCGGCGACACCTACGACGCGGCGACGATGGAGCGCTGGAACGTCGTCAACCGCGTCCTGCCGGACGAGGGCTTCGACGCCGCGGCCCGCGCGTTCGCCCAGCGGCTGGCCGACGGCCCGACCCGCGCCCACGCGGCGACCAAGCGCGTCCTGGACCACTTCGCCGCGGGCGGCGTCCCGGAGGCCAACGCGCACATCACGACGATCGCGGCGGAGCTGTTCGAGACCGAGGACCTCCGGGGCGCCGTGAAGTCGTTCCTCGCGGACGGCCCGGGCAAGGCGACGTTCTCCGGACGTTAACAGTCCGTTCGGACAACGGTTTCCGCCGTTCGGGCGTGCGCGGATCGTCCCGCTCCGGGCTACATTCGAATTTGGTCTAGACCACCACATTCGTCTGCTTCGTGTCGCTTGGAGAACCGCCATGAGACGCACGCCCGCACGACTACGCTCCGCGCTCGCCGCACTGCTGATAGCAGCAGGCGGCGTCGCGGCGCTGGCCCCGCCCGCCGCCGCGGCCGGTTCGCTGACCGCCGCACTCGCCCTGAGCGGCACGACCGGCACCTACACCGTCACCAACGCCGGAACCGCCTCGGTCAGCAACTGGGCGATCACCTTCACGCTGCCCGCCGGCGTCACCGCCAGCACCGGCGACAACGCCACGGTGACCCAGAACGGCACCCAGGTCACGCTGACCCCGGCGTACTACATCGCGACGCTGGCGCCGGGCCGCAGCACCTACCCGTACAACCCGACGTTCCGGCTCAGCGCGGCCGCGACCCCGACTCAGTGCCGCGTCGACAACGCCAACTGCGACGGGTCACCGGACACGCCACCCGGCGCGCCCGCGAACTTGCGGCTGGTCGCGAAGACGACGACCACGGCCGCGGTGGCCTGGAACGCGTCGACGGCCGGCTCGCTGCCGGTCACCGGCTACGACGTCTACCGGGACGGGACGCTCGCCACGTCCGTCACCGGCACCAGCGCCACGATCAGCGGGCTGACGCCGAACACGGCGTACTCGTTCACCGTGAAGGCCAAGGACGCCAAGGGCACGGCGTCGCCGGCGAGTGCGGCGCTGGCCGTCACCACCAACAACCCGGCCAACGACACGCAGGCACCCACGGTGCCCAGCGGTCTGCGGTCGACGTCGGCCGACGCGGCTTCGGTGTCGCTCACGTGGACCGCGTCCACCGACAACACCGGCGTCGTCAGCTACGACGTCTACCGCGGGAGCACCCTGGCGACGACGGTCACCACGACCGCCGCCGTCGTCACCGGCCTGTCACCGTCCACTTCGTACACGTTCACGGTGCGCGCCCGGGACGGCTACGACAACGTGTCGGCGCCGAGCGCCGCCGTCACCGCGAAGACCGGCGACATCGTCTCGGGCTACGCGAAGGTCGGCTACTTCGTGCAGTGGGGCATCTACGGGCGCCAGTACTTCGTCAAGAACCTCGAGACGACCGGCGCGGCCGCGAAGCTGACGCACCTGCTGTACGCGTTCGAGAACATCGACCCGGTGAACCTGACCTGCCTCTCCGGCGTCACGAAGGGCACCACGGCGAACCCGCAGGACCCGAGCCAGGGCGACGGCGCCGGTGACGCCGAGGCCGACTACTCACGGCCGTTCGCGGCGGCCCAGTCGGTCGACGGCGTGGCCGACACCGGCTGGGAAGCGTTGCGCGGCAACTTCAACCAGCTCAAGAAGCTCAAGGCGAAGCACCCGAACCTGAAGGTGCTGGTCTCCCTGGGCGGCTGGACGTACTCGAAGTACTTCTCCGACGTCGCGGCCACCGACGCGTCGCGCAAGAAGTTCGTCTCGTCGTGCGTCGACACCTGGATCAAGGGCAACCTGGCGTCCTACGGCGGCGCCGGCGGCCCGGGCACCGCGGCCGGGCTCTTCGACGGCATCGACATCGACTGGGAGTGGCCCGCCAGCGCCGACGGCCACCCCGGCAACCACTGGAGCCCGAACGACAAGAACAACCTGACCGCGTTGATGGCCGAGTTCCGCACGCAGCTCGACGCGTACGGCGCGACCACCGGCAAGCGGTACCAGCTGCAGGCCTTCACCCCGGCGGACCCGGCCAAGGTCGCGGCCGGGTGGGACCTGTCGAAGATCTTCGGCTACCTCGACGTCGCGAACGTGCAGGGGTACGACTTCCACGGGTCGGGCAGCGACAACTCGTGGGAGCCGAACCGCACCGGCCACCAGGGCAACCTGTACGCCGACGCGGACGACCCGTACAACTTCCACTTCAGCGCCGAGGCGGCGATCAACGCGTACACGAACGCGGGCGTCGATCCACGGCGGCTGACGCTCGGCTTGGCCTTCTACGGCCGCGGCTGGCAGGGCGTCGCCGCGGGCGGGAAGAACGGCGAGTGGCAGTCGGCGACCGGCGCGGCGCCGGGGCAGTTCCCCGAGGAGGCCGGCACGCGCGGGTATTCGAACCTCCTCGCGAGCGTCCCCGGGTGCACGGTCTACCACGACACAGCGGCCGTCGCGACGTCCTGCTACACGGGCAACGGCGGCCAGTGGTGGACGTTCGACGACGCGTGGTCGATCGGGCTGAAGACCACCTGGCTCAAGTCCCGCGGCCTGCTCGGCGTGATGGCGTGGGAGATGTCGGGTGACACCGGGGCGCTGATGAACGCGGTCAGCGCGGGTCTCGGTTAACGGAACGGCTATTCAGCCCGCTGAACGGAAATCGTCTTCCGTTCAGCGGGCTGAACATTTCGCTCTTTCTTTCCTTCACGACACGAAGAAAGGCATTGCCCGCTCTTGACTGACGGTGGTCTGGACCATAAAACTGTCGGGACAGCGCGCTGGTGATCCACCTCACATCGTCGTCCCGAGGAGAGCCATGTCCGCATCCCGCTGGAGGAAAGTCGTCACGCTCGCCGCCGCCGTCCCGCTCGCACTGGGCCTGGTCGCCACCCCGGCACCCGCGGCGCCGGCCACGTTCACCCACCCGGGTGTGCTGGTCAGCCGGCCGCAGCTGGACTTCGCGAAGGCACAGGTGAACGCCGGCGCCCAGCCGTGGAAAGCCGCTTACGACCAAGCCAAAGCGAGCACGTACGCATCGCTTTCGCGCACGCCGAAACCGCGGTCGGTCGTCGAATGCGGCCCGTACTCGGACCCGAACCTCGGCTGCACCGATGAGCGGGAAGACGCGATCGCGGCGTACACGGACGCGCTGATCTGGTACATCTCGGGCGACGCCCGCTACGCGCAGAAGGCGATCGCCCTGATGGACGCGTGGTCGGCGACGATCACCAACCACACCAACAGCAACGCGCCCCTGCAGACGGGCTGGGCGGGCTCGTCGTGGCCCCGCGCGGCGGAGATCATCAAGTACACGTACACGAGCTGGCCGAACTCGGGCCGGTTCGGCACGATGCTGCGCAACGTCTACCTGAACAAAATCATCAACGGCAGCAACAGCAACGGCAACTGGGAACTGTCCATGATGGAGGCCGCGGTGGGCATCTCGGTCTTCCTGGAGGACAAGACGAACTACGACAAGGCGGTAACCCGCTACCGCAACCGCGTCGCGGCGTACGTCTACCTCACTTCCGACGGCGCCCTGCCGAAGACGGTCCCGGGCAGCGGCCTGTCCACACGCGACCAGATCGTGGGCTACTGGCAGGGCCAGGGCACGTTCGTGGACGGCCTCACACAGGAGACATGCCGCGACTTCGTCCACACGGGCTACGGCATAGCGGCGATCGCGGACGTGGCGGAGACCCTGCGCATCCAGGGCCAGGACGTCTACGGAACCGACGTCGGCGAGCGCCTGCGCCAAGCACTGGGCTTCCAGTCGAAGTACGAACTGGACACGGCGGTCCCGTCCTGGCTCTGCGGCGGCAGCGTGAAGCGAGGCCTGGGCCCGGTGACGGAGGTGGGCTTCAACGCGCTGCACGGCCGCCTGGGCATCGCGATGGCCAACACGCAGACCCTGACGGAGAGCAAGCGCCCGGCGGGCACGAACGCGTTGTTCGTCGCGTGGCAGACGCTGACCCACGCGAACAACCCAGCGTGACCTGACCCTTGCCCGCCTGCCTCTGCTTTGCCCTGGATCTTTGGGTTTCCGCAGGTCAGGCGGGCAAGGCACCCTGGTTACAGAGCCGTTTCGAGGGCGCGCTAGAGTACTCACACGCACTGAGAAGTGCGGGTCCGGGCTGTGGCGCAGTTTGGTAGCGCACTTGACTGGGGGTCAAGGGGTCGCAGGTTCGAATCCTGTCAGCCCGACCGGATCAGCCACGTTCACGCAGGTGGACGTGGCTTTTTTCATTCCCGAGGTAGCTCCGGACGCGACTCAGCCCCGGGGCTGCCCACATTCTGCCCACATGCCCCGGGGCTGATCATCACGCCGCCATGCTCGCCAGCGCCTGAGTACGTCGAGCGTCGAGCACGTCCGCTACCTCATCGAGGCGGTCCGGGAAGAGGTGCCCGTACACGTTGAGGGTCATGGCCGCGTCAGCGTGCCCGAGCATCTGCTGAACGACCTTCACGTCCGCGCCAGCCGCGATGGCGAGGGAGGCCGCAGTGTGCCGCAGCTTGTGCGGGGTGAGCCCGGCGACACCGAGGTCAGCGGCCTTGAGTGCCGCGTTGAACTCCCGGACGCGCCAGTTGTTCGCCCGCAGCGACTGACCCCGCCCTGTCGTGAACAGCAGGTCGTCGGACTGCCGGCCGGTCACCAGCGGACGCAGCACCGGCACAAGCGACGCCGGAAAAGAGACGGTTCTCTTCTTCCCGGTCTTCGGTGGCCCCTCGTGCTGCACCCCACCGACCTCGAAGAACGTCACGGCGACCCGGATGCGCCGCTTGGCGAGGTCCAAGCGCCCGACCCGCAGCGATGCCGCCTCACCCCACCGAAGGCCGGTGTAGGCCAGCAGCAAGATGAGTGCGCGGTTGATCTCGGAGCCCGCCGTTGGTCGGTCATACTTCGTGCGGAGGACGGCAGCAGAGTCAGCGAGCGTCTCCACCTGTTCGTAAGTGAGGTAGACGTGTTCCGCGTCCGGACGCACCGGCAGCTTGACCCCGCGCGCCGGGTTGACCAGGATGCGACGCGGCACGCACCAGTCGAGCACCATCGAAAACACGCGGTACGCATGCCGAGCCTGCGAGGGCCCGAGACCACTCCCGCCCTTGTCCTTCGACTTCAGCAGGTCGGCCACCCACAGCGCCACGTCTTCGCGGTGGATCGCATTGAGCGGCCGGCCGCCCCATTTGACGTTGACGTGGTTGTCGAGGAGACCTCGGTACTTCCACCACGTCGACTGGCGCAGGTCGTGGCGGCTTTCGAGCCACTTCTCCCCCATCTCGGCAAAGGTCACCTTCGACGACTTCGGATCCACATAGGACCCACCACGAAGGCTGTCTTCGAGCTCCGTCCGGCGCGCCTCTGCCTTGTCCTTGTTCGGCGCCGTCTCGGACCGGAGCTTGCCGGTCACGTCGTAGTAGCGGACCTCCCAGCGGGCCGGTGGTCGTCGCCCAGCCGCCTTCGCTTTCGTCACGGCCTCGCGATGCGCCGCCTTCTTCAGTCGGTCGTACACCCACGCACGAGCCATCAGCAGGCCGCCTGTCCGTCGATCCAGGTGTCGACGTCGGACGGCCGGTAGCGGACGTACTTGCCGACGCGGAAACCTGCCGGGCCTTTGCCGGTCTTGCGCCACTGGTAGAGCGTGTTCACCGGGACCTGGAGGTAAGAGGACAGATCTTCAATACTGAGCAGCCGGTCATTCATGGTCGTTTTCCTTGCTGTACTTGAGTTTTCGGTCGTCTCGGATGCGTTCGGCGATGCCTGCGGCGAGTTCGCGTTCCGCGTCGTCGCGGTAGCCGGAGCCGTCAAAGGCCCAGTCGTTGACCACGGCGATCGAGTCGGCGCGGTCGTCCAGACCCAGCCGTTCGAGGGTTTCGGCGAGCCGGAAAGCCCGGCGGTCACCGCGGATGGCCTTGAACGTCGTGGAGTAGGCCAGCGACTTGGTGAGGAAGTGGCCCCGGAACGCGAGCATGTGCGCCCACCGGCGGAGCTTCAGGTCCTCGAACGCTGGCAGGTCCCCGAGGTCCCAGGCGGTTTGGATGATGCGGCGGTGGTGCGCGGTCACCTTCAGGTGATCGATGTCGAGCTGGGAGCGGATCGGCCGGTCGGCGGCTTCGCTCTTGCCGGTGCCCTTGGTGGCGTACTTCGCGATGTACGCGGCCAGTCGGGCTTCGGAGATCTGGCCGTTGTCGTCTTCCAGCTCGGCCGAGGCGGCGGGTTCGATGCGGCGGACGTCGACCTGCGCGCCCCAGGTGACCGGCAACTCTGTCCCGTCCGGGTAGGCAGCGGGCACGAGCACGGCCCCAGCGGCCGCGTACACGGCGTCTTCCAGCAGATCCGGGTGAGCCCACCGGGGAGCGGGTGACACCGCGCCCTCGGGGCCATCCAGGCGGACCACGGCGTGGAAGTGCACGAGCCCGCGCCGCTGGTATTCGGCGACCTTGCCGTAAGAGAGCCGGGCCTGTTCGGTGAACTCGCGAGCCTTGAGCCCGGCGCGTTTGGCGATCTCCCGGCGCAGCCGCGTCGTGAAGCGCTGCCACAGGACCCCGGCGTGCGCCTGCCAGATCACCGACCCGACGTAGTCGTAGGTCTCCGGGTCCAGTGGAGCGCCGATGCGGGTGTCGTCGTCGTGGTGGTACTCCCCGCACCCGCACGGCCGACGCTTCCCGGACTTCGTGGTGTGGGCGGTGTGGACGGGGCCGAAGGACGGGGCGGTGAGGGTGACGAATGCGCGGGGCCGGTCGCCGACTGTGGTGGGGATGCCCTTGTGGCCGCCGATGAGCCCGGCGCGGATGAGGTGGAAGGCGTCGGCGGCGTAGCGGTCGGAGCAGGCCGGGCAGACCCCGGAGCGGCGGTTGCCGCACGGGGCGAAGATGTCGCCGCCGTGGTGGTGCAGGACAGCGCCGGTGGTGGCGTCCTGGAGCTGGTGCGCCCCGGAGAGCCGGATGGGGCGGGCGCAGCCGTTGACGGCGCGGACTTTGGCTCGCCAGTTCTGGTAGTCCAGGGCCTTCACGCGGGCGGCGAGACGGTCTTCCAACGTCAGCATGTCGGAGCCTTTCGGTTGGCGGGCATGAGAACGGCGTGGGAACCCGGGCCGGGTTGGTGGCCGGGCTCCCGCGCCGTGCGGGTGTGCCGTGTACGGAGGCGGGCTACTTGGTGATGTGCAGGTCGTACGCGGCGTCCGCCACGCGCCGCATTTCCGCCGCTTCCTCTTCGTGGATGCGGGCCATCTCGCCGGCCACTTCGGACAGGCGGAGCAGCGCCTCACGGTTGCGGCCGCCGGTCTCGTTGATGACCGACTTGTTCGCAGTATCGAAGTCCTCCTGCAGGCGGACGAGTCTGTCCAGGTTGGACGTCGCTTTCGTCACGGGTGTGTCCTTCCGGTGGGGTCAGGCGGTGAGGTCGTGCAGGATCTGCGCTGCCATCGGTTCCGGGACGCGCACGACGCGGCGGATCTCCTCGATCGTCAGCTCGCGCCCTTCGCTGCGGGCGGTCTCGGCCACGGTGTTGATCCGGCTGGTCAGCTCGGCCGGGAGCTTGAGTCGAGGCCGGGCCGGCGTGACCACGGTGGCCGGCGGCGGGGCCGCGTGCGTCACGACGTCGGTGCGGGAGGCGGTCACTGCGACCGGCTCGGGCTCCGCAGCGGCCTGTGGGATAGCTGGGCTCTCCGGGGCCGGGGTGCGGCGCATGAGGAGCTTGACGACCACGAGGAACCCGAGTGCCGGCATCGCGGCCACCAGCCAGCCAGCCGGGGTGGGTTCGGCGAGCGCGACCTGTGCAGCCATCTGCACGCCGAACCCGGCCACCAACACGGCCAGCGGGAACGTGACCTTGCGGGAACCTGCGCCGGCACGGTGGTCACGCTGGATCTCGAACCCGGCCACGATGACGATGCCCTCGATCACCACGGCGTCGGCCCAGGCGATCCAGCCGACCTGTCCGTGGTGGACGGCCCAGTCGTGAGTGTGGGTGAACCCGGCCGCCGCGCCGATGCTCCCGAGGACCACGGCGACCAGGACCCGGACGACGTCCACCAGCCGACGAGTCTTGTTCGAACTATCCGCAGTGGACATGACGAGTCTCCTTTCAGGACGGTTAGGACTTCGGGAACATCCCGCAGTCGAGCGCGATGCCGGCGAGGCGCCGGAACTCGGCGGCCTCTTCTTCGTGGATGCCGGCGATCTCGTCGGCCAGTTCGGACAGCCGCATGAACGCGGTGTGGCCGTGGTCGTCGGCGTTCTCGCCCTTGCGGCAGGTGTCGAGGAACTCCTCCTGCAGCTCGTGCAGCTTGCGCATGTTCGCGTGGGTGTCGGTCACGGCGTGCCTCCGAAGGGTGCGAGGTTGGACCAGCGCTGGAGCATGTCCCGGCCGCGTCGGGTCAGCCGAAGCGGCAGGACGGGTTTGCGGACGACGCCGTGCAGGCACGAGATCGTTTCGCGGGCCGGGCTGCGTTCGATGTAGCCGATGGACACCAGGTGCATCACCACGTCGTCGTCCTGGGCGGCCCGGCAGTGGCCCTCACCGTCGAGGACCATCACGCGGTCGGTGTCATCCAGCAGCCCGTATCGACCGTCGCGGACTTCGGCGAGCACGTCCTTGGCCACCAGCGGGTTCCCGGGTGAGCCGAGCGGCTTGCGACGTCCCCGTGCCGGAGGGCACGCGCGGCCGGTGGTCGGTGCCGGCGTCGGGGCGGGGGTGCCGAACAGGCCGAGCTGTCCGGGGTCGGCGCGCCGCGTCATCGGATGCGCTCCCGTCCGACGTCGCCGAACTCGCGGTTGCGGAACTCGGTCACCCCGAGCACCATCCCGAGCCCGACGCAGCCGAACACGGCCGCGACGATCCAGAACAGCACCGACCAGCCCTGTCCGAGATGGATCAGGTAGAGCACGAGCGCGGCCGGGACGCCGTATTTGGCGTAGAGCCAGGCTCGCCACACGTAGAAACCGAGACGCCACATGGTCAGTCCTCCTCATCGGGTCGGTGGTTCGGGCAGAACACGAGCTGTTCGCAGGTCCAGCGCCACCCGGGCTCCCGGGTCAGGTACTGGCCGAGTTCGGTCCAGTCGGCGAAGCGCATCCGCTCGTCGTCGGAGAACTCGCCGCACACGACGCAGCGGGCGTAGTAGGCGACGCTGTACTCGCCGATGAGCACCAGATCCCCCGGCTCCCGCAGGACCGACGCCCAGGTCACGGCGTCCTCGCGAGAGGAGTACAGGCGCTCGCTCAGCGGCTCCAGGCCCCGGTTGGTCGACTTCTGGATCTTGAAGTGCGGGGCGTGCACGACGGCCGGGTAGTTGATCGCGGCCATCACGCCACCACCGAGAGTCCGGTGACCGGCCGGACGGAGCGGATGAAGGTGATCAGTTCGTCGATCTCGCGGTCGTCGACGTAGGCGGCACGGACGCGCTGCGGGAC
This sequence comes from Amycolatopsis sp. NBC_00348, assembly GCF_036114655.1. NCBI lineage: Bacteria > Bacillati > Actinomycetota > Actinomycetes > Pseudonocardiales > Pseudonocardiaceae > Amycolatopsis > Amycolatopsis sp. NBC_00348. The sequence goes on along the minus strand of NZ_CP107994.1, from coordinate 2,575,493 downwards.
ACGGGTGCGCTGCCGCACGACGTAGCCGATGCCGGCGGTGTCCGGGACGTTCGGGATCTCATCCGCCAGCGCGCCCCGCAGCCGGGCGCCGTCACCGAGAACCATGTCCACGTGCGACTGTGCGGTGACCCGCAGGCAAATCCGGGTCGGGAACAGCTCCCGAACCGGGACCGTGTCCTTAGTCGGCTCCTGCACGAGCGCGGTCATCCCGTGCCCGGTCGCGCGGCCCTGCGAACCCACAATGGCGAGCTGCTTGCGCAGGTTCCGGGCGATCGAGCCGTCGCCGTAGGCCAGCAACGCGCCGATCTCGTCGATGATCAGCAGGTTGAGCGGCGTCTCCCGCGAGATCGTGATCTTGCGGGTGCCGGTCGCGGCGAACTGCTGCTGCACGGAGCGGAGATCGTTGACGTAGTCGTCGACCAGCTCGGCGCAGTCTTGCTCGTTGTCGGCGTAGCGGTGGGCGACACCGCCGTCGGCGAACTTGCGGAACTCCAGTTGCTTCGGGTCGCAGACCCACAACCGGACCAGCCCGTCGCGGATCAGCGGAGCCAAGCCTCGCAGCATCGACATCACGATCGAGTTCTTGCCCGCCCCGGTCGCGCCGGCCACGAAGACGTGCGTGCCGGCGACCTTGAGGCGCCAGTCGGTGCCGTATTCGGTGTCGCCGACGTAGATGTCGTTCACGTCGACCGCGTCCACCGTGTCGGGCATCTCCGGGGCCGGGATGGTCTCGGTGAACGGCTCGGACCGTTCGATGATCAACGCGACGTAGCCGGGCTTCGGGTGCTCGAACGCGATCCGCTGCACCTTCAGCGTGTCGGCGAGCCGTTCGAGGTTCTCCTCGATCGAGCGGCGAGCCTGCCCGCGCGCCAGGGCCAGCGTGACGACGTCCACCGACGGGGAGAACGAACGCAGCCGGGTGATGCGCGGGAACAGGTCCTCGCCGGTCTTGCGGTCGGTGACGTACATGTCGCACGCCCGCAGTGCCCGGGTGAAGCGCGGCCCGAGGTAGGCCGACCAGCGGCGGCGCCAGGCCCGAAGCCGCGGGGCCGCGTAGTGGTCGAAGGTGTCCGGGTGCGCGCGGTACCAGCAGAGCAGGGCGCCGGCCGTTCCGCCCGTGATCCCGCCGGTGGCGCTCCAGCCGAGCTCGAGCCCGGTCCCGACGATGGCGCCCGGTCCTACGGTGGCGCCGGGGTGGCGCAGCAGCCACTTGAGCGCCTTGATTTCGGTCCCGATCTTGCGGGACGACTTGGGGGTGTTCATGGGTTGGTGGTCCTCTCGTGCAGCACGAGACCGGCCCCGCGTCCCGTGATGGGAGGTGGCGGGGCCGGTCTCGTGCGAAACGGATCATGTGCGGTTGATCAGGACTGGATGGCGGTCCGAGCGTCGATCAGCTCGGTGGTGAGCGTGCCCATCGCGCGGGCCATGCGGTCGTGCGCGGCCTTGAAGCCGTTCTTGTGCAGCGGCATCCCGCGCATCGACTCCTTGAGCTGGGTGAGCGTGGAACCGAGGTCATCGACGACCCGGTCGACCTGGTGTGCCATGTCAGAACCTCCAGTCCCGCGAGACCAGCTCGGCCTCGTGCTTCTTGCCGAGCACGCGCATCCGGTCCAGTTCGTCGAACGCCTTGGTGCGCAGTGCCTTGAGTTCGTCCTTCGTGGCGATGGTCCAGGATTCGGTCATCGCGCCGTCGTCGTAGCGGTCGATGAGCTTGTCGACCTCGCCGAGGACTTCGGCGACCATGTCCATGTTGGACACGAACGTGGCGTAACGCTGCTGCGCCCGCCGGTTGAGTGCCGCGATCTGCATTCGGCTCTACCCTTCGCGTGTCGTAGCGACCAGGCCGGCCGCCGAAGTGAGGTCCGCTGCCAGGAAGCGCACCGCGTTCCCGACCGCGACCTTGATCTCCGGATCAGGTTCGGAGGCGACGAACGCGCGGTACGCGTCGTTGGCCGCCGTGATGATCGCCTGGATTTCCGGCATGTCAGTCTCCGTTCCGGATCACGTGCTGTGCGTGCTTCAGGCCCTCGCAGAAACCGGCCTGCCATCCCATGTCCTCGGTCGGTTCCGTGAGCGCGGCGGCCCGTTCCCGCTCCAGCCGAGCCGCGAGCATCCGGATCACCGTGCCGACCTTCACCGGGCGGCTCACCGTCCGGCCCTCCACGCCAGCGCCAGCCCCGAGACCAGCGCAAGCACCCCGAACACCGGGGCCGCGACCAACAGCAGCCCGACCAGCACGAGCCACACCAAGTACGTGAACACTGCCTTTCCTCCCTACATCTCCCACTGAGCGCCGCACACGGTGCACGTGGCAATCCGTGTCGGCGAAAGCCAGAAACTTGCCGAGCAGACGTGATCAGCCATCGCTAACCCCGCCTCGGGCCGTGCGGGTCATACGACGACAACCCACCCCGAACCGCGTTCATCCCACCCATTCGCCTCTCCTCTCCACTCGTGAACATCCGTGGTGAAACCCCAGGACTCCCGGACGAACAAGCCCGGCCGGGAATCGAGGCGCGCCACCACAAACAGCGCGTATTTAGGCATGGATCGGCCCACTCTGTATTTGTCAAAGAACAAGAAGTGCCCTTGCCCGACTCGAAAACGGGCAGCCAACCGACTTGGGAAGGGCTCCAGGGTGGTGAAGACGCGACAGCCGGGGAGGTAGCCGCGCGAACCGGTCACCCACCGGTCATGAGGTCAGGATCAGGCGGCGCGCTGCGCAGCACCCGCCCCGACAGGCTTGAGACCCATGGCCTTGAACCACAGACCCGAGCCGCTGATCCGGCCGTCATCCCCGGTGGTCTGCCACGTGTTGAGGACCGGGTCGATCAACTCGACGTAGGAGCCCTCCTCGAACCCCTCCCCCGGGTCCGCCGCGAGCGTCACCTTGATCTCTTCACCCTTCCCCGGCCGGCGCCCCTCCACCTGACGCGGCTTCGCGAACAGCATCACCACGAACGCCTGGTTCCCCTCGCGGTCCACCGCCGGGACCATCTCCCCCTTGACCTCGCGCATCTTCATGATCGGCGCCTCCGTGACCATGAACCGGTAACCCGAGCTGACGAACGGGATGTCCTGCATGCCCAAACCTCCTGGTCAAGACCTCCGGTGTAGACCCCCTAAACACCAGAAGCAAGCTGTTATCAGTCATCGTTGAGGGGGTCTAAACACGAAGGTACGCCGCCCTCGCCACAGGTGTCAAGGGGGTCTAAACTCTTCCTGCATGGAGGCCGAGAGCGAGTTCGACAGCGTCCGCAGTGACCCGGACCCGATCCGTCGCGGGCAAAGGGCATCCGCGCTGCTCGTCGTGTACCAGCAGCGGGCGACCGAGCTGGCCCGCCTCCGCAAAGAGGCCATCGAGGAAGCTCACCGGCTACGCGGGATGAGCTATACGGAGATCGCGGCGGCTCTCGGCATCACGAAGGGCCGAGTCACGCAGATCCGGTCAACCGCCCCCGGACCCGAGCGCGCATTCTTCGGCGTTGGCCCCGTCGCGATCGGCGTGCCTTGGCGCTACCAGACCACGGACCGCGAGCGGCCTCTCATCGCTGCCGAAGATGCACAGACCGGCGAACAGCTCGAACGTCTCGTCGAGAGTCTGTCGCTAGCGGTGACCCGCTTCCAGATCGAGCCGGACCGCGAAGCGTTGCCCGACGGCGATGCCATTGTCGTCTGCGGACCGAAGTCGGCCCCGGTGGCGGCGAATCTCATGGAGCGCGACCCCGTCCTCAGCATGATCAAGGATGCCGGCCGTTGGTGGATCGAGCACGAGCAGACCGGCGACCGGTACTGCTCCCCCGCTGACGACGACCCGGCCGAGTCCGCAGACATCGCGTACGTCGCCCGACACCAGATCGGAGGCCGGACCATCTTGCACGTCGCCGGCATCCACGGGATCGGCTCACTGGGCGCCACGCACTACTTGACTGGCCACCTCGCCGAACTGTTCAGCGAGACCCGTGAGCGGGAGTGCTCTTTCATCGTGCGCGCGACGTACGACGGACTCGCGATCACGGGGAGCGAACTCGCAGCCGGCCCGTTCAGGTGGTGAGTCGCATGCAGGTATCCACCGCGCAGCTCCCCCACATCGACGCAAGCGACGACAAGATCTTCGTCACGCCCAATGCCGTCATCGTCCTGGATGGAGCGTCAGCCTTCCGACCGGTGCCTGTCCCTGCGTCCGTCTACGCCGCCGATCTCGGGCAGCGGATTGCCCGGGCCTTGGACGAACACCCGGACATCGATCTCCGAGCAGCCGTGCGCAGCGCGATCGAGGCGACCACGAGCAAGCTCGGACTTCGGCCGGGAGACTCACCGTCGAGCACCGTGACGATTCTCCGCCGGCGGGGTGAGCAGGTCGACGTGTTCGCCCTTGGAGACAGCGTCGCAGTCCTCCCCGGTGGCATCGTGACCGATCCGCGTATCGATGACCTAGACCTCGAACCCAGGCGCGCCTACCGCGAAAGACTTGCGTCGGGAACCGGTTACGACGACACCCATCAGGCCCTACTCCGCGAACTCCAGACTCAGCAGACTGCCCGCCGGAACACCACACGGGGCTACTGGATTGCGGAAGCCGACCCGGACGCGGCCGACCATGCCGTCATAGCCGAGTACGCCGTCGAACGCGTTCCATGGGCGGTACTGGCTACCGATGGTGCCTACGACACGATCACGCACCTGGGTCTCGATGACTGGCCGAAGGTGTCTCAAGCGGACAGTGCCCAACTGGCCGACATCCTGGAGCAGTGCCAGTCCTGGGAGGACGAAGTCGACCCAGACGCCGTCGTACTCCCCCGCGCCAAGCAGCACGACGACAAGGCCATCGCGGCGGTCGACCTTCGCGCGTAGTCGGCGACGGACGTTGTGTTCAGAGTTTCTTTTCTTGTTCAAGGCGGCCCCTCCGGGGCCGCGCCGCTATCGGCCGGCACGCGCGGGGCCCGCCTCCGGCACCCACGCGACCGGCCGGCGGCCGCACCGGGGGCCGTAGCTCAAGAAGAAGAGAATGTCCTCGCCGGACGGGCAGGTCTCCGAGATGGCCGGGTCGAGCGCGGCAGTCGCGTCCGTGTGCGGCCAAACGGCATCTCGACGACCTCCCGGAGGGCTATCATGCCGTGTCAAGGGGGCAGCCGGACAGGCAGGCGGCGGTTAAGCGGAATGCCCCCTTGACACGGCATGATCGGGCTACGCCAGGTCGACGAGATGCCGAAAGGCCACCCACTAGCAGAAATAGGCAACGGTCACCAGGCCGTCAGGTATCGTCGACGCATGCCAACTCAGATTCCCTTGTGGGTAACACTGGTTCTAGCGATAATCGCAATCATGGGGCCCATAGGTGGCGCGTTGATAGGCGGGATGATCACCGCTCGTCGCGATGATCGACGCTGGGAACGCGAGCTGGAACGCGAAGAAGCGCGCTGGCAGCGTGAAACCGAGCGCGAAGAGGCTCGCCGTGAGCGGGAAATCAAGCGCGAAGACCACAGATACTGGCTTGAACTTCGCGCAACTACATATACCGAGGTAATCGTACATTGGCGGAAATTTACCTATGTCGGACACGGCATTGTCGCCGTTCTGAAATTGGCTGCAAAGAAGGGAGTTCAGCCAGAAATGAAGGAACGTTACAGCGCCCTAAAGGAGGCCGAGGGCGAGCTTAGAGACGCACTGGCCAAGTCTGAGCTCTACTCAACACTGAAAATGCATATCATGTCCATTGATGCTAGAACCTCAGCTTCAAACTTCCGCAGGTCTGTCAGTGAAACTGATACAGCCTTGATAAAGTCGCAAGACGCAAGCGACAATCTCGCAGAGACTATTGCAAACCTAGATAAATGCAACAAGGAACAAGTCGAGTTTGCGCGTGCAATCAAGAATGAGCTTGAAACTCCTAATGGAACTTATTAAAAAATCCGCAAATTTCACCGGTTCGACAACGGGTAAGCGTGTGGGCCACCAGCGGCAGCCCATATGCTGCCTGTGTGACACCGGTGAAGCACCACCAACGACCATGGTCAAGGACTCACATCTTTCCTGTGCGGCGGATGGACGGGCTGCCCACATTCTGCCCACATGGCACCAGCGAGCGACGACAAGTGATCATGACCAACGACCTAGATCGTGCCTGCACAACGGCGATATCCGATCGACTGCGCAGGTCCTCGAACCGGCGAGTAAGTGCAAGGGGTCGCAGGTTCGAATCCTGTCAGCCCGACCGGATCGGCCACCTTTACGCAGGTAGAGGTGGCCTTTTTCATGTCCGCGCTCGTTTCAGCCGTCGTCGGCGTGCTCCGCGCGGCGGCCCGAGGGAGGCCGCCGCCCCATGAGTTTTGATCTCTACATCTGGCGGGAACCGCACCCGATCACCGATGAGCGCGCCGCCGAGGTTTGCCGGCAGCTCGGGGACGGCCGCGACGACGTGGTCGATCCCGACAGCCGGGTCTTGGCTTTCCGCGACGAGTTGGCCGGCCACTTTCCCGACCTGGAAAGCCTCAGTGTCAACGAGCTCGAGTCCTCGCCCTGGGCCATGAGCCCGGATGCGACGTCGCGTCGGGTGGTTCTCTGCATGAGCTGGTCCCGTCTCGATGGGGCCGTGTCGTTCGTCCTCGAGCTCGCCGGCCGGCACGGTCTGGTCTGCTTCGACCCGCAGAGCCAGCGGGTCCACAACCCCAAGACCGCCGCAGCCGGCGGTCTGCGGCTGCAGTGCTGTGACGGCAGCCGGATCGACGATCCCAGCCGGGACGATCTCCACCTGCACCTTCGCCGGCTCTCCGCGGAGAACTGGCACGCCACCCTGGAACGCCGGCCTGGCTGGTTCGTGCAGGTCGGCATCGGCCAGTACGCCGGGAACGTGCCCCCGGGGAAGTTCGCGGTGGAGTACCGGGAGGGCGAACCCGATCTGCACTACCGCGTCCTCGTCGACACCCTCGACGAGGTCATGGCCGTCTTCGACGGATTCGCCGTCGGTGACGAGGTTTGGAAGACGACCCATCCCTGGGCGAAATACTGACGCCTGGCGCGCCATCGACGTTGCCGGACGTCAAACAGCACGCGGGATCCGTGCGACCGCGTCCAACTGTCGCGACGACTCAACCGGGAGCGGGGGTCGGGCGTGTGGGGTGCAGGGAACCGCGCGGCTGAAGACGCGTGGTGGATGGGGGGACACGAAATGACCAAGATCGCCGCGACGTTGCTGGCCGTCATCGCTCTGGGACTGGGGCTTGCTCCTGCTGCTACCGCTCAGGAAGGCGCAAGTCTCGAGGTCTATCCGACCGAGGTGCGACCCGGGGCCATCTTCGGGACCGGTATCCGCGGCGTGTGCGAGACCTACTCGGACGTCACCTCGGACGGGTTCGCCGCACCCGTTCAGCTGGTCGGGGATCCCGACGAATTGTGGGCGACCGGCGACGCCGTTCGCACGCCGGGGACCTACACCGTGACCGCCACCTGTGATTCCGAGGTCTTGACCACCACCTTCACGGTCCTTCCCCACCAGCCGCCGTCCTGGTGGCTCTCCCCGATCGACGTGCAGCCCGGCGGGGAGATCTGGGGTGGGTCGGACATCATCAGCGGGTGCCCCGGCGGGCCGGTCGGGCCCGTTACTTCGCCCGGCTTCGCCGCTCCGCTGCAATTCACCACGGGTGGGAACTTCGGGCGATTCAGCGGGAAGACCACCGCCGGCGCTACTCCCGGGACCTACACCGCGACCCTGCAGTGCGCCGGCACGCCGATCATCGGCACGCTGCACTTCACGGTGGCCGCCGGCTGATCCGGCTCGTTGTGTGCCGCAGGCCGCCGTCGGGCGGCTTGCGGCTCACTCGCCGAGAAACGTTCCCATGCCGACTGACGGGGTCATTCCCCAGAGCAGAATCTCTTTGCGTCCAGGGTGCTTGCCGCCGCGCATTGCGAAACGCGTCAGGCGTGGCCTGACAAGGTCAGTGAACCCAGGAACGACGACGTCCAGTCCGAAAGTTCCTCCAGGCGGGACATCAAGCCCTCGATTTCCGCCCAGCGGCGGTGTTCGCGCTCCAGGTCCGGGACCAGGGAGTCGCCTACCAACAGCAGTAACGTGGCTGTCTCGTACGCCACGTCCGCCAGCTGCAGGAACGGGCGGTACTCCGGCTCCGTCCCTGTGCCGTGGCAGGACGCCCACGAGCGGGCGGCGTGGCCGGTGAGGCGGCAGGTCTCCTCGATCGTCGCGCGCAGGGTGGAGCGGCGGGATGTCGGCGATGGTTCCAGCAGCGGGGCTATGTTCCAGGCCACCGACAGCAGGCAGCACCCCGCGTCGTCCATCGAGTTGTTCATCACGCGACGTACTTTGCTCAGCGACGCGCACACGCAAGGCGTTGCGACTCGCCCTTTCACCCCATCGTGTGGGAAGTTGACCCGGCCGTGAGCATCGGGATCGAGATGAAGTCCGCCAGTGCTTGCTGGCCTGCCGCGTTCGCGTGGATTCCGTCGCCGTTGTCGTACGCCGGGTTGATGCTGTTCGGCTTCAGGGGGTCCTTCAGGACCTCGTCGAAGTCGAGGATGCCCGTGCACAGGCCGCCGCAGTTGTTCCAGCGTTCTACGAACAGCGCTATCTCGTGGCGATCCAGGTTGTTCTTGTCGCTGTAGCCCGGTCGTGGGGTGCTCGGGGTGACGTAGATGGCGATGCCTGCCGCGCGGAGGCGGGCGAAGACCGCTCGGTAGCTGTCCAGGACCGCCGTCGCGTCGCAGCCGTACGCCAGGTCGTTCGTTCCGTAGTAGTAGATCACCGACTTGACGCCGTGCAGGGCCAGGACGTCTCGGTCCAGGCGGCTCGCGGCGTCCAGGCCGACTACACCCGGCGGGATGTTCGGGCACGTAGGAGCGCTCGTCGTTCCCGAGACTCCCGCGTTGGCGACGGCCAGGCCCGAACCGGCGGCTCGACGCGCCAGGTCGTCCGTCCAGCGGCGGTCGGCGCCCAGCTGGGTGCAGCCGGGGCCGCAGTTCGTGCTGCCTATTCCGTCGACCACCGAGCTGCCGAACGGGACCACCGTGCCCTTCAGCGCCGTGTTGTGCACGTCCACCGCGCTGACGACGTAAGTGGAGCCCACCGTCTGCGCGAATGCCGAACCGCCGGCGTCACCAGTGTGGTCCCCCGCGCCGGCAGCCGTCAGGAAGTTGTCGCGCAGGGCCGCGCCGTGGCGGCCGACCACCGCCGACCCCGGTACCGACATGCTCACGGCCAGGTTCGTGTCCGGCTTGGTGGTCAGGCGCAGCTCGTCGCTCCACGCCTCTCCCCCGGCCGGGATGGTGACGGCGCGGGCGCCTGCGAAGGTGAGGTCGCGGGGCGCGGTCACCGCCGCTCCACCCGCGCTCACGCCCGCCGTGGCGTGGGCCACCGACAGCGGGCCCGTGCCGAACGTGTTCTGCAGGCGGACGCGGATCGCGTCGCCGCCCTGGCTCAGGTGGGTGATCATCCGCAGGGACTGCGCGTTCAACGGGGTGTCCGCGCGGCCGTCCTGCGACTGGGCCCACGAGGTGAACCACGCCTGTCCGGCTCCCGCGGCGACCGGCGCCGCCGCGAACGCCAGGGCCGAAACCGCCGCCAGAACCGCCACCTTGCCGCGCACAGGCACCTCCGTAGTCCACAAAGGACGAAACGAAAACCGTGACAGTACCGAGAATAGGGAGCCGCCCCCGCGCGGACAACAGCGCGGGGGCGGTCCTGTCCGATCTTGTCAGCCGGCGGCGCGCTCGATCAGGTCGGCGATCGCGACGGGCTGGGACGCCAGCGACGCGTGCCCGGACTCGAGCTCGATCGTCTCGCGGGCGCCGATGCGGGCGGCCATGCGGCGCTGGTTGTCCGGGGCGATCATCCGGTCCTGGGCCGAAACCTGGTACCAGGACGGCTTCTGCTTCCACGCCGGGTCCGTCACCGGGTCGCCGAACGTCGAGCCGACCGGCGCCTTCTGCGTGACGGCCATGACCCGGGCCTCGTCCTCGGGCAGGTCCTGGCAGAAGCTCTCGTGGAACTTGTCCTGCGCGATCCACAGGTAGCCGTCGGAGTCCGGCGCGATGTTCGCGCCGCCCGGGGCGTCGTGGCCCTCGCTGACCGTCGCCAGGCTCTCCCCCGCGTCGGGCGCGAACGCCGCGACGTACACCAGGCCCGTCACGTTCGGCAGCGTCCCGGCCTCGGTGATGACGGCGCCGCCGTACGAGTGACCGACCAGCAGCACGGGCCCGTCGACCTGCGCGACCATCTGCCGGGTGCGGGCCGCGTCGGCGGCCAGCGACGTCAGCGGGTTCTCGACCGCGTGGAGCGCCCCGAATCCGCGCTTGTCCAGCTCTCCGATGACCTTCGCCCAGTGCGCGGCGCCACCCCAGAAGCCGTGGACCAGCACCACCGTCGGCTTGGCAGACATGATGGGGTTTCCTCCTCGATCAGGCGCGCCGGGTCCGCTCGTGCGGACTCGCTCGCGCATACTGCCTTCGCAGCCTATGAGGAGGTTCGAGCAAGAACCATGGCCCAGAGACCGGAAAACTTTGCCGATTCACCGCCGCTGCCCGCGTACGGCGAGCAGGACGCGCTCTCCGACGTCCTGCAGGCCATCCACCTGCAAGGCGGCGACGTGCGCCGGCACACCGACGTCGTCGAGCGCTATCCCGCCGGGACGCGGTCGCTGCACCTCGTGGGGGCGGGGCGGGTCCGCCTCGACGTCGAGGGCGAGGCGCCTGTCGAGCTGAACCACGGCGACATGGCGCTGCTCGCCCGCGGTGACGCGCACGTCGTCCGCCCGGCGCCGGTCGCGGACTGGGTGACCGGCGAGTTCCTCGTCGAAACCGTGGTCGCCGCGCCGCTGCTCGGTGTTCTCCCCGCGGCGATCGTGATCCGCGGCGACGCCGGGACGGCGGCGTGGCTCCCGCTGAGCCGGGACCTGCTCCTGTCCGAGGTCACCCGGCCCGAGCCCGGCGCCCGCGTGATGGTGTCGCGGCTGCTCGACCTGCTCTTCATCCGCTCGCTGCGGACGTGGGCGGCCTCCGGCGACGCGGTGCACCCCGGCTGGCTGACCGCGGCGATGGACCCGGCGCTCGGGCCCGCGCTCACGGCGATCCACCGCGACCCCGGGCGTGACTGGCCGGTCGACGAGCTGGCCCGGCTGACGTCGCTGTCGCGCTCGGCCTTCGCGGCCCGGTTCGCCGAGTCCGTCGGCGAGCCGCCCGGGGCGTACGTCCAGCGGCGACGGCTGGACCACGCGGCCCGCCTGCTGCGCTCGACGGGCGAGCCGGCAGGGCGGATCGCGGCCCGCGTCGGCTACGCCTCGGAGGCCGCGTTCAGCCGGGCCTTCTCCCGCGCGTACGGGAGTTCGCCCCGGGCCTGGCGCGGCGCCGCCGGTTCCGGTTCGATGGACCGATGAGCAAGGTGAAACTGCGGGCCGTGCGTGACACCGTAAAGCCGGACGGCGCCCTCTTCGGCGACCCCCACGAGACGCCGGACGGGACGACGGTCATCCCGGTGAGCAACCCGGTCGGGGTGTTCGTGATCCACGACGGCCACGTCAAGTGGGAAGCCGCGGTCGACACCACCCGCGTCCTCCTGATCGGGGCCATGACCGGCCTGATGGCCGCGACGCTCGGCACCCTCGCCGTGCTGCGCAAGCCGCCGTGGCCGGACGTCGTCATCCGGAGGACGCGCTAGGCCGCCTGACCCTTCGCCAGCGCTTCGACGCGGCCGATCGGGCCGTTGTAGTAGTTCTGGTCGCCCGGCAGGCCGCCGCCGCGGGCGAACTGCCAGATGCTCTGCTTGTCCCAGCCGGCCGGCAGCTCGCCGACGTCCGCGCCGTACCGGGCCAGCCAGAGCGGGTTCGTGTTCCCGAACCCGTTCGCGTTGCCGGTGCAGGTCTTCCACCACGCCGTGCTGGTGTAGATCAGCGCGCTGCGGTGCGCTTTCGCGAGGTAGGTGCGGGTGAAGTCGGCGATCCAGGCCGTCATGTCGGCCGGGTTCTTGCCGTAACAGACGTCGCCGTACGGGTTGTACTCGATGTCCAGGGCGCCCGGCAGCGTCGTGCCGTCGCCGCGCCAGCCGCCGCCGTTCGCGATGAAGTACTCCGCCTGCTGGGCGCCGCTGGAGACGTCGGGGCGCGCGAAGTGGTACGCGCCGCGGATCAGGCCCGCCGCGTGCGCGCCGTTGTACTGCTGGGTGTACTGCGGGTTGACGAACCCGGTGCCCTCGGTCGCCTTGACGTAGGTGAACTTCGCCCCGCCGGCGGCCGTGGCGCCCCAGTCGACCGGACCCGTGTGCCCGCTCACGTCGTGCCCGAGCGTCTGGTCGGCGACGTCGGCGCGGGAGGTGAGCGGGCTCCCGTGGACGCCTTCGTGCGCTTCGATCTGCGTGCCCGCGAAGTTCGTGTCCGCGTGCGAGTAGTCCGGAGCGGCGTGCGCCGGTGGCACGACGACCACCGACGCGAACGCCGCGAGCGCGCCCGCCCCGGCCAGCTTCGCCAGGGGTCCGGGAACGGTTCGGCTCATCTGGGCTCCGATCTCGGTACGGCCGTACGGTGCTGGACCCATGCTGCACGCCCGTACCGGTCCCCGCGAGACTTCTGTCACCCGTCGGAGTGATCTCGGTCCTCAGAGCTCGGTCGTGATGATGGCCTCCACCAGGACTTCTCCCGTCCGGGTCAATTCCACTTTCCCCGCCCCGGAATCCAGCCGGACGAGGCCGCGATCGGCCAGGGAGCGGAACTTGCCGAGCCACGGTTCCGCGAAGAGCGACCGCCCGGGGAACCGCGAAGCGTGCACGGAATCGCGCAACGGCTGCAACGTCGTCAGCGCCATCTTCACCGCCCGCGCCTCCTGCCCGTCGGGCGTGAACCGCGTCGCCGACCCCAGCGGGATCCGGCCGGCTTCGACGGTTTCGATGTAGCGCTTGGAGTTCACGTCGGTGATCGCCTCCGACGCGCGGCAGCTCGAACTGCCGCCGAGCCCGATCGCGACCTCGGCCTCCTGCTTCTCCTGGTCGACCATGATGGACTTCCACTTCTCCGGCCCGAGGCCGTCGCGCGCGAAGTACATCGTGGGGTGCTCGGTGTAGTTCGCCGCGCGGAGGCCGTCGGTGAGCAGTTCCCGCATCTGGTACTGCTCGCCGAGCGTCGGCCAGCGGTGGCCGTCGCGGACCAGCTTGTCCCGGTAGGACGGCAGCTGCCACGCGGCGGGCTTCTCCCCCGTGACGCTGGTGCGGGTGTCGCTGTAGGAGGCCAGGTGCAGCTTGGTGCACACGACGGCGGTGATCTCGTTCTCCAGCACGACGTCCAGGTCCCGGCGGACGCTGTCGAGGGTCTGGTCGAGCAGGCCGTACATCAGGTCGATGCTGACCCATTCGAAGCCGAGGCGCTGCGCGTTGCGGACGAAGTCGACGCACATCCGCGCCGAGTGCTCGCGCCCGCACAGCTCGAGCACGTGGTCGTCGAACGACTGGACGCCGCTGGACAGCTTGGTGCAGCCCAGGTCCCGCAGCAGCTCGAGCTTCGCCGGCGTGAACGTGCTGGGATCGCCTTCGAACCGGATGGTCGTGTCCGCGGTGAACCCGAACTCTTCCCGGTAGAAGTCCAGCAGCCGCCGGATCTCCGGTTCCGGCAGCAGCGACGGCGTGCCGCCGAAGACGTTGAACTCGCCGACCTCGGCGCCCGCCAGGTTCGGGACGGCGTCCAGCCACATGCGCGCTTCGCGGATGTTCAGGTCGACCCAGTGCTTCGCCTTCTCGTACGTGACCTCGGGTTTGCCCTTCACCAGCACCACCGGGTACTGGCAGAACCGGCAGCGGTAGGCGCACGTCGGGATGTAGGACCACAGGTGGATCGGGGCGCTGGACGCGAGTTGCGCGTCCAGGTCGCGAAGGAAGTCCGCCGGCGCGTAGCCGGGGACGTTGCCCGGGAACACGTGCGCCCCGAACGGGTCCTCCTGCACGTAGTCGAGCAGGTGCCGGTTTTCGGGCGCCTCCAGGACGTCGAGCACCGCGGGGCGCGGCCACGCGGGGTCGAGACCGTGCAGTGAGCCGATCGCCTCTTCGTAGGCGAGTGTCATCAGAACACCCCTCCGTTGCCGAAGTAGTTGTGCGCTTCTCCGGATTCCCGGTCTTCGCAGTAGTAGTGGACGAACTCCGCGAACCGCTCCGGCGGAACGTCCGCGAAACACGGTGGCAGCGGCGGCGGGACGCCGATGTCCTCGCCGACGTGCTTGCGCAGGCACGCGAACAGCTCGTCGGCGAACTCCAGGTACAGCCGGTACGACGGCGTCTTGTACGCGTGGATCGGCGTGAAGTCGACGACGCGCATCCCGGCGCGGATCTCGGCGATCCGCTCGCCCAGCCGCGCGGCCAGGTCCGCGCCGAAGAACCCGATGACGGCGTCGTCCTCCAGCAGGGCCGGGGTCAGCAGCACCGGCAGGATGGTGTTCTTCGGCGTGAAGTCCTTGATGGAGAACTCCCACGCCTGCAGGGCTTCCGCCTCGGTCAGGTCGGTTTCCACGGCCGGCGCGGAGGGGCGGATGTCGCGCATGACGATGGTGCCGCCGGAGCCGTAGGCGCGGCCGGCGATGACCTCGTCGATGGCGTGGTCGACGCGCCGCGGGTTGATCTCGACGCGCGAGCGCGGCGCGTACGTGATCGCGTCGCCCCCGCCGGCGACCTTGATCCCGAAGTCCCAGTCGTCGGAGAGGTGGCTGACGAACTTGCCGTCCTGCAGCTGGTAGAAGATCTCGATGCCGCCGGCGCGCTCGTAAGCGTCGCGCTCGACCGCGAAGCCCTTGCCGTCGGGGAAGCCGCCGAACAGCGAGAACGTCACGGCGCGGCAGCGCAGCGTCCGCTGGATCGCGTCCCAGAGCCGCGGCCGGCCGGTGAAGTGGTCCGCGTTGTAGTAGTAGTCGCAGACGCCGATCGAAGCCTTGGTCGTCTCCATCGCGTCCAGGAGCTCGCTCAGCCAGTGGGCGTCGACCTGGCAGTCGGCGTCGGCGGAGACCAGGTAGAACCGCTGCGCCGGATCGGTGTCGGGCCGGTTCCGGCTGCGCGCGGCGGCGAAGTCCATACCCGCGCGGCGCGCGCACGAGACGCCCTGCTCGGGCTCGTGGATCACGTGGACCGCCAGGTCCGGGTGCGCGGCCGCGAACTCGCGGGCGAGCGCGACGGTGTCGTCGGTCGAGTTGTTGTCGACCAGGACGACTTCGTAGCTGTCCTTGTCCAGCGCCTGCTGGTCGTACAGCGTCCGCAGGACCGACCGCAGGTTCGCGGCCTCGTTGTACACCGGCAGCACGACGCTCAGCCGCGTCCCGGCGCCCATCGGCGGCGGGTACAGCCGGTCGACCAGGTCGTCGACGACCTGGGTGCCGAAGCGCGCCCGCCCGAGATCCTGGTTCACCCGCACCACTTCCGCTCGTTTCCCCTCGTCGGTGATCAGTTCGGCCACTTCGCGCGCGAACGCCGCGTCCGGCAGGTCGCGGGCCCGGATGTCCAGCACCGGCGCCCGGAACCCGGCGCTGCCGTAAACGGCGTTATACAGCTCGTACCCGCTGGTCACGTACGGCGTCCCGGAGGCGATCGCCTCGCTGACCGGGTTGCCGTAGCTCTCGTAGTCGTAGGAGGTCAGGAAGGACACGACGCTCGCGTGCGCCAGGAGGTCCCGCACGGAGTAGCGGCCGGGTGTGGTCGTGTCGTACGGCGTCAGCCAGCCGCCGAAGACGACGCGGTCGCGCACCCCGAGCCGGTCGGCCAGCCGGGTGAGGTGGACGTACTCGGCAGGTGCTTCTTCGACGTCGCCGGCCACGAACAGCCACGCGTCCGGCAGCAGCGCCAGCAGGTGCAGGTCCCGGTCGACGCGCTTCTGCGGGATGATCCGCGTGATCCGGGCCAATAGCGGAGCGTCCTCGGGGATCCCGTGGTCGCGCTTGAAGCCCGCGTTGCGCGCGTCGATCTCCGCCGTGGCGATGGGGAACGTGTTGGGCAGGACGTCGAGGTTACGCAGGCCCGGCACCCACTCGAGGGTCCGCGCCCGTGCTTGTTCGTGCAGCGCGAAGTAGTGGACGTACGGCGAGTTCCGCGGCGCCGGGGTCTCGCGGTACGGGAACCGGCCGTACTTGGCGATCCCCGGTTCGCTCTGCCACATCAGGTCGTGGTCGCGCCAGAACACGAACCGGCCGAGCCGGTGCCGCGCGCCGTAGCGGTCGATCGCGCGGTAGAGGGCCTCGGTGTAGGTGGGGTTCTCCGGCAGCGTCCCGTTCTCGACCATCACCATCGTGACGCCGAGGCGTTCCCAGGTGGCGGTGATCCGGTCGGCCAGCTCGCCGGCGATCCGGTCGATCTCCGGCCGCAGCGCCGCGCCGGCCTCCCGTTGGACGACCTCGGTGAGCACCCGTTCGACGAACGGCCGGTCGTAGCCGCGGACCTGCTCGACGCCGTCGATCCGGTCGAGGACGACCCACTCCGGCAGCAGCCCGGCCTCGTCACGGTAGGGCCGGAAGAACGCGCCCTTGTCGGCCTTGATGTCGTAGCCGAGATCGAGGTGGACGCGGTGGCCGCGGGCGGAGAGCCGGGCCGCCGTCTTGAGGAACTCGACCACCACCCCGGACAGCGGAGTTCCGTCGAAGGACACGCCCCAGAGCACTGACATCGATGACGGGCTCCCGTTCTCGACTGCGGTGTCCGCTCCACCCTACGTGGCCCGGTCACCGAAACGCCGCGCGAACAGACAGCGCTTTCCCGGCGGCGAGGCGGTTGACCGGGCCCGCCCGGGCCGGCTTCGGCCGGGTGCGCCGGCTCGGCTGGGCCGCCGCGTACGACGTCGTCTTCGACGGCCCGGCGTGGCCGTGGCGGCCCACGGCCGTCCCCGCCGGGCTCGTTCTCCTCGGGGTGGCCGGGGTCGCGCTCGTGGTCCGGCGGAGGCGTCGGATGAAGTGACCTAAAACGATTTACACATTTGGCCACCGGACAAGCACGGACGATCGCCGCTGCACCCGGTGGAGTATTGCGGTTGCGTGATCCTCTGATTACAGTCACATATCACACTGGATTGAAACGTTTTAACGATCCACAGCCCCGTCCCCGTCATCCAGGAGCCGCAATGCCGCGATCCCAGCTCTGGCGCGCGACCACCACCACCGCCCTCGCCGCGACCCTGGTGCTCTCCGGCGCCGCCGCTCCCCCGGCGGGCGCCGCGCCCCCACCGGACATCTCCGGGGCGCACTGGATCTGGTACCCCGAGGGTGACGCGCGGGTGTCCGCCCCGGCCGCGACCCGGTACTTCCGCACCACGTTCACCGTCGCCACCGGCGCGGTCAGCGACGCCCGGTTCACCGTGACCGGCGACGACACCGCCGACGTCTGGCTCAACGGCAAGCCCCTCGCGTCCTCGGCCCGCGTCACCGACTCCTGGAAGACGGGGCTGCCGGTCGACCTGCGGCCCGCGCTCGTCCCCGGCGTCAACACCCTCGCCGTCGCCGTCCGCAACGCCGGCGGCCCGGCCGGGCTGCTCGGCCGGCTGCACGTCGCGACCGCGTCGGGCACCACCGACCTGACCACCGGAGCGGGCTGGAAGAGCGCGCAGACCGCACCGGAAGGCTGGGAGCAGCCCGGCTTCGCCGACGGGTCCTGGCCCGCGGCCGCGGATCTCGGCGCTTACGGCGCGGCACCCTGGGGCGCCGGCGTCACCACGCCGGACTCCACCGCCGCGGCCCCCCTTTCCGTGGCGAGCGCGACGGTCGGCACCCGGGTCAACCCGATCGGCGTCGACCCGGCGCAGGCGCGGTTCGGCTGGAAGCTGACGTCGTCGACGTCGCAGCAGCGGCAGTCGGCCTACCAGATCGTGGTGTCCGCCAACGGATCCGACGTCTGGGACAGCGGGCAGGTCGCGTCCGGGCAGCAGGCCGACGTCGCGTACGGCGGGCCTGCGCTCGGCTCGCTGACGGCCTACACCTGGCGCGTCCGGGTCTGGGACGCCCAGGGCCGCGCGAGCGGCTGGAGCCCGGTGCAGCGGTTCGAAACGGCGTTGCGCGCCCCGGCGACTGAGTGGGCCGGCGCGTTCATCGGGCGCTCGGCGGCCGGCCCGGACCTCGCCGGCGCGAGCTGGGTCTGGTACCCGGAGGGCGACCCGGCCGGCGGCATCCCGCCGGCGACCCGGTACTTCCGCAAGACCGTGCAGCTGAGCGCGGCGCCGTCGAAGGCCACGCTCGTCGTGACCGGCGACGACACCGCGACCGTGTGGGTCAACGGCACCCAGGTCAGTTCGTCGCCGCGCTCCACCGACTCGTGGAAGCAGGCCGCCGTCGTCGACGTCGGCTCCCTGCTCACGACCGGCGCGAACGTCATCGCGATCAGCAGCGAGAACACCACGCAGAGCCCGGCCGGGATGATCGCCAAGCTCACCGTCACCGGTGGGCCGACGGTCGTCACCGACGCGTCCTGGAAGGCGAACCAGACCGGGCCGTCCGGCTGGCAGCAGCGCACGTTCGACGACAGCGCCTGGACCGCGGCGCGGGCGCTGACCGCGTACGGCACCGGGCCGTGGGCGTCCAACGTCGTCGTTGCGTCGCCCGCTCCCCTGCTGCGCAAGAGCTTCACCGTCAGCAAGCCGGTCGCCAGCGCCCGGCTGCTCACCACCGCGCTCGGCCTGCAGGAGACCCGGCTCAACGGGACCAAGGTCGGCGGCGAGGTCCTCGAACCCGGCTGGACCGACTACACGAAACGGCTGCAGTACCGGGTTTCCGACGTCACCGGCCAGATCCGCCAGGGTGACAACGCGATCGGCGCGCTGCTGGGCAACGGCTGGTACTCCGGCAGCATCGGCATCGCCGGCAGCCAGCGCTACGGCACCAAGCCGTGGTACTCGGCGCAGCTGCGGCTGACCTACACCGACGGCACCAGCTCGACCGTCGCCACCGACGGCACCTGGAAGACCGGCGACGGCCCGATCCGCGCCGACGACCTCTACCAGGGCGAAAACTACGACGCGCGGCTCGCCGTCACCGGCTGGGACCAGCCCGGCTTCAACGACAGCGCGTGGCAGGCGCCCGGCGTGCGCACCGACGCCAAGCCGAACCTGGTGGCCCAGGTGGACAACGGCGTCACCGTGCAGCAGGAGTTCCACCCGGTCGCCATCACCCAGCCCAAGCCGGGCGTGTGGGTCGCCGACATGGGCCAGAACTTCGGCGGCGTTGACCGGCTTTCGGTGACCGGACCGGCGGGGACCACGGTGACGCTGCGGCACGCCGAGGTGCTCAACCCCGACGGCACGATCTACACCGACAACCTCCGGGCCGCGCAGGCGACCGACCGGTTCACCCTCGCGGGCACGGGCGGCGTCGAGACGTACGAACCGCGCTTCACCGTGCACGGCTACCGGTACGTCGAGCTGACCGGGCTGCCCTCCGCGCCGACCGCGACCACGGTCACCGGCCGCGCGATGTGGACGACCGGCGCGCAGACCGGCACGTTCACGTCGTCGAACACCATGGTGAACCAGTTGCAGCACAACATCCTCTGGGGTGAGCGCTCCAACATGCTGTCGGTGCCGAGCGACTGCCCGCAGCGCGACGAGCGGCTGGGCTGGACCGGCGACATCGGGATCTTCGCCGGGACGTCGACGTTCAACCTGGACGTCGCGAACTTCCTCGGCAAGTTCAGCGACGACCTGACCGACGCCCAGCACGCCGACGGCTCGTTCACCGACGTCGCGCCGGGGGTGCTCGACGGTTCGGGCACGGCGGGCTGGGGCGACGCGGGCGTCATCGTGCCCTACACCCTGTGGCAGCGCTACGGCGACACCGGCGTGATCAACGAGCACTTCGCCGCCATGGTCAAGTGGGTCGAGTACCTGCGCTCGACGTCCGGCGCGGACCTGATCCGCGACCACCAGACGTTCGGGGACTGGCTCAACGTCAACGACAACACCGCGCAGGACCTGATCTCGACGGCGTTCTTCGCGTACTCGTCGCGGCTGGTCTCGCGGATGGCGGCGGCCACCGGGCACACCGCGGAGGCGACGAAGTACGGGACGCTCGCCGACCAGATCGCCGCGGCGTTCGCGAACAAGTTCTCGGCGGCGGACGGCACGGTCGGCGCGAACACGCAGACCGGGTACGTCCTGGCGCTGGCGTTCGGGCTGCTGCCGGCGGCACGGGTGCAGCCCGCGGCCGACAAGCTCGCGGCGAAGGTCGCGGCGAGCGGTGGCCACCTCAGCGTCGGCTTCCTCGGCGTCGAGAACCTGCTGCCGGTGCTGGCCGCCCACGGGCACGCCGACGTCGCGTACCAGGTGCTGCTGCAGCCCGGGTTCCCCGGCTGGGGCTACATGATCGGCCGCGGGGCGACGACGATCTGGGAACGCTGGGACGGCATCAAGACCGACGGTTCGTTCAACGATCCCGGGATGAACTCGTTCAACCACTACGGTCTCGGCTCGGTCGGCGACTTCCTGTACCGCTCGGTCGGCGGCCTGTCGCCGGCGGCGCCGGGGTACGCGGCGCTGGACATCGCGCCTCGCCCGGGCGGCGGCCTGACGTCGGCGAAGGCCACGTACGAGACGCCGTTCGGCGGCGCGGTCAGCGACTGGTCGATCAGCGGCGGCACGCTCACCCTGCGGGTGACGGTCCCGGCGGGCGCTTCGGCGACCGTCCGGGTCCCGACGTCGCAGACCGGCGCCGTGAACGCGCCGGCCGAGGCGGTGCCTTCGGCGGCGGGGACGTACTTCGTGCCCGCCGGGTCGTACGTGTTCACCGCGCCCGCGTGAGCCCGCGGGCCGGTGCCGTCGCTGTCCGCGGCGGCACCGGCCCGTTAGGGTCGGGTGCGTGGACCTGCCCGGCTACTGGCTCCGGCGGCCGGCCGCGCCGACGTCGGAATCGCTGCGCGCCCGGTTCGACGCCCT
Source organism: Amycolatopsis sp. NBC_00348 (assembly GCF_036114655.1). Taxonomy (NCBI): domain Bacteria; kingdom Bacillati; phylum Actinomycetota; class Actinomycetes; order Pseudonocardiales; family Pseudonocardiaceae; genus Amycolatopsis; species Amycolatopsis sp. NBC_00348. The sequence goes on along the minus strand of NZ_CP107994.1, from coordinate 2,554,626 downwards.
GCTGGACGAAGCGCTCGCGGCCGGCCCGGAACACCCGATCGACTACCGGCTCGACGCGCCGAAGTGGCAGTTCCTGTGCCACGCCGCCGACCGCGGCGACCACGTGCTGCACGGCTCGGGCCGGCCCGGCATCACGGAGTTCACCCCACGCCGGCCGCCCGACATGACCGAGTTCGGCAGCCGGCTCGCGGTCTTCGCGGCCGCGGACGGTATCTGGCCGATGTTCTACGCCGTCCTCGACCGCGACAGCGGGCCGGTGTCGATGTGCAACGGCTGTGCGCGCGTGGGCGGTGAAGCGCGGTACCACTTCTCCATCAGCGCGCCCGCGCTGGCGCGGCAGCCGTGGCGGAGCGGCACGGTGTACCTCCTGCCGGCCGCCACCTTCGACCTGGAGCCGCCGACCGGCGAAGCCCGCTCGATGCAGGCCGCCAGCCCGGTGCCGGTGCGGCCGCTCGCCAAGCTCACGGTCGAGCCGGCCGACTTCCCGTTCCGGGACGACGTCCACGGCCACGACGACGCGGAACTGACCGCGCGGGCGAAGGCCGATCCGGACGGCTTCCCGTGGCACGTCCCGGCGTCGTGACCGGGCTACTGCCGCAGTGCCAGGTTCAGGGCGTCGCCGGCGTGGTCGAGGCAGTCCCCGCAGATCACCGCGTCGCGGGGCACGCAGCGCACGCGGACCAGCGGTCGGCGGAAGCCGAGGAACGTGCGGCGCTCACGGCGGCTGCAGAACTCGCAGACCGGCGCCTGCGGTGAACTGACCGCTTCGAAGGTCTCGCCGGCCTCGTTCGGGCGCTCCTCGCGGTCGCGCACCACCCACAGACCGGCCTGCACGCAATCCACGCAGATCGGGCCCGACGGACCGGGCACGCGGGTGTCCCGCGGTCGCGGGGGCCGCCCGCAGAACCGGCAGGGTGCGGTCAGCCGTCCGGCACCGTTCGTCGTCACACAGCCTCCTCGGCGGTTGCCCGGCCCACGCTACCCGGCTTCTGGAGCCGGCCGTCCTGTTCGGACCCGGCACACGTCCGGGTGGCGTGACGGCCCTCACGTCACCCGGATGGCTCAGAAAAGGTGTACGTCGGCGCTGAGCGGGTAGCCATGTAGCAAGGCCCTCGTGGCGACAGGCCGATCCGGAAATGTCGCCTGACGAAAGGTGCAGCCCGTGAACGACAAGATCGAGAACAAGGGTGAAGAGCTGAAGGGCCGGGCCAAGGAGGCCGTCGGCGACGCCACCGGCAACGAGCAGTGGCAGGCCGAAGGCAAGGCCGACCAGGCCAAGGGCTCCCTCAAGCAGGCCGGCGAGAAGATCAAGGACGCCATCAAGGGCGTCAAGGACTGACCTGAGGTTTTCGCGACCGCCGCACCCCGGCTTCCGGGGTGCGGCGGTTTGCTGTCCGGACCCACAGTGCTGTCCGGACCCGCAGTGCTGTCCGGACCCACAGTGCTGTCCGCCGTGCGCCAGGATGATCAGGGCAGTGCGCGCGGCGAGGGGTTGGTGTGGTGAAAGGCCTGATCAAGAGCGTCGGGATACTCGGGTTCGTCGTGGTCGTCGTCGGCGCGACGGCGGGCATCGGGGTGGCGGTCGGCCTCGGGAACACCGTGGTCCTGGCCGGGCTCACGGCGTTGTTCTGCTTCATCGCCGCCACGGGCGGGCCGCTGCGGTCCGACCTCGTGCTGCTCGCCTGCTACGCGCCCCTCGTGGTCGCCGGCGTGGCCGGTCCGCGGTTGCTGGGCGCGGTGTCGGACGTCGCCGCGATCGCGCTGCTCACCATCGTCGTGTTCGTCGCCGCCCTGCTGCCGGCGCTCGGGTCGCGGTTCGTCACGGTCGGGCTCGGCCTGGGGATGGCGTCGGTGTTCGGCTACGGCTTCCAGCTGACCGGCACCGCGAGCGCCGGGCAGATCATCGGCGCGCCCGCGCTCGCCGTCGGCGTGGCGATCGTGCTGCGGCTCCTGCTCGGCGTCGGCGACCCCGGCAAGCCCACCCGGGAGGCACTCGCCGACGCGCTCGCGGGCGGTGGTCAGGACACCGCCGAACGTGCCGTGCGGCTGTGGCTGGCCGACCGGCCGCGGAAGTGGCAGACCCGCGTGCTGGGCGCCGGTGTGCGGGCCCGCGCCACGGCCGCGATCCTCGACGACCGGCGGCGGGCCCTCGGCGAAGACCAGGCGGGCGCGCTGCGCACGATCCTCGACGCGGCGGACGCGGAGCTGGCCGTCCTCGCCGACGCCGTCCGCGCCAAGGATGCCCCGGACGACCTGCCCGCGGCCGAGCGGCCGGACCCCGGTGCCGGGCTGCCCGGCGAAACGCGGCGGCTCGTCGACGAGCTGTGGTCCGGCGTCGACGCGGTCCGCGACGCCGTGCTCACCCGCGACGAGTCCGTTGTGGACATCCCGCGCGCGGCCGTGCGGGCGGCGCTGCGCCACGAGGCCGAAGGCGCGCTCTCCTGGCGTTCCGCGCAGCTGCGGCACGCCGTGCGCTGCGCGATCGGGATGCTGCTCGCCCTGGTCGTCGCGCGGTTCCGGCCGGGCGACCCGCTCACCGTGTCGTTCCTGATGACGACGTTCGCCGTGCTGCAGCCGGAGTGGCGGGACACGCTGAGCAAGGCGTGGCAGCGCGTCGGTGGCGCCCTGGGCGGCGCGGTCGTGCTGGCGCTGGTGCTGTGGCTGCTGCCGCCCGGCGCGCTGCTGCCGCTCGCGCTGGTGGCGCTGCTGGCCGGGTTCCCGCTGATGCGGAGCCGGCCGACGGTGTTCAACGGGTGCATGGTGCTCATGAGCGTCGGGATGAACTCGGCGACGAAGCACCTCGACGCGCGGACGTTGCTGGTGGAGTACGTGCTGCTGATGGTGCTGGCCGTCGTGATCGCGCTGCTGTTCGGCTTCGCCGCCGTGCCGGGGGTGCGGAAGCCGTCCCTGGCCGAGCGGTTCGCCGAGGCCGTGGACACGACCCGGGCGTTGCTCGCCGAGGTCGCGGGGGCGCTGGACGGCGCACCGCGCGCGCGGCTCGCACCGCGGTTCCGGGCCGCGGCCCGCGCTCAGCAGGACCTGCGGGCGCCGGAACCGGGGAGCAAGCCGCCCGAGCCCGGTCAGCAGGCCGCGCTGGACGCGGCCGCGGAAGGACTGCGCGGGCTCGCGGCGTCGGCGGGGGCGTTGCTCCTGCGCGGTGGCCCGACGCCGATGGCCGAGTTCACCTCGACGGCCGCGCTCGCGCTGGGCGGCGCGCCGATCACGGCCCCCGACGCGCCGCTCGACGAGGAGCAGCGCCTGGTGGCCGACACCGTGATCGCGGACGTCCTGCGCGTCCGCCACGCCGCCCCGGCCCTCGGCGGCTAGGCGGTGTCCTACAAGTCAAGCTCGCGGTCTTCGCGCCCAGGCGGCCCCTGACGGCACGGGCGGGATCACCCGAGTACGGCCCAGTACGAGGGTGACCCGCCCGCGCCGCCAGGAACCACCTGGATCACGAAGCCCATCGAGCAGACTTGCAGGACACCGCCTAGGCCATCCGCTCCACGGCGTCCTTCGCGTCCTTGAGCCCCACGCCCGTGTGCTCGCGGTAGGCCTTGATCGCCTGGATCTTCTTGCCCTCCAGCAGGAACTGCCGCACGTCGGGCAGGTCGGCGAGCTGCGGCTGAGCCGGCTCCGCGACGGCGACGCCGAGGTGCCCGGCGATGGCGTCCAGCCTCAGTTCCATCCGGGCGAGGCGGCGCTCGAGGCGGTTGATCCGGCGGTCGTTGGCCGAGGCGCCCAGGGCGACGGCCGCGACGAGCACGACGACGGCCAGCAGCGTGTAGTCCATGGTGGACATCGTACGGAGCCGCGCCGGGCCGCGTGGAGCTTTCAGCCCGCCGAGTGGAAGGCCGTGGCCGCCAGGGCGATCCACTCGGGATTGTCCCACTCCGGCCAGCGGGCCCGCGCGTCCGCGTCGACCTTCGCCGCCGTCTCCGCAGCGGACGCGCCGGCGGTCTTCAGCCGCGTCACCTCGGCTTGGACGTGCTCCAGGTAACCGCGGATCTCGTGCAGCAGCGTGACGTCGGCGATTTCGCCGTGCCCGGGGACCACCACCTCCGGGTTCAGCTCCGCCAGGCCATCGAGCACGGCGATCCAGCGGGTGCCGTCGAAATCGGTGTCGTGCGGCGGGAAGTACGGCGCCATCGGGAACATCCGCGTCTCCGCGAGGTCGCCGGTGAACAGCACGCGGCCGTCGACGAGCACCGTCTGGTCGCCCGCGCTGTGCGCCGGGCCCCACTCCCGCAGCACCACCCGGTGGCCGCCGAGGTCGAGCTCCGCCCGGCCCTCGTAGACGACGTCCGGGTCGACGAAGGTGACGCCGTCCAGCTCGGCGGCGATGGCGGGGCCGAGGCCGCTGAACATCCGGACGTACCCGGCGCCCTTGCGGGCCAGCTCGTCGCGCTGCGCGCGGTTGGCGACGATCGTCGCCGCGCCCGCGAACACCTCCGCGCCGAAGCCGTGCTCCGGGTGGAAGTGCGTTGTCGTCAGGTACAGCGGCCGTCCCTTGGCGAGCTGCTTCGCTTGCGCCAGCACGTATTCACCGTTGCGCCGGCCGAGGCCGGTGTCGACGACCAGCGTCGCCCGGTCGCCGACGACGAAGCCGATGTTGGGCACGAGCGGCACCCGGTTGTCGCGCAGGACGAAGACGCCGTCGGCCACCTCGACCGGCTCACCGCCCACGATCGGCGGCGCCGCCTTCGTCACATCGGGCAGGTCTGCGGTCATGTCCGGGCTCCCATCTGATCGGTGTTCAGTTGCTGATCTGAACATAGTACAGATTCTGAGCGGTGTTAAGATCGACGTCATGACCCGGGAGCGGTACCACCACGGAGACCTGCGCGGCGCGCTGCTCGACGGCGCCGAAGCGCTGGTCCGCGAGCGCGGGGCCGACGGCTGGAGCCTGCGGGAGGCGACGGTGCGGATCGGGGTCAGCCCGAGCGCCGCCTACCACCACTTCGCGTCGCGGGACGCGCTGGTCCGCGCGTTGTCGGACCGGCTGGTCGCCCGGCTGGGTGAACGCATGAGCCGGGCCGCCGCCCGCGCGCGGGGCGGCCCGCGGCACCGGCTCGTCGCGGCCGCGCGCGACTACGTCCGCTGGGCGATCGAGGATCCCGCGGTCGCCGGGCTGATCTTCGCGGCGCACCGCGCCGAACCCGGCGAGCCGGTCTCGCCGCACCCGCACGACGTCTTCGCGGCCGAACTCGACCGGCTGGCCGCAGAAGGCGGTTTGCCCGCGTCGGCGCGGCCCGGGGCGGAGATCGTCGTCTGGTCGGCGATGCACGGCCTGGCCACGCTCCTGGTCGACGGCCTCGTCCGGTTCGACGGCCCGCGGGCGATCGACCGCCAGGCCGAGCGGCTGATCGGGGCGGTGCTGACCGGACTGGAGCAGGAGCCCGAACCGTCGTCCCCGTGGCCGCTCTCCCGGACTTCGCACACCGAGCGGAAAGCACGCGAAAATGTCGGTGGTCCCGCTTAGAGTGGTCGCGACCAAGCTCCGGGAGGGACCATGACCACACTCACCGACCGTCCGAACACCGCGCTGCTCGTCGTCGACGTGCAGAACGGCGTGCTGCGGGAAGCCCACGACCGGGAGGCCGTCGTCGCCAACATCGCGGCGCTGGTGGACAAAGCGCGCTCGGCCGGCGTCGACGTCGTGTGGGTGCAGCACACCAGCGACGAGCTGCCGCGCGACAGCGAGACGTGGCAGTACATCCCGGAGCTCGTCCGCCGCGACGCGGAACCGCTGGTGCACAAGACGTACGGCGATTCGTTCGAGGCCACCGACCTCGAGGCCGTGCTGGCCTCACGGGGTATCGGCAGGCTGGTGGTCGCGGGCGCGCAGACCGACGCGTGCATCCGCTCGACCCTGCACGGCGCGATCGTCCGCGGCTATGACGCGACGCTGGTCGCCGACGCGCACACGACCGAAGACCTGTCGGCCTACGGCGCGCCGGTGCCCGGGCAGGTCATCGCGCACACGAACCTGTACTGGCAGTACCAGACAGCGCCGGGCCGGACCGCGGGCACGCTGAAGACCGAGGAGGTGGACTTCGGGGTGAAGGCAGCAGTCTGACGCGGCTCGGTCTGACGCGCGCGGCGGCTTTCCCTCACTCGCGCTCGAAGCCGTAGGCGCGCTCCACCTTGGCGACCTCGATGCGGTAGTCCGCGTACCACTGCTCCCGGCCCCGCCGTTGGGCCTCGAGGTGCTCCGGGTGCTGTTTCCACGCCGCGATCGACTCCGCGTCGCGGTAGTACAGCACCGTCAGCTCGCGGCCGTCGGCGTCGGTCGTGGACTCGCGGCCCAGGTAGCCCGGCTGGGCCCGGCCCAGCTCGGTCATGCGGTCGTCCATCGCCGCGTAACCGTCGAGGTGGTCGGCGTCCAGCTTGCTGCTGACGATCACGGCGTAGTACGGCGGTTCGGGTCTGGTGAAGGAGGACACCCGCGGAGCCTAGGCGCCGGAAATCCCGCGCCCAACCGGTTTTCCGGCCGCGCGCAGGTGGTCCCGCAGGGCCCGCGCCACCCGGGACATCAGGACCTCCGCCTCGGGCTGGAGCACGGCCGGGACCCGGGACTCGGTGAGGGCGACGACGCCGAACGCGCGGCCGTCGGCGTGCTCGACGACGCCCGCTTCGTGCCGCAGGTTCAGCAGGGTGCCGGTCTTCGACGACCACTTCGACGCGTCCGTGGCGAAGTCGGGGGTCAAGCGGTGCCGCAGGACGTTGAGGCCCATCAGCTCCCGGACGCCGGCCGCCACCGCGGGGTCGATCTTCGACGGCGTCCACAGGGCCTGCAGCAGGTCGAGCAGCGCCCGCGCGGACGCGGAGTTCGCGCGGGTGACGTCGAGCTGCGCGAGCCGGTGGCCCTGGCCCGCCGTGGCCGCGCCGATGGCCAGTGCGTGGGCCAGGTCGACGTCGCCGGACTCGAAGCGCTCGGCCGGGGTGTCGATGAGGTCGCGCATCAGGTGGCGCACGGCGATGCCGGGCACGCCCCAGTCGTCCAGCACCCGGGTGACCTCGGCCGGCGGGGTCAGCTCGAACAGGACGTCGGCCGCGGCGCCGTCGCTCAGGGAGGTGCTCAGGTAGACCAGGTCGTCGACGGCGACGCGGGCCGGGTGGCGGAACCGCGTCAGGCCGATCGGGCCGGGGGTGGTGACGCCGCCGGGCTCGACCTCCACCTGGGTGGCGCCGTCGAGCTCGCCCCGGCGGATCCGCTCCAGGGTCACCGCCGCGAGCGGGACCTTGACCAGCGACGCGATCGGGAACACCCGGTCCGGGTCGATCCCCAGCTCCTGCCCGGACGCCAGGTCGCGGACCAGGAACGAGCCGTGGAGCCCACCGTCGGCCAGGTCGGCCCGCAGCTCCCGGACCAGCGTTTCGGTGCTCAACCCCGCCCCCTCAGATCCCGGCGGCGCCGAGACATCGCCCGACCGCCGCCCACAGCCCGGTGCGCAGCCGGTCGGCGTCCTCCCCCAGCGCGGCGGTGACGTCGAAGCCGCGCGCGAGGTCGATCTCCCCGATCGGCCGCCACTGTAGCCCGAGGTCGGCGGCCTGCGCGGCCGAGCACAGCAGCAGGTCCGCCGAGCCGAAGACGTCGGCCGCCGCCGAGGTCAGCGACGCGGCCACGGCGACCTGGGCGGGCTGCAGGCCCACGGCGTCGCGGGTCCGCAGCACGCGGTCGCGCACGTGCGGGACGTCGTCCTCGGGCTGCAGCCAGACGCGCCGCCGCGCGCCACCCGAGCGGCCGGCGCGCAGGGTCTCCAGGTGTACGACCGTCGCCGGCGGCGTCGCCACGCCGGCCAGGCCCAGCGGGACGGCCCACGCGCCCTCCTCGGCCGGGACCGCGACGAGCGCGGCGCGCACCTCCTGGGTGCGGACGAGCTCGGCCCGCTCCCCCGGCGCCGCCGCGCGGAACTCCAGGTGGACCTCCAGCGCGCGGGCTTCGGCGGCGAGTTCGGCGAGGTCCCGGACACCGCACGTGTCGGGGACGGCCACCCGCATCGGCCGCAGCCGCGCGCGCCGGGCGTCGTGTTCCATCGCCTCGGCCAGCCGGACCAGGCGTTTCGCCGGGGGCAGCATGTCGCGGCCGAACGGGGTGAGCGTCGCCCGGCGGGTCGACCGGTCGAAGAGCCGCTCGCCGAGGTGGCGTTCGAGCGCGGCGATGCGGCGGCTGGCGACCGGCTGCGGGATGCGCGCGAGCGCCGCGCCCGCGGTGAAGCTCCCCGCCTCGCTCACGCTCACGAACGCTCTGCAGCCGCCGACCAGGTCCACAACCACACTCTATGCGATTGTGGCATCAAACCCTTTATTTCCGTCTTGGACAGCATGGACGGACGCGGCGAGACTGCGGTAGCCGATCAAGACCGAAAGGATGTGCCGTGTCGTTCCCCCACGTCAGGAGGGCCGCGGTCGCCGCGATGGTGCTCGTCGCGCTGACCGCCTGCGCCGCTCCGGAAGCCGCACCCGCGGCGCCCACGCCGTCGTCCCGGCCGGCTTCACCGCAGGTCGTGCCGCAACCGGACTTCGCGCCGCTCGAAGCCCAGTTCGACGCCCGGCTCGGCGTCTACGCGGTCGACACCGGCACCGGCCGCGAAGTCACGCGCCACGCCGACGACCGCTTCGGGTACGCCTCGACGCACAAGGCGTTCTCCGCGGGCGCGGTCCTGCAGCGCACCAGCCTGCCGGGGCTCGAGAAGGTGCTCAAGTACACCAAGGCCGACCTGCAGGAATACTCGCCGGTCACCGAGAAGCACGTCGACACCGGCATCTCCCTGCGCGACGCGATGGACGCCGCCCTGCGCTACAGCGACAACACCGCCGCCAACCTGCTGTTCCGCGAGCTCGGCGGACCGGCCGGGCTCGGCGCCGCGCTGCGCGGGATCGGCGACACGACCACCCACGTCGACCGGACCGAGCCCGGGCTCAACGACCTCGCGCCCGGCGACATCCGCGACACCAGCACCCCGCGCGCCATGGCCGCGAGCCTGCGCGCGTTCACCCTCGGCTCGGCGCTGCCGCCGGAGAAGCGAACCGTGCTGACCGGCATGATGCGGGCCAACACCACCGGCGGGGCGCTGATCCGGGCGGGCGCGCCGGCGGGCTGGGCCGTCGCCGACAAGACCGGCACCGGCTCCTACGCCACGCGCAACGACATCGCCGTCGTCTGGCCGCCCGGGCGGGCGCCGATCGTGCTCGTGGTCCTGTCGGACCGGAAGACGCCGGACGCGAAGTCCGACGACCGGCTGATCGCGGCCGCCGCCAAGCTCGCGCTCGACAGCCTGCGCTGAACGGTCCACAAAGGACTCGAAGGTCGATCTTCCGTTACGCTGAACGGGACCACGCGAGCCGTCCCGGACCCCGATGGCCGAGCGCGCCGGGGTCTTCCGTCCCGGCGCCGACCCGGGAGACCACCGTGGGACCAGCTCCGCCGCCGGACATCGTGCTGGTCCGGGACGCGCTCGGCGGCGACCACGAGGCGGTGCAGCAGCTCTTCCGGCTGCTGCGGCCGATCGTGCTCGCCTACTGCCGCAAGCGGCTCGGCCGCGAGAACGCCACGACGACGGCCGAGGACTGCACCCAGGAAGTGCTGTTCGCCGTGCTCGTGGCTCTGCCGCGCTACCCCTACCGGTCCGACAAGTTCCTGTCGTGGGTGTTCGGCATCGCGGCGCACAAGACCGCCGACGTGCACCGCGACCGCAACCGCAGCCACGAACGCTTCACCCCGCTCCCCGACCCCGAAGCGGCGACCGACCCGGCCTGGCGCCTCCCGGCCGCGGCCGACGACTTCGCGGCGATCGAAGAGCACCTCCAGGTGCGGCGCGTACTGAACCGGCTGCCGCGGCACTACCGCCAAGTGGTGACGTTGCGGGTGCTGCTGGGCTATTCCGCCGGGGAAACGGCGGAGCTGCTCGGCATGCCGAGCCCCGAAGCGGTGCGGGTGACCCAGTTCCGCGCGATCCGCCGGCTGCGCCGGGTGATCCGGTACGCCGCGGTCTGACGAAATCCGCGGTGAGGACACCCAATCCGGCGGGGATAGTTCCCTTGTGCAGCAGCCGATCGCGGTGAGGGGCAACCCGAGTTCGTCGTTACGGAGTAAACCGGGCACCGCGATCACGACTAGCGTGGCTTCATGGAGTCATCCGTGAGGTCTTTCGGGGCGAGCGCAGTGCGACGACACGCCGGGCGGGCCTGACGGACTTCGTGCCCTCCGGACTGACGCTGCGCCTGACGTCGCGGCCCGGCAGTGCCCTGGTGACCGTAAGCGGGGAGCTGGACCTGCCCGGCTACGCGTCCCTGCGGGACGGCCTGCTCAAGGTCGCGGCCGACACGCCGCCGGGGATCGTCGCCGACGTCAGCGCGCTGACCATGGACGAGCTCGCGCCGGCCAGCGTCTTCCCGCTGGTCGCCCGGCGCATCGACGGCTGGCCGGGCATCCCGCTGTCCCTGGTCACGAACCGGCAAGCGCACGTGCGGCTGTTGCGCACTTCGGGAATCGACCGCTTCGTCGCGGTGCACCCGGACGTGGAGACCGCCGAGCACCACCAGAGCACGCCGATCCGGCACCGGGTGGCCCGGACCCTGCCCCGCTCGGCCGGCGCCGCCCCGCTCGCCCGCTCGTTCGTCCGCGAGCTGGCCGGGCGGTGGAACGTGCCCGAACTGGTCTACGACGGCACCCTGATCGCCGGCGAGCTGGCCGACAACGCCGTGCGGCACACGTCGTCGATCCCGGAGGTGCGGCTGGACCTGCGCCGGGGGCTGCTGACCGTGGCGGTCGCCGACGACGACCCGCGGCCCGCGGTGCTGCTGGAGCGGCCGGACGTGCGCAGCCCGGGTGTCGGCCTCGCCATCGTCGCGCACGCGGCGACGGTCTGGGGCAGCAGCCGCCGGTGGTCCGGCGGCAAGGTCGTCTGGGCGGTCCTGACCTCGGCCCGGCACCGCGAGCGCGGCGAGCCGGTCTGAGGCCCCTACGCCGACAGGAGCCGCGCTTCGAGGTCGGGGCCGTCGGCGCCGACGACCTCGGCCCGGACCAGCTCACCCGCCCCCGGTGCGGTGCCGGTGAACGTGACGGTCCCGTCGACTTCGGGTCCCTGGTGCGCGGCCCAGCCGTGCCCGGCGGGCCCGACCAGCACCTCGACGACCGAGCCGATCCGCTCTGCCGCGCGCCGGCTCCCGGTTTCCTCCGCCAGGAGCGACAGCTCCTCGACACGCGCCGCGAGCACGTCCGCGGGCACCTTGCCCGGCAGGTCGACGGCTTCGGTGCCGTCCTCGTCCGAGTAGCCGAACACGCCGGCGACGTCCAGCCTGGCCTCCTCGAGGAAACGCTTGGCCTCGGCGAACTCGGCGTCGGTCTCGCCGGGGAAGCCCGCGATGAAGTTGGACCGCACGCCCGCCTCCGGCGCCACCGCGCGGATCTTCTCCAGCAGCTGCAGAAACCGTTCCCGGTCACCGAAGCGGCGCATCCGGCGCAGCACCGACCCGCTGGCGTGCTGGAACGACAGGTCGAAGTACGGCGCGACGCCGGGCGTCCCGGCGATCGTTTCGAGCAGGCTCGGGCGCAGTTCGGCGGGCTGCAGGTAGTTCACCCGCACCCGGTCGACGACGGCGGTGAGCCGCGGCAGCAGTTTCTCCAGGGCCTGCAGGTCGCCGAGGTCCTTCCCGTACGACGTCGAGTTCTCGCTCACCAGCACCAGTTCGCGGACGCCGTGACCGGCCAGCCATTCGGCCTCGGCGAGGATCTCGGCCGGCGGCCGGGACACGAACGCGCCGCGGAAGCTCGGGATGGCGCAGAACGTGCAACGCCGGTCGCAGCCCGACGCCAGCTTGAGCGGGGCGACCGGGCCCCCGCCGAGCCGGTACCGCAACGGCCTCGGGCCGCTGGCCGGACCGTGGCCGGGAACCGCCGCGGTCACCGCGGCGGGCCGCTGCACCGGCGTGATCGGCAGCAGCAGCCGGCGGTCCTGCGGGGTGTGCGCGGGGTGCGCGCGCCCGTTCAAGGCGTCTTCGAGGCGGGCGCCGATCTCCGGGTAGTCGTCGAAGGAGAGCACGGCGTCGGCCTCGGGCAGCGCGTCGGCGAGTTCACGGCCGTAGCGCTCGGCCATGCAGCCGACGGCGACCACCTTCGCGCCCTTGCCGGAGGCGGCCAGGACCGTGTCGATGGACTCCTTCTTCGCGGCTTCGATGAAGCCGCAGGTGTTCACGACGACGACGTCGGCTTCGGCGCCCGGTTCGGCGAGGCGCCACCCCGACGCGTCCAGGCGCGCGGCCAGCTCGTCGGAGTCGACCTCGTTGCGCGCGCAGCCCAAGGTGACCATCGAAACGGTGCGCACGTCGGCCACCGTCAGGACACGACGATGGTGCCGTGGCCCGGCTGGTCGCCGCCGGCCGACACTACGACCGAGTCGCCCTTGGGCCCGTCACCGATCGCGTTGGTCTGGACCAGCACCGGTGCGTCGACCGCGGGCGTGACCACGCTCAGCGGCAGGTAGGCGGTGATCACCAGCCCGCTCGCCAGCAGCACGCGGGCGACCCGGCGGCGCCGGTCACCGGTTTCCCGGACGCTGACGCAGGTGCCCCACTGCCGGCCGGCCGGCGCTTCCGGCGTGCTCCCCTGACGACGACGACGTTCTTCGGCCATACGATCGAGTTTGCTCACGGTTCCCCCTCGGTGAATCCGGTTGCCGGACAGCCCGAGAGTCGCACGCCGCGCGAAAGCCGCTCAAGGTCTTCACCGGAATTGGCCGGAACCGGTCAGCGACCACCGAACAGCCGCGTGACCTCGCCTTCGACGTCGTCCAGCCACCGCGCGCGACGGTCCGCGCCGGCGTCCGCGACCACCCGCAGCACCAGCCGGGTGACCGCCGGCTCGCCGAGGTAGGGCGCGAGGCAGCGGCGCCAGATCGCGTCGAGCGGGTCGCCGAACAGGGTCCGCTCGCGGTCCTCGGGGGTGTCGGAGGTGTTGACGACGAACAGGTGCTCCAAGGCGAGCAACGACTCGGGGGCGCCGCCCGCGTCGTCGAGCCGGTAGGCCACGCCGGGGACCAGGATCCGGTCGAGCCAGCCGCTCAGGATCGCCGGCGGTTTGCCCCACCAGTTCGGGTGGATCGCGACGAGCCCGGCGGCGTCGCGCAGTTCCTCGCGGTGGCGGCGCACCAGCGGATCCGGTTCGGCGGCGAGGAAGTCTTCGGCGCGGGTCCCGCTGGTGTAGGCCTCTTCCGCGGTGAGCACGGGGTTGAAGCCCTCGGCGTACAGGTCGTGGAACCGCACCGGCCGCCCGGCCGCGGCCAGCGCGGCCCGCACCCGGTCGGCGAGCGCGTGGTTGAAGCTTCCCGGCCGGGGATGGGCCAGCAGGACCACCACCGGCCGGGCGGACGCCGCGGTCATCCGGTCATCGCGACGAGGATGCGGCGCTTGCCGGTGAACGGCTCGCGGCCGTGGGCCGCCAGCATGTTGTTGACCACCATCACGTCGCCGGCCTGCCACGGGAAGGCGTAACTCACCTCGTCGTAGACCTCACGGATCTTCTCCAGGTCCGTGACCGGGATCGGGCGGCCGTCGGCGAAGTAGGCGTTGCGCGGCAGGTCGGCCTCCGGGTACAGCTCCAGCAGCGCCTCGCTGACCTCGTCGCCGAGGCTGGAGACGTGGAAGAGATTGGCCTGGTTGAACCACACGGTCTCGCCCGTGTGCGGCTCGTCCACAAAGGACGGCCGGACGTGCCGGGTGCGCAGGCCTTCGTCGGTCCACTCCAGGGTCTGGCCGTTGCGGGCGCAGTACTCCTCGACGACCGCGCGGTCGTCGGTCTGGAACGCCTCCTGCCAGGTGAGCCCGAGGCCCTCGCGGAACGCCCGGGTGTAGGCGACGCCGCCGGAGAACCGGTCGCGAAGGTCCTGGGGCAGCAACCGGAACATCGCCCTGCTGTCCGCGATCGGGGTGGCCCCGCCGGTCGCGGCCGGAGTGTCGCACAGGAAGAACAGCCGCGCCGGCCAGTGCGCCGAGTAGGAGTTCTCGTTGTGCATCGGGATCGACTCGGCGGGCGGGTACTCCGTCGAGGTGTAGATGTTGCCGGCCACCGCCGAGCGCGGCGTCGAGCGCTCGGTGTAGGTGAGCAGCGCGCCGCCGATCGTCTCGGTGACCCGGTTTAACAGGTCGAGGTCGACGGGCAGGCCGCGCAGCAGGATCGCGCCGTGGTCCCGCAGGTGCGTCTGCAGCTGCGGCAGGTGCGCCTCGACCCAGGCGAGGTCGGGCACCTGGTGGACGGCGATGCGGGTGTGCTCGTTGCCTTCGAGCTGCCCCAGCGGCGCCGCGAGATCGGCGGTCATGACTCCTCCAGTTCGATGCGGATCAGCTTGGTGGCCTCGGCGTGCAATGCGGCCAGGTCGTCGGCGTCGGCGAACCCGGCGGCGAAGATGTTGACGGCGTAGACCTCCTGGTCGCCGCTGAGCACCTGGCCGGGCGTGACGATGGTGACGACTTCGAGGACTTCGGGCAGGTCGGCGACATCGTCGGTGCCGGTGACGCGCACCAGCCGGCCGGCGCCGTCGGCGTAGACGACCAGGTAGCCCACCGGCACCGGCAGGCCGGCCCCGCGCGCGGGCGGCGGTGTGCCGAGGGCGAGCGAGACGGCCTCGGCGGTGACGTCGATGCCGGTGGCCAGCTTCAGCAGGGCGGGCTGCGCGCCGCCGGCCGGGCGGCCGGCGTTCACCTCGACGACGGTCGGGCCGCGCCGCGCGTCGTCGATGATCTCGACGTGCGCGCAGGTGTTGTCGAGGCCCAGCGCGCGAACGGCGTCGAGCACGGCTGCCTTGATCGCCGCCGCACGTTCTTCGGGCAGGTCGAGCGGCGGGCAGACCATGCCCAGCTCGAACTTGCGCTCGTCGATCAGCGTTTTGTCCACGATCCCGACGGCCTCCGCGACGCCGTCGCGGATCAGCACGTCCACCGCGTATTCGGAGCCTTCCAGCAGGCCCTCGACCAGGAAGACCCGCAGCGGATCGATCGATCCGGGCAGGGTCCGGTGGTAACGCGCGTCCGGCGACCGCGGCAGCCGGGTCGCGAGCAGGTCGTGGGCCGCGGCCAGCTCGTCCACTGTGGACACCGTGCGGACCAGGGTGCTGGCCGCGCCGTTGACCGGCTTGACGATCGCCGGGAGCCCGACCGTTTCGGCGATCTTCGCGGCGTCGGCCGGGTCGGCGAACAACGCGCACGGCGGGCCGGGCAACCCCGCCTCGGCCAGGGCCTTCCGGACGGCGAACTTGTTGTGCGCCACGACGAAGACGTCGGCCGGGCAGCGGGCGACGCCGAGCAGCTCGGCCACCCGGGCGGTGCTCGCGATGATCCCTTCGGCTGCGGTGAGCACTCCCCCGAGTTCCGGGTCGAGTGCCCGGATAGCCTCGGCGACCGCCGGCGCGTCCCGGACGTCGTCGACGACCACGAAACCGTCGACGATCGACGTCAGCTCGGCGCGCTCGGCGTCGTCCAGGGCCTCGGTGACCAGTTCGGCCCGGAAGCCTTCCCGGCGCACGGCCGCGACGACGTCCTGGATCCAGTGCCCGCGGGTTTCGCGGACGACGAACGCGGTCTTCACGAGACCTCCAGCCGGATCAGCTTGCTCGCCTCGGCGTGCAGCGCCACGAGGTCGTCGTGGCCGGCGAACCCGGCGACGACCAGGTTCACCGCGTACGTCTCCTGCTCGTCGGTCAGCACCTGGCCGGGCGCGACCGTGGTGACGACGTCGACGACCTCGGGCAGCGCGGCGACCTCGTCGAGCCCGCCGATGCCGGTCAGCGTGCCGGAGCCGGTGGCGTAGAGGATCAGCATGCCCAGCGGGATCGGCAGTTTCGCCGGTTCCCGCGCGGGCGGCGGCGCCCCGAGGGCGAGGGCCGTCAGCTCCGCGAAGACGTCGACGCCGGTCCGCAGCTTGGCCAGCAGCGGCATGATCGAGCCCGCCGGGCGGCCCGCGTTGACCTCGACGATCGTCGGGCCGCGCCACTCGTCGTCGATGATCTCGACGTGCGCGACCGTGTTGTCCAGGCCCAGCGCTGTCACCGCGGCGGACGCCGCTTCGCTGACCAGCGCGGCCCGCTCGTCGGTGAGCCCGGCGGGCGGGCAGGACAGGACCAGCTCGAACTTGCGCTCGTCGATCAGCGGCTTGTCGAGGATCTCGACCGGTTCGGGGACGCCGTCGCGGATCAGCACGTCGACGGCGTACTCCGGGCCGCGCAGGAACCCTTCGACGAGGAACGTCTTCGCCGGGTCCAGTGCGCCCAGCGGGCGGTGGTAGCGCGGGTCGGCGGACTCGGGCAGCCGTAACGCCAGCAGCTCGTACGCCGCGGCCAGCTCGTCCACTGTGGACACCGTGCGCACGAGGTTGCTGCCCGCGCCGTTGACCGGCTTGACGATCGCCGGGAGGCCCACCTGCGAGGCCACGTCAGCGGCCTCCGTGGCCGACGAGATCAGCGCGAACCCCGGTCCGGGCAGCCCGGCCGCCGCGAGGGCTTCCCGGACCGCGTACTTGCTGGCGCACCGGGTGAACGCCGACGCCGGGCCACGCGCCACGCCGAGCAGCTCGGCGACCCGGGCGGTGCTCTCGATCGCTCCGTCGGAGCCGGTGAGCACCGCCGCGGGCGCGGGCGTGATCTCCCGGATCTTCGCGGCGACGGCTTCGGCGTCGTAGACGTCGTCCACGGCCACGACGTCGTCCACCAGCGCGGCGAGCGACGTCCGCTCCGCCGCGTCCACCGGCGGGGCGAGCAGGACCGCGCGGTGGCCGGCCGCGTGCACCGCGGCGGCGACCTCGCCGACCCAGTGCCCGCGTGCTTCCCTGATCAGCACCACGACACTCACGCCGCCTCCTTCCCCGCGAGCTTCCGCTCCCGCACCTGCGCGCCGACCAGGTCGTCCGGCAGCGAGTCCGGCACCTCGGTGTCGAACCGGCGCAGCAGCTTGACGGCGAATCCGCCGATGTTGATCAGCAGCAGGATCAGCGCGTAGACGACGTACACGAGCCCGACCCCGCGGCCTTCGCCGGTGCCGAGCACCGAGCCGACCGACCCGGCGAGCGCACCGCCGGGAGCCAGCAGCGGCGAGAACCAGCCGACGGCCAGCGGCGCCAGCACCGCGAAGCCGATCGGCAGGGTGGACCAGGTGATCGTCTGGTTGATCGCGAACACCCGGCCGTGGTAGCGCTGCGGCACCTTGACCTGCACCAGCGTCGCGTAGATGCCCTGGGACACGGCCATCGCCGCGGCCAGCAGGAACACCCCGGCGGCGACGCCGATCAGCGACGGGCGCAGGCCCATCACCAGGCAGCCGAGCGCGATGCCGACGTTGCCCGCGAGCACGCCGACCATCCGCCGCTTGCGCGGCCCGCCCCACAGCGCCATCCCGATGCCGCCGACCACGGCGCCGACCGCCTCGGCCAGCGCGACCTGGGCGACGTCGGTGACCGTGCCGAACGAGAGCACCAGCGGCGAGACGAGCACCAGCGCGGGCGCCAGGAAGACGTTGGCCAGCGCGAAGTACAGCAGCATGGTGCGGAAGCCGCGGTGGTTCCACGAGTACTTCAGCCCGCCCGCGATCGCCGTCAGCAGCGGTTCGCGCGGACGCCAGCCGAGCAGGTCCGGGAACCGGACGAACAGCAGGCTGACGACGGCGAAGGCGTAGCTCACCATGTCGAGGACCAGGATCCCGGACAGCTGGATCGCGGCCAGCAGGCCGGCGGCGATCACCGGCATGAGCAGCTGCGCGAAGCCGTTGGACAGCTGCGCGAGGCCCATCGCGTGACCGAGGTACTGCTTGGGCACGAGCTGGGCGACCGACGACTGGTACGCGATCCGTTGCAGCGACCCCGCGACCGACCCGAGCGGGATCAGGACGTAGATGAACCACAGCTGCAGGTTGTCCGCGACGAGCAGCAAGGCGAGCGCGAGCTGGATGAGCCCGGCGACCGAGCTGGCCGCGATCATGATCTTGCGGCGGTCGCCGCGGTCGACCAGGGCGCCGGCCACCGGCAGGATCAGCACGCCGCACATCAGCGCTAGGGCCCAGAGGAGGCCGAGGTCGGTGACCGAGCCGGTGCGGGTGTAGAGCCAGATCGGCACCGCGAACGACGTCAGCGCCGAACCCGTCGAGGAGACCAGCTGGCCGATGGTGACCGTGACGAACCGGGCCATGCTCGGCGGCACCACGGGCTTCTCGTCCACGTCGGCCGTGTGCGTGTCGTGCACCGCCCAGCCCGCGTCCTCGCCCCGCTTCGCGACGTGCAGGTCGCCGGGGTCGTCCAGTGCGGGGTGGACGCGGGTGATGATCTCGGCCAGCTCGTCCGCGCGGTAGCGGAGGAAGAAGTGCCCGGCCTGGTCCAGCACCACGAGTGCGGTGCGGTCGGTGAGGAACTCCCATTCGCGGTAGCGCTCGGCGTAGTAGTCGGTGACCGGGTCCTCCGAGCCGACGACCGAGATGATCGGCGCGCGCAGCTTGGCGACGCGGGCGTCGAGCAGGCCGCTGAAGTACTCCTCGGCGGCGCGGCTGTCGGCGCGCATGTTGCTGATGATCCGGTCGGCCTGGTCCGGGTCGAGCTCCTCGGTGTCGACGCCCATGCCCTTGAGCCAGTCCGCGTAGTACCGGTTGCTGCGCAGCTTCTCCAGCTTTGTGCGCAGGGTGCCGACCGCGCCCTTGATCCGCGCGAACGGGAAGATCGCGCCGATGTGGACGACCTCCAGCTCGCGGCCGCGTTCCTCCAGCCGGCGGGCGACGCCGACGGCGAGCGCGTTGCCGACGCCGCAGTGGCCGTAGATGGCGAGGGGCCCGTCGATCCGCTCGAGGACCTCGTCGGCCAGCCGCTCGACCAGGTCGTCGAACGGCACGGCCTCCTCGGTCAGGCCGACGTCGTGGCCCGGGATCGCCACCGAGTACAGCGAATACCCGGCGGGCAGGGCGTCCGCGAGGGGCTGGTAGACGATCGCGCTGCCGCCGCCGTAGGGGAAGCAGACGTAGGTGAGCGTCCGCTGTTTGACGGGCCTGGTCAGCTCGTAGAGCAGGTGCCCGGAGTCGTCGCGGTCGCCGTCGAGGAACGCTGCCAGCTCCCGGATGGTCCGGTGCTGGAACAGGTCCATCACGCCCGCTTGGTGCCCGGCCTTCGCGATCCGCGCGACGACCTGGGTCGCGAGCATCGAGTGGCCGCCGAGGTCGAAGAAGTCGTCGTCGACACCCAGTTCGTCCACCTTGAGGACGTCCCGCCAGATGTCCGCGAGGAGGATCTCCAGGGGCGTCGACGGGGTGACGAGTTCCGTGCTCGCGTCGCGGCTGGCGACCGGTGCGGGCAGGGCCTTGCGGTCGAGCTTCCCGTTGGGGGTCAACGGAAGTTCGTCGAGGGTGACGAACGACGGCGGGACCATGTAGTCCGGCAGGGTCAGCTTCAACGCCGTCCGCAGCGCCCCGGCGTCCGCGTCACCGACGACGTACCCGACCAGGCGCTTGTCGCCCGGCGTGTCCTCGCGGACGAGCACCACGGCGTCGCGGACGCCGTCCTGCTCGCGCAGGGCCGTCTCGATCTCGCCGAGTTCGATGCGCAGGCCGCGGAGCTTGACCTGGTGGTCGATGCGGCCGAGGAAGGCGATCGTGCCGTCCGGGCGCCAGTGGGCGAGGTCGCCGGTGCGGTACATCCGTCCACTGTGGAACGGGTCCGGGACGAACTTCTCGGCCGTCAGCTCGGGCCGGTTGTGGTAGCCGAGCGCCAGGCCGACGCCCGCGATGTGCAGTTCGCCGGGGACACCGACCGGGCACGGATTGCCGCGCTGGTCGAGGACGTAGATCCGCAGGTTGCGGATCGGCGCGCCGATGGGCACCGACGCGACGTCGGCCAGCGCCTCGGGCGTGCAGTGCCACGCCGTGACGTCGATCGCGGCTTCGGTCGGGCCGTAGAGGTTGTGGAGTTCGCAGTGCGGCAGCCGGGTGGTGAACTCCCGGGCCGTCACCAGGGACAGTTCCTCGCCGCTGCAGACCACGCGGCGCAACGACGTCACCGCGCCGATCTCCGGCTCCGCGAGGAACAGGGTCAGCATCGACGGCACGAAGTGGGCCGTGGTGATGCGCTCGGAAACCAGGAGGTCGCGCAGGTAGGCCGCGTCCTTGTGGCCGCCCGGCTCGGCCAGCACCAGCCGGGCGCCGGTGCTGAGCGGCCAGAAGAACTCCCACACCGAGACGTCGAAGCTCGCCGGGGTCTTCTGCAGGACCGCGTCCGTGCCGTCGAGGCCGTAGGCGCGTTGCATCCAGTCGAGACGGTTGACGATGCCGCGGTGGCCGTTCGGCACGCCCTTCGGCCGCCCGGTGGAGCCCGAGGTGTAGATGACGTACGCCGGATCGTCCGGCCCGGCCGGGGTGTCCAGTGTGGACTCGGGCCCGGTCAGGTCGTCGAGGACGACGACGGTCGCGCCGCCCGGCGGCAGCGTGTCACGCAGCGCGGCCTGGGTCAGGACCACCGGCGCGGCCGCGTCGTCGAGCATGAACGCGAGCCGGTCGGCCGGGTACTCCGGATCCAGGGGCACGTACGCGCCGCCGGACTTCAGCACCCCGAGCAGGCCCGCGACCAGCTCGAACGACCGGTTCGCGAAGACGCCGACCAGCGTGCCCGGCCCGACGCCCAGCTCACGCAGGCGGTGCGCGACGCGGTTGGCGCGGGCGTCCAGTTCCCGGTAGGACAGGGACTCGCCGCGGAAGGTCAGCGCGGGCGCGTCCGGAGTCCGGGCGACCTGGGCTTCGACGAGCGAGTGGAGCGTGCCCGGCGGGATCTCCCCCGCCGTGTCGTTCCACCGGTTCAGCACCAGGTCCCGCTGGTCACCCAGGAGATCCAGTTCGGACACCGCCCGCGTCGGGTCGGCGACGATCGAGCGCAGCAGCGTGACCAGGCGGTCGGCCATCCCGGCGACGGTCTCCGCGGCGAACAGCGCGGTGTTGTGGACGAACTTGCCGATCAGGCCGGACTCGATCTCGATCGCGTGGAACTCGAAGTCGAACCGGGTGGCGGGCAGGTCCATCGGCAGCCAGCGGAAGTCCACTGCGGACTCACCCGCCGCGGCCATCCGGCCCATCTCGTAGTTCTGCAGCGCGAACATCGCCTGGAACACCGGCGAGCGGCTGACGTCCCGGGGCACGCCCAGGGCGTTGACCAGGCGTTCGAAGGGGACGTCGGCGTGGTCGAACGCGTCGAGCACGTGCCGCCGGGTCCGGTCCAGCAGCTCGGTGAAGCTCGGGTCGCCGGCCAGCTGGGCGCGCAGCGGCAGCATGTTGATGAACATGCCGACCACGCCCTCCAGCTCGGGCAGCCCGCGCCCGGCCGACGACGATCCGACGGCGAAGTCCTCCTGCCCGGAGTACCGCGAGAGCAGCAGCTGGTAGGCAGCGAGCAGGGTCATGAAGAGCGTGACGCCGTGTTCGCGGCTCAGCTCGCCGAGGGCCCGGGCGAGGTCCTGCTCGACGAAGAACTCGTGAATGGCACCGTCGAACGTCTGGGTCGCCGGGCGCGGCCGGTCCGTCGGCAGCTCCAGGGGTTCGACGCCGCGGAGGGTCTCCTGCCAGTGGTCCAGCTGCCGGTCGAGTTCGGTGCCGGTGAGCGTCCGGCGTTGCCAGTGCGCGAAGTCGCCGTAGCCGATGGTCAGCGCGGGCAGGCCGGCGGCGGTGCCGTGGTAGTGCGCGGCGAGGTCGCGCAGCAGCAGGTCGACCGACCAGCCGTCGCCGACGATGTGGTGCGTGCAGACGGCGAGGAGGTGCTCGTCGTCGCTGATCCGGACCAAGGTGGCGCGCAGCAGCGGGCCGTCGACCAGGTCGAACGGCTCCGCCGCGGCGGAGCCGACCGCGGCCCGGGCGGCTTCCTCGTCACCGGCGTCCACAAAGGACAGGGGCACGGTGGCGACCGGTTCGAGGCGCACGGACGGCTGCCCGTCCTCCCCCGCCGGGAACCGCATCCGCAACGCCTCGTGCCGGACCGGGAGGGCGTCGAGGGCGGCCTGCAGCTGCCGCTGATCGACGCGGCCGGTGAGGCGGATCGGGATCGGGATGTTGTACGACGTGGTCCCGGGCGCGAACTGCTCCATGAACCAGACGCGTTCCTGCTGGTAGGACAGCGGGACCGGGTCGCCGTCCGGACGCGGGGTGATGGTCGCGACCGGTTCGGCGCGCCGGCGCAGCCGTCGTTCCAGCAGGGCCCGGCGCGCGGCGGCGCTGCTGGTCTCGTCGATCGTCGTCACGCCTGCTCGCTTTCGGCCAGCTGGGCCCGGACCTCTTCGTCGCTGAGCTGGTCGAGGTCTTCTTCCAGCCGCCGTTCGACCTCGGCCGCGAGGCCCGCCACCGTGGTGAACGAGAAGAGGCCGCGGACCGGCAGTTCGACGCCGACCTGCTTGCGGATCCGGGCCATCGCGCGGATGGCCAGGAGGGAGTTGCCGCCGTGGGCGAAGAAGTCGTCGTGCACCCCGAGCTTCTCGACGCCCAGGAGTTCGCCGAGCACCTCGGCGACCAGCTCTTCGGCCGCGGTGCTCGGGGCGACGTACTCCGTCTCCGCGCCGAGCTGCGGATCGGGCAGCGCGGCGCGGTCGAGCTTGCCGCTGGCCGCGACCGGCAGGGCGTCCAGGGTGACGAACAGCGTGGGCACCAGGTACTCCGGCAGGCTCGCCCGCAATGCCTCCGCCGCGCCTTCGGCGGTGCCGACGATGTACCCGACGAGGGTGCCTTCGCGGACGGCGACGGCCGCGTCCCGGACGTCCGGGAGTTGCCGGAGCGCGGCTTCGACCTCGCCGGGCTCGATGCGGTAACCGCGCAGCTTGACCTGGTCGTCGGTGCGGCCGAGGTACTCGAGGGTGCCGTCACGGCGCCAGCGGGCGAGGTCGCCGGTGTTGTACATCCGGCCGAACGGGCCGTCCGGGAAGCGTTCCGCGGTCAGCTCGGGCAGGCCGAGGTAGCCGTCGGCGAGCTGCGCGCCGGCCAGGTGGAGCCGGCCCGCGACGCCCGGCGGTACCGGCCGGAGCCGGTCGTCGAGGACGTAGACACGGGTGCCCGGGACCGGGCGGCCGATCGGCACCGGGCCGTCGACCGGACCGTCGAGCCGGTGCGCGACGCAGCCGACGGTCGCTTCGGTCGGCCCGTACTCGTTGGTGACGGTCGCGGCGAACTGCCGCACGACCTCGCCCATCAGCGCCTCACCACCGAGCACCAGGTCACCGGTGGGGTACGACTCCTCCGGCAGCACGGCGAGGTGCGTCGGCGTCGCCTTGACGAAGTCCGGCCGACCGGAGTCCACAATGGACCCACCGGCGGTGAGCGGGCCGAGCAGCGTCGTCACGGTCAGGTCGAACGACGCCGACGTGTGCAGCAGCGCCCGGCCGCTCAGGCTCGGGTACGCCTCGCGGGCCCAGGCCAGGTAGGTGGCCAGGGCGCGGTGCCCGACCTCGACGCCCTTGGGGCGCCCGGTCGAGCCGGACGTGTAGATGACGTAGGCGATGCCGTCCGGCGCGGGCGGGTTCTCCGCGGACGAGTCCGCCCACACCGCCGGGTCGCTCAGGTCCAGGGTCTCGGCGTCGAGGGTGACGCCGCTGGTGAGCACGACGCGAGCCCCGGCGTCGGCCAGGACCAGGGCCTGCCGCTGCGCCGGGTTGGCCGGGTCGAACGGAACGTAGGCGGCGCCGCTCTTCAGCGCGCCCAGGATGCCCACGACCAGGTCGGCCGAGTTCGGCGCGCACACGCCGACCACACCACCGGTGCCGAGGCGGTGCGCGACGCGGTTGGCCCGCGCGTTCAGCTCGGCGTACGTCAGGCGCACGCCGCCCAGGTCGACCGCCACCGCGTCCGGGGTCTGCGTCACCTGCTCCTCGAAGCGCGCGACGACCGGCGGAGCGTCCGAAGTGGACGTTCCGCTCCACTCCAGCACCTGGACGCGCTCGGCGTCCGAGACCAGCGGCAGGTCCGCCACCGGCGTCGCGGCGTCCTCGACCGCTGCCGAGAGCAGGCCTAGGAACCGGGCCACCATGGACTCGGCCGTGGCCCGGTCGAACAGGTCGGTGCGATAGAGCAGCCGGCCGTCGACCGCGGTGAGGTCGATCGCGACGTCGTCCTTGGCCGTGGCGTAGCGGACCGGCTCGATGCCCGAGTCGGGGATGAAGTTGAACCCGATCTGGTAGAGCGCCTGCACCGCCGGGTCACGCTCGGGACGGACGGCGTCGGCGACCAGCTGGAACGGCACCCGCCCGTGCTCGATCGCGTCCAGCACCGCCGTGCGGACCCGGCCGACCAGGTCGGCGAACGGCGGGTCACCGCCGAGGTCGACGCGGATGGCCAGCTGGTTGACGAACATCCCGATCAGCGGCGCCAGCTCCGGCAGGTCGCGCCCGGCCACCGGCACGCCGACGACGACATCGTCCTGGCCGGACAGCCGGGACAGCAGCGCGGTGTACCCGGCCAGCAGCACCATGAACGGCGACGCCGACAGCTCCCGGCCGACCGCGCCGGCCTGCGCGAGCAGGCCGGCGGGCAGGTCGAAGTCGACCTGGTCGCCGGCGAACCCGAACTCGGCGGGCCGCGGCCGGTCGGTGGGCAGGCTGTGCACGGGCGGGAGCCCGGCCAGCCGCTCGCGCCAGTACGCCAGCTGGGCGCGCACCAGCGGCAGCTGGCCGCGCTGCCAGGCCGAGTAGTCCGGGTACTGGATGGCGAGGTCGGGCAGCTTCGGCAGCCGCCCTTCGGCGACGGCGTCGCAGGCCTCGTTCAGCTCGCTCGACAGCACCGGCACGGACCCGGCGTCGAACACCGTGTGGTGCACGACGAAGGTGAGCAGCCAGTCGGTGTCGGCGAGGCGGCACAGCTGGGCCCGCCACGGCGGCGCGGTGTCGAGGGGGATCGGGCGGCGGGCGATCGCCTGGGCCAGCTCGGCTGCTTTCGCCTCCCGCGCGTCGGCCGGGAGGTCACGCAGGTCGTGCACCTCCGGCTCGATCGGGACGTGCTCGTGCACGACCTGGACGAGCGCGCCGTCCGCCATCCGGAACGCGGTGCGCAGTGCCTCGTGCCGGCCGACGATCACGCCGATCGCGGCCCGCCACTGCGACTCGGTGAGCGGCAGGTCCTGCCGCACCTGGCACGGCAGGTTGTACACCGGCGAGGCGGGGTCGAGCTGGTTCGACAGCCAGATCCGCTCCTGCCCGAACGAGGCCGGGAACGTCCATTCCTTCGTGTCGGTCATGTCTCCTGCTTCAGCGCTCGAGCTTGGGGATGGTGGTGGCGGCGGGTTCTTCGGCCGGGGCAGCGGCAGTGGCCCGCAGCTCCTCGATCCGCTCGACGAGGGTGGCCACCGTGGAGGATTCGAACAGCGTCTTCATCGCCAGCCGGGCGCCGGTGGTCTTGCGGACCTGGGCGATGAGCTGGATGGCGACCAGGGAGTTGCCGCCGAGGGCGAAGAAGTCGTCGTGGACGCCGATGCGTTCGACGCCGAGGACTTCGGCCCACTGCCGGGCGATCTCCGCTTCGAGGTCGGTGCGCGGGGCGACGTAGTCGTCCTGGGCCAGCGGGGTGGCCGCAGGTTCGGCGACTTCTTCGTTCTCCACCAACGCCTCGGCGGTGACCCGCCTGTCGAAGAGGTCCCGCACCGGGCGGGTGCTGATGACGACCTGGCCGCCGAGACCCGGCGTCAGCGCGCGCAGGAACGCCTCGGCGCCGTCGACCGGCCGGATCCCGGCTGACGTCCCCGCTGCCACGGAAGGCTTCTTGGCGAGACCGCCGCTGACCGCGTTCTCGTCGACCTGGCGCAGCACGAAGTCCTCGATCTCGGCCACCACGCGGCCGTCGTCGGCGCACAGCGTCAGGTCGGCGGCGATCACCTGGTCACCACCGGCGTCGCGGTAGCGCAGGTGGCTGTGGAAGCTCGCCGGGAGGACGTCGTGCACGACCACGCGGCCGTAGCTCATCGGCAGGTAGGTGCCGCTGCCCCGGCCGCGGCCGAACGCCGTCGCGATGTCCAGCAGCGCCGGGTGCAGGCCCCAGCCGGTGTCGCCGGCCGCCGCGTCCGGCGCGACGATCGACGCCAGTTCCTCGTGCTCGCCGAGGTGGTGGGTCCGCAGCGCGACCCAGCGCGGGCCGAAGGTGACCATGCTGGTCCGGCCGGTGCCGAAGCCGTGGCCGTCGTCGAGCACCGCGGTCCGGCCGCGGATGCCGTCGAGGTCCACAGTGGACACGTTCGGCGCCGGGACCCAGCCTGCGGAGCCACGGACGTGCGTCTTGGTCACGCCGGCCAAGCGGCTGGTCACGGTGAACCCGTCGCCGTCGAAGCCGACGCGGTACTCGGCGACCGAGCCTTCCGGGACCGAGAACGGTTCCAGGAACGCGACGTCCCGCAGTTCGACGACGTGGCCGTCGGCGGGCTTCGGCAGCGCCGCTTCGACCGCGGCCCGGACGGTCTCCAGGTGCCCGGTCCCGGGCACCACCGGGACGCCGGAAATCCGGTGCTCGTCGAGCAGCCAGTGCCCGGCCGCCGAGACGAGCCCGTGGACGCCGCCCGCGGAGCGCGTGGTCAGGACCGGGTGCGCGACCGGGCCGTCCGCACGCTCGCGCGTCGACCGGATCAACGACGGTGCTTCGACTTCGGCGGCCATGCCGACCTCGTCCCAGCCACCCCAGTCGTGCGCGACGACCCGGGCCTGCCAGCCGTGGTCGCCGCGGGCGTAGGCGTCGAGGAAGTTGTTGGCCGCGCAGTAGTCGACCTGCCCGAAGTCCCCCGACACCGAGGTGACCGACGAGCACAGGGCGACGAAGTCCATCGGCAGGTCCGAGAACGCCTCGGCCAGCGCGACGACGCCGCCGATCTTCGGGGCCAGCACGGCTTCGGCGGCCGAACGCTCCTTCACCTCGGCGACGCCGCCACCGGGCAGTCCGGCCGCGTGGACGATGCCGTCGAGGCCGCCGAACTCGCGCTCGGCCAGCTCCCGGACCTCCCGCAGCCGCGCCGGGTCGGTGACGTCGGCGGCGAGCACGTGCACCACCGCGCCGGCCGCTTCCATCCGCCGCACGGCGAGCATCGCGCGTCCGAGCCGGTCGGTGCCGCCCTGGGTGGCCAGGTGCGCGTCCCACTCCTCGCGTGGCAGTAAACCGTTGCGGGACAGCAGGATGAGCTTCGCGCGGACGCGCAGGGCGAAATCCTCGGCGAGGGTGATGCCGATCCCGCCCGTGCCGCCGGTGATCAGGTAGCGGCCGCCGTCGCGCAGGACCGGCGTCGCGGCTTCGGGCAGCGTGAGCTGCGTGTGGTCGAGGACCCAGCGGCGGCCGCGGCGCAGCGCGACCTCGACGTGGGCGTCCGCCGGCGCGGACAGCTCGGCGACGACGTCGGCGGAGAGCGTCTGGACGTCGATCCGGCGCACGACCGTGCCGGGCTGCTCCAGGGGAAGCACGCGGGCGATCCCGGCGAGCGTCGCGTGGTCGGGCCGGGTCAGGTCGGTGCCGGTGACGTCGGCGGTGCCGGTGCTCAGGACGTCGATCCGCAGCGGCTCGGCCCACGCCTGAACGAGGCTGAGCACGCTGAAGAACCCGCGGTCCTGGGCCGCCATCCCGGTCTCGGTGCCGCTCAGCGCCCACGCGTGCACGACCCGCTCGGGCCGGATGCCGAGCGCGGCGACCAGGTCGTCGTAGTCGGCGCGCTCCCCCGGCCGGACGGTGAACCCGCCGTCGACGGCGGCGAACCGCGCACCCGGCCGGACCTCGGTGACCGCGACACCGGCGTCGCGCAGCAGCCCGGGCAGGACGTCGTCGTCGACGAACGCCAGGCAGGAGGCGAACGGCTCGCGCCGCACCTCCGGCCCGGCCTGCCGCCACGACGGCACCGCGAACCACTCTTCGAGCGGCAACGGCCCGCTCGGCTTCACCGGCTCGGTCGTCGTCCCGGCGGGATCCGGGTCGACCCAGTACCGCTTGCGCGCGTAGGGATAGCCCGGCAGCGGCACGCGGAGTCCGGACGTCACCGCTTCCAGCGTCAGGCCGTGTGTCCACAGGAGACCGGCGGCCGCGTAGAGCGTTTCGACGTCGCCCTCGCGGTCGGTGCGGCCCGGCAGGCTCGGCTGCGGCGCGGGCAGGCCCTTCGGCACCTGGCCGCGGGCGAGCCCGGCCAGCTGGTGGCCGGGGCCGCACTCGACCAGGGCCCACCGCTCGCCGCCGGCGAACAGCGTCCGCACGCAGTCGCCGAAGCGGACGGCCTGACGCAGGTGCGCGGCCCAGTAGCCGGGATCGGTGGCCTGGGCGTCGGTGATCCAGCCACCGGTCAGGTTCGACAGGAACGGCAGCGACGGCGCCGAGCGCGGCACCGCGGCGACGGCTTCGGTGAACTCCGCCAGGATCGGGTCCATCATCGGCGAGTGGAACGCGTGCGACGTCACCAGCTCGCGGCACTGCACGTCGCTGGACTTGAGCCGCGCGGCGAAGTCGGCCACGACGTCGGCCGGGCCCGCGACGACGCACGTCCCCGGCCCGTTGACCCCGGCGATCGCGACGCCTTCGGGCAGCCGCTGCGTCACCGCGTCTTCGTCGAGCTGGATCGCGAGCATCGCGCCGGACGGCATCGACTGCATCAGCTCACCGCGCCGGACGACCAGCTTCAGCGCGTCGGCGAGGGTGAAGACCCCGGCCACGGTCGCGGCGACGTACTCGCCGATCGAGTGGCCGATCATCGCGCCGGGCCGGACGCCCCAGCTGCGCCACAGCGTGGTCAGCGCGTACTCGACGACGAACAGCACGGGCTGCGTGTACCGCGTCTCGCGCAGTTTCGCGTCGCCGCCGCGGTCGAGGATCAGCTCCTTCAGGCCCGCGATACCGGCCAGCTCGCAGCACTCGTCGACGGCCGCGGCGAACACCGGCTCACTGCGGTACAGCTCGGCGCCCATCCCCGCGTACTGGGAACCCTGGCCGGAGAACAGGAACGCGACCTTCAGCTCGTCGGCCTTCGCCGTGACCAGGCGACGCGGGTCACGGAGGCCGTCGACGGCGTCCTCGCTGTCCCGGGCGACGACGGCCGCGCGGTGGGCGTACTCGGTGCGCCCGGCCGCGAGGGTGTGCGCGACGTCGGCGAGGTCGAGGTCGATGTCCCCCGCCAGCCGGTCGGCCAGCCGGTCGACGGCGACGGACAGGGCGTCCGGCGTGTTCGCCGAGACCCGCAGCAGGTGCGCCGGGTGCGGCAGACGGCGGCGCTGCGGTACCGGCGCCTCCTCCAGCACGACGTGGGCGTTGGTGCCGCCGACGCCGAACGAGCTGACGCCGGCCCGGCGCGGGGCGTCACCCGCCTCCCACTTCGTCACCGTGCGCGCGGGGTAGAACGGGCTCGCCGGGAAGTCGATGCCCGGGTTGGGCTCGTCGTAGTTGATGGTCGGCGGGATGAGGCCGTGTTCCATGGCCAGGACGGTCTTGATCAGCGCCACCACCCCGGCGGCCTGGGACAGGTGACCGATGTTCGACTTGACCGAGCCGATGGCGCACCAGGCGGTGTCCGGCACGCCGTGGCCATACACAGTGGACAGTGAGGTGACCTCGATCGGGTCGCCCAGCGCGGTGCCGGTGCCGTGCGCCTCGACGTAGCCGATCGTGCGCGGGTCGACCCCGGCCATGCCGACGGCCTGGGCGATCGCCTCGGTCTGGCCGGCGACGCTGGGCGCCGAGAAGCCGACCTTGGTGGCGCCGTCGTTGTTGATCGCGTTGCCGAGCACCACCGCGCGGATGTGGTCGCCGTCTTCGATGGCCTGGGCCAGCCGCTTGACCAGGACCACGCCGACGCCGCTGCTCCACACCGTGCCGTTGGCCTCCGCGTCGAACGCGCGGACGTGCCCGTCGGGCGAGGTGAAGCCCTCGACACCCATGTAGCCGATGCCGTGCGGCATCTCCAGGTTCACGCCGCCGGCCAGCGCCATCTCGCACTCGCCGTTGCGCAGCGCCTCGCAGGCGAGGTGCACGGCGACCAGCGACGTCGAGCACGCCGTGTGCAGCGCCAGGCTCGGGCCGCGCAGGTTCAGCTTGTAGGACACCGACGTCGTCAGGTAGCTCGGCTGGTTGCCGGTCGACATCCCGATGCCGCCGTGCTGCGAGGCCATGATCCGCTCGTTGCGCAGCAGGTTCTCGATGAGGTAGCCGGTCCGGCCGGACCCGCCGTAGACGCCGATCGCGCCGCGGTAGCGGGCCGGGTCGTAGCCGCCGTCGGTCAGCGCGGAGTGGCAGGCCTCGAGGAACACGCGGTGCTGCGGGTCGGTGATCTCCGCTTCGCGGCTGGTCATGCCGAACAGCTCGGAGTCGAACTCGTCGAAGCCGTCGACGACCGTGGTGGCGTTGACCCAGCTGGGGTCTTCCAGCGTTTCCGGGTCGGCGCCGCGGGCCAGCAGTTCCTCGGGGGTGGCGGGCTTGATCGACTCGACGCCGTCGACGAGGTTGCGCCAGAACTGCCGGAGGTCGCCGGCGCCGGGGACGCGGGCGGCCATCCCGAC
The DNA here is from genome assembly GCF_036114655.1 of Amycolatopsis sp. NBC_00348. Taxonomy (NCBI): domain Bacteria; kingdom Bacillati; phylum Actinomycetota; class Actinomycetes; order Pseudonocardiales; family Pseudonocardiaceae; genus Amycolatopsis; species Amycolatopsis sp. NBC_00348. Next base: position 2,524,153 of record NZ_CP107994.1, on the reverse strand, counting down.
GATCGCGATCGGTTCGGTGCCGGGTTCGCCGGTCTCGAAGTGGGTCACTGGTGGCGCTCCTGTTCGTGGCCGGTCGTGGCGGCCGGGCGGCGGGGTCTTCCGGACGGGGTGCGCCCGCGGCGGGCGGCGACCCGCTCGGCGGCGCGGGCCAGCGCGGTGTCGGGTTTGGCGCCGGCGGCCGCGTGCAGGTGGGCGGCGAGGGCGCGGACGGTGGGGTGGCTGAACAGCTCGACGACCGGGATGCGGCGGCCGAGCCGGGCGGTGACCTGGGCGTGCACCTGCATCAGGGCGAGCGAGTGGCCGCCGACGTCGAAGAAGTTGTCGGTGACGCCCACGCTTTCGACGCCGAGCACGTCTCGCCAGGCCTGCGCGATCACCGCCTCGGTCGCGGCGAGCGCGGCGACGTCGGTGACGACCGGAGCGGGTGCCGGCCGGGCGCGGGTCATCGCGCCCGGCGCGGCGGTGCGCACCGAAGGCCGCGGGGTCTCGGGCAGGCACGTCCCGACCGGCCGGTCGGGCATGGCGGCCAGCCCGGCGAGCAGGTCCGCGTAGTCCGCGGCGAGCGCGGTCATCCGGGCGGCGTCGAACAGGTCCGGGTTGTAGAGCAGCTCGACGCCGTGGCCGAGGACGTAGACGGTCAGGTCGAACGGCGACCCCGGCTTGGCGACGGGCAGCCAGCCGGCCCGCACGCCGGGCAGCTCCAGGCGCGGCTCGGTGAAGTTCAGGACGTTCACCATCACCTGCACCAGCGGCGCCCGAGCGGGATCGCGGTCGACGCCGAGGGCGGTCACGAGCTGCTCGATCGACGCCGCCGGGTGCGCGGTCGCGGCCAGCAGCTCGGCCCCGCCGCGCCGGGCGTGCGTCGCGAAGTCCGCGCCTTCGTCGGCGCGCAGCCGCACCGGCACGATGTCCACGAAGAACCCGGCGACGTCCTGGGTCTCGGGCAGCTGCCGGTCGGCGACGACGGTGGCGACCAGGTGGTCGTCCGCGCCGGTGAGCCGGTGCAGCAGCTGCCCGAACGCGGCCAGCAGCACCCCGGCCTGGGTGGTGCCGGTCAGCGCGGCCAGCTCCCGGACGGCGTCGGGGGCGCCGTCCGGGAACACCTGGTGCACGCTCGCGCCGTGGTAGGTCTGCACGGCGGGGCGTGGTCGATCGCGGGGTAAGTCCACTGTGGACGGAGCCCCGGCCAGGTGCTCGGTCCACCAGGCGAGGTCGACGGCTTCGCGACGGCGGTCGCGATCCGCGCGCCACGCCGCGTAGTCCGCGTAGGACGCGGCGAGCGGCAGCAGCGACGCCCCGGCGTAGGCCGCGGAGAGGTCGGCGCACAGCAGGTCCTGGGACCAGCCGTCGAACACGGCGTGGTGCAGGGTGAAGCCGAGCACGTGCTCGTCCGGCCCCAGCTCGTACAGCCGGACCCGCCACGGCGGCTCGCGGTCCAGGTGCACCGGGGTCGCCGCGTCGACGGCGAGCCGGTCGGCGAGGAACGGCTCGGTCAGGCTGGTCATCGGCACCGGAATGTCTTCCACGGGAAGGCATTCGGCCTGCGGGACGCCGTCGACCGGGCGGATCCGCCAACGCAGGATGTCGTGCCGTTCGGCCACCGCGCGCAGGGCGGCACGCAGCTTTTCCACGTCCAGCGGGCCGGTCAGCCGGAAGGCCATCGCGATGTTGTACGGCGCCGCGGCCGGGGCGAGCTGGTCCAGGAACCACAGCCGCCGCTGCGGCGGCGACAGAGTCGGCGCGTGCCCGGTGGTCAGGCCCGGCCCGGTCAGCGGCGCGGCCGCGGCCACCCGCCGGGCGACGCCGTCGAGGGTCCGCCCGGCCAGGACGTCCTCGGTGGCGACGTCGGCGGCCAGGTCCGCACGCAGGGCCGCGACCAGCCGCATCGCCGTGATCGAATCACCGCCGGCGGCGAAGAAGTCGGAGCCCGCGCCGGCGCCGAGCACCTTCCGCCACACCTGCGCGACCGCCCGGGCCACGGGCGTGTCCGGCTCGCCGAGGTCGGCGGGCGCCGCGCGTTCGGCCAGCGCGCGCAACGCGGGCCGGTCGATCTTGCCGGTCACCGGGTTCACCGGCAGGACATCGAGCCGCCGGATGACGGCCGGCCGCATCGCCTCGGTGAGCCGGTCGCCCGCGTAAGCCTGAACATCCTCGTCGGACGGCAGCGAGGCCGCAGGACCGGTCGCGACCTCGCCGGACGGCGCCCGGACGCCGCCCGAACCGGCGACATCGACACCCGGCGGCACCGAAGCCGGGGCGAGGAACGCGACCAGCCGGGTGCCACCCGGGCCCGGGACTGCTTCCACCGCGACCGCGCCCACCTGCGGGTGCGTGGCCAGTGCGGCCTCGACCTCGCCCAGCTCGATGCGCTGGCCACGGACCTTGACCTGCCGGTCGGCGCGGCCGGCGAACTCCAGCCGGCCGTCGGGCCGCACGCGCGCCCGGTCGCCGGTGCGGTAGGCGCGCTCCCCCGGCGTGAACGGGTCGGCGACGAACGTCCGCTCGGTCAGCTCCGGGCGGCCGAGGTACCCGGCGGCCACCCCCGGGCCGCCGATCAGCAGCTCGCCGACCTCGCCCGGCGGGACCGGGCGGAGGTCGGCGTCCACGACGTACGCGCGGTGGTTCGGCGTCGGCGTGCCCAGCGGCAGCGGGTCGGCGGGCCGGCCGGTCACCTCGTCGGTGACCACGACGACGGTCGTCTCGGTCGGGCCGTAGACGGTGAAGAAGCGGCGGCCGGGCAGCCAGCGGGCGGCCAGTCCGGCGGGCACCGGCTCCCCGCCGCAGGCCACGGTCCGCCAGCCCGGCACGTCCGCCGGGTTCAGCGTGGCGAGCAGCGTCGGCGTGATGAAACCCCAGTCGACGTCGTGCTCGACCACGAACCGGCGCAGCCGCTCGGGGTCGGCCCGGTCGGCCGAGCCGGCCAGCTGCACCGAGCCGCCGTGGGCCAGCGGCACGAAGACGTCCATGGTGAACGCGTCGAAGCCGGGCGAGGAGATGCCGAGCGCGCGGGTGCCCGGGCCGACGCCGAGGCGGGCGGCGAAGCCGGTGACGAACGCGACGACGTTGCGGTGGCTGGTGAGCACGCCTTTCGGCCGGCCGGTCGAGCCGGACGTGTAGAGCACGTGCGCGGTGCTGTCCGGGGTGGCCGGGCAGCCGCCGGGATCGGCGGGCGGCGGGACGTCGAGGGCGTCGATCCCTGCCACCGTGCCGAATTCCGCGACGGCGGCGTCGCCGATGACGAGCGTGACGCCGGCGTCGGCGGCGATCCCGGTCAGCCGCGCTCGCGGCCCGCCCGGCTCCAGCGGCACGTAACAGCCACCCGACAGCAGGACGCCGAGGACCGTCGCCACGAGCGCGGGACGCCGGTGGGCGCACACGCCGACCCGGGTTTCGACGCCCGCGCCGCGTTCGCGCAGCAGCGCCGCGACGCCCCAGGCGGCGGCGACCAGCTCAGCGTAGGTGAGCCGCTCGGCGCCTTGCCGCACGGCGAGCGCGTCCGGCGTCCGCCGTGCTTGCTCCAGGACCAGTCCGGCGACAGTGGTGTCCGGATAGGACAGTGGCGGGCCGTGCGTGCCCGCGACGGGCAGCGTGTCGGTCACGGTGAACTCCCCAGTTCGGTTTGCTGCCCGGGGCCGCGGTGGCGGCCGGGCTGGTGCGGGTCACGGGTGGTCACCCGTGACCGGCGGGTCGATCCAGAACCTGCTGCGCTGGAAGGGATACCCGGGCAACGGCACCCGGCCCGGATCCGCGCCGTCGTGCCGGGCGGCCCAGTCGACGTCGCCGCCGCTGACCCAGCGGGCGGCCAGTTCGTGGGCCGCGCCGGGTGGCCCGGCCACGTCGGCGCCGTCGGCGAGCAGGACGTCGAGGGCTTCGACGGCCTCCACAGTGGTCGTGGCGACCACGGCGGCGCGGGCCGCGAACTCCCGGCGTCCGACGGCGAGGGTGTAGGCGACGTCGGCCAGCGGTGGCGGGTCGTCGGCGAGCCGGTCACGCAGCCGGGAAAGCGCTTCGTGCAAGGCTTTCGCGTCCCGCGCGGAGACCGGCAGCACGTACGGACCGTCGGCGGTGACCCGCGGCCCGGCGGCCGGCGCCTCTTCGACGACGACGTGGACGTTGGTGCCGCCCATGCCGAACGAGCTGACCCCGGCCACCCGGCGGTCCGGGTCCGGCCAGTCGGCGGCCTTCACCGGGACGTACCAGGGGCCACCGGCCAGGTCGGCCTCCGGGTGCGGCGCGGTGAAGTGCAGGTTGGGCGGGATGACGCCGTGGCGCACGGAAAGCACGGTCTTGATCAGCCCGGCCACCCCGGCGGCGGCGTCGAGGTGCCCGATGTTCGTCTTGACCGAACCGAGCGCGCAGGTCCCCGGCGGCAGGTCGCCGTACACCCGGTTGAGCGCCGCCACCTCGATCGCGTCACCCAGGGGCGTGCCGCTGCCGTGCGCCTCGACCAGCCGCACCTCGGCCGGGTGAACCTCGGCGACGGCCAGCGCCTCGGCGACGGCGGCGGCCTGTCCGGCCGGCCCCGGCACGGCGTAGCCGGCGCGGTCGGGGCCGTCGTTGGTCATCGCCCAGCCGGGCAGCACGGCGTGGATGTGGTCGTGGTCGGCGAGCGCGTCGGCCAGCCGCCGCAGCACGACGACCCCGGCGCCGGAGCCGAACCCGGCGCCCTCGGCCGCGACGTCGAACGCGCGGCAGCGGCCGTCCGGTGAGGCGAGACCGCCGCTGCGGTAGCGCGGCCACGTGACGCTCACACCGCCGGCGAGTGCCAGGTCGCAGCGGTATTCGGCGAGGCTCTGCGCCGCGAGCCCGACCGCGGCGAGGGAGCTGGAGCAGGCGCTCTGGACGGCGATCGCGGGTCCGGTCAGGCCGAGCCGGTAGGCGACCTGGCCGGGCAGGTGGTCGGTGAGCTGGCGGCCGAGCAGCCGGCCCTCCCAGTCGTCGGGGTCGACGTCGCCGGTCACGGCCGGGTTCCCGAACAGGTGGAACAGGAAGTAGCGGTTCACCCCGGCGGAGGTGAAGACGCCGACCGGGCCGGTTTCCCGCGCCGGGTCGCGGCCCGCGTCCTCCAGGGCCCGCCACGCCGTCTCCAGGAAGAGCCGGTGCTGCGGGTCGGTGCGGGCGGCCTCGTCGGCGGTGAAGCCGAAGAACTCCGCGTCGAAGTCCTCGACGCCGTCGAGGCGCCCGCCGGCGCGGACGTGCGCCGGGTCGCCGCGCAGGCCGGGGCCGATGCCGAGCGCGGCCAGCTCGTCGTCGGTGTGGTCGTGGATCGAGTCGACGCCGGCGCACAGGTTCCACCAGAACGCCGGCGCGTCGGGCGCGCCCGGGAAGCGGCAGGCGAGCCCGACGACGGCGATCAGGTCACTGCCACCCTCGTCCGGCAGCGGCTCGACGGCCCGCGGACGGTCCGAAACGGACTCGCCGAGGTACGCCGCCTGGGCCGCGACGGTGGGGTGTTCCAGCAGGCCGAGCAGCGGAACGTCGGTGTCGAACTCAGCGGCGAGCCGCTGCTGGACCCGCCCCAGCAGCAGGGAATGCCCACCGACGTCGAAGAAGGCGTCGGTGACGCCGAAGCTCGCGTGGCCCAGGACGTCGCGCCAGATCGCGTGAACCCGCTGTTCGGCCTCGCTCATCGGCGGGACTTCAGCCGGTGCGGCGGGACGCGGGCCCGGAAGCGCTGCCTCGTCGAGCTTGCCGGTGACGGTCAGCGGGAACGCCGCCACGACGAGCACCGCCGACGGCACCGCGTAGTCGGGCAGGGCTTCGGCCAAGGCGGCCCGCAGCGCGGCCGGGTCCGGCCCGGGGTCGAGAGCCGGGACCACGTAGGCCAGCAGCTCACCGTCCCGGACGATGGCTCGCGCCTCCGCCACCTCGGCGTGCTCCGCGAGCTTCGCCTCGATCTCGGTCAGCTCGACGCGGAACCCGCGCACCTTGACCTGGCGGTCCAGCCGGCCGAGGCAGACGAGGGTGCCGTCCGGCAGCACTTCGCCGAGGTCGCCGGTGCGGTAGGTGCGGAGCCCCTCCTCGGTGGTGCCGAAGGCCGGGCTCGGCCGGTCGAGGTAGCCCGCGGCCAGGAACTCGCTCCGGACCTGCAGCTCACCGCCGTCCAGCACGGTCAGCTCGTAACCCGGGAGCGCGGTGCCGATCGGCAGCGGGCCGGTGGCGCCGGGGTCGACGTCGGCGCTGGTCAGCCGGTGGTGCGCGGCGAACGTCACCTCGGTCGCGCCGTAGCCGTTGACGAACACGGTGTCCGGCGCGAACCGGCCGCGGCGGACGTCGGCGTAGGTCGCCGGTTCGCCGCCCAGGAGCACGGTCCGCACCGACGGCAGGTCGCCGTCGAAGCTGTCCAGCAGGTAGCGGTAGACCGTCGGCGTCGAGTGGTAGACGGTCGCCTCGTGCCGCGCCAGCTCTCGCGCCGCGTGCGCGACGCCGTGGACGCGCAGGTCGACCGGCACCACGGCGGCGCCGGTGAGCAGCGCCGGGTACAGGTCCGGGATCGCGGCGTCGAAGCCGAAGGAGGCCAGCAGGCTCAGCCGGTCCGCCGCGGTGATCCCGAGGCTCGCGATCTGGTTGTCCACCACGTGCAGCAGGTTGCGGTGGGTCTGCGCGAACGCCTTGGGCGTGCCGGTGGAGCCCGACGTGAACAGCACGTAGGCCGGGCTGCCCGGGTCCGGATCGGGGACCGGCAGCGGCGCGGTCTCCGACCCGACCGGGACGACCCGGGCGGACCCGTTGTGGCACAAGGCTTCCGCGAGGTCGACGTGCTCGGCGTCGGCCAGCACGGCCGACACGCGCGCGGCGTCGACCTGGTGCGCGAGCCGCTCGCGCGGGAACGTCGGGTCCAGCGGGACGTACGCGCACCCGGCGGCGAGCGTGCCCAGGATCGCGGCGATCGCCCGGGTGCCGTGCCCGGTGACGAGCCCGACCCTCTCACCCGGCCGGACGCCCGCGTCGAGCAGCCGCGCGGCGTGGCCGCCGGCGAGCCCGGCCAGCCGGGCGTAGCTCACCACCGCGTCGTGCTCGACGACGGCGATCCGATCGGGCGAGCGCCGGACGACTCCTTCGAAGCGTCTGATGCAGCCGGCTTGCGTCATCGCTGTAGGTGGGCTCGTTCCGGCCGTGAATGGGCGCGCGGCAACCACAGCGGTGACGTCGACTTCATCTCACTCCCCAGTGCGATTCATGGCGAAGAATCACGCAAGGTTAAAGCTCAGGACGTCGCCTGGGGATACGTAATCCGCAGAGTTGGTCCGAATGGACTATCGATCCGGGTTCCGACATGGGGTTTTCCCACGTGATCGTCAGCGCGGCGCGTCCGGAACGTCGGCTTATGTCGCGCTGCCGACCACAGTGGACATCTGATCGACTACTCACTGCAACAATGCCGGAAAGTCATTCACGTGGTCGGATATTCACCGACTCCGGTCGCGGAAAACGAGTTCCCGCACGGCGCGGAGTGGCAATTTCACGAAATCGATCCAGAACGCGCTAACCCGCGTTCGCCAGGAGCCCGCCGCCCGCGGGCGTGTTCGCCATCAGGCACGCGTGGCACGGCATCCCGCGCAGGCCGTCCAGCACCTCGGCCTCGCCGGGGAAGATCGACTCGCCGCACAGGGCCGTCAGGTACTCGGGGACCGCGCCGGCTTCGGGGACGGGGATCAGGTGACAGACGCGTCTGCTCTCGCCGACGACGCCTCGGCGTAGCCGCACCAGTGCGAGCATCCCACCGTTTTCACCCATGATCGAAAGGTAGGCCCGAAACCGCAGGAAGACTTCGTGTCGGGGACCCAACGATCTTCGCCGGGTGTGGTCCACGACACCAAAGCTCAGAGGACCGCCCGGCCGAGCCGGTGGCAGAGGCTCAGCGCGAGCTCGACGTCCAGCCGGTTCGTCCCGAGCTCGCGCGGCAGCAGCTCCTGGGCCTTGCGGACGCGGTACTGCACGGAGTTCTTGTGCATCGTCAGCTCGGCCGCCGCAGCGGTGTAGCTGCCGCCGGAGGCGAGGAAGACGTGCAGGGTCTCGCGCAGGCGCCCGCAGTTCTCCTCGTCGGCGGCCAGCGGCCCGAGGGTGCTCGTGACCCACAGCCGGGCCGCGTTGAGGTCGGACGTCATCAGGGCCATCGTGCCGACCTCGCGGAAGGTCAGGACGCGGTCGCAGTGCTCGCCGGCCGCGAGGGCCAGCGCGTGCACCCGCAGGGCCTGGTGGTGGGTGTCGCGGAAACCGTCGACGCCGGTCGCGGGGTCGCCGACGGACACCCGGACGCCGGGTCCGGCCGTCGCGAGGACGTCGTCGAGCAGGGCGCGGCCGATCGTGACGTCCGGGCCGAGCGGCAGCCACACCCACGCGCTGGCCTCGTCACGCGGCACGAACAGCGGCCGGCCGTGGTCCTGGACGCGGCCGAGCACCGCGGCCGCGACCGACTCCAGCACCGACAGCACGTCGCCCACGGAGGCCTCGGCCGTGTGCCAGAGGATCATCCCGGCGTGCGTGCCGCGCAGCCGGTAGCCGATCACGGCCTCGGCCGCGTCGACGGACGCGGCGTCGAGCGGGCCGCGGTTCTCCGCCAGCAGGTCCTGCACCTTGGCCGCCCGCGCGGCGCTCCGGTTGAGCAGCCAGCGGTCGCGTTCGTCCTGGTAGACGGCGATCAGCTGCCGGGTCACCCGGGTGACGAACCCGAACACGACCTTCAGCAGCCGCCGCATCATCTCCCCCAGCAGCTCGGCGTCGCCGACCTGGCGGGTGCACTCCTGGAACCCGAAGTCGAGCATCGCGGCCTGCCCGACGTCGTAGGCCCGGATCAGGTCGAACACCGGGGTGCCGCGCTGGGCCAGCCGCCGCGCGTACTCCAGCGCGGCGGCCGGCGCCTCGACGTGGGCCGGGTCGATGCTGTGCTGGAGGATCTGCAGGCCGGTCTCGATGTTCTGGTAGACGCTCGCGGTCAGCAGGCTGACCATGCGCTCGTCGTCGTGGACCAGCTGCGGCAGTTCGGCGGCGTAGAGCTGCACCAGCTCACCGGTGAGATCACCGGCCCGGTCGGCCAGCGAGGCGGCGACCTGCCGGATCCGCTCCGAGACGACTTCTTCGTCCACCATGGAGCCACTCTAGAGGGAAACGATCATGCTTTCACCAGGAACTCGTCGATGAGTTCGAACGTCGCGGCCGGGTTCTGCACCGCGGGCATGTGTCCCGCGCCGGCGACGACCTCGAACCGGGCGTCCGCGAACCCCGCCGCGTAGGCCGCGCCGAACGCCGGCGTGACGACCGTGTCGTCCTCGCCCCAGATCAGCAGGGCCGGGATCCGGACCCGGGCCAGCCGGCGCAGCAGCTTCGGGTCGCCCATCGTCGTGCCGGTGTAGACCTGCATCGCCGCCAGGTCGGCGGGCGCGGGCCCACGCCCGGGCCCGGGCGTGGGCGCGCCGGGCGGCGGCTGCGGCAGCGACACCGGCAGCCCCGCGATCTGCGGGCCGATGCCGTCGAGCACGACCAGCGCGCCGATCCGGTGGCCGCGGTCGCGCACGGCCATCTCGGCCGCGACCCACCCGCCGAACGAGCTGGCCACGACGACGACGCCGGTGAGGTCTTCGTCCTCCAGCAGGTCGAGGTAGGTGACGGCGAGGCTGTCGACGCCGGTGAACCACTCCGGGCGCGGCGTGCCGCCCCAGCCCGGGTGGGTCGGCGCGAGCACGCGGTTCTCCGGCGCGAAGTGCTCGACGACCGGCGCGACGCCCCGGGGTCCGGCGCCGCCGTGCAGGGCGAGCACGGGCCGGCCCGCGCCGCCGGTGTCGGTGAGGTGCAGTTCCAGTTCCGGGTCGGGCCGGAGGATCTTCTCGGTCATGGCAGTGCCTTTCGGGTAAGGGTTTCAGTGCGAGAGCATCAGGTCGACCATCGCGGCGGGCGCGTCCGGCCGGAAGCTCTCGACGAGGTTGTCCGCCGACCCGCGCGCGGCTTCTTCCGCTCGCGGGAACAACGCGGTTTCGTAGGCCGAGAGAGCGCTTTCGACGTCGTCGTGCTCCGCCAGCGCGACGGCCAGCTCGGCGGCGTCGAGCATCGCGAGGTTGGCGCCCTCGCCGGCGAAGGGCGACATCACGTGCGCGGCGTCGCCGAGCAGCGTCACGCCGGGGACCCGCGCCCACCGGTGCCCGACCGGCAGGGCGTGGATCGGCCGCGCGATCAGGGTGTCGTCGCTCTCGGCGATGAGCGCGCGCAGCCCGGCGTCGAAGCCGGCGAACACGTCGAGCAGCCGCGCGCGGGTCCCGGCCGGGTCGGCCGGGTCGACAAGACCGGTCACCGTCTCGGCCGGTGCCTGCACCGCGGCGTAGACCCGGACCCGGCCGCCGCCGTTGCGCTGGGCGATCAGGCCTTTCCCGTCGGCCAGCGCGAACATCGAGCCGGTGCCGACCAGCGCGGCCACCGCCGGGTGCGTGGTGTCCACATCGGACAGATGAGCCTCCACGAACGACAGTCCCGAGTAGACCGGGACGGCATCCGACAACAGCGGCCGGACCTTCGACCAGGCGCCGTCCGCGCCCACGACCAGGCCGGACTCGACGACTTCACCGGTGTCCAGGGTGATCCGGCCGGGCGCCACCGCGGTCACCTTCGTCCCCCAGCGGACGACGCCGTCCGGCAGGGAGCCGACGAGGATCCGCTTGAGCGCGCCGCGGTCGACCTCGGGCCGGGTGCCGCCGCTCGCGTCGGCGGTCTCTTCGAACCGGACGACGCCGTGCTGGTCCAGGATGCGCAGCGCCTCGCCCTCTTCACGGGCGATCGCGCGGAATTCGCCGGTCAGGCCGGCTTCGGCCAGCGCGTGCTGACCGGACTCCTCGTGCAGGTCCAGGGTGCCGCCCTGGTCGCGGGCGGCCGGGGACGCGTCGAGTTCGTAGACGGTCGCGGCGATCCCGCGGGTGTGCAGGACGCGGGCCAGCGTGAGGCCGCCCAGGCCGCCGCCGACGATCGTGACGGGGGTAGTGGTCATCGGTGCTCCTCGATCGGGGGGCGCGCGGTGCTCAGCGCGCCGTTCAGCAGGACGTCGAACGCCCACCGCACGCGGGACGGGCCCGGGCCGGACACGAGGTCCGGCCCCAGCGCGGCGATGTACGGGTGGGTTTCGGCGGAGAGACCGGCGAGCGACTCCACCAGCACGTCGTGCTCGCGCTCGGCGCCGGGCTTCTCCTGGCGGCCGCCGGTTTCGACGGCGGTCGCGGTGGCGATCAGCAGCAGGACGTCGACGGCCCACGCGGCCTGGCCCGGCGGCATCCCGCCCTCGTCGAGCAGCGCGAGCACCGCTTCGACGACGGCCAGGTAGTGCGGCCCGCTCAGCCGGGTCACCAGCGCGACCCGGGCCAGGCTCGGCTGGGCGAACAGCACCGAGCGGTAGGAGCCCAGCACCGCCCAGAGCCGGTCGCGCCACTCCCCCGCGCCGCCGTCGCCGAGGTCGACCTCGGCGAGCAGCTCGTCGAGCATCGCGGCGTGCAGTTCCTCGGTGTCCTTGACGTACACGTAGAGCGAAGCGGGGCCGGTGTCGAGCTCCTTGGCCAGCCGGCGCATGGTGACGCGCTCGACGCCTTCGGCGCGCATGACGTCGACGGCCGTCGCCACGATGCCCGCGCGGGTCAGCGCCGGCTTCGCCGGGCGTTCACGGCGGCTGGGGGTGCTGTTCCGGTCCATGCGTCCACTGTAGCGAACATGTTCGTTACGAGCACGTTCGAAACGAACATGTTCGTATGGCGCCGGTCACAACCCTGGAGGCAGTGACACGAGAAATCAGGGGCCGAGGGTCCGCGGCCGGCGGCGTTCGGGCGTGGCCAGGACGGCCCAGACCACCTTGCCACCCGTCCAGCGCTTGCTGCTCCCCCAGGCCCGGGCGGTCTGCGCCACGATCCGCAGACCCAGGCCGGGCTCGAGCAGGTCGGGCCGCTCCAGCAACACCGCGGGCCGCGGATCGTCGTCGCTCACGGCGATCGTCAGCAGCTCCCGCCGCAGCTCCAGCCGCAGCCGCGGGAGCGACGTCGTGTGCCGGGACGCGTTGTCGGCCAGCTCCGCCGCGATGAGCGTGCCGTCGTACTCCAGGGCGGGCACCCCCCATTCACCGGTCCGCGCGCGGACGAACGCGCGAGCCTGGGCGATGCCGTCGTCCCCGCGCGCGAGCGTCCGCTCGGCACGGCGGCGGATCGGGTGGGGCAGCGCTTTCTCGGCGGCTTCGACGTCGGCGTGCACCGGCACGAACCGGTCCAGACCGAACGCGTCGAACGCTTCGATGTGCGTGGACTGCTGCGTCACCAGCGAGAACGGGATGCCCGGCCAGCGCTCGAGCCGGGTGGCGACGAACGGGAACAGACTGGGCGAGTGCCGCTCGAGAACGAGCCCGTCGATGTCGGCGATCACCCCCGGCGGGCTGTCCGCGGCGATCTTGAGGAGACCGTCGCGCAGGAAGGGGTAACCGGTGATGTCGAGCCGCCCGGTCACGCGGACCAGGGCGCTCGCCTCCCGGTTCCGCAGCTCGAGCCCGATGCCCTCAGGCACGGGCACCGGCCGGACGGCGCGACCGCGCCCTCGGATTCATGGCCACCACGCTAGTCCTCGGCCGGGACCGCGCAAAGGGCCCATCGCGCGGCAGTGCAACCGGACGCGGCCTTCGGGCGTGTAGTGCTCGACGCCTGGGGAGGACGCCATGTCACCGTACCCACTGCAGGACGGCGAGCGAGTGCTCTGGTCGGGAGCACCGACGCGACGCCGACGTTGGCTTCGCGAGCACCACGTGCTGTTGTTCGGCGCCTTGCTGCTGGTCGCGGCCGTCGCCACCGCCATCGTCGTCGACCGGCGGAACGCGCAGTACCTCGGACTGTTCACCACCCTCCTGTTCGGGTTCGGCATCTTCTGGTCCCGGCGGCTGGCCAACCGCCGGGCCCGCCTCGACGTCGAGACCTACTTCGTCACCGACCGGCGCGTCGTTTTCGTGGCGCAGTGGCCGACCGGCGCGGAGTTCCGCTGGGCGTGGCTGAACCGGCTGGGCCCGGCTCAGGTGAAGACCGGCGCCGACACGGTCACCTTCGGGACGAGCTTCGCGGCCCGCTGGCGCGTGGCCAATCAGAACCACGAGGGCGCCTGGGCACCGTTCGTGCCGGAGCTGTGGGCGATCCCGGACGCCGAACGGGTCGCCGCGTTGATCCGGCAGGCCCAGTCCGCGCCGTTTCCGAAAAGAACCGGAAACATTCTCGAAACCCAGCGCGGACCAGTGCGCTAACTGGTCTGGACCAGACGGGAGAAATACCCCAGAATTCCGGGCTTTCTCTTGCCTGACAAAGCGACCTGCGGTAACGCGGACTCAACCGAACCAGGTTCGGTGTTTTCCCTGGAAGATTTCCGCATGCGACTTTCGGCGGTGTGCCGCATCCCGGCAGGCCGGTATATCTGGTGCTACCGAATCCGCAATGGCCGGGCCCCGCGCGCCGGCCGGCCGGATGCCGCCCGCACCCCGCCTCCCGGAGGAACCATGCACCGCCTGGCCCCGGCCCGCGAACACGTCATCGGGCTCTTCCGCATCGTCATCGGCTTCCTCTTCGCCTGCCACGGCGTCAAGGCGCTGTTCGGCCTCTTCGGCGCGAAGTCCGCCGTCGCCGTCGGCGTCTGGCCGCAGTGGTGGGCCGCGATCATCCAGCTCGGCTGCGGCGCACTGGTCTGCGTCGGGATCGGCACCCGGGTCGCCGCTGTGCTCGGCTCCGGCTCGATGGCGTTCGCCTACTTCACCGTGCACCTGCCGGTCGCGCTGCTCCCGATCCAGAACGGCGGCGAGGACGCGGCCCTGTTCTGCTGGACACTGCTGGCCGTCGCGTTCATCGGCCCCGGCCGCTTCGCGCTGAGCAACCTCCTTGCCCGGCAAGCGGTTTCGGCGCCGGATCACCTCCGGGCGACCGAGCTGGCGTCCTAGGGGCGCGAGATGCCGACGCCGCTACGGGCGTCGGCGCCGTACTTCGCCAGCTCGCGCGCGAGGTCCAGCCGGCCCGTGGCCTTGCTCGGGTCACGGTCGGCGTCGGTCAGCAGCTCGCGCGGGATGATCCAGACGACCTCGAACTCGATCCCGCTGGGATCCTTGGCGTACAACGACTTCGTGGTGCCGTGGTCGGACGAGCCGACGAGCGCGCCGGCCGCTTCGAGGCGGCCGGCGAGGCGGTCCAGGTCGCCGAGGGTGTCGACCTCCCACGCGAGGTGGTAGAGACCGACCGACGTCTTCCCGGCGCCCGAGTCCTCGGCGTGCGCGCCGAGCTCGAACAGGCCGAGGTCGTGGTCGTTGGTCGAGCCGGGCGCCCGCAGGAAGGCCGCGCCGCGGTGCGCGTCGCCGCCCTCGATGTAGTCGAAGCCCAGCAGGTCCCGGTAGAACGCGACGCTCTCGGCCACGTTCCGGACGTACAGCACGGCGTGGTTCAGGCGAAAGATCGACATCGGCTCTCCTGGCCCGTGCTGCTGCGCGCGCGAATAGGTTGAAGTTTCAACTTGAGGCTAGGCGCGAACGAGCAAACGGTCAAGCGAGCACAAGCAGCCCTCGATCACCCCGGAAGACCCACTCTCCGTGGGTCCTGCGACCGACCGGGCGACAAACCTTCGACACCGTATCGAGGCCCTGGTCGGACGGCCCGGGAGTTCGTAGGGTGGTTGCACCGCGGGACATCGTGTCAGCTGTCCCGCGGGCGGTGATGCCCCTGGATCCGACCTTTCCCCGAAGCCTCGCCCGGGGGCATCACCCTCACACTCGATCACCCTCAAGCTCAGCTGACCGTGCCGCTCTCCCACCACCAGCTCTGCGAGCCGTAGGCGTACTCGACACGGCTGTCGACGTGCTGGTGGGCGTCCGAGAGCGTGTAGCGCTCCAGCCCGGAGAACCCGCAGGCCTCGGCGAGGACGTAGACCTGGCGCGTGCTCAGGCCGCTGACGTAGCAGTCGGCCGCCGTGCCGTACACGTGCATGCTGTTCGACGCGCCGCCGATGGCCTGGTTGTGCGCGACACTGCGGAAGCCCGACGAGATCGTGATCGCCCGGTTGCCCGCCTTCGTCCGCAGGGCTTCGAGCTTGTACATCAGCCGCCGGACGTTCTCCTTGACCGTCGCCGAGCCGACCTTGCCGCCCCCGAAACCCGTACCGTCGTTGGACGTGAACTCGCTGAATTCGAAGTGCGCGGTCGAGCCGTCGGCGGATTCCAGTGCGTTGAGGGCCGCGAAGTCGTCCGCGTCGGCAGCGCCGTCGGCCGTCAAGTGGTTCGCGGCCTGGAACCGCTTCAGCGCCGCCTCGGTGCCGGGACCGAAGTCGCCGTCGACGGCGACGTAGGTCTGCTTCGGGCCGTCGGCGGCCCAGCCCGCGACGCGGATCTGCAGCTCCGTCACCGCGGCACCGGTCGAGCCGGACCGCAGCGACGACGGCCACGTGTAGGCCGCCGCGACCCCGGGGAACGCCGTCATCGCGGCGAGGCCGCCGGCCAGGGCGACCCCGGTCCCGGCCGCGGCCTTGAGCAGGGTGCGGCGGTCGAAACCGGCGGACGGGCGGAACGGGCTCATCGAGGCCTCCGGAGTGCTCGGCGAACGGGCCCGCAGGAGACACCGGGTGGCCAAACATCGGCCAACACCCCGGCGACCCGGCGCCGGAATCCGCCTCGGCCGGCACGTAGCCCGTGAATCCTTGACGATCACCCAGTCTCACGCTCGGTCACGATGTACTGAGCCGATCCATTTACATACATGGCGTATGTATGTAACCATGAGCCGCATGACGAGAAGCGAATCCCTGGGCCGGGAACGCCGGGTCCGGTTGCCGGCCGGCGAGGTGCGGTACTTCGAGCGGGGCAGCGGCGCGCCGGTGGTGTTCGTCCACGGCGTGCTGACGAACGCCGAGCTGTGGCGGAAGGTGGTGCCGGACGTCGTGGCGGCCGGATTCCGTTGTGTAGCTCCGGATCTGCCGCTGGGCTCGCACGACCTCCCGATGGGGGCGGACGCCGACCTCTCCCCCGCGGGCGCCGCCGACGTGCTCGCGGACTTCCTGGACGCGCTGGACCTGCGCGACGTCACGCTGGTCGCGAACGACACCGGCGGCGCGCTGACGCAGATCCTGCTCAGCCGGCGTCCGGAGCGGGTCGGGCGGGTCGTGCTCACGCCGTCCGACTGCTTCGAGTACTTCTTCCCGCCGATCTTCAAGCCGCTGCCGGTGATCGCGCGGATCCCGGGGTCGATGGCCGTGCTCGGCCAGCTCCTGCGCATCCGCGCGCTCTACCCGCTGCCGATGCTGTTCGGCTGGGTGGTCAAGCGGCCGCTGCCCGACGCCATCGCGCAGGCCTACCTCGCGCCCCTGCGCAAGTCCGCCGGGGTGCGGCGCGACCTGCGCAAGCTGCTGCGGGACGTGCACCCGCGGCACACGCTGGCCGCCGCGGCGGCGCTGCGGACCTTCGACCGGCCGGTGCTGCTCGCCTGGGCGAGCGAGGACAAGCTGTTCCCGATCGCGCTCGCCCACCGGCTCGCCGCGCTGCTGCCGGACGCGACGCTCGTCGAGATCGCGGACTCCTACACGTTCGTCTCCGAGGACCAGCCCGCCGTGCTGGCCCGCCACGTCGTCGAGTTCGCGGGCGTCATGGCAGATTAGGCGGGTGCGACGTACCCAGCAGGACCGTTCCGCCGGCACGAAGGCCGCCCTGGTCGCCGCCGCGCGCGAGCTGTTCGCCACCCGCGGCTACCAGGCCGTGCCGGCGGACGAGATCACCCGCGCGGCGGGCGTCACCCGCGGCGCGCTGTACCACCACTACGCCGACAAGCAGGGCCTGTTCCGGGCGGTCGTCGAGGAGCTGGAACGCGAGCTGACCGAAGAGGTCGCGGCCGCGTTCACCCAGGCCGCGGACCCGCTGACCGGCATGACGCTCGGCCTCGGCGTGTTCCTCGACGCGTGCCTGCGCGAGGACGTCCGCCGGATCTCCCTCACCGACGCGCCCGCCGTGCTCGGCTGGGAGGTCTGGCGCGAGATCGAGGCGGAGTACGGCCTCGGGCTGATCGTCAGCGTGCTGGAGCAGGCCAAAGTGGACGGCCTGATCGTCGAGCTGCCGGTGCCCGCGCTGGCGCAGCTGGTGCTGAGCGCGGTGATGGAGGCGGCCCGGATGATCGCCGCGGCGGACGATCCCGCGCGCACCCGCGCCGACGTCCAGCAGGTGCTCGGCGCGTGGCTGGCCAGCCTCCTGAAGACCTAGCCGGGGTCCTCCGCGAGCCGGGCCGGGGTGACGCCTTCGGGCACGTCCACGGCGTCGAACCACCCGCAGGCGGGGTCGCCGGGCGGCCGGTCGAACCGGGTGACGTACGGCTTCACGTCGAGCACCGGCGTGCCGTCCAGCAGGTCGACGCCGGCGAACCGGATCGTGGTGCCGGAGACGTCGAGCAGCCGGATGAGGCTCAGCCCGATCGGGTTCGGCCGGCGCGGGCCGCGGGTAGCGAAGATGCCCATCCGGCGGCCTTCGCGGCGCAGCAGGTACGGCACCTGCGTGAGCCCACCCGGCCGGTCGGGCCGGTCCAGCCAGCTCAGCAGCCACGCGTAGTCGAACCCGGCGAGCCCGGCCAGCCCTTCGGCGAAGCCGTCGTCGAGTTCGATGGTGCCTTCTTCGGCGCGGTTCGCGGCCGCCTGGACGGGGGTGTGCTCGAGCTCCGTCCGGGCGGTGCGCACGACGCCGATCGCGGGCAGCGGTGGCGGGGTCATCGGCCCAGCCTAGGTGCCCGCGACCGGCGTCGCGTCCGGTCGTCAGCCCGTGACGAGCCCGACGCCGAAGGTCTGCAGGATCTCGTTCACCGGCTGGAACCACGTCTCGCCGCCGGAGCTGCAGTTGCCCCAGCCACCGGAGGTGACGCCCTGCGCCTGGTCACCGGTGATGAAGGAGCCGCCCGAGTCGCCGGGTTCGGCGCAGACGTTGGTGCGGGTCACCTGGTAGACGGCGCCCTGGGAGTAGTTGACGGTTTCGTTCAGCCCTTCCACGACACCGCAGTGCCAGTGCGTCGTCGAGCCCGAACGGCACACCGAGGTGCCGACCGGCGCGACCCAGGAGCCGCGCACGATCGCGTCACTGACTGTGCCCCAGCCGAGCACGACCGGCGCGGTCCACCAGCCGTTGCCGATGCGGATGAAGGAGTAGTCGTTGCCGGGGAACGAAGATCCGGCGAACGTGCCCATCGCCGAGCCGTCCCAGCCGACGACCGAGCTGCCGGCGCCGCCGCAGTGCCCGGCGCTGACGAACCCGCCGTTCACGGAGAAGCCGATCGAGCAGCGGGTGTTGCCGTTGATGTAGTACGGGTCGCCGCCGACGGTGCCGGCCGAAAGCGTCTCGGCCTTCGGCGTCGACGTCACGGTGACGGGGCCGGCTTTCCGGGCCTGCGCGACGAAAGCGTCGACGTCGGCGCCCTGCGCGCCGGGCCGGAGGGTGACCACGACGCTGCCGGTGCGCGCGTCGGTGCGCCAGCCGCTGACGCCGGCCGGGGCGGGGTGCGCCTTGGCCGCCGAGTCGATGGCGGCCTTCGCCGCGTCCAGCTTCGCCGCGCTGACGGCGGCGGTCGTCGGCTCGGCCCCGGCTCGGCGGACGGCGGCGGCCGCGGCGGGGTCGGTCACGCCGACGACGAGCTTGCCGAGCGCGGGGTCGAACCAGGCCCCGCCGAACGCGTTGCCGGCGGCACGCTGCGCGTCCGGCAGCACCCGCGAGGCGGTCATCTCCTGTCCCAGCCGGGTTTCGGCCTGGGCGGTGGTCAGCCCGAAATCCCGTTGCATAGCGGCGATCAGGCCGGGTGAGGCCTGCGCGACGGCGGGGGCGAGGGCACTGCTGGCGAGACTGGCGGTGAGGACGGCGGCGCCGCCGAGAGCCAGGGCGATTCTTCGACGCATGAGGAACTCCTCCGAGGCCGGGGGAAAGAAACACACTGTGGGCCGAGTGTGCGGGCGGGTCCGCGGCAGGTCCAGAATTGTCCGGTTTTCTGTCCGGAATTAGCGGGAGCGAACGACTGTCCACAACAGACTGAACGCTTCGATATGTTGCGCCACAACATGTTTCGCACGCACCAAAGAAGCGCGACCCGGCTCCCGGCCGTTCGCGGCGCGCGCTCGCCAACCTCCATTACAACGTTGTAAAAGGTCTGAACCAAGTACAACACGCCCTCGCGCCCGGGACCAGGAACCAGGGACGGCAGGGCACCAGACGTGCATGACCGTCCCCTCGACCCGGCGCGAATCCGGAACCCGGCCGCCCCTGCGGGCCCTTACCCCCGGCTCGTTGACAGACCGGCCACTACCGCGACAGAATCCTATTTCCTATAGGATTCTGCGTCAGGGGGATCGATGGCTGTCGTCACACGGGCCGGAGCTTTTCTCGTCGACGTCGCGGTCGAGCAGGCCCGCACCGACGCCGTGCAGGCGTTCCTGTCCCAGGAGACCGTCTTCGTCGAGCTGAGCACCGACGACGGCGGGAGCGGGCTCGGCTACTCCTACACGATCGGCACCGGCGGCAGCTCCGTCGTCGCGCTGCTGCGGGACCACCTGCTCCCCCGGCTCGTCGGGCAGGACTCCCGGCTGGTCGAGGCGATCTGGCGGGACCTGTTCGCCGCCACCCGGGCGACGAGCGTCGGCGCGATCACCTCGCTCGCGCTCGCCGCCGTCGACACCGCACTGTGGGACCTCAAGTGCCGCCGGGCCGGCGAGCCGCTGTGGCGCGTCGCCGGCGGGTTCGGCGCGCGGGTTCCGCTCTACGACACCGAAGGCGGCTGGCTGCACCTCGGCACCGAGGAGCTCGTCGCGGGGGCGAAGGCCGCCGAGGCCGCCGGCTGGGGTGGCGTCAAGGTCAAGATCGGCAAGCCCACCGCCGCCGAAGACGTCGAGCGGCTCGCCGCGGTCCGCGCGGCCGTCGGCCCGCGGTTCGACCTGATGGTGGACGCCAACCAGTCGATGACGGCCGCGGAGGCGATCCGGCGGGCGGCCGCGTTCGCCGGACTGGACCTGTGCTGGCTGGAAGAGCCGCTGCCGGCCGACGACGTGTCCGGGCACGCCCGGCTCGCCGCCGCGACGCCGGTGCCGATCGCCGTCGGAGAGTCGCTGTACTCGATCGCGCAGTTCCGCGACTACCTGCACCGCGGCGCGGCCTCGATCGTGCAGCCCGACGTCGCCCGGGTCGGCGGCATCACGCCCTGGCTCAAGGTCGCCCACCTGGCCGAGGCCTTCAACGTCGACGTCTGCCCGCACTTCCTGATGGAACTGCACGTGAGTCTCGTGGCGGCCGTCCCGAACGGCCGGTACGTCGAGCACATCCCGCAGCTGCGGGCGATCACGCGCACGGAAATGACCGTGGAAAACGGCCGTGCGGTACCACCGGAAACCGCCGGTCTCGGAATCGACTGGGACCGCGACGCGATGGACGACCGCCGCGTTTCCTGAGCGCGCACTTCCGCC
The DNA here is from genome assembly GCF_036114655.1 of Amycolatopsis sp. NBC_00348. Lineage (NCBI taxonomy): Bacteria > Bacillati > Actinomycetota > Actinomycetes > Pseudonocardiales > Pseudonocardiaceae > Amycolatopsis > Amycolatopsis sp. NBC_00348. The sequence continues at coordinate 2,503,717 of NZ_CP107994.1, read as the reverse complement.
CGGCCACCCGAATGGGCGGCCGGACGGAAAGGCGCCGGAATCAGATTTCGTCGACCTGATAGGTGACCAGCCTGGCCGGCACCAGCAACGCGCCGGTGCATTCCGCGACGGCCGGGCCGAAGCCGTACGGCACGAAGTCGCCGACCACGTACCAGAAGGCGTTGCCGCTCGCGCAGTGCGCGATCACTCGGTAACCGTAACCCTCACCGGGGAAGCAGGTGACCGAGACGCCTTGGCCGAAAAGCACGCCGTACCGCTCCCCGAAGCAACCGGGTGGCGCGAAATCGCTGCCGGCCGCGGCCGCGGTACCGACCGTCAGACCGAACAGGGAAAAAAGCGCGACGGCGAGAACCGCCAATTTCCTTCGCATGACCACTCCTCAGCGCGGAGAACCCGACCTGACGAAGCGTAGAAGTGCGGGAGAATTACCGGCAATTCATCGGGCAAGTGAATTCCGCGCAGCGGAAAGTCACGACACTGCTCCATCCGGGCGAGCGCGGGCCCCCGGGCGGCTCGCGGAGGGGTGACGCCCGCGGGCGTTTCTCCGACCACCGCGACAAAACCGGTCCCGACCCGCCCTCTTCGCCGCGGAGACGGCCTTGTCCGCGACCCCGATCGACGCGGGCCGCCCGGCTCAGCTCGCCCGCCGTCCGCGCGTGCCACTCCGAGATGGCCGGAACCCGGTGCGACGGGAGCGTCCTCAGTGGACCTTCAGGGGCCGATCAGTGGGCGAACGCGGTCAGGAAGCGGTCGCGGAAGGAGTCCATCTTCCAGACCGGCGCCTGCGCGGCCGGGTGCAGGCCGTCGGTCCAGCCCCAGCCGGAGATCCGGTCCAGCACCTTCGGGTCCTTGGCCACGATCGTGATCGGCACGTCGTGGACCGCGCCCTGCGGGGTGACGACGGGCGGCTGGTGGTCACCGAGGAACACCAGCACGAGGTTGTCGTCGCCGTAGTGCTGCACGAACGAGATCAGCGTCTTCAGCGAGTAGTCGGTGGCGTCGCGGTAGGCGTCGCGGATCTTCGCCGGGTCCTTCCAGACCGACTCGGGCGCCTCCCCCGCGCCCGGCTGCGGCGCGAAGACCGAGCCGTCGCCGACCTGGTTCCAGTCGACCAGCCAGGGCCGCGGCGACCAGGGCGCGTGGCTGGAGACGAGGTCCACCTCCGCCATCACCGGCTTCTGGGCCGACTTCGCCAGCTCGTTGCGCTGCAGCATCGAGAACGTGTACTGGTCCGGCATCGTGGCGTAGGCGAACCCCGGCCCCTTGTAGCCGATGTTGCGGAAGTCGTAGTAGGCGTCCGGGTGGTAGAACCGCTGGCCCTCCGGCCAGTCCTTCGTGTGCGCGGGCACGTCCCAGACGGTCTTCCAGCCCGCCTTCTGGAACGCGCCGCCGAGGGTCAGCCGGTCGCTGTCGAGGAGGTTGTTGTAACGCTGCTGGTTGTCGATCCACATGCCGGACTCGACGGTCGAGTGCGCGAGCCAGCTGCCGCCGCCGAACGTCGAGGACGACAGGAACGCGCTTTTCGCGCCGATGCCGGCCGCCCGCAGCTGCGCCGTGCCGGCGTCGAGCGTCGCGCCGATCTTCGGCGCGAACTCCGGGTCGTCGAGCGCGACGCGGCCGTAGCTCTCCACGAACGTGAGCACCACGTTCTTGCCGCGCAGCCCGGCCAGCAGCTGGTCACCGGGGGTGTTCCGGTACGCGTCGTCGGCGGCCAGCTCGCTGAACGGCTGCTGTTCCCGCAGGTCCGTGCCGACCTGGCGGAGGTCGTCGTAGGCCAGGGCGGCGGCGTTCTGGGCCGCGACCGGCTGGCCCGGCGCGATCTCGACGCCGAACACCGAGCAGACGATCCAGATCACGCCGAGCACGGCCACCACGCGTGTTGCGCCGGTCCGCCTGCCGGCCGCGATCCGGGTGAGCCGCAGCATCGCGAGCACCATGAACACGACGACGGCGATCGCGAGCACCACGGCGCCGGCCAGCACGGCGTAGGCGGCGGCGTCACCGATCTCCCCGGCGAGGAACTCGAGACCGGCGTTGAAGAAGCTCCAGTCGTAAACCGGGTCGAACGGCTTCTCGAGCGTCGCGTAGAAGCCGGTGTCGAGCGCCTTCATCACGACGAGCAGGCCCAGCACCAGCCCGACCAGCACCGCCACGACCCGGCGCGCCCGCGGCGGCAGGACCAGCACGAACGCGGCCACGATCAGGCCTTCCACCGGCACCCGCACCAGCGCTTCCGGTGCGAACGAGTTGAGGTCGTCCGGCGCGAGCAGCGCGAACAGCACCAGCAGCGCGGCCAGGACGGTGAGCACCACGCCCGCGACGGCGTGCCGCCGGGCGGCCCGGGGCAGCCCGAAGTCGGGCAGCACCGTCCCTGCCGTCCCTGCCGTCCCTCCGTCCGGAGTGCGGCGGCGGGCTCGCCGCGACAGCGGCAGACCGGTGGTTCCCATCATGGCGCGGCCTCACATCACAGTTCACGGGGCGATCGCCGGGCCCGTGCGGCGGGGACGGCGATCCTCACCGCATATACGGATAACGACGGCGCGCGGTTCACGCACCGCGACGCCGGCGGCCGGAGGTCCCCCGTTCCGGGACGATCCGGACGATCGGCCCCCGGTACCCGGGTCGGGGCGTCGTCCGCCCACCCGGGTGCTGGTCGTCCATTTCGTGCGGCGGCACCTTTCCGGATCCCGGCGATCGGGCGGATCCGAAAGGAAATCGCCGTTACCCGATGCCCGTGGTCTCAAACCCCCGTACTCCGTCTTTCACCCACGAAAGAGCCGCGATACCCCCTACCGGGGAAGGAATGCGGCCGTTCGGTTGCGGCCCGGTCGGCCGGGTGTTTTGCTCGGGAAGACCGAAGCCCCGCTATTCCGAATGGAGCCCTACCGATGAGTCTTTTCGACAAGGCGAAAGAGGCCCTGGGCAACAACCCCGACAAGGCCGACCAGGGTGTCGACAAGGCCGCCGAAGCCGCCAAGGGCCGGTTCGGCGAGCACTCCGACAAGATCGACCAGGGCTCGGACAAGGTGAAGGACTTCCTGCACAAGCAGGGCGGCGGCCAGCAGGACGCGCCGCCGCAGTGACGCGACGCCGGTGACTGCCCAGCCGACCGGGCGAAGCACGCTTCGACCGGGCCCCGGCTGGGTACCACCGGCTCCGTGGTCGCCACCTACCTCGTCCCCGTCCGGACCGCCCTCTACCTGTTCCCGCTCATCGCGCTGGTCGTCATGCTGCCGGCGGCGTTCGTCAGCTACCGCCGCCGAGGCCGCGCGGGCGGGTGGACGACGGTCGTGTTCTACACCTTCGTCTTCTACCTCCTGGCGATCGCGACGCAGACGATCCTGCCGCTGCCCGACAACGCGAACTTCTGCGCCGGCAGCAGCTACGCCAGCTCGCCCCAGTTGCGGCCGTTCTACTTCGTCGAAGTCGTGTCGCAACGCGCCCGCGGCCACTGGAGCCCGAGCGCGATCCTGCACAACCCCGCTGTCTGGACCACCGCGCTCAACGTCGCGATGCTGGTCCCGTTCGGCCTCTTCCTGCGCTACGCCCAGCGGATGCGCGCGGTGCCGACGATCCTGGCCGGGTTCGGCCTCTCCCTCCTGTTCGAGCTGACGCAGCTCACCGGCCTGTGGTTCGTCTACCCGTGCCCGTACCGCCTGTTCAGCGTCGACGACCTCATCCTGAACACCGCCGGCGCCGCGCTCGGCTGGCTGATCGCCGGCCCGCTCGGCCGGGTGCTGCCCGCGCTGGAGCCGGACCACGACCGCCGCCGCTACGCCACGAAGGTCACCTTCACCCGGCGGCTGTTCGCGCTGGCCACCGACCTGCTCGGGTTCGCCGTGCTCCTCGGGTTCCTGTTCGGCCTGCTGACCCTGTTCGGCGAGGACATGCGCCACCGCGACACGCCGGTCGTCATCCTCGCGCTCGTGTGGTTCGTGGTGCTGCCGGCGGTCACCGGGTCGACGCCGGGCAAGCGGGCGATGCTGCTGAAGGTCGCGCGGCGCAGCGGCCGCCGGGCCGGACCGATCTCGCTGCTGGTCCGCAACGGCGTCCTGCTGTCCCCGCTCTGGCTGACCTGGCTGCTGCTGGACCTGGACCACTGGGACCTCGGCGAACACCCCGAACAGCTGCTGCTGCCCCTCGCCCTGGCGGCGTCGGCCTTCGTCGTGCTGGTGTGGACACCGCTGGCCGTCCTGCTCGACGACGAGCACCGCGCACCCTACGAACGGCTGACCCGGACCGTGAACGTCGCGATCGTGCCCCCACCTGCGATCACCCCCGTCGAACCGGCACCCGCGCCCGCCCGCGCCAAGGAAGTCCTTTGAGGACGGCACAACCACTGCGCTGCCCGTGTCAGGCGCCGCTGGTAGATTTGCGTGAACGGGTTGAACCGCCAGCCCGCTGTCAGACGAAGCCCGTCCCCTCCAGGAGCGACAACCCATGAGCACCGACGCAACGCGGCCTCGGCAGCGCTCCTCCGGTGAGGGCTGGTCGCTGGCCAAGCACGACGCCGGAGACGCGACCGTCTACGTCCTGCGTGGTGAGTTCGACCTGGCCGTCTCGGTGAAACTCGAGAACCTCCTGCCCGCCGACCCCGGCACCGGCCGGATCGTGCTGGACATGACCGAGGTCACCTACTGCGACTCCAGCTGCCTGCAGGTGCTGCTGCGGCTGGGCAACCGGCTGCACGACGCGGGCGGCCGCTTCGCCATCGCGACCACCGTCCCCGCTGTCGTGCGGCCGGTCGAGCTGCTGGGCCTCGCCGCGGTCATGCCGCTGCACCCGACCGTCGACGCGGCGCGCGCTTCCTGGGGTGAGGGCGCATGACGACGTCCGGCGCCCGTGTGGGCGAGCCCGGTTCGGGGCATGAAGAAGGGGACGACATCCCTTCGGGGCCCGGCACGGTGAAGGAGGCGGACGTGAACCTGCGCTTCGACAGGCACGAAATCGGCATCACGGCCGACCTCTCCGAGCTGGCGAAGGTCCGCAGCTGGGTCCGGACCGTGCTCGGCGGCTTCCCGGCGAGCGTGGTCACCACCGCGGTCATGGTGGTGGACGAGCTGGCCTCCAACGCCCTGCGCCACGGCCACGCGCCCTACCACGTGCGCCTGCTGCCCAGCGCGGCCAAGGTCCGCATCGAGGTCGACGACGGCAGCGGCGAGACGGCCCGGCGCCGGACGCCGTCCGACCAGGGCGGCCGCGGGCTGCTGCTGGTCGAACGCTGTGCGGCCGCGTGGGGCCAGCTCGGCCGGCCCACCGGCAAGACCCTGTGGGCCGAGCTGGCCACGGACCCGGGGACCCATGGCTGAACGCGTCGACACGGCTCCCGTCACCCCGCTCACCGGCGACCGGGGCTGGGACGCCGCGCCCGCCGCGGCCATCGTCGCGGACGGCGCCGGCGTGGTCCGGGCGCTGAACGAGGCCGCTCGCCTGCTCTTCCCCGGCGTCGCCCCCGGCCGTCCCCTGGCCGGCACGGTCGCCGGCTGGCTGGCCGAGGCCCACGACCTGCGCACGAGTGAGATCACCCGCGGCGAAGCCGGTGCCCGGTTCCTGGCCGCGCACCCGGTCCCGCACGGCGACGCCGTGACGTGGTGGCTGGTCGACGAGACCGACATCCGCACCGCCCAGGACGCGCTGGCCCACGAGCAGGAGCGCACGGCGTTCCTCAGCGAGGCCTCCGCCGCGCTGCTGGGCTCGCTGAACCTCGAACGCTGCATGGAGGTCGCCGCGCGGCTCGCCGCGGAGCACCTGGCCGACGCCGCGCTCGTGCTGGCGCCCGCGACGACCGGCTCGTTCCCCGCCGTCACCTGCGTGCGGGGCGGCGAGCCGTCGCGTGGCCGGCTGGAGGTCGACCCGGACGAGCTGCCCGGGCTCGGCGAGGCCCTCCAGGGCTTCCCGCCGGTGCCCTCACGCTGGCTCGACCCGGACGCCGCGCCCCGCTGGCTGCTGCCGGCCGGCTTCGGGCCGGTCGGCTCGATCGTCGTGACGCCGCTGCCCGGCCACGGCGTGCCCGCCGGCGCGCTGGTCCTGCTGCGCACCGGCGACCGGGCCTCGTTCAGCGAGCAGGAAGAGCTCTTCGCCCGCCTCTTCGCGGCGCGCGCGGGGGCGGCGATGTCGGCGGCGCGGGTGTTCGCGCTGCAGGCGTCCATCACCGACACGCTGATGCGGGAGCTGCTCCCGCCGACGCTCGAGCAGGCCGGCGGGGTCGAGTTCGCCGGCCGGTACCGCCCGGCGCTCGACGGCGAGCGGATCGGCGGCGACTTCTACGACGTGCACTCCGCGATCGACGGCGACGAGTCGCTGGCCGTGCTCGGCGACGTCTGCGGCAAGGGCCTCGACGCCGCCGTGCTGACCGGCAAGATCCGCACGACGCTGCGGGCGCTGCTGCCGATGGCGGGCGACCACCAGCGGCTGCTCGGGCAGCTGAACGCCACGCTCGCCGACCGTCGCGACGCCCGCTTCGTCACGCTGGTGCTGGCGTCCGCGCGGCGCGAAGGCAACACGGTCCGGCTGCGCGTCACCTGCGCCGGCCACCCGCCGCCCCTGATCGTCCGGGCGGACGGGCGGGTCGAGGAGGCCGACACCCACGGCAGCCTGATCGGCGTCCTGCCCGAGATCGAGTCGACGAGCGCGGACATCACGCTCGACCCCGGCGAGACCTGCCTGATGTTCACCGACGGCATCGTCGAGGCCAAGGGCGGCCCGCTCGGGGACGCGATGTTCGGCGAGGACCGGCTCCGGCAGGCGCTGACCGAGTGCGCGAACATGCCGGCCGACGCGGTCGTCGAGCGGGTGCACATGCTCGCGGCGCAGTGGATCGGCCGCGGCAACCACGACGACATGGCGGTCCTCGCGATCACCGCCCCGCGCGGGCAGCACCTCGCCGCGGTCGGCGGGCACGGCCGCGGGAGGTACACCGCGTGAGCGCCTCGACCCGGACCGGCCCGGCCGGGATCGCCGAGCACGCCGAGCTGCTCTGGGCCGCCGTCACCACCGGCGACGAGTACACCGCGGGCGACGTCGTGGTCCAGGCGCTGGGCCAGGGCCTGGACCCGGAGAGCGTGCTGCTCGACGTGATCGGCGCGGTGCAGCGCAAGGTCGGCCGGGAGTGGGCGGCCAACCGGCTGACCGTCGCCCAGGAGCACGCGGCGACGGCGATCAACGACCGCGTCATCGCGACCTTCGGCTACGTCCTGCAACGCCCCGAGCCGCACCTCGGCCGCGTCACCGTCGCCTGCGTGGACGGCGAGTGGCACGCGATGCCCGCCCGGCTGCTCGCCGAGGTCCTGCGGCTGCGCGGGTTCCACGTCGACTACCTGGGCGCACAGGTCCCGGCGCCGCACCTGGTCGCCCACCTGCACCGCACCGGGCCGGACGCGGTCGCCCTGTCCAGCTCCATCGCCACCCGGCTGCCGACGGCGCACGCGACGATCACGGCGTGCCAGGCGGCGGCGACCCCGGTCATCGCCGGCGGCGCCGCGTTCGGGCCGGACGGCCGGTACGCGCGGCTGCTCGGCGCCGAAGCGTGGGCCCCGGACGCGCGCACGGCCGCCGACAAGCTGGCCGAGCCGCTCCCCCGGCCGCAGATCGGCCACCAGCCGCTCGACGACCTGCCGCACCTGGCCGACCAGGAGTACACCCTGGTCACGCGCAGCTCGGGCAACCTGGTGAAGGCCGTGCTCGCCGGGCTGGAGGAGCGGATCCCGGCCATGCGGTCCTACACGGACCTGCAGCGCCAGCACACCGCCGAGGACATCGCGCACATCGTCGACTTCCTCGCGACCGCCCTCTACGTCGGCGACAGCGAGCTGCTCACCGGGTTCCTGACCTGGACGGCGGACATCCTCACCGCGCGCGGCGTCCCGGCCGTCTCGCTGGTGCCCGCCCTCGACCTGCTCGAGGCGCAGCTCCGCGACTTCCCCCGGGCCACCGAGCTGCTCGGCACCGCGCACACGCACTTGGCGGCCCGGGCCGCCGGATCGGGGCCGTCCGCATGAGCAGCGCGCTGACCTGCACCTGGACCTCGCCGCGGCCCGACACGGCCCGCGTCGTCGTCACCGGCGACCTGGAGTACACGACGGCCGCGCTGCTGCCGAAGCTGATCGGCGACCGGCTGGCGGCCGCGCCGGGCGTCCGGGACGTGCGGCTCGACTGCGAGGGCATCGGCTTCTGCGACTCCTCCGGGCTCTCGGCGCTGCTGCGCGTCCACACCGTCGTCACCGACGCGGGCTGCCGGCTGCACCTGGACAACCGCCGGCCCGCCCTCGACCGGCTGCTCGCGCTGACCGGCACCTTCGCCCACCTGACCGGCGAGGCCCCGATCGCCCGCGCTCGCGCCGACTCCTGACCCCTAGTCGTCCGCCCGGGCCAGTTTCGACGGCCACCAGATGCGGCGGCCGACGTCCACGGTCAGCGCCGGGACCAGCAGCGATCGCACCAGGAACGTGTCCAGCAGGACGCCGAACGCGACGATGAACGCGATCTGGGCCAGGAACAGGATCGGGATCACCGACAGCGCGGAGAACGTCGCGGCCAGCACGACGCCGGCCGACGTGATCACGCCGCCGGTCAGCGACAAGCCGCGTAGTGTGCCGGCGCGGGTGCCCCGGGTCAGTGCTTCCTCGCGGACGCGCGTCATCAGGAAGATGTTGTAGTCGATCCCCAGCGCCACCAGGAACACGAACCCGAACAACGGCACCACCGGGTCCGCGCCCGGGAAACCGAAGATGTGGTTGAACACCAGCGCCGACACGCCCATCGTCGCGGCGAACGACAGCACCACCGTCGCGATCAGCAGCAGCGGCGCGAGCAGGGACCGCAGCAGCAGGGCCAGCACGAGGAAGATCACCAGCAGCACGATCGGGATGATCAGCTCCCGGTCGTGCACGGACGTCTGCTGCGTGTCGAGCTGGATCGCCGTCGGGCCACCGACCTTGGCCGCTGCGCCAGGCACCGCGTGCACGGCGTCGCGCAGCCGGCCGACGGTCGCGACGGCGGCTTCGGAGTCCGCCGCGTCGTTCAGCACGGACAGGATCTGCACCCGGCCGCCGACCACCTTCGGCTGCCCGTCGGGGCCGGGCAGCGGGAGCGACTGGGCCACACCGTCCACTTCGGACGCCGCGAGCACGGCGGGCAGCGCGCCGGCGTCGGCGATCGTGATCGCGGGCGCGCCGAGGCCGCCCGGGAAGTGCCGGCCGAGGATGTCCTGGCCGGTCCCGGACTCGACCTGGGTGAGGAAGACGTCCGACTGCGCGGTGCCGGACGCCTTGAGCTGCGGCAGGAACGCGACGCCGATGCCGAGCACGAGCGCCGTCACCACCCAGACCGTGCGCGGCCGCTTGCCGACCAGGCCGGCCACCCGGCCCCAGATCCCGGCGGTCTCCGGGTGCGGCGAGCCGAGCGCGGGCTTGAACGGCCAGAACGCGCCGCGGCCGCACAGCGCGAGCACGGCGGGCAGGAACGTCGTCGACGCCAGCAGCGCGGCGCCGATGCCGATCGCGGCGACCGGGCCGAGGCCCTTGTTGGAGTTCAGGTCGCTGAACAGCAGGCACAGCACCCCGAGCACGACGGTGCCCGCCGACGCGGCGATCGGTTCGAGCGTGGCGCGCCACGCGATCCGCAGCGCGTCGAACCGGCTCGGGGTGTCGCGCAGCTGCTCGCGGAACCGCGCGACCGTCAGCAGGGCGTAGTCGGTCGCCGCGCCGAACACGAGGATCGAGAGGATGCCCTGGCTCTGGCCGTTGAGCGCGAGGATGTCGTTCTTCGCCAGCAGGTAGACGACGAGGCTCGCGAGCCCGAGCGCGAACACCGCCGAGAGCAGCACCAGGAACGGCAGCAGCGGGCTGCGGTAGACGACGATCAGGATCAGCGCGACCACACCGCCGGCGACGAGCAGCAGGATGCCGTCGATGCCGCCGAACGCCGTGACCAGGTCGGCGATCTGCCCGGCCGGGCCGGTGACCAGCACGGTCAGGCCGTCCGGCGCGCCGGCGAGCTGGGCGCGGACCTCCTTGACGACGTCGGCGGGGTTGCCGTCGGCGAGGATCGGCACGGCCAGCTGCACGGCCTGGTTGTCGCGCGGCGCGGGCTGCGGCTGGCCGAGCGGGCCGACGACGCCGGGCACGGTACCCAGCTGCCGGGCCTTGTCCGCGAGGAACCGCCGGTCTTCGCCGGTCAGGCCGCTCGTTCGCTCGGCGACGACGGTGGCGGGCAGCACCTGGCGCGGGGTGAACGCCTTCTGCTCGTCGGAGACCTCGGTGGCTTCAGCCGACCTGGGCAGGAAGGCGGCGTTGTCGTTCTTCGCGACTTCGCTGAGCTTCCCGGCGAACGGCCCGCCGAACCCGCCGATCGCGAGCCAGCCGATCACCAGGAGGGCCGGGATCAGCCAGCGAAGACGGCGTGGGGCGGTCTTGTTCATGGTCGCTAAAGTCCCTTCGAGCGCGAACACGCCCAATTGTTCAGCAGGCTGAACATTCTGCACGACGACCGGGAGTGACGGTGAGCACAGCCCCCGAACCGGACCTGAGCACGTGGCCGACCGGCCGGCTGCTGGCCGTGGCCGCGCGGCTGGTCGAGCAGCGCTGGGTCGCCGTGCTGGCCGGCATGGGCCTCACCCACGCGGGGCTGATCGCGTTGCACACCCTGCGCGAGGGGCCACTCCCCCAGCGGGCGCTGGCCCAGCGCTGCCAGGTGACCGACCAGACGATGAGCCGCACCCTCGACCGGCTCGCCAAGGCCGGCTTCGTCACCCGCACGCCGGACCCGGCCGACGCCCGCCGCCACCTGACGCGGCTGACCGCGCGCGGCCGCACGGTCCACGAACGCGCGGTGCGGGCCGAACGCGAAGACCCGGCCCTGCTCGGCGGCCTCGGGGACGACGACGCCTTCCGCACGCGGTTGCTCTCTTTGATCGGCGGTCTGTCGGCGGGCGATTGAGATCAACCGGGGCTGGGTAACTGAGCAGGCATGTGGATCGCGGTGAGCACCCCAGTCGCCCTGTTGATCGCAACCGTGCTGATGGAACGGTTCGAGCGACGATGCACCCTCGTGCCCACCGCGAAAGCCGAACGACCACCGGTCGGCAACTGACCTGGATTTCCTTGCGGCCTGGCACTTTCCCGCGAAAGTGCCAGGCCTTTCGCGTTCACCCTTTCGAGTGATCCACACCTCTTCGAGAACCTCCGCTCCTCCCCTCGCGACTTACGGGTAGATCCGGCGACACCGGGTCAAGGGAGGAGATCACCATGCGCGGCACCACGAAGCCGAAGCGGACAGTGCTCGGCCTGGCCCTCGCGGCCGGGCTGATCACGGCCACGAGCATCGGGATCGCCGGCGGGGCGTCGGCCGATTCCGGGACCACGGAGGGGAAAACCATGACCGAAGCACACCAGAAGCCGCCGAAGGGGGCGCGCGCCACCGTTCAGGTGAGCCCGAACCCCACGACCAGGCGCGGCGAAGAAGTGACCATCACCGGAAACTGCGGCGGCGGCACGGGCCTGAAGTCCGTGCTCGGCGGCTTCCCTGAGCACCCGGTCCTGGAGAACATCCGGATCCTGAAGTCCGGCCCGGACGAATTCGAGGCGAAAGCCACGCTGTCCGAACAAATCGGCAACGGCGTGGGTCCGGTGTTCGTCGACTGCGGCGGTGAAGCGGGAGTGACGTTGCTGGTCACGCACGTCTGAGTGAACGGCCCGCCCGCCGGTGCTGCCGGTGGGCGGGTCTTTCTCCAGCAGTCAGTGGCCGTCATCGCGCCGTAGCGAAAACGGGGGCGTCGCGCCCGCGAGCAACGCTTCCGCGTCCACCGTCACGGCCTTGCTCCCCCGCTCCCCGAACCGTCGCGCCACCAGCGCGCCCGGCTCGTCGACGCGGTCCGCGCGCTTGGGCAACGCCCGCTCGCGCTCGCCAGAACCGGCTTCACCGAACGGAGGTCATTACCGCCCTGCACCTATCTCACGCCCGAAGCGAAGCGCGGTTCACCACTGGCCGGTATCGCCCCGCAGCGAAACGCCGGCCATCACTGGCCCGCGCCGTCATCGCGCCGCAGTGAGAACGGGGGCGTCGCGCCCGCGAGCAACGCTTCCGCGTCCACCGTCACGGCCTTGCTCCCCCGCTCCCCGAACCGTCGCGCCACCAGCGCGCCCGGCTCGTCCACGCGGTCCGCGCGCCCGGAGAGGAACGCCCACTCGTGCTCGTCGGAGCCGAAGTACAGCACGGTGCCGAACACTTCGCGGAACCGTCGCCACGACGCCAGCAGCGTCTCGTTGCGCCACAGCGTCGGGCAGCCCGCCTGGCAGGTCACCACGCCGCCGGAGGCCAGCAGCCGGGCGCAGCGGCCGAGGAAGTCCGTGCCGTACAAGCGGTTGTGCTGCGCGTCCGGGTCGGTGTTCTCGTCCGGCAGGTCGATCACGACCACGTCGTAGGTGTCGCCGCGCTCCTCCGCGGCGGCCAGGAAGGCCCAGCCGTCCGCGAAGGACAGCCGGACCGGGCCGGACCCGCGTTCGGCTTCGGCGAGGTCGGCCGTCGTGTAGCCGTAGGGCAGGTGCTCGGCGCAGGCGCGGACGGCCTGCTCGTCGATGTCGACGTGGTCGACGACCTCGGCGCCGGCGGCCAGTGCCAGTTCGCAGGCGACGCCTTCGCTGGAACCGATCACGAGCACCCGGCGCACCTGGTCGGCGAGCAGGAGCGCGGGGACCATCAGCGCCTCGTGGTACAGCAGCTGACTGGCCTCGGTGCTCTGGCGCTCGTTGTCGCAGAACAGCGAGACGCCCTGCGCGGTGCGCCCGATCAGCACCTCCTGGTAGGCCGTGCGCGCGCTGAACACGACGTCGTCGACCTCCCAGACGCGGGTCAGGCCGGGGCCGAGTGGTTCGTGGATCGCGGGCATCAGGCTTCTCCCCGGCGGAGGACGGACAGGTGGACCGAAGCGGCGTCGAGCGACTTGGCCAGCAGCCGCACGGCGTGCTCGGGGTCGGCGCGCTCGCCGCAGGTGAACACGTCGGCGAACAGCGACCCGTGCTCGGGGTAGGTGTGCACGGACGCGTGCGACTCGGCGAGCAGCGCGATCACGGTGGCGCCCTGCGGCGCGAAGCTCTTGGCGACGACGTCGACGACCGTCGCACCCGCCTCCGTCACCGCGGCGCGGAGCAGCTCCCCCAGCTTCGGGGCGTCGTCGAGCAGGCCCGGGTCGACGCCGTGCAGCTCGGCCAGGACGTGCCGTCCGGTGAACCGGCCGAATTCAGGCATCTCCCCACTTCCCCAGGCAGTAGGTGCGCAGCGGCTCGATCCCGTTGAACTCCACCGAGGCGTACGACGCCGTGTAGGCGCCGGTCCCGGGCAGGTCGAGGCGGTCACCCGCGCACAGCGACAGCGGCAGCTCGTAGGGCGTCCGCTGGTAGAGCACGTCGTCGCCGTCACAGGTCGGCCCGGCGAGCACCACCGGCCCGGTGGGCCCGGCGGGCCGCCCGACCGGCTCGAACCGGTAGGCGATCGCCTCGTTCTCGGCCTCGGCGAGGCCGTTGTAGCGGCCGATGTCGAGGTACACCCAGCGCCGCTCGCCCCGGTCCGCGACCAGCACGACCTCGGTGCGCAGCAGACCGGCGTCGGCGACGAGCACCCGGCCCGGCTCGAGCAGCAGCTCGGGCCGCTCCTCGGGGAAGTGCGCATCGAGCGCCGACGCGATCGTCGCCGCGTAGGTGGCCAGCGGCGGGACGCCGGTGCGGTGGGCCGTCGCGAAGCCGCCGCCCAGGTTGAGCCGCGTCACCGGCACGCCCTGGGCCGCGGTCTCGGCGGCCAGCTTCGCCGCCGTGGCGATGCCGATCTCCCAGGCGAGCGGGTCGGGCTGCTGCGAGCCGACGTGGAACGCGATGCCGGGCCGCAGGCCCAGCTCAGCCGCCCGCAGCACCAGGTCGAGGGCCTCGGCCGGGTCGCAGCCGAACTTGCGGCCGAACGGCGTCACCGAGTCGGGCGCGTCGAGGACCACGCGGATCGACACGGCCGAGCCGGGCGCGTGCCGGCCCAGGTTGTCGACGTCGGCCGGCGCGTCCGAGGTGAACTCGCGGACCCCGCGCTCGTAGGCGAAGGCGATGTCGCGGGCCTTCTTGATCGGGTTGCCGTAGGCGAGGTCCGCTGGGTCGGCGCCGCGCTCGAGGCACCGCGCGACCTCGGCGGGCCCGGCGACGTCGAAGCCGATCCCGGCCGCCACCAGCGCGTCGAGCACCGGCGGGGCCGGGTTGGCCTTGACCGCGTAGCGGATCAGCGCGCCGGGGAACGCCGCGCGGAACTCCGCCGCCCGGGCCGCGACGACGTCGGTGTCGACGACGAGGCACGGGGTCGGCGGATCCCGCTCGTCGAGGAACCGGCGGATCCGGCTGAAGTCGGCGCACACGCCGCCAGTCTTGCAAACGACGTCAGACGAACCGCCACAGGTGGTCCGGGGAGCCGTTGTCGTCCCACTGCGTCACCTGCGCGCCGTCGGCGGTGGACTGCTGGTCGACCGCCATGACCTTGCCGCTGCGGACGTTGACGACCTTCGACCAGCCGCCGCCGGCGTCGACGATCCGCCAGTTGTGGTCCGGGGTGCCGTTGTCCTGGTACTGCTGCACGTGCGCGCCGTTGTCGAGGCTCTGGTCGTGCACGGCCAGGATCTTGCCGCTGTTGCGGTTGACGATCCGGACCGTGCCGTCGCCGTTGTCGACCACCGCCCAGAGGTGGTCGGCGCTGCCGTTGTCGCTCCACTGGGTGACCTCGGCGGTGTCGGCCAGTGACATGTTCGACACAGCGAGGACCTTGCCCGACCGCTGGTTCTGGAGCTTGCGCCAGACCGTCGCCGAGCCGGCGGGCCGGGTCAGCAGCGCCAGGTAGCCGCCGGCGACCGGACGGGCCTGGAAGCCGCGCTGGGTGGCGTCGGCGACGACGTACCAGTCGGTGAACGGCACGCGCTGCGGGGTGCTGTTCGCGAAGCTGTAGACGCCCTCGACCATGGTGTTCCGGATGTTCGGCTGGTCGGTGAGCCAGGCCGCGGTCCACAGCTCCCAGTCGGCCTTCGTGTAGTTGTTGCGCGGGTCGAGCAGCACGCCGTGGGCGCCCGCGCGGGCCTGGTACCAGGCCGCCTCCTGCGCGGCGACGCCCAGCGGCACCAGGTCGAGGCCGAGCACGCGGTCGGCGAAGCCGTTGTACTTGAGGCTCCACGTGCCGGGCTGGTCGTAGGCGAGCTTCAGGTGCTGGCCGGACGTGTCCTGCGCGAGCGTCACCCACTGGCTGACGTAGCTGCGCGAGACCGACCGGTAGCGCTGGGCGTCGGCGGTGTTGCCGGTGGCGCTCGCGATGACGCCCATCGCGCCGACGCCGACGATGCCCTTGAGCGCGAGGTTGGCGCTGTGGGCGATGAACCCGGTGAAGTCGTCGGTCTGGTTCTGGAAGCCCGGGTCGAGGGTGTTGCCGACGAGGTACTCGGCCCACTGCCGCAGGATCCGGTAGTGGGTGGTGGCGAAGGCGCTCGCCTCCGCCGCCGGCAGCCGCTGCACCAGCGCGGCGGCCATGATCAGCATGTTGGCCGACTCCTCGACCGGCATGCTCTCCTCGTTGCCGTCGTTGTGCCCGGTCGCGTCCGGGTAGTGCGTGCCGACGTCGTGCTCGGCGAACTGCATCGGCCAGCCGCCGTGCTCGGGGTAGTCGAGCAGCGGCTCCAGGATGAGCCGCAGGTAGGCCGGGGACAGGTAGAGGTAGGCCGGGAACGCCGGGTAGGTGACGTCCACTGTGGACATGTTGCCGCTGGAGGAGATCTCCTTGAGGAAGGCCCACGGCGCGCCGCCGCGGTCGACCAGCTCGGTGCCGCCGAACGCCTGGCGCAGGGCGAGCGCGCAGATCCCGGCGTAGTGCTCGCCGGTGGTGCCGCCGCCGGCCGCGGCCACGGCGTCGTCGTGCAGCCGCTGGTCGATCGCCGTCGCCGCCGACAGCGCGGCCGCGTGGTCGGCCGCGAACCAGACGGCCATGTCCTGCCAGCTGCCCCAGTAGTGCGTCCACCAGGGCTTCAGCTCCGCGCCGAGGTAACGCACCGCCGGGGTCCGGACGTGGCCGACCGAGAGCGTGAACGGCGCCGACGTCCCGCCGGCCGCGATCGTGCCGAGGTTCTTGTTGAACGCGAGCACCGGCCAGCGGTCGCTGATCGCGCGCGGCTGCGCGGTGTCGCTGGTGTTCGGCAGGGCGCCTTGCCCGGCGGACGCGGCGCGCACGACGGTGTCCTGCCCGATCTGCCAGGTCGTCCCGGCGGTCGGTGCCGCCACCACGAGGGAGCCCCAGCTGGCCTGTTCGCCGTTCTCCTGCAGCACGCCCGGGCTCGCCGGGGTGCAGCTCAGCAGGGTCTGGCCGCCGGACTGCTGCTGCGTCCAGGTGACCGGGGTCGCGGTGTTGCCGTGCACCCACTCGGCCGAGGTGTCGAAGTGCAGGTCGACGGCGTGCGCGCGGCCGTCGGTGCTGGTGGCCTGGATGGTCACGTAGCCGAACGGCACGGACTGGCGTTGCAGGTTCGCCGGGTCGACGGGCGAGAAGAACGTGACGGTCAGGTTCACCCCGCCGCCGCCGAGGACGTAGGTCGAGCGGGTGCCGGTGACCTGCAGGCTCACCTGCGTCATCGGGGTCAGCGCGGGCCCGGACGGCAGGGCGGGCGAGCCGGCGAAGACGTAGGCCACGCCGTCGACGCGGGCGAGGCCGCACAGCGCGGTGGTGTGCCCGTTCCAGAAGCTCGCCCACGTGCCGGGCAGGTTGTCGGACGGCTGCCAGGCGGACAGGTACGGCGAGCGGACGATCAGCGGCGTGGCCGGCGGCCGGAGCGGGCTGAAGGTGCCGGCGGCGGCCGCCACACCGGGCAGCCACAGGGCGGCGGCGACCGCGGCGGCCGTCCCGCCGGCGAGCCGCAGGAGGTCGCGGCGGGACAGGTGATCGCGTGCACGGGAGGACATCGATGGCCCCTTCTACGGCGTGTGACCGGAGCGACGAACAGCGCAGGGACACTTTTACATCGTTGATACAACGTTGTAAATCCGCCGATGGTCGGCGTCCGCTGTTGCTCCGGGTGCCGGACGGACCACGCTGCGCTCTGGTCCGGTGCCACCTGAGCCCGCCGTCCGGTCGGCGCTGACCTGGCCGGACAGTGATTCGGGGCCGCCGCGGACCGCACGCCGGACAGCCCGCCCCGGGCCGTTTGGCGCGGGTCGGTGTCTGGCCCGGTTCCTGTCCACTCGGGGCGTGATCGGACCATCACGGTGCCTGGCCGAACACCCGCGCCCTCGACCGCGCCATCACCCCGGATCCGCCCGACGCCCACATCCAGCGCGACGCCGGCGGCGCGCTCACCGGCGTCCTGCAGGCGCGCGGCGCCGAGCACCGCCTGGAGCGCCGGGAGTCGTTGCGCGGCCGGGGTTTCCGCGCGGAGAGCGTCAAGATCATGCAGCACGGCGGGTTCGGCGTACGTCAACCACCTCGACGACACCGGCGCGATCCGGCCCGGCCGCCGCGCGGACCTGGTCGTGCTCGACCGGGATCCCTTCGACGGCACCGAAAGGGAGAGGTCGCGCTGACGTTCACCGGCGGCCGGTGTGTCCACGGGGCGTGCGGGCTCAGGGCACGACGCTCACCCGCGGGTGCAGGGGCAGGCTTTCCAGCCCCTCGACGTCGAGCACCAGGAACCAGTGCGCGTTGGCCGGGATGTGGATCTTGAACATCGGTGCGGTGGCCACCCCGCCGTGCATCCGGTAGTACTGCCGGCGCCGGTAGGCCTCGAAGTTGACCGCCGTCAGGAGCCTGACGTTGGCCATCGCGGCCAGCCGGATGGTGACCACCGCGTCTCTTCGTACCTTCCCCAGGTCGAACACCTTCGGTTGCATTCCGTCCCTCTTCCACGCGTGTGTTTTCACCCAGTTGCCCGAGGTCGGCGCTCGACGACGCGAGAGATCGGAAGCCACCAGACCGGGCCCGGCCTTCCGGCTCGCCCGGCCGTCGGAGCGTCGCTGCGTGCCCAGTCACGGTCGGCGAACCTCCAGATGCGGGACCGAATCTGGACGTACCCAGCCACGCCGTACGCCACGCATGGCAGGCCGCTTCCACCCGTCCGGCCTAGTTCTTTCGGGCCGCCGGACCGGATTAACCCGCCAGTCGGCCGAGCCCGATCCACCACCCGTCAGGGATCTTGGCGCCGCGACTCCGCCAGTGAACCGAGGGCCAGGACGCCGTGCTGGAGTCCCTCACGGAACGTCGTGCGCTGGCCCGGGCTCAGGTCGGCGAGCAGCTCCCGCTCGACCTCCCCCACCGCGGGCGCGCAGCCGGCGAGCAGGGCCCGCCCGGTGCCGGTGAGGCTGGCCAGCAGGACGCGCTTGTTGTCCGGCTTGGGCGTCCGCTCGATCAGGCCGCGCTTCTCCAGCGCCAGCACCATCTCGTGCATCGTCTGCGGCCGCAGGAACGACCGGCGCGCGAGCTGGGCCGACGACAGCGGGCCGCTCGCCTCCAGCACGGTGAGCGCGGTGTACTGCAGCGTGGTGAGCCCGAGCTCCCTCAGGGCGTCGTCCAGCAGCGCCCGGATGGCCAGCTCCAGCCGCTTGACCAGGTACAGGGTCAACGGCGCGCCGGTGGCGGGCTGCTCCGCGGAGGTGCTCACGCGCCCATCATGACACCTCGGGGCGGTGCCGGCCGGACGCTATGCTGCGATCATGGACCACGGTCGGCAGGCCCGCGTGCGCCAGGCGTTCGACACCTTCTTCGCGGCACCCGGGCCGGCGCCCGCGGACCAGGTTCTCGACCTGTTCCGCCGGACCGCGGACACCGTGCCCGCGTACCGGAAGTTCCTGGGGGACCACGGGATCACGCCGGAGTCGGTGACGACGCTCGAGGACTTCCGGCGGCTGCCGCTGGTCGACAAGGCGGGCTACCACCGGAAGTACCCGCTGCCCGAGCTGTGCCGCGACGGCACGTTCGCCGGCCTCGACATGATCGCCGTCTCCTCCGGCTCCAGCGGGCACCCGACCATCTGGCCGCGCGCGCTGGAAGACGAGCTGCACGTCGCCCGCCGGTTCGAGCAGGTCATGGTCGACGGCTTCCACGCCGACGAGCGCAGCACCCTCGCCGTCGTCTGCTTCCCGCTCGGCACCTGGGTCGGCGGCCTGTTCACGACGGCGTGCGTGCGCCACCTCGCGGCCAAGGGCAGCCCGATCACCGTCGTGGCGCCGGGCAACAACAAGGCCGAGATCCTGCGGGTGCTGCCCGAGCTGGCGCCGCACTTCGAGCAGGTCGTGCTGCTCGGCTACCCGCCGTTCGTCAAGGACGTCGTCGACACCGGTGTGGCCGAGGGCGTCGACTGGCCCGCGTACGCGATCAAGCTCGTGCTGGCGGGCGAGGTGTTCAGCGAGCAGTGGCGTGACCTCGTCGCGCAGCGGGCCGGGGTCGCCGACCCGGTCCGCGACATCGCGTCGCTCTACGGCACCGCCGACGCCGGCGTGCTCGGCACCGAAACCCCGGTCTCGGTGGGCATCCGCCGGTTCTTCGCCGACCGGCCCGAGCTGGCGCGCGAGGTCTTCGGCGACGCGCGGCTCCCGACGCTGGTGCAGTACGACCCGGCGAGCCGGTTCTTCGAGGTGCACGAGGGCACGCTGGTCTTCACCGCGGACGGCGGGATCCCGCTGATCCGCTACCACATCGCCGACGACGGCGGGGTCCTGCCGCACGCCGACCTGCTCGCCTACTGCGCCCAGCACGGCTTCACCCCGCCCGAGGGCCCGGACCTGCCGTTCGTGTACGTCTTCGGCCGGTCGCTGTTCACGGTGTCGTTCTTCGGCGCGAACGTCTACCCGGAGAACGTCACGGTCGGGCTGGAGCAGCCGGGCATCAGCGCCACGGTGACGGGCAAGTTCGTCATCGAGTCGGTGGAGGACGAAGACCGCGACCGCCGGCTGCGCATCACGGTCGAGACGGCCCCGGG
Source organism: Amycolatopsis sp. NBC_00348 (assembly GCF_036114655.1). Lineage (NCBI taxonomy): Bacteria > Bacillati > Actinomycetota > Actinomycetes > Pseudonocardiales > Pseudonocardiaceae > Amycolatopsis > Amycolatopsis sp. NBC_00348. The sequence goes on along the minus strand of NZ_CP107994.1, from coordinate 2,483,754 downwards.
CGCGACGGCGGACGCGGGCCGCATCGCGGAGTCGGTGCGCGAGCAGCTGCTGCGGCTCAACAGCGAGTACGCGCACTACGTCCCGGCCGAGCGGCAGCTGCCGGACGTCGTCCTGCGCCCGGCGGGCGACCCGGAGTACTTCCCGGTCGGGGTGAAGCACCGCTACACGCGGCCGTCCTAGGGTTTGACGAGCTTGCGGAACCGTTCGCGGCGTTCATCGGATGACGAGCCGTCGGCGATGTCGTCGTCGAACCACGAACACAGCGCGCCCCACAGGTCCGCGCGGGCCGCGAAGTCGTCCTGGGTCTGCTCGACTTCGGCGATGTCGGCCACCAGCTGGTCGAGGCGCAGGTCGCAGAGGCGGACGTACTCGCGGACGACGATGTTCGCGTCCATGCCCGTCCGGCCCTTCGCGCCCGCCGCGCCGCGCAGCTGGGCGTGCAGGCGTTCCTCGTTGTACAGCGGGAAACCGCTGATGGCGCCCGGGTAGGCGCAGTCGGCCGACCACTCGCGGAACGCGCTGATCGCCTGGTACCGCGTGTACCAGTCCTGCTTCCCGGTGGCCAGGTCCGCCAGCCGGCGCCACGCGTCGCGATCGGTGGCGCGCCAGCGGTCGAGCACCCGGCCGTCCTGGACCGGGGCGGGGTCGAGGGCCCGCAGCCGCCAGAAGTGCGCGCGGCAGCTGGCGATCTCGCAGACGAGCTGGCGGACGTAGCTGACCTGTTCCCAGACGTGCGCGCGCTGCGGGCGCAGCGGCGCGGCGCGGTCCGGCGAGAAGGTGACCATCTCGAACACGCGGAACAGCTCGTGCCCGCGCAACGCGGCGAGGTCGGGGTCCTCCCCCATCACCCACGACCGGCGCTCGGGCAACCGTCCACTGTGGCTGATCGTGGCGGCGTGGTAGAGCTCGCGGACGGCGCGGCGGGCCACCTCGTCGCGCGTTTCCCCGGTCAGGCGCGGGTTCCGGGCGCGGTCACGCAGGTCGCGCTCACCCCGCGGGCCGACTTCGAGCATCGCGACGGCGTACACGCTCGCCGCGTTGTAGCACTCTTCCCACGACTTGCGCGGCCCGGCGGCTTCGACGGTGTCGTCGAGCGCCTGCGGATCCGGGGGCCAGCGCCGGTCCGGGCAGACGTCGGCCAGCTTGACGCGGCTGCCGGGGTAGGCCGGGCGGGGTTCGGGGACGGCGCCGGACATCGGCTCGACGTCCGCCATCGCCCGCCGCAGCACCGCCCAGACCAGCGAGAGGTCGAGCGCGCGGTTGGTGAGCTGCTCCCAGCTGCGGCGCCAGCGCCTGCCGAAGTTCCGGTAGTCCGCGACGAGCCGCTCGATCTCGTACTGCGACAGCGCGCAGAAGTACGACCGCATCTCGGCGGCGCGCTGGTTGTACTCCGCCAGCTGCTCGAGCGTCGCGTCCTGGACGACCAGCTCCGGCACCGACACGCGCATCACGCGCCGGTGGAGTTCGAGCCGCTTCTCCCGCGGGATCGCGTACGGCCGGGTCCGGACGTCGAGCTCGACGTAGCGGCGGAACCGCAGCTCCAGCGCGGCCCGCAGTTCCGCGCGGCGCAGCGCCCGGGCGTCACCGGGGACGCCCGCGGTGGTCCGGCGGACCCACCACGAGCCGGCGACCGAGTCGCCGTGGCCGAGGACCAGTGCGTGCCGGTAGCGGGCGATCAGCAGGGCGACGTCGCGGCTGCGGCCGGCGTGGCGCGGCTGGCGGGCGAAGTCCTCGCCGATCCACCACCGGGCCAGCTTCGGCTTTCCCCTGCTGCACAGGGTGATCACGTCGTCGTAGGTGGCGAGCGCGTCGAGGTGCAGGTCCAGCTGCTCCTGCAGGGCGGCGATCTCGAGTCTGATGTAGACGTTCGACGGGTCGAGGCTGAGCGCGCGGTAGTACTCGGCGAGGGCTTCGTCGTAGCGGCGGTAGGTGATGAAGTGGTTGGCGCGCTGGTAGGCGTCGAACAGCTCGTACGGGATCTTCGCGTCGCGCCAGGCGGCCCAGTGGATGTTCGTGCGGACGTAGGCGCTGCGCGGGATGACGAGCGCGGCGACGGCGTTGGCCGCGCGGTGCAGCACGCGCGGCCAGCTCTCGTCCTCGATCACCAGCGGGCTGGCGGCGAAGCGCGGGCACCGCACGAGCTCCAGGATCAGCTGGTAGCGGCCGGAGGTGTTGCCGGGCCGGACGGTGCCGGTGACGGTGAACGCGGCGGGCGGCTGCGCGAGCCGGATCAGCTTGGTCGCGGCCTTCCACCAGCCGTCCGCGGACTCACCGGCGTTCTCGACGATCTGGATGAAGTCGTAGGAACCGCCGACGCCCGGCACGGAAGTCGGGGTGTAGAGCCGCGAATCGTTCAGGATCCGCTTGAAGGCGGCGGTCAGCTCGACGGCGGAGTCGATCTCGCGGTCGTGGCTGGCGTCCGGCCGCTCGTCGGCGAAGAGGCGGATGTCGATCTGGTTGGCCCGGAACGCCGCGGCTTCGAGCCGGGCCTTGCCGGTGAAGTACAGCGTCAGCACGGCCGAGATGACGACCACCGACGTCTGCAGGACGGTCCAGGTGATGACGCTCGCGACCTTCGGGTCGCGGATGAACGTCAGCTCCTGGAAGAAGGGAAGGTACGGCACGATCGCGAAACCGGCCGCGACGAGGCCCGCCGTCACCGCCGCGAGCCACCACCTGATCCGGTGCGCTTCCGGAAGTTCCGCTTGATCGAACCCGCCGTGTCGTTGCCCGGCCACCCGTCGACCACCCCCTCGTGTCAGATTACTCGCCCAGGGGGTGCGTTTCGTTACGGCCCGTGATCTGCGATTTCCGCGATGGCCGCGGCGTGGCACCGTCTCATCGGGACGCCGACGCGTGGTCCGCCACCAGCTCGTCCAGCCGCCGTCGTGCCGCGGCCACCCGCGCCGGATCCGGGCCGGTCAGCTCCGCCCGTGACGGCAGCACCGCGGTCAGGCCCCAGGCGCGGCCGCGGGCCCACGTCGCGTCGTCGACGTCGAGGGCCTTGCGGAACTCCGCGCGGCCGTCGGCGGACAGGACCGACCACGCGGCGATCAGGTCGCACGCCGGGTCGCCCACCGCCAGGGTGCCGAAGTCGATCACCGCGCTCAGGCGGCCGTTGCGGGACAGCAGGTTCGCCGGGGCCGGGTCGCCGTGGACCCAGACCGGCGCGCCCTCCCACGGCGCCACCGCGCGGGCCGTTTCCCAGACCGCCGCCACCGCATCGAGGTCGACCAGGCCCGCCAGGGCTTCGATGCGCGGTGCCAGCCGGGCCGGCGCGATCGCCGAGTCGCGTTCGTCGGTCGTCGAGACGCCGCGGAAGCCGTTGCTCCACTGCGGCGGCGGGCCGCCGGTGGCGTCCGCGCCGCGCAACGCCGTGAAGAACGCGGCGAGGTCGGCCGCGACGCCGTCGACGCGGTCCGGGTCGACGGCTTCGCCCGGCAGCCAGCGGTAGACCGACCACGGGAACGGGTAGCCCGCGTCCGGTTTCCCCTCGGCCAGCGGGACCGGGACCGGGAAAGGCAGGTGCGGCGCCAGTTTCGGCAGCCACTCCTGTTCGCGTGTCACCTGCCCGGTCCACCGCGCGAACCGCGGCAGCCGCACCGACATGTCCGGCCCGAGGCGGTAGGTCGCGTTGTCGACGCCCTGGGCCGGTGCCGGCTCCACCGCGAGTCCCGCCCAGCGCGGGAACTGCGTCTCGACGAGGCGGCGGACCACGGCGGCCGTGATCGTCGCTTCGGCCGAGGAAAGATCACCGGTGACCACGAAGGACGTCCCCCATTCGGCATGCCCGGCCGGGGTATGGCGGGCACGGCCGATCACAGCGGGTACCCGTGCGCCCTGTCCAGCGAATTTGGCGGCAGTGGTTCACGAAGATCGAGTGCAGTACGATGGGGATTAACGGCTGAGCCGGGCTTCACGGCTCTCCGCAGCCCCGAGGAAAGGTGTGCCGCGATGGTTCCCGAACCACGACCGGCCGACCACGAACTCGCCACCGCCTGGGTGGACGCCCACGGCAGGCTCTCGATCGACGTCCACCACCCCCGGCCGCGCACCGTGCTCGTGCGGGTGGCCGGCGAGATCGACCTGAGCACCGCGCGCAAGCTCGACGAGGTGCTGCAGGCCCGCGTGGCCCCGGAGATCGACGAGGTGATCGTCGACCTCGGCGACATCACGTTCTTCTCCGTCGCCGGGCTGAACTCGCTCATGCGGGCCCGGCTCCTCGCCGACACCGCGGGCGCCCGCCTCACGATCGACGCCGAGGGCTCGCGCGCCGTCCGGCGGCTGTTCGCCCTGCTGCCGACGGAAAGCCTCTCGTCCGCCCGGTGAGTCACTCCTCGATCGCACCGCCGACGGCCCGCAGGTGCGCGCGGAAGGTGAGCGCCGGGTCCGTTTCCCGCGCGGCGAGGAAGTCCGCGAACCGGACCTGCTCCCGCAGCGACTCCCCCGCCCGGATCCGGTCGGCCTGACGGCGTTCGGTGTCGCGGATCCCTTCGGCGAGGGTGAACAGCTCGTCCGCCCGCTCCGCTGGGACGAACAGAACGCCGTCGTCGTCGCCCAGCACCAGGTCCGACGGCCCGATCCGCCACACACCGACGATCGCCTCGGCCAGCCCGCCCTCGACGCGGGGCCCGAGGCTCAGCGGCCCGGTCGGGAGCGAGCCGAGGCTGAACACGGGCAGGCCGATCTCGCGGATGTCGGCGGTGTCGCGGTGCAGGCCCCAGATCACCACCCCGGCGAGCCCGGCGGCGCGCGCTTCGAGGACCACGAGGTCACCGACGCAGCTTTCGTCGACGCGGCCGCCGTTGTCGACGACCAGCACGCCACCGGGGACGGCCTGCTCGAACGCCTCCAGGAAGACGTCGACGCTGCCGACGTGCCGGGCCGGGACCGCCGGCCCGAGCAGGCGGCTGCCCGGCACCACCGCGCGGGTCGGCGCGGGGGCGCAGCGCACGGGCAGCCCGGCGCGGACGCAGGCGTCCGCGAGGTGGGCGGTGGTCAGCGTCGCGAAGCGCTGCCTGAGATCGTCCATTCCCTGACCCTAATCAGCGAACGGCGCGCTCAGCCACGGGTTTCCGCGGTCAGCCAGGCCAGGTAGGCCGCGCTGCCGCCCTCGATCGGCGTGGCGATCACCTCGGGCAGGTCGTAGCGGTGCAGCTGCGCGATCCGCGAGGTGAGCGCGGCCACCCGGTCGGCCGTCGTCTTGATCTCGACGCGCCACTCCTGATCGGTCTGGACCGCGCCTTCCCAGCGGTAGACGCTGGTCACCGGCCCGACGATCTGCGCACACGCCCCCAGCCGCGCCTCGATCGCCTGCGCGGCCAGCTCACGAGCCGCCGCCTCGGAGTCGGTCGTGGTCGTCACGATCACGTGCTCTGCCACCATGCCCGCGAGGCTACCGGCGCCGGCTCATCGCCAGTGCGCCGAGCAGCGGCCCGAGGGCGGCACCGGGACCGCGGCACGCCAGCCGATCGGCCTGGGTCGGTTCGCGTGATCGGCACGCCGACACGCGTGATTACAGGGTCGACACGCGTGATTGCAGGGACGACACGCCGCCCGGCCCGGAGCCTGGGCGCGGAGGCCTGGGCGCGGAGGCCTGGGCGCGGGCCGTGCCCCCCGACGGTGCACGGCCCGCGTCCCTTCCGGACTCCCCCTGGCTCAGGGCGTGGGCTTCGCGCTCGTGGTGGTCGTCCAGCTGGTGGTCGTCGTCGGGGTGGTGGTGTGCGTCGGCGTTGTGGTCCGCGGTGGGGTCTTGCGGTGCGTCGTGGCCGGCGGGTTCGTGTGCGGCGGGGCCACCGTCGCGTGGGTCGTCTCCGGGGTGTCCGACGGCGACGGGATGCTGACCAGCGTCGGTGTGTCGCTCGTCGATGCCGGCGCCGACGTCGGGTCGCCGGCCGAGCCGCCACCGCCCGAGCTGCTCACCGCCACGGCCACCCCGCCGATCGCCACCACCGTGACCGCGCACAGCCCGATCACGACTCCGCGGCGCGATGCGCGACGTCCCGGGCTCGCGCCTTCGCCCTTGCCGCGGCCTAGCGACGGCGGGGGCGCGCCCACACCGGGGGTGGCCATCGCGCGCGTCTCCTCGCGCGGTGCGGGCGCCCGCCGGGCGTCGGGTCGCGCCGGGACACCGGCGGGCGGCGTCCGCGGCACCGCGAGGCCGTTCGGCGGCGTGCGCGGTGCCGGCGGCCGGGGCACCCCGGGGAGCGGCAGCTGGGCCTGCGTCGCCTGCACCAGGCCGGACCGGCCGGACGCCAGCGCCGCGGCGCCGAGCGCGACGCCGTACTTCGGGTGGATGTCGACCGCGGTCGGGCGGCCCAGCTCGGCCGACACCAGCTGCGACACCAGCGGGATCCGCGACGAGCCGCCGACGAGCAGCACCGCGCCGAGGTCGGCGGGCTGGAGGTTCGCCGAGCGCAGCGCGCGGTGCAGTGAACCGATCGTCGCGGTGATCGACGGGCGGATCATCTCCTCGAATTCACCACGTGTGAGGCGCACCTCGGTCTGCACCGACGGCAGCAGCACCGGCACGGCCGTCTCGGTGTCTGCGGAGAGGGCTTCCTTGGCCAGCACGCATTCCTGGCGCAGCCGCACCACCGCGGCGACCGCGCCGGGGTCGTCCGGGTCGATCTGCGACAGCTTGCCGTCGAGCGCGCGGTCGACGTGGGCGAACACGGCCTCGTCGAAGTCGACGCCGCCCAAGCCCTCGATGCCCTCGGGGGTGCCGAGGATCTCGAAGCCGCCGCCGCGCTTGCGCAGCACGGTCGCGTCGAACGTGCCGCCGCCGAGGTCGTACACCGCGACGACGGCGCCGTCCTCCAGCCGTTCCTGCGCCGCGTAGTGCGCGGCCGCGGCCTCGGGCTCGGTGATCAGCCCGACGCGGTCGATCCCGGTCAGCTTGGGCACCTGCTCGAACAGCTCCCGCTTGTACGGGCCCCAGTTCGCCGGGTGCGTCAGCGTGATCCGGTCCGGCCGGCCGCCCTGCTGCCCGGCGACCGTCCGCACGACGTGGCCGAGCAGGTGCGCCATCAGCGACGCCACCGAGTGAGGCGCGCCGCCGAGCAGCACCGGCGTCGGGTCGCCGAGGCGCCGCTTGAACTCCCGCGCCACCCGGTCCGGCTCGACGGCCGCCCGCCGGTTCGCCGCGTCGCCGACCAGCACGCTGCCGTCCGCCCGCAGCAGCACCACCGACGGGATGGCCGCCGTGCGGTCGCCGAGCGACACCATCTCGATGTGGCCGGCACTGTCGACGGCGGCGGCCGTGAAGGTCGTGCCGAGGTCGATGCCCAGTCCGTAGCCCATTGTTGTCAGCCTCCGCCGTCCGCGTGCGCATGGTGATCGAAGTGGTGGTGCTCGTCCGCGTCCGGAACCGGCTGCGGTTCCTCGGGCGGTTGCTCGTGGTCCGGCGGGCCGGGTGGCTCCAGCGGCCGCGGGTCGTGCCGGTCGTGCTCGCCGGGTGGTTCCGGTGGCTCGCCGTCCGTGTCCGCCGGCTCCGGCTCGTGGTGGTGGTCCTTCGGCGGCTCGAACGGGTGCTCCTCCCGGGGTTCGGGCCGCGAACCGGTCACTTCCCCGGCGTCGTGGTGCGCCCGCTCGGGCTCGTTCGCGAAGCTCGGCTTCTCCGTCGCGAAGCTCAGCGGCTTCGACGCCGGGTGGTCGGCGAGCGCGGACGACGTCGCCAGCGTCGTCGTCTCGACGGCGACCGGCGCCGCGGCCGGAGCGTCCACTGTGGACGGCTGACGGCCGAACGTGACGACCGGCGCCGACGGCGGCCCGGGCACCGACGGCGCGGGAGCGGTGACCGACGTCGTCACGGACGTCCCGCGGGCCCGGTCGCCGACCGTCTCGGTCTGGTGGATGGTCGGCCCGGCCGGCTCGCCGAAGGGATCCTCGGCGGACGCCTTCTCGTCGGCGGTGATGCCGACCTCGATGCCCGGCGGGCCGGTCTCGGCCGCGTCGAGCACGACCGTCTCCTCCTGGAAGACCTCGATGTCGCCGTGCCCCGGCGCGTCGGGCGTCAGCGCGTAGCTCAGCGAACCCTGGTGCTCGACGCTGATCGTGCCGTCCGGGTTCTCGTGCACCACGACGTCGGCGTCCTGGAAGATGTCGATGTCCGTGTCGCCGGGGGTGCCGTCGCCCGGCACGACCAGGTGCTGGTGGTCGACGTAGACCTCGTCGTGGCCGTGGTTGTGGACGACGAACCGTTCGGTGGCGTCGATGACGAAGTTGCCGAACGCGTCCTCGTGGACGTCGATCTGCTCGAACTCCTCGACCGTGGGCAGGTCCGCCAGCGGCGTGCCGTCGGCGGTCTCCGGGTGCCAGGTCGTGCCGGTCTGCGCCTCGACGGAGCCGTCTTCGCCGCGGGTGACGGTGGTCGTCTCGACGTGCGGCACGTACTCGTGGCCGGACGCTTCTTGCGCCGTCTCGGCCGCGGCCGGTTCCGGCTGCGGCGGCGGCGCGCTCGGCGACCCCGGCGTGAGCGCGTTGCCCAGCACCTCGGAGACGGTGGCGCCGGCGACGGCCGCGACCGCCTTCTTGATCTTCCCTTGCACGTGGTCGTTCACGACAGGACCTCCGCCCGGGCTTCGCTGAGCAGGATTCCCTCGCAGGTCCGCACGAGGACGCGGGCCGCGTCGCGGACGTCGCGGGGTGAGGCCGGGTGCTCGGCGCGCCGCTGCCACCGCAGCAGCTGCGCGCCGAGCGCCTGCCGGATCGCCGCGCGGCCCGCGTCGGTCGGCAGGCCCAGCCGGCTCGGCACGTCCACCCCGGCCGCGCCGAGCAGCCGTTCCGCGTCGCGGGCCTCGTCGGTGGTGAACAGCACGACGCCGAGCCGGATCGAGTCGATCAGCTGGATCTCGGCGAACTCGTGCGCGCCGGCGACGATGCGTTCCCATTCGTGCAGCAGCCCGCCGGCGCGGTCCGGGTAGGCCCGCAGCACCAGTTCCACCGCCTGCAGCGCCGAACGGGCCTTGAGGACGTCGGCCCGCGCGGCGAACTGGGTGGTCAGCAGCTGCCGGAGGCGGTGCAGGCCGCTGCGGGCCAGCAGCTCCCCCGACAGCGCCCGTGCGCCGGTCACCAGGCCGCCGCCGGTCAGCTCGACGGCCAGCCGGACGCCGAAGAGGCCGTAGCGGTTGAGCAGGTCCGCGCGCTGCATCGCCGGAACGTCCACTGTGGACTCCGCCCGGGCGAACCGGTCCGCCGACGTCAGCAGCCGCGCCAGCTCGTCCGGCGGCGCGGCGGCCAGCAGTCCGAACGCGCGGTACTCGGCCTCCTTCAGCGACGCGGCGGAGCCGGCCAGCAGGCCGGCCACCGGCACGACGGTCTGGCAGAGCCCGCGGACGCGGGGGTCCCGGGCGTAGCGGGCGGCGACCTTCGCCGCGGAGTCCAGCGCGTCCGTGCGGGCGTGCCCGACCTCGTCGGCCCGTGACAGCACGCCGATCGTGTTGACCGGGCGCCGTTCGGCTGGGTCGTCGTGGAAGGCCTCCAGGAACCGGACGTCGTCGCCGTGCACGTGCCGCATCAGGTAGATCACGGCGTCCGCGGTGCCGACGCCGTCGCGGTCCGGGACCAGCGCGACCTCGGTGCGCTCGGAGACCGACGGCCGCGCCGAGCCCAGCCCGGGCGTGTCGATCAGCGTCATGGCCCGCAGCGCGGCGGACGGCCAGTCGACGACCAGGCGGTCGACGTCGTCCGGCGCCATGCCGAGCTCGAGGCCGAGGGTGCCGCTGAGCCGGCCGAACGGCAGCTGACGCGGCATCCCGCGGACCGGGTGCAGCATGATCCGGTAGGTCGGGCCGTTGCGGTACCAGGTGACGACGCGGGTGCACTCCCCCGCGTCCGTCGCGGCCAGTTCCTGCCCGACCAGCGCGTTGAGCAGAGTGGACTTCCCGGCCTTGACGCGCCCGGCGATGGCGACGCGCAGCGGCTCGGCCAGCCGGCCGGCGATCTGGCGCAGCGCCGGCTCGGCGGGCGTGCCGGCGTACCCGGCGCACGCGCGGGCGACGAAGCCGCGGACCTGGACGTACAGCGTGGTCATCGCGTCACCGCCGCTACCGGTTTGGGCGTGCTGCGCAGAGTGAGTTCGTCGGCGCGGCGGCCGAGCACCTCGAGGGCTTCGATGTCGGCCTCCAGCCGGTTCAGCTCGCCTGTCTCCGATTCGTCTTCGACCACGGCCTTCTTCGCCGCGGCCAGCGCCTCGGTCAGGGAGCGCTGCAGTTCTTCGACGCGCGCGCTGTAGGCGTCGCGGAGTTCTCGCTGGACGGTCCGCATCGCGTCGCGGGAGTCCTTGCCCACCTGGAGGTTGAACTCGTCGACGAACCGGCGGACCGCGGTCTTGGCCAGGCCGCGGCGTTTCTCGAGCTGCCGCTTGCGCTCGTCGAGGAACCCGGAGCGGCCCATCAGCAGGCCGGCCGCGATGCCGAACGGCGTCGGGATGGCCAGCGCGGCCATCTTCGTGAGCATCGAGAACATCAGGAACCCGCTGTAGGCCTTCTGGAACGCGGCCATCCCGGTGGTGCCGCGGGTCTTGACGCCGGTGAACGACGAGTCGATGTCGATCTCTTCGACCACGGTGACGGGCGCCTGCACCTCGCGCGGCAGCACGGCCTGCGACTCGGCGAGCTCGAAGTGCTCGGCGACCCGGCCGGCCAGGCCGCGGGCCTGCTTGATGAACGTCGCGTAGTTCTCCAGGGTCTCGTTCGCCAGCCGCTGCCGCAGCCATTTCTCGAACTCGGGCCAGTTCTTGGCCGGGTCGCCCTCTTCGATGGCCTCTTCGGCCTCGTGCAGCACACCGCGTGACCGGGCGCGCAGGTCGTAGTCCACATCGGACGAGATGTCGGCGAACCCGTCGAAGAGCAGCTGCTGCCACTTGGAAGACTGGCTGCGCAGCGCGTCGACGCGGTCGTTGACCCGGGTCAGCTCGGCGATGAGCGCGGCGGACTGCTCGGGGTGCGCCAGCGAGGTGCGACGCGACCGCAGCGCGGCGTGCAGCTGGCCGACGGCGGACCCGACGTGCAGGCCGACGGCGTTGAGCGCCGAGCGTTCGGCGTCACCGACCACGCCCTGGAGGTGCTTCACCAGCTGTGGGAAGCCGGACTCGACGTTCATCTCCTGGTCGGCCGAGCGGGCCGCGACGGTTCGCAGCTCCGACGAGACGGCGATGGTGTCGATGGTGATGCCGCAGGCGTCGAGGTGGCCGGCGTTGAGCTCGAGGATCCGGCGCCAGTGCGGGTAGAGGTCGGTTTTGGTGAGGACGAAGAACACCGACGGGCAGAGTTCTTTCACCGTCCGGAGAAACCGCAGCTCGGCGGCGGTCAGCTCCTGCGAGGCATCGGAGAGGAACAGGACGGCGTGCGCCCGCGGTAGCGAGCTGACCGTGACGGCGTTGTGCAGCGAGCCGAGGCCGCCGACGCCGGGCGTGTCGACCAGCACCAGCCCGCCGGAGAGCAGCTGGCGGCTGATCGACGCCGTGACGGACTTGAGCTTGCGGACGTTGCCCGGGTTCCCGGCTTCACTCACGTGGGACGGCAGGTCTTCGAGGGAGATCCGCTCGGTCCACGGCGGCGACGACGGATCGGCCGGCTCGTAGGTCGCCAGGGCCCCGGACTCCGGCGCGAACCGGACGGCCGTCGGCACCGCGGTCGCGATGTCGTCGTCGACCGGGCAGATCTTGGCGGTGAGCAGGGCGTTGATGAGAGAACTCTTGCCCTGCTTGAACTCCCCGACGACGTAGACGGTGATGTCGGGCTCGGACAGCAGGCGCCGGGCGTCGGTGAGGCGCTGGACGAGGTCTTCCCGTCCGTAGGCCTTGGCGCCCTTGACCGCGAGGTCGAGGGTGTCGAGGGCGATGCGCCCCCCGCCGCTCGGCTCCTGCATGACCGCTCCCTTTCCCTCAAGCCGGCTCAGATGTGGTGGTCGACGTCGTGGTGGTGGTGATCGACGTGGTGATCGTGCTGCGCGGCGTCGTGGTGCTGCTCGTGTTCGTGGCTGTGGTGCTCGGTGGCCGCCTGCTCGTTGAACTGGTTGCCGCCGTGGCCGCCCGAGCCCTGCTCGTTCTGGAAGATGTTGCCGTGGCCGCCGGTCGAGGCCTGCTCGTTGAACTGATTGCCGCCGTGGCCCGCGCCCTGCTGGTTCTGGAAGATGTCGCCGCCGCCACCGTGGCCGCCCGTGGAAGCCTGCTCGTTGAACTGGTTGCCCCCGTGGCCACCGGAACCCTGCTCGTTCTGGAAGATGCTGCCGCCGTGACCACCCGTGGAAGCCTGCTCGTTGAACTGGCTCCCACCGTGGCCACCGGAACCCTGCTCGTTCTGGAAGATGCTGCCCGAACCGCCGGTCGAGGCCTGCTCGTTGAACTGGTTGCCCTCGTGGCCGCCCGCGCCCTGCTCGTTCTGGAACACGTCGCCGCCGTGGCCGCCCGTCGACGCCTGCTCGTTGAACTGGTTCCCGCCGTGACCGCCCGAGCCCTGCTCGTTCTGGAAGATGCTGCCCGAACCGCCCGTCGAGGCCTGCTCGTTGAACTGGTTGCCGCCGTGGCCTGAACCCTGCTGGTTCTGGAAGATGCTGCCCGAGCCGCCGGTGGAAGCCTGCTCGTTGAACTGGTTGCCCCCGTGGCCGCCCGCGCCCTGCTCGTTCTGGAACACGTCGCCGCCGTGGCCGCCCGTGGAAGCCTGCTCGTTGAACTGGTTCCCGCCGTGACCGCCGGAACCCTGCTCGTTCTGGAAGATGTCCCCGCGGCCACCGTTGGACGCCTGCTCGTTGAACTGGTTCCCACCGGAACCGCCGGAACCCTGCTCGTTCTGGAAGATCGCGCCGCCGATGCCGCCGCCGGTGGAGGCCTGCTCGTTGAACTGGTCACCGCCGTGCCCGCCCGAGCCCTGCTCGTTCTGGAACACGTCCCCGCCGTGGCCGGCCGAAGCCTGCTCGTTGAACTGGTTGCCACGCCCGGCACCTTGCTCGTTCTGGAAGATGTCCCCGCGGCCACCGTTGGACGCCTGCTCGTTGAACTGGTCGCCCCCGTGCCCACCCGAACCCTGCTCGTTCTGGAAGATGTCCCCACGACCACCGTTCGAGGCCTGCTCGTTGAACTGGTTCCCACCGGAACCGCCCGAACCCTGCTCGTTCTGGAAGATGTCCCCACGACCACCGTTCGAGGCCTGCTCGTTGAACTGGTTCCCACCGGAACCGCCCGAGCCCTGCTCGTTCTGGAAGATGTCCCCACGACCACCGTTCGAGGCCTGCTCGTTGAACTGATCGCCCCCGGAACCGCCCGAACCCTGCTCGTTCTGGAAGATGCTGCCCGAGCCACCGGCCGAGGCCTGCTCGTTGAACTGGTTGGCGCCACCGGAACCCTGCTCGTTCTGGAAAACGTCGCCCGACGAAGTCGTCATCTCGTGCACTCCTGACATTCGGATCGGTGAAGCCCGTGCCCCTCCGTTGTCACCAGTCTTGGGGCGAAGCGGCCGCCGGTCATGAGTAGCGGGCTACTCGGCTTCCCGGCCGGGGACCGCGCGGACTACCTACGGGGCGTCGGCGGGACTACTCCCCACCTCGGGCCGGCCCACCACCGAAGCCAGCTCGCGGCGCCCGGAGATACCCAACTTCGCGTAGACGCCGTGCAGCACGTTGTCGACCGTCCGCACCGACACCACGAGCCGGTCGGCGACGGCGCGGCTCGTCAAGCCCGTCGCCACCAGGCGCGCGATCTCCAGCTCCCGGTCCGTCAGGTCCAGCGGCGTCTCCAGCAACGCCAACGCCGGCGTCGCGGCGTCCTCACAGGACGCCAGCCACGACCGCGCCCGCTGCGCCGACGTCCCCGCGCTGCCGAGCTTCCCCTCCGCCCGGTACAGCCGCGCCGCCTGCGCCGCGGCCTCCGCGGCGAGCAACCGGGCCCCGACGTCGGCGAAGCCGGTCGCGACCTCGTCCAAGGACGCCGCGTCCGACGCGCGCGCGTGCTCCGCGTACAACGACGGGAGGCGCCCCTCCAGATCCACCGGAACGACCTCGGTGCCGAACCGGAGCACGTCGTGGCGTATCTCCGCCGCGAGTGCGAGCCGGCCCTCGGCAACAGCCGAGGCGGCCGCCGAAGCAGCGAGGTCGGCCGCCCGCGTCAGCTCGCCCCGGGCGGCCGCGACCCAGGCGTGGGCCCACGTGCCGAGCGGCCCCGGAACGTCGGGCGCGTTCGCGACCTTGCCGGTCATCGCCGTCGCCCGGGCCAGGGCCGCGACCACGGCGGGGCGGAACGCGTGCGGCTGGTCGTGCGCCTCCGTCGCGAGGGCCTCGCGCAGCCAGCGGATCGCGCCGCGGAGGTTGCCGTAGGCGAGCGCGACCGTGCCCAGCGACGCCGACGCGCCGGCCAGCGCCGGGCCCCAGCGGTCGCGGATCGCGTCGCGGTAGCCGTCGCCGGCCAGGTCCTCGGCCTCTTCGACGCGCCCCGCCCCGCACAACGCGACGATCCGCGCGTGCTCCAGGCGGGCCCGCGCGCCGGGCGCGTCGGCGTCGGAGATCCGCCCGGCGAGCGCGAGTCCCTCGTCGACGACGCCGAGGCACGCCTCGACGCGCCCGCTCTCCGCCAGGGCCCCGGCCGCGACGACCAGCGCCGCGAGCCGGAGTGGGTCGCCGCGGCGGTTGCGGTCCAGTACCGGGCCGAGCAGATCTAGTGCGGCGCCGGCCGCCCCGGACGCCGCCCGCAAGGCCGCGCGGGCCGTCGCCAGCTCGTCCACTCCGGACGACACGGCCGTCTCCGCCGTGTCCAGCACCGCTTCGGCCTGCTCGGCACGGCCGAGGCCGAACGCCAGGTTCCGGGCGCGGGTCGCGGCGACGCGGGCGTGCTGCACGTCCGACACCGTCTCGCCCGCCAGCTCGGCCAGGAGGGCGTCGGCGTCGGCGTGCCTGCCGCCGGCGATCCGCACCTGGGCCAGCAGGAACTTCGCGGCGAACCCGCCGCCCAGCCGGACGGCCTCCTTCGCCAGCTGCTCGGCTTGGGGGAAGTCCTTGCGCAGCAACGTCTCCGCCGCCGCGCGGACCAGCTGCGGGTCGGTCGGCAGCCCGGCCGCGAGCCGCCACCGGACCAGCCTCGGCTTGTCCTCGGCCCGGCGCGCGCCGGTCATGTCGAGGGTCTGGGCGAGGATCCGGAACGTCTCCCGCTGGCGCAGCGGCGACGTCCGCCGCCGGATCACCTCGGCGTAGAGCGGGTGCGCGAGCCGGACCTCGAGACGTCGCCCGGTGCGTTCGGACACGACCAGCCCGGCCTGCTCGGTCGACGCGAGGACGCGCCCGGCGCCGAGCCGCACCAGCGGGTCGCTGCCCAGCGTCTCGCCGAAGGCCAGCAGTTCCAGCAGCCGCCGCTCGTCGGCGTCGACGCGGTCGGTGCGCGTCTCGATCAGCTCGACCAGGCGCGGGGTGGCGCGCAGCGCCCCGCTCCAGCGCCAGACGCCGTCCTCCGCCGACAGCGAACCGCTGTCGAGCCCGCCCTGCACGAGCTCGCGCAGGAACAGCGGGTTGCCGAGGGAGAGGTGCCACAGCCGGTGCTCCGCGCCGTCGTCGAGCCGCCCGCCCAGCGCCGCGGTGAACAGTTCCCGCGTTTCCTGGCGGGTGAGTTCCCCGATGTCGAGCCGTTCCGCGACACGGTCCTTCCACATCGCGAACACCGGATCGGGCACGCTCACCCCGTGCGGCGCGATCACCAGCACGAATGCGGCCGCCGTCGCCGCCAATTGGTGGACCAGCGTCGCGGACAAATCGTCGAGCAGGTGCGCGTCGTCGACGCAGAGCACCAGCCGCCTGCCTTCCGCGCCGCGGGTGAGGTGCGCGGCGACCTGGTTGAGCCGGTGCGCCCGGTCGGCGGTGCCGGTCGCGCCGCCGGGCAGCAGGTGGGCGAACGCCCCGAAGGGGATCGTCGAGGCCGACGACATCGCCCGCACCCAGTGCGTGCGGGCGCCCCCGGCCTCCAGCTCGGCCAGCAAAGCCTTGGCCAGCCGGGTCTTCCCGGCGCCGGCCCGCCCGGTCAGCAGCAGCCCGCACACCTCGGCATCACCCAGCGCCCGGCGAGCGAACGCCAGCTCCCGTTCTCGGCCGACCAGCGGCCAGTCCATGCCCACGCGTGCTGCCTCCCCACCCCTCGCGCGGCTTTCCGGTGTCCGCGCACACCTCTTCTCCGGATAATGACGACGCCGGGGGCGCCCAAGTACCGGATTCGCACGACAATTTCGCATAAATCTCCGAGCGGCCCGGCAAATGCGACAGAACGGACAACGGATCCGCTATTCCGTGAGTATTTCCCGAGCATTCTCCCGACGTCGTGATCAATGGTTTCCCGGTGATTCTTTTTCCCGGCACACCATGATCCCGACGACCCGTGGCAGGACGACGGCGTTCCAGCCCGCCATCCCCGTGACGAGCCCCGGTTCCGGGCCACCGGTCCACACGCGCACCTGCCCCGCCCGCAGGTCGCTGCCCAGCACCCGGCCCCACGGCACCTTCCCGGCGAAGAACCGGGGCCCGCGCAGCCCGCCGGCGTCGGCGTCGATCCGCGGCTGCCCGCCTCCCCCGAAGCGGGCCGTCCCGCCGGCCGTGATGGCTTCGGCCATGGTCGACGCGATCCGCGGGCAGGCCGCCGACTCCACCAGCTCGACCAGCCGCCGCCAGGTTTCGCGCGCGTCGTCCAGCTCACCCGGCGCGGCGTCGAACCCGAACCGGCACCGCACGAGGCCGCTGGCCAGGCCGAGTGAGTAGCTGGCCCGGTGCAGCCGGGCCGCCGCGTGGTAGGCGACCCGGTCCACCTCGCCCAGCCGGAACACCCGGTCGCCGATCGCGATCACGTCGCCCGCGGCGGCGAGCGTGCGCCCGCCGCTGGAGACCCGCAGTTCGCCGGAGCCGGTGAACGCGAACTTCCCGGCCGCCATCGTGTTACTTACCGGTCTTCGCCAGGCACAACACGACCCCGGTCTCGCCTTCCTTGCCCTCCCAGAACACCTGGTCGGCGTCGGGGTAGGCGCTGCACGCGCTGACCTGCGCCTCGGTCTGCGTCTTGTCCTCGACGCGCGCGACGACCTTCAGCGTCGCGGTGCTGTCGCCGCAGTCGACGATCTTCACGTAGTTCTCGCCGCTTTCGGTGACGCAGTTGCCGACCTGCGCGTTCTCGCCGTTGGACCGGGTGGCCACCCAGACCAGCGCGAGGATCGCGGCGACCACGATCAAGAAGATGGTGAGCACGATCTTCTGGCGCCGTTTCGGGTTCTTCGCCTTGGGCTGGGGCGCACCGCCGGGCGGCGGCGGACCGGGCATCCCGGCCTGCGGCGGCACCGGCCCGGTCGGCTCCGGGTACTGGGGTCCGTTTGCCTGGGTCATGACGTTTCCTCCCTCGGGAACCTGCTGTCACCTCCTGGGCGTTCCATGCCGTTCCACCACGTTCCACCCGAAGTTCGAGACAGCGCCGGCGAAGGCCCGCCAGGATGGGACGGCTCCCCGTACCCGAGGTGAGGACCCGAGGATGACCCGTCTGCCCGCCCTGGCCGTCTCCGTTCTGACGGCTTCCGCGCTCCTGACCGGCGGCACGGCGCACGCCGCGAGCCCGCCGTTCACCGGTTCGGTCTTCCGGGCCACGCACAACAGCTACTCGGGCAACGTCGACGGCGCCAAGAACGCCCTGGCCTACCAGCTCGACCACGGCGTCCGGTTCATCGAGCTCGACATCCACGACAACGGCTACGCCACCTCGCACGACTACGGCGTCGGGCACGACTCGCCCGGCAACCTCGTCGACCACAGCGGCGGCAACCCGGCGTCGAACAACCTGCGCGACTGGCTGGCCACGGTGAACACGTGGTCGGCGGCGCACCCGGCCGCCGCGCCGATCGTCGTCATGCTCGACCTGAAGGACGACCTGACCGACAACCCGAACTTCGCGGCGGGCAACCTGACAGCGCTGAACCAGGAGCTGGAGTCGGTCTTCGGCGGCCGCCTGCTGCAGGCGAAGGACTACCCCGCGGGCCAGCCGTCCGTGGACGCGCTGCGCGGCCGCGTGTTGCCGCTGCTCTCCGGCGACGCCGGGACGCGCGCGGAGTACAAGCGCGACGTCGGCTACCACCCGGCGGTCGCGCTGAACGGGCGCGGCCAGGTCGTCGAGGTGCACGACTCCGGCGGCGGCGGGCTCTGGTACTGGACCGGGACCTACGGCGCCGATGGGCGGATCACCTGGCTGCGGCACGGGAAGTACGACAACGGGCAGACCCCGGCCGTCGCGCTGAACGACAACGGCGACCTCGTCGAGGTCCACCAGTCGCAGACCGCGACCACGCTCTGGTACCGCGTCGGCAAGCTCGGTGCGGATGGCGAGATCACCTGGCAGGCCAGCCACCAGTACGACAACGGCGTGCTGCCGAGCGTGGCATTCACCAGCGGCACGCAGTTGCGCGAGATCCACCGGAGCCAGGGCAGCAGCCAGAACTGGAGCTGGAACGGCACGCTCTCGGGCACGACGGTCGCGTGGTCCGGCAACGCCAAGACGTCCGACGCGCGGTTCCCGATCGCCACGGCCACCGGCGGCGGCCGGACGGTGACGGTCCGGACCGCGGCCGACGGCCCGACCCCGGCGCAGACGCTGCGGGTGGACACGCCCGGCGTGACCGGCGACCGGATCCGCTACCGCCAGGTGGCCTTCGACGAGTTCCAGAAGGGCGATAGCGCGGAACTGCAGGATGGCGCGCTGTTCTACGGCGCGCCCGCGACGGAGTCGGCGTTCATCACCGCGGCCCGCCAGTCGGGCAAGCTGGTGCGCGGCTGGGACTTCGACTCGGCGGGCGACGCGACGACGCCCCTGGCGAGCTACCCGGCGTCCAACCACCCGTACGACGCCTGGTATGACACCCTGCTCACCCAGAATGGCGCGGTCCAGTAGCGCCTCGTGAGTGGTGATGAGGGTTCTAACCCTCATTACCACTCACGACAAGCCGCGGCAGACCAGCTCAGCCGGGGCGGTAGCAGCAGCGGTTGCCCGTTTGGACGCCGTCGCGCAGGGCGTCGCCGATCACCGCGTCGGCCGTCGCGATGCGGGTCAGGGCGCGGCGGATCGCCTTGCCCACCGCGATCCGCGCCTTCTCCTCGGCGCCGGCGAACTCGCGGACGCGCCCGGCCAGCCCGGCCGCCGCGGAGAGTTCGCCGACCAGCCAGTCGCGCTCGGAGCGCACCCGCTCGGCGCGGCCGTCGTCGTGGTTGGCCTCGTGCTCGTCGAGCTCGGCCTCCAGGGTGGCCAGCCACTTGCGGTAGTGGCTGGTCGCCGCCGGGTCCAGCACCGGCTGCCCGGACGTCGTCGCGGCGGTCACGCCGGGGCCGGCAGCGAGGTTGACGGCCGACAGCTCGTAGCCCGGGTTGTCCAGCAGCGTCGCGAGGTAGCCCATGCCGACGCTGTGCTCGACCAGCACCGACCGGCCGCCCAGCGCGAACAGCCACTGCCGGCCCTGCCGGCGGCAGGTGACCCGCCCGGCCGGCCGCGCCGGTGCGGCGGGCAGCGTCATCCCGAGTTCCGTGGCCTCCCGGGTCGCCGTCGCCAGTTCCCGGGCGGCTTCGGGGGCACCGAGCAACGCCAAGGCCTGCGCGAGCCGGGCCCGCGAGAGCGCGACGGCCGGCCAGTGCGCCAGCGCCAGGTTGTCCCGCACGGCCGCCCGGAAGTGCGTGACGGCCCGCTCGGGCTCACCCGCGGTCAGCATCGCGACGCCCAGCGCGTGCTGCACCGAACCGAAGCAGGCGACGGCGAGGCTGGCCGTCATCGGCAGCCGCGCGAACGGCGTCAGCAGCGCGTACGCGGCGAGCGCGGATTCGACGTCCGAGACCAGGCACGCGGACTCGACGATGCCGTACATCGACACCAGCCAGCTGCTCGACCGCGGCAGCAGCGCCAGGTCGCGGCCGCGCAACCGCGCCAGCGCACCGGCGGCTTCGCGCTCGTCCCCGGCCGAGGCTGCGGCGACGGCCAGCCCGGCGACGAGTGCGTTGTCGACCGCGCTGAGCGTCGGCGAATGCACCGTCTCGCGCAGCACCGGCAGCAGCTCGGCGACGCGGCCCTGGTACCAGCGGATGGCGCCGAGCTGCGCGGTGTACCAGCCGGTCGCGTCGGCGTCGCCCGCCAGCTCACCGCGCTGGGCGCAGGCCGCGGCCCGCTGCTCGGCCTCGGCGAACCGGCCCGCGCGGATGCAGAGCATGACGTCGATCGCGTCGAGCACGAACCCGACCGCGAGGTGGTCCTGCTCGGCCAGCAGGCCCCGCAGGTCGGCGAGCCCGCGCTGGGCGTGCGCGTCGCCGTCGAGGAACAGGTCGACGGTCCGCCAGAGCAGGCCCATCAGCAGGTCGCTGCGCCGCGACGTCCGGAAGCCCTCGGTGATCAGCTCCTGGGCCAGCGCCCGGCGCTGCCCGCCGTGGTCCGGCCCGAGCAGGCAGTGGTGGGCCAGGCTGGCGGCTTCGGCCCAGGCGACCGGGTCGCCCGCGCGCTTGGCTTCCTCCAGCACGGCGAGGATCTGGTTGCTCTCCCCCGCCACGTAGTCCGCTTCGCCGGCCAGCCGCGCTTTCAGCCGCAACGCGAGCGAAGAACCCGGGTCGACGGCGGACCGGGCGCTGCGCAACCGCGCCTGCAGCAACGCCGCCGCGGGCGCGCCGCGGTGCTCGTGCACCCACAACCCGGCCAGGCCCAGCGCCGCGCGGGCCATCCCGGCGCCGTCGCACTCCTGATCCGCCGCGCGGTAGGCCCGGTCGAACCACTCCCGGCCCGCGCGCAGGTCCCCGTCGGCTTCCAGCGCGTGTTCACCGCGGCTCAGCAGCTCGCCGACCCCGGTCGTCACCAGCGGCGTTTCCATCCCCAGCACCGTGCGCCCCCTCTCCCCCGCGAGAATGGTCCTCCCGGAGCCGAAGCAGGTCAACAAGCGAAAACCACCGCGCAAACCGGCCTCCCCGCCGGGAATTTTCCGTCGTCACCGTCCACTCTCGACGGTGACGCACCGGGTGCTGACGGTGGCCGTCAGCGCTTCGCCAGCGACCGGTAAGGCCCGGCGGCGAAGCTCTGCCCCATGACCAACGACGCCATGAAGAACCTCAAGGTCCTGATCTCCGGCGCGAGCATCGCCGGCCCGGCCCTCGCCCACTGGCTGACCCGCTACGGCTGCACCGTCACCCTCGTCGAACGCGCGGCTTCGGTGCGCCCCGGCGGCCAGGCCGTCGACTTCAAGGGCCCCACCCACCGGACCGTGCTGGAGCGGATGGGGATCCTGGCGGAGGTCCGCAAGCGGGCGACCGGCGGGCAGGACCAGACGGTCGTCGACGCCGCGGGCCGGCCCCAGGCGGTGATCCCGGGCGAGTTCACCGGCGGCGAGATCGAGATCCGCCGCGGCGACCTGGCCGAGCTGCTGTACGAGCGCACGGCCGCAGACTGCGAGTACGTCTTCGGCGACACGATCACGTCGCTGACCGAGACGGCCGACGGCGTCGACGTCACCTTCGCCAACGCCGCGCCGCGTCGTTTCGACCTCGTCGTCGGCGCGGACGGCATCCACTCGAACGTCCGGCGGCTGGCCTTCGGCCCGGAGCACGACTACGTCAAGTTCCTCGGTCACTACTACGCCCTCGCGGAACTGGGCGAGCAGGTCGACGGCGGCGAGGCCGTGATGTACAACGAGCCCGGCCGGATGGCCGCGGTCGGCGGGCCGAAGGCGTCGGCGTTCTTCGTCTTCGCCTCCCCGGAGCTCGACTTCGACCGCACGGACGTCGAACGGCAGCGCGCACTGCTGATCGACGCCTACCGCGGCGTCGGCTGGCGGGTGCCCGACCTGCTGACGAAGGTGCCGCGGGCCCGCGAGTTCTACCTGGACTCGCTCGCCCGGGTCACGATCGACCACTACTCGCGCGGCCGGGTCGTGCTGCTCGGCGACTCCGCCTACGGCAACACCCTCGGCGGCTTCGGCACCGGCCTCGCGATCGTCGGCGCGTACGTGCTGGCGGGCGAACTGCTCGCGGCCGGCGGCGACCACCGCGCCGCCTTCGCCCGCTACGAGGAGCAGTTCCGGGGCTACGCCAAGATCTCGCAGCGCGGCAGCGCGGGCCCGTTCCTCGCGCCGCCGTCCCCGCTGCGGATCAGGATGCGGGACTGGACGTTCAAGTCCCGCTTCCTGCTCCGCATGATGCTCAAGGCCACCGACAAGTTCGCCACCGACATCGAGCTGAAGGACTACCCGAGCTGACCGGCTACGCCTTGGGCTCGTAGGCCAGGTTCGGCCGCAGCCACTGCTCGACCTCGGCGACCTCGACGCCCTTGCGGCGCGCGTAGTCCTCGATCTGATCGCGGTTGAGCCGCCCGATGGTGAAGTACTTCGAGTCCGGGTGGGCGAAGATCAGCCCGGACACGCTCGCCGCCGGCGTCATCGCGAACGACTCGGTCAGGGCCATGCCCAGCTCGTCGGCCTCCAGGAGCTCGAACAGCTCGCGCTTCTGGCTGTGGTCGGGGCTCGCCGGGTAGCCGAGCGCCGGGCGGATGCC
Organism: Amycolatopsis sp. NBC_00348; assembly: GCF_036114655.1. Taxonomy (NCBI): domain Bacteria; kingdom Bacillati; phylum Actinomycetota; class Actinomycetes; order Pseudonocardiales; family Pseudonocardiaceae; genus Amycolatopsis; species Amycolatopsis sp. NBC_00348. The sequence goes on along the minus strand of NZ_CP107994.1, from coordinate 2,461,244 downwards.
GCGGAAGCGCTCCGCGTGCAGGTCCTCCAGCTTCGGGTCGGCGTCCGGCTCGAACCAGCCGCGCCGCGCCTTGAGGTGGATGTACTCGGCGAAGGCCTCGGCGAGCCGGTCGGCCAGCGCCTTGACCATGATCGCGCGGTAGTCGTCCTGCTCGGCCTCGTACTTCGCCGCGAGCTTTTCGGCCCCGTGGATGGCGACCGCGAAGCCGCCGAGGTGGTCGCCCTCGGGGGCGATGTAGTCGGCGAGCGAGCGGTTCGCGCGGCCCTCCGGCTTCGACGTCTGCTGCCGCAGCATCGGGAACCCGATGTGCGAGAACTCGCCGTCGAGCAGGATGTCGTCGCCCTCGGTGTGCGCCGGCCAGTACGCGTAGGCGCCCTTCGCGGTGAAGCCGCCCTCGGCGATGATCTGGTCGAGCAGCGTGTTCGCGTCGTCGAACAGCTCCCGCGCGACCGGCTGGTCCAGGATCGCCGGGTACTTGCCCTTGAGCTCCCAGGCCAGGAACAGGAACTGCCAGTCGACCATCTCGCGCAGCTCGGTGATGCTCGGCTCCACGACCCGGACGCCGGTGAACTCCGGGGTCGGCAGGTCGGCGAACGACACCGTCTCCGGGTTCGCGCGCGCCTGCTCGAGGCTGAGCATCGGCCGGCGCTGCTTGTTGGCGTGCTGCTCGCGCAGCACCTCCTGGTCGGCCCGGTTCTTCTCGGCCAGCACGATCGAGCGGTCCGGGTCGAGCAGGTCGGACACCACGCCGACCACGCGCGACGCGTCGAGCACGTGCACCGTCGCGTTGTCGTAGACCGGGGCGATGCGGACCGCGGTGTGCTGGCGGGACGTCGTCGCGCCGCCGATGAGCAGCGGCATCTTCAGGCCCCGGCGCTGCATCTCCGTGGCGACGTTGACCATCTCGTCGAGCGACGGCGTGATCAGCCCGGACAGCCCGACCGCGTCGGCGCCCTCGGTGACCGCGATGTCGAGGATCTTCGCCGCCGGCACCATCACGCCGAGGTCGATCACCTCGTAGTTGTTGCAGCCGAGCACCACGCCGACGATGTTCTTGCCGATGTCGTGGACGTCGCCCTTGACCGTGGCGAGCACGACCTTGCCCTGGCCGTTCGACACGGCCGCCTTGCCCGCCAGCCGGGCCGCTTCCTTCTCGGCCTCCATGAACGGCTCGAGGTAGGCGACCGAGCGCTTCATCACGCGCGCGCTCTTGACCACCTGCGGCAGGAACATCTTGCCCGCGCCGAACAGGTCGCCGACGATCTTCATGCCGTCCATCAGCGGGCCTTCGATCACCTCGAGGGGCCGGGCCTTGAGCTGGCGCGCCTCTTCGGTGTCGTCCTCGATGTAGTCGACGATGCCGTGCACGAGCGCGTGCGACAGCCGCTCCTCGACCGTGCCTTCGCGCCAGGACAGGTCGACGACGCGCTTGGTGCCGCTGCCCTTGACGTTCTCGGCGAAGCTCACCAGCCGGTCGGTGGCGTCCTCGCGGCGGTCGAACAGCACGTCCTCGACCAGTTCGAGCAGCTCGGGCGGGATGTCCTGGTAGACCGCGAGCTGGCCGGCGTTGACGATGCCCATGTCGAGGCCGACCTGGACGGCGTGGAACAGGAACGCCGAGTGCATCGCCTCGCGGACGATGTCGTTGCCGCGGAAGGAGAACGACAGGTTCGAGATGCCGCCGCTGATGTGGACGCCGGGGCAGCGCTCCTTGATCCGGGGCAGCGCGTCGATGAACGCCTTGGCGTAGCCGTTGTGCTCGCTGATGCCGGTGGCGACGGCCAGCACGTTCGGGTCGAAGATGATGTCCTCGCCCGCGAACCCGGCCTTTTGCGTCAGCAGGTCGTACGCGCGGCCGCAGATGGAGACCTTGCGGTCGGCGGTGTCGGCCTGGCCCTGCTCGTCGAAGGCCATCACGACGACGCCGGCGCCGTAGTTGCGGATGATCCGGGCCTGGGCGAGGAACGGCTCCTCGCCCTCCTTCAGGCTGATCGAGTTGACGACGCCCTTGCCCTGGATGCAGCGCAGGCCGGCTTCGAGCACGGTCCACTTCGAGCTGTCGACCATCACCGGGATGCGGGCGACCTCGGGCTCGGTGGCGATGAGGTTGAGGAACGTCGTCATCGCCTCCTCGCTGTCGAGCAGGTCGGCGTCCATGTTGACGTCCAGCAGATTCGCCCCGCCGCGGACCTGCTCCAGCGCGACGTCGACGGCGGCCTGGTGGTCGTCGGACTCGATGAGCCGGCGGAACCGCTTGGAGCCGGTGACGTTGGTGCGCTCGCCGATCATCACGAACCCGGTGTCGGCGTTGATGCCGAACGGCTCGAGGCCGCTGAACCGGGTGAACGCGGGCGGCGCGGGAACCTCGCGCGGGGTGACGCCCTTCGCGGCGGCGGCGATCTTCTCGATGTGCGCCGGGCTGGTGCCGCAGCAGCCGCCGACTAGGTTGACCAGGCCGTCGCGGGCGAAGCCGCCGATCAGCCCGGCGGTCTCGTCCGGCGTCTGGTCGTACCCGCCGAACGCGTTCGGGAGCCCGGCGTTCGGGTGACAGGCGACGTAGGTGTCGGCGATCCGCGACAGTTCCTCGACGTGCGGGCGCATCTCTTCGGCACCCAGCGAGCAGTTGACGCCCACGACCAGCGGCTTCGCGTGCTCGACCGAGCTCCAGAACGCCTCGACGGTCTGCCCCGAGAGCGTCCGCCCGCTCAGGTCGACGATGGTGACCGAGATCCACAGCGGCAGCTCCGGCGCGACGTCGCGCGCGGCGGCGATGGCGGCCTTGCAGTTGAGCGTGTCGAAGATGGTCTCGATCATCAGCAGGTCGACGCCGCCTTCGACGAGACCGGCGATCTGCTCCGCGTAGGCGGCCTTGACCTGCTCGAACGTGACGGCGCGATACGCCGGGTCGTCGACCTTCGGCGACAGGCTGAGGGTGACGTTGAGCGGGCCGATCGACCCGGCGACGAACCGGCCGCCGAACTCGTCGGCGGCCTGGCGGGCCAGCTGCGCGCCGCGCACGTTCATCTCGTGGACGTGGGCCTGCAGGCCGTAGTCCGCCTGGCCGATGCTGGTGGCGGTGAAGGTGTTCGTCGTGGTGATGTCCGCGCCGGCCGCGAGGTACTGGCGGTGCACGTCGAGGATGACGTCCGGCCGGGTGATGTTGAGCAGGTCGGGGTCGCCGGTGACGTCGTGGGTGTGGTCGCCGAAGCGGTCACCGGTGTAGTCGGCCGGGGTGAGCCCGGCGCCCTGCAGCATCGTGCCCCAAGCGCCGTCGAGAACCGCCACCCGCTGGCTGAGCAGCTCGCGCAGCCGCGCGGTGGCCTCGGATTCGTGCGGGGTGATCGGGTTCACCGGCAGCCTCCCTCAATCGGGAGGCGCCCTTGGGTGGTTGGTCCCGGCCGAGCGTGGCGGGCCCCCTGGCCCGTTGCAGCGCCTCTCGGCCTTCGATCCAGGGTACTGGAACCCCGGCCCGGCACACCATCCCGCCCCACGGGTCCGTCCACTGGCTGGGACGCCACCCACGCGCGTCCACAATGGATCGTCGGCTCCACTCGCCACCACCCCGTTCCGACCGGCCGTTCCCGGGCTCACCCACTATGACCCGGCGAACGTCGGCGCTCTGCTCCCCGTCTGCTTACCCGGGCGGCGTCCAGCAACACTCGATCGACGCTCGATCCGGTCACGCACTGTGCGCACAGGTATACCGAAAGCGAGATCGGCCACCCCCGCCGGTCCCGCGATGCGGGACGGCGGCCGCTTGAAAACTGAAACACGTTCTAATACAGTCCCTCGCGTGGACTACGGAATCGTGCTGTTCACCAGCGACCGAGGCATCACCCCGGCGGCCGCGGCGCAGGCCGCGGAAGCCGCGGGGTTCGCCACCTTCTACGTGCCCGAGCACACGCACATCCCGGTGAAACGCGAGTCGCCGCACCCGCGCACCGGGGACGCGTCCCTGCCCGACGACCGGTACAGCCGCACGCTCGACCCGTGGGTCGCCCTGGCGACGGCCGCGGCGGTCACCGAGCGGATCCGCCTCTCGACGGCGGTGGCCCTGCCGGTCGAGAGCGACCCGATCACGCTCGCCAAGACGATCGCCAGCCTCGACCACCTCTCCGGCGGGCGCGTCACGCTCGGCACCGGGTTCGGCTGGAACGTCGACGAGCTGACCGACCACGGCGTACCCGGCAACCGCCGCCGCACGGCCCTGCGCGAGTACCTCGAGGCGATGAGTGCACTGTGGACGGAGGAAGAAGCCGCCTACGACGGGGAGTTCGTCTCGTTCGGCCCCAGCTGGGCGTGGCCGAAACCGGTCCAGGCGCACATCCCGGTCCTGCTCGGCGCGGGCCCGACGGAGAAGACGTTCCGCTGGATAGCCCGCCACGCGGACGGCTGGATCACCACACCGGCGGACACCGACCTCGACGGCCACGTCGCACTGCTGAAGGAGATCTGGCACGACGAGGGACGTTCCGGAGCCCCGTCGATCCACGCACTGGGCGAGCGCCCGGACCCACCGCGGCTGGCGCACCTGGACGCACTCGGCGTCACCGAGGTGATCTTCGGCCTCCCGGACCGCTCCCCCGACGAGGTCGCGGCCTGGATCGGCCGGCTGGCGGGAAAACTCGGCTTGGCCACGGCCCCCGTCGCCTGACCACTTACCCGGCAACCCCGGTCACCGCGTCGGCCCGGATCGTCCGACTGGCCGCCCTCGGTAACCGCCGAGGCTTGCGGGGCTGCCGGGACTCGCGGGCGCTGCGGCTGGGGGTCGTGAGTGTTTAGGAGGGTTCTAACCCTCCTAAACACTCACGACCGGTACCGGTGTGGCGCGTGCGGCTTCTGGTGCGGCGGGGTTGGCCTGCGGCGGTGTGGTCGCCGGAACGGCGGGCCGGCGGTGTCGGTAGCCGAACGCTGGTCCGGCTACAGCGCAAGGGTTCGGGAACGCGAGACGGCGGGGGTGCAGTCTTCCCGCACCCCCGCCATTCACACCACCAAGATCAGCTCTTGGCTGCCACGCCCTGGCGCGCTCGCAGGTCCAGCTCGATCTGCTCCAGCGAACGGCCCTTCGTCTCCGGGACGATCCACTTGGTGAGCACGAACAGCACCACGTTGATCCCGGCGAACAGGAACATCGAACCGCCGATGCCGAGCGAGCCCACGGCGGAGATGAGCGGGAACACCGCGCTCACGATGCCCGTCGCCGCCCAGAGGATGACGCTGCTGACGCCCATGCCCGCCGCCCGGTACTTGAGCGGGAACACCTCGGCCATCATCACCCAGACGACCGCGCCCCAGCCGAGCTCGTAACCGACCAGGTACAGCACCATCATGACCAGCATCAGGATGCCGCGGGTGCCGGTGTCGTGGACGTTCAGCACCACGAGCCCGGCCGCCACCAGCGTGATCACCATGATCACGTTGCCGATGAGCAGCAGCGGCTTGCGGCCCCAGCGGTCCACCACGAACACGACCCACGCGGTGAACAGGAACTTCGTCACGCCCAGCAGCACGCCGGACAGCAGCGCGGCCTGCGTGGCGAACCCGAGGCCGATCAGCATCGTCGGGAAGTACGCGTTGATCGCGTTGACCCCGCTGAACTGCTGCCCGATCGCGAGCAGCGCGGCGACGATCATCATCGGCCGCACGAAACCGGAGAACAGGTCGCGGAACCGCGGCTTGCCTTCGGTGTCCATCTGGATGACGTCGCGGATGGTCGCGATCTCCTCGTCGAGGTTCACGGTGTTGCCGTGCGCACTCGCCAGGACCCGCCGCGCCTCTTCCTCCTGGCCGTTCTTGACCAGCCAGCGCGGCGTCTCCGGCAGGAACGCGAGCCCGACGAGCAGGATCGCCGCCGGCACGATCGCGCCGGCGAACATCCAGCGCCAGGCCGAGATCGGGCCGAGGAAGTAGCTGGTCAGGAACGCGATCAGGATGCCGAGCACGATGAAGATCTGATTCAGCGCGCCCATCGCGCCGCGCAATCGCGCCGGTGCCAGCTCGGAGAGGTAGGTCGGGACGGTCGAGGACGACAGCCCGATCCCGAGCCCGATGACCAGCCGCGAAATCACCAGGAACGCGAACGTCGGCGAGAAGGTCGCCGCCAGCGTGCCCACGATGACGATCGCCGCGGCGACCATGATGGTGCGCCGCCGGCCGAGTGCTTCGTTGATGCGGCTGGAGAACAGCGCGCCCACGATGGCACCGATCGAGAGACTGGCGGTGATCACGCCCTTGTCCCAGGCGGTCAGCGACCACACTTTCCCGATGAACGGGAGCACACCGGAGATCACCCCGAGGTCGTATCCGAACAGGATTCCGCCGAGTGCGCCGAAGAAGTACAGAGTTGTTCGGCTGATATGCCGTGGCGGGGCCGTCTGCGTCATTGCCGGGTCGCCTCTTTCATAGGTCCAGTCCAGCCAGCGGCCACCACACTCACACGCCGGAAAAAACCGGGCAAGACAGTCCTTGATAACGATTCAGAAACGTGATCGCCATTCACATATGTGACAGCGTAAGGCGCACGGCATTGCTCCGTACGCCGACCCTTCATTCACAACCTCGAATGGGTACACAGTGGACACGGATCGACGCGGAAGACGGTTCAAAGATCCACAGTGGACAAATGCGGGACGCGATTTGTGAAAGCGCTCCCGGAACCGGCGGGCGGCAACCGGACGTATTCGGCGTTATACGCCGGGCGGGGGAAGAAGGGGTCCGGACGCAGCAGGAGGGGGTTCAACCCACCCCCAGGTGGTTGAACCCCCTCCGCGCCCCCAGACCGGACCGTCGGGCCGAGCAGCCGCAGCCTGCTCGGACGATGTCCGATGTCTGTCGGGTACCACTTTCCTCGGTACCGGCATCCGCCGCCATTCCTGCCCGGAGGGCAGTTTTTCGGCCCCACGCACCCCGCTTGAGCTGCGGAAATCGTAGATCGAGGTGCAGAACTACCCAGCCGGACCGGCAAAAATTACCCGGTCACGCGCTTTCCAGCACGACCTTGCCGACGTGGGCGCCGGACTCCAGGTGCTTGAAGGCGGCCGCGACGTCGTCGAAGGCGAACCGGCGGTCGATGACGGGCCGCAGGCCGGTGCGTTCGATCGCGCGGTTCATCGTCTGGAACGTCTCGCGGGAGGCGTTGGTGAGCCCGCGCAGGGTCAGCTGCTTGACCAGCACGAGCACCGGGTCGGCCGCACCTTCGTGGGTGAGGACGCCGGCGACGCTGACGTGCCCGCCGACGCGCGCGGCGAGCATCGACTGGCCGATCGTGCCGCCCCCGCCGACGTCGACGACGTGGTCGACGCCGCCGCCGGCCAGCTCCTCCGCGGCGAGGCCCCACTCCGGGGTGGTCGTGTAGTTGATCGTCTCGGCCGCGCCGAGCTCACGCAGCCGCGCCAGCTTCTCGTCGGAGCTGGACGTCGCGATGACGCGGGCGCCGGCGAGCGCTGCGAACTGCAGGGCGAACGTCGACAGGCCGCCGCTGCCCAGGGTGAGCACCGTCTGGCCGGGGAACACCCCGCCCTCCTCGACGACCGCGCGCCACGCCGTCACGCCGGCGCTGGGCAGCGTCGCGGCCTCGGCGTAGTCCAGGTGCGCGGGGACGGCCACGAGCGCGTCCTCCGGGAAGACGGCGTACTCGGCCAGCGTCCCGTCGAGCGAGCCGAACAGGTCGTCCGCCGTCTTCTCCGGCGTGCCGGGCCCCGCGAGCCAGTTCGGGAAGTACGTCGCCGCCACCCGGTCGCCCGCCGACCACGCGCGCACGCCGTCACCGACCCCGACGACCTCGCCCGCGCCGTCGGACAGCGCGACGACGTCCGGCTTGACCGGCTTCGGGTAGAAGCCCTTGAGGATCATCAGGTCGCGGGCGTTGACCGCCCAGCCGTGCAGCCGGACCAGGACCTGGCCGGGGCCGGGTTCGGGGGCGTCACGCTCGCCGAGGACGAGTCCGGCGCCGGGACGCGGCAGGGAAAAGTACTTCACAGCGGCTCCAAGGAGGTGGGAAACCCATCAACAGGGCCAGTGTGTCGAAGTCGCCAGCTCTTCGTCGACCATCACGAGAAGATCCGGGGTCAGTTCGGCGAGCGACGCCGGGAGGTGCCGGACGCCGAGCCCGGCCATGAACTCCCGCTGCCGCGCGTGCGCCGGGCTCGACGGGAACCCGAGGAAGCCGGCGCCGTGCTCGCGGGCGTCGGCGGCCACCCGGCTGACGTCGTCGACGAACACGATCTCGTCGAACGCGACGTCGAAGACCGTGCGGGCGATGTGCTCGACACCCGGCCGGTGCTCGTTGATGCTCACGTACGGCACCTCGGCGTCGAGCAGCGCGGTGAAGTCGCCGAGGTACCGGTCGAACGTGTGCTTCCGGGTGCGCCCGCCGTAGCAGACCAGCCGCACGGGCAGGCCGCTCAACGCCGTCAGGCAGTCCTGGACGCCCTCGGCCACCCGGATCGGGTGCTCCCGCAGGTACTCCTGCCGCGCGGCCCAGAGCTGCTTCAGCGTCTCCTCGGCCGGTTGGTCCAGGGCGCAGAGCCGGGTGACCTTCTCGGCGACGACGAGGTCGCGCAGCCCGATCACGTCCCGCTCGGCCTCGGCGTCGTACACCCCGCCGTGGTCGGTGACGAACCGGGCGATCACGTCCAGGTAGGTGTCGTCGATGAGCACACCGTCGCAGTCGAGGGCGACCACGCGGAGCTTGCGCAGGGCGCTCACCGCTGCGCGAACACTTCCCGCGCGGCCGCGATCGCGTTGAGCGCGGCCGGGAAGCCGCAGTAGAAGGCCAGGTGCAGGATCGTCTCGACGATCTCCTTCTCGGTGCCGCCGACGTTGAGCGTGGCGTGCAGGTGCACCTTCAGCTGCGGGGTCGCGGTGCCGAGCGCCACGCACGCGGCGATCGTGACGATCTCGCGCAGCCGCAGGGTCAGGTGCGGCCGGGTGTAGATCTCGCCGAAGGTGAACTCGACGATGTACCGGGCCAAGTCGGGCGCGATGTCTTCGAGCGCCTGGGCGACCTTCTCGCCCGCGTCGCCGTCGACGGCCTTCATCGCGGCCAGGCCGCGCTCGTAGCGGTCCTCGATGCCGGCCCACGGCACGTCGGCCGCCTCCCCCGTCGGGGGTTCCTCGGCCGGCAGGGCGGCGAACACGGCCTTCAGCTCCCCCAGCGCGTTCAGCGTCGCCGGGAACCCGGCGAACGAGCTGATCTGGATGGCCGTCTCGACCAGCTGACGGCGGGTGCAGCCGACGTTCAGCGCGGCCTTGGCGTGGAACTGCAGCTGCGAGCCCGCGTAGCCCAGCGCGATGAGCGCGGCGACCGTCGCCAGCTGCCGGTCCGGGAGCGGGAGGCCCGGGCGGTGGTAGACGTCGCCGTAGATGAACCCGACGCACTGTTCGCCGAACTCCGCCTCGCCGATGCTCTCGAACAGGTCCAGCACGGCCGGGCGGTCCACCCCGCCGAGCTGCTGGATCAGTTCCAATCCCTGGGCGAAGGACGCGGCAGCGCGGTCCTGCTCCGGCACGTCGGACATCGTCGTGGGGTTCCTTCCGCAGTGGTGTTCGGTGCCTTGCTCAGCCCAGGTAGGCCCGGGTGGCCTGGTCGGCCTTGCGGCGTTCCAGGGTGTCGATGCGTTCCAGCCGGATCATCGCGTAGTCGATGCCGGCGGTGGCGACGGTGCGCCCGTGCTGGCGCACCACCGCGGTGGCCCGGAACTTCAGGTGGTGCGCCCGCTCGAGGTCGGACTCCTCGATGCGCGACTCGACCGTGGCCGGGAGCGGGAACAGGAAGTCCTCGAAGGACATGTCGATCCGCTTCCACACCCCCGCGTAGCCCGCCGAGGTCAGGGCGGGGCGGACCGCGGTCTCGAACTGCGCGATGCAGATCTGGCGCATCGCCTCGATGATCACGATGCCCTGCACGTGTTCGCCGGTGTGGTGGTCGAGGACGAGCTCGTTGTCCCGGTGGACGCGCAGGTCAGCCTGGCAGAGCGTGACCTCCGGGCTGTGCACGCCGGCGAGCAGGACGTTCTCCGCGCGGTGCTTGTGGACGATCGCCGGGGCCACCGGCAGCGGCCGGAACGCGTCCGGGTCCGCCAGGAACACGGTGGCGCCGCTCTTCTCGGCGGCGGCTTCCAGCAGGTCGCAGTCCGTCCCGTCGATGCCCTGGCCGGGGTGCACGACCCAGCTGCACCCGGCCACGTCCGGGCCGTCGGACGTCATCAGGGCCAGCAGCCCCGACACCGTGAACACCTGGTCACCGCGGGCGAACCTGGCGAAGCGGTCGGCGACCACCACGACCTGCCGGCGTGTCCGGCCGTGCAACGCCCAGTCGGGGGCGGCGTCGGCCGGTTCGGCAGGACTGTCGTGGGGTGCCCGGCACGCAGAACCATCAGGTCCTGCCATCGGCACCTCCATCCGGGATCGGGTCGAGCGTCATTCCCGCGTGGACGCCTGCGCGTCCACAAGGGCCTCCGCGAGGTTCCGGGCCGTCGGGACCGAGCGCCAGCGCGGACCGGACAGCTCGGCGGCGAGGACCTTGAGCATGGCACGCACCATGTCCGGCTGTCTGCTCACATCCGCGATCAAGAGCGGTTCCACTTGCGCGGCGGCGCCCTCGAGATCGTCGAGCAGCAGGTGCGCGCGGCCCATGTCGATCCGGATCATCGGGTCCATCGCTTCCCAGCGGTTCTCGAGCGACAGCCGCTCGTAGGCCTCGCGGGCGGTCCCGAACTCGCGCAGCGCCGCCGACGCCTGCCCGACCGAGAGCAGCGACGTGCCGGCCATGTAGTGCCGGCGGTCCTTCGTGATGTTGAAGAACTGGTCCTCGCCGCCGGCCCCGAGCTCCGGGTCCTCGATGCTGGTCCAGCGCGCGATCGCGTCCAGCACCTGCGGCTCGGCCCGCACGGACGACCAACCGCGCGCCTCGGCGAGGATCAGCGGCGCGTCGGTGAGCCGCCCGCCGACCTGGTAGTTGAGCCCGTCGGCGGCGAGCTTCGCGGACTCCACGCCGTTGCCGGCCCAGAACGCCACGCGCGCCTGCGACGTGCGGACCCAGCGCCGGGCGAGGAAGTCGTCGGCGTACTGCGTGTAGAGCCAGGCGGCGGAGTTCAGCTCGCGCGAAAGCCGGTAGCGCCCGAGGTCCCCCGCGATCCACGCCATCATCGCGGCGCACTTCGCCCCGACCATGAGCAGGTCCTGGGTCTGCTTCGGCCGTTGCCGGCCCTTCAGCAGCGCGGCCGTGCGTTCCTCGACGACGGCGAGCTGGCCCAGCACCGAGTCGGGGGCGGTCCGCGTGTACGCGCTGCCCAGGAAGTTGAGGTCCGACCACAGGTCGTCGAGCTGGACCTCGTCCACGTTGGTCGTGGTGAGCAGGATGGCGTCGTCGAGCGAGGTCACCCCGACCTCGGTGTCCGCGCCGGGGTCGACGTGGACGATCGAGCGGATCGGGTAGCTCAGCACGGGTGCCGCGGCCTTGGCGGCGACCGGGACGACGGCCGCGGGCGCGACCGGCACCACCGGCTCCACCGTCTCGACGTCGGCGTGGTACTCGGCGAGGTCCTTCGGCGGGAGCTGTTCGAGGTCGCGCAGCCCGAGCAGGGACTTCCAGCTCGTGCCGTACACCTGGGCCAGCACGCGCAGCGCCGCGAACGTGGGCCGGACGCCGCGGTCGGGCCACTGCTCGTACTCCCAGATACGGGTCCCGCGCATACCCGCGCGGGGGTCACCCGTAAGGGTGTTGTACTGGTGCGCCGCCACGTCGAGCGACAACTCGGACGCCAGCCGCCACGCCGTGCGGGGCGGGACCCGGCATTCGACGATCAGGTTCTCCGCCACGCGCGCCGGGATCACCTCGCCGGGAAACCCCAGGGCGGCCAAGCGATCGCGCAGCTGTGCACGGTAGGGCTTACTCCCTGGCTTGACCTGTCGACTCATCGTTCATCCAACGATTTCCGGAGTACTGGTGCACCGGTCGACAGTACCGCAGCGTGACCGTTACGGCCCACGATGTGACAAAGGTGCGGCTCACGTCCTGAAATCGCCGTCAGGGGCGGAACGAGGCAGGAAAAGGGTGATGCCGGCCGACCTGGGGGTCATCGGCCGGCACCACGGGGCGGGCGAACCCGCCTCCGCCATTATGCATGTGCGGACGTCCGCGCGCAGCGCCGGACGAACTTCTCACACTTCGGTGGACGCGGGTCAGCCCGCGGCGAGGAAGTGCTGCCGGACGCCGGCGCCGAACGCCGTCGGCGTGCCGTCGTAGGCCGAGATCAGCGCGGGCCCGGTCGAGCAGTTCCAGGTGTTCCAGGTCCAGCCGAGGTAGGACGCCTGGTGGCGGTCGAGCCAGTCCATCAGGCCGGTGACGTACCCGCTCGCGCAGTCGTTCTCGCCGATCTCGCCGGCCACCAGGGGCACGGCCGCCGCGACCGGGGCGAGCTGGGCGTCCCAGCAGGAGGACGAGCTGCAGGTGTTGAAGTTGTACGAGTGCCACGACGCGACGAGGTTGCCCGCCGGGTCGCTCGGCTTGTACTGCAGCCACTGCGTGAGGTCGTTGGAGTAGGCCAGGCCGCCGAGCATGAGCACGTTGGTGGCACCGGTCGCGCGGACGGCGTTCACCAGCGTCTGCATGCCCGCCACCGCGTAGCCGATGCCGGTGCACGCCGACCCGCCGTCGCGCCAGCACGTCCAGGCCGCGGCCGAGCCGGAGACCGCGCGGTCGAGGTAGGGCTCGTTGAACAGGTCCAGGATCGTGGCGTCGTCACCCTTGAACGCGGTCGCGACCGACGTCCACAGGTCCACCGCGTGCGCGGCGTCGGTCATCGGCTTCTGGCACGTCGAGTTGACGTCGGTGCACGCCGAGGAGTTCCCGGTGTAGACGCCCTGGGTCCAGTGGAGATCCAGGATCGCCACGAGACCGTTCTGGTGCAGCAGGTCCACATAGGACTTGAGCGCGGCGCGGTAGGTCGCGCCGGCGTAGGCGGGCTCGACGTTCGGCAGGCCGAGCCAGCAGTCCTCGTTGAACGGCACGCGCACGACGTTCGCGTGCCAGCTCTTGATGGCGGCCACGGAGGCGGCGTCCATCGGGCCGTCGAAGATGCCGTTGCCCTGCACGCAGGCGAACTCGCCGCCGGAGCGGTTCACCCCGCGCAGGGTGACCGGCGTGCCCGCGGAGTCGGCCAGCCGGTTGCCGGCGACGTGCAGCGCGGGCGCGCCCCCGGCCGGTGGCGGGGTGGTGGTGACGGTCGTCGGCGGCGGGGTCGTCGTCGGGGGTGGCGTGCCGCCGCACGGCGCGCCGTTGACGCTGATCGACGCCGGCGCGGTGTTGGTGCCGCTGTAGCCGAAGTTGGCCCCGGCGGTGATCGACGAGCCGGGGGCGACGGTGCCGTTCCAGCCCGCCGGGGTGACGGTGACCGTCTTGCCCGTCTGGGCCCAGGTGGCGTTCCAGCCCTGCTGGAGCTGCTGGTTCCCGGCGTAGGCGTAGCTGAATCTGCCAGCCGGACAGCGGCGCCGTCCCGAGGTTCTTCAGGGTGAGGTTGGCGGTGAAGCCGCTCCCCCAGTCGTTGACCGTGTAGCCGACTTCGCAGGCCGTCGCCGCCGAAGCGGGCGACGGCGTGCCGAGGGTGAAGGCCGTCGTCGCGCCGACGACGGCGAGCGCGCTGAGGGCGCCGAGCAGTGCTGGTCCGGAACGCATCGATCACTCCTTTGTGCACGACCTGGATATGAGAGCGCTCCCAGCACCGGTGGACGCTACCGCGCGGCCCGGCGGCTGTAAACCTCGTGGCGAACGCCCGCGAACAACCCGGAATCCACTCCAACGGCGGCATCCGCCCGCTTCCACCGGTGGCGCAGCGCGACGGAGACATTTCTTTGCCGCCAACGGGTTCGGCCGTTCAGGAGTGTTCAGTGGCCGACCTCGGGGAAACGGCCCCGGAAAGCCGTCCACCGGGTCGGGCCGCGTCCGGGTCGCGCTTTACAACGACGATACGGCGGGGTTACCTTCTCGTCGGCTGGAAGCGCTCCCATGCCAGGTCACGATCACCAGACCGTGACCACGAAACACCAGGGGCGCCGTGGCTTCCGCTACGGCGCCCCTGCTCGTGTCCGCTGTCCCGTTCACCGGGAAAGGAAGCCCGATGAAGAGGTTCGCCGGTGCCCTGGCCGGGCTCTGCCTCGCCGCGGCGGGCACCTCCGCGGTCCTCGCCGCGGGTCCGGCCGCCGCCGCCCCCGCCTGCGGCGTCGACTACCGCGTCGACCAGTGGGCGACCGGGTTCACCGCCCAGGTCACCGTCACCAACGGTGCCACCGCGCTCTCATCGTGGACCCTTTCCTGGCACTACGCGGGCACACAGGCCGTGACGTCGGCCTGGAACGCCACCGTCCACCAGTCCGGCACGGCCGTGACCGCGGAGAGCCTGTCCTACAACGCGTCCCTGCCCGCCGGCGGCACCGTGACGTTCGGCCTGCAGGGCACCTACTCCGGTACCAACCCGGTGCCCACCGACTTCGCGCTCAACGGCGTCTCGTGCGGTGGCGACGCCCCGCCCACTTCGACCACCACCACCACCACCACCACTTCTTCGCCGCCGCCCGCGGGGTGCGCCGACGTCTGCGACGACTTCGAGCAGCAGACCGGCACGACACCGGGCGGCCGGTGGACCGTCGGCGCGGCGAACTGCCAGGGCACCGGAACGGTCACCGTCGACAGCACGGTCGCGCATTCGGGCACCCGCTCGGTCAAGGTCACCGGGCAGGGCGGGTACTGCAACCACGCCTTCCTCGGCACGACGTTGGCCGCCGGGAGCGTGCGGTACGGCCGGTTCTGGGTCCGCCACACGACGCCGCTGCCGGCCGGGCACGTCGCGTTCCTGGCCATGCGGGACACCGCCGACGGCGGCCGCGACCTGCGGGCCGGCGGCCAGAACCGGGCGCTGCAGTGGAACCGCGAGTCCGACGACGCGACCCTGCCCGCGCAGAGCCCGGCCGGCGTCGCCCAGAGCGTGCCGCTGGCCACCGGGACCTGGTCGTGCTTCGAGTTCGAGGTCGACGGCCCCGGCGGGCAGCTGCGGACCTGGCTGGACGGCGCCGAGGTCCCCGGCCTGGTCGTCGACGGCGTACCGACCCCCGACGTCGACCAGCAGTGGCTCGCCCGGGCCTGGCACCCGTCGCTCACCGACCTGCGCCTGGGCTGGGAGAGCTACGGCACCGACCCCGACACGCTGTGGTTCGACGACGTCGCCACCGGCCCCGCCCGGATCGGCTGCTAAGCCACGATGCGGTCGATCTCCGCCAGCTCCTCGTCCGTGAAGTCCAGGTTCGCCACCGCCGCGACCGTGTTCTCCAGCTGCGCGACACTGCTCGCCCCGATCAGCGCCGACGTCACCCGGCCGCGCCGCAGGATCCAGGCGATCGCCAGCTGCGCCAGCGACTGGTCACGCCGTTCGGCGACGTCGTTCAGCGCGCGGATCCGGCCCAGGGTCTCCTCGGTGATCCGGTCCTGGGTCAGGAACGGGCTGGCCCCCGCGGCGCGGGAGTCGGCCGGGATGCCGTCCAGGTAGCGGTCCGTCAGCAGGCCCTGGCTCAACGGCGAATACGCGATCGAGCCGACGCCGTGCTCGGCCAGGGTGTCCAGCAGGCCGTCCTCGACCCAGCGGTTGAGGATCGAGTACGACGGCTGGTGGATCAGCAGCGGCGTGCCGAGCTCGCGCAACGCCCGCAGCGCGGCTTCCGTCTGCTCGGGCGAGTAGTTGGAGATGCCCGCGTAGAGCGCTTTCCCCGACCGCACCGCCGTGTCCAGGGCCCCCATGGTCTCCTCGATCGGGGTGTCCGGGTCCGGCCGGTGCGAGTAGAAGATGTCGAAGTGGTCCAGACCGGTGCGGGCGAGGCTCTGATCGAGGCTCGCGAGGACGCTCTTGCGCGAACCCCACTCGCCGTACGGGCCGTCCCACATCAGGTAGCCCGCCTTGGACGACACCAGGATCTCGTCGCGGTACGGCCGGAAGTCGGCCGCGTAGTGCCTGCCGAAGTTCGCCTCGGCCGCACCCGGCGGCGGGCCGTAGTTGTTGGCCAGGTCGAAGTGCGTCACCCCGAGGTCGAACGCCCGCCGCAGCACCGCCCGCTGGACGTCGAGGGGCTTGTCGTCCCCGAAGTTGTGCCACAGGCCGAGCGACACGGCGGGCAGCTTGAGCCCGCTGCGCCCGGCCCGCCGGTACGGCATGCCCGCGTAGCGGTCTCCGGCGGCGACGAAAGGCGACATGGTTCTCCTTGTCGGGAGGGAAAAGACCCCCGCAGTCTACGGGCGTGATCAGCTTCCTTCGGCGACCGCGCCCCGGTCGAGGGACAGCGCCCCGGCGAACGACACCCCCGGCGCCAGCACGGGCAGCAGCGTCGCCTGGTAGGCGTGGTAGACGTCCGGCTTCCCCGCCCAGACCGTCGCGGCGGGGCGGTTGCGCGGGTCCAGCTCGTGGTGCCAGGACCCGCGTTCGCGGTCGACGAAGCACGCTTCGGCGTGCTCGCACCACTCTTCGAACCGGGCCAGGTACTCCGGGTCGCCGGTCTCCTGGTGCAGCGTCCAGGCGGCGGCGATCGCCTCGGCCACCACCCAGTGGAGGCGGTTGCGCACCACCGGGACGCCGTCGAAATCGGTCGTGTAGACGAAGCCCGGGTGACCGTCGACGGCCCAGCCGTCCCGCACCGCCGTGGCGAATAACGCCTCCGCGTCCGGCAGCAGCCACTCGGGTGCCGCGGCGCCGAGCGCGCGCTTCAGGTGTACCGCCAGCCGGGACCACTCGAGCAGGTGCCCGATGGTGACCCCGAACGGGCGGAACGGGTGCGCGGGCTCGTCCCGGTTGAACTCCAGCCGCACGTGCCAGTCCGCGTCGTAGTGCTCCGGCAGGCGCCAGCCGTGCGCGCGGGCCTCGCCGTGCACCAGGTGCTCCACAATGGACAACGCGCGGGCGGCCCAGACCGGGTCGCCGGTGACATCGTTGACAGCGAGCAGCGCTTCAACGGTGTGCATGTTGGCGTTGGCGCCTCGGTAGGTCTCCAGGCGCGTCCAGCCGCGGTCCCAGACGTCGGCGACCCGGCCAGGCCCCGCTTCCCAGAACCGGCGGTCGACGACGTCGAGGGCTTCGGCCAGCAGCGCGTCCGCTCCGTCGGCCCCGGCGGCCACCGCGCTCGTGGCCGCCAGCACGACGAACGCGTGCTCGTACGCGCGTTTCTCCGCGTCCACCGGGCCGGCCGCGGTCGCCGTGGCGAACCAGCCGCCGTGCTCCGGGTCCCGCAGCAGCCCGGTCAGCGCCGCGACGCCGTGCGCGACCTGCTCGGCCGCCCCCGGCACGCCCTGCAACGCGGCGAGCGCGAAGACGTGCGTCATCCGGCAGGTGATCCACGTTTCGACGGGCCGGTCGAGGACCGGGTGCCCGCTGTCGTCGAGCCAGGCGAAGCCGCCCGCGGGGTGGGCCGCCGGAGCGGCGAAACCGAGCAGCCGGGCGGGTTCGGCCCGCACCCAGGCGGGAACCGAAGACGGAATGTCCACTTTCCGACAACCTTGCCTTTCTCGACCGGCCGGCCCGGGTGATCGGCCGCCTTTCCCAAGGTATGCCAAAGCTCGGGCGCGGGTCACCCGCCCCCTCGCCGGATGTTCCGCGAGCCGCCGCCACCGCGTACCCTGTAATGGGAGCGCTCCCAGTCTTCGACGCCCGTACCCGACGAAGGGACCGACGTGACCAGGAGACGAAGTACGATCCTCGCCGCCGTCACCGTGTTGCTGGCGAGCTTGACCGCCGTGCTGCTGACCACGGGCACCGCCGAAGCGCACGGCGCGCTGATGAAACCGGGCAGCCGGACGTTCCTGTGCTGGCAGGACGGGCTGAGCTCGACCGGCCAGATCATCCCGCAGAACCCCGCCTGCTCGGCCGCGGTGGCCACCAGCGGCGCCAACTCGCTGTACAACTGGTTCGCCGTGCTGCGCTCCGACGGCGCCGGCCGCACCCGCGGCTTCATCCCGGACGGGAAGCTGTGCTCCGGCGGGAACCCGGGCTACGCCGGGTTCGACCAGGTCGGCGACTGGCCGCTGACCCACCTCACCGCCGGGGCGGCGTTCGACTTCTCCTACAACGCGTGGGCGGCCCACCCGGGCTGGTTCTACACCTACGTGACCAAGGACGGCTGGGACCCGTCGCAGCCGCTGACCTGGGACTCGCTGGAAGACCAGCCGTTCCTGACCGTCGACCACCCGGCGGTGACCGGGCAGGTCGGGACCGTCGACGGCCAGTACAAGTGGACCGGCGCGCTGCCGTCGGGCAAGTCGGGCCGGCACGTCATCTACTCGGTCTGGAAGCGCTCCGACAGCGCCGAGACGTTCTACGGCTGCTCGGACGTCACGTTCGACGGCGGGCACGGCGAGGTCACCGGGGTGCACGACCCGGGCACCCCGACCACCACGCCGACGACCCCGACGTCGCCCCCGCCCACCGGCGGCTCGTGCATGGCGATGTACGAGATCACCAACACCTGGAGCGGCGGCTACCAGGCCACGGTGACGATCATGAACCACAGCACCACGGCGTACTCCGGCTGGCAGGCGGGCTGGACGCTGCCCACGGGCCAGACCGTCGGCAGTGTCTGGAACGGCACGCTGAGCCAGTCCGGCTCGGTGGTCACGGTCCGCAACGCGGACTGGAACGGCCGGATCCCGCCGGACGGCGAGACGACCTTCGGCCTGGTCGTCAACACCACCGGCACCAACCCGGCCCAGCCGTCGCCCACCTGCCAGGGCACCTGACGCCGAAGTCCGTGAATGCCACATCGAGGGACGTGGTGTCCCTCGATGTGGCATTCACGGACTCGACGGGGCCGGGCCGGTGCTGCCGCGGGTGATCAGCGCCGGCGGGGCCGTGCGGACGTCGCCCGCGTCGCCGCCCGTCAGCAGGTCGCGCAGCACCGACACCGCGAGCGCGCCGAACTCCGCGACCGGGCGCCGCACCGCCGTCAGCGCCGGGCGGACCAGGCGGCAGAGCACCGAGTCGTCCCACGCCACCACCGAGACGTCGCCCGGCACGGCCAAGCCCCGTTCGCGCAGCGCGGCTAGGCCGGCGACGGCGAGGACGTCGGTGTCGAACAGCAGCGCGGTCGGCGGCCGGGCCGCGGCCAGCAGCCGGGTGGTGGCACTCGCGCCGGCCTCGGCCGAGTGGTCCGTGTGGACGGTCCGGGCGGCGGGCAGGCCCAGCCGCTCCGCCGCCGCGGCGAACGCCTCGGCCCGCACCCGCGTCTGCACCAGCACCGCCGGCCCGGTGACCCACGCGACCCGGCGGTGCCCGAGCGCGGCCAGGTAGCCGAGGACCTCGCCGACCGCGGCGGTGTCGTCCACCCGCACCGACGGGACGCCCGGGCGGCCGAGCGGGCCGCCCAGCGCCACCGCCGGCAGGCCGATCCGCAGCAGCTCGGCGATCCGGTCGTCGTCGCGGCGCGGGCCGGTCAGCAGCACGCCGTCGGCCCGGCGCTCGCCGTGCCAGCGCCGGTAGACCTCCAGCTCGGTGGCGTGGTCCGGCGCGACCTGCAGGATCAGCGACGCCGGCCCGAGCTCGCGCTGGATCCCGGTGAGCAGGGCCAGGAAGAGCGGTTCGACGCCGAGGACGTCCGCGGGCCGGTCCAGCACCATCCCGACCGCACCGGCCCGGCCGCCGGACAAGGCCCGCGCGGTCTCGCTCGGCGCCCAGCCCAGCTCCCGGGCGATCGCGGTGATCCGGTGCCGGGTCGCCTCCGAGACGCCGGGGCGGCCGTTGAGGGCGTAGGAAACGGCCCCTTTGGACACCCCGGCCTCGCGGGCGATGTCGGTGATCGTCGGACGCTTCATCGCGCTCCTCCACTGGACCCGTTGCGCCACAAGAACTCGACCCCAGGGCTTGACCGATTCATCGCGTACCCGTGTCCGTCCGGACACCCGCAGTCGCCCACCTTGACACCCGTCGGCCGCGGAAACAAGACTCGCCACGGGAGCGCTCCCACCCTCGTGTGCGAGCGCGAGTCGCGAATCGGGAGTGCGCACACGTGAGGAAAGTCCGAAGAACACTGGCGGCCGCCACGGCCGCCGTCCTGCTGGTCCTGACCGGGGGCTGCGGCCCCGCCACGCCCGAGCGCTTCACGCTCACGCTGGCGACGTTCGGGCAGTTCGGCTACGACGACCTGATCCCGGGGTACGAGTTCACCCACCCCGGGCTCACCATCCGCCAGGTCCGGACCGAGCAGGGCGGCCCGTACCACCAGGACCTGCTGGCCAAGCTGCAGAGCGGGCAGGGCCTCGCCGACGTCCAGGCCGTCGAGGAAGGTCACCTCGCCGACGTGCTCGCGCAGTCGGCGAAGTTCGCCGACCTGGCCGCGATCGGCCCGCCCGACGTCAAGCCCGGGCGCTGGCTGGAGTGGAAGTACGAGGCCGGGATCGGCAAGGACGGCAAGCTCGTCGGCTACGGGACCGACATCGGCCCGCTCGCCATGTGCTACCGCAAGGACCTCCTCGAGGCCGCCGGCCTGCCGACCGACCCCGGCTCGGTGAAGACGATGTTCGCGACCTGGGACAGCTACTTCAAGGCGGGCGAGCGGTACGTCAAGCGCTCGAAGGGCAAGGCGTGGTTCGACTCCGCCGCGCAGAACTTCAACGCCATGGTCAACCAGCTCCCGGTCGGCTACCTCGACCGGCAGGACCGCCCGACGTTCGAGACGAACACCGCGCTCGCGGCCGCCTGGGACCAGGTCACCACCGCCGTCCGGCAGGGCCAGTCGGCCGGGCTGACGGCCTTCGCCGACGACGGGAACGCCGGCCTGCGCGCCGGGACGTTCGCGACGAAGGTCTGTCCTTCGTGGATGCTCGGCGCCATCGAGCAGCAGGCCGGGCTGGCCAACGCGGGCAAGTGGGCGATCACCGACGCCTTCCCGGACGGCGGCGGCAACTGGGGCGGCTCCTACCTGACCGTGCCGGCGACCAGCCCGCACCAGAAGGAGGCCGCCGCGCTGGCCGCCTGGCTCACCGCGCCGGAGCAGCAGCTGCACGCGTTCCGGGCCAGCGGGAACTTCCCCAGCCAGGTCGACGCCTTCACCTCGCCCGACCTGCTCAGCGAGATGAACGGCTACTTCGGCGGCGCGCTGAGCGGGCAGGTCTTCGTCGCGCAGGCCCGCAAGGTCGGGAAGCCACAGTACAAGGGCCCCGGCGACGGGAAGATCCAGGAGACGGTCGTCGCGCCGGCGCTCAAGGCCGTCGAGCAGGGTGCGGACCCCGCCGCCGTCTGGCAGCAGGTGAAGCTGGGTGCGGCCCAGGTCGTGCCCTGACCGGAAATCCGGTGGAACGCACGCACCGGAGCGGGCAGGGTGCCGGGTATGACGACTCCCCTGCCCGCGCCCTGGCCGCACCTCGGGATCCGGCGTCCCGGCCCGGCCGACCACCTGCCCGTGCTGGCCGTCCTCGACGACTGGTGGGGCGGCCTCGGCGGCGAGGAGGGCATGCGGCAACGGGCCCTCCTCCTGCCGAGGCTGATGTTCCAGCACTTCGGCGACAGCAGTTTCCTGGTGACGGCCGACGAGCGGATCGTCGCGTTCCTGATCGGGTTCCTGTCGCAGTCGCGGCCGGACGAGAGCTACATCCACTTCGTCGGCGTCGACCCCGCGGAGCGCGGGAGCGGGCTGGGCGCGGAACTCTACGAGCGGTTCTTCGCCCACAGCCGGGCGCACGGACGCACGGTGGTCCGGGCGATCACGTCGCCGCGGAACAGTGGTTCGCACGCGTTCCACACCAGGATGGGGTTCGTCACCGAACCCGGGCCGGCGGAGTTCGAAGGGCGACCGGTCCAGCCCGACTACGACGGGCCCGGGCTGGACCGGATGACGTTCCGGAAGGACCTCAGCCCGACAGGCTGAACGTCTTCACTCCCAGCCCGGTCTGGCCCTGCCACGGCTCGAAGCCGAACTGGACACTCGTCAGGTACCAGGCGTCGCTGATCTTGCCCCGGTTCACCGCGTCACGGGTGAACTCCGTGAGGTTGACGCCGAGGCTGTCGGTGCCGCTGGTCCGGACGTAGGAGATGACGTTCCAGCCGATGTTGCCGAACCAGACGTTCCACGTCGCGCCGGCCAGCTGCGCGGTGCCGATGACGCTGCCGACCGGCTGCGGGGCCCCGCGGTGGTTGCCCCAGATCATCACCTCGGCGCCGGTGTTCTGCCCGGCCGGGTTGGGCGCCGGGTCGTACCAGACGTCGTAGGAGGCATCCCACTGTCCGGCTTGGACGGTCGCGTAGTCCACCCGGGACGTCAGCGAGCCGAGCGAGCGGACCTGGCGGGGCAGGCCGCTGCCGGTGCTGCAGTTGCCGTAGTGGCAGCCGGCGTAGACCGACGGGTAGCTGCCCGGGGCGCCGTTCGTCGGCCGGTTGTGCGACGCCGTCGTCACGCTGAAGCCGGTGGCCGACACCGAGAGGCACTGGGTCGTGTCGTCACCCCAGTTGTTGTTCTGCACGATGTAGCGGCCACCCTGGATGCGCAGCGAGCCGTACTTGTCGCACAGCTGCGTGTCCGCGGCCGCCGGTGGGGCGGTGAGCACGACACCGCCGGACAGCAGCACGGCCGTGGCTCCGAACGACGCCATTGTGGCTCGTAGCCGGTTGTTCATGGAGACTCCTTCCGGGTTGCGGACAGGTGGAAACCCGGGCCGGACGGCGGCTGCGCAGGCACCGCCCGGCCCGGGAGATCTGTTACTGCACCGCCGGGTAGGCGTTCTGGACCAGCTGCTCGAACTGGGCCTCGAACCACTTGCCCGACAGCGGCGAGTTCGGCAGGGCGCCGGTCAGGTTGCCGCCGTTGGCCTGGTCGCTGCCGTGGTAGGCCGGGTCGCACATCCCGTCGAAGCCCTTGCCCTCGTCGTTCGGGATCTGCTGGCTCGCGCCGTCGGACTCACCCGGCGGCTTGATCCAGACGTAGGCGTCGAAGTGCGCCGCGGGCGACGCGGTGGGCCGCACGCCCAGGCCGGCCCCGCTCTGGTTGCACCAGTTGCCGCGGTGCAGCCGCCGGTCGATCCGGCCGGAGTTCACGTAGCTGTCCACAGTGGACCCCGACGCGCCGGTGGGCCGGGCCGAGCCGCCCCAGCCGTTGCGGGAGGTGTCGATCAGCATGCCGATGCCGCTCGGCAGGCCCGCGGCGACGAACGCGTTGTACATCGCCGTGGCGAACGGCACCTCGGCGAAGTACGGGTTCCACTGGTAGAACGTGGCCGACCGGAGGGGCTGGCCGCCGACGTTGAGGCTCGAGTCCGGCAGGTTCGGCTCGGTGAGCGGGGTGTAGTTCGCCGTGTCGCTGATGAAGCCGTCGATGCTGTTCACCCCGGCGGTCGTCCCCTGGAGCGTCTGCTTGACCAGGTTGACGAACGGGCCGAAGTTGCTGTCCCAGCCCAGCCACGCCGAGTGCGCGATGTCGAGGTAGTTGTAGACGTTCGAGATCGCGTGCAGCTTGTTCAGCGCGTACTGGATGCCCTGGGTGTAGGCCCCGGTCGACTGCGCTTCGGCGCACTTGGCCGTCGCGGTGTTGGTGATCAGGTTGGGCAGCGAGTCCGGTTCGACGACCGCCACGACCCGCAGCGGCGCGTACTTCGAGTCCGACAGGATCGAGGCGATCGGGTCGATGTACTCGCTCTTGTACCGGGCCAGACCGCCCGAGCCCGCCTGCAGCTCACCGTTGGACGCCAGCGCCGCGCAGTCGCGGTTGGGCAGGTCGTAGACGACGATCTGGATCGTCACCGGCGTGCCGCCGCTGCTCTGGGCGAGTGCCGCGTCGAGGTGCCCGCGCAGCCCGCGGGCACTCGACGTGCCCTCGATCGCCGCGATCCGGTCCAGCCAGACGGCGGTGGAGGTGTTGGCCACCTTCGCCATCTGGGTGCCGAGCGTGCCGCCCTTGGCCGCGGCCGCCGCGGTCACCGACGCCGACCAGTCCGGGTTCACGTACCCCTTGGCCCCGGCGTACGGGTTGTCCACGTGCGTGCCCGCCGGGGGCGGGGTGGTCGTCGTGGTCGGGGTGGTGGGCGTCGTCGGCGTGGTCGGGGTCGTCGGCGTGGTGGTCGGGGTGCCCGTGCCGCCGTCGCAGTGGACGCCGTTGAGCGAGAACGACCCCGGGATGTCGTTGGTACCGGAGTAGGAGCCGTTGAAGCCGAAGCTCGCGCTCGCGTTCGTCCCCAGCGTGGGGGCCCAGGTCGGGCTCTTCGCGCTGACGTGCTTGGCGCTCTGGCTGTACGTCGCGCTCCAGCCCTGCTGGACCTGCTGGTTGCCGCCGAAGTCCCATTCGACGTTCCAGCCGGACGTGATCGCGTCGCCCAGGTTGGTCACCGCGAGGTTCGCGGTGAAGCCGGTGTCCCACTGGTTGACGGTGTAGGTGACCTTGCAGCCGGTGGCGGCGACCGCCGGGCTGCCGCCGGCCACCACCAGACCGGCCACGACGGCCGCGGCCGTCACCGAGGACGCCACGGCGAGCCGTGACTTCCTCCTCGCGGACCAGAATTCACTCTTCATCGAGTGTGCTCCTTCTGTTCTGTTGACGGGTCAGGTGGTGCACGCGGTCGCGCCGACGGCGAAGCCACTGGGGTTCGGGGTCGAGGCGCCGGTCGCCTGGAAGCCGATCGACGTCGAGGCGCCGCCGGCCAGGTCGGGCGCCCAAGTGGGCGCCTTCGCCGTCGCCTGCGCGCCGGACTGGGTGACGGTGGCGCCCCAGCCGCCGGTGATCTGTGTCCCGGACGCCGCGGTCCAGCCGAGCGCCCAGGTCTTCAGCGGGGTGGTGCCGGTGTTCTTCAGCGTCACGGAGGCGACGAAGCCGCCTTGCCACGTGTTGTCGACGTGGTAGGTGACGGCGCAGCTCACCGCGGGCGGCGGATCCGTCGTGCCACCGCCGCCCCCGACCGGCGGGATCAGGTAGGGCTGCAGGATCGCCTGCTTGGCCTGGTTGACGGTCGTCCAGTCGTCGTTGAGGACGCCGCCGGTGTCCCCGGAGTTCGGGTTCCACGACCAGTACGTGAAGCTCATCCCGGTCACGCCGGTGCCGGCGTACTTCATCAGCTCCTGCAGCCAGACCTTGTCGCGCGGGTCGGCGAGCGTGGTGCCGAACTCGCCGAGCAGCACCGGCGCGATGTTCTGCTTCTGCAGGTAGCCGAAGAAGTGGTCCCACAGCGCGGGCAGGTTCGCCGGGAACGCCGGGTCGGAGAACCACGGCTGGGCGAACACCGACGTCGCGTACTCGTGCGCCGAGTAGACCAGCTTGTCCGCTTTGGACAGTCGCACCGGGAACTGCCGCGCGCCGGAGAGGTTGCCGCCCCACCAGCCGCACTGCGGGTCGCCGGTGCCGCTGACGCAGTCGACACCCTCGACGATGACCAGCCAGTCCGGGTTCGCGGACAGGACGGCGTTGCCGCCGCGTTCGGCGGCGAGGCGCCAGTCGGTCGCGGTGTCCCCGCAGCCCCAGCACGCGCCGCCGCCACCCTGGATCGAGTGCGGCTCGTTGTGCAGGTCGGCGCCGATCACCGTGGTGTTGCCCTTGTAGTGCTGGGCGAGCATCGTCCAGTCGGACAGCCAGCGGCTTTCGGGGTAGGCACTGGTGTACCAGAGCGCGGACTGCGCGCCGGAGTCCGGCCGGTGCTGGTCGAGGATCACGCGCATGCCCTTGGTGCCGGCGTAGCCGATGATCTTGTCGAGCACCTGCAGCCCGGAAAGCCCCTGCAGGTCCGGGTTCTGGACGGCGTCGATGCTGTTCGGCTTGACGCCCGGGTCGAAGAGCTGGTTCGAGTACGGCAGCCGCAGCGTGTTGTAGCCGAGGCTCGCCATCTGGTCGAGCATGTCCTTGTAGTTGCGGCTCCACAGGCCGTGCGGCGAGTAGTTGCCGGTCTCGGCGCCGAACCAGTTGACACCGGTCATCCGGACCGGCGCGCCGGTGGCGTCGACCAGCTGGGAACCGGACGCGTGCCAGTACCCGGTGCCGGTGCCCAAAGCGGCACTTTCACGTGAAAGTGCCCACCTGGGGACGGCACTTTCACGTGAAAGTGCCGGGGCGGGGGCCGCGGTGGCCGGGGACGCCGTGAGAACGGCGCCCCCGACCAGTGCGGCGACCGCGAGTGCGAGCAGTCGCTTCATCGAGTGCCTTTCAGCCGAACAGGGCGACGTGGGCGGCGAACGCCGTGGCGATCTCCGACTGCGCCCAGAACCGGTGGTAGGTGAACGTCGGCGCGGCGCCACCGTCCAGGTAGGACTGGACCTTCGGCCACTGCGGGTCGTTCTTGTAGAAGGACCGCATCGAGGTGAACGTCGAGGAGGCGTTGATCGGGTCGCCGTTCGGCATGGTCCCGGTCCAGCCCGTCGGGACGTAGGGCCCCTGGTCCGTGGTGGCGTTGTAGGCGTCGTCGAACCGGTTGTAGTCCGTCCGGGTCTCCGGCACCGCGATGCCCTGGGTGTCCGCGTTCGCCGACAGCGCCGTCAGCAGCTGCTCCCCCACCGTCTTGGCCTGGGCGTTGCCCGAGCCGGACGCGTAGTAGAGCAACGTCTTCGACAGCGAAGCCGCGACGCCGACGTCGGTGCTGTAGTTCTTCACCGTGACGTGCAGGCCGGTGTTGCCGCCCGGGCTGGTGGCGTTCCAGGTGTCCGGCGCGCCGCTCCAGGTCAGGTCGGACGGGACCTGGAAGCTCCCGCCGGCGCCGACCGTGGTGCCCGCGATGGCCCACGGGACCCACTTGTCGAGGATCTTCTTGGCCCGGGCGTCCTTGGTGGCCTGGTAGTACTCGGCGATGCGTTCCATGCCCCAGGTCTGGAAGCCGAACCACTGGTTGCTCGGCGGGTCGTGCCAGACCGGCTGCTGGTCGTAGAACATGCCGTAGAACGTCGGCGTGCCCGACGGCGGCGTGCCGTACTGGCCTTCCCAGCTGTTCGTCGCGCCGCCGGCGAGGCCGCCTTCGGACGACTGGAGCCACTGCAGGAACTCCATCTGCCGGCCGAGGCTGGTCGCCCAGTCGCTCGCGCCGGTCGCCGACGTCACCTTCAGGCCCGGGTCCGCCGAAAGCGCGTACGCGGCCAGGGGGTTCTGGTAGCCCTGGTGGGCCGCTCCGTCACCGATGCGCCACGCCCACGCGCTGGAGGAGTCCATCGACCCGCCCCAGGCGTAGTACCAGGAGATGAGGTAGTGCTCGCTGTCCTTGCCGCTGCCCGCGGGGCAGCTACTCGGGTTGACGCAGTTGCCGATCTTCTTGAAGTACTTGTCGAACAGCGAGTACCGGAGGTAGTCGCCCATCTTCGACGCCTTCTTCACGACGGCCGCGACGTCCGAGCCCTTGCCCTGCGCGGCGGCCCACTTCTCGGCCTGGAACGCCACCTGCACAGCGCGGGCGTCCGCGTCGGGCGCGTCGGTGTACTTCCACTGCTTCGCGTACGACGAGTCGCCGGTGAACAGGTCGAGGTAACCGTTCTTGCCGCCGAACTTCAGGACGTCACAGCTGGGCTGGGTGACCGTCTCCCAGACCGACTCCTGCGAACCGCGCTGGAAGGTGTTGATGAACGCCGGCGCGGTGTTCGTGCCGTCCTCGCAGTGGCCGAACTTGTAGATGTTGTCGACGTCGAGCAGCCAGTGCATGCCGTAGACGTCCGGCGAGCCGTATGCGGCCTTCAGCTCGGCCGCGATCGGGTCACTGCCGACGGCCACGCCGGTCTGCAGCTGCGAGGGGTAGGACTTCGGGCTCGGGTACTCCGCCGCATAGGTGGCCGGCTTGCTCGCGTTGTAGCCGGAGTTGCCCGGCTGGTCGGCCGCGGACGGGATCGCGTAGGTCTCGATCGACGTCCACGCCGCGTTGAACGGCGTCCAGTCCCCGGTGATCTGACCGTAGGAGGCCTCGAGCCAGAGGTAGTAGCTGAACGCCTCCGACGTCGTCTCGTGGCCGTAGTCCGGCGCTTCCACCATCAGCGTCTCGATGGAGTGGTAGGGCACCAGGATGTTCCCGAACTTGCGGAAGTAGCCGTTGTTCGGGTCCTTGATCTTGTTGTACTGCTTGAGGAACTCGACCTGGTAGTCCGATGTGGACGCCGAGATCTCGGTGACCGTCACTGTCGCCGCGGTGTAGCCGGTGCCGGTCGCGGTGAAGGTCGCGCTGCCGAGCGCTCCGCCGTTGTCGGCACTCTTCACGGTGACGTTCTGTGCGACGTTCCAGTTCGCCGGGGTGAAGGTGAGGCTCGTGGGGGTGGCCGTCAGGTCGGAACTGCCGGTCTTGGCGATCGCTACAGTGACGGAGCTCGTCGGGGCGCCGGCGAGGGTGACGCCGAAGGTCGTCGTGCCGCCCTGCTTGACCTGCGCGGTCGCCGGGGCGGCGACGACCGTCGGGCCGGAGAGCACCTTGACGCTGACCGGGTTCGACGTGGTGGAGGCGTTCTTGTTGTCGTAGGCCTTGGCCGTGATCGAGTAGGTGCCGGCGGGGACGTTGCCCCAGCTACCCTCGAACGGCGCGGCCGTGTCGGTGGCCAGCAGCGTGTCCCCGGCGTAGAACTCGACCTTGCCCACGGTGCCGTCGGTGTCGGCCGCGGTCGCGGCGAGCGGGATCGTGGCCGGGGCGTAGTAGGTGCCGGTCGACGTCGGCGACGTCAGGCTGACGGTCGGGGCCTTGTTGGCACCGGTGCACGCGGAGCCGTTGACGGAGAAGTCCGTCGGCGGCCGGTTGGCGGACCCCTTGGTGCCGTTGAAGCCGAAGGAGGTGCTGGCCCCCGTCCCGAGGTGGCCGTTGTAGGAGAGGTTCGTCGCCGTGACCGCGGCGCCGGTCTGGGCGAAGGTGGCGCTCCAGCCTTGCTGGACCTTCTGGCCGTCGGGGAACGTCCAGCCGACCTGCCAGCTGTCGAGCGCGGCGCCGTCGTTCCGCAGTGAAACGCTGGCCGTGAACCCGGTGTCCCAGTCGTTGGTGGTGTAGGTGACGGAGCAGGCCACGTCGGCGGCGAGCGCCGGTGGCACGGGGACGAGCAGGGCGGCCAAGACCACCGAACTCGCGACCAGCGGCAGTACGCCGGCCTGGATGGGATGAGGGGAACGCATGGCTGCGGAACTCCTTTGTCCGTAGGGAGCCAGCGATCTGGGAGCGCTTCCAGGCGCAGACGGTAGCCAGCGGGAAACACCCCTGTAAAGAATCGAGTCAGAAGCACACCGTCATCGACGGCCTCGACGTTGCCGACCCGCGAGTAGTCAGCCCGCTGAACACTCCTGAACGGCCCCACCCGTTCGTCACACCGTCACCCGACCGGCCCAGCCGCCCGGTCACCCGCCGTGCGTTTCGGCCGCCGGCTTGCGCCAAAGGCGTACACCTGGACTAGGAGCGCTCCCAGGCTCCACGGCCCACTACTCGCCACCGTGTCGTCCTCCCCGCTGCGCGTGTCGTCGGTCCCGGTGCGTCGTGTCGTCCCCCGGATCACGCGTGTCGACCCTCCAGACACGTGAGCCGACCCTCCAGACACGCGAACCGACCGTCCAGGCACGCGAGTTCGCCCCTTCCGGCCGTGCGGGAAGGGGCATCACCCGTGATCAGCGGGGCATCACCCGTGATTGGGGAGGCATCACCCGTGATCAGGAGGTCGACACGCGTGATCGAAGGGACGACACGGCGCTGCGGGCAGGCGGCACACGTACCCAGGGGGTCGGCACGCGTACCTGGAGGGTCGGCTCGCGTACCCCAGGAGTCGGGTCGCGTACCTGCAGGGTCGGGTTGCGTGCCTGGACGACACGGGTTGGTCAGCTGGAGCCGCGGATGGCCAGGGAGACCGGGAGGACCTGCTGGCGGGGCTTCAAAGCCTGGTCGTCGAGGAGCTGGAGCATGGTCTCGACCATGGCGTGGACCTGCTCGCGCGGGTCCTGGTGCACGGACGTCAGGGGCGGGTCCATGGCCGGGGCGAGGGTGGCGTTGTCGTCGAAGCTGACCACCGCGACGTCGGCCGGGATGCGGCGGCCGGCCGCGTCCAGCGTGCGCAACGCGCCCACCGCCATCATGTCGCTCGCGACGAAGACGGCGTCGAGGTCCGGGTGGCGGGCGAGCAGCGCGGACATCGCGTTCGCGCCGCCCGAGAGGGTGAAGTCGGCCTCCGCGGCCAGGTCGACGGGATCGAGGCCGGCGTCGAGCAGGGTCTTGCGCCAGCCGGCCAGCCGGTCGATCGCGGCGCTCTGGTCCTGGGGGCCGGCGATCGTGCCGATCTTGCGACGGCCGGACGCGACCAGGTGTTCCACGGCCAAGCGCGCGCCGCCCTCGTTGTCGAAGTCGACGACGTGGACGCCGCGGCGGATGCCCGCCGCCTGGCCGCCGAACACCACCGGGATGCGCAGCAGCCGCAGCGCCTTGGGCAGCGGGTCGGCCCGGTGCGGCGCGAAGACCAGCGCGCCGTCGACGTGGCCGCCTTCAAGGAACCGGACGGTCTTGCTCAGGTCCTCGCGGGTGTCGCTGAAGATCAGCACCATCTGCCGGCCGATGTCGGCGAGCTCGCGGTAGCCGGCGCGCATGACGGCCGTGCGGTACGGGTCGTCGAGCAGCCGGGCCTCCGGCTCCGAGAGCACCACCGCGATCGCCCCGGTCCGCCGGGTGACCAGCGAACGGGCCGCCTGGTTCGGGGAATAGCCCAGGTCACGGGCCGCGGCCTGGACCTTCTCCCGCGCCGCTGCGCTGACGTACGCGTCGTCGTTCAGCGCCCGCGACGCCGTCGACCGCGACACGCCGGCGAACGCCGCGACGTCCTCCAGCGTCGGCCGCTCTTCATCCCCTGCTCGAGGCCCCACGGCACCGCCCTCGCTCACCACATCCACCCGGACGCCCCCAGCTTATCGCCCGCGCGTCCCAGGGTCCGGGAGCGCTCCTCGCAGGAAACGCTCCGGTTACAGCCCCTTGACACCGCTGGAGGCCCCAAGCAGACTCTGCGACACCTGGGAGCGCTCCCAGAACGGCTCCCAGCAGTGAGAGCGCTCATTCCCGTCAACAAGGTGGTTGAACACGTGAGAACGATCCGGAACGGCCTGGTCCTCGCACTGGGCATCACGATGACGGCGCTCGGCGCCACGGCCTGCGGCGGCGGCGGTGACGAGACGCCGGCCGCGGCGGGCCCGAACGAACACGTCGACCTGACGCTGGCGACGTTCACCGAGTTCGGCTACGAGGCACTCATCCCGGAGTACGAGCGGCTGCACCCCAACATCAAGATCACCCACCGCAAGACCGGCCAGGGCGGGCCCTACCACCAGGACCTGATCACCAAGCTGGCCGCGGGCTCGGGCCTCGCCGACGTCACGGCGGTCGAGGAGGGTCACCTGTCCGACGTCCTCGACAAGGGCTCGAAGTTCAACGACCTGAGCAAGATCGGCCCCGCCGACGCCTCCCCCGACCGCTGGCTCGGCTGGAAGTACGACGCCGCGAAGACCAAGGACGGCAAGGTCATCGGCTACGGCACGGACATCGGGCCGCTCGCCATGTGCTACCGCAAGGACATGTTCGCCGCGGCCGGCCTGCCGACCGACCCCGAGCAGGTCAAGCCGCTGTTCGCCACCTGGGACAGCTACTTCGCCGCCGGCGCCGACTACGTGGGCAAGAGCAAGGGCAAGGCCTGGTTCGACTCCGCCGCGCAGAACTTCAACGCGATGGTCAACCAGCTCCCGCAGGGCTACATCGGCAGCGACGACAAGCTCGCCGTCGAGGGCAACCAGGGCATCAAGGACGCCTGGACCAAGGTCACCGACGCCGTCGCCAAGGGCGAGTCGGCCAAGCTGACGGCGTTCAGCAACGAGTGGAACTCCGGCTTCAAGCAGGGCGCGTTCGCCACGAAGGTCTGCCCGGCGTGGATGCTCGGCGTGATCAAGGAGCAGGCCGGCCCGGAGAACGCCGGCAAGTGGGCGGTCACCGCGGCCTTCCCCGGTGGCGGCGGCAACTGGGGCGGGTCGTACCTGACCGTGCCGACGCAGTCGAAGCACCCGAAGGAGGCCGCCGAGCTCGCGTCCTGGCTGACGGCGCCGGAGCAGCAGATCAAGGCGTTCCAGGCCAAAGGCACCTTCCCGAGCCAGGTCAAGGCGCTCTCGGACCCCGCGCTGCTGAGCCAGACCGACGCCTACTTCGGTGACGCCAAGGTCGGCGAGCTGTTCGCCGAGCAGGCCAAGAAGGTCCAGAAGCCGCAGTACAAGGGCCCCGGCGACGGCCAGATCCAGGAGAACGCGTCGAGCCCCGCGCTGCAGGCGGTCGAGCAGGGCAAGCCGGCGGCGGACGGCTGGCAGCAACTGGTCGACGCGGCGAAGAAGATCACGCGCTGACCTCATGACCGTCATCGACAAGATCGCGCCGGAAAGGAGCAAGGCCGGGGAGCGCACGTCTCCCCGGCCCACCTTCCGGCACAAGCTGAGCCGGTGGGACGTCAAGGCATCGCCGTACCTCTACGTCGCACCGTTCTTCATCGTCTTCGGTGTCGTCGGGCTGTTCCCGCTGCTCTACACCGCGTACGTGTCGCTGTTCAAGTGGAAGGCCGGGGACGACAACCCGGACTTCATCGGCATCGACAACTACAAGGAGCTGTTCGCCGACGGGCAGTTCTGGAACGCGCTGGCCAACACCGTCAGCATCTTCCTGCTCTCCAGCATCCCGCAGCTGATCATCGCGATGGCGCTCGCGGCGCTGCTCGGCGGCCGGCTGCGCGGCGCGACCGGCTGGCGCGTCGGCATCCTGCTGCCGTACGCGGCCAGCCTCGTCGCGATCGGCATCATCTTCGCCAACCTGTTCGGCCCGAAGTACGGGCTGATCAACGGCGTGCTGCAGACGATCGGCCTCGACCCGGTCGACTGGCAGGCCAGCCGCTTCGGCAGCCACGTCGCGATCGCGATCATGGTGAACTGGCGCTGGACCGGCTACAACGCGCTGATCGTGCTGGCCGCGATGCAGGCCATCCCGAAGGAACTGCACGAGGCCGCGCTGATCGACGGCGCGGGGATGTGGCGGCGGTTCACCGCCGTCACGCTGCCGCTGCTGAAGCCGACGCTGATCTTCGTCACCATCACCTCCACGATCGGCGGGCTGCAGATCTTCACCGAGCCCAAGCTGTTCGACGCCATGCCCGGGTCGAACAACGGCGGTTCCACCAACCAGTTCCAGACCGTGACGCTCTACCTGTACCAATCCGCGTTCGAGAACTTCAACCTCGGGTACGCCTCGGCGATCGCCTGGGTGCTGTTCCTGATCATCGTGCTCATCGCGCTGGTGAACTTCTTCCTCACCGGCCGGCTGGCCCGCACCCCGGCGGTGAAGAAGAGATGACCACCATCCACAGTGGACTCCGCAAGAGCGTCGCGACGCTCGGCAAGCCGCGCAAGGCGACCTACTGGGTGCTCGCCATCTTCGTGCTCGGCTCGCTGTTCCCGTTCTACTGGTCGTTCCTGGTCGCCAGCCGTGACAACGGGATGCTCACCGAGCGCATCCCGCCGTTCTTCCCCGGCGGGAACTTCTTCGCCAACGCGGCCCGGGTGTTCGACACCGTGCCGTTCTGGAAGGCGCTGGCCAACAGCGTCATCGTGTCCGGCACGGTCACGCTCACCACGGTGCTGTTCTCCTCGCTGGCCGGGTTCGCCTTCGCGAAGCTCCGGTTCCGCGGCCGCAACGGGCTGTTCGTGTTCATCGTCATCACCCTGGCCGTGCCCACCCAGCTCGGCATCATCCCGCTGTTCATCGCCATGTCGAAGCTGGGCTGGGCCGGTGGGCTGCAGTCGGTGATCGTGCCCAACCTGGTCACCGCGTTCGGCGTGTTCTGGATGCGGCAGTACACCGTGGACGCGCTGCCGTACGAGCTGATCGAGGCCGCGCGCGTCGACGGCTGCAGCATGATCCGGATCTTCTGGAACGTCTGCCTGCCCGCGGTGCGCCCGGCGGCGGCGATCCTGGCGATGTTCACGTTCATGACGTCCTGGAACGACTTCCTGTGGCCGCTGGTGGTCCTGGACGCGGGCAACCCGACCGTCCAGGTGGCGCTGGAGAAGCTGCAGAGCGGTTACTACGTCGACTATTCGCTGGTGCTGGCCGGCACGACCCTGGCCACCATCCCGATCCTCATCGTCTTCCTCCTCCTCGGCCGCCAGATCGTGGCCGGGATCATGCAAGGTGCCGTGAAAGGGTGAACATGTCCGTACATCCCGACAGCGTTCGGGCGGAAAACGTTCGGGCGGAGACCGCGTTGATGTTCCCGCCCGCCTTCGTCTGGGGCGCCGCCACCGCGGCGTTCCAGGTGGAAGGGGCGACCACGGCCGACGGGCGCACCGACTCGGTCTGGGACGTCTTCGCGCGCCGTCCGGGTGCGGTCGTGGGCGGCGACACCGGGGACCCGGCGGCCGACCACTACCGCCGCTACGGCGAGGACGTCGACCTGATGCGCCGCCTGGGCCTGGGCGCCTACCGGTTCTCGCTGGCCTGGCCGCG
Organism: Amycolatopsis sp. NBC_00348; assembly: GCF_036114655.1. NCBI lineage: Bacteria > Bacillati > Actinomycetota > Actinomycetes > Pseudonocardiales > Pseudonocardiaceae > Amycolatopsis > Amycolatopsis sp. NBC_00348. The sequence goes on along the minus strand of NZ_CP107994.1, from coordinate 2,426,809 downwards.
TGTGCGGCCCGACGGCGGCGCCGCCAACGCCGCCGGGCTCGCCTTCTACGACCGGCTCGTCGACCGGCTCCTCGAGGCCGGGATCGAGCCGTGGGCGACGCTCTACCACTGGGACCTGCCGCAGGCGCTGGAAGACCGTGGCGGCTGGACGTCGCGGGACACCGCGTACCGCTTCGCCGAGTACGCCGAGACCGTGCTGGCCCGCCTCGGCGACCGCGTCGCCAGCTGGTCGACGCTCAACGAGCCGTGGTGCGCGGCGATGCTCGGCTACGCGGGCGGCATCCACGCGCCGGGCCGCACCGACCACACCGCCGCCGTCGCCGCCACGCACCACCTGCTGCTGGGGCACGGGCTGGCGATGGACCTCATCCGGCGGCACGCGCCGGGTGTCCCGGCCGGGATCACGCTCAACCTGTACCCGGTCGCCGCGCACGACCCGGCGGACGCGAGCGACGTCTCGGCGGCCCGGCGGATCGACGGCCTGCAGAACCGGCTGTTCCTGGACCCGGTGCTGCGCGGCGGCTACCCGGACGACCTGGTCGAGGACCTCGCGCCGTTCGGGCTCGGCGAGGTCGTGCGGCCGGAGGACAGCGCGGTCATCGCGGCGCACGTCGACTGGCTCGGCGTGAACTACTACCGCGACTACCGCGTCGCGGGCCGCCCGGTGCCGGGCAGCGAGCCCGCGGGCCCGGAGTGGGTCGGCGCGGGCGACGTCCACTTCGTGCCGGACCCGGCCGCGCCCCGCACGGACTCCGGCTGGGAGGTCCAGCCGGCCGGGCTGACGGAGTCGCTGCTGCAGGTCCACCGGGGCTACCGCCAGATCCCGCTGTACATCACGGAGAACGGCGCGGCCTACCCGGACGTCGTCTCCGACGGCGGCGAGATCGTCGACACGGACCGCATCGCGTTCCTGGACTCCCACCTGCGCGCAGCCCACGAAGCCTTGGCGGCCGGCGTCGACCTGCGGGGCTACTTCTACTGGTCGCTGCTGGACAACTTCGAGTGGGCGGAGGGCTACGCCAAGCGGTTCGGCCTGGTCCACGTCGACTACGAGACGCAGACGCGGACACCGAAGCGCAGCGCCCACTGGTACTCGCGGGTGATCGGCCTCAACGGCCTGGGCTGAAGTCCATGAGGGGCACCCCCATGGACATAAACGCCATGAAGGTGCCCCTCACGGCTATCCACCGTAGAAGTCGCCGAGCGAGTTCCGCGCCGAAGAGACCAGCAGGTCGGCGTGGGCGAAGCCGGCGGGCAGGCAGGCGTGGACGCCGTCGAGCAGCTCGCCGAACCCGACGGGCGGCGTCACGACGTGCGCCAGCGGGTGGTGCTCACGCAGCTGCTTCATCAGCTCGGCGACGTGGATCACGGCGGCCTGCGGATCGGCGACGGTCTCCATGCCCCCGATGCCGGCACCTCCGCGCCGAACCACGCGGAGGCTCGCCGAAAGGTCGTGAGGGGCACCCTCAGGGACGTATAAGCCCTGAAGGTGCCCCTCACGGCGTTCACGCGACCGCGTCGAGGCGCGCGAGTGACAGACTGGCTGGTATGGGACTGCGCAGCGAAGCTTGGTTCAACAACCCCGACGACCCCGGGATGACCGCGCTCTACCTCGAGCGGTACATGAACTGGGGCCTGACCAGGGAAGAGCTGCAGTCCGGGAAGCCGATCATCGGGATCGCGCAGACCGGCTCCGACCTCACGCCGTGCAACCGGCACCACCTGCAGCTGGCCGATCGGACGCGCGAAGGGATCCGTGAGGCCGGCGGGATCGCGATCGAGTTCCCGGTGCACCCCATCCAGGAGACCGGCAAGCGCCCGACCGCCGCGCTGGATCGGAACCTCGCCTACCTCGGGCTCGTCGAGACGCTCTACGGCTACCCCATCGACGGCGTCGTGCTGACCACCGGCTGTGACAAGACGACGCCGGCGTGCCTGATGGCCGCCGCGACCGTGGACATCCCCGCCATCGTGCTGTCCGGCGGGCCGATGCTCAACGGCTGGCACAACGGCGAGCGCACCGGGTCGGGAACCATCGTCTGGAAGGCGCGCGAGCTGCTGGCCGCCGGGGAGATCGACGACGCCGGGTTCATGGAGCTGGTCGCGTCGTCGGCGCCGTCGCCCGGGCACTGCAACACGATGGGCACGGCCTCGACGATGAACGCGCTCGCCGAGGCGCTCGGGATGAGCCTGCCCGGCTGTGCGGCCATCCCGGCGCCGCACCGCGACCGGGCGCGGATGGCCTACCGCACCGGGCTGCGGGTCGTCGAGCTGGTGCGGGAAGACCTGAAGCCGTCGGACATCCTGACGCGGGCGGCGTTCGAGAACGCCATCGTCGTCAGCTCGGCCATCGGCGGGTCCACCAACGCGCCGATCCACCTCTCCGCGATCGCCCGGCACATCGGCGTCGACCTGCCGCTGACCGCCTGGCAGCGGCTCGGGCACGCCGTGCCGCTGCTGGTCGACCTGCAGCCGGCCGGCAAGTACCTCGGCGAGGAGTTCCACCGCGCCGGCGGGGTGCCGGCCGTGGTGCACGAGCTGATGCGGCACGGGCTGATCCACGAGGACGCGCCCACGGTCAACGGCCGCACGCTCGGCGACAACTGCCGCGACGCCGAGGCGGGCGACCGCGACGTCATCCGGACGTTCGACACCGCGCTGGTGACCGACGCGGGCTTCCTCGTGCTGCACGGCAACCTGTTCGACGCCGCGATCATGAAGTCCAGCGTGATCTCGCCGGAGTTCCGGCGCCGCTACCTGGCCGGCGGGGTGTACGAGGGCACCGCGGTCGTGTTCGACGGCCCCGAGGACTACCACGCCCGCATCGACGACCCGGACCTCGGCGTCGACGAGGAGTCGCTGCTCGTCATGCGCGGGACCGGCCCGCTCGGTTACCCGGGCTCGGCCGAGGTGGTCAACATGCGCCCACCGGCCGAGCTGATCAAGCGCGGCGTGCACGAGCTGCCGTGCCTCGGCGACGGCCGCCAGTCCGGCACCTCCGGCTCACCGTCGATCCTCAACGCCTCCCCCGAAGCCGCGGCGGGCGGCGGGCTCGCCGTGCTGCGGACGGGCGACCGGGTGCGCATCGACCTCACGGCGGGCACCGCGGACGTCCTGATCACCGACGACGAGCTCGCGCTCCGGCACAAGGAACTCGAAGAAGCGGGCGGGTACCGGGTGCCCGAATCGCAGACGCCGTGGCAGGAGATCCAGCGCTCGATGGTCGACCAGCTCTGCGACGGCATGGTGCTGCGCCCGGCCGTGGCCTACCAACGGGTGGCCGCGACAAAGGGGATCCCCCGTGACAACCACTGACGGTAGTGCCCGAGTGCGGCACGTTCCCCGAAAGCGCTGCTTGGAAGCAGCGTCGCGGGGGTACCTGTGGGATAAGCCGAGGCCGAGGAGGACCCCCGATGCTGCCGGACCGTGAACGCCATGCCCTTCGCGAGATCGAGGCGGAACTGCTGGCGAGCGACCCCACGCTCGCCGACGTGTTCAGCGGTCGCGACATGCGGCAAGCCCGGCGCTGGAGCCTCCTGCTCATCCTGTGCGACATCACGGCGGTGGTGATGCTCGTCGTCGGCCTGTTCGCCCGGGACGCCTCGCTGGTGCTCTGGGGCACGGTCAGCGCGGGCGCGCTGGTGGCGTGGCACATCGCCCGTTCGGAGACGACCCGCAAGACCACCACCGGCGACGCCGAGCCCGCCGCCCACTGAAGCGCGTTTCCCCGCCTCGGTGGTCCCGGACCACCGAGGCGGTTCTCGTCAGGACGCCTTGAGCGCCTTCTCCAGCTGGGTCCGCGACATCTTCGACCGGCCCTTCACGTTCTTCTCCCGCGCCAGCTTGTCCAGCTCGGTCTTGGACAGCTCCCCCAGATCGGGCTGCTTCTTCGCGGGCTTCTTCTTGCCCTTCGTCGCCGGCTTGCCGCCGCCCTTGCGGCTCTTCACGCTGCGCGAAAGGGCCTCGAACAGGTCGACGACGTCGGCCGACTGCTCCGGCTCCGCCTCGTGGGCGATCTCCTTGCCGGACTCCTTGGCCTTGATCAGCTCCTCGACGCGCTCGGAGTACTCGTCGCGGAAGTCCTCCGGGCGCCACGGCGCGGTCATCTCGTCGACCAGCGACAGCGCCATGTCGAGCTCCTTCGGCCGGGCCTTGGGCACCTTGGGCAGCGCGCCCATGACGTCCTTCGGTTTCCGGAGGTCCGCGACGAAGTGCAGCGTGTTGAGGACCATCACGTCCTCGCCCGCGCGGACCGCGCAGAGGTACTCCTTGCCGCGCAGCACGAACTTCGCGACGCCGGCCTTCTCGCTGCGGTCCATCGCCTGCAGCAGCAGGCCGTACGCCTTGGCGAAGTCCTCCTTCGCCGGCTTCAGCCAGTACGTCCGGTCGTAGAACCACGGGTCGATCTCGTCGAGCTCGACGAACTGCTCGATGTCGATCCGCCGCGACCGCTCGGGCGCGATCTCGTCCAGCTCGTCCGGCTCGACGAGCACGTGGTCGCCGCCGCCGACGTCGTAGCCCTTGACGATCTCGTCCCGGGTGACCTCGTCGCCGGTCCGCTCGTTGACCTTGCGGTTGCGGATCCGGTCGGACGTCCCGCGTTCGAACTGGTGGAAGTGGATCGTGTGGTCCGCCACCGCGGGGTACAGCTCCACCGGAACGGTGACCAGCCCCAGGCTCAGCGCACCACTCCATACCGGTCTGGCCATGACGACCTCCTCAGCGCCTCCGATACCCGCGCACGGGCGTCGCGAAACCGCTCAGGCCACCTCGGTGCTCTTGCTGTCGCCGCGGTGCAGGCCCAGCATCTCGAGCAGCAACGCGCAGTCGTCGGCGTCCTTGGCCCCCGCCGCGACGGCCAGCGCCGCCTTCCGGCGCAGCCGCTGCCGCTCCGGCGTGTCCTCGCCGTCGACCAGCAGGTCGACCACCGGCCGCAGATCGTTCCGCTTGTCCCTCATCCCGTGCTCCCCTTTTCCCCGGTTCCTTCCCCAGCCCGGCTACCCCGCATCACCGGACGGAACACAGGAGTCACCGGACCGGACGCCGGAGACACCGATCATTGCGCCGAACGAGTGAAATCACCCGGTTCCGGCGCCGGACCCGGCAAGGTAGGTGAGACCCACGTCACACCAGGAGGCCGCATGGGCACTCAGATCCGCATCAGCCGCGAGGACGGCTCGCTGCCCTGCGAGGTCTGCGGCTTCCCCACGATGCACGTCGCGCAGGTCGTCGCCGACGACGGCCGGGTGCTCGGCCGCACCCTGGTCTGCACGACGTGCACGCGCAGCCGGCAGCCGGACCCGGTGCCCCAGGCCGACGCGCCCCCGGACGAGGTCCCGGCGACCTGACGGGTCCGCGCCGGCGTCGCGAAGGAGGCCGGCGCGGACGCCTCAGCTGCTCGTCGTCGCCACCGCCGCGACGAACTCGGCGGCCACCTCGTGGAGCTTGCGGTTGCCGTCCTGGGAGCGCTTGACCAGGCGCTGGAACGCGTCCTCCGCCGTGATCCGGTGCGCCGCCATCAGGATCCCCTTGGCCTGCTCGATCACCGCGCGCGTCTCCAGCGCGCGGTTGAGCTGTTCGATCAGCTCCTGCGCCGCGAAGTAGCGGCGCGCGCTGCGCAGCCCGAGGACCACCGTCGCGGTGTACAGCTCGAGGATCTTCGTGCCCAGCTCGCTGAACCCGTGCTCGCCGAACCCGAACAGGTTGACCGCGCCGGACATGTCGTCGTCCACCGTCAGCGGTGCGGCGAGGAAACTCGCGACGCCCAGCTGCTCGGCCTTCGTCACGAACTGCGGCCACAGATCGCCGACCGCGCCGACGCCGACCCGCACCGGCTGCCCGGTTTCGGCGGCGCGCAGGCACGGTCCGTCCCCGATGCGGTACTGCTCGCGGTCGAAGTTGACGGCCCGCTGGTCGGTGCTGGCGACCGTCTCCGGTTCCCCGTCCCGGACCAGGGTGATGCTCGCCATGTCGGCCCCCGGCACCACCTGCACGGCGTGGTCGCAGACGGCCTGCAGCATCTGGCCCAGATCCAGCTCGGTGTCGAGCATCGCGGTCAGCGACTCCATCGCGACCGTCACATCGTCGAGCCGCGCGGTGAGCTGTTCATGCCCGCCCGTCATCCTGGTGACGCCCCTTACTTCTTGTGCTAAGGGCGCTCTAAGACCAGGGAGGACCCGGGCGCGCGCCACAGTGGGCCGCTAGCGCTTTAACGGGTCCAGCGCGAGATTACTGCATCCCCGCAGCGGCGGGCACAAGCGGTCACCACCTCCGCGCGCCGCACGTCCGTTCGGAGCAACGAACCCCGGACCGAACCCGGCACCCCCGCGTTACGGCTGCGCACCAGCCGGCCCGCCCCGCACGAAGTGCTGGTCACCGTGCGGGGTGACCTCGACACCGCGACCGCGCCGTACCTGGGCGCCCGGCTCGACGACCGGCTCCGGGCGCACCCGCGGCGCGTCGACGTCGATCTGTCCGAAGTGGACTTCCTGGGCGTCGCGGACCTCCGGGTGCTGACCCGGGCCGAGCAGACCGGCGCCCGACTAGGCCGTGTCCCCCGCCAGGGCCGGTAGCAGCTCCTTCTCGGCGAAGTCGAGGAAGCCGTCCTGCTGGTCGCCGCCGATCTGGATCAGCGCGACGTCGGTGAAGCCCGCCTTCGCGAACTCGCGCACGCCTTCCACGATCGGCTCGACGTCCGGGCCGCACGGGATCGACCCGGCGACGTCGTCCTCGCGGACGAACTGGGTGGCGCCGGCGAACCCGGCCGGGCCCGGCAGCTCGGCGTTGACCTTCCAGCCGCCGGCGAACCAGCGGAACTGCTCGTGGGCGCGCTTCACCGCGGCGTCGCGGTCGGTGCCCCACGACACCGGCAGCTGGGCGATCTTGCGGGACGCCGGACCGGGCCGGGCGGCGTCCCACTCCCGCGCCAGGTCCGCCTTCGGCTCGACGGCGATCATCGCGTCGGCGACCGGGGCGAACCGGCGCACCGACTGGGCGCCGGACACCGCGACGCCGATCGGCGTGCGGGTCTCCGGCAGGTCCCACAGCTTCGCGGAGTCGACGCGGAAGTGCTTGCCCTCGTAGCTGAAGTAGCCGCCGTCGAAGAGGCCGCCGATGATCTGGACGGCCTCGGCGAGCATGTCGTGGCGGACGTTCGCGCCCGGCCAGCCGCGCCCGACGACGTGCTCGTTGAGGTTCTCGCCCGCGCCGAGCCCGAGGGTGAACCGCCCGCCGGACAGCGCCTGGATCGTCGCCGCCTTCTGCGCCACCACCGCGGGGTGGTAGCGCATGGTCGGGCAGGTCACGAACGTCGTCAGCTCGGCGCGTTCGGTGACCTGCGTGACCGCGCCCAGCACGCTCCAGGCGTACGGCGAGTGGCCCTGTTCGGCCAGCCACGGCGAATAGTGGTCGCTCATGACCTCGAACGCGAAGCCCGCTCGTTCCGCGCCGGCGGCGTAGCGCACCAGGTCGTTCGGACCCGTCTGCTCGGTCATCAGGGTGTAGCCGATCCGCATCGGAGCTCCTCTCGTCCCGCGCCGCTTACCCGGCCCCGTTGATGATCAACCGCGACGTTTGCCCGGTCGCGGACCGGGTATCCGCCGATCATCGAAGGGAGCGGTCATGCCTCAGGCCTGGAGCGGCAAGCGCGAACGTCAGTACGAGCACATCAAGGACGCGCAGGAAGACCGCGGCGCGAGCACCGAGCGGGCCAAGGAGATCGCCGCCCGCACGGTGAACAAGAACCGGGCCCAGTCGGGTGAATCGCGTGAGGCGAGCCCGTCCTCCCTGAACGACAAGTCCCCGCAGGAGCGCGGCGGTGAGCGCTCCGGGAACGGCAAGGGCCCGGGCGGCCCGACCAGGGACCAGCTCTACAACGAAGCCAAGAAACGGAACATCGACGGCCGCTCCAAGATGACCAAGAAAGAGCTCGAACGGGCCCTCGGCCGGTGACGGCGTCCTCGAGTCCGGATCGCGAAGTGTCAGGGTTCCCCCAGATGGGTAGACAGTCCGGTATGGAAGAAACACGAAGTGGCACGTCCGGCGGGCAGCCGTCGACCGACGGCCTGCTCGACGAGGTGGTGGAGCTCAGGTTGCCCGCCATGGCCGAGCAGATCCCCCTGGTCCGGATGCTCACCCACGGCATGGTGTCCCGCGCGGACTTCGGGCTGGATGCCATCGCCGACGCCAAGATGGCGGTCGACGAGGCCTGCGCGCAGCTGGTCCAGCTCGCGGAGCTCGGCACCCAGCTGCACTGCCGCTTCCGGCAGACGCCCGACGCGCTGCACGTCGTCGTCTCGGCCCGGTCGACCGACCCCCGGCCGCCCAGCGACCGGACGTTCGGCTGGCACGTGCTGACCACCCTGAGCCGGTCGGTGACCGCGCACTGCGACGTCCTGCCGGGCGGGGGCGCGGGCATCATCACGATCGAGCTGGTGCTCAACCCGGGAACGAGCGCGTGAGCGCCGAGCGCAAAACCCTCCTCCACCGCCCCGACGAATACGCCCACTGCGAGCCGCTGTTCGAGGAGCTGGGCGAGCTCGCGGCGGACGACCCGCGGCGCGACGTGGTCCGGGGCCGGCTCGTGACCGAGCTGCTGCCGCTGGCCGAGCACATCGCGACCCGGTTCTCCGGGCGTGGGGAACCGCGCGAGGACCTGGTCCAGGTGGCCCGGATCGGGCTGATCAACGCCGTCGACCGCTTCGACCCGGCGCGCGGGCACGACTTCCTGTCCTTCGCGGTGCCGACGATCATGGGTGAGGTCCGGCGCCACTTCCGCGACACCGGCTGGTCCGTCCGCGTGCCGCGCCGGCTCAAGGAGCTGCACCTGTCGCTCAGCCAGGGTTCCGCCACGCTGTCGCAGCGCCTCGGCCGCGCGCCGACGCCGTCGGAGCTGGCCGAGCACCTGAGCCTGGACGTCGACGAGGTCCGCGAGGGCCTGCTCGCCGGGAACGCCTACCAGGCGCTGTCGGTGGACAAGCCGGTGCACGACGACGCCGAGGCGCTGTCGCTGGCCGACACCATGGGCGAGCCGGACCACGAGATGGCCATGGTGGAGAACCACGAGGCCCTCCAGCCGCTGCTGCAGGAGCTGCCGCCCCGCGAGCGCGCGATCCTCGTGATGCGCTTCTTCGGCGGCCTGACGCAGACCCAGATCGCCGACCGCGTCGGCATCTCCCAAATGCACGTCTCCCGCCTGCTGTCGCAGACGCTGGAGCAGCTGCGCGGCAAGCTCACCGGCGACGCCTGACGCCGTCCCGGGCGGCGGCCCTGCCGAGCCGCCGCCGGTACCGGCGCGAACGGCTAGCCGAGCCAGCCGGGGCGGCCGCCCCTCCGGAGCCGCCGCCACTGTCCCGTGAACTCCTCCCGCAGCCGCGCCGCCTCCGCGGCGTCCTGGCCGTGCAGGATCCCGAACGTGAACGTGTTCTGGCCCTCGCCGTGCCCGTCGACGGCGAGGTGGTGCAGCACCTCCCGGCCGACCACGGTGTCCTGGTGCGCGCCCAGCGTCTGCTGCACGGCCTTGACGTTCTTGCGCCACGCGCGCAGCTTCTTCCCGTACACCGGCTTCACGGTGTCGGCGGCGTAGCGGGCCCGCTTGGCCTTCTTGCGGACGTCGTGCAGGGCCGTCTCGAGGTCTGCGCCCTTCAGCCCGCGGGTCGCGGCCTGGGCGCGGCGCAGCTTCTTCGCGGCCTTGCGGACGGGCTTGCGCAGCGCGGACTTCGCGGGCTTGCGCCCGCTGTCCGTCAACGCCGGCTCCGCCAGCACGGCGTCGAGCGCCCGCAGCAGGTTCCGGTACCGCTTGCCGGTCAGCGCCTCCAGCGCCCGGGTCCGTCCCTGCTCCTCCTCCCGCGCGAAGTAGCGCGTCAGGTACTGGCGCAGCGGTCCGAGCACCAGCTCCGGCGGCACGCCGTCCAGCTGCTTGCCCAGCCGGTCCTGCGTGACCTCGGTGTCGCGGGCCGGCGCCAGCTCGTGGCCGAGCCACTTCAGCTCGGCGGCCACCGGCGCCGTCGCCTCTTCGTCCACAATGGACCCGAAGGTGCGCAGGGCGCTGCGGAGCTTCCGGCTCGCCACGCGCATCTGGTGCACGGAGTCCGCGACGTCCAGCCGGACGCCGACGTCCGCGCGGCGCAGGTCGTCGAAGTGCGCGCGCAGGGACGTCAGCACGACGTCCGCGGCGGCGGGCTTCTTGCGGGCACGGCGCGGTGCGGGCACGCGGTCGCCGATCAGGCGCCGCAGCTTCGACGGCCACGGCGACGCGGTCGCGCCGGCCTCGGCCAGCGCCCGGTCGAACTCGGCGAGCAGGCCCGGCTCCGTGCCGGGGTCGAGCTCCAGTTCCAGCTCCCGCCACTCGTCGAGCCGGGCGGACTCGCCGCCGGCCTCGCCGGTCACGTGGTCGTCGGTCAGGACGGCGACGGTCCGGCCCTCGGCGTCGGCGAGGCGGTGGGCGAAGCGGTCGGTGCGCAGGTGCGCGATCGGCACCAGCTTCTCCCCCAGCGTGTAGGCCCGGACCAGGCGCTTGAGCCGGCCGGGCACCTTGTGGGCGTCCCCGCCGAGCGGCAGCTGGATCTCCCGCCGCTCGTCGGCCGAGACGGGCAGCTTGACGTGCCAGCCCGCGTCGTGGCCGCCGACCCGGCGGCGCAGGGTGATGCCGGCGTGGGCCAGCCGGAAGGTCCGGGTGTCGTAGTACGACGCGTCGAGGACCTGCTCCACGGGATCGTCCTGCGTCTCGACCCCGGCGACACCGAGCAGCCGCGGCACCCCGCTGCCCGGGACGATCTCGTACTTGCGTTCGCGCTCGATCACCATCGACGGCGCAGCCATGGACGTCCTTCCTGGTGGCGGTGGGTTTCCTCACCGGCTACCCGGCGGGCCCGGTGCCGACACGGGATTCGGCGCACGGGCAGCGGGTAACCCGGAAGAAATCGAATCCGGACCAGGAGCGTGCATGAACCACCGCCAGCCCGCAACCGACCTCACCACCGTCCTCGACGGCGACCACCGGGAGCTCGAGCGGCTGTGCACCGAGCTGGAGCTCGGCCAAGGCAGCCCGGAGAACCGCAAGGACCTCGCCGATCACCTCATCGGAGCGCTGGTCCGCCACACCGTCGCCGAAGAGCCCTACCTCGACGGGGCCGGCGATCTCGCCGAGGCGGACGGGCTGATGCGGCAGCTGGAGGGGGCCGGGCCGCAGGAGACGCGGTTCGAGCGGCTGCTGGGCGGGCTGATCCGCACCGTCCGGCGGCACGTGCGTGACGAAGGCCCCGAAGCGGTGGCGCGGATCCGGCGGGACTGGTCCCCGGACCGCCGCGGCGAGCTCGGCCAGGCGCTGGTCGAGGCCCGCGAGGCCGCAGCGACCCTGCCGCACCCGGGCCTGGCCGACCGGATGCCCCAGGCCGACCAGCTCCGGCCGGGCCCCGGGTTCGTCGACCGGGTCCGCGGCGCGCTCGACCCGGCATCCGGGGGAACCACCGCCGCCGGTTGACGACACCCGCGACGGGGATCACGCCCGGCCCGGCCGGGGTGCACACTGGGATCGGGTTGAATGGGAAGGACCGCATCACGAGGGACGAAGGCAGCGAGGGAAATGAGCGTCGGCGAAGACGAATGGGCCGGAGAGCGCACCTGGTTCGGCGTGGACGACCCGCGCCCGGCCGAGGCCGGTCCGCTGGCGCGGCAGTTCGCCGACCTGACGCGGACGCTGCTCGCCGCGACCCCGACGGTCGGTGGCGTGCTCAAGCTGGTCGTCGGCGCGGCCGTCGAGATCATCCCGGACGCCGACCTGGTGAGCATCACCCTGCGCGACCCGGACGGCCGGTTCCACACCCCGGTCGAGACCGACCCGATCGCCCTGACGCTCGACGAGCTGCAGTACCAGCACGGTGAGGGCCCCTGCGTCGAGTCCGCCTGCCCGGACGGGCCGGCGATCGGCTGGTCGCAGGACGTCGGCCGGGACCCGCGGTGGCCGTCGTTCGGCCCCGGCACCGCGGCCCACGGCTTCCACTCGGTGCTGGCGACCACGCTGATCCCCGACGCCCGGCCGCCCCGGCTGTCCGGCGCGCTGAACATCTACTCGCGCAAGCCCGGCGCGTTCGACGCCGCCGCCATCGACTCCGCGCTGCTGCTCGCGACGCACGCGTCCCTGGCCCTGGCCCACACCGAGTCCGTCGTGTCCGCCGAGCTCGAGGCGACCCACCTGCGCACGGCGGTCGAAAGCCGTGACGTGATCGGGCAGGCGAAGGGCATCCTGATGCAGCGCCGCGGCATCACGGCCGACGAGGCGTTCGACGTCCTGCGCAAGGCCTCGCAGGACCTGAACGTCAAGCTGGCCGACCTGGCCAGAACCCTGGCGACCCGCCACACCGAGCTGGACCTGCCGGTCCCCGGGCCCTGACACGCCGAAAGCGTCACTTTCACGTGAAAGTGACGCTTTCGGTGCGGGCGTGGGCTTACGGCGCCGTGTAGGGCGGCCGCTGGTCCAGCGACGGGCTGACGTCCGGGTACCGGCCGTCCTGGCCCGTCACCGGCGTGACCGTGGGGCCCTGCTGCTCCGGTTCGATCCGCTGCCGGCCGCCTCGCTGGACGACGGCTTCGACCTCCTGCTCGCCGCGGATGCGGGCCAGCGCGCCGAGCGTGATCGCGTGGGCCAGCGCCAGGATCAGCAGCAGCACGCCGATCCGGGCGATGATGCTGGGCAGGTCACCGCCGATGTTGATGGTCGAGACGAGCGCCAGCACACCCAGCGTCGCCAGGTGGAACAGCACTGTGACCAGCCGGGCCATTGAGGCTCCGGCGGCCGGGTCGCCGTAGGAGTTTTCGAGGTAGCGGCGGCCGCTGCGGTAGATGATCTGGCCGTCCGCGACGACCAGCAGCGCGCCGATCAAGAGAAACGCGAGGTATGCGTTCGTGCTCATGCCGGACGCTCCTTCCTGGGGGACCTCTCCGGAAGAGGTACCCGGCGGGTAGCGCAGGGAAACGCGCCGGTCACCCGGTGAAGGTGTCGGGGTCGGGCCCCGTGCGGCGGCCGTCGTCGAGCCCGCCGATCGCCGCCATGTCCTCTTCGCCGAGCTCGAAGCCGAAGACGTCGATGTTCTGCCGGATCCGCTCCGGCGTCGACGACTTGGGGAACACGATGTTCCCGAGCTGGATGTGCCAGCGGAGGACGACCTGCGCCGCGGTGCGGTCGTACTTCTCGGCGAGCCCGGTCAGCACCGGGTCCTCGAGCACCTCGGCCCGGGCCAGCGGGCTCCACGCCTCGGTCGCGATGCCGTGGGCGCGGTGGTACTCGCGCAGTTCCGCCTGCTGCAGCGCCGGGTGCAGCTCGATCTGGTTGACCGCGGGCACCGTGCCGGTCTCCTCGGCGAGCCGGTCGAGGTGCTCGGGCTGGAAGTTCGAGACGCCGATCGCGCGGGCCTTCCCGGCCCGCAGGATGTCCTCGAAGCCCTGCCACGTCTTGACGTACTTGCCGGTCTTCGGCAGCGGCCAGTGGATCAGGTACAGGTCGACGTGATCGAGCCCGAGCCGCCGCAGGCTGCCCTCCAGCGCGGTGATCGCGTTGTCGTACCCCTGGGCGTCGTTGGCGAGCTTCGTGGTGACGAAGACGTCCTCGCGCGCCAAGCCGGACTCCGCGATGGCCGCGCCGACCCCCGCCTCGTTCCGGTACATCTGCGCGGTGTCGATGTGCCGGTAGCCCGCGTCCAGCGCCGTCCGCACGGCGCTCGCCGTGTCGTCGGCCGGGATCTGGAACACCCCGAACCCGAACTGCGGGATCCGGACGCCGTTGTTCAGTTCCACGGTGGGGACATTGGCTGTCGTGGTGGTCATGCGTCCGGCCTACCCGAGGCGTCCGGACGCGAAACGCCACGGGCCGGTACCCACCCCGCGGTTTCACTCTTCCGAGTGACCTTCCGCAGGACAGCGCGGCGACCCGGGCAAATCCGGCGTGGTTATCCACGCCGGAACGCGGGTAGCCCGGCCTCAGGAGGTATTCCGTGATCGAAGAAGTGAACAAGAAGCCCGCGACCGAACGCTCGGTCGGCGAGCTGGTGTCGGACCTGTCCGACGAGGTCAAGCGCCTCGTCCGGGACGAAATCCGGCTCGGGGTCTTCGAGCTGCAGCACAAGGGCAAGAAAATGGGCTTCGGCGCCGGGTTGTTCGGCGCCGCCGGGCTGTGCGCGCTGTTCGGCGTCGGGGCGCTGGTCGCCACCGCGATCCTCGCGCTGGCGCTCGTGGTCCCCGGCTGGCTGGCGGCGCTGATCGTCGCCGTGGCACTGTTCCTGATCGCCGGGGTCGCCGCCCTGGTCGGCAAGAAGGAAGTCACGCAGGCGGTGCCGCCGGTGCCGGAGGAAGCCATCGCCGGTGTCCGCGAAGACGTGGACACCGTGAAACAGGGAGTGCACTCATGAGCGGGGACTTCCCGAAGAACGCGGAAGAGGCGCGGCTCGACCGCGACGCCACCCGTGAAGAGCTGACCGAGACCCTGGACGCGCTCGGGCAGAAGCTCGACGTGAAGACCCGGGTCACCGAGAACATCGACGGCAAGCTCGACCAGGCCACGCTGAAGGTCGCCGACGTCACGAACGAGCCGACCGCGGTGAAGTTCCGCCAAGGCGCCGACGCCGTCCGCAGCAACCCGCTGCCGGTCTTCGCGGGCGTGCTGGGCCTGGTGATCGTGATCCGGCTGATCGCGCGACGGAGGAACTCGTGAACAAGGTCGTCTACAAACCGCTCAGCTGGGGCGTCGGTGCTCTCGGCGGGCTCCTCGCGGGCCAGGTCTTCAAGCAGGTCTGGAAGCGCGCGGCCGGCGAAGAAGACGCCCCGGACGCCATCGACCGCGACTACACCTGGACCCAGGTGATCATCGCGGCGGCCGTCCAGGGCGCGATCTTCGGTGCCGTCAAGGCCGCTACCGAACGAGCCGGCGCGGTCGGTTACCGCAAGGCGACCGGCGACTGGCCGGACGACTGAGCCGGGCTAGACCGACCACAGTGGACGGCCGGGCCGGTGCGCTCACGCGTCCGGGCCGGCTTCCGCGGCGGGCAGGCCCACGGCCGCCAGCGCGGCGAGCGCGTCGCCCGTGCGGCGGTGCAGCTTCAGCAGCAGGTCGGCACCGGTCACTTCCAGCGACCGGGTGACCGCGTGCCCGCCGGCGACGACGGCCAGTTCGACGCGGTCGTCCGCCTCGAGCAGGGACCGGACGCCGGCGCAGCTGAGGAAGCCGACCCGCGACAGGTCGGCGACCAGGCGGTCACCGGTGGCGAGGGCCTCGTCGAGGACGCCGACGGTGGCGGCGTCGATGTCTCCCACCAGGGTGAGGACGCGGACCCCACCAGGGCGTTCGGTGGTCGTGACGGTCAACCCGCCGGCTTCGTCGATCGTGCGGAACAAGTGGTACATGGCGCTCCCTTCGCGGCTTTCAGGGGCGCTGACCGGAGCACGTGTCTGAACAACAGCCAACCCACCCGACCGTACGCCCCTGCGCCGACAGGTCAACCCCGCGGGTTTTCTTCCCCCGACCTGGGGGAATCCGCCAGGACCAAGATCGGTGCCCCGGAAGGAGATCCATGCGTGTCGTGATCGTCGGCGGCGGGTTCGCCGGGTACCACGCGGCGAAGAGCCTGCGGAAGGAAGCCGAGGACGTCGAGATCGTCGTGCTCAACCCGACGGACTACTTCCTCTACCTGCCGTTGCTGCCGGAGGTGGCGGCCGGGATCCTCGACCCGCGGCGGGTGACCGTGTCGATCCCGGAGACGCTGCCGGGGGTCCGGCTGCTGCTCGGCAAGGCGACGGCGGTCGACTTCGACGCGCGGGCCGTCACGTACACCGATCCCGAGGACGAAGAGCACCGGATCGGGTACGACCGGCTGGTGCTGGCCGCGGGCAGCGTCAACAAGCTGCTGCCGATCCCCGGGGTGCCGGAGTACGCGCACGGCTTCCGCGGTGTGCCCGAGGCGTTGTACCTGCGGGACCACGTCACCCGGCAGATCGAGCGCGCGTCGCGTTCGGCCGAGGACCCGGCCGAACGCGACGCGCGCTGCACGTTCGTGGTCGTCGGCGCGGGCTACACCGGCACCGAGGTGGCCGCGCAGGGCCCGGCCTTCACCGACGCGCTGGCCGCGCGGCACCCCGAGCTCGCCGGGCAGCGGATCCGCTGGCTGCTGGTGGACGTCGCCGAGCGCGTCCTGCCCGAGCTCGACCGGCGGCTCGGGAAGACCGCCGACGAGGTGCTGCGCTCGCGCGGGGTCGAGGTGCTGACGAAGACGTCGGTCGACCACGCGGACGCCAAGGGCGTCACCCTCACCACCGGGGACCTGGTACCGACCCGCACCCTCGTGTGGTGCGTCGGCGTCCGGCCCGACCCGCTGGTCTCGGACCTGGGCCTGGAGACCGCGAAGGGCCGGGTCGTCGTCACGGCCCAGCTGACCGTGCCGGGCCGCGACGACGTGTTCGCCTGCGGTGACGCGGCCGCGGTGCCCGACCTCACCCGGCCGGGCCGCTACACCGCGATGACCGCGCAGCACGCCGAACGCCAGGGCAAGCTCGCCGGGCGCAACGTCGCGGCGTCACTCGGCCAGGGCCGCACCCGCAGCTACCGCCACCACGACCTCGGTTTCGTCGTCGACCTCGGCGCCGGGGCCGCGGCGGCGAACCCGCTGCACATCCCGCTCTCCGGCCGCCTGGCCAAGGCCGTGACGCGCGGCTACCACCTGAGCGCGATGCCGGGCAACCGCGTGCGCACGGTCGCCGACTGGGTCCTGGAGACGCTGACCGGCCGCCAGACCGTCCAGCTCGGACTGGTGCGCGCGCGTTCGGTGCCGCTGGACACGGATTCCCCCGAGCTGCCCCACGTCTAGCCCGGCGGGACTCCGGTCACTCGTCGTCGAACGCGGACAGGGCCTGGCGACGGTGCAGCAGCTCGAGGGCCGAGTCCAGCTGGCGCTCGAGGTCCTTGAGCCGGACGCGGTCGTCCGCGGTGAGCCCGCCGTGGTGGAGGGCGCCGGTGCGCAGCCGGTGTTCTTCGTCGATCAGGTCGGCGATGCGGTCGGTGATCTCGTGGCCTGCCATGGAATACCCTTCGACGGGAGCCTCCGAGAGCATAGCCCGGCCGGCCGGTGGGCGGATCTTCACGCCGTTCCCGCCGCGAGGTCCACGAACGCCCGCACCACCGAGGACACCGACCCCGCGCGCCACGCCAGGCCCAGGTCGATGCGCGGCACCGGTTCCTCCAGCCGGCGCAGCACCACGCCCTTGCGGCGCAACGCGCGGGCCCGGTGTTCCGGCACCGCGGCGATGCCCGCGCCCTCGGCGACCGCACGCATCAGCTGCTCGTCCTCCGGCTCCTCGCGCACGATCGGCGGGACGCCGGCCGGCCAGACCTGGGCGCTGATCGCGTCGTACTGGCCCGGGCCGTTCTCACGCGGCCAGAAGACCACCGGCTCGGCCGCGATCCAGGCCCGCCGCAGGCGGCCGCGACGGCGGGCGAGGTCGTGGCCGGACGGCAGCGCGATCAGCACCTCCTCCGACCCGACCGCCGCCACCGCGACACCCGGGTGGGTGACCGGCGGGCGCACGAAACCGAGGTCGATCTCACCCGCGGCCAGGCGGGCCAGGTTGAAGCTCGTCCAGCCCGTCTCCAGGGCCAGCTCGACGCCCGGGTGGCGGGCGCGGTAGGCCGCGACCAGGTCACCGGCCAGCGGGCCGGGCGCCGAGCGCGTGTACGCGATCCGGAGGCGTCCCGAGTCGCCGCGCCCGGCCGCGGTGATCACGCCCCGCGCCCGGTCCAGCCGGTCCAGCAGCTCGCGGGCCTCCGTCGCGGCGACGCGGCCCGCGTCCGTCAACGCGAACCGCGGGCCCGACCGGTCCAGCAGCGCGACACCCAGCTCGGCCTCGAAGGCGCGGATCTGCTGGCTCAGCGACGGCTGCGACACGAACAGCCGGGCGGCCGCCCTGGTGAAGTGCATCTCTTCGACGAGCACGGCGAAGTAATGCCAGCGGCGGAGGTCCACCCCGCCATTATAGGCGCGTCCTATGATTTCATCGGGACCACGTCTTGGACCGGCACGGCGGTGCGCTGCTGTCCTTGGAGCATGACCACGACCAGCGCCTCCCCGGCCCGCACCGACCGCCGGCTGCTCGCCCTCACCGCCGCGGCGGACCGGCGGCTCGTCGATCCGATGGCCGGGTTCGTCGACCTCGCCGGCCTCCGCGCGGCCGTGGAGGAGCTGACCGCGGCCTTCGCCCCGCTCGGGCACGTCCAGCACACCGTCGCCGCCAAGGCGTGCGGCCTCGCGCCGCTGCTGCGGTTCCTCGGCGACCTCGGGATCGACGCCGAGGTCGCCAGCCCCGGCGAGACGGCGGTCGCCGAGGCCGCCGGGCTCCGCGGGCCGAGGCTGGTGCTCGACTCCCCCGCCAAGACCGTCGGCGAGCTCGCCCACGCACTGGCCGAGGGCACCGCGATCAACGCCGACAACTTCCAGGAGCTGGCCCGGCTCGACCGGCTCGTCGGCGCGGCGCCGCCCCGCTCGGTGCTCGGCCTGCGGATCAACCCGCAGGTCGGGGCGGGCCGGATCGGTGACACGAGCACGGCGACGGCGGCGTCGAAGTTCGGCATCCCGTTGCGGGACCACGGGTACCGCGCGCTGCTGCTCGAGGCGTTCGCGCACCGGCCGTGGCTGAGCCGGCTGCACGTCCACGTCGGCTCGCAGGGCTGCCCGCCCGGGCTGATGGCCGACGGCGTCGCCGCGGTGCACGCGCTCGCCGAGGAGATCAACGCCGAAGCCGGGTACCGGCAGGTCACCAGCATCGACCTCGGCGGCGGGCTGCCGGTGAACTTCGACTCCGACGAGCCGGGACCGACCTACGCCGACTACGTCGAGACGCTGCTCGCGCGCGTCCCGGCGCTCGGCGACGGGCGCTACACCTACGTCACCGAGTTCGGCCGGTCCCTGCTGGCGAAGAACGGGTTCCTCGTCAGCGCCGTCGAATACACGAAGGTCGCGGGCGGGCGGCACATCGCCGTGACGCACGCGGGGGCCCAGGTGGCCGCGCGCACGGTGCTGCAGCCGGAGCACTGGCCGTTGCGGCTCAGCGCGTACGACGCCGCGGGCGTGCCGAAGACCGGCCCCGACGTGCCGCAGGACGTCGCCGGGCCGCTGTGCTTCGCGGGCGACCTGCTCGCCAGGGAACGGCCGCTGCCGCTGCTGGAGCCCGGCGACCTCGTCGTCGCCCACGACACCGGCGCGTACTACTTCGGCGCGCACTACGCCTACAACACGCTGCCGCGCCCGGCCGTCCACGGCTTCGACATCGACGTGGCCGGCGACGTCCGGTTCACCCCGATCCGCCGGGCGCAGTCCCTCGACGAGCTGGTCGCGGACGCGGGCGGCGAATACGTCGGAGCGCTCCCGATCGGGTGATCAAGAGCGTACGATCCTCGGACGCCGAGGGGAGACTGCCATGGGGGCCGGTCGCGTTTCCGGGTCGTTGCCACGTTTCGCCGCGCTGCCGGTCGGCCTCGTCGTCGCCCTCCAGGCCGTGGTGCTGACGCTGTTGTCCGGCCGGTACGGCTTCCACCGCGACGAGCTGTACTTCCTCGCCGCGGGCAAGCGACCGGCCTGGGGCTACGTCGACCAGCCGCCGATCACGCCGTGGCTCGCACGGGCGTCGACGGCGGTGTTCGGCGAAACCCCGACGGGCCTGCGGGTCGCCGCGACCCTGCTGGGCATGGCGACGGTCGTGGTCGTCGTGCTGATCGCCCGCGAGTTCGGCGGCGGCCGGGGTGTCCAGGTGTGCACCGCGGTGGCGACGGCGCTCTCGACGTACGTGCTGGTCGTGTCGCACATGCTCGCGACGAACTCGGCCGACACGCTGCTGTGGTCGCTGATCGCGTTCGCCGGCCTGCGGCTGCTGCGCACCGGCGACGGCCGCTGGTGGCTCGCCGTCGGCGCCGCGGCCGGGCTCGGCATGATGAACAAGTGGCTGGTGCTGCTCCTGCTGTCCGGGCTCGGCATCGGCGTGGCCGTCGCCGGGCCGCGCCGGGTCTTCCGGACGTGGTGGCTCGCGGCGGGCATCGGCGTCGCCGCCGTGCTCACCGCACCGGTGGTGCTCTGGCAGGCGTCGCACGGCTGGCCGATGCTCACCGTCGCGGGCGGGATCAGTGACGACGACGGCGGCGAGAACCGCGTGCTGTTCGTGCCGATGCAGCTGGTCTACCTGTCGCCGGTGCTGGTGCCGGTGTGGATCGCCGGGCTCGTCCGGCCGTGGCGTGACGCCGGGATGCGCTGGGCCCGCGCGCTCACGATCGCCTACCCCGTGGTCTGCGTGGAACTCCTGGCGCTGGGCGGGAAACCGTACTACTCGGTGCCGTTGCTGCTGCCGCTGGTCGCGCTCGGCGCCGAGCCCGCGCTGCGGTGGCTGGCGCGGACCGGGACGGTGCTGCGGGCGTCGATCGGCGTGGTGACGGCGGTGTGCGTGGTCGTGTCCGTCCTCATCGGACTCCCGGTGGTGCCGGCCACCGCGCTGAACGGCGTGTTGCTGGCGGTGAACAAGGAACCCGGTGAGCAGGTCGGCTGGCCGGGGTTCGCCGACACGGTCGCGACGGCGTGGGCTCAGGTCCCCGACAAGGACACCGCCGTCATCCTCACCGACAACTACGGCGAGGCCGGGGCGCTCGAGTACTACGGGCCCGAACGCGGGCTGCCGCAGCCGTATTCGCCGCACATGTCCTACGCCGACTGGGGACCGCCGCCGGACCGGCTGGTCGGGCCGGTGCTGGTCGTCGGCCGATTCGAGCGCGGCTCCCCCGCGTCGCGGCTGATCACCGGCTGCCACGCCGTGGCGACGCACCACAACGCCGAAGGCGTCGACAACGACGAGGACGGCGTCACGATCTCGCTGTGCGACACGCTGACCCGGCCGTGGTCGGCGGCGTGGCCGCAACTGCGGCGCTTTTACTGATGTGCCCGGTTCCCTACCCCCGGGCGCATGGCGCTGCTCGCGGAAGATCCGCCATGAGGGGCACCCCCAGGGCTCTGACGTCCCTGAGGGTGCCCCTCACGGCATTCAGCTCCAGGCGATCTTGAACACCCAGGCAAAGCGGCCCGCCTGCCGGGCCGCGGCCGGGACGTCGATCACCAAGGCGCCGTTTTCGACGCTCCAGTGCAGGTTCCCGCGGTAGCCCAGCAGCGTCACGCGGTCCCCGGAACGGATCGGGACCGGCGCGTCGACCACCAGGGGGCTGCCCGGTGCGGCGAGCGAGTGCACGTAGAACGCCTCGTTCTGCTTGACCGTGAACCGCAGGTCGCCGAGCTGGGCCATCCGTGACCAGTACGTCGTGCCGTAGATCGCCTCGCCGTTGATCTTCAGCCACGCGCCCGCGTCGCGCAGGTGCTGCTGCATCACCGCCGGGATGGTGCCGTCGTAGTCCGGGCCGATGTCGAGCAGGAAGTTGCCGTTCTTCGACACGATGTCGACGAGCGTGCGGACGACCTCCTCGGCCGTCATGTACTTGTCGTCCGGGGTCGCGCGGTTGTAGCCGTAGGAGAACGGGTCCAGCCCGCGGCTCGCCTCCCACTTCGCCACCACCGTGTTCGGGTACGTCGTGTACTCCGGCGTGGTGAAGTCGTGGTCCGGGATGCCGCCGCGGTCGTTGTAGGTGACGTCCTTGGGGTGCCGGCGGTTCTTCGCGCGGTTGAAGTACTCCGTGAGCACGTCGCGGCTGTCGTTGTCGCCGCCGATGTCGAACCACAGGACGTCCGGGTCGAACTCGTGGATCAGCTCCAGCACCTGCGGCGCCTGGTAATCGCGGACGAAGTCCTTGCCCGCGGTGTACCCGGTGTAGGGCACCGGCGCGCCGGTGTACGGGTTGCGCGGCGCGTGGCCCATCCACGGGTTGTCGGGGTTGAACCACTCCGGCAGCGAGAAGTACAGGCCGTTGCGCAGCTGCGGCGTGTACTTGCGCGACGCCGCGAAGAGCTCGGCGATGACGTTCCGCCGCGGGCCGAGCTTCACCGAGTTGCGGTCGCTGACCTTGGTGTCCCACAAGGCGAAGCCGTCGTGGTGCTTGGACGTCAGGACGTAGTACTCGGCGCCCGCGTCCGCGATCAGCTTCAGCCACGCGCGCGGGTCGAACTTCTTCGCCGTGAACATCGGGATGAAGTCGTCGTAGACGAAATTCTCGCCGTACTTCTGGGCGTGGTAGGCGTAGGTCGCGCCGTTGGGGTCCTGCTGGTTCTGCCAGTACCACTCCGCGTACTGCTGCCCGACCGGCGCCCACGCGGGCACGGCGTAGACGCCCCAGTGGATGAAGATGCCGAACTTGCTGTCGTCGAACCAGTACGGCGCGCGGTGCGTCGAGAGCGACGCGTCGGTCGGCCGGAAGTCCGGGACGCCGAGGGTGATCGGCACCTGCTGGGTGGCGAGCGTGCCGCGCCCGGCTGTCACGCGGAGCTGGCCGTTCGTGGTGGTGCCGGGCGGGACGGACGCGTTCGGCGCCAGGCCGAGCCGCACGGTCGCCTGCTCCCCCGGTGCGAGCGCGCGGATGGTCGCCGGGACCGTGGTGCGGCCGCCGGGGACGTCGAGGGTCACCGTGACGCGGTCGCGGGCCCCGAGCCAGACGGTGCCGGCGTTCACCACGGTCGCCTCGGCGGCCTGCGGCCCGCCGTCGGTCAGCAGGTTCGCCGTCGAGCGGCCGTCCAGCACCAGCGCGGACCGGCCGACGGCGACGGGCTGCAGGGTGAGCGCGAAGACGTGCAGGCTGGAGACGTTCGGCGCGGGTGCCGCGGTCGTCGGCAGGGTCAGCGCGACGGCGTCGCGGGCCGGGTCGACCCAGACCTGGCCCGTGGCCAGGGAAACCGGGTTGGCGTCGACGACGCCGCCCGGCGCGTAGCGGAACGACGAGACCAGCGCGCCGCTGCCGGTGTACCAGTCCGGGCCGGAGAGCGAGCCGGTGCTGGTGGTGCCGTCGGCGTAGTGCACGGTCGCCGTGCCGCCGGTGGTGCCGTAGCTGGCGGCGACCAGGAAGTACGCGACGAAGTAGCGGCCCTTCGGCAGGTCGAGCGTCTGGCCGGTGGCGACGACGTTGTTCTTCGCCCCGGCGGCCGCGGAGCCGAGCAGGAACGGGACGCCGCCGACGGTCGCCGTCCGCCCGACCGGCAGCTGCTCGGCCGGGAAGGTGTAGCCGGACCCGTCGAAGTCGCCGCCGGTGGCGGCCGCGCTGTCGATGCCGTCGTTGGAGAACCAGGCGTCGAGCGCGACCGGGACGGGCGGCGGGGGCGGCACGATCGGGGTGTCGGGTGCGTCGCCGGCGGCGTCCGCGGTGTCCGCGGTGTCCGCGGCCGCGGCGGGCGTCAGGCCGGCCGCACTCAGCGCCACGGCGGCGCCGGCGGCCATGCCGAGGGCTTGACGGCGAGGGAAGGTCGTCACTGAACCTCCAGGGATCGGATGAGTACGGGCAGACTGGTCCCCCAGTGGGCCAATCTGTGCTTTCTGGAGCTGATTCATCCGATGACTGACCCTGCTCGTCCGGGTTCGCCGTGTCAAGAGGGTCGATCAAAGTGAACCGGGCTCACGTCCGGCGCGTGGTTCTCAGTGACGAGCTGCAGCACTCGCACCAGACCCAGCCGGACCGAGAGGCCAGACCATGTCCACCCACCCGAGCGCGCTGAGCCGCCGCGCGATCGCCATGCTCAAGGCGGTCGGCGAGGGCCGTGCCGAACTCCGCTGCAGCTGCGAACCCGACCTCCGCGTCGACGGACTGTCGTGCTGCGACCAGAACGCCGCCCACGACCTGGCCCGCGCCGGCCTGATCCGCGCCGCGGTCCTGGCGGCGCCCGGCCAGTGGACGCCGGCCGAACTGACCGACGCCGGGCACCGCGCACTGGACGTGGTCCCCGCCGCCGCTTGAGCCTTCTGTTCCAAAGCCGTGAATGGCACATCGAGGGACTTGAGGTCTCTCGATGTGCCATTCACGGCTTTCGTCATTCCCGCGGGCCCGGGTCCGCGGGGTCATCGGCCGCTCCCGGAACAAAATTCGGTGGCCTGGGTGAACCGGGCCGGGGCGGCGGCCGTGCTTGGGGGTGAGGGCGTTCTCGCACACGCCCTCCGGGGTTGCCCCGACGCAACGATCCGGGCCAGCCTCCGCTTCGGATCGGGACCGGGGTACTCCGGCGAGCGGCCGTCGCGGCAACGGCCACCTCGCGCGGGCCCGCCCGGCATCCCCAGAATCCCGGGCGGGTCCGCCCAGGGGGGAACCCTAGGGAAACTGCCGGGGAAACAGCAACTTGCCGTCACTGTCCGGGATCTTGTCCGGTTCGCTCACCTGATCAGCGGTCGCTGGTTCGAGTGACAGACGCGACCGTGTGGGGCATGCGACGCTTCCTGGCCGTGAGCACGGCCGTTCTGGCGGGGTTGGCCATCCTCACGACGTCCGGTGGTGCGAACCCGGAAAGCGCTGTCCCGGCTCTCGCGCAGCAGTCCGTCGGCGGCTGGGCCGGCACCTGGGCCGCGGCTCCCGCGTCCGGCGTGCCGAACACCCCCGACGGCTACCCGGGTTACTCGATCCGCAACGTCGTGCACACCAGCGTCGGCGGCGGGCGGGCCCGGATCCACCTCTCGAACGCCTTCGGCACCAGCGCCGTGACCTTCGGGCACGTCACCGTCGCGGTCGAGGCGACCGGGGCCGACGCCGTCCCCGGCACGCTGCGGTCGCTGACGTTCGGCGGTGCGCCCAGCGTCGTCGTCCCGAACGGTGCCGAGGTGCTGAGCGACCCGGTCGGCCTGCGGGTGCCGGCGGACGCCAACCTGCTCGTGACGACCTACGTGCCCACCAAGTCCGGGCCGGTGACCTACCACCCGGCTGCGGCGCAGACGTCGTACTTCACCCGCGCCGGCGACTTCACCGCCAGCGAGTCGGGTGCGCCCTACACCGAGCAGACGTCCGTGTGGCACTACGTGTCCGGCGTCGACGTCCAGGGCGGCGCCGAAGCCACCGTCGTGACGCTCGGCGATTCGATCACCGACGGCGTCGGCTCCACCACCGGGGCCAACCACCGCTGGCCGGACTACCTGGCCGACCGGCTGCACGGCCGCTTCGGCGTGCAGAACGCCGGCATCAGCGCCAACCGGCTGCTGCTCGACGTCCCGGGCAGCGGCGCGGGCCAGAACGCGCTCTCCCGGTTCGACCGCGACGTGCTCGGCGTCGGCGGCGTGCGGACGCTGATCGTGCTGGAAGGCATCAACGACATCCAGCAGGACCCGCACCAGACCGACCCGGACGCGATCACCTCGGCCTACCGCCAGCTGGTCGCGCAGGCCCACGCGCGCGGCATCCGGGTCATCGGCGGCACGCTCACGCCGTTCAAGGGCTGGGGCGTCTACAACGAGACCCTCGAAGCCACCCGCACCGCGGTGAACCAGTTCATCCGCACCAGCAACGTCTTCGACGCCGTGGTCGACTTCGACGCGGCGGTCCGCGACCCGGCCGACCCGCTCCGGATGCTGCCCGCCTACGACTCCGGCGACCACCTCCACCCCGGCGACGCCGGCTACGAGCGGATGGCCGCCGCGGTCCGCCTCGACCGGCTGTGATCACTCACGCGGGATGAAGGCCACCGCCACGAGACTGAGCACCGCCACTCCGACCAGGTAGAGCGATACCGACAACGACGTGCCCGTCGCGGTCTGCAGGGCCGTCGCGATCAACGGGGCGAAACCGCCGCCCAGCACCGCGCCCACGGCGTACGAGAACGACGCGCCGCTGTAGCGGAAGCGCGGCTCGAACAGTTCCGCGAACAACGCCGACTGCGGGCCGTACGTCGCGCCGAGGCCGATGTTCAGCACCACCACGGCGACGATCAGCCACACCGTCTGGCGGGTGTCGACCAGCAGGAAGAATGGGATCGGCCACACCACGAGCAGCACCGAACCCCAGAGGTACACCAGTTTGCGGCCGACGCGGTCCGACCACGCCGCCGTCACCAGGATGCTCACCAGCCACGTCACGCTGCCCACGATCACCACCACCAGCAACGTGGTGCGGTCGATCTTCAGCACGGAAGTGCCGTAGGACAACAGGTACGCGAGGAAGATGTAGCCGATCGCGGTGTTGGCGATGAAGCTCCCCGACGCCACCAGCAGCGCCCGCGGCCGTTCGCGGAAGACGTCGACCATCGGCCGCCGGCTGCGTGCTGCCGAGTCCCGCAGCTGAGCGAACACCGGGCTTTCCTCGATCCGCAGCCGGATCACCAGGCCGACGCCGACGAGCACGATGCTCAGCAGGAACGGCACCCGCCAGCCCCACGCCGCGAACTGCGCGTCGGTCAGCGACTTGCCGAGGACGAAGAACACCAGCTGCGCGAGGATCAACCCGGCCGGGACGCCGATCTGCGAGAACGCGCCGTAGCGGCCCCGCCGGCCCTCCGGCGCGTGCTCGACGGCCATCAGCGCCGCGCCACCCCACTCGCCGCCCGCGCTCAGGCCCTGCAGCAGCCGCAGCACGAGGAGCAGGATCGGGGCCCACACGCCGATCGCGCTGTACGTCGGGAGCAGGCCGACGCCGACGGTCGCCACGCCCATCAGGACCAGCGACAGCACGAGCATCGCCTTGCGGCCGACGCGGTCGCCGAAGTGGCCCCACAGGATCCCGCCGACCGGGCGGGCCAGGAAGCCCACCCCGAGCGTCGCGAACGCGGCCAGCGTGCCGGACGCGGGCGAGAGCGTCGTGAAGAAGAGCTTGCCGAAGACCAGCGCGGTCGCCGTGCTGTAGATGAAGTAGTCGTACCACTCGATCGTGGTCCCGATGGCGCTGGCCACGGCGACCCGCCGCAGCTGCCCGGGCGCGGCGGGCACCGCCTGCGTGCTCACGAGCCGGCCATCGCGGCGACCGGCACCAGGTCCTCGGCGAGCAGGTCCATCAGCAGGCCGTCGTGCCAGCTGCCGTCCGGCCCGCGCTCGTAGGAGCGCATCGTGCCGACCGGCCGGAAGCCGAGTGCCTGGTAGAGCTTGATCGCGGACTCGTTGTCCGCGGCCGGGTCGATCACGACCCGGTGGTGCCCACGCACGGTGAACAGGTGCTCGGCCAGCGCCCGGATGGCGTCCGAGCCGAGGCCGTGGCCCTGGAAGTCCGGGTGCACGGCGATGTCGATCCCGGCGTGCCGGTACTGCGGGTCGGCTTCCTCGAAGGCGAGCTCGACGCCGATCACGGTGTCCGTGACGTCGTCGAGCTCGATGGCGTAGGTCGTGGTGCCCTCGTCGGGGTCCAGCAGATAGGACACCTGGGCGGCCACCGGCTCCTCGGCGTCGGCCCACCAGCGGGCGACATCGGGATGCGACAGGATCTCCTCGAACCGGGCGGCGTCCGTGACTGCGGCGGGCCGCAGCCGGACACGGCTTCCGGTGATCAGGCCGGTCATCGGCCCAGTGTCGACCCCCGGGCGCCCACTGTCGAGCAACACCGCCCGGCTGGCGGCCGGGCGGTACCGCCGTCAGTCGTCCATGTCGACGTCGGAACCCTGCCGCGGGCGCTTCGAAGGCCGGGAGTCGTCCGGGGAGTCCAGTGGCGAGTGCACCGGCTTCGAGCCGGACGGGCCCGCCACGGGCGGCGCAGAGGGCCCAGCTTGCGGAGCACCCGGAGCCGGCTTGACCTCTTCCCAGGAGTGCCACGGGCCGCCCTGCTTGGCGAACCCGGGGTCGTTGCGGTCCCAGTAGGCCCGGTCGGCGTTGTCGCTCGGGTGCGGGCTCTTGTACCGGTCCTCGTGCGCGCCACTGGCGTTGGAGCGTTCCTTGGACTCGATGCCGTGGTAGGTGCTCTCCTGGCGGTTGTGCTCCAGGTTCTCCTTGCGGGTCCGCCCCATCCCCTCCCGGTTCCAGTTCGAGCCCGCGGCCTCGTCGTGCCCGAGCACGCCGTTCTTGTGCCCCTTGATCTCGTTGCCGGACGTGCCGTTGTACGACTCCCCGGGCTGCTTCGTGTCGAAGCGCCGGTCCGGGTGCATCAGCCAGCTCTTGTCCGGCTTCTTCCCGGCCGGGACCGGCGACAGCGCCGCGTCCTTCCACAGCGGGAGCATGTTGCCGTGCTCGTGCTTGGGGTTCTCGTACCCGGCCGCGGTCCGCCGGTCGTACTTCTGCGCCCCGGTGGGCTTCTTCGCACCGTACTTCCCGGCCGGCGACATCTGCTGGTAGAGCCGGCCGCCCGGGGAGTGCTCGGTGACGACGTTGCCCGGCACGTTCGTGTTGATCTTCAGGTTCGGCTTCCCGCCGGACCCCGAACCACTCGCGCCCTGCGTGCTGGTGCCGCCGTTGCCCGTGCAGCTCTGCGGGCCGAGGCCGAGCGGGTCGACCCACGCGTGCGGGTTCCCGACGTAGGCGTGCGGGTTGGGCCCGGCGCCGAGGCCGATCGGGTCGGGGCTGGCGTACCGCCCGGTGGCCGGGTCGTAGTAGCGGAAGAAGTTGTAGTGCAGCCCGCTCTCGGCGTCGGCGTACTGCCCGGCGAACCGCAACGGCGTGCCCGCCGCCGTGCGGGTCTCCTCGACGGTCTTGCCCCACAGGCTCAGCCGCGCGAACCAGGCGACGGCGCCGCGGTCGTCGACGAGCTCGGTGGGTGCGCCCGACGGATCGGCCACGACGAGGTGGAACTGCTCGCCGGCGAGCTCCTGCGGCGAGCGCAGCAGCCGGTCCCGCTGGATGAGCGGCTGGTGGGTGCCCGGTTCGTAGTCCCACACGGTGACGCGGGTGCCGGCGGCGTCCGAGTGGGACTGCTCGACGAGCACCTGGTCGTCCCAGGTGAACTCGACGCGTTCGGCCACCGTGGTGCCGTCCGCCTCGAGCCGTTCCTTGGCGATCCGCCTGCCGAGCGCGTCGTAGGTGTAGCGCCACCGGACGCCGTCCGGGGTGCGCACCCCGGCGAGCCGGTCCTGCGGGCCCCAGGTGTACTGCCAGGTCCCGCCGGCGCTCTCCCGGAGCACGAGCCGGCCCCGCTCGTCGTGGGTGAAGCGGGTCCGCCCGGCCGACTGGACCACCGAGCCGGTGAACGACCGCGGGCCGAGCGCGTCCTGGTCGGCCGTGGTCGGCCAGACCGCGTCGGTGACGTTGCCCGCGACGTCGTAGGCGTAGCGCTCGGACCAGCGCGGCGCCTGCACGCCGACGACGCGGGCGCGCTGGTCGAGGGTGAAGCCGCGCGGGCCGGTGAGCCGGTCCTGGACGCCGGTCAGCGCGCCGTCGGGCCGGTAGGCGTAGGTGCGTTGCTGGCCGAGCTGCCCCGCCGCGCCGGTGATCGTCTGGGACTGCAGCCGCCCGTCCGGCGTCCACGTCCGGCCGATCGCCGCGCCCGAGTCGAGCACGCGCCGGACCTCGCGGCCGGCGGCGTCGTGGTCGAAGCGCAGTGTCCGCCCGGGCGTGTGCACGGCGAGCGGCCGGTCGAGCGCGGTGTACTCCCAGACGCTCTCCGCGCCGGAGGGGGTCCGGCGCCGGACCCGGCGGCCCTGCGCGTCGTAATCCGATTCCACGGTGCGGCCGCCGACGGTCTCGGCGGTGATCCGGCCGGCGGGGTCGCGCTGGTAGGTCACCCGGCCGCGGCCGTCGTCGGCCTCCAGCAGGTGCCCGAGGGTGCTGTAGGTGTACCGCGTGGTGACCGGGCCGCAGGTGTGCTCGACGAGGTTGCCGACGAGGTCGTAGCGGAAGGTCGTCGTCTCCCCCGCGTGCGTCCGGGCGGCCAGCTGGCCGGCGGCGTCGTAGCGGTAGTCCACTGTGGACCCGGTGAAGTCCGTCTCCCGCACCAGGTTCCCGGCCGCGTCGTACTCGTAGCGCCAGACGAGCCCCTGCTCGTTCGTGACGGCGGTGAGCCGCAGCCGCGTGTCGTAGGCGAACTCCACCCGGGTGCCGTCCGGGCGGATCTCGGCCGCGGGCAGGTCGAAGTGCGTGGACTCGCCGCGGGTGACCGCCCCGGCCGCGTCGGTGTGCACGAGGTTGTTGCCTTCGCCGTCGAAGACCCAGCGCTCGACGGCGCCGGTCGCGTGCCGGTGCCAGGCGAGCCGGCCATCGACCGTGTACCCGAAGCGCTCCACGCCGCCGAGCGGGTCGGTGATGGCGCTGACGCGGCCGAAGAGGTCGCGCTCGTAGCGCGTCACGCCGCCGAGCGGGTCCGTGGTCGCGACGGGCAGGCCGCTGGAGTCCGTCTCGACGCGCAGGGTGTTGCCCAGCGCGTCGGTGACGGCGGCGGTGTTGCCCCGGTCGTCATAGGCGTAGCGGCGGACGGCGCCGGTCGGGTCGGTCACCGCGGTGACGTTGCCGCGCTCGTCGTACTCCCAGCGCGTGATCACCCCGGGCGCTTCGGACATCGTCAGCGGCAGGCCGAACCGGTTGCGCTCGAAGCCGGTCTCGGCGCCGTCCGGCCGGGTGATGGTGGCGAGGTTGCCGGCGTCGTCGTAGGTGTAGGCGGTGGTGCGGCCCAGCGCGTCGGTCTGGCGCAGCAGGCGGTCGCGGGCGTCCCACTCGTTGACGATCGTGCCGCCGAGGGGGTCGACCTCCTTGACCACCTGGCCGGCGTCGTTCAGGTGGAACGCGGTGCGGTGCCCCAGCGAGTCCGTCGAGTAGGTGACGCGGTTCGCGGTGTCGTACTCCATCGTGCCGGTGAAGAACCCGCCGGCACCTTCGGTGCGAACGCAGCGTCCGTGCCGGTCGTAGGTGTAGCGGTACCACTCGCCGTTGCGGTCGGTCCAGGAGGTGATCCGCCCGGCCCCGTCGTAGGTGTACTGGAACGCGCGCCCGGAGGCGTTGGTCACCGCCGTCAGCCGGCCGTCGGTGTAGGCGTAGCGCATCAGCTCGACTTCGGTGCCGTCCGCGGCGACCGCGTGCAGCGCCGTGACCCGGCCGCCGGCGGTCTCCAGCCGGACGGCGTGCCCGCCGCTGTGCCGGATCTCCGCGGGCACGCCGTGCTCGTCGTGGACGAACTCGATCCGGTTCCCGCCCCGGTCGGTGACCGACCGCAGGGGCAGTTCCGCCGCCCCCGGCGCGAAGTAGAGGACGAGCTCCTGCGTGTAGTCCTCCAGCAGGTAGCCGCCGTCGTCGGCGCGGGTCAGCCGCCGCTCGGGTCCCTCGGTGGCGGTGGTCCACGTGCCGACCGTCGGGTGCGGGTACTTCTGGATCGTGCCGTCGGCCGCGGCGAAGGTGAGACCGGTGTCGTCGACGGCGAGCCGCTGGTCCACTGTGGACACCCAGCTCGCGCCGAACCAGCGCCCGGCCCGGCGGGCCGAGAAGTGCGCCCGCTCGACCAGCAGCGGCAGCACGCCCAGGAACTCCGCGTCGACCTCGCTCATCACCATCTGGCCGGTGGAGACGTCGATCGGGTCGTTCTCGCAACGCAGCTTGTCCGGCGGCCGGGGGTTGGGCTTCTCGTCCTTCAGCGGCGGCGGGCTGTCGGTGCCCTTGCCACCGCCCTTGCCACCCGAGCCGGGGCCGTCCACCCCGCGCGACCCCGTCGGGCCGTCGGGCGTCGGGTCGGGGCTCTTCGGGGTGTTGTCCGGGCCCTTGGACGCGGGCGGCGGATCGGTCTTGGCCGGCGGCGCGTCCGCACCCGAGGAATGCGTACCGTCGCCGTCACCCTTCGCACCGGACGGCGACGTGTTCCCATCACCCTTCGGCGGCGGATCCGTCTTCGCCGGCGGCGCATCCGGCCCACCCTTGCCCTTCGGACCACCCAGATCCTTCGGGTTCCCCTTGATGTCGATCTTGTTCGGCGGCGGAGACGCCTTACCCGGCTTGATCTTCCGCAACGCCTTCGCCGCATCCGAGAACAGATCCCCGGCCCGCTTCAGCAACGGAACCAGCGCCTTGAGCGCCGTAACGAGCCGCTTCACCAGATCCGCGATCTTCGACGCCGTCTTCGCCACCGCACCGATCACCTGCGGCACCACCCAGGTAAGCCCGATACCGAGCGTGAACACGACCTGCAACGCCCAGCTGATCAAGTGCCCGATCAGCTCCGCGATGATGTCCCGCACCAACGCCCGCACCGCGGCAACGACCTCACCAGCGGTCTTCACACCACCGGAAGCGCCTTCACAACCCTTCTGCGCCGTGTTCAGCAACGTCACCGTGTCATCAGCGCGCTGCCGGTAGCTGTCACCCGCGGGCCCGGTCCACGACGCCGTGTCCGCCTTGACCATCCCGGTCAAGTCCTCACCGATACTGCCCAGCTCGGTCGCGATGTTCTTCCACGTCTCCGACTGCGCCGCGATCTCATCCGCGTTGCCCGTGAGCCCGTTGAGCGCTTCCTTCAACGGGCCGACGTGCTCCATCAGCCACCCGACACCCGCGGCGAGGACCGCCCCGAACGGGTCCATCGCCATCGACAACGCATCCAGCGCGGTCCCGACGGCACCCATCGCGACCGAAGCCCAGTCACCCGACTCGATCGCGGACTTCAGATCGGCCGCCGACTCCAGCAGCGACACCCCCGAGTAGGCCTTGGTCGAGTCCTTCGTTTCCGCGACCAGCGGGTTCGCCACTGAGTGACCTTCCTCGTGTCCAGGGGCGAATCAGTTCACCACGGGTTGTTGTCCTGCTCGTCCGGGTCGGCGCCCGGCCGGCGGCCCGGCGGCGGCGCGGCCTGCGGGCCCGGCGGCGCCGGCGGGGTGCCGGTGCCGCCGGCCGCCGGGGCGGGCGGCACGGGCGGCGGGACCGGAGCCGGCGGCGCGGCCGGGTCGTCGGGCTCGTCCGGGTCGGGGAACCGGCCGCGGAGCGAGTCGAGCATGAGCGTGCGGGTGTCGCGGTCCTCGTCGCCGAGGTTCTCGGCCATCACGCCGGCCACGCGCTCGGCGATGCCGGACTGCGCGCGGCGCATCGTGGTGAGGATCGCCCGCGACAGCTCTTCGAGGGGGAACGACTTGACCTTGTTCGAGAACGTCAGGTCGGTGACGGTGCCGTCCGCGCCGACGGTGACGCTGACCGCGCCGTCGCCGCTCGTGGCCGTCAGCCGCAGCCGCTCGGTCTCCGCCTGGGCCGCCTGGTAGCGCTCGGCCTTGGCCGCGAACCCGGCCGCCCAGTCGTCCATCCGGCGGATCGTCTCGTCGGGGTCCCGCATCAGGTCCCCGAGCCCGTTCGAGCCGTTCGGGCTCGTCATCGATTCACCCTCGCTTCAGCTTCTCGCGGCGCGGCCGCGAGCTGACGCTCGAACGGCTGCTTGTTGCCCTCTTCACCGTCGCGGTAGGACTGCGCGGCCGTCCGGACGTTGTCCGAAAGGCCCTGCACACCCTCCACCGACGCCTTCAGCGTGTCCTGCGCCTGCTCACCCGTCGGCCGGATGATCGGCGGCAGGAACGCGCACAGCAGCCCGTACGCGTGGTCCGACATCGCCGAGTCGGACGCGGAGACCGCCGTGTTCAGCCGGTCCACCAGGCCGTCGACGTGACTCGCGTGCGCGACCAGGTCGTCCGGTTCGACCTCGAAGCCGCCCGCCGTCATGTGCTCACTTCCAATCCTGGTTCTTCCAGTCGCCGATCACCGGCGGCGCCACGACCTGCTCGCCGTCGAAGAAGTTCGGGTCGTCGTTCTCGACGTAGTCGGCCGACTTGTGTTCCTTGTCGTCTTCCTTCTTGCCGCCCTTGGCACCGGCGCCCATGCCGCCCATGCCCGGGGAGCCCGGCGCCCCGGCCTTGCCGCCGGCCGCCGCGTTGCGCGCCGCCATCGCCTCGGCCTCGGCGGCCGCACCCGACGCGGCGCCGCCGCTGAGGTTGCCCGCCCCGGTGCCGCGCAGGCCCGCGCCGCCGGCCCCGGCACCGCCGGTGCCCGAGCCGCCGATCCCGCCGAGGGACCCGCCCCCGGCGCCGGAACCGCCGCCGATGCCACCAAGGCCACCGAGGCGGCTCGCGATGCTCTCGCCGTTGATCCCGCCGCCGCGGCCGATGGTCGGCATCTTGCCGAGCCCGCCGCTGCCGCCGGAGCCGCCACCCGGGATGCCGTTGCCGCCGAGCCCGCCGCCCGTGGGCAGGCCGGTGATCGGGTCGATGCCGGGCGGGGTGAAGCCGCCGCCCAGGCCGCCGCCGCGGATGCCACCGCTGCCGCCGCCCGGGATGTCGGGCACGGAGAACGACGGCGGGGTGTACCCGCTGCCGCCGCCGGTGCCGCCGCCACCGCCGATGCCCGAGGGGGTGAAGCCGGACGACGACGTCGAGTCGCCGCCGCCGGGGATCGACGAGCCGGGGATGCCCGCGCCGCTGAAGCTGCCGCCGCCGGGGGTCTCCGGCATGTCGAAGTTCGGCGGGGTGAAGCTCCCGCCACCGCCGCCTGACCCGCCCGCGCCGCTGCCCGGGATGCCGCTGCCGGAGAAGCCCGAACCGCCGGTGCCGTCGCCCGGGATGCCGCTGCCGGAGAAGCCGGAACCCCCCGAGCCGGAGCCGCCGCCCGGGATGCCCGCGCCGCCGTACCCGCCGCTGCCGCCCGCTCCGCCGCCGATCGGCCGGCCGGTGGCCGGGTCGATGGGCAGGCCGGTGGCCGGGTCGATCGGGAAGCCGGTGGCCGGGTCGATGGCGGGCGCGCCGTTGGCCGAAGCGGCCGGGAGGCGCGCCAGCGACGGGTCGGTGCTGCCGTTCGGGTCCAGCTGCCCGTTGGGGAGCGTGCGGCCCATCAGGCCCTGCGACGACCCGCCCGACGACTGGGGCGTACCCAGGGTGCGCGCGCTCGCCGTCGCGGTGGGCAGCTTCGGCGGAGCCGGGAACTTCGGCGTCGCGACCGCGCCGGCGATGGTCTGGTCGTACTGGGTCATGATCTGCGCCGCGTGCTCGCGCGCGACCTGCTGCGCCCGGTAGGTCTGGATCGCCTCGCCGGCCGCCGACGCGTACTGCACCGGGTCGGTCATCGACTGCAGCTTCTGGTTGGTGGCCTGCAGGTCGAACTGCACCGGCGGGTTCGCGCCCATCTGCCGCTGCGTCTCGTTGAGCGCCTGGGAGTGGATCTCCTGCTGGCGGCCGGCGAGCGTCGCGC
This sequence comes from Amycolatopsis sp. NBC_00348, assembly GCF_036114655.1. Lineage (NCBI taxonomy): Bacteria > Bacillati > Actinomycetota > Actinomycetes > Pseudonocardiales > Pseudonocardiaceae > Amycolatopsis > Amycolatopsis sp. NBC_00348. The sequence continues at coordinate 2,391,847 of NZ_CP107994.1, read as the reverse complement.
CCTGCGCGGTCGCGCCCAGCCACTTGCCGACGCCGGCGAGGTGCTCGCGGACGGCGTCACCGGCGTCGCCCTGCCAGTTGCTCGTGCTCGCGGTGATCGAGTCGGCCAGGTTCTTCTGGTGGGTGCCGAGGTCGTTGCCGACCTGCACCCACTCCTCCGACGTCTCCGCGACGGTCGCCGGGTTGGCGTCCAGCGTGATGGCGTCGTTCATCTGCTCGTGACTGGCGTTGCTCCACAGCATGTGCGGCGGCTCGCCGGTCTCGCGCATGGACAGGCCCTCGTCGAGCCCGTTCTTCGAGTTGTCCAGGTGCTGCTGGTACAGCTCCTGGATCTTCTGGTCGCGCAGTACCGGGTCGACGGCCGGGCCGAGCCAGCCGGCCCGGATCTCGTCGTCGATCTGCTGGGTGGCCATCTCGCGGATCTCGTCGCCCGAGGGCGTGTCGTCGGTCTTCAGCGGCCCGACGTAGTACTTCGACGACGAGTCCGCCGTCGGGTCGTACAGCGGGCTGCGCCGGTTGTAGTCCGGGGACGACGGGTCCGACACGGACTCGGCGGTGGGTGCCACGGTCTCCCTCAGCTCTGGTCGGCGGACGGGAGTGCGACGAGCGTGGCCCGTGTCTCCTCTTCCCGCGTCTTGTAGTTCTGCTTCGCCAGCTTGATCGCTTCGATGTAGGTCGGGAACTCCTGCCGCGCGGCCTGCAGCTGGGTGACCAGGCCGTGGTCGTCGGCCGCGGTGTTCACCATGTGGCCGGAGACCCACAGGCCGACCGCGGTCCGGCTGAGCGCCGGCTTGTCGTGCAGGCGCTGCAGCGCCGACCAGCGCGCTTCCAGCGACTCGAGCACGCCTTCGAGCGACTCGATCAGCCGGTTGCCGGTGGTGTCGTCGACCGCGAAGCTGCCGCTCTCGGCGAGCCGCTTCAGCTGGGCGCCGGCGAGGCCGACGCGGACCGCGGACATCGCCTGCAGCTGCGGGGTCTCCGCGGCCTGGAACTGCTGGGTCGCTTGCAGCGCGTCGGTGGTCGCCGCCGTCACTTCGTCGGTCATCAGGAGGGTTCCTTCCCGGTCAGTAGACCGCAGCGATCGCGTCGCGGATGGCGCGGGCCAGCTCGGCGCGGCCCGCGGGCACGTACTCGGCCGTCAGCTCGCCGGCGTCGCCGCTCTTGGTGCGCACGAGGTAGCGGCCGTCGGCGGTGTCCAGCCAGCTCAGCGGGTCGCCCGCGAGCCGTTCGCCGCGACGGCTCTGCGCGGTGACGGCGATGTGACCGCCGCCGAGGCGCGGTTCGGCGAGCACGCGCTCCAGCACGGCGACGTCGGACGTCGGCCGGGCCGGTGGGCGGCGGCCCGGCCGCACCACGGCCTTGACCTCGATCATGCCGAAAGCGTCGGTCTCTTCTTCGTCGAACTCCGCGTCGGCGCGCCGCTTGGCCGTCATCGCCGAGACCTCGCGGCCGGCGGCGCGGTGCACGACGTGCCTGCCGGTCGTCGCGGCGGGCGCCGGGGGCAGCACGCCGGTGACGACCTCGACCAGGTCCTCGTCCGCGAAGAGCGAGAACAGCAGCTCGTCGGTGTCCGGGGCCTGGGTGATGCCGAGCGCCTGCGCGCCGTCGGTGACCACGAGGACGGCGACGTCGGCACCGAGGCCGTCGATCCCGCTCACCGCGACCGACACGCGCGGGCTGGCCAGCAGCTCGAAAGCCGTGCGCACACCCGGGTGCAGCTCACCCGACACCGAAAGACGCCGCTCCTCGAGCGCGTCGTAGACCTGCCGGGCGACGTGGACGAACCGCACCGGATCGGCCGGGAGGTACCCGGCCCGCAGTGGGTACCGCCGGACATCGCCACCGGTCGCCTGCCCGACCACCAGGGCTTCCACGACCTCGAGGACGAACTCGAACCTGTCCGCCATTTCCCCTCGCCTGATTCCACTCAGTCAACCGCAAACGCCGGACATCCAAGACGTCAAACCTTCAAGCAAGTTCCCTTACGAAGAGTAGCAGTGCCGCATGATCGCGGTTCGGCACCGCCACCCGGATGCCCGAAAGACCACGATCCCTGTCCTGGGCGGGCAAGGGGCCCACAGTGGCCGTATCACCCGATGCGGTGGTTGTGCACGCGGAGCTGCAGAGTGATGAGATCCAGCAGGGGCACGGAAACGCCCAGCTCACGGGCACGCGCGGTGAGATCGCCGAAGATCTGGTCTCCCTCGACCGAGTGACCGCCGAGAAGGTCGCGATACAGCGAAGAACCACCCGTTCCGGGGTCGGCCACCGTTCGGCGTGTCGCCGCCAGATCCGCGGCGGGCACGGGATATCCGGCGGCTTCGGCGACGGCCGCGGCCTCCGCCACGACGGCCTCGGCGAACGCCGTGCCGCCGGGCACCGCGACGACGTCGCCGGTCGTGCCGCGCATCAGGCTGTTCACCCCGCCGATCGACGCGATGAACACCCACTTCGCCCACATGGCCCCGGTGATCGCGTCGTCGCGGGCCGCCGGGAAGCCCGCGCCGGTCAGCGCCGCGTCCACGTCGGACAATCGCGGCGGGACGGGTTCGACGCGCGCGCCGTAGGTCAGGTTCTGCAGCGGCCCGAGCCGCCGGATGTCGCCGTCGTCGTCCACCGTGGTCACGACTTTCGCGACACCGCCCAGAACCGCGGCGTCGCCGAAGCGCGCGGCGAGGGCGTCGATGTGCGCCATCCCGTTGAGGAACGGCAGAATCAGCGTTCCCGGGCCGACCGCGGGCGCGAAATCGTCGATGGCGCTCGTCAGCGCGGTGGCCTTCACCGCGAGCAGCACGAGGTCGTAGGTTTCGTCCAGGGCCCCGGTTTCCACCAGCGGCGGGTCGAGCACGGTCTCTTCGCCGAGCCCGACGATCCGCAGCCCGCGCTGCCGCAGCAGCTTCGCCCGCCCGGGCCGGACGAGGAACGTCACGTCCCGGCCCGCCTGCAGCAGCCGGCCACCGAAGTACCCGCCGGTCGCACCGGCACCCACCACCAGGATCCGCACGTCGTCCACGCCCACGACGCTACGCCGCGCGGGTACCGGGCCGCCGCCGTCCCGACGGGTGACCGGCGGTGGGTCTCGCCACACCGCTCCCCCGCGGCCCGGCCGGTCGGCACCCGCGTGCCGACCGGTCGACGCGCCTCGCGAGTGCGGTGATCCGGCCCGCCGCACCGGTTCCCGCGGCCGGGCAATTCGCTTCGCCACGCGAACCGCGCCGGACCCCGTAAACCGCAGTCGCGGACCCAGCCGAGCCCGGATTCCGCGACAGTGACCCGCTGTCACCACGCAACGCGTCGGCGCGACGGCCACAGCGTCCCCACAGCAAGACACAGCGAACGGACAGGTGGAATCCGCTGCCGACCGGGCCCCGCGAGGCGTTGACCAGGCATGGGAAGACCGATCCGGGACCTGGGCCTCGCCGCCGCGCTCGCCGCGACCCTGCTCGTGGCGGCCTGCGGCCAGGTGGTCACGACCGCCGCGCAGAGCACCACGACGGCCCCGGACCCGCCGCAGGACACCGAGGTCGGGCCACCGGCGCCGAGCACCACCGCGGTCCCCTACCCCGACCTCACCGGCGTCGCCGGCGGGGTCGCGGACGCCGTCACCGCCACCTCGCGCGGGACCGATGTCGGGTTCGTCCTCTTCGACCGGGAGTCCGGAAAGGAGCTGGCCTCGCTGGACCGCGACACGCCGTACTACACGGCTTCGGTGGTGAAGCTGCTGATCGCCATCGACGAGGTGCGCGGCACCGACGGCGGCTGGGCGCTCCCCGACGCCGGCACGGTCGACGACCTGACCGACATGCTCGCCGGCAGCGACGACGCGATCGCGTCGGAACTCTGGGAACGCAACGGCGGCAACGAGATCGTCACCCGCACCGCGGGCCTGATCGGCCTCACGCACACAACGCCGCCGGCCGACCCGACCCAGTGGGGCATGGCGAAGACGAGCGCCGCCGACGTCGTCGCGACCTACGAGTTCCTCGAGGACACCGTGCCCGACGACGTCGCGCAGCCGCTGCTCACCGCGCTCGGTGACGCCCGCAACCCCGCCGACGACGGCTGGGACCAGTACTTCGGCATCCCCGACGGGCTGCCCGGGACGTCCTGGCAGGTCAAGCAGGGCTGGATGATCCTGCGCGACGCCCTGGTCCTGAACACCACGGGTGTCGTCAACGACCGCTACGTCGTCGTGCTGCTGACCCAGCAGCCGCCGGTCGGCTCGGCGAAGGGCCGCGCCGCCGTGACCGCGGGGATCACGACGCTCGCTCCCCTGCTGAAGCAGCTGAGCGCGACGTGACGTCACGAGCGCGGTCGATGTCCGGGCCGCGGTAGAGCCGTTCCGGGATCCGGGCCAGCGTCGACGGGTGGACCTGCGGGCCGAGGCCGTAGAGCTTCTGGAAGCTCATGATGAGCGGCCGCCAGGCGTCCGGGTCGATGCGGTCGTCGCCGCCGGGCAGGCGGATGTCGTCGTGCACGAACACGCGCTGCACCCGCACCTCGATCGCGACGATCCCGCCGCGCTGCCGCTCGTCGGCGTCCGCGACCGGGTGCACGGCCTCGACGACCGCCTCCATCGCCACCGGGCATTCGGCGACGCGCGGCGGCGCCACGGTCTCCGACGCCACCGGCGTCAGCCCGGCCCGTTCGAACTTCTCCGCGAGGTGGAAGTAGCCGCGCTGCTGCTTCCCGGGCGGCACGGGGTCCGAGCCGGTGGTCATGGCGAGCCGGTCGACGTGCGCCGCGAGCGCGTCGGAGGGCAGGTTGAGCACGCATTCGCGGGTGCGCAGCAGGTTGTGGGTGGTGTGCGAGCGCGCGCTGAGCCCGAGCATCGCGCGCCAGCCGAGCCAGAACGCCGACGACATCGGGGCGAGGTTGGCCGAGCCGTCCTCATTGGAGCTGGAGATCAGCACCACGGGGGTGCCGAAGTAGAGGATTCCGGGCTCGATGGCTGAATGCGCAAGGGTTTCCGTCTTCACGCCGTCCATCCTCGCGCCCGGCCCGGTCCCCTCGCTGGCGGGAATCGGCCGTCGCGATCACCCACGCCCGAAGTCCGTGAATGCCACATTCACGGACACTGTGTCCCTCGATGTGGCATTCACGGACTTGACCGTCAGGAGCGGCGCGCAGCTTGAGTGAGGGCGCGGCGGGTGAGGACGCGCGCGAGGTGGCGGCGGTACTCCGCCGTCGCGTGCGGCTCGTCCGGCGGGTTCGTGTCCTCCGCCGCCAGGGCCGCCGCGTCCTCGATGGACGCGCCGGACGCCAACGCCGCTTCGGTCGCCGACGCGCGCAGCGGGACGCCGGCCATGTTGACCAGGCCCACCTTGCCGCCGACCACGGCCACGCCGACCATCGCCCAGTCGAGCGCGCGGCGGGTGAACTTCTCGAAGCCCCAGCCGAGACCCGTCTGACGCGGCAGCCGGATCTCCGTCAGCAGCTCGTCCGGCTCCAGCGGCGTCGTGAACGGGCCGAGGAAGAACTCCGACGCCGGGATCCGGCGCTCGCCCGCCGGGCCGCGCGCGACCAGCACGGCGTCCGACGCCAGGATCGCCGCCGGGAGGTCGGCCGCGGAGTCGGCGTGCACCAGGGAACCGCCGAGGGTGCCGCGGTGGCGGACCTGGCGGTCGCCCACCTCCCCCGACGCGTGCGCCAGCAGCGGCGCGTGCTCCCGCAGCACCGGGTCCTGCTCCAGGTCGCTGTAGCGCGTGAGGGCGCCGATGACGACGTCGCCGCCGTCCAGCCGGACGTAGCGCAGCTCGTCGACCGGCCCGATGTCCACCAGGTACTCCGGCGCGGCCAGCCGCAGCTTCATCAGCGGCAGCAGGGAATGCCCGCCGGCCAGGACCTTGGCGTCGTCGCGGTGCTCGGCCAGCCGGGCCAGCGCCTCGTCCACTGTGGACACGCGCTCGTAGCGGAACTCGGCGGGGATCACCGGTCCACCTCCTGACCCGAAGCGTCCATCACGGAGCTGACGATGTTGTGGTAACCCGTGCAGCGGCACAGGTTCCCTTCCAGCCCGACGCGCACCTCGTCACGCGTCGGCTTCGGGTTGTCCGCGAGCAGCGACACCGACGCCATGATCATCCCCGGGGTGCAGAACCCGCACTGCAGGCCGTGCTGCTCCCGGAACGCCCGCTGCACCGGGTGCAGCTCGCCGTCCGCGCCGGCCAGTCCTTCGACGGTGGTGACGGCGTGGCCGTCGGCCTGCGCGGCCAGCACCGTGCACGACTTGACCGACTCGCCGTCCAGCAGCACCGTGCAGGCGCCGCACGACGTCGTGTCGCAGCCGATGTTCGTGCCGGTGAACCCGGCCGTGTCGCGCAGGAAGTGCACCAGCAGCGTCCGGTCCGGCACCTCCTCGGCCACCGGCCGTCCGTTGACCTCGATCGAGACCTTCACCGTTCGTTCTCCTTGCGCGCGTCTTCGATAGCGGCCCAGACCCGGATCGGGGTCGTGGGCATGTCCAGGTGCCGGACGCCGCGCGTGGCCAGCGCGTCGACCACGGCGTTGTGCACCGCCGGCGTCGAGCCGATCGTCGCCGCCTCGCCGATCCCCTTGACGCCCAGCAGGTTCCGGTCGGTCGGGGTGGCCATGTCGACGAGCTCGAAGTCCGGCAGCTCGACGGCCGTGATGAACGAGTAGTCCGCCAGCGTCGCGGTGGTCGGGTTGGCGTCCTCGTCGTAGGTGACGACCTCCATGAGCGCCTGCGCGGCGCCCTGGCCGAGCCCGCCGTGGCGCTGGCCGCGGAAGGTCAGCGGGTTGACGATCGGGCCGGCGTCGTCGACGGCGATGATCCGCCGCAGCACGACCTTGCCGGTCTCGGTGTCGACCTCGACGACGGCGAGGTGCGCGCCGAACGGGAACGTCGGCTTGCCGCCGCCGAACCAGACGTCCGCGGTGAGCTTGCCGTCCCCGGCCGTTTCGGCGACCTGCGCCCAGCTGAGCACCGCGCTCGACGGCGCGCCGCGGACCTGCCAGACGCCGCGCTCGACGTCCAGCTCCAGGTCGTCGGCCGACGCTTCCAGCAGGTCGGCCGCCAGTTCGCGGGCCTCGGCGATCACCTCGTCGGCCGCCTGCCGGATGGCGGACCCGCCGAGCTGCAGCGAGCGGGAGCCGAACGTGCCGATCGCCTTGGGCACCTCGTCGGTGTCGCCGTGGCGGACCGTGATCTTCTCCAGCGGCACACCCAGGCGGTCCGACAGCAGCATCGCCAGCGACGTGCCGAGGCCCTGCCCGTGCGGCGAGCTGCCGGTCCAGGCGACGACCGAGCCGTCCGGGTGGATGTCGACGCGGCCGCTCTCGCCACCCGCGTCACCGCCGGTGATCTCGACGTACGCGGCGATCCCGAGACCCAGCTCGACCTGGTCGCCCGCCTCCCGCCGACGCTGCTGCTCGGCGCGGAGCTCGGCGTAGCCGCCCGCTTCGAGCACCTTGTCCAGCGCCGTCGCGTACTCACCCGAGTCGTAGGACGCGCCGGTCGGCGTCTGGTACGGGAACTCTTCGGGCCGGATGAAGTTGACCCGGCGGACCTCGGCCGGGTCCAGCCCGATCTCGGCGGCGAAGACGTCCATCGCCCGTTCGAGCGCGGCCGTCGCCTCCGGGCGGCCGGCGCCGCGGTAGGCGGCGATCGGGGTGGTGTTGGTGACGACGCCGCGGCTGCGCGTCTCGACCGCGGGGAACCGGTAGACGCCGACGGCCATCAGCTCGGTGAGCGTCGGCAGGAACAGCGTCCGCGGGTAAGCGCCGGCGTCCTGGACGACGTCGAGGCGGTACGCGAGCACCGTGCCGTCGCGCTTGCCGCCGATGGTGACGGTGTTCTGCTGGGCGCGCCCGTGCGTCATCGACGTCAGGTTCTCGCTGCGCGTCTCGATCCAGCGCACCGCGCGGCCGATCCGCTTGGCGGCCCAGCCGAGGACGGTCGCCTCGGGGTCCGCGCCGATCTTCGCACCGAACCCGCCGCCGACGTCCGGGGCGATGACGCGCACCGCCTCCTCGCCGACACCGAGGCTGCCGGCCAGCTGCGACCGGGCGATCTGGGCGTTCTGCGTCGACAGCCACGCGGTGAGCCTGCCGTCCTCGCCCCACACGCACGACGCGCCGCGGACCTCGAGCGGCGCGGGGGCGACGCGCTGGTTGACGATCGTCTGCGTGACGACCGCGTCGCAGCCGTCGAAGAGCGCGTCGTCGAACTCCTCGGCGCCGTGGACCTGCATGACGTTGCTGCCCGTTTCCGGGTACAGCAGCGTTTCCCCGGCCAGCGCGGCGTCGATGGTCGCGACGGCGTCGAGCGGGTCGTAGTCGATGTCGACCAGCTCGGCCGCGTCGGCCAGCTGGTAGCGCTCCTCGGTGAGGACGAGCGCGACGGGTTCACCGACATAACGGACGATTCCGTCGGCCAGCCACGGTTCCTTCACCGGTCCGGCGTCGTGCGGCGCGAGCCCGAGGTCGGCGGCGGTGAACACGCCGAGCACCCCGGGCGCCGCGAGCGCCTCGCTCACATCGATGCCGCCGATCCGCGCGTGCGCGATGGGACTGCGCACGAACACCGCGTGTGCGGCGCCGGAAAGCGCTTCCTCCCGCAGATCGTCGACGTAGGTCCCGCCCGCGGTGATCAGGTTCTGATCTTCTTGGCGGACCACCCTGGTCCCGACAATGCTCATCTGGTCTCCTGCTCGCCGATACCCGCCCGATCATGCCCTCTCCGGCGGCCCGGCGGCAGCATGGATCTAACCGAAGGCCTGCCGGCCGAGGACGACCGCCAGCACGAGCCCGGCGACGCCGATCCCGATCCGCAACGGCGTCGCGGGCAGGTGCCGCACGATCGTCGCGCCGAGCCACGCCCCGCCGAGGGAGCCGAGGCAGACGGCGAGCGCGGCCGTCCAGTCGACCTTGCCGGTCACCGCGAACACGAGCGCGGCGAGCAGGTTCGCCGACCCGGTGACCAGGTTCTTCGCCGCGTTGGTCCGGGCCAGCGGCTGGCTCCACACCGACACCAGCAGCGCCAGCATGAGCACGCCCGCGGCGGCGCCGAAGTAGCCGCCGTAGATGCCGATGACGAAGGCGAACGCGCCGGTCACCGGCCTGAGGCCGTGGTGCTCGGCGCCTTCGGCCAGCCGGCGCAGCCGCGGGCCCACCATGAGCACCACCGACGCCCCGCCGATCAGCCACGGCACGATCACGGTGAAGGCGTCGGCCGGCGTCACCAGCAGCACGACGCCACCGACCGCGCCGCCGATCGTGGTGATGACGCAGAGCGGGAGGATCCGCTCGCGCTGCCCGGCGAGCTCGGGCCGCGCCCCGGCGGCCCCGCCCGCGGTGGTCCCGAGCATGGCGACGGTGTTGGTCACGTTCGCGACGACGGGTGGCAGCCCGGCGGCGAGCAGCGCGGGGTAGGACACGAGCGACGCGAGCCCGGCGGTGGCCCCGGTCAGCCCGGCACCGACCCCGGCGAGCACGAGCAGGAGCAGCACCCCGGGGTCCGTGATCACGTTGTCATCTCAGCACGCCCCGGCCCGCGCCCGGCGGTGAGCTTGCTCCCACCGTTCACGTCCGTGAATGCCCCATCCACGGACACTTGGTCCCTCGATGTGGCATTCACGGACTTCCCAGGTCACCCGCGACCGAGCGGCGCGAGTATAGGGCGTTATACGAATTACCTAGGCCTTGTCCGAAACCGGACGAGATCGGCCGCCGGGGTTGCCCGCGGCGGCCGGGCCGTCCCAGAATCGCCGCGATGACAAGGTTGTCAGAGAGCGGAGGCCGGACCATGGGCGAGCTGAACCGGCGACGGGCCCTCGGCCTGCTGGGTGCGGGCAGTGCGGCGGCGGTGCTGGCCTCCGGGCTGCTGCCGGGTGTCGCCGAGGCGGGCCCGGCGGGCGGGGCACCGAAGAGCGGCCCGCCGGACGCCGTCGCGGCGACCTACCTGCGGGTCCTGCTCCGGCACACACGCTGGGCCGAGGCCCAGTTCGACAAGACGGCCGGGATCTACCCGGCCACGGACTTCACCTTCGCCGTCGTCCTGGGCAACGCCCTGCTGCTGACCCGCGACGGCTACGACGCCGCCGTCGCCGGGGTCGACCAGGCCACGCTGAAGACGCACACCCTCGACACGATCAAGCACTTCGCCGCGTCGAACCTGCTCACCGGCGGGACCGAGTGGGGCCGTCGGCTGTTCTTCGACACCACCTTCCAGTCGTACTTCCTGCTCGCCTCGCGTCTGCTGTGGACGGACCTGGACGCGGCCACGCGGGCGAACGTCGAGCGCATCACCACCGAACAGGCCGCCTACACCACCGCGCTGGGCACCAAGGACGACCCGACGTCCGGCGGCTGGACGCCCAACGGCCTGCTCGGCGGGCACGTCGGCGACACCAAGCTCGAGGAGATGGGCGTCTACGCGCAGTCCCTCGCCCCGGCCCTCGCCTGGGCCCCCGGTGACGCCCGCGCCGCCGCCTGGCGGGACGCCTTCGGGTCGTGGAGCCGCAACGAAGGCGGGCTGCCGGCCGCCGACCTGGCCAACCCGCGGCTCGTCGACGGTCACCCGATCAACGCGAACACCGCGACCAACCTCTACGACACGTTCCTCGTCGAGAACCACGGCTCCTTCGGTCCGCACTACCAGGAGGAGCTGTGGCGCACGTCCGGCCGCAACTCGATGCACTTCCTGCTCGCCGGGAAGCCGCTGCCCGAGGTGCTCACCGCGCAGCCGAACGGCGAACTGCTCTGGCGCACCATGCTGCTGATGACCAGCGACGCCGGCGAGCCGCTGATGCCGATGGTCGCCGACCGCGAGCACCTCTACGGCCGCGACGTCATCCCGCTGGCCTTCCGCGCGCAGGTGCTCGGCGACCGGTACGCCGCCCGCGCCGAGGCCGACCTGGCCGCGCGGCTCGAGCCGTACCAGGCCTACGCGCCCGCCGACCGGATCACGAAGTTCTCCGGCGAACCGAAGTACGAGCCGGAGGCGCGGGCCGAGGTCGCCATCAGCTACCTGCTGCACGAGTGGCGTGCCGCGCACGGCGGCCCGGTCGTCCCGGTGAGCAGGACGGAGTTCGACGCGCACGCCGCCGGCGTCGCCGACTTCGGCGCCGGGCCCGGGCTGCTCGCCCACCGCTCCCCCGCCGCCTGGGCCGCGACGGTGAGCAAGGCCGGGTTCGTCAAGTTCGCCTGGCAGCCCCACCACGACGACTGGCTGTTCGCGCTCGGCGGTGCGACGCCGATGCTGCTGCCCGCGTCGAACCTGGCCGTCCGGGAACGCCACGCCACGACGTGGACGCGCGTCCGGGACGGCTTCGACGGCACCTTCGGCGTGCTGCGCTTCGACACCGGCTACGCCGCGTTCGCCACCCTGCCGACCGGCGCCGCGGTGTACGCGAGCACCGGCATCGGCGGCGGCGAAGGCGCGTTCACCGTCTACAACCTGGCCATGCCCGGCGTTCCCGGGCTCGACGGCGACCGCACCTACACCGCGGCCGAAGGCAAGGTGACGGTGTCCGCGCAGGACGCGCCGGCCGGCGGCCCCCGGACCGACGACCTGAGCTTCGCGCCGGTCACCGCCCGGTTCGTCCGCATGCTCGGCGTCCGCCCGGATCCGGCGTACGGCTATTCGCTGTACGCCTTCGAGGTCCACGACGGCCCCGGCCCGGACCTCGCGCTCGCCGGCACCGCGTCGGCGTCTTCGGCCACCGCGGGCAAAGAGGCGAAATACGCCATCGACGCCAATGCGACCACCCGCTGGGCGGTGTCCACATCGGACCGGCCGCGCGCGGACAGCTGGCTCGCGGTCGACCTCGGCGCGGCGAAGGCGTTCGACCGCGTCGTCCTGAGCTGGGAAGCGGCCGCCGGACGCGGCTACCGCGTCGAGACGTCCCCCGACGGCTCGGTCTGGACGCCGGTGGCGAGCTACCCGAAGCCCGCGCTGAGCAGCACCCGCGGCTGGCTCGACGTCGACGGCCGGGCCGGGCTGGTCGTGTCCGGGCCGAACCCGCTCACCGTCGTCGGCAGCAGCGTCACGCTCTCGGACGGCCCCGCCGCGCCGCTGCTGGCCGAGTTGTACCCCGGCACCGCGGGCCTGGCGAAGCTGGCCGGCCGCGCTCGCGCGAGCACCACCGCGGCCGCCGTCCGCGCGAGCGTCACCGACGGATTCCTCGTGCTGGCCAACCTTTCCGCCGCCGCGGCGGCCGGGACGGCGAACCTCCCGCAGGACCGTTCGGCGCTCGGGCTGTACCGCGGCGAGCAGGTCGTCACCGCGGCGGGCACCGCGTTCACCTTCGCGCTCGCGGCCGCCGAAGGCCGGATCGAACCGCCGCGGTTCACCCTGCGCGGCACGTTCGGCCGCGCGATCCCGACCGGGCTCAAGGCGGTCGTGCGCGACGCCGGCCGGGTCGACCTCACCGCCGCGTCCGGGCTCCCGGTCCTGATCACGGTGGAACCCGACGGCGGCCTCCCGCGGCCGGTCCTGCTGATCCCGGGCCGGACCGTGCCCGTCCTCGTCCCGGAGGTCCGGCCGTACCCGCTGGCCGACCTCGCGCTCGGCGCCGTCACGTTCCCGGCGGAGCCGCTGCCGGCCGGGATGTCCAGTCCGGCCGCGGCGGTCGACGACGACCCGGCCACGGCGTGGCGGCCGGGCCCGGACGGCCGGCTGGTCGTGGATCTCGGTGCGGTACGGCCGGTTTCCGCGGCCGACCTCGCCTGGACGTCCGGTCGCGTCCCGGCCTGCGCCGTCGAAACCAGCACCGACGGCGTCACCTACACGACCGCCGCGAAGCCGGCCCGGAACCGCACGACGACCGTCGCCGTCACCGGTCAGGTGCGCTACCTCGCGGTACGCACGCTCGACTGGCGAAGCGGCGACGCGAGCCTCACGCGGCTGTCCGTCCGGACCTGATCGATTTCCTACGGTGGCCGGGGCGAGTACCTTGGCACCACACAAGGCACCGCCGGGAGGTCGCATGCGCGTCACGATCGCCGAGGTCGCCCGCCGCGCGCGGGTGAGCAAGACGACCGTGTCGAGGGTGCTCAACAATAAGGCCGACGTCGACGCCGCGACCGCGATCCGGGTGCGCGAGGTGATCGCCGCGACCGGCTACATCCCCAGCGCCGGCGCGGTCGGGCTGGCGCGCGGGGTGACCCGCACGGTCGGGATGCTGGTGCCCGGCCTGACCTGGCCGTGGATGGGCGAGGTGCTCCAAGGCGTCGCCGACGTCGTGGAGTCCAAGGGCTACGGCCTGCTGCTGTCGACCGCGAACCGCGGCGCGGACTCCCTGGAGGAGTTCTCGCGGCAGGTGTCGGCGAAGGCGTTCGACGGGCTGCTCCTGGTCGAACCGCCGGACGCGGTGCGGCACCTGCGGGTGCTGCGCGACTCCGGGCTGCCGGTCGTGGTGATCGACGACCGCGGCCGGCGGCCCGCGTTCCCGTCGGTGGGCACGAGCAACCGCCAGGGCGGCGTCGACGCGGCCCGCCACCTCCTCGAAACCGGCCGCACCCGGCTCGCCACCGTGACCGGGCCCCGCGACTTCGGCTGCACGAGCGACCGGCTCAACGGCTTCCGCGACGCCATCCTCGAAGCCGGCCGGAACCTCGACCCGCGGCTGATCATCGAGGGCGACTTCACCAGTGAAAGCGGGGAAGCCGCGATCCTGCAGCTGCTGGAGAGCGGCCCGGGGTTCGACGCGGTCTTCGCGCACAACGACCTCACGGCGGCCGGCGTGCTGAGCGGGCTGCGGAAGGCCGGGCGCGCGGTGCCGGCGGACGTCGCCGTGATCGGCTTCGACGACATCCCCCTCGCGGCGCACACCCAGCCCCCGCTCACGACGGTCCGCCAGCCCCTCCGCGCGATGGGCGAGACGGCGGCCCGGCAGCTGATCGCCCAGCTGGCCGGAGCGCCGTCACCGAGCGCGCCCCTGGTGGTGCCGACAACCCTGGTGATCCGCGAGTCCACGGCCGTCGTGAGTGTTTAGGGCGGTTAGAACCGCCCTAAACACTCACGACAACTTGCACCGAGCGCTCAGGTGACGTTCAGCGCCGCCGACAGCGGGACGTTGCGCGACGAGTCGCCGACCGACACGCGGTACTGGCCCGCGTTGGTCGTCCAGGAGCCCGTCCGGTGGGCGAGGTCCCGTGGGGTGAGCGCCAGCCGCCGCCGGAGCCCGGCTCTCACTGGTAGACCCGCACGTAGTCGATCACCATGTCCTGCGGCAGCACGGTGCCCGCTCCCGGCGGACCGGGGAAGTCACCGCCGATGGCGTTGTTGAGGATCAGGAAGAACGGGTGGTCGTAGACCCACGGCCCGCGCGTGCTCTCCACGGTGTCGCGGTTGATCGTCTCGAACGCGTTGCCGTCGACGTAGAACGTCATGTGCGAGGCGTCCCAGTCGAGGCCGAATTTGTGGAACCCGGCGGCGACGTCCTGGCCGAGGTCCAGCGGCGCGCCGATGCCGCCGGCGCCGTTGTAGGCCGGGGCGTGGATGGTCGAGTAGGCCAGGTTCGGCGACTTCCCGACGTGCTCCATGATGTCGATCTCACCGCAGTTGGGCCACGGCGTGCCGCCGAAGAAGTTGGCGCCCAGCAACCAGAACGCGGGCCATAGCCCCTGCGTACCGGACACCTTGATGTTCGCCTCGACATGGCCGTAGGTGAAGCTGAACTTGCCCGCGGTGTTGATCCGGCCCGAGGTGTACTGGCAGGTGCCGCTGCCGCTGATCGGGTCGACCGGGCACGCCGAGCCCGGCGTCGCCTCGCGGCGGACCTGGATGACCAGGTTGCCGCGGCCGTCCTGCTTGGCGTTGTTGTTGTTCGTGTAGTACTCGAGCTCGTTGTTGACTCCGGCGCCCGTCTCGGCCGTCCACTTGCTCGCGTCCGGGCCGGCGCCCGAAGCGCCGTTGAACTCGTCGCTCCAGACCAGCGTGCCCGGGAAGTGCGGGGCGGGCGGCGCGGGCGGCACGGTGGTCGGGTTGCCGCCGGTGCCGTAGACGTCGAAGCCCCACAGCGAGTAGCCGTAGCCGTTGGACCGCGCGGTGCCGTACATCCGGACGTAGCGGCCGCTGCCGTTGACCGTCAGGGTCTCCTTGAAGCCCTTGCCGGTGGTCGTCGAGTAGAGCGACGTCCAGTTCGCGTTGTCGTTCGACACCTGGATCTGGTACGCGACCGCGAAGGCCGGGTCCCACTGCAGGACGACCTGGTGCACGTTCGCGGTGGCGCCGAGGTCGACGGTGATCCAGCCCGGGTCGACCCAGCCGGTGGTCGCGCTGGTCGCCCAGCGCGTCGCCGGGTCGTGGTCGAACGCCTTCGCCGGGAGGCAGCCGGGGCAGGCGCCGTCGTCCTGGAACGACGAGGCCGAGCCGGACTTGCCGTACGACAGCAGGACGTCGCCGGGCTGGGTGGTGCCGCCCCCGCCGAAGACCTGGAACTCCCACAGCGAGTAGCCGTACTGGGTGGCCCGCTGGGTGCCGGTGAGCCGGACGTACCGGCCGCTGCCGGTGACACTCAGCGTCTGGTTCCCGCCCGTGGCGGTGGTCGTCGAGTACAGCGACGTCCAGGTGGCGCCGTCGGTGGACGCCTGGATCGTGAACGCCTTGGCGTAGGCGGCTTCCCAGTTCACCACGACCTGGGACAGCTGCTGGGTGGACCCGAGGTCGACCTGCAGCCACTGCGGATCGCTGAACGCGCTCGACCAGCGGGTGCCGCCGTCGCCGTCGACCGCGTTCGACGCCGGAGTGCCGACGTTTTCGGTGGACGACGCCGTCACAGGACGGCCTTGGGAGAGCAGGACGGGCGCGGCCTGGGCGGCGGGCGCGCTGATGAGCGCGGCCAGGACCAGGGTGAGGACGGCGAGCACGCCCGAGCGGGCTCGGGGTCGCTTCATGCGTCGGTGCATGGGAAACCTCCACGGGGACCGGCGCCGGGACGTCCTTGCCCCGGCACGGATCGGCTCACGTGGCCTCAGCGCGGGTGTGGGGCCCGCTCTTCGGTACGCTCTTAGTTCAAGATATAAATAAAGAGCGTGAAAATGTCAACGGCGGTGCGCCGGGTGGTCCCGGAACGGCCGGAACACTGGGCCGGGAGAAGGAATCCCGCCCGGAACCTTGACGCTTGCCCGGCGCGGGATGTTAACTGCTCCTCGCTTCGACGGAACCGGTTCCGCGGCCGCCACCTGGATCGATTCCACCCCTTCGGGCTGACTGGTTCGCCGTCTCGCCGCCCGCTTCGCCCCGCTCCCCGGCTCACGGGGCCCGGCGGACGCCCCGGCCGCGGACCCGTCGCACCACCCGGACGCCGGCGCGGGCAGTGGGGCCCGCCCGGCACGCCGCCGCGCCCCGAGCGCGGCCCGCCGGAGTCTCTCCGACCGATCAGGCAGGCAGATGAGATCAACGACGTTCTCCCGGGGACGGCGGTTCCTCGCCGTCTCCACCACCCTCCTCACCGCGTTCGCCACGGCGACCGTCCTCGGTTCCACACCGGCGCAGGCCGCCGCGTGCGGGACCACGAACCTCGCCCAGGGGCGCACCGCGACCGCGTCGTCCACCGAAAACGGCGGCACCCCCGCGTCGAACGCGGTCGACGGGAACACGGGCACCCGCTGGTCCAGCGCGTTCAGCGACCCGCAGTGGCTCCAGGTCGACCTGGGCTCGTCGCAGCAGCTCTGTGACGTGGTGCTGACGTGGGAAGCCGCGTACGCCAAGGCGTTCACCGTCCAGCTCTCGAGCAACGGCACGAGCTGGACCGACGCCTACTCGACCACCACCGGCACTGGCGGCACGCAGACCGTGCCGGTCACCGGCACGGCCCGCTACCTGCGGATCAACGGCACCCAGCGGGCCACCGGGTACGGCTATTCACTGTGGGAGGTGGCGGCCCACGGCACCGGCGGCGGCACCACGATCCCACCGACCGACCCGCGCAACCCGGACCTCGGGCCGAACGTGTCGGTGTTCGACCCGTCGACCCCGGCGTCGACGATCCAGGACCGGCTGACGCAGATCGCGAACCAGCAGCACACCAACCAGTTCGGCGACCAGCGCTACGCCGTGCTGTTCAAGCCGGGCAGCTACAACGCCGACGTCAACCTCGGGTTCTACGAGCAGGTCGCCGGGCTGGGCCTCTCCCCCGACGACGTCAACCTCAACGGCCACGTCCGCGTCGAGGCGGACTGGCTGCAGCAGGGTGACAACCCGGCCAACAAGGGCAACGCGACGCAGAACTTCTGGCGCTCCGCGGAGAACCTGTCGGTGACGCTGCCGGCCGGGCAGGTCGAGCGGTGGGCGGTCGCGCAGGCCGCGCCGTACCGCCGGATGCACCTGAAGGGCAGCCAGATCCAGCTGTGGAACGGCGGTGACGGCTGGGCCAGTGGCGGCCTGATCGCCGACAGCAAGATCGACGGGCAGGCCGTCTCCGGGTCGCAGCAGCAGTTCCTGACCCGCAACAGCGAGCTCGGCAGCTGGGCGGGCGGCGTGTGGAACATGGTGTTCGTCGGCTCGACCGGCACCCCCGCGGCGTCGTTCCCGAACCCGCCGGAGACCGTCGTCAACCAGACGCCGGTGAGCCGGGAGAAGCCGTTCCTCTACGTCGACGGCTCGGGCAGCTACAACGTGTTCGTGCCCGCGCTGCGGCAGAACTCCGTCGGCACCAGCTGGGGCCACGGCGCGCCGGCCGGCTCGTCGATCTCGCTGAGCGAGTTCTACGTGGCCAAGCCGTCCGACTCGGCCGCGACGATCAACGCGGCGCTGGCGGCGGGCAAGAACCTGCTCGTCACCCCGGGGGTGTACCACCTCGACCAGGCGCTGAACGTCACGCGCCCGGACACCGTGGTGCTCGGCCTCGGCCTGGCGACGCTGCAGCCCACCAACGGCACCGCGGCCATCACGGTGTCCGATGTGGACGGCGTGAAGATCGGCGGCCTGCTGATCGACGCCGGTGCGGTGAACTCGCCGGTGCTGATGCAGATCGGGCAGCCGGGCTCGGCCGCGAACCACGCGGCCGACCCGACGTCGCTGCACGACGTGTTCTTCCGGATCGGCGGCGCCGCCGTCGGCCGGGCGACGCAGACGCTGGTGATCAACTCGAACAACGTCATCGGCGACCACATGTGGCTGTGGCGCGGTGATCACTCGAACGGCGTCGGCTGGAACGTCAACACCGCGGCGAACGGCCTGGTCGTCAACGGCGCGAACGTGACGATGTACGGCCTGTTCGTCGAGCACTACCAGCAGTACGAGGTGCTCTGGAACGGCAACGGCGGGCGGACGTACTTCTTCCAGAACGAGATGCCGTACGACCCGCCGGACCAGGCGTCCTGGTCCAGTGGTGGCGGCAGGCAGGGCTGGGCGGCGTACAAGGTGGCCGACTCGGTGACCAGCCACGAGGCCTGGGGGGTGGGCAGTTACTGCTTCTTCCAGACCAACCCGTCCATTGTGGCCAGTCATTCGTTCGAGGTGCCGAACAACAGCGGGGTCCGGTTCCACAACCTGGTCTCGGTCTCGCTCGGCGGCGTGGGCACGATCAGCCACGTCATCAACGACACGGGCGCGGCGGCGAACCAGGCCAACCAGGTGAGCCCGCTGAACAACTACCCGTGACCCGGACCGGCACTTTCACGTGAAAGTGCCGCCCCCAGGTGGTCACTTTCACGTGAAAGTGCCGCCTGAGCCGCGCCGGAGGACAATGGCGACCTCCGGCGCGGTCGGGTCGGGCAGCACCGCGGCGACGTACGCGTCCGGGCGGACCAGCCAGGCCTCGCCCGGGCGCGCGCCCAGCGCCCCGCCCACCGGAATCTCCACCGACCGCACTCCCCCGGCTTCGACGCCCGGTGTTGTCAGCAGCAGGAACCCCTGCCGGGCCAGGTCACGTAACCGTCCACTCGCGACGGTGACGTCCGGCAGCAACACACCCGGCCCGGGCGGCGGCAGCGCGCCGCGCGGCGGGCGTCCGGCGAACGGACGTCGCGGATCCGGCGTCGTCAACGGCGAGTCCGCGTACCAGAACGGTTCGGCGAGCCGTCCCGAGTCGACGTCGGCGTGGACACCCCCGGCCAGGACCCGGGCGCGGTGTTCGCGCCGGGCTTCGTCCTGGGGCACCAGGAAGTCCATCGTCGCCGTCGTCACCTCGGCGTTCTCCACGGCGGCCGCGTGCCGCTCGGTGTGGTAGCTCTCCAGCAGCTCCTCGCCCGCGTGCCCGCGCAGGACCCAGGCCAGCTTCCACGCGGCGTTCTCCGCGTCCGCGACCCCCGAGTTGAGCCCGCGGGCGCCGAACGGCGCGACCAGGTGCGCGCAGTCCCCCGCCAGCAGGACGCGCCCGACGCGCATCCGCTCGACCAGCCGCGTGTGGAACCGGTAGACCGACCGCCACACCACTTCGTACGGCCGGTCGCCGAGGATCGCCCGGATCCGCTTGTCCAGGGCGCCACCGGTTTCCTCGGCGGCGAGGTCGTAGTCGGCGGGGACCTGCCAGTCGACGCGGAACTGCGAGCCGGGGCACGGGTGGATCAGCACTTGGCGGCCCGGGTTCCACGGCGGGTCGAAGTAGAACCGCCGTTCCGCCGCCCAGCCCGGCAGGTCGGCCCGGATGTCGCAGATCAGGAACAGGTCCCGGAAGGACACCCCTTCGAGGCGCTGCCCGAGGGCGCGGCGCACCGCGTCACCGCGCGCACCGGTACACGCGATCGCGTAGTCGGCCTCGATCGTGCGTGGCCCGGCCGCGGTCTCGCAGCGGACTTCGACGCAAGCGCCCTGGGTCAGGCCGGTGACGCGGTGGCCGCGGCGGACGTCGATCAGCGGCTGCTCGGCGATCAGCCCGTCGAGGACCTCCTCGACGCGGGCCTGCGAGAGGTTGACGAACGGCGGCAGCGCGGACCCGCCGTCCGGCAGCTTCAGCGCGAACAGCTCGGTCTCGCGGTGGAAGGTCCGCGCGGTCGTCCAGGTCAGGCCTTCCTCGACGAGACAGCCGGCGCCGAGCGACGCCCAGACGTCAAGGGTGTCCCGTTGCTGGCAGATCGCCTTGGACCCGGCGGGATCGCGCACCGGGTGCTCGTCGAGGAGCACGACCGGCACGCCCCAGCGCGCGAGCAGCAGCGCGGCCGTCTGCCCGACCGGGCCGCTGCCGAGGACGGCGACGGTCATCGTCAGTCCTGCAGCTGGTCCCAGACTTCGCGGTCGCGTTCGGCGGTCCACACCACCGGCCGCTCGATCCCGCCCAGCTCGTCCCACAGGCGGGAGACGTCGAAGGGCAGGCAGTGCTCGAAGATCGGCCAGTGGCCGTACTGGTCTGCCAGCGCCGCGTGGGTGCGCTCGAAGGCCTGCTTGAGCGTGCCGCCGGCGTCGCGGACCGCGCCGACCTCGCGCAGCATCGTCGTCAGGAAGTGCCGGGTCTGCGCGATCGCGGCGTCGACGGCGTCCGCGCCGCGGCTCACCCCGCCGCGGCCACCGATCAGCGTCTCGGCCCCGAACTCGGCGACGCGGTCCAAAGTGGACGACGACCAGTCGCGGTGGAACGCGTCCCCGGTGTACAGCGCGGCTTCGGCCTCGACCAGGTCGCCGGCGTAGAGGATCTTCTGCCGCGGCAGCCAGGCCACGAGGTCGCCCTCGGTGTGGCCGCGGCCGCAGTACTGGAGCACGAGGTCGCCGCGGTCGCCGCCGAGGTCGATGGTGAGGCGGTCGGAGAAGGTGAGGGTCGGCCAGGTCAGCCCGGGCACCGATTCCGCGTTCTTCGCCAGCCGCGGCATCCGGCCGAACTCGCTCGCCCAGTCCTCCTTGCCGCGCTCGGCGACCAGGGCGCGGGTGTTCTCGTGCGCGACGATCACCTCGGCGTCGAACGCGGACGCGCCGAGCACGCGGACGGCGTGGTAGTGGCTCAACACGAGGTACCGCACGGGTTTGCCGGTGTGCTCACGCAGTTTCGCGAGCCATTCGCGCGCCGCGACGGGCGTCGCCAGCGCCTCGAAGCAGACGAGGAAGTCCTCGCCCTCGATCGCGCCGATGTTCGGGTCGCCCTCCGCGGTGAGCGCGTAGACGCCGTCCGCGAGGACCTCCAGGGTCTGCGCTTTCTCGGCCAGGTCCGCCGAGGAGGCAAAGGCTTTCTTCGTCACGACGAGCGCTCCTGTGATCAAAGGTTTGACCATCGGCCGCGGCCAGGCTAACCCGGCGGACGCCCGCGCGGAACCCCTCGTCGCCTAACCTGACCCGCATGACCGACCAGCCCGCCGACCTCGACTACCTCTCGTTCGTCGACTACGCGATCGGCAGGACGCAGGCCGAGCTGCCCTCGACGGACCCGGTCGCGATGCGCCTCGGCCTGACCCTGCACCGCCTGACGGGCGCGCTGGTCTACGACTGGGAGTCGACGGTCCATCGCCCCCGCGGCTTCAGCTGGGCGGGGTTCCGGGTGCTGTTCGTGCTCTGGCTGGCCGGCCCGCTGGAGTCACGCCACGTCGCCCGATTGGCCGGGATGAGCCGCGCGGCGGTGTCGGCGCTGGTCAAGACCCTGGAGCGGGACGGCCTGGTGACGCGCACCCAGGTCCCGCACGACCGCCGCGCGGTCAGCCTGGCGATCACGGAGAAGGGCCACTCGGCCGTCACCGACGCCTACCAGGCCCACAACGAACGCGAGCAGGCCTGGGCCGCCTCGCTGACGCCGGAGGAACGCACCGTCCTCATCGGACTGCTGGAAAAGCTCACCACCGGCCCCGCCGCGGCCAACGCCCCCCGCCTGACCTAGCCGAAGTCCGTGAATGCCACATTCACGGACACTATGTCCCTCGATGTGGCATTCACGGACTTCGGCAACCGGGTGCGCCGGGTCAGCTGGCGATGCCGGGCAGGCTGAGCGTGTGGCCGGTCTGCTCGGCTTTCGCGCGCAGGTACCGGACGTTGTTCTCCGTCGCGTACACCCCGGTCGCGATCTGGTCGCGCACCGCGATGCCGGCCGCGCGCAGCTGGGCGGCCTTGTCCGGGTTGTTCGACAGCAGGTCCACCCGGTCCACGCCCAGCGCGCCCAGCATCTGGGCGGCGACGGTGTAGTCGCGGGCGTCCTCGGGCAGGCCCAGCGCGGCGTTCGCGGCGTAGGTGTCGAGGCCGCCGTCCTGCAGCGCGTACGCGTCGAGCTTGTTGTACAGCCCGATCCCCCGGCCCTCCTGACGCAGGTACAGGAGGTACCCGCCGGCCTCGGCGATCCGCGCGACGGCCTCGGCCAGCTGCGGCCCGCAGTCGCAGCGCGCCGACCCGAAGACGTCGCCGGTGAGGCACTCGGAATGCGGCCGCACCAGCGGGACCTCGCCCGGCGTGCCCAGGACGAACGCGAGGTGCTCGCCGTCGTCGGCCAGGCCGCGGAACGTGACGGCCTCGGCGTCCACCGTGACGTCGCCGCCCAGCCGGAGCGGGATCCGCACCCGCGTCCGCACCTCAGCCGTCATGCTGTCTCCCCTGGAGTCGCCCACAAGATCGACCCTACACGAAGTTCAAATTCGAACAATCTTGATACCATGGACGCATGGGCGATCCCCGGTGGCTGACCGAGCGCGAGCTGAAGACGTGGCAGGGATTCCTGATGGCGGGCACGCTGCTGACCCGCAAGGTCGAGCAGCAGCTGCGTGACGACGCCGGGCTGTCGCACCCGCAGTACGAGGTCCTCGCCCGCCTGTCCGCCGCGGACGGCGAGCTGCGCATGACCGAACTGGCCGGCGCCGCGCTGACGTCGAAGAGCGGCCTGAGCTACCAGGTCGCCCAGCTGGAGAAGGCCGGCCTGGTCGGCCGCCGCTCCTGCCCCTCGGACGACCGAGGCGTCATCGCCTACCTCACCGAAGAGGGCCACGCCCGCCTGCGCGCGGCCGCCGAGGGCCACGCGGCCTTGGTCCGGACCCTGTTCGTCGACGGCTTGGCCCCGGAGCAGTTCACGGCACTGGCCGACGGCGTCGACGCCCTGTGCGGCCACCTCTGCACCGGGGAACCCTGCGTCGAAGCGAGCTGACTGGAGTCGTACATCGCGACGGATTGCTTTCCCTCGTGTTTCGAATACGAATCGAAGATGTCACCGACATCTGTCGCCGTAACGCTGTTCACATCTCGGGCGTCTCATCGCTCAGCCAGTGAACAGGAGACCGAACCATGACCGCAGACACCCCGCCACCTCAATCGCCACAGGCCGTCGGACGGAAACGCACAATCTGGCCATGGTTCGTGACTGGCGGACTTCTCTTCACCGGTCTGATCGTGGCCACCACTTATTTCGTCGTGACCAGCACAACCGCGAGCCCGTACAAGGCGGAGAGCACCACATCGACATCCACCTCTGCCTCCACGTCGACGCCGCCTGCCAGCGCATGGAGCAGCCCTGAGGGCTTACCCCGACAGTCTCTGCCCTCGATGCTGCGATCCCAGGTTCCGGCGGTCGCGACCGTTTCGGACGGCGGCTTGCTGAACCTCGCCGATTCCTACTGCTCCGCCTGGAATCGTGGCGCCGACGCGAAGACGATCTTCCAGAAAGGCATCGAGTCCGGGTTCAGCCAGGAAAACACGCAACTGCTGATGTCGATGGCAACCAGCGCGCTTTGTCCGCAGTACAACGACCACGTCACCTACGACGCTGTCGGCTGGCACCCCGGAACAACCGCGACGACCCCGACCGGACCCGCCACCAGTGTCGGCGAGGGCACCTACAAGGTCGGAGAAGACATGGAACCCGGGAGCTACAAGGCCACCTGTACCGGCCACGGTTACTGGGCGCGACTGCGTGACGATTCGGGCAACGACATCATCGCCAACGATCTCAAGACCAGCGGCGGGCCCATGCGATTCACGACGAAGAAGGGTGAGTACGTGGAGATCTCCGGCGGCTGCACCTTCACGAAGATCAAGTAGTCAGCCGAGCTGAAACCCGCTGGCGCCCGGCTCTATCCTCGGGTTCATGATCCCCGGTGCCACCGCCGCTTCGTTCCTGCTCGTCGTGATCCTGGGGGCGATGTCGCCCGGGCCCGACTTCGTCGTCGTCACGCGGTCTTCGCTCACCAGTGGGCGGCTGGCCGGGATCGCCGCGGGGGCCGGGATCGCGCTCGGCGTCTTCGCCTGGGTCGTCGCCATCGCGCTCGGCGTGGCGGCCGTGCTCACCGCGTCCGCGGTGGCCTTCACCGTCGTCAAGCTCGTCGGGGCCGTTTACCTGGTGGTGCTCGGGATCCGGGCGTGGCTGGCCGTGCGGCGCGGGGAGTACCGCGACCTCGGCGAGACGCCCGCCGTGAAGCCGAAGGGCGCCTGGGCGGCGTTCCGGCAGGGGCTGTTCACCAACCTGCTCAACCCGAAGGTCGCCGTGTACTTCCTGGCGCTGCTCCCCCAGTTCCTGCCCGCGGACGGCTCCACCCTGCAGACGCTCGAACTGGCCGCGATCGCCACCGCCGGCACCGTGCTGTGGTTCGTCACCCTGGCCGTCGTGGTCGGCGCGCTGCGGCGCTTCTTCAGCTCCGGCCGGGTGCGCCGCGGGCTGGACGCCGTGATGGGCACCGTGCTCGTCACGCTCGGGGTCCGGGTCGCCGTCGGCACCGCGTGACGCCGGGGGCCGCCGCCACGGCAGCCCCCGGCACCGCGGTCAGCCCAGCTTCTCGGCGGCCAGCTTCGTGCCTTCGACGCGGGCGGTGATCTTCGCGAACGCGATGTCGCGCGAGGTCGACGTGTCGTCGGCGAACGGCGAGAACCCGCAGTCGTCGCAGGTGCCGAGCCGGTCGGCCGGGATGTACTGCGCGGCGGCGAGCACCCGGTCGCGGACCTCTTCGGCCGTCTCGACGCGCGGGTCGATCGGGTCGATCACGCCGACGAACACCCGCTGCTCGGCCTTGCGGACGCCCTTGATCACCTCGAGCGCGTGCGACGGGTCGGCCTCGCTGGCGAGCTGGACGAAGAAGTTGCCCGCCTTGAGGTCGAACAGCGCCGGCAGCAGGCCCGCGTAGTCGACGTCGAGGCTGTGCACCGAGTCCTGGTCGCCACCCGGGCAGGTGTGGACGCCGATCTTCGCGCGCTCCTCGGCGGTGAACCGGTCGAGGACGGCGTTGTTCAGGTCGATGAACTGCCGCAGCAGCCCGCCGGACGGGTCGAGCTTCAGCGACAGCCGTCCCTCGGTGAAGTCGATCTGGACGCTGTCCGCGCCCGCGTCGAAGCTGCGGCGGATGTCCGCCTCGGCCTCGTTCACCAGGTCCGCGACGAACTGCTCCTGCGAGTAGCCCTCGATGCCGTCGCCCGGGTAGACGAGCGAGACCGCGGACGCGGCGATCACGGCCTGCTTGATCGGCTTGTCCGTCAGCGCCTTGGCCCGCGTCAGGTACTCGTCCGCGTGGGTCGCGTAGCGGAACGGCCCGGCGGTCAGCCGCGGCAGCTGCCGGGTGTGCCCGTCGGCGAACGGGATGACGACGCCGTCCGGCGCCAGGTCGGTGAGGCCGGCCAGCGGGTACGTCGCGAAGCTCGGCTTGCCCTGTTCGCCGTCGGTCAGCACGGGCGAGCCGGTCTCCTCGAACCGGCTGATCGTGTCGGCCAGCGCGCGGCCTTCCAGCTCGGCGAGCGCGGCGGCGTCGATCCGGCCGGCGGCGAAGTCCCCGAGCCCCGCAAGGAGGTAGCCGGGGCGGGGAATGCTGCCGATCGGTTCGGTGGGCAGGGTCATCAAAGGCCTCCAGCTGCTTGAGATGCCGGCCGGCCCCCGCCCGCACGACAGCAGGCAGCGGTCACCGCCCGCCCCCACGACCGCCCGTCTGCCGAGCGCCCCAGTCCGTCGTCCGGGCCGTGACCGGCCACGTTCGAAGGAAACCTAACGTGACCATGAGCCGTCACGGATCGGAGATCACCCGGTCGGCGCAACCAAAAGCACGAAATAAGACGTCGTTCGGCGGTTCGCCGGGAGGACGATTGGGTATCTGCTCTCCGGAACGGCGGGTTCGGCGCCGAAGGAGTACCCCGATGCTCAGTCACCACGAACGAACCGAGCTCGAGAAGATCGAGCGCAACCTCGAGCTCAGTGACCCCGACCTGGCCATCGCGTTGCGCGAAGGCCGGAGCCGGAAACCGCGCGCGCTCAAGACCGCGCTGCTGCTCGCCCTCGACGTCGCCGCCGTGCTGCTCCTGGTCGTCGGGCTGGTGCTGCCCGACCCGGGGGTCACCCTCTGCGGGATCCTCGCTCTGACCGGCGCGGTCTGGACCCACGTGGCGCGCCACCGCGTCTGAAGTCCTGAGGCAGACTGGGGCTGTGAAGTGGGTCCTGCACGTCGACCTCGACCAGTTCATCGCCGCGGTCGAGATCGCCCGGCGCCCGGAGCTGCGCGGGAAGCCGGTGGTCGTCGGCGGCTCCGGCGACCCGACCGAGCGCGCCGTGGTGGCGACCGCGTCCTACGAGGCCCGCGAGTTCGGCGTCCACTCCGGCATGCCGCTGCGGATCGCGGCGAAACGCTGCCCCGGCGCGGTCTTCCTGCCCTCCGATCCCCCGGCCTACCTCGAGGTCTCCGAGCACGTGATGACGACGCTGCGGGAGTTCCCGGTGGTCGTCGAGGTGATGGGCTGGGACGAGGCGTTCGTCGGCGCGACGGCCGACGACCCGGAGGCCTTGGCCGCGGACCTGCGCGCGGCGGTCCGGCGCGACACCGGGTTGTCGTGCGCGGTCGGGATCGGCGACAACAAGCTGCGCGCCAAGCTCGCCACCGGCTTCGGCAAGCCGGGCGGGATCTTCCGGCTGACGCAGGAGAACTGGTGGGAGGTCATGGCTTCCCGGCCGACCGACGCGCTGTGGGGCATCGGCGGCAAGACGACCAGGAAGCTCGCCGAGCTGGGCATCGAAACCGTCCTGGACCTGGCCGGCGCGGACGTCGCGGTGCTGGCGGCGCGGTTCGGCCCCAGGACGGGCCCGTGGCTGCGCCTGCTCGGCGGCGGCATCGGCGACGCCGAGGTGAGCGCGACGCCGTACGTGGCGCGCTCCCGCAGCCGCGAGACGACGTTCCAGCGCGACCTCACCGACCCCGCGGCGATGGCGGCGGAGGTGTCGGCGCTCGCGAAGCGCGTGGCCCAGGATGTCTTGGAGGAGGGCCGCCCGGCGGCGCGGGTCGCGGTGAAGGTCCGGTTCGTGCCGTTCACGACCCACACCCACAGCGTGACGCTGCCGTCGCCGACGTCCGACCCGGTCGAGCTGGACCGGGCGGCGCACGAGGTGCTGGGGATGTTCGAGCTGACCCGGGCGGTGCGCCTGCTCGGCGTCCGCGCGGAGTTCCTGCGCGAGGACTGACGCTCGTCGCGGCTTGTCGTGAGTGTTTAGGGCGGTTAGAACCGCCCTAAACACTCACGACAAGCCGTCCGGCAGGGGCAGCGGGCGCTCTGGGTCCAGTTCCACTCCGCCCGCCCGCAGCGTGTGGTCCAGCATCGCCCAGATCGTGCCCGTCAGCTGGGCGGTCAGCTGCGGCAGGCTCAGCGAGCCCGGGTGGTCGAGCCAGCGGGTCGTCGCCGATTCGACGTAGCCGACCAGGCCGAACGCGATCGTGTCCGCCGGGGCCGGGTCCAGGCCGAACGCGGCCAGGTAGCCGGTGAACAGGCGGCTGAGGTGCCGGGCGATCGCGCCGCGGACGTCGGTGCGGCCCGCCTCCGGCAGGCTCGGCAGCGTCCGGACCAGGTAGCGGTGCAGCTGGGCGTGCTCGGTCAGCCAGTGCAGGTGCGTCGAGATCGCCGCGTCGATCATCTCGCGCGGTGACCCCGACGGGTGCCAGAGCGGCTGCAGATCGGCCGTCACCAGCTCGGCCGCGCGCTGTGCGATCGCCCGCTGCAGGTCGGGGGCGCCGTCGAAGTGCCGGTACAGCCGGGTGCGGGCGACGCCGGCGCGTTCGGCGATCTGCTCGGTCGAGACGTCCGGGCCGTGCTCGGCGATGGCCTCCAGCGCGGCGTCGACGAACTCGGCGCGCCGCCGTTCCTGCTGGCCCGCCCAGCGCGCCGCCCGCCCGTCGACCTTGGTCACGGCGAAAGCCTACTCAGGACCCACCCGCCCGTGTACGCTGCCAAAATACCTAGTACATCGCGTACCCCCTACTTTCCGGAGGCCGCTATGGGCGTCGAGGCCCAGAACCGGGACATCACCGCGGCTCGCCTGCTCAAGAGCTCCGCGAAGAACTCCTACGACCCGTACGTGGACATCGACTGGGCCGCGCCGCTCGCCGAGGGCAAGGCGTACATGCCGCTCGAGCGCGTCTCCCTCTACGGCACCGACCTGTGGGCGAAGCTGACGCCGGAGCAGCGGATCGAGCTGTCCAAGCACGAGATCGCCAGCATCATGAGCGTCGGGCTGTGGTTCGAGATCGTGCTGATGCAACTGCTCGCCCGGTACGTCTTCGACCTCGACGCGCGCACCGAGCACGCGCAGTACGCGATGACCGAGATCGGCGACGAGACGCGGCACTCGGTGATGTTCGCCCGCACCGCCGAGCGGCTCGGCGTGCCGCGCTACGGCGTGCCGAACGCCGTGCACCGGGCGGCGAAGATCTTCGGCGCGACCGCGGCCGGGCCGTCGATGTTCGCCAGCGTGCTCGTCGCCGAGGAGACCACCGACCGGCTGCAGCGCTCGATGATGGACGACGACGGCATCCAGCCGCTGATCCGCTCGGTCAACCGGATCCACGTCGTCGAGGAGGCCCGGCACGTCCGCTTCGCCAAGGAGGAAGTGCTGCGGGAGACGCCGAAACTGTCGAAGGCGGGCCTGCAGCGCCACCGGCTGCGGACGGCGCTGGTGGCCTTCGGCGTCGTCGACAGCATGGTCGACCCGCGGATCTACCGGAGCGTCGGGATCGCCCCGCGCGAGGGGCGCGCCGCGGCGCTGGCGAACCCGCACTTCCACGAGACGCGCCACTGGATGGCGGAGAAGATCGTGCCGTTCCTGCGTGACGCGGGGCTGATCGGCGGCCGTTCCGAGGGCATTTGGCGGCGCGCGCATCTCATCTGAGCCCCTGTCCGCGGAATTCCCTTCACGCCGGATGCCCGGTTCCGCCAGGATTCTCCGGGTGACCACAGAGTTCCCGCCCGGACCCGAGCCGCAGCAGCCCGCGCAGCAGGAGCCGTGGCAGCAACCGATGCCGCCGGCCGCACCTCAGGCACCTCGGCGCCGTCCGCTGTTCGCGCGCCCGGCCCTCACGGCCGTGATCGGCTTCGTGGTGGGTGCCTTCGTGGTCGGCGTGCCGTGGCTGGTGATCGGCCTGCTCGGCGGGCCGAGCGCCCAGCCGCTGACGCTGCCGGACACCCTCGGCGGGTTCACGACCACGCAGGCCGCGGTCACGAAGATCGCCGACGGCCGCGAAGCCGGGAAGTCGCAGATCGAGCGGTCCGACAAGGCCGAGGGCGAGAACGCCTCGCGGATCTCGGCGGCCTACGACGGCGCGGCCGCCGTGTTCCGGTCCTACAGCGACGCGGGCCTGGAGAGCACGTTCCAGGTGGCCGCGGTCCGCGCGGACTCGCCCGAGCTGCTCGTCCAGTACGAGGACACCGCCGCGCTCGGCCTGGCGGTGCCCACGAACGAGCTGAAGCGGATCGGCGCCGTCCAGTGCCTGGTCCGCAACGGCACCACCCCGCTGGGCCAGCCGGTCGATCCCGAGCAGTCCGTCGTCACGAACTGTCAGCGCACCGGCGGCGGGCTGACCGTCCAGCTGCAGAACACCACCACCCACAACGCGCAGGACCCGGCGCGGTTCGCCGCGATCGTCCAAGAGGCGTGGACGGCGCTGGGCCGGTGATCGAAACCCGTGCGGCCACGGCCGCCGACGACGGCGCGCTGGCGAAGCTCGACGAGCGGACCTGGAGCCCGGAGACCTCCCCGGCGCCCGCTCCCCCGCCCGGCACGCCGTTCTTCGACGACGGCACCCGGCCCGATGACGTCATGGTGGCCGAGCACGACGGCGTGGTCGCCGGGTACGTCCGGCTGGACGAGGGGTTCGGCATCGCCGCCCACCGGCACGTGCTGGTGATCGGCGGGCTCGCCGTCGACCCGGACCGGCGCCGCCTCGGCATCGGCCGGCTCCTGGTCGACGCCGCCATCGCCGAGGCCCGCCGCCGCGGGGCGCGCAAGCTGAGCCTGCGCGTGCTCGGTCACAACACCGGCGCCCGGCGGCTCTACGCGAGCTGCGGGTTCGCCGTGGAAGGCGTGCTCCAGGACGAATTCCTGCTCGGCGGCGAGTACGTCGACGACCTTCTCATGGCCTGCGCGCTCGCTTGACAGGCTCCCGGCGCCTTTGCCATCCTGGACGACGGAAACCGCGTGCGCCGGCCTTCGGCGCGTTTCCGGGCCGAGAGGCGCTGCGACGGAACTTCTTCCGCCACGCTCGGCCCGGGGATCACGGACCCAAGGGCGCCTCCCACCACGGGAGGTGCCTTTTTTGTTCGTCCGGCAAGGAAACCCGGTCCCGCGCGGCCGCGGCTAGCCCCGCCGCCACACCATTTTCCCGGCACTCGCCGTGCCGTGATTCGTGCTGCCCTTTTGTCGAAACACACCGATTCCGGAGAGAACGCAAGAATGAGCGAGAAACTGCAGAGCCGCAACGGACTCGACTTCGCCGTCGCCGACCTCGCGCTGGCCGACGCCGGCCGGACGCAGCTGCGGCTGGCCGAGCACGAGATGCCCGGCCTGATGGCGATCCGCCGCGAGTTCGCCGCCGCGCAGCCGCTGAAGGGCGCCCGCGTCGCCGGCTCGCTGCACATGACCGTGCAGACCGCCGTGCTGATCGAGACCCTGGTCGCCCTCGGCGCCGAGGTGCGCTGGGTGTCCTGCAACATCTTCTCCACGCAGGACGAGGCCGCCGCCGCGGTCGTCGTCGGCCCCGAGGGCACGGTCGACGCGCCGTCGGGCACCGCCGTGTTCGCCTGGAAGGGCGAGTCGCTGGAGGAGTACTGGTGGTGCACCGACCAGCTCTTCGCCTTCGCCGGCGGCAAGGCGCCGAACATGATCCTCGACGACGGCGGTGACGCCACCATGCTCGTCCACAAGGGAGTCGAGTTCGAGGGGGCGGGCGCCGTCCCGCAACCGTCCGAAGAGGACCCCGAGGAGTACCGGATCGTCCTGGAGACGCTGCGCGCCAGCCTCGCCAAGGACGGCGACCGGTTCACCCGGATCGCCAAGGAGATCCGCGGCGTCACCGAAGAGACGACCAACGGCGTCAAGCGGCTCTACAAGCTCGCCAAGGACGGCGAGCTGCTTTTCCCCGCGATGAACGTCAACGACTCCGTGACGAAGTCCAAGTTCGACAACAAGTACGGCATCCGGCACTCGCTGGTGGACGGGATCAACCGCGCCACCGACGTGATGATCGGCGGCAAGCGCGTCCTCGTCTGCGGGTACGGCGACGTCGGCAAGGGCGCGGTCGAGGCGCTGCGCGGCCAGGGCGCCCGGGTGTCGGTCACCGAGATCGACCCCATCTGCGCGCTGCAGGCGGCGATGGACGGGCTCGACGTGGTCGAGCTGGACGACGTCATCGAGACCGCCGACATCTTCATCACGACCACCGGCAACTTCGGCATCATCTCCGCCGCGCAGATGATCCGGATGAAGCACAACGCGATCGTGGCGAACGTCGGGCACTTCGACAACGAGATCGACATGGCGGGCCTGGCGAAGCTGCCCGGCGTCGTCAAGAACGAGATCAAGCCGCAGGTGCACGAGTGGACCTTCGCCGACGGCCACGCGATCATCGTGCTCTCCGAGGGCCGCCTGATGAACCTCGGCAACGCGACCGGGCACCCCTCGTTCGTGATGTCGAACTCCTTCACCAACCAGGCGATCGCCCAGATCGAGCTGTTCACCAAGCCCGGCGAGTACCCCGTCGAGGTCTACCGGCTGCCGAAGCACCTCGACGAGAAGGTCGCCCGGCTGCACCTGGACGCCCTCGGAGTGCGGCTGACCCAGCTGACCAAGGCTCAGGCCGAGTACATCGGCGTGGATGTGGAGGGCCCGTACAAGCTCGACCACTACCGATACTGACCTTTTTCAGAGTTGCTCCATTTGCCGCAGTTTGGGAGACCTGGAAACTGGCCATCCTCTCCTCGAGAGCGCATCCGCCCGGACGGCACGGAGCCGGGCCGGGTCTCGTGCGAAGGAGTGTGTCAAGTGATCGTCCTCGGTGTTATTTTGCTGGTCATCGGGTTCATTGTCGGTATTCCGGTGCTGTACACGATCGGCATCGTGCTGGCCGTGGCCGGCGTGGCGCTGGCCATCCTCGGTGGCACGGGCCGCAAGATCGGCGGCCGCGCGCACTGGTACTGATCCCATGACCCCCGCCAACGGCCTGGCGCGCGTCAGCAGCGATGCTGACCGCGCCGGGCCGTTCGGCCGTCCGGGGCCGCTACGCCGCGGCAAAGCTCTGCTTGCGCCGTGACGTAGCCGGCGTATCCACAACGGACCGCCCCGGGAACGAAAAGGGTCCTCCGGCTCCGAGGGGGAGGGAGAGCCGAAGGACCTCGTTAGTGTTAGCACATCGCCCCGGCCGTGTACACAGATGCATACACGATCGGGTTACATCGCGGCTCGTCTCCGCACGCGGGAAGAATCCCGTTCGGACGGTCGAGCCCGCCTCTCCGCCGGGTCAGGCGGTCTTCTTCGGGGCACGTTTGCGCGCGGCCGGTTTCTTGGCCGGCTTCTCGTCCTCGGTGTCTTCTTCGGACACTGCCGCCTTCGACACCGCCGCCTTGGACGCTTTCGCGGGCTTCGCGGGTTCGCGGGACTTCTTCGCCGCGTCCACACTGGCCTGCAGCGCCGCCATCAGGTCGACGACGTCGGCCTTGGCGGTGACCGCCGCGGGCTTGGTCGTCTGCTCCCCCGCGACCTTGGCCTCGATCATCTCCTCGAGGGCCTCGCGGTAGTGGTCGCGATACTTCTCCGGCTCGAACACCGGCTCGCCCAGCGAGTCGATCAGGGAGCCGGCCATGGACAGCTCCTGCGGCCGGATCTGCGGCGGGTCGTCGCGCAGGAACGGGAAGTCGGGCTCGCGGACCTCGTCGGGCCACAGCATCGTCGTCATCACCAGGACGTCGGCGTGCACCCGCAGCACCGCCATGCTCTCCCGCTGCCGCACGGCGACCTTCGCGACGGCGACCTGGCTCGACTTGTGCAGCGCGTCACGCAGCACGATGTAGGGCTTCACCGCGTTCTTCTGCGGCTCCAGGTAGTACGTCCGGTCGTACTGGATCGGGTCGATCGACTCCAGCGGGACGAACTCGAGCACGTCGATCGTGCGCTGCGACGACAGCGGCAGCTCGGCCATCTCGGCGTCGGTGATCACGACCATCTCGCCGTCGGGCAGCTCGTAGCCCTTGGCGATCTCGGCGTAGGGCACCTCCGCGCCGTCGACGGTGCAGAACCGCTTGTACTGGATGCGGCCGCCGTCGGCCTCGTGCACCTGCCGGAGCGCGACGTTCTTGTTCTCCGTGGCCGCGTACATCTGGATCGGGATGGACACCAGCCCGAACGAGACCGAGCCCTTCCACATCGCCCGCATGCCACGCACCTCCCGATCGCACTCACGCTACGTAACAACCGTAGCCCGAAATGCCCGGCGGCGACAGCCCGGGGGGACGACGATCTAGACCTCTGCCAGGTATTTCTCCCAAAGTGCGGGGTCCATGAACCAGTGCCGGAAGTCGGTCGGATCGGTGAATCCGTTGGCGAACCGCCGGGCCACGGCCGGATTCTGCCCCGCGACGCCCAGGATCTGGAGCACGTGCGGGGGCGGCGGCTGGAGCAGCGCGTTGGTCCATTCGGTGACGTAGCGGGCGTACTCCCAGTAGCGCTCGAACGTGGCGTCCATCCACGCCGTGTCGAACGCCCGGTCGCCGTGCGCCACGATCGCGTCCAGATAGGTCGCCGCGCAGTGGCTCGCGTTGTTCGAACCCTGGCCGGTGATCGGGTCGTTCGCCACAACGACGTCGGCCATGCCCAGCACGGTCGCGCCACCGGGCAGCGTGCCGACCGGGTTGCGCACGACGGGCGTGTAGCCCCCGGCCAGCGTCGCCTTCGCGTCGGTCAGCTCGGCGTCCCGGCAGCGCTCGTACTCCCAGGGCACGAACCGCTTCATCAGGTCGAGGATGCGCGCGAAGTGGGCGGCCGGGTCCGGCCGGTCGTCGAAGCAGTCCAGCGGGCCGCCGGGGACGCCCTCGAAGAAGAGGATGTCGCAGTTCCCGCTCAGCGTGTACGCCGGGATCATGAACAGCTCGCCGACGCCGGGGACGATGTTGAACCGCACCGCCGCCTTCTCCGGGTGCTCCGGGCGCCGGTGCACACCGTGGGCGTAGGCCAGCGAGAGCGCGCGCTGCGGCTGCGTGTAGGGCGAACGCTCGGGCACCCGGTCGAACAGCTGCACCAGCTCGCCCTTGCCGGCCGAGATGATGACCAGGTCGTAGAGCCGCGCCAGGGCGTCCAGCTCGGACGTCATCACGCCGTGGATGACGAGCTTGCCGCCGCGCTCCTCGAACAGCTCGAGCCAGCCGGCCATCTTCACCCGCTGGTCGACCGACTGGGCGACGTCGTCCAGCTCGGCGAACCAGTCGAGCGCGCGGTCGCCGTCCGGCGCGGCCACCGAGACGCCGAGGCCCTCGACGTCCACCGCCTCGGCTTCCCAGAGGTTCACGCCGAGCTCGCGCTCGTGCCGCAGCGCGTCGTGGAACATGCACTGGGTCGACATCACGCGCCCGGACCGGATCTCGTCCGGGGTCCGCGCGGACATCACCGTGACGTCGTAGTCCCTGCCCAGCAGCCCGAGGGCCAGCTGCAGCCCGGACTGCCCGGCGCCCACGATCAGGACCTTGCGCATGCGGCTCTTCTCCTCCAGTCGGTCACGATCAGGCGTGCGGGGTGCTGCCGGCCAGCTCGCGCGGGCCCGAGAGGACGGCCAGCGACAGCGTGTGGCCGACCAGGTCGGTCAGGGCGGCGATCGTCGAGGCGCGGTCGCGGGCGTCGCAGGTGATCAGCGGGACGCTCGGGTCGAGGGCCAGCGCGTCGCGCACCTCGTCGAGGTCGTGCACCGGCATGCCCTCGAACTGGTTGACCGCGACGACGAACGGCAGCTCCGAGTCGTTCTCGAAGTAGTCGATCGCCGCGAACGACTCGTCGATCCGGCTGGTGTCGACCAGCACGACGGCGCCGAGCGCGCCGCGGCTGAGGTCGTCCCAGAGGAACCAGAACCGCGCCTGCCCCGGCGTGCCGAACAGGTACAGCAGCAGGTCCGGGCGCAGCGTGATGCGGCCGAAGTCCATCGCGACGGTCGTGGTCGACTTGCCGCCGGGCGGGACGTCGTCGATCCCCTCGCCGGCCTCGGTCATCCACGCCTCGTTGCTCATCGGCGGGATTTCCGACACCGCGCCGACGAAGGTGGTCTTGCCGACACCGAAGCCCCCGGCGACGACGATCTTCGCGGAGATCGTCAGCAGTCCGCCCTCAGACGGGGAGCCGCTTGAGCCCATCAAGGATCCTCTCGAGCACGTTCGTGTCGTGGTGGTAGGCGTGCGCCGTGGGGTGGACGAAGACCGCGCCCTGGGACGCGAGGTCGCCGATCAGCACCCGCACCACGCCCAGCGGCAGGTCCAGCCCGACCGACAGCTCGGCGATCGAGCACCGCACCCGGGCGCGTTCGTAGAGCGCGCGCGACTCCGGCATGAGCGTGTCGCCGAGCGACGGGTCGTAGCGGGGCACCGAAACCAGCGTCTCCACCAGCAGCTGGTGGCGGGTGCTGGTCCGGCCGCCGGTGAGCGCGTACGCGCGGATCCGGCGGCTGCGGCGCGGTAGCGGGGCGTCAGCGGGACTGTCCCGTGTGGACACTGGCATCACATCCTCGTGGGGCACGACCACCATCACACCCGGGGCCGGCGCGCGGTCAGCACCTGGCGCAGCTCGGCGCGCACCTCGGGGGTGAGCGCGTGGCCGGCGTTGGTGATGAACTGGGTCATCTCGTAGGCGACCACCTTCATGTCGGCCTCGCCCGCGGTCAGCACCGCCAGCCCGGCACCGGAACCGATGCCCATGAACAGGAAGTAGCCGTGGGTGAGCCGGATGATGATCTGCTCGCAGGCGCCCTTGCCGAACAGCGCCGCGCTGTTGCCGGCCAGCGAGAGCAGCCCGCTGGCGATGGCCGCGAGCTGCTCGGCCTCGGCCTCGCCGACGGAGTCGGACGCGGTGAGCGGGAAGCCGTCCACGCTCATGATGAGCGCGTGGCTGACGCCGTGGACCTTGCGCACGAAGTCGTCGAGCAGCCAGGCGAAGTTCGCCGGGGCCGGGTGCGGTGCGCTCACGAGGTGGATCCTCCGGGCGTTTCGTCGTGCGGGGTGCGATCGCGCCGGCGCTCGCTCAGCGCGGCCCGCTCGCCGTCGGCGAACGCGCCGAGGTCCGCGAGCAGCTTGTCGTGACCGGCGGACGCGGGCTCCGTGACCGGCGGCGGCGGTTCGGGCGCGGCACCGCGGATGCTGCCGGGCACGCGGCGCGGCAGGCCGTTCGTCGTGGTGCCGCCGTCGTGCTCGACCGGCCGGGGCCGGGGCGCGGGCCTGCGCGGCAGCGGCGCGGCGGGCTCCTCCCGCGGGAAGGCGCCCGGACGGCGGCGCGGCAACCCGCCCGCGGCGACCGGCTCGCCGGTGCCCTCGGGCTCGACCGGCTCCGCGGTGACGGTGCGGGTGCCCGACCACGCGCGTTCGGCGAGCTCGGTGACGATGCCGGTGGGCAGCAGCACGGTGGCGACCGTGCCGTGCGGGCTGCGCCGGTCGAGGCGGACGGTGACGTCGTGGCGGGCCGAGAGCCGGGCCACGACGGCGAGGCCCATGTGCCGCGCGGCGCCGTCGTCGAGGTCGCCGCCCGCGGCCAGGCGGGTGTTGAGGCCCGAGACGCGCTCGGGCGGGATGCCGATGCCCTCGTCCTCGATCCGGACGAGCACGCTGCCCTGTTCGGTCAGGTGGGCGCTGACGTGCACCGGGGAGCTCGGCGACGACTGGTTGGCGGCGTTGTCGAACAGCTCCGCGAACACCCGGCCCAGGTCCTCCGCGGCGAAGCCGACGACCCCGAGGTCGACGACCCGGCCGATGGTGATCCGGGCGTAGTGGTCGATCGAGGACATCGCCTCGCGCATGAGGTCGAGCATCGACGTGGCGCGCGCGGCCTCGTCACCGGTGTCGTTCCCGGACAGGAGGCGCAGGTTCTCGGCGTTGCGGCGCAGCCGGGTGGCGAGGTGGTCGAGCTGGTAGAGCTCGGCGAGGCGGTGGTGGTCCTCCTCCCCCGCCTCCAGCTCCTCCAGCCGCGCGAGCAGCTGGTCGACGAGGTTCAGGTCACGCAGGGCGACGCTGGCGCAGATCTCGGCCAGCACGGGCTGACTCGTCCCGGACGTCGGCTCGGGCCGCGACAGCGCGGCGATGGCCGGGCCGGCCGCGTACTCGTCCGGGGCATACCCGGTTACGTCGGCCTGGGGGTGCTTCGGCGGCGCCGTGAGGTACTGCGCGGCGGCGACCCGCGAGCGGTCCAGCAGGACGCGTGATCGATCCAGGATTTCCCGGGCCCGGCTCGCCATGTGGTCCCACTCTTCCTGCTCAGGTCTGGTCTCGGTGCGACGTGGCCGACCCCCGGCGGCGACGACGGACATGGAAGCAGAAAGGCTCGTTATGTGTCCACAAGCCGTACCCGCGCGATCGCGTCCAGTGAGCACGGATCGGCGGCGTTGGTCCTGGTGAGGGCAGTGGACTAGGCCATTCGGTGCAATTTTGCAAGTTGCACGATGCGACACCCCGGACACGGCGGCCGATAAGGCGGCCCGGCCGGACTCGCACCGCGGATTCCGGAGGACAGCCCGACGGGCGCCGATACCCGGGCAACCGGGCCGCCACACCCCAGCAGAGGCACCGGCGAGCCCCGCAATGACCGACACGCTGCCCGGAGCGGCCGCACACTGCCCCAGAATGGCGAACACGCCCGGTCGTCACCGTTGACCACTCCGGACGGCGTGTTGGCCGGTGGGCGACGCCCGGTTCGTCCGGATTTTGCGTAGCCCGCACTTTTTTGCGGGGCACGCAACTTTTTCGCTACACTCCGCCCATGCCGTCGCACGACCCACCCAAGCTGACCCTGCGGGAGCGCAAGAAGCGCGAAGCCCGCCGGGCCCTGGCCCAGGCCGCGTTGCGGCTCGCTCTGGACCGGGGACTGGAGAACGTCAAGGTGGAGGACATCGCGACCGAGGTCGGGGTGTCCCCGCGGACATTCAACAACTACTTCTCCAGCAAGGAGCAAGCGGTCTGCTCGATGGTCGTCGACCGCCACGAGGGGATGCACGAGGCGCTGCTCGGGCGGCCCGAGGGCGAGCCGCTGTGGGAGGCCGTCAAGCAGGCCGTGGTCGAACAATATTCACGTGAGGGCGAGCCGGATCGCGCGTATGTTGTGCGTCTCCGCGAGCTGATGGGGCAGCTGATGCTGCGCGGGGAGTTCCTCAACGCCCACGCGGCGGTCGAGCGCGTCCTCGCCGAAACCATCGCGAAGCGGGCGGGCGGCGCGGACCTGCTGTTGTGCCGGTTGATGGCCTCGTCGGTGGAAAGCGCGGTCCGGGTCGCCTTCGTCCACTGGTTCATGAGCGAGGGCGAACCGTTCCTGCCGACACTGGAACGGCTGCTGGACGAGCTCGCCACCGGCATGCCGGCCCTGACCGGCGACGGCACCGCACCGAATCCCGAACCGAACACCACCACTCTGGGGGAACCGTTGTGCTAGTCAAGCTCCTGCGCGCCTACCTGCGCCCGTACACGAAGACGTTGTGGGTGATCGTCGTCCTCCAGCTGGTGCAGACGATCGCCATGCTCTACCTGCCCACGCTCAACGCCGACATCGTCGACAACGGGCTGATCAAGGGCGACATGGACTACATCCTGCGCATCGGCGGCGTGATGCTCGCGGTGACCGTGGCCCAGATCGCCGGCTCGATCGGCGCGGTCTACTTCGGCGCCCGCACCGCGATGGCGGTCGGCCGGGACATCCGCGGCGGGATCTTCCACCAGGTGCAGGACTTCTCGGCCCGCGAGGTCGGCCAGTTCGGCACGCCGTCGCTGATCACCCGCACCACCAACGACGTCCAGCAGGTCCAGATGCTGGTGCTGATGACGCTGACGCTGATGGTGTCCGCGCCGATCATGTGCATCGGCGGCATCGTGCTGGCGCTCAACCTCGACGTGCCGCTCTCCTCGCTGCTGCTGGTCATCGTGCCGGTGCTGGCCGTGTCGGTCGGGCTGATCATCTCCCGGATGCGCCCGGCGTTCCGGCTGATGCAGGTCCGCCTCGACCGGATCAACAAGGTGCTGCGCGAGCAGATCATGGGCATCCGCGTCATCCGCGCGTTCGTCCGCGACTCCCACGAGCGCGCGCGGTTCGACGTCGCCAACGACGAGCTGCTGACCGTTTCGCTGCGGGTCGGCCGGCTGATGGCCTTGATGTTCCCGATCGTGATGCTGGTGATGAACGTCTCCAGCGTCGCGGTGCTGTGGTTCGGCGGGCAGCGCATCGACTCCGGCAGCATGCAGATCGGGGCCCTGACGGCGTTCCTGTCCTACCTGCTGCAGATCCTGATGGCGGTCATGATGGCCACCTTCATGTTCATGATGGTGCCGCGCGCGGAGGTCAGCGCCGAGCGGATCAGCGAGGTGCTCGACACCGAGTCGAGCGTCCGCCCGCCGGTGACGCCGATCCGGCCCGGCAAGGTGCACGGGCACCTGGAGCTGTCCGGGGTCGAGTTCCGCTACCCCGGTGCGGAAAAGCCGGTGCTGTGCGACATTTCGCTGGTCGGGCGGCCGGGCGAGACGACAGCGGTGATCGGCTCCACGGGTACCGGCAAGACCACGCTGCTCAACCTGATCCCCCGGCTGATGGACGCCACCCAGGGCACGGTGAAGGTCGACGGCGTCGACGTCCGCGACCTCGACCCGGCCCTGCTCGCCCGCACGGTCGGGCTGGTGCCCCAGAAGCCGTACCTGTTCGCCGGCACGGTGGCGAGCAACCTGCGTTACGGCAACCCCGACGCCACCGACGAAGAGCTGTGGCACGCGCTGGAAGTGGCGCAGGGCAAGGACTTCGTCGCGGCGATGGCCGAGGGCCTGGACGCGCCGATCGCCCAGGGCGGCACGAACGTCTCGGGCGGGCAGCGGCAGCGGATCGCGATCGCCCGGATGCTGGTGCACAAACCGGAGATCTACCTGTTCGACGACTCGTTCTCCGCACTCGACTACGCGACCGACGCGGCCCTGCGCCGCGCGCTGGTCCCGGAAACCGCCGAGGCCACGGTCGTCATCGTCGCGCAGCGGGTCAGCACCATCCGGGGCGCCGACCGGATCATCGTCCTCGACGAAGGCCGCGTCGTCGGCACCGGCACCCACCACGAACTCATGGACGGCAACGAAACCTACCGGGAAATCGTGCTGTCCCAGCTGACCGAACAGGAGGCGGCGTGAGCACCACGGAAGAGTCCGCCAAACCCGCCGTCACCGAGGCCGGCGAACGGCCCACCGCCCAGCGGCACCGGAACACCGGCGCCGCGACCGCGGGGCCGGGACGCATGATGGCCGGCGGCGCGCCGCCGGAGAAGGCCCTGGACTTCAAGGGGTCGCTGAAACGGCTGCTGCGCCTGCTGGCGCCGCAGCGGGCCGCCCTCATCGGCGTGCTCGTGCTGGGCGCGGCGAGCGTCACGCTGACCGTGATCGGGCCGAAGATCCTCGGCCAGGCCACCGACGCGATCCTCGCCGGCGTGCTCGGCAAGGCGGTGCCGCCGGGCGTCACCAAGGAACAGGTCGTCGCCGGGCTGCGTGCCCAGGGCAACGGCACGCTCGCCGACATCTACGGCCGCGTCGACCTCGTGCCCGGGGTGGGCATCGACTTCGACAAGGTCGGCCAGATCCTGCTGACCGTGCTGGCGCTGTTCGTCATCGCGTCGTTCTTCGGGCTGATCCAGGCCCGGCTGACCACGACGCTGGTGCAGCACGCGGTGTACCGCCTGCGCGAGCAGGTCGAGGAGAAGTTCGCGCGGCTGCCGCTGAAGTACTTCGACCGCCAGCCGCGCGGCG
Source organism: Amycolatopsis sp. NBC_00348 (assembly GCF_036114655.1). Taxonomy (NCBI): domain Bacteria; kingdom Bacillati; phylum Actinomycetota; class Actinomycetes; order Pseudonocardiales; family Pseudonocardiaceae; genus Amycolatopsis; species Amycolatopsis sp. NBC_00348. Next base: position 2,350,822 of record NZ_CP107994.1, on the reverse strand, counting down.
AGGTGCTGTCCCGCGTCACCAACGACATCGACAACCTGGCGCAGTCGCTGCAGCAGACGCTGTCCCAGATCGTCTCGTCGCTGCTGACCGTGATCGGCGTGCTGATCATGATGTTCCTGATCTCGCCGCTGCTCGCGCTGATCGCGCTGGTCACGGTGCCGCTGTCGGCGGTCGTGGCGGGCAAGGTCGGGAAGCGGGCCCAGCCCAACTTCATCAAGCAGTGGGCGACCACCGGCAAGCTCAACGCGCACGTCGAGGAGATGTACACCGGCCACTCGCTGGTCAAGGTGTTCGGCAGGCGCGACGAGTCCGCGGCGATCTTCGACCAGCAGAACGAGACGCTGTACCAGGCGAGCTTCCGGGCGCAGTTCATCTCGGGGATGATCCAGCCGGCGATGATGTTCATCGGCAACCTGAGCTACGTGCTGGTCGCCGTGATCGGCGCGCTGCGCGTCGCGTCCGGCAGCCTGACGCTCGGCGAGGTGCAGGCGTTCATCCAGTACTCGCGCCAGTTCAGCCAGCCGGTGACGCAGATCGCCAGCATGGCGAACCTGCTGCAGTCCGGCGTCGCCTCGGCCGAGCGGGTGTTCGCGCTGCTCGACGCCGAGGAGCAGGGCCCGGAGCCCGCGAACCCGGAACGCCCGGACGTCGTGCGCGGGCGCGTCGAGTTCCAGGACGTCTCGTTCCGGTACCTGCCGGAGAAGCCGCTCATCGACGACCTGTCGCTGACGGTCGAACCCGGCCAGACGGTGGCGATCGTCGGCCCGACCGGTGCCGGCAAGACGACGCTGGTCAACTTGCTCATGCGGTTCTACGAGCTCGACAGCGGGCGGATCACGCTCGACGGCGTCGACATCGCGAAGATGAACCGCGAGGTGCTGCGCGACCAGACCGGCATGGTGCTGCAGGACGCGTGGCTCTTCGGCGGCACGATCGCGGAGAACATCGCCTACGGCGCCGACGACCCGACCCGCGAGGAGGTCATCGAGGCGGCCACGGCGACCTACGTCGACCGGTTCGTGCGCACCCTGCCGGACGGCTACGAGACGATCCTCGACGACGAGGGCGGCACGGTCAGCGCCGGTGAGAAGCAGCTGATCACGGTGGCGCGGGCGTTCCTGGCCAAGCCGGTCATCCTCATCCTCGACGAGGCGACCAGCTCGGTCGACACCCGCACCGAGGTGCTCATCCAGCGGGCGATGAACGAGCTGCGCTCCGGCCGCACCAGCTTCGTCATCGCGCACCGGCTCTCCACGATCCGCGACGCCGACGTCATCCTGGTGATGGAGCACGGGCAGATCGTCGAGCACGGCGACCACGAAACGCTCCTGGGCAGCGGTGGCGCCTACGCCCGGCTGTACGCGGCGCAGTTCGCCGAGGCCATGGCCGAGACGGAGTGACGCGCGTGCCCTCCCGGAGCCGGCGCGCTCCGGGAGGGCACGACCGGAGGCGGGACCCGATGTGGCGGACGGTAACCTGGTGCCCTCCGAGTGAAGTGGGGGTGCCGGTCCCGCGATGGCCGACCGACTCGACGAGTACCGGCGCAAGCGCGACCGTTCCCGGACGCCCGAGCCGTGGCCGGACGGCGCCCCGGAGCCGGGCGGCGACGACCTGTTCGTGATCCAGGAGCACCACGCCAGCCGCCTGCACTGGGACTTCCGGCTGGAGCGCGACGGCGTGCTCGTGTCGTGGGCGGTGCCGAAGGGCCTGCCGCTCTCCCCCGGCGTCAACCGGCTCGCGGTGCACACCGAAGACCACCCGATGGACTACCTCTCCTTCGAGGGCGAGATCCCGGCGGGCGAGTACGGCGGCGGCTGGATGGCGATCTGGGACACCGGCCGCTACGAGACGCTGCACTGGAACAACCACAAGGTCGAGGTCGTCTTCCACGGCGCGCGGGCGAGCGGCAAGTACCTGTTCCAGAACCGGCACAACCCGGACGACGAAGGCGACTGGACCCTGCGCCGCCTCGACCCGGCCGAGGACGGCCACGAGGACGCCCCCGAGTTCCTGGAGCCGATGACGGCGGTCCCGGGCGAGCTGCCCGAGCCGGACGAAGACGCGGACTGGGCGTACGAGTTCGCCTGGGGCGGCGACCGCACGATGCTCTGCGTGTCGGGCGGGCGCATCACCGCGCACGACGGTTCCGGCGCCGACGTCACCGGCCGGTACCCGGAGCTGCACAAGCTCGGCGAGAGCCTGGGTTCGACGGAAGTCCTGCTGGACGGCGAGATCGTGGTCGTCCGCGACGGCCGCCCGGACCCGGAAGGCTTGAAGGAACGCAGTCGCTTCGAGGGCTACGACGCGAAGCGGATCATGAAGCACAAGCCGGCGTTCTTCTTCGCCTACGACGTGCTGCACCACGACGGCCGTCCGACGCTCGACCTGCCCTACGTCGAGCGCCGGTCGCTGCTCTCGGACCTCGGGCTCTCGGGTGGCACGTGGCAGGTGCCCCAGTACTTCCAGGGCAACGGCGAGGCCGTCCTGGGCGCGGCGCGCGAGCACGGGCTGGGCGGCATCTACGCCAAGCGCGCGGACAGCGAGTACGCCCCCGGCGAAGCGGACGGGACCTGGCGCCACATCGAGACGTGACCCGGCCCGCTCCGCGAGCTACAGCTTCTCCAGCAGCTTCAACGCTTTGACCGGCGACGCCGCGTGGTCGGCCATCCCGGCCCACGGATCCCCCTTGCGCGCCAAGCGGTCCTTGATGCGCTTGGGCGTCCAGCCGGCCGGCTCCGCCTTGCCCAGCTCCCGCCAGTCGATCGGGGTGGCGACGCCGGCCGAGGGCCGGGCCCGCAGGGAGTAGGGCGCCACGAACGTCGACGAGTAGCCGTTGCGCAGGATGTCGAGGTAGACGCGGTCGCCGCGCTGGGCCTTACGCACCGCCGTGGTCAGCCGGTCGGGGTCGAGCCGGACCAGCACCTCGGCGGCCGCCTTCGCCAGGTCGCGCACCTCGTCGTAGGTCCCGCTGGGCTCGATCGGCGCGACGACGTGGAACCCGCGCCCGCCGGTGGCCTGCAGGTACGCGGTGAGCCCGGCGGCCTCGTACACCTTCTTGACCAGCCGCGCGATGGCGCGCAGGTCGGCGACGGTGACGTCGTCGGGCGGGTCGATGTCGATCAGCACCGTGTCCGGGTGCTCCAGATCGTCCACAGTGGACGACCAGATGTGGAACTCGATCGCGGCCTGGTTGGCCAGGAACACCAGCGTCGCGGGGTCGTCGCAGATGACGTGCCGGACGTCGCTCGTCGCGCGCTGCGGGATCGCCTCGACGCGGATCCAGGAGGGCAGCTTCGGGCTGGCTTCCTTCTGGTACCAGGTCTGGCCGGCGATGCCGTTCGGGTAGCGGCGCAGGGTGAGCGGCCGGCCGCGCAGGTGCGGCACCATCACCTCGGCGACGGTCCGGTAGTGCCCGACCACGTCGCCCTTGGTCAGCCCGGCCTCGGGGTAGAAGATCTTGTCCGGGTTCGACGTGGTGATCTCGTCCGGGTCCACCGGGCCTCCCTCGGCCGGTCGGCGGCGGGCGGTCCACCCGCGCGTTCCGGCGTCGAGCCTGCCCCTCGGACCCCGCGGACGTCCACTCGGAGCATGCTCAGGCCCGGGTCAGCGCCACTCCGGCCAGCACCGCGACCACGGCGGCGACGACGTTGCCGACGATCGCGGCCGCCGACGGCCAGGTAACCCACGTCGGCCGCAGCGCCACGAGCGAGATCCCGGCCCACGCACCCAGCACCGGGACGACCCAGGTCAGCCGGCGCACCCGCGGCGTCGCCGTGCGGGCGATCGCCAGGGCCACCAGGACCAGCCCGGTGACGGTGTTGCTCAGGGCCAGGACCCCGGCCCCGCCGAAGTGGGCGAGCCACGGCGCCAGGACCAGGTACACCCCGGCCAGCAGCACGACTCCCGCGGCCACGCCCGGTGCGGGGGCGATGCGGTGCGACGTCATCAGGCACCTCCTTCCGGAGAGGTACCCGGGTGTCGCTCCCGGTAACCGTGCCCGGCCGGGACCTGCCCGCAGCCCTCATCACGGGCAGGCGCCGGCCGGGAAACTCAGCAACCGCAGGTGTAATAAGTCACGTCCCAATGATTGCCTTCGTCGCAGTAGAGGTTGCCGGAGCCGGCCTTCCACTGCGGGTAGCCGTCGCCGCGGAGGCCGTCGTAGCTGAAGGTGTTCTTGACGTAGCTGTCGAGGCAGCTGTTGTGCGCGATGTCCACCTTGTAGCCGTTGTAGTGGCTGTAGGTGCCCGACGCGTGCCCGACCTCGGTGCCGCCGGTGATGTTGACGGCGCAGCCGCTCGCCCGCTTCAGCGTGATCACGCCCGTGACGGTGGTCTGGTTGATCTGCTCGTAGGACGTGCAGGTCGAGTTCGACCTGGTGGTGCAGCCGCCGCTGGACGAGTGGGTCACCCCGGCCGCGGACAGCTGTGACGCGGCCGCCGACTGGCTGAGCTTGGTGACCTCGACCGCCGCCGAAGCGGTGCCGATGGTGGCGAACACCACCGCGGCCGAAGCGGTCAGCCCCACCGCCGCCCGCACGAGCATCCGTTGTCCCGACATGACTTGCCTCCTCGGTACGTCGATCCGACGGCGGCAGCCAAAAGGTCCCGACCATAACTTCGCCAAACGCGGGCGGGCGCGCGGCGGGTGCGGGCGGGTCAGGTCCTGATCTTCGTCAAGACTTCACGAGTTCGCTCCCGCTCCGGTGACGAGCTGGTGACGGCGTTGAGCTCGTGCAGCGCGCGCAGCTCCCACAGCGGGAAACCGAGGTCGCGGAAGACGTCGGCCGAGGTCCGCAGCAGCCGGACCGCCTGCGGCCCGGCGTCGTCGGCGGCCTGGGTCCGGCCGAGGCTGAGCAGGGCGTACCCGGCGCCGCGGCGGTCGCGCAGCTCGCGGAACACGCCCATCGCCAGCCGCAGGTGCCGTCGCGAGCCGGCGGCGTCACCGGCCCGGCGGCGGGCGTCGGCCAGGCTGCGGTGGGTGTAGGCGGCGGCGTGGCGGTGCCCGATCTGCTCGAACAGGTCCAGCGAGCGCGTCAGGCAGCGTTCGCCGTCGGCCAGCTCCCCCGCCTCGGCGTGCAGGTCGCCCAGGCTGCGCAGGACGTGCGCCTCCCAGTGCCGCTCCCGGGTGCGGACGGCGCCGCCGAGGGCGCCGGTGAGCAGGTCGGCCGCCTGGTCGCTGCCGCCGTGGCGGCGCAGGACGTCGGCGTAGCGCTTCGCGGCCTGGTCGTGCCAGCGCCCGTCTTCGCACTCGCGGGCGAGCAGCATGCTCACCTCGAAGCTCTCCACCGCGCCCCGGACGTCGCCGACGTCCTCGGCCAGCGAGCCCAGCTGGGCCGCCGCGGCCGCCTGCCCGCGGCGGTCGCCGCAGTCGCGCAGCAGGCCGAGGGCCTCCCGCAGCTCCGTCTCCGCGGCCCGGGCGTTGCCGTTGTCGAGGTGGACGTCGGCGAGCGCGGCCAGCACGGCGGCGGTGCCGCTCGGGTCGTCGAGGACCCGGAAGCGGTTCTCGGCCATCACGAAGTAGGTGCGCGCCTGCCGCCACCGGCCCTGCTGCCAGTGCACGGAACCCAGGGTGAAGAGCTTTTCCGCCTCCGCGTGCGGGTCCTTGCGGCGCCGCGCCGCGGCCAGCCCGAGCACGGACACGGCGCGGGCGGAGTGGTCGAGCCACGGCGTGGCCGCCAGGTCGGTGCAGGCGTCGGCGAGCCCGCCGGTCAGCTCGTGCCAGCCGTGCGCGCCGGCCAGCCGGACGGCGGCGGCGATGTGGCCGGACTCCTCGGCCGCCCAGCCCGCCGGGTCGGCCGCGACGCGGCGCGCCGTCGCCGGATCCGGCCTCGCCCCACCGGGTGACGGCCGGCCGCGGGCCCGCTCGGCGAGCGTCAGCGTCACCTCGCACGCCCGGCGCAACGCGACCTGGTCGGTCTCCGGCGGGGTGCCCTCGGCCAGCACGAGCCGGACGAACGGCGCCACCGCCCAGCGGGCGCCGTCCGGGACCAGCAGGTGCCCGGCGGCCAGCGCGTCGAGCCGGTCGCGCGCCTCGCCGATCGGCTTGTCCAGCAACGCGGCCACGCACCAGTCCGGGACGGGACCGTCGAAGGCGTTCAGCAGCCGCAGGAGGTACCGGTCGGCCGCCGGCCGCTCCCGCAGGGCCGCCGTCACGGCCGTCCGGACGCTCAGGTCCCCCGCGGTCAGCTCGTCGAGCCGCCGGCGGTCGTCGGCCAGCCGCACGGCGAACTCCGCGACGCGCTGCCGCGGCCGGCCGGCGAGCTTGGCCCCGGCGATCCGGACGGCGAGCGCCAGACCCGCGCAGTGGCCGAGAAGCCGTTGTGTCGCTTCGGGTTCCCCGTGCAGCCGCGGCTCCCCCACGATCGCCGCGAGCAGCGTCCGGGCGTCCTCTGTGGACAGTGCGGCGACCGGGACCGCGCGGGCGCCGCACAACCCGGGCAGCGCGCGGCGGGACGTCACGACGGTGGCGCAGCCCGGCCCGCTCGGCAGCAGGGCCCGGACCTGGGCCTCCGACGCGGCGTCCTCGAGCAGCACCAGCAGCCGCCGGTCGGCGGTGTAGCACCGCCACAGCCCGGGCAGGCCCGCCCGGTCGGCCAGTTCCGCCGGCGTCGCGCCGAGCAGGCGCAGGAACCCGGTCAGCACGGTCGCTGGGTCGGCCGGGCCGCCGAGCGAGGCGACCAGCTGCCCGTCGGGGAAGCGGCGGCGGGCGCGCCAAGCGGCCTGGACGGCGAGCGCGGACTTCCCGGCGCCGGCCGCGCCGTGCAGCACCACCGGGGCCGGCCCGCGCAGGGCCCGGGCGACGTCGGCGAGTTCGGCGGTCCGGCCGGTGAAGTCGGGCACGGCGGGCGGCAGCTGCGCGGGCGGCCCCGGCGTCGTCCACTCGGTGCCGGCGATCCGGCGGTAGACGTCGACGAGGTCCGCGCTCGGCCAGACGCCGGCCTCTTCCCAGAGCGCGCGGCGCGTCCGCCGGAGCACCTCCAGAGCCGACTCGCGGCGGCCGACGGCGCCGAGCGCGTCCGCGAGCCGCCCGGCGAAGCGCTCGTCGGCGGGCCGGGCCGCGACGACCGGATCCAGGCGTTCGACCACGGCCCCGCCGTCGCCGTCGGCGAGCTCCAGCTCGACCAGCTGCAGCAGGGCCGCCGAGCGCCGGTCCTCCAGCCACAGCTTGTGGGCCTCCAGCAGCGGCCCACCGGCGACGTCGGCGAAGGCGTCACCCCGCCAGCACGCCAGCGCCCGTTCGAGCGCGCGGCGGCGCTGTGCCCGGTCGTCCGCGCCCGCGGCCAGCAGCGTCAGGAAGTCGTCGGCGTCCAGCTCGCCGGGCTCGACGACCAGCGCGTAGCCGCGCGGGCCCGAGCGCAGGCGCTGCCCGGCCTCGGCGGCACCGAGGCCGGGTGAGAGCGTCTTGCGCAGCTTGGACACGGTGACCTGGACGATCGCCGCGGCGCTCGACGGCGCGCCGTCCGGCCACAGCTCGTCGACCAGCGTGTCGCGGCCGACGTACTGGCCGGCCCGCGCGAGGAGCACGGCGAGCAGCCGCCGGGGCTGGGCCGCCGAAGGCAGCGGGACGGCGGCCGTCAGAGGGCCGAGGACCTGGAACCGCACGGCTTAACACCCCACCCGCGAGATCACCTGATCGAGCGAGCTGACCCTAGCCGTCCGGGGCCATCCGGGAAGACCACTCACCCGGATGGCCGACGCCGTTCGCCTCAGGCGTGCGCGAGCAGCCTTTCCAGGAGCTTCGGGTGCTCGGCGAGGCCTTCGCGCAGTGTGAGCTCGCGAAGCGGCTTCAGGTCGCCGTAGGGCGGGTTGTCCCAGTCCAGGGCCCCCTGCGGCGGCTCCGGGTCGTACTCGATGCCGAACTGGACGGTCTTCGCGACCTCGCGCCCGGCCAGCCGTTCCACCAGGTGCAGGGCGAGGTCGATGCCGGCCGACACGCCCGCCGCGGTGATCACGTCGCCGTCCTCGACCCACCGCCGCGCGACCGGCGTCGCGCCCAGGCCGGGCAGCAGGTCGCGGAACATCCAGTGCGTCGTCGCCCGCTTCCCCTCCAGCAGCCCGGCCGCGCCGAGGACGAGCGAGCCGGTGCAGACCGACGTCATCAGCTCCGCTCCGGCGGCCGCGGTGCGCAACCAGGCCAACAGCTGCTCGTCGGCCATCGCGTGAATCGTCGGCACGCCGCCGCCGGGCACCAGCACCGCGAACGGCGCCGGCACCTCGTCGAACGTGTGGCTGGGCGCGATCCGCAGCGGGGTGTCCGTGGCGACGGGCTCCGTGGTGGCCCCGACGGCCACCGTCCGGTAGGTGGGGTCGATCTGGGCCAGCGCGCTCAGCACCTGCAGCGGGCCCACCAGGTCGAGCGGCGTCAGCCCGGGGTAGACGACGAAAGCGAGGGTCTTCTGCTCATCGGTCATGACCCCCACCTTGGCGGGGACGCCGTCCTGCCGGAGTCGTGATGTCCGGAATCCTGCGAACCGCGTCCGAGCGCCAGCCGGGGTGCTAGCGTCCGACCATGCCAGGGTCGCCCAGACGGGTCGTGATCGTCGGTTTTCCCGACGCCGAACTGCTGGACATCGCCTGCCCCGCCGATGTGTTCGACGCCGCCAACCGGCTCGGCGCCCGGCCGCCGTACGAAATCCGCCTCGCCAACCTCGACGGCCAGGCCATCCACACCGCCTCCGGCCTGATCCTGCAGCCGCACCTGCGGCTCGACCAGGTCGCCGCGGACCTGGACACCCTGGTCGTCGCCGGCGGCTGGGGCAGCACCGCCGCCGCGGCCGACGAGCGCGTCCTCGCCCACATCCGCCGGCTCGCCCGGACGAGCCGCCGCGTCGCGTCGGTGTGCACCGGCGCCGAGGTGCTCGCCGCGGCCGGCCTGCTCAACGGCCGGCGCGCGACGACGCACTGGCGGTACGCCGCGAAGCTGGCCGCGGACTACCCGAGCGTGACGGTCGACCCGGTGCCGCTGTACGTCCGCCACGGCAACGTCTACACCGCGGCCGGCGTCACCAGCGGGCTGGACCTGACACTGTCGCTGGTGGAGGCCGACCACGGCCCGACGCTGGCCCGCGAAGCCGCCCGCGCGCTGGTGACGTACCTGCAGCGGCCGGGCAACCAGGCGCAGGTGAGCCTGTTCCTGGCCGGGCCGCCGCCGGAGCACCGCGAGGTCCGCGACCTCACGGCGTACATCGCCGAGCACCTGGACGACGACCTCGGCACCCCGGCCCTGGCCGCCCGCGCCGGGATCAGCACCCGCCAGCTGACCCGCCTCTTCGACGCCCACCTGGGCACCACGCCCGGCCGCTACGTCCGCACCATCCGCACCGAGCACGCCGCGCGCCTGCTGTCGGGCACGGACCTCCCGCTGGCCACGATCGCCCGCCGCTGCGGCTTCGGCTCGACGGAAACCCTGCGCCAGGCCTTCCTGGACCACTTCGACACCCCACCGTCGGCGTACCGCCGAGTCCACGTCCGCCAGGCTTACAGCTAACGCCGAGCCGACCCCCCAGCCGACCCCCAGGCACGCGAACCGACCGTCCAGGCACGCCAGCCGACCCCCATGTACGTGAGTCGACCCTCCGGGCACGCGAGTCGTGCACCTGTGTACGTGTGTCGACCCTTCAATCACGCGAGTCGGCTCTCCAATCACGTGTGTCGGCTCTCCAATCACGTGTGTCGGCTCTCCAATCACGTGTGTCGGCTCTCCAATCACGCGAGTCGGCTCCGGATCGCGTGGGCCGGGGCGGTCGGCGGTCGTGATCGAAGGGTCGACACGCGTGATCAGCAGGTCGACACGCGTGATTGGGGGGTCGACACGGCGGATCCGGACGAACCGGGCCGTCGGCGGCCCGTTGCGTGGGCCGGGGGCTCCCGCTGTCAGGATGTGCGAGTGGACCGCCCCGACCTCGACGACGAAACCGGCCCGATTCGCCGGGTCACCGACGAGGTGCCCGTTTCCCCGGCCCGCGGGACCTCCGGAACGCCGGGCACGCCCCGGAAACCGGCCCGCCGGACGCCACCGGACGGAACGCCCGCGGCCCCGCGCCGACGCACCGACACCGGAGCGCAGCGGGTCCCCGGGAAGCCGACCGACACGGGAACCCAGCGGGTGCCACGAAAGCCTGCCGACACCGGGTCTCAGCGAACCTCCGGGAACCTGACCGACAGCGGCGCCCAGCGGATTCCCGGGAAGCCGACGGACACCGGCGCCCAGCGAATCCCCCGCCGGCCGGCCGACACGGGAGCCCAGCGGGTTCCGGCGGCTCCTGCCGACGCCGACTCCTCGCGGGGAGCGGCGAAACGAGGCGACACGGGGCCCCAGCGAGCCGCCCAGCGGGACGACACCGGGCCGCAGCGCGCCGCCCAGCAGGGCGACACCGGGCCACAGCGAGCCGCCCAGCGGGACGACACGGGGCCCGAGCGAGCCACCCGGCGCGGCGACACCGGGCCCCAACGAGCGGCGAAACGTGGCGACACCGGGCCCCAGCGGGTCGCCGAGGGCCGCGCTCGCCCCGCAAGTCGTGCCGTGGCACCGAAATCCGAGCCCGACGCCGGGCACGGCCATGGTCATGGGCACGGCCACGGGCCCGCCGCTCCGGCGTCACGGCGGGTCCGGCTGCTGCTGATCTGGATGCTCGCTCCCCTGGCGCTCGCCACCGTGGTCGGGATGCTCGTGCTGTACCCGTGGGGCAAGCCGTCGCCGACGAGTGTCGTTCCGCAGGGGACGCCGGTGAAAGCGTCCATCACCACCACCGCCACCGGGCCGTGCCTCGCTCAGGGTCAGGTCCAGGTCGGCGACCAGAGCGACCCGAACGCGAAGCCGTGCCTGACCGTCGCGCTCACCATGACCGACGGGCCGGCCACCGGGAAACCGTTGCAGCTGACCGTGCCGATCGAGCCCAGCACCCCGCGGTTCGCCGCGGGTGACGCGGTCGTGCTCGCCTACAACGGCGGGAACGCGGCCGACCCGTCGAGCTTCCAGCTGGTCGACTTCCAGCGCGGCACCCCGCTGCTCGTGCTGGCCGCGCTGTTCGCCGTCGCCGTCCTGGTGCTCGGCCGCTGGCAGGGCCTCGCCGCGCTCGTCGCGCTCGGCCTGTCCTTCGCGGTGATCGCGCTGTTCATCCTGCCGGCTGTCCTTTCGGGTGAAAACCCGCTGCTGGTGGCGATCGTCGGCGCGGGCGCGATCATGTTCATCGCGCTGTACCTGACCCACGGGCTGACGGCGAGAACGTCCGCCGCCGTGCTCGGCACGCTCGTCAGCCTCGCGCTGATCGGCGTGCTCTCGGCGATCTTCTCGGCCGCGGCGTCGCTGACCGGGCTCGACGACAGCACCTCGACGCTCATCGGCTCGCTCGGCCACGGCATCGACGCGCGCGGACTGCTGCTCGCCGGCGTCGTGATCGGTGCCCTCGGTGTGCTCGACGACGTCACCGTCACCCAGACCAGCGCCGTCTGGGAGCTGCGCCGCGCCAACCCCGACCTGAGCTGGCGGGAGCTGTACAGCTCGGGCCTGCGGATCGGCCGCGACCACGTCGGCTCGGCGGTCAACACCCTGGTCATGGCCTACGCCGGCGCCGCGCTGCCGGTGCTGCTGTACTCGTCGATCTCCGGGGTCGGCCTGGGTGCGCTGCTCGGCAGCGAGGAGATCGCGCAGGAGATCATCCGCACCCTCGCGGGCAGCGTCGGCATCGTGGCGGCCGTCCCGGTGACGACGGTCCTCGCCGCGCTGATCGCCTCCCGCGAGCCCGCGACGTACCTCAGCAGCACCACGAAAGCCGTTCCGTCCCACCCGTGACACCGGCGGGCCCCCGCCGCGACAACGGCGCCCGCACGCGGTAGGAAGGCGGTACCCGACCCGGGAGACGCCATGTCCGTGCTCGCCTGCCCCCGCCGGCTCGTGCGCGGCGCGCTGCGGCTGGTCACGGCCACCGTCCAGGCCGTCGAGTCGATCCCGCGCATCGCCACCGCCCTCGACGACGTCCGGGCGACGCTGCACCAGGTCGAACGCCTCACCGCGTACATCGCGCAGGAGGTCCCGGAGCTCGTCTACCAGCTCGAACAGCTCCGTGAGCCGGACAGCGACGTCAGTCGAGAGTCGCCACGAACCGGCTGACGGCCTCCATCGTGAACCGCTGCACGTACTTGCCCGACGGCGCCACCGACGCCAGCCGGTAGAGCGGGCGGTCCGCGACGCCGCCGCCGCGGGCCTCGGCCTTCAGCTCGGAGACCAGCAGCTCCCCGAAGACGAGGCCGTTCGCCTCGGTGTTGTTCATCAGCGCGTTGGCCAGCTTCCGCAGCTGCAGCACGCCCAGCTCGCGCCCGCCCGTGCCGGAGAACACCGCGAGGTCGACCTTCGCCACCTGCCGCCGGTTGCCCGCGTTGACCAGCAGGCTGACCGTGCGGGTGCCGCGGACGTCGCCGATCACGAGGTCGAGGCGAGTGGCGGTGACGAGGTCGACGCGCCGCAGCCCCCACGTGCGCACGATCAGCGTCGAGCCCTCGAGCCAGACGCGGCGCCGGATGCTGACCGCCATCACGTAGGCCAGCGGCAGGGCGATCACGAGGGCGACGACCAGGCCGATCACCGTGCCGCCGATCAGCCCGGCGACCCCGCCGAACGCGGCGGCGACGATCACCACGCCGATCAACCCGGAAATCCCGCGGCGACGGCGTCCGCGCGCGTCCTCCTCGAACAGCGGCAGCCGTTCCGGCGTCTCTTCCGCCATGCTCACGCCCCCGTCCCGGCGAGGAACGGGTTGCCCGCGCGTTCCCGCCCGATCGTCGTCGCCGGGCCGTGGCCCGGCAGCACCACCGTGTCGTCCGGGAAGCCCGCCAGCAGGTCCCGCAGCGACGCCTCGACGTCCCCGCGGCCGACCGACCCGGCGAACAGCGTGTCGCCGGTCAGGGCGAGCCGGCCGCCCTCCGCCGTCTCCAGCGCGAGGACGACCGAACCCGGCGTGTGCCCCGGCGCGGGCCGGACGTCGACGTCGAGCCCGGCGAGGCGGTGGGTGCCCGCCTCCAGCGGCACGCTCTCGCCGTCGTAGAGCGGGGCGTCGGCGGGGTGCAGGTGCAGCGGGACGCCGTGGGCGGCCGAGAGCGACGCGGCCGAAGCCACGTGGTCGGGGTGGCCGTGGGTGGCGACGAGCGCCGCGGGGACCAGCCGGTGCCCGGCGAGCGCGGCGGCCAGCGGCGCGGCCACCTCCTGCCCCGGGTCCACGACCAGACACGGCCCGCCGGCGGCCTCCGCCAGCAGGTAGCAGTTGGCCTGCAGCGGGCCGCTGCCGAAGCCGACGACGAGCACCGAACGCCTCCCGGACATCCGCGCCGGATGGCGCCGATCACGATCAGGTTGAGACTAGCGGGCCCTGTACATGGTCCTCACAGGCTGTGCCCATACACTGCCGCTACCTCAGACGTGTGACACGAGCGGAAACCTGGGAGGGTACGGGGTGGCGACCAACCAGCAGCGCCGCGAAGCTGCGAAGCGCAAGCTCGAGAGGCAACTCGAGCGCCGATTGGAGCAGCAGAAGCGACGCAGGAGAATCGGCGCTGGTGTCGTCGGCGTAGCTGTTCTCGTCGTCGCGGGCGTGGTGGTGTGGATCGTGAGCGCCAACGGCGGTGACAGCACCGCCGATCCGGCCGCGTCGTCCTCGGCCGCCCCGCCGCCGACCGAAGTCCAGATCCCGACGCAGCGCGCGGCGACACCGAAGCGGACGACGGCGCTGCCGAACCCGACGACGTGCGACTTCAAAGCGGACACGACGGGCAAGACGCCGAAGAAGGTGAACCTGCCCGACGGCAAGAACGTCCCGTCGACCGGCACGGTGAACGTGACGCTGAAGAGCACGGCGGGCGACATCCCGCTGACGCTCGACCGGGCGCTCGCGCCCTGCGCGGTGCAGAGCTTCATCAGCCTCGCGAAGCAGAACTTCTACAACGACACCATGTGCCACCGGCTCGGCACCGAGGGCCTGCAGATGCTGCAGTGCGGTGACCCCTCGGCCACCGGCGACCCGACGAACGACGGCCAGGGCGGCCCGGGCTACACGATGCCGGACGAGGCCTTCCCGGAGATCAAGTACGGCCGCGGCATCCTCGCGATGGCGAAGACGCAGGCCCCGAACTCCGGCGGCAGCCAGTTCTTCATGGTCTACGGCGACGCCGAGGGCCTGCCGGCCGACTACTCGGTGTTCGGCAGCATCAGCGACGACGGCCTGAAGGTGCTGGACGCGGTGGCCAAGGCCGGCATCGCGAACCCGAACCCGCAGGACGGCACGGGTGCGCCGACCAAGCAGGTGAAGTTCACGGGCGTCACCGTCCAGTAGTGCCGCACCGCATCGAGCTGAACGGGGACCCGCTCGGCCCGGGCGCCTTCATCGCGGGGATGACCTCCTACGGTCACTTCACCGCGATGCAGGTCCGGGACGGGCGGGTCCGCGGTCTTTCCCACCACCTGGACCGGCTGACCTCGAGCACCCGCCTGCTGTTCGGCGTGGAGCTCGACACGGACCTGGTGCGCTCCTACGTCCGGCGGGCGATCGCGGACGAAGCCGCGCTGTCCGTGCGGGTCCTGGTGCTCACGCGGTCCTTCGACGAGCCGCTGAAGCCGGAGATCCTGGTCCGGACGCTGCCACCGCACCCGGTCGACCCGGCGCCGCTGCGCCTGGGGACGGTCCGGTACGAGCGGGACCTGCCGCAGGTCAAGCACCTCGGCACGTTCGGCCTCATCCACCACGCCCGCCAGGCCGAGCTCGCGGGCTACGACGACGCGCTGTTCGTCGACCACCAGGGCCGGATCAGCGAGGCGTCCATCTGGAACGCGGGCTTCCTGGCCGGCGACACGGTCGTCTGGCCGGACGCGGCCGTGCTGCCGGGGATCACGATGCTCGTGCAGCGGGAAGCGCTGGCACGGCTCGGCGTCCCGCAGGAGACGCGCGAGGTCCGGCCCGCCGACCTGCCCGGGTTCGACGCGATGTTCGTCACCAACTCCGAGACCCCGGGCCGCCCGGTCACCTCCGTCGACGACTTCGTGCTGCCGCCCGCGGACCGCGCCGTGCGGCTCCTCGCCGAGGCCTACGAAACCGTGCCCTGGGACGAAATCTGAACCACGCCCCCACCCGCCCCGTGTAGAGGGGAACACCGGGGCCGTTTGTGCCACCGGGGAGAGGGTGGGCGACGATGGCCGAAAACCGGGTTCCCGCGGTGCGCCGCGTCCTCGGGCGCACCGGCCAGGCCGCCTGCGCCGGTGCCCTGTTCGCCGTGCTGGCCGGCGGGCCCGCGCTGGCCCAGTCCGCGCCACCGCCACCGCCGTCGGTGAAGTACTTCGTCGTCCCCCACGCCGCAAACCCCGACGACATCACGTTGTTCAAGATCGCCGAACAGGCGCTGGGCGACGGGAACCGGTTCCAGGAGATCTTCACGCTCAACCGGGGCCGGCCACGCCCGGACGGCACGCCGTTCGACGACCCCACGGCGATCGAGCCGGGCCAGGTCCTCCAGCTGCCCGACGACGCCCGCGACCCCGCGGTGAAGTTCGGGCCGCTCCCGGCCACCCCGGTGGCCGCCCCGCCCGCCCGGGCGGCAGCATCCCAGCCGGCCGAACCGGGGCTGGGGGCCGGGCTCGCGTCCGCGGTCAGCGGCACCGGCGGCCTGCTCACCGGGCTGATCGCCGGGCTCTGGTGGCGACGGCGGCCGCGGGTCGTCCCGCCGGTGCCGTTCGAGCCGGCCGAGCCTCGCGAGTCGTTCGAACCGGTCGAGCGGTTCGAGCCGCGCTGGCCCGAGCCGGACGACTACGACTACGACGACGGATCCGGCTCGGTCAGCGGCACGCTTCCGATCCCCGTGGTCGTCCCGTTGCCGCGGCCGGACCAGTCGTCCGACCGGCTGCCGGTGGTGCTGCGGCAGGAGCCGATCACCGCCGAGCACTCGATCATCTTCTTCGACACGGCCGACACCCAGGTGATCGCCGCGATCCGGCCCGGCTCGCAGTTCCGGTTCCGGCTCGGCCCCGCCCGCGAGCCGGACGGCGCCACCGTGCTCGTCGTGGACGACGAAAGCGAGTGACGCCGGGGCGTGCGTGCGGGCCGCGTCACTCTGCGCTGAACGGATCAACCGGCGCCGGAACACTGGCCATCGGCCCGCCGGGCCCGCGATAGTCGTCTGATGACCTGGGATCCCTTCGGCACGCTGCGGAAGGCGCTGTGGATCGGCGGCGCCCCGTGGACCGGGAAGTCCACCGTCGCCCGGCTGCTCGCCGAGCGGCACGGCCTGACGACCTACCACCACGACCACCGGACCCGGCCCGCCCCGGGCGGCGACGTCTCCGCCGGCGAGCAGCTGATGACCGAGGTGCGGCACGGGTTCGACTGCGCGCTGGCCGATCTGCGGGTGCTGACGTCGCCGCGGCCGATCGTCGCCGAGGGCTGGGGGCTGCGCCCGGAGCTGGTCGCGCCGCTGGTGGATTCGCCGGGCCGGATGGTCGTGCTCGTGCCGACCGAGCTGTTCCGCCAGCACCAGCTGCGGCACCGGCCGGAGGAGCCCGCGATCCCGGAGCAGCGCAGCGTGCTGACGCGGGACCGGATGCTCGCCGCGCAGGCCGTGCGGTCCGCGCGGGAGCTGGGCATCCGGGTCATCGAGATCGACGGCCGGCTCGGCCCCGCCGGCGTCACCGACGTCGTCGCCGAGCATTTCCGCGGCTACCTGGACGCTTGACGATATTATTAGTCCCGCGTTGTCCGGCCGTTTCCCCCCGCGGGCGGTTGACCGGCTCCGGAACGGTCGCGCAAGATCGATGACCGACACCGCCGCCGCTCTTTCCGCGCAGCAAAGGGGCTGGGTTCTTTGGCGTTCCGGAAAACACTTCGCGTCGTCCTCGCCGCCGTTCTCGGACTGACCCTGCTCGGGCAACCCGCCGAAGCCGCGCCACCCGACTGGTCGCGCGCCGTCGCCGACTCGACGATCGTCGCACACCCCGCCGCGTCGCTGGGGCTCGGCTACACCGACGCCCTGTTCCTGCTGGGCCTGTACCGCGTTTACCAGCGCACGCACGACGTCCGGTACCTGACCTACCTCGAAACCTGGGGTGCGGCGAAGGTGCGACCGGACGGCGGCACCGGCAACCCGTACAACGACCTGGACAGCATGCTGGCGGGCAACGTCTTCCTCGTGCTGGCCACCGAAACGGGCGACGCGCGCTACTCGCTGGCCGCGCGGCGGATCCACGACCGGCTGGCGACGTACCCGCGGACCACCGACGGCGGATTCATTCACAACACGGGATTGACCGGGCAGCTCTGGGCCGACGGCGCATTCATGCTCGACCCATTCCTGGCCCGGTACGGAAAGGCCGTCGGCGACGCCGCGAGCACCACCGAATCGGCCGAACAACTCGTCACCTATTTCACTCATCTGCGGCACCCGAGCGGATTGCTGTACCACGCGTACGACGAGCGCCGGAAGCAGAGCTGGGCCGATCCGGTGACCGGGTTGTCCCCGGACGTGTGGTGCCGCGCGGTCGGCTGGTTCGGCGCGGCCACGGTCGACGTCCTCGACGCGCTGCCCGCGGCGTCCCCGCAGCGCGGCGCCCTCGTCGGCATCGTCCGGTACCTCGCCCAGGGGTTCCGCCGCTGGCAGGACCCGGCGACCGGCCGGTGGTTCCAGCTGACCGTCAAGCCCACCGCCGCCGACAACTGGACCGAGACGTCGTGCTCCAGCCTGTACACCTACACGCTGTCCCGCGCGGTGCAGCGCGGGTACGTCGGCCCGGAGTACCGGCCGGTGATCGCCCGCGGGTACGCCGGTGTGCTCGCGAAGGTCTCCCAGGCCGCCGACGGGACCACCGCCATCACGGACATCAGCGTCGGGACCAACGTCGGCAACGGCCGCTACTACCTCGACCGGCCGCGCGCCACCAACGACTTCCACGGCCTCGGCGCATTCCTCTACCTCAACGAGCAGCTGGCCGGGGCCGGGCGATGAGGCGCGCCGCCGCGGGCCTGGTCTTGGCCGTGACGGCTACCCTGGTCACCACGATGCCCGCCGACGCCGCCGACCGCTGGACGGTCAGCCTGACCGGTGCGGTGACCGGTGCGGTGACCGCCGCGGTCACCCGCACCGGCGACGGCGGGCTGACCTTCGCGGCCACCCGGGGCGCCACCGCGGTGCTGGCGCCCGCGCCGCTGGGCGTCCGGACGAAGACCGCCGACCTGACCCGCGACCTGCGGTTCCTGCGCCGCACCGACCGGATCGTCGACGAGCGCTACACGATGACGACCGGCAAGCAGCTGCGCCGGCACGCACGGGCGGCGGAGACGACGTTGTCCTTCGCCGGCGCGGGCGAAATCCGGCTCGACGTCGTCGTGCGCGCGGCCGCCGACGGCGTCGCCTACCGGTACGTGCTGCCCGGCGCCGGGCCGGTGACGATCACCGGCGAGGCGTCGGCGTTCACCCTGCCCGCGGCCGCGCCCGCGTGGCTGCTGCCCTACTCCCCCAACTACGAGAACGTCCGCGTCGAAACCACCGCGAGCGGCGCGAAGGCGGGCGACTACGGCTTTCCGTCGCTGTTCGACACCGGCGACGGGAGCTACACGCTGCTCACGGAGTCCGATGTGGACGGTCGGTACTCCGGCGCCCGGCTGACGCACGCGGCGGGCAGCGCGGACTACGCGATCAAGCTGGCCGACGCCTCGATCACCGCCACCGGGCCGTTCGCGACGCCGTGGCGGGTCGCGATCACCGGCGACCTCGCGACGGTCACCGCGTCCACGTTGGTCGACGACCTGGCGCCGCCGTCGAAGCTCGCCGACACGTCGTGGATCCGGCCCGGCAAGGTGGCGTGGTCGTGGCTGTCCGAACACGACAGTCCGAGCGATCCCGTGCGGCAGAAGCAGTACGCGGACTTCGCCGCCCGCAACGGCTGGCCGTACCTGCTCATCGACGAGGGCTGGGACGCGTCGTGGGTCCCGGACGTCGTGCGGTACGCGCGGGCCCGCGGCGTCGAGGTGATCCTGTGGTTCCGCTGGACCACCCTCGACACGGCGGCCGAACGCGCGAAGTGGCTCCCGCTGGTCAAGTCGTGGGGCGCGGCCGGGATCAAGGTCGACTTCATGGACTCCGACACCCAGGCGCGGTTCCGGTTCTACGACGACATCGCGGCGGCCACCGCGCAGCAACGGCTGATGATCAACTTCCACGGCGCGACCATCCCCCGCGGCCTGCAGCGGACCTGGCCGCACGTGATGAGCTTCGAGGCCGTGCGCGGCGCCGAGCAGTTCAAGACGCGGGCCGCGACCAACACGATGTTCCCCTTCACCCGCAACGTGGTCGGCAGCATGGACTACACGCCGACGGCGTTCGTCGTGGCCGACCGGGACACCACGGACGCGCACGAGGTGGCGACGTTCTTCGTCTACGAGTCCGGCTGGCAGCACGGCGCGGACAAGCCGGAGAACTACGAGGCCCGCCCCGAAGCCCTGCACACGCTCGACCAGCTGCCGACGGTGTGGGACGAGACGCGGCTGCTGTCCGGCCGCCCCGGGCAGGAGGCGGTGTTCGCCAAGCGCTCCGGCGACCGCTGGTTCGTCGGCGGCATCGAGGCGGGCCCGGCCAAGACCGTCGACGCGCCGCTGGACTTCCTCGGCCACGGGCGCTGGCTCGCCGACACCCTGCGCGACGGCCCGGCCGGCCTGCTGCGCGAGAAGTCGGCGGTCACCGCGGGCGGCCGGCTGAGCGTGCCGGTCGCGAAGAACGGCGGGTTCGTCACCGTCCTCTGCCCCGCGTGGCCGGGCCGCACGACCTGCGACGCGGAGATCCGGCAGGTGCCGGCGACCAGCCTGAGCGTCACCCCGGCGACGGCGGAGGCGCACCCCGGCACGACCGTCGAGGTCGAGGCCACCTTCCGGCTGCCGGCGGGAGCACCGCTGCTCGACGTCGAACTCGGGCCCGTCGCCCCGGCGGGCTGGACGGTGACCGGACGCTCGGTCTTCCGGCCGGTGCTGTTGGCCGGACAGCCCGTGTCGGGCACCTGGCGGTTCACGGCGACCGCCGCGGCCGCGCCGGGCACGACCGACCTGCCGGTCGCGGCCACCTACCGCTTCCGCGGCCAGGCCGTTCACGTCGAGGGCGCGACCAGCGTGTTCGTCCCGCCGCCGGTACCGACCGGGACCGCGCAGGTCAGCGCGCTGCCGTTCCTGGCGTCGTCGAACGGCTGGGGCCCGGTGGAGCGCGACCAGTCCAACGGCGACACCGCCGAGGGCGACGGCCACCCGCTGACCATCGGCGGCACGGTCTACGCGCACGGCCTCGGCACGAACGCGCCCAGCTCCGTGACGGTGTGGCTCGGCGGCGCGTGCACGGCGTTCTCGGCGGTCACCGGCGTCGACGACGAGGTGAAAGCGCCCGCTTCGGTCGCGTTCCGCGTCCTCGGCGACGACGGCGAGCCACTGGCCGAGACGCCGGTGCTGCGCCCGGCCGACGGCGCCCACCCGCTGACGGCCGACGTCACCGGCGTCCGGCGCCTGACCCTCCAGGTGACCGACGGCGGCGACGACAAGGACTCCGACCACGGCGACTGGGCGGACGCGAAGCTCACCTGCGCCTGACCTCGTGAGTGTTCAGGGCGGTTCTAACCGCCCTGAACACTCACGACCACGTCAGCGGAAGGTGAAGTTCGGCGGGCGCCGGTCCAGGAACGCCGCGACGCCCTCCGCGTAGTCCTCGCCGTGCAGGGCTTCGGACCGCAGCTCCTCGACCTCCGCGTCCGGGCTCTCCTGGCCGGCGACGATCTTCTCGATGATCCGGTTCATCCCGCGGACCGACGCCTGCGAACGCGAGCACAGCGTCCGCACGAACTCCAGCGTCGAAGCTCCCAGCTCGTCGGCCGGGAAGACGTCGTTGAGCAGGCCGATCTCGCGCGCCCGGGCCGCCGTGATCAGCTCGCCGGAGAGCAGGAAGTACTTCGCGTGCGCCGGCCCGACCAGCGACACCAGCTGGCGGGTCGAGTCGAAGTGGTAGACGATGCCGAGCTTCGCCGGCGTGATGCCGAAGCGCGACCCCTCGGCGGCGAAGCGGAAGTCGCAGGCGACCGACACCTGGCAGCCGCCGCCGATGCAGTTGCCCTGGATCATCGCGACCGACGGCTTCCGCATCGACGTCAGCGCGGCCACCGCGCCTTCGACGGCCTTGTCGTAGCTCGCCGCGCCCTCGGCGGTGGTGCGCAGCTCGCCGAACTCGCTGATGTCCGCGCCCGCCGAGAAGTGCTGGCCGCCACCCGCGAGCACGAGCACCTTGAGCGTGGCGTCGGCCTCGACGTCGGCCACGACGTCCGGGATCGCCGACCACATGCCGTAGGTGATCGCGTTCATCTTCGCCGGCCGGGCGAAGGTCAGCCGCGCCACCTCGCCGTCGCGCGTGAAGTCGAATCCGTCGGTCATGTTCGGCACCCTAGCTTCTCGCCCTGAGCGAAACCCCGGGTGTGTGACGCGGTCGCGGCGCTAGCTTGGGCCCATGGCGACGATCGAGTTGAACGGGACCACGTTCGGGTACGACGAAGCGGGCGAGGGGCCCGCGGTCGTGCTGCTGCACGCGGCCATCGGCGACCGCCGGATGTGGGACGCCCAGTTCACCGCGCTCGCCGCCACGCACCGGGTGATCCGCTACGACCGCCGCGGCTTCGGCGAATCGGCCGACGGCCTCGGCGAGTTCGCCCACCACGAGGACCTGCTGGCCCTGCTCGATGCCCGGGGGATCGAGCAGGCCGCGCTGGTCGGGGCGTCGATGGGCGGCGCGGTCTCGCTGGACACCGCGCTCGCCGCGCCGGAGCGGGTCACCCGGCTGGTGCTGCTGGGCTCCGGGCTCAGCGGGCACACCTGGCCGGACCACATGCAGGCCGACATCGCCGAGCTGACCCGCGACGTCGACCCGGCGGACGTGAAGGCCATGTCCGAGGCCAACGTCCGGTACCTGGTCGCCGGGCCCGCACGCGAGGTGTCCGTGCTGCCGCCGGCGATGCTCGCGCGGGTCCGGGAGATGTGCGAGCAGGTGTACCACCGCCTGTCGACCGCTCCACAGTGGACGGAGCGGGTCCCGGACACCCGGCACCGGCTGGCCGAGATCGCCACCCCGGCCCAGGTGGTGATCGGCCTGTCGGACGCGCTCGGGCTGATCGAGCTTTCCCAGCACATCGCGAAGTCCTTGCCGGACGCCGAGCTGGTGGAGATCCCCGACACCGGGCACCTCCCCATGCTCGAGCGCCCCGACGACGTCACCGCGCTGCTGCGGAAGGTGCTCTGAGCGGGCAGCTCAGGTGAAGATCTTCTGCACCTGGTCGGAGATCTTCGCGACCAGCTCGGAGAACTGCACCACTCCGCCCAGCAAGCCCTTGACCTTCTCCCAGCGGCTGCGCACCACGGCCGGTTCCGCGGCGTCGCCCGCGCGCAGGTCGGCCGCCAGGTCGTCCAGCGTGTCCTCCAGGACCTCCTGCTTGGCCAGGTCCTGGCCGCGCACGTCGGCGGCCAGCCGCTCGACCAGGCCGAGCAGCGCGGGCAGGGCGGTGTCCGCGCCACCGCCGTCGATCCCGGTCTGGGTGATCGGCCCGGAGTTGTCCCGGCCGATGCTGACCTTGTTCGTGATGCGGGGTTCCATCAGGCCTCCGTCCGGGCCAGGCGGCCGGGTGCGCGGGGCGGGCGTGGCCGCGGGCCGCGCTGCCCGGTCTGGGTGATCGGGGCGCGGTTGTCGCCGCCGATGGTGATGTCGTTGTTGATCACGACCGCCGCCTGCTCCTCGAACTTCGCCGTCGAGAACCCGGCGTCGCCGAGCAGGCGACCGATCGCCGGCAGGAGCCGGCTTTCGATGATCTTTTCGTACCGCTCGATGTCGACGAGCTGGAAGTAGTCGGTGAACAGGTTGACCGACGCGAGCTCGCGCAGGGTGCTCGAGGCGCCGTAGCGGTCCGGGTCGAGGACGCCGGGCTCGCGCTTCGGCCGCCGGATCCAGGACGCGAGGTTCGCGATCCGGCCGGGCAGGCTCGCGGGCATCTCCAGCCACGCCAGGAAACCCTGGCCGAGCGGGCGCAGCGAGTCCGGCCGCATCTTGTCCACCACGCGGTACTCGGCCCGGATCGGCGGCAGCATGAACGGCGTCCACTCGACGTACAACGTCGTCTCGTCGACCGCTACGTGCAGGAACGTCGTGAGCACGAGATCCCGGTCCCAGGTCTCGACCTGGAAGCACAGGTAGTAGCGCGCCCATTCCTTCGGCTCCATCCGGAGCCGGTCGACGTCGGCCTCGGTGAGCCGGGTGTGCGGCGGGTACTCGATGTCGGGCAGGTACGCCGCGGCCTCCGGCTCGGCCAGGTGGTCGACGAGCTCGGCGGCCGGGGTGAACACCGCCTCGGTCACGGTCAGCCCGCCCAGCCGCTGATCCGGTGACAGCGAACCCGACCGGCGGAGGTTCCCGATCGCCTCGCGGATCCCTTCGTACAGCGTTTCGGTGGTGAGCTCCCGGCGCGTCGCCGGATCACTCTCGTCGTCCTCCAGCCGCTCCAGCGGGATCGCCATCGACCAGGCGTCGCGCCGGAAACCGGCCCCCACGAACGGGTTGTAGCCGCGGTAGACCACCAGCGGCGCGCCGGGCACGCCGGCGAACTCGTCACCGCGCTGGTACCGGGCGAGCTGGTCGCGGAAGTCCTCGGTGAACAGCCCGGTGAGACTTCCGTTGTCGGGCGCGGGGGTGGCGTGGCGCTTGAAGCGCGTCGTCAGCAGGTTCCACAGGGACCAGCGCTCCAGCGTGACGATCACCAGCACGACCAGGGCCAGCACGACACCGATGACGGTCCGGGCGGTGTCACCGCCCGTCGACGACGGCTCGTAGTCGTCGTAGTACCGGGAGGAGGACCGGCTCCCGGAATCGAAGAACTCGCCCGCATAGGGCAGCAGCACCGCCACGGCCAGGACGGCGAGGCCGAAGCCGATCACGATCTTCGGGTTGATCGACCGCTGGGCCCCGTACCCGGCTTTCCCCGAACGCGCGACCATCAGAATGGCCGACAGCAGGATCCAGCCGTAGAGCAGCGGGTTGTCCCACGACAGCCCGACGACGATGGCCATCAGCAGCACCAGCAGGCCGTCGTAGTTCTTCCGGCGGGCTCGCGCCCGCACCGCCTCCGCGAGCACGCGGCCCGCGTCGAGCCCCGTCGACGGCGGCACCGGGCGGGTGGGTTCGACGAGGAACTCGGTGATCGCCCGTTTGCTGTAGCCGGGGTCGAGGTAGGACGCCGCGCACAGGTAGCGCGTGGTGTCGTCGGCCGTGCCTGGGGACATTGCTGCTCCCTCGCGTTTCCGGAGGGTCGGGGCCGGGCGCACCGCTTCCGGACGGCTCCCTCACCTGCAATTTGCAGACCGTAGCATGCGCTCGAAGAACGCGGCACCGTATTTCCCGGGCCGGTTCCGGAAACCCGCCGGGAATGGACGCGGTCACAGATTCCGGGAATGGACCGGACCGACATTCGACAATTTCTTCGCGCCCGGCCGACGAGATCACGGCATGTCCAGTGTGGACAGTCCAGGAGGGTCGGCAGCCCCTGCCGCTCCGGTCGTGAGCGCGCGCTAGGACGCCGACGTCACGCGGTAGACGTCGTAGACGCCTTCCACGCCGCGGACCACCTTGAGGACGTGGCCCAGGTGCTTCGGGTCGCCCATCTCGAACGAGAACCGGCTGACCGCGACCCGGTCGCGGGACGTCGTCACCGAGGCCGACAGGATGTTGACCTTCTCGTCCGCCAGCACCTTCGTCACGTCCGAGAGCAGGCGGTGCCGGTCGAGGGCCTCGACCTGGATGGCCACCAGGAACACCGACGACGCCGACGGCGCCCACTCGACCTCGACCAGCCGCTCGGGCTGGGACTGCAGGTCGCCGGCGTTGGTGCAGTCGGTGCGGTGCACCGAAACACCGCCGCCGCGGGTCACGAAACCGAGGATCTCGTCGCCCG
Source organism: Amycolatopsis sp. NBC_00348 (assembly GCF_036114655.1). Taxonomy (NCBI): domain Bacteria; kingdom Bacillati; phylum Actinomycetota; class Actinomycetes; order Pseudonocardiales; family Pseudonocardiaceae; genus Amycolatopsis; species Amycolatopsis sp. NBC_00348. The sequence goes on along the minus strand of NZ_CP107994.1, from coordinate 2,325,844 downwards.
GGACCGGGGTGCAGCAGCGGGCCAGCTTCGCCCAGACGTCGCTCGCGCCCTTGACCACGACGCCGACGTCGTTGGAGCCGCGGCGCCGGGTGACGGTGGACGGCGTCGCGCGCTCGGCGAGCTCCTCCTCCGCCGCGTCGACGCCGCCGATGAGCGCGACCAGGCGCTGCACGACGTGCTTGGCGCTGGTATGGCCCTCCCCGACCGCCGCGTACAGCGACGAGATGTCGGCGTGGCGCAGCTCGGTGGCGATCGAGCCCATCGACTCCGCGGAGACCAGCCGCTGGATCGGCAGGCCGACCTTGCGGATCTCCTTGGTGATCGCTTCCTTGCCGCCTTCGATCGCCTCGTCGCGGCGTTCCTTGGCGAACCACTGCCGGATCTTCGCGCGCGCCTTCGGCGAACCCGCGAACTGCAGCCAGTCGCGGCTCGGGCCGGCGTTCTCCGCCTTCGAGGTGAAGATCTCGACGACTTCGCCGTTTTCCAGCTTGCGTTCCAGCGCGACCAGGCGGCCGTTGACGCGGGCGCCGATGCAGCGGTGCCCGACCTCGGTGTGCACGGCGTAGGCGAAGTCGACCGGGGTCGACTCGACGGGCAGCGTGATCACGTCGCCCTTCGGCGTGAACACGAAGATCTCGCGCGCGGCCAGCTCGTAGCGCAGCGACTCGAGGAAGTCGCCCGGGTCGGCCGCTTCCCGCTGCCAGTCGAGGAGCTGGCGCATCCACGCCATCTCGTCGACGTCCACGGCGTTGCCGTTGTGCGTGCCCTTGGTTTCCTTGTACCGCCAGTGCGCGGCGATGCCGTACTCGGCGGTGCGGTGCATCTCGTAGGTGCGGATCTGCACCTCGAGGGGCTTGCCGTCCGGGCCGATCACCGTGGTGTGCAGCGACTGGTAGACGCTGAACCGCGGCTGCGCGATGTAGTCCTTGAAGCGCCCGGGAACCGGCTGCCACAGCGCGTGGACGACGCCCATCGCCGCATAGCAGTCGCGGACGTCCTCGACCAGGATCCGCACGCCGACCAGGTCGTGGATGTCGTCCAGGTCGCGGCCGCGGACGATCATCTTCTGGTGGATCGAGTAGTAGTGCTTCGGCCGGCCCTCGACCTTCGCGGTGATCCGCGACGACACGAGGTTGCTGGTCAGGTCGGTGATGACCGAGCGCAGGTAGATGTCGCGCGAGGGCGCGCGGTCGGCGACCAGGCGCACGATCTCGTCGTACTTCTTCGGCTGCAGGATGGCGAACGCGAGGTCCTCCAGCTCCCACTTCACCGTGGCCATGCCGAGGCGGTGGGCCAGCGGGGCGAGGACCTCGAGGGTCTCGCGCGCCTTGCGGGCCTGCTTCTCCGGCGGCAGGAAGCGCATCGTGCGCATGTTGTGCAGCCGGTCGGCGAGCTTGATGACCAGCACCCGGGGGTCCTTGGCCATCGCGATGACCATCTTGCGGATGGTCTCGGCCTCGGCGGACGTGCCGAGCTTGACCTTGTCCAGCTTCGTGACGCCGTCGACCAGCTCGGCGACCTTCTCGCCGAAGTCGGCCTTCAGGCTCTCGACGGCGTAGCCGGTGTCCTCGACCGTGTCGTGCAGCAGTGCCGCGACGAGCGTCGTGGTGTCCATGCCCAGCTCGGCGAGGATCGTGGCGACGGCCAGGGGGTGCGTGATGTACGGGTCGCCGGACTTGCGCCGCTGGCTCCGGTGCAGCTCCTCGGCGACGTCGTAGGCGCGCTGCAGCAGCCCGAGGTCGCCGTTGGGGTGCAGCTCGCGGTGGATGACCGCGAGGGGTTCCAGGACCTGCTTGACCGGGGCGGCGCGCTGGGCGGTGATCCGCCGCGCGAGACGGGCGCGCACCCGCCGGGTGGCGGACGGGTTCGGCGCCGCGCCGTTCGGCTTCGGCGACGCGGGCTGTGCCGCCGCCTGCCCGTTCTGCGGGGCGCCCTCTTGAGCGGGCACCGCGGCGTCGAGCTCCTGGCTCACCCGCACCTCCTGCTGCTCGTGCGGCCTTCGAACCCCCAGGGTAGCCGCTCGGTCCTGCGACCCCGCCGGGTGCGCCCATTGAGGGTGATCACAACGCCCTGACCAGGGAGTTCCGCTCTCGCCGCCGCCCTCGTGAGTGTTTAGTCGGGTTAGAACCCTACTAAACACTCACGACAAGCAGCGGCAGGCAGGTTCAGCAGACCTGCAGTGCGTGGATCTTCCGGTCCCCCAGCACCTGACGGCCGCCGAGGGCCGCCAGTTCCAGGACCACCGAGACGCTGTCGACGACCGCGCCCGCGTCTTCCAGGAGCTTGCCGGTCGCCGCGACCGTGCCGCCCGTGGCCAGGACGTCGTCCAGGATGGCGACACGCTGGCCGGGGTGCACCACGCCCGCCGGCAGCTCGACCGTGGCCGTGCCGTACTCCAGCGCGTAGTCCACCCGGCCCGCGACCAGCGGGAGCTTGCCCGGTTTGCGGATCAGCACCACGCCGAGGCCGCGGGCGTACCCGACGGCCGCGGCGAGCAGGAATCCGCGGGCCTCCACGCCGGCGAGCGCCTCGACCCCGGGGTCGATGGTGCTCGCCAGCGCGTCGGTCACGGCCTTGAAGGCGCCGGCGTCCGCGAACATCGGGCTCAGGTCGCGGAACAGCACGCCGGGCTCGGGAAAGTCCGGCACCTCGGCGATCAGGCCGAGGGCCTTCTCCAGCTCCACGTCAGCGCTTCCGCTTCCCGGCCGGCTTGCCCGCGGGACGCTGCTTCTGGATCCGGGCGGGCACGCTCGACGCGGCGGCGTACGCCTTCTCCTTGCGCAGCTCCGCCGCCAAGGCGTCGTCGTCCGAGGCGTCGAAGTCGCCGCTCGCGGCCTTGCGCTCCTGGTTGGCCCGGCGCTGCTGGACCCGCTCGGCCTGCTGCCGGTACTTCGGGTCGCGCATCTTGAAGTCGACCAGCAGCGGCGTCGCCAGTGCGACCGACGACAGGACGCCGACGATCGTGCCGGTGAGCTGCACGAGCGCCAGGTCCTGCAGCGTGCCGGAACCGAGCAGCACGTACCCGACGATCAGCAGGCCGAGGATCGGCAGCAGCGCGATGAACGCGGTGTTGAACGACCGCATCAGGGTCTGGTTCAGCGCCAGGTTCGCGGCTTCGCCGAACGTGCGGCGGGTCAGCCCGAGCAGGCCGCGCGTGTTCTCGCGGACCTTGTCGAACACCACCACCGTGTCGTAGAGCGAGAACCCGAGGATCGTCAGCAGGCCGATCACCGTCGCCGGCGTGACCTCGAAACCGATCAGCGAATACACACCCGCGGTGACGAAGATGTCGTGCAGCAGCGAAACCAGGGCCGCCGACGCCATCCGCAGGTCGAAGTAGATCGCCAGGAAGATGACCACCGCGACGAGGAACACGATGAGGGCGATCAGCGCCTTCTGCGAGATCTCCCCGCCCCAGGACGCGCTGACCGCGCTGTCACTGATCGCCTGCACGCTCGGCTGCTTGTTGCTGCCGATCGGCCCCAGGTCCTGGAACAGGGTCTGCTTGAGCTTGGCGACGTCCGCCGCGTCCAGCGTCTCGGTGCGGATCTGGATGGTCGACGCGTCGCCCGTGCCGACCTTCTGCGTCTCCGCGGCCGGGTGGCCGAGGGCCTTCTCGAACGACGCCTTGGCCTGGTCTTCGGTGATCACGCCGTGGATGCCGTTGGCCGGCATCTGCAGCTGCGTGCCGCCCTCGAACTCGATGCCGTAGTTGAAGCCGCGGAAGATCATCGACGCGAGGCACACGAGCACCAGCGCGGAGAAGAAGATGTACCAGCGCTTGCGCTTGCCGACGACGTCGAACGCACCGCTGCCGACGTAGAGACGGCGGAAGATGCTGTCCTTCTTGCCGGGTTTCGCCGCGGCCTTCATGTCGCCGTCGGCGTCCCTGCCCAGTTCTTCGACGCCCACGTCAGGCCTCCTTCACGTTCGCGCGGCCGACCGAGGTCGACTTGCGCTGCGAACCCACTTGCTGCACGGCACCCAGGCCCAGGTACTTGGGATTGGACAGGAACTTCGACTTCGACGTGGACGCGATCGCGACCAGCGGGTGCGTCACCAGGTAGACGATCACCAGGTCGAGCACCGTGGACATGCCCAGGGTGAACGCGAAGCCCTGGACGTCGCCGACCGCGATGATGTACAGGATCGCCGCGGCCAGGAAGCTCACCGCGTCCGAGGCCAGGATCGTGCGCTGGGCACGGGTCCAGCCGCGCGGCACCGCGGACCGGAACGTCCGGCCCTCCCGGATCTCGTCCTTTATTCGTTCGAAGTAGATGACGAACGAGTCCGCCGTGATGCCGATGGCGATGATCAGGCCGGCGATGCCCGCCAGGTCCAGCGTGTAGCCGATCCAGCGCCCGAGCAGCACCAGCACCGCGAACACCAGCGAGAACGACAGCCCCAGCGACAGGATGGTGAGCACACCGAGCAGCCGGTAGTAGAACAGGCAGTAGATGAAGACGACCAGCAGGCCGATGCCGCCGGCGATCAGGCCGGCCTGCAGCGACGCGAGGCCCAGCGTGGCCGACACCGTGGTCGCGTCCGAGGAAGCGAACGACAGCGGCAGCGAGCCGTACTTCAGGATGTCCGAGAGGTCCTTCGCCTCGGTCTGCGTGAACTTGCCGGTGATCTGGGTGTTGCCGTCCAGGATCGCGACCTGGATGTTCGGCGCGGACACGACCTGCGTGTCGAGCACGAACGCGGCCTGCTGGTTGGTGTTCTTCGAGGTGAAGTCCGCCCAGATCTTGGTGCCCTCGCTCTTGAAGCTGAGGTTCACCACCCACTGGCCGCGCTGCTGGTCGTAGCCCGAGCTCGAGTCGGCGATCTCGGTGCCCGGCAGGAACTCCGGCTCCAGCAGGTACTTGTACGTGTCGTGGTCACCGCAGGCGACCAGCGGCAGCTTGGGGTCGTCGTTGCCCTCGAGGGGGTCCTTGGCGTTCGGCGCGCAGGTGATCGACGCCATCGCCTGGGCGACGAGCTCCTGGTTCGGGTTGCCGTCGGCGCCGATCATCTGCGGGTTCTGCCGCACGGCCTTCGCGGCCTGGATCTGCTTCGCGGTGTCGGCGTCGACCGAGCCGTCCACCGGGGCCGGGGCCTGGCTCGTCGCGGGCGGCGGCGTGCTGCTGCTCGGCGGGGCCGGCGTGGTGCTCGGCGCCTGCGCGGGCGCGGCGGCGGGGGCACCGCCACCACCGGCGGCCGGGCTGGACGGCGGGACGCTCGAAGCGGCCGTCGGCGCGCCGGAGGACGCCGGGGGCGTGCTCGGAGCGCCCGACGTCGGGGCCTGCGTCCCGGTCGGGACGCCGGTCGGCGGCGTGGTCTGCGGGGGCACGACCGGCTGCGTCGCGTTGGCGACGACCTTCCGGAAGCCCAGCTTGGCCGTCTTGCCCAGGTTCTTCGCCTGGTCACCCTGCTCGCCGGGGACCGTGATCACGACGTTGTTGCCGTCGAGGAGGACCTCGGTGCCACCGACGCCGATCCCGTTGACGCGGCGCTCGATGATCTGGCGCGCCTGGTTCAGGGACTCCCGGGTCGGCTGGCCACCGTCCGGGGTGCGGGCGGTGAGCGTGACCCGGGTGCCGCCCTGCAGGTCGATGCCCAGCTTCGGGGTCGGCTTGTGGTTGCCGGTGAGGAACACCAGCGCGTACAGCACGATCACGATCAAGGCGAACAGGGCGAGATAGCGTCCCGGGCGGAGATGCCCGGCCGATGCTGCCACGGTGCTTCGGTCTCCTCGGACTGGGTGGGAACCCCGACGTTGCGGTGCCCGCCCGGAGGGTTTCCGGGCCGGGACTGTGTGCGATTCACTCCCGGGCACGGGTATGACGGCGGACACGCACGCAGCACCGAGACACTACTCGGTGCTGCGTGAGCCCGGCGTTGCGGCCACACCGACTTTCGTCGGGGGTTTCGCGCCCTGCCCGGGGATGCCGCGGGGCCTTACTTCTTGCCGTGCTCCAGCGGGGGCGCGACCTGCGCGGTCGTGGCCGGCTCGTCGTCCTTGATGCCGGAGCCCGACTCGATGATCGACTCTTCGGCCGGCGCGTCCGACGACAGCTCGTCGGCCGGGGTCTCGTCGGTCTCGACGACCGGCTCGACCTTCTCGCGGACCGCGAGGCGCAGCCAGGTGGTGACGACGCCCGGGGCGATCTCGATGTCGATCGTGTTGTCGCCCGAGGTGTCGGCGACGGTGCCGTAAAGACCGGAAGTGGTCATCACGCGGTCACCGGGCGCCAGGCTGCTCTGCAGGTCCTGCTGCGCCGCCTGCTGCTTCTTCTGCTTGCGCGAGCTCATCACCAGCGGCACGGCGAGGACGAGCACGAGCAGCAGTGGCAGCAAAAGGTTTTGCATGATTCTCCGTTCGACGGACTCCGGGCCCAGCCGAAATGTCCGGTTTTTGGGTGGTGTGCTCCTGTCAAGTGTGCCAGGTACCGGCGCGGACGCCAGCACCCACCCGCCGGTACGGGCCGCTCAGTCCTGCTGGAACGGCGCCGATCCGCCCTGGTCGGGGCGCCCCGGGTGGTCGGCGGGGGGCACCAGACCGAGGTGTTCCCACGCGGTCGCGGTGGCGACCCGGCCACGCGGGGTGCGGGCGAGCATACCGGCGCGCACCAGGTAGGGCTCACACACCTCTTCCACGGTGGTCGCCTCCTCCCCCACGGCGACCGCCAGGGTCGAGATGCCGACCGGCCCGCCGCCGAACGACTTGGTCAGCGCGGTGAGCACCGCCCGGTCCAGCCGGTCGAGGCCCAGCTCGTCGACGTCGTAGACGGCCAGCGCGGCCCGCGCGATCTCGACCGTCACCTTGCCGTCGGCGCGGACCTCGGCGTAGTCACGGACGCGCCGGAGCAGCCGGTTCGCGATCCGGGGCGTGCCCCGCGAGCGGCCGGCGATCTCCTGGCAGCCGTCACGGTCGATCGGGATGTCGAGGATCGTCGCGGCCCGCCGGACGATCAGCTCCAGCTCGGTGTCGCTGTAGAACTCCATCTGGCCGGTGAAGCCGAACCGGTCGCGCAGCGGCCCGGTCAGCGAGCCGGACCGGGTGGTCGCCCCGACCAGCGTGAACGGTGCGATCTCCAGCGGGATGCTCGTGGCGCCCGGGCCCTTGCCGACCACGACGTCGACCCGGAAGTCCTCCATCGCCAGGTAGAGCATCTCCTCGGCGGGGCGGGCGATCCGGTGGATCTCGTCGATGAACAGGACGTCGCCGGGCGCGAGGTTGGACAGCATCGCGGCGAGGTCGCCGGCCCGTTCCAGGGCCGGCCCGGAGGTGATCCTGAGCGCCGCGCCCAGCTCGGCCGCGACGATCATCGCCATCGACGTCTTGCCCAGCCCTGGCGGGCCGGACAGCAGGACGTGGTCGGGCGGCACCCCGCGGCGCCGCGCGCTCTCCAGCACCAGCTCCAGCTGCTCGCGCACGCGCGGCTGGCCGACGAACTCGTCGAGCCGCCGGGGCCGCAGCGTGCCCTCGACGTTCTCTTCGCCGGTCTGGGCCCACGCGGAGAGGGCGTCGTCCTCTTCCTCGGTCACGGCGTCATGGTCCATCAAGGCGTCCTACCGCTTCCGGCCGAGGGTGGTCAGCGACGCGCGCAGCACGCTGGCCGTCGTGTGGTCGTCGCCGTCGGCGAGCACCTTGTCCACGGCCAGCTCGGCCTGCTTCGCCGGGAACCCGAGCCCGGCCAGCGCCTCGACGACCTCCGCGCGCAACGCGCCGGGCGCCGTCACGGCCGGCGCGTCGCCGGAGCCGAGCGCGGTGACCTTGTCGCGCAGCTCCAGGGTGAGCCGCTCGGCGCCCTTGCGGCCGATGCCGGGCACCGAGGTGAGCACGGTGATGTTGCCTTCGACCAGCGCGCCCCGCAGCTTGCCGGGGTCGAGGACGGCGAGGGTGGCCAGCGCGAGCCGCGGCCCGATCCCGGACACCGTCTGCAGCAGCCCGAACAGCTCGCGCGCGTCGACGTCGGCGAACCCGAACAGCGTCAGCGAGTCCTCGCGCACGACCAGGGCGGTGTGCAGCCGGGTTTCCTCGCCGCGGCGCAGGGTGGCCAGGGTCGCCGGGGTGGCCTGCACGGCGAAGCCGACCCCGCCGACCTCGACCACGACGTGGTCCAGGGCGACCGACAGGACTTCTCCGCGTACCGACGAGATCATCGTGCTGCTCCAGGCTTCTTCACGGCGGGCTTCACCGCCGGCTTCTTGACGGTGGCTTGTTTCGCGGCCGCGGCCAGCCGCAGTTTGTGCGTGCGGGCCATCTCGGCCGCGCGGGCTTCGGCCTCGGCGAGGCGGGCCCGCATCGGCTCCCGCCAGAGGTGGCAGATGGCGAGTGCGAGCGCGTCCGCGGCGTCGGCGGGGTGCGGGGCGACCTCGAGGTTCAGCAGCCGCATGACCATGGCCGTGACCTGGGCCTTGTCCGCCCGGCCAGAACCGCTGACGGCCGCCTTGACCTCGCTGGGGGTGTGGAACACGACCGGCAGGCCCCGGCGCGCGGCGGCCAGCGCGACGACGCCGCCGGCCTGGGCGGTGCCCATCGCGGTCCGGACGTTGTGCTGCGCGAAGACCCGCTCGACGGCGACCGCGGCCGGCTTGTACTTGTCCAGCCAGCGCTCGACCTCGTCGGAGATGCCGAGCAGGCGGTGCGCCAGATCCGCGTCGGGCGGCGTCCGCACGACGTCCACGGCCACGCACCGGACGGCCCGGCCCTTGCCGCCGTCGACCACGCCCAGCCCGCACCTGGTCAATCCGGGGTCGACCCCGAGCACCCGCACGCCGTTTCCCTCCCGCCGCGAACATCAGTTCGAGCCTGAGGCTACTGGGCACGGCTGCGGCAGGATGGCTGACATGCCGGAGCCGTCGGATTTCGTCACCCACCTGGGCCTGCAGCCGCTGCCCGTCGAAGGCGGGCGGTGGGCGCAGAGCTGGCGCTCCGCCACCGGCTCGGCGATCTACTACCTGCTCGTCGCGCCGGAGTTCTCCGCGCCGCACCGGCTGGACCGGGTGGAGGTGTACGCGCACCACGCGGGCGCGCCGGCGGCGATACTGCTGCTCCACAGGGACGGCTCGGTCGAGCGGCCGGTGCTCGGCACCGACGTCGCGGCCGGGGAACGCCCGCAGGTCGTGGTGCCCGCGGGGACGTGGCAGGCGACGGTCACGCTGGGCGCATGGAGCCTGCTGGGCACGGTCGTGGTGCCGCCCTACCCGGACGACTGCATCGAGTTCGCCGCGGCGGCCGATCTCGCGGTGGAGTACCCGGCCGCTGCCGCCGACCTGCGGAAGTTCTGACTCAGGGGCCGTCGACGCCCGGGGTCCAGCTCTCCGGGTCGCCGCTCTCGGTGAGCACGAGCTGCCACTTCGCGAAGCCTTCGGGCGCGTCGGGGTGCCACGGGAACTTGCCTTCCGGCGTGGCGACGATCAGCTGCAGGGCCGGGAAGTCGCCGTCCGGGTAGATGAGGAACGCGGTGCCGAAGTACTCGGGGTAGTGGCCCTTGGCGACCCGCTCGAGGACCACCGGGACGCCGTCGAAGAAGTTGTCGTAGCGCCGGCCGACCTCGAAGATCTCGCCGTTGGCGGCCCGGTCGACGTACGCGTCGAGCAGGACCTGGCCCATCTGGTCGGGCAGCCCGACGACGACGGCCTCGGGCACGTTGTGCAGCGCCCACGCGCAGGCGGTGAAGCAGTAGCCGGCGCCCTCGTCGTCCCCGGCGACCGTGACGACGGCGTTGCCGCGTTCCTTGGCCTGCGTCTCGATCCATTCGACCAGGCGCTGTTCGTCCGCCGTCAGGTCGGCGGCGATTTCGGCGGAGGCGGCGGGCGTCGTCGAGGTCACGGCCCACATTGTGCCCGACGAGCCCGCCGCAGCCCAGTACCCGGGCCCCGAATGTCGCCGGATCGGAGCGGGATGCGTTGCGGGGCAAGGGAAAAGAAATGCGCCGCGAGTATCACCCGCGGCGCATTTCTTTTCGCTGTCGTCGTGCTCCGGTCGTCAGTCGACCTCGGCCAGCACCTCGTCCGAAACATCGAAGTTGGCGTACACGTTCTGGACGTCGTCGCAGTCCTCGAGCGCGTCGATCAGCCGGAAGACCTTCTTCGCGCCGTCGACGTCCAGGGGGACGCTGACCGACGGGAGGAACGTCAGCTCCGCCGACTCGTACTCGAACCCGGCCTCCTGCAGCGACTTGCGCACCGGGACCAGGTCGCCACCCTCGGAGACGATCTCGAAGGTCTCGTCGAGGTCGTTGACCTCCTCGGCACCCGCGTCGAGGACCGCCATGAGGACGTCGTCCTCCGTGGCGTCGGCCTTCGGCATGATCACGACACCCTTGCGGGTGAACATGTACGCGACCGAGCCCGGGTCGGCGAGGGAGCCGCCGTTGCGCGTGAGCGCGGTGCGGACCTCCATCGCGGCGCGGTTCTTGTTGTCGGTGAGGCACTCGATCAGCACCGCCACGCCGTTGGGGCCGTAACCCTCGTACGTGATGTTCTGCCAGTCGGCGCCGCCGGCCTCTTCACCACCACCGCGCTTGCGGGCGCGCTCGATGTTGTCCTGCGGAACCGAGTTCTTCTTCGCCTTCTGGATGGCGTCGTAGAGCGTGGGGTTGCCGTCCGGGTCGCCACCACCGGTGCCGGTCCGCGCGGCCACCTCGATGTTCTTGATCAACCGAGCGAAGAGCTTGCCGCGCTTCGCGTCCAGGTTGGCCTTCTTGTGTTTCGTGGTGGCCCACTTGGAGTGGCCGCTCATCTCTCCTCCATCTGTTCCGTACCCCGGCCGGGCACCGCGTCTCAAGCAGCCTTGCGCACGAGGTCGACGAACAACCGGTGCACCCGCACGTCGGGCGTCAGTTCCGGGTGGAACGCGGTCGCCAGCACCGCCCCTTGCCGGACCGCGACGATCCTAGCGGCCTCGTCTCCCAGGCCGGGCACGCCGCTGACCGTGGCGAGCACCTCGACGCCGTCACCGGCCTTCTCGACCCACGGGGCCCGGATGAACACCGCGTGCACGCCGCCACCGTCGACCCCGGCAAAGGCAAGGTCGGCTTCGAAGGAGTCGACCTGCCTGCCGAAGGCGTTGCGCCGGACGACCACGTCGAGCCCGCCGAGCTGCTGCTGGTCCGGCCGCCCGTCGAGGGTCTGCCGCGCGAGCAGGATCATCCCGGCGCACGACCCGAACGCGGGCAGCCCGCCGGCGATCCGAGCGCGCAGCGGTTCCAGCAGCTCGAACGTCTCGAGCAGCCGCGACATCGTGGTCGACTCGCCGCCGGGCAGCACCAAACCGTCCACTTCGGACAATTCAGCGGCCCGGCGCACCGGCACCGCCCGCGCGCCCGCTTCTTCCAGCATCGCGACGTGCTCGCGCACGGCACCCTGCAGGGCGAGCACACCGACGACCGGCTTCGACGACACCCAACCTCCCGAAAGACCCTTCCCACCAGCCTAGACGCTGACCCGCGGCGGCGGAGCGGCAGGTCAGCCCGGTCGAACCGCCGTCAGGGCCACCTTGCGGGCGTCCGACGCCCGAACCGGCACGATCGGTGGGTCAGGGGACGCCGGCGAGGCGCAGCAGCGCGGCCGTCGCGGCGGCCGCGACGACGACCACCACGAACGGGGCCTTGCGCCAGGCCAGCACTCCCCCGACCAGCACCCCCGCCGGCCGGGCGAAGCCCGCGAACGAGTGGCCCTCGGTCAGGGCGCTCACCGCGACCAGCGCCGCGAGCAGCACGACCGCGCCGAGCACCATCAGCCGTTCGGCGCGCGGCGACAGTTTCACCCGCTCGCGCAGCAGCGGTCCGGCGAGCCGGAAGGCGTAGGTGCCCACGGCCAGCACGATCGTGCCGATGAGCAGTTCGGTGCCGTCCATCAGCAGGCCTCCTGCGGCTCGGGTTCCGGCGCGGGCTGGGGCTTGGGCTCGCGCGCCGCGGCCCCGGCGAGCACGCCGACCAGGGCGAGCAGCACCGGCAGGCCCGCGGGCAGGAACGGCGTCGCGACCAGGGCGGCGAGCACGCCGAGCAGCACCGGCAGCCGGGCCGCCTTGTCACGCAGGGACGGCAGGACCAGCGCCAGCAGCACGGCGGGGAACGCCGCGTCCAGGCCGAAGACGTCGGTGTCGCTGATCGCCGACCCGGCGAACGCGCCGACCAGCACGCCGGCGTTCCAGCAGACGAAGATCCCCAGCCCGCAGGCCCAGTAGGCCGCGCGGCGGCGCCGGACCTCGTCCTGGGCCAGCGCGAACGCCACCGTCTCGTCGCTCATCAGGTGGCTGCCGGCCAGCCGCGCGCCCCACCGCTTTCCGAAGACGTCGCCGATCGCGAACCCGAACGGCAGGTGCCGCGTGTTGACGAGCAGCCCGGCCAGCACCGCGGCGAACGGGTTGCCGCCGGCGGCCACGATGCCGACGAACATGAACTGCGACGCCCCCGCGAAGACCAGCAGGGACATCACCATCGGCGCCCAGACCGGGAAGCCGGAACCCACCGCGATCGCGCCGTAGGACACCCCCACGAGACAATCGGCCAGGCAGACCAGGCCGATGTCCCGGGCGAGGGCCCGATCGAGTGTTCGCCATATCGAACGCATGTGTTCTATAGTGAACAGACGCACCCGTGTTCGTCAAGGCGAACAGACAGACCGATGGAGCGAACGGCATGTCGCAGGAAACCACCGGCGCGCCGCTGGAGATCATCGCGGCGTCGCTGCGCCGCGAACGGAACCGAGCGGGCTTGTCCCTGACCGAGGTGGCGCGCCGCGCCGGCCTGGCCAAGTCGACGCTCTCGCAGCTGGAGTCCGGCACCGGCAACCCGAGCGTCGAGACGCTGTGGGCGCTCGGCGTCGCGCTCGACGTGCCGTTCTCGCGGCTCGTGGAGCCGGAACGGCCGAAGGTCCGGGTGATCCGGGCCGGCAACGGGCCCACGGTGTTCGCCGAACACGCCGACTACGCGTGCACGCTGCTGTCGGCGTGTCCCCCGTCGGCCCGCCGGGACATCTACGTGATCCGCGGCGAGCCGGGCACGCCGCGGCGGTCCGACCCGCACATGACCGGCGTGATGGAGCACATCGTGCTGTGCGCGGGACGCGCCAGGGTGGGCCCGCAGGAGGAGCCGGAGGAACTGCTCCCCGGCGACTACATCTCCTACCCCGGCGACGTCCCGCACCTCTTCGAAGCCCTCGAGCCGGGCACTTACGGCGTCGAGATCTCCGAATACCTCTAGGAAGTCACCAGCCGCGGTCGGCGAGGCGGTGGGGCTCGGGGATCTCTTCCACGTTGATGCCGACCATGGCCTCGCCCAGCCCGCGCGAGACCTTCGCCAGCACGTCGGGGTCGTCGTGGAACGTCGTGGCCTTGACGATCGCCTCCGCGCGCTGGGCCGGGTTGCCGGACTTGAAGATGCCGGAGCCGACGAACACGCCCTCGGCACCGAGCTGCATCATCATCGCGGCGTCGGCCGGGGTGGCGATGCCGCCCGCGGTGAAGAGCACCACCGGCAGCTTGCCGTTCGCGGCGACCTCCTTGACCAGCTCGTACGGCGCCTGCAGCTCCTTCGCCGCGACGAACAGCTCGTCCTCCGGCAGCGACGTCAGCTTGCGGATCTCGCCGCGGATCTTGCGCATGTGGGTGGTGGCGTTCGAGACGTCGCCGGTGCCGGCCTCACCCTTGGAGCGGATCATCGCCGCGCCCTCGGTGATCCGGCGCAGGGCCTCGCCGAGGTTGGTCGCGCCGCAGACGAAGGGGACGGTGAACGCCCACTTGTCGATGTGGTTGGCGTAGTCGGCCGGGGTCAGCACCTCGGACTCGTCCACGTAGTCGACGCCCAGGGACTGCAGCACCTGCGCCTCGACGAAGTGGCCGATGCGGGCCTTCGCCATGACCGGGATCGAGACGGTCTCGATGATGGCGTCGATCAGGTCCGGGTCGCTCATCCGCGCGACGCCGCCCTGGGCGCGGATGTCGGCGGGCACGCGCTCGAGCGCCATCACCGCGACCGCGCCGGCGTCTTCGGCAATCTTCGCCTGCTCGGCGGTGACCACGTCCATGATCACGCCGCCCTTGAGCATCTCGGCCATGCCGCGCTTCACCTTGGCGGTGCCGGTGACCGACTGGACGGAGCCGTTCTGGGGGGTGGTCTGCTGCTCGGGCACGACGAGGCCTTTCGACACGAGATCGGGTGGTTGCTCGTCCGAGCGTAGGTCGGCGGTGGCCTCTTCAGGCAGGCCAGTACACGGGTATCTCAGCAGTCCACTTCGCCCGCGCCCGCGACCAGGACCTCGGCCGCCCGGGTGCGGGTGTAGAGCACGTGACGTCCGGCACGGTGCCCGCTGACCAGGCCCGCGGCCTTGAGGACGCCGAGGTGCTGCGACACCGCCCCGGCGCTCAGCCGGGTGCGGCGGGCCAGCTCCGAAGTGGACGCCGGCGCGGCCAGCTCGGCCAGCAGCATCGCCCGGCCGCGGCCCACCACGGCGGCCAGCGCGCCCGGGGCGACGGCGGTGCCGGCCTCCCACAGCGTCGCGATCCCGCGCGGCGGGTACCGCAGCACCGGCTGCCAGCGCGGGTCGGTCTTGGAGAACACCCGCGGCCAGACGAACGCCGAGGGCACCAGCACCAGGCCGCGCCCGTCGAGCGGGACGGCGGCGTGCAGGTGCCGGTGCGCCACCGTGAGCGTGCCGCCCTGCCAGCGGACCATCGGCGTGAGGTCGTTGAACAGCTCGGCGGCGCCGCCGCGGGCCAGCAACCGCGACCGGTGCAGCACGTCCGCCTCGAGCAGGGCGCGGATCCGCGGCCACTCCGGGGCCAGCACGAGCTCCCAGTACCGCTCCATCAGCGTCGCGAGCCGGTCGAGGCCCGCCTCCGGGTCGCGGTGGAAGCGGTTCAGCGCGAGCGAGCGCGGCCCGGTCATCGCGTCCAGCTCCCGCCGGACGAAGCGGGCGGGCACGTCGCGCAGGTCGGCGAGCTCGTCGGCCAGCTCCGGCACCGGCGTCGAGGGGGTGCCCGCCAGGAAGCCCGGGAGGTGCCGGACGGGCACCAGCTCACGCAGGAGCGCGATGTCCAGCCCGGCCTCGCCGAGTGCCGCGGTGGCCCGCTTGACCCACGGCAGGTGCAGGGCGTGCTCCCCCGGCTGGTTCAGGACGCGGACGCTCGCCACGATCTCCCACGCGGGCGAGAACGCGAACCGGGTGTGGGCCAGGTCCTCTGTGGAGAATGCCAGGTCGAGCACGCTGCCTCCTGCCGCCGGAACGGCTCCAGGTTAGAGCGCTCCCTTGTGGACAGTCGAGTGGGGCTCGGAAAGTCCTTGCGGGAAAGCGAAAATTCCTCGCGGGTCGTACTTCCGGGCGACCGCGCGCAGCCGCGGCAGGTTCGGCCCGTAGTACGCCACCGGCCAGTCCGGCAGCTCCGGGTCGAGGTAGTTGACGTACCCGGTGGTGCCGAACTCCGGCCCCAGCCCGTCCCGCACGGCCGCCAGCGACCGCCGGGCGCCGGCCTCGCCGCCCTCGCCCGGTTCGGCGCTGTGCAGGAACTGCAGGCTCGCCAGTGCGTGCCGGTGCGGGAACGCCGTGTCCCGGACGCCGACGCGCGCGATGGCGCCGCCGCCGGCGTCGATGATGGTGTCGACGCCCGGGTCCCGGATCAGCACGTCGACGACCGCCGCCGGGTCGGCGGCCGGCCGCGTGAGCATCCGCGAGGTCCCGACGTAGGCCGCCCGGGCGGCGACCGCGCCGGGCCGGGACTCCCGGTCGTCGAACGAGCGCATCGCGGACAGGTGGTCCGTGGTCCGCCGCCGCTGCTCGGTCGGCGGCGTGCCGACCCGGCGGATCAGGTCGTCGAGCAGCTCCTTCAGCCGGGCTTCGGGACCGAGGAACGTGCCGCCGAGGCTGGCGTGGTCGTCGCCGAGGCCCATCCCGGACCACAGCTCGTCCGGCATCGCCGGCTGCCACTCCTGCCAGGCGGCGAACAGCGCGGCCTGCGTGCCCACCGGGAAGGACAGCTGGAAGGTGGCGACGTCGGCGATCGGCACGGTCCGGAACGTGAACGCGGTGACGATCCCGAAGTTGCCGCCGCCCCCGCCGCGCAGCGCCCAGAACAGGTCCGGTTCCGCCGTCGCCGAGACCGTGCGCGCCCGGCCGTCCGCCGTGACGATCCGCGCGGCCTCCAGGTGGTCGCACGTCAGGCCGTACTTCCGGTCCAGCACCCCGACGCCGCCGCCGAGGGCGAGCCCGGCGATGCCGACCGTGTCGCAGCTGCCCGCGGGCAGCACCCGGCCGGCCGCGGCGAGCGTCGTGGCGATCGGTCCCAGCCGCGCCCCGGCGCCGATCACCGCACGGCCGCCGGTGCGGACCTCGATGCCCGCCAACCGGCTCAGGTCGACCACGATCCCGCCGTCCACAGTGGAATAGCCGGGATAGCTGTGGCCGCCGCTGCGCGCCGCGATCGGCAGGTCGTGCCGGGCCGCGAAGCCCACGGCGGCCTGGACGTCCTCGATCCGCGTCGCGCCGATGACGGCCGCCGGCACGCGGTAGTCGTACATCGTGAAGTAGCCCTGTTTCGCCTCCGGGTAGCCCGGATCGCCCGGCCGGAACAACGGTCCGGCCAGTTTCCGCCGGAGTCGGTCCCATTCGTCTCCTGGCAGCCCGCCGGCCAGACCGGCCACCGGAACCGCCCCCGAAATCCGCAGAAAAGTCCGCCGGTTCACCGTCACCAAACTCCCCCTCGCCCCGCTCCCCCGGGCATTCGGCTGGTCCCGGGACCCGTGCCTTGCCGTGACCAGGGTAGCGGGTGTGTGATCGAGGACACATCTCGTACGTCCGCCGTTCGCCGAGGAGCCGTCATGGCCGACCGACAAGCCAAGAACGCCGACACCGGGGCCGCCGTCGCTGTGAACGACCCCGCCAAGGTCCGCAACGTGGTGCTAGTCGGCCCGTCGGGCTCGGGGAAGACGACCCTCACCGAGGCCCTGCTGGCCGCGTCCGGCACGGTGTCGCGCGCCGGCTCGGTGGTCGACGGGACGACGGTGTGCGACCACGACCCGGCGGCGGTCCGCCAGCAGCGTTCGGTCGGCCTTTCGGTGGCGCCGGTGCTGCACCAGGGCCACAAGATCAACCTGATCGACACCCCCGGGTACGCGGACTTCGTGGGCGAGCTGCGGGCCGGGCTGCGCGCGGCCGACGCGGCACTGTTCGTCGTCTGCGCGGCCGAAGGGGTCGACGCGGCGACCGTCGCGGTGTGGGAGGAGTGCGCCGCCGTCGGCATGCCGCGCGCGGTCGTCGTCTCCCGGCTCGACCACCACCGGGCGGACCCGATGGCCGAGATCGCCGCCTGCCAGGCCGCCTTCGGCGCCGGCGTGCTGCCGCTCTACCTGCCCGCGGCCGACGGCCTCGTCGGGCTCATCACCCAGCGGTACTTCGACTACTCCGGCGGGCATCCGCCGAAACTCGGCGAACCCGACCCGGCCGACCTCGAACGGCTGGCCGAGGCCCGCAACGAGCTCATCGAAGGGATCATCGCCGAGAGCGAGGACGAAACCCTGATGGAGCGCTACCTCGGCGGCGAGGAGATCGCCGAGGAGACGCTGATCGCCGACCTGGAGACGGCCGTCGCGCGCGGCACCTTCCACCCGGTCATCCCGGTCTGCTCGACCACCGGCACCGGCCTGGCCGAGGTGCTGGACGGCATCGTCCGGGCGTTTCCCTCCCCGCTCGAACACGCCCCGCCCGACGTCACCACGCCCGACGGCGACCCGCACGCCGGGCTGACCGCCGACCCCGCGGGCCCCCTCGCCGCGGAGGTCGTCCGGACGGCCGTCGACTCCTACGTCGGGCGCGTCTCCCTCGTCCGGGTGTTCTCCGGGACGCTGCGGCCCGAGCGGCCGGTGCACGTGTCCGGGCACGGCCTCGCCGAGCGCGGGCACGAGGACCACGACGCCGACGAGCGCGTCGCGCACCTCTACTCCCCGCTCGGCGCGAACCTGCGCGAGGTGCCCTACTGCGTCGCGGGCGACCTCTGCGCGCTGACGAAGGTCGGTTCGGCGGAGACCGGCGACACCGTGTCGTCCCCCGAAGAGCCGTTGCTGATGGAACCCTGGACGATGCCGGAGCCGTTGCTGCCGGTGGCCGTCGTCGCCAAGACCCGCAGCGACGAGGACACCCTCGCCCGCAACCTGTCCCGGCTCGTCGCCGGCGACCCGACACTACGGCTGGACCGCAACGCCGAGACCGCCCAGCTGGTGCTGTGGTGCATGGGCGAGGCGCACTCCGACGTCGTGCTGTCCCGGCTGCGCGCGGGCGGCGCGGACGTCGACACGGAGCCGGTGAAGGTCAGCCTGCGCTCGACGTTCGGCAAGCTCGCCAAGGGCCACGGCCGGCACGTGAAGCAGTCCGGCGGCCACGGCCAGTTCGCCGTCTGCGACATCGAGGTCGAGCCGCTGCCGCGCGGTGGCGGGTTCCAGTTCGTCGACAAGGTCGTCGGCGGCTCGGTGCCGCACCAGTTCATCCCGAGCGTCGAGAAGGGCGTGCGGGCCCAGCTGCAACGCGGGCTCGGCGACGGGCACCCGGTGGTCGACATCAAGGTGACACTCGTCGACGGGAAGGCGCACAGCGTCGACTCCTCCGACGCGGCGTTCCAGACGGCCGGCGCGCTGGCCCTGCGGGAGGCCGCGGCGAACGGGCACATCACGATGCTCGAGCCCCTGGAGGAGGTGGCGATCCGGCTGCCGGACGAGCACCTCGGCACGGTGCTCGGCGACCTGTCGTCCCGCCGGGGCCGGGTGCTGGGCACGGAAGCCGGCGACGGCGGCCGGACGATGATCAAGGCCGAGGTCCCGGCGACCGAGCTGCTGCGCTACCTCATCGACCTGCGCTCGATGACCTCGGGCACGGCGACGTTCAGCCGTCACCACGCCCGCTTCGAGCCGATGCCGGAAGGCATGGCGGTCCACTAGCCGGGTCTGCCGCGGCCGGTCGTGAGTGTTTAGGGCGGTTCTAACCGCCCTAAACACTCACGACGGGTCTGGGCGCTCAGAAGTCGAAGCCGCCCGGGCGGTTGTTGCGGTCGGCCAGCAGGCCGGCGAGCGTGGCGATCGCGATCTCCGGTGGCGTGCGCGAGCCGATGTTCAGGCCGACCGGGCGGTGCACGCGGGCGATCTCGGCGTCCGGCACGCCGAGGCCGCGCAGCGCGGCCAGGTGCGGGCCGGGGTGGCGCGGGTTGCCGAGCACGCCGATCCAGCGCGGCTTCTCCTCGAGCGCCGCCTTGAGCACCGCGCCGAGCTCCGGCCGGTGGTGGTCGGTGACGACGACGTCGGCGGACCCGTCGAGCGGCGGGAACGTCGTCGCGGCCTCGAACCCGTCCGGGACGTCGGTCGCGCGCGCCGCGTCCGGGTCGACCAGCGCGACGTGGAACCCGAGGTCCCGCGCGAACTTCAGCAGGTACCGCGACACCGGCGAGGCGAAGACGGCCACCAGGGTCCGCACGCCGGAGTCCGGTTCGGCGGCGCCGTGGGCGACTTCACAGGCCTCGGGTTCACTCATGCCGCCATTGTGCCCCCGCTCAGCGCACTTCCTCGCCCAGCGAGACCCGGAACTGGTACGTGTCCGTCTTGCCCTTGACGAGCACCAGGTACCCGCCGGCCACGCGCAGCACCGTCCGGCCCTGCGGCGACCACGGCCGCGCCGGCCGGTGCTGCTTGGCCAGCAGGTACGCCTCGTCCTCCGCGCTCTCGCGGTCGGGGTAGCGCTCCGCCTCCGCGACCGACCAGCCCCGGGCGTCCCCGGCGCCGCCCTGCTCCTCGACGACCACCCACCAGATCGAACTCATGCCCCTTCGACGCGGGCGGGCGCCGATCCGTTTCAGATCTCTTCGCCCACCGTCAGCCGGAAGTGGAACGTCGAGGTGCGGCCGTCGACGATCACCAGGTAGCCGCCCGCGACCCGCAGCACCCGCCGCGACTTCGGCGACCACGGGTAGGCGGGCTGGTACTCGCGGGCGAGCCGCAGCGCCTCGGCCTCCGCGGTCGCCTGGTCGGCGCTCCGGCCCTCACCGGTGCCGCGCTGTTCCTCGACGACGACCCACCAGCTCACGGCGTCAGACCTCCGGCTCGGCGAACTCGAAGTACTCCGGCACCGGCGCGGTCCCGGCCAGCCGGAAGTAGCGGACCTTCCGGCGCCGCCGCAGCCGCAGGGTGTCGCGGACGGCGTCGTTGTGGACGCGCCGCGCGATGATCACCCGGTGCTCGGCGTCGGTCAGCTCCTCGGCCAGCTCGGGCAGCAGGCCCGCCCGGTCGACGCGGCTCAGCTCCCGGGTCAGCTCGTTCTCCTCCGTCTCGCGATCGGGCCGGGGCGCCGCTTCGGCGCGTTCGGCCGACGTCCGCAGCTCCGCGTCGCCCAGCACCACGGCGACCGCCCGGGCCACCACCGCGCGGCGGGCCAGCGCCGCGTCGAGGGCCGCCCAGCCCGCGTCCATCCGGACGTGCAGCCGGTCGAGCCGGTTCGCCGTCGCGACCAGGAACAGCCCGCCGAGCACGACGATCACCGCGAGCACCGGCAGCAGCCAGCCGAGCACGCTCACCGGGCGAACTCCCGCTCCGGCGCCGCGACGCGCCGCGGGTCGGCGGCGACGGCCGTCTCGTAGACGCGCAGCACCTGCGTGGCCACCACGGACCAGTCGAACATGGTGACGCGCTCCCCCGCCGCCGCGGCCAGCGACGCCCGGCGCGCGGGGTCGCCGAGCAGCTCGCGCAGCCCGTCGGCCAGCGCGCCCGGGTCGCCGGTCTCGACGAGCATCCCGGCCCGGCCGTCGTCGAGCACCCGGCGGAACGAGTCGAGGCCGCTCGCCAGCACCGGCGTGCCCGCGGCCATCGCCTCGGTGAGGATCATCCCGAAGCTCTCGCCGCCGGTGTTGGGCGCGCAGTAGACGTCGACGCTGCGCAGGGCCTGGGCCTTGACCGCGTCGGTGGCCTGGCCGAGCAGCTCCAGGTGCGGCGCCAGCTCGGGACCGGCGTCGCGGCGCAGCTGGTCCTCGTCACCGCGGCCGACGACCACCAGCCGCAGGTCCTCGAACTCCGGCAGGATCCGCCGCAGCGCCTCCAGCAGCACGCCCATGCCCTTGCGGGGCTCGCCGAACCGGCCGACGAACCCGACCGTGCCGCCGGCCCGCGGGTAGCCCGGCAACGGCATCGCTGAGGAGAAGAACTCGACGTCGACGCCGTTGGGGACCTCGACGGCGTCACCGCCCGCGTGCTCCACCTGGACCCGGCGGGCCAGCGCGGACACCGCGATCCGCGCGGTGATCTTCTCCAGCAGCGGCCGCAGCACGGGCTGGAACGCCGAGAGGGTGCGCGACCGGGTCGTCGCGGTGTGGAAGGTCGCGACGATCGGGCCGTCGGCGATGAGCAGCGCCAGCAGCGACAGGCTCGGCGCGGCGGGCTCGTGCAGGTGCAGGACGTCGAAGTCGCCTTCGCGGATCCAGCGGCGCACGCGGGCGTAGGACACCGGGCCGAACTGCAGCCGGGCGACCGAGCCGTTGTACCGGATCCCGAGGGCCTTGCCGGCCGGGTGCACGAACTCGGGCAGGTCCGCGTCGTCGTCGGCGGGCGCGAGCACGGAGACCTGGTGCCCACGCGAGATCAGCGCCTTCGTCAGGTCGATCACGTGCCCCTGGACGCCGCCGGGCACGTCGAAGGAGTAGGGGCACACGATCCCGATCCGCATCGGTCGCGCGGTCACGGCTCAGCTCGCTTCTTCGAGGCTGCCCGGCTCGGCGGCCTCCATGTCCGCGGGCCAGAACTTCTGCACCATGTGCCAGTCGGCGGGGTGCGCGGCGATGTCGCCGGCGAAGATGTCGGCCAGCGCCTGCGTCGCGGCCGGGACCTCGGCCCGCGCGGTGACGCGGATGCGCGGGTGCAGCCGGACCTGCCAGCCGTCCTCGGTGAACCAGCAGCCCGCCGGGATCAGCGCGGCGCCGGTCGTCGCGGCCAGCCGCGCCGGGCCGCCGGGCATCCGGGCCGGCTCGCCGAAGAACTTCACGGGGATGCCGTTGTCGGTCAGGTCGCGGTCACCGACCAGGCAGACGGCCTTGTTCTCGCGCAGCCGCTTGAGCAGCACGCGCATCGCGGAGCTGTCGCCGGTCAGCGGGACGATCTCGAACCCGAGCGACTCGCGGTAGGAGGCGAACCGGCGGTAGAGCGACTCGGGCTTCAGACGCTCGGCGACGGTCGTGAACCCGCCGAGGTAGTCGGCCAGCCAGACGCCGGCGATATCCCAGTTGCCGCTGTGCGGCAGCGCCATCACGGCGCCGTTGCCCTCGGCGAGAGCCGCGTCGAGGTTCTCGACGCCGGTGATCGAGGCCGCGACCTTGCCGCTGACCTGCTTCTGGTCCATCGACGGCAGCCGGAACGTCTCGTGCCAGTAGCGGGCGTACGAGCGCATCGCGCGCCGGGTCAGCTCGTCCAGCTCGGCCGGGTCGGCCTGCGGCACCACGCGGGCGAGGTTCGTGCGCAGCTGCCGCACGCCCCCGGCGTCACGGCGGACGGCGAGGTCCGCCCCCAGCGAGAACACGGTGCCGCCGAACCCGGCGGGCAGCCAGCCGGCCAGCCGCCACGCGGCGGCGTACCCGAACTCGCTGAGCCTGCCGGACACCTTGCTCATACCGGCTGCTCCCCGGCGGCGGCCTCACGGGCCGCTTTCGCCACACCGGCGAAGCGCTGCAGCAGCGTGATGACCGACAGCACGGCCAGCAGCCAGAGCGAGATGTCCACGGTCCACGGCACGCCGAGGCCGTGCAGCCCGGTGCCGACCAGCGCGATGATGAGCCGCTCGGCGCGTTCGACGAGACCGCCGTCGACCGGCAGGCCGGACGCGTCGGCGCGGGCCTTGACGTAGGAGATGACCTGGGCGAGGACCAGGCACAGCAGGGCCGCCGCGGCGGCGGGGTGGTTGTCGTCGACCACGAAGCACCACCAGGCGATCGCGGCGAACAGCGCGCCGTCGACCAGCCTGTCGCAGGTGGCGTCGAGCACTGCCCCGAACGGGGTGCCGTAGCCGCGGGCCCGGGCCATGGCGCCGTCGAGCAGGTCGAGCATGGCGAAGCCCCACACCGTGAAGGTGCCCCACAGCAGGAAGCCGTTCGGGAAGAAGACCAGGGCACAGGCGATCGCGCCGGCGGTGCCGAGCACGGTCATCGCGTTCGGGGTCAGCCCGGCGCGGACCAGCGCCTGGCCGATCGGATCGGTGACGCGGGAAACTGAGGCACGCGCGAAGATATTGAGCATCGGTTCGTCTGAGGCACCTGGCTACGAGGGTCGGGTGGGCGATGGCAGCCTATCGACCCGCCCCGGTGAACCCGACGCGCCGCCCCGCGTCAGCCCGATTTCGGCAGCCGGACGACCTCGCCCGGGTACTCGCGAGCTTCTTCGGCGGCCTGCGCCGCGGCGCATTTCGGCGACAGCCCGTTGCGGATCGCGGCGCTGATCTCGCCCAGCGCGGCCACCTGCTCCGGCGTCAGCGGGTCGAACAGGCTCTCCCGGACGGCCTCGACGTGCCCGGGGGCCGCGGCTTCGAGGGCGGCGAAGCCTTCCTTCGTCAGGACGGCCCACGCGCCGCGCTTGTCGGTCGGGCAGGCCTCGCGGCGGACCCAGCCGTTGGCCTCCAGGCGCGCGACGGCGTGCGAGAGCCGGCTGCGCGACGCCTGGCGCGCGTCGGCGAGCTCACTCATCCGCAGCCGGCGGCCGGGCGCCTCCGACAGCGAGACGAGCACCTCGTAGTAGGTGTGGGGCATGCCCGAGTCGTGCTGGAGCTGAGCCTCGAGGTGCGCGCTGAGCATGCGCGTGGCCAGGTTGAATTCACGCCAGACGCGCTGCTCGTCGTCACTGAGCCATCGAGTATCGGACATACCCCCAGCATACCCCTGGTTGAACCCTCAACCAGGGGTTGCCGGTTACGGGTTCACCAGGCGTCGGCCAGCAGGTCGCGCGTCTCGCCCAGCAGCTGCGGGAGCACCTTCGTCTGGCCGATCACCGGCATGAAGTTCGCGTCGCCGCCCCAGCGCGGCACCAGGTGCTGGTGCAGGTGCGCGGCGATCCCGGCGCCCGCGATGACGCCCTGGTTCAGCCCGATGTTGAACCCGTGCGCACCCGACACCTCGCGGATCACCTTCATCGCGTGCTGGGTGTACTCCGCGACCTCGCGCGTCTCCTCCGGCGTCAGGTCGGTGTAGTCCGCGACGTGCCGGTAGGGCACCACCATCAGGTGCCCCGGGTTGTACGGGTAGAGGTTCAGCACCGCGTACACGACCTCGCCGCGCGCGACGATCAAGCCGGTCTTGTCGTCCATCGCCGGGATCCGGCAGAACGGGCAGCCGGGCTCCTCGTCGCCGTCCGGCTTGTCGTGGCCCTTGATGTAGGCCATCCGGTGCGGGGTCCAGAGGCGGTGGAACGTGTCCTGGACCCCGACGCCCTGCTGCTCGACGAGGTCGGGACCGGCTTCGGGACCGTCGCTCACCGGACGACCGCCGCCAGCGCGTCGGCCGAGGGCGACGCGTTCTCGCGGCCCTCGATCCAGCCGGCGATGGCGGCGACGGCGTCGGCCACCGGCACCCCGTTGATCTGCCCGCCGTCGCGGAAGCGGAACGACACCGCGCCCGCCTCGACGTCCTTCGCGCCGGCCAGCAGCATGAAGGGCACCTTCTGCGTGGTGTGCGTGCGGATCTTCTTCTGCATCCGGTCGTCGCTGGCGTCGACCTCGGCGCGGATCCCCTTGGCGCGCAACGCCTTCTCGACGTCACGCAGGAAGCCGACCTGGTCGGCGGTGATCGGGATGCCGACCACCTGCACCGGCGCCAGCCACGCCGGGAACGCGCCCGCGTAGTGCTCGGTCAGCACGCCGAAGAAGCGCTCGATCGAGCCGAACAGCGCGCGGTGGATCATCACCGGCGTCTGCCGGGTGCCGTCCGGCGCCGTGTACTCCAGCTCGAAGCGCTTGTTCTGGTTGAAGTCCAGCTGGATGGTCGACATCTGCCAGGTGCGCCCGATGGCGTCCTTGGCCTGCACCGAGATCTTCGGGCCGTAGAAGGCCGCGCCGCCCGGGTCCGGGACCAGCTCGAGGCCGGAGTCGACGGCGGCCTGCCGCAGCGTCTCGGTGGCCTCCTCCCACTCCCAGTCCTCGCCGATGAACTTCGCCGAGTCGCCGCGGGTGGACAGCTCGAGGTAGAAGTCGGAGAGGCCGTAGTCGGCCAGCAGGTCGAGCACGAACTTCAGCAGCGACCGGAGCTCGCCCGGCATCTGCTCCTTGGTGCAGTAGATGTGCGAGTCGTCCATCGTCAGGCCGCGCACGCGGGTCAGGCCGTGCACCACGCCCGACTTCTCGTAGCGGTACACCGTGCCGAACTCGAACAGCCGCAGCGGCAGCTCGCGGTAGGACCGCCCGCGCGAGCGGAAGATCAGGTTGTGCATCGGGCAGTTCATGGCCTTGAGGTAGTAGTTCTCCTCGTCGAACTGCACCGGCGGGAACATGGTGTCCGCGTAGTAGGGCAGGTGGCCGGAGGTGTGGAACAGCTCGCCCTTGCTGATGTGCGGGGTGTTCACGAACTCGTAGCCGGCCTCCTCGTGGCGGCGGCGCGAGTAGTTCTCCAGCTCCCGGCGGATGATGCCGCCCTTGGGGTGGAACACCGGCAGGCCGGAGCCGATCTCCTCCGGGAAGGAGAACAGGTCCAGCTCGGCGCCGAGCTTGCGGTGGTCGCGGCGCTCGGCCTCGGCGATGCGCTCGAGGTGGGCGTCCTGCGCCTCGGCCGACTCCCACGCCGTGCCGTAGATCCGCTGCAGCTGCGGGTTCTTCTCGCTCCCCCGCCAGTACGCGGCGGCGACGCGGGTCAGCTTGAACGCGGGGATGAACTTGGTGGTCGGCACGTGCGGACCACGGCAGAGGTCACTCCAGACACGTTCCTTGGTGCGCGGGTCGAGGTTGTCGTAGATGGTGAGCTCGCCCTCGCCCACCTCCATCACCTCGGAGGTGTCCACTTCGGACTTGAGGTCGACCAGCTCGAGCTTGAACGGCTCGTCCGCCAGTTCCTTCTTCGCCTCGTCCACGGAGTCGAAAACGCGCCGCGAGAACTGCTGGGCGCCCTTCACGATCTGCTTCATGCGCTTTTCGAGCGCCTGCAGGTCTTCCGGGGTGAACGGGGTTTCGACGGCGAAGTCGTAGTAGAAACCGTCCTTCACCGGCGGGCCGATACCGAGCTTGGCCTGCGGGAACTGCTGCTGCACGGCCTGGGCGAGCACGTGCGCGGCCGAATGGCGGATGACGCTGCGGCCGTCCTCGGTGTTCGCGGCGACCGGCTCGACCTCGGCGTCGGCTTCCGGGGCCCAGGCGAGGTCGCGCAGCTTGCCCTCGGCGTCGCGCACGACGACGACCGTGTCCGCGCCCTTGGTCGGCAGGCCCGCTTCGCGGACCGCCGACCCCGCCGTAGTGCCCGCCGGTACCACCACGCGGGAGGCGGCCACGGGGGAAACGGGGGACGGCTGCGACACGATCGGCTCCTCGAACTGGAGTGACAAAGACGACTCCGACGATGCTAGTCGGCGGCCGGTCCGCGCCTCACCCGCGTCCGGGAATGCCGGACGGGCCGCCTCCACGCCGGAGGCGGCCCGCCCGATCGGGTTAGTCAGTTCAGAGGGTCTCGACGACCTGGTCGAAGTCGAGCCGCGGCAAACGGTCGAACCACGGGTTCTCGCCGGGCTTGCCGACGTTGACGACGACCAGCGAGCGCAGCGGCTTGCCGTCGAAGAACTCCTTGTCGACACCGGCGGCGTCGAAACCGGTCATCGGGCCGGCGGCCAGCCCGGCGGCGCGGACGCCGATGATGAAGTAGCCGACCTGCAGCAGCGAGTTCAGCTTGGCGAACTCGACGCGGCCGTCCTCGTCCGAGAAGCTGTCCTTCGCTCCCGGGGCGTGCGGGAAGACCTGCGGCAGGTTCTCGTGGAAGTCGACGTCGGCGGCGAGCACGACGGTCAGCGGCGCGGCCTCGGTCTTGCCGCGGTTGCCCGGGGCCATGTGCGGCAGCAGGCGGGCCCTCGCCTCGGCGGTCCGGAGCACCAGCACGCGCAGCGGCTGGGTGTTCTTCGACGTCGGGGCCCACTTGACGAGGTCGTAGATCGCGCGGACCTGCTCGTCGGTCACCGGCTCGGAGCTGAAGCTGTTCGCCGTGCGCGCCTCGCGGAACAGCAGGTTCTGGACGTCCGCGGGCAGCTCGAGGGCCTGGTCCTGCTCGGCAAAGGTGGTCATGCGCGGGTTCCTTCCGTGGGTGGGTCACCCCGTCCAACCTGATTGAGCGTTGAACTATTTCGCGCTCGGCCCTCCCGCGCCGGTGAAGTGGATCACCAAACCCGGGAACAGGCACGGCCGCCGATCCCCCGCGGCGGGGATCGGCGGCCGTGGCGCGGAAAGCGCGGTGGTAAACCGGACGGGTCAGTAGGCGCCCTGACCGCCCATCACCGCGCGGAACGTCTTCCAGAGGATCACCAGGTCCAGCGCGAGGGACCAGTCCTCGACGTAGCGCAGGTCGAGCCGGATGCTCTCGGCCCAGGTGAGGTCGGAGCGCCCGCTCACCTGCCAGAGCCCGGTCAGGCCCGGCTTCACGAGCAGCCGGCGGCGCGCGTCCGGCGCGTACTGCGCGGTCTCCTCCGGCAGCGGCGGACGGGGCCCGACGAGCGACATCTTCCCGGAGACGACGTTGAACAACTGGGGCAGCTCGTCGAGCGAATACCGGCGCAGCAAACCACCCACACGGGTGATACGCGGATCCCGTTTCATCTTGAACAACGGGCCCGCGCCCTCGTTCTCGGCCTGGAGCTTTTTGCGGATCTCGTCGGCGTTCGTCACCATCGTCCGGAACTTCAGCATGGTGAACACGGCGCCGTCACGACCGACGCGGTGCTGGCGGTAGATCACCGGGCCGCGGTCGTTCAGCTTGATCGCGACGGCGATCGCGAGCAGCAGCGGGGACATCATCGTGAGCAGGAACGCCGAGCCGGCGCGGTCCACGATCTCCTTCACCACGCGGCGCCCGCCGGTGAACATCGGCGCGGTGACCCGCAGCAGCGGCATCCCCAGCACCCCGGTGACGTTCAGCCGGGGCCCGGCCACCTCCATCAGCACGGGCGCCACGACCATCTCGGCGCCGGTGCCCTCCATGTCCCAGGCCAGGCGCTGCAGGCGCTTCGGGCTCCAGTACTGGTCCGCGGTGATCGCGACGACGCGGTAGCCGCCGCGGCGCACGTGCCGGGACAGCTCCTCCAGCCGCCCGACCACCGGGACGCCGTCGATCTCCCCGCTGTCGCGGTCGGCGCCGTGCCCGGTGAACGTGCAGGCCGCCTCGACGCGCCACCCGACGTGGACCTCGGACCGCGTGCGGGCGATGAGGTCCGCGACGGTCTCGGGGCTGCCCGCGGCCATCACCGGCAGCAGGCAGAGTCCCTTGGCGCGCTTGCGGTGCAGCACCTGGCGCAGCAGGTAGCGCTGCGGGAACGCGACGAGCGCGATCGCCGGGACGACGACGAACACCCAGACCTGGACCTCGAGCGCGCCGAACAGCAGCCCGCCCAGCGCCACGAGGACGGCCGCGGTGATGAAGCCCCGGCCC
Organism: Amycolatopsis sp. NBC_00348; assembly: GCF_036114655.1. Taxonomy (NCBI): domain Bacteria; kingdom Bacillati; phylum Actinomycetota; class Actinomycetes; order Pseudonocardiales; family Pseudonocardiaceae; genus Amycolatopsis; species Amycolatopsis sp. NBC_00348. Next base: position 2,297,244 of record NZ_CP107994.1, on the reverse strand, counting down.
AGGGTGCGGTACTCCTCCGCTCCTTCGCCGAGCACGCGCGGGCTCCACGCCCGGCTCACCGGCAGGGAGACGAAGATCGCGAGGATCGTGCCGAACGCGTGCATGTCGTGCGGAGCCACGCGGTCGATGACGAACGCGCTGATCGCGATCACCAGCAGCGTCACGAAGACGTCGCTGCCGATGACCCAGGCTCTGTATCTGGCCTCCCAGGCCGCCGGTAGCGCCTTGGGCGACGGGGTGCCGGCCGGTTCTATGGCCGGGGCCCCGTCCCGCTTGGCGGGTCGCGGGATGGCTTGGAGGTCGATGTGCGGCGGTGGCTGGGCCACCGTGTACGAAGGCCGCACCGACTCTTCCATCAGACCTCCCGGAAACAGGAATCGGAGTTGTAACCGCGGGCACACTGCGTCACCGAGAGTGATTTCGGAGAGTGATGGCAAACTCGGTGGTCGCGCTGGGGCCGCGGAAGCTTCACAAGGCAAGGTATCGGCGACTCTCTCAGCATCGTTACAACGATTTCGAGCCACATGCTGTGCGTCTTCCCCGCCAGAAAATGGCCGCAAGATAACAAGATGATGACGATGGGTAATAGCGCGTATCCCGAGGAAAACTACGCAATGTAGCCAAAAATGCGATACCCGCACCCGGGTGGACGCCGCCCGCCCGAACGGCCGAGTGGCCGGCGGAATCCACTGTGGACATCGCGAGGGACTGGCGGTCCACAATGGATCGAACGGCGCCGTGCCGGGCCCGGGCGGTCCGCCGGGTGATCACGCGGTGACGTTCGTCGCCAAGTCGTCACTCGTGCCGGTTTCCGTCACGGATCACCCTGCGCGAGCGGACCACGGCCCGAACGCGGCCGAGCCGGTGATCCACCGGCTGCGCACCGTGACCACGCGGTCACAGCGGGACGGCCCGGCGCGATCGCGCCGCCGTCGCGTGCCGAGGATCACACCACCACCTCCCAGCGTGGCCCGGTTCGACAGAAAGCCACCGACACGGCAGCTTCCGGAAGAAAGTCCCACCGGGCCCGCGACACCGGGCCCGAAGCTCTGTTGACAGCTCATACGGCGCAGTCGCGGGGACAGTTCACTCCGGATCGCACGCCTACCCGCACGGGGGATGGCCGCACTCCGGAGGCCACCGCGAAAAGTGACCACACGCTGGAGGTCCGGGACCCGCCTCAGCGGAGCGCGGTCGCCACCGGACACAACGAGAAGAGCCCCGCCTGCGTTTCCGCAAACAGGGCTCTTCCGCGATTCGGGTGGGCGATACTGGGATCGAACCAGTGACCTCTTCGGTGTGAACGAAGCGCTCTCCCCCTGAGCTAATCGCCCGCTCGGGGTGTTGGGGGTAACTGTAGCGCACGACTTCAGAACGCCTGCAAACGGGTGGTCCTGAGCGACCACACTCCGCTTACCGACGAGTACGGAACGAACAACCCCGAGCTAACCGGGGTTGTGAGGCCCGGGGGCCGCCCGACACGACGTTCGACATCCGTGCGACGGTGCTACCACGCGGCGATCAAACCGCGCAGTATGGACAGGTGGGACCCTCGCGGGCGCGTCCGTCGTACTGCGTGCCGCGGGTGAACCACGGACGACAGACAGGGGCCGATGCGCCCGGACGGGTGATCTGCGGCTTACCCGCGACGGAATCGGCCTCCCGGTGCGTCCCAGTGGTGACGCCCTCGGCCAGGCCGGGCCGGGAAGGGAGACGAGGGGTAGGACGATGCGCAACGATCACGTGACGCTCCGCTCGACGGCGGTCTTCGACCTGCTGGCGCCGCGGACGCCCGCGGTTCCGGTGAAGGTGGAGCTGCGCTACGACACACGCGACCCGTACGCGGTCGTCGCCGCCTTCCGCACCGGCCGCGCCGGCTGGGTCGAGTGGGTGTACGCCCGCGACCTCCTCGCGGACGGCCTCCTGGCCGACGCGGGCGACGGCGACGTCCGCATCCGACCGTCGGTCGAGGACCCGGAATCGGTGCTCATCGAGCTGAACTCGCCGTCCGGGCACGCCATGTTCGAGGCGTCCGCCCAGGAGCTGGCCGACTTCCTCGACCGCACCTACGACGTCGTGCTGCCGGGCAACGAGCACCTGTGGGTGGACGTCGACGACGCCCTGACCCACCTCATCCCGCACGATCTGGCCTGATCACGGCGCCGCAACGGCCAAGTGACACCCCGGTGTCAAAGCCGTTTGCGGGGTTCGATATGGTTTTTGCACACCACGGCGACGGGGTGAGGCGCACAGCCTCAAGGACCCGAAGCTGCGGAGTGCGGATGTAGCGCAGCTGGTAGCGCATCACCTTGCCAAGGTGAGGGTCGCGGGTTCGAATCCCGTCATCCGCTCGGTAGGCTTCTCGAGGCCTGGCACGGTGGAGTGGCCGAGAGGCGAGGCAACGGCCTGCAAAGCCGTGTACACGGGTTCGAATCCCGTCTCCACCTCGCGCGATTAGCTCAGCGGGAGAGCGCTTCCCTGACACGGAAGAGGTCACTGGTTCAATCCCAGTATCGCGCACCACCTGAAACTGCAGGTCTGAAGCCCTGTCCCTCCCCGGAGGGGCAGGGCTTCTACTCGTCAGTCGGCGATAATCCGGCGACGGCACCCAGCGCCGGGATGGCCCTCCCGGACCGCAGGTGCGGGAACCAGGACACCAGCTTCGCCCGCTCCCCCGGATACAGCGACGCCAGCGACCGCAGCCAGCGCTCCTCCAGGACGTCCAGGATCTGATTCACCATCGCCGGCGTCACGTGGTCGTAGACGCGGGCGATGCCCTTCATCTTCTGGCCCAGCCGCGCCCGCCGGGCGACCTCCGGGATTCCGTCTTCGGTCAGCCACGTCGCGTGCGTGTGCCGTCCTTCGTGGAACGTAAACGTCGGCAGGATCGGCGGCCGCCGCTCCCCCGCACCGGCGTCGTCCAGCTCGACGCCGTCCCATGCCGGTCGCCAGAACCGGATCCGGAAGTTCGACCGCCGCCACGGGTGCCCCTCGGGCGTGCACATCACGAACGGCTCTCGATGTGAGTCCATCAGCTCTTCGTAGAGCACCGCGATCCCCGGCGGCAACGCCACGAACCGAGTCCCGGCAGGGGTTTTGGTTCGTCCTTTCTTCGGCCGGGAGTTCCCACGCCTCGTCGGTGGCCGGTTCCGACCTTCCGAATGGTGATGATCATCACTCTTCCGGCCTCCTTTGTAGACCTTCCCTGCCACCTCCTTCAGCGGCGTCCGGATCTCGATGCCACGCTTCTCAGAGTCGTACTCGTGCCGCTGCTGCCCGACGAGTTCACCCCATCGGGCACCGGTATAGAAATCCATCAGGCACAGCACGAACCCCGACATCCCCAGACCCTGCTGACCCTGCTCATAAAGCCGTATCGCGGCCCGCAGCGCCTGCGCCGGCGTGGCCACCAACCGCTCAGCGTCGAACTCACCCTTCGACACGCGGACGCCGTTGCACGGGTTGGCCGGGATCATCCGAGCCCGCACGGCGCCATTGAGGATCGTCGAGAACAAAGCGAAGTACGAGGACACCGACGACTCGGCATAGTCGTCATGCAACTCAGAAAGCCACCGCTCGATCTCGACGTACCCGTTGAAGATCGCGATCAGCGGCCACGCCTTCCACTGCGGAAGCAGCTGGCGGTCGAGGAACGACCGGTACTTCGCGACCGTGTTCAGCTCCAGCCGCGGAGCCACCGCACCGAGCCACTCCTCGGCGAAGTCCTCGAACTGGGTTTCGCCATCACGCGGGTCCAGCCACAGGTTCCGGCGGATCAGCGCTTCCTGCTCAAGGCCCCAATCCTGAGCCGCCTTCTCGGTGGGGAACCCTGATTTGCTCCCCCACGTCCCGTCGGGACGCTTGTACCGGGCACGCCACTCCCCCGTGCCGGGGCATTCCTGGCCATAGGCCATCCTTCGCTCCTCTTCTTCTCTGTTACTCCGCCCGCCTCACGCGGCGCGGAAGTCCTGGGCAACGTCCGCAACGGACACCCGCCGCCGGGCCGGGTTCACCGGCGCGGCGCTGAGCCGCACGATCTCGGTCACGTCGTCCCGGGTGAATCGGTAGTGTTTGCCGAACCGGCGATGCGGCAGCACCCCGACGGCGGCCTGGTCCTTCAACATCCTCGGCGACAGCTGCAGCAGCTCCCCGGCCTCTTCCGCGGTCAACAACGCATCCGGATCCGCCGGCGCCTCCGGCGCGGTCGCGCGGACCGCCGCCGCAAGCTCCCGGATCGCAGCAGCGACCGCACCACCACCTGCGCCCCCATGGTCACGTTCGACACCCATCACATACTCCAATTCCTCATCAAGTAATCGAGTCAAATCAGGGAAGTGTTCGCCGCAGCACATGCCTATCCATGCCTACATGATCGCCGATGGTCAATAGTTTCTCTAAAGAACCTCAAAGAGACTCGTCAACGCGCAGACCCGCTGTTGCCACAGGTTTTACGAACGCTACTATTCGGCCGATCGATCACACGAATCAGCGACCGAACGAAAGGTTCCAGAGATGGCCAAGAAGGTCACCATCGAGATATTCGACGACACAGACGGCAGTCAGGCGGAGCAGACCGTCCCCTTCGGACTCGACGGCGTTTCGTACGAGATCGACCTGTCCATCCCGAACTCCGACGGTTTGCGTGAAGCGCTGGCGCCCTACGTGTTGGCCGCCCGCCGAACCGGAGGACGCCGCATCAAGGTCGCGGTCGGCCAGCCGACCGACAGCACCAAAGAACAGTCCCAGCAGACCGCCAACTACTCGGCGGCTCACGACATCCGTTCATGGGCCCAGGAAAACGGCTACGAGGTGGCCGATCGCGGGCGGATCCCCACTTCAGTAGTCGACGCATACCACGCATCTCGCGAAGACGACACTTCGAGGACCTCCCGCAAACCCCGACTCCGATCGAGCTCGAAGCGAGGTACCAGGAATAGCAAGTGACGATCGGTCTCATAACGAAGACGTTCAGCAAGAATCGAAGAGTCATCGGCTCCATCCTCAGGTAGCGGACCGGCGCCTGACTCTGCACCGGTGACGCCTCTAACTCCGGAAGTACGCTCGGTTGGAGACAAGCTATTCAGTATATTTCTCGCAGGCTGAGCACCTCGCCACGCGGAACTGCACGATCAGGCGGCGGCACCCAGCGGCGGGCGCATCCACTCACCAAGACAGCTAGGTTGCCCTTCCGCGCGAAAGCAACCGGGGACGGCCGTCATCTTGCCGACTACAGCCAGGCACGCACGCGCCCGCGGTCCAGCGCGTCGCGCGACAGGGTCTTCGCCGCCGAGGGGATCAAGCTGCGCATACCCGCCCAGCCGAGCACCACTCCATCGCGCCAGCCCAGCGTCTCGACGAGGCGGAACTCGACGCCTGCCCGAGCCGTTCCTCGAACCACCGCCGCTGCAGACCGCGATGGTCGTGCACAGCCGATTCGTGACGTCGGGCACGGCTGAGGATGTCGCGGTCCCCTCACAGATCGTCGGCGCAGGAGCATGGCCAGACTCGCATGCCTCAGCCGACGGCCCTCACTGCGTTGTCGATGTTCGATGGCAGGCAATCCAGCTGTGTTCAGATGCGGTGAGCTCGCCGTCCACGGCACGGGTTGCCATAGCTGTCGTTGTGAGGACGCATCACCGTCGAAGCCCCGGTCCGGTCGAACTCGCGTTGACAGGAAGCGCACCGGACCCTGTAACGGGCCTGTCGGTGCGGGCGCGCCATACCAGATCTTCCCGCGCGAGATCGCGGGGATGAGAATGTGGTGCGTTCGCCATATTCTCCGGCTTTGGCGAGTTCGATCTCGTACCGGGGCTCGAACGTGACGTCAGTCGTCTCCAGCGAGGTGATCTTCCAGTTGAACCAGCTCTTTATGCCCGGGCCTGAGCGACCGCCGGTCTGATCCCAGACGTAAAGGTACTCCTGCCCGGCCCCGCGCTTACTCCACTTGAAGGCCAGCGAATACGGCTCAACCAGTCGAGGTATCCCGTCGTAGGTAATGCGCAGCAGGGTCTGCGCCTGCCCGGCTTGCATGATGGGCGTGCGCAGCTCTGCGGGATAGAACGCGAGCTGGTTGCCCTCACCGCGCCGGAACGACGAGAACAGGGCCTGTAGCTCGTCGGTGAAAAGCTGGACTGCCGCGGTGAAGTCCATCCGGCTGGCCGCAGCGCAGACGATCTTTTTCCAGTACCGGCGCATGATTTCGAACGGCACCGCGAGCAGCAGTTTGAGCGCGGCCTGCGGGCTGGGCTCGAAGATGGTTTTGCGCAGGAACGTGGTCACGAACAGCGTTTTGTCGACAGCGATGTCGTTGTTGATGAAGATCGCGTAGACCAGATCGAACAGGTCGTTCGACGAGTGCCGTTGCAGCAGGCATTTAAGCTTGTCGGCCAGGGCCTCCTCGATGCTCACGACCGCGAGTGTGGTCGCGCAGTCGGCCTGGTCGGAGTAGGGGTGGATGAGGTTGCGTTGCTGAATCGGCAAGTACAGGCGTCCGAACTCGGTGACATCCATCCGGAGCGCGATCGTCATCGTGCTGGTCTTGCCGTAGAAGTTCTTGAAGTACAACGTGAACTTGTACACGGTCTTGCTACTGTCGATGCTGCGCTGACCGGTTTGCGCGTTGCGTCCGATGTCGAACTCGACGCCGGTACGGGCCTGGATCATCCGGCAAGCGTTGTTCAACACGTCAAGGAATTGGTCAGCGTCCAACCCGGTCGGGGCAGCGAAGTCAAGGTCACCGGAGAACCGGGTGTTGGCGAAGTAGCCCTTGCGAAACGCGTTGCCGCCCTTGAGGACGAGCCGGTCACCAGCGAGTGGGCTATCACCGTATAGACCGGCCAGCAGCCATCCGTACAGGTAGTCGCGCTGCACGTCAGCCGCATGAACTCCAAGGAACTCACAGGTTGCGTCGATCTCATCCCGGTCGATCACCCGGCGATTCTCCTGCCTGCGCTCCCGGTCCGCCATTCGATCACAGGCGGGTGTTGAGCGAGCACTACCGGGTGGGTGGTTCACCGCCGGGACCACTGCGGCCGGGGAGTCGGCGCCGTGGACTGTCGGTGACGAGCGTTACCGTGGGTGCCGACTCGCATGAAGGCGCAGGTCGGTGTGTGTTTACGGCAGCTTGCCGGAGGGATGTGGACAGGTGACAGGCCAGGAGTTGTTGTTCTCGCGGAGTTACCTGCGGACGTGGCTGGAGCAGCGGCACCGCGACGCGCTGGCCGAGGTGGAGCGAGTCAGCGCCGATGAAATCTTGGAGCGTCCGCACGAACAGATCTCCGAGGAAATCGTCGACCGCTATCGGGTGCCCGAACCCCGACTGGACCACGCCGGCGTCACCGGCAGCGTCACCGACCAGCAAGTCGACATCTCCCGCGACCCGATGCGCGTAGTGTCCAACCGGTCCGGTCCGGTCCGGTCTACGTGGCCGGCAGCCGGATCACTTACCGCGTGCCGTACGCGGGCCTGGTGGACGTGCTACGAATGCAGGCCAGCACCTCTTCGTTCAACCCACCGCAGGCCAGCATCACCAACGGGAGCATCAGCGTCTTCCAGGATGTCCCGGCCGACGTCCTGGAACGTGACCGCGGCAACATCGTCACCGCGCTGAAGGCCGAGATCGACAAGATCGAGACCTACCTCAAGTACAGCCGCAGCGATATCGCCACAGCGAACGAGCAGCTGCGCACGGGAGTACGCGGTGCGGCTGCAGCCCGCCGCACCAAGGTGCTGGCCGATCGGGAAACCGAAGCCATCCTCGGCGTCCCGCTACACCGCGACCAGGAGGCCGCGAAGACTTACCGGGTCCAGCCCGTCACCCGGCGACGGATCACACCGACGCGGCAAATACGGCCGCATCAGCCGTTCGCCCCGGAGCCCGCCATCACCCCTGAGGACTTCGCGTACATCATCGGCGACATCGTCGCGGCCACGCGCATGTTCGAGCGCCTTGCCGTCACCTACGCCGACCAGCGGGAAGAACGCTTGCGTGACCAGATTCTGACGGTGTTGCACAGCATCTACGGCGCGGCTACCGGGGAAACGTTCAGCAAACGCGGCAAGACCGACATCTACCTGCCCTGGGATGGCGGAGCGGTGTTCCTCGCCGAGTGCAAGTGGTGGTCCGGGCCGAAGAACTTCGCCGAGCACGACCTGCCGCAACTCCTGGACCGCTACATCACCTGGCGTGACACACACGCCGCGATGGTGGTGTTCATCCGCAACAAGAACGCCACCGCGGTCATCGCCGAGGCCGAGAACATCGTCCGCTCCCATCCTCGCTACCTGCGCGACGCCCACTCGATCAATGGCACACCGACGTTCGTGACGCACAAGGACGGCGACCGAGACCGCGAGATCACCCTGGCGCTTGTCACGGTCGCTATCCACGAGTGACATCCTCGCTTGATGACGAGGAGAGGCCGGAGAACTCGAAGAACATCACCCCGGCATCGACAGTCCCGACCTGCACCCGGAGGTCGCGGCGGCGTGGAAGCAGCGCGTGGGCCTGCTCCGGCTGGGTCCAGGAAGGGTCAGGACCGCTACAGCATCCTGTTTGCCGTCCGGGCGCTCTATCTCGAAATCACCCAGTGGGCGGTGGGGTGTCCGAGCTGGGCGCCGTGGGCGGTCCGCTGCTCGGACCGAGTTGATCTATAACCCCACGCTGAAGTTCGCCACTGACCTGCAGCTTGAGTGACCCGCCTTCGAGCGGAAGATTTCCCACGTTTGCGTGTTCAAAGGGGGGACTCGAACACGTGTTCGTAGCATCCCTGCGCAGGATGCGTGTTCATGCGACAAACCATAGCGCTGCACTGCGGCCGTACGCCGGCCGGCTCACGTCAGCGTCTGCCGAGGGCTACCAGTTCTTGGACGACGCCCGAGGTGACGCCATGACCGCCCGACCACCTATCACTGGCGGGATGACAACCCATACCCATGGCTAAGCCTCGACCACGCCGACGTTTCCCTCCAGCTCGTCGCCCGCGATGCGCATCCTTCGCCTTCACACTCCCCCTGAGGTCCGCCCGCAGTGCCCGAGCAACAAATTCCAAGGTCTCGTAGAGCCGCCACGTCGCGCCCCCGTAGCCCAACTGGCAGAGGCAACGGATTCAAACCCGTGTAGTGAGAGTTCGAATCTCTCCGGGGGCACCACCTCCGAACTGCGAAAACAGGCTTCTGGGCAGGCTCGATTGAAACGCCGTTCCAGTCCGGGATGTCCGGTTGTGTACGGCTGAAGCCGGTGGTCTGCGGCCAGTCGCGGTCTATTCGCGGTCTACTTTTTGGCGGATCCGAGGCCTCGGACGAGCGGCGAGCCGGCCGCCTGCCCGTCATCCGGCGAGCCGGAGACGACGGTAGCGGGCGGCTGCGTCCTGAACGGAGCGAAGGTGACGCTGGTCCGCTGGCGCCGACGCCGGCGACCCGATGCCCGACGTAGGCAGTGTCCCGCGCGCGGACCCAAGGAATCGCGACGACGAGCGCAGCCGCGTCCGACCGGCCGACGTCGCGTTGCTGCTGGAGCGCCACGAGGGACCGAGGACCCGCCATGGTTCTGGCCGGCGCTCAACTACAACCAGCGGCTTGCCCTGATGCGGACGTGCCAGGTCTACGTGGCCTCCCGCAACGCCGTGCATGGTCGGGCCGCCCGACAGTAACGCCCGCGTGCCTACCCACCGACCTCATGGTCATGGTCCGTGCTGCAGATACGCCCGATCCGCTGACGCCTCAGGAACAGCGCCTAGGAGCTGTCCTGTAAGTCATCGGAGCCAGAGCACGATCGCCGCGATGGTGAGTTCGGCCTGGTAGTAAGCAGCGCGTTTGGCATAGCGGGTCGCCAAGTCGCGGAACTGTTTGAGGCGGTTGAAGCAGCGTTCAACCACGTTGCGCTGCTTGTAGACCTCGGCATTGAAAGCTGGTGGTCGCCCGCCACGGGAGCCCTTGGCCGCTCGGCGGGCGATCTGGTCATCCCGCTCGGGGCTGACGAAGCTGATCCGCCGGTCCCGCATCGCGCGGCGGGTCGAGGGATGCGAATATGCCTTGTCCGCGATCACCGTCTCCGGCCGGCACCGCGGACGCCCTGACCCGATCCGGTCGACGCTGATGCCGTCCAGCAGCGGCAGCAACTGCGGATTGTCCCCGGCTTGGCCCGCGGTGAGCAGGAACCGCATGGGCAGGCCACGCCCGTCCACGGCCAGGTGGATTTGGTGCTCAGCCCGCCGCGGGACCGGCCGAGTCCTTCGCCGTCGACGGCGAGGGCTTCGATGTCGCCTGCGCATCCCCTTTTTTCCGGGCGCCAGCGGAGTGCTGGTGCGCCCGGACCACGCTGGAGTCGATCGAGATGATCCATTCGAGGTCGCCGACGGCGTCGTCTTTGACGATCACCCGGTCCAGGATCCGAGCCCAGGTGCCGTCCTTGGTCCACAACCGAAGCCGCTCATGCGCAGTCTTCCACGGACCGTAACGTTCGGGCAGGTCGCGCCACGGAGCACCGGTGCGCAGCTTCCACAGGATCGCGTTGATCACCTGACGGTGATCCCGCCACCGCCGCCCACCGCCTTGCTGAGGCGGCAGCAACGGCTCGATCACCGCCCACGCCTTCTCCGTCAACTCACCGCGACCAACCACGTTCGCAATCCAACCGGACCGCAGCTAGATCACTTACAGGACACTCCCTAGTCCCTGGGCCACGCCCACCCTCGTGGTCGGCTCGTCGTCGATGCGGCTGCCGCCACGGCGCAGTGCCTTGCGCACCGGTTCGACCGCCTGGTCGTCGAATTCGTCCATTAGCCACCCACAGCAGCTGTGACCTCGGTGTTGTCAGGATTCGACCAGGTTGACCTCGGTGAACGAGTTGAGAAATTTTCCGGCGGTCAGCCGTGCCTGGGTGAGCTGCACCGACACTCCCTGCTCGTCGTACCAGCGGCCTTGCCCATCAGCCAGCGCCACGGCAAACGACCGCACCGCGGCCTTGAGCTCGTCGAGTTTGGCGGCCGTGATCACTCGCATTCCGGGCACTGGCGTTCCCTGGTGATTCACGATCCGGCTGGGGTGCACCATGATCGGGATGCTGGTGATGCCAGGGTGGTTGTCCTGGTCCCAGCGGACGGAGCCGCCGAGCTGGTCGACGTCCTTCTTCGCGATCATGTCGGTGGTGCAGCCCGTCTTCATCTCGATGACAGCGTGGCGGTCTCCGGCCAGTGCCCAGAGGTTGTCCGGGCCTTTGCCGTACAGCTTCTCCGGCCGGGTCGACGTGAACCCCAGGTGCGATCCGAGCCGTTCCCAGGCAGCTTCTGCCTGGGGTGTGCGGTCTTCGTCCCACTCGATGTCGGCGAGGGTGGCGTTGATGCCGAGCACCAACTGCACGCCGTCGGTGCCGTACTCGGCGGTGAGGAACGCGGCGGCGGCCTGGGCCTGCGCGACAACAGCCTGGACTCGCACGGTCGTCACCCCGACCATTGGCTTGAGCAGTGCGCCGTTCTCCTGGACGGCGAGGCCTTGCTGCTGCTGGGCGAGCTGAGGGTTGACGTGGTGCAGGTAGCTGGCCTTCTGTTCGCGCAGCAGGCCCCGTAGCAGCGTGTCCTCGATGCCGTTGATGGCACGCTGGATCTCATCGGCCGCCGCGCTGTACTGGCCGGCGGAGGCCAGGTCGAACGCAGCGCGGATCGCGATGGCCTCCGGGCGGATCGTCCCGGTGTCGACGTAGCGGATCTCGGCCAGCGCGCGACGGCTGCGTTCGACCCAATTTGGGTCCCGATCCAGGCACGCAGTCAATGCCGATCGGACGGCGTCGAGACCCTGGCCCTTGAGCTGGACCGCGACCTGGTTGCTGAGATCGAGCTGCGCGCGGGTCGCCGGGGAGAACAGCTTCTTCCAGTCCGGGTCGCGAGTGGCCATGGCCAGCTTCGAGCCGACCAGTAGTACCGCGCAGTGGTCGTCGCTGTCGCGGACCCCGCGGCCCATGCCCTGCTCGATGCGCTGCACTTCGCGGATCCGGCGCGTGGGGCTGTTGGCCAGCGCGGCAGCCTCGCGCTGCTCGACGCCGTCCATCGGTTCGGGGATGCCATCGATGATCAACAGCTCGCAGGCTTTTTTCGGCAGGTCGACGCCGTCGTACTTGTTGATCAGCACGACAACACCGACGTGGCCCGCGCGCAGCTCGGCGACGCCGGCTTCGAGGGTCTTGACGTTGAAGGTGCGGTCGGCGAACCGCTCCCAGGTCCTCGCGACCTTGGCGCTGGGCACCAGGACGACCACGTTGACTGACCGGGAGTCCACGAACCCGTCGCCGTTGCGGTCGCCGAGGGAGAACTGCTTGGCCAGCATCCGGATCGCCTCGGGATCGAGGGACGAGTTCAGCGCGATGGGGGCCAAGATCATCCGGTCGCCGAGGTCGGCGGCACTGCCGGGCGTCACAGCCCGGGATAACAGCGCGGGATTGGCGTCGAGGTCGGTGACCAGAATGCTGTCGTCGGCGAGGGTCGCGGTCAGGTACACGCGCCGGCGGGCGTTGGTGAAGGAAGGGATTTTGCTGATCGAGGGAACCGGCGGTCGGATCTCGATACCGCGGCTTGTGACCGTCGCGGCGCAGAGGTGCAGCACGTCGGCGATCAGCGGCCACTCGAATTTGAACGCGTCCTCCAGCCGGTGCGGGTAGAGGATCGACATCACCTGGCTGATCTTGGTGGCCCAAGCCCAGGACGGGATTCGCTGCGCGGCGGTGTAGTCACCGTACTGAATGTCTTCCCACGCCTTGATCGACTGCTGTTTCAGGTCGTCGGCGAACAGGTCCAGCAGGGCGTTGTGCGCGTCGTGACCGGGCGGGACCTTGAGGCGGAACTGGTCTTCTGTCGTGGCCAATGCCGCGTGGGCGTCGTCGACGATGACGACGCCAAGATCGAGCGGCTCGCGGCCGTCGCCGGTGACCCCGAATCGGGACTTGCCGTTGACCAAGGTCTGGAACGTCGTGACAAGAATGGCTTGCCGACCATGGAAGTCGGGGTCATCGGGGTCGTTGACCACGGGCAGGCCAAGCCGACTCGCCTCCTGGCGGACCCGGGTGGCGAGGTAGGTGTCAGGGGCGAGGTACACGGCCCGGCCGACGCCTTCGTTCAGCGTGCTCTGCGCGATCAGCAGCCCAGCGACGGTCTTGCCGCCGCCGGTGTTCTGCTTGATCACGATGTCGCGGTCGTCCTTGCGGAGGTACCACTTCTCCAGCACCTCGCCTTGTTCCTGCCGGAGGTAGGGCCACGGCCGGTGCGGCAGAGCGGCGTAGATGTCGCGGGGGCGCAGCAACGGTTCATGCCCGTTCGCCCCGATCTTGGACCAGTCCAATGTCATGCGCCGACATCCCTTCTCGATGCCAATCAGCGTCCCACGCCTGCATTGCAGGGCCGAGTTCGCCAGGGTCAACCGACGCTGCGAAAAGTAGTTGAGACCTGTCGCACAGCAACTAAGGGGCGGTGCGAGACGCGGCGAACGAAGGGCCCGGTCGTGCGGTGACAACTACCGTGGTCGTTTGGTGACAACAGCTGCTGCCAACAGGATCTGAGACGCCTGGTCGAACCTCCCAGACGATGACAGGCAACGTGGTCGGTCACAGTAGCGCCTGCTGGGGTAGTGCATGTATTCGAAGGTGCGCTATTCCAGCGGAGGCCCTCGCTTGTTCGAGGCACTGCATCTCGTCGTGGCGGTCTGGCAACCTTTGCCCACCACCGTCCCTCGCTGGGCCAATCGAGTGGCAGGCAGTGCGCACCGGAACATGGTCAGCGCGACCAGCGATCACCAGCCATGGCGCACCGTAGACTCGTGCGCTCTCGCGATGGGAGGCGTGGTGGGGCGGATCGTGTGCATGCACGGAATCGGCCAGCAGGTCGCCAGCGAGCAGTCACTGTTGCGGGAATGGACGCCCGCACTGCTGGACGGGCTCACCCGCGCCGGTCACGGCGACTCAGCTACCGCCGACGACATGTCGATGGGCTTTTACGGGGACCTGTTCCGCCCGGCCGGGGAGATGCTGGCGGTCGGGGACCCGATGTTCACCGCGGCCGACGTCGACCCAGGTCTGGAAGAAGAACTGCTGCTGGCGTGGTGGCGGGGGGCCGCGAGGGTGGATCCGAAGGTGGCGCCGCCGGAGGCGGACACGCTGGTGCGTGCGTCGAGCTCGGTGCAGGCGGCGCTGCGGCAGCTGTCCCGATCGCGGTTCTTCGGTGGCTTGGCGTTGCGGGCGTTGGTGTTCGACCTCAAACAGGTCCGCCGCTACCTACAGGACCAACAACTGCGAGACGCAGCGCGAGCAGCGGTCCGGAAGCTGATCACAGCAGACACCCAGGTCGTCGTGGCGCACTCACTCGGATCAGTGGTCGCCTACGAAGCCCTGGCGGCGATGCCGGACCACCAGGTACAGGCGCTGGCGACTCTCGGGTCACCGCTGGGAATCGCGAACCTGATCTTCGGCCAGCTGGACCCGCGACCACGCGACGGGCTCGGCGCCTGGCCTGGCTCAGACACGCTGGTGTGGACGAACGTGGCCGATTACGGGGATGTCGTCGCGCTCGAGAAGGACCTGCGACCGGGGTTCGGCCCGCGGGTGATCAACGCCGTGGTGCACAACGGCGCTCACGCCCACACCGTCACCGCCTACCTCACCGACAAACTCACCGGCGCCGCGATCGCGGGAGGCCTGGGTGCACGATGACGGCGATCAGCCGCGGCGCTACTTGATCGCGACAGCCGTCGCGCAGTATCCGATGGCGCCGCAGTGGGACCGGCCCGGGCTGGTCAAGGCCTGCGACGAGATCATCAAGCTGTTCACCGACGACCTTGGCTACCAGCACGTCAGCACCCTGGGACTAAACCCGACCCGGGAGCAGCTGACCACCTTGTTGCGTGCGTTCTGCCGTGACAAGGCCCGACAGCCCGACGACATCGTGGCCGTCTACATCGGCAGTCACGGCGAGGTCCTCGACGACACCCACGAACATGTGCTGCTGACCACCGACGTCGATCCCGATGACGTCGAGGACGCGCTGCCCACGGCGGAGCTAGCCCGCAAGATGTTGCTCAAGACCGGGGTCCGCCGGGTGCTGCTCATGCTGGACACCTGCTACTCCGGCCGGGGTGGCAGCGAACTCACCGCAGCCGCCATCACCACCATGACTCGCAGCTGGGGCAACGACCATGGCGCGGGCCTGGCTGTGATCACCTCCGCGCAGTCGTATGAGCAAGCCGCAACGGGAGCGTTTCCGCGGTTGCTGCGCGACGCCGTCCGGGCCTTGCCGACCGCCGGTCACAACCCGTCGACCTTGCCGCTGGACTCGATCGTGAAAGCGATGAACACCAGCGAAGACAAACCCAGCCACCAGACAATCGGCCACACTGTCACTGGTTTGAGCGGGGAGATCCCGCCGTTCCTGCCCAACCCACGCCACGACCGGCGGATGACCGAGGTCGACCTGGCCATCCAGCACGCCAGCGAATTCGAGGCCCAGGCCGAGCGCCGTGACGTCGAACTCCGGACGCGGCTGCTGGTCCGGGCGATGGGTGGTAGCAGCAACGGCACCGGCAGCTGGTGGTTCGCCGGCCGCCACGCCGCACTGCTCGACATCACCGCCTGGCTGCACCACCCCGACCCGTCCCGGCCGCTGCAGGCCGTCACCGGCAACCCCGGATCCGGCAAGACCGCCGTTCTCGGCCTGATCGCCACCCTCACCCACCCCCAGCGCCGCGCCACCGTTCCGCTGCACACACTTGGGCTTCCCTCCGCGGCCGTCCCCGCACCCGAAGCGGTGGATGTCGCGATCTATGCCCAGAGCCTGACCACCGACCAGGTGCTGGCCGGCATCGCGGCCGCCATCCACGTCCGCGCCGCTACGCCCGGCCAGCTACTAGAAGCGCTCGAAGACACCAGCAGCCCGCTGACCGTGCTCATCGACGCCCTCGACGAAGCCGCCGACCCCGACCACCTCACCCGCCGCCTACTCCGCCCCCTCATCGACCACGGGGCGGGGAAAAATACGGCTGCTGATCGGTACCCGGGACTTCTTGCTCGACCGTCTCGGACTACGACGCGAGGACACGGTCGATTTGGACGCCGACCGGTATGCAGACCTGCCGGCGCTTACCACCTATGCCGCCCGTGGCCTGCTCGAAGCCCACCCGGACAGCCCTTACCGCAATGGGGGACCTCAGCCACTGCGTGCGGTCGCGGACGCGGTCGCCGAGGCCGCCCACCCCTCCTTCCTGGTCGTGCGGATCACCAGCGCCACCCTCGCCGCCCAAGACCGGGCCGCCGACCCAGGTGATCCTGCCTGGCGCCGGACTCTTCCCCAGCTGCCGGGCGAGGCGATGCACCGCGACCTCGAAACCCGCCTCGGCGACAATGCCACCAAAGTCCGCAACCTTCTCCGCCCACTCGCGTTCGCCCAAGGCCAGGGACTTCCGTGGGAAGACATCTGGGCCGCGGTCGCCTCCCGAGCAGCTGGCACTGCCTACAGCGACGAGGACCTGCTCTGGCTACGCGAACACGCCGGCTCCTATGTCGTGGACCGCTGAGGATGGCCGCTCCACCTACCGGCTCTACCACCAAGCCCTCGCCGACCATCTCCGCGATGGCATCGACGCCACGGCCCTGCATCACGCCATCGCCGAGGTCCTGCTCACCCGCGTACCAGGCACCCTCGACGGCCACCGGGATTGGACCCGCGCCCACCCTTACACCCTGCGGCACCTCGCAACCCACGCCGCCCTCGCAGGCGAGATCGACGCCATGGTCCCCGACGCTGACTACCTCGTGTACGCCGAACCCGACACGCTCCTTCAGGCCCTACACCAGACCAGCACCGATACCGGCGTACTCACCTCCGCGGTCTACCGCTGCACCGCCGACCTCCACCGCCATCTACCACCACCGCGACGCCGCCAGGTCCTCGCTGCCGACGCCACCCGGTTCCGAGCCACACGACTCCAGCACGATTTGTCCGCACCGCTGATATGGCGACCACGCTGGGCAACCGGACAGCAAGCCGTCCCGGCCCTGTACACCACTTTCACCGGCCACACCTGGCCGGTCCAGGCGGTGGCCTGCATCAGCCTCGACGGCCGCGCGGTCGCCGTCACCGCCAGCGACGACAACACCGCACGGGTCTGGGACCTCGCCACCGGCGAACAACTCACCACCTTCACCGGCCACAGCGGCCCGGTCCATGCGGTGGCCTGCACCAGCCTCAACGACCACCCCGTCGCCATCACCGCTGGCTACGACACCACCGCACGGGTCTGGGACCTCGCCACCGGCGACGAGGTCGCCGTCTTCGACTTCCGCGGGATCGGCGCCGCGGCATTCGGGCCTACCGGGGAGCTCATGATCGCGACCGGCTGGGACCTCGTCGTGTTCGACCGCACTGCCAGACACTGACCCCGCTCTGTAGAGGCGCGGCTAACTGTTCAGAAGCCGGCTGCGGAAGCAGCAAAGTCGTTGTACGACGGCAACGTCGCCCAATTTGCTGGTGCAGTGCACGTATTCGATCGTGCGGTATTCGCTCCAGGATCGCCAGCCATCCGGATCTGCGTCTGTCGGTTTCGGCAGCCGGCGATTCGTTGGGCAGGCTGGCCATCTGACCGTTTCGTGGTTTGTCTCCGGAGAGCCGTGTTGCAAGTCGTGTGCGAGGTGCGACTGTGGGTGTATGGAGATTGAGTCGACGAACACAGCAGCCTCGGCGCGGGACGAGCCAATGCCGGCGCCGACGCGGGTGCCCGGGCCGGGGATCTCCTGGTCGCCGGTGACCACGCTCAGTCGGTGGGGCCGGCGAGGTGCCTGGCCACGTTGAACGCTGAACGGCACTCGTGGGGTGCGGGAGAGGGTCACCGCGGTCACCGGTCCGGGTGGGCCGGGGTCGGGTTATGAGGTCGCACCGGGTCTGGTTTGACCTCGGCGCATGTAGTGGCCACGGTCCGGGCGCCGGTGTCGGTGTTCCACCCGGGCCGACCGCGGGTGTTCACCGGGACGGTGGTCTGGTGCGGCATTTCGGGCGGAACGGACGACGCGGCTTTGGTCGCGGTCAACGATTGAGGTTCCCCCGGTTGTCCGGACACATCGCCGAAGCCAGCCGATGGGCAGGCCGCTTCATCCACCGACCATTCCACATCCTCAACCTCACCAAACGATCTTGAAACAGCCCCGCGTGGCCGGCAGACCCGAACACGCCAAGATTTGTGACGGCCCGAAGCGCAACATTCACCGGAGCACAGACTGCGTGAAATGCCAGCACACGGTCAATGTGGCACGTCACCTGGGACGCAAAGTGCATCCGCCGATCTGGACCACCATGGGTGCTGCGCGGGCAAACGCGAAAGGCATTTGCTCGCACTGCTGGTCCTGACACGTATGGGGTGAGGAACGCGCGGCGAGCTGACAGGTGCGGAATGTTGGCAGCAAGTAGGTGGCACCGCCTGAACGCGATGACTTTGGGTACGGCGAGCGGGTGCGTCGGGCTTCTGACACGGAGCCCGACGCATCCCGCCAGCACCCGGGCCGGACCAGTCGTCCTCCAACAGTGATGGCGCCGCCGGCGTCATCGCCGCCTAAACCGCAGCAGACGCTGAGGCGGCCGCTGCCACCGGATTCAGCCCGTCATTGACACCAGGGCGATCACAACGGCGGCCGCCATCACCGCCAACGCCGAAACCTCCGTCAGCAGCGAGGCGAATAGGCGCCGGCTCGGGCGCGGGCGGTCTTGGAGTCGCCGTCCTCCCCGCGGCGGTGAGCTCGCCGGCATCTACGATCGGCGGCCGAGCGGGTAGGTTTCACCAGCAGGCTGGCCGCAGCCGCGACGATCAGCCCGCCCAACGCCACCACGAGCGGCACTACGACCGCAGCGCCGAGCACGTACGTCGGCGCACGGGTCGCGAGCGCGACGAACCCACCGGGTCAACCTCACCCACTCGCAAGAACGCACCAAGATGGCTTGCTGGGCGGGGGACTGTTCCTACGAGACGCACATCCTGACCCTGCGCCGATTAATCACTCGTTTACCGCGTTATCTAACAAACTCTCAACTCCATTCTGCAACTACCCGGTCACACCTCGTATAGAATTTTGATCATTACTGAGGCCGGAGCACTACAACCATCGGGTGACCGAACTTTCTGTCGCGTAACAACGGTCCTTGACGGAACGAGACTACTCGCGCGGATCGACAAATTCGGGGGGGGCCAATGGAAGATCACTTACAGCGGTCAGCAATGTCACACGCACCCACGGAAACGACCCGACGGCCAGCGGACCCCGATCACATCGCAGATGTCCTGCACGATCTCGTTGGCCACCACTTGGTCCTACTCACAGCGCAGACCAGAATCTGGCAAGAAAAGGGCCACAGCTGCAGCGGGGCCGACCTGACGCTCGTCACCGAGATCGCCGAGTCGGCACTACGGAATCTACGGCGAGCGTCGAGCCTGCTGCACTCAAGTGACGTCGAGAGGCCGTCTCCATACGGGATCGCACACTGGATAAAGGGACTCCCTGGGCGGATTCCACGCGAGGTGGCTGACGTCTCGACGACGGTGAACGGACCCGACCTAACGGACATTTCGCCAATTCAGGAACTTCTACTCGAACGCGTGGTAATGGAAGGCGTGACCAATGCAGCACAACACCGAACAGGCGGACGGCTGTCGATTAGGTGCGCATTCGGCGACGAGATCGTGGTGACGATTGTGAGCTTTGGCGCACCCGAACGGCCGGTGCTCGACGATCTCCATCGCGGCCACGGTCTACGTGGCCTGGCCCTGGATGTGACCCGATGCGGCGGCCGCCTCACCACACGTCGAAAATCCGCCAAAAGATTCACCATCGAAGTGTCCCTCCCCCGGTGAGCCGACAGCCATGATCCGAGTGTTGCTCGTGGACGACCTGCAACTGGTCCGCATCGGGTTACGCAGCGTGCTATGCGAGCGCGCCGGGATGAGTATCGTTGGCGAGGCCGAGGACGGTGCGCATGCGGTAGACCTGTGCCGCCGACTCAAGCCGGATGTCGTGCTGATGGACATCCGTATGCCCGGCATGGATGGCCTGGAGGCGCTGTCACACATCAACGGCCCCGGTGGTTGCGACGGCGTGAAGGTCGTGATGTTCACGATGTTCGACCACGATGAGTACCTGTTCACAGCGCTGCGCCGAGGCGCAGCTGGCTTCATCGTGAAAGATTCGTCGCCGGACAAAATTATCTCGGCACTGCGGGCTGCGCACTCCGGCGAAGCACTGCTTTCTCCCAGCTCCACAGTACGACTCATCGCCGCGTTCGTATCCCAACTGCAGCCGGGTGAGACCGCCAAGAAACCTGCCAGCATCACCGAACGAGAGTCGGAAGTGCTGCAGTTAGTTGTCTCCGGACTGCGCAACGAGGAAATCGCCGAGCGCCTGATGATCAGCTACACTACAGTGAAAAGCCATGTCCGGCACCTGCACGAAAAGCTGGGCTGCCACGACCGGGTACAGCTGGTCATCTACGGGTTCGAGCACGGCGTCCGGCACTGGTGAGCGAACTGCTCAGTCAGCCATCCCCGCAGTGCTGCTTCCCACACGGGTCGGTGGTTGAAGCACATGTGGTCGCCCGCCGGGTAGACGACGACGCTGGCCCGCTTTCCCAGGGCCGCCTGCACGGGCGCGATCTGACTAATGGGGACTGTGCCGTCCTGCCTGCCGTGCACCTGCAGCACCGGGCAATCGATGTCGCCGAGCATCGGCACCGCATCAAAGGCGCGCAGGGCTTGCCGGGCTGTCTTATCGGACTCGGTGCCCAGGTTGTACCGGATGGTGCGGGGAATCGGTTCCGGCGCGGACTCGTAAACGTCCAAAAGTCGCACCGGCGCAGAGATCACCGCACAGCCGGCAATCCGATGGTCGGTGGCGGCGACCCGTAGGGCGAAGTAGCCGCCTGCGCTGCCACCGACCACAATGATTCGGCGCGGATCGATCTCCGGCATTGTGACCAGCTCGTCGATCACCGCCGACACGACAGTCTCCGCGTCCGCCCGCCAGGGCACGCCGCCGAACCGACGTAGCTCTCCCTGGCCCGGCAGGTCGAGCGCTACCCCGGCCCAGCCCCGGTCGGCGTAGGCGGCCAGCAGAGCGAAGAATTCCTCCTTCACACCGTCGACGCCACCCAAAGTCAACACGCATGGCGCGGGTTCTTCAGTTGGTGGAAGGCTCAAGAAAGTGGGAACCGGCATTTCCCGTCGCATCACCTGCGGTGTGCTGTGCTCTGCGACCAGCCCGGCTACAGCCACCAGACGCGACCACAACAGGCGCCGCGCCGGTTCATCGACCTCGAGGTACTCCGCGACCCGCAGGTACGCCACGGCGCGGGTCAGGCTCTCCACTGCGCCGACCGAGTCGCCGCGGTCGACGGCGAGCCGCCCCAGCTCCTCGTGCCGATCGCTGAGGGTGGTCCACTCATGCACCCAGCCGGACGTGGACCTGATGCGCCGCAGAGCGTCAACCGCCTCACCGGGGTCGGCACCCATGAACAGCAGGCGCGGCAGCAACGGTTCTCCCTGCCGCAGGCCGAGCACCTTCAACGCGCCCAGGCCCCGCAGCGCCAGCCGGAAAGGCAGAGGGAAGTGGCTCATAGCGCGCCTGCGACCTCGTTCATGTAGCGGAGCATGGACTGTTCCACCAACTCCTGCGGCTGGCCGAAGTCGAAGGTGGCGGCGATGGAAGTGCAGTGCAGCTGATCGACCAGGCTGCTGAGGATGTGCCGGCAGTTCGTGGGCGAGCCGACGGCCACCGCACCGCGTTTAACGGCGCCACGCACCGTGAAGTCGAACCAGCGTTTGCCCAGTGCCGGATAGTGCTTGAAGTCTGCGGGTACGCCGTCGCGGTGGAAGGTGGCGATCGCCGAAGCACCGGCGGCGCGGGTCTCGTCCACGTACCGGCCCAGGTGCGCCTCGGCCTCGGTCAGCGCTTGCTCGTCTTCTGCGGCCACGTGCACGTGCACATTGGCGATGATCTGAGGCGGGTCCGACTTGGTCCACGCGTTCAGGTATAGGCTCACCTTCTCGCCGAGCGACGGCAGGTCGGGCGACAGCAACGGCGCGACCATCAGGTTGAAGCCGTTGCGCCCGGCCCACTCGAACGTCTCGGGAGTGGTCGCCGCCGCAACCCACACCGGTGGCGGCTCCTGCACGCACGGCGGCTCCACGTGCAGCTCGGGGAACTGGAAGAACCTGCCGTCGTGGGCGAATTCCTTACCAGTCAGCGCGGTCACGATGACCTCAACGCCTTCGTTGAACCGAGCGCGACTCTCCGTCATCGGGATGCCGAAACCGTCATATTCACACTTGAGGAATGCCCGCCCCAGCCCAAGCTCGACCCGGCCCCCGGTGACCTGGTCGAGGGTGGCGATCCGTTCCGCGACAGACAGCGGGTGGTGATACGGCACCTGAACGACGCCGAGCCCGAACCTGATCCGCGGCGCGCGCTCGGCCAAGGCGGCGATCAGCACATCCGGCGCGGACAGGATGCCGCCGTGCGGCTGGAAGTGGTGCTCGGCAAACCACGCGCGACTAAAGCCCAGCCGGTCAGCGAGTACGGTCAGCTCGCTGATCCGCTTAAACATCGCGGTGGGAGACCCGTCCACGGACCCGGCGAAGGTGGGGAGCGAGAAAACGTCGGAACTGATGGCCACGGGCCCTATCCCTTCATCGCTGCGAGAAGTCGCTTCGTCTGCTCGGCGCGCATATCTTTGAGGTGGCGGCAGGCACGGGTGATTACCCAGGCGGCCTCGGGCTCCTGGGACCACTCGCTCAGTGACGCCAAGGTCAGGTCGGGATGGGTCTTGCTGATGTCGGATAGGGAGTTCCCGACAGACTTTCGCACGTATTCACTGGGGTCGGCACGCAGCCGCCCCAGCAGCTCCAGGGCATCGTCTGGGTGGTCGGCGAAGTACGGGCGTTTGGTCCACACGCGCGGACCCTCAGCCGCGGCTCGGCGCACATGGTGATGCTGATGTTGCAACCACTGCTCGATTACCTGCTGGGACTTCTCCCAGCCGCGTACCGCACAAAGCCAGTCGAACCCCTTTGCCAGCGCCTCCTGCACGCGCCAGTCGTCGTCCTCGGGCACTGTGCCCAACAGAAACTCCATCGCGTCGGGGACGGTGTGTGCGGCCGGTCCCAGTGTCATGGCGATGCCCATGCGCACGTTGGTGTCGGCTGCCCCCGTCCACAGACCGATCAACACCGCGGTCACGGCCGCGGGATCGCCCTGGTGACGCTTCCAGAACCCGGCGGTGTTCTTCCGCAGTTGCGGAACCGACACATCGACGGTGGTCTCCTTGAACTCCTGGCGCAGCGGGGAAGCGCTCATCCGGAAACCGCCTTCGCCGGCACGCCACGCAGCGGCAGGGCCAGCTGCATCGCGAGCACGCCGGCCGCGGCCAGCACCCAGAACCTGGCGTCGATGCCGAGCTGCTGCACCAGGAGGCCGCCCACCAGCGGGCCGAGGATCGGGCCGACGCCCTGGACCAGCCGGTTGGCGCCGAGCGCGGAGCCAACCCGGCGCGGGTCCAGCGCGAGCACCTCGTCGGTGACCATGGTTGTGGTCATAGAGATGGCCGGTCCCTCGGCCAATCCGACGAAGGCGTAGATGATGGCGACGCTGACCACCGACACACCGGCCAGCGGCAGCAGTGCCAGCGCCAGTACGACCAGCGCAATGCAGCCGATCAGCACCGACTTGCGGCCGATCTTGTCGGAAATCGCACCGGCCACCGTTGTGCCTATCGAGGCCACCACCTCATACGGGATGAAGACGAACGCGATGAGCCAGGCCGACGCGTTGAGGGCGGTGAGGCTGAACGGGACCAGGAAGGTGGCGGCTACGCCGACAGCGAACGCGACACCGGCGACCAGCCCGGACAGCACCACGGTCTTGTTGGTGAACCAGCCGAAAGTCTGCGCGAACGCCTTAGGCAACGTGTTCGGCAGTTTTTCCTGCAGACTCTCCGGCAACATCGCTGCAACAACGGTGGCGATCACCAGGAGCACGCCATCCACCCACAGCACCAGCTGCCAGCTCCCGCCGGCCGAGAGCACACCTCCGAGCACGTAGCCGATGACTGAGCCCGCGCCGATACCACCGGCGAGCACGCCGATCGCTTTGCCACGCTGCTGGAACGAGAACAGGTCGGCTGGCACCGTGAAGGTCGGCGACATGAATAAACCGCGGCCGACGCCGAATATCAGCCATCCGATGATCAACAAAGCCGGCCCGGACCAAGGCAGTCCCGCCAAGATGATGCCGACCGCACTGAGCGCGAGACCTGCGGTGATCGGTGGCTTGCGGCCGTAGCGGTCCGCCAGCACCCCCGCCGGCACGCTCAGCACCGTCATCACCAATGACGACACCGCGAGCAGTACGCCCAGGCCTGCCGAATCGAAGCGGAGTGCGGCGGCGATGTGCGGCAACGCCGGGAAGACCGACATCATCACTGCCCAGACCAGCACCACACAGCCAGTGAGCACGATGAGGGTGTTGCGGTGCGGCGACTGCCACACGCTGTCCGGCCTCGCCTCGCCAGCAGTTCGCTCGGCCATGCTCTCTCCTTTCGCACGGAAGCCTTCACTACTGGATCGAGGCGCCCGCGTAGCGCGTTACTCACTCGATGGTGGAGGAGAGCCAGTCTCTGATCGACAATGCAACCTCAACGGGGTGTTCCAAGAACATGAAATGACCAGCGTCTGAGATCACGAGCAGTTGTGCGTCGGGGATGCGTTCCACCAACAGTTCAGCGCCGCTCACCGGTGTGCTCCGGTCCTGATCGCCAGCGATCACCAGGGTGCGGGCGGTGATGCCGGCGATGCGCTCCCGCAGATCCGGGTGACGTAGTTTGATGAGGTTGCGGTGCACGGAAAAGGGCACCCACGACCAGCTCGCGATTACCCGCGCTGCCACCTTGGGATACTGCGGCAGGAAGAAAAACGGTCCGGCCCGCTCATTCGACTGCGCGATCACCTCCCGATAAGTATCCTCAGTCACCGGTGGCCGCTGCCACTTCATCTCGTAGTGCGCAGCTGACCCCATCAGCACCAGCGAGCTGACCCGGTCGGGGTGGTCCAGCGCGAACAGCATAGCGGCCACCGAGCCCAAGGAGTGCCCCACCAGGACAGCCCGCTGCCAACTCAGTTTGTCCAGTACGGCCACGAGATCGTCGGAGCACTGTTGCGCGGACAGCGGTACGTCCTCCTTCGAAGACAGCCCATGCCCGCGCAGATCAACACTGGCACAACGACGTTCCCCAGATAGCAGCGCTGCCAGTTCCACAAAATGTGTGTGGTTGTCGCGGTTTCCGTGGAGGAACACCATCGGCGGTGCCTCCGGGTTACCCTCGTCCACCCGGACGAAGAGCTGCGCGCCGTCTGGCAGCGTGATCACTGTGGCCCGGGCGGGCACGGTGGTGCACGCGGTCACCTCTCCCGTCATTTTGGTTCTCCCATCCCGATCTGTACCGAAACCGGTCCTGGGTCGGCGATATCCTTACTCACGGCCAGCACTTCGGTGACGGCGTCACGTGTGGTGTGCGTCCCGGAGATCTGCCGCACCATCCGGCCCAGGCGGTCAACCACGATCAGGTGTGGCTCCACGTTCGCGGACAGACCCAGCTCGCCGCCGAACCGCCGTTCCCAGTCCATCAGCACCGGGAACGGATGTCGTTGCTCTGCGATCTTGCCCTTCACGAAATCCCTGGTGATGAAGTGCGGCAACTGGTCTACCGCCGCCACCAGACGAACGTCCAGCGCCGGAGCTAGCTTGCGGATGCGCCCAACACGTTCCAGAGCTTCTTCGCTCTTCGTCTGTCCGGCGACCACAAGCACGGTGAGATCGCCGGGACCGTCGGAGATGTCTGCTGGCCGATCGTCCAGGTCGGTCAGCAGAGTCAGATGGTCGCTGATATCCCGGTTGACACTGCCGCCCAGCCGAGGTGACGAGCCGTTCACGTTGAACGTTGAGAAGCCGATCGCGTTGGCCACTCGGCGACCGATCTGCCGGCTGATCTCGATGGCGTACTCTGCGTTCTCCACGCCTTGACCCCACGGCTTGGTGCGGATGCCGGGCTGCTCGTCGAATTCGATCAAGCTGAGGCCAACGCTGGCGATCACCGACAGTTTCACGTTGGTCCACAATGGCATCAGGCTGGCCATCGCCCACTCTTGCCCGATCCCGGCCGAGGTCACAATCTGCGCAGCCACCTTGCCCTGGAACGCGGAGCCTTTGACATCCGCGGCCACCTCGTAGTTGTAGTACTGGTACTGAAGCTCGTCTGCGTTGGCCGGTTCGCACCGATCCAGCCACTGTTTCCAGGTGAACGGCAGGCCCAGCGCATACACCGGGGAAGCAAACACGAACGCGTCAGCCCACTTGATGTTCTTATAAAGCTGGATATAGCGGTCTTCTGGTCGCTTGAACAGGTGACATGGCGTCCGGTTCATGCAGTCACCGCACCCGTCGCAATCGACGATCGGGTAATCGATCAGCCGGATAACACGAGTGGTGGCGCCGACCTCCTCTGCGCCTCGCATCGCCTGTCGACAGAGGAACTCGCTGGCGCTGGGAGCACCGGTTTTGGGCGAGCCGCAGATGCCTAGTACGTTCTTCGTACCCATGTCAGCGGTCCAACCGCTTGGGCATCTTCTGTCCCTCTTTGAGTAACCGGCCACGGGCGAGAACCTCCCGCGGGATGGCCTCGACCTGGGCGAACCGCTCGGAGAAGAATTCGCGGCAGACGTTGTTACCCCAGAAAACTCCCTCTTCCGTGAGTGCGATCGCGTCATCGGTAACGGTGAGCAGACCCTGAGCGGTCAGTCGGGCGACTTGATCTGCGAACACATCTACGGCATCGCGGTCAAAAAGCTCCCGGAACATGTGTCGGTCCACGCTAAACAGACGCAACCCTTTGGCCATCTGGCCGCACATTTCCTCGCCGCGGTCAGCCTTGGAGCCAATCAGCACCGGCAATCCGCCGTCGTCCACGCAGCCCTCGTACTCGGCCAACGGACCCTTGTTGACGTACATGTACCGTCCCAGATAGCCGAACGCGGCGGCGCCGACGCCCAGCAAGTCCCGTTGCTCGGAGAAGTACAGCACCGCGTGCTTGTTGATCTTTCCTGGAAGGGCGAAGTCATACACTGAGTACTGTTCGTAGCCGGCATCGCGCAGCATCTGGGATGCCAACCGGTACAGCGTCACCTCGTGCTCGTGGTCGCCGGGGCGAGCGAGCTTGCTGGTGTCGATCAGTGAGTGCAGCCGCGTGAACGGCGGGATGATCAAGGAGAACAGCGTGACGTGGTCGTAGCGCCAGTCGATGGCCTCCTGCACGTCGGCTCGCCACTGCTCGACGGTCTGACCCGGCAGGTTGTAGATGAGGTCGATGCCTACATTGTCATAGCCTGCCTTGCGGGCCAGTCGAGTCGCCTCTCGCGATGTCTCCGGCTCCTGCGGAATCTCCAGCGTGGCCGCGAACGAATCGTTGAACGTTTGCACGCCGAAGCTGATCCGGTTGCAACCGGCTGCGCGGGCAGCCACCAGCTTCTCGTAGGTGAAGTTGGACGGGTTTCCCTCGATGCTGAACTCCGCGTCGTCTGCGAATCGCAGCTTGTCTTGGCAACGTTCCAGGAATCCGGCCATCTGGCCGGCGGTCATGCAGCTGGGCGTGCCTCCACCGATCGCCAGCGACCCGAACGTCATCGATGACACCCGCCTGGTCCCGGCGTAGCGGGCAACCTCGGCGTTCAACCTCAGCAGGTAGGCGTCCATCTTGGCTTCGTCCATCAGCTGCTTGTTGAACGGGCAGAAGTTGCAGATCTTGTCGCAGAACGGGATGTGCACGTACATCGCGTTCTGACCCGGCCGGGAGTTCGGCTGGTCAAGCTCCATCAACGCGGCCAGGCTGGACTGCTGCGGCGGGGTCTCCGGCAGAGGGTAGTGCGATACGCAAATCCGTTCGCGGCTGGCGTAGGGAATGGTCGGCGTGCTCACGCGGCACCTCCAGAGGCATTGAGTTCCAGGTCGATCACGTCTCGTTTACGGGCCAGCGATTCGGCGAGCTTCTGCCCGACGGCTCTGATCTGCTCGGAGTAAAAGGCCTTGGCCACGTCGTAGCCGAACAGAGTGCCGGTGGACGTGAGCCGCACGCCCTCGTCGTCGACGGTGATCAGGTCCCGGTCGACAAGCCCGGCCAGCAGCGGGCCGAACAGGTCCTCGGGCTGCGCGCCGTGCCTGGCAACGAAGGTGGCGCGCTTAACCTCGAGCATGCGCAGGCCCATCGCCATGGTGGCGCGGGGCTTCTCCGACTCGGGCGTCTGCTGACCTGCGTTGATCGGCGGCAGACCCTGCTCGGTGAGCTCACGATAGCGTTTGAGCTCGGCCACGTTGACGTAGGTGTAATCGTTGACCGTGCCCATTGCGCCGGCGCCCAGGCCCAGTAGGTCCTCGAACTGCTCGAAATGGATACGCGCGTGTCGGTAGGTGACCTCGGGAAGCGAGAAGTCCGGCACGGACGTCTGCACCAGGCCGAGTTCGCCGAGATGGTCGGTGGCGGCACGGGCCAGCTCCAGCTCGTGGTCGAGGTCGCCGATACGGGCTACCTTGCGCTCGTTGACGTCGCGGAAAAGCTTCGTGTGGGGCATCACCGACAGCGGGAACATCGTGACCTGCTTGACCCCGACGGCCAGCGCGCTGTCGATGTCCGATCGAACGTGCGCAACAGTCTGGCCAGGTAGGTTGTAGATCAGGTCGATGCTGACGTGCTCGATGCCGGCCGACCGCGCCCAGCCGATCACCTGCCGCGAGGTGTCGCCGTCCTGAGCGACATCGCTGGCCCGGCCGATCTCGTCGTCGAACGTCTGCACGCCGAAGCTGACCCGGTTCACCCCGGCCGCTGCCACCTGCCGGAGCTTGTCCTCGGTTACGGTGATCGGGCTGCACTCGAGTGTGATCTCCGCATCGTCGGCGAAGGTGAACACGCGCCGCGCGTGACCGACCACGTCGGCTACCTGCTCCGGTTCGAGAATGCTGGCGGTGCCGCCGCCCATGTAGAGCGAGCCGAACGCGGCACCACCGAAGTACGGCGCGGCGGCGTAGCTGTCCATCTCGCGCTTGAGGTTGATCAGATACTGCCGGATGCGCTCAGTGTCCTGCTTGTACTTGACGAACGGGCAGAACCCGCACAAGTACTGGCAGAACGGGATGTGCATGTACATCGCCTTCAGGCCACGGGCCGGGGACGGTGCGTCCAGCCCCATCTGGTCGGCGACAGTGGAATGATCCGGCGAGGCCCACGGCATCGGATAGCACATGATGGGGTAGCGATCCCGCGCCGGGAACGGCAGCGCGGGTTTCCGAGTTACTGTCATCGACTCACCTCTGTGTTGTGGAGACACGCAGCGAACTGGCTGCCACCTCGGTCGCGAGCTTGTTCTGATCGAAGTTCATCCGCACCATCACCTCCGGGTGATCGGCGATGAAGGTGTTGATGAGCTGAAGGATCTGCGTGCACTCGTCCCCGCCGAGCGCTTCGTCGACGTAAAACAGCGGCATGAGCATGTCCACGCGGTCGGACGGCGTTCCCAGAGCCTGCCACAGCGGGGTCTGGGGGTAGAGCCGGATACCGAAGGCAATGGTGAGCACGTGCGGCCGGCACAGGGCCATAGTTTCCAGAGTGGACCTGACGGTTTCCACGGTCTCGCCGGGGCCGCCCAGGAGCAGCGAATGCACGATGCGGAGCCCGGATCGATCGGCGCAGGCTGTGGCGTTGAGGATGTCCGCGCGGCTGAAATCCTTCTGCAGGCTGGTGAGCATTTCGTCGCAGCCGGCATCCAGACCGAAGTTCAAGGTCTCGCACCCGGCCTGTTTGAACAGGTCGGTCAGCTCGTCGTCGTACTGCAGCGGGTTGGTGTAGGCCATCCAGCCCACGCCGAGGTCAGCGTTGATCAGCTCGCGGCACACGGCGATAGCGTGGCGCCGGGGAAGGTTGAAGATGCTGTCGGTGATGAAGAACCGCCGCACCCCGGCCCGGTCTCGTACCTGCCGCATCTCGTCCACGATCTCGCGCGGCGAGCGCAGTCGGAAGCGTTTGCCCTCGATCGCCGGGACCGGGCAGTAGGAGCAGCGGAAGGTGCAGCCGCGCTTGGTCTGGATGCCGTACGTCGGCTGTGGTCCGACAACCTTTGTGCTGAAGTAGCGCGGATCAGGCATGAACGTACGGGGGGCCCGGATGCTGGCCGGGTCGGCGACGCGCGCCGGCTCGGCGGCAACCAACTCGTTGTCGATCAGCCGGATCAGGCCTGGCGCGCTGTCGATCGGCTCGCCCTTGCCGATGGCGTCGGCCAGCGCCACGATCGCAGGCTCGCCCTCGCCGACCACGCCGAGGTCGATGTCCAGCACCTTCATGATTTCCGTCGGCATCAGTGAAAATGCCGAGCCGCCGAGCACCACCGGGGCGGCCGAGTTGTCCCGGCAAGCCGCGATCACCATCTGGACGTCACCGAGATTGCCCCGGTACCGCAAGTAGGTCTCGTTGTCCACGTTGCGGATAGACACCCCGATCAGTGCCGGGGCGAACTCCCGCACGGTGTCGGCGACCAGAGGCCCGAGCCGCTCGTCCGGCTCGAAACACAGGTCCAGGATCCGCGGCTCGTGACCCGCTTCGAGCAGGGCATCCTGCAGGTAGGCCACTCCCGCAGGCACCGCGTAGGACGGGCGGGCCTCCCGGTTGGTGGCGATCAATAGGACACGCATGTCATCCCTCACTGGCGTCAGCGGACACGAGGGCGACCGGCCGCGCCCAACCTGCTCCGGCGTCTCGAACATTGATCGGCAGGCAGCACACGGTGAAGCCAGTGGGCCGCGACAATTGGTCGAGCCCTCCCATCCGTTCAATCTGCAGGTATTCGCGTCGGCGGCCGAACAAGTGGCACGGCCACAGATGCGCCCGGTCGCCGGTGCGGTAGTAGCGTTCGATCATCACCCCGGCCGGCAGATCGAACCCGGCGGTGTCGGTGCCGATCACCTTGATTCCGCGGTCCAGCAGAAACTCCAGGGCAGGTACGGTCATGCCTGGGTGTCCGCCGAAGTAGGCGGGCGTCGGCCACAGCCGGTCCGATCCGGTGTGCAAAAGCACGATCTCCCCGGGCCGGAGCTCGTGGCCGATGCGGGCCAGTTCGCCGGCGAGGTCATCGACGGTGATCGACTCACCGGCCTTGCGTTGAGTGAGTGTCAGCAGCACGCCAGGACCGACACACCATTCCAGTGGGATCTCGTGGATTCGCTTGGCAGCGCTGCCCTCACAGTCCGGTCCGTAGTGGAACGGTGCATCCATGTGAGTGCCGGCGTGCACCGACAGCGTCAGGAACTCATTGCCCAGGAACAGCCCGTCCGGGAAGCTGCGCTCGTCGATACGCCGACGGCCCGTTACATAGCCGACCGCACGGCGCACCCGTGTAGCGAAGGGCAAGTGCCGGCCGAAGGCCGCCTTCCGCCCGATCCGGCGCGGGCCCTCGGCATGCGTCCACGGCTCAATCCGGACCACGCCCGGGTCGAACGGGAGGTTCGTCACCGGCATGCTGAGGTCGATGATCGTCGCTGTGCCGCCCGCTGTGATCATGCTCGGCACCCAACCGACTTGAGCACGGCCGCTGCGTTGAAACCGCCAGCACCCCGTGCAATGACCAGTGCGGTGTTCAACCCCGCTGCGAAGCACGGCTCGGCCACCACTGCCAGCGGGCCAGCGGTGTCGCCCAGGGTCGGGGGTGCGATGTCATGGGCCAGGGCCTGCGCGGCCCAGCACAGGTCCATCAGGGCGCCAGCGGAGTTGAGACGGCCGGTCATGGTTTTGGGTACCGCGACGGGGATCTCGACGAAGCGATGGCCGAAGCAAGTCCGCAGGGCTGCGATCTCCAGGGCGTCCCAGTCCGCGGCGCCGTTGCCATCGACGAAGATTACATCGACCTCATCGGGCATGACGTCGGCTCGAGTCAGAGCGCGGCTGATCGCCACGGCGAGAGCATCAGGGTTGGGCGGCGCTAGGCTCTGGTCGTAGGCATCGTGGGTACTGGTCACAGCGGCCAACTCGGCGTAGTGACCGGGCGCACGCCGCGCAGTCGCCGACTCCAGAGTTTCGAGGAGCAGGGCTGCGCCGCCCTCACCGAGCACACCACCGGTCGCGGGTGTGCGGAAGGGCTCGTAGTCCTCCGATCTGCTCAGATCGGCCCGCTGTTGGTGGCAAACCATAGAGTACGGCGAGAACGGCGCCTCGCCGCCGGCGACGAGTATCCGTTGGCCCGGGTCGGTGCGCAGCATCCGTAGGGCTGCGCCGGCGGCGGCCAGACCGCCGGCGCCGTCGGCGACGGTCACGGCGCAGCGGCCTTTCAAACCATGTCGAATGGACAGTTGCCCGGCGCTGGCGGCGTAGAACCAGGCGATGGACTGGTAGGCGGAGACAGCCCGTGGCCCCTTCGACCAGAGCGACTGCAACTCCCGCTGACCGAAGACGTTGCCGCCAGTGGAACTCGGCGTGACCACCGACAGGCAACAGGGATCGACGAGGTTGAGGTCGAGGTCAGCATCGGCGAAACAGAGTTCGGTGGCGGCTAAGCAGAACCAGGTCCACCGGTCGGTCTGTACCCGTTGCGGGGCTGGAACAAACTGGTCGGCGTCGAACCCGGACACCTGGCCGCCGACCCGCAGCCCGGACGTACCTCGCACATCGACCGACAGCGGCGCGATGCCACTCTGCTTGGCCAGCGTGGCCTTCCACTGCTGCTGGGTACCAATGCCGTTCGGCGCAACGACGCCCAGGCCGGTAATCACGATCGGGTTCGGATTCACCAGTCACCGCCGGAAAGCTCGGAGAGCACCATCGCCGCCTGGAAGCCGCCGAATCCGCTGCCGACCGACAGCGCGTGCCGGACAGGGTGCCGTCGCGCGACAAGCGGCACGTAGTCGAGGTCGCATTCGGGCGACGGCGTCCGCAGGTTTGCGGTAGGCGGCACTATGCTGTCGCGAATCGCCAGCCCACAGGCGGCCATCTCAAGGGCCCCGATGGCACCGAGCGAATGCCCCACCACAGCTTTGATCGAGCTGATCGGCGTGCGGCGGGCGTGGTCACCAAGGGCCAGCTTGAAAGCGGCGGTCTCATGCCGGTCGTTCTGTCTTGTGCCGGAGCCGTGCGCGCTGATGTAGTCGATCTGCTCTGGGCGTAGGCCGGCGAGCTGGAGGGCGGCTCGGATTGCCGCGGCCATCTCGGATCCATCCGGTTTGAGGCCGGTCATGTGGAACGAATTGGCGCGACCGGCGTAACCGGCCAACTCGCAGTAGATACGTGCACCCCGCCGCCGTGCCGCCGACAGTTCCTCCAGCACCAGCACAGCCGCGCCTTCGCCGAGCACGAACCCCTCCCGGGTGGCGTCGAACGGCCGCGAGGCTCTCGCCGGGTCGTCGTTGAGCGGGCTGGTGGCGCGGATGGCGTCGAACGAGGCTGCAGTGATCGGCGTGATCGGCGCGTCGGACGCGCCGGCGACCACGAAGTCCGCTTCGCCGTCCAAGATCAGCTCGTGGGCTAAGCCGATAGAGTCGATGCCGGACGTGCAGCCTGTGGACACTGTCATGACCGGTCCGCAGGCGTGCAGACGGATCGCCAGCTCGGCGGCAAGGCTGGACGGCACCAGTGCCGGATACAGGTCGCCTGCCACGCGTGAGCCGTTCATTGTCCAAGTCCGCCCGTTGCCGCTGGCCAGTGCGTACTGTTCCTCCAGCCGAAGCGATGCGCCGACGGCCGTGCCCATGCTTACCCCGATGGTGAATGGATCCAGTCCGGACAGTTCGATCGCGGCGTCTGCGACCGCTTCGTCCGCGGCAGCCAAGGCCAACGCAATGTATCGGTCCTCGTGCAGCTCGGGCACGTCGTCGCACTCCGCTGCAATCCGGGACCGAAAGCGCGACGGGTCGAACGCGGTGATCGTGCGGATCGCCGGGCGGCCAGCCAGCACACGCTGCCAGAAGGCCTCTCGGGTCGGGCCGCCTGGCGCGATCACGCCGATGCCGGTCACGGCGGTGCGACGCGTCATCATTGTGCTCCGGCCTCGGTGTCCACGTGTCCGAGTTCCGGTCGCGGCGCAAGCGGGCTCAGCGCGAACACCGCCACCAGCGGTTCGTCACCGGTGTTACGCAGCCGGTGCCGCCGGTTGCGTGGTACCAGCAGCCCCTGCCGGGTTCCCAAAGCGATCGTCGTGTCGTCCACGTCGATCTCGCCCTGCCCGGACACCACGAGCAGGTGCTCCT
Source organism: Amycolatopsis sp. NBC_00348 (assembly GCF_036114655.1). NCBI lineage: Bacteria > Bacillati > Actinomycetota > Actinomycetes > Pseudonocardiales > Pseudonocardiaceae > Amycolatopsis > Amycolatopsis sp. NBC_00348. The sequence goes on along the minus strand of NZ_CP107994.1, from coordinate 2,262,917 downwards.
CGGAGTAGGGGTGCAGGTGCTCGGCGATCCGCTCGCCGGGCGCTAGCTCGACGAATCCGCTGATGCCGTACGCCGATCCGCAAGCCGCTGGTCCGATCAGTGTCCGCATGTCACCACCGCGCCCGCGCACGGAAGGCGTGTCGTCCCACGTGCGTCGGCCGTGCCTGCGCTGTTCAAGCTGGCGGGCGATAAAATTCATCTGGGCCACGGAATTCGTATCGATCCGGCGGGCCATCTCGGCGTCGCCTAGCGGGGCGGTGGGCTTCACCCGAAACTCCTGCGCCCACGTCATCCGTGTGCGGTCCTCAGCCAGCGGCTCGAACGTCCAGCGCAACCGCATGAACTCGAAGTTGCCGCGCTCGATTCGCCACGCCCGAACCGTCCAGTCGTTCCGATTCCAGCGGCGGCGCGACACCCAGGACCAGCTGACTCCGTCCGAGTCGGGGTGCAGGGTCAGCCGGAAGGTCACCCAGCTCTCGCCCTCGGCCAGTATCTCCACCGCGGCGTACTCAGTGAAGAGCTCGGGCCACTGGCGCACATCGTTGACCGCGGCCCACACATAGCCGATCGGGGCAGCGATCTCCACGTGGTTCTCAGTGCGGGCCGGCCGTCGCCGTGCAGTCAGACCACCGATGATCTCCCCCAGTGCGACCGGCGTCGTGTTATCGGTCAGCAGTTCCTCGATGTCGCTGCCGTAGCGGTCCTGCACCCGTTTGGAGATCTCCAAACGGGCCAGTGAGTCCACACCGAGTTCGCCGAAGGACGTTGCCCCGTCCCGCGCCAGCACCGTCGTCCCCACCGCGCGGAGCAGGTCCCCGACCTCGTCCGCCGCGGTACTGCCGCTGTCGGTCGCTGCCACTGCAGATCCCCTTCCTGCCAGGGCGCTGCGCGCACCACCGAACTGGGAAGAGCCTCTCAGTCGCAGGTTCATCCGGCATCGCCCGCTGGTCGGCCAAACGGCGACCGCGCGGAGGAGAAACGGAGGGTGGTCTACTCCCTCCGGAGGAGGTCAGTCCACCGCCGAGGTCTTACGGCCGAGGAAGCCGATCAAGCGGTCCAACAAGGGCGCGTCGCCGGGCACCTGCACCTGCGCAGCAAACATGTACGGCTGACGCAGGACCTGCTCGCTATGGTCACGGGCTATGGCGTCCACTGCCCGGACCAGCTCGTAACTGAAAGGGATGTGCTGTCTGGTAGTAGTGGCCAGGTCCCAGCCGTGTACCACGTGTTCCAGCACTAAATAGCCGAACAGGTCACGGCCGGGCATCAGCCCCCACGGCATCGGGTGCTCGGCCGCGATCACGCCGTCCCGTGACCACACACTGATCGTTCGCACGGCCGCCGCACGGTACGCGGCGAACACGTCAGTGTCTGCGAGTTTAACTGTCACGTCAGGGTCAAAGCGGTTGATGTTCACCAAATCGGCGTATTGGGTCAAGCTTTCCACCACGTGCTCGACAACCGCCAAGGCGGTGAAGTCCGGGCACGGCGTAGGTAACCGCCACTGGCCCGGCGCCACTGTGCGGACGAGGCCGCCGAATCCCTCGGCAGCCTCGTCGAGCATGTCCACCAGCGCCGTCACGGCGCTACTGAATCACCCGGCGACGGCCGGGTCAAGCCTCCTGTGCAAGCACGGATTCGATCACGTGCAGGCCGTGCAGCACCGGCGTGAACGCGTTAACGCATAGGCCAACCCGGCTGAGCAGGGCACAGAACCCAGCGTCGGTGCGCTCACGGCCGTCGGTGCCGACCAGCATTATTAGATCCGACAGGGCAAACGCCAGATCCGGCTCGCCGATAACCACCCGTTCGAGTAACAGGAGCTTGCCGTCCGGCTTCATCGCCCGGTGACAGCAGACGAGGATGTCCACCGTACGCTCGTCGTCCCGCTTGAGCCGGTTGCGATCCTCGCTCGGCGTCCGCAGCGAGCGCTGCCTCTGGATGACCAGGCAGTTTCTCAACAATGGGACAGGCAGCCAAGCCAGCATCCCGATTATTGAGATGACACGCCGACTCCACCTTCGGAACCGGTCGGCGAGTTCCCCGACGCTACGCGTTCCGAACCGACCCGTCCGACATGCCACCCCACCTTCGACACCAGTCACGGCCGTTCCCGTACCTGCGGTGCAACGACCGTGCGCCGACGGCACCCGGAGCGGCACGCCCGGTCCGGCGACGAGCACATCCTCTGGACCGATCCGGTTTCGGCTTCTGTCTCCCGCCGCCGTCCGCACCGACGAACCCTCAAGGCCACGACGAGATCGAGGGCAACCAGAACGGTTCGCCGACTCGCGCTGACACGCAGGCAAACACCGGGCCCCAGAAGTTGCGGTCAGCACGTCCGTATCTCGTGCGAGATGCTCGTTACCTCGATGCCGTCCGCTACGCCGAACGGCTACTGGTACCGGATCGCCAGCTCCCCTGTGGAATAACCGATTCCACTCTGTTGCCAACACCTTCACCAAGGGTGACTCGCCTTGCTCACCGGGAAGCCACAACACCTGCTGGCCTTCCCCGACTGCTGAGCCATCCGGCCGACTTTATCCGGCGGGCAGAACCTACCAGGCCATTTACTGACCGACAATGCGAACAGCCGTACCTGAAGCTGGGCCCGAGTACGGTCACAGCAGGCGAAGTCGACGACCTGGTCGCGCAGTCCCCCAACTCGATCAACTTGCGAACAGGGGTCAGTGTTGCGGTCCGAGCGCCGCGTCCTGAAGGTGCCCTACGCGGAGATGCTGCGCCCTGCACGTACAAGCTTCACCAAGGTGCGCGACCGCTCTGCCCCTACCCCCAGCGCCTTCCGGAGACTCTCCGCGGAGACCGGACGCTGATACAGCTCACGATGCCGCCGATCCTCACACCGCGCCCGCTCCAGCAACTCAGCATCCACGTTCACACCTTCTCTCCGCTCCGCCGCAGCGCTGTATGAGTCGGCTGTCTGGGCAACGCCAGGCGGTTGCCCAGTGGCAGATACGGCAGCCAGCGCCTGCAGCAGGACCGGCCCCACCTCAGCCCAGCCGATCAGCAACAGCGGACCCACCTCGACGCCAACAACAACCGCCGCGCTGGCCGGATCACCTCAACAGGAGCGCCTCGCAACGACAGGGACCGAATGGCGAGCAGCAGCCCGACCACCGACAGATCCACTGCAGGCGCAACCAGCGGCGCCACCCAGACCGGCACTCCCAGCCGAAGGGCCAACGTGAGCACGTTCCCGAAACCGAACAGGAAGGTCAGCGCCACGATGATTCCCACGATCAGCGTGACCGCCGAGAGCACCGGATCACGGCCCTCGCTCGGGCTCAACACAGCAATCACCTTGCCCCGCCGTCCGCACCACGAACCACGATCGACCTGCACGAACAGCTCGGCAGATTCCGGCACGCACGTGCCCGAGAAGTGCCCGAGAGGTCTCGTACACGACGACAGAACGCGGTATAGTTCGACACAAGTGATGTCCAGTGACCAGCCGAAAAGGTCTTGTCCGACATCACTCGGCATCACCCGACACCCCAAAACGCGTTCTATTAACCAGCGGGTTCAAATTCCACCGGTATTTGAACCCGTTCAGTCGAGCCTCGGCGATCCTCAGCCGGCCGCAGACGTGTCCACCTCGCACTCCGCACGGACGATCCTGACGAGCCGGCGCGCTCGCCCGGCACCGATCCGCAGGCGAACCCGCAGCGTGTCGGCAGATATCGGCCTCTGGTAAGTCGCGCGATGTGCCACATCTTCTTGCCGAGCGCGGTCCAAGAGCGCCTCCAGCGGGCGCACGGCCATCACCGGACGACCGTCGACCTGCCCCGTAGCGTCAAACTGAGCACTCGCCGAGTTGTCCAACTTCTCCTGTACTTGCCCAGCCACCTTGACTACGCCAACGACAACATCAGGGCTTTGCGACTGACTCGCTGCACCGATCGCTTGCAGCAAGCCGGCACCGACCTCCGCCCAACCGATCAGCAGCAGCGGACCAACGGCATCGAACGCCGCCTTGCCGTACTCCCCCGCCACGAGTGGTTCCGCCACGTTCAGCGCCAGCGTGACTGCGCTCGCAAAGATCAACAGCCGGCGAGCCGGACGTAGCACATCAGGCAACGTGCCGGTGAGGGCCAGATGCCTGATACCCAGCAGAAGCCCGAGGATCGAGAGGTCGACCGCAGGCGCGACGAGCGGCGCCACCCAGGCCGGCACACCCAAACGGAGTGCGAGGCTGAGGACGTTGCCAAAGCCGAACAGGAACGTCAGCCCAACCACCGTCCCCATGATCACCAATACAGCTCGGACGACGACCGCCGAATCGGACAGCGAGCCGCGGGCAGGGACGGTCATCATGGCCGCCCACCCTGACCCTCGAGCCAGAAACTGCCCTCAACGACCAACGTCTCAACGCAAACCCACCGCTCAAGGGCCCGACCGCATGGGTGGCACCCCGCCGAAAACTCCAAGCTGCCCACCGCGCTCACCGCGCACTCCCCCGCGGCCGACGCTCCATCACCAGCTGCAAGTCGGCCCGGATCAGCAGTCCGTCGGGCAGGACGATTGGTGTGATTGCCGCCGGAATCTCACCGGGGGTATCAACTCCCACAAGCCAACACGCGATTAGCGAGTCTTTGCCAACCAGCCCAGACCCGGGGCAGGTGACCTGTGGCTTACCGACGGCACCCCCGCACGCTCTCAGAGGTCGTCATCCCGGCGGTAACCTCCGCCGCCTCGCCCCCGCACCAGCCCCGGTCACGGCCAGCGACGCCCGGCACGACCGCCAGACCCGCCTGTTCGGCGACCGAGGTCAGCCAGCATTCGCGCGGATGCGGGTCGCCGTGGTCGGGCTCGCCGGAGTCGGATCCATCGTCACCGGACTCCCTCGACTCGGCGTGGGGCACCTCGTCGTCGACGACGACGAGAGCAACCTGCCGCGGCTCATCGCGGTGGAGTTGGACGATGTCGACGCCCGCAAGACCGAGCTCGCCGGCCGCAACGCCCGCCGGGGCCAATCCCGGCGGCTGGATACAGTCGTGACGGCCTCGAAGTTGAGAACCGTGGCCTCCACCTGGCTTCATCTGGCGATCACCCGGCGACGGCAACCGGAAGCAACGGCACCGAGCCCGCCCCTCCGAAGAGGAACAGAAGCCTGTTACCTGCGGCGTTGCACGTTTTACCTGGTCAACCAATGTGCCGCACTTCCCTGACACGGAAGAGGTCACTGGTTCAATCCCAGTATCGCGCACCACCTGAAACTGCAGGTCAGAAGCCCTGTCCCTCCCCGGAGGGGCAGGGCTTCTACTCGTCAGTCGGCGATAATCCGGCGACGACACCCAGCGCCGGTACGGCCCTCCCGGACCGCAGGTGCGGGAACCAGGACACCAGCTTCGCCCGCTCCCCCGGATACAGCGACGCCAGTGACCGCAGCCAGCGCTCCTCCAGGACATCCTGTGGGGTTCCAAAGGCAGTCACCTGCCCTGACCAGTAGCTTTACGCGGCCCGTTCGTACTCGCTAATCAGGCCTCCGAGGAGTCGCTGTCGCTTGATCCGCTGAGAGCCGAGGTTCGCCATGGGGTAGGTCGGGCGGGGTGGGCGAAGCTCGCGGGACCGGTGCGGCCGTCGACCGTTGTAGTGCCGGAGGTACTCGGCAAGCGCGGCGCGCAGATGCCGCTCGCTCACGATCAACATGCGACGTCGGCCAGGACAGTGTCGAACGAGGCCGCGAACTGACCAGCCCGATCGCGGACAAGAAACCTGAACTCGCCGACTCGATCGCCGAGATCCATCACCAGGTTGCGGATCTGCTGCGTAGTCCACGCGCCGTCCGGATTCGTGGTCGTTCCCAGGATGTGGACGTAGCGGCTGCCGACCTCCAGCACGAAGAACACGTAGATCCGCTTCAGGGTGAACGCGCAGTCGACGTGGAAGAAGTCGCACGCCAGCGCCGTCGCCGCCTGCGTGCGCAAGAACTGCCGCCAGGTCGTGTTGTTCTGCCGGTCCGGAGCGGGTGGTATCCGCGCACGCTTCAGGATCCGCCGGATCGTCGAGGAACCGACCCGGTGACCAAGCTTGGCCAGCTCACCCTGAATTCTCTTGTATCCCCAGTGGTGATTCTCCCTGGCCATCCGTTCGATCAGCTCGGTGAGCGCCTCGTCGACGGGCGGACGGCCGGCTCGGTATGGGTAGGGCCACTTCCCGGCGACGAGGCGCCGGTGCCAGCGCAGGATCGTGCCCGGGGTGACCAACCGGTGTGCCCGCAGCCCGGTGGGCAGCAGCCGAACCAGCGCGGCGAGAACAGCCCGGTCAGCCCAGTTCAGGCGAGGTTTCGGGTTGCCTCGGCGCAGCACGGCCACCTCGTGGCGTAACACGAGCAGCTCGACGTCCTTCGACGCCGACGAGCGCCCAAGCAACACCAGCAGGCTCACCAGCCGGAGGAAGATCAGGTAGAGCAAACGCAGCGCCATGGCTGGCGATCATGCTCTGCCCATTGAACGCGCCCGCCACCGCAGGTCAGATCCACGAACCGACTTATGGAACCCCACAGGGCCTGGGCCGACCAACTACGCCCCGGCGACCTCCGGCTGACCGACCTCAAACGCACCATCCACGCCTGGACCCGGCTCGGCCGACCAGGCCGGGAGCGACTCGGCCTCACCGTGTACCCCAGCCGCCCGCACCGCGTCTGGCTCGACCAGCCCGACAACCACAACCATTGGGACATGCACGTCAAGTCAACGGACGCCGCGGGTCAACAGGCCGAAAGCGAACTCGTCGATGTCCTGACCCCAGTGGTCAGCGACGTTCTCAAACCATTCCTGGCTGGCCCGGGCCACCTGCTGCGCACTGGCGACGACCCGACGTCGCAGCGTCTCGTAGTCGGCCAGACCGGCCGAAATGTCGCCGTGCTCTTTCAGGCAGTACGCCAGAGTGCGTGCATCCGCCATCGCCAGATGTGTTCCGGACCCGACGGAATAGTGCGTGGTGTGCGCCGCATCCCCCAGCAGTACGATGTTGCCGTCCCGCCACGTACGGTTGGCAACTGTCGCGAAGTCGAGCCATCGCGAGTTTCCGAGAACGATTCGATGGCCTCTCAGCACCGCCCCGAACGTGTCCGAGATCCAATCGGCATCGGGCAGGCCCACGTCTTTCCACAGCGACCTGGGTATCTCCACGATAATCGACGAGGCGGATTCACCGTACGGGTATCCGTGCAAGTGCACGATCCCGCGCGGAGTACGGACGAAAGCGAATTGAAACGCCCTGAACTCGCGGTCGGTACCCAGCCAGATGTATTTGTTGCACCCCCACGACAGGTGCGTGCCGAAAGCGTCCGCGCGTGCCTTTCTGACCGCCGAGTTCGCACCGTCCGCGGCGACCACAACATCGTACCTTTCGGAAAGAAAATCGATCGACGCGGCGTCCCGATTCAGATGCAGCGTGACCCCGAGCGTTGCACAACGCTCCCGCAGAGTGTCCAACAGCCGTCGCCGACCCATCGCCGCAAAGCTGTGACCATGCGACGTGACCTGCCGGTCGTCGACACGGATATCGATGTCCGAGCAACACGACATTCGTGCCTCAGGCGCCGAAAACGACGACCCGTCGGTGCCGCCTACGTCACCGAGAAGACCAGCAGGCAACACAACACCGAAGCCGTCCCTTCCCCCAACGGGCCCGCGATCCCACAGGTCGATATGCCAGTGCGGATCCAACTTCTTCCCCACAGCGGCGAAGAAGAGACCACCCGGACCACCCCCGACAACAGCGATGCGCATCCTCTTCACCACGTCAACCTCCCGAGATTAGGAGCACGGGGTTACCACATCGATCGGACGCAGTAGCGTGCCGAGCATCCGCAGAGAGAACGTCGTCTCGAAATGTTCTCTACGCAGTCCAGCCAACCCGCGCAGCCGCAATCGCTCCACGACTGCCGGCGCCCTTCGGAGGCGCCCTCCCGCACCAAGATACGTGAGAGCCAGGTTCGAGACCTTCTCCTGGTGCAGCTCGCCCATGACCTCGACTAGGACCTCTTCGTTCCTCGTCCGGCACGGCAGGCGCGGCACCGCACCGCTGCCGGGAAACCATTCATCCGAAACCTGACACTGCGCCGTCCTCCATCGATAGACATCCGGTGCGCAAATCCTGCGGTCCGCGAAGACGTGCGCCGTGATGAACTCGTGTACATCGAATACAGCTGCGCCGTCGGCGAGAACGATATCGGCACGGACCCTGTCCTCCGTCACCGTCACGGTGGCGTCCAGGACGCCCGGGGCATCCACCAGGCACGACCGCAGTACATCGGTCTGCACCCACCTGTTCGCGACGAGCCGGCTGCCTACATGAAGCCGGTCCCTGTCGCGGAACAACTCCCGCGCGGTCGCCACCCGCATCGACAGCCGCCTGGCCAGCCGCACAAACCGATACACAATGAACGGCAATTCCAGCGCCAAATCACGGGAAATCACCTTGTCGTCCGCCAGGATATTCATTCGAACATCACTGTCGTTGAGTTGCTCCAAGATGAACACCGGGGACAGGCAGTCGACCATGTTCTGGCCAATGGAGCTGACAGCTTGTTTCTGCCCCTCCACAATTTCGGTCACCTCGGCCGCCATCTGTTGCAGTGGGATATAGTCAAAATATGTCGGAGCGGCACCGCCGATTCCGCGCCGCTGCAGGATCAGCGCATCGCGATCGATGTCGGACGAGAAGCCACACTCCATCAAGGCCATGTAGGCGTCCAATGAATTTCGGCGCATTTCCCGCAGTGCGGACAGGAACGTGTCCTCGGCTCGAATGCTGATCGATTCTCGAACATTGAAGGTCCGGCAGGCGATCTCCCTGCTTTCGAAGCTGTCCGTGTACACCACATTGGCCAGAAGTACATTCGACTGGCCGGACAACTGCGACATTGCCCACGCTACCGCGAACTTCGCGCAGACTGTGCTACCGACACCCGCGTCATCTCCGAGGACCTCGAGTTCAGTGCCCAGCCCCGGCACCGCCGTAGCGGCGCAGTAGTGGGAATGAGGTACCGTTGACCGGACAACGGGCACCACGGCCTGCGGCGCATGGGCCCACCCGGCCGTACGTTGCTCGTTGCCGGTCCGGCCGGTCTCCCCCGTCAACGTGAACTGACGACCGACCACCGGTAGCGGCGGATCCCACTCCGGGTCAAGGATCGCCGAGCTCAGATCCGTGCGCCACACCGCCATTCCGAACGCGTCCGCCAGGATATGTCGCAGATACAACCGCACCGACGACACGGCCCCGCCGTCGACGGCCAACACCATTTGCCACAAGTAGCGACCGTCCGATACCGCGCCGCCGATTTCCGGGGCGAACTCCGGCGAGCCGCTGTCGACGATGGTGACCGGTGGCGTGAAGTCGATCGGGTCCGTCACCATCCGCACCGGATCACCGGAGGAATCGATGCCGAAATTCGAGCGTAGAATCTCGTGGCGCGCGCATAGTCTCGCTACCCCGTCGAGCACGTCCGACGCACTGGACCGTACATCCAGGTCCCATTCCTCCCGCAGCACGACATCCTGACCGTCCTGCCCCATCCAGAACAGTGTCAGCCAGCCCTGGAGCTCGATGTCGGTGAGATGCTCGACCCGCACTACCGGCTACCTCTCCCACCGCAACTCGACAGGCCATTCACGTACGAGCGAGCCGAGGTGCGTGTTGAGCCACCGGAGAGTTCGGTCGATCTCGTTGAGAAGTGACGCGACGTGGGAATCCCCCAGAGCGTTGCACCAGTAGAGCCTGACGACCAACTCCTCGGCAGTGAGTGTGCATGCGCACTCGAGGTCGAACTCCAACGCGGACCCGGTGACCGGAATGTTCTCACTGCTCACACCCTCGATCGAGATCCGATGGTTCCGGTCGGATGCGTCGTCGACGCCGAAGACGACCTGCACGATCGGCGGTCGGCCGACCGGCCGCAACTCCGGCAGCGACGCCACGAGTTCCTCGAACGGGATCGACCGCACCATAATGCCCGACATCACGCTGTCGCTCGTCGACAACAAGAGATCCTCTGCTGTCATGTCCTCGTCGAAGGACAGTGCTACCGGAACCAGATTGACGAAATATCCGAATTGGTTCTCGACAGATTCGTCGCGAGTGCTCATCGCCAGTCCGACGATGTACTTGTCCTTCCCGGAGACCCGGTACAACACGCCGGACACTACCGTGAGCAGTGTGCTGAAGGGCGTTACGCCCATGCTTTGAGCGTGCTCCAGAAGCGCGCCGACCTGCCGGCGCGGAATGGAAATGACGGAGCTGCCCACGAGCGGACTCTCATCCGTCGGCGCCGGGAACTCGATGATGTCGGCCCGCCTCAGTTCCGCGAGGCGATGAGTCAGCGCCTCAACGTACTCCTTTGACCCCAGCCAGCGTCGCTCTTGTTCGACTCGGCGCATCGGCAGTGCGTAGGTGGCGGCAGTACTCCGTCTGCCCGCTGCACAGTCCCGGTACAGGCGAGTCAGTTCTGTGCACAGCATTCTGTGGCTTTCTCCGTCCGTCACGGCATGATGCAGCCGAACCGCCAGTACGGCACGCTGTGCGTCGAGCCGCAGCAGGGCAGCGCGGACGAGTGGGGGGTCCGAAAGGTCGAAGGGTGTATTTCGCTGTTCAGAGATCCAAGTGTCGATATCCGCCGCTGTCACCGGTCGCCGGCTCCAGTCCTCGACGTCCAAGGCGGATTCGTCGGTCGGCGCCTTGGTGTACTGAACGACGGAACCCTCAACCTGGAGCAGTCCGGTGCGCAGCACCTCGTGTTCCAGCAGCAGATCGCGAAAGGCTTCATCCAGCACCCGGATGTCGATCGGTCCGGACAGCAGATAAGCATACACGTTGACGTACATCGACTTGTCGGGCTTCAACGTCCAGCTGAGCCACATGCCTCGTTGTGCCGGGGATGCCGGCCGGTAGAACGCGCTGTCGGCCGGCGGCACGACGCTCATCTCCCGAACACCTTCTTGAGGGACCGATCGAGATCGTATGATCGGTCGACGTCCTCGGCCACCACGGAATAGATCAGGCCGCCTCGCCCATCGAACGCGGTGTTGAGAACGACACCTTCCCTGGATCGGTCGTCATACGCCAGCCCGGAGGCTTCCAGGCGCTGGCTGGCGTCGCTGAACGAGGTCACCGACCAACCAGATGGCCAGAGTCTCTCCATGACCAACCTGTCCTTGCCGAAGGCGTCGCCCACCACTCTCCGACCTATTCCGGCGTGGACGTGCGTCGACCCCGTGATGCGCGCATTCCATTCCGTGAAGATGACTTCGCGGTGGTCGTTGACAATGGCGTCGGGCGACACCGTTCCGCGATAGCCGAGCGCTTGCAGAGCATGCGCCAGACGGTCGGCCCCATCGAACAGATCCGCACGCACGGAGTCTTCGAGGTCTTGCGCCGGCAGTACCTGTCCGGCCATCAGCGGAGCCAGGAGCAGCTCTCCGTCACAGTCGAATCGAACGCCCTCATCGGTACACTCGAACTCGGCGATCAAAGTGGTACTTCCCGGATAGTACCGCTCGACAATCGAGCGGGCCCGTCCTCCGCTGCTCAGCCAGTCCCATCTTTGCGCGACGTACGCGTCGATCTCGGAATCGTGGGACAGCTCCACGACTCGCGGAGCTCCGATGGGCTGGATCCGCTTTCCCAGACTGACTATCTCATTTCCTCTGCCCGCCTGGATCAACTCGTGTTTGAACATGACCACGCCGTACTGTTCCAACAACCGGCGTGCTTCACGGATCATGTCGGTGCGCGTCGTGCAGATCGCACCGGGCGCGATCGGGACTCCGCAGCCGGCGGCAGCGGCGCGAAACAGAGCTTTGCTGGAGCCGTACCGGCCTCCGGACTGCCTGATGAATCCATAGCCCGGCAGTGCATGTTCAAGACCCAGAATCTCGGCCAGCACGCCGACCGCCGGATCGGGCCACACCGGCACCACCCGGTCGACCCCGGCCCGCTCGACGGCGGTCCGCAACGCCGCGACGACGTCTGGATGCAGCAGGGTTTCGCCGGAGACCTCTGCCGTGCCCGGCAGGTAGTCCTGTACCACGACAATTGTCCACGAGCGCGGCTCGACACGAAGCATCCGCCCCACATACCGCAGGAAGTCCCAGTCGGGAGGTTCGCCCAGCACGAGCACGTCACCGTGCTCGGCGAACCACGCTATACGCTGTACCCACCAACCGGTGGACGCGTCGTCGCTTCTGATCTCGTCGATGAAGTCGTTTCCGATGAGGAGTTTCGTCATGTCAGGGCGTGGCCTCAGCGGCGTCTTTCAGCAATTGTCCGACGTTTCGGATCGTTGGCTCCCGAAGCACATCTTCAACCTTCAGCCGTTGTCCGAACTCCTCGCGAACGAGGGTGATCATCCGCAACATCTGCAACGAGTCGCCCCCCAGCCGGACGAAGTTCTCGTCGAGGCCCACGTTGGATCGACGGAGGAGTGACTCCCAGATCCTGGTCAACCGCTCCTCGACATCCGTCCGGATGTCGGGTATTTCGTCGACCGGCGCCGTCGACTGCACATGGCGCTCGAGCGCTTCCCAGTCGATGTGGCCTGATTCGTCGCGCTGCAGCAGATCGACGACGTGTATCCGAGATGGGACATGTCCGGGTTGCAGGCGCTCCCGCAGGTACCGGTACAATTCTTCGGTATCGACGCCTTGCTCTACGACCGGCACCACATAGGCCTTGAGTTCGGAGGCCTGCCCGCTGCCGGAAGAGGACTTGACCGTCACCGCCGCCTGCGCCACGGTCGGATGGCGGCGAAGCTGGGTCTGGATCTCCACTGCGAGGGACGATCGGGCGTCGGAATGATCGACCATTCGGGGATTCCTTCCTTAATGCTCATCGATCAGCGCCAGGGGTACGCCGTCGACCCGGCTGGTGTCCCGTAGTCTCCGTTTCGCATACTTGACGTTGTTGTCGACGGATGCCGATCCACTAGCCACGGCTCACATGGGATATGGGCGGAGAAAAGCTCGTCGTCACATGCGGGCGGCGGCCGATTTGGGAGACCTTCAGGTGCTCCCTGCGCAGCATGGACACGGCGGCGGTGAGCCATTCGGTGGCGAACCGCGCACCGACGCAGGATCCTGGCCCACTCCCGAAGGCCAGCAGCTCTCGCGGAGAAGTATCCTGCCAGCGAGCAGGCTTGAACGAATGAGGGTCAGCCCAGAAGTCCGAGTGACGCTGAATCGCATACAAGAGTACGTGGAGATTATCGCCGGCCAAGGCGGAGATTGGCCCGATCGCCTGATCACTCGTCACATTGCGTCGGAGCCGCCACGAAGGGGGCCACAGCCGTAGGCACTCCAGCGCAATCCACTGGGGGTCGACTTCGTCAAGCTCCGAGCGCGGCAGCGGCCCGCGCAGAGATACTTGGTCCTGCGAGAACAACACTGTCAACAGCCAGGCCAGGGCGATGGACGTGGAAGCCACGAATGCCGCCGTCCGGCGCAGGTACAGGTCTCCGATTCTAGCCAGAAAGTCCGGCTCGTCTTCGAAGCCCAGATTCGCTGGAAAAAGTTCGGGCCAGGAGTTCGCTATACACTTTCCTGCTGCTACCGAGCAGTTCTCGAACAGTCGCTCGTTCCGGCGTTTCGTGATGGTGCCCAGGATCGTCGGCAGGAACACGCTCTCAAAGAAGGTGCGTACGACACGCTCGAGTTCTGGATCTTCCCCGCAACCCATGGGAACCTTGAGACCGTCAACCAGGCTCTGAACGCAGGTCGCATGCAGATCCCCGTCGGCAGAAAGGACACGCCGCAGGGCGATCTCTGCAGACTCCACCGGATCCTGCTCGTAGAGCCGCTGCACCACCCACCGGTTCAGTGCCCTCCGAGCCTCGTCAGGAAGTGGCCCCAGACCGCTACGCCAGAAGGGCGGCGTGCGCGCCACCGACTCCCCTCGTTCGGCCAACACCGAGCGAGCAAGTTCCGGATGACACACGACAATCTCGCCGGAGATGGTGCGATATGCCATCTTGCCGTAGCATTTTTTCTCGATCCTAACCATCTCTTTCCAGAGGTTGTCAGGATGGGAAAGCAGGCGCACCATCTAGTCGCTGACCCTTGCCAGTCGAAGCCTGCTCGCCCTAGGAGTATCGACAGGAAACAGTGGCACCAGATTCCAGCGCAGACTCTGGTCGCCCCCCATGATGGGAGCCATGAAACGAATCGACCGCATGACCCATTCCCCCATTTAACCTGGCACTGATATCTCTTTTTACTTTAGACTGAACAATTTTGTGTGTCAAGAGTGGCCCTCCTCTACGCATTAGTCCGACCTAGTGACTCTTCTCGTAACCTCGATGCGGTGAGTGATCTTCGCTGTCGGCAGGAGAGGCTGGTCCCGCGATGAAGTTGCGTGACAAGCCCGAGGGCGGCGGCTCGGCCGGATGGGGTCGCCTGCGGGTGCGGGTGGACAGGCCGATCCCGAACGGGTAGGACATCATCGAAGGTCCGCGCCGAAACGTGGGGTTCACGGCCGCTTCCCACGTGCTTGGATCGGGCTGGATGGCCAGATCGCAGTTCGCCGCACACACACCTCCTGTATCCCGTTGAGGATGGTAGCTATGGCCTATGGCCACTCCGCTCACGTCGATTCGTTCTCCCGAGACCACCTGCCGGCCCGGGAAACTTGGCCGGAGCTACTCGACACCTCGCCGTCGTACCCGGACGTCCTCAATTGTGCGAGCGTCCTCCTGACCGAAGCGGTGGAGCGGTTCGGGGCTGAGCAAGTGTGCATGGTGGACGATGCCGGGACGTGGACCTATGGCGAGCTCGCCGACACCGTCGACCGGCTCGCCCGGGTACTGACCGAGGTCTACGAATTGGTTCCGGGAAATCGCGTTCTACTCTACGGATCCAACTCGCCTTGGCTGGTCGCGTGCTGGTTCGCGACCGTGATGGCAGGCGGGGTGGCCGTGACGGTCGCGCCGGACCTCCGGAGCAAGGAGCTGGCCACGATCGCCGGGCTCAGTTCGGCTGGCCTTGCCCTGTGCGACGCAGGGGGCAGGTCCGAAGTGCTCGCGGCCGGTGTCGCCGGAATGACCCTCGCCTGCTTCGGCGACGACGACCCAGAGAACCTGTGTGGCTTGGCTCGCCGCGCGGAGCCCGGATTTGCCGGCGTTCCGACCGCGGCTGACGACGTTGCCCTCATCGCATTCACCTCGGGCACGACCGGTTCGCCCAAAGGATGCATGCACTTTCACCGAGACGTGCTGGCCGTCTGCGACACCTTCAGCACCCAGGTGCTGGCGCCGAGGTCGAGCGATGTGTTCGCCGGCACGCCACCACTAGGTTTCACCTACGGCCTGGGCGGCCTGGTACTGTTCCCCTTTCGGGCCGGAGCGCGCACCGTCTTCCCGAGTTACCCCGGGCCGGCCGGCCTGCTGGAGGCCATTCCCAAGCACCGCATCTCGGTACTGTTCACGGCACCATCGGCCTACCGCGCACTGCTCGACCACATCGCGGACGTGGATCTGAGCTCCCTGCGCCGATGCGTCTCGGCTGGTGAGCATCTACCCGTGCGGACCTGGCAATCATGGTACGAAGCAACCGGTCTCCGCATCATCGACGGGTTGGGCGCAACCGAACTGCTGCACATCTTCATCTCGGCCGCCGACGACGACATCCGGCCCGGCGCAACCGGACGGGTGGTCCCCGGCTGGCTGGCCAAGGTCGTGGACGAGAACGGGCAAGAGGTGCCCGACGGGACGCCGGGTCGGCTCGCCGTTCGCGGCCCGATCGGCTGCCGCTACCTGTATGGCGACCGTCAGTCCGAGTACGTCAAGTACGGCTGGAACATCACGGGCGACACCTACGTCCGGGACGCCGGCGGATACTTCTGGTACCAGGGCCGGTCGGACGACATGATCATCTCCGCCGGTCACAACATCTCCGCCGTCGAGGTCGAGTCCGTCCTGCTCACTCATCCGGCAGTCGCCGAGGCTGCGGTGGTCGGTAAACCCGACGATGAGCTCGGCCAGGTGGTGGCCGCCTACATTGTCATCCGGACCGGCCACCTTCCTGGCGCGGAGCTGGCGACGGAACTGCAGGACCACGTCAAGCGCTCCATCGCCGCCTACAAGCACCCGCGGCACATCGACTTCATCAAGAAGCTACCGCGGACCGCCACGAACAAGCTGCAGCGGTACAGGCTGCGGGAAGGCGAATGAGTTCACTCGCCGTCCGTCCCCTCCATCGCGTCGAGCTCACCGCCCGATGACCCGGACGCAGCCGCCGTGGCGGCGGTGTCTGCCGGCGTAGCACCGACGGTCGGCCTGGCCGGTGGGCGCCACGGCACCGGCAACGACGGCGTAGTTCGGCGCCGCCATGCGGGTCGTGACCCGGGTGAGGGTGGCTTCGGCGAGCGTAACGGATGCCCCGAAATCGCGCGGCGAGCCGGAAACAGGCTGCTCGACGCTGGAGAAACAAGCTGCTCGACGGCAGGTGGGACGGCGTACGAGAGGCTCCGACGCGGGCCGTCCGAGCCTGGTCGACAGTCGCGAAGTACCACCCGATTTCGTGCATGGCTGTGGCCACCCGGTGGAATGATCTTTTGCTGGAGCAATCCACCGTGGTCACGGAGTGGCGAGTCGAAGGCTTGTCATCGAGGTGGCTACGGCCCGTGGTGGCCGAGTTCGATTCGCCCCGGGGTCCACCGGCGACACGGCCGGTCGACTCCGGCAAGGCCATGAGCTGCGGGTGATGGCCACCCTGGTGGGCCCGCGTCGGTGTCACCGGTAGCCCTGTGATTGGTGGCATTGGTTCACTGCGTGGA
Source organism: Amycolatopsis sp. NBC_00348 (assembly GCF_036114655.1). NCBI lineage: Bacteria > Bacillati > Actinomycetota > Actinomycetes > Pseudonocardiales > Pseudonocardiaceae > Amycolatopsis > Amycolatopsis sp. NBC_00348. The sequence goes on along the minus strand of NZ_CP107994.1, from coordinate 2,246,123 downwards.
CCGGTCGCACTACGCGCACCGCAACGACATCTGCCCCTTGCCGGCAACCCATGGAGGTCGAGCGCGATACCGCGCGCACCTGAAGAAGTGGCGGGGCCCGGTCTGTCGTCACGGCCACTGCGAACCATCGACGCAGGACACACCGCCGCCGGATCGCTGCCCGGCCATCCCCCACCGACCGCGAAACATCTTTCACGGCTGTACTGTCGAGATGACCCCCGAACGAATTCCCTGGGCACCCGCCACCCTGTCGCCGACCACGCAGGACTTCGCTGACGACCTGCCATCCCGTCGTGCAGTTAATCAAAAACGAAGCACACTCAGGCGTCGCACTTCGTCAGCCGAAAGCAAGAGTGGCCTAACTGTAGTGGTAGTGGAAACGACCAGTGGGGTTCTTGCGCATAAGACGACCAAACCCCGCAGCACGAGCGATAAAACGAATCGACCGCATGGTCCACCTCCTCCCTCACCGTTCATATTACTGCTTAAGGAGCATTTTTGACGGTATAGCAGTCAACTTTGCATGTCAAGAGGATCACTCGCAGAGTAGTTGCGTTCCCGCACAGTCAATAGTCCATCACGATGATTTTCCGAACGACGCTCCGGCCGGAATGCGCGGCCCATTGGCGCTATGCGGCTACAGAAAGTGCTCCCCGTGGTGGCCGTGGTCACCCAGGGTGGCCAGAACGCAGCCGGTCCACGCCTGCAGGAACCTTCACGGACGTTTACGTCCCAGCATGGGCGCGATTGGCTCGCCCTTCTATCAACAGACCGAAATCCTGCTGGTCACGGGTATGCTCCTCGGGCAGACTCCGGGTACACTCCCCGGATAGACACATCGCTGGGGCTTGACGGATCGTCGAGTGTGGATCGACAGACAGTCGGACAGCGCGCTCGTCGTCGGCACACGGTAGCTGCGTAGCGACAGGGGGTACGTAACCGTGGTGTACAACCGCCAACAATTGGAGACGCTCGTCGGACAGGAGTTTGCCCGGGTGTTACGGGTGGACACGGTGCGCGGCGACGATGATTTCTTCTTGCTCGGAGGGCATTCCCTGCTCGTCGTACAACTGGCCCAAGCCATACAAGCCCAAGGCATAGATTTCGACTATGACTTCGTATTCCATGGGAGGAGTGTGCGGGGTGTCGTGGAGTGCATCCTTAACTCGTGTGACGCAACCGTCCAGCAGGCGTCCCCCCACCCCGCGCAGACTGATACCTCTCCGCGCCTGTGAGCACCGCAGAAGTCGATGCGTCGACGGTCACCGACGGATTTGCCGCTTCCGAGCCAAGAACCAAAATCGCGAGTATGGAATCTCTGACAGACCTGCTGCGCCGCCGTGCCGTCGAGGCGCCCGCCTCGATCGCCGTGGTCAGCGGCGACGACCAGGCGACCTACAGTGATCTGGACCGGGCGAGTGACGCCGCGGCACGTCGCCTGCTTCGTGCCGGGGTGCGCCCAGGCGAACTCGTCGGCTTGCTGGCGGATCGAGACATGGACACAATCGTTCTTCTCCTGGCCATTCTGAAGTGCGGCGCGGCGTATGTCCCCCTTGATCCGGGCTATCCCCGGCGTCGGTTGAACTTCATCGCCGAAGACGCCCAGATGACCCACATCGTGGGTGCACGGCGCACCGCGATAGCGGTGGGACTGCATGACCATCGGTTCACTGACTGCGACGCGGACGCCGCCGCCGACGATCCGACCTGTGTCGACCGATTCGACCGCCCGGCGGGTGACAGCGCAGCATACGTCATATACACCAGCGGTTCCACCGGAACACCCAAGGGGTGCGTGGTGACCCACCGCAACGTCCTCGCCATGCTCGACGGTGCACTGAACCTGTTCGACTTCTCACCGCACGACCGATGGGCGGTGGTCCACTCGTTCTGCTTCGACTTCTCGGTGTGGGAGCTTTGGGGGGCACTGTCCACGGGCGCGACCGCCGTACTGGCGCCGTGGAAGACGATCCTCGCCCCTGGGACGTTCGTCAGCTTCCTGAAGGAGAATCGGATAACGATCCTCAATCAGGTCCCCTCGGTCTTCCGCTACTTGGCGCAGGAGTGGATGGCGACCGATGATCGCCCGGCGGACGTTCGATACCTGATCTTCGGCGGCGAGAAGGTCTCCATGGATGTCGTCGACGCCTTCGTCGCGCGGCTCGGCCCCGCCGCTCCCTCGATGATCAACATGTACGGGATCACCGAGAACACGGTGCACTCGACCTTCAAACGGCTGGATGCGGGCACCCTGGCGGGTGCTGCGGCATCCCCGATCGGAGGTGGCCTGCCACATGTTGGCGTGCACGTACTGGATGCACGCCAACGGCCGACCGGTCGGGGGACGGTCGGCGAGTTGTGGCTGTCGGGTCCGAGCGTCATCACCGGCTACCTCAACCGGGAGGACCTGACCCGCGAACGCTTTCGGAAGCTGCCCGTCGGTGGCGGCGGCCAACCCACCCGCTGCTACCACACCGGCGACTTGGTCAGGGTGCTGCCCGATGGCGAGCTCGACTATGTGGGGCGAGTCGACCAGCAGGTCAAAGTACGTGGATATCGGATCGAACTGCAGGAGGTCGAGACCATTCTCCAGATGAACCCGTTGGTGCGCGAGGCAGCGGTCGTTGCGGTGGAGACCCACTTGGGAACAACCTTGGCCGCCATGATCGTGGCGGCCGAGCCGGTGGCCACCGACGTGGTCGCACGGGTCGCCGACGACCTGCGACAGACGGCACCTGCGTACATGGTCCCTGGACTCTATCGCGTAGTGGACCAGCTCCCGTTGACGTTGTCGGGCAAGCGGGACTCGGCAGCCATCATCGCCGAGTTCGCATCGGACGCGCCGTCGGCGACGTCGCCGAGCCCACTGCCCAGGTTGCAACAGCCATGAGCGATGGGAATGGTCGAATGACTCAGCTCGTTCCGTTGCGCCGCAACACCACGTTCCAGCTGCTGTGGGCGGGTAGTGCGATCTCCTCGGTGGGCACGGAACTGACCCGCCTGGCCACGCCACTGCTGGTGTTGGCGACGACGGGGTCCGCGGTGTTGGCAGCCGTGGTCGCCGGAACACGTAGTGCGGCGGCTCTCCTCGCACAGATCCCCGCCGGCGTGTGGGTGGATCGATGGGACCGCCGCAGAACGCTGGTAACCAGCCAGGCGGTTCAGGCCGGCACGGCCGCAGTCCTGGCAGTGGCGGTCCTTGGTGGCGAGAAATGGATCTGGGCGTTCGTTCCGCTCGCGGTGGTGGACGGGATCTGCAGCTGCTTCGTTGGGCCGGTTCGGACTACCGCAATCGGTAGCGTGGTGCCTCCGCCGCAGCTCCGCCAGGCATTCGCGCAGGAAGAGGCGCGCAGCCTCGCCGCCCGGCTCGTCGGGCCGCCCTTGGGCGGGCTCCTGTACAGTTTCGGGCGCACGATACCCTTCCTCGTCGACGCGGTCACGTTCCTCGCCGCCACAATCTGTGCCGTACTTGCCAAAGTACCCCGGCGCCCGGTTCTGACATCCGAACCTTCCTCCGCCAGCTCCGCCGAGGAAGCCAGGAAGCCGAGCATGCGAGCGGAACTCGGCGAAGCGTTCACCTGGATCTGGCGGCAGCGCGGTCTGCGCAACATCACCGGCGCGGTGCTGATCCTCAACCTGATCGGCGGCGCGTTCCTGCTTCCGGTCATCGTGCTCGTCCAGGAACGCGGCGGCAGTGACGTGGCCACGGGGATCGTGCTGGCCGGGATCGGGATCGGGGGGCTGGTGGGCGCGATCGCAGCGCCCCGCACCGGCAACATCCTGCCGCCCGGGAAGTTGCTGCTGGCAGTCCTGGGGACGTTCGGCGCCTGCCTTGCCACGATGGCGCTGCCGCTGGGACCCTGGTGGCCAACGATCCCGCTGATCTGTCTGTCGCTGGCAACACCGGCGCTCAATGTCGTGATGGGCGCAGTGTTCGTTCAACTGGTGCCCAAGGAAATGCTCGGCCGGATGGATGCCGTGCTCACCGTGTGCGAACGGTCGCTGGCACCTCTTGGCCCACCCCTCGGCGGCTTCCTCGCGGCGGCCATCGGCGGGGCGAACGCACTGATCATCCTCGGCTGCGTGCTCGTGCTGACCGCAGTCGTCGCCGCGCTCAGCCGCGAACTGCGCGATTTCACCGGCGATGATCGCCCCGTCGACGCCCCGGGCGAGGCGGCAGAGCACAGCTGACACCGACATCGTTCGGCGGCCAGAATGCATATGTGAACGCTGCCGTGATGTTGGTAACCATCATCGAGAAAACACGGGACGAACCTCCGGACACAGTCACCAGCATGCAAATGGAGAAATATGAAGCTCAATAGCTTTGACGAATGGTCCCCACTCAAAGAAGTTGTCCTGGGTTCTGCCCAGAACTACACCATGCATGAGCGAGACCTGTCCTTCGACATGTTCTTCTACGATCAGCTGGCCGATCAGAAGTCCTTCTACGACCACATGTACTACCCCCGGCTGACGCCCTTGTCCGGGCAAGCCGAGTCCGAAGCGCCCCCTCGCTTCCCCATCAAGAGGCAGTACGTCGAAGAGCTCAACGAAGACGTCGAGGGGATGGCAGACCTGTTGACAGGGTTGGGTGTCACGGTGCACCGTCCGCTGGCAGTGGACGACAATATCGAGGTCCGGACACCAGCCTGGACGGCGTCCGTAGTACCTCCGCTCAACGTCCGCGACAATACCCTGGTTCTCGGCGACGAGATCATCGAAACTCCCCCCATGCTGCGGTCGCGATATTTCGAGACCCAGTTCCTCAAGCCGATCTTCCACAAGTACTTCAACGAGGGGGCGCGCTGGACGGTGATGCCTCGACCGTTGATGACCGACTCGTCGTTCGATCCCTCCTATGTCAAGGGTGGCCTGGTCGAACTGGTGCGCGATCCCCAACCAGGCCCGCTCGACGTTGGTTTCGAGATGATGTTCGACGCCGCACAGTGCGTGCGACTGGGCAAACACATCCTGGTCAATATGACCACAGCGAACCACCGCATGGCCGGCGATTGGCTCCGTCGTCACCTGGCCGATCGCTTCACGATCCTGCCGGTCTACGCACTGGCCGACAGTCACATCGACAGCATGATTCTTCCACTTCGGCCTGGCCTGTTACTGGTGCGAACCCCGGCAATTTTCAACGCGCTCCCAGATGAGTTGCAGAAATGGGATGTCATTTATGCACCTGAACCTCAGGAGAACAACTTCCCGACGTACGACGACGACGACCTCGTACTCACCACCAAGTACATCGACCTCAACGTCCTGTCGGTCGGCCCGGACACGGTTCTGGCCAACGAGGCCAACCCGGAACTCGTCCGCACACTTGAAAGGCACGGTTTCACTGTCGGCACGTTCCGGCACCGGCATCGACGCCTCTTCGGCGGTGGGCTGCACTGCTTCACACTCGACACGGTTCGCGAAGGCTCCGAGGCCGCGGACTACCTCTCCTGAGCGGGTGCGAAATTGAGGACCACCATCCTGGGGTCAGGACTGTCCACGTCAGCTCTCGGGCTCGGCTGTGCCGGCCTTGCCGCTCGAGGAATCGCCGGCGCGCGCAGCGTCCGGCGGTATGTCGCTCGGGCGGTCGAGCTAGGTGTCACAATGCTGGACACCGCCGATGTCTACGGTGCCCAGCTCGGCGAAAACGAACGTCTCGTCGGCCGCGCAATCACACGGCGTAGCGATATCGTCGTGGCTACCAAGTTTGGGCTTCGTTTCGGACAGCAGGGCGCCATCCGCGTCGACAGCAGCGCCGAATGGGCGCGACAGGCCTGCCACGATTCTCTGCAGCGCTTGGGCACGGATTATTTGGATCTCTACTATCTGCACCGGCGGAACGCCGACATTCCGATCGAGGAAACGGTGAGCGCGATGGCAGAACTCGTGCGGCGCGGTGACGTCCGGCACATCGGTCTGTCCGAGGTCAATAGCCAGACCGTGCGCTCCGCGCACGCCATCCACCCCATCAGCGTGGTCCAGATCGAGTACTCTCTGCTTACCCGCTTCGCCGAACGGGAACTGCTGGGCGTGTGCCGGCAGTTGAACATTGGAATCGCCGCCTATCGTCCATTCGGCGCCGGTCTTCTCACGGGGCAGTTCTCCACACCATCAGCCTTGCGCCCGTCTGATTATCGCCGTCAAAGTCCACGGTGGAGCGAAGACAACCTGCGCATGAATCTCAAGCTGTCCGAGCGCGTCCGCTCGATCGCCGAGGCTGCGGGGTGCACGCCCGCCCAGTTGGCGTTGGCATGGCTGTGGAGCCGAGATCGGGACATCGTCCCGATCTCCGGTACCACGAAGTTCAAGCATCTTCGCGACAACGTCCAGGCCGCACAGCTGACCGTTCCGGCGGAGCTCCTCGCCCAGCTCGAGGACCTCGACCAGTACGTACTGGGAGATCGCTACTCCGCAGCACAGATGAAACTGCTCGACCTCTGACCCGATCTGATGAAGCGGGGTCGGTGCCAGGTACCGGAATTCCGTCGAAGGGATCATGGTGAAGCCCAATGATCGATCATAAGTACGTGTCGCATTTCAAGGCCTTCGGGTTCGTCGTACTCCGCGGGCTGCTGACCGAGGCCGAGGCGGCGCAGCTTCGCGCCGAATCCGTCGAGGCCCTGACGGGCGGGTACGGCGATCAAGTCTGGCAGGGCGGCACCGAGGCCGAGGTCGCCGCGGTGCCCGCTTATGTGATTCCCACCATGAACGCCGATACTCCGTTGGCCGCGAGTCTCGTGGCCGACGACCCCAGGTTCTGGCAGGCATCGCACTATCTGTTGGGAGGGCCAACCGTCCCGACCAACAGCGCAGCGGTGTGCTACCGCGCCAACACGAGGTGGCACGCCGACATGGCCGCCGATGTGCAGGGCGTCAAGTTCATGATTTACCTGGATGCGTGCTCTCCTGAATCGGGTCAACTCCAGGTGATGCCCGGATCGCACCTGATTCCGACAAAGGCCGCCTTCTGGGAGCACATGAGCCAGGACCCGGACCGGCAGGGCTTGCCGATAGGGTGGCGCGATTGGCCCGTACCCTCCTATTCGATTGGAACGGAGCCGGGCGACGTGGTCGCCTTTCACTCGGGTTTGTTGCATGCGTCCGCAGGAGGAAACCTCAGGTTGGCGTGGGACACCTCCTACTTCCTCAATCCCGCCCTGAGCGGCACTGAACAGGGCGAGATGGTACGGGACGCCATCTTGTTCACCGGTGACTACTCAGGACACTCCTACGACCACGAGAAGTGGACGACATGGCGGGACTGGGTCGCCTCGGCGGACACCGATCCACGAAGGACCGCCATCCGGCGGCTGGAGCGACTCGGCGTACTGGGAGTGGACGGGGCAGACGTCGGTACTCCCCACTGGCAACCCAGGCTTACCAATCCCGTCCCGTTCTTCTCCGGCGCGCCGTACAAGCCGCGACCAAATTAGGGCAGCCGTGAATCAGGGCGTCCCAGCCTCGATGATTCGCGCTTGACGTCGGTCCGTCCCGCCCGGCTGCCTTGGTCGGTGCTGATCGGTGGGGTGGGGTTCCGGCTGTCGCGGCGGTGGGCGTGGTCTCCTTGGTCTTCCGGCCGTCGGACGGCGGCTGGGCTGGGCCGGCCGCGGCGGGCAGGGCCCCGCGAAGTCGATCCTGTGGGTGCCGAAAACTTTGTCACATCATGCGACCTGCTGATATTCGTGGATCAGTCCACCGAGCCGATCACGCCGACGAACCCGCCCGACGCCAGCCATCCGCACGGGAACCAGCACCTGGTCGGGCGGTCGTCGGCCCAACGAGCGATGAGGTCGATGCCGGTTGAAGTGATCGACGTACTCGGGCCAGCACCTGCTCCAGATGACGCCCGTTGACGAGCGTCCACAGAGAGCCTCGAGGACCTAGCCCGCTGGTCGAGTTACTTCGGTGACCAGTTCAACACGTGGCCGGCGATCGCCCGACAATGGTTGGAGCTTTGGACGGGGCAGACCATCGCGCCCGACTTGATCAACAGGGTGGAGACCGAAGGTCACATCGCGCGAAGCGACGGCGCCGGCTTCCTCTCGGGTTGGGTTCGCCCGCTCGGCCCGATTTACATCCAGCACCTCAAAGCTGCGATCGGAAGCCGGCATCTGCCGTCGGCATGCGCTTACGCCAGTGAGTCTTCAGGACCTCCGGACGAGTGGGCCTTCCTCCTTCGGTCGACACGAGCAACCGATGGTCGGATCGCTCGATGCTGAAGGCGGTGCAGGGGCGCGGTGGAAGCAAGCTGCCGACCGATTGGCTCGTCCCCGTAATCTTGCTGTTCACGGGGGCAGGAGACCGACACGGGATGAATTGTCGTGACGGACGGTACGCGCAGACCCGAGTTCCGAGCCAGATCTGGTATCGCCGCCCAACTCGACCAGGCGTGCGGAGGGAACCGCGTTCACCACATTGAGCTTGGACTACACACCCTACGACTTGTCGTCATTTGGGCGGCACGTCGACGCTCGGCGGCGACGCGGACATCGTTGGTCGCCGCAGAATTCCGAAGAGTCGCCGCGCCGCCCTTACGCGGAGTGTCGCCGCCGAGCCCATCGGGCACTAGTCCATCTGTGTGATGTTCCGGCCGGCGACTCAACCAGCCTGTTTCCGATGGAGTGAACGCCGTGCAGCTGTCCTTACGCCAGAAGGCAGGAACGATGAAATCCTGGACCGCAAAGATCATGATCGCCGCGACACTCACGACTGCCGGGTTGTCCCTTCCCCTGGCGTCGCCGGCATCCGCAGCTCCCAACTACTGCAGCGCCTTGAAGTACAACAACGGGACGACGGCCTACTGCTACGCGTCAGCTTCGGGGACGCAGTTCCGAGCAGTTGCCCGCTGTCGGTACCTGACTCCCAGTGGCAGCTTCGACTACTCCAACTACTACGGACCTTGGCGGACACAGGGCGACCCCCTTTCATCCATCGCAGTTTGTGCTGCCGGGTGGAACTTCTTCGAGCCCAACGCCCAACTGAAATGATGATGCTCACCGGGACGGTCCAGTCGCCGGGATTGCGGAGCCGGCCGGCGTGAAGCTGCTGATCCGATACCAGACCCTGGTCGCGACGATCAACGGCGTGCCCGTGCCGGACGCGGACCCGGACAAGGCGGCGGCACTCCGCGAGTGGATCGCCACAGCGCCGGCTTGATGGAACATCACATGTCTCGGCAACCGTGAGCGAGCCAGTCGCCTTGTTCTCGTCGAATCAGGCGAAAACTCACTACTCTCGCGACATTCATCATATGGCTGTTAGGATCTCGGGCAGTTCACTGCCCGAGGAGCACCATGGCGAGGTCTCTGACCGACGACGCGATCGACCGGATCCGGGAGTTCGTCCGGTCCGGGCGGTTCCCCGCGGGCTCCCGGCTGCCGCCCGAGCACGAACTGGCCACCGAACTGGGCATCTCCCGCAGCCCCACCCGGGAAGCCGTGAAGGCACTGGAGCTGGCCCGGGTCCTCGAAGTCCGGCGCGGTGACGGCACCTACGTCACCAGCCTCGCGCCCAGCCTGCTGCTGGAAGGCCTGGGCAACGCGGTGTCGCTGATGGAAGGCAGCGTGCTCGAGCTGACCGAGGTGCGCCGCCTCCTGGAGCCCGCCGCGACCGGCGTCGCCGCCACCAGGATCACCGACGCCCAGCTCCGCACCGTCGCCGAACTGCTCGACGCGATGCAGGAGGCGGTCGAGGACGTCGAGCGCCTGACGGTGCTCGACGCCGCGTTCCACCGAGCGGTGGTCACCGCGTCGGGCAACGAAACCCTGACCGCGCTGCTGGACGGCATCTCCTCGCGCACGCTGCGGGCGAGGATCTGGCGCGGCACCGTCGACCGAGGCGTCACGCACGTGACCCTGGCGCAGCACAAGGCGATCTACGACGCCCTGGCCGGGCGCGACCCCGCCGTGGCCACCGCGGCCGCGCTGATGCACGTGGACACGTCCGAACGCTGGCTGCGCGCCCACCTGGCCGAGCTGCCGATCCTCGGCGAGCAGTAGCGGCTCAGCTCTGCCGCTTGCCGCTGGTGATCCGGGACATCACCAGCGCGACCAGGATGATCGTGCCGTTGAGCGCCCCGATCCACTGCGCGGGCACCCCGGCCAGCGTCAGCACGTTCTGGATCATGTACAGCAGCAGGATCCCGGTGAAAGCCCCGAAAAGCGTGCCTCGGCCGCCGTTCAGGCTGACCCCGCCGATCACCGCCGCGGCGAAGACGGTGAAGATGTAGCCGTTGCCCTGCCCCGCGGCCACGGACGCGAGCCGGCCCGAGAGCAGCAGCCCGCCGAGCGCGGCCAGCACACTCGCCCCGATCAGGACGATCCACACGACCCGATCGGTCCGGATGCCCGCCGCCTTCGCCGCGTCTTCGTTGCCGCCGATCGCGTAGAGGCTGCGGCCGAACCGGGTGTGGCCGAGCAGGACGACGCCGCCGGCGAACAGCAGCACGCAGATCCAGATGGACGCCGGAATCCCGGCCCACAACGTGGTTCCGAGGTAGAGCATCGCATCGGGCATGCCGAAGAACGTCTGGCCGCCGGAGATCCCGGTCAGCAGGCCGCGCAGCACGATCAGCATGCCGAGGGTGACCACGAACCCGCTCAGCCCGAACCGGACGATCAGCAGGGCGTTGAGCGCACCCACCAGCACTCCGACCACGAGCACCAGCGGCACCGCCGTCCACGCGGGCAGGAGGCCGAGCGAATGGCCGCCGTCGATCGTCAGCCAGGCCGCCACGCCGGGAGCCAGGCCGAACGTGGACTCCAGCGACAGGTCCATCCGGCCGACGACCAGGACCAGCGTCTGGGCCAGCACGAGCAGGGCGATCTCCGACATGGTCTGCAGGATGTTGATCACGTTGTCGTACTGGAGGAACACGGGGTTCACCAGCTGGCCGACCACGGCGATCGCGACGATCCCGGGTACCAGCGCGAAGTCGCGCACACGGGCCAGCGCGATCCGCCGCGGCGGCCGGGTGGCGGCGGGTTCGGTCCGTGCCTCGGCACGCACGGCGACAGGGCTATCCGGCATCGAGATCGACTCCTTCCATGGCGGCCACGACCTCGTGGTCCGGCCGGCCGGCGGGGATTTCCGCGGTGAGCCGCCCGCGGACCAGCACGAGCACGCGGTCGCAGAGGCGCAGGTCGTCCAGCTCGTCCGAGGCGATCAGCACCGCGGTGCCCCCGGCGGCGGCCTCGGCCACCTTGCCGAGCAGGAACTCCTTCGACCGCACGTCCACCCCCGCGGTCGGGGTGATCAGCACGAGCACCCGGGGATCGCCGGCCAGGGCCCGGGCCATGACGACCTTCTGCTGGTTGCCGCCGGAGAGCGCCGACACCGCCAGTTCCGGCCCGGGCGTCTTCACCTCCAGCCGGTCGATCAGCGCCCCGGCCAGCCGGTCGCGAAGACCGGCCCGGACGAAGACGCCGGGACCGAGCCGGTCCATGACGGACAGGGTGGTGTTGTCCGCGACCGACATCTCGGGCACGAGTCCCTGGTGGTGGCGGTCTTCCGGGACGAAGCCGATCCCGGCGGCGAGCGCCGCCGGGACGTCGCCGGGGCGAGGACGGTGTTCCCCGACGAGGATGGTTCCCGAACCGGCCTTTCGCAGCCCGGTCAGCGTTTCGGCGACCTCGGTCTTACCACTGCCGCCGGCCCCGGCCAGGCCGACGATCTCCCCCGGCGCGACGTCGAAGGAGACGTCCTCGTACGTGGGAGCGAGGCTCAGCCCGCGCACCCGGAGCACCGGCGGCACCCCGAGCCGGGCCGAGGACGCGCGTTCTTGGGCCACGACGGCGTTCTCCCCCGTCATCGCCGCGACGAGGGCGGCCTTCGGCAGCTCGGCGACGGGCGCGGTCAGGACGTGCCGGGCGTCGCGGAAGACCGTGACCGTGTCGCAGATCTCGTACACCTCCTGCAGGTGGTGGCTGATGAACAGGAACGTCACGCCCTGGCGCTGCAGGTCGGCGATGTGCCCGAACAGCCGGGTGATGGCGCCGCCGTCCAGCTGCGCGGTCGGCTCGTCGAGGATGACGAACCGCGCGCCGAAGGACAACGCCCGCGCGATCTCGACGAACTGCCGCTGCTCGACCCCGAGCTCACCCGCGGGCCGGCGGACGTCGACGTCGACCGACCAGCGTTCGAGCAGCTGGGTGGCCGCCCGACGCACCGCGGACCAGCGGACGAATCCGCGCACGGTCTCTTGCCGGTTCAGGAACAGGTTCTCCGCCACCGACAGGTCCGGGATGATCGTCGAGTGCTGGTACACGCAGGCGACCAGCGACCGCCAGGCGTCCCGCTCGGACCGTCCCGGCGCGGGCTCGCCGTTCATCTTCAACGAGCCGGAATCCGGTTGACCCAGGCCCGTGAGGACGGAGACGAGCGTCGACTTCCCGGCACCGTTGCGGCCGACGAGCGCGTGCGTCTGTCCCGGTAGGACGGTGAGGTCGGCGTGGTCCAGCGCGACGGTGGCGCCGTAGCGCTTGACCACCTGCCGCGCTTCGACGACCGGCACGGTACCCATGTCCACCTCCACTTCGAAGCCGGTCAGCTCTTGCTGTTGCCCCACAGGGACTTGTCGTCGACCTTGACGCTCGCGACCGGGCCGAAGGTGGCCCCGTCCGCGGTGACCAGCGGCGCGGCCAGCTGGTCCTCCGTCAGGCCGTCGCGGATGGCCACGATGGTGCTGTCGTGGTCGGTCTTGCCCGGCACCGGCTTCTTGCCCGCGATGGCGTCCTTGACGTACTGCAGCGCGTACTTGGCGAACAGGTCCGCGGGCTGGGAGACCGTCGCGTCCATCTCGCCGGCGCGGATCTTCTCGAGCTCCTCGGGAATCCCGTCGTTGGACACGATGAACACGTGCTTCGGGTCGGCGGCCGGCACGAGCAGGCCCCGTTGCTTCAGCAACTGCAACGTCCCCGCGAGAGCGAAGCTGGACTGCATGTAGACGCCCTTGATGTCCGGGTTCGCGGTCAGCCTGGTCTGGAGTTTCTGGGCCGCGGTGCCGGCGTCCCAGTTGGTGGCCTCACCGAAGACCGTGATGCCGGGGAAGTTCTGCTTCATGCAGTCGTTGAAGGCCTCGGTGCGGTCCCGCCCGTTGATCGACGCGAGGTCGCCCTGCAGCATCACGACCTTCCCCTGGCCGGCGAGCTTCGTGCCGAGGAACCGGCACGCCTTCTCCCCGTAGGCGCGGTTGTCCGCCCGCACGACCATGTAGACGTCACCCTGGTCGGGGCGGGTGTCGACGGACACGACCGGGATCTTCTTCCCGGCCAGCTGCTGCAGCGTCGGGATGATCGCCGCGGTGTCCTGCGGCGCCATGACGACACCTTTGACGCCCTGGCTGATCATCGTCTGCACGTTGGCGGTCAGGGTGGCGACGTCGTTCTGCGAGTTCGTGGTCTTGAGTTCCAGTCCCAGCTGACCGGCCAGCTGGGGCACGTACTTGATGTAGGCGTTCCAGAAGTCGGTGTCCGAGCGGGGGTAGTCGACGCCGATGACGGTGCCGCCGGACGCGGTGGTGCCCCCGCCGCTGCAACCGGCGAGCACGCCGGCCGCGACGAGCGCGGCCGAGCACAGGTAGCGGATCTTCATGACCTCTCCTCATTGACAGGCTGCGGAAGGACTCTCGGGCCGGTGGTCACGCGACCACCACCGCTCCCGCGCGCCAGACCGGACCGTCGGGGTACCGGTAGCGCGCCAGGGACTCGGGGTGCAGGCGGGCGCCGAGGCCCGGCCGGGACGGCGCCAGGTACCTCCCCCGCTCGACGCGTGCCGGGTCGACGAAGTGCTCGTGCAGGTGGTCCACGTATTCGATGACCCGGTCGGCCCGGGTCCCGCTCACCGCGACGAAGTCGAACATCGCCAGGTGCTGCACCATCTCGCAGAGCCCGACCCCACCGGCGTGCGGGCACACCGGCACGCCGAACTTCGCGGCCAGCAAGAGGATCGCGATGTTCTCGGTGACGCCGGCGACCCGGCTCGCGTCGAGCTGGAGGATGTCGATCGCCTCCGCCTGCAGCAGCTGCTTGAACATCACCGCGTTGTGCGTGTGCTCGCCGGTGGCGACCTTGATCGGCGCCACGGCACGGCGGATCGCGGCGTGGCCGAGCACGTCGTCGGGCGAGGTCGGTTCTTCGATCCAGTACGGGTCGAACTCCGCCAGCGGCCGCATCCACGCGATGGCCTGCTCGACGCCCCACGCCTGGTTGGCGTCGATCGCGATCCGCACGTCCGGGCCGACGGTCTCGCGCGCAAGCCGCAGCCGCCGGACGTCCTCGTCGAGATCGGCCCCGACCTTGAGCTTGATCTGGGTGAACCCGTCCGCGACCGCCGCCGATGCGAGCGCAGCCAGCTTCTCCGGCGAGTAACCGAGCCAGCCGGGAGTCGTGGTGTAGGCCGGATAGCCCGACGCGAGCAGGTCCGCCTGGCGAGCCGCCCGGCCCGGTTCGGCGCGCCGGAGGATGTCCAGCGCTTCGTCGCGGGTAAGCGCTTCCTTCAGGTACCGGAAGTCGACCAGGTCGACCAGCTCGGCCGGCGGCAGCTCGGCGAGCAGCCGCCAGACCGGCTTGCCTTCCCTGCGGGCCCGCAGATCCCACACGGCGTTGACGATCGCGGCCGCCGCCATGTGGATCGCGCCCTTGTCAGGACCCAGCCACCGGAGCTGGCTGTCGCCGGTCAGCCGGCGCGAGAAGCCGCCGAGATCGGCGAGGACCTCGTCCACCGGCATGCCCGCGACCAGGGGCACCAGCGCCCGGACGGCGGCGACCTGCACGTCGTTGCCGCGCCCGACGGTGAACGCGAGGCCGTACCCCTCCGCCCCCGCGCTCGTGCGGATGGTGACGTACGCGGCGGAGTAGTCGGGTTCCGGGTTCATCGCGTCCGAACCGTCCAGGTCCAGCGACGTCGGAAAGCGGACGTCGAGCGCCTCGATCGCGCTGATCACTTCGGGCAAGTCCGCCACCTCTCACCAAGCGAACGATGAGACAACATACGTATGGCTACGCTTTTGCCGCCGAAAAGTCCAGAAGCGGGGTCAGATCCGCGAGAACCTAGTCGAGACATCATACGTCTGCTACCGTCGTTGATGCCGCACCACGAGAGACCCGTCGTACGAAGCACTGCCGCTGCGATGAATGCGGGGTCACGATGAGAGCTGGAACCGGCACCACTTCCCGGAGGACCGCGCTCAGGTACCTGGGCGCGGGCGGCGCGACGATCACCGCGAGCACGCTGCTCGCGGCGTGCACCGGCGTCCAGGAAGCCCAGAACGGCGGTCACGCCGGCCCCTTCCCGGGCACGCCGGGCTGGCGGTTCGTGTTCGTCAACCACGTCACCACGAACTCGTTCTTCGTGCCGACGCGGACCGGGCTCGCCGACGCCGCGGCCCTGCTCGGGGTCCCCGAGCCACAGTGGACCGGCTCCGAAAACGGCAACGTCGCCCAGATGGCGAGCGCCATGGAGACCGCGATCACCGGCAAGGCCGACGGGATCGCGGTCGCGCTGACCGACGACAACGCGTTCGTCGACCTCACCAAGCGGGCACTGGGCCAGGGCATTCCCGTGCTCGCGTACAACGCCGACGCCGCCGGCAACTACCCGCTCACCTACGTCGGCCAGGACCTGTACCTGTCCGGTTTCCGGATGGGACAGCGCATCGGGCAGAAGGTCACCTCCGGCGACATCCTGGTCGGCATCTCCCAGCCGGGCGGCAACAACGTCCAGCCGCGGCTCGACGGCATCACGGACGCGCTCAAGCAGGCCGCGCCGGGCGTGCGCGTCCGGTCGGTCAACACCGGCGCCGAGCAGGCGGGCGAGCTCAACGCGATGACCGCCGCGTACACCGGGAACACCGGGGTCAAAGGGATCTACGCGGTCGACGCCGGCAGCACCGCCGCGTGCGCGAAGCTGATCGCCGACCGCGGCCTGTCCGGCAAGATCGGCGGCGGCGGGTTCGACCTGCTCGACGACACGGTCACCGGGGTGAAAAGCGGCGCGCTCGACTTCACCATCGACCAGTCCCCGTACCTGCAAGGGTTCCTGTCGGTGCTCTACCTCTACCTGTTCCGGCTGTCCGGCACGCTGGTCGCGCCGCCGGTCACCGACACCGGCCTCACGTTCGTCACGAAGGAGAACGTCGGCCCGTACGCGACGGCTCGCAGCAGGTTCGAAGGCGGCGACAACAAGGACGTGATCGCCATGCCGGGTTCGATCCCGCTGCCGCCGGCGTCGGTGCCGAGCCGGTAGCGGGCGATACCGGTGAGGTCATTGCTGCTCGGTGTGATGCGGGTCAAGGAGCTGAGCATCCTGCTGGTCACGATCGCCGCGGGGATCTACTTCACGGCGACCAGCGACGCGTTCAACTCCCTGGACAACTACCAGACGATCGCGCAGTACGTCGCGCCGTGGTCGATCATCGCCGCGGGGCAGGTGATGCTGCTGATCTGCGGGGAGATCGACCTGTCCGCGGGCTTCGTGTTCACCCTCTCCCCGTTCCTGCTGACGCTGTTCTCCGTCAACGGCTGGCCGCTGTGGCTCGCGCTGCTCGGCGCGATCGTGGTGAGCGCGCTGATCGGCGTGGTGAACGGGCTGATCCGGACGGTGCTGACGATCCCCTCGTTCATCACCACCCTCGGCATGGCGTTCCTGTTGCAGGGCCTGGTTCTCATCATCTCGAACGCCCGCCCGGTCGGTGCGCCGAAGGACGGCTGGGTGGTCGAGGTGTTCGGCGGGGCGCGCTGGAGCGAGTTCCTGTGGGCCGTCGGTGTGGTCGTCCTCATGCAGGTGGTGCTCTCGGCGACCCGGTTCGGCATCCACACCCAGGCCACCGGCGGGAACCCGGTCGGTGCCGCGGAGTCCGGCATCGCGGTCAACCGGGTGAAGGTGGTCAACTTCGCGGTCACCAGCACCCTGGCCGGGCTCGCCGGCATCCTGCAGGGCACCCGGGTCGGCTCGTACGACCCGACGAACGGCGGGTTCACCACGATGTTCTTCGCGGTGGCGGCGGCCGTGATCGGCGGCACGGCGCTGCTCGGCGGGTCCGGCACGGCGGTCGGCGCGTTCCTCGGCGCGCTGCTGCTCGGCATCGTGTTCGACGGGTTCAACCTCACCGGCGTCAGCGCGAACGCGTTCAACCTGGTGCTCGGCGCCGCCATCCTCGGTGCCATGGTGCTGAACGTGACGCTGATCGTCGCCCGCAACCGCGTCGGATCCCGGGAGCTGACATGACCGGCGAGGTCATCCGGATCGAGGGCGTCAGCAAGAGGTTCGGCCCGGTCGACGCGCTCACCGACGTCACCCTGCGCGTGCGGCGGGGCGAGATCCTCGGGCTCATCGGGGACAACGGTGCCGGCAAGTCGACGCTGATCAAGATCCTCACCGGTTACCACCAGCCGGACGGCGGGCGGATCCTGTTCGAGGACGAACCGATCACGCTGAAGTCGGTGGTGCACGCGAGGTCCCTGGGCATCGAGACGGTGTTCCAGGACCTGGCGATGGTCAACGACCTGCCCGTCTACCTGAACCTGCACCTGAACCGCGAACTGACGCACCGTCCGCTGCCGTTCCTGCGCCGCCGCGAGATGAAGCGCCGCGCCCGGGAGACCCTGGATTCGATCGGCATCAACATCCCGTCGGTGACCGCCGAAGTCGGCATGCTGTCCGGTGGCCAGCGGCAGGCAATCGCGGTGGCCCGGTCGGTGTACTCGAACGCGAAGCTGCTGCTGCTCGACGAGCCGCTCGCCGCGATGGGGGCCAAGGAGAGCGCGGTGATCCTGCGCCTGCTGCGGGAACTGAAGCAGCGGGGCGACATCGCGATCATCCTCATCGCCCACAACTACGGGCAGGTGATGGACGTCTGCGACCGGGTGAACCTGTTGCAGCACGGGGAAATCACCTTCGACCGGCGGTCCGCGGACACCTCGGTGGCCGAGCTCCTCGAGCTGGTGAACGCGGAGTACCGCCTCGACGGCGAGTCCTAGTTCCCGGTCACGGCAGCGGGTAGCGCACGCCGGTGAGCTGTTCGCACCGCTCCCACAGCGTCGCGCCCGCCACCTCGTCGCGGGCCGCGGCGAACACCTCGACCTGTTCCGGCCGGCCCTTGACGCCGTGCACTCCGGCGGGCCCGTACAGGTGGCCACCTCGCGCCTCGGGATCGACCGCGGCCCGCAGGGTGGGCAACGCGCCCTCGGCCGCGGTGTTGACGAGCGGCGCCGGCACCCACCGCAGGGGTGGCGCGGACAGCACCCGCATGAGACCCCCGCTGTCGCGGCCGAATTCGGTGGCCGCGGCACCGGCGTGCGCGGCCACCGCGATCGCGAGTGCTCCCGCGGCCGCCGCCGCTGGAGTTCGACCGTGAAAGCTTCGTCTGCGGGTAGGCGCGCCAGCGGCGGTAGCGCCGGTTCGCGAAGGCGAGGTCGTCGAGGTGCAGCCGCCCCATCTCGTGGCCACCGCTGGTCACCGTGACGATCCGCCCGGCCGGCGACTTCCCGCCCGCCGCACCGGTCCCCGGACGGGGAGACGCCCCGCCTGCACGTCACCCCCGTCCAAGACGTCGAACTCCTCGTGGCGGCCTCGGCGAGCGGCTCGTTCGCCGGACGCACGTCCGTGCAGGTCAACGAGCCTGGCGGGGCGAGCGCGCGTCGTGCACAGCGCGCGGGACCGGCTGACCGCATTGCGCGTCGAGGGCGCTCCGCCCGAGATCCGCCGGGTGCTGGTGCCAGGAACTGCGGCTACCCCGCCAACCTCTCCCCCGTGGGAGCTGCGGAGGACCGAGCCGATGAGCGATAGCCCCCGGGTGTCTGACCGACCAGCTCGGTGAAGGCGTCGATGAAGCTGCTGGGGTTCGACCAGCCCAGCCGGATCGCCGTGGCGGTGACCGAGGCGCCGTCGCTGAGCTCGACCAGCGCCCGTTGGATGCGCAGCAGGGTGCGCCACTGGTGGAAGCTCATCGACAGCTCGCTGCCGAACAGCCGGCTCAGGGTGCGTTCGCCGGCGCCGGTGCGGCGGCCCAGCTCGGCCAGGGTCGCCGGGCTTGCCGGGTCCACGTGGAGCAGGTCGGTGACCGCCTTGAGGCGCCGGTCGCTCGGCTCCGGGAGGCGCAGCGGCTCCTGTGCGGCGCGGGCGAGCTCGGCGAGTACGACGTCGATCAGCAGCCGCGCACGGGGGCTCTCCAGCGGCTCGCCCTCGCTCATCAGCGCCAGATAGGCCTCGCGCAGCAACGCGCTCGCCACGAAGACCGACGGCTCGGCCGGCAGCTGTCCGGTCAGCGTCACGGGCAGCGACAGCACCCGGATCTCCGTCTCGCCGTACGCCTTGCTGCTGTGCACCGCGAAGGGCGGCACCCACATGATCCGGCTGGCCGGCGCCACCCAGGTGCCCACCTGGGTGGCTGTGACCAGGGCCCCACGCGCGGCGTAGCGGAGCTGGCCGTGGTCGTGGAAGTGCGCGGTCACCTCGGAGCCATGGGCCAGCGGCGCCGACAACGGCGCATCGTCGGTGCAGAAGCTCGGCTCGCCGCTGGGGTCGGACACGCGATCGACGCTACCCGACACTGGCGGGTTATCGGGAGAACCTGGCGCGATACCGGTGGTAAGCCTGGGGTCGCAGACGCATCGTGGAGACATGGCACAACAGATCAAGCTCGAGGACGCCGCGCCCGCGTCGTCCTCCCCCGACCGCCGAGGTCAACACCGGACTCGTGCTCACTTCGCTCACGCCCTGAGTGAAGGGTGGCAGCGATGAGCGCACAGACGACCGGCACGATCGCGGTCTTCGGCGCGACGGGGCGACAGGGCGGGGCGGTGCTCGACGCGCTGCTGGCCCACAAGGCCCCGGTGCGAGCCCTGGTCCGCAACCCGCAGTCCGACCGGGCTCAGGCGCTGGCCGCCCGCGGCGTCGAGCTGGCGGCCATCCGGACCGACGACCCGGCGTCGTTGGCCGCCGCGCTGACGGCGGTCGAGGGGTTCTCCTTCATGACCCCGGAGGCGAACAGCCTCGAAGAGGTCGAGGCGGAGATCCGCGTCGGCACCGCGCTCGTCGACGCGGCGGTCGAGGCACGCGTCCCGCGTGTCGTGTTCAACTCGGTCTTCGGCGCGGACCGGGAGCGGGGTGTGCCACACCATGACTCGAAGCACTCGATCGAGGAGCACCTGAGGAAGTCCGGCCTCAGGGCCGCGATGGTTCGCCCAACCCCCTTCATGGAGGAAGTGGTACCGAGCCTGGAGCACGGCGAGATCGTGGTGAAGCTGCCGCTGCCGGAGGACGTCGCCCTGAAGATGATCTCGCTCAGGGACGTCGGCCGGGTTGCCGCCGCGCTCCTGCTCGACACCGCGGAGGCACCCGGCGGAGCCGTCGAGCTCGTCGGCGACGAGCTGACGGGCCCTCAGATCGCCGCGGCGTTCGGCGCGCGCGCCGGGCTCCCGGCACGGTACGAGGCCATCCCGTTGAGCGTGCTTCCCAGCGACCTCGACAGGGCGATGTTCCGCCAGTTCGCGAAGGCGGCGGAACACCCGTCGGACCTCGCGGTGGTGCGGGCGATCGAGCCGGCCACCCTCGACCTGGCCGCGTGGATCCGATCCACCGGCTGGACCGCGCCCGCGAACGTGGCGGGTTCCTGAGCCTCCGAGCCGGAACTGGCCGAAGTGCCGGTGCGGCCGCCGCCGGTCCCGGCCAAGTTGATCTTCCACCTAGAGCGACGAGCACTGGAGCAGGACATGAAGGCGATCACCTACACCGAGTTCGGCGGCCCGGAAGTCCTCCGCCTCCAGGAGGTCGACGAGCCGCACGCCGGACCCGGGCAGGTGCGGCTGAAGGTCGTGGCGGCAGGGGTCAACCCGCTCGACTCCAAGATCCGCAACGGGTGGCGGCCGCAGGTGACGCCGCCGTTCCCGGTGATCCCCGGCCTGGAGGCGGCCGGCGTCGTCGACGAGGTCGGCGAAGGCGTGACCGGCGTCGCGGTGGGTGACGAGGTCCTGGGCTGGACCGTCACCGGCGCGTACGCCGAGCACGCGCTGGCCGTCGACTTCGGCCCGAAGCCCGCAGACCTCGGCTGGGACCTCGCCGCGGCAGTGCCCGTCGCCGTCGAGACCTCGGTCCGTGTGCTCGACGCCCTCGGCGTCGGGGAAGGCGACACGCTCCTGCTGCACGGAGCCGCGGGTGTGACCGGCGCCGTCGGTGTTCAGCTCGCGGTCACCCGCGGCGCCACGGTCATCGGCACCGCCTCCCCCGGCAACCACGGCTACCTGCGCTCGCTGGGCGCGATCCCGGTCGCCTATGGCGCCGGCCTCGCCGACCGGGTCCGCGAGGCCGCACCGCAGGGCATCGACGCCGTGTACGACGCCGCGGGGGCAGGCGACCTGGAGGTGTCGATCGACCTGCGCGGCGGCACCGACCGGATCATCACCATCGCCGATACGAAGGCCGCCGAGCTGGGCGTCACCTTCTCCGGCCCCGGCGCCCCGTTCGGTTCCCGCCTCGGCGAGTACGCCCGCCTCACAGCCGACGGCAAGCTCACGGTGCGCGTCGCGCAGAGCCTTCCGCTGGAGGACGCCGCGAAGGCGCAGGAGCTGAGCGCGAGCGGTCACGCCGGCGGGAAGCTCGTCCTGCGGCCGTAGCTCAGCGCCCGGCCGGCCGGGGAGGCACGACGGCAGCGCGTCACGGTCCTGGCGCTACCGTTTCATCGAGGTCACCGAGGCCGTCCCACAGCACCTGCTGCCAGCCGAACGGCCTGCTACCACGCTTGTCACCGAGCGCGGGTGCTGACCGGCAGACCTTCCCGTCGTGTGATCAACGGCGGCAATCCGTCAAGCCGAGCACGTGCACGCCCGAGAGTCGGCGTACCGGCCGCGGTGTCATCGGCCCCGGAGCGGCACCGCGCCGGCCGGGTACGCGAACCGGTGCAGGAAAGGTGCTCGCAGTTTCCGCCGGCTCCCGTTCCGGCAAAAGGAGATCAAGAACGATCTGCGGTGCGCCGTCCAGTCGTTCGGACAGGTTCAACAGTTCTTCCTGCGTGGCTCCGTTCGCAACGGAGATTCTCGAAGCGGGCGGCTTTCGTTTCACCGGAAAGCACTACCGGTCGCGGCTGGACGGGAAGCTGGTCGTCATCGCCGAAACCGACCCGATCAAAGGCCGCCCATCCGACGCGTTCCTCAAGCAGGTCGCCGACGTTGCGGACGTCCTCCCACCGCCGTGACGACGTGGGCTGGTCCTGTGAACGCGGACCAGCCCCGACGGCGTCCGGCCTGGGGGCCTCGCACGAACTCGTAGCGCCTCCCGCGACCCTGCTTATCGTGCCCGGGCGCGCATGCCGCCGATCCTCACACCGTGCCCGCTCCAGCAACTCAGCGTCTACCTTCACATCTTCTGACTGCTCCGCCGAAGCGCTGGCCACTGCGGTCCTCGACAAGGCGGGCAGTCTGCTGCTGGGCGGGAGCGTCCGCACGCTCACCGACGGGCAACCGGCGTCTGCCCCGCGGCACCGGGTGAACCCGCGCCGACGCGCGGCGGGCGGGCGGGCGTCGACCACGAAGCAGCGACGGGGTGAGCTGGATCGACAGCCGGTCCCGCGGACCGTGCACGCCCGCCGGAGCGGAGGCGGGCGTGCGGTGGGCAGCGCCTGCTTCGGCCCGGGTAAGTTTCACCCGCCGCCGCGGACCTGTCCTGCCGTGGTCACCGCGCCTGAACAGCGAACGAGCCGGTAATCGTCGGCCCGCAGGAGCACGAGCGGCCGCGCAGTGTGTGACAGACACGAATGTCAGCGCTAACGTCCGCCTCCGTTCCCATGCCTGCCGAACGGAGAACCCGGTGACCTCATCCTTCACCCGGCGGCGGTTGCTGCAAGCCGCCGGCGCCGGCGCCCTCGTTTCCGCGGCCGGCTCCGCCTTCGGGTGGGCTCCCGCCGCCGCCGGCGCCGCCACCGGTCCGGTCCGATCGGAGGCCGGGGTGTCCGCGTTCCCGTTCGAGCTCGGTCAGGTGCGGCTGACCGCGAGCCGGTGGCTGGACAACCAGAACCGGACGCAGAACTACCTGCGGTTCGTCGATGTCGGCCGGCTGCTCTACAACTTCCGGGCCAACCACCGGCTCTCCACCGGCGGCGCCGCCACCAACGGGGGCTGGGACGCGCCGAACTTCCCGTTCCGCGGCCACGTGCAGGGGCATTTCCTCACGGCGTGGGCGCAGCTGTGGGCGGTCACCGGGGACACGACGTGCCGGGACAAGGCCACCTCCATGGTCGCCGAACTGGCCAAGTGCCAGGCCAACAACGGCGCCGCCGGGTTCACCGCCGGGTACCTGTCCGGCTTCCCCGAGTCGGACTTCGACAACCTCGAGGCCGGGCGCCTGTCGAACGGCAACGTGCCGTACTACTGCATCCACAAGACGATGGCGGGCCTGCTCGACGTCTGGCGGTACGTCGACAGCACCCAAGCCCGTGACGTGCTGCTGAGCCTGGCGGCGTGGGTCGACCGGCGTACCGGCCGGCTCAGCTACGCGCAGCAGCAATCCGTGCTGGGCACCGAGTTCGGCGGCATGAACGCGGTGCTGACCGACCTCTACCAGTACACCGGCGACGCACGATGGCTGACCGTCGCGCAGCGGTTCGACCACGCCGCCGTGTTCGACCCGCTGGCGGCGAACCGGGATCAGCTCAGCGGCCTGCACGCCAACACCCAGATTCCCAAGTGGATCGGCGCGGCGCGGGAGTACAAGGCCACGGGCACCACGCGCTACCGCGACATCGCCACCAACGCGTGGAACATCACCGTCGGCGCGCACACCTACGCCATCGGCGGCAACAGCCAGGCCGAGCACTTCCGCGCGCCCAACGCCATCGCCGGGTACCTCAACCAGGACACGTGCGAGAGCTGCAACACCTACAACATGCTCAAGCTGACCCGGGAACTGATCGCGCTCTACCCGGATCGCGCCGACCTGGCCGACTACTACGAGCGGGCACTGCTCAACCAGATGATCGGCCAGCAGAACCCGGCCGACAGCCACGGCCACGTCACCTACTTCAGCTCCCTCAACCCGGGCGGCCGGCGCGGTCTCGGCCCGGCGTGGGGCGGCGGCACGTGGAGCACCGACTACAACTCGTTCTGGTGCTGCCAGGGCAGCGGGCTGGAAACCCAGACGAAGCTGGCGGACTCGATCTACTTCTACAGCGACACGACGTTGATCGTGAACCTGTTCCTGCCTTCGGTGCTCACCTGGACCCAGCGCGGCATCACCGTCACGCAGACGACGTCGTACCCGGCCAGTGACATCACCACGCTGACGGTCGGCGGGAGCGTGAGTGGCACCTGGGCCATGCGCATCCGCATTCCGGCCTGGGCCACCGGAGCGACCATCTCCGTCAACGGCGTCGCGCAGAACGTGACCGCCACGCCCGGCAGTTACGCGACGTTGTCGCGGTCGTGGGCCTCGGGGGACACGGTCACCGTCCGGCTGCCCATGAAGGTCGTCCTGAAGGCGGCCGACGACAACGCGAACGTCGCCGCGGTGACCTACGGCCCGGTGGTCCTCGCCGGCAACTACGGCAGCAGCACGCTCGGCGCGTTGCCGTCCCTCGACCCGAACTCGGTCACGCGGACGAGCACCACCGCGCTCGCTTTCAGCGCGAAGGCCAACGGCTCGTCGGTCAACCTGGTGCCGTTCCACGACGCGCAGGGCTTCAACTACACGGTCTACTGGAACACCGGGGGCGGCTCCGGCGGGACGACGAGCCGGCTGGTCAACGTGGGCAGCGGGCTGGTGCTGGGCATCGAGAACATGTCCACCGCGGACGGCGGCCGCGCGCTGCAGTGGTCGGACAGCGGCACAGCGGACCACAACTGGGACGTCATCACGGACGGGACAACCGTCCGGTTCCGCAACGCCAACAGCGGCAAGGTGCTCGGCGTCCTGGACATGTCGACGGCGGACAACGCCCGCGTCCTGCAGTGGTCGGACAACGGCACGGCCGACCACCGCTGGACCGTCCTCGACCAGGGCGACGGGACGGCGAAGATCCGCAACGTCAACAGCGGCAAGCTGCTGACCATCGAGAACAACTCGACGGCCACCGGCGCGTTCGCCGTCCAAGGCCCCGACAACGGCGCGGCCGCCACCCGCTGGCGAATCGTGCGCAACGGCTGAAGCCGCGCAGGCGGCGAAGCGCCGATCCCGGCCGGACGGCCCGCACCGCGCGTCCATCGCCACCGACCCGCAAACCGCGCGGCGAAAGGGAATGAGTGGGTCGGATTGCGCGCGTGCTGCGCGGAGCCACACCGCACGGCAGTGGTCGTCAGTTCGCCGAAAGGAACAGGCGCAGACGGTCGACCCGGCCTTCGCGGTGCGACATCAACCAAACCACGGTCGGCGGGCAGTGCCGCGGATGCCGATGGGCCTCTACAGCTCGCAGTCTCCGGTCGCCGACGCCCGCCGCCACGGCGTCCACATCCGCGAACCGGACATCAACGCCAGCCTCGCCCACGCCACCCTCGAACCCGGCCCCGCCGGCACCGGCGGCGTCGCGCTGTGCCTCGGACTCGCGAACGGCCACCGGGACGTCCTCGCGGTGGATCGCCGGCACCGGCTCGCGCAGCACCCACAGCACCCGCTCGCCCTGCCGCTCCCCCAGCTTGCCCGGGTGCGGCGAACCGCCCGTCAGCGCGAAGTGCACCACCGCGCCCAGGCCGTACATGTCGTTCGCCTCGTCGAACACCTCGGTGCGCGCCGCCTCGGGCGCGCGGAACTCGATGGCGTGCAACGGATCACGGGGGAACGTGTGCCGCAGCACCAGGCCGCCGTCGACCAGGACCGGCTCGCCCGAGGCGCGGAACAGCACGTTGTGCGGGCTCACACCGCCGTGGACGACGCCCGCCTTGTGCATGCCGGCCAGCGCCGTCGCCAGCGTCCGGCCCAGGACGACCGCGTCCGCCGCGGACAGCGGACCGCCGCGGGTGACCAGCTCGGCCAGCGACTGCGGGCACTGCTCACGCCGCAGCACCTGGCTGCCGTCCGAGCGGGTCTCGACCGCGTCGATCGCCAGCACCGACGGGATGTGCCGCACCGCCGCCTGCTCGCGGTCGAACGCCGCCTTCGTGCGCTTGTCGAGAAGGGGTCGATGACGTCTGAAGCGCGGCGGTCGTCATGACTTTTCCTTCGGAGGGTTCAACGCCGCCGTCAACGCCGCGTCCAACTGCGGGTACGCGTAGACGTAACCGCCATCGAGTGCCCGGCGGGGAACGGCGCGCTGGCCCGTGGTCACCATGTCCGCCATCTCGCCGAGCGCCATCCTGAGCGCGAATCCGGGCATCGGCACCACGGCGGGCCGGTGCAGTGCCCGTCCCAGCGCCTTCGAGAACTCCCGCTGGGTGACCGGTTCGGGTGCCGTGCCGTTGTAGGCGCCGCTCCACGACGCGTCGTCGATCGCCTTGATGTACAACCCCACGATGTCGTCGAGGTGGATCCACGGCACAGCGAACGCACCTCCCGCGATCGGCCCACCCAAACCGGCGCGGTAGGTCGCGAGCAGTGACTTCAGGGTCCCGCCCGAGGCGTCGAGGACGACACCGGTGCGCATCCTCACCACGCGGACACCGAACTCGGCCGCCTTGGCCGCTTCGCGCTCCCACTCGAGGGAAACCTTCGAGAGGAACGTCTCCCCCGCCGGCGCCTCCTCGGTGACCTCCTCATCGCCGCGCGGACCGTAGTAGGCGACGCCCGAGCTGGAGACGAGGACCCGGGGCCGTTCCGATTCGGGAGTGGCCCGCAGGCCTTCGACCAGGTTGCGGGTGCCGGACACGCGCGAGCGCCGGACACGGTCCTTGACCTCGTCGGTCAGGCGCTGGCCGAGGGGTTCGCCCGCCAGGTGGACGACGGCGTCCCGGCCGGCGAGCGCCTCGATCGGGGCGGGTCCGGAAAGCGGATCCCACTGTGACACGGACGGGACGGTGCTCGCGGAACGGGAAAGCGTCGTCACGTCGTCGCCGCGCGCTCGCAGGCGCGCGACGAGCCGGCCGCCGATGAGACCGGACGCGCCGGACACGATGATCTTCATGGTACTGGATTCCTTGCGGGTGAAGGGAAAGGTCAGCTGTCAGCACGCGATGGCCGGGAGAGCAGGGCGCGAAACGGTTGGGTGACGTGCAGGAGAAACCCGCCGACCAGGAGCTGCCACAGCACGAAGGCGTACACGGCGGTCCGTTCCGGGATGCCTGGTGGAACCACACCGAACGTCGCCAACCACGTCAAGGCGGCAACGATGCCCGCGGCACCCAGCACGACGCCCGCCACGCCGACGGCCCTGGGGATCCTCAGCTGGCGCCGTTGACGGCTGAGGACGATCGCCAGCACGTTGCCGCCGAGGATCGCCATCGTCGCGCCCGCGTAGTGCAGCCACAACGTGCCCTGCGCCACCGCATCGGGGGAACTGTGCGTGGCTCCGGTCAGCACGAAGCCCGCGGTGGTCGCCGCGCCGATGCCGAGCACCACCGCTCGCGTCCGGCCCCGAACCACCCGGCCGACCAGCAGCACGGCACAGGCCAGCAGCAGTCCCTGGGCGACGAACCCCCAGTTCATCAGTGCGTGCAACGGAGAACAGACTGTCCGCCCGTCGTACAGAGCACATTGCGGGTTTCCCAAGTCGCTGATGTAGTTCGCGCTGTAGCTGTAGACCGGTGTTGACCAGGCGCGAGCGGTGACGGTCTCGCTGATCGCGTACACCAGCGCACTGAGCACGAGCGTGACGGCAACCCCCGCCGGCGCCGCTGACGTTCTGGTCCGCTGCCGCGTGACTACGGGCTCTTTCACGGCACGAGGACGATCTTGCCGAGGGTGGTCCGGCCGGAGGACTCGGAGAGTTCCATGGCCGTCGCCACTTCGGTGAGCGGATAGCGGGCGGCGATCTTCGCGGTGAGCACCCCGTCGCGCAGAAGCCCGAAGACGTGGGTGAGATCGGTGCGGATCCGGATCCGGATGCGGAACGCCTCGCGCTTCGCCGAGTCCGGCTTGCCCGCGCCCGCCCACACGTCGAAGAAGCTCGCGTGCTTGCGGGTGGGCAAGTAGTTCCAGAACGTCAGTTTCGTCAGCACGTGCAGGAAGCTGAGCACCACGGGAGTACTGTCGTCGAGCTTGCTCGCGATGCTGTAACAGATGAGGGTCCCGGTGCTGTTGAGCAATCGGTAGGAGCGGGAGATGCTCGCCCCGCCGAGGTGGTCGAACACGGCGTCCACACCGTCGGGAACGAGTTCGCGGATCCGGGCGGACACGTCGGGATCCCGGTAGTCGACCGGCTCGACACCCAGTTCACGCAGGGCCTCGTGGTGACGGGGGCTCGCCGTGCCGATCACCCGCGCTCCCGCGTGGCGGGCGAGCTGGGCGAGCAGGGTGCCGACGCCTCCGCCGACGCCCAGCACGAGCACGGTCTGCCCGGCTTTCACCTTCGCGACGTGGTGCAGCATCTGGTAGGCGGTCAGCCCGTTGACCGTCAGTGTCTCCGCCTCGTCGGCGCTCACGCCGTCGGGGACCGGCACCAGGTCGGCGGCGGGCAGCAGGACGGCGGTGGCCCAGGCGCCGGTCTTGGTCAGGGCAGCGAATCGCTTGCCGATCAGGGCGCGGTCCACGTCCGGGCCGACCGCCTCGACGACGCCGACGAGGTCGTACCCGGGCACGAACGGGAATTCCGGCTGGCCGTAGTAGCGGCCGCGGCGCATCGCGCTCTCGGCGAAGGAAACCGCAGTGGATTCGACGCGCATCAGGGCCTGGCCGGCCGCGGGCGCCGGCAGTGAGCGCTGGAGCACCTGGAACCCGGACGGGTCGACCTTGCCCGGCAGCACCACTTCGGTGGTGGTCACGGTGGCCTCGATGGGGATGTTCGTCTCGGTCATGGCTGACTCCTGAAGGTAGTGCGACGCTCAGTTGCTCTGTTAATGGTCGTAACTATGCATTGCTATGTCATACTGCGTCAACCCATAGCATGAGACGAGGTGCTGCACGATGCCCGAGCAGGAGCCGACCCGGCGCGAGCGATACCGGCTCCAGACGGTGGCCGAGATCAAGGCCGCCGCCATGGACCAGCTGCGCGAGGGTGGCGCGGAGGCGGTGTCGCTCAACGCGATCGCGCGCAGCATGGCGATGTCCGCGCCGGCGCTGTACCGCTACTTCGCCGGCCGCGACGAACTCCTGGCCGACCTGGCGGTCGATATCCACCTGGCCCTCGCGGATGCCCTCGAAGCCGCCTCCGCCCGGGAGAGGTGCGCTTCGGCGCGGGTCGGCGCGGTCGCCGACGCCTACCGTGACTGGGCGCTGGCCCAGCCTCACGCCTACCACCTGGCCTATGAGACGACCTACGGCTCGGCCCGCGATCAGGCCGCCGACCGCATCGCGTCAGCCGCGCAACGGTGCATGGACGTGTTCCTGGGCGTCGTGGCCGAAGCCGGGGAGCCACCCGCTTTGCCGCTCCCGGCCGCACTGGACCAGCAGATCCGGCGCTGGAACGGCGGCGACCAGCGCTCCCTCCCGGCCGGCATCCTGCACTTCGGGCTGGTCTGGTGGAGTCGGCTGCACGGCCTGATCAGCCTCGAACTGGGCGGGCACCTGGCCGCCACCGGGATCGACACCGCGTTGCTCTACCGGACCGAGATCGAAGCGATGCTGGGCAGCCTGCGCCACCGGTACGGCGCCACAGCGTGACTACCCATAACAGATTGGACTACCCGTCGACCTAGATACGGTCCGTTACGATGCGATGATGACCAACCAGCCGCCGGCGCTGAACCGGCGTGAACGTCTCCGGGCCCAGACGTTCCAGGAGATCGAGGACTCCTCGTTCGCGATCATCGACGCCGAGGGCGTACACGCGCTGACCATCGCCGCGCTGGCCCGCAGCATGGCGATGTCCGCTCCGGCGGTGTACCGCTACTTCCCCTCACGGGACGCGCTGATCGCGCACCTGGTCACCTTGTCCTACCAGCAGCTCGCCACCGCGATGAGCCAGGCCGCCGAGGGCACCCGGCGAGCACCGCGCACACGAGTACGGCTCCTGATCGCCGCCTACCGCGACTGGGCACTGAGCCACCGACGACGCTACGGAATGCTCTTCGCCGAGCGCACTGACGACGTGCCCGGGAAGACACCCGCACAGACTCCGCTGGACCAGGCGATGGCCCTGCTCGTCGACCTGCTGGTGGCCATCCAGGACACCGCACCGGCCGAAAGCACCACCGGTGACCGCACCCTCGACGGGCAGCTGCGGCAATGGGCGCAGGCGCAGGAGAGGCCGGACACCGCACCCCGCGCCGCGATCGCCGCCATCGTGATCTGGACGCGGATCCACGGGATCGTCAGTCTCGAGCTCACCGGGATCTTCGACAACCGCACCATCGAGGCGCAGCGGTTGATCGACCTGGAGATCGACAACGCCATCCACTTCCTGACGGCCACCATTCCCTGATCCGTGCCGCCGAACCTGTTGCAGACGGAGTTGGTGAAGCGCAAGTTCCGCTCGCGTCCTCGACTTCGGTATACCCGGACAGTGTGTACGCGCCGAGCGAGGCCTGTTCCGTAGAGCACCTACGCCATCGACTGCTGGGCTCGATGCCGCCAGGGCACGCTGACGTGGTCGGCGGCTCTGGTAGCGCTCAGCGCCCGGCGGCGACGCTCCCCTTGTAGCGGGCAGTCGCGCCCGTCGTCGATCGCTGGGGGCCGGTGACCACAGCTCCTTGAGCGGCAACTACGACACGGCAACGGCGGGCGGACCGCCCGCCGTAGCCGTGACTTCGCCGCCGCCGGCCGCTTCCGGCCACGCGCGTTCAGCGGGTGCAGGTGGCGCCGCGGACGGCCTTCGGCAGGCTTTCGTAGACCCCGCGCGCAGTGGCGGCGCGGACGAGAAAGCAGTTGCCGTTCCGCCTGTTGTAGCTGAGCGGCCACGGGGACGAACAGGGCCACGAGTACGGCGGCGAGCGCGAAGCTGATGCCGTCGACGAGCACGACCGTCGGTGCGCCGAGGACAGTGACCAAGACCCCGGCCGCCAGGGCGCCTACGAACAGGCCGGTCTGGCTCACGCTGCCGTGCAGCCCGGCGGCGCGTTCCAGGGGTATCGCCCGAGACCTGCAGTGCCGGGCACCAGGACCTGCCCAGCGCAGTCGGCGAGGCCCCGAACCGCGCCGGCGGCGGCCACCAAACCGGCGAGCGCACCCAAGGGGACAAGGTCGACGGCGTAAAGCGCCGGAATGGCGCATATCGCGACGGCTGCGGCGGCGTTGCCCAGTACGTAGATTCGCCGGGCTCCGAGTTGAGGTGAGCACCAGCCAGGGGATCGCCAACGCCGACATCGACGTGCCCAGCACCGAGATGAGCTGAGCGGCCAACAGGCCGGACAACGGCCGCCGACGTCGCGCCAACGAACACGTGCGCGGTGGTCACCGCACTGCGTCTCTACCCGCCCGGTCACGACGGGCAACGACACGGCGGAAACCGCGCCGGAGTGCTCGGTCACCTGACAAGACACGGGTCAGGGGCCCTCGCCGCGGAAGAAACGGGACTTCCA
This sequence comes from Amycolatopsis sp. NBC_00348, assembly GCF_036114655.1. Taxonomy (NCBI): domain Bacteria; kingdom Bacillati; phylum Actinomycetota; class Actinomycetes; order Pseudonocardiales; family Pseudonocardiaceae; genus Amycolatopsis; species Amycolatopsis sp. NBC_00348. The sequence goes on along the minus strand of NZ_CP107994.1, from coordinate 2,214,594 downwards.
CGGCCGAGACCTTGCGCGGGGGCTCCCGTTGTACGACGATCGCGGATCGTTGTGCACGTGCAAGCGCACGAGCGAGGCTGGGGGTGACCGAGGTGGCACCGGCGACCGCTGGGACGGTGGACGTCCCGAGTGACGCGGTCTTGATCCGGGCGGTGCGCGGCGGGGACAACGCCGCGTACGGCCGGCTCTATGACCGGCACCTGGTCGCGGCCCGCCGGGTGGCGGCCACGATCGCGTCGGGCGAGGCGGAGCGGGACGACCTCGTCGCCGAAGGATTCACCCGCGTGCTGCGGATCCTGCGGTCGGGAGAGGGCCCGGACGAGGAATTCCGGTCGTATCTGCTCACGACCATCCGGAACACGCTGATCAGCTGGCGGCGGCGCGACTCCGTGCTCTCGCTGGTCGCCGAGGTGCCGGACGTTCTGCCGAGCGAAGGCAGTGACGAGCCGGTGGACAGCCGGATGCACGGCACCGTCGCCGCGGGGGCGTTCGCGAGCTTGCCGGAACGGTGGCGGGCGGTGCTGTGGCGAACCGAGATCGAGGGCGAGTCGCTGGCCAAGATCGCCGAAGAATTCGGGATGACGCCCAACGGCGTCGCCGCGCTGGCCTACCGCGCCCGGGAAGGACTGCGGCAGGCGTACCTGGGCCAGCACCTCCCCGAGGTGCGGCGGCGCACCTGCCGGGTCGTCTCCGGCCAGCTCGCCCGCTGGGTGCGCGACGCCGTCGGCGACCGCAAGGCGCACCGGATCACGACCCATCTGGATCGCTGCCCGGACTGCCGGAAGCTGGCCGCCGGCCTCCGGGAGCTCAATCAGGAACTGCCCGTCGCCGTCGCGCCGCTCATCTTGGGTATCCCGGTCGTAACGCACTGGCTGACGGCTTCCGGCTCCGTCGCCTCGTCCGGAGCGGCTGCGAGCACCGGGGCCTCCGCGCTTTCGTGGGCCACGGCGACGAAGATGGCGGCCGCGAGCGCGGCGCTCGTCACGACGGTCGCGATCGGCGCGAGCACGTCCGACATCGCGCCCGCGCCTCCGGCGACTGGTGCCGAAGGCTCGACCTCGCAACCGGTGGGAACGCGGCCCGCGGTGGACGTACCGGCCGGCGGTGAACGGCGGTCCTCGTCGGAGGCGCAGCTCACCTCGGTGCCACCCACGCCGGAGTCGTCGTCCGTGGGCGACGCGGCGGCAGGGCGACAGACCGGGACCACCAGCGCCGGTGGGACAGCCGCGACGGACAAGCAAGCAGCGAAGCGGGCAGCAAAGCAGGCTGCGAAAGAATCAAAGCAGGCTGCGAAAGAATCGAAAAAGGCGGAGAAACCCAAGCAACCTCGGCGGTAGCCACTCCCGAGCAAGGTGCGCCCGGCGCCGGTGAGTTTCGCCAGAGACCTGGGACCGGCTTTGCCGACCTGCGCTCGATGCCCCCGGCGGGCCGGACGCCGCCCCTTGTATCAACCTCGTCCTCGGGTTTCCTGGGCCATCGCCGTGGCCCTGCACCGCATCCTGTCCCCCATCAGTAACCGCCCGCCAAATCCTGCTGGCCTGTGTGGACGGTGAACGGCACACACTGCGCTGGAATTACCGCGCGCGGTGCTGGCCGAACCCAGCCACTCGGCGTTGTTCTTGGGCGCGTCGATTCCGGAAGCCGCTCGTCAAGACGCCGGCGACCGGACGGTCGAGCCCGGCTGGCCGATGAAGCCAGGAAAGGTTCCGCACCCGGCATCGTCCGCGATGCCGTGGCTCTGCCGACCGCCGGCTTGAGAAGACCTGGTCTTCAGCCCCCTACCGTCTCTGACGCGTGCCCCAGGTGCTCTTCGGGTAGTCCCCCTCCATGACCGAAACAGACGACGGACCCATCACCCCCGACGTACCCCGCACTCCCGGCAGCCCTGACGTCGACTTGGACGTCGACGTACCGGGAGCCGAACGCAAAGAGCCCGACTCCCAGGATGTCGAGGAGAGTGCCGGGGAGACGGAACCACCCAGCTGAGCGAACGTTGCCGGCGCAACACCGGTGAGAGCCTCGTGACTCAAGTTTGGTGGTTGCGACGAATGATCGGCGGCCTCCCGCCGCACGCTGTCGGTGTCCTCACCGACAGCGCCGAGCCGGTCCGCCAAGGCGGAGTGGCCGGGTGCCCAGTCCGCGACCGCGCGGTCACCGGCACCTCGGTCGCGCTCGGCGTCAACTCGTCCCTCCCGGTCGCGCTCAGGAGGTGCCTGTGACCAGCGACAGCGTCATGCCCTCTGGTCTTCGGGCGCGCCACTGGCGTGGAGGGGCAGTGTCGACGGGCACGCGCTGCCGGCCGACAGCATGACCCGCGCCACCTCCCGAGACGGTTGACGCGATGCGGCGCACCCGTGGCGGGCCCGCCGGGTCAACCGTCTCGGGAGGTGGGGTGCGGGGTCTCACGCGAGGTGAGATCAGACCACGGTGGCGAGGTAGCGCATGACGCGGGAGGTCCGCGCGGCTTTCATACGAAGGACCACGCCGCCCGAGACCTCAAGGTAAGGGCGAAGGTCACTTTTGTTGACCGGGTCGCCAGGGTTTTCCGACGGCGCAATTTCGGCGAACCACAGCTCAGCGCCGCTGACCTCGTTGTCCTGGAGACACTCGTCGAGTGCCATCCAGTCCACCTCGGGGAAGCGCGTGTGGAAGTCCTCGATCTCACCGTCTTCACTCAGTGCGACGTAGGGCAGGTACATCAGCGTGTCGGTGTTCGCCTCAACGTCTTTACGTGCGTCGTTGAAGTTGGCCGCATTGACACTGACCCACCACTTGTGTTCAGCCACTGGGGGAATCTCCTCGTTGTGCTCATCGGGAATCGTGGACATAGACCTTCGATCAGCCACCAACTCTACGCAACTGATCGACTACCACTTTGCCCCGACCTGATCACCCCCACCCTCGCCGCGATCACGACCGGCCTCATGGCGACCGTGCTGCCGGCCCGCATCAACCCCGCCAATGGCGACACCAGACTCGCCAACGGCGGCCACTCCGAACCCGTCCTGGTCGACGCCTCAGGCGGTCGAACCGGATCACTCGTGCGGGACCTTTCTCCTGGCCAACGCAACCACGAACGACGCTGCACCTGGACCGGCAGCGCGAGTTCACCGGTTCCCCTATCCTCGTTTCGTGGTCGCCAAGTCGAATTCGGTCGTGACGGTGCTGCGTGCGGAGATCATCGACGGCACGATCGCCGCGGGGACGCGCCTGAAGGAAGAGGCCATCGCCACCCGCTTCGGGGTCTCCCGCGTCCCGATCCGCGAAGCCCTGCTCCAGCTCGAGAGCGAAGGCTTCATCAACACCGAGAAGTACAAGGGCGCGACCGTCTCCGCCCGGTCCCAGCACGACGTCGTCGAGCTGATGCAGGTCCGGCGCGGCCTGGAAGTCCTCGCCGCCACCCTCGCGGCGGAAGCCCGGGGCGGGGATCAGGCCGAGCACCTGCGGGCGGTCGTGGCGCGCGGGCGCCAGGCCGGCGAGGACGGCGCCGTGAATGAGCTCCCACCGCTGATCATGGAGTTCCACGAGGTGGTCGCCCGCGCGTCGGGCAACGCCGAGCTGGCCCGCATGCTCGACGAGCTGCTGCGCCGGATCTCGTGGGGATTCGAGCTCGAGATCGAGGACCGCATCGACACGTCGTGGGCCGACCACGCCGCGATCGCCACCGCGATCCTCGGCGGGTCCCCGGTCCAGGCGGGCTACCTGATGGGCGAGCACATCCTCAAGGACGAGATGATCTACCGCCGTCAGAGCATCTCGTCAGACTGACTCGTATACAAAAGATCTCCACAGCTCGACTAGTTCACGTCGCTGGCACGCGTGGTAACGTCGCGGCAATAAGTCTCGTATACAAAACAGGGGTTCGTTGCTTGGCCGTCTCTCCCGATGGGAGCTCAGCCCATGACCTCGACCCACACCCCGGAGCGCGCCACCCCCGGCACCCTCGCCCTGCACCTCGACCGCATCGGCTTCAGCCGCGCCCAGTTCTGGGTGCTCATGCTCATCCTCGCCGGGATGTTCTTCGACACCCTCGAACAGAACTCCGTCGGCGCGATGGGCGCCAACCTCAAGCTCGCGCTCGGGATCACCGACACCCAGCTGACCGCGATCAACACCGCCACCGTGCTCGGCGGGCTCGTCGGCAGGCTCGCCGGCGGGTGGCTCGCCGACCGGTACGGCCGCCGCGCGGCGCTGTCGCTGAACCTGCTGCTCTACACCCTCGGCGGGCTGCTCAGCGCGGCCGCCGTGAACTACGAGATGATGCTGGCCAGCCGTTTCGTCGTCGGCATCGGACTGGGCGGCGAGTTCACCATCGGCATCGCGATGCTCGCCGAGATGGTCGCCACCCGGCACCGGGGCGCGCTGGTCGCGACGCTCAACATCGGCTCCGGCGGCGTCGGCAACTTCCTGTCCTACGGGCTGTTCTTCCTGCTCCTCGGCCCGCTCGCCCCGGCACTCGGCGGCGACCACCTCGTGTGGCGCTGGACCTTCCTGTTCCTCGCGCTCCCCGCGCTGCTGGTGGTCCTCTACCGGCGCCGCCTCCCGGAGACGCCGCGGTTCCTGCTCGCCAAGGGCCGCGTCGAGGACGCCAACCACTCGCTCGCGATCTTGGCTTCCCGCTCTCTGAAGCGCACCGCGGCGACGCCGGTCGGCGGCCCGCTGACCATGGCGGACGTGCCCGCTCGCCAGCTCAAGTCCTCCCCCGCGGCCGTGTTCGCCCGCGCCGTCCTGCCCCGCACGCTCTCGATCGGCGCCGCGTCCTGGATGGCCTTCGGCGCGCAGGTCACCCTCAACTTCCTGATGCCGACGCTGCTCGTGGAGCGCGGATACTCCATTTCGGACAGCCTGCTCTTCACCATGATCATGAACGTCGGGTCGCTGCTCGGCGCCTGCGCCGCCGCGTTGCTGGCCGGACGGGTCGGCCGGCGCTCTGCCGTCGGCGGCGCGGGCGCGCTCGGCTGCGTCACCGCCGCGGCGTTCGCGGCCTTCGGGGACTCGACGGTCCTGATCCTCGTTCTCGGCGCCCTGTTCCAGTTCTTCACGATGATCACCAACACGACGCTCGCGGTCTGGTCGCCCGAGCTGTACCCGACGTCGATCCGCGCGACCGGCACCTCGATCGTCAACGGCATCGGCAACATCGCCGGCGCGGTCATGCCGTTCCTCGCCGTCGCCCTCTTCGCCGCGTTCGGCCTCGCCGGGGTCTTCGGCATGGTCGCGGTGATGTACGCCCTGCTCGTCCTGGCTTCCCGGTTCGCGCCCGAGACCCGGGACCGGACGCTGGAAGAGATCAACGAAGACGTCCCCGCCGCCGTCGCCTGACCCGAAAAGGAGAAATCCCTTGGACACCCTGCGCATCTCCGCGACCGCCAACGGTCTCAACTACCTGCCCGAGTACCTCGCCGGCACGACCGGCCTGTTCCGCGACGCGGGCCTGGCGGTGACCGCCCGCGCCTGCGACCCGTGGACCGGGGTGCTGGACGACCTGGCTTCCGGCGACGCCGACCTCGCGCTGGGCGGGCTGTGGGTGCCCGGCATGTACACCGGCAGCAGCCGCGCGCTGACCGTGGTCTGCCAGCTCAACCACCAAGCGCCCAAGGCCATCGTGCACCGCGGCGCGCCCGAAAGCTTCACCCTGGCCGACCTGACCGGCAAGGTCGTCCTCGCACCCGGCATCGGCGGCAGCGCGCCCTACGCGGTCACCGCCGGGCTGATCCGGGAGGCGGGCACCGACCCGGACGACGTCACCTTCGTCCGGGACCTCTCGACACCGATGCTGGTCGAGCTGTTCGGCGCCGGGCTGGGCGACGCGATCATCCTCGACCTCGTCTCGGCACTCGAACTCGAAGCCACCGGCCAGGGACGGATCGTGTTCCGCAACCTCGACCAGGGCGGGATCATGCCCAACAGCGTCTACTACTGCCGCACCGACCGGGTCGAGGAGCTGCGAGAGCGGTTCACCCGTTTCGTCGGCTGCATCGACGCGGCCATGAAGAACCTTCCCTCGACACCGGCGGCGACGATCGACGGGATCCTCACCGCGCGCTGGCCGGGCAAGGAACTCGGGATCCTGCGCGACGCCACCCGGCAGATGACGGCGAGCGCGGTCTGGGAAACGGTCGCGATCGACCCCGCGGGCAGCGACCGGTGGATGCGGATGCTCGCCGAAAGCGCGATGCTCACCCGGGTCCCGGCCTACGACGACCTGGCCGACGACAGCTTCATGAAGGCCTACCGGTGACCGCGGTCCTGCCGGACGACGACCTGGCCGGGCTCGTCGACCTCGGCGACCTGATCGACGCCGTCCGCACCGCGCACCTCGACCTGGCTCTCGGGCTCGCCGAACAGCCGATCCCGGCGATCAGCACCACGGCAGGCGCCACCATCGTGCTCCCGATGGTGGCGACCTCCCACCGCCTCGGGCTGACCGTCGTCAAGGTCCTCACCGACGCACCCGGCAACCGGGACGGCGACGGTCCGGCCCAGCAGTCCACCGTGGTGGTGCTGGACTCCCGGACCGGCGCCCGCCTGGCCGTCATGAACGGCGGGACCGGCACCCGGATGCGGACCGCGGCCGCCAGCGCCGTGGCCACGGACACGCTGGCCCGCAACGATTCCCGCGTACTCGGACTCGTCGGCGCCGGGCCCCTCGCGGTCGAGCACGTCGCCGCCATCCGCACGGTCCGGGCGATCGACACCGTCGTCGTCTGGTCCCGCTCCGCGGCCCGGGTCGCCGAGTTCCGCCGCGCGCTGCTCCGGCGGGAACACGCGGACGGCGTTCCGGCCCTCGACGTGATCACGGCTTCGGGGGCGCGCCAGGTTGTCGAAACAGCCGACGTGCTCTGCACCCTGACGCCGTCCCGGGTCCCCGTCGTCGAAGGCGCGTGGTTCCGGCCGGGGCTGCACGTCAACGCCGTCGGCGCGCCACCCCGGCCCGACCACCGGGAGATCGACTCCGAGGGCATGGCCCGCGCGGACGTCTTCGTCGACAGCACCGCCATCCAGCTGCACAAGTCCGGCGAAGCCCTGCTGTCGCTGCGCGACGGCACGACGACCGAGGAGGACTTCCAGCACGAACTCGGCGCGGTACTGGCCGGACTGGCACCCGGACGGACGGGCCACGAGCAGATCACCCTGTTCAACTCGGTCGGCATCGCCCTGCAAGACCTCGCCTACGCCGCCCTAGCCCTGCAGCCGTATCCGACGGAACACAGCGCCCGACGGTCTCACACTGACTGAATTGGGAGGAACGGCCGTAACGCGTCCCGACCGCGAGACTGGTGCTGCCACTCCTTCGGCTGAGCACAACTCCCCGACGCTGCTGTCCTGGCTGGGATGCGAGTACCTGGTCCCGGCACGCGTGATCCGGCCGGCCCGGTGACCATGGTGAAACGGGTCGCCCACGCCCTTGAGCAGGCACACCCAGAATTTCGCTCTCGGCGTCGGGCGGCCCACACGCGCGCGATCTACACGGCCCGCTACCTCACCGATCCGGTCTACCGGCGCGTGCCCCCGCACCCAGCCGGTCACATGTCGATGTTGCGGATAGGCGTGGAATCACCGTGGCGCGGCTAGCTTGAGTTTCAACCCGTTCGACGGGGGCGTGGGTTGCTCGACTTGGTGTTCTTGCTGCGCCTAGGTTTTCGGGTGTTCGTACTGGTGACGGTATGGACGTCATGGCGTGACGCGGGCCGTTGGTTGGGTGTTCCGGCGGGACGGCCGGGGCCGGGCTGTGAAGGTTTCGGACACCGGCCGGACAGGCGAGCGGTGGACGCAGGTTCCGAAACCCTCGGCGGACCCGCGCTGGGGTGAGCCGGTGGGCTGGTCGGGGTTTCTCCCAGGAGCGGCGCAGATCCGCTGTGAGATCACGGGCCAGGCGGAGCTGGGTGTAGGCGGTCAGCAGCAGCCAGGTCCAGCGGTCGGCCGCCTCGGGCGAGCGAAGTTTCGGGATGGTCCAGGGTTCGGGAGTGCCAAAGCCACACGGGTTTCGCCGGTCGCGCCGGAGGGCAGGCGCTCGACCTGCAGCCGGATCACGGTGCCTTCGATGATCGGCAGGGCACCGTCGTGGCCGGCCCAGGCGATGCGGTGGGTCAGCCGCGGGTGAAGTCGGTCCCAGGCCCGGATCAGCGCGGGACCGTAGAGCCGGGTCGTGGTGTCGGTGACGACGTCGGATTGCCCCCAGGTGGCCGAATCACCGAAGGCGAACTCGTCGCCGTGGCGGCGGGGCCTGCCCAACGTGGCGGGCAGCACCATCGAATCGGCGCAGACGGGGCACCAGTCCGACTGATCCCCCATTACTACGTTGCGCGTACTACTCGACGCGTAGCAGTGTGCCGTGGATGCCGAACGACGCCCAGATCCTCGTGCTCTACGCGCTGACCGACGGCCCGCTGCACGGCTACGCCATCAACACCGCGATCGGCGACCTGACCGGAGAACGGCTGGGGCCGGGCAGCCTCTACGGCGCCCTCGCCCGCCTGGAGGCGAAAGGGCTGATCGAAGCCCTCGACGGGGAAGGGCGTCAGCGCCCGGTGCAGATCACCGATCAGGGACGCACCGTCCTGGAGCGCGAACTGCGCGCCATGGCCAGGGTCGCCGACGCCGGACTCCGGCGGCTCGGCATCCGGCCGGCATGACCGTCGCCCAGTGGCTGGTCCGGCTCTACCCGCGAGCGTTTCGGGACCGCTGGGGGCCGACCTGACGGCGGAGGTCCGGAACCACCCCCGGTCGTGGCCGAACCTGCTCACGAGCGCGGCCGACGTGTGGCTGCACCCCGCCGTCCGGCCCGCTCGCTCGGTCGCCCAGCGCCAGGCCCGGGTGGCCGCGATGGCGGTGATCGTGACCGGTATCGGCTGGTTCGCCGCACACCTGACGGTCGAGGACACCCGCGGCCCGCCACCGCTCCCCTCTACGACCTGTACACCCGACGCCTGCGCAAGCAGGCTACGGCGGCCGCCAGGAGATCGTCGACGGCCTCCGCGACCTCCTCATCGAACGCGCGACCTCGGGCAGCACGCTCACGCAGGTCGCGGACACTCTGACCGTCGATGACGTCACCGCCCACTTCTGCGACGCCTACTGGCCGGCCTTCCGCGAGATCGACTTCCTCCGTGCCCTGCGCGACTACGCGGGGCGGCAACGCCGGTTCGGTGCCTGACGTCGCACAGCCGGCGGTGCGGCGCTGTCGTACCGCGGTACTACTCGCCGCGCCGGATTGCCTCCCGCGGTACCACGTCGCGGCCCGAGTCCCCTCCTACCGTTGAGGAAGTACGGCCCGGGGCGACCGGTCCGCGGATCCAGGGGATGAACGATGATCGAGGCACACCAGCTGACCAAGCGGTACGGGGAGAAGACGGCGGTCGACCACCTCGACTTCACCGTCCGGCCGGGCACCGTCACCGGGTTCCTGGGGCCCAACGGCGCGGGCAAGTCCACCACGATGCGGATGATCGTCGGACTGGACGCGCCGACCAGCGGTTCGGTCAAGGTCAACGGCCGCCGCTACGCCGAGCACACCTCGCCGCTGCAGGAGGTCGGGGTCCTGCTCGAAGCGAAATCCGTCCACAGTGGACGTTCGGCGTTCGACCACCTGCTCGCCCAGGCCCAAACCCACGGCATTCCGCGACGGCGGGTCGACGACGTGATCGAGATGACCGGACTGCAGTCCGTGGCGAAGAAGCGCGCGGGGAGCTTCTCCCTCGGCATGGGCCAGCGGCTCGGGATCGCCGCGGCCCTGCTCGGCGACCCGGCCACGATCATGCTCGACGAGCCGGTCAACGGCCTGGACCCCGAGGGCGTCCTCTGGATCCGCAACCTGCTCAGCGGGCTCGCGGCCGACGGGCGCACCGTGTTCGTCTCCTCGCACCTGATGAGCGAGATGGCGCTGGTCGCGGAGCACCTCATCGTCGTCGGCCGGGGCCGGCTGCTCGCCGACACCACCGTGCACGACCTCGTCCGCGACGCCGGCGGCGACACCGTCCAGGTGGCCACCGCGGACCCGGCGCGCCTGCGCGAGGTCCTGGCCGGTCCCGGCGTCGAGATCGCCGGCCGCACCGGTTCCGAGGAGCTGCAGGTGAAGGGCCTCTCGGCGCGCGTCATCGGCACCAAGGCCGCCGAACACGGCATCACACTGTTCGAGCTGTCCGCTCGGACCGTCTCCCTCGAGGAGGCCTTCATGGACCTGACCCGCGACGCCGTCGAGTACCACGGCGTCACCACCGGCATCGACGCGCTCGGGAGGGCGGCATGACCACCTTGACCCCGGAAGCCCCCGCCCGCACCGTCCGCCCGGTCTACCGGGTCACCGGGCGCCACGTCCTGCGCTCGGAGTGGACCAAGCTCTGGTCCCTGCGCTCCACCTGGATCACCCTGGGCCTCGGCCTGGTGTTCCTGGTCGCGTTCGGGCTGATCTCCGCCGCGCGGTACAAGTCGAACATCGGCTCGGGCCAGCCGATGGACCCGGACTTCGCCGGCGCCACCGCGTTGAGCCTGTCGCTCTTCGGCACGAACTTCGCGCAGCTGGCGCTGGGTGTGCTCGGCGTGCTCGTGACCGCCGGCGAGTACTCCACCGGCATGATCCGCTCGACGCTGACCGGGGTCCCGCGCCGGCTGCCGGTGCTGTGGTCCAAGTCGGCCGTGTTCGGCGTCGTCGCGCTGCTCGTCGGCACGGTCGGCGCGTTCCTCGCCTTCGTCTTCGGCAACGCCATCGTGACCGGGACGCCCGCGGCGATGTCGCTGTCGGACCCGGGCGTGCTGCGCAGCCTGCTGGGCACCGGGCTCTACCTGGGTCTGGTCGGCGTGATCGGGGTGGCGCTCGGTGCGCTCCTGCGCTCGGTCGCCGGTGGCATCTCGGTCCTCGTCGCCGCGCTGATGCTGATCCCGGGCCTGATCTCGCTGCTGCCGAAGTCGTGGCAGGGCGACATCAGCCCGTACCTGCCCAGCAACGCGGGGCAGGCGATGTTCGCGCTGACCCGCGACGCCACCACGCTGGCGCCGACGGCCGGGATGCTGGTCTTCGTCGGCTGGACGGTCCTCGCGCTGGGCGGCGCCGCCTACCGGCTGGCGCGGTCCGACGCCTGATGCCTCACCGCCGGTGCGGCCTTGGTGCCGCGCCGGCGGTTTTCCGCGACGATGAGCAGGTGAGACCCGTGCCCGACGACCAAGCCGCGACGCCGTCGTGGACCGGATCCCCGCTGGTCGCCCGGTTGACGGGGTACGGCCAGCGGCTGCGGCAGTGGGACCGGCGCCACCCGTGGGTCCTGGACCTGGCGGTGATCGCCGGGCTGTTCCTGCTGTTCTGCGCGCCGGACCTGGTCCCGGACGGCGACGACGGGCACGGTCCCGAGGAGCTGCTGCTCACGTTCACCCACCTGCCGACGGCCGGCACGCTGGCGCTGCAGGCCGGGTTGCTGCTGCCGCTGTTCTGGCGGCGCCGGGCCCCCTCGGTCGCGCTGGCCCTGACCGCGGCGGCGTTCGTCGTCCAGTGGTCGCTCGACGTCTTCCTGCGCGCCGACGTCGCCCTGCTCGTCGCGCTCTACAGCGTCACCCTGCACGCCCGGCTGCGACACCTGCCCTGGGCGGGTGCCGGGGTGGTCACGCTCCTGCTCCCCGTGGCGGCCCGGGTCTCGCGCGCGGTGTCCTTCTGGGAGGCCTTGTTCTTCCTGCTCACCGCCGTCACTGCGGCCGTCGCGCTCGGGCTGGCCGTCCGGATCCGCCGGGCCCAGCTGGCGAGCCTGCGCGACCGCGCGCGGCAGCTGGAGATCGAGCGGGACCAGCGCAGCAAGCTGGCCGCCGTCACCGAACGCACCCGGATGGCCCGCGAGATGCACGACATCATCGGCCACAACCTGTCCGTCATCATCACCCTGGCCGACGGCGGCGCCTACGCGGCCGACCGCACCCCCGAACGCAGCAAGCAAGCACTCGAGCTGGTCGGCGACACCGGCCGCCAGGCCCTGGGTGAACTGCGGCGCATGCTGGGTGTCCTGCGGGAGAAAGCCGACGCCCCGGAGCTGACCCCGCAACCGGGAATCGGCGACGTCGAGGCGTTGTGCACGCGGATCCGCGCCGCCGGACCGGAGATCCTCCTCCGGTCCGCCGGTGAGCTGGACACCCTCGATCGCGGGGTGCAGCTGATGACCTACCGGATCGTCCAAGAGGCACTCACCAACACGCTCAAGCACGCCGGTCCGCGCACCCGGGTCGACGTGCTGATCGCCGTCGAGGGTCCGGCGCTGCGCATCCGCGTCCAGGACACCGGCCCGCCCGACGCCGTCACGCCGCCCGAGCCGCCTGTCGAGGAGGGGCACGGGATCGCCGGGATGCGGGAACGCGCGGCCCTCTACGGCGGCACGGTCTCCGTCGGCCCCACCGCCGGCGGCGGGTGGGCCGTACAGGCCGTCCTGGACCTCACCCCGATCCCCGTCTCGCCCGGCGGTGCGCTGTGACGACCGTCCTCATCGTCGACGACCAGCCCCTGCAACGGTTCGGCTTCCGGATGCTGCTCGACGCGACGCCCGACACCGACGTCGTCGGCGAAGCCGCGCACGGTGCCGAAGCCGTGCGCCGGACCGCGGAACTGCGGCCCGACGTCGTCCTCATGGACATCCGCATGCCCGGCATGGACGGCATCGAAGCCACCCGGCAGATCCTCGCCACCGGCGGCCGATCCCGCGTCCTCGTCCTCACCACCTTCGACCTGGACGAATACGCCCACGCCGCACTCCGCGCCGGAGCCAGCGGGTTCCTCCTCAAAGACGCCCACCCCGAAGAACTGCTCGCCGGCATCAGGGCGGTCGCGGGCGGCGACGCCGTCATCGCACCCGCGCTGACCCGGCGGCTCCTCGACACCTATGCCCAGCGGCTCCCGGCCGACGCGCCCGATCCGCCGACCCGGACGGATCCGCGCTGGCTGTCCTTGACCGAACGGGAGCAGGAAATCCTCGTGGCCATCGGCAACGGGTGGACCAACGGCGAGATCGCCGAACGCCTGGTGCTGTCCGAGTCCACGGTCAAAACCCACGTCGGCCGGGTGCTGGCGAAGCTGGGCGCCCGGGACCGCGTCCAGGCGGTGATCTTCGCCTACGACCTGGGCCTGACAGAGCCGAGGCCCCCGACCTGACCGGCGGGTTTCATGTCGGCGACGCCAGGTCCGTGGTCGAAGTGGCGGACGAGGCCGCTTGACGCGGCCCTGAACAGCCTATATAAACCACATGGTTACAGAACCAGGAGGTTATGCATGGGCACGAGCAGCACCCTGGACGCGACGTTCGCCGCACTCGCGGACCCCACCCGGCGGGCCATCCTCGCCCGGCTCGCGACCGGCGACGCCACCGTCACGGAGCTGGCCGTCCCGTTCGCGATGAGCCAGCCCGCCGTGTCGAAACACCTCCGCGTGCTCGAGCGGGCCGGACTGGTGAAACGCGGCCGGGACGCCCAGCGGCGGCCGTGCCACCTGGTGGCCGAACCACTCAAGGCCGCCACAGCCTGGCTGGCCGGCTACCGCGACTACTGGGAAGCCAGCTACCAGCAACTCGACGACCTCCTGAAAGACCTGCAACCATGACCCTCCCGGGACTTCAGGTCATTGAGACGGGCACCGCCGGGCTCGTGCTCACCCGGAAATTCGCCGCTCCCGCCGACCTCGTCTTCGCCGCTCTCACCCAGCCCGAGCTGCTACGCCGCTGGCACGGCGCCCACGGCTGGCACCTGACCGGCTGCGACGTCGACCTCCGCCCCGGGGGCGCCTGGCGCTTCGTCTCCCACGGCCCCGACGGCGCGGAAATGGAGATGTACGGCGTGTTCCGCGAAGTCGAGCCACCCGGTCGTCTCGTACAGACCGAGATCCACCGCGGCTGGCCCGAAGGCGCCGCGCTCGTCACCACCGTCCTGACCGAGACCGGCGGCCACACCACGATGACCGTCACCGCGCAGTACCCGTCAAAGGAAATCCGCGACCAGGTCGTGCGCAGCCCGATGCGGCGCGGCGCCGGCGAAGCGTACGACCGCCTCGCATCCTTGCTCGACCACGAGAAACGAGACCACTCATGAACGACCCCGTCACCGAAATCCCCGCCGACCCGACTGCTGTCGCCGCCGATCCCGGCAACCCGCCCGTGCTCCCCGGCGCGTACCTGCTCGAACTCGTCTCCGTGCCGGTCACGGACATCGACCGCGCCATCGTCTTCTACCGCGACGCACTCGGCTTCGCCCTCGACGTGGACGTCCGCCCGGTGGACGGCGTGCGCATCGTCCAGCTCACCCCGCCCGGTTCGGCCTGCTCGATCTCCCTCACCGAAGGCGTGCAGACCATGACCATGCCGCCGGGCACGGTCCGCGGGCTGCACCTGGTGGTCGCCGACATCGAGCAGGCACGCGCCCAGCTCGTCGAACGTGGCGTCGAGGTCGGCGCCGTCGAGGACATGGGCGGCGTGTTCTACGCCTACTTCGCCGACCCCGACGGCAACACCTGGTGCCTGCAGCACATGCCCTGGCGCTGACCACGGTCTCCGCCGTCCGCGCCATCGTCGAGAACCTCACTTCGGTCGCGGCCGCCAGAGCCAGCTCCCCGGCGTCGGGACGGATCGCGTCCGGCCAGTACGGCGGCAGCCCGAAGAAGCGCCCGGGACCTTCCCGGACGTAGCCGGGGTGACCGGGGCAGCACGCCGCCCAGACCGTGGATCGCCAGGGTGACGGCGTAGGCCGGCTGGTCCACAAGGTACCGATCCGGCCGTAACCGGTCGTCGAAACTTCCGCGCCGACGCCGGCACCGCGCCGGGGTCGGGCAACACATCGGCAAGCCGGGCCGCTCCGACAGCTTCCTACCGGGTGCCGGTGTCGGCGTTGTCCCCGAACGCGAGCGCGGCGCCGACCGTCGCGGGTGGACGCGCGTGCGACGCGAACGGCGGGCTCACCACCGCGATCCGGGTCTCGTGGACGCGTTCTTGCTCCGGCGGAGCCGACGCCGTTCTGCCTCTGTTTCGCCGACACGCACGCTGACCGCCGCTCCCCGTCCGGTATCGGTACCGGGCTCGACTCACAAAGCGTGTACGGACACGTTCCCGAACGAGGTCTTCCCCGTCGCCGTCGAACTCTGCAGGCCTACGAAGCTCTCCGCCGGGACCAGCGTCGGGTCCACCACCGACAGCACCTCCCGGCCGCTGTCGTAGAGGGTCAGCTTCGAGCCCTGGACGGCGAAGCGCAGTGCGTGCGTCTCCTCCGGCTTGATGTCCGCCGCCGCGCCCGTGCCCGCCAGTTTCGTGTTGACGCCGGCGTCCACGACGCCGATCGCGTACTTCTGGCCCCAGGACGCGATGCCCGCGTAGTAGTAGCTGTCGCGGGTGGTGAACCTCGTCATCAGGACCGCGTCGCGGTCGTTCAGCGCCGTGCTGTGCGGAGTCACCTCGGCCGCCAGGTCGTAGTCCAGCGTGCGGATCGGCACGTTGCCCTGCAACGTCTGGGTCGCGACCGCGTTGCCCAGCGTCGTCGCGCGGCCGCCGCTGACCTGGAACGACGCGCCGTTCGGGATCTCCGTGCCTTGGGTCATCGTCCACTTCGCCGGGTCCACTGTCTGCAGCCCGGTGCGCCGGATCGCCAGCTCGATCGTCTCGTTCCAGCCGGGGCGGTTGTTCTTGGCGTTGAAGAAGACGTGGTCGGCGCCGTTGTGGGTGACGACGAACTGGCGGTACACCATCGCGTCCTCGGGGCCGCCGGCCACGCCGAGGTCCAGCTCCAGGTTCGCCCGCGTCAGCTCCCAGTGGATCCCGTCGCGGGAGAGCAGCTTCCCGCCGCGGGACGGGTAGTCGGCCTGCCAGCCGACGACGCGCATCTCGTAGCCGCCGTCGGCGGTGCGGCGGATGTTCGGGCCGCCGATGCCGAGGGACGCCCAGCCGCCGTCGCGCATCGGGCGCAGGATCGGGTTGCCCGCGTACTTCGTCCACGGCCCGGCCGGGTTCTTCGCGGTGGCGTAGCAGATGTACTCCGGTTCCCCGCCCGCCGACGCGATCTTCCCGGCGGTGTACCAGATCTTCCACGTGCGCTCGGCCGCGTCGTAGTACAGCGCGGAGTTGTAGATGTAGTCGTCCTCCCACGGCATCGTCGATTCGAGGATGACGCCGTGCTTGGTCCACGGCCCGGCCGGCGCACTCGCGGTCGCGTAGTGGACGCGGCCCTTGCCCGCGGCGTCGATGCCGAAGTACGTCATGTGCCAGGTGCCGTCGAGGTAGACGACGCTGGGCTGGTTGAGGTTGTTGTGGTCGGTGTCGATCGAGCGGCTGAGCACCGGGTCCGGCGTCTTGGTCCAGGTGACGCCGTCCTCGCTGGTGGCGTACCCGACGTAGTACAGCGAGCCGTACCACATCTTGAACCGCGGGCCGCCGCCCTGGTTGTAGACCAGGCACGGGTCCTGCAGCAGCGAGGTCTCCCACGACAACGTCTGGGTCATCACCGTCCCGCGGCGCTCCCAGCCGCTGATCGGGCCGAACGTGTCGCGCAGGAGCTCGGCACCGGCCCGGGGCCGGGACGCCGGTCCGGCCGCGGCCACACCCGGGAGCAGCGGCACCGCGGCCAACGCCGCGCCGGCACCGAGGAAGACACGACGAGAGTGCTGGGACATCATTGTTCTCCGTTCTCGTGGGTCGAAACCGAGCGGACGGCCGCCGCGGTGAAGGAACTGCCGAAGGAGACGGCGCGGGCTCCCGCGCCGAGGAACGCCGCCGCGTTGCCGGCGTCGACCCCGCCGGTCGCGACGAACCGCACGCCGGGGAAGGGCGCCCGCAACGCGGAGATCCAGCCGGGTGTCAGCACGCTCGCGGGAAACACCTTCTGCCAGCGGAAACCGGCGGCGAGCGCGGCCCCCACCTCGGTGCCGGTGGCGACGCCGGGCAGGTGCGGCAGGCCGTGCCCGACGCTCGTCCGGGCCACGCGCGCGTCGAAGCCCGGCGCGACGGTGAACCCGGCGCCCAGGCTCCGCACGGCGTCGAGCGCGTCGAGCGTGGTGACGGTCCCCGCGCCGACGCACGCGCCCGGCTCGTCGCGCGCCCACGCGACGGCGGCCGCCAGCGACGGCGCGGATTCCTCACCGTGCCACGGGACTTCGATCAGCTCGACGCCCAGCGACCGGGCGTCGCGGCAGAGCCGCACGGTGGCGGCGGGATCGTGGCCGCGCAGGATCACCATGACCGGCAGTGTGGTGAAGCGCCGGGCGAAGAAGTCGTCAGCCGGCATGGCGGCGCACCCCCGAAGTGCCGTCCCAGCCGAGGTTCTGCGAGATCTCCGAGGCCAGTTCCCACAGCAGCGGCAGGTGCCGGCGAAGGCGCTCCAGCGGTTCGATCGCGCACAACGCCGTGATCGACACGCCGGCGTGCACGGCGCCGGTGTGGTCGCGCACCGGGACCGCGATGCAGGCCAGGAAGCTTTCGTACTCGCCGTCGTCGACGGCGTAACCCTGCTTGCGCACCCGGGCCAGCTCGGCGGCGAAGTCGCCGGGGCCGGTGATCGTCGAGGCGGTGAACTTCTCGAACGTCGTGGTCGCCAGGATAGCGTCACGCCGGTCGGGCGCGAGGCCGGCCAGGATGGCCTTCGCGACGCCCGCGGTGTGCACCGGGACCGGCGCGCCGATCCGCGAGGCCATCCGGACCGCGCCGTGGCCTTCGACCTTGTCGACGTAGACGATGTCGGTGCCGGCGAGCTCGGCCAGGTGGATCGTGTGGCCGGCTTCGCGGGCGAGCCGTTCCAGCCGGGGCCGGGCGGCGGTGCGCAGGTCCATCGCGTCGAGGCACTCCAGTGCCATCCCGATCAGGCCGAACCCGATGCCCCAGGTGAGGTCGTCGAGCCGGCGCACCAGCCGGTGCCGCTCCATCGTCTGCAGCAGCCGCAGCACGGTAGAGCGGTGCACGTCGAGTTCCTGCGCGAGCTCGGAGAGCCGGCGTGGCCCGCGGGCGCAGGCGTCGAGGATGACGGCGGCCCGGTCGACGGACTGGGACATCTCAGCTCCCTGGGGTCGGCGCGACGGCGGCCCGGATCAGGTCGGCGGGCGGGCGTGGGAGGGGGAAGTGGTCGGACAGCGACGTCAGCGCGGCGCCGGCCAGCAGGTGCCCGAGGCGCAGCCGGGCCGGGTGCGGCAGGCCGGTCAGCATCCCGTGCAGCCAGCCGGCGGCGAACGCGTCGCCCGCGCCGACCGGCTCGACGACGTCCACCGGCAGCGCGGGCTCGGTGCACGAGGTGTCCGCCGCGAAGCTCGTCGCCGCGGTGCCGCCGTCCTTGACGACCACGACACGCGGCTCGGGCAGCAGCTCGCGCACGTCGGCGGCGGTCTCGGCGCCCCACAGCGCCGCCGCTTCGTCGAGCCCGGTGAACACGACGTCCGCGCGGCGCGCCAGTCCACGAAGGACAGTCGCGGCTTCGCCGGTGTCCGGCCAGAGCGCGGGACGGTGGTTGACGTCGAAGCTGGTCACGACGTCGCGATCGAGCGCGTACCCGACCGCGTCGCGGCACGACGCCGACAGCGCGGGCGTGACCCCGGACAGGTGCAGGTGCCGCGGCCGCGCGGTCAGCGCCCGGTCGACGTCGGCGCGGCCGAGCCGGGAGGCCGCCGAGCCGTCGCGGTAGTAGGTGACCGCGGAGCCGCCCGGGTGCGGGTCCTTGACGAAGAAGCCGGTCCGTCCGGGGCGGCGCCGGGTCAGCGAGACGTCGACGCCGGCCGCGGCGACGTCGTCGAGCAGCCGGGCGCCGAGGGCGTCGTCGCCGACCAGGCTCACCCAGGACGCCGTGGTGCCGAGCTGGACGAGCGCCCGGGCCACGTTGGACTCCGCGCCCGCGGTGGTGAGGGTGAACCGCGTCGCGTGGCGCAGCGGTTCGCCGTCGGCGGGCAGCAGCTGGGCCATGCTTTCGCCGAAGCAGACGACGTCCGGCCGCGTCACGGGACCTCCACGAAGCCGCCGCCGCGCTCCAGGGACTCCGTGGCGGCGAGCACCACGGCGAGGTCGGCGCGGCCTTCCCGGCCGGGCACCACGGGTTCGGCGCCGGTGCGGATCGCGGCGAGCCAGTCCTCGACCATCAGGCGGTGGCTGTCGTAGTAGTTCTCCTTGCCCGTGTGCTCGCTCCCCGCCGGGGTCCAGACGTGGCAGCCGCCTTCGTCGGTTTCGTAGTCGACGACGACGTCGAGCCGGCCGCCGGTGCCGAGCACGGTGGCCTCGGCCTGGGCGGCGGTCCCTGGGACCGACCAGGTGAGCAGGGATTGGGCGGTGACGCCGCTCGCCATCCGCAGTGTGAGGGCGACGGTGTCGTCGTCCCCGGCGGCCGCGACCGCCGCGACGGGTCCGCCGAGGCGGCGCAGCAGGCTCACCTGGTGGGTGCCCTGGTCGAGCAGGATGCCGCCGGACGGGCCGCCGCCGTGGCGCCAGCCGTCGCGCACCCACACCCCGCTCACCTGGTACGCGCGGGTGGAGCGCAGCGCGACGACGTCGCCGATCCGGCCCGCGGCCAAGGCCGTCCGGGCGTCGAGCACCGCACGCAGGTGCGGGTAGTTCTCGGCGACGGCCAGGACGAGCCCGGCGTCGTCGGCCGCCGCGACCATGGCGTGGGCGTCGGACAGCGTGGTGGCGAACGGCTTCTCGACGAGGACGTGACACCCGGCCTCGAGCGCCTCGAGCACCACGGCCGCGTGCAGGTGGTGGGGCACGCGGACGTCGACCGCGTCGATCCCGGCTTCCCGCCGTGCTTCGGCCAGCGAGGTGAACGGCCGGGCGCCGGTCAGCTCGGCGACCGCGGCGGCGCGCGCCGGGTCGGGGTCGATCGCGGCGGCGAGGCCGCCGAGGGCCGGGTAGACGGTGCGGGCGACGATCTCGCCCATCGCCCCGCACCCGGCCAGTGCCACTCGGGTCACGGACGTTCTCCTTCCGGGCGGTACCGGTCCGCGGGCAGTCCGGTGGCGTCGGTTTCGACGGCGAAGAGCTTGCCCGCGTGGGGTTCCGCGGCGGACTGCTCGGGCGTGAAACCTTCCTGGGACGTCGTGACGAACAACGTCGTCAGGTCGGGGCCGCCGAAGCAGCAGCTGCTCACCTGGGTGGCCGGGACGTCAACGCGGGCGAGCACCTCGCCGCGCGGGCTGAACCGGACGACGGCCGAGCCGTCCCACAGCGCCACCCAGAGCGCGCCTTCGGCGTCGATGGTCATCCCGTCCGGTGCGCCCAGCCCCGGGTCGACGGCGAACGCGGGCTCACGGCGGCCGTCCGCGGTCACCAGGTCGACGCGCTGGGTGGGCGTGTCGATGTAGTACAACTCGTCCGGGTTCCGCCAGGCGAGGCCGTTCGAGATCGTCACGTCCGCCAGCACCCGGACGGCTTCGGTCCCCTCCAGGCGGTACAGCGACGCCGCACCCGGCGCGCGGTCCCGGGCCATGCTGCCCGCCCAGAACCGGCCACGGGGGTCGGCCGCGCCGTCGTTCATCCGGGCATGGCGGCCGCGTTCGGGCTCGGCGAGTTTCCGCAGCGAGCCGTCCGTGCCCAGCCGGGCGAAGCCGAACTCGCTCGCCACGACCCAGCCGTCGGCCGGGTCGGCGCACGGCACGACCGCGCCGGCCGCCTCCCCCAGCGAATACGTCGCCACCACGGAAAGACGAGGAGAATCCCAGCTCGCGCGGCGGACGAGCCCCGCGTCGAGGTCGACCCACAGCAGCTCGCCGCGGACGTCGTCCCAGAGCGGGCCCTCCGCGTGGTCGGCGCGCTCGTCGAACGCGACCTGAGCTTGATAGGTACGCATCAGCCGATCCGGAAGGAGGTGTAGGAATGGGCGGGAAATGCCCGGGTCACCGAGCCAGCTGACAGGTCCACAGTGGACTCTTCCGGGAGGGTGTTCCGCGGGTTGCCGGCGGTGTTCACGGCGTTCGGCCGTCCTTCCAGGACGCTCACCGCCGCCTTGCCCCGGGTCCCGTCGAGGCGCAGGGTGTAGGTCAGCGGCGCGTCCGACGCGTTGACGACGTCGATCGACAGCTTGGGGCCGCCCGCCAGCGCGGTGACGTCGAACAGCTCGTCGCCGCCGGTGACATCGGTGCGCAGGACGCCGGGCCGCCACGACGCCGCCTTCATCCGGTGGACGTAGTACGGCGGCTGGCCCCAGACCTGGTTCTGGTTCAGGAACACCAGGCCCTGGTCCCAGCCGTTGTCGTTCTGGCCGTCCACCTGCAGCGCGTTGGCCGAGGAGACGACGTCGACCTTCGGCCGGCGTTGCAGGGCGTTGATCGCGTAGGCGTTGCCGATGGCCCGGGCGAGGTCGTGGCTGTCGGCGTTCAGCTCGAAGACGACGACCTTGTAGTCCGCACCCGGGGCGATCCGGCCGAGCTGGTCGACGTAGCTGTCGAGCGCCCGGAGCTGGGACGGCACGCCGGCGGCGTCCTGGGTCCACAGGTGGATGTCGAACTGGACCTGGGACCCGTACTGCTTCGCCAGGTTGAGGATCTTCTGGTGCGCGGCCAGGGTGTTCACCTTGCCGCCGCCGGTGAAGTGGAACGGGTCGGTGATCACGTCGCTGTAGGTGAAGTCGCCGACGACGAGCTTGATCGTCGGGTCGTAGGCCCAGATGACGTCGGCCAGGGCCTTGAACTTCGTCCAGTACGTCTCGTCGACGGCGTTCTCGTTGCCGAGTTCGAGACGGTGCACGGTGTACGGCGCGGGATGGCCGTCAGCGACGCGTTTCGCGCCCCACGCTGTGGTCTTGGCCCCGTACAGGTACTGCATCAGGTCGGCGATGTCCTGCGGGGTCTCGTCGATGTTCAGCGACGGGACGGCGTCGATGCCCATCGCCTCGCCGAGGCGCAGGAAGTCGAAGATGCCCCAGCCGTTGGACTCGTACGGGTACCAGAAGCCCCGCGTGACCGGCCGCGTGACCGGGTCGCCGATCATCGTCTTCCACTTGTAGTCCGAGACGTCGCCGCAGCCGCTGTTGGCGCAGCCACCGAACCGGATCGCCCGCAGGCCCTGCTGCACCATCGCGTCGGCGACGTCCTTGCGGACGGGCAGGCCCTGGAACCGGCCCCACGCGCCGGGCTGCAGGAACGCGTACCCGACGTCGGCGCTGCCGGGCGCGGTGAGGTCGACGGTGAACCGCGCGTGCGCGTCGGTCGCCGACGGCGTCATCGCGAAGGAGTAGGTCCGCCAGCCGGCGCCCTGCGCATGAATCGACGTCCGGGCGTAGGTCTTGGTGCCGTCCGCGTTCTGCAGGGCGAGGCTCACGGGCTGCGTCGTCCGCAGGGTGATCTTGCCTTCGTACGGCTTGCCGCCCACGACCCCGATGCCCTGCCGGTTGAGGCCGCTGTTCTCGACACCGACGCTGCCGCGACCGGAGACGAAGGTGATCCGCTGGTCCTGGCGGCCCTTGAACGGCGCGCTTGTGTCGAGGGCGTACGTCCCCCGCGATCCCCCGGACGCGATGGGTCGCCACATCCCGCTGACGCCGGCGTCGTGCTCGGGTTCCTGGAACGCCTCACCGAACAGCAGCTGGCTGTAGATGCCGCCGTAGATCTCGTGGTTGACGTCCTCCAGACCGGTCGCGACGTCGGTGCGCGGCGCCTGGCTCACGACGTCGGCGTGCACGGTGACGACGCGCTGAACCGTGGTCGGGACCAGCTTCCACGTCTGCCCGGCGCGGCCGCCGACCGGGCTCCACAGCTGCGTTTCGGTGCCGGCCGCCGTCTGACCGTCCTTGGTGGACAGGGTACGGTTTCCGGTGCCCTGGTTGGCGATGGTGACCGTGCCGCCACCCGCGTCGGCGACGCGCCAGTGCTGGTCGGGGTAGCTGCCCAGGTAGTCCCACAGGTGCACGACGGCGCCGTCGTCGGCGTGACCGTCCACTGTCGACAAGGCCTTTCCGGTCCCGTCGTTGACGATCTCGGAGTAGCCGTCACCGAGGTCGACCTGCCGCCACAGCTGGTTGCGGTTCCCGGCGTAGGGGTCGACGGTGACGACCGGGTCGGTCCCGGTGCGCGTCAGGCCCAGCGCGTTGCCGCTCTGCGCCTCGACGATGGTGAACGTGGTGTCCGCGGCTTCGGCGCGGACGGCAGTGGGGACGGTCGCGGCCAGCGCGAGCGCCAGCGCCGCGGACAGGAGACGTCTCATGGTGGCTCCTCAGCTCTGGTTCCGCTCGGACCGGCGGGCCCGCAACCGGTCGGTGACGACGGCGACGGCGAGCACCGCGCCGAGCACGATCTGCTGGTAGTAGGGCGAAACGTGCAGGATCACCAAGCCGCTGTTGATGCAGACCAGCAGGATCGCGCCGAACGCGACGCCGATCACCCGGCCCACTCCCCCGCTCAGGCTGATCCCGCCGATGACCGCGGCCGCGATCGCGTTGAGCTCCCAGCCGGTGGCGACACTGGGCTGGCCGACGGTGAGCCGCGCGGTGACCAGGACGCCGACCGCCGAGGCGAGGACGCTGCTGACGACGTAGGCCAGCACCACGCGCCGCCGCGTCCGGATCCCCGCGAGGCGGGACGCTTCGGCGTTGCCACCGACCGCGTAGAGCTGACGGCCGACGTGGGTGCGTTCGAGGAAGAACCACGCGAGCACACACGCTCCGACGAACAGCAGCGCCGGCACCGGGATCGCGGCGATCCGGTACTGCGCGACGCTCGTGAAGGTCGCGCCGACGCCGTCGATCGGGAAGCCCTGGGTCAGCGCGAGCGCCGCACCGCGGGCCGCGACGAGCGTGACCAGCGTCGTCACGAACGGCGGTACACCCAGGATGGTCACCGAAAAGCCGTGCACCAGCCCGATCGCCGCGCCGGTCACCAGCGTGACGGCGATGGCGACGACGTCGGGCAGGCCCGCGTGGACGTTCAGCCACGCCGACCACACCCCCGACAGCGCCACCACCGAGCCGACCGACAGGTCGATGCCGCCGGTGATGATGACGAAGCTGACGCCGAGCGCGAGCAGGCCGTACTGGGCCAGGTCGACGCCCATGGTCTGCAGGTTCGACAGGCCGGCGAAGTTGGCGTTGCCGAGTGCGAACACGGCGAACACCACCACGACGGCGCCGACGACGCCGATCTCCTTGCCGCGCAGGAACGAGGGACCGCCCCGCTCGGGCACGGTGTCCGGCGGGGCCGGTTCGGTTTGCGTGGCGGTCACGAGGCCGCTCCTTCCGGGACGTCGTTGGCGGCGGTCATCAGGGCCTGCTTGCTGTAGGCCGAACGCGGGACGGTCGCGGCGAGCCGGCCGCCGGCGAGCACGACGGTCCGGTGCGTCAGCCGCATCAGCTCCTCCAGCTCGGAGGAGGCGATCACGACGGCCATGCCCTGCGCGGCGAAGGACTCGACCAGGTGGTAGATCTCGGCCTTCGCGCCGACGTCGACGCCGCGGGTGGGCTCGTCGAGCAGCAGCAGCTTCGGGCGGGTGGCGAACCAGCGGCCGAAGATCGCGCGCTGCTGGTTGCCACCCGAGAGCGTGCCGATCGGCTGTTCCTGGGTGGCGCAGCGGACCCGCACCGAGCGCCGCACTTCGTCGGTGAACGCCTTTTCGGCGCGTGGGCGGAGGTAGAAGCCGTGCTTCGCCAGCCGGGGCAGCGAGGCGAGCGAGATGTTCCAGCGGACCGGGGCGTCGAGCAACAGCCCTTGGTGCTTCCGGTCTTCCGGGACCAGGCCGACGCCCGCGCGGACGGCGTCGGCGGGGTGCTTCGGCGCGTACGGGCGGCCGAGTAGGCGCATCGAGCCCGCGGTGACCGGGGTGGCACCCATCAGGGCGTGCACCAGGCGGCTGCGCCCGGAGCCCATCAGGCCGGCGACGCCGAGGATCTCGCCGCGGCGCACCTCGAAGTCGACGGGCCCGATCCCGGCGGCTTCCAGGGCCCGCACGGTCAGCACCGGCTCGTCACCCGGCGGCGGCGGGTCGCCGTCGACCAGGACCTCCGCTTCGTCGCCGGCCATCGCGCGGATCATCGCCTCGTGCGTCGCCTGCTCCGGCGTCAGGTCCGCGACGAGCCGGCCGTTGCGCAGCACGAGGACGCGGTCGGCGATCTCGCGCACCTCGTCGAGCCGGTGGCCGATGAAGAGCACGACCTTGCCCTGCGCGGCCAGGTCCCGCGCGCACTGCAGCACGCGGCGCGCCTCGACCGGGCCGAGCGCCGAGGTCGGCTCGTCGAGCACCAGCACCGACGGGTCCCGGCCCAGCGCCTTCGCGATCTCCACGAGCTGGCGTTGCGCCACCGACAGCCGGACGACCGGCCGGCGCACCGGGATGTCGGCGTTGATGCGGGCGAGCATCGCGCGGGCGGCACGTTCGGTCCCGCGGCGGTCGAACACGACACGTCCGCTGCCGGCGCGCCGGCCCAGCATGAGGTTCTCCGCCGCCGACAGCTCGGGCACGAGCGGGAACTCCTGCGACACGGTCGCGACGCCGAGGTCCTGGGCGTGGGCCGGGTCGCCGTTGCGCAACGGCGTACCGCCGATGGTCACCCGGCCTTCGTCGGCGGCGGTGGCGCCGGTCAGCACCCGGATCAGCGTCGACTTGCCGGCGCCGTTCTCGCCGAGCACGGCGACGACCTCGCCGCCGCGCAACGCGAGCCGGTCGACGTTGAGCACTTCGACGGTGCCGTACCGCTTGCGCAGACCGGCCGCCTCGACGTGGACGGCGGTCACTGCGTGACCCCCAGCTTCTTGAGGTCGTCCAGGTAGGTCTGCAGGTTGTCGCCGGTGACCAGGCCGATGCCGGAGCTGAGCGTGCTGACGCCGTCCTTCTCGGCCAGGTACGGCCGCAGGAGCTGGTCCGTCGCGTCCTTGCCGAGCACCTTCAGCGCGGTCAGCAGGTACACGCCGAGGTAGCCCTGCTGGTAGGGCCGCTGCAGCACCATCGCCTGGACGACGCCGTCGCGCACGAACTCCACGGTCTTCGGCTCGGCGTCGTCGGCGACGACCTTCACCGCGCCGGCCTTGCCCGCCGCCTTGACCGCCTGCCCGGCCGCCGGGCCGTCGTAGGACCACACGGTGTAGATCCCGGCGAGGTCCGGATTCGCCTGCAGCACGGTCTGCGCGTTCGACAACGCTTTCGACGGGTCGGAATCGTCGTTGAGCGTGTCGACGACCTGGATACCGGATCCCTCGATCGCTTTCTTGAATCCGGCAATGCGCTGCGTCGCGTTCGCGGCGGTCAGCGAACCGGTGAGGATGGCGACCTTTCCGGAACCGCCGAGCAGCGTTTTCATCGATTCGCCGGCCTTTTGCCCGGCGTCGGTGTTGGGGGTGCCGAGGTAGGTGACCGGATCCGGCGTCCCGGACAGCGGGGAGTCGATCGCGACGACGCCGATCCCGGCCTTCTGCGCGGCGCCGACCGAGCCGACGACGGCCTTGGGGTCGACGGCCGAGACCGTGTAGCCGTCCACCTTGTCCGAGCGCAGGGTGTCCAGGATGGACAACTGGGCGCTGAGGTCACCGCCCGCCGGAGCCTGGAAGTTCGCTTGCACACCAAGCTCTTTCGCTGCGTTCTCCATGCCGGTGCGACCTTCGGTCCAGTACGCCGACGGGCTGTTGATCACCATGGCGACGCGCACGCCGCCGGCGCCCTTGGCCTGCACAGCTTGCTTGATCTTACTGGCGAGTTCGCCCAGCTTCGCGTCGTTGAACTCGGTCGAGCCGGCCAGTTTCGCGGCCGCCTGGCCGGACTGCTGTTTCGCGTCGCCGGTCGCCGACGTGCAGCCGGAAAGGGTGAGTGCCGTCGCGGCGGCGAGTGCGGTCGTGGTGATGAGGACGCGGCTGACGGTCATGGCGAACTCCTTTGTTGCGCGATTTGCACACCCGTGTGCGCAGTGAGCACGTCTAGCGCGGAAGACTGCGCCGGGCCCCCTTTCCTGTCAAGATTTCCGGGCCGAATCGGTGGCTTTGTTGCGCCCTCTGCACATCACCATTCCGCGAACGAGCCGTCCGCGTGCGTCCACACGGGCGTGCGCCAGCGCATCCCGTGCTCGTGGGCCTTCCGGACGGCGTCTTCGTCGATCTCCACGCCGAGGCCGGGACCGGGCGGGCGTTCGACGTACCCGCCGGTGAACGTGAAGACCTCCCGGTCGACGACGTAGTCGAGCAGCTCGGCGGTGCGGTTGTAGTGGATCCCCAGCGACTGTTCCTGGATCAGGAAGTTGGGGGTGGCGAAGTCGACCTGCAGGCACGCGGCCAGCGCCAGGGGCCCGAGTGGACGGTGCGGCGCGAGGACCGCGCCGAACGTCTCGGCGAGGGCGGCGATCCGGCGCACCTCCGAAATGCCCCCGGCGTGGGCCAGGTCGGGCTGCACCACCCGGACGCCGGCCTCCAGCACCGGGAGGAAGTCGCCGCGGGAGAAGAGGCGTTCGCCGGTGGCGATCGGGCGGCTGGTGCTCTCGACGAGCCGTCGCAGGTTCGTGTGGTTGTGCTCCGGCACCACGGGTTCCTCGATGAACAGCGGGTCGAACGGTTCCAGCGCTTCGATCAAGCGTGGTGCGGCGGCCGCGCTCACCCGGCCGTGGAAGTCGACGGCGAAGTCGCGGTCCGGGCCGAGCGCTTCCCGCACCTGCCGAGCCCGGTCGACCGCTGCCGCGACGTCGCGCGCGCTCGGGATCGGCGGGAACTGCGCGGTGGCGTTCATCTTCACCGCCGTCATCCCGGCCTCGCGCTGCGCGGTGGCCGCGGCGGCGACGTCGTGCGGCGAGTCGCCGCCGATCCAGCCGTACACCCGGACGCGGTCGCGCACCGGACCGCCGAGCAGCTCGTACACCGGCACGCCCAGCCGCCGGCCGGCGATGTCCCACAGGGCCTGGTCGAGCGCCGCGATCGCCGACGACCGTTCCGGGCCGCCGCGGTAGAACCCGCCCTTGGTGAGCCGCTGCCAGAGGTCTTCGATGCGGCGGGGGTCCTCGCCGACGACCCGCTCGGCCAGGGCCGTGACCGCCGCCGCGGTGACGTCGGCCGAACCTTCGAGCCCGCCCTCGCCCCAGCCGTGGATCCCGGCGTCCGTCGAGACCTTGACGAACATCCACCGCGGCGCGACGAGAAAAGTCTCGACGTCGGTCACCCGCATACCCGCTCCTTCGCTAGAGTATGATTTATCATACTCAAATGGGAGGCGAAGTGAACCCGCTGAGCGGACCGGGCGGCCTGCACGCACAGGTGGTCGACGCGATCGGCAGCCGGATCGCCACGGGCGAGCTGGCCCCCGGATCGGTGCTGTCCACGGAACGGATCGAGCAGGAGCACGGGGTGTCGCGCTCGGTGGTGCGGGAGGTCCTGCGCACGCTCACCGGGCTCGGGATGGTCCAGCCGCGCCACCGCGTCGGCACCACCGTGCTGCCCGTCGCGGCGTGGAACCTGCTCGACCCGCGCGTGATCACCTGGCGCGCGGCCGGACCCGACTCCCGGCGCCAGCTCGGCGAGCTGCTCACCCTGCGCGAGGCCCTCGAACCGATGGCCGCGCGCAGCGCCGCGGCCGGCCGGGACGACGAGACCACGGCGACCCTGCGCGAAGCGCTGGCCGGGATGACGACCGCGTTCGAGGACGGCAAACCGCACGACTTCGCCACCGCGGACACCGCGTTCCACGAAGCCCTGCTGCGCGGCGCGCACAACGACGTGCTCAGCCAGCTCGTGCAGACCGTGCTGGCCACCCTGCACGCCCGGTACACCGGGCACCGCTCGTTCAACGACGAGACGGCGGTGTCGCTCGACCGGCACCGCGAGCTGGTCGACGCGGTGGCGGCCGGCGACCAGGCCGCGGCGGAGGCGGCGTCCCGCGCGCTCGTGCGCGAGGCGCGGGCCGAGGTCCTCGGCACTGCTTCCGAAGAGGAGAACTGACGTGACGTCCTTCGACCTGACCGGGAAGCTCGCGCTGGTCACCGGCTCTCGACGCGGCATCGGCCGGGCCATCGCCGAGGCCTACCTCGCCGCCGGTGCCCGCGTGGTGCTCAACAGCCCGGACGCCGATCAGCTCGCCACGGCGGCCGCCGAGCTGGGCGACGGCGTCCTCACCTGCGCCTTCGACGTCTCCGACAGCGACGCGGCGGAGGCGGCCCTCGAGCAGCTGGTGGCCGAGCACGGCTGCCCGGACATCCTGGTGAACAACGCCGGGATCCAGATCCGCGGCCCGCTCACCGAGCTGCCGGTCGAGGACTGGCGCCGGGTCGTCGACGTCGACCTGACGAGCGCGTTCGTCGTCGGCCGGACACTGGCGCGCGGGATGATCGCGCGCGGCAGCGGGAAGATCGTCAACATCTGCTCGGTGCAGACGCACCTGGTCCGGCCGACGACGGCGCCGTACGCCGCGGCCAAGACCGGGCTCGCCGGGCTGACCCGGTCGATGTGCGCGGAGTGGGCTGGCCACGGGATCCAGGTGAACGGCCTGGCGCCGGGTTACCTCGACACCGAGCTCAACGCGTCCCTGGTGGCGGACCCCGAGTTCTCGGCGTGGATCACCCAGCGCACCCCGGCCGGCCGGTGGGGCCGCCCCGAGGACGTCACCGGCCCGGCGGTGTGGCTCGCGTCGGCCGCGTCGGACTTCGTGAACGGCCAGGTCGTCTACGTCGACGGCGGCCTGACGGCGGTGATCTGAGTGACCGTGCTCCCGATGGGCCGGGCCGTGATGGTGCTCGGCGCGGGCCGGCTGTCCACACAGGACTTCCCGGACGTCTCCCCCGGCGCGGGCGACGCGGTGGTCGACGTCTCCTACGGCGGCGTCTGCGGCTCCGACGTCCACTACTGGCAGCGGGGCGAGGTCGGCGAGTCCGTGCTGGCCGACCCGATGGTGCTGGGCCATGAGGTCGTCGGCACGGTCCGCACCGCGGCCGCCGACGGCTCGGGCCCGGCCGCCGGCACGCCGGTCGCCGTTCACCCGGCCCAGACCTGCGGGGAGTGCCCGCGCTGCCGCGAAGGCCGGGACAACCTGTGCCCGCACCTGCGCTACCTGGGCAGCGCGGCCCGCCGCCCGCACACCCACGGCGGTTTCGCCGAGCGGCTGCTGGTGCCCGGCCATCGTCTCGTCCCGGTGCCGGCGGGGCTCCCGTTGCGCACGGCGGCACTGGCCGAACCGGCGTCCGTCGCCCGGCACGCACTGACCCGCATGACCGCGCTGGCCGGCGGGGTGCGCGGCCGCCACGTCCTGGTGACCGGCGCGGGCCCGATCGGCCTGCTGGTGGTCGCCCTGGCGCACCTCGAGGGTGCGGCGGCGGTGACGGTCACCGATCTGCACCCCCAGCCCCTGGCGGTGGCGCGGCGAGTCGGCGCGACCGGCACCCTGACCGCCGGCGAGCCCTTGCCTCAGGTGGACGTCGCGTTCGAGTCGTCGGGCGCCCCGGTGGCGGTGGCGACGGCACTGGGCGCCCTGCTCCCCGGCGGCACCCTGGTCCAGGTGGGCCAGCTGCCCGGTGACGGCGTCGCGGGGCCGTGGCACCTCACGGTCCCCCGCGAGCTGACGTTCGCCGGCTCCAGCCGGTTCGCGGGCGGGATGGCCGAAACCCTGGCCACGATCGCGGCGCACCCGGCGTTGTTCGCCCCGATCGTCTCCGCGGAGTACACAGTGGACGAAGCGGAGGAGGCGCTGGCCGTCGCGAGCCGTCCGGAGCGGTCGAGCAAGGTCCTGCTGCGGTTCGGGACCCCCTGAGCGATGCCGCCCCGGCTCCGCCGTCCTGACCGACGTGGCCGGACATCGGTACGCTCCTCCGAGCCGGGCGACACGCACCCCGACCGGCCGGCCACCGCACACTCCCGCTTCGCTCAGCGCTGCCTCGTGTGGCCGAGGCGGTGATTGGCCGCCGCGGCGGCAGCGGTGATCTTCGCCAGGAAACCGATGGCGACGCGGAGCTCGTCGGCGTCGGCAGCAACCAGGGTCTGCGCGATCTCGACGCCGGCGAACGCCAGGAACTCACGCGCCCGATCGCGTGCCGCCGGAGTCGGCCGCAGGGTCACCCGCCGGCGGTCGGCGCTCTCGCGGCTGCGGTGAACGTGGCCCGCGGTCTCGAGGCGGTTCAGCAGCACGGTCGTCGCGCCCGTGGTCATGCCGATGAGCCGGGACAGCTCCGCCGGCGAAAGCGGCGCGCCCGCCTCGTCCGCCCAGACGATCTGCCCCAGCGCGTTGGCATCAGACCCCGGTAGCCGCATCCAGGCCGCCAGGTGCTGGTTCAGCTCGGTGAAACCGACCGCCCAGTCGCGGAGGCGGTGCATCACCTCGACCTGGGCCGCCGTCCACTCCACCGACAGCGGGTCGACGTCCACCATGCAAACTCCTTCACTCCATAGTAGCTTTACTATAAAGCAATCAAGGCAGAGGAGCAGTCATGACCACGCGACACGCCGTGATCTCCGGGGCGAGCATCGCCGGCCTCTCCGCCGCCTTCTGGCTGCGCCGCACCGGCTGGGACGTGACCGTGCTGGAACGGTCCGGCGCGTTCCGCGACGGCGGGCAGAACGTCGACGTCCGCGGCGTCGCCCGCGACGTGCTCGAACGGATGGGGCTCACCGAGGCGATCAGGGCGCAGAACACCACCGAGACCGGCACGGTTCTGGTCGACGCCTCGGGCAAGGTGACCGCGGAACTGCCCTCCGGTCCGGACGGCGCGACCGCCGAACTCGAGGTGCTGCGCGGCGATTTCGCCCGCACGATCCTGCAGCACCTGCCCGCGGGAGTCGACATCGGCTACGGCGACCCCATCGCCGAGGTCGTGGACAGCACCGACGCGGTCACGGTGACCACCGCATCCGGGCGTGTCCTGCGCGCTGACCTGCTGGTCATCGCCGAAGGGGTCCGCTCCGCCACCCGCGACCAGCTCTTCGGCGACCAGGTCGACCGCCGCGACCTCGGCATCGCCATGGTCTTCGGCACGATCCCCCGCACCACCGGCGACGACGACCGGTGGCGCTGGTTCACCACCGTCGGCGGCCGGCAGGTCCACCTGCGGCCCGACAACCACGGCACCACCCGCGCCATCCTCGCCTACGCCCGGGCCGAAGACCTCGGCCGGCTCTCCCGCGCCGATGCCCTGGCCCGCGTCCGCGACCGCTTCGCCGACGCCGGCTGGGAAACCTCCCGGATCCTCGACGGCTTCGACCGCTCCGAGGACGTCTACATCGACAACCTCACCCAGATCCGCATGCCCACCTGGCACCGCGGGCGGGTGTGCCTCGCCGGGGACGCCGGCTGGTGCGTCACCCCGATGGGTGGCGGCGGCGCCTCACTCGCGCTCGTCAGCGGATACGTCCTCGCCGCCTCCCTGACCACCGAACCCGACCGGCTCGATGCCGCGCTCACCGTCTACGAGCAGTGGATGCGTCCCCTCGTCGACGACGTCCAGAACCTCCCCCGGTGGATCGTGCCCTTCGCCTACCCCCAGACCCGCTTCGGCCTGACCCTGCGCCGCCTGCTCGACAAAGCTCTCACCTCGCCGAAGCTCGCACCGCTGACGGCCAAGCTCACCCGGGTCGCCGAGACCGACCGGGCGTTGCCGCCCATCGCGGCGGCACACGCCTGATCGGCCGCTGCTCCCGCTTGACCGGCCGCCGTACGGGGTAGCCAGAAGGATGAGCCCGACAAGAGACGGCCCTGCCGCCGCAGGTGGGCTGGCCGCGATCCTCAGCGAGGTCGCCCGCACCCTGCAGGCCGAGCCCGACGTCGAATCGACGCTGGAAGCGATCACCCGTGCCGCCGTGGAGCACATCGGCGGCGACGCGGCCGGTCTGAGCCTGCGGGAGAACGGCGTGATCCGCACCATGGCGCCGACCGACGAGCTCGTGGTCACAGTGGACAAGCTGCAGGCCCGCTTCCAGGAAGGACCATGCCTGGGCGCCATCGCCGAGCACCAGACCTACCGCACCGGGGACCTGGAGCACGAGCGGCGCTGGCCACGGTTCGGCCCGGCCGCGGTCAGTCTGGGAGTGCGGTCGATGCTGGCGTACCGGTTGTTCGTCACCGACACCACCCTGGGCGCCCTCAACCTGTACTCATCTCGACCGGACGCCTTCAGCGCCGAGGCGGAAAGCGAAGGGCTGCTGTTCGCCAGCCACGCCGCTGTCGCACTCGTCGGAGCCCAGACCGAACACCACCTGCAGGCCGCGATCCGCCACCGCGACACGATCGGAATCGCCAAGGGCATCCTCGTGGAACGCCACCGGATCAGCGTCGAGGACGCCTTCTCCATGCTGGTGCGCACCTCACAGCACGCCAACCTCAAACTCCACGCCGTCGCGACGTGGCTGGTCGAGCAGAGCGGCCAGGACACGGCTCGCTGACCACCTTCGGCGCGATCTCCCGAAACGACGGTGGCCTTCCGTTCTCCCGCAGCACGATCGTCTGAGTCTCGCCGAGGAGTCCACTGTGGAATACGGCTCGGCGTGTGTGTCGAGCCGGCCGGAGGCATCGCTTCCCGCGGCCGGGCTGCACCGACGCCTTGTCTCGCGCCGAAGTGCCACTCTCCGGAAGCAGGAGGTCACAATCAGGTGCGCGGCAGCGACGAGCTGGACCTGGCCGCCGACCCGCTGCTCGGCGCGACCCTGGCCCTGGCCGATGCCGCGGCCAAACCGGTCGTGGTCGACCTGACCGAAGTGACGTTCTGCGGCTCGTGCGTCCTCGGGCAGTTGCCGGCCGCCGGGCGGCGGATCACCGGCGACGGCCGGCAGATGGTGGTGGCCACCAGCCAGTACGTGGTGCTGCGACCGTTGACCCTGCTGGGACTGGACCGCGACATCACGATCGTGCCGGACGTCGAGACAGCCGTGCGCCGGCTCACCCAGTCCCTGGTCGCCGCCGTCGACCCGGCAACAGACACCACTCCCGATCCTGCCTGACACCCCGACGCCACCCATCCGCGGCGGATCCGGGCGAATGGCTGGTGGGGTGACCGAAACTCCGGCCGCCCCACCGGCCATTCGCCGTCCCGCCGATCCCTACTTGCGGATCATCGGGTTGCCGTAGCCGATGACCAACCCTCGCGTGAACGCGGTGACGCCGAACGTCTTGTTCAGCAGGGCCGCCGCGGGCGCGGTGAGCGCCAGGGTGACACCGTCGGGTGTGGCCGCGCCGATCGTGAACAGGTCGGCACGCGCCCCGAAGTCGATCCGGCCGCTGAGCACACCGCGCTTGAGGTCGATCGTGTAGCCGGTCAGGTAGAGGCATTTGCCGCCGGCGCGCAGCACCAGGCCGCCGACGTGCTCGATCGTCCCGTCGTTCGGGTTGCCGACGATCGTGAAGCCGAACACCGTCTTGCCCGCGGGATGGCTGACCCTGGCCAGCACCGGCGAAACCTTCACGCCCAGCGACGTGAGTGCCGCCCCGGCCGCGGCGTCCAAGGTCAGATCCGTGCGCCCCTTGCCGAAGTGGTACCAGTGGTGGTGCGAGACGGTGTGCGACGAAGCGCTCACCGACTGGGCCGCCTGGGCGGGCGCGGCGACGGCACCGGCCATGACCGCCGCGGCCGCGATGGACACCCCCAACATGCGAAGACGCATGAGATGACTCCGTTCTCGTTGCTTCCCGGACACCAGGGGTACGCGGGAAGACGACCGAACGGATGCAGGAAAAGGAAACCGGCCGCTCAGGTGCCGAAAGTGCCTTGCAGCATGCTGACGCCGTGCTCCTGCTGCCCCAGCTGCTGCACGGAGACGTCGACGACGGGGTAGCCACTCAGCGCGATGTTCGGCGGAACGGCGACATCGGCTTCGCTGCCGGCCGTCACCCCCAGCGGGATCATGGTCTTGGCGCCGTCGTAGAGCCAGATCTCGTACAGCCCGGCCGGCGCGGGCATGCCGGTCAGCTCGACCTTGAGCCGCAACGAGCCCGCGCCCGTGTCGATGAGCTGGACCTTCCCGGCCGCGCCGGCCGGCGCGGACTGCTGCGGGTTCAGCCGGGTTTCCGCGACGATCCGGGCGTCCGCGCCACCCGTGCCGACGGCGATCAGGGTGCCGGCCACGCCGACCGCGGCCGCGGCGGCCGCGATGATCGCGTACCGGACTCCGCGCGAAAGTCCCCGCGTGCCAACCGGTTCGCCGCCCGGGCGCACCTGTCCCCCGTCGGTCGCCTGGCCCGTTTCGGCCGCGATCCGCTCCCAGACCGCTTCCCGCACCGGGGGCAACGACGTCTCCGTCTTCGTCTCCCGGCCGAGCCCGGCGACCTCGCGCAGCGCGGCGAGCTCTTCCCGGCAGTCGGCGCAGTGATCGAGGTGGGCGGTGTCGGCCGGGCCGGGACGTTCTTCGTCAAGGGCGAGCAGCACGAGACGATCGGGGTCCGGGTGCGACATCGTTCACCTCCTCCGGCGTGCGGTCGAGCTGGGAACGCAGGTTCTGCATCCCGCGGCGGAGGTGGCTCTTCACCGTGCCCAGGGGCAGTCCGGTCCGCTCGGCTATCTGAGTGTGGGTCAGATCAGCATAGAAGGCGAGCTGGAGCACTTCCCGCTGCGCGTCCGGCAACCGGGTCAGCCCGTCGGCGACGACCAGGCGGTCCACGACGCGGTCCGGCGAATCGGCGACGACCTCCTCGGCCGGGGCGACGGCGGCCATCGCGTCGCTGTCCCGCTGCCGGCGACCCCGCGCCCGCAGCAGGTCGACGATCCGGTGGCGGGCGATCCCGAGCAGCCAGGCCGGCAACCCGGCCTTGTCCGGGTCGTAGGTCTGCCGGCCGCTCCACGCGGAGACGAAGGTGGCCTGCACGACGTCGTCGACGTCGGCGGAGTCGCGCAGACCGGCCCGGGCCAGCCGTTGCACCGCGGGGCCGTAGCGGTCGAACACCGCGCGCAGGGTCCCCGGCTCGCCGGCGGCGAAGCGCCGGCCGAGATCGTCGGCCGGGTCGTTCGGCGCGCCATCGTCGGACACGGACGACACCCTAGCCGCAGGCGGCGGCGAGGCGACACCTTCGGTCATCAGCATCGTCGGCTCCCGGCTGGTGCTCGTGGACCGGGCAGCGAGAGTGCCGGCTGTAGGGACTACGTCCGGCGATGGCGCTGCGGATGCGCGGGCGACGGGATCCGGAAAGAACGCCCCGCACTGCATCCGGCCGGCCGGTCCGGGGCGAACCACCAGCACGCAGCTTCCAGCTCGTCCACGCCGCCCTGCCGGCCGGGCGCGGCGGGTGCGGTCGTGTCCACAGTGGACGACGACTTCGCAGATCGCCGGGCGGCTGCCGGTGCACATCTCCTCGTGCGGGCACGCGCTGCCGGCCTGCGCACCGGCCGAGTTCCGCCACCGGGTGCCGCATCGGTCAGCGCGTCGCCGCGAACACGTCGCTCACCCAGTCGGCGATGTAGGTGCTGACGTGGCCGAGGTGGTCCAGCCCGATGTGCTCGCTGGCGCCTTCCCCGGCGGTGAACACGCGCAGCTTCCGCTCGGGACTGTGCACGGCCTGGTCGTAGGAGCGGTGCGCGTACTCCAGCGGGATCTGCCGGTCGCGCTCGCCGTGGCAGACGAGGAACGGCACGGTGATGTGCTCGACGACGCCGTCGAGGTTCACCTGGTCGGCGAAGGTGATGAACTCGTCGAGGTTCTCGTGACCCCACACCCACAGGACGTGCTCCCAGTAGTGCGGGACCGGGCGCTCGCCTTCGCGTTCCAGGCGCCGCCGCTGCACGGCGCCCCAGTCGTGGTTCGCTCCCCACGCGACAACCAGGGCGAGCCGCTTCTCGAACGCCGCGGCCCGTGGGGCGTAGTAACCGCCGAGCGACCAGCCCACCAGCCCGATCCGGGCCGGGTCGACGTCGTCGCGGGACTCGAGGTAGTCGACGCACGCGCTCGCCCAGGCCTCGGTGTCGACCCGAGCGGTGAGTCCCTGCACGCGCAGCGCCTCACCGGAACCCGGGCAGTCGACCATCAGGCACGAGATCCCGCGCGCGGCCAGCTCGGCCCAGTGCCCGGAGGCGTACATGTGCTCTTTCGTCGAGTCCAGCCCGTTCCACAGGATCATCACCGGGGCGTTCTCGCCCGCGGCGCTGAAGTAGGCGGGCAGCGTGGTGCCTTCGTACGGGACCTCGACGCGGCTGAGACCGGGATCCTTGAGGTCGAACGCCTTCTGCTGCAGCTCGAGCACGCGGCGGTAGCTGTCGAGCCGTCCCGCGGCCGACGCGCTCTGCAGGCGTTCGGCCTGGGCGAGGTAGTTGGTGGCGCGCGCGTAGAGCTGTCCGGCGGTGCGGCGGTGCCCCTCCTTCTCGGCCTCTTCCGCCTGCCTGACGAGCTGGTCGGTCAACGCGGTCCAGGCGTGCAGGAAGTCGGGAGTGCCGGCGTCCTCGCCGCGGGTGGCGGCTTCACGGATGGGACGGCAGGCCCGGTCGACCTCGTCGATGAGCCCACCGCTGTTGAGGGTCGCGACGACCCCCAGGCTCCACGGGTAGTTCGCGGGGAAGTACTCGAACACGTTCGTCCTCTCGTCGGGAAAGTGCTGCGGACTGTCATCGCGTTCGCCGTCCCGAACGCGAGCGGGCGGCGGGAACCGGCGGCAGCGTGGTGCCGGCGATGACGGTGTTGCGGATCGTGCCCAGTCCCTCGACGGTCATCTCGACGACGTCACCCGGCGCCAGGGCCGGAATGTCCCGGCCGCGGCCCCACAGCTCGGCCAGGCAGCCACCGTTGCCGCAGGTCCCGGAGCCGAGGACGTCACCGGCGCGAACCCACGTACCGCGTGAGGCGTAGGAGACGAGTTCGGCGAACGGCCAGCCCATGTTGGACAGCAGGTCGTGCCCGATCCGCGCACCGTTGGCCGAGACGCTCATCTCGAGGGTGAGGAAGCCGTCCTCGTCGTGGTGCGCCGCCAGTTCGTCGGCGGTCACCAGCCACGGCCCGAGCGTCGTGGCGGAGTCCTTGCCCTTGGCCGGGCCGAGCTGGACCTTCATCTCGCGACGCTGCAGGTCGCGGGCGGACCAGTCGTTGAGGATCGTGTAGCCGAAGATCGCCTGCCGCGCCTGCTCGGGAGTCAGGGACGCGCCGTCGCGGCCGACGACCGCGGCGACCTCCAGCTCGAAGTCGAACAGCTCACAACCGGGCGGCACCGGCACGTCGTCGTGGGCGCCGAGCAGGGCGTAGGGGTTGGTGAAGTAGAACGTCGGCGCCTCGTACCACTCCGGGGGCACCCCGGCCCCGCCGGACACGCTCGCGACGACGCCTTCGACGTGTTCCTCGAAGGCCACGAAGTCGCGGACGGTGGGCGGAGCCAGGGGCGGCAGCAACCGCACGCCGGCCAACGGCACGGCCGGACGGCGCAGGGCTTCCGCGCCCGCGTCGAGCGCGGCGGGCAGCCCGGTGCGCACGACGTCGAGCACGGTGGTGTTCTCCGGCAACGGGTGCAGGCCGTCCTCGCCGGCCACACCGGCGTGGACGGCTCCGTTGTTCTCGTAGGTGGCGAATCGCATGACCGCCTCACACCGGCGGTGCGACGAACAGGCCCTTGTCGGGGTCGTTGAACGACTTCCGCGCGACGAACTCGTTCATCGCGTTCGCGGTCCCCCACTGGTCGGAGACCTCCGGCTTGCCGAAGTCGTAGAGGTGCGGGTGCCAGGTGTCCTCGTCGACCTCGTCCAGTTCGGTGGTGTATTCGAGGGTGTTGCCGTGCGGGTCGAGGAAGTAGCTGAAGGTGTTGTTCCCGGCCAGGTGCCGGCCGGGGCCCCAGATCTTCTCCACTCCGGCGCGCAACAGCCGGCCGGTGCCCCGCATGTACTCGTCGAGCCCACGCAGTTCGAAGGACGCGTGGTGCAGCGACGGGTGCGGGCCGCGGGCGATCGCGAGGCTGTGGTGCCAGGCGTTGATGCGCAGGAACCACATCATCTCGCCCATGCGCGGGTGCATGAGCGTGTCCGAGAGGCGGAACCCGAGGTGGCGTTCGTAGAACGCGCGGGTGCCTTCCGGGTCGGCGGAGTTGATGACCACATGCGACAGTCGCACGGGGACGGACTCCCCGGCCTCGATCCTGCGGTGCGCGCGGACCGTGACATCGGCGCTGACCTCGATCGTGCGGCCCTCGTTGTCGAAGAACCGGAACCCGTGACCGCCGCCGGGGGTGTCCAGGGTCTTCGGCTCGTGCACGAGGGTGACGCCGGACGTGGCCAGCCGCGCGGCGAGGGTGTCGACGTCCGCGGGAGTGGCGGCGCCGAAGGCGATCAGGTCGATCCGCTTGTCCTCGGCCTGGCGCAGCCGGACGACGTACTGCTCGGGTGAGCCCTCCGCGGCGAGGAAGGCGATGCCGGTGTCGGCGTGTTCGGTGCTCAGGCCCCAGGCGCCGGTGAAGAAGTCCTGCTGCCGGGCGAAGTCGGGCACGGCGAGGTCGACGTGCCGCAGGTGGGTGATCAGGCGATCGGTCACGGAGTCCTCCGGAGGGTCAGGCGGGCTGGGAGACGAGTTCGGCGATCCGGCGCATCAGGCCCGGGACGTCGCCCTGCTCGCGGTCGAGCAGCCACTGCCCCAGCTGGTTGGACGCCTCGACGACGGCATTGGCGCGGGCGTGGCGGCGGTCGGTGAACGCGGTCCACAGCTGCTCGTCCACGCGGTCGTGCTTGTCGAGCAGCTCGGTCAGGACCGCGGCGTCCTCCAGCGCCTGGGCGCCGCCCTGGGCGAGGGTCGGTGGGCAGGAGTGCACGGCGTCGCCGACCAGCACGACCCGGCCGCGGTGCCAGGGCGGCGGCAGGACGTGGGTCTCGAACCACGTGTAGTGGATACGTTCCGGGTCATCGAGCGCGGCACGGATCTCGTCCCACGGCCCGTGGTAGGCCGACGCGAGCTCCCGCATCGTCTCGAGGCGTTCTCCGGCGCTGAGCGCGCCGCGGTTCCGGGCGTCCTCGACCAGGTAGGCGTAGAGCGAATCCTCCCCGGTCGGGCAGTACCCGGCGATGTAGCACGGGCCGCCGTAACAAAGATCGGTCCGCGTGACCGACGCCGGACGCGGGCCGAAAGCCCGCCAGATCCCCATACCGGTGGCCCGGATGCCGGTCTCGACGCCGATCAGGCGCCGGACCGTCGAGCGGATGCCGTCGGCCCCGACGACGAGGTCGTACCGGCCG
The DNA here is from genome assembly GCF_036114655.1 of Amycolatopsis sp. NBC_00348. NCBI lineage: Bacteria > Bacillati > Actinomycetota > Actinomycetes > Pseudonocardiales > Pseudonocardiaceae > Amycolatopsis > Amycolatopsis sp. NBC_00348. The sequence goes on along the minus strand of NZ_CP107994.1, from coordinate 2,174,634 downwards.
GTCGATCCGTCGGAGAAGCTCACGTCGACACCGGCTGGATCGCACTCCAGCGCGGTGACGGCGAGCCCGAACCGCACTTCGGCGCCGGCCTCCCCGGCCCGCTCCAAGAGGATCCGCGCCAAGGCGGGCCGCGGCATCCCCATGGCGGCCGGCAGGTCGGGTCCGCCGGTGCGGGCATCGGGCATCTCCACGAGCAGCGTGCCATCCGGGGCACGCAAGCCGACACTGTCGAAGCTGTAGCCCTCCTCCCGCACCCGCTCCCACACGCCGAGGCGGTGCAGTTCACGCAAGGCGTTGCCCTGCAGGGTGATTCCCGATCCGAGGACAGCGACGTCGGGCATGACGTCGATCAGGTCGACGGCGATCCCGCGCGCGGCGAGGTGGATCGCGGTGGCCGATCCGGCCAATCCCCCGCCGACGACGAGGACGTTGTTCACGGCTGGCACGACGACTCCTTTGTCCTCAGCGGACGGTCACTTGACGGCGATGGGGGCGACCGGCGCGCCGACGGCGCCGGTGACCGGCAGCGGGGCGGCGGTCAGCCAGAACTCGTGGACGCCGTCCGCCGCGCAGTCTTCGGCGAGGGCGTCGAGGTCCCACATCTCCCCGAGGAACAGGCCGATGTGCGGGATGGCGACCTGGTGCAGCGGCTGGAAGGCGACGTCGAACTCGTTCGGCCGCACTTCCACGCCCCAGGTGTCGGTGGCGATCCCGGCGATGTCGGTGTCGTGCAGCCACTGCGCGGTGGTGAAGGACAGGCCGGGTGAGTCCCCGCCCGCGTAGTCGCCCCAGCCTTCGCGCCGCGCCCGGGCGAGCCGGCCGGTCCGCACAAGGACCAGGTCGCCGCGACCGACCCGGGCCGTGTCGCCGTGGGCGGCGATCGTGGCTTCGAGGTGGTCGACGGTGATCGCGAACCCGTCCGGCAGCTCGCCGTCCGCGCCGACTGCCCGTCCCACGTCGAGCAGCACACCGCGGCCCGCGATGAGCCCGGCCGTCGTCTCGATGCCGGTGACCTGATCCCCTTCGCTGGTCACGACGTCACCGGCGCGGCGACCGTTGTACGCGCGGCCGTGGTCGAAGATGTGCCCGAGCCCGTCCCACTGCGTCGAGGCCTGCAACGGCATGAACACGACGTCGTCGGCGCCGCCGAGCCCGTGCGGGAAACCTTGCGTGCCGCGCTCGGCGTCCACGCCGGTGTCGAGCATGGTGTGCACCGGGTTCGTGCGCCGGCGCCAGCCCTTCTGCGGGCCGTTCGCGTCGAAGCTCTGGGCCAGGGAGAAGCTCACGCCGCGCCGGACCAAGGTGGCGCCTTCCACGCGCTTGGCCGCGTCCAGGTGGTTCAGCGTGCCGAGCACGTCGTCCGGCCCCCAGCGGCCCCGGTTCGAGCATCGTTTCGCCGCCGCTGCGATCGCGCCTTCGGGATCGTTTCGTTCCACGTCGTTCACTGTGCGGCCTCGATCGCCATCCGGGAAGACGAATCAGCTGATGCGCCACATCAGCGTCATGGATATCCTGCGGCGGTGAACCTCGCCACGCTGGACCTGAACCTGCTGGTCACGCTGGACGCGCTGCTGCAGCAGCGCAGCGTCACCCGCGCGGCCGAGCAGGTGGGCCTGAGCCAGCCGGCGGTCTCCGCGCAGCTCGGGCGGCTGCGCCGGCACTTCCACGACGAGCTGCTCACCCGGGTCGGCAACACGTCCCGCCTCACGCCGCTGGCGGTCCAGCTGAAAGAACGCGTCCGGGTCGCCCTGGCCGGGGTGGACCGGGTCTTCACCGCGGCGGCCGACTTCGACCCGGCCGCCACCACCCGGGAGTTCTCGTTCGTGGTCAGCGACTACGGCGCCGCCGTGCTCGGCCCGGCCCTCGCCGCGCTGCTCGATACCGCGGCACCCGGCGCGCAGCTGCGCATGCTGGCCAACACCCCGCGGCTGGTCGACACCGCCGAACAGGTCCTGACGGGGATCGACCTGTTGCTGCTGCCGCACGGCTTCGTCCACGGGCTGCGGCACCAGGACCTCTACACCGACGAGTGGGTCTGCCTCGTCGCCGCCGACAACCCCGAGGTCGGGGACTCCCTCACGGCCGGGCAGCTCGAAACGATGCCGTGGGTGGTCACCTACCACGGACCGACCGCGTCGACGCCGGCCGCTCGGCAGATGCGCATGCTGGGCATCGAGCCGCGCGTGCAGATCGTCACCGAGTCCTTTCTCGCGATTCCCGGACTGGTCGCCGGTTCCGGCCGCGTGGCGCTGTTGCAACGGCGGTTGGCGGACCGGATCCCGGCGACCCTCGGCGTCCGGGCACTGGAGTGCCCGTTCGAGGTGAGCCCGCTGCTCGAGGCGATGTGGTGGCACCCGATCCACGACGACGATCCCGAACACCGCTACCTGCGCAACCTCGTCGCCACAGCAGCGACGCAGATCTCCGCCTGACCGGGACACCATCCGCGACGGCGGTGACCGGCCCGTGACTGGAGACAGCTTCCTGCGTTCCGGTGCTCTCGCATCCGGCGGCCGCGCCGCTCGCGCCGTTTGGCGGGCTTGTCCGAACCGGTTGGAGCGCGCGGCCGAGCGGTGCGCGTTAGGGTTCGCCGTATGCGAGGACAGGCGGCCTTGTGGCTGTTCGCCGATCAGCTCGGGCCCCACTTCCACAGCACACCGGAGCACCACGACCGGGAGGTGCTGCTGATCCGGTCGGCCACCGCGTTCGGCGCGAAACCGTTCCACCGGCAGAAGCTGCACCTGGTCCAGGCCGCCCTGTACCGGCTGGCCGAGGACCTCGGCGACCGCGTCACCCTGCTCGACGCCCCGGACTACCGGACCGGGCTGCGCCGCTTCGGGCGGCCGGTGGTGGTGCACGAGCCGAACTCCCACGCCGCGGACGCACTCGTCCGCCGATTGCGCGACGAAGGCGTCGTCGAGGCCATCCTGCCCACACCGGGGTTCGTCCGGTCCAAAGAGGACTTCGCGGAGTGGGCGTCCGGGCGGAAGCGGTTCGTCATGGAGGACTTCTACCGCGACCAGCGCAGCCGGTTCGAGGTACTCCTGGAACCGGACGGCTCGCCCGCGGGCGGGCACTGGAACTACGACCGCGACAACCGCGAGCCGCCGCCGAAGACCACCCGCCTCGACGTCCCCGCGCCGTGGCAGCCGCGGGAGAATCCGATCGACGACCGGGTCCGCGCCGAACTCGACCAGGCCGAGCGTGCCGGGACGATCCACCCCGTCGGCGTCGACGGCCCGCGCCGGTTCGCCGTCGGGCACGACGAGGCGCAGCGCGCGCTGCGCCGCTTCCTCGACCACCGCCTGGCCGCGTTCGGCCCGCACCAGGACGCGATGCTCACCCACGACTGGGCGATGGCGCACGCCCTGTTGTCGGTCCCGCTCAACCTCGGGCTGCTGGACCCGCTGGACGTCGTGCGCCAGGCCGAGGCGCGGTGGCGCGACGGGACGGCGCCGCTCGAAGGCGTCGAGGGCTTCGTCCGCCAGGTGCTCGGCTGGCGCGAGTGGGTGTGGCACCTGTACTGGCACCTGGGCCCGGATTACTTGCGCCGCAACGCGTTGCAGGCTCGCCGCAAGCTACCGGACTGGTGGTGGCAGCTGGACGCGGACGCCGTCGAAGCGGCCTGCCTGCGGACCGCGCTGGCCGGTGTCCGCGACCGGGGCTACGCCCACCACATCGAACGGCTGATGGTGCTCGGGAACCACGCGTTGCAGCGCGGGTACGACCCGGCCGAGCTGAACGCCTGGTTCGCCACGGCGTTCGTCGACGGCTTCCCGTGGGTGATGCCCGCCAACGTGATCGGCATGAGCCAGTACGCCGACGGCGGCATCGTCGGGACCAAGCCGTACGCCGCCGGCGGTGCGTACATCCACCGGATGAGCGACCACTGCGGCGGCTGCGTCTACGACCCGAAGCAGCGGACGGGGCCGCGCGCGTGCCCGTTCACCGCGGGATATTGGGCGTTCCTCGACCGCAACGCCGAGCGGCTGCGCGGGAACCACCGGATGCGGCAGCCGCTGAACGGCCTGCGCCGGCTGGCCGACCTCGACGAGGTCGTCGCCCGGGAAGCCGAGCGCGACCACTTCTGAGCGAACCGCCGGCAAACGCCGCTGCTCAGCTGCAGCTCCGCCGGATGCGGGCGATCAAGCCCGACCGGCCTGCCGGAGACGTCCGCGACGCGGACGTTTGGTCACCTCCGACCAGTGGGTACCTGCGCCACATGGCGCGACAAGCCCGTGTCGGCCATGACGAAGGTGGGTGGGACGGATGTCCGCGCAACCGGGGGAATCCGAGCACAGCACGTCCAGCACGAGCGACGCGATCTACGACCTCGACACGACCGCCACCAGGGAGATTCGCCGGCACGTCCGCGACCTGCTCGCGAGCTACCGCGGGATCCCGGTCGACGACGCGGTCCTCGTGATCGACGAACTGGTCAGCAACGCCCACCAGCACGGGCAGTCGCCGCGCACCTGCCGCCTCACGTTCGGCGGCCGGGGCCGACACCTCCGCGTCGAAGTGGATGACGCCTCCCCGCACCAGCCCCGCATCCGCACCGCGGACGAGACCGGTGGTCGCGGGCTGATGCTGGTCGACCGGCTCGCCCCGGCGTGGGGAGTGACCCACCACGCCCACACCAAGACCGTCTGGGCCGAACTCGCCTTGGACCGCGCGGGCAACGCTCCGCACTTGGCCACGACCCAAGACTGGTCCCGCTGACGTGTCCTCCGATCGCGTCGGATACCGCAGCGGTGAGGCGCGGCGCGTCCTCGCCCGCCCGATACCGCTCGCAACCGCGAGCCGGCCGCCGGCCGAGGCGCCACCGCCCGGGCTGGGCATCGTCGACCGTGCCGTGAACGGCACCTGTGTGGTCACAGTGACCGGCGAAATCGACGGGGAAACCGCGGCGCACCTGCGGACAGCGGTCACCACTGCGATCGACAGCACCTCCGGTGACGCCTGCGTCCTGGATCTGACGCAGGTCGGCTTCCTCGACTCGGCCGGGCTCGCCGCACTCCTCGCGGCCAACACACACGCAGATGCGCACCGGAAACCGTTGCGCATCGTCGTGGATTCCAACAGCCCCGTCATCCGCCCCATCGAAGTCACCGGTCTCGATGTCGTGCTGCGGCTGTACCACACCGTCGGCGAAGCACTCGACGCCGGAAACCGGACCGATCACGCCGTCCGACGTCCGGACGCGTAGCCCGGGCGCGACACCGAACACAGCCGGCTGAGTCGTCACCACAGGGCTCGTAGGGGTACCATGGGTCTGGCTCGGAGGCATTCGTACGCGGTCGCTCAACCCGCGTCGTCTCCGCTGGCCGGCTGACTTGTGTCAGCTGTCGAGGACAGTGTTGCCGGCCGGGATCCCCCGGTGCCGCTCGCAGTCCCGCAGGTCCTGCACACCGCTCGTCGCTTCCGGCTTGACCGGGGAGGCGGCAGCCACCGACCTGCATCGTTTCTCGAAAGGATTATGTATCAGTACTCCCACAACGGACAGTTCGCTGTTCAGCCACCCTGTCGTCCAGCAATCCCGGGCCCAGCTTCATCCCACAGCGCAGAATGATCGCTACGGGAGCTTGTTCCTCGCGCCGCCCCCATCCGTCGGCGTGTCATCGGAGGACTGGACCGAGCCGGCGCCCAGGCCAGTACGCAACCAGCCCGGCAAGCGTTCGGGCCGCCCCGCCGGTCGTCGCCAGAGCCGCTAGCACAGCCAGGAGCCGTGACCGCAACAACGGAAGCGCCGAGTAGCGGCTCGCCTCCAACGCACTTCGTCACGTCCGCCCACAGCTCCGGGTGAGCCCGAGCAGCGGCCTGGACCGCTGCGGATCGCCGCTCAGCCACGACTCGAACCCGCCGTGCCTGCCTGCCGCGCGCCGGGAACCCTCTGACGAGACGTGTTGCGTGACACCCACCACGCCGGGAGGCTGAAGGAGCCGCGCCGGAGGTGCGGGATGAGGCAGGCGCCTTGATCCGGCCGATTCGGCCTTCGGTGGGTGCCCGACTCAAGCTGATGGCGGGTGGCGAGTCCGGTGGTGTCGCCGAGCGGCATCCACAGCGCCGGCCTCAGGTGGCTGTGGCTCGCTTGCTTCCGACGCAGGCGCGGACGATTCTCTTGGGCCAGGACGATTCCGCCTGCTTGCCGTTGGCCGAGATGGCCCGCGCGGTTGTCACCCGACGGTGCTGGACACGACCCGGCCGGCTAGAACCGCGAACGCGCTTGAGGGGTTTGCCGTACCTACTGAGCCAAGTTCGCCCCGGACCCGGGCGACGGTCGGCCGGATTTCCACCCTTCTGGTCAGGCTGGCGTACCAGTACCGTCATGGGATGGACCAGCCAGAGCGAGACCTGGCGAGGTTTCAGTCTCCGAGCCGGCGTGAGGCTGCGGCTGACGCCCGTGACAACGAGTCCGATGAGCGTGATCGGCGGGACGAGGTGGCCCGCGTCAGGGATCGGGCCGATGAACTGAGGACCAAGGTTGCCGAGCAGATCCGGCGACGCGTCGAGCTGGTGGCGCGGTCCCGGGAGATGCTGGATCGCCTGCTGCGGCGGCTGGACCGGATCGAGGCGGTACTCGACGCACCCACCACGCGGGCACATCGGAAACGGGCCGAGGTCGAGTCGACCGAGACCGGCAAGCCATCACTCGGCCCAGCGAGTGGGGACGAGGAGGTTCCGGCGGCGCGCGTGCGGGTGCCGAGGCCGCGGCGGGCTCGCCCGGCGGCCGGTCCGAGCGGAAGCCGGTCGCCCAGGGTCGAGTCCAAGCTCCTGAAGGGACACTCCTCAGCACCGTCTGTGAGCTGATGGCAGTACGTCGACAGCATCACCGGTACTCATGATCGGCGACGAGGCGCACCTTGTCGGATTCGCACAGTCCACTTCGACCTGTAGCCACGTCGGCTCGACGACGTGGTCATCCTCCACGCGGCGACCGTCCCGGCTCAGGGCCGGTCTGCGCGCCTGCGCGATCACCGGGTGTCGAGTTCGTCCGTCAAAGCCGCGTCGATCTTCGCGGAGGCTCGGCGCAGCGTCCGGCGAGCCACCGAGAGCAGGGCCACGGTGGCGACGAGCCCGACCATCGCCCACGCAGTGCCGCTGTCGTCGGCCGGGACCACGGCCAAGACGACCAAAGCATACAGAAGAAAGCGATTCCGATCAGCTGCGCGAATCGGCCGCTGGCGGGACACGCGATTCTGCATGGCTGGGAATACGTGTCCAGGAATACTCATCGGCCAACCTCCCGAACGGTGTGGATCAACCATTAGAGCTACTCACACGACGTCATTGCAACTCGTCGCGACCGTGATCCACTCGAACGAGTGAACAGTGAAGCGAGCCACCACCCGGAAGGCGTCTTCTAGTTTTCCCTATGCCAACAACACATTCATGTTTGACGCCGTTGCCGTCCACAGCACTGAGCAGGTGGCTGCTACGAGGTTCTTGATCGCGACAACGTTGTCGACAACGAAACGTTCGGAACGATGATCGTTTCAAGCCGGCAGGCCGCGTCGATCTGGCCACCGATCTCCCACAGTCAGATCGTAATCTCCCCTGAACGCCGCCGGTGCCGACCGGCCCTACTTCGTCTCCGTACCGGCCACGGCCCGGAAAACGACTTCGACGTGCTGATCCTCGACGTCATGATGCCCGGCGTCGACAGCCTCGGCGTCTGCCGCGTCCTGCGCGCCGAAGGCGACCAGGCACTCGACGCCGGCGCCGACGACCACCTGCCCAAGCCCGTCGAACTCGACGAACTCCTCGCCCGCCTGCGCGCGCTGCTCGGCACCGTCACGATCCGCAGCGACACCTGCCGCAGTACGTCCACGATCGGGATGATCAGCGTGCTCCGTCGCCGGCTCTCGTCGTCATGCGCCCGCATGCCGGCCTCCCGTCCTCGTCGTTTCGTGCTGAGTGCGCCCGGCTTCGGCGCGGTCCCGAATCCCCATGAGCATCTTCCGGCTCATCACGAAGCTGACCGCCTCGACCGGCTCGATCAGCACGCCCGCCCAGCGGCGCGAGTAGCCGTATCGTTCGCGCATCACCAGCCGCGTCGAGCCGTCCGGTCGGTCGCGTAGGACGAAGGCCCAGGTGCAGTCGTAGGGCGCCGCGGCCTTTCCCATCGGCACAGCGCCTCACAGCACCAGGGCCCGACCTTCCTCGATGCCGGCGACGGCCATCGAGACGTCCGGGTGGAGCTTCACCTCGTCGCCCACCTCGACGTGCTGCCATGCGGCGACGATGCGCTCGGCGCTGTGGATGTCGCAGCCCACCAGGTTTTCCAGGACGTCGTAGCTGTAGAACCCGCCGCGTGCCTGGCCCAGCTGGGCGAGCCACGGCCACACTTGTGACGCGGGCGCGGTGATCGTGATGGCACGGGTCGCCACGAGATCGGGCTCAGCGATGAGATCGTCCCCGGCCAGGGCCGCGATGACTTCGTGATGGTCGGCGCCCCAACGCAGCTGCCACTTCCTGAGGGCCGGCACCGCGAGCAACAACACACCGAGCGCGCCGGCCACCCACAGCCGGTTTTTCCTTGCTGTCACCGCATCATCGTGATGAGGCGTCATGGTCGTCTCCTTTGGCGGCCTCGACTCCGGACAACAACGACGGCAGCGTCAAGCTCACGACCGCGACGGCCGTGGCCACGGCGGCGAGCGCGCCGGACATGAGGTAGGGCGCCCGGGCGGCCTGGCGCAGGACCGGTCCGTCGGGTCTGCCGGTCCGGGTACCCCGGCGTTCGGCAAGAGTCATGACCGGACTCTGCGACCGGACGCCCTGGTGGCTGAAGAGTCCTTGGTCCCTCGGGAACAGGTCTCCCGGTCCTTTCTGCGTCAGGCGACGCGTCGACGCCACCGTCGGCCGAGGAACACGAGGTCTTCCGTCCACGGCTGCGGAGCAGTTCGGCCCTGTGCCCGGCGACGCGACGACCCGGACAATCGGGATGAAATGTTCGCCACACCATTGATGGGACACGATCATGCGAGTGCCGACACCTCTCAGGCCGTGCGCCCCGTGATCGACACCGCCATCCGGCCGCCGGCGCACACGATCGAAGCGGCCGAGACGATCACCCTGCTCGAGACCGACGAGCAAACCGGTTTGACCGAAGCCGAGGCCACCGCACGGAATGTCCACAACGGACTGAACGTGCTCCCGACCGGCCGGGCCACCTCCGCGCTCGGCCGGTTCTTCCGCCAGTTCAACGATCCGCTCGTCTACGTCCTGCTCGTCTCGGCCGGCGTGACCCTGAGTCTCGGCCAGTTCGTCGACTCGAGCGTGATCTTCGCCGTCGTGCTGCTCAACGCGGTCGTCGGACTGCTCCAGGAATCGCGGGCCGAGCACGCGCTCGCCGCGCTGGCCGGCATGGTGGCCACCGGGGTCCGGGTGGTGCGCGACGGTGTCACCGTCTGGATCCGGGCGGAAAAGCTGGCCGTCGGAGATCTCGTCCACCTCCGCGCCGGGGACAAGGTCGCGGCCGACTACCTGCTGCTGTCGGCGCACGAGCTGCAGATCGACGAATCCGCGCTCACCGGTGAGGCCGCGCCCGTCACGAAGACCCCCGGCGCGCTCCCCCGGGCCACCGCGCTCGCCGATCGGCGCAACATCGCGCACGCGGGCACCGTCGTGACCCGGGGCGAGGGCGCGGCCGTCGTCGTGGCGATCGGCGCGGGCACCGAGCTGGGGCTGATCAACCAGCTCATGACCGCCACCGGCGTGCCGACCACACCGTTGACGCGCAAGCTGTCCGGGTTCAGCCGCCGGCTCTCGGTCGGCATCGTGGCGCTGGCGGTCGTCTTGTTCGTCATCGGGTTGCTGCGGGGCTACCGGGCCGGGGAGATGTTCACCGCGGCGGTGACGATGGCGGTCGGCGCGATTCCCGAAGGCCTGCCGGCCGCGGTGTCCATCGTGCTGGCGATCGGCGTCGTCCGGATGGCCCGGCGCGGCGCGATCGTCCGGCGGCTGCCGTCCGTGGAGACGCTAGGCGGCACCACCGTCATCTGCACCGACAAGACCGGCACCCTCACCACCAACCGGATGACCGTGACCACCGTCGTCGCCGGCGGCCGCACCCACGAGTGGGCCGGCGACGCCCCGCTCCCGCCGGCGCTGCGGGAGTGCCTGCTCACCGGGGTGCTGTGCAACGAAGCGCAACCGGCCGGCGGCACCGATGCGGCAGTCGGCGATCCGACCGAGACCGCCCTGCTCATCGCGGCGCGGGAAGCCGGGCTGGACATCGGCGCGGAACGGTCCGCCCGGCCGCGCGTCGACGTGCTGCCCTTCGAGTCCGGGCGGAACCTCATGGCGACGGTGCACCGAACCGCCGACGGCCGGTTGACCGGATACCTGAAGGGGGCACCCGAAACGGTCCTCGCACTGTGCCACGACCAGCTGCGGGAAGACGGGACCGCCGAGCCGCCGGCGACGAGCGCGCAACGCGAGACCGCGGAAACCTTCGCCCGCCGAGGTTTGCGGGTACTGGCCTTCGCGACGTTCACCCCCGCGCGCGACGACGCCTTTCCCGGCGAGGCGTCGCCGGAAGGACTGACCCTCGTCGGTTTCCAGGCCATGCACGATCCGCCGCGCCCGGCCGCGGTGGCATCCGTAGCGGCGTGCCGGCGGGCCGGGATCGCGGTCAAGATGATCACCGGCGACCACGGCGAAACCGCACGCGCGATCGCCCGGACCTTCGCGCTGGCCGACGGGGAACCGAAAGTCCTCACCGGGGCCGAAATCGCCGTCACGCCGGACGACGCCCTCGCCGGCGTGGACGTCTTCGCCCGCGTTTCCCCGGAGCAGAAACTGCGGCTGGTCACCCTCCTGCAGGAGTGCGGCGACGTGGTCGCGATGACCGGCGACGGCGTGAACGACGCGCCCGCCCTGCGCAAGGCCGACATCGGGATCGCGATGGGGCGCAGCGGGACCGAAGTCGCCAAGGAAGCCGCCGACATGGTGCTGGCGAACGACGACTTCGCGACCATCGAGGCCGCCGTCGAAGAAGGCCGGGCCGTGTTCGACAACATCCGCAAGTTCATGGCGTGGACGCTGCCGACCAACATCGCCGAAGGGCTGGTCATCCTGGTCGCGATCGTGCTCGGCGCGCAGCTGCCGATGCTCCCGGTCCAGGTGCTGTGGATCAACATGACCACCGCGGTCTTCCTCGGCCTCTCGCTGGCCTTCGAACCGAAGGAAACGGGCATCATGGCCCGCCGGCCCCGCCCGCCGGGGCAGGCGCTGATGACCACCGACCTGCTCAGGCGGATCTCGCTCGTCTCGGTCATCCTCGTCGCGGGTTCGTTCGCGGTGTTCACCTGGCAGCTGCGCGCCGGCGCGTCCGTCACCGGCGCACGCTCGGTCACGATCACCGTGTTCGTGTTCGCACAGATCGCGTACCTGTTCAGCTGCCGGTCCCTCGACCGGTTCCGGCCGACGGGCTGGAACCCCTGGGTGCTCGGCGGCGTCGCCGTCATGATCGCGCTGCAGGCGTCGATCCTCTACGTCCCGCTGATGAACGAGCTGTTCCACACCGCGCCGCTGACCGTCGGGGGGTGGCTACTGGTGCTCGGCCTCGCCGTCACCACGTTCCTGGTCGCCGAGGTCGACAAGTTCCTCTGGCGCCCCGGACGCCGGCACCGCGCCGACCGGCCGGAACCCCTGGTTCCGGCGGCGACGCGGTGAGCGGCCTTCGAGGTCTGCTCAGCTCACGGTGTGGGTGACTGGACGACCAGAAGCGGGCAGGTGGCGTGGTGGATCAGCGCCTGGCTCGTCGACCCCGTCAGCATGCCGGAGAAGCCACCGAGGCCGCGGCTCCCGACCACGAGCAGCTGGGCGTCGGCGGAGTGGTCGAGCAGGCAGCGCACCGGGTGGTCCCGCGCGACGACGCGCCGAACCGTGACGTCCGGGTACTTCTCCTGCCAGCCGGCGAGCCGTTCCGCCAGGAGTTCGCGTTCGTTGCCCTCGAGGGCGTCGAAGTCGTCGAGCAGCTGCTGGCCGAGGGTGTGTGCGGTGCCCGCGGAGACCGACAGCCAGCTGTGCACGGCGACCAGGTCCGCTCCCCGCGACGATGCCTCGTCGAAGGCCACCGCGATCGCGGGCTCGTTCGCCGGGGAGCCGTCCATGCCGAGCACCACCGGGCCGTTCTCACGGCCGCCGCCACGGACCACCACGATCGGGCACCGGCCCCGCGCGACCATCGCCACCACCGTGGAACCGGTCAGCATGCCGCTGAACCCGCCCAGACCCCGGGAGCCGAGCGCGACCAGGCGGGCGTCCGCCGATGCCTTGAGCAGTTCGGTCACCGGGCTACCCGTCGCCAGGTCGGTGTGGATTTCCAGGTCGGGGTGGCCTGACCGGATGGCGGTCTCGGCGTCGGCGAGCCACTGGCGGCCCTGCGTTTCCAGGACCTCGGAGAATCCGTCCGGTGGCCGGACGCCGGCGCCGTAGGACAGCGCGGGCACCGCCACAGCGTGCACGACCCGCACCGGCAGATGCCGGCGCGCGGCCTCGTCGCCCGCCCAGCGCGCGGCTTGCAGCGCCGAAGCCGAACCGTCCACGCCGACGATGATCTGCTGCCTGGTTGTGTTGTCGGCCATGAGAGGAACTCCTCGAGTGTCGCGAACTGGTGGAACCCGAGCCTGTTCCTCCGGGAAAGCCGGGCACCAGAGGATTCCACCGCGTTTCCCGGTGACTTTCTTCCCTGCTTTCCCGCGCGCGACCGGCCGGACGGTGCACCAAAGTCACCGTGTTCCGAGGATTTCGGCACCAGTGCCCGGCCCGCACGACGGCCCATGCTCTGGGCACAACCGAAAAGGAGCCCACGATGTCCGTCCAGGACCGCGGCCCGTCCCCGACCACCCCCTTCATCCCCAGCCAGACAGCGCGGACAGCCGAGCGGCGCCAGCCGGGCTCCGCCGCTCGCGGCCCGGCGCTGGCCGTCCTGCGCATCGTGATGGGCCTGACGTTCCTCTGGGCCTTCCTCGACAAACTGTTCGGACTCGGCTACTCCACCAGCCCGGCACAGGCCTGGATCAGCGGCGGCTCCCCGACCAAGGGCTTCCTCGGCCACGTCCAAGTCGGCCCCATGCAGTCGACGCTGCGCGACTGGGCCGGCGCCGGCTGGGCCGACTGGCTGTTCATGCTCGCCCTGCTCGGCCTCGGCGTCGCCCTCCTGCTCGGCGTGGCCCTGCGCCCGGCCGCCGCCGCCGGCACCATCCTGCTCGCACTCATGTGGATCGCCGAATGGCCACTCGCCCGGTCCACTTCGGCCGGTACGGCGACGTCGTCGACCAACCCGCTGATCGACTACCACCTCGTGTACCTCGTCGTGCTCATCGCCTTGGCCGCCTTCGCCGCGGGTGACACCTGGGGCCTCGGCCACCGCTGGGCGAAGCTGGACCTCGTCCGCCGCACCCCCTGGCTCCGCTGAGCACGACCCCTTTCATCCACAAAGGACACTGCGACACCATAGGAGAACACCGTGCAAGCCATGACAACGGTCGGCGACGTGATGACCCGCGAGGTGATCACCGTCGCGCCGGAACTGCCGTTCAAGGACCTCGTCCAGGTGATCGTCACCCACGGCGTCAGCGCCGTGCCGGTGGTGACCCCGGACGGCGCCGTGATCGGCGTGGTGACCGAGGCGGACCTGCTCTGCCGCCAAGCGCACGAAGACGACGTACCCGGTGCCGGCTGCCCGCACTTCGCCGGTCATCTGACCAAAGAGGACTGGCGCAAGGCCGCCGGTCAGACCGCGGCGACACTGATGTCCACGGCATCCGACACCACCTCGCCCACCGCCACCTTGCCCGCGGCAGCGCGTTTGCTCACGCGGAGCGGGGTCCGCCGGTTGTTCGTGCTGCAGGACGAAAAGCTGGTCGGCGTCATCGCTCGACGCGACGTGCTCCGGAGCTTCCTGCGCACCGACGACGACCTGCGGTCCGACGTCGACCGCACCGTGTTCGACGAAGCCTTGCACGCCAACCGGGACAACGTGCGCGCGAGCGTCGAGCACGGGGTGGTCCTGCTGACCGGCCGGCTCGAGTACGAGGCCGACGTGGCGACCGCGGAACGCATGACCCGCGCGGTCGCCGGCGTCGTGGACGTCCGCAACCGGATGGACTTCGTCTGGACCGGCCACCGCGCGCACAGCACCGCGACCTGAACACGCTCGAAAGGGGACACATCATGCGGTTGGGTGTCGCGGGTGCGCTGGTCGGTGGCGAGTACCGGAAGGGCGACGTCGAGGTGGACCGGGAAACCGGACGGGTGAGCGCGATCGGGGTCGCGGCCGCCGGAACCGGCTTGGCTGTGCCCGGCCTGATCGACCTGCAGGTCAACGGGTTCGCCGGCGTCGACGATCGCCGCGATCACGACGGCGGACCTGGCCCGGTCGTGCCCGGGCGGCGCACGGATCCTGGGCGTCCACCTGGAGGGGCCGTTCCTGTCCCCGAAACGGGCCGGAACCCACCCTGCGGAGCTGCTGCGCGCCCCGGACATCGAGCTGACCGAACGGCTGCTGGCCGCCGGGTCGGTCACTCAGGTGACGCTGGCGCCGGAGCTGCCCGGGGCGCTGGAACTGGTCGTGTTCCTGGTGCGCAGCGGGGTCCGCGTCTCCTGCGGGCACAGCGACGCGACGGCCGCCGAGGCGGATGCCGCGTTCGACCGCGGCGCCCGGCTGGTCACCCACCTCTTCGACGCGATGCGGCCGTTCACCCACCGCGACCCCGGCATCGTGGGCGCGGCACTGACCCGCGACGACGTCGCGGTCGGGGTGATCGCCGATCCCAGTCACCTCTCGCCCGAAGCGATCCGGCTCGCCTTCCGGGCGGCACGTGGCCGGGTCGTCCTCGTCACCGACGACCTCGCCGCGGGCGGGTGCCCGGACGGGACCTACCGGATGGGCTCGGTCGAGTTCACGGTGACCGGCGGTGTCGCCCGCCGGGTTCCTGCCCGACCGCGGCATCGGTCTCCTACACCCCGGCGACCGAGCCGACGTGCTCGTCCTCGACGACTCGCCGGGCGTCCGCGACGTCCTCCACGAGGCCGAATCCCTCGGCCCCTGATCCGCCACAGAGACGCATGCTCGCCGACGAAGATGGGCAGGGAGAAGCGATGCCGACGATCAGGAATAGGGAACACGCGAGGCGTAGCGGCCGTGGGGCACTCATCACGATCAAGGTCGTCCACACCCTCGTCTGGCTGTCCGTCGAGTCGTGCGTGGCCTACCTGCTGTACGCGGGATTCGCGAAGCGCAGCGACCGGCGCGCCGCGATCGCCGGCGCCGTGGTCACCATCGAATGCACGGTCTTCATCGCCAACGGGCTGCGCTGCCCCCTGACCGACGTCGCCGAGTCACTCGGCGACGACCACGGCTCGGTCACCGACATCTACCTACCGCCCTGGCTCGCCAGAAACCTGCCGGCCATCCACGTCCCCCTGGTGATCCTGACGATCGTCCTGCACCTCGGGAACCTTCGCCGGCGAGCGAGCCGGACGACGGACGCCGCCACCCCGGCGCGCACGTTCAGGGCTGCCCCAGGACCTCCTCCACCGCCCGGCGTGGCCCGGCCGGATCCGGTTCACTGCTGTACCCGACGCGCATGAGGACCTGCGGGAATCCGCTCAGTGTCAGATCAGCGCGCAGGGCGGCCCTGACCGGCTCGAGGTGCAACGGCTGCGTGAGCACGGCGGCCACCAGCCCCAGGTCGACCGCGGTCAGCCAGGCGCGTTCCATCGCGTACCCGGCCCGGACGTGGTCGGCGCGGGTGTCGTCGGCGGTGACGAAGACCAGCAGGGACTCCGCGGCCAGGCGTGCCTCGATCTCCGCGGTGTCGGGCAGCTCGGTGGCGCGGCGGATCAGCCCGGCCCAGGGCACCGATCCCGCCGGCACCCGGCTCGCGGGAAGGCCGACCCCGTGCCGGTGGGCTTGCTCGTCGCGGATCGTCCACAGCGACAGTTCCCGCTGATAAGCACCGTCGGCCTTGAAATGCTCCGCGGCGACGTGCAGCAGCCTGGCCACCACGGCGACCTCCCGGCCGGGCCGGACCAGGCGGGCCTCGACACCCGGCACCGCGCCCGTCTCGCCGATCAGCCGCAACGCGACCGCCGGAACCGGGGCGTCCTCGAAGGGCGCGCGGTGACTGGCACGACGGGCGATCGCGCCGAACCGGTGCAAGTCCGCCACGGTGGGCGCCGCCGCGGTCCCGGCGGCAATGCGGGCCACGACGCCGGGCCGCGCCGGGCCGGGCAGGAGTTCGACGCCCGGCGACCGGCCGAGCGTCCGGATCGCGACTTCGAGGTTGGCCACGGCGGCACCGCAGGACGCGGCCCGGTCCCGGCCGAGCGGGTCGTGCTGGGGAAGGCGCAGCTCGGTGCGTTCACGCACGACGAGTTCGTCCGGTCCGATGTCGAGCAGCCACGGCTGGAGGTTGTGCACCGACGGTGCCCGCGTCATCGACC
The DNA here is from genome assembly GCF_036114655.1 of Amycolatopsis sp. NBC_00348. NCBI lineage: Bacteria > Bacillati > Actinomycetota > Actinomycetes > Pseudonocardiales > Pseudonocardiaceae > Amycolatopsis > Amycolatopsis sp. NBC_00348. The sequence continues at coordinate 2,158,173 of NZ_CP107994.1, read as the reverse complement.
GCACGAGCACCTCGGTCTCGGTCGTCGTCCAGTCCCCGGCCATCGCCGCTCCCTCCACAATGGATGATCCGATCAGCCGCTTCGCCGCGAGAACGGCAAGCGGCGGCAAAGTCCTTGCCGGAGCGAGGTGCATCGCCGACGCTACGGTCTCGCTGCCGGCCCGGATATCGGCGTTCGGCCACTTGCCGAGGGACTTTCGTCACCTGGCCACCACGCTGGAACCGGCACCGGTCCGGGTCGTCGGGACTTCCGGCATCTCGGCGTGGAAGGCAGTGTCGAAGCAGGCGACGACCGGGACGTCCGGCAGCAACCGGCGCACCTCCCGCGACAGCGGCTGGTGATTCAGCGCGAGCGAGGTGAGTTGTTCGAGGCTTGCGAGCAGTTCGCCGGCGCTTTCTGCTCCCCACCGTGGACGAACCGGACGGCGATCGCGTCCACATCGGACCAGCGACGGATCGACTGGGCGACCGCGCCGGGGTCGGCCAGGTCCCACGCGGTCCAGCCGACTGCGGTGCCGTCGGCGACCAGCGAAACCTTCATGCTCGGCGAACCGGGGTTCAGGGTCAGCACTCGCACGGCATTCCTCCGGTGTCTCAGTCCCGCAACCGGCGCAGGAACGGGTCGGTGAGCGCGGGCCGTTCGAACCGGGCACGGACGTCGAGCGCCACGCAGCCCTCCTCACGGTCTTGCGGGGGTTCCGGGTGGCGGAGCCCCCGGCCCGGGGCGGAGCCCCGGTTGTCACGGACCCGCACCGGGTTGAGGTCCAGTTCGGCCAGCTCGGGGACGAGCTCGGCCAGCCGGCTGACCTTGAATAGCAGCTCGCGCACGGCCGCCCGGTCGAGCTGGCCCGACCAGAGCGCTTTCGCCGAGCGCAGGCCGTCGAGCAGCAGATCGGCGTCGGCCCCGGTGAGCGGGGCGAGCCTGGCGGCGTGGTCGGCGATCAGGTCGGTGTCGACGCCCCCCAAGCCGAACATGACCAATGGACCGAACACCGGGTCCGAGCGCACGCCGACCAGCACCTCCCGGCCGGGTTCGGCCATCGGCTGCACGGTGACCCCGCGCAGGGCGGAGCCGAACCGGGACCGCAGGGTGCGGAACGCGTCGAGGATCTCAGCACCGCGCACGTTCAGCAGTACGCCGCCGCCCGCCGACTTGTGCAGCAGCCCTTCGGCGTCGGCCTTCAGCACGACCGCCGAGGCCGGGTCGAAGACCACGGCATCCATCGAGTCGCCGGTCTTGACGTACGTCGTTTCCACCATCGGGATGCCGGCCAGGCGCAGCAGTTCGACGGCGTCCGCCGGCGACAGCCAGCCTTCGCGTCCGGCGGCGAACGCGCGCAGCGCGTCGGGATCTTCCAGCGGGGTCAGGGATCCGCCGGTGTCGGGCCGGTTCAGCCACTGCTCGTAGCGGACGAGCCGGGCCAGGACGGCGGCGGCCGCGGCCGGGTCGTCGTAGCACGCCGTCACCCCGGTGCCGGGCACCAGCGGGGCGACGCGGGCGCGCTGCCCGGGCCGCACCGCGAAGACGGTCTTGAACTCGGGCAGGAGCACGGCGGCGAGCGCGGTCCCGGGGTCGCCGACCGCGGTCGGTACGGTCGCGGCGATCACCGCGTCCACGCCGTCGTCGGCCAGCACGGCGCGCAGGGCGTCGGCGAACACCTCCGCGGGGACGGCCGCGGTCGTGTCGACCGGGTTCCGCACCGCGGCTTCGGCCGGCAACAGCTTCGCGAGCCGTGCCCGGGTGTCGTCGGACAGCTCCGCCATCACCAGGCCTTCGCGTTCGCAGGCGTCCGCGGCCAGTACCCCGGCCCCGCCGGCGTTGCTGACCACGGCCACGCGCGGACCGCCCGGCAGCAGCTGCCAGGACAGCCCGGCGATGACGTCGACCAGCTCGGCGACGGTGTCGACGGCGATGATCCCGGCCTGTTCGAACAGCGCGTCACGCGTGACGGCGGGGGTCGCGGCGGCGGCGGTGTGCGACGCGGCGGCACGCTGCGCGGTCCCGCCGCTGCCCGAGCGGACGGCGAGTACCGGACGGGTACGGGCCAGTTGCCGGGCGACGCGGCTGAACTTGCGGGGGTTGCCGAAGGATTCGAGGTAGAGCACGGCGATTTCGGTCCGGCGGTCGGCCGTCCACCACGTCAGCAGGTCGTTGCCGCTGACGTCGTACTTGTCGCCGGTCGAGACCAGGCTCGACAGGCCGAGGCCCAGGTCGTTCAGCGACTCCGCGAGCGCGATCCCCACGCCGCCGGACTGGGTCACCACGCCGATGTTGCCGGGTTCGACCTTCCCGGCCAGGAACGTCAGGTTCAGCGGGCGATCGGGGTCGGTGGAGACGATGCCGAGGCAGTTGGGGCCGACCAGCCGCATGCCGTAGCGGCTGACGGCTTCGCGGACCCGGGTCCCCGCCGGGGTCCCGGTCAGCCCGGAAGAGATCACGAGCACGGCGCGCACGCCCCGCTCGCCGCACGCCTCGACGGCGTCGGCCGCGGCCGCGGCGGGCAGGCAGATCACGGCGAGTTCGGGCGTCCGGGACAGCTCGGCGACGCTCGCCGCGCACGGCACGCCGAGGATCTCGCCGGCGTGCGGGTTCACCACCTCGACCGGACCCGGGTAGCCGGACGCGACCAGGTTGGCCAGGACCGCGTGCCCGACCGATCCGGGCCGCCGTCCCGCACCGATCACCGCGATCGAGGCGGGCTTGAGCACGTGGGCCAGGCTGGCCGCGTCGGCGACGGAGTCGCGCTTCAGCACCGCGTCCAGGTAGGCGGTGTCCTCCTCGAGGACCATCACGACGTCCCGCTCGGGGCCGCCGACGCTCGCCTCGAACCGCAGCCCGAGGTCGGCGAAGACGTGGATGATCTTGGCGTTCTCGGCGAGCACTTCGGCGACGAAGCGCTTCAGGCCCGTCTGCCGGGCGTGGGAGACGAGGTGTTCCATCAGCAGGGTCGCGACGCCCTGGGTGCGTACGGCCGCATCCACGACGAGCGCGACTTCGGCGTCGGCGGAGTCCTTCAGGACTTCGTAGTTCGCCACGCCGACGAGCTCACCGCGCAGGTAGCAGCCCACGGCGTAGTGGCCAGGACCCGGCTCCGCGGCGATCTCCCCGGCGAGTTTGTCCAATATGGACGGTCGAGCGCCGAAGAACCGGAAGTAGGTGTCCTGCTCGGTGAGCCGGGTGTGCAGGCCCAGCACCTCGGCGGTGTCGGCCGGGTGCAACGGGCGCACCAGCACCACGTCGCCGTCCGCGAGCAGGGCTCGGGAGCCCAGGTCCACACTCATGCTGTCCCTCCTCGGGTGGGCGCCAGGACGGTCTGGCGTCGCCTGTCAAGGAGACCTCGGACCGGGGGCGCCGCGACGCGGCCGGACTACCCGAACTCCGAGGACCTTCGTCACCGAAGTGCGCTGGGATCAGCCGAGCGGCGCCGACCACTCCAGCTTCACGCCGCCCTCGGGCCCGGGTTCGCGGGTGAACTGCCCGCCCGCGGCTTCCGCGCGGTCGCGCAAATTGCCGAGACCGCTCGGCGAGATGTCGGCGGGGATCCCCTTGCCGTCGTCGATCACCACGATGCGCAGCACGTTGTCCTTCACCGCGACCGACACCGACAACGTCGAGGCCTCCGCGTGCCGGACGGCGTTGCTGACCGCCTCGCGCACCACCGCTTCGACGTGCTCGGCCAGCTGTGCGGGCACCGTGTCGAGCGTGCCGGACATGCTGATCGTCGGGTGCACCGGTGCGTCGTCGGTGAGTTCGGCGATCGCGTCGTGCAGCCGGTGCCGCAGCCGCATCCCGGTCTCCCCCGCCGCGCCGCCGTGCAGGTCGAAGATGGCGGTGCGGATCTCCTGCACGATCTCGTGCATCTGCTCGATGCTGTCCCCGAGCCGCTTCTGCAGCTCCGGTGACTTCGTGCGTCGCTGCGTGCTCTGCAACGACAGGCCCACCGCGAACAGCCGCTGGATCACGTGGTCGTGCAGGTCACGGGCGATCCGGTCACGGTCGCCGAGCACGTCCAGCTCGCGGGCGGCCCGCTGCTGCGCCGCCAGCTGCAGCGCCAGCGCGGCCTGATCGGCGAAGGACGCGACGACCGAGAGCTGAGTGGCACCGAACGGCGGCGCACCCGTCTCCCGGACCGTGATGAGCACGCCGCTCGTGCGGTCACCGGCTCGCAGCGGCACGACCAGTGCCGGCCCGAAGCGGTATTCGCCGAGCGCGAGTTCAGGGACGCTGCGCGGCGTCCGGTCCCGGTACACCGCGCCGGGCACACTGCCTTCGAGGTCGATGTGCAGGCCCGACAGCTCGGCCGCCCGGGCCCCGGCGCAGACGGTGACGGTGAGGTCGTCGGCGTCGTTGCCCCAGTCTTCGTCGACGTCGAGCCGGCCGGAGTTCGGCAGGGCGAGCATCGTGACGTCGGAGCCGGTCAGCTCCAGGGCGCGGGTCGCGATCGTGTCGAGCGCTTCGGCCGGGTCGGTGCCGCCCAGCAGTTCGGTCGTCACCTCGCTGGTCGCGGCCAGCCACTGCTGCCGCACGCGTGCCTGCTCGTAGAGGTGGGCGTTCTCGATCGCGATGCCGGCCGCGGCCGCCAGTGCCTGCACGACGACTTCGTCGTCGTCGGTGAACGGCTCGCCGTTCTTCTTCTCGGTCAGGTACAGCCGGCCGAACACCTCGTCACGCACCCGGACCGGCACGCCGAGGAACGAGTGCATCGGCGGGTGGTGTGCCGGGAAACCGGCCGACGCCGGATGGGCCGAGATCTCCTCGAGCCGCAACGGTTTCGCTTCTTCGATGACCACGCCCAGGACACCGTGCCCCTCGGGCAGGTGGCCGATCAGCCGGCGGGCCTCGTCGTCGATCCCGAGGTAGATGAACTGGGACAGGGAGCCGTCGTCGGCGAGCACGCCCAGCGCACCGTACTTCGCCTCGCCGAGCTCGATCGCGGCCTGCACGATGCGCCGCAGCGTGGCGTCCAGCTCCAGCCCGGACGCGACGGCCAGCACCGCGTCCAGCAGGCCGTCCATCTTGTCGCGGGTGCCGATCAGCAGCTCGATCCGATCCTGCAGATCGCGCAGGACCTCGCGCAGCCGCAGCCCCGACAGCGTCCCGGCCGTCCGCCGGGAGCCGTAGTCGGGCTGCTGTCCGGATTCGTTCACCGACACCGTGCCCACGACCTTCACCTTGTCCACTCCAGCCTCACCGCTGGTGACTTTCTCCCCTTTCCGCCGTCCGGTGGCACGAGAGACCGTCACTGGAAGCTGTCCGGAACCACAGTGTGCCGCCCGACGGCACCGAGAGGGAACCATGACACCACCCATCACCTCGATCGGCCTGCTGGATCCCGATCAGGTGAAGTCCGTGCTCGGGGCGGCGGTGCTCGCACCGTCGACGCGCAACACGCAGCCCTGGCGGTTCCGCTGCACGACCGCGGGGATCGAGCTGCACGCCGATCCGGACCGCGCGTTGCCGGTGGCCGACGCCGACCAGCGGGAACTGCTGCTCTCCTGCGGGGCCGCGTTGTTCAACCTGCGCACCGCGATCCACGCGCTGGGCGCGCACCCGGCCACGACGCTGCTGCCCCGCCGTGACAACCCGACGTTGCTCGCGGTGGTCCGGCCGTTCGCGGCCCGCAAGCCCGACCGGCGGCTCGTCCGGCTGGCCGACGCGATCCCCCGGCGCCACACGAACCGCGCCCCGTTCGAGGTGGCCGTGATCCCGGACACGGTGGTCGCCGAGCTGCGCCACGCCGCCGAGGCCGAGCAGGCTTGGCTGCCCCGGCTGGACGCGAACCAGCTGAACCGGCTGCGCGACCTGGTTCACAAGAGCCACCACGCTCAGGTGACCGATCCCGCGTTCCTCGCCGAGTGGCGGCAGTGGACCGCTCGCCCCCGGGACAGCCGCGACGGCATTCCCGACGGGATGCCTTCGGATGACAGCGACTGGATCTCGGGCGACTTCGGCTCGCCACGGCGGGGCCTGGCCGACGACTCCGATCCACTGGTCGTGGTCGTCGGCTCCTTCGAGGACAAGCAGGCCGACCGGATCCGGGCCGGCCAGGCGATGCAGCGGGTCCTGCTGACGGCCACCGCCGCCGGATTCGACGCGTCGTTCGTCTCGCAGCCGGTCGAGGTCCCCGCGGTCCGGGCGGAGCTGCGCACCCTGCTGGGCGGCGGGCTGTGGCCGCAGGTCGTGCTGCGCCTCGGCCACGGCACGCCGGCGTCGTGGACGCCGCGCCGTTCGCTGGACGACGTCCTGCTGGAACCGGACCGGCTCAGCGCCTAGTTCCGTGCTGGCGCAGCTCGGTGGCGAGGACGGCGGCCTGGGTGCGGCGCTCCATGCCCAGCTTGGTCAGCAGGCGCGAGACGTAGTTCTTGACGGTCTTCTCGGCCAGGAACATCCGTTCGGAGATCTGCCGGTTGGTCAGGCCTTCGCCGATCAGCTCCAGCAGCTTCCGCTCCTGGTCGGACAGGTCGGACAACGGGCCTTTCTTCGTCTGGCTCTCGCGCAGCTTGGCCATCAGCGCGGCCGTCGCGTGCGCGTCGAGCAGCGACTTGCCCGCGCCGACGTCCCGCACGGCCGAGACCAGGTCCATGCCCTTGATGTCCTTGATGACGAACCCGCTGGCCCCGGCCATCACCGCGTCGAGCATCGCCTGCTCGTCGGTGTAGGACGTCAGCATCAAGACCTTCAGCTCCGGCAGCTTGGAACGCAGCTCACGGGCCAGCTCGATGCCGTTGCCGTCGGGCAGGCGGACGTCGAGCACCGCGACGTCGGGGTCGAGCGCCGGGATCCGGGCCAAGGCCTGCGAGACGCTGCCGGCCTGGCCGATCACGGTCAGCTCTTCGTCCTCGTCCAGCAGGTCGGCAACGCCGCGGCGGACGACCTCGTGGTCGTCGACGAGAAAGACGCGGAGCATCTCCGACCTCCTGTGACGGGAAACATCTTCGACGGGGCCAGCGTACGACCGTGAGAGTCTTCGGGAAGACGACCAAAGACCTCCAACCGGCGCCGGAGGTCACTTCGGGGCGACGCACTCGGCGGGCCGCGAAGTAGTTCGCGGCCCGCCGAGTGTGTCCACCGGTCAGTGCGATACCGCCGGGCATCGAGCCGCGGTCATGCCTTCCGCTCCGGGCGGACGACGAGCACCGGGCACCGGGCGTGCTGAACCAGCGCTTGGCTGGTCGAGCCGAGGAGCATGCCGGTGAAGCCGCCGCGGCCGTGACTGCCGACGACGACCAGTTGCGCGGTCTCGCTCGCCTCGAGCAGCATGTGGCGGGGCCGGTCGCGCACCAGCAGGGGCCGGACCTCGACGTCGGGGTACTTCTCCCGCCAGCCCGCGAGCCGCTCTGCCATCAGCCGCTGCTCCCCCTCTTCGAGGGTCTCGGGCTGGGTGAGGATCCGGGCGGTGCCGTGGGTGTCCTCGTAGGTGACGTCGTTCCACGCGTGGACCGCGACCAGCGGGACACCGCGCAGGGAGGCCTCCTCGAACGCGACGCCGAGCGCGGGCTCACTGTTGGCGCTGCCGTCGACGCCGACCACGACCGGGCCCGAGTCCGGAACCATCGAGGTGTCCTCGCGGCCGCGGATGAGGGCGACCGGACTGTGCGCGTGGCTCGCGACCGTGGCCGCGGTCGCGCCGACCAGCATGCCGGTGAACCCGCCGGCGCCGCTCCGGCCGACGACGAGCATCCGGGCGTGCCGGGACTCGTCGATGAGCATCGGCACGTGCGGGGCGTTCGGCAGTTCCGTCGTGATGACGAGGTCCTTGTCGATGGACGTCGCGAGGCCGCGGGCGTCGGCGATGATCCGTTCACCGTCGGCCTGGATCGCGTCGAACAACGCACCGGCGCCGGCGCCAGGCAGGCCACCGCCGTAGTAGAGGCTGGTGAGCTGCAGCCCGTGCACGATCCGCAGCTGCAGGTGACGCAGGGACGCGGTCTTGGCGGCCCACGCGAGCGCGGCCGTGGAACCGGCGGAGCCGTCCACGCCTACGGTGATCCTCGGGTCGATGGTGTTCATCGGTTCTGCTCCTGACCTGCATAAGCGGTGTCGGCGGTGGGCACGGCCAGCGCCGGCAGCTGGGCGACGTGCCGGTCGGGGTCGTCGTCGTCGACCACGGGGAGCGCTGTGAGGCCGTGCGTGGACAGCAGCATCGCGTGTTCCTGCCTTTCGTCTCACTTCCCAACCTAGGAAGGCGGCACCCCGGGCACAGCTGGCGTCGGTCACCGGTCGCGGGGACTTACGTCCCTTCGACCGGATGCGTCCACAAAGGACGAAGATCCTTGCGCAGGTCGTGCCATGCCCGGGCACCCGGCTGGTCAGCGCGAGCGGCGCCGGTCACTCACGCAGGGTGCTCACGACCCGGTCCCGGCCAGCTGGGGTCGCACGACGGCCACCGGGCACGGCGAGTGCACGATGAGCGCCTGGCTCGTCGAGCCCGTCAGCATGCCGGTGAACCCACCGAGACCGCGGCAACCGACCACGATGAGCTGAGCGTCTTCCCCGCGCTCCAGCAGCGTGCGCACCGGCCGCCCGCGGGTGACGTCGAGCTCGATCGGGATGTCCGGGTACTTCTCCTGCCAGCCGGCCATCTGCGCGGTGAGCTTCGCGCGTTCGGTGCGCTCGATGGCGGCCGCGTCCACGTGCAGCGGATAGAGCCGCGGCACGTCGTCGGCGAGGATGTCGGTCCAGGCGTGCACCAAGGTCAGCCCGGTTCCCCGCAGCTGGGCCTCCTCACAGGCGAACGCCAACGCGGCTTCGCTGTCGAGCGAGCCGTCGGCGCCGACGAGCACCGGACCGGTGACCGGCGGCGGGCTGTGCGGCGTCCGGCCGCGAACCACGACGATCGGGCAGTGCGCGTGCGCCACCACCGACACGGCGGTCGACCCGACGAGCAGACCGGTGAAGCCGCCGAGCCCGCGCGAGCCCAGCACCACCAGCTCGGCGTGCTGCGACTCCTGGATCAGCGCGGTGACCGGGTTCCATTCCCGGGCGGCCGTGGTGATCTCGAGGCCCGGGTGCTCGGCGAGTACGGCGGCCCGCGCGTCGGTGAGCCACTCTTCGGCCCGTTCCGCCAGGCCTTCCCGCACCTCGTCCAGCGATCCGAACGCGATCGGGGAGCGCACATTCGGCAGGGTGTAGACCTGCACCAGCCGCAGCGGGCGGCCCCGGCGGCGGGCCTCGGTGCCGGCCCACACGGCTGCCTGCACCGCCGAGGACGAACCGTCGATCCCGGCGACGATCGCGCCGTCGATGAATCCGTACATGGGTTTCCTTCCTTCAACGGTCACAGTGGACGGATCAGACGTGGCTCGGCAGCTCGGGCGGAACCGGGGTGACCGGCGGACCGGCACGGTGTGCTCGGTGCGCGGCGAACCCGATGAGCAGGGCGCCACCTGCCAGCAGAACGGCGCCGGCGAGCAGCAGGCCGAGGGCGATCCAGCCGATCGCGGGCGCGGTCGCTCCGGCTTCGGCGCGCACGGAGATCCCGCGCGAGCCGTCGGCGTTCATCACGACGGCGGTCCACTGCCCGTCACCGACCGGCCAGGAGACGGTCTGGGTGCCTGAGCCGGATGCGGTCGCCGTCCACACACCGGCGTCACCGGGCGGGGTGGCCGGCGCTCCGCCGGGGTGCACTCGATCACCGGAGCGGTTGTCGGCCACGCTGCCCAAGGTCGTGAACTCGGTCGCGGCCAGGTAGCCGGCGACGGCTTCGGAGCGGCCGATGCCCACGAAGAGCGGGTGGCCGTCGACGGCGGTCGCGCGGATCCGGACATCCCCGACGGCCGTGACGACGTCCGGCGCGCCGGAAATCCGCACCGGGTCGGTCAGGACCGCGTAGCTGTCCGACGCCAGCGTCGTGGAGCCGGTGAGGTAACCGTCGGCGTCGCGTTGCGTGCGGTCGGCCCACAGCAGCGCGCCGCCGCCGGTCAGCAGGCCCATCGCGCCGAGCAGCAGCACCGCGCCGGAGACCGCGGCGACGATCCGCCCGCCGGTCCAGGTGGACGCGTGCGCCGGCTGAGGTTGCGGGTGCGGCGGTTCGGCAGCGGCCTCGGTGCCGCCCATGTCCAGGCGGAACGGCGGGTACTCGTCGGTCATCAGCGACACGTAGGCCGCGACTCGCAGCACCCAGCGGTCCATGCCGAGCACGAAGTCGAAGATCGGCCGCGGGTAGCGACCGGTGAACAGCAGCACCACCCCGGCGACCAGCACCAGCACGCCGACGAGACCACCGGCGGCCCAGTCGAAGCCACCATCGCTGCCGTCGCCGTTGCCGAACATCAGCCAGCTGCCGCCACCGGCGAACACGCCGATGATCACGAAGTGCGGGATGGCCAGCAGCCACCACTTCACGAGCACCAGCCCACGCGAAAGCCGCTCCGGATAAGCGATTTCGAGCCGCGCCGGGTAATCGGGGACGTCGGCGAAGGTGAACGGCGGGTAGCGGTCGGTGCCCAGCCCGGCGTAGGAGTAGTACTGCACCCGCCAGCTCCAGCGCAGCACACCGGAGGTGAACGCGAAGAGCGAGCGCGGGTAGCGGCCGGTCACCAGGATCGCGAAGAACGCCGCGATGGTGACGAAGGGGTAGGCGAACCACAGGAACGCCAGCACGACGTAGTGCGGGATCGCGAGGAGCCACTTGACCAGCCACAGTCCGCGCGACAGCGGTTCGTCCAGGGTGGCTTCGACCCGGACCGGGTAGCTGCGTGGCGCCGTCATGACCGGCTCCCGGCAACCTCGGTCACCGCGAGGGTGGCGCCGATTTCGCGGCCCCAGGACCGGATCGACGGCCAGTCGCGGTAGTCGCCGTCCTTGACGCGCAACGCGGCGACCATCGCCCGCTCCGAGAGGTGCAAGGCGTGGTGGTCGATCTTCCCGCCGAACAGCCGGTGCCCGCGAGCCCCGAGCCGCATCACCACGTCGGCGGCGCCGGCCGGCTCGTCGGCCTGCTGGTCCCGTTCGCCGACGGGGCCGCTGGAGAACACCCAGACCGGTAGCCTGCGGAGTTCGTCCACGAAGGTTTCGGCGAGCTTCACAGCCGGCTCGAGCCAGTGTCCCATGTAGACGGCGGAACCGAGGACCACGGCGTCGTAGCCCTCGACCGAAGTCACCAGGCTCGCGTCGCGGGTCTCTATCTGTGACCGCACGCCGGCGTAGGTCAGCGCCGCGCCGGACGCGGTGGCGATGTTCTCGGCGATTTCCCTGGTGGCGCCATGTCGGCTGGCCACCGTCACGAGGATTCTCATGCTTCCACCCTCACGCGGCGGCGGCTCCCGGTTCAGGGGCCAATGTCCCCTGGGACTTGCCGAAAGTCACTGAGTCCGGCCTGCGGCTCGGGCCCGGTTCTCCTTGCTGTGCCGTCCACGATCGTCGTCAGCCACGCCGCACGGGCAGTCGACGATCCTCCCGTAGTAGCGCACAAGCGCGTGGATGGCGGGGCTCTCCCGACACCTCCGCCCGATCCCGAGGTGGTCAGGGCCGCGCTCAAGCGCCTGGACGCGGCTCGGACCCCTTGATCCGTTCGACGAGCTCGTCGCGGAACTCCCGCACCGCCTGAAACTCCGGTTCATCGCCGGTCGCTCGCTTCAACGCGCCTTCCAGGATCTTCAGCCCCTGGCCTTCGTCGCCGCGCGCATCCGCCTGCCTCGCGGCGTTCTCCAAGGCTTTGGCGAGCTTGCTCCGCGCCTCGGGTTCCTGGGCGGCCTTATTGATCCGGATCCAGTTACCGCCCGGATCGACGACGGTGAAGCCGGTGTACCGGTCGTTGCGCAGCCGCGGCCGGGTCATCCGCGGGATGCCGGAGACGAGCAGTTTTCCGTGCACGGAACGCATCCCCGCCGCGAAGGCCTCGAACAGCTCGCCCGTGTCGGCCACGATGACCAGGCACGTGCTGTACGACTGCGCCGGGTCGTAGTCGTCCATCCCGAAGAAGTGCAGATTGATGTCCTCCCGCCGCACCGCGACGTGCGGGTTCGGCCGCGTCTGCCGATAGGTGATCTCGAAGCCGAGCATCTCGTAGAACGACGCGATCTCATCGATGGAAGGACAGGGCAGGAGCGGAATGGTCAGTTCGTTGGTCACCGCCCGAACGTAAGCCCGGACCTGCCGAAACGACACGGAGCTATTTGCTCATGCGAACAGCATTACAGCCGATGTCCGCTCCGTTCGGCCACGTGCGTCCACCCGCGAGCACGACGTCCTGACTGTTGGGAATCGACCGACGGCCGCACTCGTTCCCAGGCGGGCGGCAGCCGGTGCACCGTGCCCCGGTGTCGGCTGCACGCGTAGGCCTGAGAACGCAACATGCCGTACGAAGGCGCCGAGCCCCGCGCCCAGTCGGCGCCTGGGCCGGTCCTCTACCCTGCGGGGGTGGTAGCCGAGGATCGTTCATGGCACACGGTCTTCGCGGAGATCGTCAACCGGTCGCACCTGGCGACCGCCGGTGACCTGCCCGCCATCCTCGACGACGTGACCGCCCTGGTCGGGCTGTCGGCGCGGCTGTACCTGGTCGACCTCGGCCAGCGGGAGCTGCACCCGGTCCGGCCGGCGGACGGCCCGGCGTTGTCGGTCGACGCCACCCTGGCGGGGCGGGCGTTCGGCCGGCTCGAGATCGTCGTCGCGGCCGCCGACGGGGAGCCGTCGCACCTGTGGCTGCCGGTGCTCGACGGCACCGAACGCCTCGGCGCGCTGCGGCTCACCCTCCCCGACGGGACCGACCCGCGGGACAAGGTCCTGCGCGGCAACTGCTGGACGCTGGCCGGACAGATCGCGCACCTCGTGCTGAGCAAGCAGCTCTACAGCGACCTGTTCCACCGGGTGCGTCGCGGCAAGCCGCTGTCGGTGGCCGCGGAGCTGCTCTGGCAGCTGCTGCCACCGAAGGTGTTCGCCACCGACCGGGTGGTGATCGCGGCCGCGATGGAGCCCTACGACGAGGTCGGGGGCGACGGTTTCGACTACGCCGTGGACGGCGACCGCGCCTCGGTGGCGATCTTCGACTCGGTGGGCCACGACCTGCACGCCGGGCTGATCACCTCGATGGCGCTGGCGGCCACGCGCAACGCCCGCCGCGGCGGCGCCGACCTGATCGAGGCGGCCGAGCTGGCGGACCACACCATCGCCGGCCACCGCCCGGCCGACTCGATGTCGTACGCGACGGCGTTCCTAGCCCACCTGGACCTGGGCACCGGCGAGCTGCACTACCTCAACGCCGGGCACCCGCCGCCGGCCGTGCTGCGCGACGGGCGGGTGGTGCGGCTGCTGGACACCGTGAGCCGCACCCCGCTGGGCCTCGGGGACTTCCAGCGCCGCGAGCCCGTCGTCGAGCGTGAACAGCTCCAGCCCGGCGACCGGGTGCTGTTCTACACCGACGGCGTCACGGAGGCTCGCAGCCCGGCGGGTGAGCAGTTCGGCCTGGAACGGCTGGCCGACCTCACCGAACGCCACGAAGCGGCGGGCCTGCCCGCCCCGGAGACCCTGCGCCGGGTGGTCCGAGCGGTGCTGGACCACCAGGACGGCCGGCTCCAGGACGACGCCACCCTGCTGATCCTGGAGTGGACGACCACCGACCAGGACACCCTGCTCCCCACCCTCTGACCTCCGCTCGGCCATCGGCAAAGCAGCCGGGCGTGCGGTTACTCCGTGGTCCGAGGTGTCTTCCGCACCGCCGATGGCGTCGGACCGGGCCCGCCGTGGCGGCGGCCCACCGTTCCCCGCACGGCCAGGGCGAGGCACAGCAGCGCCAGTCCCGCCACGAGCAGCAGCGCGTGGTGGTGCCCGAACGCGGCCGCAACCAGCACGATCGGAACGGCGGCGACGGGCCACGGCCAGATCGCCCGCCAGGAATGACTGCTGCCGCCGAGAACGAGAGCCGATCCGACCAGGAACAGGGCGACCCCGGTGGCCAGGATCCAGCCGGCGCCCGACGGGAGCGCCGCCTCCGGGTGCAGCACGAGTTCTTCGACACCGACGCCGGTCAGCACGACGCCCAGGGCGAGCGGCAGGTGGCCGTAGACGAACAGGTCGTGCCGTTCGTCGGCGGGCGCCCCGTCCCGGGTTTCGTCGTCGCGCCGGCGCAGCGCGGCCGCCCCGACGGCGGCGGCCGTGTCGAAGTAGATCCACCACATCGCGGCGGCGATGACGAACCCGGCGACACCGACGGCGACCGCGGCCGGAGTCCATTCGGCGTCGTGCACGCCGATGGCCGCACCGCCCACGGCCTCCCCCAGGACGAGGATCACGAAGAGCCCGAACCGCTCCGGCAGGTGCTCCAGGTGCAGCGGGAGGTGGTTGTCGCGCCAGGTCGCGACGACCGGGCCGACGGCGTCGACGGCGACCGCCACGCCCCACAGCCAGTACCGCGCCGGTCCCTCGACGGCCAGCGACACGGCCCACAACAGGGAACTCACGGCGAGGGTGGCGAGGTAGACGCCGATGGTGCTCCGGGCGTCGGGGACGTGCCGCCACGCCCGGACGTGGAGCACCAGCAGGATCACCCGGCCGGCGAGGAAGCACACCGCGAACGGCGTGGAGAACGACGACGTCGCGGACGCGGCGCTCGCGGCGCACCCGGCGATGGACAGCGTCGCGGCGAGCTTGCCGATCCGGAACAGGACGTCGTCGGTGTCGAACCGGTTGGCGTAGAGCGTGTACCCGACCCAGGACATCCAGATCGCGACGAACAGCGCGACGAACGTACCGAGTCCGGACCACGTCAGGTGCTTGAGGAACGCGACCGCGAGTTCGTTCACGACCAGCACGTAGGCGAGGTCGAAGAACAGCTCGAGGTTGCTCGTCGACGCCTCCTGGCCGGTGCGCAGAGCCGGCGGCCGGACCATCGGCTCGCGGTCGGTCTCCGTGCTCACGAGCACCTCCCATCGCGGGCCCCACGTCGGGTACCGGTGGTCCGGGGCTACCCATCCTCGCGGCGGCGAACCGGACCGCCGCGCGCGATCAGGACCCGGTGACCGCGTCTCGCTGAGCCCGCACCGTGCGGAACGACCGGGCGGACACGACGGCGGCGCCGGCCATGGTCACCAGGTGCAGGATGACGTCGGCCCAATTGAGGTTGAACCGGTCGCCGGTGCCGACGGAGACCACGAGGACGCTGTAGGCGCTGAACCCCGCGAAGCCGATCGCGACGGCGAGTGCGTAGATCGCGGTGCTGGAGACCTTGCGCGCGGCCACGACGCCCAGTACGCCGACGAGGGTGTGCAAGGCGTTCAGGAGCGGGCTGACGCTGAAGATCAGCACCGAATACTGGGTCGCGTGCGTCCCGAACGGACCGGCGGACGTCGACCCGGCGTTGCCGGGAACGAAGAACCCGATCACCCCGAGCAGGAGGTAGACCACGCCGGCGGCCAGCGCGGCGAGCCGCATCGGCGCGCCGTGACGTCGCCTTTCGGCGGAAGACTGGTCGGTGGAGGTGGGCATGGTGCCCTCCGTTCTGCCGGGCTACGCGGTTACCCGGGGCCGGACCCCGGAAACGGCAACGAGTCCGGGCTCACTCGAACTGCCGGTCAGCTGGGCCGCGACGCAGGTCACCGCCGAGAAGTGACCCTTCACGCTTGCCGGGAGGCCAGCTCGACCACGGTGATGTCGGACGGCGCGCCCACCCGGACCGGCGGCCCCCAGGCACCGGCGCCGCGGCTGACGTAGAGCTGGGTGTCGCCGTAGCGATCCAGGCCGGCGACGGTGGGGTTGGTCAGGCCGAACAGCAGGTTGCCGGGCCAGAGCTGCCCGCCGTGGGTGTGGCCGGACAGCTGCAGGTCCACGCCGTAGCGCACGGCCTCGTCGATGACCACCGGCTGGTGGGCCAGCAGCACGCTGGCCCGTGCGGGGTCGCGGTCGCCCAGCGCGCGGGCGAAGTCCGGGCCCTGGCCCTCGCTCTCGCCCCGGACGTCGTTGACGCCGGCCAGGTCGAAGCCGGGCAGCTCCGTCCGGGCGTTCTCCAGCGGGTGCAGACCGAGGTCGCGGACCACGCCGACCCAGCGCCGGGCGTCGTGGAAGTACTCGTGGTTGCCGGTCACGAAGTAGCTGCCGTGCCGGGCGCGCAGCTGGGCGAGCGGTGCCACGGCCGTGCTCAGGTCCTCGACGCTGCCGTCGACCAGGTCCCCGACCACGGCGATCAGGTCGGGCTGGGTGCTGTTGATCGTGTCGACGACGTGCTGGGCGAAGTCGCGGCCCAGCAGCGGGCTGAGGTGGATGTCGCTGACCACCGCGATGCGGAACCCGTGCGCGCCGCGGGGCAGCTTGGCCAGCGGCACGGTGAGCCGCTTGATCTGAGGCCCGCGCAGCAGGCTGGCGGTGCCGTAGCCGACGGTGCCCAGGGCCACGGCCGCGGCGCTCCCACCCACCACCCGCGACACGAAAACCCGCCGCGCCAGCAACGCCGGCGCGTCGTCCGCCACCGGCGGCTCGGATCCGGTCCCCGGCGGAGCCACGGCCGGTTCGGCCCGCTTGGCGTCGCGCTGGGCCAGGGCCCGGCGCAGCAGCGGGCGCACGGCCTCCCCCACGACCAGGGCGAGGACCAGGTACAGGAACACCGCCAGCCACAGGAACCCCGGCCAGTCCACGATCCCTTCCCAGCGGAAAGGAATTCCCGGCAGGTCGTCGCGGACGGCGAGCAACGTCAGTGCGGGGAGGACCACGATCAGCACGGTGCCGATCCGCCGCGGCGCCGAGCCGCGAACCGTCGTGTCGCGCACGAGTCGTCGCCACACGTACCAGTGCAGGGCCACGAAGACGGCCGCGATGACGAGGAAGAGGACGATCATGCGGTGCAGGTCTCCTGTGGTGGTTCAGCGGGCGAGCAACCGATGTGGCGCAGCCACTCCGCGACGGCGGGCTCCGCGACGGCAACTTCCTCACCGCGCACGGTGAGCCCCTCCCCCAGCGTCGCGCCGGGACAACAGGCAGCGTAGTCGCTCGGTGGTTCCCAGCCCGCTCATCGCGTCCGGTCGGCGCGTAGTCGCCGGGGTACGTAAGTTCTCACCCGCGCGGGAGAAGTGGGCCAGCAGCACCTTGGTGCCGGCCGGGGTGCCGCGCGACGGGCAGCCGGTCGGCAGCGCGGACGGAGACGCGGGCGCAGGTGCCGGCGAGCCGGTGCAGCCGCTGAGCGCTGCTCCGGCGGCGCCGAGCAAGATCGCGCGACGCGGGAGCACATCCATCAGGTCGCCGGGGATCGGGAATCGGGACGGGACGCCGCCCGGTCGGCCGGCAACCGCAGGCCGTCCTCGGAAGCACTGCCGGGCTCGGCGCCGTAGACGACCAGGGCCTGGTCCTCGTCCGCGGCCGGCATCAGCACCTCGAAGGTCAGTTCGAGCGGGCCGGCCACCGGGTGGTGCAGGCGCTCGCTTCCGGTCGTGCGGGCGCGTACGTCGTGCCGCGCCCAGCGTGGCGACGCCTCGCCAAGGACACGCCGGACGACCTCGATCCGTGGGCTCGCGAGCATCCGGACCAGCCGGCGAACTGGAAGGCCGTCGCCGTCGAGCACGGAGGTCCTCTTCCAGTCGCGTGGGGCGTCGGATGGGTGATCCAGATCGACCAGGCCGCCGATGTCAGAGGCTCTCCACCCGGAATGCGATGGCGTTGCGCCCCAACGAGATCGGCCGCCGGTAACCCTGGTGTCCTTTTTGGACGAACGGTACTTCGAGCGCAGCCGCCGTCAACACGAACACGATCGCCGTGAACGCCGCCCGGTCGTCTGCCCGCGCCGGTCCGCCACCTTGGCAACGTACTCCGTGTTCGGGAAACCGAATGATCATCGGCGCCCGAGCCACGGGCTGATCCACGAGCGGTGCCGTCCACACTCGCCGCCGCCTTCACCTCGGTGTCGAGCTAGGACCGCTCCGGCGAACCCGGACTTGGTGGGAAATTTGCAGTCAAGCGTCTTGACGTCCCCCAACCGACACGGTTTACTGTCAGTTGCCTCGATGGAACCGGTTCCGCGGCCGCCACCTGGACCACTCCAGCATCTCGGGTTGGTTGATGCTCCACTGCCCCAAACGTCATACCCGTCAGTTCACGGGCATGACCAAGCTTCAGTGGTAGGTCTGCTACATCACCCGAATGCCGATGCGAGCGGTGCGCTCGTATCGGCATCGTGACGCGCGTAGCGCGCGGCACGATGGATCACGACTGACCAGGTGGGCTCGATGAGATCAAAGACGTTCTCCCGACCACGACGCGCCACAGCACCCCCGGGCACAGCCGCGGGTCGCCTGCGTGTTGCCCCCGTGTCCGCAGGATCGAGTCGTTGCCGCAGGACTTCTGCGCGGCAACGGACTCTACCGCGAACAACG
Source organism: Amycolatopsis sp. NBC_00348 (assembly GCF_036114655.1). Lineage (NCBI taxonomy): Bacteria > Bacillati > Actinomycetota > Actinomycetes > Pseudonocardiales > Pseudonocardiaceae > Amycolatopsis > Amycolatopsis sp. NBC_00348. The sequence goes on along the minus strand of NZ_CP107994.1, from coordinate 2,139,883 downwards.
ATGTGCCGGCGCCGGCTTTGTCGTGCGTGTTCATTTGCGCATCTCCCCATCGGCGACCGCGCGCACACCCCGGTTACGCTTCACGGTTGATCGCGTTCGCCGACGCGAGCGGCATCACCACGAAGCCTGGGCACTCGAGACGATCCGGTACCACGACGTATCCGCGATTGCATTGATCCAGATCTTCGTCATACGTGACTGTTCGGTGCGTCCGATCTTCTGTTCGAATGTTTCGAAGAATCGAGCTGACAGAATTTCGACAGCGAAAGCAGGGATATTCAAATGCGAAGTATGTTGAATCGGGCTGGTTGCCGACCTCGGCAGTCCCGGCTTCGGACCCGGGCCGCCCTCACCGCGGCCCTCGCTCTGGCGCTCGCCGGGAGTACGGCCTTCGTGGCCGGCGCGAGCGAAACCAACGGACCGGGGTCCGCTGCGGCCGGAGCTTCGGGCAACTCCATCGCGGCCGATGCCGGCTGGGTGGATGTGGACCAGGCGCGGTACCAACGCGAACTGGCCGACTACCAGGGCATCGTGCCGCCGCCGGTGCCGGCCGGGACGACGAGGGTCCCCGAGTTCCACACCGACTGCACGATCGCGAACGAAGCCAAGGACGACGCGATCATCTTCCCCGGCCTGTCCGGCGCCTCCCATATGCACACGTTCTTCGGGCCGAGGAACGACGCCTTCATGACCACGGAAACGCTTCTCGCCGCCGGGTCGACGACGTGCAACTCCCTGGGTGACAACGCCGCTTACTGGGTACCGCAGCTGCAGAGGAACGGCGTGGCCGTTCCGTTCAAGAGCATGCGCATCTACTACGGTTCCCGGGTCTCCGACCCGTCGGCCGTCCGGCCGTTCCCGCCCGGGCTGGTGATGGTGCAGGGTGACGCCAAGCTGCAGGTACCCACGCCGAGGGGGCAGGGAAACCAGTTCTGGTGCGCGGGCAGCGCCGAGGTCGGGCGGAGCGCCGACGGGAACTGGCCGGTGTGCGCCCCTGGCGGGAACCTGATCTTTCAACTCCCGTTCAAGGATTGCTGGGACGGCAAGCACATCGACTCGCCCGACCACAAGTCGCACATGGGAGACCCGGTCGCCGGCAAGTGCCAGGGAGCCTACCCGGTCGCGGTGCCGAACCTGTCGTACATGGTCAACTACGACATCCTGGGCGGCGACGGCCTCGCGCTGGCGTCCGGCATGGCGTCGTCGATGCACGGTGACTTCATGAACGGCTGGGACCACACCAAACTGGCCGCACTGGTCAAGACCTGCCTGAACCAGAACGCGAAGTGCGGGACCACGCCGAGCTTCACCGGCGGCTGAGAGCGACGGCAGGTGGCCGCCGTGCCGAGTCGTCCCGATCGGCCGGCACGGCGGCCTTCGTCCCGGGCTTTCGCTGTCATCGTCTCGGAGATGATGGCCCACGCGTACTTCACGGTGCACCGGCCGAAAGCGTTGCCGCCCCTCGGATGGTGACGGCTCGACGTCCGGCCTGATCGCGCCGGCGTGGCACCCCGCCGGGTGCCGCTAGCGAACCAGCGCGGAGAGATGCTCTTGTTCCTGCAGGACTCGCGAAGCCAGGCTCACGGTCTGCGGTTCTTTGCCGGACGACTTCTCGCCGAGCGCCAACCGTCCCGTTTGGTCCAGGTGATCGCGCAGGCATTTCTTGAAGTAGTTGTCGAAATCCGCCTCGCGCAAAGCGCCGGCGTGCGTGATCTGGTTCGAGGAAACCATCCCCGGCATCTCCATCCCCTTGTGGGGGTTTTCCGCCGGGAGGCCGGCCTGATCGTGAAGCCGCCGCAGATCCGACAGCTCCGATTTCGTCGAAGCGTCGGCTTTTTTGCCGAGGTCGCGGACAGCCGCGGATCCGGCGTGGCCGTCGACAAGGTTCAGCATCGGAACAAGCTGCTCGTCCATGGCTATGTTGATCTCAATCCACGCGCGGTCCGTAGCAGTGAACGATGACACCGCGGCGGAGGCGGATGCACTTGTGGATGGATTGCTGGTGGCGCAGCCACCGACGCACATCATGCCCATGATGCCCAATCCAAGAAAAATGCGCATGCACCGATTACAGGCTACGCCCGCCGGTGAAGTCAACCTGCGAATGGGCCATAGGGCTTAGCCGTTGAACGGTCGAAGCCGGATAGGGCGAAGATAGAGCGACGCCTCACGCGGCTAGGGACCTATTCACCGGTCCGGAGTTCGCCGCGGTGGTGTGGTCAGCAGAGCTGTGATGCCGTCGACCAGGATTTCGCCGGTTTCGGCCCAGCCGGGAATGCCGGAACGGTCCCCCGCCTCGGCCAGTTCCGCTTCTCGTTCGGCGCACGTGTGGACGATGGCGTGCCGGGCCATCGCCGAGCGGGTGAGGATCGCGGGGTCGGCGGGATCACCGGCGTGGGCGGCCACCGCCTGCAAGGCCCGGTGCATCACGGGCGTCGACGTGGTGACCGACAGCGCCGGCGCGCGCAGGACCGGGTCGCTGACGACGTGGGCGGCGAAGCGGGCGTAGTAACTGGGGACGCCGAGTTCCGCGAGGTGCAGCGTCGTCGGCAGCACCAACGCGGCCACGTGGTCGCGCAGCCGCGTCGAACCCTCCGCCGCGGCCACCATCGCGGCCCGGATGTGGTCCATCGCTTCGCCGTGCTCGCGGAGCACGGCGAGGATCACTTCCTCCATCGTGCCGACGTGGTAAGCGACCGCGGAGTTGTTGGCCTGTCCGGCTTCCTGGGCGAGCCGCCGGCTCGACACCTGCGCGACGCCGTCCTCGGCGATCAGCCGCTCCGCCGTCTCCAGCAGGCGAGCCCGGGTGGCCGCCGACCTCCCGCCGCCCTGCGGCCGCGGGCCCGTCACCACCGCACCAGGACCTGGTCGATCCCGCCGACGATCAGCCCCTGCCGGGCGCGCAGGTCCGCGGCGTCCCCGACGAGTTCCAGCGTGGGCAGGCGCCGCAGCAGCACTTCGAGGACGGTCTGCAGCTCGACGCGCGCGAGCTGCTGGCCGACGCACGAATGCGGGCCGACGCCGAAGGCCAGGTGCGGGTTGGGCCGGCGGGCGAGGTCCATCTCGCCGGCGCCGTCGAACGCGTCGGTGTCGCGGTTGCCCGAGGCCATGCTGCACACCACGGTCGTGCCGCGCGGCAGGGTGGCGCCGCCGACCACGGTCTCTTCCGAGACGTAACGCGGCATCCCGAACCCGGGGTTGGCGTCGAACCGCAGCGCCTCCTCGACGGCGGGCGGCACCAGCGACGGGTCGGCCAGCAGCCGCTCCCAGCGGTGCTCGCGGTCCGCCAGCAGCATCGCGACCATCTTGCCGATCATGTTGGCGGTGGTCTCGTGCCCGGCGATGAGCAGGCCCTGCCCGGTCATGACCAGCTCGGTCGCGGTCATGTCGGCGGCGAGAGCGCTCAGCAGGTCGTCACCGGGCGCGGATCGCTTGGTGGCGACCAACTCCGTCATGTACTGGTAGAACTCCCGGCCCGACCGGTCGATCTCGTCCTGGCTGAACCGGGTCATGTTGAGCATCGTGTCCGACCAGTGCGCGAACCGGCCGCGGTCGTCCCGCGGCACCCCGAGCAGGTCGCAGATCACGAGCACGGGCAGCGGAAACCCCAGCGCGGGCCCGATGTTGGCGGGCGCGCCGGCCTCGACCATGTCGGTGATCAGCTGCTCGGCGAGTTCCGTCATGCCCGGCCGCAGTGCCTGCACCCGCTTGACGGTGAACGCTTTCCCGACCAGCCGCCGCCAGCGCCGGTGCCCGGGACCGCCGAGCATCGACGCCTCCGGCTCGTCCGCGGCCGCCTCGCCGCCGGTCGACGCCGAAGGCCGGCTGAACACCCCGCCGTCGTCACTGTCGGAGACGCGGGACGCGTCGTCGGCGTCGAGCTGCCGGCTGAACCGGGGGTCCGACAGCATCGCCCGGACGTCGTCGTAGCGGGTCAGCAGCAGCGCTTCGTCGCCGCTGGCCAGTTCGATGCGCGCCACCGGGCACCGCGCCCGCAGCTGTGCCCACTCCGGCGGTGGCTCCAGCGCAGTGGGGTTGGGGAACGGGTAGGGCGGCAGTCCCTCCAGGACCGCAGCCGGGTCGTTGCCTGCGTGCGCTCGGTCGTCGGGCATGTCGGCAGCCTAGGTAAGGCGGTTGACTTAATCAAGACGGCTGTCTTAATCTCGACCGGCCAGCGCCTCGGATCGGAGGGCTCATGCGTGGACTGCCCGGCAAGAGCATCGTCATCGCCGGTGGTGCCAGCGGGATCGGCGCGGCCACGGCCGTCCGGCTCGCCGAAGAAGGCGCCCGCGTCGTCGTCGGAGACATCAACCTCGACGGCGCGCGAGCCACCGTCGAGTCGATCACGGCGTCCGGCGGCGACGCCGTCGCGGTCGAGTTCGACCTCGCCGACGAGACGTCGATCGAGCGGCTGATCCGGAGCGCCGTCGACCGGACCGGCCGCCTCGACGGCGTCTTCAACGTCGGCGCCGACCTCACCCCCGCCACGCTGGGCAACGACGTCGCGCTCGACGGCATGGACGCGGCGATCTGGCGCCGCACGTTCGAAGTGAACCTGATCGGTTTCGCCCGCAGTTGCCGGCTGGCCATCCCGCACCTGCTCGCCGCGGGCGGCGGCGCGATCGTCAACACCTCGTCCGCCGCGGCCTTCGTCGGCGAGGCCGTGCGTCCGGCCTACGCGGCGTCCAAAGCGGGTGTGAACGCGCTGACCCGCCACGTCGCGTCCCGGTGGGGCAAGGAAGGGATCCGCTGCAACGGCGTGTCACCCGGGATGGTGCTTTCCGAGACGGCGCTCGCCACGATGAGCGAGGAATTCCGGGCGGCCGGGCTCGCCGGCAACCGCAGCACCCGCCTCGGCCGCCCTGCCGACCTCGCCGCGGCCGCGGCGTTCCTGCTCAGCGACGACGCCGAATGGGTCAACGGGCAGACCTGGTCCATCGACGGCGGCGGCAGCCTGCACGACTGAACCCCTGCTTGACGCATGAGCCGGAACAGCAGGGCCTCGGCACCCGTGGTGGACAAGTTCGTCCCGCGGCACAGAAGTAGCCCGGGCCGAGCGGGCCCGCGCGGAAGCCGCCGGGAATCATCTACCCATGCCGACCTCCTCACCTCGGGCGCGGGTCCAGCGGACCGAACGCTGGTTCCTCCGGCGCGGGACCCCGACGATGATCGCCGGGTACGGCTTCACCGAGCACGTCCTGCCCCGGATGCTGCCCGCGCTGGTCTTCGTCACGCTCGCGAGCCTCGCCTGGCTCGTCCCGCTCAAGACCGCCGGCTCGGGCCGCTGGATTCTGCTCGGCGTCGTCGTCGCGGTGACCCTCGCGGCCTGGGTGACGATCTCACTGTTCGTCCGGCACCTCCCCCGCTTCTCCCGCGCCGCGACCATCGCCATCCTGATCACCTACGCGGCGATGCCGGTCGCCGTCCCGTTGCTGCAGCTCGCCTTCGACGGCGCCATCACCCTCCCGGGCGCCCGCGCGCTGGGCGTCCTCGCGTTCCTCGTGTTCTTCGCCGCCGTCTTCGCGGCCACCTACCTCGCCACCACCTACGGCTTCGGCACCCTCGTGCGCCAAGGCGTCAAGCAGGCGGTCACCGACCTCCGCAACAGCGTGCAGGTCCTCGGCCGGGCCCTGCCGGTCCTGCTCTTCGTCACCCTGTTCCTCTTCTTCACCGGCGAGCTGTGGCAGCTGATGAACCAGCTCGCCTGGTGGCGCCTCGCCCTGGTCGTCGTCCTCTTCGGCGCGGTCACCGTCCTCGCCGCGGCCGCCCGCCTCCGCGAGGAGATCGGCCGGGTCGAACAGGACTTCAGCCCGCCCATGCTGACCGCCGCCTGCGCCGGCACCCCACTCGCCGCCGTCACCCTCGACGGCCCCATCCGCGCGGTCAGCCTCAACGGACGCCAGAAACGCAACCTGCTGCTGATGCTCGCCACCCGCCAGCTCGTCCAGGCCGCGGTCATCGGCCTCGCCTCGTTCGCCTTCTTCGTGCTGCTCGGCGTGATCATCGTGACCCCCGCGACGGCCGAACAGTGGATCGGCGCGGCGCCGGCGATCTCGCCGCTCCTGCCCGGCGTCCCGGTCGCCCTGCTGCGCAACGCCACCCTGCTCGCCGGATTCGGCAGCATGTACTTCGCGGTCACGTCGATGAGCGACACCGAGCACCGCAAACAGTTCTTCGCCCCGATCATCGACGAGATCGAACGCACCCTGGCCGTGCGCGCCGTCTACCTCACCCTCCACCCGGATACCGCGACGTCCACCCAGTCCTGACGACACGATCCGCGAGACGGTCGGCGTGACCGGCGGGAAGCTGCTGTTCGGCGTGTCCTTCGGCTACGCCGATCCCACCGCCGCCATCAACGCGGTCGACGTCGGCCGCGAGTCCATCGCGGAGACGACGCGCTTCCACCGCTGACCGATCGACCCGAGCCGAACTCCCCGCCCGGGCGGCCGTGTCACCCTTCGCGGCGCGCCGTGATCGCCACCGCGTTGGCGCGAATCCGGTCCGGCAACGGGTTCAACGCCGCGCGGGACGGCGATCCCGCGGAGATCCGCGTTCAGGTCCTGGCGAGAAGCCGGTCGAGCACCCGGTCGAGGCCGAAGACGAACAGCTCGTCGTCCGGCCACCCGGCATCGACGAACCCCGACGTGCTGAGTGTCGGATAGCGCTCGGCGGAATCGAGGATGTACGCGCGGACCTTGGCGATCGCGGCCGGGTCGTCCAGCCGGCGCCAGGTGGCGTCCGCCAGCGACGCGCCGAGCACGAAGCCGGCAAGTGTGCGGGTCGCGGCCGCGAGTTCCAGCCCGGCCAGCCCGGCCTGGACGAGCTTCGCCTGGATGAACTCGGTACGCGCCAGCACGTTGGGCCCGAGGAGTGGGCGGCCGAGCAGAGCGGGCGACCACGGATGGGCGAGCATCGCGGCGCGCCAGCCGACGAGCAGCGTCCGGAGCCCGGCCCGGGGCTCCGAGCCGGACGGGGGTACCGGTACTTCGCCGACGACGTGGTCGAGCGCGAGGTCGAGCAGGTCTTCCTTGGTCGCGACGTGCCAGTAGAGCGCGGTGGAAGTCACCTCGAGCCGTTCGGCGAGCTTGCGCATCGTCAGCCGGTCCGCCCCCGCCGCGTCGAGTTCGGCGATCGCCGCGGTGATGATCCGCTCCAGGGTGAGCGGTGTGTTCCGCCTCGGCGGTCGCGGCGGCTCATCCCGCAGCCAGAGGACGTCGTCGGTCATGGCTGATCACCTTACCCGTCAACATTTGACTTATCGTCGGTAAGTTAATATAACATCGGTAAGTCAAGCTCGTGAGCGATCGAAGGTCAGCCATGAAATCCGAAGCCGTCCCGAACCGGTGGCTCGCGCTCGTCGTCTTGAGCCTGGCGCAGCTGACGGTCATCCTGGACTCCACCATCGTCAACATCGCCCTGCCCACCGCCCAGCACGACCTGGCGTTCTCCGATGACAACCGACAGTGGGTCGTCACCGGCTACGCCCTCGCCTTCGGCAGCCTCCTGCTCCTCGGCGGCCGCCTCGGCGACCTCTACGGCCGCAAACGGCTGTTCGTCATCGGGATGCTCGGCTTCGCGGCCGCCTCCGCCCTCGGTGGCGCCGCGGACGGGTTCTCCCTCCTGCTGATCGCCCGCATCGCCCAGGGCGCCTTCGCCGCGATCCTCGCCCCCGCCGCACTGGCCATGGTCTCGGTGACCTTCGCCGACGACGCCGGCGAACGCGGCCGCGCCTTCGGTGTCTTCGGCGCCATCTCCGGCGCCGGCGGCGCCCTGGGCCTGCTTTTGGGCGGTGTGCTCACCCAGAACCTGTCCTGGCGCTGGTGCCTCTACGTCAACGTCGTCATCGCCGCGATCGCGATCGCCGGTGCCCTGGTCTTCCTCGTCGACCGCGCCCGGCCGGAACGCACTCGGCTCGACGTCGCGGGCACCGTCCTGGCCCTGCTCGGACTGTTCGGCATCGTCTACGGCCTCGGCAACGCCGCCTCCCGCGGCTGGACCGACCCCTGGACCCTCGGCCCGACCGCGCTCGGCGCACTCCTCGTCATCGCGTTCGTCGTGGTCGAACGCCGGGTCCGGGACCCGCTGCTGCCGCTGTCGGTGGTCTTGGACCGCGACCGCGGCGCGTCCTACCTCACGATCGGCATCTCCGGCACCGGCGGCTTCGCCGTGTTCCTCTTCGTCACCTACTACCTGGCCGACACCCTGAAGTTCACGCCCGTACAGAGCGGCCTGGCGTTCCTGCCCATGGTCGTCCTGGTGATGGCCGGCGCGGTGTTCTCCGGCGCGGTGCTGCTCCCCCGCGTCGGCCCCCGCCCGATCGTGCCGCTCGGCAGCCTCCTCGCCGCGGTGGGCATGGTCCTGCTCACCGGCATCGACGCCGGCTCGACCTACACCGGGGGTGTGCTGCCGGGCCTGCTCGTCATCGGTCTCGGCCTCGGCATGGTCTTCGGCCCGGGCCAGAACGCCGCCACCAGCGGAGTCCGGGCCCACGAAACCGGTGTGGCGTCCGCGATGGCCAACATCACCCAGCAGGTCGGCGGCTCGATCGGGCTGGCCGTGTTCAGCTCCCTCGGCGCGACCGCCACCACGAGCTACCTCACCACCCACGCCGCGACGGCCACCGACCCCGCCACGATCGCGCAGGCGACGTTCGCCGGCTACCACTTCGTGTTCTGGATCGCCGCCGCGTTGTTCCTCGCCGGCGCGCTGCTCTCGGCCGGGCTCTTCCGCAGCGGCCCGCTGGCCGTCGATCCCGACGCCGAACCCGCCCTCGCCCACTGACCGATCCGAGGAGACACGTGTTCACGGACAAAGAAATCGAGTACCTGGCCGGTCAGCCGCTGTGCCGGGTGGCCACCGCCCAGCCCGACGGCACCCTCCAGGTCAGCCCGGTCGGCTTCACCTACAACCCCGACACGCAGACGATCGACCTGCTGGGGCTCAACCTCCGCAAGAGCCGCCGGTTCCGCAACGTCGCCGACAACGGCCGCATCGCGCTCGTGATCGACGACGTCCCCAGCACCAACCCGTGGCGAGTCCGGTCCCTGGAGATCCGCGGTCACGCCGAGGCGTTCACCGACGTCGAAACGCCCGGCCACCACGACGACGCGATGATCCGCGTCCACCCCAAGCGCGTCATCGCCATCGGCGTCGAGGACTGGGACGTCGACTACACCCAGCAGACCCCCCACAGCCGCAACGTCTGACAGGAGACGATCACCGTGAAAGCAGTACAGTTCCAGCACTACGGCGGCCCCGAGGTCCTGCAGATCGTGGACCTGCCCAACCCCCACCCGGGCCCCGGCCAAGTCCGGATCAGGGTCCGCGCGGCCGGGATCAGCGCCAGCGACACCAAGATCCGCCGCGGTGAACTCAGCTTCGGCGCCACCCTCCCCCAGACCACCGGCGCCGACGTCGCGGGTGTCGTCGACGAGATCGGCGACGGCGTCACCGACGTCGCCGTCGGCGACCGGGTCTTCGGCATCTCCGACGACCAAGCGGCCGCCGCCGAGTTCGCCTTGCTGAGCTTCCGTGCTCCCATCCCGCCGTCGCTCGGGTTCGTCGACGCGGCCGGCATCCCGGTCGCCCTCGAGACCGCCACCCGAGGACTCGACCAGCTCCACGTCACCGCCGGAACCACCCTGTTCGTCAACGGTGCCTCCGGTGGGATCGGCACCGCGACCGTCCAGCTCGCCGTCGCCCGCGGCGCCCGGGTGATCGGCGCCGCCGGCGCCCGCAACAGCGGCTTCCTGAGCATGCTGGGCGCCGAACCGGTGACCTACGGCGACGGCATGACCGACCGCGTCCGCACGCTGGCCCCCGGCGGCGTCGACGTCGCCCTCGACGTGGCCGGCAACGGCGTCCTGCCCGAGCTCATCGACCTCGCCGGCGGTGAGACGAAGAACGTGATCACCCTCGCCGACTTCGCCGGCGCCGAACAGCACGGCGTGCACTTCAGCAACGGATTCGCCGACGGCAACGCCTTCCACGCCCTCGCCACCATCGGCGAGCTGATCGAAGCCGGCCGGTTCTGGCTGCCGGTCGAGCGGACCTTCCCCCTGGCCGACATCGCCGAAGCCCACCGGGCAAGCGAAACGGGCCATGTCCGCGGCCGGCTGGTCCTTACCGCATTCAGCTGACACCAAACCCTGGCTACCTGGAACACCTTGACAAAGCCCGGCTCGAGCCTCCATGGTTAGCTACATGAGTAATGAACCGACGAACCGCCGTGTGCGGTGGTCGGCGTGAAGGACGACGGACGGCCGCTGTTCCTGCAGATCGCCGAGCGGATCGAGAACTCGATCGTCGACGGCAGCCTGCCCGCGGACACGCAGGTGCCCTCCACCAACGAGCTCGCGGCCTTCCACCGGATCAACCCGGCGACCGCGGGCAAGGGCGTCAACCAGCTCGTCGCCGACGGGATCCTCTACAAGAGACGAGGCATCGGCATGTTCGTCGCGCCGGACGCCCGCGCGCAGCTGCTGGAGCGGCGCCGCCGGGACTTCACGCGGCAGTTCCTCGCCCCGCTGATGGCGGAGGCGGGCAAGCTCGGCATGGACGCCGAGGAGATCAAGAAGCTGATCGACGTCTGGGAGCCGCAGCGATGAACGTGGTGCGCACAACCGGGGTGAGCAAGCGCTACGGCCCGCTCGCCGCGCTCGACGGGGTGAGCGTGGAGCTCGCCGGGAACACGATCCACGGCCTGCTGGGCCGCAACGGCGCCGGCAAGACCACGCTGATGCGGATCCTCACCGGGCAGGCCTTCGAAACCGGCGGCACGGTGGAGGTCTTCGGGCAGCACCCATCCGAGAACGCCGACGTGCTTGCGCGGGTCTGCTTCATCAAGGAAAGCCAGCACTACCCGGAGAAGTTCCGCGTCAAGCACGCGCTGTGGGCCGCGCGACTGCTCTACCCGCACTGGGACGACGCCTACGCCGCGGCGCTGCTGACGGACTTCGCTGTCCCAGCGGGAAGCAGGATCGGGAAGCTCTCGCGCGGGCAGCTGTCGGCGGTCGGGGTGATCATCGGGCTGGCTTCGCGGGCCCCGCTGACCCTGTTCGACGAGCCCTACCTCGGCCTCGACGCCGTCGCGCGCCAGCTGTTCTACGACCGCCTGCTCGCCGACTTCGCCGAGCACCCGCGCACGATCGTGCTCTCCACACACCTGATCGACGAAGTCAGCGACCTGATCGAACACGTCGTCCTGCTCGACCGGGGCCGGGTGCTCATCGACACCGACGCGGAGACGCTGCGCGGCGAGGCCGTCGCGGTGACCGGGCCCGCCGAGGCCGTCGAGCGCTTCGCCGCCGGCCACCGGGAACTGCACCGCGAACGGTTCGGCGGCACCCTGCGCGTCACCCTCACCGGGGCCCGGGACCGGTACGAGCCCGGGCTGGACTTCGAGCCGGTTTCGTTGCAGCAGCTGGTCGTCCGCACCACCCAAGGCCACGGCGGGCCGGTCGCCGCCGGGAAGGAATCCTGATGACACGCGTGCTCGACGTCGCGCGGATCCAGCTGGTCAACTGGCCGGCCCTGCTCGCCTACCCGCTGGGCCTGCTGGCCGTGCTGCCGCTGCTGGGCTGGGGCATCGACGTCTCCAACGGCGAAGGCGCGTTCGGCGCGCACGAGATCTACCTGCTGCCGGCCCTGTGGGGCGTGGTCGCCCCCGCGCACCTGCAGTCGATGACGCAGGTGTTCCCGTTCGCGCTGGGGCTCGGCGTGACCCGCCGGACGTTCGCCGCGGCCACCGCACTGGTCGTCCTCGGGCAGGCGCTGCTCGTCGGGCTCGTGATGGTGGTGCTCGACGCAGTCGAGCGCTCGACCGGCGGCTGGGGCCGGGAGGCGCGGATCTTCGGGCTGGACGTGCTGGGCCAGCACGGCCTGTTCGCGCTGTGGTTCGTCTACAGTGGACCGCTGGTCGCGGTGTCCGCGATCGGGGTGCTGGCGGGCGTGGTGTTCCAGCGCTGGCGGCAGACGGGGATCTACCTCGGCCTCGCCGGGGCCGCCGCGCTGCTCGCCGGGATCAAGCTCCTGGCGTCGCAGCGGAGCTGGTGGCCCGCGATCGGCGACTTCCTCGGCGGGCAGCCGTCGTTCGCGCTGTACACGGCCTACCCGCTGGTGTTCGCGCTGGCCCTCGGCGGCACGGCGTGGCTGGTGCTCCGGCGCGCGACCGCCTGAAGGTCAGTCCTGAGTCGCCTGGCGCGCGAGGTTTTCGACGGTGGAAGCGGTCGCCGTGACGACGCCGGCCGTCTCCGGGGACAGGCCGTGGCGCCGCGCGATCCAGGCGACGTCGTTGTAGGTCACCCAGGTCTGGCCGTGCTCATCCTCCCAGACGAGGAACTTCAGCGGCAGGTCGATGCCGGCGACCTGGTTCTCCTGCATGAGCTGGGTGCCGCCGCGCGGGTTGCCGAAGATGAGCAGGAAGGTCGGACGGAGGTCCAGGTCGACCTCGCGGGCGTTGCGCGCGTGGTCGACCCGGGCGAACACGACGAGCCCGGCGGTGGCGATGGCCTGCTCGAGCCGGTCGACGGTCGTGTCCACCGGCCACTTGCTCGCGACGGTCACCAAACCCTGCTGATCCACGCGGTCTCCTCGGCTGAGCGGGCCGGACGCTCACTCCGCACCAGGGTACTGGGCGCGGACACCGGAGCGGGACAGGTGAACCACCGTTGTGGACATTGCCCCCGATCCTCGCCATGATCTCCGCCATGGTGACGAAAACCCCCAGAAATGTGACTATTCAGGCGATTGCTGTCACAGTGATGGCCGCCGCTCTGACCGTTTCCTGCGCCGCGAAATCGTCGACTGTCGCCGGGCAGCCCATTCCCGCGACCACCACTTCGGCGTCGGTCAGCAGCGCGAACACAGCCGCTGCCGATGCGAAGTCCGGTGCGCCGACCGCGGAACAGGCACTGGCCCAGTGGATCGGCGCGGTCGTCTCCGGCGACTTCGACCAGGCGTGCTCCGTCATGGCCGATGCCGAACAAACCCCACCGAAGGTCTTCTCCCCCGAAACGTGCGCCGGCCAAGACGAAACGATGAAGTCGGTGCGCAAGGTACTCGACGGGTTGCGCACCGCCTTCACCCCGGACAACGCGGCGAACCCGCCCAAGGTCGAGGTCGCGGGCCCGGCCGCCACCGGCGACTCGGCGAAGATCGCCGCCGACAAGATATCGGTCGAGGGGAAGACCCTCGACGACATCGTCCTGTCCCATTCCACCGGCGTGCAACCGGGCCAGACGAACATCACCTTCAGCCTGCAGAAACTCGAGGAAGCTTGGTACGTCACGAACTTCGACCTGAAGATCTGATCCAGGCCTTGGCTGCCCGGTTACCGGGGTGACGACCGGAAGGTCTTCCGAATACCTCGGCGCGTCAGGTGTCCGCTGCCAGCCGCTCCCGCAACTGGGCCCGCGAAGTGACGCCGAGTTTCGGGAAGACACGGTACAAGTGCGACCCGACTGTGCGCGCGGAGAGGAACAGCCGCTCGCCGATCTCCTTGTTGCTCAAGCCTTTCGCCGCCAGCTCGACGATCACCTGCTGCTGCGGCGTCAGTTCGAGCAGCGCCGTCGGCCCGGCGGGCTCCGCCCGGACGCCGGCCGCGCGCAGCTCGGCGACCGTGCGTTCGGCCCACGGCCGGGACCCGAGCCGGCGGAACGTCTCCAGTGCCGATCGCAGCGGCAGCCGGGCGTCGGCACGTCGGCCGCGTCTGCGCAGCCACTCGCCGTAGTCCAGCTGGGTCGCGGCCTGCTCGAACGGCCACGGCCCGGAGTCCGCGAGCGCCGTCCGGAACAGGTCCTCGGCCTCGTCCGGCGCGGCCAGCGCGCGGGCGCGAGCCACCAGGTTGCGCTGCCGTCGCGTCGCCGGGGTGACCCGGTCGACGAGGTGCGCCACCGGGTGGCCGGTGCGCGCCGCGGCGGCCGCGAGATCGGCGATGGCCAGCGGCGTCACATGGTAGTGCACCGGCCGGCCGTCCGCGTCGAACAGCATGCGGAGCTGGTCGTACGCCGTCTCGAAGTCGCCCTCGGCGGTGGCGGCCAGGCCCAGCGCCCACCGGCCGCGCGCGATCACCGACGCGCTCGCGTCCGGGGTGACGGCGGCCAGCGCGGCGGTGGCGAGTTCCCGGGCCTGGACGACGTCGCCCTGCAGCGCGAGGACCGTGGCGTCGAGGGTCTGGGCCGCCGCGGCGGTGTGCGGCAGGTCGCCGTCGGCCGCGCTCCGGGCCGAAGCGGCCGCGACCAGCCGGGCCGGCGCCCACCGCCCGGACTCCAGGTACGCCCAGCCCGCCGCGCAGCGCAGGACGTCCGGCAGCTCGGCGAGGTCAGCGGCCCGCTCGAAGCCCGCCACGGCAAGCGAAGTCTCGTCCAGCAGCCAGGCCATCGTGGCGTGGGCGATCAGCTGGTCCGGCCGGGACGGCGGGTCGGGGAGCCCGGCGGCCGACGCCGGGTCCGTCAGCGTCCGTGCCCACAGCGAACGGGCGACGACGCCCTCGCGACGGCCCGTGTAGTAGGCGACGACGGCGGCGCTGTCCATCGCTTCCCCGGCCAGCGGCTCGGGAAGGTTCGCGGCCGCGTCGAGCAGGTGCCGCAGCGCGGCGTCACGGCGCGGGGTGAGAGCCAAGGCCTGGCCTCGCCGGAGGGCGGTCTCGCCGTTCAACGCGGGATCCTCGACACGGCCGAGCAGCTCCAGGCCCTGTCCCGGGTAGCCACCGAGGATCGCCAGCTCGGCCGCGCGCAGCAACCGCCGATCACCACCGGCGCGGTCCAGCAGCCGCGCCGCCGTGCCGTACGCCCCGCGCCGGACGGCCTGCCCGGCCTGCTCGTCCAGCTCCGCCGCCGTCAGCTCGGGCACCGCGACGGCCACGTCCGCCGGCGGCCCGACTTCGAGGCGCGGCAGGCCGAAGTGCGCCTGGTGGCTCGCGCCGAGCAGGGCGACGGGTTCGCCGTCCAGGCGGCGCGCCACGAACGTGAGCACCCGCAGCGAATCCGGGTCGAGCCACTGCAGGTCGTCGACCACCAGCAGCACCGGCCCGAGCTCGGAAAGCAGGGTCAGCACGGCGATGCCCAGCAACAGCCGGTCGGGGCCGCCGTCGCCGGTGAGCACGCCCAGCGCGGCCCGCTGCCGCGCGGGGAGGACGTCGGCGCGGTCCAGCACGGACCTCAGCAGCTGGTGCAGGCCGGCGAACGGGATGTCGGTCTCGAGGCGGTGCCCGGACGCCCGCAGGACCAGGCCGCCGGCCTCGGCCGCGGCGTCGTCCAGGCGGGCGGTCTTGCCGGTTCCCGGGCCGCCGATCAGGATCAGGGCCTGCCCTCCGGTGACGAGGCTCACCCGGCGAACGTACCCGATGCAGTCAGGTGACGGATTCGGCGAGCGCCGCGCCGGGCCACGATCGAGGCATGCCCGAAATCACCCGAGTGCCGGAGAAGGAGTGGCCGACCCGGCCGCCCACCGCGATGTTCGCCGACCTGCCACAGTCCTTCTGGGACACCCGCCCGCACCTGTGGGACCCGGCCGGCGGCCGGCTCGTCAGCCGCACCCACACCTGGGTCGTCCGCGTGAACGGCTTGGTCGTGCTGGTCGACACGGGCATCGGCGACGGCAAGGACCGGCCGGGGATACCCGCTTTCCACCGGCTCGACACCGGCTTCCCAGCCCGGCTGGCCGAAGCGGGCGTCGAAGCCGGTGACGTCGACGTCGTCGTCAACACCCACCTGCACGCCGACCACGTGGGCTGGAACACCACCTTGGCCGGCGGCGAGTGGGTTCCGACGTTCCCGCGCGCGACCTACCTGTTCCCCGCGGCCGACTACGAGCACTTCCGCGGCGATCCGGTGCTCGCCGACAGCATCCAGCCGGTGATCGACGCGGGGCAGGCCGTGCTCTGGCGCGACGGCCACCGCATCGCCGACGACCTGGTGCTCGAACCGGCTCCCGGGCACACCCCGGGCTCCAGCGTGCTCAAGCTGCGCGAGGACGCCGTGTTCGTCGGCGATTTGCTGCACAACCCGGCCCAGGCACTGGAACCGGACAGCAACAGCATGTTCTGCCTCGACGCGACCGAGGCTCGCTCGGCGCGCCGGCGCGTCCTCGGCTGGGCCGCCGACCACGGCGCACTGGTGCTGCCCGCGCACTTCGAGGGCGGTCCCGTCGTCCAGGAAGGAGCGGGCTTTGCGTTCGCCTGAGCTGCTGGGCCGCCACGAGAACGGCGTGTGGATCTACCAGGGCATCCCGTACGCGACGCTCGAGGACCGCTTCGGCCCGCCGCAGCTGCCGCCGCCGGGTTTCCGGGACGCCACCACGCCGGGGCCGACCGCGCCACAGGAGACGCGGTCGTTCCCCGGCACGGACCTCGCGGCGATCCTCGGCCCCGGCTGGGAGCCGGGGCCCGACTACCTGACCGTGAACGTGTGGACCCCGGACTCCCCCGCCCGGGACCTCCCGGTCATGGTGTTCGTGCACGGCGGCGGGTTCCTCAGCGGATCCGGCCACGCCCCGATGTACGACGGCACGACCTTCGCCCGCGACGGCGTCGTGCTCGTGACGCTCAACTACCGCCTGGGCGCCGTCGGCTGGCTCGACCTGCCCGGCGCGCCCCGCAACCGCGGGCTCCTCGACGTCCTGGCGGCGCTGCGCTGGGTCCGGGCGCACATCGCGGGGTTCGGCGGCGATCCGGGCAACGTCACGCTGTTCGGCCAGTCCGCGGGCGCGATGCTGATCGCCGCGCTGCTGGCCACGCCCGAAGCGGACGGCCTGGTGCACCGCGCGATCTCCCAAAGCGGCGGAGCGCACGTGTTCAGCCCGGCCCAGGCCGAGCGGGTGACCGCGGCGCTGGCGGCGAAACTGGACGTGGCCCCGACGGCACGCGCGTTCGCCGGGATCGGTGACGCCGACCTGGTCCGGGCCGGGGCCGAGCTGCGCGTCGACACGCGGTACGACCGCTCACTCGGGGTCAGCCCGTTCAAGCCGGTGGTGGACGGCGCCCTGGAACTCGCGCCGGTCGATTTTGTCCTCGGCACCAACGAGAACGAGGCCGACCTGTACGTCTTCGAGCCGGTCACCGACGCCGACGTCCTCGCGGCCGCGAGCCGGCGGCACCCGGAACCGGAGCGGCTGGCCGCGAGCTACCGGGCCCGCTTCGCGCGCCCGGCCGACCAGTGGTCGGCCCTGGTGACCGAGCAGTTCGAGACCGGCTCCACGCAGCTGGCCGGGGCGCACCGGGGGCGGGTGTGGACTTACCGGTTCGGCCGCGACGGCGGGGCACCGCACTGCGCCGAGCTGCCGTTCGTGTTCGGGCCCGGTCCCCTCCATGACGCGTGGGTCGCGTTCGCCACGACCGGCGATCCCGGATGGGCACCGCGCGCGGCAACCAAGCGGTTCTCGATCGCCGCGCACGAGCCGGGCCGGCCGGCGACCCGGTACTGACCCTGGGCCACGGCCACCTCACAACCCGCCCCGCCCGCTCAGAAGCGGCGAATCCGCCGGTTGCCCCTGGTCGCGTCAGCCGTGCGACGCGACCGCTTTCGGTTTGCCGGCGAGGAAGTTCTCCAGGATCTCGGTGAATCGTGCCGGCTGTTCCTCGGCGACGTAATGTCCGCAATCGTCGATGACCACCTCGGTGACGTCGTCGGCCGCCAGTCGCATCGTGTCGGCTACCAGTGCGCCGCAGTACTGGGCGCCGCCGATGGCCAGCACCGGCGTTGTCAGCCGGGTCTTCTTGCGCTGCTCGTTCTGCGCGATCGTCTCGTCCAACGCCCGGTAGTACCCGAAACTCGCCCACAGGCCGCGCGGATCCGCGACGATCGCGTCGACGTAGACGTCGACCGCGTAGGCGGGGATCGTGGCCGGGGTGGCGCCCTTCGTGGCGAACTGGTGGCCGAAGAAGAGCGGCTCCCGTCCCCGGACCAGTTCCTCGTTGAGGTCGGTGAGCCGGTTGAAGCCGAAGTGCCAGAGCCGCTGGTTGGCCGCGGCCGTGCCGAAGACCGGCGGGGCCGGCGAGAGGCCGGGGATGATCGCGTCGACGACGGTGAGCCGGCCCACCCGCTCGGGGTGATCGGCGGCGAGGGCGTATCCGGTCCACATGCCGACGTCGTGGCCGACCACGTCGAACCGGTCGTGCCCGAGCGCGGCCATCAGCGCGACCAGATCGGCGGCCAGCGTGCCGGTGTCGTAACCGTCGTCGGGCTTGCCGGAGAGCCCGGCCCCGCGCGAGTCGACGGCGACGACGGTGTGCTCGCGGGCGAGCGCGGGCATCACTTCCCGCCAGGCGTACCAGGTCTGGGGCCAGCCGCCGACCAGCAGCAGCGGCGGGCCGTCCCCGCCGGTGACCGCGTGCAGCCGCAACCCGTCCAGCTCCACGAGCCGGCTGGTGAAGACGTCGGTGAACCCCTCGGGCAGCCGCAGCGAGTTCAAGTGTGTCGTGCCGGCGGCCGGGCTCATCTTGGAACGATCGGTGCAACTTGTCATGCCGGTGACCATACGCATCTTGAACCGATCAGTGCAAGATGTGTAGGCTGACGAACATGGCGGGCCGCAAGCAGTTCGACGTGGACGAGGCGTTGCGACGCGCGATGCACGTCTTCTGGCGCTGGGGCTATTCGGAGGCGTCGATCGACCGCCTGACCGAAGGCACGGGCCTGGGCCGAAGTTCCCTCTACAGCACCTTCGGCGACAAGAGCACCCTCTTCCGGAAGGGCCTCGAGCGCTACGCGCAGACCTACCACCCGCTGTACGGCCGGGCCCTGGCCGGCCCCCACCCGAGCCCGAGCGCCGTCGTGGCCGCCTACCTGCAGGTCACCCTGAACCGCATCGCCGACCCGGCGGTCCCGGACGGCTGCCTGATCACGATGTCGGCAGCGCAGTTCCCGGCCCTCGACGCGGAGAGCCAGGCGATGGTCCGCGCCATGATCGACGGCTTGCGGGCGATGCTGGAGCAGGCGATGCTCGCGGCGGGGGCCGACGAGCAGGAGGCGGCGGAGCTGGCGTTGTGCGCGCTCGCGACGAACAAATCCCTGGCGGTGCTGAGCCGTGCCGGCTTCTCGAGCGAAGACCTGGCGACGGTTGCCGCGGGCGCCGCTCGTCTCCCCGGGAGAGCAGGGGCCGGTCCCGGCCGTTCCGGATCAGGGGAGGATGTCAGGCGGTAGCCGGGATGACGACGACCTTGCCGTGCACCGCGCCCTCGGCGGCCCGTGCGTGCAGCGCCGGCAGCTCGGACAGCGGCACCCGCTCGGCGACCTCGACACGCAGCTCGCCGCGGTCGACCAGCGCCACCAGCTTCGCCAGCTGCCCGGCGTCGCTGCGGACGAACAGGTCGATGCCACGCACGCCGCGTTCCTCGTCGGCGGGAGCGGGCATCCACACCGTCGTGTTCACCACGACCCCGCCCGGCTTGACCAGCGTGACGAGCGCGGCCAGCTCCGCCGGGTCGACCGGTGCGAGGTTGAGCACGACGTCGACCGGCTCGGTCACCGCCGCGGTCACCCCGGTGGTGGTGTGGTCGACGACCTCGTCGGCGCCGGCCGCCTTGACCGCGTCGCCGCTGCGCGGGCTCGCCGTGGCGATGACGTGCGCTCCGGCACCCTTGGCCAGCTGCACGGCGTAACCCCCGACCGCGCCACCGGCGCCGTTGATCAGCACGCGCTGCCCGGACTTCAGCTCGCCGTGGTCGAACAGCGCCTGCCACGCGGTCAGCCCCACCAGCGGCAGCGCGGCCGCGTCGGCGAGCGGGACGCCCTTCGGTGCGGGCGTGAGGACCCCGGCCGGCGCGAGGACGTACTCCGCGGCGGCGCCGTCGCCGTCCATCGGCAGGAACCCGACGACCTCGGCGCCGGCCTGGACTCCGGTCACGCCCTCGCCCAGCGCGTCGACCGTGCCGGCGACGTCGATGCCAGGCGTGTGGGGCAGCTCAACCGGGATGGGGCCCTGCATGAAGCCGCCGCGGATGTTGCCGTCGACGGAGTTGAACGACGTCGCGGCGACCCGGATCCGGACCTGCCCGGCTTCGGGAACCGGCTGCTCCGCGTCTTCGTAGCGCAGGACGTCGGGGGCGCCGTACTCGTGGAAACGCACTGCCTTCATCGGAGTTCTCACCTTTGCTGGGTCCGGTGTGCCTTGATCCACACGGACCTCAGGATCGTGGCAACGGGACCGGTCAGCCTGGGCCGGTTTGGCCCACCTTGACCACGGCCGGCCCGCCCGAGGTGCGGACGACCTCGTCGAGCCGGGCCGCGTCGGCCGAACCCGGTGCCGCGGTGAGGACCACCGCCATCAGGCCGTCGCCGGGCACCTCGAGCAGGGCGCCGTCGAGCGTGATGCCGCCGCCGTCCGGGTGCCGGAACACCGCCCGGTTCTCGTAGGCGGACACGGTCTTCGGCGTGCGCCACAGGGTGTCGAACGGACGGCTGGTGCTCCGCAGCTCGTCGACCAGCTCGGCGAGCGCCGCGTCGGCCGGGTAACGCAGGTACGTGTCACGCAGCCGGGCGGCGAGCACGGCCCGGAAACCGGCCTGGTGCTCCTCGGCGCGAGCGATCTCCCCGCGCGCGTCGCAGAACGTGCGCCACGCGACGTTCCAGTCCCGGGCGGACCCGGCCGCCGCCCCGCCGCCGAGCGCCATCCACGCACCGTTGACGGCGACGACGTTCCACGCCGCGTCGGTCAGGAACGCGGGGGTGCCGGCGAACCGCTCCAGGAGCCGCAACGCCGCCGCCCCGGCTTCGCGCGGCACCTGGCCGTCGACCGCGGCGTACCCGGCGAGTGCGCAGAGCCGCTCGTAGTCCGCCCGGCCGACCCGCAGCGCGCGGGCGATGGCGGTCACCACGCCGGCCGACGGGCGACGCCTGCCCTGCTCCAACCGCCGGATGTAGTCCGCGGACACCCCGGCCAGCTCGGCCAGCTCCTCCCGGCGCAGCCCGCGGACCCGCCGCCCGGTGGTCCGCAGTCCGCCGACCGGCAGCCCGGCGGCCGCGGGCTCGGTGTGTTCGCGCAACCAGCGGACCGCGGCGCCCAGATCGGACAGGGACATGGCCCAAGTCTGCACCAGCGGGTGACCAGCCTGCTCCGGCACGCGGTCGAGCAGCAGCTGCGCGAGGCCAGCGACCTCGGCTGCGTGCAGTTCCGGCTGCCGGCCCGCCTCGGCGACTCGCCGACGGGCAGCCACCGCATGACCGACGGCGTCGTCCAGGTTTCACAAGAACTGAGTGCGAGAGGGCTGCGCGTCGGTCAGCTCGGTCGTTCGCCCGCGGCGCGCAGTGCGTACCGGCGCTCGGCGTAGGCGAGGTCGTCACGCCACAGCCGTTTCGCCGTGTGGCGCATGAGCGGGCGGATCGCCGGGGCCAGTTTCGTGGCCACGGCGAAACCGGGGCGCTCGGACGCGGCGATCGTCGCCTCGATCACCGCCGTTCGCGGACGGCCGTCGAGCCCGGGGCCGAGGGGTGTCGCGTGGGTCTCGACGACGCTCCCGGTGCCTTCGCCCGCCACGATGCGCATCACGACCGTCCGCGGCTCGGGGCAGGTGAACTCCGCGAGCACCGGGACCCCCCAGTGCCCGGCGAGGCGGAAGGTGACTTCGACCAGGAACCGGTCCTCGTCATCGGGGACGTCGGTGCCCTGGGGCGCCTCCAGCACGCGCAGACGGGTGAACGAGTAGGGGTGGAACCACGCGCCGTGCCAGGGGTCGAGCCGGTTGGCCACGACGTCCTCGGGCTCGCAGATCCCGGTGACCGTGGCGACGGCGTCGATGCCGGCGGCACCACCCGGGCGGATGGGGACCACCGGCCGGTCGGACGGCTGTTCGCGCCCGGCCGAGTCGAGCCGGGCCCACACGAGCACTCCGTCGTCGTGCGCCGGGACGGACGCCCAGGCGCCGCGGCGATCGCCGTCGAGCCGGAGACCGTGCCACCGGCAGACCAGCCCACCCCGGTCGACGCGGGCCTCGGCCAGCGGCGCGCCCAGGTGCGGGCAGGCGCCGGGCCCGATGCGGACGCTGCCGTCCTCCTTGCGCCACGCGACGAGTTCCCGCCCGGCGATCGTCACGCCGAAGGGCCGGTCGGTCCGCACCGATCGGCTCGCCCCCACGACGAACCAGTTGCCGGACGGCCGCGCGGACGCGCGCTTGCCCGCCGCCTCGATCACCGCGGGCGGGCAGTCGCGGTAGGTCGGTTCCTGTCGCGCCCAAGGTGGTTCACGGAAGGGTTGGACTGGCCACCGGCTCGGCCACCGCCGGATGATTCGCTGGGTGACGCTCACCAGGCCATCGTGACCGACGCGCATCGATCCCGCAAACGCGCCGGCGATTCGCGCGCTTCGCCACGAGTCGCGGGTTTATCCGCTCCCTGTCAGGGTAAAGCCAGCGAGAACCCCTGTGGACGGTGGCAGTGCCGACATCGATCACGCAGCTGCTGCGCCCGGCGGAAGAAGGAACCCGGATGACCGTGATCCCCCACACCGCCACCGCGCCCGCGGTTTGGCTGGACACCCTGCGCCACCGCTGCGCGGCCGACGTCCGCCGCTTCGTCACCGAAAGGGCCGGGGAACACTTCACCGGCTGGGCCGCCGAGACGCCGGCCGTCACCGCGTTGCCGGAGTTCGTGGCGGGCGGCAAGTTCCTCCGGCCCCTGTTCGCCTACGCCGGCTGGCGCTGCGGAGAAGGCGAGAACGACGCCGCACTGCGCGCCGTGGCGAGCCTCGAACTGCTGCACTGCTTCGCGTTGGCTCAAGACGACGTCATGGACGGCTCGGCGCGGCGGCGCGGCCGGCCCGCGCTGCACGTGTCCTTCGCTCGGTGGCACGAATCCGCCGGTCTCGGCGGTTCCGCCGCGCGGTTCGGCGAATCGGCGGCGATCCTGGCCGGTGACCTGTTCCTCGTCTGGTCCGAACAGATGCTGCGGGAGAGCGGCTTGGGGGCCGACGTGCTGGCCCGCGGCTGGCCGGTGCACGACCACCTGCGGTCGGAGCTGGCCGTGGGCCAGCTCGGCGACCTGATCAACGACGCCCGCACCCTGCCGTCGTGGTCCGACGTGCTCGACGTGATCCGCCGCAAGTCCGGCAACTACACCGTCCGCCGCCCGCTCGAGTTCGGCGCCGCCCTGGCCGGCTGCGACACCGGCGTCATCGACGTTCTCGGCACCTACGGTGAGCTGATCGGCGAGGCCTTCCAGTTCCGCGACGACCTGCTGGGCGCCTTCGGCGACCCGGCCGTCACCGGCAAGCCCGCGGGCGACGACCTGCGCGAGCGCAAGGCGTCCAGCGTCGTCGTGCTCGCCGCGGAACTGGCCGGCGACCGGCAGCGCCGGGAACTGGACGACCTGCTCGCCGCCGACGCCGTCGACCCGGCCGCCGTCGCACGCTGGCAGCACCTGATCACCGCCACCGGCGCGCGTGACCAGCTGGAGAAGCTCATCGACGACCGGGTCCACCGCGCACTCGAAGCGATCGACCTCGCCGGCCTGCCGGACCGGCCGGCCGCCGCGCTGACCGCGCTGGCGGTCCGCTGCACCGAGCGGGTCCGATGAGGACGGTGACCGGCCGCACCGACCGGATCGTGGTCGTCGGCGCCGGGCTGGCCGGGTTGTCCGCGGCCCTGCACCTCGCCGGGCGGGGACGCTCGGTCGTCGTGGTCGAACGCGATCCCGGCCCGGGCGGGCGCGCCGGGCGCGTGGTCCGCGACGGCTACCACCTCGACACGGGGCCGACGGTGCTGACCATGCCGTCGATCCTCGCCGACACCTTCGCGGCGGTGGGCGCCGACCTGACCGCACACGTGCGGCTGACCCGGCTCGACCCGGCCTACACCGCGCGGTTCGCCGACGGCTCGGTCCTGCCCGTGCACTCCGACGCGGACCGGATGACCGAGGCCGTCCGGGCTTTCGCCGGGCCGGCGGAGGCGGCGGGGTACCTCAGGTTGCGGAGCTGGCTGACCCGGTTGTACCGCACGGAGTTCGACCGGTTCGTCGCCGGCAACACCGACTCGCCACTCGGCCTGCTCTCCCCCGACCTCGCGCGGCTGGTGGCCATGGGCGGGTTCCGGCGGCTGGACTCCCGGATCGGCTCCTTCCTGCGCGACGAACGCCTCAAGCGGGTCTTCACCTTCCAGGCGCTCTACGCGGGAGAGTCGCCGATGCGGGCGCTCGCGCTGTACGCGGTCATCTCCTACATGGACACCGTGGGTGGCGTGTACTTCCCCGAGGGCGGCATGGCCGCCGTGCCCCGGGCGATGGCGAACGCCGCCGCCGACGCCGGGGTGGAGTTCCGGTTCGGCGTGTCCGTGACGTCGCTGGAGCGCCGGGGGGCCCGGATCACCGGCGTCCGCACCGCCGACGGGGACCGGATCGGCTGCGACGCGCTCGTCCTGACCACCGAACCCCACCGGAGCTACGAGCTGCTCGGCCGCGTGCCGCGCCGGCCGGTTCCGCTGCGTGCCGCGCCGTCGGCCGTGGTGCTGCACGCCGGTGGCCCCGGCGACTGGCCGGTCGGGCACCACACGATCTCCTTCGGTGCGGGCTGGACGTCGACGTTCCGCGAGCTGATCACGGACGGGCGCACGATGAGCGACCCGTCTCTGCTGATCACCCGCCCGAGCGCCACCGACCCCGCACTCGCCCCGGCCGGGCGGCAGCTGTTCTCGATCCTGGCCCCGGTACCGAACCTCCGGCGGCTGCCGCGGGACTGGGACAGCGACGCCGGCCCGTACGCCGAGGAGATCCTCGACCACGTCCGCGCCCGCCTGCTGCCCGGTTTCGCACCCGAGATGTCGTACACCCTGAGCCCGGCCGACTGGCGGCGTCGCGACATGGTGGCCGGCACGCCGTTCAGCTACGCGCACTCGTTCGTCCAAACCGGACCGTTCCGCCCGCGGAACCTGCCCCCGGGAACGGAAAACGTCGTGCTCGCCGGCGGCGGGACCGTGCCGGGGGTCGGTGTTCCCACGGTGCTGATCTCCGGCAGGCTGGCCGCCGACCGGATCACCGGGACTCCGCGGGCCACCACCGGCACCGTCGATCTCGCCTCGGAGGCGGCCCGATGACCCGCCGCGAACTCGACGCCGCCGGCATCACCGAGCCGGACCTCCGCCGCGCCTACGGGCGCTGCCGCGAGATCAACGCCCGGCACGGCCGGACCTACTTCCTCGCCACCCGCATGCTCTCCCCCGCCCAGCGACCGGCCGTCCACGCGCTCTACGGGTTCGCCCGCCGCGTCGACGACCTGGTCGACGAACCGCAGCCCGGCGCCACCCCGGACGGTCTCACGGCCACGCTGCACGACGTCGAACGGAAGTTCCTCGCCGACCTCGCCGCCGGGCGCAGCGAGGACACGCTGCACACCGCCGTGATCGACACCGCGACCCGCTACGACATCGCGGACTCGTACTTCCGCGCCTTCTTCGCCTCCATGCGGATGGACCTCACCGTCACGGGCTACCCGACCCGGGCCGCCCTCGACGAGTACGTGCACGGTTCGGCCGAGGTCATCGGCCTGCAGATGCTGCCCGTCCTCGGCACCGTCGTGGCCGCGGCGGAAGCGGCGCCGCACGCCGCCGCGCTCGGCAAGGCGTTCCAGCTGACGAACTTCCTGCGCGACGTCGCCGAGGACCTCGACCGGGGCCGCGTGTACCTGCCGGCGGACGAACTCGCCGCGGCCGGCGTCGACCGCGACCGCCTCGCCTGGTGCGCCACCACCCGGCGGATCGATCCCCCGGTCCGGCGGGCGCTCGCCGACCAGGTCGCGCGAACCCGCCGGATCTACGCCGATGCGCGGCCCGGCATCGGCATGCTGCACCCGGCGTCCCGGCCCTGCGTGTGGACCGCGTTCACGCTCTACGGCGGCATCCTCGACCGCATCGAGGCCGCCGGGTACAACGTCTTCGCCGGACGCGCCCGGGTGCCGCGGCACCAGCGCCTGTTCGCCGCCTGCGACGCGCTCGTGCGAGCCCGGTGGGCGCGGCACCGGCACCCGGTGGCGGTGGGCTGAGGTGGGCAAGGTGGAGTACCTGCTCGTCCTCGGCGCCTGCGTCGTCGCGACGCTGCCGCTGGAACTGGCCGGGGCCCGGGTCTACCGCAGGCCGCGGCGGCTGGCGCGGGCGGTGCTGCCGGTCGCCGCGGTGTTCCTGGTCTGGGACGCGATCGCGATCGCCACGGGCGTGTGGGACTTCGACCCGGCCTTCGTCACCGGTCTCCGGGCCCCGCTGGGCATCCCGCTGGAAGAGGTGCTGTTCTTCGTCGTCGTCCCGGTCTGCGGGCTGCTGACCTACGAAGCGGTGCAGCTGACCGGAAGCCTGCTCGGCCGGCTCCTGCGCAACCGGCACCGGGTGTCCCGCTGATGCCGTGGGGCTACACGGTTCCCGCGGTCGCCGCCGTGCTCGCCGTGGTCGTGCTGGAGCTGCTGGTGCTGCGCACCGGGCTGCTCCGGCGGCCCGCCTACTGGGTCACGATGGCCATCGTGACCGCCTTCCAGGTCCCGGTCGACGGCTGGCTCACCAAGCTGTCCGCACCGATCGTCCGGTACGCCCCCGGTGAAATCACCGGCTGGCGGTTCCCCTGGGACATCCCCGTCGAAGACTTCCTCTTCGGCTACGCCATGGTCACCGCGGTCCTGCTGCTGTGGGAACGCGGGAAGTCCCGAAAGGACACTGCATGAACCCGCTGCCGGGCAACGGTCTTCCCCGCGCCGAGGTACCCGCCGCGTTCGACGCCGGGGCCGCCGCCTACGACCGGCTCGTCGGCGCCAACCCGGGCTACCACCGCCACCTGCGCATCTCCGCGCGGCGGCTCGGGCTGCCCGGCCGCGGCGCCGGGGCGCGCGTGCTCGACGCGGGCTGCGGCACCGGCGCGTCGACCGCGGCGCTGCTCGCCGCCGCGCCGCACGCGCGCGTCACCGCCATCGACGCCTCCGCCGCGATGCTCGCCCAGGCGCGTGCGAAGACGTGGCCGGAAACGGTCGAGTTCCACCACACCCCCGTCGAGGAGCTGGCGGGGGTCCACGGCCCGTTCGACGCGGTCTTCGCGGCGTACCTCCTGCGCAACCTCGCCGATCCCGACGCGCAGCTGAAGACCCTGCACGGCCTCCTGCGCCCGGGCGGCCGCATCGCGGTGCACGAGTACTCGGTGCGGGACTCCCGGCGCGCCCGCTGGGTCTGGAACGCGGTGTGCGGCGCGATCGTGATCCCCGCGGGCCGGCTCGCGACCGGCGACGCCACGCTGTACCGGCACCTGCGCCGCAGCGTGCTGGCCTTCGACGGCGTGGGTGAGCTCTGCGCCCGCCTCGCCGACGCCGGGTTCACCGACGTCCGCACCGGCACGATGACGGGCTGGCAGCGCGGGATCGTCCACACCGTGCTGGGGACCCGCGCGTGATCCCGGGCCGCGACCGCCGGCTGGAGACGTACCCGGCCCACGGCGGGCTCCCCGACGCCGGCCTCCTCGGCCGGCGCCCCCGGGCCGCGGTCGTCGGCGGTGGCATCGCCGGGCTCACCGCGGCGACCGGGCTCGCCGAGCGCGGCGTCGAGGTCACCGTGTTCGAACGCGAACAGCACCTCGGCGGCCGGGCCGGCGGCTGGGACGAGCGCCTGCCGGACGGCACCGCGGTGACCATGAGCCGCGGGTTCCACGCCTTCTTCCGCCAGTACTACAACCTGCGCGCGTTGCTCGCCCGCACCGACCCCGGCCTCGATCGGCTCACCGAGGTGCCGGACTACCCGCTCGTCGACCCGCACGGCCGCACCGACACCTTCGCCGGCCTGCCGCTGACACCGCCGTTCAACGCGCTCGCGTTCGCTCTGCGCAGCCCCACCTTCACCGCGCGAGACCTGGTGCGCCTCAACGGACCGCGCGCGCTCCCCCTCGCCACCGTCAGCGTGCCGCGGATCTACGAGCAGCTCGACCACGTCGACGCCGCGACGTTCCTCACGGCCATCAACTTCCCCGCCGCCGCCCGGCACCTGGCCTTCGAAGTGTTCTCCCGCAGCTTCTTCGCCGACCCCGGCGAGCTTTCGGCCGCCGAGCTCGCGACGATGTTCCACCTCTACTTCCTCGGCTCCGCCGAAGGTCTGCTGTTCGACGTCCCCGCCGAGCCGTTCCCCCAGGCCCTGTGGGATCCCCTGGCCGGCTACCTCAGCGGCCTGCGCGCCGACATCCGCACCGGCGTCGCGGTGAGCGGCATCCGGCGGGAGGCCGCCGGGTTCCGCGTCGGCGACGAGGGCTACGACGCCGTGGTGCTGGCCTGTGACGTGCCGGGGCTTCAGCACGTCCTCGCCGGCTCCCCGGACCTGGGCACCCCGGGGTGGCGCGCCACCGTCGAAGACCTGCGCACGGCACCACCGTTCCTCGTGCGGCGGCTCTGGCTCGATCGGCCGGTCCGGGCCGATCGCCCGGCTTTCCTCGGCACGGGCGGCCTTCCGCCGCTGGACAACATCAGCGTTCTCGAGCGGTACGAAGGCGAAGCGCGCCGGTGGGCCCGGCGCCACCGCGGTTCCGTCGTCGAACTGCACGCCTACGCGGCCGGTGCCGACACCGGCCGCGTCACGCGGGAGATGGACGAGCGCCTGCACCGGATCTACCCCGAGACCGCCGACGCCGGCCTGATCGGCGAAGTCACCCTCGTCCGGCAGGACTGCCCGCTGTTCCCCGTCGGCGGCTTCGCGCGCCGGCCCACCGTCGGAACACCCGAGCCCGGCCTGGTCCTCGCGGGCGACGCGATCCGCGTCGACCTGCCCGTGGCGCTCATGGAACGGGCGGCCACCACCGGCTGGAGCGCCGCGAACACCCTGCTGCGGGGCTGGGGCCTGCTGGGGCACCCGCTGCGGTCGGTCCCGAACCGCGGGCGGATCCCCTTGCTCGAACGGCTGGTTTCCGGCCACGGCTTCCGGGGAAATCCCGATGATGGCCGACAACTCCGTACCCGATGAAGCCACCCTCGACGCCGTGGGCAAGGTGACCGAGGCCCTCGAGACGATCGAACGCGCACGAGGGCACCTCTACGCGTTCCACCAGCAGACGGGCTGGGCCGACCTCCTCTTCGGCGACGCGGTGGAGCGGCTCGAGAAGGCCGGTCACCCGGCGTGGGCGGAGCGGATCCGCGAGGAGCTGATCGGGCTGAACGTGCTCCCCGATCGGTGGACGTTCCAGGTCGTCGAGGACTACGACGACGGCTACTACCGGACGTGCCGCGACCTGGAGCGTTCACTGCTGGCCGAGTTCACCGGAGGGCGCCGTCACCTGCAGGAACAGCAGATGAAGGACGCCCGACGCACCCGTGGCCGTCCCGGTCACGAAGCCGGCCCGCCGAGCACTCCCCCGCCGGAGGTGTGAGCGAGCCGACGGTGGCCCGGCCCTGACGGCAGCGGACGGGGAGCCCACGATGCCCTCAGCTCGAACACGGCCGAGCCACCATCCGCGTTCTGGTACCCGCGGAGCCGGCCTGCAAACGTGGTCCGGACCGTTCTGCCGGTTCGGCGGCGGGATGCCAAAGTGGAGGGTGTGACCGTGTCTCGCACGAAACCAGCTCCGGACGGGACACCTGCCGTACCCGGCCTGGCCCAGGCCGGAATCGTCGCGTCACTGCGCCATCGTGTCCGCGCCGCGTGTGCGGAAGCCGGGATCCCCGTCGAAGACCGGGCCCGGCTGGTCCTGGCGGTCACCCTCCTCGCCGAACCCGTCCTCGGCACCGGCGGAACGGTCGGCCTCGAAACCGTGGTGGCCGATGGCGTGCTCACCATCGGCGTCCGGCTGCCGGAGCCGCTGCCGCAGCGGCGTCTCGACGACTTGCCCCAACCGGCCGCCGTGACGGACGGCGAACGCGTCACCTGGCGCCTGATCGCCGGTGATCGCCCGGTCCCGGCGCCGGCGGACGACGAACTGGCGACCCGGCAGGAGATGCTCGCGCTGACCACCCGCGCGGACACGCTCGCCCGGGAAGAACGCGCGCTCAGGCACGAGCTGGCCGAAACCAACAGCGGCGTGCTCGCCATGTACGTCGAGCTGGAACAACGCGACGAACAGCTCCGCCACGCCCACGCCCGGATCTTCCAAGAACTGGAAGACGCCCTCCGGCCCCCACCACCCGCCGTCCCTGGGCTGGAGCTGGGCGTCTGCTACTCCCCGACCGAACCGGACTCCCCCACCGGCGGCGACCTCTACGACTGGTTCGTCCTCCCCGACGGCCACCTGCACGTCACCCTGGTCGACGCCGTCGGCCACGGCGTCACCTCGACCAGGGACGCCCTCACCGTCACCCACGCCATCCGCACTCTCGCCCTCGAAGGCCACCCCTTCCGGGACCTCATCGCCCACGCCTCCCACACCCTCGCCCCGATCGCCCCCACCCTCATGGCGACCGTGCTGCTGGCCCGGATCGACCCCGCCACCGGCGACACCCAGCTCGCCAACGGCGGCCACCCCGAACCCGTCCTCCTCGACACCACAGGCGACACGCGGTTCCTCAACCCCCCGGTCGTCGGCCGCGGCGTCGGCTTCCCCGACCCCGGCAGCCCGCGCCTCGTCGACCTGAACCTGGCGCCGGGGGCCACGCTGCTGCTCTACACCGACGGGCTCGTCGAATCCCGCAAAGACATCGACGAAGGCCAAGCCCGCCTGCTGGAGATCGCCCGCACGCACGCCGGCCGCCCGGCGACGGTCCTGCCGCGCGAGGTCGTCGCCCGGATGCACGACGTCGTCATCTACGCCGACGACACCGTGCTCCTGGCCATCCACCGACCCGCGGCCGACCTCCAGCGCTGACCGCTACCCGGGGTGCGGGACGAGCAGGGCCAGCATCTCCGGCAGGTCGAAGAAGCGGGCGATGTCGAGCGCGGACCGCGGGCCGAGGGCAGGATCGGCGCCCGCCGCCAGCAAGCGGGTGACGCTGCGCTCGGAGCGGCGGAACACCGCCGCTCCGAGCGCGGTCTGACCCCGGTCGTTGACCCGTGCCGTGTCGGCACCCGCGTCGAGCAGCGCACGCACCGTGTCCGGGTGGTCGTGGTACGCGGCCAGCACGAGCAGGGAGTCGCCGGCCTCGTTGGTGAGGTTCACCGGTATCCCGGCCTCGATCGCCGCCGCCAGCCGTCCGGTGTCGCCGGTGCGGGCGAGGTCGAACAGCGAGCGGAGGTAGTCGAGTTCCTCATCGGTGAGTGCTTCGGTCACGACCGGCCTTTCTCAGGAGATCGACGCGGGGAACCGCTCCCACACGCGGTGGGCTCCGAGCAGTTTCGTCGTCTTCGCCAGCACCGTCGCCGGGTCGTCGTCCAGGACGATCCCCGCTCCGGTGGCGCAGCCGGCGGCCTCGAGTGCGGCTTGGCCGCTGCCCCAGGCCCCGATCGCCTTCGCGTGGCGGAAGCACTCCTGGACGATCAGGACGACACGGGGATCGACGGCGTCGTCCCCGGCGGGCAGCGCGTCCGCACCGGGCGGCGGGCTCCCCGCGAGCAGCAGGGCGTCGAATTCGACCGAACGCGCGGTGAGGAGGGTGCGCTGGGCGACCAGGCCGCTGTCGGCGTCGAGCGGTCCGCCGGTGGGCGCGATCAGCAACGGCACCATGCCTTCGGCGAGGATGGTCTCGCGGACCGTGCGCACCCCGTCGAGGTCGGTGGGGTCGACCACGATCCCGATGATGCGCCCGTCGGTCGGCCACGTCCCGCCGAGCTGGGACAGCGCGGGGCTCGGCGTGACCTTCTTTGGCCGTCCGCCGGTGGTCGGGGCGGGCAGACCGAGACCCAGCGCCACCTTCTGGCACAGCTCACGGTCCACATTGGCCAGCACGAGCAGTTCGCGTTCCTTGATCGCCTGCTCGTAGCACTTGCCGAGCTCGAAGGTGAACGCCAGCACGACGTGCTGCTTCTCGATCGGCGTCAGGCTCAGCCAGAACAGCCTCGCCTGCGTGTAGTGGTCGGCGAACGACACCGGCGACTGCCGGACCTTCGCCGCCTTCGGCAGCGGCTGGGCGACCTCGATGAACGGCTTGGCCGCGGCGCCGGCCTCGAACGGGTTACCGCCGTCGAGGGAGTTCGGCTTGTACGGGGCGACCCCACCGTGGATCGCCTGCTGGTGGAAGCCGTCGCGCGTCATGTCGTTGACCGGCACGTGCGGGCGGTTGACGGGGATCTGGTTGAAGTTCGGCCCCGCCAGCCTGGTCAGCTGGGTGTCCAGGTAGGAGAACAGCCGCGCGTGCAGCAGCGGGTCGTCGGTGACGTCGATGCCGGGCACCAGGTTCCCGACGTGGAACGCGGCCTGCTCGGTCTCGGCGAAGAAGTTCGTCGTGTTGCGGTTGAGCGTCAGCATCCCCACCGGCTGCACCGGGGCGAGCTCCTCCGGCACCAGCTTCGTCGGGTCCAGCAGGTCGATGCCCTCGAACGTCTGCCTCGGGGTGTCCGGGAAGATCTGCACGCCCAGCTCCCACTGCGGGTACGCGCCGGACTCGATGGCGTCGGCGAGGTCGCGGCGGTGGAAGTCCGGGTCGACGCCGTTGAGCAGCTGCGCCTCCTCCCAGACCAGGGAGTGCACGCCCAGCTTCGGCTTCCAGTGGAACTTCGCGAGCGCGGACTCCCCGTCGGCGTTGACGAGCCGGAAGGTGTGGACCCCGAAGCCCTCCATCGTCCGGTAGGACCGGGGAATCGCGCGGTCGGACATCTGCCACAGCACGTGGTGGGTGGCCTCGGTGTGGGTCGAGACGAAGTCCCAGAACGAGTCGTGCGCGCTCTGCGCCTGCGGGATCTCCCGGTCCGGGTGCGGTTTGGCCGCGTGGATGATGTCGGGGAACTTGATCCCGTCCTGGATGAAGAAGACCGGGATGTTGTTGCCGACCAGGTCGAAGTTGCCTTCCTGGGTGTAGAACTTCGTCGCGAACCCGCGGGTGTCGCGCACGGCGTCGGCCGATCCGCGCGAGCCGACGACCGTGGAGAACCGCACGAACACCGGCGTCTCGACGCCGTCGCCCAGGAAGCCGGCCTGGCAGACGTGCGAGGCCGTGCCGTAGCCGACGAACACCCCGTGCGCGCCGTAACCGCGCGCGTGCACGACCCGCTCCGGGATGCGCTCGTGGTCGAAGTGCATGACCTTCTCGCGCAGGTGGTGATCCTGCAGCAGCGTCGGGCCGCGCTCGCCCGCCTTCAGGGAGTGGTCGGTGTCGGCCAGCCGGGCGCCGGCCGTCGTGGTGAGGTACTCGCCCTGCTGCGCCATCGACGTTTTCGGGGCGCCGGTCGGCGCGCCCGTCGGGGTCACGGTCTCAGGCGCGTCCTGGTCCGGCTTGGGCGGCAGCGGCTCACGCGGGTCGATCGGTTCTTCGAGGGACGGCGTTCCACTGCCGGGTGTACCGGGAATCGGGGGGTTCGTCAGCTCGGTGACCTTCTCGACCGCCTTCTCGAGTGCGGTCTTGACGAGCTTGCCGGGGGTCTTGCGGGCCACTTGCGTCCTCCTCGTGGTGGAAAGCTGAGGGACCAAGTACCCGCGAATCCGCCGGATAAGCGGCGATGACCCGATCAAGTGCCGAATGACCTGCCCCGAGCCGGCCGAGTCCAAAAGGGACCGTCCGATGTCCCCGTGCCGCGGTTATCTCGTCGCAGGTGGGGTAACCACCCGGCCTGGCGTGATCAAGTGCCGACTACCCGTCCCCGCCGCAGCGAACCCTCTCGCCGATGGCCGAGTAACGACCGCCGCAGTGGGTAACCAGGCGAACTCCAGTGAGCGCAGGGAGTCCGACGCATGCCCGAACCCGAAGACCGCCTTCCCGACGAGGCCCCGCACGACGGGGGTTCCTTCGCCGACGCGGAAGCCGCCGCGGCCGAGCTCAGCACCACGGCTCAGCCGCTGGGAGCGACCGGGGAACCGCTCAACCGCCGGTCCCCGTTCCTGATCGGCATGGCCGGCGCCGCCGGTGTCGCCGTGATCTACGCGCTCGTGCAGATCATCGCCGGGCTCCAGGACGTCCTCGTCCTCATCGGGCTCGCCCTGTTCCTCGCCATCGGCCTCGAACCCGCCGTCGCCTGGCTGACCCGGCACCGCTTCCCCCGCTGGCTCGCCGTCACCACCGTCTTCGTCGTCGGCCTGCTCGCCATCGGCGGGTTCCTCACCGCCGCGATCCCCGTCCTGGTCGAGCAAGCCACGCAGTTCGTCACCAAGGCGCCCGGTTACCTCCACGACGCCCAGAACCACAACACCGCCCTCGGCCAGCTCAACGAACGCTTCCACCTGCAACAGCAGCTGGAGAGCCTGGTCAGCGGCCCGGGCATCGGCAGCGGGCTGCTCGGCGCCGGCCAAGCCGTGTTCAGCGCGCTGACCAACGTGCTGCTGCTGGTCGTGCTCACCGTCTACTTCCTCGTCGACCTCCCCCGCATCCGCGCCGGCGGCTACCGGCTGATCCCGCACTCCCGGCGGCCGCGGGCCATCCTGATCGGCGACGAGATCTTCACCAAGGTCGGCGGCTACGTCCTCGGCAACCTGGCCATCTCGGTCATCGCCGGGGTGCTGACGCTGGTCTGGCTGCTGATCTTCGGCGTCCCCTACGCCGCCCTGCTGGCGATCGCCGTCGCGATCCTCGACCTCATCCCGGTCGTCGGGTCGGTCGTCGGCGGCGTGCTCGTCAGCCTGGTCGCGCTCACCGTGTCCCTGCCCGTCTGCCTGGGCACGATCGGCTTCTTCATCGGCTACCGGCTCGTCGAGGACTACGTCCTGGTGCCGCGGATCATCGGCGGCGCCGTCAAGGTGCCCGCGCTCATCACGGTCGTCGCC
Source organism: Amycolatopsis sp. NBC_00348 (assembly GCF_036114655.1). Classification (NCBI taxonomy): domain Bacteria; kingdom Bacillati; phylum Actinomycetota; class Actinomycetes; order Pseudonocardiales; family Pseudonocardiaceae; genus Amycolatopsis; species Amycolatopsis sp. NBC_00348. Next base: position 2,105,177 of record NZ_CP107994.1, on the reverse strand, counting down.
GTTATCCTCGGTGGGGCGCTGCTCGGCGTCGTCGGCGCCCTCGTCGCGATCCCGGTCGCGGCGGCGCTCCTGCTCCTCGTCCGGGAAGTCCTCTACCCGCGGCTCGACCGCACCTGACCGGAAGGACCTCCCGCGTGCGCACGTTCACCTGCCCACACTGCGCGAACCTGCTGTTCTTCGAGAACTCGGCCTGCGTGGTGTGCGGTACCGACGTCGGCTTCGACCGCGCGAGCGCGTCGATGCTCCGCACGACCGGACGCGATCGCTGCGCCAACACCGAACTCGCCGGCTGCAACTGGTTCGCCGAGGGCGGTCCCCTGTGCGGCTGCTGCGAGCTGACCCGGACCCGCCCCGCCGACGAAGACGTCGACGCCCTCGACGCCTTCCGCGCCGCCGAAGCCGCCAAGCGACGGCTGGTCTACCAGCTCGACGACCTCGGCCTGCCCGTGACACCGCGGAGTGTCGATCCCCGGCACGGCCTGGCGTTCGACCTGCTTTCCAGTACCGATCAACCGGTCACCACCGGGCACGCCGGCGGCGTGATCACCATCGACCTCGCCGAAGGCGACGACGGGTTCCGCGAAGGCCTGCGCGCGCGGCTGGCCGAGCCCTACCGCACCCTCCTCGGCCACTTCCGGCACGAGATCGGCCACTGGTACTGGGACCTGCTCATCGCCGACGCGCCCGCCGCGTTCCGGAACCTGTTCGGCGACGAGCGGGCCGACTACCAGCAGGCCCTGGCGAAGCACTACGGAACTGCTCCCGGGACCGGCTGGGCGGAGGACCACGTCAGCCACTACGCGGCCGCGCACCCGTGGGAGGACTGGGCCGAAACCTTCGCCCACCTCCTGCACATCCGCGACACCGTGCAGACCGCCGCGGCACTCGGCGTGCTCGTCGCCGGCACGCCGATCGCGCCCCATCCCGGCAGCCAGGTCGACGCCGTCCCCGAAGACCGGACCGACGACGTCGACGAGCTGATCGCGACCTGGATCCCGCTGTCGCGCGCGCTCAACCAGCTCAACCGCAGCATGGGCAAGGACGACCTCTACCCGTTCGCGCTCTCGCCGGCGGTGCAGGCGAAGCTCCGGTTCGCCGGCGCGATCGTCACCGCGAACCGGACACCCACGCGCGGTCAGGACCCGGCGGCCTCCGCGCGCTGAGCCCGCAGCGTGCGGAACGACCTGGTAACCACGGCGGCGCCGGCCATGGTCACCAGGTGTCGCCCGACCGGTTTACGGGCGCCGTGAGCACGGTGGCTTACCGGGGCGCCGTCAGGGATCGCAGCTGGGTGAACGTCTGGCGAAGGGCGTCGCGGAGGTCCAGGTCTTCCGCGGCGTCGACCCAGCGCTGGAAGGCGACCCGGTACACCGCCGCGCCGGTTTCGGCGGCCAGGCCGGCCTCGGTGTCGCCGACGCCCCGGCGGCGAAGCCCGTCGGCGAGCGCAGCTGACATGCCGGCGAGCTTGATCAGCTCCCGCTCCTGGAGTTCGGCGTTCGCCATGATCACCGCGTGCCGCTTCCGGACGAGCTCGCGGTCGTAACCGATGACGTCGGCCGTGGTTTCCAGCGCGGCCACGACGAGATCCAGCGGCGACGTCGTGGCAGGTGCCGCCTCCAGTGCGGCCAGCGCCTTCTCCTCCAGCTCGGCCGCGGCGTCGAAGAGGACTTCGCGCTTGTCGGCGAAGTAGCGGAAGAAGGTGCGGGCCGTCACGCCGGCCCGTTCGGCGATGTCGGCCACCATGGTCTGCTCGAAGCCACGTTCGAGGTACAGCGCCAGCGCGGCCTCACGCAACCGGCCACTGGCCCCCGGCTCCCATCGTCCCATGCCGCCCAGCGTAATACCGCCGCGTCCCGGTTCGCGCATCGATGTCACCTGATGACATCACCGTGCTAGAGTCATGTCATCAGCTGACATCACTTTGGAGGAGACCATGTCACCCACCTCGGCTCAGACGTTCATGGTGGTCGGCGTCCTGCGCGACGACACGGACCTCGCGGAATTCGCCGCAATCCGGAACGACGAAGAGAAACAGCTCGAACTGCTGCGCTCGGCCGGCCGGATCGGCGCCCACTACGTCTCCCCCGCCCGGCGGGCCACGTTCGTCGAGGTCATCGCCGACGACGAGAAGCAAGTCGCGGAAACGCTGGCAACCTTGCCGTTCGCCCGGTTCTTCGACGCCGACGTCTACCCGACCACACCCCCGGACGCCGCGGAGATCGCCCACCGGGCGCGAGCCACCACCGCGTAACCACCTCGTCCCCCACGGGTCGCGCTCGGCTACACATCCCGATAGGACAGGTGTCGACGAAACCCCTTCACCGCAAGGCAAATCGTCGTACGCAGCCGTCGGCCGCGACCTCTGTACGCGGTGCCGGTGCGCGGGGTGAGCGCGCGCACCGGCTCAGCCGATGATCGACGGCAAGCTCAAGGACGACCCTTCACCTGGCGGTGACAGCCGCCCCTGGCACCCTCGGATCAAGGCAGGTGTCACCGCCGGCGCCGAATCAGGGTCGGGAGCGCACCGCTCCGGCGAGAAGCCGCTGCTCGATGTCGGTGGCCGCGGCGGTGCCGTACGTCGTGCGCAGCCGGGCGAGGAATTCCTCGGGGACGAACACGTACTCCTGTCCTCCCGCCGCTTCCAGGGCGAAACTGGCCAGCGCCGCACCGATCCGGGCTGCCTGTGCGAGCCCGGTCTGCCGGCTCAGCCCGGCCAGGAACCCGGCCCGGAAGGCGTCGCCGACGCCCGTCGGGTCGACGACGGTGTCGGCCGGTACGGCGGGGATCGCCTGGAGCGGCTCCGTTCCCGACTCGATCCGGGCGCCGTTTTCGCCGAGCGTGGTGATCCAGCGGCCGACCCGGCGGAGAACGTCGTCGCGGGTCCAGCCGGTGGCCGACAACAGCAGGTCGTGTTCGTACTCGTTGGTGAACAGCAGTTCGGCGCCGTCGACGAGGTCGCGGATCTGCGGACCGGTCAGGCGGGCCAGCTGCTGGGACGGGTCGGCCGCGAAGCGGTAGCCGCGCGTGCGGCAGTCGCGGGTGTGCCGGAGCATCGCGTCGGGGTCGTTGGGGGCGATCAGGACCAGGTCGAGGCCACCGTGGTGGGCGGCGACGCCGGCGAGATCGATGTCGCGGGCCTCGCTCATCGCCCCGGCGTAGAACGAGGCGATCTGGTTCTGGGACTCGTCGGTGGTGCAGAGGAACCGCGCCGTGTGCCGGGTCGCCGACACGTGCACGGAGGTGGTGTCGACGCCGTGGCTCTCCAGCCAGGCGCGGTAGTCGGCGAAGTCGGGACCGACCGCGCCCACCAGGATCGGGGTCAGGTCCAGCTGGGCGAGGCCGAAGGCGATGTTCGCGGCGACGCCGCCACGGTGGATGCGCAGATCGTCGACCAGGAACGACAGGGACACCCGGTCGAGCCGGTCCGGGACGAGCTGGTCGGTGAACCGGCCGGGGAACACCATCAGGTGGTCGGTGGCGATCGAGCCGGTCACGGCGATGCGCATGGTCACAGTCCCGTCGCCCGGCGCAGGTCCTCGACGCGGTCCGTGCGTTCCCAGGGCAGGTCGAGGTCCGGACGGCCGAAGTGGCCGTAGGCGGCGGTCTGGGCGTACAGCGGCCGCAGCAGGTCCAGCTCGCGGATGATCGCCGCGGGACGCAGGTCGAACACCTCCGCGATGGTCTGCTGGATCTTCGCCGGGTCGACCGTCTCGGTGCCGAACGTCTCGACGAACAGCCCCACCGGCGCGGCTTTGCCGATGGCGTAGGCGACCTGCACCTCCATCCGGGTGGCGAGGCCGGCGGCGACGGCGTTCTTGGCCACCCACCGCATGGCGTACGCCGCGGAGCGGTCGACCTTGGACGGGTCCTTCCCGGAGAACGCGCCGCCACCGTGGCGGGCGAAGCCGCCGTAGGTGTCGACGATGATCTTGCGGCCGGTCAGGCCGGCGTCACCCATCGGGCCCCCGACGACGAACCGTCCCGTGGGGTTGACCAGCACCCGCAGGCCGGCGTCGTCGAGGCCGAGGTTCGCCGTCACCGGGCCGATGACGTGCTCGCGGACGTCCGCGGCCAGCATCCGGTCCGGATCGATGCCTTCGGCGTGCTGGGCGGAGACGACAACGGTGTCCAGGGTGAGCGGCCGGTCCCCCGCGTACCCGATGGTGACCTGGGTCTTGCCGTCGGGGCGCAGGTAGGGCATGAGCCCGGACTTGCGGACGTCGGTCAGCCGGCGGGCGAGCCGGTGGGCCAGCGCGATCGGCAGCGGCATCAGCTCGGGGGTGTCCGAGCAGGCGTAGCCGAACATCAGGCCCTGGTCGCCGGCGCCCTGGCGGCCGATCTCGTCCTCGGCCGAGGACCCGGTCCCGGCCCGCGACTCGTACGCGGTGTCGACGCCCTGGGCGATGTCGGGCGACTGCGCGCCGATCGCGACGTTGACGCCGCAGGAGTTCCCGTCGAACCCCTTGGCCGAGGAGTCGTAGCCGATCTCGAGGATCACGTCGCGGACGAGGGCCGGGATGTCGGCGTAGGCCTCGGTGGTGACCTCGCCCACCACGTGCACCTGGCCGGTGGTGACGAGGGTTTCGACGGCCACGCGGGAGCGCGGGTCCTCGGTCAGGAGACTGTCGAGGACGGCATCGCTGATCGCGTCGCACATCTTGTCCGGGTGGCCTTCGGTGACCGACTCGGACGTGAACAGCCGTTGCGGCATGGCAGGTCTCCAGCGTGCTCGGGTGGGCAGGTCGTCGTGGAGCGCGGCCCCGGACTCGCTGCCGGCGGCTCGGAAGTACACAATGGACACACGCGGCACGAGCGCGGAAACGAGCGCCGGCTCGCCGATTGATCCGGCACGCGAAAGGGGCCGGAGCCACACGGTAAACGCGAGAGGGATCGGCGGTCAATCGCGTCCGCGCCCACGCAGCTTTCGGCCGCATCGACGCCGCCATTTCGCCTAGACGCACCTCGGGAACGGTGATGCACATCACTGCCACCGAAGGAGAAATTGCGTCATTCGGACGACGACAGCCGGTCCGTGCCTGTTCGACGAGGGTCACCGGGCCGGCCGTGCCCGGGTGAAACGACGAGGAAGAATCGCGGGGTATCCGGATCTTCGCCGTCGAGAACTGACATCACATTGCGCGCGAGCGACGGCCTGAACCGACGTACTGGCGCACCCCTGAGCACTAGAGTAACTGCCATACTCTATTTTCGGTAACCGATTCGGCTCATGCTGGCGGAGTGGAACGCGCTGGGGATGGCAGTTCTCCCCGCAGCGGTCAAACCGTACCCCGCCGAATCGGAGGAACCCCTTGGACGGCGACATCCAGTCCTATGTGGTCGTGCTCAACGACGAGGAGCAGTACTCGATCTGGCCCGCCGGCCGCGACCTGCCGGCCGGCTGGCGCGGTGCCGGCGTCCACGGTTCCCAGGCGGACTGCCTGGCCCACATCGGCGAGGTCTGGACCGACATGCGGCCGCTGAGCCTGCGCCGGACCGTGGACCAAGCCGCTCCGGCCACCCACCAGTGAAGGACAGCGTGCGAGATGGTGCTTGATGAATTCCACGCCCAGGTGGTCGAAGCGCCGGACGCGGTCGCGGTGCAGGACGGCGACCGGCGGCTGACCTACCGGACCCTGGCCGCGCACGCGTCCGCTCTGGCGGCCCGGCTCACCGAACGAGGAGTGGGCCAGGACAGCGTCGTGGCCGTCTACGCCGACCGGTCGGCGGAACTGGTGGTCGCGGAGCTGGCCGTGCTGCTGGCGGGCGCGGCCTTCCTGCCGCTGGACCCGGCCCACCCGGCCGCGCGGATCCGCCAGGTGCTGGCGCTCTCCCACGCCGCCGCGGTCCTCAGCACCGAGCCGTTGGTGGCCGGTGGCGCACCGCTCGGCGACGACGTCCTGGTGGTCGACCTGACCGGGGAACCGTCCGAGGCGGCCATCCCGGCACCACCCCGGCTGCCCGGCGCCGCACTGGCGTACGTGATCTACACGTCGGGCTCCACCGGCGAGCCGAAGGGCGTCGCGGTGACCCACGCGGGCCTGGCCAACCTGATGCGCTGGCACCACCGCACGTACCGGACGCGGCGGAGCGACCGGTCCACCCTGCTGGCCAGTCCCGGGTTCGACGTCTCGGTCCAGGACATCTGGTTCACCCTGACCGCCGGTGCCGCGCTGGTGATACCACCCGCCGAGGTCCGCACGTCGCCGCCCGACCTCGCCGCCTGGCTGGCCGACGAACAGATCACGGTGACCTTCCTGCCCACCCCGCTGGCCGAGGCCATCCTCGACGAGACCTGGCCCGCGCACACCGCGCTCCGGTTCCTGCACACCGGCGGCTCGGCGATGCAGCGCGGGGTGCCGGCCGGACTGCCGTTCCCCGTCGTCAACCTCTACGGGCCCACCGAAGCCACGGTGAAGGTGACGGCCTGCGAGGTGCTTCCCGGCGGGCCCGTGCCGCCGCCGATCGGCGTGCCCGTCGACGGCGTGCGCTGCTACGTGCTCGACGGGCTCGACCCCGTGCCCGACGGCGAGGCCGGCGAGATGTGCCTGGCCGGCGACTGCGTGGCGCGCGGCTACCTGGGCGACCCGGCGAGCACGGCAGCCGCGTTCGTGCCGGACATCACCGTTCCCGGGCAGCGGATGTACCGCACCGGTGACAAGGTCCGCCGCCGGCCGGACGGGGTGTTCGAGTACATCGGCCGCTACGACGACCAGGCCAAGATCCGCGGGTTCCGGATCGAACCCGGCGAGATCGCCACGGTGCTCAAGCAGCACCCGGGCGTCCGGGACGCCTTCGTGGCCGTCGAACACTCCGGCCGCCCGGACGCGCGCCTGGTCGCCTACGTGGTCTCCCCCGTCGCGCCCGCCGAGCTGGTCGGGTTCGTCGCGGACCGGCTGCCCGCGTACATGGTGCCGGCCGCGATCGTCGCGCTGCCCTCGCTGCCCCTGACCCCCAACGGCAAGGTCGACCGGCAAGCGCTGCCGGCGCCCGACCGCGCCGCGGCCGGCCTGGCCGACGACGTCGTGGCGCCCCGCACCGCGACCGAGATCGCGGTGGCCGGGATCGTGGCCGGGTTGCTCGGCATCACCGAGATCGGTGTGGACGACGACTTCTTCGCGCTGGGCGGGAACTCGCTGCTCGTCGGCAAGCTGGCGGTCCCGCTCGCGACCGAGCTGAACGCCGCGGTGAGCGTGGCGGAGCTGTTCGAGGCCCGGACCGTGGCCGGCCTCGCCGCCATCGTCGACGAGCGGGCGGCCGCGGCCGACGGGCAGGACCCCGTCTCCCCGCTGATCGCGCCGATCCCGCCGCCGCTGCGCCGTTTCCCCCGCGACCGGCCCATCCCGCTTTCCCTGCCGCAGGAACGGGTCTGGTTCTTCGAGCAGCTCTCCCCCGGCAACCTGGCCTACAACTTCCAGTCCACGGTGTCGATGCAGGGCACGGTGAACGTCGACGCCCTGCGCGCCGCGCTGAACGAGATCGTGCGCAGGCACGAGATCCTGCGGACGGCGTTCGTCTCGATCGACGGCGTCGGCCACCAGCGTCCCGTGGCGGCGGCCGAGGCGCCGTTCAAGGTGCTCGACGTCCCGGCCGCGGAGGCCGACGACGTCGTCGCCGCGGAACTGCGCCGGCCGTTCGACCTCACCCGGCCGCCGCCGGCGCGCTGGGTGCTGCTGCGTCACGAGAACGAGCAGAACACCTTCCTGCACGTGGAACACCACTTCGTCCACGACGGCTGGTCACTCTCGATGTTCCTGTCCGAGCTGCGTGTCCTCTACCCGGCCTTCGCCGCCGGAGAGCCCTCGCCGCTGCCCGAACTGGCCGTCCAGTACGCGGACTACGCGCACTGGCAACGGAACTGGATGCGCGGCGACGTGCTCCGCGCGCACGTCGACCACTGGACCGCCCGGCTGGCCGGTGCGCCGGACACGCTGGAGCTGCCCACCGACCACCCGCGGCCGCCGGTGATGAGCTTCCGCGGCCGGGCGCCGCGGATCCTGCTCCCGGCCGAGCTGTCGCGGTCGTTGCGCGCCTTCAGCCGGCAGCACCGGGTTTCGCTGTTCGCCACCATGTACGCCGGCTTCGCGGCGTTGCTGTACCACTACACGGGCCAGCGGGACATGCTCGTCGGGACCGGCGCCGCGAACCGGAACGTGCCCGAACTGGAGCCGTTGCTCGGCATGCTCGTCAACACCCTGGTCCTGCGCACGAAGGTGGCGCCCGACCAGCCGTTCGGCGACCTGCTCGAGCAGGTGCGCCGGGGGGTGGCCGAGACGCTGGCGTGGTCGGACACCCCGGTGGACGCGGTGATCGACGCGATCGACCCGGCCCGCGACCCGTCGCGCACCCCGCTGTTCCAGGTCATGTTCAGCTTCCACGACTCCGCGGTGCCGGACATCGACTTCGGCGGGCTCACCGGCCGGGTCACCGAACGCTCGAACCGCACGGCCAAGTCCGACCTCAACGTGATCGTGATCCCCCGCGCCGAGCAGCGCCTCGGCCGGGCGCCCAGCCCCGAGGACGACGACATCTCGATCATCTGGGAGCACTCGTCGGACCTGTTCGACGAGTCCACCATGACGCGGATGATCTCGCACTACCTGACCCTGCTCGCCGACGCGGTGGCCAGGCCGGACACCCGGGTGGGCGCGCTGCGCCTGCTCGAGGAGGCGGAGGCCGGGCAGCTCGACGGCTGGGCCCACGGGCCGGTGCCGGCCGGCACCTTGCCGGTCACCGAACTGGTCGAGCGGCAGGTGCGGACGCGGCCGGGCGCGGCGGCGGTGAGCTGGCCGGAGGGGCAGCTCACCTACGGCGAACTGTGGCGGCGCGCCGGCACGCTGGCCGGCGAGCTCCGGGAGGCCGGCCTCGCCGCCGAGGAACCGGTGGCGGTGTGCGCCGACCGGTCGGTCGAGCTGGTGATCGGCGAGCTCGCGGTGCTCATGGCCGGCGGGTGCTACCTGCCCGTCGACCCGGGCTACCCGGCGGAGCGGATCACCTTCATGCTGCAGGACGCGGGCGTGCGGAAAGCCGTTGCCACGCCGGAAATGCACCGGCGGCTGCCGTCGTCCTCCGGCAGCTTCCGGGTCTTCGACCTGAGCGCTCGCACCGGCCAGGCCCCGGCCGGCAGCGCCCCGGCCGCCGACCCGGTGGCCCCGGACCGGCTGGCCTACCTCATCTACACGTCGGGATCGACCGGCCGGCCCAAGGGCGTGGCCCTCCCCCACCGGGGACTGGCGAACCTGGTCGGCTGGCACAAACGCGAGTACGACCTGGGGCCGGCGGACCGGACCGCGCTGTTCGCGAGCCCCGGGTTCGACGCGTCGACGTGGGAGATCTGGCCCACCCTGGCGGTGGGGGCCATGCTCTGCGTCGTCCCGCCGAAGCTGCGGGCGGCGCCTGCGGAACTGGTGCGCTGGCTCGCCGAAGAGCGGATCACCGTGGCGTTCCTGCCCACGCCGGTCGCCGCGGCCGTGCTCACCGAGCCGTGGCCCGCCGGCACCGCGTTGCGGGCCCTGCTGACCGGTGGCGACGCGTTGCCCGCCGCGCCTCCGGAAGGTCTGCCCTTCCGGCTGTACAACCACTACGGGCCGACCGAGAACACCGTGGTGGCCACGGCGGGCCTGGTCCCGCCGGGGCCGGCCGGACCGCGGCCGCCGATCGGGCGGCCCATCGCCGGCGTCGACGCCCACGTGCTGGACGCCGAGGGTCGGCCGGTGCCGACCGGGGTCCGGGGCGAGCTGCACCTCGGCGGCACGGCGGTGGCCCGCGGCTACGTGAACCGCCCGGAGCTGACCGCGGCGAGCTTCCCCGCCGATCCGTTCGCCTCCCGGCCGGGCGCCCGCCTGTACCGCACCGGCGACCTGGTTCGCTGGCTGCCCGACGGGCAGCTGGAGTTCCTCGGCCGGGTCGACGAGCAGGTGAAGATCCGGGGGTTCCGGATCGAGCCCGAAGAGGTGGCGGCCACGCTCCGGGAGCACCCGGACGTGCGGGACGCCGCGGTCGTCGTCCGAGCGCTCACGGAGGGGGCCGACGCCTCGCTCGTGGCCTACGCCTGCCGCGACGGCCGGACCGAAACCGCGTCCGACGAGGAACTGCTGGCCTTCCTGCGAGACCGGCTGCCCGCGTACATGGTGCCGGCCGACGTCGTGGTGCTCCCCGCCCTGCCGCTCACCGAACACGGCAAGGTGGACCACGGTGCGCTGGCCGAGCTCGCGCCGCGCACCCCGGCCGTCCCCGAGGCGGAGCAGGTCCCGCGGACGCCGACGGAAGAACGCGTGGCGCAGCTCGCGTCGGCGTTGCTCCGCGACCGGCCGGTGGGCCGCGAGGACGACTTCTTCCGTGTGGGCGGCCACTCCATGCTGGCGGCCCGGCTGGTGACCCAGGTCAACGACGCGTTCGGGGTCGAGGTGCCGATCGCGCGGTTCCTCCAGCGCCCCACCGTGGCGAGCCTGGCGGACGCCGTCGCGGTGGCGACGGCCGGACCGGCGCCGGGTTCCGGCCCGATCCGGCCGGTCACCCGCCGCTCGGCCACGCGGCTGCTGTCCGAGCTCGACCGGCTCACCGACGAGGAGGTCGCGTCGCTCCTGCTCGACGCGGAAGGAACGGCCGAGGGGACCGGGGTGCAGCAGTGAGCACGACCATCGAACCGGAGACCGGGGACCGGCGGGCCCGGCTCGCCGCCCTGCTCCAGCAACGGTCCGAAGAGGACAGCCGGACGCCGCTCTCCTACGCGCAACGGCGATTGTGGTTCCTCGACCAGCTGCAGCCGGGAAGTGCGGTGTACAACGTCCCGCTCGGTTACGACATCACCGGTCCGGTGCACGTCGCAGCGCTCGAACAGGCGCTGACCGAAGTCGTGCGGCGGCACGAGATCCTGCGCACCGCCTTCCGGTCGGCCGGCGGGACACCACACCAGGTGGTCCTGCCGCCCGGCCCGGTGTCCGTCCCCGTCGTCGACCTGACCGCGCCCGGCCGGTCGACCGGCGAGGTGACGCGGCTCGCGGACGAGGAGGCCGGCACCCCGTTCGACCTGGTGGCCGGCCGGGTCCTCCGGGCCCGCCTGCTGCGCCTGGCCGACGAGCGGCACCGGCTGCTGATCACCGTGCACCACCTCGCCTGCGACGCCCCGTCGGTCGGCGTGCTGGGCCGGGAGCTCGAAGCGCGGTACCGGGCCGCGCTGGCCGGCGAGGACCGGCCGGCGGCCGACCTGCCTGCGCAGTACGCCGATTTCGCCGAATGGCAGCAGAGCACGCTGGCCGGGCCCGAGCTCGACCGGCTGCTGGGGTACTGGACCGACCGGCTCGCCGGCATGCCCACGCGGCACCTGCCCACCGATCACCCCCGTCCGCCGGTGCAGACCTTCCGGGGCGCCGCGCTCTCGTTCGAACTGCCGGCCGACGCGGTCCGGCGGCTGGAGGAGCTGGGCCAGGCGGAAGGGGCCACGCTCTTCAGCGTCCTGCTCGCGGCCTTCGCGGTGCTGCTGCGGGCCCAGTCCGGCGAGGACGAGGTCGTGGTCGGCACCCCGGTCTCCGGGCGGGAACGGCCCGAACTGGCCGGGCTGATCGGGTTCTTCACCAACACCCTGGTGCTCCGCTGCGACGTCGCGTCGCGCCCGACGTTCCGGGAGCTGGTCCAGCGGCTGTGGACCGAGGTCAAGGGCGCGCTGGCCCATCAGGACCTGCCGTTCGAGCGGCTCGTCGAACAGCTGCACCCCGACCGCGACCTCGCCCAGAACCCGTTGTTCCAGGTGCTGTTCAGCTACCGGTACGAAGAGGAGGGTGCGGGACTGCGCCTGGACGGCTGTGAGGTGAGCCCGGTGCTGGGCGACACCGGCACGGCGCGGTTCGACCTCACGCTGAGCCTCGCGCGCACTCCCGCCGGCTTGACCGGCCGGCTGGAGTACAACACGGACCTGTTCGAGGCCGCGACGGCCGAGCGGATCGCCGAGCGGTACGTCAGCGTCGTGACCGCCGCCGCGCAGGCCCCGGACCGGCCCGTCGACGAGCTGGCCGTGCTGCCGCCGGCCGAGCTGGCCACCCTGGCCGGCTGGCAGGCCGGGACCCGGACCGGGATCGACGACGTCCTCGTGCACCAGGTGCTGGCGGAGCAGGCGGCCGCGACGCCCGACGACGTCGCCGTGGTCGCCGCCGACGCCACCCTGACCCATCGCGAGCTCGACCGGCTCGCCGAGCGGGTCGCCGCGGACCTGCGCCGGCTCGGCGTGGCGCCGGACGAGCCGGTCGGCGTCCACCTCGGCCGGACCTCCACGCTGGTGGTCACCCTGCTGGGGATCCTCAAGGCGGGCGCGGCGTACCTGCCGCTGGATCCCGGCTACCCGCGGGATCGGCTCGCGTTCATGATCGGCGACGCCGGCGTGCGGCTGGTCGTGGCGGACCCGGGAACGGCCGCCTCCGCCCGGCGGCTCGGCGCCGAGCAGGTGCTGGTGCCCGACCTGGCCGGGGCACCGGACATCGAGCCGGCCGCTTCGCCAGCGGTGACCACCCCCGACAACCTGGCGTACGTGATCTACACGTCCGGCTCCACCGGGCGACCCAAGGGCGTCATGGTCACCCACCGCAACGTGGTCAACCTCTTCGCCGGGATGAACGAGGTCTTCGGGGCCGACGAACCCGGCACCTGGCTCGCGGTGACGAGCGTTTCCTTCGACATCTCCGTCGTCGAGCTGCTGTGGGCGTTGACACGCGGCCACCGCGTCGTGCTGCGCGGCGAGCCACCCCTCCCCTCGGCCGCGGCCGAGGCGGAATCGGCCACGGCCGCCACGGCCCGCGCGCGCCACATCGACTTCAGCCTGTTCTACTTCGGCAGCGACTCGGAGGCCAACGCCGGTGATCGCTACCGCCTGCTCCTGGAGGGCGCGAAGTTCGCCGACCGCAACGGCTTCACGGCGGTCTGGACCCCCGAACGCCACTTCCACCAGTTCGGCGGGCTGTACCCGAACCCCGCGGTGATGGCCGCGGCCGTCGCCGCGATCACCGAGCGGGTGCAGGTCCGCGCGGGCAGCGTGGTGCTGCCGTTGCACGACCCGGTGCGGGTGGCCGAGGAATGGTCCGTCGTGGACAACCTTTCGGCAGGCCGGGTGGGAGTTTCGCTCGCTTCGGGCTGGCACGCCAACGACTTCGCGCTCGCCCCGGACCGGTTCGAGAAGCGCAAGCAGCTGATGATCGACGGGCTCGCGGAGGTCCGGCAGCTGTGGAGTGGCGGGAAGGTGCCGCGGCGCAACGGCGCCGGCGCCGAGATCGAGGTCGGCGTGTTCCCCCGGCCCGTCCAGCCGGAGCTGCCGGTGTGGCTGACCAGCGCCCGTCATCCGGAGACCTTCCGGATGGCCGGCGAGGCCGGCACCGGGGTGCTCACCCACCTCCTCGGGCACAGCCTGGAGGAGCTGAGCGAAAAGATCGCGCTGTACCGCGAAAGCTGGCGCGAGCACGGGCACGGCCCCGGGGACGGCCACGTGGCGGTCATGGTCCACACCTTCGTCGGCCAGGACCTCGACGAGGTGCGGGAGCTGGTCCGGGAGCCGATGAGCCGGTACCTGGAGACCTCCTTCGACCTGATCGCCTCGCTCGGCGCCACCACCGGCAGCGCCGAGGAGTTCAAGGCGTTGCCCCCCGAGGACCTGCGGGCGCTGGTCGACCGGGCGTTCGACCGGTTCTTCGCCACCGCCAGCCTGCTCGGCACCCCGCAGGTCTGCGCCGACACGGTGGACCGGATGAAGGCCGCCGGCGTCGACGAGGTCGCCTGCCTGATCGACTTCGGCGTCGACGAGCAGGCGACACTCGACGCCCTGGCGCACCTGACGACGGTCCGGGAGATCACCGGCGAACGCCGGGAAGCCGCGCTCGCCGAACCCGAAGCGCCGATCGCCGACCAGCTGCGCGAGCACGCGGTGACGCACCTGCAGTGCACACCGTCCTTGGCCCGCGCCTTGCTGGCGGACAAGGACGCCCGAGCCGAGCTGCCCCGGCTCAGCCGGCTGCTGGTCGGCGGCGAGGCGCTCCCCACCGACCTGGCCGGCGAACTCGCCGGCGCCGTCGGCGGCACGGTGCACAACATGTACGGACCGACCGAGGCCGCGGTCTGGGCGACGACGTCCCGGATCCGGCCCGGCGCCGGCCCGGTGCGCATCGGGCGGCCGCTGGCGAACGTCCAGGCCTACGTGGTCGACCGCGAGACGCGGCCGTGCCCGGCGGGCGTCCCCGGAGAGCTGCTGCTCGGCGGCAGCGGTGTGGTCCGGGGGTACCTCGGCCGCACGGAGGTGACCGCCGAACGCTTCCAGCCCGATCCGTTCGCCACCGAGCCGGGCGCCCGGGTCTACCGGACGGGCGACCTGGCCCGCTGGGCTCCGGGCGGCGAGCTCGAGTTCCTCGGCCGGGTCGACGACCAGGTGAAGCTGCACGGTCACCGGATCGAGCTCGGCGAGATCGAGACCGCGCTCGCCGGGCACGCCGGAGTCGCTTCGGCGGTCGCGGTCATCCGGGGCATCGGCGCGGAGCAACGGATCGTCGGCTACTACGTCCCGGCCACCGGCCGGCCGACCACCGCGGCCGAGTTGCGGGCCTTCCTCGCCACGCGGTTGCCCGGCTACATGGTGCCCAGCGCGTTCCACCCGATCGACACGGTGCCGCTGACCCCGAACGGCAAGGTCGATCGCCGGGCGCTGCCCGAGCTGTCGGCCGCGCGGCCCGACGGACCCACGGCGTACGCGCCGCCCGCGAACGCGACCGAGCGGCTGGTCGCCGACGTGTGGCGGGAAGTGCTCGGCGTCGACCGGGTGGGCGTGGACGACAGCTTCTTCGAGCTCGGCGGCAACTCGCTGCTCGTGGTGGTGGCCCGGGCCCGGTTGCTCGAACGCCGGGAAAGCGAGCTCTCACTCGTGGACATGTTCCGGTACCCGTCCGCGCGGGCGCTGGCCGAGGCCATCGACCGCAAGCCCGCCGGCGGGGCCGACGAGGCGGTCGGCGCCGGGGCCGCCCGGGCCGCCGCGCGCCGCGCCGCCGGCCAGACCGCCAAGCGGCGCAACGGAAAGGCGGGAACGTGAGCGTGCCTGTGAGCTGTTCGACCCGGCATCGAGCCACGGGGGGCCTGCGGTGACCACCGAACCGGAAGACGGGATGGAGCCGATCGCGGTCGTCGGGCTGGCCGGGCGGGTGCCCGGAGCGGCCACCATGGCGGAGTTCTGGCGCAACCAGCGAGACGGCGTCGAGTCGGTCACCAGGTTCAGCACCCGGCAGCTGGTCGACGCCGGGTGGCCGGCGGAGATGGTGACCCACCCCGACTACGTGCCCGCCGCCGCGGTCGTCGGCGACGCCGACCAGTTCGACGCGGAGTTCTTCGGGTACACCGCGCAACAGGCGGAGCTCAGCGATCCCCAGCAGCGGCTCTTCGTCGAGTGCGTCTGGCACGCGCTCGAGGACACCGGACACGACCCGTCGCGGTTCGACGGCGCCGTCGGTGTCTACGCCGGGTGCTTCGCCAACAAGTACCTGCCGCTGAACCTCCTCGCGAACGCGCGGTTCCGGCGGTCGCTGGCGGCGTTCTCCGCCCGGCCGTACAACGACAAGGACTTCCTCGCGACGCGGGCGGCCTACCTGTGCAACCTGCGTGGCCCCGCGATGACCGTCCAGACGGCGTGTTCCACGTCGCTCGTCGCCATCCACCTCGCCTGCCAGGCGCTGCTGGGGCACGAATGCGACATGGCGCTGGCGGGTGCGGTCGCACTGCCCATTCCGCTGATCGGCGGCTATCCGCTGGTCGCGGGCGGGATCTTCGCCCGCGACGGCCACTGCCGGCCCTTCGACGCCGCCGCCGGCGGGACCATTCCCGGGTACGGCGTCACGGTCGTGGCGCTGCGCCGGCTGAGCGACGCGCTCGCGGACGGCGACCACATCCGCGCGGTGATCCGGGGTACGGCGGTCAACAACGACGGCTCGACGAAGTTCGGCTTCAGCGCGCCGAACATGCAGGCGCAGGCCGAGGTGATCGCCACCGCGCACGCGGTCGCCGGCGTCCCGTCGGAGACCATCGGCTACGTCGAGGCGCACGGCACCGGCACCCCGCTCGGCGACCCGATCGAGGTGGCCGGGCTGACCAAGGCCTTCGACACCCGCGAACGCGGGTTCTGCGCACTCGGCTCGGTGAAAGCCAACGTCGGTCACCTGGACGCGGCCGCCGGAGCGGTGGGTTTCGCCCGGGCCGTGCTCGCCCTCGAACACGGCGAGATCCCGCCCAGCATCAACTTCGAGACGCCCAACCCGGCGCTGGTACTGGACCGCACTCCGTTCTACGTGCCGACCACCGTCCGGCCCTGGCCCCGGGGCGCGACACCGCGACGGGCCGGCGTCAGCGCGTTCGGCGTCGGCGGCACCAACGCGCACGTGGTGCTCGAGGAGGCGCCGGCGCGGCCGGACGCCGTGCCCGCACGCGGGTCGCAGGTGCTCGTGCTGTCCGCGCGCACCGGGAAGGCCCTGGCGGCCGCGGCCGGCAATCTCGCCGGCCACCTGGATCGCCACGACGACGTGGACATCGCGGACGTCGCCTACACCCTGCAGGCCGGCCGGTCCGGATTCCCGGTCCGCCGGCACCTGGTGTGCCGCGACCGGACCGAGGCGGTCGCCGCCCTCCACACGCTGGCCGGGTCCGCGTCCGCCACCGGCGTGGTGCCCGCCCGGCAGGTCGTCTTCGTGTTCCCGGGCAGCGGCTCCCACCGCCCGGACGCCGCCGCGGAGATTTACCGCGATGAGCCGGTGTTCGCCGAGCAGGTGGACCGCTGCGCCGAACTGGCACGGCCACGGCTCGGGTACGACCTGCGCCGGCTGCTCTTACCGTCCACAGTGGACGGTCCGGACGACCCGGGCGGCGGGGCGGCAGCGGCCTTCGCCCTGCAGTGGTCCCTCGCGCGGCTGTGGCAGTCGTGGGGCGTCGAGCCCGCCGCGATGATCGGCGTGGGTGACGGAGAGTACGTGGCGGCCTGCCTGGCCGGAGTGCTGGACCTGGCGGACGCCGTCGACCTCACCATCGCCGGCGCCGGGATCCGCTCCCGCGCCGGCGCGGACGGCGTGCCCGACCTGCCCGCGGCCGAGTTCGCCGGCGAGGTGGCGGGCTACGAGCTCAAACCGCCGCAGGTGCCCTACATCTCCGGCGTGACCGGAACCTGGATCGGCCCGGAGGAGGCCGTGGAGCCCGCCTACTGGGCCCGCCACCTCCGCGGACCGGACCGGTTCGCCGACGGCCTGCGGGAGCTGGCCGGCGAGCGCGGCCGGATCCTGCTCGAACTCGGCCCGGGCCGCGTGCTGACCGAAGCCGTTGCACGGCAGGGGATCACGGAGCTGGCGGCCCTGTCCGCACTGCCACCCGCGGACGCGGGCCGGTCCGGCCCGGCCCACCTGCTCGACACCGTCGGCAGGCTGTGGCAGTCCACTGTGGACATCAACTGGGACGCCGTGCACGGCACGGCGCGACCGCGGCGGGTGTCGCTGCCGGGCTACCCGTTCCAGCGGCGCCGCTACTGGATCGGGCCCGACACCGGCAGCTACGAGCCCCTGGGACTGGAGGAGGCGTCATGGACGAGCCGCTCGTTGCCATCGTAGGAGCGGGGGTCATGGGCACCGGGATCTCGACGCTCGTCGTCGGGCACGGCCTGCCCGTGGTGCTGGTGGACGTCGACGAGGGCGTGCTGGAGCGCGCCCGCGCGGCGTCCGCCACCGGGCTGCGGCACGCCCAGCTGACGGGGGCGCTGCCGGCCGGGCGCGCCCCGGGGCAGCTGCGCACGACACTTTCGCTGGGCGACGCCGCGGACGCGACGGTGATCATCGAGGCGGTCACCGAACTGCCCGAGAAGAAGGCGGAGGTGCTCGCCGGCCTCGCGGCCCTGGTCCGGCCCGGGACTCCCCTGATCTCCAACACCTCCGGCATCCCCATCGACGAGATGGCGGCGTGGGTGCCCCGCCCGGAAGACCTCATCGGGACGCACTTCATGAACCCCGCGTACCTCATCGCGATGGTCGAGGTGATCCGCGGCCCGCAGACCGCGGACCGGACCGTCGAGTCGGTGCTGGCGCTGCTGACCCGGCTCGGGCGGCGTGCGGTCGTGGTCAACGACGCACCCGGTTTCGTGACGAGCCGGCTCCTGCACCCGATGATCAACGACGCCGCGCAGGTGATCGGGGCCGGCACCGCCACCGTCGAAGAGGTGGACACCCTGATGCAGGGCTGCCTCGGTCATCCGACGGGTCCGCTGCGCACCGCGGACCTGATCGGCATCGACAACCTCGTCGACGCCCTGAACGCGCTGCACGCCCGGACCGGGGACGAGCGGTGCCGCCCCAGCAAGGTTCTCCTGGACAAAGTCCGGCTGGGTGAGCTCGGCCGGAAAAGCGGCCGTGGCTTCTACGTCTACAGTGAGGCAAAGTCATGAATTCGGAACAGCAAACCGAAAAGGCGACCTTCGACACGGACGCCGTGATCGACGAGATCAGCAGGTTCGTGGCCGAGCAGACCGGGACCCGGCCCGAGGCGGACCAGGACCTCTTCGCCACCGGGGTGGCCAACTCCATGTTCGCCATGCAGCTGGTGGTGTTCCTGGAACAGGCCTACTCCGTGACGGTGGCCGGACCGGACCTGCAGCTGTTCAACTTCCTCACGGTCAAGAGCATGGCCGCGCTGACCGCCCGGCTCCGGGCGGAGTCCGCCGCAGGCTGCGATGTCTGACGGGCTTCCCCCCGGCCACGCGGACACCTGGCGCTTCGTCGAGGAGAACGCCGGCGCCTGGGACATCGCGGGCGAGATCCCGCGCACCGTCCTGAGTGGACTCGGTGCGGCCGGCTTCCTCTGCGCGGAGGTGGCGAAGGAACACGGCGGCCTCGGCATGCTCGGCCAGGAGAGCGGGGAGCTGACCGCGTACGCCGGGAGCCTGTGCAGTTCCGTGCGCAGCGTGATGACCTCGCAGGGAATGGCGGCGTGGATGGTGCAGCGCCTGGGCACCCGCGAACAACGGGCCCGGTTCCTGCCGCAGCTGACCGGCGGCCGGCTCGCGGCCGTCGCCTTCAGCGAACCCGAGGCCGGCAGCGACCTCGGGGCGATGACCGCCGAACTGCGTTTCGCCGGCGACACCGTGGTCGTCGACGGCCACAAGACGTGGATCACCGCCGCGACGTACGCCGACCTGATCGTCGTCGTCGCGAAGGCCGGTGGCGACGCGGCGGCGGTCGTCGTGCCGGCGGACGCCGAGGGGGTCCGGATCGAGAAGATCCCGCACCCCCTCGGCTGTCGCGCGGCCGGGCACGCGCACGTCCGGCTGGACGGCGTCCGGGTGCCGGCCGCGAACGTCCTCGGCGGCACCGGGCTGTCGTTGCCGTTCCTGATCACGACGGCACTGTCCTACGGCCGGATGTCGGTGGCGTGGGGCTGCGCCGGCATCCTGCGCGGCTGCCTCCGCGCGGTGACCGGGCACGCGAAAGCCCGGCGGCAGTTCGGCAAGCCCATCGCGGAGCACCAGCTGGTGTCCCGGATGGTCGCCGATCTCTACACCGCGGAGCAGGTCGCCACCGCCGTGTGCCGGCACGCCGCCGAGTGCTGGGAGTCGGGCTCGCCCGACCAGGTGATCGCCACCGTCCTCGCGAAGCACGTGAGCGCGACCGAGGCCGTGCGCGGAACCGCGTCGGCCGTGCAGATCATGGCCTCGGCGGGCGCGTCGGACGGCCACGTGGTCGCCCGCGGCTACCGGGACGCCAAGCTGATGGAAATCATCGAGGGAAGCAGTGAGATCTGCCGGCTCGAGCTCGCCAGGCACGCCCTCGCGGCCGGGACCGGTCCGGTACGGCGGGAGGCGCAGTGAGCGAACCGATCACCACGGTCAAGTGTGTCGTCTGGGACCTGGACAACACGCTGTGGAAGGGCACCCTGCTCGAGGACGACGACGTGGTCATCGCCGACCACGTCCGCGACACCATCACCGGTCTCGACTCCCGTGGCATCCTTCAGGCCGTCGCCAGCAAGAACGACCACGGCCCGGCCTGGGAGCGCCTCGAAGCCCTCGGCGTCGCCGAGTACTTCGTGCTCGCCAAGATCGGCTGGGGCCCGAAGTCGTCGTCGGTGCGCGCGATCGCCGACGAGCTGAAGTTCGCCCACCACACGATCGCCTTCGTCGACGACCAGCCGGCGGAGCGCGCGGAGGTCGGGTTTCACCTGCCGGAGGTGCGCTGCTACCCGGCCGAGTCGATTTCCGGTCTGCTGGACCTGCCCGAGTACACGCCGGCCACGGTGACGACCGACTCGCGCCGGCGTCGCGAGATGTACCGGTCGAACGTGCGCCGCCAGGCCGAGCAGGAGTCGTTCGACGGGCCGTCGGAGGCGTTCCTGCGCTCGCTGGAGCTGGTGATGGAGATCGGCCGCGCCACGGCGGACGACCTGTCCCGGATGGAGGAGCTGACGCTGCGGACGAGCCAGATGAACGCGACCGGCGTCCACTACTCCGACGCCGATCTGCGTGCCCTTCTGGACGATCCGCGCCACGAGGTCCTGGCGGTGACGATGAGCGACCGCTTCGGCTCGCACGGCGCGGTCGGTGTCGCGCTGCTGGAGAAGGACCCGGCGGTGTGGCACCTGAAGCTCCTGGCCACCTCGTGCCGGGTGGTGTCCTTCGGAGCGGGGGCGACCGTGCTGAACTGGCTGGTGGACGAGGCGGCGACGGCCGGCGCGCACCTGGTCGCGGACTTCCGGCCGACGGCCCGGAACCGGATCATGGACGTCGCGTACCGGTTCGCCGGGTTCACCGACGAGCCCTGCGCCTGCCACGCCGGACTGCCGGCACCGGACAGTGCGGAAACGCGACGCCTGCACCTCACTCCGAGCCCGCGCCCGGCACCCACCACCCTGCACCTGACCGCGTTGCGGCTGGCCACGGCCTGATCCTCGGCCCCGGCAGCACACCGCGCCAGCGCCGAACCGGCCGCTGTCCCTCCGGGGGCAGCGGCCGGTTCGTTTCGGCCGGGCGGGCGAGCCGCCGCGACCCGCGAGTCCGAGGGGACAACGCACCGCGGCCGGCGCCCCGTCGAGGGCGCCGGCCGCGGCCGATCGAGCTGTCACCTCTTGCGAGCGAGGGTGATCCCGTCGGCCATCGTGAGCATCGCGATGTCCACCCGCGGATCGTCGCGCAGAGCCGAGTTGAGCGCCCGGACCGCGACGGTGTCCGGGTCCCGGACGGCCGGGTCGACCACCCGGCCGAAGAAGAGCGTGTTGTCGATGACGATCAGCCCTTCCCGCCGCACCAGGCCGAGCGCTGCCTCGTAGTACGTCCCGTAGCCGGCTTTGTCCGCGTCGATGAACACGAGGTCGAACCGCTCGTCACCGCCTTCTTCCGCGAGGGTGGCCAGCGTCTTCGCCGCGTCGCCGATGCGAACCTCGATGCGCTCGGCGACTCCGGCGCGCTGCCAGTAGTCGGCGCCGATCGCGGGCCACCGGCCGTCGAGGTCGAGGGTGACGACGACGCCGTCCGGCGGCAGCGCCCGCGCCATGCACAACGTGCTGTAGCCGGTGAAAGTCCCGATCTCCAGCACCGACCTGGCCCCGGACAAGCCGACCAGCAGCGCCAGCAGCTGGCCCTCCTCGGCCATCACCTGCATGGCCGAGCCGCCCGGCAGGCCGGCGGTCACCGCCCGGAGCTCGGCCAGCAGCGGGTCATCCCGCAGGGACACCGTGCGGACGTACTCGTGGATTTCCGGTGTCGCCACGATCTGTTCTGCCATGCCGCGGCTCACTTCCTCGCGACGCAGGCGAACGACAGCGGGATCGGGTCACCCGAAATCCGCCAGTTGTGGTCACCGTCGGACTCCATCAGCGGGAGCCGCTGCCGCGCGTCGTAGGGGACCTCGCGGAGGTGTTCGATGGTCAGGCCGGCGTCGATGAGGGCGTTCACCACTTCTTCCACGGTCCACCGCCAGCCGTAGATGGAGTGCTTCTCCACTTCCACCGCGTCGTCGATCTTGTCGGCGTAGCTCTTGGACATCTCGTGGTGCACCTGCCGGGACCGGAAAAGCGAGCGGGCCACCCGGAGTTCGCCGTCGACGTCGTCGAAGAGGTTGAGGATCGGGTGGATCTCCACGATCGTGAGGGTGCCGCCCGGCTTGACGAAGTTCGCCGCCACTTCGGCCCAACGGGGGATGTCGGGCAGGAACGAGAGGGTGCCGTACCCGGTGAACACCATGTCGAACTGCCCGTCGAGCACCTGGGGCAGGTCGTAGAGGTTCGCCTGGACGAACTTCGCGTCGAGGTCCAGCTCGCCGGCGAGGCCGTTCGCGATGTCGATCGCCTCGTCCGAGATGTCGGTGCCGGTCACCTGCGCACCCAGCCGGGCGAGCGAGAGCGAGTTGACGCCGATGTGGCACTGCAGTTCCAGCAGGGACCGGCCGCGGACGTCGCCCAGCTCCTCCCGTTCCAGCTTGCGCAGCATGTTGTGGCCCTGCTTGAACTTTTCCACGTCGTAGTACGACGACTGCAGGTGCGCCCGCGCGCGCAGGTTGAAGCCCTCCTGGTTGGCCGAGATCTTGTCGAGGTCGCTCATCGTGGTCATCGGTGGTTCCCTTCGGCGTGGACGGGTCGGTGTGGACGGTCGCCGGCCACCAGTGGGGCCAGCTCCCGGCGGCTGGTCACCCCCAGCTTCTGGTAGGCCCGGCCCAGGTAGTTGTCGACGGTGCGGGCGGACAGTCCCAGCCGGTGCCCGATGGCGGGGCTGGTGAAGCCGCCGGCGGCCAGCAGCGCGACGTCCCGCTCGCGCCGGGTGAGCCCGGCCAGCCGGGCCGTGAGCCGCAGCAGCGGGGTGGCCGCGTCCGGGCGCGCGACGCCTCCGGCGGGCGCGGCGGCCTGCCGCAGCGCGGCCGCGGCGGTGGCGGTCTCCGCGGCGAACAGGTCCATCCCGAGTTCGGTGAACTTCGCCGTGGCGACGTCCAGGGCCCCGGGATCGGACCGGGCCAGCGCGGCCGCGGCGCTCGCCATCACCGGCACGAGCGGCCCCTGCACCACGTCGGCGAGCTCGGCGAGGCGATGCCGTACGGCGTTCGGATCGCCGAGCCGGGACACGTCGTAGCGGGCCATGGCTTCGACGGCGTACTGCCCCGAAGCCATGGCGACGTCGGCTGCCGTGCGCGCCTGCCGGGCGGCGAGCGTGGTGTCGCCGCCCGCCGCGGTGATCCACGCCCGGCTCAGGGTCAGCCACGGGACGAACATGCGGCACCCGGGTGCCGCGTCGGCGAGCAGCCGGGTCTGCTCGGCGCCGGCCAGGTCGCCGGACACGGCGCGGGCCACGGCGAGCTCGGCCAGGCACGGCGCCAGCAGCGGACCCGAGCTGCCGCCGTCGAACAGGTGCGAAGCGGTCTCGAGATCGGCGATGGCGGCCGTCAGGTCGCCCCGGGTCTTGGCGGCCGCGCCGCGCAGAGCCAGCCAGCCACCGGCCACCGCGACGCTTCCGGCGGCCACCGCGTCCCGGTACCCGTCGTCGGCCATCCGGTGCGCCTGCCGCACCTGGCCGGCGAGCAGCAACACGAAGCAGTGCGCGTAACCGATCTCGGCGGACCGGGGCCGGCCCCGGCCGGGCCGGGTGGCGGCCGCGAGCGCTTGGCCGAACCGGCCGGCCAGGCCGGCCGCGACGACCACGGTGATCACCGCCGGCGGGATCGCCTCGTCGGGTACCGGCCGGTCGGCCAGTACGTTCTCCCCCGCGGCCAGTGCCGCGCGGGTGCGGCCGTCCAGCAGCAGCAAGCCGGCCCGGTGCGCCGCGGTCACCGGGCTGCCGACGTCGCGCAGCACGCGGTGCGCGGCCTCGACGTCGCCCGCTCCCCAGTACTTGATCGCCGCCGCGGTCACGGCCCAGCGGGTGCGGCGGGCCAGCGGGGCATCGCCGGCCGGCTGGCGGGGCAGCACCTCCTCGGCGTACTCGTACAGCCCTTGCCGCACCAGCACCTCGGCCATGAGCTGGCCAACCGGGGTGCTGCCGCCCAGGCGGTGGTTCGCCGAGGTCGCCGCCGCCTTGGCCAGGTCGAGGTGCACCTTGACCAGCACTCGCTGTCCCTCTGGGAGCAGCCGGCTCCGCCGCGGCACCGTGTCGAGCGAACCTGCCGGCAGGACCGCGGCCGAGGAGGGTTCCAGGACGTCGCCGTACTCCGGACCCGCCGTCACGAGGCCCGTCCGGCCGGTGCGGGCCTGTCGGCGGGGTCTCCGCCGGTGCGCTTTTCTCCAGTACCGCGGGCGAGTGCCGGAAAGCGCGCATCTGCCGCTACGGATGAATGCGTTTCGGAGATACGACATTCGGCCGATTCATTCGCCGGAAAAATATGTCTTGGAAATCGACGGCAGAGCAAAGAACCCCCCAGGGTCGTCAGCTGAAGAATATTCGCACCGAGCGTGCCACTCAAAGGGTTCGAAAGGGACAGCGTCCGGAATTGATCTTTCGATATTCGATCAACGAACCCCCCATGGCTCCGCCACCTTCGAACAGATTTCCAGCATAAACAGGGAATATATGCAATGTCAACCAATTGTGCCGCCCGTCAAACGGCCGGTACCGGACGGCGTCCGGATCGTTTCGATCAAACGATCGAATTCCGCTGCTCACGCTCATGCACAAGCAAAAAGGTGATTCCACCTCGTGGGAGCACGAGGCGGAATCACCCTTTTTGCGGTTCGAGCCGTGCGGTCAGACGGCCGGATTCAGGTCAACCTGTTTCTCGGGTTCGGCCACCGGAGCCGCCGGCGGCCGCCGGAAGTTCAGCGTGACCAGCACGATGAGCAGAATGCCCGCCACGGTGACCCACATGGTGGTGCGCAGCCCGTCGGCGGTGGCGACGCGCAACGCCTCACCGGTCAGCCCCTCGTGCCCGGCGTTCAGGACCGCCACCAGAACGGCGAGCCCGACCGCGGCGCCGACCTGCTGGCCGGTCGAGGCGATCCCCGAGGCGATGCCCTGGTTCTCTTCCGCGACACCGGTGGTCGCCGCCGCGTACATCGCGGTGAAGATGGTGCCCTGGCCGATGCTCAGGACGAACACACCCGGCACCAGCGCCAGGTACGAACCGGTCGCCGAAATGGTGACCGCGAAGGCCGCGGTGCCGATGGCCCCGGTGATCAGCGCGATGATCAGCGTGGTGCGCGCCCCGAGCCGGGTGACCAGCTTCCCGCCGGACAGGTTGCCGATCAGCACGCCCACACACGGCGTGAGGAAGGCGATCCCGCTCAGCGTCGCGTTGTAACCGAGCACCGACTGGAAGTAGACGGTGTAGAAGTAGGGCAGTGCACCGAACGTCCCCATGAACACGAAGACGACGACGGTACCCGTGCTCAGGTTCCGGTTGCGCAACAGGCGAAGCGGCAGCAGCGGGTCGTGGCCGCGACCCTCGATGACGAGGAACCCGGCGAGCACGATCACCGCGATGGCCCCGCCGATCAGGATCGGCGGCGAGGTCCAGCCCGACACCGGTCCCTGGACGAGGGTGAACACCAGCAGCGTCGCCCCCACGGTCGCGGTCAGCGCGCCGGGCAGGTCGAACTTGCGCCGGGCGCCCTGCCGGTCGGCGTCCTTCGGGATGATGAAGAAGGTGAGCAGCATGGCACCACCGGCGAGCGGGACGTTGGCGAAGAAGATCGACGCCCAGCCGAAGGCGCCGGTCAGCACGCCGCCGAGCAGCGAACCGAGGATCATGCCGCTGCCGCCGGCACCGCCCCAGATCGCCAGCGCCCGGTTGCGCTCCGGTCCTTCGGCAAAGGTGGTGGTGACCAGGGAAAGCGTTGCCGGGGCGAGGAAAGCGCCACCGATCCCCTGCACAGCACGCGCCACGATCAGGACCGTCGGATCGCTCGCGAGCCCGCCGGCGAGCGAGGAAACCGCGTAGAGGAACAGCCCGAAGGCGAACACCCGGCGGCGGCCGAACAGGTCGGCCGCACGGCCGCCGAGCAGCAGGAAGCCGCCGAAGGCGACGGCGTAGGCGCTGACGACCCACTGGAGGGTGTGCGCGGAGAAGCCGACACCGGAACCGATGTCGGGCAGCGCCACGAAAACGATGCTGTAGTCGATGGCGTAAATGCACTGGGCGAAAGCCAGCAGGGCCAGGATCCAGCCGAGGCGTCGGCGGGACGGCGTCTCGGCGCCGGCGACAGCAGGAGGCATTTTCTGTGCCTATCCTTTCTGAGGGTGGGTTCTTCGGGCCGAGCTGGTCGACGAAATTTTCGGAAAGCGTGAGGTCAAGATTTGTCCCAAGTGGACAGTGTCGCTACAATGGGAAAGAGAACCCGCGCCGTTGCGGATCATGGGCCCGCCGGCATCCGGCGGGCAGGGGCAACACAGTGCCGCGTTCTATTCTCGCACTCCGGCGGTCACGGGCGCCAGGTGTTTTCGGTGTTCGCTTGACCCCCTCGGTCGTATTCGGTGCCGGCTATCGGTGTCCGGCGGTCGTTTTCACCTCGGCCGGGTGCGGCTCGAGGTGGTCGCGGAACCATTGCACGACCGCGGCGTCGAGCTCGTCCCGTTCCGCCCGGTCGTCCGGGAGATGGCCGCGGGAAAGGCGGATGAATCGCACGGTCTTGCCCAGCCCGGTCAGCGTCTCGTACAGCCGCTCGGTGCCGTTGATGCCGACAGTGGTGTCGTTCACCGCGTGGGCCAGCAGCAGCGGCGCCCGGACTTCGGCTGCGTGGGTCAGCGGGCTCGCCGTCCTCAGCCTCGCCAGATCCGCCGGATCACCGACGTCCCCGATCCACTCCACGACCCGCCGGCTCCACGTCGGCGGCAGGGACCGGACGTCCTCTTCGAGGTCGGCCGGCCCGCAGATCGCGACACCGGCCCGCCAGTACTCCGGCAGCCTGGTCAGGCAGCTGAGCGCCGCGAACCCGCCGTAGGAGATCCCGTGGACACCGAGCCGGTCGCCGTCCACCCCGTCGAGGCTCCGGAGAAAACCCGCGGCGGCTTCGAAATCGGCCAGGTCACCGCCGCCCCAGTCGCGGTAGATCAGCCGCTGGTAGGCCAGCCCCCGCCCGGTCGACCCCCGTACGTTCGGCGTCAGCACGGCGATTCCGGCTCGCACCAGCCGCTGGATCAGCGGGTCGTGGACCGGCAGCGCGGCCCATTCCGGACCGCCGTGGATGCTGAGCACCGCGGGAACGGGACCGGCCACCGGACGCGGGCGGTACAGCAGCCCGGATATCTCGAGCCCGCCGGTTCCGGTGAACCGGACCGTTTCCGGCGCGACGAGGTCGTCCGGCAGCCCGTCGCCGAAGCCGGTGAGCGGGCGCGTCTCGCCGGAAGTCGGGTCCACCAGCAGGAATTCGGTCGCCCGGTCGCCGGCACCGACCTGGGCGAGCAGCCGGTCTCCGGCGAACCGCGGCACGTAGCCGTCGTAGCCGAACGGCTGGGAGGCGAATCCGGGCAGTTCGACCGCGGTCTCCGACGTGCACAGGATCGTGCACTGGTCCTGCGGCAGGGCCCAGACGACCTGCGGGCCCACGATCACGTTCTCCACGTCGGCGTCCGGCGTGGCGATCCACTCCAGCGCCCGGCCCGGGACGAGCAGGGCGGCCCCGAGGAAGTCGCGGCCCTCCGTGGTGCACAGGTAGATGCCGTCCTCGTTCCACCCACCCGGCTGGTACTTCGCCGGGCCCTCGTGCGGGGTGAGGTGCCGGATCCGGCCGGTCTCGAGATCGCAGGTGAACAGGTCGTGGTCGGTGTTCTGGTGGAACCTCAGGACGAGCAGGTACCGGGAGTCCGGCGAGAAGAACATCGGCACGTAGCGGTCGTCGCCCTCGAGGACCATCCTGGTCTCGCCGGTCGTCAGGTCCCGCACGTAGACGTCCAGGCAGGTGACGTCACGCGCGCTGGTCGCGTAGGCGAGCAGCCGGCCGTCCGGGCTGTACGGACGGCTCGAGCTCGAATACGGCACGCCGATCTCGCGCCGGACACCGGGTTCCGCGGCCAGCCACTCCACCTCGCCGGTGCCGGGATCGAGCTCGGCCAGCCGGTAGTCCTGGCCGCCGGTCACGTCCGTCACGACCAGCAGGCGCGACTCGTCCGGCCGCCACGCCAGCCGCGTGACCGCGCCGTCGATCGGGAACATCCGCCGCTCCCCCGCCCAGGTCTGGAACCACGGCTGCGGCCGGCCGGATTCGTCGCCGACGTAAGCGAAGCCGTCTTTCGCCGGCCACGCACCCCAGACGGTCATGACTGCGCCGCCAGCGCGAGCTGGATCGTCGCCGCGGTGACGATCCCCCGGTGGAACAAGTCGAGGTCGAGGTTCTCGTCGGGGGCGTGGTTGGCCTCGTCGGCGTTGGCCATGGGCACGCCGTAGCAGGGAACGTCGAGCCCGTCGCCGAGCACCGCGATCGGCAGGCTTCCCCCGATCGAGGGAAGCAGCAGCGGCCGCTGCCCGTGCGCGTCCTCGACCGCCTGGACGATCGTTCCGGTGTAAGGGGTTTCGGGCAGCGTGGTGGACGGGGCCACGGCCGCGTCGGGCACGAATTCGACGTCGGGAGCGTACTTCTCGACGTGCCGCCGGATGGCCTCGGCGACCTGGGCCGGTGTCTGACCGCCGACCAGCCGGGCCTCGCACCGGGCGACGGCGACGTCCGGGATCACCGCGCGGTGGTCCCCGGAGTCCTCGCAGCTCAACGAGTTCACGGTCAGCGTCGGCACCGCCAGGCGTTCGTGGAAGCCCAAGCCGGCCGGCGGCTCCATGCCCGTCACCCCGATCGCTTCGAGTGTTCCGGCCAGGTCCACCGGGAGATCGGTCAGCGCGGCACGCTGGCCGTCGCTCAACGGCGCGACGTCGTCGGCGAACCCGGCGACGGTCACGACCCCGTCCGCCGTGCGCATGGTGGCCAGCAGCTGCACCAGTGCCCACGCGGGGTTCGGCGCGACGCCGCCCCAGTGCCCCGAGTGCAACGGCCGGTTCGCGCCCCGCGCACGCAGCTCGAACATGAGGATTCCGCGCATCCCGAGGACCACGCACGCCCGGCCCGAGTCGTGCACCGGCCCGTCGCTCCAGATCACCAGATCGGGCCGGCCGACCTGGCGGACGGCCGCGGCGAGGTTGGGGCTGCCGATCTCCTCTTCGCCGTCGAGCAGCACCGTGACCCGGCAGGGGTATCCGCCGGTGAGGTCCCGCAGGGCACGCAACCCCAGCAGCTGTGCGAGGTTCTGTCCCTTGTTGTCGCCGGTGCCGCGCCCGTACATCCGGCCGTCACGGATCGACGGCACGAACGGCGGCGTCGTCCACAGTTCGAGCGGGCCGGGCGGCTGCACGTCGTAGTGGCCGTAGATCAGCACGTGCGGCCCGGGTCCGTCCGCCGTCCCGATCAGCGCGGGCCAGCCGCCGGTCTCGGCTTCGCGCGCCTCCAGACCGGACGCGCGGAGCAGCCGGAGACCGTGTGCCGCGGCCTCGGCCATGCCCTCGCCGGTCCGGCTCACGCTCGGCCGGGAGATCCAGTCCGCCAGCTCGGCGACCAGGTCCCGGTCGTTAACCCACGCCCTGAGCTGCTCGATCACCGGACCTCCAACTGATTGCAGAAACTGATATCGATGTTAGTCAAGCAAACTGGTGACGGCTTGGCAAGGTACAGTGCAGTCCGTGGAAGCGACTGTCGAAGAACTCAAGGCGCTCGGACACCCGGTCCGCTGGCGCATCCTGCGGCTGTGCCTGAACCGCTCACTGACCAACAAGCAGCTGTCGGTCGAGCTCGACCTCGCTCCCGCGACCACGCTGCGGCACATCCGCGCCCTGGTGAAGACGAACTTCTTGGCCGCCGAACCGGTGTGCACCGGGGAAAACGGCGCACTGCAGCGGCCCTACCGCGCGACCGCGCGCACCTGGGGGCTGACGATCATGCCCGACGACGCCGGCCTGGGCCAGCAGGTGGACCTGGCCGTGCTCGGCGCCCACCGCGCCGAACTGATCGCCGCCGGAAAGGACTCCGGCCGCGGCGCCAAGCGGGGCGTCCTCCGGTTGCGACCGGAGTCCGTCGACTCGCTCCGCCGCCGGATGCAGGAACTGATCGCCGAGTACACCGACGAACCCGACGGCGAACCGCTGAGCTACCTGTGGTCGCTCGCCGCCCAGGCGCAACTCGACCACGCCCCACGGAAGAGTGACGACAACGCCGATTGACCGATAGGCGTGCCCGATGGTTGACTGATTTCGTTCCGCCACCGGACGAAGACGACTGTCGGTCGCGTCCACTCTCACTTGGCACAGCACAGGTTCCGCGGCCGTCACCCGCGCCGCAGGATCCGATGGCGTGGGCCGCCGAGCATTTCGGCAGCCCCCGCCCGAAGACTACGACAATGGGAAGAATTGAAGGAAGATCTTCCGGGCTCGTTTCCCGGCGGACCTTCCGCAAGAAAGGGCATGGAATGAAGATTGTCATCGCCGGCGGCCACGGCAAGATCGCCCTGCGATTGACTCGGCAGCTCGCCGGCCGCGGCGACTCGGTCCTGGGCATCGTGCGCAATCCCCGGCACGTCGCCGACGTCGAACGAGCCGGCGGGGAAGCCGTCGTGCTCGACCTCGAGCACGCCGGTGTGGACGAGGTGGCCGCCACCCTGGCCGGCGCGGACGTCGCCGTCTTCTCGGCCGGCTCGGGCAACGCCGCCACCGCCGCGCGCCGCGACCGGATGGACCGGGCCGCCGTGGTGCTGGTCATGGACGCGGCGGAACAGGCTGGTGTGCGGCGGTTCCTGCACGTCAGCTCGATCAACGTGGGCTGTGCCGACGACCCCGGCATCGGCGAGGGGTATGCCGTCTACCTGCAGGCCAAGCGCGCCGCCGAACAGCACATCTTCGATCGCGACAAGCTCGACTGGACGGTGCTGCGGCCCGGCGTGCTCGCCGACGGCGACGGCGACGGCACCGTCGAACTCACCGCCGGGAACCCGATCGCGCCGAAGCGCGCCCGGTTCGACCAGGTCGCCCGGGAAGACGTCGCCGCCGTGCTCGTGGAGCTCATCGACCGGCCCGGCACCGCCGGCCGGATCTACGTGGTGGTCGGCGGCGATACCCCCATCGAGAAGGCGATCGACGTCTAGCGCGAAGCTGCCGGCGACCTGCCGCGCAGCCGAGTCCTGGGGAGGCTTCCGTGATCACCGTCCACTCGATCGACGACCGGGCAACGGTTCTGCGCAAGGCATTCGCGTGCTTTCCCAGCGGCGTGACGGCCCTGTGCGCGTTGTCCGGCGGCGAACCGGCCGGGATGGCCGTCAGCTCGTTCACCTCGGTGTCCTTGGACCCCGCGCTGTTGTCGGTGTGCGTGCGGAACGCCTCGGCCACCTGGCCGGCCCTGCGAGCCTCCCCGCGCCTCGGTCTCAGCGTCCTGGGCGAGCACCAGGCCGCGGCGGGCCGCAGGCTCGCCGCGAAGACCGGCGACCGGTTCGCCGGCGTGGACTGGCAGGCGAGCGACGACGGTGCCCTGTTCGTCCTCGGCGCCTCGGCCTGGTTCGACTGTTCGATCCAGGCCGAGGTGCCGGCCGGCGACCACACGGTCGTGTTCCTGGAGGTCCACGGGCTGCACGCGGACCCCGACGTCCCACCACTGGTCTTCCACGGCAGCCGGTTCCGCCGCCTCGAGACCGACGAGCTCGCAGTGGGGGCGTCATGAGTGCCGATCCTGTGGGCGAATTTCGTTGGCGCGGCCGGTCATACTGAAAGTCATGCAAGCCGGAAGAATGGCCGACGGCACGCATTGACCCGCACAAGGCGCTCTACCGGCACGCGCACACGGTTCTGTCCGACCCAGCCGGGCCGGCCTGGCTGACCACCCTGGCGGCCCACCCGAACAGCATGTCCGACCCCGCCGCCACCATCGTGGAGGCCGCCCTGGAAGGCCTCACCGCACAGTCGTCGGACGAGGTGTTCGACCGGCTGGTCACGCTGCTGAACATCGATCGGGCCTGGATCAGCCGCTACGCCGCCCAGCGCATCGCCGAGACCAGCGACCCGAGACGGCTGGACGTCCTGGCCGACGCACTGGGCCAGGTACATCCCAGCGCCGTACACGACATCACCCGCGCACTGAGCCGGGTCGGTGACCCGCGGATCGCGCCGGTGCTGATCGAGCACCTCCGCCACCGCCGCCCGGGCCGCTTCGCGGCCGCGGAAGTCCTCGGCAACCTGCGCGTCGCCGAGGCCACCGGCCCGCTCATCGACATCCTGCGCGAGTCCGGCGCCGACGCGTTGCCCGTGGTGGAAGCGCTGGGCAAGCTCGAAGCACTGGAGGCCGCGCCGGCGATCGTCTCGCTGCTCGACCACAGTTCGCCCGACGTTCGCACGAGCGCCCTGCTGGCACTGAACCGGATCGGCGGGCCGCTGGCGACGCCCGCCGCCCTCAAGGCCGCCGACGACGTCCACCCCGTCGTCCGGGCCCGGGCCTTCCGCGTACTGGCCAAGCACGGCGACCACCGCGCGCTCGGCCGGTTGGCCGCCGCCTGCGACGGCCGGCACGTCCACACCGCGCTCACCGGCCTGGTCCGCCTGGCCGACGACTCGCTCGCGCCCACCTTGGTACGGGTCCTGCTGATCACCGGCGAACGGCGTGTCCGCAAACTTGCCGGACGGATCCTCGCCCGCATCGACACGGGGTACCACCTGCCCGGCCACGATCCCGACCCGCTCGTCCGCCGCGTCATCGTCTGGGTCATCGGCCAACGAGCCGACCCGGCCTACCTGTGGACGCTGACCAATGCGCTCAAGGACGAGGACGAGCTGGTCCGATCCCGCGCCGCCGCGGCACTCGGGCGGATCACCCACGAGAAGGCGCTCCCGCTGCTGACCGAGGCACTACGCGACCCCAGGCCACGCGTCCGGGCCAACGCAGCGACCGCGCTGGGCCGAACCGCCCCGGACGGCCTGCGTTTCCTCCTCGCCGACGCCCTGGCCGACCCGCACCTGGCGGTCCGGTCCGCCGCCTCCGCGGCACTGCGAGCGACCGCTCACTGACTTGTCCTCCGTGGATGGTCAGCTCAGTCACGCTTCATCCAAGTCTCCTCGATGCGGTCGCCCAGGTAGCGATGTTGGATCTGGCCGCAGCGTCCCTTTTGGACGGTTGCCGACTGCGCCTCCTCCGTCGACACCCTCGGCATCGGCACGTGCGCGACCCGGGGGCTTCGATTCCGAACAGCCCTGCCGTGACGTCGGTACCGCCGAAAGCGCATTCCGCGGCACCCGTCGTCGAACGCGGAATGCGATTCACGCAGTCACGTGTCCGGTACTGGCCACCCCCGGCAGGCTCGCCGTCGATGATCAGCCCGGCTGGCGGATGCGCCGCATCGGCAGTCGTACCAACACATTCCCGCGCCGTGGCAGCACTGACCGGAATCGCCTCGGTTAAAACTGCTCCTTTTCGGTGAACAATTTTACGTCCTTCCGTGATGCCCGGGCGATTGCCGTCGAAATCCTCGACTTCCCGGCGAATGCGCACGTCCGCGCGGCCCCGGTGTCCTGCCGGACAGAAATTCACAAAGCAGCCACCGCGGGCTACGATCGCTTGACTGGGGTGGTTGTCCGAGCATGTCCGTTATCTCACTCGTCGTTTTGGCCGGCCACCGGAATGGGGGAATTTGTCATGCTCTTCCACGTCTTGGGCCCGCTCGAAGTCTCCGGTTCGCGCAAGCCGGTGAGCCTGAGCGCCGGCCGCCAGCAGGTCGTCCTCGCCGTCCTGCTGCTGGAGGCCAACCGTCTGGTCCCGGTGCACCGGCTGGTCGACGCCGTGTGGTCGGACGCGCCGCCGTCCACCGCGCGCGGGCAGATCCACACCTGCGTGTCCGGGTTGCGCCGCCGGTTCGAGACGGCGGGGCTGGGCGGGCGCATCGGCACGCGGCGGCCGGGTTACCTGCTGCGGGTCTCCGACGACGAACTCGACCTGCACCGGTTCGACCGTCTCGTCGCCGAAGGACGCACGGCCGCCTCCGCGGGCCGGCCGGCCGAGGCGGCGCAACGGTTCCGGAGCGCGCTCGGGCTCTGGCGCGGCGACGCCCCGTTGAGCGGCATCGAAAGCGACCTCCTGCGCGCGGCCGTCACGAGCCTGACCGAGCGCCGGCTGAGCGTCATCGAGGAGTGCCACGCCGTCGAACTCGCCCAAGGCCGCCACCACGAGCTGGTCGATCAGCTGCTGCCGCTGGCGGAACGCCATCCCCTGCGCGAACAGCTGCACCACCAGCTGATGCTGGCGCTGCACCGCTGCCGGCGGCCCGGCGACGCGCTCGCCGCCTACCGGGCCATCCGCCGGAGGTTCGTCGCCGAGCTCGGCATCGAGCCGAGCGGCGCGCTGCGCGACCTGCACGACTCGATCCTGCGCAACGACACCGCCCTGGATCCCCCGCCCGCGCCGCGGGCCACCGCCGTCCCCGCGGCCGCGGCGCCGATGGTTCCCCGCATGCTGCCGGCCGGCAACCCGTACCTGACCGGCCGCGACGACGTCGTCACCGCGGTCGCCGGTCTGCTCCGCGGCAGCGGCACGGGCGGGGTGGCCACGGCGGTGCTCGCCGGCCGCGCCGGGGTCGGGAAGACCGCGCTGGCCGTGCACATCGCGCACCGGGTCGCGCCCGGGTTCCCCGACGGCCAGCTCTACGCGCGGCTGGACGACGAGCACGGCGAGCCGGTCCGGCCCGAGGCCGTGCTCGAACGGCTGCTGCGGGTGCTCGGCGTGCCCGCGGCGGCCGGGAGCCGCGACGAGCTGGCCGCGCGGCTGCGCAGCGCGCTCGCGGGCCGGCGGATCCTCGTGGTGCTCGACGGCGCCGTCGACGAAGCGCAGGTGCTGTCCCTGCTGCCCGGCTCCGCCACCTGCGGCGTGCTCGTGACCAGCCGGCACCGGCTCACCGGGCTGTCCGGCGCGAAAGTGGTCGAGCTGGCGGAGCTCACCATCCAGCACGCCACCGAACTGCTCATCCACCTGCTGGGCATCGCCCGCGTCTCCGCCGAGCCCGCCGCCACGTTCGACCTGATCGAACTGTGCGGCGGCCTGCCCCTCGCGTTGCGCATCGCCGGTGAGCGGCTGGCCGCGCGGCCGCACTGGAGCATCGCGGAGCTGACCGAGCGCCTCGGCGACGGGCAGCGGCACCTCGACGAGCTGAGCCACGGGCCGCTCGACGTCCGCCCCGGCATCGCCACCGCCTGTGCCCGGGTGGGCCCGTCCGCGCAACGGCTGTTCCGCCTGCTCACCCTGGTCGACGGGGAGCACTTCCCGACGTGGGTCGCCGGGCCGCTGCTCGGCGACCCGGGCCGGGCGGCGGGCGACGACCTGGAGGCGCTGGTCGACGCGCAGCTCGTCGCCGTCGACCGCCGCTCCGGGCCCAGTACCCACTACCGGATCCCGAAGCTGCTGCGCAGCTACGCCCGCGAACTGCTCGTCCGCAAGGAAACCCCGGCGACCCGGGCGGCCGCCTCGAGCCGGCTGCTCGGGGCCTGGCTGCACCTGGCCGAACAGGCGCACAGCCGCGCGGTGGGCCACTCGGTCCCCGTGCTGCACGGCGACGCCGAGCGGTGGCCGCTGCCCGTGCCGCTCGCCGACCAGCTGCTCCGCCACCCGCTGGAGTGGTTCGAGACGGAGCGCGCCGGCGTGGTCCGCGCCGTCGGGCAGGCCGCCGACCTCGGTTCCGCCGAGCTGTGCTGGGACCTCGCGGTCACGCTGGCCGGGCTGATGCGGGCTCGCGATCACCTGGAGGACTGGCGCGAGACGCACACCACCGCGCTCGCCGCCTGCCGCCAGGCCGGCGACCGCCGCGGCGAGGCCGTGATCCTGTACTCCCTGGGGACGCTCGACATGGTCGAGCAGCGCTACGACGAGGCGTCCGGCCGGCTGGCCCTGGCCTTGCGCGCGTTCGAAGAAATCGGTGACGACAAGGGGCGGACGCTGTGCCTGCGCGGTGTCGCGTTCCTCAGCCGGGTCGGGTCGGAGCCGTTGCTCGGCGGGCGTGCCACGCGCTGAGCAGCAGGCCGCCCGCGCACAGCAGTTCCGCGACGACCAGGCAGACCCGGCTCCCGATCGCCGCGACGGTCGCCGCGGGCACCGGCAGCACCGACCCCAGCGCGGCGATGATCACCAGCTCCCGCACGCCCGCGCCGTCGGGGAGCACCAGGGTCAGCGCCCCGGCGGCCGACGCGAAGGCGTACCCCCCGACCGCGGCCGCCAGCGCCGGCCCGGGCGGCGCGCCCAGCGCGAACGCGAGCAACCACAGGTGCAGGCCGCCCACGAGCCACGCGGCGGTCTGCACCAGCACCGCCTGGCGCAGCAGGCGCGGCTCCGGCCGGTCCGCCAGTGGAGCGCGCCGGAGCAGCCGGGCCGCCCGATCGGTCAGCCGCAGCACGGTTTCCGGCCGCCACAGCACGTACGCGCCGAGCAGCAGCGGCACCACCAGCCAGGGCCAGGACGCGCCCAGCACCAGCGGTGCGACCAGCAGGCCGACCGCCGTCGCCGAGAGCAGGTTGATCACGGCGACCAGCAGGTAGGCGGCGACGACCCGGCCCGCGTCGACGCCGGTCCGGCGGCCGGTGTGGGCCGCGGCCAGTGCCTGCCACCACGGCCCCGGCAGGTACGTGCCGGCGATCGCCGCGAAGCAGATCCGGGCCCCGGTGGCGAACCCCAGCGGGCTGCCGAGGGACGCCAGCACCCGCCGCCAGGTCTGCACGCCCAGCAGCAGCCACGCGGCGAGCGCGAGCAGCGCCAGCACCAGGCACCACTTGGCGGCGGGCCGGGCGAGCAGCCCGGCGATCTCCGCGCTGTGCCCGGCGACGACGGTGGCCGCGCCCACCGCGACGGCCGAGAGGAACGCCGCCACCAGGACCTTCCGCAGCACCGCGCGGACCGGGCCGGTCATCGCGCGGACCCGCACGGCAGGGACACGGTCAGGTCCTGGGCCTGGTGGTCGGACAGCCGCGGGTTCGGCCGGAACGCGTACCGCGCGACGTCCACCTCGCCCCGGGTGAACACCCAGTCGAGCCGCCACAGCCGGGGCATCCCCCATCCCGTGTCCGCCAGCGGGAACGACGACGGCAGCGGGGCGCCCTCGGTGAGGTCCCGGGCTTCGACGCCGTCGCCGAGCGGGATGAGGCTGCCCATCCACGGCGAGTTGAAGTCGCCCGCCACGAGCAGGGGGTTGCGGTTGCCCGCCAGGTCCGCGCGCAGGGCGCCCAGCTCGGTCTGGACGCGGTCGTACTGCCCGTGCGCGAACGAGTAGAACCGGCCGGTGAACGGGCTGAGCCGGGTGTCCACCGGCTGCGGCAGGTGCACGTTGTACAGCGAGAACACGCACCCGCCGACCCGGACGTCGGTGCGCTGCGCCTTGTTGCCGTGCCAGTACCAGGAGTCGGGCTCCGGGCCGTCGCGCCGCGGGTGCGTCCCCACGACCGGCAGCCGCGACAGCGTGACCAGCTCGCCCTCGACGTTCACCTGGTAACCCGGGAACCGGGCGCGCAGCGTGGGTTCGTCGTCGAGCCGGACGGGCCCGTTGTTCCAGTGCAGGTGCTCGCCGAGCAGGTAGACGTCGGCGTTCTGCTGCTTCAGGTACGCGTAGAACGCGTCCGTGCCGTCGCCGCCGCGGAAGTCCTTGTACCCGGTCCCGGACTCCCAGTAGCCGGTGTTCCAGCTGAAGATCCGCAGCACCGGCGCACCCGGCCGCGGCGCGGTACCCGGGCCGGCCCCGCCGAACCCGGCCAGCGGGGTGCCCGCCACCAGCACGGCGACGAGCACCAACGCCGTCCACCGCGGCCGCGGCCGGACGGACGCGGCGAGGAGCAGCAACAGCAGCGGGACGACGAACAACAGCAGCGGCGGAACGGGTTCGACGAACATCCACAGCCACCAGCGCCCGGTGAGCAGCACGTGCGCGGCGAAGAACAGCACCCACAGCACGGTGGCGGCCCGGAGCGTGCGGCTCAGTCGCCGCCGTGGCGGTGCGGGGGTTTCGGTGTCCACAGGGGACACGACTTCGGTCATGTCGGCACCTCGCGTGAGTCGTTACGGGGACAGGAGACCGGCGGCGGCCAGCGCCACCACGCTCAGCACGCCGCTGCCGAGCAGCACCCGGTCGCGCAGCAGCCCGCGGGCCGGATCCGCGCCGCCGCCCTGCACGAGCACCACGTGCAGGTAGCGGCACAGCCCGAACAGCACCGGCAGCAGGACCGCGGCCAGCACCAGGTCGGCCCGCGCACCCCAGCGTTCGTGGGCGAAGAACAGGAACACCACGACGGTGAGCCCGGCGGCGAGCACGAGCAGCTGGTCGAGGAAGGCGGCCGAATAACCGCGCAGCACCGGGCGGCGCAGCGCTTCGGGCAGGTCCAGCTCGCGCCGCCGCTTGCCCAGCACGGGCAGGAAGCAGAGCAGGAACACGCACAGCAGCAACCAGCCCGACGGCCGTACGCCCGTGGCCAGGTACCCGGCCAGCACACGCAACGCGAACCCGGCGGCGACCGCGAACACCTCGGCCACCGGCACGTGCTTGAGCCACCGGCTGTAGGCGGCGTTCAGCGCGACGTACGCGCCGAGCGGCGCGAACAGCACCGGCAGCGTGACCGCGGTGGCCACCACGAGGACCACGAACAGCGCGGCCCCGAGGGCCACCGCCGTCCGGACCGGTACCCGCCCGGCGGCGATCGGCCGGTGCCGTTTCGCCGGGTGAGCCCGGTCGTACCCGGCGTCGGCGACGTCGTTGCCGACGTAGACGACCGCGGAGGCGAGGACGAACAGCCCCACCGCCCCGGCCAGCGCCGCCGGCCGGGGCCACGTCCACGCCGCCGGGTGCAGCAGGACCAGCGGGACGACGAGCAGGCTCTTGGGCCACTGCCCCGGCCGGACCAGCGTGAGGAGATCCCGCAGGGCGGTTCGCGAACGAACCGCCACCGCGCGCGATTGCAGGGAGTACATCCGGCGCCTCCCCCGTCAGAAGAAGACCTTGGCGAGTTTCAGTGCGCCCTGACGCCAGGGCTCACGGCTGGTCACGCCCTGCGCCACCGGCGTCTGGACGCGGTTGGACCGCCACCACGTGAAGGCTTCGAGCAGGGCCTCGGAGTTCGACAGCCGCGGCACGAACCCGAGGCGGCGCGCGGCCTTCTCGGTGCTGACGAACGAATCGTCGAGCAGCTTGTGCAGCAGCCGGCCGTAGACCGGCGACAGCTTCCAGCGTTCGAGCAGCCCGAGCACCGCGACGGCGGGCCGCGCCGGGATCGGCACGACGTGCTTGCCGTGCCCGGCCGCGTCGAGCACGGCCTGGAAGTCCTGCCGGATCGTGCCGAAGCGGTCTGCCGCGATGTTGTAGGTGTCGTCGGCGATCTCGCGCGGCGCCACCAGCGCGGTGACCACGGCCGTCACGAGGTCGTCCAGGCCCAGCATCTGGATGCGGACGTCGCCGCGGCCGAGCACCGGGAAGTGCCGCCCTTCCGCCGCCCACTCGAACAGCATCGCGAACAGGCCCATCCGGCCCGTGCCCACGAACGTCTTGGGCCGCAGGACGGTCAGGCACAGCCCGTCGGCGCGCAGCCGCCCGGCGAGCTCCTCGGCCTCGGCCTTCGCCGCACCGTAGGTGTCGACCGGCTCGCACGGGTGGCTTTCGGGCGTCGGCACCGTCTTGGGCAGGCCGTAGACCGACGTCGACGAGATGTGCACGGCCCGGGTGACGCCCGCGGAAACCGCCGTCCCCAGCACGTTCCGCGCGCCGCCGACGATGATCGAGCGGATCTCGTCGGCCGGGTAGCTCGGCAGTGCCGCGGCGCAGTGCACCACGGCGCCGGCGCCGGTCATCGCGTCGGCGATCACCCGGGGATCCCGGACGTCGCCGATGTGGTGGCGCAGCCCGGGCGCGGCCGGGATGTCACGCAGGTCGACGCTGTGCACGCGGCAGCCCTCGTCGAGCAGCCGCTGGACCAGGCGCGAGCCCAGCACTCCGGCGGCGCCGGTGACGACGACGGTCGCGGGCAGGTTGGAAGTCACCACAGCCGGCTCACCTTCTCCTGGACGAAACGGGTCAGCAAACGGGACATGCCTTGGTCCAGCACGGCGTCGAGGGCGTCGAGGAAGCGCTCGACGTCGGCGTCGGCGGTCACGAGCGGCGGGCTCACCACGAGCGGGCTCCGGCCGTTGAGCGTGTAGTAGGTGTAGATGTCGTGGTCGCGGTAGAGCGCGTCGATCACCGCGCACGTGATGAGCTTGGTCCGCAGCAACGGGTCCTTCGCCAGGGAAACGGGCGCCAGCTTGCCGATCAGGTCGAGCAGCTTCGGCCCGCCGGCGAGGAACACGCCGTGCAGCGCGCCGGCGCCGCGGACGTCGGCGACCTCGTCCGGGTGCGCCTTCCGGATCCGCTCGAGCCCGGGACCGAGCAGGTCCCCGAGGTGGCGCGCGCGGGCCGGGAAGTCGTCGGTCACCGCGATCTCGACGGCTTCCAGCGCGGTCACGGCCTCTTCGCCGAAGCCGTAGTAGGTCGTGCTCGTGCTCTGCAGCAGGGCGTCCCGCATGCTGTCGTAGGCCTTGCGGAACACCGGTTCGCGCGCCACGAACGCCGAGATCGAGGACTTGCCGCCGCCGAAAGACTTCGACGTCGTCACGACGTCCGGCACGAGCCCGGGGTGGCGCATGAAGTAGAACATCGAGCCGGTCTTGCCCCAGCCGGTGTAGATCTCGTCGAAGATCAGGATGATGTCCTCGGCCGTGCACAGCTCCCGGAGCCCGTGCAGGAACTCCGCGGAACAGTGGTTCATCGTCGACGCGCTGAACGGCTCGATGAGGAGCGCGTAGACGTCGCAGCCGCCACCGGGCCGTCGGGCCGCGGCGATCGCGTCGCGCACGGAGTCGAGGTCGCCGTAGCGGAACGTGCCGATGCCGGGGATGGTCGGGAAGGCGAACTGGTCCGGCGCGCCGCCGGTGAGCCCGCCCGAGCCGAGCAGCTTGCCGTGGAAGGCGATGTCCGCGCGCAGCACGCGGCCCCGCTTGCCGCGGTGGTACTTGTAGGCGAGCTTCACCGCGCCTTCCACCGCCTCGGCGCCGGAGTTGGGGAAGAACGACATGCTCAGGTCGGCCGGCAGGACCTGGGCGATGTTGTGGCCGAGCGCCGCCAGGTACGGCGAGAAGTAGGTCTTGTGCACCTCCATCCGGGACTGGTCCTGGAAGCGCTTCCGCGCGGCCACGATCCGGGGGTGGTTGTGCCCGTGGTTGAGCACGCCCACCCCGCCGGTGAAGTCGAGGACGGTGCGCCCGTCCCGGGTGTGCAGGTGGGCGCCCTCGGCGCGGTCGACCAGCTCGCGGCCGAAACCGAACGACGTCATCAGCTTGACCTGCGACTTGTTGACGTACTTGCGATAGAGCTCGTGGACCTCGCCGACGTCGAGCCGTTCGGCCTGCTCCAGGGTGATCAGGTGCGGCATCGATCCCTCCCAGTCGGATTGCGTCAGGAGTTCCGACTCTGGGCGGGGGCTCTCCTCGGCCGCTTCCGCGGACCTCTCACGGCCCGGGTGGTGGTGCGGGATCGCGGTGAGAGGGTTGTGGCAGGCGCCTCGGCTGCACTGGTGAAGCCACTCTTCGCCGAGCAGCTGGAGGTCTGCCATGGGGCAGCTGGTCTCGATCGTCGTGCCGAACCACAACGGCGCCCGCACGCTGCCTCAGTGCCTCTCGGCGCTGTCGGCCCAGACCCACCCGGACCTCGAGGTGATCGTCTCGGACGACGGCAGCACCGACGACTCGGTCGCGGTGGCCCGCGCGCACGGCGCGCACGTCGTCGCCACCGGCGTCAACGGCGGCTGCGGTGTCGCACGCAACGCCGGCCGGGCCCGCGCCCGCGGCGACGTCATCTTCTACGTCGACTCCGACGTCGCCCTCGCCCCGGACGCGGTCGCCACCGCCGTCCGCATCCTCGAAGCCGAGCCGGACACGGGTGCGGTGTGCGGTATCCAGGACCCCGAGCCGCTCGTCGAACCCACCCTGATCGCGCAGTACCGCGGGCTGCAGTACCACTACTGGTCACTCAGCTCCCAGGGCACCGTGTCGTTCCTGTTCCCGTCGCTGTGCGCGATCCCGGCGAAGGTCCACGACGAGATCGGCGGGTTCAACCCGCGGCTCAAGCAGACCGAGGAGGTCGACTTCGGGCACCGGTTGTCGCGGCACTACCGGCTGCGGCTCACCCCCGAGGTGCGCGGGAAGCACGCGCACGACCGGCGCCTGAAGGTGCTGCTGCGCAAGCTCTTCCACCGGGCCCGCCTGCGCATCCCGCTGTACGCCCGGTCCCGGCACTTCGCCACCGGCTTCGAAACGCGGGAGCGGGCGTGGGCGAGCCTGGCCGCCGCGGCGTCGATCCCGGCGTTCGCGGCGGCGTTCGCCGGCCCGTGGGGACTGCTCGCGCCCGGCCTGCTCATCGCCGCCTCGATCGCCGGCGACCGCGGGATGTACGGGTTCGTCCGGCAGCAGCGCGGCCCGGCGTTCACCGTCTTCTTCGCCGGAGTGCACTACCTGGTCAACCTGACGATCGTCGTCGGCGCCGTGGCCGGGGTGACGCAGTGGACGACGTCGCGGGCGTTCCGCCGCCTCTACGAGCAGCCGGCCACCCCCTGAATAGGCCGTTATACGACCCACCCGGCTGCTGGAGCCGGTCCGTCAAGCCGTTGCGTGCTTCTTCGTGCTCGCTCGGCGGGACGGATCCGTCAGGCGGTGCATCATGGTGACGCTGGCCCGGCGGGGCATCAGGCGGCTGAAGGTCGCGCCCATGCGGTTTGATCGGCCGTCGATGGTGCTTGGGCCGGGGTTGCGGCTCTCCAGGTGCAACAACGCGGTGGCGACGACGTTCTCGGGGGTGCGCGCCTTGGCTCCCGCGGTGGCGTCGTCGGTGCCGACGACGGCGTTGAACTCGGTGCTCGTCGCTCCTGGGGACAGAGCGAACGCGATGACTCCGCTGCCGCGCAGCTCGGCCCAGAGCGATTCGGTGAAGCTGAGGACGAACGCCTTCGTCGCTCCGTAGACGGCCATCCGCGGCGTCGGCGTGTAGGCGGCCATGCTGGCGACGTTGATCAGGAAGCCTTGCGCCGCAACGATGTACGGCAGGAACGCGGAGCTCAGCTGGACCGGGGCGGAGACGTCGACCGCGATCTCCTGGGTCAGGCGGGCCGGGTCTTCGCCGGCGAACTCGCCGAACGTGCCGAACCCGGCGTTGTTGATCAGGCTGGTCGCCGTGAGCCCGGCGTCGGCCACCGCCGCTTTCAGGTCCGGGCCGACCGTGGGCGAGGTGAGGTCGAGCGCGATCGCCGTCGCGGTGACCCGGTGCTTCCGCTCCAGTTCGGCGGCCAGCTCCTGAAGGCGGTCCAGCCGGCGCGCCACCAGGATCAGGTTCGCGCCCCGGGCGGCCAGGGCGCGTGCGAACGCGGCGCCGATGCCGGAACTGGCTCCCGTGACGATGACGGTCTGGCTGCGGTAGTCCGGTCGCGGCATCGGGTTCTCCCAGGGGTTGATCGGCCGACTGGCCAAGTCACCGTATGCCCGCCTGGCACTCAGTGTCAACCTGGCGCTCGGTGTATGATCGCGTCCATGGCCAAGCAGGACGACCTCTGGACCCGATCGCGCCAGGCGGCGTACGCGGAGATCACGCGCGTCGCCATGACGTTGTTCCTCGAGCAGGGGTTCGACGGGACGACGATCGATCAGATCGCGGCGACCGCGGGCATCTCGCGGCGCTCGTTCTTCCGCTACTTCGGGACGAAGGAAGACATCGTCCTCGGCGATCTGGCGAACCAGGGCGCGCTCGTGCGCGACATCCTGGAGA
This sequence comes from Amycolatopsis sp. NBC_00348, assembly GCF_036114655.1. Classification (NCBI taxonomy): domain Bacteria; kingdom Bacillati; phylum Actinomycetota; class Actinomycetes; order Pseudonocardiales; family Pseudonocardiaceae; genus Amycolatopsis; species Amycolatopsis sp. NBC_00348. The sequence goes on along the minus strand of NZ_CP107994.1, from coordinate 2,061,418 downwards.
GCATCCCCGTGTCGGTGCCGCCCTGGGAGGCGCTGCGGGAAGCGCTCTGGCGCGTCGACGGCGAAGGGCTGCAGTCCGAAGTGGGGCTCAAGATCGCCAAGATGATGTACGACACCCCGTCGCTGAGGGCGCGCAGCATCGAGAAGCACCTTCAGTGGCAGGAGCAGCTCGTCCCGAACATCCGGCTACGGCTCGGCGTCGACGCCGGCGACGCGACCGACCCGGCGGCCGACGCGATCGTCGCCAGCGCCATCGCCTGCCTGGACGTCGCCGGCCAGATCTGGGCGAAGTCCGACGGTGCCGCCGACCTCGCCGAGCTGTACGACCGCGCGGTGGGCGCCGTGGGAAATCCCCGTTGAGCCGTCGGGCTTTCCGGGCCGGCTCACCGTCCGTGAAGTGCCGACCCGCCAGGGAAACACCGTCGGCGATCCGGTCCACCTTTCGTGCGACTGCCCGATACCGGCCGCCGGTCCTAGAGTTCTGAACCATGACCACCGCCCTGAGGACCGAGCACGAAGTCCAGCGATTCGAGAAGTGGGACGCCAACGGGGACGGCGTCATCGATCGCACCGACTACGACGCGGAAGCCCGCCGCATCGTCGAGGCCTTCGGTGAAACAACGACCAGCGACCGCGGCCGGGCCGTCCGCGACGCCCTGCTCGCGATGTACCAACGCCAGGCCGAAGCCGCGGGCGTCGGCCCGAACGGCGCCATGAACCAGGAGCAGTACCTCTCCGCCAACCGCGAACTGATGTACGAACGCGGCGACAGCGGGTTCGAAGACCTGCTCCGCCCGACCATCGCCGCCATCGCCGACCTGTGCGACACCGACCGCGACGGGTACGTGAGCAAGGTGGAACTGCGCCGCTGGCTCGGTCCGGCGGTCGGGTTGAGCGACGCCGACTCCGACGCCACGTTCGACCGCATCGACCTCGACGGCGACGGCCGCCTCACCGTGGACGAACTCGTCATCGCCGTCCGCGAGTTCCACTACGGACGGTCGGACATCCGGCTGCTCGGCTGACCCGCCCCGTCCGGGCTCAGGGCAACGGCTTCGCGGGGTAGATCCGCAGCCGCTGGGCCGGCATGTCGTACGTCCCCGGCCCCGGCAGGCCGGGGACCAGCAGCGCGTCGCCCCGCAGCGGGAGTTCGAAGGCGTCGCCGGGATCGGGCTCCAGGGTGGCGATCGACTTGTCCGTCCAGGCCTGGGCCGGCGCGCCGCTCGTGAGCCGGTAGCCGGTCACCTTGCGCAGCTCCGACAGCGGCGGGTCGGCGTAACCGTCGTTGCGCAGGAGATAACCGCCTGGGCGGGCGACGACCGAGCCCGGCACGATCGGCATGCCACCCGCGGTGAGCACGTGCAGCGACGGGCCGCCGCGCTTCCAGCTGTCGGTGGGGTCGCCCTGGCGCTCGGCCAGCGTCTTCTTGAGCACCTGGACCGAGCCCGCGTGGTCGAGGCAGATCTCGACGCCCACGGTGGTGTTCGCGTCGACCTCGAACAACCGCTCCCGGACCAGCTCCTTCTCGGCGTAGGCCGCCTGCAGCTCGGCGGTCTTCCCCACCGCGAAGGCCATCGGGATGCCGTCGAGCCCCGACGGCAACCGCTTCTCGATGCGCCTCGCCTCACCGGTGCCGACGCCGCCACGCATGTGCCACACGGAGTTGTAGAAGGTGCGCTGCCCGTGGACCATCGTGTCGGAGTGCCACAGCACCGAGCCCGGCACGATCAGCCAGTTCTTGAGACGCACCGCGTGGAACATCCGGTCCAGGGCGTCCCAGGTGGCCAGGTACTCCTCGGTGGAGTAGGTGTGGTGGGTGGCCGGGTCGGCCGGCCGGAAGTAGAACTCCGGCGCCACGAACACCTTCAGCGTCGACGGATCGTCGGTGTCGCGGACGTTCATCTGCGCGATGTGCACCACCGCGGCCAGCCGCCGGAGCCGGACGAACCAGTCGGCCGTCGTCCCGCGCGGGCCCGCCACCGGGATGTCGGGGATCGCGTCGCACAGGCCGCCGGGCGGCAGTCCGGCGAGCGTCGGCCCGGCGACGTCGGTGCGGTTGGTCGCCGTCGGCACTTCGTAGGCGATGTACCGGAAATGGGTGTACGGCACGGGACAAGCCCTCCCTCGACGGCGAACCGGTCACCGACGTTACCGGTTCGCCGCCGGCCTGACTCTCGACCGATCGGTGCTTTCCGGCCCGGGCGCGGTCAGTCATTTCCGGACCACGGCAACGGTCGCGGCCTGGCAATGCCGGGTACCGGCACTGTCGACGGATTGTCGACGGCGAGTGGCACCGTCAGGGGGTGAGCGGCACATCCGCAGGGGAAAGCCAATGTGCACGCCCCTCGCTCAGAGCCCTTGCCGCATCACGACATTCACCTGGCAGCAATCCACGATCCGGAGGATCACCGTGAAATTTCGCAGACTTCCCATCGCAGCCGCGGCCGTCGGCGCGGTGACCGTGCTCGGCGCCGGAGTCCTGGTCACCACCCAGGCCGACGCCGCGGACAGCAGCATCAGTTTCGCCATGGTCCGGTCGGGCGTGGCCGCCAACGCCAACTGCCTCGCGGCGGCCACCGCGAAAGTACGGGTGGTGACGCACGGACAGAACGAAACCATGACCCTGCGCGCGACCGGACTGCCGCCCGACACCGATTTCGACCTGTTCATCACCCAGGTACCGAACGCGCCGTTCGGCGTGTCGTGGTACCAGAGCGACCTGGAATCCGGCGACGACGGCACCGCGTCGGTCTCCGTGATCGGCCGGTTCAACGTCGAGACCTTCGCGGTGGCACCGAACACCGCACCGGCGCCGGTGGTCCACCCCCAGGACGCGGCGAGCAATCCGGCCTTCGCGCCGATTCACACCTTCCACGTCGGCTTCTGGTTCAACTCGCCCGCCGACGCCGTCAAGGCGGGCTGCCCCGGCACGGTCACCCCGTTCAACGGCGAACACAACGCCGGAGTCCAGGCCATGAGCACCCGCAACTTCGCCGATGACAACGGGCCCCTGCGCCAGCTCGTGTCCTGAGCAGTATCGCGAGCCGGCAGGCCGCCGGAGGGACGGGCCGCTTGCACCGTTCAGCTCGAGGGACGGGTTGCCTGCACGAAAGTGATCCGGCCGAGCCGGTGGTCGGCGTGCGCAATCTCCCTGGCGTCACCGAACCCGGCGGTTTTCAGCAGCGTGACGACGCCATTGCCACGGGCCACGGCCGGGTTCCGCGCTCCCCGATGACGTAGAACACGGGGCAGGTGCCGAAGGGCCCGGCCGTGGCCATGGCCGTGTGTGGGGGCGCCGGCGAAGTCGGCGATCGTGGCCCGCCCGCCCGGTCGGAGCGCGCGAAACGCGTTGCGTGCGAACGCCACCCGCCCGTCGTCGTCGAGGTGGTGCAGGGCCAACGACGAGATCACGTGGTCGAGCGACACGTCTTCGGCGGGGATCCGGTCGGCGTATCCCTGAACGAGCGTCAGGGATACGCCCCGGCGGCGGGCCTTGCGCATGCCCCGGCGCAGGGCGTCTCCGTCGGGATCAAGACCGGTCACCCGGGCACCCGGCTGGGACGCGAGCACCGCCAGCGACAGGTTGGCCGTGCCGCAGCCGACGTCGACCACCGCCTGCCCGGACTCGATGCCGGCAAGATCGGCCAGCCGCTCGTGCAACGCTCCGACGCCGGCGAACCGCGTGAAGACGTCGTAGAACGGGAGAAGCCAGGTCTTCCTCATGCCCGGCAGGAACGAGCGGTCCCGCTCCTGCGGGGTGCGCTGATCGAAGAACCGTACGTCCGTCGTGGCCATGGAGTGCTCCCTGCGCGGTCGGTGTCGTCTGCCTCCAGTCTTGGACATCCTGTGGTTCCGCGGCGGGAGGTACGTTGGCCGGCGTGGGACATTCTTCGGGTGGTGACGCGTCACGGCACTCCGCGGTGCTGCGCACGGTGCGACCCGACGGAACGCCGGTCTACCGCCACCGGCAGCGGCCCGGCGTGCCGCCGGTCTCGGTGGTCCGCTTCGACACCGAAGACGCCCACGCCCACCTTCCGCCGGACCACCGGCACGCCCACGACTTCCTCGTCCTGGTCTACGTCGAGGAAGGCACCGGCTCGTTCGCCGTCGACGGCACCGAACGGCCGCTGCGGGCCGGCGAGGTCCACGCCGTGCCTCCCGGGCAGGTCATCGGCGTCGCCGCCGTCACCGAACTCGCCCGCAGCCGCGCGTGGTCGGTCGCGTTCACGCCGGACGCCGTCCCCGCGCTGGCCTCGGTCTCCCCGCTGGCCTGGGCCCACCACCCGCTGCTCGCCCTGTTCGCCCCCGGCGCGGCGCCCGGCCGGGTCGCCGGGCCAGACCGGGCGAGCTGGTCGGCGTGGCTGGCGGACCTGGCCGGGGAGCTGGCCGACCCGGACCGGCTCGGCGCCCACGAGGCCGTCGCCGCGCTGCTGACCCGGCTCCTGGTCGCGGCCGCGCGACTGGCACCGTCCGCTCCGAGCGCGCCGGATCCGCTCACCGAACGGGTCTTCGCCGAGATCGAAGCGACGTTCCGGGAACCGGTCTCCGCCGCGGACGTCGCCCGCGCGCTCGGCTACACCCCAGGACACCTCACGACCGTGCTCCGCAAGCGCACCGGCCGCCCCCTGCTCGAGTGGATCACCGAACGGCGCATGACCGAGGTCCGGCGCATGCTGCGCGAAACCGACCTGCCGCTCGACGCCATCGCCACCCGGACCGGCCTGCGTGACGCCACCTACCTCGTCCGCCGCTTCCGCGACCGCTACGGCATCACCCCGCAGCGCTGGCGTCACGCCCAGCGGGCTTGGCCCTGACCATCGATCGTCGCGGGAAAGGGCTTTCTCGACGAGATCGTCACCACGCACTGGCAGGTACCGGCTACGTGGCAGACCCGCACCGGATCGGCCGGCGAGAACTCCCCGTGTCCCTCTCCCCCGAAATCTATCCTGATGAGGTCGGGTGAAAGCGGGTCGAGCACCGTTCCACGCCGGACTCGCCGGCTGCCGGTCGCCGGGTCGGGCTCGCTGAACACCAGCACCCGGTCGCCCGGGGCGAAATGGTTCCAGCAACCGCCGTTGAGGGTGCTCCAGACGGCCGTGAACGCCTGCTGGACCGTCGTGACGTCCGCACCCAGCGCCGCCGCCAACCGCAGCAGGACGGTCTTCGGCGGGGGTGCGATCGGCCGGCCGGTCGCCTCCGGCGTGACCCACGACTGCAAGTAGCGGGCGGGCATTCCGGCACTGTCGGAGATCGTCTGCACCGACCACTCCGGCCGGTAGCGCTCGAAGAGTTCCGCGATGCGCGACTCGGACTTCACGGCTCCTCCTGGGCGTCGGTACGCCACCCACCCTACACATACTTGTTGGTCGACACGCAAGTTACTTAACCACGGACCTAGGAGAACTGCGGGGCGGGATGGCCGCGGAGGCGGTCGTGAGTGGGAAACAGGGCTAGAACACTGTTTCCCGCTCACGACCCCGCGCCGCCGGTTGGTCTGGGTGGGCTCAGCGGAACCAGCCGCCGCCGCGGGTGGCTGGGCTTCGGGGTGCTATCGGCAGTGATCCCTGGCTCGGGGGCCACAGCGTCGTCGCCGGGATGTGGCGTAGCCGGCTTCGCAACGTGTTCAGCGGGAGCGGGCGGCGGCGGGTCAGCATCGTCGTCGTGCGGGGGTGCAGGTCGACGAACGGGTACGTCGCGTGCAGGGCCGCCAGCCGGCGTTCCAGGCGGAGGCTGCGGTCGGTCAGCTCGTCCGGGCCCACCACCGGCTGCACCACCAGGAACTCGCCCGGGCCCAGGCGCACCGCACGGTCCAGCGGGCGCAGGCCGTCACGGAGCAGGTCCGCGATGTTCTGCTCGGTGTGCATCCGGATCCGGTTGCCGTGGCGGCGTTCCACCGTGGTCAGGTCGTCGACCGTCACCAGCACCAAGCCGAGTGGCACCGTGTCCGTCGGGTCGCCGAGCCACGGCGTGATGCCCGCCAGCGTCGCCAGCCCCGTCTCCGCGTCGACCGGTCCCGCGGCCACCGGCGACAGCGCCTCCAGCCGCGACGCCACGTGCCGCAGCGCGGCCTCCGCCCGGCTTTCGACGTCGACGGCCGCCGGCGCGGCCACTGACGCGAGGACTTCGCCGACCTTGTGCCGCACCGCGGGCGGCAGGCGGTCGCCCAGCGCGTCGCGCAGCCGGACGATCTCCGCGTACGCCTCGTCGCGGCGCAGGCCCCAGCGGCCGCGGAACAGCCGCGCCGACTCGACCGACGTCGCCCGCGGGTCGACCTCGTCGAGGTCCTGCGCCACCACGGACGCGCCGAACGTCGGCGACAGGACCGCGACCGACCACTCGCGCGCCATGGGCTCGTCCGGGCGCAGCAGCACCGGGGTGACGCCGTGGGGCAGGTCCGGGCGGCCCGAGTCGACCATGCCGACGACCGTGACCGCCGCAGTGCGCGCGATCCGCGCGTACACCTCGCGCTCCCGCTCGAAGTACGGCAGCCGCTGGAAGAGCGCGAACACCACGGTGTCCGCGCCGGTGCCTTCGGCCAGCGCCGCGCGTTCGACCGCGTGGGACGCGGTCACCAGCGCGCGTTTGGACAGCACGCCGGCGCGGGCCGAGGACACGTCGGGCATCGGGGATCGCTCTCGCCGGGGGAAGGGAGACAACCACCGTAGAAGAACTCGCCGTGACCGGCTAGCCACACAATGGAGTGAACGTCAGCCGGGCCCGGCGGCGTAGGAACGCAGGATTTCCGTGGTGGCGCCCAGAAAACGCGCGACGCTCTCGGCGTGGTCCGGTTCGAGGCCTTCGGTGAGCGCGGTGATCGCGTCGACGAGCGGTGCCAGCGCCGCCCGGACTTCGGCGCGCGCCGGGTCGGTGACGGTGAGCGTGATCCGGCGCCGGTCGCTCGGGTGCGGGCCGCGGCGGACGTGCCCGGCGGCTTCGAGGCGGTCGACGAGCACGGTGGCCGACGCCGAGCGGATCCGGAGCGCGTGCGCGAGGTCGACGGTGCCCATCGGGCCGCCGCCCGCCAGGTGCTGCAGGGCCTGCACGTCGGTCGGGCCGAGCGCGAGCCGCCGGGCGAGGGCCTGCTGCACGTCGTGCGCGAGCGCCAGGAGTTCCCGCAGGGCGAGGTTCACCCGCAACGCGACGGAGCTGTCTTCCACCCGGCCATCCTAGGGGTCGCTAGACAATCTAGCGAATGTTGCTAGATTGTCTAGCGACCCCGACGAGAGGCACCTCCGTGGACATCCGTGCGATGAACGCCGAAATGGCGGCGAAGCTGAGCGACGCCCCCGCCGAGACGCCGCCCGAAGGCGGGTACGCGCTGCGCGTGGTCGAGACGCGCGGCCGCAGCACCGGCACGCCGCGCCAGGTCCCGCTCGCGGTGGTCGCCCGGTCCGGGCGGCACTACCTCGTCTCCCCGGTCCGCGACCGCGACTGGGTCGCCAACCTCGCCGGGACGCCGGAGTGCGCGCTGCTGTCGGCGGCCGGACGTCAGGAGTGCCACGCCGAGGAGGCGAGCGGCGCGGAGGCGGCCGAGGTCGTCGCGACGTACCTGGCGGCCATGTCGGTGCCGTGGGCGATCAAGGCGTTCCCCGTCGCGCAGGACGCGACCCCCGCCCAGATCCGCGAGCACCTGCCGGCCATGGCGGTCTTCCGCTTGTCGGACAAGGACAAGCGGTGAATGTCGCCGTCGTCGGCGGCGGTCCCGGCGGGCTGGTGCTCGGCTACCTGCTCGCCCGGGCCGGCGTCGAGGTCACCGTCCTCGAGTCGCACGCCGGCTTCGACCGCGACTTCCGCGGCGACTCCCTGCACCCGTACACCCTCGAACTGCTCGACCGGCTGGGCCTGGCCGACGACCTCCTCGAACTCGACCACTTCAAGGCGCGTTCGTTCCGCTTCCACACCCCGGGCGGGGTGTACAGCTGCGCCGACTACGACCGCCTCCCGACGCCGTTCGGCTACGTCGCGCTGATGCCGCAGGTGCGGTTCCTCGACTTCCTCGCCGAGCGCGCGAGCGCGCTGCCGACGTTCACCCTGCGGACGAGCGCCAAGGTCACCGGGCTCCTGGAGGACGACGCCGGGACCGTGACCGGCGTCCGCTACCGGGGCGGCGAGCTGACGGCGTCGCTCGTCGTCGGCGCCGACGGCCGGTTCTCCACGGTGCGCCGCCTGGCCGGGCTGCCGGCGAAGTCGCTGGGCGCCACGACGGACCTGCTCTGGTTCCGGCTGCCGCGCTCCCCGGCCGACCCGGGCGACGCCGACCTCGACCTGTACTTCGGGCGCGACGCCTACGTCGGCGTCCTCGGTGGCGTCCACGACTGGCAGGTCGGTTACAGCATCGAGAAGGGCTCCTACGCGGCGCTGCGCGAAGGCGGTGTCGAGCCGATCCGCGCGTTCCTGCGGGAGCGCGTGCCGTGGCTCGCCGACCGGGCGCACCTGCTCACCGACTTCACGCAGACCACGCTGCTGTCGGTGGACATCTCCCGCGTCGAGCGCTGGCACCGGCCGGGCCTGCTGCTGCTCGGCGACGCCGCGCACGTCATCTCCCCGGTCGGCGGCAACGGGATCCTGATGGCCATCCAGGACGCCGTCGCGGCGGCGAACCGGCTGGTCCCGGCGTTGCGCCGAGGGGAAACCCCGGACCTGGCCGCGGTGCAGGCCGACCGGATCCGGGCGATCGAACGCGTCCAGGCCGACCAGGTGCGCGTCGAACGGCGGTCCGCCGCGGCCCGCGCCCGCGGCAAGAGCGCGGCACCGCCGGGATTCCTGCGGGCGCTGTTCGCGATCCCGGCGCTGCGCACCCGCGGCGCGCGCGGCAACGCCTACGGCCCGTACCCGCCGGAACTCGACGAGTCCGTCCTGGCTCAGCGGCTTTCGTCGTAGGACGCCCAGCCGCCCTGGCTCTCGGCCGCGTCGACGTCGGCGTCCGCCGTCGCCGCGTGGGTCATCGCCGCGACGGTCTGCTCGAGGCCCTTCTGGACTTCACCGCCGTCGGCTTCGCGGACGCTGTGCAGCGTGACGGTGATCTCGGCCGACGCCGCTCCGGCGTCCGCGACGCGCAGCTCGCCGTGGTAGTCGTCCGGGCCCTCGGCACCCCAGGTCAGCGTGCGCGTGGCCGCGTCCGTGTGCAGCCACGCCTCGCTCTCGACGCGGTGACCGTGCACCTCGGCTTCGACGTGCACGCTCTCGCCACCGGTCGGCTCGGCGACCTTCATCGCCGGGAAGTAGCGCGGCAGGTTCTCCGGGTGGCTGAGGAAGGAGAACAGCTCGTCGGCGGGCAGGTCGGCGGTGGCGGTGTACCGGTACTCGGTCATCGGGGCTCCTCGGGGCGTTCGCGGTCCCGGGCGGGTTACCCGCGCGCGGTGCGTCCACACCCCGTGGGGCGATTGACACGGCCACCGGCGGGGAACCCGGATCACATGACGCCCATCGAACCCGCGGCCCCGGTGCCGAAACCCGGACCGGCCCCCGTGCAGGGCATCGGCATGCTGATCGGCCTGCTGTTCCTCGTGCTCGGCGCGTGCGAGCTGATCCCGGGGGTCACCACCGACAACCAGCTCTTCGGTGTGTTCGCCGTGTCCGGGGTGTGGACGCTCGTGCACCTGCTGACCGGCGCCGCCGCTGTGTTCTGCACCCGGTCCGCCGGGCTGGCGAGCCGGTTCCTGCTCGTGGGCGGGATCTGTTACGTCGTACTGGGGATCGCCGGCCTGCTCCCGCTGCCCGACGCCGTCACCGACGTCATGCCGATGAACGGCGCCGGCGTCTGCCTCGCACTGGGGTTCGGCACGGCGATGGTCATCCTCGGAGCGGGCTGGCTCCGGTACGCACCGCCGAGCGAGCGGTGAGGAATTCCGGGCCCGGGAACCGCACCACCACCGCGGTGAGCAGCAGCGAGAGTCCGAAGAGGACATAGCCGTTCCCGGTCAGCTGCTGGACGAAGGTCCAGTGGCGCTCGACCTGCTCCCCGCGTGGCCACCACCACTGCGGGCCCGCGACGAACAGAACTGCGCCCACCCCGGCGAACACCGCGAAGCCACGGCGCCGGGTGCGGCGCGCCAGCTCCGCCCAGCCGAGCAGCACGACCACGGCCCACACCCAGTGGTGCGTCCAGGAGATCGGCGAGACGAGCAGGCCGCCAACGGCGTTGACACCGAGCGCGATCGTGCGCTCCCCCGCGGCCAGCGCGCGTCGCACGCCCCACGCCGTCAGCACGAGCACGACCGCCACCAGGGGCAGCCACCACGCCGTCCGCGCATCCGCCGGCACGCCGGCCCGCGCCAGCAGGCCCAGCAGCGACTGGTTGCCGGCGTAGGTCGGCTCGCCGACGCGGCCGGTGTCCCAGAGCGCGCCCGTCCAGTACCGGACCGAGTCCGCGCCGGCGAGCAGGAAGCCCAGCGCCGTCGCGGCGAGGAACGTCACGACAGCGGTCACCGCGGCGCGGGTGTCGCGGCGCAGCAGGAAGTACAGCAGGAACACCGCCGGGGTCAGCTTCACCGCGGCGGCGATGCCGATCAGCAGGCCGCGTGGCCACTTCGGGGTGTCCACGAGGACGTCGAGCACCACGAGGGCGAGCAGCAGCAGGTCGATCTGGCCCGCGTAGACCGTGCGCAGAACCGGTTCGAGCACCTCGGCCAGCAGCAGCACGGCCGTGATCCGGCGCCAGCCGCGCAGCCCGGGCGGCAGCACGCCGAGCGCGCCCAGCACGGTCGAGAGGACCACGGCCAGCAGGCCGAGCGTGAGCAGCGTCAGCAGGAGACAGGCGAGCCAGTACGGCAGGACCGTGAGCGGCGTCAGCACGATCGCCGCGAACGGCGGGTAGGTGAACAGCAGGAACTGCCCGTCCTGGGTCTGCGGCAGCGTGCCGTAGAGGGCGTCGCCGTGCAGCAGCGCCGTCGAGCCCAGCCGGTAGACGTCCAGGTCGACGCGGTACGCGGGGAACCGCAACCGGCCGCCGGTGACCGACACCAGCAGTGGCACCAGCAGGAGCAGCTGCGCCCCCAGCAGCACGTACTTGTTCCCCAGCCATCGCCGCACCCCGCTCCCCCTTCGTCTCCCCGCATTCTGGCGGTTCCCCACGACTGCGCCATCCGGGTATCCCCCGGATCCACCTCGGGGAAATCCGGTTGCCGAGCGTGAGCGGACCGGCCAACCTGGGCCGATGGGCATTCCGGGCGGCTTCGCCTACGACGTCGACGAGCGCGGCACCGTGACGATCACCCACCACGGCCGTCCCGCCGGCACCCTCCGCGGCGGCGCCGCGGCGCGTTTCCTGACGGCCGTCGAGAAGGACGACCCGCAGCTGGTGATGGCGAAAGCGACGGGCAACTACAAGCACGGCAACGAGCGGCAGGCCCGCAACCACGCGCGCAACCGGGGCCGGTGACGGGTAACCGGGATTTCCACCCCGTTCGGCGTAACCCCACCAGACGGATGGGCTAACATCGGCCACCGTGCCGAAGACCTCGCCAAAGATTCACGCCGACCCGAACATCGGTTTCGCTTGGCTGAGGATGATCGGCGCGATCACCGTGATCGTCGATCACAGCATGCCGCTGCTGCACCCGGACCGGCTGACGATCTTCCCCGCGTCCTGGCACATGTCGCCGGGCTACATCGCGCTGATGGGGTTCTTCGCGATGAGCGGCTACCAGATCCAGGACAGCTGGGCGCGCGACCCGTCGTGGTGGCGCTTCTCCGCGCGGCGGCTGCTGCGGATCATGCCGCCGCTGGTCGTGGTGCTGGTGGTGACCGTGTTCGTCATCGGCCCGCTGGTGACGATCTGGCCGGCGCACGACTACTGGACGCACATCCAGACCTGGCGCTACCTGGTCGGCACGACGGTCCTGTTCTACATGCAGCACGAGCTGCCCGGGGTGTTCAGCGGCAACCCGTACCCGTTCTCCGTCAACGGCGCGCTCTGGACGCTGCCGATGGAGCTGCTCGGTTACGCGCTGGTCCTCGTCGTCGGCATCATCATCCTGATCGGGATGCCGCGCTGGTTCCTGTTCCTGGTCCTCGGCGGCATGGTCTACACGGACACGGTGCTGCACGCGACGTTCGAGCAGCACGGCCTGGGCGGCTCGCTGCTGGTCGTGCCGATCGGGTCGACGGTGTCGTTCCTGGTCCCGTTCGTGATCGGCGTGATCCTGCACAGCTACCGCGGCAAGATCCCGTTCCGGCCGCTGTACGCGTGGATCCTGTTCGCCGCCTACCTGGGCCTGAGCCAGACGCCGGCGAGCCGGTACGCGCTGGCGCTCAGCGCGGCCTACGGCGCGATCACCCTGGCGATGCACTGGCCGAAGCGGCTGGAGGCGGCCGGGCCGTGGGTCTACGGCAGCTACGGCACCTACATCTGGGGCTTCCCGATCCAGCAGCTGTTCATCTTCGCCGGGGTGCGGGAGGTGTGGCTGCTGATCCTGCTGGCGCTGCCCAGCGCCTACGTCGTCGGGCAGCTGTCCTGGAGCTACGTCGAGAAACCGACCCAGCGGCTGCGGCGGCACCTGCGCGCGCCCGCGCCGAAGCGGCCCGCGGTCCCGCCGCCGGTGCCCACGAGGGCTCGCCAGCTTCATTGATACCCGGCATGCTGGCCGGGTGGCCTACGACGTGCAGAAGATCCGCGAGCACTTCCCCGCGCTGACCGAGGGCGCCGCCCACTTCGACGGACCGGGCGGTTCCCAGGTCCCCGACGTCGTCGGCGAGGCGGTGGCCGGGACGCTGTGCTCGGCGATCGCCAACCGCGGCTTCGTCACCCCCGCCGAACGGCGCGCCTCCGACGTCGTCGCCCGGGCCCGGCAGGCCGTGGCCGACCTGCTCGCCGCGTCCCCGGACGGCGTCGTCTTCGGCCGGAGCATGACGCAGCTGACCTACGACTTCGCCCGCACGCTGGCCAAGAACTGGGGCCCCGGCGACGAAGTCGTCGTCACCCGGCTCGACCACGACGCGAACATCCGCCCCTGGGTGCAGGCCGCCGAGGCCGTCGGCGCGATCGTGCGCTGGGCGGACTTCGACCCCGCGACCGGGGTGCTCGCGACGGACGCCGTCGCCTCGCTGCTGTCGGAGCGGACCCGGCTCGTGGCCGTCACCGCCGCGTCCAACCTGCTCGGCACCCGGCCCGATGTGCCCGCGATCGCCGCGGCCGTGCACGACGCCGGCGCGTTGCTCTACCTCGACGGCGTCCACCTGACGCCGCACGCGGTCGTCGACGTCGCCGCGCTGGGCGCGGACTTCTACGCCTGCTCGCCGTACAAGTTCCTCGGCCCGCACCTCGGGGTGGTCGCCGCCGCGCCGGCGTTGCTGGAGACGCTGCACCCGGACAAGCTGCTGCCCTCGACGGACGTCGTGCCGGAGCGCTTCGAGCTGGGCACCCTCCCGTACGAGCTGCTCGCCGGGACGACGGCGGCCATCGACTTCCTCTCGAACCTCGTCGAGGGTCCCGGCCTGCGCCGCGATCGGCTCGCCCGGTCGCTGAAGGCGTTGGAGGAGCACGAAAACCTGCTGCTCACGCGCCTGGAAACGGGCCTGGCCGCCATCCCCGGCGTCACCCGGTACGGCGCACCCGACCGGAACCGCACGCCGACCGTGCTGTTCTCGATCAAGGACGTCGCGCCGACGGCGGCGTACGGCTTCCTGGCGGAGCAGGGAGTCAACGCCCCCGCGGGCACCTTCTACGCGATCGAGACCGCCCGTCACCTCGGGATCGCCGACGTCGGCGCGGTCCGGGCCGGAATCGCCCCGTACACCACGGAAACCGACGTCGACCGCCTCGTGGCCGGAGTGGCCGCGCTCGCCGTCGGCTGAGGTCGTGAGTGCGTAACAGTGTTCTAACACTGTTACGCACTCACGACCGTTACGGCGCCGGGGCGTAACCGGACGGGCGGGCCGTGAAGGTGCCACGGCCCTGCGTCCGGCTGCGCAGCCGGTTCGCGTAGCCGAACAGCTCCGCGAGCGGCACGGTGGCCGTGACCACCGCGGTGCCGGACCGCACGGCCGAGCCGGCCACCCGGCCCCGGCGCGCGGCGAGGTCGCCGAGCACGCCGCCGACGACGTCGTCCGGCACCGTGACGACGACTGACGCGACCGGCTCCAGCAGCCGCATCTCACTGGCGCGCAACGCTTCCCGCAGCCCGAACCGGCCCGCCGCGCGGAACGCCGGCTCCGACGAGTCCTTCACGTGCGTGGCGCCGTCGACGAGCGTGACGCGCACGCCGGTCACCGGGTGCCCGCCCAGCGGGCCCTCGGCCAGGGCGTCGCGGCAGCCGGCTTCGACCGCGCGCACGTACTCGCGCGGCACCCGCCCGCCGACGATCGCCGACGCGAACTCGAACCCGTCGTCGAGCGGTTCGACGTCCAGCACGACGTGGGCGAACTGCCCGGCACCGCCGTCCTGCTTGACGTGCCGGTGAACCAGCCCCGACACCCCGCGCACGACGGTCTCCCGGTAGGCGACCTCCGGCCGCCCGACGGCGACTTCGAGGCCGCGCGTCAGCCGCAGCTTCTCCACCGCGACCTCCAGGTGCAGCTCGCCAAGCCCCGACAGCAGCGTCTGGCCGGTCTCCGGATCGGTCCGCACGACCAGCGACGGGTCCTCCTCGGCCAGCCGCGCCAACGCCGACGCCAGCCGCTCGCCGTCGGCCGACCGGCGCGCCTCGACGGCCACCGAGACCACCGGGTCCGCCGCCACCGGCGGTTCCAGCAGCACGGGGTCGCCCGGCACGCACAGCGTGGCGCCGACGCGGGCCGCCTTCGGCCCGGCCAGCGCGACGATGTCACCGGCCACCGCGGTGCCCACTTCGGCGTGCCGGTCGGCCTGGACGCGCAGGATGCGCGCGATCCGTTCCGTGCGCCCGGTTCCGGCGTCCAGCACCTGCTCCCCCTTCCGCAGCGTTCCCGAGTACACCCGGACCGACGTCAGCCGGCCGGTGGCCGTCGCGACGACCTTGAACACCAGCGCGGCCAGCGGCGCCGCCGGGTCGGCGGGCCGGTCGTCGCGCACCGGCGTGACGTCGGCCGGCGACGGCAGGTAGGCCACGACGGCGTCGAGCAGCGGCTCGATGCCGCGGTCGCGGTAGGCCGAGCCGCACAGCACCACAAGACCGTCGCCGGTGCGGGTCAGGTCGCGCAGGGCCTTCTCGAGGGTCTCCGCCGAGACGGTCCCGGTGGCGCAGAACTCGTCCAGTGCCACCGGGTGCAGCTCGGCGACGGCCTCCTCCAGCCGGCGACGGCGTCGCTGAGTCTCCTCCCTCAGTTCGTCGGGTACCGCGTGCGGGCGCAGCAGGTCGACGACGCCGGTGAAGCCGTCCTCCCGCCCGATCGGCAGCTGCACGACCAGCGGCGCCGGGTGCAGGCGACGCCGGATCGACTCGACGGCGGCGTCGAGGTCGGCGCCCGCGCGGTCCAGCTTGTTGACGAACGCGATCCGCGGCACGCCGTGCCGATCCGCTTGGCGCCACACGGTTTCGCTCTGCGGCTCGACGCCCGCGACGGCGTCGAACACGGCGATGGCGCCGTCGAGCACCCGCAGCGAGCGCTCGACCTCGTCGGTGAAGTCGACGTGGCCGGGCGTGTCGATGAGGGTGAGGCGGTGCCCGGCCCACGCGCAGCTCACGGCCGCGGCGAAGATGGTGATGCCGCGGTCGCGTTCCTGCGGGTCGAAGTCGGTGACGGTGGTGCCGTCGTGGACCTCGCCCGTCCGGTGGATGACGCCGGTGCGGTGCAGGATCCGTTCGGTGACGGTGGTCTTGCCGGCGTCGACGTGGGCGAGGATGCCGAGGTTGCGGATGTTGTCGAGGTTCGAGGTGCGCACGGTGCAGTCCTTTGGCGGAAGATCCGGTTCAGGGCAGCGCGATTCCGCGTGACTGTCCACAAAGGTTTGTCACGGGTCCGGTGTCAGCCGCGCGGCCGGCACCGCGGGCCCGAAGACACCAGGATCACCTCGAAGCGCGAACGGGAGACGGCGATGCGCGGACGCATGGCGGGCTCCTCTCGTTCGGCGCGGGTGTGCGGTTCCGGGGCAGCGTAGCGACGGCCCCGCCGGGCACCAACCGGTTTTCGGGCCGTGAAAGCCGAAAGGCCACCCCGGACGGTTGCCGGGGTGGCCTTTTCGGCGGGTCAGCTCGGGATCAGCTGGGGTCCTGGTCGAGCTGCGTCGCCTTCACCGCGTTGGCGACCTGGGTGCAGTCGTCGTCGGTGATGCCCGCGGTGCCCGCCTTCGCCAGCGCGGCGCAGGAGGAGTTGAGCGCCTCGCCGACGTCCTTGAACGTCGCGCTCGGGGTCAGCGTGTTCTCGACGCCCCACCAGACCTGGACCGACTTGTCGAGGCCGAGCGCGCGCACGGTCTGGTTGTTGAACGTGTCGCCGTCGGTGATCAGGTAGTCGGCCTTGTTCACGACACCGTCGTTGATGTGCTCGTCCGGGTTGTTCGTCTCCCAGCCCGGGCCGTTGACCATGTCCGGCTGCGGGGACAGCGACGAACGCGGGTCCTGCATGTTGCGGATCGCGCCGAGCGACGAGCCCGCGCCGAGCAGCCAGCGGTTGCCGCCGGTGTCGTTGGGGTCGTTCGAGGTGATGCCGATGAACTTGCCGAAGACGTCCGAGAGGCCCTCGTTGATCGAGTCGGCCTGGCCGCCGCTGAGCCCGGAGGTGGCCTGGGTGACGCCGTGGGTCAGCTCGTGGCCGGTGATGTCGTCGGTGGTGACGCCCTCGCCGAAGGCCATCTGCTCGCCGTCCCAGAAGGCGTTGGCGAACGGGCATTCGCCGTCGACGCAGATCCGGACGGTGCCGCGCAGGGCCTTGCCGGTCCCGTCGCTGTAGTCGGCCCCGATCAAGCCGGTCAGGTCGACGTTGACGTACTTCGAGTAGAAGTCCGAGGCCTGGCCGAAGAAGTCGTAGACGTGGTTGACGTCCTCGACGCTCGACTCGGCGGCGCCTTCCTTGCGGGCGACGTCGAACGCGGTGCCGCAGCGGACCGAGTCGGTGGTGCCGCTGACGACCTTGCGGTTGGCGTCGCAGACGTCGCGGTTCGCCTCGCGGACCTCGGACCACGAGGTCAGGACCTGCGGCGTGCCGGCCTTGACGACCTCGGTCCACTTGTCCTGGAACTTCTGGCCGTGCACGGTGACCTGGTAGGTCGGCACGGCGACGCTGTCGCCCTTCGCCCCGCCGAGCGTGGGGTCGAACCAGTAGGCGCGCGGCGCGTCGGCCTTCAGCGCCGTCTTCGCGAGCCCGGTGCGCTTCGCGACGTCGGTGATGGCCGCGTCGGCGGCCCCCGCGTCGCTCGCCGGGAACATCCCCTCGGTCTTCTTGGTGGTCCGCCCGTGCGTGGCGAGCACCGCGCCCGCCTTGTCGCGGATCTGGACGGTCTGCCCGCCGAAGACCGGCACCCCGCCGATCTCCTGCTGCGACCGCAGCACGCTGCCGAACGGCATCGCCTGGGCGTTCATCGCGCGCATCGACGGCTGCGCGATGGTCGCGGACGCCGGCGAGCCGGTCACGACCAGCGATACCGCGACGAGGGCAGCGCTCGCTGTCGCTGTCCCAACGATGACCCGTTTGCGTGACACCCGGTACACCTCCGTGGAAGGTCTGATCACCTGACGTGAAGTCCGTGCAGGTTCACATGCCCCGAAGGGTGAGCACACCGGCTGAAAGTATGTAACTGACCATCTGGGGTCGGGTAACGGTTGCTAAATCACCGACATTTCGGACGACCCCGGCAGCACACCCCCGTGATCGGAGCGCCAACTCGCGTGATTAGGACGCCAACTCGCGTGATTGAAGGGTCGACACGGCGAAGCCCGGGCGGACGCGCCGTGTCGACTCCCCAATCACGCGAGTTGACCCTTCAATCACGCGTGTTGACCCTTCGATCACGCGTGTCGGCTCTCGGATCACGCGTGTCGGCCGGCGGGGCTCAGGATGTGGGGGGTGGGGCGACCACTCGGAGCTGGAGCATCGCCGCGAAGCGGGCTTCCGGGTCCGTCATGTCGAAGCCGCCGACCTCGGCCAGGCGGCGGAGGCGGTACCGGAAGGTGTTCGCGTGGACGTGGACCGCGGCCGACGCGGCGATGACGTCGCCGAAGGCGTCGAGCCAGGCCCGGAGCGTCTCGACGAGGTGGGCGTGGTGCAGCTCGTCGTACTCCAGGAGGCGGGCGACCGTGCCGGTCGGGCGGTCACCCCGCGCGGCGACCAGGTCCTGCAGCTCCAGCAGCAACGCCTCGACGTGCACGTCGGCCAGCAGCGCGGCGCGACGGCCCGCGCCGCTGCCCGTGCGCAGCACCCGCAACGCGCGGTCGGCGCTGTCACGCGCTTCCGGCAGCTCGGCCGCGCTGCGGGCCACCGGGCCGATGCCGACGACCGCGCGGACGCGGTCGCCCACCCGGTCCAGGAAGTCCCGGGCGATGCGCATCGCGCGTTGTTCGCCGTCGGCGTCGCGGCTCACCGGGACCAGGCCGTAGGCCGTGTCGCCGACGAGGGCGGCCGCGCAGCGCGGGTGGACGGCGCTCAGGTGCATGGCCAGGCCGTCGCTGAGGCGTTGCCGTTCGGTGGCGAGGCCGGCGTCGGCGGCCTCGCCGCTGTCGAGCACGGCCAGCGCCAGCACGACGACCGGCTGGTCGGCCAGGCCGAGCCGGCTCAGCGCCTCGCGGGCGGCGGCCCCGCCTTCGAGCGCCGTGCTGAGCAGGTCCGCGCGGAGGCGTCGTTCGACGTCGGCGCCCGCCCGGACGCGCAGCATGTGCAGCGCCACCAGGCGAGCGGCGTCGCAGAGCGCCTGGGTGCGGTCGGCGGTCAGCGGCTCGGACACCGCGGCCCAGATGGAGCCGAGGATCTCGTCGCCGGCCCGGACCGCGACGGCCACGCGGGGCATCGTCAGCCCGTCGAGGCGTTCGACGGGCAGGTCGACGTACACCGGCTTGTCGGTGCGGTAGAGCTCGCGGAACACGCCCCGGTCGGACAGCATGCGCGCGAACCGTTCGGGGACCTGGCGGCCGAGGATGGTCTCGACGCGCGAGGGGTCGGCTTCGTCCTGCCGCCCGGAGAAGGCCAGCACGCGGGAGCGGCGGTCCTCGATGGTGACGGGCGCGTCGATGAGCGCCCCGATCGCGTTGGCCACGGCGAACAGGTCGCCCGACGGCAGCCCGGCGAGGGTCTCCGGCTCGGCGTCGCCGACGTCGCCCTCGGCCAGCAGCGACCGCAGCATCGCCGCGAGCTGGGTCCAGGACGCGCCGCGCGTCAGGGACAGCAGCGCGACGCCGGTCTCTTCGACGGCGGCGGTGACCGCTTTTGTCACCGTGACCGGCGCGCGCAGGACGAGCCCCGCGGCGTCGTGGCGGGCCAGGATCCGCAGCTGCCGGACGACCTCGTCCGGGTCGCCGAGGCCGACGCCGAGCACCAGGGCGTGCTGCGGCAGCGCCGGTTCGTCGAGGGGGTCGTGGATGGCGACGCCGCCGATGCCGCCGGCCCGGTCGCCGTCCCCGAGCACCAGGTCCAGGAGGGTGCCGCCCAGGTCGTCGAGGACGCGGCCGAGGCTGGCGTGCGGGCGCAGGTTCACGGAAACGAGCACCTCCCGAAGCTAGGCGTGTCGCTGCCAGCCTAGTTCGTCGGCACGGACGAAATCAGCCCCCGAGTTCGTCGAAACCGACGAACCCGGAGGCCGGACGTCAGCTCAGCTTCGCCGCGACGTTGTACGCCTCCACCTGCAGCCGGGCCTGCGGCACCCGGCGCGTCGGGTCGACGCGGATCGTGCGGCTCTCCCCCGGCAGCAGCCAGAAGTAGTTGTCGTCGTAACGCGTCGGCAGCACCCGATCCTTCCCGTTGCGCTCCCGCAGCGACAACCGGATCATCGCCGCGACGGTCCGGCCGGTGTTGCGCACTGTCGCGACGTAGCCGGCGCCGTCCGGCCGCAGCGACGTCGTCAGCTGCGCGCCCGGGAGCTGGTTGAGCGCCCGCATCGCGGTGTCGGTCCGGTAGCGCCAGTACGTGTTCTCCGACAGCACCGCGCCGTGGGCGTCGGTCAGCGTGAGCCGCAGCAGGTGCAGGTCCGGCAGCGCCGCGTCGAAGGGCACCGTGAACGTGTCCGTGGCCTCGATCGGGGCGACGTCGACCTTCTGCTGCCGCGCCGCTCCCAGCGGGGCGCCGTCCAGCCCGTACAGCCGCGCGGACGCCGTGACGCCGCTGAGTGCGGCCGGCGTGTGGTTGACCACCCGGACCTGCCACGTCGAGAGGTCGGCCTGGACGTGGTGCGCCTCGCACCCCTTGCGGGCACCGTAGTAACTGCCGTTGACGTCGAGGTCGTAGTCGTAGGTCTGCCAGACCGTGCTGTGCCACGCCGGGTGCGACATCCACAGCAGCACACCCGTGGCGTCGGCCCACAGCTTCGTGTTCCACGCCTCGAAGATCGCGCGCATGCTCTCGTAGTTGACGAACTGGGCCTTGCGGCAGAACTCCGCGAGGCTCGTCGACGGCGCCAGGCGCGCGTCGATGGCCGCCAGGTAGGTCTGCGGCGACTGGTTCCCGTTGGTCGACCAGTCGTGCAGGAACCACGGCGCGCCGATCGGCCAGCCCGCGTCACCCTCGCCGACGAGGTTGCGCATGCTCTCGACGACCGACACGGTCGGCAGCCCGATCTCGCTCCAGAACCCGTGCTTGCCGCCGGTCGCCTCGCCGGTGAAGTACTGCTTCGGGTCGAGCCAGCGGTACGGGCCGTCGCCGGTGATCACGCCGCCCGCGGAGTTGCCCTGGTAGAGCAGGTCGGTGCTGGTGGTGACGATCTCGCGCAGCGCGGAGTCGATCACCGCCGGCGGGGTGCCTTCGTTGCAGCCGAACCAGACCGTCGCGCACGCGTGGTGGCGGTAGCGCAGCACGGTGTCCTTCGCCTGGGCGAGGAAGATGTCGTGGTTGGCCGGGTCGGTCGACCAGCCGTCCCAGAACTCGTTCCACAGCAGGATGCCGTACTTGTCGCACGCGTCGAACAGCTCTTGGCGGTAGGACGAGCCGACCCAGTTGCGGATCAGGGTGAAGTTCATGTCGCGGTGCATCGCCACGACGGCGTCGGTCCGCTCCTGCGGCATCCGGCGCAGCAATTCGTCCCAGCCCCAGCTGCCGCCGCGGGCGAACACCTTGACGCCGTTGACGAGGAAGGTCAGCGGCTTCGGGCTGTTGTCCACCGACACCGCGTCGGTCCAGGTCTGGCCGTCGGCCGAGACCTGGACGGTGAACGTCGCCGCGTAGGCCGTCTCCCAGGTCAAGACCACGCGATCGAACGCCGTCGCCGCGCCGAGGTCGACCTGCAGCCACTGGTTGTCGTCGTAGGCCGACGTCCAGCGCGTGTTCGGATCGCCGTCGACGGCGTTCTCCGGCGGGTTGCCGTCCGCGACCGACGACGACGTCGCGGTCCCACCCTTCGCCAGGTCCGTTTCCGGTGCGGCACTGTCCACAACGGACATCGTCCAGAGCGAGAAGCCCCAGCCGGTGGCGCGTTTGAGGCCCTGCATCCGGACGTACCGGGCGTTCTGCGGGGCCAGGTCGACGGTCTGGGTGGCCCGGCCGTCGGCGATGACGATCGGCAGGTCGTAGCGGTAACCGATCTGACGCAGGCCGATCTTCACCGTCCGGCGGTCGCTGGTCGACGCGCCGATCGCGGCGGTGAGCGTCAGGTCGTAGAGGTTCGGGTCGCCGTACCCGTTGGGCCACCACAGCTTCGGGTTCTTCACCTGCTGAGCCGGGAAGACGACGTCGGTGGCCTGCCCGGCCGGGACGGTGACCGTGCTCGACACCTTCACCGGGCCGAAGGCGGCGGAGACCTTGATCCGCTGCGCGGTGGCGGCGGCGTTGCGCACCGGCACGGTGAGCGTGACCTCGGCGGTGGTCGCGTCGGGCAGCTTGGTGTCGACGCGCACGTCACCCAGCACGGCGGCGCCGGTCGAGCGCAGCCGGACGTGGTCCCAGATGCCCGCCGCGCGGTCGCGCACCGCCGGCATCCAGTCCCAGCCGGACACCGCGAGGTAGGTCGGCGAGTTGTCGAACATCGTGCTGCCGGCGTCGACGAACGACTGCCCGGCCGGCCCCTTGTCGCCGGGGCTGCCGGGCCGCGGCATCGGCGAGATCTTGACGGCGAGGGCCTGGTCGCCGGAGCGGCGTAGCGCCGCGGTGACGTCGAAGGCGCCGCGGCCGAACGGGTGGCTCTGCGTGCCGATGTTCGCGCCGTTGAGCCAGATCGCGGCCTCGTGGTTGACGCCGTCGAGTTCCAGCCACACGTGCCGGCCCGGCGAGGTGTCGAGGCCACGCGGGAGCGAGAACCGGCGGCGGTACCACCAGGCGTGCCGGGAAAGCGCTTCCGGGACGTGCATGTTGTGCATGCCGGACACCGGGTCGGGCAGCTGGCCCTGCTCGACCAGCGACGCGAGGACCGTGCCGGGCACGGTCGCCGGGAGCCAGCCGCGGGTGTCGACCGACGCGCCGGACAGCGCGGCGCCGTCCCCGGTGGGCGTCCAGTCGTCCATCGTGAGCACCCAGCCCGACTCGAGCGGCACGGTGCCGTCGGGCGCGACGGCGAGCGCGGGCGGGTCGTCGTGCGGGCGCACCGGGAAGCTGGTCCAGCCGCGGACCGCGGGCCGGTGGTCGCGGCTGGTGCCGAACACCTGGAAACCGTTGAGGCCCAGCGGGTTCGTGGTCGAGCGGCTCGCCGCGGTGAACCGCACCCAGCGGGCCGTGGCGGACACCGGGATCGTCACGACGCCGCCGGTGCCGGCGTCGGTGTGGTGGACCGTGCGCCAGGCCTTGCCGTCACCGGAGACGTCGAGGTCGAAGGCCACCGCGTAGCTGGAGAAGACCTCGTCGCCGACGGTGTGGGTGCGGGACGCGCCGAGGTCGAGGGCCGGGTCGCCCGGCTTGGCCTCGAAGGTCAGCACGACCGCGTCGATCCGGCACTGGCCCTGCAGGTCGACGACGATCCACTGACCGTCACCGGGGGTGGCGCGCCAGCCGGAGCCGCGGACGCCGACCTGGGCGAGGCCGTCGACGGCGAACTCGGCCGGGGTGGCGGCGTAGTCGGTCGAGGACACCTGGACCGGCCGGAACAACGCCAGGTCGGTCCGGGCGGCCCGGCCGTCGACCGCCGCGGGCGCGGCCGAGGCGACCCCGCCCGGCAGGACGGCCGCCAGGCCGAACCCGGCCAGCAGCCCGCCACCGACGGCCAGGAGGTTCCGCCGGGACACCGAAGCCACCTCCACCGGTGCGACGCCGGCCCCGATGCCGTACTCCTCCGCCATGGAAACTCCCGTTCTCGAAGCGGCAGTCACGCACGGCGCGGGCCCTCGCGGGGTGTCGGCGCCGGTGACTGACAACGTTGCCAGTGAGCATCCGCCGTGCTCGCGGGGACGGTCAAGAAGACAAGGAAGACAAAAATTAGGAATAATGACATCGATGTCTGCGATGGCGTACGGCGTCCCGTTCAGCGGTGACGTCGTCCTGCCGGACGGGGTCGCGCTCGGTACGGTTGCATCGACTCCGCACCGAAGCTCCGGCGCGGGTTCACCCGAGGAGGCAGCACGCCATGGTCCAGGTCGAACGCACCGTCACCGTCCGCACGCCGGTCGACCAGGTCGCGGGCTACCTCGCGGACTTCGCGCACACCGAGGAGTGGGACCCGGGCACGGTCCGGTGCACCCGCACCGACGCCGGGCCGGTGGCGGTCGGCGCGCGGTGGCACAACGTCTCGGAGTTCCGCGGCAAGCAGACCGAGCTCGACTACGAGCTGACCCGGCTCGAGCCGGGCCGCGTCACCTTCGTCGGGCAGAACAAGACGGCCACCTCGACCGACGACTTCACCTTGACGCCGGGCCCGGACGGCACAACGGTCCACTACCGCGCGACGATCGTCTTCCACGGCTTGGCGAAGCTCGCGAGCCCGCTGCTCAAGCGGGTGTTCGAGGGGCTCGGCGACGCCGTGGTCCCGAAGCTGACCACTGCGCTGGAGCGGCTCAAGACGCGCTGATGCGCCCGGCGGCCACGTCGGCCGCCATCCCGAGGTCGTCCACCACCGTGAAGCCGCGCTCCCCCAGGTGCGCCCAGCCCGGTCCCGCCGTCATGACGTCGAGGCCGAGGTCGCGCAGCCGGAGCACGAGGCGGTCGTCGGCGGTCGGAGCGGCCATCGACCACAGCACGACCAGCACCGGGTCGAGGCGCTCGGCGAGCTCGGCGAGCGTCTCGGCCGGCACGAGCTGGCCGAGGTAGCGCACCGGCACGCCGGACTCGGCCAGCGTCGCCCGCAGCGCCTCCATCGGCAGCGAATGCCGTTCGGCCGGGCAGCACGCCAGCAGCACCGGGCGGCCCGGCACCGTCTCCGGGAACCGGCGGCCGAAACGCTCGAGGGCGAAGGAAGCTTCCGTCGTGAGGGCCCATTCCGACGCGAAGCAGACGTCGCCGCGCTGCCAGCGGTCGCCCAGCTCCCGCAGCACCGGGACCAGGACGTCGGTCCAGGCCGCGGCCGCGCCCAGCGTGGCCAGCGTTTCGTCGATCAGCGCGGCGACGGCCTCGAACTCCAGGTCCTCGGCCGCTTCCGCGAGCTCCCGCACCCGGCGGGTGGCCGGGACGCGCGGCCGCGGCGCGGTGGTGAAGGCCGCGGCGGCCGCCTCGCGCACCGGCATGCCGCGCCCGATCAGCCGCTGCATGTGCTGCAGGCGGCGGACATCGGCGTCGGAGTAGCGGCGGTGCCGGCCCTCGCTGCGGGCCGAGGGCCCGATCCCGTACCGCGCGCTCCAGCTGCGCAGCGTCACGGGCGACACGCCGAGCAGCTCGGCGACCTTGCCCGGCGCCCACGAACCCGCGGCCGGGACGGGTATCGCGCCGACGTCCATCCGGATCCACCGTCCTGTTGGCACCCACCGCCCGGTGAGCTGGCGGAAGCATAGCGACGGGCAGGTTCGCCGCCGGCCGGCGCGGGGACACCGCAGCCGGGACGACGACCGGTCGCGTCCCCACCGGCACCGGTGATCCGCCCGCGTCGGCCGGCTGCGAACCGGGGAGGCGCTGTCCCGTCCCGGCCAAGTTACACCCGGCCCGCAACGGTCGGGCATCGTTGCCGCACGGATGCGGTACCAGCGGACGATCCCCCGCGCGGATGACCGCTGTGTGGTTTCGCGGTCGCCGGGGTACCACCCGTCCGGGGAGAGCGGTTCCCATCGCCGAGCACGGAAGACACCCCCATGGACGACCATCGCACCGCGGCCGCCGTCGGCCGGACCACCGAAGCCGGGTTCGTGACCGTCCGCGGTTCCGGCGACCTCGATCTCGGCTGCGCGCCCCGGCTGCGCCAGCTGCTGCTAACGGCCGTCCGGGAGGCGGCCCGCGGCGTGGTCGCGGACCTGAGCGCCGTCACCTTCTGCGACTCCACCATCTTGAGCGTGCTCGTCGACGCGCACCGGGCGGCCCTGGCCTGCCGCGTCCCGTTCGCCATCACCGCCGACCGGGCGTCGGTCGTGCGGCCGCTCGAGATCCTCGGGCTGGACACGCTGCTGCCGCTCTACGCGGACCTCGACGCGGCCCGCGCGGCCGTCAGCCGGTGCCCGCAGACCCGCGTCTCCTGACGCCCCTGTGGATCGGCTGAAGAAACCGGCCGCACGGTCGCCGCACCCGGGGCGGGCACCCCAGGATCGAGGGCATGGTGGTCCTCTCCGAACGAGCGGCGGTGCGGCGGCTGCACGACCGGCTCGGCTTCGGCCCGCGGCCCGGCGACCTCGACCGCGGGTTCGCCGAGACGCGCGACCGGCTGCTGGGCACCGGTCCCGACGCCGGCGCGGCCGCGACGCCGATGCCTTCCCCCGGTGCGCCGCCCGAACGGCCCGGTAAGCAGGACAAGGCCGCGAAGCAGGCGGCCACCAAGCAGCTGCAGGCGCAGGCCGCCCAGGCCACCCTCTGGTGGCTGGACCGGATGACCGCCGCCGACGTCGCGTCGGTGGAGCGGCTGACCTGGTTCTGGCACGGGCACTTCGCCACGAGTGAGCAGAAGGTCCGCAGCCCGGAGCTGATGCTGGCGCAGAACCAGGCCCAGCGGGACCACGCGCTCGGCAGCTTCACCGACCTGGCGCGCGCGATGGTCGTCGACCCGGCCCTGCTGCTGTGGCTCGACGGCAACAGCAACAAGGCGGGCAAGCCCAACGAGAACCTCGCCCGCGAGTTCATGGAGCTGTTCACCCTCGGCGTCGGCCACTACACCGAGGACGACGTCCGCGAAGCCGCGCGAGCGCTCACCGGCTGGACGGCCCAGCGGGACACGACCACCGCGAAGCTGGTGCCGAAGCGGCACGACGACGGCGAGAAGCACATCCTCGGCGCCACCGGCGACTTCGCCGCCCAGTCCTTTGTGGACCTGGTGCTGGGCCGGCCGGAGTCGGCGCCGTTCGTCGCCGAGCGGATCTGGTTCCGCCTGGTGTCGTCGGCGCCGCCCGCCCCGGACGTGCTGAACCGGCTGGTCGCGGCCTACGGCAGCCGCCGCGACATCCGGGCGCTGCTGCGGGCGATCACGGCCGAACCGGCGTTCCGCGACAGCGCGACGTCGCTGGTCAAGCAGCCGGTCGAGTGGCTGGCCGGGCTGCTGCGCGCGTTCGGCGTGCGGCCCGGCTCGCTCGACGAGAAGACCCGCGCGCAGCTGCCGGCCGGGCTGCGCGGGCTCGGTCAGGTGCCGTTCCTGCCGCCCAGCGTCGGGGGCTGGGCGGCGGGCGGCGCCTGGCTGACGACGTCCGCGGGGGTGGCCCGGCTGCACCTGGCCCAGCTGGTCGCGGCGCACGCCGACCTCGGCGTCGTCGCCAAGGCGTCGGACAAGGCCGCGGCGATCGGCGAGCTGCTCGGCGTCGACGCGTGGTCGGACCGGACGCGGGCCGCGCTGGCCGGGGTCGCCGGGGACGTCCGGCAGCTGGCCACCGTGGCCGCCTGCGCTCCCGAATACGTAGTGAGTGGGTGACGATCGTGCAGGTCAACCGACGCCGGTTCCTCACCGCGACCGGGGTGACGGCCGCCGCGGCGCTCGCCGCCGGCGCGACCCAGGTCGACTGGCCGCGGCTGATGTCGGCCGCGCAGGACAACCCGCTGGACCCGGACGCGGGCGTGCTCGTGGTGGTGACCCTCTACGGCGGCAACGACGGCCTCAACACCGTCGTCCCGGCGGGCGACAGCGCGTACCAGAACGCCCGGTCCGAGCTGGCCTACAAACCGGAAGAGGTGCTCGACGTCGGCGAGGGGCTCGGCCTCAACCCGGGGCTGAAGGGGTTCAAGAGCCTCTGGGACAGCGGGCAGCTGGCGATCCTGCGCGGGGTGGGCTACCCGAAACCGGACCACAGCCACTTCCGGTCGATGGCGATCTGGCAGACGGCGTCGCCGGAGACGTCGGTGCCGACCGGCTGGCTCGGCCGCTGGCTCGACGCGACCGGCGACGACCCGCTGCGCGCGGTGTCGGTCGACCCGGTGCTGCCGCCGTTGCTGGCCGGCGCCCGCACGGCGGCCGCGTCGCTGCCGGTCGGCGGGCTCACCCTGCCGAAGGGCGCGCTCGGGACGGCGTTCCAGGGCCTCGGCGCGGCCCAGTCCGGCGAGGGCTACTGGCAGGCCCGCGCGGCCCGGTCGGTCGGTGACCTGCACCGCGCGGTGGCGACGCTCGGGCCGCACGCGTCCACAAAGGACAAGGGGAAAACCGAGCCGCGCAAGGGAGAACTGGCCGCACAGCTCGACGTCGTAGCCGGGCTGATCGAGGCGGGCGTGCCGTCGCGGGCGTATTCGGTGTCGCTGGGCGGCTTCGACACGCACGCCGACGAGCGCGGCACCCAGCAGCGGCTGCTCACCGAACTGGACGGCGCGCTGACGCCGTTCGTGCAGCGCCTCGCGAAGACCGACCGCGGCAAGCAGGCGGTGGTGATGGTCTACTCGGAGTTCGGCCGGCGGGTGATCGCCAACGCGAGCCAGGGCACCGACCACGGCACGGCGGGCCCGATGTTCGTGCTGGGCGCGAACGTCCACGGCGGCTTCCACGGCGCCGAGCCGAGCCTGACCGACCTCGACGACGGCGACCTCAAGCTCACCACGGACTTCCGCGACGTCTACGCGACGATGGTGGAGGACGTCCTGGGCACCGACGCGGGCCCGGTCCTGCCGGGCCACAGCGGCCGGCTGACGGGCTTGTTCGCCTAGGACTCAGGCGGGCGGCAGGGGCCGCGGCGTTCGACGACGGAAGTTTCGGCCACCCGGCGATGCCGTGGCGAATTCGTGGCGGGGCGCCGGTGAGCGGTCTGCCGCGGCTTGTCGTGAGTGTTTAGGAGGGTTAGAACCCTCCTAAACACTCACGACCGCTGCGGCACAGCACGGAGGCTGGATTCGCCGGCATCTCCGGCCCGGCCTTCACCGGCGTGCGGACCCGCCCGGACGCCTCACGCGGGCGGCAGTCCGGCGAGCCGGAACCGCGCTCCCCCGTCCGGCGCCGCCTCGCACCACAGGTCGCCGCCGTGGGCCCGGGCGAAGCCGCGCGCGATCGGCAGCCCGAGGCCCGAGCCACCCGGGCCGCGGGCCTCGTCCAACCGCACCAGGCGGTCGAAGATCCGCTCGCGGTCGGCGCCCGGGACGCCTGGGCCGGTGTCGGTCACCGTGACCCCGTCCGGGGCGACCTCGAGGGTCAGCGTGCCGGGCCCGGCCATCGCGCGGACCGCGTTGTCCGCGAGGTTGGCCAGGATCTGCGTGAGCCGGGCGCTGTCGCCGAGCACGCGCGCGTCCGGGCCGGTCACCGTCACCGTCACCTCGGGCGCCGTCAGCTCCAGGCGGTCGGCCTGGGCCCGGGCCAGCGCGAGCAGCGCCACCGGGGCGCGTTCGAGGTCCGCGCCCGCGTCGAGCCGGGCCAGGTCCAGGAGGTCCGCGACGAGCTTCCCGGCCCGCTGCGACTCGCGGACCACCAGCAGCTGCAGCCGGGCCGGGTCGGCGTCCGGTGGCAGCTGCAGCAGCGCCTCGGCCGCCGCCTGCACGCCGGCCAACGGCGTCCGCAGCTCGTGGGCGGCGTCCGCGACGAACCGCCGGGTGCGCGCCTCCGACGCCCGCGCCGCCCGTTCCGCGCCTTCGAGGGCGTCGAGTGCCGAGTCGAACGCGGCCGCCGCGCGGCCCAGCTCCGTCGTCGCCCGCTCCGGCGCGAGGCGGTCGCCGCGGCGGCCGGCGACGATCGAGCGGGCCAGCCGGGTCATCGCGTCCAGCGGGGCGAGCGCGAACCGGACCGCCAGCAGCAGGGCGACCGCGGCGACGAGCAGCGCGGCGAGCCCGGTGCCGAGCAGCACCCACCGCAGGCTCTGTTCCGCGGCCGCCACGAGGGTCTCGTCCGCGGTCAGCGTCAGCTTCGCGCCGTTGATCCGGGGCGGGCCGGACAGGGTCGCGCGGACCTGGCGGATCCGGTCGGCCGGCGGCAGGTCGGCCGCGCCGAGGAACGTGCCGTCCGGCAGCGCCAGCGACGCCTGCACGCCCCGGGTTTCCATGCGCCGCACCAGGTTCTGCGGCGCCGCGTTCTGCTTCGCCAGCTGCTGGGCCAGCTGCACGCGGGCGGTGAGCAGGCCGTTGACGTCCTTCTCGGCCTGGGCGCGGAACACCGTGTCGACGACGAACCCGACCGCGATCAGCACCACCGCGAGCACCACCAGCACCGTGACGGTGACCCGGCGGCGCAGCGACGCCGTCCGCAGCCCGGTCACGGCTCGCCGCGCAGGACGTACCCCTGGCCGCGCACGGTGTGCAGCACCCGCGGGCCGTGCGCCTCCAGCTTGCGGCGCAACGTGCTCACGTTGACCTCGACCAGGTTCGCCGCGTAGTCGCCGTAGCCCCACACCGCGGTCAGGATCTGCGTCTTGCCCACGACCCGCTCGCGGTGCCGCGCGAAGTAGACCAGCAGCTTCCACTCGGTCGAGGTCAGCTCGACCTCGGCCGCGCCGTACCGGACGCGGCCGCCCTCGACGTCGACCACCAGCTCGCCGATCTCCACCGCCGCCGGCGCGCGTCCGGTCCGGCGCAGCACGGCCGTCACCCGCGCGACCAGCTCGGCCAGCACGAACGGCTTCACCACGTAGTCGTCGGCACCCTCGCCGAGCCCGCGCAGCCGGTCCTCGACGCCGTCGCGCGCGGTCAGCATCACGACCCCCGCGGCCGACAGCCGGCGGATCACCCGCAGCAGTTCGAACCCGTCACGGCCCGGCAGCATCACGTCCAGCACCACGAGATCCGGCCGGGCGCGCGACAGTTCCGCTTCGAGCCCGGCGCCGTCGGGCAGCGCCCGGACGTCGAACCCGGCGGTGCTCAGCGCCGTCTCGACGGCGACGCGGATCGCCTCGGCGTCCTCGACGACCAGGATCCGCGGTGCGTTCACCGGACCAGGGTAACGCCGTCCACTGTGGTCATTCAGAGGTCATTCGCCGAACGCGCGAAAGCCGGCCCCGGGAGGTTCCGGGGCCGGCTTTCGCGGGGTGGTCAGGCGGTGACTTCCTCCTTGGCCGCGCCGGAACCGACGGTGATGCGGCGGGACTGGGCCCGCTGCGCCACCGGGATCCGGACGGTCAGCACGCCGGCGTCGTAGTCCGCTTCGACGCGGTCGGTGTCGAGGGTGTCGCCGAGCAGCAGGCGGCGGGTGAACACCCCGCGCGGGCGCTCGCTGACCTGGTACCGAGCGCCTTCGGCCGGGTTGGCGGGCCGCTCGGCGCGCACGGTCAGGACGTTGCGCTCGACGTCGAGGTCGATCGAGCCGGGCGTGACGCCGGGCAGGTCGAACTGGACGACGAAGTCGTCGCCGTCGCGGTACGCGTCCATCGGCACGCTCGCCGGACGGCTCGCCGTGCCGGTGGCGCCGAAGAACTGCCGGCTCAGCCGGTCGAAGTCGCGGAACGGATCGGTACGCAGCACCATTTCGGATCTCCTTCCCACCAGGGGTTCGTGGTCGGGGCGGTGGTGGCCGCGCCCTCGCAAAGTTGACAACTACCGACTCAACTTAGTTGTTCCGAGTCTGCTCAACCCGAGCCTGTGACGCCGGGCACAGCCTGTCACGCGTGGGTGACCCCCAATGGGTGGATAACCGCTCGATGGGCGGATCGGCGCGGGTCAG
Organism: Amycolatopsis sp. NBC_00348; assembly: GCF_036114655.1. Taxonomy (NCBI): domain Bacteria; kingdom Bacillati; phylum Actinomycetota; class Actinomycetes; order Pseudonocardiales; family Pseudonocardiaceae; genus Amycolatopsis; species Amycolatopsis sp. NBC_00348. The sequence goes on along the minus strand of NZ_CP107994.1, from coordinate 2,030,326 downwards.
GCGGTTATCGTCCGGTCGAAGCGTCCACAATGGACCGAAGCTGGACTGGGAGGGGACCCCGTGCGCGTGACCCATGCCGCTCTGGCGGCGCTGGCGGCCTGCGGGCTCGTGCTGCTCGCCCTTCCGGCGCCGTGGTCCGCGCACGCCGACCCGCTGCCCGGCGGCCTCGGCCCGTGCGTGCCGGGCACCTGCCCCGGCACCTTTCCCCCGGTCGGCAACGGCTCGTTCGCCGGGCGCGACAACGGCGTCAACGTCTTCGTCGGCGGCACCATGCGCGTCACCGGCAGCGCGGCCGAGGCCGAGGGCCGGGTGGTCGTCGGCGGTGACTTCACGCTGCGCAAGACGTCGGGCTCCTCGATCTACAACGTCGGCGTGGCCGGGGTCGGCTCACGCGTGCCGCCACCGGACGGCGCCGACTTCCTCACCGTGGGCGGCGATCTCACCGTCGCCGACACCCAGCGGCTCGACGCGGTCGGCGACTCGGGCGGCGGCGTGGTGCGCCACGCCGGATCGGCGAGCGGCACCGTGATCGGCACCCTCGTCCACGATCCGGCCGCGATGAAGCCGTACGCGGGCCTGCGCGAAGACCTGACGGCCGCGAGCCGGTGCTACGCCCGCGTCGACGGCGCGCCGCGGACCGCCACCGGGACCGTGGTCAACCAGGGCTACCAGACGCTCTTCACCGGCGACGGCAAATCCGCGCTGCAGGTCTTCAACGTCACCGCCGACATCGCCGGGCCGGGCGGCACCACGCAGGGCATCACGTTCGAGGGCATCCCGGCCGGCGCCACGGTGCTGGTCAACCTCACCGGCGGCCCGCGCACGATCAACACCTACAGCGGCACCCTCGACGACAACGACCCGCTCAACAAGCTCCGGTCGCGGTTGCTGTGGAACATCCCCGACGCGACGACGGTCACCCTGACCGGCAGCGGCCAGTTCCAGGGCAGCGTGCTGGCCGGCAACCCCGACGGCACCACGACGATGACCCTCCCGGGCAGCAACGGCCGGTTCTTCACCACGGGCAACCTCGTCCACGGCTCGAGCGGCGGCCCCGGCAGCGGCCAGGAGTTCCACGCGTACCCGTTCACCGGCGACCTGCCGTCGTGCACGAAACCCGAGCCGACGACCACCGCGCCGACGACGCCCACCACACCGGGCACCAGCACCACCACGACCACATCGACGACTTCGACGACCCCGACCACCGGCCCGGCCACGACGACCACCGGCGAGCCCACCACGACCACGGCTCCCACCACGACACAACCGACGACCAGCACCACCGAACCCACCACCGGCGAGCCCACCACGACGGGGCCGACGACCACCACGACGGAACCGACCACGAGCACGTCCGAGCCGACCACCACCAGCACGGCCCCGACGACGGACACGAGCACCACCGGGCCGACGTCGACGACCACCACGGCCACGAGCACGTCCACCGTGCCGGCGAGCACCACCGGCGACACGTCGACGAGTCCCACCGACACCACGACGTCCGACACCACCCCGGTTCCGGTGCCGGTCACCGGCGGCGGTTCCGGCAGCCTGCCGGACACCGGCGCCGACGCCGGCCCGCTGCTCGGCCTCGGCGCCCTGCTGGTCACCGGGGGTACCGCGCTGGTGCTCGTGACCGTCCGCCGCCGCACCCGGTGACCCGGCAGGCGTAACTCCACAATGGACCGATCTTTCACACTGCGGGCTCACGGCGAGCGTGTCACCATCGGGTGAAGTACCTCGCGGGCCCGTGGACCTAACAAGGGCGTAGCACTCTCGTAATGAAGGGTCATTACGGTCCCCGGGGCATGTCGATCGGGCAAATGGCGGGCCCCGCGCCGGTGGTGGCTCCGCGAGGTGAACGGGTGCTTGCGGTAGAAAACGAGAAAACGAGAGTGTCGCGGGGCTGGGTGCTGCCCGTTTTCGGGGCGGTGCTGGGCGCGCTGGTCTTCCTCGTGGTGCGAGGCAGCTTGACCGACGACAGCTACATCACCCTCGCCTATGCGAAGAACCTCGCGGAACACGGCGAATGGGGCATCATCCCCGGCTCGCCGGCGAACTCCGCGACGTCCCCGCTGAACGTGCTGCTCCTCGGCGCCTTGACGCTGGTGACGCGCATCGCGGGCGGTTCGCACCCGGTGGTGGCGCTGGGCACCCTGACCGTGGTGTGCGGTGGCGCGCTCGGCTGGGCGTGGCAGCGGATCGGCCGGGTGCTGTCGCTGCCGACGGCGGCCGGTGTGCTCGGCATCACGCTGGTGCTGCTGAACCCGTTCGTGTTGTCCGCGATCGGCTTGGAAGTCCTGCTCATCCCCGCCGTGCTGCTGGTGCTGACGGCGCTCGCGCTGGAAGGCCGGGCGGTCTGGTTCGGCGTCGCCGGCGGACTCGCCGTCCTGACCCGGCTCGACCTCGTCGTGTTCGTCGTGGTGATCGCCCTGGGCACCCCCGCGATCCGGCGGCGGCTGCTGCCCGCGGCGGGGTTCGCGGTCCTGACGACGGCGCCGTGGTTCCTGGTCAGCTGGATCGTGTTCGGCTCGTTCGTGCCCGACACCCTGGTGATCAAGCAGTCGCAGGCGGGGCTGTTCGCGCCGTGGAGCTACAGCACCGGGCCGATGATGTACTACCTCGGCTGGCCGGTCACCGTGCTCGTGTCGTTCCTCCCGGCGCTGGTCGGCGTGGTCGCGCTCGCCGGCTGGGCCGCGGCGCGCTTCGCCGTCCGCTGGCCCGACTTCCCGCCGCTGGGCCCGCTCGCCGCGCTGGCCGCGGGCGGGATCCTTTACTACATCGCCTATTCCTACCTCGGAGTGGGCCCGTTCCACTGGTACTACGTGGCGCCGGTGACCGCGACGAGCGCGTTCGCGGTGGCCGCGTTCGGCGCGTGGTACGCCCAGACGCGCGAGCGCCCCGCCCTGCGGACCGGTCCCCCGCTGCTCGCGCTGGGTCTGACCGGCTTGCTGGTGCTCAGCGGGGCCGCGGTCGACGCCGCGCAGGGCCTGCCCTGGAAGTCGCCGGTGGTGTTCGGGAACTGGGCCAGCGCGGACGACTACGCGCGGGTCGGCACCGAGCTCGGCAAGCGGCTCGACGGGGCGAGCGTCGCCAGTCCCGGCGAGATCGGCACCCTGGCCTACTACTGCCAGTGCGCCATCCTCGACGTCTTCTCCGACCGCGGTGAGGCCGTTTCGCTGGTCCAGCAACGGATCGCGAACGCGAGCCCGGTGATGAGCCTGGCCCTGCGGGTCAACTACCACTGGCTGGACCGCTCGGCCGGGGCGCGCAAGCCGGACTACCGGCTGCAGTACGCCTCGGGCCCGGCGACCGGGCCGGACAGCTGGCAGGTGTACTCGGCCGCCAAGGGCGTCGGGCACTTCGTCCTCACCCGCGAGCCGTGAGCGTCGCCCATCGGGAGCCCGTTGTGGACACGGCTCCCGAACCGCGGCCCCGCACGCCACGACGCTGGGTGCTGCCCGTGGCGGTCGCCGCGGGGTCGGCGCTGGTGTTCGCCGCCGTGCGCCCGCACCTGATCGACGACACGTTCATCACCCTGTCCTACGCCCGCAACGTCGCCTTCCACGGGCACTGGGGCCTGATCACGGCCGAGACGTCGAACACCGCGACGTCACCGCTGAACGTCCTGCTGCTCGCGGTGCTGACGTTCGTGCTGCGGGACGCCGTGCTCGCCTGCGGCGTGCTGTTCGTGCTCTGCCAGGTAGCGCTGGTGCTCGCGCTGCGCCGGAGCGGGACGCGGGCGGGCCTGCCGGCCTGGTTCGCCCCGGCCGCCGTCGCGCTGCTCACGGTGAACCCGCTGCTGCTGTCGTCGATCGGGCTGGAGGTCGAGCTCGGCGCGGCCGGGATCGCCTGGCTGCTGGTCTGCGCAGGTGAACGGCGGCCGGTCGCGTTCGGCGTGCTCACCGGCCTGGTCGCGCTGGTCCGGCTCGACCTGGTCGTGGTCGCATTGGTGCTCTTCCTGCTGCGCCGCCGGTTCTGGGAAAAGGCCTGGCAGACGGTGCTCGCCGCGGCGGCCGTCGCGCTCCCCTGGTTCGCCTTCAGCTGGGTGGTGCTCGGGTCGGCCGTGCCGGACACGGTGATCATCAAGACGCTGCAGAAGTCCTGGGGCACCTGGGACTTCGGCAACGGCGTGGGCCTGTACGCCCGGGTCTTCCCGTGGGCGACGGCGTTGTCGTTCCTGCCCGCCGCCCTCGCGCTGGGCGCCTTCGTGCTCTGGCTGGCGGGTTCCGCCCGTCGCGGTCCACTGTGGACGAAGGTGCTGCCGTTCGCGCCGCTGGTGCCCGCCGGGCTCGCGCACTACCTCGCCTACACGCGGCTGCACGTGCCGCCCTACCACTGGTACTACGGGCCGAGCCTGGTCACGGTGACGCTTTTCCTGGCCGCCGCCGCGGCGGCCTGCGTGCGCGTGCCCGCCCGGGTGGCCGGCGCGGTCGCCGTCACCGGGGTGCTGGTCCTGAGCGTCGGCTTCTACGTCTCGGACGGCCTGCCGCGGCGGTTCGCGCCGCTGATGTCCAACCACGACTCGACGGCGGACTACGAGCGGATCGGCCCGGAGCTGGGCCGGCTGGTCGGCGGCGGCACGGTCCGCAGCGGCGGGGAGATCGGCGTGCTCGCCTACAGCTGCGGCTGCGCGGTCGTCGACCTCTTCGACGACCGCGGCGCCGTCGGGCCGGCCATCACCGCGCGGAAGGCCGACCTCGGCGCGCTCGGCCGCGCGCTGGTCGACGTCAACTTCCGGTACTTCGACCACGGCGACCGGCCGATCGTCACCGACTACGCCCTGGTGCGCGGTGATCCGCCGCCCGGTGCGCTGGCCCACTGGACACTGTCGTCGCCGTGGGCCGGCACCCAGCAGCTGTATCTCGTCCGGGGCAACGGAAGCGGAGCTTGAAACAGATGACCGACCTCACCGCGCAGCGCGGCCTGTACGCGGGCCCGGCGCCGATCGTCAGCAAAGACCTCTACGCCGAGGTTCACACCGGCTCGGCGATCCGGGACCGCGGCTCGATCCGGCTGGACCCGGGCACGAAGGTGTCCGGTAACACGTACTTCGGGCGGTTCCCGGCGTCCTACTGGCAGCGCTGGACGACCGTGACCGAGGTGTCGGTCGAGGCGGTCGTCACCGGCACCGGGCTGCTGTCGATGGGTGCTTCTGACGTCGAGGGTGAGCCGCGGGTCATCGAGGCCGAGCAGGTCACCGACGTCAAGCAGCACAAGGTCGCGCTGACCGGGAAGCTGGACAAGTTCTACGACGGTGGCGCGCTCTGGCTCGACCTGGAAACCGAAGGTGGCCAGACCCTGCGGGTGGAGCAGGTCCGCTGGACCGTCGAAGCGCCCGAGACGATCCGCCCGACCGCGGTCACCATCTGCACCATGAACCGCGCCGATGACTGCCTGAAGAACCTGCAAGCATTGGCCGCCGACGTCTCCTCCCTCGACACCCTCGACGCGATCTACGTGGCCGACCAGGGCACCGACCTGGTCGAGTCCCGTGACGGGTTCGACCAGGTCGTGAAGGACCTCGGGGACAAGCTGCACTACATCAAGCAACCCAACCTCGGTGGCGCCGGCGGGTTCACCCGCGGCCTGTACGAGGTCGCCGGGCACACCGCCACCGCCCACGCCAACGTCCTGTTCATGGACGACGACGTGCTGCTGGAGCCGGACCTGGTGATCCGGATGACGGCGTTCTCCAACCGCGCCGCCAACCCGATCATCGTCGGCGGGCAGATGCTGAACCTGTTCCACCCCAACCAGCTCCACGTCGGCGCCGAATACGCCCGGTTGAACACCCTCGAACCCGGTCAGCCGGTCGAGCATTCGCTGACTACCGCGGACCTGCTCGGGGTGGACGAGGAGACGTTGAAGCCGAACCGGCAGGAACGCCGTCTCGACGCCGGCTACAACGGCTGGTGGTCCTGCCTGATCCCGTATGAGGTGGTGCAGGCCACCGGGTATCCGATGCCGTTCTTCTTCCAGTGGGACGACGCGGAGTACTCCTACCGCGCCCGGGCGCACGGCTTCCCGACGGTGACGTTGCCGGGTGCGGGGGTGTGGCACGCGGACTTCCACATGAAAGACTGGGACGAGTGGCACCGCTACTTCAACCTGCGCAACTCCATCATCACCGCCGCCCTGCACTCCCCGTTCAACCTCAACCTCCTCTCCCGCGTCCTGCTCGCCCAGCTCGTGCGGTACCTGCTCGGGATGCAGTACGGGCTGTCCGCGACGCTGATCAAGGCCGTGGAGGACTTCCTCGAAGGCCCTGAGGTCCTGCGCGACGGTGGCGTGGAGGCGATGAAGGAGATCCGCCGGATCCGCGACCAGTACCCGGAGACCAAGCGCCACAAGGCCACCGACGTCCCCGGGATCGCGTCCAACGACATCGGCATCATCAACAGCGCGCCGCCGCCGAGCCGGACCGTCGTGATCTTGCTCAAGCGCCTGCTCGACCAGACCCGTGGCCGGCACCGCTTCGGACTGGGCGCCGTGCCGGCCGACGAGGCCCACTGGTGGCACACGTCGCTGTTCTCGACCGTGGTCGTCACCGACGCGAACCAGGACGGCGTCCGCGTCCGCTCCTACGACCGTGCCAAGACCTTCGACCTGGCCAAACGCGGCGTCAAGGTGATCCAGCGGCTGCGCAGGGAGGGGGCGGCCACGCAGGCGCGGTACCAAGGCGCGATGCCCGAGCTGACGTCGCGGGAGAACTGGACCCGGCTCTACGACCTCTGAGCGCCCCTACCGCATCGGTCACCGGAAACTCCTGGAGATTCGCCGGGACGCCAGACTGCGCCGCGGGGTGGTGAGGCCATAGGGTTCTCCTCATGAAGGTCGGCCTGCTCACCCGGGAGTACCCGCCGGAGGTCTACGGCGGAGCCGGGGTTCACGTGGAGTTCCTCGCCCGGGAGTTGCGGTCGCTCGTCGACCTCGACGTGCACTGCTGGGGCCCGGACCGCCCGGACGCCACCGGGCACACCGACCCGCACGGCTACCGCCAGCCGGCGTTCACGACCATGGACATCGCCGTCTCGATGGCGAACGCCCTCGACGGCCACGACCTCGCGCACAGCCACACCTGGTACGCGAACCTCGCCGGCCACCTGGCCAAGATGACCTACGGCATCCCCCACGTCGTCACGGCGCACTCGCTGGAGCCGCTGCGGCCGTGGAAGGCCGAGCAGCTCGGCGGCGGCTACCGCGTCTCGTCCTGGATCGAACGCGAGGCCTACGAGTCGGCCGACGCGATCGTCGCGGTCAGCGGCGGCATGCGCCAGGACGTGCTCAGCGCGTACCCGGCCGTGCCGCCCGAGCGCGTCCACGTGATCCACAACGGCATCGACACCACGCTCTACCGGCCCGACCCCGGCACCGACGTCCTCGCGAAGCACGGCGTCGACCCCGACCGGCCGTACGTGCTGTTCGTCGGCCGGATCACCCGGCAGAAGGGCGTCCCGCACCTGGTCCGGGCCGGGGCCGCGCTCGACCCGGACACGCAGCTGGTGCTGTGCGCGGGCGGCGCGGACACCCCCGAGCTGGACGCCGAGTTCCGCGGCCTGGTCGCCGACCTGGAGAAGACCCGCACCGGCGTCCGCTGGATCCCGGACATGCTGCCGCGGCCCGAGGTCGTGCAGCTGCTCACCCACGCCGCGGTGTTCGCCTGCCCGTCGGTCTACGAGCCGCTCGGCATCGTGAACCTGGAGGCGGCGGCGTGCGGCACGGCCGTGGTCGCCAGCGACGTCGGCGGGATCCCGGAGGTCGTCGACGACGGCCGGACCGGCCTGCTGGTCCACTACGACGAGGCGGACACCGCCGGGTACGAGGCGCGGCTGGGCGCGGCGCTCAACGAGCTGGTGGGCGACCCGGACCGGGCCGCCGCGATGGGTACCGCCGGCCGCGAGCGCGCGGTCGGCGAGTTCGGCTGGAAGGCGATCGCCGAGCAGACGGTCGCCCTCTACGAAGCGTGCGGGAGGTCCTCGTGAACAGTGGAGCCGACGTTCTGGGCATCGTGCTCGCGGGCGGCGAGGGCAAGCGCCTGATGCCGCTCACCGCCGACCGCGCCAAACCCGCCGTGCCCTTCGGGGGTGTGCACCGGCTGGTCGACTTCGTGCTGTCGAACCTGGTGCACGGCGGGATCCGGCGGCTGTGCGTGCTCACGCAGTACAAGTCGCACTCGCTCGACCGGCACATCTCGACGACGTGGCGGCTCTCGGCGCTCACCGGCGAGTACGTCACGCCGGTGCCGGCGCAGCAGCGGCTGGGCCCGCGCTGGTACCAGGGCAGCGCCGACGCCATCCACCAGAGCCTCAACCTGGTCTACGACGAGGACCCCGAGTACATCGCGGTGTTCGGCGCGGACAACATCTACCGGATGGACCCCCGGCAGATGCTGGAGACCCACATCTCCTCGGGCGCCGGCGTCACCGTCGCCGGGATCCGGGTGCCGCGCGCCGAGGCGAGCTCGTTCGGCGTCATCCGCACCACCGACGGCCTGATGATCGACGCGTTCCTGGAGAAGCCGGCCGACCCGCCGGGCCTGCCCGGCTCCCCCGACGAGTCGTACGTGTCGATGGGCAACTACATCTTCACGACGAAGGTGATGCTGGAAGCGCTGCACGCCGACGCCGAGAACGCCGCGTCGCACCACGACATGGGCCGCGACATCATCCCGGCCCTGGTGAAGTCCGGCGAGGCGGCGGTCTACGACTTCAGCGGCAACGTCGTGCCGGGTGAGACCGAGCGCGACCACGGCTACTGGCGCGACGTCGGGACGATCGACAGCTACTACGACGCGCACACCGACCTGATCTCCACGCACCCGATCTTCAACCTCTACAACCGCAAGTGGCCGATCCTGGCCCACCCCGGCCAGCGCGCGGCGGCGAAGTTCGTCGAAGGCGGCTCGGCGAACCAATCGATCGTGAGCCCCGGCTGCATCATCTCCGGCGCGCAGGTCGTCGACTCGGTGCTCTCCCCTGACGTCCTCGTGGAACAAGGCGCGGTGGTCCAGGGCTCGGTGCTGCTCGACGGCGCCCGGGTCGGGCGCGGCGCGGTGGTGCGGCGGGCGATCCTGGACAAGAACGTCGTGGTCCCGCCGGGCGCGCACATCGGCGTGGACCTGGCTCGCGACCGCGGGCACTACCACGTGAGCGAAGGCGGCATCGTGGTGCTGGGCAAGGGCGAACGCGCCATCTGAACGCGGGCTCGCCGGGCGGGGCGTCACCGAGGTGACGGCGTCCGGCGGGTCAGGGCCGGTCGGCGGTTGCCGCCCCGTCGTGCTGGGCGACCGCGGTCAGGACCGGTCGGCCGCGGAGATCCGCTCGACCACCTGGCGCGGGTCGATGCCCCAGCGCTCGGCCAGCTCCGAGATCGAGGCCCCGGCCGCGTACTCCGCGGCGATCATGCTGTTCACGACCCCGGCCAACGTCCTACTCCTCATCCGCAGATGCACGTGCAGCCAAGATGCTACAGCTTCCGCGCGGACGTTGAACAATCTGCCTCAGGTTCCGCGGGGCCCGCCGCGCGGCCGCCACGCCGCGAGGCCGCACGCCACCGCTACCAGCAGGAAGACGGCGGCGAGCGCCACCGCCCAGGCGACCCCGGTCGTCACGGCGAGGTAGGCCTGCGCCGCCGCGACCACCGCGTACGTCACCGCCAGGCCGCGCCAGGCACGCATCGGCCCCCTCCCCACCCCGCCAAGGCCGCCGGAACCGATTCACGAGCGGGCGGTTCCCGCCGGTCACCGCCCCGCTTTGCCCTCGCCCGCCGGATTCCCGGTATTCGCCTTGTCCGCCGAGCCCGCGCGGGCCGCGCTGGCCACGGCGTCGAAGATGGGCGTCGGCTCACCTTCGTCACGCTTCGACCGCTGTTCGCGCGATGTGCGCAATTCCTCTCCCACGCGCCCAGTTTCCGGGGCGCCGGCCGATTTCGCTCGGGCAAACCGGAAAATCGCCCGGCCGGGGGATCACCCATACCGCGCGCGTTTACCCGCCATTTCCGGTCCGGCCCGGAAACGCCGGGCATTTCCGCACGTCATCCAATTCCGGCGGCCCGGGAATAACCCGGGGGCCCGGCGGGATTGCACGGGTCATGAAAGCTGTCGTCTACCGCCGCCACGGCGGGCCCGAAGAGCTGACGCTGTCCGAGCGGGACGTCGTGGCGCCCGGGCCCGGCGAGGTCCGCGTCCGGCTCGTGGTGTCCGCCGTCAACCCGACCGACTGGAAGGCGCGGCAAGGCCGTGGCGCCGAAGCCGGGACCGAAGTACCCGACACCGTCCCCAACCAGGACGGCGCCGGCGTCGTCGACGCGGTCGGCCCGGACGTCACCGGCTTCGCCCCCGGCGATCGCGTGTGGACGCTCCTCGCGGGGACCCACGCGCCGGAGTCCGGCACCGCCCAGGAGTACACCGTCCTGCCCGCCGAAAAGCTCGCCGTGCTGCCCGACGGCGCCGGCTTCGACGAGGGCGCCGGCTTCGGCGTCCCGGCGCTGACCGCCCACCGCGCGCTCACGGTCGCCGAGGACGGGCCGGCCCGCCTGTCCCCCGGCTCCCTCGCCGGCCGGACGGTGCTGGTCAGCGGCGGCGCCGGCGCGGTCGGCAACGCCACGATCCAGCTCGGCCGCTGGGCCGGCGCGACGGTGATCGCGACGGTCAGCAGCGACGCGAAAGCCGCCCTGGCCAGCGCGGCCGGCGCCCAGCACGTGCTGCGCTACCCCGATCCGGAGCTCGCCGCCAAGATCCGCGAGATCGCGCCCGACGGCGTCGACCTGGTCGTCGAGGTCGCTCTGGGCGTCAACGCCCCGCTGCACGCGCAGGTCCTGCGCACCCGCGGCACGGTCGCGGCCTACGGCGACGACCGCGGCACCGGCACGATCAGCCTGGAGTTCGGCGCGAACCTGTGGCTGAACACGCGCTACCAGTTCCTGGTGCTCTACACGGTCGGGGCGGACAAGCTGCGGGCCGGCGCCGAGGACGTCAACGCGGCCTTCGCCGACGGCGCGCTCCGCCTCGGCGAGGACCGCGGCGTGCCGGTCCACCGGTTCGCGCTGGCCGACACGGCGAAGGCGCACATCGCGTCGGAAGAGGGCGCCACCGGGAAGGTGCTGATCGACGTCACCCCGGCTGGGTGACGTCGGGGGTGACGGTCAGCGCGGCGAGCAGCTCGCCGGCCGTCACCCCTTCGTCGTCGCGGTGCTCGCGCCAGCGGCCGAACAGCTCCTGCGCGGCGGTGAGCAGCGCCGGGGAGAGCCCGGCTTCGGTGCAGGCGGCGGCGATCTCGGCCATCTCGCCCTCCCACCGCCAGGCCCGCTGCCCCGCCGATTCGAGGGCACCCGCCGCGCCGAGCGGGGTGTCCCGCCGGACCACGCCGGCCAGCTCCCGGAAGACGTCGCCGACGCCGTGGTGGGCCGCGAGGGCGTGGGCCTGCGCCGCGAGCGCGTAGGTGAGCTTGTTGTACGAGGCGAACGCGAGCTTGAGCGCCGAAGCCCGCCCGACCGGGCCGTCGAGCACGATCGGCGTCAGGAATGTCCCGGCGAAGAGGCTTTCGACGAGTCCGGCGTCCTTGCCGGACAAGTAGAGGCGCGTCGAGCCGTCGTGCCGCGGCGGCGACCCGACGATCCCGCCGTCGACCACGGACGCCCGGCCGTCGAACAGCTGCTCGATCTCCTGCGCGTGGCCGGGGCTGATGGCGTTCGCGTCGAGGTAGACGCCCGTGAACCCGCTCGCGGCGACCTCGCGGGCGACGTCGACCGCGGAGGCGGGCGGGCAGATGCTCAGCACGACGTCGCAGCCGGCCAGGTCGGCGGCCTCGGTGAGGCCGGCTTCCGCGGCCCGCCGCCGGGTGGCCGGGCCGCGCCCGGCCGGGAGCCAGCGAGTGGGGACGCCTTGGTCCACGAGGAGCTTGCCGACCGCGGCGCCCATCGCCCCGGGGTGCAGCAGCCCGACGGAAGTCGTCACGCGTGTTCCTTTCACCTTGACTTCGAGCGTCCTTGAAGTTCGACACTCGGGACATGGAAGCGATCATGGCCACCCGGTTCGGCGGACCCGAGGTCCTGACCCCCGTCACGCTACCCACGCCCGAGCCCGCCGAGGGGCACCTGCGCGTCGACGTCGCGTACGCCGGCGTGGGCTGGCTAGACACGCTCATCCGGCGCGGCGACGCCCCGCCGGGGTTCGCGGTGACGCCGCCGTACGTGCCGGGTGGAGCCGTCGCGGGCACGGTCACCGCGATCGGACCGGGAGTGGCCGCGGACTGGCTGGGCGAGCGAGTCGTCACCCGGGCGGTGGACGGCGGCTACGCGGACACGGCGATCGCCGACACCGGGTTCGCCTTCCGCGTCCCGGACGGCCTGGGGCTGCCGGAGGCCTTGGCGGTCCTGGACGACGGCAGCACGGCGCTGGCCCTGCTGGAAAAGACGCCGGTCACGACGGGCGACGACGTCCTGGTGCTGCCGGGCCTGGGCGGGCTGGGCAGCCTCCTGGTGCAGCTGCCGCGCGACGCCGTGGTGATCGCGGCGGTCCGCGGCCCGGAGAAGGTGAAGCTGGCCCACGACCTGGGCGTCCGGGCGGTCGACTACGGCTCGCCGAACTGGACCTCGAAGGTGCCCGGCGTCGACGTGGTCTTCGACGGCGTCGGCGGCCCCCTGGGAGCGGCAGCCCTGTCCCTCCTGCGCGACGGCGGCCGGTTCTCCGGCTACGGCATGAGCAGCGGAACCCCGACGACGATCCCCCCGGCCGACCACCGCCGGCTGGCATCGGTGGCGGACATGTCCCAGCTCCCGGAGTTCTGGCCGGAGACACCCCGAAGGGTGCGCCAGGCCCTGACCGAGGCGGCGGCGGGCCGCCTGATCCCGCTGATCGGCCGGACGTACCCCCTGACGGAAGCAGCGGCGGCCCACACGGACTTCGAGAAACGCCGAGCGGTGGGCAAGATCCTCCTGCACCCCTGACCTCACCGCCCGGCCGAATGCCGTGAAGGTGCCCCTCACGGCATCAAGGTCCCTGAGGGGCACCCTCACGACGCTTGAGTCCATGAGGGGCACCCTCAGGGCGCTTAGGTCCCTGAGGGTGCCCCTCACGACCTCGGACCGACGGACCCGCTGGTGCGGCGCCCGGAAACCCTGGCCCGGCGCCAGCAGGTGGCCGGCCGAAGGTCGTGAGGGTGCCCCTCACGGCGCTTAGGTCCCTGAGGGTGCCCCTCACGGCACCGCGCCGGCGGACTCGCCGGCGCGGTGCCGGAAACGCCGACCGGTACCAGCAAGTGGCGCGGCGCCCGGAAACGCCGACCGACTCCGGCAGGTGGGTCTGCCGCGGCTGGTCGTGAGTGTTTAGGAGGGTTCTAACCCTCCTAAACACTCACGACCTTGACCGGCGGTCTCGAGCGGAGCCTGGGCCGGGCCCGGGGCGCGTGGCCTCGGGCGGGTGATCGGCGCCACCGAAGTGGACATACGTGGCCCTCGCGTCACTCGTTCGCTCTACCATCGCCCGCGGAGGTGGGGCGTGGAGCCGTTGGGTCCGGGTGAACCGGCGCAAGCCGGGCGGTACCGGCTGCTCGCTGCCCTCGGCGAGGGCGCCATGGGGCGCGTGCTGCTCGGCGTGGCGCCCGATGGGCGGCTGGCCGCCGTCAAGCGGGTGCACCGGCAGTTCGCGCACGACGCCGGGTTCCGGGAGCGGTTCCGGCGCGAGGTCGACGTCTCGCGGCTCGTCTCCGGCGCTTATACCGCCGCCGTGATGGACGCCGATCCCGACGCGGCCACGCCGTGGCTCGCCTCCGTGTTCGTCGCCGGGCCGTCGCTGCAGGACGCCGTCGACGCTACTGGGCCGCTGCCGGTGGACGCCGTGCGGCAGCTCGCCGCCGGGCTGGCGTCGGCGCTCGCCGGGATCCACCGGGCCGGGCTGGTGCACCGGGACCTCAAGCCCAGCAACGTCCTGCTCGCCGAAGACGGCCCGCGCGTCATCGACTTCGGCATCGCCCGCGCCGCGGAGGGCGGCACCGACCTCACCCACACCGGCGCGATCCTCGGCTCGCCCGCGTTCATGTCGCCGGAACAGGCCGAGGGACGGCCGCTGACGCCGGCGAGCGACGTCTTCTCCCTCGGCGCGCTCCTCGTCCTCGCCGCGACCGGGCGGAGTCCCTTCGCCGGGGCGTCGGCGCCGCAGTCGCTCTACAACGTCGTCCACACCCACCCCGACCTGCGCGTCCTCCCGCCGGACGTCCGCGCCCTCGCCGAGCCGTGCCTCGCCAAGGATCCCGCGCAACGGCCGTCGCCGGCGCAGATCCTCGAGTTCCTCGGCCCGCTGCCGCCCGTCCCCCGCTCGTGGCCACCCGCCGTCCACGCCCTCATCGCGCAACGCCAGGCCGAGGTCCGGGACGCCCTCGCGAAACCGCCGAAACCGCGGCGGCGCGGCCTGCGGATCGCCCTCGCCGCCGTGGCCGCGGTCGTCGTGATCGGCGGCACGATCACCACCGTCGCGCTGACGAGGAACGCTCCCGCGACGACCGCGAGCCCACCCACCACTGCAGTGACCACGACGACGTCCGCGCCGAACCCGGATCCCCTCGGCCCGGACCGCCTCCGCGGCGTCGATCTCTGCAAGGTCCTGCCGTCGGCCCCCGGCGTCGGCACGCTCACCCCCAAGATCGACGTCCACCTCTTCAGCTGCACCTACGAGACCGCGCGGCGCCAGTGGCTGGACCTGACGATCGGCGGCCCGGTCGCCGCGAAGGGCACGCCGGCCGGAGACCTGGACGGCCTGCCGCTGAGCGTCGAGGAGAAGGCCGGTGGCTGCACCGCCGCCGTGCCGGTGGCGGACCGCGCGGACACCACCATCGGCGTCGAGGCCGAGGGCTCGGCCGAGAAGTTCGACAAACCCTGCGACGTCGCGAAAGCCGCGCTCGGCGAAGCGCTGAAACGCCTTCGCGGCACCACGGCGGCCCCGCCGGCCGGCAGCCTCGCCGCGGTCGATCCCTGCCCGCTCGTCCCGGCCGCCACCGCCCGGCGGATCGTCGGGCCGGTCACCAAGGTCGAACCGCGCGGGCTGCACGAGTGCCAGTGGCACGTCGCGGGCGACGTCACGGTGACGCTCGAACGCGGCGTGCCGCCGTTCCGCACGACCGATTCGTACTACGACACGAGCACGACCGCCGACCTCGACGGCGTCACCGCGTTCGTCACCACGAAACGGGCCAACGCCGCGCGGGTCAGCTGCACCTACACCTGGCGGCACCGGCCCTACGACGACAGAACCTCGGAGAACGTCATCGTCGACTACACGACGTCCGCCAGCTCGCTCACCGTCGACGACACGTGCCGCCAGGCACAGGACTTCGCCAAGGCGGTCAAGTCCGGGCTGCCGAAGCCGTGAGGCCGCTGGAGCCGGGCGAGCCCCGGACCGCCGGCCGGTACCGCCTGGTCGCGGCGCTCGGCGAGGGCGGCATGGGCCGCGTCCTGCTCGGCGTGGCGCCGGACGGCCGGCTCGTCGCGCTCAAGCAGGTGCACCCGGAGTTCGCGCACAACGCCCGGTTCCGCGACCGGTTCCGGCACGAAGTGCAGGCGTCGCAACGGGTCTCGGGCGCCTTCACCGCGGCTGTCATGGACGCCGATCCCGACGCCGAGACGCCGTGGCTGGCGTCGGTGTACGTCACCGGGCCGTCGCTCAAGGAGGCGATCGACGCCACCGGCCCGCTGCCGGACGACGCCGTCCGGCGGCTCGCCGTGGGGCTCGCGTCCGCGCTGACCGAGATCCACCGGGTCGGCCTGATCCACCGGGACCTCAAGCCGGGCAACGTGTTGCTCACCGGCGACGGCCCGCGGGTGATCGACTTCGGCATCGCCCGCGCGGCCGAGGGCGGGTCCGACCTCACCGGCACCGGCGGCATCATCGGCTCGCCGGCGTTCATGTCGCCCGAGCAGGCGGAAAGCCGGCCGTTGACACCCGCGAGCGACGTCTTCTCCCTCGGCGGCCTGCTGGTGATGGCGGCGACGGGACGCGGCCCGTTCACCGGCACGACGACCGCGCAGATGCTCTACAACGTCGTGCACGCCGCGCCCGACCTGACCGGGCTGACGCCGGAGATCCGCGCGCTCGTCGAGCCCTGCCTGGCCAAGGATCCGGCCGGCCGGCCGACGCCCCAACGGATCCTGGACCACTTGGGCCCGGTGGCGCCGGGCACCCGGCCGTGGCCGCCGGCGGTGCACCGGCTGATCGAAGACCAGGAAGCCGCGGTCCGCACGGCGCTGTCCTGGCCGGTCCCCGAACCCGTGGCCCCGCCGGTCCCGCGGCCGCCGAAGCGGCGCTGGGTGCCGGTCACCGCCGTGCTGGCCTCCGCCTGCGCCCTCGCCGCGGGCAGCCTGATCGCGGTGAGCCTCTTCCGCGCGGACCCGCCGCCGCCGTCGGCGAACCTCGACCCGACGAGCCTGGACACCTTGCGCCGCACGGATCCCTGCAAGGTGCTCGACGGCGTCTCGATCACCGGCGTCGGCAAGCTGCAGGCCCAGGACACGCTGTACTTCGACCGCTGCGACTACCGGCCGCGCACCGGCGGGAAGGTCACGCTGAAGCTGGGCGACCAGTTCACCCTGGAAGGCGGGAGCCCGGCCGGGGACCTCGACGGCCGGCCGGTGCTGCTCAGCAAGGTCGGGGGCAGTACCTGCGACGCGACCGTCCAGCTCCCGGCGCAGGCCGAGCTGGGCGTGACGGCCATCGCCGACACCTGTGACCTGGCGAAGACCGCGCTCGGCGAGGCGGTGAAGCGGATCAGCGCGGGCAACGACCGCTACGACCTCGCACCCGGGACGTTCCTGGCGCTGGACCCGTGCGCGGTGCTGGACAAACCCGCGGTGGCGCAGGCGGTCGGCCCGGTCCGCCAGGTCGCGCTGACCGGGCTCCGCGAGTGCGAGTGGACCGCGACGACGTCGCTGAAGCTGTCTTTCGAGAAGCTGACCGCCGGCGTGCCCGACGCCGGGACGCCGGTCGACCTCGGCGGGCGGCCGGCCACCCAGCGGGCGCTCGGCGACAGCTGTTTCCTCACCTGGGACCACCGGCCCTACGACGCGGACCAGGTCGAGCACGTCCGGATCTTCACGTCGAAACCCGGCGGCTCCTGCGACGCGGCCGTCGCGTTCGGCAAGGCCCTGGTCGCGAAGCTGCCGAAAACCTGACCGTGGTAGCTTGGTGACAGGCGAAGTGAAGCGTCGGAACGCTTCGCCTGTCACGACTGTGACTCCCTTGGCGCGCCAGGTACCAGTTGCCTGCCGCGCGAGGTGAGCCGTCGTTCGCTTCCTCCCGCGGCAGCTGAGCAGGAGGACCATCATGACCACTTTGGTGATCGGCGCCCGCGGGAACGTCGGGCGGCGCGTCGTCGACCAGCTCCTCGCCGCCGGGGAGCCCGTGCGCGCGTCGGTGCGCAACCCCGCGACCGCGGACCTGCCCGCCGGCGTCCCGGTCGTCGCGGCCGACCTGACCCGGCCCGCCACCCTGACCGAGGCCCTGCGCGGTGTGCGGCAGGTCTTCGTCTACGCGCCGACGGACGGCGCGGACGATTTCGCCGCCGCGGCAAGGGAAGCGGGCGTCGAGCACGTCGTGCTGCTGTCGTCGGGCAGCGTGCTGCTGTCGTCGGCGAACGGCAACCTGATCGCGGAAGAGCACCGCGCCGTCGAACAGACGATGGCGGCTTCGGGCCTGCGCTGGACGCCGATCCGTCCGCTGGTGCTGGCGACCAACGCGCTGAACTGGGCCGACGCCATCCGGGACGAGGGCGTGGTGCAGCTGGTGCACCCGGAGGCGAAGACCGCGCCGATCCACGAACGCGACGTCGCGGCGGTCGCCGTCGCGGCGTTGCTGGGGCACGGCTCGGCGGACGGGATGCTCACGGGTCCGCGGCTGTTGTCGCAGCGGGAGCAGGTCGAGCTGATCGGCGCCGCCGCCGGGGTGCCGGTGCGGATCGAGGAGCTGTCGGAAACCGAAGCGCGCCAGCAGTTCGGGCAGTTCGAGAAGCCGGCGGTCGTCGACGCGATCCTCGCGTTCATCGCCAACGCGGCCCGCGGCGGCTCACCGGCGACCGACACCGTCGAGCGGGTGCTCGGCCGGCCGGGGCTCGGGTTCGAGCAGTGGGCCGCCGAACACTTCCCGCTCGCCTAGGCGCTGCCGGAGTGAGTCTGCGCGCGAAGACCGCGAGCAGACTCACTCCGGCAGTGCCTACACTCGGTGGCGTGACCGAACTCGCCACGACCAGACGATCGATCCACGGCGTCGCCGAACTGCTGCTGGCCGGACCGCAGCACCGGGCGGCGGGCCGGATCGAGCTCCGGGTGGTCGACGGCGGGTTCGCCACGGTCGTCGCGCCGGCGCTGCGGCTCGACGGCGACGAGCTGGTGACGAACTCGGTGCGCGTCCCGCTGGCCGGCCGCACGTACCTCGACGTCGCGGCGTCGGCCGGGTTCACGGCGGGCGAGCCCGAGGGCGTCTACTCGGGCGGCCCCGGCGTCCGGCTCGACGAGACGATCACCCTCGACGCCTCGGCGCTGACGACGTTGCTGCAGGGCTTCGCCGACGGCGACCGGGCGCTGCGGGAGTTCGCGCCGGACGCGACGCCGGTGCTGTGGCCCGAGCACTTCGACGTCGCGATCACCGTCGACGAGGTCAACTACGGCGTCTCCCCCGGCGACGGCTACCTGGGCGAGCCGTACGCGTACGTCGGGCCGTTCGAGCCGAGGGAAGGCGAGTTCTGGACCGCTCCCTTCGGCGCGGCCCGGCCCCTGAGCGAACTGGACGGCGCGATCACGGAGTTCTTCCGCACCGGCCGGGCGAACCTCTGACGCGGGGGCCACGGCACCCGTGTCGACCCCGCAATCACGCGAGTCGGCTCCCCAATCACACGTGTCGGCGTTCCACGCACGCTCGGCCCGTGATGGAACGGTCAGCCCGCGTGATCGGAGAGTCGACACGCGTGATGGAAGGGTCGACACGCGTGATCGGAGGGTCGACACGCGCTGGCCCAGCGTCGTCCGGAACCCGGCCAGCATGATGCCAAGCGCCTAGCGGAAGTCGTCCTCGACCGTTGAGCCCGCTCGCGCAAGCCCGCGGTCATCAGCGGGAACGGGAAGCTCTCGTCCGCGATCGCCGCGGCTTCCTAGTCCGCCGCACCAGGTCTTCGGCCGCCGCGGCCCACTGGGGGAATTCGAACTCGAAGCCCGCGTCCAGCAGCCGGCCCGGCACCACCCGGCGGCTCTTCAGGAGCAGTTCCGTGTCGCTGCGCAGGACGAACGCGCCGAGTTCGGCCATCCAGCGGGTGGCGGGCAGCCCGAACGGGACGCCCGCCGCCGCGCGCAGGGCACGCAGGAAGTCGCGGTACGGCAACGGTTCCGGCGCCGCGAGGTTCACCGGGCCGCTCAGGTCGTCCCGCGCGATCAGCAGGTCGATCGCGCGGAGCAGGTCGTCCTCGTGGATCCACGACAGGTATTGCGCGCCGCCCGCGACCGGGCCGCTCAGCCCCAGCCGGGTCAGGCGCAACAACGCTTCGAACGCGCCGCCGGGCTCCGGGCTCATCACCATCGACGTCCGGAGCGCGACCTTGCGGGTCCGCGGCGTCTCCGCCCGTTCCTGCTCCCGCTCCCACGCCCGCGCGATGTCGACGCTGTAGCCCCAGTAGGCGGGCGCGTCCGGCTCGGCGCCGCCGAGCACGCCGGTGGTTTCGTCGTTCGGCGCGTCGAAGCGGTGGGCGTAGATCGTCGCCGTGCTCATCTGCAGCCAGACCCGCGGCGGCGCCCCGGCGCGTTCGATCGCCCCGCCGACGACACGCGCCGAGTCGGTCCGGGACGTCATCATCTCCCGCAGGTTCGCCGCCGTGTAGCGGCAGTTCACCGACCGGCCGGCGAGGTTGACGACGACGTCGCTGCCGTCGATCTCTCCGGTCCAGGCGCCGGGGGTGCGCCCGTCCCACCGCACGCTCCGCGTCCACGGCCCGGGCCCGCCGGCCCGGCTCAGCACCACGACCTCGTGTCCCCGCTCGGTCAGCGCCCGGCTCAGCACCCGGCCCAGATGGCCGGAGCCACCGGGCAGCACCACCTTCATGACGTTCCCCCTTCACGGTCGTCCCTCTGTGACCGACCGTACCGGAAGAGTTGAACGCGTTCAAATATGGTCCTGAGCAGTGACGAGATCGAGGAGCGTGCGCAGCGCCCGGCTCGGCGGCTTGGCGCTCGCGGAGACGAGGTTCAGCGGCCAGTCCAGGCCCGCGCCGGCCAGTGGCAGCGCGACGACGTCCACCTCGCCGGATTCGGGCACCTCCGGGATGACCGCGATCCCCAGGCCGGCCCGGACGTACCCGGGCACGGTCCGCAGGTCGGCGACCTCGACGGTGACGCGCCGGGGCGAGCCCAGCGCTTCGTAGGCGCGGTCGACGAGGACCCGGTTGCCGAAGCCGCGCGGCATGTCGACGAACGACTCCCGCGCGAGGCTCTCGAGCCGGATCTCCCGCTCGCGCGCCAGCGGGTGGCCGTGCGGCAGCAGCGCGACGAACAGCCGGGATTCGAGGGCCCGGACGTCCAGCCCGGGCAGGTCGACGCCGGGCAGCCCGACGAGCGCGGCGTCGAGCCGGCCCTGGCGGACGTCCTCGGCCAGGCCGGTCGACCCGGTGATCGACACCGTGACCTGGATGTCCACCAGTGGGTAGCGGCGGTGGAACGCGCCGAGCAGCGCGGGCAGGTCGACGCTCCCGATCGCCGTCAGCGTGCCGATCCGGAGGCTGCCGCGCAGGCCCGCCGACGCCTCCTGGACCGTCGCGCGGGCCCGCTCCACCGCTTCGATCGCGGCCTTCGCCTCGGGCAGGAACACGACGCCGGCCGCCGACAGCGCGACCTTGCGGGTGGACCGGTCGAACAGCCGGGCGCCGAGCTCGGTCTCCAGGGCCCGGACCGCGGCCGACACGGTGGACTGCACCGCGTACAGGCGCTGGGCGGCCCGGGTGAAGCTGAGCTCCTCGGCGACGGCGACGAAGTACTCCAGCTGACGCGTCTCCATACGAGCCAACTTATCGCTCGAAGCGATAACTGGCACCATGACTCTTCGTTGGACTTGGTGAGTCAGCAGGGTCATGGTGGAAGGCGGAAGATCCGTAGACCAGGAGGTCAGCATGTCCGCCACCATCACCCCGGCCCGGCCCGCCGCGCGCCTGCGGGTGAGCCACGGCCTGGGGTTCCGCATCATCGCCGTCGCCTTCGCGACCGCGCTCGCGTTCTCGACCGTCCCGACCCCGCTGTACGCGCTCTACCAGCAGCGAGATGGCTTCCCCACCTTCGTCGTCACCGTCGTCTTCGCCGCCTACGCGGTCGGGGTGATGCTGAGCCTCTACCTGGCCGGGCACGTCAGCGACTGGCTGGGCCGCCGCCGCGTCATCCTCGCCGGGCTGCTGGCCGAGGCCATCGCCGCGGCCCTGTTCCTGCTCTGGCCGGACGTGCCGGGCCTGATCGTCGCCCGGCTGATCAGCGGCGCCGGGATCGGCGCGCTCACCGCGACCGCCACCGCGCACCTGTCCGAGCTGCGCGCCCAGGCGAACCCGGACGCCGACCCCGGCCGCTCCGGCCTGATCACGACCGTGGTCAACGCCGGCGGCCTCGCCATCGGCCCGCTCGTCGGCGGTTTCTTCGCCCGGTTCGCCGACCAGCCGCTGCGCACGCCGTTCACCGTCTTCCTGGTGGTGCTGCTCGTCGAGGCACTCGCGGTGAGCCTGGTGCCGGAAACCGTGGAACGCCGGGAAGAGCGGCCCGCCTACCGGCCGCAACGGCTCTCCCTGCCGCCGGCCGCCCGGTCCGAGTTCACCGGCGCCGCGATCGGCGTGTTCGGCGCGTTCGCCATCAGCGGCCTGTTCATGGCGCTCGCCCCCGCGCTGCTGGCGCAGGAACTGCACCAGACGTCCCGGCTGCTCGCCGGGATCGCGCCCTTCGTGATGCTCGGCAGCGCCGCGCTCGTCCAGATCGTGTTCGCCCGCGCCGGCACGCGACCCCAGCTGCGGTCCGGGTACGTGCTGATGGGCACCGGCCTGGTGCTGCTGGCGGTGTCGGCGTTCACCGCGTCGCTCCCGCTGTTCTTCGTCGCGGCCGTGCTCGGCGGGTCCGGGTTCGGCCTGGGCTTCCGGGCGGGCGTCGGCACCGTCGCCGCGCTCGCCGACCCGCTCACCCGCGGCGAAGTCCTGGCCGCGTTGTTCCTCGCCGCCTACGCGGGCCTGGTCCTGCCGGTGCTGACGACCGGGCTGGCGATGCTCTGGCTGCCCGGCTCGGTCGTGCTGGCCGGGTTCGCGGTGCTGGAGCTGGGGTTGATCGGCTGGTCCGCGCGGCGCACGCTCGCCTGAGGCGGGCCTAGAGTCGGGGGACGCCAGCCGCGTCAGGAGCCGCCGATGACCACCCCGCCGATCGTCACGGGCGCCGACGGCTCGGCGGAGTCGCTCGACGCCGTCCGGTGGGCGGCGCGGGCGGCCCGGCTGCACGACCGGCCCTTGGAAATCCGGCACGCGCTCGACTTCCCGGCCCTGCTCGCCGGCGGCGAGGTGCCGCCGCCCGAGGAGATGCTGGACACGTTGCGCGCCCGCGGCCGCCGCGCCCTGCGGACCGCGCGGGAGCTCGCGGCCGCGCAGGGCGTGCCGGACGCGGTCACCCGGCTCGACCCCGACCGCGCCGCGCAGGCCCTGATCGAGGTGTCGTGGACCGCCGCGCTGCTGGTGGTCGGCGCGTCCGGACGCGGCCGCTGCGCCGGCCCGCTCGCCGGGTCGGTCGCCGCGGCGGTCGGCACCCACGGGCACTGCGACACGGTGGTGGTCCGCGGCGACCGCTGGGACGAGCCGGGCACCGGCGGCCCGGTCGTCACGGGCATCGACGGCGGCGACGCCGGGACGGCCGTCCTCGCGACGGCGCTGGCCGAAGCCCGGGCCCGGCAGGTGCCGCTGGTGGTGCTGCACGCGTGGGCCGACGAACCACCCGCGGAGCCGGCCCCCGAGGCTGTCGTCGAAGCGGGGCGCCGGCTGCTGGCGGAGCAGGTCCGGCCCGGCGACGTCGAGGACGTCCAGGTGGAGCGGGTGGTGGTCCCGGCGCACCCGCGGCGCGAGCTGGTCGAGCGCAGCGCGGCGGCCCAGCTGGTCGTGCTGGGCGACCGCGGCCGCGGCGGCTTCCCGGGGCTGCTGCTGGGCTCGACGGCCCAGGCGCTGCTGCACCACGCGGGCTGCCCGGTCCGCGTGGTCCGCACGGCGCGACCGCCGGTCCGGCCGTAGCTTGGGCAGGTGATCGCTCCTCTCGCCGACCTGGCCGACGTCGTCCTCGACCGGACGGCGGCCGGCTACACCCGGTTCGGCTACCTGCTGCGCCGGCCGCACTGGCGCCCCGGCGACCCCGCACCCGGGGCGTTGCAAGGGAAAGTGGCCCTGGTGACCGGCGCGGGCTCCGGGCTGGGCCAGGCGTGCGCGACCGAGCTGGCGCGGCTCGGCGCGTCCGTGGTCATGCTCGTGCGCGACCTCGACCGCGGCGCGCCCGCGCGCGACGACGTCCTCGCCCAGGTGCCCGGCGCCGACGTCCGGCTCGCGCACTGCGACCTGTCGAGCCTGGCCTCCGTCCGCGCCTGCGCCGCCGAACACCCGCGCGCCGACGTCCTGATCCACAACGCGGGCACGCTCCCGCGCGAGCGCTCGGAAACCGAGGACGGGCACGAACTCACCCTCGCCACCCACGTCCTCGGCCCGCTGCTGCTCACCGAGCTGCTGCGACCGGCGCTGCGGGACGGCCGGGTGATCTTCATGTCGTCGGGCGGGATGTACACCCAGCCGCTCGCCGCGGACGACCCCGAGTACCGGACGGGCACCTACCGCGGCGCGGTCGCCTACGCCCGCACGAAACGGATGCAGGTCGAGCTGACGCCGGTGCTGGCGCGGCGCTGGGGCCTGGCCGTGCACAGCTGTCACCCGGGCTGGGCCGACACCCCCGGCCTGACCGGGTCGCTCCCGCTGTTCCGGCGCGTCACACGGCCGTTCCTGCGCACGGCCGCGCAGGGCGCCGACACCGCCGTCTGGCTCGCCGCGACCGAGCCGGCCCCGGACGCGGGCCGCTTCTGGCACGACCGCCGCCCGCGTCCGGAGCACCTGTTCCCCCACACCCGCCCCGACGACGCACGAGTGCGGAAGCTGCTGGCCTACTGCCTCGAAGCCACCGGTCTCGAAGCCACCGGCCTCGACGGGTAGCCGCCGAAGCCGGTGGCCGCGCTCAGCAGCTCGAGTGCTGGATCGTCTTGAAGACGTCGACCGCGCTGAACAGCGCGGCGTCGTACTTGAAGTGCGCGGTCCAGTTGTAGCGCGGCGGCGGGTTGCCGTCGTTCATCCTCGGGCTGTCGAACGTGCCCGCGGAGAACAGCTTCGTCCCGGCCGTCGTCTTGAAGTCGAAGCTGGAGTGCCAGATGTCCCCGCTGTGGGTCTGGAACGTCAGCGTGGTCGCGCTCCAGTCGCCGGTGCCGTCCGAGCGCAGGACGATGGTGCCGTTGTCCTGCTCGCAGTCCCCCGCGTGCAGCTGGCCCCAGGTCGCGCTCTTCACGTCGAGCACGGCGGCGGTGCCCGCGGGCGCCGCCTGCGCCGCCGGCGCGGCGGCCAGCAGGGCCGCCCCCGCGGCGGCCGTCGCCAGAACCGTGCTCAGACCCCGGATCGTGTGCCTCATCGAATTCCCTCCTGTGTGGTGATTCCCGCTGTTCGGCGGGACGTGGCCGAGCTTCACAGCGCCCATCGACAGTCCATCGACAATCCACCGACAGCCCGTCGACCACGACCTGGCGCCTGCGACGTATCCCGCGCGCCGCGTCCTGCTCCTGTAGACCAAGCGCGGACGCGTCCGTGCTTGGAGGGGCGGGAATGAGCACGCGTGGGGTGGATCTCGGGGTCCTGGGGCCGTTCGAGGCCGGGATCGGCGGCGAACCGGTGGACGTGGGCGGGCCGCGGCTGCGCACGCTGCTGGCCGTGCTGGCCGCGGACGCCGGCCGGGTCGTCAGCGTCGGTGCGCTCGGGCGGGCGCTGTGGGGTGACCGGCCGCCCGACCAGGTCGACCGGACCGTGCGGACCTACCTTTCGCGGCTGCGCCGGACTTTCGCGCCGCCACTGCTCCTGACGAGGCCACCGGGGTACGTGCTGCACGTGGCCCCGCAGGCCATCGACGCGGTGCGCTTCGAGCAGCTCGCCGGGGAGGGCAGGCGGGCGCTCGCCGCGGGCGACCACGGCACCGCCCGCACGCAGCTGACCACCGCGCTGGACCTGTGGCGCGGAGCCGCGTACGGCGAATTCGACGGCGTCGAAGTGCTGGCCGCCGAGGGGGTGCGGCTGGAGCGGGTGCGGCACAACACCGTGCAGGACCGGATCGACGCCGACCTGGCCGCGGGCGAGGACACCGGGCTGATCGGCGAGCTCGAGGTGCTGACCGCCGCGTTCCCGGGCCACGAACGGCTCTGGGGGCAGCTGATGACCGCCCTCTACCGGGCCGGGCGCCAGGGCGACGCCCTGGAGGTCTTCCGCCGCGCCCGCCACGACCTCGTCAGCGCGTCCGGCCTGGAGCCGTCACCCGTCCTCACCGAGGTGCACCGGCGTGTCCTCGCCCACGACCCGGGCCTGCTCGCGGTGCGGCCGCGGGAGGTGATCACCGTCCCGGACGCCGGCTCGCTCGGCGCCGGGGAGCACGCGCTGCTCGAGGAAGGCGACCTGCGGACGAGCCGGACGCACTTCGAGGACGCCTACCGCCGGGCCGAGCTCGACGGCGACGTCGACGCGCTCGGGCGGGCCGTGCTCGGGCTGGGCGGGGTGTGGGTGCACGAGCACCGGACGTCGGCCGCGTCGACGACGCTGCTGACCCGGCTGCGGCAGGTGCTGGACCGCGTCGACCCGGCGTCGCGGCTGGGCCTGCGGCTGCGGATCCGGCTGGCCGGCGAACAGGACTACGAGGACGGCGCGCACGAGCGGATCCTCGCCCTCGCCGCGGAAACCCGGGCGGGTGGCGATCCCGTCGCGCACGCCGAGGCGCTGAGCCTGGCCCACCACTGCCTGCTCGGCCCGGACCACGTCGCGCTGCGCCAGACGCTCGCCACCGAGCTGATCGGCGTCAGCGGGCCGTCCGGGCGGCGCACCGACCTGGTCATGGGCGTGGTGTGGGACACCGTCGACCGGTTCCTGGCCGCGGACCCGCACGCCGAACGGCGCCTCGGCGAGCTCGAAGACCTCCTGGCCGCGCGGAAGCACCTGGCGGCCGGGTTCGTGGCCGCGTCGCTGAAGGTCATGCTGGCGATCCGGGCCGGCCGGTTCGCCGAGGCCGAAGCCGGCGCGCAGGCCTGCGCCGAGCTCGGGCAGGTGGCCGGCGACCCCGACGCGCTCGGCTGGTACGGCGCGCAGCTGGTGGCGATCCGCTGGTTCCAGGGCCGGCTGGCGGAGCTGGTGCCGGTGCTGGACCGGCTGATGCACTCCCCCACGCTCAGCCCGATCGACAACTCGTACTACGCGGCGCTGGCCGTGGCCGCCGCGTACGCGGGCGACCGCCGGACGGCGGTGGGCGCACTGGCCCGCCTGTCCGGCGACGACCTGGGCGCGCTGCCCCGCTCCAGCACCTGGCTGCTTTCCCTGTGCGGCGTGGCGGAAACGGCGTACCTGGTCGACGACGCCGAGACGGCGGCGCGGGTCTACGACCTGCTCCGCCCGTTCGGCCACCTGCCGGTGATGGCGAGCCTCGCGGTCGCCTGCTTCGGCTCGGCCCACTCCCCGCTGGGCACCGCGGCACTGGCCATGGGGGACGCCGACCTGGCCGTGACGCACCTGCGAGCCGCGGTCCGCCACAACCTCGCGTTGGCCCACTGGCCCGCGGTGGTGTTCTCCCGCCGCAGGCACGCGGAAGCTTTGACCCGCCGCGGCCGCCCGGGCGACGCGGCGGCGGCCGACCGCGAGCTGGCCGCGGCCGAGGAGGAGGCCCGCGCTCTGGACGAGCAGCTCACGTCGCCATGCCGGTGACCAGCGACGCGACCGCCAACGCCAAGTAAGCGCCCGGCGCGCCGAGAGTGCTCAAGGCGTGGGCCCGCACGTGCGCCCCGATCGCGCCGACGAAGACCGCCGGGGCGACGCGGCGGCCGCCAGCTGGCCGCGGCCGACGAGGAAGCCCGCGCCCTCGATGAGCAGCTCACGTCGCCATGCCGGTGACCAGCGACGCGACCGCCAACGCCAGGTAAGCGCCCGGCGCGCCGAGGGTGCTCAAGGCGTGGGCCCGGACATGCGCCCCGATCGCGCCGACGAAGAACAGCACCAGGCCGATCGCCGCGGCTGTGCCCACGGCCGGGAACCCGGCCAGGCCCGCGGCGAGCCCGGCCGCGCCGGCGAGTTTCAGGATCCCCAGTGCCGGTACCCAGCCGGCCGGGACGTCGACCGCGGCGGAGCTGGCCAGCACGAAACGGGCGCGGAGCACGTCGGCGACGCCCATTCCGGCGTTCGCCGCGATGGTCACGAGGGTGATGACGAGATGAACGGTGGTCATCGGCGAAGTCCTTGCCTGGGAAGCAGTTACGCCTCCACGACGGCCGGGCCGCGCCGAAGGTGACTCAGCGCTCGGCGGCCTGCGCGATCTCCCGGTCGCCGTTCGCCCAGGGCCCCTCCAGCCGGAACAGCGAACTCAGCGCCGCGAGATCGAGCGCCCGCCGCACCACGCTCGAGGGCCGGACCACCAGTTCGATCCCGGCGTCGGCGCACCGGGTCCGCAGCCGGGAGAACGTCGCCATCCCCGTCACCCCGCAGAACCCGACGCCGGTCAGGTCGGCGACCAGCCGGTACGGCCCCTCGGCCACGGCCCGCTCCAGCTCGGCTTCGAGCATCGGCCGGGTGGACATGTCGACCTCACCCGTCACGGTGACGCGCAGGACGCCGGGCGCGCGCCCGGACCTCACCACGGTCAGCATCAGGCCCGTCGGGTCTGGGGCGGGCGTCTCGGTCAAGGTGGGGCTCCCTCCGGCTGCGGATGATCACCGCCTACCCGGTCGCCGGGCGTCCGAAACCTCGAACCGGGCCGGCACACCCGGCCAGGTCACCAGGTCCGAGCCGGTGACGATGTCGGGCAGGCCGTCGTGGACCTCGTACTCGCGCCCGAGTACTCGATGGAGGTGCCGCCGTGGCGAGCAGTCCGAAAAGGACAAGGCCGTGAACGCGTCATCGCTCCCTGGGTCGCTCGCCGATTTCGTCCAGCAGGCCGCGGATCCCGACGGACTCGCCGGTGATCAGCGACCGGTTCGCGGCCAGCCCGGTGAGCAGCGCGCGCAGGCCGTCGTCGTGGTCGGCCGCGCAGCCGAGCGGGTCCGGGTCGGCGTCGCCGAGCAGCTCGGCGAGCATCCGCTCGTCGCCGCCGCCGTGGCCCTCCCCCAGCCGGACGTCGAGCACGACCTCGGGTGCCGCCCAGTGCCGTTGCACGGTCAGCCGCGCCCGGGCGGGGCGGTCCGGCGCGCCCGCGTGGACGTTTTCCCGGACGTCGAGTTCGAGGCGGCCCTCGCTGCCGGCGAACGCGACGCGGTAGCCCTCGCGCGGCGAATAGGCGTGCAGGTGGTAGTTCAGCACCACGCCGTTGCGGTGGCGGACGAGCACCGACAGGTCGTCCTCGATCGTGACGCCCGGGGAGAACACGTTGCGGTCGCGCAGATAGCCGTCCTCGGCCTCGGCGTCCCGGTACAGCGCGCGCAGCCGGGGCGAACGCTCGAGGTCGAGGGCGAAGGGGTCGTCGCGCGCCGCCGGCTCGCCGGTGCCGCGGGCGTACCCGGTGGCGTGGCCGTGCCGGCGGCCGTTCTCCTCGCCGTAGAAGACGAGCCCGCCCAGCGCGAACACCGTCTCCGGGCCGCTGCCGAGCCACCAGTTGACGAGGTCGAAGTGGTGCCCGGACTTGTGCACGAGCAGGCCGCCGGAGCGGTCCTTGTCGCGGTGCCAGCGGCGGAAGTAGTCGGCGCCGTGCGCGGTGTCGAGCAGCCAGCTGAACTCGACCGAGCCGACTTCCCCGATCGCGCCCGCGGCGAGCAGCTCGCGCACCCGGCGGTGCACCGGGTTGTAGCGGTAGTTGAAGGCGACGCGCACCGACCGCCCGGTCACCCGCCGCGCCGCCAGGATCAGCCGGGCGCCGTCGACGTCGGTCGTCATGGGCTTCTCGGTGACGACGTCGCAGCCCCCGCCGAGCGCGCCCGCGACGTAGTGGGCGTGCGTGTGGTCCGGCGTGCACACCACGACGACGTCCACCCGTTCCTTGACGAGCATGACGGCGAAGTCGTCCGGCCGGTAGCACGGCACGGACGTGCCGAGCCAGCCGTTGTGGACGCGCATCCGCGTCTCGTTGCGGTCGCAGAACGCGACCAGCTCCGCTCGGGGCGACTTCGCCAGGGCCCGCGCGAACAGCTCGGCGCGCGAGCCGAGTCCGACGATCGCGTACCGCGTCATGCCGGGCACCCCCAGGGCAGGTCGAGTTCCGAGAACAGGGCGAGCCGGCCGGCCGCGTCGTCGACGGCGGCGTCGACACCCGCTACGACGAACCGGTCCCCGTCCCGCTCGGCGGGGAGCGGACGCGGTTCCGGGGCGCCGCGCACGGCTTCGACGAACGCGGTGAAGGCGCGGGTCTCCGACAGCGGCGCGAGCAGCGGGACCCGGTCGCGGACGTGCCGGACGAGGTTGGTGAGCAGGTCCTCCGGCGGGCCCACCTCGATCGGCCGATCGCCGAGGAGGACACGATCGGTCTTGTAGTGCCAGCGGATCCGGCCCGCGGTCCCGTGGACGAGCACGTACGGGTCGTGGTCGGCCTCGGCGGCGAGGGTGGCCGCGACGACGACGTCCGGCGCGTTCGTGAAGGTGAGCCGGGCGCAGGCCGTGTCGTCGCACTCGATGTCGCGCGCCCGGTACAGCTCGACGGTGATGCCGGCCGGATCGACGCCGGCGGTGCCGTCGAGCAGCAGCGCGGAGGCGACGGCGTGGGCGAACGGGTTGGTCAGCGACCCGTCGCCGAGGTCGCGGCGGCCCGCCCACGCGGCCCGCCGGTAGTACTCGTCCCGCCGGATCCACGCCCCGGCCCCGCTGACGCCGGTGACCGCGCCGATCTCGCCGCGGGCGATCGCCGCGCGGATCACCGGGATCGCGGCGGACCCGAAGCTCTGGAACCCGGTCTGGACGGCCCGGTCCCGCCGCGCGAGTTCGTCGAAGGCGGCCAGGTCGAGCACCGGCGGTTTCTCGACGAGCACGTCGCAGCCGGCGTCGAGGGCGAGGCGCGCGAGCAGCAGGTGCGTGCGGGGCGGGGTGGCCACCACCGCGATCCCGGCGCCGGTGCGGGAGAGCAGCTCGGCGGGGTTGTAGGTGACGAGCGCGTCGTCCGGCAGCAGGTCGAGGGCTTCCGCCGGCGGGTCCCGGACGTCGCAGGCGCCGGCGAGCACGATCTCGCCGCGGTCGTGCAGCTCCCGCGCCTGGCGCAGGTGGGTGAGGGCGTACCCGGCGGTGCCGAAGACGACCACGCTGGGCGGCTGGCTCATCGACGCGCGCCGGTCGCGACCGCGGCCAGGCCCAGCGGGCCCGCCACCACGAGGGCCAGCACCGGCAGCATCCACACCAGCACGGCCGACAGCGCCACGGCCACCGCCACGAGCAGCGCTTTCCCCGGCGCCCCCACGGACTCACGAGCCGCCGTCACGACCGCCCGGCGCCAGGTCTGCTCGGAGGAACCGACCACCGCGCACGTCCGCACCGCGACCACCACACCTGCCGCGGCGAGCACCCACAACACCGGCCGGAGCACCCCGGCGCCCGGCATCGACGCCGCCACTTCGAGGTCCACCGCGGCCAGCACGACCGCGGCACCACACGCCACCGCGAACGCCACCCCACCACGAGCGGTGCGGCGGAAGTCCGCCCAGAACGTCGTCCACAGTGGACGGCCGATGCCGTGCCGGGCCCGGTCCAGGGCCTGGCAGCCCGCGGCGAACGCGGGCGGTGCGGTCAAGACCGGCACCGAAGCCAGCGCGACGAGCAACCCCACCAGCAGGCAGTCGGCGAAGTCGCCCAGCCCGGTGCGCCAGTCCACCCGCCGCACGGCCGCTTTCGACACGAGGTCATCCCTTCAAACCGCTGGTGCTGACGCCTTCGACCAGCAGCCGCTGGAAGGCGAGGAAGAACAGCACGATCGGGACCAGCGCGAGCGCGGACATCGCGAACATGGCGCCGAAGTCGGACTGGCTGCTGGTGTCGACGAACAGCCGCAGGCCGAGCGGCACGGTGAACTTCTCCGTGTCGTTCAGGTACACCATCTGCGTGAAGAAGTCGTTCCACGTCCAGATGAACGTGAAGATCGACGTCGTGACCAGCGCCGGTTTGGACAGCGGGAGCACGACGTGCCAGAACGTCCGGTAGACGCTGCAGCCGTCGATCGTCGCGGCCTCGTCGAGCTCACGCGGGATCCCGCGCATGAACTGGACGATGAGGAACACGAAGAACGCCTCGGTGGCCAGCAGCTTCGGCAGGATCAGCGGGACGAACGTGTTGACCAGCCCGGCCTGCTGGAAGATCACGTACTGCGGGATCAGCGTGACGTGGTAGGGCAGCATCAGCGTCGTGATCATGAACGCGAACAGCGCGCCGCGGAAGCGGAACCGCAGCCGGGCGAAGGCGAACGCGGCCAGCGAGCACGAGACGACGTTGGCCACCACGGAAAGCCCGGCGACGAGGAACGAGTTGAGGAAGAACCGGCCGAAGCCGACGCCCGCGGCGCCTTCCCAGCCCTTCGAGTAGCCGTCGAAGACGAACCGGGTCGGCAGCAGGGCCAGCCGCGAGAGGATCTCGTCCGGCGGCTTGACCGACGCGAAAGCCAGCCACGCCAGCGGGTACAGCACCACGGCCACCCCGCACAGGCACAGCACGTGCCAGCCGATCGACCGCGCGGTGCGAGGCACCCGGAGCGCGGTCACGGGCGGTCCTCGTAGAACACCCAGAGCTTCGCGGTGCGGAACACGATCGCCGTCACGATCGCGATCACCACCAGCAGCACCCACGCCATCGCGGACGCGTACCCCATGCGGAAGTCCTGGAAGCCGACCTCGAACAGGTAGAGCGTGTAGAACAGGTCCGCGTCGGCGGGCCCGCCGCGGCCGCCACCGATGACGAACGCCGGGGTGAACGCCTGGAACGCGTGGATGGCCTCCATCACGAGGTTGAAGAAGATCACCGGGGACAGCATCGGCAGCGTGATGTGGCGGAACCGGCGCAACGCGCCCGCGCCGTCGATCGCCGCCGCTTCGTGCAGCTCGGCCGGCACCTGTTTGAGGCCGGCCAGGAAGATCACCATCGGCGCACCGAACTGCCACACCCCGAGCAGCACGATCGAGGCGAGGCTGAAGTTCGGGTCGTCGACCCAGCTCGGCGTGTGCCAGCCGAACCGCGCGAGGACGTCGTTCACCGGGCCGCCGCCGGTGAACAGCGCCCGCCAGACGAGCGCGGCCGCGACGCTCGCGCCGAGCAGCGACGGCGCGTAGAACGCGGCGCGGTAGAAGCCACCTCCGCCGCGGCGGGTGTTGAGCAGCAACGCCACCCCCAGCGAGACGGCGAGCTTGACCGGCACCGACACGAGGACGTAGATCAGCGTGACCTCGACCGAGCGCAGGTAGCGGTCGTCGTCGGTGAACATGTGCGTGAAGTTGCCGAAGCCCACCCAATGCGGCGTGGTGAACAGGTCGTAGTCGGTGAAGGACAGGTAGAGCGAGACGACCATCGGGCCGACGGTCAGCGCCACCGCCCCGAGCAGCCACGGCGTGAGGAACGCGAACGCCTGCGGCTGGTTCTCGCGGCGGTACCCGGCGCGCGGCCCCGGCGCCACCGGCCGGGGCGGCGCCGGGGTGCGCAGCGACGTCATCGGCTACGCCAGGGTCTTGTCGGCTTCGGACATGAACCGGGTGACGGCGTCGTCGACGCCCAGCCGTCCGAACGCGATCTCCTCGTAGGTGCGCTGGAGGAGCTTCTGGATCGCGCCGGCGCCCTTCGGCGGGACCGGCGGCGCGGCCCCGAGCTTCGGTTCGAGCGCGGCTTCGTAGGCGTAGAGCGTCTTGTCGTCGCCGGTCGCGCCGGCCGCGAGCTGCGCGCGGATCTTGAGGTTGGGCGCGAGGCCGCGGTCCGTGCCGAGGATCTTGGCCGCGTCGGCGTCGTTGACGAAGAAGTCGACGAGCTTCGCGGCGGCCTCCTGCTGCTGGCTGCGCGCCGAGACGGACAGGAACATCGACGGCCGCCGGTACTGCCCGAGATCGCCGTTCGCGCCGGTCGGGTACGGCGCCACGTTCAGGTTCTTGCCGTTCGCCTTGCGGTAGGCGGGCAGCAGGTTGTCGTAGGCGAACTCCGAGCTGGTCAGCTTCTTGCCGAGCGGCGACTGTTCAGGCGAGGTGTTGTAGGACGCCGTGACGTCGGCGGGCGACGCGGCCTTGGTGTCGCGGAAGCGGCTCGCGAGCTGCCAGTAGCCGCGGAGGTCGCCGGCGGTGAAGCCGAGCTTGCCGTCGGGGGTGTAGAACTGCTTGCCCTGCTGGCGCAGCCAGATCTCCAGCGGCGTGTCCAGGATGCCGAAGTCGGTCACGCCGCGCGCGGCGAACCCGCTGGCGGCGCCGACCTTCGCGGTCGCTTCGGCGTACTGGTCCCAGGTCAGGCCCTTCGCCGGGTCCGCGCCGGCCGCGGTGAAGGCGGCGGGGTCGTACAGCATCGCCGGGGTGTTCTGCGCCCACGGCACGGCGTACCGCTTGCCCTGGTAGACGCCGGTGGCGGCCAGCTCCGGGTTGACGTCGGCCAGCGAGACCGCCTTGCCCGCGCCCTGGTTCAGGTCGGCCAGCACGCTGCGCCCGCCGTACTCGGCGAGGTAGCGGGTGTCGACGTTGAGCACGTCCGGCGGCTTGCCCCCGGCCGTCTGCGTCGCGAGTTTCTCCCAGTAGGCCGCGTACGCCGCGAACGACGTCTGCACCTTGATCGTGGGGTTCTTCTTCTGGAACAGCTCGACGGCCTGTTTGGTCAGGTTCGCCCGGCCGTCGCTGCCCCACCAGGCGAAGGTGATGCTGACGTCACCGCCGCCACCCGAGTCCGACCCGCACGCGGCCGAACCGGTCAGCAGCAGGGCGATCGCGGCGACCGCCCCGAACCCGCGCACACGCGTCCGACGCATCGACATCTCCGTCCGGTCGGAATGGTCTGTGAGCGCTCCCACGACCCAGCGAGAAAGCGCTTACAGGAACTCGGCGGTCCACCGTAGGACGTGCGCGACAAAGGTGTCAATACGCGGATCGTGCCTTCGAAATCATCGAAGAACGGTTACTCCGAAAGCATTCACACGCCGGTTTCGCCGAAGACGTTCCGGCGGATGAACGGCGACCGGAACACGCCGCCAGGATCGAGAGTTCCCGCCAGGGAACGGAAATCGGCCAGCCGCGGGTACACCGTGTCCAGCTCGCCGCCACAGAAGAGCTTGCCCCAGTGCGGCCGGGCGCCGAACGGGGCGAGGCGTTCCTCGATCAGCGGCAGCAGCGTTTCGACCTCGGGCTGACGCGGCTGCCACGTGAAGTGCAGCGCGACGCGG
Organism: Amycolatopsis sp. NBC_00348; assembly: GCF_036114655.1. Taxonomy (NCBI): domain Bacteria; kingdom Bacillati; phylum Actinomycetota; class Actinomycetes; order Pseudonocardiales; family Pseudonocardiaceae; genus Amycolatopsis; species Amycolatopsis sp. NBC_00348. The sequence goes on along the minus strand of NZ_CP107994.1, from coordinate 1,995,730 downwards.
TCGCCGCCGTACGCCGGGCTCAGCCACAGGTCGTCGCCCGCGACCGTGCGGATCTCGGACACCAGCAGCACCGGCGCCAGCCGGTCGCCGATCCCGCGCACGGCCTCGATCGCGGCCGCCGCATCCCGGTAGGGCACGAAGTACTCGGTCTGCAGCTCGTCCCCGACGCTCGGGGTGAACTCGAGGGCGAAGTGCGGGAGCCGCTGGTGCCACGGCCCGGGCACGCCCAGCTGCGGGGTGACGTTGCCGGCCGGGACGCCCGCCGCGTGCGCCGGGTGCCGCGGGGCGCCGGCCGGGAGGGCGCCGAACAGGCCGGCGCGCTCGGTGAAGGCGCCCACCCGGCTCTTGACCCAGGCCAGGTCGACGACGTCGTTCACCCAGTTCGTGAACAGGCTGACGCTGTACCCGGCGTCCTCGATCTCGTCGAGGTGCTCGTAGGCGGCCTCCCACGGCAGGCCTTCGAAGACGTCCTGCCGGACGTCGAACGCGGGCACGACGTCGAGGGTGAGCCGGGTGACGACGCCGAGTGCGCCGAGGCTCACGACGAGCCCGGGGAACACGTCCGGGTCGGCGGCCCGCGAGAAGGTGCGGACCTCGCCGCCCGCGGTGACCAGCTCCAGCGCCGAGACGGCCGCGGCGAGCCCTTGGCGGCGCCGGCCGGAGCCGTGGGTGCCGGTCGCGACGCTGCCGGCGACCGTGATGTGCGGCAGCGAGGCGAGGTTGGCCAGCGCGAACCCGGCGTCGTGCAGCTGCTGGGCGAAGTCGCCGTACCGGGCCGAGCCGCCGACGGTCACCGTGGCGGCGCCGGCGTCGATCTCCACCGGGCTCTCGAGCTCGCTCAGGTCGAGGAGCACCCCGCCGGGCGCGTCGGCGATGTCGTTGAAGCAGTGCCGGCTGCCGAGCGCCTTGACGCTCGACGCGGCCGCGACCGCCGCGCGCACTTCGTCGCGCGTGTGCGGCGTCACCACGGTTTCGGCGGCGTACTGATGGTTGCCGGCCCAGTTCGACTCGCCCATGCGTCCGACCCTACTCAAGCCCTGCTCACCCGGCCGACGCGTACCGCCAGAAGTCCCGCATCCACTGCGGCGGGACCGGGTTGTCCTCGCCGACCTGGGTGAGCAGCACGCTGACGGTGCCGGTGGCCGGGACGACGTAGGCGGTGGTGCCGGTGCCGCCGACCCAGCCGTAGCGGCCCGGGACGTTCCACGGGTCGAGGACGGCGACGTCGACCGCGCCGCCCATCCCCCAGCCCTGGCCCTCCAGGAAGAGCGCGCCGATCTCGCGGTGCGCCGCGGTGGTGTGGTCGGTGGTCATCAGCCGGACCGACTCGGGGCTCAGGACCTGCTTGCCGTCCGCCGCGGCGCCTTCGGCCAGCAGCATCCGGCCGAAGGCCAGCCAGTCCCCCGCCGTCCCGGCCAGGCCGCCGGAGCCGAGCGGCAGCGCGGGCATCGTGCTCCACTGGCCGTCCGGCGTGTCGGCGAGCGCGAGGCCGTCCGGACCGGCCTTGTAGAAGCTGGTGAACCGGTCGCGGCGGTCCGCGCCGACGACGAACCCGGTGTCGTCCATGCCCAGCGGGGCGAGGATCCGCTCGTCGAGGAACGCCGGCAGCGACGAGCCGGCCACGCGCGCGACGAGCACGCCCTGGATGGCCGAGCACGTGTCGTAGAGCCAGGACTCGCCGGGCTGGTACAGCAGCGGGACGTCGGCCAGCCGCGCGAGCCAGACGTCGGCCTCGGGGAAGTGCTGGACCTCGCGGCCGTCGAGCTGGACGGGGAACAGCGCCTGCACCGCCGGGAGCGAGAAGTCGGACGCGAACCCCCAGCCGGCCTGGCTGGTGAGCACGTCGAAGACGGTGATCGGCCGGTTCGCCGGCACGAGGTCGTCGACGGGACCCGCCGGCGTGCGCACGACCTTCGGGTCGGCCAGCTCGGGCAGCCACCGGCCGATCGGGTCGTCGAGGGCGAGCCGGCCGTCGTCGACCAGGGCCAGGACGGCGGCGGCGGTGACGGGCTTGGTGAGCGAGGCGAACCGGAACAGGCTGTCCTCGGCCATCGGCGTGCTGCCCTCGACGTCGACCGCGCCGACGGCCGCGACCTCGACGTGGCCGGGCCGGGCCACGACGCCGACCGCGCCGGGCAGCGCGCCGGCGTCGACGTGCCGCTGCAGGATCTCGCGCAGGCTCATGGTGCTCCCCGGGTCGGCGGTCGCCCGAGGCTAGCCCAGCGGCCCGGGGAGCCCACCCGAGCGCCGTCGCGGGTCGTGAGTGGCAATGAGTGTTCTAACCCGCATTGCCACTCACGACCGGGGCCGGGCTGCGCCGGTGCCGGGCCTGGTCCAGCAGGGCCAGGCCCGTCGTCTCGCCCTGGCGGTTGCCGGACTCGCGGAAGACGCGCAGCGCGCGGTCGCACACCCCGCGTGCCTGGACCGGCTCGCCCACCGCGAGGAGCGTCTGGGCGATGCCGAGGAGCGCGTAGGCGACGCAGCGTTCGTCGTCGAGGTCCTCGAAGATGCCTAGCGCGAGCCGCAGGCTGGCCAGCGACTCCGGCAGCCGCCCGGTGTCGCGGTGCAGGGTGCCGAACTCGGTGAGGACCCTGGCCTCGCGGTGCGCGTCGCCCATCTCGCGGGCCAGGTCGCGGGCGCGGCCCAGCCAGTCGGCCGCTTCGGTGAACTCGGCCAGCCGCACGTGGGCCGCGCCGATGGAGTTGCGCATCTGGGCCACGCCGCTGCGGTCGCCCGCCCGCTCCAGACCGGCCAGCGCCCGGCCGTAGCAGTCCAGCGCGTCCCGCGGCCGGTCGCGGATGCGGGCCACGGTGCCGAGCCCGGCCACCGCCAGCGCTTCGCCGCGGACGTCGCCGAGCTCGGCGAACAGGGCCGCGGACCGCTCCAGGTCCCTGACGGCGGCGGGGTATTCGTCGTTGTAGACGCCGATCTGGCCGAGCCCGCGGGCCAGCACCGCCTCGCCCGCCCGGTTGCCGGCGGCCCGCGCCGCGGCTTGGGCGGTCAGGTGGCTGCGCCGCCAGTCGTCGTAGGCCCCGCGCAGGTCGTAGAACGGGACAGCGGTCGCGGTCAGCTGCCACGCGAGCTCGTCCAGGCCGGCGTCGGCGGCGAGCTGGACCGCGGCGGCCAGCAGCTTGCGTTCGGCGGTGAACCAGGCCAGCGGATCGGCCACCAGCCGGGCCGCGTCCGGGGGCAGCGGGCCGAGCGAGGGCCCGGTCATCGCGCCGAACGCGGGTGGCAGCGCCGCCGCCGCGGTCTTCGCCAGCGCCAGCAGTCCACACAGGACGCGGGCGAGCGCGTCCCGGCGCACCGCGGCGGGCTCGGCGTCCAGGAGTTCCGCCGCGTAGCAGCGAAGCAGGTCGTGCAGCCGGTAGCGCGGCTGCCCGCTGGCGTCCAGCCCGACCAGCGAGACGAGGTTGGCGTCGACGAGCACGTCGAGCACCTCGTGCGTGCCGCGGCGGTCCAGGAGCGCGTCGAACACCCAGCTCGGGAAGTCCTGCGCGCCCAGCACGGCCGTGCGGCAGAACGCCGTCCGCGCGGCCGGGTCGAGCTGGCGCAGGCTCAGCTCGAAGCTGGACCGGACGCCGAGGTCGCCGACGCGCAGCTCGCTGAGCCGGCCCGCTTCGCCGGCCAGCCGGTCGTGCAGCGTCCGCAGGCTCCACGCCTGCCGCCCGGCCAGCCGCGCGCCGGCGATCCGGATGGCCAGCGGCAGGTACCCGCAGCAGGCCACGATGGCCGCGGCTTCGGCCGGTTCGCCGTCGATCCGGTCGACGCCGGCGACCCCGGCCAGCAGCCGCTGCGCCTCCCGCTCGCCGAACACGCTCAGCTCGACGTGCTTCGCGCCGGCCAGTTCCGGCAGCCGGCCGCGGGTCGTGACGAGCACCGCGCAGCCGGCGTCGCCGGGCAGCAGCGGGCGGATCTGGGCGGCGGTGGCGGTGTCGTCGAGCACGAGCAGCACCCGGCGTCCGGCCAGCCGGGAGCGGAACAACGCGGCCCGCTGGCCGAGGCCAGCCGGGACGGCGGTGCCGGTGACGCCCAGTGCGTGCAGGAAGTCGGCGAGGACCTCGGCCGGGTCGCGCGGCGCGCCGGTGCCGGCGAGGTCGACGTAGAGCTGGCCGTCGGGGAACCGGTCCGCGAGGCGGTGGGCGACGTGCATGGCCAGCGCCGTCTTGCCGGTGCCGGGCGCGCCGGTCAGCACCACCGGCGCCGGCCCCGCGCCCAGCGCGGCTTCCAGGTCGCGGACGTAGTCGTCGCGGCCGGTGAAGTCGGGCAGGTCCGCCGGGAGCTGGCGCAAGGGGGCCGAGCCGTCGGCGCCGGCCGCCACCACGGGTCGCCCGGCCAGGATCGCGGCCTGCAGGGCCCGCAGTTCCGGCCCCGGCTCGACACCGAGCTCGGTGACCAGCCGCTCCCGCGCCGTCGTGTACGCCCGCAGCGCGTCGGCGCGGCGGCCCACACCCGTCAGCGCGAGCAGGTACTGCTGCCACAGGCGTTCCCGGTACGGGTGCTCGGCGAGCAGCACGGTCAGCTCGGCGATCGCCGGGTCGTAGCGGCCCAGCAGCACCTGCAGCGAAAGCCGTTCCTCGACGGCGGCGAAGCGGTTCTCGGTGAGCCGGCCGAGCTCGGCGTCCCAGGCGGGCGCCGTCGGCAGGTCGGACAGCGGATCGCCCCGCCACAGCGCTTCCGCCTCGGCCAGCAGCGTCAGCGCCGTCTCGGGGGCGCCGTCCTTGGCCGCGCGGGCGGCGTCGGCGACGAGCCGGGCGAAGTCGTGCGCGTCGACGTCGCCGGGCTCGACGGCCAGCGAGTAGCCCGGGCCGTGGGTGCGCAGGGTGGTCTCCGGCAGCAGCCGGCGCAGCCGCCACACGTAGGTCTGCAGGTTGGCCGTGGCCGACGTCGGCGGGTCGCTCGGCCAGATCGTGTCGATGAGCTGGCCGGGCGGGACCAGCCGGTTCGCGTTGAGCAGCAGGTGGGCCAGCAGGGCCCGTTGCTTCGCGCCGCCGAGCGGCAGCGCGCGGCCGCCGACCGTCACGGTGAGCGGCCCGAGCAGGTGGAACCGCACTTCAGCGCCCATGTCGTACCCCATCACGACGACCGCCCCCACGACGGCGGACTTTAGCCAGGCGATGCGGGGCCGGTGGGCGAATCGCCGACATCGCGGGCACACCGCGCGGATGTCACTCGATTGCCGATCCCGGGCTGCGCCGTCCGGCCCACGACGAAAGTCGCGTATTTCCCTTACCGACCATCGTCGGGTTCCGAGATTCACTCACAGCGGTGACGGTGGGTGGGTCCTTGACCACCCGTCACCGCGAGGCCCCGCCCGCGGATGGAGGTTGATCCTAAAGTGCGTATTGCGCGAACCGGCGTGCTCGTCTCCGGCATCCTGCTGTCGGCCCTGGCGACCGCCGCCCCGTCCCTGGCCGCCCAGCCGGCCATCATCGACGGCGGCAACGCCGACTCGCTCCACGCGGCGGCCCGGATGTTCGCGGGTGGCCAGGAGATCTGCTCCGCGACGATCATCGCGCCGGACTGGATCCTGACCGCGCGTCACTGCACCCAGGGCGCGGACGGCCAGCAGATCAGCTTCCACGTCGGGGACCTGGACCAGACGAAGGGCACCACCGTCAACGCGACGTCGGTGCACGAGGCGCCGGACTCCGACATCGCGCTGGTGCAGATCGACCAGCAGGTGCAGACGGACTACGCGCCGCTCGGCTCCGAAGGCGACGTCAACGTCGGCGACCAGGCCGAGGTCTACGGCTGGGGCGCGACCTGCACCGACAAGCCCGAGATCGAGTGCCAGTCGCAGCTGCTGAAGGTGGCGAAGGTCAGCGTCACCTCGATCGACTGCCCGGACGGCGCGGCCGGCGTCTCGGTCTGCGCGAACCGCGGCGACGGCATCACCGCGGGCGGCGACTCCGGCGGTCCGATGTACGCCGGCGGCAAGCAGGTCGGCGTCGCCTCCACGAGTGACCGCCAGTCGTACACCGCGTACATCAACATCACGAAGTACCGCGACTGGATCTCCGCGACCGCGGGCGTCTGAGGCACCACAAAAGCGGCACCTCCCCGGGGAGGTGCCGCTTTTGCGTGGTTCGGCCGGCGAACACACCGGTACACGGGGAAGTTCGGGCAAACCTGCTACACAACTCGTGTTCACCCGATGGTGTGGTGTTAACTATCCGGACAGGCAGACAGCGTTTTCCGGCCACGGATGCAGCGGCGCACGCGCGGGCCCGGTGCGCACCGTCCCGTCCGGAAAGGCCGCACCTCCATGCAGGTTCCCGCCCCGCTGTCGTCCGCGCAGCAGCGGATCTGGACGTTGTCCCAGCTGGACGGCGCCGGCCCGGCCTACAACGAGGCCATGGCGTTCGCCCTGCGGGGGCCGCTCGACCGCGACGTGCTGGCCCGGGCCCTCGACGCGCTCGCCGCCCGGCACGAGTCGCTGCGGACCCGGATCGTCGTTGACGCAGGGCTCCCCGGACAGGTGATCGAGCCCGTCGAGGCCGGGCTACCGCTCACCGTGACCGACGTCACCGGCCGGCCCGACGACCTCGACGAGCTGCGGCGCGCCGACCCGCTCACGCCGTTCGACCTGGGCCGCGCCCCGCTGGCCCGGGCCCGGCTGCTCATCGCAGGACCCGAGGACCACGTCCTGCTGATGACCGTCCACCACGTCGTCTTCGACGGCGCGTCGCGCACGATCCTGTTGCGGGAGCTGGGTGTGCTCTACGCCGCGCTCCTGCGCGGCGCACCCGCCGAGCTGCCCGAGCCGCGCCAGTACCGCGACTACGCCCGGGAGCAGCAGGACTGGCTGGCCGGACCGGGACCGGCGCCGCACGAGGCGTACTGGCGCGACCGGCTCGACGGCGTGCCGCCCCTGCTGGAGCTGCCCACCGACCGGCCGCGCCCGGCCGTGCAGGACCACCGCGGGGCCCGGGTGCCGATCAGCCTGGGCGAGGACCTGACGACGGCGCTGAAAGCGGTGGCCCGTGCCCACGGCACCACCCTCTTCTCGACCATCCTGACCGGCTGGTCGCTGCTGCTCTCGCGGCTTTCCGCCCAGGCTGACATCGTTGTCGGCGTGCCGGCCCTGAACCGCGGCAAGGGCGGCGTCAACGCCGGGGTGCTCGGCTTCTTCGTCAACACCCTCCCGGTGCGGACCGACTTCGCCGGCTCCCCCACCGGCGCCGGCCTGCTCAAGCAGGTCCGCGCGACGCTGCGGGGCGCGCTCGACCACGCCGAGCTGCCGCTGGAACGGGTCGTCGAGCTGGTGAACCCGCCGCGCAGCCCGGCGCACACGCCGTTGTTCCAGAACGGGTTCGCCTGGGTGCCGACGCAGCACGGCGTCCTGGCGCTGCCCGGCGTCGACGTCGACCCCATCGACGACCGGTACGCCCCGGCGAAGTTCGACCTGACCCTGGCCCTGGCCGACGAGGCGGGCGGCGTCGCCGGGCAGCTCGACTACGCCGTCGCCCTGTTCGACCACGAGACGGCCGAGCGGTACGCCCGCTACCTCGTCCGGCTGCTGACGCAGCTGGCCGAGCGGCCCGGCGACGAGGTCGCGAGCTACGAGCTGCTCGACGACGCCGAGCGCCACGAGATCCTCGCGAACTGGAGCACCGGCCCGGCCCCCGAACACCGGCCCGGCGGGCTCGTCGAGCGGTTCACGACCGAGGCCGACGCCCACCCGGACACGCCCGCCCTGGTCTGCGACGGGAAGACGGTCACCTACGCCGAGCTGGACCGGCGGGCCACCCGGCTGGCGAACGCGCTGCACGCCCGCGGCGTGCGGCCCGGCCAGGTCGTCGGCGTCCACAGTGGACGTTCGGCCGAGCTGGTGGTGGCCGTGCTGGGGATCCTCGAAGCCGGCGCGGCTTACCTGCCCCTCGACCCCGCCCAGCCGGCCGCGCGGCTGGCGGCGATGGTCGAGGACGCGCGCCCGGCGTTCGTGCTCAGCGACGCGCTCGACCGGCCCGACGGCTGGCTGTCCGTCACCGCCGTCGAGGCCGAGGGCCACGCCACCACCCGGCCCGTCGTCCGGACCGGGCGCGCGGACCTGGCCTACGTCATCTACACGTCCGGCTCGACCGGCCGGCCGAAGGGCGTCGCCGTCACCCACGGCAGCGTGCTGGCCCTGTTCGACCAGTGGCTCGGCCGGTTCGGCGCGACGCCGGGCGAGCCGACGTCGGCGTGGTCCAGCATCGGCTTCGACGCGTCCGTGCACGAGCTGCTGCTCCCGCTGACGACCGGCGCGGTGCTGCACGTGGTGCCCGAAGAGGTCCGGCCGGACCCGGCGGCATTGCTGGGGTGGTTGCGTGAACACCGCGTCGTCCAGGCGTTCCTGCCGCCCGCGTACGTCCGCTGGATCGACGAGGACCCCTCACGGCTCGCCGGGCTCGCGCTGCGGCAGCTGCTGACCGGCGTCGAGTCGCTGTCGGAGGCCGCGTTGGCCCGGTTCGAGGAAACCCTGCCCGGCCTGCGGATCTGCTTCGGGTACGGGCCGACCGAGGCGACGCTGTACGCCACCGCCCACTTCGACCCGCGGCCCCTGGACCGGCCCGCCCCGATCGGCCGGCCGCTGCCCGGTTCGCGGCTGTACCTGCTGGACGAGCGGCTGCGGCCGGTCCCGCCGGGTGTCGCGGGTGAGGTCTTCCTCGCCGGCGACTGCCTCGCGCGCGGCTACCTGAACCGGCCCGGCCTGACGGCGGCGCAGTTCGTGCCCGACCCGTTCGTGCCCGGGGAGCGGATGTACCGGACCGGCGACCTGGCCCGCTGGCTGCCCGGCGGCGAAGCCGAGTACGCGGGCCGCCGCGACGACCAGATCAAGCTGCGCGGGTTCCGCATCGAACCGGGTGAGGTGACGGCCGCGCTGCTGGCCGTCCCCGGCGTCCGGGAGGCCGCGGTCCTGGTCGATCGCACGGGCGAACCCCGCCTGGTCGCGGGGATCGCGGGCGGCGGCGGCCGGACCCCGCACGAGTGGCGGGCCGCGCTGGCCGACCGGCTGCCGGACTACATGATCCCGTCCGTCTTCGCCGAGTTCGACCGGCTTCCCCTGGGCCGCAGCGGAAAGCTGGACCGCGACGCCTTACTCGCGCACGCCCGCTCGATGGCTCCCGCGGTCGTGAACACGGCCGCCCCGCGCGACCACGTCGAACTGGCGCTGCTCCGGATCTGGCGCTCGCTGCTGCTGCACCCGGCGATCGGGATCTCCGACGACTTCTTCGACGTCGGCGGCACGTCGATCTCGGCCATCAAACTGGCCCACGCGGTCGGCGAGGAGTTCGGCCGCGAGCTGCCGATCCGCGACGTCATCGTGCACCCGACCATCGAGGCCCAAGCTGCCCTGCTGCGGGCGGACAGCCCGCCCGGCGGCGGCAGCCTGATCGAGTTCCGCCGCGGTGCCGGGCACCAGCGCGTCGTCTGCGTGCACCCCGCGGGCGGGACGGCGTTCTGCTACCTGCCGCTGAGCGCCCTGCTCCCGGACGACACCGGCGTCCTCGGCATCCAGTCCCCCGGGCTCAACCCCGGCGAAGAGGCGCTGCCGAGCGTCGAGGCGATGGCCGCGGAGTACCTGCGGCTCGTCGATCCGCGGCCGGACGAGTCGCTGGTCCTTTGTGGACTGTCGTACGGCGGCCTGATCGCCCACGAGATGGGCCGGCAGCTGGCGGACCACCCGCGGGTGAGCGTCGTGCTGCTCGACACCAACGCCACCGACGACCCGGCCGCGCGCGCCGCGATCGAGCCCGTGCCCGCGTCCGAGTTCCGGGAGAAACTGGTGCGCTTCAACGGGATGTACCCCGGCATCGACGACGCCCAGATCGACCGCTACCACCGCACGTACAACCACAACCGGCTGACCGCGCGCGACCACGAGCCCGGCGAGTCGGCCGCGCGGCTGGTGTTCGTCCAAGCCGTGGGCGAGGACACGATCCCCGGCTCGGACGAGTTCTGGCGCCGCCGCGCGACCGGCGAGTACCGGATCGAACCGGCCGACTGCGGGCACTGGGACATGCTGGAGAGCGACGCGCTCCCGCAGGTCGCCGACGTGATCACCGCCGAGCTGACCGAGCTGGCGGCCCGATGATCGCCCGCCGCGTCCACGACCAGGCCCGGCGGACGCCGGACGCCGTCGCGGTGTCCGACGGCGCCCGCGAGCTGACCTACGCCGAGCTGGACGCCGGCGCCGCGGCCGTCGCGGAGTCGTTGTCCCGCCGCGGTGTCCGCCCCGGCGACGCCGTCGCGGTGGGCCTGCCGCGCTCGGCGGACCTGATCGTCGTGATGCTCGGCGTGCTGCGCCTCGGCGGGCAGGTCGTGCCGCTCGACCGGCAGAGCCCGCCGGAGCGCCGGGACCACATGATCGCCGACTCGGGCGCGGTCGCCGTCGTCCACGACGGCCTGCCCGGGCTCCCGCCGCTCACCCCGGCCGAGCTGCTGGCCGCTCCCGCCGTCGCGGGCGAACCGGCCGAAGCCGCCGCGACGTCGTTCCTCTTCTACACCTCCGGCACGACCGGGCGCCCCAAGGGCGTCGAGGTCCGCGACGCCGGGATCCTGCGGCTGGCCGACCCGGCCTGGCTCGAACCCGGCGCCCGGTACGCGAGCCTGGCCAACCCGGCCTTCGACGCGATCAGCTTCGAGGTCTGGCCGCCGCTGCTGACCGGCGGCACCTGCGTGGTGCTCGACGACGAGACCGTCCGCGACCCGCGTGCGTTCGCCGCCGCGCTGGTCCGCGAGCGCGTCGACACGATGTTCGTCACGGCGTCGCTGTTCAACGCCGTCGCCGAGACGGTGCCGGCCTGCTTCTCGACCGTGGCCCGGGTGCTGGTCGGCGGTGAGCAGCTCAACGCGCCGCTGATCCGCCGCTGGTACGCCGCCAACCCGGACTCGGCCACGCGGCTGCACAACGGCTACGGGCCGACCGAGACGACGACGTTCGCGCTGAGCCACCCGATCCCGCGCGGCTTCGACGGCGACATCGTGCCGATCGGCCGGCCACTGCCGGACACCGGCGCGCTCGTGGTCGACGGCGAGCTGTACCTCTCGGGCGCCGGGGTCGCCGCGGGCTACCGCAACCTGCCGGACGAAACCGCGCAGCGGTTCGTCGAGCGCGACGGCGAGCGGTTCTACCGCACCGGTGACCTGGTCGACGAACTGCCGGACGGCACCTTCGCCTACGTCGGGCGCACGGACCGGCAGGTGAAGGTGCGCGGCTTCCGGATCGAGCCGGGCGAGCTGGAACGCCGGATCCTCGCCCACCCGGCGGTCCGGCAGGCCCACGTCGCCGCGCGCCGCGGGGCCGGGCCGGTCGAGCTGTTCGCGTTCGTCGTGGCCGGGGACCTGGCCTACCCGGACTTCGACGCGCACCTGACCGCGTCGGTGCCGGCCTACATGCGCCCGCACCACGTCTTCCGCGTCGACGCCCTGCCGCGCACCGCGAACGACAAGGTCGACGAGGCCGCGCTGCTGGCGCTCGGCCTCGCGCCGTGGCGGCGGCCGGGTACCGGCGAACCCGCGACGCCGTGGCAGCAAGAGGTCCTCGACGTCGTGACGGACGTCCTCGGGACCCGCGACCCGCGGCCCGGCGACACGTGGCTCACCTCCGGCGGCGACTCGCTCAAGGCGTTGCGGCTGCGGTTCGCCGTCCAGGAGCGGTGGGGCACCGAACTCCCGCACTCCGCGATGCGGCAAGGGACGTTCGCCGACCTCGCGGCGGCGATCGCCGGGGCCGGGACGGCGCAGTACCCGGTAGCCGCGCCTCCTGCGGGCTTGACGTCCGCCCCCGCGACGAGCGAGCAGCAACGGCTCTGGCTGCTGCAGCAGCGGAATCCGGCGTCCACGGCGTACCACGTGCCGCTGGCCTTCCGGATCACCGGACCGGTCGACGTCGAGGCGCTTCGCCGGGGGTTGCGCGGCCTGGTCGAGCGGCACGTCGCGCTGCGGACCGCGTTCGAGGCGACGCCCGACGGCCTGCGCCAAGTGGCCGGCCCGGTCTACGACCCGTGGACCGAAGCCGGGGACGGCTTCTTCACCGAGCCCTTCGACCTGGCCGTGCCCCGGCTGTTCCGGGCCGCCTGGGACGGCGAGCGGCTCCTGCTTTCCCTGCACCACATCGCGGTCGACGGCTGGTCGCTGAACGTCCTGTTCCGCGAGCTGTCCGGCGCGGCTCCGACGGCTTCCCGCACGCCGCTCGATTTCGCTCTTTGGCAGACGGAGTGGTTCTCCTCCCCCGCCTACCTCGCCCAGCGCGACGAGCTGCTGTCGCTCCACAGTGGACTCGACGACCAGCCGTCGCTCACCGCGTCGATGGCCGGCCGGTTGCGCCGGACCACCCTCGACACCGAGCGCGTCGACCGGTGGTGCGCCGAACTGGGCCTGACGCGGTTCCAGCTGCTGCTCGGCGTCTTCGCCTGGAGCCTCTACGGCGTCACCGGGCAGACCGGCCCGCGGATCGCCGCGCCGGTGGCGAACCGGCCGGTCCGGGAGTTCGAGGACAGCGTCGGCATGTTCGCCAACACCGTGCTGCTCCCCCTGTCCGTCGACCCGGACGAGGACCTGCGCCCCCAGCTGCGGCGGCTCGGCACGGCGTCGGGCGCGGTGCTCGACCGGCAGGACGTCGCGTTCGCCGACGTCGCCACCGCGTTCGACTACCTGTTCGTGCTGGAGAACACCGACTTCGGCGCGTTGAGCCTGCCGGGCTGCACGGTGAGTCCACAGTGGATCGAAGCGGCCGAGGCGAAGTGCGCGCTGACGATGTCGGTGGTCGAGCGTCCCGGCGGCTTCGACTGCCTCTGGGAGTACGCCGAAGGCCACTTCACCGAGGCGGAGGCCGAAGCGCTCGGCGAGCTGTTCTCCCGCGCGTTCGCCCTGCTCGACGCGGGCCCGGCGACCCCCGCGGAGCTGGCCGCCCCGTACCGGCGGAGCCTGCCGGACCACGGCCGCGGCGAACCGGCCGAGCTGGACTGGGAAACGATGGCCGAGGGCTTCGCGCGGCAGGTGGCGCGGACCCCGGACGCCCCGGCGCTGGGCACCATGACCTATGCCGAGCTGGACGCGCACGCGGCCCGGCTCGCCGCCGTGCTGCCCGGGGACGCCACCGACGTCGCGCTGTACTTCGAGCCGTCCGCCGAGCACGTCGTCGCGCTGCTCGCGCTGGCCCGGCTCAACATCACCGCCGTGCCGCTGGACCCGGCCTACCCACCGGCGTTGCTGCGCCAGGTCCTCGACCAGGTCCGGCCGCGTTGTGTGCTGCTCGCCCCGGGTGCCGCGTTCGACGAGATCGACACCGGGATCGAGCGGCAGTTCGTCACGCTCTCCGACGGCCCGGCGCCGGACGTCCCGGCCCGGCACGCCGGCCGGCCGCTCTACACGCTGTTCACGTCCGGCTCGACCGGCGTGCCCAAGGGCGTGCGTGTCCCGGACCGCACCCTGGCGAACCTCGTGCAGTGGCAGGCGGCACCGCCCGCGGTGACCCAGCAGTTCTCGATGCTGTCGTTCGACGTGTCGTTCCAGGAGATCTTCACGACCCTGTGCGGCGGTGGGTGCCTGCACCTGGTCCGCCCGGGGTGGCGGCACGACGTCCCGGCGCTGCTGGCGCAGCTGGAGTCCGCGGGCATCGAGCGGATCTTCCTGCCGTACGTCGCGTTGCAGCTGCTGGCCGAGCACGGCGTGCGGCTCGGGAGCTACCCGTCGCGGCTGCGGGACGTGATCACGGCGGGCGAGCAGCTCGTGTGCACCGGCGCGATCCGCCGCTGGTTCGCCGGCCTGCCCGGCGCGCGGCTGCACAACCACTACGGCCCGACCGAGACGCACGTCGTCAGCGCGCTGACGCTCGACGGCGACCCGATGACCTGGCCCGAGCGCCCGGCGATCGGCCGGCCGGTGGCGGGCGCGGTGCTGCGGGTCGCCGGCACCGCGGGCGCGCCCGGCCGGATCGGCGAGCTGCTCATCGGCGGGCTGATGACGACCCGCTGCTACCTCGGGGACGTCCCCGGGAAGTTCGTCGAGACGCCGGAGCTGTTCTACCGCAGCGGCGACCTCGCGCACTTCGGCCGCGACGGGCTCCTGCACTTCGACGGCCGGGCCGACCACCAGCTCAAGGTCAGCGGGTACCGCCTCGAACTGGGGCAGGTCGAAGCCGCGCTGCTGCGGCACCCCGACGTCGTCAACGCGGTCGTGGCCCACGACGGCGAGAACCTGCTGGCCTGCCTCGAATGCCACCGGACGCCGTCGGCCGCGGAGCTGTCCGCGCACCTCGAGCCGTTGCTGCCGCCGCACGCGCGTGTCGACCGTTTCCGCGTCGTCCCGGCCCTGCCGCGGACGCCGAGCGGGAAGCTCGACCGGGAAGCCGCGCTGCGGACGCCCGGCGAGGAGCTGCACCGCGGCCGCCGGTCCGGGCTGTCGGGCGTCTCGCGGCAGCTGGCCGAGCTGTTCGAAGAGGTGACGGGCGCGTCGATCGGCGCGGACGAGACGTTCTTCGCGGCAGGCGCGTCCAGCCTCGGGCTGATGCGGTTCCACCTGCGCTGCGCCGAGGCGGGCCTGCGGTTCACCGCGGCGGACCTGTTCGAGCACGTCACGGTCCGCGACCTGGCGCGGCTGCTGTCCGACGCGGCGGTTCCGACGGCCGTGGCTTCCGGTGCCGAGACCGCCGACGAGCCCATCGCGGTGATCGGCATGGCGCTCCGGGTGCCGGGTGCGCCGGACCTGGCCGCGTTCTGGGACCTCGTGCGGTCCGGCGGCCGCGGCATCGAGCACTTCGCCGCCGGCGACGGCCTGGTCGGCGCGCGCAGCATCCTCGACGGGCCCTTGGCGTTCGACCCGGAGCACTTCGGGATCAGCCGCCGCGACGCCGCGCTGATGGACCCGCAGCAACGACACCTGCTGATGAGCTGCGTCGAGGCGCTGGCCCACGCGGGGATCACGTCCGGCGAGGGCGTCGGGCTGGTCGCCGGGTGCGGCGAGGACACGTACTTCCAGTCGCTGCTGCGCGAGGGCGACCCGGGCGCGCTGCCGGACGGCTTCCAGCTGGCGCTGCACCACGAGAAGGACTTCCTCGCGACGAAGGCCGCCTACCACCTGAACCTGACCGGGCCGGCGCTGACCACGCAGACGGCGTGTTCGAGTTCGCTGGTCGCGGTCCACCAGGCGGCCGGGCTGCTGCGCACCGGCGAGGCGGACGTCATGCTGGCGGGCGGCGTCCTGGTCGACGTCACCCTTTCCGGGGGTTACCGCTACCGCCCGCAGCACATCTTCTCGGCGGACGGCCACTGCCGCCCATTCAGCGACGACGCGGGCGGCACGGTCGGCGCGAGCGGCGTCGGCGTCGTGGTGCTGAAGCCGCTGAGCCACGCGCGTCGCGACGGCGACACGGTGTACGCGGTGATCACGGGCTCGGCGATCAACAACGACGGCGCCGTGAAGCAGGGTTACACCGCCCCGTCGCCGGCCGGCCAGCGCGAGGTGATCCGGGCCGCCCTGCGACGCGCCGGGCGTTCTTCCCTCGGCTACGTGGAAACCCACGGAACGGGCACCCGGCTGGGCGACCCGATCGAGGTCGCGGCGCTGCGGCAGGCGCTGGATCCGTCGGCGGAGTGCGCGTTGTCGTCGGTGAAGAGCCAGATCGGCCACCTGGGCGCGGCGGCGGGGGTCGTCGGGCTGATCCGGGCGACGCTGTCCGTCCACCATGGACTGATCCCGCCGACAGTGGACTTCCACGCGCCGAACCCGGCGCTGGAGCTGGGCCCGTTCCGGGTGCCGACGGCCGCGGAGCCGTGGCCCGACGGTCCGCGGGTGGCGGGGGTGAGCAGCTTCGGCATCGGCGGCACGAACGCCCACGTGGTCCTGGAGGCGGACCCGGCCGTCGTGTCGCGTCCCGCTCCCGCGCTGGTGGTCGTGCTGTCGGCGAGCAGCGCGTCGGCCTTGCGCGAAGACGTCCTGCGGGTGGCCGAGTACCTGGAAGCGCACCCGGAGTCCTTTGTGGACGTGGTGCGCCACCTGCAGACGGGCCGCAAGGAGTACCGCTGGCGAGTCGCCGCGGCGTGCGACGACGCGTCGGCGGCGGTGGATTGGCTGCGCACGGCCGAGCCACGCGAAGCAGAGCCCACGGGCCCGAGCACACCGCGCGATCACCCGGCGGAACTCGCGGCGGCCTGGCTGCGCGGCGAGCCGGTCGACTGGGCTATCCCCGCTTCCCCCGCTCCCTGGGACTTCCCGCCACCTTCCTTCGCCCGTGAGGACTTCGACTTCCCGCGGAAGCCCGCCGTCCAGCGGCTTCCCGAAGCAGAGTGGCTCCACCAGCCCACCTGGGTGCGGCTCCGGCGGGCCACCCCCGCGCAAACCCCCGTCGACCGCGTGCTCGTCATCTCCAGCGACGGCCCCCTGCCGGCCCCGGCCCTTGACGCCGCCTACACCCGGGTCGTTCGCGTGCACGCCGCCACGTCGTTCGCCCACCCGGGGCCGGACCTCTTCGAAGCCGACCCGGCCGACGCGACCCAGCTCGGCCAGGTGCTCGCCGCCCTCGACGGGGACGTCGACTGGCTGCACACCCTCCCCCTCGGCATCAGCGGGCCGGTCGGTGAAACCGCCCTCGCCCACGCGCGCTGGGCCTGCGTCGACACCCCCGCCGCCCTGCTGCGCGCCGCCGGGACCCGCGAGCTGCGCACCTGGTGGCTCTCCGCCGGCGCCGCGCCCGCGAACAGCGACGTCACCCGCCCCGAAGCCGGGCTGCTCGCCGGGGTCACCGCCGTCGGACCGCAGGAAACCGGCGTCCCCGGGCACTGGGTCGACGTCGCGGGCGACTGGGACACCGCGGTCGCGGGTCTCCTCACCGGCCCCACCCCGCCCGCGCGGGTCGCCCTCCGGCACGGCTTCTGGTGGGAACAAAGCACCTCCCCGGTCACGCCCGGCGGCAGCCGGACCGTAGACGGCACGTACCTCGTCCTCGGCGGCACCGGCGGCATCGGCACCGCCGTCGCCGAGGTCCTGCTGACCAGGACCACCGGCCGGGTCGTGCTCGCCGCCCGCAACCCGCGGCTGCCCGCACCGCTCGAGCCGTGGGCCGGCCGCGTCGACCTCCTCGAAGCCGACCTCACCACCGACGACATCCGGATCGACACGCCGCTGGCCGGGATCGTCCACGCCGCCGGGGTCGCGGCGGGCGGCCTCATCGCGACCCGGGGCGACACCACCGGCCAGGACGCCAAGCTCGCCGGCGCGCTGCTGGTGGAGCGGCTCATCGAACGCCACCGGCCCGCCCTCGCCGTCTACTGCTCGTCGCTGTCCGCGCAGTTCGGCGGCACCGGCCAGCTCGACTACGCGGCCGCCAACGGCTTCCTCGACGCCCTCGCCCACCACGCCCCGGACGCGCCGACCGTCCGGCTGAGCCTCGGCTGGGACGTCTGGCGCGACACCGGCATGGCCGTCACCGCCCTGCGGACCGACGCCCGCCACCAGGCCCACCTCGCCGTCGGCATGACCGCCGAAGAGGGCAAACGCGTCTTCGCCAGTGCTCTTGACGCCGGGCTCCCGCAGCTCCTGGTGTCGACGACCGATCTCGCCGACGCCCGCGGCTTCCACGAGCGCGAACCGGTCGCCGTCACCGCGCCGCAGGAAGACCCCGCCGCGGAACTGGCGGAGGAGGTGCGCGTGCTGCTCGGCGTCGACGCGCTGGACCCGGACGTCCCGCTCTACGACCTCGGCGCCGATTCGCTGATGCTGCTGGACGTCGTCGACTCGGTGAAACGGCTCTTCGGCGTCGACCTCGAGCTGGCCTGGCTCGGCCCCGAAGTGACGCTCACCGGCCTGCTGACCCGGCTGTCGGAGGCCGCCGGGCCCGAGGACGTCGCCGTCCAGGTGTGGCAGGAGGGCACCGGCCGTGACGTCGTGTGCCTGGTGCACCCGGTCGGCGGGGACGTCCACGCGTACCGCCCGCTGGTGAAAGAACTCGGACCGGAGCTGACCGTCTGCGTCATCGCCGACCCGGCGCTGAGCCGACCCGAGCCGCCGGGCTGGCCGGTCGCCGAGCGCGCCCGCCGCTACCACGCCGCGTTGCAGGCGCGCTTCCCCGACGACGAGTGGCGCTGGCAGCTGGCGGGCTGGTCGTTCGGCGCGTGGGTCGCGACCGGTATGGCCGCCGAGGCCGAGCTGGGCGGACGTCCGGTGCGGGCGCTGCACCTGATCGACCCGCCCGCCCCGGGCGCGAGCTTCGCGGACTACGACGAATCCCGCCTGGAAGCCGTGTTCGAGCGCGAGCTCGGCGCGTCCGGTGGCACGGCGGGCGAGCACGCGCGACGCCTCGCCCGCGCCTGCCGTGCGAACCTGCGGAGCATGACCGGCCACGAACTGCCGAAGCTCGCGACGACCCCCAGCCACGTCTGGATCGCCGCCGACGTCGAACCCGGCCTGCCGCCCGCCGCCGACCCGGACGGCTGGCACACGATCCTGCCCGAACCGAGCGACTGGCGGCAGCTGCCCGCCACCCACTACGGCATCGTGCGGGCCCCGCACGTCAGCGCCGTGGCCGACGCGATCACGATCGGAGCCGAGTGAACCCGTACGAGTCCCAGCCGGCCCGCGCGTTCTGGCGGACCGCCGTCGCCGAACCGGAGCCCGCCGCGATCGGCGGTGTCTGGACGCCCAAGTTCGCGATCGGCCAGGACGACCCGGTGCTCACCGCGGGCTCCTGCTTCGCCGCCCGGCTCGGGCGCGGGCTGATCGACCACGGGATGAACTTCTTCGACGCCGAACCGCCGCCGCCGGGCCTGACCCGCGACGAGCGCCGCGCCCGGCACTTCGGCGAGTTCTCCTTCCGCACCGGCAATATCTACACCGCCGCCGTGTTGCGGCAGTGGCTTGCCTGGGCCTTCGGCCACGAGAAGGCGCCGGACACGGTGTGGACCGGGGACGGCCGGTGCTTCGACCCGTACCGCCCGTCCGTCGAGCCCGCCGGGTTCGCCTCCGCCGACGATGTGTTCGCCGCCCGCGAGGAGACCCTCGCCGCGATCCGCCGCGGGGTCGCCCGGGCCCGCTGCCTGATCTTCACCCTCGGCCTGACCGAGGCCTGGGGCGACGCCGACGGCACCGTCTACCCGTCCTGCCCGGGCACGGTCCGCGGCACGTTCGACGACACCCGCCACACCCTGCGCACCTTCACCTTCGCCGACGTGCACCGGGACCTGCTCGACGTCTTCGCCCTGGCCCGCGCGGTGAACCCGGACCTCCGGTTCGTGCTCACGGTCTCCCCCGTGCCGCTCACCGCCACCGCGGGCACGCAGCACGCGCTCGTCGCGAACACTCACGCGAAGTCCGTGCTGCGGAGCGTCGCCGGGCAGCTGGCCCACGAGCACGACCACGTCGACTACTTCCCGGCGTACGAGCTGATCGCCGGGCAGCCGTTCCGCAGCGGCTTCTACGAGCCCAACCTGCGCGAGGTCACCGCCGAGGGCGTCGAGTTCGTGATGGGGCACTTCACGTCCGCGCTGCGGGGCCCGGCGACCGCGCCGGTCCAGGAGCGCCGCGCGCCGCGGGTGAAGGGAGGAGATGTCTGTGACGACGCCGTCCTCGACTATTACGGCCCCCGCTAGGTTCCTGCTGCTCGGCGACTCCCACGCGGGCCCGATCGGCCGCGCGGCGCGGGCGGCCGGGTTGCCGTTCCTGGGCGGCCCGATCGGCGCCGGCCGCGAGTTCACCGACCGCTTCTTCACCGCGCGCGACGCCGACGTCGAGTTCCATCGGCCCGAAGCCGAGAAGCACTACCGCGGCTTCCTCGGCGAACTCGGCGTCGCCGGGCTCGGCGAGCTGGGCGTCCCGCTGGTGACGACGTTCGGGTTCGCCGCGCACTTCTTGGCCACCAAGGAGAACTGGCACCTCTACCGGACCGGCGACGGCTTCCCGCCGGGGTTCCTGGGCAGCGCGCTGTTCGACGCGATCGTCCTCGCGACGGTCCGGGACGCGCTCGCCTTCTACCGCCACGCGCGCGACCTCGGCGTGCGGGTGATCGCCGTGCTGCCGCCGCAGCGGGTGCCCGGCCAGTCGGACGCCGCGGTGTTCCTGGCCGCGCAGGAGACCGTCCGCCGCGCGGTCGCGGGCCTCGGCGTCGAGGTGGCCGACCTGCGCGGGAGGATCACCGGCACGAGCGGGTTCCAGCGGCCCGAGCTGTGCGAAGCGGACGACGAAATCCACGGAAACCTGGCCTGGGGACGGATCGTCCTGGCCGAACTGCTCGATCTGGGACTCTGAGACCCGGGAGGAAAGGAAACCATGGAGCAGTACGAACTCGACGCCGTCAAGGCGATCACGACGCGCCCGGCGCGGGAGTACCGGACGCTGGCGGTGCGGGGGCTGACCCCCGTGATCGGGGCCGAGGTCACCGGCCTCGACCTCGGGACGGAGCTGACCGACGAGCAGCTCGCCGAGCTGAAGACCGCGTTCCTGGACCACCACGTGCTGGTGTTCCGCGACCAGGTCATCACCGCCGAGGACCACAAGCGGCTGGCCGCGAGCTTCGGCGAGCTGCGCCCGGTGAACCCGCCGCCGGAGCACGGCGACCCGTACATCCTCGAGGTCGCGACCAGCCCCGAGGCGGCGAACGTGTTCGGCAACGGCTGGCACGCCGACGGCACCGCGGACGCCGAGCCGTCACTCGGTTCGATGCTGCACATCACGGAGATCCCGGAGCCCGGCAGCGGCGGCGACACGCTCTTCGCCAACATGTACCTGGCCTACGACATGCTGTCGCCGACGATGAAGTCGCTGCTGGACGGGCTCACCGCGGTCCACGACGGCGCGCTCGCCTTCCGCGGCCACCCGATCCCGCCGGGCTACGAGCCGCCGTGCAGCGAGCACCCGCTGGTCGTGCGGCACCCGGAGACCGACCGCAAGCTGCTCTACGTCAACCCGGCCTACACCTCGCACATCCCGCAGCTGTCGGCCGACGAGAGCCGCGCGGTGCTCGACATGCTGTTCGCGCTCGTGCCGAACCGGCCGATGCTGGCCTGCCGGGTGCGCTGGGAGCCGAACACGCTGGTGTTCTGGGACAACCGCTGCGCCCAGCACCACGCGGTGTACGACTACTTCCCGCACACCCGCTACGGGCAGCGCATCGCGATCAACGGCGGCCCGCTCAAGGGGTGAGGCTCGCCCGGAGCCCGTCGGCCAGCCGCTGCCGGGCTCCGGGACCGCCCGCGAGCACGCACGCCCGCACGAACGCGGCCGGGTAGGTCGCGGCGTAGGCCGTGACGTCTTCGACGGCGAACGCGGCGGCCAGCGCGGCCGCGTTCGCCGCCGCGTTGGCGTCGGCGTGCGCTGTCACGTTGGCGTCGGTGTTCGTCGCGGCGTAGGTCTCGCCGTACTCGGTGGCCTCGGCTTCGCTGTAGCCGTGGGCCAGGGCGAACCCGCCGGCCGCCGCGGCCGCCGTCGTATACGCGTCGTCGTAGGGGTACGCGCGGCGATAGACGTCACGCAGCGCGGGTTTCAGGGTCGCGCGCCAGATCTCCGCCGGCACCGGCGTCCCGCGCAGGTGGAGCGCGGCGACGTCGGCGTGCCCCAGCAGCGGCCAGACCGTGTGCCCGTACCAGTGGTGGACGACGGCGAGGCCGCCGTCGAGGAGTTCGCCCACCACCCGCTCCGGCCAGGCCGCCGGCCCCGCTGTGTCCACAGTAGACACTCGGTCAGGCCCGCCGCGGTTCCGGGACGGTCGCGCTCCCGTCAGTGGTCCTCATGACCTCGATCCTGCCGTGCCCGCGGACGCGTCGCACTCCGCGTCGCTGTGTTCCCGGGCACCCGGCTTGCCTGCCGAGAAGAGTGAGTGTACAGTCACTCACATGACGAAGCGCGGTGCCACCCTCTCCACCTCGGACGCCCGGCGGGACGCCGTGGTCGACGCGGCCATCGCCGAGTTCGCGCGGAGCGGGTTCCACAGCACGCCGATCAGCACGGTGGCGACCCGAGCGGCCATCTCCCCCGCCTACGTGTTCAAGTTGTTCCCCGGCAAGGTTTCCCTGTTCGTGGCGGCGCTCGACCGGTGTTACGAGCAGGTCGTGCACGCGCTCTCGAACGGCGCCGCCCGCGCCGGGGACGCCGAGCCGGAAGCCGTCCTGTACGAGATGGGCGGCGCCTACGCCGAACTGATCGCCGACCGGAACCTGCTGATGCTGCAGGTGCACGCCCAGTCGGCCACGGACACCCCGGAGATCGCCGACGCCGTGCGCCGCGGCCTCGCCAAGGTGACCGAGTTCGCGCGCTCCCGCTCGGGCGCGCCGGACGAGCAGGTCCAGCGGTTCATCGCCTACGGCCAGCTCTGCCACCTCATCACGACCCTCGATCTGGACGAGCACCCCGGCGACTGGGCGGCCGTCCTGTCCGCCGGCATCCGCCACCACTGAATCCCTCCCCACCTGGGGAGTTTCCGCACAACCCAAGAGTGATTGACCAGTCACGCACCACCCTCGAAAGGACAGTCCCATGACCACGACCACCGAAATCGTCCTCCCCGGCCTCGTCGAGCCGGACGGCCTGCGCGTCACCACCCGCGAACTGCCGGCGCCGGGCCCGGGCCAGGCGCTCCTGCGCGTCGAGGCCAGCGGGATCTCGTTCGCCGAGCAGCAGATGCGGCGCGGCAAGTACTACGACCAGCCGTCGTTCCCGTTCGTGCCCGGCTACGACGTCGTCGGCACGGTGCTCGAAGCGCCCGACCCGGCGCTCGTCGGCCGCCGGGTGGCCGCCATGACCAAGATCGGCGGCTGGAGCAGCCACCTCGTCGTGGACGCGGCCGACCTCGTGCCGGTGCCGGCCGGGCTGGACGCGGCCGACGCCGAGACGTTCGTGGTCAACGGGATCACGGCCTGGCAGATGCTGCACCGCAAGGCCCGCGTCCGGCCGGGCGGCACGATCCTGGTCCACGGCGCCAGCGGCGGCGTCGGCACCACGCTGGTCCAGCTCGCCCGCGCCGCCGGGATCCACGTGATCGGGACGGCGTCCGCCCGCAACGCCGACGTCGTGACCGCACTGGGCGCCACGGCCCTCGACTACCGCGGCGACGTCCCGGCCCAGGTCCGCGCGCTGGCGCCCGGCGGCGTCGACGCCGTCTTCGACCACGTCGGCGGCCCCGGCATCGTGGACTCGTTCCGCCTGCTGGCCCCGGGCGGCACGCTGGTGGCGTACGGCAGCGCGTCGACGAAGGACACGGGCGGCAACCCGCGCCCGGCGGTGCTCAAGCTGGTCGGCCGCCTGCTGTGGTGGAACGCCCTGCCGAACCGCCGCCGCACCCACTTCTACAACGTCTGGGGCGGCAAGCGAAACCTCCCGAAGTTCCGCGCGCGCCTGGCGGAGGACCTCACGGCGGTGTTCGACCTGGCGGCGACGGGTGCCGTGAAGGCCCAGGTGGCGGCGAGGTTCCCGCTGACGGACGTCGCGAAGGCACTGACCCTCGCGGAGTCGGGCACGGTCACGGGCAAGGTCGTCCTCGTGCCGTCGAGTGAGTGACCAGTCACGCATCTCGCGGACGAAAAGAGACCCGACCGATGCGGCCGGGTCTCTTCTCTCGCCAGCAGGTCAGTAGGTCAGCAGGTCAGTCGGTGCCGGACTCCATGGCGGCCTGGTCCAGCAGCTCGTCGCCGCCCGAGGCCTTGCCGCGGGAGGCGATCACCTCGGCGCCACCCTCGGCCATCGCGCCGATCAGGCCCGTCGAGGCCGCCTGGGCGGCGCCGATCAGCTTCGGGTGGGTGTGCGCCGTGCCGCCGACCATGCCGAGGCTGGCGTACTGCTCCAGCTTGGCGCGCGAGTCGGCGATGTCGAGGTTGCGCATGGTCAGCTGGCCGATGCGGTCCACCGGGCCGAACGCCGAGTCCGTGGTCCGCTCCATCGAGAGCTTGTCGGGGTGGTAGCTGAACGCCGGGCCCGTCGTGTCGACGATCGAGTAGTCCTCGCCGCGGCGCAGGCGCAGCGTCACCTCGCCGGTGATCGCGGTGCCGACCCAGCGCTGCAGCGACTCGCGCAGCATCATCGCCTGCGGGTCGAGCCAGCGGCCTTCGTACATCAGCCGGCCGAGGCGGCGGCCCTCGTTGTGGTAGCTGGCGACGGTGTCCTCGTTGTGGACGGCGTTGACCAGCCGCTCGTAGGCGGCGTGCAGCAGCGCCATGCCCGGCGCCTCGTAGATGCCGCGGCTCTTGGCCTCGATGATCCGGTTCTCGATCTGGTCGGACATGCCCAGGCCGTGCCGGCCGCCGATGGCGTTGGCCTCCAGCACCAGGTCGACGGCGGAGGCGAACTCCTTGCCGTTGATCGTCACCGGCCGGCCCTGCTCGAAGCCGATCGTGACGTCTTCGGCCGCGATCTCGACCTCGGGGTCCCAGAACTTCACGCCCATGATGGGCTGGACGATCTCGAGACCGGTGTCGAGGTGCTCCAGCGACTTCGCTTCGTGGGTCGCGCCCCAGATGTTGGCGTCGGTCGAGTACGCCTTCTCCGTGCTGTCGCGGTAGGGCAGGTCGTGCGCCAGCAGCCACTCCGACATCTCCTTGCGGCCACCGAGCTCGGTGACGAAGGCGGCGTCCAGCCACGGCTTGTAGATCCGCAGGGAGGGGTTGGCGAGCAGGCCGTAGCGGTAGAACCGCTCGATGTCGTTGCCCTTGAAGGTGGAGCCGTCGCCCCAGATCTGGACGTCGTCCTCGAGCATGGCCCGCACCAGCAGGGTGCCGGTGACGGCACGCCCCAGCGGGGTGGTGTTGAAGTAGCTGCGGCCGCCGGAGCGGATGTGGAACGCGCCGCACGTCAGCGCCGCGAGCCCCTCTTCGACGAGGGCTTCCCGGCAGTCGACCAGCCGCGCGACCTCCGCGCCGTAGGCGTGGGCCCGCCCGGGCACCGACCCGATGTCGGGCTCGTCGGCCTGGCCGATGTCGGCGGTGTAGGTGCAGGGGACAGCGCCTTTGTCGCGCATCCACGCGACGGCCACGGAAGTGTCGAGGCCACCGGAGAAGGCGATACCGACACGTTCGCCGACGGGCAGGGAAGTGAGCACCTTGGACATGCGAATGATTATGCACGGCGATGCATCATCGTGCAATTCGGGGTCACGGAAACCCGTTGACCCCGGCCTGACCTGCTGATTCGGTAGCGGCATGCACCCCGACGAGCCCACGATCAGCACCGCCCTCGTCCGGCGTCTCGTGCGCACGCAGTTCCCCCAGTGGGCCGCACTCCCGGTCACGCCGCTCGCGTCGGGCGGCACGGTCAACGCCGTCCACCGCCTCGGTGACGACTTCACCGTCCGCCTCCCCCGGACCGCCGGGGGCGCCGCGGACGTCGCGAAGGAGAAGCGGCTGCCGGCGACGCTCGACGGCCTGCCGGTGGCGGTCCCGGTCGTCGCCGGGATCGGCGAACCCGGCGAGGGCTACCCGTGGCCGTGGGCGGTGCATCGGTGGCTCGACGGCGAGCCCGCGATCGAAGGGCACCCTTTCGCCCCGGAGGCGCTGGCGGAGTTCGTCCTAGCCCTGCGGACGACGAAGGCCGACGGTCCCCCGGCCTACCGCGGGGGTCCCTTGGCGCTCCTCGACCACGCGACCCGCAACGCCGTCGGGGCCTTGCGCCACACCGACGAGCCGTTCGACGCCTCAGCCGCCCTCACGGTGTGGTCCGAGGCCCTGGAAGCACCCTCCGACACGAACTGCTGGGTCCATGGTGATCTCATGCCGAGCAACCTGCTGGTCCACAATGGACACCTCACGGCCGTCCTCGACTGGGCCACCGCGGGCCTCGGCGACCCGGCCTGCGACCTGATCCCGGCGTGGAACCTGCTCACCGAGGCCACACGCCCGGCCTTCCGCGACGCCGTCGGCGCCGACGACGCGGCCTGGGCGCGCGGCCGCGGCCGCGCGCTGTCGATGGCCGTGATCCAGCTCCCCTACTACCGCCACACGAACGCCGTCATCTCCGCCAACGCCCGCTACGTCCTCGCCGAACTCGGCTGCGGTCCAAAGCCGTGAAGGCCTCCTTACCGGCCATAAGAGCCGGTAAGGAGGCCTTCACGGCTTCCGGGGCTTGCGGGGGTGCAGGGGTGCAGGTCAGCTCGGGAGGAGGGCCGGGGCCGTGAGGCGGCTGGCGTTCGCCGCCTCGTCGTCCGGTGCTTCCTGCGCCGTGCGCTCCGCCTCGACGCGGGCGAGGTAGTTCGTCACCTCGCGGGACTGGCGATGCGTGTCCCAACCCAGCAGCGGGGCCATCAGCTCCGCGACCCACGGGGCCGCCGTGACGCCGCGGTCCCGTTCCTCGATGGAGATCCGCGTGCGGCGGGTGAGGACGTCCTCCAGGTGCAGCGCGCCCTCGTGCGAGACCGCGTACACCACCTCCGCCTTCAGGTACTCGGACGCGCCCGGCAGCGGCGCGCCCAGCTCCGGGCGCTCCGCGATCGACGTCAGGACGTCCTCGATCGCCGAGCCGTACCGCCCCAGCAGGTGCTCGATCCGCGCCACCGGCAGGCCCGCCCGCGACGCCAGCGCGAACCGGCCGTCCCACAGCTCGTGGTAGCCCGCCGCGCCGACGATCGGCAGCCGGTCGGTCCACGACGGCGGCGTCGGGCGGCCGACCTCCTCGACCGCGACGTCGACCGCGTCCGCGGCCATCACCCGGTACGTCGTGTACTTGCCGCCGGCCACGATCACCAGGCCCGGCACCGGGTGCGCCACCGCGTGCTCCCGCGACAGCTTCGTCGTCGCGGCCGCCTTCGCCGCCAGCAGCGGGCGAAGACCGGCGTAGACGCCTTCGATGTCCTCGTGCGTGACCGGCGTGCGCAGCACGGCGTTGAGGTGCTCCAGCACGTAGTCGACGTCCGCGCGGCTCGCCGCCGGGTGCTCGCGGTCGAGGTCCCACTCGGTGTCGGTGGTGCCGACGAGCCAGTGCTTGCCCCACGGGATCACGAACAGCACGCTCTTCTCGGTCCGCAGGATCAACCCGGTGTCGAGGTCGATCTTCTCCCGCGGCACCACGAGGTGGACGCCCTTCGACGCGCGCACGGTGAACGGCGCGGGGATCCCGGCCGCCTCGGACATGTCGTCGCTCCACACGCCGGTGGCGGCGATGACGGTACGAGCGCGCACCTCGATCTCGGCGCCGCTCTCGCGGTCCACGACCTTCGCGCCGACGACCCGCTCGCCGTCACGCAGCAACGACGTCACCCGCGCCCGTGTCAGCACCGAAGCGCCCTGCTCGGCGGCGGTCCGCGCGATGGTCATCGTGTGGCGCGCGTCGTCGACTTGGGCGTCGTAGTACTGGATCGCGCCGACCAGCGCGTCGTCGGCCAGGGCCGGCGCCACCTTGAACGCACCGCGCTTGGACAGGTGCCGGTGCCGCGGCAGCGCGCGGGCCCCGCCGAGCGTGTCGTACAGCGTGACGCCGGCGCCGATGTAGCCGCGCTCCCACACCCGGTGCGTCAGCGGCACCAGGAACTTCACCGGCCGGACCAGGTGCGGCGCCAGGGTCTGCAGCAGCAGGCCGCGTTCCTTGAGCGCCTCGCGCACCAGCTTGAAGTCCAGCTGCTCCAGGTAACGCAGCCCGCCGTGGATCAGCTTGGACGACCGGCTGGACGTCCCGGCGGCGAAGTCCCGCGCCTCGACGAGCGCGACGGACAGCCCGCGCGACGCCGCGTCGAGCGCGACACCCGCGCCGGTCACGCCCCCGCCGACGACGAGCACGTCGACCTCTTCGCGGGCCAGCTTGCGCAGCGTTTCCGCGCGGTACACCGGGGAAAGCGGTGTCGTGGTGTTCCTCTTCATCTTGTCCTCACTCCACATCTACCCAGTCGAGCGTCCGGCCGACGGCCTTCTGCCAGCCCGCGTAGCCCTCCGCGCGCTGGTCGTCCGTCCACGACGGCTCCCAGCGCTTGTCCTCGTTCCAGTTCTGCTCCAGCTCGTCGGCCGACCGCCAGAAGCCGACGGCCAGCCCGGCCGCGTAGGCGGCGCCGAGCGCGGTGGTCTCGGCGACGACCGGCTTCGACACCGGCACGCCGAGGATGTCCGCCTGCAGCTGCATGCACAGCTCGTTCGCGGTGACGCCACCGTCCACTCGCAACACGTCGAGCGTGACGCCGGAGTCGTTCTGCATCGCGTCGACGACATCGCGGGTCTGGTAGCAGATCGCTTCCAGCGTCGCCCGGGCGATGTGCGCGTTGGTCGTCGCGCGGGTCAGGCCGACGATCGCGCCGCGCGCGTCCGAACGCCAGTACGGCGCGAAGAGCCCGGAGAACGCCGGGACGAAGTAGACGCCGCCGTTGTCCTCGACCTGGCGGGCCAGGCTTTCGCTCTGCGCCGCGCCGCTGATGATGCCCAGCTGGTCGCGCAGCCACTGCACGGCCGAGCCGGTGACGGCGATCGAGCCCTCCAGCGCGTACACCGGCTTCTCGTCGCCGAACTGGTAGCACAGCGTCGTGAGCAGGCCGTGCTTCGAGCGGACCAGCTCGTGCCCGGTGTTGAGCAGCAGGAAGTTGCCGGTGCCGTAGGTGTTCTTGGCCTCGCCGGGCCGGAAGCAGACCTGCCCGACGGTGGCCGCCTGCTGGTCGCCGAGCACGCCGGCGATCGGGACCTCGCCGCCGAACGGGCCGTCCGCGCGGGTCGTGCCGAAGAAACCCGGGTTCGACGACGGCCGGATCTTCGGCAGCATCCGGCGCGGGACGTCGAAGAACGACAGCAGTTCGTCGTCCCAGTCGAGGGTTTCGAGGTCCATCAGCATGGTGCGCGACGCGTTGGTCGGGTCGGTGACGTGGACGCCGCCGTCCGGGCCGCCGGTGAGGTTCCAGATGAGCCACGAGTCGGTGGTGCCGAAGAGCGCGTCACCCGCTTCGGCGGCTTCGCGGACGCCGTCGACGTTTTCGAGGATCCACTGCAGCTTGCCGCCGGAGAAGTACGTCGCGGGCGGGAGGCCGGCCTTGCGGCGGATGACGTCGCCCTTGCCGGAGCGTTCCAGCGCCGAGGCGATCCGGTCGGTGCGGGTGTCCTGCCAGACGATGGCGTGGCCGTAGGGGCGGCCGGTGCTGCGGTTCCACACGACGGTGGTCTCGCGCTGGTTGGTGATGCCGAGCGAGGCCAGGTCGCCCGCGGTGAGGTTGGCCTTGTTGAGCGCGGTGGCGATGACCGAGCGGGTGCGTTCCCAGATCTCGGTGGCGTCGTGCTCGACCCAGCCGGGCTTGGGCAGGATCTGCTCGTGCTCCAGCTGGTGGCGGGCGATCTCGTTGCCGCCGTGGTCGAAGATCATGAAGCGGGTGCTGGTGGTGCCCTGGTCTACGGCGCCGACGAAGTCAGGCATGGTGTTCCCCTTCTCAGGCAGCGGGCTCGAGGTCCTTGGCAGACACGGTGTCGAACTGGTCCGTCGGGAGGAACCGCTCGATCAGGTACTTGTAGATCGCGCCGCCGATGACCGCGCCGATCACCGGTGCCACGATCGGGATCCACCAATAGGGGAAGCCGTACTGATCGGTGAACGCCGTGTCGTAGCCGGTGAGCCAGGACGCGAGCCGCGGGCCGAAGTCGCGGGCGGGGTTGATCGCGTAGCCGGCGTCGGTGCCCCAGGCCATCCCGATGGCCACGACCAGCAAGCCGATGACGACCGGGGCCAGGTTCGCGCCGGGCGAGGTGTTGCGCAGGTCGGTGATGGCGAAGATGACCAGGGCTAGGATCGCGGTGCCGATGATCTGGTCGCGGAAGGCGCCCCAGTCACCCACCGGGAGCGTGCCGTTGCCCGGCAGGGTGGAGAACACGCCCTGGGTCTTGATCGTCAGGCCGGGGTCCTTGGCGTTCAGGACCTCGGTGTAGTTCCAGCGCACCAGCATGGCGGCGACGAACGCGCCGGCGGTCTGCGCGAGGGCGTAGGGGGCGACCTTGCGCCAGGAGAACCCCTTGAACACGGCGAGGGCGACGGTGATGGCCGGGTTGAGGTGCGCGCCACTCACCCTTGAAGCGACGTAGACACCGAGCGTGACGCCGATGCCCCACGCCCAGGCGATGCTGTCGTGGTCCCCGATGCCCGCGGCGGCGACCTGCGCCACCACCCCGCACCCGAACAGGATGAGGATCATCGTCCCCACGAACTCCGCGGCCATTTCGCCGCCGAGTCCACGGGCCTTGAGGTTTCGCACCATTGCTTCCTCCACAAAGGACCAGTTCCCCCTGGTTCGTCCAGCCAAGCCCGCCCGTCACAGCGGGTCAACGGAGGCCGGTCGGCATTGTCGAACGGGCGAAGACGATGTTCGACATTGTCGAATCGGGGCCGGTCGGGCTAGGGTCGCTGGCGTGCCGGGTCCGATCCAGTCCATCGAGCGCGCGGCCGCGATCCTGCGGCTGCTGGCGCGGGGCTCGGGCCGTCTCGGCGTCGGCGAGATCGCCGAATCCCTCGAGCTGGCGAAGGGCACGGCGCACGGCATCCTGCGGACGCTGCAGGGTGTCGGGTTCGTCGAGCAGGACCGCGACACGGGCAAGTACCAGCTCGGCGCCACGCTGCTGCACCTGGGCACGAGCTACCTGGACGTCAACGAGCTGCGCTCCCGCGCGATCAACTGGGCCGACGCGCTGGCGTCCCGCAGCGGCGAGGCGGTCCGGATCGGCGCGCCGCTGGAGGGCCGGGTCCTGGTCGTGCACCACGTGTTCCGCCCGGACGACAGCCTGCAGACCCTGGACGTCGGCACGCTGCTGCCGCTGCACGCGACGTCGCTCGGCAAGGTGCTGCTGGCCTACGACACGACGCTGAAGGCCACCACGGAGGCGTACACGCGCCGCACGCTGGTCACCCAGACGGCGATCAAGCGCGAGTGCGCGAAGGTCCGCGAGGCGGGCTGGGCGGCGGAGAAC
The DNA here is from genome assembly GCF_036114655.1 of Amycolatopsis sp. NBC_00348. Taxonomy (NCBI): domain Bacteria; kingdom Bacillati; phylum Actinomycetota; class Actinomycetes; order Pseudonocardiales; family Pseudonocardiaceae; genus Amycolatopsis; species Amycolatopsis sp. NBC_00348. Next base: position 1,964,918 of record NZ_CP107994.1, on the reverse strand, counting down.
GGCGAGATGATCTCGGACGAGGCGGGCATCGCCGCCCCGATCCGCGGCCACGGCGGCATCGTGGTCGGCGCGATCGGCGTGTCGGGAGCGGCGGACCGCATCTGCGAGCCCGACGGCAGCCCCGCCCCCCGCTTGCTGGGCCACGTCCGCGACGCGGCCCGCGCGGTGTCCCGCGACCTGGGCGCGTCCCGATGGTGACCCGGCCACCGCGCCGTGACGGCGCCCGGGACCGCCACGCCCCACACGCCCCGCCGAAAGCCGTGAAGGCCCCCTTACCGGCTCTTACCGCCGGTAAGGGGGCCTTCACGGCTTTACCGGCGGGCCCGCGCGGCCACTCGATCGTGAAGGAGGTGCGTCCGTGGTCCAGCGGTACGTGATGTCCATCGACCAGGGCACCACCTCCACCCGGTGCATCCTGTTCGACGCCCGCGGCCGGCTCGTGTCGGTCGTGCAGCGGGAGCACCAGCAGCACTTCCCCCGGCCCGGCTGGGTCGAGCACGACGCCACCGAGATCTGGCGCAACGTGTCCCGGATCGTCCCGCAGGCCCTCGCCGACGCCGGAGCGACCGCGGACCAGGTCGTCGGCCTGGGCATCGCCAACCAGCGCGAGACCACCGTCGTGTGGGACCGGCGCACCGGCAACCCCGTCGGGCGGGCGATCGTCTGGCAGGACACCCGCACCGACGCGATGCTCGACCAGCTCGCCCGCGAGCCCGGCGCGGACCGCGTCCGGCAGCTGTGCGGCCTCCCCCTGGCCACCTACTTCTCGGCGCCCCGCATCCGCTGGCTCCTGGACCGCACCCCCGGCCTGCGCGAGCGCGCCGAGCGCGGCGACGTCCTCTTCGGCACCATCGAGAGCTGGCTGATCTGGAACCTCACCGGCGGCGCCGAGGGCGGCGTGCACGTCACCGACGTCACCAACGCCTCGCGCACCATGCTGATGAACCTGCGCACGCTGAACTGGGACGTCGAGCTGCTCGACTTCTTCGACGTCCCGCGCGCGATGCTGCCGGAGATCCGCTCCTCGACCGAGGTGTACGGCACCACCAGCCGCGTCGTGCCCGGCATCCGGATCGCCGCCGCGCTCGGCGACCAGCAGGCCGCGCTGTTCGGCCAGACCTGCTTCGCGCCCGGCGAGGCGAAGTGCACCTACGGCACGGGAAGCTTCCTGCTGCTCAACACCGGCCCGACGCCGGTGCTGTCCACCCACGGCATGCTCACGACCGTCGGCTTCAAGATCGGCGACGAGCCCGCCGTGTACGCGCTGGAAGGCTCGATCGCCGTCACCGGGTCGCTGGTGCAGTGGTTCCGCGACGGCCTCGAGCTGATCGGCAGCGCGCCGGAGATCGAGACCCTGGCCCGGACGGTCGAGGACAACGGCGGCTGCTACATCGTCCCCGCCTTCTCCGGGCTCTTCGCGCCGCACTGGCACAGCGAGGCGCGTGGCGTGATCGCCGGGCTGACGTCGTACATCACCAAGGGCCACCTCGCGCGGGCGGTGCTGGAGGCCACCGGCTGGCAGACCCGCGAGGTCGTCGACGCGATGAACGCCGACTCCGGCCTGGCGCTGAAGACGCTCAAGGTCGACGGCGGGATGACCGCGGACAACCTGCTCATGCAGTTCGTCGCCGACGTCCTCGACGTCCCGGTCGTCCGGCCGATGGTGGCCGAGACGGTGTCGCTCGGCGCGGCCTACGCGGCGGGCCTGTCGGTCGGGTACTGGCCGGACCTGGAGGGCCTGCGGCGCAACTGGCACCGGGCCGGGCAGTGGCTGCCGGCGATGGACCCGGCGCGGCGCACCACCGAGTACGGGCACTGGCGCCAGGCCGTCGAGCTGACGTTCGGCTGGATGCGCCCCGGCCCGGCCGCCGTCGCGCCCGGCTCGGACCTGGTCGAGGTCCTGCTGGCCGACCACCGCCGGTTCGAGCAGCTGTTCCGCGACCTGCGCAACACCGAGGCCGACCGCCCGGCCCTGGTCGCCGAGCTGGCGGCACTGCTGGTCGCCCACGCGACGGCGACCGAGCGCATCGTCCGCCCGGAAGCACCCGGCGAGCTGTTCGCCGACGACCTCCTGGCCGCCCTCGACCCCGACGACGTCGAGAAGGCGTTGCAGCGCCTGGAGAACCTCGTCGACACCCACGTCCGCGGCGAAGAACGCGGGCTGCTGAACGACCTGCGCGCCACGATGTCCACATCGGACCGGACGGCACTGGGCCGGGCGTTCGCCGCGGAACGCCACCGCCAGCTGGACCTGGGCAGCGGCGACCCGGCCTACATCCGCGACCTGGGCGACCGCCTGCGGCTCTGACCTGCCTCCAAGACGAAGAACAGGAAGGTCGGGAAGGTGTCCAGGATCGGGAAGTCGTCGGGATACACCTCCCGCGCCTCCGGCGTGGGGTGCGGCTCGTGGATGACGGAGATCCTGAAACCGGCCTCGGTGAAGGCGTCAGTCATCGCGTGCAGTGGCTTGTTCCAGAACGTCATCCTGCAGGGCCGGCCCTGCAGCACGAACTCGTCGGTCCAGGTGTAGCGCTCGAAGTAGTCGGGCCGGGGACCTTCCGCGCGGTGCGTGAGGTTGACCATCATCGGGTGGTTGACCGACGCGATGAGCCGCCCGCCGGTGCGCAGCACGCGGTGCAGCTCGGCCAGCGTCGGCTTCCAGTCCTCCAGGTAGTGCAGCACCAGGGACGCCATGACGTCGTCGAACGCGGCGTCGGGGAAGGGCAGCGGGTCGGCCAGGTCGGCGACGCGCAGGTCCGCGTCGCCACCGAGCCGTTGCCGCGCCTGCTCGACCATCCCGGCGCTCTGGTCGAAGCCGGACACGACGGCACCCCGGTCGCGCAACGCCACGAACAGCGGGCCCGAGCCGCAGCCGGCGTCGAGGATCCGCCGTCCGGCCACGTCGCCGGCGAGAGCCAGGGCCGCGGGTCGTTCGTAGTAGGCGTTCATGAGGCTGGTCTCGTTCTCGGCCGTGTAGGCCTCGGCGAAACCGTCGTATTCACTCGTTTCCCGAGCCATGCGGCCCATCGTGGCACGACTCGTTCAGAAGTGGCCGCGGATCGCCGCCGTCAGGCCGGGATTCCCTCCGGTACCGAGCTGCCCAGCCGAGCGCGCACGCGGGCCGCGAAGAGGTCGTAGCGCGTGGCCATCCGGGCGGTGGGACGGCGGATCGGCTCGTGCTCGGACACCGGGCCGAACTCCTCGCCGTCGCGGAACTGTTCGCGGGTGAGGTCGAGTTCCAGGCCGCTGGGCAGGCGGTTCCAGTAGTGCAGGCCGGCGCGCTCGCCGTCGCGCCGGAACACCTCCGAGCAGAGCAGGACGCCGCCGAGGAGTTCCGCCACGGCCATCGCGGTGACGCCGCAGTGCCCGCCCGCGGGGTTCGCCGCGTCCCACGTGTCCGACGGATCGCACGTCCGCTCGTCCCAGCACAGCCGGAACACGACCTCCAGCTCGGTCAACGACCACACAGCAGTCATCCGTCCTCCGGCTCGCGTCACCTCAACAGTAGCGACCGAACCCAAGGTAACGAAACGATAACGGCGGAATCGCGGTTTGAACCACCCCCGACTTCTGGCCGTTTCAGCCAATGCCGGAACCAGTGACACCGGACGCGGTCCCCGACAACCGCGTGCGGTGCCACTCCCCCGGGTTCCGCGCGTTCTCCCAGCCGGGCACGCAGCTTTCTTCGCCGTGCCCGGAAAACCTAACGAGGTGAACAACTCCATGTCCCGATCCCCCGCCACGGGCCGGCACCGCGTCTCCCGCAGAACGAAGATCGCCACCGGCGGTCTCGCTCTCGCGATCGCCGTCGGCGGCATCGTCGTCGCGACCACCGCCGGCAAGACCGGTGAAGCCAGCGCCGACCCCGCCGACCCGTCGTTCTTCCTGGACATCGCGAAGGTCCCCGCCGGCAACTTCGTGAACAAGGCGCTGCAGCAGAAAGGCGCGCGCGGCACGTTCACGGTGAACTGCGGCCGCAACGAAAACGGCCACTTCAACCCCGACAACTTCATCGCCCAGCCGGGCGTGCGCAACGGTGCCCAGCACCTGCACGACTACGTCGGCAACCTGTCCACCAACGCCGACTCGAACAACAAGAGCCTGTCGAAGGCCGGTACCACCTGCAAGAACGGCGACAAGTCCGCCTACTACTGGCCGGTCGTGCGCATCGACACCGGTGAGGACGAGGAAGCCGAGGCGAACCCGCCGGCCAGCGTGCCGGCGAGCGATCGCGCCGGTGCGGCCAAGGACAACGCGTCCACGCAGGTCGACTGCCCGGACGTCGCGAGCCAGCTGCCCGAAGACGTCCCCGACCAGGCGATGGACGAGGTCAACAACAACCTCACCCAGATCGACCAGCAGATCGACGAGGCGAACAAGCGGATCGCCAAGGGCGACCTCAAGACGCCGCAGGACGTCCAGAACGCCGTCGTCGGCCCGCTCAAGGACAAGCGGACCGCGGTGCTGAACCGGATCGCCACGGCGATCGGGCGCAACGCGGCCAAGCCGACGAACCTCGGCGGGCTCGCCGCGTGCGCGCTCAAGCAGGGCGGTCAGGGCGGTCTCGACAACGGCGGCCAGGCCAGCAACGGCGACAAGAACGCGTCGGCCGGCCAGAAGCAGCAGAAGCAGACCGACGGCGCGGCCGCGGAACTGCCCGGTGTGAACGACCAGAACGAGGTCGCCGGCAACGACGGCGAGATCCAGCGCGTCCAGTCCGCGACCATCACGTTCACCAGCGGTGGCGCGCGGAAGGTCGTCGCGATGCCGCAGTTCCTGCGGATCCTCTACGGGGACGCGAAGCAGAGCACCAACGGCCCGGCCAACGCCAAGCCGAGCTGGACCTGCACCGGGTTCGAGGACCGGCTGACCGACCACTACCCGATCTGCCCGGCCAACAGCAAGGTCGAGCGGATCCACGCCTTCCCGAACTGCTGGGACGGCAAGAACATCGACAGCACGAACCACCGCACGCACATCGTGTTCGCCGACCAGCAGGGCAAGTGCCCGCAGGGCTTCAAGAACGTGCCGCAGCTGGTGATCAAGCTCGTCTACAACATCCCGCACGACATCCAGGTCAAGGGTCAGTACAAAGTGGACGCTTTCCCGCAGGAGAGCCACAACCCCCGCTCGGACCACGACGACTTCGCCAACGTCATGGGCCAGTGCCTGATGAACCAGGTCGTCAAGTGCATCAACAGCGGCCACCGCTGCTCGCAGTAGCAGGCTGAAAAGCCGTGAAGGCCTCCTTACCGGCCATAAGAGCCGGTAAGGAGGCCTTCACGGCTTTCGGGGCTACGAGGCCGCGCGGCGCTTCGTCCAGATGTCGTAGGCCACCGCGGCCAGCAGGACGACGCCCTTCACCAGCATCACCCGCTCGCTCGGCGCGCCGATCAGGGACATGCCGTTGTTGATGACCGCCATGATCAGGCCGCCGGTGATCGCGCCGACCACCTTGCCGACGCCGCCCTGCACCGCCGCGCCGCCGATGAACGCCGCCGCGATCGCGTCCAGCTCGAAGTTGACGCCCGCCGTCGGGCCCGCCTGGTTGAGGCGGCCGGCGAAGATGATCCCGGCCAGCGCCGCCAGCACGCCCATGTTGACGAAGATCCAGAACGTCACCGACTTGACCTTGACGCCCGAGAGCGTCGCGGCCTGCAGGTTGCCACCGATGGCGTAGATGTGCCGGCCGAACACCGACTTGCCTGCCACCAGCGAGTAGCCGAGCACCAGCGCCGCCAGCAGGATCAGCACCCACGGCAGGTTCTTGAACCGGGCCAGCTGCACCACCAGCGCGAGCACGATCACCGCGACACCGGCGATCTTCAGCACGAAGATCGCGAACGGGTCGACGTCCTGGCCGTACCCCAGCCGGGCCGAGCGCTTGCGCCACTGGGTGAACGCGATCCCGGCGACGGCCGCGACCCCGGCGAGCAGCGACACCAGGTCGGCGCCGCCGAGCGGGCCGAGGGCGATGTTGCCCAGGTAGCCGTCGGTGAAGCCGTTCGACAACGTGCGGATCGCGTCCGGGAACGGGCCGATGCCCTGGTTGCCCAGCACCGTCAGGGTCAGCGCGCGGAACACGAGCATCCCCGCCAGCGTCACGATGAACGCCGGGATCCCGAAGTAGGCGACCCAGTAGCCCTGCCAGGCGCCGATCACGGCGCCGACGACGAGCGTGATCAGCACCGCGAGGAACCACGGCAGGTGCCAGTTCACCATCAGCACCGCCGACACCGCGCCGGTCATCGCGACCGCCGACCCGGCCGACAGGTCGATGTGCCCGGAGATGATCACCAGGATCATCCCGATCGCGAGGATCAGCACGTAGGAGTTCTGCACGATGATGTTGGAGATGTTCTGCGGCTCCAGCAGCGCACCACCGGTGAGCACCTCGAACAGCACCACGATCAGCGCGAACGCGACGTAGATGCCGCTCTGGCGCGGGTTGATCGAGATCCGCCGGGCGGAGTGCTCGACCGGGGGCGCGTCGGGCCGCGCTTCGGTCGTGGTCATTCCCGTTCCTTCGTCATGTAGTGCATGAGCAGTTCCTGGGTGGCTTGTTCACGGGTCGCCTGGCCGGTGATCCGCCCGGCCGACAGCGCGTAGATCCGGTCGCAGAGCCCGAGCAGCTCCGGCAGCTCGGAGGAGATGACCAGCACGGCCTTCCCCTGCGCGGCCAGTTCGTTGATGATCGAGTAGATCTCGAACTTCGCGCCGACGTCGATGCCGCGGGTCGGCTCGTCGAGGATCAGCACGTCCGGGTCGGTGAAGATCCACTTGGCCAGCACGACCTTCTGCTGGTTGCCGCCGGAGAGCTTCCCGGTCACGCTCTGCACGGTCGGCGCCTTGATCCGCAGGTCCCGGCGGAACCCGTTGGCCGTGTCGTGCTCGGCGTGCTCGTTGACCCAGCCCCGCTTGGCCAGCTTGCCCAGCCCCGCCGCGGACACGTTGCGCTGGACGTCCTCGATGAGGTTGAGCCCGTAGCGCTTGCGGTCCTCGGTGGCGTAGGCGATGCCGTGGCGGACGGCGTCGCGCACCGTCCGGACGTCGATCTCCTCGCCGTGCTTGAACACCCGCCCCGAGATGTCCTTGCCGTACGAGCGGCCGAACACGCTCATCGCGAGCTCGGTGCGTCCGGCGCCCATCAGCCCGGCCAGCCCGACGACCTCGCCGCGGCGCAGGCTGAGGTTCGCGTGGTCGACGACCACCCGGCCCGCCTGCGTCGGGCTGTGCACCGTCCAGTCCTCGATCCGCAGCACCTCGTCGCCGATGTCCGGCTCCCGGGGCGGGAACCGGTGCTCGAGATCGCGCCCGACCATGCCGGTGATGATGCGTTCCTCGGTCAGGCCGGCCGCGTCGAGGGTGTCGATGGTGCGCCCGTCCCGCAGGATCGTGACGGTGTCGGCGATCGCGGTCACCTCGCCGAGCTTGTGCGAGATGATCACGCACGTGACGCCGTCGGCCCGCAGTTCGCGCAGCAGCTCCAGCAAGTGCGCCGAATCCTCGTCGTTGAGCGCCGCGGTCGGCTCGTCGAGGATCAGCAACCGGACCTCTTTGGACAGTGCCTTGGCGATCTCGACGAGCTGCTGCTTGCCGACGCCGAGGTCCCGCACCGGCGTCACGGGGGCCTCCACGAGGCCGACGCGCTTCAGGAGCGCGTCGGCCTCGTGGTTGGTGCGGTTCCAGTCGATCCAGCCCCGCTTGTTCCGTTCGTTGCCGAGAAAGATGTTCTCCGCGATCGAAAGCTGCCCGCACAGCGCGAGCTCCTGGTGGATGATCACGATTCCGCGCCGCTCACTGTCACGCACCGAACCGAACTCACACCGCTGCCCGTCGAAGTGGATCTCGCCGTCGTACGTCCCGTGCGGGTAGACGCCGGAAAGCACCTTCATCAAGGTGGACTTCCCGGCACCGTTCTCCCCGCAGATCGCGTGGATCTCGCCGCTGTTCACCGACAGCGTGACGTCCGACAGCGCCTTCACCCCGGGGAAGGTCTTGGTGATCCCGCGCATGCCGAGCAGTTCGGTCATTTCAGCTGACCTGCCGTGTAGTAGCCGGAGTCGACGAGCTCCTTCTGGTAGTTCGCCTTGTCCACGGTCACCGGCTGCAGCAGGAACGACGGCACGACCTTCTTGCCGTTGTCGTAGTCGGTGGTGTTGTTGACCTCGGGCTTGCCGCCCTTGAGCGCGGCGTCGGCCATCTTCACCGTGGTGTCGGCGAGGATGCGGGTGTCCTTGAAGATCGTCGAGTACTGCTCGCCGGCGATGATGGACTTGACCGACGCGACCTCGGCGTCCTGCCCGGTGACCACCGGGTACGGCTGGCCGGCGGAGCCGTAGCCGTTGCTCTTCAGCGCCGAGAGGATGCCGATCGACAGGCCGTCGTACGGCGAGAGGACACCGGAAACCTTGGCGCCGCCGGTGTAGGTCGAGGTGAGCAGGTTCTCCATGCGCTGCTGCGCGGTGGCCGGGTCCCAGCGCAGGATCGCCGCGCGGGCGAAGTCGGTCTGGCCGCTCTTGACGACGAGCTTGCCGCTGTCGATCAGCGGCTTGAGCACGGACATCGCGCCGTTGAAGAAGAACGTCGCGTTGTTGTCGTCGGGCGAGCCGGCGAACAGTTCGACGTTGAACGGACCGGCGCCGGTACCGAGGCCCTTGACCAGCGAGTTCGCCTGGTCGACGCCGACCTTGAAGTTGTCGAAGGTGGCGTAGTAGTCGACGTTCGGCGAGTTGCGGATCAGCCGGTCGTAGGCGATCACCGGGATCTTCTTGTCGGCGGCCTCCTGCAGCTGCGTGGTGATCGCGGTGCCGTCGATCGAGGCGATGACCAGGAGCTTCGCGCCCTTGGTGATCTGGTTCTCGATCTGGTTGACCTGCGTCGGGATGTCGTTCTCGGCGTACTGCAGGTCGACCTTGTAGCCGAGCTTCTCCAGCGCGGCCTTGATGTTGTCACCGTCGTGGATCCAGCGTTCCGACGACTTGGTCGGCATGGTGACGCCGACCAGGCTGCCCGCCGCGCCACCGGCACTGGCGGCCGGTGCCTGGTCGGCGGTCTTCTGGCTCGAACCGCACGCCGAGAGCGTGAGCACGAGCCCCGCGGCGGCGATCCCCGCCATTGTTCTGGTGAACTTCATTGTTCCTCTTCCTTTCTCAGAAGCCTTTTCAGAAGCCTTGAGCCAGCCGGTAGTACGCCTGGTTCCAGCGAATGCGGTCCGCGAAGCCGTGCGGAGTGGTGTCCTTGTCGATCACGAGCAGCTCGACGCCGAGCAGGTTCGCGAAGTCGCGCAGCGTCTCGGTGCCCACGGCCTGGGTGAGCACGGTGTGGTGCGGGCCGCCCGCGGTGATCCACGACTCCGCGGACGTCGCCAGGGTCGGCGCGGGCTGCCACACGGCCCGCGCGACCGGCAGGTTCGGCAGCGGCTCGTCGGGCGGGACGACGTCGATCTCGTTGGCCACCAGGCGGAACCGGTCGCCGACGTCGACCAGGCCGAGGGTGACGCCGGGCCCGGGGGCGGCGTCGAACACCAGCCGGACCGGGTCTTCGCGGCCGCCGATGCCGAGCGGGTGGATCTCGCACGACGGCGTCGCCGCGGCGATGCTGGGACAGACTTCCAGCATGTGCGCGCCGAGGATCTTCGGCGTGCCCGGCCCGAAGTGGTAGGTGTAGTCCTCCATGAACGACGTCCCGCGCCCGGTGCCGGTGCCCATCGCCTTGACCGCGGCGAGCAGCGCGGACGTCTTCCAGTCGCCTTCGCCGCCGAAGCCGTAACCGTCGGCCATCAGCCGCTGGACCGCCAGGCCCGGCAGCTGCCGGAGGCCGCCGAGGTCCTCGAAGTTCGTCGTGAACGCGCCGAACCCGCCGTCGTCGAGGAACTTCCGCAGCCCGGCCTCGATCTTCGCCGCGTAGCGCAGCGACTCGTGCCGCGCTCCCCCGGCGGCCAGCTCCGGTACGATGGCGTAGTCCTCGGCGTACCGCTCCAGCAGATCGTCCACCGTGTCCTTTTCGGACACGTCGTCGACCAGCTCGACCAGGTCGTTGACGCCGTAGGTGTTGACCGAGACGCCGAACCGCAGCTCGGCCTCGACCTTGTCCCCCTCGGTGACCGCGACGTCGCGCATGTTGTCGCCGAAGCGGGCCAGGCGCAGGTTCCGCAGGTGAGCGGCGCCGATCGCGGCGCGCGCCCACGCGTCGATCCGGGCCACGACGACCGGGTCGGTGACGTGCCCGGCCACGGTCTTGCGCGGGATGCCGAGCCGCGTCTGGACGTACCCGAACTCGCGGTCGCCGTGCGCGGCCTGGTTGAGGTTCATGAAGTCCATGTCGATCGTGGACCACGGGAGCGCCTCGTTGAGCTGGGTGTGCAGGTGCAGCAACGGCTTGCGCAGCGCGTCCAGCCCGGTGATCCACATCTTCGCCGGCGAGAACGTGTGCATCCAGGCGATCACGCCGACGCACGCGGCGTCGGCGTTGGCCTCCTGCAGCACCCGGCGGATCGAGGAAGCCTCGGTCAGCACCGGCTTGCCGACGATCTCGGCCGGTAGCCCGCCGGCGCCCGCCAGGAGCTGCTGGATGCGCAGGGACTGGCCGGCGACCTGCTCGAGGGTCTCCTCGCCGTAGAGGGCCTGGCTCCCGGTCAGGAACCAGAGCTGCGGTTTGGCCGCGGAAGTCATCGTTCTCCTCATCGAGGTCATTGCTGGCCGTAGACGTTCTGGTACCGGGCGTAGAGCCGGTCGACGTCCTCGGGCGGCAGGGGTTCGGGCGTGCCCAGCTCGAAGGCCTTGTGCACGGTGCGGGCGACGTCCTCGACCATCACGGCCGCCTTGACGGCGTCGCGGGCGGTGCGGCCGACGGTGAACGGGCCGTGGCTGCGCATCAGCACGGCCTTCGACCGGCTCGTGCGCAGCGTCTCGACGATGCCCCGGCCGATCGAGTCGTCGCCGATCAGCGCGAACGGCCCGACCGGGACGTCGCCGCCGAACTCGTCGGCGATCATCGTGAGCACGCACGGGATCGGCTCGCCGCGCGCGGCCCACGCCGTCGCGTAGGTCGAGTGCGTGTGCACGACGCCGCCGATCTCCGGCATCTCGCGGTAGACGTAGGCGTGTGCGGCGGTGTCGGACGACGGCGCCAGGTCACCGTGCACCAGCTCGCCGTGCAGGTCGGTGACGACCATGGTGTCGGCGGACAGGTCGTCGTAGGACACCCCGGAGGGCTTGATGACCATCAGGTCCCGGCCGGGTACGCGTGCCGAGACGTTGCCCGCGGTCCAGATGACCAGCGCGTTGCGGGTCAGCTCGCCGTGCAGGCTCGCCACGGTCGCCCGCAGTTCCGCGACGGTGTCGAGGACTTCGCCGGTCAGGGACATCAGGACCGTCCTTTCGCGACCGCTCGCCGACGGGCCGCCAGGCGGTGCATGACGTCGTTGGCACCGCGACCGAAGTAGTCGTGCAGGGTCGTGTACTCGGCGTACAGCTCGTCGTAGGCGCTGACGTGCGCGGGCACCGGCCGGTAGACGGCGGAGCGGGCCGAGCCCATCGCCTCCGCCGCCGCGCGGATGTCCGGGTACGCCCCGGCCGCGACGGCGGCGTGGATCGCGGAGCCGAGCGCGGGTGCCTGCGCCGAGCCGACGACCGACAGCGGCAGGTTGGTGACGTCGGCGTAGATCTGCATCAGCAGGGCGTTCTTCGTCAGCCCGCCCGCCACGATCAGCTCGGTGATCGGGATGCCGGCCTCGGTGAACGTCTCGACGATCTTGCGGGTGCCGAACGCGGTGGCCTCCAGCAGCGCGCGGTAGACGTCCTCGGCGCGGGTGGCCAGGGTCTGCCCGACGATGACGCCGGAGAGGTCGTGGTCGACCAGCACCGAGCGGTTGCCGCTGTGCCAGTCCAGCGCGAGCAGGCCGTGTTCGCCGACCTCCTGCTCAGCCGCGAGCCGGGTGAGCTCGTCGTGGCTATCGCGGGCGAAGTGCTCGGCGAACCAGCCGAAGATGTCGCCGACGCCGCTCTGGCCGGCTTCGTACCCCCACAGCCCGGGCACGATCCCGCCGTCGACGACGCCGCACATGCCGGGGACCTCGCGCAGGTCGGCGCCGTTGACGACGTGGCACGTCGAGGTGCCCATGATCGCGACGAGCTGCCCGGGCTCGACGGCCCGCGCGGCGGGCGCGGTGACGTGCGCGTCGACGTTGCCGACGGCGACCGCGATCCCCTCGGGCAGGCCGGTCCAGGCGGCGGCTCCGGCGGTGAGGGACCCGGCGCGCGAACCCAGCTGCCCGAGCGGGTGGTCGAGCTTGTCGGCCACGAACGACTCGAAGCCCGGCGCGAGTTCGCGGAGGAAGTCGCGGCTGGGGTACTGGCCGTCCTGCAGGATGCCCTTGTACCCGGCCGTACAGGCGTTGCGGACGTAGGTGCCGGTCAGCTGCCAGACGATCCAGTCGGCCGCCTCGACCCAGTGGCGCATCGCCGCGTAGACGTCCGGGGCCTCTTCGAACACCTCGAGACCCTTGGCGAACTCCCACTCCGACGAGATCAGCCCGCCGTAGCGCGGCAGCCACTTCTCGCCGCGCGCCCGGGCCAGCTCGTTGATCCGGTCGGCCTGCGGCTGGGCGGCGTGGTGGCGCCACAGCTTCACGTACGCGTGCGGCTCGGCCGCGAACTCCGGCAGCTCGCACAGCGGCGTTCCGTCCACTGTGGCCGGAACCATCGTGCAGGCGGTGAAGTCGGTGGCGACGCCGACGACGTCGGCGGGGTCCGCGCCGGCGTCGGCCAGGGCGGTGGGGACGGCGGTGCGCAGGACGTCGACGTAGTCCGCGGGCACCTGCAGCGCCCACTCCGGCGGCAGCGCCCGCCCGGTCGCCGGGAGCTCGCGGTCGACGACGCCGTGGCGGTACTCCGTCACGGCGCTGCCCAGCTCGGCACCGTCCCGCACGCGCACGACGACCGCGCGCCCGGAGAGCGTGCCGTAGTCGATGCCGACGACGAGGGGTTCTGCTGACACTGCCGGTTCACTTCCTTCTGTTAGCGCTAACAGTCGCAGGGGACACACAGGGATCGGCCGGGGCCCGCTATCGCGGTCCGGTGCTCTCGCGCACGATCAGCTCGGGCGCGACCAGCGCGCGGTCGTGCCGTTCGCCGCCGCTCATCCGCGCGACGAGCAGGCCGAACGTGCGCCGGCCGAGTTCGATGAAGTCCTGCCGGACCGTGGTCAGCGGCGGGGTGAAGTACGCCGCTTCGGGCACGTCGTCGAAGCCCGCGACGCGGACGTCGCGCGGCACCGAGATCCCGGCTTCGGCGAACGCGCGCAGCAGGCCGAGGGCCATCTGGTCGTTGCCGGCGAAGACGGCGTCCAGGTCCTTTTCCCCGGCCAGCACCCGTCCCGCGTCGTAGCCGGAGCGCGAGCTCCAGTCGCCGCGGACGACCTTGGGCACCGGGGCGCCGTGGCGTTCGAGGGTCTCGCGCCAGCCGGCCTCGCGGTCGCGGGCCTCCAGCCAGTCCTCTGGCCCGGCGATGTGCCAGACCGTGCGGTGGCCCAGGGCGAGGAGGTGTTCGGTGGCGCGGCGGGCGCCGTCGCGCTGGTCGACGGCGATCACCGGGACCGGCGCGTCGTCCCCGCCGCCGACGGCGACGACCGGGATGTCCTCGGGCGCGGCCTCCAGCGCCCGCCCGGCGGTGACGTGCGGCGCGATGACGATGATGCCTTCGACCGCCTGGCCGCGCAGGTTCTCGACGGCGTCCGCGATCGACGACCGGCCGGGGCGGCTGACGCTGGAGATCGTGATGGCGAACCCGGCTTCGCGGGCGGCGTTCTCGATGCCGTAGAGCGTGCTGGCCGGACCGTACAGATTGGACTCGAGCGCGAGGACGCCGAGGGTGCCGGTGCGCCCGGTGACCAGCGCGCGGGCCGCGGAGTTCGGGCGGTAGCCCAGTTCCTCGATCGCGGCGAGCACCCGGGCGCGGGTCGCGGGCCGCACCGGGCCGGTCCCGTTGATGACACGCGACACGGTCATGTGCGAGACCCCGGCCCGGCCGGCGACGTCGGTCAGGCTCGGCTGCCGGGTCCCGTTGAGGGGGCCGCCAGGGCGGGATCGTTCGGCCACCGACTGCCCCTTTCGTCCACATCGGCGTGGTCCCCGTCACTCGTTCAGGTGACGGCGAGGAGTCAGTGTTAGCGATAACACTCGTCCGGTCAAGCCCGGCCCGCGTAACGGTCTCGTCACGTGCCCCGCCGGTCCACCGGCGATTTCGACGCGTTCGACCAGCAGTTTCGGTGAAGAACCCACCGCCACCGGCCCACGACCGCGGTGTTCAAACCCGTCACCACCGTGTTCAAGGCCGGAACTCACGTGATCAAGGCCGGAACTCGCGTGACTGAAGCCGGAACTCGCGAGTCACGGCTCCAATCACGCGGGTTACGGGCCCAATCACGCGAGTTGCGGGTCTGGTCACGCGGTTTCGTGAGCAACCCACCGAAGGTCGCCTCGCGCGGCCGGCGGTCGTGAGTGGGAAACAGTGTTCTAACACTGTTTCCCACTCACGACGGTTACAGGGTCAGGGTGGCGGCGACCGGGAGGTGGTCGGAGCCGGTCGCGGGGAGGGTCCAGGCCGCCACCGGACGGACGCCGGTCACGAAGATCTGGTCGATCCGGGCCAGCGGCAGCGACGCCGGCCAGCTGAAGCCGAAGCCGTCGCCGGCTTCGTCCTGGGCCGCCTGCATCCGGCTCGTGATCGGGGTGAGGGCGCGGTCGTCGGTCGTGCCGTTGAAGTCGCCGACCAGGACCTTGCGCGGGGCGGGGTCGGAAGCGACAGCGTCGGAAAGCAGGCCGAGCGCGGTGTCACGGCCGTTCGCCGTGAAGCCCGAGTCGAGCCGCACCCGCACCGACGGCAGGTGCGCGACGTAAACCGCGATCGGCCCTTGTGGACTGTCCACAGTGGTACGCAGGGCCCGGGTCCACGGCATGATCGCCACCGGTTCCGTGTCGTGGATCGGGTAGGTGCTCCAGATCCCGACCGTCCCCTGCACCGAGTGGTGCGGGTACGCCGCCGCGAGCGCGTCCTCGTACTTCGGCATCTCGGACCGCTTCAGCTCCTCCAGCGCGATCACCTGTGCGCCGGACGCCGCCAGGGCGCGCGCGGTGCCCGTGGGGTCCGGGTTCTCGTCGTTGACGTTGTGCGAGACGATCGTGAAGTTCCCGCCGCTCTCCCGCTTGTCGAAGACGCGGCCGCCGAACGACCCGCCCCAGACGAGCGCGGGCAGCAGCAGCGCCACCAACGCCAGCGCCGACCGCCGGATCAGCGCCGCCACGAGCAGCGGGACCACGAGCAAACCGACCCACGGCAGGACGGTCTCCAGCAGCGAACCGGCGTTGCCCGCCCAGTTCGGCACCAGCGGGTGCGCGAGCAGCAGCACCGCCGTCAGCACGGCGAACACCGCGATGACGCGGCCGCGTCGCCAGGGTCCGGGACGCCGCTCCGGCGCGGGCGGCACGGTGATCGGTTCGGTCACCGCGGTCATCGGGTCGCCGCCGGGAGCTCCCGCTGGATCGCGGCGATGAGCGTCTCGCTGGTGGCCAGCGCGGCCTGCAGCCCGGCCGACGGCGTCCCGCCGGGGCTCTGGTGCAGCACCACCCCGAGGATCAGCGCGCCGCTCGACGCCCGGGCCGCCCACATCAGCGCCCCGCCGGCCGCGGTCGACGAGCCTGTCTTCAGCCCGATCACGCCGGAGCGGCCGAGCAGCGTGTTCGTGTTGACGACCGCGCCCGGCACGCCGTCGACCTTGAGACTCGGCGTCGCGACGATCGAGCGGACGACGTCGTCCTTCATCACCTCGCGAGCGAGCCGCAACTGGTCCTCGGCGGTGCTCGTCGTCGAGTCTTCGACGCCGCTGGCGCCGGTGTAGGTGGTACTGGTCATGCCGAGCGCCGCGGCTTCGCGGTTCATCTTCGCGACGAACCCGTCCTGGCTCCCGGCGTCCCACCGGGCCAGCAGGCGCGCGACGTTGTTGCCGGACGGGATGAGCATCAGGGCCAGCAGGTCGCGCTCGCTGATCGTGCGGCCCGCGCGGACCGGCGCGGAGGACTCCTCGGCCGACGTCGACTCGGTCTCGGCCTGCTGGTCGACGGTGATCCGCGGGCCCGCGTCACCCGGGGCGAGCGGGTGGTCCTTGAGCACGACGTAAGCGGTCATCACCTTCGTGACGCTGGCGATCGGCACCGGCGTCCGCTCGCCGCGGCTGCCGAGCGTGCCCAGGCCCTGGACTTCGGCACTCGCCTGGCCTTCCGCGGGCCACGGCAGCGCCAGGGTGACGTTCGGGCGGGCCGGATTCGCCTGACCCGCCACCGACGGCGGGAAGACCACCCAGCAGGTCGCGGCGAGCGCCACCGCCGCCGCGGCGGCGAGGCCGCCGGCGACGGGCGGGATGCGAAAGCGGGCCATGGATCTCCTCCGGGTGCCGGGGTGCGCCACTCGAGCGCACACCGATCACCCTGTCCGGAGAAGATCGCCGTCCCGTCGGGGTTGTTCGACAGGTCTGAACCAGAAGTGTCCCGGTTCTGTACCAAAAGTGGCGCGGGAGGCCCTCTGCCGCGCGCACGGCAGAGGGCCCGCCCCGCACCGCGCGATCAGCTCACGTGGACGTAGTCCACGACGAGCTGCTGCGGGAACTGGGTGCTGCCGTCGGGGTCGCCGGGCCAGTAGCCGCCGACCGCCAGGTTGAGGATGAGGAAGAACTCGTGGTTGAACGCCCACTGGTTGCCGCCGACGTCGGCGGGCGTGCGGGTCTGGTAGGCGTTCCCGTCGACGGACCAGACGATCTTGTCCGTGGACCAGTCGATCGCGTAGGTGTGGAAGTCGTCGGAGAAGTTCGGCCCGCTGTAGGGCGCGCCGATCCCGGCCGAACCGGAGTAGCCGGGACCGTGGATCGTGCCGTGCACGGTGTTCGGCTCGAACCCGACGTTCTCCATGATGTCGATCTCACCGCAGTTGGGCCAGCCGGCGCTGCCGATGTCGGTGCCGAGCATCCAGAACGCGGGCCACATGCCCTGCCCGCGCGGCAGCTTCATCCGGGCTTCGATGTGCCCGGAGGACGCGGCGAACTTGCCGGAGCTGTTGAGCCGCGCCGAGGTGTACTCGCAGGGCCCGTACCAGCAGTTGTTCCCGCTGCTTTCCTTCTTCGCGGTGATCACGAGGTGGCCTTCGCCGTCGAGCGCCGCGTTGGCGGTGCCGTCGGTGTACCACTGCCGTTCGTGGTTGTTGACGTTGTCCCCGGTCTCGTGACCCCACTTCGACCCGTCGACGCCGGCACCGGCCGGGCCGTCGAAGTCGTCGCTGAAGCTCGCGAGCAGGTTGGCGGGGACGGCCGAAGCGGCCTGGCTCTGCGGTGCGGCCACCAGTGCGCCGGCCACGAGCAGCGCCGCGGGCGCCACCAGCAGGCGGGCGGTCCGCCGCCATCGGGCGGAGTTCTCGGTCGACATCGTTGTCGCCCCTCTCGGTCCGCGGGCGACGGCTGGCGGCTCACCGGCACCCTATTTGTTGTGGATGGCAACAAAGTATCCACGGGTACCTGGCGAAGAACAAGGCTAACCGGTCGGACATTTTCCGACGAGTACCCGATGGTCCGGACCATCGGGTACTTTCGGGCAATCGGCGCCGCTCGGAGCGGCTCAGCGCTGGATGCAGTCCAGTCCGAGGCCGACGCCGGTGGCCACGTACTGGCAGATGTGCGACGCGTGCTCGGCGTCGGTCGACGCGCAGTTGAGCGGCACGCCGAGCAGGTCGACCGCGCAGTAGGCGTAGAACTGGTTCGGGTTGCCCGGCACGGGGTCCGCCGATGCCGGTGCGGCCAGGCCGACAGCCGCGGAAACGGTGAGCGCGGCCGCGGCCGCGATGGCGGCGATACGATTCCTCATGGTGCTCTCCTCCCGGAATTCCCCTGTACGCCAGGGGGTTTGTGCTGGAAGAGATTCCCCGCGGCGAACCGCTTCACCTCCGGATCACCGGAAAGTGTCACGGGACGGGACCGCGAACCGAACAGAACATGAACAGTTGATGCTCGATTACGTCCGAACGTAGGTAGTTGCGAACAGCTTCGATCACCTAGGCTGGCTGTCGCTGCCCCGCCGAGGTCCCCCTGGAGGCTCCCGTGATGGCCGACCCGCACCGCTCCGGACTCACCCGCCGCAGCTTCCTCGGCGGTGTCGCCGCCGCCGGCGCCCTCGGCGCCCTGCCGCCGGGCATGGCCGAGGCGCTCGCCGAACCGCGCGCGAGCGGCAGCCTGTCCGACGTCGAGCACGTCGTGGTCCTGATGCAGGAGAACCGCTCGTTCGACCACTACTACGGCACCATGAAGGGCGTCCGCGGCTTCGGCGACCGCTCGGCGATCGTGCAGCCGAACGGCCAGGACGTCTTCCACCAGCCCGACTCCGGCCGCACCGACGGCAAGTACCTGCTGCCCTTCCGCGTCGACACGTCCAAGGTGGACGGTCAGGACCTCGGCGACCTCGGCCACGGCTGGGCCGATCAGCACCAGGCCGTCGCGGGCGGCGCGAACAACGCGTGGGTGCCCGCCAAAGGCGAGATGACCATGGGGTACTTCGGCCAGGGGGACATCCCGTTCCACCGGGCGCTGGCCGACGCGTTCACCGTCTGCGACCACTACCACTGCTCGGTGCAGGGCCCGACCACGCCCAACCGGCTCTACCTGTTCACCGGCACGATCGACGCCGACGCCCACGGCGGCGGCCCCGCGAACTACAACCCGGCCGACTACAAGCCGGTGTTCAGCTGGACGACCTACCCGGAACGCCTGCAGCAGCACGGGGTTTCGTGGAAGGTGTACGCCAGCAAGGAGGTCGGCGACGCGGGCGGCTCGTTCGTCGGCGACTACGGCGACAACCCGCTCTGGCTGTTCAAGGCCTACCACCAGGACTACGCGAGCGAACTGTCCAAACGGGGCAGTGTGTTCAAGACCTGGGGCCCGGATTCCGGGAAGGGCAGGGACGTCAACCACGTCCTGTCGGAGTTCACCGCCGACTGCGCGAGCGGCTCACTCCCCCGCGTCTCGTGGATCGTCGCGCCCTACGGCTACTGCGAACACCCGGAGGCGCGGCCGGTCGACGGCGCCGCGTACACCCAGACGGTGCTGAACGCCTTGTGGGCCAACCCGAAACTGTGGGAGTCCACAGTGGTCCTGATCAACTACGACGAGAACGACGGCTTCTTCGACCACGTCGCCCCGCCGATCGCGCCGCCCGGCACCGCGGGCGAGTACATCGGCAGCCAGCCGATCGGCCTCGGCGCGCGGGTGCCGATGACGGTGATCTCGCCGTGGAGCCGCGGCGGCTGGGTCAGCTCGGAGGTCGCCGACCACACGTCCGTGATCCGCTTCCTCGAACGCTGGACCGGCGTCGCCGAGCCGAACATCAGCGCGTGGCGCCGGGCGCTGTGCGGCGACCTGACGGGCTGCTTCGACTTCGGCACCACCGACGTCCGGATCCCGCTGCTGCCCGACACCGCGGCGCTGCGCAAGCAGGCCGACGACACCCAGCGCAAGCTGCCGAAACCCGCGCCGCCGGCGACCGGGAAGCAGCAGGCGCCGGTGCAGGAAGCGGGCACCCGCCCGGCCCGCGCGCTCCCCTACCAGCCGCTCGTGACGACGTCGCTGAGCGCCGACCACCAGATCCTGACCACGACGTTCGCCAACCAGGGCACCGCGGCCGTCCAGCTCACCGCGTACCGCAACGACGGCCAGACCGACGGCCCGTGGGGCTACGACGTCGCCGCCGGCAAGCAGGTCAGCGACACGTGGCGGATCCAGGCCTACGGCGGCGGCAAGTACGGCGTCGCGGTGCACGGGCCGAACCGGTTCCGCTGGGTCTTCGCCGGGGACGCGAACAGCGCGGGCGCCGGGGTCGACGTCACCGCGGGCTACACCGCCGACCACAAGCTGCGGCTGACCCTGCGCAACGGCGGCACGACGGCCGTCAAGGTCACGGTGACCGCGAACCACTACCGCACCGACGGGCCGTGGACGTACGCGCTGGCCGCGGGCCAGACGGTGACCGACGACTGGAACGCCGTCAGCTACGGGTCCGGCTGGTACGACCTCTCGGCCACGCTCGACGCCGACCCGAAGTTCCTGCGCCGGTTCAGCGGGCACATCGAGACGGGCGCGCCGAGCATCACGGGATAGTCGTTCACATCCGTGATGGGCGTTCAGTTTGTTGACGCATGTCACATCCGTGACCTATAAAGGGACAGTCCGGGTGTACGCCGCAACACCTCCGCTGTAACCCCTCTCCCGGAGGTCACGGGTGTCCCGACGAAGTCCGCTCCGCCGTGCCGCTTTCCTCGGCGCCGCAACCGTTGCCGCCACTGTCGCCGCCGTCGCGCTCACCGGCGGCGGCCCCGCGCAGGCCGCGGCGGCGAACCTGTCCGCCACGTTCGCGCAGACCTCGGTCTGGACCGGCGGTTACGGCGGCGAGTACACGATCGCCAACCGCGGTGACGCGGCCTCGACCGGCTGGACCGTCGAGTTCGACCTGCCCGCCGGGTCGTCGGTGAGCAGTTCCTGGAGCTCGGTGAAGACCCAGAGCGGGCAGCACTACAAGTTCACCAACGCCGGGTTCAACGGCACGGTCAAGCCCGGCGCCACCGCGAGCTTCGGCTTCAACGTCGCCGGCGCCGGCGTGCCCGCCGCGTGCACGATCAACGGCGCGTCGTGCGCCGGCGGCGGCCCGGTCACGACCACGCCGACGACCCCGACGACAAGCACCACCACGCCACCGCCGACCACGACGACGACGCCCCCGCCGAGCGGAGACACCGTGAACGTCTCGACGGCCGCCCAGCTGCAGGCCGCGCTGGCCACCGCGGCGCCGGGGCAGGCGATCAAGCTCGCGGCCGGTACGTACCGCGGCTCGTTCGTCACGACGAAGGCGGGCACGGCGGCGAAGCCGATCACGCTGTCCGGCCCGGCCGGCGCGATCCTGATCAACGACGGCCCGAGCGGGGACGCGCCGGACTGCCCGGTGCCGACCGCGGGCTGGGACTCCGGTTACGGCCTGTGGCTGTCGGGCGCGCCGTACTGGAACCTGACCGGCTTCACCGTGCAGGAGGCGAAGAAGGGCATCGTCGTCGACAACTCGCCGCACACCACGATCGACGGCGTGAACGTCAACCACGTCGACGAGGAGGCGGTGCACTTCCGCCGTTCATCGGCCGACAGCGTGCTGAAGAACTCGACCATCACCTACACGGGCCTGGTGCAGCCGGGCTACGGCGAAGGCGTCTACCTCGGCTCGGCCAACTCGAACTGGGCCTGCCACGGCAACTCCGGCGGCGTCGACCGCGGCGACCGGATCCAGGTGCTGGACAACCACATCGGCCCGTTCATCGCGGCCGAGCCGATCGACGTCAAGGAAGGCACCACGGGTGGGCTGATCCGCGGCAACACCTTCGACGGCCGCGGCATCTCCGGCGAGAACTCGGCGGACTCCTGGATCGACGTCAAGGGCATCGGCTACACGATCGAGAACAACACGGGCACGTTCGCCCCGCCGGGCGTGTTCGCCAACGGCTACGAGAACCACAACACCAGCACGTCACCGTCGTTCGACAACGGCTGCGGCAACGTCTGGCGCAACAACAAGTCCGACCTCGGCGGGGTCGGCGCCTACGCGATCAAGATCAGCTCGGTCTCGAAGTGCGCGGCCAACCCGAACGTGGTGTACGCGTCGAACACGGTCACGAACGCGACGTCCGGCCTGACGAACATCACCGTCACCCCGTAGCGGCCTCGGGCCGCCGCCGGGTGCCGCCCGGCGGCGGTCAGAGGTGCATCGCCAGCCAGAGCGCCACCCAGGCGGCGGCCACCAGGGCCGCGACCATCACCGCTCCGAAGAGCACCCGCCGTACGCCCGCTGGTGTCCTGGTCTGCTCCATACTGATGATCATGAACCACGCGGCCGGATCCCGACAGGCGGCGCGCTCGACCGGGCGACCCCCGCGCGGGGTACCCCGGCACCGCGCTCACGGCACGATCGAGTCCACGTACCCGCCGTCGACGCGGACGGCCGCGCCGGTGGTCGCCGACGCGAACGTCGAACTCAGGTACACCAACAGGTTCGCGATCTCTTCGGGCTCGATCAGCCGCTGCAGCAACGACTGCGGCCGGTGCTTCTTCATGAACTCGCGCTGGGCCTCGTCCCACGGCAGGTCCTTGCCGACCAGCTCGTAGACGAAGTCCTCGACGCCGCCGGTGTGCGTCGGGCCCGCGATGACCGCGTTGACGGTGACGCCGGTGCCGGCCGCGTGCTTGGCGAACCCGCGGGAGACGCCGAGCAGCGCCGTCTTCGACACTCCATAGTGGATCATCTCGGCCGGGATCACGATCGCGGAGTCGCTGGCGATGTACTGGATCCGGCCCCAGCCGCGCTCGGTCATCCCGGGCAGGTAGGCGCGCGTGAGCCGGACCGCGGCGAGGACGTTGACCTCGAAGTAGCGCCGCCAGTCGGCGTCGGTGATCTCCAGGGGCTCCTGGGCGCCGAAGATGCCGAGGTTGTTGACGAGGATGTCGGCGTCGGGCACGGCCTCGACGACCTGGGCCGCGCCGGCCTCCTCCGAGACGTCCCCGTGGGCGGCGACCAGGTCGGCGTCGGGCAGCTCCTGCTTCAGCCGCGTGATGGCGGCCTGGACGCCGTCGGAGCCGCGGCCGTTGATCGCGACCCGCGCCCCCGCGGCGGCCAGCCCCTTCGCGATCGCCGACCCGATGCCCTGGGTGGACCCGGTGACCAGTGCCGTCTTCCCACTGAGGTCGACCCGCATGCGTGAAAGCCCTTTCTCGCGCCACCGTGCTTCCGGCCGATTGAAGCACAGCCCCAGCGCGCCCACCGGCTGAAGCCGAACCGGCTCCCGGAGCGGCAACACGCCCCCGGAACGGACGACGGCCGCGAAAAGCGGTTGCCGTCGTCGGCGGATCGGCGCCACCATCTGCGCCATGACCACGCACCGCATGCCGCTCCTGCCGACCGTCGCCGCGATCGCCGCGCCGGTCCAGCAGCAGCCGTGCCGGCCGCGGAGGTCCGACGCCTTCGCGTCGTGACCGGCGCGCTGGTCGCCGGGCTGCTGGCCGGCTACGGCATCGCCATTCCGGTCGGTGCCGTGGCGACCTACCTCGTCGCGCTCACCGCCCGGACGTCGCTCACCACCGGCCTCGCCGCCGCGCTGGGCGTCGCGACCGCCGACGGCCTGTACGCGCTGGTCGCGGTCCTCGGCGGCGCCGCCATCGCCGGGGTGATCACGCCCGTCGCGCAACCGCTGAAGCTGGTCTCGGCGGCGATCCTGATCGTGCTGGCCGTCCGCGGCGCGGTCCACGCCCTGCGTCGCGGGCCGGCGGCGGACCGGGCGGTGACCCGGCTCGGCGCCGGGCGCGCGTACGTCAGCCTGCTCGGGATCACCCTGGTCAACCCGACCACCGTCGTCTACTTCACCGCGCTGGTGGTCGGAGACCGGGCCGGCACCGCCGTCACCACCCTCGACCAGGCGGTGTTCGTGCTGGCCGCGTTCGCCGCGTCGGCGAGCTGGCAAGCGCTCCTCGCCGGGGGCGGGGCGTTGCTCGGGCGGGTTCTGACCGGGCCGCGCGGCCGGCTCGTGACAGCGCTCGCCTCGAGTGCGGTGATCACCGCGCTCGCCGTCCGGCTTGTCCGGTCGTGACCCGGAAAGCGTTGTCCTGTAACGGTTTGCCCGATTCTCGGCGGCACGGTGGAAGAAGTTCGGCTGCCGCCGTCCGGCTAGTCTCTGATCCAGACCGGGGGAACTGGAGGCCGTCATGACCATGCCCATGTCGTCGATGTCGGGGTGGGACACCGCCGGCGCGATACTGATCGTGCTGTGGGCGCTCGCCATGTGGGCGGCCGTCGGTGTCCTGGCCTACGCCAACCGCGGGCCGGTGCGCCCGTGGGTCTACCGCGGCTCGGTCGCGCTGATCGGCGTCGGGGTGATCGGGCAGCTCGGGCACCTCCAGGAGCACGTCGCCCAGGTCGGCTACTGGCTCGGCCACCCGAACTCGCCGTCCTGGATGACGCCGTGGGGCACCGGGCTGGCCAACGGCCTGCAGATGGTGCTGCCGAACCGGCCGACGTTCGGCATGGAACTGCTGCACCTGACCGGGAACTTCATCTTCCTCGCCGGGCTGGCCGGCGTCATGGTGATCACCCGCCGCGCCACGAAGACCCAGGCGCACCGCTGGGGCAAGATGGGCGTCTGGATGCAGGGCATCCACGGGCTCGAGCACCTCGCGCTGACGGTGTCGGTCGCGTTCGGTTCGCGCGCGATCGGCCTGTCGACGTTCTTCGGCCTCATCGACCCGGGCCCGGGCCTGACCACCTACCGCGTCTGGTGGCACTTCATCGCGAACGTCATCGGCACGGTCATCTTCGGGCTGGCGCTGTACCACCTGTGGAAGGAGCGCCGGGCGGTCCGCGCGACGTACTCGCTGCGCCCGGCGCCCGTCCTCACCGAACAGGCGGCGTGACGCAGGTCAGCACCGGCTGGCCCCAGTCCGCGTGGTCGTTGCCGTTGCCGTCGCCGCCGTCGGTCACCTGCAGGTCCAGGACCTGCGCGCCGGTGACGTCGACGTCGATCGGGACCGCCGCCTGCCCGCCCCGCACGACCGGCGTGGTCACCCGGGTCGTGCCGTCCACCGAGACGCTGAAGCTGACGCTGCCCGCCGAGCCGACCTCGCCGTCGACGCCGACCGAGGCGGTCAAGCGGGTGCAGGCGCCGGCCAGGTAGAGCTGGACGTCGCCCGGCGCGTGGACGCCCAGGCCCTTCGCGTACGACACCCCGGCGATCGTCATCGGCTTGCCGTCGCCCGCGTTCGCCTCGCCGTTGCTCGTGTCGCGCTCCACCGGGCCCCAGCCGTTGGCCGCGGTCAGGAACGGCAGGTCGCTCACGGCGTCCTGCCCGGCGGGCGGCGCGGCCGGGACCGCACCGACGATCCGCTCGTCCGTCACGCTCCCGGGCCGTCCGGCCTGCCGGTAGCCGACCCGCACCGAGAGCGCCGACGTGTCCACTGTGGAAGGTGCGGTGAGCGGCCAGGTGAACGTCGCCGAGGCGCCGCCGTCGATCCGCGCGACCGAGGGCGGTGCCGCCGTGCCGACCGTCCATCCGGCGGGCGCGGTCAGCACCGGCCGGACGTCCGACGCCGGCGGCGCGCCCGCCGGGACCCGGACGGTGGCCGAAGCCGTGAACGACTGCCCCGCCGTCGCGGTGTCCGGCACCGACAACGAGACCGCGGCCGTCGGCGCCGGCGGCATCGGGTACCGGCCGTCGTAGCCGGGCGACGCGTTCTGCCGCACCGACAACGGCGAGCGGTGCGAACCGTAGTTCGTCCAGGTGATGTTCCCGAGGCCGCCCGTGCTGCCGTCCAGGTTCCACACCGCGACGGCGATCGTGTTGTGGCCGTTGGGGTTCAGGATTCCGTTCGGGATCGGGAAGCTGTGCTGCGGCCCCAGGTAGTTGACGTACTGGCCGAGCTGCCAGCCGTTGACGAACAGCAGCGCCCGGTACTGCCGCCCCGGGTCGTCGGTGATCGTCAGGCCGAGCGAGGTGTCCTGGCCGCGCGGCAGGTCGAGGTTCGCGGTGGTCCGGTACCACGAGACACCCGGCGTGCTGTCCTTCGCCGGCAGCGTCGCCGGCTTCCACGCCGCGTCCAGGAACCCGGGCAGCGACCAGCCCGCGCGCTCGCCGTACAGGCCGCCGGTGTTGAGCGGGCCGCGGACGGTGTCGAGGCCCTGCTCCCCGCCCCGGACGCCCTGCAGCCGCCAGGTCACCGACGTCAGCGCGGACCCGGTCAGCCGCGCCGACGTCAGGCCGCGCGCGGCCTTGCTGCCGTTGGCCGCGCCGTAGTCCTCCTCGTGCCCCATGTTCACGGTGAGGACGGAGATCTCGTTGTCCCCCGGTTTCAGGGCACCGGCGGGGAACGTGAAGGTGTGCTGCTGGGTCGTCGAACTGCCGAGGAAGACGCCGTTCAGCCACGCCGAGAACGCGCCCGCCGGTCCCCCGCTCTGGCTGTTCAGCGCGATGCCGGTCTGCTTGCCGTCGCCGGTGAAGCGGCCGCGGTACCAGGTGTTGCCGGTGTGGAAGCCGTAGTCGTCGGCGAAGAGCACCGGTTTCGTGCCGACGGCGGTGCTGCTGTTGCTGGTCGTCTTGTCGGCGACCGGCCACGCCGAGTCGTCGAAGCCCGGCGCGCTCTCCGGTGACTCCTGCTGGTGCTTCCAGCCGGTCAGGGCGGGCAGGGTCACCGGTTTCGCCGTCGGCAGGGTGCCCGTGCGGCTGCCGCTGGACGTCGGCCGGGTGTTCACCGGCTGCCCGTTCCAAGTGACGTTCCCCGCACCGAAGACCTCGAACGCGCCGTCGGTGCCGGTGTCGCCGGTCAGGTCGAGCGAGCCCGGCCGGGCGGTCGCCGTGCGCAGCAGGTCGGTGCCGCGCACGAGCACCGGACCGGCGGCGGTGTCCTGGCGCCAGAACGTCCCGGCCGTCGCCTTGTCCGCGAGCAGCAGGAGCAGCGGCTTCTTGCCCGGGGCGCTGACGAGCACCCGGGTCAGGCCGTCGTGGGTGTAGTTCAGCCGCAGGTCGCCGCGGGCGGCGTCCCAGGTGGAGGTGGCGGCGCCGTCGAGGACCTGGACCTTGGGCTGCTGCGCGAATCGCAGGACGGTTTCGCCCGGCCCGCCGTGGTCGCCGTAGAGCACCGCGAGGTCGCGGCCGCCGATCGTCGCGGACGTCATGATCTCGGACGTCGAGTACTGCATCCGCGTCTGCCCGAGGTCGTAGCCGGCGACGACGATCTTGGACTGGCGTCCGTCGAGCGTGAGGCCGGTGCCGGGCTGCTGCGGGACGACCGGGTAGTAGTCGGTGCTCGCCGACAGCAGGTCGACGGCGTCCACGACGACGAACGGCCCGGTCGCCTGCGCGTTCTTCTGCCCGGTCACGGCGATCTTGAGCGTGTGCGCCCCGGCGGGCAGGCCGCGCACCTCGTAGCCGGTGACCTGGTTCTGCTTGCTCGCCGCGTAGAGGTCGACGGTGCTGACCTTGACGTCGTCGAGGTAGACGTCGGCGATGCCGTGGCTCGGGTCCTTCGAGGTGACCCAGCGGATCCCGCTGCCGGTGAAGGGAATGCTCACGCTGTCGCCGGTGACCTCGGAGAACGACTCCGTGTGCTGGTAGTCGCCGCCGGTGTAGTCGACCTCGGGCCCGGCGTGGGTCCAGGTGCCGGTGTAGCCGACCTCGGTCGCGCGGTCGTCGTAGCTGTAGCCGGCGCGTGCGGCGAGGTCGAGCGCGAGGCTCGTGGTGTTCTTCGCGTTCGACGTCGAGTCGGTGTGCCGCAGGGTGTGGAACTGGGTGCGGGTGTCCGGGTTGATCCGGGCGGTGTCGGTGAGCGCCGGGTCGGTCAACGGCGCCGCGGCGAGGCCCTCGGTCTTCGTCAGCGGCGCGACCGACTGGGTGAAGTAGCCGATCAGCTTGTCTTCGGTGTACTTCGGGTCGTACTGCCGGGCTTCGGTGATCGCCGCGCCGTAGTCGTAGGACGTGTAGTTCTGCGGGATCGCGCTCCAGCCCCAGGACGTGCCGCCGTGCAGCATGTAGAAGCTCTGGCCGGTGGCGCCGACGGCGATGTTCTGCTTGTAGAAGACGTTCGCGAACTTGTCGTTGATCAGCTGAGCGCACTTCGCGTAGCCGGGCCCGCCCCACGGGTCGAACGCGCCGCCCTGGAACTCGGCGGTGATCAGCGGTTTGCCAGGGACGTGGTCGTAGCTGATGTCCGGGACGCCGTTCCACTTCTCCGGGTTGGAGCAGTCGAAGCCCTGCGGGTAGGAGTCGGCGGCGTCGACGTCGAGGGCGGCGTCACCGGCGTTGAAGGTGCCGTTGTTGTTGCCCACCAAGGGAACCGTGATGCCGTCGGCGTGGGCTTTGTCCTCCAGGTGCTTCATGTAGGCGCGGCCGTCGGCGTCGCCGTTGTAGTACTCGTTCTCGACCTGGTAGGCGAGCACGCTGCCGGTGCCGTCGGTCAGCTGGTGGCGCGCGATGATCCGGTCGATCTGCGTCTGCCACTCGTCGGAGTACTTCAGGTAGACCGGGTCGGCGCTGCGGGTGTGGCCGGGGGTGGTGGACAGCCAGGTCGGGAAGCCGCCGCCGTCGACCTCGGCGTTGATGTACGGGCCGGGCCGCGCGATGACGTAGAGCCCCGCCTGCTGGGCCATGTCGAGGAGCTTGTCGAGGTCGCGGACGCCGCTGAAGTCGTAGACGCCCTGGCGCGGCGAGTGGTAGCCCCAGTCGAAGTAGAGCGACGTCGCGTTGAAGCCGGCGGCCTTCATCTTCTGGAAGATGTCGAGCCACAGGTCGGGGCTGGGCAGCCGGTAGGAGTGGAACTCGCCGGACCACAGGTAGGTGCGGGTCCCGTCGACCAGGAAGGAGTAGCCGTCGTAGGTGACGGTGTGGGCGGCCTTCGGCGGCGGCGCGGCCGACGCCTGCGGCGGGACGAGCACCCCGGCCAGCGCGAAGACGACCGAAAGCAGGGCGGCGAACAGCGTTCGGACGGTGCGCATGGCGAGGTCCTCCTGGATCGACGGTGAACCAGAATGTCGGATTCACGCAGAATCGAACACGAACGCTAGGGAACCTCAACAGAAGCGGTCAAGATACGACACCAGGATGGATCAAGCCGGAGGTCGGTCGGTAGTGCAGACGGACGCAGGTCGTGAGTGTTCAGGGCGGTTAGAACCGCCCTGAACACTCACGAGGGCCGGGGTCAGCGTGGGCCGGTGCTCTCGCGCACGATCAGCTCCGCGGGCACGAGGTGGCGCGCACCGATCTCGCCGCCGGCCATGCGGGTCTCCAGGAGCCCGAACGTGCGGCGGCCGACCTCGATGAAGTCCTGGCGGACCGTGGTCAGCGGCGGGGAGAAGTACGCCGCCTCGGGGACGTCGTCGAAGCCCGCCACCTGGACGTCCGCCGGGACCCGCAGGCCCGCCTCGGTGAACGCCCGCAGCAGGCCCAGCGCCATCTGGTCGTTGGCCGAGAAGACGGCGCCGAGCCCGGGCACCCCGGCGAGCGCGCGGCCGGCGTCGTAGCCCGAGCGCGGGCTCCAGTCGCCGCGGACGACGTCGGGAACCCGCAGGTCGTGGCGTTCGAGGGTCTCGCGCCAGCCGCGTTCGCGGTCGCGCGCCTCCAGCCAGTCCTCGGGTCCGGCCAGGTGCCAGACCGTCTGGTGCCCCAGGGCCAGCAGGTGCTCGGTGGCGCGGCGGGCGCCGTCGTACTGGTCGACGGAGATCACCGGGACCGGCGCGCCCTCGCCGCCGCCGACCGCGACGACTGGGATGTCCGCTGGCGCCGCCGCCAGGGCGCGGCCCGCCGTCACGTGCGGCGCGATGACGACGATCCCCTCGACGGCCTGGCGCCGCAGGTTCTCCACCGCGTCGCCGATCGACGACCTTCCTGGACGGCCGACGCTGCAGATCGCGACGCCGTAACCGGCCTCGCGGGCGGCGTTCTCGATGCCGTAGAGGGTGCTCGCCGGGCCGTAGAGGTTGGACTCCAGCGCGACGACGCCGAGCGTGCCGGACCGGCCCGTGACCAGCGTCCGGGCGGCCGAGTTGGGCCGGTAGCCGAGCTTCTGCACGGCGGCCAGCACCCGCGCGCGGGTGTCCGGGTGCACCGGTCCGCTCTCGTTGACCACCCGGGAAACGGTCATGTGCGACACACCGGCCAGGCCCGCGACATCGGCCAGGCTCGGCTGGCGCTCCCCCGGCCGCGTCCGTTCCGCCACCTGGCCCCCTCCCGTTCGTACCCCCGCCGCGTTCACGATATCCAGTCCCGGGAACCGTCCGGGGCCCGCGTACGTTGCCATTACCTACGGCACCGTAAGTTACGGTCGCGTAGGTGACGGAAGGACGTTCGTAATGCCGGTCCCCGAAAGCACGCGCCTGATGTTCGAGCTGGAGGGCACGGTCGAGGAAAACCTCAACCGCCACCTCACGGCCGCCCAGGAGTGGATGCCGCACGAGTACGTCCCCTGGAGCCAGGGGCGTGACTTCGCCGACCTCGGCGGGGAGGCGTGGGACCCGGAGCAGTCGCGGGTCACGCCGATCGCCCGGACCGCGCTCGAGGTCAACCTCCTCACCGAGGACAACCTCCCCAGCTACCACCGCGAGATCGAGCGCGCCTTCGGCCGCGACGGCGCCTGGGGCACCTGGGTCCACCGCTGGACCGCCGAAGAGGGCCGCCACGGCATCGCCATCCGCGACTACCTGCTCGTGACGCGGGCGGTCGACCCGGTCGAGCTCGAGCGGATGCGCATGGAGACCATGCAGGCCGGGTACGAAACCGGCGACAAGCCGCTGCTGCACGTCTGCGCGTACGTGTCGTTCCAGGAGCTCGCGACGCGCCTGTCGCACCGCAACACCGGCCGCTACACGCAGGACCCGCTGGCCGAGAAGCTGCTCGCCCGGGTGTCCACGGACGAGAACCTGCACATGGTCTTCTACCGCAACCTGGTCAAGGCCGCGCTGGAGATCTCCCCCGACGCCATGGTCCGCGCCATCACCGACGAGGTCCTCGACTTCGCGATGCCCGGCGCGGTCATCCCCAGCTTCGTCCGCAAGGCGGCCCTGATCGCCAAGGCGGGCATCTACGACCTGCGCATCCACCACGACGACGTCGTGATGCCGCTGCTGCGCTACTGGAAGATCTTCGACCTGACCGGCCTCGGCGAGGTCGGCGAGACCGCGCGCCAGGAACTGGCGGACTTCCTCAAGACGCTCAACGCCCAGGCATCCCGCTTCGAGGAACGCCGCGACGCCGCTGCCGCCCGGGCGGCTGCTCGTGGAGTGCCGGCGATCTGACGCAGCCGCGGTGGTGGGACCGCGCGCCCACCGCGCGGCCTGCCTCCGGAACGCGGGGGTCTTCCCGCGCGGATCTCCCGGGTGGCTCCGCGACGCCGCGGCCGCCACCTGCGGAGTATCCGGCGATCCGACGAAGCCGCAGCGGCGGGAGCGCACCGGCTCGCCCTCGGACCACGACGGCGCAACCGGCAGCCCGGCGATCCGCCAGGCTATTCCGACCTCATGGCCCCGGCCGGCGACTCCACCGGCAAGCGGCGAGCCCGCACCCGCCGCGCGACCCGGCCCCTCAGCCGTACCCGCATTGCGGCCCGGCCCCGCACCCGCCGCGCGGCCTGCACCCCGCCGCGCGGCCCGTACCCGTCGCGGCCTACCCCCGGAACGTGCGGCCCGGTCCCGGAACCCCACCCGTCCCTGCCGGCCGCCCGATACGCTGCGGGAGTGGCTTCCCTGCTCAACGTCGTCGATGTCGAGGCGACGTGCTGGGCGGGCGAGCCGCCGGCCGGGCAAGCCTCCGAGATCATCGAGATCGGCCTCACCGTCGTCGACCCCGCGCGGCGGGCTCGGCTTGATCGGCACCGGATCCTGGTGCGTCCGGAGCGCTCGGCCGTCGGCGCTTTCTGCACCGAGCTGACCGGGCTCACCCAGGCCGACGTCGACGCCGGCGTCAGCTTCGCCGAGGCGTGCCGGATCCTCGCGGCCGAGCACGCCACGACCCGGCGCGGCTGGGCCAGCTGGGGCGACTACGACCGCCGTCAGTTCGAGCGCCAGTGCGCGGCCGACCCGGCGACCTACCCCTTCGGCCTGCGCCACCTCAACGCGAAGGCCCGCTTCGCGCGCGCCTACCGGCTGGCCCGGCCCGTCGGCATGGACCGCGCGCTGGCCATGGCCGGGCTGCCCCTGGAGGGCCGGCACCACCGCGGGGACGACGACGCGTGGAACGTCTCGGCGCTCGTCCTGCACCTCATCGGCCGCGGCGCCTGGCCGCAGCATCCCCAGAAGTGACCAATGGTCACCAGCCGACGCAACGCTAGGACCTGCACGTCGAGAAACAACAAGGTCTAGACCAAACGACCTAACTTCGTTGACTTTACCAATGGTCACCTGCAAGCTCCTCACCACCCGAGGAGGTTGCCCCCGTGAACAGACGCTCCCTGGCCGCCGTGGCCGGTTCGCTCACCTTCGCTCTCGCCCTGACCGCCTGCGGCACCTCGGCCGGACCGGCCGCCGCGCCGGGTGGCGGGCAGCTCACCGTGTGGCTGATGAACGGCGACCTGAGCGACCAGGCCACCGCCGCGATCAACACCGCGTTCGAGAAGGCCACCGGCGCGAAGGTGACCGTGCAGATCCAAGAGTGGGACAACATCAACACCAAGATCAGCACGGCGCTGGCGCAGGACACCACGCCGGACGTGATCGAGATCGGCAACACCGACGTCTCGCTGTTCGCCGCCAACGGCGCGCTGGCCGACCTCACCGGGCACCGCGACGACCTCGCCGCCGGCCAGACCTGGCTGCCCGGCCTGGCGGCACCGGCCACTGTGGACGGGAAGATCTACGCCGCGCCGCTGTTCGCCGGCAACCGCGCGGTGATCTACGACAAGCAGCTCTGGGCCGGCGCCGGGGTCGCCGCGCCGCCCACGACGTTCGCCGAGCTCACCGCCGACCTCGACAAGATCAAGGCCAAGCACCCGGAACCGGGCTTCTCCGCGTTCCACTTCCCCGGGCAGTACTGGTACGGCGCGCTGCAGTTCGTCTGGGACGCGGGCGGCGAGCTGGCCACCGAGTCCGGCGGCAAGTGGGCCGGCGCGCTCGAATCGCCGGCCGCGCAGCGCGGGCTCCAGGCGTGGAAGGACTTCCAGGCCGCCTACTCGACGCCCGCGTCGCGCAACGTCGACACCAAGGCACCCGACCAGGCCGCGATGTTCGCCGCCGGTGGCGCCGGGGCCATCCTCGACACCAGCGTGAACACCGTGCTGAAGAACAAGCCCGAGCTGAAGGACCGGCTCGGCACGTTCCCCTTCCCCAGCGCGACGCCGGGCAAGAGCCAGCCGGTGTTCCTCGGCGGGTCCGACCTCGGGATCGCCGCGAAGAGCAAGAACCAGGACCTCGCCCTCGCCTACCTGAAGGCCGCGGCGAGCCCGGCCGTCCAGCGGGACGCCATCGTCGGCATCGACGGCTGGACGCCGGTGTCGCCGCAGATCATCGACCAGGTGACGCCGACGCTGCCGCCGATCCGGGCCGCGTTCTACGCCGCCGCGAAGTCGAGCGGCGCCACGCCGGCCACGCCGGGCTGGGCGACCATCGAGAGCGACAAGTCCGTCAACACCTTCTTCGCCGACATCGCGACCGGCCGCAAGTCCGTGGCCGACGCGGCGCGGGACTTCGACGCCCACTTGGGCCAAGCGCTCAACGCCGCCCCGTGACCGGGTGGGACGTCCGCGGTGGACTGCCGTCCCCTGACCGCGGGCGTCCCACCCACCTTGATGGAGGAACGCCGTGAAGGTCCTGAAGCGACCCGCGCCGGTCGTGGCGCCGCGGCCCGCGCCCCGGCGGAAGCGACGACGTCCGCTGCTGCCCTACGGCTTGCTCCTGCCCGCGGTCGTCGTCCTCGGGCTGGTGCTGGGGTATCCGCTGGTCCGGCTGCTGCTGATCTCGTTCCAGGGGTACGGCCTGCGCGCCCTGTTCACCGGCACGGCCGGGTGGGCGGGCTGGGACAACTACGCCGCGGTGCTCGGCGACGACCAGCTGGTCCCGGTGCTGCTGCGCACGGTCGGGTTCTGCGTGGCGCTCGTCGCCGGGACGCTCGTGATCGGCACGGGCGTCGCGCTGATGCTGCGGCGGCTCGGTCCCCGGATGCGGGTCGCCGTCACGATGAGCCTGATCGCCGCGTGGGCGTTGCCGAACGTGGCGTCCACCCTGGTCTGGCAGTGGCTCTTCCAGCCGGGCTACGGCGTGGTGAACTGGCTGCTCTCACAGCTGGGCCTCGGCGACTTCACCCAGCACGACTGGACGACGACCCCGGCGTCGGCGTTCACGCTCGTCTGGCTGCTGGTGGTGTGGCAGTCGGTGCCGTTCGTGGCGCTCACCCTGCACGCCGGGCTGACGCAGATCCCCCGCTCGTACTACGAAGCGGCCACTTTGGACGGTGCCGGGCCGTGGCGGGTGCACCTGACGATCACCTGGCCGTTCCTGCAGCCGATCTTCGGCCTGGTCACGATCCTCTCGGTGATCTGGGACTTCACCGTGTTCAACCAGATCTGGATCCTCACCCAGGGCGGCCCCAGCCAGGGCACGACGACGCTCGGGATCTGGACGTTCACCCGGGCCTTCAGCACCAACTCCTTCGGCCAGGGCGCGGCGATCGCCGTCGTCTCGGTCCTGCTGCTGCTGGCCATGACCATCGTGTACGTGCGCCGGCTGGTGCGAACGGGAGAGGACCTGTGATGGCACGGGGACGGCGAATCGGGACCAACGCCATGGCGGCGCTGTTCTGCCTGGTGTGGGTGTTCCCGGTCTACTGGATGGTGAACACGGCCTTCAAGCCGCGCGGCGACATCCTGAGCCCGACGCCGCAGTTCCTCCCGGTGCACTTCACCCTCGGCAACTTCGCCGACGCCCTCGCGAAACCGGGCTTCACCCGTGACCTCCTCAACAGCGTCGTCGTGACGGTGTCGGTGGTCCTGCTCGCGATCGTCGTGGCGTTCCTGGCGGCGACGGCGTTGACGCGGTTCCGGTTCTTCGGCCGCCGCAGCTTCCTCATCGGCGTGCTGATCCTGCAGATGGTGCCGGTGCCCGCCCTGGTCATCCCGCTGTTCCTCGGCCTCAAGAGCGCGCACCTGCTGAACAACCTGTTCGGGCTCACCCTCACCTACGTGGCGCTGGTGCTGCCGTTCACGATCTGGACGTTGCGGGGCTTCCTGCACGGCATCCCGGTCGAGCTCGAGGAGGCGGCCATGGTCGACGGCGCGACGCGCGGGCGCATCATGGGCTCGGTGCTGCTGCCGCTCGTGCTGCCGGGGCTCATCGCGACCAGCGTGTTCGCGTTCATCACGGCCTGGAACGACTTCCTGTTCGCCTACGTGATCATGAAGGACCAGTCCGGGTACACGCTGCCGGTGTGGCTGGTCTCGTTCAGCACCAGCACCGGGACGGACTACGGCGGCCTGATCGCCGCGTCGACGCTGTTCGCGTTGCCGGTGGTCGTGTTCTTCGCGCTCGTCCAGCGCCACCTCGTCGAGGGCATGACCGCGGGCGCGGTGAAGGGCTAGTGCTCTCCTTGGTCCCCCGGCCCGCGGAACTGGTGCGGCACAACGGGTTCTTCACGCTCGACGGCGGGGTGCGCGTCGTCGCCGGTCCCGGTGCCGGGCGCGCGGCCGACCTCCTGACCGGCTTCTTCGGCGCGGGCCACGGCGCGGAGATCCGGCTGAACCTGCGGCCCGGGCTCGGGCCGGAAGAGTACGAGCTGGACGTCACCGAAGACCTCGTGACGCTCGTGGCGAGCGCGGAAGCCGGGCTGTTCCACGGCGTCCAGACGCTGCGGCAGCTCGGCCGGGACCGCTGGCCGTGCCTGCGGATCCGCGACCGGCCGCGGCTGGCCTGGCGCGGGGTGCTGCTCGACGTCGCCCGGCACTTCATGCCCCTGGACTTCCTGCACGAGTTCGTCGACCTCATCGCCCTGCACAAGTACAACGTGCTGCACCTGCACCTCACCGACGACCAGGGCTGGCGGCTCGAGATCGACGGCCGCCCCAAGCTGACCGACGTCGGCGCGTGGCGCAGCGAGTCGATGGTCGGCGCGGCCGGCAGCACGGTCTTCGACGGCGTCCCGCACGGCGGTTTCTACACCCGCGCCGAGCTGCGCGGGCTGGTCGGCCACGCGGCCGCCCGCGGCGTGCGGGTCGTGCCGGAGATCGACCTGCCCGGGCACGTCCGGGCGGCGCTGGCCGCCTACCCGGAGCTCGGCAACCACCCGCAGCGGCGGCTGCCGGTGTGGACCGAATGGGGCATCAGCCCCGACATCCTCGGCATGCACGACGCGGCCCTGGACTTCTGCCGCGACGTCCTGACGCAGACCGCGGAGATCTTCCCCTCGCGGCACCTGCACATCGGCGGCGACGAATGCCCGACGACGCAGTGGGAGACCGCGCCCGCCGCCCTCGCCCGCGCGAAGGCGCTCGGGTTGCGGGACACCGCCGAGCTGCACGCCTGGTTCCTCGGCGAGCTGCACGGGTTCCTCGGCGAGCTGGGCCGGCAGTCGGTCTGCTGGGACGAAACGGGCCGCTCGCCGGGCACCCTGCCGCCGGCGATGACCGTGGCCAGCTGGCGCGACGCCGCCCACGGCGCGCAGGCCGTCGCCCGCGGCCACCAGGTGATCATGGCGCCGCACACGTCGACCTACTTCGACTACCCGCAGACCGACGGGCCGGGCGAGCCGCCGCGCGAGCTCGTCACCACCCTGGCCGACGTCCACGCCTACGACCCCCTCGACGGGAACCTGCCCGCCGCCGACCCGGACAACGGCGGCCGGCCCGGCGTCATCGGCACGCAGGCGCAGCTGTGGACCGAGCACGCGCCGACCCCCGACCACGTGCGGCAGCTGGCCTTCCCGCGGCTGTGCGCGCTCGCCGAGTCGGCCTGGTCCCCCGGCCCGCGCGACTATGCTGACTTCGAAGCCCGCTTGGCCGGTCACCTGGATCTGCTGCGCGCGCTGAAC
Organism: Amycolatopsis sp. NBC_00348; assembly: GCF_036114655.1. Classification (NCBI taxonomy): domain Bacteria; kingdom Bacillati; phylum Actinomycetota; class Actinomycetes; order Pseudonocardiales; family Pseudonocardiaceae; genus Amycolatopsis; species Amycolatopsis sp. NBC_00348. The sequence goes on along the minus strand of NZ_CP107994.1, from coordinate 1,928,313 downwards.
GCCCTGCCGAAGGAGCGCGTCCGGTTCCCGGGCGGGCTCCCCGCACTCCGAAAGCCGAGAACTTGACCGCAGACGCGCTCGGACCCGACCGGCCGCCCACCGCGAAACGGGACCGGGTCCGCCGCCACCTGCTGAACGTCATCGAGAAGGCCGGGCCGGGCACCGGGCTGGCCTCGGAACGCGACCTGGCGCAGGAGCTGGGCGTGTCCCGCCCGACCGTCCGCGCGGCCATCGACGAGCTCACCCGCACCGGCCTGCTGGTCCGCCAGCGCGGCCGCGGCACGTTCACCAGCCCGCACAAGGTCACCCAGGAGCTCGCCGGCAGCGCCGCGGGCCTGGGCGTGCCGCCGGCGGAGGGGAACTGGACCAGCGAGGTCGTCGCGTTCACGACGGCGCCCGCGAGCGCCCCGCGCGCGGCGCGGCTGGAGGTCACTAGCGGCGCGCCGGTCCTGCGGGTGACGCGCGTGCGCTACGTCGACGACGAGCCGATCGCCATCGAGCGCCTCGACCTGCCCGCCGAGCTCGTGCCCGGGCTGGCGCCGGCCGACATGGAGGCCGGGAACTTCTACCGGCTGCTGCGGGAGCGGTTCGGGATCACCGTGGCCGAGGCCGAGCAGACGATGGAGCCCGCCGTGACCAACCCCGAGCAGGCCGAGCTGCTGGACGTCCCGGTGTACGCGCCGATCCTGCAGGTCGAGCGGGTCACCCGCGACACCGCCGGCCGGATCGTCGAGCTGACCCGCTCGGTGTACCGCGGCGACCGCTACCGGATCACCTCGAAGCTGCGGTTCGACGCCGACTCCGGCTGAGAGGTCGCGGACCGGCTCGGCGAAGCAGGTCCCAGGGGCCGTACTACCGTCGGGGGCGTGTGGGTCGTCCTGCTGGTCGCGGTGCCCGTCGGGGTGCTGATCGGGACCGTCGGCGTCGGCGGGGTGCTGCTGCCGCCCGCGCTCACCTGGCTCGGCGGGCTCGACGTCCACGCCGCGGCCGGGACCAGCAGCTGGGCCTTCCTGTTCACCGGGCTCGTCGGCACCCTCGGGTACGCCCGCCAGCAGGCCATGCCGTGGCGGTTCGGCGGCCTGCTCACCCTCGGCGCGGCGCCCGCCGCGGCCGCCGGGGCGCTGGTGAACGGGCTGCTCCCGGCCGCCGTGCTGTGGCTGGTGCTCGCCGTCGTGACGGCCGGTTCCGGCGCGTACAACCTGTGGTTCCGCGCCAAGACGTCGCGGGTGCGCGACGACCTGCCCGTCGCCGCGACCGTCACGATCGGCGTGGTCGTCGGGTTCGGTTCGGCGCTGACCGGGACCGGCGGGCCGGTGCTGCTCGTCCCGGCGCTGCTGGCGCTCGGCGTCCCGGCGTTGACGACCGTCGCGGCCGGGCAGCTGATCCAGCTGCCGCTCGTCGGCTTCGCGACGCTCGGCTACGCCGCGCACGGCTCCGTCCACTTCGGACTCGGCACGCTGCTCGGCGGCATCGCCGGAGCCGGCGCGCTCGTCGGCACGCGGCTGGCGAAGCGGCTGCGGCAGCAGCACCTTCACCGCATCGTGTCGGCGGCGCTGGTCGTTTTCGGCGCGTTCCTGTTCGTCCTGGCCGCACGCAGCTAAGCCGGCGTCAGCCGCACCGCCCCGGCCGCGGGTCGTGTCGGCGGCCTTGGGGCCGCGCAGAGCTAGAGCGCCGTCAGCCGCACGCAGCACCGGCCCGGCCGCGGGTCGGGGCGCGCGGTCAGCTCCGGCGCACCCGCGCCGGTCAGCAGGCCCGCCACCAGCGCGAGGTTCATCTCGCAGACCAGTTCCGGGTGTGCCCGGGCCAGCCGGTGGAACGGGCAGTTCCCCAGGAGCACCTCGCCTTCCTCGGTCCGGGGCTCGAACCCGTGCGCCTCGAGCGCCGCCGTGAGATCGGCCGCGGCGGCCCCCCGCCGCTCCCCCAGCTCCCGCGCCCGCAACGCCAGGATCTCCCGGGCCGAGCCGCCGGTCTCGCCGGCTTCCTCGACCGCCGTCGCCAGGAGGTGGCCGGCCAGCTCGTAGTCGCGTTCCGGCAGCGAGACCGTCACCTGGCGGTCCGAGCGGCGGTAGAGCTTCGCCGGGCGTCCGGCCCCCGGCCCGGTGCGCCCGGTGCGGCGTTCGTGCCCGACGGCGAGGAGCTGGGCGTCCACCAGGCGGTCGAGGTGGAACGCGACGGTCGGCCGGGGCACACTCAGGGCGGCGGCGACGTCGTCGCGGCTCACCGGCCCGGGCTGGCGGACGACGTAGTCGTACAGCCGGCGCCGGGTGGGCTCGTCGAGCGCGGCGACCGCGGCCAGCGCACCGGCCTGGGGTTCGTGCATCACCGCATTCTAAAACAAATAACCGTTGACGAAAACCCGGGCGGCCTTCTAACGTCGGTACGACTTGGTTTTAGAACGAAGGGGCTCCCCGTGACAGCCGAACCCATGAGCGAACCGGTTCCCCTCCGGCACCTCGGTGTCGTCCCCGACCGCGACGCCTTCGACCTCCACGCGGCCGAACGCGCGGTGGCCGACCTGCTGCGGGCGCTGGGCAAGGACCCGACCTCGGAGCACCTCGGCGACACCCCGCGGCGGGTGGCGAACGCCTACGCGGAGATGCTGCGGCCCCGCGACTTCAAGCTGACGACGTTCCCCAACGACGAGGGCTACGACGAGCTCGTGCTCGCCAAGAGCATCCCGGTGCAGTCCCTGTGCGAGCACCACATGCTGCCCTTCCGCGGCGTCGCGCACGTGGGCTACCTGCCGGGCGAGCGCATCCTCGGCCTCTCGAAGCTCGCCCGGGTCGTCGAGCTGTTCGCCCGCGACCTGCAGGTGCAGGAGCGGCTGACCAAGCAGGTCGCCGACTGGCTCCAGGAGCACCTGGCACCGAAGGGCGTCGGCGTGGTGATCGAAGCCGAGCACCTCTGCATGTCCCTGCGCGGGGTCCGGGCGAGCGGCGCGCTCACCGTCACCTCGTCGCTGCACGGCCTGGTGCGCGAAGAACCCAAGACGCGGCAGGAGTTCTTCGCGCTGACCGGCGTCGTCGCCTAGCGGCGGTCAGCGCACCGGGGTCCGCTCGAGCGCGTCGAGCTGCCGCTGCACGCGGCGGGCGTCGTCGTCACGGCCTTGGCGTCGGCAGAGTGTGAGCGCATCCCGCCACGTTTCGGCGGCTTCGCTGTGCCGTCCGAGTGCCGCGTACGCGGTGCCGAGCCGGTCGAGGGTGCCGGCTTCCTCGGTGGTGGAACCGATTTCGCGGAGCCGGCAGATGGCCTCGCGGTAGTGGCCGACGGCCTCGGCGTGGTTCCCGACGCGGTGCGCGATGTAGCCGAGACTGTCCGAAGTGGTCGCCTCCCCCTCGGCGTTTCCTTGACGGCGGAACAGGTCCAGGGCGGCTTCGCAGTGTTCGCGGGCTTCGTCGTAGGCGCCGAGCTGGGCCGCGTACCAGCCGATCGCGTTGAGCGCACCGGCTTCCCAGTCGGGGTTGCCGACGTCCCGGCTGATGCGCAACGCCTGCCTGGCGTGCTCGCGGGCCTTCTGGTGATCGCCTTGCGCGCCCCACGCGGCGGCGAGGGTCCGGTGGGTGTGGGCCTGGTTGGTCGTGTCGTCGTGCCGCTCGGCGCGGGTCAGTGCTTCCTGCAGGTGGACGTTCGCCTGCGTGTGAGCGCCCAGGTCGGCGTGGGCGCGGCCGAGCAGGCGGTGGGTGAGGATCCGGGTCGCCGGGTCGGCGAGGTGCCCGGCCGCCGTCATCGCGACCTGCCAGGTGCCGAGCCGGTCGTGCAGGTGTCCCTGCCGCCGGTGGAACGTCTCGAGCGCCCAGGCCAGGTCCCACGCCGTCCGGTGGCGCCGGTTCCCGGACGCGGTGTCCAGGGCCGCCAGCAGGCAAGCGTGCTCGGTGTCGAACCAGCTCAGCGCGGCCGCGTCGTCGGGCAGCTCGGGCACGGCGTGCCGGGGAGCGGCCGGCGCCGGGTGGCCCGGTTCGCGGTGCGGGTTCAGGAGCCGGTCGGCGCGGTACGCGGTGTGCAGGTAGAAGTCGACGACCCGGTGCTGCGCGGCGGCGCGGACGTGCGTGGGAAGCCCGGCCGCCGTGAGGGTGGCGTGCCGGCGGATCAGGTCGTGGAGCCGGTAGCGGCCGCGGCCGGTCCGGGTGAGCAGTGACGCCTGTTCCAGTCCGCGCAGGATCCGCTGGGTGTCCGCCGGGGGCCGGTCGAGCAGGGCAGCGGCGGCTTCGGGTCCGAGGTCGGGCCCGGGTGCGACCCCGAGCAGGGCGAACGCGCTCGCCTGCTCCGGCGCCAGTGCGTCGAGCGACCACGACAGCACGGTGGGCAGGCTGGCGGTGGGGTCGTCGTCGGCGAGGGCCTGGAGCCCGGCGTCCCGCAGTTCGCCGGCCAGCACGCTCAACGGGAGGTCCGGCCGCAGCTGGGCGCGCGCGGCGACGATGCCCAGCGCCAGCGGGAACCCGCCGCAGAAGGCGATCAGCCGGTCCGCCGCCGCCGCTTCGGCCGTCGTGCGGGCGGCGCCGAGCCGGCTGGTGAGCAGGAGGCGGGCTTCGTGCTCGGACAGGACGTCGAGGCGGAGGTGGTGGGCCGCGTGCCCGGTGACCAGTCCGGTGAGCTGGGTGCGGCCGGTCACCAGGACGGTGCAGGTGTCCCCGCCCGGCAGCAGCGGGGTGACCTGGGTGGTGTCCGCGGCGTTGTCCAGCACGAGCAGCATCCGCCGGCCGGTGACGAGGTCGCGGAACAGCGCCGCGCCGGCGTGCGGGTCGATCGGCACCTGCCGGGGTTCGACCCCGAGCGCGTCGAGGAACCCGCGGATCGCGGCGGCCGGCGCCATCGGCGCGTGGTCGGGGCTGAAGCCGCGCAGGTCCACGTACAGCTGGCCGTCGGGGAACCGGTCGGTGTGGCGGTGGGCCCAGTGCAGGGCCAGCCACGTCTTGCCGATGCCGCCCGCCCCGGCGATCGCCGAGATGACCACCGTGCCGCCGGGCTCGCGCGGGTCCAGCACGGCGTCCAGGCGGGCCAGGTCGTCGTCGCGGCCGACGAACGGCCGGGGTGCTCGCGGGAGCTGGTGGCACACCGCGGGAGTGCCCCCGGCTGTGCGCGTGGTGTTCAGCAGGGTCTGCTGGAGGTCCTGGAGCGCGGTTCCCGGGTCGGTGCCCAGCTCTTCCACCAGCCGCGTCCGGATCCGGTGGTAGTGCTCCAGCGCGTCGGCGCCGCGCCCGGCCTGGTGCAGGGCGCGCATGTACTGCCCGGCGACGTGCTCGTCGAGCGGGTGGTCGACGACCCGCGTGGCGAGCTCGGCGACCAGCGCGTCACCCTCGCCCGCCCGCAGCCGGGCGTCGACGAGCGCGCGTTGCGCGGCGAGCCGTTCCTCGCCCAGCTGCCGGCGTTCCGCGTCGGCCCACGCGCAGTCGAGGCCGGTGAGCGCCTCCCCGTGCCACAGGTCCAGCGCCCTGCTCAGCAGCCCGGGTGCCGCCGCCGGATCGGGTTCGGTCCGGGCCCGGGCGCACAACGCCCGGAACAGCGGAAGGTCCAGCACGGGTCCGGCGTCGCCGGTCGTCAGGACGTACCCGCCGGATCGCCGCACGATGTCCAGGCCGTCCACTTCGGCCAGCGCCTGCCTCAGCCGGGAGACGTAGCTGTAGAGCGTCGCCCGGCCCCGGCGCGGCAGGTCGGGACCCCAGATCCGCTCGACCAGCCGGTCGACCGGAACGACCCGGCCGGCGTCGACGGCCAGCGCCGCGAGCAGGCAGCGTTGCCGGGTGGTCCCGAGGTCGACCGGCCTGCCGTCGACCTCGACGGCGATCTCGCCGAGCACGCGAAGAACTGTCACCGAACCCTCCCCGGATCGGACCCACCGAACCAGGCATAGCCGCTCGACCGGCGAAATGCAGGAACTCCGCAAGCAAATCACACGATCGGCCCTCCACGATCACCTCGACGTTGCGCCGGGACCGCCGGCGCGGGGAGGGGGATCAGAGGATGCGTACGAAGGTGCGGGCAGCGGCCCGGGTACTCGGCGTAGCGGCCGTCGCCGCGGGAGCGCTGGCCGTGGGGCCGGTCGGGAACCAGGTGGCGTCGGCCGCGCCACTGGCGTGCACGGCCGTCGGCAACGCCGACGGCACGGTCTCCGCGTTCACGCTCTACGACAACACCGGCTACTCCGGAAGCTGCATCACGTTCTATCGCTACGGCAACTGCACGGCGTCCACCACCGACACCGAGGGCCTGTACAACCTCAACGGCTGGGGCTGGGACAACCGAGCGAGTTCGGTGCACACCGCGCACTCCTGCGACATCCGGCTCTACGACGCGCGGGACTGCCCCAGCAGCGGCACCCGCAGCACGTGGATCGACCAGAGCGCCGATCTCCGGCTCGGCAGCATCAACTGGCAGAACCGCGCGAGTTGCGTGGTGATCAGCTGACGCCTCGCCGAGGGCGCCGGGATCAGCGACCCCGGCGCCCTCGGGTCACGCCACCGGTGGTTTGCAGATCGTGTTCCACCCGCTGGGGTGGGGCACCCCGTTCACGGTCACTTCCCCGTAGACCTTCGCGCACAGGGTGTTCGCGTCGGAGACGTAGATTCCGCCCGCGTAGGTTTCGTAGTCGTCGTCGGAGTCGTACCACTGGGTCGTCCAGCCGGCGTGCTGGAGGACCACCTCGATGTGGTGCTTGCCGTCGAGGTTGTCGAAGGTCATCGCGCAGAACGTGCCGCTGCCCTCGGACGAGTACCAGACCCTGACGTACCCGGTGGTCTGCGGAATGTCGATCTGCTCCAGGAAGGCCCCCTTGCAGGTGGGGAACGGGCCCGCGTACCCGGGCGGCGCCTTGTCCGGGAAAGTCTGGGCCGACGCCGCAGCCGCGCCACCGAACGCGGTGGTCGCCACCAGCCCGATGACCGCGACCGCGGTCGCGATCCGTCTCCTGATCTCCACCTGGAACCTCCACCCTCGGCGGGCCGCGCCCGGTTCAGGCGGGGCCTCGGCGTCAGGCTGGCGGACCGAGGTGCAGGCTTCCTTGCGAGAATCCTGCAACTCGCAGGTCAGGGCGCCGGCCGTGGAAATCGCTGGCCGGGCGCCGGAGCGTGGTGCTAGACAGCCTCCGTGCACTCCACCCTGGACTTCCCCGACCTGTTGCAGCTGATCGACGAACGCTCGGCGGCCTTCCGTGCCGCGGTGGGCGTCGCGCCCAGTCTCGACGTGCCGGTGCCGACCTGTCCCGAGTGGACGTTGTTCGACCTGGTGCGGCACCTGGGCGAGGGTCGCCTCGCCTGGGCGGCCACCATCGTCGCCGGGCCTGATGCCACAGCCAAGGCCGCGCCGCGGGACGTCTCGGCGCCGCCCCGGGAGCGTGAGGCTTTGCTTGCCTGGTCGGCCGCGGCGACGCGGGAGCTGCTCGACACCTTGCGCGAAGCCGGGCCGGATCGGGGTTGCTGGGCGTGGTGGGGCAAGACGCAGTCGCCGCGGACCTGTGGTGCCGTCGCCCGGCGTCAGCTCCACGAGGTCGCGGTGCACACCTACGACGCCCAGGTCACCGTGGGCGCGCCGCGGCCGCTGCCGGACGAGGTGGCCCTCGACGGGGCCGAAGAGTTCCTGTCCACCTTCTGCACCACGACGGTCGCCTGGCCGCACGAGCCCGCGGTCGTCGACTACCACGTCGCCGAGGGCCGGTCCTGGCGCCACCGGCTCGCCGCCGACGGCGCACGGGCCGACCGCCTACCGGCACCCGCGGCCGGCGACGTCCCGGACGCGTCCGCCCGGGGCACGGCCCATGACCTCGTCCTGGCCTTCTACGGCCGGATTCCGCTGGACACCCTCACGCTCGACGGCGACCGGCGGATCTTCGACCAGCTCGTGGACTGGGACCCGGAGCGCTAGATCGCCTAGTCCCGGCGGTGCCGGCCTCCCGGGCCCGTGGCCAGTGCCTGCACCCGCGTCACGAGGTCGCGCCTCCGGTTGCGGCGGGCGTACTCCAGCAGCGCCTCCACCTGGGCCTCCGGCAGCCAGCCCTGGTCGGCGCCGATCTCCAGCGTCAGCAGGTGCGTCACCAGTTCGCGGGAGTCGTCGTCGCACTCGCCCGCCAGTTCCGCGAACCGCAGCGCCGCGTCGGCCGCGCCGTCGCACCACGCCGTCATGGCCAGCAGCGTCGCCGTCGCGGTCAGGATGTCGCCGCGGTGGACGCCGCCCTCCGCGGCCAGGTGCTCGGCCAGCTGGAAGCTGTGGGTGCCGACGCCGCCGGCCCCTTCCTCGCGCACCGCTTTCGCGAGCGCGTGGATCTGCTGTGTGACGTAGTCCCCGCTCGAAAACCCCGACATGCCGTCCCCTCCACCCCGCGACGAGTCCCGTGCGGCCCGTGCGGTCACCCCGACAGGTGTACTCCATTCGCGCCCAGATACGTCGGACGCCCCACCGGTTTCGTCCGATCGGTCGTGAGATCAGCCCGATCGTCCCGGTTCGTTGCGCCGTTGGGACACGTAGACCGCGGCCGACGTCCGCCGCTCGACGCCGAGTTTGTGCAGCACGGAAGAAACGTAGTTCTTGACGGTCTTTTCCGCCAGGAAAAGCCGTTCCGCGATCTGCCGGTTGGTCAGGCCTTCGGCCACCAGGTCGAGCACCCGCCGCTCCTGCGGGCTGAGCTGCTCGTACCGCGGATCCGGGGCCGAGGCCGTCTCCCCCCGCAACCTGTTCATGACGGACGCGGTGAGCGTGGCGTCCAGCAGCGAGCCGCCGACGGCCACCGTGCGGACGGCGTCGATCAGGGACCGGCCGGAGACCTGCTTGAGCATGTACCCGGCCGCGCCGGCCATGATGGCGCCGAACAGGGCGTCGTCGTCCGAATAGGACGTGAGCATCAGGCAGGCGGGCGGCGGCTCGAGCGTCGAGCGGATCTCGCGGCAGACCTCGACGCCCTGGCCGTCGGGCAGCCGGACGTCCAGGATGGCCACGTCCGGCCGGACCTGCGGGATCCGGACCAGGGCCTCGGCGGCCGTGCCGGCCTCGCCGACCACTTCGATGTCCGGCTCGGACTCGAAGACGGTCTTCAGCCCGGTGCGGACCAGCTCGTGGTCGTCGAGCAGGAACACCGAAATCGTCATCACGCAGTCCCTTGTTCGCCGGCCGACCGGGCCGGCAGCCCGGCCGTCCACTCCAGCCGGGAGCCGCCGTCGCCGGCGGCCACCAGCGCACACGTCCCGCCCCACCGCGCGGCCCGGGCCGCCAGGTTGGCGAGCCCGCTGACCCGCCCGGGGCCCGGGGGCGGCCCGGTCCCGTCGTCGCGCACCACCAGGCTCAGCCGCGTGCCGAGCCCGTCCACGGTGACCTCGACCGAGCACGACGTCGCGCCGGCGTGGCGGGCGACGTTCGTCAGGGCTTCCCGCAGCGACGCGATCAGGTCGGAGCGGACCGCGTCCGGCACGGCGGCGTCGAGCGGCCCGTCGAAGCCGACGCGCGGTTCGAAGCCCAGCGTGTCCCGGGCGTCGACCGCCACCCGCAGCAGCTCCGCGCGGAGGCTGCCCTGCGCCTGCGCGGGCGCCTGCAAGGAGAAGATGCTGTTGCGGATCTCGCGGATCGTGCCGTCGAGGTCGTGGGCGAACCCGGCGACGCGCGCGCCGACCCCCGGGTCCGAGATCAGCCTGCTGACGCCCTCGAGCCCGAGCCCGGTCGCGAACAGCCGCTGGATCACCAGGTCGTGCAGGTCGCGCGCGATCCGGTCGCGGTCCTCGAAGACGGCGAGCTGCTGGCGGGCCTCCTGCGCCCGGGAGAACTCGACGGCGAGCGCGGCGTGCCCGGCGAACGTCTCGGCCAGCTGGACGTCGGAGTCGGTGAAGGGCGAGCGGTCGCGGAACTTCGCCACGAGCAGCACCCCGAGGGTCTCCTCGCCGACGATCAGCGGCACCGAGATCGCCGAGTCCAGGTCCTTGATCATGGCGGGCATCGGCCCGGCGCGGTCGCGCTGCTCGTTCTGGACGTGCTCGCCGTAGTCCCGCACGACGATCGGCCGGCGCGTGGTGAACGCGATCCCGGTCGCGGTGCCCTCGGTCGGGATGGTCAGCCCGGTGAGGCGGTCGGAGTCCTCCCCCGGCGGCTCGACGACGTCGAACACCAGCAACCCGGGCCCCGCGGGCAGGGCGATCGCGCCGCCGGTGCCGCCGGCCACGACGCGGGCGCGTTCGGCGATCAGCCGCAGGGTGGCGCGCAGGCTCTGCGCGCCGAGCAGGGCCTTGGTGACGTCGTAGGAGGCCTCGAGCCAGCGTTCGCGGCGGCGCATCCCGTCGACGAGCAGCGCTTTCTCGACGGCCATCCCGGTCGCCGCGGTGAGCGCGCCCAGCACTTCACGCCGGCGGCCGGCGAAGCCGCCTTCGCCGGGCTCGATCCGGAAGGTGCCGAAGGTCTTGGGCCCGGCGCGCACGGGGATCTCGACCGCGCCGTCGCTCGTGCCGGGCCGGCCGTACTCGGCCACACCGCCCTCGGGTCCGGTCACCTCGACGCGGCCGTGGCGCGCCCCGACCAGCTCGCACACCGTCGTCACCGCTCGTTCGAGCAACGCCGGCATCTCCAGCTCCCGCGCGATCCCGGCCACCGCGGCGAGGATCGCCGGCATGCCGATTTCGTCCGCCACTTTCTTGTCGACTCCGCTGGCGTCGCCCACTCCCGGGGGTCTCCCCGGGCCGTCAAGGGTGCCACAGGTCACTGCCCGTGCCGGCCCAAGCCGGTTCGTCCATCCGGTGGGTCGTTCGGTGCCACGGCGTTGTTACTCGGCCGGGCAGGCCATTCGGTGACCGGTGATCGCCTCGACCGGGATCTGCAGGAACCGCCGCCCGGCCTGGGACGGACACGGGCACAGGCAGGCGATCTCGGCGGCCGAGGAGTCCCGGAACTCGCCGGCCCGGCCGAGCAGGCTGACGAACCAGCCCGCGCCGAGGTCGGCGGCGAAGTCGTCGGCCTCGAACGCGACGACGGCGTCGCGCGCGCCGGCGTAGAGGGGACTGCCTTCGGGCACGGCGAACACGACGCTCTCCCCGACGACGGTGAACCGCACCGGGCGGACGGCCGGCATCGCCCGGTGGGTGAAGATCACCCGGCCGAGGCTCGCCGTCCGGAGCAGCGCGAGGCACTGCGCCCGGTCGAGCAAGAGCCCGAAGCCCACATCGTCAGCCATCTCGTCCCTGTGCTTCTCCTGTGAATATTCCCGGCCACCAGCGTGATCCGTTGCCGAGGGTCGCCGGTAGGGCCGTTCGACCCGGCCACGCCCGGCCCGGCTCCGAAACCCCTACGACGGCGCCGTCCGCCAGTGCCGAAAGACCCGGGTCCGCACGGGCGCCCGGCCGGTGTGGCGGACACGCGGCGCGACCTACCGTCGTGACCGTCCGTTGCCGGCGTGCGTCCGAAGGAAGAGGTGAGGCCGATGCCGCCGCATTCCGCCGGGGGTGACTCCCCGCCCGCGGCGACGTTCTCGCTCGACACCGCGCTCGTCCGGCAGGCCGTCGCCGGCAACCGGGCCGCGGTGGCGGGGCTGCTGCGCGAGCTGCGGCCGATCGTGTTCCGCTACTGCCTCGGCCGGCTCGGGTCGTGGCAGGACGGCTCGTCCGACGCCGAGGACTGCGCCCAGGACGTGCTGCTCGCGGTGGTGCGCGCGCTGCCCGGCTACCGGTACGAGCTCGACGGGTTCCTGCCGTTCGTCTTCGGCATCGCCGCGCACAAGATCGCCGACTTCCACCGCCGCCGCTCCCGCGACCGCACCAGCCCGGTCGCGGAGCCGCCCGCCGGCCGCTCGGAGGGCGCGGAAGGCACCGACCCGACGGGCGAGGAGGTCCAGCGCTCCGCCGCGCTCGACTGGTCGTCCGGCCTGCTCGACACGCTCCCGCCGCGCCAGCGCGAGATCCTGGTGCTGCGCATCATCCTGGGCATGACCGCGGAGGAGACGGCGGTGGCGGTGGGGTTGAGCAGCGCGGGCGCGGTCCGCGTGGCCCAGCACCGGGCGCTCACGACCCTGCGGCGGAACCTGCAGGCGAAGAAGAGCGCCGAATCCACCTCGTGACGGGACCCCGGATGCTCTACCGCTTGAGCCCGCCGGGCACCATGTCCTGGTGCGCCGCGCCCGGCGACGCGGTCTCGCGCGCCCCGGCCGAGCTGGACGCGCTGCCCTGGGCGCCCGCGGAACGCGCCTTCGGTGCCGACCTGCTGCGGATCGCGGTCCGCCACGGGGTGGCGTCGCCCGCCGGGCTGGTCCTCGACGCCCGGCACACCGTCGACCTGGGCCGGGCCGACGGGCTGCGCAGCGACCAGCTCGCCATCGACGACGCCCAGGCGGGCCTGCGGGAGAGCGTCGCGATGCGGCTGATCGAGCAGGCCTACCCGGGATCGGGCGAGCTGGCCGCCCAGCTCGACGAGAAGCTGCGGAAGGCGGCCGAAAACACCGCCCGGGAAGCCGAAGCGCAGCTCGCCGAGGTGCTGGCGGCCCCCGTGCGGCCGGCGCTGGCCGAGCACTGGCGACGGCTCGGCGGGCGGTACCCGGACTGACCGGCCGCCCCGTGCGATCATGCGCGGGTGCCTCCAGTGCTGATCGTCGTCGGCGGGCTGCCGGCGTCCGGGAAGACCACCGTGGCGACCGAACTGGCCCGCCGCACCGGGTTCTCCTACCTGCGCGTCGACACCATCGAACAGGCGATCGTCCGCAGCACACCGCTGGGCAACCCGCTCGGGCCGGTCGGGTACGTCGTCGCCTACGACGTCGCCGCGGACCTGCTGCGGACCGGCGTCAGCGTGATCGCCGAGTGCGTGAACTCCGTCGAGATCACCCGGAACGCCTGGCGGGACACCGGAACGGCGCACGGGGCGCGGGTGCTGGAGACCGAGATCGTCTGCTCGGACCCGGTGGAACACCGGCGCCGCGCGGAAACCCGCGACACCGGCATCCCCGGCCACGTGCCGCCGACGTGGCCGCAGATCGTGGCCCGCGAGTACGAGCCGTGGACGCGTGACCGCCTCGTCGTCGACACCGCCGAGCGGTCGGCCGCCGAGGCGGCCGCGCTCATCGAAGCGGCCGCGCGGCCTTGACGTCGATTGCCGCGGTTCCGGCGGCGCCGGACTGAATTCCCGAGCGGCGACGAACAAAGAGCGTCGCCGAATGCGGGGACACCCGTTGAACGCACTTCCCGGGCGTGCACCAGGGATATCGCCGGGCCGGCGACCGGCGGGCATTCGAGGTGCTTCACTGAGGGATACGGCTGCCGGTTCGGATCGGTTCAAAGAATTTTCCGCGGGTTTCGCCACACCCCCGGAAGCTGGACAACCACCCGGTCCAGGCCCCAGGATGACCGCCGTCACCAACTACTTGAGAGCGCAACCAGCGTACACGAACGGCTACCCAGCGTGACGCACCCGCGGGCCGCCGCGAGCGCGTCCTGTGCACGGCGCTATTCGCGCACGCCATTCTTCGCGCATTTCCGGGGACCATTCACGACCACGTCCGACTACGGAAACGGAAACCGGACCTGACGGTTCGTGATGGTCGGAAACACCTTCTTGCCCGGTGTCAAACCCCGGTGTAGCGTCCATAACGGAACGATAACCACCCGGTCGACGGCGTGGTCACGGGCAGGTGACCACACGTCCCACTGATGTCGGGTCAGTGGGCGGCCGGGCGTCGTTCCTCCCCTGCAGACGCCTTTCCTGACTGGTACGCCCCTGGGCTCGTACCGGTCAGTGTCGCGTTTCCCGCCAGCCCGACACCCGGAGGATCCATGTCCCGCACCCAAGGACGGCATCGGCTTTCGCGCAGAACGAAGATCGCCACCGGCGGTCTCGCCCTCGCGATGGCCGTCGGCGGCATCGTCGTCGCCACCACGACCGGCAACACCGGACAGGCCAGCGCCGACGAGGTCGATCCCGCACTCTTCGTCGACATCCTGAAGGTGGCGCCGAACCAGTTCGACCCGCGGCCGGTCAGCGGCGCGGCGACGGGCACGTTCACCGTCGACTGCGGCCGCAACGAGAACGGCCACTTCAACCCCGACAACTTCATCGCCCAGCCCGGCGTCCGCAACGGCGCCCAGCACCTGCACGACTACGTCGGCAACCTCTCGACGAACGCCGACTCGAACAACAAGAGCCTCGTCAAGGCCGGCACCACCTGCCGCAACGGCGACAAGTCCGCCTACTACTGGCCGGTCGTGCGCATCGACACCGGCGAGGAAGAGGCGAAGAACGAGCCCGCGAAGGCGCCGGACGGCGACCGGGCCCAGGCCGACCAGGAGGCGAAGACCGTCCAGGTCGCCTGCCCCGACGTCGCCAGCAAGCTGCCGGACGTGCCCGACCAGGCGATGGCCGAGGTGGAGAGCAACCTGGACCAGCTCGACGGCCAGACCGACGAGGCCAACCAGCGCGTCGCCTCGACGCAGGGCCAGGGTGGCGCGGACTTCGTGCGCAACGCGATCCTGACGCCGCTCAAGGACCGGCGCGCCGCGATCCTGGAGCGCATCGCCATCGCGATCGGCCGCTTCACGCAGAAGCCGCGCGACCTGGGCGGGCTCGCGCCGTGCGCGCCGAAGCCGGGCAAGGACCCGGGCACCGGCGCGACTCCCCCGCCGAGCACCACCGCGGGCGGCGCGCTGCCGGGCCAGGACGAGAACAACGAGCTGCCCGAGAACGACGGCGTGATCCAGCGGCCGCAGAAGGTCCAGCTCACGTTCCGTGGCAGCCCGACGGGCAAGGTCGTGGCCATGCCGAAGTTCCTGCGCGTGCTCTACGGCGACGCGAAGGTGTCGACCAACGGGCCGGCCAACGCCCGCGCGAGCTGGACGTGCAGCGGCTTCGAGAACCGCGTCACCGACAAGTACCCGATCTGCCCGCAGAACAGCAAGGTCAAGCGCATCCACACGTTCCCGAGCTGCTGGGACGGGCAGAACATCGACAGTGCGAACCACCGCACGCACATCGTGTTCCCGGACCAGGCCGGCTGGTGCCCGAAGGGCTTCAAGGCCGTGCCGCAGCTGCAGATCACGCTGACCTACGACATCCCGCACGACATCCAGGTCAAGAAGCAGTACAAAGTGGACTCCTTCCCGCAGGAGCACCACAACCCGCTCTCCGACCACGACGACTTCGCGAACGTGATGTCGCAGCGGATCATGAGCGGCCTGGTCAACTGCGTCAACCGCGGCCGGACCTGCCGGGCCTGACCACAGCGGACAGTCCGAAGCGCCCCGCCGTCCGCTCCGGGCGGCGGGGCGCTTTCGCGTGCGCCCCGCACGCGGCGGCCGTGGATTCCGCACGGGCCGGGACGTGCGGATCGCACTCCAGGAGACGTCACCGCGCACGCCCGCGGCCGAAACTGGCACCAACAGCACAACCGCACAGAAGGGAACGCAGTCGCAGCCCAGCTCCCCCGGTGCCGCGGCCCCCGCCCCCGGGGCCGCGGCACGCTCCGTTCCGACAAGGGATCCGCCATGCCTTCCGACGACGTCCGCCCGGAACTGACCGGGGTCGAGGTCCACGACCTCGAGCCGGCCCTGTGCCTGCTCATCACACCGAACGGCGGCCAGTACCCGATCCCGGTGCCGGCCGCGGAGGTCCGCGCGTGGATCGCGCGCTGCGACGGCACCCGCACCCGGGCCGAGCTGCTCGCCGGGGTGAACCCCGGATACGCGGAACTGCTCGACGTCCTCACCGAGGATGGCGGCCTCCGCCCCGCGACGGACGGCGCGAGCCGCGTCGCCGCGACCACCGTCCTCATCGCCGGGACGCCGGAGCTGACCGCGCCGCTCGCGCAGATCCTCGCCCCGGCGGGGTACGCGCGGGTCCAGACGCTCTCCGACGTCGACGGTCCCTTCCCCGTCAACCCGGCCGACGCCGTCGTCGTCGCCGCGTTCACCCACCCGGCGTACTCCGAGCTCACCGCCCTCGACGCGTTCTGCGCCGACCGCGGCGTACGGCTGCTGCCCTTCCGCTGCGAACGCGGCCAGGGCATCGCCGGGCCCGCGATCACCCCCGGCGGCCCCGGCCCCGACTTCGCCGACGTGCTCGACCGGCGGCGGTCCGCGGCCCCCGACCCGCGCGTGATCGACGCCTTCGCCACCGCCGACCCGCCGCCCGGGCGGCGGTTCCGCCCGATCGACGCCCGCTGGATGCTGACCGTGCTCGCTGTCCAGCTGGAGCGCTGGCTCGCCGGCGAACCCGCCGAGACGACCACCGGCGAGCTCGAGCTCGACCCCGTCCGGCTGAGCGTGCTCCCCCGGCCCGTCCTGCCGTTCCCGGACCGCACCCGCGCGATCGAGGCGCGCGGCCCGCGCCCGGACCTGCTCGTCGACGACCGGACCGGCATCGTGACCGCCGTCCACGAGATCCCGCCCGCTCCCGGCCTGCCCGCCCGCCTGAAGGTGTGCGCGGTGGACGTCGCCGACATGCACCGGGTCGCCGACTGGGCCAACGACCGCCGGGCGGTCGGCACGTCGTGGCACGACTTCGACGTCGCCCGCGACGCCGCGATCGGCAAGGCCGTCGAACGCTACTGCGGCAGCTGGCTGCCCGCGGACCGCGAGCTCCGGCACGCCAGCTACCTGCGGCTGTGCCGCCAGGGCGTGCCCGCGCTCGACCCGCGTCGCCTGAACCTGTACTCACCGCGGCAGTACGCCATCCCCGGGTTTCCCTTCGCGCCGCTCACCCCCGACACGGAATGCGCGTGGATCGAAGCCTTTTCCCATACGACGCGGGAGGCGCTGTGGGTGCCCGCGTGCCTCGTCTCCGACCGGCCCGAGCCCGACGGCGCCCGGTTCACCGATCCCCTGCTCGCCGGCCTCGCCGGGGGGACGAGCAGGGAACACGCCGTGACCTCGGGCCTGGAAGCGGTGCTCGAGCAGGACACGACGATGCTCTGGTGGGCCAACACACCGCGGTTGCGCCGGCTGCCGGTCCCGGCCGAGCTCCGCGCGCTGATCGCCGACACCGCCGATACCCACGACGTCACGCTGATCCCGCTGGACAACGAGTTCGGCGTCCCGGTCGTCGCGGCGGCCGTGCTCGACCGGGCCCGGCGCCGGCTGTCCATCGGCACCGCCACCCGGCCCGACGCGTTCGAGGCGGCCAAGCAGGCGCTCGCCGACGGGTTCGCGCGGCAGCACGCCGACGCGGCCCTCGACCCGCGGGCCGTGACCCGGGTGGCGCCGTGGGTGCTCGACCTGCCGGTGCGCCCGTGGGAGGGGCTGCCGTCGGTGGGCGAGCGGGGGCTCAAGGCCTACCGGGAACGCGTCGAGGAGCGGGGTTTCGAGGTGATCAGCGTCGATCTGACCACGCGGGACGTCGCGAGCGCCGGGTTCCACGCCGCGCACACGATCGTGCCGGGGCTGGTGCCCCGCTTCCCGGCCGGCGCGCCGTACTGGGGCGACGGGCGGATCCGGCGTGCCGCCGTCGACCTCGGCTGGCGGCCGGCACCGCTGCCCGAGGAGCGGCTGAACGTCTTCCCGTTCCCGCACGCGTGACGCTCACGCGCGCACGGCTTCGCGTTCCGCGGCCGTGAGCGCGTTCTCCGTCACCACGAAGAGCCCGGCCACGACGGCGAACGCCAGCACGGCCATCACGGCGAACACCGCGTGCAGGCCGAGGGTCTGGGAGAGCACGCCGGCCGCGAGGGCGCCGAGGGACTTGGTGCCCCACGCCACCAGGCGGTAGCTGCTGTTGAGCCGGCCGAGCAGGCGGTCGGGGGTGAGGCGCTGGCGCAGGGACACCATGACGACGTTCGACATCACGATCCCCAGGCCGCCGAGGAAGAACCCGGCGGCGACGGCGACGGGGTTCGTCGTCACCGCGAGCACGCCGATCGTGAGGCCGCCGGCGAGCCAGGACACCCAGAGCGTGCCGATCCGGCCGATCAGGCGCTCCACCGGTTCGGCGAGGAACGACCCGGCGAGGCCGCCCGCGGCGTTGGTGGCCATCACCAGGCCGAAGGCCGGCTCGGACAGGCCCATCGCCGAGCCCGGGCCGACCGCGTAGAGCACGAACACCGCGAAGGTCGCGCCGGTGGCGAAGTTGAAGGTGCCGACCATGACCGAGAACGTCCGCAACACCTTGTGCCGCACCAGGAACCGCACACCCTCGGCGATGTCCGCGCGCAGGGTGGTGTGCCCGGGCAGCTCGATCCGGTAGGTCCCGCGCACCAGCAGCAGCGCGGCCACGGCCACCGCCCACAACGCCATCGGCGTCACGAACGCGGCGAGCATCCCGGCCGCGACGAGGAGCCCGGCCAGGGGCGGGCCGGCGAACTCGTTGGCCGTCTGCTCGGCGGCGTACATCCGGCCGTTGGCGGCCGAGAGCCGCTCGCGCCCGACGACCTGCGGGACGATCGACTGCGCGGCCGTGTCGTAGATGGTCTCGGCGAACCCGACCCCCGCGGCGACGGCGTACAGGGCCCAGATCGAGCCGCCGTCGAGGACGGTCATGAGCGTGACGACGGCGAGCAGCCCGCCGCGGACCAGGTTCGCGCCGAGCATCGCCCGCCGGCGGTCGAGCCGGTCGACCAGCGCGCCGGCGGGCAGCGCGAAAAGCAGCCACGGCAGGGTGAAAGCGAAAGCCAGCCCGGCGATCAGGGCCGGCGACCGCGTGTAGCCGACGGCCACCAGCGGCAACGCGACCTTCAGGACGCCGTCGGCGAGGCTCGACAGCCCCGCCGCCGTCCACAGCCGCCAATAGGTGCTGCCCAGGCCCTTCGTCTCCATGTGGTGGAGAATGACACATCGATGGGGAATTCTCCATCGATGTGCCGGAACTCGATCGATGGACTACGTTGCGTTCATGACCGAACCCCGCCGGCGGCGGCCGGCGACCCCGCGGGAGGCGAAGGCCCTCGGCCACCCGCTCCGCCTGCGGATCATGCGGATGTGCCTGGTCGAGGAGCTGACGAACAAGCAGCTCGCCGACCGCCTCGACCGCGATCCCGGCACGGTCCTGCACCACGTGCGCCAGCTGGTCGCCGCCGGCCTGCTGGAGCCGGCCCCGGTCCGCACGGGGACCAGCGGCGCGCTGGAGAAGCCGTACCGGTCGAACAACGAGACGTGGTGGCTCGACGGCCCGCTGGCCGGCGCCGACCCCGAGACGCGGTTCGCGCCGATCGAGATCTTCCAGGAGGAGCTGCGGGCGTCGGGCCCGGAGTCGGTGGCGGTGCACGAGAAGTTCCTGCTGCACCTGTCCCCCGACGAGGTCCGGGAACTGGACCGGCGCATCCTGGCGGTCCTGGACGAGTACGTGGCGACCGACCACGAACGCCTGGACCGCCCGGCCTTGGGCGGGATCTTCGTGCTGCACCACCTGAACCCCGGCAGCTGACCCGCTTTACCCGAAAGCCGTGAATGCCACATCGAGGGACCTAGTGTCCGTCAATGTGGCATTCACGGCTTTGCCGCGGTGCGCGTCAGGCGGTCAGTGGTTCACCTTGAACCACGGCTGCGACCAGCCGAGGTAGGTCTGGCCCCACTTGCTCTTGATCTGCGCGATCGTGGTCTCGGTGTAGGTGCCCGCGCCGTTGATGTCGTTCGACAGGAACTTGCCGCCACCGATGGAGATCATCGTGTGGCCCGAGCCGCCGTTGGAGAAGAACGCCAGGCCGCCGGCCGGGACGTCGGTGCTGCCCGCGTGCTTGTACTGGCCGGGGATCTGGGTCCAGTGCACGTACGCCGTGGTCGAGCCGCTCGCGGAGAAGCCGTAGTTCTGGGCGTTGATGCGGTCGCACCAGCCGTCGTAGGCCGGGTCGTTGTTGGTGTGCACCCGCGACTTCGCCTTGGCCACGGCCTGGGCGCACGTGTTCGCGTCGCCCAGCCCGGACGTCGAGCAGGTCGCCGCCGGCGGCGGCGGGACGTCGGTGCAGTCCGGCGCGATGCGGCCGTCGGAGCCGGTGTAGACGTAGGTGTCGGTGATAAATCCGCTCGGGACGTGATCCCAGATGTTACTTGTGCCGTACTTGCCGGTGACCGACTCGCCGGTGGTCTGGCAGTCGATGTCGACGGCGGTGCCGTCGGCGACCGTGCCGGTCGAGCTCGCGCCCGTGCTCGGCGCCGAGCGCACGGTCAGCGGCGCGCCCGAGTCGGTGTGCACCGTGCCGGTGGCCGCGAGCGCCGGGGTGGCGCCGACCAGCACGATCGCCGCGGCGATGCCGACCACCCCGGCCGCCCGCTTGCCGATGCGAATCCTCATGTGTCCGTCCTCCGTCGTTTTCGTTGTGCCGACAGAGTGACGAGCGCCGGTACAAGCCCCGTACAAACGCCCGGGCGGCTCGTGGAGATACGGCAAAAGGGACAGGCCCCGCCGGGAAGGCGGGGCCTGTCCGGTGAAGCGAACTCAGGCCAGGTACTCGGCCGCCGCGCGCAGGCTGACGTACGAGCCGCTGAACGTGTCCAGCCGCGGGCCGTCCCCGGTGAGCGGACCCGGCGCGCCCGTCTCGACGCGGATGAAGTCCACAGCAGACTCCCCCAGCGCCGCCAGCAGCTCCCGCACCCGCGGGTGCCGGTGCGCCTCGCGCGTCACGACGACGACGCTCGAGAACCCTTGCGCCGCTTCGAGGATCGTGTCGAGGTCGCCCGGGCCGGCGGTGATCGCCCGCGTCCCCGGCACCAGCTCGGCCAGGTGCGCGCCGAGGCCCCACGGCATCGGGCCGGCCGCGATGGTCGGCTCGGTCTGGACGTCCACCACCAGGGGCGGGCCGTCCAGCCGCGGTTCACCGGTGACGCGCAGGGCCTTGCGGGCCGCTTCCAGGCCGAGCCGCCGGTCGACCGGGCCGACCGTCGCCGGGGCCGGGTCGGTGCCCAGCGACGCCGTCCGCTCGGCCGCGTCCGCCAGCCGTTCGAGGGGCAGCTCCCCCGACGTCACCGCGGCCACGATCGCCGCGTTGATGGCGTCCAGGGCGTCGGCCTCGAAGGCCGCGCCGCCGATGCAGAGCGCGTCCGCGCCGGCGATCAGCGCCCGGACCGCCGAGTGGCCGAGGCCGTCGTGGCGGCCGTACGCGCCGGACACCGCACCCATCTCCAGCGCGTCGGTGATGATCGCGCCGGTGAAGCCCAGCTCGCCGCGCAGGACGTCGGTGAGCGCCACCCGGTTGAGCGTGGCCGGTTCGTCGCCCCAGGCCCGCACGACCAGGTGCCCGGTCATCACCGCGCGCACG
Organism: Amycolatopsis sp. NBC_00348; assembly: GCF_036114655.1. NCBI lineage: Bacteria > Bacillati > Actinomycetota > Actinomycetes > Pseudonocardiales > Pseudonocardiaceae > Amycolatopsis > Amycolatopsis sp. NBC_00348. Next base: position 1,907,195 of record NZ_CP107994.1, on the reverse strand, counting down.
CCGGCCCGGATCGCCGCGGCGAACGGGACCAGCTCGATCTCGCGCAGCTCTTCCGGCGTCCGCGGCAGCACCGGCAGCGCGACGTGCGAGTCTTCCGTCGCCGCGCCGTGGCCCGGGAAGTGCTTGGCGCACGCCGCGACGCCGTACTTCTGCAGGCCGGTGACGTACGCCGCGACGTGCGGCGACGCCTTCACCGGGTCGGACCCGAACGCCCGGACGCCGATGATCGGGTCCTCGGCCGCCAGGGTCAGGTCCGCGCACGGCGCCAGGTTGATCGTGACGCCGCAGGCCGCGAGCCGTTCGCCGAGCGCGGCGGCGACCGCCGTGGTCAGCTCCGGGTCGTCGGCCGCGCCGAGGGCCAGCGGCCCCGGCACGAACGACCCGGTGTTGACGTCGAGGCGGGTGACGTCGCCGCCCTCCTCGTCGATGCCGACGACGACGCCGTCACGCTCGCCCCGCAGCTGGGCGGTGAGCGCGGCGACCTGCTCGTCGTCGACGACGTTGCGGCCGAACAGGATCACCCCGCCGAGCCCGTCGGCGACGCGGCTGCGCAGCCAGCCGGGTGCGGTGGTCCCGGCGAACCCGGGCAGGAGGACGGCCTCGGCGAGTTTCTCGGGTGAAGACAACAGCTACCCCTTCACGGCGCCGGCGGTCACGCCGGACACGAGCTTGCGCTGCACGATCAGGAAGAACACCAGCGCCGGGATCGCGTAGATCACCGACGCGGCCATCACGCCGCCCCAGTCGGTGGCGAACGCCGTGCGGAACGACGCCAGCCACACCGGCAGCGTCTCCTTCTGCTTGTCCCTGATGAACACCAGGGCGAACAGGTACTCGTTCCACGCCGTGATGAAGCTGAACACCGACGTCGTGACCAGCCCCGGCCCGAGCAGCGGCAGCGTCACCCGGCGGAACGCGCCGGTCTGGCTGCAGCCGTCGATCATCGCGGCCTCTTCCAGCTCGTACGGGATCCCGTTGACGAAGCCGTAGAGCATCCAGACCGTGAACGGCAGCGTGGTGGCGAAGTAGATCAGCAGCAGCGACGGCAGCGTGTTGAGCAGCCCGGCGTCCCGCATCAGCAGGAACAGCGGGATGAACAGCGCCGACACCGGCGCCAGCTGCGCCACCATGACCAGGACCAGGAAGCCCTTGCGGCCGGTGAACCGCAGCCGCGAGAGCGGGATGGCCGCCAGCGTCCCCGCGACCAGCGCGCACAGCACCGACCCGACCGTGACGATCAGGCTGTTGAGCAGGTAGGTCGGGAAGTTGTCCTTGGTCAGCGCGGTGGCGAAGTTGCCGAAGGAGAACGACGTCGGGATCAGGTCGTACTTGGGCGAGAGGATCTCACCGGGCGTGCGCAGCGACGTGACGAACATCCAGTACGTCGGGAAGACGACCGCCAGCGCCACGAGGAGGCCGACGACCGAGAGCACGATTCGCTGTGACAGCGACTTCTTCACGCCAGATCACCTTCCTTGGTCCGGGTGAGCAGCTGGATGTACCGGCCGGTGATGAGGGCCAGCACGATCAGCATCAGCGTCGCGATCGCGCCCGCCGCGCCGAAGTGGTTGCCCGCGATGCCCTTGAGGTACAGCACGACGGCCAGCGTGGTGCTCCCGCCGTCCGGGCCGCCCTCGCGGATCGCCCAGATCTGGGCGAAGGCGTTGAAGTCCCACAACACCGACAGGAAGGTCACCATGGTGGTGATCGGCCGGATGGCGGGCCAGGTGACCGCGCGGAACGTCTGCCACGGCCCGGCGCCGTCGATGCCGGCGGCCTCGTACTGCTCGCGCGGGACGCCGATGAGCCCCGCGTAGAGCGAGAACGTCACGAACGGCACGGCCTGCCAGACGATGAGCAGCCCGATCACCGACAGCGTGCTCGGGCCGCTGGAGAACCAGGAGAACCCGATGAAGCTGTGGAACCCGAGCCGGTCGAGGGTCTTGTTGAGGATGCCGTACTGCTCGTCGAAGATCCACTGGAACACCGTGGTCGTCGCGATCACCGGGGTCGCCCAGGCCAGCACGAGCGTCACCTGCACGATGATCCGCACGACCGGGTCGAGGTGGCGCATCAGCACGGCCAGCAGCAGGCCACCGAGGATGGTGGCGGCCACGATGGACGCGGTGAACACCAGCGTCCGGACCGTGATGGTCCAGAACTCCGGGTCCGACAGCGTGTTGGTGTAGTTGTCGAAGCCGATCCACACGGTCTTGCCGGAGATCAGCTGGCCGATGTCGAGCTTGCGGAAACTGATCGCGAGCACCTGGACCAGCGGCCAGGCGAGCAGCACGAGGATCGCGGCGAGCGCGGGCAGGAGCAGCAGGTACGGGAGGATCCGGTCGCCGAACCGGCCCTTCCTGCGCTTCTTGGCCCGCGTGGCGCGCGGCGATGCCGGCGGGGTCGCCCCCGCCGGCATCGTCACATTGGCGGTCGCTGTCATCCGCCGATGAGCTTGTTCAGCGCTGCGTTGGCGTCGGCGGTCGCCTGGTCGAGCGTCTTCTTGCCGGTCAGGTACGCGGTCAGCATGTCCTTGACCGGGTTCTGGCCGGACTCCACGTCACCCCACTTCGGGCTGGCCGGCACGGCCTTGCCGTTGGTGGAGGCCTTCGCCATCACGGTGCCCAGCGGGTCCTTGTCCAGGCCGGTCAGGTCGGTCGACGTGCCGGGCACGACGCCCGCGGCGGCCAGCTGGCTCTGGTACTTCGGGCTGGAGAGCAGCTTGATGTACTCCTTGGCGGCGGCCACGTTCTTGCTGTTGGCCGGGATCGCCAGGTTGGAGCCGCCCAGGAAGACCGGGGCGCTCTGGCCGGCGGTCTTGCTCGGGATCGCGAACGCGCCGGTCTTGGCGGTCAGGCTCGGGTCCGTCTTGGCCGCGGTCGGCAGCTCCCACGGAAGACCGATCATCATGGCCACCTTGCCGGCACCGTAGACGGTCGCCTGCTGCGGCTTGGCCTCGTCGGCGTCCTTCGGCGCCTTGGTGCCGGAGGTGTCGACGAGCTTCTTGTAGAAGTCCAGGCCCGCCTTCGCGCCGGCGCTGTCCAGCGTCGCCTTGAAGTTCTTGCCGTCGGCCTGGGCGATGTCGCCACCGTTGTCCCAGATGAACGAGAGCAGCGCATACCAGTTCTGGCCCGGCATGTACAAGGGCTGGAAGTCGGGGTCGGACCCGAACTTCGTCTTCAGCTTGGTGATCGCGTCGATCCACTCGTCGTTCGACGTCGGCGTCTTGGTGATGCCGGCCTGCTCGAACATGTCCTTGCGGTAGATGACCTCACGGTTGGCCGCGTAGAACGGGACGCCGTAGGTCTTGCCGTCGTAGGCACCCGAGTCCGCGAGGCCCTTCAGCCACTGCGCACCGTTGAAGCTGTCCTTGTCGGCGGTCAGGTCGGTCAGCACGCCGTCCTGCGAGGCGAACGCCGCCGTCTGGGTGTTGCCGATCTCGATGACGTCCGGCGGAGCGCCACTCGCCAGCGCGGTGGTCAGCTTCTGCTGGATGCCGTCCCACTGCTGGACTTCGTACTTGACCTTGGCGCCCGGGTGGGCGGCCTCGAACTCCTTGTTGAGCGCGTCGGTCAGCGTGGCCGGCGCGGAACCCGTCATCAGCCAGACCGTGACGTCCCCGGTGATCTGCGCGGGAGCACCGCTCGACGAAGCGGCGGTGTCGGTGCCGCTGGAACCCGCGCAGCCCGCGGTCACGAGGGTCAGTGCGGCGGCGCCCGCCGCCAGCTTGAGCCAGCGTTTCACTCGTTGCCGTCCTTTCGATGCCCGGCCACGGTGGCCAGGCGCCCCAAATGGTGTAGACCAATGTTGGGGTTAGAGTGGTACGTACCACAGGCCCTGTCAAGGCGGTTGCCAAGACGTTGTAATCGCTCCAGGCACTCTGACGGGGAGTAGTCGCACCGTTACCGGCGCCGGGGAGAAAGGTGACGGAAGTCGCCCGAATAGGGAGGCGTCCCGGACGTTTTTCACCGGCCCGAACGGGTATTCCGCCACGCCGGAATATCGCGGCACGGGCGAAAGAAAGCCGCCCCGGGAGCACCCCGGGGCGGCGGTTCGGCGAGCGTTTCGACTGGTGGGACCAGGTGTCGCCGGGCGCGGCGCGCGGCCGTCCGCACCGGCGCGTCTTCGCCACCGAAACCGCTGATACGCCGGACCACGTCGCAGAACACGCGCGCGCCCGCGAGCGCGGAAGAAATGCGGGTACTGGCCGTGTTCGTCAGGGTCGTGCGGCACCGGGTTCGCGCGTAACGCGGCATTCCGGGCGGCCTGCAGCGCGACCATGCCTCGGGCGAGAGCACCCCTTCGGGTTGGTGTACGAACCAGTGCGTTCAGAGTTACCGACCGGCGAACCGCACTGCCGCGCGGTGCCGGGCGACCCGGTGATCGACTACTTGACCGCTCGCTGACGCTTCCGGCCCCACCCCGCGCACCGGCAAGCCTCCCGGCGACGAGCCACCCGAAAAGGATCTCTTGACACTCAGGGCACCTTCTCGCACTCTGTGTTAACTAACCAGATCGTACATTGGCACCGCTTCCCCGCCGACTCTGAGCAATGAAGCACGGACGTCAGGAGCACCCCGTGACCGCATCGATGCCCCGCAAGGCGGCGCTGGCCGCCTGGATCGGCAGTGCGCTCGAGTACTACGACTTCTTCATCTACGGCACCGCCGCCGCACTGGTGTTCAACAAGGTCTTCTTCCCCGCCTCCTCCCCCGCGACCGGCACCCTGCTCGCGCTGGCCACGTTCGGCGTCGGCTACGCCGCCCGGCCGGTCGGCGCGTTCATCCTCGGCCACGTCGGCGACCGCTTCGGCCGCAAGCGCGTCCTGGTCTTCACCCTGCTCCTGATGGGCTTCTCGACGTTCGCCGTCGGCTGCCTGCCCACCTACGCCACCGTCGGCGTGCTCGCGCCGATCCTGCTGGTCGTTCTCCGCCTGATGCAGGGACTTTCCGCGGCCGGCGAGCAGGCAGGCGCGAACTCGATGTCGCTCGAACACGCTCCGGAGCGACGTCGCGCGTACTTCACCAGCTTCACCCTGAGCGGCACGCAGGCCGGGCAGATCCTGGCCACCGCGATCTTCCTGCCGGTCGCCGCGCTCCCCCAGGCCGACCTGCTGACGTGGGGCTGGCGGATCCCGTTCTGGTGCAGCGCGGCCGTCGTGGCCGTCGGGTTCGTCATCCGCCGCAAGCTCGACGAGACCCCGGTGTTCGCCCGCACCGACGTCGCGAAGCTGCCGGTGGCGGTCCTCTTCCGCACGCACTGGGCCGACGTCCTGCGCGTGATCGTCGCGGCGACGATCGCCTCGGTCAGCACGATCTTCACCGTCTTCGCGCTGAGCTACGCGGTCAACACGATCGGCCTGGCGCGCACCCCCATGCTCTGGGTGGGCGTTCTCGCGAACATCGTGGCCCTGGCGGCGATCCCGCTGCTGGCGCGGCTCGCCGACCGGGTCGGCCGCAAGCCGGTGTTCATCACCGGCTGCATCGCCTGCGGAGTGCTGATCTTCCCGTACCTGTGGTCGATCTCGATCGGCTCGTACGCGCTGCTGTTCGTGCTCGGCATCGTCCTGTTCGGCGTCGCGTACTCGGGCGTCAACGGCGTCTGGCCGTCGCTCTACGGCGAGATGTTCAGCGCCCGCGTCCGCCTCTCGGGCATGGCGATCGGCACCCAGATCGGCTTCGCGGTCGCGGGTTTCGCCCCGAGCGTGGTCGCGGCGATCGGCTCCGGCAAGTCGGACTGGCTGGGCGTCTCCATCTTCACGGCGGCGGTCTGCGTGGTGGCCGCGACAGCCGCCGCGACGGCCCGCGAGACCTACCAGGTGCCGACGGCGGAACTCGGGAGCAAGACCCCGGCGGACACCACGAAGCCCGCGGTCGTCACTTCCACTGTGGACGGTTAGCCAGCACCAGCCCGAGCACCGTCACCACGACGCCCACGGTCAGCAGGGTGCCGCCCAGGCCCACCTCCGGTCCGGCCGCGAAGTACCGGAGCAGCCTGGACGCACCCAGCCCGAACCCGGTCACCACCAGGACCGGCCCGAGCACCAGCGCCACCCGGCCGGTCCCCGCCGTCCGGGCCACCTTCGAGAACACCGGCGGCGCGGCCTCATCCGCCGGCGCGGTGTCGCTGTAGACGGCGGTGATCGGCCCGAACTCCAGCCGGTCGCCGTCGCGCAGCAGCCGGGCCCGGCCCGGGGCGAGCGCGTCCCCGTTGACCCGGGTCCCGGCCCGCGACCCCGCGTCGGCCACCCACGTGCCGCGCGCGTCGCGGCGGAGCCAAGCGTGCCGCGGGCTCACCCGGTCCGAATACAGCCTCAGGTGCGCGTCCGGCCCGCGCCCGACCAGCCACGAGCCGCGGCGCACCGCCAGTCTCGCCACGGCGCCGCCGACGGTCTCGACCGTCGCCGCTTCCCGTTGTCCCATCGCCCCTCCCACCGTTCCCCGACTCCGGACAGAGCCGGGAAACGGGCGGAAGATACGTGAAGGTCAGGGTTTCGGCGCGGCCTCCGGGGCCTTGACCCGCTCCAGCAGCAGCTGGGCGACGTCGCGGACGTCGACGTTCTCCGCTTTCTGCTCGCTCTGGCGCTGGACCAGCCCGTCGGTGAGCATGGAGCGGCAGAACGGGCAGCCGGTCACGATCGTCTCGGCGTCGGTGGCGATGGCCTCGTCGACGCGCTCCAGGTTGATGCGCTTGCCGATCTGCTCTTCCATCCACATCCGCGCGCCGCCCGCGCCGCAGCAGAGGGCTCGATCCGCATGGCGGGGCATCTCCTCGAGCTTGGCGCCCGTCGCGCCGACCAGCTCGCGCGGGGGTGTGTAGACCTTGTTGTGGCGCCCGAGGTAACACGGGTCGTGGTAGGTCACCTTGGGGCCGTCCTCGGCGGCCTTGACGGGCGTCAGCTGGCCGCCGCGCACCAGGCGGTTGAGCAGCTGCGTGTGGTGGACGACCTCGTAGTGCCCGTCCAGGTCCGGGTACTCGCGGCTGAGCGTGTTGAGGCAGTGCGGGCACGTCGTGACGATCTTGCGCAGCCGCGGCTCCCGGCCCTCGAACACGGCGTTGAGCGTCTCCGCCGTCTGCTGGGCCATCATCTGGAACAGGAACTCGTTGCCCGCGCGCCGCGCCGGGTCGCCGGTGCAGGACTCCTCCTTGCCCAGCACGGTGTACTTCACGCCGGCGATGTGCAGCAGCTCCGCCGTGGCGCGGACGGTCTTGCGGGCGTTGTCGTCGAACGCGCCCGCGCAGCCGACCCAGTAGACGTACTCGACGTCGTCGGCCAGCTCGCCGTCGAACACCGGGACGTCGAACGGGAGGTCCTTCGTCCAGGCCAGCCGCTCGGAGTTGTTCTGGCCCCAGGGGTTGCCCTTGGTCTCCAGGTTCTTGAAGAGGCCGCCGAGCTCGGTCGGGAACGCCGACTCGATCATCACCTGGTAGCGGCGCATGTCGACGATGTGGTCGACGTGCTCGATGTCCACCGGGCACTGCTCGACGCACGCGCCGCAGGTGGTGCAGGACCAGAGGACGTCCGGGTCGATGACGCCGTTGTCCGCTTCGGTCCCGACGAGCGGGCGCGCGTCCGCGTGCTCCTCGCCGCTGAGGATGTAGGGCGCCTCCTCGAACATGTTGTCGCGCAGGCCCATGATGAGCAGCTTGGGGGACAACGGCTTCCCGGTGTTCCACGCCGGGCACTGCGACTGGCAGCGGCCGCACTCGGTGCACGTCGAGAAGTCCAGCAGGCCCTTCCACGTGAAGTCGCCGATCTTGCCGCGGCCGAAGGTGTCGTCCTCGCCCGGGTCCTCGAAGTCGATCGGCTTGCCGGCGGACTCCATCGGCAGCAGCGGGCCGAGCGCGTCCGGCAGCCGCTTGGCCGAGACGTTGATCGGCGCCACGAAGATGTGCAGGTGCTTGGAGTAGAGCACGATCGACAGGAACACCAGCATGACGCCGATGTGCAGCAGCAGGCCGACCGTCTCGAGCACCTCGGTCGTCGTGTGCCCGAGCGGTTCGAGGAGGTTCCCGACGCCGAGCGAGACGTACGCGCCCGAGTCGTACGGGAAGTTGCCGGACGCCGAAGACGAGCCGCGGAAGAAGAACATCGTCCAGACGACGTTGAAGATCATGATCAGGATCAGCCACGCGCCGCCGGTGTGCGAGCCGTAGAAGCGCGACGCCCGGTCCTTGCGCTCGGGCGCCTGCCGGATCCGGATCACCGCGAACACGCCCAGCGAGACGGCCACCATCACGGCGATGAAGTCCTGCAGGAAGCCGAGCACCGCCCAGTGGCCGATCCACGGGATGGCGAACCGTTCGTCGAACAGCGCGCCGTACGCCTCGAGGTACACCGAAGCGAGGATCACGAAGCCCCAGAACGTGAACAGGTGCGCCAGGCCGGGCACGGACCACTTCAGGAGCTTGCGCTGGCCGAACACCTCGCGCACCTGCGCGAAGACGCGGGCGCCCAGGTCGTCGGAGCGTTTGGTGTCGGGCTGGCCCGCCTTGATCAGGTGGTACAGGAAGACCACCCGCTTGCCGGCGACGGCGAGACCGACGACGGTCATGAGCAGACCGAGGATGAGGCGAACGAGCACGAGTCCTCCGTGACGTGCGTGGCGGGAAGGCGCTGGGGGACGGCTCAGTGCGAGCCGGTGTAGTAGCGGCACGCTTTGCACGCGTACCGCATCTTGGCGACCCGCCAGTGTTTCCGGTACAGATCGAGGTCGGGCGACCGGCGGACGCCGAGGCGCTGGTAGCGCCCCGGACGGCGGCGGCCGGTTTCGTACTGCTCGGTAGCGCGGCCGAGGTGGGCGCGCCGCAGCACGCACCCCCGCGTCCGGCAGCGGCCGAGTGCGCTGCGGCAGAACCGGTGCAGCAGCACCAGGTCCGGGCTGGGCCCGTCGCCGGCGATCTGTTCGACGACGCCGTAGCCGGGGTGATCGCCCGGTCCGGCGAGCCGGACCGGGAGGCCGCAGTACGCGCATTTGAGGGTGCAGGTGAGACAGCCGGTGATGTGCCTGAGCCGCGGATCGCGCCGGTCTTCGGAGACCGGTTGTCGGACGCGCGACGCCATGGGGCCTCCTCCGGCGACTGTGAACGGCTGTGATCGGCACCACTTCGTTCTACTGGAGAGTAATGACGGGGTCACTTCACGCGACAGGACCGAACGGCCCACTTGTGTTGCGCTCTTCGGCGCAATATCGGAGGCAAGGCAGCCCTAACTGTCCGCTGAACGAACGTGGCTGGGCCGGAAATCGTACGTTCGGCCCTGCTGCGCCGAGGGTGTTCCCCGCCACAATTCCGGGCATGACCTATCACCCGGTCCCCTACCGGCCCGCCCGCCTGCCCGCCGCCGAAGCCACGTCGAACGTCGCCGAACTCCGGCAGCGCATGGAGCAGCGCCGCTCGGTCCGGATGTTCTCCCCCGACCCGGTCCCCGAGGACGCCGTGCTCGACGCGATCGCCGTGGCCTCCACCGCCCCCAGCGGCGCGCACCAGCAGCCGTGGACGTTCGTCCTCGTGTCGGACCCTTCGGTGCGCCGGCGGATCCGCGAGGCGGCGGAAGCCGAAGAGAAGATCTCCTACGACGGCCGGCTCGGCGAGGCGTGGCTGGACGCGTTGCGGCCGCTGGGCACGGACGCGGTGAAGCCGCACCTGATCGACGCGCCGTACCTGATCGTCGTGTTCCAGCAGCGGTTCGCCGTCGACGAGGACGGCGGCACCCACAAGCACTACTACGTCGACGAGTCGGTGGGCATCGCGGTCGGCATGCTGCTGACGGCGTTGCAGGTGGCCGGGCTGGCCGCGCTCACGCACACGCCGTCCCCGATGCGCTTCCTGGGCGACCTGCTGGGCCGTCCCCGCAACGAACGGGCGTTCGCAGTCATCCCGGTCGGCTACCCGGCGGACGACTGCGTGGTCCCGGACCTGCGGCGCAAGTCCCTGGACGAGGTGCTGGTGCGGATCTAAGGGCGCAGACCGTCCGGCAGGTCGGCGAACGCCGCGCCCGCTGCTCGTGAGTGGCAATGAGGGTTCTAACCCGAATTGCCACTCACGACCACCCGCGCCACCGCGCGAGTCCCAGCCAGGTCCTGGTCTGGCGCTTAGAACTCGGCGTGTCGCTAGGTGAACCAACGGCCCGCCTGTGGACCCGGCCCGACGGACCCGAGGTCCGTCAGAGAGACTGGGGGCCAGTGCCCGCTCTCTCGACCTGGAGTCTTTGATGCCGCAAGGGACCGTCCGTTGGTTCGACGCCGAACGGGGTTTCGGCTTCCTCGCGCCCGAGGACGGCTCGCCGGACGTGTTCGTGCACGCCTCCGAGATCGTCGGGGACGGCGGCGCGAAAGTGCTCCGCGAGGGTCAGGCCGTCGTGTTCGAGGTCGGCGAGAACGACCGCGGGCCCGAGGCGCTGCGCGTTCGCGTCACCGCCGATGCGGCCACCGGCAGCGCCGTGGGCCTGCTCGGCACCATCAACTGGTACGAGCCGGGCAAGGGGTACGGCTTCGCGTCGCCGGACGGCGGCGGCGCCGACCTCTTCGTGCACAGCTCCGCCATCGTGACCGGCGGCGTGGTCACCGAGGGGCAGCGGGTGGCCTTCCTGATCGTCGAAGGCGAGCGCGGCCCGCAGGCCGGGCACGTGATCCCGCTGGGAGCAGGGGCCGGCTCACCCGCTGCGGCTGGTACCGCGGACGGTGCCGACGGCACGGTGGCCTGGTACGACGAGGACAAGGGCTTCGGCTTCATCAACCCAGACTCCGGCGCCGGGGACGTCTTCGTTCACGCCCGGGCCCTGGCCGAGGGGCTGACGTGGCTCGCGGAGGGCGACCGCGTCGCCTACGAGGTGGCCAGTGGAGACAAGGGCCCGCAGGCCCGCGACGTGCACCTGGTCCGGGGCGCCGAGCCCCAGACGGCGCCGCAGCGGTCGGCACCTGCCGCGGCCGCAGGGCCGGCGGCGCGGGACGTGCCCGCACGAGGCGGCGAGGGCGTCGTCGCGCGCTACGACGACGACCGCGGCTTCGGCTTCATCACCCCGGACGCGGGCGGCGACGATCTCTTCGCCCACGCGTCCGTGATCATGGGGTCGGAGCCGCTGCAGAAGGGTGACCGGGTCCGGTACGCGGTGCGTCAGAGCGACCGGGGCCCGCAGGCCGACCGCATCGAACGCCTCTGACGAGGCGGCCCCACCGATGGCTGATCACTTCCCGACGAGAGTGCCGCGCTCGGAAGCCAGCGTGGTGCGTTCGGTCCGGTCGTAGCGCAGCCCGAGGCGTTTGAACCGCAGTAGCCAGGAGATGGTGCGTTCGACGACCCCACCGGACCCGGCCGAGGCGGGACTTGCCTTCAATCCCGCGCCGGGCGATACGGACCTTGATACCGCGGCGGGTCAGGTAGCGGCGGCAGCGGCGGTAGTCGTAGCCCTTGTCGGCGTGCAGCTTGTCCGGTCGGCATCGTGGCCGGCCCGCCCGGCCGTGGTGGCCGCGCACGGTCGGGTTCGTGTCCAGCAGCGGCTCGAACAGCATGCTGTCGTGGGTGTTTGCCGCCGGCAACATGATGTGCAGCGGTAGTCGGGACGGGATCAGGGGTTCGATCAGCTCCCAGAGCCGGTCTTCGACCCGCCGCTGCTGCGTCGTCTTCGCCACGACTGCTCACGATCGACGACCAGGACCGGCAGGTTGCGCAGTGACACATCCTTGAGTTTTGAGACCAGGTCTAAGGACGCAGGCCGTCCGGCAGGTCGGCGAACGCCGGGCCCGACGCGTAGTCCACGCCCCGCTCCCGCCACCACGCCGCCTGCTCGCGCGTCTCCACGCCGGCCACCGTCACCTTCGCGCCCGTCAGGTGGGCCACCTCGATCAGGGAGGCCAGTGACCGCTCCACCAGCGGGTGACCGCGGCGCGCCACCAGGGACGGCGCGACGCGGACCGTGCGGATCGGGAGGTCCGTCAGGAACGTGACGTCGCCCGCCGCGCCGAAGGCGTGGATCTCGGCCGGGATGCCGATCTCCGCGAGCACCTTCAGGTTGTCGACCGCGTCGCCCGTCTCGGCGAGCAAGCTCGACGCCGGGAAGCCGGGGCGGAGGCGTTCCGGCGGCATGCCCGTGTCCGCCAGCACGCCGCGGACCTCGCCGACCAGGTCGGGGTCCGCGGCCTGGTGCGGGCCGAGCTCGACGACCAGCGGCACCTCGATGCCCGCCGCCGTCAGGTGCTCGGCCGCCGTGCGCAGGAGCCACGTGCCCAGCGGCAGCGCCAGCCCGGTCTCGCCGGCCAGCCGCACGCACGTCTCGTGCGACAGCTCGCCTTCGACCGGGTGGGTCCAGCGTAGCCGCGCCTCGATCGCGGCCGGCTCGTCCTCGTCGGCCAGGTTCACCAGCGCCCGGTAGGCGATCTCGACGTCGCCGTTCTCCCAGGCGCCCGCCATCGACGCCGCGAGGCCGAACTCGTGGCGGTCACGGTGATCCAGCTCGCGGTCGAACAGGCCCCACTGGTTGCCCGCGCGCTGGGCGCGGCGCAGCGTCAGGTCCGACGCGCGGAGCAGCTCGGCCGGCGCGATGTCGCGCGGCGGCCGGTGCACGACGCCGATGCTGGCCGAGAGGGCAACGCCGTGGCGGCCGTCGACGTAGTCCGGCTCGGCGAGCTCGTGGTTGATCCGGCGGACCGTGGTCCCGACGTCCGGGGTGTCCTCGCCGTTGCGCACCACCACGCCGAACTCGTCGCCGCCGATCCGGGCGATGAGCGCGTCCTCGCCCTCGAACACCACTTTCAGCTTCGCCGCGACGCCGCGCAGGAGCTTGTCGCCGAGGTCTTGGCCGAGCCCGCCGGTGATCAGCGAGAAGCCGTCGAGGTCGAGGTGGAACAGCGTGACGCCGCGGGCCTGGTCGGCCTCGCGCAGCGCGTTCTCCAGGCGGGTGCCGAAGAACTGCCGGTTCGGCAGCCCGGTAAGGACGTCGTGCAGGGCCTGGTGGCTGAGCCGCCGTTGCAGCAGCGCCACTTCGGTGTCGTCGTCGACGAGGGTGAGCAACTGCTGGGCGTCGCCGACGGCGTCGCGGACCACCGCCGCCACGAACGTGGCCCACATCGGCTCGCCGTCCCGGCCGACCAGCCGGCGACCGGCCCGCAGCCGGTGCAACCGGCCGGACAGCAGGTCCGCGTAGCCCTCGCGCAGCACCTCGACGTCGTCCGGGTGGACGAACTCGAACAGGGTCCGCCCGGCGAGCTCGGCCGGCGTGCGGCCGAGCGTCTTGGCGAGCGCCGGGTTGACGCGCAGGACCCGGCCGTCCAGGTCGCTGACCGCGACGCCGCTGGCCGAGCCGGCGAAGACCTCCTCGAACTGCGCGCGCGTGACGACCTGCTTGCGCCGGGTCTCCTGCTCCACCTTCAGCAACGCGCGGCTCAGGCCTTCCTGCCGCTTCTGGATGTCCTCGCGCAGCGCTTCGCTGTAGCCGGAGCTCAGCGCGCCGAGCACCTGCACGACCCGCTCCGGCAGCTTGGCGACGCCGTGCAGCTCCGGCTCGCGCAGCAGGGCCTTGCCGAGCACCTCCATGCTGCGGCGCAGGCTTTCCGGGCCGACGCAGCGCAGCTCGACCAGGCGCCCGCCCGCCGCCGCGGCTTCGCCGACACCCGGCGGGTCGCTCGCGACCGCCTCGAAGAGCCAGCCGGTGAGGATCGACAGCTCCCGCTCGATCTCGTCGGGCGTGTGCGGCAGGTACGCCGTGGTGCTGACCAGATAGCCCCACTTGCGCGCGAGGGTACGGAGCCGTCTGGCCGCTCGTTCGGCGGACGGCTTCGCGCGCGGGGCGCCACCGTGGGGATGGGGAGCAGTCACTTCAGCCTGTCCAAGGGTCTAGTGCGCACTCCGGCTCGGGGAACCGATATATCTTGGCGCGAAAAGGCGTCACGCGCACTGATCAGTGTTCATCCAATCGAGTGGTAACCCTGTGCGGTTACGCCGATCCGGTCGCGCAGCCACGATCGGGTGGCGTCCCGGTACAGTCCGGCGTTTTGGTGCAGGGCAACGGAATGCCCCGCGCCCGGGAGCACGAACATCGACAGTTTCGACGGATCCCGGTAGTATGGCGCCTCCTGGGGCCGCAGTGTCGCCGCGCTCGAACAGTCGCGAAGCGCGAGCAGCCCGCAGAAAAGCGCGTCCTTTTCGCCGACCACCTGGAAAACCGGCACGGTGATGCCCCACGTGGCGGGCAGCACGATGCCGAACAACGCCACCGTGCCCATCCCCGGCACCGAGACCTGGTCCTTCGTGGCTTCGTCGGCCGCGATCACGCCCGGGTCGGCGTCGCCGGCCGCGTAGAACAGCCCGGCCCGCGCACCCGGGCGCGTCGTGAAGTACAGCGGGTCGCTGCCGAGGTGCGCCAGCTGGCCGTCGAGCAGCGCCGGCTGCAGCCCGAGCGCCGCGCCCAGAGCCAGCACCGGCAGCGCGGGCAGGTGCGTGATGCCGGTCAGGACCACGCCGTCGACGTCGTGGTAGGTCCCCGCCTCGACGGCGACGACCCCGGACCCGACCGAGTGCCCGACGATGACGACCTTCGCGAACGCGGCGCCGCCGACGTGCCCGGCGCGCAGGTGGCCGACCACCTCGTGCAGCGCCTCGGCCTCGGCCTGCACCGTCAGCGGCAGGCTGAGCGGACGGCTGCTGCCGCCGGCGCCGAGCTGGTCCGCGGCGAACGTCGCGTAACCGTGTGAAGCCATGTCGCGCTGGTAGGAGTAACGCTCCGGCTGGTAGGGCAGGTCCCAGTACGCGCTGTTGTACGTGCCGCCGTGCACGAGCAGCTGGACGGCGTCCGGCACAGCACCGGCAGGCAGGCACAACCGGCCGTGCACCGACGCGGGCGCGCCCGGCACGAGCGGCGGCAGCCCGGGCCCGGTGACCGGCAGATCCGTGTCGGCGCAGGAGATCGCGGCCGCTTCGGCGGGTACCGCGGCGGTCAGGGACCCGAGCAGGACGACGCCGGCGACCAACGCCGACGTCAGCTTGACCGGCAGTCTCACGCCGTTCTTCCCTCCGGACGGGTGACGAGCTGAGGACCCCGGCACACTACACCCGGTAGCCGATCGGGCACCGTCAGGTCCGCCGCGGCACCACCGTCATCGGCAGCCGGTTGGGTTGCATCGTGGCCTTGAGCTGCGCGTGGACCTTCTTGCCCGGCACCGGGACCAGCCGCCAGCGGGCGCCGATGGTCGCGGCGACGATGCCGATCTCGGTCGGCGCGAACACGTGCCCGGGGCACAGCCGCGCCCCGGCGCCGAACGGGATGTACGCGCCCTTCGGCAGTTCCGCGGTCTCTCCGGGCGTCCACCGATCGGGGTCGAACCGGCCGGGATCGGGGAACCAGCGCGGATCCCGGTGCAGCGTGTGCTGGCTGACCGCGACCTCGCTGCCCGCGCGGACGACGACACCGCCGAGTTCGACGTCTTCACGGGCGCGACGCATGAGGATCAGCGGCGGGGTGCGCCGGACGATCTCGTTGACGATCTGGTGCGTGTAGACCAGTTCCGGCAGGTCGTCGAAGCGCGCGGGACGGCCGCCGAGGACCTCGTCGACCTCCGCGTGGAACCGGCGCTCGACGTCCGGGTGCTGCCCGAGCTCGTGGAAGAACCAGGCCAGCGCCACGGCGGTCGTTTCGGCGCCGGTGGTGAGGATCGTGATGACCTCGTCGTGCACCTGCCGGTCGGACATGGCCTCGCCGGTGTCCTCGTCCCGCGCCGCCAGCAGCATCGACAGCAGGTCGCCGTGGTCGGCGCCCTCCTCCCGCGCGGCGACGACGGTCGCGCCGATCACCTCGCGCAGCCGGGCCGCGGCGGCGTCGAACCGGCGGTTGGCCGGGATCGGCAGCCGTTCCACGAACTTCGGCGAGAACGCCCGGACCAGCACGTACTTCAGCATGACCGGGATCGAGCGGCGGATCTCGGCGAGCACGTCGTCGCCGAGGGCGGTCGAGAACAGCGTCTGCCCGGCGATGGTCAGCACCAGGTCCTGCATCCGCTGGTCGAACTCGACGACCTCGCCCGGCCGCCAGGACCCGGCCAGGTCGCCGGCCAGCGCGGTCATCGTGTTCTCGGCGTAGCCCGCGATCCGCGTCCGGCCGAAGGCGGGCATGACCATCCGGCGCTGCCGGCGGTTGTGCTCGCCGTTCGACGTGGCCAGGCCGTCGCCGAAGAGCGGGCGCATCTTGTCGAAGACCAGGCCCTTGTCGAACTTGTCGGCGTCGGTGGCCAGCACCTGCCAAGCCAGTTCGGGCGTGGTGACGACGTGCACGGGGAGCGGCCCGAGCCGCAGTTCGACGACGTCCCCGTACGCGGGCAGGGAAGTGAACAGCTTCAACGGGTCGCGGAGCAACGGCACGGTGTGCCCGAGCACCGGCCAGCGACCGGGGACGGCGCGCGGGTCGTTCGTCACCGGGCACACCCTAGGACCGGCGGGCGGAACACCGGCAGTGCCGCCACACGAACGGCTGAGCGGGTCTACACTCCGCCGTCAACCGAACGCCGCCAACGGATCCGCGAGGGGTGGAGGTCAGGGTGACCGGGGAACTGGACTGGGTACCGTCGGAGGTCGACACCACGGTGCCGAACCCCGCGCGGGTGTACGACTTCTGGCTCGACGGCGACCACAACTTCGCCGCCGACCGCGCGCTCGGGGAGCAGATCCTCAAGATCATGCCGGGCATCCGCGACGCGGCGCGCCTCAACCGCGCGTTCCTGCGGCGCGCGGCGAAGTTCATGGTCGACGCCGGGATCCGGCAGTTCCTCGACGTCGGCGCGGGCATCCCGACCGTGGGGAACCTGCACGAGATCGTCCAGCAGGCCGACCCGTCGTGCCGCGTGGTCTACGTCGACCGGGAGTCGGTCGCGGTGGCGCACAGCGAGCTGCTGCTGCAGGACAACGACCGCTGCACGGTGCTCCAAGCGGACCTGCGCGACGTCGACGAGATCTTCGCGGGCGCGGGCGAGCTGCTCGACCCGGACCAGCCGACCGGTCTGTTCATGTTGCTGCTGCTGCACTTCGTGCCCGACGAGTGGGATCCGGTGAGCATCCTCACCCGCTACCGCGAACGGCTGGCGCCCGGCAGCTTCCTGGCACTGACGCACGTCGCGGCGGACACCGAGTCGACCGGGCTCGACGAGGCGGTACAGGTCTACACCACCCGGCAGAGCCCGCAGAACCAGCCGTTCCCGCGCACCCACGACCTGGTCCTGCGCTTCTTCGACGGCTTCGACCTGGTCGAACCGGGCCTGGTCGGCTGCGCGATGTGGAACCCAGAGGGGGCGGGCGACATGTCCGACGATCCGGCGATCAACGTCCTGCCTTACGCGGGAGTAGGCCGGAAACCGGATTCGCTGTAAGGCGACCCGCCTGAGGATTCGTCGAAACGATTCGATCGGCGGCCGCCATAAGCACCCGATCCGGGCAAGGTCAAGTCTTCCTGGGCACGCTCCCAGGTAATCTCGATTTCCCAAAGAACCCCGCCTCGACCTGCTGAAACATCGGACAGCAAGAGTGTTCGACGAATTCGACGTGTGACACTCAGGTCGAAGGTGAATCGAATTGTTGGCCGACTGGCAATAGTTCTTGTGTTCCGGGCGGGTCTCCCCTACCTTCGTGCCATCGTCGATGCGCTTCGACTCGCTCTTCCCCTGCCCCATGTCTCCAGGAGGCCGCCCGTGGTCACGATCAACGACGTCGCCAATGCCGCGGGGGTGGCCCCCAGCACGGTGTCGTACGTGATCAGCGGCAAGCGCTCGATCTCGCCGAAGACCCGGCGGCTGGTCGAAGAAAGCATCCGCAAGCTCGGGTACCACCCGCACGCGGGAGCCCGCGCGCTCGCGAGCAGCAAGACGAACGTGCTGGCCCTGGTCGTGCCGCTGCGCACGGACCTCAACGTCGCCGTCGTGATGGAGTTCGTCGCCGCGGCGGTCACCGCGGCCCGCGCCCACGACCAGGACCTGTTGCTGCTCACCAAGGACGAGGGACCCGCCGCGCTGCAGCGGGTCGCGTCGTCGGCGATCGCGGACGCGCTGATGGTGATGGACGTCGAGGCCGCCGACCCGCGGGTGCCGATGCTCATCGCGCTCGACCTGCCGGTGGTGCTCATCGGAGTGCCCGACCACCCGGCCGGGCTGAGCTGCGTCGACCTCGACTTCACCGCCGCCGGGTCGGCGTGCGTCGCGCACCTGGCCGACCTCGGCCACCGCTCGCTCGCGCTGATCGGCCCCTCCCCCGCCGTCTACCGCCGTGGCACCAGCTACGCGACGCGGTTCCTGCAGGGCTTCGACGAAACCGCGCGGAGCCGGGGCGTCCGCGCGACGAACCGGCCGTGCGCGCACTCCTACGAAGCCGTGAGCGCCTGTGTGGACGACCTGCTCGCCGCCGACCCCGGCCTGACCGGCCTCGTCGTGCACAACGAAGCCGTCCTGCCGGGACTCCTCACGCACCTGCGCCAACGCGGTCTCCGTGTCCCGCAGGACATTTCGGTGATCGCCGTCTGCCCGGACAGCATGGCCGAGCAGCACCCGGTCACGCTGACCTCCGTCGCCATCCCGGCCGACGAGGTCGGCGCCCAGGCCGTGGAGATGACCATGCGCCGGCTCGGCGGTCACACCACGCCGGAGATCCGGCTGCTCGACCCGCGGCTGACCCGGCGCGAGAGCACGGGCGCGCCGCGCACCTGACCCGGCTCTGCTCCGCCGTCGAAGGAGAATCACCATGTCCGTAGCCCGTCGCGCCCTTTTCCTGGTCGCGAGCGCCGCGCTCCTCGCCGCCTGCAGCCCCAGCCCCGCTCCGCGGCCGTCGGACGCCCCGGCCGCAACGTCGGTCACCGAGCTCGACTACTACGCCGACGAGCAGGGATCCGCGGCGTGGCAGCAGGTCCTCGACGCCTGTGCCGCGCGGACCGGGATCAGGATCGAGCGGCAGAAGGTGCCGACCGCGCAGATGCTGCCGAAGATCCTGCAGGGCGCGAGCTCGAAGACGCTGCCGGATCTGCTCTTCACGGACAACCCGACGCTGCAGCAGGTCGCCGCCACCGGCGCGCTGACCCCGCTGTCGGACTACGGCATCTCGGCCGACGGCTACTACCCGGGCATCGTCAAGGCCGGCACCTACCAGGGCAAGATCTACGGCGCCGCGCCCGGCGTCAACGGCCTGGCGCTGATCTACAACAAGGACCTCCTCGACGCGGCCGGGGTGCGCCCGCCGTCCACCTGGGACGACCTGAAGACCGCCGCGGCGACGCTGACCAAGGACGGCAAGTACGGCCTCGCCTTCTCCGCGATCCCGTCGGAGGAGGGCACTTGGCAGTTCCTGCCGTTCTTCTGGAGCAATGGCGCCGAACTGTCCCGGCTGGACTCGCCGCAGAGCACGCAGGCGCTGGCCTACGTCACCGGCCTCGTGACGAGCGGGTCGGCGTCGAAGTCCGTGGTGACGTGGAACCAGAACGACGTCGCCGACCAGTTCGTCGCGGGCAACGCGGCGATGATGGTCAACGGCTCGTGGAACCTCGCCCGGCTCGACGGCGAGACGTCGCTGCACTACGGCGTCGTGCCGATCCCGGTACCGCAGGCGGGCGCCAAGCCGGTGGTCGCCCTCGGCGGTGAGGTCGGCGCGGTGCCGGTGACCGGCGGGCCGACCCAGCAGGCCGCCGGGAAGGTGCTGACCTGCATCCTCGCCGAGCCGGCCATGCTGCAGTGGAGCACGGCCCACGCCTACGTCCCGTCGAAGACGGCCGTGGCCGCGAAGTTCGGCGCGGAGCAGCCGGCGATGCGGGCGTTCGTCGACGAAGTCGGCTCGGCCCGCTCCCGCACCGCGGAGCTCGGCGAGAAGTACCCGAAGGTCTCGCAGGCGCTGGCCGACGCGATCCAGGCGTCGCTGACCGGGAAGCTGCCCGCCGACCAGGCGCTGAGGACCGCGCAGCAGGCGGCCGGGTCGTGACGCTCGCGGCCCCGGTGCCGCGGCGAAGACCGCGGCGGGAGAACCCGTTCACCGCGTGGGCGTTCCTGCTGCCCGCCGTGGCCTACGTCGTGGTCTTCTTCGGGTACCCGCTGGTCGCGAACCTGGTGATGAGCACGCAGGACTACACGGTGAAGTCGTTCTACACCGGCAAAGCGCCCTTCGTCGGCCTGGCCGACTACGCCGCGGTGCTGACCGCCCCGCTCTTCTCGACGGCGGTGCTCAACACGGTGCTGTTCACGGCCGGCTCGCTCGTCTTCCAGTTCGGCATCGGCCTCGCGCTGGCCGTGTTCTTCGCAGGCCGGTTCCTCGGCAGCGCGCTGCTGCGGTCGCTGCTCCTGCTGCCCTGGCTGCTGCCGCTCGTGGTCAGCGGCGCGGTGTGGCGGTGGATGTTCGACCAGGACCACGGCGTGCTCAACGCCGGGCTGCGGCTGATCGGCGTCGGCGCGGTGCCGTGGCTGAGCAGCACGACCTGGGCGCTGCCCGCGGTGATCCTCACCAACATCTGGATCGGCATCCCGTTCAACCTGGTCATCCTGCACGGCGGGCTGCGCGCGATCCCGGCGTCGCTGCACGAAGCCGCCGCGCTCGACGGCGCCGGCGCGTGGCAGCGGTTCCGGTACGTCACCTGGCCGCTGCTGCGCCCGGTCACCGGGATCGTGCTGATGCTCGGGCTGGTCTACACGATCAAGGTGTTCGACGTCATCATGGTCGTCACCGGCGGTGGTCCGGCGAACGCGACCCAGACGCTCACGACGTGGTCCTACCGGCTGTCCTTCCACGACTTCACGTTCGGGCAGGGCGCCGCCGTCGGCAACCTGCTGATCCTGGTGGCGACCGCGTTCGGCCTGCTCTACCTGCGCTCGGCGAAGGCGTCACTGGCCGAGGCGGCGGCGTGAAGACCGCGGCCGGCGTGCTGATCGTCGCGGTGCTGCTGTTCCCGCTGTACTGGATGCTCAACGCGTCCCTGCAGCCCAGCGGCGCGCTCCTGCGGCCGGACCCGGCGTTCTTCCCGGTCGGCGGCACGCTCGACGGTTACCGCAAGGCCCTCGCGACGCAGGGGCCGAACCTCGTCTCCAGCGTCGTCGTCGCGCTCGGCACCGTGGCCGTGTCGCTGGTGGTGGCGGCACCCGCGGCGTACGCGCTGGCGCAGCTGAAGGTCCGCGGCGGGCCGGTGCTGGTGTTCGTGCTGCTCATCGTGCAGCTGATCCCGGGCATCGTGATGGCGAACGCGCTGTACACGGTGTTCGGCAACCTCGGGCTCATCGACAGCTACCTCGGGCTGGTGCTGGCCGACGCCACCGCGACCATCCCGTTCGCGGTACTCCTCTTGCGCGCCTTCATGATCTCCGTGCCGAGGGAGCTGACCGAAGCGTCCCGGGTGGACGGTGCCGGGTACTGGCGGACGTTCTTCTCGATCATCCTCCCGGTCAGCCGCAACGCGCTGGTCACCGCCGGGCTGTTCGCGTTCCTGTTCGCCTGGGCCGACTTCCTGTTCGCCGTCACCCTCACCACCGGGCAGGCGTTCGAGCCGATCACGGTGGGCATCTACCGGTTCGTCGGCAACCAGTCCGCCGACTGGAACGGCGTCATGGCCACCGCCGTCCTCGCCGCGATCCCGGCGGCCGTCCTGCTCGTCGTCGCCCAGCGCTACGTCGTCGCCGGCCTGACCAGCGGCGCCGTCAAGGATTGAGGAGACCCCCGTGATCGCCACGACCGAAGACGGCCGCTCGCTCGAAGTCCGCGTCCGGCACGAGGTGCTGCTCATCGAACCGTGGGGCGCCGACAGCCTGCGCGTCCGGGTGGGCCGGCACCGGATCCTCGACGACGTCCCCGGCGCGCTCCTGCCCGCGAAGCCGTCCGCCGGCACCGCGGGCGCGGACGGGCGGTCCGCCTGGGTGGTGAACGGCGCGCTCACCGCGCTCGTCGAGATCGCCGACACCGACACCGGGGTCGACGCGCAGCTGCGGTTCGTCCGCACGGACACCGGCGCGGAGCTGCTGTCCGAGCAGCGCGCGCACTTCTGGTGGCCCGGCGCCCGGGTCTTCACGCCGTCGGGCAACGGTTACGGCCGGCTCGAACAGCGCTTCACGGCCTACGACGACGAGCGGCTCTACGGCCTCGGCCAGCACCCGCACGGCCGGCTCGACCAGAAGGGCCTGGTCCTGGACCTGGTGCAGCGCAACGGCGAGGTATCGGTGCCGTTCCTGCTGTCCAGCCGCGGCTACGGGTTCCTCTGGAACAGCCCCGCCGCCGGCCGGGTCGAGCTGGCCGGCAACGGCACCCGCTGGGTCGCCGACGACGCCCGCCAGCTCGACTACTGGGTCACCACCGGCGACAACCCGCGGCAGCTCCTCGGCCACTACGCCGACGCCACCGGGCACGCGCCGATGCTGCCGGCGTGGGCGGCCGGGTTCTGGCAGTCGAAGCTGCGCTACCGCACCCAGGACGAGCTGCTGGCCGTGGCCCGCGAGTACCACGACCGCGGCCTGCCCCTGTCGGTGATCGTCGCGGACTTCTTCCACTGGACACACCTCGGCGACTGGAAGTTCGACCCGGCCGAGTGGCCCGACCCGGCCGGGCTGGTGCGGGAGCTGGACGGCCTGGGCGTCAAGCTGATGGTGTCGGTCTGGCCGTCGGTCAGCCCGCTGTCGGAGAACCACGCCGAGATGCACGAGAACGGCCTGCTCGTCGCCACCGAGAGCGGGGTCGCGGCCCACGCGCCGTGGAAGGACAAGGGCTTCGACGTCGAGCTGCCGGTGGCGTTCTACGACCCGACGAACCCGGCGGCCCGGTGGTTCCTGTGGGAGAAGGTCAAGGAGAACTACTACGACCTGGGCGTGCGCGCGTGGTGGCTGGACGGGGACGAGCCGGAGATCCGGCCCGGCCACCCGCACAACCTCGCCTTCCACGCCGGGCCCGGCCCGGAGGTCGTCAACCTCTACCCGCAGGTCCACGCGCAGGCGTTCCACGACGGCATCCGCGGCGAGGGCGACGACGAGGTCGTGCTGCTCAGCCGCTCGGCGTGGGCCGGCAGCCAGCGCTACGGCGCCGCGCTGTGGTCCGGTGACGTCCCGGCCACCTGGGCGTCGCTGCGGGCGCAGGTGCGGGCCGGCCTGAACGTCGCGCTGTCCGGGATCCCGTGGTGGACCACGGACATCGGCGGTTTCCACGGCGGCGACCCGGACGCGCCGGCGTACCGGGAGCTGCTGGTCCGCTGGTTCCAGTACGGCGTCTGCTGCCCGCTGCTGCGGCTGCACGGCTTCCGCGACCCGCGCCCGCCGTTCGGGCCGGAGATGACCGGCGGCCCCAACGAGGCCTGGTCGTACGGTCCGGAAGCGCTGGCCGCCATCGAGGACGCGCTGCGGCTGCGGGAACGGCTGCGGCCGTACCTGATGGCGCAGATGCGGGTGGCGCACGAGCAGGGCGTGCCGCCGATGCGGCCGCTGTTCGTGGACTTCCCCGCCGACGCCGGCGCGTGGGACGCCGACGACCAGTTCCTGCTGGGCCCGGACCTGCTGGTGGCGCCGGTGCTCGAAGCCGGCGCCACCGGCCGGCCGGTGTACCTGCCCGAAGGTGCACTGTGGACGGACGCGGTCACCGGTGACCGGCACCCGGGCGGGACGAGCGTCGAGGCGGCCGCTCCGGCGGAGCGCATCCCGCTGTTCCTGCGCGACAACGCGTACCTGCCCGTCGGGAAGCCCTGAGGCCACTGTCCCTTACGGGCTGTTCGTCCGGTCGCCGATCGGGCCGCTACACCCCCGCGCGCGACACGCGCTACATACCTACGTCGGGTATCCGGCGAAAGATAACGAGACGCTCACGTTCAGGGCCGGATCGTAACTATCGGATTGTTCGCCGGGCGCGAAATGAACCGTCCGCTCCCCTTATGCTGCGCCGACGACGGGCGTAATGACTCATGAAGGGCAGTAGCGGCAAGTGGTTTCGACGAGAACTCCATCGAGCGAGCGGCGGGCGAGCGGCCCGCGGAACCGGCGGCTCCCCGCCCCGGGCGAGGCGGGACCACGGTGATCGGGTTCCTCCTGCGCCGGCTCGTCAACTACATCGCGCTCTGCCTGGTCGCCACGTTCGCGGCGTTTTCCCTGGCCTCGCTGGCTTTCAGCCCGCTCGACGGGCTCAAGCTGCGCAACCCGCCGCCCCCGCAGGCGACGATCGACGCCAAAGCCGCGGAGCTCTACCTGAACCAGCCGATCCCCGAGCGGTTCTTCACCTGGCTCGGCGGGGTCCTGCAGGGCAACTTCGGGCGGACCATCACCGACCAGCCGATCACCGACGAACTGCTGCGCCGGATGGGCGTCAGCCTGCGGTTGTTCGTCCTGGGCATCACCATCGGCATCGTGATCGGCGTGCTGGTCGGCGTGGTCAGCGCCATCCGCCAGTACAAGATCAGCGACTACCTCGCGACGACGTTCTCCTTCGTGGTGCTCTCCACCCCGGTCTTCGTGATCGCGACGATCCTCAAGGCCGGCGCCCAGTCGGTGAACGACAACCTGCTCGACGGCTACCAGTTCTTCATCGTCCAGGGCGAGAACTCCAGCGGGCTGAGCGGCGGCTTCGGGGAGGCGCTGCTCGACCGCGTGCAGCACCTGATCGTGCCGACACTGGCGATCGTGCTCACCCAGGTCGCCTACTACAGCCGGTACCAGCGCTCGGCGATGCTCGACGTGCTCGGCTCGGACTTCCTGCGGACCGCGCAGGCCAAGGGCCTGACCCGGCGCCGCGCGCTGTTCAAGCACGGCCTGCGCACCGCGCTGATCCCGATGGCGACGCTGTTCGCGTTCGGGTTCGGCCTGCTCATCACCGGCGGCATCTTCACCGAGAAGATCTTCGGCTGGTACGGCATGGGCGACTGGCTGGTCACCGGGATCCAGAAGCAGGACACCAACATCGTGGCGACGGTGACGCTGTTCATCGCCGTCTGCGTGCTGTTCGCCGGCTGGCTGTCGGACGTGCTGTACGCCGTGCTCGACCCGAGGGTGAGGATCTGATGTCCGCCTCCGTGAACGAAGCCGAGGCGACCGCCACCCCCGCGGGCGCCCCCGTCGACCTGGCGGCCGGCCCGGCCGCGGCGGGTGCCGGGCGCGGCAAGCTCGTGCTGCGCCGCTTCCTGCGCAACCGCGCGGCCGTCGCCGCGCTGGCCCTGATCGTGCTGTTCTACCTGCTGGCGTTCACCTACACCTGGTACTCGCCGTGGGCCTACGACGAGCTGGACCCGACGTCGTACCTGCTGCCACCGGACGGCTCGCACTGGTTCGGCACCAACCAGATCGGCGGCGACATGTTCGCGCAGACCATGCGCGGGCTGCAGAAGTCGCTGACCATCGGGCTGCTGGCCGCGTTGTTCTCCACCGGCGTCGCCTCGGTCGTCGGGGCCGCGGCGGGCTACTTCGGCGGCTGGACCGACCGGATCTCCATGTGGGTAGTCGACCTGCTGCTGATCCTGCCGCCGTTCCTGATCATCTCGATCCTCTCGCCGGCCTTCCGCGGCAAGACCTGGCTGATCCTGGTCGGGCTGATCGCGTTGTTCCAGTGGATGATCACCGCCCGGATCGTCCGCGGCATGACGCTGACCCTGCGCGAGCGGGAGTTCGTCAAGGCCGCCCGGTTCATGGGCCAGCCGGCGCGGCGGATCATCGCCAAGCACATCGTGCCGAACATGGCCTCCCTGCTCATCATCGACGCCACGATCAACGTCGGCGTCGCGATCATCACCGAGACGTCGCTGTCGTTCTTCGGCTTCGGGGTGCAGGCCCCGGACGTCTCGCTCGGCACGCTGATCGCGGCCGGGTCCGACGCGGTCCGCACGTTCCCGTGGCTGTTCTACATCCCGGCGGGCTTCCTCGTCGTCACCGTGCTCGCGGTGAACTTCGCCGGGGACGGCCTGCGCGACGCGCTGGACCCGGCGTCGAGCCGGTCGCGGCGCAAGGAGCGCAAGCGCGTCGAGGCCGCCACGAAGACCACCACCGTTTCCGCTGGAGCCGTTTCATGAGCAGCACCGCACTCGCCCTGGGCGCGGAGACCGGGAAGCCGACCGGGACCGTGCTGGAGGTGGCCGGCCTCGACGTGTCGTTCCCGTCCGAGTCGGGCCGGGTGCACGCCGTGCGCGGGCTGTCCTACCAGGTCGCCGCGGGCGAGGTCCTCGGCATCGTCGGCGAGTCCGGCTCGGGCAAGTCCGTGTCCTCGCTGGCGGTGATGGGCCTGCTGCCGCCGCAGGCGCGGATCTCCGGGTCGATCCGGTTCCAGGGCAGCGAGATCATCGGCCGCTCCGACACCGAGCTGTCCCGGCTGCGCGGCAAGAAGATCTCGATGGTCTTCCAGGACCCGCTGTCCGCGCTCACCCCGGTCTACCCGGTCGGCGCGCAGATCGCCGAAGCCCTGCTGGTGCACGGCAAGGGCGTGGTCACCAAGGCGCAGGCGAACGCCCGCGCGGTCGAGCTGCTGGACCTGGTCGGGATCCCGAACGCCGCGCAGCGCGCGAAGGCGTTCCCGCACGAGTTCTCCGGCGGCATGCGGCAGCGGGCGGTGATCGCCATCGCGATCGCCAACGACCCGGACCTGATCATCGCCGACGAGCCGACGACCGCGCTGGACGTCACCGTGCAGGCGCAGGTGCTGGAGGTGCTCAAGACCGCGCAGGAGGTCACCGGCGCCGGCATCGTGATCATCACCCACGACCTCGGCGTGGTCGCCGGGTTCGCCGACCGGCTGATGGTGATGTACGCCGGGCGCGCGGTCGAGCAGGGTCCGGTGGAGACGATCTACGCCCGGCCGCGGATGCCCTACACCCTCGGGCTGCTGGGCTCGATCCCCCGGGTGGACGCGCACGAGAAGCAGCCGCTGGTGCCGATCGAGGGCCAGCCGCCGTCGCTGGTCAGCCTGCCGCCGGGCTGCCCGTTCTCGCCGCGCTGCCCGCTGGTGACCGACGAGTGCACCGCGGCGGAACCGGACCTGCTCACCCTCACCGCCGGGCGTCCCGACGCCGGCGTCGACACCGCACACCGAGCGGCCTGCATCCACACCGACGTCCTCGACCGGCCGGACGCCGGCGCGGCCGAGGTCTACGGCGCCGAGCTGGTCGGCGAACCGCCGCTGGCGGCGCTGCCGCGGGCCGAGCGCACGACCGTGCTCGACGTCCGGGACCTGGTCAAGCACTACCCGGTGACCAAGGGCCAGATCCTCAAGCGGCGGGTCGGCAGCGTGCAGGCCGTCGACGGGATCAGCTTCGACATCGTCGAGGGCGAAACCCTCGGCCTGGTCGGCGAATCCGGCTGCGGGAAGTCCACCACGCTGATGGAGATCCTCGAGCTGGTGAGCCCGGCCGCCGGCTCGGTCGCCGTGCTCGGCAAGGACGTCGCGAAGCTCGACGCCAAGGCCCGCAAGGCGATCCGGCGGGACCTGCAGGTGGTCTTCCAGGACCCGATGGCCGCGCTGGACCCGCGGCTGCCGATCGGCGACATCATCGCCGAGCCGATGCACGTGCACGGTTACGACCGGGCCGCGATCGACAAGCGGATCCCCGAACTGCTGAGCCTGGTGGGGCTGCGGGCCGAGCACGCCGAGCGCTACCCCGCGGAGTTCTCCGGCGGGCAGCGCCAGCGCATCGGGATAGCCCGGGCGCTCGCCCTGGAGCCGAAGCTGATCGTGCTCGACGAGCCGGTCTCGGCGCTGGACGTGTCCATCCAGGCGGGCGTGATCAACCTGCTCGACGAGCTGAAGGCGAAACTCGGCCTGTCGTACCTGTTCGTCGCGCACGACCTGTCGGTGGTGCGCCACATCGCCGACCGGGTGGCGGTGATGTACCTGGGCAAGATCGTCGAGATCGGCGACGTCCGCACCGTGTTCGAGCAGCCGCAGCACCCGTACACCCAGGCGTTGCTGTCCGCGATCCCGATCCCGGACCCGGTCAAGGAACGCGAGCGGACCCGGATCATCCTCACCGGCGACCTGCCCAGCCCGGCGGACCCGCCATCCGGCTGCCGGTTCCGGACCCGCTGCTTCGTGTTCGCCCAGCTCTCCGACGAGGACCGCACGCAGTGCGTCGAGGTCGAGCCGCCGCGCGAACCGCGCGCCGCCGACCACGACGTCGCCTGCCACCACGCCCAGACCCGCGAAGTCGTGTAGCCACGCATCCGTTGGCACACAGGAAAAGAGAGGTACCCGATGAACCGACGGAGGATGGCTGCCGTCATCGCCCCGGTGGTGGCGCTGACCCTCGCCCTCGCCGCCTGCAGTGGCAGCTCTGGTGGCGGGAACAACGCGCTCCAGGACCAGGGCGCCCAGGGCGTGAAGACGGCCGACATCAACCAGAAGCCGCTCGACCAGGTCAAGGACGGCGGCGACTTCAAGTGGCCGGTCGACCAGCTGCCCGACAACTGGAACGTCAACCAGGTCGACGGCACGCCGCTCGACGGCCAGAGCATGTTCGGCGCGGTCTTCCCGTACGTTTTCACGCAGAACGCCGACGCGACGGTCAGTGAGAACCCGAACTACGTCACGTCGGTCAAGCTCGTGAGCACCGACCCGCAGGTCGTCGAGTACAAGCTCAACCCGAAGGCCAAGTGGAGCAACGGCCGCGCGTTCTCCTGGGAGGACTTCGCCGCGCAGGCCAAGGTGCTCAACGGCAAGGACCCGGCCTACGAGGTCTCGCAGACCACCGGCTACCAGGACATCGCGAAGGTCGAGAAGGGCACCGACGACCTCGACGTGAAGGTCACCTTCGCGAAGAAGTTCGCGGAGTGGAAGTCGCTGTTCATCCCGCTGTACCCGAAGGAGCTCAACGCCGACGCGGAGACCTTCAACAAGTCGTTCGCGACCGAGCCGAAGATCACCGCCGGCGTGTTCAAGGTGCAGAAGATCGACCAGACCGCGAAGACCGTGGTCCTCGAGCGCGACCCGAACTGGTGGGGCACCCCGGCGAAGCTCGACACGGTCACCTTCAAGAAGGTCGAGCGCCCGGCGCTGGCGGACGCGTTCGCCAACGGCCAGATCGACTTCTACAACCTCAACAACGACGTCAACGCGTTCAAGCGCGCGCAGGGCGACCCGAACACGGTCATCCGCCAGTCCACCTACCCGGACTACACGCACGTGACCTTCAACGGCGCGAGCTCGTCGATCCTGGCCGACAAGGACCTGCGGCTGGCGATCTTCCGGGGCATCGACACGGTCGCCATCTCGAAGGCGATCCTCGGGCAGATGCAGAAGGACACCCAGCCCCTGGGCAACCACATCTTCCTCAAGGGCGCCAAGGAGTACGTCGACAACTCCGGGCCGTACAAGTTCGACGTCGAGGCCGCGAAGAAGCAGCTCGACCAGCTCGGCTGGAAGACCGCCGGTGACTTCCGCGCGAAGGACGGCAAGGAGCTGAAGGTCCGGCTGATCATCCCGATCGGCACGCCGATCAGCCAGCAGACCGGGCAGATCATGCAGTCGCAGCTCAAGGCCATCGGCGTGAACCTGGACATCCAGGCCGTGCCGAGCACCGAGTTCTTCAAGAACTACGTCAACGTCGGCAACTTCGACATGACGCTGTTCCGCTGGATCTCGACGGCGTTCCCGATCGGCGGCGGCCAGGGCATCTACTACAACGACCCGAAGAACATCGGCCAGAACTACGGCCACATCGGCGACGACAAGATCAACCAGCTCTACGACACCGCGGCCCAGGAGCTGGACGACAGCAAGCGGGCCGCCGACCTGAACGAGGTCGACAAGGAGATCTGGGCGGTCGGGCACCAGCTGCCGATCTTCCAGTCGGTCGGCGCGTTCGCCGTCCGCAAGACGGTCGCGAACTACGGTTCGCCCGGCTTCGCGAACACCCCGTACGACTTCGCGAAGATCGGTTTCGTGAAGTAGCGGTTCCCTGCGAAGGCGGGCGGTGTTCGCACCGCCCGCCTTCCGTACCCGAGGCAGTGGTGACGACTCTCCTGACGCTCCGGCCCGTCCGGCACATCCTCCTGACGAGCGCGCTGGCCCTGCTGGCCTGCGCGCTCGTGTTCGCGGTGCAGCTGGCCGGGTACGCCGCCGCGGCCGGCGAGCTGCGCGGGATGACGGCCCGCTCGACCGCGACCGTCGTCCGGCTGGACGGCGATTCGGCGGTGATCCGCTTCGCCCTGGCCGGCGGGTCGGCCGCGACGGCCACCGTCGCGGTGGACGTCCGGCCCGCGCCCGGCAGCACCCTCCCGGTGTTCTACGACCCCGCCGACCCCGGCCGGGCGGCGATCCGCGGCGCGACCCCGCTGGTGACGACCGACCGGACGACGACCTACGCGACGGCGACCGTCGTCGCCGCGGCAGGCGTGCTGGCGGTGGACGTCCTGGTGCTGCTGACCCGGTTCGTCCGGGTGGGCGGCGGCACCCGCCGGACCGTGCCGATCCGCCGGGTGAAGGTGCAGCGCGGCCTGCTGACCCGGTCGTGGCTGGAGCTGGAGACGCCCACGCCGTCCTGGCTCCCGGTGTACTTCTCCCCCGCGCTGATCGGCCTGGCCACCCCGTCCGTCGCCGAACTGACCGGCGACCGCCGGGTACTGGTGCGCGTGGGCGGCACGACGTTCCACTCGGCTGGCGGCCTCCGCACCACCGAGCCCCGCGGCCGTCGCCTCGACAACCCGGCGGAGCCGGACGCCGAGCGAGCGGCGGCGGCCCGTCGCCCGGTCACCCTGCGCCGCCAGCTGCGGACCGACCTGCCGGTGCTGGCCGTCGCCCCGGTGGTCGGCGTGTTCTGGGCGCTGGTCGACGGCACCGGGGTGGCGGGCTGGCTGGCGGTGACCGTCCTGGTCGCGGCGTTCGGCTTCTGGTGGGCCGCCCTGCGCGGCTCCGACCCGTCCTAGACCCCGCGCACTTCGGCCCAGTGCCCGGGCCGCTGCGGCTCCCCCAGGCCCACACCTTCGGGCCAGTCGCGAACGACCCGGACGTTCGTGCGGGCCCTCGCCCCGCCGAACCGGAACGCACCCGCCGTCGCACCCGCGAAGTCGGTGTGACTGCCGAAACGAGCGTCCGGGAACCGGGCTTCGGCGCCGAACCGCGCGTCGCGGAACGTTGTCGGACCCGCGAAACCCGCGCCCAGGAACGAAACGCCGGCTGCGAACTCCGCACCGGTGAAGTCGGTGCGGGCTGAGAAGCGAGCCCCGGAGAACCGGGTGCTGTCGCCGGCGCTCATCCCCGCGAACGACGTGTTGCCCGCGAACGTGGCACCTTCGAAATCCGCGCCCCTGCGGAAGCGGGTGCCGCCGAAGAACGCGTGGTACTCGAACCGGGATTGTTCGAAGGTCACCGAGCCGGTGAAGACGACGTCGTCGAACCGCGCGTTGCCGAGGAACCGCGTGCCGTGGAACCCGGCATCGCGGATCTCACACCCGCGCAGGTCCGCGTCGACGAGGTCCTGGGCCTCTGCGTACAGGTCGATGCCGGGCCAGAACCCCGGTGTGCCCGGCCGCAGGTGTGCAGCGAGCAGCTGCCACAGATCGGCCGCGTACCACCGACCCCGCAGCAGCGCGATCACTTCGTCGACCCAGATCTGCCGCAGCGCGGGATCCACCTGGGCCCGCTCCGCGAAGTCACGCAGCGGACCCAGTTCGTCCAGCACCAGTACCGATCCCGGCGGGGCCGGCACGACTTCGGCCCAGCCGCTGTCCCGGCGCGACAGCACCCAGGCCACGACCACGCCGGCGACGAGCGCGACGGTGACGAGCACCGGCAACGGGACGATGGTGGACATTCCGCCAGTGTGACCGCCGGGCCGCAGCGGCGACAGCGGATTAAAGTGGACCCGTGAGTCCAACTCAGGTGAAGCCCCTGACCGCGAAGGGCGCCGCGACGCGGCAGCGGATCATCGAGGGCGCGGCGGCCGAGATCCGCGAGCGCGGGGTCGCCGTCACGACACTCGACGACGTCCGGGCACGGACGGGCACCAGCAAGAGCCAGCTGTTCCACTACTTCCCCGACGGCAAGGACGAGCTGCTGCTGGCCGTGGCCCGGTTCGAGGCCGATCAGGTGCTGTCCGTGCAGCAGCCGCAGCTGGGCCGGCTGACGTCGTGGGCCGCGTGGCGGCGCTGGCGCGACACCGTCGTCTCGCACTACCGCGGCCGGGGGCAGCACTGCCCGCTCAACGTGCTGATCTCCCAGCTGGGCCGCGCCACCCCGGGGGCGCAGGCGGTGGTCGGCGAGATGCTGCGGCAGTGGCAGGACGAGATCGCGGCCGGCATCCGTCACCTGCGTGACGCGGGCGAGGTGGCGCCGGACGTCGACGCGGAACGCACGGCGGCCGCCCTGCTGGCCGGGATCCAGGGCGGCGTGGTGGTGATGCTGTCGACCGGCCGCCTCGACCACCTCGAAGCGGCCCTCGACGTCGGCATCGAGAACCTGCGCGCGACGAAGGTCCCCAGGTAGCCGAAAACCGTGAATGGCCCGTCGAGGGGCTTAGAGTCCCTCTATGGGCCATTCACGGCTTCAAAGCAACGGGTCAGACGTTCTTGATCGCCGAGATCTCGAACTCGAGGGTGACCTTGTCGCTCACCAGCACACCACCGGTCTCGAGGGCGGCGTTCCAGGTGATGCCGTAGTCCTTGCGGCTGATCGTGGTGGAGCCCTCGAAGCCGACGCGGTCGTTGCCGAACGGGTCCTTGGCGGAGCCCTCGAACGAGAACGGGATGGTCACCGAACGGGTGACGTCCTTGACGGTCAGGTCGCCGGTCACGTCGAAGCTGGTCTCACCGGTCTGCTTGATCTCGGTGGTGGTGAAGGTGATGGTCGGGTACTCGTCCATCGACAGGAAGTCGTTGCTCTTCAGGTGCCCGTCGCGGTCCGCGTTGCGGGTGTCGATGCTGGTCGCCTGAATGGTCACCTGGGCGGACGACTTCTCCGGGGCGTCACCGTCGATCGTGGCGGTGCCGGTGAACTCGTTGAAGCTGCCGCGCACCTTGGTCACCATGGCGTGCCGGGCGTTGAACCCGATCCGCGAGTGGGCGGCGTCCAGGGTGTACTCACCGGTCAGCTGGGGGTAGGTGGTCGCGCTGGTCATGCTGTCTTCTCTCCTCGTGGTGGCGCCCCCCAGTGATTGAGGGCTCAACGACACTGTACTCATTTTTACTGGTTGCGCAAGCAAGCTTTCGCTAGACTCGCCGGTATGGGTGAACAGTCCGCGCTCGACCACGCCGAGGCCCCGTTCTGGCGGTCCCTGATGCGCATCACGACCGCGCTGCCGCGGGCGCTCGAAGACCAGTTCCTGCCCGAGACCGGCCTCGCGATCACCGACTACGGCGTGCTGGTCGCGCTGTCCGAGGCCCCGCACCGCACGCTCCGCATCTCCGCGCTGGCCGCGGCCACCGGTCTTTCGCTCAGCCGGATCAGCCGGGTCGTCGACGACCTCACCCGCCGCGGCCTGGTCGAGAAGCGCAAGTGCGCGGAGGACGGCCGCGC
This sequence comes from Amycolatopsis sp. NBC_00348, assembly GCF_036114655.1. Lineage (NCBI taxonomy): Bacteria > Bacillati > Actinomycetota > Actinomycetes > Pseudonocardiales > Pseudonocardiaceae > Amycolatopsis > Amycolatopsis sp. NBC_00348. The sequence goes on along the minus strand of NZ_CP107994.1, from coordinate 1,873,808 downwards.
GTCCAACGCCGTGCTGACCGACGCGGGATTGGCCAGACTGGAGGCGGCCTACCCGACCCACCTCGCCCGCGCCCGGGCGTCGGTGTTCGACCACTTGAGTGCCGAAGACATCCGGACGGCCGGGCCGGTACTGGCCCGGCTGGCCGCGGCGCTGGACGTCACTCCCCCGACCGACGACTGCTGAGGAACAGATGACAGACGGCGAGTTCAAGCGCGACCTCAACTACATCCCCGACCGGATCACCGCCGACGGCCGTGACGGCTGGCCGGTCGAGGCCGGCCGCTACCGGCTGGTCGTGGCGCGGGCGTGCCCGTGGGCGAACCGCGCGGTGATCGTGCGGCGGCTGCTCGGCCTGGAACCCGCGCTGTCGATGGGCATGGCCGGCCCGGTCCACGACGAGCGGAGCTGGAGCTTCGACCTCGACCCCGGCGGGCGCGACCCGGTACTCGGCATCGAGCGCCTGCAGGAGGCGTTCTTCAAGCGCGACCCGGAGTACCCGCGCGGCATCACGGTGCCCGCGTTCGTCGACGTCCCGACCGGCCAGGTCGTCACCAACGACTTCGCGCAGATGACGCTCGACATGTCCACCGAGTGGACGGCGTACCACCGCGACGGCGCGCCCGAGCTGTACCCGGACAAGCTGCGCGACGAGATCGACGACGTCGCGCAGAAAGTGTTCACCGACGTCAACAACGCGGTGTACCAGTGCGGGTTCGCCGGCTCGCAGGAGGCGTACGAGCATTCGTACAACAAGCTGTTCGCCCGCCTGGACTGGCTGTCCGAGCGCCTCACGGACCAGCGCTACCTGGTCGGCGACACGATCACCGAGGCCGACGTCCGCCTGTTCACCACGCTGGTCCGCTTCGACGCGGTCTACCACGGCCACTTCAAGTGCAACCGCCAGAAGCTGACCGAGCTGCCGGTGCTGTGGGCGTACACCCGCGACCTGTTCCAGACGCCGGGCTTCGGCGACACGATCGACTTCGCGCAGACGAAGGAGCACTACTACGTGGTGCACCGGAACATCAACCCGAGCGGCATCGTCCCACTGGGCCCGGACCTGTCGGGCTTCCTCACCCCGCACGGCCGCGAGCAACTGGGCGGCCACCCGTTCGGGGACGGCACACCGCCGGGACCGCCGCTGGAGGCGGAGCGGGTGCCTAGCCTGGTGTGACGGCGTCGGCGTACCGCGCCGACAGCGTCCGCAGGCGTTCGACCAGCTCGGGTGGTGACTCCACCGTGAACGGGACGTCCAAGGTGGACACCACGAACGCGATGAGGTCGAAGGAGTCCGAAGCCAGCTCCAGCCGGCAGCTCCGGTCGTCGATCGGTGTGACGTCGCCGTCGACCCGGCCGCAGATCTCTTCGGCCGGAGCCGCCACGCGAAGCCGGGCGCGGTAGGGCCACAGCTCGCGGCCCATCGTGCGGGTCAGGTACGCCGTGAGGTCGCCGTCCGGGGGCTCGCGGTGGGTGAAACGCGGGCCGTTCGGGGTGCGCAGGGTCAGCCGGTCGGCGCGGAACGTGCGCCAGGCCGCGCGGCCGGTGTCCCAGCCGACCAGGTACCAGCGGCGGCCCCACGAGACGAGCCGGTGCGGCTCGACGTCGCGGCGGGACTCGGTGCGGTCGTGGCTGACGTAGTCGAAGCGCAGGGTCTCCGCCGCGCGGATCGCCGCCGACACGGCGGTCAGCACGGCCGCCTCGACCACCGGGCCGCGGACCGGGAGCGCCAGCGAAGCCGCGTCGAAGGCTTCCACGCGGTGCCGCAGCCGGGACGGCAGCACCTGCTCCAGCTTGTTCAGCGCCCGCAGCGACGCCTCCTCCAGCCCGGCGACGCCGCCGGACGTGGCGCCGTGCAGGCCGACCGCGACCGCGACGGCCTCGTCGTCGTCCAGCAGCAGCGGCGGCAGCTCGGCGCCCGCGCCGAGGCGGTAGCCGCCGACCGGGCCCATCGCCGCGTGCACCGGGTAGCCCAGCTCGCGCAGGCGGTCGACGTCGCGACGGACGGTCCGCGTCGTCACGCTCAGGCGCTGCGCCAGCTCGGTGCCGGACCAGTCCCGGTGCATCTGCAGCAGCGACAGCAGCCGGAGCAGCCGGCCAGGGGTTTCCCGCATGCGTCCGAGAATGCCAGACGACTAGGACCGATCCTGTCCTACACGCGCGGAACGCTACGGCCATGGAACCCTTCCGCATCGACGTCCCGCAGGCCGACCTGGACGAGCTGCACCACCGGCTCGCCCGCACCCGCTGGCCCGGCGAGCTGCCCGGCGCCGGCTGGGCCTACGGCGTCAGCGAGCCCTACCTGGCCGAGCTGGCGGAGTACTGGCAGACGGGCTTCGACTGGCGCGCGCAGGAGGCCCGGCTCAACGCGTTCCCGCAGTTCACGACCACGATCGACGGCCAGCGCGTGCACTTCCTGCACGTCCGCTCGCCCGAGCCGGACGCGACGCCGCTGATCCTCACCCACGGCTGGCCGAGCACGGTGGCCGACTTCCTGGACGTCCTCGGCCCGCTCACCGACCCACGCGCCCACGGCGCCGACCCGGCGGACGCGTTCCACGTCGTCGCGCCGTCGGTGCCCGGCTTCGGGTTCTCCGGGCCGACGACCGAGCCGGGCTGGAACACCCGCCGCATCGCGCGGGCGTGGGCCGAGCTGATGCGGCGGCTGGGTTACGAGCACTACGGCGCCCAGGGCGGTGACTTCGGCAGCATCGTCTCCCCCGAACTGGGCCGGACGGCCCCCTCGCAAGTCCTCGGCGTGCACGTCAACGCCGTCGCGAACGCCGGTGTCCCGACCGCGCCCGGCGACCTCGAGCGACTGTCCGAAGAGGACCGCAAGCGGGCGCAGGAGAACCAGGTCTGGTGGTACGCGCATTCCGGCTACGCCACGCAGATGGCGACCCGGCCGCAGACGCTGGCGTACGCACTCAACGATTCCCCCGCCGGCCAGCTCGCGTGGAACCTGGAATGGTTCGTCGACTGGGACCCGACGGCGACACAGCAGACACCGGTTTCACGCGACGCGATCCTGACGAACGTCACGACCTTCTGGCTCACCGGCACCGCGGGTTCGGCCGCGCGCCTCTACCTGGAGGCGGGCCAGGACGGCTGGGGCGAGCGCCCGCAGCCATCGGGCGTCCCGACAGCGGTGGCCAACTTCCGCGGCGACCACGCGATCCGCGGCCTGGCCGCACTGTCGAACAACATCACCCGCTGGACAGAGCACGACACCGGCGGCCACTTCGCCTCCCTGCAGGCGCCGGAGCTGCTGGTGCAGGACATCCGCGACTTCTTCCGCGACCTCTAGTCCACAGTGGACACCGCGCCGTCGAGCAGGGGGCGTAGCTCCTCCACCACCGTGTCCAGCGGGGCGACGTCCTGGTGTGCCCGCGCCAGGATGATCGCGCCCTCCAACGTGCTCAGCATGAGCACCGCCAGCGAGACGCTGCGAGCCGCGGGGACGCCGAACTGTGACAGCGTTTCCGCCAAAGGTCGTTGCCAGCCCTCGAAAGCCTTGCCGACGGCGTCGCGCAGGCTCTCGCTCGTCGCTGCCGCGTCGGCGACCGTCGCCACCAGGGGGCAGCCCGCGTCGAAGCCCGTCGTGGTGAACTCGTCGCGCCACTGGGCGGCCATGGCCGCGAACAGCTTGCCCGGCGTCGGGTTCTCGAGCTTGGCCGCGATCCGGGCGACGCGGCGGGCGGCGTACCCGCCCGCCCAGGCGACGGCTTCGGCCATCAGCTGGTCCTTACCGCCCGGGAAGTAGTGCTGCAGGGACCCCCGCGGCGCCTCGGCGTGCGCGACCACGTCCCGCATACCCGTCGCCCCGACGCCCTGGATCCGCACCAGCTGCGCGGCGCTCAGCACGATCCGCTCGCGTGGTGTCCTCGTCATCAACGACCTCCTTCATGACACTCGTCATGGTAGCCCAGCCGGGCACGACCAGCGCGAAGTCGCGCTCGCCGCGTTCGTAGGCGGGTACCGCGCGGAAGCCCTGGCGCAGCAGCAGCGTCTCGGCACCGGCGTTCCCGGCCTGCACGGTCGCCCGCACCGTCCACCCCGGCCACCGCCCGGACGCCTGCAGCCACCGGCTCAGCGCACTCCCGACCCCCTGCCGCTGCCACGCGTCGGCGACCAGGACGCCGAGCTCGGCCGTCCCGGGGGTCTCCGCGACGAAGTTGAGCAGCCCCACCGGAATCCCGCCGGACGTCGCCAGCAGCGCGACGCCGCCGGGTGGGCCGGCGAGCAGGAACCGGTGGTAGCGCCGGAAGATCTCGCCCGGCTCGGCCGGACCGCCCATCATGAAGCGCCGCCGGAGACTGCCCGGCGAACAGGCCGCGACCAGCGCGGCCACGCACTCCCGGTCGGCCGGGCGGTCGCCCAGCTCCCGGATTTCTATGACGGCTGTCATAGTTCCATGAGAGCACGAACCGTCCGAGCCCACACTATGACGGCCGTCATAGATCAGGTTCGCACGAACGGCTCTCGACGAACGACCACGGAGGGAGACAAGCTGGAGCTGCGGAGATACCCGCGAGACCGGAAGGAGGAGTGACCACTCCCTTCCACTACTAACGTATAGCGCACCCCGGGGCTTGCCGCAAGACCCAGGTCGTGCCGCAGAATCATCGGCCTCAGCCGGGATCTGCGGCTGGATTCGACCAAAACGGGGGTTCACGAGTGCGTGTGTTGTTGTCGACGTACGGGTCACGAGGGGACGTCGAACCGCTGGTGGGGCTCGCGCTGACGCTGCGTGCCCGCGGCGCGGAAGTGCGGGTGTGCGCGCCCGCCGACGAGGACTTCGCGCGCCGGCTGGCCGGCGTCGGGGTGGCGTACGTGCCGGTCGGGCCGTCGGCGAAGGAGCTGACCCAGGCGGCACCGGCGCCGTCGTCGCTGCCCGAGCGGGCGGCGCAGCTGATCGCCGCCCAGTTCGACGTGGTGACCGAAGCGGCCGAGGGCTGCGACGCCTTGGTGGCGACCGGCATGCTGCCGACCGCGGCCGGCGCGCTGTCCATCGCCGAGCTGCTGGGCGTCCGCTCGGTGTTCGTGGCCTTCCAGAGTTCCACGTTGCCGTCCCCGCACCACGCGCCGCTGGCGTACGCGGGCCGGCCCCACCCGGCCGGGATGACCGACAACCGGGCGTTGTGGGATCTGGACGCCGAGAGCGTGAACACGCTGTTCGGGGCGGCGCTCAACACCAGCCGGGTGGCGCACGGCCTGCCCGCGGTGGACCACGTCCGGGACTACGTCGTCGGCACCCGGCCGTGGCTGGCGACGGACCCGGTCCTGGATCCGTGGCGGGCCACGGATCTCGACGTCGTGCAGACCGGCGCGTGGATCGTGCCGGACGACCGCCCGCTCCCGGCCGAGCTGGACGCGTTCCTGGCCGCGGGCCCGCCGCCGGTCTACGTCGGCTTCGGCAGCATGCCCATGCACGCGGCGGCGGACGTCGCGCAGGTCGCCGTCGACGCCGTCCGCGCGCACGGGCGCCGGGTCCTCGTCCTCCAGGGCTGGGCCGACCTGGGCCTGGCCGACGACCGGGACGACTGCTTCGTGCTCGGCGAGGTCAACCACCAGGCGCTGTTCGGCCGGTGCGCCGCCGTCGTGCACCACGGCGGCGCGGGCACCACCACGACGGCCGCCCGCGCCGGCGTGCCCCAGGTCGTGGTCCCGCAGGCGACGGACCAGCCGTACTGGGCGAGCCGGGTCGCCGCCCTGGGCATCGGGGTGGCGCACGACGGCCCGGCGCCGACCGTGACGTCCCTCTCGGCCGCGCTCAGGAGCGCGCTGGCGCCCGAAACCCGGGCGCGCGCGGAAGCCCTCACGATCCGCGCCGACGGGACGGCGGTGGCCGCCGACCTGCTCTTCGCCCGGGCCGCGAGGCCCACGACCGTGTGAACCACCGGTGATCTTCGTGCCGGGGACGATCCCCGGCGCTCTACTGACCAGGACTTTCTTCGAACGGACAGGGGATTCTGTGCTCGACGTGATCGTGGCCGGCGGCGGACCGACCGGCGTCATGCTGGCCAGCGAACTGCGGCTGCAGGGCGTGGACGTGCTCGTGCTGGAGAAGGAGCCGCAGCCCTCGCCGGTCGTGCGCGCGCTCGGCATCCACGCGCGCACCATCGAGGTGCTGGACCAGCGCGGGCTGCTGGAGCGGTTCCTCGCGGCCGGCAAGAAGTACCCGCTCAACGGGTTCTTCGCCGGCATCAGCAAGCCGCAGCCCGCCCACCTGGACACCTCGCACCCGTACGTCCTCAGCATCCTGCAGCCCGTCACCGAACGCCTGCTGACCGAGCACGCCGGCGAACTCGACGTCACGATCCGGCGTGGCACCGAAGTGACCAGACTGACCCAGGACGACCACGGCGTGACCGTCGACCTGGCCGACGGGACGCAACTGCGGGCGCGGTACCTCGTCGGCTGCGACGGCGGCCGCAGCACGGTGCGCAAGCTGCTCGGCGTCGGCTTCCCCGGCGAGCCCACCCGGGTCGACACGCTGCTGGGCGAGATGGAGCTGACCGAGGACCCCGAGACGCTGACCGCCGTGATGACCGAAGTCCGCAAGACCCAGAAGCGGTTCGGGGTCGGGCCCATCGGGGACGGCCTGTACCGCCTGGTCGTCCCCGCCGACAACGTCGCCGAGGACCGTTCGACACCACCGGACTTCGAGGAGTTCAAGCGGCAGCTGCGCTCCACCGCCGGCACGGACTTCGGGGTGCACTCGCCGCGCTGGCTCTCCCGTTTCGGCGACGCCACCCGGCAGGCCGAGCGGTACCGGGTCGGCCGGGTGCTGCTGGCGGGCGACGCCGCGCACATCCACCCGCCGATGGGCGGGCAGGGCCTCAACCTCGGCCTCCAGGACGCGTTCAACCTCGGCTGGAAACTGGCGGCCGAGGTCGACGGCTGGGCGCCGGCGGACCTGCTCGACAGCTACGAGGCCGAGCGGCACCCGGTCGCCGCGCAGGTGCTGGTCAACACCCGCGCGCAGATGCAGCTGACGTCGCTGGAGCCCGGCCCCCAGGCCGTGCGTCAGCTCCTGACGAAGCTGATGGACTTCGAGGACGTGAGCCGCTACCTGACCGAGCAGCTCATCGCCGTCGACATCCGCTACGACTTCGGCGACGGGCCCGACCTGCTCGGCCGGCGGCTGCGCGACGTGCAGCTGAAGAGCGGGCGGCTCTACGACCTGATGCACGAAGGTCACGGGCTGCTGCTCGACCAGACCGGCGGGCTTTCCGCCACGGGCTGGGAAGACCGGGTCGACCACGTCGTCGACGTCAGCGAGGAGCTGGACGTGCCCGCGGTGCTGCTGCGCCCGGACGGGCACGTGGTCTGGGCCGGGGAAGACGCGGCGGCGCTGCCCGGCGCGCTGCGGAAGTGGTTCGGCAGGCCCGCGGCCTGACCGCCGGGGAAGTTTCTTAAACGAAGAGGGAACGTGGCTGCACAGGGGTACGAAGAAGAACTGCGGTCCGAACGCGCGTATGTGGCCGATCTCTACACGCGGCTCGACGCCGAGCGCGCGCGGGTGAAGGGCGAGTACGACGCGGCGCTGGGCGGCAAGGGCCTCGGCGCCATGGAACGCGACGTCGGCGTGCGCGCGCTGGGCCGGGAGGCGAAACGCCTGGAGGTGGTGGACAACGGGCTGTGCTTCGGCCGGATGGACGCCGTCGCGGGCGAGCGCTCCTACATCGGCCGGATCGGCCTGTTCGACGAGGAGGACGACTACCGGCCGGTGCTGCTCGACTGGCGGGCGCCGGCGGCACGCGCGTTCTACACGGCCACCGGCGCGAACCCGGAGGACATGCGCCGGCGCCGTCAGTTCCGCACGCGCGGGCGGCACGTGCTCGGGTACACCGACGAGGTGCTCGGGCGCCCGGCCGAGGGTGATGAGGGGGACGCGGCGCTGCTCGCGGCGATCAACGCGCCACGCGGCGAGGGGATGCGCGACATCGTCGCGACGATCCAGGCCGAGCAGGACGAGATCATCCGGCTCGACCACCCGGGTGTGCTGGTGATCGAAGGCGGCCCGGGCACCGGGAAGACGGTGGTGGCGCTGCACCGCGTCGCCTACCTGCTCTACACCCAGCGGGAACGGATGGAACGCCACGGCGCGCTCGTCGTCGGGCCCAACCCGGCGTTCCTGAGCCACATCGGCCGCGTCCTGCCGTCGCTGGGCGAGACCGACGTCGTCTTCACGACCACCGGCGGGTTCGTACCGGGCCTGGACGTCACCGCCGAGGACACGCCGGAAGCCGCGCGGCTCAAGGGATCCCTGAAGATCCTCGACGTCCTCGCCGCGGCCGTCGCCGACCGGCAGCGGCTGCCGGAAGAGCCGCTGCCGATCGAACTGCGGGACGTCACGGTCCGGATCGACGCCGAGACGGCGGAGTGGGCCCGGCAGGAAGCGCGCGACAGCGGGCAACCGCACAACGAGGCCCGCGCGGTGTTCACCGAGATCGTCACGTACGTGCTGACCGAGCGGGCGATGGGCCGGATCGGCCGCGGCTGGCTGTCCCGCGACGACAAGGCCGAGTGGGAGGCGCTGCGGAAGGACCTGATCGCCGAGCTGGCGGCCGACGAGACGTTCACCGCCGCGCTGGAGCGGCTCTGGCCGGTCCTGACGCCGGAAACGCTGCTGGCGCGGCTGTACGAGTCCGCCCCGGCCGGCTCGGCGCTGTTCCGGGCCCGGGGCGACGCCTGGACGGTGTCGGACGTGCCGCTGCTCGACGAGCTGGTCGACCTGCTGGGCCGCGACAAGACGGCCGAGAAGGCGGCCGCCGCGGTGGTGGCCCGGGAGCGGAAGGCCGAGGCCGAATACGCCGAAGGCGTCTTCGAGACGATGAAGCTCGATCGTGAGGAGATGGACGAGGACGTCATGCTGTCCGCCGAGAACCTGCTGTTCGCCGAGGACCTGGCCGACCGGTTCGTCGAGGCCGACACGCGCAGCCTCGTCGAACGGGCGTCGGCGGACCGGGACTGGACCTACCGCCACGTCGTCGTCGACGAGGCCCAGGAACTGTCCGAAATGGACTGGCGGGTGCTGATGCGGCGGTGCCCGGGCCGGTCGTTCACGGTCGTCGGCGACCTCGCGCAGCGCCGCTCGGCGGCCGGGGCGCGGTCGTGGGACGCGGTGCTGGCGCCGTACGTGCCGGGCCGCTGGGTCTACCGTTCGCTGACGGTGAACTACCGCACCCCGGCGGAGATCATGGAGGTCGCCGCCGCGGTGCTCGCGGACTTCGCGCCCGGCGTCCGGCCCCCGGAGTCGGTCCGCGCGTGCGGCGTCCGGCCGTGGTCGAGGCAGGTCACCGACGACGAACTGGCCGCGGCGATCGAGCAGTTCGTCCGCGACGAAGCCGGCCGCGAGGGCACCAGCGTCGTCATCGGGCCGCCGGGCGTGCCGGGCACGGTGCCGGCGTCGGAGACCAAGGGCCTGGAGTTCGACGCCGTCCTGGTCGTGGAGCCGGCGAAGATCCTCGCCGACAGCGCGGCCGACCTCTACGTCGCGCTCACCCGGGCGACGCAACGGCTCGGCGTGCTGCACCGGGAGCCGTTGCCACAGGCGTTGACCGGGCTGGCGGAGGTCGTCCGACGCTAGGCCTGCGGTTCGCTCCGGGGGTGCGCGGGTACGTTGCCGTGGCCGCGCTCCCCCACCGCGAAAGGCGTCCCCGATGCAGCTCTACGCCGAACGGCCGATCCGCCGTACCGCCCAGCTCGTCAGCGACCTGCTGGCGTTGCTGCTCGTCGTCCTCGCGGTGTGGCTGGGAACGACGGTGTACGACGAGGTCATGAAGCTGCGGGCGCCGGGCGACGGGCTCGTGAGCGCCGGCACCGGGCTGACCGGGACGTTCGACTCGGCCGCGAACTCCGCCGACGGGATCCCGCTCATCGGCGATGCGCTCGCGAAGGCGCTGCACGGCGGTTCGAACGTCGGCACCCAGTTCGCCGACGCCGGCCGCTGGCAGATCGAAGCCGTCGAGAACCTGGCGTGGTGGATGGCGGCGATCATCATCGCGCTGCCGGTGCTGACGCTGCTCGCGACGTGGCTCCCGATGCGCTGGCACTTCGCCCGCCGCGCCTCCGCGGCCGCCCAGCTGCGCGCGCTCGGCGACGAGGGCCTGGACCTGCTGGCCCTGCGGGCGCTGACCACGCAGCCCCTGCGCCGCCTCGCGAAGTCCGGCGAGATCGCCACGGGCTGGCGCGCCCGCGACAAGGAGGTCATCGCGGTCCTGGCCGGCCACGAACTCGCGCGGCACGGCCTGGTCCGGTAGCGCTCACCGCGGGCCCTGCCTGCGGCCCACCGAGCGGCCGATGAAGAACCCCAGCAGCAGCCCCACGATCAGGCCGATCACGATGAAGAAGATGACCGTCGCCGCGGCGATCTTGCCCACCGTGCCGAGGAAGCCCTTCGCCTCGAACTCCTGGACCGTCGCGAGGGTCTGGACGAGCGTGTAGTGCGTCATGATCACCAGGGTGACAGCACCGGGCGCACCCTGCACGACGCGAAGGTCCCCCGCCGGTGCTCAGGACACCGACGGGGAGACCCCCGACACTCCGCAGGCCCGAGATCAGCCGACGGAGGGGCCCATCCCGAGGGACTGCGGCGTGCTCGCGTCGGGCGAGGGCTGGTGCAGGCCCTCGTCCAGCGGGCCGAACTCGGTCATCAGCGCCGCGCTACCACCCCACGGCGTCTGCTCCTCGGCGATCAGCGAGTTCGTCGTCAGCAGCAGCCCGGCCACCGAAGCGCCGTTCTGGATCGCCGAGCGGCACACCCGCAGCGGGTCGACGACGCCCAGGGCGATCATGTCGCCGAACTGGTCGTTCAGGGCGTCGAAACCCTCGTCCGAGCCGAGCTCCCGCGTGCGCGCGACGATCTCGTGCGCCGGGTGCCCGGCGTTGTGGGCGATGAGGAACGCCGGTTCCGCCAGCGCTCGCCGGACGATCTCCACCCCGATCGCCTGGTCGCCTTCCAGCCCCAAGCCTTCCAGGGCCTTCTCGGCGTGCAGGAGCGCCGCTCCCCCGCCGGCCACGATGCCCTCGGCCATCGCCGCCCGCGTCGCGGACAGCGCGTCCTCGACCCGGTGCTGCAGTTCCTTCAGCTCGGCCGGGGTGGCCGCCCCGACGCGCACGACCGCGACCTTGCCGGTCAGCGCGCCGATCCGCTCGGTCAGCACGTCCTCGTCGATGCCGAACTGCGCGCGCTCCAGCTCCGCCCGCAGCTGCCCGACCCGGAACTCGACGGCGTCGGAGGTACCGCCGCCGCCGACGATCGTGGTGTTGTTCGCGGTGACCCGGACCTGCTTGGCCCGGCCGAGGTGCTCCAGCGTCATCGTCTCCATGCTGAAGCCGGACGTCCGCGAGAGCACCGCGCCGCCGACGATCGCGGCGAGGTCCTCCAGCTTGTGCAGCCGCCGGTCGCCGAAGCCGGGCGCGCGCACGGCCACCGACTGGAACGTGCCGTTCACGTGGTTGTGCACCAGCATGGACAGCGCCGTGCCCTCGATCGACTCGGCGATGATCACCAGCGGCCGCGGGGCCCGCATCACCTTGTCCAGCAACGGCATCAGCTGCTGCACCTTGGTGATCTTCTCCGCCGACATCAGGATGTACGGGTCGTCGAGCACCGCTTCCAGCCGGCCCGGGTCGGTGACCAGGTACGGCGAGAGGTAGCCGTTGTCGAACTCGAAGCCCTCGACGAAGTCGACGCTCATCCCGATCATCGGCGACTCTTCGACCGTCACCACGCCGCCGTCGCCGACGGTGTGCAGGGCCTTCGCGATGACGGCGCCGACCGTGTCGTCGTCGTTGGCGGAGATCGCCGCGACCCGCGCGTAGTCCGCTTCGGACACCACCGGGTGCGCCTGCTTCTCCAGGTAGGCCACCAAGAGCCCGACGGCGTGGTCGATGCCGCGCTTGACGAGCACCGGGTTGCCGCCGGCGGTGATCGCCCGCATGCCTTCGTGGACGATGGCCTGGGCGAGCACGGTCGCCGTGGTGGTGCCGTCGCCGACGACGTCGTTGGTCTTGATCGCCGCTTCCTTGACCAGCTGCGCGCCCATGTTCTCGAACTGGTTCTTCAGGTGGATCTCGCGGGCGATGGTGACGCCGTCGTTGGTGACCACCGGCGAACCGGTGATCTTCTCGATGATCACGTTGCGGCCCTTGGGACCGAGGGTGGACTTGACCGCTTCCGCCAGCTTGTCGACGCCCGCGAGAAGCAGGTCGCGGGCGTCCGAGCCGAACCGAAGTTCCTTCGCCATGTTCCTGCTCCTAGGGTGTGAGGATGGCCCGACCGCGCACGCGTCCGGCATCGAGGTCGGCCAGTGCGTCGAGAGCCGCGTCCAGCGGGTACTTCTTGGTGTGGAGGGTGACCTTCCCGGCCTGCGCGAGGACCATCAGCTCCACCAGGTCGTTGTACGTGCCGACCAGGTTGCCGATGACGCTGCGCTCGGTGGAGATGATGTCGATGGTCGGGATGTCGATGTTGCTGCCGTAGCCGATGACGAAGTGCGACCCGGCGCGCCGGGTCATCGCGAACGCGTCCTGCTGGGCGCCCTGCTCGGCGACGAAGTCGAGCACGACCTCCGCGCCGTTGCCGCCGGTCAGGTCGAGCACGGCGTCGACCTGCTTGCCGTCGCCCAGCACGGTCTCGTCGGCGCCCAGATCGGCCGCCAGCTTCAGCGCGTCGGCGTTGCGGTCGACCACGACCACCCGGGTCGCGGTCAGCGCCTTCAGCGACTGGATGCCGATGTGCCCGAGGCCGCCGGCGCCGTTGACGACGCAGGTGGTGCCCGGGTACAGCAGCGGGACGGCCTTGCGCACCGCGTGGTAGGCGGTGATGCCCGCGTCGGCCAGTGCGGCGACGTCCTCCGGTTGGGTCGCGGGGTCGAGCTTGATGCACGCCCGCGCCGACGTCAGCAGGTACTCGGCCATGCCGCCGTCGCTGTCGATGCCCGGGAAGCTCCCGTTCGGACAGTGCATGTCGTCGCCCGCGCGGCAGGCGTGGCAGAGCCCGCACGTCGGCGTCGGGTGCAGGATGACCGTGTCGCCGACTTCGACGTTCGTCACCGCGGGGCCGACTTCGTGGACCCAGCCCGCGTTTTCGTGGCCGATCGTGTAGGGCAGCGTGACGCCCGACTTGTCCCGCCACTGCTCTTCGATGATGTGCAGGTCGGTGCGGCACACGCCGGCGCCGCCGATCTTCACCACGACGTCGAAGGGCCCGGTGGCGCGCGGCTCCGGCACCTCTTCGATCACCGGTTGCTGGTGGTACTTCTGCAGCCGCACGGCCTTCATCCCGTGCCCTCCTCTTCTGCGGTCAGCGAATACCGGGCACGCAGCATGCCCCGGCAGACGCCGGAGTTGGCCTCCATGCTCGTGCGGGTCAACCGGGCGAAGGCCAGGTGCCGCTTGGCGTCGCCCGGCTCGACCCGCCGGCCGGTCGCCGGGTCGAGCAGCAACGGGTCGCCGTCGCCGGCGGGCAGGCCGAGCTCGCGGCGGCGGGCCCGCAGCCGGTCGAGGTCCGGTCCGGGCGGGACCTCGCCGAGCGTCAGCTCCGCCGGGTCCAGCCCGGTGCCCGACAGGGTCCGGCAGACCCGGTCGGTACCGGCCAGCACGGCCTTGCGCACGAAGTCGTAGCGCAGCGTGTCGAGCTCGTCGACGGCCTCGCCCTCGAACGACGCGACGAACCCCTGCCGCGCCGCCACCCCGCGGTTGATGACGTCGGAGGCGAAGTGGTCGTCGAGCCGGATGTCGAGCCCGGTCAGGCCCGGCACCCCGGCGACGGCGTCGTAGGCGTCCGCGACCATCAGGAACGCGAAGTTGGGCGCGCAGAAGTAGGTCGGCAGCCGCAGCCGGATGACGGCGTGGCCCGCCGCGCTCACCTCACAACGGGCCACGAAACCCAGGTCGGTGAGGGGTTCGTCCAGTTCGGGATCCCGGACGGTGCCCAGGGCCGACCACACCTCGGCGTGGCCGGCCCGCACACCTCGTTCGTCCAGTGCCGTCATGAGTTCGGCACACCGACGGGCTCGACGTTCTCCGGGTCCTTGATCCGCAGTTCCTCCGGCACGTCGATGCCGTACAGCCGGGCCGCGTTCAGGCCGAGGATCTTCCGCTTCTGGTCGACCGTCAGCGGCGCGAAGTCCGACAGTTCCTCGTCGCCCGGCATGTTCCAGTCGACGAAGCCCTCGACCTGCCACTTGGGTTCCCAGATGGCGTAGTCCGCGCCGAAGATCAGCTTGTCCTCGCCGATCCAGAACATCAGCTCGCCCATGACCTTCGCGAAGAACTTCGGCCGGGCGTGCATCAGGCCGCCGATGACGACGGCGAGCCCCGCGTAGACGTTGCGCTCCTGGGTGGCCATGAAGCAGAAGTCCTCGATGCGCGGCAGGCCGACGTGCTCGACGATGAAGTTGAGGCCCTGGAAGTTGGTCGCCACGTGGTCCACATCGGACACGTCGAAGGCGTCCTTGTCGAGCGGCCAGATCGTCGGGCCCTTGTGGATGTGGACGTTCTTGACGCCCAGCTCCTCGCACTTCTCGAGGTACTTCGCCGCTTCCGGGTCCTTCAGGCTCCAGCCGCGGGAGTCCCCGCGCCACTCGGCCGTGTAGAGCTTGACGCCCTTGCAGCCGTAGCGCTTGACGCGTTCCTCGAACGCCTTCATGCCCTCGTCGCCTTCACGCGGGTCGAAGGTCGTGTTCACCAGGAACTGACCCGGGTGCCGTTCGGCCATCGCGCCGTCGGCCTCGGTGGTGTTGAAGCCGTTCTTGTACCACTGCCGCAGGTTCGTCGGCTGGAAGATGGCCGTGTCGACGTGCCCGACCTCGAACAGGTCGTGCATCATCAGCTCTTCCGAGTACTTCTGGAAGCGGTCGATCGGCCAGTGCGTCTCCTTCGGGCCGAGGCCCTGGTAGGCGTGGAAGCACTCGATCCACCCCTTGGCGTATTCCTCCTGCCCCTTGACCCAGTTGTCCGGGCTGGCGTCCCAGAAATGGGTGTGGGCGTCAACTACGAAATACTTTTCGCCATCTTTTTCGTACACGGGTGACCCTCCTGAGCGGATCGAGTGCTTCGCTGCTTGGTGCGAACTACTTGTTGATCACTTTGAGGTCGAAGTCGAGGTACTCGGCCGCGTCCTCGGGGTTGGCGAACATGATCGTGCGGTCGTCCTCGTGGATCATCCGCCCGTAGTGGGTGGACATGCTCTCCTCGAACTCGGCCGCGTTGAACCAGCCCTCTTCCTCGCCGGCGGCCTCGTCGACCTCGGCGTAGACCAGGTCGGTCCGGCCCTTCGCGTCGACGCGGATCATCGACGGCAGCGGCGTCACGGTCACGTTGTCCTTGGCGGACATGACTTCCGCGATGATCGCGCCGACCTGGTTGTTCATCAGGGTGAAGCCGCACATGTTCGAGGCCGTGTTGTTGACCTTGTACGGGCTTTCCGAGGTTTTGAAGACGGTCACTGGCCCAGCTCCTCCGGTGCTTTGAGACCCAAATCGGACAGGATGCCGGCGAACCGGCTCTTGACGCGGTCGAGGCCGTCCTCGAACCGGATCGGCTTGGCGTCGGGCTGCGACCACAACGGCTGCAGGGCGCGCGCGGCGGAGATGCACCGCGGGACCCAGTCCTCGAGCCACTTCTGCGCCAGCGCCTTGTTCTGGTCGCCGAACTCCTTGTCGTTGATCAGCAGGTCGAACATCGCCTTGCTGTACCGGAGATCGCGCTCGGAGAAGTCGAACTCCTCCGCCCCGATCAGCGTCGGGGTGACGAAGTCGCCGTTCGCCGGCGCGGCCTGCTGCACCAGGTTGCTGCGGAACAGCTCGCCGACGAGCGGCTCGAAGACGATGTTCGAGGCGAAGATCGCCTCGCACCAGTCCCAGATCCCGGTCAGTTGCTCGGCGGTCTCCCGCACGCCCTGCCAGGCCGGGTCCTCGTTCCACGTCGTCAGGTGCGCGCCGCCGTCGAAGCCGGGGACCTCTTCGGTGAGCGTCAGCGTGTACAGCGCCAGGTCCTGCGCCGCGCGGATCCGGTGCATGCTGTTCACCGAGATCGCGTTGTTGTGCATGTTCGTCGGGGCGCGGCGGTTGGCGTTGGCGTAGAGGTACAGGCCGAGGCCGTGGTCGACGTGCATCCACGCGCCGACGTGCTTGGCGACGAAGTCGACCCAGTTGGGGTTCCACTGCTCGAACGCCTTGGCCTGGCGGGCCGCGTCGATGTTCTGGTTGAGCTGGCGCACGACGTTCGCGTTGTACCGGTAGAGGGTGAGCTCCCACTCCTCGTTGGGGTCGCGGAACTCGTGCCAGCCGTGGGCGGGCCAGTCGTAGCCCTTGCCGCCGGAGCCGGGGCTGCGCTCGGGGACCGGCCGGTCGGACCCCCACGCCTTCATCGCGGTCCACTCCAGCGGGTAGCCGGCCTTGCCGTCGGCGAAGGCGTAGAGCCAGCCCTGCGAGAGGTAGTGCCGCGGGTCGGGCTGGACCTCGACGGTGACGTCTTCGTAGTGGCTCTGCTTGCGCTTGGCCGGGGTGAAGTAGTTGTACTGGCGGGCGCTGGAGTCCGGGAAGACCTTGGCGCCCGCTTCGGCGTCGGTGAACGTCGGCTTCGGCACACTGCGTTCGGAAGTGGCTGTCATGGGATCCGTCCTCGGGTGTCAGGCGTCGGATTCGCCCGTGGTGGTGAACTTGTCGTAGAAGACGCGCTTGTCGGCGACGCCGAGCGCGGGCAGCAGTTCCAGCGCGGCTTCGACCATCGGCGGCGGGCCGCAGACGTAGGCGTCGGCGCCCTTCAGGTCGAGTCCGGCCGCGCGCAGGACGTCGGTGACGAAGCCGGTTTCGCCGTCCCAGTCGTCGTCACCCGGCTCCGAAAGCGCCGGCACGTACCGGAAGTTCGGGAGTTTCTCCTGCAGCTCCCGCAGTTCGGCGTCGAAGCAGAGGTCCTGCCGGCGGCGCGCGCCGTAGAAGTAGGTCGCCTTCCGCTCGATACCGCGTTCGGCCATGGTCCGCAGCAACGACAGGATCGGCGCCATCCCGGCCCCGCCGCCGACGAAGACCAGATCCGCGCTCGGGTTGTCCCGCAACGTGAACACCCCGAACGGGCCGGTGATCCGCAGCCGGTCCCCGACCGCGACCCGGGTGTCCAGGAACGTGGAGAACAGCCCGTCGGGGTAGATCTTGACGACGAACTCGAGCAGCCCGTCGCGCGCCGAGGTGTTGGCCATCGAGAACGACCGCGACTCCTCGCTGTCCGGGATCGCGAAGTCCATGTACTGGCCCGGGAAGAACTTCAGCGGCTGCTCCGGATCCGTCAGCTTGACGACGAGGTGGCGCAGGTCGTGGGTGACGTTGTCGTTCGACACCACCTCGACCTCCGCCTCCTGGATCGGCAGCCCCGACTGGATCATCTCCTCGTCGTAGTTGAGCAGCTCGATCGTGAGGTCCTCATAGGCGTGGGCCCGGCACAGCAGGGTGAACCCTTCCTCCTTTTCGTAGTCGGGCAACGCGAAGGTCGAGTACTTGTCGTGTTCGACGTCCTCGCCGTCGAGGATGAACGACTTGCAGGCCGCGCACTGCCCTTCCTTGCAGCCGTGCATGAGCATCACGCCCTGCTCGGCGGCGGCGCGCAGGATCGTCTGCTCCTCGGCGACGTCGATCTCGATCCCGACGGGCTCGAACCGCACGCGGTGTTTCTCTGCCATGCCAGCCCCGTCCCTGAGTCGGGGGTCGTGAGTGGGTAACAGTGTTAGAACACTGTTACCCACTCACGACCCGTGGCGCGTCAGGCCTTCTGCGGCGCCGGGCGCCCGGCCGGGCCCTGGCGGTTGTAGTCGGCCTGGAACGCGGCCCGTTCCTCGTCGGACATCTGGTTCAGCAGCACGTTCGGCGACTGCACCTCGGGCATCCGGCGCAGGTGGTCGAGCGTCCACATCTTCTTGGGGTCGAGGTCGAGGTGCGGCTGCGCGACCATGGTCTTGCCGTCGTCGCGCACGAAGCCCATGTCGGTGACGACGTCGGCCCAGTTCCAGCCGTGGTAGAGCGTCTCCCACTCGCGTGCGCCGACCAGCTTGCCCATGTTCGGGGTGTTGCGGCCCTGGTAGGTGGGCCGGAACGCCTCGGCGTCGGTCCAGCGGCACGTCTCCGAGCAGTAGGTGCGGTGCTGGCCGTCGACCTTGTCCGTGACCATGTCCTCGCGGATGAGGCACGGCACCATGCACGTCCAGCAGCGGTGCGGGTAAACGTAGTTGACGTCCTCGGCGACGATCGGGTGGTGCCCGTTCGGCGTCGCGAGCCGACTGTAGTTCTCCCACCACGCGCCGTACTTGTCGTACCACCCGGGGTACTTGTACTCGAACCACTCGAAGTCTTCGTCGGTCATCGGGTCGATGCGCCAGTAGTTGGCGAGCCACCCGGTGGCGAAGAACTGCGCGACCTCGTGGACGTAGCCCTTGTTCCAGATCCGGTTCCACGCCTCCTCGATGAGGTCGTGCGGGATGACCAGCCCGTACTTCTCGAGCGGGACGAGGTAGCTGCGGTAGTAGTCGTCGTAGATCCACCGACGCCACATCTCCGCGTAGCTTTCCCGGTCCTTGCGGCGGTCCTTCGTGCCGTACTCGATGAACGTGCCGATCGCGGCGTCGACCACGGCGTGGTTGTTCCACCACGCGTACCGCAGGTCGCGCTCGAGCAGCTGGTGGTTGTTCTCGTCCGACAACGCCATCAGCAGCGTCGCGTACCCGTTGCTGATGTGCCGGGACTCGTCCGACTGCACCGAGTGGAACACCGTCGGCAGCAGGTAGTCCCCGTTGGCGGCGGCCTCGGCCGGCATCGCGACGAACAGCGTGTTGGTGAACGCCGTCTCCGCCACGATGGTGAGGTAGATGCTGGCCGCGGTGATCGCGTCACCGGTGATGAAGCCTTCGGCGAACTGACGGCCGATGGTGCCGCAGTAGTCGTTCTGGAAGTTGCGCAGGCTCGAGTTGAAGCCCGCCGGGTCGATGTAGTTCTGCATGTACAGGCGCTTGAGGTTCTGCTGGATCGTCGAGTGCCGGACCTCGTCGATCATCTGGATCGCCTGGCCGTTGTGCAGTTCCGGGTTCGGAACCGTGCGGAACAGCAGCGGCATCGCCCGCGCCGCGGAGATCTCCGGCAGCGGGATGATGCTCAGGAACAGCTTCTGCCATTCCAGCCAGCGTTCCTGCACCTGGCGGAACATGTTGCCGCGGATCGCGCCGTCTTCGGCACCGTAGACCCGGTGGTCCTTTTCTTCCTGCATCGGGAAGTACGAACGGAGGACCTGCTTCAGCGGGTCCTTCTTCTTGGCCTTCTGGAAGGTGTAGTCGGTCCCGTAGTGCGAAACCGGGGTGTGGTACGCCGGTTCCCACGACAGTTCCTGGATCTTTTGGTGGGCTTTCGCCACACTCTGGCGGCTCATAGATCACTCCTTATCCGTGGCTCCTGCCTACGGCGGCCGAGCGGCTCCCTTCCCGGCCGGGTGTCGGGGCGCACGTCCTGCGTTCACCATTCAAGGGGCGCCCCGTCGTGACGCGGGTCTCAATCTGAGACAGAACCGCTGCTCAGGGCGCTTCACGCTCGCTGAACATCCGGGCGCGCAGTTCGGCGAGCTCGGTCTGGACACCGTTCCGCACGCGCGCGTCTCCCTCGACGGTCGGCGTGATGCCGAGCGCGCGCAGCAGGGCCGCCGCCGGATCGCCGGGGTGGCCCTCACCGCCGAACACGGGGTGCAGGCCCTGTTCGGCCAGATGCGTGAAAACCAGGTTCACGATCGTCCACGGGTTGTAGGTCTCCCCGGAATCGGCGGCCACTGGCACACCTCCTGGTGGATGGGCGGACACGAAGTCCCCGGCCCCCTCATCGCACCGCCGCCGGGGAGACCGGAGCGTCTCAATTTGAGACACCGTGAAAGGCCTAACGCGCTTAGGCTGGACGGGCGGCACATGGGTGTGCCCGCACCCACGGGGCCGCGGGATTCAGGAGGTCACGTGGACGACAAGGTGCCCGGCATGCTGCTCGCCGACGACGAGCTCGCCCGGACGCGGGTGCGGTTCCTCACCGCCGAACAGGTCCCGGCCGGCACCGTCCGGCAGACGATCCTCGCGTCCTGGCGCCGGTCACGGGAGTTCCAGGTCGAAGCCGACCGGATCGACCCCCTCTACCTCGGGGACCAGAACCTCGACATCCCCCTGATGCGCGGCGCCGAGCCCGTCCTGGGCAAGCTCACCGAGCAGTTCGACGGGCAGCCCATCAGCCTGATCCTCACCGACGCCAGCGGCGTCGTCCTCACGCAGCGGACCGGCGACGCCGACCTGCGCCGGCACCTGGAGCGCGTCGAGCTGGTGCCCGGGTTCAGCTACGGCGAGCAGTCCGTCGGCACCAACGGCATCGGCACCGCCTTGGAGGACGGCCGCGCGACCACCGTGTTCGGCCACGAGCACTACGCCGAGCACCTCGAGAACCTCGCCTGCGCCGGCGTCCCGATCCACCACCCGATCTCCGGCAAGAAGATCGGCGCCGTCGACCTGACCTGCTGGTACAAGGACGCGGGCGGCCTGCTCATCGCGCTGGCCCGCTCGACCGCCGAGCAGATCCGCCAGGCCCTGCTGCGCCACAGCGACCTGCGCGAGATGATCCTCTTCCAGGCCTACCTGCAGACGTGCCGCCGCTGGACCGGCATCGTGCTGGCGTTCAACGAGGACATCGTGATGATGAACGACCGGGCGCGCCAGCTGCTCGACCCGGCCGACCAGTCGCTGCTGCTGGGCTACGCCACCGAGGCGCTCGCCGACGGCCAGCGGACGTCGGCGATGCTCGCGCTGTCGAGCGGCCTGCGCGTGCGCGTGTACTGCCGCCGCGTGCCGGGCCAGCGCGAGACCGACACCGCGGGCGGCGTGCTGTCGGTGAAGCTGATCGAGGCCGAGGAGACGCTCGCCGCGTCGATCCCGATGCTGCCGATGTACCTGCCGGGCGTCGTCGGCTCGGCGCCGTTGTGGCTGCGCTGCGGCCACGAACTCGACGCGGGCCACGAGCGCGGCGAGTGGGTCGCCCTGGAGGGCGAGCCCGGCACGGGCAAGCTGACGCTGGCCAAGGGCCTGCACCAGCGCCACCACCCGGCGGCCCGGCTGCTCACGGTGGACGCGGCGGTCGCGACCGGCCCGGACTGGACGGCCGCGTTGCTGAGCGAGCACGCCCAGACGCCGATCCGCACGCTGGTGATCTGCCACGCCGACCGCCTGTCGGTCTCCGCCGCGACGGCGTTGGCGGGCACCCTGCGCGAACTGCGCGAACGCGACGACGCCCCGTGGGTGGTGGCGACGCTCGCACCGGGTGCCGAGACCAAGCCGGCGCTCGCGGAGCTGCTGAAGTTCTTCCCGCGCACGGTGCGCGTGCCCCCGCTGCGCCACCACGTCGAGGACCTGGCGGAGCTGGTCCCGCTGGTCCTGAGCAAACTGGGTTACGGCGGCCGCCTCACCTGCTCAGCGGCGGCACTCCATCTGCTGATGCGGGCGGAGTGGCCGGGCAACACGGGCCAGCTGTACCAGGTGCTGCGCACGGTGGCCCAGCGCCGCCGAGCGGGCACCATCCGCCCGGGCGACCTCCCGGCCGAGTTCCACGCGGTGACGCGCAGGCCGTTGAACCGCTTCGAGTCGATAGAGCGCGACGCGATCGTCCGCTGCCTGGAGGACGCGGACGGCAACAAGGTCCGCGCGGCCAAGCTCCTCGGAATTTCGAGGGCGACGATTTACCGGAAGATCCACGAGTACGGGATCGTTCCCCCGACCCGCTGAGCCGGATCGCGCGTGACTCGGGACGAACCTCGCGAGACTGAAGCCGACACTCGCGTGATTCCCGGCGGATCCCACGTGACCGGCGGGGCATCGCGTGACTTGGGACGGGTCTCGCGTGATTGAAGCCGGAACTCGCGTGACTCCCGGCGGAACTCGCGTGTCTGGCGAAGCATCTCGCGTGATTGCCTGGGCATCGGGGGCCGGGAAGGTCAGCGGGCGGCCAGCTCTGCCAGCTGGTACGCCATCTTCGTGCGGACCGGTGGGAGGCCGAAGGCCAGCTTGAGCACCGTGTTGCGCAGCAGGCGCGCCGGGCGGGGGCGGAGCGTGGCCATGCGGGTCATGCGGTCCGTGAACGCGACCACTCCGGTGGCGACCGGGCGGCGGGTCCGCTCGTAGGTGTCCAGGAGCGCGTCCGGCTCGCCGGCGAGCACCCGGGCCAGCAGACCGCCCAGCGCCACGGCGTCCTGGATGCCCGTGTTCATGCCCTGGCCGCCGGCGGGGCTGTGCACGTGGGCCGCGTCGCCGGCCAGCAGGATGCGGCCCGCGCGGTAGTGGTCGGCCACCCGGTGGTGCACCCGGAACCGCGAGCTCCACAGCACCTCGGTCACCCGCGACCGCGCCCCCTCCGGGCCGCGCTTGTCCACAATGGACTGGATGTCCTCGATGCCCGGCTTCTCGACAGCGGAGGCGACGGTCGCGACCACCCGGTAGTGGTCGGCGGCGCCGGGCAGCGGGGCGACCACCGTCACCCCTTCCGGTGACAGGTGCAGGCTGACCTCCTCACGGGCCAGGGGCCAGCTCATCCGGACGTCGGCGAGCACGAACGACTCGGGGTAGCTGGCGCCGCTGAACCCGATCCCGGCCTGCTCGCGCACCACGCTGTGCATGCCGTCGGCGCCGATGACGTACCGCGCCCGGATCGTGTGGGTCCCGGCCGTGACCGCGACGCCGGTGTCGTCGCCCGCGACCGCGGTGACCTCGTACGGCCGATGGACGTCGCCGCCGGCCTCGCGCAGCCGCGCCAGCAGCACCGCTTCGGTCACGTCCTGCGGCACCATCAGCGTGTACGGGTACGCCGTCGGCAGCCCGCCGAACGGCACCCGCGCGAGCACCGCGGCGCCGTCGCGGACCGTGAACGTCGGGACCACGACGCCCAGCTCCTTCAGCCGTTCGGTGACACCCAGTTCGGCGAGCACTTCCAGCGTCCGCGCGTGGATCACGCAGGCCCGGGACGTGTTCGCGCCCTCGGCCTGGCGATCCAGCAGCACGTGGTCGACGCCGGCCTCGGCCAGCGCGATCGCGGCGGCGAGGCCGGCGGGGCCGGCTCCGGCGATGACCACATCGGTACGGCTCGGCAGGTTCACGGCGATCTCCTCAAAGTTTGCCAACAACTGTTGGCATCCACGTAAGCACCGCCGGGCTAGCTTGTCAACAAGTGTTGGCCTACACTTGTTGGCATGGTTGACGAGCCCTCTCCCCGCCGGTCGGACGCCACCCGCGCGGCCATCCTCGACGCCGCGCGCCGCCGGTTCGCCGCCGACGGCTTCCGCCGCGCGACCATCCGCTCGATCGCCGCCGACGCGGACATCGACCCGTCGATGGTGATGCGCTACTACGGCAGCAAGGACGGCCTGTTCGCGGCGGCGGTGGACGTCGAGCTGGACCTGCCGGACCTCGCCGAAGCCGACCCGGACACCGTCGGCGAGCTGCTGACGCGGCAGTTCCTCGCACTCTGGGAGCAGCCGCCGACCGACGAGATCCTGCTGACGCTGCTGCGGTCGGCGGTGGCCGACGACGCCGTGGTCGAGAAGATCCGGGAGGTGTTCGCCGGCCAGGTGACCCCGGCGGTGCTGCGCTTCGGCGACCCGGCCGACGCGCCCCGCCGCGCCGGTCTGGTCGTCACCCAGCTGTTCGGCCTGGCGCTGACCCGGTACGTCCTGCGCCTGCCGCCGGTGGTCGCGCTGACCCAGGAAGACCTCGTCGAAGAGATCGCGCCGACGGTCCAGCGGTACCTGGCCGGCGGGTCAGCGCACCAGCGCAACGCGTCATGAACTCGTCCCGGCGCGCGGTGAGTGCCATCCTGGACGGCGTGCCGACCCGCTGGACGTGCCCGCAGTGCGACCGCGAGTTCGCGCGCGCCGGTCAGGGGCACACGTGCGTGCCGGGCTGCACGGTCGACGAGACGTTCGCCGCGCGTTCCCCGGCGCAGCGCGCGGTGTACGACGCGATCGCCGCCCACCTGCGCACCCTCGGCGGCTTCCACGAGGACGCCGTCAAGATCGGTGTGTTCCTCAAGCGGGAGCGCAAGCTCGCCGAGGTGCGGCCGCGCTCGCGCGACGTCCTGCTGTACCTGTTCCTGCCGAGCCCGGTCGAGACGGCCCGGATCCGCCCGGCTTGGGGCACCGCCGGGCCGCGGGTCGGGCACCGGGTGAGCCTGCGAGAAGTGTCCGATGTGGACGACGAGGTCCGCGGCTGGCTGACCGCGGCCTACGACTTCTCATGACGGGCTGATCCCCCGCACCGCCAACCCCAGCAACCGCACCGCTTCCCCCGCCGGGTCACGGCCGTGCTCGGTCGCCAGCACGATGCCCGTGACCACCGCGACCAGGTCCGCCGACGTCACCCCGGCCGGCACCGCACCCGCCTCGATCGCGCGGCGCAGCACCGGTTCGCCGGCGTCGGTGAGGCGGCCGCAGACGTGGTCGCCGCCGGAATCCTCGTCCGGGATCAGCGCCGCGGCCATGCCCCGCGCGGAGGCGGCGTACTCCGTCAACGCCGTGAGCCAGTCGAGCAGCGCGGCCCGCGGGTCCGCGGCGTCGGCGAGGGCGCGGGCCCGGCCGTCCAGCGCGTCGACGCGTTCGCGGAACACGGCGTCCAGCAGGGCGCGCCGGCTCGGGAAGTGCCGGCGCACGGTGGCCGAGCCGACGCCGGCCGTGCGGGCGATCTGCTCGAGGGACGCCTCCGCGCCGTGCTCGGCGACCTCTCGCTCGGCGACGGCGAGGATCAGCGCGTAGTTGCGCTGAGCGTCGGACCGCCGCACGAAGACCTCCGGAAGTTTAAGTGGCGGGGGCCGCCA
This sequence comes from Amycolatopsis sp. NBC_00348, assembly GCF_036114655.1. Lineage (NCBI taxonomy): Bacteria > Bacillati > Actinomycetota > Actinomycetes > Pseudonocardiales > Pseudonocardiaceae > Amycolatopsis > Amycolatopsis sp. NBC_00348. The sequence continues at coordinate 1,848,941 of NZ_CP107994.1, read as the reverse complement.
CTTGATGGCTATCGTAGCGGAGACGAAGTGGCGGGCCCCGCCACTTAGCCGTCCGAAGGAGCTCCCATGTCCCCCGTCCTCGTCACCGGCGCCACCGGCAAGCAGGGTGGCGCCACCGCCCGCGCGCTGCTCGCCGCGGGCACCGACGTCCGCGCGCTCGTCCGCGATCCCGGTACCGAACGGGCCGGAGCGATCCAGGCGCTCGGCGCCGAGCTCGTCACCGGCGACCTCTACGACCCCGCTTCACTCGGCCCGGCGCTCAAGGGCGTGCGGGGCGTGTTCTCCGTGCAGCTGCCCGACCTGACCGACCTCGACGGCGACTCCGAGTGGGTCCAGGCCCGCAACCTGATCGACGCCGCCCGGGACGCGGGCGTGGCGCAGTTCGTGCACGCGTCGGTCTCCGGGGCCGGGCAGCACCGCTCGGCGCCGGGCTGGGCCGAGGGCCGCTGGAAGTCGATGGAGCACTACCTGGAGACGAAGACCGCGATCCAGGACCGCGTCCGCGAAGCCGGTTTCGCGCACTGGACGTTGCTCAAGCCCGGGTTCTTCATGGAGAACTTCCTGCCGCCGTCGTTCCTGCTCCCCCACGGCGTCGGCGGCGGGCTGGTGACGACCATCAAGCCGGACACCGAACTTTCGCTCGTCGCCGTCGCCGACATCGGTGCCGCGGCCGCGGCGGCGTTCGCCGACCCGCCGCGCTTCGACGGCGTCGAGCTGGAACTCGCCAGTGAGCGCCGGACGATGGCGGGCGTCGCGGAGGTGCTTTCCCGCGTCCACGGCGTGGAGATCACGGCGCCCGACATGACCTCGGCGGAAGCCGTGGCGGCCGGCGCGCCCGCGTTCACCGTGCGGCACGAGTGGACGAACGAGATCGGCCACCCCGCGCGCCCGGAGTTCGCGCGGGCCCTCGGCATCCCGCTGACGTCCTTCGCGGACTGGGCGGACGCGCACCTGACAGCGGGCTGATCTTCCCGCTACGGTCGGCGGCATGGCCAAGCCTCCCCACCTCCCCGCGACCACGCCCGGCGGCAAGTGCATCTTCTGCGCGATCGCCACCGGGCAAGCCCCGGCGACCCTCGTGCACGAGGACGACGAGTTCATCGCCGTCGTCGACCTGCGCCCGGTGTCGACGGGCCACCTGCTGGTGCTCCCCCGGGCCCACCACGAAGGCCTGGCCGACCTCCCCGCGGCGGCGGGGGCCCGGATGTTCACGATCGCGCAGACGCTCGCGGCCGCGTTGCGCCGCACGGAGATCCGGACCGAGGGGATCAACCTGTTCCTGGCCGACGGCACCGCCGCGGGCCAGGAGATCCCCCACGTCCACCTGCACGTCATCCCCCGCCACGCGGACGACGGCTTCGTGCTGAGCGCGGACTGGCGGGTGCGGGAACGGGCGGAGCTGGAGGAGGTCGGCGAGCAGGTCCGCGCGGCACTCTGAAGTCAGGCCGCGACCGCGTAGTCCTTCAGCGCCAGAGTGTTCGCGGCGACCCCACACCAGGTACTGCGGTTGCTCGGGCGAAGCCCTCGCGTCTCGCTTGCCAGCGTAAGTATCGTCGGTGATCTTCACCCGACGGAACTCTCGTTGCTCGCGTCCCAGCACACCCGGTCGCCTTTGCCGAACTCCATGGCGGCCGGGTACCGGTCCCATCGTGGTCTTCGCGTGTGCGCACCGCAGATGCGGCCCGGCACTCATCCGGCCGCACGGCCGGCTGTCTCGTAGTCCTTCAGCACAAGTGCGTTCGCGGCCTGGCGGATGGGGCCGGCGATCTGCTCCAGGATGCGGTTGCGGCCCGGCATGTAGGGCATCAGCTTGATCATCCGGGTGTTGAACCACGCGAACGCGCGGGACTGCGGGATGATGCCGCGCAGCGCGGACTTCGCCAGGGCCTGGTTCTTCTCGATGTACGGCCGCATCTGCGTTTCGTACCGCTCGAACGCCACCTCGTGGTCGCCCGCGGCCGCCGCCAGTTCGCCCGCCAGGACGTACGCGCCCGCCAGGGCCAGGCTCGTTCCCTGGCCCGAAGCCGGGGACGGGCAGTAGCCCGCGTCGCCGACGAGGGTCACGCGCCCGGCCGACACCCGGTCCATCAGGATCTGGCACACCGGGTCGAAGTAGAAGTCGTCGGCCGCGCGCATCGACTCCAGCAGCTCCGGGACCTGCCAGCCGAGGCCGGCGAACTGGTCCGCGACGAGGTTCTTCTGGCCGCCGACGTCGCGCCGGTCGTAGGGCAGGTCCGTGCCGCTGAACCAGAACGCGGCCTTCGCGTCGGCGGCGCGGGCCGTGCTGTAGACGTTGACCATTTTGCCCGGCGCCGCCGAGTGCAGCAGTTCCCAGCGGTCCAGGTCGAAGCTGTTGGGCACGGTCGAGATCGAGATGTAGGCGTCGAACCGCTTCAGGAACCGCTCCTCCGGGCCGAACGCCAGCGCGCGGACGCCGGAGTGCAGGCCGTCGGCGCCGACGACCAGGTCGAAGCGGCGGGGCGCGCCGTGGGCGAAGGTGACGTGGACGCCGTCCGCGCGCTCGTCGAGCCCGGTGACCCAGTCGCCGAAGACGTACTCGACGTCGTCGCGGGTGTGCTCGTAGAGGATCTTCGCCAGGTCGCCGCGCAGGATCTCGGTGTCGTCGCCGTCGCGGAAGCCGAACGTGTCGGCGTCCAGCTTCGCGACCTGCTTGCCGCGCTTGTTCACGAACCCCGCGCCCCGCATGTCGGTGGCGACCGCGTGCACCTGCTCCAGCAGGCCCATCCGGCGGACGACGTCGACGGCGGTGCCGCGGATGTCGACCTTGTAGCCGCCTTCACGCAGGCTCGGGGCGCGCTCGACGATCGTCGGGCGGAAGCCGTGGTGGTGCAGCCACCAGGCGAGGGCGGGGCCGGCGACGCTGGCGCCGGAGATCAGGATTTCTCGGTTGTCCGTCATGCTCAGCAGCGTGGGCGCGGCCGCTGACCGCTCACGAACCGAGCGCGAACCGCGGCTGACCGAAGTCCTGAAGTGCCTGGTCAGGCGGCATTTCCCGGCCTTGCTCGAAGGCCTTGACGTAGGCGTCGCCGCCGATGCGGGTCCGCACAGCCCCGGCCACTGCGGCGACGTCGGCGTCTCCGGTCACCTCCGTGCCGCGCAGCCCGACGGCGACGCCGAGCAGGAACGCCGCCCGCTCGTCCTCGGCCCGCGCGGCGAGCACGCCGGCCAGGCCTTCGACGGCCTGCGCCGCGCCCGGCAGGTTCGCGTGCTCCAACGCCGTCGCCAAGGCTTCCTGGTGCAGCTCGGTCGCCTCGTCGAGGTGCCCTTCGGCCGCGGCGGTCCAGCCGAAGCCGGTGTACAGCCCGATCCGCGTCTCGCCGCCGGTCACCGGGTCGACGGCCAGGCCGACGGCCGAGGCGTACCAGCGCCGGGCCGCGGCGAGGTCGCCCGCGTGCCGCGCGATCTCGCCGAGCCCGCCGCGGGCCCGGGCGAGCGTCAACGTCGTGCCGACCGCCCGCGCCTGCTCGGCGGCGGCTTCGTAGTCGGCCCGCGCGGCCGCGGTGTCCCCGGCCCGCAGCATCCCGTCCGCGCGGCGGCACAGCAGGTCGGCGGCGTCCTCGCCCGCCCCCAGTTCGCCGGCCAGCCGGACGGACTCGTCCATCAGCTCGCGGAACCGCGCGTGGTCGCCGCGCCAGTCGGCGAACTCCGCGAGCTTCTCCAGCGCGCTCGCCTGCCCCCAGCGGTCGCCGAGGTCGCGGAACCCTTGCAGGGACGCCGAAAAGTGCGCTTCGGCCTCGTCGATCCGGCCGCGGTACTGCGCGCCGAGGCCGTCGCCGATCCGCGCGAACGCCCGTGACCAGGTGTCCGGGCCGATCAGCGCGGCGAGGCGTTCGCCGTCGGATGCCTTGGTGCGCGGGGAAAACGCCCACAGCAGGAACAGGTACGGGTACCGCAGCGATCCCGTGAGCCGGCGCAGGATCGGCTCGATCCCGACGTCGGTGGCCGACGCGTGGATCAGGCAGACGACGTACTCCTCGTCGAGCCCGGGCGGCGGTTCGGGGCCGACGGCGGCGAGCACGGCGTCCGCGAACGGCCGGGCCTCACCGCGCAGCCCGCGCAGCCACCAGTACCACGTCAGGGCCGCGACCAGCCGCAACGCGACGTCCGGCGCCTCGGCGACGCTCCAGCGCAGCGCCGCGTGCAGGTCGGCGTGCTCGGCGGTCAGCTCCGCCAGGACCGTGAGCTGGTCCGCGCCGCGCAGTTTCGGCTCGGCCGCGCAGGCGAGGTCGAGGAAGTACTTCGCGTGCGCCGCGTGGTCGCCGGTGCCCTGCTCCGCGCAGAACGCCCGGATCGTCTCCAGCATCCGGTAGCGGCCGTCGCTGTACTCGACGAGGGACTTCTCGACGAGCCCGGTGAGCAGGCCGTCGGCGTCCGGGACGGCGCAGACGCGCTCGACGGCGTCGAGGCGCGCGCCGCCGGCGAACACCGCGAACCGCCCGGCGAGCCGCTGCTCGTCGGGTTTCAGGAGGTCCCAGCTCCACTCGACGACGCCGCGCAGCGTGCGGTGCCGCGGTTCGGCGGTGCGCTCGCCGCGGGACAGCAGCCGGAAGCGGTCGTCGAGGCGGGCGGCGACGTCTTCGGCGGTCAGCGACCGCAGCCGCGCGGCGGCGAGTTCGATCGCCAGGGGCAGACCGTCGAGCGCGGCACAGATCCGGGCCACGGTGGCGGGATCGAGGACCACGCCGGGGACCACGGCCGCCGCCCGGTCACCGAAGAGCCGCTCGGCGGCGCCGGCGGCCAGCGCCCCGACCGGCACCAGCGTCTCGCCGGTCAGGCCGAGGGCCTCCCGGCTGGTGGCCAGCACCCGCAGGCCGGGGCACGCGCCGAGCAGCCGCCGGACCAGCCGCGCGGCCTCGGCGACGACGTGCTCGCAGTTGTCGAGGACCAGCAGCAGCGGCCGGTCGGCGAGGCCGGCGGCCAGCCGGTCCGCCGGGCCGGCCGCCGCGGCCGAGGACAGCACGCCCTGTTCGCGCAGGCCCAACGCGGCGAGCACGGCCTGCGGGACTTCGGTCGTCGTCGCCAGTTCGACGAAACACACCTCGCCGGGTTCGCGTGACGCGGCTTCGACGGCGAGCCGGGTCTTGCCCGCGCCGCCCGGCCCGGTGAGCGTGACGAGCCGGGCGGAACGCAGGGTCGTGCGCAGCCGGTCGAGTTCGGCGCGCTCGACGAACCCGCTGAGCGGCACCGGAACCCGGCGCGCCGGGGCGGGCGCGGCGGCCCGCAGGACCGCGACGTGCGCGTCCGCCAGCTCCGGCGACGGGTCCGCGCCCAGCTCGTCGGCCAGCCGGTCCCGGGTCTCGGCGAACACGGCGAGGGCCTCGGCCGACCGCCCGCCGCCGTGCAGCGCGCGCATCAGCTGGGCCGCGAGCCGTTCCCGCAGCGGGTGTTCGCGGGTGAGCTCCCGCAGCTCCGCGACGAGCCGTTCGTGGTGGCCGAGGGCCAGCCCGGCCTCGATCCGGTCCTCGGTCGCGGCCGCGCGCAGCTCCGCCAGCCGGGCCGCGCGCGGCGGGTCCGCGAGCCCGTCGAACGCCGGGCCACGCCACAGCGCGAGCGCGTCGCCGAACAGCGCCAGCTTGGCCGCCGGATCCGCCGTCTCCCGGGCCTGCGCGGTGAGCCGTTCGAAGCGGTGGACGTCGACGTCCTGCGGGTCGACGGCCAGCCGGTAGCCGGCGGGGGTGAACTCGACCAGGCCGTCGGGCGCACCGCCGTCCCGCAACCGCCGTCGCAGCCGGGAGACCTGGGATTGCAGGGCTTCGGCGGCGCCCTCCGGCGGGTGCTCGCCGTGCAGGCCGTCGATGAGCCGCTCGGCGCTGATGACGCGCCCGGCGTCGAGGGCCAGCAACGCGAGCAGCCCGCGCAGCTGCGGACCGCCGAGGGCGACCGGCGTCCCGTCGGGACCGTGGGCTTCGACCGGCCCGAGGATGGCGAACTGCACGCCGCCGAGTATGGCCACTCACGGGCGCAGCTCGCGGAAGAACGCGCGGATGTCGGCCACGAGCAGCTCACCCGCCTCCATCGCCGCGAAGTGGCCGCCCTCGGCGAAGTCCGACCAGTGCTCGATCTTCCCCTCGGGGTCCATGATCCGCCGGACCACGGGTGAGCTGTCGAACACGGCCCAGCCCGCCGGGACGTCGGCCGGCGCCAGCCAGCCGTGGCCGGAGTGGGCGGCCTCGTAGAGGAACCGGGCCGCCGTCGCGCCGCTGCGGGTGAACCAGTACAGGCCGACCGTCGTCAGCAGCCGGTCGCGGCCGATCCCGCCGGCGGAGTTCGTCCACGCCTCGAACTTCTCGGCGATCCACGCCAGCTGCCCGACCGGCGAGTCGGTGAGCCCGGCGGCGATCGTCTCGGGCGTGTGGGACTGCAGGTCCAGGTAGCCCCGCCGGGCCTTCCAGGCTTCCCGGGCCGCGTCCAGCTCGGCCTGCTCGGCCTCGGTCAGGTTCTCGGGCATCGGGAGCTGCTCGCCGGCGAGGGCGATGGTCCCGCGGTCGCTGTTCACGTGGGTACCGAGGACGCGCTCCGGGTAGAGCGACGCGAGCCGGCCGGTGACGCCCGCGCCGATGTCACCACCCTGCGCGGCGAAGCGGTCGTACCCGAGGCGTGTCATCAGCACGGCGAAGGCGTCGGTCGTGCGCGCCAGCTCCCACCCGGGTCCGCTCAACGGCGTCGAGAACCCGAAACCCGGCAGCGACGGGACGACGACGTGGAAGGCGTCCGGGCCGGGCTCGGTCAGCGGGCCGAGCACGTCGAGGAACTCGGCGAAGGAACTGGGATAACCGTGGGTGAGCAGCAGCGGCATCGCGTCGGCGCGGGGCGAGCGGAGGTGCAGGAAGTGGATGGTCTGGCCGTCGATCTCGGTCGTGAACTGCGGGAAGGCGTTGAGCGCGGCCTCCTGTGCCCGCCAGTCGTAGCCGGTCCGCCAGTACTCGGCCAGCTCGCGGACGCGCTCGGGCGGGATGCCGCGGGACCAGTCCGGCTCGTCGCCGGGGACCGGCTCGGGGTACCGGGCGGCGTCCAGGCGCCGGTGCAGCTCGTCCAGCTCGGCCTGCGGGATCTCGACGCGGAAGGGGCGGATGTCGTTCGTCATGAGCCGGACGCTAGGGACGATTGCGGAAGGGTTCCTTCCGCGATTCCTGGCATCCTCGAAGGATGTTGCAGACCTCCGCACGGCTCCTGCGGTTGCTGTCGCTGCTCGAAACGCGACGCGACTGGACCGGCGCCGACCTGGCCGGCCGGCTCGGTGTCACCACGCGCACCGTCCGCGCCGACGTCGGCAAGCTGCGCGACCTCGGCTACCCGGTGGAGGCCTCCCCCGGTGTCCAGGGCGGCTACCGGCTCGGCGCGGGCGCACAGCTGCCGCCGTTGCTGCTGGACGACGACGAGGCCGTGGCGGTCGCGGTCGGCCTGCGGACCGCCGCAGGGGTCGCCGGGATCGAGGAGACGTCGGTGCGCGCGCTCGCGAAGCTCGAGCAGGTGCTGCCGTCCCGGCTGCGGCACCGGGTGCACGCCCTGCAGGCCGCGACGGTCGCGGTGCCCGGCACCGGCCCGGCCGTCGACGCCGACGTGCTGAGCGTGATCGCGTCGGCGATCCGGGCCGGCGAGCGGCTGCGGTTCGGCTACACCAGCCACGAGGGCACGGACAGCCGCCGCGACGTCGAGCCGCACCGCCTGGTCAGCTGGGGCCGGCGCTGGTACCTGGTCGCGTGGGACACCGGCCGCGGCGACTGGCGCACGTTCCGCGTCGACCGGCTGACCCCGCGGACGCCGAACGGGCCGCGGTTCGCCCCGCGCGAGCCGCCGGAAGGTGACGTCGTGCGGTTCGTGCAGCGCAGCGCGGGCGCGGCGACCTGGCGCTACCACGCGAAAGTCCGGCTGCACGCTTCGGCCGAGCACGTTCGAGCCCGGCTGCCGCTGGCCGTCGACGTCACGGCCGAAGGGCCGGACCGGTGCGTCGCGGAGGTCGGGTCCGACCACGCACCGATGCTCGCGCTGTACCTGGGCCTGCTCGAGGTGGACTTCGAGGTGCTGGACGCGCCGGAGCTCGCCCGGGAGCTGGCGAAGGCGGGTGAGCGGTTCCTACGGGCTAGCGCAGCGAGTTCGCCAGCTCCTCGATGAGGTTCATCTGCTCCTGCATGCCGGCTTCCATGCCGGACTCGAGGATCATGTCCCGCAACGCCTTGCTCGTCGTCTGGGTCAGCAGGTGCACCACCGTGCGGTCGTCTTCGAGGGCGGAGAAGGTGACGGTGTCGACGGGCACGTCGGCGTCCGGCAGCGGATCCGCGCCCTCGAACATCTCGGTGAAGACGAGCTTCTCGTCCGGCACGATTTCGCGGTACTCGCCGTGGAAGGCGACCTCGAAGCCCGCGTTCGCCTTGATCACGTACCGCCAGCGGCCGCCGGGGCGCAGGTCCATCTCGACCTCGGTGGTCGTCCCGCGGTGCCCGGCCCACCAGCGGCTCACCAGCTCGGGCGTGGTCCACGCGCGGTAGACGAGGTGCTTCGGCGCGTTGAACTCCCGCGTAATGAGGATCTGTTCGTCGCTCGGCAGGGTGATCTTCGCGCTCCTCGCCGTTTCCACCATGTCACCGCTCCTGTTCCTTGAGTTCTTCCAGGACGTCGTCCAGCAGCTCGAAGCGTTCCGACCACGTCCGTTCGTAGCGCTTGACCCAGTCGTGGATGGGTTTGAGCGCGGCGCCGTTGAGCCGGTAGACGCGCTGCCGGCCCTCTTCGCGGACGTCCACCGCCCCGACCTCGCGCAGGACCCGCAGGTGCTTGGACACCTGCGGCTGGGCCAGGCCGAGCGCGCCGACGAGGTCGCCGACCGACCGTTCACCGGCCATGAGCTCGTCGAGGATCTGCCGCCGCCGGGGTTCGGCGACCGCGTTGAAGGTGTCCGCCGTCGTCGCTGCTCGTGCCACGCGGCCATCATATTCCCATATGGGCATGTGTCAAGTCCTGCATCCTGGGCACGCTGGGCGCGCGCCGCGGCGTCTGCCACGATCAGGCCATGACGGCGGGGGCCGACGGTCCACAGAGGACGGACGCGCGCGGCGCCCGGCGCAGTGCCAGCGCGAGCGCGGTCCTGCGGGCGGTCCTCGACGACGGGCCGATCGCGCGCAGCACCATCGCGCGGCGGACGGGGCTGTCCGCGGCCGCCGTCACCGGGCACACGGCCGACCTCACCCGGCTCGGGCTGCTGCGTGAGCTGCCCGAGGCCGAACTACGCCGGTCCGTCGGCCGGCCGCACGTGCCGGTCGGGCTCGACACCGGGCGCCACGTCGTCGGCGCGCTGCACCTGGCCGTGCACCACGCGACCGTCGCGCTGCTCGACGTCCGCGGGAATGTCCTGGTACAGCACGAAGAACCGCACGACGGCCTGCCCGCCAAAGACCTGCTCGCGCGGGCCGCGGAGATCCTCGACGACCTGCTGCTCGGCCACGCGCCGGACCGCGAACCGCTCGGCCTGGGGTTCGCCACCGGCGGCTGGGTCGACCGCGACTCGGGCACCGTCGTCGACCACCCGCTGCTGGGCTGGCGCGACGTCCCGGTGCGCGACCTGCTGACGGCGTCGACCGGGCTCACCGTGGCGATCGACGGCCACGCGCGCTCTCTCGTGCACGCCGAACAGCTCTTCGGGCACCCGCGGGCGCGGGACAGCGTCGTGCAGTTGTTCACCGGCAACGTCGTCGACGCGGCGTTCGCCACCGGCACCGTCGTGCACCACGGCCCGCGGTCGGCGGCGGGCGCGGTCGCGCACCTGCCGGTCGACGACAGCAGCGAACCGTGCCGCTGCGGGCGCACGGGTTGTCTGGAGGCGACCGTTTCGGAAGCGACACTGGCGCGCAAAGCCGGCGTTTCCTTTCCGGAACTGCTCGCGCTCGCGACGGCCGGGGAAACCGCGGCGGTGCGGTTGTTCCAGGACCGCGCGCGGCTGATCGGCCAAGCCGTGGCGCTGTTGCTCGACGTGCTGAACCCGGCCGTGCTCGTGCTGGTCGACCGGAGTGTAGCCCAGGTACCCGGCTGCCTTCCCGCCATCCGGGACGAGGTCCGCACGCGCTCCCGGACCTGCGCCGATCCGGCGGAAACCGTTGTGGCGACGAGCTTCCCGGGCGCGGAACTGGCCACGGCCGGCGGCGCGGTGCTGCTCGACATCCTCTACGACGACCCGCTCGGTCCGCTCCTCACGCACCTTTCGCATGCCTCGTGAACCGCGGTAGTTAATTCAGAAACTCGCAAAGTTGACCGTGCTCGCGGCGGCTGCGAACAATTGGGGCATCCCCACCGGCGAACCCGCCGGCCGCATCGGCCGGTGGTCGCGTCGTGCCGACTCCCGAGCCGAAAGAGCCCACCGTGAAGAAAACTCTGCCCGCCCTCCTCGCCGCCGGCCTGGTCGCGGCGCTGCTGTCCGGGTGCGCGTCGGCGACGGCCACCGGCGCGCCCGGGCAACCCGAAAAGCTCGAACTCCGCTACCAGGGCAGCGCGAACTCCGTGACCCTGCCCGAACTCGCCGAGGACCTGGGCTACCTCGGCCCGGTCAAGCTCAAGTGGGTCGGCAACACCATCAGCGGCCCGCAGGACATCCAGTCCGCGGCCACCGACCAGACCGACTTCGGCGGCGCCTTCACCGGCGCGGTCGTCAAGCTCGTCGAGGCCGGGGCGCCGGTCAAGGCGGTCGTCAACTACTACGGCTCCGACGAAAAGTCCTTCCTCGGCTTCTACGCCAAGGCCGGCAGTCCGATCCGGACCGCTCGCGACCTGATCGGCAAGAAGGTCGGCGTCAACACCGCGGGCGCCAACCTCGAAGCCGTCCTCGACCTCTGGCTGCAGCGCCAAGGCCTCTCCGACGACGAGGTCAAGCAGGTGCAGCTGGTCGTCATCCCGCCGGTCAACGCCGAGCAGGCACTGCGCAACGGCCAGCTCGACGTCGCCGCGCTGCAGGGCATCCTGCAGGACCACGCCGTCGCGGCCGGCGGGGTGCGCCCGCTGTTCAGCGACGTCCAGGCGTTCGGGGCCTACAACGGCGGCCCGTACGTGCTGCGCACCGACTTCATCAAGAAGTACCCGGAGACGACGAAGGTCTTCGTCTCCGCCGTGGCCCGCGCGATCGAGTGGGAACGGACCACACCGCGGGACCAGGTGATCGCCCGGTTCACCAAGATCATCCAGGGGCGCGGCCGCAACGAGAACACGAACACGTTGCGGTACTGGAAGAGCGTCGGCGTCACCCGCGGCGGCCTGATCTCCGACCAGGACTACACGCTCTGGTCGCCGTGGCTGAAGCAGCAGGGCCTCATCAAGGGCGACGCGCTGGACACCGGGAAGCTCTACACCAACGAGTTCAACCCCTACCGCGACGGCGCCCCGGCGGTGTCCAAGTGATCGCGATCCGCGCGGTGACCAAGACGTTCGACGCGCTGACCGCGCTCGACGACGTCTCCCTCGACATCGCCGACGGCACGTTCCTGTCCCTGGTCGGGCCGAGCGGCTCGGGCAAGTCGACGCTGCTCGACCTGCTCGGCGGCCTCACCACGCCGACGTCCGGCGAGATCCGCATCGACGGCGAGCCGGTGCGCGGGCCCGGCCTCGACCGCGGTGTCGTCTTCCAGCAGTACGCGCTGTTCCCGTGGCGCACCGCCCGCGCCAACGTCGAGTTCGGCCTCGAAGGCGGCGCGCTCGGCAAGCGGCAGCGGGCCGAACGGGCGCGCGAATACCTCGCCCTGGTCGGGCTTTCCGGCTTCGAGGACCGCTACCCGCACGAGCTGTCCGGCGGGATGAAGCAGCGTGTCGCGATCGCGCGCAGCCTGGCCTACGACCCGGCGGTGCTGCTGATGGACGAGCCGTTCGCGGCCCTCGACGCCCAGACGCGCGAGCAGCTGCAGGACGAGCTGCTGCGGATCTGGCGCCGCACCGGCAAGACGATCGTGTTCATCACCCACGGCATCGACGAGGCCGTCTACCTCGGCCAGCGGGTCGCGGTGCTGACTTCCCGGCCCGGGCGGCTCAAGGCCGTCGTCGACGTCGACCTCGGGGACCGCGGCGGCGACGTCCGGTCGTCGCCCGAGTTCGGGCGGCAGCGCCACCGGCTGTGGGAGCTGCTGCACGACGAGGTCCGCAAGGCCGCCGAGACCGAACGGAGTGCCGTCGGATGACGACCACCCTCGACGCGCCCACTGTCCACACCGGACCGCTGGCCGCACCGGCCCGGCCGCGGCGGTTCACGAAGAGGCTGACCCGGGCGGTGCACGGCTCGGCGGCCGTGGTCCTGTTCGTGGCGCTCTGGGAGCTGCTGCCCCGGTTCGTCCTCGACGAGAGCACCCGGACGTTCCTGCCGCCGCTGTCGGAGGACCTGCGGGCGCTGTGGGAACTGACCCTCGACGGCCAGCTCGCCGACCACCTGGTGGCCAGCATCGGCCGGTCCGCCGCCGGGTTCGCGATCGCCGTCGCCGTCGCGGTCCCGCTCGGGCTGCTGATCGGCTGGTACCGGCCGGTGGCGCGGTTCCTGCAGCCGTTGCTGGAGCTGGCCCGCAACACCGCCGCGCTCGCGCTGCTGCCGGTGTTCACGCTGCTGCTCGGCATCGGCGAGCTGTCGAAGGTCACGCTCGTGGTCTACGCCTGCGTCTGGCCGGTGCTGCTCAACACGATCGCCGGCGTCAACACCGTGGACCCGTTGCTGGTCAAGGCGGCCCGGTCGCTCGGGCTGTCCAGCCCGCGGCTGTTCCGGAAGGTGATCCTGCCCTCGGCGGTGCCGACGGTGTTCACCGGCATCCGGATGGCGGCGTCGTACTCGATCCTGGTGCTGGTGGCCGCGGAGATGGTCGGCGCGAAGGCCGGGCTCGGCTACCTGATCAACACCAGCCAGGTCAACTTCCAGATTCCCCAGATGTACGCCGGGATCATCGCGGTCTCGGTGCTCGGAGTGCTCGTGAACCAGGGTTTCGTCGTCCTCGAACGGCGGTTCTCGACCTGGCGTCCCAAGGAGAAACCATGACCGGGCAACTGCACCTGAACGCTTTCGTGATGCCCAACGGCCACCACGAAGCCGCCTGGCGGCACCCCACGACCGACCCGCGCCGGGCCCGGACGCTGCAGCACTACGTCGACATCGCCCGGACGGCCGAGCGCGGCAAGCTCGACTCGCTGTTCCTCGCCGACGGCGTCGCGTTGTGGGGCAACGTGAAGCACAACTCGCACAGCCACTTCGAGCCGCTCACGCTGCTGTCGGCGCTCGCCGCGTCCACGGTCCACATCGGACTGATCGCGACGGCGTCGACCACCTACAACGAGCCCTACCACCTGGCCCGGAAGTTCGCCTCGCTCGACCACCTCTCCGGCGGCCGCGCGGGCTGGAACATCGTGACGTCGGCGGGTATCGACGAGGCCCGCAACTTCAACCTGGCCAAGCGACCGTCGCACGCCTCCCGCTACGAGCGTGCGGAGGAGTTCATCGAGGTCGTCAAGAAGCTGTGGGACAGCTGGGAGGACGACGCCGCGCTGGTCGACCGCGAGACCGGCGTCTACGCCGACACCGACCGGATCCGGCCGATCGCGCACGACGGCCCGCACTTCCAGGTCCGCGGGCCGCTGAACATCGAACGGCCGCCGCAGGGCCACCCGCTGCTCGTGCAGGCCGGGTCGTCCGAGACGGGCAAGGAGTACGCGGCGCGGCACGCCGAGGCCGTGTTCACCGCGCAACAGACGTTCGCCGAAGGGAAGGCGTTCTACGACGACGTCAAGGGCCGGCTGGCCAAGTACGGCCGGACGCCGGACGAGATCAAGATCCTGCCGGGCATCTCGCCGATCCTCGGCCGCACCGAAGCCGAGGCGCGCCGGCGCGAAGCCGAGCTGAACGCGCTGATCACGCCGGAGTACGGGCTGCGGCAGCTGTCGAAGATGCTCGACCACGACCTCACCGGCTACCCGCTCGACGGCCCGCTGCCCGAGGTCGGCAGCTTCACCGAAGGCGGCCAGAGCCGGTTCGAGCTGGTCGTCGGCCTGGCCCGGCGCGAGGACCTGACCATCCGGCAGCTGCTGGAACGGCTGGCGGGCGGGCGCGGGCACCGCGTCTTCGCCGGGACGCCGGTCCAGGTCGCCGACGAGCTGGAGGCCTGGTTCACCGGCGGCGCGGCCGACGGCTTCAACATCATGCCGCCGACCCTGCCCGGCGGGCTCGACGACTTCGTCGACCTCGTCGTCCCGGAACTGCAGCGGCGCGGGCTGTTCCGCACCGCCTACACCGGATCCACCCTGCGCGAGCACTACGGCCTCGCGCGACCCGTCAACCGCAACCGAGTGAAGGAGCCCGCATGACCACCATCGGCACCGACGTCCGCAAGCTCACCGGGAGGATCGGCGCCGAGATCATCGGCTTCGACATCGCCGGCGAACTCGACGCGTCCCAGATCGCGTTCCTGACCGACGCCCTGCACGAGCACAAGGCGCTGGTGTTCCGCAACGTCGAGCTCGACGACGAGGGCCAGCAGCGCTTCGCCGCCCGCTTCGGCGAGCTGACCAAGGCCCACCCGACCGTGCCCGCCGTCGACGGCGCCCCGACGATCCTGCCGGTCGACAGCGAGCAGGGCCGCGCCAACCACTGGCACACCGACGTCACCTTCGTGCTCAACCCGCCGAAGGCCAGCACCCTGCGCAGTCTCGTGGTGCCGCCCTACGGCGGGGAGACGCTGATCGCGAACGCCGGCGCGGCCTACCGCGACCTGCCGGAACCGCTGCGAGCGTTCGCGGACACGCTGCGCGCGGAGCACACCAACGACTACGACTACGTCCGGCCGCCGGAGACGCTCGACGAGAAGGAGCAGGCCCGGCGCGCGCAGTTCGTCTCGCGCAAGTACCGGACCCTGCACCCGGTGGTGCGGGTCCACCCGGCGACCGGCGAGCGCGGCCTGTTCATCGGCGGGTTCGCGCAACGGATCGCGGGCCTGTCGATCGGCGAGTCCCGGGATCTGCTGCGGCTGCTGCAGTCCTACGTCACGCGGCCGGAGAACATCGTGCGCGTGGCGTGGGAACCCAACCAGCTGGTGCTGTTCGACAACCGGATCACGCAGCACTACGCGATCGACAACTACGACGGCCTCCCCCGCCGCCTCAACCGCGTCACCGTGGCGGGCGACATCCCGGCGGGCATCGACGGCACGCCGAGCGAGTCCCTCGAAGGCGACGCTTCGCACTACACGTCGGTGGCGTAGGTCCGTGAAGGACTCCTTCCCGGCCATAAGAGCCGGGAAGGAGTCCTTCACGGCTTTCAGGACCCGTTCCGCTCCTGGGCCCGGAAGTAGTCCCACGCCCGGCTGACGAGCGACGGGTGCGTCCGCAGGTCGATCGCCGTGCGGGCCAGCGCGGCCGCCGACGCCAGCATCGCCGAACGGCCGCGCGGGCTCGCCGCCGCTTCCGCGAACTCGCGGGTGTGGTCCGGGTACTCCGCGGCCGCGATCGCCACGAACGGGTGGATCGCCGGGACGCGGAGGCTGACGTCGCCGATGTCCGACGACCCGAGGTACACCCCCGGTTCGGGCGGCCCGGCGTGGATGCCGCACGCGGCGAGGTGCTCGGTGAACCGCTCGGACAGCACCGGGTTGTCGCGGAAGTGGGCGTAGCCGCGGCCGAGGCGTTCGACGTCCACCTTCGCCCCGGTCGCCAGGGCCGCGCCCTGCGCGCACGTCGAGACGTCCTCGGCCAGCTGGTCGAGGGCCGCCGCGGTGAGCGCGCGGAGGCCGAAGCGGCCTTCGGCGCGGTCGGGCACGACGGTGGTCGCTTCGCCGCCGTCGGTGATGATGCCCTGGACGTGCGAGCCCGCGGGCAGCCGCTGGCGCAGGGCCGCCAGCGCGCCGAACGCCTGGATCAGCGCGGCCAGCGCGTCGACGCCGTGTTCCGGGTCGGCGGTCGGGTGCGCGGCGCGGCCGTGGAAGGTCAGCTTCAGCTCGACCCGCGCGGTCAGCGGCGCCCACGACCACGAGTGCACTCCGGGGTGGACCATCAGGACGGCGTCGACGTCGTCGAAGATCCCGGCCTCGGCGAGCGCCTGCTTGCCGCCGCCGCTCTCCTCGGCCGGCGCGCCGACCGCGAGCAGTGAGCCGCGGCTGTCGCCGAGCACGTCCTTCGCGGCCAGCGCGGCGCCGAGCCCGGCCGCGGCGACCAGGTTGTGCCCGGAGGCGTGCCCGAGGCCGGGCACCGCGTCGTACTCCAGCAGCAGCGCCACACACGGGCGCCCGGTGCCGGCGCGCGCGACGAACGCCGTGGGCATCCCGGCGGTGCCGGTCTCGACCTCGAAGCCGTCCGCGGCCAGCTCGCCGGTCAGCAGCTCGGCCGCGGCATGCTCCTCGAAGGACGGTTCGGGTCGTGCGTGCAGCGCGGTCGCCACCCGCCACAACCGTTCGTCCAGACGCTCGACCCGTTCGTCCGCCTGCTCGTGAAGCTCTTCGTGCCACTCCATGCCACCGGAATACCCCGAGTGCGCGCGGTCACACAAGCGTAGTCGCGCCGTCACCCGGTTTGCCGCATACCGCGTCCGGGTATCCCGCTGGTTCCCCAACCCCCCAGGAGAACCCCGGTGACAGACCAGGTACTGACCTTCGGCGTCGAAGAGGAGTTCTTCGTCGTCGACCGCCGAGGAATGCTTTCGCACGCCGGCGACGACGTCGTCGACGCGGCGGAAGCGGCCGGCGGCGACCAGGGCGAGCTGCAGCACGAGCTCACCCGGACCCAGGCCGAGGCCGCCACCGACATCTGCCGCACGCATTCCGGTGCCCTGAGCCAGCTGCGCGGGCTGCGGGCCGATCTCGCCGGCGCGGCGGCCAAGCGCGGGCTGCGGGTGCTGCCCAGCGGCTGCGCGCCACTGTCCGAAGTGGAAGCACCGATCATCACGCCCACCCCGCGCTACGAGCAGATGGCCGAACACTTCGGCGCCACCGCGCGGACCGCGCTCACCTGCGGCTGCCACGTGCACGTCGCGATCCCGGACAAGGAGACCGGGATCCAGGTGCTGAACCGGGTGCGGCCGTGGCTGCCGGCGCTGCTCACCCTGACCGCCAACTCGCCGATCACCGACGGCTACGACACCGGTTACCACAGCTGGCGCTACCAGCAGTGGAGCCGCTGGCCCTCGGCCGGCCCGCCGCCGAAGTTCGCCTCGCTCGACGAGTACGAGAGCGTCGTCGACGCGTGGCTGCGCGCGGGCTCGATCCTCGACCGCGGGATGGTCTACTGGGACGTCCGACTCTCGGAAAACCAGCCGACGCTGGAGTTCCGCATCGCCGACGTCGCCGCGACGCCCGAAGAGGCAGTGCTGCTGGCCGTGCTGGCGCGCGGCCTGGTCGCCACCGCGCTGGACGACAGCGCGCCCCCGCCGGACCTGCCCAACGAGGTGCTGCGCGGCCAGCTCTGGCGGGCCTCGCGCGACGGCGTCACCGGCCGCTGCCCGCACCCGCGCACCGGCGACCTCGTGCCCGCCTCGGTGGTGCTCGACGACCTGATCACGCTGACGGGTCCCGCGCTCGAAGCGGCGGGCGACCGCGAGTTCGCCTGGGAGGGAACGGCACGCCTGATCGCCGGCGAAGGCGGCGCCGATCGGCAGCGCGAGTCCTTCGCGAAGCGGCAACGCGCCGCGGACGTCGTCGACCTCATGTCGGTGACGCCGTAGGGCCGACCCGAAAACCGGGTGCGGACCGCCGCGTGCTGGTGTGTGATCACGGGTATGGCGATCGTCGTGGAGACCCCGGGAACCGAAGGCCTGACCGAGGCCGTGGCGGCGCTGCGGCAGTGGCAGAGCGACGACGCGCCGCTGCAGCTGCACCCGGGAGACCTGGGCTGGAACTACCGGTTCGGTGCGGCGGCGACGGCCGCGGTGGTCCGGACCTGGACCCGCGACGGCCGGATCGTCGCCGTCGGGCTGCTCGACGGCCCCGGGCTCGTGCGGCTGACGATCGCGCCGGACGTGCGGCAGGACGCGGAACTGGCGCGGCAGCTGGCCGAAGACGTGTCCACCCCGGAACGCGGTGTCCTGCCCGCGGGGCCGGTGTCGGTCGAGGCACCGGACGGCGTGCTGCTCCGGGACGTGCTGGCCGGGGACGGCTGGCGGGCCGACGAGCCGTGGACGCCGCTGCACCGCGATCTCGCGGAGCCGGTGCCGGAGGTGGACCTGCGGATCGAGGTGGCCGGGCCGGCGCAGGCGGCGGTCTGGACCGAGGTCCTGCGGGCGTCGTTCGACCGGTCGACGGCCACCGAGGACCGCTGGCACACGATGGCGGCCGGGTCGCCGTACGCCGACGCCCGGAGCCTGATCGGGTACGACGGCGAAGACAACGCCGTGGCGATCGTGACGGTGTGGTCGGCGGGTCCCGGCCGGCCCGGGCTGATCGAGCCGATGGGCGTGCACCGCGACCACCGGGGTCACGGCCACGGCCGGGCGATCACCGTCGCCGCGGCGGCCGCGCTCCGGGAGCTGGGTTCGTCGAGCGCGATCGTCTGCACCGCGAGCGCCAACGCCGCCGCCGTCGCCACCTACGCCTCGGCCGGCTTCCGGCCGCACCCCGAGCGGCTGGACCTGCGCCGGGACAACTAGGAACCAAATGGCCGAACCGGACGTCTGACCGCGGCGTGGGTGTTACGTTTTCCGCGCGAAACGTCACGCGGGAGGATGTTCGGTGGGGTTCGAGGTCGATGTCGCGGACATCAGCAAGGCGGCGGCCAAGCTCGGCGCGGGGACGCCGCCGTCGCTCGCCGCCGGGGGCTCGCCGAACGTCGGCGGCACGGACCGGGCCGCCGGCTACGCGGGTGACTACGACGTCTGGCTGCTGACCCGGCAGGAAGACCTGCAGGCCGCGCAGCAGCAGGTCGAGAGCCTCGTCGAAAGCATCAAGAGCGCCGCGAAGAGCTACGACAGCACCGACGCCGACGCCCGTGACGCCTTCCTGAAGACCCTCGACAGCGGCTTCGAACGGATCGACCGATGACGTCGGTGTTCGACCGGATCCGCGGGCTCGCCGACCAGGTCGAGAAGGGCAGCACGACCGAACTGGACGACCGGGCCCGCGCCTGCCGGACCACCAAGGAAGCCGTCAAGGACGCCAAGGCCCTGGTCGAGAGCGTCCGCGTGGAGCTGAGCCAGGGCTGGCACGGCGGCGCCGGCGAGGCGGCGCTCTCCTCGCTCGAAGACTTCAAGAAGAACCGCGACGAACAGGCCGAAGATCTCGAGGAGTCGGCGAAGTCGTTCGAGGTGGTCCGCGACGCGCTGGCGAAGGCGCAGCTGGAAGCGCGGAGCAAACGCGCGGACGCCGACGCGTTGCAGACGAAGCTCGACAACGTGTGGCACGGCCTCGGCAGCGGCACGGGCACCGTCGTGCTCGCCTGGGCGGAGGACAAGATCATCAAGGGGCGGGCCCTCGTCCTGCTGGCCGACATGCAGCGGGTGGTGACCACCTACGACGCGGTGCTGCTCGTCGAAGGCCTGAAGATCCGCAACAAAACGGGCCGGGTGTGGGAACTCGCGGGCTCGGAGAAGCGGAACCCGGCCGAGATCGCCGCGATCATCCTCGCCGAGATCCCCGGCCTCGCCGCACTGGTGGCGAAGAACCCGAAGCTCGACCTCGCCCTGCTGAGGGGCGACTGGGACACGATCATGCAGGACCCCGCGGTCGCCCGGAAGATCTACGACTACTTCGGCTTCGAGTACGTCGAGGACGGCGACTTCTACACCACCGGCGAGCATTCCGTGCAGAGCTACCTGGGCTGGCACGACATCTACGACAAGATGGAACAACTCATCGGCGCGGACCTCGACCGCACCAGCGCCCAGGGCGACAACATGGAGTTCACCGATCCCGAGACCGGGAAGCAGTACCGCCTGGAACTGTGGAAGGGCGGCTACGGCTTCGGCAGCGCGTTCGGCGGCGAAGTCGGCTTCTACACCAGCGACGCCGGGGACGACTCCGGCTACTTCTCCGCCGCGCAGGGCGACGACCAGATCAAGGTGACCCAGCAGATCTACGACAAGGAAAGCGGCGAGGTCTACTTCACCAACGACGGCCAGGGCGCCGACGGCACCGACAAACGGCACTTCTGGAACCTGGCGATCCGCACCGACCCGGACGTGGACCCCGGCCGGCTGGGCCAGCGCGCCACGATCGAGGTGCAGGACGTCGGGATGCGCGACCGGATGTACGACGAGATGACGCGGTACGCCACCGCGCACCCCGAAGAGCACCTGACCGTCACGAAGGGGTCCGACGACCCGCCGGTCCTCAGCTACGACTGGCGGAAGTGACCCGCGCCGCTCACACCGCGGAGACCGGCTTGAACTCCCAGGGCCCGTCATCCCGGTTGTCCCGGTCGCGCCGGTCGGCCCGGCCGCGCGGCCGGACGTCGTGGTCGGCGAGCCCGGCGTACACCTCGGCGACGTCGATCAGGCCGGCGACCTCGTCGGCGACGTGCTGCCCGTGCCGCTCCTCGATGTCTTCGAGCCCCGCCCGCACCGCCGCGGTCGCGGCGCTGCGGGCCGTGGCCAGCAGCGTGCGGGCCAGCTCTTCCGAACCACCGGCGCGTCGCGACTCGTTCATGGCCCCAGCCTAGGCGGAGCCGCCGGCGCCCGTGCGGGTTTCCTCCATCATCAGCAACGCGCCGTGGCTGCGCCCGTCGGCCCCGCGCAGGGAGCTGCACATCAGCCGGACGACGACCGCGCGACCGCGGCGGTTGATCGCGTCCAGGGTCAGCTCGGCCTGCGATTCGGCGTCGGCCAGCGCGTCGCGGACCACCGGGCGCAGCTCGGCGAGCGGCAGGCCGATGTCGAGGTTGAGCAGGTGCGTGCCCTCGGCTTCTTCCCGGCGGACGCCCCAGAGCTCCTCGGCGCCGCGGTTCCAGGCCTTGATCCGCATCTCGGTGTCGATCACGACGATGCCGGCCTGGATCGAGGTCAGCACCGACTCCAGGAAGTCGTTGAGGTCGTCGAGCTCGACGCCGCGGTCACGCAGGGCGTCGTTGATCGTCTGCAGCTCGTCGTTGGTGGAGTGCAGTTCCTCGTTCATGGTTTCGAGCTCTTCGTTGGTGGACTGGAGCTCCTCGTTGGTCGTCTCCAGTTCCTCCACTGTGGACTGGAGCTCCTCGTTCGTGGTCTCCAGCTCCTCGTTGGTCGACTGCAGCTCCTCGTAGGCCGACTCGAGCTGCCGGTTCGAGTGCTCGAGCTCGGTGAGCAGCAACCGCGCCCAGCTGACGTCGTGGAACACCACCGACACGCCGAGCAGGCTCTTCTCCTTGCCCAGCAACGGGTTGACGTGCACCTCGTACCACACGACGTCGCCGGCGCGGCGCCATTCGACGTCCTTGATGCGCAGCGACCGGCGCTCCAGGCGGGCCTGCTCGACGTACGGGCGCAGCGCGACCGGGCGGTAGGAGACGTCGAGGTCCCACAGCTTGCGGCCGATGTCGCGTTCGGACAGTCCGAACGCCAGCTCCGCCTGCTGGTTGATCAGCGCCGTCACCTCGTCGCCGGTCACCACGATCTGGGCGACGGGGCTGGCCGAGAAAGCGTGTTCGCGCAGCTGGTCCAGGCCCGAGACGTCGGCCGGGCGCCGCGCCGGGTAGCCGTAGGTGACGAAGCGGTTGTAGCCGACGGGTGAGTTGGCCACCTTGCGGAACACCCGCCGCTTGAGGTCGAGCGGCTCGAAGATGCGGCCGTGGCTGAGCAGCATCTCGGCCTTGCCCAGGAACATCATGCCGCGCGGGGCGAGTGCGAAGTGGAACCGCTCGAGGATCTTCGTCTGGGTGTCCGCGTTGAAGTACATCAGGGTGTTGCGGCACACGAGCAGGTCGATCCGCGAGATCGGGGCGTCCTGCACGAGGTCGTTGCGGCCGAAGATGACCGAGCGGCGCAGGTCCTTGCGGAAGCTGTACCGGCTGCCGTACTGCTCGAAGTACTCCTCGACCTTGTCCTCGGGCACCCCGTCGAGCTCGGCCGGGGTGTAGGTCGCCTGCCGCGCCTGGGCGAGCGCCTCTTCGTCGACGTCGGTGGCGTAGATCTTGACGCGTTGGCGGAAGGCGTCGACCCCGATCGCCTCGGCGAACGCGATCGCCAGGCTGTAGGCCTCCTGACCGGCCGCGCAGCCGGCGCTCCAGACGCGGATCGGCTCTTCCGGGGTGCGTTCGGCCAGCAGCGCGGGGATCACCTGCTCGCGCAGGTAGTCCCAGGCGTCCGGGTCGCGGAAGAACCCGGTGACGTTGATGAGGATCGTGTTGAACAGCGCGACGAACTCGTCCGCGTTCACCTGCAGCTGGTCGATGTAGTCGGCGAAGCTCCCGGCCCCGACCTGGC
Organism: Amycolatopsis sp. NBC_00348; assembly: GCF_036114655.1. Taxonomy (NCBI): domain Bacteria; kingdom Bacillati; phylum Actinomycetota; class Actinomycetes; order Pseudonocardiales; family Pseudonocardiaceae; genus Amycolatopsis; species Amycolatopsis sp. NBC_00348. The sequence goes on along the minus strand of NZ_CP107994.1, from coordinate 1,826,611 downwards.
TCATCCGCCGCTGGACGCGCCGCATCAGGCTGGTGCGCTTGTAGCCGGTGAAGTCGAACCCGCGGGACTCCTTCAGGTAGGTGAGCACCGACTCGAATTGGCGGTCGGCCTCCGGCCCGGGATCCGTCACCGGGGATACGCTACCCGGCCCGGTTTCCCGGGCGGCCGCGCCTGGTCAGCACCGCCCAGACCACCTTGCCGCCCGACCAGGACCGGCTGCAGCCCCACACCCGGGCGACCTGCGCCACCAGCTGCAGCCCGAGGCCGGCTTCCCCGGGACCGAGCCGCTCGTGGCGCACGGCCGGGCGCGGGTCGTCGTCGCCGACCGCGACGGTGAAGATGCCGCGCCGCAGCTCCAGGCGCAGCCGCGGCGCGTAGATCGTGTGCCGGATCGTGTTCTCGACGAACTCGGTCGCGATGAGCTGCGCGTCCTCCTCGTGCTCCGGCACGCCCCACTCCGCGCAGACGCGGGCGACGAACTGCCTGGCCAGCGCCGACGCGCCGGTCATGGGCGCGAGCAGCTGCACCGCGCGGCGGCGCGGCGGGTTGTCCCGTTCCCGCTCGGCCGTGCCGACGTCGGCGTGGACCGCGACGAACCGGTCGATCGACCGGTTCGCCAGCAGGGCCAGGTGCTCCGGCCGCGTGGAGACGAGCGCGAACGGGACGCCGGGCCAGTCGCCGATCCGCATGGCGACGACGGAGAAGACGCTCGCCAGGCTGTCGTCGTCGACGCGAAGGCCCTGGATGTCGGCGACGACGCTGTCGGGGGCGTCCGTGGCGATCTTGAGCAGACCGTCGCGCAGGTCGGGATAGGTGTCGAGGCTGAGCACCCCGGTCACCGTCACGACGGTCGAGCCCGCGCGGACGTCCGGCACCAGGGTCACGGCCGCGCGGTCGGCGGTCACGGCGTGGGCCCGGTCTCCGGGTGACGGGCGATGAGGAACCTCCGCAGGGTTTCGGCGGCCGTCGTGCACTCGTGCACGGTGGTGTCGTAGCGGCCGGTCAGGCCGGCGAGGCCGCGGTGGCTGGTGTCGCGCTGCATGCGCCGGGCCAGCGCGGCCTTTTCGTCGAGGGAACGCAACGCCGTCCACAACGCCCGCTCGAACTCGGCGTCGTGGGCGCTGAGCAGGGCTTCGGCCGACCACGCGTGCCCGATGCGGCAGCGGTACTGCCCGTGCGGCTGGCTGATTTCCAGCAACGTGCCCTGGCAGTCCGGGCAACTGTAGCCCGAGGCCGGGGTCCCTTCGCCGGGCTCGACCGCGTCCAGCCGGACGCCGTCGCGCGCGATCCGGTCCTCCAGCAGCAGCGCCGGCGACGGCGGGTCCACCGTGACCGCGTCCACCGGGACGCGCACCAGCTTGTCCAGCACCTTGCCGAGCACGCCGGCCGGGTAGACGTGCTCGGTCGGCGTCCGGGCCAGCGCGTTCGTGGGCATGTCCGGGTAGAGCGCCTCTTCGGGGTCCTGGACCATCGCCAGGCCGCCGCGCTCCACCACCGAACAGAGCCCGACGGAGCCGTCGTCGAGCGCGCCGGAGAGCACGACGCCGATCGCCGCGGGGCCGGCGGCGACCGCCGCGGACCGGAGCGTGGCGTTGATGGCGGGCCGGTGGCCGTTCTCGGTCGGGCCGCGGCTGAGCATCAGGGCGTCGTCGGCGATGAGCAGGTGCCGGTCGGGCGGGGCGACGTGGATGACACCCTTGGTCAGCGGCCCGCCGTGCCGCGCGGGCACGGCGGACAGGGCGCCGGCGCGGCTCAGGATCTGGGGCAGGGCACTCGACGCGCCGGGCGACAGGTGCATGACGGCCAGGATCGCCGCGGGGAAGTCCGCCGGCAGGGCCTGGACCAGGGTTCGGAGGGCCTCGACGCCGCCCGCGGAGGCGCCGATCACCACGACGTCACGCTGGAAGGGCACGGCGACCACCTCCTCACCCCCGTCACGGTAGCCGTATCGTCCGCTTCGGGTAACCGAGACCGGCTGGTTGGTGACCGGGCCCCGAGCCGAGGCCCGGCCGTTCGCGTCCACTGTGGACGGCGCCGCACGGTCGCTCGCGATGGTCGGCCCCGGAGGTTCCCCGGCGCGGGCCGTGATTAAACATCACTCGGGCGGGGAAGATCTTGAGGGACCGAGGTCCCGGAAACGCCAGGGGGCACCGTGAGTGAACGCCGATCCATCCGAAAGTGTAGTGGTCCCCGTACCCGTTCTTCCGGGAGCCTGGATGGGATGTCAGACGGATCAGGACCCGACCGGCGGAGCACCGCCCCCACCGTGCGCTGGCGCGCGTCGATAGGCTTGGCCGTCGGCGCCGACGGCCCGGTGTCGAGCATCGTCGAGTCCGACCACGGCAGCGAAGGCTCCGCCCGCGAGTGGATCGAACGAAAGCTCCCCCGCACCCGCTTCCCCGCGTGGATCCCGGCAGCCCGCCGAGCGGACGGCGTAGAGCTGTTCGGCCGGGTGGCCCGCGGCCAGGTGGTGACGGGCCGCCTGCTGCCGACGTGGGAATCGGACACGGCCACCGAAATCTGGCACGCAGACCGCACGGGCGACCAGGTCCAGTGGCGCCGCTGCGCGATCCCGGCGGCGGAGGAGAACTAGCGCTTCGCGGTGCCGTGTCGGGCACTCGGGTCGCCGTGGTGGCCGCTCCGGTCACCGCGGCTAACCGCTCCCGACACCGCGTTGGCCTGCTTCAAGCGCCATGTTGGCCACTCGGGTCACCGTGTTGGCCACTCCGGGTGCCATGTCGGCCGTTCCCGTTAGCGGGTTGGCCGTTGGTGGGCAGCTGGCCGCCCGCCAAAGGCCACCACGATCTCCCGAGTGGCCAACACGGCGGCCGGAAGGGCCAACAAGCCGCCCAGCCCGCCGACCAGTGCTGGCCTCAGCCGTAGATTGCTCGGTGGGCCGCTCGGATCAGCGCCGCGTAGCCGCCGCCCAGCTTGCCCGCTCGGGTCAGGGCCGCGCGGGCCGCGTTGGCTCCCGGGCCGCCGTGGACTGCTCCGCCCGGGTGGGCCGATGCGCCCGCCAGGTACAGGTGGTCCACCGGGGTGTCCGCGCGGCCCGTGCCCGGGACCGGGCGGAAGAACAGCTGCTGGTGGATCGCCGTCGTGCCGCCGTTGATCGCTCCGCCCACCAGGCCCGGGTTGTGCTCCGCCAGCTCTGCCGGGCCCTGGACGTAGCGGTTCTTGATCAGGCCCGCGAACCCCGGCGCGTGGGCCTCGACCGTCTCCTCGATCCGCTTGACCCGTCGTTCCAGCGCGCCTCGACCGGCCATCGAGCCGCGCGGGACGTGCGTGTACGCCCACGCCGCCTCGGTGCCCGCCGGCGAGCGGTCCGGGTCGGTCGTCGTCATCTGGCCGAACAGCAGGAACGGCCGGCGCGGCGTCCGGCCGCGCGCCAGCTCGTTGCCGAACGCCGAGAGGCCGTCGAGGTCCGTGCCGAGGTGGACGGTGCCCGCGCCGCGCGCGCCCTCGGCCGTCCACGGCACCGGGCCCGACAACGCCCAGTTCACCTTCACCGTCGCGCTGTCCCACTCGAACCGGCGCAGGTCGTCGACCAGCCGCGACGGCAGCCACTCCGCGCCGACCAGCTCGCCGTACAAGATCGGTGCCGGGACGTCGGCGAGCACCGCGCGGTGCGCCCGGACCGGGTCGCCCGCGGCGTCGCGGACGCCCAGCGCCCGCCCGCCGGCGACGATGACCTCGCGCACCGGACGTCCACAGTGGACTTTCCCACCTCGGGACTCCAGGCGGCGCACCAAAGCCGCCGTCAGCTCCCCCGCGCCGCCCGCGGGGGCCGGGAACCCGGTGTCCTGCCCGATCATCGCCAGCAGCCAGCCGAACACGGCGCTGCCCGCGTTGTCCACGGAAACGTCGCTGTGCGCGGCGTTTCCGGCCAGCAGCAGCCGCGCGCCCTCCCCCGCGAACACCTCCTCGCCGAACCGGCGCGCCGGCAGCGTCAGCATCCGCGCCAGGCGCAGCGCGTCGGCGGTTCCAGTGCGCCGCAACAGCTTCAGCGCCGGACGGACCGGCGGGAACGGCGCGAACAGCGCCGCCAGCAACGGTTCCTGAAGTTCTTGCCACTGCGCGGCCAACGCCCGCCACGCGTCACCGTCGCCCGGCGCGAACTCGTCGGCCGACGCCGCGGTGCGGTCGAGGTCGCGCGAGAGCACCGCGCACCGGTCGTCCGGCAGCACGTGCGCGAGCACGTCCGGGGCGTGCCGCCACCGCAGGCCGTGCTCTTCGAGCCCGAGGCCCCGGATCGCCGGCGACACCGCGCCCAGCGGGTAGAACGAGCTGAACAGGTCGACGTGGAAGCCGGGTTCGGTGACCTCGGCGGTCTGGACCGCGCCGCCCGGCCGGTCCGTCGCCTCCAGGACCAGCACCGACCAGCCGGCGTCGGCCAGCATGTTGGCCGCGACCAGGCCGTTGTGCCCGGCGCCGATCACCACCGCGTCGGCGGCTTCCGTGCTCACTGGGCCTCCCGCTGGTCACTCCTGGTCGTCCCAGGGTAGTGCGATCAGGTCCGGCCGTCACCCGGCGGGGCGCACTGTGTCCGATGTGGACGGACGAACGGGTGGCCCTCAGGCCTGGCCTTCCGGCAGGCAGACGCTCTTCCCGGCGTAGGCGGCGAGACGCTCGTCGAAGCCGTCCGCCGCACCGGGTCTGCGGAAGTCCGGCGGGTCCGGCCGGCCCGGGTAGCCGTCCCCGTAGAGGTCGCGGACGAACTCCTCGACGGCGCACGGCGCGGGCAGCAGGTCCTCGCCGAGGTAGGCCAGCACGACCACGTCCTCGCCGGTCGCCGACTCGACGGCCGCGGCCCAGCCGTCCTGCTCGTCCCACAGCAGCGCCGTCTCGTGGTCCGGGAACCGCTCGAGACGCAGTTCGAGCGCCAGGTAGGCGGTGGCGGGCACCTCGACCTCGCAGAACCACGCGGGCGCGTCGAGCTTGCTCGCGACGGCCAGCAGGTACTGCCGCAGTCCGAGCGCCGGCGCGCCGAGTCCGTCCCGTTCCGCCATGACACCTGCCCCATCAGTCGGTACCCCCGCCCGGTGATACCCCGCCACCCAGCCGCTCAATCGGGTGTTCCCCGGGTGGAGCAGCACGTCACGGTGCGTCCTCTGTGGAACCGCCGACGGTCACCGGGCGAGCAGCGCGAGCACCTCTTCGTCACGCGTCTGGCGGAAATCGGCGTACCACTGGCCGACGGCGCGAAACTCCGGCGGCTCGACGACGCTGACGACGTCGTCGGCCTCGGGCAGCAGCGTGACGGCGTCCGGAGCGCACACGGGAGCGGCGAAGACCAAGGTCAGCGGCTCGCCGGCGCGCAGGTCACGCAGCACCGCCCGGGCGGTGACGCCGGTGGCGAGCCCGTCGTCGACGAGGATGACGTCCCGGCCGGCGCAACCCACCGGCGGCCGATCCCCGCGGTAGCGCGCGAGCCGGCGGCGCGCTTCGGCCCGTTCGCGGTGTTCCGTCCGCGCCAGCTCACCGGCGGTGAGGTGCAGCGCCCGGAGGCTCGTGTCGGAGTAGAGGGCCGGGCCGTGGGGCGTGACCGCGCCGACGCCGTACTCCCGCCGCCCGGGCGCGCCGATCTTCCGCGCGACCGCGACGTCCAGTTCGGCACCGAGCCACCGCGCGACGACGGCCGCCACGGGCATCCCACCCCGCGCGAGCCCGAGCACGAGCGGATCGGCCCAGGTCCGCCGCGCAAGCACCCGCGCCAGCCGGCGGCCGCCGTCCTCGCGGTTGGCGAAAACCTGCGACGAGGACACGAGAGCTCCTCTCACCCGACGAGAGCCTCCCGGGTGAGTGTCCTCCTCGGGCGGGTCTGGGGAGGAGTCCCGGCCCACGCGGGTAACGCCGGGACGTGGAGCCACCGGCAGGCCGGACGGGTCTACGCCGACGCCGGCCCGGCCAGGACCCGCCAGCGGGCCCGGACGGGGAAAGTTCCAGCCAGGTGCCGACGGATCGCGTCGCCGCGGGCGGGTCCGGCGGACAGGACACGTGCATGCCGCCGCGGGTAAGAGCCGCTGCCCGCAGGTCCAGGCGCGAGTGCCGCTGAACCAGCGAGCAGGACATGCGTATGCCCGCCGCGGGTGAGAGCCACTGCCCACGGGCCCGGACGGGAGTGCCGCTGAGCTGCCGGACCGAGCACGCAAGTGCCGCCCCGGGCGAAGAGCGGGCCCGGGCGGGAAGTCCCGCCCGGGCCGCTGTCTCAGAGCGTCTTCTCCAGGCGGTTCGCCAGCAGCTTGATGAAGCGGGCCGGGTCGCCCAGTTCGCCGCCTTCGGCCAAGAGCGCCATTCCGTAGAGCAGCTCCGCCGTCTCGGCCAGGCCGGCGTCTTCCGGGCGTGCGGCGTGCGCCTCGCGCAGGCCGGTGACCAGGGCGTGTTCCGGGTTGAGCTCCAGGATCCGCTTGATCGGCGGCAGCTCCTGCCCCATCGCGCGGTACATCTTCTCGAGCGTCGGGGTCAGGTCGTGGGTGTCGCCGACGATGCAGGCGGGTGACGTCGTCAGCCGCGACGAGAGCCGGACCTCCTTGACGTCCTCGCCCAGCGATGTCCCCATCCACGACAGCAGGCCCTCGAAGTCCTTCTGCTGCTGTTCGCGCGCGACCTCGGTGGCCTTCTTGTCCTCGTCCGAGTCCAGGTCGACCTGGCCCTTGGCGATGGACTGGAACTGCTTGCCGTCGAAGCCCGGCACCGCGTCGACCCACATCTCGTCGATCGGGTCGGTGAGCACGAGCACCTCGTAGCCCTTGGCCGCGAACGCCTCCATGTGCGGCGAGTTCTCGACGGCCGACCGGGAGTCGCCGGTCATGTAGTAGACGTGCTCCTGGCCCTCCTTCATCCGCTCGACGTACTCGCGCAGCGAGGTCGGCTTCTCGGCGTCGTGCGTCGAGGGGAACGACGAGATCTCGAGGATCGCCTCGCGGTTCTCGAAGTCGTCGAGCAGGCCTTCCTTGACCGCGCGGCCGAACTCGCGCCAGAACGTGGCGTACTTCTCGGCGTCGGAAGACATCATCGACTTGACCGTCGAGAGGACCTTCTTGACCAGGCGACGGCGGATCAGCTGGATCTGGCGGTCCTGCTGCAGGATCTCCCGCGACACGTTGAGCGAGAGGTCCTGCGCGTCGACGACGCCCTTGACGAACCGCAGGTACTCGGGGACGAGCGACTCGCAGTCGTCCATGATGAACACGCGCTTGACGTAGAGCTGCACGCCGCGCTTGCGCTCCCGCAGGAACAGGTCCATCGGCGCGTGCGAGGGCAGGAACAGCAGCGCCTGGTACTCGAACGTGCCCTCGGCCTGCAGCCGGATCGTTTCGAGCGGGTCCTGCCAGTCGTGGCTGACGTGCTTGTAGAACTCGCCGTACTCGGTCTCGGAGACCTCGCTCGACGACCGCGCCCACAGCGCCTTCATCGAGTTGACCGTCTCGACCGCCGGCTCGGCGGGCTCTTCGCCCTCGGCGGCCGGCGCGGCGTCGGCGGTCATCCGGATCGGCCAGGTGATGAAGTCGGAGTACTTCTTCACGATCTCCCGGATCTTCGCCGGGGACGTGTAGTCGTACAGCGCGTCTTCGGCGTCCTCCGGCTTGAGGTGCAGGGTGACCGCGGTGCCCTGCGGCGCGTCCTCGACCGGCTCGATCGTGTAGGTGCCTTCGCCCTCGGACTCCCAGCGGACGCCCTCGGCGCTGCCCGCGTGGCGCGTCACGAGAGTGACCTTGTCGGCGACCATGAAGCTCGCGTAGAAGCCGACGCCGAACTGGCCGATCAGGTCCTGCGACGCCGCCGCGTCCTGCGCTTCCTTGAGCTTGGCGAGGAAGTCGGCGGTGCCGGACTTCGCGATCGTGCCGATGAGGCCGACGACGTCGTCACGGGTCATGCCGATGCCGTTGTCCCGCACCGTCAGCGTGCGCTCGGCCGGGTCCGACTCGATCGTGATGTGCAGGTCGGCGGTGTCGGCGACGAGGTCCTTGTCGCGGTACGACTCCAGCCGCAGCTTGTCGAGGGCGTCCGAAGCGTTCGACACCAGTTCCCGCAGGAACGTGTCCTTGTTCGAATAGATCGAATGGATCATCAGCTGGAGCAGCTGACGCGCCTCGGACTGGAACTCGAGCGTCTCGATCGGGGTGGTCACGGGCTTCCTTCCGGGTGTCACGGCGAACGGGTGCGATCGTACCGAGGGGGTCCGACAGTCCGGGCCGTCACCCGGCCGCGCACTTTATGAACGCAATGTAGGCGGGCCGCGACAGCCGGTGTGATGCTGGCCACGCCCTGCTGCCGATCAAGGAGGATCGAGTGCCCGGACGCTTCCCCCGGCCCCGGTGGGCGGCCGCGTTCGCCGCGGCCTGCGCGCTGACCACCGGCTTCGCCGCACCCGCCGCGGCTGTGACACCGTCGCACGTCGTCGACCACCCCGTCCGCACCACCGGCTGCGGCCGCCCGGCGCCCGTCCCGGCCGGCGTGACGACGACGCAGCACCTCACCTCGGGCGGCCTCGACCGCACCTACACCGTGCACCTGCCCGCGCACTACGACCCGCGCCGGTCCTACCCGGTGCTCCTGTCGTTCCACGGGCACAAGCGCACGTCCCAGTACCAGGAGGAGCTGTCCGGCTTCTCCGCGCTGGACGCGATCTCGGTCTACCCGCAGGGCCTCGTCGGGACCGACGGCGAGACCGCCTGGACCGGCGCGCCCTACTCGGCCGCCGCGGACGACGTCCTGCTCACCAGCGACCTGATCACGAAGCTGCAGCGGACGCTGTGCGTCGACGCGAACCGCGTCTTCGCCGCCGGGAAGTCCAACGGCGGCGGGTTCGTCGGCGTGCTGGCCTGCCGCCTGGCGAGCCGGATCGCGGCGTTCGCCCCGGTGTCCGGCGCCTTCTACCCGCAGGGCGGCGCCTGCCACCCGAGCCGGCCGGTGCCGATCCTCGACTTCCACGGCACCGCCGACACGACCATCCCCTACACCGGCGTTCCGGAGAAGGGCCTGCCGCCGATCCCCGATTGGCTCGCCGCGTGGTCCACAAGGGACGGTTGCCGGTTCGGGCCGCTGTCGTGGACGCCGGTGAAGGGCGTCGTCGCGCAGAAGTGGCTCGCCTGCGACCGGCGCGGCACGGTCGAGCACTACCGCGTCGAAGGCGCGGGGCACGTCTGGCCGAGCACAAAACCGAACCTCGACTCGGCCACGCCGACCGTCATCGACGCGACCCCGGTGATCTGGCGGTTCTTCCGGAATCACCCGTTGCACTGACCGGCGCTGAAACACGATTGACGCCTCTCGCGAAGCTCGGCGACCATGAACGGGTCGCTTCGCGGAAAGCCGCCCGGATCACCGCGATCCGGGCGGCTTTCGTATCCATCCAACATAAAGAGGTTGCGCCATGGGGGTTCTCGTCCTCAACGCCGGCTACGAGCCGCTGCACACCGTGTCCGTCCCGCACGCCATCCGGATGCTCGTGCGCGACGTCGCCGTGGTCCACGAGGCCGAAGACGGTCTCGCCTACGGGCTGTTCCCGCGCCCGAAGATCGTGCGGTTGCTGCGGTACGTCGTCATGAAGTGGCGATATACGCAGCCGCCACGCTGGTCCCGGCGTGGTGTGCTGGCACGTGACGGGCACCGCTGCGCCTACTGCGGGCAGCGCGCGACGACGATCGACCACGTGGTGCCGCTGAGCCGCGGCGGCGCGCGGACCGACTGGCTCAACACGGTCGCCGCGTGCGGCGGGACGGCGCGCAGCTGCAACGCCCGCAAGGCGGACAAGCTGCCCGCCGAGGCCGGGATGAGGCTGCGGATCACCCCGCGCGTCCCGTCGTGGGACCAGCTGCACCCGTTCGGCGCGTGAGCGTGGGGGCGGCCTGCTCGTCGGCGGGGCGACGAGCAGGCCGTTAAGCTCGAACCGTTCGGTCCCCGGATCCGTGTCACCGGGGAAGGCCTGGGCGAGCACCGGTACCGGAGGGTCGTCGTGACCGAGGCAGGACAGCTGATCGCCGAGCGCTACCGGTTGGTCGACCGGATCGGCCAGGGAGCGATGGGCGTCGTCTGGCGTGCCCGCGACGAGCGGCTCGACCGGGTCGTCGCGGTGAAGCAGCTGGGCTTCGACCCGTCCGGCGGCGGCCAGGGCGGCCCGCGGGCGCTGCGCGAGGCGCGGCTCACCGCGCGGCTGCGGCACCCGCACGCCATCACCGTGCACGACGTCGTCGAGCACGCCGGCGACCCGTACCTGGTGATGGAGTACCTGCCGTCGCAGAGCCTGGCCGAAGTCCTGCTGGAGCGGGAAACCCTGCCGGCCGACCAGGTCGCGCGCGTCGGCGAGCAGGTCGCGTCGGCGCTCGCCGCCGCGCACGCCGAAGGCATCGTGCACCGGGACGTCACGCCCGGCAACGTCCTGATGGCGCCCGACGGCGTCACGAAGATCGCCGACTTCGGCATCTCCCGCGCGACCGGCGAAGGGACCGTGACCGGCGGCGGGTTCATCGCCGGCACACCCGCCTACCTGGCGCCGGAAGTCGCCGGGGGCGCCGAAGCCGGGTTCCCGGCGGACGTCTTCTCCCTCGGCGCGACGCTCTACCGCGCGCTGGAGGGCATGCCGCCGTTCGGCAACGAGGACAACACCATCGTCCTGCTGCGGCGGATCGCCCAGGACGACGTCATCCCGCCGCAGCACAGCGGCCCGCTGGCCGAGGTGCTCGGGCGGCTCCTGCAGCGCGATCCCGCGCAGCGGCCGGCCATGGCCGAGGTGCAGGAGCTGTTCGAGGCGGTCACCGGCGGCCGTCCGCTGCCGCCGCCGCGGGTGGTCCCCCAGGTCGGGACGCGCCTGCTGCAGGTCCGCCGGCCCCGCCGGAAGCTCGTCCTCGCCTGTGCGGGCGGCGCGTTGCTGCTGGCCCTGGGCGTGCTCATCGGCACGGCGCTGGTGCCCGACAGCGGCACGACGGTGGCCGCGCCCGCACCCGTGCCGTTCTCCACCACTCCCCCGCCGTCGACGCCCGTCACCAGCTCCCCGGCCCCCGCGGACCTGGGCTGCGCGGCCGACTACCGGGTGACGAACTCGTGGCCCGGCGGCTACCAGGTGGAGGTGACCGTGCACAACGACCGCGCCGTCAAGCTGCTCGGCTGGCGCGTCTACTGGACCCTGCCCGACGGCCACCACATCACCGGCCTGTGGAACGGCACCTTCACCGTCGACGGCTCGACCGTCACGGTCGACAACGCGGACTGGAACGCGAAGCTCGACGCGAACGGCTCGACGTCGTTCGGCCTGACCGCGTTGACGGGTCAGGGCAACGGCACCGCGCGCCCGGCCTTGACCTGCAAAACGCTCTGAGCACCCGGAAGCACCTGTCCCGAGGGGCGCGCGCTCTGCCATAGTCGGACGCGTGCATCTGAGGGCCAGGCGCAGGTCGATCCGTTTCGACGGGCACACCGTCACGCTCAGCATCGCGACGAAGAGCTGGTTCATCCTCCCGGGCGACACCAAGAACACGTTCCCGGTCGAGAAGATCAGCAAGATCCAGCACACGCCGCCGACGGCCTGGAAACCGGGCAAGATCGTCTTCGTGGTCCCGGATGCGGCGGCGGACGTCGTCGCGAACGTACCCCTGTTCGCCGACAAGCTGGCCGGGAACACGTTCCTGTACCCGTACGGGATGCGGGCGAAGGTCGCGAAGTTCCTGGAGGCCGTCGAAAAGGCGCGGCCTCAGCAGTAGCGGTCCGCCCAGTCGCGAGCCGACCGCTCCAGTCCGTCGAGCACGACCCGGATGTCCGGGCGCCGCGCGGTGCCCGTCCGGGTCAGCGCGAACACCTTGCGCGTCAACGGTTCTTCGAGCGGGTGGAGGCTGACCCCTGGCGGCCCGGCCGGCAACGCCATGGCGGGCACCAACGCCACGCCCGCGCCGGACGCGGCCAGCGCGACGAGGACCGCGAAGTCGCTCGCCTCCGCCACCACCGGCGGCACGAACCCCGCCGCGCCGCACGCCCGGTGGATCATCTCGCGGCACGAGAGGTCGGCGGCGGGGACGAGCCACGGGTGGCCGGCGAACCGTTCCAGCCGCACGGGTTCGCCCGGCGCCAGGCCGGCCGACGCGGCCAGCGCCGGGGCGAGCGCGAGCAGCACCGGGTCCGCCAGCAGCCGCCGGTCCTCGCAGCGCGGCGGGATGCTGCGCGGCAGCAGCGAATAGCTGTGCACCAGCGCGATGTCGACGTCCTGGCGGCGCAACGACTCCAGCGCGTCGTCCGGCTCCTCCTGGACCAGGCGCAGCGAGACCGTGCCGGCCTCCCGGAGCCCGGCCCACGCCGCCGGCAGCAGCTGCCGCGCCGCCGAGGCGAACGCGGCCAGCCGGACCGTGCCGGTGCCGCCGTTCTCGGACACGGCCGCCATCGCCGACTCCGCGGCGGCGAGGTCGTCGAGGATCACCTCGGCGTGCGAGACCAGCAGCCGCCCGGCGGAGGTGAAGGCCAGGGTGCGGCCCTGCTTCTCGAGCAGCGGCGTGCCCGCTTCGCGTTCGAGGGCGGCCAGGTGCTGCGAGACGGCCGGGCCGGTCAGGTGCAACGCCGCCGCGGTCGCGGCCACGGTCCGGTGCTGGGCGAGACCGTGCAGGATGCGCAGGCGGCGCAGCTCCAACATGAAGTCAGACTTTCTCTTCAGCGAAGAAACCGTAACTGGTACTTCTGCATCTTCCGGCCGACGATAGCCGTCGTGAAGCCCACTCTCAAGGCAACCCTCGCCCTGGCCGTCACCGTCGTCCTGTGGGCGTCGGCGTTCCCGGCGATCAAGGTGGGGCTCGGCGGCTACGGCGTCGCCGGGTTGTCGTTCGCCCGGCTCGCGGTGGCGTCGGCCGGGTTGCTGCTGGTGGCGCCGGTGCTGGGGGTGCGGCGGCCGCGCGCGGCCGACCTGCCGCTGATCGCGGGGTGCGGGCTGGCCGGGATGAGCGCGTACCAGCTGCTGCTCAACTGGGGTGAGGTGCGCGTGCCGGCGGGCACGGCGAGCCTGCTCGTCTCGGTGGCGCCGGTGTTCAGCGTGCTGCTCGCGACGGCGTTCCTGGGCGAGCGCCTGACGACGGCGAAGGTGCTGGGCAGCGCGGTGGCGTTCGGCGGCAGCGCGCTCATCGCGCTCGGCGGCGGCCTGGGCTACTCGGGGGCCGCGTGGGTCGTGCTGGCCGCCGCCGCGGTCCAGGCCGTCTACCACTTCGGCAGCAAGCCCCTGCTGAAGCGCTACACCGGGCTCGAGGTCGCCTGCTACGCGATGTGGGCCGGGACGCTGTTCCTGCTGCCGCTCGCGCCCGCGGCCCTTCGCGGCGTCGAAACGGCGCCGCTGAGCGCGACGCTGTCCGTGGTGTTCCTGGGCGTGCTGCCTTCGGCGGCCGGGTTCGTCGCCTGGGGGTACGCGGTGGCCCGCCACACGATCGCCGTCGCGACCGGCGCGCTCTACCTCGTCCCGGCCGTCGCGCTGGCGGTGGCGTTCGTCTGGCTGGGCGAGACGCCGACCTGGGTGGACGTCGCCGGCGGCGCGCTCAGCATCGCCGGCGTCGTCCTCATCTCCCTCGGCCGGGTGGGCGGGACCGTCAGAGCAAGCCCGCTTCGACGAGTTTCTCCTTGATGCGCAGCAGTTCCTCGTCGTCCAGGGGCAGCTGCGGCGGGGCCATGACGGCGTTGTCGATGAAACCGCGCATCTTCATCGCGGCCTTGAACGCGCCGAGGCCGGCCGAGCCGCGGCCCATCCGGCTCGGCGGGGCCACCGAGGTGATCGAGAACAGCTTCAGCAGACGCTCTTGTTCACGCCGGGCCGCGGCGAGGTTGCCGGCCTTGAAGTGGTCGTGGATGAGGACGTAACCGACCGGGTCGACGTTGCCGAGGCCCGGGACGGCGCCGTCCGCGCCCATCGCCAGCGCCGCGTCGACGACGAGTTCGGAGCCGGTGAACACGGCGAAGGCGTCGAGGCCGCGTTCGCGTTTGCCCAGCAGCACCGCGCGGAACGCCGCTTCGTCGCCGCTGGAGTCCTTCAGGCCGGCGAGGACGCCGTCGGCGGCGAGGTCGAGCACCAGGGCGCCGTCCAGCTTCGTGTGGACCGCCACCGGGATGTCGTAGGCGACGATCGGCAGCGACGTGCGCTCGTGCAGCAGCCGGAAGTGCCGGTCGATCTCGGCGACGTGCGTGCGCGTGTAGTACGGCGCGGTGACGACGACGGCGTCGGCCCCGGCGGCTTCGGCGGCCCGGATGTGCTCGGCGACCCGCAACGTCGTCATGTCGATACAGCCGGCCAGCACCGGGACGCGCCCGGCGACCTGCTCGACCGTCGTCTCGACGACGACCCGGCGCTGGGCGTCGGGGAGGAAGGCGACCTCGCTCGACGAGCCGAGGACGAAGATGCCGTGCACGCCGGCGTCGAGCTGGAACTCGACGTGGCGCCGCAGCGAGTCGGTGTCCACGCCGAAGTCGTCGGTCAACGGCGTGCACAGCGGGGGGACGATTCCGGCGAACTTCGGCATCAGGCGCTCACTCCGGCAGGGGTCTCGGGATGGATACAGCGGTAGGTGTGGCCTCCGTCGGCCGCGGCGAGCGGCGGCAGCTCGGCCGCGCACCCGCCGGTGGCCTTCGGACAGCGGGTGCGGAACGGGCAGCCGCTCGGCGGGTGCGTCGCCGACGGCACCGGGCCGGTGAGCACGATCGGCTCGACCTGGTGCAGCAGGCTGGGCGTCGCCGAGAACAGGGCCCGCGTGTACGGGTGCCGGGCGGCCTCGGGCAGGTCCGCAGCCGGGGCTTCTTCGACGACGCGGCCGAGGTACATCGTGACGATCCGGTCGCTCATCTTCTTGACCGTCTGGATGTCGTGGGAGACGAACACCATCGCCAGCCCGAGCTGTTCGCGCAGGTCGAGCAGCAGGTTCAGGATCTGCGCGCGCACCGAGACGTCGAGGGCGGACGTCGGCTCGTCGGCGACCAGCAGCGCCGGTCCCAACGCCAGGGCCCGGGCGATGGCGACGCGCTGGCGCTGCCCGCCCGACAGCTGGCCCGGCACCGCGTCGGCGACGCTGTCGGGCAGGCCGACCAGCGTCATCAGCTCGCGGACGCGGTCGTCCCGCTCGTCCGGCGTGCCCACGCGGTGGACGTCGAGGGGGTCACGGATGATCTTGGCGACGGCCAGCCGGCGGTTGAGCGCGGTCGACGGGTCCTGGAAGACCATGCCGACCGCGCGGCCGAAGCCGCGGTCCAGGGGCTTGCCGCGGAACCGCACGGTGCCCGCGGTGGGGCGCTGCAGGCCGACGATCGCCTTGGCCAGCGTCGACTTGCCGCAGCCGGACTCGCCGACGACGCCGACGGTCTCGCCCGGGTTCACGACGAGGTGGGCGTCCGTCAGCGCGTAGACGCTGTCGTGGCCGAACAGGTTCGCACCGCGGATCCGGTGGACGACGTGGACGCCGTCGAGCTCCAGCAGGTTCACGCCGTCGCCTCCTTCTCCCGAGCGAGGTCGACCGCCGGGAAGTGGCAGGCGACCAGGTGGTCGACCGGCTCGCCGAAGCGGACCGGCGGTTCGTCGTGGCACTTGTCGCGGGCCGCCGGGCAGCGGCCGGCGAACCGGCAGCCCGCCGGGAACTCGGCCGGGGCCGGGACGACGCCCTTGATCTGGGTCAGCCGGGCCTCGTTCTCCTCCAGCGACAGCACCGCGCTGAGCAGGCCGCGTGTGTAGTGGTGCCGCGGCGAGCCGATGACCTGCGCGGTGGCACCCAGCTCGGCGACCTGGCCGCCGTACATGACGACGACGCGGTCGGCGATCTCGGAGACCAGCGCGAGGTCGTGCGACACCAGGATCAGCGCGAAGCCGAGTTCTTCCTGCAGCCGCAGCAGCAGCGCCATGATCTGGGCCTGCACGGTGACGTCGAGCGCGGTGGTCGGCTCGTCGGCGACGATCAGTTTCGGGTCGCGGGAGAGCGCCATCGCGATCAGCACGCGTTGCCGCTGCCCGCCGGACAGCTCGTGCGGGTAGGCGCGCAGCGTCCGCCCCGGGTCCAGGTTGACCAGGTCGAGCAGCTCGGCCGGCGTGCGGGTACCGCCGCGGCGGGTGAACTGCTTGAGCTGGGCGCGGATGGTCATCGCCGGGTTGAGCGAGCTGAGCGCGTCCTGGTAGATCATCGCGATGTCGTGGCCCAGGTGCCGGCGGCGCTCGCCGGGGCGCAGCGCGAGCAGGTCACGCTGGGCGAACCGGATCTGCCCGGTCACCGTCGCCGTCGGCGGCTGGAGGCCGAGGATCGACAGCGACGTCAGCGACTTGCCGCAGCCGGACTCGCCGATCAGGCCGAGCACCTCGCCCGCGCGGACGCCGAACGAGACGCCGTCGACGACGTTGACGCCGTCGTGGCGGCCGGGGAACGCGATCGCCAGCCGGTCCACCTCGAGGACCGTCTCGCGGTGGTCCAGCGAGCGGGCGGTGCGGGCGAGCCGCTCCCCCGCTTCCCGCAGCCCGGCGATCGGCAGGACGGGCGCGGTGCCGGCGTCTTCGCGGGCGGCAACGGCCTTGGCCACGGCACCGGCCCGGGCCGCGCGGGCCGACGGCGCGGCCCACGCGTCCGAGACGCGCTCGGACAGGACGTTCAGCGCCAGCACGGTGATCAGGATCAGCAGACCGGGGAACAACGTCGCCCACCAGCCGCCGGTCAGCACCAGGTCCTTGCCGTCGGCGAGGACCGAGCCCCACGACGGGTCCGGCGGCTGGATGCCGGCGCCGATGAACGACAGGGACGCCTCGAAGACGATCGCGTCGGCCACCGTCACCGTGCAGAACACCAGGACCGGCGCCGCGCAGTTTACCGCGACGTGCCGGGTCAGCACGTAGAACCGGCGCGCCCCGATGACGCTTTCCGCCGCGACGTAGTCCTCGCCGTACTGCGCGAGCACATTCGCCCGGACGACCCGCGCCACTGGTGGCATGTTGAGGAACCCGATGGCCAGGATCAGCACCAGGATCCCGTGGCCGAACACGGCCACCAGGACCGCGGCCAAGGCGATGCCGGGGAACGCCATGATGATGTCGAGCACGCGCATCACCACGGCGTCCACCCGGGCGCCCGACGTCGCGGCGAACGCCCCGATCGTCGCGCCGGACACGAGTGCGAGCGCCACAGCCCCCAGGCCGATGGCGAGCGACCAGCGTGTCCCCGCGACCAGCCGGGAGAAGATGTCCCGGCCCGACTGGTCGGTCCCGAACCAGTGCGCGGCGCTCGGGCCGCCGGTGTCGGTGCTCAGCGCGTCCGGGTTGTGCGTCGCGACGAGCGTGCCGACGACCGCGACGAGCAGCAGGACGCCGAGCACCGCGAGCGCGGGCCAGGACCGGCGCGTCACGAGTTGCTCCGCAGCCGCGGGTTCGCCATCAGGTAGAGGACGTCGACGATCAGGTTGACCAGCACGAACCCGATCGCGATGGTGATCACGAAGCCCTGCACCTTGGCGGTGTCGCCGTCCTTGACGGCCTGGATCATGTTCTGCCCCATTCCCGGCAGCGCGAACATCGTCTCGATGACGACCGCGCCGCCCAGCAGGTAGCCGACCCGCAGGCCGAGCACGGTCAGCGGGGTGACCAGCGCGTTGCGCAGCACGTTGCGGCCGACCACGACGACCGGTGGCAGCCCGCCGCCGCGCGCGGTGCGGACGTAGTCCTTGTCCAGCTCCTCGACCATCGACGTCCGGATCACGCGCGTGAGCTGCGCCGCGACCGGCAGCGCGAGGGAGACCGCGGGCAGCGTCAGCGAGGTCAGCCAGCCGCCGAGGGAGTCGGCCGGGCTGACGTACCCGCTGGTCGGGAAGAGGCCGCGGTCGACGGCCAGCCACTGCACCAGCAGCAGCGCCACCCAGAACGCCGGCGCCGCGACGCCGGCCAGCGTGACCACCCGGATCACCTTGTCCGGCCAGCGGTCGCGGTACAGCGCCGACGTCACCCCGAGCACGAGCGAGATGACCAGGGCGATGACCAGGCCGAGCAGGGTCAGCTGCACGGTCAGCGGCAGCGCGGTGGCGATGGTCTCGCCGACCGGCTGCTTGGTGATCACGCTGGTGCCGAAGTCACCCTGGATCAGGTGCCAGACGAAGTGCGCGTACTGCAGCGGCAGCGGGTCGAGCAGGCCGTTGTCCAGCCGGAACCGCTGCAGCTGCTCGGCGGTGGCGTTCGCGCCGTCGAAGGCGGCGAGCGCCGGGTCGGTCGGCGCGAACCGCATCACGACGAAGACGAACAGGATCACGCCCAGCAGCAGCGGGATCAGGGCGAGGACGCGGCTCAGCAGCATCCGCACGACGACGACCACGGGGGCTCTCCTCGCTCAGGCCGGCTTGGCCTGGTTCAGGTAGATGCCCGGGTAGCCCTGGGCGTGCACGCCGGTGATCGCCTTCGGGTCCCACGCGGTCCCGAGCTGGGTGAACACCACCGGGTAGATGACGGCCTGCTCCGAGATCTCGTCGAGCAGCTGCTTGTTCAGGCTCGTGCGTTTCGCCTCGTCCGGCTCCGCCGCGGCCTGGTCCTGCAGGCCCAGCAGCGCCTGGGCGTCGGCGCCGGTCCAGCGCGCGTACTTCGACGTCAGGATGGACTTCGCGTCGTAGTAGTAGCGGATCATCAGGTCGGGGTCGTTGCCGAACTGCATCGGGTTGTTGGTCGAGGCGACGACCTGGAAGTCGGTGCCCGCGTCCAGTTTCGAGAAGAGTGCCTTGGTGTCCTGGGCGTCCAAAGTGGTCTGGACGCCGATCGCGTCCCAGCCCTCCTTGATCACCTTGACGCAGTCGGCGACCAGCGAGGTGTTCGTCGTGGACAGCGTGATCTTCAGCCCGGTCGCGCCCGCCTGCTGCAGCAGCGACTTCGCCTTGCCGGGGTTGTAGGCGAAGTCCTGCGCCGCGGGCTGCGAGGACGGGAGCTTCGGGTTGATGAACGACGTCCCGGGCGAGCCGGCGCCCTTCAGGCCGATCTCGACCATCTTCTTCTTGTCGATCGCGTAGTGCAGCGCCTGCCGCACGAGCTTGTCGTCGAACGGCGCGTGCGCGGTGTTGAACAGCAGGAAGAGGTTGTTGCCGCCGTCGGCGAACTCGACGGTCCGGCCGGCCTTGCGCAGCTGGTCGGCGTTGGCGGGCGGGATGTTCTCGGCGATCTGCGCGTCCGGCGCCGCCCCGGAGATCGCGGCGACGCGCGGCGCGGAGTCCACGATGGACTTCCACAGCATCTTGTCGTAGGCGCCCGGGCGCGGGCCGTTGTAGCCGGCGAACTTCTCGAAGCTCGTGTGCGACAGCGGGGCCTGCTCGACGATCTTGTAGGGCCCGGAGCCGACGACCTTGCCCGCCGCGGCGTCGGCCCACTTGCCGTCGTAGACGTGCTTGGGGACGATCTTGCAGCACTGGATCCGCTGCAGCGCGTACGGGAACGGGAACTTGAGGACGAACTCGACCGCGTGGTCACCGGTCTTGCGCACTTCCTGCAGCCAGGTGGCGAAGAAGCTGTGGATCAGCACGTTCTCCTGGTCGTCGAGCGCCCGCGCGTAGGTGAAGACGACGTCGTCAGCGGTCACGGGCTGCCCGTCGTGCCACTTCGCGCCGTCACGGAGCTCGAACTTCAGGCTCGTGCCGCTCGCGTCGGCGGGCAGGGCCTTCGCCAGGCCGGGGAACGGCGCGCGGGTGATCGGGTCACCCTCCACCAGGGACTCGTAGCAGTGCAGGATCGCGGCCATCGAGAAGGCGGACGCCGTCTGCAGCGGGTCCCACGTCTGGTTGTTGCCGTAGCCGATCACGGCGGTCAGCGACCCGGTCGAGCTGCCGGTCTTGTTGGTGGACGCCGGACCGCCGCACGCGGCGAGCACGGTGGGGAACGCCAGGGCCGCGCCGGCGAAGGTGGTGTAGCGCAGCACCTGGCGGCGGCTGAGCGACGGGCTCTGGGACATCGCTGTCTCCTGCGGGCCTCGAACGGTAGGACATGGGACGTCCTATGACCGGCGTGAGCCTAGGACTGAGGCGCGTGGCGGTCAAGAGTCTTGGACGTATGACGTAGGATGTCCTCTCACGACGCATCCGGGGAGGACAAGCAGTGGCCCGTCCGCAGCGCAGCGAAGAGATCACCAAGCGCATCATCGACCTGATCGTCGAACGGGAGCTCCCGCCGGGCGCGCCGATGCCGACCGAACTGAGCCTCATGGAGGACATCGGCGTCAGCCGCAACTCGATCCGCGAGGCGATCAAGGCCCTGCAGGCCCTGGGCATCGTCGAGATCCGCCACGGCTACGGCACGTTCGTCGGGTCGGCGGGCTCGGAGTCGCTGCAGACGTGGCTGCTGTTCCGCACGCGCGCCCGCGGCGCCACCGACGTCGGCCGCCTGCGGGACCTGCTCGAGGTGCGCGAGATGCTGGAGACGGAGCTGACCCGCCGCGTCGCCGTCGAGCACCGGCCGGAGCTGATCGACGACCTGCAGGCGTGCGTGGCCCGGATGCGCCGCAAGGGCCCGGACGCGGCGGAGGCCGACCGCGAGTTCCACGACCTGATCTGCGCGGAAGCCGGCTTCGACCTGGCGCGCGAGCTGACGGGGTTGTTCTGGGACGTCTACCGGATCGCGGAGGGCGAGCTGGGCGGCCCGGCCGCCTCGCCGACGGCCACCGCGAAACGGCACCAGGTGATCGTCGACGCCCTCCTGCTGCGCGACCCGGACGCTGCGGCGGAGGCGGTGCACCGGCACTTCGACGAGGTCCGCAAGCGCGCGAAAGCCGGACCGTACGGCGGTTTCGGCGTCGCCCGGCCGGTGCCGGCGGTCCACTCTTCCTGACTCTGGGTGGTTGAGCCGTTCGAGGTAACTTCCGGCAGGTTCGGCAACGGGGCTCAACGGTCCCGGCGACTGGCTCGTCGTAGTGGTGATCAACCACCACACGGAGGCGCCAGTGCGAAGAACTCTTTCGGTGTTCGCGGTCCTGCTCGCCGGCCAGGCGGGGCTGACCGGGCTCGCCCCGCCACCCGCGAGCGCGACGACCGCGGCGGCCACCGCCACGCTCATCACCGGTGACCGGGTCACCGTCCGGACCGCTCCGGACGGCCGGGACACCTTCGACGTCCAGCCCGCCGCGGCCAAGGGGATGGCCCGCGCGCTCGTCCACCTGCGCCTCGGCGGGCGGGACTACGAGGTTCCCGGCACCGCGCTCCCCTACCTCGGGCGCGGGCTCGACCTGAGCCTGTTCGACGTCAAGGCGCTGCTGGCCGGCGGCCAGGTCGCCGAGAACGTGCCCGATTTCGGTGCTGCGCTGACGAAGCAGTTCAAGGAGGACAACGCCCGCGGCCACTTCGGCGGGCAAGGGCTCTTCGCCGGCGGCGCGAGCTTCGCGCTCAAGGGCGCGAAGCAGCCGAAAGCGCAGCCACGGTCGGTGATGCGTACGGTTTCGGTGGACGCCAAGGACATCGGCGGGAAGCCCGCCGACACCGGGATCGCGTTCCTCTACAACACCGACGACGGCAACACCCTGGATCCGAACGAGAACTACAACTACTTCGCCGGGGGAACCGCGAAGTTCAGCGCGCCCGACGGGAACTACAGCGCGCTCGGCGTCTTCTGGACCGCCGACGCCGACGGCAACCCGACCGAACTGCGTTTCAGCGCGCAGCCCGAGTTCGCGGTGAAGTCCGACACCACCGTCCGGGTCGACGCGAAACGCGCCACCAGCAAGCTGACCTGGGTGACCCCGCGGCCCGCGCTGCTCGACGACACCGGGTTCCTGTTCCGCCGGGCCGCGAAGACCGGGCCCGCGCTGCTCGTCGACTTCGACGCCGGTCCCGGTGTGCCGATCTCGGTGTCGCCGACGGCGAAACCCGTCACCACCGGGGCGCTGCAGACGTACCCGTACAGCCGGCTCGTGTCCCCGCCCGGACCCGGCACGCCGTACGAATATGTGCTGCAGAAGGCGAGTGCCGGCACGATCCCGCAGCAGCGGTACGTGATCACGGCGAAGGACGTCGCCACGGTCGACGCCACCTACTACAGCGAGTACGCCTCGGCCGGCCTGCGGCAGCGCAGCGGCATGTTCGCCTTCGAGGACACCAGCGGGCGCCCGTCGCACCCGATCGACCTGCCGCGGCGGCAGACCGAGTACGTCTCGGCCGCGCCGGACCTCGTCTGGTTCGGCGGGTTCTCGAAGTACGTCCTGCCCGGGCCGTTCCCCGGCTGGGCCGGCGGCCAGTACGAGGCGTTCCACGGCTACCGGGGCGGCACCGCCGTCACCGAAGGCTGGAACCGGTTCCCGTTGCACCCGGCCGGTGCCGTCGCCCTCGAGCCGCTGGACGACGCCACCGTCTACACCCAGCCGGCCGCGACGCGGACCGGTGACCTGCTGCGGTTCGCCATCACGCCGTTCAGCGACAACGAGCCCGGCCACACCGGCTTCGGCTACTACGGCGAGTCCCGCGACACGATCACGGGGCACTACACGCTGACCCAGGACGGCACGGCGGTCGCCGAGGGCGACCCGGTCGGCGGCTTCGCGCTCAACCTGGAACAGGAGGTCGGCGCCGAGCCGTCGACACTGGGGCTGACGCTCGACGCGGGCCGCACCGGCCCGATGTACCACCAGAGCACGGCCACCCGCACCGAGTGGACGTGGAAGTCGCAGCACGTCGACGGCGTCACCCTGCCGCAGGCGCTGTACTGCGCGCGCGGAGCCGACGGGCCGGACCGGTCCTGCGCGGTCGAGCCGTTGCTGACGCTGGGGTACGCAGTCGGCGGGCTCCGGCCGGACGGCTCCACCGCGTCCGGGCCGCAGGGTCTCGACCTCACCGCCGGGCACCTGCAGTCGGCCGCCGCGAGCGCGATCACCGGGGCGACCGTGCAGTACTCGACCGACGGCACCACCTGGCAGGACGCGGCCGTCACGGCCCGCGGGAACGGCGTCTACCACGCGGATTTCGCCGCGACGACGGACACCTTCCGCGGCACGGACGTCTCGCTGCGGGTCACCGCGTCCGACGCCACCGGGGCGACCATCGCGGAGACGATCACCGCCGCCTACCACGTCTACGCGTCCTGAAGGGAGTGTCCACTGTGTCCATTCGAAAGCTGGGCGTACTGACCGCCGTGTGCGCGGCGGCGATCGCGCTGGCTCCGGCCGCGGCCGCCGCACCCGGGCCGCGCGCGGCCTGTCCCGAGGCGGGGCCGGACGTCCTGCGCTGCCTCACCACGTTCACGCCGGGGGCCACGCGCGCCCTGGCCGACGGCCCGATCGGCTGGGGTGCCGACGACCTGGCCTCGGCCTACCGACTGCCTGCGAGCACCGGGCCCGACACCGTCGTCGGCATCTCGATCGCCTACGACGCGCCCAACCTGGAGGCCGACCTGGCCACCTACCGGGCGCAGTACGGCCTGCCGCCGTGCACCACGGCGAACGGCTGCTTCCGGAAGGTGAACCAGCAGGGCGTCGCGACGCCGTTGCCGGCGGCCGACTTCGGCTGGGCCATCGAGTCCACTTTGGACGTCTCGATGGTGTCCGCGGCGTGCCCGTCGTGCCGGATCGTCGTCGTGGAAGGCACCACCCCCGGGTTCGCCGACCTCGCCGAGACCGAGGACACCGCCGTCCGGCTGGGCGCGAAGGTGGTGTCGAACAGCTACGGCTCGCGGGAAGGCGGCGCGCAGCTGGCGTTCGCGAGCCACTACCGGCACCCGGGCGTGACGGTGGTGGCCTCCTCGGGCGACTCCGGCTTCACCGCGGCGAGCTATCCCGCGGCGCTGGCGACGACGGTCGCGGTCGGCGGGACGTCGCTGGCGAGGGACCCGGACTCCGCGCGCGGCTGGGCGGAGCAGGCGTGGGCCTACGGCGGCAGCGGCTGCTCGGCCTACATCGCGAAACCGAAGTGGCAGAAGGACACCCACTGCGGCAAGCGGACGGTCGCGGACGTCGCGGCGGTCGCCGACGACCTGGCGATCTACAACACCGACGTGGGGGGCTGGCTCCCGGTGAACGGCACCAGCGCGTCGGCGCCGTTCGTCGCCGGGCTGTACGGCCGGTCCGGCCGCGCGGGGGTCGCGCAGCCGGCCGACCTCTACGCGCGGGCGTCGCGGTTCGTCGACATCACGGCCGGGAACAACGATCCCGTCGGCGGCGGCACGAAGTGCGGCGGCGACTACCTGTGCGTGGCCGCCCCGGGTTACGACGCTCCCACGGGCGTCGGCGTCCCTAACGGCCTCGGCGGGTTCTGACGAAGGTCGTGAGGGGCACCCTCAGGGCGTTTGTGTCCCTGAGGGTGCCCCTCACGGCAGGGCCGTCAGCGGCAGAGGCCGCGTTCGATGGCCAGCAGCCCGGCTTCCGTCCGGTGCGCGCACCCGAGCTTCTTCACGACCTGCGTGACGAGGGTCCGCACCACCGGCTCCGGCAGGTAGAGCCGCGTCGCGATCTCGGCGTTCGTCAGGGCCGAGCCGATGCCGACCAGCACCTCCCGCTCGCGCTCCGACAGCAGGTCCACCCGCGCCAGCCGCTCGTCGCGGGGGCCGGACAGCCGCGTCGCCGCGGAGACCAGGCGGCGGGAGGCGTCCGGCGAGAGGACCACGTGCCCGTCGGCCGCCAGCCGGACCACCTTGATCAGCTCGTTGCGCCGGGCGGACCGCAGCAGAAACCCCGCCGCGCCGTCCCGCAGCGCGCGCAGGATCCCCGCCTCGGAGTCGAACGTGGCCAGCACGACCACCGCGGGACGCCGGGAAACCGGACCCAGCGGCGCCAGGCGCGGGTCCAGCAGCACCACGTCGGGCAGCCGCCGCCTGAGGGTGGCCCGGGCCGTCGTCGCGTCGCCGACCGAGCCGACGACCTCGATGCCGTCCGCCTCGCCGAGGATCCCGCTCAGGCGGTCCCGCACGCCGGTGTCGCGCTCGGCCACCATGACCCGGACCGGTGGCGGTGGGAGCACCGCTCAGTCCTCGGGCTTGTCTTTGGCCCGCAGGCGGATCAGCGGCAGGTCGGTCCGCGACGCGCCGACCAGGTCACGCCCGCCCGGACCGCGCAGCCGCAGCTCCCGGAACCGCACCGACGACAGCTGCGCGGCTTCGATCGGGTAGACGTCGCCGTAGCGCTTGATCTTGTCGACCAGCTCCTTGCCGAGCAGCTCGACGAGCCCGGCGTGCCGGCTCGCGCCACCGCCGAACGGCACGTCCAGCTGCCGGCGCACCTCGGGAAACCGCTGGTCGAGCTCGACGGCCAGCTGGTGGATCGTGACGAAGGCGGGGCCGAAGTCCTCGGCCTCCGGGCCCGGTGGGATCTCCTTCAGCACCTTGACGAGCTTGTCGTCCATTCCGAGCTTGTCCCACAGGGCCATGCTGTCCTGACTTTCCGGTGATAACGGCGTCGAAGCCGCTTCGGTCTACCAGAGGACCGGCACGCGGTCCACTCCCCCGGTGACACGATTCGTCCGGACCTCCAGTTCATCCACGCCAACGGCCAGCCGCAGCCCCGGGAACCGGCGGAACAGCGAGCCGAACACCACCCGCAGCTCGGTGCGGGCGAGGCTGGCGCCGATGCAGAACCAGCCGCCGTGGGCGAAGGCGACGTGCCCGTTCGGCTTGCGCTCCGGGTCGAACGTCGCGGCGCCGGGGAACACGGACTCGTCGCGGTTGGCGGCACTGATCGACAGGACCACGGCGTCGCCGCGGGCGATCGCGACGCCGCCGAGGTCGACGTCGTCGTGCGCGTACCGCAGGAGGCCGAGGCCACCCGGTGCCGACATCCGGAGGATCTCTTCGACGACGCCGTGGACGCGGCCCTCGGGGTCGGCGACGAGCGCGTCACGCTGGGCGAGGTCGGTGAGCAGGAACAACACGCCGAGGTCGATCCGGTTGGACGTCGTCTCGTGGCCGGCGAACAGCAGGCCGGCGGCGAGCCGGGCGAGGTCGTCGTCGCTGAAGGTGGGGTCGTCGGCCTGGGCGCGGACCATGTCGGAGACGACGTCCTGGGTGGGGTGGCGCCGCTTCGCCGCGGCGAGGCGGCCCATGTACTCGGCGAACTCGTCGAGCGCGGCGTCGGCGCCGGTCCCGATGTCGGTGCGGCCCATCCGCTCCGAGAGCACCCGGAACGTGTCGCGGTCCTCGTACGGGACGCCGAGCAGCTCGCAGATCACCAGCACGGGCAGCGGGAACGACAACAGCTCGTGCAGGTCGACCGGCTCCCCGGGGTGCTCGGCGCGGGCCCGGTCCATCGCGTCGAAGCAGCCGTCGGCCAGCTCCTGGACGTGGCCGGCCAGCCGCCGCATCCGGTTGGCGGAGAACGACGGGACCAGCATCTTCCGCATCCGCGCGTGCTCGGCGTGCTCGGTGTCGTGGTCACCCTGCGGCCGGCTGAGGATCGCCGCGTCCGACAGCGACGACGCCTCTTCCGGCGCGGGGTGCGAGCGGCCGAACCGCGGGTCCGACAGCACGGTCCGCACCTGGTCGAAGCCGGTGACGAGCCACGCCGGGTCACCCACCGGCGTCGTCACGCGCACCACCGGCCCCTCGCGCCGCAGCACGTCGTAGAGCGGAGCGATCTCCAGGACGTTCGGCCGCGCGAACGGCAGGCGCGGGGTGTCCGTGGTCGCGGTCATCGAGAGTCCTCCCGGGTGCGCGGCCGATGGCAACGACAGTCAGGCCGGCGACGGCCGCTCCCCCGGTCCCAAGATCCACGGTACCCAGCCGGGCGGGCGCCCCGCAGATTCGTTGCCCGTCCGGGCTAACCGACCCGCACGAACACGACTTTCCCGGCAGGCGCCCGGCTACTGGACCCACGTGGCGGCCGGAGTCGCGCGTCGAGAGTTGTTCGACGTTGGAACGGGCCCACCAGTCGAAGCCGCTGTCAACGAACTTCGGCCCACGAGGTCAGAGCAGCTTCCAGGCCTGGGTCAGGGTGTCGCGCAGGATCTGCTCCATCTCGTCGAACTGGTGCTGGTCGCAGATCAGCGGGGGCGACAGCTGCACGACCGGCTCGGCGCGGTCGTCGGCGCGGCAGTACAACCCGGCCTCGAACAGCGCGTCCGACAGGAAACCGCGCAGCACGCGCTCGGATTCCGCCGCGCTGAAGGTCTCCTTGGTCGCCTTGTCCTTGACCAGCTCGATGCCGTAGAAGAACCCCGCGCCGCGGACGTCGCCGACGATCGGCAGGTCGGTCAGCTTGTCCAAAGTGGACCGGAACGCGGACTCGTTGGCCAGCACGTGGCCGTAGAGGTCCTCGCGCTCCATCAGGTCGAGGTTGGCCAGCGCCACCGCGCAGGACACCGGGTGCCCGCCGTAGGTCGAGCCGTGCATGAACGTCGTGGCCCCGCGGGTGAACGGGTCCATCAGCCGCTCGCTCGCGAGCACCGCGCCCAGCGGCGCGTACCCGGACGTCAGGCCCTTCGCCGTCGTGATGATGTCCGGCTGGTAGCCGTAGCGCTTGGCGGCGAAGTCGTACCCGACCCGGCCGAACGCGCAGATCACCTCGTCCGACACCAGCAGGACGTCGTGCTTGTCGCAGATTTCGCGGACGCGCTCGAAGTAGCCGGGCGGCGGGACGAAGCAGCCGCCGGTGTTCTGCACCGGCTCGAGGAAGACGGCGGCGACGGTGTCCGCGCCCTCGAACTCGATGGCCTGCTCGATCTGGTCGGCGGCCCAGCGGCCGTAGGCGGCGTAGTCGTCGGCGTGCTCGGTGGCGCGGTAGAAGTTCGTGTTGGGCACGCGCATCGTGCTCGGCACCAGCGGCTCGAAGTCGGCCTTGGCGCCGGGGATGCCGGTGATCGACAGCGCGCCCTGCGAGGTGCCGTGGTAGGCCAGCGCGCGGCTGATCACCTTGTGCTTGGTGGGTTTCCCGACGAGCTTGAAGTACTGCTTGGCCAGCTTCCACGCCGTCTCGACCGACTCGCCGCCGCTCACGGTGAAGAACACGCGGTTGAGATCGCCGGGCGACGCGGCGGCCAGCCGCTCGGCCAGCTCGATCGCCGACGGGTGCGCGTGACCCCAGAGCGGGAAGTACGCGAGCTGCTTCGTCTGACGCGCGGCGGCTTCGGCGAGTTCCTCGCGGCCGTGGCCGACCTGGACCGCGAACAGCCCGGCGAGCCCGTCCAGGTACCGCTTCCCGCGGGCGTCCCAGATGTAGGCGCCTTCGCCGCGCACGATCACCGGGACGTCGGTGGTGTCGTAGGCGGAGTGGCGGGTGAAGTGCATCCAGAGGTTGCTGCGGGCGGACTGGGCGAGGGCCGCGGCGTCGACGGTGGCGGCCGGGTCGGCGGTTATGGTCATGGCTCGGTTATCGCACGCGCCATCGACGTTATGCAAGCGATCCGGTCGTGGTCACCATCATCAACAACTAATTATCGACCGAAGGAGCGATCTTGCCTTCGGATTCAGTCGTCACGGTCAGCGAGTGCCCCACTGGTAGGTCTGTTTCCGCAGCTTGAGGTAGACCATCGCCTCCGCGTGCCGGACGCCCGGCAGTGCGCGGATGCGCGTCGAGATCAGCTTGAGCAGGGCTTCGTCGTCGGCGCAGACGGCCTCGCAGAGCACGTCGTAGCGCCCGGCGCAGAGGATCACGTACGCGATTTCGTCCATCTCGGCCAGCGCGTCGCCGACCGGTTCGAGCGGACCGTCGACGGTGATCGCGATCATCGCCTGCCGGAACAGCCCGACCTGCAACGGATCCGAGACGGCGACGATCTGGATGACGCCGGAGTCCGACAGCCGCTGCACCCGCTGGCGCACCGCGGCCTCGGACAGGCCGACGGCCTTGCCGATGGTCGCGTACGCGCGCCGGCCGTCCTCCTGCAGTTGCGCGATGATCTGCCGCGAGATGTCGTCGAGCACCGGCGGCGCCGGCCGGCTGGGGGTGTCCTGGCTGCTCACGCCCGGGATCATCCCTGACGCGGGCGACGCGAGGCAAACCCGGCGATTCGATCACGGATGGTCACTAAATGCGAAGGCCGCCGACCGCCTGAACGACGAAATCAGTCGAATTCATGGCGTTGACAACACCGAATCAGTGCTGTTCCATCCGTCGCACCTTGCCCCGGCCGGAGGGAACGCCGATGCCCCGCACCCCTGTCCCGCCCAGCACCGCGACGGCCACCACCCCCGCCGGACCCCGCACGCTCACCCGCTCCATCGGCGTCGGCGGCGGCACGCTGCTCACGCTCAGCTGCGTGACGCCGGCGTCGTCCCTGTTCGTCCTGGTGCCCCCGCTGTTCGGCGACCTCGGCACCGGCACCGCGCTCACCATCACCCTCGCCGTGCTGCTCTGCGTCGGCGTCGCCTTTTGCTACTCCGAGCTGGGCACCCTGGTCCCGAGCGCGGGCGGTGAATACGCCATGGTGACCACCGTCGCGAACCGGTTCGCCGGCTGGCTGACGTTCATGCTGTCGGTGATCGTCATCCTCGTCGTGCCGCCGATCATCGCCATCGGCGTCGCGGACTACCTCGCCGCGGCCGTCGCCATCGACCCGTCGGTGGCCGGCGCGATCGTGATGCTGGCGGCGACCGTGATGGGTCTGCTCAACCTGCGTTCCAACGCCTGGATCACCGGGATCTTCCTGGTCATCGAACTGGTCGCCATCTTCGTCGTAGCGCTGCTCGGCTTCACGCACACCTCACAGAGCCCGGCCGTACTGGTCAAGCCGAGCCTCGGCACCGGCGGGATCGGGCCGATCGCGGTGATCGCCGGGCTCGCCGTCGCGTTGTTCGTCGTGCAGGGTTTCAGCACGGCCGTCTACCTCGCCGAGGAGATGCGGGAGCCGCGCCGGACCGTCGTCCGGACGGTGTTCTGGACGCTCGGCGTCAGCGCGCTGGTCATCCTGGTGCCGGTCGTCGCGATCACCCTCGCCGTGCCGGACGCCGCGTCGCTCGCCGGGCTCGACCTGACCGCGCTCGTCACGAGCTGGAGCAACTCGGGCGTCGGCGTCGCGATCAGCCTGTGCATCGCGGCGGCGATCGTGAACGCCGTGATCGTCATGGTCATCCAGAACTCGCGGGTGCTGTTCGCCTCGGCCCGCGACCGGGCGTGGCCGGAGCCGGTGAACCGCGTGATGAGCGTGGTCGGGCGCCGGTACGGCTCGCCGTGGGTGGCGACGCTGGTGACCGGGCTGTCCGAGGCCGTCCTGTGCTTCGTGCCGGTGGACACGCTCAACGGCGTCACCGGGGTCGCCGTCGTGGCGCTCTACCTCAGTGTCGCGGCCGCCGCGCTCGGCGCCCGCCGGGCGGCGCACCGGAAACCGCACGTCTGGCGGATGCCGGCGTGGCCGGTCGTGCCGGTGCTCGCCGCCGCCGCGCTGGTCTACATCCTGGTCGAGCAGAGCGCCCTCGACCTGGGCATCACGGCCGGGGTGCTGCTGGTGGCGGCGCTGTACTGGTGGGGTTACCTGCGCCGGCGTCCGGAACGGTGGGTCGTGACGGTGCCGCAGGACTAGGCCTTCGGGCCGCCGCCGCGCAGGAAGCGCAGCCCGACGACGATCACGGCGAGCAGGCCGACGACGGCGACCACGATCCAGACCCAGCCGGGGAAGCTGCTGGTGTCCACACCGACGACGGGGGCCTGCGAGGTGGGCGCGGCCTCGGTGATCGCCGCGCGTGTCGCCGGCGCCGCGGTAGCCGCGGCCGTGAGGGTGAAGTGGAGAGTGCCGGTGACGTTGTCGCCGTCCTTCGCGATGACCTTCCAGGTCAGCGTGTAGGCCTGGGCGGGCCCTGCGGGCGTCACCGGCGCGGTCACGACGTTCCCGGCCGCCACCGGGGTGCTGACCGGCCAGGCGGTGCCGTCGCGGCCGGTGATCTTCACGGCGTCCGGCGGCAGCGTGACCGGCTCCTCGAACGTGAGCTGGACCTGCGACGGCGCCTCGGCCAGCGACGCGCCTTCCGCGGGCGAGCTCGACGTCAGCTCGGTGTGGGCCGACGCCGGCGGCGTGCACAGCAGGAGTACGGCGGCGGAGGCGAACACAGCGGTCAGGGCGCGGCGGATCATTCGGACATCCTGCCCTATCCGGTTCGTGCACTGTTCGTGTCCACCTGTGCAGCGGTGGGGGTGTCGCTGGTCTCCGGGCCGCCCATTGGTCAAAATGGACGCCTGGGTGGCGTAGGGAAGGACCTCCATGGCGACAGTGCGCGACGAGGCCGACGCGCGGCGGCAGCTGCGCGCGCAGCAGCGGCAGGAGAAGCAGGACCAGCACGAACCGCGGGAGAAGGCCTCGACCGTCGCGAAGCCGGAAGGCGTCGGCTCGGCCACGCTCGTCGCCGACGGCGGTGACGTGCTCGCGCTGGACTACGCCGAGATCGCCGCCGCGCAGAAGGCCCTCGACGAGCGGTACCAGGAGGTCGCCCGCTACCTCGGCAACGCCCAGGACCTGGGCACCCCGCTCGCCGACGGCAAGGGGCCGGTCTCGCACTGGATGCGCGCGTCGTTCGGGCTGCGCGGAGGCGCCGAGGCCGGTGGCGTGCAGACGGCGTTGCTGTCCTACCTGACCGAACTGGCTTCGCTGCGGCAGGCGCTCGACACCGTCGCCGCTTCGCACCGCCGCAACGACGAAGAAGCCGCAGCCACGCTGGCGGCGAGCGCGGGGGCGCAGGATGCCTGACTACCACTCCACGAACCACGAGCCGACGAAGCGCGAAAAGGCGAAGGCGCGGCGCGTCCGCCGGGAGAAGATCGCGAACCGGCAAGAGGGCACCTTCGGGCGGATCAACTGGGACAGCTACGACCACCGCGAGATGTGGGACATGGTCCAGTCGGCCGACCCGCCGAAGCTCGGTGAGCAGGCGCACCGGTGGGCCGAGCTCGCCAAGGGCGTCGACACCGCCACCGGCGACGTCCACGCGACGGTGCAGAAGCTGCTGTTGTCGTGGCGGGGACCGTCGGCGGCGCAGGCCGCGGACTCGATCCAGAAGCTGACCGGCTGGGCCGCGACGGCGGGCGAGAACGCCCGGAGCATCGGCGACGGCCTCGACACCTACACCTCGGCGATCGGCGAGGCCCGGCGGAAGATGCCGGAGCCGGTGCACTACTGGGCCGAGCGGTGGTTCCAGGAGGGCTACGCGGTCAAGCGGCTGGACGGCCCCGAGGGCACGTACATGCTGAACGACCTGCTGGACGACAAGCTCCCCACGAAGAAGCAGGCCGACGACGCGAAGGCCGAAGCCGTCCGCGTGATGGAGCAGTACGAAGGGGCGAGCCACGAGGTCCGGCACCGCCTGCCGCCGGCGTTCGACGCGGCACCGCAGGTGAGCGCGAACGGTGAGAACCCGGTGGTGCCCCGCGTGCCTCCCGCGCCCACGCCTTCGCCTTTGCCTTCACCCACGCCGTCGCCGTCGCCGTCTCCTACGCCTTCGCCCGGCCCGGACCGCGGCTCCGGCGGCCTGCCGGACGACTCGACGACGACCGCGGGCGTGCTGCCGGGCACGCTCACCGGATCCGTGCCCGGCGGGATCGGCGGGCTGCCCGGGCTTTCCGGTCTCGACGGCGTGATCGGCGCGGGTGGCTCCGGTTCCGGCTCGGTCCCCGGCTTCGCGGGCATGCCGGGCATGACGGGCAGCGGCGCCGGTGCCGGTGCGGGCGCCGGTGGGCTCGGCGAGGGTGAACGGGCGGGAACGGGCCGGTTCGGCGCCGGAACGTCCGGCTTCGGCCCCGGCACGACCGGCGGCCGCGGCTCGGCGGGCGGCTACGGCATGTACCCGCCCGGCCAGAGCGGCGCGCGGGGCGAGGACGATACGGAACACCGCGACAAGTACGCCGACGGCTACGACCTGCTGGACGACCTGCCCCCGGCCTATCCCCCGGTGTTCGGCGAATGACCGGGTTCCACGCCGACCCGGCCGCCCTGGACGCCTTGGCGGTGCGCTTGGAGGACACGGCCGACGAGTTCGCGGCAGCCGCGGCCGACGTCGAGGCGACGGCAAGCGGCGACCTCGGCCCGCAGGCGGTCGCGGCCGCACTCACCGCGCTGACCGGCGAGTGGTCCGGAAGGATACGAGCCGTGCGAACGGACTACGCGACAGCGGCGGACAGCGTCCACGCGGCGGCGAAGGCCTTCCGCGGCGCGGACGCGAGCGCGGCGGAAGCACTGGGCCGCATCGCCGCACAGCCGGGCTCGGACGACCCCGGCCAGACCACAGCGCACCCCCTCCGGCCCACCGACGCCGATCAGGCCACCGCCACCGCCTCAGGCCAGACCACGGCGCAACCTCTCCGGCCCGCTGAACCCGACCAGGCCCTCTCCGCCGACACCGGCCAGACCACAACGCAGCCCCACCAGTCCACCGACGCCGGCCAGCCCCTCGGCATCGCCCCCGGCCAGACCGCGGCGCAACCCCTCCGGCCCGCCGACGCCGACCAGACCCCCGCCACCGCCCCAGGCCAAGCCACCACACAACCCCACTGGCCCGCTCAACTCGACCAGGCGCCCGCCACCGACCCAGGCCAGACCACGACACAACCCCACCAGCCGGCCGAAGCCGGCCAGACCCTCGGCGACAACCTCGGCCAAACCCCCACCCGGCGCACCGACCCCGGCAGCGCCCACCGGTTCGGCCCGGCCGTTTTCGGCGACTCCGGCCGTGCCGATGGCTGAGTTCCGGGGTCTCGGCTTCGACCCCGTCCCCGGCAGCGCGGACGCCGTCGCCGAAGCGGCCCGCCGCTGCGTCGCGGCCGCCGCGAAGCTCGGCGACGCTCCCACCCCCGGCGAGATCCCCGAGTGGGCCGGCCGGTCCGCGCAGGCCCTCGCCGACCGCGCCGGGCGCACCCGCGCCGGCCTCGACGCCGTGCCCGAAGCACTCCGCAAGGCCGCCGCCGTCCTCGACGACTGGGCCGGCGTCCTCGCGGCCCACCGACGTCAGGCCGAAGACCTCGACCACCGGGCCGGCACCGCCCGGCGGGCGGTCGTCGACGCCCAGGACAACGTCGAACGCGCCGAGACGACCGTCCAGTTCTCCCCCGGCGCCGAAGGCGAGCTGACCGCGGCGCGCAGCCGGCTCACGGCCGCGCAACGGGACCTCGACCGCCTGCTGGACCAGGCCCGCGACCTCGAACGCGTCCACAGCACCGAAGCGGCCCGCGTCGCCGAACGGCTGCGGTCCCTCGGCGACGGCGCCCCGCTGCCCAGCGCACCGGATTTCCGTGGCCTGGCAACACAACTCGACACGTTCTCCCAAGCCGGCCGCGATCTGGGCGTCACCGTCGCGCGGACGCCCGTCGCGCCGGTCACGCCGCCCGCCGGCGCCGTCGGCGCGTTCACCGCGGCACTGGGTGGCCGGTGAAACTGCCCGCCGTGCCGGGGATCAGCCCGGTGAGCCTGGCCTCGGTCGAGCGCACGACCGCCGAGCTGCACGCGCTGATGGTGCGGCTGCGCGGCCCCGACGCCGCCCGCGACCTGGGCCTGGAAGCCGCGGCCGTGCAGTCCGCCGAGATCGCCCACGAACAGCGGGCGGGCCTGCTGGCGCTGGTCGAGCACCGCGACGCCGACCCCGCGTTGCTCATCGCCGGCGTCGTCTCGGTCGACGGTCCGCTCGACGAGACCGCCGCCGCGGACCTCGGCCACTTCGTCGCCGACAGGACGCCGGGCATCCGCGAGGTCAGCAGCGCCCGCACCGGCCGCGGCTACCCGGTGGTGATCGTCGAGCGGATCGGCCTGGCGGGTGCGCAGCTGCAGGCCGTCGTGCTCGACCCGGACCGCCCGCGCGCGGCCGTGTTCACCCTGCACTCCCCCGGCGGCCGCGGCTGGCTGGAGGTCGCGGGCCTGGCCGGGACGCTGGTCGCGGGCGTCGACCTGACCCCGGCCGAACCCCGCGCGGGTGCCGCCAGAAGTGCGAGACGCTGATGCGTCAGCCCCGCAGCGCCTGCTCCCGGAACTCGCGCGGCGTCCGCCCGGTGGCGCGGCGGAACGTCCGCGAGAAGTGCGGGGCGCTGATGAATCCGCAGTCCCGCGCGATCTCCGCGATTCCGCGGCCCGCCTTCGCCGGGTCGGCCAGCAGCACCTTGGCCCGCTCGATCCGCAGCCCCTTCAACCGTTCCGAGACGCCTTGGCCGTCGTCGAACAGCTGGTACAGCCGCCGTCGCGAGATGTACAGCGCTTCGGCGATCCGGTCCGCGCTCAGCGACTGTTCGCCCAGGTGGGCGCGCATGTACTCCACCGCTTCGCGCCTTCGCGCCGCGAGCGCGTCGACGCGGTCCAGCTCGACGCGAAGCGCGCTTCGCAGCACCAGCTCGGCGAGGCCGAGCAGGTGGTGGGCCAGGCCGTGCGGGTCCAGCCGCGGGCCCGCCGCCAGGACGTGCGCGACCGCGCCGGCGAACAGCGACCGCAGCGGCGCGGCCACCTCGACGGGCCGGAACATCAGCGGCCGCAGCTCGGCGAACGAGATGGACAGCTTCGCCGCCGCGACCGTCAGCATCACGACGCCGGACGGCTGCAGGTGCAGCGTCGCGTCGGCGAACGTCAGCTTCGCGCCGGACTCGGCGACGGCGCGCGGGACCGGGCAGCGCAGCAGCAGCTGGACGCTCTCGGGCGCGGCCGGGCCGCCGAGGATGGCCGCGCGGGCGGCCGCGGCGCCCGAAGCGCGGACGACGAGGTACCCGGTCGCGGGTACGTCGACTGAGTGCGGCTCGGCCATCGGCACCATCGTGCCCGACGGCGGCCGCATCCCACGGGAAGGGGGACCATGGCGCGGCGCACCGCGACGGCGGCGGGAGTGATCCTGTCGCATCTGGAGTTCGATCTCCTCTGGGAGGACCTGGGGCCGGGCGGGCCGCCGCCGTACCCGTTCGACGTGCCGGCGCACGGCGCCACCCACGCCGAGCGCGACGACCTGGGTGTGCGTGTCTTCGCCGGGCTCACCGAGGCCGGTCTCACCGACGGTGACGCCGTCGACCCGGGGCTGGCGGACCTGTTCGTGCTGCTCGGGGCGCCCGCGCTGAGCGTGGACGCGCTGGTGCTCGGTGAGGCGCCGTGGCGGCTGCTGGCCGCCGTCCGGGGCCCGGCCGGGGTGCTGGCCGTGCTGGACGAGCGGGACCTGGTGCTGGAGCCGATGCGCGCCGCCGACCTGGTGCCGGCGGTGACGCGCATGCTCGGTGCGCTGCCCCCGGGCCCCGGCGAGCAGCTCCGGTTGCCGCGCGCGGCGTACGCGGCGGCGATGGACGCGTACGCGCAGGCCGGGTACGACGCGTTCGAGCGGGCCTTGGGCGCGGCCGGGATCACCGGCCGGGCGATCCGTCCACTCGCGACACTCGTGACGGCGGAGCGCTACGCCGCGGGCCAGCTCGCCGCGACCGGCCCGGCCGGCCGCACCCCGGTGCTGGCCTGGTTCGACACGGCGGCGGGCCGCTACGCCGTGACGCCGGAGAGCGTCGGCGGCGAGCCGTGGGTGATGGTGACCCCCGCGGACGACGCCTGGTTCGCCGACCGCGTCACCCGCCTGACCGACGACGCCCGCTAGCGTCCTGCCGCGGCTCGTCGTGAGTGGTAATGAGGGTTCTAACCCGAATTACCACTCACGACCGTCAGGTGGCCCAGGTCGCCGGGGCGAACGCGTCGTCCTCCCGGTCCAGCCGCGCCAGCCGGACGGGATGCGTTTCCGGCCCCCACACGCGCTCGGCAGGCGAGGACTCCGGCAGCAGCTCGCCCAGCACCTCGCGCCCCTGCCGCAGCGCGTCGGCGGCGGCCTCGGCCGCCAGGCGCTTCACCACGGCCGCCAGCTCCCCCGGCGAGCGGTTCAGCGCCCACCGGTCGAACCGCAGGTCCACCAGGGATCCGTGCAGGTCCACCGCCAGCGAGACGCCGTCGGCGGCCGCGGCGGCGCGGATCAGGGCCAGCCGGGCGCCGTAGCCCGGGTCGGGCGTCGCGAAGGCGTCGTCGGCCAGTTCCACGGCCGTGCGCTCGGCGCTCACTGGGCTCGCCAGCTCTCGGGCGTCGTCTCTTCCGCCTGCTCCCCGGGCACGCTCAGGCCGAGCGCGTCCAGGTCGCCTTCCGGCAGGGTGTGCCACAGCGACGCCGTCGCGCGGGCCGACGCCGCCGCGGTGAGCAGCAGGATGCGGCGGGCCAGTTCGTCCGGCTCGAGGCGGAGCGCCGACGCCTCCAGCGTCAGCTCCTGCAGCGCGCCGCCGGGCGCGACCTCGACGGCGACCGTCCGATCGGCGGCTTTTCCGGTGATCACGGGTGGACCCCTCCGTAGAACGTCGACGACGAGAGCGTGTGCGTGTTGCGGCGGACCGCGTCCCCGGAGTTGCCTTCGATCATCGTGACCTTGTCGCCCTCGACCTTCTCGACGATGCCGATGTGCGTGCTCGTCGACGTGTTCTGCGGGCCGGTGCCGAAGATCAGCACGTCACCAGGACGCGCGTCGTGCAGCGAGTTCTTGCCGTACGCGTGCCCGTTCTCCTGGCCCCAGTGGTAGACGTCGCCGCTGAAGGGCAGGATCGGGATCTTCACCCCGGCCTTGCGCCACATCGCCGTCGCGAACGACGAGCACCACGCGGCGGTCGGCCCGTACGGGTTCTTGTTGCTGCCCGGCGGGTTCTCGCGGACGCCCATCTGCATGCGCGCCGCGTGCACGACGTCCTTGCCCTTGGCGGACGCCTTGCTCGTGCCGCTACCGTGGGGCTTCTTGGCGTGCGTGGCCTCGGTTTTCGCCACGGCTTTGTCCATGACGCCGTCGTGCGTCAGGTCCTTCTGCAACGCGCGCAGCTTCTTCGCCGCTGCCTTGAGTTCGGCGTCGACGTGCCGCAGGGTCGACGCCGACTGCCGCGTGTAGTGCGGCGCGAGGTCGGCGGCGTGCCCGACGGCCCGCATCAGCGCGGCCTGCGTCCCGGCGGTGGTGCCGGCGTCGAGGACCTGCTTGGCCTTGGTGGTGTACTCGTCGACGAGCCGTTGCACGGCCGTGTGCCCGCTGTCCACTGTGGACGCGATGTGCGCGACGATCTTCTCGGCCGCCGCCCCCGCGGTGCCGGTCACCTTCAGCTCCTTCGTCAGCTTCGCGCTGTTGTGCTTGAAGCCGTCGGAGCCGTGGCCGTCCCAGTGGCCCAGGACGGTGGTGCTTTCCTTGTGGTAGGCGGCGTGCTGGTCGTCCAGCGACGAGGCCACCCGGTTGAGCGCGTACTCGGCGCGGACGGCGTCCTCCGCCTTCCCGGCGAGCTTGTTGCGGTGCGCGATGAGGTCTTTCGCGAACGAGTGCGCGAGCGCGGTCGTGTCCATGTCAGCTCCGTCGGGCGTGTTCGTCGAGGGCGGCGGCGGTGGCCGTCTCGTGGTCGCGGTAGGACTTGGCGGCCTTCTGCGCGGCGGTCGCCAGCCCAGTGGCGTGCGTGCCGACGCCCTTGACCTGCTTCTGCAGCGCCAGCCCGAAGCCGGCGAGCGCGTCGGCGAACCCGGACTCCTTGCCGATCTTGCCGAAGCTGTCCCCGGCGATGTCCCGGACGTCGCCCAGGTGCCCCGCCGCGCCGCCGAGGGCGTCGGAGACGCCGTGGGTGCGCTTGACGTAGGCGTGCAGCACGGTGTCGTCGACCCGGAGCGCACCGCCCGGCGTGCTCCCGGACTGCGCGTGGGACGGCTTGCCGTGGTGCTTCGTGACGTCCTGGGCGGCCTTGCGCGCCGCGGTCAGGTGGTCCTTGTAGGCGCCGTTCGTGTACGTCGACCAGGGCGTGAAGTCCTTGCCGTCGCTGGAGATGTCCTTCGCGACCCGCGCGTTGGTGTCCGGGTCGAACAGCGCGTCGTTCGACTTCAGGTGGTACTGGTGGCGCCGGTCCGGGCCGAGCGCGCCCAGCATGTTGATCTGCCAGAGGCCGTAGGAGTTGTCCGGCGGGGTCCCGTTGTGCGCGGTCGTGCGGCCGCCGGACTCGGCCAGCGCGACGGCGACCGCGGTGGTCAGGCCCTGGCCGCGGAACCCGGCGTCGTAGGCGTGCCGGGCGATCTGCTCGGCGCTCAGCTTCGTCATGGTTCGACCTTGACCGTCCGGGTACCCGCCGCGGTAGCCGCGCTGCACGCAGGGACACGCCCGTTGCACGCCCGGCTCAACCTTTCGGCCCGCTCGGACGTACTGAACTGCGGACGCACGACACGAGGAGACGACGGATGCGCAGCACGCGGGCGGTGGCCCTCTTGGGGTTCCTGCTGGTCACGGCGGCTTGTGCCGCGCCGCGGGAGACGACGCCCAGCCTGATCGCGGAGCCGTCGACGCTCCCGCCGACCACGTCGGCGACGCCGACCCCCACACCCACCCCGGCACCGCCGCCCGTGCCGCCGTGCGATGTCAAGACCGGCGCGTGCGTGAGCCTGTCGCAGCACCTGGCGTGGCTGCTGCACGACGGTCAGGTGGTGCGCGGCCCGGTCCCGGCCGGGTTCGGGCCGCCGGACCAGGCGACGCCGGCCGGGTCGTTCCACGTCGTCTGGAAGGATCGGGACCACCACAGCAGCATCTACGGGACGAACATGCCCAACTCGGTGTTCTTCGCCGCCGGCGGCATCGCGTTCCACGCCGGGCCGCTGGACGCGCCGTCGCACGGCTGCGTGCACCTGTCCGACGCCGACTCGGCGGAGTTCTTCGACGGCCTCGGCGTCGGCGACGCGGTGCAGGTCCGGGCCTGATCCCCGGGTACGGTGATCCGTGCCCGACACCTCCCACGCTTCCCACGCCGACGTCGTCTCGAAGCTGCGCGCCGCCGGGTGCGTGTTCGCCGAGGACGAAGCGGACCTGCTCCTGGCCGCCGCGAAGACGTCTGCCGAGCTCGAGTCGCTGGTCGAGCGCCGGGTCGCCGGCCTCCCGCTGGAACACCTGCTCGGCTGGGCGGAGTTCCACGGCCTGCGGATCACGGTGGCGCCCGGGGTGTTCGTGCCGCGACACCGCACGGAGTTCCTGGTCGACGTCGCCGTCTCGCTGGCCCCGCCGGACCCGGTCGTGCTCGACCTGTGCTGCGGGTCCGGCGCGCTCGGGACCGCGTTCGCCTCGCTGGTCACCCCCGGCGAGCTGCACGCGGCCGACGTCGAACCGGCGGCCGTCGAGTGCGCCCGCGTCAACGTGCCCGGCGCGGTCTACCTGGGCGATCTCTACGACGCCCTGCCGGATTCCCTGCGCGGCCGCGTCGACGTGCTCCTGGCGAACGTGCCGTACGTACCGTCGGACGCCGTCGCGACCATGCCGCCGGAGGCGCGGCTGCACGAACCGCTCACCGCGCTCGACGGCGGCGCGGACGGGCTCGACCTCGCCCGCCGGGTCGCCGCGGGGGCTCCGGGCTGGCTCGCTCCGGGCGGCCTGCTGCTGATCGAATCGAGCGAGCGGCAGGCTCCGGTCGCCGGGGAAATCTTCGCCGCGGCCGGGCTGTCACCGCGGGTACACAATTCCGCGGAACTCGGTGCCACCGTCGTGAGCGGAACCGCCTCGATCGTGTGAGTGGTTGATGAGGCAACACTTTCCGTTCACTCCTTCGTCGGAGTGACCCCGCTGATCGGGCCGCGCTAGCGTGACAGCCCGGATCCGCGGAATGGGGAGTAATGCCTTTCAGAACACGGCTCTTCGGTTCATTGGGAATTGCCACCATCCTTTTCTCGAGCATTTCGGCGACCGCCGCCGCGGCACCCGATCGGGCGGTCGGCGTCTTCCGCGCGATCCCGGTGGCCGCCGCGGAAGCACCCCGGCAGCTGTCCGGTCTCGACCAGAACACCCCGGCGCCCGTGACGTTCGACGAGTGCCGCAAGGACGTCAAGAACGGCTACTGGACGAAGAACCGGTTCGCCAGCTGCACCATCACGGACATGGCCTACCAGCGTTACGCCTGCCCGGAAGCGGGCTGCGCGGTCATCGGCGCGGCATGGGCCCGGGTCATCTCGACCAGCAACCTGCTGCACGCGCAACGGCGTCTCGAAGTCGCGACGCGGATGGTCGGCTGGTCGCTGTCCGGCGTGGTCACCGACGCGATGAAGTTCGGCGTCTCGATGAGCTGCGGCCCGCGCTACACCACCGGCACCGCGCACTGCGACACCGCGAGCACGCAGGTGCTCAAGAGCGTCGCCGACTGGCGCGCGCAGTCCGACGAGACGCGTGTGTTCACCATGGAGGGCACCGATCCCGCGTCCCCCGCCGACTCGCCTTCCGTGCGGGCGGAGCAGCGCACCTGGTACGTCGGCGAGCGGCACCTGGTCGCCGAGGACACCGGCGGCCGCACCACGCTGGTGACCGGCGCGCACAGCGCGTACCTGCGCTGCGACGTCGCCCGTCTGCTGGACCCGGCGTACGCGGCCGGCAGCGACTGCGCGTTCGGCTTCCAGCCGCTCTACGTCCTGGACAACGCGGCGACGTCCGGCTTCCCGGCGTCGGCCGCGCTGGTCCGGACCGCGATGACCGGCTTCCCGACCACCTACCCCGGCCTCCGGCAGGGCCACTTCGTCCCGGGCAACCCCGGCTACCAGGGCACCGGCGCGAGCCGGACGTACCCGATCACGCGGCTGCACCACGACACCGCGGCGCAGGCCGCCCACCGCGCGATCGCCGAGCTGGCCTGCGCCCGGCGCTGGGGCCCGGGTTACGCGAACCGGCCGGACGGGCTGGTCAACACGTGTGCCGTCTACCCGTTCGACACCACCTACGACGGCGCGACGCTGCCGGCGCCGGGCGTCGAGCGGGGCGCGTCCTACGCGGTCCAGCCGGTGCTGGACACGGACTACCAGGCGCTGCTGGCGAGCGTCCGGCAGTTCGTCGTCGCGAACCACCTCCTCGACGGGGACGGGTACTGGGTGTACCCGTACGCGTGACAAGATCGGGGCTCACGTTTCCCGCGTCCGGCGCGTCTACTAGGTGTGATCGTGAAACCGTTCGAGCAAGTCGTGGCCGAGCACGGGCCGATGGTCCTCCGGGTCTGCCGGGCCGTGCTCGGGCCGGCGGACGCCGAAGACGCCTGGTCGGAAACCTTCCTCTCGGCGCTCAAGGCGTACCCGGACCTGCCGCCTGACGCCAACGTCCAGGCGTGGCTCGTCACGATCGCGCACCGCAAGGCCGTCGACGTCACCCGCGCCCAGGCGCGCAGCCCGGTCCCGGTCGGCGACGTCCCGGATCGGCCCGGCCGGGCCGCGGAGTGGGACGGCGACCTGTGGAACGCGCTGGCGAAGCTGCCGGACAAGCAGCGTGCCGCCGTCGCCTACCACTACCTGGCCGGGCTGCCCTACCGCGACATCGCGGAGATCATCGGGGGCAGCACGGACGCCGCCCGGCGGGCGGCCGCCGACGGCGTCAAGGCCCTGCGGGTCACCTATCCGGCGAGCTTGGAAGGAGCGCACTCATGAGTGACATCTTCATGACGTACCCCGGGACGGGCTACGAAGTCGTGCCACACCACATGCACGAGCGGCTGTCCGCCGCCGCCGAGCGCGAGGGCCTGCTGGACCTCGCCTACCGCACCCTCGACTCCCCGGTCGGCCCGCTGCTGCTGGCCGCGACCGAGCGGGGTCTGGTCAAGGTGGCCTTCGACCGCCAGGACCACGACGCCGTGCTGGCCGAGCTGGCCGACATCATCAGCCCCCGGATCCTCCGCGCCCCCGCCCGCCTCGACGCCGTCACCCGCCAGCTCGACGAGTACTTCACCGGTGGCCGGCAAACCTTCGACGTGGCCCTGGACTTCCGGCTGGCCCACGGGTTCCGGCTCTCGGTCCTGGAGCACCTGCCCGAGATCGGCTACGGCCACACCGAGAGCTACGCCCAGGTCGCCACGGCCGCGGGCAGCCCGAAGGCGGTCCGCGCGGTGGGCACGGCGTGCGCCCGCAACCCGCTGCCGGTGGTGGTCCCCTGCCACCGCGTCGTCCGCTCCGACGGCTCGTACGGCCAGTACGCCGGCGGCGAAGAGGCCAAGCGGGTCCTGCTCGACCTGGAAGCCGCGGCCTGAGCTGCCGATTCCGATCTCACGTTTCACCCGGCCCGCGCGTCTACAGGGTATGAGCACATTCGAGAAGCGCGTCGCCTCGGCCGACTGGGCCTCGGTGGCCACCGAGGTCGACGACTACGGCTGTGCGTTGCTGCCGCAGCTGCTCACGCCCGCGGAATGCGCGAAGCTCGTCGCGCTCTGGGGCGAGCCGGAGCACTTCCGGGCGACGGTGAACCTGCGGCGGTACCGCTTCGGGGACCACGGCGACTACCACTACTTCGCCGAGCCGTTCCCGGAACCGATCCGGGCGCTGCGTCAGGCGTTGTACCCGCGGCTGCTGCCGATCGCGCGTGACTGGGCCGCCCGGCTCGGCCGGGAAGCCGAGTGGCCGGACACCCTCGAGGAGTGGCTGGCGATCTGCCACGACGCGGGCCAGGCCCGGCCGACGCCGATCCTGTTGCGCTACCAGGAGGGCGGCTGGAACGCGTTGCACCGGGACCTCTACGGGGACAAGGTGTTCCCGCTGCAGGTCGTGATCAACCTGAACGATCCGGGCACCGACCACACCGGCGGCGAGTTCCTGCTGGTCGAGCAACGTCCGCGAGCGCAGTCCCGCGGCACGGCGACACTCATCCCGCAGGGCCACGGCCTGGTGTTCACCACGCGCGACCGGCCGGTCCGCTCGGCCCGCGGCTGGTCGGCGGCACCGGTGCGCCACGGCGTGTCGGCGGTCCGTTCGGGGCAGCGGCACACGCTCGGTCTCGTGTTCCACGACGCGACATGACCGACGCGGAACTCGACGCCGTGCTGCGTCTCGTGGGGCAGGCGCGGCACATCGTGCTCGGCACAGCGGCCGACGCGGGGTCACGGGCCGACGGCGCACGAATCGCCGCGGCGTGGGGCGGCCTGGTCCTGGCGACGGTGACCTGGCCGGAGACAGCGGCATCGTGGCTGCGGCAAGCCCGGCGGTTCGCGGCCCCCGATCCGGACGTCTGGGTCGTCAGCGCGACCCCGGCCGGCTGGGCCGGAATGGCCCGGCGGCTCGCGGCGTCGACATCGTGGAGTCCACATCGGACGGTGGTCACGGCCGCCGTCGGAGAGAGTCCGCTGCCCGGCCTGCGTGGCGCGCGGGCGGACGGCAGCAGTTGGGAGAACTGATGAAACACACGATCATCGACTCGCCGATCGGCGAGCTGACCCTGGTCGGCGACGACGACGGCACCGTCGTCACCGGCCTGTACTTCCCGCACCACTGGACCCGCCCGGACCGCACGGCGTTCGGCGAGCGCGACGACACGGCGTTCCCGGAGGCCGCCCGGCAGCTGAAGGAGTACTTCGCCGGGCAGCGCACGGAGTTCGACGTCCCGACGCGCGCCGAGGGCGACCAGTTCCAGCGGAACGTCTGGGCCGCGATCGACCAGATCCCGTACGGCGGGACAGCCACCTACGGCGACCTCGCGAAGGCCGTCGGCGGACTGCCGCACGAGGTCGGCGCGGCGGTCGGACGCAACCCGCTGAGCATCCTGGTGGCGTGCCACCGCGTCGTCGGCAAGAACGGCAAGCTCACCGGGTACGCGGGCGGCCTGAAGCGCAAGGCGTTCCTGCTGGAGCTGGAACGCCCACCGGCCGAAGACCGCGGCCAGCTGTGGTGATCGGACGCGGGTGATCACACGCGGCTCAGCACCATCGACACACCGAGGCCGGCCATCGTCACCGCGATGAGCACGTCCATCACCCGCCACGCCGCCGGCCGGGCGAACACCCC
Organism: Amycolatopsis sp. NBC_00348; assembly: GCF_036114655.1. Taxonomy (NCBI): domain Bacteria; kingdom Bacillati; phylum Actinomycetota; class Actinomycetes; order Pseudonocardiales; family Pseudonocardiaceae; genus Amycolatopsis; species Amycolatopsis sp. NBC_00348. The sequence goes on along the minus strand of NZ_CP107994.1, from coordinate 1,782,076 downwards.
GGCCAGGCGGCGGGCGCCGAACCCCAGCGCGCTGAACCAGACGGCGCTCGCGACGCAGGCGCCGAGGCCGAACAGCCAGCGGCCGTCGCCGTGGGCGACCGCGACCGAGCCGAGCAGCAGCACGGTGTCGAGGTACACGTGCGGGTTGAGCCAGGTGAAGCCGAGGCACGCGAGGACCGCCTTGCGCAGCGGCGTGCGTCCGTCACCGACACTGAGCACCGACGGCCGGAACGCCCGCCGCGCGGCGAGGGCGCCGTACCCGAGCAGGAACAGACCGCCGCCGACGGCGATCACGCCGATCGCCGTCGGCCACCGGCCGAGGACGACGCCGATCCCGCTGACACCGAGGGCGATCAGGACCAGGTCGGACACCGCGCAGATGGCGACCAGCGGCGCGACGGTGCCGCCGCGCAGCCCTTGCTGCAGCAGGAAGGCGTTCTGGGAGCCGATCGCGACGATGAGGGACAGGCCGGTGCCGAACCCGGCCAGGAGGAGAGCGAGCACGTCACCGACGTTAAGGTCGAGGGCCGCATTACTCCAGCTAAAGATTCTTACGTAACATTAGCGCTCGTGATGTCGGATCTGCCGCTCGACCAGGTCAGGACACTGCTCGCCGTCGTCGACGAGCAGAGTTTCGACGCCGCCGCGGCGGTGCTGCACGTGACGCCGTCCGCGGTGAGCCAGCGGGTGAAGGCCCTGGAGCAGCGCACCGGCCGCGTCCTGCTGCTGCGGACGAAACCGGTGCGGCTCACCGAGTCGGGCCAGGTGGTGGTCCGGTTCGCGCGGTCGCTGGCCCAGCTGGAGCAGGACGCGCTCGGCGAGCTGGGATTCGGCGAGGAGGGCACGCGGACGCTGACGATCGCGGTGAACGCCGACTCCCTCGCGACGTGGTTCCTGCCCGCGCTCGCCGCCGTGCCCGAGGACCTCGGGATCTGCTTCGACCTCCAGCGCGAGGACCAGGACCACACGGCGGCGCTGCTGCGCGAGGGCTTGGTGATGGCCGCGGTCACGGCGGCGCCACAGCCGGTGCAGGGCTGCACATCCCGCCGGCTGGGCCGGATGCGCTACCGCGCGATGGCATCCCCGGAGTTCATCGACCGCCGCCTGACCGGCGGCCCGCTCCCCCAGCTCCTCCCGACGGCCCCGGTGATCGTGTTCGACCGCAAGGACGACCTGCAGGACCGCTTCCTCCGCGGGTTGACCCGCCGCCGGAACTTCACGCTGGTACGCCACCACATCCCGGCATCGGAGTCCTTTGTGGACGCGGTAGCGGCGGGCCTGGGCTGGGGCATGGTGCCGGAGATCCAGGCGGCCCCACGCGGCGAGGCCCTGGTGGACCTGGCACCGGACCGTCCACTCGACGTCCCGCTGCACTGGCAGCAGTGGAAGCTCGACTCACCCGGCCTGGCCACGGTGGCGGACGCGGTCGCGAAGGGCGCGAAGGGCGCGAAGGCCGCATTGCGCTGAATTCCGGTTGCCACGTTGGCCCTACCGGTCGCCGTGTCGGCAACTCCCGTCGCCGTGTTGGCCCTTCCGGTCGCCATGTTGGCCACTCCCGGCGCCGTGTCGGCCGCCCCGGTCACCTCACCGTGCCCGCCCTTCCGGTCGCCACGTCGACCACTCCCGTCGCCACGTCGACCACTCCCGGCGCCGTGTCGGCGGCCCCGGTCACCTCACCGTGCCTGCCCTTCCGGTCGCCGTGTCGACCACTCCCGTCGCCACGTTGGCACTTCGGTCGCCGTGTTGGCTGTTCGCGAATGGCCGAGTTGCCCGCTGACGGCCCCACGCCGACCGCAACTGCCACCATGCTGACCGGAGCAGCCGACACGATTGCCGGGAGAGCCGCTACAGCAACCGGAGGGCGGCAACCGGGGTCAGGGCCCGGTCGGCCGCCGATCGCACCCACCGCCATCGAACCCGCGGCTCGATCGCTTGGTCCGGGCAGCCGGGTGAACCGCGCCGCCGCAGCTTGAGTGCTCGATCCCGTGCGCTCGCCAACCGTCGCCTGCTCGGTGGCGGCGGCGCGGGCCGCGGGGCGCGGGGCGCGGGGCGCGGGCCGCGGGTCGCGGGCCGCATGGCGGGCGAAGGCTCCAGCGCGGCAGAGAAACTCAGCCCGGGTAGTCGCCCACTCCGTGTTCCACCAGGTCGAAAGCCTGGTCGATCACCGTCACCTGGTCGCGGCGGACCTGGGCTTCCTTGTCGCCCGCTACCAGGCGGCTTACCGCGTTGGCGAAGATCGTGCTGATCGCCGTTGTCAGCAGCGCTGCCACCGTACGGGCTCGCAGGGGCTCGCCCGTCTCCTCCGACAGCACCTCCGCCAGCGCCTCCGCGATCTCGCGCTCCTGCTCGTGGAACCTCGTCATCAGTGCCGGGCTCGAGCGCAGGACCCACCAGAAGCCCGAGGCGCCCTGGATCGCGCCCGACAGAGGGTGGCCGGCCGCGAGCAGTTCGTGCTGGTGACTTCTCAAAGCGGCAGCCGCCGATGTGCCCGACGGCCGGGCGCGCACCGCTGCGACCAGGTCGGCCATGCGGTCGGCGTGGCGGTCGAGGAACAGGTCCTCCTTGCGCGGGAAGTAGTTGAAGACCGTCATCTTCGAGACGCCCGCCGCCTCGGCGATCTCGGCGACCGTCACCTCTTCGAAGCCGCGCTGGATGAACAGGCCGCTCGCGATGTCCGCGATGAGCTGCCGGGTCGCCCGCTTCTTGCGCTCGCGCAGTCCGTGATCCGCCATGGACCGAGAGTATAGACCGAGCACAAAGTTTGACTCAGTACAAGTTTGTCGGCATCATCGAAAGCATGAACAGGGATGTGGTGATCTCCGGGGGCGGACCGGTGGGCTTGATGCTCGCCTGCGAACTGCGGTTGGCGGGCGTCGACGTGCTCGTCGCCGAACGGCTGCCCGAACCGGACCAGACGATCAAGGCGGGGTCGATCAACCTGCCGACGGCCGAGGCGTTCTACCGCCGCGGCATGCTGCCCGCGCTCCAGGCGCTGGTGCAGGAGGACATCGCGCGGATGCAGGAGTTCCTGAAGAGCCGCGGCGCCGGCGGCGCGAGGCCGGTGCCGCCCGTCGGGCACTTCGCCGGGGTCATGGTGAGCTCGGCGGGCGTCCACTTCGACGATCCGGCGTTCCGCGACGTCGGCCCGGCGGCCGGGGTGGTCGTCGTGCGGCAGCAGGCGGTCGAGGCGCTGCTCGCCGAGCGCGCCGCCGACCTGGGCGTCGAGGTGCGCCGCGGGGTCGCGGTGACCGGGTTCGAGGCGGACGACGACGGCGTGACCGTCCACCTCGGGGACGACGAGATCCGCGCGGGCTGGCTGGTCGGCTGCGACGGCGGCCGCAGCCTGGTGCGCAAGGGGGCCGGGTTCGACTTCCCCGGCACCGACCCCGCCGTCACCGGGCGGCAGGCGCTGGTCGAGCTGACCGGCGCCGACGCGCTCCGCACCGGCTGGAACCACACCGACCACGGCGTCTACGTCCACGGGCCGGTGCCGGGCCGGATCCTGACCGTCGAGTTCGACGGGCCGCCCGAGGACCGCGACGCGCCGATCACCGCGCAGGAGCTGGAAGACAGCCTGCGGCGGGTGTCCGGTGTGGACGTTCGCGTCACGAAGGTGCACACGGCGACGCGCTTCACCGACAACGCGCGCCAGGCGAGCACCTACCGCCGCGGCCGGGTCCTGCTGGCCGGCGACGCGGCCCACGTGCACTCGCCGTTCGGCGGGCAGGGGCTCAACCTCGGCGTCGGCGACGCGGTCAATCTCGGCTGGAAGCTGGCCGCGACGATCCGCGGGTCGGCACCCGACGGGCTGCTCGACAGCTACACCACCGAGCGACACCCGATCGGTGAGTGGGTGCTCGAGTGGACGCGGGCGCAGATCGCGCTGATGCGCACCGACCCGCGGGCGCAGGCGCTGCGCCACGTCGTCACCGACCTGCTGAACACCGGCGACGGCGCGACCTACCTGGCCAAGAAGCTCTCCGGCGTGCTGCACCGCTACCCGATCGAGGGCGAGCACGACCTCACCGGCCGCGCCGCCCCCGACTTCGCGTTCGCCGACGGCACCCGTCTCGGCGAGCACCTCCAGGACGGCCGGGGGCTGCTGCTGGACCTCGCCGAGTCCGCCGAACTGCGCGCGACGGCGAGCGGCTGGGCCGATCGGGTCGGGGTGCTCACCGCGAAGACCGAACCCGCACTGACCGGCGTCCTGATCCGGCCGGACGGGCACATCGCCTGGGCCCGGGAAGACGGCGGCACCACGGGCCTGGACGCCGCGCTGCGCCGGTGGTTCGGCGAACCCGCCTGACCTCGCACGGGGCGCGCCGGGAAGCCGGCGCGCCCCGCCGCATCGGTAAGCGAAGCGTGGCTCATCGCGGCGAGGTGCTCGACCGGAGAGGTGCAGCAGACCCGATGCCCGCTGCACCTCTCCGGTCGCGCCCGGACGAGCCGCAGGCCGGGAAATCCCCTCGTGTGGACGGCGACGATCCGGAATGATCACGGGTCGGATCCGGACAGTGACCGCAAGAGGACACGGGGCGCGTTGATGACCGAGCTGTACCCGCCGATCGAGCCGTACGACCACGGGCTGCTCGACGTCGGCAACGGGCACCAGGTGTACTGGGAGACCTGCGGCAACCCCGACGGCAAACCGGCGGTCATGCTGCACGGCGGGCCCGGCCAGGGGTGCGCGCCGGGGATGCGGCGGGTGTTCGACCCGGCCCGCTACCGCGCGGTGCTGGTCGATCAGCGCGGCTGCGGCCGCAGCCTGCCCCACGCCGCCGATCCGGCGACGTCGCTGGCGCACAACACGACCGAGCACCTGGTCGCCGACCTGGAACGGCTGCGCGAGCACCTCGGCATCGAGCGTTGGCTGCTGACGGGCGGGTCGTGGGGCACGACGCTCGCGCTGGTGTACGCGCAGCGGTACCCGCACCGGGTGTCGGAGATCGTGCTCAGCGCGATCAGCACGACGCGGCGGTCGGAGATCGACTGGCTCTACCGCGGCGTCGGCCGGTTCTTCCCGGAAGCGTGGCAGCGGTTCAGCGGCGGGTCCGCCGACGTCGTCGCCGACTACGTCCGGCTGCTGGAAGACCCCGCCCAGCGGGATCGCGCAGCCCTCGCCTGGCGGGAGTGGGAGGACACGGTGCTGTCCCTCGAACCGGGCGCGACGCCGCGTGTCCACAGTGGACCGCCGGACGCCGCGATGATGGCGTTCGTCCGGCTGACGGCCCACTACTACGCGAACGCGGGCTGGCTCGAGGAGGGCGCGGTGATCCGCGACGCCGGGCGGCTGGCGGGCATCCCCGGCGTGCTGGTCCACGGCCGCCTCGACCTGAGCTGCCCGGTGACGACGGCGTGGGAGCTGGCGCGGGCGTGGCCGGGCGCGGAACTGCTGATCGACGACCACTCCGGGCACCGCGGCAGCCCGGTGAAACGCGCCTGGACGCTCGGCGCCCTGGACCGGTTCGCTAGCCCCCGGTGAGCACCGTCAGGAGCGAGAACAACGACGCGAACAACCACAGCACGGCGAGCTGCAGCAGGGTCGGCGTCCGGCCGGTCTCGGTTTCGACCCAGCGGACCCGGGCAATGCCTCCGCCGATGGTGACGCCCCACCACCGGCGCAGCAGGACCCGGTGCACGAACGACGCCACGACGTAAGCCGTCACCAGAGTGACGAAGAACGACCAGGATTCTGCGCCCGTCAAACCCGCCACGATCAGCCCGGCCAGCAAGTGCAGCAGCATGTCGATCACCACCGCGGGGGCCTGCCGCCAACCCGAAGCTTCCTTGTACGGCGGGCCTTCCCGCAGGGCACGGAAGGTCACGATCTCCAGTTCGGCCGACTTGCGGTCCTGAGTCGTCGCGGTGTCCATGCCTCCACCACGCGCGAACCCCGGATCCGGTTGCTACCCCTCCGCGGCCAATTGCACCGCGACGTCGATGATCATGTCCTCCTGGCCGCCCACCAGCGTGAGTTCCCCGCACCGCCGCAGGATCGCCTGGGCCGGCACCCCGTACCGCTCCGCCGCGCGCTCGGCGTGCAGCAGGAAGCTCGAGTACACCCCGGCCCAGCCCTGGACGATCGCGTTGCGGTCCATCTTCGGCCAGCGCTGCAGGTACGGCCGGACGACCTCCTCGGCCGCGTCCAGCAGGCCGCCGACGTCCAGGCCGGTGTCGACCTCCAGGCGGTCGAACACCGCCGCGAGGACCTCCGTCGGCGAGTTGCCCGCCCCGGCGCCGAGGGCGCAGAGCGACCCGTCGATGTAGCGGACCCCGGCTTCGTAGGCCAGCACGGAGTTCGCGACGCCGAGCGAGATGTTCTGGTGGCCGTGGTAGCCGACCCAGGCCTCGTCGCCCACCTCGGCGACCAGGGCCTCGAAGCGGGCGCGGGCTTCGTGCATCAGCAGCGCGCCGGCCGAGTCGGTGACGTAGGCCGCCTGGCAGCCCGCGTCCACCATGATCCGGGCCTGCTTCGCCAGGTCCTCGGGCGGCGTGCGGTGCGCCATCATCAGGAACCCCGCCGTCTCCATGCCCAGTTCGCGCGCCAGGCCGAAGTGCTGCGGCGAGACGTCCGCCTCGGTGCAGTGCGTCGCGACGCGGACCATCTCGGCACCCGCGTCGAACGCCTGCTGCAGGTCTTCGGCCGTGCCGATGCCGGGCACCAGCAGCACCGCGATCTTCGCCTGCTTCGCCTCTTCCCGCGCCGCGGCGATCAGCTTCAGTTCGTCGACGGCGGAGAACCCGTACGTGAACGACGATCCGCCGAGGCCGTCGCCGTGGGTCACCTCGATCACCTCGACGCCGGCGCGGTCCAGCGCGCGCACCGTCTCACGCACCTGCTGCTCGGTGAAGCGGTGTGCCATGGCGTGACTGCCGTCGCGCAGCGTGGTGTCGACGATCCGGACGTCGTGCTTCAACTCGGGCCTGCTCACGCGGGCACCTCCTGCTTCGCGCGGGCCATCAGCTCGCCCACCCGGGCGGCCGCGGCGGTCATGATGTCGAGGTTGCCGGCGTACTCCGGCAGGTAGTCGCCGTTGCCGCGGACCTCCAGGAAGATCCCGACGCGCGCGTTGCCGTCCCACTCCTCACGCGCGTCGTCGAACTGCGGGTCGGCGCGCAGCGCGTAACCCGGGACGTACTTGCGGACCTCGTCGGCCATCTCGTGGATCGACGCGGTGATCGCGTCGCGGTCGGCGTCGATCCCGATCGCGCAGAACACCGTGTCCCGCATGATCATCGGCGGTTCGACCGGGTTGAGGATGATGATGGCCTTGCCGCGCCCGGCGCCGCCGATCTCGGCCACCGCGCCGGACGTCGTGCGGGTGAATTCGTCGATGTTGGCCCGTGTCCCCGGCCCCGCGCCGCGCGAGGCGACCGACGCGACGATCTCCGCGTACGGCACCGGCGTCACCCGGGAAACCGCGTGCACCATGGGGATCGTGGCCTGACCGCCGCAGGTGATCATCGAGACGTTCGGGGCGTCGAGGTGCGCGCCGAGGTTCACCGGCGGGCACACCATCGGGCCGAGGTGCGCCGGGGTCAGGTCGATCGCCTGGATGCCGGCGGCCTCGTAGCGCGGCGCGTTGGCGGCGTGCGCCTTCGCCGACGTCGCCTCGAACACCAGCTGCGGCAACGGGTCCTGGCGCAACAGCCAGTCGACGCCCTCGGCGGACGCCGCGATCCCTTGCGCGCGAGCGCGTTCGAGCCCGTCGGACTCGACCACGCCGACGACGTAACCGACTTCGATCACTTCACTGCGTCGCAGCTTCGCCAGCAAATCGGTGCCGATGTTGCCGGGGCCGACGATCGCCGCCATCACGGGAGCCATGCCCCGACCGTCGCACCGGGCCCGGCCCGCGCGACAGCCCGGTGTTCCGACCAGTGGAACGCCGTCAGCTCCAGATCGTCACGTAGACCGGCGGCCGGAAGCGGGACGGCGGCACCCCGCTGCCCGGCGCCCGCATCACGTGCATCGCGCCCGGCGTGCCCAGGAAGTGCCGCAGCGAGTTGGCCGCACCCGTGCGGCGGTCCGTCGGCAACGTCGTCACGAACCAGCAGGCCGACACCGGAGTCGCGCGGGTCGGGACCACCGTCAGCTCCTTGCGCCGCAGCTGCGGCGCAACCAGGTGTTCCAGCGCCACCGACACGCCCCCGCCGCTCGCCGCGGCCGACCAGGCCGCCGTCTGGTTGGGGAACACCTGGATCGCGTCGTCCGCGACACCGAGCGCGCGCAGCAGGCGGCCGGTGTCGCTGCCCGGGTCGGCGCCCGCCGGGTCGAGCAGCCACCGCCAGTGCGCCGGGCCGCCCTGGTGCCGCCCGTGCGGCGACCCCACCACCACCAGCGAGCCGCGGAAGATCGGCACGCTGTCGAGGCCCTGCCCGCCTTCGGCGCCCGGCTGCGGGCCGAGCGCGACGTCGGCGAGCCGGTTGGCGACCAGGACCGGCAGCTCGGCCGTGCGCGCCACGCCGGCGTTCGCGTCGATCGTGTTGCCCGCCCGTCTGCGGAACGCCTCCAGCAGCGGGTTCGCGACGAACTCGGCGATCTCGCTGGTCACCGCGAGCCGCAGCCGCGCGGCGACGCCGTTGGCCTGCCGGACGGCGGCGTCGGCCTCCGCGCCGAGCGCGACCATCTGCGACGCGATCGGCAGCAGCCTGCTGCCGCCCGCGGTCAGCGTCATCCCGCCGGAGCGCTTGATCAGCAGCTTGTCGCCGTGGTGCTGGCGCAGCGCGGCCAGCGCCTGGGACACCGCGGGCTCGCTCACCCCGAGCGCCTTCGCCGCGTCGGTGACCGACCCCAGCCTGGCCACCAGCACGAACGCGTTCAGCTGGCCCAACGTCATGCGCAGATGCTCTCCGTGACCCCGGTTCCGCCACAACCGCGGATAAGCGAACCATTAATCCGCGCCCCGGCCCAGCGTCCGACCGAGTTATCGTCCGCCCATGGACGAGCCCGGCGACGCGCTGAAGGTGTTCCGCGCGGTCTGGCGTGCCACCGGCCAGGCCGGCGACGACCTCGACCGCGGGCCCCAGAAATCCTGCAAGAGCATGGCGAACGTCGGTTTCGACCGGTTCGCCGAAGACGACGACCCGGCCGCCGCGTGGCGCGCCCGGCTCGCCCGCGAGGGCAAGCTCGGCGGCTCGACGGTCCGCGACCTCGTGCTCGGCCCGGACCGGTAGATGGACTACCCGGACACCGTCGCGGAGCTCACCGGGGCGTTGCGCGGCGGCGGTTACCTCGCCGACCGCGGCCTCGCCACCGCGCTGCTGGTGGCGGTGTCGCTGCACCGGCCGCTGCTGCTGGAGGGTGAGGTCGGCGTCGGCAAGACCGAGCTGGCGCGCACCCTCGCCGCGGTCTTCGGAAAGCGCCTGATCCGGTTGCAGTGCTACGAAGGCATCGACACCGCGCAGGCGCTCTACGAATGGGACTACGCGCGCCAGCTCCTGCAGATCCGGGCCCTGCCGGAGCGCGAGGCCGCCGGCGAGACGGCCGTCGACCAGCTCTTCGGGCCGAAGTTCCTGGTGGAGCGCCCGCTGCTGGCCGCCGTCCGCGCCGGTGCTGGGGCGGTGCTGCTGATCGACGAAATCGATCGCGCCGACGACGAGTTCGAGGCGTTCCTGCTGGAGCTGCTGGCCGACTTCCAGGTGACGATCCCGGAGATCGGCACGATCACCGCGGCCACGCCCCCGGTCGTGCTGCTGACGTCCAACCGCACCCGCGAGCTGCACGACGCGCTGAAACGGCGCTGCCTGTACCACTGGATCGGCTACCCGGACGCCGAGCGCGAGGCCGAGATCGTGCGGATCCGCGAGCCCGGCGTCGGGGAAGCGTTGACGCGCAAGGTGGTCACGGCCGTGCACCGGCTCCGGAAGCTCGACCTGGCGAAGCCGCCGGGTGTCGCGGAGACCGTCGACTGGGCGCGGATGCTCACCTTCCTCGGCGCGGCGGACCTCGACCACGCGTCGGCCACCGACACCCTCGGCGCCGTCGTCAAGGACCGCGACGACCTCGACGTCGTGCGCGAGCACCTGGCGGAACTCACCTCCGGTGCCTGACCTGGCGCGGGTCCTCGTGGGGTTCGGGCGCGCGCTGCGGGCCGAGGGCCTCGCGGTCGGCACCGGCGACATGCTCACCTTCTGCCGGGCGGCGGCCCGGCTCGACCCGGCCGACCTGGTCGACGTCTACTGGGCGGGCCGGCTGACGCTGGTGCGCCGCCGCGAGGACATCGCGCGCTACGACGTCGTCTTCCGCCGCTGCTTCCTCGACGCCGACGACGCGCCGCCCGAGTTCGCCACCCTCACCGCCACCCTGGAGTCCGGCGCCGTGCTCTCCCTGCCGGAGTCGGGGAACCCCGGGGAAGAACAGGAGACCCCGCATGCCGCCGGACTCGCCGCGTCCACTGTGGACAGCCTGCGGTACAAGGCGTTCGGCGCCTGCACACCCGACGAGCTGGCGGCGATCCGCCGCATGACCGTCCGCCTGGGCTTGACTCCCCCGCGCCGGCGGACCCGCCGGAGCCGCCCCGCCCGCACCGGGCCGATCGCCGACCTGCGCGCCACCGTGCGCGAATCGCTGCGGCTGTCCGGCGAACCGGCCCGGCTGCACCGGCGCCGCCGCCGCGTCCGGCCCCGGCCGCTGACGCTCGTCCTCGACGTCTCCGGGTCGATGGCCGACTACTCGCGCGCCCTGCTGCAGTTCGCGTACTCGGCGGGCCGGGCCACCACGCACGTCGAGGTGTTCTGCTTCGGCACCCGGCTCTCGCGGATCACCGACGAGCTGCGCACCCGTGACGTCGACGAGGCCCTCGACCGCGCCGCGAAAGCCGTCTTCGACTGGGACGGCGGCACGCGGATCGGCGCGTCGCTGGCCGAGTTCGTCCGCACCTGGGGCCGGCGGGGCCGGTGCCGCGGCGGCATCGTCGTCGTCTGCTCCGACGGCCTCGACCGCGGCGACCCCGACGTCCTGGCCCGCGCGGTGGAGCGGCTGGCCCGGCTGTGCCACCGTCTCGTGTGGACGAACCCGCACCCCGGCGGCGACTCGCTCGGCCTGAGCGTGGTGCGCCCGCACGTCGACGTCCTCGTGTCCGGCCAGGACCTGCGCGGCCTCGAGGAGCTGGCCGCGCTGCTGCCGGCGCTGGAGCGCTCGTGATCCGCCTCGGGACCGCGGCGGGCTACCCGTTCGACGGCCCCCGGCTGCTCGGCGGCTGGACCCCGCCCGTGGCCCCGGCCGTCTACGCGATCCTCTGCCGCCCCGACGCCGAGGCGCGCCCCGGCCGCTACGCCGTGATCTACGCCGGGCAGGCCGACGACCTCGCCGCCGCGGGCCTGCCGTTCCGGCACCCGCGGGCGCCGTGCTGGATCGCCCGGGCGGGTTCGCGGTGGAAAGTGCACATCTGCACGTACGATCCGCCGGGCGGGCTGCGGTCGCACCGCGAGCAGATCGTGCGCGAGCTGGCGGCGGTGTACCGGCCGCGCTGCAACCGCGAACGGTACGAACACGCCTGGGAGGACGAATGGATCGGGCACAGCCGGTGACACCGGCGTTCGAGGTCGTGGCCGGGGCGGGTTCGCTGCGCAGCGTCAGCGGGGTGACGTTCCCGCACCGGTGGACGCCCGCGGGGGTGAGCGTCGAGACGGACTTCACCGGCGGTCACCTGCTCAACCTCGCCGCCGCGGGGTGCGTCCTCAACGATCTGTACCGCGAGGCGGAACCCCTGGGCGTCGAGCTGACCGGCGTCCGCGTGACGGCCGGCGGCGGCTTCGACACCGAGACCTGGGCGTCCACCGGGATCAGCTACCGGGTCGAGCTGGACTCCCCCGCGTCGGCCGAGGAGCTGGACCGGCTGCTGGCGGCGGTCGACGCCGTCGCCGAGATCCCCCGCGCGCTGCGGGCCGGGGCGACGGTGCGCCGCGTGCCCTGAACCGTCACGGCCGCGACCACCGCGACCAAGGCGCCGCCCACCATCACGGCCGGGACCGACAGCGCGTCCACCACGAACCCGCCGGCCAGCGCGCCCGCCGAGAGCGTCGCCTGGAAGGACGCCGTGAACACCACGGTCGCCGCCTCCGGGGCGTCCGGCGCCGCGCGGGCGAACCACGTCTGCGAGCAGACCGGCACCGCGCCGTAGCCGAGGCCCCACACGACGAGCAGCGGGAACGCGCCGATCGGGCCGGCGAACGGCAGCGCCGCGGCGGACACGGCGATGAGGAGCGCCGCCGCGGTGAAGGTGACCGGGAGGCGGCGGGTGCCGGCGAGGAACGTCCCGGCGATCCCGGCCGCGCCGTAGACCAGCAGGTACGCGCTGGTCAGGCCGGGACTGAGCAGGGCCGTCACGTAGGTGTAGGTGCCGAAGTGCGCCAGGACGACGAGGAACGTCACCGCGAGTCCACTTCGGACACCCGACCGGCGGAGCAGGTTCTTGAGGACGGCGGCCCGGGTCACCGTGCCGGGTGGCAGCGGCGGCACGAACGCCAGCAGCGCGGCGAAGGCGGCCAGGCTCAGCAGGGCGAGCAGGAGGAACGCTGTCCGCCAGCCGGCGAGCTGCCCCACGAGCGTGCCGAGCGGCACGCCGAGCACCGAGCCGAGCGGGACGGCGGCGAAGATCACGGACGTCGCGCGGGCGGCGTTCGCGGGGGCGAGCCGCGGCGCGAGGCCGGCGCCGATCGACCAGAACCCGCCGATGACCAGGCCGACGAGGAACCGCGCGAAGAGCAGCACCCAGAACGCGGGCGCGGCGGCGGTGAGGAAGCCGGAGAGGGCGAGCAGGAGCATCAGCGCGGCGAGCATCGGCCGCCGGTCGAGCCGTTTTGTCGCGACGGTGACGACGGGTGCCGCGACGGCCGCGACGAACCCGGGCATGGTCATCGTCCAGCCGGCGACCCCGGGTGAGACGCCGAAGCCGTCCGCGATCGGCGTCAGCAGCCCGATCGGGAGGATCTCGGTGGTGACGATGGCGAAGATCCCGAGCGTCACGGCGGCGACGGCGCGGGGCTGGCGTGCGGTCATGATCGCCAGTAGACGGGCCCGGGGTCCGCGGGCGCTGGCGGTTTCGCGACAACTCGGGTGACGTCGGATTCCCGCCGGTTTGATCACCGGGGGTTCGGGGCAGTTCAGCGGGCAGACCCGACCGAGGAGGTTCGATGGCCACACGCTGGCACGTCATCCCGCGGACCACGCCGCTCTGCTGGCTCAGCATGGCGGCCGGCGTCCTGTTGCTGGTGTCGAGCATCGTCACGCTGTCGACGTCCGCCGCGCGGATGCCGGCCCTGGAGATCATCGTGGCGGTGCTGGCGGTGGTCCTGATCGTCTGCGCCGCGCTGGGGCTGGCGAAACCGCAGCTCAGGGGCCGTTGAGTAGTGTTGTCGATCGAGGAGTCGCCGTGACCGATCAGCCCGCAGGCGAAGCACAGCTCGCCGAGGTCCGCGAAAGCATCAAGGAAGCCAAGGAGGCCGCCGAGCAGGCGGAACACACCGGCATCGCCGACGCCACGCCGGACAAGGTGGAAGCCGTCGAGGACGGCGGCGAAGGGGACGCCGAAGAGGCAGCGGACACGGACTGAGAACCGCCCCGAGTGTGCCCGGTCGCGACCGGGCACACTCGACGAGCGCTAGCCCGGCCGCCGGCGGGTGGTTGTTCGGCGGTGTGTGGTCGTCTTCCTCGGGGTCACCGTTGTCGTGTGGGCTCGGGTTGTCCGGTCGTCCGGGGCCGTCGTCGTGGTCACCGGAGGCGTTGTCGTCGAGACCGGCGCAGTCACCGTCGATTCCGTTGTGGACGGAACCGATGTTGTCGACTGTTGCACCACCTGACCGCTCCCGGACCGGCCCCCGCTGCACGCGGCGAGGACCACTCCCGCCGTCAGCACCAGGCCGCACCACCACACTCGCATCGCCGGGACGCTACCAGCGCGTCCCGCGCGAAAGGGGCGAAACGGCTCAACGCGGTGCGAAGCCGACGGCGTCGTGCAGGCGGGAGCGGCGGGTGCCCGATGCCGGGCGGGCCACAGTGGCGGCCGGTGCCGGGGCGGCCCGGACGATGTCCTCCGCCATTCCGTACAGCAGCGGCAGCGCGCCCGCCACCACGGCCCCGGTCCGGTTGATGTGCGTGACGCCCGGGACGATCAGTGCCGCGTGGCCGTTGATCGTGCGCACCGTCTCCGCGCACTCCTCCAGGTTCGTCGCGATCCGGGCCAGCAAGGACCCCACCCAGAACAGGTAGCACGCCAGGCCCGCGATCAGCAGCACGATGTCCAGCACCGTCAAGACGACCAGCAGCGTCATGTCCGGGCCCTCCCCAGGAACAGGTGGTGCTCCAGGCCCTCCGCGAGCACCGCGTCCACTCGCGACGCCGTCTCCGGGATCAGCGACGTCGACGCCGTGTTCGCCGCGGCCGCGGCCAGGGTGTCCCGCACCGCCACCACCCGGCGGTCGATCACCCGGACCAGCACGATCAGCACGCTCAGTAGCGCCGCCACCGCGAGCACCACCACGAACCCGGCGATCACCGCCACCCACCACGACGTCATGTCAGCCTCCCAGCCTGGTCCGGCCGCGCCGCAGCCCGGCGACGATCACTTCGGCGTGCTCGATGGTCGTGCTCAGCTCCGCGAGCGGCGCCGTGTGACGGACGGCGTCGCGCAGCGCGCCGTCGATCAGCGGGGCCTCGCGCCCGATCGACCTCGCCAGCAGCAGGATCGGCACCACCAGCGCGACGACGACCAGCACGACCACGATCCCGATCGCGAACCCCACCACCCAGCCGGTGCTCACACCGACTCGCAGAAGTCGCGGACGGGCTTGAGGTTCGCGTTGACCGAGGCGAGCGCGCCCGGCACCGGCGCGGTCCGGTCGGCGACCACCCGCACGCCGCCGGTGACGGCGCGGAGCGTGTCGCGGATGTGTCGCAAGTGGAGGATCACCCGCAGCAGCCCGACCGCGGCGAACAGGATGATCAGCGCGGCGATGGCCAACGTGCACCAGGCGACGACCGGCATCACGGAACTCCTAATCAGTCTGGGAGCGAGCCATACGGCAAACTCCTGGTCGGTAGCCGACCGGCAGGTGAGCACTCAGGATTCCTGGACGACCGAGTCCTGCTGAAAGATCGTGCCCCTGCCGGTTGGACGGGAGAATTGATCGCTGCTGGGATGTCGTGCCCCGCGCGCTGGTCGCGCGTGAGCACTGCTTGATTAGGTCGCTGATAGTTCTCCCGCCGGCTGCTCACGGTGACCGAGATCGGGAGGACAATTGAGGCTGTTCGCAGGAGACGACTGGGCTGAAGACCACCACGACGTGGAGGTGATGGACGGCTCCGGTCGCAGGCTGGCCAAGGCCCGGCTGCCCGAAGGCGTCGCCGGGATGGCCAGGCTGCACGCAATGATCGGCGAGCTGACCGGGGACGAGACCGACGAGGCCGAGGTGCTGGTCGGGATCGAGACCGACCGAGGCCCCTGGGTCGCGGCGCTGGTCGCGGCCGGATACACGGTGCTGGCGGTCAACCCGTTGCAGTCCGCGAGGTTCCGTGACCGGCTGGGGGTCTCGGGCGCCAAAAGCGACCCCGGCGACGCCCACGTGCTGGCTGACATGGTCCGCACCCACAGCCACGAGCTGCGGCCGGTCGCCGGGGATTCCGCGCGGGCCGAGGCGGTCAAGGTCGTGACCCGCACCCATAAAACCCTGATCTGGGAACGAACCCGTCACACCCAGCGGTTGCGGCACGCGCTGCGGGACTACTTCCCCGCCGCGCTGGTCGCGTTCGACGACCTCGACGCCGCCGACACCCTGGAGTTGCTGGCCAAGGCCCCCACCCCGGCCCAGGCCGCCCGGTTGACCCTCGCCCAGATCAACGGCGCGCTGAAGCGGGCGCGCCGCAAGAACATCGCCGGGAAGGCGACGGTGATCCAGGCCGCGCTGCGCGCCGAGCATCTCGGCCAACCGGATGTCGTGGCTGCCGCCTACGCCGCCTCGGTCCAGGCGCTGATCGCTGTCCTGACCGTCTTGGACGCGCAGGTCAAAACTTTGCAGGGGCAGGTGGAGGCCTATTTTGGCCAGCACCCGGCCGCTGAGATCGTCCTGTCCCAGCCTGGTCTGGGGCCGGTTCTCGGCGCCCGGGTGCTCGCAGAGTTCGGTGACGACCCCGACCGCTACGCCACCGCCAAGGCCCGCAAGAACTACGCCGGGACCTCGCCGATCACCCGAGCCTCCGGCCGGAAAAGGGTCGCCCTGGCCCGGTTCGTGCACAACGACCGGCTCATCGACGCGCTTCTGACCCAGGCGTTCAGCGCGCTCAGTCGCTCGCCTGGCACCCGCGCCTGCTACGACCGGCAACGCGCTCGCGGCGTCAGCCACAACGCCGCGCTTCGCCAGGTCGCCAACCGACTCGTCGGCATCCTCCACGGCTGCCTCAAAACCGGCACCCTCTACGACGAGACGACCGCCTGGTCGCATCACGCCGAGAACGTTGCTGCTTGACATCTACGCTCCTGGGATGTCTTTCAGCCCAGCAGTTTCGCGACGCTGCCCGCGTACCGGGTGGCGCCGACGGCGACTTCGCCGATGGTCCGGCCGGTCTGGGCGAGCGCCGCCGGCACCGGCTCCAGCTGCCCGGCCAGCTCGACGCCGCCCACGAGGATCGCGTCGGTGGCCGCGCGGATCCGTTCGCACGCGGCCAGGACGCGATTCAGCAGCGCGATCACCACCGGCAGCACGACGAGCAGCAGCACGGCGTTGCCGATCCACCACAGGACCATGTCTCCTCCTCAGACCGGCGAGCTCGGATAGGGCAGGAAGAACCGGCGGAACACGCGTCTCAACGCCATGAGCGTCGCCTGCAGGCCGATGCTGAACCCGCGCGCCGGGGCCGCGCCGGCGACCTCCTCGCCGCGTTCGGCGCGGTCGATGCCGCGCTGCAGGTTGGCCGCGAAGTCGCGCATCAGCACGGAGGTGACGTCGGCGATCATGCCGCGGCCGTACTGCGCCGCCGCGCCGGAGACCTGCAGGTCCTGGGTGACGTGCACGCGTGTCACGCCGCCGGCCGATGTCAGCCGGGCGGTGACGATCATGCTCGCCTGGCCGCGGCCCTTCTCGTCGGCGCCTGCCGCGTCGACGACGATGCGCTTCGCGGCGTCATCCCGGGAAGCGATCTTCGCCGTGCCGCCGAACTTCAGCGCCACCGGTCCCATGCGGACACTCACGCGGCCCTCGTACGCCTCGTCGCCCAGGTCCTCGGTCAGCTCGGCGCCGGGCAGGCACGCGGCCACCTTCGGGACGTCGTCGAAGAACCGCCAGACCTTGTCGATCGGCTGCCCGACCGCGAACTCGTTCTCGATCAGCATCGGCTCTCCTTCTTCGCGTACGCGGCCGGGTCCCGGCGGAACGCGTCGCGGCACCCGGCGCAGCAGAAGTAGTACGCGACACCGTCGCACTCGACCGGGTCGCGCCGGGCCACGGTCATCCCGCACACCGGATCCACGGCCTCCTCGGCTACGCGCTCGACGACCCGCACCGGACGTCCCGCCGCGCGCAGCCGGACCAGTTCGGCGAGCACGGCGACCGCGATCTCCCGGTGCTCGACCGCGCCGAGGTCGACGCCGGCGGGCACCTGGACGCGGGCGAGCCGGTCGGCGGGCACCCCGCGGTCGGCGAGGTAGCCGAGCACCGCCTCACCCCGCTTGCGCGAACCCACCAGCCCGACGTACGCCGGGTTCCGCGTCAGCGCGCGTTCCAGCGTCTCCTCGTCGTTGTGGCCCTGGGTCGCGACGACCACGTAGGACCGTTCGGTCACCGAAGCCAAGTCTTCGCTCAGCTCCGCCCGCCAGCCCAGCGCCGTCGCCAGCGCGACCAGCGTGTGCGCCAGCGGCGAGCGGCCGGCCACCACGAGGTGCGGGGCCGGGACGACGGGCTCGACGTAGATCTCCAGCGCGCCCTCGCTCTGGCACGAGATCGGCACGACGGTCATCCCGTCGGGTACCGACCCGAACCGGTCCGGCGTGCCGAGCAGCAGCAACCGCGGCGTGCCCTCGGCCAGCGCCTGCCGGGCTTCGCGCAGCACGACGGGTTCCGCGCAGGCGCCGCCGATCCAGCCGTGCAGCTCGCCGTCCTCGGTGACGATCGCGCGGCAGCCTTCCTTGCCCGACGACGGGCCTTCGCGCCACACGACCGTGGCGAGCGCGAACGCCTCGCCGCGGCGGGCCCGGTCGCCCGCTTCCGCCAGGACGTCCCAGCCGTCCATCAGTCGTCCGTCCGGACCGGCGGCACGCCCGAGACGTCCCGGCCGGTCCGCAGCGCCTGCCACACGCGGTCCGGCAGCAGGGGCATGTCGATGTTGCGGACGCCGGTGCCGTCGAGCGCGTCCATCACGGCGTTGACGAACGCCGCCGGCCCGCCGACCGCCGCGCACTCGCCGATGCCCTTGGCGCCGATCGGGTGGTGCGGTGACGGCGTGACGACCTCGCTGTGCAGCTCGAACCCCGGTGTCTCCCACGCGGTCGGGAGCAGGTAGTCCATGTAGTTCGAGCCGACGCAGTTGCCTTCCTCGTCGAAGGTGATGAACTGCATGTTCGACATCGCGTACGCCTCGGTGAGACCCCCCATGATCTGCCCCTCGACGATCATCGGGTTGATGCGGACCCCGCAGTCGTCGACCGCGACGAGGTTCAGCACGTCCCACACGCCGCTCTCCGGGTCGACCTCGACGGTCGCGATGTAGACGGCGAACGGCCAGGTCAGGTTGGGCGGGTCGTAGTAGGCGTGGTTCTCCAGCCCCGGTTCCATCCCGTCGGGCATGTTCGAGTACGCGGCCATCGCGCACTCCTGGATGGTGACGCCGCGGTCGGGCACGCCGCGGACGTAGAACCGGCCCAGCTCCCACTCGACGTCCTCTTCGGACACTTCGAGCAGGTGCGCCGCGAGTTTCCGCGCCTTGGCGCGGATCTTGCGCGACACCATCGAGATCGCCGCGCCGCCGACCGGCGTGCTGCGGGAGGCGTAGGTGCCCATCCCGAACGGCGCGGTGTCGGTGTCGCCCTCCTCCACCGTGACGTCCTCGGCCGGGATGCCCAGCTCGTGGCTGACGATCTGCGCCCACGTCGTCTCGTGGCCCTGGCCCTGGCTCTTCGTCCCGACGCGCAGCAGCGCCTTGCCGGTGAGGTGCACCCGCAGCTCGGCGGAGTCGAACATCTTGATGCCGAGGATGTCGTACTCGCGGCTGTTGCCGGCGCCGAGCGGCTCGGTCATCGTCGAGATGCCGATGCCCAGCAGGCGGCCGCGTTTGCGCGCTTCTTCCTTCCGCTTCAGGAAGTCCTCGTAGCCGATCGCCTTCAGGCCGACGTCGAGGCACTTCTCCGGCTGGCCGGAGTCGACGAGGAAGCCGAACGGCGTCCGGTACGGGAACTGGTCCGCGCGCACGAAGTTGCGGCGCCGGAACTCCGCCGGGTCGATGCCGAGGTCCTTCGCGGCCTGGTGCACCATGCGTTCCTGGAAGAACATCGCCTCCGTGACGCGGAACGAGCACCGGTAGGCGACGCCGCCGGGCGCCTTGTTCGTGTAGACACCGCGCGCGGTGAGGTGCGCGGCCGGGATGTCGTAACAGGCGAACGCCGAGTGCAGCAGGCCGATCTTGAACTTGCTCGGCTGGGCGTCGGCGAAGAACGCGCCGTGGTCGGCGTCGGCGTGGATGCGGACGCCGAGGATCTTGCCGTCCTCGCGCAGCGCCAGCTCGCTGTCGAGGTACATGTCGCGGGCGAACCCGGTGGAGATGAGGTTGCCGGACTTGTCCTCGATCCACTTGACGGGGCGTTCCAGCAGGATCGAGCACAGGATCGAGCAGACGTACCCGGGGTACACCGGCACCTTGTTGCCGAAGCCGCCGCCGATGTCCGGCGACACGATCCGGATCATGTGCTCGGGCAGCTCCGCGATCATCGCGACGGCGGCGCGGACGATGTGCGGCGCCTGCGTGGTCATGTAGACGGTCAGCTTCTGCGTCGCGCGGTCGTAGTCGGCGACCGACGCGCAGCACTCGATCGGCGACGGGTGCGAACGCGGGTAGTGCAGGCGCAGCTTGGAGATCCGGTCGGCGTTCGCGAACGCGCGGTCGGTGCCGGTCTTGTCGCCGACTTCCCAGTGGTAGACGACGTTGCCGTCCTGGCCGGCCTTGTCGTCGCGGATCACCGGCGCGTCCTCGGCGAGCGCCTGTTCCGGGTTGACGACCACCGGCAGCGGCTCGTACTCGACGTCGATCGCGTCGCAGGCGTCCTTGGCGATGTACGGGTCGTCGGCGACGACGCAGGCGACCTCCTGGCCCTGGAACCGGACCTTGTCGGTGGCCAGCACGGCCTGGGTGTCGTACGACAGCGTCGGCATCCACGCGAGGTTGCGCGTCGCGGCCATGTCGCCGGTGAGCACGAGGTGGACGCCGGGGATCTCCCACGCCTTGCCGGTGTCGATCGACTTGATCCGCGCGTGCGCCATCGGGCTGCGCAGGATCTCCATGTGCAGCATGCCGGGCAGCACGATGTCGTCGGTGTAGCGGCCTTGACCGCGGATGAACCGGCTGTCCTCGACGCGCTTGCGGCTCGCGCCGATGCCGCCGATCCCGACCTCGTCGAGTGCCTTCGTCACTGGTCTTCCTTCCGCAGTTTCGCGGCGGCCCAGAGCACCGACTTGACGATGTTCTGGTACCCGGTGCACCGGCAGAGGTTGCCCGACAGGGCCCAGCGGACGTCCTCTTCGGACGGATCGGGTTCGCGGTCCAGCAACGCTTTCGCGGCGAGCATCATGCCGGGCGTGCAGAACCCGCACTGCAGGCCGTGCTCCTCGCGGAAGCCCTCCTGCACCGGGTGCAGCTCGCTGGCCGACGCCAGGCCTTCGACGGTGGTCACCTCGTGACCGTCGGCCTGCACGGCGAGCATCGTGCAGGACTTCACCGGCGTGCCGTCGACGAGCACGGTGCAGGCGCCGCAGCTGGTCGTGTCGCAGCCCATGTGCGTGCCGGTGAGGCGCAGCCCCTGCCGCAGCAGGTGCGACAGCAGCAGCCGCGGCTCGCACTCGATGACCCTGCGGCGGCCGTTCACGGTCACCGTGATCCGGCGTTCGGGCACGCCCGCGGCCGGTTCGTCGCGAACTTCGTGCACGAGGCTCATCGGGTGGTCCCTTCCAGTGCGCGCACCACGAAGGTGTGCACCATGTGCCGCTTGTACGCGGCGCTGCCGCGGTGGTCGGACTTCGGCCGGGCGGCCGCCGCGGCGAGCGTCGCCGCCTCTTCGATCGTCTCGGCGGTCAGCGGTCCGCCGACGAGCGCCGCGGCCGCGTCGGCGCACTCGATGGTGGCGCCGCCGACGCCGGTGAGCGCGATCCCAGCCCGGCCGACCCGGCCGTCGGGGGTGGTGTCGACGGCGACCGCGACGCCGACCGTCGCGAAGTCGCCGACCCGGCGTTCCAGCTTGAGGTAGCCGCCTGACGGCGTCCCGCGTGGCGCGGGGATGACGGCCTCGACGGCGATCTCGTCCGGGGCGAGGGCGTTCTGGAACGGGCCGAGCACGAACTCGCGCGCCGGGATGCTCCGCCGTCCGCCCGGCCCGGCCGCGACGATCGAGCCGTCGAGAGCCAGCACCACCGACGCCCAGTCGCCCTGCGGGTCGGCGTGGCACAGCGACCCGACGAGCGTGCCGCGGTTGCGGACGATCGGGTCGGCGATGAGCGGCGCCGCGGCGGCCATGGTCGGCTGGGTGTCGCGCAGCAGGTCCGACCGTTCCAGCGTCACGTGCCGGCAGAGCGCGCCGACGTGCAGGTTCCCGGCGTCGTCGACCTCGTGGTGGTCGAGCCCCGGGAGGTTGTTGATGTCGACGAGCAGCGCGGGCGCGGCGAAGCGGAGCTTCATCAGCGGCACCAGGCTCTGCCCGCCGGCGAGGACCTTCGCCTCGTCGCCGTGGTCGCGCAGCAGGCCGAGCGCCTCGTCGAGCTCGCGCGGGGCCTCGTAGGAGAACCGGGTCGGGTACATGGGCGTCAGTCCTCCGTCCTCAGTCCTCGTCCGGGACGGCGACCGGCAGGGTGTCCTCCTCGGGCTCCGGCCGCGGCCGCTGGTGCGGCGGCCACGGCCCCGCGACGGGCTGCCCGGCCACCTTGAGGAACCCGATCAGCTGGGGCCACGCCCAGACGGTCGGGCCGGGGCCTTCCTTCGGCGCGTTCTCGACGAGTTCGTAGAGCCGCGGATTGCCGCGGCTGTGCCCGTCGGACTCGATCCGCATGACGCGTACCCGCTTCCGCCGTCGATCAGGTGATCGGATGGTCCCCCCGGAGGACACGCAGGGCAACGAGCGAATAACCCTTCGCTTAACCGTCGAGGCCGGCCGTGGCGTACCACACGTGGGTGATCTTCGCGGTGGCGTGGGTGATCAGCGCGGATACCGGGTAACCGCCGCTTGGTGGCCGGTTCGCGGCCCGAAAATCGAGGGGATGTGGTCCCGGTGTCCGAAGTGTCCCGGCTTCCGGTGGTCGTCAGCGAGAACTGGGATTGGCAGATGCGCGGGGCGTGCCGGGGGATGGACGCCGGTGTGTTCTTCCACAGCGACAACGAACGCGGGATGGCGCGCAAGCGCCGCGAAGACCTCGCCAAGCAGATCTGCGCGAGCTGCCCGGTGCGCCTGCAGTGCCTCGACCACGCCGTCGCGGTGCGGGAGACGCACGGCATCTGGGGCGGGCTCGGCGAGGGCGAGCTGCGTCAGCTGATCGCCACCCGCATCTAGCCCAGCTGCTGGAGACCGACCACCGCGAGCAGCCGCAGGGCGTCGTGAGCAGGGGTGCCGGCGTCGGCGGTGAACAGCACGACGTGCTGGTCGCGTTCCGGGACGACGAGGATGTCGCAGGTCAAGGTGATCGGCCCGATCTGCGGGTGGTCGACGGTCTTCGTCAGGTGCCGCTCGTCGGAGACCTCGGGGCTGGGCCACAGCGCGGCGAACTCGGGACTCTCGCGCAGCAGTTCGCGGATGAGCCCCTGGGTGGCGGGGTCGTTCGGGTAGCGCGCGGCGGCCGCGCGCAGGTGACCGGCCGCGAAGACGCCGAAGTCGCCGCCGCCGCTGAGGCCGTAGTGCCGGCGGCTCGCGTCCGGGTGCAGGAAGTAGCGGCGGATCATGTTCCGCTCGCGGCGCGGCCGGCCCGAGAAGTCCTCCAGGAGCGCCGCCGCGAGGGGGTTCCAGGCCAGGACGTCGTACTTCGCGTCGAGCACGATCGCCGCCGTGTCCGGCAGCCGCTCGATCAGGTCCATGATCCGGTCCGGGACGTCGGCCGACGGACCCGGCGGCTCCGCGAGCTGCCCGCCGAGCGTGTAGAGGTGGTCCCGTTCGGCGTCGTTGAGCCGCAACGCCCGGCCGAGCGCGGCGAGCACGTGCCGCGACGGGTGCGGGCCGCGGGCCTGCTCCAGCCGCGTGTAGTACTGCGTGGAGATGTGCGCCAGCTGCGCGACTTCCTCCCGGCGCAGGCCCGGCGTGCGACGCGGCCCGGCCGCGGGCAGGCCGGCGTCAGCCGCTCGCGGTGCAGCCGCAGGAACCGGCCGAGTGCGTGCTTGTCCATGCTTCGAGCATCTCCCGGACGCGCCGGCTCTGCCAGGTACAGCCAGGGCCTGCCAGAGCCGGCGACGGCGTCGCACGGTGGAGGCATGACCCAGAACGGAATGTTGTCCGGCAAGATCGCCCTCGTCACCGGAGCCAGCCGCGGCATCGGCGCGGCGGCCGCCCGCCTGTTCACCGCGGAGGGCGCGACCGTCGTCCTCGCCGCCCGCACCGAGAGCGACCTGAAGACCATCGCCGAAGACCTGCCCGGCGCGTCCTACGTCGTCGCCGACCTGGGCGACGTCGCGAGCATCGACCACGCCGTGGACACCGTCGTCGAGCGGCACGGACGGCTCGACATCGCCTTCAACAACGGCGCCGTCGGCGTCCCGCCGCACCCGATCGCCGACTTCCCCGAAGCCGACTTCGACCTCGTCGTGAACGTCAACCTCAAGGGCGTGTTCTACGCCGTGTCGGCCGAGGTCAAGGCCATGCAACGCACCGGCGGCGGAGCGATCGTCAACACCAGCAGCGTCGGCAGCCTGATCGGCAACCCGGCGCTGCCCGCCTACGGCGCGGCCAAGCGCGCGGTCAACAGCATCACCGAGTCGGCCGCCGTCACGTACGGCCCGGCCGGGATCCGCGTCAACGCGATCGCCCCGGGCCTGACGCTCACCGAGATGGTCGACGAGTGGAACCGCCACGACCCCGGCATCGTGGACCGGATCGTCGCGGGCACCCCGCTCGGGCGGGCGGCCACACCGGCGGAGATCGCGGAGGCCGCCGCCTGGCTGCTGAGCGACCGCGCGTCCTTCGTGACGGGCGTGGTGCTGCCGGTCACCGGAGGGACAGCGGTCTGACGACCGTGTCAGGACGGCGTCAGGGCCGTGTCAGGCGAGCCGCAGACAGTCGCCTCATGACAACGAACAGCACGACCTGGTCCGGCATGGTGGCGATCGACGACACGGCCCTGGCGGTCACCGACACCGGCGGTCCCGGCATCCCCGTGATCTACCTCAACGGCCAGTTCGCCACCCAGGGCTACTGGCGCCGGGTCGTCGCCGAGCTCGGTGCCGGCTTCCGGCACATCACCTACGACGAGCGGGCGCGCGGCAAGTCGAAGCGCTCGGGCGACTACTCCTTCGAGGTCGCCGTCCGGGACGTCGACGCCGTGCTCGCCGCCCGGGGCGTGGACCGGGCGCTGGTGGTCGGCTGGTCCTACGGCGCGCTCGTCGGCGCGCACTGGGCCGCCCGGAACCCGGCGCGGACGATCGGCGCGGTCCTGGTCGACGGCGCCTTCCCGTACGACTGGCTCGACGACGCCATGGAGCAGCGGATCCGCAAGCTGTTCAAGCGGATGAGCTGGTTCCTGCCGCTGCTGCGCCCCACCGGCCTGGCCCCGCGGATGAGCGCCGAGCAGCAGGCCGAGAGCAACATCGAGGTCGGCGTGCTCTCCCGCGAACGCGAGCTGGGCCCGGTGCTCGACGCGATCACGGTCCCGACGCGGTTCGTGGTCGCGTCGGGGACGTCGCTGGGCAGCCGCGGCGACGAGCAGGAGCGGATCCGGGCCGGCCTCGACGCCGCGGTCGCCCGCAACCCGCACATCGAGGTGAGCGCGAAGGTCGCGAGCAACCACGGCGCGATCCTGCGCAAGGACTTCGGCGCGGTCGCCGGGGCCGTCCGCGAGGTCGCGGGCACGCGGACCGGC
This sequence comes from Amycolatopsis sp. NBC_00348, assembly GCF_036114655.1. Taxonomy (NCBI): domain Bacteria; kingdom Bacillati; phylum Actinomycetota; class Actinomycetes; order Pseudonocardiales; family Pseudonocardiaceae; genus Amycolatopsis; species Amycolatopsis sp. NBC_00348. Next base: position 1,756,831 of record NZ_CP107994.1, on the reverse strand, counting down.
CTTACGGCACCAGGTAGCGCGTCAGGAGACTCGACCCGTCGGTGAGCACGGTGCCGAGGTCCAGCTTCAGCGGGTCGAAGGCACCGCCGACGGCGGCCCGGTCCGCCGTTCCGGCCACCAGGAACGGCGCGACCGTCAGCCGGAACTCGTCGACCAGGCCCGCCTCGGCCAGCGACGCGAACAGCCGGGGCCCGCCTTCGCAGTCGATCCGGCGGAGACCACGCTCGGTCAGGGCGGCGACGGCGCGGTCGAGCGCGACGTGCTCCTCCCCCGCGACGATCACGTCGGCCCCCGCCGCGACCCAGGCGTCGCGCTGGTCCTCCGGCGTCCGCTCGCTGGTGATGACGATGGTCGGCACGGCGGCGCCGGTGATCACGGGCGCGTCGGGCGGCAGGCCGCGGCCGGTGGTGACGACGGCGATCGGCGGGACCGGCTCGAGGCCGTGGCGCCGGCGGCGGTCCGCGGTCTCCTCGTCCGGGTGGACGCCGTCGAACTCCTCGACCACCGCGGTCCCGGCGCCGAGCAGGACGACGTCGGCGAGGTCGCTGCCCAGCTTGAACACGACCCGGTCGGGCTCGGTCGACAGCGGGCGCGAGCGGCCGGCGACGGTGATCGCGCCGTCCGTGCTCGACACGAAGTTGACGACCAGCCACTTCGCGACGTCGGGGAAGCGGTAGAGGGCTTCGAGGTCGTCCCGCCCGATTTCGCGGACGCTCTCCGGCGGCCAGATCTGCTGGAGTTTCACAGCCACCGCACCGCGTTCTTCGGCGGCCGGGTGCCGACGATGCTCGCGATCATCTCGACCACGTGCCGCGTCTCGCGGACCTGGTGCGCCCGGAACATCGCGGCGCCGTGCGCGGCCGCGAGCGCGGTGGCGGCCAGCGTCCCGGTGACCCGGTCGTCCATGCCGACGTCGAGCGTCTCGCCGACGACGCCCTTGTTGGACAGCGCCATCAGCACCGGCCACCCGGTGGCCACGAGCTTGTCGACGTTGCGCAGCACGGCCAGCGACTGGTGGGTGTTCTTCGAGAAGTCGATGCAGGGGTCGATCATGATGCCCTCGCGCGGGACGCCGCGCTCGACCGCCCGCTCGGCGAGTGCGGTCGTGTCGGCGATCACCGACGCGACGACGTCGTCGTAGACCGGCTTCACCGGGTCGGTGCGCGGGTCGAGACCGTCGGTGTGGGCGCAGATGTAGCCCGCGCCGTGCTCCGCGGCGACGTCCAGGATCTCGGCGTCGTAGGCGGCCCAGTTGTCGTTGATCAGGTCCGCGCCGGCGCGGCAGACGGCGTCGGCGACCTCGGCGCGGTAGGTGTCGACGCTGATCACGACGTCCGGGAAGTGCTCGCGGGCCCACGCCACGGTCGGCACGACCCGGGCGATCTCCTCCTTGACGGTGACCTCGGGGCCCGGGCTGGCCGGCACGCCGCCGATGTCGATCACGGCGGCGCCGTCGTCGAGCACCCGGCCGATCGCCGCCTGCGCCCGCTCCTCCTCGAACGTCACCCCGTTGTCGTAGAACGAGTCCGGGGTCCGGTTGACGATCGCCATCACCAGCGCGTTGTCGCTGGTCAGGCGCCGTCCCCGGAAGACGAGGTCGTGGATCGGCATGCGGTTCTCTCCTGTGCGGGACCGGCAACGTGGTCGTCCCCGAGCATAGGCGATCATCGTTCTCCCGCCGTGCTCTCTCACGCTCAGCCGACGCTGGTGGAGAACTTCAGCGACCGGCCCGGCTCCGCGCGGAACGTCGCGCCGTGGTCGTTGCTGTAGGCCTCGCCGCCGCCCGGGTAGGGGCTGGAGTCGTTGTACTCCAGGCCGTAGCAGCCGGTGGTGGTCGCCGAGCGGACCAGCAGCCCGTAGCGTTTCCCGGCCGTCACGGCGATGCCCGGCGTCACCGTGACCGCGCGCGGGGACCACCCGATCGACGTCGCCGGCACGACGGTCGTGCTCAGCGCGGCGCCGGTCGGCTGGAACCCCTCGGTCGCGGCGTAGACGCCGATTTCGAGGCCCGCGCCGGGGTTTCCGGCCTGGAAGCTCGTGTACGAGACGGCGGACAGCGTGCCGCCGCGGCTCGGGACGAACGTCTGGAACCGGGCTACGCCGGCGCCGACGTCGCAGTAGGTCCGGAAGCCGGTGACGCCGTCGGCCTGGTCCACGCCGGGCGGCGGGTCCTGGTGCCCGGCCGAGCCGGTGGCGAGGTCCAGCGAGAAGGAGTTCCGGCAGGTCATCGGCGCGATCGCGCCCGTGGCCGTGAACTCGAGCGGCGCCCAGTAGTAGTTGGCGAGGGCTTCGTTGCGCTGCCCGTTGTTCCAGAGGTCACTGGCGTAGACGTAGGCGGTGCCCGACGTCGTCGGGAGCGCCGAGACGAACGCCGGCTGCCCGCCGCACGAGTCCTGGCTGATCTTCACCGGCGCCGACCACGGCCCCAGCGGGTTCGCCGCCGTCCGGTACGACGTGCCGGTGCCCGCGCAGTAGCCGCAGTTCGGGTCGGAGTAGGTCAGGTAGTAGACGCCGTTCCGCTTGAACAGGGCGGGTGCTTCGGTCTGGCTCTGGCCGAGCCGCGCGTAGGCGCCGGTGCCGGTCAGGTAGTTCGCGGCGAGGCGCTCCACGACGATGTCGCCGCCTGCCCGCCAGTCGGTGTAGGCGAGGTAGGCGGTGCCGTCGGTGTCGACGAAGACGTCGTGGTCGCCGTTGTTGACCCCGCCCGCCGGCGCGTTGTTGTTCACCGCGAGCGTCGGCACCGGGGCTTCGGTGAACGGGCCGGCCGGGTTCGCGCTGGTGAGGACCCGGAAGCCGACGCTGTTGTCGTAGACGTTGACCCAGAGCACGTACTTGCGGGTGGCCGCGTCGTAGCCGACGTGCGGCCGGAAGCAGCCGTAGGTGGCGCCGTTGCAGCGGGTCTGCCAGACGCCGGTGGCGTCGAAGAGCCGGCCCCGGTCGGTCCAGTGCACGAGGTCGGGCGAGGTGTAGACCTTGAACCCGCAGAACGGCGAACTCGTCGCCTGCCAGGCGAAACCGCAGTCGTAGCTGGTGCCGTAGAGGTAGTACGTGCCGCCGAAGAGGGCGATCTCGCCGTCGTGCGCGTCGACCGCGTCACCTCGCGTGTCGAACCGGACGACCTGGTTTCCCTGCGCGTCGAAGTTGGTGACGGTCGTGGTGAACGCGCGTGCTTCGGCGGGGGCGGACAGCGTCACCGCCAGTACCGCCGCCAGCACGAGGGTGATCGCGGACCGGAGCCTGCGGGTGCCTGTCATCGTGCCGGCCTCCTTGCCGAACATGAAACGTTTCAAGCTTCTCGCGCGTCCACGTTAACCCATAGATTGCGCCCATGGCCGACTTCACCGACTTCAACCTCAAGCTGATCGTCGTCGAGCAGCTGATGTACACGGACAAGACGCTGACGCCCGCGTTCCGCATCGCCGACGTCCTGGGCGTGACCGACACCTGGGAGCACACCTACCAGCGGGGCCTCGCCCACCAAGTGGTCCCGGAGGCGCGCGACTACTTCGAAGCGCTGGAGATCGGCGACGACCTCCTGGCCACCGTGGAAGAGCTGGTCATGGACGGCGGGCTGCGGGTGTACCAGGAGTGCGCGCCGATCTGGGACGGCGAGGACGAGCTGTTCGACGTCAGCTCGCTCGACGATCTCGCCCTGCTGCCGAACTTGCGGCGTGTCGTGGGCTCGGAGTTCCTCGGCCCGCGGTTGCGGGAGGTCCTTCGCTCCCGCGGTGTCGCGGCGGACTGACCGACCGGTCCGCGTCGCCGTAGTAGCCCGCGGGCAGCTGCCGGAAGCGGCGGCGGAAGCGCAGCCAGCCGACCAGCTGCGTGCCGCCCGCGAGCACGAGGTAGGACAAGGCGAACCACCCCTGCGCGCCGAGGTGGTCCAGGTCCATCCCGGCCGGCCACACCGCGACGAAGAACAGGGCGGACGGGGCGAAGCGGTGGGCGTCCTGGGCACGCAGCACGCCGTCGACGGCGCGGGACGCGGCGTCCTCGGCGATGATCGGCGCGCGCAGCACCCGGCCGAGGACCAGCGCGATCGCCCCGGCCCCGGCGGCGAGCCCGAGCGTGCGGGCCCCGGCGTCCAGGGGCGCGGCCGGTTCGGTGAGGAACTGCAGGGCGCACAGGACGGCTCCCCCACCGAACGTGATCGCCGTCGCGGCCAGGTGCCACCAGCCGACCTGCCGCGCCGCCGCACGCCACGGCGGCGGGGTGCCGGTGCCGGTCAGGCTCTCGGCGAGCTCTTCGCGCGTCTGCACCTGGCGCCACCGCATCACGAGCAACGCGGCCAGCACCACGCCGACCAGCAACGGCCGGAGCAGCTCCAGCTCCCGCGGCGCGCGGAAACCGGGCCAGAAGACGAGACAGACGACCAGCACGGCGAACACGGTCGGCCGCCGCAGCCATTCCCGGGTGCCGACACGCAACGCGAGCAGCCGGGTCGGCAACCCGACCTCGACCCCGTGCCGCGCAAGCCACATCCGCGTGGCGGTCACCTCGGCGAACGACGGTTCGCCGGGCAGCCTCGGATCGACCGGCAACGCCGGTTCACGCACGACCAACCGAAAGCCTCCCAGCCCTCACCACCCGCGGGAAGTCTACGACAGGGCCCGGGCCGGGTTCACCGCGCGGGTTTGCCGGTGCAGACCGGTGACGCCCGCCGGATCCACTCCAGCCGACCGGCGCACTTCGACCGGCCACGACCCGGACGACCTCGCCGTCGCCGGTGCACACCACTGCTTCTTCACCAAAGCACGGCCCCGGCTCACCACCGGTTCACCACGAGAACCTGTGGCGGCTCACCACCCCGACCGACCTACGAAAGCGCGGCGGCCTCGGCAGGCTCGAACCGGCCGCGGATCCAGACAATCGCCGCGCCGCCGCCCGAAAGACTCACCACACCAGCGCCCCGGCTCACCGCGGCGGTTTGGCCGCGAAGACCCAGCGGTTGCTCGCCAAGGCATCACGCCGTTCCGGCACCAGGCCCGCGCCGTGCTCCACCGCGAGGTCGAACGGGGTGCGGACCGATGTCTCCCAGGCGCCGGCCCGCAGTGCGGCCGCCGAGTCCGGGCGGGGTTCGGCGTCGAACAACGCCGTCAGGTCCACGCCGATCTGTTCCTTCGTGCTGCGGTAGATCGCGCTGGTGCGGTACTCCACGCCGAGCTTCACCTCGTACGCCAGGCAGCTTCCGGGCGCCGCCAGGCGGTCCACCGTCGTGATGAGCCTGCGCTCGGCGTCCGCGGGCAGGTAGAGCAGCAGGCCCTCGGCCAGCCACGCCGTCGGGACGCGTGGGTCGAACCCCGCCTCGCGCAACGGCCGGACCCAGTCCTCGCACAGGTCCACCGCGACCGTCGTGCGGGCCGCGCTCGCCGTCGCGCCCAGGTCGTCCAGGACTTCCTGCTTGAACGCCAGCACGTCCGGCCGGTCCAGCTCGAAGACCGGGCAGCCGGCCGGCCAAGCGAGCCGGAAGGCCCGCGAGTCCAGCCCGGCGCCCAGCAGCACGACCTGCCCGGCGCCGGCGCGCACCGCGCCGAGCAGGAAGTCGTCCAGGACCCGCGTGCGCAGGCCGAAGTAGCGCCCGAGCCGGCCCCACAGCGGGTTCGCCGCCCCGCCGGGGACGTCGTGCCAGTGCACCGGCCACTCCCCCGACGCCCGCGCCGCCCGGACGAAGTGCCGCGCGAACCCGTCGTGCGCCAGGGAATCCGGCCGGGTCGCCTCGATCGCCCTGGCCGCGGCGACCATCAGCGCGGTCCGGCCGACGCCGCCTTCGACGCCTCGGGTGGTGACCACTCGTCCTCCTCCGCGAATCGGGTCCATGACGCGGGCCGGTCGTGCGTGGTCGTCCGCGCCCCGTAGACGGTTTCCATGAACCGCAGGGTTTCCTCGTCGGACCGATGCAGGGCGGTCGTGCAGTCGGTCAGGACCGTGAGGTGGAATCCCTTCTGGAACGCCGTTCTCGCCGTCGAGTCCACGCAGACGTCGGCGTAGACCCCGGCGAGGACGAGGTGCCCGATCCGGCGCCGGCGCAGGTACTGCCCGAAGCCGTGCGCCAGGAACGCGTCGAAGCAGGCGTACTTGGTGAAGACGCGCTCGCCGGCCGCGGGCGCGACCTTGTGGAACTCCGCGCCCCACGAACCGGTCCGGCACTTCGGCTGCTTGCCCAGCACCCGGTCGCGCCGCCGCCAGCTCGGCCGCTGGTGCTCGACGTCGCCGAGGAACCGCACGAAGACGACCTCCGTGCCGGCCCGCCGGGCGAGGTCGACGGCGCGCGCGGCGTTCGTCGTGGCCCGCTGCAGCGTCCCCGGTGCGCCGCGGTACCGGGCCGCGACGACGGGCCCGGCGCAGAAGTCGTTCTGCAGGTCCACGACGACCAGGGCCGTCTTCACGCGCCCGCCACCGGCACCCGGCCGGCCGCCGGGTCGAGCGCGGCCAGGACTTCGGCCACGAATTCGGCGGTCGACTGCCGGCCGCCGACGTCCGGGGTGCCGACGCCCCGGTCGCGCGCGGCGTCCAGCGCTTGTTCGATCGCCGCGATGGCGCCCGGGCAGCCCGCGTGCCGCTCGGCGATGGCCGCGGCGGCCCGGATGGTGGCCGTCGGGTTGACCCGGCCGGTCCCCGCGAGGTCGTCGGCCGAGCCGTGCACGGTCTGGTACTCGACGAGCCCGGCGACGTCCGGGTGCAGGAGGACGTTCTCGGTGTAGCGGCGCTCCTGGCGTTCGCCGCCGAACGCGTCGAGCAGGACGACGTGCATGATGTCGGCCCATTCGTTGCCGGCGACGACCAGCGTGCGCGGGGTGAGGCCGTGCTCGATCAGGTTGCGGTTCACCGTGTCCGGCTGGCTGAGCTCGACGGTCACCCCGAGCCGGCCGGCGATCTCGGCGACCCACTCGCCGAGCGCGCCGTCGAGCAGGTGGAACTTGTACGCCAGGACGATCCGCGCGGGTCCGTCGTCGGGCCACTGCGCCCAGGCCCGGCGCAGCGCGAACACGATCACCTTCTCGGTGATCTCCTTGCTGAACACCGTCGTGCGGGTCAGCACGCCCGGCGTGTGCCGGTTTTCGCCGGTGTAGAAGCCCTGGGCCTGGTCCCGGACCAGCAGCAGGCCCGGCGTGATCGGGTCGACCTTGACCGCCTGCAGCCGCTCCCGGACCAGGTAGAGCGACTGCGCGTTGATCGCCGTGCGGAAGATCGCCGGGACGTCGGCCCGCGCCTGCTCCCGGCAGAACCGCTCGTAGTGCTCGGCGTCCTCCTGGGTCAGCCGGCGGATCCGCTCGGTTTCCCCTTCACCCTTCAGTGAGAAATAGGAATGGTACAACCGGGGCGAGCGCACGATTTCGATTTCGGTCGAGTGCCGGAGGCCGATTCGGGTCAGCACGTTTTCGAAGACGTCCGCCAGTTCCGGACCCGTACCCCGGCCGACCGCCAGCCCGACGACCGGCCGCGCGCGGTGCGCGCCCACTCAGCCGGCCACGTTCGCGACCAGGTGGTCGCCGGCGATGCCGACCTTGTCCGGGCTGTAGTAGTCCTTGATCGCCGCGGTCCAGACCGGCACGCGGACGCGGTCGCCCGCCGACGGCCCGAAGGCCTCGAAGAGGGCGTCGATGTTGTCGCGGTCGAACCCGATCGCCGTCATCAGGGCGACGAACAGCGGGCGTTCGATCATTCCGTCGCCGTCCGGATCCCCCAGTGCCGCAAGGGATTCCGCGAACTCGGTCACCGTGGCGTCGAACCGTTCCGGCGACAGCACGCAGGCCGCGTACTCGTCGTAGCTCACCTTGCCGTCGTGGTTCGCGTCGAGCTCCCGTTCCAGGGTGGTCCAGTACCGGTGGAAGGCCGCCTCCATCGCCTGCTTCGCGGCGGCGCCGGAGCCCTGGGCCGCCCGCAGCACGCGGTCCGCCATCGTCGAGAAGTCCCGTTCTTCGAGATAGCCGTTCCGGTCGACGTCGAAGAGGGTGAAAACGAGCTTGATCCGGTCGACCGCGGTGGCACCCATCGATTTTTGACCTTTCGCGTCGGGGTTGTTCCCCGAGCAGTTTGCGCCCGGCGGGCCGGGCCGTGAATCCGTTTCACCCCAAGGTGTGGAATCACCGTTTTGCCGCGTTTTCACCGGAGCGCACCACCGGTTCACCCCGGCCGGGGCACGCCCCGGCACACACGGTGATGCTCAGCGGCGGGCGGCCTCCAGCGCGGCGACCAGAGCGTCGACGCCGAACGCGAACTCGGCGTCGTGGTCGCAGACCGCCAGGTGCGGGGCGGCCGCCACGACGTGCGGCAGGCCGGACGCCGCCAGCTCGGTTTCGCGCCGCCCGGCGCCTTCGACGTCGGCGCCGCTGAACGCCGGCCCCGCGGACACCTCCCGCAGCAGCGAGCCGACCAGGAAGGCGAGCGACGTCCGCAGCGCGTGCACGGCGCGCTCCGGCGGGAACCCGGCCCGGTCGAGGACGGCCAGCACCGCCTCGGTCGGCCCGAGCGCGGCGGGCGCGTCGAGCTGGCGGGTCAGCACCAGCGGCACGCAGCGCGGGTGCCGGAGCGCGGAGCGCCGGAAGGCGTGGGCGACCGCGCGGACGTCGGCGGCGAGGTCGCCGCTCGGCGCCGGCAGGCGCAGGCCGGCCAGCACCGCCTCGGTGATCGCGTCGAGCAGCGCGTCCCGGCTCGCGACGTGGTTGTAGAGGCTCATCGCGTCGACGCCCAGCCGCTTGGCGACGCCGCGCATGGTCAGCCGTTCGACGCCCTCGGCTTCGGCGAGCGCCATCGCGGCGTCGACGATCCGCTTGCGCGACAAGGGTTCCTGCCCACGCCGGGGCCTGCCGCGCCGCGGCGGGTCAGTCTCGGTGTCCATCCCGTACCTCCTGGACAAAACCTACAGCGTAGGTCTACGGTCGGCCCATACCTACGGCGTAGGTTTTATCCCACCAAGACTGAGGACCCCGGATGACGACCGCCTACACCCTGCCGCCGGAAGACGTGCTGCGCGCTCGCGAGAAGCTCGTCCTCGACCACTTCCACGACGAGGTGCGCCAGGCCTGGGACGACGTGCTGGAGACGTTCCCGCACCCGCACTACGAGCTGATCGCGTCGATGACGGTCCACGACGGCACCAGCGAGGTCCGCGGTTACTACCACGACACCCGCGTCGCGTTCCCCGACCAGGACCACGAGATCATCGCCCTGCGCCACACGGCCGACGCCGTGGTCGTCGAGTTCTGGTTGAAGGGCACCCACCTCGGCCCGCTGGGCAAGATCCCGCCGACGGGCAGCACGCACCGCACCCGGATGACGGCGTACTTCGTCTTCGACGAGCAGGAGAACCTGGTCACCGAGCGCGTCTACTTCGACCAGCTGACCGTGCTGAAGCAGCTGCTGGGCGGGCTGGACAAGAAGAACCCGAAGGACCTGGCCACGTTGGTGCGCGCGGTCTTCGGCGCGTTGAGCGAGGCCGGCGGCGAACCGGATCCCCGGCTGCTCGGCTGAAAAGGCGGGGGCGGCCGGATGCACCGGCCGCCCCCGCTCACTTCACCTGGTCAGCGCCGGCAGGGGTTGCCGGCGGGGTGGGCGTTGGTTCCGTGCACGTCGGCCTGGGACTCCGCGAGCACGATCTTGGCGAGCGCCGTGTCCAGCGCGACCGCCTGCTGCTTCACGACGCCGTTCACCACGGTCTGGCCGTTCAGCTTCAGCGATCCGATGACCAGCGGGATGGTCAGCGGGGCCGAGCCGACCGTGACCGCGAGGCCGTTGATCTTCAGCGAGGCGATGTTCGAACTGCCCGCGAGCACCGGGGCGAGACCGCCCGTGGCCGGCTGGCAGGTCGCCGACGCCTGCGACTGGATCACGCCCAGCTCGATGGTCAGCCCGAGCGTGCTGATCACCGTCTTGTCGATCTTGGCGGTGGCCTGCGCGTGGTCACCGGCGGCCGGGGCCGCCGACTGGTTGTCCGGCGTGACGTCCGTCGACGCGGTCAGCGCCTTGGTCTCCACCTTGATCAGGCCGGCGTTGAGCGTCGCGCCCAGCACCGTCTGGCTGTCGTCGGCGCAGGGCAGGTTCGCCGGGTTGGCGACGCCGGCCGTGATGCCGATGACGTTGGCGGCCGTGCCGGTGCAGGAGAACGCGCCGTCCCGGTCGTCGTCGGTGATCGTGCCGATCCCGGTCGGGTCGACCAGGCCCGCGCCGACCGGCGCCGACAGCGTCACCGTGAACGTCTCGTCCGGCTCGTCGACCGTGTCCGGGTTGACCAGCACGGTCACCGGCTTGGTGGTCTCACCGGGCGCGAAGGTGACGTCGCCGCTCGCCGCCGCGTAGTCCGCCGGCGCGGTCGCCGTGCCGTTCGCGGTGGCGTAGTGGACCGTCACCGGGTTCGGGCTGGCCCCGCCGAGCAGCGACACCGTGAAGGTCGCCGGCACCGGGGCACCGCCGGATCCTTCGGCCACCGTGACGTCGTTGATGCTCAAGCCGAGCACCCGCACGGTCGTCGTCTCGACGTAGCCGCGCGAGACACCGTCGACCAGGTAGTCGACGGTGCAGTGGTACGTCCCCGGCGCGGCGTTCGCCGCGGCGGCCACCGTCTCGGTGAAGGTGGCGACGTCACCGCTGGGCACCTTCACGCTGGCCGGCGCGTTGGTGACCGTGAGCTGCGGGTCGCACGTCGTGACGTGCGGGGCCACCGTGACCTCGATGGACTGGATGCCGTCGAGGATGGCCTGCGAGACCGCGCTCGAGGGCACGTTGTTGAGCAGCACGCCGCCCGTGGCCGACGTGATCGCGCTGGCCTGCCCGTCGAGGTCGAGCGCGCCCACGTTGACCGCGACGACGCGGATGTTCGCCGCCTTCAGCGCGGCGATGGTCTGGGCCAGGTCGTGCCCGCCGCTCGGGTCGTGCGACGGCGCGTCGCCGAACCAGGCGACGATGCGCGTGCCGTCCGGGCGGAAGGTGACCGCGCCGGTGGCCAGCTCGTACAGGGCGTTGAGGTCGGCTTCCGGGCCGTCGCCGCCACCGGAGGCGACCCACTGGTTCGTGCCGGCCTGGACCGCCGCCTGGTCACCGGTGATGCCCGTGTTGACGCGGAACGCGAAGGGGTCGCCGAAGTCCTTGTACTCGGCCACCCCGAACTGCGCGGTCGGCTGCGCGGCGAGCACGTCACCGGTGATGGTGTCGGCGTTCGCGCGCACGTTGCCGATCGCGGCGCCCATGCTGCCCGTGGTGTCGGCGAGCAGCACGAGGTCGGGGTTCGGCGGCACGGCCGACGTCGTGACGTGCTTGGTCACGGTGGTGCTCTGGCCCGCGTTGAGGGTGAGGTCGACGGTGGCCGGATCGACCCCGGGCGTCGCCGCGGCGGCGACGGCCGTCGGTGCGAGCAACGCCGTGACGGCCGTCAAGGCGACGAACACTGATCTTCGGGACATGACTTCCCTTTCGAGAATTTCCGGTGGCTGGCCTGAGGAAGACGGAAAATGGCCTGCTTCGTTAGCACTTCGCCCGCGGTTCACCCGGAGTGCCCTGTGTCAAGGCGCTCAATGGGCGATCACCGGGAAATCGGGCTACTCAACCAGGTACTGACCGGGCCGAGCCGTCGAAAACCGATCGGGAAACGTCACGCTTCAGAGCGACGCCGGACCGGGGTATTTGCACAATGCGTGCTCGACGGGAAGCGGGAACCCTCGATCTTTCTCACCGGAAACGCAAAGAATGACCCGAATGCCGCAGTGCCCGGGCTACGAAAGGTCGGCCAGGTCGAGCACGAAGCGGTACCGGACGTCGTTGCGGCCGAGCCGCTCGAGGGCTTCGTTCACCTGCTTCGACGGGAGCACTTCGACGTCGGCGGTGACGTCGTGTTCGGCGCAGAACTCCAGCATCTCCGCCGTCGCCGGGCGGCCACCGCTGCCCGCGGAGCCCAGCTTCTTGCGGCCGACGAGCAAGTCCATCATCGACACCGTGACCGGACCCAGGTGGCCCACGACGCTGAGGGTGCCGTCCAGCGCGACCAGCTTCAGGTACGGGGCGAGGTCGTGGGGCACCGCGATGGTGTCGACGACGACGTCGAACCGGTCCCGCGCCGCGGCCAGCTGCCGCTCGTCGGTGGACACGACCAGGTCGTGGGCGCCGAGGCGGCGGGCGTCCTCGGCCTTGCCGGCGGTCCGGCTGAGGACCGTCGTCTCGGCCCCGAGTGCGACGGCGAGCTTGACCGCGAGGTGCCCGAGGCCGCCGAGCCCGGCCACGGCGACACGCGTGCCGGGGCCGACGTCCAGCGCCCGCAGCGGCTCCCAGACGGTGATCCCCGCGCACAGCAACGGCGCCGCGGCCGCCGGGTCGAGTCCCGCGGGCAGCGGGTAGGCGAAGGCCTCGCGGACGACGTACTCGCGGGAGTAGCCGCCCAGCGTGGGGGTGCCGTCGTGGCGGTCGGTGCCGCCGTAGGTCAGGGTCGGGAACGCGTAGCAGAAGTTCTCCTGCCCCCGCCGGCACATCGGGCACTCCCCGCACGAGTCCACGATGTTGCCCACGGCGACGGCGTCCCCGGCGGCGAACCGCGTGACACCGCTCCCCACCTCGGTCACCACGCCGGTGAACTCGTGGCCGGGCACCAGCGGCGTGTCCCGGCCGGGCCGGCCCAGCGCGTGGAGGTCGCTGTGGCAGACCCCGCAGTAGTCCACGCGCACGGCGACGTCGTCCGCCCGCAGGTCACGGCGTTCGAGCGGCACCTGCCGCAACGCGTCCCCGGTGTGGTCGGCCTGCCAGCCCACGGTCGTCCTCATGGCTCACTCCTCAAACAAACAGACTGTTCGGTCTATTTGACCGTAGCCGAGCATCGGCGATCCGGCAAACAGACTGGTCTGTTGTTATCGTGGGCCGCATGGCCGACAAGCCCCTGACCTCGCGGGGCGCCGCGACGAAGCAGCGCATCATCGACGTGGCGACCCAGGAGTTCGCGCGGTACGGCCTGGCCGGGGCACGCGTCGAGCGGATCGTGGCCGCGGCCCGCACCAACAAAGCGCAGCTCTACGGCTACTTCGGCAGCAAGGAAGAGCTGTTCGACACGATCTTCCTGGACTCGATGGGCTCGATCCGCGACGGCGTCCCGATCGACGCCGCCGACCTCGCGGACTGGGCCGTCCGCCTGTACGACGAGTACCTCCGCCGGCCCGACCTGATCCGGCTGGCCACCTGGGTTCGGCTGGAGCGGCGCCCCGCCGGGCACCTCGTCGCCGACGCCGACCGCCTCGACGCCGCCAAGCTCGGCGCCATCGCCGACGCGCAGGCCGCGGGGCTCGTCCGGGCCGAGGACCCGTTCGACCTGATGGCCATGGTGATCGCGATGTCGATGGCGTGGTCGCCGGTCAGCAACGTCTACGCCGCCACCGGCGAGGAGCCGCCGGAGCTGCACGAGCAACGCCGGACGCTCCTGCGGGAGAGCGTCCGGCGCGCTGTCGCACCCGGGTAGGACTCAGTAGCGGAAGGACCGGGTCCCGGTCAGCGACCAGGCGCGGGCGACCCGGCCGTCGCGCACGGACAGCAGGTCGGCGCCGCTCGCCGCGGGTCCGGTCCACAGGAACGCGACGGTGCCCCGGACCGGATCGACGATCGGCGCGCGATGCGGCGTCAGGACCGCGGGATCCGGGCGCGTGAGCGGGCCCGCCGCGCCGGAGAAGAACCCGAAGTCCCCGGTGATGACGTCCGCCGGCTCGCCGGCGCGCCACCGGAGCCAGCCGTCGAGGACTTTGTCCAGGTCGTCGCCGGCGGTGTACGCCGGGTCGGGCGTGGTGTCGCGCCGCTCCCCCACGAACGTCCAGTTCTCCGCGATCCCGCCGCCGTGCAGGATGTTGACGTCGAAGCCGGTCAGCTTCCGGCCGTCCGCCTTGTCGACGTCCCACAGGTAGGCGAAGTGGTCACCGCCGTCGGCGAGCACCCGCGGGCGGAAGATGTTGATGTGCTTGCCGCGGTACCCCTCGAGGAACCGCACCTGCTCCGCCGGCCCGACCACGCTGTCGAGCCCCGGGGTCTGCCCGGACCACTGCACGCAGGTCGGGCTCATCAGCTCGTGCGCCAGCGCGGGGTCCTCGTTCCACATGCGGCACCACTGCCGCATCCGTTCTTCGTTGTTTTCCATGTCCGCCACGGTTCCAGCGGTCCGCGACACCGTCCTGTCGGTGTTCGGCGTCACATTTCCCGGCATTTCACCGCAGGGCTTCGGCGTCCAGGCGGTCGAGTTCCGCGGCCCACTCGGCCTCGCGCGGGCGGAACCGCTCTCCGGTCGGCGCGGTGGCGGTGATGCGGTGCAGCTGGAACCCGCGGACGCCGTCGCGCAGGCGGCACCACGCGACGAGGTACCAGCCGTGCGGCCCCCAGAGCAGGCCCAGCGGCTCGACGTCGCGCTCGGAGGCCGCGCCCGCCCGGTCGGTGTAGGTCACGTGCAGCACCCGGCTCGACACGACGGCGTCCTCGACCGCATCGGCGACCGCACCGCGGATCACCGGCAGATCGGGATGCGGGCCGACGCGGTGCACGCGCGCGGCCAGCGCGTCCTCCCTTCGCCGCACGTCGGGCGGCAAAACGGCCAGCACCTTCTGCGCCGCCCGCCGCGCGGCGTCCGCGAAGGGCGTGGCCGACGCGGCCCGCAGCGCGACGCTGATCGCCAGTGCCTCGCGCGCGGTCAGCGTCACGGGCGGGAGGGTGCGCTCGCGGTCCAGGCTGTACCCGCCGTTGCGCCCGGTGTCGCTCCGGATGGCCACACCGGACTCCCGCAGCGCGTCGAGGTCCCGTTCGACGGTGCGGACGCTGACCTCGAACCGCCGCGCCAGCCACGTCGCACTGCGCGGCCGCGGCGAGACGGCGCGAAGTTCTTCCACGAGGGCGTACAGCCGTTCGGTGCGATTCACGAGAGCTAATTTATCTGCCGTCCACCGGCCGTTTCCGGCCGCTTACCGCAGTCCACCCGCCCAGGCTGTTACAGATCCGCACTCATTCGCGACAGCACTGTCGAGAATGAAGGGGAGGGTGGTCGGGTGACGGGCGAACGACAGGTGCGGCTGCGGCTGGGCACCCGAGAGGTCTCGGCCCCGGCCGAATTCGGCCGGGAGGTGGTGAAGTACACCGGAATCACGGTCCAGCGCGTCGAAGACGGCGACCTGGTAGGCCAGTCGTGGGTCCCGGTGGGAACGACACCGACGTTCGCGGACGACGAAGCCCTGATCGCGGAGTGGCACGAGGCACTCCAATGGACCCACGCCCCCGCCGACGTCTGACCCTCGCCTCGGGGCGCTGGTCGGCACGCCCGGATTCAGAGTTCCCTTAATCCACTGTTGCGGACCGCGGACCCGGCGGGGACGATCGGCGGTCATGCAGGTGCCGGCGCAGTTCGAGTACGAGCGGGCCACCAGTGTCGGGCACGCCCTCGAACTGCTGGCCAAGTACGGCCCCGAGGGCCGGGTGATCGCCGGCGGGCACAGTCTCATCCCGATGATGAAACTGCGGCTGGCGCGGCCCGAAGCGCTGGTCGACATCAACGAGCTCGGCGAGCTGTCCCGGATCGAGGTCGTCGGCGGGGAGCTGCGGATCGGGGCCCTCGTGCGGCACGCCGAACTGCTCGATTCGCCCGAGGCCGGGCGGTTGTTCCCGATCCTGCACGACGCCGAACGCGTGGTCGCGGACCCGATCGTGCGCAACCGCGGGACCGTCGGCGGCTCGCTGTGCCAGGCCGATCCGTCGGAGGACCTGGCGGCCGCGTTCACCGCCGTCCGGGCCGACGCCGTCGTCGAAAGCGGCACCGGGACGCGGGTCGTGCCCGTGCGGGAGTTCTTCACCGGGCCGTACGAGACCGCCGTCGGGCCGGGTGAGCTGCTGGTGCAGCTGCGGCTGCCGATCCGCGACGGCACCGGGAGCGCGTACGCCAAGGTCGGCCGGCGGGCCGGGGACTGGGCCATCGCCGCGGCGGGCGCGTCCCTGCGGCTGGACGGCGACGTCATCGTCGAAGCCGGGCTCGGCCTCACCGCCGTCGGCGCCCCGCACTTCGTCGCCGCCGAGGCGGAGGACTTCCTGCGCGGCGGCCCGGCGACGCCGGAGCGGTTCACCGAGGCCGGGATGATCGCCGCCGCGCGCTGCTCCCCCGCCGCCGACCAGCGCGGGCCCGCCGACTACAAGCGCCACCTCGTCGCGCAGCTGACCGCCAGGGCGCTGCACCAGGCGCACGCGCGGCGGGCGGGGTGACGTGGAGATCACCGTGACCGTCAACGACGAGGCGTACCGGCGCAGCGTCGAGCCCCGGCTCCTGCTGGTCCACTTCCTGCGCGACGACCTCGGCCTCACCGGCACGCACTGGGGCTGCGACACGTCCAACTGCGGCACCTGCGTGGTCTGGCTCGACGGCCTGCCGGTCAAGTCGTGCACGGTGCTCGCGGCGATGGCCGACGGCAAGCGCGTCCGGACCGTCGAGGACCTCGCCGACGGCCCGCGGCTCGACCCCGTGCAGCAGGGGTTCGTCGCCTGCCACGGCGTCCAGTGCGGGTTCTGCACCCCGGCGATGCTGATGACCGCGCGCTGGCTGCTCGACCGCGACCCCGACCCGGACGAGGACACCATCCGCGAGGCCATTTCCGGGCAGCTGTGCCGCTGCACCGGCTACGAGAACATCGTCCGCGCGGTCCGCTGGGCCGCCGAGCACCCGGACGGTGAAGCGTGACCGCGAACGGCCACGGTTCCGTGCCCCGCAAGGAAGACGGCCGGTTCGTCCGCGGCCGCGGCACGTTCCTCGACGACGTGACCCGGCCCGGCATGCTGCACGGCGCGATCCTGCGCAGCCCGCACGCGCACGCCCGCGTCGTCGCGACCGACACCAGCGCCGCCGAGGCGCACCCGAAGGTCCGGGCCGTCATCACCGGCGCGATGCTGGCCGAGCGCGGCATGGCGTGGATGCCGACGCTGTCCCACGACGTCCAGGCCGTGCTGGCCACCGACAAGGTCCGGTTCCAGGGCCAGGAGGTCGCGTTCGTCGTCGCCGAAGACCGCTACGCCGCGCGAGACGCGCTCGAGCTGATCGACGTCGAATACGAGCCGCTGCCGGTGATCGCCGACGCGCGGACCGCCCTCGACGCCGACGCCGCGTTGATCCGCGACGACGTCGAAGGCCGTACGGACAACCGGATCTTCGACTGGGAGTCCGGTGACGCCGAAGCGACCGCCGACGCCTTCGCGCGCGCGGACGTCGTCGCGACGCAGGACATGCTCTACCCGCGGGTGCACCCGGCGCCGATGGAGACCTGCGGCGCGGTCGCCGAGCTGGACCCGGTCACCGGCAAGCTGACCGTCTGGGCCACCGCGCAGGCACCGCACGCGCACCGGCTGCTCTACTCGATGATCACCGGGCTGCCCGAGCACAAGATCCGGATCGTCGCGCAGGACATCGGCGGCGGCTTCGGCAACAAGGTCGGGATGTACCCGGGTTACCTGTGCGCGGTCGCGGCCACGATGCTCACCGGGCGGCCGGTCAAGTGGGTCGAGGACCGCTCGGAAAACCTGATGAGCACGTCGTTCGCCCGCGATTACCACATGCACGGCGAGATCGCGGCGACGCGCGACGGGAAGCTGCTCGGCCTGCGCGTGCGGGTGCTGGCCGACCACGGCGCGTTCAACGGCACCGCGCAGCCCTCGAAGTTCCCGGCCGGGTTCTTCCAGGTCTTCACCGGTTCCTACGACCTGCCCGCGGCGCACTGCGCGGTCACCGGCGTCCACACGAACAAGGCGCCCGGCGGCGTGGCGTACGCGTGTTCCTTCCGCATCACCGAAGCCGTGTACCTGGTCGAGCGGATGATGGACGTGCTCGCCTACGACCTCGGCGTCGACCCGGCGGAGCTGCGGGAGCGGAACCTGTTGCGGCCCGGGCAGTTCCCGTACACCTGCGCGACCGGCTGGGAGTACGACTCCGGCGACTACCCCAGGGCGCTGGCGCTGGCCAAGGAGATGGCGGGCTACGACGACCTCCGCCGCGAGCAGAAGGACAAGCGCGAACGCGGGGAGCTGATGGGCATCGGCCTGAGCTTCTTCACCGAAGCCGTCGGCGCCGGCCCGCGCGAGCACATGGACATCATGGGCCTCGGCATGGCCGACGGCGCCGAGCTGCGCGTGCACCCGAGCGGTTCGGCCGTGCTGCGCCTGTCGTGCATGTCCCAGGGCCAGGGGCACGAGACGACGTTCGCCCAGATCGTCGCGCACGAGCTGGGCATCCCGACGGACGAGGTCGAGGTGGTGCAGGGCGACACCGACGCCACGCCGTTCGGCCTCGGCACCTACGGCTCGCGCTCGACGCCGGTGTCCGGCGCGGCGACCGTGCTGGTCGCGCGGAAGGTGCGCGCGCGGGCGCGGCTCGTCGCCTCGGCGATGCTCGAGGTCAGCCCGGACGACCTGGAGTGGGAGCCGGGCCGCTGGTTCGTCCGCGGGGTGCCGGACCAGGGCCGGTCGATGCGTGAGATCGCCCGCGCCGCGCACTCCGACCTGGCGCTGCCCGAAGGCGTCGAGGGTCACCTGGACGCGTCCTGCGTGTACAACCCGCCGAGCCTGACCTACCCGTTC
Source organism: Amycolatopsis sp. NBC_00348 (assembly GCF_036114655.1). Classification (NCBI taxonomy): domain Bacteria; kingdom Bacillati; phylum Actinomycetota; class Actinomycetes; order Pseudonocardiales; family Pseudonocardiaceae; genus Amycolatopsis; species Amycolatopsis sp. NBC_00348. The sequence continues at coordinate 1,738,282 of NZ_CP107994.1, read as the reverse complement.
GGCGCCTACATCTGTGTCGTGGACGTCGATCCCGGCACCGGTCAGGTGCGCGTGCGCCGGTTCGTCGCGGTCGACGACTGCGGCGTCCGGATCAACCCGGCGATCGTGGCCGGGCAGGTGCACCGCGGCCTCGCCGACGGGATCGGAATGGCGCTGATGGAGCTGATCGCGTTCGACGACGACGGCAACCACCTCGGCGGGTCCTTCATGGACTACCTGCTGCCGACGGCTTTGGAGTGCCCGTCGTGGGAGCTGGGCGAGACGTGCACGCCGTCCCCGCGCCACCCGATCGGCGCCAAGGGCATCGGCGAGTCCGCGACGGTCGGCTCCCCCGCCGCGGTGGTCAACGCCGTCGTCGACGCACTGCGCCCGTACGGCGTGCGGCACGCGGACATGCCGCTGACACCGGCGGCGGTCTGGTGCGCGATGCAGGGCCGTCCACTTCGGACGGACCTGGCGATCACCTGAGACCCGGCGAGCGCGGGCGCACCACGAGCGCGGCGACGTGGTACCCGCACGGCTCGGCACCGTGCTGATGCAACGAGAACTCAGCTGACGGCGGACGTAGCTTGGGTGACCCGGTGATGGTGGGCGAAACACCTCGGCCGTCTCGGCGAGCGGGTGGGTGTCTCCGGCAAGGTCCGCAAGCGGCCCCTTGCACCGCGTCCGCTGGACGTTCCCAGCGCGGAAGACCAGCTCAGAGCAGGATGACCCGGCGGCCTCGCGTGTGCCCGGCGTGGCTGTCGATGTGCGCGTCCGCGGCCTCCGCGAGGCTGTACGACTTCTCGACCGGGATGCGGAGCTTCCCGCGCGCGATGAGGCCGGCCGCCTCGACGAGTGCGTCCGGCACGCTCCCGGCCGTGTCCGAGAACCGGACCCCGAGCGCGGGCGCACCGAGATCGGCGATCGAGACCACCTTGCCCGGATCGCCGGTCAGCGCGACGAGCTCGCGGATCACGCCCGAGCCGGCCAGGTCGAGCGCGGCGTCGACCCGGCCGAGCTGCCGCACCCGCTCGACCCAGCCCTCGCCGTAGGTCGTGGCGACGGCGCCCAAGCCGCGCACGTAGTCCTGGCTCGCGGCCCCGGCCGTGCCGATCACCGTGATGCCGCGGTCACGGGCGATCTGCAGCACCGCGGACCCGACTCCGCCGGAGGCGCCGCTGACCAGCAGCGTCTGGCCGGGCCGCACGCCGACCTGGCGGATGACGCGCAACGCCGTCTCGACGACCGAGGGGTAACCGGCGGCCTCCGCGAACGTCAGGCCCTCGGGCATCCGGGCCCAGGCCGACAGCACCGCGAACTCGGCGTAGGTGTCCGAACCTTCCCCGAACACGCGGTCGCCCACCTCGACGCCGTCGACGCCGTCACCGACTTCGTCCACCACTCCCGAAGCGTCGATCCCGACTCCGGCGGGCAGCCGCAGCGGATGGGCCTTCAGGAACTGGCCTTCCCGGACCCGCCAGTCGACGGGGTTCACCCCCGCGGCCCGCACGGCGACGCGGACCTGACCGGCGCCCGCGTGGGGCTCCTCGGCGTCTTCGAGGCGCAGGACGTCCGGACCGCCGAACTCGGCGAAGCTGACTCTCTTCATGCCGCCGACGTTAGCACTAACGGTTAGCGTTTTGCACTGACTACGCTTTCGTAGCTGATAGCATCAGCACATGACCGAGCCGGGACGCCGTGAGCGCAAAAAGGCCGCGACCCGCCAGAAGATCGCCGACACCGCCCTGCGGCTCTTCCTGGAGCGCGGGTACGACGCGGTGGGCATCCGCGACGTCGCCGCCGAGGCCGACGTCGCCGTGACCACGCTCTTCTCCCACTTCGCCGCGAAAGAGGCCCTGGTGTTCGAGCGGGACGACGACTTCGAGCAACGTCTCACCCAGGCGGTCACCGGCCGGGCGCCGCACGAGCCGCTCGTGCCCGCGCTGCGCCGCGAGGTCCACGCCCTGGTGCGCCACTGCACGGCGGAGGGCGCCGCCCCGATCCGGCGCATGATCGACGGGTCACCCGCGCTGCGGGAGTACGAGGAGTCGATGCGGCTGCGCCACGCGGAATCCCTGGCCGCGGCCATCGCCGCCGACCCCGGCCTGGCACGGACCCCCACGGCCTGCCGCACGATCGCCAGGTTCGTGATCGACGCCTACTCCCTGTCCCGCGAGGCGGCCGATCCCCCGGCGGCCGTCGACGAGATCTTCGGGATGATCGAGGCCGCTTGGGAGGTCACCCGGCCTGTTGCCGCAAGTCGCTGACCCACCCGGCGCGGCATCGATCACGGCTGATCCGGCGCCACCTGGATGATCGTCTTGCCGGGGGTGCGCCGGTGGCGGGCGAACGCCTCGGCCGTTTCGGCCAGCGGGCGGACGTCGCCGACGCGGGGGCGCAGGCGGCCGTCGCGGACACGCTGCGCCAGGTCCGCCAGCCGGGCGCGGTCGGGCTCGACCACGAAGAAGACGGCTCGCCCGTCCTTCGGCCGCACCGTGGGTGGCGCCGCGATCGTCACGAGCGTGCCGCCCGGGCGGACCAGCGCGGCCGACCGCTCGAGGACGTCGCCGCCGATGACGTCGAAGACCACGTCGACGTCGCCGGGCAACGGATCCGCGGCCAGGTCCAGGAACGCGTGCGCGCCGAGGTCCCGGACGACGTCGCGGTCGGCGGCCCGGCCGGTGCCGATCACCCGGGCACCGACCTCGCGGGCGAGCTGGACGGCGATCGACCCGACGCCGCCCGCCGCGCCGTGGATCAGGACGGTCTGGCCGGTGGTGAGGCCGGCGTGGTCGAACAGTCCCTGCCACGCCGTCAGTCCGGAGACCGGCAGCGCCGCGGCGACCGCGTAGTCGATGTCGGCGGCGAGCGGCGCGAGGTTGCGCGCCTCCACCGCCGTGTACTCGGCGAGGGACCCGTCGCGCGTCCAGTCCGTGAGGCCGAAGACCCGCTGGCCGACGGTGAGGCCGGTGGTGCCGTAACCCAGCTCGGCGACGACCCCGGCCACCTCGTGCCCGGGGACGCTCGGCGTGCGGTCACCGCCGGCGCGGTCGGTCCAGGTGCCGGGCCAGTCCAGCTCGCCGGGGGTGAAGCCGGCGGCGTGGACGCGCACGATGACGTCGTTCTCCGCGGCGTGCGGGTGGGGCAGGTCGGTCAGGGTGAGTCCGCCGACGCCGGCGTCGCGGTCTCGTACGGTGATGGCTCGCATGGCGGTTCCTTTCGCGTCAGCTCGGCCAGCCCGAGCCCATGATCCGCTCGACGGTCGTCGTCCGCCGGAATCCGGGGACGAAGTGCGCCAGGACGTCGGAGTTCACGGTTCCGTTGGTCGTCTCCGGGCGGTTCTTCAGGCCGTCGAGGTAGGTGCTCAGGAACTCTTCCTTGAACTCGCCCCGCGGGTGCGCGGCGACGACTTCCGCCACCTGATCGGGGTTCAGCCCGGCCAGGCCGAACCCGACGACGTCGGTCAGCACGCCGAAGTGGGTGGCGGCGATCTCCGGGCCCATGCGGCCGGGAATCCCCGGCGTCGTGTGCAACGCGATCGCCGTCCACACGGTTTCCGCGGCCGCCGCGGAGAACCCGTGCGCCAGCAGGAACTCGCGCCCGTGGTCGGCCCCGTCGACCTCGAACCGCTGCTCGACGCCGGAGAAGGGCGTCAGGAGACCGGCGTCGTGGAACAGGGCGGCCAGGTAGAGCAGTTCGGGATCCGGTTCGACGCCGAGCCGGGCGGCGTGGATCCGGCCGAAGAAATAGACGCGGCGGGAGTGGTGGTAGAGGAGCGGGCTGGTCGTCTCCCGGGCGAGCCGGGTCGCTTCGGCGACCGCGGCCGTTTCGGGAACCGCCACCCCCGCGATGATCTCTGACATGGCTTCAGCGCTTTCGCTCGTGGTCGCCGGACGGGATGTCCGGCTTCCATGGTGCCGACTGAAGCCGACGTGGCACGGCCTTCGTCCGGCCAGGAACCCCTCGGATCAGGACACAGCCGGAGTCACGAACAACCGTCCGCGGTGTCGATGCGGTACGACCTCAGAACAGCGCGACGGGGTTGACCGGGATGCCGGTCAGGCCGTGGACACGTGGCGGGGCAACGGAAAGCAGGAAGCTGTAGCGCTCCAGCTCCGCGCACAGCGCCGCGAGGTCGTCGAGCGCGACCGCGTCGATCAGGGGCATCGCCAGCCGGCCCAGGCCGATGCCGTGCAGCGGGGACGGGCCGCCCGGGTCCAGTGGCGGGAAGGCGTCGCCCCGGTCGGGTGCGCAGAGTGCGACGCCGCGGCGGTCCATCCAGCGCACGGCGTCGACGCTGATGCCCGGGGTCGGCGTGCCGGGGACCGGGGTGGCCGGCCAGCCGAGCCGGACCACCAGTGCGTCACCCGGGCGCACCTCGACGCCGAGGCGCCGCTCGGCTTCCTCGAAGTCGTGTGACGTCACCGCGTATCCCGAGGGAAGCGGTCCGTCGACGGCCAGGTCGAGCAGGATCCCGCGCGTCACGATCCCGGCGGCGAAGGCCGACGTCGACGCGTGCGTGACCCCGCCGGCGGTCACGACCTCGGCCCGCGGGCGGCCCGGGTAGACCTGGTCGCCGGTCGACCAGTGCGCCAGCGCGTCGAGGTGCGTCGACTTCGCGTGGTGGTTGGTGACCAGCATCAAGTCGGCCGACACGCCCACCCCGGTGTACGACATCAGCTGCTGCACCGGCGAAACGTCCACCGTCGTGGGCGCGAACGGGCTGCTGATCATCGGGTTCGGCGTGATCGGCTGCGCCAGCGACACCCACCGGCCCGTGCGCACCTCGGCGGCGGCCTGCGCGCGCACGTCGTCGGTGATCAGGTTGAGCGTGCCCAGTTCGTCGTCGGCGCCCCAGCGGCCCCAGTTGTCCGGCAGGTCGGGGTCGGCCATGAGCGGGGCCCTTCTCGTCGCGATCGCCGGAAGGCGGTCGCCGACCGCCGCGTCGTGATCCACCGTACTCGATCGATCACGACCGGCGGCGGGTCGCGTCAGGCGTCCTTTGTGGACAGCCGGTCGGCTTCGTCCCGCGTCGCCGGGGTCTCCGGGGCGCGCCGGGTCAGCACCAGCGGGGCGTCGTCGGTGACGGCCACTGTGTGCTCGGAGTGGGCCGTGCGCGAGCCGTCCGCCGAGCGGATGGTCCAGCCGTCGGGGTCGTAGACGATCTTGTCGGTCGTCCGGGCGAACCACGGTTCGAGCGCGAGGGTCAGGCCCGGCCGGAGCTTCATCCCGCGGCCCGCCTGGCCCTTGTTGGAGACGTGCAGGTCCTCGTGCATGGTGCGGCCGATGCCGTGGCCGCCGAACTCGGTGTTGACCGGGTAGCCGTAGTCGCACGCCACCGCGTAGATCGCCGCCGAGATGTCGCCGAGGCGGTTGCCCGGGCGCGCCACCTCGATCGCCGCTTCCAGTGCTTCCTCGGTGGCGCGGATGATCCGCAGGTCCTCCTCGGCCGGGGTGCCGACGATGACCGTGCGCGCCGAGTCCGCCACCCAGCCGTCGATGCCGACCGCGATGTCGGCGCTGAGCACGTCGCCGTCCCGCAGGACGTAGTCGTGGGGCAGGCCGTGCAGGACGGCGTCGTTGACCGAGAGGCAGATGACGTTGCGGAACGGGCCCTTGCCGAAGGACGGCGCGTAGTCCCAGTAGCACGACTCCGCGCCGCGGCGCTCGATCATGCCGCGCACGTGGTGCTCCAGGTCCATGAGGTTGACGCCGACGTCGGCGAGCCGGCCCACCTCGGTCAGCACCTCGGCGACAAAACGCCCGGCCACGTGCATGCGCTCGATCTCGGCGGGCGTCTTCAGTTCGATCACGAAAACCTCACGTCACAGGGTTGGTATAGTTATACCGGGACCGTAGCACTTGCCGGTATAGTAATACCAGTCCTACCCTCGGAGCATGGTCCGTCAACCGCTCACGCCCGCCCAGGTCGAAGCCGGCCGGCGGCTCGGCGTCCTGCTGCGCCGCGCGCGGGCGGGCCGCGACCTCGCGGAAGTCGCACAGGCGGCCGGCATCTCGCCGGAGACCCTCCGCAAGATCGAGACCGGCCGCCTGCCCTCCCCCGGCTTCGGCACGGTCGTCCGCCTCGGCGAGGTGCTGGACACCCCGCTGCACGAGCTGGCCGCCACCTGGCGCGGCCCCGACGTCCCCCTGCACACCGCCCCGGCCTACGGACGGCTTTAGGCCGACGCCCGCCGCGGCGGCCTGGTTCGTCCGGATGCGCCGTGTCGTCCCGGCAATCACGAGTGTCGACCCTAGGATCACGGGAGTCGACCTCCCGATCACGCGAGCCGACCTCTCCGGCCCACGCGCCGGCGGTGCCGGCCCACGACTTCGCTCGCGGCCCGTGTGATCCGGAAGCCGACTCCCGTGATCAGAGGGTCGACACGTGTGTTCGGAGGGTCGACACGCGGGTGTCGGGGCTCAGGACTTCTGCTGGTCTCCGCTGAACATCTCCCGCAGGCTCTCCGGGAGTTCGCCGTCGAAGAGGCTTTCCATCAGGGCGGCGTCGTCGAGGGGGGTGGCGGTGCGGGTGAACATGGCCTCCTCGTAGTCGGCGAGCGCGGCTTCGACGTCGCCCGGGTGGGCCGCCAGGGCCTGGCCGAGTTCGGCGCCGTCCAGCATGGCCAGGTTGGCGCCCTCGCCGTTCGGAGCCGTCACGTGGGCGGCGTCGCCGACGAGGGTGACGCCCGGCAGGCGGTCCCAGCGGTGCCCGATCGGCAGGGCGTAGTGCGGGCGGAAGACTGGCGCGGTGTCGGCGTCGGTGATCAGCGCGGTGAGCTCCGGGGCCCAGCCGTCGAACTCCCGCGCGATCCGCGCCGTGACCGCGGCCGGATCGGCGAAGTCGAGGGCCTCGAACCAGTCCAGGGACTCCGTGAGCGCCACGTAGGCGTGCAGGGTGTCACCGCTTTCCCGGTGGGCGCTGATCGCCCGGTCCGGGGTGGGCCCGTTCGACGCCATCGAGCCACCGCCGACCGCTTTCGCCGTGGCGGGGTGCCGGGTGTCGGCGTCGTAGAGGTAGGTCTCGATGAACGCCGTGCCGTCGTACTCGGGGACAGCGCCGGTGACCAGCGACCGCACCCGCGACCAGGTGCCGTCCGCGCCGACCAGCAGGTTCGTGACGACGGTGGCGCCGTCGGCGAAGGTCACCTCGTAGCCGCCTTCGGCGCGGACGCGGGTGGCGCTGACCTTGTGGCCCCACCGGACGGTCCCGTCCGGGAGCCCGTCGAGCAGCAGCCGGCGCAGCTCGCCGCGCTGCACCTCGGGGCGGCCGCCGGTGCCGTCGTCGACCTTCTCGAACAGGAGTTTCCCCTGGTGGTCGAGGATCCGCATCGCCTGCCGGCCCTCCAGCACCAGGCCCTGGAACGCCTCGGTCAGGCCGGCCGCCTCGACGGCGAGCAGGCCGTTGTAGTCGTGGATGTCGAGCATCCCGCCCTGCATGCGGGCCATCGGGGACGGCTCGGCCTCGTACACCGCGGACGGGATGCCGTGGACGTGCAGGACGCGGGCGAGGGTGAGGCCGCCGAGTCCGGCACCGATGATCGTGACTGGGGTGTTCATGGTGGCTCCTTCGCCGATCGCGGCCGCCTGGTGAGCCCAGGCGCGGCCGCCGTTGGAATTACATTCCAAGATTGACGCGGGCCGCTGGCACGGGCCGCACACGGCGCTGGCAGCGACCTGACTCCCGGTATCGCGCGCTACCAGTACGGCTTTCACCTGCACAAACCCAGCGAAGCTAGGCCGAACGGGTTACGGTCGGAGCACCGAGCGGGAACGGAGGCCGGCATGGCAGCGCGTGACACCGCCCGCGTCCCCGCCTGGGTCGAGCCGATGCTGGCCAAGGCCGACGGCGGGCGCCTGCGCAGCGGCCCCGAGTGGGCCTACGAGTACAAGCTGGACGGCTACCGCGCCGCCATGCGCATCGCCCCCGACGGCACCACGGTGCTCACCAGCCGCAACAACATCGACTTCACCGCCGAGTTCCGCGGCGTCACCGGCGTCCTCGACCTCGACGGCCAAGCCGCGCTGCTCGACGGCGAAGTCGTCGTCTACAACGAGGACGGCCGGATCGACTTCGAGCTGATGCAGGAACGCCGCGGTCGCTACGTCAAGCACCAGAGCTCCCTGCGCCGCGACGAACCCTTCGACGACCTCCCCGTCCGGTTCCTCGCCTTCGACCTCCTGCAGCTGGGCGAGCGCAGCCTGCTCGCCTCGCCCTACGACGAACGTCGTCGCCTGCTCACCACGCTGCCGATGCCCGACCTCCACAAGGTTTCCGTCGTCCGCGCGGTCACCTTCGCCGAACTCGACGCCGACCACCGCTCCCCCGCCGACTTCCTGGCCCACGCCGCCGACGCCGGCTACGAGGGCGTCGTGGCCAAGCTCCGCAGCTCGACCTACCAGCCCGGCCACCGGCCCGACTCCTGGCTCAAGCACCCGTTCATCCAGACGGCGGAGGTCATCGTCTGCGGCTGGCGCCCCGGTCAGCGCAGCTTCACCGGCACCCTCGGCGGCCTGCTGCTCGGCGCCCACGACCCCGCCACCGGCGACCTCGTCTACATCGGCGACGTCGGCACCGGCTTCTCCCAGGCAGCCCGCGCGGACCTCGTCACCATGCTGACGCCGCTCGAGCGCCGGACCCACCCCTTCGCCACGACGCCGCCGCGCGAGGACACCACCCGCGCCCGCTGGGTCGAACCGCACCTCGTCGGCGAGGTCGTCTACCGGCAGTTCACCCGCGGCGGCCGCGTCCGCCACACCGCCTGGCGGGGCCTGCGGGCCGACAAGAGCCCCGACGACGTCCGCGCGCCCCGCTCGACCGGCCAGGCCGCGCCGGAGCCCGCGCCCTCGGAGCCGGCGCCGCCGCTGGGGCCGAAGATCACCGTGCAGGCCGGAAACCGGCGGCTGACACTGTCCAATCTGGACAAACCGCTGTTCCCCGACGGCTTCACCAAGGGCGAGGTCATCAACTACTACTCCCGCGTCGCGCCCGTGCTGCTGCCGCACCTCGCGGGCCGGCCGGTGACGTTCATCCGCTTCCCCGACGGCGTCGGCGGCCAGCAGTTCTTCGAGAAGAACGCCCCGCGCGGCGCCCCGGACTGGCTGCCGACCGTCACGCTGCCCAGCACCGGGTCCCGGTCCGGCCGCGGCGAAGGCACCATCGACTACGCCCTGCTCGACGAGCTGCCCGCGCTGGTGTGGGCCGCGAACCTGGCCGCGCTGGAGCTGCACGTTCCCCAGTGGACGGTCGGCCCCGGCGCGACCCGCCGACCGCCGGACCGGCTGGTGTTCGACCTCGACCCCGGCCCGGGCACGTCGATCGTCGACTGCTGCCGGGTCGCCGAACGCCTGCACGACGTCCTGCTCGCCGACGGGCTGACGCCGTTCGCGAAGACGTCCGGTTCGAAGGGAATGCAGCTCTACTGCGGCATCCGCACGGCCGACCCGGCCGCGCCGTCGGCCTACGCCAAGCGGCTGGCGCAACGGCTCGCGCGCGAGACCCCGGCGACGGTCACCGCCGTCATGGTCAAGGCCCAGCGCGCCGGCCGGGTGTTCGTCGACTGGAGCCAGAACAACCCGGCCAAGACGACGGTCGCGCCGTACAGCCTGCGCGGCCGCGAGCACCCCACGGTCTCGACGCCGCTCACGTGGGCCGAGGTCCGCGCGTGCCGGCACGTCAGCCACCTGACCTTCACCGCCGACGACGTCCTGGACCGCGTCGAGACGCACGGGGACCTGCTCGCGCCGCTCCTGGAGACTCAGGCCCCGCTGCCGGCCCGATGAGCCGTCAGCGGGACTTCGCGCGCAGGTGGAGCCGCTCCCCCTGCTTGCCGAACAGGCTCAGGATCTCCGCCGGCCGCCCGTCGACCGCGCCGAACCAGTGCGGCAGGCGCGTGTCGAACTCCGCCGCCTCGCCCGGACCCAGCGTCATGTCGCGGTCCGCCAGGACCAGCCGTAGCCGTCCCGACAGCACGTACAACCACTCGTAGCCCTCGTGGACCTGCGGGTCCGGCTCGCCCGTCTCCGGCTCGAGGATCATCTTGAACGCCTGGGGCGCGCCCGGCTGGCGGGTCAGCGGGAGCACCGTCATCGTCGCGCCGTTGTGGCGCGGGATGCGCCGCGCCGTCAGGCGGACGCGCGGGTCGCCGACCTCCGGCGCGCCGACCAGCTCGTCCAGCGGGACCTGGTGGGCCTGCGCGATCGGCAGCAGCAGCTCCAGGCTCGGCTTGCGCTGGCCGGCCTCCAGGCGCGACAGCGTGCTCTTCGAGATGCCCGTCGCCTCCGAGAGGTCGGCGAGGGTGACCCGCCGCTGCGTGCGGACCCGCTTGAGCCGCGGGCCCACCTCGGCCAGTGCCTGGTTGATCGCGTCCATCATGCCCCCAGGAAACTCCTTCGTCCCGGAAACGGCAACAGAAGTTGTCGGATTCGTGACGCCGGGGTCATGGTGGCCGCATGACCGAGAACAGCAGTTACGACGTAGTGGTGGTGGGTGGCGGGGCCGCGGGCCTCAACGCCGCCCTGATGCTCGGCCGGGCGCGGCGGCGCGTCGCGGTCGTCGACGGCGGCGCGCCGCGCAACGCCCCCGCCGCCCACATGCACGGCTTCCTCTCCCGCGACGGGCTGCCGCCGGACGAGCTCCTCAAGATCGGCCGCGAAGAGCTCGCGGGGTACGGCGTCGACCTCGTCGACGACGACGTCACCAGCCTCGAGCCCGGCTTCACGCTGCGCCTGGCCGGCGGCCGCGTGCTGACCGCGCGGCGCGTCCTGTACGCCACCGGCGTCCACGACGACCTCCCGGACCTCCCCGGCCTGCGCGAAAGCTGGGGCACCGACGCGGTGACCTGCCCCTACTGCCACGGCTACGAGGTCCGCGACCGGCCGCTCGGCGTGCTCGGCACCGAAGCCGCGAGCGTCGAGCACGCCCTGCTCGTGCGCCAGTGGTCACCGGACGTCGTCTACTTCGCCCACACCGCGCCGCCGTCCGAAGAGGACCGGACGCGGCTCGACGCGCGGGGCATCCGGGTCGTCGAGGGCACCGTGACCGCGGTGCGGCGCGAGGACGGCGAGCTCGCCGGCGTCGAGCTGGGCAGCCGGTTCGTGCCGCGGGCGGCGCTGTTCATCCGCACCCGGACCGTCCCGCACGACGCGCACCTGCGCGAGCTCGGCTGCGCGGTGGAGAACGACGTCGTCAAGGTCGACGCGAGCGGGCAGACCAGCGTGCCGGGTGTGTGGGCCGCCGGCAACGTCGTCGACGCGCGGGCCACCGTGATCATCGCCGCGGCCCAGGGCGCGGCCGCCGCCGGAGCGCTCAACCACGACCTCGTCGCCGAGGACGTCCGCATGGCAATCGACTCCTACCGCGGCTTCACGCCCGCGGCGGAACGTGCGGCGATGCGCTGACGCGCTGGTGTTGCCGGGCCGCGCGTGCCAGGCTCGGCCCGTGCGCCCGACGCTGTACGACTTCGCCGGCGGCGACCCCGCGTTCCTCGCGCTGGCCGCCGCCCACCACGAACGCTGCCTGGCCGATCCCGAGCTGAACCACCCGTTCTCCCACCCGGGTCAGCACCCGAAGCACGTGGAGCGGCTGGCCTGGTACTGGGCGGAGGTGATGGGCGGCCCGCCGCGGTTCTCCACCGGGTGCGCGGACCACTCGGCGATGCTCAGGATGCACGCGGGCAACGGCGACATGAGCGACCTCGGCCGCCGGTTCGTGGACTGCTTCGTGCTCGCCGCCGACGACGCGGGACTGCCCGCCGATCCCGGGTTCCGGGCCGCGCTGCGGTCCTACATGGAGTGGGCGGTGGCCGAGGTGCTCACCTACCCGGGGCCTGCCGAAGAAGTGCCCGCCGGCCTGGCCGTGCCGCACTGGTCGTGGAACGGGTTGCAGCCGGTGTAACGCCCGGGGCGGCCGCGACGTCTTGTGGGCAACGACTGGCTGTGGAGGTCCGTCGCAGAGCCGTCCCGGGCGCGTTTCCCCCCAACCCGCCCGGGCCGGTTCGTCCACCGGACGCCGTGACCGATTTCCGCCGGTCCGGGCTTCGCGCGGCGGGCAGACTCGGCGGCATGGCCGACACCTTCGACGACGTCCTCGACCGGTTCCGCCGCGCGACCAAGGGTTTCGAACACCACCTGCGCGCGGTGCCACCCGGCGGCTGGGGCGCGCCGACGCCGTGCCCCGAGTGGGACGTCCGGCAGCTGGCCAACCACATGACGCGTGGCAACCTCAACTACGTCGGCCTCGTCCGCGGTGCCACCGGTGCGGAGTTCCTGGCCCAGCGGGACGCCGACGCGCTCGGCGACGACCCGGTCACGGCGTTCACCGCGTCGGCCGAGGCCTGTGCGGACGCGTTCGCCGGGAGCGGCGCGCTCGACCGCGTCGTCGACTACCCGATGGGCAAACTGACCGGGCGGCGGGCCCTGGCCGTGCGGACCGCCGACAGCGTCGTGCACACCTGGGACCTGGCGCGCGCTCGGGGCCGGCGACACGCTCGACGCGGACCTCGTCGCCTGGGTCGACGACGGTTACGACGACATCTTCGCCGGGCTCGCGGTCGACCGGTTCTTCGCGGACCCGCCGGCCGGCGCGCCCCCGGCGTCACGCCAGGACCGGCTGCTCACGCGGTTCGGCCGCGACCCCCGCTGACCGGGCAGCCCAGCCGGTCGGCCAGCTCGGTCAGGGCCTGACCCAGCGGCCGGTCCACCCGGACCGTCGCGTAGCGGTCGCCGCGGGTCTCGCCCTGGTTGACGATCACCACCGGCTTGCCCGCGTTCGCCGCGTGCCGGACGAACCGCAGGCCGGACATCACCGTCAGGGACGAGCCGAGGACCACCAGCGCGTCGGCGTCGTCGACCAGCCGGAAGCACTGCTCGACACGCGGCCGGGGCACGTTCTCGCCGAAGAACACCACGTCGGGCTTGAGCACGCCGGACACGCAGTCCGCGCACGGCACCAGGCCGAACCGGCGCACGACGTCCTCGGGCAGCTCGGCGTCGCCGTCCGGGTTGATCCGGGTCGCCGTGCCCTCGAAGTCCGGGTTGGCCGCGCGCAGCCGCCGGTCCAGCTCGGCGCGCGGGCTGGTGCGCCGGCAGTCCAGGCAGATCACGCGGTCGAGGCTGCCGTGCAGCTCGACGGCGTCCGCGGTGCCCGCCGCCTGGTGCAGGCCGTCGACGTTCTGGGTGATCACGCCGGCGACGTACCCGCCGTCGCGCAGGGCGGTCACCGCGCGGTGACCGTCGTTGGGGTCGGCGCGGGCGATCGTGCGCCAGCCGAGGTGGCTGCGCGCCCAGTACCGCTGCCGGCCGGCGTCGCTGGTGACGAACTCGTCGTAGGTCATCGGCGTGTGCCGGCGCAGGCTGCCGCTCTCGCCGCGGTAGTCGGGGATCCCGGACTCCGTGGACAGGCCGGCGCCGCTCAGCACCGCGACCCGCCGACGCGCGACGACGGCGGTCAGCTCGTCGAGGCCGGCCGTCCGCGGCAGCGGCGCGTCCGTCGAGGTCCAGGTCAGGGTGGGCCGTGTCCGCACCGGACCAGCCTACGTGGACTTCCCGGACCGGCGCGCGCCGTCGGACGCCGGATTCCGCTCCGTTCGCCGACGGTGGTCAAGGATTCCGCCGCACGTGAGCCTGCACGTGCCGCGACTGTTCGTCGGGGAGGTCCTCCGGAGATCCACCCAGCCGGTGCCGCCGGTCTCCGGTCCGGTGAAAATCCGCCTTCCGCGGGCACGGCCCGTACCGGCGGGAACCGTCCCAACGGGCGGGTTTGGTCACCCGGTCCCCCGGCGCAGTCCTCTGGTGTCGGCAAAAACCGTCCATCGAGGAGGTTGTGATGTTCCGGAAAATGGTGGCCTGCGGCGCGACCGCGGTGGTGGCGGCGCTCGCCCCGGGGTGGTCCGCGCCCGCGTCCGCCGCGGACCTCTACCCCGCCCAGGTCCTCCAGCTGACCAACAGCAACCGGGTCCAGAACGGGTGCAAGCCGCTGACCAGCGACCCGCAGCTGGCCGTGGCCGCCCAGGCGCACAACGACGAAATGGCGAAGTACCGCTACTTCAGCCATACCGGCCGCAAGGGCGAGGGACCCGCGGTGCGGATCACCGACGCCGGGTACCGCTGGGCACAGTGGGCCGAGAACATCGCGGCCGGGCGGCGCACCCCCACCGCGGTCGTCGACGCGTGGATGCACAGCCCGGTGCACCGGGCCAACATCCTCGACTGCTCGCTGCGCGAGATCGGCATCGGCTACAGCGTCGACTCGGCGAAGAAGGCGTACTGGACGCAGGACTTCGGGACGCCCCGGACGTAGGCCGGCCGGACCGGGCGCCATGATCCACTGTGGACTCCGGCGCCCGGTCCCCCGGTCGCGCTCGGTCGCCGTCCGGATCGCGTAGTCTCCTCACGCCTGGCGAGTGGTGGAGGAAGACGCGTGAGCTGGCAGTTCGGGCCGTACCGGGTGGAGTCGCTGATCGCCCGCGGCGGGATGGGCGAGGTGCTGCGCGCCTACGACACGCGCCACGACCGCGTCGTGGCGCTGAAGCTGCTCGCCCCGGAGTTCGCCGCCGACCACGACTTCCAGGAGCGGTTCCGGCGCGAGGCGCACGCCGTCGCGCGGCTGCGGGAGCCGCACGTCATCCCGATCCACGCCTACGGCGAGATCGACGGGCGCCTCTACCTCGACATGCGCCTGGTCGAGGGCGACGACCTCGGCTCCCGGCTCACCGCCGGTGGGCCGCTCGCCCCCGCCGACGCCGTCGACGTCGTCGGCCAGGTCGCGCAGGCCCTGGCCGCCGCGCACGCCGAAGGCCTGGTGCACCGGGACGTCAAGCCGTCGAACGTGCTCGTCGGCCCGACCGGCTTCGCCTACCTCGTGGACTTCGGCATCGCCCGCGCGGCCGGGCCCGCGACCGGGCTCACCGCGACCGGCGGCGCGGTCGGCACGCTCGACTACATGGCGCCGGAGCGGTTCGCCGACGCGCCCGCCGACCACCGCGTCGACGTCTACGCCCTGGCCTGCGTGCTGCACCAGTGCCTGACCGGCAGCAAGCCCTTCGCGGC
Organism: Amycolatopsis sp. NBC_00348; assembly: GCF_036114655.1. Lineage (NCBI taxonomy): Bacteria > Bacillati > Actinomycetota > Actinomycetes > Pseudonocardiales > Pseudonocardiaceae > Amycolatopsis > Amycolatopsis sp. NBC_00348. Next base: position 1,723,252 of record NZ_CP107994.1, on the reverse strand, counting down.
GACCACGGCCGCGGCGCTGATCGGCGCCCACCTGCACCAGCCGCCGCCCCGGCCCAGTTCGCTGCGGCCCGGCCTGCCCGCGGCGTTCGACGACGTCGTCGCGCGCGGCATGGCGAAGGACCCGGCCGAGCGCTTCGCGAGCGTCACGGAGCTGGCCGCCGCCGCGCGGGCCGCGCTCGGCGGCCCGCGCCCGGTCCCCGCTGCCGCGCCCCCGACCCGGCAGGCGACCCGGACGACGTCGCCCGCGGTCCCGCGGAGTTCGAAAGCGCCGTGGCTGGTCGCCGGGGTGGCGCTGGTGGCCCTGGTGGCCGTGGCCGCGTGGTTCCTGGTCGACCGGGCGTCGTCGCGGGCCGGGGCGGCACCCACCTCCTCGACGACGGCACCGCCGCCGACGACGTCCTCGCCGGCGAGCGTGCCACCGGTGACGACCACGCAGGTGACCGTGCAGACGTCGGTCGTCCCCGCCGCCGACCTCGGGCTGACGACGCCGCTGAGCACACCCGCGTGCGACGGCTCGTACGTCGTCGTGCTCGGCTCCGCCGTCACGCCGGCCCGCTACCGCACCGATGTCCAGCAGCTGCTGAACGCCCACCCGGGCGCGCGCTACCTGCACACGCCGAGCACCGGCTGCGGTTCGCTGCGGCAGCAGGTGGACGGCGCCGACGTGTACGCCGTCTTCGACGGTCCGTTCACCGGCAAGGAAAGCGCGTGCGCGCGGCGTACCGGAGCCGCCTACGTCAAGCGGCTCGACACGACGTCGTCGCCGGTCGCGGTCGTCACCTGCTGACGAACGGGCCGGCCCAGACCGAGTCCGCGTCCACAAAGGACTGGAGGAGCGCGGTCAAGGTGGCGTCACCGCGGGCGTTCAGCTCTTCGGAGGCGATCCGCCGGGCAACGCCTGCGAGGAAGTCGGCGATCTGGACACGGGCGTCGGACCGCGAGTCGACGAACCGCACGCCGGCCAGCCGGGACCCGAGCGTGGCCTTGAGCTGCAGCACGCGCTCGGCGGTCAGGGCGAGCTGCTCGTCGTGGACCAGGGCGACCGGGGTGCCGTCGGCGCTCCAGTGCCGGATGGTGTGGAGCACCGCGGGCACCAGCGGATCCAGCACCGGCACGACGCTCGCGTCGGTGGCCAGCCGGGCTCGGTAGGCGGCCACGCGGTCGCCGCCGCCCGCGAACCGGCCCATGATCTCGCCGGCTTCGCCCGGCGTCTCGGCGAGCTTCGTGACCAGCGCGAAGAACTCGGCGGGCGACGTCGGCACGCCCCGGCGTGGCCGGAGCCGCAGCACGCTGGTGAAGGCCGCGAGGAAGAAGTCCCAGTCGGCGCCGAAGGCGGCCGGGCCCTCGCGGTGGAGGGTGCGCGCCATGGCGGCGGTGCCGTGCTCGGCCAGCAGCGTGACCGCGGCCCGCACGGCGAAGAAGGTCTTGTCGGTCAGGTGCACGTGCCCGCGGCCGGCCAGCGGGCCCGCCGGGTCGAGCAGCCATTCGAGCACCGGCCGGTGCTTGGCGCGCAGCAGGTGGTTCGCCTTGTACTCCTCGGCGGGCGACCCGATGCGGCGGCGGATCTCCCGCACGCAGGCCTCGGCCGCCGCCGGGGACATCCGGATCCCGGCGTGCACGAAGACGTCCGTCTCGCCGCCGACGAGGTTCTCCCCCTCCGAACCCGACTCGTCGCAGGCGATCTCGACCGGGTTCACCCGCCCGATGGTGCCAGACGAACCGGGCGGCGGCGAGTTCTTACCTGCGGTGATCCCGGCCGAAGCCTCGCGTGCGCGCCACCCGGGGGCCCATAATGCGACGCGGTCACGGTTGGGCGACGACGGCTGACGACCGCGCCGTCCGGAGACTGGACGAGCAGGTGCTGGGAGGTGCGGATGAGCACGGACCACGGGCCGGCCCGGCTCGCCCTGGCGGCGGCCGTGGTCGTGCTGCTGCTGGGGGCCGCCGGGGTGCTGGTGCAGCAACGGCTGGCCGGCGCCGGGGACGCGGCCGCGGTGTCCGGAGCGGCCGGCGCGACGCTGACCGTCGGCGACGTCGAGGTCGTCGTGCCCCCGGACGCCGTCCTGGCCGGCACCCGGCTGGCCGCGCACGCCGCGCCGGAGCCGGGCGCCCTGACGCCGGTGGCCCGCCGGACCGGCGGGGGCGCCGAGCTGACCTTCGACGCCGGCGCGCCGCCGCGGCTCCCGGTCCAGGTGCGGATCGCGGTGCCCGCCGCGCCGCCGTCCGGGTTCGCGCCGGTCGTCGTCACCGCGAACGGGACGCGCCTCGCGCTCGCCTCCTACGACGCGTCGACCCGCCGGATCGTCGCCGACCTGGCCCCCGAGGGCGCGTTCTGGGGCGGCCTGCTCGACTTCGCCGCGCTGGGCCGCGACGTCGCCCAGGCGGCGGCCGATCCGCCGCCGACGTGCCTCGGGCGCGCGGCGAGCACGGCCGGCGTCACGGTGGAACTGGGCGGGCCGGCCGACGCGCGGGCACCGGTCGGGGCGTGCGTGACCGAGGACGGCAGCGGCGCGAGCGTCACCCTGACGTCGAACGCGCGGGTGCCCTACCGGATCGTCCTGCCGCCGGGCTGGCCGGCACCGAGCGCCCGCACCGCCGCGCCGAGCACCGCGACCGTCCAGCTGTTCCCGCAGCCCCGGCTGCGCGACCTGCTCTGGCCCGGCGCCGGCGTCACCTACGACGTCCCGGTCGAGCGGCTGCCCGCGAGCATCCGCGGCCAGGCCGACCCCGGCCCGTACCTCGGGCTTGCCCTGGCGTGGACGGCCCACCGCGCGGCGGCGCTGTTCGGCATGGCGCTCGCCCGGCCGGGCGAGCTCGAGCAGGACCCCGGCGTGCTGGCCTGCGCGGCGGACGCCGGCGCCGCGCACTACGCCGCCGACCGGCCGTTCGCCCAGGTCGCGGCCGAGGTCTGGGCCGCGTTGACGCCGTGCGGCACGGCGGACGCGGGCGCGTTGCACAGCTTCCTGGCCGCCGGGATCGGCCCGGTGACCGGCTGGCTCGCCGACGCCGCGAAAGGCCCCGCCTTCGCGGTGCCGCTGACCGTGGGCAGCGGCACCGAGCGGTTCACCCAGACCGTCGCGTACCGGCCGTGGACCGGCACGCGCGTCACCGCGGGCATCCGCACGACGGCCGCGACCGGCACCTGCTCGGCGGCGTCGACGGTGTCCGGCCGGCACGACGCCTACCGCTGCGCGGTCAAGGACAAGGTGTACGACCCGTGTTTCGCCGCCACGGCGCCGAACGCGCGACACCAGGTCGTCTGCCCGTCCACGGCGACGAAGGCCGTGCTGCTGACCTACACCGGGACCCTGCCGTCGCCGCCCCAGGGCGACGGCACGGCGAACCCGTTCCTCCTCGCCCTGGACGGCGGCCTGCAGTGCCTCGGCGTCACCGGCGGCGCGCCCCCGGTGGCCGGCCTGAACGCCCGGTTCGCCTGCAGCGCCAAGACGTTCCTCTACGGCGACCCGGACCCGGCGAATCCCTTGTGGACGGTCCAGGCCGCGGACCAGGCCCCGCCGCTGCGGCAGATGACGATCGCGAAGGCCTACGCCTAGGGTCCGCAGCAAGGCGGCGGCATGGACAACTCCAGTCCACGCAGGAGTAACACAGTGGACGCCGTTTTCGACCTTATCGACAACACCGTCGCCACCACCGCCGGTCGCTCCGGACCACCGCCAGATGGCCGGGCGGCGCCGTGAAGCATCGCTGATCTTCCGCCACCCGCTGCGCCTGCACCGCCCGGGGGACGACAACTCGGAAAGAGCGAACCACCATGAAGAAGATCGTTATCGGCGTCGGCATCGGCATCGCCCTGCTCGTCATCGCCACGGCGTGCAACAGCCCGACGACTCGCGCGTCCGCGCCGACCGAACAGCCCGCCGCGGCCACCGACCAGCCGACCACCAGCCAGCCTGCCACTACCCAGCCGGCCACCTACCCGCCCAGCACGCCGTCGCCGACCAGCGCGCCGTCGCCGACCAGCTCGAGCCGCAACGACGAAACGAGCACAGTGGAGGCGGCCGCACAGTTCTCGCCGCAGGTGGAGATGGCTCGCGACAAGGCGCAGAGTTACCTCGGTTTCAGCGCGTTCTCACGCAACGGCCTGATCCGGCAGCTGTCGTCGGACGCTGGTGAAGGGTTTCCGAAAGCCGTGGCCACCGAAGCCGTGGACAGCCTGTCGGTCGACTGGAACGCGCAGGCCGTCAAGTCGGCCGAGAGCTACCTGAGCTTCACGTCGTTCTCCTGCTCAGGCCTGAAGCAGCAGCTCTCGTCGTCTGCCGGTGAGGGCTACACCAAGGCGCAGGCCGCCTACGGAGCCGGCCGGACCGACGCGTGCAAGTGAAGCCGAGCGCCTGATCCCCATCGTGGCCGGTCCGCAGAAGCCTGCCTGGCGAGATCAGGCCAGCGTGATCTTGCCGCCGGTGACCGTCACCGTCTTCTTCTCCAGTGGCTGATTCGCCGGGCCCGCCGCCACCGAGCCGTCGGCGATCTTGAACTTGCTGCCGTGGCAGGGGCAGTTGATGGTGCCGTCCGCGACGGCGTCGACCGCGCAGCCCTGGTGGGTGCAGATCGCCGAGAACGCGGCGAACGTCCCCGCCGCGGGCTGCGTCACCACTACCTGCTTGTCCGCGAACACCTTTCCGCCGCCGACCGGGACGTCGGCCGCCGCGCCCAGCTCGGTGCCGCTGCCCGCGGCGGGTGGCGGTGCGGACGTCCCGTTCGTGCCGCCGCCGTAGGTGCTGCAGCCGGCCACCAAGCCGGCGCCCAGCACCGCGAGCGCCGTCCGGCGGGCCAGCGTTTCCTCTTCGCGCACGATCGTCCCCCTAGAAGGTCAAGCCGGATTGGGTGAAGAACCACAGCGACGCGCTCAGCCAGAGGCCGACCAGCGCGGTGAAGACCAGCCCGCCGACGACCGGGAGCGACCAGCCGGGCGCGCCGTCCTTGTGCAGCAGCAACATCTTCACGACGAAGATGCCGTAGAAGAAGCAGCCCAGCAGGGAGTGCAGCAGCACGCGGGTGTCGAACGACTGGAACCCGAGCGCGTACAGGCAGTGCAGCGCCACCGGGATCGACACGAGGAACGCCAGGCGCCCCGACCAGCGGTGCACCGGCCCAATCCACGCGGGCGCGCCGCTCCCGAGCTTGCCGTACAGCACCAGCGCCGTGACCAGCTGCACGATGGCCAGCACGACGACGACCGTGGCGAGCCACGCCTTCACCGCCTGCGGGCTCGAGAAGCCCGCGACGTTGATGGCCACGCCGGTGGGTGTGTGCAGGTTGCCATAGACGCCGAGCGCCACCGCGACGACGGCGCCGATCGCCAGCGGCACGAGGAGCGCGGCCCCGGCGCGGTTGTTCCTCGCGGGCGCGGTCATCAGAACCCACCCGCGATCCCGCTGATCGCCTCGGCGGTCACCGGCGCGCCGTCGACCGTCGCGGTCCCGGCCGCCGGGTCGAGGGCCGGTGCGGCGATCGACTGCTGGTCGTCGTCCGTGGTGAGGATGCCGACCTGGCTGCCGTCGGCCTGGACGATCCAGCCGACCTTCGCGCCCTTGCCCTTCACCTTCGGCGTCGCGCGGTAGAGCCCGGCGGGTTTCTTCGCCGGACCCGCGGTGAACTTCCACGTCTTGCCGCCCGCCGTGACCGAGCCGGTCACCGCCGCGGCGTCGTAGCTGCCGGCGAGGTTCGCGCCCTTGGTGCCCTTGAGGTCCAGCTTCCCGCCGACGGTCACGCCCTGCAGCCAGGCCTCGACCTTCTTGCCGTCGCAGACGTAGGCGATCGCGTGGCCGTCGCGGACCGACACCGCGACCGACGCGCCGCCGCCGTCGACGTGCCCGGCGTAGTCGGCCCGCGCGGGCGCGTCGACCGTCTTGGCCGGCTGGGTCGTTGATGTCGTTGGTGTCGGCTGTGCCGTGGGCGGCGCGCCCGCGGCGTTAGCGGCGCCGGCGACCGGCGGCGCGCCGGTCCCCGTCGCCAAGTTGGCTACCCCGATCCCGCCGGCGAGCGCGACGCCCGCGAGCAGGGTGAACAACGGTCCCGGATGTTTCATGATCGTCCCCGCATTCCCTCTCCACCACCGTGCCCTTGACACGGACGTCGGAGCCGAGCGGCTCAACGCTACGCGAGGAAAAGAGCTATCGCTTAGCCCCTGCAAGTGGTCGGCGCGCGTGGTTGACTGGCGCCATGCTGCCCTGGGACGGCGACCTCGCCGGCCGGCTCGACCGGCACACCGTGAACTCCGCGCTGCTGCGCGGCAATCCGCTCGGCGACCCGCACGAGCGGCCGCTGTGGGTGTACGTCCCACCGGGCTACGACGACTCCGCCGAACGCTATCCCGCGGTGTACGTGATCCAGGGCTACACCGGGCACCTGGCGATGTGGGCCAACCGCACAGCGTTCCGGCAGCCGTTCCCCGAGACGGCCGACGCGGTCTTCGCCGCCGGGGCGCCGGGCTGCGTCGTGGTGTACGTCGACGCGTGGACCGCTTACGGGGGCTCGCAGTTCGTCGACTCGCCCGGCACCGGGCGGTACCACTCGTACCTGTGCGACGAGATCGTGCCGTGGGTCGACGAGCACTACCGCACCATCCCGGACCGCGAATCCCGCGCGATCACGGGCAAGTCGTCGGGCGGCTTCGGCGCGATGATCACGCCGATGCTGCGCCCGGACCTGTTCGGCGCGCTGGCCACCCACGCGGGCGACACGCTGTACGAACTCTGCTACGTCCCCGACTTCGGCGACGCCGTCCGCGCCCTGCGCGGCTACGACCAGGACATCCAGCGGTGGTGGGCGGACTTCCGCGCCCGTCCGGCGTTCACCAAGCCGGAGGACGCGAACCTGCTGCAGCTGATCGGCGTCTCCGCCTGTTTCTCGCCGGGCGCGGACGGCCGCCCGGAGCTGCCGTTCGACCCCGCGACTGGCGTGCTGCGCCCGGAGACGTGGCAGCGCTGGCTGGACTGGGACCCGGTCCGGATGGCGCCCGGCCACGCCGAGGCACTCCGGTCCCTGCGCGCGGTCTGGATCGACGCGGGCACGCGCGACGAGTACTACCTCGATGTCGGCGCGCAGGCGTTCCGGGACCAGCTCGCGAAGGCGGGCGTCCCGGACGAGCGGGTGCACTTCGAGCTGTTCGACGCCGGCCACGCCGCGATCGACTACCGCTACCCGCTTTCGCTGGCCTGGCTGGCGGAACGGCTGGCCCGCTGACGGAGGTTCAGCCGCCCGCCTGCTCGATCACCTGGTCACGCAGAGGCAAGTCACGCGGGTGCAATGCGACTGCGTCTGGGGCGGGCTTGCCGTGCTCCCGCAGGTATCGAGCGAGGCGGTTGAACGTGGCCGGGTTGTAGTCAGCTGAACGCGGGTTGGCATTGAATTTCACCCGGAAACCCGGCCTAGCCCCGTCCTCGTCAGTCAGACCAGGGTCATTGCAGGTCAGATGCATGGTCTGCGAAGGTTCGTGGAACCAGATCTTGACGGGATACTGGGCGTCGCCCAGGATCGCGTAGTTCCCGTCGCTCATGTCGGCTCCTCTCGTGGTGGTGTCGTGGTCCTCCGACGGCCGGCGCCGGGGTTTCGTTACAGCGGGACGGCCGCCGCTAGGCTCGGGGGATGGTGACCGAGACCGATCTGGTGCTGCCCGATGGGCGGACCCTGCACGTCTACGACACCGGGACGCCCGCGCGGCTCACCGTGGTCTGGCACCACGGGACGCCCAACGTCGGTACGCCGCCCCCGCCGCTCGTCCGGGCGCGGCACGACGTCCGGTGGGTGTCCTACGACCGGCCCGGTTACGGCGGCTCCACGCCCCTTCCCGGGCGGGACGTCGCCAACGCCGCCGCGTGCACCGCCGCCGTCGTCGACGCGCTCGGTATCGACGAATTCGCCGTCGCAGGGCACTCCGGTGGCGGGGCGCACGCCCTCGCCTGCGGGGCCCTGCTGCCGGCGAGGGTCCTCGCCGTCGTGAGCATTTCCGCGATGGCGCCCTTCGACGCCGCGGGGCTCGACTGGTTCGGCGGCATGGCCTCGGCCAGCGCGGCTTCCCTGCGCGCCGCTGCCGAAGGTCGTGTGGCCAAGGAGAAGTACGAGGCCGCCGCCGAGTTCGATCCCGGCGTCTTCACCGACGCGGACTTGGCCGCGCTCAACGGTTCGCAGGCGTGGCTGAACGACGTCGTCGGGCCGGCGCTGGCGGCCGGGCCGGGCGCCCTGATCGACGACGATCTCGCCTACGTCACCCCGTGGGGCTGCGATCCGGCGCTGATCACCGCTCCCCTGCTGCTGGTGCACGGCGGCCGCGACCGGCTGATCCCCGCGTCGCACGGCAAGTGGCTCGCCGCGCACTGCCCCACCGCGCAGTTCCGGCCGCACCCGGCCGACGGGCACCTCTCGGTGCTCGACCACGCCGCCGACGCCCTCGCGTGGCTCGCGCGCCACTGATCAGGACGCCAGCGCCAGCGAAGCGACGACGGGCGCCACGTACACCAGCGGGAAAGCCAGGTGCGCGCACGACTTCGCCCGCGCGACCGTGATGAGGGCGCCGGTGAAGTAGAGCACCAGGCCGATCCCGGCGGCGACGCCGATCGCCGGGACGACCAGGCCCGCGATCAACCCGGCCGCGCCGGCGGCCTTGGCCGTGCCGAGCCACGGCCACCACGAGCGGGGCACGCCGTACTCGGCGAGCGGCTCCACGACCCACTTCGCGTGGGTGAAGACCGAGAAGGCCGAGAACCCGGCCATGGCGGCACCGGCGATGCTGACGATCAGGTGAGCGGTGGACATCGGGGCTCCTCAAGGGTTTCCGGCCCCGCGGTTCGGGTCCGTCACCTGCTCGACCCCCGCCGCCGCGTCCGTGTGACAGCGATCGACGTGACCGTAATCACCCCTTGAGGGCCGTTGTCCCCTCCCCCCGGACGCCGTGCGCGAGCACGCTTGGGCGATGCTCGTGCTGCGCCTGTTCGGCACCCTCTTCTGGTTCGGTCTCCCGGCCGGTTTCCTGACCTACGCCGTGCACGACCTCGACGTGCGAGACGCGCCGACCTACAGCATCGAGGGCACGGTCGTCGGGCACCGGGACGTGTACCACCAGTCGTCCCAGGACTCGACCGGGTACACGACCTACTTCATCACCGTCCGCAGCGCGACCGGGGACTTCGAGTTCGGCGACGAACAGCAGGCCCTCGACACCGAACCGGGCACGCTGGTCGTGGTGCAGGTGTCGCGGACGACGAACGACATCGTGTCCGTGCGCAAGAACGGCACCGTCGTGGACCTGCGCAACACCGTCGGCAACGACGTCGGCATCATCGTGTTCGCCTCGATCGGCCTCCTCGTCGCGCTCGTGCGCGAATTCCTGCTGGAGGACTACGACATCCCGCGGTGGGTGGGTTTCCTCATCGGCCTGGCCGCCGCCGGCGGCGGGGTGTACGTGGCCTTCCTGCTGATGTGATTCAGCTTTTGAGTGTCACAGTGCGAGCCGCAGGACCACCTCCCCGTCGTCGATCTCGCCGGTCGGCCGGAAGCCGAACTTCCGGTAGAACGGCCCGGGTCCGTCCTCGTCCGGCTGGTGACTGGTGAGCAGCTCGGTGCCGCCGTCCGCGCGCACGAGGCCGGCGACGAGCGTGAGCACCGCACGGCCGTAACCGTGCCCCTGGTGCCGCGCGTCGATCAGCAGCCGCCACAGGAAGTACGGCCCGAGGACACCCGGGCGCCCGGGCGGCACGTCCCAGCTGAGCATGACGAACCCGACCGGCTCATCGCCCGCGTAGACGGCCCGGTACCAGGGCTCGCCCTCCGGCGTCGTCGCCGCGTCCTCCAGGGACCGCGCCACCGACGCGACGAACCGCTGCTGACCGGGGTGCACGTGCAGCGCGCACACGGCATCCCGGTTGGCGTCGGTGATCTCGACCAGCCGCACCGGCGAGCTCATGCCGGGAACACCGGGACCCACAGCTCGATGGCGTCGTACCGGCGGTAGAACTCGACCAGCGGGCGGCTGTCGTCGATCGGCCCGGCGCCCTCGAGCTCCGCCATCCCGGCGCCGATCTTCTCGAAGATGCCCGGCGGCTCACCGGTCAGGTTCCCGCGCAGGTACCAGCCACCGGGCAGGATCCCGGTCGCCAGCCCGAGTTCCGCCGGCCGGTCTTCCTCCTTGATCGGCGTGCACGCCGTGTAGGTGCCCGCCTTGACGTCGGCCCGCCCGTACATCTTGCGGCCGCGCAGCCCGACGAGCCGCTCGAACACCGGCCAGAGTTCCTGGATGCTCGGCAGTTCGTCGGCGGTGGTCTGCTCCATGACCGGGACCTCCGGGCGGTGGATGCGCGTGGGTGGGGCGTGCAGGACCGAGGTCGTCATGGTGTCCATGCAACCACGCGGCACCGACAGTTTCCGCTACTTCACAACGGGGGCAGCCCGATCTCGGCCGGTGTGCGGTCCGGGCGCAGGCCGCGCCACGACGTGTGCCGCAGCCGCCGGTCCGGGGTGAACCGCCGGTAGACGACCTCGCCGACCAGCGACGGCTCGACCCACCGGGCGCCGCGGGCGCGGTCGCGCGGGACCTCGGTGTCGAACGGGCTCGCCGGGCGGGCCAGCGACGCGAGCACGCCGCTGAGGTGCTCGAGCGCGTCGTCGGAGAAGCCGGTGCCGACGTCGCCGAGGTAGACCAGCGCGCCTTCGTCGTCGTAGGCGCCCAGCAGGAGCGCGCCCAGGGTGCCCGCGCGGCGGCCGGCACCGGGCCGCCAGCCGCCGACGACCACCTCGGCCGTGTGGGTCAGCGCGCGCTTGGTCCACACCGGCGACCGCGCGCCGGGCAGGTACGGCGCGTCCAGGCGCTTCGCGACGACGCCCTCGATGCCGTGCTCGGCCGCGGTCGCCAGCAGCTGCGCCGGCGCGATGTCGGCGCGGGTGTACCAGGGCGGCACGACGATCCGGCCGTCCGCCGGCTGGAGCAGTCCGGCGAGCAGCTCGCGCCGCTGCGCGTACGGCAGGTTCAGCAGCGACTCGCCGTCGAGCCACAGCAGGTCGAAGGCGAAGTAGACGACCGGGACCTCCGCGCGCAGCTTCGGCGTCGGCTCGTACATGGCGCGCCGCTGCATCAGCTCGAACTCCGGCCGCCCGGCCGGGTTCAGCGCGACGACCTCGCCGTCCAGCACGGCGGCCCGGCCGCCGAGCGCGGGTCCGAAGACGTCGCCCAGCTCCGGGTACCGGGCCGTGTGGTCGCTGCCGCTGCGGCTGGTGATCCGGGTTTCGCCGGTGCCCGCGACGCGCACGCACCCGCGGAACCCGTCCCACTTCCACTCGTAGCCGTGCTGGTCGTCGTCCGGGAGCGGCCCGTCGACGGCCAGCATCGGCGCCACCGCGTCCGGCACCGTGCTCGTCCCCACCATGCCGTCCAGTGTGGAGGATGGGGGCCCGCGTGCCTAGGCGCTGTCCTGCGAGTCAAGCTCGCGGTCTTCGCGCCCAGGCGGCCCCTGACGGCACGGGCGGCTCACCCGAGTACAACCCCCGGTACGAGGGCGACCCGCCCGCACCGCCAGGAACCACCTGGATCACGAAGCCCATCGAGCAGACTCACAGGACAGCGCCTAGCCGGTCGGCAGCAGCGGCAGCAGGTCCTGGTGGCTCCCGGCGCGGCGCAACACCGGGGAACCCAGCCCGTCCGGGGCCAGGTCACCGGCGCGCAGCGCGGCCAGGAACCGGACGATCACCCGGGGGTCCGGCAGGATGTCGGCCCCGCCCAGGTAGGCCAGCACGATCATCTCCTCCCCGCACGCCGCCTCGACCGCGACCGCCCAGCCGTGCACCTCGTCCCACAGCAGGGCGACGTCGCGCTCGGGGAAGCGCCGCAGCCGCCAGTCGACGGCGAGGTAGGCCGACACCGGGACGTCGACGTCCACGGTGCACGACTCGAGGCCGAAGCCCAGTGCCCGGGCCACCTCGCCGAGGTAGGCGCGCAAGCCGCGCTGGAACCAGAACTCGAGATCGGCGTCGATCAGGCCGGACACCCGTTTCCTTTCCCTCCTCCGAAGCCGGCCGGGCGCCCTGCCCGGCCGGTCGTGCCGGGATCAGCCGACGGCGGCGAGCGCGTCGGCGCGGTCCCGGTAGCAGGAGAAGCCGGTGGCACCGGCTCCTCGCAGCAACCGCCACAGCCGCGGGGTCCGCACCACCCAGGCGACCGGGACGGCCGCTTCCTCGGCCGCGCCCTGCAGCCGGTGCAGCGCGCGGAGGCCGACCCCGGAGCAGAACCGCACCTGGCCGAGGTCGAGCACGAGCACGCCACCCGCGCGAATCGCGGTTTCCCCACATTCGACAAGAATTCCGACGGTGGCGAGATCAATGTCACCGGCCACGGTGACGACCGTGCTCCTGGCCCCTTCGAGCACCGTGGTGACCGCGAACGGCTCGCACAACGCGCCCGGCGAACTGCGGCCGAATGCCCGCGAAAGCCGCGGTGGTTTCTGGATTCTCATGACCGGCTCCGGCGGCTCATGCTGACGGTTTACGCGTAGACCGTACCGAGTCCGTCCACCTTGGCGCACAACGGGAACCGCCCGGCCGATGGGTCGTGCACCGACACGCCCGTCTGCACGTGCACGGGTCCGTTGTGGACGATCAAATAGCGCTGGTCAGGCTGGTGTCCGGCAATTCTTCGCGGCATCCCGGCGGCCACCGCGAGAACCGGAGGCGAATCGGCGGAGAATTGCGTTTTCCGAAATTCAGCCGAATGCCGGAATCGGCACGCGCGTCCGCTCGACGTCCGCGAAGAGGTCGCCGAGTTCGTCGACGCGCTCCAGGACCTCGTCCGCGGTGAACCGCAGGTGCGTGACGTGCCGGCAGGCGCGGACCTCGTCCCAAGTGACCGGAGTGGACACCGTCGGCTCGTCGCGCCCGCGCAGCGAGTACGGCGCCACCGTGGTCTTGAACGGGTTGTTCTGGCTCCAGTCGATGAAGATCTTGCCCGGGCGCAGGGTCTTCGTCATCCGCGCGACGACCAGATCCGGGGTCTCGCCGGCCAGCCGCTCGGCCAGCGCCTTCGCGTACTGCGACGTCTCCCCGGCGTCGGCGGTCACCACGCCCGCGTAGAGCTGCATGCCCTTGGAGCCACTGGTCTTCGCGACCGGGCTGAAGCCGTCGTCGGCCAGCACGTCGTAGAGCCGCTCGGCGACCCGGCAGCAGTCGACGACGGTCGCGCCGGGGCCCGGGTCGAGGTCGAACACCAGCCGGTCCGGCAGGCTCCGCTCGTCACCGTCCACGACGGTCCACTGGTGGACGTGCAGTTCGAGCGCGGCGAGGTTGGCCGCCCAGACGAGCTCGGGCAGGTCGTTGATCAGCGGGTAGTTGACGATCTCGGGTTCCTTGCCGCGGCCGGCGACGGTGAGGCTCGCGGTGCGGACCCACTCCGGGGCGTGCCGGGAGACGTCCTTCTCGAAGAACGAGCCGCCGGTGACGCCGTCGGGGAAGCGCACGAAGGTCATCGCCCGGTCGTGGATGTGCGGCAGCAGCACGGGAGCGATCCGCGTGTAGTAGTCGAGCACCTCGCCCTTGGTGAACCCGGTCTTCGGGTAGAGCACCTTTTCGAGGTTCGAGAGCGTCAGCTGCCGCTCGCCCACCCGCACCGTGATCCGGCTCCCCGCCACGCCGGACACGCTACCGCGCTCCCGGGGGTTGAGCGCGCTGGTCACTCCTGGTTATGATGCAGTCGTATCAACAACGGGAGGGGGACAGCATGAAGTTCGGGGTGCTGCAGGTGCTGGGGATGGTGCTGCTGGTGGCCGGCGCGCAGGGCGCGATCCGGCTGCTGATCGACCACGGGAACCTCGGCCTGCTCGCCTGGCTCGACGCGGGGTTCGCGGGGACGCTGGTCTGCTACCTGGTCGTGACGGCGATCGGCGTCGCCCTGACGGGCTGGGCCCACGACCGCGCCAAAGCGGCCGGCGACCGGGACTAGCGGCCGCGCGGACCGCCGCCCGATCGCGACGCCGGCCGGCTCGGCGACGCCCGGCGCGACCTGCCGCGGCCGGTCACGCCGGGCGATCACCGAAGACTCGGCCGGGTGTGGCGTCAGGCGGCCCGGAAGCGGGTGCGCAGCTCCCCGATCCCCTCGATCCGGCTGACGAGCACGTCGTCCGGCCCGAGGTAGCGCGGCGGGCTCATCCGGTTGCCCACGCCCGCCGGCGTGCCGGTGAAGACGAGGTCGCCCGGCAGCAGCGGGCAGATCGCCGACAGCCGCGCGATCAGCTCCGGCACGTCGAAGATCATCTCGCCGGTCCGCGCCTTCTGGACGACCGTGCCGTTCAGCTCGGTGACCAGCCGGAGGTCGCCGGGGTCGGCGAACTCGTCCGGCGTCACCAGGGCCGGGCCGGTCGGGCCGAAGCCCGGGAACGACTTGCCGAGCGAGAACTGCGGCGGCGTGCCGAGCAGCTGGATGCCGCGCTCGGACAGGTCCTGCCCGACGGTCAGCCCGGCGACGTGGTGCCACGCGTCCCCGGCGGGGATCCGGTGCCCGCCGACGCCGATCACCGCGACCAGCTCGACCTCCCAGTCGACGCGGTCGCCGGGCAGCTCCACCGTGGTGTCCGGGCCCGTGATGCAGCTCGGGAACTTGGTGAACACCAGCGGATCGGCGGGCGGCTGGTAGCCCGCTTCGGCGGCGTGCGGCGGGTAGTTGAGGGCGACCGCGAAGACCTGGCGCGGCCGCGGCACGGGCGCGTCGAGCGCGCGGCCGGCCAGGGGCTCCGCCGCGGGCAGCGCCGCGTTCGCCGCCCACACCCGGAACGCCGTCCACTCCTCGAGGACGGCCATCGGATCGGGGCCGAACCGGCCGTCGCTGGCGCCGGCGACGTCGATGACGCCGTCGCCGGCGACCAGGACCGCGCGGTCGTCCACTGTGGACAGGCGCATCAGACCCACTGGTCCGCGGCCGGCGGCGGCGTGCCGTGGGCGTCCTGCCAGGACACGACCGGGTTGCGCAGCACGCCGATGCCCTCGATCTCGGCCTCGACGACGTCGCCGGGCTTGAGGTAGTTCGCGAACGGGTCTTCGGTGCTGGCCGCGACGCCGGCGACCGTGCCGGTGGTGATGAGGTCGCCCGCGCTGTAGGTCTGCGGCGAGTGGTACGCGATGAGCTGCGGGATCGACACGGACATCCGCCCGGTGTTGGACTTCTGCCGGACCTGGCCGTTGACGCGCAGCTCCATGTCCAGGTTGTGCGGGTCCTCGATCTCGTCGGCCGTCACGATGTACGGGCCGATCGGGCAGAACGTCTCGATGGCCTTGGAGAAGGAGAAGAC
Source organism: Amycolatopsis sp. NBC_00348 (assembly GCF_036114655.1). NCBI lineage: Bacteria > Bacillati > Actinomycetota > Actinomycetes > Pseudonocardiales > Pseudonocardiaceae > Amycolatopsis > Amycolatopsis sp. NBC_00348. The sequence goes on along the minus strand of NZ_CP107994.1, from coordinate 1,707,971 downwards.
GCCCGACTCCATCTCGCGGCGCTGGATGTCGCGCGCGGTGATGTCGTTGAAGACCAGGTAGCCGCCGATGTGCTCGGCCGCCTGCTCGGCGGTGAAGAACTTGCCCGGCTTGCCGAGCACGATCGCCAGTTCCAGCTCGTAGTCCAGCTCGGACGTCAGGTGCGACGGGTAGACGATCGGCTCCTCCGGGCCGATGATCGCGTCGACGTTCTGGAAGAAGACGATGCCCTTGTTGACCGGGTGCGACCAGTTCACCCGGACGAGGTCCTCATGGTGCTCGCGGAAGTTCCCGGCGGTGTGGAAGAACTTCTTCGGCACGATCGGCGCGCACAGGCGCACGTCGGCCAGCGGGTAGCGGCGGCCGGTCTCGGGCACGTCCCGGTCGCGTTCGAAGAACTCGCGCGTCGAGGCGGTGTCGAGTTCCAGCACCTGGTCGTCGGCGATGCGCCCGACCTGGTTGTCGTTGAAGGTGACGAGCTTCATCGGAGTCCACTTCCTGCGGGGTCGGCCACGCGGAACACACGCAGCTGGAGGGCCAGCGTCGCGTAGTAGCCCACCAAAGTCGTCAGCTCGACGGCCATCCGGTTGCCAATGATTGGCACGACCTCGGCGTAGGTCACGTCGTCGACGTCCTCCTCGCGCAGGAGCGCGGACACGAACCGCAGCGCGGCCCGCTCGGTCTCATCGGCCAGGTCCGGGATCGCACCCGCGCGGACGGCCTCGACCTGCGCCCCGGTGAGCCCGGCGGCGAGCGCGTGCGGCTCGTGGGCGTGCTGCTCGAACGCGCTGGCCCAGCGGGCCGCGACGGCGAGGATCGCCAGCTCCCGGACGCGGTCGCTCAACGTCGTTTCGTACCGGATCGCGGCGCCGAGCGCCTGCAGCGCCTGCCCGGCCGGGGGCGCGACGAGCATCGCGTTGAACGGGCCGGCGAGCCGTCCTTCGTCGTCCTTCAGGGAGAACCGCTGCGGCCCGGCCGCGCGGGGTCCGCCGGTGATCTCGTCGTACAGCGCCCGCTGCTCGGGGTCCAGGTCGTCGGGGGTGAGGTGCGGCAGCCTGCTCATGCCGCCATCCCACCAGCGCCTCTGGCCCGCGCGCCCGGATCTGCCAACCAATGGCACGGCCGTTTCCCGGCCCGGGCTCCGGACCTAGCGTCGGGCGGACCACGAACGGTGAAGGAGCGTGCGGGTGGACTGGCTCGGGCTGGGCGGGCGGAAGGCCCTGGTGGCGGGCGCCGGCGGGATCGGGGGCGGGGTCGCCGCCGCGCTCGCCGAGGCGGGCGCCGACGTCGTGGTCGCCGACGTCGACGAGGAGCGGCTGGCCGCCGTCGGGACCAAGACGCTGCGGGCGGACCTGACCACGGCCGAGGGCAGCCGCGACTGCGTCGCCCGCGCCACCGAGCTGCTGGGCGGCCTCGACGTCTTCGTGCACGCCGTCGGCGTCAACGACCGGCGCCCGGTGCTCGAGACCCCGGACGAGGTCTGGGACGACATCGTCACGCTCAACCTGGGCAGCGCGTTCTGGACCGGCAAGGCCGCGGGCGAGGTGATGGTGGCGGCCGGGCACGGCCGGATCGTCTACCTCTCGTCGGTGTCCGGGCTGCTCGCGCACCCGCACCACGCGCCGTACGCCGCCACGAAGGGCGGCGTCAACCAGCTCGCCCGGGTGATGGCCCGGGAGTGGGCGGCCAGCGGCGTCACGGTGAACGCCGTCGCGCCCGGCTACACCGAGACCGGGCTGACCCGCCACCACCTCGAGAAGCCCGGCGTCCGCGACGGCCTGACGTCGCTGGTCCCGGCCGGGCGTCTCGGCACCGTCGACGACCTCGTCGGCCCCGTCCTGTTCCTCTGCTCCGACCGCTCGGCGTTCGTCACGGGACACATCCTGTACGCCGACGGCGGCCGCACCCTCGTCTAAGGAGACATTTCGTGACCTTCCCCCAGCGGTTCACCGGCAAGACCGTCCTGGTCACCGGCGCGGGCACCGGTTTCGGCGCGGAGATCGCCGTCCGCGCCGCGCAGGAGGGCGCCGACGTCGCCGTGCACTACCGCGGCTCCCGCGCCGGGGCCGAGCGCACCGCCCAGCGCGTCGAAGAGGCCGGGCGCAAGGCGTTCATCGTGCAGGCCGACATCGCCGAGCGCGCGCAGATCGTCCGGCTGGCCGACGAGGTCTGGAGCCACTTCGGCCGGCTCGACGTCGCGATCAACAACGTCGGCGACGTCGCGCGCGAGCAGATGTCGTGGCGGGACATCACCGAGGAGTCGATCGACCACGTCCTGGCCGTCGACATCAAGGGCACGCTGCTGTGCACCCACGAGTTCGGCGACCGGATGCTCACCCAGGGCGGCGGCGCGATCGTCAACATCGGCTCCACGGTCGTCGCGCGCGGCAGCGCCCGCGCCCCGCAGTACGCGGCGGCCAAGTACGGGATCATCGGCCTGACCAAGTCGTACGCGCGCGCCTTCGCGCCCACCGTGCGGGTGAACGTGTTCGCGCCGGGCTTCATCGAGACCGAGGCGACGCTGGGCCGCGAGGACTGGAAGTCCGGGCGCGGCGAGCAGCTGCGGGGCGACACCCCGCTCGGCCGCATCCCGCGGCCGGAAGAACTCGCGGGGACCGCGCTGTTCCTGGCCACCGCGGACGCGAGCCACATGACCGGCAGCTTCATGGTCGCCGACGGCGGTTACAACATGATCGGTGCATGACTTTCGTCAGTGAGGACGAGCAGATGAGCGAACCCAGAGTGGTGTTCACCGGTGGCCGGGTGTTCGACGGGACCGGCGCTCCGGCGGTACCGGGTGACGTCGTGGTGCGCGGCGACAAGATCGAGTCCGTGCGCGCCGGCGTCGAACCCGAGCCGGGTGACCGGGTCGTCGACTGCCGGGGCGCGACGGTCATGCCGGGCCTGGTGGAGTCGCACGCGCACCTGACGTTCCCGTCCGCCGTCGGGCACGTCGACCCGTCGTTCAACCCGCCGCTGGACGTGTCGTTCTTCCGCCACATGCCGACGCCCGACGAGCACCTCGCGCTCGCCGAGCGCAACGCGCGGATCCTCCTGGACCACGGCTTCACCAGCGCGTACTCCGCCGGCTCGCTGACGCCGGTGCCGACCGAGGTCCGGCTGCGTGACCGGATCGCCGCGGGCCTGACCCCCGGGCCCCGGATGCGGGCGGCGTCGTTCGAACGGGACAACAACCCCGTGCAGCTGGGGCCGAACGGCCCGACGCCCAAGGAGATCGGCCCCGAGGCGGTCCGCGCGTTCATCCGCGAGCAGGCCGCGCTCGGCTTCGACAGCGTCAAGCTGCTGATGAGCAACGACGACGTCTTCTTCGAAGGCGGCTCGATGGTCACCCAGTACAGCGAGGAAGAGGCCGCCGCGGCGGGCGAGCAGGCGCGCGAGTCCGGCGTCTGGCTCAACTGCCACGCGCAGTCACCGGAGTCGATCAAGCTGGCGGTGCGCAGCGGGTTCCGCTCGGTGTACCACTGCTCGTACGCCGACCAGGAGGCGATCGACCTCCTGGAGGAGCACAAGGACGAGATCTTCCTGTCCCCCGCCGTCGGCATCATGTGGGCGAACGTCCACGAGGGCGCCGAGTTCGGCATCGACGCAGGCCTGGCGGAGAAGATGGGCTCGGTGAAGTCGCTCGCCGCGATGGAGCAGCTCTACCCGGAGCTGCGCAAACGCGGCCTGCGCGTGCTGCCCGGCGGCGACTACGGCTTCCCGAACAACCCGATCGGGCGCAACGCGCGGGACCTGGAGCTGTTCGTGCGCCTGTTCGGCTACTCCCCCGCCGAGGCCCTGCGCGCCACGACTCAGTTCGGCGGCCAGGTGCTGGACATGCCGGTCGGCGTGTTGACGGAGGACTACTTCGCCGACATCCTGGTGGTGCGCGGCGACCCGACGTCGGACGTGACTGTGCTGCAGGACAAGGACAATCTCTTGGCGATCATGCAAGGCGGCCGGTTCCACAAGGCACCCGCCGCGTGACGGTCTACCGCGAAGTCCTCGGCTTCCGGCCGCTGGAGCTGGACCTGCACCTGCCTTCCGGCCCCGGCCCGCACCCGGCGATCGTGTACCTGCACGGCGGCGGCTGGCGGCGCGGCTCGCGGCGGACGACGATCCCCGCGTCGCTGTGCCCGACCTTGGCGGAGCGCGGTTTCGCGGTCGCCGCGGTGGACTACCGGCTCAGCGGGGAGGCGCGCTTTCCCGCGCAGCTGGAAGACGTCCGCGCGGCGATCACCTGGCTGCGGTCCGAAGTGGACTGTGCCGCGACGTTCCTGTGGGGCGAGTCGGCGGGCGCCCACCTCGCCCTGCTGGCCGCCCTGGACGGCGGTGATGTCGACGGCGTCGTCGCCTGGTACCCGCCGACCGACCTGCTGGGCCTGCCCGGCGACGTCGACGGCGCGGCCGACGTCTCCCGGGAGGCCGAACTGCTCGGTGTGGACCCGGCGGCGGATCCCGAGCGGGCGCGGGCGGCGAGCCCGCTCACCTTCGCACACCGGAACGCCCCGCCGATCCTGCTGATGCACGGCGACGCCGACGACCTCGTCCCGCCGGCCCAGAGCGAGCGGCTGGCGTCGGCGCTGCGGGCGGTGGGTGCCCCGGTGGAGCTGGACCTGGTCCCGGGCGCGCGGCACATGTGGACGGACGCCCGGGACGTCGGCGCGATCGTGGACCGCTCGGTGCAGTTCCTCCGCGCACTCGGCTGAGCGCCCGCCCGTGGTTCGTCCGTGAAGGCCTCCTTACCGGCTCTTATGGCCGGTAAGGAGGCCTTCACGGCTTTCGGGATGCGGGGGGGGGCGGCGCGCTCGCGGGTCGCGGATCGCGCAGCGGGTGGGCTATGCGAGCGTTCCCGCGATGAGCGTCAGCGCGCGGTCCACCGGCTCGATTGCCGAGGGCAGGCCCAGGAAGCCGTGCAGCATCGAGCGGATCTGGACGTGGTGCACGTCCACCCCGGCGGCCGCCAGCGCGCCCGCGAAGCGCTCCCCTGAAGGTCGCAGGTCGTCGTACTCCGCGGTCAGCAGCAGGGTCGGGCTGAGGTCCGCCAGCACCGCCAGGCCCGGCATCGCGTAGCCGTCCGCGCTGCTCACCGGGCCGCCGAGGTAGGCCTCCGTGATCGAGCGGACCTCGGCCGGCGGGAAGTGCAGGAGCGGCGGCACTTCGGTCATCAGCTGGGTGAGGGACGCCGCCGGCGGCGGGAGTTCCGGGTGCAGCACCGGGTACACCAGCGCGAGCGCCGCGGGCTGCCAGGCGTCGGCGTCGCGCAGGCGCAGGGCCGCGCCCGCCGCGAGGTTGCCGCCCGCGCTGGCGCCGCCCAGCACGATCCGCTCCGGCGCGAGCGTGTCGCGGGCCCAGCGGACCGCGGCCACGACGTCGTCGTGCGGGACGGGGTACGGGACGGCGAGCCGGTAGTCGACGCTGACCACCGTCGCGCCCGCGCGGGTGGCGATCTCGCGCGCCACCCAGTCGGCCTCCGGCATGTCGAGGTCGCCCATCTTGAACGCGCCGCCGTGCAGCCAGACCAGGCACGGCCGCCCCTCGCCGGGCGCGTAGACGCGGACCGGGATCGGCCCGTGCGGTCCGGGTACCTTCTCGTCGCGGGTCTCGACGACCGGCTGCGGGCCGCCTGCCGACGGTGTCATGAACTGGATCATCCGGTCGCGGAACGCGGGATCGGTCACCAGCGCCTCGAACGACGGGACACCGTCGAGCAGCGGGAGCTTCTCGGCGACGGCGGGGTGGATCGGCATGCGGCTCAGCCTTTCTGGGGGTGTCCGAGTGCGAAGAGCGGGTCGGCCGTCCCGCCCGGCAGGTCTTCGGGGTGAACCTCGACCGCGGCCATCGAGCGGGGCAGCTCGAACGGCAACCGGCCTTCGGCCCGCGCCCGGCCGAACACGACGTCCAGCACGGCCTCGTCGGAGGCACCGAAGTCGGCGAGCAGCGCGGCCGCGGCCGCCGCGACCTCCGGCAGGACGGCCGGGCGCTCGAGGAAGACGTCCACGACGGTCGGCACCGTCGCGGCGAGCGCGGTCAGCTGCTCACGCCGGTCGTCGGGCAGGTCGAGACGTCCCTGGTGGAAGAACGCCTCGGGCAGCCGCCGTGCGGGTTCGTACGGGGCGTCGATGCGGACCAGCGCCACCTCGGCGGCGGCCGGTGTGTCCACAAGGGACGCATAGCGCGCCGCGACCGCCGGGTCGACGCCTTCGACGTAAAGCCGGACGTCCTCGGTGAGCGGCAGGATTCCCTCGTCGAGCAGGACCATCGACCGCCGCTGGGCCGCCGCACCGGCCGCGGTGAAGTCCGCGCGGCCGACGGTTTCGACCGCGATTTCTTCGGACACATAAGGGTTCTCGAACAGTCCCAAGTGGACCATCAGCGTCAGCACCCGGGCCGCGGACTTGTCGAGCCGCGCTTCGCTCACCCGGCCCGTCGCGACCAGGCCGGTGATCACTTCGGGGCACCACTCGCCGCCGAACTGGTCGACACCGGCGTCGAGCAGCAGCAGGGCGCGCTCGGTCCGGTCGAGGTGCTCGACGCCCCAGGCGCGGGCCGGCCACACGGTCCCGTCGGCCAGGACGCTGTCGGTCAGCAGGCCGAAGTCCGTGCACACCAGGCCGTCGAAGCCCTCGTCGCGGCGCAGCTGGCCGGCCACCACCTCGGGGTCGAACGCGAACCCGACTTCACGCAGCCCCGGCACGCCGACCGGACGGCCGTAGTACGGCATCACCGCGGCGGCGCCGGCCCGCAGCGCCGGGCGGAACCGGTCGCGGTGCAGGTCGTACCGCCCGGCCGGGTAGACCTGGTCCGGCCCGGACGCGAAGTGCGCGTCGAGCCCGCCCGCCTGCGGTCCCGCGCCGGGCCAGTGCTTGACCATCGCGGCCACCGAGCCCGGGCCGAGCGCCGGGCCCTGCAGGCCTTCGACGTAGGCCGCGGCCAGGCGCGCGACCACGTCCGGGTCGGCGCCGAAGGTGCCGGAGGTCCGGGCCCAGCGCGGCTCGCTGGCCAGGTCGGCCATCGGGTGCAGGGCCAGCCGGATCCCGACCGCGGCGTACTCGGCCCGCACGATCCCGGCGAACTCGCGCACCAGGTCCTCGTCGTCCAGCGCGCCGAACCCGAGCGGCTCCGGCCAGCGCGAACAGCCACCGGAGGGCACCGACGTCAGCGGGTTCTCGTTCGCCGAATGCCGCGGGTCGGACGACAGCAGCACCGGGATCCCGAGCCTGCTGTGCGCCGCGAGGTCCTGGACGCGGTTGTGCCAGCGGGCGAGCGGCCCGGCGGCGACCGGGGCCATCAGGCTCAGGCAGCGCACGTGCCCGTCACGAAGCACCGACGTCGTGGGCGCGGTCGGCAACAGCCCGGCGGGCGCGTCGATCAGGCCCCCGTCCGGCGCCACGGACACCGGCGCGTGGCACAGCAGCCCGGCTTTCTCCGCGACCGTCATCCGGGACAGGAGGTCCCGCACGCGCTCCTCCGCCGGCCGGCGCGGGTCTTCGTACGGGGCCATCACCCCGTCGCCGTCGAGATCGCGGAAGGCGACACCGTTGCCGTCGTGGAGAAGGAGCATGGCGCCGAGGATGACCGCGCACGGTCCGGCCCACCTACGGCGCTGCCATTCAATGGCAGCCTTCAGAGGCGCAGCCGGGCCGCACCCAGTTCGCGGGAAATGCCTCGCGCCGTCGTCTGCACCGCGAGGCCCAGGCGCCGCGGCTGCGCGACGCGTTTCGGGACCAGCACGCCCACCACGCCCACCACGGCGTCTTCCCGGTCGAACACCGGCGCCGCCACCGAGACGATCGACTCGTGCTCGTCCTCCCGCCGGAAGATGGCCAGGCGCTCGCGGCGGACGTCGGCCAGGGTGCGGCGTAGGACGTCCGGGAGGATCAGGCGGTTGTCGGGCTCGCTGTAGACCGGCTTCGACAGCAGCTCCTCTTGGACCTCCTTCGGTGCGAACGCCAGCAGCGCTAGGCCAACACCGGTGGAGTGCAAGGGAAGCCGGCCGCCGATGCGGTAGTCCACCGGGGTCGCCTGGTGGGCCGACAGGCGTTCGACGAGCATCGCCTGCATTCCGTCGCGCACCGCCAGCTGGACGTGCTGGTGCGTCACCTCGGCGAGGTCGTTCATGAACGGCAGCGCCACCTGCCGCAGGCCATGGCCGCGCGGGGCGAGCGTCGCGACCTCCAGCAACCGCAGCCCGACGCAGAACCTCCCGGCGTCGTCCCGCTCCAGCGCGCCCCAGTCCACCAAGCGGTTCGCGAGCCGCAACGCCGAGCTCGGCGGGATCTCGGCCCGCCGGCTCAGCTCGGCGAGCGTGAGGGTGCGGTGCTCGGCGTCGAACGACGCGAGCAGGGAAAGCGCGCGGTCGACGACCGGTTCGCCGTGGGCCGGACGGCGGCCCCGCACCCGCGCGGACTCGGTCATGTCGACCTCGGCGTTCCATTGATTGGCATCCCCCTCACGGTACACCGCACCGGGCGCTCATCCTTCCCCGCAGGTCAGCCGACCGAGACGCGAAAGGTGCCCAACGATGAGTACTTCTTTCCGCCAAGAGTCCACCGCCGGCACGACGTTTCCCGGGCCACGGCGCGGGTTCCTCTTCTTCTTCGCCTTCGCCGCGGTCGGCGCGGGGATGGCGGTCCTGGTCCCGGCCGTGCTGACGCTGTCGGTCAAGGCGACGCTGCTCGACCCCGCGGGCGCCACGACGATGGTCTCCATCGTGACCAGCATCAGCGCGCTGTGCTCGCTCATCGCGTTCCCGGTCTTCGGCCGGCTCAGCGACCGGACGACGGGCCGGTTCGGCCGGCGCCGGCCGTTCCTCCTGCTCGGCGCCATTCTGTTCACGTTCGGCGCGATCGGCCTGCAGCTGGGCTCGACGACCTTCGCGCTGACGCTGGCGGCGAGCTGCACGACGGTCGGCGCGAGCGCGGCCACCGTCGCGTTCACCTCGGTCATCCCGGACCAGCTGCCCCCGGATCGCCGCGGCCCGGCGTCGGCCGTGGTCGGGCTGAGCCTCCCGGTCGGCGCGGTCATCGGCCTGTTCATCGCGCAGCTGGTCGCGCCGAACCTGCCCGCGATGATCCTGCTGCCGGCCGGGCTCGCGGTCCTCGGGACGCTGCTGCTCACCTTCACGATGCGCGACCGGCGGCTCTCCCCGGAGGAGCGGCCCGCGTTCGCGTGGCGCGACCTGCCCCGCACGTTCTGGGTGAACCCCGTGCGCCACCCCAACTTCGGCTTCACCTGGCTGAGCCGGCTGCTGATCTTCTTCGGCGTCGCCGCGATCCAGGCGTACCAGGCCTTCTACCTGATGAACGTCTTCCACATCCCGCCGGCCGGCATCGCGAACGCGGTCTTCCTGTCCACGCTCGTGCTCACCGGCGCGGCGCTGCTGTTCGCCCCCTTGGCCGGCAAGATCTCCGACCGCGTCGGGCGCCGCAAGCCGTTCGTCGTCACCGCGGCCGTGATCTTCGGGATCGGGCTGCTGCTCGCGACGTTCACCAGCACCTATCCCCTGTTCCTGGTCGCGATGGGCGTGATCGGCCTGGGCCAGGGCGTCTACTTCGCCGTCGACATCGCCCTCATCACGCAGGTGCTCCCCAACCCCGACGACACGGCCAAGGACCTCGGGCTGATGAACCTGGCCGGCAACCTGCCGACGTCGGTCGTGCCGGCGCTGGCGCCCGCTATCCTCGCCATCGGCGCGACAGCCGCCGTGCCGCAGAACTTCCCCGCCCTGTTCATCGCGGGCGCGATCGCCGGCCTCCTGGGTGCGGTGCTGATCCTGCCGATCCGGAAGGTGCGCTGAGTGCCGCTGTTCGAACCACCCGCTCTCGAGTACGTCAGCAGCGCGGTCGTCGAACTCGGCGAGGTCCTCGACGTCGGCGAGACCCTGGAAGGGCACCGCCGGGTCGTCCCGATCACGGGCGGGAGCTTCACCGGTCCCGGGCTCACCGGCCGCATCCAGGCGGTCGGCGCGGACTGGCAGCGGCTCCTGCCCGACGGCACCACGCTGGTCGAGGCGCGCTACCTCGTCGAGACCACCGACGGGCTCGTTTCGATCACTTCGACCGGGGTGCGGAGCGGGCCGCCCGAGGTGCTGGCCGCGCTCGCCCGCGGCGAGCACGTCGAGCGGTCCCGGTACGAATTCCGGCTCACCGTAACGCTTTCCGGCGCGGTCGAACGACGGCTGTCCGCCGGGATCCTGGTGGCGTCGGCGGAACGCACGCCCGGCACCGTCCGCTACGACCTCTACCGGCTGACGTGAGCACCGCCCCCACCCGGCTGCGGCTCGACCACCTCACGCCGGGCCGGCCGTCAGGACCGCGACCGCGGCTGTCGTGGTGGCTGCCCGCCGGCGCGGCCGTCCAGCACGCGTACGAGGTCCGGCTGACCGGCCCGGACTGGACGTCGGGCCGGTGCGAAGGCGACCGGTCGGTGCTCGTCGAGCTGCCGGAGCGTGAGGCGACGGCGTGGCAGGTCCGCGTCTGGACCGACCTCGGGGAGAGCGACTGGTCGGAGCCCGCGCCGTGGACCGCCGTCACGCTGCCCACGACGTCGGCGACGTGGGTCGAGCCGCACGAGCCGGTCGTCGCGCCACCCGGCCAGCGCCCGGCCTACCAGCTGCGTCACGAGTTCACGCTCGCCGGGCCGGTCGGCACCGCGACGGCCTGGGCGACCGCGCACGGGATCTACGAGCTGTTCGTCAACGGCACCCGCGTCGGCGACCTCGAACTGACACCGGGCTTCACCGCCTACCGCAAGCGGCTCCAGGTGGAGCCGTTCGACGTCGGCGCCCTGTTGCGGCCGGGGGTGAACTCCGTCGAACTCCTGGTGTCCGACGGCTGGTTCCGCGGCCGCCACGGCTTCGAGCGCGCGGCCGACGGCTTCGGTGACCGCGTCGCCGCGTGGCTGACCTTGGCGATCGACGGCACCACCGCGGTCACCACCGGCCCGGGCTGGTGGTCACGGCCGAGCCGGATCACCGCGGACCTGATGGACGGCCAGACGACCGACTTCCGTCTCCCCGCACCGGGTTCGGTGAGCTTGGACGCGCCCGGCTGGGACCCGGCGCGGGTGCGCGAGGGTGGCCTCGAACAGCTGGTGCTCACGGAAGCGCCGCCGGTCCGCCGGATCGAGGAGATCCCGCCGGTATCGGTCACCCGGTTCCCCGGCGGTGTGGTCGTGGACTTCGGGCAGAACCTCAACGGCCGGGTCCGGCTCGCCGACCTCGGCCCGGCGGGCACCCGGCTGCGGCTGACCCACGGCGAGCACCTGGGCCCGGACGGCCGCGTCACCACCGACCACCTGCGGGCGTTCGACTTCGCGAGCGGGGAACTCCTGCCCGCCGGGCAGGTCGACACGGTCGTGTCCGCGGGCCACGACGTCTTCGAGCCGCGGCACACCACCCACGGCTTCCGGTACGTCCAGGTCGACGGGCTCCCCGGCGGGCTCGCCGCGTCCGACGTGACCGCCGTGGTCGTCCACACGGACCTGCCCGTGGCCGGGACGTTCACCTGCGGCGACGCGCGGCTCGAAGCCCTGCACCGAGCGGCCGTGTGGAGCTTGCGCGGCAACGCCTGCGACGTCCCGACCGACTGCCCGCAGCGGGAACGCTCCGGCTTCACCGGCGACTGGCAGGTCTACGTCGCCACCGCCGCGCTCATCCACGACGTCGCCGGGTTCTCCCGGAAATGGCTGCGGGACCTGGCCGCCGACCAGTGGCCCGACGGCCGCGTCCCGACGATCACGCCCGACCCCGCGGGCGACGGCCCGTCCGGCAACGCCTTCCCGGACGCGATGGCCGGGTCCGCGGGCTGGGGCGACGCGGCCGTGCTCGTGCCGTGGGAGCTCTGGCGGGCGTACGGCGACCGCGAAGTCCTTGCCGGGCAATACGAATCGATGGTCCGCTGGGTCGAGTACGCGGCCACGGCCGCCCGCGAACGCCGTCACCCGGACCGTGTGCGCTCGGCCCCGCACGACGAGTTCCTGTGGGACACCGGCGGGCACTTCGGCGAATGGCTCGAGCCCGGCGTCCCGCCCCACCCCGACCCGACGGCCGACCACGGCATCGTCGCCACGGCCTACTTCGCGCGTTCCGCCCGGGTGCTCGCTCGCATCGCCGCGCTGCTCGAGCACGCGGCGGACGCCGTCCGGTTCGGGCGGCTCGCGGACGGCGCCCGGGACGCGTGGCAGCGCGAGTACCTCGGCACGCTCGGCGAGTCCACGCAAGGCAACCACGTCCGGGCGCTCGCGTTCGGCTTGGTGCCTTCGCGGCTGCGCGACGCCGTGGCCGGCCGGCTCGCCTCGCTGGTCGCCGAGGCCGGTGACCAAGTCGGCACAGGGTTCCTCACCACGGGCCTGCTGCTGCCCACCCTCGCCGACCACGGCTACCTCGACGTCGCGTACCGGGTGCTCCGGTCGACGGAAATCCCGTCGTGGCTGGAGATGCTCGACCGCGGCGCGACGACGTTCTGGGAGCGCTGGGACGCCGTCGACGGCGGTGAAGTGCGGGGTTCGCTGAACCACTACAGCAAGGGCGCGGCGATGTCGTTCCTCTACACCCACATCGCGGGCATCCGGCTCCCGGCGGACCCCGGCCCGGACGAGGCCGGGTACCGCCGGTTCGTCATCCAGCCGAGCCCGGGCGGCGGCCTGCGCCGGGCCGAGGCGGAGCACCTCAGCCCGTACGGCCCGATCCGCAGCTCGTGGCGCCTGGACGGCGACGAACTGCGGCTCACGGTCGACGTCCCACCCGGCACCCGCGCCGAGATCCGGCTCCCCGGCGGCACCACGACCGAAGGCCCGGGACGGCACACGTTCACCGCCCGGGTGTGTCCACAGTAGACGCCCGCCACGCCCACGCGGCGAGCACCGAAGAGAGCACGACCACGCCGACACCGAGCGGCACGTGCACCGCCCGGTTGCCCATCCCGCCGAGCATCGCCTGCACGAAGACCAGCACGACCAGGACCCCGCTCGCCCACACCGGCCACGCGGGACCCCGCCCCCGCCGCCACACCACCGCGGCGACGACCAGCTCGGCCACCGCGAACACGGCCACCGGGATCGCCCCGGCCCCGTGCAACGTCCGCGCCGACGCCACCCCTTCGAGCAGCTGCCCCGCGGTGGCCGCCTGCACCAGGAGGAGAAGCACCTCCGCCGTCGCGACGACCCGCATCGCCCGCGCCCAGCCCGCCGCCGTCCGCTGTTCGCCGAGCTGTGTTCCGGTCATGAGCGCCACCTCTGATCCACTGCGGATGTGTTGACCCGCACAGTGTCCCGGGGTGAGCGCACGGCCGTCGCCGGTCGAGAGGCGGCTTCGCGGCTACGTCCGCCGCCGTACGCGTAAAGCCGCCCTACGCACGCTGCGGTACGGATAGGCCGGCCCGGAACCGGGGAGGGCGGGTGCTTCGTGGTCCTCGCGCTGCTGGCACTGCTCGCCTTTTCCCAGATCCGCTCGCGACGGCTGACCGAGCAGATCCGGCGATCGCACCAGGCCGACCCGACGGCCCTGACATGCGCGCCATCCTCGAAAACGGTGGCCGCATCCGCGTGCTCGTCCTCGACCCGACCGACGACGTGCTCATCGAAACGGCCGACCGGCGCATCTCGCAAACCCTCGCGAACGGCAGGCTGCGGCAGCGGACCATGACCACGCTGGACGACCTGACGACCTTGCGGAGCAGGACGACCGGCCGGCTGGAGGTGCGCGTCTCCTCCCGGATCTCGTCCGCGGGCTTCAATTGCCTCGACGTGCCCGGCCCACGCGGGTTGATCAGCGTCCAGCAGCTCGCCCGCACCCGCCGGCCGGTCTTCAGCGACAGTTTCGGCCCCGAACTGGACTTGGCGATCGAGAACGCCGCCGACCTGTTCGTCACGGGCATGGCCGCAACGCCTTCGTCAACAACCATTACGCCAAGCTGGAAAGGCTGTTGAAGGCCGGGACCGTGATCAGGTTCGTGCTCATCGATCCCGAGTCGACCGCGATCGACGCGGCCGCGTCGCGCTACTACACGGAACGCTCGCCCGCCAGCGCCCGGGAACGAGTTCGCCACACGCTGAGGCTGCTGGCGGAGCTGAAGTCCGCGACCGAGGGCGACTTGACGGTCCGGCTCGTGGCGCACCCGATCGCGGTCGGCGTCATCGCCATCGACAGCCGCCCGGACCACGCCGGGCCGTTGTCCGCGGTCTTCGCGGAGTACTTCCCGGCGAGCCGAAGTTCGTCCTCCAGCCCGGCACTGCCCTCGGGTACCGGACGTTCGTCGACGAAGCCGAAGCGTTGTGGAACAACGCCACACCCCATGACCTGACCGGAAGCGCGCTCCCGGACCGCGACGTACAATCGCAGTGAGGGCGAAGCGCCAGGCCGAGATTCCGGCACCGGCGTGAGGGAGGGGTCAGGATGTTCGGTCGGAAGAAGAAGCGCAACGATCTGAACGATCTGATGGCGCAGCTCAGGCCCGACCTGAGCCGGGAAGCGCTCGGCGTCGGGCCCGGCTTCCCGGGCGTCGCCCCGAACCCGCTCCTGAGCGGTGATGCGGGCAAGCGCAATGCGGAACTGCGTACGGGGGCGCTTGCGCTCGGCGTTCTCATCGACTGGCGGGAGGTCAACAGCAATCCACGCGTGGTCCTGATGTTCGACGTGGAGACCGCCGGCGGCCTCTCGTTCCGCGGTATCGCGGACGAAGACCTCACGATCACCGAGCTCACCCGGCTCGCCCCGGGACAGACGTTGCCTGTGCGCTACCGGCCGGCCGTCATGGACCACTACGTCGCCCTGGCCCGGGACGCGGACCCCGCCCACGTGCGGCAGCTCTCCGACGAGATCGCGAGCCGCAAGCGGACCTGACCCGGAGCCGGGCCGGAAGTCCTCGGATGCCCAGTGGTCGTTGATCGAGGGGATCAGCCGCGCCGGGACCGGCGGACGCAAGCGATCGTCACCGCCACGATGAGCGCGAACACCGGGCCCGTCGCGATGTGGACCGCGCCCAGGACCAGGGGCTGGTTGCCCCGGTAGTAGATCACCTGCAGCGCGCCGTTGACGACGTTGACCGCCGCGCAGGTGAGCGTCGAGACCGTGTAGATGCGGCGTAGCCGGGGCACCGAGCACCAGTCCGCGGGGCCGCCGGCGACGCGGTTGAGGATGAGGCCGGTCAGCGGGCGTCCGATGAGGACGGTCGTCACGCAGACGGCGATGACCGCGAACGGGATCAGTGCGGGGATGAGGAAGAACCCGCGTGCCTCGCCGGTGACGGCGGCCACCGCCGCGCACGCCGCGACCAGCAGCAGGCCCAGTACGGCCTGGCGCAGCGGCTGACGTCGGTAGAGGCGCCAGGCGAACGCGGCGATCGCGGTGACCGCGGCGGTCACGAGGCCGGCGGTGAGGTCGCCGACGGCGTTGGCGGCCACGAAAGCCACCGTCGGCGCGGCGGTCACCACGATTCCTTCCCAGCGGTTCTTGCGCGGCGGGGCGGCGGGTTCGGACGGGACGCGGACTTCCTGGTTCGTGTTCACACCAGAGAACGTCTCACATGAAACCTTCTTGCACAAGGTCGTATCGACTGATACGTTCTCGGTCATGACGATGCAGCTGGACACGGCGTGGGCGACGGACGGACCGGGTGACGAGTCGCCGTTCGCCCTCGGCCTGCTGCTGCGGCGCGCCCACGACCGCGTCGCCGCGGAGCTGCTCGGTGTCCTGCGGCCGCTGGGGCTGGAGTTCCGGCACTTCATCGTGCTCGTCGCGCTCCACCACCGCGGGCCGATGAGCCAGCGGGCGCTCGTCGGCGCCGTCGGCAGCGACAAGGCCACGATGGTCCGTGTCGTCGACGACCTCGAACGCGCCGGGCTCGTCACCCGCGATCCGCGCCCCGGCGACCGCCGCGTGCACACGATCACCCCGACCCCCGCCGGGACGGCCGTGTTCGGCACCGCCCACCGCCACGCCGAGCCCGTCGCCGCGCACCTGCAGGGCGGCCTCGGCGACGTCCGGCTCCTGCTGGACCTGCTCACCCGGCTCGCCTTTCCCGGCGAAGCCTGACCCACCGACCCTGACCCACCGACCCTGACCCACCGATCCTGATCCACCGACGAGGGAGAACCTTCATGCGAGTCGTCATCGCCGGCGCCGGGCTCGGCGGCCTGTGCCTGGCCCACGGACTGCGCCGCGGCGGCATGGACGTCGTCGTGCTCGAACGCCACCCGACCCCGGACGCCCGGCCCGCCAGTTACGGCATCCACCTCAACGCCGACGGCCTGCGCGCCCTGCACGCGTGCCTGCCCGCGGAGAACTGGGCTCGATTGGTCACGACGTCGACCCCGGCGCCGGACGTCGTCCGCTTCCACGACCAGGACCTGCGGGTGCTCGCCGAACGCGACCACACCGGCACCCCGGCCAACGCCGATCCCGTCACGCGCCGGCGCGCGGTGAACCGCGATGCCCTGCGGGACGCCCTGCTCCTCGGCTGCAACGGCCTCATCCGCTGGGGCACCGCGTTCGACCGCTTCGAGTACACCGGCGACGGCGTCCGCGTGCACACCGCCGACGGCCAAGCGATCGACGCGGACCTGCTCGTCGGGGCCGACGGCGCGAACTCCCGCGTCCGCGAGCAGCGGCTGCCCGACCTGCGGCGCCAAGACCTCGGCATCGTCAACATCGCCGGCCGCGTCCGGCTCACGCCCGGCCTCGCGAGCGCCCTGCCGGCGACGCTCGTCGACGGCGCCGTCAACAACGTCGTGCCCGCGCGGCCCGGCTGGTTGTTCCTGTCCACTTGGGACGCCGGCGCCGACGCGCGGTACGTGGTGTGGGCGTGGGCCGCGGACCGCTCGACCTACCCGGGCGACCTCGGCACCGCCGAGCCCGCCCGCCTGCGCGAGCTGGTCCGGGACCGGACCACGACCTGGGCGCCCCCGCTCCGGCGGATGATCGCCGAGACCGATCCCGCGACCATCGCGGCGATCCCGCTCAAGACGATGCCGGAACTGCCGCACTGGGCGCCCACGGCCGTCACCCTGCTGGGCGACGCGATCCACAACATGACCCCGATGGCCGGGATCGGCGCCAACACGGCGTTGCGCGACGCCGACACGCTGCGCCGGCACCTGGCCGGCGACGGCGACGTCCGGGGTTACGAAGCCGACATGCGCGCCTACGCCAACGCGGCACTCGCGCTGTCCACCCGCAACGCCCGCGGCGCGGCGACGACGTCCCGGCTACCGCGGCACGCTTTCCGGACCGTGCTACGCCTCGCCGAAGCGCTGCCGCCGGTCAAGCAGCGTATGTTCCCGGTGCGCTGAGCCGTGCTCGTGGTGATCTCGACCTTTGCGGTCGCGCCCGAACGGCAGCGAGAGCTCCTGGACCTGTTGCGCGCCAACGCCGACGAGGTGCTGCGCCACCAGCCCGGCTTCGTGACGGCGGACCTGCTGGCCGCACCCGACGGCACCACGGTCGTCAACCACGCCCGCTGGACCGACGCGGCCGCGATCCGCGCGATGATGGACGACCCTGTCGTGCGGGCGCGGATGGCGCCCGCGTGGGCGATCGCCCGGCCGGTGGTGCGGCAGTTCACGGTGGCGTCGAGCCACGTAGCAGCGGAGTGAGCGGTGCCGGGGCGGGTTCCCCCGGCACCGCCCGCTCAGCGCGGCAGCACCGCGACCGCGTCCACCTCGAACAGCAGTCCTGGCATGGCAAAGGCCTTCACCGCGTGCAGGGTGCTCGCCGGGCGGTGGGCCAGGTACTTCGCCGCGATCGGGAGGTACTTGCGGACGTCGGCCGTCTCGGCGACCAGGACGGTCACCTTCACCACGTCGGCCAGCCCGGCGCCGCACGCGCCGAGCACCACCTCCAGGTTCTCGAACGCCTGCTTCGCCTGGCCCTCGAAGCCGTCCAGCAGCAAGCCGTCCGGGCTCACGCCGACCTGGCCCGAGGTGTGCACCAGGCCGCCGGCGACGACCGCGTGCGAAAACGCGTTGCCCGGCGGCGGGTGCACGCCGTCGGGGTGGGTGACGAACTTCGGTGCGCTCATGGTCACCTTTCCTGTCCGAGGAAGACGGCTCGGCCCAGCCACGCACGCGCCGTGCCACCGGCCGCCGGGTCGTAGGCCGGGTGGATCCGCCGCCCGTACTTCGCGGCGACGTCGGCGAGTTCGCCCACGTCCGGCTCCCAGCCGTGCCGGGTCAGCCACCGCGCCGGATCGACCGGCCCCGACCGCCACAACCGGGCCAGGTCGGGGCCGATCGCCGCGCGCAGGGCGGCACTGGTCTCGACGTGGTCGAACGCGAGGGTGCTGCCCGCCGCGCTGAGCCCGGTGATCGTCGCCAGCAGCCCGTCCGCGGCGGCTTCGTCCAGCGCGTAGAGCAGCCCTTCGGTCAGCCACGCCGTGGGCCGGTCGGGCCGGAAACCGGCCTCCCGCAACGGCACCGCCCAGTCGTCACGCAGGTCGGCGACAACAGGACGCCGGACGCACCGGGCCGCCAGGGACGCCGCGGCGGCGTCCTTGAACCGCAGCACGGGAGCTTGGTCGATCTCGAAGACCTCGGTGCCGGCGGGCCAGTCGAGGCGCCACGGGCGACCGTCCATTCCGGACGCGACGAGCACGACCTGCCGCCCCCCGGCGGCCAGCAGCGCGTCGTCCAGGAACCGCGTCCGCACGGCGACCTGCGGTCCCATCAGTGCGGCGAAGTCGGGCTTCTCCTCGGTGATCCCGGCGGCCTCCAGGAACAGCCGCGCGCACGGGTCGGCGGCCAGCCGGTCCGGGCGGCGGTCCTCGGCCGCGCGCAGCAGCGCCACCTCGAACGCGGTCCGCCCGATCGCGTCGATCCCGTCCAGGTCCATACGCCTCCTCTCGACGCAGTCATTTGGTTGCACTCGCGACGGTATCATGTGATACGTTCAGCCGTGAAGGATTCACCGAGTGATGAATCAACGAGGAGAGCGGTCATGTCCGAGCCGACCTGTCACGTCGCCGTCGTCTACTACTCCGCGACCGGCACGATCTTCACCCTCGCCGACGCCGTGCGCGCCGGCGCCGCCGACGCCGGGGCGGAGGTGCGGCTACGGCGCGTCGAGGAGATCGCGCCCGTCCAGGCGGTCGCCCGCAACGGCGCCTGGGTCGAGCACCTGGCCGCCACCGGGCACATCCCGGTGGCCACCCACGACGACCTGCTCTGGGCCGACGCGGTCGTGTTCGGCACCCCGGCGCGGTTCGGGAACGTCGCGAGCCAGCTCAAGCAGTTCCTGGACACCTTGTCCGGGCTGTGGATGCGCGATCTGCTCTCGGACAAGGTCTACAGTGGATTCACCTCGACGGCGTCCGCGCACGGCGGCCAGGAGTCGACGCTGCTGGCGCTCTACAACTCCGTCTACCACTTCGGCGGCGTCATCGTCCCGCCCGGGCACAAGGACCACCGGAACGACTCCGCCGGAAACCCTTACGGCGCCAGTCATGTCACCGGCGACGACGGCTCGATCGCCGTCGGCGAAACGGCGTTGACGGCGGCCCGCTCGCAAGGCCGCCGGGTCGCGACGATGGCCGCGGCCCTGCGGTACGGGCTCGCCGCGGTGTGAGGCCTACGCCTCGTCCCCGGGCGGATAGGTGAACCGGGTCAGCAGGTCCATCAGCTTCGCCGGCTCGCCGGGACGCAGGTGCGAGAGCAGCGCTTCGGCCGGGGCGAGCGCGTCCTCGTGCGCGGCGTCGAAGGCCTTGACGCCGTCCGGGGTGATCTCGACCTCGCGCACCCGCCGGTCCCCCGGCACGGCGTTGCGGACCGCGAACCCCTTCGCCTCCAGGTCGTCGACGACCCGCATGATCCCGGCCTTGTCCGACCCGGTCGCCTCGACCAGGTCCCGCTGCGTCGTCGGCCCGCGGTCCACCAGGATGATCAACACGGCGAAGTGCCGCAGCTCCAACCCGTGCGGGCGCATCGCGGTGGCCATCGCCCCCGCCGCGCGGGCGTGCGCCCGGCGCAGCAGCAACCCCAACGCGAACGGGGAGACGTCCCCCGGGCGGTCGGTGGCGCGGGTCCTGGGCTTGGCGGTCATGCGAGCACCCTACCCCAACGGGCGTCGGGTGATACGGTTTCATTCGATACGGAACGGCGGTGGTCAAGGTGATCGGCTTCGGAGTGGCACCCCGCGCGGACGAAGTCGCCGCGCCCGCACCCGGCGACGACCTCGTCCCCCACCCGGACGTCGTGATGGACCGCGGGTTCACCCTGGACGCGCCGCCCGAGCGGGTCTGGCCCTGGTTCGCCCAGCTCGGCAAGAACCGCGCCGGCTGGTACCTGCCCACCGGGATCGAGGCGCTCCTCCCCCGGCGCCGCCGCGCCCTGCGCCACCTCGACCCCGCGCTGCAGCACCTGCGCCCGGGTGACGTCATCGACGACTGGGGCGGCCGCGACGCGACCTTCGAGATCGTCACGCACGACCCGCCGCACACCCTGGTCCACCGCTCCACCCGCGGCCGCCTGGAGATCAGCTGGGCGATCCGCCTCACCGGCGACGGCCCCGGCACCACCCGAGTCCACCTCCGGTTCCGGCTCAGCGGCGCGCGCCGCCCGCGGCTGGTGGAGTACGGCGGCGGGCTCGTCGACCTGCTGACCGTCGCCGGTCTCGCCGCCGGACTGCGCGACCGGCTGCGCTGACCCGCGAGCCCGTCACGGACGTCCGGCGGCCACCTCAGTGTTCCGGGCCGGAGACGTCGCGCGACCGCGACGCACGAGCACCAGAGCCACGACGGCCAGGAGCACGACCGCCAGGCCCGCGAGGCCGACCCACCACCACCCCGACGTCGCGGGCGCGGCGGTTTCGGGGTGCTGGGCGAAGCCGAGCCCGCCGTCACGCTGGTACTGGGAGCCGGGCTGCTTGTCCGCGTACCGGTCGTGGACCTGGCGCTGGTAGTCGGCCAGCGGGACGAACGCGCCGACCGGCGTCTGCGGCAGGCTGGCCTGCAGCAGCCGGACGCCGCCGGCACCCAGCGCGTACCAGCCGTTGATCTGGGGCTCGTCGAGCAGGACGGCACCGGCCGGCAGCCGGGTGGCGAGGCGGGTCTCGTCGTCCCCGGACAAGACGCTGCCGACCCGCCAGCCCGCCGCGTCGGGGGCGGCCTGGATGGTGGCGGCGCGGCCGTCCTGGGCGTGCGCGACGACCGCGACGTACTCGAGGACCGCGACCCGGCCGGCGCCGTCACCCCGCACGAACGCCGGGTCGAGCGTGTAGGCCGGAACACCCGTGTCCGCCACGGTGATGACGCCCGGGTCGGGCTGACCAGGTCTGCGGAAGTTGGTCCTGGCGAAGCTGATCGCCTCGGCCGAGTGGGCCGCGGTCACCGCCGCGGCGACCTGCGCCGCCGGCAGCGGCGCCCACGCGGGTGGCGCGGCCGAGGCCGCCGCGCCGAACCCGGCCGTACTCGCGAGCGCCAGCAGCACCGCCGTCAGGACCTTCACCGCAGACCTGGTCATGGCCTAGCTCACCGCCCGCCCGTGATGCCGACGACGGTGTCGCCCCAGGTGAACTCGCTGTTGCGCAGGTAGTCGTTGTAGGACTGCGTGCGGTAGCGCTGGTAGGTCGGCCACGGGTCGCCGACGTTCATCGACTGGTTGCCCGCGTCGTAGCCGTAGATCACCTCGGCGTGGCCGCCGCCGGAGGTCCAGTAGATCCCGGTGAGGGCCGGGTTCCCGGCGTCGATCTGCTGGGTGATCGTCGAGAACGACACCGCGCCGCCGGCGCTGCTCGCGGAGAACCCGGTGCCGCGGAACCCGTTGACGATCTCGCCGATCTGCGCGGCCTGGTTCGGGCAGTTGCCCGCGCTGGTGCCCTTGCCGGCGGCGCAGAACTGGTTCTGCGACGTCGAAGCGCCGTGGAACTGCTCGATGCTCGCGCCGTCCGCGGCCCAGCACCATTCGTCGTTCTGCTGCACCTGCTGGCTGTAGTTCAGGCTGCGCGCGGCCTTGGCGTCCCGGGCCGCGTTCGCGGCGGCCGGGAGCCGCAGCGCACTGTTGTCGCCGAGCGGGTGGGTGAGCGTCACGCCGTTCGGCGCCGGCGGCGCGACCGGCTGGGCCCCGGCGGCCGGGGTGAGCGCGAGCGTGGCCGTGACCACGACCGCACCACACGTGAGAACCAGGCCCATCATTCGTTTGTCCAGCGCGATGACCACGAGCTTCTCCTTGTGCAAAAGGGAAAGGGGGACGACGGGGAACGGTTCCGGACCCATTCCGCGGTAACTTCGCCCCATCACTGTGCGGCAGGAGAAAATCTCCAACAACCGACGCAAGTCGGTAAACGATGAGTAAACGACCGGCTCGCCGCACGGTGGCCCGCGTCACATATCCGCTGGTCAGCACGCGGTGTTCGCGACGAGCGGCCGACGTCGCCGCCTCGGTGTTATCCCAGGTGTTATGGGTGCGGCCAGGCCTCGCCGCGGGCGGTTTTACCGGCCTTTCGGATCCCGGCGGCGGGCGGGCTGACAGACTCGACCGGTGATCCTCGGTTACGTCCTCGCCCTGCTGGCCGCCGTCGCGTCGGGCAGCGGCTCGATCCTGGAGTCCGCCGGCGTCCGGCGGGCCGGTGCCTACGGCGGCGCGCCCCAGGACCTCGTCGCCCTGCGCGGCCAGCCGCTGTACTTCCTCGGCGTGGGCGTGGACCTGCTGGGCTTCATCTTCGCCGCCGCCGCGCTGCACCGGCTGCCGCTGTTCCTCGTCCAGTCGGTGCTGGCGTTCAGCGTCGGCGTCACCGCGACGATCTCCGCGTTCCTCGGCATCCGGCTGGCCTCCGCCGGCTGGGCCGCCTTGGGCGTCGGCGCGACCGGCCTCGTCCTGCTGGGCCTGTCCGCGGACCCGGGTCCCGCGCACCTGCTGCCCACCGCCGCCAGGTACCTGCTGCTGGCCGCGGCGGTGCCGATCGCGGCGATCGGCTTCTACGTCCAGCGCCACGACCACCGCTGGTCAGCACCCGTGCTGGGCTTCTGCGGCGGCCTCGGCTTCAGCGTCGTCGGCATCTCGGCCCGCACGCTCGACACGTCGGGCCCGGCCTGGCGGGTGGCACTGGACCCGGCGATCTGGGCGATGATCGCCAACGGCCTGGTCGCCGCGGTGGTCTTCGCGATGGCCCTGCAACGCGGCCGCGCGACCGCCGTCACGGCGACGATGTTCACCACCAACACCGCCGTCTCGTCGCTGATCGGCGTGACCATCCTGGACGACCGCGTCCGCGACGGCTTCACGGTCGCGGCCATCGCGGGTTTCGTGCTCGCCGTCGCCGGCGCGATCGGCACCGCGCACTACGCCGCCGCCCACAAGGCGCCGGCCGAGGAGAGCGCGGAACCGGTCTAGCCGGACACCTCCGGGATCACGGGGTGAGGCGCTCGACCAGGGCGTCGACGAGGTCGCCGCGTTCCTGCGGCGTCAGCAGGTCCGGCAGGGTCAGGCGCTCGATGATCAGCCAGTTCAGCGCCAGCCACAGCAGCTTGACCGTCGTCGCGTCGCCGGGCAGGCCCGTCTTCAGGTGGTTCGCCACGTTGAAGTCGAGGTCCGCGCGGATCCGCTGGGTCAGCACCTCCCGCAGCTCCGGGCGGCGGGCCGCCTCCAGGCGCAGTTCCAGCAGGGCCAGGAAGCCCGTCGGGAAGGCCGCCACCCGCTCGACCAGGGCGTGCATCAGCTCGGCGAGGCGGGCGCGGTCGCGCGGGCCGTCGAACGGGGCGGCCAGGGTCGCCTCGTCCGGCACCAGCCGTTCGTAGACGCGCTCGCCCGCGCCGGTGAGGATCTCCTCGCGGCCGGCGAAGTAGTTGGAGGCGGTGCCGGTGGGCACCGCGGCCCGCTGGTCCACCGCGCGGAACGTCAGCCCGCGCGCGCCGTCCGCCGCCAGGACCTCGATCGCCGCGTCGAGCAGGGCCGCCCGTCGTTCCGGATTGCGTCGCGCCATCGCTTGTAACCACTCCGCTTGTAGTGTTATGGTCAAACCACTACAAGCAAAGTACTACACATCGAGTTGTTCCGGGGGTCGCATGCGCAAGCTCGTCTACTACGTCGCCGTCTCGATCGACGGGTTCATCGCCGGGCCGGGCGGCGAGTTCGACTTCTACCCGGAGGCGCCGGACATGGTCGAGTACCTCCGGGCGGAGTTCCCGGAGACCATGCCGAGCCACGTCCGGCCGCACATCGGGCTCGACGGCGTGCCGAACAAGCGGTTCGACACGGTGGTCATGGGCCGCGGCGCCTACCAGCCGGGGCTCGACGCCGGTGTCACCAGCCCGTACGCCCACCTCCGGCAGTACGTGGCTTCGACGACGCTCGGCGCGAGCGCCGACCCCGCCGTCGAGCTGACCGGCGACCCGGTGGCCACCGTCCGCCGGCTCAAGGACGAGCCCGGCGCGGACATCTGGCTCTGCGGCGGCGCGCGGCTGGCGGGCGAGCTGCTGCCGGAGATCGACGAGCTGGTGTTCAAGCGCTACCCGGTCGTCGCGGGCCACGGCCTCCCGGCGTTCACCGGCCCGTTCCGGCCGCGGCCGTTCACGCCGGTGGAGACCCGGACGTTCAGCCACGGCGGCACCATGACCACCTACCGCCCGGCTTAAGGCCGCTGGTTCTGGAACTGGAACTGGACCCGCACCGAGCCGTCCAGCGGGACGATGATCGTCGAGTCGCTCGCCGACCACCGGTCCGGCACGAGGAACATCCGGTCCTTGCCGTGGATCAGCAGGCGGAGGTGCCGGTAGCGGTAGTGGAACGTCTGGCCCTCGGACGGCGGCAGTTTCGTTTCCTCGAGGCCGGGACTGCGCAGGTACAGGCTCTCCTTGGTGTCGAGGATGACGCTGGGCAGCTTGTCGAGGCGGTTCGCGTCGGCCATCGCGAGCCCGCGGCCGGACCACTGCGCGGTCGTGGCCGTCATCCAGAACACGCTGACGGCGAGCACCAGGTACCCGAGGACGACCGAGCTCCGCCGGAACGGCGGCGCGCCGTCCGGTGGCCGCCGGACGGTCGCGCCGTACCGCACGAGCGTGGCGCCCACGGCGATCAGCAACGGGGTCACCAGGCCGAACAACCACCAGTCCCGCAGGAAGGTGTAGCCCGACACCAGCACGAGACCGGCGATCAGCGTGGTGAGCCCGATCCCCTGCGCGACCCGGCCCAGCCGGCGCACCGCCGTCGCCGTCCGGATCCGCTTCCGGACGGCGGCGCGCACCGCGACCGAGCCGAGCCCGGCCGCGGCGACCACGAGCAACGGCGTCAGCAAGGGCTGCGGGCTGCGCATGATGTACTCCTGCGTGCCGAGCCCGATCGTGTCGACGTCGACGCCGAAGTACTCGTACCGCGCCCGCGCGGAGACGTAGCCGAAGTAGAACAGCACCGCGGTCAGCAGCGTCAGCGGCGGGATCGCGGTCTTGCCCGCGTCGAGGAAACGCTCGAGCGCCCCGGCGGCCGCCGGGCTCACCCGGTGGGGGTCGCCGTGGTCTCGGTCGACGGCGAATCCGGCTGGGTCAGCGGGACCGTGCCGGGGTTCACCCGGGTCGGGAGATCCCGGCATGAGGCGTCCTTTCCGGCGGCGCACACCACCTGGCCCTTGAACGTCAGCGTTGCGTGGCCACCGTTCCCGCGCGCGGTCACCGCGACGGAACAGGTGTCGGCGCCCGACGTGAACCTGAACGAGGCGCACCCGGGCGACTCCCCGCACCGGCCGCCCAGGGTGAAGGCCCCCGGCCGGTCCAAGTCGACATCGGTGACTCTGACATCGTTGTCCCGCAACAGGTCCGGCTGCAGCCAGCTGACGTTCACGCATTGCTCCTCGACGCTCGTGTCTTCGGCACCCCCGCCCACCGGCAGCTGCGGGATCGTGATCGCGCCCCCGGTGTCGTCGGCGGTCCTCGGGCTCTCCGGACCGGACGCCTCGGTGCTCGGGGCGCCGGTGGGCAGGGGTGCCTCCGTGGTGGCGTCCTGCGCACCGGAGCCGGAGTCGGACCCGGAATCGGCGGAGTCGGAGCAGCCGGCCGCCGCGAAGACGAGCACCGCGGCCGCGGCCAGGGTGGTACGGAACAGGTTCATCGTGGTTCCTCCTCCGCTTGCGGAGCCGCGAGCATGGGCGGTGATACCGCCGATTCGGCGCATCACGCCGTCACCCGCGCGCTCTGAGGGGTGTGTCCAGGGACGTCGAGCGGATCGCCGCCGAGCAGCGCCGCCACCGCCGGTGCGCGCCGGGCCCGGGCGAGGCAGCGCGCCCGCGACGGGCCGATCGAGCCGACCGGGATGCCCAGCGTCGCGCTGATCTCCCGGTAGGACCGCGGCGGATCGCACATCAGCATCGAGAGCAACCGCCGGTCCCGCGGGGGCAGCGCGGCCAGTGCGTGGCGGGCCGCGGCCCGGCGTTCCTCGCCGATCAGCGCGGCGGCGAAGTCCGGCTCGGCCGGGTCGTCGATCAGCACGGCGTCGGTCGGGATCTGCCGGGTGCGGTGGCGCAGCACCCGCAGGCACTCGTGCCGGGTCGTGGTGCGCAGCCAGCCCGGCAGCGCCTCGGCGTCGCGGATCTGCGCCCGGTGCGTGACCAGGTTCAGCCACACCGCGCCGCGGACGTCCTCGGCGTCCGCGCCGCTGATCCGGTAGTGGCGGCACACGGCGGAAACCAGCGCGGAATAACGCTCGACGATATCCCGCCAAGCCCATTCCGCACCCCGGGCGGCGTTTTCCAGCAATGGTGCCGGCGAATCGTGGTACATGGCCCCTCCTCGAACTCTTCCGTTCCCGGGTTCACGATTCCGCCACGACCTGCTCGGCGACCTTGCGGGAATCTTGCGGACGGAGCAGTATCGGTTCCGCCATTCGCGACGCGTCGGAAACGGGAAGGCCGCCGCATGGAGTTCGTGCTGTTCGGGGAGGTGCAGCTCCGGGTGGCGGGGCGGTCCCTGGACATCGGAACGCCCCGGCAGCAGGCGGTGCTCGCGGCGCTGGCGGCCGACGCCGGGCGTCCCGTTTCGCTCGAAACGATCATCGGCCGGGTCTGGGGTGACGATCCACCGGCCGAAGCGCGCAATGTGTTGTATTCCCACCTGAGTCGAATTCGTCGACTGTTCAAAGATCTCGCCGATTCCACCGACGAGGCCGTGAGTGTCGCGCGCCGGACGGCCGGTTACGTGCTGGAAATCGACCCGGACGACGTCGATCTACTGCGTTTCGACCGCCTGGTCGAGCGCGGAAACGACCGGAGCCGCACCGACGCCGAGCGGGCGGCGGCGCTCGCCGAAGCGGTGTTCGGACCGCGCGGCACCCCGCTGGCCGCCATCCCGGGCGGCTGGGCCGAGCAGGTGCGCGCGACCTGGCAGCGGCACCGGTTCGACGCCGCCGTGCGCTGGGGCGAGCTGGAGCTGCGCCTCGGCCACCCGGACGCCGTGTTCGGCGCGCTGTCCGACCTGGCCGGGGACTACCCGCTCGCGGAACCGCTGGAAGCGCTCCTCATGCGCGCCCTGCACAACGCCGGGCGCCAGGCCGAGGCCCTCGACCGGTACGCCGCGGTCCGGCAGCGGCTCGCCGACGCGCTCGGTGCCGATCCCGGCCCCGAACTGCGCGCGCTGCACCGCGCGATCCTGCGGGACGAACTGCCGGCCGCGCCGCGGGCCACGCCGGCGACCACCCCGGCCCAGCTACCCCCGGACACCCCCGGGTTCGCGGGCCGCGAGAGCGCGCTGCGCCGGCTCGACGACGTGTGCGACGAGCAGGTGCCGGCCACCCGGATCGTCGTCCTGTCGGGCACCGCCGGGGTGGGCAAGACGGTGCTGGCCGTCCACTGGGCCCACACGGTCGCGCCGCGGTTCCCCGACGGCCAGCTGTACGTGAACCTGCGCGGCTTCGACCCGACCGGCGCACCGGTCGACCCGGCCGGTGCGCTGCGCGGGTTCCTCGAAGCGCTCGACGTGCCGGGCGGCCGGATCCCCACGACCGTCGAGGCCCAGGTCGGCCTGTACCGGAGCCTGCTGGCGAACCGGCGCGTCCTGGTCGTGCTGGACAACGCCCGCGACGCCGAGCAGGTCCGGCTGCTGCTGCCCGGCGCGCCGGGCTGCGTGGTGGTCGTGACCAGCCGGGACCGCCTCGCCGGCCTGGTCGTCGCGGGCGCGCACCCCGTCACCGTCGACCTGCTCGACGACACCGAGGCCCGGGCGCTGCTGAGCGGCCGGCTCGGCGCCGGCCGGATCACCGCCGAACCCGCGGCCGTCGAGGAGATCATCGGCCTGTGCGCACGGCTCCCGCTGGCCCTGGCGGTGGCCGCGGCCCGCGCAGCGACGCACCCCGGCTTCAGCCTGGCCGCGCTGGCCGGGCAGCTGCGGGACGCGCGCGGGTTCCTCGACGAGTTCTCCGGCACCGACCCGGCGACCGACGCCCGAGCCGTGTTCTCCTGGTCGTACCTGCGCCTCGATCCGGCCGCCGCCCGGCTGTTCCGGCTCTTCGGGCTGCACCCCGGGCCGGACGTCGGCCTCCGCGCGGCGGCGAGCCTGGCCGGTGTCCCGGCCGGCAAGGCGCGCCCGATCCTGTCCGAGCTCACGCACGCGCACCTGATCACCGAGCACGCCCCCGGCCGCTACACCGTGCACGACCTGCTGCGCGCCTACGCCACCGAGCTCGTGCACGAGGTGGAGTCCCCCGCCGAGCGCGAGACGGCCGTCCACCGCGTGCTGGGCCACTACGCCCACACGGCCTTCCACGCCGACGGTTTCCTCGACCCGCGGCTCGAAGTGCCGCCGGCCCTGACCCCGCTCCCGGCCGGGGCCGAGTCCGACCGGATCACCGACCACCGGCAGGCCCTCGCGTGGTTCGAGGCCGAGCACCGCGTGCTGCTGCTGGCCGTCCACGCGGGCGCCGCGTTCGACACCCGCGTCTGGGACCTCGCCCGGTCGCTGCAGCGTTTCCTTTCCATGCAAGGGCATTGGCACGACGAACGCGACGTGCTCACGGTGGCGGCGGCCGCCGCGCACCGGCTCGGCGACGAGCGCAAGCAGGCCTTCGGCCACCTGCACCTGGCGGGCACGCACGTCCGGTTCGGCCGGCACACCGAGGCCCACGACGATCTCGAAGCCGCGCTGACCTTGTCCCGCGCCGCCGGCGACGTCGTCGGGCAGGCGTACGCGCACCGCCAGTTCGCCTGGCTGCTCGACCGGCAGGGCGCCGTCGCCGACGCGCTCGCGCACGCCGAGCAGGCCCTGGACCTGTTCCGCGCGGCCGAGCACCGGGCCGGGCAGGCGACGGCGCTCAACGCGGTCGGCTGGTTCCACACCCTGCTCGGCGACCACGCAGTGGCCATCGACTACTGCCGCCAAGCGGTCGACCTGCAGACGCAACTCGCCGACCACATGGGCGCGGCGCAGAGCTGGCACAGCCTCGGTTACGCCCACAAGCAGCTCGGCGACCACGCCCGCGCGCTCACCTGCTACGAGACGGCCCTGGACCTCGTGCACCGCAACGGAAGCCTCATGGTCGAGGCGCGGTTGCACATCGACATCGCGAGCCTCCACCGCGAACTCGGCGACACCGAGTCCGCCCGAGCCGGTTGGCAGCGAGCCCACGACATCCTCACGCACCTCGCCCATCCCGACGCGGACGAAGTGCGCATACGACTGTCCGAAGTACACAGTGGATGATTCACTCAGGAGGAATTCATGTCCGAAACCAGCGCCGAGGACTCCAAAGAATTCGAAAATGAAGTGAAGGATCTCTTTGTCAGACTCGAAGTATTCAAGCAGGAACTGTCTGACCAGCAGCAGAAGTTGCTGGACAGCATCTTGTGGCTCGCCTGGAACTCGACCAAAGACGAGAAGCCGCTCATCTCCGGGTTCGCAGAGTCTTTCAGCGCGCACCAGGCCTCGGTGGTCATCGACTTCGCGTCCGGCGCCATTGCGCTCGGTGACATGCTCCCTCTGATGATCAGAAGCATCATCAGACCCTGAATTCATCGACCACAGCCATTCGCAGGGGGAGCCAGACCATGACCGCAGTGCCGGCCGTTCTCGTGTCTATGCCGTTCCTGGAGGTGGAGCGGCCGTCCATCCAGCTCGGGCTGCTCAAGGCGATCGCGGACCAGCACGGGCTCCCGGTGCGGACCCTGCACCTGAACCTCGACTTCGCCGTGCGGATCGGCCTGGACTACTACCGATCCCTGGCCGAGCACCGGGGCCGGCAGCTCGGCGACTGGCTGTTCTCGGTCGAGGCGTTCGGCGACGCCGCGCCGGATCCGGACGGGAAGCTGCTCGCCGAGCTCGGCACCGAACTGTCCTACTTGGACGGACCGGCGGAGTCCGCGGCGGCCCGGCTG
The DNA here is from genome assembly GCF_036114655.1 of Amycolatopsis sp. NBC_00348. Taxonomy (NCBI): domain Bacteria; kingdom Bacillati; phylum Actinomycetota; class Actinomycetes; order Pseudonocardiales; family Pseudonocardiaceae; genus Amycolatopsis; species Amycolatopsis sp. NBC_00348. The sequence continues at coordinate 1,677,699 of NZ_CP107994.1, read as the reverse complement.
CTGAGCACGCGCGAGCACGACGTGCCCGCGTACCTCGACGCCGTCGCCGGGGAGTTCGCCGGGGTCCGGGTGGTCTGCTTCAGCTCGACGTTCCAGCAGAACACGGCGTCGTTCGCGCTCGCACGGCGGCTGAAGGAGCGGCACCCCGGCATCGTCACCGTGTTCGGCGGCGCCAACTTCGAGGGCGACATGGGCCGGGAGCTGGTGCGGTCGGTGGACTGCGTCGACTTCGCCGTCCTCGGCGAGGGCGACGTCGCGTTCCCGCGGCTGCTGGCCGCGCTCGCGGACGGCACCGACCCCGGCGCGGTTCCCGGCGTCGCCCGGCGCGCCGGGAACGACGTCGTCGCGACCCCGCCCGAGGCGCCGCACAGCCGGCTCGACGACCTGCCGGTGCCGGACTACGGCGAGTACTTCGCCCGGGCGGCACGGCTCGGGTTGCCCACCGAGCACGTCACGATCCCGTTCGAATCCGCCCGGGGCTGCTGGTGGGGCGCCAAGCACCACTGCACGTTCTGCGGGCTCAACGGGACCACCATGCGGTTCCGCGCCAAGTCGCCGTCCCGGGTGCTCGCCGAGCTCGACCGGCAGGCCCGGCGGTACCGCACCTTCCGGTTCGACGCGGTCGACAACATCCTCGAGCCCGGCTACCTCAAGGAGCTGTTCCCGGCGATGACCGAGGGGGCCCGGGACTACGAGATCTTCTACGAGGTCAAGGCGAACCTGACCCGGGCGCAGCTGAAGGTCCTCGCCGCGGCGGGCGTCACCCGGCTGCAGCCGGGCCTGGAGTCGCTGAGCTCGGAAGTGCTGCGGCTGATGGACAAGGGCGTCCGGGCCGCGCAGAACGTCAACCTGCTGCGCTGGGCCGGCTACTACGGGATCACCGTCGGCTGGAACATCCTCTGGGGGTTCCCGGGCGAGACGGCCGAGGCGTACGCCGCACAGGCGGCGGTCGTCCCGGACCTGGTCCACCTCCAGCCGCCGGCCGGCGCGGACCGGGTCTGGCTGGAGCGGTTCAGCCCGCTGTTCACCCAGCCGGCCCGGTTCCCGCTGCGGCGGCGCGAGCCCGAGCCCAGCTACCGGCACGTCTACCCGGCCACAGTGGACCTCGACCGGGTCGCCTACTTCTTCGACTACGAAACGGAAGCCGCGCTCGACGCGGACGTCTACGCCCCGCTGGGGAACGCGGTGTCGGCGTGGACGGCGGCGTGGCAGGCGGACCGGCGGCCGGTCCTCGTCTACCGCACCTCCCCCGGCTTCCTGCAGATCTACGACGGCCGGCCGGACCGCGCCGGCACCCACACCTTCCACGACGCGCTCGCCGGCATCTACCTCGCCTGCGTCGACCGCCCGCGCACCGCCGCGGCCGTGCACCGCGAGCTCGGTCTCACCGCGCCGGTCGCCGAGGTCGAGGCCGTGTTCCGCGAGTTCGCGGCGCGCGGGCTGATGTTCCTCGACGAGAACCTGGCCCTGGCCCTGGCGGTGCCCGCCACGCGGGGCCGGTGACGCGTATCAAGGTCGTGTTCCGCGCCTCTGTCCAGCGGCAGCAGTGAATCGAGCGGAAGGCAGTGTCATGGATCCCTCGACCATCGTGGAGGCGGCGAACGCCGCCGCGGAACGGCTTACCGGCTGGACACCGTGGGAGTTCACCTGGGGGTTGATCAAGAAGGGCGACTGCACGATGTTCGACGGGGCCAAGTGGACCCTGTTCCCCAACGGCACCGCCACCTTCGACGGCACCGTCACGAGCGGGGACGACGACGACGCGTGGGTGATCTGGCACGTCGACCTGCTGGACGCCGACTGGGCCGTTCTGGGCTCGCTGGCCACCGAGCACCCGATCGGCGGCGACTGGCGCAAGTTCGTGCAGAACATGCCGAGCAGCGCGGAACGCTACCGGTTCCGCGCCTGGGCGAGCTTCGAAACCGAGCTGTGGAAAGACATCGCCCACCTGAAGATGTATTCGAGCTGTTGAAGCAGTGGCCGGTTCCCGGGTGCGGGAACCGGCCACTGTGGACTTCAGGCCTGCAGCGCGGTCCGCGGCAGCTCGGCCGGCACCGGCGTCACCGCGAACGCGTGCACCGCGAAGCGGGCCGCTGGTGCGACGGTCACGGGTAGCTCGTAGCCGTCGGCCGCGTCGACGTCGACCTGGTAGCCGAGGTCGCCGAGGGCGGCGACGGTGACCCGGCTCAGCGGGTTCGGCGCCGGGTTGACGAAGCCGGTCATCAGCTCGTCGCCGAAGGTCTCGTCCCGCCAGTGGACGTCCGCGGTGCCGGGCCCGCCGGTGTTCTCCACCGGCACCCGTACCGGGTCGCCCGAGCCGCCGCGCAGCTTGTGGTACTCGGCCATCGCACCGGGCCCGGAGAACGTGGGGTCGGTGGTGCCCTTGCCGACCAGCAGGCCCTTGGCCGCCCAGAGCGAGCCGACGCCGATGACGTGGCCCATCTCGTGGGTGATCACGTCGCCGAGGATGCCCTCGGCCTCCATCTTGGCCAGGTCGACCTTGTCGAAGGTCATCTCGCCGCGGGCCGGCAGCAACGCCGAGGGCTCCGGACCGGCCGGCCGCACGTGGGTGATGTGCGCCTGACCGAGGATGTGGCCGGCGCCGTCGATGTCGGCGCCCTTGGCGATGATCAGCACGTCGTCGATCGCCTCGCCGTCGACCACCACCGGCGGCAGGTCGCCGACGATCACCTTGGCCCACCGGTCCGCGGCCGCGGCGAAGGCGTCCACCTGCGACGGCGTCAGCCCACCGGCGAACCGGACGGTGACGGTGAACGGCGACGTGGTCCCGGCCAGCAGCAACGCGCGCTCGGCGTCGGCCCTGGCGTGGTAGATCCCGTGTTCCGGCATGATCGTTCCTTCCCCATCGGCTGTGGTACCGATCGGATGCCGGAAGGGCCGGGGAAAATACACCGCCCCGCGAACGGCGGGGCCGCGCCGTTACGGCATCCGGAGTAATTCCCGCGAAGTCGGTCACGTCGGACGGGGTGCCGTCGATACGTCCGGCAGGGGATCTTCGTCATGGGGGCGGGGGCGTTTCACGAGGGGGAGCACTTCGTGCTGTATTCATTGCGATCACGCGGCCGTGTCGCCGTGGTCGGGGTGCTGATCGCGGCGGTGGCCGTGGTGGCCCCGGGCGTCGCGCACGCGGCGGCACCGCCGGCCAACGACGACTTCGACGCCGCGGTGGCCGTCACCTCCCTGCCGTTCACCACGCAGGAGGACACCAGCGCGGCCACCAAGACGAGCGACGACCCGGGCTGGTGCTCGGGGTACGCCGCGGCCGGGTCGGTCTGGTTCAGCTACACCGCGACCCAGGACGGGCTGCTGCGCGCCACGACGGCCGGCAGCGACCACCGGACGATCCTGTCCGCGAACACCGGCCCGCGCGGCCGGCTGCAGAGCGTGGCCGACGCCTGCGACTACGGGACCGATCCGGCCATCACGCTCCAGGTGACGGCCGGGACGACCTACTCCTTCCTGGTCGGCGGCCTCGACGCGCCCGGTGGCGCGCTGTCGTTCGCGCTCGACGCGGTCGCGCCGGCGGCCAACGACGCGTTCGCGGCCGCCGAGCCGGTCACCGCCCTGCCGTTCACCCGGCAGGCGGACCTCTCGACCGCTACGGCCCAGGCCGGCGAGCCGGACTCGAGCTGCGTGGAGGACGAGGGCATCCCGTCGGTCTGGTACTCCTACCCGGCCTCGGACACGGCGCGCTCGGTCACCGCGCGGGTCGAAGGGTCCGAAGCCGCCGTCACCGTGTACGCCGGGAATTCGCTGCCGGACCTGACGCAGGTCACCTGCCGGCGGAGTGGCAGCGGCACGGCCGTGTTCCGCACGAGTCCCGGCACCGGCTACTTCCTGCGCGTCACCGGGGCGCACCGCGGCTACGGGCCGGTCCAGCTGGTCGTCGACGAGGCGCCGCCGCTCCAGCCGGACGTGTCCGTGTACCCGTCGACCCCGACGGTGTTCGACAACGCCGGCTTCTCCGCGTCGTCGTGGAACTCGATCGACCTGCCGCTGAGCGGGACGTGGGACTTCGGCGACGGCGCGACGGCCCCGCTCGGCACGGAGACGGTGTACCACCGCTATGCGGCCGACGGCGTCTACTCCGTCACGCTCCACGCGACGTCCCCGGACGGGCGCACCGCGACGGTGACCCAGCCGGTCACGGTGACCACGCACGACGTCGGGATCGCGAAGTTCACCACCCCGGCGTCGGCGCGGCAGGGCGTCAGCAAGCCGATCTCGGTGGACGTGAGCAACACGCGGTACGCCGAGTCGGTGACCGTCGTGCTGTCCAAGCGGACCACGGACTACTGGGCCGAGGTCGGCCGGCTGACGCTGCAGGTGCCCGCGCGGGCCACCGGCAAGGTCCGGTTCCCGTTCGCCTACACCTTCACCCCCGACGACACGCTCGCCGGGAAGGTCGCGTTCCGCGCCGAGGTCCAGCTGCAGTACCCGGTGACCGACGCCGTCCCGGCGGACAACGAGGCGATCTCCATCGCCACGACCGTCAAGCCGCCCGCCTCGCGCATCGTCGCCGTCTGACCACTTCCAGGGGGAACAAGATGAAGCTGTCCGCCCGTCCACTGCTCGCCGGTGTCGCGGCCCTCACGGCCGTGCTGCTGGCGCCCGGGGTCGCCCACGCGGCCCCGCCGTCCAACGACGACTTCGGCTCCGCCACCGCCGTCACCGCCCTGCCGTTCACGGCGAGCCAGGACGTCACCGAATCGACCAAGGCGGCCGACGACCCGACGCCGTGCGGCACCTACACGACGTGGACCGTCTGGTACGACTACACCGCGGCCGCGGACGCGTTGGTCCGCGTGACGCCGTCCAGCACCGGCTCCGCCCGGCCGTTCGTCGCGGTCTACACCGGTGACCGCGGCGCACTGACGCAGGTGCCGGGCGCCTGCGCGACGTGGAGCTACCCGGGGACCGCGACGTTCCACGCGACCGCCGGCACGACCTACCACGTCATGCTGGCCCAGCAGTACAACCAGAGCGACCTGACGGTGGGCTTCACCACCGTGCCGCCGGCGCAGAACGACGACTTCGCGGCGGCCGCGACGGCCGCCGTGCCCGGGGAGTACTCCGGCGACCTGACCGTGGCCTCGGCCGAGCCCGGCGAGGTCGCGCCGAGCTGCGACCCGGACGCGGACCGGTCCGTGTGGTTCCGGTTCACCCCGGACCGGACGCGGTCGGTCAGCGCGCTGGCGATGTTCGACTGGGGCCCGGGCATCACGGTGTACCGGGGCACGTCGGCGGACTCACTGTCCGAAGTGGACTGCGTGGCCTCCGGTGACCGCCGGGCCGCCGTGTTCACCGCGGTCGCCGGGGAGACGTACCAGATCCGCGTCGCCGACGACGTCGATGCCGCGTCCCTGTTCGACATCCGGCTCGAGACGGCGCCGCCGCTGGCGCCGTTCCTGAACTTCTACCCCAACAACCCGTCGGTGTACACGGATGTCACGCTGGCGCCGTACTCGGGTGACAGCCTCGGCCGGCCCTTCGTCAGCGGCGAGGTGCGCTTCGGCGACGGCGGCTCGGCCCCCATCACCGGCGCCGACATCCGGCACCGGTACGCCGCGGACGGCGACTACCGGGTCGAGGTGACCGGCACGACCGCCGACGGCCGGACCGGGACCGGCTTCGACACGCTGACGGTCGACACGCACGACGTGGCGCTGTCGGACTTCACCGTGCCGGCGACCGCGCGGGTGGACCAGACCAAGCCGATCAAGGTGTCGGTCGCGAACACCCGCCACGACGAGACGGTGACGGTCACCCTGTACCGGCTGGACGAGCAGGGCTACAACCAGGAGATCGGCCACCTCAAGCAGTGGGTACCGGCGGCCGCGGGCCGCAAGGTGGTCTTCCCCTTCGCCTACACGTACACGGCGGCGGACGTGGCGGCGGGCCGGACGTCGTTCAAGGTGGTGGCGACCATCGAGAACGTCTACTCCGGCGACGCCCGCCCGGAGGACAACCAGCTGCTGGCGTCGACGACGGTCCGCGCGAAGAACGCGGTCGCCATGAGCTGACGTGACCCGGGAGTGGTGTTCCCCGCACCGGTGGCGGGGAACACCACTCACGGCCGGCACCCCTGGTCCACGACGGCCAGCGGCGACGGCCCGCGTTTCCCGAGACCCGCACGCAGTTCACCGAACCCGGCACCGATGAGCGTCGTTTCGATGAAGGACTTGCCGCCCTTCTCTTCGACATCGACGCTCAGCAGCGAATCCACCTCGGGGTCGAACGCGATGAACCCGTCGGTCATCCACTCCCCCACGGCGCGCGCGAGGTCGCCCGCCACGAGGTCGGCCCGGACCCGGATCCAGCCCGCGTCCGGGGCATCCATGACGACCACGTGGACATCGACCGAGGGAAACGCCGCGGATCCGCATGCTTGCAGGGCGGCGACGAACTGCCGTTTCGCCGGCCACCGCTGGATGATCCGGCCGGGCGAGGGACCAAGCCGTTCCACTCCCTCGCCGAGCCTCGTCGACTCCTCGAACCCGCACCACTCGCCGGCCAGGTGCTGATCCCGGCTCTCGAAGGCGGCGGTGATGGCGGTCCGAGCCCTTTCGGCTTTCCGCTTCCAGCGGGCCGACGCCGCGCGACCCGCCACACCGCACACGGCTGTCACAACCCGGCCACAACCGGGGTGCGGTACGCCATATCCCGGCGGCGCGCTGCTCCCGTGCGCCCGGACCCAAGGGGTGGCTCGCATGAGATCAGCGGTGCTCGCGGCGGTCGTGCTCCTGCTCGGCCTGATGCCCGTGCCGGCCGTGGACGCCGCCCAGGGGTGTGGTCCCGCGGCGGTGTCGGTGGCCGACCGGACGCTCTACGAGGGCACTCCCGACCTGAATCCCGGCTACACCACCTTCAGCTTCACCGTGTCCGTCTCCTCGGCCGCGGGCTGCGCGCCCACCGGCACGGTCTCCTACAAGACCGAGGACGGCTCCCCCGGCGCGACCAGCCCCGCCGACTACGTCCCGGTGAACGGGCGGCTGACCTGGACCGGCGAGGCCAGCTCGCGGACCGTCTCCGTCCAGGTGGTCAAGGACGCCGTCCCGGAGCCGAACGAGCCCTTCCTGCTGCGCCTCTACGACCCCGTGGGCGTGACCCTGGCCGACGACCTCGCCGCGGGTGGGGTGCTCGACGACGACGGCGCCGGCGGGCCGCTCGTGGTCGTCTCGACCGACGGCGGGAAGATCTGCTGGAAGGTCTGCGCGATCGGCGTGCACGTCAGCACCCCGGTGCGGGCGCCGGTGACCGTGCACTACCGCACCCTGCCGGTCGGCGACGGCGTCCCGGCGTACGTGCCGGTGAAGGACGCGACCCTCACCATCCCGGTCGGTGCGAGCGGGGGCGACGCCGTCGTCAAGTTGCTGGACACCCAGAGCGAGTCCCGCTTCGTGCTGGAGCTGTTCTCCCCCTCGGCCGGCACGCTCGGCAACGCGCGGACGGAGGTGACGATCAAGCCCGGCGGTTAGCCACCTCACGGGCTTCGGCCGTCGCGTTGGCCTGGGTGTACAACGCGGCGGCCGTGGCCCACTGCCGGGCCGCGTCGGCCGGGCGGCCGAGCCGGGCCTCCAGTTCGCCGAGGTCGCGGTGCAGGTGCGCCTGTTCGTAACCGTCGGGCACCGTGGCCCGCAGCGCCAGCCCGCGTTCCAGGTGCTCCCGCGCGGCGGCCAGGTCGCCCGCGCCCAGCCGGGCACGGGCCAGGTGTTCGAGCGCCGACGCCTCCCCGTGGCGGTCGCCGACGTCGCGGCTGAGGTCCAGCGCCTGCCCGAAGTGCGCCAGCGCGACGGCGAAGTCGCCCTGGCCGAGGTGGGCGCGGCCGGCGTCGAGCAGCGACTCCCATTCGAGCCAGCGGTCGCCGATCGCCCGGCTCACCGCGATCGCCTCGCCGAGGTGGGCGAGCGCCGCCGCGTGGTCGCCACGCTGCAGGTGCGCCTCGCCCAGCGTGTCGAGCGTGGCGGCCTCCAGACGCGCGTTGCCGAGGTCGCGGAACGTCGCCAGCGCCTCCGTCAGCGGGTCGAGGCTCTCCCGCGCGCGGCCCATCCGGACGTAGGTGTGGCCGAGGTTGCGCTGGGACAGCGCGTGGCCGAGGTCGTTGCCCGCCTCGGCGTTGCGCGCGACCGCGAGCCGGTGCGAGGCGATGGCCTCCTCGAAGCGGCGCAGTTCCGCGTAGGCGTTGGCGGTGTTGTTGTGGATGTGCCCCTCACCCTGGACGTCGCCGGCGGCCCGGGCCGTCCGCAGCGCGGCCGCGTTGGTGTCGAGCGCCTCCTGCAGCCGCCGGGTCATGAAGTACGCGACGCCCAGTGCCCGCAGCATCTCGGCTTCGGCCAGCGGGTCGCCGATCTCGGTCGCGGCGGCCGCGCCCTGGCGGCACAGCTCGACGCGGGTGTGCCAGTGGCCGGCGGTGTCGTAGAAGCTGGTCAGCAGGTACGTGAGCTGCCAGGCGGCTTCCGGGCGGCCGTGCTCGCGGGCGAACCGCACCACGGGCAGCAGGTTGTCGCGCTCGGCGGTGAGGAAGGCCAGCGCGGCGTGCCGGTCGGCGCCGACGGCGGCCGCGGGCGCGGCGTAGCGCGGCACCGGCGTCACGAGGTCGCGGTTCGGGTCGAGCGCCCGGTTCGCGGCGGCCGCGGCCAGCAGGTACCAGTCGACGAGCCGGTCGCCGGTTTCCGCCCGGGCGGACGCGGGTTCGTCGGCCCGCGCGCACTGCCGGGCGAACTCGCGGATCAGGTCGTGGAAGCGGAAGCGGTCCTCCCCCGCGGCCGTGACGAGGTGCGCGGTCGCGAGCCCGGCGGTCGCGCGGTCGCCGTCGCCGGCCGTCATCCCGCACAACGCCGCCCCGAGCGCGGTGGTGAACGTGGCGCCCGGGCTCAGCGCGACCCGGCGGAACAGCCGGGCCTGCGCGTCGCCGAGCGGGAGGTACGCGGTGGCGAGCACGGCGCGGACCGTGCGTGAATCCCCTTCCACCGCAAGGGTGTCGAGGCGGCCGGCCCCGGCCAGCTCGGCGGCGAGCTCGGCCAGCGGCCGCTTCGGCGTGCCCACCAGCCGGGCGGCCGCGATGCGCAGCGCCAGCGGCATCCCGCCGCACAGCCGCGCGACCCGGGCGGCCGGCCCCGGCTCGCGCTTCACCCGGTCGGAACCGAGGACGCGGTTCAGCAACGCGAGGGATTCGGCGTGCGCGAAGGCGTCCAAGGCGACCGGGTGCACCGCGTGGCGGGTGCTCAGCGCGGCGAGGGTCTGCCGACTGGTGATCACCAGCAGGGCCGGGCCGGTGCCGGGGATCAGCGGGAGGACGTCGTCGAGGCCGCGGGCGTTGTCCACCACGACCAGGCACCGGCGCCCGTGCAGCAGCGAGCGGTACAGCGCGGCGCGCTCGGCCGGGTCGCCGGGGATGTTCTCCTCCGGCACGTCCAGGCCGCGCAGCAGGTGCGCGAGCGCCCGGGACCCCGGCATCGCCTCGGCCGCGTCCTGGCCGCGCAGGTCGAGGAACAGCTGCCCGTCCGGGAAGCGGGCCGCGACGCGGTGCGCCCAGTGCAGCGCCAGGGCGGTCTTCCCCATGCCCGCGGCGCCCGAGATCACCACGACCGGGCGATCGCCGTCCTCGATGGCCGCGTCCAGCGACGCGAGTTCGTCACCACGGCCGGTGAAGTGGCCGACGCCCGCGGGCAGCTGCGACGGCCCGGCCGCGGCGGCCCGCGGCTCCAGCTCGTGGTCCCGGCGCAGGATCGCCGTGTGCAGGGTGAGCAGCTCGGGACCGGGGTCGACGCCGAACTCGTCGGCGAGCCGCCGCCGCAGCCGCTGGAAGGCGTCGAGCGCGTCCGTGTGCCGCCCGCAGCGGTACAGCGCGAGCATGTGCAGCCCGGTCAGCCGTTCCCGCGTCGGGGCCGCGGCGAGCAGCCGCGGCAGCTCGCGGACCGCGTCCTCGTGGTGGCCCAGCCGCAGCTCGGCGTCCCAGAGGTCCTCCACCGCCGAGAGCCGCAGCTCGTGCAGGCGGTCCACTTCGCGCAGGCCCCAGCCGGACAGCGCCGCGTCGGCGAAGGCGTCCCCGCGCCAGAGCGTCACGGCGGCCCGCAGAGTCGTCGCCGCCCGCTCGACGGCGCCCGCCGCGAGGTCCGCCGCGGCCGCGCGCACCTGCTGCTCGAACCGGTGCGCGTCGACCGTCGCGGGCGGGACGGTGAGCAGGTAGCCCGGCCCGCGGGTGACCAGGACGGCCGGGAAGCCGCAGACGTCCAGGGCCTGGCGCAGGCGCGCGACGTGGCTGTGCAGCGTCTTGACGGCCGTGCGCGGCGGGTCCTCGCCCCACAGGACGTCGACGAGCCGCGGGATCGGCAGCACCGTGCCCGCGTGCAGCGCCAGCACCCCGAGCACGACCCGCTGCCGGGTTCCGTGCAGCGTCGCGAGCCCGGCCGGGCCCACGGCTTCGACCGGGCCCAGCACGCGCAGTTCCCCGGGTTGGGACACCCCCCAGCTCCTTCCCGCGCCGAAACGGCTCAGCGAGCGTAACCACGCGGATGCGGTGCGAAAACAGCCAACCAGCTGATCTGCGCGCGAGCGACAACCGGTTCACAACCACGCGGGGCGACGCTCGGTGGCAGTCCAGCCCCCACTCCCGTGAGGAAACCCCGATGAGCACCACTCTGCGCCACCGGCGCCGCAGACCGTTCGCCGCCGCGCTCGCGGTCGCCGTCGCGGCCACGTTCCTGCCCGTGTTCACCGCCGCCGCCACCCCGGCCGTGGCCCCGGCCCCCACTTCGCCGTGCGGGCCGCTCGACGTCACCTTCGTCATCGACGACACCGGCAGCATGGGCCCGGCCCTGACCAACATCAAGAACGAGCTGGGCAACATCGCCACCGCGGTGCAGACCAACTCCGGCAACGACTACAAGCTGGGCCTGGTGACGTTCAAGGACAACATCACCGTGCACAGCGACCTCACCGCGCTCAACCTGGCCACGGTCACCCCGCAGATCAACGCCCTGACCGCGACCGGCGGGAACAACGAACCCGAAGCCTCCGACGAGGCGGTCAACACGGCCGTCAACAACCTGCCCGCCACCGGGCGGCCGCAGGTCGGCAACTTCGCCGGCGTCTGGCGCAGCAACGCGACGAAGATGGTCATCCTGGTGACCGACGCCCGCCCCGGCGGCTTCGACGACGCCTTCGCGGCGGCCGACCAGGCGAACGCCCACCTCCGGGCGGTCCAGGCGGCGACCAAGGGCATCAAGATCTCGTCGGTCTACGTGCAGACGAGCACGGCCTACCCGGTCATCCCGACGATCATGCAGGACTACGCCACCACGACCGGCGGCACCTACGCCGCGACGCCCGCCAGCGGCGCGGGCGCGGGGACCGCGATCCTCGACGCGCTGAAGAACTGCCGCAAGACCGACGTGTTCATCAAGGACGCCGCCGCGGACACGGGCGTCGCGCCGCACGCGCTGAACCCGATCTGGACGAGCCCGGACATCAAGGTGTGCGCGTCGCTGCCGCCGTGCGCCTCGATCAACCCGGTCGTCGGCGCGACGAACTACGTCGTGGTCACGCTCAACAACCCGGGCCCGTACGGCTCCGGCGCGTCGACCGGCCACGTGGAGGTCTCCTACACCGCGCAGGGCGGCGCGGCCCTGTGGCCGACGGACTGGGTCCCGGTCGGCTCCTCGGCGACGGTGACCGTGGCCCCGGGGTCCGTGCAGGTCCCGGTCCTGTGGGCCGGCGTCCCCGGTCCCGGCCACTTCTGCCTGCTGGCCCGGTGGATCTCCGCGACCGACCCGATGACCTCCCCCGAGCTGCCCGGGTCGAACACGCTCACCAACACGCGGAACAACAACAACATCGCGTGGCACAACGTCGACACGATCAAGCTCAAGCCCGGCGTGGGCACCACCCACCCGTTCACCCTGGGCAACCCGGTCGCCGACCGGCTGACCACGGACCTGGTCTTCACCCAGCCCGGCAAGCCGTTCGCGGGCGGGCCCGGCACGGTCGTCGTCGACCTCGGCAAGGTGCTCGCCGAGCGCTGGCGCCAGAGCGGCCAGAAGGGCGTCGGTGTCCGGCCGGTCGGGGACACGCAGGTCGAGATCGTCGACCCGCGGCAGGCGACGCTGCAGGGCCTGGTGATCGAGCCGAAGGAACGCCTCGAAACCGCGGTGACGTTCACCGCGACCGACGCGGCGGCCGGCGGTGAGTTCGTGTTCCGGATGTCGCAGTCCGACGGCAAGGACGACCTCGGCGGCGTCGAGTTCCAGCTCTCCACCGAGCAGTAGGAGATGATTCAGAAGGCCACCTCGGGCGCGTCCCGAGGTGGCCTTCGTTTCCGTTGCCGGAAAGCACTTCACGGCCGGCGAGACCGAGGGCCGGCCGCCGGCCCTGCCCTGGAGTGAACCGGCAGAGCCGGCGACCGGCGGAACGCCGCCGCTTCGGCGTCCCCCGGCGGCGGATCTCCTGCAACCCGCCGCCAGGCCGGAGACCACGAGGGCGCGTCACCTCGTGGATGCGACGCGACCGCCGCGGCTCCGAGTTGGCGGAGCCGCGGCGGCCTGCTGTCACCGGACCACCCGCGCGGGAGGGGTGAGGTGGCCCGGGAGATCCGGTGTTACTTGTTGGTGCCCGGGGTCAGCACCTTGTCGATCACGAAGACGGTGGCGTTCTTGGTGGGGATGTTGCCGCACAGGATCTTCGCGCCGTTGACGGTCATGTTGTCCCCGGTGCCCTCGATCTTCAGCGGCCCACCCGCGGCGTTCAGCGAGTCGAGCGTGCCGGCGGACGCAAGGCCCTTGGCGTCGTAACGCTTGCCGACGACGTGGTACTGCAGGATCGGCGACAGCTCGGCCGGCTTCCCGGCGAGTTCGTTGAACTTCGCGTCACCCAACGCGGCGAAGGCCGGGTCGGCCGGCGCGAACACCGTGATGGCGGGGGCGCTGTTGAGGGTGTCGACCAGGTTGGTGGCCTTGACGGCCGCAACGAGCTTGGTCAGCAGCGGGTTCGTCGACGCGGCCGAGGCGACGGGCTGCGGGCCCATCGAGTCCAGCGAACCGGGCGAAGAGCCCTGGGGCAGCTGCGAGCAGGCGGGGCCGAAGACGTCGGCGTTGGTGGTCACGCCGTCGGTGGCACCACCGGCCGGCGCGGCGGCCGAGGAGGACATCGGGGCCGGCGCGGACGCGCTGCTGCTCGCCGAGCCCGAAGAGGCGGTGTCGTTGCTGCTGCACGCGGTCAGGGCCAGCGCGGCGACCGCGGTCAGGCCGATACCGGCGATACGAAGCTTGCTCATGCGAAATCACTCCACGGATTGCGGCGGCGGAGACAGTCCACTGTGGATCTGCCCAGGGTACTGGCGGTGGTTCGGCGCTCCCGCCGGATCGGATTGGCCGATCGGCGGAGAACTTCACCCGGCTCGTTCCCGGGTATGCCCCTTGTTCGCAGCCGTCGCGCCGCCGGACAGGTCGCTTTTGTCATCTCCCTCGATCGAGTGACGGAAGGCGTCGCCGCGCGGCCGTGCACTTGGGCGAGTACACGACGATGACCAGCGGTCGGTCACCACCGGGCGCAGCGGGAGCAGATCGTGCCGGCCACGATGGAGCTGATCGCCGAGCAGGGCGCCCGTGGTGGCTCCACGCTCGGCACCTACCGGCTGGATCGCCGCATTCGCGCCCGGCTCAGTGCGCGAGGTCCAGCGGCAGCCGTTCCAGCCCGCGGAAACTGACGTTGGGCCGCCAGCACAGCTCCTCGCCGGTCAGCTCGATCACGCGGTAGCGGTCCAGCAGCGCCCGGAACACGGTCGCGGCCTCCATCTTCCCGAGCGCCGCGCCGAGGCAGTAGTGCGGGCCGCCGCTGAACGCCAGGTTCTTGATCCCGGTCCGGGTGACGTCGAGGCGTTCCGGGTCCGCGTAGCGCTCCGGGTCACGGCAGGCCGCGCCGAACAGCAGCATGACCTTCGAGCCGACGGGCAGGGCGACGTCGTCGAGCACGACCTGGTCGTCGAGCAGCCGCGAGGCGATCTGCACGGGCGCGTCGAAGCGGGTGATCTCGTCGATGGCGCCGGGGATCAGCTCGGGGTGCTCGCGCAGCAGCTTCAGCTGCCCGGGGTGGCGCAGCAGCGCGAGCAGGCCGTTGCCGATCAGGTTCACCGTGGTCTCGTGGCCGGCGACGAACAGGAACAGCACGTTGGCGATGATCTCGTGGTCGGTCAGGCGGACGCCGTCCACCTCGGTGTGGGCGAGCAGCGACAGGATGTCGTCACGCGGGGTGGCGCGGCGGCGGTCGAGCTCTCCGGTGACGTACGCGCGGAACTCGGTTTCCGCCCGGTTCAGCTCGGCGACGTCCGCGGCCGTGATCGCCGGGTCGATCACCCGGCTGATCTGCTCGGTCCAGCGCCGGAACCGGTCGCGGTCGTCCGTCGGGAGGCCGAGCAGGTCGCAGGTCACGGTGACCGGCAGGGGCAGCGCGAGGCTCGCGATCAGGTCGGTGCGGCCCTCGCCGGCGGCGTCGAGCAGCCGGTTCGTCTCGGCGGCGACGCGCGGGCGCAGCCGGTCCACGGCGGCGCGGGTGAAGACCTTGCCGATGACGCCGCGGATCCGCCGGTGCGCGGGCCCGTCGAGCATCAGCAGCCAGCTCCGCACGCTGCGCACCAGCGGGCTGTCCAGGCCGCCGCGGCGCTGGGCCCAGCTCGGGTTCCGGTAGAACTCGCTGGACACCCCGGGCGCGCGCAGCACGGCGTCGACGTCGGCGTAGCGGGAGAGCACCCAGAAGCCGAAGTCCGACCGGTGGACCGGGTCCGTCTCGCGCAGGCGCCGGTACACCGGGTACGGGTCGGTGCGCACCGCGGGATCGCGGGGGTCGAACAGCGTGGTCATCTGGTTCCCGTCCCTCAGATCGCGCGGATGCGGTGCACGAACCCGGTCAGGTCCGCCGCCGACGCCCGGCCGCTCTCACCCGCGAAGCCGGTCACCAGCCGGACCAGCGCGTCGTAGGCCTCGGTGTGGTCGTACGACGTGGCGTCGGTGATCTTCACCGACCACCGCCAGTACCCCTTGAGCGTGTCGGCCAGCGGCATCCGGAACGTCGCGAGCACGTCCTTGAGGTCGGGCACCGTCGCGGCGAGGCCGTGCCGGCGGATGTAGGCGGTGACGAGCTCGCTGTAGAACGCGAAGTGCCGGGCCTCGTCGCGGGCCAGCCGGTGCAGCAGGGAGCGCAGCACGGGCTCGGTCGCGACCGCCTTGAACCGCTGGTAGAACAGCTGCGTCGCCTTTTCCTGCACCAGCGTGTAGGTGAAGGCCTGCACCGGGGTCTCGTAGGGCAGGGCGAACTTCTTGCTGCCTTCCCGCGCCAGCTCCCACATCAGGGTGTCGGGGTCGCTGATGCCCGCCTCGATCTGGTAGCGCGTCAGCACCGACGCGTGCCGCTCCTCGTCGTTGGCCCAGGAGATCAGGAACCGGAAGTACTCGCGGTTGAAGCAGAACTCCTCGATGGCCTGGTCGCCGCCGGACACCGGGAACGCCTGGAGGAAGTAGGTGAGGTAGCCGGGGATGTGGTCCTCGATGAAGGTGATGAACCGGACCACCGAGCAGTCGGTCTCGGTGAGTTCCTCCGGCCGCAGGGACTCCCAGGGCAGGTCGTCGACCGACCACTGGCGGGTGCCCGCGCGGCTGACGGCGGCCCCGGCCAGCCGGCGCATCTCGGCCGGGTCCAGGTCCGCCGGGCCGTCGGACGCGTCGGGCTGGTTCATGGCGCCTCCGTGGGGCCCATCCGGGACTTCACCGCGGTCAGGGCGTAGTGCTTGGTGGTGTACCCCCAGCCGGCGTTGGCCGTCTGCAGGTACCGGATCAGCGGTTCGCTCATGCCGGGCGCCACCTGCTCGACGCGGTCGCGCGCGGCGTGCACGCGCTCTTCCCACTGCTCGATGGTGCGGTGGTAGTGCGCCGTCAGGTCGGTGAGGCCGGTGAGGCTGAACCCCGCCGATTCGAGCGCTTCCAGCAGCACCGAGGCGGGCACCATGTCGGCGAACCCGAAGATGTCCTCGGTGACGTGCACGGTGCCCGGGCGCCGGGAGAACTCGCGGTACGTCTCGTGGTCGCGGAAGCAGCTCTCCGAGACGTACAGCGATCCGTTGCGCCGCAACAGGCCGCGGACCTTGCGCAGCACCTCGGTCCGGTCCGGCATGTGCACGATCGAGCCCAGCATGGTCACGGCGTCGAAGCGCCCGGCCGGCTCGACGTCGGTGAACGAGCCGGGCACCAGGGTGATCAGCTCGGCGACGCCGGCCTCGGCCGCGCGCGCCCGGATGTACTCGGCCTGCGGGCCGGACGGCGTCACGCCGGTGGTGCGGCAGCCGTACTCCTGGGCCATGAACAGGATCAGGCTGCCCCAGCCGCAGCCGACGTCGAGCAGCCGTTCCCCGCCCTTCAGGCCCAGCTGCCGCGCGACGAAGTGCAGCTTGTTCGTCTGCGCCGTGTCGAGGTCGGTGTGCTCGTCGGGGTACAGCCCGGCGCTGTACTTCAGGCGGCGGTCCAGGTAGAGCGCGAACAGCTCGGGCGGCAGCTCGTAGTGCTTGTTCGTCGCCTCACGGGCCTGCTGCGGGGTCGTCGCCGTCATGACTCCGCCAGGTCGCCGCCGATGCCCTTCCGCACCAGCGTGACGAGCTCGTCGACGGTCTTCACCGCGAAGATCTCCTCGTCCTCGAACTCGACGTCCCAGCGGCGCTCCAGCTTGGCCACCACGCGCAGCATCTTCATCGAGTCGGCGCCGGGGAGGTCCCGGAGCACGTCGGTGGCGGCGATCTCGCCCGTCGGGATCTTCAGCTCGCCGGCGAGGTACTCGGCGGTGACGGACGCGATGTCTTCGCGGGTGGCGGATTCGGCGGTCATGACTCTCCTGTTCCGTGGTCGAAGTAGTGCCGGACGCGGCCGAAGGCGGCCTCGTCCAGGTCCATCAGGGTCCGGGCCTGCTCGGAGCGGATCGGCTGGAAGGTGCCGCCCGCCATGACGTGCGTCTCGGCGTCCGGCCCGGTGATCTCGGCCTCGGTGTGCAGCACCCCGTGGCCGCGGCCGGTGATCCGCGCGGTCGTCGTGTACGGGACGCCGACGCGCAGCGGCAGCAGCATCCGGCTGCGCAGGGTCACCGAGAACGCGAGCATGCCGTGCACCAGCGCGAGGGTGTCGCCCATGACCTCGTCCAGCAGCACTTGGACGATGCCACCGTGCACGATCCCCGGGTAGGAGGCGTAGTCCTCGGAGAACACCGTCTCGGCGGCGTAGTCCCCATTGGACAGTCTGCGCATGCGCAGCTTGAGCCCGATCGGGTTGTGCGGTGAGCAGCCGAAGCAGTTGAAGGAAGGCTCGGTGTGCCAGGGGAATTCGATCTCCTCCCCCGGCTGGTGCGCGGCGACGGTCATCCGACCGCCGCCTCGGCCTTGAGCGACTCGTCGACGATCGCGCGGCGGACGTCCGCCATCTTCGTCAGCGGGTAGCCGGTGATCGTGGAGAAGTACTTGAACAGCTGCTCGCAGCACTTGGCCCACTCGGTGCCGTCCTCGTCGACCTCGGCGAAGTAGGCGAACATCTCGTCGATCGTCTCGTGGCCGGCCAGCTCGGGCAGGTCACCCTTGAAGCGGCTGACGGGGTGGCGGTAGAGGTCGCGGGTGGTGCCCATGTAGATGTAGAGGGTCTCGAAGACCGAGACGAGCTCCTCGGGCCGGTCGGCCAGCTGCTGCGCGGTGTAGTGCACGAACTCGCGGGCGTGGCGGGCTTCGTCGCCGCTCGCCTTGCGCAGGATCTCGGCCAGCACCGGTTCTTCCATGCTGCGGGCGACGCACTTGTAGGCGTGGGTGGCGAGCACCTCGCAGATGACGTTGGTGGCGAGCGTCGCCGCCCGGGTGACCCCCGGCGGGTAGGCCTCCCGCATCGACGCGATCGTGCGGTGCTCGATGCTGTGCCCGGCCAGCTGCAGCCAGGTCTGGAAGGCCAGGTGGTGCTGGATCTCCTGGTAGCCCCAGATGCAGGTGAACTGGGAGAAGTCGTAGTCCATGCCGAACTCGTTGAGCAGCCCGTGGGTCGCCGCGACCACGTTGGACTCGCCGATGATGGCGCCCTTGGCGAAGATGATGTGCTCGGGCTTCACCAGATCGGCTTGAAAGGAGTCCCACGGGATGTGGTGCAGCTCCCACGTCGCGTGCTGGTAGTCGGCGAAGATCCTGGCGCTGTGCATTTCCTCGTCGGCCAGCAGGGGTACGCCGGCCCGCGATGTCGTCCTGTTGTTCACACCCGTTCTCCTCGGCCGTCGTGTGCGCTTTCCGGGAACATGCCGTCGGCTTCGCCGGCGGTGACGCGGCGAGCGGCGAGCACCCGCTGCCACTTGCCGCTGGTGGTGCGCGGGATCCAGCGGGGTTTCACCGGGTAGATCGCCACCCGCGCGAGGTCGACTTCGGCGGCGACGCGGCGGCGCACTTCCTCGCACACGCCGGCCGGGTCCGACCCGGTCTCGACGATCACCCCGATCCGTTCGCCGCCTTCGTCGTCGGTGTCGGAGAAGGCGACGCACCGGCCGCGGTAGACCCCCGGCACGGTCCGGGCGACGCGCTCGACGTCGTCGGGGAAGAAGTTCTGGCCGTGCACGACGACCATCTCCTTGCGCCGCCCGGTCACGTACAGCTCGCCGTCGAGCCGGAAGCCGAGGTCCCCGGTGCGCAGCCAGCGGCCGTCGAACGCGGCGGCGGTCGCTCCGGGGTCGCGGAAGTAGCCGGTGGTCACCGGGTCCCCGGCGATCTGGATCTCGCCGAACTCGCCGTCGGTGGCGACCGCGCCGCTGTCGCGGACCACCCGCAGGTCGATGCCGTGCACCGCGCGGCCCACCGAGACGACCGGCTTGGCCGTCGGCGCCGTCTCGGCGACCGGCCGCGCGACACCGGTGGCGCCCAGCTCCTGGCGGTCCACGGCGCGGACGCGCGCGGTGCTGCCGGGGTCCGGGTAGCTGATCGACAGGGTGGCCTCGGCCATGCCGTACACCGGGTACATCACGGATTCGGCCACCCCGCTGGGTTTCAGGGCCTCGGTGAACCGGCGCACGGTCGCCGCGCTGACCGGTTCCGCGCCGTTGAACGCCAGCCGCCAGCGGGACAGGTCCAACGTGGCCAGTTCCTCCGCCGGGACGCGGTCGACGAGGTAGTCGTAGGAGAAGTTGGGGCCGGTCATCACGGTGCCGCCGTGCGCGGCGAAGTGCGCCAGCACCGCGCCCGGCCGCCGCAGGAAGGTCGTCGGGGCGAAGACGTGCACGTCGGCGCCGTTGAGCCAGTGCGACTGCAGCCCGATCAGGCCCATGTCGTGGAAGGTCGGCACCCACTGCAGGAACACGTCGCCGGCGGTGAACTCCCCCGCGATCACGCAGGACCGGAGCCCGGCCATGGTCGTCTCGTGCGGCAGCATCACGCCCTTGGGCCGGCTGGTGCTGCCCGAGGTGAACTGCACGATGGCCAGCGACGCGGGATCGACGGTGGGCAGGGCACGCGCGTCACCGGTGCCGCTGGGCGCGGACGGCGGCACCAGCGTGACGCCGGTGCCGAGGCCGCGGAGCGCGTCGCCGAGGTCGGCGTGGGCGGGGTCGAGCACGAGGTGGCGCATGCCCGCGGCGGTCACGATGCGGGCGAGCCGGCGCGCGGTGTTGGCGACGTCGGCGAAGCCGGCCTGGATCGGCAGCACGCTGACCGCGGCGCCGGCGCGCCAGAGCCCGTAGATCGTGGTGAGGAACCGGGCCGCGGTGGGCACCAGCACGCCGACGACGTCGCCGGGGCGGACGCCGGCGCGGAGGAACCCGTGGGCGGCCGCGGTGGCGGCCAGGTCCAGCTCAGTGGCGGTGATCTCGTCGCCGGCGGTGGGGAATCTCGCACGGGCGTCCGGGGTGGAGCCGGCCAGCAGGGCCAGGCTTTCGCCCAGGGTCCGCCCGGCCAGTCGGGCGTTGCGCTCGGGTCGCTGCACGCGGATTCCCCTCGAGTCGGCTGCGTTCTCGATTTTGGCTTTTCCCGGCGTTCAGGCAAAGCCGGCGATGGCGTTTCTGGTAGAACCACTCGTCTTCGAAAGCGCTTACCCGTGGTCATTCCAGGGATTTGCGCATCCAGCCGTCGATCAGTCCCGCGGTGTCCGCGGCGTGGGCTTCCAGCATGGTGAAATGGTTGCCGGGCGCCACGGCGAGGGTGTGCTCGAAGGGCCATTCGGGTTCCCAATCAGCGGGCCAGCCTTCCAGCGGTTCGGCCGCGCGCACGAACAGCACGGGAATCGGCAGTTCCTCCGGTGTCCAGTCGAATTCCTGGTAGTGCAGCATCGCGGTGATCCAGCCGTCGTCACCGGGCACCGCGTG
The DNA here is from genome assembly GCF_036114655.1 of Amycolatopsis sp. NBC_00348. NCBI lineage: Bacteria > Bacillati > Actinomycetota > Actinomycetes > Pseudonocardiales > Pseudonocardiaceae > Amycolatopsis > Amycolatopsis sp. NBC_00348. The sequence goes on along the minus strand of NZ_CP107994.1, from coordinate 1,657,335 downwards.
GTTCGGGTTGTCCATCCGGGCCTGGGCTTCCTCGCCGAGCCCGGGCAGCAGGCGGACCAGCCGCTGGTGCTCGCTGGGGACGTAGCTGTCCAGCACCACCACCCCGGCGGGCGGGCTGCCCTGTTCCCGCAGCCGCCGGGCGATCTGGTAGGCGACCAGGCCGCCGGCGGACAGCCCGGCCAGCACGAACGGCTCGTCCCCCAGTTCGGCGCGCAGCCCAGCGGCGTGCAGGTCCAGCAGCAGGTCCCGGCTCTTCGGCAACGGCTCGGCGCGGCGGTAGCCGGGGTGGCGCACCGCCCAGACGTCCCGGTCGCCCTGGAAGGACTTGGCCAGCCGCGCGAACTGCACCGGGTCGGACATGCCGACGATGCCCGGCACACACACCAGCGCCGGGTGCCGGGAGCCGGTGGCCAGCCGGACCGGTTGGGGCGGTTGCGACACCTCCTGCAGTGACGTGACGAACCGGCGCGTCTCCTGCCAGTCGGTGTCGCGAGTGCTCAGCACCGACTCGCGCATCCGCGCGCCTTCCTCGTCGATGACGTCCTCCGCGCCGGTGGCCAGCAGCTCGGCCAGGTGCCGGGCCAGCACCACCGGGCTCGGGTGGTCGAAGGTCACCGTCGCGCGCAGCCGCAGCCGCAGCACCCCGGCCAGCCGGTTGCGGATCCGGACCGCCGCCAGCGAGTCGACGCCCACCTCGAGGAAACCGGCGTTCGGGCGGAGGTCGCCGGTGCCGTCGTGGCCGAGGGTGCCCGCGACCGTCGTCAGCACGAGGTCGACCAGCGCCCGCTCCCGGTCCGGCCCGCCGAGGCGGTCCAGCCGGTGGCGCAGGTCGTCGTCCGGGGTGTCGGGCCGCTCGACCAGCTCCCGCAGCAGCGGCCGGTCGACGGCGCCGTCCAGGGTGAACCGGGCGGGCACCAGCACCGGGTCGCCGAGCGACACGGCGGCGTCGAACAGGGCGAGCGCTTCCTTGGTGGACAAGGCATCCGGCGTCGGCGCGAGGTGGCGGGTCAGGTCGCTGCGCTCCGCCCACAGGCCCCACGCCAGGGAGATCGCGGGCAGGCCGAGCGCGCGGCGCCGATGGGCCAGCGCGTCGAGGACGGCGTTCGCGGCGGCGTAGTTCGCCTGGCCGGCGCTGCCCGCGGTCGCGGCGGCCGAGGAGAACAGCACGAACGCCTTGAGCGGCCGGTCTTTTGTCAGTTCGTGGAGCAGCAGGGCCGCGTCGGCCTTCGGCCGCAGGACCGCGTCGAGGCGCGCCGGGGTCATGGCCGGCAGCACGCCGTCGTCCAGCGTTCCGGCCGCGTGCACGATGATCGTCGGCCGGTGCTCGTCGAGCAGCCGTTGCAGCTGCCCGGGGTCGGCGACGTCGCAGGCGGCGACGGCGGCCGTCGCGCCCAGCTCGGCGAGGTCGTCGACCAATTCGGGCGCGCGGCCGCGCCGGCCGGCCAGCACCAGCCGCCGCACGCCGTGCCCGGTGACCAGGTGCCGGGCGAGGAGCCCGCCGAGGGTGCCGGTGCCGCCGGTGATCAGCACGACGTCGTCGGCGTCGGCGAACGGCGTGGGCGCGGGGGCGAAAGCGCGCACCAGCCGGCGCGCGAGCAGCACTCCCCCGCGCAACGCGAGTTCGGGCTCGCCGGTGCCCAGCGCGGCGGCCACCGTCAACGGCGTGACGTCGGCGGCGTCCAGCAGCACGAACCGGCCGGGTTCTTCCGTCTGGGCCGAGCGGACCAGGCCGGTCACGGCCGCGCCGGCCAGGTCCGCAACGTCGTCGCCGCTCCGGGCCGCGACCGCGCCCGAGGTCAGGAACACCAGTTTCGAGGCCGCGAACTCCGGGAAGACCTGCCACCACTGCACAAGAGCCAGCGCGCGGTGGGTGGCGTCCCGCACCGAGTCGCCGGACGCGCTGACGAGGACCGCGCTCGGTACGGGCTGCCCGGCCGTGACGGCGGCCCGCAGGGCGTTCAGGTCGGTGAACGCGGGGAACCGGCCGGTGTCCAGGCCGACGGCGACGATGCCACCCGGTGCGGTGTTGCCCGTGGCGGGCACCTCGACCCACTTGGTCCGGAACAGCGCGTCGCGGGGGACGTCGCCGCGCGCGGTGGCCGGGCGCAGCACCAGGGAGCCCACCGAGAGCACCGGCACGCCTTCGCCGTCGGCGACGTCGAGGCGCACCGAGCCGCCCACCGCGCCGCGCAGGCGGACCCGCAGCGCCGCCGGGCGCGTGGCGTGCGCGGTCACCTCGGTCCAGCTGAACGGCAGCATCGGCCCGTCGGCCACCGGGCCGCCGGCGCCGAACCCGAGCGCGTGCAGGGCGGCGTCGAGCAGGGCCGGGTGGACGGCGAACCCGCGCGTGTCGACCGGGCAGGCCACCTCGGCGAACACGTCGTCGCCGCACCGCCAGACCGCGCGCAGGCCTTGGAACGCGGGCCCGTACCGCAGGCCGCGCTCGACGAGCGTCGCGTAATGACCGCTGTGCGAAACGAGTTCCGCGCCTTCGGGCGGCCACGCGCCGATCGGCTCGGGGTCCGCCGGCTGCCGGCCGAGGAGCCCTTCGCCGTGGCGCTCCCACTTCGTGCCGTCGGCCTTCGCGTACAGGCGCAGGTCGCGGTGCCCGGCCGCGTCCGGCGCGCCGACGCGCAGCTGGACGGCGACGGTGGTGTCGTTCGGCAGCACCAGCGGCCGTTCGAGGGTGAGCTCCTTGACGACCGGGCACTGCGCGGCCGCCCCGGCGTGCAGGGCGAGTTCGAGCCAGGCGGTGCCGGGCAGGATGACCGCGTCCAGGACCTGGTGGTCGGCCAGCCACGGCGTCTCCGCCGACGACAGCCGGCCGGTCAGGACGAGTTCACCGGTGTCGGCCAGCTCGACCGGCGCGTCGAGGACCGGGTGCGCGCTGCTCCGGGTTTCCTTCGGCGCCAGCCAGAAGCGCTTGCGTTCGAACGGGTAGGTCGGCAGCTCGGCGAACGCGGGGCGGCCGGGCTCGGCCAGTTCCGTCCACTTCGGACGGAGGCCGCGCACGTACACCCGGGCGAGCGCGGCGAAGAACGCGTCCCGGCCGCTTTCGCCGCGGCGCAGCGTCCCGGTGACGACGGCGTCGTCGCCGACCGCCGCCAGTACCGCGGGGACGAGCACGGGGTGCGGGCTGATCTCGGCGAAGAACGTGTGCTCCGGCGCCGGGAGCCCGGCGAGGGCGTCGGCGAACCGCACCGGTTTGCGCAGGTTGTCGTACCAGTACTCGGCGTCGAGCTCCGTGCCGGTGAGCACGGTCGCGGTCACCGCGGAGTGGAACGGGATCTCCGCGGCCCGCGGCGAGATCGGGGCGAGGTCGGCGAGCACGCGGTCGCGGACGCGTTCGACCGCGGGCGAGTGGGAGGCGTAGTCGACGCCGAGCCGTCGCGCCTTGACCCCGGCCGCGGTCAGCTCGGCGACCAGGTCGTCGAGGGCGGCGGTGTCCCCGGCGACCACCACGGACTCCGGCCCGTTGACCGCGGCGATCGCCAGCCGGTCGTCCAGGCGCAGGCTTTCGGCGGGCCGCTCGACCGAGGCCATGCCGCCGAGGCCGGACAGTGCGGTCAGTGCTTTCGCGCGGCGGCTGACGACGAGCGCGGCGTCCTCCAGCGACAGCGCGCCCGCGACGTGGGCGGCGGCGATCTCGCCCTGGCTGTGCCCCACGACGGCGTCCGGTTCGATCCCCGAGGCGCGCCAGAGGGCGGCCAGGGAGACCATCACCGCGAACAACGCGGGCTGCACGACGTCGACGCGATCCAGCGACGGCGCGTCCGGGGCCTGGCGCAGGACGTCGAGCAGGGCCCAGTCCGTGTGCGGGGCGAGGGCGACGGCGCAGCGTTCGAGCTGCTCCCGGAACACCGGCGCACTCTCCAGGAGGTCCGCGGCCATGCCCGCCCACTGGCCGCCCTGGCCGGGGAAGACGAACACGACCTTGCCGGCCAGGTCCGCGGTGCCGCGGACGAGACCGGGCACGGTGGCGTCGTGGCTCACCGCGTCGAGCGCGGTCGCGGGGTCGTCGTCGAGCAGGACGGCGCGGTGCTCGAACGTGCTGCGCGTCGTGATCAGCGCGTGGGTCATGGCGACCGGATCCCGGCCGTCCACTTGGGACGCCAGCTGCCCGGCCCGGGCCCGCAGCGCGGACTCGGAGCGCGCGGAGAGCACCCACGGCAGCTGCGCCGCGTTCGCGGGGACAGTCTCGGTGCGAGCCGGTGCTTCTTCGACGACGACGTGCGCGTTGGTGCCGCTGATGCCGAACGCGGACACACCGGCCCGGCGCGGCCGCTCGCCGTCCGCCGGCCAGGGCCGGTTCTCGGTGAGCACCTCGACACCACCGCCGGTCCAGTCCACTTGGGACGACGGCGGGTCCGCGTGCAGCGTCGCGGGCAGGGTCCGGTGGCGCAGCGCGAGCACGACCTTGAGCAGCCCGGCGGCGCCGGCCGCGGCCTGGCTGTGCCCGATGTTGGACTTGATCGAGCCGATGGCCAGCGGCCGGTCTCGGTCGCGGCCGTAGACGGCCTGCAGGGCCGCGACCTCGACGGGGTCGCCGAGTTTCGTGCCCGTGCCGTGCGCCTCGACGACGTCCACATCGGACGGTCGCAGCCCCGCGTCGGCCAGCGCGGCGCGCAGGACCCGCTGCTGGGCCAGCCCGTTGGGCGCGGTCAGGCCGTTGGACGCGCCGTCGGAGTTGACCGCGGTGCCGCGGACGACGGCGAGGACCGGGTGGTCGTGCTCGAGAGCGTCGGAAAGCCGTTCCACCACGACGACGCCGGCGCCTTCACCCCAGCCGACGCCGTCCGCGGTGTCGGCGAACGCCTTGCAGCGGCCGTCGGCGGCGAGCGCGCTCTGGTGCTCGAAGGCGCGGTAGATGCCGGGGGTGGCCATCACCAGCGCGCCGCCGGCCAGCGCGAGATCGCACTCCCCCGCGCGCAGCGCGCGCACGGCCAGGTGCAGGGCCACCAGCGAAGACGAGCACGCGGTGTCGACCGAAACCGCGGGTCCCTCCAGCCCGAGCAGGTAGGCGATCCGCCCGGACAGCACGCTCGCCGAGGTGCCGGTCGCGAGGTGGTCGGGGTGGTCGTCGAGGTGGGCCATCAGCAGCTGGCGGTAGTCCTGGTCGCTGGTCCCGGCGAAGACGCCGGTGCGGGAGCCGCGCAGCGAGGCCGGGTCGATCCCGGCGCGCTCCAGCGCCTCCCAGGAGATCTCCAGGAGCAGCCGCTGCTGCGGGTCCATACCCTGGGCCTCGCGCGGGCCGATGCCGAAGAACGCGGCGTCGAACCACGCCGGGTCGGAGAGGAAACCGCCCGCGCCGGTGAGGTCGGCCGGCCAGCCGCGGTCGGCGGGGAACGCCGTGACGGCGTCGTGGCCGCCCTCGACCAGCCGCCACAGCGCCTCGGGGTCGGCGACCCCGCCCGGGAACCGGCAGCCCAGCCCGACGACGGCGATCGGTTCGCGTGCTCGCGCCTGCGTCACGCGCAGCCGTTCCCGGGTGTCCCGCAGGGCGGTGGTCACCCGGTTCAGCGTGGCGAGCACCGCGTTGTCGTCAGCCATCGATGAGATCCTCCTGTGCCAGCAAGACTTCCCGTTCGGCCCGGCTGAGCACGTCCGCTGCGGACTCGGCGGACTCGGTGGGCTCGGTGGGCTCGGTGGGCTCGGTGGGCTCGCCGGCCGCCGGTGCCGGATCGTCGGCGAGGCCCGCTTCCAGGTAGCCGGCCAGCGCGAGCGGCGTGGGGTGGTCGAAAAACGCGTTCGCGGGCACCCGCAGCCCGGTCCGCGCGCCGAGCTGGTTGCGCAGCTCCACGACGCCCAGGGAGCTGAGGCCCTGCTCGTGAAAGGGGCGCCCGGGCTGGATCCGCGCGGCGGAGTCGTGCCCGAGGATCAGCGCGGTGTGCCGGCAGACCAGGTCGCGCAGCTCGCGGCGCCGTTGCGCTGCCGAGAGCCCGGCCAGCCGCAGCGTGGGGGCCTCTTCCGGCGGTTCGGCGGCACTCCGGTGAGCTTCCGGCAGCTCCGCCAGCAGCGGACTGGGCCGGGTCGTGGCGAAGACCGTGCCGAAGCGCGCCCAGTCGACGTCGGCGAGCACCAGGCCGGACTCGTCGCGGGCGTAGGCCGTGGCCAGCGCGGCGACGGCCACACCCGGGTCGAGCACGGTCATGCCGCCGCGGCGCAACCGGCTGCCGACGGCCGCCGCGTCCGCCATGCCACCGTCGCCCCACGGGCCCCAGGCCAGCGCGGTGGCCGCGAGGCCGTCGGCACGGCGCTGCTCGGCCAGCGCGTCGAGGTAGGTGTTGGCCGCGGCGTAGTTGGCCTGCCCGGCGTTGCCGACGGCGCCGGTCGCGGAGGAGAACAGCAGGAAGGCGTCGAGGCCGTCGGTGAGTTCGTGCAGGTGACGCGCGCCGTCGGCCTTGGCGCGCAGGACCCGGGCGAGCCGGTCCGGGTCCAGGGCGTCGATGACGCCGTCGTCGAGCACGCCGGCCGCGTGGGCGACCGCCGTCAGCGGCCGGTCGGCCGGGATCGCGGCCAGCAAATCCGCGACGGCCTGGCGGTCGGCGACGTCGCAGGCGACCGCGTCGACCTCGGCGCCGAGCGCGGTCAGCTCCGCGACGAACTCGGGGTCGTCGGCGTGCCGTCCGGTCAGCAGCAGCCGCTGCACGCCTTCGGCGGCCAGCCGGCGGGCCAGGTGCCGGCCCAGTGCGCCGAACGCGCCGGTGATCAGGGTGGTGCCGTGCCGCGGCCAGGCGCGTCCTGGCGAGGCGCCGACGGCGGGGGCGCGCAGAAGCCGCCGCGCGAACACGCCGGAGGCACGCACGGCGACCTGGTCCTCGGTGCCGGACAGCACTCCGGCCAGCCGCTCGGCGGCGGCGTGGTCCACTGTGGACGGCAGGTCCACGAGACCGCCCCAGCGCCGCGGGTGTTCCAGGGCCGCGACCCGGCCGAGGCCCCACACCATGGCCTGCACGGGCGCGCCGAGCCGGTCGCCGGCGCCGGTGGACACCGCTGCCTGCGTCACGCACCACAACGGGACGTCGAGGTCGACGTCTCCGGCGGCTTGGACGAGCGCGGTGGTCAGCGCGAGCCCGGCGGGCACCCCGGCCGGGTGCGGCCGTTCGTCGAGCGCCAGCAGGGAAACCAGGCCGTCTCCGGGCTCGACGTCCCGGAGGAGCCCAGCGAGTTCCGCACGGCCGGCTCCGGCGTCGACGGCCAGCGCCGTGCCGCCGAGCGCCGCGAGGATCGGCTCGGGCACGGGCCGATCCGCGGGGTGGACGACGACCCAGTCGCGCTTCGCGGCGTCGTGGCCGGTGATCGGCTGCCAGCCGATCCGGTACCGCAGCCGGTCCGCTTCGGTGTCCTGGTCGTGCCCGCGCCGCCAGCGCGCCAGCGCGGGCAGCAGGCCGGCGACGTCCAGGTCGGTGCCCAGCAGGTCGCCGAACCGGCGCGGGTCTTCGCTCGCGACGGCGGCCCAGAACTCCGCGTCGGCCCGGTTCTGCTCCGGCGCCCATTCGGGCAGGAGCCAGAACCGTTTGCGCTGGAAGGCGTACGTGGGCAACGGCACCGGGCGCGCCCCGCTCCCGGCGTACCACTTTGCCCAGTCCGGCCCGTGGCCGCGCACGTGCAGCGCCGCGACCGCGGCGAGGACGTCGTCGTCGGCCAGCGCGGGCAGCACGGCCGTGTCCATGGCGTCGTCCAGGCACTCCGCGACCATTTCCGTCAGCGTCGTTGTCGGGCCGATCTCCAGGAACGTGGTGACGCCCTGGTCGGCGAGCGTGCGGACGCCGTCGGCGAAGCGGACCGTGCCGCGCACGTGGTCGACCCAGTAGTCCGGTGAGCAGAGCTGCTCGTCGGTGGCCACGCGGCCGGTCAGGTCCGACACGACCGGGATCCGGGGCGGCCGGTAGTCCAGGCTCTTCGCGACGGCCCGGAAGTCGTCGAGCATCGGCTCCATCAGCGCGGAGTGGAACGCGTGGCTGACGCGCAGCCGCTTGGTGCGGCGGCCCCGCGCGCGGAACCTCTCGGCCACCGCGGTGACGGCGTCGGTGCTGCCGGACAGCACCACCGAGCGGGGGCCGTTGACCGCGGCCAGCGACACTCCCGCGGGCAGCTCGGCGACCTCGTCCGCCGTGGCGGCCACCGCGTACATGGCGCCCTGCGCGGGCAACGCCTGCATCAGCGTCCCCCGCGCCGCGACCAGCCGGCCCGCGTCGGGCAGGGACAGCACGCCGGCGACGTGCGCGGCCGCCAGCTCGCCGACCGAGTGCCCGAGCAGCAGATCCGGCCGGATGCCCCAGTGCTCCAGCAGCCGGAACAACGCGACCTCGACCGCGAACAGCGCGGGCTGCGCGAACTCCGTCCGGTCCAGGGTGTCCTGGTCCACGCCGAACACGACGTCCCGCAGTGGGAGGTCCAGCTCGGCGCACACCTCATCGAAGGTTCGCGCGAAAGCCGGGTACCGCTCGTGCAGGTGACGGCCCATCCCGGCGCGCTGGCTGCCCTGTCCGGCGAACAGGAAGGCCAGGCCGCCCTCGCCGACGACGCCGGTGGTGAGCCCGGGATCGGTCTTCCCGGCCGCCAGCGCCGTCAGTGCTTCCCGGCAGGTCAGCACCGCCCGGTGGGTCAGCGCGGCGCGAGTCGTCGCGAGGGAGAACCCGAGGTCGTGGTCGGCCAGTTCGGGGTGGGCCGCGCAGTGCGCGGCCAGCCGGGCGGCCTGCGCGCGCAGGGCGTCCGGCGACCCGGCCGAGATCGTCCACAGTGGAGGTACGCCGGTGTCGGCCGGGCGCGGAACCTCTTGCTGCGACGGCGGTTGCTGCAGGATCACGTGGGCGTTGGTGCCGCCGATGCCGAACGACGAGACGCCCGCCCGCCGGATCGCTCCCTCGGGCCACGGGGTCGCCTCGGTGACCAGGTGCAGGCCGCCCGTCCAGTCGACGTGCTCGCTGGGCCGGTCGACGTTGAGCGTCGCCGGGACCGTGCCGTGGCGCATCGACTGCACCATCTTGATCACGCCGGCCGCCCCGGCCGCGGCCTGGGTGTGGCCCAGGTTGGACTTGAGCGAGCCGACCAGCAGCGGCCGGTCCGGGGCGCGGTGCGCGCCGTAGGCCGCCAGCAGCGCCCCGGCCTCGATCGGATCGCCGAGCTTCGTGCCCGTGCCGTGCGCCTCGACGACGTCCACATCGGACGGTCGCAGCCCGGCGTCGGCGAGCGCGGTGGCCAGCAGCCGCTCCTGGGCGGTGCCGCTCGGCGCGGTGAGGCCGTTGCTCGCGCCGTCGGAGTTGACGGCGGAGCCGGCGATCAGCGCGAGGACCGGATGACCGTGGCGGCGGGCGTCGGAATACCGCTCCAGCACGAACAAGCCGCCGCCTTCGGCCCACGCGGTGCCGTCGGCGCCGTCGGCGAACGGCTTCACCCGCGCGTCCGGCGCCAGCCCGCCCTGCCGGCTGAACTCGACGAAGACGGTGGGCGAGGACAGCACGGCCACACCGCCGGCCAGCGCGAGCGAACACTCGCCGCGGCGCAGCGCGGTGGCGGCCAGGTGCACGCCGACGAGCGAGGACGAACACGCCGTGTCGACGGAGAGGTTGGGGCCCTGCAGGCCGAAGGTGAACGAGATCCGGCCGGAGGCGACACTGCACACGGTCCCGATCGCCAGGTTCTCGCGCGTGCCGATACCGCCGTGCCCGGGGCCGGTGCCGTAGTCGTCGTGGGCCACGCCCGCGTAGACACCGGTGTCGCTGCCACGCAGCGTCGCCGGGTCGATGCCCGCCCGCTCGAACGCCTCCCAGGCCAGCTCGAGCAGCAGCCGTTGCTGCGGGTCCATTTCGAGGGCCTCGTGGCCGCCGATGCCGAAGAACGCGTTGTCGAACCCGGCGGCGTCGTGCAGGAAGCCGCCTTCGCGCACGTAACTGGTGCCCGGCCGCCGCCGCTCCGGGTCGTACAGCGCGGCGACGTCCCACCCGCGGTCCTCCGGCATCGGCCCGAGGACCGTCCGGCCGTCGGCGACCACCTGCCACAGGTCGTCCGGGTGCTGGATCCCGCCGGGGAACCGGCAGCTCATCCCGACGATGGCGATCGGCTCGTCGGAGGCGGTGCGCCGGGGCGCGACGACCGCTCGCCGGGGCCTGCCGCCGTCCAGGTGCGCGGCCAGCCGCTCCGGGGTCGGGTGGTCGAACAGCGCGGTCGTGGCGATCGGCAGCCCGGTGCGCCGGCGCAGCCTGCGGACCAGCTCCACGGCCGCGACGGAGTCCATGCCCAGCTCCAGAAAGGTCCGGTCCGCCCGGAAGTCCGCGCCGATCAGCGATTCCGCCTCGGCCCGGATCAGCCGGGGCAGGTCCGCGGTCCGGGTCGCCGCGGGTTCGGCGACGTCGGTGGGCAGGTGCACGCGCCGCCCGCCGAGCACCTCGCCCCACGTGATCGGCACGCCGTGGCTGTGCAGCTCCGCCGCGGTGCCCAGCACCGCGTGCAGCTCGGACCGGCCGTCGCGCAGGGCCGACGTCACGAGCACGTCGCCGCTCGCGGCCGCGGGCAGCGTCTCCTCGACCAGCGCGGCGAGCACGCCGTTGGCGCTCATGTCCAGGTAGGTGTCCACGCCCGCCGCGGCCAGCGTCCGCACGCAGCCGACGAAGTGCCCGGTGCCGCGCACCTGGGCGCCCCAGTATTCGGGGCGGCACACGACGTCGGGCTCGGTGCCGAGCCCGGGGTGCACCGGGACGATCGGGATGCGCGGCGGCCGCGTGGGCAGGCCGCGGAGGAACCGCTCGAAGTCGCCGGCCATCGGCGCCATGTGCGGGGAGTGGAAGGCCCGGTCGACGGCCAGCTGCTTGACCTTGCGGCCGCGGCGTTCCCAGTCGCCGGCGATCCGCAGCACGACGTCCCGGTCGCCGGAGATGACCACCGACCGCGGCGCGTTGACCGCCGAAATCGCGGCCTGGTCCGCCAGCCCGGCCAGGGATGCGCGGGCCTCGTCCTCAGTGACGCGCAGCGCGACCATCGCGCCGCCGACCGTGGTCTTCGCCCGGAAGAGGCGGATCCGCTCGGCGAGCACCGCGCAGACGTCCGGCAGCGCGAACACCCCGGCGGCCGTCGCCGCGGCCAGCTCCCCCACCGAGTGACCCACCACGAAGTCGGGGCGCACGCCCCAGTGCTCGAACTGCCGGAACAACGCCACCTGCAGCGCGAACAGGGCGTCCTGGCTGTACAGGGCCTCGTCTTCGGGCGCGACCGCGGTGCCGGCGTCGCCCAGCAGCAGGTCGCGCACCGACCAGGCCGACACGGCGTCCAGGTGCTCGCACACCTCGTCGAGGGCCGCGGCGAACACCGGGAGCCGCGGGTACAGCTCACGGCCCATGCCCGGGCGCTGCCCGCCTTCGCCGGGGAACAGCAATGCCACCTTGCGCCCGGTCCCGGCCCGCGTCACCGCGCTCCGGCCGGCGGCCAGGTCCGCCAGTCCGGTGGTCAGCTCCGCCCGGTCGGCGCCGAGGACGACCGCGCGGTGCGTCAGGTGCGGCCGTGCGAGGGCCAGCGTGTGCGCGACGTCGAGCGGGTCCGGCGCCTCCGGCCGGTCGAGGTGGGAACGCAGGGTTTCGGCTTGGCCGCGCAGGCTTTCCGGGCTGTCGGCCGACAGCAGCAACGGCACGACCGGGAACGGGTCGCGCACCGGCACGGGACGCACCGGCGGTTCGGCCAGCACCAAGACGGCGTGGTTCCCGGCGTGGTCGAGGGAACTCAGTACGGCGGTGGCCTCTCCCCCACTGAACCGGCCCGTCAGTTCCAGCAGGGCCGTCACCGCGTCGTCGGCGTCGACCGGCTCCTCGAGATCGGCCAGCGACGTCTGGCCGGAGCGGAATTCACCGTGCCACGCGAACCGGATGTCGTCGACGTCCACGCCGGCGCGTTCGCACGCGCGCTGCACGACCGCCACCCGGCCTAGCGCACTTCCGGCGAGAACACAATGGATCGGATCACTATCCACGACAGCCCGCGCCGTCGATTTCAGGACGATATACGCACTGCCCGCCGAAGAAATGGAACCGGCGATCGCCAATGCGGATTCACCCGAATGAATGCTCTGCGCGGCCAAGTGGACCACCGCGGCGAAGGGGACGTCCGCCGTCACGACGGGACCCGTGACGCCCAGTCCGGCCGCGACCGAATCCGCCTGTGCCGTCGCGAAAACCCCGGCAGACAAGCCTTCCCAGGCTCCGGGCACGATCGCGGCGTTCGCCAGCGCGCGCCGGGCGTCGTCCACCGGCGGCACCGGCCGGCTACCGCGCGAAATGCCGATCACGGCGATCGAGGACGGAGCAGCGCTGTCGCCGAACTGCATGGAACCACCTGTCCAGTGCTCGTCGATCGCCGGGTGAATTTCACCCTAACCACGCCGGGCAAGCGTTTTCAAGATCGTCTCAGGTCACCGGGACGAGACTAAGGGATTCATTAGTGTCCCCACCTCGTATTTGACTTCACGCGCACGCACGATAGGAAGGAAGGTATCCAGCAGGACTCGGTGCGCGCGATTTCCGGGGAAACGCGGTTTCGCCATCGTCCGAAGGAGAGCTTTTCGCATGCCGACACCTTCACCGCCGCTCCGCACGGTGCCCGGCACCGCGGACGACGTCGTCCTGCTCGACGAGCGGTTCGCCGCCGATCCGCACGCCGTCTACGCGCTCCTGCGCGAGCAGCGCCCGGTGACCCGGGCCCAGGCGCCGGGGGCACCGCCGTTCTGGCTGGTCACCCGGTACGAGGACGTGCGCGCCGCGCTCGCGGACCCGCGGCTGGTCAAGGACGCCGCCACGCTGTTCGGGGCGGCCGCCGCGGCCGGTCTCGGCGGCCTCGACGTCCACGACCACATGCTCAACTCCGACCCGCCCAAGCACACGAGGCTGCGGAAGCTGGTCACCAAGGCGTTCACCGCCAAGGCCATCGCGAGACTGCGCCCCCGGATCGAGGCGCTGGCCGTCGAGCTGGTCGACGCCGTCGCGGCCCGGCTGGCCGCCGGCGAGCCGTCCGTCGACCTGATCGACGCGCTGGCCTTTCCGCTGCCGATGACCGTGATCTGCGAGATCCTGGGGGTGCCGGACGACCGGCGCGGCGACTTCCGGACCTGGTCGCACGCGATCCTGTCGCCCGCCACGCCCCAGCAGTTCGTGACGGCGTCGGCCGAGATGCGCGAGTACCTCGTCCGGCTCGTGGCGGACAAGCGCGCCCACCCCGACGACGCCATGCTGTCGGCGATCATCGCCCCGGACGACCACGGCGACGAGCTGTCCGACGCGGAAGCCACCGGGATGGCCTCACTGCTGCTCGTGGCCGGCCACGAAACGACGGTGAACCTGATCGGCAACGGCGCACTGGCGTCCCTGCGCGGCCCGGGCCAGTGGGCGCGGCTGCGCGCCGACCCGGCGTCACTGCCCGGCGCGGTGGAGGAGTTCCTGAGGCTGGACAGCCCGGTCAACACGGCCACCGTCCGCTTCGCCGCCGAGCCGGTGACCATAGGCGGAACGACGATCCCCACCGGCCAGACGGTGCTGCTGGCGATCGGTTCCGCCAACCGCGACCCGGCGGCGTTCGACCACCCGGACGAGCTGGACCTGCACCGCCCCCGGGGCGGCAGCCTGGCCTTCGGCCACGGAATCCACTACTGCCTCGGTGCGGCACTGGCTCGGCTGGAGGGCGAAATCGCGTTCCGCGTCCTGCTGGACCGCCTGCCGGACTTGGAGCTGGCGACAGACCCCGCCGAGGTCGGCTGGCAGCCGAGCCTCCTGATCCGGGGCCTCACCCACCTCCCGGTCCGTCTGCATCAAGTGCCCGCTCCTGCACCGAAGCGTGGCTAGAGCGCCTGCACGTATGCATCGATGTCGCCGAGTTCCTCTTCGTTGCCGTTGTCGACGACGACGTACCAATAGCCCTCGTGCGGCGCTTGGAGGACTACAGGGGTCACGTCGTAGTAGCGGCCGAACGCGTAGCACTCGAGGCCGTCGCAGTAGGCGGTGAAGTTGGGACCGTCCATGAGCAGCACGTTCATCGGCCCGCTGCGAAGTTCGATCTCGAACCGAGTACCGGCCTCGCATTCGAATTCCCAGTGGCAGCAGGCCATCATCGCCTCCTCAAGATCCAGCCGGCGGAACTGTCCCTCGCTGCGTGCGCTACGTTACCGCGCTCGCCCGGCCCGCAGATCACTTCCGCGGTGGTCGCCGGCGCAGTGGCTCCGCCGACGACGGATGCCGAATGTGCGTTTGCAGTCGCGACTGAACCCTTCGAGGCGATTCCCGGTGCGTTACCCGGCGACCGGGGTGAGCAGCACGATCGGGATCACGCGCTCGGTCTTCTGCGCGTACTCGTCGTACAGCGGGAAGATGCGCGTCATCAGCGGCCAGAGGGACTCGCGCTCGGACGGCGTCGCGACGCGGGCGTGGGCGGTGAACCGGCGGGGGCCGACCTGGACGCCGACGCTCGGGTTCGCCTGGAGGTTCTTCAACCACGCCGGGTCCTCGTCGGCGCCGCCCTTCGAGGCGACGACGACGAAGTCGTCCCCCGCGGTGCCGTAGATCAGGCAGGTGCGGCGGGCCTCGCCCGTCCGGCGGCCGGTCGTGGCGAGCAGGAGCGTGAACACGCCGTCCGACTCGTGCCCCTCCGCTCCGTCCGAGGCGAGGTACGCCCGGGTCTGCTCGGCGACCCAGTCCCACGCCGAGTCGGTGGCGCGGTCGAGATCAGCGGCGACGGCCATGGCAAACGTCCTTTCCGGTCAGGGGATCTACGTCAGGCGAGTTCTTCGACCAGCCCGATGATGATGCCCTCGGGCCCGCGAACGTAGCAGTACCGGCAGTAGTCCTCGTACCGCACCACTTCGCCGATCAGCTCGGCGCCGTGGCCGCGCAGGCGGTCGACGACGTCGTCGACGGCGTCCACGACGAACGTGAGCCGGGGGATGCCCGGGACGTCCACCGACGGCCGCGGCGCGGTGGCCGTGGTCACCGGCGAGCGGAAAGTCGACAACTCGACCCGGCCGTGGCCGTCCGGCGTCCGCACGACGGCGATGTCCGTGCGGACACCGTCCAGCCCGATGAGCCGGTCCGCCCAGTCGCCCTCGACGGACGCCTCGCCCTCCAGCTCCAGGCCCAGTTCGACGAAGAACGCGATGGCGGCCGCGAGGTCCCCGACCACGACGCCGACGTGGTCCATCCGGTGGATCGTCATGCTGTCCTCCCGTGTCGCGCGGCCCTCGTGGCCGCTCTTGCCCCGGGGACGGAGCCGGCACGACGTTCTCGACACCCGCCCCGTGTGACCGCGGTCACCGTCACAGACGGATGATGCTCGACAACGCGGGGAGGTGCCCGTTGAGTTCGTAACCGCCGATGTAGACGTTCTTCGCGTCCGTGGGGTCGTGCGAGGCGAAGGTGCGGGCGTTGCGCCAGTAGCGGTCGTACCGGAAGGCGTTGGACGTGCTGCGCGCGCCGGTGATCTCGTGGATCCCGGCGGCGGCTTCGAGGGCCGCGTCGACGGCGGCGACCTTGGCCCGGAAGCAGTCGACGGTGCCGTCGTCTTCGCCGTCCCGGCCGGTTTCCAGCTGGTCGGCGGCGGTGTGGAGCAGGGCGCGGGACGCGGCGAGCCTGCTGGAGAGGGCGCCGAGACGGCGCAGGATCAGCGGATCCTCGGCCGGGGTGGCGAACTGGGGCAGCGAGCCGCGTTCCATGGTGCGCGTGTGCTGGACGAGGGCGTCCAGGGCGCCTTCGCCGATGCCCTGCAGCAGGCCGGCGTGCAGCAGCATCGCCGCGCCCAGGAAGACCGGGGAGAACGGCCCGGCGAGGGGCTGGTGCCGGCCGTCGGGGACGAAGACGTCCTGGTAGGTGACCGTCTGGCTGCGGGTGCCGCGCTGGCCCATGGTGTCCCAGTCGTCGTGCAGCCGCACCTGCGGGTGGGTCAGGTCCACCAGGACCTGGTGCGGCGTGGGCGGTTCACCCGCCAGCACGCAGCGGACGGCGGCCACGCCCAAGCCGCCGCTGTTGGTGTTGAACGACTTCGTGCCGCTCAGCACCACCCCGCCGGCCACCGGCCGCGCGGTCGTCCTGCCCGAGACGCCCGTTTCGGCGGCGGAAGAGACGAGCCGCAGGCCGTCGTCGAGCAGGCGGCGCGCCAGCTCGGCGCGGGTCGGTTCCGGCAGGCCGCTGTCCGGGCCGAACAGCTCGCGGGCCACCAGCGCGGTGGTGAGCCAGTTCTGCCCGGTGGGGCCGTCGCCCGCGCTGATCTCCCGCACCGCCCGGATGACCGCGCCCCACCCGCCGCGTTCCGTGCCGTCCCACAGCCCGCCGTACGCGGCGGGCACGGCCAGCCGGGCCACCCCGAGCCCCGCCAGCAAAGCCAGGTTCGCGGTGGGGTCCGCGTTGTCGCGATCGGCGGCGAAACCACCCTCGGCCAGTTCCCCACGGCGGTCCCGGACCGCGGCGATCAGGGCGCGGGCCTCCCCCTGCGTCGACATGACAGCTCCCTTACCCGGAGTGATACGAGAATGCGAACTCGCATTCGCTACTGTAGCGTCGGCCGCGTGCCGCTTGTCAAGATCGCCGACCGGAGCCGCCGTTACCATGCCCGATATGACCGAGCAGCCGAGCCGCGAACCGCACTACCGGGAACCCCGGCAGGCGCGCAGTGCCGCGACCCTGGCCCGGGTCCTGCAGGCGGCCGGGGAGCTCGCGGCCTCGCTCGGCCTCGAGGAGCTGACGATCAACGGCGTCGCCGAACGCGCCGGCGTCTCGGTCGGCTCGATCTACCGCCGCTTCGAGGGCAAGCAGCAGCTGATCACCGCGTTGACGGAACGGATGCTGGACGAGCGCGAGGAGTTCGTGGCCGAGCGGCTGCGCGCGGCCGGGCCGTCACTGGCCGGCGTCGTGACCGCCTACGCGCACGCGTTGCTGCAGTCGTTCACCGACAGCAGCAACCTCTTCCCCGAACTGCTGCGCGCGCGGGAAACCGACGCGCTGGCGCTGGGCGCCCGCACCATCACCGAGATCCACCGCCTCCTGCTCGACGCGGCCCTCCCCCACGCCGGGCAGATCCGGCGCGCCGACCCGGGGACGGCGCTGGACACCGTGGCCCGCGCCATCCTCGGCGCCTGCTTCCACAACTCCGTGCGGCCGGACAGTTTCACCGACGAGGCGGCCCAGCGCCGGTACGCGGACGAGCTGGCCGAGATGGCGATGGCCTACCTGCTCAGTCCCGGCCACCCAGGTTGACGTCGATCACCGGCGCGAGCTTCCGGAGCAGGGCGACGAGCTGTTCGCGCTCCGCGGGCGTGAAGACGGCGAACGCCTCCGCCTGACGTTCCCGGCGGCGGGCGACCAGCCGCGTCAGCCGTTCGCTGCCCTCCGCCGTCAACGCCACCAGCACCTTGCGCTCGTCCTCGGCCGAGCGCCGGCGCACCACCACCCCGGCGGCTTCCAGCTGCTGGAGCATCCGGGTGGCCGTCGGGATGGAGACGTCCGCGGCCGCGGCGAGCCGGCCGACCGGCAGCTCCGGCTCGGCGGCCAGGGGTTCGAGCATCGTGAGCTGCGGCAGCGACAGCCCGCCGTCCCGGTCCGCCCCCGCCGACCGGGCCTTCCGCATCGCGAAGAACACCGTGTCGGCCGCGTGCACGAGCTCGTCGACCTCCGCGACGGTGGGCGGGTGGTTGCCGGTCGTCGTCATGCGAGCTAGCCTAGCAAAGCAATAGTTAGCAACCTAGCTATTAGGAGGCTAGACATCATGACCGGCCGGATCGACGTACACCAGCACCTGCTCCCGCCCCGCTACCTGAAGGCCCTTGAGGACAACGGCGAGACCGCGGGCGGGTGGCCGATGCCCTCGTGGAGCCCCGGCGCCGCGACCGCGATGATGGACGGCGCGGGCATCGCCACCGGGCTGCTGTCGATCAGCGCACCGGGCGTCCACTTCGGCGACGACGCCGCGGCCCGCGACCTGGCCCGCGAGGTCAACGACTTCCAGGCGGAACTGGTCAAGGACGCCCCCGACCGCTTCGGGCACTTCGCCGTGCTGCCGCTGCCGGACTTCGACGGCGCCGTCGCCGAAGCCGTGCGCGCGCTGGACGAACTGCACGCCGACGGCGTCGTCCTGCTGTCCAACGCCCGCGGCCACTACCTGGGCGACCCGGCGTACGGTCCACTGTGGACAGAACTGGCCGCGCGCCGCGCCGTGGTGTTCGTGCACCCGGCCGAGCCGCCGATCGCGCGGCTCGACGGCCTGCCGAGCCCGCTGCTGGACTTCCCGTTCGACACCACGCGCGCCGCACTCGACCTGGTGGCCCACGGCGTGTTCGACCGGCACCCGGAACTGCGCGTCATCCTTTCGCACGCGGGCGGTTTCCTGCCGTTCGCCGCACACCGCTTCACCGGCGCGGCGATGTTCAACCCGGGCACCACCCCGGACGGCATCCTGGCCGGACTGCGAAAGTTCTACTTCGACACGGCGCTGTCGGCCACCCCGACGGCGTTGCCGTCCCTGTACGCCTTCGCCGAGCCGGGCCACGTCCTCTACGGCAGCGACTTCCCCTTCGCCCCCAAGGAATGGCGCGAAGGGTTCGACCGGAACCTGACCACGTATGAGGGCCCGGGCGCCGAGCATTTCCCGGACGTCGACCGCACGGCCGCGGAGGTTCTGTTCCCTCGGCTCGCCAACGGTTCCTGACGCACCAAGCTGCCTAGGCACGGCGAGCCCGGTCGCGGCCGACGACCAGGCGCTCGGCGAGCAGCGCTCTCTCCGCGCTCGCCGCGCACCAGCCGCGTCAAGCCGCCTGGGGCTCGGCCACCGCTCTGCGGGCTCGGTCGCGCTCCGCCCAGCGGACCACCGGCGGGACCGCGAGGCCTGTCACCACGAAGATGCCTCCCACCACCCACCAGCCCGGGGTGCCCCACGTGATGCACAGTGCGATCAGCACCGCCGGGCCGAGGGTCACGCCCAGGCCCAAGCCCATGCCGAACAGGCCCTGGTACTGGCCGACCGCGTGGGGTGGCGCCAGCGTGAACGACAGCTCGAACCCGCCCGCCGCTTGCCAGATCTCGCCGATCGTGTGCACCACCACCGCCGCCAGCAGGAACACCAGGGCCAGCCAGGTGGGCGCGCCCGCCATGGCGGCGATCGCGACGCAGGCGGCGAAGAACGCGAAACCGGCGCGGCGGAACGCCACCGCGCCCGCGTGGGTCGTGTCGATCCGGCGGCTGGCGCGGACCTGGAAGAACACGACTATCGCGGTGTTCACGATCATCACGCCGGAGATCGTCCAGTTCGGCGCCGTCGTCCGGCTGACCAGCCAGAGCGGGACCGCCGCCGTCAGCACTCGGTATTGAATCGCCATTACGCCGTCCAGCACCGTGAGCACGAGGTACGGCCGGTCGCGCAGGGCCACCCAGCGCGGGCCGGTGCCCGCCGGTTTCGGTGGCACGGACGGGAGGAACAGCACGACGACCACGCTGGCGGTGTAGGACACCGCGCTGGCCGCGATGAGCAGCAGGTAGGCGTTGCGGGTGTCCGCGGCGACGCCCCAGCCGGCCAGCAGCGCGCCGAACGCGATGCCCAGGTTGGTCACCGACCGCAGGTAACCGCGGAACTCGGCGGGCCGCTCGCCGCCGTACTCCTGGACGAGTGGGCTGCGGGCGGCCGGCCCGGCCGTCTGGGCCGCGGCGCCGAGGCTCGCGAACACGACGAACGACCAGAAGCCGCCGGCGAAGCACAACCCCGCCATCGAGATCGCGCCGAGCACCAGCGTCAGCGCGTAGACCGTGCGGGCGCCGTGGCGGTCGGCGAGGTGCCCGAACGGGATCCCGGCCGAGAGCGACACGGCGCCGGCGATCGTCAGCCCGGCCCCGACCTGACCGGCGGGCAGGTGGACGGCCCGGGTGAAGTACAGGACACCGGCGGTCAGGTAGACGCCGTAGCCGGTCATCGTGATCAGCGTCGCCACCGCGAGCAGCCGGGGCGGTCCGCTGCGGGGAAGGAGCGCGGGCATGACAGACCTTTCTCAGCCGTGGGACAGGGCGCTGGTGTGGTTCCGGACGGCGGTGTCGCGCCGCGGCGGCGTGGCCGTCCAGCGGCAGAGGCCGACGCCGAGGTTCATCCCGCCGCCGAACCCGGCCAGCAGCACGAGGTCGCCGACGTCGAGCGCGCCGGCGCGGTGGGCGGCGTCGAGCGTGATGGGCACCGACGCCGCGCCGGTGTTGGCGAACCGGTCGACGGTCAGGTGCAGGGTCGCGTTCGGCAGGTCGAGCGCCTCCCCCAGTTCGCGCAGCAGCACCCCGTTGGCCTGGTGCGGCACGAGGTGGTCGACGGCGGTGGCGGGCAGCCCGCTCTCCCGCAGGGTCCCGGCGATGGCCGCCGGGACGTGCCCGCTGACGAACTCGCGCACGCCACGCCCGTCCATCCGGAAGTAGTGCTCGCCGTCCAGCACCGAGCGGACCGACGCGGGCACGCGGCTGCCACCCGCGCGCACGCCGATGAGCCGGTGGTCGGCACCGTGTCCGCGCAGCCGCGTGCCGATGACGCCCCCTCCCGCCGGTACCGCTCCGAGCACGACCGCCCCCGCACCGTCACCGAACAGGATCGCGGTCTTGCGGTCACGCACGTCCAGGATGCGGGAGTAGACGTCGGCGCCGATCACCAGCGCGTGCCCGCCGTCGCGCACGAGCCCCCGGGCCATCGCCAGTGCGTAGACGAACCCGCTGCACACGGCGTTGACGTCGACGGCGCTCGCCGAGCGGGCGCCGATCAGGTGCTGGACGAGGCTGGCCGTCGCCGGCTGCGGGTGGTCCGGGGTGGAGGTGGCGACGACGACGTGGTCGACGTCGTCCGGGCTCAGCCCGGCCGCGAGCAGGGCCCGGTCGGCCGCGATCGCCGCGAGGTTCGACGTGGCCTGGCCTGGGGCGGCGTGCCGGCGTTCGCGGATGCCGGTCTTGCGTTCGATCCACGCGGCGTCGACGCCGGCCGCCGGGGCGATCTCGGCGTTGGTGACGACGCGGTCGGGCAGGTAGGAGCCGGTGGCGATGATGCCGATGTCGCTGGTCATGTCGTCCTTCGGTCGTCAGCGCAGGGCCCAGAGACCGGGCAGCCGGCCGGGCTCGGGTTCGGGGTCGATCTCGGGCTCGATCTCGGGTTCGAAGAGGAACTTCACGGAACCGGTGAGGTCGGCGGCCAGCGCGCTCGCCGCCTCCGGCGTGTCGGCGCCGACGACCACGAACCCGACGCGGTCGCCGGAGCGCTGCAGGGGCTTGACCTCGTCGCCGGGCCCGACGCCCAGCTCGGCGTGCAGCACGGCGGGGTGCGTGCGCACCTGCTCCCAGCCCTCGACGGCGGCGAGGCGTCCCGGCGGCGGCGTGAAGTACCGGACGGCCGCGCCGCGGCTCGGCTCCAGCGGGACGCCGGTGCCCGGCCGGCCGAGCATGTCGTCGAAGACCAGCCCGTAGAGCTCCAGGCCGGGGATGGCGTGGGCGAGCATGCGGTGGATCCAGTCGCCGCCGAAGCGGCCGTGCACCTCGCCGAGCACGACGCCGGCGGGGGTGAGCCAGAGTTCGACGTGGAAACCGCCGGTCCGCAGGCCGAGCGTGGTGAGCGCGGCCGCCACGGTGGCTTCGATCTCGCGGCGCCGCGCGTCAGGCAGCGGGGCCGGCAGCACGTGCCCGGTCTCGACGAAGAACGGCGGCGGGACCTTCTCCTTGGCGGTGACGGCGAGGATCTTCGGGACCCCGCCGAGGAAGACGCCTTCCACGCTGAACTCCGGCCCGTCGACGAACTGCTCGACGAGGAACGGCTTCGCGTCCGGCAGCAGGGCGAGCGCCGCGGGCAGCTCGGCGGCGTCGGTGACCAGGCTGACGCCCACGCTGCCCATGGCGTCGCGCGGCTTCACGATCCACGGCCCGTCGTGCTCCTTCAGGAACACCGCCGCCTCGGCTTCGCCGGTACAGAGCCCGACGACCGGCTGGGGGAACCCGGCCGCGGCGAGCGCCTCGCGGCAGGCGTCCTTGGTCCGGACGCGGTGCACCGCGGCCGGCGGGTTGCCGGGCGCGCCGACGGCTTCGGCCGTCTCGGCCACGGCGACCTGCGCCAGCTCCTGCAGCGCGTAGACGGCGTCGAATCGCTCGCCGGCCGCGACCCGGGCCGCGGCCCACGCGGCGGAGGCGCCGGGCGCCAGGACGTCCACAGTGGACTGGACGGTGGCCGCCGCGACGACCGGCGCGGTGGCGGCGAGGATCTCGGCGGTGTTGGTGACGTGCACGCGCAGGCCGCGCACGGCGGCCTGGGCGAGCGCCTCGGTCGCCATGTCGAGGCTGAAGCTCAGCGGGCGCGCGCCGCCGACGAACAGCAGGTTCGGTGCGTCAGGCATGGGTGTCTCCTTCGGGTGTGAGCGTGACCAGGACCTGGTCGGCGGTGACGGTTTCGTTCTGCGCGCAGGAAAGCCGCTCGATCGTCCCGGCGAACGGCGCGACGATGCGGTTCTCCATCTTCATCGCCTCGACGACCACCAGCAGCTCCCCCGCTTCGACCCGGGCACCGGGTGCGCAGGCCACCCCGACGACGACCCCCGGCATCGGCGTGCGCACGGCGCCGTCGGAGGTGTCACCGCCGCCTTCGTCGAAACTCCGGCGGCCCAGCGCGACGCGGTGGCCGCCGATGACGATCTCGTAGCCGGCCGCGGTGGCCAACCCGGTCCACTGGGTGGTCCCGACGGTGCCGCGGACCAGCCCGCCCGGCGCGGGTTCGGCGAGCACGGTGAAGCGGCCGCCGTCGGTGTCGACGCGCAGCCCGGCGCGGTCGCGCGACAGCAGCCGGGCCTCGTGGTCCCGGCCCTCGTGGCGGAGCCCGATCCGCCCGAGCGGCGCGTCGGGGTCGAGGGCGGCGCGGTCGAACGCCCCGACGGTGCCCGACCACGGCGAGGCCCCGGCGGTCCGGTCCGGCACCGCCATGGCCGCCGCGCAGGCGAGGGCCCGCGCCGCCCGGTCCGGCGGCGCGGACCGGGCGGTGAAGGCGTCGACCAGGTGGGTGTCGACGCGGCCGTCGAGCACACGGGGTTCGGCCAGCAGCTCGCCGAGGAAGCCGAGGTTGGTGGTCAGCCCGACGAGCGTGGTCTCCCCGATCGCGATGCGGAGGCGGGCGAGCGCCGTTTCCCGGTCCGGCCCGACGGCCACCAGCTTCGCGACCATCGGGTCGTAGAAGCCCGGCACCGCGCCGGGACCGTCGAAGGCGGCTTCGACGCGGACCTCGGGCGGCCACTCGACGACCTCGGCGCGGCCGGGCGCGGGCCGGAACCCGTGGGCCGGATCCTCGGCGTACACCCGGCACTCGATCGCGTGGCCGGTGGCCCGGATCCGGTGCTGCGGCAGCGGGAGCGGCTCGCCGTCGGCGACGCGCAGCTGCCACTCGACCAGGTCGAGCCCGGTGATCTCCTCGGTGACCGGGTGCTCCACCTGCAGCCGGGTGTTGACCTCGAGGAAGAAGAACCGGCCGTCGCCGTCGAGGATGAACTCGAACGTGCCGGCGCCGACGTAACCCAGCGCGGTGGCGCCCCGCACGGCCGCGTCGAGCAGGGCCTTGCGGGTGACCGGCGGCAGGTGCGGGGCCGGGGCCTCCTCGACGATCTTCTGGTGCCGGCGCTGCAGCGAGCACTCGCGTTCGAGCAGGTGCACCACGTTCCCGTGCCGGTCGCCGAACACCTGGACCTCGATGTGCCGGGGCGCGGCGACGTACCGCTCGGCCAGCAGCCGGCCGTCGCCGAAGCCGGCCCGGCCGAGGCGGACGGCCTCGGCCACCGCGTCGGGCAGCTCGGCGTCGCCGTGGACGACGCGCATGCCCTTGCCGCCGCCCCCGGCGACGGGCTTGAGGATCACCGGGTACCCGATCCGCGCGGCGTCGGCGCGCAACTGCTCCGCCGACTCCGTCGCGTGCTCCGAACCGGGCAGCACCGGCACGCCGGCGGCGGCCATCAGCTCCCGGGCCCGGGCCTTGTCCCCCATCGCCGCGATCGTGGCGGCGTCCGGTCCGATGTAGACCAGCCCGGCCTCGGTCACCCGCGCCGCGAACTCCGGGTTCTCCGACAGGAAGCCGTAACCGGGGTGGACGGCGTCGCAGTCGGTCCGCAGCGCCGCGCCGACGACCGCGTCGATGTCGAGGTAGCTCTCCCGGGCCGCCGACGGTCCGATGTGGACGGTCTCGAAGGCGCCGTCGAGGTGGGCGGCGCCCGCGTCGGCGTCGGAGTGCACGGCGACGTGGTCGACGCCGAGCCGGCGGCAGGTGCGCGCGATCCGGCGGGCGATCTCGCCGCGGTTGGCGATCAGCACACGTTTCGGCATCTTCCCTCACATCCTGAAGACCCCGAAGCGGGTCTCCCGCTTCGGCGCGTCGGCGGCCATGGCCAGGCACAGCGCCAGCCAGTCCCGGGTGTCGACCGGGTCGACGACGGCGTCGACCCACAGCCGGGCCGCGTAGTACAACGGCTGCGCCTGCCGCTCGTAGGAGGCGAGGATCGGCTCGCGGATGGCCGCTTCCTCCTCGGGCGTGAGCTCGCGGCCCTCCTTGGCGAGCTGGTCGCCGCGGATGAGGGTCATCACCTTCGCCGTCTGCTCCGCGCCGACGACCGTGGACCGCGCGCTCGGCCACATCGCCATCAGCTGCGAGCCCATCGACCGCCCGCACATCGCGAAGTTGCCGGCGCCGTAACTGCCGCCGATCACCAGGCTGAACTTCGGCACCTTGGCGCACGAGACGGCGTTGACCAGCTTCGCGCCGTGCTTGGTGATCCCGCCGGCCTCGTACTCGGCGCCGACCATGAACCCGTTGATGTTGTGCAGGAACAGCAGCGGGATGTCGCGCTGCGCGCACACCTCGATGAAGTTCGCGGCCTTCTGCGCGCTCTCGGAGAACAGGACGCCGTCGTTGATCAGCACCCCGACCGGGTAGCCGCCGACGTGCCCGGTCCCGCAGACGATCGTCGGGCCGAACCGGGCTCGGTACTCGGTCAGCTCGCTGTCGTCGAGCAGCCGCGCCAGGATCTCGCGCGCCGGGATGTGCTCCTTGAGCCCGGCGCTGACGACGCCCGGCAGCTCGGCCGGGTCGTACTTCGGCGGCCGCGGTGCCTGAGGTGGTTCCGCCAGCCGCGGCCGGGTGCTGCGCGCGGCGAGGTCACGCAGGATCGCGAGGGCGTGGTCGTCGTTCTCGGCGAGGTGGTCGGCCACGCCGGTGACGCGGGTGTGCAGATCGGCCCCGCCGAGCGTCTCGGCGTCGACGACCTCCCCGGTCGCCGCGCGCACCAGCTGCGGGCCGCCGAGGAACACGGTGCCGGTGCCGCGGACCATCACCGTCTCGTCGCACATCGCCGGGATGTAGGCGCCGCCGGCGGTGCACGACCCCATCACGGCCGCCAGCTGGGGCAGCCCCTCGGCCGACATCTCCGCGATGTTGCGGAAGATCCGGCCGAGGTGGTCCTCGTCGGGGAAGAGGTCCTCCTGCAGCGGCAGGAACACCCCACCGGAGTCGACCAGGTAGAGGCAGCCCAGGCCGTTCTCGCGGGCGATCTTCTGCCCGCGCAGGTGCTTGCGGACGCCGAGCGGGAAGTACGTGCCGCCCTTCACCGTGGCGTCGTTGGCGAAGATCATGAACGGCCGGCCGGCCACGATCCCGATCCCGGTGACGAGCGCGGCCGAGGGGACCGGCTCGTCGTAGACGTCGTGCGCGGCGAGCTGCCCGACCTCCAGCAGCGGCGTGCCGGGGTCGAGCAGCCGCGAGATCCGTTGCCGCGCGGTCAGTTTGCCGCGGCCGGCGTGCTTGCGGTGGGCCTTCTCGCTGCCGCCGGCGAGCGCCGCGGCCTTGGCCAGGGCGATCACCGCGCGGTTGACCTCGAAGTCCTCGGCGTTGCGGCGGAAGCCGGCCGAGGCGACGTCGACGTGCGAACGCAGGGCCGTCACGCCTCCCCCAACGTGCCCAGCAACGCGGCGAACCGCTCGATCTCCGCGGTGGTCATGCTGGCGCGCAGCATGATCCGCAGCCCCGCCTTGCCGCGGCCGATGATCGGGAAGAAGATCGGCGAGACGTAGAAGCCGTTGCGGAACAGGCCCTGCGCGAGCCGGACGGTCGCGTCCTCCGACCCCACCCGGACGAACCGGATCGGCAGGCCGTCGCCGCGTTCGCCGGTCTCCACCAGGCGGTCGAACAGGGCGATGTTGTCCTGCAGCCGCTGCTGCAACGCGGTCAGCTCGGGGGTGCGGTGCAGTTCCGCGGACGCGAGCAGCCCGCCCAGGCCCGCGGTGTTGATCCGCTGCGACCACATCAGCGGGCCGCCGTTGCGCTGCGCGGTGTCCAGCCGCCACTGGGACCCGCGGCGGCCGAGGAAGATCGCGCCGCCGGACGCGCCGAAGCCCTTGTTCAGCGAGGTGATGATGATCGTGCGGTCGTTGATCTGGCCGAGCTCTTCGAGCACGACGCCGCGGCCGCGGTGGCCGACCGTGGAGATGCCGTGGGCCTCGTCGAAGACCAGGAACAGGCCGTACTTCTCCTGCAGGCGCAGCAGTTCCTTCACCGGCGCCTGGCCCCCGGTGCTGTAGACGCCGTCGGCGACGTAGGCGACCCGCTTGTGCTGCTTGCACAGTTCTTCCAGCGCTTCGACGTCGTTGTGCGGCACCACGGCGACTTCGGTTTCGTCGGCGACGCTCGGCTTCATGGCGTTGAGGCAGAAGTGCGCGTTCTTGTCGAACACCATCAGCGGCGGCTCGCCCTCGGTGAAGATGCCGGACGCGACGAGCGGCAGGGCCGCCCACGCGGCGGCGGCGCACGAGTTGAGCGTGACGGCCTCGACGTCGAACAGCTCCGAGAGCGCCGCTTCGGCGTCCCTGAGCGCCCCGAAGCGCACGCGCATCCGGGACGTCGAGGTGTTCAGCGCGCCTTCGGCGAGCACGGCGTCGGCCGCGGCCCGCACCAGCTTCGGGTGCGTGTCGAGGCCGAGGTAGGAGTAGGAGGACATGTTCACGAACTCGTGGCCGTCGGCGA
The DNA here is from genome assembly GCF_036114655.1 of Amycolatopsis sp. NBC_00348. NCBI lineage: Bacteria > Bacillati > Actinomycetota > Actinomycetes > Pseudonocardiales > Pseudonocardiaceae > Amycolatopsis > Amycolatopsis sp. NBC_00348. The sequence goes on along the minus strand of NZ_CP107994.1, from coordinate 1,630,335 downwards.
GCGCGCGGTGGCGGCCGTCGCCGAGCCCGGCCACGACGACGTCGAACAGCCCGGCCTTGTTGGTGACGTCCCAGAAGTCGTCGCTGATCCGGGCCGACTTCTTGATGTTCAGGAACGAGTGCATCGGTTTCTCCTCAGGGGTTTCAGTAGGTGTGGAAGCCGCGGCCGGTCTTGCGGCCGAGGTGCCCGGCTTCGACCAGCCGCGCGAGCGACGGCGGCGTGGCGTACAGCGGCTCCTTGAACTCCGCGTGCAGCGCGGCCGCGATGGCGACGACGACGTCCAGGCCGATCAGGTCGGCCAGCCGCAGCGGGCCCATCGGGTGCGCGCAGCCCAGTTCCATCGCGAGGTCGACCCGCTCGGCCGGGCAGTAGCCGGCCTCGACCATCCGGATCGCCGCGAGCAGGTACGGGATCAGCAGCGCGTTGACCACAAAGCCGCTGCGGTCGGCGACGGTGACCGCCCGCCGGTCCAGCGTGTCCTCGGCGAAGGCCGTCACCAGGTCGGTCACCGCGTCGGCCGTCGGCAGCGCCGGGACGACCTCGACGAGCCGCAGCGCCGTGACCGGGTTGAAGAAGTGCAGGCCGATCACCCGCTCCGGGCGGCTGGTCACCGCGGCGAGCCGGGTGATCGCGATCGCCGACGTCGTCGTGGCCAGCACCGCGTCGTCGGCGGCGACCTTGTCGAGCGTGGCGAACAGGCCGAGCTTGAGCTGCTCGTCCTCCGGGATCGCCTCGATCACCAGCTGCCGGTCGGCGAGGTCGGCGAGGTCCGTGCCGACCGAGAGGCGGGCCAGCGCGGCGTCGCGCTCGGCCGGGGCCAGCTTCCCCTTCTCGACGCGGCGGGCGAGCGACGCCGCGATCCGCCGTGGCGCCGAGACCAGCGACGACTCCCGCGACACCGCCAGCCGGACGTCGACGCCCTTCGTCACGCAGAGCTCGGCGATCCCCGCGCCCATCGTGCCCGAGCCGACCACGCCGACCCGGGTGATTCCGTTCGCAAGCACTTGTTTTCCCCGCATTCTGCCGGTCCGCGACTTCCGCGTCGCCGCGTCAAGGAGTTGTCCTGTTCGAGATGATTGCCCGGGAGCACGACGAAAGGCGCGCCGAATCCGGCGACCCTGCCGAATACGAGTTCGCGCCGATGTGCGGCGCGGATCGCTCCGCGTCGCATTCCCGCCGTGTCACCCCAGTGCCCCGGTCCACCGCACCCCAGCCGTGGCGATCGCCAGTCTGCCCATGCCGGGCGGCGCGGCGCCATGGGGGCCGCTCCCCCACCTTTCCCACGGAGTGCCCCCGCCGGCCCGCGGAATCGCCGTCAGCAGCGCGAATCCGGCCCGACCGGCGCGTCGGCGCCGCCGGCCCGGACCACCGGTGCGGCGTGGCTCACGGCGCCGGAGCGGGACGCGGACGCGCCCGGCGCGTGTCAACCTCCGATCGGGCGAGCCCCGGATTCCGGGGTCCCGCGATCCGGCCGGGAAAACCTGGGGGACTCGCCCGCCCCGTTACCAGAAGACCTCCGCGCAACGCTCCCGCTTATTCCAGTATTCGGTCCCGCTTGGCGTGATCACGCCCGTCGTGTATCCAAGAAGTGCCTATCCGGAGTGACCGGAGAGCTGGGGGAACAATTCGATGAGCGAATACGATTATTCCGATGATCATGTCCCGTTACCCGGTACCCACCGGGCATGCTGATCCGGTCGCCGGACCTGATCGGCCGGGACGGCGAGCTGCGGGAGCTCGCCACGGCCTTCGACGACGCGCTGGCCGGGCACGGCCGCGCCGTCGTCCTCGTCGGGGAAAGCGGGATCGGCAAGTCCCGGCTCGCGCGGGAGGTGGCCGCCCGGGCGGCCGGGCGCGGCGCCCGGGTGCTGCGCGGCCAGGGCAGCTCGATCGGCCCGCTGGTGCCGTTCCGCCCGCTGGCCGAGGCCCTGCTCTCGCTGACCCGGGACACCGAACCCCTCGACGTCGCCGAGCTCGGCCCGTACCTGCCGGCGCTCGGCGTCCTCGTCCCGGACTGGCGCACCGGCCCGGACGACGACCCGGCGCCGCCGCTGCTGGTCGTCGCCGAGGCGGTGCTGCGGCTGCTCGCGGTGGTGGGCCGGGCCGGCGGCTGCGTGCTGGTGCTCGACGACCTCCACGACACCGACGCGGAGACCCTGTTCGTGCTGGAGTACCTGGTCAACAACCTGGAATCGGCCCGGGTGCTGCTGATCGGCACGATCCGCGACCACACCTCCACCGCCCGCGACATCGCCCGCTCGGCGGCCCGGCACGGCGTCTGCGCGGTCCGGACCCTGCACCGGCTGGGCCGCGACGACGTGCACGGCGTGATCGCGGCGTGCCTCGGCACGGACCGCGAGCGGGTGCCGGGCGCGACGGCCGGGCACCTGTGGCAGCTCAGCACCGGGATCCCGTTCCTCGTCGAAGAACTCCTGCACGAGCTGATCCACGACGGGCTGCTGCTCGAACGGGCCGACGGCTGGCACCTCGCGGACAAACCGGCCGGGACCGTGCCCGTCGCGCTGGTCACCAGCATCGAGGCCCGGATGACCCAGCTGGGATCCGACGGCGCCGAGCTGCTGGCCGCCGCGGCCGTGATGGGTGCCCGGTTCGCCGCGCCGGTGGTCCAGCGGGCCGCCGGGGCCGACGACCGGACGGTGGCCGGCTTCCTCGACGCCGTGATCGACGCGCGGCTCGTCGAGCCGGACCCGGCGGCGCTCGGCTGGTACGCCTTCCGGCACCCGCTCACCGTCGAAGCCGTGCTCACCCGGCTGGGTCCCACCCGGCGGGCCGAGCTCGCCTGCCTCGCCGCGGACGCCGCCGAGCGGCTGCACCCCGGGCTCCCCGGCGACTGGTGCGCCCGGGTCGCGGAGCTGCGGCGGCTCGCGGGCGACCGGGCCGTCGCGGGACGGCTGTTCGCGGACGCCGGGCAGCGCGCGCTCGCCGTCGGGGCGGCCGGGGCCGCGGTCGGGCTGTTCGGCCGCGCCGACGCGCTGCTGACCGACAGCCCCGATCTCCCGCTGCGCGGCGGTGTCCTCGAATCGCTGGCCTACGTGCTCGGCGAGACCGGGCAGGTCGAGCGGGCCTTCGAGCTGTCGGGCCGGCTCGACGAGGTCGGCCTGTTCCACCGGGCCGCCGCGCTGCACGCGCGGCTGGCCTGGGCCGCCTGCCTGGCGGGCCGGTACGACGCCGGGCTCGCCCAGGTGGCCGCCGCCCGGGCGTGTCACGGGTCCGCCGGCCCGGACCGGCAGGGCGCGGCGATCGACGCCGTCCACGCGCTCCTGCTGCTGGAGGCCCCGGGCGGAGCCGACCCCGGCGAGGCCGGGCGGCTGGCCGCAGCCGCCTTGGCGCAGGCCGAGCGGCACGACGACGCGGTCGTCGCCTGCCAGGCGCTGCTCGCGCTCGGCGCCCTCACCTGGGAGCGGGATCCGGACGCGGCCCGGGACCACCTCGAGCGGGCCCGGCTGCTGACCGACACGCACCGGCTGCCGCTGTGGCGCACGCACGTCCTGCTCCGGCTGGGCGAGCACCTCGCGCAGGCGGACGGGGACGTCGGCGGCCTGGTGCTGGCCCGGGACCAGGCGGACCGCGGTGGCGCGGTGGCGGTGAGCCACGCGGCGGACGCCCGGATCGTCCGGTACGGCCAGGTGCTCGGGGGCGAGTACCGGCCCGGCGAGCCGGCCCGGCTGGCGGCGGCCGCCGAGCGTCACCACCTCGACGCCGTCGTCCGCCACGTCCGCGTCACCCGCGCCGTCTGCGCCGCCCACCAAGCGGACCGGGCGGGCATGACCGAGGCGCTGGCCGGAATCCGCGCCGCCGACGGTGACCCCGGCCTGGGGCTGGCCCAGGCGTTCTGCGCCCTGCTCGAGGAGGACCGGGACCGCGCCCGGCGCGACCTGGGGCTCGCCGGCGGCGCGCCCTTGTCCGGCCGGCACGGGCTCGGGCCGCTGCTGGACGTCCTGGCCGGCGACCTGGGCCCGGCCGAGCTGGCCGCCGCGGCCGCGGCCCCGGCGGGCCGGTTGCGCTGGAACCGGCAGTTCACCGCGCTGGCGGAGGCGGTCCTGCACGGCCGCCACGGCGACAGCGCCCGCGCGGAAGCCGCGGCGAAGGAGGCTCGGGACGCGGCCCGCCCGTACCGGATGGCGATCCACCTCGGGGCCCGGCTCGTGGCCGAGGCCGCCCTCGCCGACGGCTGGGGTGACCCGGTGCCGTGGCTGCGCGCCGCGGAGGAGTACTTCCACGACGCCGCGGTCCCGGCGGTCGCCGGCGCGTGCCGGGTCCTGCTGCGCCGCGCGGGCGAGCCGGTCCGCCAGCGACGCCCCGGCCTGCACCGGCTCCCCCGGGAGCTGCTCGACGCCGGCGTCACCGTCCGCGAGTACGACGTGTTCCGGCTCCTGGCGCACCGGCTCGGCAACACCGAGATCGCCCGGCGGCTGCTGATCTCCCCGAAGACGGTGGAAAAGCACGTGTCCAGCCTGATGACGAAGACGAAGCTGCCCGACCGCGTCACCCTCTTCGCCTACGCCTCGGACATCGGCCCGTGAGTCCTCGTGGACCGCACGAGGAACGGGGCAAGATCGACGGGGCGAAGAGGCATTCAGCCGGGGTTCACGTGGTTCACCCGGATGGTTCTTGTTAACTTCACTTGTTGCAGCTCGGCCGGTGGAGGGGAAGTCGCACGTGAGCAATCCGCTGGTCGCGGAGACCAAGGACTCGACGAAGGCGTATTCGGGCGTCTCGCTGCTGGAGTCGGCGGCCGACCTCAAGTCCGCGATCGAGTCGGGCGACTGGGCTTCGGTCGCGATGGGTGCCGTCGGCACGGCGCTGGACGCGTTGTCGATGGCGATGGACCCGTTCGGGGCGGTCCTCGCCGCGGGTGTCGGGTGGCTGATGGAGCACGTCGGCCCGTTGAAGGAAGCGCTCAACGGGCTCACGGGCAACGCGGATGAGATCGCGGCGCAGTCGGAGACGTGGAAGAACATCGCGACCGAGCTGGGCAGTATCGGTGAGGACTTGACCGGGATGGTCAAGGCGGACACGGCGTCGTGGACCGGGCCCGCGGGTGACAGCTACCGGCAGCGCGCTGATGACACGGTGACGTTGCTGAACACGGCGCAGAAGGGTTGTGAAGGCGCTTCCGGTGGTGTGAAGACCGCTGGTGAGGTCGTTGCCGCGGTGCGGGCGTTGGTGCGGGACATCATCGCGGAGCTGATCGGGCACTTGATCAGCTGGGCGTTGCAGGTCGTGTTCACGCTCGGTATCGGGCTTACCTGGGTGGTGCCGCAGGTGATCGGTGCGGTGGCGAAGACGGCGTCGAAGATCGCGGATCTGGTGAAGCGGCTCGTTACGGCGCTCAAGGCGCTGGTTCCGTTGCTGAAGCGGGCCGGGGATCTGTTCTCGGATGCGGCGAAGGCGTTGCGGAAGATCAAGCCGGGTAAGGCGTCTCCGCCGCCGAACAAGATCGACATCAAGGGGAACCCGAAGGATCTGGGTGGTCCGAAGGGCAAGGGTGGGCCGGATGCGCCGCCGGCGAAGACGGATCCGCCGCCGAAGGGTGATGGGAACACGTCGCCGTCCGGTGCGAAGGGTGACGGCGACGGTACGCATTCCTCGGGTGCGGACGCGCCGCCGGCCAAGACCGATCCGCCGCCCGCGTCCAAGGGCCCGGACGACACGCCCAAGAGCCCCGACCCCACGCCGCCCCCGGCGTCGAAAGGCCCCGACGGCGGCGACACGAAGCCGTCGTCGACGCCGAAGGGCAAGCCCGATGACGGGCCGCGGATCAAGGACAACAACGCCAAGCCGGACGAACACACCACGCCGACCAAGGACAAGACGGACTGCGGCGACCCGATCGACGTCGCGACCGGGGCGGTGATGCTGGAGCAGGAGGACGTATCGCTGCCCGGCGCGCTGCCGCTCGTGGTCGCGCGCACGCACCTGTCGACCTACCGCGCGGGCCGGCTGTTCGGCCCCACCTGGACCTCGACGCTGGACGAACGGCTCGAGGTCGAGCCGGACGGGCTGCACCTCGCCCTGGCCGACGGCACGCTGCTGCGCTACCCGGTCCCGCGCGGGGTGGAGGCCGTGGTCCCGGAGAGCGGCCCGTACCTGGCGCTGCGCCGGGTCCGGCACGGGTTCATCGTCGGCGACCCGCAGTCCGACCGGATGCGCTACTTCGCGGCCGGCCGCGGCGCCACCACCCTGCCGCTGCGCGCGGTCGTCGACGGCGCGGGCAACCGGATCGTGCTGCGCTACCGCGACGGCGTGCCGGTGGCCATCGAGCACTCCGGCGGCTACCGCGTCGAGATCGACAGCGCCGACGGCCTGGTCACGGCGTTGCGCACCGCGGGCTCCCCGATCCCGCTGGCGGAGTACGGCTACGACGCCGCGCGCCGGCTGGTCGAGGTCGTCGACGCGGTCGGCACCCCGCAGAAGTTCACCTACGACGCCGACGGCCGGCTGGTGCGCTGGGACGACGTCAACGGCCGCTGGTACCGCTACGGCTACGACGCCCAGGGGCGCTGCGTGCGCGCGCAGGGCACCGGCGGCTACCTGAACACCGAACTGGCCTACGAGCCCGGCGTCACGACCGTCACGAACTCGCTCGGCGCCGTCACCCGCTACCGGCTCGACGAGCGGCTGCGGGTGATCGGGCAGACCGACCCGCTGGGCCACACCACCAGCGCCGAGCGGGACCGCTTCGGGCGCGTGGTCGCCGAGACCGACGAGCTCGGCCACGTCACGCGCTGGGACTACGACGAGATCGGCAACCTCACGGCGGTGACGCGGCCCGACGGCGGCCGCATGGTCGTCGGCTACGACGAACGGCGCCGGCCCGCCGCGGTGACCGGACCGGACGGCGCCGTGTGGCGCTACGAGTACGACGCGCGCGGCAGCCTCGCCCGCACCGTCGACCCGACCGGCGCCGCGACCGCCTACACCTACGACCCCTTCACCGGCACCGTGGACTCCGCGACCGACGCCCTCGGCGGCGTCACCCGGATCCAGGCCAACGCCGCCGGGCTCCCCGTGCTCGTCACCGAGCCGGACGGCGCCGTGTGGCGCTACGGCTACGACGCGCTCGGCAACACCACCAGCACCACCGATCCGCTGGGCCACACCACCACCCTGGTCAGCGACGCCGCCGGCAACCTCGTGCAGGCGCGGGACGCCGACGGCGCGGTCGAGCGGTTCGCCTCGACGGCGCGGGGCAGCTTCGAGGAGCGGACGGACGCGCGCGGGGGCGTCAGCCGCATCGAGTACGCCCAGTTCGACGTGCCGGTCAGCGAGCGGAGCCCCGGCGGCGGCACGCTGAAGTACGGCTACGACACCGAACTGCGGCTCACCTCGGTCACCAACGAACGCGGCCTGGTGTGGCGCTACGAGTACGACGCCGCGGGCCGGAAGGTCGGCGAGACCGACTACAACGGGCGTGTCCTGCGCTACTGCTACGACGCCGCGGGCCGGCTCGTGCACCGCACCAACGGCGCCGGGCAGGTCATCACCCTCGAACGGGACAGCGTGGGCCGGGTCGTGCGGCGCAGCAGCGCCGACGAGGTCGCCGTGTTCACCTACGACGCGGCCGACCGGATGCTGTCGGCGGCCAACGCGCACAGCGAGGTCCGGTTCACCTACGACGCGCTCGGCCGCGTGCTGTCCGAGTCGATCAACGGCCGGGTCGTGTACTCCCGCTACGACCCGCTCGGCCGCCGCGTGGGCCGCCGGACGCCGTCGGGCGCGGAGTCGGTGATCGGCTACGACGCCGCCGACCGGCCGACCGCGCTGGCCACCGCCGGGCGCACCCTGCGGTTCGGCTACGACGCCGCGGGCCGCGAAACGGTGCGCCGGCTGCACAAGGGCGCCGGGCCGGTGGCGGAGCTGCGCCAGGACTGGACCCCCACCGGGCAGCTCTCGGCGCAGACGGTGCTCCGCGGCGCGGAAACCGTGCAGCGGCGGGAGTACGGCTACCTGATCGACGGCTACCTCACCGGCGTCGACGACCTGATCTCCGGGCCGCGCACGCTCGACGTCGACGCCGCCGGGCGGGTCCGCGCGGTGCGTGGCCCGCGCTGGCAGGAGAACTACGACTACGACGTGACCGGCGCCGTCACCGGAGCCGGCTGGTCCGGCGCGCCGGAGGCCACCGGTCCGCGCGCCTACACCGGCACCCTGCTCACCACCGCCGGCCCCACCGGCTACACCCACGACGGCGAAGGGCGCGTCACCGCCCGCGAGCGCGGCGGGAAGCGCTGGACCTACGAGTGGAGCACGGAGAACCGGCTGCTCGGCGTCCGCACGCCGGAGGGTGTCGGGTGGCGCTACCGCTACGACCCGCTCGGCCGGCGCGTCGCCAAGCAGCGCCTCGACGCCACCGGCGGCGTCGCCGAGCAGGTCGAATTCGCCTGGGACGGCCAGCTCCCCGCCGAACAGGTCCACAGTGGACCGGGACGGCCGCCGGTCGCCACGGTGTGGGAGTACGCGCCGGGCGCGCGGCTGCCGCTCACCCAGACCGAACGCGTCCTCGGCGCGGCCGGCGGCGACCGGTTCCACGCGATCGTCTCGGACCTGGTCGGGGCGCCCGCGGAGCTGGTCGACGACACCGGCGCGCTGGCCGGGCACGTGCACACCGCGCTGTGGGGCCCGGTCGTCTCGGCCGGCGGCACCGCCGGGACGCCGTTGCGGTTCCCGGGCCAGTACCACGACCCCGAGACCGGCCTGCACTACAACCGGCACCGCTACTACGACCCGGAGACCGGCCGGTACCTCTCCCACGACCCGCTGGGCCTGACCCCGGCGCCGGACTCCCTGGCCTACGTCGGCAACCCGACCGCGATGATCGACCCGCTCGGCCTGGCCCCGACGCGGACCACGCCCTGCGCGGCCGCGGCCGCCAAGGCCCAGGCGCACCCCTACGCCCGCGGGAACTCCGGGCCGTCGACGAGCAAGCGCAAGTACCCGGAAGGCACCTACGGCGACCGGAACGCCGAGCGCAAGCGCCTCGACGAGAAGCACGACTTCAAGATCGACGGGGACAAGACGCACCAGTCCGAGCACGCCGCCGGCTACGACATCCTGACCGACAACGGCGCCGCGAAGGGCTCCCGGGCGGACAAGAGCAGCAAGCCGCTGGAGAACAACGCCAACGCGTACTACGAGGACTACGCCAACCACCGGTACCACCCGGGCACGGGCAAGGGCGGCAGCAACCACGAGTCCGGGTTCACCAAGGGCGACGTCCGGGACTCGCCCAACACGACGAAGGACGACAAGCTCGGTTACGACGACCGCCTCGGGTCGTACCGCAACGCGCAGCGCAACGCCATCGAGGCCAACGACCCGAGCAGCGCGGTGCAGCTCAACCAGCTCGGTTACGGGCACCAGCAGGGCTTCCAGAACTCGCAGACCATCGGCGCGGGTTACGACAAGCCGCACAGCTTCTCGGATCAGGTCTACCACGGGGACGATCCCAACCACGTCCACAACAAGGACCACCCGCTCCACGACAAGGAAACGGCGGACGCGGCGAAGGCCGAGCAGGACCGCCGGGACGCCGTCAAGGCCGACCCGAACCACCCGGACCGGGCCTCCTACGACGCCGAGCAGAAGCGGATGGACATCGCCGACGACTCCTACCACAAGATGGTCGACGACATGCACTCCGGCGGCGAGGGCATGCGGTACAACCCGCAGGCCGGTCAGGCGACCCCGGCGGGCGGCCACACGGTGGACGGCACCGGCCACGTGACGACCAAGCCGATCGACAAGTGGGACGCGGCCGAGATGCACGGCGCCCGCGACGCGGCCCGCACCGGCGAATGGCCGGGCTACGGCGGCTTCTACAAGAACCCGACGGCCGACGACTGGGCCGCGCTGGAGCGCGGCGACCTCGACCCGAAGGAGCTCAAGTCGATCACGGACAAGGACATCGCGGACTTCAACGCGACCTACAAGCCGCCGAAGGACCCGAACGCGATGGACGTCGACGGCTGATCGCCGCCCGGCGGGCCTTCGCCGAGCTTGGTGCCCATGCGGTAGCCGCCGAAGATCATTCCCAGCACCAGGACGACGAGGAAGATCAGCAGGATCCACAGCCACAGGGACTTGCGCACGATGTTTCCCGTCGTCGGAGGGCCGGCCACGCGAGCGGGCAACACCGTACCGCCGCCGGCCGCTTGACCGGGCGGCGACGTGGGTATTCCTGCCGGTATGAGTAAATGGGGCAAGCGGCTCATCGCCATGGCCGTGGCCGTAGTGGTCGTCGTCGCGGCGGTGCTCGTCGGATCGGCCGTACACCTGTTACCCCAGTTGCGGAACCCGTTCGCCGAACACACCGAAGAGCACTCGGGTCCGGTGCTGCTGCAGTCGATCGTCGAGCTCTCCCGCTACGAGGCGGCCAGCGGCTCGTTCCAGGTGGTCGTCGACATCACGACCGGTTCGGTGCTGCCGAGTTTCCTCGTGGGCAGCGACACGCTGTTCATCGGCGTCGGCACGGACAACGCCTTCGTCGACTTCTCGCACTTGAAGGGCGACGCGATCAAGGTCTCCGACGACCGCCTGTCCGCCACGATCACCCTGGGCCACGCCCAGCTGGAGCCGGCGACCCTGGACGTGCACGAGTCCCACGTCTACGCGCAGCAGCAGGGCCTGTTCACCCGGATCAACGAGTTCCTCAGCGGCAACCCGAACTCGCAGCAGGCGCTGTACGAACTCGCGCAGAAGCAGATCCAGGCCGCGGCCGAGAAGAGCCCGCTGGTGGCCGACGCGGAGAAGAACACCCGGACGATGCTGGTCGGCCTGCTGCAGTCACTGGGCTTCAAGAACATCACGGTGAACTACGCCGACAACGCCGTCGGCTGACCGGGCCCGCCGTCGCCGGGAGTCCACTGAGGACAGTGGGCGACCGGAAAGAGATCAGCTCGTGCGGCGGCGGTAGGCGCGGGTCTTGGTGCGGTTGCCGCACGCCTCCATCGTGCACCAGCGGCCGCCGCCGTTGCGGGAGGTGTCGTGGAACGCCCAGCGGCAGTCCTCCGCCGCGCACAGCTTCAGGCGGTGCCAGCCACCGCTCGCCACGTTCACCGCCACCGTCTCGAGGATGGGGTCGAGGCCGGGTACGCCGCTGTCGGCGGTGACGCGCAGCCCGCCGGCCGGGTCCGGCGCCAGGCGCAGGGGAAATTCGGCGAGGGCCCGCGCGGCGCCGTCGGTGAGCGCTTCCCGCAGCGCGGTCCGCAAGGCGACGGCGGCGGCCAGGTCGGCCGGGCGCAGCCGCTGCCCCTCGGCGACCAGATCGTGCTCCTCGAGCCACTCGGAGAGCGCTTCGACCGAGGTCAGCCGGTCGGCGGCAACGCGCTTCTCGCCGTGCCAGCGGAAGGTCCGCTGGTCGAGCGTGTTGAGGAACTGCTCGACCAGGGTCAGATCCGCCACCGCGATGTTCACGACACCACTGTAACCCCATACCGGTGTTGACGGTCACCGACACCGGCTATAGCCTTTGCCGGTGTCGACAACCGAGAAGACCTCCACGGCGACCGCCGACCCATTCACCCCCCGGACGACGCCGGCGGCCATCGAGGACCTGCGTGCGCGGATCCGGGCGACCCGCTGGCCCGACGCCCCCGAAGACGCCGGGTGGGCACTCGGCACCAACGTCGCCTACCTTCGCGAGCTGGCCGCGTACTGGGCCGACGAGTTCGACTGGCCGGCGCAGGAGGCCGCACTCGGCGGGCTCCCCCGCTTCCACGCGCCGGTGGGCGACCTCGGGATCCACTACGTGCACGCGAAAGCCGCGGCCGGGACCGCGTTTCCGCTGGTCCTCAGCCACGGCTGGCCGGACTCGTTCTGGCGCTACTCGAAGGTCGTCCCGCTGCTGACCGATCCCGGCGCGCACGGCGCCGACCCCGCCGACGCGTTCGACGTCGTGGTGCCGGACATGCCGGGCTACGGCTATTCGGACCGGCCGGCCGCACCCCTCGACTCGGTCGCCGTCGCCGGGCTGTGGGCCGAGCTGATGGGCGATCTCGGGTACGCGCGGTTCGGCGCGGCGGGCGGCGACGTCGGCAGCCAGGTGAGCCGCTTCCTCGCGCTCGACCACCCCGAGCGGGTGGTGGCGGTCCACCGGACCGACCCGGGCCTGCCGGTCTTCACCGGCGACCCGGCGGACCTCACGCCGGCGGAACGGACCTGGCTGGCCGCCTGGCCGGCCTGGAGCGGCACCGAGGGCGCCTTCGCGGCGATGCACCGCACGAAGCCGCAGACCGCGGCCTTCGGGCTGACCGACTCGCCGGTCGGGCTGGCCGCGTGGATCGTCGAGAAGATGCGGGCGTGGAGCGACTGCGGCGGCGACGTCGAACGTAGCTTCACGAAGGACGAGATCCTCACCAACGTGACGCTCTACTGGTTCACCGCGACGATCGGCTCGTCGATGCGGATGTACCGCGCGAACTCCGCGATCCCACCCGAGCGGCTCGCCCGGCGCGTCGAGGTGCCGTCCGGCTTTTCCTTGTTCCCCGGGGATTTCCTGACACCGCCGCGGGCGTGGCTCGAGCGCACGGCGAACGTCACACGCGTCACCGAGCCCGCGCGCGGTGGCCACTTCGCGCCGTTCGAGGAACCCGAGCTGTACGCGGCGGAACTGCGCGAGTTCTTCCGGCCCTTCCGGGCGACGCCGGTGCGCTGAGCCGCGCGGTGGGACGCCGGTGCCCGTAGACTTCGGGACGACTCTGCGGGGAAGGGGTGGCCCGGACGGTGCCGAAATCACGCGTGCGGGCGGCCGATCTGCTGCAGTCGCCACTGATCCCGCCGGGCAGGCCCGTGCGGCGCGGGAGCCAGCTGCTCTTCGGGCTGGTGCTCTACGGGATCAGCGACGCGATGGTCGTGGCGGCCGGGCTCGGCGTCGAGCCGTGGGACGCGCTCGCCCAGGGGCTGACCCGCACGGTCGGGCTCAGCATCGGCGTCTGGACCAACCTGATCGGCGCCGCCGTGCTGCTGCTGTGGATCCCGCTGCGGCAGAAACCGGGGCTGGGCACGCTGTGCAACGTCCTGCTCGTCGGCACCTCGATGGACGTCACCCTCGCGCTGCTGCCGTCGTTCGACCACCTGTGGCTGCGCTGGGTCGTGCTGATCGCGGGCATCGCGCTCAACGGCTTCGCCACCGGCTGCTACATCGGCGCGCAGGCCGGCCCGGGGCCGCGCGACGGCCTGATGACCGGGCTCGCCCAGCGCGGGCACCCGATCTGGGCGGTGCGCTGGGGCATCGAGATCGCGGTGCTGGTGATCGGGTTCGCCCTCGGCGCCACCGTGGGCATCGGGACCGTGCTGTACGCCTGCACGATCGGGCCGCTGGCCCAGCTGTTCATGCCGCTGCTGGACATGGGGCGTGGCAAGGGAAAGCCGGGCTGAGCGGCTCAGCCGGCCGCGGCCAGGTGCGATCGGCGGTCGGCCGCCAGCCGGGCCGCGACGCCGAACTCGCGGAAGAGCGCGGCGGAGACCGGATCCGTGCCGGCGTACCACTCCGGGTGCCACTGCACGGCGAGGCAGAACGAGCCCGTCGTGGCCGAGACGGCCTCGATCACGCCGTCGGCCGACACCGCTTCCACCCGCAGGTCCGGGGCGACCCGGTCGATGGCCTGGTGGTGCAGCGAGTTGACCGAGACGGCCGACGTGCCCAGCAGCCGCCGCAGCACCCCGCCTTCGCGCAGGCGGACCTCGTGGGCGGGCAGGTACTGCCGGTCCCGGGGCTGCGAGAGGTCCTCGCGGTGCCCGTCGTGGGGCAGGTCGCGCAGGGTGCCGCCCAAGGCGACGTTGAGCTCCTGCAGCCCGCGGCAGACCCCCAGCACCGGCAGCCGCGCCCGCAACGCGGCGGGCAGCACCCGCAACGCGAGCTCGTCGCGGGCCGGGTCCGCCGGGGCGAGCCGGGGGGCGCCGCCGTAGCGGGCGGGCTGGACGTCGGTCTGGTGGCCGCCGAACACGACGCCGTCGAACCGGCCGAGCAGCTCCGCCAGGTACGGCGCGGGGCCGCCGACGACGGCCACCGCGCAGCCGGAAACCCGTTCCAGGGCCCGGACGTAGACCTCGCGCACCGCGATGTGCGACACGTCGTCGACCGGTTCGGCCGACGCGGCGAGCGCGATCAGCGGGCGGCTCACCGGGCCTGCTCCAGCGCCTGGGTGAGGTCTTCGAGCAGGTCGTCGGGGTGCTCCAGGCCCAGGGACAGCCGGACCGAGCCCGGGGTCACGCCCGCAGCGAGCTGGTCGGCCACCGGCAGCTGGGCGTGGGTGGTGGACGCCGGGTGTGTGGCCAGGGACCGGACGTCGCCGATGTTGGTCACGTGCGCGAAGAGGCGGAGGGCTTCGATGAACCGGCTGCCCGCCTCCTGCCCGCCGGTGAGCTCGAACTGCACCAGCGGGCCGCCGTTGCCGCCGAGGTACCGCTTGAGCAGGTCCGCCTGCTCGCCGCCGGCCAGGCTCGGGTGGCGGACCGAGGCCACCGCCGGGTGCGCGGCGAGGAACCGGGCCACCGCGGCCGCGTTGTCCCCGTGCGCCCGCATCCGCAGCGGCAGCGTCTCGATGCCCTGGATGAGCAGGAAAGCGTTGAACGGGCTCAGGCACGGCCCGAGGTCGCGCAGCAGCGTTTCCCGCGCCTTGAGCAGGTACGGGCTGCGGCCCAGCGCGCCTTCGAGCCCAGCGCCCGCCTCGGTCCACACCTCACCACCGTGGGCGGCGTCGGGCTCGGTGAGCAGCGGGTGCCGCGCGGCGTGGCGGGTCCAGTCGAAGGTGCCGCCGTCCACGATGAGCCCGCCCAGGGCGCTGCCGTGCCCGCCGATGTACTTCGTCGCCGAGTACACCAGGATGTTCGCGCCGAACTTCAGCGGGTTGCAGACCATCGGGAGCAGGGTGTTGTCCAGCATCAGCGGCACCCCGGCCTGGTCCGCGAGCCCGGCGACGTCCTCGATGGGGAAGATGCGCAGCTTGGGGTTGGGCAGGGTTTCGCCGAAGTAGCACCGGGTGCGCTCGTCGGTGGCGGCGGCGAAGTTCTTCGGGTCCTCCGGGCTGACGAACCGGGTCTCGATGCCGAACCGGGCGAAGGTGTTGGCCAGCAGGTTCCACGTGCCGCCGTAGAGCTCGTCGGAGCTGACGATGTTGTCGCCGGCCTGGCACAGATTGAGCAGCGCGACGGTGGTCGCGGCCTGGCCGGAGGAGACGGCCAGCGCCGCCGGGGCGCCGTCGACCGCGGCGATCCGCGCCTCGAGGACGTCGCAGGTGGGGTTGTTGAGGCGGGTGTAGGCGTGGCCGTCCTCGCTGAGGTCGAAGATGCCCGCGGCGGCCCCGGTGCCGGGCAGCTCGTAGGCCGCGGTCTGGAAGATGGGCGTGACCACCGGCGCGGTCGGGCCGGTGCGCAGCTCGGCGCCGGCGTGCAGCACCGCGGACTCGGGCCGCCGGTACTGCTTCGGCGTGCTGGCGGCTCTGTCACCGACCGGCATGGGCGTGCTCCCTCGGCTGCTCGGACATGGACGTGACGATCGCGGTGACGGCGCTGGGCTGGCCCTGCGGTCCACGGGTGAACAGACCGCCCAGCACGGCGTCGACCGCGGCGTACTCCGGATCGGCCAGCCGCACCCGCCGCGCCTTGCCGAGGTTCCAGAACGGCGTGCGCGGGTCGAGGTGGTGTTCCAGGTGGTAGTTGTCGTTGTGGATGCCGGTGAGGAACTTCTCCCAGCCGCGGCTCTTGCGGTTGCGGGTCATGTGCAGGTCGACCCGGCTGTCCCGGACGAGCGGGGTGTGCTCGGACAGCTCGATGTACCAGCCCAGGATCTGGAAGCTCGTCAGGTAGGGCACGAACCAGAACAGCAGCAGCTCCATCGTCCAGCCCTGTGACCAGCAGACGCCGGCGACGACGGCCCAGAACGCCCAGAACCCGACGCGGTCGAGCGCCCGCTTGCGGGGCTGGACCGGCGACGCCTCTTGGGAGCGGCCCGCCCGCAGCACCCGGTACCGGTTGCGCACCAGGTACCGCAGGTAGGCCCAGGTCTGCGTGCCGAACAACGGCATCAGCACCACCCGGCGGACGTAGGCCCGCGGCGACGCGGCCCGGTAGGCCCCCTGCTCGATGAAGAACCGCAGGTCCGGGTCCTGGTCCGGATCACCCAGCCGCGGGTGGTGGGTGAACACGTGCGAAACCTTGTAGGCGTAGTGCTGCTGGAAGATCGGGTACGCCGTGAGCACGGTGCCGAGCAGCATCCGCACCCGGTGGTCGGCCGCGCCGACGCCGTGGGCGCAGTCGTGCAGGATCGTGGACAGCCCCCGCTGGCGGGCGCCGATGACCAGCGCCGCCAGCGGGTAGCACCACCACGACACCGCGACGCACAGCCACACGCACGCCGCGATCCAGCAGGCGTCCTCCAGCCACGCCAGTCCGGCGTGCCAGTTGTCGCTGCGGTTGAGGGGTTTCAGCTCCGCCCGGACTTCACCGGGGAAGCGGTGCGACCGATAGCGCTTTCCGTCGTAGGCCCATTCGGTGTCCGACACGCGTTTCTCCCTGGAGTCGTGATCAGACGAGGGCCGTCAGCGGCACGCCGATGAACGTCGGGTCGAAGCGGCTGACGCCGTCGAGCACCTCGTCGATCTTGGCCATCACGGCGTCCTCGAGCACGACGTCGACGGCCTTGAGGTTGTCCGTGAGCTGCTCGGGGCGCGAGGCACCGGTGATCGCGGAGGTGACGTTGGGGTTCTGCAGCACCCAGGCGAGGGCCAGCTGGGCCATCGTCAGGCCGAGCTCCTCGGCGACCGGGCGCAGCTCCTGCACCTTGCGGAGCACGTCGTCCTGCAGCCAGCGGACCATGTAGCCGCTGCCCTCGCCGTCGGTGGCGCGGGAGCCCTCGGGCGGGCGCTGACCGGGCAGGTACTTGCCGGTGAGCACGCCCTGGGCCATCGGCGACCAGACGAGCTGGCCCATGCCTTCGCGCTCGCAGGCCGGGATGACCTGGGCCTCGATGACGCGCCACAGCATCGAGTACTGCGTCTGGCTGCCGATCAGCGGGACCCGCAGCTCGCGGGCCAGCGCGGCGGCGCGGGTGATCTGGTCGGCGGTCCACTCCGAGACCCCGACGTAGAGGACCTTGCCTTGGCGCACCAGGTCGGCGAAGGCCAGCATCGTCTCCTCCAGTTCGACCGTGGTGTCGAACTGGTGGGCCTGGTAGAGGTCGAGGTAGTCGGTCCCGAGCCGGCGCAGGGAGCCGGTCGCGGACTCCATGATGTGCTTGCGGCCCAGGCCCTGGTCGTTGGGGCCGCCGGGGCCGGTCGGCCAGTACACCTTGGTGCAGATCTCCAGGCTTTCCCGGCGACGGCCCGCCAGCGCGCGGCCCAGCACCTCTTCGGCGCGGGTGTTCGCGTACATGTCGGCGGTGTCGAAAGTGGTGATACCGGCGTCGAGCGCCGCTTCGACGCATTTCTTCGCTTGTTCTTCCGCCACCTGCGATCCGTGGGTGATCCAATTGCCGTAGGCGATCCTGCTCAGTGAGAGGCCGCTGCGGCCCAGTCGTCGATGTTCCATGCCTGAAGACACTCCAAGGAAATTTCCACGTAGTCAACGTTTAGAACCGCTGAACAGGGTGCGGTTGATGGGGTCATAGAAACTATTGATGAGCCCATCAGCGGGGCCATGATCACATTTGCCCCGACCATTTCCCGGTGGGAGCGTGAGTCATCTACCGGGGGAAATCATCGGAATCGCCGCGGAGTCGCCGCGGCTGGAATCCGGTTCGAGGTCGGGAGAACAATGGTAGACAAGATCGTGACCGCCGCACGTGCGGCGACCGTGGCGGCCCCGCCGCTGGGCACCGAAGCGTACGACCGTTTCTGCACCGGGCTGGCCGCCCGGCTCACCTCGGCGTGGCCGCAGATCCGCGCGGAGAACGACGCCGACGTCGGCCGGGCTCAAGAGCAGGGCCTACCCGACGTGCTCGTCGACCGGCTCCGGCTGACCGAGGAGCACCTGGCGGACCTGGTGACCCTGACGTCGACGGTCGCCGGCGAGATGCGCGAGCTGACCCACCGCCCGCCGGGCACCCCGATCGGCGACTGGGGCACACGTCGCCGCGTGCCGCGGCCGCTGGGCGTGGTGCTGATGATCTTCGAGGCCCGCCCGACCGTCACCGTCGAGGGCGCGCTGCTCAACGTCGCGGCCGGCAACGCGGTGATCCTGCGCGGTGGCAAGGAGATCACGCGGACCAACGCCGCGCTCGGCGCCGCCGTCACCGCCGCACTGGAAGACGCCGAGCTGCCGACGGGCCTGGTCACCGTGCTGGACGACCCCAGCCGCGCGCTGATGAAGGAACTGCTGCGCCGGCCCGACGAGATCGACGTGCTCATCCCCCGCGGCAGCCCCTCGCTCGTCGACTACTGCCACAACGCGGGCACCATCCCGGTGCTGGCCAGCGGCGGCGGGGTCAACCACCTCTACGTGCACTCGAGCGCCGAGCTGGACCAGGCGGTCGCGATCGCGCTGGACAGCAAGCTGCCCGCGCCGGCCGGGTGCACCTCCCTGGAGATCGCCCTGGTCGACCGGCCGGTGGCCGACGAGTTCGTGGCGGCGCTGCTCGACGGCGCCCGCCGCGACGGCCGGCCGCTGACCCTGCGGGTCGGCGAAGGGATCCGGCAGCCGGAGACGACCGGGCCGTGGCGGGCGGAAGCCCTCGGCGAGCACGACCTGGGCCGGGAGTTCCTCGACAGCACGATCGGCGTGGTGGCGGTGGACTCCCCGGACGAAGCCGTGGAGTTCATCCAGCGGTACGGCTCCGGGCACAGCGAGGCGATCGCCGCCACCGACCCGGAGGTCACCGGCGAGTTCACCGACCGGGTGGACGCGGCCACCATCGTCGTCAACGGGTCCCTGCGGCTCAACGACGGTCCCACGCTGGAACTGGGCTCGGAGATCGCGATCAGCACCAGCAGGCTGCACGCCCGCGGGCCGATCACCTTGGCCGCGCTGGTGAACTACAGCTGGGTGGTCGAGGCCAACGGCCGGCTGCGCGAGGCGAACTGATGACCGCCCCCGCGAAGCCGCCCCTGCTGCTCCCGCTGAGCCGGCGGCCGCAGGCCTCGCAGGCGGTGCTCGTGCACCCCGGCGGTGGCGGCCTGAGCCCGTACACCCCGCTGGCCGTGCGGCTGGCCCGCCGCGGCGGGGTGAGCGGGATCCGCGCCAGCGGCCTGTTCGAAGGCGAGCAGCCCGACGAGGACGTCGACGCGATGGCGCGGCGGTACCTGCGGCTGCTGGACACCCTGCCGCGGCGCCCGGAACTGCTGGTGGGCTGGTCCATGGGCGGCGTCCTCGCCTGGGAGCTGGGCGCACGGCTCGCCGAGACCGGCCCGGCCCCCGCCGTGGTGATGATCGACAGCTTCACCCGCCGGGACGAGTTCGGCACCGCGACCCAGCGCGACGACGTCGTCGAGCGGATCATGCGCTCGGTCCACGCCAAGGTCGCACCCCGCGACCAGCCGTCGGCCGAAACCACCGCCCACGCCCACGTCACCGCGTCGGGCCGGCACCGGGTGACCAGCGCCCACCCCGGCCCCGCGCTGCTGATGGCGTGCGACGGGCCGAACCGCCGCACCCAGATCGAGAACTGGACCCGGCTGTCCGGGCGGCTGCGCGTGCGCGAACTGCACTGCGGTCACTTCGACGTGTTCGGCCGGAAAGCCCTGCCCGCCGTGCTCGGCCACCTCGACGAGTTCCTCGCCCGGAACGACGCCGACCTGGCCCGCACGGCCTGAACTTCCCCGCGCAAGAAGAACGACGAACCGATCCCCGAATGCCTGGGAGGGCAAAGATGACAACCGGACCAGACCACACGACGGTCTCCGACTCCGTCAAGCGCGTGGTGATCGCCGAATCCCGGCTTTCACTGGCGCCGGAGGAGATCCAGGACAACGAGCCGCTCAGCGGCGACCTGCTGCGCATCAACTCGATGGGTTTCGTCGGCATGCTGGTGCAGCTGGAGGACACCCTCGACGTGACACTGCCCGACGACCTGTTCGTCGGCCGCACCTTCAAGACGGTCAACGACCTCGTCGAGGTCGTCGCCGAAGGCGCCCGCGAGACGGAGGTGCAGCGATGAGCACCGTCGCGATGCCGACCAGCTGGCGCAGCGTGCTGCCGCACCTGGACGAGCCGCTGCCGCCCGACCGCAGCCCGGAGGCGACCGCCGGCAGCTCGGACGCCGGGGTCTCGGTGAACCTGCCGTTCGCGCTGGTGCGCCAGTCCGCACCGGGCCGCGAGTTCTGGGACATCCCCGCCGAGGTGCTCGACGCCTACCGCACCTTCCGGCCCACCCAGCTGTGGCGGGCCCGCCGGTTCGAGGAGGCCGTCGGCGCGCGGGTGCCGATCTACGTCAAGTACGAGGGCGGCAACATCTCCGGCAGCCACAAGCTGAACACCGCGCTCGCGCAGGCCTACTACTACGCCAAGGCCGGCGTGAAGGAACTGGTCACCGGGACCGGGGCCGGGCAGTGGGGCACCGCGCTCGCCGCCGCCTGCTCGATCTTCGGGTTGCGCTGCCGGGTGTTCATGGTGGGCACGAGCCTGCAGAAGAAGCCGTACCGGGGCACGCTGATGCGGACCCTCGGCGCCACCGTGCACGCCAGCCCGAGCGACCTGACCGAGGTCGCCGCCCGCGCCGGCGGCGGGTTCAACAGCCTCGCGCTGGCCATCGGCGAAGCCGTCGAATACGCCGGGCGCACCGAAGGGGCCGCGTTCTGCATCGGCAGCGGCGAGACCTACAGCATCCTGCACCAGTCCGTGATCGGGCTGGAGGCCATCGAGCAGCTCGCCGAGCTGGAGGCCGAAGTGGACAGTGTCGTCGGCTGCGTCGGCGCCGGCTCGAACTTCGGCGGGCTCGCCCTGCCGTTCTTCGCCGAGGCCGCCGCGACCGGGGCGGAGTGCCCGCGGCTGGTCGCCGCGGAGTCCAGCACCACCCCGAAGCTCACCCGCGGCGTCTACGCCTACGACAAGACCGACGCCACCGGGGTCAGCCCGATGGAGGCGATGTACACGATCGGCAGCTCCTACCCGATCCCGGACTCGCACTCGGCCGGCCTGCGCTTCCACGGCGCGGCGAAGGTCCTGTCCGCCATGCGGCACCAGGACCAGATCACCGCCCGGGCCGTCGGCCAGGTCGAAGCGCTGGAGGCCGGTCAGGTCTTCACCCGCACGGAGATGGTGCTCCCCGCACCGGAGTCCGGACACGCGCTGGCCGTCGCCGCGCGCCTGGCCTCGGGCCGCGACGACGAGGACCGGCCCACCCGCGGCGTGGTCGCCTGCGTGAGCGGGCACGGCTACCTCGACCTGTCCGCCTACCAGCAGCTGATGGACGGCGAACTCAGCAACGAGCCGCCCGTGGAGCAGTCGCTCCTGGCGGCGATGGACCAGCTGCAGCCGGTCCAGGGACTCGCGATCGCCGGGAGTGGTCATGCCGTCTGAGCCGCTGGACCACCGCCTCTTCGACTGCGTCCAGGTGAACCTGGCCGAGCTCGCCGACCGCCTCCACGGCGACGGCACGCACCTCGCGCTGGGCCGGGTCCTGCGCTTCTGGCCCCGGCCGGGCGCGGACGGCCTGCCCACCGTCGAGCCGCGGGTCGACGCGCACGTGACCGAATCCGCCACCCTGCTGGGAATGCGCGTCACCCGGCGCGAGCGGGTCGACGGCGCGGACGGCCTCGCGCCGGGCCCCGGCTGTTACGTCGTGGCCGACGCCTACCACCTGCCCTGGGTGCCCTACTTCCACGAGCAGCACCTGGAGCACAGCTTCCTGGTCGAGCCGGCCGAGGACGGCGTCACCGTCGTGGACGGCTACCACAACGACACCCAGTGGGGCGCGGCCCGGCCGGGCCGCTGGACGCTCGGCCACGCGGAGTTCGCCGAAGCGCTCCCCGAGGGCGCGCTGACCTTCGACCTCGTCGCCGACGGCTCCGCCACCGAGCGCACGCCGCTGGTGGAACTGGCCGACGCCGGTTCGTTCGTGGCGACCTACGCCGATCACCCCGACCGGGTCCGGGCGCTGCGGGGCCTGACGTTGCAGACGTGGCTGCTCACCCGCAGCCGCCGCCTGCACGCCGCGGCCATGGAGCTGGACACCGACGCGGTGCGGGCGCACCTGGCGGAGTGGGACGCGCTGGCCAAGCAGGTCTACCTGGCGAGCCGCCGGGTGTCCGCGGGCCGGGAAGAGCCGCGTGCGCTGTTCCCCCGCCTCGCCGAGTGCCTCGCCGCGGACCACACCGCGTTCGGCGGCATCGTCGAGATCACCGCGACGTCCACAGTGGACACCGCCGAGGTCCCGGTGCAGGTCCGCGAGTCCGTCACCTCGGTGATCGGGACCGTGCTGGGCACCGAACCCCCCGCCGGCGCCGGCGCGCTCGGCGAGATCCCCGGCTTCAGCTCGTTCCGGATGATGGAGATCGTCGAGCGGATCGAAAGCGACCTCGGCGTCGAGTTCGCCGCCGAGGACCTGGTCCCGGAAAAGCTCACCCACGTCGACGGCCTCTGCCGCGCCGTCCTGGCCGCAGGAGGAACACGATGACCTACTCCCCGCGAGTGCTCCACGAACTGCTCGACCACGCCGCCCGGCAGTGGCCGAACCGGACCGCGCTGACCTGCCGGGGCGAGTCGACGACCTACGCCGAGCTCGCCGCCGCCGCACAGCGCGTCGCCGCGTCGCTGGCCGACCGGGGCGCCCGCCGCGGCGACCGGCTGCTGATCAACGCCCCGGCGAGCACCCTGCTGCCCGCTGTGGTCTTCGGCGCCGCCCGTGCCGGGGTCGCGTTTTCCCTGTTGCACGAACAGGTCCGCGGCAGCAGCCTCGACCACGTGCTCGCGGACTCCGAGCCGGTGCTGATGGTGACCGGCGACGACGAGGTGCGGCGCTCGGCCGACGCGGCCGGTGTCCCCGCCGTCTCGGTGGCGGACCTCGCCGCCGGCCCCGGTCACGACGTCGAGCTGCCCGTTCCCCCGCTGCCGGTGGACGTCGTGTGCCTGATCTACACCTCGGGCACGACCTCGCTGCCCAAGGCCGTCGTCAGCACCCACCAGCAGCTGCTCTTCGCCGTCGGGGCGATCACCTCGGTGCTGGAGTACCGCAGCGACGACGTCGTCTACAGCCCGCTGCCGCTGTCCTTCGACTACGGGCTGTACCAGGTGTTCCTGTCCGTCACGGCGGGCTCGAACCTGACGCTGGGCGCGCCCACCGAGGTGGGGCCGTCGCTGGTCGGGAACCTGGTGCGCGCCGGCGCGACCGTGCTGCCCGCCGTCCCGGCCGTCGCCGAGGCGCTCAGCGCGCTGCTGCGGCGCCGCCCGACGCCCGCCCCCGCCCTGCGGCTGCTCACCAACACCGGTGCGGCGATGCCCACCGGCACGCTGGAAGGCCTGCGCGAAGCCATTCCCGGCCTGCGCGTGCAGCTGATGTTCGGGCTGACCGAGTGCAAGCGCGCCACCATCATGCCGGTGGACGGCGACCTGGACCGGCCCGGTTCCAGCGGCCGGGCCCTGCCCGGCACGGAGGTCTTCGTCATCGACGACGCCGGCGAGCGGCTGCCCGCCGGCGAGGTCGGCGAGATCGTGGTGCGCGGCCCGAACGTGATGGCCGGGTACTGGCGCCGTCCGGAGCTCACCGAGCAGAAGTTCCCGCGCGTGGACGGGCTGTTCCCGGAACTGCGCACCGGCGACTACGGCCGGCTCGACGACGAGGGTTACCTCTACTTCGACGGCCGCCGCGACGACATCTACAAGGAGCGCGGGTTCCGCGTCAGCGCGACCGAGGTCGAGGCCGCCGCCCGCCGCGTGCCCGGCGTCCGCGAAGCCGCGGTGCTGGTCCCGAAGGACACCCGCCCGGCCTGGCTGTTCGTCACCGGCGACCTGGCCGCCGACGGCGTGCTCGACGCGATGCGCACCCGGATCGAGGAGTTCAAGATCCCGGCGACCTGCCGCCTGGTCGAGAAGCTTCCCTTGACCGGCAACGGAAAGGTCGACCGCAAGGCGCTGGCGTCGATCGCGGAGGAGGTGTCCGGTGGAGCTGCTCGCTGAGCACCCTTCCCCGCTCGCGGACCTGCCCGGCGAGCTCGCCGGGCTGCCGACCCCCGCCTACGTCTACGACCTGGCCGAGGTCCGCCGCAACCACCGGCGGCTCGACGAGGCCCTGCCCGAAGGCACCGGGCTGCTGTACTCGCTGAAGGCCAACCCGCACCCGGACGTCCTGGCCGAGCTGCGCGAGGCCGGCGCCCGCCCGGAGGTCTGCTCCTCCGGCGAGCTGCGGGCCGCGCTCGAGGCCGGCTGGGCGGGCGAGCAGGTGCTCTACACCGGCCCGGCCAAGCGGGACGCCGAGATCACGGCCGCGCTTCAGGCCGGGGTGCGGGAGTTCTCCGTGGACTCGCCGTACGCCATCACCCAGCTCGACCGGCTCGCCGGCGAGGCCGGCGTCCACGCCCGTTACCTGCTGCGCGTCAACGACGACCAGCCGGTGCCGGGCCAGGGCCTGGCGATGACCGGTGTGCCGTCGCAGTTCGGCGCCGACACCGGCTGGATCCTCGCCGAGCCCGCCCGCTTCGCCGGGGGCGCGCACGCCGAGGCGGCCGGGTTGCACCTCTACATGGGCACCAACCTCACCCAGGTCGACGACCTGCTCGGGCAGTTCGGCCGCGCGCTGGACACCGCCGTGCGGCTGCAGGAAGCCTTGGCATCACACGGGGTCCGCTTCCGGACCCTCGACCTCGGCGGCGGTTTCGGCGCCCCGTTCGCGAAAGAAGGCACCGCGGGTGAACTGCCCGGCCTGCGCGAAGGGCTCGAAGCGCTGCTCGGCGAGAAGGTGCCGGGCTGGCGCGAGCAGGGCCCGGAGGTCGTGTTCGAGTCCGGCCGGTACCTGGTCGGCACCGCGGGCACCCTCGTCACGGCCGTGCTGGACGTCAAACGCTCGCAGGGCAAGGACATCGTCGTGCTGGAGTCCGGCATCAACCACCTCGGCGGCATGTCGGGGATGCGGCGGCTGCCGCCGCTCAACCCCCACCTGCTCGGCCCGGCCGGCCCGCCCGCACTGGACGCGCTCGTCGCCGGCCCGCTGTGCACGCCGCTGGACACCTGGACCCGCAACGGGAAGCTGCCCGAACTGAGCCCCGGCGACCTGGTGGCGGTGCCGAACGTCGGCGCCTACGGGCTGTACGCCAGCCTGATCGCCTTCCTGGGCCACCCCCTGCCGGCGGAGGTCGTCGTCGACGGCGACCGCCCCGGAACCCCCGCGCGGACCTCGCGTGTGGAACTGGTCAGGACCACCACGGTCACTGACCCCGCTACGGCGGACCCGAAATGAGGAGCGAACCGATGGACCCCCGCATGACCGAACTGCTGACCCCGTTCCTGAAGTTCCTCAACGGCCGCGAGCTCGGCCCGGACGACTCGCTGCGCGAGTGCGGGCTGGACTCGATGCAGTCGATCAACGTGCTGTTCGAGATCGAGGACGTGTTCGGCATCTCGCTGCCGGACGAGGACATCACCGACGCCACCTTCGCCACCCCGGCCACGCTGTGGACCGCGGTCAGCGCTCAGCTGGAGCACCAGGGGGTCTCGTCATGACCACCGCTCCCCTCGCCGAGCTCGTGGGGCGCGTGACCAAGGTCGCCGCCGAACACGTCCGCGAGACCGACGACGACGCCGCGTTCCCGGTGCAGGCGCTCGACGAGCTGCGTGCCACCGGCCTGCTGGGCCTGCTCGTGCCCGCCGAGGAAGGCGGGCTCGGCGGATCGCTGGCCGACATGCTCGAGACCAGCGTCGAGCTGGGCCGGGTGGACATGTCCCTGGCGATGATCTTCGCCATGCACTGCCAGCAGGTCGCCGCCGTGCTCGCACACGCCGACGGCAAGCTGCGTGCGGAGCTGGTGCCCGAGATCGCCGCGGGCCGGCTCTACATCGCCTCGGTCACCACCGAGGCGGGCAAGGGCGGGCACCTGCTGACCGCCGAGTCCGCCGCGGCCTGGCGCGACGGCGAGCTGCTCGTCGACCGCTTCGCCCCGATCGTCACCGGGGGCCGGCACGCCGACGGGTTCCTGATCACCATGCGGTCGCCGGACTCCGAGGCGGACAACCAGGTTTCGCTGGTCTACGCCGCCCGCTCGCAGGTGGAGATCGAGCCGGCGGGCGGCTGGAACCCGCTGGGCATGCGGGCCAGCGACAGCGGCGCCCTGAAGCTGCGCGGGCGGCTGCCCGCCCACCAGGTCGTCGGCCGGCACGGCGACTTCCACACGATCGTCACCACCGTGTTCGGTCCGCTGGCCCACCTCGGCTGGGCGTCGTGCTGGCTGGGCACGGCGGCCGGGGCGCTGTCCCGGGTGATCGGCTCGCTGCGCGGCAGCCGCGGGAAGACCGACTTGAGCTCGGAGCTGCTGATGACGCGGCTGTCGCGGTCGCGCCAGCGGCTGGACACCGTGCACGCGCTGATCGACCACGCTCGCGAGGTCGTCGAGACCACCGCGGACCTCAGCGTGCCGAAGGTGCAGCTGCTGATCAACGCCGTGAAGATCACCGCCGCCGAGGAGTGCTACCGCGCCGTCGACGAGCTGGTCGACGCCGTCGGGATGCGCCACGGTTACCTGCGCGACTCCCCGACGCGGCTGGAGCAGTCGCTGCGGGACCTGCGCTCGGCGGTGCTGAACTACAGCAACGACCGGCTGCACCTCGCCGACGGCCGGCTCACCCTCCTCGACCAGGAGGTGCGTTTTGCCTGAGTCAGCGCTGCTGGACTCGCGCGTGCGCGCCGGTCCCGCCCCGGACGCGGCGGAATCACTGTCCACTGTGGAATCCGACGCCCCCGCCGCCGAGGTGTGGCGGGCGCTCGGGTCCGCCGGCGTGCTGCGGGCGCAGTACCGCCGGCGCACCCCGACCGGCCTGGTCGCCGACCCGGACCGGCTCGGCGCCACCCTGCGCGCGGTCGACGCCCGCGGGGACAACGGCATCACACTGAGCGTGCTGGTGCAGTCGGCGAGCGCGTTGCCGATCCTGGCCGCCGGGACCGGGCCGGCCGAGGCCGCGTTCGACCGGGTCGCCGACGGCGGCTGCGAGGTCGCGCTGGCCGCCACGGACGCCGCGGCGGCCGGGTCCGACCTCACCGGGCTGGGCACGGAGATCGAGGTCGACGGCGACACCGTCCGGCTCGAAGGCGCGAAGCGGTGGGTGACCACGGCGACGCGCGCCGCGTACTTCCTGGTACTGGCCCGGCACCGGCCCGGCCGGCACTTCACGTCCTTCACCTGGGTCCTGGTCCCGGCCGACACGGCCGGGGTGCGGGTCACGCCCGCGACGACGACCCTGCTCCCGGGCTCGGGCACCGGGCACGTCGAGTTCTCCGGGGTCCGCCTGCCCGCCTCGGCCGTGCTCGGCCGGACCGGCCGCGGGCTGGCCCTGTTCGCCCGGCACATGGGCACCGAGCGCCTCGCCGGCGCCCAGTGGGCCACCGCGCTCACCAGCCGCGTGCTGGCCGACACCCGGACCGCGCTGACCGAGCGGGAGATCGACGGCCGCGCGCTGTGGGACCACGACTCGGTCCGCCAGGAGTTCGCGCGCTGCCTGGTGCGGGTGCGCGAACTGCGCGCCCTGTACGAAGCCCTGGGCGAACGGGTCGTGGAGGAACACGACACGACGAGCGCGGCGATGCTGAAGGCCGCGATCGGGATCACCCCCGACGAGGTGCTCTCGCGCTGCGCGCGCTGGCGCGGCGCCGACGGGTTCGCCGACGACGGCCTGCAGCTCGTGCGGGCCGAGGCCGCGGTGTTCGGCATCGGCGGCGGGGTGACCGAGCTGATGCTCGGCGCGGTCGCCGACGGCGCCGGGACCCTGCTCGAGGAGCTGCGCGCGTGACCGCCGGAACGCGGGCCGACGCCGGCGATGGCCTGGACGTCACCGCCGACGGCGCCGAGATCTCGCCCGGGGTGTGGGTCGCCTCGGCCGCCCGTGCCGACCTCGGCGACGCGCTCGCCCACCCGGGCGACCTCGCCGACGCCGGCACCCGGCCGCGCTGGCGCCGCACGGAGTTCCTCGCCGGCCGGCACCTGCTGCGGCGCCTGCTGCGGCGGGTGCGGCCCGACCTGGCCGCGCTGCCGCTGCGCGCCGACCCGGCGGGCAAGCCCCGGCTGGACGCCGGCGGCGCGCCGGACCTCGCGCTGCCCGGCATCACGATCTCCCACGACGGGGACCGGATCGCGGCGGCGGTGTGCGCGCACGGAGACGTGGGCGTGGACGTCCAGCTGCCCCCGGACCGGCTGACCGACTCGACCGTGCGCCGGTGCCTCGGCTCGCACGCACCGAAGGTCACCGCCCTGCCCCGCGCGTGGCGGGCCCGGGAGTTCGCCTGGGTGTGGACCGTGCAGGAAGCGTGCGTCAAGGCCGCGGGCACCGGCATGGCCGGGCGGCCCTGGTCGATCGACGTCCCGCCCGGCGCGGTGTCCGGGCACTGGGGCGGGTTCGCCTGGCTGAGCCTGCGCACCCGATCGCCGGTGCCGCTCAGCTGCGCCTTCCACACCGCTCCGCACTGGTGATCCGGTGCGGAACCCGACCACGACGACGGAGGTCGACGTGCACCTCATCAACGCCCCGGACGTAGTGCCGGAACTCAGTTGCTACACCACCAACCTGGTCGCCTACCTCGAAGCCGACGACCCCGGCGTGAAGACCCGCCTGGCCCACGCCGTGCGGCTCGCGGTCCGGCTCGACGGCGGCAGCGGGGACCTCGTGTTCTCCCAGCACGCCCGCGTCGACGACAGCGCCACGCACGATCCGCTCGGTTACCGCGGGGCCCCGGACTGGGCGCTGGCCGCCGGCGACCTCGACGCGGAGCTCACCCGCTCGGGGCGGGTGCTGACCGTCGCCGACACCTTCCACCTGCCCTGGTCCCCCGCGCACGAGACCGCGCACTCGCCGCACTGGCTGCTGCTGCTCGGCCGGCGCGACGGGCACTGGCTGGTGGGTGACCACTTCTGCGCGTTGACCCCGCTCGGCGCCCAGGAACCGTTCCTCGGCTGGCTGGACGACGCCGCGCTGGAGCGCGCGTTGACGCCGCACGCCCCGTGGCCGGCGGAGATCGACAACCGCGACCGCCACGCGCTGGGCGCCGCCGTGGAGCCGGTGCTCGCGGACCGGTTCCGCTGGCTGGCCCGCTCCGCCGGCGAGGCGCCCGCCGCCCCGGCGGCGGCACCGGACGGCTGGACCTGCGTCCTGCCCGAGGTGCTCGGCCGCATCAGCGGGGTCCTCACCGAGGACGAGACCGCCGCCGCCCGCTACGGCGACGACCTGTGGGCGGCGAGCAGGCACTACACCTACCGGCTCGAAGTGCTCGCCGCGAACGGCGAGATCTGCGCGGAGGACGCCGCCGCGGCCGCGATGAGCTGGGGCGAGCTGCCCAAGGTCGTCCGGTTCGCCGCGGAGTCGGCCGCCAGGGGCCGGCCCCGCGCCGGTCTGCTGGAGCGGACGTTCGACGACCTGGTGCGCACCAATACGAAAACGACCGCCGGCCCGGCATCGGAGGCATGAGAACGATGAACACCCTTTACCACTGGTTCGAAAACTCGGCCGGGAAGCACGCCGACGCGCCCGCACTCGAAGTCGGTGCGCGCACCCTGACCTACAGCGAGCTGGAAGAGCTCGCCGGGCACGTCGCGGCCGAGGCCGTCGCCGCGCTGGGGTCGGTGCCCGCCCGGATCGGCGTGCTGGCCGAGCGCAGCGTGCTCACCTACGCCGGCTACCTCGCCGCGCACCGGCTCGGCAGCACCGTCGTGCCGCTCAACCCCGCCTTTCCCGCCCAGCGCAACCGGATGATCGCCGAGGCCGCCGGTCTCGACCTGGTCCTCACCGAGGACCCCGCCGACCTCGGCGTGCCGGAGCTGGCCATGGCCGAGCCCACCGGCGGCGCCGCGGGCACCCCGCCGGCGTCCGCCACCGGGGACCTGGCCTACATCCTGTTCACCTCGGGCTCGACCGGGCGGCCGAAAGGCGTCCCGATCCGGCACCGCAACGTCTGCGCCTACCTCGAGCACGTCGTGCCGCGCTACGGCATGGAGCCGGGCAGCCGCGTCTCGCAGACCTTCGACCTGACCTTCGACCTGTCGGTGTTCGACATGTTCACCGCGTGGGGCGGCGGTGCGACGCTCGTCGTCCCCAGCCGCGAGGACCTGCTGGCGCCGGTGCGGTTCGTCGCGGAGAAGCGGCTCACCCACTGGTTCTCGGTGCCCTCGATGGTGTCCTACGCCCAGCGGCTGCGCAGCCTGCGGCCCGGGAGCATGCCGACGTTGCGCTGGAGCCTGTTCTGCGGGGAACCGCTGACCACGCACCAGGCCACGGCCTGGCAGCGCGCCGCTCCCGACGGCGTCGTGGAGAACCTCTACGGCCCCACGGAACTGACCATCAGCTGCGCGGAGTACCGGCTGCCGGCCGATCCGGCGGACTGGCCGGAGACCGCCAACGGGACCGTGCCGATCGGGCGCCTCTACCCCAGCGTCAGCCACGTCGTGCTCGACGACCAGGGACGCCCGGCGGTGGAAGGGGAACTCTGCGCGCGCGGGCCCCAGCGGTTCCCCGGCTACCTCGACCCGGCCGCCAACGAAGGCCGTTTCTACCACTTCGGCCCGGGCGACGAGACCGCGCGGCCGCACGCCGCGGGTGACGAGCTCGACGACACCGCGTGGTACCGCACCGGTGACCGGGTGTCCTGGCAGGACGGTGCTCTCGTCCACTTGGGACGGTCGGACCAGCAGGTGAAGGTGCAGGGCTACCGGGTCGAGCTCGGCGAGATCGAGGCCGTGCTGCGGGACCAGGAGGCGGTGCGCGACGCGATCGTGCTCGCCCTGCCCGGCAGCGGCGGCACGACGGAGCTCGAAGCGGTGTGCACCGGCTCGGACCTGGACTCCGACCGGCTGCTCACCGCCGTCGCCGGCCGGCTGCCCGCGTACATGGTGCCCCGGCGGCTCACCGTGCTGGACACCCTGCCGCTCAACGTCAACGGCAAGATCGACCGCTCGGCCCTCACCAAGGAAGCGATCGGGCAGCGCGGATGACCACCACACCCCGGGAAGGGAAGACCATGCGCACCGCACACGTCACCCAGTCGCCGCTCCGCACCACCCGCCGGCCCACCGAAACCCGGCCGGTACCGGGCATGCCGGCCCAGGAGGCCGCGCCGCCTGGCGTTTCGGCTTCGGTGCCGGGAGTTTCGGCACACGAGGTTTCGGCGCCGGGAGTTTCGACGCCGGGGATTCCGGCGCCGGAGTCCGCGACGCACGGCCCGTCGGCGCAGGGCCCGCCCGCGCCGGACCTGGTGCCCGCGGAGGGATTCCGCCAGGCGATCGCGAAGCTGCCGACCGGGGTCACCGTGCTCACCACCGTCACCGGTGACTCTCCCGTCGGCTGCACGGCCAACGCCGTGATGTCGCTCTCGGCCGACACCCCGAGCGTCCTGGTGTCGCTGGGCAGCCACAGCCGGACCCTCGCGGCCATCCTCGACACGGGCTCGTTCGCCGTCAACACGCTGTCCTGGTCGCAACGGGCGCTGACCCGCAAGTTCGCCTCCGGCAGCCCGGCCGAGCGGTTCGACGGCGTGCCGTGGCAGCCCGAGCGCCGGATCCCCGTGCTGTCCGCGGCGGGGGTGGCGCTGGTCTGCGAGGTGGGCGACACCGCGGCGCTGCTGGACCACACCGTGGTCGTCGGCAAGGTCGTCTGGCTGCGGCACACGAACGAAGCCCCGACGGTCCTCTACGGCCGCGAGCAATACCCGCTGGGAGCCTGAGGAAAAGAACAATCGCCCGGCTCGGCGGGCCGCCCCGCTGGGGGCGGCCCGCCGAGCCGGGCGAACCCTTGCCCCGGTTCCCGACCCTGCCGCGGCTCATCGTGAGTGTTTAGTCGGGTTAGAACCCTACTTACCACTCACGACCCCACCCCGGCCCCGACCGCCGTGCTCTACAACCCAGCCTTGCCGTAAGCCGTGAATGCCACATTGAGGGACCTAGTGTCCCTCAATGTGGCATTCACGGACTTCGGTTGAGCGGGGCGGTCAGCGCACCGTCGCGGAGGAGCGGAAGGAACGCACCCGGGCACCTGGGCGGTAGGTGCGGTGCCGGGTCTGCCGTGGCTTGTCGTGAGTGGTAAGTCGGGTTCTAACCCTACTTATCACTCACGACCCCGGCCCCCGCCAGTCGCAGGGTGGCGAGACGAAGGCCCCGACGGGGCGCTGCGAAAGCGCCAACCGTTCGGGGCCTGAAGACGGAAGGACCGGCTCGCCGGTCCGCCCTCAGAGGGCGGACCGGTGGGCCGGACGCGTTCCCGCGTCCGCGACCTGCTCGGCGGTCGCACGGGCCGCCGCGTCGAGCAGGACCGAGAACCGGGGGTCGGTGCGGATTTCGCGGTGCCAGGCCACCTGCGTGAAGACCTGGAACGGCGCGGTCCACGGCACCTCGACCAGCCGGCCGTCGGCCAGCTCGGTGGCGACGCTGAGCCGGGGCAGCAGCGCGATGCCCAGCCCCGCGGTCAGCGCGTGCTTCACCGCGTCGATCGAGCCGAAGGACAGCGCCCGGATCCGGCTGTCGGCGGCACCGCTCAGCGTCCGCTCGAACAGGCGCTGGTAGCCACTGTCCCGGTGCGCGCACAACAGCGGGTACTTCGCCAGCCGCGAGGTCGGCACCGGCTCCCGGCCGAGCGGGCCGTCCGGGCCGGTGACCACCACGAGCGGCTCCGGGCACAGCAGGGTCGAATCGGCCTTCGGCGAGGACTTGCAGACGTCGATGAAGAACGCGCAGTCGACGTCGG
Organism: Amycolatopsis sp. NBC_00348; assembly: GCF_036114655.1. Classification (NCBI taxonomy): domain Bacteria; kingdom Bacillati; phylum Actinomycetota; class Actinomycetes; order Pseudonocardiales; family Pseudonocardiaceae; genus Amycolatopsis; species Amycolatopsis sp. NBC_00348. The sequence goes on along the minus strand of NZ_CP107994.1, from coordinate 1,597,521 downwards.
AGTCGCCGATCCGGCTCCACGGGTCCTCCTCCATCGGCCGGATCTCCAGCGCCAGCTCGGGGTGCCGCCGGTACAGGTACTCGATGATCGGCACCAGCCGGTAGGAGGCGAGCCCGCTGTCGGCGCCGACGCTCAGCGCGTCCCCGGAAGCGGCGCCCTCGAGCACCGTCTCCTCCGCCATCTGGCTCAGCTTCACGATCTTGTGGGCGTAACGCCGGAACCGCTGGCCGGCGGTGGTGAGCCGGATGAGCGCGCCGGTGCGGTGGAACAGATCGCAGGCGAGGTCGCGCTCCAGCTTCTTGATCCGGGCGGTGACCGTCGGCTGCGCCAGGCTCAGATCGCTGGCGGCCTTGGTGAAGCTCGACTGCTCGGCCACGTTGAGGAAAGTGGTGAGGGACGCGGTGTCCACAGGTCACCACCGATCCTGGCGAGCGGCGCGGGGGTCGATGCCCACGCCGCGGCGGATGGTCCCTTCGTCGATCGAGGCGGATTTTCGCGGCACGGCCTCTTCCCGCTCGTCGTGGTTCTGGTGAGAAGTGCTCGCCGTCAGATGCCGACGGCCTCTCCGGCCGGCCGTGGTGGCCGCCCTCCCGCAGTGGTGGAACTCGGTCCCGAACACGAAACCTCCTAGGTGCCGCCTACTCGCTGCCGGCACGAAACCCTTCACGACGAACGTCCCCCGATCGACACCCTCGGCCCTTTCCGGCTCCGGGTGACCATTCGATTATTTCGTTCATGCCCTTGCCGAAAGTCCTTGCCAGGCGGCGGGGAACGGCCTTGGCCGACGCTCACCCGCTGGTTGACCCACTTCGGATACCACCCGTAAGTGGCTGGCAAACTGCCACTATCCGGCAAGGAAAACTGCTCGTTCTCACCCAACGTGGCCGGCTGAGAAATTGTCCTTCACCCCAAGAGAGCAACGTCGCTCCAGCTCCCGATTCGACCGCAGGCGGCCGGAGCAGTCCCTTTCCGACCAGCGGGTTTACGGACGCCCGGGTCGGGCTTGCACTTTTAGGAATTGTTCGCACGCACGCGCCCGGCGACGACGGATCAGCCGAGCACCAGGCGCAGCAGAGCGCTCACGACGGCAGCGCCGATCATCGCGGTCAGGATGGACCGCTTGGCGGCCAGCAGAGCCACTCCGACGCCGACGCCCGCCAGCGCGGTCAGCGTCCGCATCGAGGACACGTCACCCGAGGCCGGCCACAGCAAGGTGACCACCAGCCCGGCCATGAGAGCCGGAGTCGCGCAGGTCAGCGCGTTGCGCAGCCAGGCGGGCAGTTCCCGCCCACCGGCGGCCAGCGGCACCACGACCCGCAACGTCAGCGCGGTGACGCCGAGCGCCAGCACGATCACCCATTGGTACGTCATCGCCGCACCCCCAGAGCCGCCCCCGCCACGGCACCCGCCGCCCCGGCCACCAGCACCGGGATACCCGGCGGGGCCCAGGAGACCAGCGCGGCCGCGACGAGGACGCCGAGGACGGCCAGGACCCACGCGCGCGTGGTCTTCAGGTGCGAACGCAGCAGGCCGAGGAAGAACACCGGGTACGCGGCGTCCAGCCCCAGCCGTCCCGGATCGCCGATGGCGTCACCGAGGACGGCGCCCAGCGCGGTCCCGGCGGTCCAGCCGCACAGGCACAACGAGCCGGCCACCCGCAGCGTGCGCAGGTCGTAGCGCCCCTCACCGCGGTGGGCGATGGCCCAGGAGCCGTCGGTGATCAGCAGCGCCGTCCCGGCCCGCGACCACGCGGACCCGGTCAGCGCCGGGGCGATCGTGGTGCCCATCAGCAGGTAACGCGCGTTGAGCGCGGCCGCCGCGCCGACCACGGCCCAGACCGAGCCGTGCTGGCCGATGACGGCGACGGCGCCGTACTGGGCGCTGCCGGAGAACACGAGCAGCGACATGGCCACCGGGGCCAGCACGCCCATCCCGACCGAGGCCGCGAGCGCGCCGAACGCCATGCCGTCCGCCAGATCGGCCGCGGCCACCGGCAGCACCGGGCGCACGACCCGGGCCGGGGAGCGGGGTTCAGTGGTGGTTTCGGTCACGACAGCTCATCTCCTCGGACTCGTCACGAGTCGACGTTACCAGCAAAGCCGAGTGTTGGTAACCCGAGCGGGTGACCGTACCGCTCTGCAAGACATCTCCGCCCTCACCTGTAACTCACACGGCGAAAATGCTGGTAACGTGCCTGCCATGGTTCCCCGTCCCGCCGCACCACCTCCGCTCGGCGTCGTCCAGCGCCTGGTCAACACCCGCGAGCTGCTGGAGGACCGGGACGACCTGAGCACCCCGGCCGGCCTGGTGGCGTGGGCGGATTCCGAAGGCCTGCCGTGCCCCGCCCGGCCGACGGAGGCGGACCTGACCCGCGTGCGCCGCCTCCGGGAAGCCCTGCGGCAGCTGCTGGGCGCCCCTGAAGGCGCACCGGCCGCGGTGAGCGCGTTGAACGGCGAACTGGCCCGCACCGGCACCCGCCCCCTCCTGCGGGTTGACCCACCCGGTGCGGAGTTCGTCGGCGACGACGCCACCGCCCTGGACACGGCGATCACCCGGGTGCTCGCCACCGTGGTGACCACCCGCTTGGACGGTTCCCTGCACCGGCTGAAGACCTGCGCCGCGGAGGACTGCCTGTGGGCCTTCTACGACCGCTCCCCCAACGCGGTCAGCCGCTGGTGCGAGACGTCGGTCTGCGGCGCCCGGCACAAGATGCGCGCCTACCGGGCCCGCCAGGCCGCGAGCACCTCGGGCTGAGCCCGCCCGATGTCGTGAGGGCGGACAAGACGCTCCGCAGATACCGCTTACGCCACCGGCAAACCGCTCCGCGACCGGAGACCCGGCGTTCACCGCAACCGGGATCCGCGACGCGCTGACGGCCTTTCCCGGACCCGGTCCAGGAAAGGCCGTCAGCGGGGCCGGAAGTGCGACCGGCGAGAATTTTCGCGCATTGTTCCCCTCCATCGAGGGCCCCTCTTGCGGGCACCGGCCCGGCTCGTCCGTTTTCGGCGATTCCCCTGACACGCCCACGGCCGCAGAACACATATCGGCCCGTCAGAAAATTTCCGTCAGCCACTCGAAAGAGTTACCGTGGACGTCACCTGGAGGGAGCGGACCCATGACCCGTGTGACGCGCAGGAGGACTTTGCCGGCCCTGGTCGCCGTGGTGGCGCTGGCGGGCGCCATGGGCGCCGCTCCCGGGGCCACCGGCCTGACGCCCCGGCAGCTCGCCGGCCAGCGGGTGATCTACTCCTACCCCGGTCTCACGCCACCGGACGCGCTCCTGCAGCGCATCCGGGCCGGCGAAGCGGGCGGCGTCATCTTCTTCGGCGAGAACGTCCAGAGCAGCCAGCAGATCGCCGGGGTCGTGCGGCAGCTGCGCGCCGCGTCGGCGCAGAGCCCGGTGTCCTGGCCGCTGCTGCTGCTGACCGACCAGGAGGGCGGCCAGGTGCGCCGGCTGCCCGGCGAGCCCGCCCTGTCGGAGAAGCAGGTCGGGCAGGCGGCCGATCCGGTGGCCGCCGCGACCGCCGCCGGCACCGGCGCGGGCCGCACCCTGACCGCGGCCGGGATGAACGTCAACCTGGCCCCGGTGCTCGACGTCTACCGCCAGGCCGGCGACTTCATCGACCGCTACGGCCGCTCCTACAGCAACGACCCGGCGGTCGCCGGGCGCCTCGGCGCCGCGGCCGTCACCGCGCAGCAGGCCACCGGCGTCGCGGCGACGGCCAAGCACTTCCCCGGCCTGGGTTCGGCCCCGGCGAGCGCGAACACCGACGTGGCGCCGGTGACGTTGAACGTGCCGTTGCCCGAGCTGCGCGCGAAGGACGAAGCGCCGTACCCGACGGCGATCCGGGCCGCGGTCGACCTCGTGATGTTGTCCTGGGCCGTCTACCCGGCACTCGACGCCGGGCGCCCGGCCGGGCTCTCCCCGGTCGTCGTCCGGCAGGAACTGCGGCAGCGCACCGGTTTCTCCGGCGTCACCATCACCGACGCGCTGGAAGCCGGGGCCCTGAACGGTTACGGGACCACCGGCAACCGCGCGGTGCTGGCGGCCGGTGCGGGAACGGACCTGATCCTCGCCTCGGCCCGCGACGTCGCCCAGGGCGACAGCGCCGCCGACGCGCTGGCCGCCGCGCTGGGCAACGGCACCCTGCCGAGCGCGGACTTCACGGCCTCGGTCGACCGGATCTCCGCCCTGCGGAGCCGGTTGCCCTGACGCCGGCCATCACCGGACCGAGCGATCCCGGGCGGCCGGTCCGCGTGGCACCATGATCGTCATGGATGAGTTCGAGGTGGGCGAGACCGTCCGGATCACCGGCCGGACGATGACCGGGAACGTCGGCACGGTCGTCCACTTCGACGGCAAGCGCGACAAGTACCTGGTGCGTGTCGGCGCGATCACCCAGAACTACTTCCCGGCGGCGGAGCTGGAGCGATTCTCCGGCTAGCGTTTCCCGCTCGTCACACGCGGACAGCGCGTGACAACGGCCGATCTGCAATTTGCTGAATGCATATCGCCGCGATAAGCCTCGCCCGCACTCCGCTTCCGCGCGGAAAACGAATGCCGGACCAGGTCATCGGACAGGCGAACAAGTCACAAAGCCGCGCCGCCCTGACTCCCGGAAGAATTAATCAGATTGCTCCGAACGGGCGTACTCATCACCGCCGCGGACACATAACGTCACCTGCCTACGCAACGGACTGCCACTACGCGAAGCGAGCCTTCGCGCCCGGGCACGTCGATTGCCGCACTCGAACGTGATCGCCCGACAGGAGAACCCCTTTTCATGACGATCGACCTGGCGTTGAAAGAAGCGATGAGCATTCCCGGCGCCGTCGGCGCGACACTCGTCGACTACGAGAGCGGGATGTCGCTCGGTTCGGCGGGCGGTGGTGACTGGCTCGACCTGGACGTCGCCGCGGCCGGCAACACCGAGGTCGTCCGGGCGAAGCTGCGCGTGATGGCCTCCCTCGGGCTGGACGACGCCATCGAGGACATCCTCATCACGCTCCACCGCCAGTACCACGTGATCCGGCCGCTGTCGGCCCGCGGCAACTCGACGCTGTTCCTCTACCTCGTGCTGGACCGCGAACGCGCGAACCTCGCGCTCGCCCGGCACAGCCTCAAGCGCATCGAGATCAGCCTGTCCGTATGAGCGGTACCGACATCCACAGCCAGCACTTCAGAGCGCCGCTGCCGATCCGCAAACCGTCCACCGCGACCACGAGCCCGCCGGAACGGGCGGTCACGAGCCCACCGCCCGACTCGGGCCGCACCCTCGAGGTGCTGCGCACGATCCGGGGCCAGGTCGACCAGGTCGCCGGGCTGCTCATGGCCACCCACGACGGCCTGGTCCTCGCCGACGACACCGACAGCGTCGAGCCCGACAGCGTAGCCGCCATGTCGGCGGCGGCCATCGGGCTCGCCGCGCAGTTCACCGCCCAGGCCGGCATCGGCGAGTCACGCTCCGCGATGTTCGAAGGCAGCTCCGGCTACGTCTGCGTCTTCCCGGTCGAAACGTCGCTCCTGCTGGTCGTGTTCGGCCAGCCGGACATCACCATGGGGCTGTTCACCCTGGCCGCCAAGCAGGCGCTGACCCTGTTGCGGCACACCTCCCTGGCGCCGGCCGGGTCGCGCCCCGCCGGGCCGGCACCGGAGTAGGACCGGTTCAGGACCAGGCGATCTCGCCGCTCCGGGCGACGAACCGCCCGGAGCCGGCGCCGGGCTCCTCGGTGGCCAGGCCGACGATGGCGTCGGTGCCCTCGGTGACGGTCTGCGGGCCGCTGTGGCCGTTGAGGTCGGTCGCCGTGTAGCCGGGATCGGCGGCGTTGACGCGGATGCCGGGAAACGCTTTCGCGTACTGCGTGGTCAGCATCGTGAGCGCCGCCTTCGAGGCGGTGTAGAGCGGGGCGACGACGCGGGACTCGGCGCGGGCCGGGTCGTGGGTGAGCGCGAGGGAGCCCATCCCGCTGCTGACGTTGATGATCACCGGGTCCGCCGACCGGCGCAGCAGCGGCAGGAACGCGCTGGTCGTGCGGACCACGCCGGCAAGGTTGACGTCGAAGACGCCGAGGGCGTCGGCGCCGGTCAGGCCGGTGGGGTCGCCGGCCGGGCCGTGCACGCCGGCGTTGTTGATCAGCACGTCGATCGCGCCCTCGTGCGCGGCGACGTCGGCGGCCGCGGCGGCGACCGACGCGTCGTCGGTCACGTCGATGAGCACGAACCGGGCGCCGACCGCGGCGGCGGCGAGCGCGCCCGCCTCCGGGTCGCGGGCGCCGGCCAGCACGGTGTGGCCGGCCTCGACGAGGCGGCGGGCGGTCTCGCGGCCGAGACCCTTGTTCGCTCCGGTGATGAAGGTGATCGTCATGCGGTCGATCCTCGGCCCGCTGCGTGCGGCCGGCCAGGGACGCCTCGACGGTAGGAACAGCCGTACCACCCTCGACGCCGGGTCCGGCGGCCGTGCCCGGGGAAGATGGGGGCATGACCACGACACCCGGGACCGGGCTGGGCGCGATGATCCGCACCTGGCGGGATCGGCTGCCCCCGTCGGCCGCGGCGCTGCCGGTGGGCCGGGCCCGCCGCGCGGCCGGGCTGCGGCGCGAGGAGCTCGCCGACCTCGCCGGCCTGTCGGTCGACTACGTCGTGCGCCTGGAGCAGGGCCGGGCCACCACGCCGTCGGTGCAGGTGGTCGCCTCCCTCGCGCGGGCCCTGCAGCTCTCGACGCCCGAACGGGACCACCTGTACCGGCTCGCCGGTCTCACCCCGCCGGCCGGCGGCACGATCTCCGACCACATCCCGCCCGGCGTCCACCGCGTGCTCTCCCGGCTCGGCGACGTCGCGGTCGCGGTGTTCGCGGCCGACTGGCAGCTGGTCTGGTGGAACCGCGGCTGGGCCGCGCTGCTGGGCGACCCGTCCGCTGCGGAGCCCCGCCTGCGCAACTTCGCCCGCGACCGGTTCCCGCTCGGCGCGGGCCCCGCCTGCCTCGCCCAGTGGCCGGTGACCGAGCTCGACAGCGACACGACCGACCTCGCCGTCGTCGCCGACCTGCGGCGCGCCACCGGACGCTTCCCGCACGACGCCCGCCTCGCCGGCCTGATCCGCGAGCTGACCGCGGGCAACCGGCGGTTCGCGCGGCTGTGGGCCACCGGCGCCGTGGCCGCCCACCGCGAGGACGACAAGACGATCGACCACCCCTCGGTGGGACCGATCGAGGTGAACTGCGACGTGCTGGGCGACGGCGACACCGAGCTCAAGATCGTCATCATGACCGCCGTCCCCGGCAGCCCCGCCGAGACCAAGCTGCGCCTCGCCGCGGCCACCGGGCCACCGGTTCGGGAGCGGGCCGCACCGGCCGGGCGGTGAACCCGGCCGGTGCGCACCTCACCGGCGGGAGACGACCGCCGCGGACGTGCCGCCGTCACGGCGGGCCGGTTCGCCCGCCGCGAGGACCCGGCCGTGGGGCAGGAACTCCAGCCCGGCCGCGACGCCGATGTCGCCGACGTCGGTGAAGCTCTGGCCGAGTGCCTCGAGCCCCGCCGTGGTCGGCTGCGCGATGAACGCCGCCTCGGCGTCCGTCGTCGCCGCGTTGCGCTGGGACGCGCGGGGGGCGGCGATCGCCTGCGGCAGGCTCATGCCCAGGTCGATGCGGTTGACGAGGATCTGCAGGACGGTCGTGATGATCGTCGCGCCGCCCGGGGAGCCGACGGCGAGGAACGGCTTGCCGTCGCGCAGCACGATGCTCGGGGACATGCTCGAGCGCGGCCGCTTGCCGGCCGCCGGGAGGTTCGGGTCGGGGGCGGTGCCCTGGGTGGGCGCGAAGTTGAAGTCGGTCAGCTCGTTGTTGAGCACGAACCCGCGGCCGGGCACGGTGATGCCGCTGCCGGCCTGCTGCTCGATCGTGTTCGTGTAGGACACGACGTTGCCCTGCTTGTCGGTGACGACGAAGTGGTTGGTGTGGTTCTCGTTGCCGTCGGCGGACGCCGCCGGGACGGTCTTGCAGCCCTGCGGGTGGTACGGATCGCCCGGCGCGACGGGGCTCTGCCCGGCCCGGGCCGGATCGATCTTGCAGGCCCGGGTCGCCGCGAACGACCGCGACAGCAGCTGCTGCTGGGGAACGTCGACGTAACGCGCGTCGCCGATGTAGCGGTTGCGGTCGGCGAAAGCGAGCCGGCTGGCCTCCAGGTAGTGGTGCAGGGCCTGGACGGTGGACATCTTGCCGAGGTCGAAGTTCTGCAGGATGTTCAGCGATTCGCCGACGGTGATGCCGCCGCTGGAGGACGGGGCCATGCTGTAGACGTCGTAACCCCGGTAGTTCACGTGCGTCGGCGCGGCGTCGAGCGCCCGGTAGGCGCGCAGGTCCGACAGCTGCATCGGGCCGGGGATCGGCGTGATGGTGGCGTTCTTCGCCAGCGGCAGGTGCTGGACGGTGTTCACCAGGTCCCGGCCGACCGCACCGCCGTAGAACGCGCCGATGCCTTCGCGGCCGATCTGCCGGTAGGTGGCGGCGAGGTCGGGGTTGCGGAAGACCGAGCCGGCGGCCGGTGCCTTGCCGCCCGGGAGGAACAGCTTCGCGCTCGAGCTGAACTGGCCCAGCTTGGCCGCTTCCTCGGTGGTCTGGTTCGAGAAGGCCGGGTCGACGACGAACCCGCGGTCCGCCACCTGTTCCGCGGGGCGCAGGTTGTCCGCCAGGCTGAACCGGCCCCACTTGTCCAGCGCCCGCTGCCACGTCGCGAGCATGCCGGGCACCCCGACGGACCGGCCGCTCTCGACTGCGGTTTCGAACGGGTAGGGCTGGCCGGTGGCCGGGTCGATGAACATCTTCGGGCCGTCGGCCGCGGGGGTGGCCTCGCGGCCGTCGATCGTGGAGATCTTCTTCGTGTGGGCGTCGTAGTAGACGAAGTAGCCCCCGCCGCCGAGCCCGGCGACGTAGGGGTCGGTGACCCCGAGGGTGGCGGCCACGGCGACGGCGGCGTCGGCCGCGGTACCGCCCCGGCGCAGGACGTCGATCCCGGCCTGGGTGGACTCGGGGGTGTTGGAGACGACCGCCCCGCCGGACCCCACGGCCACGGCCTGTTTCGGTGGTTGGGGCTGGGCCTGACCGGGCGCCGCGGCCCCGGTCAGCACCAGGGTGGTGACGACGCCGACCGTGAGGACTGATCGGACTGTGCGCATGAGCGTCCCTTCTCCGGGACGAGTGACCACCGCCCTGGTGACCACGCTGTCCGGAAGCACCACCGCAGGTCTAACACCGGTGCGGGGGAAAGAAAATGGGCTTGAGGAAGACTTAGTGATTCCCGGAGTACCCGGCGGCGGTGGACCCCGCACCGGTCACCGTGGTAGAAGTAGAACCTGTTTCACTTTGATCACCGGTGCCTGGAGGTGCGCGGATGGGCGTCCCGACCGTGACCGAACTGCTGCTGGCCCGCGCCGACGACGAGCGTCCGGGCCTGCGGTTCGAGGACGAGACGTACACCTGGGCCGAGCACGTCCGGGCTTCCGCCTGCCGCGCCACCGACCTCCGGGCGACGCTGGACCGGGACAAACCGCCCCATATCGGCATTCTGGCCGACAACGTACCGGCGTTCTCCGTCCTCCTGGGCGCGTGCGCGTTCGCCGGGGCGGTGCTGGTCGGGCTCAACCCCACCCGCCGCGGCGAGGCCCTCGCGCGCGACATCCGGCTCGCCGACTGCCAGTTCGTGGTCACCGAGCGCAAGTACCGGCCCCTGCTGGCGGGCCTGGACCTCGGCGGGATCAGTGTGCGGGACCTGGAGTCGTGGCCGTCGGCGGACACGCCGCTCGATCCCGTCCCCGCGTCGGCGGACGACCTGCTCATGCTGATCTTCACCTCCGGCACCAGCGGCGACCCGAAAGCCGTGCGCTGCACCCACGGCAAGATCGCGTTTCCCGGCGCGATGCTCGCCCAGCGCTTCGGACTGTCCACAACGGACACGGTCTACGTCACGATGCCGATGTTCCACTCCAACGCCATCATGGCCGGCTGGGCGGTCGGGCTCGCGGCGGGCGCGGGCATCGCGCTGCGCCGCCGGTTCTCCGCGTCCGGCTTCCTGCCCGACGTGCGGAAGTTCGGCGCCACCTACGCCAGCTACGTGGGCAAGCCCCTGTCCTACGTGGTCGCCACCCCGCCACGGCCGGACGACGCGGACAACCCCCTGCGTCTCGTCTACGGCAACGAAGGCGCGAGCGCCGACCTGGCCGCGTTCGAGAACCGCTTCGGCTGCAAGGTCGTCGACGCGTTCGGCTCCACCGAGGGCGGCGTGGGCTTCGCCCGCACCGACGACACCCCGGCCGGCTCCCTCGGCCGGCCCGCCGAGGACGTCGCCATCGTGCACCTGCACACCGGCCGGCCGTGCCCACCGGCCGCGTTCGACGCCGACGGCCGGCTGACCAACGCCGGGGACGCCGTCGGCGAGCTGGTCAACACCACCGGTGCCGGCTGGTTCGCCGGGTACTACCGCGACCCCGGAGCCGACGCGGAGCGGCTGCGCGGCGGCCGGTTCCACACCGGCGACCTCGCCTACGCCGACGCCGCCGGGTTCTGCTTCTTCGCCGGGCGGCTCGGCGACTGGCTCCGCGTCGACGGGGAGAACCTCGGCACCGCGCCGATCGAGCGCATCCTGCTGCGGCACCCCGCGATCACCGACGCCGCCGTCTACGCGGTGCCCGACCCGGTGACCGGGGACCAGGTGATGGCCGCCATCGTCCTCGGCGACACGCCCCTGGACCCCGCCGGGTTCGGCCGTTTCCTCGCCGGCCAGCCCGATCTCGGGCCCAAGCAGGTGCCCCGGTACGTGCGCACGGTCCGGGAGCTGCCGCGGACGTCGACGTTCAAGGTCGTCAAGCGCCAGCTGTCCGCCGAGGGCCTGACCGGCCCCGACGTCATCTGGGAGCGCGCCGGGCGGGACATCGCCTACACCACGATGTCCACTGTGGACAATTCCGTGTGAGGTCAGCCGACGTGCAGGGTGGCCGGGTCACTTGTCGTGCTGCCGGCCAGGTTGGTGAACACGGCTCGATACCGCGTGCCGTCGGCCGCGCCGCTCACCGTGATTGTCGGTGACGTCGCCGCCGGGACGTCGGCCCACTCGCCGCCGGGCGGCCGCTGCTGCCAGCGCACCAGCGGGGCCGGGTCGCCGAGGGCGTAGGCCGTGAACGTGGCGTCCGGTGCGGCGGTCGCGTCCCGGGGCTGCTGGGACACCGCCGGAGCGGTCGGCTCTGCCGACGTCAGCTGGATCGGGACGACGTCGCCGCCGGTGACGGCCACCGCGATCCGGCCGATCGCCAAGCCGCCCGTCCCGATGTTCAGCCGCAGGTCCGAGTGGTTGTTCTCGCGGTTCGCGAACGCGGCGTCGGGCAGCGGGACCACCGCGGTCCGCCAGGTTCCGGTGTCCTCCCCGGTCACGGCCGCCGACTCGCGGTAGGCGTTGTTCGGCACGTCGGCGCCCGAGTCGTACTGGATGTTCCAGCTGCCGGTCCCGCGGTCGAAGTAGCTGACGTACGCGGTGGCCTGGTAGCTACCGCCCGGGACGACGCCGTCGTCGAGGTCCAGGTAGACGAACGGCGACGCGGCACCCGTCGTCGTGCGAGCGGGCAGCCCGCCCGCGGTCACCGGGATCGTCCGGCCGTCGTCGCCGTCCCGGACGCTCGCGCCGTGCGCGCTGTCCGGGTCGCCGAACGAGTCGCCGACGATCGCGGCCCCGCCGGCCGGCTGCCCGACGCCGACGGCGAAGACGTGCGTGGCCGGGCTGCCCGCCGCCTGGCCCGGCGCGCTGTCGGGCAGGACCACGTACCGGACCGTCTTCGCCGGGTCCAGCGTCGTCCAGGCCAGGTAGACGTGCACGTTCTGGTTCTGGCGCGCGCTGTCCGGCCCGACGTTGATGTACGGCGTCGTGGCCGCGATCGACGTCCCCGGCGACGCGCTGCCCGACCACCAGTCGGCGAAGGACAGCGTGTAGCTCTGCGTGCTGCCGTCGGTGTAGACGACGGTGCCCGGCGCGGACGTGCTGCCGAAGGCGCTGGCGCCGAGGAACCCGAGCAGCCGGCCCGAACCGCTGACCGGCAGCACCTGACCGGCCGCGATGACGTTGTCGGGGACGTTCGGCCGCGGCCACGCGAAGGTGATCCCGCCCGCGGTGACGGGCTGTCCCGGCGCGAAGCCGGCGGCGGCCAGCGCCTGGGCCGAGTAGTTCAGGCCGCTGCCGTCGAACGCGCCGGCGGCGGGCAGGCCGTCGTCGCTGATCCCGGAGTTGTTGTAAGCGGCCGCCACCGAGCCGTACGGCACCTTGACGTCGCCGCTGGAGGTGAACGTCCCGGCGCTGGACGTCGCGGTGAAGCCGATCGGGTAGGTGCCGGGCTGGGCGTCTGCCCCGGCCGTGACGGTCCACTTCACCGTGACCGACGCGCCCGCCGGGACGCGGCCGGAGCCGGCCGGGGTCGACGGCGTGGCCGTCCAGCCCGCCGGGAGAGCGATCGCCACGGCGAGCCCGCGGACGTCCTTGGTGCTGCCGTTGACGAACGTCGCCGTCGCCGTGCCCTGCTCCCCCGCCGCCAGGAACGCCGGCACCGTGCTCGTCAGCGTGCCGGTGACGACGATCGGCGCCGACCCGGAGACGCCGTTCACGGTCGCGGTGATCGTCGCGACGCCGTCCTTGATCGTGTGCACGATCCCCTTGCCGTCGACGCTCGCGACGTCCGGATTGCTGCTCTGGTACGCGACACGAGCACGGGTGAGGTCCACAAAGGACTGGTCGTCGTTCACCGCTTCGACGACGTCGTCCGCGACGATGCCCAGGTCGCGGTCCGGCTGCTCGGCCGGGTTCGTGTCGTCGGCCAGCCACCGGTTCGCGCCCGTCAGGTCGAGGCTCTGCCCGGGGTGGTACACGACGGCCTCGGGCTGCACGGTCACCGTCTTCACGCGCGGCTTCGGCGTCCCGGTCACCCGGACGTCCTTGCGGGCCAAGATCGTCGCCGCGTCGGTGCCCACCCGGAACTGGTAGGTGCCGTCCGCGACGGTCTCCCGCGAGTGGGCGGTGTCCCACAGCGCGAGGTCGCGGATCCGCACCGGCAGCACGAGGTGCTGCGTCTGGCCTGGAGCGAGCGACCCGGTCTTGCGGAACCCGGCGAGGCGCTGCAGCGGCTCGTCACCGGTGCCCGCGCCGGGCGTGGCCACGTACAGCTGCGCGACGGTGGTTCCCGGGCGCTGTCCCGTGTTCGTCACATCAAGACTGACGTTCACCGTGCCGTCGGCAGACACCGCTTGGTGGTCGAGCGCCACGTGCGAGTACCGGAAGGTGCTGTAGCTCAGCCCGTAGCCGAACGGGCGGGTCGGCGCGCCGGTGAAGTACTGGTAGGTCCGCCCCAGCCCGCCGGTCGCGGCGGCGCTCAGCCCGTAGTCGTGCACGTCCGGCAGCTGCGCGTCGCCTTGGTACCACGTGAAGTCCAGGTGCCCGTCCGGGTTCTGGGCGCCGAACAGGACGTCGGCGAGCGCGGTGCCCTGGCTCTGCCCGTTGTAACCGCTGAACAGGATCGCCGGCACCTTCGCCTCGACGTCGCCCAGCGCGACCGGCCCGAGGGTCTGCAGCGCGAGCGCGGTCCGCGGGTTGCCCAGCGCGCTGACCTGGTCGATCAGCGACGTGTAGTTGCCCGGCAGCGCGAGCGACGCGCGGTCGTGGCCCTCCCCCGCCGTTGCGCGGTCCGTGCCGGCGGCGATCACGACCAGGTCGGCCGCCCGGACGGCCGCCTTGGTCGCCTCGCTCAGCACCGCGGGCGTCGTCGCCGTGGTCGACGTCCCCGCCGCGTCGAAGACGACGGACGCGTTCGGCAGGGCGGCCCGGATGCCCTGCACGGCGTTGACGGTGTGGGTCGGCTGGCCGCTGTAACCGCCGAGCGTCACCGTGTTCGCCAGGTCGCCGAGGACGACGACCTTCGCGGTCTTCACCGGGTCGGCCGGCAGCAGCGGAGCACCACCCGGCAGCGGCGCGTTCTTCAGCAGCACCAGGGAGTTGTCGGCGACCTTCGTCGCGAGGGCCTGGTGCGCCGGGCTTTCGATGACGGACTTGCCGATCTTCGTGTAGCCGACCCGGTCGGCCGGGTCGAACTCGCCGGTGGCCATGCGCGTGGTGAACAGCCGGACGAGACCGGCGTCGAGCACGCCTTCGGACAGGATGCCCGCGTCGATGGCGGTCCGGATGTTCGTGAGCGTCGCCTGGTCGCCCGTGCAGTTGAGCTGCGTCCCGGCACGCAGGCCGTACGCCTCGGCGCCGGCGGCCGCCGGGATCGTCGCGCCGGTCGTGGTGTTCGTCCAGATCACCTGCGCGCCCGCGAGGGACGCGCGCCAGCCCGGCGCGGCCCACAGGTGCCCGCCCGGCGGCGGCTGCCACGCCGTGGCGATCGCGTCGCAGTCCGACGTCGTGTAGCCGTCGAAGCCGAAGGTGCGCTGGGCCAGCTGGTTCACCAGGTAGGTGTTGACCGCGCCGGGCGTGCCGTCGATGGCGTTGTACGACGTCATCAGCCCGCTGACGTGGTCGTCCTCGACGAGCTTCTGGAACTGCTTGAGGTAGTACTGGTGCAGGTCGGCCTCGGTGGTCGGCGAGTCGCCGGAGAGCCGGTCGTCCTCGACGTTGTTGAGCGCGTAGTGCTTGGCCGTGGCGGCCACCTTGAGGTACGGCGTCATCGGCGTGCCATCGAGCGTGTATCCCTGGTAGCCGTCGACGAACGCGCCGGCCATCTGCGCGACGAGGTACGGGTCCTCCCCGAACGCCTCGTCGGTGCGGCCCCAGCGCGGGTCGCGGTCGAGGTTGACCGTGGGCGCCCAATAGGTGAGGTCGCCGTACTCGCCGACGTCCGGGCCGATGTTGTTCTGCCCGGTCCCGAACAGCGACTTGTCCAGGAAGCCGCGGGCCTCGTCGGAGATCGCCGTCGTCTCGGCGTAGGTCAGCGCCGGGTCCCACGACATCGTCGCGGCGAAGTTCACCGGGAAACTCGTCGCGTGCACGTCGTCCACGTCGCCCTGGCCGCCCGCGCCGGCGTCGCCGCCGAGCCGGTTCAGGCCGTGCTGCCCTTCGCTCCAGTAGGTGTACTGCTGCACGCCGAGCCGCGGAATCGCGGGCGCGTTGTTCGTGTGCAGCTGCTGAACCTTTTCCGGCAGCGTCATGCGCGAAACCAGATCGGCGGCGCGTTCGGCGAAGCTGTAATGGGTGTCCCGGTAAATCGGCGTGCCGGGCGCGGGAGCCGCGACGGCCGCATCGGTGACCACGGCAGTGGTGACGGCGATTCCGCTCAGCGCGGCGACGGCGAAAGCCGTGTACCGGTGGGCGGGACGCGTGTGGGCCATGGGAAAACCTCCAGGGGCGGACCGACGCGAGAAGCCACACTTCCGCCGTTCAGCACGGAAAGTCAAGGGCGGAACGCGATCTTGTCCCCTTTGTTCGACGCAAAACCGGAACAGGACAAGACGTAAAATTTCAGCAAGCTCCCTACGGCGTGAGCGGTATTGACAGATATGGGAGAAATGCCGACACTTCGAGGCGCCGCCTGACCGCGATGCCGACGATTCCGGAGGCTTGCCGTGCGCCGATCCCCGTCCCGGAAAACGTCGTGGAAAGCGCTCCCCGCCGCGATCCTGCTCGCGCTCGGCGTCGCCACGCCGGCCACCGCGGCCCCCGTGGCGGTGCCGCTCGTGACGCATCCCGCGCAGTACGTCGACCCGATGATCGGGACGGGCACCGGCGGCGCGGAAGTCGGGCAGATCAACAACTTCCCCGGCCCGGCGGTGCCGTTCGGCATGCTCCAGTGGAGCCCGGACACCCCCGGCGCGTACGCCGGTTATTCCTACGACAGCACGCAGATCAGCGGCTTCAGCCTGACGCACGCCTCCGTCGGCTGCCGGCAGTTCGGCGACGTGCCGATCCTGCCGGTGGTGGGTGACGTCGGCGCCGCGCCGTGGAACCGCTCCGAGACGTTCTCCCACACCACCGAAACGGCCCGAGCCGGGGCCTACAGCGTGACGCTGGCCGACTCGGACGTGCGCGTCGACCTGAGCTCCGCGACCCGCACGGGCCTCGCCGCGTTCACCTTCCCGGCCAGTGACCGGGCGCAGGTGCTCGTCAAAGCGGGCGCCAGCCTCAACGGCAACCAGGCCGCCGGCCTGCGGACGGTCGGCGACCGCGAGGTGACCGGCTCGGCCACCACCGGGGACTTCTGCGGCAAGCAGAACAAGTACACGATCTTCTTCTCGGTGCGGTTCGACCGCCCGTTCACGACGGCGGGTGGCTGGGACGGCACGACGGTCGGCGCGCCCGGCTCGTCGATCGACGTCTCCGGCCCGCACTCCGGCGGCTACCTGACGTTCGACACGCGGACGAACCGGACGGTCCACGCGAAAGTCGCGATCTCCTTCGTCGACAACGCCGGCGCCCAGCGGAACATGGCCGAGATCCCCGGCTGGGACCCCGGCCCGGTCCAGGCCGCCGCGCGCACCCAGTGGGACGACGTCCTCGCGCGCATCCAGGTCGGCGGCGGCACGGACGCCCGGCTGCGGACGTTCTACACCGCGCTCTACCACTCGCTGCTGTACCCGACGACGTTCAGCGACGTCGACGGCCGCTACCTCGGCTTCGATGCGAAGGTCCACGCGGTGAGCGGCCACCAGCGCGTCCAGTACGCCAACTTCTCGCTGTGGGACACCTATCGCTGCCTCGCCGCGCTGCAGGCGTTGCTGCTGCCGGACGTCGGCAGCGACCTCGCCCAGTCGCTGGTGAACGACGCCGTGCAGTTCGGCTGGCTGCCGAAGTGGCCTGTCATGAACGGGGAGTCCGGGGTGATGAACGGCGACAACGTCGTCCCGTTCCTCGCGTCGCTGCACGCCTTCGGCGCCCGGGACTTCGACACCGGCACCGCGCTGACGTACCTGCTGAAGGGCGCGACGACACCCGCCCCGGCCGGGTTCCCCTACCTCGAACGCCAAGGCGTCGCCGACTACCAGGCCTACGGCTACGTGCCCAACGACCGGGCCGAACTGGGGCACGTACGCGAAGGCGCGTCGCAGACCCTCGAGTACGCGATCGACGACTTCGCGATCTCGCGGTTCGCCGGCGCGCTCGGCCGGGGCGACACGGCCGGCGCGTTCGCGGCGCGCGGGCAGAACTGGCAGAACGTCTTCGACGGCGGCACCGGCTACCTGCGGCCCAAGGACAGCACCGGCGCCTTCCCCGCCGGGCCCGGGTTCGTGGCGCCACCACCCGGCCAGTTCGGCCAGGACGGCTTCGACGAGGGCAACGCCGCGCAGTACAACTACCTCGTCCCGCAGAACATGGCCGGGCTGATCACGGCCATGGGCGGCCGCGACGCCGTCAACCAGCGGGCCGACGCGTTCTTCCGGCTGCTCAACACCGGGCCGAACCTGCCGAACCAGTGGTCCGGCAACGAGATCGACTTCGCCACGCCCTGGCTCTACGACTACACCGGGCAGCCCTGGAAGACCCAGGAAGTCGTCCGCCGCATCGAAACCCAGCTGTTCTCCGCGACCCCGGACGGCGAGCCCGGCAACGACGACCTGGGCGCGCAGTCGTCCTGGTACGTGTGGGCCGCGCTCGGGCTCTACCCGGTGACGCCGGGCACGACCGACCTCGCGTTCGCCAGCCCGCTGTTCCCGAAGGCCGTGATCCACCTGGCGAACGGCCGCGCGATCACGATCGACGCCCCCGCCGCGGCCGACGATCACCCCTACGTAACGGGTCTGACCCTCGACGGCAAGCGGTGGGACAAGACGGTCCTGCCGGACACGGCGCTGCGGTCCGGCGCGAAGCTGACCTTCGCGCTTTCGGCGCAGCCCAACACCTCCTGGGCGACGGCGGCCGGGGCCGCCCCACCGTCCTATCAGGACCGTCAGGCGCCCGCCATCGGCTACACCAGCCCGAGCGGCGGGGTGGTCACGGGCCAGGGCACGTCGTTCCCGGCGACCGTCGGCGTGGTCGACGCCGGTGGCCGCGCCGGTCCCGTGCGCTGGACGGCGAACCCCCCGGCGGGCATCACCGTGACGCCGTCGTCGGGCGTGCTGCGCCCCGGGACGAGCCAGACGGTCACCGTCGCGGTCACCGCCGACGCGGCGCAGGGCAGCCACCCCGTGCCGGTGAGCTTCGCCGATTCCACCGGAAAGGCGCTGCCGGGGAGCACGATCGGCGTGACGGTGCCCGCGGCCGACGGCGCGGCGACCGTGTGCGACACCCTCGGCGCCACCGACACCGAGTGCGGCCTGCAGCGGCTCGACAACGACGACGGCCGCTCCGAAGCGGGCACCGTCGCGGGCCGCCCGGCCCGCACCACGGTGAACGGCTACCTGTACTTCGGCGTCACCAACGACCTCGTGCCGGGCGGCTCCGCCTACACGGCCACGATCGACGTCGACTACTTCGACCAGGGCACCGGGACCTGGAACGTCCAGTACGACTCGACCGGGGAGCCGTACCAGGGCAGTGCCTCGGTGACGAACACGAACACCGGCACCTGGAAGACGGCGACCTTCACCCTCCCCGACGCGGGGTTCGGCAACCGGGAGAACGCCGGCGCCGACTTCCGCATCGCCACCGGTCCCGGGTTCGGCATCGCCCGGGTCCACGTCCGGGTGTCCGGCGGGAACGTCCTGGCGCTGCACCTCTGCCCTGGAGACTGAGCCCCGGGCGGTGACCACCACATGGCCGGACCGTGAGCCGCCGAGTGGCCCAATCCGTGAATTTCCGCCCGGCTTCCGGCGGGACGGTGCTAGCTTCCGTCCGTCATTCGCCCGAGCGAGGTGTACCAGTGACCGTGACCCTGCACGTGGACAAGTTCGCTGCCTACCTGCGCATGTTGAAGGACCGCAGCGGGCAGGGATACGAACGTCTCGGCCGGCGGGCCGGGGCCAGCGGCTCCAGCCTGCACCGGTACTGCTCGGGCCAGAGCGTGCCCGCCGACTACCGCGTGGTCCACTCGTTCGCCAAGGTCTGCGGCGCGTCCGCGGAGGAACTGCGCGAACTGCACCAGCTGTGGGCCCTGGCCGACGCCGGCCGGGTCGAGGAGGGGCACGCCGAGGCGCCGGTCGTCCCCGCGACCGCGCCGCCGGCCCCCGCTGCGGACGTCACACCGCGACGCAGACGCGGGTACGCGGCCCTGGCCATCGCGATCATGATCCTGCTGGCGGGCGGCCTGGTCTGGGTCACCGCCGACGGGTCCGAGCCGCCCCCCGGCCGGTACGCCGACCGGGTGCTCTTCTCCCCGGCCTGTCAGCCGCCGGTGAGCATGGGCCAGCACGACGAGTGCGTCACCGAGGTGCAGAGCCTGCTGGTCGCGGCCCAAGGGCGGCTCTCGGTCGACGGCTCGTTCGGCCCGGAGACGCTGCGCCGGGTCACCGCGTTCCAGGTCATGGCCGGCCTGCCCGCGCGCGGCGTCGTCGACGAGGCCACGAAGAACGCGCTGTACGACCGCCGGACCAGCCTGGCGGCCTGGCCGGGGCCGGTGGTGGAGCAGCGGATCCGGGCCGTGTTCACCGAGGCGCCGGACACCGCGGTCGCGATCGCCCGCTGCGCCTCGTTCCTCGATCCGCTGTGGGTGCTGCCGAACACGAACGGCAGCCGCAACTGGGGGATCTTCCAGATCTCCGACGCCCGCCTGCTGGACCTGGGCGGCACGCCGCGGCAGGCGTTCGACCCGGTCTGGAACATCGACGCGGCGCACCGCCTGTGGAGCGCCCACCACGACTTCCGCGACTGGCCCTCCTGCTCGGCGGCCCTCCAGGACCCCCGGTCGCACTGAGCGCGGGCGCCGGTGCTCGTTCTCGCCGAGCCGCCCGGGGCACGGCCCGGCCTCGATCTCCCCGAAGGGCGGCCGGACGAGGTCGACGCGCGGCACGCCGAAACTCCCGCCGAGCCGCCCGGGGCACGGCTCGGCGGGCTGCCCGAGCACAAGATCCTGACGCCGGAAACCCCCGGGGAGAGGGGTTTCCGGCGTCAGACCCCCAGCGCCGGTCAGACCGTCCCGTTCTCCCACCACCACGCGCGACCGAGGTCGGCCCGGCTGTCCACGTGCTGGTGGTCGGTGTTGTAGGTCTCCAGGCCGGAGAACCCGCTGGTCTCGGCCTTCTGGTAGACGGTCTTGTTGGCCACGCCCGGCACGTCCAGGTCGGCCGCGGTGCCGTACATGTGCATGCTGTCGCTGGCGCCGCCGATCTCGGCGTTGTGCGCGATGCTGCGGAAGCCGGAGTTCACCGTGATCGGCTTGTTCCCGAGCTTCTTGCGCACCGCCTCCAGCTTGTACATGCAGCGGCGGGCGTTCTCCTTGGCGGTGGCCGCGCTGACCTTGCCGCCGTTGAAGGTGCCGCTCACCCGGTCGGTGAACTCGCTGAAGTTGAAGTGCGCGGTGGACCCGTCGCTCTGCTCCAGCGCGTTGAGCGCGCTCTGGGTGGCCGGGCCGGCCTCGCCGTCCGCGCCCAGGCCGTAGGCCGCCTGGAACCGGCGGACCGCCGCGGCCGTGCCGGGGCCGAACTCGCCGTCGATCGAGACCCGGCTGTGGCTCGCCGAGTCGGCCGCCCAGCCCGCCACCCGGATCTGCAGTTCGGTGACGTCGGCGCCGGTGCTGCCCTCGGCCAGGGTGCGGGACCACGGGTACGCCTGGGCGATGCCCGGCAGCAGGAGCGGGCTGACCGCGACGGCGGTGCCGATCACCGCCGCGCTGCGCAGCAGCGTGCGACGGCTCATGGGGAGACTCATTCTCGTCCTTTCCTAGCGGGATTCTCGGGCGGGATTCAGCGGTTGGCGAGCTGGTCGAGATCGGCCTGGGTGCCGTTGAAGACGTCCCCGGTCGCCGGCGCGGGGATGCCGTCGGGGATGGCCGCGTCGGTGTACTGCCACATCAGCCAGGTGCTCGACCCGGCGGGCAGCGACGGCTGCGTGACCGACTGGCGGTAGTCGGCGAGCTGCATCGGATAGGCCGCGAACGCCGTGGTGCCGCCCAGGCAGGCGTCCAGGAACGACTTCTGGGTGTAGATGATCGGGGTCCGGCCGAACGCCGCCTGGACCTTGTCCAGCCACGCCTTGGCGTCGGCGACGGTGACGTACGGCGGGCAGCCGCCGGAGCCGTCGTCCTTCCACTCCAGGTCGAACACGGGCGGCAGGTCACCGGCGCGCTTGCCGGTGTACCCGGTGGCCCGCACCGCGGCGATGAACCGGTCCGCCTGCGCGCCGCCGGTGCCGGCCGTGGTGCCCGTGTAGAAGTGGTACGGCCCGACGGCCAGGCCGGCGGTGCGGGCGGCGGGCAGGTCCGTGGCCAGGTACTCGTCGGTGGTGTTCAGGCCGCGGGTCGCCTTGACGGTCGCGAACTCGACACCGGACGCCTTCACCGCGGCCCAGTTGATCGGCGCGCCGCCGGGGTGCTGGTACTTCGCCGTGTCGACGCCGTCGATCGGGCGCCCGGCGGGCTTCGGCGGCACGCAGTAGGCGTTGCGGCTGGACCAGTCGGCCACCTTCGCCCACGTGGTGGGCCCGGCGACGCCGTCGGCACTGGCGTTGACGCAGTGCTGGAACTGGATCACCCGGTTGCGGGTGCCGTCACCGAAGTTGCCGTCCACCGTCAGCGGCGGGTAGTGCCCCGGCTCCATGGCGAGGTTCAGCCGGCACTGGAGCTCCTTGACGTCCGTGCCGGTGGAACCGCTCTGCAGGGTCGGGCGGGCCGTGGAGAGGCCGCACACCACGCTCTGCGCGGCGTCCGCCGTGCCCTGGGTGGCGCACTTCTTCGGCCGCGCGGCCCACGAGTTCAGCGCGGTCCAGGTGTTCGGCCCGATCTGGCCGTCCACGCTCAGCGCGGCGCACCGCTGGAACACGCGCACCCGGGCGTCGGTGGCCGCGCCGAAGGAGCCGTCCGCGCCGATGGGCGTGTACTTGCTCGCCTTGGTCGCCAGGTTCAGTTCGCACTGCGCCTCGGCGACCTCGGTGCCGGTCGACCCTTGCTGCAGGGTCGGCTGGGCGGTGGTGTGCCCGCACACCGCAACGGGTTCGGCCGCGACTGTGGCAGCGGCCGCGGCGGGGAACACCAGCAGCACCGCGACGACCAGAGCGAGTCTTTGCATGGCGAGCAGGCTGGCAGTGCCCGCCCCCGCCGGTCGCGGTCAGCGACCGACTCGGGACGCCGGGACAGTCCCACCCCACCGGACCAGCGGGAACGCCACCCCCGTGGGACACCGCTGGGACGCCGTCCCGGCCCCGGCGACCCGGGTCGGTCCGGATCACGGTGCCGGGCGGGCAGCGGATCGGCGTCAGCGCGGCGGGCCGACGATGACGTTCCCGAACTTCTCGGCCGCCTCCGCCATCCGGTCCGAGGAGATCTCGAAACCGTCCGGCCGGGGCTCGGCCCGGTCGCGGCCGGCGTGGCGGAACATGCCCTCGATGCCCGCCGGGGTGTTGATCACCAGCAGGTCGGCCTTCGCGGACGTGATGCGGTAGGCGTGCGGGATGTTCTTGGGCAGGAAGACGATGCCGCCCTCCGCCAGCTCCATCTCCTCCTCCCCCACCCACACCAGCGCGGTGCCCTTGATGAGCATGAACACCTCGTCTTCCCGGGTATGCAGGTGGAACGGCGGCGCTTCGCCCTTCTCGACGTCGAACCGGCCGACCATCAGCTGGCCGTCGGTGGCCGCGCTGTCGAGCAGGATCGACAGCGTGCCGCCGTCGAGCCACTCCAGTTTCTGCTGCTGATCGGGCTGGGCGAGGTAGGCCATGCTCATCGGGTGGCTCCGTTCGAAGGGACGGTCAGAGGGAACCGAGGACACGCAGGCGATCGGCGACCGCGCGGCGGGCGACGTCGGCGTCCCAGGCGAAGGTCTCGAACTCGTGCGGCACCCCGGGGTGCAGGTGGAACTCCACGTCGACCCCGGCCGCGCCGAGCCGCCGGGCGTAGTCGAGGTCCTCGTCGCGGAAGATGTCGAGCTGGCCGACCTCGATGTACGTCGGCGGCAGGCCCGCGAGGTCGGCGGCCCGCGCCGCGGCGGCGTACGGCGAGACGTCGGGGCCGCCGGCCCGGGCACCGAGCAGCGCTGTCCACCCGGTGGCGTTGTCCTCGTAATTCCACGTCGCGAACGGGACCAGCTCCGGGTCCGGCGTCGTCGTGCGGTCGTCGAGCATCGGGAAGACGAGGATCTGGCGCGCCACCGCCGGTCCGCCGCGGTCGCGGGCCAGCAGCGTCACCCCGGCGGCCAGGCCGCCACCGGCGCTGTCGCCCATCACGGCGATCCGGGCCGGGTCGACGCCGAGCTCGGCGTCGTGCTCGTGCAGCCACCGCAGCCCGGCGTAAACGTCCTCGACCGGGGTGGGGTCGGGGTGTTCCGGGGCGAGCCGGTAGTCGACGGCCAGCATCGGCACCCCGCTCGCGGATACGTACCGGGCGATCGGCGCGTCGTAGAGCGCGACGCTGCCCAGGATCATCCCGCCGCCGTGCAGGTACAACGCGGCCGGGCCGGGGGCGGCGCCGTCCTTGGCGTACCAGCGCAGCAGCACCTTCGCGCCGTCCGCGGCGACCGCGTGGAAGTCGGTGGCCGTCACGTCGGCCGGAGTGGGTTGCAGCGCCGCGGTCTGCGCCATCATCGCTTCCAGCGCGACCCGCCGGGTGGCGACGTCACCCACGGCGGGGTGCGGTGCGTCGGCCATGGCTTCGGCCATCGGCGCCAGGATCGCGGCGACCTGAGGGTCGACGGTGAACGTCACGGAGGTCCTTCTTCCCGGCACTCGTGCGCCTTAAGCGGACGATATCGTCCGTCTAACGGCCTGTCAACGGCGCCCCCGGACCGTCGAGCTGCGATGATCGGTGCCGTGACCGAAGAACAGGACAAGGTCGTCCGGCGCCGGGGGCCACGACGGGACGCGGCCGACAACCGCGACCGGGTCCTGGCGGCCGCCGCCGTCGCGGTCCGCCGGGAAGGGACCGCGGTCCCGATGGCCACCATCGCGGCGGACGCCGGGGTCGGCGTCGGGACGGTGTACCGCCACTACCCCTCGCGGGAAGCGCTGCTCGGCGCGTTGACGCACCGGTCCTTCCAGCTCGTGCTGGACACCGCCCGCCGGGCCGCGGCCCTCGACGGACCGGCGCTCGAGGGGATCCGCTTCTTCCTGGAGCGGACCATCGAGCACGGGCGGGACCTCGTGCTGCCGATGCACGGCGGCCCGGCCCCCGGCGACCAGGCCACCGTCGCGCTCCGCAACGATGCCCACCGGACGCTGGGCTCGATCCTCGAACGAGGGCAGGACGACGGCACGATCCGGCCCGACGTGACCAGAGCCGACATCGTCGGTTTCGGCGCGCTGCTGGCGCAAGGCCTGCCCGACGTCCCGGACTGGAAACCCACGGCTCGCCGCCAAGCCGAAATCTACGTCGCCGGGCTCCGGAACCTCTGACCGTCGGAAGATCACGCCGTTGACGTCTTCGGCGACGGAAACTTACGATGCGTCCACAGCCGCATACACAGGGGGAACCGGTGACGGTCAAGCGCGGGTTGACAGTGGCGACGATCCTGAGTGCCGTGGCGGTGCTCGCCGGCGGCGGCGCCGCGATCGCGGCGCCGGGCGGCCCGGCCGCGGCGTCCTGCACCTATCCGGCCGACGTCCTGGACCTGCACAACTGGTACGAGGGCCTGCCGATCGGCGAGGCCGAGAACCCGAAGAACGTGAAGCAGCCCGAACTGGCGACCTACCGCGCCGACCCCTGGTTCACCACGACGGCCGACTGCACCGGCGTGCGGTTCCGGGCCGCGGTGAACGGCGTCACCACGAGCGGCTCGGGCTACCCGCGTTCGGAACTGCGCGAGACCGACGGGTCGAAGAACGCGAGCTGGTCCTCGACCTCGGGCACCCACACGATGGTGGTCAAGGAAGCGATCACCCACCTGCCCGAGGACAAGAACCAGGTGGTCGCCGGCCAGATCCACGGCTCCGACGACGACCTGACGGTGTTCCGCCTCGAAGGCGGCAACCTCTACGTCACCAAAGGCGACGACACCCACTACAAGCTCGTCACCAGCACCTACCAGCTCGGCACGGAGTTCGAGGCCAAGTACGTCGTCTCGGGCGGGAAGGTCAAGGCGTACTACAACGGCACGCTGCAGACCACGATCTCCCAGAAGTTCAGCGGCGCCTACTTCAAGGCCGGCGCGTACACGCAAGCCAACTGCGACAAGTCCGCGCCGTGTTCGGACGCCAACTACGGCGAAGTTGTCATCCACGCCTTGACCGTCACCCACACGAACTGACGGCGCACCACGGTCCGAAGTGGACACTCGTGGCCGGGCGGCGAGGTCGGTTCAGCGCTCCGGCAGCTGACGGCGTTCGCGCAGGCGGGCCAGGTCCTCGCGCATGTCCGTGGGCAGGAGCTCGGCCATCTGCTCGGGACGCAGCGGCAGGTCGAGAAGGCTGAGCTTGACCCGGCTGCGCCGGGCGTGGCGGCCGGGGTCCAGGCGCACGACCTGGGCCGCGTCCGGGCGCAGGGTCGCCGTCAGCGGGGTGGCGGGCTCGAGCGGCCGCCAGGCGTTCCCGTCGACGCGCAGCATCGGCGGCGCACTGCGGGTCGTGCCACGCAGCGTGACGACGTCGCGGGCGGGCAGCACGATCGAGCGGCTGACGCCCGACATCGACGCGACCGGGGTCACCGCGAGTACTTCCGCCGCCGGGGAGATCACCGGCCCGCCGGCGGCGTAGTTGTAGGCGGTGGAGCCGGTCGGGGTGCTCAGGATCAGGGCGTCACAGCGGTAGTACCCGAACTGCGCCCCGTCGACCAGCAGGTCGACCTCCACCGTCGCGCCGGGCTCGGCCCCGCCGACGACGACGTCGTTGAACGCGACCGCGGCCGCGTCGCCCTCTTCCAGCGCGATGCAGCTGTGCGGCTCGATTTCGAAGTCCCCGGCGTGCACCCGCTCGATCGCGCCGGCCAGCTCGGCCGGCGCGATCTCGACCAGGAACCCGACGTTGCCGTAGTTCACCCCGAGCACCGGCACCGGCCGCTCGACGGCCAGCCGCATCGCTCCTAGCATCGTCCCGTCCCCGCCGAGGCTGACGACGGCGTCCACCCCGGCCGCGAACCCGGCGTCGGACACCACCGCCACCCCGGCCCCGACCTGCGCGGCGTCGGTCTCCCGCACCACCAGTTCGACCCCGTGCCGCTCGGCGAACGAGACCAGCACGTCGACCGAGTCGCGCACCGGCTTCCGCGGGTGCGCCACCACGCCGACGCGGGTGATCCCGAAATCTGCCATGAGGATCATTCTGGCCGCTCGGTGCCGGGAACGCTCGGGCGACGGACGTCAGCGGGTAGGCGTCGCCGTCCCGATGATCAGCGGGTGCACCACCGAAGGCATCCCGCGCCAGCTCGCCGTGCTCAGGTCCTCGATGTCGAACCGCTGCTTGACGAGCGCGACGGTGTCGTGGTCGCACCGGCAGCCCTGCGCGAACGCCGCCCACGGCCCCGCCAGGCGCGTCTGCCGCCGCGCCAGCTTCGGGTCCTCCGCACGCACGTGCTCCAGGAACAGCAGTCGCCCACCCGGCCGCAGCACCCGCACGAGCTCGGCCAGCACCCGATCGACGTCGGGCACCGTGCAGAGGACCAGTGTCGACACGACCGTGTCGACACTGGCGTCCGCCATCGGCAGCGCGTCGGCACCGGCCCGCACCGGCCGCATCCCGGCGTGGCCCCGCACACGCTTCTCGAGCCGCCGGTACATCGCCGGGACGGGCTCGCTCAGCACGACCTCCGCCGTCGGCGGGTAGTGCCGGACGTTGAGCCCGGTCCCCGCCCCGATCTCGACCACCCGTCCGTGTACCTGTCGCAGCAGCTCCGCGCGCCGGCCGGCCAGGCCCAGCCGCTCCCCCCGGCGCAGGAACGGGTCGTACAGCGCCGCCCCGAACCGCTCCCCGAACCCGTCCCGTGCCCCCACGTCGTCCCCTCCGGCCATCGTTCCTCCTCCGCACCACTTGATACGACGCAGCACACCAGCCGACGCCCGCCCACCGCATCACCCGCTCGTGCCATTCCGGGTGCTGGCCGGAACGGGCCACGGCGGCGCGTGGACCGGCCTAAGCTGGGGAAATGCCGGAGCAAGACCAAGCCGTGCGATTCACCGCCACGGGCGATCGCCCGGTCGCCTGGGCCACCACCGGCACGGGCCCGCCCCTCGTCGTCGGCAGCTGGTGGTGCGGGCACCTCGAGCTGGACTGGCGGAACCCGCTGTTCCGGCGATTCAGCGGGCTGCTCGGCGACCAGTTCACGCTCGTGCGCTACGACCGGCCCGGCGTCGGCATGTCCGACCCCGCCGGACCGCTGGTCACCTCGCTCGCCGACGAGGTGGCCGCGCTGAGCGCCGTCGTCGACGCGGCCGGGGAGAAGGTGACCCTGTTCGGCGGTTCGTCCGGGGGCTGCGCCGCGATGGCGTACACGGCGGCCCACCCGGACCGCGTGGAGCGGCTCGTCCTGTACGGCAGCTACGCCCGCGGCACCGAGATCGCCGCGGCGGACGCGCGGGACTCCCTGGTGGCGCTCGTCGGGCGGCACTGGGGCGTGGGCTCCCGGGTGTTCGCCGACCTGTTCCTGCCGACCGCGACCCCGGCGGAACGCGACGAGTTCGTCCGTTTCCAGCGCGCCGGCCTGACGGCGGAGAAGGCGGAGCGCTCGCTCGCGGCGGTGTACGCGTTCGACGTCCGAGAGCAGCTGGCCACGATCACGGTGCCGACCCTCGTCCTGCACCGTCGCGACGACCGCGCGATCCCGTTCGCGCTGGGCCAGGACGTCGCCGCCCGCATCCCGGGCGCCACGTTCGTCCCGCTCGACGGCACCGACCACCTGCCCTGGCGCGGGGACGTGGAAGCGCTGGTCCGCCCCGTGCGGGAGTTCCTCGGCGCCGGCCGGCGCGCCCGCCGGGCCGGCTCGCCGCGCCACGAGCTCTCCGACCGCGAACTCGACGTGCTGCGCCTGGTCGCGCAGGGGTTGAGCGACCAGGAGATCGCCCGCCGGCTCGGGATCAGCGCCCACACGGCGCACCGCCACGTGTCGAACATCCGCGGCAAGCTGGGCGTGACGTCCCGGGCGGCGGCCGCCGCGCACGCCGCCACCGCCGGACTGCTCTGACCTGCACCGGACGTCACCGGGTTTGAGCAGGCCGTCCTCGTGGTACTGCCACGAGATCATCGATGTCCCGCTTTGGAGGGTGCTCGTGCAGATCCAGGTCAACACCGACCACAACGTCCACGGTGGCGAAGGACTGGCCACCTTCGTGACCACCGACCTGGAGACCAGCCTCTCCCGGTTCGACGGCTGGTTGACCCGGGTGGAGGTGCACCTCAGCGAGGACGGCGGCGGCAAGCCGGAAGACAAGAAGTGCGTGATCGAGGCCCGCCCCGGCGGCAAGCAGCCGGTCGCGGTCACCCACCACGCCACCACCGTGGACGACGCGTACGCCGGCGCGGCGCACAAGCTGGGCAAGGTGCTGGACTCCCGGTACACCAAGGCGCACGACCACAAGGGCGCCGAAAGCATCCGGCACATGCCCGCACCGGACGACCTCGAGCAGGTCGGCACGATCGAAGACGCGCCGCGGGACTGAACACCTTCTCAAGCAATAAGTGAAACGAGTCCGGATCGCCGTCGGCCACGCGCCGGCGGCGATCACGGTGTCACCCTTCGCGCCGCGCCGTGATTTCCACCGCGTCGGCGCCCCCTCGAGCTGAGCGCCCACGTCGAGCCGGCCCGGCTTCTCCCATGGCCCGGTCGCCGGTACCGGTACGCCCGGAGGGCCCAATCTCCGTGGCGTTTCTCCGGCAAATCCGGCGCCTCTCCCAGATGCTGAACGGCCGCTTCCCTCTCTTGGCAGCGGTGACAGCGCCGTGCGAGTATCGATCCGTCGCACCCGCCGGCCGCCCGGCCCAGACGCATTTGTTGCTGTCACACCCTTTCCCTGAATGATCGGTGACGTCCTCGTCGCCTTCGACAAGGACGTCCACCATGATCGAAAGCGCTTTCTCACGCCGGACGCTGCTGCGTGGCACCGGCGGGATCGGCCTCGCCGCCCTGCTCGCCGCGTGCGGCGTGGACGCCGAGAACACCGCCGGGCCCGCCGGCGGGCCGCCGAAATCCGGTGGCACGCTGCGGGTCGGCACTCCGGTGCCGCCGACCGCCGTCGATCCCGTGACGATGTACGACGGCTCGGCGATCGCGATCGTGCAGCTCGTCGCGGACTACCTGATCTGGCTGGAGAACGACTTCAGCCTGACGCCGCGGCTGGCCGAGAAGTGGGCCGCGGAGGACGGCAACAAGCGGTGGGTCTTCACCCTGCGCGCGGGCGTCACCTTCTCCGACGGCACGCCGCTGGACGCCACCGCGGTGAAGGCGTCGTTCGACCGGCTGCTCGACCCGGCCCAGGACTCCGCCGCACTGGCCGCGTTCAAGTCCGTGCTCAGCGCGGGCGGAGTGTCCACAAGGGACGCTTCGACGGTCGTGTTCACGCTGGACCGGGCGTTCTCCGACTTCCCGTTCCTGGTGTCGGCGGGCAACTACAACGCCGTCATCCTCAAGGCGGACTACGCGGGCGCGTTCACCGACCACGCGATCGGCACCGGCCCGTTCCTGCTCGGCGGCTACGACCCGTCCACCGGCGCCACCTTCACCCGGAACCCGAAGTACTGGCAGCCCGGGAAACCGTACCTCGACGGCGTCGAGATCAAGTTCTACGCCGACGCCCAGGCCGAGCAGCTCGCGCTGGGCAGCGGCGAGATCGACGCGCTGGTGATCACCGACCCGTCGATCATCCAGGAGACCGGCGACGTCGTGCTCGACAAGGTCCCCGGCACCGCGATGACCGCGCTGACCCTGCGGGTGGACCAAGCGCCGTTCGACCGCAAGGAAGTCCGCCAGGCGATCGCCTACGCCCTCGACCGGCCCGCGCTCAACGAGGTGGTCGACGCGGGCATCGCCCAGCTGGGCAACGACCACCTCTACGCCCCGCTGTTCGCGGCCGGCCCGAAGGACATCCCGCAGCGGGCCAAGGACCCCGCGAAGGTCAAGGAGCTGCTCGCCGCGGCCGGCGTCGGGAAGCTCAGCTTCCCGCTGTCGTTCGACCCGCCGAGCAAGAACTTCGCGCTGGCGGTGCAGGACCAGCTCCGCCAGGCCGGCATCGACGTCACCCTCGACCAGCAGACGTCGAAGGCGTTCTACGGCGGCGACCAGGCCAAGGACACGCCGTGGCTGTTCACGCCGGCCAACCTCGTCGGCTGGGCCGGGCGCCCGGCGCCGAGCCAGTTCGTGCGGCCCATGGTCACCTCCGACGGCGTGTGGAACGGCGCCAAGTACCGCAATCCCCGGCTCGACGCGGCGCTCGTCGCCTACGACGGTGCCACGTCCGACGACGAGCGCAAGCGGCAGGCGAAGATCATCGCCGACGTCCTGCACGAGGACGTCCCGGTGGTGCTCGCCCTGTGGAACGGCGCCGTCCGGGCCTACAACAAGACCCGCTTCACCGGGATCAAGGCGCACCCGTCGTCCTTTGTGGACTTCAGCGCGGTGTCCCGAGCGTGACGGGGCTGCTGCTGCGCCGCGCCGTCGCCATCCCGGTGACGCTGTTCGTGGTGTCCCTGCTGGTGTTCCTCGCCACCGAGATCCTGCCCGGCGACGTGGCGCGGACGGTGCTGGGCCGCGAGGCGAGCGAGGCTTCGGTGGCCCGGCTGCGCGGGTCGCTCGGGCTCGACCAGCCGTTGACCGACCGGTTCCTGCGGTGGGCGGGCAACTTCGTCCGCGGCGACTGGGGCACGTCGCTCACGCTGCACGTCCCGGTGCGCGAGCTGGTGTTCGACCGGCTCGGCAGCTCCCTGCTGCTGGCGGGGTTCGCGTTCGTGCTGCTCGTGCCGGTCGCGCTGGCCGCCGGGGTGCTCAGCGGCCTGCACCACGACCGGCCGCTGGACCGGGTGCTGAGCGGGCTGGGCCTGGTGTTCGGCGCGATCCCGGAGTTCGTCACCGGCGTGGTGCTGCTCGTCGTGTTCGCGGTGAACGTCCGCTGGTTCCCCGCGTCCGCGCAGACGCCGCCCGGCGCGAGCCTGGTGCTGCAGTTGGAGCACCTGGTGCTGCCCGCGCTGTCGCTGGTGCTGCTGTGCACCGGCTACGTCGCCCGGCACGTCCGCGCCGGCACCGTGTCCGTGGTGGACAGCACCTACGTGCGGGCCGCTGAGCTGCGCGGATCGACGCGGTGGCAGGTCGTCCGGCGGCAC
This sequence comes from Amycolatopsis sp. NBC_00348, assembly GCF_036114655.1. NCBI lineage: Bacteria > Bacillati > Actinomycetota > Actinomycetes > Pseudonocardiales > Pseudonocardiaceae > Amycolatopsis > Amycolatopsis sp. NBC_00348. The sequence goes on along the minus strand of NZ_CP107994.1, from coordinate 1,566,252 downwards.
GTGCTGCGCAACGCGACCGTGCCCGCGGTCAGCGCGCTCGGCGTGCAGGCCCAGTTCCTGCTCGGTGGCCTCGTCGCGGTGGAACTGCTGTTCAACTACCCGGGGGCGGGCGCGCTGCTGCTGACGTCGGCGCTGGACAAGGACCTGCCCACCCTGCAGGCCACCGCGGTGGTGCTGGGCCTGTGCTACGTGCTCGTCATGACCGCGGTCGACCTCGCCTACCGGCTGCTCGACCCCCGGATCCGCCGCGGGGCGACCGCGTGAGCGCCCTCCGGCAGGCGACGGCCCCGGTCGCGCTCGTCACCGCCGTCGCGCTTCCGCCGGGCCGGCGTCGCAAGCGGGTCCCGATCGTGCTCGCGCTCGGGCTCCTGCTCGTGCTCGGCTGGGTCGTCGTCGCCGTGTTCTGGCCGCAGCTGGCGCCGCAGGACCCGCAGCTGCAGCACCCGGCGCACCGGCTGGCCGCCCCGGGCGGGGCGAACCTGCTCGGCACCGACCAGTTCGGCCGCGACACCTTCTCCCGGGTGCTGGCCGGCGCCCGGCCGGTGCTGCGGATCGCCCCGGTCGCGACGCTGCTCGCCGTCGTCGCCGGGACCGCGATCGGCCTGCTCGCCGGCACCTACGGCCGCTGGGTGGACGGCGTCATCATGCGCGTGCTGGACGCCGTGCTGGTGTTCCCGTCGATCATCGCGAGCGTCCTGTTCGTCGCCCTGCTCGGGCATTCCGCCGCGGTGCTGGTGCTCGTCATCGGCATCTCGTTCGTCCCGATCGTCGCCCGGAGCGTGCGCGCGGCCACGCTGGTGGAGCGGGCCAAGCCCTACGTCGACGCGGCCCGGCTGCGCGGTGAGCCGGGCTGGTCGCTGATGCTGCGCGAGATCCTGCCCAACGTCGCCCGGACCGTGCTGGTCGAGGCGACGTCCCGGCTCGGCGACGCGGTGTTCGCCGTGGCCACCCTCGCGTTCCTCGGCCTGGGCCAGGAACCCGGTTCGCCGGACTGGGGCACCTCGGTCTCCGACAACCGCGCGTGGCTGCCGACCGCCCCGTGGACCGTGCTGGCCCCGGCGCTGGCCATCGCCTCCCTCGTCGTCGGCGTGGCGCTCGTCGCCGACGACCTGCGCGCCCGGTTCGAGGCGGCATGAGCGCCGGCCTGGTCGTCGAGAACCTCGGGGTCGCCTACCGGACGGCGGCGGGCGAGGTCCGCGCGGTGGACGACGTGTCCCTGACCGTCGCGAAAGGACGGATGCTGGGCATCGTCGGGGAGTCCGGGTCCGGCAAGACCACCATCGCCCGCGCGCTCGGCGGGCACCTCCCGGCCGGCGGCCGGATCGTGTCGGGGCGGATCACGGCGGGCGGGGTCGACGTGCTCAGGCTGTCCCGCCGCGACCTGCGGACCTGGCGCCGCCGGGACCTGGCGTTCGTGCACCAGGAGGCCGGCGGCGCGCTGGACCCGACCATGCGGGTGGGTGCCCAGCTGGCCGAAGCGCTGGCGCTGCAGGACGTTCCCCGCCCCGGCCGGCGGGAGCGGGCAGCCGGGCTGCTGGAGCGCGTGCGGCTGCCCGCGTCGGTGGCGCGGCGCTACCCGCACGAGCTGTCCGGCGGGCAGCAGCAGCGGGTGGTCATCGCCGCCGCCCTCGCGAAACAACCGAAACTGCTGGTGCTGGACGAGCCGACGACGGGGCTGGACGCGTCCGTCGAATGGGAGATCCTCACCCTGCTCGACCGGCTGCGCCGCGAGCTGTCCGTGACGGTCGTCCTGATCAGCCACGACCTCGACCTGGTCGGCCGGCTCTGCGACGACATCGCCGTGCTCTACGCCGGCCGCGGCAGCGAGTTCGGCCCCGCCGACGCCGTCCTGCGCGGGCCTGCGCACCCGTACACCGCCGCGTTGCTGGCGTGCGCGCCCGAGGTGGGTGTCCCCCGCTCGGTCCGGCGGCTCGCCGCGATCCCCGGCGCGCCGGCCACGGCCGCCGACAGCTTCTCGGGCTGCCGCTTCGCCACGCGCTGCGCGTTCGCCGACGACCTGTGCCGCACCACCGAACCCGGCGTCACGGAGTTCGCGCCGGGCCGGACGGTGCGCTGCCACCACGCCGAGCGGCTCGCCCCGCTCCCGGTCCGCCCGGACGCGGCTTTCCCCGGGAACGTGCCGCCCCTGGACGCATCTTTCCCGGCGAAAGTGACGTCCTCGGGCGCGCCGGACGGCAGCCGGCTCGGCATGGACGGCCTCACCGCCGGCTACGGCGGCCGGCCCGTGGTCCGCGACGTGACGTTCGAGATCCGCCCGGCCGAGGTCTTCGGCCTGGTCGGCGAGTCCGGCAGCGGGAAGACCACGCTGGCTCGGACGATCGCCGGGCTGGGCCCGGGCGGGGGCGCCGGCACGATGACGTTGTCCGGCGCGGACCTGCCCGCGTCGCTCGGCCGGCGCCGCTCCGGGCTCCGGCGGCGGGTCCAGATGGTGTTCCAGCAGCCGGAAGCCACCCTGAACCCGGCCCAGCGCGTCGGCACCGTCCTGCGCCGCGCGATCCGGACGCTCGGGGGCACCGGCACCGCGCGGGAGCTCGCCGAGCGCGTCCAGCTCGGCCCGGACCTGCTCACCGCCCGGACGACCGCGCTGTCGGGCGGGCAGCAGCAGCGGGTGGCCATCGCCCGCGCCTTCGCCGGCCGGCCGGACCTGGTGATCTGCGACGAGCCGGTGTCCGCGCTCGACGTCAGCGTGCAGGCCGGGGTGCTGGAACTGCTGGCGCGGCAACGGGAAACCACCGACACGTCGGTCCTGTTCATCTCGCACGACCTCGCCGTGGTCGGCTACCTCGCCGACCGCGTCGGCGTGCTCTACCGCGGCCGCCTGGTGGAGACCGGCCGCACCGCCGACGTCCTCGCCGGGCCGCACCACCCCTACACGGACCTGCTCGTCACCGCCGCCCACCGCGCCGAGGTCACCGAAGCGCCGCGGCGCGCGGACACCGGCGCCGGGTGCGTCTTCGCCGCGGGCTGCCCGCACCACCTGGGGCCGCTCTGCGACGACGAGCCGCCGCCGGCCCGCGACCTCGGGGACGGCCACGACGTCCGCTGCCACCTGCCCGCCGACCGCCTGCCCCCGTCCCGTCCGCTCGCCGCCGAGAAGGAGCCTCGATGACCGACACCCGGATCCAGCCCGAAAACGAGTTCGCCGAGGTGACCGCCGAGGCACCCACGCAGGTGGTGCACCGGCGCTGGGTCACCGTGACGGCCGGGATCAACGTCAGCGGGGTGCTCTGGGGCGCCGGGCCGGCGGCGCTGGTGCTCCTGCCCGCCCCGGGCGCCGACGCCCGGTCCCTCGACCGCGTCGCCCTGGCGCTCGGCGAGCCGGTGGTGGTCATCGACCCGCCGGGCACCGGCCGCTCCGGCGGCAGCGCGGGCACCCCCAAACGGGCCGCCAGGGACATCGTCGAGGCCGTGGCGTCGTTCGCGCCCCGCGCCCGGGTGATCGCCGGCATCGGCGCCGGCGGCGTCATCGCGCTCGCGGTGGCGCTCCGGCGCGCGGAGCTGGGCACCGTCGTGCTCGCCGGCACCGAGCCCGGCGACGACGTCACCGCGCTGCGCGAGCAGCTGCCCGGCACCACGATCACCGAACTCGCCGCCCCCGGGGATCCCGGCGCCTTCGCCGCCGCCCTCACCACCGTCCGGAAGGGAAACTGAGATGAGCGCACCGGAAATCACCCTGATCGACGTCGCCGCGGCCGAAGCGGGCGACACCGCCGAACTGGCCCGGCTGCGCACCGCCGGGACCGAGCTGGGCATCATCCAGGTCGTCAACCACGGCGTCCCGCAGGACCTCGTGGACGACTTCCACAACCGGGTCGCCGCGCTGCTCGCGCTGCCCCGCGCCGAGAAGATCGGGCTGGCCAGCCCGACCGGGCACCCGTACCGCGGCTGGCGGCAGTGGCCGGACGACTTCGGCCGCCTCGAGCTCGAGCGCTTCAGCATCGGCCGGTACGACAGCCCCGCCGACGCCGAGGCGGCCGGGCTGCCCGCCGAGTACACCGGCGAGTTCGCCCACCCGAACGTGTGGCCCGAGCAGGACCCCGGCTTCCGCGACGTCACCCTCGCCTACCACGACGCCGCCACCGGCCTCGCCGGCCGCGTGCTCCGGCTCTACGCCCGCGCGCTCGAGGTCGACCCGGACGTCTTCCCGGTGGCCGCGACCCCGCACCACACCACCTTCACCGTCAACAACTACCCGACCTGGACCCACGACGATTCGTCCACAGAGGACGGTGAGAAGCTGCTGCTGCTGGAGCACGCGGACGGGTCCGCGCTGACCGTGCTGCACCAGCGCGGCGACTACGAAGGCCTGCAGGGCCAGCAGGTCGACGGGACCTGGCTGCCCGTCCCGATCGTGCCCGGCGCGCTGCAGGTGTTCACCGGGTCGCTGCTGTCGCGGTGGACCAACGGCGTGCTGCGCGCGGGCCGCCACCGCGTCGTCGCCGGCGGCACGGTGACCCGGCTGTCCAGCGGCGTGTTCTGGCACCCGCGGGTGGACACGGTCGTCGAGCCGCTGGCGCCGTTCGTCGTCGGCGACGAGGAGCCGGAGTACGACCCGTTCCTGCTCTGGGACTCGGTCAAGTCCGGCGTCGAGGAGTACCTCTCGGTGTTCGGGCGGCCCGAGCAGGTCGCCGCCTGGCGCGAAGGCCGGCCCTACGTGGCGGCCGTGACCGAATGAGCGACCTCGCGGCATCCCGGCGCCACCCGGTTCCGGCGGGCGAACTGACCTACGAACCGGGCGAGCGCCGGGTGCGCGGGGTGATCGGCGAGACCACGGTCGTCGACAGCACGCACCCGGTGCTGGTCTGGGAGCCGGGCCGGCCGGTACCGCTGTACGCGTTCCCGGCCGGCGACGTCCGGACCGACCTGCTCACCCCGGGTGCGGCCGGGCGCGACCGGCCGGGCGTGCGCACCTGGTACGACCTGACCCTCGACGGGCGGCGGTTCCCGGCGCTCGCCTGGGACTACGACGTTTCCGGGGAGGTGCCCGAGCTGGCCGGGCACCTCGCGCTCGACTGGTTCGGCCGCACCTCGCCGGGCGTCGAGCACTGGTACGAAGAAGAAGAGGAGATCTTCGTCCACCCCCGCGACCCGTACAAGCGCGTCGACGCCCTGCCCGGCTCGCGGTGGGTGCGCGTCTCGATCGGCGGCGTGCTCGTCGCCGAGACCCGGCGGCCGGTCCTGCTGTTCGAGACCCGCCTGCCGATCCGCTACTACATCCCGCCCGAGGACGTCCACTTCGACCGCTTGACGCCGGTTCCGCTGCAGACGTCGTGCCCGTACAAGGGAACCGCCCGCTATTGGTCCACTCCGGACGCGCCGAACGCGGCGTGGGCCTACCCGGCCCCGATCCCGGCCGCCGGGCCGATCAAGGACCACGTCGCGTTCTACAACGAGATCGTCGACATCGAGGTGGACGGCGAGCTGCTCGAACGGCCGGTGACGCCGTTCACCAGCCGCCTCGCAGCCGGGTGAGCCCGGGGGCGCTCAGCAGGTCTTCCGGACGTACCCGGACTCACCCGCCGGGACGACGTCCTCGTCCCGGCGGACGATGCTGATCTTGCCCTTCCACGACGCGCACGCCTTGCTCAGGCCCGAACTCGTGTACTCGACGTCGACCACGCGGTTCCCGAACGCGTTCGCGTAGACGTCGCACTCCGTGTACTGCCCGCACTCTTCGGCGACCGCGAAGTCCAGCCCGTTGGCGACCCGGTTCGCGGCCAGGTCCACCGTGTTCTTCTGCGCGATCGCCAGCCCCTTCGCGTGCGCGTGGCTCGACAGCAGCTTGATGTAGTCCTGCGCGTTCGCCGTCGAGATCAGGTTCTTCGACCGTTCGTAGCTGTCGTAGTTGTCCGGCTCGATCGCCTGGAAACCCTTGCCCGCGCAGGAGTCGACGATCCCGTTGATCTGCGCGGCCACCCGGGAGCGCTTGTCGGCCGTGCGGAGGTCGAGCAACGCCTCGTGCCAGTCCGGGTCGACGACCTTGTTGCCGTTCGCGTCCCGCAGCAGCAGGTCACTCGCCCACTCGCCGTCGTCACCCTCGTTGACCTGGAAAGCGTTGATGTAACAGATGTTGTACAGCCCGCTCGCCGCCGGGTCGGAATGGTCCCGGCTCACGATCTTGACCCCGGACGGCGGCGTGTAGGCCCCGCCGATCTGGTAGTCCCACGCCGACGGCGTCGGCGGCAGCGTCACCGCCGCCGCCGACGCACCCGCCGTCGCCAGCAGGCAGGCCGACGTCAGGGCCGGCACGGCGAGGGCGGCCAGGAACCAGGATTTCACCGCGGAAGGGTTGCGCGTCACATCGACTCCATTGGGATGCGGGGGATGGTCCAGCCCAATCATGAAAGCGCTTTCTCAGCGCTTCGTCAATCATTCACGGACGAATGAAGGAAATGATCGATTGACCGCATAGCACATCCGGTCCACCCGATATCGACGGCCCAGCCGGTGCCGCGATCGGCGGCCTCGGCCCACCCCCGAGGACGGCTTTGTAGCGGACAGCCCTCCTCCGGCGACTTGCTGTGCGTGACCCTGAACCCCGCGATCGAGAACCACGCCGCCGTCATCACCGTCCGCCCGGACCGGGAACCCGGCTCCCTCTGGCGCTGGCTGGGCGACGACCCGGACGCCCACGCGCTGCTGACCGGCTTCGGCGGCCCCGCCGACGACGAACAGCAGGGCACCTTCGAGGTGATCAACACGGTCGTCGCCAACGGGTTGGCGCTGTCCAGCCTCGTCGTCGCGGTCGCCGGCTGGCGGGACCGGCGCCGAGCGGTGCCGCCCACCGTGACGCTGGAACGAGACGGAGTCGTCGTCGACGTCACCGGCGCCTCGGCCGCGGAGATCGCCGCCATCGCCCGCGCGCTCGGGATTCCCGAGGACGACGAACCCGCCTGAGGCCATGGACTCCCTCGCCGACACCGGGCGCTCCCGGGCCGTCATCGTCGGCACCGGGCGCTACAGCGCCCTGCCGCACCTGCCGTCCGTCACCCGCGGCGCGGCCCAGCTCGCCACCGCCCTGACCGACCCGCGGTTGTGGGGGCTGCCGGCCGCGCACTGCCGCGTGCTGACCGATCCGCCCTCCGCCACGACCGTGCTCGACGCCGTCCGCGCGGCCGCCGCCGAAGCCACCGACCTGTTCGTCCTCCACCTCGCCGGCCACGGCTTCGTCGACCCCGACTCCGACGAGCTCCACCTCGCCCTGACCGGCACCGACCCCGACCGGCCCTGGACCGCGCTCCCCTACCGCTGGCTGCGCCACGCCATGCAGCACCCCACCATCCGTTCCCGCCGCAAGGTCGTCCTCCTCGACTGCTGCTACAGCGGCATCGCCCTCGGCGGCTCGCTCGCCGGCCCCGCGGCCCTGGGCGACCGGGTCGCCATCAGCGGCACCTGCGTGCTCACGGCCACGGCCGAAACCAGGACCGCCCTGGCGCCGCGCGGCGAGCCGTTCACCGCCTTCACCGGCGCCCTGCTCCGCACCTTGGGCACCGGCGTGCCGGACGGCCCCGCCCTGCTGGACGTCGAGACGATCTACCACCACCTGCGCGCGGAACTCGACGCCCGCAACCGGCCGATCCCCCAGCTGCGCAGCCGCAACGCCGGCCACCGCATCGTCCTCGTCCGCAACACGGCGACCACCGCGGCGCGGCCACCGGCCGGCACCCCGGCCGGGCCGCGGCGACGCTGGCCCGCCGCGGTGGCGGCCGCGGCGGTGCTGCTCACCGGCGCCGATACGCTGCCGCCGCCGACGCCGGATCTGCCGGTCAACGCCGTGCTGGCCTGCGCCAACCCCGCACCACCACCGTCACCGGCCGCCGTCGACGCCGAAACCACACCCGCCATCACCCAGGCGCGCGCGAACCGGAAGACCCACGATCGGATCGTCATCGGGATCGTGTCCGGCCGGCCGGGTCACACCGAGCGCTGCGCCGACGGGAGCCTGCGCGGCTTCGACGTCGCCGTCGGCGAAATCATCGCCGCCGACCTCGGTTACCCACCCGGCCGGATCTCCTGGACCGAACTCCCGGTCGCGGCCAGGGTCTCGGCCCTGCAACAACACCAGGTCGACTTCGTGGCCGGGAGCATGGCGATCTCCACCGAGCGGAAACGCCACATCGCCTTCGCGGGCCCCTACGAGATCAGCGCGCAGACCCTGCTCGTCCTCGCCGGGGACACGGCGATCAACGATCCCGAAGACCTCCGCACGGGCGGCAAAACCCTGTGCGGGGTGGCCGGCAGCACCGGGCCGGAGGGGGTGAAACCCTACCTCGGCGACGCCGGGCAGATCGTCACCCGGACCTCGGTCGACGAGTGCCTCAGGCTGCTGCTGCGCCACCAGGTCGAGGCCGTGACCGGCGACCGGTCACTGCTGGTTGCCTACGACAAGGCGCTGGCCGGGCGCACCCGTCTGCTCAACACCAGCTTCGGCGACACGGCCTACGGGATCGCCGTCGCCATCGGCGATCCGACGCTCAGGCAGGCGATCCACGACATCCTCGCGCACAGCTACCGCGACGGCCGCTACGCCCGAGCCTGGAAGGACTCCCTCGGCCGCCTGATCCCCGAAATCAACACCGGTCCGCAGCTCACGGAGTGACACCGGACGCGACAGTCCACATCGGACTCATGGGGGACGCCCGTGTCGTCAGCCGAGCATCTGCATCCCCGCGAAGAACACGACCAGCAGGGCGCCGACGCCGAAACCGACGAGCAGTGCGCCGCCGATGGCCGGGCGGAGCCGCACGCCCGCGTAGGCCAGTCCCAACGCGAGCATCAACCACGCGCCCACCAACGGGAGACCCGTCATCATGCCCGCGGTGAGCAGTGAAACGCCCTTGGCGCCGCTGGCGACCACCAGCGCGTAACCGGCGATCACCAGCCAGTGCAGCGAGCGGATTCCGGCCGGCTTGGCGACCATCGTGCGCCAGGAATGCTGGTGGGTCATGACATACCCTCCTGATTCGGTGATACGTCGAGTGTCCCACGTCACGTCGCCGATGATCCTTACCTGAACGTTACGGCCTCGCCGACTGTCCACTGTGCACAACGGTCAGCGCGGGTCGATCAGCTCGAGAACGCCGTCGGCCGTGCCGGTGACGAACAGCCGCCCCGTCGACGAATCCACGCCGACCGTGTTCGGCTGCCGGACCGTCGGCAGCCGCACGACCTCCGTCGGCGTACCGGAGGAGAGGTCGATGCCGACCACCTCGTTGCGCGCGGTCAGCGTCACCCACATCCGGTCGCGCACGGCGTCGTAGGCGATCCCGTACGGCGTTCCCGGCAGCGCCAGCTTCCCGATCTGCTCGAGCCGCGGGGTGAGCCGGTAGAGCAGGACGGCGTTGCCGCGGGTGTCGGCGACGGCGAGGTGGCCGCGCTTGTCGGCGAGGACGTGCGTGGGCCCCGCCCCGGCGGGCACGCGCCCGACCTGCCGCAACGCCCCCGCGTCGTAGACGGTGAGGTCGTTCTGCCGGACGTCGACCAGCCCGACGAGGTCGCCGACCGCGGCGAGCCCGGCGGGCTGGGTGACGTCGGAAAAGGTATGCACGACGTGCCCGTCGCGGACGACGACGACGCTCTTGCCCAGCTCATTGGCCACGAAGTACGAGCCGTTGGCGGCCCGGGTGGCGTCGTGCGGGACCACCCCGGTCACCACCGTCGTGGTCACCTCACCACCGGGCAGGGCGATGGTCAGCAGCGAGTTCGACGTCTCGTCGGGCACCAGCACCGGCCCACCGGGCGCGGCCAGCTGCAGGTGCCGCAGCCAGCCGGGCAGCGGCACCCGCTTCACCACCTGCCCGGTCCGCGCGTCGACGAGGGCGAGCGCGTTCGGCTCGCGGACGCCGACCGCGACCAGGTGGGTCAGCGCGTCGGCCACGACACCTTCGGGGGACGCGCCGATCGGCAGCACCTGGCCGGCCGGGGGCCGGGCCACCCCGGGAGCGGCGGCGGGCTCGGCGGCCGGCGGCAGCTCGGCGGGCTTGTCCGCGACCGGACTCGAGCAGCCGGCGAGGAGGACGGCGGCCAGGCACCACGGAGCGAAACGCACCGGTAACCCCTTTCGACGAAGGCCGCCCACGTTAGGCACCCCACGCAGGTCAGGTGGGCCGGCGACGCGTTCGGTAAGGAGGCCGTAAGGTCGCCGATCCGGCCCGCCGACTGTGGCTCGCCAGCAGTAGCTCGACGACCATGGCTCGCCGGCGGCAGCCCGACGACCGTGACTCACCGGCGGTGCGGGCGAGCTGGGCGAGGGCGGCCGTGGCTCGCCAGCGGTAGCCCGACGAGCCATGGCTCACCGGCGGTGCGGACGAGCCGCGCGAGGGCGGCCGTGATTCACCGGCCGTGGCTCACCCGGCCGAGCGAGAGCCGGCAGTGACCACGATGGACTCCCCGGCCCGGTACCGGCGGGAGCGGCCGGTGTCCGCAGCACCTCGAGGCCGGGCACGAACCCCGCCTCCGAGCGATCTGTCGCGATCGGACAACGCGCGCCCGGTCCGGTGACTGTCCGTTCCGGAACGTCCTGTTTCGACCGAGTCGTCCACGTGGGATCCGCCGCACAGTTGCGCACGCCGTCCACACCGGACGGGACCGTCCGGGCCACACCCGCCCTGGTCCAGGCCCACTCCGGCGCGCTCGGCCACCGGGAGTTCCTGACGTTTCAGATTCACGATCTTCGTCCTACACTGGGTGAACAGCTCCTACGAACGGACCAGTGAGTCTAGACCGAAGGCCAAAAAAGTGACGTGTGTCATCCTCCCGAGTATTGACCCCACCCGTTGTGAGCAAGCTGTCACCGCCTCTACAGTGGCCCGCGTGACTCCCCGAGAATGAGTCACGCACTCCCATCGGATTCGGTCCCCGAACCGTCATATTTCTTCAAGGAGCAAGCCTTGCTTGGAAACGCCATGAGCGGTGGCCGGGTTCGCACTCGCCGCGCCGCGCTCGGGCTCGCCCTCATCGCCGTCGCCGCCACCGCCCTCTCCGGGTGCAGCTCGCTCGGCTCGGACAGCTCGAACGCCTCGTCGACTGGGGGCGGCGGTCTGGAGAAGACCAAGATCAAGGTCGCGATCTTGCCCACCGTCGACACCGCTCCGCTGTGGCTCGCCCAGGACAACGGCTACTTCAAGGCCGAGGGCCTCGAGGTCGAAGCCGTTGTGGCCGCGAGTGGCCAGGCGGCCATGACGAAGGCGATTTCCGGCGAAACCGACATCGCGATCTCGAGCTACTTCCCGTTCTTCGTCGCGAAGAGCACGGGTGCGGCCGACCTGCAGTTCGTCTCGGACGCGACGTCGATCAGCCCGAAGTCCGTCTCGATCGTCACGGTCCCGAACTCGCCGGTGAAGTCGATCAACGACCTCGAGGGCAAGAAGATCGCGATGACCGCCAAGAACACGGCGAGCGACCTGCTGGCCAAGTCCCAGATGAAGGACCACGGCGTCGACATCACCAAGGTGAACTGGGTCCAGATGCCGTTCCCGAACGTCGCGGCGGCCCTGCAGCAGGGTCAGGTCGACGCGGCCTTGCTGCCCGAGCCGTTCCTCTCGCAGGCCGCCAAGTCCGCGGGCGCGATCCCGGTGGTCGACGTCAACACCGGTGCCACCCAGGACTTCCCGCTGTCGGGCTACGCCTCGACCAGGAAGTGGGTGCAGGCGAACCCGAAGACCCTGGCCGCCTTCCAGCGCGCGATGGCGAAGGCCACCAGTGACACGACCAACGACCGGTCCAAGGTCGAGCCGATCCTGGTCAAGTACGCCAAGATCGACGAAGGCACGGCGAAGCTGCTCAACCTGCCCGCCTTCGTCGCCAAGCTGGACGCCCGGCGCCTGCAGCGCGTGCCCGACCTGATGCTCCAGATGGGCGCGATCACGACCGCCGTGGACGCCGCCTCGATGATCGCCCCGCAGGTGACCAGCTGAGGTAGCAACCGCTTCCGCGGACTCACCGGCCTGGCCGGCTTCCCCCTGCTCCGGGAGGAAGCCGGCCAGGCCGCTTTGCGTAGCAGGAGCCACGCTCCACACAGGAACGCCCGCCTTCCGCAGCCGGTACGTGCTGCGGAAGACGGGCGTTCTGGCGGAACCGAGGGACTCAGCGGCGACGCCGGTGCGTCAGTACGGCGACTTCTCCGCCGAGGTGACGCGGATGTGCACCAGCGTCGGGCGCGAGTCGGCGAACGCCGCCGTCAGGCCGGGAACCAGGCCGGACGGCTCCGAGATCGTCACGCCCTGGCAGCCCATGCTCGACGCCAGTGCGGCGAAGTCGATGCCGCCCAGCACGGTGCCCGGCAGCTTCCCGCCACCGATCGAGTCGCCGAAGATGCGGACCGCCGCGTACTCGGTGTTGTCCAGGATCAGGATCGTCACCGGCAGCTCCTGACGCGCGGCCGTCCAGAGCGCCTGGATGCCGTACATGCTGGAGCCGTCACCGACCACACCGATCACCTTGCGGTCCGGCCGGGCGAGCGCCGCGCCGACCACACCCGGGACGCCGTAACCGAGCGTGCCGCTGGCGACCGTCAGGAAACCCGTGTCGGTCGCGGTGATCGGCAGGTGGTCGTGCATCACCCCGCGGTGGCTGGGTGCCTCCTCGACGACGATCGCGTTGTCCGGCAACAGGTCCGTGAGCGTCGAGTAGACGAACTCGCCGGTCAGCTTCTCGCTGCTCGGCTTCGCGGGCCGCGCCAGCGGCGCGGGCGCGGGCCGGCTCGTCTCACCGACGGCGTCGACGAGCGCGCGGATGCCGAGCTTCGGCGTGGCCCGGATGCCGGTGCCTTCGAAGGCCCGCGCCAGGATCTGCTCGTCGTCGCTGACGATGAACAGCGGCGGCAGCGGAGCCTCCCCGCGACCGCGGTCGACGTGGTAGGTGAACGCGGGTGCGCCGAGCACGACGACGAGGTCGTGCGCGGCCAGCTTGTCCGAGATCGCGCCGCGCTCGGGGTCCAGGAACCCTTGGAACAGCGGGTGGTTCTCGGGGAACGAGCACCGGGACGACATCGGCGCGACCCACACGCCGGCCCGGACGCGCTCGGCGAGGGCGACGGTCTCCTCGACGGCACCGTCCTGGTCGACGGCCCCGCCGACGACGATGGCGGGCCGTTCGGCGGCCTCCAGCGCGGCGGCGAGTTCGGCGACGGCTTCGGGATCCGGTGCGAAGCCGCGGATCCGCGGCCGGCTGATCATCGGGCGTTCGGTGGTGGCGGTCCAGTCGTCGGCCGGGACGGACACGAAGACCGGACCGGACGGCGCCTGCGTCGCGACGTGGTAGGCCCGTGCGAGCGCAGCCGGGACGTCCTCCGCGGTCGCGGGTTCGATGGACCACTTCACGTACGGCTTGGGGAATTCGGGGGCGTCCGTCGCGCCGAGGAAGGGATCGTGCGGCAGCAGCGAGCGGCTCTGCTGCCCCGCGACGATGATCAGCGGCGTCCGGTTCTTGTAGGCGGTGTAAAGGCTGCCGAGGCCGTGCCCGACGCCGCCGGCGGAGTGCAGGTTGACGAGCACGGCTTTGCGCGCCGCTTGGGAGTAGGCCTCGGCCATCGCCACGACGGCGGACTCCTGTAGCCCGAGGATGTAGTCGAAGTCGTCCGGCCAGTCGGTCAGGAACGGGACCTCGGTGGTGCCGGGGTTCCCGAACACCGTGGTGAGGCCGAGTTCGCGGAGGAGTTCACGGGTGGCGTCGAGGACCGTGCGCTTGATCATGCCCACAGACTAACGCTTAGCTTCGCGAAGGAAACCCCCAAAGGGCCGCCCGGTGCCGCGCTGGGCCGCGTGTTTGCGTTGTCACTGACGGCAATCGGAGACGTGCTCTTCGTGCACGCCGGTCGGGGCGGGGTCGTGGTCGAGACCACTCCCCCGCCACCGAGGGGTGGGCTCGCTCAGCCCCGGCGGCCGCGCGCGCCGACGGTCATCCAGCTGTAGTCCACAAAGGACGGATCCTCGTACACCGCGTACGCCTCGTCGAGCACCTCCCGGGTGACCAGGCCGGTGGCGAGCGCGTGCTCCTCGACGAGCTTCGTCGTGCCCTTGAGCCAGCCCGCCAGCGGCTGCCCGCCCCGCGCCGGCAGGACCACGCCCTCCGCGGCGCACTCGAGCAGGCCGGCCGCCTCCAGCGCGACCGGCAGGGTGCGGCCCCACTCCGGGGCGGTACCGACCCGGTCCGCCATGACCCGCGCGAGCGCCGCCATGGTCTGGCGTGTCGCCGGGTGCGAGGACAGCTCGGGCAGCGTGACACCGATCTCGATGAGCAGCCACCCGCCGGGCTTGAGCCACGACGACAACCGCTTGATCACGGCGTCGCGCGCGGGCAGGTGCTCCAGCACGAACCGGGTGTGGATGACGTCGAACTCCCCGGGCGCGTCGTCCGTGGTGACGTCGTGGTGCAGCACGGTCACCCCGAGGTCGGCGAGCGGGCCGAGGAACGCGAGGCTGAGGTCCGTCGCGACCACGTTCTCCGGGCCGGCCAGCTCGGCCATCCTGGCCGCCACCGAACCCGCTCCGGCGCCGACCTCCAGGCACCGCCACCCCGGCCGCACACCGAGGCTTTCGAGCTGCCGGAAGCTGAACGGGTCGAAGCTCTTCTCCAGCAGGCCGAGCCGGTGGCGCTCGGCCTCCGCCTGGGTGTCGACGAAGTTGTTCCAGCCGATGGTCTGTGACATCCGGTGTTTCCTCATTCGATCAGATCGGGCGACGCCGCATCGTACGGCTCGCCGCGTCGCGTCCGACAGGCCCGGACTCCCCTTTTTTCGCCGCCCTCGAACAAAGCCGGCCCGCCGAACGCGCCGTCGATCGCAAAAGCCGTCGTCGCGGTCCGCCGCCGACGCTCCGAATTGGACCGACTGGCGTAATCACCGCCGCCGGACGTGACGGGCATCACTGCCCGGGCGGCTACCGCACTATCCACGTCGGACCGGCGACCGGGAAAGCGCCGCGGCGATCCAAGGCGCGGGAGCCGGTTCCGGAACTTGGGACCAGCCGTCGCCGATCACTGTCACAGGCAGTCACAAACCCGCGCGGCGCGCGATGTGGATAGTCACTTTTCGCAATACTGTCAAATCATTGGTGAATCCGACCGGTCCTACGCTAATCGGGTTATCCACCCTGCCACGAACGGTCGCATACCATGGTCGGCGGCGCATTCGGAGCAGTTGCGCTGCGTACAGTCCGACTAGGCGAAGAGGGTCGAACACCTTCGAGTGGTATTGCTTCGGACGCGATCTCACCGTAACTTCTCCAGCGATCAGTCGCCCTTCCCCGGTCCTGACGATCACCCCCCGTCGACGAACGCGCCGGGTCACCCTTTGTCGGTTTCATTGTCGCGTCCGAAAGAATGGATTCCAGCACGATGACGGATCTCGCGTTGCCGGTGAACGCCGCCCGAAGCAGGAGCATCGGGTTGCTGGAGGCCGCGGTCGAGCGGTGGGCGGCCGAGCGGCCCACCGCCACGGCGTGCTCCGCGCCGGACGGCGTGCTCGACTTCGCCGGCCTGGCCGAGCGGACGACGGCGATCGCCGGGGCGCTGGCGGCCGCCGGTGCGGGACCGGGCACCACCGTCGCGCTGACCACCGGACGGTCCCGGCTGGCCGTGGCGAGCCTGCTCGCCGTGTGGCGCCTCGGCGCGACGGCGGTGCCGCTGGACGAGCGGCACCCGGCCGCCCGGACCGCCGAGGTGCTCGCCGACGCCGGCGTGTCGCTGATCCTCGGCCGGCGGCCGCCGGGCGCCCCGGCCGACCTGCTCGTGCTCGACCCGGAGAGCGCCCGGGGCGGCGCGTTCGCCGCGGCCGGGGGCGAGATCGCCTACCTCATCCACACTTCGGGCAGCGCGGGACGGCCGAAGGGCGTCGAGGTCACCTACGCGGGCCTGGAAACCGCGCTGGGCGCCATGAGCACCCTCCACATCGGACCGGGCGGCCTCGGGATCAACCCGCTTTCGCCCGCGTTCGACGGCTGGCTCTGGTGCGTGCTGCTGCACCTGCTGAACGGGATCGGCACGGCGATCCTCGACCTCGCCGACGACGGCGAGCACGTCGACCTCGCCGGCCGGATCGCCGCGATCGCGCCGCGCACGGCGAGCCTCACCCCGTCGCTGCTGGCCTCCTGCGCCGACGCGCTCGCCGGGGCCGAGGTCGTGGTGGTCGCCGGGGAACGCTGCCCGCGCGGGCTGCTCGAGGTGCTGCTGGCCCGGCACCGGGTGCTGAACGTCTACGGGCCCACCGAGGCCACGATCGCCGCGACCTGCGCCGACAGCGCCCGCGGCGACGACGTCACGACCATCGGGCGCCCGCTGCCCGGCTACCTGGCCCGGGTGCTCGACGACGACCTGCGGCCGGTGCCCGCGGGCACCCGCGGCGAGCTGTGCCTCGGCGGGCCCGCGCTCGCCCGGGGCTACCGCGGCGACCCGGACCTCACCGCGCGCCGGTTCGTCACCGTGGACGGCGAACGGCTGTTCCGCACCGGTGACGAGGTCCTCGCCCGCCCGGACGGCCAGCTCGAGTTCCTCGGCCGGCTCGACACCCAGGTCAAGGTGCGCGGGTTCCGGATCGAGCTCGGCGAGCTCGAGCAGGTCGTCGAGCAGCTGCCGGCCGTGCTCGCGGCCACGGCGTTCGTGCGGACCGACGGCGGCACCCTCGGCGTCGCCGCCGTGCTCGGCGAGGGGCACGACCCGGTCGCCGGCGCCCTGCTCGTGCGCGAGCACTGCCGCACGTTCCTGCCCGAGCACCTGCTGCCGTCCACAGTGGACTTCGTACCCGCACTGCCCTACACCGACCGCGGCAAGGTCGACCGGGACGCGCTCGCGGTGGCCGCCGACGCGGCGCGCCCCGCCGGCCGGGCGCCGGCCACCGCTCGCGAACACGAGGTCTGCGCCGTCTTCGCCGAGGTGCTCGACCAGCCGGTGGCCGACGTGGCCGCCGACTTCTTCGAGCTCGGCGGCCACTCGCTGCTCGCCGCCCGGATGGTGGCCACGCTGCGCAAGCGGACCGGGCTGCGGGCGTCGATCCCGTTGCTGCTGGGCAACCCCAACCCGGCCGCGCTGGCCCGGGAGCTGGACCTGCTCGCGGCGGTGTCCGCGTGAGCGCCTGGGTGGTGCCGTGGCACCCGTCCCCCGCCGGCCGCCCGACCCTGGTCTGCGCGCCGCCCGGCGGCTCCGGCTGCAACCGCTTCCGCGGCTGGCAGGCCCGGCTTGGGCTGGCCGTCTCGGTGGTCGGCGTGCAGCTTCCCGGGCGGGAGAACCGGTTCGCCGAGGAGCATCCGGCGACCTTCGCCGACGCCGTCGCCGCCGTCGCAGCGGACCTCGCCGAGCTCCGGGCGGGCGCGCCGCTCGTCATCGTCGGCGAGAGCTTCGGCGGCCTGCTCGCCTACGAGCTCGCGCGGGCGGTGGGGCCGGACGCGCTCGTGCTCGCCGCGACCGAGCCACCGGGCAACCGGTCGGCCGCCGAGCACCTGGTCATCGACGAGCAGATCCTGCGCGACCTGTTCGTCTCCGGCCCGCCGGAACTCCGCGACCTCGACGAGGACAGCCAGGAGTTCCTGCTCGACGTGCTGCGCCGGGACGACAAGCTCGCCGACACCCACGTGCTCGCCGAGAAGTTCCGGGTGGACTGCCCGATCCACGCCTGGTCCGGCGACCTGGACGAGGTCGTGCCGGGGCACCTGCTCGACGGCTGGGCCGGCTACAGCACCGCCGGCACCACCCGGCGCGCCTTCGCCGGGAGCCACACCTTCCTGACCGATCTCGCCGACGAAACCGTGCCCGCGCTGGGGAGCCTGCTGTGCTGATGGACCTGACCGACGACCTGAGCTTCGCCGGCACCGAATTCTGGCCGCACTTCGCGTGGCTGCGCGAGCACGACCCGGTGAGCCGCCACCCCGACGCCCACGGCGGGTTCTGGGTAGTCAGCCGGTACGCCGACGTGCTGTCGGTCTACCGCGACGCGGCCGGGTTCAGCTCCCGGCACGGGATGCGGCTGGGCACCAACCAGACCGCGGTGGACGCCGTGACCGGGCAGATGCTGATCGTCTCCGACCAGCCGGACCACGCGCAGCTGAAGACCGTGCTGGCCAAGGGTTTCTCGCCCGCCGCGATCCCGCACGCGGAGGACCTGGTGCGCACCGTCGTGCGCGGCCTGCTCGACGACGCCCTCGCCGCGGGCGAGGTGGACGTCGTGGAGACCGCGCGCCGGCTGCCGACCCGCGTGGTGTGCGCGCTGATGGGCGTGCCGCGCGAGGAGTGGGACTGGCTCGGCGGCACGATGAACGACGCCTTCGAGGGCGAGGACGAGCAGAGCAGGCTCGCCGCGCACGCCGAGATCTTCCTGTACTTCTCGGAACTGGTGCTCGACCGCCGGGAGCACCCGGGCGACGACTTCGTCAGCCGCATCGCCGCCGACCGGCGGTCCACGGCGGACGGCACGAAGCGGCCGCTGACCGACACCGAGATCGTGGTGAACTGCAACGGTGTCCTCGCGGGTGGCAACGAAACCACCCGCTACTCCGCGGCCGGCGCCGTCCTCGCCCTGATCGAGCACCCGGACCAGTGGGCGGCGCTGCGGGCCGACCCCGGGCTGCTGCCGAGCGCGGTCGAGGAGGTCCTGCGCTGGACCACCCCCGGCGTGCACGTGCTGCGCACTGCGACCGCGCCCACCACGATCGGCGGCGTCGACATCGCCGCGGGCGACCGGGTGACCCTGTGGAACGTCTCGGCCAACCGCGACGACGCCGAGTTCGGCGACGCCGGCCGCTTCCGGGTGGACCGCACACCCAACCGCCACCTCGCCTTCGGCGGCGGCCGCCACCAGTGCCTGGGGGCGCGCCTGGCCCGCCTGGAACTGACCGTGTTCCTGGAGGAGCTGCTGAACCGGGTGACGGCCGTGGACATCGTGGGCGAGCCGCGCTACACGGCGTCGAACTTCACCTGGGGCGTGCGCGAACTGCCGGTGCGGCTGCACTCGGCCTGATCGTCCAGGCGCTGTCCTGCGAGTCTGCTCGACGGGCTTCGTGATCCAGGTGGTTCCTGGCGGTGCGGGCGGATCGCTCTCGTACCGGGTCGTACGCGGGTGAGCCGCCCGTGCCGTCAGGGGCCGCCTGGGCGCGAAGACGACTCTGTCGGCGACCTCGAGTGGGTCGTCTCGGTGGATTCGAGTGTGGTTGCCCGCCGCGCAGCCAAAGGTTCCCGCGGCGGCCGGCCACCCGCCTTCGATGCCGAGACCTACAAGCAGCCCAACGTCGTGCAGCGGTGCTTCAACCGGCTCAAACAGATCCGTGACCTGGCCACCCGCTACGCCAAACACGCTGCCTGCTACCAGGCAGAACTCACCATCGCCGCGATCGTCCGCTGGCTCCGATGACTTGCAGGACAGCGCCTAGCCGGCGGCGCGGGCGGCTCGGCGGGACAGTTCCGCGAACGCCGCACGCAGCTGCGGCGGGGCGATCACCTCGATCTCGGTGTCGAAGCGGGCCAGCGCCCCGGCGAGGGCGGCCCAGGACCAGGAGCCCGACGTCAGCCTGGTCCGGGTCGCGCCGAGCGCCTCGACGACGCCGTCGCGGGCGAACGGGGCCACCTCCGCCACCGGCAGGTCGAGGATCACCTCGCCGCGGCAGGGCCAGGCGTCCGCGCTCTCGGATCCCTTGAACCGGGCCGACAGGAACGCGGCCACGTCGCCGCCCGGCACTTCGCGGGGCGCGAACCGCGGCCCGTTCGGGACCCGCGGTGTCATCCGGTCGGCGCGGTAGGTCCGCCAGTCGTCGCGGTCGGGATCCCAGCCGACGACGTACCAGCGCCCGGCCCGCACCACCAGGTGGTGGGGCTGCACCCGCCGTGGCGGGCCCGGCTCGGCGTCCGCGGGGCGCCCCGGCGAGCGGTAGTCGAACCGCAGCTCCTCCCCCGCGCGGACCGCGGCGCTCAGCGTGAGCAGCACCCCGGTGTCGACCTGGGGCCCGCCGGGGCCGGCCGCGCTGATCTCGAGGGCGTCGACACGCTGCCGCAGCCGCGACGGCAGCACCTGCCGCACCGTGGTCAGGGCCCGCGCGGCCGCCTCCTCGATGCCCGCGCCGGTGCCGACGGCGATCCGCAGCGCCACCGTGAGCGCGACCGCCTGCTCCTCGTCGAACAGCAAAGGCGGCAGCTGACTGCCGGCTTCGAGCCGGTAGCCGCCGTCGGGGCCCTTGACCGCGTGGACGGGATAACCCAGCTCGCGCAGCCGGTCGACGTCGCGGCGCACGGTCCGCTCGCTGACGCCCAGCCGCTCCGCGAGCAGGCCGCCGGGCCAGTCACGGCGGGCCTGCAGCATGGACAGCAGCGACAGCAGCCGGCTGGAGGTGGTCGTCGAGGAGGCGATCGGCATGGTCTCACCATGCCACAAGTAGCGGACGTTCCCTGTCCGCTACTGCTGACATCGTCGTTCCTGTCGCCGGAAACCTCCGGCGCCAGGAACCACTCGTGAAGGACCGGAACACCATGACGCTCAGCGCTGTCACCCACCTGAACTTCCACGGCCAGGCCCGCGAAGCCCTGGAGTTCTACCAGTCGGTGTTCGGCGGGCAGCTCACCGTCGCCACCTACGCCGACTTCGGGATGCCCGCCGAGGTGCCGGGCGCCGACCGCGTCGTGTTCGGCCAGGTCGTCGCCGAAAACGGCTTCCAGGTCATGGCCTACGACGTGCCCGGCTCGCAGACGCCGGCCGCCCCGGGCGCGCCCACCACGCGTCGCGAAAACGGCACCACGATCACCACGGAGCCGTTCTTCCTCTCCGTCCGCGGCGAGAGCGTCGACGAGGTCACCCCCGTCTGGGAGGGCCTCGCCAAGGGCGGGGCCGTGATCGAGGCGTTCGGCCCCGCCCCCTGGGCGCCCGGCTTCGGGATGCTCGCCGACCGCTTCGGCGTCACCTGGATCGTCGACGTCGCGGCCGAGTACGCCCAGGCCTGACCGACCCGCGGGGAGTGCGGCCGGTCCCGGCCGCACTTCCCGCACCCCCACAGGAGAAACCCATGCAGACCCGCCCGCTCGGCCGGACCGGCATCCAGGTCAGCGCCTACGCCCTGGGCACGATGATGTTCGGGCCCTACGGCAATCCCGACCCCGACGACTGCGTGCGCATCGTCCACCGCGCCCTCGACGGCGGCATCACCCTCATCGACACCGCCGACGTCTACGGCGGCGACGGCGAGTCCGAGAAGATCGTCGGGAAAGCCTTGCGTGGCCGCCGCGACGACGTCGTCCTGGCCACGAAGTTCAACGGCCCGATGGGGTCCGGCCCCAACGAACGCGGCAGCTCCCGCCGGTGGATCGTGTCCGCCGTCGAAGGATCGCTGCGGCGGCTGGGTGTCGACCACATCGACCTCTACCAAGCCCACCACCCCGAGCCCGGCACCGACGTCGAGGAAACCCTCGGCGCGCTGACCGACCTGCTGCGGGCGGGCAAGGTCCGCGCGATCGGTCACTCCAACCTGCCCGCGTCGGACATCGTCGAGGCCCAGTGGGTGGCGCAGCGCCGCGGGCTGGCCCGTTTCCGGTCCGAACAGCCGCACTACTCGATCCTCAACCGCGGGATCGAACGCGAGATCCTGCCGGTCTGCGAGCGCTACGGGCTGGGTGTCCTGGTGTGGAGCCCGCTGGCGATGGGCCTGCTCGCCGGGCGCCTTCGCAAGGGCAGCGCGGAAACGGCGTCGGCCGGCCGGCTGCACTGGGCGGGGCGGCACATGACCGACGAACGCAAGCTCGACGCCGTCGAAGCCCTCGCCGGCGTCGCCGATCAGGCCGGGCTGTCGCTGCCCCACCTCGCGCTGGCGTTCGCGACCGCCCACCCCGCGGTCACGTCGGCGATCATCGGCCCACGGACGCCCGAGCAGCTCGACGACCTGCTCGCGGGAGCGGGCACACTCCTCGACGACGACGTGCTCGACCGCATCGACGAGATCGTCGCGCCGGGAACGGACGTCGGACCGATCGACGTCGCCTACGTCCCACCGGCACTCGCACACCCGGAACTCCGCCGCCGCCCGGCGGCGCACCGATCTTGACGTCGGCTCGGCCGGTCAGCGCGCGCCATGGTGTTCCCCGCCGGTGTCGAAGTGCCGGTCCAGGTACGCCGCCGGCGGCAAGGAGCTGTTGCGCAGCAAGGAGAACACCTCGCTGCCCTCGGTGAGGTCCTTCTCCCCGGTTTCGTACCCCTGGGCGAGCCCGAGGTAGGTGACACCGGTGTTCCCGGCGTACTCCCGGGCTTCCGCCTCGGCGCGCGCGATGGCCGCGTCGAGGCCGGCCGCGCGCCACAGCGTGATCCGCTCTTCGTACGGCCGGTCGTCGGGCTCGGTCCACCGAAAGACGCAGCGCACCGCGTACCACTCGTCCGCTTCGTCGGTCATGCCCCCGTTTCCCCCTCTCGCCAAGGGAAACACCGTAGCGTCGCGCGGCCCGCTGCCGCCACGACGGCCAGCCCAGGGCCGCCGCCGATCCGGCCGGCGGCGGTCCTGGGCGTGGTCCGTTCCTTCGGCTTTCCTTACGGGGTCAGGGCTTCTCGAAGTGCTGGTAGTCGATCGGGGTGTCCCAGGAGCCGCCCCAGGTCCAGCCGCGGGTGCTGAACGCGCGCTCGGTGGTGTCGCCCGCGTGGATCATGCCCGGCGCGTTGAGCGTGCGGTCGGCGTAGGGCGCGCCGTTGGGCGGGTAGATCGCGCCGCTGCCGGAGATGTAGGGGTTCTGCACGGTGTTGACGTCGATGGCGCGCCCGTAGGAGTGGTTGGACCACGCGGTGCCGCCGGTGATCGCCCGGCAGTTGAACGCCGAGGTGTTGTTCGCCGCCATCGACGCGTCGTCGTCCGAGCCGTACTTCTCCACGGTCTCCATCCGCTCGATCGGGAACCGGGCGGCGTACAGGTCGCCGAAGGCGTAGGCGACTTCGACGGCGCGATCGGCGTTGACGACCAGTTCACCCTGGTGCACCGCACCGTCGAAGCCGAAGAACCGCAAGCTCATCAGCCGCAGCTGATCGGGACCGACGGGGCAGCCCTCGTGCCAGCTGGAAGCGAGCCGCTGCGCGGTGACGGGCCTGATGAAGGCGACGTAGGGCGGGAGGCCACTGGCCACCGGCGCGGCGACTTCGACGGTCTGCACCGTGGCGGCCGACGCCGGCGTGGCACCGGTGAAGACCACGGACAGTAGGAAGGTGATGACAGCGAAGACTTTTGTTCTCGGTTTCATGAAGCCACCACGCCCGGCCCCGCGGTTCGGCTTAGTCCGAGTCGGATTCGCCACAGCCGGGCCGGTTCTCCGGCCCTGGCCCGGGTTTCCCCCGCCGGGTCAGCGCGCCCGGACGTCGTGGCCACAAAGGCCGGTGCCCGACTCCGCCTTGGTGCCGAACCAGCGGTGCGCGGCCGCCGACAGGCCTTCGGTGTCGCGCACCCCGCTCGGCGCCGACCAGGCCAGGTAGCCGTCCGGGCGGATCAGCGCGGACGCCCAGGGCAGCGGATGGGTCGCCGTCGCGTGCACCACCTCGACGCCGGGCAGGTCCGGCGGGCGCGCGCCGTCGTCGAGGACGACGAGCAGCGGGCGGCCCGGCCACAGCAGCTCGGCGATCGTTGTGGTGCGCCCGTTCACCCGCAGCGAGGCGTTGGGGAGGAAGCCGTCGATCTCCTGGTCGCTGATCATGTCGCCGAGGTGGCGGCGGACCGGCTCCAGGCCGAGCAGTTCCGTCACCAGGTCGCGCAGCGGGTCCACCGCGGGGTCCGGGTTCATCAGCGCCAGCTGGGCGCGGGTGTTGTGGACGACCCGCGCGGCCACCGGGTGGCGCTCGGCGTGGTAGGTGTCGAGCAGGCTCTCGTCGGCGCCGCGCAGCACCGCCGCGAGCTTCCAGCCCAGGTTGACCGCGTCCTGCACGCCCAGGTTGAGCCCCTGCCCGCCGACCGGGAAGTGCACGTGGGCGGCGTCGCCCGCCAGCAGGACGCGGCCCCGGCGGTACTCGGTGACCAGCCGGCTGTAGTCGCTGAACCGCGACAGGAACACCGCGTCGGTCATCGGCACCGGCCGGCCGACGATCCGGTCGGCGGTCGCGGACAGCTCGTCCAGGGTCAGCGGCGCCCGCCGGTCCGGGTGCGGTCCGGTGAAGTCGAACGTGATGACGCGGGAGTGGCCGTACGGGTTCGGGTTGCCGACGAACCAGCCGCGTTCGGTGCGGTGCCAGCCCGCCGGCGCGTGGGCGGGATCGAGCAGCCGCACGGCCCCGAGCAGCGCGGCGATCGTGGGGCCCTGGGTCTCGGCGGTGAAGCCCGCGGCCTCCCGGGTGACGCCGCGGGCGCCGTCCGCGCCCACGAGGTAGCGGGCCGAGATCCGGTACTCGCCGCCGGGGCCGAGCACGGTCGCGTGCGCGCCGTCCGCGTCCTGGCCGGCGGCGGTGAGCCGGTGTCCTCTGTGGATGGTCGCACCCAGCCGCCGGGCGCGGGCCTCGGCGTGCCGTTCGAGGTCGGCCTGGCTCAGCCCGACGATCGGCGTCCCCTCGGTCGCCGGGCCGCTGATGTCCAGGCCGGACAGCCCGGCGAAGTGGAACCGGGAGGTGACGCGCGCGCCCGGCGGGTGACCGGCGTCCGCGCGCAGGTAGCCGCGGCGCGCCAGCGACTGCACCGTGCGCGCGTGCAGCGTGCCGGCCTTCGGTACGTCCACAGTGGACAAGTTCGGTTCCAGGACCGTCGTGCCGACGCCGAGCAGGGCGAGCTCGGCGGCCAGGACCATGCCGACCGGACCGCCGCCGGCGATCAGCACCTCGGTCACGCCACGACCTGGGCGGGCTTGCGCAGCAGGGCCACGATCACCAGCGACAGCACCAGGCAGATCCCGGTCAGCACCCACAGGATGGTGTGGAACGCGTCGTCGTAGCTGCGCACCAGGAAGTCCGTGACCCCGGCACCGCCACCCGCCGTACGGGCCGCGGCGGCGAGGTTGCCGGTGGCCAGGTCGCCCGCGACGCGGGCCGGGTCACCCGCGCCGGACGCGGGCAGGCCGGTCGTCAGCGTGCTCCGCAGGATCGCCGCCAGCAGCGCGCCGTAGACGGCGACCGCGATCGCCTCGCTGCCCAGCCGCATCGTGTTCACCACACCCGCGGCCATCCCGGCCTTCTCGGCGGGGACGGCGTCGAGCGCCTGCCCGTCGACCAGGCCGGTCGAGATGCCCATGCCCGCGCCGATCACCAGCAGCGGCAACGCCACGACGCCGACGGAGAACGACGGCCCGAACACCGTCGCCGCCGCGTCGCCGGCGACCAGGCAGGCGAGGCTCACGTAGATCAGCGTCAGCGGCGAAACCCCCCGGGAGACCAGCTTTCCCGCCGCCAGCGGGCAGACGAGCACGCCGGCGGTCAGCAGCACCATCAGCACCCCGGCGAGCGCGGTGGACGTGCCGCCGACCGTGGTGAGGTAGCTCGGCAGGTAAGTCAGCATCGTGACGAACCCGAACGACGCGACGACCGTGACCAGGCTGACGCCGACGAACCGGCGGTCGCGCAGCACCGACAGGTCCAGCATCGGGTGCGCCACGCGGCGCTGCACGGCCGTGAACACCGCCAGCAGCACCACGAACGCGGCGAACGAGCCGAGCACCGCCGTGCTCGTCCAGCCCCACTCCCCGCCCTGCACGATGCCGATCATCAGCGCGAGCATGGCCAGGATGAACAGGCCGGCGCCGGCGAAGTCGACACTCGCCTGCCGCCGCACGCCACCGACCGCGCGGAACACCGCGGGCGAACCGAGCAGCGCGACGGCCAGCACGATCACGTGCAGGCCGAAGATCCACCGCCAGCCCAGGCCCTCGACGATCACGCCGGACAGCGACGGGCCCAGCGCCACCCCGATCCCGGCGACCGCGCCGAACAACCCGAACGCCCGGGCGCGCTGCGTGCCGGTGAAGATCGTGGACAGGATCGCCCCGCCGGCGGCGAAGATCGCCGCCCCGCCGATGCCGGCGAGCGCGCGCCCGGCGTCGATCAGGTAGATGTTCCCGGCGACGGCGCTGATCACCGAGGCCACCAGGTACAGCGCGGCACCGGCGGCGAACGCCCGCGCCCGGCCGATGATGTCCGCGATCGAGCCCCATGCCAGCGTGAAGCAGGCGAAGGCCAGGTTGAAGGCGTTGACCACCCACTGCAGTCCGGCGACGCCGGAGTCGAGGTCGGCGCCGATCGCGGGCAGGGCGACGGCGGTACCGGAGATCGAGCTCGGTACGACGAACACGGCGAGCAGCACGACGGCGAGCGTGAGCCCGGAACCGCGCACCGCGGGTGGGGTCGCCACGCGGTCCGTGGCGGCGAGGTCGTCGGGTGCACTCATGGGAACGGTCTCCGCGAAGGTAGGATGAGGATGAAAGGTACGTCCGATGCCGTACCTATCGTGACACGTCTCGCTCGCACGGGGCAAGAGGGTAGGTACGATGGTCGTAGTACGACGGCACGAGGAGGTGCGATGCCCGACGCCGAAGGCCACCCCGAGCTCGCCGAGATGGAACTGCGGGCGGTGCTCACCGCGCTGGCCGACGACCACCGCCGCTCGGTGGTCGTCACCCTGCTGGGCCAGCCCGAGGACACCGAGCGGACCTGTCAGTCGTTCGGCCTGCCGGTCGGCAAGTCCACGCTGACCCACCACTTCCGCATCCTGCGGGAGGCCGGCCTGATCCGGCAGGTCGACCGCGGCAACAGCCGCAAGGTGCGGCTGCGCCGGGCCGACCTGAAGCACCGCTTCCCCGGCCTGCTGGACCTGCTCGCCACCGAAGGCGCCTGACCGCAGGTCACAACGGGATGTTGCCGTGCTCGCCGCGGCGCCCGTGCGCCCCGGCGAGCAGCCGGGCGACCCGGTGGCGGGTGTGGTCCGGATCGAGCACCTCGTCGACGACGCCGAGGTCCAGCGCCGCGGCCAGCCCGCCCGCGTCCGCCGCGTGCCGCCGGGCCAGGCCCGCCTCCACCGCGGCCCGCTCCGGCTCCGGCACCGCGGCCAGCTCACGGCGGTTGAGCAACCGGACCGCGGCCACCGGGGCCATCACCGCCACCTCCGCGGCCGGCCACGCGAGCACGTGGCTCGCCCCGAGACCGCGGCTGTTCATCGCGACGTACGCGCCGCCGTACGCCTTGCCGATGATGACCGTGATCCGCGGGACCGACGCCTCGGCGAAGGCGAACAGCAGCTTCGCCCCGCGCCGCACCGCGCCGTCGCGCTCCTGATCGGTTCCGGGCAGGTACCCGGGCACGTCGACGAGCACGACCAACGGCACTCCGGCGCCGTCGCACATCCGCACGAACCGCGCGGCCTTCTCGGCGGCGGCCGAGTCCAGGAACCCGCCCCCGGCCGCGGGATTGCTGGCCAGGACCCCGACCGTGCCGCCACCGAGCCGCCCGAGCGCCGTGACGACGTTGCCGGCGTACCCGCCGTGCAGCTCCAGCGGCGGGCCGTCCAGCAACCGCGCCACGACCGGGCGCACGTCGTACGCCGTGTCCGGCACCGGCAGGAGGTCCGCGAACCCGCGGTCAGCGGCGAGCGCGGGATCGACCGTGCGGCGATCGGCCAGCAGCCCGGCGAGCAGGCCGGCCTGCCGGTACGCGTCCGCCTCGGACCCGGCCGCGAGGTGGGCGACCCCGCTGCGGCCGGCGTGCTGCGCCGGGCCGCCGAGGCTTTCGGCGTCGATCACCTCACCGGTGACCGACCGGATGACGTCCGGCCCGGTGACGAACAGCCGCGCCCGCGGCGCCATGACGATCACGTCGGTCAGCGCGGGTCCGTACGCGGCGCCGCCGGCGGCGGGCCCCAGCACGACCGAGATCTGCGGCACCCGTCCCGACGCCCGCGTCATGATCGCGAACACCCGGGCCGCGGCGTGCAGGCTCACCACGCCGTCCTGCAGCTTCGCCCCGCTGGAGTGCCACAGCCCGACGATCGGCAGCCCGCGCTCCAGCGCGTGTTCGTAGGCCTCGACGATGATCTCGCAGTTCGCCGCGCCCATCGCCCCGCCCCGGTCGCGCGGGTCGAGGGCGAACACGACCGCCGTGACCTCGCACACCGGCGCGGTGCCCCACAGCCCGCCGCCGTCGGCGCGGCGCTCGGCGAACGCCCCGGCGAACCGCGTCACCCGGACCCGCGGATCGCGCTCGTCGGCCTCGGCCGGGGAAACGGTCGCCGTCATCGCAGTCCCCACCGGATCAGGCTGTGCCCCATGGACATGCCGCCGCCGAACGCGCTGAAGAGCACCAGCTCGCCGGGCCGGATCGCGCCGGCGCGGTACCCGGCGTCGAGCGCGACCGGGACGCACGCGCTGCCGACGTTGCCGTACCGCTCGAGGGTGCGGTGGGTGACCGCGTGCCCGAGCCCCGCGTGCTCGACCAGCTCGGCCAGCAGCACGCCGTTGGGCTGGTGCGGGACCACGTGGTCCACTTCGGACGGTCGGACGCCGGCCCGGGCGAGCAGTCCGGTGATCGCCGGGGGCACGTGCGCCAGCACGAAGTCACGCACCGCGCGGCCCTCCATCTTGAAGAAGTGCCCCGTCCCCGCCACGGTTTCGGTGCTGGCGGGCAGCCGCGTGCCGCCGGCCTCCACCCGGATCAGGTGCTGGTCCTCGCCCCGCGTGGCGAGGTCCGTGGCGAGCAGTCCGCCCTCGGCCGTCTCGCCGAGGACGACGGCACCCGCGCCGTCGCCCAGCAGGACCGCGGTGCGGCGGTCGCCGAAGTCGAGGCAGCGCGAATACAGGTCCGCGCCGATCACCAGCACGCGGCCGCCCGGGCGCCCCCGCAGCAGGCCGCGCGCGATCTCCAGGGCGTAGACGAACCCGGCGCACACGACGTTGAGGTCGAAGCACGCGGCGTTGCGGGCCCCGATGAGGTTCTGCACGACCGCCGACGTCGGCGGCTGGGGCGAGTCCGGAGTGGACGTCGAGACGATGAGGAAGTCGAGGTCCGCCGCCGCGACACCGGACTGCTCGAGGGCCGCGACCGCCGCGGCCGCGGCCAGGTCGGACGTCGCTTCGTGCGGTGCGGCGTAGCGCCGGTTGAGGATCCGGGTCTTGCGTTCGATCCACTCGGGGTCGACACCGACGCGTTCGGCGACCTCGGCGTTGGAGACCTCTTGCTTGGGCAGGTACGAGCCGGTGCCCAGGATACCGATGGACATCGCGTTCCTTTCGGGTCGGTTACCAGCGCACGGGCAGGGCGGCCGGGCGGCGCAGCACGGTGCCGGTGTCCCACGGCAGCGTGTGCGGGTCGGCGTCGAGCGTCATGCCGGGGAACTCGGCGACGAGCCGCCCGACCAGCGTCGTGATCTCCAGGCGGGCCAGCGCGGCACCCATGCAGTGGTGCATCCCGTAGCCGAACTGCAGGTGCCGCGGACCGCGGCGGCCCGGGTCGATCGTGAGCGGGTCGGGGAACGCCTCGGGGTCGCGGTTGGCGGCGAACGCGTCCGCGTAGACCACGCTCCCTTCCGGCACGATCCCTTCGCTCGTCTCGACGTCACGCGTGAGGACGCGGGGGAACGCCGAGATCGTGCCGAGCGGGATCAGCCGGATCAGCTCCTCGCAGACCGGGGTGACGAGCGTGGGCTCGTCGTGCAGCCGGCCCCACAGCCCCGGCGACACCAGCAGCACGTACACCGCCTTCGTCAGCACCGAAAGGATGTTCTGGTCGGCCCCGAGCACCGACCCCAGCAGCAGCGCGACCAGTTCCTCGTCGGTCAGCGGCGGGGTGCTCGCCGACCGCCCGGCCAGCAGGCGGGCGATCAGGCCGCCCTCACGCACCGGCCGGGCTCCACGCACGAGGTCGGTGACGTACTCGTACAGCCGCCAGAAGTCGGCCAGCAGGCCTTCGACGTCGTCGGCGGGCGCCCGCTGCACGGTGTGCCCGAGCGGGCGGTAGTACTCGCGGTCCGCCAGCGGCAGCCCCAGGAAGACGCTGTTGACGCGGATCGGCACCTCGTCGAGGACCGTCCGGAACAGGTCGGGCCGCTCCTCGGCGCGCAGCGCGGCGAACCGCTCGTCCACCACGGTGCCGAGCACGGGCGTCAGGGCCGCCACGGCCCGGGCGCTGTACTCGGCGTTGGCGACGGTCTTCATCCGCGCGTGGTCGGGCACGTCCAGGTTGAGCAGCATCTCCTTCGGCATGATCGTCGGCAGGAAACTGGGGCCGTCCTCGACGTTGGTGACGCTGCGGGAACAGGTCGGGTCCGCGAGGACGGCGAAGACGTCGCGGTACCGGGTCAGGTGCGCCGCCACGTGCCCGCTGGGCAGGACGATCCGCGGCACACCACCCGGTGACGGGTCCGTCTTCGTGTAGTGCGGGGGCGCGTCCAGGTGCGGTACCGCACCGACGGACGCGCGGAAAGCGCTGTCAACCGACATGGTTTTCCCCCAAGTGTGAGAAGAACGACGGGGTTCAGAGGATTCCGGGCACCCCGGTGTGCCGGAAGAGTTCCCGGCAGACCTGGACGTTGTCGCGGAAATGAATCGCGAGCCAGCCCGCGTTCCGCGCGGCCGCGCAGTTTTCCGCGACGTCGTCGACCAGCAGGAACGGGCCGGTGGCCGCCGACGTCTTTTCGGCGATCGCGAAGATCTCCGGCTGCGGTTTGCGCGCGCCGATCTCGCACGAATCGACGAGCGCGTCGACCTCGCCGGCGCACCCGACCATCCGTTTCCAGTGCGGTCCCCATTCGAGGACGTTGTTGGTGAGGATGCCCACGGGAACGCCGTTGTCCCGGAGGTGGCGCAGGGTGGCGATCATCAGGTGGTTGGGCTCGATCCCGGCGAACCACTGGGCCCCGAACTCCTCCAGCCGCGCGCGGGAGAGGTCGAGGCCGGGATCGGCCGCCGCGAGGTGGTGGCGCAGCCGCGCGCCCCACTCGGCTTCGGTCCGGACAGCGAGTTCGACGCTCGCCAGCGGCGGCAGGCCGAGCTCGGCGTCGGCCGCGGTCATCGCGGCCCACAGCCGCTCGCGGGAGACGCCGGTGCGGTCGCGGAAGGTGTCGAACAGGACCTGCAGGGGCGGCGAGAGCACGCCGCCGAAGTCGAACCAGACGAACATCGCCGCGCCTACCGTTCGCGCCAGGCGAGCGCAGCGAACTCGACCTCGCCGCGGGCGATGGTCGCGTCGTCCTGCCGGACGTCGAGCGCGAAGGCGGTCCGCCCCGGCCCCGGCGCGGGCAGCAGCGTGGTGTGCGCGGCGGTCGGCAGCTCGAACTCGCCGAACCGGGTGAACTCCGCGCGGCAGCCGACCAGGGTGAGCCGGGACGGCGCCGACCCGTTCAGCTCGTAGGCGGCCAGCGCACCGGCCTGGCGCAGGGCCTCGAACAGCAGCATCCCCGGAATGTGGTCCAGCGGGTGGTCGAACAGCGCCGGGTGCGAGCGGTCGACCAGCACGTTCGCCGTCAGCGTGTCGCCGGTCGCGGCGAACCGGCCGAGGACCACGTTGGGGTCGAGCAGCCGGCCGACCCGGTGCGCGCGCAGCCGGGTGTCCAGGGAGTGGGCGCGGTCGTGGGCCGGGTCCAGGCCGGCGCGGGCCCGATCACGCAGGCCGTCCCACACCGCGGGCGGCATCCATTGGATGGTGATGTCCATCGACCCCGCGACGACGCCGTCGACGCGCAGGGCCACCGCGAGCGCGAGCCCGACGACCACGTCACCGCGGCGCTTGGTGGCGGTCAGCGTGGCGTCCAGCAGCAGGTGCCCGGGCAGCTCGGTGACGGCCAGCGCGTCCGGGTCGCAGATGCGCAGGTCGCTCGTGTTGTAGACGAACTTGTCGGCCGGCGGTGCGCCCAGGTAGCGGTGCGCGACGAAGATGGCGGCCTGCCGGACGGCCTCGGTGAGCAGCAGCGGGTCGTAAACCGGCCGCGACGCGACCTGGTCACTGTAATAACTGTGCACCCGCGGCAACTGCGCGGCCAGCACGAAACGTTCGTCGGTTGTTTTCACGGAATCGGTCAGAAACACTTCACAAATTGCGGCACGATGCACCAGGTTCCGCGGAACCGTGGACACAAAAGACAGTTCGACATCCTGATCGACGACAGTCAAGACTCCCCCGGAGCGTTGAACGGGACTCATCCGATGTGGTTTCACGACGATGTGAAGAGAAGCGGCGGGCTCAGTTTCTGCACCCTGGCCTAGGTATGAAAGTTACCGTACCTCAAGCTAGATGGCGACCTCCTGACCTGTCAAGGTCCTTTCCCTGGTGTGGCCCAGGCCACGAAAGCCGTCCCAGTGATCGATCCCGCGTGCACCGGTCACCGATTCGGAGTAACCGATCACCGATACCGTTCCGGCCGGGCCGGAATCGGTGTCCACATCGGACAAATCAAGAACGGTGGCATTTCGTTTGGGACCAACGATTGCCGACGGCGGTGTCCACGATTCCACGCACTGCGCGCCACCACCAGCGACCACGCAGGGTCAGCTACGGGCCCGGCGTTTCACACGTCCGGTCGCCAAAGCCGCTCAAGCCGGCGGATCGTGGGCTACCGTGCGGCTCATGGGTACAGACGACTGGCTGGGCGACGTCCGGACCTCCTACGACACCATCGCCGTCAGCTACGCCGACCAGGTGCGCAATCTCTTGATCGAGCAGCCGTACCTGCGGACGGCTCTCGCGCTGTTCGCCGGCAACGTGCGCGCCGCCGGCGGCGGGCCGGTGGCGGATGTCGGCTGTGGGCCCGGGTATGTCACCGCGCACCTGCACGGACTCGGCGTCGACGCGTTCGGCATCGACCTCTCCCCCGGGATGATCGACGTGGCCCGGCGCGACCATCCCGGCCTGCGGTTCGAAGTGGGGTCGATGACGGACCTGGCCCTGCCCGACGCCTCGGTGGCCGGCCTGATCGCCTGGTGGTCGTTGATCCACATTCCCGACGACGAGGTGCCGGTCGTGTTCGGGCACTTCCACCGGGTGCTGCGGCCCGGCGGGCCGCTGCAACTCGGATTTCACGTCGGCGACGGGTCACCGTCGGAAACCGAGCACCTTCGGCGGCCGGAGCAGGTGGCGGCCTGGCTGCGTGAGGCCGGTTTCGGGATCGAGGCGCAGTTTCTGCTGCACCCGGACGAGAAGCCGGGCGCGGTTCTCTTCGCTCGCCGCGAGTCTTAGCATCCCCGCCGAAGCGAGACTTACAAGCCCAGGTCGCGGCCGACGATCTCCTTCATGATCTCCGTGGTGCCGCCGTAGATGGTGGAGACGCGTGAGTCGAGGTAGTCGTGCGCGATGCGGTATTCGAGCATGTAACCGTATCCGCCGTGCAGCTGCAGGCACCGCCCGACGATGTCGACGTACTGTTCCGTGGTCCAGAACTTCGCCGCCGCGGCGTCCACTGAGGACAGTTCGCCGCGGGAGTGCCTGGCGAGCAGGTCGTCGATGTAGCCGCGGCTCACCCGCACGGCGGTGACCATTTCCGCCAGCTCGAAGCGCGTGTTCTGGAACGAGCCGATCGGCTTGCCGAACGCCGTGCGCTGCTTGACGTAGTCCAGGGTGCGCTCCAGCACGCCCTCCGACGACGCCACGGCGTTGGCGGCGATCGAGATCCGCTCCTGGGGCAGGTTGCGCATCAGGCCGGCGAAGCCCGACCCCTCCGCGCCGAGCAGGTTGGCGGCCGGCACCCGGACGCCCTGGAAGAACAGCTCGCTGGTGTCCTGGGCGTGCAGGCCGATCTTCTCCAGGTTGCGGCCGCGGGAGAAGCCCGCCCGATCGGCCTCGACGACCAGCAGGCTGAGCCCGCCGTGGCGGTCCGGGCCGGTCCGGACGGCGGTGACGACGAGGTCGGCGTTCTGGCCGTTGGAGATGAAGACCTTGCTGCCGTCGACCACGTAGTCGTCGCCGTCACGAACGGCGGTGGTGCTGATCCCGGCCAGGTCGCTGCCGGTGCCGGGCTCGGTCATCGCGACCGCGACGACCAGCTCGCCGGCGGCGATGCCGGGCAGCCAGCGGGCTTTCTGCTCGTCGTTCGTCAGGTCGGTGAAGTAGGGCACGACGATGTCGTTGGACAGCGCCACGCAGGCGAGCCCGTCCGACACCGGGTTACGCGAGAACTCCTCGCCGATCACGGCGTTGAAGCGGTAGTCGGTGATCCCGCTCCCGCCGTACTCCTCGGGAATCGAGAAGCCGAGGATCCCGGCGCGGGCGGCCTCCCGGAAGAGCTCGCGGTCGACCTTGCCCGCCGCCCGCCACCGCTCGGCGTGGGGCGCGGCGTGCTTGTCGACGAACGCGCGGACCGTGTCCCGCAGGAGCTCGTGGTCCTGGTCGTAGAGCGACCGCTCGGCCGGGCTGACTGTGGTCACACGAACTCCTTCGACGCCTGCGAACCGGTTCCGGCCGGCGACGGCCTTGCTGACCGGCACCCCGCTTCGATATGTTAACGAGGAATCGCACCCGCACACAAGCTCGAACACGACGTCGTGGCACCAAGTCCAGGCCAGACAGCAGAGATGCACGTAACAGCCTCCAAGGAAGCAGGTATGTAAATGAGCAATCTCAGCAGAAGGAGTGTCTTGTCCCTCGGTGCGGCGCTCGGGCTCGCGGGTGTGGCGAGCACGGCCGCCCCCGCGTGGGCCTGGTCGTCGACGGGGTCGATGGCCGGCACCGGCTCGGGAGCCGACCCGTGGCAGGTCTGGGACGACCCGGTCGACGGTCTCGTGGCATCGCTGCTCGACAACGGCCAGGTCCCGGCGGTCAACGCCGCGCTGGCGTCGTGGGCGAACAACAACGACCCGGTGCCCAGCAGCCTGCCGACCGCCCTCGCCGCCCACCTCCAGCAGGCCGCGAACCTGCCCGCCTGGGCCGACCGCGCCAAGCTCCGGCTCGCCGCCGACTTCAACCGGCGCAAGGACACCTACCTGTTCATGCTGTACGGCCTCGGCAGCGGCATCATGAGCACGGTCATCCCGCGGGAGGCCGAGTCGGTCTACTGGTCAGCGGGCGGCGCCAACATGAAGGACCGCGCGGCCAAGACGTTCACGTTCGGCTACGACCTGAGCGAGCTGACCGCCTACGAGCCCACCGGCCAGTTCGTGGTCACCGCCAACAAGACGCGGCTGGTGCACGCCGCGGTGCGCCACCTACTGCCGCGGTCGGCGCACTGGCAGGCGGCCACGGACACGCCGATCCCGATCAGCAACGGCGACATCCTCGTCACCTTCCACAGCCTGGGCACCTTCGTGCACCGGAAGCTGGTCGAGTGGAAGGTACCGATGACGGCCGCGGAGGAGGACGCCTTCCTGCACATGTGGCAGGTCGCCATCCACCTGCTCGGCGTGCGCGACGAGTTCATCCCCAAGACGTGGGCCGACGCGAACGCGCAGTCGGCGTACGCGCTCACGCCGATCCTCGCCCCGACGACCGAGGGCAAGGAACTGGCCAAGGACCTCCTCGGCCTGACCGCCCAGGTCGATCTGGGTGTCACGCGCGGATTCCTGAACGAGTTCGTGCGCTACGTGCTCAACGACAAGATCGGCGACTGGCTCTCCCTGCCCCGCGACTACGCGGCGGCCACCCTGGTCCGCACCGGGTGGCCCACCTACATCGCGTTCCGGGAGGGGCTGTTGCCCGTGCTGCCCGTCGGCTTCTACATGTTCGACCAGTTCGTGCGGGCGCTGGCGATGTTGTTCCTCAACAACGGGACGTCACCGACGAGCACCACCATCGTGATCCCCACCGCGAACCGGCCCGGCGCCTGACCGGCGCGCCGGGAGTCCCAGCGCCCCGACGACCAACGCGGTGACGGCGGCGCGGTGGTCCGGGCTGTCCTGCCACCGCAGCCGCCGGCCGGCCTCGACCACCACGCCGAAGCCCGCGTGCACCAGGGCCCGGGCCTGGCGCGGATCGAGGTCCGGGCGGGCCAGCCGCAGTTGCTGCTCCCAGACGGCGATGTGCTCGCGCTGCGCGACGGCCAACGGGCGCTGCAGGGCGGCCGGCAGGCCGGCGACCTCGGCGTCGGCGACGCTGGTGAGGGCGGTGTGCTCGAAGCTGTAGGCCACGTACGTCGCCGCCAGTGCGACAACGGCGTCGTGCGGGCCGGCCACGCCGTGCAGGTTCTGTTCCACCGCTTGGGCCAGCAGCCCGGCGGCCTGCAGGCAGGCCGCGGCCAGGATGTCGGCCTTGGCGGGGAAGTGGCGGTAGATCGTCGACGGGACCAGGCCCGCGGCCTCGGCGATCCGGCCGTTCGTGACGGTGGCGAAGCCGTCCCGTTCGAACAGCGGGACGGCGGCGGCGAGGATCTCCGCACGCCGGGTGCGCGGCACGGGCAGGACGGGCAGCTCGACGGCGCGCGCGCTCCCGACGGCCGCCGCGGGGCTGGTCGCGGCGACGCGCAAAGCGGCCGCCAGCAGCAGGTCCTCGGCCCGGCGCGGGGCGATCGAGGTGCGGTGCATCGTGACCGACGCGATCGCGCCGAGGGCCGCCGCGGCCCGCAGGTGCTCGTCCGGCAGCGGGTGCTCACGCCGCACCACCCGGGTCACCCGCGCGACGACGTGCGCGAACTTCGCCCTCAGGACCCGGCGGTCGTCGCGGTCGAGGTAGCGCGCCTCCCACCGGTACAG
The DNA here is from genome assembly GCF_036114655.1 of Amycolatopsis sp. NBC_00348. Taxonomy (NCBI): domain Bacteria; kingdom Bacillati; phylum Actinomycetota; class Actinomycetes; order Pseudonocardiales; family Pseudonocardiaceae; genus Amycolatopsis; species Amycolatopsis sp. NBC_00348. The sequence continues at coordinate 1,529,730 of NZ_CP107994.1, read as the reverse complement.
CCCACCCGCCGCGCGATGGGCGACGGTGACCCGGGTGACGGCCGCGAGCACGTCCGCCAAGGCCGCGTCGGGCGGCACCTCGTCGACCGCGGCGACGAGCCGGTCCACCATGACGTTCGCGCACTCGGCGAACAACGCGTACTTGTTCGGGAAGTGCCGGTACAGCGCCGCCGCGGTGATGCCCACCGTGGTGGCGATCTCCTCCATGGACGCGGCGTGGTAGCCGCGCTCGCTGAACACCCGGCCCGCCGCTTCGACGATGAGCTGCTTGCGGTTGCGCGGCCGGGTGGCCGCGGGCGACTCGGCGGTCATCGGCGGACCCGGGCGAACGGACGCGGGAGCAGGGCCATGCGTGCCAGTCAATCACGAGCCGGACCGAGGGCCCGGGATCAGCACGGTCGCCCGGCCGCGGGACGGACTGTGGGTGCGCCACCGGCGAATCCGGCACCTCGGCGGGATCCGCCACTTCCCATTCGACGGTTTCCGCGGTCGTGACCGATGCGCCGGCCCTCGCCTCCGACCGATTTCGGGCTAGATTGGCGGTATGGGGAGATTCGGGGTCGCTCTCGCGGCCGTACTGGTCCTGGCCGGCCCGGCCGCGTGCTCGGCCCCGAAGACCGCCGCCGTGACGTCCGCGCCGGCGACGACCGCCACGACCGCGCGCCCGGCCACGACCCCGCCGGCCACCACGACCCCGGTGGCGCCGCCGTTCACGCCGCTGGTGTCGCCCGCGAAGGTGACCGCCGCGTGCCCGTTCCTCGGCCCCGGCGAAGTGCAGGAATTGATCGGCACCAGCGAGGACATCGTCGCGGCCGAGCAACCGCCGGACCCGACCTACGTACCCGGCACCGAGTTCCGGTGCCGCTACGAAGGCAAGTACCGGACGCCCTGGGTGCTCGACATGTGGGTCATCGCGTCGTCCCGGTCCTACACACCCGCCAGGGCGGTCGAAAACAGCAAGCGGGACTGCCGCGGCCCCGCGACCACCCTGCCCGGGATCGGCGAGGGCGCGATCCACTGCCCGCTGGCCGCCGCCGACGGCGTCGCCCTGGTCATGACCGGGAAGCGGAGCCACGGCCAGAACCGGACCGTGACCCTGTACCTGCGCGAGCACCGCACCGACGTCTACACCGCACTGGCGCGGAAGCTCGCCGACCGGCTCTAGAGCGCCGCGCCCAGCTCGGCGACGAGGTCGGCCGGCTCTTCGATGCCGACCGAGAGGCGGACCAGCCCGTCGGTGATCCCGAGAACCGCCAGGTCCTCCGGGGCCAGCGACCGGTGCGTGGTCGTGGCGGGGTGGACGAGTGTCGTCGCGACGTCGGCCAGGCTGGGCGACAGCGGGATCGCCGGCCCGAGGCGGCGGATGAGCTCGTCGACGGCGCGGCGGCCGCCGGCGAGCTCGAAGGACAGCATGCCGCCCGTTCCGCCCGGGTAGAGCCGGGCCGCGGTGGCGGCGTGCGGGTGGCCGGGGTGCGCCGGGTGGTGCACGCGCGTGACCGCCGGGTGCGTGGCGAGGAACTCCGCGACGGCCGTCGCGCCGCGGGTGTGCGCCCGCATCCGCAGCGGGAGGGTCTTCAGCCCGAGCAGGGCCAGCCACGCGTCGAACGGGCCCAGCGTGGCGCCGACGTGGACGATCGACCGGCGGATCCGCGCGACGAGGCCGGCGTCGCCGGCGACGATGCCGCCCATCGCGGCGGAGTGGCCGCCGAGGTACTTGGGGATGCTGTGCCACACCAGGTCGGCGCCGTGGTCGAGCGGCCGGATCAGGGCGGGCGTGGCGAACGTCGAGTCGACGACGAAGGTGGCACCGGCCGCGGCGGCGAGCGCGGCGAGGGCGGGCAGGTCGGGCACCCGCATGGTCGGGTTGGTCAGCGCCTCCACGAGCAGGAGCCCGGTCCGCGGGGTCAGCGCCCGTTCGACGTCGCCGGGGTCGGCGGCGTCGACGAGGGTCGTGGTGATGCCGAGCCGGGGCAGGTCGACCTCGAGCAGGCTGCGGGTGCCGCCGTAGGCGTTGCGGTCGGCGACGACGTGGCCGCCGGCCTCGACGAGGGCGAGCACCGTCCCGGTGAGCGCGGCCATGCCGGACGCGGCGGAGACCGCGTCGGCCGCGCCTTCGAGGTCCGCGACGGCCTCTTCGAGCACCTGGCCGTTGTAGTGCCCAAACCGGTAGTAGACCTGCCCGCGCTCCTCGTCGTCGAGGACCCGGTGCAGCGACGCGAGGTCCGGGTAGGCGTGCACGGTGCTCTGGTGCAGCGCCGGCACCAGGGGCGGGGCCGCGCCGGGCGGGGTGTGGGTGCCCGCTCGCGCGGCGCGGGTCGCCGGGTGCGCGCTGGGGTTCATCGTCACCGTCCACTTCGGATTGTCGCTGCGCCGGGCGGCCGCCCGGCGTCGGGAATCCCGCCGGACCTCGCCGCCGGCTCGCCGGGTGGACGGCGAGCCGGTCGATGAGGTCACGGCGTCAGAAGGTCAGGACCTGGTAGCCGGACTCGACCAGTTCCCGGATGCTCGCGACGCCGGGGGTGCCGGGGGCCTGGTTCTGGCCGATCTGCTTGATCTCCTCGGCCTCGATGCCCGCGGTCGCGCCGAAAACGGTCGTGCAGCCGGAGGAGGCCACCGTGGCCACCTGCTTCTTCACCGCCGTGTAGAGCTCGTGCGCGGGGTGGGCCGGGTCGGCCAGCACGGCCGGCCAGCGGGTGCCGGTGCCCTGGAACAGCACCAGGGCCTCCCCGCCCTGCGCGAACTCCCACGCCGTGGCGAGGGCGTCGAACACCCGGCCCAGTGCTTCGTCGGTGCCGGTCGACGGGTCGGACAGCACCACGACCGCGGTCTTACTGCTCATGGAACGTGCTCCTCGGGATCGGATGAGGTGAACTGCTTCATTTTTACCGTACGTTCGGTAATATTCAAAAGTGGCACTCGTCACGCTGCCCACAGGAGTTTTTTACCGTACGTTCGGTAACAAGTGTGCCATCATCCATGCTGGGGAGGACCATGACCGGACCACCGAACACCGGAACCGAAGCGTCCACCTCGGACTGCGCACAGTGGACACCGGCGTGTTACTCCTTGACGAGCGCGTCCAGGTAGGCGTCCATCGCCTGCAGGTTCTTCGACAGGATTGCGAGCCGTTCAGCCATGCGGCTGCGTTCCTGCCGGATCCGACTGACGAAGTCCGGTGCGGGATAACGGGAATCCGCCGCCTCGGCCAGGCAGGGCAGCACGGCCCTGATGATCTCGGTTGTCAGCCCGGCATCCAGCAGGCTACGAATCTGTCGGACCCGCTCGACCTGAGCCTCGTCGTAGTCGCGGTAACCGTTTTGCTGGCGCAGAGGATCGATAAGACCCTGCTCTTCGTAATAACGCAGCAACCGCGCGGAAACGCCGGTCCGCTCGGACAGCGCTTTGATCCTCATCACAACTCCCGGAAAGCCACTAGCCTTCACATCGATGTCAAGGTTGGAGTCTAGCCGAGTCTCCGAACACGGAGGCCCGATTCGAGCCCAGGGCAACACCTTCAACGGCTCTGACCACAAAGGACACTCGTGACCACCTCACCAACGCACGTTCCGACAACCGCGCCCGCGGAACGGCTGCCCCTGCTCCCCTTGATCGCGCTCTTCGTCGCCGGACTGATCACCACCCTCACCGAGGCGCTGCCGGCCGGCGTGTTGCCGCAGATGAGCCAGGCGCTGGAAGTCTCGGAATCCGTCGGCGGTCAGACGGTCACGATCTACGCGGTCGGCACCCTGCTGACGGCGATTCCCGTCACCCTGGCCACCGCCTCGTGGCCGAGACGTCATCTGCTCCTGGCGGCGCTGGCCGGATTCGTGGTCGCCAACCTCGTGACCGCGATTTCCCTCAGCTTCCCCGTCACCATGGGCGCGCGATTCATCGCGGGCGCTTCCTCCGGCATCGTCTGGAGCCTTCTCGGCGGGTACGCATCCCGGCTGGTCGGCCCCGGGCTCAAGGGGCGGGCGATGGCGTTCGCCATGGCCGGTACGCCCGTGGCCCTTTCCCTCGGCGTTCCCGTGGGGGCGTACCTCGGCAAGGCGGTCGGGTGGCAGCTCACGTTCGGCGTCGTCACGGCCCTGACCGGGCTGCTGATCATCTGGACCGTGTGGAGCCTTCCCAACTTCGCCGGGCAAAAGGCCGAGGATCGGGTTCCGCTGCGTCGCATCCTGCGGCTGCACGGCATTCGCACCGTCCTCGCCGTGACGGGCGCGTTCGTACTCGCGCACACCATCCTCTATACCTACATCGCGCCGATCCTCTCCGAAGCCGGACTGCAGGACCAGGTGCAGTGGGTCCTGCTCGACTTCGGCATCGCCTCGATCGTCAGCATCTGGCTCACCGGCGTGCTCATCGACCGGCACCACCGCCGGCTGGTCGTCGTCAGCACCGCACTCTTCGCCGTAGCCGCGGGCGTGCTCGCCGTGGCCGCCTCCAGCCCCGCCGTCGACTACGCCGCGGTCGCGGCGTGGGGACTCGCGTTCGGCGGAGCGGCCACCTTGCTGCAGTCGGCGCTGATGAGGGCCGCGGGCAAGCACGCCGACGCAGCCCAGTCGTCGATGGTGACCACCTGGAACCTGGGCATCGGACTGGGCGGCCTGGTCGGCGGCGCGCTGCTCGCCGGTTTCGGCCCCGAGTCGCTCATCATCGCGGCCGTCGTGCTCCTCGTACCGACCGCGCTCGCCGTGCTCCTCGCCCGGACCCACGCGTTCCCGGCGCGGAACCCCGTCTCCGGCCAGTAGCGCCGTCGCTCGCCCGAAATCATCGTCAGCAGGAGATCGTCATGTCAGTTTCGGATCTGTTCGAACCGCTCACCCTCGCCCACGGTCCGGCGATGCGCAATCGCTTCATGCTGGCACCGCTCACCAACCAGCAGAGCGAGCACGACGGTTCCGCGTCCCCCTTCGACCAGGAGTGGATCAGGCAGCTCGCCCGGAGCGACTACGCCTTGATCCAGACGTGCGCCGCCACCGTCGAGGCCGGCGGCATCGCGTTCGAGCGGCAGCTGGGTGTCCACAGCGACGCCCACCTGCCCGGCCTGACCGAGATGGCCACCTCGATCCGGCGGGGCGGTGGCCTGTCCGCGGTGCAGTTGCACCACGCCGGCCATCGCGCTCGCCCCGAGCTGGGCGGGCTCCCGGCTCCGGCCTCCGACTCCACGGTGCCGGGTGTCAAAGCGCTGACGACGGAAGAAGTCGAGCGCATCCGCGACAGCTTCGTCGCCGCCGCCGTGCGGGCGGAACGGGCCGGGTTCGACGGCGTCGCCGTCCACGGCGCGTTCGGGTGGATCCTGTCCGAGTTCATGTCCCCGCTGCTCAACGACCGCACCGACAAGTACGGCGGCAGCACCGAGAACCGGGCGCGCCTCACCATCGAGGTGATCGAGGGAATCCGCCGGGCGTGCGGCCCCGAGTTCCAGATCGGCTGGCGCTTGTCGGTCGAGCGGTACGGGCTGCGCCTGGAAGAACTGCGGGACATCACCGCCGAGGTGCTCGACCGCGAGCTGATCGACTACCTCGACCTGGCCCTGTGGGATTCCGCGCAGCTCGTCCAGGAGGGGGCGTTGCGCGGACAGTCCATGCTCGGTATCTTCACCGGTCTTCCCCGGAAGAGCGTGCGCGTGGGGACAGCGGGCAAGATCATGAGCGCCCAGCGCGCCGGGCAGCTGCTGGACGAAGGCTGCGACTTCGTGCTGATCGGCCGGGCCGGCATCCTCCAGCGGGACTTCCCCCGGCAGGTGAAAGCGAACCCGCGGTACGACAGCGCGCAGCTTCCCGTGACGGCACAGTATCTGCGCACCGGCGGGCTGAGCGAGCGCTTCATCAACTACGTCAGCGGCTGGCCGAGCTTCGTCTACTGAGCAGCCGTCCACCCGAAGACCGACCTTAGGATCGTGACCATGAATCCGGCGAAGAACGCTGACATCAACTTCTACTTCGACCCCATCTGCCCGTTCGCGTGGATGACGAGCAAGTGGATCCGGATCGTCCAGGCGCAGCGCGACTACACCGTCGACTGGCGGTTCATCTCCCTGCGCCTGATCAACTCGCACCTCGACTACGACACCCACTTCCCCCCGGAGTACGACGCCCAGCACACCGCGGGCCTGCGGCTGCTGCGCGTCGCGTCGGCGGCCCGCGAGAAGCACGGCCGTGAGGCGATCGGCCCGCTCTACGCGGCCTTCGGCGCGCGCATCCTCGAAGCCGGCCCCGACGAAGGCAAGACCCCCGGCTGGCAAGGCACCCCCGGCCTCGCCGCCGACGCGCTCGCCGAAGCCGGCCTGCCGACGTCGCTCGCCGACGCCCTCGACGACACGACCCGCGACGCCGAGATCCAAGCCGAGTCCGACGAGGCACTGTCCTTGACGGGCAAGGACGTCGGTACGCCGATCGTCCACTTCGAACCGCCCGGGGGTGTCGCCTTCTTCGGGCCGGTGATCAGCCGGCTGCCCGACGAGGACCAGGCCGCGGCGCTGTGGGACCACGTCGTCGGCCTCGCCCGGTTCCCCGGCTTCGCCGAGCTCAAGCGCAGCCTGCGCGAGCGCCCGCAGCTGCCGTCGTTCGGCGTCACGACGGAGGAGACGGGCAAGACCGAGGACTGGCACGCCGGGAGCCGCAGGCTCAAGAAGTAGCACCCTCCGGCTAGTTTACCGAAAGTTCGGTAAACTAGCCGGTATGGCCCGCCCCCCCTCCATCACCGAAGCCGACCTGATCGACCTGCTCGTCAAGGTGTTCCGCGAGAAGGGCGTCGAAGGCACGGCGATCGGCGACCTCTCGGCGGCCACCGGCCTCCAGCGGGCGAGCCTCTACCACCGCTTCCCCGACGGCAAGGAAGGGATGGCGGACGCCGTGCTCACCGAGGTGGGCAAACGGTTCCTCTGGATACTGGCGCCGATGCGCGAGGACCCGGACGTCACCGAGGGCATCACGGAGACCGCGCAACGGCTCGGCCAGTTCTACGGGGCGGGCGCGTTGTCGTGCGTCCTCGACACGATGACCTTGGCCGGCACCCCGGAGCGGCTGCGCGACCACGCCCGGGCGCTGGCCAAGACGTGGATCGACGCGATGGCCGAAGCCGCACAACGCGCGGGCCGCCGCCCGGACGACGCCATGCGTGCCGCCCGAGACGTCTTCCTGCGCATCGAAGGCTCGCTGGTGCTCGCCCGAGTCCTCGGCGACAACGACGCGTTCGCCGAGACGGTGGCCCTCATGCCTAGCCTCCTGGCACCGCCGAAGACACCGACGAAGACGACACCGCGGGACAAGCCGAAGCGGCGCAACGCCTAGGCCGAAGCGGAGCGTTCAGGCCAGCGGACGCCGACGTCGGCCAGTGCCGCGGCGATCCGCTCGTCGTCCACCTCGTCCGCGGCCCACCAGACGTGCCCGTCGGGACGCACGAGCACCGCCGCCGCAGTGGTCCACGGGAGTGGCGCCGCGACGACGTCGATTCCCCGCTTCACCGCGGCCGCGGTGGCCGCCGGGATCGGTGCGGCCGCGTCGACGAGGAACACCGGCCACGGCTGTGCGACCGGCACGCGTGTGCCGGTCAGCGGGTGGCCGCCGGCCGGGTAGGCGACGTCCAGGGCGGACAGTTTGCGGGCCAGCGCCAGCGAAAGCTCGGGCACCTCGGCGATGAGCCCGCTCAGCACCGCCCGCAGGGCCATCCCGTCCGGGGTGGTGGCGGTGATGAGCGCCGACTGGCCCTGGGTGTGCTGGACCAGCTGTTCCCCGACCGGGTGACGCTCGTCGTGGTAGGCGTCCAGCAGCGCCGGGTCCGCGTCGCCCCGGGCGACCGCCGCCAGGCGCCAGCCGAGGTTCATCGCGTCCTGGACGCCGACGTTGAGGCCCACTCCCCCGGCCGGCAGGTGCCGGTGCGCCGCGTCGCCGGCGAGCAGCACCCGGCCGTGGCGGTAGCGTTCCGCCAGCTTCGCGGCATCGCCGAACCGGGTGAGCCAGCTGGGGTCGTGCATCCCGAAATCGCTCCCGGCGACGCGGATCGTGGCCTCGCGCAGGGCTTCCAGGGTCAACGGGCCGGCTTCGTGGCCGGTCGCCTTGTCCACCCCGGAGATCCGGTAGCGGCCGTCGCGCAGGGGCACCGACAGCAGCGCGCCGTGCTCGTTGTGGGCGCTGCGCACCGGTTCCGACGTCACCCGGACCTCGCCGAGGTAGCTGTAGAACGTCGTTTCGGTCCCGGGGAAGGCGATCCCGGCCGCGGTGCGCACCACGCTGCCGACGCCGTCGGCTCCGACGACGTAGTGCGCGAGGCGCGTGTACGGACCGTCCGGTCCGGACACTTCCAGCCGGACGCCGTCCTCGTCCTGCGTCAGGTCCGTGACGCGGTGGCCGCGCAGGATCCGCGCCCCCGCCGCGAGCACGTGCTCTTCGAGCAGCTCCTCGGTGCGGCGCTGGGGCAGGGCGAGCATGAACGGGTAGGGCGTGTCGAGCACGGAGAGGTCGATCGGGGTGTCCAGCATGCCGAAGTGCCACCGCGGGATGGGTGTCCCCTCGGCCAGGAACCGCTCGGCCAGCCCGCGCGTCGCCAGCACCTCCAGGGTGCGCGGGTGCACGCCCAGCGCCTTGGAGTGCGGGCTGCGCCCGGCGGCCCGCTCCAGGACCACGGCCGGCACGCCGCCCAGGCCCAGCTCCGCCGCCGTCCACAGGCCCACCGGCCCCGCTCCGACGACCACGACGTCGTCACGCACCGGTTCAGTTGACTGGAGTCTCCCCATATTCATAGTAACGATCATACTCTCAATGTAGGGAGGTAGCATCGGCCCATGGCTGCACGTGACTACCGGTCGTCGGTGCGGGAGCGGCACGCCCAGGACACCCGCCGGACGATCCTCGACGCGGCCGCCGCGTTGTTCGCCGAGCGGGGGTACGCCCGCACGAGCGTCGCCGCCGTCGCGGAGGCCGCCGGGGTGGCGGTGAACACCGTCTACACCAGCGTGGGCGGCAAGCCGGCCCTGGTGACCGCGCTGACCGAGGACGGCGCCCGCGACGAGGAAGCCGTCGAAGCGGCGCGGGCGGTCACCGGGTGCGCCGACGTCCGCGCGGTGGTGCGGCTGGTGGCCGAGGGCACCGGCTCGGTGCAACGGCGCCGGCAGCGGATCCTCGCGATCCTGCTGGACAACCGCACGGCCGACCGGGACGTCGCCGCCGCGGCCGACCTGGCGGTGCGCGCCACCCGGGCGCGTCTCGACGTCGCCGCGGGACGTCTCGTCGAGATCGGCGGCCTGCGCGCGGGGCTGGACCGGACCCGCGTCGGGCAGATCCTGTGGTTCTACTTCGGGTTCGAGTCGTGGCGCACCATGTGGAGCTTCGGCTGGGGCCTCGAGCAGGCGGCCGGCTGGCTGGCCGGGCAAGCGGAGTCGGCGCTGCGGGACGACCGGCAAGATCACGAAGCGGTGTGACCCGTTCACCCGTTTGCGCCCGCGTTGTACGTTGTCGACAAGCCGTCAGCGCCGATGGGACACCCGCCGGCCACGTGGCCAGGAGGCATTGTGCTGGAAGCACTGGGCATGACCCCCGATGAAGAACGGGTCTACCGCGCGATCGTCGGCGGCTACCGGACCGCGCCCGACGAGATCGCGGACAAGGCCGGCGTGGGCCGCGACGACGTGGACCCGATCCTGGAGGTCCTGCTGGCGAAGGGGCTCGTCAACAGGACCGACGAGCACTACGTGTCCGCGCCGCCGGACGTCTCGCTCGGCCCGCTGCTGGTGCACGGCCAGGAGAAGCTGGAGGCCGCCAGGGCCGCGGTGTCCCAGCTCGCCGAGGAGTACCGCGGCAGCGCGCGGCGGCGTGACTCCGCGCAGCTCGTCGAGGTCGTCACCGGGGTGGACGCGATCCGGCGGCAGGCCCTCGCCATCCAGCGCGGGGCCCGCGAAGAGTCGCTGTGGTTCTGCCTGGAGGGCAACGTCGCGATGGCGGCGTCGGAGAACGTCGAGGAGGCGCTCGCGCAGGCCCGCGGCGTGCGCTACCGCGTGATCTACGAGACCGGCCTGCTCGAAGAACCCGGCCGGATCGTCAACGTCCTGGAGGGGATCGAAGGTGGCGAGATCGCCCGCTCGATCTCGAAACTCCCGGTGCGCCTGGCCATCTCCGACCGTTCGGTGGCGCTGTGCCCGCTGGTCAGCCACGACAGCACGGGCGAGCCGACCGCCGCGCTCGTCCGGGAGAGCAGCCTGCTGTCCGCGCTGGTCGCGTTGTTCGAGGTCTACTGGGAACGCGCGTCGCCGCTGCGGATCGGCGACACCGCGCCCACGAGCCACCTCGACCCCGACGAGCGGCGGCTGCTGTCCCTGCTCATCGGCGGCGTCAGCGACAAGTCGATCGCGACGCAGCTCGACGTCAGCTACCGGACCGTCCAGCGGCGCCTGCAGGACCTGATGCGCCGGGTCAACGCCCGCACCCGGATGCAGCTGGCCTGGCAGGCCAGCAAACTCGGCTGGCTGGACGAGCCGAGCCCCGGGCACCTCCTGCCGCGAACCGGCGGAAGGCACCCGGAGCCCTTGAGCGAAACCGGCTAGCGCAGCCCGTACGCCCGCGTCACCGTCTGGTCGACGGTGTCGCCCGCGGTGTCGGTGGCCTGCACCCGCAACGCGACGTACTTGTTCGTGGCCCCGAGCGACGGGTGGTCGATCGTGGCCTCGTAGGACTTCCCGGTGCGCTTGACGTCGACGGCGCGCCAGGTCCTGCCGTCGTCGTAGGACGCCCAGGCCTTCACCGCCCGCACGTCCGGCGCGGCCATCCCGTCCTGGAACCGCGCGCTCAGGCCGATCCTGGCCTTCCGACCGGCCAGGAGCCGGTTGCCGGAGTCGGCGTCCACCGCGTAGTCCAGCTGCAGCAACGGAAGCAGCGCCGGTGCCGCCGACCGGGCCGAGCGGAACGTCCACGACGTCTGGGTGCTGGTGCCGAACAGCCACTCCGGTGAGTCGCGCCGCACCGACAGGTCGAGCCGGTAGGTCGCCGGGTCCGCGCCGGCGGGGAAGGTACCGAACGCGTACGGCTGCTCCGACACGAGCTTGCCGTCACGGAACAGTTTCGCCGACGTGGTCGCCGGGGCGGCCTGGTCGTCGCCTTCGTTGAAACCGTAGTGCCCGGCCTGGCTGTCGACGAACTCCGGGATCCGGATCCGCAGGTTGTCGCCCTCGCGGGTCGAGTCCAAACCGGGCACGCCCCGCGGGATGGCGGGCCGCACGACCGGCGCGAACCAGTCCTCGGTCAGGTTCTCCTTGCCCGTGTAGGTGCGCGGCGCCGCGGTCATACCGCCGTCGAGCGGCGACATCTCGTCCCACACCAGGCCGTGCTTGACCCGGTGCTGCCACTGGACGTCCCCGGAGCTGACGTACTCCTCCCGCGTCGACGGCGTCGTCACGTACCGCTGGTACTCGTTGACGGCGAAGTCCTGCCACGGCTTCCACGCGAACCGCTGTTCCTTGGCCTCCCCGCCGCTGCCGGTCTGGCGGTAGTGGGTGGTGACGGTCGCGGTGTTCGCCGCGGTGACCCGGTGGACGAGCTTCTCCGGGATCCGGTCGCGCTCGGTCTGCACCACGTCGTAGAGGTACGGACTGACCGCGATCCCTTGCAGGCTCAGGAAAGCCGGGAGGCGTTTGATCTTGCCGAGCAGCGCCACGCCCTCGTCCCGGTCGAGTTGAACGGTCGGGATCCGCAGGAACGGCGCCGCGCTGATCGACGGCACCGCGGCGGTCCCCCAGCCGTCCGGCACGACGATGAAGACGATCGCCGCCCCGGCGTCCGCGGCAGCGCGGGAGACCTCGTCGCGGTTGTAGTCCGCCGGGTCCGGGTCGACGATCGCGGCCTTCCCGCGCACGTTCGCCTTCGTGAAGTCCGCCGGTTTGCCCGCCCCCGCGGAGACGGCCTGCAGCAGCCGCCAGCCGTCCAGCTTAGGCGATCCGGCGAGGTAGCGGGTCGTGAGCGGCGCACGGCCGCCCAGGACGTTCGCCGTCAACGGCGGCGCGATCCGCGACCAGCGGGAGCCGAACTCGAAGGCCCCGGTCGTCACCTTCGGCGTCGGCGTGACCCAGAGTTCGCGGGCGTAGTCGAACTGCATGGCGTAGTTCGCGATCTTGCGCGAGCCGAGTTCCCGGTAGGTGTAGTAGCTCCAGATCCCGGCCTGTTCCGACGGTTTCGGGGTCTCGATCTGCACCTTCACCGCCTTGCGGGCGTCCAGCACGATGGTCGTGTCGCCGGTGATCCGGATCTCCGGCTGGACGACCTGGTAGACGTAGTCACTGCTCGGAACGCCGTTGACCTGCGCGGTCAGGTAGTACACGCCGTCGCCGAGCTCGACCGTCAGGCCGTCGCCGGCCAGCCAGGTGTTCACGTCGAAGCGGTAGTCCTCGCCGTACATCAGCAGCCACGGCGCGACCGTCGGCTTGCCCTGCAGGTCGAGGGCGGTGAGCGTGACCTTGTGCTTCGGCGCGGTCTTGTCGGCGCCGAGCGAGGTGTGCACGACCACGCCGGACGCGGTCGCCGTGAGCCGCCCGCTGTAGGTGCCCGCCGCCAGTTTCGCCGGGTCGCCGGTGATCGTGACGCTCGCCTGACCACCGGCCGGAACGTCCACAGTGGACTTGCCGAGCCGGATCCCGTCGGCGGCGGGGACGCCGGCGAGGGACTTGGCGTCGAGGGCGAGCTTCAGGGACACCGGCGTGGTGCCGACGTTGGTGTAGGTGACCTGCTTGACCACCGGCGCCTGGCCGTCCTCTACGGCGCCGAGGTCGAGCGTGCCGGTGGCGAAGATCTGCTGCTTCACCGCACGGGCGACGTCGACCCGGCCACCGCCCTGCTCGAACACCGAAAGTCCGCCGGCGGTCAGGGAGGTGCTGGCCAGCGCGTCCTTGAGCTGCCGGCCCGTCCAGTCCGGGTGCTGCTGGGCGAGGATCGCCACCGCGCCCGCGACGTGCGGCGTGGCCATCGACGTGCCGGACGCGGCGGTGTAGTGGTCGTCGACGACGTCGCCCATGGCGGTCCCCGCAGCGCGCGCGGCGACGATGCCGACGCCGGGCGCGGTGATGTCGGGCTTGACGGCGTTGTCGCCCAGGCGCGGGCCGCGGCTGGAGAACGGCGCGAGGCTCTCGTCACGGCCGACCGCGCCGACGGTCAGCGCGGCCGCGGCGGTGCCCGGCGAGCCGATCGTGTACGCGCCCAGTTCGCCGTCGTTGCCGCCGGCCACCACGAAGAGCGTGCCGGTCTGCGCGCTGAGCGCCTCGAGACCGAGGCTGAGCTCGTCGGTGCCGTCGGTCGGACCGCCGCCGAGGCTCATGTTGACCGCCTTGGCCCCGGAGTGCGCCGCCCACTCCATCCCGGCGAGGACCCAGGACTCGTAGCCGAAGCCGTCGTCGTCGAGCACCTTGCCGACGAGCAGTTTCGCGCCCGGCGCGGCGCCCTTGAGCCGCCCGCCCGAGGCGGCGCCGGAGCCCGCGATCGTCGAGGCGACGTGCGTGCCGTGGCCGAAGTGGTCGGTGGTGTCGGGGCTGGTCGTGAAGTTGACCGCCTCCTTCACGCGCCCGGCCAGGTCGGGGTGGGTGGGGTCGTAGCCGGTGTCGAGCACCGCGACCGTGGTGCCGGTGCCGTCGTAGCCCGCGGCCCACGCCTCGGGGGCGCCGATCTGCGGGACGCTCCGGTCGAGGGAGGCACGGACCTTGCGGTCCAGGGAGATCCGTTCGATCGCGTTGCCCGCCGACGACGTCCAGAACGCGGTGGCGTCGGCCTTGCTGGCCCGCGCGGAACGGCCGTTGACGCTGGTCAGCGTCACGCCCAGCTCGGCGGCCGCCGGGGCCGCCTCGGCGGTGCGCAGGTCCGCGCCCTTGCGGTAGGTGAGGATCAGCGGGAGCGTCTTCGACTGCTCGTCGGCGTAACCCTCGGCGATCAGCTCGGTGACGTCGAACAGGGTCCGGTCGACCTGCTTCGAGCCGAGCCGGGGGGCGACGTCCTCGGGGAAGACGCTGAGGTGGCCGTCGACCTCCTGCTGGTGGAACCGGATCTTCTCCCGGCCCGGCGCGGGCTGGACGGTGGCGGCCTGCTTGCCGCCGGGCTGCCGTTCGACCTGGACGACGTCCCCGGTGAGCAGGGTGACCGAATGCCGTTCGACGGCCGCGGGCGCCGGCGCCGCTGTCGGGCCGGGGGCCGCGTCCGCGGCTCCGGCGGTGCCCACGGCCAGGGTGGCGACGCAGGTCAGGACCAGAACACGTGATCTCCAGTGCATCGCACCAGGCTCGCGCCGTGATCGTCATCCGTCACTAGGGCGGCCGCGTCCAAAACACGACACGTCGCATCTTCGTCAGCGGACCACGGGCCACCCGGACGCCGGCCACTGGCCCACGACAATCGCCTGGGTGATCGACCGGTTCTCGCCGAGCCGATCGGGCCGGCAGCCGGAAGAATTCGCAGACGCCTGATCCGCCTCGAACACCGACCGACGAAAGGGCATCCGCATGAGGCTTCGCCGTCTGCTCGTCCTGCTGGCGCTGGTCGCGCCGGCCACGCTGGCCACAGCCCCTGCCGCGTCGGCGGTGATCGGCGGCTCGGTCAGCACCAGCGGGCCGTGGGCGGTGCGGATGCTCGTCGACGGCAAGGGCGAGTGCACCGGAACCGCGATCACGCGCGAATGGATCATCAGCGCGTCGCACTGCTTCTTCGAACAGGCCGAGGCCATCGCGGACACCCGCATCGAGTTCCACGTCGGCCGCCTGGACCAGCGGAAAGGCACCGTGGTCCGGCCGGTGCCCGGCAGCAGGCAGGGCAGCGCGGACGCCGACATGATGCTGATCAAGGTGCCGCCGATGACCGTCACCCCGGCGAAACTGCCCATCACGGGCCCGGTGCGTCCCGGGCGGCACGTCCGGCAGTACGGCTGGGGCGCCACCTGCCAGGGCGACGAGAACTCCTGCCAGTCGGACGTGCTCAAGCAGTCGCTCCTGCGGGTCCTGGCCGCCGACGACCCGCGCTGCGACGGCTTCGCCGTCCCGGGCGGAACCGACTTCTGCACCACGAGCGTCACCGGTATCCCGGCCGGCGGCGACTCCGGCGGCCCGGTCATGGGCACCGGCGCCGCGGCGGGCACGCTCGTCGGGGTCTTCGACACCTCCGACCGCGACACCATGGCCGGTGCCGGCGACGTCTTCCGGCAGCTGAGCTGGATCCGCCGGGTCATCGGCTGACCGGCCACGCACCGTCCTAAGAGGACGCTGTCACTTCGGCGCGCGGTACGGGCGCTCGTAGTCGGTCCGGTCGTGGAACTTGGTGATGTCCCCCTTGCCGTCCTGCTTGAGCCGCGGGTACTCCGTCACGTCGAACACGTTGTCCGAGCGCCGGAACGGGTAGACGTCGTGGCCCTTGCCCGGGTAGCTGGGGAAGACGACGTGCGTCTTGCCGGCCTCGGAGTTCTTGGCGAAGGTCTCGGAGACGTAGTCCCACTTCTCCTGGACCAGCGGCCGCCGCGGGTCCTTGGGGTCCTTGATCCACCCGGGCATCTTCACGTTGTTGTCCTTGAGGGTGCCTTCGAGGGTGTTGCCGCCGTGCTGCTTCGCGATCTTGGTGGCCTTGTCCTCCATCGACCCGAGGTACTCGTCCGGCTTCTTCCGCCCGGGCACCCGCTCCAGGTGACCGCCGGACCAGAAGAAGTGCTTGTCGGCCTTCAGCATCTTGTCGAGCTCCGGCTTGAACTTCTCGAACTCCTCCTTGCTCATGTTGTCGACGCGGACGGGTGGCTTCCGCGGGCTCTTCCGCGTCGCCGGCTGGGCCGCCTGCTTCTTCTTGTTCCGGTCGCGCAGCCGCTTCGCGCGGTCCTTCACCCGCCCCTTGAAACACCGCTGGGGGGCGAGGCCGAGCGGGTCGCTGTCGAGCAGCGGCTGGTCGACGTAACCGACCGGGTTGGGCGCCGCGGCGAGGCCCAGCGGGTCCTGGCTGAGGTAGCGCGTGGTCCGCGGGTCGTAGTACCGGAAGACGTTGTAGTGCAGGCCGGTCTCCTCGTCACGGCACTGACCGGGGAACGCGAGCGGCATCGCCGCGGTGTCGGCGCCGGCCAGCGGCACACCCCAGAAGCTGCTGCGGTCCTGCCAGACCAGCGTCCCGCGCTCGTCGAGCAGTTCGGTCGGCGTCCCGGCGGGCGAGGTGATCACCACCCGGAACCGGGCCTGTTCGACGACGCCGGCGTGCTCGACCTGCACGACGGGGCGATCGTCGTCGAAGCGCTCCCACGTGAGGATCCGGTGGGACCCGTCCGCCGGGCGGTGCTCCACCTGCTCGACGAGGTTCAGCTCGCTCCACAGGAACCGGACGTCCAGGGCCAGCTCGGGCTCCCCGTCCGGGCCGCTCACCCAGCAGCGCTTGGCGAACCGCCGCCCGATCGGGTCGTAGTGGTAGGTCCAGAGCGCACCGTCGGGCGTGCGCGCGGCACGCAGCCGGTCGAGGTGGTCCCACGTGTAGCCGCACGCCCGGCCGGCGTGGCGCCAGCCGGTGACGCGGCCCTGCTCGTCACCGTCGAAGTGGATGTCCCCGATGCGGGCGAGCCGGTTGCGCTCGTAGCCGCGCGGGCCCGGCGGCGACGGCGTCGTCGCCGAGGTGATGTTGCCCGCGGCGTCGCGGGTGAACCGTTCCGCCACCACCGGCCCGTGCGCCTCGCTGACCCGGCCGGCCGCGTCGTAGGAGAACTGCCACGGCCGGATCGTGTCGTCGACGCCGGCGAGCCTGCCGTCCGGCCGGTAGCGGTAGGTGCGCCGGCCGACCCCGGCGACGTCCTCCTCGGCGAGCCGGTCCTGTTCGTCGAACCGCCGCCGGAGCACCACCGCGCCGTCGACGCTGCGGACGGCTTCCCGCCCGGCGTCGTCGTAGGCGAATTCGACGTCGTGGCCGGCGATCCGCAGCGATCGGGGCCGGCCGGACTCGGTGAAGCGCCACTCACTGTCCACACCGGACGAAGTCCGGCGGATGACGGCGTCGCCCTCGTCGCGCCAGCACACGCCGAGCCCGTTGATCGTGTCGGCGATGACCCGGTCACCGCCGTCGCGGCGGATCTCGACCCGCGACTCGGCGTTCTCGGCGACGACCAGCCGGCCGAGCGCGTCGTACACGTAGGTCGTGACGTCGTCGGGGGTCCGCCGCTCCACGACGTTGCCCTCGAGGTCGTAGTCGTACTCGACGACCTGGCCGGCGCCGGTGGTCATGCGCCGCAGCTGCCCGGCCGCGTCGTGGGCGTAGGTGGTCCGGCGGCCGTCGAAGTCGGTCTCCTCGACGAGCCTGCCGGCGGCGTCGCGGACGTAGCGCCAGATCAGGCCGGCCGGGTTGGTCACCGAGGTGAGCCGCAGCTCCCCGTCGTAGGTGAACAGCGTGCGCGCGCCCGCGGCGTCGGTCTCCTCCAGCACCAGGCCGAACGGGCCGTGCTTGCGGCGCCGAGGCGCACCCGCCGCGTCTCGGTATTCGACGACGTTGCCTTCCGCGTCGTGCACCCACGTCTCGCGGCCGCCGTGCGGGTCGAGCCGCCAGGCGCGCCGGCCGTCGGCGGTCCAGCCGAGCCGCGCGGCCCCGCCGGACGCCGTGTGCGCGAGGCGCGGTCGGCCGTACAGGTCGCGGTCGCCGGGCCGGGCCGCCGGGCCGGTCACGGGCGCGTCCTCGAACGGGTCGGGCGGCTCCAGGACGTCCACCGGTAGCCCGTTGCCGAGCAGCGTGGTGGCCGGGTCGAACTCGGCCACCAGCCGCTCGATCTCGTCGTCGCCTTCGCCGGCCTGCAGCCACACCGCGCCGTCTTCGGCCGGGGTCAGCCGCACGGCGGGCGCGCCGGGGCGGTGGAGGGACACCAGCCCGTCGTCGTCGTACTCGTAGCGGGTCTCGCGGCCCAGTTCGTCCACTTGGGACAGCAGCTCGTCCCGCCGGTTCCACTCGTAGCGCCGGGAGTTGCCCAGCGGGTCGATGCGCTCGATCAGCTGGTGGGCCGCGTTCAGGCGGTAGGTCCAGGTGTGGCCGAGGGCGTCGGTGTGCCGGCTCACGCCGGGTTCGTAGGCGAAAGCCGCGTTGTAGTAACCGTTCGCGCCCACCGCGCGGACGCAGCGCCCGACGTTGTCGTAGACGTAGCGGTACCAGGTGCCGACCCGGTCCTGCCAGCCGACGAGCCGGTGGTCGAAGTCGTGGTCGAGCGCCATCGAGCGGCCCGCGAAGTCCGTCACCGAGCTCAGCTGGGTGAGCCGGTTGTACGCGAACCGCACCACCGGCGGCTGCCCCGGCGCCCCCAGCGCGACGATCCGGCCCCGCGCGGTGCTGACCACGATCTCGACGCCGCCGGGCCGGCGCAGCCTCATGGGCGAACCGTCGGCGGCGTAGTCGATTTCGGTGCGCTCGCCGTCCTGCTCGATGGCCGTGACCGGGAGAACGCCGCCGGTACCGGAGAAATGCAGTTCGCGGCGGCCCACCGAAAGCCGGAAACCCTGTGGCACACGGCGCAGCCGGTGCCGCGGACCCTGCACCGGCAGCACGGGCTCGTCGCCCGGCACGGGGTACTCCAGCACCATGCCGTCTTCGGCGTAGAAGCGGCCCGGTTCGCGTCGAGCTCCAGCCGCTGGTCCCAAGTGGACGTCCACGATGGACCGAACCACCGGCCGGCCCGGTAGGACGACAGGTGCGTGCGGGAGAGCTCCAGGTCCGCGACCTCGCCGGGCAGGGTGGCGTCGACCTGGGTCATCACGACCTCGCCCGTCGCGACGTCGATCGGGTCACCGCAGTAGTTCTTCGACTTGTCGGCCGCCGAACGGTCGGGGTTGTCCTTCTTCCTGGTGTCGTTGCCCTTGCCACCTTTGCCGCCGCTGTTCCCGGCGCCGCTGGGGTTCGTCTGGTCGCTGTCGTTCTTGTGGCCGCCCTTGTCCGCGCCGCTGTCACCACCCTTGTGGCCGTCGCCGCCCTTGCCGTCGCCGTGGCCCGCGCTCGAGGTGGAGGTGCTGTCGTCGTCGTGCGGCTTGTCCTTCTTGGCGTCGGGGCCGCCGTCACCCTTCTTGCCGCCGGGCTTCTCCTTGATGGGCCGCGGGGCGTCCACCTTGCCGGGCTTGATCTTGCGCAGCGCCTTGGCGGCGTCGTCGAACAGCGTCCCGGCCTTCTTGAGCAGCGGCACGAGGGCCTTGAGCGCCTTGACGAGCTTCTTGACCAGGTCGGCGATCTTCGACGCGGTCTTGGCGACCGCGGCCACGACCTGCGGCACCACCCAGGTCAGGCCGATGCCGAGGGTGAACACCACCTGCAGCGCCCAGCTGATGAGGTGGCCGACGAGCTCGGCGATGATGTCGCGGACGAGCATCCGGACAGCGGCGACGACCTCACCGGCCGTCTTGACGCCGCTGGAGGCCCCTTCGCAGCCCTTCTGGGCGGCGGTGAGGATGTCGACCGTGTCGGCGGCCCGCTGGCGGTACTGGTCGGCGGCGTTCCCGCTCCAGGACTGCAGGTCGGCCTTGACCATGTCGGTCAGGTCCGTGCCGACGGCCCCGAGCTCCTCGGCGACGTTCGCCCACGTCTGGGACTGGGCCTTGATCTGGTCGGCGTCCCCGGTCAGGGCGTCGAGCGCCGCGGAGAGCGGGCCGACGTGTTCCAGCAGCCACCCGACCCCCGCGGCGAGGATCGACCCGAAGGGATCCATGGCCATGGACAACGCGTCGAGCGCGACCCCGACGGCCCCCATCGCGACCGAGGCCCAGTCGCCGCTCTCGATCCCCTGCTTGAGATCGTTCGCGGACTCCAGCAGCGGCACCCCGGAAATGGCCGTGGTGGAATCTTCGCGCTGAGCTACCAGCGGGTTCGCCATGGCGTCGGTTCCTTCTCGCGGTTCACTCGATGACCGCCGCAACCCCCGGCATCCACCGTGACGACGTCGCGCACACAGGTGCCGCTGACGACTCTCGTGACCGGGCAGCGTCGATCCCCCACCGGGTGATCGTAGCGAGTCTTCACGGCCAACCGGGGGTGAACAGCGCGGAAACTGCGCGGAAGTCCGACGGGAAGAGCCCGTTCGCACCAGCACGTTCCGTGACTTCGGATGTCGACGTCGATCGTGGCCGCACTGCTATTGCAGCGATTTCTTCTGCACGGAAATCTCGGCGCGAACACCCCCCTGCAGCGTGACCGTGAGTGATCGGGAGCGCACGGGCGAGGTAGCGGCCCGTAGCCGCAATGTGACACTTACCCTTTTCAGTGCACAGGCTGCGATGTACCATCGGATTTGATCAAGCCGACGGAATCGGGGCCCGGACGGCACAATCTCCTGGACGGTGCGCCCGTCCACTCCCATGCCGAGGTGTCGGACCCATGAGGTCGGTAGTCGGCCGCGCGCTGCGCGGATTCTTCGTCGCCGTTGTGCTGGTCGCCGGCAGTGTGAGCACGGCAGGAGCGGTGACCGCGCCCGCCGACAGCCAGAAAGAGGCGGCGCGCACCCCGCTCGCCGACGTCGCCAAGACGCCGGAACCGCAGGTCCCGGAGAAATCCTGGCAGGTCGACGGCAACGGCACGTTCACCGACGACATCGCGATCCGCGTCCCGGCCTTCCACAACATCACCCCGGAACTTTCGCTGGCCTACGATTCCTCCGCGCGCAACGGGCTGGCCGGGGTCGGCTGGACGCTCAACGGCCCGAGCGAGATCGAGCGGGCCGGCAGCGGCAAGGGCGCGCCCCGGTACGACGGCTCGGACGGCTACCTCCTAGACGGCGAGGAGCTCGTGCCCTGCGCCGCCGGCAGTGTGAGCCCGAGCTGCACCTCCGGTGGCACGCACTCGACCAAGAACGAGTCCTTCGGAAGGGTCGCGCTGACCGGCACCGGCGCCGCCAGCCGGTGGACCTTGACCGCGAAGGACGGCGTCAAGCGCGTCTACGCGCCGGTGCTGTCCGCCGCGACCGATCTCGTCTACCGGTGGGGCCTCAGCCAGGTCGTCGACACCAAGAACAACACGGTCTCCTACAACTGGGCGGTCAACCAGTTCGAGTGCTGCTGGGAGTACCTCGACTCGGTCACCTACAACCAGGCCACGATCAAGTTCCAGTACGAGAAGCGCACCGACACCGACCTCGAGGCGATGGGCAACGGCGGCCTCCGGACCGTCCAAGGGCGCATCAAAACCGTCGACGTGAGCGTGGCCGGCAGCCGGGTCCGCGCGTACAAACTGACCTACGCCACCAGTGACGCGACAGGACGGTCGCTCCTGTCGGCCGTGCAGCAGTTCGGCACCGACGCCGTGCTGGACGCCACCGGCACCGTCACCGGCGGCACCGCGATGCCGGCCGTCTCGGCGACCTACCAGGCCGGCGCGCCCGCGTTCGTCTCCGGCAACGACAACAAGGCGTTCACCGGGAACAACAACACCGCCAAGAACTTCCCGATGGACATCAACGGCGACGGCAAGACCGACATGCTCGAGCTGTGGCCGAACTTCGGTTCCTACCAACGCAAGACGTGGCTCTCCAACGGCACCGACTTCACGCTCGCGTCGACGGAGGGCGCGACGTCGCTCAACCAGAACGCGCGCTACCTGCCCGGCGACTTCACCGGTGACGGGAAGTCCGACCTGCTGGAGTTCTCCCCCTCCGGCCTCGGCATGGCGCGGCAGCTGTGGGTGTCCACCGGCACCGGCTTCACGGCGGGCTCGACCGGCGCGGCCCAGGGCCGCAACGACGCGAACTCGCGCTTCCTCCCGATGGACGTCAACGGCGACGGCAAGACCGACGTCCTCGAGCTGTACTCCTGCGGCATCTTCCCGGTGAACTTCTGCCGCGCGACCTGGCTCTCGGACGGCACCACCTTCACGCTCGCCTCCAACGACGCCGGCATCGGGATGAGCGCGGATCGGCAGTTCGAGGCCGCCGACGTGAACGGCGACGGCAAGTCCGACTTCATCGAGCTGCTGCCCGCGCTCTTCGGCGCCGGTACGCGGCACATCTGGCTGTCCACCGGCACGGGCTTCGTCTCCGGGGCGACCGACGGCGGCATCTCCTGGAGCCAGCCGGACGCCGAGGGCGCGGGCAGCCGGTTCCTGATCATGGACGTCAACGACGACGACAAGGCCGACATGGTCGAGCTCTACCCGGCGTTCGGCACGTACACCCGCCGGACCTGGCTCTCCACCGGCTACGGCTACAAGCTGGGCGCCACCGACACGAGCATGAGCTACAGCACGGCGTCCAAGCAGCTCGTGATGGACGTCAACGGCGACCACCGGATGGACATGGTCACCCTCTCCCCCGGATTCCTGGGGGCCTCGACGAAGCGCGACATCTGGCTGTCCACCGGCACCGGCTTCGCGCCCGGCGCGAGCGACCCGACGATGGGCACCTACACCTGCAGCAAAGGCAACTGCACCGCCGACTTCCTCGAGATGGACGTCAACGGCGACATGCGCACGGAGATGGTGGAGCTCTACAACACCAACTTCGGCCTCAACAAGGGGCGCCACATCTGGAACATGGGTGGTGCGGCGACCGACGTCCTGACGTCCCGCACCAACGAGTGGGGCGCCAAGACGACGGTGAGCTACAAGCCGTCCTCCGCGTGGGCGAACACGAACAACCCGCCGCTGACCCAGACGGTGGCCGCGGTGACCGACGACGCCGGCCCGGGCGGCGCCGCGACCACGAACTACAGCTACTCGGGCGGGACCTACTACCACCCGGAGCGCACGTTCCTCGGGTTCCGCACGCAGCGGGAGACCAAGCCCTGCAACGCGGGTGAGACGGCGTGCCCGTACACCGACACGACCCTTCCGCCAGGACCTCGCCGCGATCGGCCGGCCGGAGCGCGTCGAGAACCACGAAGGTGATGGCGCGCTGCTGAGCGCGACGGTCACCGAATACGCCACCAACGGCACGACCGTGCCGAGGACGGTGCTGCCGACCGGCACCTGGGAGTACGCGTACAGCGGCCGGAGCGCGGTCTGCCCCGGAGCGGACTGCAAGCGCACCCACACGAGCCTGGCGTACAACGCCTACGGCGAGGTGGTGACCCGGATCGAGCACGGCGACGAAGAGCAGCCGGGCGACGAGCGCACGACGGTGACCACGTTCGTGCCCAACACGGCCGCCTACATCGTGGACAAACCCGCCGCGGTGAAGGTCGTCGCCGGCGTCGGCGCCGGCGGGACCAGGCTCAGCGAGACCCGCACCGGCTACGACGGCGTGAAGGCCTGGGACCAGGCCCCGGCGGCCGGCTTCGAGACGACGTCCGCGCGGTGGCTCTCGACCACGGACGCGTTCGTCGAGACCGGCAAGGAGTACGACGCCTGGGGCAACCTCACCGCGGAGATCGACCCGGTCGGCGCGCGCACCACGCTCGGCTACGACCCGGCCTACCACGTGTTCCAGACCTCGGAGACCAACGCGCTGTCCCAGACGGTCGACGCGACGTGGGACGCCGGCTGCGGCACGCCGACCCGGGTGAACGACCTCAACAAGCAGCCGACCACGCTCACCTACGACCCACTGTGCCGGGTGGTCGAGACCACCCAGCCCGGCGGCAAGTTCGAACGCCACAAGTGGGTGAACGTCGGCGATCCGGCCGGGCAGTACGAGCAGGTCGAGAAGCCGGCCGCGGACGGCACGAGCGCTCCGCAGTGGAGCCGCCGCTACGTCGACGGTCTGCAGCGCCCGTACCGCACCGCGGCGAAGGGCCCGGACGCCGCGACCGGCGACATCTACGTCGACACGGCGTACAACGCCCGCGGCCAGGTCGCGTCGAAGACCGCGCCCTACTACCGCGTGGCGGGCCAGGCGCAGCCGGCGACCTACGCGACGACCACCGCCTACGACGGACTCGACCGGTCGACCAGGACCACACTGCCGGACGGCGCGACCCAGACCGAGAGCTACGGCCCGTGGTCGACCACCACCACCGACGAGAGCGGCCACACCACGACCGACCGCACGGACGCGTACGGCAAGCGCGTCGAGCGCCAGCAGGTGGTCGGCGGCCAGCCCAGTACCGCGCGGTACGTCTACGACCTGCGCGGCAACCTCGCGCAGTCGACCGACCCGGCCGGGTACGTCATCACCTACACCACCGACTCGTTCGGCCGGCAGACGAAGGTGGCGGATCCGGACAAGGGCGCCACCACCTACGAGTGGGACGCCGCCGGCCGGGCGACCGCGCAGACCGACGCGAACAACCACCGCACGACCTTCACCAACGACCTGCTGGGGCGCGAGACCGGCAAGACGTCCGACGCGGGCACCGCGGCCGCCGCGACGGTGTCCTGGACCTACGACCAGGTCCAGGACGGCTTCTACAACGTCGGCAAGGTCACCTCGAACGCCGACGCGGCCGGCACCAGGACGTTCGGCTACGACGCCCTCGGCCACGTCGTCAAGACGGTGCGCACCGTGGGCGGCACGGCCTACGAGTTCCGGTACGGCTTCGACACGGGCGACCGGAAGCTGTGGACCACCTACCCCGACGGTGACACGCAGGGCACCGCGGCGGCGCCGCTGCGCTACGACAGCGCGGGCCGGCTCGCGGCGATCCCCGGCTACGTCACCTCGGCGACCTACAACGCCGACGGCAAGGTGACCACGATCGCCAACGCCAACGGCACCGTGACCACCCGCCCGCACGACGGCGCCCGCGGCTGGCTCACCGGCATCAAGACGACGTCGGGCGCCGACGTCGTCCAGGACAACGCGTTCACCCGCGACGCGAGCGGCAAGATCACGAAGGTCACCAGCCCGTTCCCCGACGAGAGCTGGACCTACGCCTACGACGAGGCCGACCAGCTCACCAGCGCGACCGCGGACGCCGGCACGGCGAACAACCAGTCCGTGTCCTACGACGCGGCCGGCAACATCGCCGCGAACTCCCGGACCGGTGACTACACCTACGACCCGGCGCACCCGCACGCGGTGAGAACCGCCGGCTCGAACAGCTACACCTACGACGCGGCGGGCAACATGACCTCCGGGGCCGGCCGCACCCTGACCTGGAACGGTGACGGCCTGCTGGCCTCGGTCGTCAAGAACGGCGTCACCGCCACCTTCACCTACGACGCCGACGGCGCCCGCCTCCAGCAGGTCGAGGGCAGCTCCACGCGCCGCTACCTCGGTGCCGACTACGAGGTCGACGTCACCGCCGGCACGACCACCAAGTACATCTCGATCGACGGAACGCCCGTGGCCCGGGTCGACGGCGGGACGAAGTACTGGGTGCACACCGACGTCCAGGGCTCGATCCAGGCCGAGACCAACGCCGCCGGCGTCGAGGTCCACCGCAAGAAGTACCGGCCCTTCGGCGAGGTCCTGTCGACCGGCGGATCGCTGCCCTTCGAGTCGCGCGGCTTCACCGCCGAACGCCAGGACTCGACCGGGCTGGTGTACCTCAACGCCCGCTACTACGACCCGCAGCTGGGCCGGTTCATCTCGCCCGACCCCACCATCGACGGCGAGGACACCGTCGGCCTCAACCGGTACGCCTACGCCGCGAACGACCCGGTGAACCAGACCGACCACACCGGCCTCTCGTGCCAGACGTCCGCCGGCAAGAAGTGCGACGCCAAGGACGAGGTGAAGATCAGCCGGTCGGAGATCATCGACCGCGCGCAGAACTGGGTCGATCACAAGCCCGGGCCGTACTACGACCCGGAGAACCTCGCACCCGGTGACACCGGTTTCTCACCCGGACCGGGCGACGGGCGCTCGTACCGCCGCGACTGCTCCGGTTACGTCTCGATGGCGTGGCACCTCAGCTGGAGCGCGAGCACCTGGACCCTGCCGGACTACTCACACGAGATCAGCCGCGACGACCTCAGGCCCGGAGACATCCTCAACTCGGCCGAGCACCACGTGGTCCTCTTCCACCGGTGGATCGACAACAAGGGGAACTTCGAGTACTACTCGTTCGGCTCCACTCCGGTGAAGCACAGCACGGCCAACATCAACGATCGGACCCTGGACAGTCACCCGAACAGCGAGTACCGGGCGTGGCGCTACGACAACGTCATCGAGGACGACCCCACCGTCCAGGCTCCCGTCGCCCACTCGCCGTTCTCCTAGTACCGCGACGCGGTCCGGCGGCTAAGATCCGACACCACGGTCAGAGGAGACCCTTCCTGTCACTGGTCACCACCGGGAGGACGTCGTGCGGATCGGCGAACTGGCGGCACAAGCCGGGGTGAGTGTGCGGTCCCTGCGCTACTACGAACAGCAGGGGCTGCTCACCAGCACCCGCAGCAGCAGCGGGCAACGGCACTACACGGACGGCGAAATCGAGCGGGTCGCCTTCATCCAGCGCCTGTTCGACGCCGGCCTGTCCAGCCGCACGATCGCCGAGCTGCTGCCCTGCGTCGAGTCCCCCAGCGAGGGCAACTCGGACGCCGCGTTCGCGCGGATGCAGCAGGAACGCGACCGGCTGACCCAGCACATCGCCGACCTCGTCCACACCCGTGACTCGCTCGACGGGCTCCTCGCCGCGAACCGGGCCCACCGCGCGTCGTTCCGGGCGGCGGTCGGCGGCTGACGCGGTCCGCCGGCCGCGCTCAGTGCGATTCGACGAGCGCGGCCATCCGGTCGAGGGTACGGCGCATGGCCCCACGCGCCGCCCAGCGACCCAGCGTGACGACCACCCGCAGCGGCTCTTCGCTCAGGTCCCAGCTCTCCCGGACCAGCGTGCCGTCGCCGTCCGGCTCGAACTCGTAACGCCAGATCCGGCCGCCGAACACCAGGCGCCACTTGACGGAGTCCTCGTGCGGCCGGCTCTGCCAGGCGAATCGCCGGCCGGGCACGGCCTCGATCACCGTGCTCGTCATGACGTACTTGCCGCGGAGGTCCATCCTCATGCCGAAGTGGTCGCCGAGACGCAGCGGCCGCACGGGTGAGCTGATGTCGATCGGCTCGACCAAGGAGCCGGACCCGTCGATGTCCTTGTGCCGCAACGGATCCGCGACCACCGCGTACACCCGGTCCGCGGGGGCGGCGATGCGGCGTTCGACGGACACGACCCAGCGGCTCATGCCGCCACCCTATCCGCCGCCGGCACGGATCGGCGGGTGTGGAGCGCGAGGTTCGCGCCCAGCGCGGCACCGAGGATCCCGAGCGCCGGGACGACCAGCCCGGACCCGGCCAGTGACAGCAGCCACGCCCCCGCCAGCGCACTGGCGACCGCGGCCACGGCACCGGTGACCCGCCCGCGGGTTCCCGGGGTGGCGAGGTACGCGCCGAGCCCGATCAGCAGTCCGGCGCCGGGCACCACCACGAGCGGCCCGGCGATGAACCAGGAGGGCGCGAGGGTCCAGGCGAACAGGACCCCCAGGAACCAGCCACCGAGGCCCAGCGGCAGCACGATCAGCGCCCGGACCCACCGGCTCAGCGGCACCGCCGCGGCGTCGCCTGCGGGCGAGCAGGCCGAGCACGAGCAGCCCGAGCAGCACCCCGCCGGTCGTGACGCCGACCAGGAGCCCGGCGATCGTGGACATGCTCAGCGGCACCGCCGCGAAGTCGACCGGACGCCGGTCGAACTGCGAGCTGTCGACGCGGCCGGTGTCGAAGAACGTGGTCAGCAGTCAAAGCGCCGGGCGGACCAGGCTGCGGGCACGATCGCGATGAGGATCCCGGCGACGGCGATCGTCAGGGTCGCGCGCGTGCCCACCGACTCGGCGAAGATTCCCGCGGCCAGGGCGCCCAGTGGCATGGTTCCCCAGATGAGCACGCGCATGCTCGTGTGGACGCGGCCGCGCAGGGCGTCCGGGGTCAGGTGCTGGCGGCGGGTCATCACGATCACGTTGTAGGTCGTGCCGCCGGCGGCGTGGATGACGATTCCCGTTGCGGCCAAGGCCAAGCCGAGCGGGCCCGGCTGGGCGAGCGGGAGCAGCAGGTGGGGTGGCCACGTCAGCACCGGCACCAGCCAGTTGGCGCGAGCCGCCCCGAGGCGGCGGGTCCAGCGGCCGGTCGTCGCGGCGCCGATGACGCTGCCCACGCCCGACAGGGCCAGCAGCACGCCCGCGCCCGCCGCGTCCAGGTGCAGGTCGTGCGTGAAGAACAGGATCTCCATGGACATGATGCCGGCGGTGAAGAACGCGGCGACGGAACTCGCGATGGCCAGCGGGCGGAGCTGGCGGTGGCGCACGATGTAGCGGAGGCCCTCGGCGATCTCGGTGCGCAGCCGCACCTTCCGCGGCCGCCGCGGGATCGGCGGCACGGTGGCCCGGACGCGCGACAGGAGCGCGGCCGACGCCAGGTAGCCCGCCCCGGTGAGCACCAGACCGGACGCGGCCCCGATCACGCGCGTGATCAGGCCGCCGATGCCGGGCCCGGCGGCCGCGGCAACCGACAGGGTGATCTGCAGGCGCGCGTAGCCGGTTTCCAGGTTCTCCAGCCCGATCACCACCGGCAGGTACGCCTGGTAGGCGGCGTCGAAGAACACGGTCGCGACGCCGACGAGCACCGCCGTGACGAGCAGCTGCCCGAAGTCCAGCACCCCGGTCCAGCCCGCGACCGGCAGCCCGAAGAACAGCAGGGCCCGGACGACGTCGGCGCCGACGAGCACCGCGCGGCGGTGGCGGGTCCGGTCGATCCAGGCACCGGCGGGCAGGCCGATGACCAGGAACGCCACGGTCTCCGCCGCGGTGAGCAGGCCCATCTGCAGTGGCGTGGCGCCGAGGGTGGTCGCGGCGAGCAGGGGCACCAGCGCGGTCGCGGCGGCGGTACCCAGCTGGGAGGCGGCGTCCGCGGTCCACAGGAACCGGAACGCGCGGTGCCCGCGCAGCCCGGCCGTCGACGTGTCCGGCGAGGCGTCGGTCACGGGCCCGGCCGCACCGACGGGACCACCCGGCCGGGCGGCGGACGCCGATCCGCGTGGTAGGGCAGCACGACGGCGTACCCGTCGTCCAGCCGCAGGGCGAGCTGGTGCGCCGCCAGCTGGTCGACGAGGTCCGCCGCCGCCCCGCCGGCCGGCGGCCGGTCCGTGCCGGCCAGGGTCCGGAACGCGCCGACCCAGCCGGCTTCGACGTGGACGCGGTTGATCGGCCCGCCCGGGCGGGTGTCGTGGACGAGGACGAACCCCGGGCCGTACCGGTAGGTGCAGCTGCCGACGTCGTGGGCGGCCCGCCAGCGGCGCCCGGGCTCCCCACCGTCCCGTGGTGGCGGCAGGTGGCACAACGCGCGTTCGGGAACGGTGTCCGGCAACGGCTTCCGCAAGGTCCAGTCCACCGGGACGAACGCCGCCGCGGCGGTGGCGAGCAAGCGCACCATCGTCGCGTCGCGGTGCGCGGACTCGCCGAAGGCGAACGGCTCCGGCAGCCGCAGCCGTTGCGCACTCGCGGCCAGTCCGGCCACGACCCGCAGTGCGCCACCGGGATCGGCGTCGATCCGGTCGAAGCCGAGGTCGACCGCCTCGGGCCACGCCGGGTGCGGAGCGGACAGGGTACGCATGTGGCTCCTCCTCAGGCGGACGGCGTGAGCACCGACAACGGCAAGTGGGCCTTCCCCGCCACGGCGGGCGAAGTGGCCAGGGTGATCCACAAATCGCCGTCGGTGAAGACCAGGCCGGCCTCCCCGAGCCGGCGAAGCCAGTGGTCGAAGTCGTCCGGATCCCAGTCGTGGTGCTGTTCGTGGTTCAGTTCGGCGAGGACCCGGAGCGGGGCGCGGCCGGTTTCCAGCGCTCGCCAGGCCGCGATCTCCCGCGGGTGCTCGAGCACGTGGTCGACCGGCGCCCAGCCGTGGCGCCGGTCCCGGATCACCACGACGTCGCCGAGGGTGCGGGCGATCAGCGCACTCCCCGCGTAGCCCGCGGTCCACGCGGCCAGCGCGTCGACCAGCGGCCCGACCTCCGCGGCCGTGAGTCCCTGGTCCGGGGTGTCGAAGGAGTAGACGAGTTCCGCGAGCCGCGCCGGATCGTCGATGTCGTGGACGAAGCGCGCCCCCGCCGCCGGACGACGCTCGGTGAAGCCTTGGCGCGGGTCGTCGAAGTTCGGCGAAAACCGTTGCAGGGCAATCCGTGCCGCACCACTGGGCGGTTGCAGGTGTACCAGGGCGGGCAGCTGGGCCACGACCGCGGCGTAGTCCGCCGCGCGTTCGCCCGGAAAGCCGTACAACCAGTTCCAGGCGACGGTGAGCCCGGCGGAGGCGCCGTCACGCAGCATCCGCACGTTGTGTGCCCCGCGGACACCCTTGCGCATCCGGCGCAGCACGTCGTCGACCAGGCTCTCGACGCCGGGCTGGACGTCCCACACCCCGGCCGCCCGCAGCGCGGCCACGTCCTCGATCCGCGCGTTGGCCTTGATCTCGTAGTGGATGCGCAGGTCGTGGCCGGCGCCGGCCAGGTCCGGCAGCGCCGACCGGTAGAACTCGTTGGGCAGGATGTTGTCGATCGTGGTGACGTCGAGGATCCGGTGCCGGCGCACCAGCCCGAGCACTTCGTCCACAAAGGACTCGGCGGGCTTGGCCCGGTAGGTCATCGCGGTGCCGTTGAGGCCGCAGAAGACGCAGTGGTGTTTCGCGCCCCACCAGCAGCCGCGGGAGGACTCCACGACCAGCTCCGGTTCGACGCGGGCCGCGACGGAAGCGGGAACGGCGGCGAACCAGTCGTCGTAGTCCGGTGTCGTGATCGACGCCGGCGGGACCAGCCGGGACGGGGCCGGGCTGACCCGGGTGGCGCCGTCATCGGCCCGCCAGCACAGCTGGGGCACGTCGTCGAGGCCGTCACGGGTTCCGGTCGCGTCGCAGTCGGCGAGAGCCCGTAGCAGTTTCGGGAAGTTCACGTCGGCCTCGCCGCGCAGGACGTAGTCGACGAACGGGTACTCCCGGTGCA
This sequence comes from Amycolatopsis sp. NBC_00348, assembly GCF_036114655.1. NCBI lineage: Bacteria > Bacillati > Actinomycetota > Actinomycetes > Pseudonocardiales > Pseudonocardiaceae > Amycolatopsis > Amycolatopsis sp. NBC_00348. The sequence goes on along the minus strand of NZ_CP107994.1, from coordinate 1,498,952 downwards.
GCGCCACGCCCATCGGGCCGTCGGTCGAGTAGCCGCCGACCAGGATCCGCACGTCGGGTCGCCGGTCCTTGATCCGCCGGGCCACCGCGAGGCTGGCGATGGTCTGGCTGAAGGTCGCGCTGAAGCCGACCAGTTCCGGCTCGCACTCGAGAATGGCGTCGGTGGCCTGATCGGTGAATTCGTCCGCGAGGTCGCGAACCGCCGCGGCGACGCGGAAGGGCAGGCCGGCGCGGCGGGCCAGATCCCGCATGCCCGCATAACCGAAACCGGGTCCGTTGAGCGCGCCCGCGAAGATCCATTCGCCGAGCGAATGGTGGAACCCGGTGTCCGCCATTTCCGCGTAATCGCCCACGGTCAGACCGGCCCGCAGCATCATTTCGGCGAAGGCGAGACTGCCGTGGTAGGAAACCGGGACCGGAAGTCCCTCCCGCGCGCAGGCCGCGCGCAGTACGCCGAGTGCGAGGGAGGGACGGTGCAGCGAGTGCCACGGCATCGACACCAGGCAGGTGCGGGGCGTCGAACCGTTTGTTCGGCCGGTCAGCGCGGTTTCGCGGCGTCGGCTTTTCCGGCTTCGTTGTACATGGTCACGCCGCGGCCGGTGCCGGCGTGCTCGTCACGTTCGGCCAGGTGTGTCACGGTGAGCGCGGACGCCGGAGCGGCGGTAGGCCGAATGCCGCGGCCGGCATCGGAACGCTCATCGGTTTCCGCGAGATTCGTCATCGTGGGCGTGGATTTCATCTTTCCCCCTCGTTTCGACGCGTTTTCCGAAACTTGGTGACGCACCGGCGGGGTCGTCCGCCGGCCGCCTCGAAACTACAGGGTAAATCCCGCGAGCCTCGTCGGTAAAGCGTTTCCTCGGCTACGGATCGGGTCAGCCGCCGGAGACCAGTGCGGCGGCCTCGGGACTGTGGAGCCATTCGGTGTAGCTCGGCCCGAGGATGGTCGCGCCCGCCCGGGGCAGGAGGCCGTCCGCGGCAATGCCGGTCACGGTGTGCTCGTCGGTCCGCAGCTCCAGCCGCAGGTCGAAGTGGTCGACGAAGGCACGGGCGAGGTCGAGCACCTCGGCCGGGTCCGGGCCGGCGATGTCGGGGGTGCGGCCCCGCGCGGGCCGCTCGGCGACCTCGACGAGCGCCGCGGCCACCGCCGTCGCGGCCACGGTCTGCACGCGCAGGTCGAACACCGTGGCGTGGTCGCCGTCGCGGGTCCGGCCCACGAGCTGCCCGGGAAACTCGTGGAAGTGGGTCGCGCGCACGATCGTGGCGGGGACCGGCCCCGCACCGGCCGCGCGCTCGTGCGCCTCCTTCGCGCGGAAGTAGCCGAACCCGGTGTCGTCGATCCCCACGACCGACAGGGTCACGATGTGCCGCACCCCCCGCTCGGCGCCGACGCGCTGCAGGGTGGCCGCGGCAGTGGTGAAGAACCGCGTGGCCGGCTCTTCGTCCAGGGACGTGGCGTTGCTGACGTCGACCACGGCGTCGATGCCGTCCAGCGCGGCGCTCAGCCCGGCTCCGTCCAGGAGGTCGACGCCGGCCAGCGCCGTCACCGTGTGGCCGCGCCCGCGAGCCGCCTCGACGACGTGCGGGCCGACCAGCTCGTCCGCTCCGGCCACGGCGATGCGCACACTCTCCCCCGTCCTGTGCACGGTCCAAGGCGTGCCGGACCGACGGTAGACAGCGGCGCCGGACGGCGCAACGACGGCCGGCCGCCACGCTGCGAGCGGGCGGCCGGTCCCGCACGATGAGTGCAGGACCGTCTGGGGAGACACATGGAACGCTTGCTCGACCTCTTCGCGGCCAGGGTCGCCGAGAGCCCTGACGCGACCGCGCTCCTGTTCGCGGGCGAGCGGATGTCCTTCGCACAGCTCGACCGCGAGGCCAACCGCGTCGCCCACTACGTCGCCGGGCGGGGCCTGGGGCCCGAGGACCTGGTGGGGCTGCGGATGGACCGCGGGTTCGAGATGGCGGTCGGCGTGCTCGGCGTCCTCAAAGCCGGTGCGGCCTGCCTGCCGCTCGATCCCGTGTACCCGTCCGACCTCGTGGCCTGGATGGGCGCGGACGCGGGCGTCTCGCTCGTGCTCACCAACACCACCGAGGTCGCGGCCGACGTCCGGCTCGGCGACGCCGTGGCCGGACAGCACGACCACGCCCCCGGCGTCGAGCTCCGGCCCGAGAACCTCGCCTACGTCATGTACACCTCGGGCTCGTCGGGCAAGCCCAAGCCGGTGGGCGTCGAGCACCGCCACCTCGAGCACGTCTTCGCGGCGTGGGACGAGCTGTTCCGGCTGCGCGAGGAGCCGCTGACCTTCGTCTCCGTCATCGGGATCGGCGTCGACCTCTTCTTCGCCGACCTGCTGCGCTCGGTGTTCGCGGGCGGGACGATGGTCATCGCGACGCGCGAGGCGGTGGCCGACCCGGCCGAGCTGCTCGCCGAGTTCCGCCGCCACGGCGGCGACGCGACCGAACTGGTGCCCGCCCAGGCGAAGGCGCTCGGCCGCGCGGGTGAGCTGCCCGTCATGCGCCTGATGTCGGTCGGCTCGGAGGGGTGGCCCGCGGCCGACTTCCGCGAGCTCGCCGGGCGGCTGCACCCGGGCTCGGTGGTGCTCAACGCCTACGGCCTCACCGAGACCACCGTGGACTCCCTCCTGCTGCGCCCGGACCTCGACGTGCTCGGCGACACCGCGGTCGTGCCGCTCGGCACGCCGATCCCCCGCGTCCACACCCACGTCCTCGACGATCGGCTCGAGCCGGTCGAGCCGGGCGGGATCGGCGAGCTCTACATCGGCGGCGCGGGCGTGGCCCGCGGCTACCGCGACCGGCCCGCGCAGACCGCGTCCCTGTTCGTCGCCGACCCGTGCACCGCGGGGGCGCGGATGTACCGCACCGGCGACGTCGTGCGGACCCGCGCCGACGGCAACCTCGACTACCTCGGGCGGAGCACCGACCAGATCGCGCAGCCGGGTCCGCGGGTGGAGCTCGCCGCGATCGAGGACGCGCTGCTGCGGGAGCCGGGGGTCGTCCGCGCCGCCGCCGCCCTGCGTGACGGGCGGGTGATCGGCTACGTCGTGGGCCCCGCCGAGGCCGGGCACCTGCGGTCCGCGCTCGCCGGGCGGCTGCCCGCGCACCTGGTCCCGCACCGGGTGCTCGTCCTCGACCGGATGCCGCTGCTGCCCAACGGGAAGCTGAACCGCCGCGAGCTGCCCACGCCCGAAGGCTGACGTCGTCGTCCGTCCCGGCAGGCGACCCGTGCTCCCGGCATCGGCAGTCGGCCCTCAAGATACCGACATTCGGCGGTAGATAGACGTCCGACTTGTCTGCTTCGATTCTCCCAGATCGTTTTACAACGTTGTAAAAATGAAGGGGATCTCGCCGATGAGAAGAGCCGCTTCCGTCCTCCTCGCCTTGCTGGTGGCGCTGGGCGTGGCGTCGGGAACGCCGCCCGCAGGTGCCGCCGAGCCCGTGCACGGCCTGAAGGCCGAGTACTTCACGCCGTCGTCGCCGGACGCGCACGACTTCGCCGACCTGGCCGGCACCGCGCTCGACTCGGAGGTCGACCACCCGGACCTGACCTCGGTCTTCGGGTTGGTCACCGGGCGCACGGAGCACACGACCGCCCGGTGGACCGGGCAGATCGCCGTGCCGCAGACCGGTGATTACACCTTCTACGCCATCGGCGACAACGGGTTCCGGCTGTTCATCGACGGCGCCCCGGTGATCGACCACTGGGTCGGCGACTGGGACACCGAGCAGACCGGCGCGCCGGTCACGCTGACCGCCGGCAAGCAGTACGACTTCAAGCTGGAGATGTTCCAGGACACCGGCGGCGCCAACATGTTCCTGCGCTGGTCGAGCGCGGCCATCGCGAAGCAGATCGTGCCGCTGTCGGCGTTCACGCCGCCGGCCGGCTACCAGGTCGTGCCGCGCACGGCGGAGGTGTCCCAGGACGGCCGCACGCTCACGGCCGGCTTCGACGGCCGCGTCTCGGGCTCGAACGACTTGACGGACCACCTGCGGATCGACGTCGACGCGACGCCGATGCCGGTCTCGTCCATCACGGCGAACCGCGACCGGGTCACGATCCGGCTGGCCGAGAGGGTCCTGAAGGGCCAGCGCGTCAGCGTCTACTACGACGGCGCCGGCGCGCTCGCGGTGAACGGCACGAAGATCGGCAAGGTCATCCGCAGTGCCGCGAACACGTCGACGGAACGGCTCCGGACGACGTGGGGCGAGAACGTCGACACGCGCCACCCGCTGCCGGAGTACCCGCGGCCGCAGCTCGAGCGCGACAAGTGGGTCAACCTCAACGGCCCGTGGGAGTTCTCGGCCGCCAAGGAGGGCCAGCAGCCCACGTTCGGCAAGCGGCTGCCCGAGAAGGTCGTCGTGCCCTACCCGATCGAGTCGCAGCTCTCCGGGCTCGAACGGCACGAGGACCACATGTTCTACCGCCGCACGGTCACCGTCCCGCGCGACTGGAAGATCGGCGGCGGGCAGCGCCTCAAGCTCAACTTCGGCGCGGTCGACTACCAGGCCAAGGTCTGGGTGAACGGCAAGGTCGTCGCCGAGCACACCGGCGGTTACACGGCGTTCAGCGCCGACATCACCGACGCGCTCAAGCGCGGTGACGAGCAGGAGATCGTCGTCGCCGTCACCGACACGACCGGTCCGTACCAGCCCAAGGGCAAGCAGTCCCCCAACCCCGGCGGCATCTTCTACACCCCGTCTTCGGGCATCTGGCAGACCGTGTGGCTGGAGCCGGTGGCGGACAAGGGCATCGACGAGATCAAGACGACTCCCGACCTGACCACCAGCTCACTGGCGATCAACGTCAAGTCCGCGGGCAACGCCACCGTCACGGCGGTCGCCAAGGACGCGCGCGGCCGGCAGGTCGGCACGGTCAGCGGACCGGCGAACGCGAACCTGAAGCTGGCCGTGCCGAACCCGCACCTGTGGACGCCGGACGACCCGTACCTGTACCAGCTGGAGATCAAGCTGGGCGGCGACAAGGTCAAGAGCTACTTCGGCATGCGGTCCACCGGCGTCACGAACGTCGGCGGCGTCCCGAAGCTGACGCTCAACGGCAAGCCGTACTTCTCCCTGATGCAGCTGGACCAGGGCTTCTACCCGGACGGCCTGAACACCGCGCCGAGCGACGACGCCCTCGTCTTCGACCTGAAGGCGCAGAAGGACCTCGGCTTCAACGCCGTCCGCAAGCACATCAAGGTCGAGCCGGCCCGCTGGTACTACCACGCGGACCAGCTGGGACTGCTGGTCTGGCAGGACTTCGTGTCCCTCGACGACGGCAACAACCCCGCGGCGCAGCAGGCGTGGCTCAGCCAGGGCCTGGAAGAGATGCACCAGCTGCAGAACTACCCGTCGGTCTACGCCTGGGTCGTGTTCAACGAGGGCTGGGGCGAGTGGGACAAGACGGCCACCGGCCGGATCGCCGACCAGGTCAAGGCCGCCGACCCGAGCCGGATCGTCAACGCCCACAGCGGGGTGAACTGCTGCGCGTCCAAGGGCGACTCGGGCCGCGGTGACGTCATCGACCACCACGACTACAACAACACCGACCCGGCCGCCTCGGACGGCAGGCGCGTCGCGATGGACGGCGAGCACGGCGGCTTCACGCTGCGCACGCCGGGTCACCAGTGGCCGGGTGCGCCGATCGCGATCTACAGCGGCGTGGCGGACAAGGCGGCGCTGACGGCGAAGTACGTCGACAACACCCGCACGTTCTACCTCGGGCAGGCCAGGGCCGAGCTGTCGGCCTCGGTCTACACGCAGGTCACCGACCTGGAAGGCGAGCTCAACGGGCTCTGGACCTACGACCGCAAGCGCCTCAAGGTCGACCCCGGTCCCGTCCGCGAGATCAACCGGCGCGTGATCGAGGCGGGCGCCAACGCGGGCAAGCCGTACCCCTACGCGAGCAAGGGCGAGTGGAACCTCGACGAGCGCAAGGGAACGACCGCCAAGGACTCGAGCGGCGGCAACAACCCGCTGACGCTCACCCCGACCGGGGTGGCGTTCAAGGACGGCGCGCTGCAGTTCACCGGCGGCTCCGCCGACACCTACGGCCCGGTCGTCGACACGACCGGTGACTACACCGTGTCCGCGAAGGTACGGCTCGACGAGCTGCCCGGCAACTACGCGACCGCGGTGAGCCAGGACGGCCGGGAGCGGGAAAGCCCGTTCTACCTGCAGTACGGGCAGGGCGCGTTCGCGTTCAGCACGCCCGGCGGCAACCGGGCCCGGTACGACGTCGTGCCGGAGATCGGCCGCTGGTACGAGCTCACGGGAGTGCGGGCCGGCAACGAGATCCGGCTCTACGTGGACGGCGTGCAGGTCGCGACGGCCCCGGCCGGACCGGCCGTCGCCGGCACCGGCGCGTTCACGCTCGGACGGGCCAAGTACAACGGCGGCAACACCGACTTCTGGCGCGGCGCGGTCGACGACGTCCACGTGGTCGGCAAGGCGCTGACGGACGCGGAGGTGGGCCTGCTCTCTTGATGCCTCCGGTGTCTTGAACCGGTGACGCGGGTGCCGCGCTCTCCATCGCGGCACCCGCGTCCGCTCGACTCGCGTTGACCACCGCACTCCGCACTCCGTAGGTTCGACACCGAACGAGGAGGTCCGGAATGAGCCACCTGGTGCGATTCACCGACGGAACCGGCGACATCCGGGTCGGGCTGCTCGCCGACGAGCAACTGAGGCCGCTCGCGGTGGCGTCGATGAGCGACCTGTTGCGCCACACCGTGGCGGAGATCCGCGAACTCGCCGAGGCCGCCGGGGGGCCCGTGCCCACGGACGGGACGCGCCTGCTGCCACCACTCGACGGGCGCATGGAGGTGTGGGCCGCCGGGGTGACCTACCAGCGGTCCGAGGAGGCCCGCCGCGAGGAGAGCGCCGACGAGGACGTCTACGCGCGGGTGTACCGCGCGGAGCGGCCCGAGCTGTTCTTCAAGTCGGCCGCGTGGCGCGTGGTCACCGACGGCGAGCCGATCGCCGTCCGCGCCGATTCCGCCAACAACGTGCCGGAGCCGGAACTCGGGCTGCTGCTGACCGGTGCCGGGGAGGTCGCCGGGTACGTGGTGGTCGACGACGTCAGCTCCCGCAGCATCGAAGGCGAGAACCCGTTGTACCTCCCGCAGGCCAAGATCTACACCGGTTCGTGCGCGATATCGGCCCGGGTGCGACCGGCGTGGGAGGTGCCGGACCCGCTGTCGCTCAGCCTCCGCATGCGCATCCTGCGCGACGGCCAGGAGGTGTTCGACGGCGAGTCCAGCACCGCCCAGCTCAACCGCGCACCGGCCGGACTGGTCGAGTACCTGTGGCGGGACAACGACTTCCCCGACGGCGCCGTCCTTTCGACGGGCACGTCCGTGGTGCCGGGCCTCGATCAGGGGCTGCGGCCGGGAGACGTCGTCGAGATCGAGATCGGCGAAGTCGGATCTCTGCACTCCCCCGTGGTGCTCGGCGCGGACGAGGTGCGCCGGGCGCTCGCCGCGCGCTGAAACGCACCACTACAGCTAAAACCGGTTGGCGGTCAGTGGTGGACCTGCCACTGATCGTTGGCGTGCACCACGGTGCGAGACAGGTTCGGGCACAGGAAGTTCGCGGCCGAGGAGTTGGAGATCACCGACGTGTTGCCCGTGCCCGCGGCCTGCCAGGAGCCGTTCAGCTTGATCTTGTAGCTGCTGCTCTCGATGTTCCGGGTGCCCAGCGCGGTGCAGTAGGCCGCGGTGGTGCTGCCACTGGCGTAGACCTCGAAGATGTTCCAGCTGCGGTTGTCCCGGGACTGGTCGGTGCCCGACTGCGTGTAGAGCACGTCCCACCGGTTGGCGTGGTAGTTGAACAGCGACGAGGTCCAGGTGTTCTTGCCCGCGTCGGTCTGCTCGACCTTGCCGTGGTAGGAGTCGTGGCCGTTGACCGAAGTCACGTAGTTGGTGCGGAACGCGGCATCGATGTTCACCGACTTGGCCACGTGCACGCCGACGCACCAGTCCCAGGCCCAGACCTGCTTGGCCCCGCCGGAGTAGGCGGTCACCAGCTCCACACAGGACCCCGGGGCCTTCATCGTCGGGGCGTAGAGGGTGTCGCCGGAGACGCTGAGGTCGCTGTAGGCCGACTGGACGGCGTCCTGCCCGGTGACCGCGCTGCCACCGGTGTAGACGCCCCAGTCGTCGTGGATGCTGGTGGCCTCGGTGCGGTGGCCGGCCTGCCCGGTGCGGATCTCCCGGAACCGGTCGGCCGCGGCGACCTGGGTGGTGCCGTCGACCGCGCCGGCCACGGCGGTGCCCGGCGCCGCCATCGAGGCCGGCGCCGCGATCGCGGTGGCCGGCACGCAGAGGAAGACCGCGGCGGAGAGTGCGACGAGGGATTTTCGCATCAGAACTCCTAGTCTGAAAGCGCATCGCTCAGGCTCCGGTCCGGTGCGTGAGCGGAGGCCCGCTCACGCAGGCCGGGAACGCACCCGCCGTCGACGACGCGTGCGAAACAGGCGCACGGGGCCGTGGCCCCGCACGCGGATCAGGAGATGACCAGCTTCAGGCGGTGCTTCTGCGGAAACTCTTTCGACGCATTTCGGGGACCACCTCCGGGGACAGGGAGATATTCACCCACCAGTGTGAGAAGGGTCTTCCCCGTGGTCTAGACTTTCCCTTCAACTTGTCTGATTTCTGTCTCTGCCGCAGACCGTCCACATCGGACCGAAGCCGGCTAGCGGGTTCTGCGGGTGACGAGCCGTTGCAGGACGATGAAGACGAACAGGAGGGCGCCGGTGATGATCGAGGTCCACCACGAGTTGAGGGTGCCGTCGAAGGTGATCAGCGTCTGGATGATGCCCAGCACCATGATGCCGAGCACGGTGCCCAGCACGTAGCCGGAACCGCCGGTCAGGATGGTGCCGCCGATGACCACCGCCGCGATCGCCGTCAGCTCCAGGCCGACGCCGTTGAGCGGGTCGCCGGAAGACTTGTACAGCACCAGCAGCAGCCCGCCGAGCGCCGAGCAGAAGCCGCTGATCGTGTACACCGCGATCTTCGTGCGGCCGGTCTTGAGACCCATCAGCATCGCGGACTGCGCGTTGCCGCCGATCGAGTAGACGGTGCGCCCGAAGCGGGTGAACGCCAGCACGTACGCCGCGACGGCGACGACGACCAGGGCGGCGACCACGCTGATCGAGATGTGCAGCTCACCGCCGAGCGGGAGCTGCGTCTGGGCGAGGGTGGCGATCGTCGGGTTGTCGATCGAGTACGCCTCGGTGCTGATCGTGTAGCAGAGGCCCCGGGCGAAGAACATCCCGATCAGCGTCGCGATGAACGGCTGGATCTCGAAGAAGTGGACGAGCGCGCCCATCCCGGCGCCGAGCAGCGCCCCGATCACCAGCACCACCGCGATCGCCGCGTACGCGGGCCAGCCGTGCTTCTGCATCAGGTCGCCGGAGACCACTGTGGACAGTGCGACCACGGACCCGACGGACAGGTCGATGCCGCCGGTGAGGATCACGAACGTCATCCCGACCGCGACCACGAGCAGGAAGGCGTTGTTGATGAACAGGTCGAGCACGACCTGCCCGGAGCCGAACGCCTCGTAGCTCGACGCGCCGAAGACGTAGGCCCCGATGAGCAGCGCCATCGTGGCGAGGATCGGGAGGTGCCGTTGCTTCGGCCGGTAGCCGCGGACGCGGTCCAGGGTCGTCACGCCGTGACCTCCACCTTCTCCGGAGCGGGTGCGGGGGCCGGCTGTCCGGGCCGGGGTGTCCGGCGGCGCCGGAGCTTGCGGCGGAACGCGGGCGACTGCAGCAGGCACACCGCGAGCACGACCACGGCCTTGAACAGCATGATCGACTCGGGCGGGATGCCGAGGGCGTAGACGGTGGTGGTGAGCGTCTGGATGAGCAGGGCGCCGATCACCGCGCCACCCAGGGAGAACCGGCCACCGGTCAGCTGCGTGCCGCCGACGACGACGGCGAGGATCGCGTCGAGCTCGATGAACAGCCCGGCGTGGTTGGCGTCGGCGCTGTGCACGTTCGCACTGATCATCAGCCCGGCGATGCCCGCGCACAGCGCGCAGAAGACGTAGACGAGCCAGGTCAGCCGGGCCGAGCGGAGGCCGGCCAGCCGGCTGGCCTCGGGGTTGCCGCCGACGGCCTCGACGAGCAGGCCGAGCGCGGAGCGGCGGACCAGCAGCGAGGCGAGCACGAACACGGCCAGTGCGACGAGGATCGCGCTCGGCAGGGTCAGCACGAACCCGCTGCCGATCCATTCGTACGGGGCCGAGGTGATCGTGATGATCTGCCCGCCGGAGATCAGCTGCGCGATCCCGCGCCCGGCGACCATCAGGATGAGCGTGGCGATGATCGGCTGGATGCCCAGCACGGCGACGAGCCAGCCGTTCCACACCCCGAGCACCAGCGACAGCCCGAGCGCCAGTCCGACGGCGACGAGCGTGGCGCCCACGCCGCCGGGGTGGTCGGCGATCCACAGGCAGGCGAGCGAGCCGCTGATCGCGACGACCGCGCCCACCGAGAGGTCGATGCCGCGGGTGGCGATGACGAGCGTCATGCCGATCGCGATGAGGATCAGCGGGGCGCCGTTCTTCAGGATGTCGACGAGGTTCCCGTACAGGTGGCCGTCACGCAGTTCGATCGAGAAGAACGCCGGGCTCGCGATGAGGTCGCCGACCAGCAGCGCCAGCAACGCCACCACGGGCCAGAACAACCGGTGCTTGGTCATGAGACGGCTCCCTCGGCCATCGTGGCCATGATCTCGTCGGCGGTGAGCGCCCGGTTTTCCGGCTGTGCCACCACTTTCCGGTCGCGCAGCACCACGACGCGGTGGCTCAGCCGGAGCACCTCGTCCAGCTCGGCGGAGATGTACACGACGGCCATCCCGTCGGCCGAGAGCCGGGTGACCAGCCGCTGGATCTCGGTCTTGGCGCCGATGTCGATGCCGCGGGTCGGCTCGTCGAGGATGAGCAGCCGCGGCTCGGTGATGAGCCAGCGGGCCAGCAGCACCTTCTGCTGGTTGCCGCCGGACAGGGTGCCGACCAGGGCCTCGGGGTCGGCGGGGCGGATGTCGAGCGTCGCGATGTACTTGCGGGCGATCTCGTCCTGGCGGCGCCGGGACAGCGGCCGCGCCCAGCCGCGCGAGGCCTGGAGCGCGAGGACGATGTTCTCCCGGACGGTCAGTTCCTCGACCAGGCCTTCGGTCTTGCGGTTCTCCGAGCAGAACGCGATCCGGTGGTCGAGCCCGGCTCGCGGCGTCCGCAGCGGGGTGACGCGGCCGTCGATCTTCACGGAACCGCTGTCGGCGTGATCGGCGCCGAAGAGCAGCCGGGCGAGCTCGGTGCGCCCGGAGCCGAGCAGCCCGGCCAGCCCGACGACCTCGCCGGCGTGGATGTCCAGCGTGAACGGCTCGACGCCGCGTTTGCGGCCGAGGTCTTCGGCCGCCAGCAGCACCGGAGCGTCCGCGACCTCGGCCCGGGTCGGCCCGGAGTCCTCGAGCGTTTCGAGGACCCGCAGCTCCTTGCCGATCATCCTGGTGACCAGCTCGACCGGCGTGATGTCCGCGGTGCGGTACTCGCCGATCAGCTTTCCGTTGCGCAGCACCGTCATCCGGTCGGCGATCGCGAAGACCTGGTCGATGAAGTGCGAGACGAACAGGATCGCCAAGCCTTCGTCGCGCAGCGAGCGCACCACCGTCAGCAGCCGCTCGACCTCGCCGGCGTCCAGACTGGACGTCGGCTCGTCGAGCACCAGGATCCGCGCCTCGACGTCGAGCGCCCGGGCGATCGCGACGAGCTGCTGGACGGCGATCGAGCAGGTGCCCAGCTCGGCCGAGACGTCGACCCGGACGTCCAGCCGCGCCAGCAGTTCCTCGGCCCGCCGCCGCATCGGGCCCCACTGGATGCGGCCGAAGCGGCGGGGTTCCCGGCCGAGGCAGACGTTCTCCGCCACGGACAGGTTCGGGCAGAGGTTGACCTCCTGGTAGACCGTGCTGACGCCGGCCCGCTGGGCCTCGCCGGGGCCGCCGAAGGAGACGGCGGTCCCGGCGAGCGTGATCGAGCCCGCGTCCACCCCGTGCACGCCGGTGAGCACCTTGATCAGCGTCGACTTCCCGGCGCCGTTCTCCCCCATCAGCGCGTGGACCTCGCCCGGGAACAGGCGGAAGCCGACGTCGTCGAGGGCGACGACACCGGGGAACTCCTTGCGGATCCCGGTCATGACGAGGATTTCGGCGGGCATCGCGAACCCCTCAGTACTGGCGCTTCGGCAGGGCGGCCTTGGCCGACGCCTGGTCGAACTCGGTCTCCTGGGTCTCGATCCGCTCGGGCACCTGCTCCCCCGCGTTGACCTTCTTGACCAGGTCCATCAGCTGCGGGCCGAGCAGCGGGTTGCACTCGACGACGTGGTTGATCTTGCCGTCGGCCAGCGCCTGGAGGGCGTCCTTGACACCGTCGACCGAGACGATCTTGATGTCCTTGCCCGGCACCTTGCCTGCCGCCTGGATCGCCTCGATGGCACCGAGGGCCATGTCGTCGTTGTGCGCGTAGAGCACGTCGATCTTCGGCTGGGACTTGAGGAAGGCCTCCATGACCTCCTTGCCCTTCGCGCGGGTGAACTCCCCGGTCTGCGAGGCGACGATCTTGTACTTCGGGTCAGCCGCGATGACGTCCCCGAAGCCCTTCTTGCGGTCGTTGGCCGGGGCCGAGCCGGTGGTGCCCTGCAGCTCGACGATGTTCACCTGACCGGTGGCGCTGCCGAACTCCTTGGTCAGCCACTCCCCCGCTTTCTTGCCCTCGGCGATGAAGTCCGAGCCGAGGAAGGTCTTGTAGAGCGTCTTGTCCGGCGAGTCGATCGCCCGGTCGGTGAGGATGACCGGGATCTTCGCGGTCTTCGCCTCCTTGAGCACGGTCTCCCAGCCCGACTCGACGACCGGCGAGAAGGCGATGACCTTGACCTTCTGCTGGATGTACGAGCGGATCGCGGCGATCTGGTTCTCCTGCTTCTGCTGCGCGTCGGAGAACTTGAGCTCGATCCCGGCGGACTTGGCCGACTCCTGGATGGACTTGGTGTTCGCGGTCCGCCAGCCGCTCTCGGCGCCCACCTGGGCGAAGCCGAGCGTGACGGCCCCGCCGGTGGTTCCCGTGCCGCCGCTGCCGCCGCTACCACTGCAGGCGGTGAGCAGGACCAGTCCGGCCGCCGCGACCGCCGCGGCGGCCCATCGCTTCTTCAGCACGTTCACTCCTCGATCGACGGTGATCTTTGCTGTTAGCGTTAACAGTTCGCGAATGGGGACCGGTCGACGCGCCGGCCGCGCGTTGCCGACCGCCCTCGCGGGACCAGCCGACCCCTTCGCCACCGGGCAGTCCGACCCTGCATCAACGTGACCCCCATCACTCTTTCGGGTGGCGACGGGGAGTCAGTGTTAGCGATAACAACAATCCGGTCAAGTCCGAATGGGGTAACGGTCTCGTCACATACCACCGCGGTCGCCGCACACGGCCCGAACACGAGACGGACCGCCCGCTCGAACTGAGGTCAGCGGGGTACGCGACCGGGCCGGGCCGGCGGACACGCGGGGTGCGGCGGCCCAGGTCGGCGTGCAGGTCGAGGCCCCGCGCGCTCGTACAGCCGCCGCACCGCGTTCCGCTGGCTCGGTTCGGCCATCGTGAGCTGGAGCGCATGGTCCACTCCCGTGTTCCACGACAGGTTCTCGCCCGCCGGCTGCCCGCCCGCCCGCCCGCCCGCCCGAGGGATAGAGCAACGGACCACGCGCGAGCGCCAAGAGCATCCCTGCCCTACGCCGTAGCCGCCACGGTGACTCCGGCGCCCACGGACCGCTCCTGCCGGAGTTCGCGTTACTGCGGCGTGGCCGCGTTGAAGACCGGCTTCGGGACCGAGACCTGGTTGAGCCCCCAGCGGGACATGATCCCGACGTACGTGCCGTCGCGGAACAGCTCCTCGAACACCTGCTGCAGCACCGGGCCCAGCTTCGAGGACTTGGGGACGTACAACGCCAGGTCGTCCTTGGACGCCCCCTGCGCTTCGGTCTGGGTGACGTACTTGGTCCCGCCCTGTTTCTGCGTCACGTCGATCGCCGCGGCCTCCGTCATGCCCGCGGCGTCCGCGCGGCCCGAGAGGGTGGCCAGCAGCGTGGCGTTGGTGTCGTCGAGGCCGACCGTCTGCGTGGCCTGATGCTTGCCCTGCGTGCAGAAGTGGGACAGCTTGGTCAGCTGCTCCTCCACGACGCTCGCGGTCACCACCGCGATGCGCTTGCCGCAGAGGTCCTCGACCCGCGCGATCCCCGCCGCCGAGTCGGGGAACACGTAGGCCGTGCGGGTGGTCATCCAGGTGATCGTGTCGAACTGCTTCTCGCGCTCGGCGGTGGCCTTGACCGGGCCGTTGAACGCGTCGTACCGGTCGCTCAGCATGCCCTGCAGCGCGGCCGGCAACGCGTTGACGATCATGGTCTGCGTCCGGACGCCGAGCACCTGCCCGATCGCGGCCTGGAAGTCGGCGTCGATCCCGGTGACCGACCCGTCCGGCGCCACCGTGCGGTAGGGCGGGTGGGAGTCGCCGGCGAACCGGATCACCCCGGCGTCCTTGATCGCCTGCGGCAGCGCGTCGTGCAGGGACTGCACCACCGCGAGGTTCGTCGCGGTCGCGAGGGTCGGGGAACCGCTTCCCACCGTGCACCCGGTGGCGGCCAGCCCGAGGGCGGCGATCGCGAGGATCGTTCTTCGGCTTCGTCGGCGAAGCGGTGATCGCATTGGACGTCTTCCTGTGCTCGGCTGTCGGGCTCGAAACCGCGTCAGGCGGATGAGGCCCCAGACACAATAGGTTGCTAACGCGGCGGCGATCGTTGCATGATCTGTCGCCTTGTTCAACCCCCAGTCCCGTCCTGGCCGCACCACAGCCGGCGTGATCCGGGGCGCGGCGTCCCGCTTCGAGCGTGAAATGCCCACTACTCACCAGACGATCGTGTGGGGAACTGGATCAATCGGATCACGGACCGCGAAGCCGTCACCGAACGGCCGCTGCCCGCCCCTCGAGGTGCCTCGGCCGTCGGAAATGTAACTTTCACCGCCCGGCTGTCCTTTGTGGACCTACCGCGACCACCCTGAGGTGGCCGGTCGTCCGGCCCGGCGTCCGGGGCTTCGCGGACCCGCGTCCCCGGATTGACATCTTTTCTCCCGGCGGCCCAGGGTGAAGCAACGCTGTTAGCGATAACACTCGTCTCGCTCGCCGGGAGAAGGTCGTCATGAACAGAGGAAGTACCAGCCGCAGGATCCGCACCCTGATCGGTGTGCTCACCGCCGCGTCGACCGTGGCGCTGGCGGTGACGCTGGGGGCCGGCCCGGCCGCGGCCGACGTCACCGGCGCGCTGCGCGGTGCCGGTTCGGACCGGTGCCTCGACGTCTCGAACGCCAGTCAGGCCGACGGGGCCCTCCTGCAGATCTACGACTGCTCCGGCGGGGCGAACCAGCAGTGGACGTCGACGTCCGGCGGCCAGCTGACGGTGTACGGCGGCAAGTGCCTCGACGTGCCCGGCGGCGCGACCACCGGGACCCGGGTGCAGATCTGGACCTGCCACGGCGGGGCCAACCAGCAGTGGCGGGTGAACTCCGACGGCACGATCGCCGGGGTGCAGTCCGGGCTCTGCCTGGACGTCACCGGCGCCGCGACGGCCAACGGCACCGCGGTGGCGCTCTGGACGTGCAACGGCGGCAGCAACCAGAAGTGGACGGGCCTGTCGACGACGACCACCACGCCGACCACGACCACGACCGGCGGCGGCACCGGCTGCTCCCTGCCCTCGACCTACCGCTGGAGCTCGAGCGGGGTGCTGGCGACGCCGAAGAACGGGTGGGTCTCGCTGAAGGACTTCACCAACGTCGTCTACAACGGCAAGCACCTCGTCTACGCGTCGAACGTCTCGGGATCGTCGTACGGCTCGATGGCCTTCAGCCCCTTCACGAACTGGTCCGACATGGCCTCGGCCGGCCAGAACGGGATGAACCAGGGCACCGTGGCGCCCACGCTGTTCTACTTCGCGCCGAAGAACATCTGGGTGCTGGCCTACCAGTGGGGTGCCTGGCCCTTCATCTACCGCACGTCGAGCGACCCCACCAACCCCAACGGCTGGTCCTCGCCGCAGCCGTTGTTCACCGGCAGCATCTCCGGCTCCGGCACCGGCCCGATCGACCAGACGCTGATCGCCGACAGCTCGAACATGTACCTGTTCTTCGCCGGTGACAACGGCAAGATCTACCGGGCGAGCATGCCGATCGGGAACTTCCCGGGCAGCTTCGGCTCGACCTACACGACGATCATGAGCGACACGCAGGCCAACCTCTTCGAAGCCGTCGAGGTCTACAAGGTCCAGGGCCAGAACCAGTACCTGATGATCGTCGAGGCGATGGGCGCGAACGGACGCTACTTCCGTTCGTTCACCTCCACCAGCCTGAGCGGGTCGTGGACTCCTCAGGCCGCCAGCGAAAGCAACCCCTTCGCCGGCAAGGCCAACAGCGGCGCCTCCTGGACCAACGACATCAGCCACGGTGACCTGGTCCGCACCAACCCCGACCAGACCAAGACCATCGATCCGTGCTCCCTGCAGTTCCTCTACCAGGGCAAGAACCCCAGCGCGAGCGGCCCGTACGACCAGCTGCCGTGGCGGCCGGGAGTCCTGACGCTGCAGCGTTAGCCACGTCCGTCCCTTCCGGGGAACCCTCCCCGGAAGGGACGGCCTCAGCCCGAGGTGCGCGCGACCAGCTCGGTGTCCAGCACCGCGCGGCGCGGCCCGGCCGACCCGCCGAGCATCGCCGGCAGCTCGTCCGTCATCCGGGCGCCCATCGCTTCGATCGGCCGGCGCACGGTGGTGAGCGGCGGATCGGTGCGCCGGCCGATCGGCAGGTCGTCGAACCCGATGACGGCCACGTCACCGGGGACCCGGCGACCCGCGCGACGCAGGGCCCGCAGCGCGCCGATCGCCATCATGTCCGAGGCGGCGAAGATGGCGTCGACGTTCGGCCGGCGGTCCAGCAGGCGGGCGGTGGCGTGCTCGCCGGACGCCTGGCCGAAGTCCCCGAACACCACCAGCCCCCGGTCGCCGTGGCCGGCGCCCGACACCGCCTGCCGGTAGCCGAGCAGCCGGTCCACTCCCGCGGTCATGTCCTGGGGTCCGGCGATGGTCGCCACCGTGTGCCGGCCCGCGTCGAGGAACCGCTGGGTGGCCCGCCGGGAGCCACCGCGGTTGTCCACGTCGACGTAGGAGAAGCGCCCGGGTTCCCGCCCGCAGACCGGACGGCCGCCGAACACCACCGGGATGCCGAGCCGGCCCAGGTCGAGCGGCCGGCGGCCGTGCATCCCGATGACCAGGGCGCCGTCGACGTGCCCGCCGTCGAGGAAGCGCACCACCGGTCCCTGGTAGTCCGCGGTCGCGGGCACGGTGAGCAGCACGAGCTGCAGGCCGACGCCGGTCAGCGCCTTGCCCGCCCCGGCGGCCACGCGGGCGAAGCAGGGGTCGGCGAACAGCCGCGGGACTTCCTCGCACACCACGAGCGCGACCGAGCCCGTGGGCCCGGCCGCCGCTCGCGGGACGCGGTGGCGGTCGACACCCCCGCCGCACGCGCGATGTCGGCCAGGGTCGGCCGCGGTTCGGGTGACTCGGCGAAGGACACGTTCGCTCTCCCAAGACGTCGTTGTCTTCGTGAGCCCGGGCAGGCTGTCCACAAAGGACCGATCCCGCCGCGGCGTGGTCAGCTGCCGAAGAGGCGGCGCCGGATCTCGCGGCGGTAGTCCTCCAGGGTGTTGTCGAGGTGGACGGCGACCGCGTGGGCCGCCGCGTCCGGGTCGCCGTCGCGGATCGCCCCGAAGATGGCGGCGTGCTCGTCGACCGCGCCCGCCGCGTGCCCGCCGACCGCGCCGGACATGCCGATGACGTTCGATTGGCGTTGCAGGCGGCGGGCTTCGCGCACGGCCGCGACGAGGAACTGGTTGTGCGACGCGGTGGCGATGCCGAGGTGGAAGTCGTCGTCGCCGCGGTCGAACAGCGTGGACTGCCCGCTCAGGTGGCCCTGGCGGCAGGTCTCGGCGGCGGCCTCGATCGCGCGCAGCTCCGCCGGGGTGGCGTTGACGGCCGCGAGCCGGCCGGCGGCGGTCTCCTGGACCCGGCGGAACTCGAACAGCATGTAGACGTGGTCGAGGTCGGTGGGCAGGAAGAAGCCGCCCCAGCGGGAAGCGCCGAGCATGCCCTCGTCGTCGGACACGTACAGCCCGCGCCCCTTGTGCGCGCGCACCCGGCCGATCGCCGAGAGGATCTTGACGGCCTCCCGCACCACGGTCCGGCTGGTGCCCATCCGCGCCGCCAGCTCGGCCTCGGTCGGCATCCGGTCGCCGGGCCGAAGCTCCAGCTCGGCGATGAGCCGCAGGATCCGCTCGGCCACCACTTCGTAGCCGGGCCGGTACGGGGCCGGCGGCGCGGCTTCCTCATCACGGGTCACCCGATGAGTATGACTCAATCGACGCACGCCACCGCCCGCTCCGAAGACCGCCGCTCTTTCCCGGCCGCCCCGCGCCGGTTACAGTGAGCCGGTATGGGAGCGCTCCCAGTCGCCAACGCCGACGACGCTGTGAGGACTCATGAGAGCGACGAAACAGGTACGCGTTCCCCACGAACGCACCACCCATCCGGCCGCGCGAGACGACCGGCCGGACCGGATCCTCGAAGGACCCGGGAAGAGACGCGCCAAGTTCGCCGCCGCGGCCCTCGGCGCGACGCTCCTCGCCGGCGCGACCGCGCTGACGGTGGGTGGCAGCGCCCAGGCCGCCTCCTCGCCGTTCTACGTCGACCCGGGCACGAACGCGGCCCAGTGGGTCGCCGCCAACCCCGGCGACTCGCGGACCCCGATGATCCGCGACCGCGTCGCCGCCACGCCGCAGGCAAGGTGGTTCACCACCACCAACACCTCGACCGTGCGCGCCGACGTCGACGCCTACGTCGGCACCGCCGCGGCGGCGGGCAAGGTCCCGATCATGGTCGTCTACGACATCCCCAACCGCGACTGCGGTGGCGCCAGCGGCGGCGGGGCGCCGTCCCACGACGCCTACCGGGCGTGGATCGACCAGGTGGCCGCCGGCATCGCGGGCCGGCCCGCGGCGATCGTGCTGGAGCCCGACGTGCTCGCGCTGATGACGAACTGCCAGTCGGCCGACCAGCAGAACCAGACCAAGGCCTCGGTGGCCTACGCGGGCAAGAAGCTCAAGTCCGGTTCGACGCAGACGAAGGTGTACTACGACATCGGCCACTCCGCGTGGCTCTCGCCCGCCGAGGCCGCGTCGCGGGTGCGGGCCGCGGACATCTCGAACAGCGCGGACGGCATCGCCACCAACGTCTCCAACTACCGGTCGACCGGCGACGAGGCGGGCTTCGCCAAAGCGGTGCTGAACGCGGTGGGCGACACGCGGCTGCGCGCGGTGATCGACACGAGCCGCAACGGCAACGGGCCACAGGGCAGCGAGTGGTGCGACCCGGCGGGACGCGCCATCGGCACGCCCAGCACCGACGCCACGGGTGATACGCAGATCGCCGCGTACCTCTGGGTCAAGCCGCCGGGCGAAGCCGACGGCTGCCTCGCCGCGGCCGGGCAGTTCGTCCCGCAGCGGGCGTACGACCTGGCGGCCGCCGGGGCGCCGCCGGCCAGCACCACGCCGACGACCGCCACCACTCCCCCGACGACGACGTCGACCTCGACGACCCCGCCGGGCAACGGCTCGTGCACGGTGACGCACCGGGTCGTCAGCTCGTGGCAGAACGGGTACACCGGCGAGGTCGTCATCGAGAACCGGGGAGCACCCGTCGACGGCTGGACACTGACGTTCTCCGCGCCGGGGGTGACCGTCGGCCAGGGCTGGAACGCGACCTGGACCGACACCGGCGACACCGTGCGGGTCGTGAACGCCGCGTGGAACGGCAAACTCGGCACCGGCGGCACCGCGACCGTCGGCTACAACGCGGACTACAGCGGCGGCACCCCGCCGTTCCTGTCCCCCGCGCTGAACGGAGTCTCCTGCTCCTGAGTCCCCGGCCACCGGGCGATCACGGCCCACGCCGAGCCGTGATCGTCCGGCGGCGGACGAGGAATCATCGGTTGAGCTGAACGGAATCGAGCAAGGTCAACGCTTCCTTCGCGCGGGCGGGCGAGCTGTCGATTTCGATGGTGTAGGCCCCGAGCGTCCGGTGCTGGTGCACGGGCAGCGGGTCCTGCGGATAACTGCTGTCCGAGGCTCTGCTGGTCAGCGACACCGTCAGCGAGAAGCATCGGGGGTCGAGCGGGGTCTTCCCCACCTCGGCGGCCGGGCAGAGCACCAGGGTGTTGGTCTCGGGCTCGCTGGTGAACGTGCCGACCTGCTGCCCGTCGGGGACCTGTATCGACTTGAGCGGTGACGCGATCACCGGCGGTGTGGTGTGGATCTTCCCCAGCAGGGCCAGCATTTCCGCCGCTGTCACCGGTTTTGTGGTCGTCACCCGGATCCAGCGGTCCGGGCCGTCCTGCCACATGACCGACTGCGGGTGCGGGATCTGTTCTGCCGCCGAGGGTTTCGTGGCCAGGGCGCTGTGCGGCGCGGTGCCGCCACGGGACTCGATCGTGAACGCGTAGCCGTGGTTCTGCGCGTAGTGCAGGGTCTCGACGGGCGGCTGGACCGACCACATCGTCAAGTCCCAGGAACTGTCCTCGAGGCTGATCGCCGGCGCGGCCGGGGGCACCTTCCCGGCGGCCGCCGGCTGCGTCACCGTGGCGGACGGCGGGCTCGCGAGCGTGGCCGGCGGCACCACCGCGGTACCGCGATCCAGCAGGCCGACGGCCCCCGCGCCGAGGGCGGCCACCGTGAGCGTCACGGCGGCGACGCCGGTCGTGCGGCGCCGCCGGATCCGGCGGGTGGCGACGGCGAGCACGGCGTCGGGATCGGGCGCCAGGGACTCCTGGGCGCGCAGCGCGCGGCGCAGCTCGTCGAGGTCGGTCATCACACGGTCTCCTTGCCTTCGTTGAGCTGGACGCGCAGCGCGCTGAGGCCGCGCGAGACGTGGCTGCGCACCGTCGCGGGCGCGCAGCCGAGCACCGCGGCGATCTCGCCGTCGTCGCGGTCCTCGTAGAAGCGCAGCACGATCGCCGCCCGCTGGGCGCGGGTCAGCCGGGCGAGCGGCCCGGCGAGCTGGTCGGCGTCGGCGATCCGCCACGCCGGATCGGGCACGGCCGGCTCGCGGAAGCGAGTGGTGTCGGCGGTGGGGCGCACGGACCGCTGGTACCAGCGGCGCCGCCACGAGAGGTAGCCGTTGACGACGATCTTGCGCATGTACAGCTCGGGCCGGTCCGCCGCCGCGACCTGCCGCCAGCCCTGGTGCGCGCGCACGAGCGCGTCCTGCACCACGTCCTGGGCCAGATCACGGTCGCCGGTCAGCACGGCGGCGAACCGCACCAGGCCGGGCAGTTGCTCACGGGAGAACTCTTCGAACTGCACACCCTTCAAGACGCCGCCTCACGCGCGATCCGTTGCAGTCGCGGGCGGATCAGCCGAAGACCCGCCGCTGGATCTCGCGGCGGTAGTCCTCCAGGGTGTTGTCCAGGTGGACCGCGGCGGCGTGCGCGGCCGCTTCCGGGTCGCCGTCGCGGATCGCCTGGTAGATCGCCGCGTGCTCCTCGACCGCCTCCGCCGCGTGGCCGCCGACCGTGCCGTGCAGGCCGATCGTGCTGGACTGGTGTTGCAGCCGCCGCACCTCGCGCACGGCGGCCAGCAGGAACTGGTTGTGGGACGCGGCCGCGACACCGAGGTGGAACTCGTCGTCACCGCGGTCGAACAACGCCGCCTCGCCGGTCAGGTGGCCCTGCCGGCAGGTTTCCGCCGCCGCCTCGATCACCCGCAGCTCCCCCGGCGTGGCCCGGGTCGCCGCCAGCCGCCCGGCGGTCATCTCCTGGACCCGGCGGAACTCGAACAGCATGTAGATGTGCTCGAGATCCGTCGGCAGGAACAGGTTGCCCCAGTGCGCGGAGCCGAGCATCCCCGCGTCGTCGGCGACGTAGAGGCCCCGCCCCTTCTGCGCGCGCACCCGGCCGATCGCCGACAGGATCTTCACCGCCTCGCGCACCACGGTGCGCGAGCTGCCCAGCTGCGCCGCCAGCTCGTTCTCGGTGGGCATGCGATCGCCCGGCCGCAGCCGCAGCTCGGTGATGAGCCGGAGGATCCGCTCGGCGACGAGCTCGTAGCCGGGCCGGTACGACGTCGGCGACCGGTTCTCCGGCGGGTCGTCACGGGCCGGAGAAGGGTCGATCGATGCGGGCCCGCCGTCCACCACTCGCTCCTCCACCTCGTCGTGAGCATGAAGCATACATTCGGAGCGATGCTCCACAGATAAGTAGTACACATTTTTCCGTTCGTAACCTCTTGACTACGGACATCCGACGGACTCTCATGGACGCCACGCCCAGCAACGCGAGATGTGTCGGACACATAGCCGGACGTCGTTGCCTGATCAAGCAGACCTGCGGGCACCACGATGGAGTGGAGTAGCTCATGACAGCCCCAGCCTCCGGAGCCAGAAGACCAGCTCAGCGCCGCCGACGGTCCGCGGGACTGGTGCTCGGCGTCGCGGCCGTCCTCGCCGCGGTCACGGCGTGCGGGAACGGCGGCAGCGGCGCCGGCGCCCCGACCGAGTTCCGGCCCGCCGAGCAGACCGGCGGGCCGCTCACCGTGTGGGTCGACGCGACGCGCCTGCCCGCCGCGCAGCTGTACCAGAAGCAGCACCCGGCGGTGAAGCTGAACATCGTCACCTACGACGGCGACGCCAACGGCTCCAACTACCTGCAGACCAAGGTGAGCCTGTTCAACCGCACCCGCGGCGGCTGGCCGGACGTCGTATTCAGCACCCAGAACAACGAGACCTCCTGGGCGGTGCCGGCCGGCTTCACCGCGCCGTTGAACAAGGGGCAGATCCCCGACGCGACGCTGAGCGGCTGGGCCCCCGGCGCCAACGCCCCGTGCACCGTGGACGGCACGCTCTACTGCCTGCGCAACGACCTCGCCCAGACCGTGCTCTGGTACAACGCTTCGCTGATGCGGCAGTGGAACTACCAGGTGCCCCAGACCTGGGAGGAGTACCAGGCGCTGGGTCAGCGCGTCGCCACCGAGCACCCCGGCTACCTGGTCGGCACGGCCGGGGACAACTTCACCCCGGAGATCTACCTGTGGGCCGGCAAGTGCGGCGCCAACGAGATCACCGGCCCCAAGGCGGTGAAGGTCAACACCACCAGCCCGGCCTGCACCCGGATGGCGACGCTGCTCGACACCCTCGTCGCGAACCGCACGATGTCCACCAGCAGCGTGTTCAGCTCGGACTTCGACAAGAACTCCGGCGACAAGATCCTCATGCTGCCGGGGCCGTCCTGGTTCGGCGGATCGATCTTCCAGGAGTCGTTGAAGACGCCCAAGGGGCAGATCGGCGTCGCGCCGATGCCGCAGTGGGCCGGCGAAACCGCCCCGTCGGTCGGCAACGTCGGCGGGGGCACCTGGCTGCTGTCCGCCCACAGCGCCAACCTCAAGGACGCCACCGACTTCCTCACCTGGGTGACCACCGCCCCCGACTACCAGGGCCAGGTCGCGCCGGGCTACCCGGCGAACACGGGCGCGGCGAAGGCGTGGCTGGCGAAGCAGACGGCCAGCGGGTACTACGCCGGCGACATCACCGCGCCGCTGCAGGCGGCCGCCGCGCAGGTGTGGCCGGGCTGGGGCTACGGGCAGTTCAGCCAGGAGGCGATCTGGGCCGCGACCGTCACCACCGGCCAGACCGCCGGCAAGACGATCGTCTCCCTGCTGCCCGCCTGGCAGAAGGCGATCACCGACTACGCGAAGTCCAACGGGTACGAGGTCGCCCAGTGAGCACGGCCGCCCGGCCGGCCAGGCGGCGGACGCTCTGGCCGGGCCGGGCCGGCCACCTCTTCGTCGCCGCCTACGTCGTCCTGCTGGTCGCGTTCGGCGTCGTGCCCACGGTGTACGCGATCTACTTCGCGTTCACCGACGCGGGCGACCGCTTCGCCGGCCTGGCGAACTTCGTCGAGGCCGCCGCCGACTTCCGGTACCTCGACGCCGTCGGGCACGTGGCGCTCTACCTGCTGTTCTGGCTGGTTTCGCTGGTGGTGTTCGTCGTCGGGCTGGCCCTGCTGCTGCACCGCCTCACGTCCCGGGCGGCCGGCACCACCCTGCGTTTCCTCTACTACGTCCCCGGCGCGCTGGCCGGGGCGGCCGGGGTGCTGGTCTGGCTGTTCATGCTGGACCCGTCGGTGAGCCCGGTGAGCTTCCTGCTGCGGGCGTTCGGGTTCGGCACCTTCGGCGAGGTCGTCGCGCCCGGGCACCTGGCGGTCCTGTTCACCGTGATCGCCTTCTGGACCGGGGCGGGCGGCTGGATCGTCGTGATGCACGGCGCGCTGAACAACATCTCCGCCGACCTGCTGGAAGCGGCGCGGATCGACGGCGCGGGCGCGTGGCAGACCGCGTGGCGCATCCAGATCCCGTTGCTGCGCAAGTGGATCGTCTACATGGTGATCCTCGCCTTCGCCGGCGGGACGCAGCTGTTCGTCGAACCGCAGCTGCTCGCGCAGGCGAGCGTCGGGGTCGCCGGCCGCGACTACTCGCTCAACCAGCTCTCCTACGACTTCGCGTTCCAGAACAACAACGTGAACACGGCCGCGGCCATCTCGGTGGAGCTGCTGGTGATCGGGGTGGTCGTCGCCGGCGTGTTCGTCGCCCGATCGGGGTTCTTCGATGCCGACTAGCCCCCGCCGGAAGCTGCCCAACCCGCTTGCGGTGCTGGTGCTCGCGTTGTTCGTGGTCTTCTTCGTGCTTCCGGTGCTGTGGCTGCTGCTGGCCGCGACCAAGACCGACGACCAGCTCGTGCACGGCGGCCCGCTGTCGTTCGGCTCGTGGGGCGCGCTCGGGGACAACTGGACCGCGCTGACCACCTTCGGGGACAACGCGATCTTCCGGTGGCTGGGCAACTCCGCGCGCTACTCGTTCACCGCGCTCGCGATCACGCTGTGCGTGGCGATCCCGGCCGGCTACGCCCTCGCGATGACCGAGTTCCGCGGCCGGCGGACGCTGCTCGTCGCGACGCTGGTGGTGATGCTGATGCCGAACGCGACGCTGGTGGTCCCGTTGTTCCTCGAGGTCAACGCCGTCCACCTGATCGGGTCGATGTGGTCGATCATCCTGCCGTACTCGTTCTACCCGTTCGGCGTGTACCTGACCTACATCTACTTCTCCACCGCGCTCCCGCGCGACCTGATCGACGCCGCACGGCTCGACGGCTGCTCGCAGTTCGGCGTGTTCCGGCACATCGCCCTGCCCCTGGCCGCCCCGGTCGTCGCCCTCGTCGGGTTCTTCAGCTTCGTCGCCAACTGGACCAACTACTTCCTGCCCTACGTCCTGCTCCCGGAGAGCGACCAGTTCCCCGTCCAGGTCGGCCTGGGCACCCTGCTCGACGCCGTCCCGCAGTTCAACCCGACCGCCGGCACCGCGGCGGTCGAGCGCCCGGAACTCGCGCTGGCCACCCTGCTCGCGATCACCCCGGTGCTCGTCGTCTTCCTCTTCTCCCAACGTTTCCTGGTCGCCGGGATGCTCGCCGGCGCGACCAAGGAGTGACCACCATGGAGAACTCTGATGCCTCCCGTCATCACGGCCTCGGTACCCCTGCTCGAACCGCCGGGCTGGGCGATCGCGCAGCGCGAGCTGTTCGCCCTGCTCGACCGGGCCTGGCGGCGGTTCGCCCGTGACTTCACCGGCCCGGACGGCCGGCTGCGGTACGCGGGCGGGCTCACCACCCGCGACGGCGTGGACGACTTCTACGAGACGTTCTTCAACTGGCCCCAGCTCTACCTGCTCGGCGGCGCCGACGACCTGCTCGCCGAGTCCGAGCACCACTGGGAGGGCGTCACCCGGCAGCTGACCGAGCTGGGCATGCTGCACGACGAGTACGAACGCGGCTACGACTGGTTCCACCAAGGCGAAAGCCTGCTGCTGCTGTACTTCCTGTCCATGGCCGCGCCGGCGCGGTGGCGGGAGCGGGCGCTGCGGTTCGCGGAGCTCTACGTCGATCCCGCGCACGGCAACTACGATCCCGTTCACCGCGTCATCCGGCGTCCCCACAACGGGAGCGACCCGGCGCGCGAAGGGCTCTTCGACGGCAACGCCTACCCGTGGCTCCCGAGAGAGGCCATGACGTACGGCTTCCCGCTGGAGTGGCTGCCACCGGACGACGCCGCGCTGGGCGAGCAGATGCACCGGCGGATGGGCACGGGCGACACCGCCGTCAACCTGGCGGCGTCCGGGCTCGTCCTCAACGCCCTGCTGCTGTCAGGCGAGGAGCGCTACCGCGACTGGCTCGCCGAGTACGTCGGTGCCTGGCGGGAGCGCGCGGCCGCCAACGGTGGCATCCTGCCCGACAACGTCGCGCCCGACGGCACGGTGGGCGGGCTGCTGGACGGCCGCTGGTACGGCGGGCACTACGGCTGGTCGTGGCCGCACGGCTGGTACAGCGTCGGGCACGCCGCCGTCGTCGCCGCGCTGGCGGCCGCGCTCGCCACGGGCGACGAGACGTTCACCGACCTGGTCCGCCCGGCCCTGGACGAGATCATCGCCCACGGCAAGGTGATGGCCTTCACGGAAGCGGACTCCAGCCTCGGCTCCAAGTGGTCGGTCCAGCTGCGCGAGGACGTGCACACGCCCACGCTGCACGTTCCCTTCCGCCACGACGACCGGGGCTGGTTCGACTACAACCCGATGCTGCTGGGCGTCCCGATGGCGCTGTGGCACCACTCCGCCTCGGCGGCGGACCGGGACCGCCTCGACCGGCTGCGGGCCGCGAGCGGGTACGACTGGCGGACCGTGCGGCCCTTCCGCAGCAAGGAAGAGGCCGGTCACGAAGAGCCCTGGTTCGCCTACCTCGACGGCGACGACCCCGGCTACCCGGAGCGGATCCTGGCCGCGGCGCAGGCCCAGGTGCGCCACCGGCTGACCCGCATGGAGCGCCACCGCGACCGCGACGTCCCCGAAGCCGACATCCACCTGTGGCAGCAGTCCAACCCGGTGGTCACCGAGGCCCTGGTCCAGCTCACCTGGGGCGCCCCGCAGGTCGTCTACAACGGTGGCCTGCAGCAGGCCCGCGTGCGCTACTACGACGCGCGGGCGCGGCGCCCGGGCCTGCCGCCGTCGGTGTCGGCCCTGGTTTCGGGCATCGACCCGGACGCGACCGTGCTCGACCTGGTCAACCTCGACCCGGAAGAGCCGCGGTCGGTGATCGTGCAGGCCGGGGCGTTCGCCGAGCACCACATCGACGTCGCGCGCTACAGCGTCTGCGAGGACCCGTCGTGGATCGGCGATCTCTACGACTACGGCCACCGCGAGCCGGCGGTGACGTCCGCGTCGATCAACGTCGGCGGGCCTTGGCTGCGGGTGGAGCTGCCCCGGTCCACCCGCGTCCGGCTGACGCTGCGGCTCGCCCTGCGCGCCCGTCCGCCGTCCTACGCCACGCCGTTCGACGAGCCCGCCGCGTGACCGGGGTCCTCGACGCGCACGTGCACTTCTGGGATCCGGGACGGCTGCGCTACCCCTGGCTCGACGGCATCGCGGAGCTGGACCGGCCGTTCACCCCCGCCGACTTCCCGGGACGTCCGCGGAGCGACGTCATCGTCGTCGAGGCGGGAAGGGTGCCCGCGGACGCCGCCGGCGAGATCGTGTGGCTGCGGGAACAAGCGCGGCGGCAGCCCTGGATCCGCGGCATCGTCGCGCACGTCGACGTCGAAAGCCCGGCGGCGACGAGGCGGTTCGTCGCCGGGTACGGCGCTGACCCGTTCGTGGCCGGGGTCCGGCGCAACGTGCAGGACGAGGCGCCCGGTTTCCTTCTCTCCAGCGGGTTCCGGGCGGGCGTGCGGCTCCTCGGCGAGGCGGGGATGCCGTTCGACGCCTGCGTCCGCGCGCACCAGCTGCCGGAGCTGACCGAACTGGCGGCCGCCTGCCCCGGGACCACGATCGTCCTGGACCACCTCGGCAAGCCGTCGCCGGGCGGCCCCGGGTACGAACGGTGGCGCCGCGATCTGCGCCGGCTGGCCCGGCACGCCGGCGTCCGCTGCAAGCTGTCCGGCCTGGCCACCGAGACCACGCCGGGCACCGCGCGCCCGGTCGTGGTCGACGCGGTGCGCGAAGCCCTGGACACGTTCGGCCCCGGCCGGTGCCTCTACGGCAGCGACTGGCCCGTCATGACCCTGGCCACGGACCACGAGGCGTGGCTGGACGTGGTCCACGACGCGCTCGCCGCCCACCCCGCCACGGCCGTCGACGCCGTCTTCCACGACAACGCCGCGCGGACCTACCGGACGTCCTGACCGACCCGCCTTGTGTTTCCACATCGGAAACTCTACAGTTGCCACCATGGAAACCAACGGATCCATCAACGCGCCGGACGCGCCGGACGCGTCGGCCGCGCTGGCGGAGGTGCGGCGCAGCCGGGCGCGGGTGGCGTGGAGCGGGTATCCGGCGTGGTACTGGCTGGTGACCGGGGCCGGCCTGAGCGCGGTGACGGCGGCCGTTCTGCTGCCCGACTGGTGGGGGCTGGCGGTCGTGGCGGTGGTCGCGTCCGGGCTGGTCAAGGTGGCGCACCTCGCGGGGCGGCGACGCGGTGTCTGCGAGGGCTGGGTCCGCAGCGCGATGACCGCGCGTGAAGTGCTCGCGCTGTACGGGCCGGCGGCTGTGGTGATCCTCGCGGACGCGGTCGCGCAGCGGGCGGACTGGTGGTCACCCTGGTCGTCGATCGTGGCCGCGGTCCTGGTGTTCGGGCTGTTCGCCGGCGTCGGACTGACGTTCACCGCCCGGGCCGGTCGCCGGTGAGCTCGTCGCACCAGGACACCGAGCCGGTCACCGACGACGGGTTCGACCACCTGATCCACGCGCCGGTCCGGTTGCGGATCTGCGCGGCACTGGAGCCCGTCCGCGAGATCGAGTTCGGCGCTTTGCTGACCCTGCTGGACATCAGCAAGTCCGCCCTCAGCAAGCACATCGCGGTGCTCGCCGAAGCCGGCTACGTCACGCAGCGGCGCGCCGTGCGCGACACCCGGCAGCGGGTTTGGCTCCACCTCACCAAAACCGGGCGATCCGCCTACCGCGGGCACGTCGCCGCGTTGCACCGCATCGTCGGCGGCGACCCCCTCCCCTAGACGCCGGCTCGGATACCTCGTGTTGCACGGCTCCGGGAAAGCTCGAGCTTCCTTTCAAGGTTGCGGCGACCAGATCTCTTCGGCGCGGATGCTGGCCTCCGGCGTGAAGTAGTCACCGGTCTCGAGGTCCTCGATCAACGTCGCGTGTTTCGGCGTCCAGCCCAGGAGCGCCCGGGTGTGCTCGCTGGACACCGGCACGTCGAGGGAGAAGAACCGGGCCAGGAACGGGTTTCCCAGGTGCCCGGCAGCCTGCTCGAGGGTCAGCGACGCCGCGGGGACGTCGAGCTTCCGCGCGATCCGCTCGGCGACGCTCCTGATCGTGACAGCGCTTTCACCCGCGCCGTGCAGCACCGCGCCGGCCGGGGCTTTCTCCAGTGCCAGCCGGAACAGGACGGCCGCGTCGGCTCGGTGGATCGCCGGCCAGCGGTTGGCGCCGTCGCCGATGTAGGCCGAGAGGCCCGTCCGACGCGCGGCGGCGATGAGCGCCGGGATGAACCCGTGGTCACCCGGCCCGTGCACGGTCGGGGCGAGGCGCACGACACTGGCTCGCACCCCTCGATCCGCGAAGGCCAGGCAAGCCTGCTCGCCCGCGATGCGGAAGGCCGCGACGGACGCCGGATCCGGCGGGTCCTGCTCGGTACTGACCCGGCCCGCCACCGTCACCAGCGTGCCCGACGTGCTGACGAACGGCTTGCCGGACCCCGCCAGCGGCCGGCCGAGCGCCTCGATCGCGGCGCGGTCGCGGCGGATCAGGTCGGCCGGATCGGCGAAGTCGCCGCCGTAGCCCATGTGCAGGACGCCGTCGGCGTTCTCGGCGCCGCGACGCAGGCTGTCGAGGTCGTCCAGGTCGCCGCGATGCGGTGTGGCGCCCAGCGACGCCAGCCGGGCGGCGGCGCGGTCCGAACGGGCCAGGCCGAGCACGGTGTGACCGGCCGCGACCAGCTCGGCGACGACGGTGGGGCCGGTCTGGCCGGTACCACCGGTGACGAAGACACGCATGGAACACTCCTCGTAATGCCACTCACTGGCACTTCTTAGCGCCAGTGAGTGACTCTACGCGTAGCGCCAGCCGCTGGCGCAACGTGACGCCAGTCACTGACACAACTGCGGTAGTCTCGGGAGGTGCCACGTAGCGGAGCAGACGCGCGCCGCCGCCTTCAGCAGGCGGCTTTGGAGCTGTACCAGGAACGCGGGTTCGACGGGACCACGGCGGCGGAGATCGCCGCCAGGGCCGAAGTCAACGAGCGCACCTTCTTCCGGCACTTCCCGGACAAGCGCGAGGTGCTCTTCGACGGCGAGGCCGACCTGCGCGTGACGCTGATGCAGGCGATCGCCGACGCACCCGGGAACCTCGAACCGTTCGACGCCCTGTTGTGCGCCTTCCGGAAATCCGCGCGGAACCTGGAGAACAACCGCCCGTTCGCCGAACCGCGGTGGAAGATCATCGCGGTGACCCCGGCCCTCCGCGAGCGGGAGCTGGCCAAGCACGCGTGGCTCACGGACGCCGTCGCGGAGGCGCTGCGGCAGCGTGGTGTCGGCGACGGGCCGGCCGACCTGGCCGCGCGAACCGGCTGGGCCGCCTACCAGCACGCGGTCCAGTCCTGGGTCGACGACCCCGCGCAGAGCCTGGACAAGTGCCTCTCCCGAGCCTTCGACGACCTACGCGCCCTCTCCGCGCCCACCCCACCGGCCCGGCCCGCCTGAAGCCACCCCCTTCGCTCCAGTCACGGCCCAGCCGGTCAGGGACCTCGACCGACAGAGCCGACCAGTCCGACCGCAGCAGATCTCGGCGGACGGTGTCACCGGGTCAGGAGCCCGAGCACCAGCGCCAGCGGTGGCCACGCCTCCCGGCCGCGACGGATGCAGGCGAAGGCCCGCTGCCGCACCTCCGGCCCGGCCAGCGGGAGCAGCGCGACCCCCGGCCTCGCGGCGCGCGTCGCCGGCACCAGGCCGACCGCGGGCGCCGGGCCGGTCGCGATGAGGTCTTCGACGAGGTCCAGGTTGTCCGCCCGGTGCGTGACGTCCGGGGTGAACCGCGCGGTGGACGCCAGCCGGCGGATCACGTCTTCGTCGGCGAAGTTGCGGGAGTTGACGATCCAGCCGTGGTCGCGGAACGCCGTGAACACCGCGACCGTGCCGGCGCCGTGCACGCGGTGCGCGTCGGCCGCCGGGACGGCCAGGCTCCACCTCGTCGTCCACAGTGGACTCGCGGTGACCGCCGGGTCGGTGGCGGCCGGGGCGAGGTCGAAGTCGTAGGTGAGGGCGAGGTCGACTTCGTCGGCCAGCAGCGCGGCGACCGCCTCGTGCGGCTCGTACTCGCTGATCCGCAACCGCACCCGCGGGTGGTGCTCGGCGAGCGCGGCCGCCACCGGGAGCACCGACCGCCGGACGGCCGTGAGAAACCCGCCGACCCGCACGGTGCCGGCCGGTTCGGCCTGGGGGTCGAGGTCGGCGCGCGCGGCTTCGACCGCGGCGAGGATCGTCACCGCGTGCTCGGCCAGGCGCACCCCCGCCGGGGTGAGCCGCACGCGACGGCCGTCCGGTTCGAGCAGCGGCACGCCGGTTTCCCGCGCCAGCACGGCGATCTGCTGCGAAACCGTGGACGTCGTGGTGCCGAGCGCGTCCGCGACCGCGCGCATCGAGCCGCGGCGGGACAACTCGAAGAGGAACTGCAGCCTGCGGGTGTCCATCCCGCGATTGTCCATGATTCCCGAACGGTGAGTACGTGATCGACACGTGGACACGAACGGTGGCCGTGAGCTTTCCTGGGCGGGTGCTCTCCCCCACCCGTACCGGAGCGATCCTCGCGGTCCTCGCCATGCTGTGCGTCCAGACCGGCTTGGCCCTGTACGTCGGCCTCCTCGGCCGCATCGGCCCGGAGGCGGCCGCCTGGCTGCGCCTGGCCTGGGCCGGCGTGCTGTTCCTGGTCGTGATCCGGCCCAGGCCGTCGCGGTTCCGGCGGAGCGCCTTCGTGGCCTGCTGCGCGCTCGGCGTGGTCACCGCGGGGATGACCATGCTGTTCATGCAGGCCGTGGCCCGCCTGCCCCTCGGCACGGCGAGCGCGCTGGAGTTCCTCGGCCCGCTCGCCGTCGCGGTCGCGCGCGGCGGTGGCGGCAAGAAGCCGTGGCCCGTGCTCGCCGCGCTCGGTGTGGTGCTGCTGACCGAACCGTGGCACGGCGGCGCCGACCTCCTCGGCGTCGGCTACGCGCTCGCGGCCGCGCTGTGCTGGGCGGCGTACATCCTGCTGACGCAGCGGGTCGGCGACGAGGTGACCGGCGTGCGCGGGCTCGCCGTGTCGATGCCGGTCGCCGCGATCGTGGCGACGCTCGTCTCCGGGCCCCGGGTGGTCGAGCAGGTGACGTGGCCGTTGCTGTTCGCCGGGCTCGGGCTCGCGGTGCTGCTCCCGGTGATCCCGTTCAGCCTGGAGATGCTCGCCCTGCGGCGGCTGACCACCTCGGCGTTCGGCACGCTCATGAGCCTGGAACCGGCCATCGCCCTGGTGATCGGCCTCATCGTGCTGCACCAGGTGCCCGACGCGAGTGCCGGAGCGGGAGTGCTGTTCGTCGTCGCGGCCGGCATCGGCGCCGAGCGGACCGGGGCGCGGGAGCCGGTCGGACAGCGGGTCTAGGACGCACCGGGTCAGAGCCGCTTGGCCGCGCGGAACGCCTTCGCGTACGTCCCCGAGCCGTCGATCAGGGACACCCCGCCCGCGTCGCCGAAAGTCGGGCCGTTGGCGACCTTGCGGCTGGAGAGCACGCGGTGGTGGCCGTCGCTGTCGCGGCCCAGGTAGATGCCCGTGTGCGAGACCTGCGTGCCGAGCTGCGGCTCGAGGTTGAAGAACAGCAGGTCGCCCGGCTGCAGGGCGCTGAAGTCCGTCACCTGGCGCTTCTCGTCGCGGATGAGCGAGGTGCCCGGGCCCAGCTCGGACAGCGCCCACGCGCGCCGCGGCAGGCCTGGCCCCCGCACGTTGGTGCCGAGCAGCGGGTAGCCCGAGCGGTAGCCGTAGACCATCCGCACGAAGCCGGAACAGTCCAGCGAGCGGGCGCGGGCCGGTTCGGCTTTCTCGTGGGTGCCGTCCGGAAAGTCCCAGCCGATGCCGAGGTAGTCGTAGAAGTCCGACTTCTCCAGCCGGCCTTCGGCGCTGTCCGGGCCGAAGCCGGCGTCCCCGGCGATCCGCAGCTTCTTCGCCACCAGATCGGCCGCGCCGTCGGTGTACTGCAACGCGACGGCCAGCACGTCCGGCCCGGTGTCGCCGACGGCCTTCGGCAGCCAGTCGGTGAACCACCGCTCCTGTTCCGCCCCGGCCCGCCACGCTTGCGGGGCGAGCCGGACCCAGGCGGTCGTCGTGATGCCGGCCGTGGTGAACTTCGGCTCGGTGAAGGTCCGCAACCGGCCGGTCAGCATGACTGTGCGGGAGCCGTCGGTGAAGGACGCGAGCTGCGCGCCCGCCGCGTCGCGCACGATCGTGCGCGACGGGTGCTCTTGCCGCTCGTAGCGGTACCCGCCGGCGACCGCGGCGCCGGTCGGGGCGGCGGAGACGGCCGTGATCCCCCGCCCGTCCTGCGTCGCGACGTACACCGCGGCCGCGCCGGAGACGGCGATGACCGCAGCGAGGACACCGATCCGGACCGCCTTGCGCATGCTCACCTCACACCGTCGGGACCAGCCCGACCAGCACGCCGCTGATCAGGATCGCGTAACTGGCCAGGCTGACCCCGCCGGTGGCGAGCATCGTGGCCACCGGCTTCTGCCGCACCAGCTGGTAGGCGACCAGGCCGGGCACGACGAACCCGAGCGTCTGGTGCACGAACAGCAGCGGGAAGTCGGCCTGCAGGAAGAGCAGCAACGTCGTCTGCAGCACGACGCCGAGCAGCACGACCGCGGCGAACAGCCGCTTGCCGTAGAGGATCACCACGCGCTGCAACGCTTTCGTCCCGCCGAAGGTCAGCGCCGTCATGAGCACGATGATGGCCGCGCGCCGGTAGTCCTCGACCATGGTCAGCGCGATCCAGCCGGGCGTGATCATGCCGCCGGGCGACAGGTTGGTCGTCAGGTAGCAGACCAGCGACAGCAGCAGGCCGATGGCGAGCCCGATGGTGGCGATCTCGGGGGCGAGGGACGTGGTGAGCATCAGGCGACCGGTTCCAGTTTCGCGAGTTCTTCGATGAGCAGTTCCCCTTGGCCGTGGATGTTGCCGATGGCGATCAGCGACGCGCTCCGCTCGACGCCGGCCACGATCCCGCGCAGCAGCTCCCGCGGCGTGCGCGATCCCCCGAGGTCGACGACGCGGTCGTGCCACTCGGGCGGGATCGCGGCGCGGGCGCTGCGCGTCGGCTCGCCGATCAGCACCACGCGTTCCGGGGCGATCTTCGGGATGAGCGCGCCCATCTGGCCGTTGCGTTCGACGCGGTCCGGGCGGCAGTTGATGATCACGTGCAGCGGATCGTCGATCGCGCCCTGGCTGCGCAGCTGGGCGATGTTCATCAAGGTCGATTCGGGGTCGTTCGCGGCGAAGACGTTCGCGAAGCGCAGGTGGCGACGGCCGGCGCGGTACTGGTGGACCTGCAGCACACCCGGGTCCGGCGGCGCGTCCCACATGCCCTGCAGGGCCAGCTGCCGGTTGACCTTGAGCAGATCCGCGACGGCCAAGGCGATCGCGACGTTCTCCTTGAAGGTGATCCAGCTGAAGCCGCGCATCTCGGCGTCGGAGACGGTTTCGGGGTCGACGGCGATGAGTTCGCAGTCCCGCTTCGCGGCTTCCTCCTGGAGGATGTGCAGCCGGTCCTTCTCCGCGGTCAGGCAGATCCCGCCGACCGGCATCGACCGCGAGAGCGACCGCGCGACGTCGTCGAGGGTCGGTCCCATTTCGGCGAGATGGTCTTCGCGGACGTTGCACAGGACGCCGATGGTGGAGCGGATCAGCTTGCTCTGGTTGATCTCCTGCAGGTCCGGCATGACGGCCATGCACTCGATGACCAGCGCGTCCGGCCGGTAGGCGGCGGCGCGGCGCACGATGCCGATCTGCTCGACGACGTTGGCGATGCCGAACTTGCGGTAGACCGGCTCCTCGCTGCCGTCGGGGTGGATGAAGCGGGCCGCGGTGCCGGTGGTCTTCGCGGTCGTGACCAGGCCACCACCGCGCAGCGCGCCGGCGCAGAGCCGGGTGATGGACGACTTGCCGCGGATGCCGTTGACCAGCACCCGGGTCGGGATGCTGTGCAGGTGCCGGTAGTGCTGCCGCTGCTCGGCGATCCCGGCGGCCAGCATCGCCGCCGATGCCAGTACCAGCACGGCGTAGAGGAACGTCACGTCAGACCCCGGCCCCGTCCAGCCAGCTCAGGTAGTCGCTCTTGGCCTGCTCCTCGGCACTGCGGGCGGGCAGCCGCGGCGGAGTCTGCGGCCGGGGCCGCTCGCCGGGCTTCGGCTGCCCGGTGGGCCGTGGCGCCGGATTCCCTTGGCTTGCCGGGGGTTCCGACGGCTTCCGCTGGGCGACGGGCTGTTCCGCGGGCCGCTTCGCCGGTTCGCGGCGCTCGGCCGGGTTCTTCGGCGTCGTCGTGGACCGGTGCGCGGGCTTCTGCGCCGTGCGGCCCGCTCCGGCCGGTTCCCGGCGCTCGCCGTCGCGGTCCGCCTGCACCCGCCGCGCTGCGGGACGGTCGCGTGGTGCCTCGGGTTCCGGCTCGTCCTCGACGCGCTGGAGCAGCTCCGTCTCGTCGGTCGCCGCGCCCACCGGGCGGCGGACCTCGCCCAGGCGGTCGCGGCCGTCCGTCAAGGCCTGCCGGCAGATCTCGACGCACGAGGCGATCGTGCCGATCTCGTCCTGGCGCTGCGGGTAGACGACGGCGCCGGTGACGCCACCGGCGATCCGCTCGGCCTCCTCGCCGATCCGGCGCAGCGGGCGCAGGACGAGCAGGAAGTGCCAGGCGAACAGGATCAGCGCCACGACGGCGGTGAGCAGCGCGGCGACCCGGGCGCCCGAGCGGACGGTGTTGTCCGCGACGCCCAGCGACTCGATCGGCTGCTCGGCGACGACCACCCACTTCAGCGCGGCCGCCTGGCCCTTGTCCGCCAGCCGCTGCGCCGCGACCAGCGCCGCCGGAGTCGTCTCGCGGGCCTCCTTGCCCGCTTGGGCCGCGTCGACGTTCTCGATCAGCGCCGGGTCGGTGAGCGTGCTGAACGCGAGGTAGCCCTCGGTGTCGGCGATGGTGCGCTTGCCCTCGTCGACGACCCGGACGCGCCCGCCCGCGGTGCCGAGCAGCTCGGCCATCCGCGGCACGTCGTACTCGCCGACCAGGACGTTCTTCGAGCCCGGCAGCGGCGTGAAGGCGTAGACGACCGGGACGCGCCCGCTGGTGTTGCCCTGGCGCAGGCCCTCGCCGTCGGGCAGCTTCCCGGGGTCGCGCAGCGATTCCCGCCCGGTCTGCTGCACCGCCGCGCCCTGGGCGTCGGCGACGTAGACGCTGCGGAACCGGCTTCCGTCGCCGGTGAGCTGGTCGAGCATGCCGCGCAGCTGGTCCGGCTGCTTGCCCTGGCCGAGCCGCGCGACGGACTGCAGATCGGCCAGGCCTTCGGCGAGGCTGCGGCGCAGCGTGTCGGCCGAACGCGTGACGCGGAGACCGTGCTCGCTGAGCATCGTCGGCGAGACCTGGGCGGACTGGCGCCCGAGGGTGGCGGCGACCGCGCCCGACCAGCCGAGCAGCGCCAGGGTGACCAGCGCCAGGACGAGCTGGGCCGACAGGAACGCGCGGACCTTCGCGGCGGGCTTGCGGCGGCGCAGCTTCGCGCGGAACCGCTCGACGGCGCCGGTCACCCGGTTCACCTCGCGGATGCGCGACTGCCGGACCGGTTCGTCGAGCACGCCGGCCGCGACGGCGAGCGCGTCGGTGCGCAGCCGGCGGATCGGCGCGACGATCGTCCGCCGGAGCAGCACGAAACCCAGGACGGCCAGCGCGAACAACGCGGCCGCGGGGATCAGGCCGGGCCAGCGGGCCGGCACCGCCTCCACCGGGACCCGGCTGAACGAGACGACCGACAGGCCGAGGCTGCCGCCGATCCCGGACGGCGTGACCGGCGCGTACGA
The DNA here is from genome assembly GCF_036114655.1 of Amycolatopsis sp. NBC_00348. Taxonomy (NCBI): domain Bacteria; kingdom Bacillati; phylum Actinomycetota; class Actinomycetes; order Pseudonocardiales; family Pseudonocardiaceae; genus Amycolatopsis; species Amycolatopsis sp. NBC_00348. Next base: position 1,461,620 of record NZ_CP107994.1, on the reverse strand, counting down.
GACGACCGGCGCGACCCGCGGCCCCGGCTTGGCCGGGTCGGCCGCGGCGTCGCCGGTGAGGACACCGGTCTGCGCGGCGGCGGCCGCGGTCGCGGCACGGGCGAACAGGTCCTGGGCGGCGCGGTCGGTCGCGGGCACGTCGGTGCCGCGGGTGTAGAGGGCGGCGCCGTCGGCGGTGACCAGCCGGATCTGCTGCTGGGTGGCTTCGTTCAGCTCGCCGCGGATGCCGCGCAAGGCCGTCGAGACGACCAGGAGTTTCCCGGCACGGGCGCCGGTCAGCGGGAACGCGGTCAGCACCAGCGGTGTGTCGCCCACGCGGGCGACCGGGCGGACGGTGAGGTTCGCCACGGCGACACCGCTCAGGTTCTGCACCGGCACGGGTTCGCCGCGGGTGGCGACGACCTTCTGCGCGACCGGGTCGTAGACGGCGATGCCGCGCCAGTCCCCGTACGTCTCGCCGAGGCGGGTGAGCAGCGCGGTGTCGTCCGCGGTGTCGAACACCCCGGAGCCGTTGGCTACCTGGAGGTCGCCGGCGGCGCTCGTCACCGACGTCGCGATGCCCTGCGCGAGACCGGCGGTGGTGCGCTGCTGACCGGCGGCGACCTCGTCGGAAACGCGCCCGGAACTGTCGGTCGCGCGGATCAGGGAAAGCGGCCCGGCGGTCGAGAGGTAAAGCGCGGTGAAAGCGGTGATGAGCAGCAGAAGAACGAAAGTGGTCGCGGACGCGACACCGGCTCCGCGCGGGAAACCCGCTTCCGGAATCTGCTCGCGCAACCGCGCTGCTGGCACGTCGGACTGTTTCGGCCGGTTCAACCGCTCCCCCAAGGCCCTTTCGGATACGCGACCCGGCGGGTCGCCGGCCACTGGGGCCGGTAGCGGAACGTCAACCCGTTCGGGTTACGTGAAGGTATCAACGAAGCAGTCGGTCACGTTACAACTCCGCCCATCGGGTGACAAACGGTAGGTAAGCGGGGCCACAAAGTGGGATCAGTACACTCCGGGTGATGATCAGGCGACCGCGGATGTGGCTCAGCGTGATGGGCACGGCCCTTGCGCTGGCCTTGGTCTTGACGGTGGTGCTGATCCTCGGTGACGACGAGTCATCACCACCCGGATCACCCCCGCCCGAGCCGGCTCTCGATTCCCTGGTAACGAAGTTCACGTCCGGTCTGTCGGCGGACCAGGAGTACCGCTCACCGAAAACCGACGAACGTCGTACGGCCGCGAGCGGTTTCGCCGCGCTCGTCGACCGCCGGGGCACCGCCGATTTCGAAAAGCTGGGATTTTCCGTCCGGAACGGTGTCGATCCGGCCACCGGGCGGCCGTACACGATCGCGACGAACGAGCCCGGCACCGAACGGGCCTGGGGGATGTACGTGATCGACCGGTCCGCGCCGCCATCGCTGGTGGTCGAGGTGCCGCACCCGTCGTTCGACCTCCGGACCGAACTGTTCGGCGTCGACCTGTTCCGCCGGGTGCCCGGCGCGGTGCTGCTGATCGCGGGCGCGCACCGGAAGGCGGACGACGGCAAGGCCGACGTCGCCCACGAAGAGGACTCCGTGTTCCACGTCGTCGCGACGACGCTGGCCGCGCGCGGCCTCACGCAGGTCCAACTGCACGGCTTTCACGACCAGAACCAGCCCGGCACCGACATCGTGCTCTCCTCGGGCGCGACACCGGCAGGCGACGCGGCCCGCCGCGCGGCCGACCGCCTGACCGCGGCCGGGTTCGCCGTCTGCCGTGGCTGGGAGGACCGCTGCAAGGGCCTGGAGGGGACGACGAACGTCCAGGGCAAAGCGGCCGCCGTGGACGGCACGGTCTTCCTGCACGTCGAGATGAGCCGCACGGTCCGCGAATCACCCGAGCGCCGCGCGGACGTGGTCCGGGCCCTGGCGGAAGCCGACCTCAGCCGCCCCTGAGCGACGGCTCGGGATGCGACCGAGCGCAGGCGTGTAGGGCGTTATACGGTAGGCGGCGCCGGCCTGGGGATTTATCCGGCGCCACCTACCAGGTGCGTGCCCCGAGATCCGCTCGGGACAAAACAGACATACCCACCAGCTCGATGAGCTACACCACCGGTTGCGCGGGGACTGCAGTCACTGGCGTGAACCGGCTCTGGCGGCACCTCCCGCACCATCCCACCTCACCCTCACGGGTGGCTGCACAGGCGAGTGCGGTGACGTAGGGTGCCTTCACCATGATCGAATAACCACATCCCCAGCAGACTCCGAGCGCGGTGAGCCCTTATGCAGCAAGCCATTCTCATCGGCCCGGACACCATCAACCGCGCGGCGGTCGCCGCGCTGCTCGCCCGGGCCTACGACTTCGACCCGCACCGGGTGTTCGACTTCGAGCAGATCGATCTTGCGCGCGCCGCACTCGCCGACGAGGACTCTCTCGTCTTCGTCCTCTACCCCGCGGAAGACGATCTCCAGCACCGTTGCCGGCAGGAGGAGTCCAGGGCTTCCGAGGCGACCGAACACAACAATCTGATCTTCCTCGTGACGTCCTTGTCCAGTCACGACGCCCAGAGGATCCTCTCCCACAAACCACGGGGCGTCGTCTACCTGCACGAAGGCGTCGCTCATCTACACGATGTCATCTACACCGTCGAAGACGGCCGCCGAGCCGTCAGCAACAGCCTGACGCTGTCCGCCTGGGCGGCCAGAGAGAGTCCGCTGACCCCGCGGGAACGCGAGGTGCTGACCGCCGCCGCGGCCGGAAGCCCGCCCAAGGAGGTCGCCACCGCACTCGGGCTGGCGACCGGAACCGTCCGCAACCACCTGGCCGCGATCCAGAGCAAGCTGCGCACCCGATCCCTTGTGGACAGCATCCGCGTGGCGCAGGATTCGGGCTGGATCACCTGACCCGCTCACGAGGCCGCGATCTTCGCGGCTGGGGTCGACCCGGTTGACCCGGCCCACCACCACCGCCGACACCAGGGCGGCCAACGTCACGACTACCAGCAAAACCACCAAGGACCAGCGGTATTCGGTCGTCATCAGGTCTCACCCCCGGGACACCCGGAGTCTACGCCGTTCGCACTCGACACCACTTTCGTTCAGGTCCGCATCACCCTTCGAATGTCCAACCGCGCGATCCGGGAGTCCAGGATGCGGTGGCCGTGGCCGAATCGGCCGTCAGCCCATGGCGGTGAACGCCGGCGGCTCGTCGTGGGTGCGCGTGCGCGTCATTGGTCCAGCCAGAACGTGTTGAGATCTTCCTTGCCGTGCAACCGGTTCGTGCCATCCGGCCAGTCGACGTCGTCGCTCACGGCAGGCTCAGCAGCAGGTCACCGACCGCGGCGGGCCGGGACAGGAACGGGTGATGCCCCGCGTCGAGTTCGACGACGCGACCGGCTTTGCGGGCGAACTCCCGTTGCGACCGGGCCGGCGTGCCCGCGTCCTGGGCGCACACGAGATACGTCGTCGGCACGTCCCGCCAGGCGGCCGCCCCGACCGCTTCGCCGGTGACCCGCACACTCTGCCGGGCGAGGTGGTTCGCTGCTTCGGCCTGGACGTCGGCGTCGCAGTCCCGCAGGAACGTGTTCACCAGCAGTTCGGGGCGAACCCCGAACGTGCCCGCGTCGGGGTCGACGTCGAGGAACGGCGCGGGGGCGCCGTCACCGAAGTCCGCGAGACTCTGCCCGATTTCGGGCAGGTAGCTGGAGATCAGCACCAGGTGACGCACCGAAGCCACGCCTGCGGCCGCCTCGGCCGTCACGATCCCGCCGTAGCTGTGGGCGACGACGACGGTCGGTTCGTCGCTGTCCCGCAGCACCTGACGCACCGCGTCGACGTCCTCGGCCAACCCCGGACCACCAGTACCGCCGGGCGTACCGGTCTCCCCACAGCTCGGCAGGGCCGGGCTCACGCTCGACACGCCTCGCTCCCGCAGGAGCCCGGACATGCGGTGCCACCACCACGATCCGTCCCGGACGCACGCCCCGTGCACGAACACAACCCTCATCACTACCTCCACGTCGCTACGGAACACCGACGTTAGACGTAGCGGTTATTACGTGAAAAAGTAGCTTCGTGGGACGACGACCGGAGCCCGAGATCAAGCAGCGGCTGCTCGACGCGTGCACCGACCACGCGCTCGAACACGGCCTGCCCGACCGGCTCGACCCGCTGGTCCGTGCCACCGGCACGTCGGCGCGCATGCTGATCTACCACTTCGGCACGCGCGACGCCCTCCTCGGCGCGATCCTCGACAGTGCGCGGCAACGCCAGCTAGCCACATTCGGCGACTTGCTGCGCGTACATCCCGACCGGCCCTACACCGTCACCCTCGCGCAGGCCTGGGCGTTCATGACCGGCCCCGAGGGCCGGCCGTACCTGCGAATGTTCGGACTGTGGCGGGAAAGCGCGGCGCAGAAGCGCCAACCCGACTTCCGCCGAGCGGCGACAACGGACTGGCTCGGCCCGCTCGAAGAAGGCCTGCGCAGCATGGACCGGCCGGAACTGGCCACCCTGGTCCTGGCCGTAATCCGCGGCCTCCTCATGGATCTCGACGCAACCGAGGACCACGACCGCGCGAATGAAGCGTTCACACACTTCCTCAGCACGCTGGATGCCCGCGAGTGATTCCGGCGGCCGGCGGGTGACGGTGTGATCCCAGGCGGGGCAGCGCCTACCGGCACTACCGGGAGCTGCGCACCGGCGACGGGTACGTGCCGGGTCGCGCCGATCGTGTCGCCGCTGATCGAGCTGGACGACCGCACCGGCTACCTCGACAGCTTCACCTACGCCACCGGCAAGCAGGCCCGCAGCCCGGAGTCGAGCGGAACCTGATCTCCGGGCTGTTCAGCCACTCCACCAACCTCTGCCTGACCCGGGTGGCCGACGCCTGCGGCATCTCCACCGAGCGGGTCATCCCTCTCGAATCCAGTTCTCAGCACCGCACGATGGGCAGCGCATTCGGTACTCGCCACTCCTGCCACTGGGGCCCGGAAACCATTCCACTTCAAGAAGGTCATCGTTGTTTTCCGGGCAGCGCAATCCTTCTCGAATGCCCTCGGTAACACGTCTGGCCGTCTCGACCCACGCCGAGCGGGTCATCAGTGTCCTCCACTCGCTCCAGGTCAGCGACCTCCGCAACGAATTGGGCGACCGTCGCGCCGGTCAGAGGCTCAGCGGGGGTTCGTCTGCCAGGCCGTGATCCGGGTGCTGATCTTGATGATCAGCACCGCGGCCACGACCAGGGCCACCGCCGCGACGGTGTCGCTGTAGCGCGTGATCGTCGTGTTCTCGGTTAGGCGGGCGCCGCTCGTGGACAGCACCTGGTTCGTGAGGTAGGCGGCCCACCACCAGGTGACCAGCTCGGCGCCCGGCGTCCGGTACAGCTGCCACGTTCCGCGCGGCCGCTGGGGGTTGACGGCGTTCCAGACGTCTTGGACGACCATCTGCGGGAACCAGAAGCTGACGATCGGCACGATCCAGCCGAGCACGGCCCACATGGGCGAGTGCCGGTGCCGGGCGGGTTCGATCACCTCGGCGTTGGTGCGGGCGAGCCACAGCCACCGCATGAAGACGATCCCGGTGACGAACCGGCTCCCGAGGGAGGTCCAGACCACGACCGACCAGACGTCATCGGGGAAGGCGCCCCACTCGCCCGCGACGTCCGCGAGGCCGGCCGCGGTGGTCACGATGATCAGGATCGCGGACGCGCTTTGCCACCCGGCGAGCGGCCGAAGTGGCGCAATCGGTCTCTGCGGAACGGGCGCGTAGAAGTGCGGCTGCATGGCCCCCCCAGTCCAGTGCGTGGATCACGAGAAAAGCAAGCGCCGCGATGCGTGTCAAGTGACTTTCACCGGCGGCGTGCTCAGCGCAGGGTGGCGAAACTCGCCCGGACCTCGGCGACGAAGAGGTCCGGCTGTTCCAGCGCCAGGAAGTGCCCGCCCTGGTCGAGTTCGGCGAAGTGGACGAGATCGGTGTAGCGGCGTTCGATCCAGCGCCGGGACTTCCGGACGTGTTCGTGCGGCGCCATCGTGAAGCCCGTCGGGATCGTGATCGGGGCGGGCGGACCTGACGCCGCCGCGCGGGCGCGGGCCATCTCCCAGTACGTCTTGGCGGCGGACGACCCGGCGTTGGGGAGCCAGTAGAGCATGATGTCGTCGAGCAGTTCGTCGTGCGTGAACGACGCTTCCGCGTCACCCGGGGTGCCGCACGTGTCCTGGAACATCGCGTAGATCCACGCGGCCTGCCCGGCCGGCGAGTCGGCCAGGGAGTAGCCGATGGTCTGCGGCCGGGTGGACTGTTCCTTGGCGTAGCCGGACAACGTCTCCCAGAAGTAGTCGGCGCTGTCGAGCATGGCTTGTTCGTGCGGGGTGGCTTCGGCCCGCTCCTGCGGCGTCGGGAAGAACATGGCGAAGTTCAGGTGCAGGCCGACGCAGCCCGCGGGTGCTTTCCGGCCGATCTCGTCGGTGACGCCGGCGCCGAGGTCCCCGCCCTGGGCGCCCCAGCGGTCGTAGCCGAGCCGGTCCATCAGCGTGATCCAGGCGCCGGCGGTGCGCGCGAGCGTCCAGCCCGGTTCGGTGGTCTTGCCGGAGAAACCGAAGCCCGGCATCGTCGGGACGACGAGGTGGAACGCCGTGCGGGGATCCCCGCCGTGGGCCGCCGGGTCGGTGAGCGGGCCGATCACCTTGCGGAACTCCAGCACCGAACCGGGCCAGCCGTGGGTCATGATCAGCGGGAGCGCGTCCGGCTCGGGCGAGCGGACGTGCAGGAAGTGGATGTCGACGCCGTCGATTTCCGTGTGGAACTGGCCGAAGCCGTTGAGCAGGGCCTCGCACCGGCGCCAGTCGTAACCGCCGCTCCAGTGCTCGCACAAGGCGCGGATCTTGGCCAGCCGCGGGCCCTGGCTCGTGTCGGCCACGGTTTCGGGCTCCGGCCAGCGGGTCAGGCGCAGGCGTTCGCGCAGGTCGGCGAGCTGCGATTCGGGAACGTCGAGGGAGAAGGGCTTGATCCGCATCGCCGTACTGTACGATACCGTATCGTACAGAAGTCAAGGAGAATCGATGACGCCCGAAGCCGAGACACCCTCGCCTCGGCGAGGCAAAGCCCGTGAAGACGCGATCCTGGCCGCCGCGGTCGGCCTCATCGGCGAGATCGGCTACGACCGGCTCAGCATGGACGCCGTCGCCGCCCGCGCGAAGGCGTCCAAGATGACCATCTACCGCAGATGGCCCGGAAAAGCGGAACTGGTCGCGGAAGCACTGCGACGGCACGCCGAAGGCGAGACCCTGCACATCGCCGACACGGGCACCCTGCGCGGCGACCTGCTCGTCGCGGTCGAGGGCGTGGCACGCGCGCTCACCGGCGAGCACGGCCCATCACTGCTGGGACTCCTGGGCGCGGTGCGCGAGGATCCCGTGCTGCGCGGCCTCATCCGCGCCCAGATCGCCGGCACGAGCGACGCGGTCGCGACGGCCATCGCCCACCGGGCCGCCGCCCGCGGCGAGCCGGTGACGGCGGCGAACCCGGCCGCGGTGCTCGGCCTGGCCGTCGCTCAGCTGTTTCTGTCCACTTTGCTCGACGGCACTCCCCCGGACGCCGAAGCCCAGCACCGGCTCGTCGACGACGTCGTCCTGCCCTTGCTCACTCTCCCTGCGCCACCAACGGCTCCGCACCTCGGATCGCCCGACGGCGGTCTCGGCTGACCGGCACCATCGCCGCAGCGGGCCCAGCGGTCGACGCCCCGCTGGGCCCGTTCGCCGGTTTCAGCGGCTGCTGCGCGCGCTTTCCTGGAAGGTGACCTCGTCGGGGTTGGAACTGGGCTGTCCGGTGCCGGTGACCAGGAGGTCGCGGAGGCTGGCGCCGGCGTAGAGGTTCCACGCGCCGGAGCAGGCGTCGTAGCACTCGTCCGTGGGGCGCAGGCCTTCGTGGGTGAAGCGGACCGTGGTGCCGCTGTCGGTCGACGAGATCGCGAAGCGGATCCGGGTGCCGGTCCATTCGTCTTGATCGGCGACGAACTGGACCTTGCCGTCGACGACCTCCCAGACGACGAGCTCGCCGGGGATCAGGTCGGTGACCCGGAGCCGGGAGTAGTGGACGCCGGGGACCTCGAAGGAGAATTCGTCGCCGACCTGCCGGGTGTCACCGGCGATGTCGGTCATCCACCAGGCGCGCGGGTCGGTGATCGCGTCGGTGACCTCGGCGGCGGTGCTGGGGACGGTGAAGGTGGTGGTGTAGCTGTCGTTCACGGCTGTCTCCTCGGTGGTCGGTGCGGGTCCCGGAGGACCCTGTTGTTCCACCGACGAACGGCGAGAGCCGGCTTTGCCACCCGCCGCGAGAAATCTTCGATCAGTTTTCCGGCGCCAGTTCGTCGAGCCGTTTGGCCAGGTAGCGGCGCTCCGCATCGGAAGGAGCCAGCGCCAGTGCCTGCTCGTAGGACGCGCGGGCCTCGGCATCGCGGCCGGCACGGCGGAGCAGGTCCGCTCGGGTCGCCGGCAGCAGGTGGTAGCCCTCCAGGCTGCCCACCTCCGCCAGCGCGTCCACCAGCGCCAGGCCCGTCGTGATGCCGTCCGCCATGGCCACCGCCACCGCGCGGTTGAGTTCCACCACCGGCGACGCCGTCAGCTCGCTCAGATCGGCGTACAGGCCGGCGATCCGCACCCAGTCGGTCGCCGCCGCGCTGGGAGCCGTCGCGTGGCAGGCCGCGATCGCCGCCTGCAGCTGGTACGGGCCGGTCCGGCGCAGCGCCCGTGCCCCGGCCAGGACCCGGACGCCCTCGTCGATCAGCGCGCCGTCCCACCGCGACCGGTCCTGGTGCTCGAGGGTGACGAGCTCGCCGTCGCGCAGCCGGGTGGCGCGCCTCGACTCGTGCAGCAGCATCAACGCGAGCAGGCCGCGTGGTTCGGCCTCCGCGGGCATCAACGTCGTCAGGACCCGGGCCAGCCGGATGGCCTCGACGGTCAGCGCCCGCTGGTCCGCCTCGCCGTAGCCCTCGTTGAAGATCAGGTACAACACGGCCAGCACCGCCGCCAGGCGCTCCGGCAGCAGCTCCGCCGGCGGTACCCGGTACGGGATGCCGGCGTCCTGGATCTTGCGCTTCGCCCGGCTCAGCCGCTGGCCCGTGGTGGTTTCGGCGGACAGCAGGGCCCGGGCGATCTCGGCGGTCGTGAAGCCGGCGAGCGTGCGCAGCGTGAGCGCCACCCGCGCGGGCAGCGGCAGTGCGGGGTGGCAGCAGGTGAAGATCAGCCGCAGCCGCTCGTCCGGGATGTCGTCGGCGTCGGCGTCGGCGTCGTGAACGGGCTGCCGCACGGCCAGGTCCCGGAGCTTGGTGGCCCCGACCGCGTCACGCCGGATCCGGTCGGTCGCCCGGTTGCGGGCCGCGATGGTCAGCCACGCCCCCGGGTTGCGCGGGACGCCGTCGCGCGCCCACGTCGTGAGCGCGGACGCGAACGCCTCCTGCGCGCTGTCCTCGGCCAGGTCCCAGTCGCCGGTGAAGCCGATCAACGTCGCGACGACCTGACCCCACTCCTCCCGGTAGGCCGCCTCGACGGCCGCGCGGACCGCCGGGGACGGCGCGCTCATTCCCAGACGGGGCGGACCTCGACGCAGCCCCGGTGCGCGTACGGATGACCGGCGGCGATCGCCACCGCCTCGTCCAGGTTCGCGCAGTCGACGATGACGACGCCGCCGACGAAGTCCTTCGTCTCCGCGAACGGACCGTCCGAGATCAGGGTCTCGCCCTGCCGGACCCGGACGGTGGTCGCGCTCTCCACCGGGCGCAGGCGCGCCATGCCGCTGACCCGGCCGCGCCGGTCGAGGTCGGCCAGCCACGCCGTGTGGACGGGATCGGCCGCGAGCTGCTCGTTCGTCGGCGCGTCGACCTCGTCGTCGCAGATCAGCAAGACGTACTTCATGGCGCCATTCAAGCGCAGCCGATCCGCTCGCGCAGCGGTATCCGAAGCTCCGCTCCCGGTGGTGGATCCGCCATACTGGGTACCGAGAATCATCAGGGAGGGCGACGGTGACCGAAGCCGAAGGCGCGGACTGGGTTCCGGCGGGAGTCGACCGGGCCACGCCCAGCGTCGCGCGGATCTACGACTACCTGCTCGGCGGGGCCCACAACCTGGCCGCCGACCGTGCCGTGGCGCGGCGGCTGACGGACATCCAGCCGGAGGTCGCCCTCGTCGCCCGGCGCAACCGGGCCTTCCTCCGCCGGGCGGTGCGGTTCATGCTCGACGCGGGCATCCGCCAGTTCCTCGACCTCGGCTCCGGCATTCCGACGACCGGGAACGTCCACGAAGTGGCCCAAGCGGTCGACCCGGCCGCCCGGGTCGTCTACGTCGACTACGAGTCCGTCGCCGTCGCCCACAGCCGGCTGCTGCTCGCGGACAACCCCCACGCGGCCACAGTCCAGGCCGACATCACACGCCCCGCCGACGTGCTGAACTCCGGGCCCGTCCGGACCCTGCTCGATCTGACGCAGCCGGTCGGGCTGCTCGCGGTCGCCGTCGGGCACTACCTGCCACCGGAAGCCGACGTCCCCAGGGTGTTCGCCACCTACCGCGACGCGCTCGCCCCCGGCAGCCAGTTCGCGCTGACCCACCTGACCAACGACTTCGCCGTGCTGGCCGATCCCCGGGTCGCCGAGACGATGCGGTCCACACAGGACCACATCTTCCCCCGGCCGCGCGCGGAGGTACTGGCGTTGTTCCAGGGCTTCGAGCTGGTCGAGCCGGGGCTGACCACCAGCGGGAACTGGAATCCCGAGCGGCTGACCGCGGCCGTGCTCCCCCAGGACGACGGACTGTACGCCGGCCTGGGCGTCCGCCACCGGGACGCGCGATTCGAGACACCGGCTCGCTGAACGAGGGCTCGTTCGTCAGTCCACCCGGATCGAGACCTCCGTGCCTCCCTTGTACGGCACCCGGACCGAGACGAAGCCGTGGGCCGGGTCTCGCAACCAGGACACGTAGCCGGCGTAGTCGCCGCGCATCGCGCCGACGTTGTCGGTGATCACCACCGCTCCCGTGCGCAGCCGTGGCGCGACGAGGCGCAGCACGTCGAGCGCCGCGTCGGGAAAGCCGTCGTTGAGCATGAGGTCGACCGGGCCGTCGAGATCGCGCAAGGTCTCCAGGGCGTTGCCGGTGCGGATGTCGACGTGGTCCGCCAGACCGGCTTCCCGAACGTGGGCGCGGGCCCGTTCGGCCTTCTCCGGCACCATCTCGGTGCCGATCACCGTGCCGCCGCCGTTGTCCCGCACGGCCGCCGCCAGCCAGATCGTCGACACGCCGAACGACGTCCCGAACTCGACGACGCGGCGAGCGCGCACGGCGCGGGCCTGGGCGTAGCAGTAGGCGGCCTGCTTCCGCCCGAGCGCGAGGAACGCATCGTCGAAACGCCCGGCTGCCGCGGGCGGGCGACGCCGCGGCCGGCCGAGCACGAGCGCGGGGAGATCACCGGCGAGCCGCAGAAGGTTCCGTGGCAGCTGCCGGTCATTCGCCGAGTGCAGGCGCCGAAGCACCCCGGCGGCCCGGGTGTCAAGCAGGGCAAGAGGATCACGGCTGGTCATGTGATCATTGTGGGCGATTCTCCGCGCGTCCGAAACTCGCTTTCGCCGGCCTTGCCGGGAGGAGAAGCATTTCCGGTCATCGCCGCTTGAGCTGTGGAAACAGACCGCCGGACCTCGGCCGAGTTCGCCCGCGACCACGAACTCACCTCGGCTGCTCACTTTTCGGCTACGGTCGACCCTCCAAGCCGCCGACGGTGTCGAGCCAGTGCAGCACCACCTCTGCCGTTTCCGCGGCGTGCTCCGTGCTCATCGTGAAGTGGTCGCCCGGCACGCGGGCCGACTCGTGGGTCAATGGCCAGACCGACGTCCGCTCCGCCGAGGTCAAGGGCTCCTCCCCCGGCGGCATTGGCACGGCGTCCTCCGGCCGCAGCACCAGCGTCGGCGTCGCCAGTTCTTCCGGCCGCCACTCGCGCAGCAGTTCGGTGTACGCGGATGCCGCCGTGACCGCGTGGTCGTGGTAGGTCGCCGCGCCCGCTTGGGCCGCTCCGTGCACCAACGCTCGGGACAGCCTCGGAGCCAGGCCGCCCGGGAGGTAGCTGTCCAGCAGGACCACTCCGGACGGGGCCAGGCCTTGCCGCTCCAGCCGGACCGTGACCGCGTGCGCGAGCAAGCCGCCCGCCGAGATTCCCAGCAGTGCGAACGGTTTCCCGTCCGCGCACGCGGTGACCGCGGCCGTCAGGACGTCGGCCAGCGCGGCGAACGACGGTGCGAGCCGCTCGTCCGGCGCGTAGCCCGGCGGGAGGACGACCGACATCTGCCCGGGGAAGCACCGGGCGAGCTGCGCGAAGTTCAGCACGTGGTCGAACGCCGTCAGCGGCGGGAGACCGATCAGGTGCGGCCCGTCCGGCCCGCCGCCGAGCCGGACGACCTTGGCGGTCTCGCCGCCGGTGAACCGCTCCCGCAGTGCGGCCGCGCCGAGGCCGAACCGGTGCATCTCCTCGCCGAGGCCGCGTTCGGCCAAGTCCCGGTAGACGCCGCCGAGCGTGCCGTCCGGGGCCGCGTCTCCGTCGAGCAGCGGGGCCAGGTGCCGGGCGACGGCGGCGGGGGTGCCGTGGTCGTAGACCAGCGCCGCGGTGAGGCGCAGGCCGGTCGCCGACGCGAGGCGGTCGCGCAGGCCCACGGCGGTGAGCGAGTCGAGGCCGAGGTCGCGGAAGGGGCGGTCGGCGGCGATCGCGCCGGACCCCGCGTGACCCAGTTCGGCCGCGGCCTCGGTGCGGACCAGGTCGGTCAGCGCGTCGATCCGGGCCGCCGGGCCGAGGCTCCGCAAGCGCGGGAGGGCCGTGCCCGCCGGTTCCGGGACGACCAGGGCGTCGACCGCCGCGGGCACGCCGGCCAGCAGCGGGCTGGGCCGCGCCGCGGTGAAGATCGGCGCGAACCGGGTCCAGTCGACGTCCGCGACGACGGCGGTGACCCGCTGCTCGCGCAGCACCGCGCGCAGCCCGGACAGCGCCGGACCGGGGGCCATCGTCCGCACCGCCCGGCGGTGCAGGTGTTCGCGCGCGTCCTCCTCGGTGGTCATGCCGTCGGCCCAGGCGCCCCAGGCGACCGACACCGCGGCTGCGCCCCGGGCGCGCCGGATCTCGGCCAGCGCGTCGAGGTGGCTGTTGGCCGCCGCGTACGCCCCCTGCCCGGCGGCGCCCCAGATCGCGGCCGCCGACGAGAACAGCACGAACGCGTCCAGGTCACCCGTCAGCTCGTCCAGGTGACGAGCGCCGGAAACCTTGGCCGCCAACACGTTCTCGAGAGCCTCGGGCGTGCAGTCGGCCACGGTGACGGCGCCACCGGAGACGCCGGCGGCGTGCACGACGGCGTCCGGCGGGTACTCCGCCAGCACCCGCGCGACGGTGTCCCGGTCCGCGACGTCCCCGGCGACCAGGCTCACCCGGACACCGGCTTTCTCGACCTCCGTGGCCAGCTCCGCCGCCCCGGGCGCGGTGCCCCCACGACGGCTCAGCAGCACCAGGTGCGCCGCTCCCGCTTCGGCCAGCCAGCGGACGACGTGCCCGGCGACGCCGCCGGTGCCGCCCGTCACCAGGACCGTGCCCCGCGGTGTCCAGCCCGGTCCGGCCGGGACCGGGCGCGCCGGGACCAGCCGGCGGGCGAACACCCCCACCGCGCGGACGGCGACCTGGTCCTCCGATCCGCCGATGACCGCGAGCACCCGCTGAACGGCGGTCTCGTCGAGCGTTTCGGGCACGTCGACCAAGCCGCCCCAGCGGCCGGGGTGCTCCAGGGCGAGGGTCCGGCCGAGGCCCCACACCTGCGCGGCGGCGGCGTCGGACGGCACGTCGTCGCCCCCGGTCCCGACGGCCCCGGACGTCACCACCCAGACGCGCGGGCCGTCCTCCGCGAGCAGGGATTGCAGCACCGGCAACGCGCTCACGGCGGCTGTGGCCCGCACGAGGACGGCGTCCGGGGGTCCGTCGTCGCCCAGCGCCGTGGCGAGCGCAGGGTCACCGAGCACCCGCACTCGGGGTCGCGTCGGCGCGGGTTCCGGCAGCCGGGTCCACTCGACCTGGTAGCGCCACGGCCGGAGCACGGCCTCGCCGTGCCGCTCGCGGTGCCAGCGGGTCAGCTCGGGCAGGACGTCGCGCAGCCGCTCCGGATCGGGCAGGGCGAGGACCTCGCTCAGCGACTCGGCGTCCTCCGCCGCCACCGCCTCCCAGAACGACGTCTCGGCGTGGTCGCGGGCCGGCGCGGACTCCAGCCAGTAGTGCTGCCGCTGGAACGCCGTCGTCGGCAGCGGCACGACCGGGACGTCCGCCGGCACCACCGGTGCCCAGTCCACCGGGACGCCGTGGACGAACAGCTCGGCCAGCCCCGTCAGCAGGGTCTCGCGTTCGGGCCGGTCACGACGGGACAGGGCGACGGCGACCGCGTCACCGTCCGGCCCGCGGACCGCGGCCGCGAGACCGCCACCGGGCCCGGCCTCCACCACCGCCACGCCGCGGTCGAGCAGCACGCGGGTCACGTCGGCGAACCGGACCGGGCTGCGCACCTGACCCACCCAGTACTCCGCCGTGTCCACAGTGGACTCGACGCCGGTCACCGCGGAGATCAGCGGGATCGACGGCGGGGCGTACGTCACGGTCCCGGCGACCTCGGCGAACTCCGCGAGCACCGGCTCGACCAGCCCGGAGTGGAACGCCCGGTCGACGTCGAGGGTGGTGGTGCGGACGCCGAGTGACGCCGCGGCCGCGTGCACGGCCGCCGCTTCCCCGGAGAGCACGACGGCCTCGGGGCCGTTGACCGCGGCCAGCCAGACGCCGTCGCCGAGGACCGGCCGGACGGCCGTTTCGGAGGCCGCCACCGCGACCATCGCCCCGCCGGCGGGCAGGGCCTGCATGAGGCGGCCCCGCGTCGCGACCAGTTTCGCCGCGTCGGGCAACGAGAACACGCCCGCGACGTACGCCGCGGTCAGCTCGCCCAGCGAATGCCCGGCCACCACCGCCGGGCGGACACCGAACGACGCCAGCAGCCGCACCAGCGCGACCTCCATCGCGAACAGCGCGGCCTGGGTGTAAGCGGTCTCGTGCACCAGTTCCGACGCGATCGCCGCGCGCAGCGGCCGCTCGAGGTAGCCGTCGAACTCGGCGCAGACCTCGTCGAAGGCCTCGGCGTACACCGGGAACGCCTCGTACAGCTCGCGGCCCATGCCGGGCCGTTGCGCGCCCTGGCCGGTGAACACGAGCGCGACGTCGAGCGCGCGCGGCCCGGCGACCCCGTGCAGGCCCGCCCCGGCGGCGATCGCTTCCAGGCCGTCGGCCGCCTGCTGCGGGGTTTCGGCGAGGACGACGGCGCGGTGGTCCCACCGCGCCCGGCCGGTCAGCAGGGAGCGGGCCACGCTCGCCGCCGGCAGCCCGGCGACGGCGGCGGCGAGCTTCCCGGCCTGCTCGGCCAGCCCGGCGGCCGTGCGGGCCGACACCACCAGCGGCACCGCGCCCGCCGCGACGGGCGGCTCGGGCCGGGCGGCGGCCGGGGCCTGCTCCAGGACGACGTGGGCGTTGGTCCCGCTGACGCCGAAGGCGGACACCCCGGCGCGACGCGGCCGGCCGGCTTCCGGCCACGGCGCCGGTGCGGTGAGCAGCCGGATCGCACCGGACGTCCAGTCCACCTTCGCCGACGGCCGGTCCGCGTGCAGGGTCTTCGGCAGCACGCCGTGGCGCAGCGCCAGGACCATCTTGATCACCCCGGCGACCCCGGCCGCGGACTGCGTGTGCCCGACGTTCGACTTCAGCGACCCGAGCAGCAGCGGCCGCTCCCGGTCGCGGCCGTAGGTCGCCAGCAGCGCCTGCGCCTCGATCGGGTCACCCAGGGTCGTCCCGGTGCCGTGCGCCTCCACGGCGTCCACTTCGGACGGTGCCACCCGGGCGTCGGCGAGGGCCTGCCGGATCACCGCCTGCTGCGCCGGGCCGTTCGGCGCGGTCAGGCCGTTCGACGCGCCATCGGAGTTGACCGCCGACCCGCGCACCACGGCCAAGACCTCCCGGCCGTCGCGGACCGCGTCGGAAAGCCGTTGCAGCACCAGCACTCCGACGCCCTCACCCCAGCCCGTGCCGTCGGCATCGTCCGAAAAGGACTTGCAGCGGCCGTCGGCCGCGAGGCCGCGCTGGCGGGCGAACTCGACGAACGCGGCGGGCGTCGCCATCACCGTCGCACCGCCGGCCAGCGCCATCGAGCACTCCCCCGACCGCAGCGCCTGCGCGGCCAGGTGGATCGCCACCAGCGACGACGAGCACGCCGTGTCGAGCGTGACCGAGGGGCCGCGCAGGCCGAGCGTGTAGGACACCCGGCCGGACAGCACGCTCGCCGACGAGCCGGTCAGCGCGTAGCCGGCGAGGTCGTCCGACGCCGGGCCGGCGCCGTAGCCGAGGACCGCCGCGCCGAAGTACACGCCGACGTCCTGCCCGCGCAACGACGTCGGGGCGACCCCCGAGCGTTCCAGGGCCTCCCACGACGTCTGCAGCAGCAGCCGCTGCTGCGGGTCCATCGCCAGTGCTTCACGCGGCGAGATCCCGAAGAACTCCGGGTCGAACAGCCCGGCGTCGTGCAGGAACGCCCCGGCCAGGCTGTAGGTCTTCCCCGGGGTGCCGGGCGTGGGGTCGTAGACGGCGCCGGCGTCCCAGCCGCGGCCCGCGGGGAACTCGGTGACCGCGTCGGTGCCCGCGGACAGCAGGTCCCACAACGCTTCCGGGCCGTCGACGCCGCCGGGCAGGTGCACGCCCATGCCGACGATCACGATCGGGTCGTCGGCGGTCACCGCGGACGCCGGGGCCACCACGGTGGCGGCGCCGAACAGCTCGTCGTGCAGGTGCGCGGCGAGCGCGGCCGGATCCGGGTGGTCGAACACGACGGTAACCGGCAACGCGAGCCCGGTCGCGGTGGCCAGCCGGGTGCGCAGTTCCATCGCGGTGAGCGAGTCGAACCCGGCGTCGCGGAACGCGCGGGCCGCCGGGACCTCGTCCTGCTCGCCCAGCACCGCGGTGGCCTGGGCCTGGACCACGCCGGTGAGGTGGCCGAGCCGGGCCGGGCGATCGAGGTCGCGCAGGCGTGCCCGCAGGGTTTCGGCCGCGGTGACGTCGGGGACGTCCGGTGCGGCGGCAGCGTCGGCGGCTTCGGGGATGCCGTCGAGCAGCGGGCTCGGGCGGGCCGCGGTGAACAGCGGCGCGAACCGCGGCCAGTCCACCGCCGCGACGACGGCGGCCGGGCGGCCGTCACGCAGGGCGGCCCGCAGCGCCGAGAGGGCGAGGTCCGGGGCCATGGTGAGCACCGCGCGCCGGGCGAACCCGGCACCGGCCTCCTCGGCCATGCCGCCGGCCCAGGCCCCCCAGGCGACCGACAGCGCGGCCCGGCCCCGGGCGTGGCGGATCTCGGCCAGGGCGTCGAGGTGGCTGTTCGCGGCCGCGTAGGCGCCCTGCCCGGCGGCACCCCAGGTCGCGGCGGCCGAGGAGAACAGCACGAACGCGTCCAGGTCGCCCGTCAGCTCGTCCAGGTGACGCGCCCCGACGACCTTCGCGCGGACCTCGTCGAGGTCTTCCGGCGTGCAGTCGGCGACGGCCACCGCGCCGCCCGGGACACCGGCGGCGTGCACGACGGCGTCCGGCGGGTACTCCGCCAGCACCCGCGCCACGGTCTCGCGGTCCGCCACGTCGCCGGCCACCAGCGTCACGCGGACGTCGAGCGCGGCCAGGTCCGCCGCGCCGGGCGCGTCGGCGCCGCGGCGGCTCAGCAGCACCAGGTGCTCGGCCCCGGCTTCGGCGAGCCAGCGGACGACGTGCCGGCCGACGCCGCCGGTGCCGCCGGTCACCAGGACCGTCCCGCGCGGCGTCCAGCCCGGGCCTGCGACATTGCCGGCACGGACGAGCCGGCGGGCGTACAGGCCGGTCGCGCGCACGGCGACCTGGTCCTCGGGGCCCTGCAACGCGCTGAGCAGCCGCCGGGCCGTGGTCGCGTCGGCGTCGGCGGGCAGGTCGATCAGCCCGCCCCAGCGGCCGGGGTGCTCCAGCGCGGCGGTGCGGCCGAGGCCCCAGACCTCGGCGGCCGCGGCGTCGTCGGGGGCGCCATCAAGACCGCCGACGCCGACGGCGCCGCGGGTCACCACCCAGACGCGGCCGGTGTCCGCGGCGAGCGCGGCCTGGATGCGCGGCAACGCGGTCCGCGCGTCCGCGGCGAAGACGACGACGCCGTCGGCCGGGCCGGTCCCGGCGCCCGGCAGACCGGCGAGCACGGGGTCGTCGCCGTCCACGAGCCAGCGGCCGGTGCCGGCCGGTTCGGGGACGCGGACCCACTCGACGCGGTAGCACCACGAGGCGGCCGTGGCGGCGTCGCGGCGGGTAGCGCGCCAGCGTGTCAGGCCGGGCACCAGGGCGCGCAGGGCGTCCTGGTCGGTGCCGGAGAGGGTGTCGCCGAGGGTGGCGAGGTCGTCCTGCGCGACGGCGTCCCAGAAGTCGCCGTCGGAGCCCGCCGCGGTGGCCGGGCGCGGCGTGAGCCAGAAACGTTCCTCCTGGAAGACCGTGGTCGGCAGCGGGACGACGCCGGTGTGCCCGGCGGGGAAGGCGCCGGTCCAGTCGACGTCGACGCCGTGGACGAACAGCTCGGCCGCGGACTTGAGCAACCGCGGCCATTCGGGCCGGTCGCGGCGCAGGGTTCCGGCGACCAGCACGGTGTCGTCGTCGAGAGTCTCGCGTATAGCCGGGCCGAGCACCGGGTGCGAGCTGGTCTCGAGGAACACGCGGTGGCCTTCGCCGGCCAGTGCGCGGATCGCGTCGGCGAAGCGGACGGTGCCGCGCAGGTTGCGGAACCAGTAGTCCGGCGGCAGCGGCGCGGTGATCCACGCACTGTCCACAGTGGAGTACCACGGGACGGCCGGGACGTCGCCCGGCACGTTGCCGAGGGCGGCGCGCAGGTCGGCCTCGATGCCTTCGACCTGGGCGGTGTGCGAGGCGTAGTCCACCGGCACCCGCCGGACGCGGATGTCCTTGGCGCGGTACAGCTCTTCGAGGTCGTCGAGCGCCTCCGGGACGCCGGCGAGCACCACGGCGGACGGCGAGTTCACGGCCGCGATCTCGACGCCGTCGACGAGCGCGACCTCGTCGGTGCCGACCGCGACGGACAGCATCCCGCCGTGGCCGGCCAGCCGCCGGCCGATGATCCGGCTGCGGACGGCCACCACCCGGGCGGCGTCTTCGAGGGAGAGCGCCCCGGCGACACACGCCGCGGCGATCTCGCCCTGCGAGTGCCCGACGACGGCGTCCGGCCGCACGCCCAGCGACTCCCACACCGCGGCCAGCGACACCATGACCGCGAACGACACCGGCTGGACGACGTCCACGGCGTCGAGGGGCCGGCCTTCGCGCACCACGTCGGCCAGGGACCAGTCCACGTGCGGCGCCAGGGCGGCCGCGCACGCTTCCATCCGGGCCGCGAACACCGGGTTCGCCGCCCAGAGTTCCCGGCCCATCCCGGTCCACTGCGCGCCCTGGCCGGGGAACACCCAGGTGAGCGGGCCGCCCGGCCCGGCGACGCCGGTCACGACGTCGGCGCGGTCCTCGGTGATGCGGCGGAGGGCGTCGGCGGGCTCGTCGGAGAGGACGACGGCGCGGTGCTCCCAGGTGGCGCGGGAGCGGACCAGCGACCAGCCGATGGCAGCCGCTTCTCCGACGATCGGCGCCAGCCGTGCGGCCTGCTCGGCCAGCCCGGCCGCCGAACGGGCCGAGACCACGAGCGGCACCAGCCCGCCGGCCGGCTCCGGGCGCGCGGGCGCGGGTCCCTGCTCCAGGACGAGGTGGGCGTTGGTGCCGCTGACGCCGAACGACGAGACCCCGGCGCGGCGGGGCCGGTCGCCTTCCGGCCAGGGCCGGGCCTCGGTGAGCAGCCGGACCGCGCCGGTCGTCCAGTCCACTTCGGACGTCGGCGCGTCGGCGTGCAACGTCCGCGGCAGGACGCCGTGGCGCATGGCCAGGATCATCTTCAGCACGCCCGCGACCCCGGCCGCGGCCTGGGCGTGCCCGATGTTGGACTTCAACGAACCCAGCCACAGTGGCTCCGAGCGGTCCTGGCCGTACGTCGCGAGGAGCGCCTGCGCCTCGATCGGATCACCGAGGGACGTCCCGGTGCCGTGCGCCTCGACGGCGTCCACATCGGACGGTCGCAGGCCCGCGTTGGCCAGGGCCCGCCGGATCACGGCCTGCTGTGCGGGTCCGTTCGGTGCGGTGAGCCCGTTGGACGCGCCGTCCTGGTTGACGGCCGTCCCGCGTACGACGGCCAGGACCTCACGGCCTTCGCGCAGTGCGTCGGAAAGCCGTTGCAGCACCACGACTCCGACGCCTTCGGCCCAGCCGGTTCCGTCGGCTTCGTCCGAAAAGGACTTGCAGCGGCCGTCGGCGGCCAAGCCGCGCTGGCGCGAGAACTCGACGAAGACGCCCGGGGTCGCCATCACCGTGGCCCCGCCCGCCAGGGCCATCGAGCACTCCCCCGACCGCAGCGACTGCGCGGCCAGGTGGATGGTGACCAGCGACGACGAGCACGCGGTGTCGACCGTGACGGCGGGTCCGCGCAGGCCGAGGACGTACGAGACGCGCCCGGCCGCGACGCTGCCGGCGGCGCCGGTGCCCAGCATCCCTTCGAGGCCGCTGTCGTGCGCGCCGGTGCCGTAGTCGTGGTACATCAGGCCGGTGAACACGCCGATGTCCTGGCCCCGCACCGAATCCGGCGCGATCCCGGCGCGTTCGAGGGCCTCCCACGACGTCTGCAGCAGCAGCCGCTGCTGGGGGTCCATGGCGAGGGCCTCGCGGCGGGAGATCCCGAAGAAGCCCGGGTCGAACAGCGCCGCGTCGTGCAGGAAGCCGCCGTGGCGGGTGTAGGACTTGCCCGCGGCGTCCGGGTCGGGGTCGTAGAGCGCCTCGACGTCCCAGCCGCGGTCGGCGGGGAACGGCGTCACGGCGTCGACCCCGCCGTCGAGCAGCGCCCACAGCTCGTCCGGGGTGCGCACGCCGCCGGGCAGGCGCAGACCCATGCCGACGACGGCGATCGGGTCGTCGGTGGCCACCACGGTGGCCGGTGCCGCGGTCGTGGTCCCGCCCAGGAGGGTGTCGCGCAGGTGCCCGGCCAGTTCGGCCGGGCTCGGGAAGTCGAAGACGACGGTGGCGGGCAGCGTGACGCCGGTCGCGGCGGTGAGCCGGTTGCGCAGTTCGACGGCGGTCAGCGAGTCGAAGCCGGCGTCGCGGAAGGGCCGGGTGGCGCCGACGGTGGTGCCCGCGCCGAGCACGGCAGCGGCCTCGGTGCGGACGAGGGTGAGCAGCGCGGCCGCGTCGGCGTTCGTGACGCGCGGTGCCCGGCCGGCCCGGCGGCGCACCGGCCCGACCAGGTCGTTCAGCAGCGCCGGGACGTCGCCAGTGCGGGCGTGCTCGCGCAGTGCGGGGACATCGAACTCGGCCGGGACCAGCACGGTGGTGGCCGAGGCGAGCGCGGCGTCGAACAGCCGCATCCCGTGCCCGGGGTCGAGGGCCCGGATGCCGGCGCGGGCCAGCCGCGCGCCGTCGGCGGCCGCGCCCAAGCCGTCGCTCCACAGGCCCCACGCGAGTGACTGCGCGGGCCGCCCGGCCGCCCGGCGGCGGACGGCGAGGGCGTCGAGGAACGCGTTGGCCGCAGCGTAGTTGCCCTGGCCCGCGCCGCCGAGCACGCCGGACAGCGACGAGAAGAGCACGAACGCCCGGAGATCGGCGTCGCGGGTCAGCTCGTCGAGGTGCACAGCGGCGTCGGCCTTCGGACGGAAGACCGTCTCGACGCGGGTGGCGTCGAGGGCGGTGACGACGCCGTCGTCCAGCACGCCCGCGGCGTGGACCACGGCGGTCAGCGACGCGTCGGCGGGCACGCGGGCGAGCAGGGCGCGGACCTGCTCGCGGTCGCCGAGGTCGGCGGCGGCCACCTCGACCCGCGCGCCCAGGCCGCGCAGGTCGTCGCACAGTTCGGCGACGCCGGGCGCGGTCTCGCCGCGGCGGGAGGCGAGGAGCAGGCTGCGCACCCCGTGCTCGGCGACGACGTGCCGGGCGACGAGCGAGCCGAGGGTGCCGGTGCCGCCGGTGATCAGCACGGTGCCCGCCGGGTCGAGCGGGCTCGACCCGGTGTCGCGCCGGGCGCGGACCAGCCGGGGCACCCGGACCTGGCCGTCGCGGAGCGCGCACTGGTTCTCCGCCGGTCCGGCGGGATCGCGCCAGGACGTGCCGGGCGCGGGTGCGTCGCCGAGGTCGACGAGCGCGAACCGGCCCGGGTGCTCGGCCTGCGCCGCGCGGACCAGGCCCCAGACGGCGGCCGCGGCCGGGTCGGCGAGCGCGTCCCGGGTGAGGACGACGAGCCTTGTTTCCCTTCGACGCGGGTCGGCGAGGAAGGCCTGCAGCACGTCGAGCACGCCGGTGACGGCTTCCCGGGCACCGGTCGGCTCGACGAGCAGCAGCACCTGCGTATCGGCTGAGGCCGCGGCCAGTCCCGCCGGGTCGGTCACGACCACGGCCGGGACCGCCGGGGCGTCGGACGGGGTCACGGACCGCCAGTCCACTGTGTACAGAGCGTCGTCCTGGGCCTCGCCGAGCTGGGCGGGAGCGGGACGGGTGACCAGCGAGCCCACCGACAGCACGGGCGCGCCGGTCGGGTCGGTCAGGGCGAGCGTCAGCCCGCCGGTGCCGTCGGGCCGGAGGTGGACGCGAGCCGCCGACGCGCCGTCGGCGTGGACCACGACGTCGCGCCAGGCGAACGGCAGCGCCGCGGTGCCGGCGGCCGGCGCGGCCGGGTGCAGGGCGGCGTCGAACAACGCCGGGTGGATCGTGTACCCGGCGACGTCGGCGCCTTCGGGCAGCTCGATCTCGGCGTACAGGTCGTCGCCGCGGCGCCAGGCGGCGGTGAGGCAGCGGAAGAGCGGGCCGTACCCCAAGCCGCGATCGGCCAGGGTGTCGTAGCAGCCTTCGACGTCCACGGGTTCCGCGCCGGGCGGCGGCCACTCGGCCACATCGGCCGGCGGGGCCGGGGTGTCGGCGGCCAGCACGCCGCTCGCGTGCCGGGTCCACGGGCCGTCGCCCCGGCGGGAGTACACGCCGACGGTGCGGCGGCCGTCGTCGTCCGGTCCGGCGACCACCCGCAGCTGCGGGTCGGCGCCGTCGGTCACCGGCAGCGGCGCCTCGATGACGAGTTCCCGCAGCAGGGGCAGGCCGAGCCGGTCGCCGGCCTGGACGGCGAGTTCGACGAGCGCGGTGCCGGGGAGCAGCGCGACACCGCCGACGGTGTGGTCGGCCAGCCAGGGCAGCGCGGTGTGCGAGAGCCGGCCGGTCAGGACGAGGCCGCCGGACTCGGGGTCGTCGACGGCGGCGCGCAGCATCGGGTGCGCGAGCTTGTCCTGACCGAGCCCGGCCGGGTCGGCGGTCGCGGCGGGCCGGGCGAGCCAGAAGTGTTCGCGCCGGAACGCCGTGACCGGCAAGGGAACATTGGCCCGGTAGCCCGGCGGGAAGAGCTGCGTCCAGTCGACGTCGGCGCCGTGCGCGAAGGCCTCGGCGAGCCCGGTGAGGAACGTCGTGACCTCGCCCCGGCCACGACGGGAAAGGGCGGCCACCGCCGGTCCGGCCGCGTCGATCAGGGGCGTCAGCGCGGCGTCGGGGCCGACTTCCAGCACGGCCGCCACGGACCGGTCCAGCAGCGTCGTGACGGCGTCGGCGAAGCGCACCGGCCGTCGTACCTGGTCGACCCAGTAGCCCGCCGAGCACAGCTCCGCCCCGGCGACCGCACCGGACACAGTGGACACCAGCGGCACCACCGGCTCGTGGTACTCGACCCGGGTGGCCACCTCGGCGAACTCCGCCAGCATCGGCTCGACCAGTCCGGAGTGGAACGCCTGCGAGACGGTCAGCCGCTTCACCCGGTACGGCAGCCGCTCGGCCGCGGCCTCGATGGCTTCGGCGGTACCGGACAGCACCACGGACTGCGGGCCGTTCACCGCGGCGAGCCAGACGCCGTCGCCCAGTACGGAGCGGACGTCCACTTCGGACGCTTCGACGGCCACCATCGCGCCACCGGCGGGCAGCGCCTGCATCAGCCGTCCGCGAGCGGCGACGAGCATCGCCGCGTCCGGCAAGGAGAACACGCCCGCGACGTGGGCCGCGGTGATCTCGCCGAGCGAGTGCCCGGCGACCACCCGTGGCTTCAGCCCGAACGACGCCAGCAGTCGCACCATCGCGACCTCGACCGCGAACAACCCCGCCTGCGTGTAGCAGGTCTCGTGCACCAGGTCCGACGCGATCACTTCGCGCAGCGGCCGGTCCAAGTGCCGATCGAACTCCGCGCACACCTCGTCGAAGGCCGTCGCGAACACCGGGAACTCCGCCGCCAGCTCCGCACCCATCCCGATCCGCTGCGCACCCTGACCGGTGAACACCAGCGCGACGCCGTGACGCGCCGGGTCGGCTTCGCCGCGGACCACCGTCCCGCCGCGCAGGGCCGCGGCCACGTCGGTCCCGCGGTCGGCCAGCACGACCGCGCGGTGCTCCCACACCGCGCGCGACCGCAGCAGCGACCACGCCACCGCACCCAGGTCGGGCGCGTCTTCGAGGGTCGCGGCCAGGCGTTCGGCCTGCTCGGTGAGCCCGTCGGCCGACCGGGCCGACACGACGACCGGCACCACTCCCCCGGCCGCGGGCGGTGCGGCCGCCGCCGGGACGCCCTCTTCCAGGACGAGGTGCGCGTTGGTCCCGCTGACGCCGAACGACGACACCCCGGCCCGGCGCGGCCGGTCCCCGCGAGGCCAGTCAACAGCTTCGGTGAGCAGCCGGACGGCACCGGACGTCCAGTCCACCCGGGTCGAGGGCGTGCCCGCGTGCAGCGTCGGCGGCAGCACACCGTGCCGCATGGCGAGGACCATCTTCATCACCCCGGCCACGCCGGACGCGGCCTGGGCG
The DNA here is from genome assembly GCF_036114655.1 of Amycolatopsis sp. NBC_00348. Lineage (NCBI taxonomy): Bacteria > Bacillati > Actinomycetota > Actinomycetes > Pseudonocardiales > Pseudonocardiaceae > Amycolatopsis > Amycolatopsis sp. NBC_00348. The sequence goes on along the minus strand of NZ_CP107994.1, from coordinate 1,436,658 downwards.
TGACCGATGTTCGACTTCAGCGACCCCAGCCACAACGGCGTTCCGCGGTCCTGGCCGTACGTCGCCAGCAGCGCTTGAGCCTCGATCGGATCGCCGAGCCGCGTACCGGTGCCGTGCGCCTCGACGACGTCCACTTCGGACGGTGTCACCCCGGCGTTGGCCAGCGCCTGCCGGATCACCGCCTGCTGCGCCGGACCACTCGGCGCGGTGAGCCCGTTCGACGCACCGTCCTGGTTGACCGCCGTCCCCCGCACGACCGCCAGCACCTCACGGCCTTCGCGGACCGCGTCGGACAGCCGTTGCAGCACCACTACGCCGACGCCTTCACCCCAGCCCGTGCCGTCCGCATCGTCCGAAAAGGACTTGCAGCGGCCATCCGCGGCGAGGCCGCGCTGCCGGGAGAACTCGACGAACACACCGGGCGTCGCCATCACCGTCGCGCCGCCGGCCAGCGCCATCGTGCACTCGCCCGACCGCAGCGACTGCGCGGCCAGGTGGATCGCGACCAGCGACGACGAACACGCCGTGTCGACGGTGACGGCCGGGCCCTGCACACCGAGCACATAGGACACCCGGCCCGCGGCGACGCTACCCGCGGAGCCGGCGCCGAGCATGCCTTCCAGGCCTTCGTCGGCGGTCGCGTAGTCGTGGTACATCAGCCCGGTGAAGACGCCGACGCGTTGTCCGCGCAGGGAATCCGGGGCGACACCCGCGCGTTCCAGCGCCTCCCACGACGTCTGCAGCAGCAGCCGCTGCTGCGGGTCCATGGCCAGGGCCTCGCGGCGGGAGATCCCGAAGAAGTCGGGGTCGAACACACCCGCGTCGTGCAGGAACCCGCCCGAGCGCGTGTAGGACTTGCCCACCTTGTCCGGGTCCGGGTCGTACAGCCCGGCCACGTCCCAGCCGCGGCCGGCCGGGAACGGCGTCACGGCGTCGACCCCACCGGACACCAGGTCCCACAACGCTTCCGGGCTCTCGACGCCGCCGGGCAGGCGCACGCCCATGCCGACGATGACGACCGGGTCGTCGACGGCCGCCGCGGGCACGACCTCGGCGGGCGCGTCACCCGCCGCCTCGCCGTGCAGGTACCCGGCCAGCAGCGCCGGGGTCGGGTGGTCGAACACGACCGTCGGCGGCAGGTCCAGGCCGGTCGCGGCGGCCAGCCGGTTGCGCAGCTCGACCGCGGCCAGGGAGTCGACGCCGACGTCGCGGAACGCCCGCGCCGGGGCGACCGGGTCGCCGCCGAGGACGACCGAGGCCTCCGCGCACACCAGCTCGACCAGCTGGTCCCGCTCGAACCCGGACGCGGGTGTGACCGGGGCCGCGGCGGCCCGGGCCCGCCCGGCGAGCGACCGCAGCACCGGCGGGACCGTGCCCATTTCGCGGACGGCGGCGAGGTCGAGGGCCATCGGCACCAGCACCGGCCGGGGTGAGGCGAGCGCCGCGTCGAACAACGCCATCCCCGCCGCGGCGTCGAGCGCGCCGAACCCGAGGCGGGCCAGCCGGGCGGTGTCGGCTCCGGCGTTCAGCCCGCGTTCGCCCGCCCACAGGCCCCACGCCAGCGACACGGCCGGACGCCCCGCCACGCGGCGACGCTCGGCCAGGCCGTCGAGGAAGCCGTTAGCCGCGGCGTAGTTCGCCTGCCCGGCGCCGCCGAGCACACCGGCCACCGAGGAGAAGAGCACGAAGAAAGCCAGGTCGCCGGTCAGCTCGTCGAGGTGCGCGGCGGCGTCGGCCTTGGACCGGAACACGCGGTCTACCCGCGTCGCGTCGAGCGCCGTCACGACGCCGTCGTCGAGCACGCCGGCGGCGTGGACGACGCCGATCAGCGGGGCGTCGTCCGGCACACGGGTCAGGAGCGCGGCGACCTGGTCGCGGTCGGCGGTGTCGCAGGCGACGACGTCGACGCGCACCCCCCGGCCACGCAGCTCGCCGGCCAGCTCGCGGGCGCCGTCGGCGTCCGGGCCGCGACGGGACGCCAGCAGCAGGCTGCGGACGCCGTGCGTGCCGGTCAGGTGCCGGGCGACGAGGGCGCCGAGCATGCCCGTGCCGCCGGTGATCAGCACGGTCCCGGCGGGGTCGAAGGCGACGGCGTCGCGGACCGGTTCCCGGACGAGCCGCGGCACCTCGATCCGGCCGTCGCGCACCCGGAACTCGGACTCGCCGCGGGCGTCGGCCACCGCCAGATGTCCACTGTGGACGTCACCGGCGGCCAGCACGAACCGTCCGGGGTGCTCGGCCTGCGCGCTGCGCACGAGCCCGCCGACGGCCGACGCCACCGGCCCGTCGGCGCCGGTGACCACCACGAGGCGGCTCGGCGAGGAGACGAACCGCCGGATCGCCGCCAGCACGGTGCCCACGGCGGTCCGGGCATCGCCGGACACGACGTGCAGCGCGACCCACGGCGGCGGCTCCGCGGGCAGGTCGTCGTCCGCTCCGGTGATCGTCCACAACGGACTGCCGTCGGCGACGTCGGCCGGGAGGGTGGTCCAGTCGAGGGCGAAGAGACGGCCGTCGGCCGGGCCTCCTGGGGACACCGGACGGCTGAGCAGCGCGCCGACGGACAGCACCGGTGCTCCCGTCGCGTCGGCCAGTTCCAGGGAGATGCCGCCGGTCACCGGGCGGATCCACGCCCGGGCCGCGGTCGCGCCGGTGGCGTGGACGGCGACGTCCTGCCACGCGAACGGCAGCGCGACGCCGTCGCCGGCTTCGAGCGCCGTGACGTGCAGGGCGGCGTCGAACAGCGCGGGGTGCACGGCGAAGTCCCCTGCGCCCGCGCCCAGCGCGACCTCGGCGAACAGCTCGTCGTCCCGGCGCCACGCCGCGGTGACGCCCCGGAACGCCGGGCCGTAGGCGTAACCGCGCGCGGCCAGGACGTCGTAGAAGCCGTCGAGGTCGAGCTGGTCGGCGCCGGCCGGGGGCCAGTCCGCCAGGGCCTGCGGGGCCGGCTCACCCGTCGTGAGGAAGCCGGAGGCGTGCCGGGTCCAGGAGGTCTCGCCGGCCGGCCGGGAGTGGACGGCGACGGGCCGGCGGCCGTCCTGGCCGGGCCCGGCGACGACGTGGAGCTGGCGGACGCCGTCCAGGGGCAGCGGGGCCTCGATGACGAGTTCCCGCACCACCGGGGTCCCGGCCTGGCGGCCGGCCTGAACCGCCAGCTCGACCAGGGCGGTGCCGGGGACGACGGCGGTGCCCGCCACGGTGTGGTCGGCGAGCCACGGCTGCGCGTCGTGGGAGAGCCGCCCGGTCAGCACGACGGTGTCCGAGCCGGGGTCGTCGATCGCCGCGCCCAGCAGGGCATGTGTCAGGGGCCGCAGCCCGGCGGCCGAGACGTCGGCCGGCGCGGCCTGCTGCTCGAGCCAGAAGTGGCGGTCCTGGAAGGCCGTGGTCGGCAGCGGCACGATCCGCCGCGCGCCGGCCGGGAACAGCGGTGTCCAGTCGACGTCGACGCCGCGGGTGAACAGCTCGGCCAGCGCGGCGAGGGCGGTGCCCTTCTCGGACCGGTCCCGGCGGCTCAGCGCGACGGCGACCAGCGGCTCGCCGGCCATCGCGGTCAACGCGGCGTCCGGCCCGACCTCCAGCACTGCCGCCACGGCCTGCCCGGCGACGGTGCGCAGCGCGTCGCCGAACCGCACGGGCCGGCGCACCTGGTCCACCCAGTACCGCGGCGAGCACAGCTCCGCCCCGGCGAGTTGTCCGGACACAGTGGACACGACCGGTACGAGCGGTTCGTGGTACTCGACGCGGGCGGCGGCTTCGGCGAATTCGGCCAGCATGGGCTCGACGAGCCCGGAGTGGAACGCGTGGGCGACGGTCAGCTCGGTCGTCCGGAAACCCCGTCCGGACAACGATTCCGCCGCGGCCTGGATAGCGGCCGCCTCGCCCGAGAGCACCACGGACCGCGGGCCGTTGACGGCCGCGAGCCACACCCCGCCGCCCAGCAGCGGCTCGACGTCGGTCTCGGCCGCGGCGACGGCGACCATGCGCCCGCCGGCGGGGAGCGCCTGCATCAGGCGGCCGCGCGCGGTGACCAGCAGCGCGGCGTCGGCCAGGGAGAACACCCCGGCGACGTGGGCGGCGCTCAGCTCGCCCAGCGAGTGGCCCGCGAGCACCTTGGGCCGGACGCCGAACGACGCGAGCAGCCGCACCATCGCGACCTCGACCGCGAACAACCCCGCCTGGGTGTAGACGGTTTCGTGCACCAGTTCCGACGCGATCGCCTCGCGCAGCGGGCGGTCGAGGTGCCGGTCCAGCTCCGCGCAGACCTCGTCGAACGCCTCGGCGTACGCCGGGAAGGCGTCGTACAGCTCGTGTCCCATGCCGGCGCGCTGCGCGCCCTGCCCGGTGAACAGGAAGCCCACACCGCCGAGCGCCGGGTTCACTTCACCCCGGGTCACGCCTCGGCCGAGGTCTTCCAGAGCCGAAAGGGCTTGGTCACGGTCCTCGGCCAGGATCACGGCGCGGTGCTCCCAGACGGCCCGGGTGCCGAGCAGCGACCAGCCTGCCGCGCCGAGGTCGTCGTCGAGAGCGGCCGCCAGCCGGGCGGCCTGCGCGGTCAGGCCCGCTGCCGAACGGGCCGAGATCACCAGCGGCACCACCGGTCCGGTCTCCCCCGCGGCCGGGGCGGTCGCGCGTTCGGGGGCCTGTTCGAGGACGACGTGCGCGTTGGTGCCGGAGATGCCGAACGCCGACACCCCGGCCCGGCGCGGGTGGTCCGTCTCGGGCCACGGCCGGGCGTCGGCGAGCAGCCGGACCGCCCCGGACGTCCAGTCCACGCGCGACGACGGCGTGTCCGCGTGCAGCGTCTTCGGCAGCCGCGCGTGCCGCATGGCCAGGATCATCTTGATCACGCCGGTGACCCCGGCCGCGGCCTGGGTGTGCCCGAAGTTGGACTTGACCGAGCCGAGCCACAGCGGCCGGTCCGGTGCGCGGTCGCGACCGTAGGTGGCCAGCAAGGCCTGGGCTTCGATGGGGTCGCCCAGGACGGTGCCGGTGCCGTGTGCCTCCACGGCGTCCACTTCGGACGCTTCGAGGCCCGCCCCGGCGAGTGCCCGCCGGATCACCGCCTGCTGCGCCGGGCCGTTCGGCGCGGTGAGTCCGTTCGACGCGCCGTCGGAGTTGACGGCCGAACCGCGCACCACAGCCAAGACCTCCCGGCCGTCCCTGACGGCGTCGGAAAGCCGTTGCAATACAAGGACTCCGACGCCTTCACCCCAGCCTGTGCCGTCAGCTTCGTCCGAAAAGGACTTGCACCGGCCGTCCGCCGCGAGGCCGCGTTGCCGGGTGAACTCGACGAACGCCGCCGGGGTCGCCATGACCGTCGCGCCGCCCGCCAGGGCCATCGTGCACTCGCCCGCGCGCAGCGACTGCGCCGCGAGGTGCAGCGCGACCAGTGACGACGAGCACGCCGTGTCGACGGTGACCGAGGGGCCCTGGACGCCGAGCACGTAGGACACCCGGCCCGAGACGACGCTGGTCGACGACCCGGTCAGGCCGTAGCCGGTGACGTCGGCGGCCGCGTCCGGGCGGGTGCCGTACTCCTGGGTCATCGCGCCGAAGAACACGCCGACCTCCTGGCCGCGCACCGCGGTCGGCGCGACCCCGGCGCGTTCCAGGGCCTCCCACGACGTCTGCAGCACGAGCCGCTGCTGCGGGTCCATCGCGAGGGCTTCGCGGCTGGAGATCCCGAAGAACGCGGCGTCGAACCGGCCGGCGTCGTGCAGGAAACCGCCGACGCGGGCGGTGCCGTCGAGCCCGGTGGTGACCCAGCCGCGGTCGGCGGGGAACGCCGAGACCGCGTCGACGCCGTCGGACAGCGCCTCCCACAGCGCGTCCGGGTGGTCGATGCCGCCGGGGAGCCGGAGGCCGATGCCGACGACGGCGATCGGTTCGTCGGACGCCGCCGTGGCGGCGGGCGCGGCCTCGGCGCCGGTCCCGAGGAGCCGCGCGTGCAGGTGGGCGGCGAGCGCGGCCGGGCTGGGGTGGTCGAACACGGCCGTGGCGGGCAGGGCGAGGCCGGTGGCGGTCGCGAGCCGGTTGCGCAGCTCGACGGCGGTCAGCGAGTCGAAGCCGACGTCGCGGAACGCCCGCGTGCCGCCGATCCCGGCGCCGCCGCCGATGACCGCGGCGGCTTCGGCGCAGACCAGGTCGGTCAGGGTGGTGAGCTGCGCGGCGGCGTCCAGGCGCGCCAGCCGGGCACCGAGGGCGCCGGTGCCGGGCCGGTCGGTGCGGGCGGTCCGCCGGGCCGGGGCGGCGAGCTTCCGCAGGATCGGCGGGACGTCGCGCAGGGCGGTGAGGTCGAGGGCCATCGGGACCAGCGACGGCCGGGCCGCGTCGAGCGCGCGGTCGAACAGCGCGAGGCCGCGGGCGGGGTCGAGGGCGCCGAAGCCGGAGCGCGCGAGCCGGGTGGCGTCGGCGCTCGCGGTCATCCCGGTGTCGCCGGCCCACAGGCCCCAGGCGAGGGAGACGGCGCCCGGGCGGCGGGCGGCCAGCGCGTCGAGGAAGGCGTTGGCGGCGGCGTAGCCGGCCTGGCCCGCGGCGCCGAACACACCCGCGACGGAGGAGAACATCGCGAACAGCGCCAGGTCGGCGTCGCGGGTCAGCTCGTCCAGGTGCACGGCGGCGTCGATCTTCGGCGCGAAGACCGTGTCCAGGCGTTCGTCGTCCAAGGACGAGAACACGCCGTCGTCGAGGACCCCGGCCGCGTGCACGATGCCGGTCAGCGAGAGGCCGTCCAGGAGCGTCCGGACTTGGTCCCGGTCGCTCAGGTCACACGCCACGACGTCGACGCGCGCACCGCGTTCCCGCAGCTCACGCGCGGTCTCGGTGTCGCCGCCTCCACGCGACGCGAGCACGAGGTGACGTGCACCGTGCTCGGCGACGAGGTGCCGCGCCATGAGCGAGCCGAGCATGCCCGTGCCGCCGGTGATGAGGACCGTGCCCGCCGGGTCGAGGGTGCGCGGCAGGGTCAGGACGTTCTTGCCGATGTGCTTGCCCTGGGCCATGAACCGGAACGCGTCCGGTGCCCGCCGGATGTCCCACGGCTTCACCGGGATCGGCCGCAGTTCTCCGGCGTCGAACAGGTCCAGGACGTGCCGGAGCAGCTCGCCGATCCGTTCCGGACCGGCTTCCGGCAGGTCGAACGCCTGGTAGCGGTCGACGTCCGTGCGGATGTCGGTCTTCCCCATCTCCAGGAAGCGGCCGCCCTCGGCCAGCAGCCCCAGCGAGGCGTCAACGAACTCTCCCGCCAGCGAGTTCAGGACGACGTCGACTTCACCGAACTTCTCCGCGAACTCCAGGGTCCGCGAGTTCGCGATGTGGTCGTCCGGAATCCCCATCTCCCGCAACACATGCTGCTTGCCAGGGCTCGCCGTCGCGTAGACCTCGGCGCCCAGGTGCCACGCCAGCTGCACCGCCGCCATTCCGACGCCCCCGGCCGCGGCGTGCACCAGCACGCGCTCGCCCGGCCGCAGTCCGGCCAGGTCGACGAGGCCGTAGAACGCCGTCAGGTACACGACCGGCACCGACGCGGCGCGCTCGAACGACCAGCCTTCCGGCACCGGGGCGAGGGTGCGGGCGTCGGCGACCACGACGGGCCCGAAGCCCTGCGGCACCATGCCCATGACCCGGTCGCCGACGTCCACAGTGGACACTCCCGGGCCGGTCTCCAGCACGACACCGGCGCCTTCGCCGCCCATCCCGGCCGCGCCGACGTCGACGCCGAGGCCGGACAGGACGTCCCGGAAGTTGAGGCCCGCGGCACGCATGGCGAGGCGGACCTGGCCGGGTTCGAGGGGGGCCGCGGCGTGCGGCGCGGGGACGAACGCGAGGTCGTCGAAGGTGCCGCCGCCGGTGGCGGTGAGGACCCACGGCCCGTCGGGCGGGACGAGACCGGGGTCGGGGCGCGTCAGGCGCGGCACCCAGAAGTGCCCGTCGCGCACTGCGCACTGGTCCTCACCGGCGGCCGCGAGGGTCGCGAACATGCCGTCGGCGACGTCGCCGTCCACGAGCAGGAGCCGGCCCGGGTTCTCGGTCTGGGCGCTGCGGACCAGACCCCACACCGCCGCGCCGACCGGGTCGGGGGTGCCGCCGTCCGGGGCGACGGCGCCGGTGGTGACCACGGCGAGCCGGGTCCCGGCCTGGACCGGGTCGGCGAGGAACTCCTGGACGGACCGCAGCACGCTCCCGGCCACCTCGCGCACCCGCCGGGGCTCGTCGCCGGAGCCGTCGGTGTCGACCCGGAGCACGACGCAGTCCTGTGGGGCCGGATCTTCGTGGTGCGGGAGTTCGGTCCAGGTGAGGGTGAAGAGGGCGTCGTCGACCGGCGCGATCAGGTGGTCGCGCGGGATCGGGCGGGTGACGAGGGAGCCGACGGACGCGACCGGCGCACCCGCCGGGTCGGCGAGGTCGAGGGCCAAGCCGTCGCCGGCCGGGCGGATCCGGACGCGCAGCGACGTCGCGCCGGTGGCGTGCACGGCGACGTCGGTCCAGGCGAAGGGCAGCGTGACGCCGTCGGCGGCTTCGAGCGCCGTGACGTGCAGGGCGGCGTCGAACAACGCCGGGTGCAGTGCGAATCCGGCGACGTCCAGGCCGCCGGGCAGGGTGACCTCGGCGAACAGTTCGCCGCGCCGCCGCCAGGCCGTCGTGACGCCCTGGAACGCCGGCCCGTAGGCGTAGCCGCGTTCGGCGAGCTGCGCGTAGAAGCCGTCGATGGGCAGCACTTCGGCGCCGGGCGGTGGCCATTCGGTCAGCGCCTGGCCGGCCGGGCCGGCCGCGGCGAGGAAGCCGGCCGCGTGGCGCGTCCAGCCACCGGGTCCGGTGGCCGGGCGGGAGTGGACGGCCACCGCGCGGCGGCCGTCCGCGTCCGCACCCACCGTGACCTGCACGCGGGTGGCCGCGTCGAGCCGCAGCGGCGCCTCGATCACCAGCTCGCGCACCACGGGCGTGCCGACCCGGTCGCCGCCCTGGATCGCCAGCTCCAGCAGCGCGGTTCCGGGCAGCAGCACCGAACCCGCGACCGCGTGGTCCGCCAGCCACGCGGGCGCCTCGCGGGACACCCGGCCGGTCAGGACGACGCCGCCCGCCACCGGGTCCTCCACGACGGCGCTCAGCAGTGCGTGCCGCACCGGGAGCTGGCCCAGCCCGGCCGCGTCGGCGCGGTCCGTGCCCGGCTTGAGCCAGTAGTGCTCGTCCTGGAACGCCGTTGTCGGCACCGGCACGAGCCGCCGCGCGTCCTCGGGGAACAACGGCGTCCAGTCGACGTCGACGCCTCGCGTGTACAGCTGCGCCAGGGCGGCCAGGGCCGTCTCGGCCTCCGGCCGGTCGCGCCGGGTGAAGGCCACACCGCCTTCGGGCAGCATCGCCGTCAGGACGCCGTCCGGGCCCACCTCGAGCACGGCCGCCACGTTCTGGCCGGTCAGGGTGCGGGCCGCGTCGGCGAACCGCACCGGACGTCGCACCTGCTCGACCCAGTAGTCCGCCGCACTCAGCTCCGCCCCGGCGAGCTGACCGGACACAGTGGACACCAGCGGTACCACCGGCTCGTGGTACTCGACGCGGGCGGCCACTTCGGCGAACTCCGCCAGCATCGGCTCGACGAGTCCGGAGTGGAACGCGTGGCTCACCGGCAGGGCGGTGGTCTTGACCGGCAGCGCGGCCGCGGCCGCGTGCACCGCGTCGGCGTCGCCCGACAGCACGACCGCCTCGGGCCCGTTCACCGCGGCGAGCCAGACCCCGTTGCCCAGCAACGGTTCGACGTCCACTTCGGACGCCGCCACCGCCACCATCGCCCCACCGGGCGGCAGTTCCTGCATCAACCGGCCCCGGGCCGCGACCAGCATCGCCGCGTCCGCCAGTGAGAACACGCCCGCGACGTACGCCGCGGTGATCTCCCCCAGCGAGTGCCCCGCGACCACGCGCGGGTGCACGCCGAACGACTCCAGGAGCCGGACCATCGCGACCTCGACCGCGAACAACCCCGCCTGCGTGTAGACCGTCTCGTGCACCGCGTCCGACGCGATCGCCTCGCGCAGCGGCCGGTCCAGATGCCGATCCAGCTCCGCGCAGACCTCGTCGAACGCCGTCGCGAACACCGGGAACTCCGCCGCCAGCTCGAAGCCCATCCCGACCCGTTGCGCGCCCTGACCGGTGAACACCAGCGCGACGCCGCTGCCGGACGCGACCCGGGACGCCCGCGCCGCCCGCAGCCGCGTCGCCGCCTCGGTGACGTCCGACGCGAACACCACCGCGCGGTGCTCCCACGCGGCGCGCGCGTGCGCCTGGGTCCACGCGACGGTGCCGAGGTCCGGGCCACCGTCCAGGAAGGCCGCGAGCCGCGTCGCTTGGTCGAGAAGCGCGTCGGCGGTCCGCGCCGACACGACCACCGGCACCGGCCCGGTGAGCTGGACGTCAGCCTCGGCGACCGGCGGCCCCTGCTCCAGGACGACGTGCGCGTTGGTGCCACTGACCCCGAACGACGACACCGCCGCGCGCCGCGGCCGGTCCGCCTCGGGCCACGGCGCCGGCTCGGCGAGCAGCCGGATCCCGCCGGCCGACCAGTCCACCCGCGACGACGGTTCGCCGGCGTGCAGGGTCCGCGGCGCCGTCGCGTGCCGCATCGCGAGGATCATCTTGACGACCCCGGCGACCCCGGCCGCGGCCTGCGCGTGCCCGATGTTGGACTTCAGCGACCCCAGCAGCAACGGCCGCGCCGGATCGCGGTCCACGCCGTAGACCGCTTGCAGCGCCTGGACTTCGATGGGGTCACCGAGGGTCGTGCCGGTCCCGTGTCCTTCGAGGACGTCCACATCGGACGGTGCCAGCCCGGCGTTGGCCAACGCCTGCCGGATCACCTCCTGCTGGGCGGGCCCGTTCGGCGCGGTGAGGCCGTTGGACGCGCCGTCCTGGTTGACGGCGGTGCCCCGGACGACGGCCAGGACCTCACGACCCTCGCGCACCGCGTCGGAAAGCCGTTGCAGCACCAGCACTCCGACGCCTTCGCTCCAGCCGGTGCCGTCGGCGTGGTCGGAGAAGGACTTGCACCGGCCGTCCGCGGACAGGCCGCGCTGGCGCGAGAACTCGACGAACATCCCCGGCGTCGCCATCACGGACGCGCCGCCCGCCAGCGCGAGGGAGCACTCGCCGCTGCGCAGCGACTGCGCGGCCAGGTGCAGGGCCACGAGCGACGACGAACACGCCGTGTCCACCGTGACCGCCGGCCCGCGCACGCCGAGCACGTAGGACACCCGGCCGGACAGCACGCTCGACGACGAACCGGTGAGGACGTAGCCCTCGACGCCGGGGTTCTCCGCGCCGGCGCCGTAGTGCTGCGCCGAGGCGCCGAAGAACACCCCCGCGGCCTGCCCGCGCAGGGACGTCGGCGCGATGCCCGCGCGTTCCAGGGCCTCCCACGACGTCCGGAGCAGGAGCCGCTGCTGCGGGTCCATGGCGAGCGCCTCGCGCGGGGTGATGCCGAAGAACCCCGCGTCGAAGCGGCCGGCGTCGTGGAGGAACCCACCGGACCGCGTGGTGGACGTGCCCGACGAGTCCGGGTCGGGGTCGTACAGCGCGTCGAGGTCCCAGCCGCGGTCGGCCGGGAACCCGGTGATCGCGTCGACGCCGTCGCGCACCAGGTCCCACAGCGCGTCGGGGCTGTCGACGTCACCGGGGAGCCGCACGCCCATACCGACGACCACGACCGGGTCGTCGTCGAGCACCGCGCGCGTGGGTTCGGCGGCCGCGGGGTCGCGCTCGCCGAGCAGGTGCTCGGCCAGGGCGCGGGGGCTGGGGTGGTCGAACACGACGGTGGCGGACAGCGCGATCCCGGTCGCGGTGGTGAGCCGGTTGCGCAGCTCGACGGCGGTCAGGGAGTCGAAGCCGACGTCGCGGAACGCCTGGGCGGCCCCGATGGTCTGTTCGTCGCCGCCCAGGACGGCGGCGGCTTCGGCGCGCACCAGCTCCGTCAGCGCGGCCAGATCCCTCACCGCAGAACGGCTTTCGGCGGGCCGGGCGGTGCGGCGGGTGCGACCGGCGAGGTCCCGCAGGATCGGCGGGACGTCCCGCAGCGCGTGGACGTCGACGGCCATCGGCACCAGCGCGGGCCGCGCGGACGTCAGCGCGCGGTCGAACAAGGCCATGCCCCGGGCGGGGTCGAGGGCGCCGAACCCGGCTCGCGCCATGCGCCGGCGGTCCTGGTCGGCGAGCCCGGCGTTCATCCCGGTGTCGCCGGCCCACAGGCCCCAGGCCAGGGACACCGCGCCGGGACGGCGGACGGCCAGCGCGTCGAGGAACGCGTTGGCCGCGGCGTAGTTGGCCTGACCCGCGGCGCCGAGCACCCCCGCGACCGACGAGAACATCGCGAACAGCGCGAGGTCGGCGTCCCGGGTCAGCTCGTCCAGGTGCACGGCGGCGTCGATCTTGGGCGCGAAGACCCGGTCGAGCCGCTCGTCGTCCAGGGACGCGAGCACGCCGTCGTCGAGGACCCCGGCGGCGTGGACGACGCCGGTGAGCGGGAGGCCGTCCAGCAGGGCCCGGACCTGCTCGCGGTCACTGGTGTCGCACGCCACGACGTCGACGCGCGCACCGCGTTCCCGCAGCTCACGCGCGGTCTCGGTGTCACCGCCCCGCCGTGACGCGAGCACGAGGTGACGCACACCGTGCTCGGCCACCAGGTGCCGCGCGACGAGCGAGCCGAGCATGCCCGTCCCGCCGGTGATCAGGACGGTGCCCGCCGGATCGAGCGTGCGCGGCAGGGTCAGGACGTTCTTGCCGATGTGCTTGCCCTGCGCCATCGTCCGGAACACCTCGGGTGCGCGGCGGATGTCCCACGTCGTGAGCGGGATCGGTCGCAGGGCCCCGGTCCCGAACAGCTCCAGGACCTCGCGCAGCAGCTCGCCGATCCGCTCCGGACCCGCTTCCGGCAGGTCGAAGGCCTGGTAACGGTCGACGTCCGTGCGGATGTCCGTCTTCCCCATCTCCAGGAACCGGCCGCCCTCGGCCAGCAAGCCCAGCGACGCGTCGACGAACTCACCGGCCAGCGAATTCAGGACGACGTCGACCTGGCCGAACTTCTCCGCGAACTCCAGGGTCCGCGAATTCGCGATGTGGTCGTCCGGAATCCCCATCTCCCGCAAGACATGCTGCTTGCCGGGGCTTGCCGTCGCGTAGACCTCGGCGCCGAGGTGCCGGGCGACCTGGACAGCGGCCATCCCGACACCCCCGGCGGCGGCGTGCACCAGCACGCGCTCGCCGGGCCGGACCCCGGCGAGGTCGACGAGGCCGTACCAGGCGGTCATGAACACGACCGGGACCGACGCGGCCCGCTCGAACGACCAGCCCGCGGGCACCGGCGCCAGGGTGCGGGCGTCCGCCACGACCTGCGGGGCGAAGCTGCCCGGCACCATGCCCATGACGCGGTCGCCGACGGCCGGGCCGGTCACGTCCTGTCCGACCTCGGTGACCACGCCGGCGCACTCGCCGCCCATCCCGGCGGCGCCGACGTCGACACCGAGCCCGGACAGGACGTCGCGGAAGTTCACCCCGGCCGCGCGCACGTCGACCCGCACCTGCCCGGCGGCCAGGGGTTCCACTGTGGACGGTGCGAGCGTGAGCCCGTCGAAGGTGCCGCCCGCGGCCCGCAGCGCCCACGGGCCGTCCTCCGGCAGCACGAGGTCGTCGTCGGTGGCCCGGGCCAGCCGCGGCACCCAGCCCCGGCCGTCGCGGACCGCGCACTGGTCCTCACCCGACGCGGCCAAGGCCGTGAGCAGGCCGTCCGGGATGTCACCGTCGACCAGCAGCAGGCGGCCGGGGTTCTCGGTCTGGGCGCTGCGCACCAGTCCCCAGACGGCCGCCGCGACCGGGTCCGGCGGGCCGCCGAGGTCCACCGCGCCGGACGTCACGACGACGAGCCGCGAGCCGGTCCACTTCGGATCGCCGAGGAAGCTTTGCAGGGTGCGCAGAACCCGGCCGGTGACGTCGCGCACCCGCCGCGGTTCGTCGCTGCCCGCACCGGCGTCGGCACGCAGGACGAGCCACTCGGGACGCGTGGTCAGGTGGCCGAGATCGCCGGTCACCGTCCCCGGCGCGACGGGCGTGCCGGGTTCCGCGGTCAAGGGCGTCCACCGGAGCCGGAAGAGGGCGTCGTCGACCGGGCGGGCGAGCCGGTCGCGCGGCACCGGCCGGGTCGTCAGGGACCCGACGGACAGCACCGGATCGCCGGCCCCGTCGGCGAGGTCGACGGCCAGGCCGCCGTCGACGGGGCGCAGCCGGGCCCGGAGGCTGGTCGCGCCGGTGGCGTGCACCACGACGTCGGTCCAGGCGAACGGCAGCGACACCTCGTCGCCCGCGTCCAGGATGGTCGGGTGCAGGGCGGCGTCGAACAGCGCCGGGTGGATCGCGAACCCCGCGGTTTCCAGGCCCTCGGGCAGCGTCACCTCGGCGAAGAGTTCGTCACCGCGCCGCCAGGCCGCTGTCACCCCGCGGAACGCCGGGCCGTAGGTGTAGCCGCGGCCGGCGAGGACGTCGTAGAACCCGGACGTGCCGACGGGCTCGGCGCCGCTCGGCGGCCACTCCCCCAGGCCGGTCGCGGCCGGCTCCTCGGCGACCAGGAAGCCCGCGGCGTGCCGAGTCCATTGTGCACCGTCCACTTGGGAGTAGACGCCGACCGGGCGGCGGCCCGACTCGTCGGCGCCGACGACGACCTGCACGCGCACCGGCTCGTCGTCCAGGCGCAGCGGGGCCTCGACGACCAGCTCGCGCACCACCGGCGTGCCCACGCGGTCGCCGCCCTGCACGGCCAGCTCGACGAGCGCCGTGCCGGGGACCACGACCGTGCCGGCCACCTCGTGGTCGGTCAGCCACGGGTGCGTCTCGCGGGCGATCCGCCCGGTCAGGACGACCCCGCCGGATGCGGCGTCGGTCACCGCCGCGCCGAGCAGCGGGTGGGCGAGCGGCAGGACGCCGGTGTCGGCGGTGCCGGTCTTGAGCCAGTAGTGGCGGTTCTGGAACGCCGTGGTCGGCACCGGCACGACCGGGAGCCCGGCCGGGAACAGCGCGCTCCAGTCCACCGGGACGCCGTGGGCGAACAGCGTGGCCAACGCGGTCAGCGCCGCGCCGGCCTCGGGCCGGTCCCGCCGGGTCAGCGCGACGGCGACCGGCGCGTCGTCGATCTCACGCACGGCCGGGGTGAGGGCCGCGTCGGGCCCGACTTCCAGCACTGCCGCGACCGAGAGGTCCAGGACGGTCCGGACGGCGTCGGCGAACCGCACCGGGCGCCGCACCTGCTCGACCCAGTAGTCCGCCGAACCCAGCTCCGCCCCCGCGGTCCGTCCGGACACAGTGGACACGACGGGCAGCGTGGGCTCGCGGTAGCCGACGCGGCGCGCCACCTCGGCGTACCCGGCGAGCATCGGGTCCAGCAGTCCGGAGTGGAACGCGTGGCTGACCGTCAGCGGAGTGGTCTTGAACGCCAGGCCCGCCGCGGCCGCGTGCACGGCCTCGGCGGCGCCGGAGAGCACCACCGACCGCGGCCCGTTCACGGCCGCCAGCCACACGCCGTCGCCGAGCACCGGCTCGACGTCCACTTCGGACGCCGCCACCGCCACCATCGCCCCACCGGGCGGCAGTTCCTGCATCAACCGGCCCCGAGCGGCCACCAGCATCGCGGCATCCCGCAGCGAGAACACGCCCGCGACATACGCCGCGGTGATCTCCCCCAGTGAATGCCCCGCGACCACCCGCGGGCGCACGCCGAACGACTCCAGCAACCGGACCATCGCGACCTCGACCGCGAACAGCCCGGCCTGCGTGTAAGCGGTTTCGTGCACGAGATCCGACGCGATCGCTTCACGCAACGGCCGGTCCAGGTGCCCGTCGAACTCCGCGCACACCTCGTCGAACGCCGTCGCGAACACCGGGAACTCCGCCGCCAGCTCCGCACCCATCCCGACCCGCTGGGCGCCCTGTCCGGTGAACAGCAGAGCGACGCCGTCACGGGACGCGTCGACGACGCCCTGGACCGCGCCCTTCCGCAGCAGGTCGGCGGCCTCGTGGGCGGTCCCGGCCAGTGCCACGGTGCGGTGTTCCCACAACGCCCGTGAACGCAGGAGGGACCACGCAGGCGCGGCGAGGGCGTCCTGGCTCTCGAGGAAACCGGCCACCCGTTCGATCTGCTCGGCGAGGCCGCGGGCCGAACGCGCCGACACGACCACGGGCAGGACGCCCCGATCGGCGATCGGTACCAGCCGCGGTGCTGTCGGCGCTTCCTCCAGCACCAGGTGCGCGTTGGTCCCGCTCACCCCGAACGACGACACCCCGGCCCGGCGCGGCCGGTCCCCGCGGGGCCAGTCCTCGGCCGCGGTGAGCAGCCGGACCGCCCCGGCGCTCCAGTCGATCTGGGTGGACGGGTGCGTGGCGTGCAGTGTCGGCGGCAGGACGCCGTGGCGCAGGGCCAGCACCATCTTGACGACCCCGGCGACGCCGGCCGCGGCCTGCGCGTGCCCGATGTTGGACTTCAGCGAACCCAGCCACAGCGGCGTTTCGCGGTCCTGGCCGTAGGCCGCTTGGAGGGCGTGGACCTCGATCGGATCACCCAGTGTGGTGCCCGTGCCATGCGCCTCGACGACGTCCACTTCGGACGGTGCCACCCCGGCGTTGGCCAGCGCCTGCCGGATCACCGCCTGCTGCGCGGGTCCGTTCGGGGCGGTCAGGCCGTTCGACGCGCCGTCCTGGTTGACCGCGCTGCCCTTGACGACGGCCAGGATCTCCCGGCCGTCGCGCACGGCGTCCGAGAGGCGCTGGAGCACCAGGACCCCGACGCCCTCACCCCAGCCCGTGCCGTCGGCTCCGTCCGAAAAGGACTTGCACCGGCCGTCGGCCGCGAGCCCGCCCTGGCGGGCGAACTCGGTGAACGCCGCCGGGGTCGCCATCACCGTCGCGCCCCCGGCGAGCGCCATCGAGCACTCCCCGGACCGCAGCGACTGCGCCGCGAGGTGCATCGCGACCAGCGACGACGAACACGCGGTGTCCACGGTGACGGCCGGGCCGCGCACCCCGAGCACGTACGAGACGCGGCCGGAGATGATGCTCGCCGACGATCCGGTCATGGCAAACCCGGCGGCTTCGTCGACAAATCCCTGCCCCTGCATCCCGTAGCCGAGGGCGGAGGCGCCGAAGAACACCCCGACGTCCTGCCCGCGCAACGACGTCGGGGCGATCCCGCCGCGTTCCAGCGCTTCCCACGACGTCTGGAGCAGCAGCCGCTGCTGCGGGTCCATCGCCGCGGCTTCGCGGGGCGAGATGCCGAAGAACGCGGGATCGAAGCGGCCCGCGTCGTGCAGGAACCCGCCGAAGCGGGCGACACCGTCGAGGCCGCTCGTGTCCCAGCCCCGGTCGGCGGGGAACGGCGAGATCGTGTCGACCCCGCCGGAAACGACGTCCCACAGGGCTTCCGGACCGTCCACTCCGCCCGGCAGCCGCAGCCCGACGCCGACGATCACCACCGGGTCGTCGGTGACGACGGCGGCCACGAGAGCGACCGGCGCGAGGGTGCCGGCGAGGTACTCGGCGAGCGCTTGCGGGTCGGGGTGGTCGAAGACCACAGTGGACGGCAGGGCCGTCCCGGTGAGGTCCGCGAGCCTGTTGCGGAGCTCGAGCGCGGTGAGGGAGTCGAACCCCGCGTCGCGGAAGGCCTGGGTGGCGGTGACGCCGTCGCCACCGCCGAGGACGACGGCGGCTTCGGCGCGGACGAGGCTGGTGAGCTGCGCGATCCGGTCGGCGGGCCCGGCCGCGGCCAGGCGGCTCAGCAGGCCGCTCCCGGCGGTGGCGGCGGCCCGCCGGACCGGCCCGGTGAGTTCGCTGAGCAACGGCGGGACGCCGTGGTCGCGCGCCCGGTCCCGCAGGACCGCCACGTCGAGGACCATCGGCACGAGGGCCGGCCGGGCCGACGTCAGCGCGGTGCGGAGGAGGGCGAGACCCCGCGCGGGGTCGAGGGCGCCGAAGCCGGCGCGGGCCATCCGCTGGGCGTCGGCGGCGCTGGAGATCTGTCCGTCGCCGGCCCAGAGGCCCCAGGCCAGGGCGACGGCGGCTTGGCTGGCGGCGCGACGGCGCGCCGCGAGACCGTCGAGGAAAGCGTTTGCGGCGGCGTAGTTGCCCTGCCCGGCGCCGCCGAGCACCCCGGCGGCGGACGAGAAGAGCACGAACGCGGCGAGGCCGGCCTCGCGCGTGAGGTCGTCCAGGTGGACGGCGGAGTCGACCTTGGGGCGCAGGACGGTGTCGAGGCGCGCGGGGTCGAGCGTGCCGAGGAGGCCGTCGTCGATCACCCCGGCCGTGTGCACGACGGCGGTGAGCGGCGCCCCCGCCGGCACCCGGGCGAGCAGGTCGCGCACCTGGTCGCGGTCGGCGGTGTCGCAGGCGACGACGTCGACCCGCGCACCGGCGGCTTCGAGACGTCCGGCCAGGTCGGCCGCCCCGTCGGCGGCGGGCCCGCGGCGGGAGGCGAGCAGGAGGCTGCGCACGCCCAGCTCCCGCACGAGGAACTCCGCGACGGCGGAGCCGAGCATGCCGGTGCCGCCGGTGACGAGGACCGTGCCGGCCGGGTCGAGCTGGCGCGCGCCGGGGTCCGGGGCGCCGGTCTCACGGACGAGCCGGGGCACCCGGATCTCGCCGTCGGCGACCCGGCACTCGTCCTCGCCGGCGGACACCAGCGTCGCGGCCAGGGCGGCCAGGTCGGTGTCGCCGGGGACGTCCGCCAGCAGGACGCGGCCCGGGTGCTCGGTCCGGGCGGTGCGGACGAGACCCCCGACCGCCGTCGCGACGGGGTCGGCGGCATCGCGGGTCACGACCAGCAACCGGCTGTCCCGCCAGGCCGGGTCCGCGAGGAAGGCCTGCAGCGTCGCCAGCACTCCGGCGAGGACCTCGCGCACCCGGGCGGTCTCCTCGCCCGTCCCCGGGGCGACTCGCAGGACCACAGTGGACGGTGCCTCGACGGCCTGGGCGAGGCCGGCCGCACCGTCGATGACCAGGGCCTCGCCGGAACCACCGGAGACGACGTCGGGCAGGGGCCGCCACTCGACCGCGAACAGCGCGTCCCCGGCGCCGTCGTGTGCCAGGGGCACCGTCCCGGTCGTCACCGATTCCGCCGACAGGATCGGCGCCCCGGCCGTGTCCTGCAAGGTCAGGGCCCAGCCGCCGGGGACCGGGGTCAGCCGGGCCCGGACGGACCCGGCGTTGCCCGCGCTCAGCGTCACCCCGGCCCAGGCCGCGGGCTGCTCCCCCGTCACCGCCAGCGCCGCGGTGAGCAGCGCCGGGTGGATCGCGAACGTCGTGGGGTCCACTTCGGACGGTAGTTCGACTTCGGCGTAGATGTCCTCGCCGCGGCGCAGCAGGCCGTCGGCGGTTCGCGTCGCTCCCGGCGGCGGCCAAGCGAAAGACGGCGGCACCGGGGCCGCGGTCGTCAGGGTCCCGGTCGCGCAGCGCACCCACGCACCACCACCGGCAGGACGCGCGTGGACGTCGACCCGTCGCGCACCGGACTCCGCCGGGCCGGCCACGACCTGCACCCGCACCGGCGTCCCCGGGGAGAGCGCGAGCCGTCGTTCGGCCGTCAGTTCACGCACGACCGGTGAACCCACCCGGTCACCGGCCTGGATCGCCAGCTCCAGCCAGGCTTCGGCGCCCGCTTCCGGCAGCACGTCGGACGACAGCCGGCCGGTGAGGGTCACCGCGCCGGTCGCCGGGTCCTCCACCGCCGCGCCGAGCACCGGGTGCGCCACCGCGTCGAGGCCGAGGCCGCCCGCGTCGGCCGCCGCGCTGCCAGGCGTCAGCCAGAACCGGTCCTGGCGGAACACCGTCGTCGGCAGCGACACACGGGCGGGCGCCGCGGGCAGCAGCGGGTCCCACGCCACTTCGGCGCCGCAGGCGAACGCCGTCGCCAGCGCGGCGCGGAAGACGTCCGGCTCGGGACGTCCGCGGCGGCCCAGCGGCACCGTCGCGGGCGCGCCGTCGGGGACCATCGCCGTCAGCGCGGCGTCCGGGCCGACCTCGAGCAGCACGGCCGGCGTGGTCGCCAGCACCGTCGTCACGGCGTCCGCGAACCGCACCGGACGCCGGACCTGGTCGACCCAGTACTGCGCCGAGCGGATCTCGGCACCGGCCACCGCACCGGACACAGTGGACACCAGCGGGACGGACGGCTCGTGGTAGGTCACGCGCGCGGCCACCGCGGCGAAGGGCGCCAACACGGGCTCGACCAGTCCGGAGTGGAACGCCTGCGAGACGGTCAGCCGCTTCGTCCGGTACGGCAGCCGCTCCGCCGCGGCTTCGATCGCCTCGGCGGTCCCCGACAGCACCACGGACTCCGGCCCGTTGACCGCCGCCAGCCACACGCCGTCGCCGAGCACCGGCTCGACGTCCACTTCGGACGCCGCCACCGCCACCATCGCCCCACCCGGCGGCAGCTCCTGCATCAACCGACCGCGTGCCGCCACCAGCATCGCCGCGTCTTCGAGGGAGAACACGCCCGCCACGTACGCCGCGGTGATCTCACCGAGGGAGTGTCCCGCGACGACCTTCGACCGTACTCCGAACGACTCCAGCAGCTGGACCATCGCGACCTCGACCGCGAACAGCCCCGCCTGCGTATAGACCGTCTCGTGCACCGCGTCCGACGCGATCGCCTCGCGCAGCGGCCGGTCCAAATGCCGGTCGAACGCCGCGCAGACCTCGTCGAACGCCGTCGCGAACACCGGGAACTCCGCCGCCAGCTCCGCGCCCATCCCGGGCCGCTGCGCGCCCTGCCCGGTGAAGAGGAACGCCACACCGTCGTCGTCCGGTGCCGGTCCGCGGCTGGTCACCTCGCGCAGCCGCGCGACCGCCTGCCCGGGGTCCTCGGCCCACACGACCGCCCGGTGCTCCCACAGCGCACGCGACCGCACCAGCGCCGCCGCCACCGCACCGAGATCCACCTCCGGATCCAGGGCTTCGGCCAGCCGCGCGGCCTGGTCGGCCAGGCCCGCCGCCGACCGCGCGGACACGACCAGCGGCACGATCCCGGACGACGCACCGGGCGACGGCTCGTCCTCGGCAGCTTGCTCGACGATGACGTGCGCGTTGGTCCCGGACACCCCGAACGACGACACCCCGGCCCGGCGCGGCCGGCCGGTTTCCGGCCACGACCGCGCTTCGGTCAGCAGCCGCACCGCGCCGCCGGCCCAGTCGACGCGGGACGACGGTTCCGTCACGTGCAGGGTGCGCGGCAGCACGCCGTGCCGCATCGCGAGGATCATCTTGACGACCCCGGACACGCCGGCCGCGGCCTGCGTGTGCCCGACGTTCGACTTCAGCGAGCCGAGCCACAGCGGCGTTTCCCGGCCCTGGCCGTAGGTCGCCAGCAGCGCCTGGACCTCGATCGGATCGCCCAGGGTCGTCCCGGTGCCGTGGCCTTCGACGGCGTCCACATCGGACGGTGCCAGGCCCGCACCGGCCAGCGCCTGGCGGATGACCTCCTGCTGGGCCGGGCCGTTCGGGGCGGTGAGCCCGTTCGACGCGCCGTCGGCGTTGACCGCGCTGCCGCGCAGCACCGCCAGCACTTCACGGCCTTCGCGGCGCGCGTCGGAAAGCCGTTGCAGGGCCAGGACCCCGACGCCTTCGCCCCAGCCCGTCCCGTCGGCGGTGTCCGAATAGGACTTGCACCGGCCGTCCGCGGACAGCCCGCGCTGGCGCGAGAACTCGACGAAGATGCTCGGCGTCTCCATCACCGTGGCGCCGCCCGCCAGCGCCACCGAGCACTCGCCGGACCGCAGCGACTGCGCCGCCAGGTGCAGGGCCACCAGCGACGACGAGCACGCCGTGTCCAGCGTCACCGCGGGGCCGCGCAGGCCCAGCACGTAGGCGACCCGGCCGGAAAGAACGCTCGACGACGAGCCGGTCAGCGCGTACCCGGCCGCGTCGCCGGTCGATTCCCGCAGCTGCGCGCCGTAACCCTGGGCGGCCGCGCCGAAGAACACACCGGTCCGGCTGCCCCGCAACGACGTCGGCGCGATGCCCGCGCGTTCGAGGGCCTCCCACGACGTCTGCAGCAGCAGCCGCTGCTGCGGGTCCATGGAAAGCGCTTCACGCGGCGAGATCCCGAAGAACGCCGGGTCGAACCGGGTCGCGTCGGCCAGGAACCCGCCGGAGCGGGTGTACGACTTGCCGGGGACGTCCGGATCCGGGTCGTAGACGGCCTCGACGTCCCAGCCGCGGTCGGCCGGGAACCCCGAGACGGCGTCGACCTCGTCCGCGAGCAGGCGCCACAGCGCTTCCGGGCTCGTGACGCCGCCCGGCAGCCGGACGCCGATGCCGACCACCGCGATGGGCTCGGCCTTCGCGGCCCGCAGCTCGTCGAGCTCGGCGCGGGCCTGGCGCAGCTCGGCCACGGTCCGCTTGAAGTAGTCGAGAACCTTGTCGTCAACGTCCACGGGTCACACTCGGGTTTCCGTTTCGGGGGCCGGCCGCGGTCATGACGGGCCGAGTTCGCGGTCGAGGAAGTCGAACAGGCCGTCGGCGGTGACGGCGTCCAGGTCGTCCGCCGCCGGGGGTTGTGGGCTCGGCACCGGCACCGGCACCGGTTCCAGGAGCCGGCGCAGCTTCGCGGTGATCCGGTCGTCGAGCGCGGCCGGGTCGAGCGCGTCCAGCACCGAGTCCAGGGTGGCCAGGAGATCGCCGGCCGGGGCGGCCAGCAGCTCCTCGAGCCGCTCGGCGAGGGCCCGCGCGGTGGGGTGGTCGAACACGACGGTCGCGGGCAACGCCACACCGGTCGCCGCCGTCAGGCGGCGGCGCAGCTCGACCGCGGTCAGCGAGTCGAACCCGGCCTCGCGGAACGGCTTCGCCGGGCCCGGGTCGGTACCCAGCACCGCGGCGGCCTCGGCCCGGACCAGCTCGGTGAGCGCCGTGCGCCGGCCCGCCGGGTCCAGGGGCCGCAGCCGTTCCCGCAGCGCTTGCGACGCGGAGTCGTCCACTGTGGACTCTTCGGCTCCGGTGCCGGAGAGCCCGGCCAGCAGCGGGCTCGGCCGGGACGCGGTGAACAGCGACCCGAACCGGGCCCAGTCCATCGCGGTGACGACGGCGGTGGGCCGTCCGGTCCGCAGCGCCGCGCTCAACGCCGTCAGCGCGGCGCCAGGATCCATTGTGGACAAACCCTGGCGCTCGAGCTGCCGCCGTGTCTCGCCGGTCAGCGCCTCGGTGGCCCAGGTGCCCCAGGCGACCGACAGGGCCGGGCGGCCCTGGGCGTGGCGGCGCTCGGCGAGTGCGTCGAGGAACCCGGCCGCCGCGGCGTGGGCCCCGCGCCGGGCGGCGCCCCAGATCCCGGCGGTGGCGGAGAACAGCACGAACGCGTCCAGCGGCCGGTCGGCCAGGAGGTCGTCGAGGTGGACGGCGCCGGTCACCTTGGCGGCGAGCGCGTCGGCCAGGCTCGCCGGGGTCAGGTCGTCGATCCCGGCCGGCCCGGCCGGGACGCCGGCGGCGTGCAGCACGGCGTCGGGCGGGTACTCGGCCAGCACCCGGGCGAGCGCGGCCCGGTCGGTGACGTCGCACGCCACCGCCGTCACCCGGCACCCCGGCAGGTCCGCCGGCTCGCCGCCCCGGCGGCCGATCAGCACGACGTGGTCGGCGCCGGCGTCGGCGAGCCAGCGCGTGAGGTGCGGGGCGAGGGCACCGCCACCGCCGGTGACCAGCACCGTTCCGCGCGGGGTCCAGCCGTCCCCGGCCGTCGGGGCGGTGTCGGGCACCAGGCGCCGGCCGAAGACGCCGTCCGCGCGCACGGCGACCTGGTCCTCGGTCCCGTCCAGCACCCCCGGCAGCCGGTCGGCCGCGCCGGGGCCGGACAGGTCCACGAGGCCGCCCCAGCGGCCCGGGTGTTCCAGCGCGGCGGTCCGGCCGAGGGCCTGGACCTGGGCCGCGTCCGGGGTGGCCGTCGCTCCTTCGGTGACCACCCAGACCGGGGCCGGGACCGCCGCGGCGAGGGCCGCCTGCAGCCCGGGCAGCGCGGTGACGGCGTCGGCGGTGCCGGTGACCAGGAGCAGGCCGTCGAGCAGGCCGGCGTCGTCGACGAGCCGGGTCGTCGCCGCCCGGTCGGCGCTCCACGGGATCGTGACGACGTCCGCGCCCCGCGCCCGCAGCGCCGCGGCGACGCCGAGGTCGTCGCCGGCCGCGGCCACCAGCCAGCGGCGGCCCGCGATCCGCGTTCCGCTGTCCGGCAACGCTTCCCACTCGACGCGGTAACGCAGCGAGCCGGGCCCGCGTGTCAGTGTCGGCTCCGGCTCCAGCCAGTAGCGCTTCTCCTGGAACGCCGTCGTCGGCACGGGCACGGTCCGCCGGGTGGCGGGCGGGAACAGCGGGGTCCAGTCGACGTCGGCGCCGTGCACGAACAGTGCGGCCAGCGCGGCGAGGGCGGTGGCGGGTTCCGGCCGGTCACGCCGGGTCAGCGCGACGGCGGTGAGCGTCTCGGGCGCCATCGCGGTCAGCACGCCGTCCGGCCCGACCTCCAGCACGGCCGTCACCGCGTGGCCGGCGATCGCGTCGAGCGCGTCGGCGAACCGGACGGGACTCCGAACCTGGTCCACCCAGTACCGCGCGGACGTCACGTCGCCGGCGATCACCGGCACCGCCGGCTCGTGGTACTCGACGCGGCCCGTCACCTGCGCGAACTCGGCCAGCATCGGCTCCACCAGTCCCGAGTGGAACGCGTGGCCCACCGGCAGCGGGGTCGTCTTGACCGGCAGGGACGCCGCGGCGGCGTGCACCGCGACCGCGTCGCCGGAGAGCACGACCGAGCGCGGCCCGTTGACGGCGGCGAGCCAGACCCCGTCGCCCAGTACGGAGTGGACGTCCACTTCGGACGCTTCGACGGCGACCATCGCCCCGCCGGGCGGCAGCTCCTGCATCAGCCGGCCGCGGTGGGCGACCAGCATCACGGCGTCCGGCAGCGAGAACACACCCGCGACGTACGCCGCGGTGAGCTCCCCCAGCGAATGCCCCGCCACGACCTTCGGCCGCACCCCGAACGACTCCAGCAGCCGCACCATCGCGACCTCGACCGCGAACAACCCCGCCTGCGTGTACACCGTCTCGTGCACCGCGTCCGAGGCGATCGCCTCGCGCAACGGCTTGTCCAGGTACCGGTCGAACTCCGCGCACACCTCGTCGAACGCGTCCGCGTACGCGGGGAACGCCTGGTACAGCTCCTGCCCCATCCCGGCCCGCTGCGCGCCCTGCCCGGTGAAGACGAACGCGACGCCGTCGCGCGCCGGGTCGGCCTCACCGCGCACAGGCCCGCGCCGCAAGCCGTCGACCGCCTGGTCCCGGTCGCCGGCGAGGACGACCGCGCGGTGCTCCCACACCGCCCGGGACCGCAGCAGCGACCACGCGGGCGCCGTCAGGCTCTCCTGACCGTCCAAATAGGACGCCACGCGCTCGGCCTGCGCGGTCAGTCCGGCGGCCGAGCGGGCCGACACGACGACCGGGACCACGCCCGGGGACTCGGCCGGCGCGACCGCCTCGGTCACCGGGGGCTCTTCCAGCACGAGGTGGGCGTTGGTGCCGCTCACCCCGAACGACGACACACCCGCGCGGCGCGGGCGGCCCGGCCGCGGCCACGGTTCGGCCTCCGTCAGCACCCGCACGTTCCCCGCCGTCCAGTCCACCCGGGACGACGGCTCGCCCGCGTGCAGTGACTTCGGCAGCTCGCCGTGGCGCATCGCCATGATCATCTTGACGACCCCCGCGACGCCCGCCGCGGCCTGGGTGTGCCCGATGTTGGACTTCAGAGACCCCAGCCACAGTGGCGTATCCCGGTCCTGGCCGTACGTCGCCAGCAGCGCCTGAGCCTCGATCGGATCGCCCAGGGTCGTGCCGGTGCCGTGCGCTTCGACGGCGTCCACTTCGGACGGAGTCACTCCCGCGTTGGCCAGCGCCTGCCGGATCACCGCCTGCTGCGCGGGACCACTCGGCGCGGTGAGCCCGTTCGACGCACCGTCCTGGTTGACCGCCGTCCCCCGCACGACCGCCAGCACCTCACGGCCGTCGCGGACCGCGTCGGACAGCCGTTGTAGCACCACGACTCCCGCGCCTTCGGCCCAGGACGTCCCGTCCGCGTCGTCGGCGAAGGACTTGCACCGGCCGTCGGCGGCGAGACCGCCCTGCCGGGCGAACTCGGTGAACGCGGCCGGCGTCGCCATGACCGTGACCCCGCCGGCCAGCGCCAGCGAGCACTCCCCCGTCCGCAGCGACTGCGCGGCCAGGTGGATCGCGACCAGCGACGACGAACACGCCGTGTCGACCGTCACCGCGGGACCCCGCGCACCGAGCACATAGGACACCCGGCCCGACAGCACGCTCGACGACGAGCCGGTCAGACCGAAGCCGTCGGTGTCCGTGCCGGGACCGTACTGCTGGGCCGACGCCCCGACGAACACCCCGACGGGCTCGCCGCGCAGCGACGTCGGCGCGATGCCGGACCGTTCGAGGGCTTCCCACGACGTCCGCAGGACGAGCCGCTGCTGCGGGTCCATGGCCCGGGCTTCGCGGGGCGAGATCCCGAAGAACTCCGGGTCGAACAGGCCCGCGTCGTGCACGAACCCGCCGGCGCCACCCGGGCTCCAGCCGCGGTCGGCCGGGAAGGGCGAGATCGCGTCGACCCCACCGGAAACCAGGTCCCACAACGCTTCCGGACTGTCCACAGCGCCCGGCAGGCGCAGCCCGATGCCGACGACGACGATCTGGTCGTCGGCGGCCGCGGTGGGCTCGGTCACCGGTGCGGCCGCCGCCGCGCCGGTCAGCTCACCGTGCAGGTGGGCCGCGAGGGCCGCGGGGTCGGGGTGGTCGAAGACGGTCGTCGCGGGCAGCGCGAGGCCGGAGCGGGCGGCGAGGACGTCACGCAGCTCGACGGCGGTCAGCGAGTCGAACCCGGCGTCGCGGAACGCCTGCCGCGCCGCAATGCCGGCCCCGCCGAGCACCGCGCGTGCCTCGGTGCGGACCAGGTCGGTCAAGGTGGCCAGGTCGGTGCCGGTGAGCCGGGCGGAGCCGGTGACCGGCGCCGGCTCGGCGAAGGCGGTGAGGAGCGGGCTCGGGCGGGCCGCGGTGAAGACCGGGGCGAACCGCGGCCAGTCGACCGACGCCACGACCGCCGTCGGCGCGCCCGTCCGCAGCACCGCGCGCAACGCCGTCAGGGCCGGCGCCGGGGCCATCGGCGCCACGGCCCCGCGGGCCAGCCGGGCGCGGGCGCCGTCCTCGGTGCTCATGCCGGCGCTGTCCCAGGGACCCCAGGCGATCGAGACCGCGGTGCGGCCGCGGGCCCGGCGGGTCTCGGCGAGGGCATCCAGGGTGCTGTTGGCGGCCGCGTAGGCGGCCTGACCGGCGGCGCCCCAGGTCGCGGCGACCGAGGAGAACAGCACGAAGGCGTCCAGCGGGCGGTCGCCCAGCAGCTCGTCGAGCAGCAGCGCGCCCTCCGCCTTCGCCGCGAGGACCCGCTCGAAGCCCGCCGGGTCGGCGTCCGCGACCGCGACGGCGCCACCGGACACCCCGGCGGCGTGGACTACGGCGTCCGGCGGGTACTCGGCCAGGACGGCGGCCAGCGCGTCCCGGTCGGTGACGTCCGCCGCGACGATCTCGAACTCACCGGTGAGGGCCAGGGGGGCGTCCGGGCCCTGGCGGCTCACCAGGACGACGCGCTCGGCGCCGCGCTCCGCGAGGTCGCGGGCCAGGTGCGCGGCCAGCCCGCCGGTGCCGCCGGTGATCAGGACGGTGCCGCGCGGTGTCCACTCCGGACCGCCCGCGCTGGTCCCGGCCCGGACGAGCCGGCGGCCGAAGACCCCGGACGGCCGGATCGCGACCTGGTCCTCGTCGCCGGCGAGGACGTCGAGCACGCGGCGGACGGCGGTGTCGTCGAGGACGGCGGGCAGGTCGAGCAGGCCGCCCCAGCGGCCGGGGTGCTCCAGCGCGACGGTCCGGCCGAGCCCCCACGCCTGGGCGGCGCGCGGATCGGCGGGCGCGTCCACGCCGCCGACGCCGACCGCGCCGCGGGTGGCGACCCACAGCCGGGCGGACGTCGTGGCCAGGAGGTCCTGCACCCGCGGAAGCAGGGTGCCGGCGCGGCCGTCGGAGAGCAGGAGGACGTGGTCGGCGGGCTCGGCGAGCACGCCGCGGTCGCGCAGGGCGCCGGCGAAGGTGCCGTCGTCGCCCAGGACCGACCAGCGACCGGTGAGGGGCACCTCGGACCGCGGCAGCCGCTGCCAGGTGACCTGGTAGCGCCAGTCGTCGACGGCGGATTCTTCCTGCCGCTTGCGGCGCCACCGCGCGAGGTCCGGCAGGACGGCGGCGAGCGACTCCGGGGCCGCGGCGGGGAGCACGTCGCCGAGCGCGGTCAGGTCCTCCCGCTCGATCGCCTGCCAGAAGGCGGCGTCGCCGGGGTCGGCGATCGCCGGACCGGGCCGCAGCCAGAAGTGCTGCTCCTGGAACGCGGTGGTGGGCAGCGGAACCACGTGCCGGGTGGCGGGCGGGAAGAGCGGCGTCCAGTCGACGTCGGCGCCGCGGGTGAAGAGGGTGGCCAGCGCGGCCGTGAGGGTGGCGCGTTCCGCCCGGTCGCGGCGGGTGAGCGCGACGACGTCGGCCGGCGACGGCACGGTCAGCGACCGGATCAACGCCGTCAGGACGCCGCCCGGGCCGAGTTCCACCACGGTGCCCGGGGCGTGCGCCAGGAGCGTCCCGGCGGCAGCTGCGAAGCGCACCGGACGGCGGATCTGCTCCACCCAGTACCCGGCCGTGCCGACGTCGGCCTGCTCCCCGGTCACCGTCGAGATCAGCGGCAGCACCGGTTCGTGGAACTCCACCTCGGCGAGTTCCGCCGCGAACTCCGCGAGCACCGGCGCCATCAGCCCACTGTGGAACGCGTGGCCCACCGGCAGCACCGACGTCTCGAACCCGCGGGCCGCCAGTTCCGCGGCCGCCGCATCGAGCGCCTCCTGCGCGCCCGACAGCACGACCGACGCGGGCCCGTTGACCGCGGCCAGCCAGACGCCGTCGCCGAGCAGGGGCTCGACGTCCGCTTCGGACGACGTCACCGCGAGCATCGCCCCGCCCGGCGGCAGGGCCTGCATCAGCCGGCCGCGCGCGGCCACCAAGCGGGCCGCGTCCGGCAGCGTGAACACGCCCGCCAGGTGCGCCGCCGACAGCTCGCCCAGCGAGTGCCCCGCCACCACCCTCGGACGGACCCCGAACGACTCCAGCAGCCGGGCCATCGCGACCTCGACCGCGAACAGCCCCGCCTGCGCGTACACCGTCTCGTGCACGAGGTCCGACGCCAGCGCGTCGCGCACCGGCAGGTCGACGTGCCCGGCCAGCCACCGGTCCAGCTCCGCGCACACCGCGTCGAACGCCTCCGCGTACGCCGGGAACTGCGCGTACAGCTCGGCGCCCATGCCCGGCCGCTGGGATCCCTGGCCGGCGAACACGAACGCCACGCCGCTCGCCGGGTCGGCCGGGCCGCGGCTGTCCACGGCCCGCAACGCCGCGATCACGTCGTCGCGGCTGTCGCCCGTCACCACGGCCCGGTGTTCCCAGACCGCCCGGGACCGCACCAGTGACCAGGCCACCTCCGGCAAGCCCGCGCCGTCGGCGAGGACGTCCGCGAGGCGACCGGCCTGCGCGGTCAATCCCTCTGCCGAGCGGGCCGAGACGATCAGCGGGACGACGACGTCCGGTGCCGGCTCCCGGTCGTCGGCCGCCGGGGCCTGTTCCAGCACGAGGTGCGCGTTGGTGCCGCTGACCCCGAACGACGACACGCCGGCGCGGCGCGGGCGGTCACCGGCCGGCCAGGCGTGCGGTTCGGCCAGCAGCCGGATCGTGCCGGCCGACCAGTCCACGCGGGACGACGGCGTCCCGGCGTGCAGGGTGCGCGGCAGCTCGCCGTGCCGCAGGGCCAGGACCATCTTGATCACCCCGGCGACGCCCGCCGCGGCCTGCGCGTGCCCGATGTTGGACTTCAGCGACCCCAGCAGCAACGGCCGGTCCGGATCGCGTTCGGTCCCGTAGACGGCTTGGAGCGCCTGGACCTCGATCGGATCACCCAGGGTCGTGCCCGTGCCGTGCGCCTCGACGGCGTCCACTTCGGACGGTGCGACACCGGCGTTGGCCAGCGCCCGCCGGATCACCGCCTGCTGCGCCGGGCCGTTCGGGGCGGTCAGGCCGTTCGACGCGCCGTCCTGGTTGACCGCGGTGCCGCGCACCACGGCCAGCACTTCACGGCCGTCGCGGATCGCGTCGGAAAGCCGTTGCAGGACAAGCACACCGACGCCTTCGGCCCAGCCCGTGCCGTCCGCGTCGTCGGCGAACGACCGGCACCGGCCGTCGGTGGACAGGCCGCCCTGGCGGGCGAACTCCACGAACGCGGCCGGGGTCGCCATCACCGTGACCCCGCCGGCGAGCGCGGTCGAGCACTCGCCCGAACGCAGCGACTGCGTCGCGAGGTGGATCGCGACCAGCGACGACGAGCACGCCGTGTCGACGGTGACCGCCGGTCCGCGCGCACCGAGCACATAGGACACCCGGCCCGACAGCACGCTCGAGGACGAGCCGGTGAGCGCGAACCCCGCGGTCTCGGCCGGTGCCTCGTGCACCCGCGTGCCGTAGTCCTGCGCCATCGCGCCGAGGAACACCCCGACGTCGTCGCCCCGCACGGACGTCGGCGCGATGCCCGCCCGTTCGAGGGCCTCCCAGGCGGTCCGCAGCACGAGGCGCTGCTGCGGGTCCATGGCCAGGGCTTCGCGCGGTGAGATGCCGAAGAAGGCGGGATCGAACTGGCCGGCGTCGTGCAGGAAGCCGCCGGCGCGGGCGTAGGACGAGCCCGTGCCGACGTCCCAGCCTCGGTCGCCGGGGAACGGCGAGATGGCGTCGACGCCGTCGGACACCAGGTCCCACAACGATTCGGGACTGTCCACTCCGCCCGGGAGCCGGACGCCGATGCCGACGATGGCGATCGGCTCGTCGGTGGCCACCGCGGCCGCGGGCGCCGGGACGGCCTCGGCGCCGAGGAGAGCGTCGCGCAGGTGCGCGGCCAGCTCGGCCGGGGTCGGGTGGTCGAACACGGCCGTCGCGGGCAGGGTGACGCCGGTGGCCGCGGTGATCCGGTTGCGCAGCTCGACCGCCGTCAGCGAGTCGAAGCCGACGTCGCGGAACGCCCGTCCGCCCGCCACCGCGACCCCGCCGCCGAGCACAACGGCCGCTTCCGCGGTGACCAGGTCGGTCAGCGCGGCCAGCCGGGCCGGGCCGTCCAGCCGGCTCAGGCGGGCGGTCCACGTCCCGGCGCGAGCGGCGGTCCGCGCGGTGCGGCGGCCCCGGCCGGCCAGGTCACGCAGCAGCGGCGGCACGGTCGCGGTGCGCGCCCGGTCGCGGAGCGCGGCCTGGTCCAGGACCATCGGGACCGCGGCCGGGCGTGGGGAGGCGAGAGCCGCGTCGAGCAGGCGCAGCCCCTGGTCGGCGGTCAGCGCGCCGACGCCGGTGCGGGCCATCCGCGTGGTGTCGGCCGCGGCGAGGTGCGCGGTCAGTCCGCTCGTGTCGGCCCACAGGCCCCAGGCCAGCGACACAGCGGGCCGGCCGGCGGCTCGACGACTCACGGCGAGGCCGTCGAGGAACGCGTTGGCCGCCGAATAGCCGGCCTGACCGGCGCCGCCGAGCACACCCGCGGCCGAGGAGAACAGCACGAACGCGGCCAGGTCGTGGCCGCGGGTCAGCTCGTCGAGGTGGGCGGCGGCGTCGGCCTTGGGCCGGAACACCGTGGCCAGCCCGGCCTCGTCCTGCGTCGCGAGGACGCTGTCGGCCAGGGCGCCGGCCGCGTGGACGACCGCGGTCAGCGCAACGCCGTCGAGCAGCGCGCGCAGCTGCTCCCGGTCGCCGACGTCGCAGGCCACGATCCGCGCCCGCGCGCCGGCCGCCCGCAGCTCGCCGGCCAGTTCGGCCGCGCCGTCGGCGTCCGGGCCGCGCCGGGACACCAGCAGCACGTCGCGGACGCCGTGGCCGGCGACGAGGTGCCGCGCCACCAGCGCGCCCAGCCGGCCGGTGCCGCCGGTGATCAGCACCGTGCCCGCCGGGTCGAGCGAGCGCGGGGTGGTGAGGACGTTCTTGCCGATGTGCCTGCCCTGGGCCATGAAGCGGAACGCCGCCGGCGCCTGCCGGACGTCCCACGGCGTGACCGGGATCGGCCGCAGCACCCCGGACGCGAACAGGCCGAGGACTTCGCGGAGCAGCTCGCCGATGCGGTCCAGACCGGCTTCGTGCAGGTCGTAGGCCTGGTAGCCCGGGACACCGGTGCGGATGTCGGTCTTGCCCATCTCGAGGAACCGGCCGCCCTCGGCCAGCGAGCCCAGCGACGCGTCGACGAACTCCCCGGCCAGGGAGTTCAGCACGACGTCGACCGGGCCGAACGTCTCCGCGAACTCCAGGGTCCGCGAGTTCGCGATGTGGTCGTCCGGGATGCCCAGCTCCCGGAGTACGCCGTGCTTGCCGGGGCTCGCCGTCGCGTAGACCTCGGCGCCGAGGTGCCGCGCCAGCTGGACCGCGGCCATGCCGACGCCACCCGCGGCCGCGTGCACCAGCACCTTCTCGCCCGGGCGGAGGCCCGCGAGGTCGGCGAGACCGTAGAACGCCGTCAGGAACGCGACCGGGATCGACGCCGCCTGCTCGAACGACCAGCCGTCCGGCATCGGCGCCAGCGTGCGCGCGTCCGCCGCCACGACCTGCTGGAACGCGCGGGTGACCAGCCCGAGGACCCGGTCGCCGACCGCGAACCCGGTGACATCGGGACCGACCTCGACGACGACCCCGGCGCCCTCGCCGGCGACGCTCTGGAGGCCCAGCCGCACGCCGAGCCCGGCGAGCACGTCACGGAAGTTGATCCCGGCCGCGCGGACCGCCACCCGGACCTGACCCGGTTCCAGCGGGTCTGCTTCGGACGGTTGCAGCGTGAGGTCGTCGAACGTGTCGCCGGACCGCAGGATCCACGGCGCGGCACCGTCCGGAAGGGACAGTCCGTCTTGGGCGGGCCGGACGAGCCGCGGGACGAGGACGCGCCCGTCGCGGACGGCGCACTGGTCTTCGCCGCGGGCGGCCAGTGCCGCCGGGAGACCGCCGGGCAGCTCGCCGTCGACGAGCAGGAGCCGGTCCGGGTGTTCGGTCTGCGCGGACCGCACGAGCCCCCACACGGCGGCGGCCACCGGGTCGACGGGCTCGGGGTGGCCGGTCGACACGGCGTGGCGGGTGTGCACGACGAGCCGCGTCCCCGGCCCGGCGACGAACTCCTGCACGCGGTGCAGCACTCCGGCGACGACGGTGTGCAGGTCGCCGGTGTCCACGTGCAGGACTTCGGCGTCGCTCGGGTCGACGTCGGCGCCCGGCGGCAGCTCGGTCCACTCGACGGCGAACAGCGCTTCCCCGCCGGTTCCCACCGCGGCGAGCTGGTCCGGGCGGACGGGCCGGGTCGCCAGCGCCGCGACGGACAGGACGGGCGCGCCGGTCTCGTCGGCCAGCTCGACCGCGGTGCCGCCGGGTGCCGGGTGCAGCCGCACCCGGGCCGCGGTCGCACCCGTCGCGTGCAGCGTGACGCCGGTCCACGCGAACGGCAGCTCGACGCCGTCGCCCGCGGCCGGGATCAGCGGGTGCAGGGCGGCGTCGACCAGGGCCGGGTGGATCACGAAGCCCGTCGCGTCGACGCTGCCGGGCAGTGTGACCTCGGCGAACAGGTCCTCGTCGCGCCGCCACACGCGGGTGACGCCCCGGAACGCCGGGCCGTACTCGTACCCGCGGGCGGCCAGGAGGTCGTAGAACCCGGCGAGGTCGGTTTCCACCGCGCCCGGCGGCGGCCAGGTCGACAAGTCCACAGTGGACTTCGTCAGGTCGTCGGCGGCGAGGACGCCTTCGGCGTGCCGGACCCAGCCACCGTCCACACGGGAGTGGAGACTCACGGACCGGTCGTCGCCGTCGGGTGCCCCCACCACGACCTGCACCGGGACGGCCCCGGTCTCGGGCAGGACCAGAGGCGTCTCGACGACGAGTTCCCGCAGCACGGGCGTGCCCGCCCGGTCCCCGGCGCGGATGGCGAGCTCGACCAGCGCCGCGCCCGGCACCAGGACGGTCCCGGACACGGCGTGGTCGCTCAGCCACGGCTGCGTCTCGCGGGAGATCCGGCCGGTGAACACGATCCCGCCGGACGCGGCGTCCTCGACGGCCGCGCCCAGCACGGGGTGGGCGACGGCCTCCTGCCCGACACGGGCCGGGTCCGCGGTGGCCGGTCCGGCCCGCAGCCAGTAGTGCTCGCCCAGGAACGCTGTCGTCGGCAGCGCGACCGGCTCGGCTTCCGGCAGGAACGCCGTCCAGCCGACGTCGACGCCGCGGGTGAACAGCTCGGCCGCGGTCCGCAGCAGCCGGTCCCGTTCGGGCTGGTCGCGGCGCAGGCTGCCGCACACGAGCACCGCCGGATCGTCCACAGTGGCCTGGATACTCGTGGTGAGCACCGGGTGCGAACTCGTTTCGAGGAACACGCGGTGGCCGCCACCGGTCAGCGTGCGGATCGCGTCGGCGAACCCGACCGTCGCACGGAGGTTGCGGTACCAGTAGCCGGGGTCGAGCGTCTCCACCCAGTTCTGGTCCACTGTGGAGAACCACGGCACCGACGGCGCCGCGGCGCGCACATCGGCCAGCGCGGTGGTCAGCTCGGCCTCGATCGCCTCGACCCGCGCGGTGTGCGAGGCGTAGTCCACCGGGATCCGGCGCACCTGCACGTCCTGCTCACGGTAGAACGCCTCGGCGTCGTCGAGCGCGGCACTCTCGCCGGCGAGGACGACGGCGTGCGGGGAGTTGACGGCGGCGGTTTCGACGCCGGGCCACCGGGCGAGGTCGGCCCGGGCGCGGTCCGCGCCGACGCCGACCGAGAGCATCCCGCCCGATCCGGCCAAACCGGTGGCGATCGCGCGGCTGCGCACCGCGACCACGCGCGCGGCGTCGGCCAGGGTCAGGGCGCCCGCGACGCAGGCGGCGGCGATCTCGCCCTGCGAGTGGCCGAGCACGGCGTCGGGCCGCAGCCCCGCCGACTCCCACCACGCCGCCAGCGACACCATCACCGCGAACGACACCGGCTGCACGACGTCGACGGCGTCCAGCGCGGCGGCGCTGTGCACGACGTTGGCGAGCGACCAGTCCACCCACGGCGCGAGGGCCGCTTCGCACTCCGCCATCCGCGCCGCGAACACCGGTTCGGTGCGCCACAGCTCGCGGCCCATCCCGGCCCACTGCGCGCCCTGGCCGGGGAAAACCCAGACGAGCTTGCCCGGGCCGGCCGGGTCGGCGACGCCGGTGACCACGCCGGACGCGGAGGTCCCCGCGGCCAGCGCGGTGAGACCCGCGATCGCCGCCTCCCGGTCGCTCGCCGCGACGACGGCGCGGTGCTCCCAGATCGCCCGGGTCCGCACCAGCGCGTTCGCCGTCCCGGCGAGATCGTCAATTTCTCCGGCGAGCCGGGCCGCTTGAGCCGCGAGCCCGGCCGCCGAGCGCGCGGTCACGACCAGCGGCAGCGGACCGGTCACCGGCGCGGGCTCGGCCGGTTCGCGCGCGGGGCCCTGCTCCAGGACGAGGTGGGCGTTGGTGCCGCTGACGCCGAAGGACGACACGGCCGCGCGGCGCGGCCGGTCACCGGCGGGCCACTCGGCGGGCTCGGTGAGCAACCGGACGGCCCCGGCGTTCCAGTCCACTTTGGACGACGGCGTGCCGGCGTGCAGAGTCTTCGGCAGGACGCCGTGGCGCAGGGCCAGCACCATCTTCACCACGCCCGCGACACCGGCCGCGGCCTGCGCGTGGCCGATGTTGGACTTCAGCGAACCCAACCACAACGGCGTTTCCCGGTCCTGGCCGTAGGTCGCGAGCACCGCCTGCGCCTCGATCGGGTCACCCAGGACCGTCCCGGTGCCGTGCGCCTCGACGGCGTCCACTTCGGACGGTTCAAGGGCCGCGGCGGCGAGGGCCTGCTGGATCACCGCCTGCTGGGCCGGGCCGTTCGGGGCGGTGAGGCCGTTGGAGGCGCCGTCCTGGTTGACCGCGCTGCCCTTGACGACGGCGAGGATCTCCCGGCCGTCGCGGACGGCGTCGGACAGCCGTTGCAGCACGAGCACACCGACGCCTTCGGCCCAGCCGGTGCCGTCCGCGTCGTCCGAAAAGGACTTGCACCGGCCGTCGGCGGACAGGCCGCGCTGCCGGGAGAATTCGACGAAGACCTCGGGGCTGGAGAGCACGGTCGCGCCGCCGGCCAGCGCCATCGAGCACTCGCCGGCGCGCAGGGCCTGCGCCGCCAGGTGGATCGCGACCAGCGACGACGAGCACGCGGTGTCCACCGTGACGGCGGGGCCCTGCAGACCGAGCACGTAGGACACCCGGCCGGCGGCGACACTGCCCGCCGATCCCGTGCCCCGCAGGCCTTCCAGCTCCGGGTCGGCGGGGGCGCCGACGCCGTAGTCGTGGTACATCAGGCCGGTGAAGACGCCGACGCGCTGTCCGCGCAGGGACGTCGGGGCGATGCCCGCGCGTTCGACGGCTTCCCACGACGTCTCCAGCAGCAGCCGCTGCTGCGGGTCCATGGCGAGGGCTTCGCGGGGCGAGATGCCGAAGAACCCGGCGTCGAACACGCCCGCGTCGTGCAGGAACCCGCCGGAGCGCGTGTAAGACGTGCCCGCGGCGTCCGGGTCGGGGTCGTAGAGCGCGGCGAGGTCCCAGCCGCGGTCGGCCGGGAAGCCCGCCACCGCGTCGACGCCGTTGTGCACCAGATCCCAGAGCGCTTCGGGGCTGTCGACGCCGCCGGGGAGCCGCAGGCCCATCCCGACGATCGCGATCGG
This sequence comes from Amycolatopsis sp. NBC_00348, assembly GCF_036114655.1. NCBI lineage: Bacteria > Bacillati > Actinomycetota > Actinomycetes > Pseudonocardiales > Pseudonocardiaceae > Amycolatopsis > Amycolatopsis sp. NBC_00348. The sequence goes on along the minus strand of NZ_CP107994.1, from coordinate 1,399,765 downwards.
CTCGGCCGACGCGACAGCGGTCTCGGCGGCGGCCGGTGCCGACCCGAACAGCTCCCCGTGCAGGTGGGCGGCGAGCGCGGCCGGGTTCGGGTGGTCGAAGACGAGCGTCGCGGGCAGGGTGAGCCCGGTCGTGGCGGCCAGCCGGTTGCGCAGGTCGACGGCGGTGAGCGAGTCGAACCCGGCGTCGCGGAACGCCCGGCCCGGCGCGACGTCGAGGCCGCCGAGTACGGCCGAGGCCCCGGCGCAGACGAGGTCGTCGAGCGCGGCGCGGCGGGCGGCGGGAGCCAGCCGGGCGAGCCGGTCGGCGAACCCGCCGTCGCGGGCGGCGCGTGCCTGCGGGCGGACCGGCCCGGCGAGGCCGCGCAGCAGCGGCGGCACGGCCGGCAGGCGCCGGAGCGCGGGCAGGTCGAGGGCGATCGGGACGAGCACCGGCCGGTCCGAGGTCAGCGCGCGGTCGAACAGGTCCAGGCCCTGCGCGGTGCCGAGGCCTTCGCGGTTCCGGAGGCCGGCGGTCATGCCACTGGCTTCGGTCCAGAGTCCCCAGGCGAGCGAAACGGCGGGCCGGCCGGCGGCCCGGCGGCGGGTGGCGAGACCGTCGAGGAAGGCGTTGGCGGCGGCGTAGTTCGCTTGACCGGCGTTGCCCAGGACACCGGCAGCGGAGGAAAACAGCACGAAGGCGGCGAGGTCGCGGTCGCGGGTCAGTTCGTCGAGATGGACGGCGGCGTCGGTCTTGGGCCGGAAGACGGGCTCGAGGCGGCCGCCGTCGAGGGCGGTGACGACGGCGTCGTCGAGCACCCCGGCGGCGTGGACGACGGCGGTGAGATCGGGGATGCCGTCGAGCAGGGCCTGGACCTGGTCGCGGTCCCCGACGTCGCAGGCCTCGACGCGGACGTCGGCGCCGAGCTCCCGCAGTTCGGCGGCGAGGTCGCCGCCGAGACCGCGCCGGGACGCCAGGACGAGGCGGCGGACGCCGTGGCCGGTGACGAGCCGGCGCGCGACGAGCGAGCCGAGCAGTCCGGTGCCGCCGGTGACGAGCGCGGTGCCGTCGGCCGGGAAGGTGTTCGTCCCGGCGGCGGCCCGCTCGAGCCGCGGGACGAGGACACGCGGTCCGCGCAGGGCGCACTGGGTTTCGCCGCGGGCCGCGAGCGCGGCGAGCACGCCGTGGCCGGGGGCCTCGCCGGCCCGGTCGACGAGCAGGAAGCGGCCGGGGTGTTCGGCCTGGGCGGCCCGCACCAGGCCCCAGACGGCGGCGGCCACCGGATCGGCGCTCTCCCCCGGCTCGGCCGCGACGGCCCCGGAGGTGACGACGGCGAGGCGCGCGGTCTGGTCCGCGCCGGCCAGGACGGCCTGCAGCACGCGCAGCACCCGGGCGACGGTGGTCCGGACGCGCCGGGTCTCGGCTTCGGCGGGATCGGGGTCGACCGGCAGGACAACCCACTGAGCTTCCGCGTCGCCCAGGCCGAGCCACGGCTCGTCGCCCTCGAGAACCCGCACCGCACCGGGTTCCCCCGCGTCCAGGGACAGCTCCGTCCACGCGAGCGCGAACAACGCGTCGCTCGCCGACGTCGTCAGCTGGCCCGGGGTGACCGGCCGGGTCGTCAGCGCGCCCAGGGACAGCAGCGGCGTGCCCGTCGCGTCCGTCAGCTCGGCCGCCACGCCGCCTTCGGCCGGGCTCAGCGTGACGCGGGCCGCCGTCGCTCCCGTCGCGTGGATCGCCACCCGCGACCACGAGAACGGCAGCCGCACCTCGGTCGTGTCCAGCATCGCCGCGTGCAGCGCCGCGTCCATCAGGGCCGGGTGCAGCGTGTAGCCCGCCACGTCCGTGCCGTCGGGCAGCGCGACCTCCGCGAACACCACAGGACCCCGGCGCCACGCCGCGGTCAGGCCGCGGAACACCGGGCCGTAGCCGTAACCGTGCTCCGCGAGCCGGTCGTAGAACGCCGTGACGTCCACGGCTTCGGCGTCCGCGGGCGGCCACTCGGTCGCCGCGGCTGCCGAGGTCAAAGCCGCCGTCAGGACGCCCGTCGCGTGGCAGGTCCAGGTGCCGTCGCCGCCCCGGGAGTGCACGGTGACCGGCCGCGTGTCGCCGTCCGCCGCGCCGACGGTCACCCGCAGCTCGGCCGACGCCGTCTCCGGCAGCACCATCGGCGCTTCGACGACCAGTTCCCGCACCACCGGCACCCCGAGCCGGTCACCGGCCCGCACCGCCAGCTCCACGAACGTCGTCCCGGGCACCACCACGACACCCGACACAGCGTGGTCCGCCAGCCACGGGTGCGTCCGCAGCGAGACGCGGCCGGTCAGCGCGACGCCACCGGTCACCGGATCGTCCAGGGCGGCCGTCAGCAGCGGGTGCCCCACCCGCTCCAGATCCGGGCCCCGCTCGGGCGTCAGCCAGTAGCGCTGCTCCTGGAACGCCGTGGTCGGCACCGCGGCCCCCGGCCCGGGCGCCAGCAACGCCGCCGGATCCAGGGGGACGCCGTGCGCGAACAGCTCCGCCGCCGACCGCAGCAGCCGGTCCTGCTCGGGTTCGTCCCGCCGCAGCGTGCCGCACACGACGGCGTCCGCGACGGTCTCCTGCACGCTCGTCGTCAGCACCGGGTGCGAGCTCGTCTCGACGAACACGCGGTGGCCCGCGTCGGCGAGCGCGCGCGTGGCGTCGGCGAACCGGACGGTGCCACGCAGGTTGCGGTACCAGTAGTCCGGCGACAGCGGACCGGTCGTCCACGCGCTGTCCACTGTGGAGTACCACGGGATCACGGGTGCCAAGCTGTCCACATCGGACAGTTCGGCGGTCAGCTCGGCCTCGGCGCGGGCCACGTGCGCGGTGTGCGACGCGTAGTCCACCGGCACCCGCCGCACCCGGACGTCCTGCGCCCGGTAGGTCTCGACCAGCTCGTCCAGCGCCGCGGGATCCCCGCCCAGCACGACCGCGTCCGGGGAGTTCACCGCCGCGATCTCGACGCCCTCGGCAAGCCGGATCTCCTCCTCGCCCAGTGCGACGGACAGCATCCCGCCGTGGCCGGCCAGCCGCCGCGCGATGATCCGGCTGCGCACCGCGACGACCCGGGCGGCGTCGGTCAGGGACAGCGCGCCGGCGACGCAGGCCGCGGCGATCTCGCCCTGCGAGTGCCCGACGACGGCGTCCGGCCGCAGGCCCAGGGACGCCCACACCGCGGCGAGCGACACCATCACCGCGAACGACACGGGCTGCACGACGTCCACCGCGTCGAGCGCGCCGGCGCCACGGACCACTTCGGACAGCGACCAGTCCACATGGGACGCGAGGGCCGCCTCGCACTCGGCCATCCGGGCGGCGAACACCGGGTTCGACGCCCACAGCTCCCGGCCCATACCGGCCCACTGCGCGCCCTGGCCGGGGAAGACCCACACCACGGGCCCGGGGTCCGCCGTCCCGCGCAGCACGTCGGGCGACGCGGACCCGGCCGCCACCGCACGCAGTCCGGCCACGGCCTGCTCGTGATCCGCGGCCAGCACCACGGCGCGGTGCTCCCAGTGGGCCCGCGAGTACAACAGGGAACGTCCGGCCGCGCCGACATCGGCAGGCAGCGACTCGGCCAAGCGGGCGGCCTGGTCGGCCAGGCCCGCCGCGGACCGGCCGGTGACGACGAGCGGCACCAGCCCCGCGGACGGCTCCGGGCGCACCGGCGCGGGTCCCTGCTCCAGCACGACGTGCGCGTTGGTCCCGGACACCCCGAACGACGACACCCCGGCCCGCCGCGGCCGGTCGGCCACGTCCCACGGCCGGGCCTCGGTGAGCAGCCGGACCGCACCGGCCGTCCAGTCCACTTCGGACGTCGGTGTGTCGACGTGCAACGTCCGCGGCAGGACGCCGTACCGCATGGCCAGGACCATCTTCAGCACGCCCGCCACCCCGGCCGCGGCCTGGGCGTGCCCGATGTTGGACTTCAACGACCCCAGCCACAACGGCTCCGAACGATCCTGGCCGTACGTCGCGAGAAGCGCTTGTGCTTCGATCGGATCGCCCAACGTCGTCGCCGTCCCGTGCGCTTCCACGGCGTCCACATCGGACGGACGCAGGCCTGCGTTCGCCAGTGCCTGCCGGATCACCGCCTGCTGCGACGGTCCGTTCGGCGCGGTGAGCCCGTTGGACGCGCCGTCCTGGTTGACCGCCGTGCCGCGCACGACGGCCAGCACCTCACGCCCGTCGCGCAGGGCATCGGACCGGCGCTGCAGCACGAGGACGCCGACCCCTTCGGCCCAGCCGGTGCCCTGGGCGTCGTCGGAGAACGACCGGCACCGGCCGTCCGCGGCGAGGCCGCGCAGCCGGGAGAACTCGACGAAGATGTCCGGGGTCGCCAGCACGGTCGCCCCGCCCGCGAGCGCGAGCGAGCACTCCCCCGACCGCAGCGACTGCGCGGCCAGGTGGAGGGCGACCAGGGACGACGAGCACGCGGTGTCGACCGTGACGGCGGGCCCGCGCGCACCGAGCACATAGGACACCCGGCCGGACAGGACGCTGGCGGAGGACCCGGTCATGACGTAGCCCTCGGTCTCGCCGGAGGCGTCGCGCGCGCTGACCCCGTACGGCTGCGTCGAGGCCCCGAAGAACACCCCGGCGTTCTGCCCGCGCAGGGACGTCGGCGCGATGCCCGCGCGTTCCAGGGCCTCCCAGGACGTCTGCAGCAGCAGCCGCTGCTGCGGGTCCATGGCCAGGGCTTCACGCGGCGAGATCCCGAAGAACGCCGGATCGAACAACGCGGCGTCGTGCAGGAACCCGCCGTGCCGGGTGTAGGACTTGCCCGCGGCGGCGGGGTCCGGGTCGTAGAGCGCCTCGACGTCCCAGCCGCGGTCGGCCGGGAACTCCGAGATCGCGTCGACCTCGCCGGAAACGAGGTCCCACAGCGCTTCCGGCGTGGTGACCCCGCCCGGGAGCCGGACGCCCATCCCGACGATCACCACCGGATCGTCGTCGTCCGCCGGTCCTGTGGCGGCCACGGCGGGCACGGCGCGGCCCAGCAGGTCCGCGTGCAGCTGCTCGGCGAGGGCGGCCGGGCTGGGGTGGTCGAACACCACCGTGGCGGGCAAGGCCAGGCCGGTGCGGGCGGCGATGCGGTTGCGCAGTTCCACGCCCATCAGGGAGTCGAACCCCGCGTCCCGGAACGCCTGCAGCGCGCCGACGCCGGGTCCGCCACCCAGCACCGTGGCCGCTTCGGCGCGGACCAGGTCGGTCAGCAGCGCCACCCCGGCGGCGTCGTCGAGGCCGGCCAGCATGGCCGCGAGGTCGACGTCGCCGCCGCGCGACGAGGGGCCGGCGAGTTCGCGCAGCACCGGGGCGATCTGGTCGCCGAGTTTCAGCGAGACCGGGACGAGCACCGGACGCTCGTCCGCGAGCGCGGCGTCCAGCAGCGCCATGCCCAGGGCGGGGTCGAGCGGCCGGAGGCCGGCGCGGGCCAGGCGGGCCGTGTCGGCCGCGCCCAGGCGCGCGGCCATGCCGTCGTCACCGGCCCACGGGCCCCAGGCCAGCGAGACCGCGGACCGTCCGGCCGCGCGGCGGCGGACGGCGAGGGCGTCGAGGAACGCGTTCGCCGCGGCGTAGTTCGCCTGGCCGGCGCCGCCGAACACCCCCGACACCGAGGAGAACAGCACGAACGCGGTCAGGTCGTGGCCGCGGGTCAGCTCGTCGAGGTGCACGGCGGCGTCGACCTTGGGCCGGAACACCTCGGCCAGCCGCGTCCCGTCCTGCGCGGCGAGGACGCCGTCGGCCAGCACCCCGGCCGTGTGCACGACGGCGGTGAGATCGGGGATGCCGTCGAGCAGGGCCCGGACCTGGTCGCGGTCGGCGACGTCGCAGGCGACGACGTCGACGCGGGCGCCGTGGGCCCGCAGTTCGGCGGCCAGGTCCGCCGCCCCCTCGGCGTCCGGGCCGCGACGCGATGCGAGCACCACACTCCGGACGCCCCGTTCCGCCACGACGTGCCGCGCGACCAGCGAGCCGAGCACCCCGGTGCCGCCGGTGATCAGCACGGTGCCCGCGGGATCCCACCGCACCGGTTCCGGGGGCGTGACCCGGGTCAGCCGCGGTACCCGGACGCGCCCGTCGCGCACGGCGACCTCGGGCTCGTCGAGCGCGCCGACGGCTTCGAGGAGGTCCGCCGGGGCGAGGTCGCTGTGGGCGAGCACGATGCGGCCCGGGTGCTCGGCCTGCGCCGCGCGCACCAGACCACCGACGGCTGCCGCGACGGGCTCGTCGCCGACGCGGACCAGCAACCGGGTGTCCACTCGGGACGGTTCAGCGAGGAAAGCCTGCAGCAGAGCCAAGACCTGGCTGACCACGGCGTGGGCCCGGGCGGGATCGGCGCCGGTCGCGTCGATCGGCAGTACCAGCCACGACGGCCGGCCGGCGGCCGCGAGGTCATCGACGTCGTGGACGACCCGGTGCGACACCGGGCCCGGCTCGGCCGTCACTTCGCGCCACTCCAGCGCGTGGAAGCAGCTCGCGACGGTGACGGGCAGCTCGACCGGCCCGAGCGTCACCGACTCCGCGGACAGCGCCACCACGCCGTCCGCGTCCGTCACGGACAGGGAGAACTCGCCGTCGGCGGCCGGGACGAGCTGGGCTTCCAGCGGGCCGGAAGCCGCCGCGTGCCGCGTCACCCCGGTCCACGCCAGCACGTCGTCCGACGCGGAGACGGCGAGCAGCGCGGCCGCCAGCAGGTCCGGGTCGACGGCGTAACCCGCGGGTTCCGGAGCCGGAGCGGCCACCGCCAGCACCCCGCTCGCGTGGCGGGTCCAGGTGCCGTGCTGCTCGGCGTGCACCGTGATCGCGCGTTCGCCGTCCGCCTCCGCGCCGACGACGACCCGCACCGGGACGCCGCCCGTCTCGGGCAGTGTCAACGGCGTCCCGGCCGCCAGCCGGCGCACCACCGGCGCGCCGATCCGGTGTCCGGCCCACAACGCGAGTTCGAGCAGCGCCGCCGCCGGGACGACCGCCGTCCCGGCCACCCGCCGCACCGGGAGCGTCGCCGGGTACCGGCCGGTCAGCACCGCCCGGCCGGTCTCCGGGTCGGTCACCAGCGCGCCCAGCACGGGGTGGTCGACGGGCGTCTGGCCGACGGCCGCGACGTCGGCGGCCGCGGGCGGCGACTCCTGCCAGTACCGCTCACGGCGGAACGCGGTCGTCGGCAACGGCACCAGCGCCGCCCGCTCGGGCAGCACCGGCGTCCAGTCGACGTCGGCGCCGTGCACGAACAGCCGCGCGAGGGCCGTCAGGAGGGTCTCCGGCTCGGGCCGGTCCCGGCGCAGCGGCGCGACCGCGACCGGTCCGCCGTCTAGGACGGTCTGGGCCATCGCGGTCAGCACACCGTCCGGGCCGGCTTCGACCACCGCCGACACCCCACGCGCGCCCAGCTCGGCGAGAACGTCGCCGAACCGCACCGGACGGCGGATCTGCTCGACCCAGTAGTCCGCTGACGCCGGATCGCCGTCCGCGCCGGTCACGATGGGCAGCGTCGGCGTGCGGTACTCGATTTCGGCGGCGACGGCGGCAAAGTCGGCGAGCATCGGTTCCATCAGTCCACTGTGGAACGCGTGGCTGACGGTCAGGGACGTCGTCTTGTGCCCCCGCTCCGCGAGCGTCGCCGCGGCCGCGGCCACCGGCTCCGCGGCACCTGACAGCACCACCGAAGCGGGCCCGTTCACCGCCGCCAGCCAGACGCCGTCGCCGAGTACACTGTGGACGTCCATTTCGGACGCCGCCACCGCGACCATCGCCCCGCCGGACGGCAACGCCTGCATCAACCGGCCCCGCGCGGCCACCAGCCGGGCCGCGTCCGGCAGCGAGAAGACACCCGCGACGTACGCGGCGGTCAGCTCGCCGACCGAGTGCCCGGCGACCACCGACGGCCGGACGCCGAACGACGCGAGGAGCCGGACCAGCGCGACCTCGAGTGCGAACAACCCCGCCTGCGCGTACTGCGTCCCGTGCAGTTCTTCGAACCCGAACACGACCTCCGCGACGGGCGTCCCGGTGCGGTGCCGGTCCAGTTCGGCGCAGACTTCGTCGAACGCCGCCGCGTACACCGGGAAGGCCGCGTACAGCTCGCGGCCCATCCCGACGCGCTGGGCGCCCTGGCCGGTGAACACGATGGCGATGTCCCCCGACGGACCCGCGACCCCTCGCTCGACCCCAGCACCGAGCACGACAGCGCGGTGCTCCCACGTCGTGCGGGTGCGCAGCAACGACACCGCGAGCGAACCCGGGTCGGCGTCCACAACGGACTCCAGACGGGCCAGCTGCTCGCTCAACGCCTCGGGCGACCTCGCGGACACGACCAGCGGCACGGGCCGCCCCGTCGGCTCCGGCACCGGCGTCTCGACCGGCGGTGCCTGTTCGAGGACGACGTGCGCGTTGGTGCCGGAGATGCCGAACGCCGAGACAGCGGCCCGGCGCGGCCGGCCCTCCCCCGGCCACGGCGCCTCCTCGGTCAGCAGCCGCACCGCGCCGGACGTCCAGTCCACGCGGGTCGACGGGACGCTCGCGTGCAGCGTCCGCGGCAGCACACCGTGCCGCATGGCGAGAATCATCTTGATCACCCCGGCCACCCCGGCCGCGGCCTGGGTGTGCCCGAGGTTGGACTTCAGCGACCCCAGCCACACCGGCGCGCGGCCACCGCGGTCCCGGCCGTAGGTCGCCAGCACGGCCTCGGCCTCGATCGGATCGCCCAGCGGCGTGCCGGTGCCGTGCGCCTCCACCGCGTCGACGTCCGCCGGGGACAGCCCGCCGGCGGCGAGGGCCTGCCGGATCACCGCGCGCTGCGCCGCGCCGCTCGGGGCGGTCAGGCCGTTGGACGCGCCGTCGGAGTTGACCGCGCTGCCGCGCAGCACCGCCAGCACCGGACGCCCCTCGCGACGCGCGTCGGAAAGCCGTTGCAGGACCAGGACGCCGACGCCCTCGGCCCAGCCCGTGCCGTCGGCGTCGTCGGCGAACGAGCGGCACCGGCCGTCCGGGGAGAGCCCGCCGTGCCGTGCGAACTCCGCGAACACCCCCGGGTTCGCCATCACCGTCGCGCCACCCGCCACGGCCAGGGTGCACTCCCCGCTGCGCAGGGCCTGCGCCGCCAGGTGCATCGCGACCAGCGACGACGAGCACGCGGTGTCCACCGTGAGCGCCGGGCCGCGGGTGCCGAGCAGGTACGCGATCCGGCCGGACAGCACGCTCGTCGACGTCCCGGTCAGCGCGTACCCCTCGCCGCGGCCGGTGTTCTCGTGCAGCCGGACGCCGTAGTCCTGGGCCATCGCGCCGAGGAACACGCCGGTGGCGCTCTCGCGCAGCGACGTCGGGTCGATCGCCGCGCGCTCCAGGGCTTCCCACGTGGTCTCCAGCAGCAGCCGCTGCTGGGGTTCCATGGCCAGCGCTTCGCGCGGGGAGATCCGGAAGAACGCGGCGTCGAAGTCGCCCGCGTCGTGCAGGAAACCGCCGCCGCGGGCGGTGGCCAGCACGTCGGCGCTCCAGCCGCGGTCGGCGGGCATGGGCGAGATCGCGTCGGCGCCGTCGGCCAGCACCGACCAGAACGTCTCCGGCGAGTCGATGCCGCCGGGGAAGCGGCAGCCGATGCCGACGATGGCGATCGGGTCGTCACCGGGAACATCCGGCGCAGGCTCGGGTCCGGCGGGGTCAGTTTCGGCTTCGGCGGCCAGGAAATCCGCGAGCCGCGCGGGTGTCGGGTGGTCGAACACCGCCGCGGCGGTGACGGAACCGAGGCGCCCGGCCAGTTCCACCACCATCGCCGAGTCGAACCCCAGCTCGCTGAACGACGCGGACGGTTCCACCTGCGCGACGTCGTGCGCGCCCAGGACGACGGCGGTCTCTTGGCGCACCAGCGCGTGCAGGTCCACCGGCCCCGCCGCGGGCGCGGCCACCGAGCCGGTGTCGCCGAGCCAGAACCGCTCGCGCTGGAAGGCGTACGTCGGCAGGTCCACCCGGGCCGCGCCCGGGAAGTGCCGGGACCAGTCGACCGGGACGCCGCGGACGTGCAGTTCGGCCAGCGACGTCAGGGCCTGCGTCAGCCCGCCTTCGCCGCGGCGCAGCGTGCCGGTAGCGACCGCGCCGCCGCCCGAAGCGGCGATCGCCTCGCGCACGCTGCCCAGCAGCATCGGGTGCGGGCTGACCTCGACGAACGCCGTGAAGCCCGCGGCGAGCAGCGCGCTCGTCGCGCCGTGGAAGTCGACGGTCTCGCGCAGGTTGCGGTACCAGTACCCGGCGTCGAGGGCGTCGCCGTCGACCGGTCCCGCCGTCACCGTGGAGTAGAACGGGACGGCGGCCGGGACGGGGCGCAGACCGGTCAGGCCGGAGCGCAGCCCGGCCTCCATCGGCGCCACCCACGGCGAGTGCGACGCGTAGTCCGCGGCGATCCGCCGGACGCGCGCCTCTTCTTCCCAGTCCTCGACCAGCTCGCCCAGCGCTTCGTCGTCGCCAGCGACCAGGACCCACGCGGGCCCGTTGACGACCGACACCGACAGCCGGCCGTCCCAGCGGCCGAGGCGCTCCCGGACGACGTCCGCGGGCAGCCGCACCGACACCATGCCGGTGCCCGCGGGCACCTCCCGCGCCGCGACCTGGGCCCGTACGGAGATGACTCGCGCGCCCTCTTCCAACGTCAACGCGCCGGAGACGCACGCGGCGGCGATCTCACCCTGCGAGTGCCCGACGACCGCCGCCGGTTCGACGCCCAGCGAGCGCCACAACGCGGCCAGCGAGACCATCACCGCCCACAGCACCGGCTGGTTGACCTCGGTCCGCGCCATGCTGGGCGAGTCCTCACCCTCGCTCAGCACGTCCAGCAGCGAAAAGTCCACGTGCGGCGCGAGCGCGTCCGCGCAGGCGCGCAGCGACTCGGCGAACACCGGCGACGTCGCCAGCAGCTCGTCGGCCATCCCGGCCCACTGGGAACCCTGGCCGGGGAACACGAACACCGCGCCGCCGCGCGCGCCCGCCGTGATCCCGGGGTCGGCGCCGCCGCGGACCAGCCCGGGCGCGATGCCGCCGCCGGCCAGCGCTCGCGCGCCGCCGAGCAGCTCGGCCGAGGACGAGCCGACCAGCACCGCGCGCGACGGGAGCGCCGCGCGGGTCGTGGCCAGGGACCAGCCGACGTCGTGGCGGGTGCCTTCGGCGTGCTCGGCGAGCCGCCCCGCTTGCGCGGCCAGCGCGGCGTCACCCTGGCCGGACAGCACCCACGCGACCGGGCCGTCCTGCGGCGCACCGCCCGCCGGGGCCGCCGGGCCTTCGGCCAGCACGACGTGGCAGTTGGTGCCGCCCATGCCGAACGACGACACCGCCGCCCGCGCGCGCTCGGCGTCCGGCCACGGCTCGAGCCCGCGCGGCACCCGCAGCCGCCACTCGTCGAACCGGATGGCCGGGTTGGGCCGGTCGAAGTTGAGGTTCGGCGGCACGACCCGGTGCGTCACGGCCAGCACGGCCTTGAGCAGCCCGGCGACGCCCGCCGCGCCTTCGAGGTGTCCGAGGTTGGTCTTCGCGGAGCCGACCCACAGCGGCGACGTCCGCGCAGCGCCGTAGACCGCGCCCAGCGCGGCGGCCTCGATCGGGTCCCCCACCGCCGTGCCGGTGCCGTGCAGCTCGACGTACTGGACGTCGGCTGGGTCCACCGCCGCGCGGCGGCACGCCGACCGCAGCACGCGTTCCTGGGCCTCGGCGCTCGGGACGGTCAGCCCCGCGCTCGGGCCGTCGTTGTTGACCGCGCTGCCCTCGATGACGCAGTACACGCGATCGCCGTCGGCCAACGCGCGCGAGAGCGTCTTCAGCACGACGATGCCGCCGCCCTCGCCGCGGACGATGCCGTTCGCGCGTTCGTCGAAGGTGAAGCAGGCGCCGTCCGGGGACAGCGCGCCCAGCTCGGCGAGCGCGGCCGTGCTCTCCTCGGCCAGGTTCAGCTGGACCCCGCCGGCCAGCGCCAGGTCCGCCTCTCCGGAGCGCAGGGCGGCGCCGGCCAGGTGCACCGCGACCAGGCCGGACGACTGCCCGGTGTCCACCGACATGCTCGGCCCCGACAGGCCGAGGACGTAGGAGACGCGGTTGGCGAGGATGGCCCGGTTCACCCCGGTCATCGTGTGGTGCCCGATCCGCGCGCCGGACCGGCGGGCCAGCGCCGCGTAGTCGTCCGCGGTCACCCCGACGAACACACCGGTTTCGCTGCCCCGCAGGGAATCCGGCGCGGTCCGGGCGTCCTCCAGCGCGGCCCAGGCCAGCTCCAGCACCAGCCGCTGCTGCGGGTCCATCTCGCGTGCCTCGCGCGGCGACACCCCGAACAGCGCGGCGTCGAAGCGGTCGACGTCGCGCAGGTAGCCGGCCGGGCCGGTGTCCGGCCGGCCGCCGGGTGCGGGCCCGACCGCGGACACGCCGTCACGCAGCAGGTCCCAGTACTCCGCCGGGCCGTCGGCCCCGGGGAACCGGCACGCCATCCCCACCACCGCAACGGGTTCCGGGCGTGCGGCAGGGCGGTGCGTGGGCGTCATGCTGCTCCCGGCGTCGATGCGGCGATCCGACCCCGCGAGCTAACCGTGAACGAGGTGGGGGAATCCCTAGAGAATCACCAACCCACGACGTACTTGCTCACACCGCGCACGGCGACCTGAGGCTTCCAGGCGATCTCCCCCGTGACCCGCAACGCGGGCATCAGGTCCAGCAGCGCGCGCAACGCCTCCTGCAGTTCGACGCGGGCCAGCGCCGCGCCGAAGCAGTGGTGCGCGCCGTGGCTGTAACCGAGGTGCGGGTTCTGCTCGCGGCCGAGGTCGAGCGTGTCGGGCTCGTCGAACCGCGCGGGATCCCGGTCGGCCGACCCCAGGGACACCAGCACCCCTTCGCCCGCCGGGACGAGCGTGCCGCCGACCTCGATGTCCTCGGCCGCGTACCGCGGGAAGACCGAACCGGACATCAGCGGCACGAACCGGGTCAGCTCCTCGACCGCGGACGGCACCAGGTCCGGGTCGTCGAGCAGCCGCTGCCAGCCGCCGGGGGTGTGCAGCAGGACGTCGACGAAGTTGCCGACCTGCGCGGCGGTCGTCTCGTGCCCGGCCAGCAGCAGCGAGTTGCCGAGGTCGACCAGCTCGTCCGCGCTGATCCGGTCCTCGTCGTCCTGGGCGCGGATCAGGGCGGAGATCAGGTCGTCGCGCGGCTCTTCCCGGCGCGCCTCGACGAGGGACGCCATGTAGCCGCGAAAGGCCGCGTGGTTGGCCATGAACTCTTCGGGGCTGATCGGCGTCGTCGAGAACACCCAGTCGGTCCAGACGCGGAACTTCGGCCGGTCCTGCGGGGGCACGCCGAGCAGCTCGCAGATCACCTGCACGGAGAACGGCAACGCGAACTGCTCCACCAGGTCCGCGGTGCCGCCCTGCTCCTTGAGGCCGGAAAGCAGCTCGCGTGCGAGGTTCCGGACCCACGGCCGCAGCTGTTCGACGCGGGCGGCGGTGAAGGCCTTCGCCACGAGCCGCCGCAGCCGCGGGTGGTCGGGTGCGTCCAGGCCGAGGATGCCCATCTCGGCACGCATCGGGATCACGCGCGGCCAGTCGTGCTGCGTGCCGAGCTGCGTCGAGAACCGGCGGTCCCCCAGCACCTGCCGCGCGTCGGCGTAGCGGGTGACGAGCCAGCCGGGCTCGCCGAAGGGCAGCTGCACCCGGGTCAGCCCCGGCCGTTCCCGCGCTTCGGCGTAGGCGTCGTCGAGCGCCAAGCCGTCGCCGTGGTTGAACGGGTAGGACACAGTGGTATCCACCTGACCCCTTTCGCCGGTGCCCGGACGGGCGGCACGCTAACACCGGTTACACTGGGGATTTCCCGGGTATCAGACGTGGAAGTCCCGCAGCTTCGGCCACAACGCCGCCCAGCTCTCGGCCCGGCCGGTGGCCAGCCACAACGGCAGGCCCTGGCTCGTGTTCGCGATCCCGAGCCCCTCGTCGACCGTGCCGACGCGCCGGACGTTCGCGAAATGCCCTTGCAGCGCCAGCGGATCCGGGCCGGCGTAGAGCACGCTCGTCGCCGAATCCGGCGGCGTCACCAGCGAGTGGTAGCCGCGGTTCGGGCTCGCCGGCTCCGGCAGGCCCAGCGCCGGGCCGTAGTGGTCGACGGCACCGGCCTGCCAGTACATCCGCGTCACGATCGCCGTGTGGGCCGGGTCGGGCAGGGCGTGGTAGGTCTTCGCGATCGACGCCGTCACCTCCGGCCAGCCGACTTCTTCGGCGGAGAACACCGACTTCGGCAGCTGCGGGTGGTCCCGCAGCCACGACCGCGGCCAGATCGGCAACGCCGTCGGCAGCATGATCAGCACCGTGAGCAGGTACACCGGCCAGGTGGCGGCCCACCGCCACCAGCGCGCCGCCCGCCCGCGCTCGAGCTCGACCGCCGCGGCCGCCCAGCATCCGCCGTAGAGGCCCGCGACGTAGTACTGCCGCCCGGCGACGACGACGAACAGCACGGCGAGCCCGGCCGTCGTCCAGCCGAGGAACCGGTATTCCCGGAGCTCGGGTGCGCGCAGCAGCCGCCAGCCGCCGTACCCGAGGAGCAGCGCCGCGACCGGGAGCCCGGTCAGGGCGAGCATGACCGGCAGGATCATCGCCCGGCCACCCGGCATCGCCGCGACCTCCTGCGAGATCGCCGTGCTCATGGCCAGCTGGGGCCAGCCGTGCGTGGCCTGCCAGACCAGCGTCGGCGCGACCGCGGCCACCGCGATGAGCCCGCCGAGCCACAGGGCGGGCCGCCGCAGCAGCTCGCGCGGACCGCACGCCAGCACGGCGATCACGGCGACCAGCCAGAACGCGCCGATCAGCAGCTTGGTGTTCAGCGCGATGGCGGTGACGACGCCCGACCACACCAGCAGGCCGTCGGCGCGGGTGCGGACCCAGCGCACGAGCAGCCACACCAGCAGCGTCCACAGGAACGGATCGAAGGTGGACGTCGCCAGGTAGTGGCCGCTCGCCACGAACTGCGTGGACACCGCGAACGTCGCCGCGCCCAACACCTGCGCCCGGCGGCCGCCACCCATCTCCCGGGCGATCAGCGCCGTGAGCACCACGGACACGACCATCACGGCCATCGCCGGCAGCCGCAGGACGAACACGGAGCCCGGCGCGATCGCCTCCATCGCCCGGGCCAGCAGCGGCACGAGCGGCGGCTGATCGGCGTACCCCCACGCCAGATGCCGTCCGGCGGCGAGGAAGTAGAGCTCGTCCCCGAAGTAGCCGTACCGTCCCGCCACGGCGATCAGCAGGAGCCCGAGCAGCCCCGCGACGACGAACACGGGCGTCCGCGCGAAGGGCGCCGTGTCCCTGACCTTCCGGGGGGCCGCGAAAAGGGCGGTCAAGGTCACTCCCATCGAACGAACCGGGCGGCGAGCACCGAGCACGCTACCGGCGGAAGCACCGGAACTTGTCTAGATTCTGCTTGTCAGGCACCGCCCTCGGCCGGTGCCATGCGCCGTTCGAACCAGAGGTGGGCGAGCACCACCAAGGCCATGCAGGCCACCAACGTCCGGCCGCCGATACCGTGGGCGAGCAGGCCGAGCAGGAGCGGGACCACGATGCCCGTGATGATCCGCGAGATCGTCCGCTGCATGTCGGAGCTGTGGCTGGCCACACCGGTGATCACACCGAGGGCGAAGTAGGTCGCGACCGCGCCGCACAGCAACCAGCGTCCCTGCCCGGGCAACGGATCGGACCCGTGCTTCATCACCGACGAGAGCGACACCGCCACGGTGGCCACGACGCCGGTGACCAGGCAGTGCAGGCCGAGCGCCGCGCGGGCGGGGATCCGGCCGGCTCGCAGGTGCGGCAAGCCGGCGTAGCCGAAGACGACGGACAAGCCGAACATCCCGGCCAGCAACACGAACGACGCGAGTCCGGTGGCCAGCACGCCGACGTCGTAGTGCGCCTCGGCCGCGGCGCCGATGACCTGCACCACCGATTCACCGAGCACGATGATCATGAAGAGCCCGAGCCGTTCGGAGAAGTGCGCCGGATCGACCGACACCCCGTGGATCACCGGCAGCTTCCCCTCGGGGCGCGCGCCATGCCGGGTACCGGCTCGCGTGGTGAGTGCTGCCTGGGCTTGCTTGAGGAGCTTGTCGCCGGACACGGCCAGGATCAGCAGCAGATCGAGAGCGATCCCCACCGCCCAGAGCACGAGCGTCCACCGCCCGTCGACCCAGATCGACGCGATCCACGGCAGCAGCCCCGCCGAGTACTGCACGACCGGGAAGTCCAGCAGCACTTCGCCCCGGCGCCACGACCGGGACCCGTAGACGCGTGTGGCGATGTAGGCGATCGCGAAGACGATCGTCGGGTGGGTGTCGCCGTCGTGGCCGAGCACCGAATGCGCCACGCCCGGCACGGACGCGACCATCACCCCGAGGCCGAACATCCCGATCATCAGCCGGACCACGCGGGTCTTCCCGGCCGCGACGTTGCTGTACAACATGAAAGTCGTCCACGACAGCCAGAAGGCCAGGAACAGCAGCGTGTAGAGACCGAGCGCCGCGGCGTCCGGTTCGGATCCGAGGACGTGGGCCAGGGCCGCCACGCCGGCCACGACCACCAGGTCGAAGAACAGCTCGGCCCAGCTCGCGTGCCGCTCGGTCCGTACGTCTTCGGCTTCGTCGGCGGTGTTCACGGACCTGGCAACTCCTCACGAAGGATCATGGAATCAAGCCCCGTCCAGGGAGCGCAAACCGTGGTCGATGAAGTCGATCATCCACGTGAAGCTGTCGTCGACACCGACGTCGATCTGGAATCCGTTGGCCGCTTCCAACGTCGCGAACCCGTGCAGCATGGTGCGCACCATCCGCAGGACGTGGATCTCCTGACCGGAGCCGATCCCGTACCCGCGCACCATGGCCGCCCACGAGGCGAGCACCCGGTCGACCACCGCGACGAGCGGGTCGTCGGGCCCGGTCGAGCGGGCGGCGTTGCCCGCCGCGTACCGGCCGGGGTGCTGCTTCACGTACGTCCGCATCGCCTGCGCGCCGGCGGTGAAGGCGTCACTGCCCGCCCGGCCCTGGATTGCGTCGCGGATGGCGTCGGCGAGCTCGTTGCCGGCCTGGACCGCGATGCGGTGGACGAGATCGGCCTGGCCGGCGACGTGCTTGTAGAGCGAGGAAGTCCGGACTCCGAGCCGCTCGGCCAGCAGGCCCATGCTGAGCTGGGCGAACCCGACCTCGTCGGCCAGCGCGGCCCCGGCTTCGGTGACCGAGGCCGGGGTGAGCCCGGCCCTAGGCACGGGTCAGCGTCTTGTCCAGGAACGGCTGGGCCAGTGCGACGACCTGGTCGGGCGTCTGGACGTGGAGGTAGTGCCCGGCACCCTCGATGACCGCCAGTTCACCGAGACCGCGCGGCAGGTCGGCGACGATCTTCTCGCCCTCGGCGCGGGGGTCGGCCCAGTCGGGGTCGACGCTGCCCTCGATGATCAGGACCGGGCACGTGACGTTGGCCAGCTGCGCACCGGCGTCGGCCGGGCTGGTCTTGCACATGGCCTGCAGCACCTTCATCCGGCCCGGCTCACGCAGCTTCGCCGCGATACGCGCCGACTCGCTGTCCCAGTCGGCGGGCTTGACCGGCAGCGCCACGTCGAGGTACTTCAGCCAGCTCTCCAGCCTTCCGCGCACCATGACCTGCGCCATCTGGGTGTAGCCGGCCCGGAACCGCTTCACCCGCACCAGTCCGCCGAGGTCGAACGACTGCGCGCGGGTGAACGGCGCCAGCTCGATGACGCCGGCGATGAGATCGGGCGCGGTAGCGGCCGCGATGGTGGCGGCGCCACCGCTGATCGACTGGCCGATGATCACGGCCGGACCACCGAGATGACGCACGACGGCGACCAGGTCACCGGCGATGTCGGTCCGGCTGTAACCATCCCAGCCGACGCTGGAGTCCCCACAACCACGGACGTCGACGTTGGCGACCCGGTACCCCTGCGCGGCCAGGGCCGGGGCGAGGAAGCGGTAGGAGTGCCGGCTGTCGCCGATGCCGTGCGCCAGAACGACGAGAGGCCCCTGCCCGGTCACGTCGTAGGCGAGGGTGTTGCCGGCGATGTCCAGGTATTCGGTCA
Source organism: Amycolatopsis sp. NBC_00348 (assembly GCF_036114655.1). Taxonomy (NCBI): domain Bacteria; kingdom Bacillati; phylum Actinomycetota; class Actinomycetes; order Pseudonocardiales; family Pseudonocardiaceae; genus Amycolatopsis; species Amycolatopsis sp. NBC_00348. The sequence continues at coordinate 1,381,677 of NZ_CP107994.1, read as the reverse complement.
TGACGTTCTCCGCAACGTTGGCTAACTCTGTTCGCCGCCAAGCTAATGCAATTAGCCAACGGGCGTCAAGCCCTGGCTGGGGCTGGGTCGAGGGTGGTCACCGCCCCGCCCCCGGTACGCCGAGCGTGGTGTGGACGGTTGACCAAGCGGCTCGATGCCGCGGGTCCGAAGGAGGAAGCAGTATTCGTTGAGCGACGCCGGCTTCTCGTATCGGTCAGCGTCCGCCTGGGCCAGTTCGAGCAATGCCCGTTCAGATAGCCAGGTCGTCTTCGAGCGCGCGGAGCAGCGTACTGGTGCGCGTCAGGTGGTCTGTGACCTCGCTGATCCTGTCCCGGTAAGTCGTCTGGCACGGCGCGTCGGCTTCGCCGAGAGGTGAGACGTCAACGACTACGGCGCCAACCTCCTCCCACAGGAGGCGGACAGCGGCTCACCCTCATCAACGAAGCCCGACCCGCGGCCCTCCAGCAGTCCTCGGCGCTATCCGCTCACTCAAGCCGTGGCGGCGATCACCGTCGGACGCCGGGCCTGCCGGCGGCCGACGGTGACGAGCCCCGTCGCGCCGGTCAGCAGCAACGCCGCCGCGGCGGGCCAGAACCAGAGGCGGCCGGTGCTCGAGCCGTCCAGCAGGAAGCCGGACAGCAGGCCCGCCAGTACCGCGCCGAGGCCCCAGGACATGGTCGTGTAGCCCAGGTAAACGCCGGTCGCCCCGTTCGGAGCCAGCTCGGACGCGACGACGTCGGCCGCCACGATCAAGGCGAGCTCGCCCACCGTGACCACCAGCATCCCGGCGTAGAACCAGGGTGTGCCCGCCGGCAGGCAGAGCAGGCAGCCGGCCGCCATCACCAGGGACCCGCCGCCGAGCAGGACCCACCGCCGGGACATCGCCCAGCCCTCCGTCAGCCGGCCCGCCGCGTGGCCGAGCGCGACGACCACCAGAGCGTTCATCGAGTTGATCAACCCCACGTCGACGTACTGCAGCCCGCGGTGTTCGGCCTCCAGCGGCACCGCCGAGACGAACAGGGAAACACCGAACCACATCGGGACCGTCAGCACGCAGTGCCCCACGAAAAGCTTGTGGCGCAACGGTTCGGCGAACGCCGTCCGCCAGCTTCCCTGCCGGCGGGCGGGCGGGGTTCGTTCCACTTTGCGGTATCGGAGAAGGGCTCCGGCCGCAGCGCCGAGGTAGACGACCGCGGACAACACGAGTACCAGGCGAGGTGCCCCGCCGGCGCTGACCAAAGCGCCGGCGAGAGGTCCGGCCAGCGCGCCGACCTGCGTCGCGACGTAGAAGCCGGCGAAGGACCGCGCGCTGCTGCCGTCGTCCTTGGCCACCCGCGCCAGCACGACGCGGCCGGCGGAGTTGTACGCGGCCCCGCCGGCGCCGTCGATGACCAAGGCCGCGAGCCAGATCGGGAAGGTGATCGACGACGCCAGCAGCGCGTAGCCGGCGGCCTCCGCCACCAGCCCGAGCACCAGCACGCGCTCGGCGCCACGCCGGTCGCAGAGCACGCCGACCGGCAGGGCGAGGCCGCGCCGGAAGACCGCGTGCACGGCCACCAGCGTGCCCACCTCGATCGGGCTCATCGCACCCGCCCGGAGCGCGACCACGCCCAGCAACGGGATCGTGAGGTAGTACCCCAGGCTGGTCGCGATCCTGGTGACGCCGATGAAGCGCTTCGTCGAACGCACGCGCGTGGACCGCCCTTCCGGACGCGGGCTCGGACGGCCCACGGGATCGCCGGGGCCGTCCGAGGTCAGGGGGTTATCCGATCTCGAGCCGCAAGGTCTTGACGAGCCGGTCGAACACATCGCCGAGGCCGGACACGGTGTCCGCGGTGAAGACGACGTGCCCGTGGGCCTGCCCGGCGTCCGGCGGGACTTCGACGTCGTCGCCGACGGCGCGGTACAAGGTGAGCTCTCGCACGTCCGGATCGGCGTTCACCTGCTCCACACCGTGGATGTTCTTGATCCGCCCGGCCTTCTCCGCGAAGAACAGGTAGAAGCCGGTCGGTTCCGGCTCCGGTTTCGAGGTGAGATCCGGCTGTCGGCCCAACGCCAGGTCCAGCAGGCCCGCCACCATGTCCACCCCGGTGCTCGACAACAGCGACTGGTAGACCGGGCCGCCGCCCAGCCGGGCGGCGGTCTCCAGGATCATCGGGTCCGCGCCGTCCCGGATGCGGAATTCGGTGTGCGTGGCGCCCGTGCGGATGCCCACGGCCCGGTGCGCGGCGGCGGTGATCTCCCGGATCCGGGCCTGGACCTCGGCCGGAAGCCGGCTCGGCGTGGTGTAGTAGACCTCTTCGAAGTACGGCCCGTTCATCGGAAGCGGCTTGTCGTGGATGGCCACCACGTGCGTTTCGCCGCCGACGACGAGGGATTCGACGCTCACCTCGCTGCCGGGCAGGTACGCCTCCAGCATGATCGAGCCCCGGTACCGCGCCAGCGCGGACTCGTGGAGCGGGTCGTAGCGGAAGGCGTCCCAGGCGCCCCGCCTGATCGGTTCGAAGTGTTCGGCCAGTTCCGCGAGGTCGTCGACCCGGCGCACGTACATGCTCCCGCCACCGATCAACGGCTTCATGACCAGCGGGAAGCCGATGCGCCCGGCCGTCACGACGGCTTCGTCGACGGTGCCGGCCAGACCGAACGCCGGCTGGGGCACGTCCCCGGCCGCGAACGCCTGGCGCATCGCGTACTTGTCCCGCGCGACCCGCGCGGTTCGCTCGCCGATGAACGGCAACCCGAGGTCCGCGGCCACCGCGGCCGCGGCCGGCACGCTGTGCTCCACGAACGTCACCACGCCGCGGACCGGTTCCGGTTCGTCTTCGACCAGCGCACGTGCGGCCGCGACGGTCTTCGCGATGTCCGACGTGTCGGCGGCGACCACCCGGTCGGCGAACTCCCGCTCCCACGTGGGGTTCTCCACGATCAGGATCAGCCGTTCACCGTGCCGCTTCGCGTATTCCGCCGCACGGCCGAGATGCCGGCGCCGGCTGGCGTTCGCCGTGTGCAGGATCAAGATGCTCATACGTCCCGTCTCCCCTCGATGGCCGGACCGAATCCCGTCGCCGCTCTTGAAGAGGACGCCGGGTGCCTCCGCTGATACACGGCGCCGTGTATCAGGCGCGGCGGCCGAAATCCTCTTGATGGTGATGAGTGCGTTGGACAGGCCTCGCGATGGGAGACGCAGAGTGCTCGACAACCGATTTCAGCTGGACGAGAACCAGGTCCGGGAATTCAGGGACCGGGGCTTCACCGTGTTGAGGGGGTTCTACGGCGAAGACTTCACGGATTACCTGCGGCACACCATGGGAAACATCCTGGCGCGCCCGACCGACAAGTACCAGAGCGGGTTCAACAGGCTGGCGTTCGACATGTACGACGGGGACGAGCAACTCGTCTCCCTGCTGACCGACGAAACCTTCAGGGCCGCGATGAACCGCCTGACCGGGCGCGGCATGTTCTTCGCGCAGGCGCTCTCGTTCGAGTTGCGGAAGCTGAAGGACAAGGGTTTCCCCTGGCACATCGGCACGCAGAGCTTCGGCTACCAGCACGCGGACGACTACGGCTGCACCATCTGGGCGCCGCTGGCGCCGATCGACTCGAGCGGCCAGCGGGGCGGGATGGCCTACGTCCCCAAGAACGTGATCTCCGGCGACTTCATGTACTCCGCCGTGGATCCCGCGTCGTTCCGCCTGCTGAAGGAGCACGTCGACGCCAAGGACGACATCACGCTCGAGGAGTTCGTCCAGCTCCGGGACGGCCCGCTGAACGATCCGGCGATGAAGCGGCTTCTGGACTACTTCTCGGTGGAAGACGACTTCGAGATCGGCGACGCGCTGATCTTCGACAAGGACGTCATCCACCGGAGCGTCCTGCTGGAAGACGGCCCGCTCGACACCCGGATGGCGTTCGTCATGCGCTTCTTCTGCGATGACAGCACCTACGACAAGAACCGGGCGCACGACCTGGAGGTGCCCAGAAAGCACTTCTCCTACGCCGGGCCGACGGCCTTCCACCTGGAGGTCGCCGACAAAAGCGGTGCGCGCCTTTCCGACAGCCCGATCTTCGCCGGGCAGGACTACCGGTCGTTGAAGTAGCCGCCGGCCGATCCGGTTGACCTGCCGTCGTCACCGCACCGCGGCCGTTCAGCCGGATCGGCGATCGGTGGACACGCACGCGTTCACCCACCCAGGAGCCGAACAAGCCATGAAGGCACCCGAATCCCGCCGTACTCTCGCGGCCGTCGCCGTGATCTCGACGCTGATCACCGTCGGCATGACGCACGCCGTTCCCGAGATCGGGAAACTCGGAAAGCTCGGGGACGGCGGCTGGTTCCGCGTCGTCGGTTTCCTGGTCGCGATCGCGGTGATCGTCGTGGCCGGGCGCCTGGGTGGCTGGGTCGCGGCCCGCGGCCGTCAGCCCCGTGTCATCGGCGAGATGGCGGCGGGGATCTTCCTCGGCCCCGCGCTGCTCGGCCAGATCGCACCGGAGGTGCAGCGCGCGGTGTTCCCGGCGGACTTGATACCGCACCTCGGCCTGGTCGCCCAGCTGGCGATCATCTGCTTCGTGTTCCTGCTCGGCGCCGATCTTCCCATCGGGCTGCTGCGCGGGTCGGGTCGCCGGGTGGCAACGCTGGGGATCGGCATGGTGGGCGTGCCGCTCGTCTGCGGGCTGCTGCTCGGCGCCGGGCTGGCCGGGGCGTACCGCCCGGCCGGGGTGGGCCTCCTGCCGTTCGTGTTGTTCATCGGCACTTCGCTGAGTGTCACGGCGTTCCCCGTACTGGTCCGGATCCTCGCCGAACGCGACCTGATCAAGACGAGGATCGGCACGCTCGGCCTCGCGACCGCGGGTTCGGGCGACGCCGTCTCGTGGTGCCTGCTGGTGGTCGTGGTCGCGATGGCCCGCGGTGATTCGGCGGCCACCGCCATCCCGACCGCCGGGCTGCTCATCGCCTTCGCGGCGGCGACCTTGCTCGTGGTTCGCCCGGCTCTGCGGCACTTCCTGGCGCTGGCCGGGACGAACACGGCGTTGCGCCGATGCTCGACGTCAGTCGTCCTGCTCTGCGCCGTGTCCGGCGCCTACATCACCGACTGGATCGGCGTTCACGTGATCTTCGGGGCGTTCCTGGTCGGCCTGGCCATGCCGCGCGACAACGTCACCGCACAGCACCTCGGCCGCACCGTCGAACGCGGAGTCACGTTCGTTCTTCCGCTGTTCTTCGCGGTGATCGGCTTCAGCCTGCAGTTCACGTTCCTGCGGAACCCACGGGACTTCCTGATGTGCGGGCTGCTGATCGTCGTAGCCGTCGCCAGCAAACTGGGGGCGACGACGCTGGTCGCCCGGCTGACCAGGCTGAGCTGGCGGGAGTCCGCGGGCCTCGGCGTCATGGTCAACTGCCGGGGCCTGACGGAGCTCGTGATGGTCTCCGCGGGGTTGTCACTGGGCATCATCGGCCCGGACCTGTTCGCGGCGTTCGTGGTGATGACGCTGGTGACGACGGTCATGACCGGGCCGCTGCTGCGTCGGCTCAAGCTCGAACGGGAAGCGAGCCGGCCCGCGGACGACCGCAGCATCGTCCGTTAGGAGACGGTGGCCAGGTCGAGCCCGCGTTCCTCGATCATGCACCGGAGCTGCTTGAGGGCACGCGTGCGCGTCGGGCCGATGCTGCCGATGGGGATGCCGAGGGTGTCGGTGATTTCCGAGTACGTCCGCGGGGCGTCGGTGTACAACGCGTGGAGCAAGGTCCGCCAGCGCGGCGGCAGTTCCTTCACGAGCGCGCGGATCGCCTGAGCGGTGACGGCGTCGATCACCCGCTCCTCCAGGTCGTCGGCCGGATCGGCGGAGTCGCCTGGCCCTTCGGCGCCGTGCGCCAGGTGGGTGTCCCGGCGGGAGATCCGCAGGCATTCCCGGTGTGCCGTGGTCTTCAGCCAGCCGCCCAGGCGTTCGGGGTTGTCGATGCGGACGCAGTTCTCGATCAACCGCAGCCAGGTCAGTTGCACCGCGTCGCCGGCGTCGGCGGGTTGCAGCCGGAAGGAACGCGCGGTGGCCCACAGGAGGCCGCCGTAACTGCGCACGATCTCTTCCCACGCCGCGGAATCCCCGGCACGGGCCGCGCGGAGCAGGTCGCCCGTCCCGGCCGCGGGGCCCGCTGGCGGCTCATCCCGGACGAGCAGGCGGCCGGACCGGTGCGTGTTTCGCATTCCGGCGGTGGCCGGACCATTTCTCGACGCTGCTTTCAGCTCATTCATACGTCGGCACTATCAAGCAGGCGGTCGACAGTCGGTCGACAGCTCGTCGACACAGCAGCTCACGAACGCGGGCCGTAGCAACGCTCCCCAGGCAGCGCCGAGGACGTCACGTCCTTCAGTCCGTGGGAGAGAGGGCCGCTCGAAGGATCGCCCGCGCGGAACCGGCCAGCACCTCGGCGGCGCGTGCGCGGTCGAGCCCGCCGATGTCGGTGAGCCACACCAGCGACTCGATGCCGGTCGCCGATCGGATCGCGACGGCGGTTTCGCGGATGTCGACGTGCGGATGGGTCTCGGCCAGCGGCGCCAGCGCCTCCTCGATCCACCGGATCGCCCGGCCGCCACGCAGCACCGGCTGCGTCGCCCCCGGCTCCAAGGACAACCGCAGCTGCGCCCGAAGCTGCGGCTCCCACCGCACCACGAAATCCAGGAACGACCGCATGACCAGCTCCAGGCGCGCGTCCGCGTCAGCAGGCGCGTCGACTGGCAGCAACCCGACGCCGTCCTCGATTTCCGGATAGGCGGCGAGCAGCAGGGTGCGCTGGTTCGGGAAGTAGCGGTAGGCCGTGGTCCGCGAGATGCCCGCGATCACGGCGGCGTCCTCGACGGCCGGCGACTCGCCGGCCGCGAGCAACTCGTGCGCCGCCGCCACCAACGCGGCCCGGGTCCGGCCCTTCTGCCGCCGACGGCCGGTGGACTCATATGGTACCGCCATGCCATCATGGTACTCCAGTACCACAAGGAGGCAGTCATGGCCGACGACCCCATGGAAACGAACCCCGAGCTGTACCGAGTCGCCTTCGAAAACGAACGCGTCCGGGTGCTCGAGTACCTCGACGGGCCAGGCGACCGGACCGCACCACACCGGCACCCGGACAGCGTGATGGTCACCCTCAGCCCGTTCCGGCGCCGGATCCACGCCGGCGGCCGGGAAGTCGGCGTCGATCTGCCGGCAGGGGCTGTCCGCTGGCTCGACGCACAGGAACATTCAGGCGAGAACGTGGGTGACACCCCGACGCACTCGGTGTTCATCGAACTGAAGGAGCCTCGCCCCGACGGCTTCGTCCCGACCACGGCCTTGGGACCCGCTGAACCATGAGGACGCACTGCCCGCTCCGAGATGATCCGGCGGCGCCGCGGACGGTGACGTCGGCCTGGGACTTCGGCCGCGCGGTCACGGCATCAGCCTGACGACACGGACGCTTGCGGCGGCGCGGCCGCTACCTCGGGCGCAGGACCGTCATGAAGAGGTCACGCCGGACACCGAACCCCAGCGTCTCGTACAACCTGATCGCGTTCGTGTTGGTGGCCGCCACGTGCAGGAAGGCCCGCTCTTCCCGGCCGGCGATACCGGCGATCAGCGCCCGCACGAGGCTGCTGCCCAGCCCCTGGCCCCGGTGGTCCGGAGCCGTGCACACGGCGCTGATCTCCACCCAGCCGGCGGGACGCATGCGCTCCCCCGCCATCGCGGCGAGCACGCCGTCGCGGCGGATTCCCAAGTATGTTCCCATTTCGATGGTCCGCGGCAGGAACGGACCCGGCTTCGTGCGGCCGGCGAGGTCCAGCATCTCCGGGACGTCCGCCGCGCCGAGACGGACCGCCCGGGCGTCCGGGGCGCCCGTCAACGCCGGCGGCGCGGTCAGCTGCACGACGTCGAACCGGTCGGCGACGGTCCAGGTCGCGGGCACCGGCCCGGAATGGTGGACGTACGCGGCCGAGCCGTGACCCACGAGGCGGGCGGCGTCGGCCCAGTCCCGCTCGGTCGCGTCGGCCGGGAGTCCGAGGAAGGGCGACACGTCCGTCCGGTAGCGCAGGACGCGTCCGCGCCGTTCGGCGAGCTCCGCCTGCGCCGGGCCGGACAGGGCCGAGTAGACCGGGTTGTCCAGGACGTGCTCGACGTCGGTCTTGAGCTGGTTCACCACGGAGTCTCCTCAAAGCCGGGGCGGGGCGCACTTCCAGCATCTCCACGAGCCTAAGATGAAGCAAATCGATGACGTTCATCTCTCGATCGGTGGATTCGATGAGTGTGACCCTGCGCCAGCTGGCCGTGTTCGTGGCCGTCGCCGACCACGAGGGCTTCGGCGCGGCCGCCGCCGCGCTGGGCCTGAGCCAGTCGTCGGTGTCGCACTCGCTCGCGTCGCTCGAAGCGGCGGTGCGCGGCGAGCTGATCCGGCGAGCCACCCCGGTGCGGCCCACCCCGCTGGGCGAAGTGCTGCTCCCGCACGCGCGCGCCACGCTGTCCGCGGCCCGGGCCTTCGACGCGGCCGCCGCGGCGCACACCAGCGCGGCCGCGGCCGCGTCGATCAGCCTGTCCGTGCCCCCGACCGTCGCCCGCGGGCTGCTCCCGGAGCTGCTGCGGCTGTGGCACGACCACCTGCCGCACCTCGAAGTCACCGTCTTCGAGGCCGTCGACGACGAGATCGGCCAGTGGCTGGAAAGCGGGACCGTCGACGCGGCGTTCCTCATCGACCCGGACCCGCTCCCCCGCGGCGCGCTGCACGTGGCGACCGACGCCTACGAAGCCGTGGTCCGCAGCGACCACCCGCTGGCCGGTGAGGAGGCCGTCGAGCTGGCCGAACTGCTGGAAGACCCGTTGCTGGTCACGACATCCGGGTTCGGGCCGCCGATCGAGCGCCTGCACGCACTGGCGGGCCTGCCCTACCGGCCCGCCCGGCGCATCCGCGAGCTGATGACGTTGCTGTCCATGGTGGAGGCCGGCCTCGGCGTCGCGATCCTGCCGTCCCTGGCCGCGAGTATGCTCTCCGGCACCCTCACCCACATTCCGCTCCGGCCCCACCTGGAACGCCGGCTCGTGCTCACCGGCCCGGCCACCCGGCCCTGGCACCCGAGCGTGGTCACGATCCGGGACCTCACCGCAACGCACGTCAGGTCCGGCTGATGCCGGTGTCCGGGTCAGCTCTCGGTGGGTTCCAGCAGGATCAGCGGGACCTCGCGGTTGCCGGCCTCGACGGCTCGGGTGCGATGGCCGGCGAAGAACGGGTAGAGCTCGTCGACGTAGGTCAGCCAGCTCTCCCGCTCCGCGCCTTCGGCCACCCGGGCGGTCATCAGCCGGCGGTCGGGACCGTCCTGCAGCTGGACCGTCGGGTGCGTGACGAGGTTGTGGAACCAGCTCGGGTTGCGGGCCTGGCCGCCGGCCGACGCGCCGACGGCGTAGACGCCGTCACGCTCGATGCGCATCAGCGCGACCTTGCGCAGCTTGCCCGAACGGGCGCCGCGCATGGTCACCACGACCACCGGGCCGCCTTCCATCGTCGCGCCTTCGCGCCCGTCGGTGCGCTCGTAGAGCTCGACCTGGTCGCGGGTCATCGGGTTGGCGCTGGGGACGTAGTCACCGTCGAGCAGATCCTTGGTCACGTCAGGGACTTCCTTTCATAGAGGGTGGTTTTCACGCGTCAGCCGGCGATCTGGATCACGGTCTTCCCGACGGTCCGGCCGCTTTCGGCGAGCACGTGCGCGACTTTCATGGTGTCGGCGGTCAGGCCTTCGAGCGTGGTGGTGACGATCGGACGCAGCCGGCCCGCCACGACGTCGGCCGCCGCCCGGGCGAGGATCCGGCCCTGACTGGCGACGTCGCCGTCGGTCACGATCTTGCTGAACACCATCTCGCTGTGCAGCGACAGCGACTTGCCCGTGAAGGCCCCCAGGTCGAAGGGGCCGGTCAAGTCGATGGCGGACAGGTGGCCGAAGGGCCGCAGCACCTCGACGATCGCCTCCAGGTGACCGCTGGTGCCCGAGGTCGAGAACACCAGGTCGACGTGGTCGATCCCCGCCGCGCGGAGCTGTCCGGCCAGGTCGCCGCGGTGGTTGACGACCAGGTCGGCACCCATCGCCCTCGTCCACGCCTGCGACTCGGGCCGCGAGGCCGTACCGATCACGAACGCCGGTGTGGTGGCCTTGAGCAGTTGCGTGGCCATCGACCCGACGCCGCCGGCCCCGCCGATGACGAGCACCCGGCCGACATCGCCGGGCAGCGCGTCCTGGTCGCGGAACAGCGATTCCCAGGCCGTGAGGACGCCGATGGGCAGCGACGCGGCGTCGGTGAACGCGAGCCCGTCCGGCATCCTGGCGACCACCCGGTGGTCGACCGCGACGCGCTCGGCCCAGCTGCCGTCGCGGGTGATGTCGCCGGTGCCGAGCACCCGGTCCCCGACCGCGAACCCCGCGGCCGCGGGCCCGACCGCGGCGACAACCCCGGCGAACTCCCAGCCGAGGATGACCCGGCCGCCGGGCTCGGCGCTGCGCGTCTGCCGGATCGCGGCTTCACCCGGGTTGACGCCGATCGCGTGGACCTCGACCAGCAGGTCACCGTCGCGTAACCGGGGTTCGGCGACCTCGACCAGGTTGATGGCGAACGCGTCGAGTGCGTGTGCTCTCTCGTAGGCCAGAGCCTTCACGGCTTCAGTCCTGCTTCAGGGCGTGCAGTGCCGAGAGCGGGCCGCCGATCTGCATCAGCCGGCCACCCTCGCGCAGCGATCCGGCGTCGACCGGCGCGAAGCCGAGGCCGTCGGCGACTTCGCGGAAGTCCGCTTTGGCGGCCCCGTCGTCCCCGGCGTAGAACAGCAGCTGCCGCCCTTCCGCGCGCCGGGGATCGGCGGCGATGTACGGCGCGTAGAGGGTGTTGAACGCCTTGACCACGCGCGCGCCCGGCGCCCGGTCCGCGACGAACTCACTCGCCGTCCCGACCTCGACGTCGGCGAAGGTGTTGGTGGTGTCGACCAGGATGCGGCCGTCCCACGCGGGCAGCCCGGCCAGCACGTCGCCGACCTGCGGCCACATCACCGTGAGGAAGACCATGTCGGCGGCGGCCGCCTCGGCGGCCGTGCCCGCACTCGCGAGCGGGCCCAGCCGGGTCACGACGTCGAGCAGCGTGTCCGGGCCGCGGCTGTTGCCGAGGGTCACTTTGTGGCCGGCCGCCACGAGGTGACCGGCGATGGCCTGCGCGACCGTCCCGGCCCCGATGGTGCCGAAGTTCATGACCACCCCTTCCAGACTTTGATGACGTCCGCCATCAATAACTATGATTGCCATCGTCATCATTAATTGTCAAGCCAGGCTTCGCTGTGGACGCTCGATTTGATGATGAGTATCATCGGAAGAGGCGGTGTGGCCGCCGGGGAAGGTGGTCGACGTGCCTCGCATCACGCAGGAGCAGAAGCAGCTCAACCGCGAGAAGATCGTCAACGCGGCCGGCGAGGGGTTCCGGCTGCGCGGCATCGACGGCATCGGCATCGAAGAGCTGATGAAGTCGGCCGGCATGACGCACGGCGGGTTCTACAACCACTTCGACTCGAAGGACGACCTCGCCCTCGAAGTCCTCCACCAGGGCTTCACCGACTCACTCGAAGCACTCGACGCCATCCGCGACGCCCATCCCCGCTCGGCGCGCGCGGCCCTGCACGACATGGTCGACGGGTACGTCAGCGCCGAGCACCGCGACCACCCCGAGGCCGGCTGCGCCTCGGCCGCCCTCGTCACCGACGCCGGCCGCCACGGCGCCGCCGCCCAGGCCGAGTACCGGCGCGGGCTCGACGGCTACTTCGCCGCCATCACCGAGATGCTGCTCGAACGCGCCCGCCAGTCCGGCACCGAACTCACCCCCGCCGAGGCCCGCGAGCGCGCCGTGGCGCTGTTCAGCCAGATGGTCGGCGCGCTGACCCTCTCCCGCGCCATCGCCGACGCCGCCCCCGACCTGTCGGACGAAGTCCTGGCGGCCAACCGGAAGCGGCTCAAGAAGCTGTAGACCTTCGTCGCTCCAGCCGCTCTGCTGCCGGGGACCACCACGCCCTCGGCGCCGGTCGGCTCGCCTCGCTACGAGCCCTTCCGGGCACCGTCGAAGCCGGCACGACCGACGCCTACCGCGCGGGCGTCACCAGGTGACGGGCAGGCTCCGCACGCCGTAGTTGGTGCCGTGGACGTCCATCGGCACCTCCGCCGCCGGGACCGCGAGCTTCAGGTCCGGGAAGCGCCGGAACAACTGCGGCAGGATCGTCTTCAGCTCGGCGCGGGCGATGTTCTGCCCGAGACACTGGTGCACGCCGTACCCGAACGCGAGGTGGCGTGTCATCCGGCGGTCGAAGTCCGGGCTGTCGGGGGCGTCGAACGCGCGCGGGTCGCGGTTGGCGGCCGGCATCGCGACGACGACCAGGTCACCGGCGGCGATCCGCTGACCGCCGAGTTCCAGGTCCTCCTTCGCGACGCGGCCGAGTCCGAACTGGACGATCGTCAGGTACCGCAACAGTTCCTCGACCGCCGGGCCGACCTTGGCCGGGTCGTCGACCAGCTGCGCGCGCTGCTCGGGATGGGTCAGCAGGGTCAGCGCGGACAGGCCGATCATCGCCATCGTCGTGTCGTGCCCGGCGAACAGCAGCAGCACGCCGATGCTGACGACGTCGGCGTCGGTCAGGATCGACTCGCCGGTGTCGGCGGTGCGCACCAGGTCGGCCAGCAGGCCGGTGGCCCCCGGGTCGCGGCGGATGGCGGCGACGAGGTCGGTGATGTAGCCCATCAGCCACTTCGCGCCGGCCGCGCGTTCGGCGTGGGTCTTGCTGACGTCCATCATCACCTCGGTGGCGTGGTGGAAGCCGTCGCGATCGCCGTAGGGCACGCCGAGCAGCTCGCAGATGACCAGGCACGGGATCGGCAGCGCCAGGGCCTCGATCAGGTCGGCCGGTTTCGGCCCGGCGGCGAGCGCGTCGAGGTGCTCGGTGACGATCCGGTCGATGTAGGGCTGCAGCGTGTTCTGCACGCTCTTCGGGGTGAACCGCCCGGTCAGCAGCCGCCGGTACTTGCCGTGGTCGGGCTCGTCCATCATGACGAACGTCGGGTCGAGGCCCGCGTCGCCGTGGTCGGCGTCCGAGGTGCCGGAGTCGTCGGGCGGGACGTCGTGGCGGGGCCGCCGCGCGCTCATCCGCGGGTCGGCGAACACGGCGCTGCCCTCCTCGAACCGCGTCACGAGCCAGCCGGCCTGGCCGTTGGGGAACCGGACGCGGGTGACCGGCTGCTCCTCGCGCAGCTGGTGGTACTCGGCGGGCGGGTCGAGCAGGCTGGTGCGGGTGGTGGGCATGGCGGGCAGTTCGGTGGTCACTTCGCGGGCTCCGTTCCGGTCGTGGCGAGGGCGGCTTCGACGCCGCGGTGGAACTGGGTGCCGTTGCCCCAGCCCACGTAGAAGTGCAGGTGCAGCACCGCTTCGCGCAGTTGCTCGGCGGTGAGTTCGGCGTTGGCGAGCGCGCCGCGGACCTGGATCTCGACGAGGTCGGCGCGCCCCAGTGCGGCCGTGGCGCCGAGGACGAGCAGGCGGCGGTCGCGAATGGACAGTCCGGGCCGGGCCCAGATGGCGCCGAAGAGGTGGTCGATCGTCTCGGCCAGCATCGGGGACGCGTCGTCCGGCAGCGTTTCGCTGAAGCCGGCGCCGTAAACGGCGTCCATCATCTCCAGGCCGCGGCGGCGGCGGTCGTCGTCGGTCATGACACCTCCTGATCGGGGTAGGCGAGGGTGCGCGGACCCGCCGCGCGAGCGAGGGAAACCAGCGGCACGTCGACGCCGAACGTGCCGGCGAGCTCCTGCGCCGCGGCGAGGTCCTTGTCGAGCAGCTTCACCACTTGCGGCACCACTTCGCGGTTCGCCGGGTGCTCGGCGAGCTGGTCCCGCAGCCACGACAGCAGGGTCGCTCCCCCGGGGTCGGCGGTCTCGATGACCTCCACGAGCGTGGCCGGGTCGACCCCGGCGGCGCGCGCGAGCGTCACGGCTTCGTGCACGACGGTCCAGCTGCCGTAGGTGATGACGTTGCGGGCGATCTTCGTCGCCATCCCGGCCCCGAGCGGTCCACAGTGGACGACGCGCTTGGCGACGTCGTCGAGCACCGGCCGGGCGCGTGCGACGACGTCGGCGTCGCCGCCGAGGATGGCGACCATCCCGTTCTCGGCGGCCTTGTCCCCCGGCGTGACGCCGCAGTCCAGCAGGGACGCTCCGGCGGCGGCGCAGAGCGCGGCGAGTTCGTGCACGACCGGGACGGCGACGGTCGACAGCAGCACCACGATCAGCCCCGGGCGCGCGGCGGTGAGCAGGCCGGTCAGGACGTCGCGGGCCTGGTCGGCGTCGACGACCGCGTCCAGCACGACGTCGGCCGCGGCGGCGACCTCGGCCGGGGAGGCCACCGCCCCGGGAAACGCGGCCGCGGTGTCGGCGCGGATGTCGTAGACCACCGGGACCCGGCCGCGGCGGGTGAGGCTGACGGCGACGCCGCCGCCGATCATGCCGAGCCCGACAACGCCGGCTCGCAGGTGCTGACTCATGCGGGAACTCCTTGTCCGGTCACGGTTTCCCACGGCGTCGGCGTGCTCAGGTGCGCCCGGGCGGCACGCAGGGCGCGCGGACTGTTGACGCCGACCGCGGCGCGGACCACGCCGTGGGCGCCGTAGAGCGCGACGAACTTGCGCTCGGCGAGGCTGCCGTCGACGACGGTCATCCGGTCGCAGCCCCGCGGTGTGCCGTGGATCTGGATCTTCAGGTCGTACTGGTCGGACCAGATGTAGGGCACGGGCGTGAACGGCACCGGCGTCGCGGCGAGGATGTTGCGGGCGACCGCCCGGCCCTGCTCGGCGGCGTTGGTGCGGTGCTCCAGGCGGAGCCGCTCCCCCAGCCCGGCGTGCCACCACGACGCGACGTCGCCGGCGGCCCAGACGTGCGGGGCGGCGCGGCAGAACTCGTCGCACACGACGCCGTCGCCGAGCGGGATGCCGCTGCCGGCCAGCCATTCGGTGGCCGGGACCGAGCCGATCGCGACCAGGACGGCGTCGGCGGCCACGGTCCGGCCGTCGGCCAGCCGGACGCCGCTCGCCCGGCCGTCCTCGGTCAGCACCTGCTCGACCCGCGTGCCGCGCAGCACCCGCACACCCTGGTCGATGTGCGTGCCCAGCAGGAACTCGCCGATCTCCGGGCCCAGCACGTCGCTCAGCGGGGCGGGCAGGTCGGACACGAGCGTGACGTCGGCGCCGGCCTGGCGGGCGACCGCGGCGACCTCGGCACCGAGGAACCCGGCGCCCACCACGACGAGCCGCGGTTTCCCGGCGAGCACGTCCCGCAGGGCGAGGCCGTCGGCCAGGTCGCGCAAGACGTGGACTCCAGGCACTCCGTCGCTGCCGGGCAGGCGGCGCGGCCGGACACCGGTCGCGACGACGAGTTCGTCGTAGGCCACAACGCCGTCGGTGTACCGGACTTCGCGACGGCCTGGGTCGACGGCGACCGCGCGGGTGCCGAGCCGCAGATCGATGCCCGACGCGGCGAGGGCGTCCTGCTCGCGCAGCCGGAGCCGTTCGTGCGACCAGGTGCCCGAGAGCACCTGCTTCGACAGCGGCGGCCGGTCGTACGGGAGGTGTTCCTCGTCGCCGATCAGGGTGACGGTGCCGCCGAACCCGTCCTGCCGCAAGGTTTCCGCGGTCGCCAGGCCCGCGGCGGCGGCGCCGACGATGACGACGTTCACTCCTGGACGTCGATCGCGACGGCCGGGCAGACCGCGGCGGCCTCGCGGACCGCGGCGTGCTGCTCCGGCGGCGGGGTGGCGTCGAGCAGGATGACGATCCCGTCCTCGTCGCGCTGGTCGAACACGTCCGGGGCGGCCAGCACGCACTGGCCGGCGCCGCAGCACTTCTCCTCGTCCACGGTGATGTTCATGGGTTTCCCACTCTCTGACGACAACGTCGAGCGCTAACCTAACTAAGTTCAGTTAACGCCCGACGAGGGTCGCTGCCAAGAGCGTTCGGACTGTGTTCCATGACACAGCGTGCCCGAAACAGGACGAAGAGTACGGATCAGTCGTCGACGATGGTCGCGGCCATCAGCCGCTCGATCGCGGTCTCCGGTGGGCAGACCGGCTCGGCGACCGCCTCCCGCGCGACGAGCGCGTCGACCAGGCCTTCGGCCATCCCGTCCAGGGTGCCCGGATCGGCCGAGGCGACCAGGCTGAGCTGCAGGGACACCATCCCGTGCAGCCCCGCCCAGAGCGTGTGGGCCGCCTGCCGCGGCGGCAGGGCCAGCGAGTGCCCGGCGTCCAGGCACGCGTTGACCGCCGCGCGCAGCAGCCCCGAGACGGCCCGCGCCGGGTGCCGGCCGGCCCGTCCGGGCTCGAGCGCGGGCTGCCGGACGTCGTACATCAGCCGGTAGTGGCCGGGGTTCTCCTGGGCGAACCGGCAGTAGGCGCGCACCTGGGCCAGCAGCTTGCCGCGCGGATCACCGGCGGCCACGGCGGCATCGGCGACGCGCATCGCGTGCGCGAGCTGCTCGTACTTGTCGGCCAGCGCGGCCCACACCAGCTCGGTCTTGTCCGCGAAGTGCAGGTAGATGCTCGGCGCGGCCACGCCGACCTCTTTCGCGACGGCGCGCATGGTCAGCTTCTCGTGGCTGCCCCACTCGGCCAGCAGCCGGTTCACCGCGGCGAGGACGTCAGCCTTCAGCTGGTCCCCTTCGCCACGCCGGCTCCTCGGCCGATCCACCACCGCGCACCTCCCGCTCGAATTCAGGCTAACGGCTGTCCGGTTTGACAGGACCGAGCCTCGCCCGTAGATTTTCAATACGAACCGGTACCGTATCTAAAATCAGGAGACAGGCAGCCCGATGAGCACCCCACCGGCCCGAGGCAGGCCGCGTGACGCCGGCCGTGACGTGGCGATCCTCGACGCGACGCTGCGCATGCTCACCGCCTCCGGGTACGAGCAGATGTCGATCGAAGCGGTCGCGGCCGAAGCCGGAGTCTCCAAGGCGACGATCTACCGCCGCTACCCGAACAAAGCGGTGCTGGTGGTCGCAGCCGTCGAGCACCGGGCCGGCGCCACACCACCCCAGGTCACCTCGGACAACCTTCGCGACGGCCTGGCCACGATGGTGGCCTGGCTCGCGAGCGAGATCGCCGAACAGGAAGTCGGCCTGCTCGGCGCGCTCTTCGCCGGGATGCGCAGCGATCCGGACCTGGCCGCGGGGATGCGGCGCATCCTGCACCGCGACGAGGCCGCGATGGCCGGTGAATCCTTCCGCGGCGCGCTCGAACACGGCGAAGAACTGGCCCCGCGGGCGGCGGAACTGTTCGCGGAGATCGCCCCGGCCGTCATCGTCCACCGGCTCGTCGTGGCCGGGAAACCCTGCGACGACGCCTTCCTCGACCACCTCGTCGACGACATCCTGCTGCCGCTCATCCGGCGCCGGTGAACGACACCTCCGACGTCCCGAAAGGACCGGCCATGCGCATCGTCCGTTACGATCGATTCGACGGCATCGAGCAGTTGTGGATCGACGAGGTTCCCGTCCCCGAAGCCACTCCAGGTCATGCGGTGGTGCGGATCCAAGCGTCGTGCGTCAACCCCGGCACCCTGTCCGCGCTGCGCGGAGCGACCTACGTACCGATCCGCGACCTGGCCGGCACCGTCACCGCCGTCGGCGCGGACGTGCACGACGTCAAGATCGGCGACGAGGTGCTCGGCTGGGCGCAAGACTGGGCGGCGCACGCCGAATTCGCCGCCGTCCCCGTCGAGCAGCTGGTCCCGAAACCGGCCGTGCTCTCGTGGGACGTGGCCGGTTCCCTTTACGTCACACCGATGGCCGGCCTGGCCGCCGTCCAGGCCGTCGAGCCCCGCGAGGACGACGTCGTCGTCATAGCCGGCGCGTCCGGCGGGGTCGGTCTCACGGCCGCGCAGCTTGCCCGGCGAAATGGTGCGACGGTGATCGGCATCGCGGGACCGGGCAACGCGGAGCGGCTGCGGGAACTCGGTGTACGCCCGGTGTCCTACGGCGCCGACGTGACCGAGCAGATCCGCGAGGTGGCCGAGGGTCGTCCGATCGACGCCTTCATCGACGCGTTCGGGTCGGGGTACGTCGACCTCGCTCTTGCGCTCGGGGTGTCCCCGCAGCGCGTCAACACCGTGGTCGATTACCAAGCTGCCAAAGAAAAGGGGGTCAAGGCCCTCGGCACGGTCAACGCCGGTGGCGGCCCAGGTCTGCGGAGTCTCGCCGATCTCGCCGCCTCGGGGGAACTGGCCGTGCCCATCGCCGCCGCCTACCCGCTCGCCGCGGTGCAAGCCGCTTATCACGCGCTCGCCGAGACCCGCCCCTTCGGACGGATCGTCCTGCACCCGCAGGCGTAACCGCCCAGGATCCGGTGCTCTCACTGGCCTTCAACGCCGGCCCGGCGGACGTCGAAACCGTGTCACCTCATCCGGCCGGGAGCCCCAGCTGTCGTCGTTCCAGGTTCGAGCGCGCGGCGTGGAGCGCCGCTGAAAGCGCTGTCAGCTCATCAGCGGCGACAGCGCCGCCGAGGATCTCCTGAATCGCCGCCCGCCAGACAGGCTCCGCCCGGGACACCACCGATTCGCCCGCCGGGGTCAGCGCGAGCAGGGACGAGCGGCGGTTTGCCGGATTCGGGCGACGCTCCAGCCAGCCCTGCTTCTCCAGGCGGTCGACGATCTTGCTGGTCGTCCCGACACCGATCGCGAAGGCGGCGGCGAGGTCCGCGACGCGGGCGTCCGGGTGGTCGCGGACATGACGCAGCAGCTCGAAGTACCCGCCCGCGACACCGGCCTCCGCCTTCACGCGGTCGGTGACCGCGTTGTAGAGCCGCGTCTCCACGCGAACGAGGTCGGTGAACAGCGTGTCGAGAGCCACAAGATCTGCTGCTGCACTATCTGCCATGGCATATACTGTACTGGCAGAAACTCCGGAGTGGAAGGCAGGACGATGTCCACAGATCAGCGTGAACGCCTGGACGCGCAGCTCCGCGGCACCGGCGTCGGGGCCGAGCAGTCCGTCGCCGAACTCCGCGAAAACTTCGTGAAGCTGATGGACCCGCTGCCGGTGCCGGAGGGCATCCACACGCGCGAGACGTCATTGGGCGGACGCCCCGCGCTGCACATCAGCCCGGACACCACGCCCGGCTCCGGGACCCTGCTCTACCTGCACGGCGGGTCGCACGTCGTCGGCTCGCCCCGCACGGCGCTCGGCCTCACCGCGGGCCTGGTCGTCAGAACCGGGATCCCCGCCCTCTCCCTGGACTACCGGCTGGCGCCGGAGCACCCGTTCCCGGCGGACGTCCAGGACGTGGTCACGGCCTACCGCGAACTCCTCGACCGAGGCCACGCGCCCGAATCGATCGCCTTCGCCGGCGACTCCGCCGGCGGCGGACTGACGATCACGGGCGCACTCGCCGCGCGCGACGCCGGACTCCCCATGCCGGCCGCGATCGTCGCGTTCTCACCAGGCCTCGACGCGACCCGGACCGGCGAAAGCATCGTGACCAAAGCGGCTGCGGATCCCCTGCTCGACCGCGCGAGTCTCGACCGCATGAGCAGCTTCTACGTCGCGGACCAGGACCGTCGCGACCCGCTGCTCAGCCCGGCCGTGACCGCCGACCTGACCGGCCTGCCACCCATCCTGGTACAGGTCGGCACGAACGAGATGCTCCTCGACGACGCCCGCCGGCTCGCCCTGCGCGCGTCCGACGCGGAGGTCGACGTCGTCCTCGACATCACCGCGAAGGTCCCGCACGTGTTCCAGTCGTTCACCGGCCTGCTCGACGAAGCCGGCGAAGCGCTCGACCGGGCCGCGCTCTTCCTGCGCCAGCGCGTCCGCGGCTGACACGCTCCGGGCGTTCCCGATCCGAGACGCCTGAGGTGCGTGGTCGCCCTAGCCCGTGCTGCTGCCCTGCAGCCCTAAGGCCGCTGTGTTCAGGCCGGCCCGTTGTCGATCTTCGACGGGTGCCTGGCCAGCGGGGTGACCTCGATGTCCATGTACGGGAACAGCGGCAGTCCGGACAGCAGGGTGTGCAGCTCGTCGTGGTCGGTGACGTCGAGGATCGAGAAGTTGGCGTACTCGCCCGCGATCCGCCACAGCTGTGGCCACTTCCCCGCGCGCTGCAGCCGCTGGCTGTACTCCTTTTCGCGCGCGAGCACGGCGGTGCGTTCCGCCGGGTCCAGGTCCGGTGGAAGGCGTACGTCCATGCGAACGTGATAGAGCATCGGTCTCTCCACAGTGGACGGACAGGGGACGGGTCAGGACCGCTCGGGGTCCAGGACGAAGCCGTACTCGATGGTTTCGCCGTCGGCGGCCCGGCGCGGTGACAGCATCAGTTCCGGCTTGACCGCCGAGGCGATGTCGTCGTCGTTGTGGTCGTCGCCCGGGAAGTAGAGCTGGGCGGTCAGCAGTTCGTGACCCGGCGCGGACACCTTGACGTGCAGGTGCGCCGGGCGCCACGGGTGCCAGCCCGCCGCGGAGATGAGGTTGCCGCACGCGCCGTCGGTGGGGATCTGGTACGGCGCCGGCCGGACCGTGCGGATCTCGAACTTGCCGTCGGCGTCGGCGGTGAACGCCGCGCGCAGGTTCCACTCCGGGATGCCGGGGGCGAACTGCGAGTAGAAGCCGTCCGCGTCGGCGTGCCACAGCTCGACCTTCGCTCCGGCCAGCACCGTGCCGCCGGTCGAGGTCACCTGCCCGGTCCAGGTCAGCGGCGTCCCCGGCTCGTCCGCGCGCATCGGGACGGACCCGCGGGCGCCCTGCTCGGGCGCGTCCGGGACGTAGTACGGGCCTTCGATGGTGCCCTTGTTGCCTTCGCGGTGTTCGGTGGCGACGTCTTCGACGACGTGCTCGACCCACACGTCCAGGAACAGCGGCCACTCGCCGGTCTCGCCGACGCTGATGAGCCACGACTTGAGCGCGTTGTACTCGGCGTAGGTCACCTTGTGGCGGCGGATGGTGCCGTGGACGGCTTCGAGCACCTCGCGGGCCAGCAGGCTGACGCGCTCCTTCGGTGTCCCGGCGACGCCGGCGAGCTTGTCGGACTTGAACCGTTCCGTCGCGTGGGAACCCGAACCGGCGGCCGTGGCGGTCTCGTGGATGGCGGTCATGAATCCTCCTTGATTCGTGGTGGGTCAGCAGTCCTGGCGATAACGCCGGAGCTTTCCGGGATCGACGTCGGCCCCGAGACCCGCGCCGGGACGGACGGTGAGTTCGCCGTCGGTGATGCACAGTGGCTCGGTGAGCAGGTCGTCGCTCATGTCGAGGAAGTTGGACAGCTCGCCGGGCCGCCGGGACGTCAGCGGGTAGGCGGCGCCGAACGCGACCGTGCACAGGGAGCCGAGCTGGCCGTCGATCTGGTTGCCCATCACGACTTCGAGGCCGAGGCCCTCGGCGAGGTGGTGGGTGCGCTGCGAACGGGTGAAGCCGGTGCGCGCGGTCTTGATGCTGATCGCGGTGGCCGAGCCGCCGAGGACCTCACGGGTGACGTCGGCGGGCGTGACGGCGGATTCGTCGGCGATGAACGGCACGTCGAGCTGCCGCACCAGCCACCGCCGGCCGAGGACGTCGTCGGCGGGGCAGAGCTCTTCGGCGAACAACAGCCCGAGGTCGGCCATCTCCCGCATGGCGCGGGCGGATTCGGCGGCCGACCAGCCGCGGTTGCCGTCGACGTAGAGGTCGACGCCGTCGCCGAAGGCCTCACGCAGGGCGCGCACCACGGCGGTGTCGAGGGCCACCGGGTGGCGGCCGACCTTGACCTTGAAGGTGGTGATGCCGTGGGTGTCGCGCATCCGCTGTGCCTCGGCGACCATCGCGGCGGGCTCGTCGAACCCGAGCATGTGCGACACGCGCATGCGGTCGGTGTAGCCGCCGAGCAGCTCCGTCACCGAGACGTCGAGGGTGCGCCCGAGCGCGTCCCACATCGCCATGTCGACCGCGGACTTGGCGGCCGGGTTGCCGACGGTGCGGCCGAGCCGGGCGTGGGCGACCTCGCGGTCGAGCAGGCTCAGCCCGACCAGCTGCGGCGCGAAGATCGTCTCGATCACGGCGACGACGCCGGCCTGCGTCTCGCCGTAGGTGAACGGCCGCGGCGGTGCTTCGGCGATCCCGGTGACGCCGTCGTCGGTGTGCACCCGCACGAGGACGTGCTCGGCGGCGTGCACCTCGCCGGAGGCGAACCGCAGCGGCTTGCGGTACGGGATGGCGAACGGGATCGCCTCGACCCGGGTGATCTTCATCAGGTGACCTCCGCGGGTGGTCGTGCGGACGGGAAGACGTCCTCGAGGGCCGCGAGGACGGTGCTGACGAGCGGGGAACGGGTCTCGCGGTGCCAGGCCAGGGCCAGCTCGACGGTCGCCGCGCCGGCGAGGTCGCGGAACACGACACCGGCCAGCGGGAGCGATCGCGCGGAAGCGGGCACGACCCCGACGCCGAGGCCACCGGCGACCAGGGCGAGCAGCGTCGCGGTGCCGGGGGCTTCGTGCTGCTCGCGCGGGGTGAACCCGGCGTCCCGGCAGCTGCGCCGGACGGCCTCGTGCACGACCGAGTTGCGCCCGGTGTAGGTGACGAACGGCTCGGCACGCAGGTCCGCCACCGCGACGACGGGCTCGACGGCCAGCCGGTGGTCGGCGGGCACGGCGAGGATCAGCGGTTCGACCTCGATCACCCGGAAGTCGATGTCGGCCCCGGTGACCGGCGGCCGCAGCACCCCGATGCCCAGGGTGCCGGACCGCAGGTGCTCGCACTGCTCGGCGGTGAGGAGGTCGGCGCGGACCTCCAGCTCCACCTGCGGGACGCGCTGCGTGAGCGCCCGGGCCAGGTGCGGGAGGTGGGAGAAGGCGGCCGTCCCGGTGAACCCGACCCGGACCAGGCCGAGCGTGCCCTCGCCGATGCGCCGGACCCCGCGGACGCCGTTGCCGACCGCCGCGAGCACCCGCTGGGCCTCGGCGAGGAAGAACTCGCCGGCCGGCGTCACGGTGACCTGCCGGGTCGTGCGGGCCAGCAGGGTGACGCCCAGTTCGTCCTCCAGCTGCCGGATGGTGTGCGACAGGGCCGGCTGGGCGACGTGCAGCAGTTCGGCCGCCCGGCCGAAGTGGCACGTCTCGGCGACGACGGTGAAGTAGCGCAGGTGCCGTAGTTCCATGGCGGACCTCCTCCTGTGCCTCCGTCGCCGATCACTCCACCGTAGGGAGCGCACTCATCGAAGACAAAGACTTGATATCGCGTGATTGATAAACACTATCTATTAATGACACCCTGAGTCAGCACTGGGGTTTTGCCTGGTGTGACCGGCGGCACGGCCTGTCATGGTTCGAAGTCATGCCACGGCGGCACCGGTCGCCGGAGGCCGATCCGCGCCGCTGGAGGACCCATGACCGAGCTGCTGCAGCACGCATCCGCCGTCGTCGACGACGCCGTGGTCGAGGACCCCGAGGCGGGCGTCTACCGCGCCAACCGGCGGATCTTCACCGACGAGGAGATCTTCGAACTCGAGCTGAAGCACATCTTCGAGGGCAACTGGATCTACCTCGCCCACGAGAGCCAGCTGCCCAATCCCGGCGACTACTTCACCAGCCACATCGGCCGCCAGCCGATCGTCATCACCCGGGACAAGCACGGCGAGCTGCACTGCCTGATCAACGCCTGCGCCCACCGCGGCGCGATGATCTGCCGCCGCAAGACCGACAACCGCACCACGCTCACCTGCCCGTTCCACGGCTGGACCTTCCGCAACGACGGCAAGCTGCTCAAGGTCAAGGACCCCGACGGCGCCGGCTACCCGGACTCGTTCGACACCGACGGCTCCCACGACATGACCAGGGTCGCGCGGTTCGAGTCCTACCGCGGCTTCCTGTTCGGCAGCCTCAACCCGGACGTCACGACGCTGGCCGAACACCTCGGCGACACGACCAAGGTGATCGACATGCTCGTCGACCAGTCACCGGACGGCCTGGAAGTGCTGCGCGGCGCGTCGAGCTACACCTACGACGGCAACTGGAAGGTCCAGGCGGAGAACGGCGCCGACGGCTACCACGTCACCGCCACCCACTGGAACTACGCCGCCACCACCGCCCGCCGCGCCACCGGCGAGTCCAAGAACAGCACCAAGACCCTGGACGCGGGCAGCTGGGGCAAGTCCGGCGGCGGTTACTGGTCCTACCCGAACGGGCACCTGTGCCTGTGGACGTGGGCGGGCAACCCCCAGGACCGTCCACTGTGGAGCCGGATGGCCGAGCTGAAGGAGAAGTTCGGCGACGCCAAGGGCGAGTTCATGGTCCGCGGCTCCCGCAACCTCTGCCTGTACCCGAACGTGTACCTGATGGACCAGTTCTCCACGCAGATCCGGCACTTCCGGCCGATCGCGCCGGACAAGACCGAGGTCACCATCTACTGCATCGCGCCGAAGGGCGAGAGCGCCGACGCGCGGGCGTGGCGGATCCGGCAGTACGAGGACTTCTTCAACGCCTCCGGCATGGCCACCCCGGACGACCTGGAGGAGTTCCGGTCCTGCCAGCTCACCTTCCGCGCCACCGCCGCACCCTGGAACGACATGAGCCGCGGCGCGCAGCACTGGCTGACCGGACCGGACGAAGTCGCCGAGGCCCTGGACATGAAGGGCGTCATCTCCGCCGGCAAGAAGAACGAGGACGAGGGTCTCTACCCGGTCCAGCACGGCTACTGGCGGGAAACCATGCAGGCCGCGATCGCCGCCGAGCGAGGGGAAACCCGATGACCACCGCCGAAACCACGATCACCCAGCGGGACGTCGAGCAGTTCCTCTACCGCGAGGCCCGCTACCTCGACGACCGCGAGTTCGAGAAGTGGCTGGAGTGCTACGCCGACGACGTCGTCTACTGGATGCCGTCCTGGGGCGACGACGACCTGCTCACCGAGGACCCGCAGACGTCGGTCTCGCTGATCTACTACCCGGACAAGGGCGGCCTGGAGGACCGGGTGTTCCGCATCCGCACCGAACGCTCCAGCGCGACGTCCATCCCGGAGCCGCGGACCAGCCACAACATCACCAACATCGAGCTGATCGAACGCCGCGGCGACCTCGTGGACGTCCGGTTCAACTGGCACACCATGTACTTCCGCTACAAGACGGTCGACCCGTACTACGGGACGTCGTTCTACACCCTCGACTTCTCCGGCCCGGCGCCGCTGATCCGCCGCAAGACCGTGGTGCTGAAGAACGACTACATCCACCACGTCGTCGACGTCTACCACTTCTGAGGCTCGCCATGACGCACCAAGTCGTCCTGGAGGTGCTCGACGACGGCCCCGGCATCCCGCCCGAGGACCGAGAGCGCGTCTTCGAGCGCTTCGCCCGGCTGGACGACGCCCGCGCCCGCGACGCCGGCGGCTCAGGCCTCGGCCTCACCCTCGCCCGCGACATCGCGGCCCGTCACGGAGGCTCACTGCACGCGGCGGACAGCGCGACGGGCGCCCGGCTGGTCGCGCGGCTGCCGGGACCACCTCACCGGTGAATCGCCGAACACCTGCTGTCGCAGGTGATCACGTGAAGTAGTGGCCCTGCCCGATGTCCTCGATCAGGCCGGGGTGGGTGGGCTTCCAAGCCAGCAGCTCCTGCGTGATGGCGCTGGACGCGGGCATGTCGGTACCGAGCAGGTCCTCCTCGCCGGGCCGCCGCGCGATGGTGGAGAACCGGCGCGACCCCGCCGTCATCGAGCGGCAGTTCCGCATCCTCGGCGGTGCGACGGACACCCCGGAACGGGCGGCGATCCGGGAGGAGACCATCGCCGCGATCCTGCGGACCGTCGACGTTCCCGTGCTGATCCTCGCCGGCATGCGCGACGGCGTCATCTCCCCCGAGTCCACGTTGCGGGCCGCACGCAGCGTGCCCTGGGCCAAGGCGGTGCTCTTCGAGGACGAGGGCCATTTCGTCACACGGGAACGCCCGGAGCGGCTCGCCACCGAAGTCGCCGCCTTCCTCGAAGAACTGAACTCCTGACCGCTTCGCGTCTTGTGGTCGGCACCTGCTGCGGAGTGCCGTCCAAGACGTCTGGGGCTCATCGAGGTGGGTCAAAGCGTTTTCGGGCGGGAGGCAAGGGCACCGAACACTGTCTGGACCACCACGAGCGCGACCAGAATCGCGAGTGCCGGGGTCCATGACGCGGTGGCGTCGTGGACGGCGCCGATGGCGATCGGGCCGAGTGCGGCGAGGGTGTAGCCGGCGGCCTGGGCCATGCCCGACAGCGCCCCGGCTTCGGCGTAGTGCCGTGTCCGCAGCCCGAACAGAGACAGTGCCAGGGTCAGGGTGATGCCGATGGAGAAGCCGGCGATGACGGCCCAGATCACGGCGATTCCCGGCGCGAGCAGAAGCCCGGTCAGGGCCCCCATCAGGAGCAGCGACCCCCCGATGGCGATCGGGCGCTGGTCGGGAAGCCGGTGGACGAGCGCGGAACAGAGCAGACTGCCGAGCAGCCCGGACAGGTTGAACAGGAGCTGGTGGAAGCCCGCGGCCGCCGAGCTGATGCCGACGACTCGCTCGATGGAGGGCAGCCACGTCAACAGGACGTAGAACGCCAATGACTGCAGGCCCATGAAGAGCGTGACCTGCCACGCGAGCGCACTCCTCCACGGGGAGCGCGTCCCGCTCGCGCCGGGGCCGGCCGACGGCGTGACGATTCGGGTGAACCGGCGCAGCCGAGGGGCGAAGACGCCGAGCGCCAGGACCGCGAGCCCGGCCCAGACACCGAGCGAGAGGCGCCATCCACCGGATTGCTGACCCGCGAGCGGGACCGCGATTCCGGCGGCGATCGCGGCGACGCCGGACTGGGCCGCGGTGTAGACGCCGGTGACCGGTCCGATGCGGGCCGGGAAGTCGCGTTTGACGAGTGCGGGCAACAGCACGTTCACCGTCGCGATCGCGACGCCGAGCAGCGCGGTACCGGCCCACAGCAGGGGCTGGGGCGGCGTGGAGCGCAGCACGATGCCGACGGCGAGCAGGAGCAGCGCGGCGCCGAGCGCGTGTTCCAGTCCGACCTTGGCGGCTACCTTCGGGGCGATCGGCGAGAACGTGGCGAACGCGATCAGGGGCACGCTGACCAGCACCGACGCGGCCACCGACGAGAGTCCCTGGTCGTCTTGGACAATGCCCAGAACCGGACCGAGGCTGGTGATCGCCGCCCGCAGGTTCGTGGCGATCAGGAGAACGCCGACCAAGATCAATCCAGGGCGCAGCAGCGTCGCCCGTGGCGAGAGTGCTGTCCGGGCAGGGACGGTCATGAACTCAGAGCCTCCTCGTGCTGAGACGTCCTATCGGGGTTGCCCGAAGCCGGGGTGAACGGCGAGCTCAGGCGTAGCCGGCTTCGTAGGCCGCGCTCAGCTCACGGTGGAGTTCGCTCGCGTCGGGCAGCACCTTGCCGTCGAGCGTGTGCACCCTGGTCAGCTTGCGCACCGAAGAGGCGACGAAAACGCCGTCGCCCGCGTACAGGTCGTCCACGGACAGCATCTCGATCTTGGCGGTGAACCCGGCGCGCTCGGCCCCACGGTAGACCGCGGCCTGCGTGGTCCCGGGCAGGATGCCGAGAATGGGGGGCGGGGTGTAGAGGGTCCGGCCGCGCACCATCACCACGGACACGGTCGGGCCTTCGAGCACCGAACCGTCGGTGGCGGTGAAGATCACATCCGACGCCCCGCGCCGGTCCGCCTCGCGCAACGCGGCCATGTTCACCGCGTACGACAGCGTCTTCGCGCCCAGCAGCAGCCACGGCGCGCGCACGGCCAGCCCCGGCTCGATGCCGCGCTCCAGGGTCACCGCGGCGATACCTTCGCTCCGCTCGCTCATCATCTTCGGAGTGATCTCCAGACCGAGCGCGAAGGCGGTCGGCGCCGAGCCATGCCCGGCATCCGATCCCCTCGTGTAGATCAGCTTCATCGCGAATTCGCCGTCGCCGCGCCAGTTGTCGATGACCTGCCGGACGGCGCGCTTCCAGTCCGTCTCGCTCGGTTCCGGCAGGTCGAGCATCCACGCCGACCGGACCAGCCGGTCCAGGTGGAGCCCCAGCTCCCTCGGCTCCCCGTTCTCGACCAGCACCGTCTCGAACACCCCGTCGCCGCGCAGCAGCCCCAGGTCGGTGGCCCGGACGCACGGATCGTCGGGTTCGGCCACGGTCCCGTCCAGGAAAGCAAGAACGCGCATGCGCTGCTCCTGTCCTCGACGCCTTGTCATCTGACGCCTCGCGACGAAGAGCCACCGACGCGTTCGGCCAGGACCTCGGCGAACCGCAGGGCGCTGCCCTCACCGAAGGGCAGGTTCAGCGACGGTTCGCAAATGTCCAGCTCCAGTACCACCGGCTTGCCGTTGTCATCGCGTATCAGGTCGACGCGGCCGTAGAGCAGGGGCCGGTCGAGTCCCAGGTGCGACGCGGCGGCATCGAGTGCGGCCGACGCAACCACGCGTTCGCTCTCGTCGGCGACGCGCGCCTTGCGGAATTCGAGCGTCGGCACGTTCACCGTTCCGTCCGGCATCAGCATCGCGCTCTTGCGGATGGCGTGGCTGTACCGCCTGTCGAAGTAGACGAGGTCGGTTTCTCCGTTGCTGTCGACCGAGCCGAAGTAGGGTTGCAGCAGGACCTGCCCCCCTTCCTCGCACAGCCGCGACATGTGGCCGACGGCTTTGGTCTCCATCGACCGGGTGAATCGCTGGACCTCCCTCGAGTACGCCCCGACAACGGGTTTGACCACGATCTCGGTGGCCTCCGGGTGTTCGGCCAGGAAATCGCGCACGACGGACGCGGGATCTTCGCTCGGTCCGGCGAACCTGCTCGGGACGATGGGGACGCCGAGGGCGGCGAGGTCGGCCAGGTAGGACTTGTCGAGCGCCCACCGGGCGACCGCCAGTGGATTGAGCAGGAGCGTCGAGGCGTCGACGCGTTCACACCAGGCCAGGAACTCGGAGAGCCGGTCGACGTAGTTCCACGGCGAGCGCAGCAGAACGGCGTCGAAGCGGGACCAGTCGACCTCCTCGTCCTCCCACTGGCATATCTCCGTGGTGAGCCCGATCGTGGTGCAGGCCTCCCGCAGGAGTGGCATGTCGTAGTCGATGGCGAGGTTGACGGTGTCGGTCACGAGGGCGACGGTGGTCATGACGCGAATCCCATGCTCGAGGTGCGGGACGGGGAAGCCGGGCTCGCGGCCCGCGGATAGGTCACCACGGCAGAACCTCGCCCGCGTGCACATAACTGCCCGTGGGACCGTGGTCGTCCAGCAACGCCAGGCTGACGCTGGTGGCGGCACCGGCCGGGGGTTCGAGGTCACCCGCCCCCTCGTTCATGCCGGTCCTGGTGTAGCCGGGGTGCGCCGAGTTGACCTTGATCGGTGTGTCGCGCAGCTCGTAGGCCAGGTGCACGGTCCACGAGTTCACCGCGCCCTTGGTGGCGCTGTAGGCCGGCAGCGACTTGAAGGTGGGGCTGTAGGTGTAGGAGCCGGGATCGCTGTGCAGGGTGAGGGAAGCGAGCAGGCTCGAGACGTTGACGATCCGTCCCGCCGGCGACCTGCGGATCATCGGCAAGAACGCGAGGGTCACCTCGACCAGGCCGAACACGTTGGTGTCGAACGTTTCGCGCCATTCGGGCAGCGACTGCTCCGACGGCTGCTTGCCGTACTCCTCGATCCGGATGGCCGCGTTGTTGACCAGGATGTCGAGCCGGCCGTACCGGGTGTCCAGCTCCGCGGCGGCGGTGGCGATGCTCCGCGAGTCCGTCACGTCGAGCTGGAGGCCTTCGACGTCCAGACCGGTACTGCGCAGGCCCACCGCAGCCTCCGTGACTGCCGTGCGGTCGCGACCGCTGAGCACCACCCGGACGCCCTTGCCGGCGAGCTGGCGCGTGATCTCGAGCCCGATGCCGCGGTTGGCACCGGTGACCAAGGCTATCTTCGACGGGGTTGTCAAATCGGTCTCGCTCTCTCGTCGTTCCGGCAATGTCTCGAAGGAAATGTCACGAAGGCCCAGGAACTGGACCGGTGGTCAAAGGGTGGACAGGAACTTCGCCACGGGCGGTCCGACGCGGTCGATGTCCACGAGGAACGCGTCGTGCCCCTTGTCGGACTCCAGCGACAGGAACTCCACCTCGGCCCCACCGGCGCGCAGGCCGTCGGCGATCTGCCGCTGTTGCCGCAACGGGAACAGGATGTCGGTCTGCGCGCCCATCACCAGAGCCTTCTCGACGCGCAGCCGGGACAGCGCCTCGGCGGTGTCGCCGCCGCACGGCTCGCCGAGGTCGAACCAGTCCATGCTGCGGCTGAGGTAGAGGTAGCTGTTGGGATCGAACCGGTGCACGAACCGGCGCGCGTGGTGCTCCAGGTACACCTCCACGGTGAACTCCGGGCCGAACGAGTGGTGATCCACCCCGGTGGCCGGGTCCGGCTTCGCACGGCCGAAGCGGCAGTCCCACTCCTGGGCCGATCGGTAGGTGGTCATTCCGATCTTCCGGGCGGTGATCATGCCGCGCTCGGGATAGCACCCCGCCGCATAACGACCGCGGTTCCACTGTGGATCGGACCTGATCGCCTCGCGTTGCAGGGAACGGATCGCGATCGAGAACGGCAGGGAGTGCACCGCTCCGGAGATGTTGACGTGGCTGCGAGCCAGGTCCGGGTGACGTGCCAGCAGGGCCAGTGCGCTCATCCCGCCCATCGAGGCACCGATGACGCACGCCAGCCGCTCGAAACCCAGCGCACGCGCGGTGAAAGCCGCGGCGTCGGCGATGTCCTCGATGGACAGTGCGGGGAAGTCCAGCCGATAGGGCTCGCCCGTGGCCGGGTCGGGCGAGGACGGCCCGGTGGAGCCCTTGCAACTGCCCAGCGAGTTCACGCAGATCACGTACCAGTGATCGGTGTCGATCGGTTTGCCCGGCCCCAGCATCGCCTCCCACCAGCCGGGGCCGGGATCATCCGGCTGGGACGCGGCGTGCGCGTCGGGCGAGAGACCCGTGAGGATCAGCACGGCGTTGTCCCGTTCCGCGTTGAGGCGCCCGAAGGTCTCGTAGGCGATACGCGCGCCGTGCAGCACGCCACCGCGTTTCATCCTGAAGCCGTCCGGCACGCGGACGAAGCGCGTCGCGGGCGGAATGAATTCCCTCATAGCTCAGATCCGGTCGGGTCGGTGGAACCTCAAGGGCGGATTGGTCGGGAATCAGCGATCGAGGGCGGCCAGCCATTCGTCGTCCGAACCCTCGGATATCCCTTCGAACCAGAAACCGGACAGATAGCGTTCGCCGGTGTCCGGCAGCATCGCGAGCAGCACCGAGCCCGCCGGCGCGTTCTGCGCCACACTCAGCGCCGTCGCGACGGTGGCGCCCGCGGACATGCCCGCGA
The DNA here is from genome assembly GCF_036114655.1 of Amycolatopsis sp. NBC_00348. Classification (NCBI taxonomy): domain Bacteria; kingdom Bacillati; phylum Actinomycetota; class Actinomycetes; order Pseudonocardiales; family Pseudonocardiaceae; genus Amycolatopsis; species Amycolatopsis sp. NBC_00348. Next base: position 1,350,298 of record NZ_CP107994.1, on the reverse strand, counting down.
AGATCCCCTCTTCGGCGGCGAGGCGCCGCGCGGTGTCCCGGGCTCGCTCGTCGTCGACGGTCACGAGTTCGTCGATCACACTGCGGTCCAGGACACCGGGTTCGAAGTTCGGGGCCAACCCCTGCAGCTGGTGCAGGTTCCACGCCTGACCGGCCAGCAGCGCCGCTTTGGCCGGTTCGAGCACCACGATGCGCACTTCGGGACGAGCGAGCTTGAGCATCTGGCCGACTCCGGTGACGGTGCCGCTGGTGCCGAAACCGGTGACGAAGTAGTCCAGCCGCTTCCCGGCGAAGTCACCGAGGATCTCCGCGGCCGTGGTCTCCCGGTGGTACGCGGGGTTCGCGGGGTTCTCGAACTGGCGGGCCCGGAACCACCCGTGTTTCCCGGCCAGCTCGTCCGCGATGCGGTTGCCGCCCAGGCTGCCGAGGTCGCCGGGGAACAAGATGACCTTGCCGCCGTAGGCGCGGATGAGCTTGCGTCGCTCCACCGAATAGGTGTCCCCCATCACCGCCACGAACCGGTAGCCACGCGCCGCAGCCACCATCGCCAGCGCGATGCCGACGTTGCCGGAAGTGCACTCCACGATCGTGTCGCCCGGCTTGAGTTGTCCTCTGGCCTCGGCGTCGAGGACCACGGCGAAGGCCAGGCGGTCCTTGACCGAGCCACCGGGGTTGAACGACTCCACCTTGACGTACACCGTGACGTGCTCGGGCGCGAGCCGGTTCAGCCGTACGATGGGCGTGCGGCCGACTACGTCAAGAATGCTGTTGTAAAGAGGCATGACGAAACTTTCCTTCGTAGACGGTTGTGGCCGGACCGGCCAGGACGATCCGCTCGCCGTCGTCCGGCCAGCTGATCTGGAGTTCGCCGCCGGGCACGGAGACCGTGACGCTGCGGTCGACGCGTCCCCGACGCATCAGCACAGCCGCCGCGGCGCACGCCCCGCTGCCGCAGGCGAGGGTCTCGCCCGCGCCGTACTCGTGGACGCGCAGCCTGATCCGGTCACGCGACACGACCTGGGTGAAACCCACGTTGACGGTGGGCGGGAAGATCGACGAGGCCCGCACGGCCGGACCGATCCGCGACACCGGCGCGGCGTCGATGTCGTCGACCTCGATCACGACGTGCGGGTTGCCGGTGGACACGGCGGCGAAGCGGACGAGTGTCCCGTCTTCCAACGCCGTCTCGTAGAGGTCTTCCTGGCTCTCGAAACCGAACAGCGGGATCTGCTCGGGGGAGAACCGCGGCACGCCCAAGCCGATGCTGAAGGCACTGTCTCCCAGTACCTCCACCGAGTGCGTGCCGCTCGGGCTGTCGAGCGCGAACCGGGGCCCTCGCGCCAGACCGGCGCGAAGCAGCCAGGCGGCGACACAGCGCGCGCCGTTGCCGCACTGCATCGAGCGCGAGCCGTCCGCGGTCCAGATCTCGAAGGACGCGACCGCCTGCGCGCTGCGTGGTGGTCTCACCCCGAGGATCAGGTCACACCCGACGCCTCGGTGGCGGTCCGCCAACGCCCGGCAGAGGTCGGGCGAAGGCGACGCCGTGTCCCGCAGATCAAGCACGACGAAGTCGTTGCCGCAACCATGCATCTTGGTGAACTGCCACAGGGGCGACGTTGTCACCCGACTCGCCTCCCGGCCGTGACGCCGCCCCGGTTTCATCGATCCGCAACGGTCTCGAAGACGGGCGCGACCATGTCCATGATGGAGTCGACCGCACCGCCGTCGGTGCCCTCGCCAGGTGTGGCGGTGAACTCGGCCAGCTCGATACCCAGGACGTCGGACGCGGGGATGGACTCGAGTATCGCCCGGATCTGGTTCGGCAGCAGCCCGTCCGGCACCTGGTAGTCGGCCGGGACGTAGCCCGGTTCGAGCACGTCCCAGTCGATGTGCACCCATACCCGTGATCCGTTGACGGCCTGCGCCACCCGTCGCGCGGTGGCTTCCGCCGGCGGGATGATCCGGACGCCGGCCTCGTCCAGCAGCACGCGCTCGGCCGGATCGATGTCACGTGCTCCGATGAGGATGACCTGACGGGGGTCGAGCCCGGCGCCGTGCCCGCTGTCCCACAAGCCGCACGCACCCGACAGCGCCATACCGCCGAGGTAACCCGACCCGGTGGTCTCCGGGGTGTTGAAGTCCCCGTGCGCGTCGATCCACAACACGAGGCAGTCCGGGTGTTCTCGCGCCACCACGGGCAAGCTGGCGAGGCTGGCCGCGCAGGTGTTGGCGACCATCACCGTGCGGTGGTCGGCCGTGATGCTCGCCGACACCGCCTGTCCCAGCGCGGTGAGGGTTTCCCCGGCGGCGGGCAGGCTGACGCTCCAGTCGTCGTCCACCGGAGCGCCGGGCCGGCCGACGTACTGCCCTTTGGCGTCGTAGCGCTGCTCCAGCGCGTGCGCGGTGCGTTCCGCGCCCTCCGTCATCCCCGGCGCACGGTCGCCTATCCGCCCCTGGGAAACAATGATCTCGATCACTGACAGATCCCCCTCTGATTTCGCGATCACATTCGCCGGACGAGCACCTCCGCCAAACTCGAAGGGGCACTTGTCCACTCTCTCGATGTTGTCTTCCACGAGACCGTACTGACACCATTCGAGTGCGCCGGCCCCATAGGAACCCAGCTGCCAGGAATGCGGGATACCGTCGTAACGGCCGATTCGGTCGCGGATGTTCGAGCGGACCTTGCGGCCGCTCGGCGTGTCACCGGCGAAGACGTCGAACCGTTCTCGCGGGTTGATGACGAGGATGAAGTGCCCGCCGAGATTGCGGCTTCGACGGACCCGGTGCGCAGGACTGCTCATGTTGCAGAAGAGCGGCATTCCGTCGAAGCACATGGACCAGGCACCGGAACGCGGATCTCGGCCGATGTCGTCCGGCCAGGGCGCGGGATCGATCTCGTGCAGTTCTTGAAGGATCTTCCAGCCGAAGGTGTGGTAGTCGTCGACGGTCCGCGCGGCGACGGCCTCGCGCGAGAACGCCACGACCAAGGGGTACGCGGTGTCCAACCTGCCGTCCCACGCCCGGGACAGTTCCACGTAGTCCCGCAGACCCTCCCCCAAGCTCCGGATTTCCCTTCTCCCGTGGTGTTCGACGAAGATGAATTTAACCAAGCGTTTTTTGAAGGCGTTCCTGGAGAACACACACGGAAACTCCGGATCGGCCAGGCGGGACTCGACATCATCGAGCACCGCGCGGTGCCAGCCATCGGCGTCCTCGCCGGCGCGTGTCTGGGAGATCAGTCTCGTTCTTTCGTTCGACTTGTTCACCTGAGTTGTCCATATCTCACTGAAGTCGGCCGTCAGGGCGTGGGCTCTGGATGGGCTGGGCACACGACGTCCGCGGCGGGCATCGCCGCGGTCAGCAGGTAGTCGGTCGCGTAGCCGTCGACGCAGGCGTTGCGAACCTGCGGACGGTTGTACAGGCCGTGCGAGCCGCCGCCGCTCTCGATGATCATCCGGGAGGACGGCACCATGTCGTGCGTACGGACGGCGCCTTCGAACGGCGTGGCACCGTCCATTGTGGCCTGCAGCATCAACACGGGTGGCAGCCCGCGGCCGTCGATGGCCATGGGCTGTCTGTTCGGCACGGGCCAGTACGCGCAGGGCAGGCCGGACCACGTGTTCGCCCAGGTCTCGAGCGGCGCTTTGGCCGCGTAAGCCGTGCTGTCGCGATCCCAGCGGGTCCAGTCCCGCGGCCACACGCCCTCGTTGCAGCTGATCGCGGTGTAGGCCGCGGTGGCGTTCTCGGCCGCAGCGGACGTCGGCTCGGCCAGCCGGGCCAGCTCCACCAGCGCGGCCGGATCGGACCTGGTCGCGTAGTCGCTCAGCGCGCGGGCGTTGCTCACCCAATTGGTGTCGAAGTAGGCGGAGTTGAGGATCACGGCGTCCAGCTCGCCCGGACCGAGCACGCCGATCGCCGCGTGGGCGAGCCGGGCGCGGGCCTTCCCGCCCGCGACCTCGACCGCCTGCCGGGTGACGCCGAGGTGGAAGACGTCGTCGTGGCGCGCGATCCAGTCGAACCACTGCTCCGCTCTGGCCTGCAACGCCACGTCCTGATCCAGGTTGCCGCGGTACCAGACGTCGGCCGGGTCGGCGTCGGCCACGCTGTCGAGGACCATGCGGCGCACCCGGCCGGGGAACAGCTGCCCGTAGACCAGGCCGAGATAGGTGCCGTAGGAGGATCCGTAGTAGGAAATCCGCTGCTCTCCCAGTGCTTTGCGGATCTCGTCGATGTCGCGGGCGGTGTCGGTCGTCGTCAGGTGCGGCAGCTCGGCCCCCGATCGCCGGGCGCAGCCGGTCGCGTACTGCCGCGCACGGGCGGCAGCACGCGCTTTGTCCGCCGGGCCGCCGGGGTCGGGATCGGAAACGGGCTGGGCGAAGAACGCCGGCCCGTCCACGCAGCTGATCGGACTGCTGCCGCCGACACCACGCGGATCGAAGCCGATGTAGTCGTAGACCCGCCGCACCGAGTCCGGGAGGATCGCCGCCCGGTACAGGCCACTGCTGCCGGGCCCGCCGGGGTTGTAGACCAGGACGCCCTGCCGTTGGGCCGCCGGCCCCGTCGCCTTCAGTTTCGACACTTTGACGGTCAGCCGGGCGCCCGACGGCCGGTCGTAGTCCATCGGCACCGAGATCGTGCCGCACTCGTAGTCCGGATGGTCTTCACAGGGGTGGTCGAACAGCACCCGCGGCGTCGCGGGTGCTACCGCCACCGCGACCGACGCCGGCGGAAGCAGCCCCGCCACGAGCATCGCGACGGCCGCCAAGACGAGCTTCATCGCATCTCCGTTCTTCTCGGCCGGGCGCTACCACCGGCAAGGCTCGAATCAGGTGCCGGCCCCGACGTCGTCGGCAAGACCCGCGGACACGGACACCACCAGCGCGCAACGGGCGACGGCCTCACGTGCCCTGCGCACGGCAGCCTCGGCATCCGGGCCGTCGGCCCGGGCCCAGAGCGGCCGGGAGGCCGAGTCACTGAGACGACGTACTTCGTCGCCGACCGCCACGGCCAGCTGGACGTGCGAACCGTTCGCCCGAGCCTCGTCGAGACCGTCCACGCGCGTCAGGGTCCCGGTGCACGGGGCGGTACCGAACCAGATGGCCTGTACCGGCCCGTGGGGCTCGCTCAGCCGCCGGCGCGCCTCCGGCAGCACCGGTTCGCCGAAGGTGTGCCGGACCGCCAGGTCGACCAGGTCCACGCCGGTCGCATCGCGCACCAGGTAAGGGATCTCATCGCCGGCGAGCCGCAGGTGGGTCTCGATGGTGCGGGGGCCCACCTCGGTGAGCACCAGTTCCGTGTGACACGGTCCGTCCCGCACCCCCAGCGCGGTGAGAACCCGGCGCGTGTGGTCGGCGGCCGCGGCGAGCACGGCCTCGGGCAGATCCGCCGGCAGCACGTGGCCGAGCTCCACCAGGGTCGCGGGATCCGAGAATTTCCGGGTCACCGCCACCACGAGGTGCTCCCCGTGCTCGGAGAAGGATTCGACGCTGATCTGGACCCCGTGGAGGAACTCCTCCACGAGCACGCTCGCGGAGCCACTCCGGCCGGTGTGCGTCGAACCGACACAGCGCCGATAGGCCGCGGCCGACCGGTCCGGATCGGTGATCACGCCGACACCGGCACTGCCGGAGCCGTCGAGCGGTTTCACCACCCACGAACCCGGGTGGTCCACGAGCCAGCCCCGCAGTTCCTCACTGCTGTTCACGACGCGGGCCAGGACGTATTCGACACCGGCCGACCTCAGCGTGCGGCGCATCCGGTCCTTGTTGTGCACGGCGGCCACGGTGGCCGGGTCGTGCCCGGGCAGTCCGAGCGCGACACCGACCGCGGCCGCCATGTCCTGGTCACGTTCCCCGAACGTCACGACTCTGGTGATCGGATCGGCTTTGTCGACCAGCTGGGCCGCTTCGACCCACTCACGGGCCGAACAGCGCGCGCCCAGAGCCAGCACCCGCTCGTGCGCACCGGGCTGCTGAAGCTTCGGCAACAGGGGCAGCTGGCACAGCACGGACGTCCTCGTGCCCGGCCGGTGCTCCCGCAGCAGCCGGGGGATTTCCAGCCCGCCGCCGACCACCAGTACGTGTTCGGAATCCGCCACGTCCTCACCTACCTCTTCACCAGGGCACGGCTTCTGCCACCGGCCACCATCAGCACGCCACCTACCGCGAACGCCACGGCCAAGCTCGCCCACCCCAACGGACCGCGTAGCACCACGGCCGTCATGAAGGGCGGCCCGAACGACAACTGCGCCGCGTTGCCGACGTTGAAAACACCCAGGTAGGCACCCATGGCACGGTCGGGCGCCAGCCGATGGGACAGTTCGAACGCCGCGGCGGAGTGCATGTTCTCCCCCACGGTCAGCACCATGACCGCGGCGACGGCCAGCCCGATCGCGCCCGCCGGGCCCGCCGGCTCGGCGGCCAGGAACAACAGGCACGAACCGGCGAGCGGGGCGAGGGCACGAACCACCGTGCGGCGAGCCGCGGCCGGGCCCGCGCACCACCGCGACAGCGGCACTTGCAGCAGCACCGTCAGCACCGTGTTCGACGCCAGCAACGGGCCGATCAGCGCGGGCGGCGCCTGCGTCCTGGTCACCAGCCAGAGGGGGATCAGCGTGAACAGCACCGAATCATGGAGTGAGAGCACGGCGTTGCCGATGGACATCAGCACGTATCGACCGTCCACCTTGGACCGTTGCGTCGGCCCGGCTGACGGCGCGGGCCGCGGGAGATCCCTCCCCAGCACCCGCACCACGACGAGCAAACCGACGTACGACAAGGCGTTCACCGCGAACCCGAGCCGGAACGACCACTCCGCGCCCATCGCGATCATCACCCCGGAGCCCAGCAGCCCGAGGCTCATCCCGGCATTGCGCACGGTCCGCAGGACCGCCATCGATCTGGTGCGTTCGTCGGCCGCCTCGACCTGCACCACGAACGCCTGCTGGACCGCCGGGGCCGCCCGATCCAGCACGCACACCGCGCAGGTCAGCACCGCGTAGGCGGAAAAGGACGACACGAACACGAACCCGCTGTAGCCGATCGCTCTCGCCAGCAGCAGCACCGACCAGACGCGGTCGGCGCCGAATCGGTCGGCCAGGGCGCCGGCGAGCACCGGGGACGCCAGCCCGAGCAGGTTCGCCGCACCCAGCACCACACCGATTCGCACCGGGTCGACGCCCAGGTACGTGACGACGAAGACCGGCGCGAGCGCCAGGAACAGCCCGCTGCCCGTCGAGTCCCCGGCGGCCGCGCAGGCCAGCAGCCGTCCGGCGCGCGTACGCGGCGCGTAGCTGTCGTACAACCGGCGGGTGATCACGGCGCACCGGGTGCGGCTTCGAGGACATCGGCCGGAGCGGTCACCCAGTCCCGGTGGGCCGGCAGCCGACCCGAGATCGCCTGGTCGAACGCGCTTCGCAGGGCACCGAACACCGGCCCGGGCCGCTCGTCGCCGACCGGCATTCCGTCCAGACGCGTCACCGCGACCACTTCCATGGCCGTACCGGCCAGCAGCACCTCCGCCGCGGTGCGCAGCTCGATGCGGGCGAGCGGCCGCTCCCTGGTGGGTATGCCGAGGTCGTCCGCCAGCGTCAGCACCGCGTCGCGCGTGATGCCGGGCAGAATGCCCTCCTCGGCGGGCGGCGTGACGAGCGTGCCGTCGACGACCGCGAACACGTTCGCCGCCGACGCCTCGGCCACCCGGCCGGCCTGGTTGAGCAGAATCGCCTCGTGGTCGCCGCCGCGCACCGCCTCGAGCCGGGCGAGCGACGGGTTCAGGTAGCCCCCCGTGGACTTCACGCTCGGTGGCAGCTGGGCCGGGCCGCTGCGAACCCAGCCGCTGACGCGCACCCGGATACCGCCGCCGGCCGCCGGCAAGTACCCGGCCCACTCCCAGCAGCCGATCGCCACCTGAACCTGGTCCAGCTGGGCCGCGACGGACATGACACCCGGTCGCAGGAAGACCAGCGGCCGCAAGTAGCCCGATGACAGTCCGGAACGCTCGACCAGCTCGGCGCAGGCGGCCACGATCTCGCGACCGGTGAACGGAATCCGCATGCCGAGGGCTTGCGCCGACGTGAACAGCCGGTTCACGTGCTCACGCAGTCGGAACACCAGCGGCCCGGAACGGCCGGGGTAGAACCTGATCCCTTCGTACGCCCCCCACCCGTAGTGCGTCGAGGGATTCATCAGGTGCACAACGGCGTCGCCGCTGTCCACGAGCCGGCCGTCCAGCCACACCGGGCCGTCGGTCACGTTCATCGGTGCCTCCCTCTCAAATTCCGCACTCGTGCGTCAACCGCGCCCGCTCGCCCCGGTCCTGCAGCGCGAGCGCGGAGCGCAACGACTCGTCGTCCGGCAGCCGGAACACGCCGTGCCGGCGCTCGAAGTGGCAGCCCCGCGTGCGCTTGGCCGGATAGCCGGCCAAGCCCAGCTCGAACCGCCGTACGCCGCGAGGGAGACCCCATTCCAGAGCGTCGTAGTAGACGACGTTGAAGTAGCAGAAGTCCTTCGGCCCGAGCCGGTCGTAGTCGAAGCCCGCCGTTCTCGCGTAGAGCGTCTCGTCGCGGCGCAGGCAGATCACGAAGCCGACCGGCTCGTCCTGCCGCAGCGACCTGATCACCACCAGCTCCGGTCCGCACCACCGGGCCAGCGCCTCGAACTCCAGGACGGTGCGCTCTCGCTCGGCGGGCAAGCCGTAACGGGTGCGCAGATTGCACCGCAGGTCCACCAGGTCGGACCCGATGGCGTCCGGCCCGGTGGCGATGTGGCTGCGGTCCGGGCCGGCGAGGTAGTCACGGCGCTCCTTCAGTACCCGGCCGCGTCGCCGGGACGACAGCGAGGCGACGTAGTCCTCCCAGCCGGTTCCTTCGCACTCCAGCACGCTTTCCGCGCCCAGCACCGCGATCTGGTGCTGCGGGGAGAGCGCCGGCCGGAGCCGGTCGAGGAACTCGTCCGTCAGGTACAGCAGGCCGTGACTGGCGCACCCCAGCTCCGCCGCGGCGTCGGCCACCGCACCGGGCAACCCGCGGCACACCTCGATCCGCTCGTCCGGACCGAGTGCCGGATCCACCACCACCCCGTGGTGGGCGCCGTACGTGCCCAGTGCGACGCTCGGGTAGGCCTTCGTACGGGCGGCTTCCAGGTCCAGCGCTCGGAAGCGATCGGCGAGATCGGCGGCCAGCCGATCGTGATCGCCGAAGGCACGTTCGTCACCGATCATCGCCGGCACGTCGTAGAACCGCAGCCCGCCCGGCTCCGGCGAGCGCAGCAACGGAGCCGAGAGCACCGGGCGGCCGGCACGGATGGCGACCAGGTTCAGCACCTCGTGCAGGGGCAGCTGCCCGGCCACCCGGCGGAACCCGGCCGACGACCACACCGGCGTGCGGCCGAACGGATCGACCCACGTCTCACTGTCCACTTCGGATGGTTCGGCAAGGATCCACTTCACCGGTCGCACGCCGCCTCGCTCTGTTCGGCCTGCCAGACTGTTCTGGCCTGCAAGAGATCGGCCGACAGCCGAAGGCGGTCGCGCAGCTTCCGTTCGTCCGGCGCCGTCACCGTCCAGCTGAGCACGAAGTCCCCGGACTTGCGGCTCTCGTAGTCCGCCTCGTCCCAGAACTGCCCCGGGCGGGCGAGCACATCCAGGTCGTGCAACCAGTCCTCGGTGCCTTCGGGCGGGCCGGACGGCAGCTCGACCAGCCGGCCACGCCGGGGTGGCAGCCCGTAGTTCGCCACCGGCAACGCGGCTTGCGCCGCCCGGCTGATCGCGTCCACGTCGACGGGCAGCCCGGCGGCCACCCGCAGCCACGTGCGGCGCAGATCGCAGTTCAAGGCTCGGTCGAGCATCGGCGGGATCGGGTGGCCGGGCAACCGCGAGGCGATCTCGCAGAGCACCGGTCGCCGGCCCTCGGCGACGAAGAACTCCGCGTGCAGAAGGAGACTTCCGGCCGACGGCAAGGCGTCGACCACCTGCCACAGCTCCTCGCACAGGGCGGCGCGCCACGGGTGGTCGCCGGCCAGCAGATGGCTTCCGCTGCCACTGTCCTGCAAGTGCGCCAGACATCCCAGTTCGGTGTAGGCGGCCGGGAGGGCGAACACCCTGCGCCCGTCCACCACCAGGCCGTCCACGTGAACGACGTCGCCGGGTACGAACTGCTCGGCCAGATGACCGGGCAGGGTCGCCGGCAACCCGGCGAGATCGGACTCGGTGTGCAGCAACCGAACCCCGACACTGCCGGAGGACCACCGCGGCTTCACCACGAGAGGAAGGGCGAATCGAGAGGCGAAGCCGCGGACCTCCGCGGCGGTCTCCACGCGCTGCCAGTGCGGCCCTGGCAGGCCGGCGTCGGCCAGGTGCTCGCGCATCAGCGCCTTGTCCCGGTACGCCGCCGCACTCGGTCCTCGTTGCCCGGGCAGGTCGAGCAGGTCACGCAGTCGCGCCGCGGCCAGCACGTCGGCCTCGGCGAAGGACACCACCCGGCTGATCGGATTCCGACGCGCGACTTCCAGTCCGGCCGCGACCACGGCCTCGGTGGTGTACTCGCCGACCACCGTGACCGATCCCGCGCCGGAAGGCACCGGCCCGCCCGTCACAACGGCGCAGCCGGCGACATCGGTGAGATCAAGACCGCGCTGACGCGGGCTGAGCAGGACGAGGATCATCGCGGGTCCCGTTCCAGTGTCTCGAGCAACGCGATGGTCGCCGCGTCGAGCTCGATGCCCTGCGCCAGCTGGCGCTCCCGGTTCCGGTGCTGCGGATCGCCGGGAACGAGCACGGGCCGCGCCGGATCGGCGGCGCGGCTGCCCTGCGTGGCGTCCAGCAACCGGGCCAGCGCCGCCGTGGCGGCTTCGGCACCGCCGAGCACCTCCGGGTCGATCGCCAGGAGCAGGTGGGCCACACCGCGGCCGTGCCGCGCCGTGCCGACGTGGGCCATTTCGAAGTCCAAGGGACCCCCGACCAGCACCGCGGTCAGCAAGGTGACGGCCATCCCCAGCCCTTGGCCTTTGTAGCCGCCCAGCGGTGCGAGTCCGCGTGCCCGCGAGGCGTCGAGGGTGCCGACGCCGTCGACGTCCACGGCCCAGCCCGGTTCCAGCGCCCGGTCCGCACGGCCGCGTTCCTTGATCTCGCCGAAGCACACCTGACTGGTCGCCATGTCCAAGCAGAACCGGTCACCGTAGGCCAGGGCGACCGGGTTGGTGCCCAGCAACGGATCGACGCCGTTGAACGGCGCGACCCGCGCCGCCGCCGAAGTGGTCACCAATCCGACCAGGCCGTGCGCGGCGATCCGGCGCGCGTAGCAGCCGGCCGCGCCGAAGTGGTTGGAACGACGGACGCCGATCAGCCCGACACCGTGCGTCTTGGCCCGCTGCACCGCGAGCCGGGCGCCGTGCAGCGCGGCGACGACGCCGAGCGCGTCGCCGGCGTCGACCTGCACCACCGGTCCGGTGTCCTTGACGATGACGATTTCGGGTGTCGCGGTGGCCACCGAACGCCGGAGTTCGTCCAAATAGGAGCCCAGCAGCCGGACGCCATGGGTGTGCACGCCCAGCAACGAGGTCTCGACGAGTACCTCGGCCACCTCGCGCGCCTCGGCGACGCCGTGCGCCGCGAGGGCAGTGGTGGCCACCTGCGTGATCTCGGCCGGATCGTGCCACCGGCGGGCGTCGATCGTGGTCAAAGCAGGCTCCCTGCCGGTTCGATGTGGGCCGGGGATTCCCAGTCCGGGACAAATCCGGTACCCGGGCCGGATGCCAGGCGGATACGGCCGGCGTCGTCCAGCAGCGCGCCATGACCGGTGTCGGTGGCCAAGAGCGCGATGGTGTCCAAGTCCACGTGGTCGGTCAGCCCGGCCAGGTGCGCGGCCGCACTGGCGCCCGCCGAGGACTCGGGCAGGCAGCCGAGCATGCTGCCGAGACCCGACTCCCGGCAGAGGCGCACCATCTCCAGGGCCGGGGTGATGCCACCGGCTTTGAGGACCTTGATGTTCACGCCGTCGAAGACCCCGACGGCCGACGCGACCTGGTCCGGGGTGGTCACCGACTCGTCGGCGAAGACGGGCAGGACGCCAGCGGCCCGCAACCGGCGGTGGGCAGCGACCTCGTTCGTGCCGAAGGGTTGTTCCAGCGCCACCACGCCCAGGTCCGGCAGGAGGTCGAGGACGTCGAACAGCTCCTCGGGCCGCCAGCACGCATTGCCGTCCACCCAGAACGGCGCATCGGTGTGCTCACGCAGTGCTCGCAACACGTCGATGTCGCCGGCCCGTGCCAGTTTCACCTTGTACAGCCGCCACCCCGGAACGCGACGGAGCTTGTCGACCATCGCCGTGACGGTGTCGAGACCGATGCTGTAGCTCGAGGATCTCCCCGTCGGGTCGGGCAACCCCAGGTGGTCGTACAGCGGCGCACCGGACAGGCGGGCGGCCAGGTCGTGCCCGGCGATGTCCAACGCCCCCAGGGCGAACGGACAGTCCGCCAGGATCGGCCGCAGCCGGTCCCAGGTCTGCGCCGGCGCCGTCGGGTCCGCGTCGCGCAACAGCGGCCGCACATCCTTCATCCGTCGAAGAAGTACCTCGGCGGTGGAGTTGTAGTCGGCCGTCATGAACACCGATGCCTCGCCCCAGCCGGAGCACCCGTCGGCGGACAGTTCCACCAGTACGGCCTGGTGCGCCGGAATCTCCTCCCGCGCACACCGCCACACGTCCTTGTCCACCATGCGCACCAAGTGCGTCCGCAGCCTCATCGGATGCCACCGGCGAAGAACTCGGCGTCCTGCGTCGCATAGGGGGTCAGTTCGTCCCACCATTGCGCACGGGGGTCGAACACCGCGTGAAAGGGACGGCCGACCAGGTCCGGGTCACGTGCCTGAAGGAATCGCAGTGCGAAGGCGGGTCCTTCGTGCAACTGCGTGATCCCGTCCACGGCGACCTTGCCCGGGGACGTCGACATCACCGGGCCGCGGGCGGTGCGGCCCAGACCGGACAGCGCCCGCACCGCACCCTGGTACGTTTCGAGGGCGCGGGCGATCGGCAACCCGAAGTACCGTCTCGCGCCGGTATCCCGCTCGACGAACATGTAGTAGGGCACCACACCGTGGCGGACCTGGCTTTGCCACAGCTGTGCCCACGTGTGCGCGTCGTCGTTGACGTGCCGGACAACCGGGGCCTGCGAGCGCAGCACCGCCCCGGTGGCGGACAACCTGCGCAGGGCATCGCGCGCCGCCTCGGTCGACAGCTCCGCCGGGTGCGACAGGTGCAGCATCAACGCCACGTGCTTCCCCGCCAGCACCATCCGTTCGAGCAGCCGCAACAGCTCATCGGCGTCCCCGCCGGCCAGCAAACGGTGCGGCCAGAACGAAACCGCCTTGGTACCGATGCGAACCGTCTGTACGTGGTCGTGTTCCGGCCGCAGCAACGGCTCCAGGTACTGACGAATCAGCTCGGTGCGCATCACCAGCGGATCTCCGCCGGTCAGCAGCACGTCGACGATCTCCGGATGCCCGCGCAGGTAGTCGGTCATCACCTCCGGCCCGGAAACCGCCTGGCGCAGGTCCGGCCGGTCGACGAACTGGGCCCATCGGAAGCAGTAGCCACAGTAGCTGTGGCACGTCTGCCCGTGGCGCGGAAAGACCAGCAGCGTCTCACGGTACTTGTGCTGGAGCCCCCAGCTCTGACCGTCTTCACCGGGCACGTTCAGGGTGATCTGATCACCAGGGTGCGGGTTGAGCCGGTCCCGGACACTGTCGGCCACGGCCCGCAGACCCGCCCGGCTCTCCGTGCGCATCGCCGACTCGACGGCTGCGAAATCCGCCGCCTCGAGCATGTCCCGGTGCGGGAAGACCAGTCGGTACATCCCGTCCGACGGTGCGCGGTCCCAGTCGATGAGCTGGTCGACGACGTACGAGCTGACCTTGAACGGCAACACCTGTGAGACGACGTCGACCTCGTGGGCGAGTCCGGCGTCACGGGTGCGATCGAGCACCAGCTCACGCAGCCGGCGCCCGGAGACCGTGCGCAGCGCCACGGCCTCGACGACCGGAGTGGCCATCACTTGTTCACTTCCGCTTTGCCCCAGTCGAAGTCGACCTGGCCGAGTACGTCCATTTCGGACATCAGCGAATGCAGGCCGGTGTAGTCGCGCACCAGCCGAGCACGGGAGGTGTCGGCCCTGGTCTCCGCTATCATTCGTTGCCGGCCGGGGACTTGCTCGATCTCTAGGATGCGTTCCCACGTGGAGTAGTCGGTAGCCACGAACGCCTCCAATCCCGCGACCAGCATGTCCAGGAAGAACCGCTTGCGATCCGGGTCGAGCACCTCGTAGATGACTTTTCCGAGTTCGTCGGAAATCGAGGCGTGGCAGTACTCGTCCCGATTGTGCAGTGTCGCCGTCGTGGAGTTGACGACCTGGATGTCCGGGTCCGCGGCCAGCAGGTCCAGGTAGGCGTTGATCGAGATCTCCGAGACCGTGGCGAAGGCCAGTGTCGTCAGACTGCGCTGCCACCGTTCTTCGGCTCGATCGCGCAACGCCTGGTGCACGACGGCGGTGTGCGAGTCCGGAAGCCAGGCGTCGGGCAGCGCGGCTTGCCGCTTTCGCCGGGTCACCGCACTGGCACCGATGTGCATCAGGGTGTGGTACTGCTCGTCCACCATCGCCTGAGCGAGCGCGATCTCCATGGTCGGACCACCGAGGCCCGGGAACTCACCCTCCATCACCAGCGCGAAAGCCGGGTTCGCCACCCGCTGCTCGGCCAGCACCGTGTGCCGGTTGTAGGCGATCCACGCCCAGCTCAGCAGACGCGAACGGACATGGTCGGGAAGCCCCAGCCAGGTCGGATGGTCGCGGAAGGGGACGAGGTGCTCCGGGTAGTCCGGGCGGCCGACGTCGAACAAGTCGTCGAGGTCCGGCTCGTCCCGCTTCACCGTCGCCCGGCGCCGCCAATTGCCGGCGAGGCGACCTATGACGGCGCTTTCGACGTTGTTTTCCGGGTCGAACGACGGCAGCCCCGGAATGTGCAGGAGGTTTTCTTCCATCACGCCACCCTCCGGTCCGAGACCCAGAACCGGGTCAGATGGCGCCGCTTGTCCTGATAACTCGACCGCGCGTGCAGCATTCGCTGGTTGTC
This sequence comes from Amycolatopsis sp. NBC_00348, assembly GCF_036114655.1. Classification (NCBI taxonomy): domain Bacteria; kingdom Bacillati; phylum Actinomycetota; class Actinomycetes; order Pseudonocardiales; family Pseudonocardiaceae; genus Amycolatopsis; species Amycolatopsis sp. NBC_00348. Next base: position 1,335,179 of record NZ_CP107994.1, on the reverse strand, counting down.
CCAGACGAGCAAACCATCGTCCGGAATGAGAATGCGAGTCCGGAATTCCGCGAAAAGGTCACTGACCCGATGGGCCAGCGCCCGCCCGGCCGGCCCCAGCGGCAGCTCGCCCTCGACGGGAGCCGCGGCAAGAGGCGGATCGTAGTCGCCCGCGGTCAGCAGGTTGAAGCTGAACCTCAGCAGCCGCCGGCCGCCGGCCGCCGAGCCGAGCATCGTGGTGCGCAGCCGCCTCCCGTCCGCCGCCGGGAACACGAGTTCGGGCTCGACCAGCAGGGCCGCTTCCTCCTCGGTGAGCATGGGCAGCAGCGTCTCCACATCGAGCAGGTCCGTGTGGCCACCACCGCAGCGAGCCTGCCGGTGGCAGTACAGCGCCAGGTAGGCAGGACTCGGGTCCCACCCGGGCGCCTCCGTGTGCGCCAGAATGGTGTTCGCACTCTGTGAATACGAGCGCCCGTCGTTACCCGCCCGATAGGTGACTTCGTGGGTGGGCGAACCGCTGTACTGCGGAATGAGCTCGCCGATCCGCCCCAGCACCTCGGCCGCGGAATCCTGTCCGCCGACATCCCGCAGAACTACGTAGCCGTGCTCGTCCAGCACATCGCGGGCAAGCTCCGCCGGTGCCGGCAGAAATGGTCTCCCCATTGACTGCCCCCTGTTTCATCAGTAAAAGCGCCAAGACCGCTCACAGCGGTTGCCACTGACGGATCTCGCAGGCCCCGTGGCGCGGCCGATCGACGACCGCGGCCCCGCACGCCGATCCGGGTCGCGACGCGTCACCCCAATCCCCGGACGAGCCTCCCCGAATCTCTCCCAGCCCTCTTGGCTCGAACACCGTCGCATCGGCCGTCGACAATCCGTCGACAATCCGTCGACAGTCGATCAAGGCCCCGCCGCTCGCGTTCTGCCGATGGATGTCAGTCGTTCCCGGTGCCCTACCTCTGGCGGGAGCTGCCCGGCCATTCGCCGGTCGCCGCCGAGCACGCCGACGTCGACACGTGGCGGATCTATCTCAGCGACTTCGGGCCGGCCACATCGACGCATTCGACCTGATGTCTGGTTGCAGGTGGCGGGAATCGATCCGCCACGCCAGCAGCGACAGAATCGCCAGGCGACGTACGACGGCATCCGGATCTTGGCGAATCGTGCGGCAGAGCAGTGGCAACACCCGTCGGCCGACGTCCTTGCCGAGCCGTCGCCGACCGAGAGCGGCCACGGCGTGCCGGCGGATGATGAGGTGTGGCGAATTCAAGCCGGTCACCGCGGTGCCCACCTCGTGCGCTGCTATATCGCAAAAGCCGTTACCAGGCGCGAAATACTGGCCCAGCGCAGGCAGGTACGCCGGGCGCCGCTCGATGAAATCCGCCAGGGGGTGGCAATCCCGCGGCGGCGCGACGACGGCACTGACCACCACTTCCGAGGGGAGGCTTTCGGCCCGGTCGAGAACGAGGTCGAGGCGACCGAGGCGGGACAGCGACATCGCAGGCCCGGGAAGGCGGCGGGACCGAGGTCACGCAGAGCCGAATCGGCGCCTTCGGACCGGACGTCGCCCTCGGAGTTTCCCAGCAGAGGAGCCAGGTACGCGGCGCGTTCGGGGGGTGGGAGTGCGGCGACGCCGGCCAGCGCGACCGACCGCGCGTGCAGGCCGGGAAGTGACGGCGCACCTCGCCGGCGGTCAGGACGCGCCTGATCACCGTGTCGTGCTGTTCCTCGTCGAGGAGCAGCACCACGAAGTCACTGCGGGTGACGCCCTTCTCGCGAAGCGTCTCTCGCGCTCGGAGGCAGACGCGGACCAGCGCCGTCAGGTAGCGGTCGAAGGTGGCCTGCCAATGCTCGGCTGTCCCGGAGCACGCCTGAGCGGTCAGGTCCTTTCCCAGCGTGCGGCCGCGTCGTCGGGGAGCCAGTTGTCGAGGTGGAGCTCCCAGTCGCCCGTGGCAGCCGTTCATCGGCACCTCCGAAAGAACCGGCGGCCGGTTCCGAGGTGTGGAAGGTTGGCGCCATGACAGTGCCTGCGCTTCCCGAGGAGTCCTTCCACCGCGTGCTCTGCGTCGTCGCGCACCCTGACGACATGGAGTACGGCGCGTCCGCGGCCGTCGCTCGCTGGACCGCGCGCGGCATCGAGGTCGGCTATCTCCTGCTCACCCGCGGCGAGGCCGGCATGCCGAACCCTCCCGAGGAGACCGCACGCCTGCGTGTCGCCGAGCAGCAGGCCGCCTGTGCCGCCGTCGGCGTCACTCACCTGACCATCCTCGAACACCCGGACGGCGTGCTCGTCTACGGCCTCGACCTGCGCCGGGACATCTGCCGGGAGATCCGCCGGTTCAAGCCCGACGTCGTCCTCGGCACCGGCTACGAGATCGAGACACCCTTCGGCTTCGACCAGGCCGACCACCGCGCGGCCGGCCTCGCGACGCTCGACGCGGTGCGCGACGCGGGCAACCGGTGGGTCTTCCCGGAGCAGGTCGACGACGAGGATCTCGAACCGCACTCGGTGCGCTGGTTGATCCTTCCCGGGCTCGCCGGCTTCGCGACCCACGGCGTCGAGGTCACGGGTGAGCCGCTGCGCCGCGGCATCGCCTCGCTCGAAGCGCACGCCGCGTACCTGGCCGCGCTCCCGGACCACCCGGCCCCGGAGGACTTCATCCCGAAGTTCACCGCGGTGAGCGGCAAGGCCATGGGCGTCGAGCACGCCGTCCTGTTCCGCGCCCACGACCTGCAGGCACCACCGGAGTTAAGCATCGGCGAACCCCGATCAGGAGATGCATAAAGAGTTAATATAAAGCTGCTATGCTTCCGGCATGAGTCGCCGAGACGCCGCGCGCGGCGCTTCCGATGCCATCGGGTCCGCCCTCTACGGGCTGGCCACCAGGGCCGTGAGACGTCTTCCCCGTGACATGAGCCTGACGTCCGCTGCCACCTTGGCCACCCTGGACAAGACCGGCCCGCGGCGGATCACCGATCTGGCGGTGGCCGAGGGCGTCACCCAGCCCGCGATGACCGTCCTGGTCCGGGTGATGGAGGAAGCCGGGCTGGTCGAACGGAAAGGCGATCCGTCCGACAAGCGGGTCACGCTGGTGTGCCTGACCGAGGCCGGCGCGTCGTACGTCCGGACGCGACGCCAGGCGGGCGTCGACGCGTACGCGCGGTTGATCGGCGAACTCACCGGTGACGAGGTCGAGGCGCTGGCCGCAGCTCTTCCGGCGCTGCGGCACCTGGCGGAGCTCGAAAGCCACGCCCGAGAAGGGGCGGACCGGTGACCGAGGCCGAGACGATGCGTTCCGAGGCACGTCTGCTGGTCCCCGCCCTGATGTTCATCGCCCTGGTCGTGGCGGCGGTCGCCAGCCTCGGGACGCCGCTCATCACCAGCGTGGCGACCACGTTCCACGTCTCCCTCGACAGCGCGCAGTGGACGCTGACCATCGCCCTGCTCAGCGGCGCCGTCGCCACACCCGTCCTCGGCCGGCTCGGCGCCGGGCCGCACCGGCGGGCCACGATTCTCGCCACGCTGGCGATCGTCGTCGCCGGCAGCGCGCTCACCGTGCTGCCGCTGCCGTTCGCCTGGCTGCTCGTGGGCCGAGCGGCCCAAGGCGCCGGCCTCGGTCTCACGGCGTTGATGATGGGCGTGGCCCGCGACCACCTTCCCGAGGAGCGCAGCGCGCCCACGATCGCCCTGATCTCGGTGGTCTCCATCATCGGCGCCGGCGTCGGCTACCCGCTGGCCGCGCTGCTCGCCGAGTTCGGCGGACTGCGGGCCGCCTACGGCCTCGGCCTGCTCGTCACCGCCATCGCCTTCGTGACCGCGTGGCGCTCCATGCCCGCAGCTCCCGCAGGCCGCTCCGCTCGCGTGAACGTGGCCGGTGCGCTCGTCCTGGCGGGCGGGCTGTTCCTCGTCCTGTTCCTGGCCGGCGAGCGGAGCCTGTGGAGCCGGCACCTCGCCCTGGCCGTGACCCTTGCCGTCGCCGCCGTGCTCCTGCTCGGCGTCTGGGCCGTCTCCGAACTGCGAACCACGACGCCCCTGATCGACGTCCGGGCGGTGCGGCACCCGGCGGTCGCGGGGGCGAACATCGCCATGTTCGTCGGCGGCAGCGGCATGTACCTCCTGCTCACGCTCATCACCCGCTACGCGCAGACGCCGCACAGCGCCGGTTACGGCTTCGGGCTGACCACCTTCGTGGCGGGGCTGGTCCTCATCCCGTTCTCCGTGCTGGGGTTCGTCGCCGGCAAGCTCACGCCGCGGGTCCGGAAGCGGATCGACGGCCCTCTGCTCCTGGCCGTCAGCGCCGCCATCGTCGGCGGCGGGTTCGTCCTGTTCGCCACCGCCCGGTCCACCGTGGCCGAACTGCTCGCGGCCATGGGCGTGCTGGGCTTCGGCGTCGGCAGCTTCTCGGCCGCCATGCCCGGCGTCATCCTGGCCGTCACCCCCAAGAGCGAGACGTCGAGCGCCATGAGCTTCAACTACGTCGTCCGCAGCGTCGGGTACTCCCTGGGCAGCGCCATCGGCGGCCTGATCCTCGCCGCGGGCACCGCCACGGACCGCCCCTTCCCCGACGACAGCGCCTACACCACCGCGGCGCTGGTCGGCGTCGGCGCCATGATGATCACGACGCTGGCCGGCCTCGCCCTCGCCCGCCGGCGCTCGTCCGAGACAACCCCGTAAGTCAGATGCATTTCATCCCGACACTGGAGGTTCCATGCCCAAGGGCTACTGGGTCAGCGTCTACCGTTCCATTTCGGACCCCGAGAAGCTGGCTGCCTACAACAAGCTGGCCGGCCCGGCCGTCAAGGCCGCGGGCGGGCGGGTGCTCGCCCGCGACGGCCGGGTCGTCGCCCACGAAGCCGGAATCGCCCAGCGCACCATCCTGATCGAGTTCGACAGCTTCGACCAGGCCGTCGCCGCCCGCGCGAGTGCGCCCTACCAGGAGGCGCTGACCGCACTCGCCGACGGCGTCGAGCGCGACTTCCGCATCATCGAAGGCCTCGACTGACCGGCGGGGACCGGGCACGTGACCCGGTCCCCGCCCGTCGTGCTCGAGCCGCGGTGTTACTTGGGCTTGCGGCTGTCGCTGAGCCGCCACGAGTCGGCGTACTCGAGACCCGCACTGGCGTCCAGCCCACCCAGCTTCCCGAACATCGGCATGGCGCCGATGCCCACACCCACGCCACCCCACCACTTCCCGCTGTCCCCCGCGCCGAAATCTATGCTCCCGGCGCCGAGCGGAATGCTGACGGCCCAGCCCGTGCCGCCGAGATCTTCGACCGTCCCCTCGGCGATCTTCAAGCCGTAAGTGGCTCTGACGCCGACGGACGGCGACATGGCGATCTTTCCGGACGCCGAGACGCCGTCGCCGTACTTGTCGATTCCGTGGCACACCTCGACCGAGGCGACCGCGGCCGCACCGGCGGCTCCGGTGAAGCAGTCGGCGATCGTGAAGTGGTCGAAGAACTTCTCCTTCATCTCCTCCTTCCACTCGTACGCCTCGCGGATGGGGCGGAAGAACTCCTCGATCAGGTTGATGTTGGGGCCGTGCCCGGGAGGCGTCGCCGCCTTCTTGGCCTCGGCCTGCACGGCCTTGTCGGCTCCGCACGCCGCGCTGATGCCGGACGTGTCGAACAAGCCGCCCTTGCTCTTGCACGAGTCGGGTGTGAGCTGCCAGCTCGGGATCACGCCGCACGCCTTGCCCGGGGTGCAGCCGATCGTCGGCCGGGGACCCTTGTCCTTGGCGATCGGCCCGATGAACAGCTTGTTCTTGGGCAGTGTCAGGCCGGGGTTGGCCGGGGCGGCGATCGACGGCGGGATCCAGCTCACCGGCGGGTTGTAGGTGCTGGCCGGGCTCGTGTTGGGGGCCCAGCCGCCACCGGCGCACTCGCCGTCCGGGCACATGGTCCGGGTCAGCCCGCTCGGGTCGCTGTAGGTGACCGGGCTGTTGCCGCTGTAGGCGTAGCCGTTCATCTGCTGCGGGTCGGCCATGGCCAGCACCGGGTCGACCGAGGCGAAACGGCCGGTCGACGGGTCGTACTCGCGGGCGCCGAGATGGGTCAGCCCGGTACTCGCATCGGTGGTGCCACCGACGAATCCGCGATCTCCGGGCCACGCCGCCGACGTGCCGCGCGGGCCGCCGAACGGCAGCTGACGGCGGCGGGTGACGTTCTGGCCCGAGTCGATCGCGATCTGCCCGGTGCCCTGGTGGTCCGCGGCCAGCCAGGTCAGCGGGCCCGTGTCCACGCGCGTCGCGATGGTCTTGCCGCCGAACGTGTAGTACCGCGTCACGATCGGGTTGCCGCCGCTGCGGTTCACCCGCACCTCCTGGTTGCCCAGGTAGAGGGTGGTCGCGTCGGGGTCGCGCCGGATGAGCCGGCCGTCACCGGCGTCGTAGCCGAACGACGTCTGCTTGCCGTCGGCGGCGGTGGAGGCGGCCAAGTGGCCTTCCTCGTCCCACGTCATCGTCGTCTCCGCGCCGGCGGTCTTGCGGCTCTTCGTGTTCCCGACCGCGTCGTAGCCGAACTGCTCGACCCCGGCGACGCCCGGTCCGCGGGTGGCCACGGAACTGAGCGCGTGGGCGTGGCCCGGCGTCTCGTAGGTGTAGTCGCGGGTGGTGGTGCCCGACGCCGTGTGCTGGACCTCCGCACGCCGGTCGCCGGCCGCGTCGTAGCTGTAGGAGTGCCAGTACGGTGCCGGGCCGCTGAGGCCGGCGACGGACGGCTCGCCCTGACAGCCCGCGGTTTCCGACCAGGTCTGCGCAGCGGGCGTCCACGCCTCGGTGAGTCGTTGGAGCTCGTCCTGGCGGAAGCACTGGACGTCGGCCGCCGCGGACTTGTCGGCGACCGAGGTGATGGACCCCGCCGGGCTGTAGGTGTACCGGACGTCGGACTGCATCGGCGACGGCACCTCGGCGTCCACAATGGACCTGGTGAGCCTGCGGGTGTTGCTGTCGTAGTAGGACGACAGCCAGACGTGGCCGGTGCCCGAGCCCAGCTGCATCCGTTGCACCTCGCCGTACCGGGTGTAGCTGGTCGCGCTGACGTGCTCGACGGTGGCCCCGCCGGCCTCGCCCGTGCTCGTGCTCGGCAGGCCGAGGTCGTTGTAGGAGTACGTGGCGGTCTCGGAAGGCAGGTCCCGCACGGCCGGATAGGTCTCGCTGGACACACTGCCGTCCGGGTTGTAACCCACGTAGCTGTTGTAGGTGCCCGCGAGCAGTCCTTCCTCCGCCGGGATGGTCACCGAGGTGCCGGTGGGCTGGTACGACGGGTGGTAGCCGAGCACATCGTTGCGGTAGGCCCGGCCGCCGACCCATCGCGTGGCCGACGCGATCCGGCCCTTGCCCAGTTTGACGGTGTCGTACGTCATCTCGGTGAGCTTCGTCCCGCCGATCCGGTCGAGGAACGTGCCGGTCTCCCGGCCGAGGCTGTCGTACGCGTGCGCGATCGTGACACCCAGGGCGTCCCGGGTCGTGGTGAGCTGGTCGGCGTCGTCGTAGGTCTTCGTCGTGGCCCCGACGTCCGGGTCTTCGGCGCGGACCTGACGGCCGAGCAGGTCGTAGGTGTACCGCCAGACGGCACCGGCGGGACTGGTGAGGGTGGCCAGCGGCCCGGACGGGTGATAGGTGTAGCGCGTCGTCTCGTAGGAGGCGGACGGCGCGGGCGTGGTGTAGTGCCGCAGCTCGATCGTGCGGCCGCGGGCGTCGTTGATCGACGTCGTGGCGGTTCCGCCGGCCGGGGGAACCGTGTCGACCCGGTCGCCGCCGTACTTCTTCGTCGTGCGCCGGCGTTCGGTGGCTCCGCCGTAGTAGATCGACGCCACGGTGCGGCCGATGCCGTCGTACTCGGTGCGGGTCAGGCCGGGCACCGCGGCGTCGGCGGCGATCCACAGGGTCGTGTCCACCGGGCCGTCCTGGAAGTACGGCTGGGTCGTCTTCCAGACCCGGCCCTGCGAGTCGTACCGGGTGTCGGTCAGCAACCGGCCGCCGCCCTGGGCCGGCGCCTGCGCCTGCCGTGGCCGCAGCAACCCGTCGAGCAGTGCGACGCCGCTGATCTCGTTGCCCTTCGGCCCGATCTTGGTCGTGGTCACCGCGGTCAGCGCGTCGTTGCGGATCTGGTAGGTGAAGGCGTAGCTGGGCTTCGGGTTGCCGGCCCTGGCCCGCTGGGGCAACCAGACCCCGGCCTGACGGCCGAGTGGGTCGTAGGTGGTCTCGGTCTTGCGGAGGTTGGGGTCGGTGACCAGGGTCGGCAGGCCCCAGGCCGGGTGCAGTGCCTTGGTGGTCACCAGCCCGGCCGGTGCGGCGGCGATGCCGGGGCTGGTGGACGCGACCTGCGTGACCGGGCCGCCCACGGCGGGTGTGTAGGCGGTCTTCGTCTTGTCGCCCAGGCCATCCGTGGCCGCGATCACGCGGCCGTGCACGTCGTATTCGTTCGTGGTCGTGACGTAAACGGGGCCGGTGGCCGGGCGCTCCTTGGCGGTCTTGACCGACGTCGCGTTGCCGTTGCCGTCGTAGGTGGTGACGACGTCCGAGACGGCGTCCCGCGGGTACTGTGCGGTCTGTCCACAGCCGACGGTATCGACCTGCACCCGGGACGGCAGGTTCATCAGCCACTTGGCCGGCTTGCGCTCGTACTCGGTGGTGGTGCACTGGTCGTCGTCGGTCCTGGTCACGTCACCGAGGTCGGCGGACTTCAGCGGCAAGCCGTGGTCGTCGTACGTGGTCACGGTTTTCGTGGTGAGCGTGCCGCCGGAGGCGAGTGCGGTGAAGAGCCGCTGGGTGCCGGCGAAGACGATGTAGGCCTGGTACTCACCGCGGGTCGCGGTCGGGCCCTTCCAATCCGGGTCGGTGATCGTCTTGGTCAGCCTCGGCGGGTCGGGCTGGTCCGACGGCACCGCCCGCTCGAAGCTCGAGGCCTCGAAACCGAAGCCGCGCAACCAGTCCTTGTCGTCGCGCTCGACGCCCTCCGAGTCCTTCACCTTGGCCCCCCGGGTACCGCCGCCGGGTTTCCGATCGCCGTCCATGCCGCGGTAGAACCGCTGCTCGGTCATGCTCACCGGGCCGGCCGGGTCGCTCGGCGAGCCGGACCGGGTCCTGACCCGGCCGAAGCCGCGGAACTCGTTCCAGGTCTTCTTGTCCTCCTTGCCGAATTCGGAGGTGTCCCAGTGCCAGGCCGCGCCGTCGAGGTACTCGTACCGGGTGGACTGCTGGGTGCTGCTGGAGAGCCGGTCGGACTGCGTCACCTCGGTGACCACGTACTTGTGGAAGAAGTCCGTACGCTCCTCGTAGTTGCGCTTGGCCCAGCGCACCGGGAAGCAGCGCAACGTGTTCGTCTCCGGGTGGTCCTTGTCGGGCAGGGGCCCGCCCGCCGCGCATTCCGGGCTGTAGGTCACCGAGGTCACCCCGCCGGCCTCGGAGACGACCCCGGTGAGCCGGTAGCGGACCAGCGGGGAGATGCCGTCCTCGATCGTGTCGACGCGGTTGGCGAACTTGGTGCCCTCGAAGGTGACCGGGGGCAGGGTGCTCTGGCCACCGACCAGTCCGGTGTGCGTGATCGCCTTGAGCCACAGCACGGCCTTCTCGCCGTCACCCGGGTCGGGGTACTGCTGGTCGAGTGTCCAGCGGTCCACGTCGACGGGCACCGTGCCGCCGAGGACCTGGGTGGTGATCGTGGACAGGCGCTTGGTCGAGTAGAACGACGGCGCGTGCTGGTCCTTGCAGGTCGGAGTGGCGCACTCGCCGTCCCAGAACACGTCCGGCCAGTTGTTCTTGTCGTCGCGGGAACAGGTGCTGCCCGGGACGCAGCGGTCGGCCGTAGCGAACACGACCCGGCCGCTCGGCGCGACGGCGGAGTCCTCCCGCAGGCCGTAGTCGACGCGCGCCAGCGTGCCGCCGCGGATGTAGGACACCGCGGTGTCCTTGCCGTTCAGGCCGTAGGAGTTGGCCTCCGGTTCGTAGAAGTACCGCACCACGTTGCCGTTGCGGTCGACGATCTTGTCCAGGTTCCAGCGCCACGCCTGCGCGCACTGCGACGTGGCGAACGATCCGCCGTGGCAGGGCTCGCCCGCGTCGTCGCCGAACACCGGGACGGTCCAGGTGGACTTGGCGTCCGGCTGCGAACCGAAGAAGTACTGCGTGCCGTCCAGCGCGGTGATCTTCCAGAACTCGCCGTTGTCGTCGGAGTTCCCGGCGCCGTCGAGGCGTTCGACGCGGGAACCGTCGTCGCTTCTGGTGCGCCAGTCGCCGGTGTCGTCGTCGCGGATGAGCATCCCGCCGCCTCCGCTGTAGGCGGCCGTGGCGTTGTCGCTGCGCCAGCAGAGGTCACCGACCACGGGCGGCTTGACGTCGCCCTCGGTGTCGTCGGCGCAGCCGCCGTAGGAACGCTCGACGAACCCCGGGGAGAGGTCCCAGCCCTCACCGACCCAGGAGGGCTGGTTGTTGGTCGCGCTCGTCCGGCCGTCCACAGTGGACGACTGGTACGACAGCGCGAGAGAGGGCGCCAGCCCGCCCGGCGCCGGCGGCACCCGAAGCGGGTAGGACCAGCTGAAGTCCCCGGTGTGCGGGGCGACCTCCCAGGTGGCCGACGGCGCCAGCGAGGTGGCCGTCGGTGTCCCCGCGCCCTCCTGTGCGGGCTTGGCGGGCTGGTTGCCGAGCAACGCGTCCGCGGTCGCCTGGTCCGTGGGCCGGGTCCCGACGGCGTCCGCGGTCACCGGCGTGGAGGCCGTGCCGGGCAGCTCGACCGACGGGCCCCCGCCCGCGGCCGCGGCCACCCCGGGCACGCCGGCGGCCGGCGCCAGTGTCACGAACAGCACCGCCGCCAGACCGCGGGTGAGCCCGCGACGTAACCAGGTCCTGCGCACAGAGTTCCCCTTTGGGTTCGGTCGGGTGGCGGTCAGGGTGCCGACGGGCCGGGCAGCGTGGTCAGCGCGTACCCGAGCTGTCCCAGTACGGTCTGGCCTTCGCAGTTCGCGACGACGGACGTGAAGCGGATCCCGCCGGCCACCGCGCACTTGTAGAGCGGCCTGCCGGCCAGTCCCGGCGGCGGCTGGGTGAAGACGCGGCCCACCGGGACGCCGGTCCCCTTGCCCTCGCAGCCCGGGTCCTGCGTCACGAACTGGCCCGCGGTGTCCGTGCAGGACAGCAGGGGCTCGGTGCCCGGCTGGTCCGTCGTCGCCAGCAGTCCGAGGGAGCGGCCGTAGCGGAAGCCCGGCGGAGCACCGAGGCTGCTGGTGTAGTGCTGGCCCGACAGGTCGTGGAAGTACCGGGTCAGCGGCGTGTAGGCGGCGACGTGGCCGAGCACCCGGTCCGTGGCGCGCCCCTCGCAGGCGACGTCGGTGGAGTCGAACCGGGCGGCCCCGTCCAGGCAGCGCCGCAGTGGCACCGTCGCCACGTCCGCCGGCGGGGTGGCGTAGGCCCAGCCGAGGGTGCCGATCTTCGGCTGTCCTTCGCACCCCGGCTCGGCCGAGGTGAACGGCCCGGCCGGGCCCCGGCAGGTGTAGAGCGGCACGGTGTCCGCTCCGGGGCCGCCGAGCGCCACCCCGAGCGGGCGGTCGAACCGGAAGCCCGCCGGTGCGCCGGCGAACGGCGCGTCGGACCCGGTGGCGGACCTGGCGGTGTAGCGCTCACCGGCGTCGTTCACGAACCGGCCCAGCTGCCCGCCGGAGGGCGGCTGGAAGGTCCCGGCCAGCCGGATGCTGTCGGCCGGGCGAACGCCCTTGTCCGTCGTGACCTCGTCGATCAGGCCGGGGAAGTACTCCGTCGTCGCGCCCTTGTCCCGGCCGCGGCCGATGGTGAGCCCGCCGCCCGCAACCCACAGCAGCACGTTGTCCTTCGTCCCGACGAGCTGCCCGTTGACGTAGAGCCGCAGCTGGCGGGCGGCGTAGTCGTAGACGCCGCTCAGGTGCGTCCAGGCGCCGACCGTCGGCGGCTGCAGGGAGTTGGCGTAGACCAGCGGTGCGGTGTCCGTGTCGCTGGTGGCGGCGCCGAACATCCACCGGTCGACCTCGGGCCGGTACTGCAGGGCGAACCCGCTGCGGCGGACGCCGTCCTGCGCGAGCACGGTCGCCACCTTGTCGGTGCGCGTCAGCTTGGCCCAGGCCGAGACCGTGAAGCTGTCCCGCATGGGGACTCCGACGTTCGTGGACCTGGCGGCCCCGCCGACCCCGTCCAGCTCGAGCGCCTTGCCGAAGACGCCAGGGGCGAACGACGTTCCGGCGCTCGACAGCGTCGTCGGGTTCTGCCGCCACGAGTAGTCCCGCGCGGTGCCGTCGTCGAACCGCCAGAAGCCGTGGACGGCCGCGGGGGCCTCGTCGTGGACCCGGCGGACCTCGCCGTCCGTCAGGGCCCGGCCGTAGGCGCGCACGTCGTCGACGCCCCGCGGGAAGTAGTCCGCGGTGGTGCCGTTCACCCGGGCCCGGCCGACCGCGAACTTGCCGGTGGCGTCCTGGACGGTGACCCCCACCTGGACCGCGGACAGCGCCCCGTTGACGTAGAGCCGCAGCTGCGCGAGCCGGACGTCGTAGACGAGCGCCAGGTGCGCCCAGTCGTTGAGCTGCGCCTGCTCGCTGGAGACGAGCACGACGGAGCCCGCGTTCGCCTGGTCGGCGAGGGCGACGACGGCGGCCCACTTCTTCGTCGCCGCGTCGTAGCGCACCTGGAACGCGCTCACCTGGTTCGCGTCCTGCCCCAGCACGGTCGCGTTGCGGGCGCCGTCGGTGAGGAACGCCCAGCCGGCGACCGAGAAGCTGCCCTTGGTGTCCACGACCGGGCCGGCGGTCTCGGCGTACCCGCTCGTGCCGTCGAACCACCCGGTGCTGTCGATCCGGCCGGCGAACCACCCGGCGCCGCCCTTCAGCGTCGCGGTCTTGGCCCGGCCGCTGGAGTCGGCCACGGTGGTGCCGGTGTTCTCGTCGAACTTCCACGCCCCCGCGTCGGCGACCGGCAGCGTGGCCGGGCCGCCGGGCAACGGGTAGGACCGCACCAGCGCCGACACCCGGTCGGCGGTCAGCGCGCCGCTGTAGATCCGGACGTCGTCCACGCCACCACGCCACGACTTGGGCTGCTCGCCGATCGCCTTGCCGCCGCCGATCTGCAGGCCGCCGGTGCCCGGCCAGCTGGTGAGCAGGGTGCCGTCGTCCTTGCGGTTCCCGTTGACGTACACCCAGATCGCGCGGGCCCCGACGTCGTAGACGCCGGTCAGGTGCACCCACTTGCACTGCTCCCCCGGCCGGCACAGCTCCCCCGGCTCGGCCGCGACCGCCGCCTTGGTGACGGTGCCGTCGCGTTCGGGCATCTCGAACGTCCAGTTGCCGTCGTGCCCGGCGGTGTCCTCGACGTAGCCCAGCCGGAACTTGCTGAACGGCTTGCCGTCTCCGGCGTCCAGCGACACCGCGCTGGTGAAACAGCTGGTCTCGGTGGCGAAGTCGCAGGTGGTGCCTTCGAGGTTCACCCAGGCCGACACCGTGAAGCTGCCGTCGGTCCGGACGTCCACCCCGGTGGTGGTCACCACGTCGTCGACGCCGTCGAGCTTGACGGCGTTGCCGATCCGGCCCGCGGTGAACGTGGCGCCGTTGCGCAGCGTCGCCTGCCGGGGGCCGACGGCGTCCCCGGTCGTCGTGCCGCTGCCTTCGTCCATCGTCCAGTTGTGGCCGAGGCTCAGGTCCTGCCCCGCCATGGTGGCGACCTCACCGGCGAACAACGCGCGGCTGTAGACCGACACGTCGTCGACCGCGCCCGCGAAGAAGTCGGCGTTCGCCCCGGCGCGCTTGCCCCGGCCGATCTGGAACCCGCCGGTGGCGTCGAACGCGGTCGTGTGCGCCGCCGAGCCCGCGAGCACCCCGTTGACGTACAGGTCGAGCTGCTTGCGGTCCTTGCTGTAGACGCCGGCCAGGTGCGTCCACACCCCGGCTTGGACGGTGCCCCCGAGGGCCTGGTCGCCCGCGGCGGTGCCGTCCGAGGGCATCGCGGTGAACGCCCAGCGGTCGGCGGTCGCCTGCAGCGCGAAGCCGCTGACCTTCGTGCCGTCCTGCGACAGGATCGTCGCGGGCGCACCGGTCTTGTCGGCCCGGGCCCACGCCGCGACCGAGAAGCTCTGGTCGGTGTGCACGGCGGTGGGCGTGCTGATGTGCGCCCCGGTCCCGTTCAGCTGCACCGCGAGGTCGGCCGGGTCCGGCGAGTTGGTCTGTCCCGCCGACCAGTCCGGGCCGCCGTTGAGGACACCGGGAAGCTTCCCGTTCGCGTCCACGGCGGTCCCGTCCAGCCGCCAGGTGCCCGCCGTGACGTTGTCGCGGCTGACGATCCCGCGCACCTCGTCCTCGCCGATCGCCCGGTTGTACACCCGGACCTCGTCGAGGGTGCCGGGGAACGCCTGCCGCTGCTCGGCCCGGATCATCGCCCGGCCGATCCGGAACGACCGCAGCGCCTGCCACGCCGTCGTACGGGTCGACTCCCCGGCGAGGGCGCCGTCCACGTACAACCGGATCTTGCGGGTCGACGCGTCGTAGGTGCCGACGAGAGCCGTCCACTCACCGGCCTTCGGCGGCGACGCCCCGGCCACCCAGAAGTACTCGGCCGGGCTGTCCGCGTCGGACCCCGGGAAGATGAACTGCCACCGGTTTCCCTGGTACTGCAGGCAGAACCCGCAGATCCGCTCGCCGTCCTGGCTGAGCACGGTGTAGGTGCCCGCGTCCGCCCGGTCGAGCTTCACCTGCACGGCCACCGAGAAACTCTGGTCCGTGCGCACGACCGGGCCCGCGGCCGACACCGAGTCGTCGACGCCGTCGAGCTTGATCCCGCCGCCCACGGCGCCGTTCGCGACGAACGCCGCGCCGTTGTCCAGGACGCCGTCGGGCGCGCCTTCGACCGCGTTGACGGCCGTGCTGCCGCCGCGTTCCTCGAACTTCCAGTGCGCGACCTGCACTCCGCTGGCCCCCACCTGGGCCGCGATCTCGGGGGCGCTCAGCACCCGGTCGTAGAGCTGCGTTTCGTCGACCGAGCCCGGCCAGAAGTCGGCCGGGGCACCGGCCCACTTGCCGCGGCCGATCGCCAGCGGCCCGGTCGCGTTGAACCCGCTCGTCCGGGCCTGTGTCCCGGCGAGCACCCCGTTGACGTACAGGCGGATCTGCTTGGCCTGGGAGTCGTAGGTGGCGGCCACGTGGGTCCACGTGCCCACGGACGCCGCCACGTTCGCGCGGACGCTCTCCCCCGCCGGGCGTTGCGCGGTGTCCGCGGCGGGCAGTGTGAACTCCCACTTGCCGCCGCCTTCGTCGCGGTAGCCGAGCAGGAACCCGCTGAGCCGGCCGCCGTCCTGGGACACCGCGGTGAAGCCGGTGCCGGCCGCGGGGAGCTGGTCGAGCTTCAGCCAGGTGGCCACCGAGAAGCTCGTGTCGGTGCGGACCGCGTTCGGCGCCGACACCTGCGCGGCCACGCCGTCGAGGTGCACCGCCGAACCCGCGGCGCCGCCCGAGGTGTAGGTCGCGGCACCGGCCAGCGTGCCGTGGTGGTCGCCGAGGTGCGCGCTGTCCTTCGCGTTGCCTTCGAAGGACCACTGGGCCAGCGGGCCGTTGCCCGGCCGGACGTAGAAGCGGTGCACCTGGGACTTGCTGCGGTGCCCGCCGCGGTCGACGCTCTGCACGAACAGCTCGCGGGGCCCGTCGCCGGGCGGCGTCAGCCGGACACTGGCCGGGCCGCCGAGCGACTGGGCGTCCACCGGCGTGGCCGGCGGATCCTGCCAGCCGTAGAGGTAGTGGTCGACGTCGCCGACGTTGTTGGCGGTGAAGGTGAACGTGTCCGGCACCCCGGTCCCGCCGTGCCAGCGGTTGTCCGGCTGGTAGAGCACGGCGGAGACGTTCGGTACCTGCTGGTCGGTGAACCCCACGCGGTCGACGTAGAACGCCCCGGTCCCGTGCGTTTCCGGGCCGGACGCCTTGCCGTCACTGCCTCGCACCACCCAGTCGACGCCGGTGCCGTCCCGCAGTCCCTTCAGGTCGACGACCGTGTCGTGGAAGGCCCCGGAGCTCTGGAAACCGTTGCCCAGGCGGCGTTCCAGGACGCCGTCACGCCAGATGTCCCACTGCGGCTCGACCAGGTCCTGGTCGGGGTCCGACAGCCGGGCGATCAGCCGGAGGTCGTCGCCGGCCAGGTAGCGCGCGCCGCCGCACCACTTGCACGGCGCGGGCAGCGGCGGGTCGGTGGCCAGGTCGGACGGCGCGTCGGGTACCTGGTTGTACGTCACCACGACCTTGGTCGCCCCCGGGTCGTACTTGCGCCAGGCGATCTGGTCGCCGGAGTCCGCGGCCGTCAGGAAGAAGGTCGTGACGCCGCCGGTGTCGATCATGTCGGCGACGTCGACGCCCACCGTCTTGAAGTCACCGCAGCCGCCCGGGTTGTACACGCCGGGCGCGGTGAACTCCCGGTACCACCGGCTGCCCGGCCGGACGTTCCAGGTCGTCTCCGGGCTGATCTGCCCGTCGGCCAGGTGCAGCCGGTGGGTCCGGCCGGAACAGTTGGGGCTGAAGACGACCGTGGTGTCGAGGCTCGCCTGGGTGATCGTCTTGCCGGCCAGGAACCCGGTGTCGTACTGGAAGTAGGTCTGCGCCTCGCCGATCCCCTCACACCAGCCGTCTTCGTAGCACTGGCCGACCTGGGCCCACGGCGGCGACCCGCTCGTCCACCAGTAGGACTGGTTACTCTTGCCGGACAGCACGGTGGCCCACGCGTTCTTGTCGAACGTCACCATGTTCGGGTCGATCGTCACCGGGTAGGCGACGCCGGCACCGGCGAGCGCCGTCCAGTCCGGGGACAGGGTGAGCGCGCCGTCCGCTGCGGACACCGCGACCTTCGCGGTCTTGCCCTTCGCGTCCCACATGGTCGACGGCGGCGCGGCGAAGACGTCACCACCCCCCGCGGCGGCCGCGTGCACCGAGCCGGCGCCGTCGACCTTCAGGGTCAGGCCGTCGGTGCGCACCGCCAGCCGGATCGACGCGAGCGCGGGGTTCCTCGCCGCTTCGGCGGTCTTGACCACCAGCTGCTGCTGGTAGCCGTTCGGGCCGGCGATCAGCACGAGGTCCACCCCCGGCAGAACCTCGGGATAGGTCGCCGTGGCCGCCGAGAGCCGCGGCGCGGGGAGCGGGCCCGGCCAGGTCAGCTCCAGGAAGTGCCCGTCGCGCCGCAGGGTCAGCAGCGCACCCGCCGGGCCGCCACCGGACAGGGTCAGCTCGCCCACCGCGGCTTCGGGGCCGACGGTCCCGTCGGCCCGGCGCTGCATCGTCACGTCGACCGGCACCCAGGAGTCGCCCCGGCGCACCCGGGTGGGGACGGCCGTGAGCTCGGCGGTCATCCCGCCGGCGGGATTCGCGAAGACCGCCCGGGTCGGGGTCCGCTGGTCGAGCACCTCCACCCGGGTGCCCTGCCGGAACGCCGCCAGCTTCGCCGAAGCCTGGTCGGGCGCCTGGGTGACCGGTACCGGTGGCGGCGGACTCCCGCCGTCCAGGACCAGGATCGTGGCCATCGACGCCACCAGCGCGGTGATCGTCGCCGCGCACGCCAACCGACGTAGTCGCACGTTGAGCTCCCTGGAGTCGCGCCATCCGCGCGTGAGTGAGCCGAAGCCGCGAGCGTCACGGCCTCGGCTCTTGCGAGCGGAATCGTCGCAGCCGGGTCATCGTGCGGGCGAACGATTCAGCCCACGCTGAAACTCCTGGTGGCCAGGCCGGGAAACCGCTAAAGCGGCCGTCAGTACCGGCCGGGCACGCACCTCGGCCACCTTCGGGTGGGACAGCTCGTCGAAGACGACCAGTGCCGACGCCCGGCCCTCCGCGTCGCCGATGTCCTCCCGGATCAGCAGGGCCTGCTGGTCGACCCGGCCGCGTGACGACGGCCGGAAAAGAAGGGGGTGCGGCCGGCGGCCGCACCCCCTTCAGCGAGCACGCTGTTACTTCGGGTCGAGCACGAACACCGGGATCTGCCGGTCGGTCTTCGTCTGGTATTCGGCGTACGACGGGTAGGCCGCGACCGAGCGCTCCCACCACTCGGCCCGCTCGGCCCCCTCGACCTCGCGCGCCGTGTAGGTCTTCGTCACGGTCCCGTCCTGCAGCGGGAACTCCGGGTGCGCCTTGATGTTGTAGTACCAGACCGGGTGCTCCGGAGCGCCGCCCTTGGACGCCACCACCGCGTAGCTCCCGGCGTGCTCCACCCGCATCACCGGGGTGTAGCGCAGCTTGCCGGACTTCGCGCCGCGCAGCGTCAGCAGCACGACCGGCGACCCGAGCACCTCGATCCCCTCGGTGGTCCCGGTCTCCAGGATCGTCTTGGTCTGGTCCTGCACCCACTCGGTGGGACTGAGTTCTGCGGTTTCGTCGGACATGCCCATGATCAACACTTCGAGCCCGGATCTCATTCCCGCGCACGGTGCCGGAGGAGGTGGTGCCCCCTCCGGCACCGCCGATGTCACTTCAGGCGGCGGATCGAGTGCTCCTCCACATACGCCGAGAGCCCCGCGGTGCCGAATTCGCGGCCGATGCCGCTCTGCTTGATGCCGCCGAACGGCATCCGCAGGTCCAGCGAGTCGAACGAGTGGGTGTTGATGAACGTGCTGCCCGCTTCGATCCGGCGAGCCGACGTGCGATCCCGGCCGCGGAGATCCCGTGGATGCGCATCCGCGAAGTCCGGCTGCACGCCGTCGACCTCGGCGCCGACGTCGAACTTCCGCCCGGAGTCGTCGACCTGCTGCTCGACGACGTCACCGCAGCGCTGTCCCGAAAGGACGGTTGCCCCGCGGCGACGCTCGCCCCGGCCGATCGCGGCACCACGTGGCAGCTGGGCGGGGGCGGCCCGGCGATCGAGGCGCCGGCCGCCGAGCCGGCCGGCTGGCTCACCGGCCGGCTGCACCGCGACGACCGCCCCGCGCTGCCCACCTGGTTGTGAAGGACCCGAAAGAATCGAGGACCGATAACCACTGTTCGCCGAGGACTTCGGTGGCCGCCGCACCGACGGCACGACCGCGCTGAGCGCCGAAGACGGATCCGCCGTGTCGTCCCACTTCTTCGGCCAGTCCGCGTTCGGCACCTACGCGAACGTCGTCGAGAACAGCGTCATCCGCGTCGACCCGGAGGTTCCGCTCGAGGTGCTGGCTCCGCTCGGCTGCGGCATGCAGACGGGCGCCGGGTCGGTGCTCAACGAGCTGCGCCTGCCCGCCGGGTCGTCGATCGCCGTGACGGGCTCGGGCGCGGTCGGCCTGGCGGCGATCATGGCCGCCCGTGTCGCGGGCTGCACCACCACCGTCGCCGTCGACCTGCACGACAACCGCCTGGAGCTGACAAGCTGATCCGCACCTACAAGCTCGACGACATCAACACGGCGTTCGCCGACTCCGAGTCCGGCGTCGTCGTCAAGCCGGTCGTCGTCTTCTGACGATCAGGCCGGGCCGTACACGATGAGCGCGTTGCCCCACGGATCCCGCACTACGGCGCGGGTTTCGTGGGACCCGCGCTCGGCCGGGCGCACGACCACGCCACCGGCGCGCACCACGGCGTCGACGGCCACCGCGACGTCGGGCACCTTGATCGACGCCGCGGGCACGCCGCCGGTGACGTCTTCCGCCGGCCCGGCGAGGGCCAGCGTGATGCCACCGGCGTCGAGCGCCGCGTACCGGTCGCCGTCGGTGAACTTCTCGGTGAAGCCGAAGGCGGCGGCGTAGAACTCGACCGCCGCCCCGACGTCGGCGACCGGGTGCTGCACCTGCCGCAGCTGCGGCTTGTCGTTCATCGGTAAACCAGTCCTCCGTCGATCAGGGGCGCCTGCCCGGTCAGGTACTTCGCGTCCGGACCGGCGAGGTACGAGACGAACCCGGCGACGTCGTCGGGTGTCTCGGCGCGGCCGAGCGCGATCCCGTCAACGTACTGGGCGTAGGTCGCGCCCGGCTCGGCGCCGGTGTGCCGAGCCATCTCGCGATCGACCGTGATCCCCATGTCGGTGTTCACGACGCCCGGCAGTAGGCGTTCACCGTGATGCCGGGGCCGGCTCCTTCGCCGCGGCCTGGGTGAGCGCTCGGACGGCGATCGAGGAGGCGTTGAAGCAGGCCCGGACGACAGCGTCTTCATCACCGGCGCGAGCGCCTGGCTGGAGTGCTCGCTGCACGAGGAGGTCCCAGCAGGGCGACCACCTGATCGCCCTGCTGCGCATCCACCGGCTGAAGACGGTGACCACCACCCCGCCAACGGTCTTCCACGGCAGCCGCTTCCGCCGGCCGGCGAGGATCTGAACTCGTGGCCCACCATCACACCACGACCGACCACCTTCCGTTTCCCGCAGCACGATCGTCTCGGTCCCGTCGAGGAGTCCACTGTGGAATACGGCCCGGCTTGCGGGTCGGCCCGGCCGGAGGTATCGCCTCCGCAGCCGGCTGCACTGATGCCTTGTCCCGCGGTGAAGTGGTGATCATTCACGCACGCGGCGAGCTGGAGCTGGCCGCGGACCCGCTGCTCGGCGCGACCCTGGTCCCCCCGCCGCCACGGCGGACACCACTCCCGAGCCGGGCTGAAGCCCACCACACCAGCAGCAGACACGACGATGACGCCGGCTCGCTGCTGAACCGACGCCATCGACGAATCCCGCCAAGCACGGAGCGACTCAGAGCCGCGAATACCCGGCTCTCGCGATCTCTGAACACGGAGCGACACGCTCGCGGTCAGGCCGGCCGGACCGCGACGATCCGCGCCGTTCACAGACCTCCAGCGGCCCCTGCTCCGCAACAGCGTGATCACCACCGGCGCGACCACGTAGTCGCATCGCGAGGGATCACCACACCCGCTGCTGCGACGCCGTCGCCGGGTGCGGGACCGGGAGGGAACGACTCGCGCACCACCGGCCCGTGCTCGGCAGCGCGGCCAGCACCGCGGCAGTCACCGCCGGGAGCACCATCACCGGCCCGAACACGAGGAACGTGACCGCGCCCCTCGCATACCAGTCGAAACCGCCGTTGAGCATGAAGAAGATCAGCACGCTCACCGCCGCTTGGACCGCGACCAGCACCCCGCCGACCAGCACCAGCCACCGTCCCGCACCCCGGCGCGCCACCAGCAATCCGGCCCCCAGCCCCAGCACGACCAGCTCGACGGCGCAGAAGAACGCGTACACGACCAGCGCCCAATCGAACTCCCGGTCGGGAACCGCGATGAGCAGATACAGGTTCTGCCCGATCCCCCACAACGTCCACAAAGCACACACCAGCGCCAGTACCAGCGCGGCGATCGCCGTACCGCCGGCAGGCCGATCACCAGGTCGTCGAGTGTCGATCATGCCGCGACGCTATCTCACCCGGAACGCCGGCGTACCAGGTTCGCTGCGATCACGGAGACCGTCAGCCGGGCCTTGCCTTCCGCGGCACACCGCTCGACGAGAGCCGGCAGCGGAACAACGGCTTCCAGCGTCAGGAACCTCATCGCCGACAGGTCCGGCGCGACGGCGGTACCGGGAGGCACGGCCGCACCGAAGCGAAAGCCCGTTCCGCCTCGCCGGTGCCGGCCGGCTCGGGTGCGGATCGGAGCCTGAGGACGTGCGCCGCGACGCCGGGCGCGTCTTCAAGGTCACCTCGCCAGGGCTGGGGCGGCGCTGGGCCAGTTCGTGCAGGTGCCTGTGGAAGCACGGATCGGGACCGCCGGGGACGGCCACACGGAAGACTCATATCCCGCCTCAGTTCATCAGACGAGCGGGCCCTACAGGCTGTTGCCCGGCGCCTCGGCATCGGTGCTGGTGAAGTACTGCCGGGTGGCGGCCAAGATCTCGTCGCGCGAGAGGTAGCCGCTGCCGTCGGTGTCGAAAGTCGCCCACACCGGCAAGAACAGCTCCCGCCGTCAATGAGAGGTCACAGGTTCAAGCTCGCGAAGTCACAAGCGTCGACGAATAGAGCGTTATACGCCGTAGCTTCGACGACATCTCGACTGCGCTGTTCGAGCGAATATTCCCCAGCTCACCGTCATGCCTACAGAACACGTGCATCCGTCCAACGTGACCCCACCTCGACCACGCGCCATCACCGGAACTGTCGTGCGGTGCCAACGGTTCCACCCTGCTGCCGTCGGGCCGGTCGTCTCGGGGTCAGCGATCAGCCCCCTGTGCGGGATTCACGTTGATCTCCGCGAGCGCCCGGCCGACGGCCGGCGCCGGTCGAACGTCTTGGCGGCCACCGTCGGAACGTCCCGTTGTGATCTTCACCAAGCACCTTCGCGGACCCCGATCCGCGCGATCCACTCCGGACTGTCGGTGGGTCCGGCTAGCTTGGGCACACGGTCGGAGAAGTACGGCAGGGAAGAGTGGAACGTGCGGCGTCTTGAGTACATCGGCGGTGGCTCGGCGAAGTTCTGGGAGGGGGTGGTGCAGGGCACCGACGTGGTCGTGACGTGGGGGCGGATCGGGACCGGCGGGCAGTCCAAGCGCAAGGGGTTCGGCTCGGCCCCCGACGCGGCCGCGTTCCTCGCCAAACAGGTCGACGAGAAGGTCAAGAAGGGCTACACCGACACGGGCGCGGTGGCCACCGAGGCACCGTCCGTCCAGGAGCCGGCCGTCCAGAGCACGCCCGTCGCGAAGACCGACAAGACCGCCAAGACCGTGGTCGACGAAGACACCTTCGACCCACCGGCGGGCGTGGTGCGGATGGCCTACGCCCGCCGGGACCTGGGCAAGCCCCGGTACCGCCCCTCCCCCGACGCGCACGCGGCGGCCGGCAAGCTGCTGGCCGCGTACCGGCACAAGATCGACGAAGTGCTCGACGCACCGGACACCGACGAGCCGGTCGCCGCCGCCGCGCGTGCGCACCTCGGCGGTACCGCGGACCCGCTGGGCGCCGCGGCGGTGCTGACCGTCCTCGGCGCCTCCGTGACCTACTACGACCGGGACGACCTCGGCCGGTTCGGGCCGTACTGGCTCGCCGAGCACGGGCTGTTGTTCGCGGCCGAAGCGGCGATGCGGCTGGCCACCCTCACCCCTCAGGGCATCGGCGGCCGGCAGGCAGCGAACGCGGTGCGGCACCTGGCCGAGGGCGAGCACCTGCCGTGGCGCTGGGCGGGCCCCGAGGTGCTCGGGGAGGTCCGCGCGGCGGTCGCGGCGGCGGACGACGCCGAGTACGCGCGGGTCGTCGAGGTGCTCGGCGGCTTCCGGAAGAGCCCCGGCACCCGGCTGGTCGCGGCGTTCCTGGCGCCCACCGAGCGGGCGTGGGTGGACGAGCTGCCCGCCGAGGTCGACGACCACGGGCACCTCGCGGGGTGGATGTACCTGTGCGCCGTGCACAGCGTGGAGCAGCTGGAAGAGCTCGGCGACGCCTACGGCCTGCACCGTCAGTCCAGGACGCTGCCGACGATCGTGCGCACGGTCGGCCCCGCCGCCGCGCCGGTACTCGTGCGGTGGACCGCGAAAGCCGACAACGACATGCTCAAGCGCCTGCTCGCGGCGATTGTCGCGATGCCGACCGACGACGCGTTCCGCGGGCTGGCCGCCCACGCGGCGAAGGCACCGTTCCGTGCCGCGCTGCAGGAGGCCGTGCTGCGCTATCCGGTTCGCGCCACCCGGCTGCTGGCCGAGGCGGCCGCCGAGGGCGGCGAGAGCGGCGAGGCGGCCGCCGAGCTGCTGCGGGCCCACCTGATGGCGCGCCCCGAGCTGCTCACCGACGTCGTGCCGACGCTGCCGGAAGCGGCGAGGCAGGCCGCGTCGGCCACCCAGGAAGGTGTCGTCCGGCTGCCCGACGCGCCGGCCGAGCTGCTGCCGCCGGTGCTGGTCAGTCCGCCCTGGACCCGTCCGCGCGACACCGCGCCGCCGGTGGTGCTGACCGACCTGGCCGTGGCCGCGCCGACGCGTGTCGTGTGGGAAGACGGGGAACGGGCTCAGGTTCTCGCGCGGGGGACGCGCGACTCCTCCGGCCGCCACACCCGTCCCGGCACCGATTGGACAGAGGAGCTGGAGAAGCACCGCGGCAGCGACTGGATGCTGCCCTCGATACTGCTGCACGCGCCGGACGAACTGGCACTGCCCGCGCTCACGGCCTGGCAGCCGAAGCGGCTCTACAACCTCGATGTGTGGGGTCCGGCCCTGCTGGCCCGGTTCGGGACCGCCGCGGTCCCGGTGGTCGTCACCGTGGCCGCCATGAACAACGGGCAAGACGACTTCAAGGCGCTGCTGCCCGTCCTGGACACCGAGGTCGCCGCGATCATGGCCACGGCGATGGCCCGCCGCAAGCCGGCCCGGCCGGTGGTCCGGGCGTGGCTCCTGCGGCACGGCCTGGCGACCTTGCCCTACCTGGTGCCCGCCGCGCTCGGCCGCGCGGGCAAGGCGCGGGACGCGGCGGAGGCCATGCTCCGCACGCTCGCCGCGCACGAGGGCACCGGCACCGTCGTCGCCGAGGCCGGCCGGCTGGCCGGCGCCGAGGCGGGCGACGGGGTGGCGCGCGTCCTCGCCGCCGACCCGCTGGAGCTGCTGCCGAAGAAGATGCCGGTGCCCGGCGCGTGGGCCGATCCCGCCGCGCTGCCGCAGATCCGGCTGCGGGGTGCCGACGTCGCGCTGCCCAAGGCGTCGACCGCCGACCTGCTGACCATGTTCGTGCTCGGGACCCCCGACGAGCCGTACGGCGGTATCGCGCAGGTTGCCGAGGTGTGCGACCCGGGCTCGCTCGCCGAATTCGGGTGGGCGGTGTTCGAAGCGTGGCGCAAGGCGGGCCTGCCGGCCAAGGACGGCTGGGCGCTGACCGCGCTGGCCGCCGTCGGCGACGACGAGACCGTGCGGCGGCTGTCGCCCGTCATCCGTGCCTGGCCGGGCGAGGGCGGGCACGCCCGCGCCGTCACCGGGCTGGACGTGCTGGCCGAGATCGGCACCGACGTCGCGCTGATGCACCTCAACGGCATCGCGCAGAAGGTCAAGTTCTCCGGGCTCAAGCAGCGCGCCGGGGAGAAGATCGAACTGGTGGCGGCCAAGCTCGGGCTCACCGCCGAGCAGCTCGCCGACCGGCTGGTGCCCGACCTCGGGCTCGCGGAGGACGGCACGATGGTCCTCGACTACGGCCCGCGCCGGTTCGTCGTCGGCTTCGACGAGGCGCTGCGCCCGACCGTCTCCGACGAGGACGGCACCCGCCGCAAGTCGCTGCCCAAGCCCGGCGCGAAGGACGACCCGGACCTCGCAACCGCCGCCTACCAGCGGTTCTCCGCGCTGAAGAAGGACGTCCGCACCCTGGCGAGCGACCAGATCACGCGGTTGGAGCGGGCCATGGTCGCGGGACGCCGGTGGAGCCACGAGGACTTCGCGCGCTACTTCTCCGGGCACCCGCTGCTCCGGCACGTCGTGCGCAGACTCGTGTGGGGCGTCTACGACGAGCAGGACTCCTTGGCCGGCGCGTTCCGGCTGGCCGAGGACCGCACGCTCGCCGACGCCGACGACGAGACCTGCACCCCGGCCGCGGGCACCACCGTCGGCGTCGCCCATCCGCTGCACCTCGGGG
Organism: Amycolatopsis sp. NBC_00348; assembly: GCF_036114655.1. Classification (NCBI taxonomy): domain Bacteria; kingdom Bacillati; phylum Actinomycetota; class Actinomycetes; order Pseudonocardiales; family Pseudonocardiaceae; genus Amycolatopsis; species Amycolatopsis sp. NBC_00348. The sequence continues at coordinate 1,309,733 of NZ_CP107994.1, read as the reverse complement.
ACGCGCTCACCGCGTGGTCGGAGGTGTTCGCCGACTACGAGATCCTGCAACCGTTCCCGCAACTCGGCCGGCAGGTTCTCGCGCTGACCGACGAGGAACGCACCGCGCTCACCCTGGCGCGGTTCGGCAAGGTTTCGGTGAGCGTGAGCCGGGTCCTCGGTCTCACCAAGCGCGGCTGGGAACGCACCGCGCCGCAGGACGGCGGAGTGGAGGCCGGTGTGGTCAAACCGCTCGCGGGCGGCTGGTTCGGGGTGCTCGAGCTGGAGGAGGGCATCGTCGCGGGCGAGCCCACCATGCTCGGCGAGAACCAGGAGATCCGGCGCGTGTTCCTGTCGCCCGATCACGACGGCTGGTGGGGCCGGGAGGACACGCCGCTCGGCACGCTCGACGCGGTGTCGGCGAGTGAGCTGCTGGCCGACCTGACCGAACTGGTGGGCGCCCCGTGACCGCCGGGCAGGAGCTGCAGCGCCCGCCCGCGGAGGTCCGGTTCGCCGACGAGCTGGTCCGCCTGCGCGAGCACGACACCGCGCCCCGCCCGCCGGGGTGGGCCCTCAGCCTCGACGCGGCCCGCCGGTTCGTCGTCGGCGACGCGAAGCTGGGGGTGCGCAAGAAGTTCGTCGGCGACCCGTCCCTCGTGGACCGGGCCCTGGTCACCCTCGCCACCAGCCGCGGGCTGCTGCTGGTCGGCGAGCCCGGCACCGCCAAGTCGTTGCTGTCGGAGCTGATCGCGACCGCGGTGAGCGGCGTGTCGACCCTGACCATCCAGGGCGGCGCAGCCACCACCGAGGACCAGATCCGCTATTCGTGGAACTACGCGATGCTCGTCGCGGAGGGCCCGTCGACGCGGTCGCTGGTCCCCGCGCCGCTGCTGCGCGGCATGGCCGAGGGCAAGGTCGTCCGGTTCGAGGAGATCACCCGCTGCCCGCTGGAGGTGCAGGACTCGCTGCTCTCCCCGCTGTCCGACCGGGTCCTGGCGATCCCCGAGCTGACCGGGCGGGACGCGATGGTGTTCGCCACCGACGGGTTCAACGTGATCGCCACCGCCAACACCCGCGACCGCGGGGTCAACGAGATGAGCGCGGCGCTCAAGCGCCGGTTCAACTTCGAGACCGTGTTCCCGATCCCCGACCTGGACACCGAACTGGCGCTGGTGGCGACCGAGTCGGCGGAGCTGCTGCGCCGTTCCGGGGTGCCGGTGGCGCAGCGTCGCGACGTCCTCGAGGTGCTGGTCACCACGTTCCGGGAGTTGCGCGCGGGCACCGGAGGTGGTGGCGGGGAACGGCTGTCCACGGTGCTCAGCACGGCGGAGGCGGTGTCGGTCGCGCACGCCGTCGGCCTGCGCGGCTGGTACCTGCGCGGCGAGGCGGGGACCGGCGAGGACGTCGTCGAATGCCTGGCCGGGACGGCCGCGAAGGACAGCCCGGACGACCTCGCGAAGCTGCGCCGCTACCTCGAGCACGACGCCGCGCGGCGCAAGGGCTCGCCCGCGTGGGCGGAGCTGCACGGCGCCCGGCTGCGGCTGCCGGGCTGATGGCGGCACCGGTACACGGGGGCGCCGTTCACGTCATCGGGGTCCGCCACCACAGCCCGGCGTGCGCGCGGCTGGTGCGCGAGACGATCGCCGCGCACCGGCCCGCGCACGTGCTGGTCGAGGGACCGGCCGACTTCACCGGCCGCATCGGTGAGCTGCTGCTCGGGCACACCCCGCCGCTCGCGATCTTCAGTTACGTGCGCGACGCCGCCCGCACCCGGCTGTCGTGGGCCCCGTTCTGCGACTACTCCCCCGAGTGGATCGCGCTCACCGAAGGCCGGGCCGTGGGCGCGCAGGTGCGGTTCATCGACCTGCCCGGCTGGCGGGCGACCGACACGGAAAACGTCTACGCCGACGCGGAACGCCGCTACACCGACGCCACGGAACGGCTGTGCCGCGCGCTGTCGGTGGACAACGTCGACGTGCTGTGGGACCACCTGGTCGAGGCGCACCCGCACGAGGGGCTGGCGGAACGGCTCGCCGCGTACTTCGACCTCGTTCGCGGCGAGGCGGACGCGGGGGCGGAGGACACCGCACGCGAGGAGTACATGGCGCGGTGGGTCGCCGCGGCGGCCGCGCGGGACGAGGGGCCGGTCGTGGTGGTGGTCGGCGGGTTCCACTGCCCGGCGCTGGTGGCCAGGCTCGCGGACGCCGGCGGCACCACCACCGCGAACCCGGACTGGCCGCCGGTCCCGGACGTGCCGGCGGGCACGGAGGTCGGCAGCTACCTGGTGCCGTACTCGAACCGCAGGCTCGACGCGTTCACCGGCTACGCCTCCGGCATGCCCTCCCCCGGCTACTACCAGCGGCTCTGGGAGGCCGGGCCGCAGGAGGCCGCGACCGGGCTGGTGGCCGACGTGGTGACGCGGCTGCGGGCCCGCAGGCAACCGGTGTCCACCGCCGACCTGATCTCGGCGAAGGCGCTGGGCGAGGGGCTCGCGGCGCTGCGCGGGCACCCGCACCCGGCTCGCACCGACGTGCTGGACGGCCTGGTGAGCGCGCTCGTGTCGGACGCGCTGGACCAGCCGCTGCCGTGGTCGGCCCGCGGCCCGCTGTCGCCCGGCGCGCACCCGGTGGTCGTGGAGATGGTCGCCGCGCTCACCGGCGACCGCACCGGCCGCCTGCACCCGGACACCCCGGCACCGCCGCTGGTCGGCGCGGTCGCCGCGGAGCTGGCCGCGCTCGGGCTCGACGGCACCCGGGACGTCCGGCTGGACCTCACCGACGCGACCGACCTGCGGCGCAGCCGCGTCCTGCACCGGCTGCGCGTGCTCGGGGTCCCCGGTGTGGAACGGAAGTCGGGCCCGTCGGCGGGCCGGGACGCGACGGCCGCCGAACGCTGGCAGCTCACCGCCTCCGACCGGCGCGAGTCCGCGCTGATCGAGGCGGCGGCCCGGGGCGGCACCCCGGCCGACGCCGCCACCGCCACGCTCGCCGGCCGAGCCGACCGGCGCAACGAGGTGGGTTCGCTCGCGGGGCTGCTGTACGACGCCGCCCTGTGCGGGCTCGCCGACCTCGCCGGCGACCTGACCACCCGGGTCGCGGCCGGGGTGGCAGCGGCGCGGGAACTGGGGCCGCTCGGTGCCGCGCTGCGGGTGGCGCTCGGGCTGTGGCGCCACGACCGGCTGCTCGGCACCGCGGGCAGCGCGTTGCTGGGCACGGTCGTCACCACCGCGGCCACGCAGGCGCTGTGGCTGGCCGAGGGCATCCGCGGCGGGGACGTCCCCGCCGAGCCGGCACGGTTGCGGGCGCTCGCGGCGGTCCGGGACGCGGTCCGCGACGGCGGCGCCGCGCTCGGCCTCGACGCGGACATCGCGATCGGCGTCGGCGGCCGGCTCGTCGCGAGCCGGGACGTGCCGCCGGACCTGCGCGGCGCCGGGCTCGGCCTGTGCTGGGCGCTGGGCGCGGCGGTGGTGCCGAGCGACGCCGTGCCCCGGGCACCCGCGGTGCTCGGCGACTGGCTCGCCGGCCTGTTCGCGGTGGCGCGGGAGGAGGTGCTCGACGACGGCGGGCTCACCGCGGTGCTCGACGAAGTCGTGAGCACGTTGACCGCCCACGACTTCCTGATCGCGCTGCCCGCGCTGCGGCAGGCGTTCGAGTTCTTCCCGCCAGCCGAACGGGAGCGGTTCGCGACCGCGCTCGTCGCGCGGCACGGCGGCGAGGGGTCGGGGCGCGGGCTGTTGCGGGTGCGGGCCGACCCGGTACTGGTGGCCGAGGGCGCGGCCATCGAGGAGGCGATCGACGAGATGCTCACACGGGCGGGATTGGCGGACCTGTGAACGACGGACCGAGCAGCGACCTGGAGCGCTGGCGGCTGGTGCTCGGCGCACCGGCGGCGGGCATGACCGGGCTCGACGGCGAGACCGCGGCCATGGACGCCGCGCTGTCGTGGCTGTACGGCCGCGATCCGGACCTCGCCGAGCGCGGGGTGCGCGACGGCGGGAGCGGGGACTCGAACCTCACGGCGGTCGACTGGCTCGACGACGTGCACCGCCTGTTCCCCCAGGAGACCGTCGAGCGGCTGGAGCGCGACGCGGTCGAGCGCTACGACATCCACGAGATCGTCACCGACCCGGATGTGCTGGCCCGGGTCGAGCCGAACCCGGCGCTGCTGCGGGCCGTGCTGCGCACCAAGCACCTGATGAACCCGGAGGTGCTCGCGCTGGCGCGGCGCATCGTCGCGGAGGTGGTCCGCGAGCTGATGGCGCGGCTCGCGACCGAGGTGAAGCACGGCCTGACCGGCACGCGGCTGCGCCGGCCGAGCAACTTCCGGCAGGCCCGCGACTTCGACTTCCGGGGCACCGTGCGGGCCAACCTCGCGCACTACCAGCCCGATTCGAAGCGCCTGCTGATCGAGAAGCCGCGGTTCACCTCGCGCGGGCGGCGGCACACCCAGCCGTGGCAGCTGGTGCTGCTGGTGGACCAGTCCGGCTCGATGGTGGGCTCGGTGATCCACTCCGCGGTGACCGCCGCCTGCCTGTGGGGCGTGCCCGGCCTGCGCACCCACCTCGTCGCGTTCGACACGAACGTCGTCGACCTGACCTCGGAGGTGACCGACCCGGTGGAGCTGCTGATGAAGGTGCAGCTCGGCGGCGGCACGGATATCGCGCGCGCGGTCCGCTACGGCGCCGGCCTGGTGGACGCGCCGAGGCGGGCGATAGTCGCGATCGTGTCCGACTTCTACGAAGGCGGGGACGAGGGGTCGCTGGTGCGCACCGTGCACGGACTGGTCGGGCAGGGCACGCACGTGCTGTGCCTCGCCGCCCTCGACGAGACCGCGAACCCCGACTACGACCGGGCACTCGGCCGGCGGCTCGCCGACGTGGGGGCGCACGTGGGCGCGATGACCCCGGGCCACCTCGCCGAGTTCGTGGCGGACAGGATCGGCCGGTGAGGGCGGACCTGCTCGCGCTGAGCACCGACGCGCTCGCCGCCCTCGCGAACCGGGGCCTGGTCAAACGCGCGACCCGGGACCTCGACGGCGTACCGCCGGTCACGGCGGCCGGGGACGGCACGGTCGAGGCGGTGTTCGCCGACGGCACGCGGGTGGTGCTGCCGCCCGGCCGGGGGCTGGACGCGGCGAGCTGCACGTGCGGCGCGCCGGGGATGTGCCGGCACCGCCTCGGCGCCGTGCTCGCCTACCAGCGCGATCACGCCGCCCCGGCGGCGGCACCGGCCGGAGAGGTCCCGGCGGGGTGGCCGGGGGCGGTGACCGACGAGGAGCTGACCGCCCGCTTCGGGGCCCGCACCCTCACCGCGGCCCGGCGCGCGGTGGGCGGCGGGCTCACCGCGCGGGTGCGCAGGCCGGCCATGACGGTGGAGACCCCGGCGGCCACGGTGCGCTTCCTGGTACCCGGCGAGCTGGGTTTTGTCGACTGTGACGCCCGCGCGGAAGCCAGGGACGTCCTCGTCGTGGTCGCCGTCTGGGCGTTCCGGCAGGCGGACGTGCTGGCACCCGCGGATCCCGACGTGACCGTCGAGCTCGCCGGCCGGGTGGACCGGCCCGCGACCGGCGCGATGGCCGCGGTCGCGGCGGCCGCCGGTGAGCTGCTGCGCACCGGGGTCGTGCCGGCCGACGAGGTTCTGGTCGCCGCGCTGCGCCGCGAGCAAGCCGAGTGCGAGCGGGCGAACCTGCGCTGGCCCGCCGCGGCACTGGCGGAGCTGGTCGAGCAGCTGACCGCCTACGGCACACGATCCGCCCGGCACGAACCGGTGCGGGTCGCGGAACTGATCGCGGAACTGCACGCCCGCCACCACTCCGGTGTGCGAGCACCCGCGCGGGTGCTGGGCACCGACGAGCCCGCGGAGACCCCGCTGCGGCAGGTCCGCCTGGTGGCGCTGGGCTGCCGCGTGGACCACGAAGACGACGCCGACACCGCTGAGGTGTTCCTCGCCCATCCCGGCACGGAGACGGTGCTGGTGGTGCGGCACCGCTGGCCGGCGGGCACGGGGCCGATGCGGTCCCGCCGGCTCGCGGGCACGACGCTGGCGGCGCTCGCCGCGGGCAACGTGGTCAGCGAGGCGGCGGTGCGCAGCGCGGGCCGGGTGGTGCGGTTCGGGGCGGGCCGGCTGGCCCGCACCACGGTCAGCCCGGTGGGCGAGTCGTGGGCCGGGCTGCCGCCCGCGCTGCGTCCGCCGGTCACCGAGGCGCTGACCCAGCTGACCGGCCTGCCACCGAGGGTGGTCCGGCCGCGGGTCGCGGCCGAGCTGGTCCGGGTGGTGCCGATAGCCCGGGTGCGGCAGGTCCGCTACCTCGCGGGCGCCCAGCGCCTGGACGCGGTCGTCGTGGACCCCGGCGGCGCGGAGGCCACGGTCAGCCTCACCCACCGCGCGACCGCACCCGGCGCCCTCGACGCACTGGCCGAGGCATTGGCAGGCGACCCGCTCGAGGTGTCCGGCGCCATCCGGCGAGCGGGCGGCGGGCTGGTCGTCGAGCCGTTCGCCGTGCGCACCGCGGCCGGGGTGGTGGTGCCCGACCTGGCGCCCGCGACCGGCACCGTCCCTCCGGCCGCGGGTCCCGTCCGGCCACCCTCACCGGCCGCCGCGATCGAGGGCGCGCTGGCCCTGCTCGCCGAAGCCGCGCACCGCGGCCTGAACCGCCTGCCGCCCACGTTCCCGGCCAGGGCCACCCCGATCGCCGCCGCCCTGACACGCACGGGCCTGACCCGCTGCGCCGAGGCGGTCCGGGCGTGGAGCACCGCGCCGGCCGACCCCGCCACCTGGCTACGCGCCGAGATCCGCCTCCTCACGGCGAACGAGCTGCACTGACGCGCCCGGATCGCGCGCACTCGACCACGCGACGGCGTACGTCAAGGAGCGCAAGCAGTCCGGCAAGCGCATCGCCGAGTACCGGAGCATCCGAGATCGCGTCGACGACCTTCCACACCCGGGTCGTGAGGTCGAGCATCGCCTCGCTGTTCACGTCCCCGGTGGCCCGCGCCTGATCGGTCAGGGCCAGCCAGACCAGGCGACCGCCGACACGGAAGGACCGCAGCACGTCGCCGAGCGGCAGCTGCGGCTAGACGCGACGTCGTCCCGTCCCGCGGGCCGCGTCGTAGAAGTCCTCGGCGTCGCCGGCATGGGCGGTGAGCTGGAGAACACGCCGGAGGTTGTAGCCGGGGTTCTGGTCGCCGATCACGGAGACCAGAACGTCGGTCAGCTACGAGGCCGACGGACGAGATCAGCTCTGATGCCGGCTGCCCGCCGGCGGTCGATCCGGACGAGTGGGCGCCGGGCGCCGGCAAGGAATCGATCACCGGGAACCATCGCGAGGTCCGTCGCCCGCCGCGCGGCGCAACCTCGTCGCGAGGCGATCGAACGCCACCGCGAGCTCGTCCCCGTCGATCACCTCGATGTCGACGTCGAGCTGTGTCATCCACAACGCGAGCCGGTCCGGGTCGTCGGAACCCACCTCGACCTGGCACGTGGACTCGTCGACCACCTCGATGTCGACCGGGATGTGGATCTTCGCGGCGATCTTGGCGGCGGGAGCACGCATCAGTACGCGGGCGCGGTACTTCCAAGCTCCCTTGCTGATGCGTCCGACGACGAACTCGACGACATTGTCCTGCGGGATCACGCGCGGCCGGAACCGCGCACCCGTCGGTGCGTGCGGAACCATGCGGTCGACCCGGAAGACCCGCCAGTCGTCACGGTCGAGATCCCACGCGAGCAGGTACCAGAGCGTTTCCCAGTTCACCAGCCGTTGCGGTTCGGCGTGGCGCGCCTCTTCCTCGCCCCCGCGCTTCGTGTACCCGAACCGGAGCCGTTCGTGGCCGCGGATCGCGGCGGCGACCGCGCCGAGAACCGAGAGATCAAGCGGCGGCCCAGCCCCGGGAACAACGCTCGTCGCCTCGCGTACCGCCTCCACCCGCCGTCGCAGACGCGAGGGCAGCACCTGCTCCAGCTTCGCGAGCGCGGTGAGCGATGTCTCTTCGACCCCCAGCCTCTGGGCCGCGACCGCACCCAGCCCGACCGCGACGGCGACGGCCTCGTCGTCGTCGAGCAGCAGCGGGGGCATCGCCGTACCGGCGGCCAGCCGGTGGTACCCGCCCGCGACGCCGCGGCGCGCGTCCACGGGATACCCGAGCGACCGCAGCTTGCCGATGTCGGCGCGCACGGTCCGGGTGCTCACGTCGAGCCGGCCGGCGAGCTCGGTGCTCGTCCAGTCACGCTTGAGCTGGAGCAACGACAGCAGTTCGAGCAGACGCGCCGAGGTCTCCAACATGTTCTCGATCATGTCAGCAATAGCGGAAGCCAACCTGCCGCATTGTCTGCGAACGTCGATGTCATGACCGAGAACAACACGCTCACGCCGTTCCGCATCGACATCCCGCAGACGGACGTCGACGACCTGCGCACCCGGCTGGCACACACCCGCTGGCCGATCCCCACGCCGGGCCGGGACGATCGCACCGACTTCAGCCGTGGCATCCCGCTGGTGTACCTGAAGGAGCTCGCCGAGTACTGGTGCGACGGATTCGATTGGCGTGCGCAGGAGGAGAGGCTCAACGAGCTCGAACAGTTCACGACGGTCGTCGACGGCCAGACGTTCCACGTCGTCCACGTTCGATCGGCGAACCCACGGGCCACCCCGCTGGTCCTGAACCACGGCTGGCCGGGATCGTTCGTCGACTACCTGCGACTCATCCCGCTGCTGACCGGCGAGTTCCATGTCGTCATCCCGTCGCTGCCCGGCTTCGGGTTTTCCACCCCGCTGGCCGGGACCGGCTGGGAGCTGGCGCGCACGACGGACGCCTACGCCGAGATCATGACGCGTCTCGGCTACGAGAGGTTCGCGGCCCACGGCACCGACGTCGGTGCGGGCACCACCGGTCGCCTCGCGGCGATCCACCCGGAGCGTGTCATCGGCACGCACATCGGCTGCGACCCCCGGCTGCTCGGGTTGCTAGGCGTCAAGTTCCCCTTCCCCGAGGGCCTGTCCGATGACGAAATCGCCCAGATCGAGGCAGTGCGCACCGAGGACGCGGCCGATCACGGGTACCTCCTGATGCAGGACCACCGTCCCGACACGATCGGCGCGGCGCTCACCGACTCGCCGGTCGCCCAGCTCGCGTGGATCGCCGAGAAGTTCAAAACCAGGACCGGCGGCGCCTACCGGACGCCGGACGAGTCGGTCGACCGCGACCAGCTCCTCACGAACATCAGCCTGTACTGGTTCACCCGCAGCGGCGCGTCGAGCGCGCAGTTCTACTACGAGTCCGAGCACTCCGGACTCGACTTGGTCATGGCCTCCGGTGTGCCGTCCGGATGGGCCGTGTTCGACACCCACCCTCTCGTGCGCCGCGCGATGGACCCGGGGAAAGCGATCGGCCACTGGAGCGAGTTCACCGAGGGAGGTCACTTCCCCGCGATGGAGGAGCCGGAGCTGCTCGCGGACGACATCCGCACCTTCTTCCGCGGCATTTCCTGAGTCTCACGGCTCCACCACGAATCCCCATTCGCGCGTGGACGGTCGGCAGTGGACCATCGGCCTGACGCCGGCCGCGCTCATCCTCTGGTCCGGCAACGTCGTCGGAGCCCACCGCCGCGGACTCGAAGCGGACGTGGTCCGCACGCACTCCACTGGGCTGCGAACCTGCTCAACGGCCGCGCCACCGCCGCATGGGATTCACTTTGGACGAAGGTCATCGATGTCTTGCACCTGCACGGGCCGGCTCGCCGGCAACACTTCCCCCGTCGTCCCTGTCATCCTGCCTGGCGCAGACCCGGCCACCGGCGTACCGGTCGCACTGCGCGGTCGGCAATGGCTCGACCTGCGAGCCGGAGTCACCGACCACAGCGTCTCCAGCCTCGTCTCATCCCTGCGCAGGCAACGAGATTGATCGCATTCATCACAGCTCTGGCTGTGAAAGCGCATGACTCTGCGGCCCCACCGTGGACCTGGCGCAACCGGCCTCGCGGTTTCTCACCTGCGTCGAGCACGTGTGCAGCAAAGTGTTCTCGGACCGCGGGGACATTCGCCGGCGCTACTGCAGCCCTCGCTGCGCGACCCGCGCACGTGTTCGTTCCCACCGGGTCAAACGCACCACGGAGGACGGTTGACCGGCAGCCGCCCAGGTCGCGAGGGCCTTTTTCGACCGTCCACAAAGGATGAGATCACCGCCTCGGCTCGGGCGACGGCGTCCGCGACAAGCACTGATTCCTCGAAAGCCGGCGCGCGCGCATCACCCCCGGCCAGGCAGGCCTGCCCGCATACGGCGGCAACCGGCGGGTGAAGGGGCTGCGTCGCGAAGAGGTCGCGATGCTCTCCGGCATTTCGATCGCCTACTACGTCCGGCCGGAACGCGGCAACCTTTCCGGCACCTCGGACAGCGTGCTCGACGCGCTGGCCCGCGCGTTGCAGTTCGACGAGGTCGAGCGCGAGCACCTGGTCACTCTCGCGCGGTCCGCCGGGCCGGTGCCACGCCGGCGCACCACGTCACCGCCCGTGCGCCCGGCGGTGCACCAGGTGCTCGACGCCATTGTCGGCTCGCCCGCGTTGATCCGCAATGGACGCCACAACGTCGTCGCGATGAACCGCCTGACCCGCATCCTGTTCGCTCCGGCGCTCGCGGACCCGCGCAGGCCGGTCAATCTGACCCGCTTCGTTTCTCCACCCGGACTCCGGCGACGTATTCCTCGACTGGGAGAGCGCCGCGCGGGAAACCGCCGCAACGCTGCGCCGCGAGGCCGGCCGCAATCCGCACGACAAGGCATTGAGCGACCTGATCGGCAAGCTCAGCACACAGAGTGAATTCTTTCGGCAACGCTGGGCGGCGCACGACGTGCGGGTGCACCGCAGCGGCCGCAAGCGCCTGTACTTCGCGCAACCGGCGGGTCTGCCCGCGCTGCCAGGGCTCAGTCACGCCGTTGCGTTCTCCGGACGTCAGGTCATCGTGTCCGGACAGGTGCCGCTGAACGCCGCCGGTGAGTTCGTGGGCGAGGACGTCGAGGCGCAGTTGCGGCAGGTGTTCACCAATGTCTCCAACGCGCTCGTTGCCGCGGGCGCGGAAATGAAGGACGTGGTCAAGCTGACCGTGTTCCTCACCGACATCGCCGACGCTGCCGTCTACCGCACCGTTCGCGACCAGTTCGTCGATACGGACAACCCGCCTGCCTCCTCGCTGTTCCAGGTGGGCGCGCTGATCAACCCGAAGTTCCGTGCGGAGATCGAGGCACTGGCCGTCATCTGAGCGACCAGGCCGGCGTTCACCCGCGAACGCCTTCCCCTGCGGGCGGCGTAGGAGGCGAAGCTCTGCCTGCTGCCCGCGTCGAGGAGTACCGGCCACGTAGAGGGGCGCGGGACCTGGAACTACCATCCGGTCATGCGTGACGAGGACGGTGCCGGAGACCAGCCTGGGCGAGCACGGTCCTATCGCAAAGCCGAAGAACGGCGCGAGCAGGTCCTGGCGAAGGCGATCGAGCTGTTCGCCCAGCACGGCGTGGACACCTCTCTGCGCTCGATCGGGGAGTCGATCGGGGTTTCCCACGCCGCGCTGCGGTACTACTTCCCGTCGCGGGATGACCTGCTGATCGCCGTCTACCAGGCACACGAGGCCGCCGACGACGAGGAAGACGGCAAAGCACTGCCGAGCCAGGACGGCGACTCGGCGACCGCGGTGATGAAACGCAGCGCGTTGCGCAACCGCGAGGTCCCGGGCCTGGTCGAGCTGTACGCGACGCTTACCACCGACGCCCTGCAACCCGACCGCCACCCCGCTGTGCGGGACTTCGTGTGGCAACGATTCCGGCGCGTGCGCGCGCAGCTGGCCGAGATGGTGCGCGAGGGACAGAGCACCGGCTCCGATGTGGACGCCGACGACGCGGCGGCCCTGCTGGTGGCCGCGTCCGACGGCCTGCAGGTGCAATGGCTGCTCGACCCGGAAGCGGTCGACGTGCACCGCGTGCTGAGCCTGCTGGAACGGCTGGTACTGGGGTCAACGCGCCCGCGTCATGACGGCGAGACCGAGCACGGCGGCCAGCCCGAATCCGGCGGGGACCAGGAACACCAGCGGTAGCCCGATCCAGGCCGCACCCAGCCCGCCGGCCAGACCGCCCAGCGCGGAGCTGAGCGCGGTGGAACTCAGGAAGATCGCCGAGGCGGTGGCCACCGCCTGCGGCAGGAGTCGCTGCGCGACGATGATGCCCAACGTCGCGAACACCCCCCAGACCCCGCCCATCAGGATCTGCCCGGCGAACAACCCGGCCGCGGTGCCGGTCAGCGCGAAGCAGAGGTTCGCGCTCACCCCGAACCCGGCGGCCAGCACCATCAGGCGGACCTCGCCCGTCCGGCGTGCGACGACCACCGCGATCGGCATGAGGACCAGCTCCACCAAGGGCTGAATGCCGATGATCGCGCCGCTGAGCGCCGGGCTGAACCCCAGCCGGTCGTTCATGTAGATCGGCAGGAAGGCGTACTTGACCGACTCGCCGGCGTAGACGCAGATGTAGAGCGCCGTGAACGCGAGCAGCGGCAGCATCACGCGGACGCCGGGCCGGTGCGCCCGGGACGACGCCGAGGCGGGGCCGGCCGGACCCGGATCGCGCAGCGCGCCCAACGGCACCAGCTGGGCCAGGGTCGCGACGGCGGTCGCTAACAGCATCACGCGGGAGCCGGCGACGGCCGCCAGGAACGACCCCGCCACCGGCCCCACGACCCAGCCCGCCGTGAGCGCCATCCGCACGATCGCCACGACCCCGTCGTTGGCCGGTCTCGGGCGCAGCGTCGCTTGATCGTGGATGGCGGCGAACAGCTGCGACGTCGCGGCACCGGCGAAGCCGAGCACGACCGCGCTCACCACGAACGGGACCCACAGCCGAGGCGCGAGGGCGATCGCGGTCCAGCCGGCGAACCCGACGACCGCGCACAGCCTGAACAGCCCCAGCCGTGAACCGGTGCGGTCGGAGCGGGCGCCGACCAGGTAGCCCGCCACCGGCGCGGTGAGGTTGGTCAGGTAGTACAACCCCGCCACCGTCAGCGACGCGTGCAACTCGCCGACCAGGAACGACGCGATCTGCGGGGCCGCGGCGGAAAACCCCAGCCCGGACAGGAACAACGCCACCGTCGACCGGAGGTACAGCGGGGTGGACCACACCAGCCGCAACGCCGTCTGCCCGGGCTGTCCGGTCCCGGCATCGAGACCCGCTCCGCCCCGCGCACCGGGAGGTTGTCCGCTCATTCCGCGAACTTACCCTCAAGATTCTTCCAATGGAAGAATCTTGAGTGCAGCCGAGCCCGATCGTCGAATCCCGCGGCTTCGGGATGTCGCCGAGCGCACCCAGCGGGCCGGCCGCGCCGAAGGCGCCGGGCTCTCGAACGCGTCGCCGCAGAACAACCACCGTGCCGACGGCGAAACACGAGCAGGTTTCCGGGCGTGCTGCCCAGCAGCTCATGTCACACGCACTGGTGTCGCACCGCCACCACCCCCGGACGGCTCCGGCTGCTGTCACGCATGACCCCACGTAGCACCAGACTGGCTCAGCACCTGCTTCGCCCACACCGGATCGACGAGACCATCGACGCGCTCCACCAGGCCCAGCCGGACCTCGACGTCGATCCTGGCGCCGCGGCGGCGCTGGCCACCGACTCGATGGACGCATCGATGACGTCTTCGGCGGTCTCGATTTCGGCGATCGCCAGCTCGTCGATATCAATGGAAATGAACTCGGACAACAATTCTCCTTCCAGGAACCGTCTTGCTTCTGTCCGGCGGCGCGGAAGAGGAATGGTTGCGGACGGAAGTGCCGCTTGCGCCACCCGAAGTGGATCGGCCCGGCATACGGCACGAAGCTGCCCCGCCGGCGCGGACGATGGCCTCCTTCACGCTCACCGAGGGCTTCACGGTGCGAGCGCGAGTCAGCCGGAGCGGTACGGGGCCGCGCGGCTCGCGGGCTGGGCCACCACGTCGGCGGCGTCCCGGCGCCCACCGGAGGGGCCGGGGCCGCCGGGGGCGGCTCGGCGCAGACGCGCTTCAGCGCGTCTGTGGTGCCCGGGCCGAGAATCCGGAACGGCGGTTCCATCGTCGCGATTCGTCGATGGACGATTTCACGACGGATTGCAGTGCTGCCACACCTCGGGGTCGCGGTGGTCCACCGTTTCCCCGAGCTCGCCATGGAATTCCTCGAAGCCATCGCACAGTCGTGGCTGAACGACTCAGGAAACGTCCTGCGCCTGGTCGATCAGCTCAAGCAAGGCCGTAGGCCGTGAAGAACACCTCCGCCGCCCCGTCGGCGATCCTCGTCAACTCACCGTCGTCCGGGCGGGCCTCGGTGCCGGCGAACATCAGCTGGTTCATCGGCTTGTACATGACAAGGCCGGCGAAGTGGTACGCGGCGAGGGTCGGGTCGGCGAGCTCGCGCAGCAGACCGCGGTCGGCCATCCGGGACAGCGCCTCACCGAGCAGCACCAGCGAGCGCTGGAAGCCGTGCTCGAACCACTTGCCGGAGATGGCGGGGAACCGGTCGGCCTCGGCCAGAACGAGCCGGCGGAGCTGGATCACCTGGGGTTCGCAGATGTCGGCGGCGAACCGGCGCGCGAGATCGCGCAGCGCCGTCGCGGCATCCGTCGCCTCGTCCAGCGCTCCGTAGAGCGTGGCGAGGCGGGCGCCGAGCTGCGCGTTGCTGCCGAGGATGACTTCTGCGAACAGGTGCTCCTTGTCGGCGAACTGCCTGTAGACCGTCTGCTTGGAGACCCGTGCCCGCGCGGCCACCTCGTCCATGCTCGCGCCCAGGTAGCCATGCTGCAGGAACACCCCCGCCGCTTCGGCGAGGATCGCGCGTCGCTTACGGGCCGTGCGGCCCTCCTCCAGGCTCGTCTCGAGTTCACTGTCGATCCCGGCGCCCGGTGCCAGTTGATCCATGGTCCTCCTCCCGGCTGCCCACAGTGTACTAGACAGTCTCGTTCCTGTTTGGGTACTGTACGGTCTTGTTCCGGTCGAACCTGCGAACACGGAGAAGAGCCATGGGAACAGTGCAAAGCAAGGACGGCACGACAATCCACTTCGAGGTCCGGGGCAGTGGCCGGCCGGTGATCCTCGTGGACGGCGCTACGGCCTACCCGGCGGTCAGCCCGGATACCGTCTCGCTTGCCGAGGCGCTGAGCGAGACCTTCCGCGTGTACACCTACGATCGGCGCGGCCGGGGACGTAGCACCGACACGCTGCCCTACGCCGTCGAGCGCGAGATCGACGACCTCGCCGCGATCATCGCGGAGGCCGGCGGAACCGCAGTGCTCTTCGGCTGGTCGTCCGGCTCGATCCTGTGCATGGACGCTGTCGCGGCCGGGCTGCCGGTCACCCACCTCGTCGCGTTCGAGCCGCCGTTCGTGGTCGACGACGCCCGCTCGCCCCTGCCAACCGACTACGTCGAGCAGCTGGAGGCGGCCTGCGCCGCCGGGCGGCCAGGCGACGCGGTCGAGTTGTTCATGACGGCAGCGGTCGGCATGCCTCCCGAGTTCGTCGCCGACATGCGCCAGAGCGAGTACTGGCCCGTCCTGGAGGCGGTCGCGCCGACCATCGCCTACGACGGGCGGGTCGTGTGCGATGTGATGCAGGGCCGGCCACTGCCGACCGACCGGTGGGTGGGGATCGCCGTGCCCACCATGGTCGTGCACGGCAATGGCACGTTCCCGTTCCTGATCACGGGTGCGCGGGCGGCCGCGGAGGTGCTGCCGAAGGCGACGCTACAGGTCGTGCCGGGAGAGAACCACACGGCTGCTGCCGACGTGCTCGCCCCGGCGATCCGGCAGTTCGTCCAGGACCACTGAACATTAGCGGCGTGGGAGGGAGTCGGGATGGGGAAGATCGTCGTCACGGAGTTCGTCTCGCTGGACGGGGTCGTCGAGGCCCCGGCCGGTGAGGGCTTCGTGCACAAGGACTGGACGTTCGCCTTCGACCGGGGGGACGACGGTGAGCGCTTCAAGGTCGAGGAGGCGCTGGGCGCCGACGCGCTGCTGATCGGGCGTCGCACCTACGAGTCGTTCGCCGGGGCTTGGCCGCACGTCGACGACGAGCTGGGCGACAAGTACAACAGCATGCCCAAGTACGTCGTGTCGAGCACGCTCACGGATCCGGCGTGGAACAACACCACGGTGCTGGCGGGTGACGTGATCGCCGAGGTCACGACGCTCAAGGAGCGGTTCGACGGCGAGATCCAGGTGCCGGGCAGCATCCAGCTCGTCCAGGACCTGGTGGAGCACGACCTCGTCGATGAGCTGCACCTCATGATGTTCCCCGTCGTCCTCGGCACCGGGCGGCGGCTGATCGAACGGACCAGCGACATGTCGCGCTGGCGGCTCATCGACGCGCTCACGGTGGGCGAGGGGATCATGGTCACGACGTTCGAGCGAGCCCGCTCGATGTGATGTCCGGGGAGGTCGGGAACGTGGAAGGGGTGGGTCGCCGATCGCGGTGTGTCCGGGGCGACGGTCGTGGTGGCGGAGCCGGCCGGGCAACGCGGCTCGCCGTTGGGCCTTGCTGAGGTAGGGGCGGGTGAAGGCCCATTCGTCGAACAGGGTGCGGTTGAACCGTTCGACCCTGCCATTGGTTCGGGTGGTCGGTCTGTGACGAGTGGAGAATGCACAGATGCTTGCTGTCGCTGAACGAGTTCCAGAAGACAACACCGTCGTGATGGTCTGGCACCGTTACCCTCTGAACAGTGCGACGGAGACTGCGATTTCACCCCATCGCGTGCTCCGATGACGAGGGCATCGACCCAGTGCCCGATTCCGGCGGCGCCGAGGGTAACGAGCACTGACGCCGGCCTGCGTTCCGCGGACGGCTCCCTCCGGAGGAAATGCCGGACGTCGCTCAGTACTCGATGAGCGGAACGCCGCGGTCAGCGCGGCAGCGGGTTCGGCCGGCCGAACCCGCCGGTAACAGTCCACTGTGGACCGTCACCGGCGGGTCGGGCTCAGGCGGTGACGCGTGGCGTCTTCGGCAGCGCCCGGACGAACGCGCAGACCAGCACCGCGCTCGCCACGAGCAGCACCGCGCTGACCGCGAACGCCACGTGGTAACCGTGCATCGTGGCCTCCACCGCGTCGCCCGGTGTGGTGGCGAGGTAGGACGCGACCGACGTCGTGAAGATCGTGTTGAGCAGCGCCGTGCCCAGCGAACCGCCGATCTGCTGCGACGTGTTCACCAGCGCGCTCGCGACACCCGCGTCGGCGTAGTCGATCCCGCTCAGCGCGACGTTGTTCATCGGCGTGTACACCAGCCCCATGCCGACGCTCATCACGACCAGCACCGGCAGGATCAGGCCGAAGTACGACGAGTCCGGCTCCAGCAGGGTCAGCGCCAGCACGGCCACCGCGGCCAGCGCCGCGCCCAGCGTCATCAACGCCCGCGCCCCGAACCGGGGCAGGAGTTTCGCGGTGTAGGTCGCGGTCAGGACCACGCAGATCGGGAACGGCAGGAAGACGATCCCGGCCTGCAGCGCCGAATACCCCAGCGTCTGCTGGACGTAGTACATCATGAACAGGAACATGCCCATGCTGCCGACGCCGAGCAGGACCGACGTCAGGTAGGCGGTGCCGCGGTCGCGGTCGAGCACGACCCGCAGTGGCAGCAGCGGGGCGCGCACCTTCGCCTCGACGACGACGAACGCGGCCAGCAGCACCAGCGCGAACGCGATCAGGCCGAGCGTCAGGCCGGAGCCCCAGCCTTCACCGGCCGCCGTGGTGAAGCCGTAGACCAGCGCGATCAGGCCGACCGTGCCCAGCAGCGCGCCCGCGACGTCGTACCGCGCGCGGCCCTCGATCTTGCTCTCCCGCATGTTCGGCACCGCGAAGGCGAAGGCGATGGCCACCACCGGGATGTTGAAGAACAGGCACCAGCGCCAGCTGGCGTACTCGGTGAGCACGCCGCCGACGAGCGCGCCGACCGCGGCACCGGCGCCGCTGACCGCGCCGAAGATGCCGAACGCCTTGGCCCGCTCCCCCATTTCGGTGAAGGTGACCGTGATGAGGGACAGTGCGGCGGGGGCCAGCAGCGCGCCGAACACGCCCTGCAGCCCGCGGCCGACGAACAGCATCCAGCCGGTCGTGGCCGCGCCGCTCAGCGCGGACGCGACGGCGAAGCCCGCCAGGCCGATCAGGAACACGCGCTTGCGGCCCGCGTAGTCCGCGACGCGCCCGCCGAGCAGCAGCAGCCCGCCGAAGGTGAGCGTGTACGCGGTGATGACCCACTGCCGGTCCGCGTCGGAGATGTGCAGCGCGTTCTGCGCGGACGGCAGCGCGATGTTGATCACCGTGGCGTCCAGCACCACCAGCAGCTGCGCGGTGACCACCACGGCCAGCAGCACCCAGCGCCGGGGGTCCGGGGCCGGCGGCGCGGACACCTCCTGGGTGTCGGCGACAGCGCGGGCGGCGCGGTCTTCGGACATGTGCCTTCCTTTCTGTGGTCTGGCCGCGGGACCGGCTGGAGGCCGGAAACCGGCCTCCAGCCGGACAACGTCCTAGGCGGGGTTGCGCAGGACGATCAGGAGCACGCCGACCGAGGGGGCGCCGTCGCTCATCGCCTTCAGCTCTTCCGGGCTGGGCGCGATCTCCAGCACCTGCGTGATCTCCGGCGGCACGTCGTTGTTCTCGGCGTACTCGCGCAGCGGCCCGTAGAACCGCTCCTCGGTGTACTTGGTGTTGAGGGTGATGTCGGTGACCTCGACGACCTCCAGGCCGGCCGCGGCGGCGAACGTCTCGTAGTCCGCCTCGGTGACCAGCGGCGCGGTGTGCCACGACTCGCCGACCTCTTCCAGGTCCTTCTTCTTCTGCGCGTTGGCCGCGGCGTCCCGGTCGCTGAAGTCGGTGAGCGCGACGAACCCGCCCGGCTTGATCACCCGCGCGATCTGCTTGAGCGCCTGGACGCGGTCCGGCACGCAGACGATCGACTCGAGCGCGAAGACGTGGTCGAAGGAATCGTCCTCGAAGGGCAGCTCCATGGCGTCGGCACGCTGGAAGCGCACCCGGTCGGCGACGCCCTCACGCGCGGCGCGGGCGTTCGACACCTCGACGTCCCGGGCGCTGATCGAGATGCCGGTCAGGTCCGCGCCGGTGCGGATCGCCGTGCGCACGCCCGGGTTGCCCTGGCCGCAGCCGACGTCGAGGATGCGGTCCCCCGCCGTCGCGCCGAGCTTGCCGGTCAGGATGTCGGTCAGCCGGTCCGCCGCCTGCTCGAACGTGCTGGTGTCGTCCGGGCCGGTCCAGTAGCCGTAGTGCGTGCTGCCACCCAGGAACTGGGTCATCAGGTCGTTGGTCGCGTCGTAGAAGGTGCCGACTTCTTCGGGCTTGGGCAGCGACTCGGTGGTCATGAAGCTCTCCTTGACGTGGGGTGCGGTCGGATACACGAGCAGTGACTGGAAGTTCTCGGAAGTTGCGTGACTCCTCCCGTCGAAGGGGCCGCTCAGGTCGAGACGGCGAGCGGCAGCGTGTGCGCGTTGAACATCTGGTCGGTGCGGATGAACCGCGGCGGCTCATCGGGAATCGTGGCCAGGTGCGGGAAGCGGTCCAGCAGGGTGTTCAGCGCGACGCGCCCCTCCAGCCGGCCCAGCCCGGCGCCCACGCAGAAGTGGATGCCGCGCGAGAACGTCAGGTGCGGGTTGGGGTGGCGCTCCGGGCGGAACTCCGCCGGCGCGTCGAACACACGGGGGTCGCGGTTGGCCGTGGCCATCCACACCATCACCAGCTGGTCGGCCGGGATCGTCTCGCCGCCGAGCTCCGTCTCGGCCGCGGTCACCCGGGAGGTCACCGAGAACGGCGGCAGGTAGCGCAGCGACTCCTCGACCACGCCCGGCAGCCGGGAGCGGTCCTCGCGGGTGCGCCGGAACTCCTCCGGGTGCGCGTCCAGGCACAGGATGGTGTTGCTGAGCATCATCGTGGTGTTGAGGTGCCCGGCGAGCAGCAGCGTGTCGACGAGGCTCGCGACTTCCTTGCCGGTCAGGCGTTCCCCGTCGACCTCGGCGTGCACGAGCCCGCTCAGCAGGTCTTCGCGGGGCTTCTTCCGCCGGTCGTCGATGAACTGCTGCAGGTACTCGGCGAACTCCCGGTGCCGCTGGATGACTGTCTTCGTGACCTCTTCCTGGCCTTCGAAGCGGCCGACCAGCTGGACGTCGTCCGAAGTGGACGGCATCAGCGACTCGGCCTGCTTGCGGAACAGGTCGCGGTCGCCGGCCGGGATGCCGAGCAGCTCGCAGATCACGGTGACCGGCAGCGGGTAGGCCAGCTCGCCGACCAGCTCGAGCCGGTCCGACGACTTCACCTCGTCGAGCAGTTCGTTCGTCAGGGCCGCGATCTTCGGCTCCAGGTCGGCGACGACCTTGGCCGTGAACGCGTGGCTGACGAGCTTGCGCAGCCGGGTGTGGTCCGGCGGGTCCATGTACAGCAGCTCGTCGTAGGTCTCTTCCGGGTTGTCGCCGCCGATCTCGGCGCCCATCACCCGCTGCAGGTTCGAGGAGAACACCTTCGGCTTGCTCAGCAGCTGCACGTTCTCGGGGTGGCCGTAGACGTGCCACATCCGCGTCTCGGCGTCGTAGGCGACGGCCTTTTCGGGTTCGATGCCGCGCAGCCAGTACTGGCGCTCGTCGACCCCCCACTCGTCGAATTCGGTGAGCACGTCAGGCTTCCTTTCCGTAGAGGGTGTCGCACAGCCGCAGCACCTTCTCCAGCGACTCGGGTGCCGTCATCACGTCGGTGTGGTTGGTGGTGGCGACCTCGGTGACGAAGAAGTCGTCGATCCGCTCCTCCCACTCGCGCCAGTACTCGACGCCGTCCAGGCCGGGCAGGTCCGGGTTGGCGAAGAGCACCATGTACTCCTCGAAGTCGCCGAAGAACCGGCCACCGCGGTTGCGGACGTAGTAGCAGCGCACCGCGTCCCGCCGCGGGAGCGGGTCGACGACGTGGTCGCCGGTGTGCAGCACCTCGAAGAAGCGCGCCAGCTGGGTGACCTGGGTGCGCAGCTGCGCCTCGGTCTTGGTGATCCCGGCGGCCAGCGCGGCCTTGAGCAGCGAGCCGAGGAACTCCGGGTAGTCCAGGCCGGGATCCACCTCGTCCCGGTGCAGGATCGGCGTGCTGCCGTCGTTCGCGTCCAGGCGGTTGTTGCCGAGCACGAGGTTGACCGCGCGGAACGCGCAGACCTTGGCGATCACGTCCGGCTCGGCCCGGCCGCCCTGCATGATCGCGTTGACGCGATTGGTCGCAGCGGCGTCCAGGGTGTCGAGCATGACGAGGGTGTTCACTTCGGCGCCCTGCAGCTGGAGCTGGCGGACGACCTCGTAGGCCAGCAGGCCGCCCAGGGAGAACCCGCCGACGTCGTAGGGCCCGTCCGGTTGCACCGCGCGGATGAGGGCCGCGTAGTGCTCGGCCATCGGCACCTGACCGCTGAGGATCTCGCCGTCGCCGAGCCAGCCCTTCGGCTGGATGCCGTAGAACGGCCGGCGGCTGTGCTCGGCCAGGGGCCGGTAGGACTCCACTCCCCCGTTGCCGTGGTGGATCCAGAAGACCGGCCGGCCTTCGCCGCCGCGGTTCATCCGGATCAGCTCGGGGGCGTCCGCCGTCTCGGCGGGCTTCGCCGACGTGCCGACACGGGCGATGATGTCGTTGAGCGTTTCGCACTCGGCGATGACGTCCAGGGTCATCGTGTCGTCGAGGTGCTTCTTCACCGAGGACAGGAACTGGGCCATGAAGATCGAGTCGAAGCCGTAGCGCCGCAGGGGCACGTCCGGGTCGAGCTGTCCGGCGTCGATCTCCAGCACTTCGGCCATCAGCTCGGCGACGCGGCCGGCCCCGTTCTCCCCGGCTTTGTCCACAGTGGACTTGGCCGCGGGCGGGGTAGCCTGCCGCGGTTGACGGACGGCGCCGTCGCTCTCGGCGACGATCACCTGCTGGCCGAGGTCGTCGGCCCCGTCGGCGGCGGGGAACGCGCCGCGGAAGCCCGTTTCGGTCAGCAGCCGCTGCCAGGTGGCGGGGGCTAGCGTGGGTGTGCCGGGCACGCGCGGCGCGGGGTCGTCGTAGCGCCACCAGCCGTCGAGGAGGCCGAAGGTGAGGTGGCTGAACAGGCTGCCGCCGCTCAGCTCGTTGAGCAGCAGGATCCCGTGGGCGCGCAAGGTCGCCTTGGTGTTCCGCAGCGTGGTCCGGATGTCGCGGGTGGCGTGCAGGACGTTGGTGGCGATGGCGACGTCGAAGCCGCCGGCCGGGATCGGCTGTCCCGCCAGGGGCGCCTCGACGTCGAACAGCTGCGTGTCGAGGAAGGGCGCGGCGAACTCACGCCGGGCGTGCAGCAGGAAGGCCTTGGAGATGTCGGTGTAGCAGTAGGTCTCGATGTGGTCGGCCCACGGCTTCAGGTGCCGGAAGACGGTTTCGGTGGTGCCCCCGGTCCCCGCGCCGACCTCCAGGACGCGCAGCTTCGTCCCGGGATCGTCGGCGACACGGCGGCGCACGTACCCGGCGAGCGTCTCGGCCAGGACCTCGTTGAAGTAGTCGGCGACCGGGTTGGCCTTGTAGACGCCTTCGACGAGGTCCATCGACGACGCCGGGAACAGCACGTCGGTGGCCGGGCGGCGGCCGGTGAGGATGTCGGCCAGCGCGCCCAGTGCGGTGTCGACGAGCGTCGTCTGGGCCCGGGTGGACGCCTCGGCCAGCCAGCCGTCGCGGTGCCGGTCCCACTCGGCGATATCGGTCTGCGCGGCCGGATCGGCCGAGTAGCGGCCGTCATCGTGGCGCAGGTGGCCGGTGCCGGTCAGGACGTCGAGGGTGTGCCGGAACCAGCGGTCGTACTCGTCGGCGATCCCACCGCGGGACCGCCATTCCCCGGAGGTGGCCGCGCGGCCGTCCTCGAACAGGCCGAGGGAGCGCAGCACGGTCCACAGGACCGGCACCAGGGCGGCGTCCAGTTTCTCGTTGTGGCCGTCGATCTTCTCGCGGAGCCGGGCGACCTCGTCGGTGCGGTCCGGACGGCCGTCACGCAGGGACGCGATCAGGGCCGGGGTCCGGGGTTCGAGCTGCTCGACCACGTCGTCTTCGAGCGCGTAGGTCGCCTTCAGCAACGCCAGCTGCGAGTGCCGGGAACCCATGAGCGTGTCGTAGGTGGCCATGCCTTCGGCCGGTTCGATCGACGCCACGCCGGATCGGGCCATCCGCTCGCGGTGGGCGTCGTCGGCGACCACGCCGACCCCGCCCCAGTAACCCCAGTTGACGACCTTCACCGGGCAGTCGAGCCGGGTGCCGAGGTGCTCGGCGTAGGCGTCGGCGAAGGTGCAGCCGGCGGCGTAGTTGGCCTGACCGGGCGAGGTGAGGAAGGACTGCAGCGACGAGAAGAACACTACGAAGTCGAGGGGCTCGCCGGCGAAGACGTCGGCGATGGTGACGGCGACGTCGGCCTTGGCCGCGTAGGTGGCGGCGAAGCGCTCTTCGTCCATCCGGGCCAGGCTCTGGTCGCCGAGCACGATGGCGGAGTGCAGCACGCCGCGGACCGGGCCGTGGCGGCGGACGATCTCGTCGCGGGCCCGGCGCAACGCCGCCGGGTCGGTGGCGTCGGCCTGGATGTAGTCCGGTTTGGGACCGTGGGCCGCGAGTGCGCTGCGGCGGGCTTCGATGCCGGCGTCCAAGGGGCGCCGGCCGATCCACACGACGCGCACCTTGTGGCGGCGCAGCAGGTGCTCGGTCCAGACGGTGCCGATGCCGCCGGCGCCGCCGATGGCCACGACGACGTCGTCGGGCTGCAGGTTCGCGTGCGCGGGCCCGGCCGGGACGGGCGCCGCCAGCTCCAGCAGGCGCTGCCGGTACCACTCGCCGTCGCGCCGTGCCAGCAGCGCGCCCTGCGGCTCCGGCGGCAGGGTCAGGACGTCGTCCCAGGGCACGGGGGCGCCGGCGGGGACGTCCACGACGCGGACGGGCCAGTGCGGGTACTCCTGGGCCAGCGACCCGAAGAGGCCGTGCAGGCCGGCGGCGTCCGGGTCGACGCGGGTGTCGCCGGGCAGCAGGCGGGCCTGCCGGGTGACGATGGTCCAGCCGACGTCGCCGGTGGCCGCCTTGAGCAGCCGGAACGCCGTCCGGACCTCGGGCGCCAGCAGCACGACGTGGTCGAAGCCCGCGGGTGACTCGCCGGCGTCCAGCACGGTGGTGTCCGGGTAGCGGCGGCGGAACTCGGCCTGGTCGTCCGGGGTTCCGCCGACAAGGGCGACGCGGGCATCGGCGGCGGGCCAGAGCGGGGCCGGGTCGACGGCGACCGCGTCCCACACCGGCGTCATCAGGCGGGTTTCCGTGTTCGTGGCCGGCGGCAGGGTTCGCGTGCTGAAGCCCAGCAAGCGGACACAGACGCGGCCGTCGGCGTCGCACACGTCGACGTCCAGCCGGCGGACGTCGCCGCCGCGGTCGTCGGGGTGACTGCGGATGACGACCCAGCCGTCCGCGGGGGTCGGGGCGTGCACCTGGACCTCCCGCACGGCGAACGGCAGCGCGAGCTGGGCCGCCGTGCCATCGTCCTCGCCCAGCCAGACGCCCAGGACGGCTTGGAGCGCGCCATCGAGCAGGCTGGGGTTGAGCACGAGCGGCGACTCGGCCTCGCGCGGCAGGCTCAGTCGGGCCACGGCGATGCCGTCGTCGTAGTGCAGGGAACGGACGGCGCGCAGCGCGGGGCCGTAGTCCATCCCGATGCGCTCGTAGGTCCGGTAGAACCCGGCCGCGTCCAGACTGTGCGTGCAGCCGTCACGGAGTTGTTCCACCGCAAGGGTTTCCGGGGTCAGGGCGGCGATCTCGCCGGTGCCTTGGGCGTAGACCGCCGCGTCGCCGTCGACGTGCACCTCGAACGCGCGGCGCCCGGCGTGATCCGCCGGGTCGAGCCGGACCTCGACGCGGCGCGGCTCGGTGACCTCGATCGGCCGCAGCCAGCGGACGTCGCTGATCCGGACGCCGGTCTCGGCGTCGAGCGCGTCGCGCGCCAGTTCCAGGTAGGCGACGGCGGGCAGCACCGGGACGCCGCGCAGGCAGTGGTCACGCAGGTAGTACTCGCTGCCGTCCAGGACACGCTCGCGTGGCGGGGCGGGGTTGCGGGCGTCTCGGGGGGCGCGGACGGCTCGGTCGGCTCGGTCGGCGATCCAGAAGCGGCGCAGGTTGAACGGGTACGTCGGCAGCGGGAGGCGACGCGGCGGGGTGTCGCCGTGCAGGCGCCGCCAGTCGAAGTCGAACCCGGCGGCCCACAGTTCCAGCAGGCGCGGCAGCTTGCCCTTGGCGACCCAGGTGTCCATCGCGGCGGCGATGTCCTCGTCGCCGGCGAGCACGCGCCACGCGGCGTTCGGCTGCGGCCGGCCGCGATGCAGGTCGCCGCGCGATTCCCCGGCGACGAACGCCCGCAGCGCGTCGCGCAGGTCGTCGAGCGTCTCGACGGTGAACGCCAGCCGCTCCGGCATCGCGACCCGGCCGACCTGCAGCGTGTAGGCCACGCTCGCCAGGTCGTCGTCGCCGCGGCCGTCGGTCCAGGCGAGCAGCTGCCGCGCGCGGGTCACCAGCGTCTCGGGCTCGCGGGCCGACAGCACGATGGCGAACGGTCCCGCCGCCGCACCGGCCGGCGCGGGCGGGCGGTACTCCTCCAGCACGACGTGCGCGTTCGCGCCGCCGAAGCCGAACGAGCTGACGCCGGCCCGGCGCGGCAGCTCGGCGCCGTCGGCGTCGACCGGCGCGGCCCAGGGCTGCCGTTCGCGCACCAGGAAGAACGGGCTGCCGGCCAGCTCGACGTACGGGTTCACCGTGTCGCAGTGCAGGCTCTCGACCAGCGTGCGGTGACGCAGCTGCAGCAGCACCTTGAGCACGCCGGCGACCCCGGCGGACAGCTCGGTGTGCCCGATGTTGGTCTTGACCGAGCCGATCCCGCAGTGGGCGCCGGTGACGTCGGCGCCGTCGTAGAGCTCACGGAAGGCGTCCTTGAGGCCGTTGACCTCGACGGGGTCGCCGAGTTTCGTGCCCGTGCCGTGCGCCTCGATGTAGCCGATGGTGCGCGGGTCGACGCCGGCGCGGCGGTGGGCGTCGCGGATCACCGACGCCTGGGCCCTGGGGTTCGGCGCGGTGAGCGAGTTGGCGCGGCCGCCGTGGTTGACGGCCGTCGCGCGGATGACGCCGTGGATGTGGTCGCCGTCGCGCTCGGCCGCCGAGAGCTTCTTCAGCACCAGCATGCCGACGCCCTCGCCGCGGGCGTAGCCGTCGGCGTCGGCGGAGAACGTCTTGCTCCGGCCGTCCTCGCTGAGCATGCCGGCGCGGCCGAAGCTGATGTGGCCGTCCGGGACGAGCACGGTGTTGACGCCGCCGGCGACGGCGAGCGAGCACTCCTCCCGGTCCAGGGCGGACACCGCGCGGTGCAGCGCGACCAGGGAGCTGGAGCAGGCCGTCTCGACCGGCTCGCTCGGGCCGTGGACGTCGAGGAAGAA
Source organism: Amycolatopsis sp. NBC_00348 (assembly GCF_036114655.1). NCBI lineage: Bacteria > Bacillati > Actinomycetota > Actinomycetes > Pseudonocardiales > Pseudonocardiaceae > Amycolatopsis > Amycolatopsis sp. NBC_00348. The sequence continues at coordinate 1,283,296 of NZ_CP107994.1, read as the reverse complement.
GCTCATCCGGTTCGGGCCGATGGACGGCACCGTGGCGGTGGCCGCGACGCCGTCGCCGCCACGGGCGTGCGCGTCGATCAGGCGGTGGTACCCGGTGGTCGCGGTGCCCACGATGATGCCGAGATCGGTGCCGGCCAGGGCGTCCGCCGCGTACCCGGCGTCCTCCAGGGCCTTCCACGTGTGCAGCATCAGCAGCCGGTGCTGGGGGTCCATCAGCGCCGCTTCGCGGGGTGCGATGCCGAAGAACTCGGGGTCGAAGTCGGCGACGCCGTCGATGAACCCGCCCCACTTGACGGTGGTGCGGCCGGCCTCGTCGAACGGGTCGCCGTACAGCTCGCGCCAGTCCCAGCGGTCGGCCGGCACTTCGCTGACGCAGTCGCGCCCCTCGGAGAGGTTGCGCCAGAACGCGTCGAGGTCGTCGGCCTGCGGGAAGCGGCCGCTCATCCCGATGATCGCGACCGGGTCCCCGGTGCGCGGCCGTTCGACCGGGACCGGACGGGGTCGGGCGACCGCCTTGGGCGCCTGCACGCCAGCCGCGGGACGCACTCCGAGGCGGTCCGCGAGACCCGTCTCGTGGTCGACGGCGATGTGGCCGGCCAGCGCGCGCAGGGTGGGGTGCTCGAACACCACCGTGGGCTTGAGGTCGAGGCCCAGCGCGTCGTTGACCATGCTCACGAGGTGGCTGATGACGACCGAGTCGAGGCCGTACTCGCTCAGCTCGACGTCGACGTCCAGGTCGTCGGCGCTCACCTTCAGCAGCTGCCGGACCTTGTCCGCGAGCACGTCGCAGACCCGGTCCCGCAGCACGTCCCGGTCGACCCCGGCCGGCTGCCCGGCGGCCTCGGCGGGCTCGGCGCGCTTGGCCGTCTTCAGCTGCTTGGCCAGGCGCATCGCCTCGGCCTTGTCGATCTCTCCCCGGCTGACCAGCTCGTACAGCTCGGTCACCGAACCGACGCGGTGGCTCATGTCAGGCTCCGTTCGCGTTCGTCGCGCTATCGATGGTCACGAATGCCGTTCCCGCTCCGGTCCCGCGGACGTGCCCCTGGCGGTAATCCGGACAAATCGCCGGTCACGACGAGACGGCGAGGGGCAGCGTGAAGGCGTTGAGCATCTGCGAGCTGCGGATGAACCGCGGCGGCTCGTCGGGGATCGTGGTGATCTTCGGGAACCGGTCGAACAGGATGTCCAGCGCGATCCGGCCCTCGAGCCGGGCCAGGCCGGCTCCGATGCAGTAGTGGATGCCCCGCGAGAACGTCAGGTGCGGGTTGGGGTCGCGGCCCGGGCGGAACTCCGTGGGGTCGTCGAAGACCAGCGGGTCGCGGTTGGCGGCGCCGAGCCAGACCATCACGAGCTGGTCGGCCGGGATCGTCACGCCGCCGACCTCGGCCTCGGCCGTGGTCGCCCGGGACGTCACGGCGAACGGCGGGAGGTAGCGCAGCGACTCCTCCATCACGTCGGGCAGGCGCGAGCGGTCCGCGCGGACGCGGGCGAACTCGTCCGGGTGCGCGTCCAGGCAGAGGATCGTGTTGCCGAGCAGCATCGTCGTGGTCACGTGCCCGGCCAGCAGCAGGACGTCGGCCAGCGTCGCGATCTCCTTGTCGCTGAGCTGCTCCCCCTCGACCTCGGCGTGCACCAGCCCGCTGAGCAGGTCCTCGCGCGGGTGCTTGCGGCGGTCCTCGATGTGCTCGGCCAGGTACTCGCCGAACTCCTTGCGCTGCTGCAGGGTCGTCTCGGTGACCTCTTCCTGGCCCTCGAACCGGCCGACGATCGAGACGTCCTCGGTGGACGTCGACGGGATCAGCGACTCGGCCCAGCGGCGGAACAGGTCACGGTCGCTCGCCGGGATGCCGAGCAGCTCGGCGATCACGATGACCGGCAGCGGGTAGGCCAGCGCGCTGACCAGCTCCAGCCGGTCGGTCACCTTCGCCTCGTCGAGCAGGTCGTGGGTCAGGCCGGCGATCCGCGGTTCGAGGTCGGCGAGGACCTTGGGGGTGAAGGCGTGGTTGACGAGCCGGCGCAGCCGGGTGTGGCGCGGCGGGTCGAGGTAGAGCAGCTCCCCGGCCGACGCCTCCTCGATGTCGGCGCCGATCTCTGCGGCCATCAGCCGCATCATGTTGGAGGAGAACAGCTTCGGGTTGCTCAGCACCTTCGACGCCTCGGCGTGGCCGTAGACGTTCCACATGCCGCTTTCGGCGTCGAAGGCGACCGGCTGGTCCGCGGTGGTGCCGCGCAGCCAGAACTGCTGTTCGTGGACGCCCCAGGTGTCGAACTCCGTGATCATGTCGTCTGTCCTTTCGCTACTCGTGAGAACGCCGCGAGGTGCTGGGCGGCGCCGTCCAGCAGCAGCAGGCCGATCTCGTCGACGTGCCGGTTCCGCCAGGACTCGTGCGGGGTGCCCTTCACCCACTGGTTGAAGGAACCCAGGGCCGGTCCGGTGTGGACCTGGTAGTTGACCTTGTCTTCGCGGCTGCCTTCCAGCGCGATCCGCGCGCTGTAACCGAAGTAGCGCCGGAAGATCAGCGCCATCTTCTGCTTCGGCTGCTTTTCGGCGCGCTCCACCAGCTCCGCGCGGCCGCTCGCGCGCAGGTGCGCCACGACGTCGGCCCAGACGTCGTCCAGGGGCTTGCGGAAGTAGGTGCGCTCCAGCTGCGCCCGGGTCTTCGCGGGCAGGTCGTCGATGCCGTCGTGGTGGCTGTAGAGCGCGTGGAGCTTGTTGCCCCGCGACGGGAAGAACACGCCCTTGCGCAGCACCTGGACCCGGCTGCCGAGCTCGAACATGTCACCGGCCGGCGCGTAGTCGGTGTCCTGCACGTCGATGTCCTGCAGCATGTCCTTGACGACGTCGCTGGTCGCGGCCTCGGCGGTGCACTGGTTGACCGAGCCGGTGAGGACGTAGTCGGCGCCGAGCACGAACGCGGCCGCGACGGCGGCGGGCGTGCCGATCCCGCCGGCCAGGCCCATGCAGACCGGCTCGGCGTAGCCGTGCTCGGCCTGCGCGCGGCGGCGCAGTTCGAGCAGCGAGGGCAGCAGCACCGTCGGGATGCCGCCGTCGGTGTGCCCGCCGGAGTCGGCCTCGACGGTGACGTCGTGGCTCATCGGTACGCGCCGGGCCAGCTCGGCCTGCTCGGCGGTGATCACGCCGTCCTTGCGAAGCCGGTCCAGGACCGCGGCCGGCGGCGGCGCCAAGAAAGCGGCCGCGACCTCGGGACGGGACACCTTCGCCAGCACGCGGTGCTCGCACACCGGCTCGCCGCCGGGCCCGCGGCGCAGGCCCGTGACGCGGTAACGCACGAGCGCGGGCGTCATCTGGATGAACGCCGACGCCTCGACCAGCCGGACGCCGTGCCGCAGCAGGACGTCGACCACGCCCTCCTCGGCGGCGGGATCGTCGTGGTTCGCGATGAAGTTGACGCCGTAGGGCTGGTCCTCGGCCAGGGCGGCCTGGATCTCCTTGATCCCACGCTCGATCTCGGCCGGCTCACTGCCGCCGGTGCCGAGGAAGCCGAGCATCCCCGCGCGGCCCAGCCGGATGACCAGTTCCGGTGACGCGATCCCGCGGTACATCCCGCCGGCGACGTAGGCGAAGCGAAGGCCGTGTCGCTCACGGAAAGCGGCGCTGCCGAGGTCCTGGGGCCGGAGCACCGGCGCCCGGGACGCGGCCCGCGTCTGCTCGACGAGCTTGGTCAGCACCGTGCCGCCCAGCTCGACGAAGTCCGTGACGCCCGCGTCGAGCAGGTGCCGCACGGTTTCGGTCCAGCGCACCGGCTGCACGATCTGGTCGGTGAGCACCCCGGCGGTGGTGCCGGCCGAGTAGGGCCGCGCCGTGGCGTTGGCGATCACCGGCACGTCCGGCGTGCCGAGGTCGAAGGCGTCGAGGAAGCGTCGGAACTCCTGCTGGGCCGGCCGCATCAGCGCGGAGTGGAAGCCGCCGGACACGCGCAGCCGGACCCAGCGGACGCCCCGGTCCTGAAGGAACGCGCCCAGCTCGTCGATCGACTCGGCGTCCCCCGAGACGACGCACTGCTGGGGCGAGTTGTCGTTCGCCACCGACAGGGTGCAGAACTCGCCTTCGCGCACCAGCGCCGTGACCTGGTCGCGGTCGAGGCCGGTGACGGCGATCATGCCGCCGCCCTCGGCCCGGGCCATCAGCTCGCCCCGGCGCCGGACGAGCCGCAGGCCCGTCGCGAAGTCGAACGCGCCGGCGGCGTGCAGCGCGCAGTACTCGCCGAGGCTGTGCCCGGCGTAGAACGCGGGCACTTCGGGATGCTGCTCGCGCCACTGCCGGTGGGCCAGCGCGCCGACCACGAACAGCGCGGGCTGGGTGAACTCCGTGCGGTTCAGCTCGCGCCGGGGATCGTCGAGGCACAGCTCGCGGATCGAGTAGCCGAGCAGGTCCGAGGCCTGGTCGGCCTGCTCCGGGTAGGCGTCGAACAGCTCGCGGCCCATGCCCTTCACCTGGGCGCCCTGGCCGGGGAAGATCACCGCTTTCACGTCAGGCTCCGTTCGAAGTCGGCCAGGCTGATCGCGCCGTCACCGGCCGCCTCGATCAGCTGGGCCAGGAACTCGTCGCCGGGATCGACCGGCTCGGGATCGAGGGACCGGACGCGGAACCCGCGCAGGCGGGCGCAGATCTCGCCGTCGTCGTCGCACAGGTCGACGTCGAGGACGTATTCGCCGGGCACCGCCCCGCCCTCGCTGAACCGGACGACCGCCCACGCCGAGGCGGGCAGCGGCCGCAGCACGCGGACCGCGTCGACCGACCGCGGCAGCGTGGCGGGTACGGCTTCGGCGCCGTCGGCGGCGAACAGGCCCAGGGTGGCCTGGAACGCCGCGTCGAGCAGGCTCGGGTGCAGCACGAACGTCTCCGCGCCGGCCTCGGCGGGCAGCCGGAGCCGCGCCACCGCGAGCCGCGAGCCGCTGTGCAGCCGCTCGATCGTCCGCAGCGCGGGACCGTACCCGAGGTCGAGCCGCTCGAACCGCGCGTAGCACTCTTCCGCGTCGAGCACCCGGCCGCCGGTTTCTTCGAGCAGCGCCGGGATGTCGTGCCGCTCCGGCGTTTCGCCGTCCGCCGCGGTCAGCTCCCCGTGGCCGTGGACGACGGGCTCGCCGTCCGGGCCGGTGGTGAAGACGCGGTAGGACAGGGCACCGCCGTCGGCCGACAGTCCGATGTGGACGTCCGTGGCGCGCTCGACCGGCAGCGGCCGGTCCCAGGTCGCGCTGACGACCGGCCGGTCACCGCCCGCCAGGTCCGCCGCGGCCCGGGCCATCTCCAGGTAGGCCGCGCCCGGCAGCACCGGGACACTGCGGACCTTGTGGTCGGCGAGGAAGAACTCACGACCGGTCAGGCGGGTGGTGTAGCGCGGGCCGGTCAGGTCCGAGGTGTTGGTGTGCACGAGCGGGTGCAGCTTCGGGGTGCCCGCCCCCACCGGGGTGCTCGTGTCGAGCCAGTAGCGCTTCAGCCGGAACGGGTAGGTCGGCAGCGGGATCCGCCGCGGCGTGTCCGGGTGCCACCGGCTCCAGTCGACGTCGGCGCCGCGCACCCAGGCCCTGATCGCGGCCGTCGCGTCGGTGCCCTCGGGCGTCGCGGGGACGCCGTCGCGGGTGACGCGGCCGGTGACGATCGAGCCGTCCGGCTCGCCGCGCAGCCAGGACTCCAGCCCGATCGCGAGGTCCTCGACGGTGGCCGCGACGCAGCCGAGCCGCTCGGCGTGCGGCGTGCGCCCGATCTGGGAGGTGTAGGCGATCGAGGTGAGGTCGGCGTCGGTGTAGGTGCCGTCCCTCAACGCCTTGACCCAGTTCTCGGCCAGGGTGCGCAACACCTCGGGGTGGGTCGCCGACAGCACGATCGGCAGCGGCTCCGCGGGCGTCTGGTCCACGGGCGCCGGGACGTACTCCTCGAGCACGATGTGCGCGTTGGCACCGCCGAAGGCGAAGGAGCTGACCCCGGCGCGTCGCGGCAGCTCGGCCCCGGCGTCGTCGACCGGCGCCGGCCACGGCTGCTGCTCGCGGACCAGGTAGAACGGCGTCCCGTCGAGCTTGACGTACGGGTTGACCGTGTCGCAGTGCAGGCTCCGCACCAGGGTCCGGTGCTTCATCTGCAGCAGCACCTTGATCATGCCCGCGACACCGGCGGCGACCTCGAGGTGCCCGATGTTGGTCTTCACCGAGCCGATGCCGCAGTGCGCGCCCGCGACGTCCGCGCCGTCGTACAGGTCGCGGAAGGCCTCCTTGAGGCCGTTGATCTCGACGGGGTCGCCGAGCTTCGTGCCGGTGCCGTGCGCCTCGATGTAGCCGACGGTGCGCGGGTCGACGCCGGCCTTGCGGTGGGCCGTGCGGATGACCGCGGCCTGCGCCTTCGGGTTCGGCGCGGTCAGCGAGTTCGCGCGGCCGCCGTGGTTTTCGGCGGTGCCGCGGATCAGGCCGTAGACGTGGTCACCGTCCCGCTCGGCCGCCGAAAGCCGCTTCAGGACCAGCATCCCGACGCCCTCGCCGCGGGCGTACCCGTTGGCGTCGGCGGAGAACGTCTTGCTCCGGCCGTCCTCGGCGAGCATGCCGGCCTTGCTCATGCTGATGTGCAGGTCCTTGCTGAGGACCGTGTTGACGCCGCCGACGATGGCCATGTCGGACGTGCCGTCCTGCAGCGCGCCGACCGCGCGGTGGGTGGCGATGAGCGCGCTGGAGCAGGCGGTGTCGACGGGCTCGCTCGGGCCGTGGACGCCGAGGAAGTAGCTCATCCGGTTCGGCCCGAGGCAGGGCGCGGCGCCGGTGGCGTCGTACGGTTCGACGACCGGCGAGTACTTCGCGACCATCGTCGGGTAACCGGTGCTGGCGGTGCCGACGACGATGGCCATGTCACTGCCTTCGACGGATTCGGCCGCGTACCCGGCGTCTTCGAGGGCCTTCCAGGCGTAGAGCAGCATCAGCCGCTGCTGCGGGTCCATCAGCTCGGCCTCGCGCGGCGAGATGTCGAAGAACAGCGGGTCGAAGTCGCCGACGCCGTCCATGAACCCGCCGAACTTGACGTTGCTGGTGTTGGGTTCGGTGATCGGGTCGCCGAAGCACTCCCGCCAGTCCCAGCGGTCGGCGGGGATTTCGCCGATGCAGTCCCGGCCCTCGGCGAGGTTGCGCCAGAACTCGGCGATGTCGCCGGCCTTCGGAAACCGGCCGCTCATGCCGATCACGGCGATCGGTTCGGGGCCTTCCCGCGGCTCGGTCTTCGGGGCTGCGGGTGCCTCGACGACCGGCTCGGACATCGGTTCGGGCTTGGGCGCGACCCGGTCCGCGTGATGCTCCCGGAGGTAGCCGACCAGGCCGTTGAGCGTCGGGTACTCGAACAGCAGCGTCGGGTCGAGCGCCAGGCCGTACCGCGCGTTGATCTCCGAGATCAGCTCGGTGAGCGACAGGGAGTCGACGCCGTACTTGCTCAGCTCGCGGCCGCCCTCGATCCGTCCCACCGGCAGGCGCAGGACGTTCGCCGTCAGTTCCGTCAGCTCGGCGAGCAGGTCCGGCCGCTCTTCCGGCGCGGGCACGGGCTCCGGTTCGGGCGCAGGTTCGGGCGCCGGTTCCGGCGCCGGGGTCGCGCCGAAGACGTCGCCGTGGTTCTCCGTCAGATACCCGGCCAGGCCGTCGAGGGTCGGGTACTCGATGAGCAGCGTCGGGACGAGGGTCAGGCCGAACTCGTCGTTGAGCAGACCGACGTAGTCGACGAGGGAGATCGAGTCGAAGCCGTACTCGCTCAGGTCGACCCCGCCCTCGATCTCGTCGGCGGGGACGTCGAGCAGGCGCGACACGCGGTCGGCCAGCAGCGTCACCAGGCTGTCGGGCATGGTGGTCACCTCCGTTTCGGGGCGCAGCAGGGTTTCCCCGATCCGCGCCCGGTCGCCGTACGTCACGAGGACGTGGGGTTCGCCGCTGCCGTAGGCCCGGTGCAGGGCTTCGACGCCGGCCGCGGCGGGCATCGGCAGGATGCCGACGGTGTCCCGCATGGACCGCTCGGTCGCGGCGTCGACGCGCATCCCGCCGTCGGCCCACAGCGGCCAGCCGACGCTGAGCGTCCGCCCGTGCCGCTCCCCCGCGGCGACGCGCTTCTCGCGAAGAGCCGCGTATTCGTCGAGGAAGGCGTTGGCCGCGGCGTAGTCGGCCTGGCCCGGGTTCCCCGACGCCGACAGTGACGAGAAGCCGATGAAGAAGTCGAGGTCCAGCCCGGCGGTGGCCTCGTCGAGGTTGACGAACCCCGCGACCTTCGCGGCGAGGACGGCCCGCAGGTCGGCGACGTCCTTCTTGACGAGGTAGCCGTCCCGCAGCACGCCGGCGCTGTGCAGGACACCGTCGAGGCGTCCGTGTTCGGCGACGACGTCCTGGACACACCGCTCAACGGCGGCCCGGTCCGTGACGTCCAGCTGCCGGTAGTTCCCGGGCCCGTGCGCCGAGCGTCCACAAAGGACGATCGTGGGGTCGGCCACACCGGCGGCGATCTCCTGGGCGAACACTCGCCCGAGCCCACCGGCGCCGCCCGTGATCAGGTAGACGCCGCCGTCGCGCCAGGGCCGCACCGCGGGGGCGTCGGCGAGCGGTGTCCACTGCGGGACCTCACGACGTCCGGCCACCTCGCGGATGACGACGTCGTCGGCCCGGGCTTCCCGGCGCAGGCGGTCGGCGAGCCCCGTCGGCCCGGCGACCACGAGCTGGGTGACCAGCTTCGGGTGCTCGTAGCGGGCGGTCCGCAGCAGCCCGGCCAGTGCGAGATCGGGCGACCCCGCCGGCACGACGACCTGCAGCAGCACCCGTCCCTCCCGGCTCGCGACGACGGCGTCCTGGAGGTGCGTGAGCAGCTGCTCGGCCCGCCGGGTGAAGGCGGTGGCGAGGTCGGGGCCGCCGGGCAGGACGGTGCAGGTGGCGTCGAGGTCGGTGAGGTCGACCGGGCCGAGCCCGGCGAGCAGCACCTCGTGCCGGACGAACCGCGGCGCGCCGGCGACGGGCGCGGCCGGGTGCCAGGTGGGGCGGGCCAGCACCAGCTCGCCCGTCTCGGCGGTGGGTCCGGCCGGGGTCACCTGGTCATCGACGGGTGCGGGCTCCTGCTTCTCCGGCGCGGGCAGCTCGCGGAACGTGAAGCCGAGCAGCCGTACGCAGACCTCGCCCGTCTCGTCGCACAGGTCGATGTCCAGCCGCCGGACGGTGCCCGGGCGGTCGTTGGCCGACGGGCGGATCACCGCCCAGCCCGCCATCGGCGTCGCGGCGTGCACGCGAACCTCCGTCAGCGCGAACGGCAGCGCGGCCGACACCTCGTCCGCGCCCTCCGCCAGGGCGAGGCCGAGCGTCGACTGCAACGCGGAGTCGAGCATCGCCGGGTGGACGGTGAAGCCGTCGCCGGCCGCGGCGGGACGGCGGAGGCGGGCGACGATCAGGCCGTCGCCGATCTCCAGCTGCTCGATGCCGCGCATCGCCGGGCCGAGGCCCATCTCCGTGCCCTCGTACAGGGCGTAGCAGGCGGCGCGGTCGAGCGTGCGGCGCGTGCACTTCGCCCGCAGCGCGGCGATGTCCACCTTCGGCGGCGGCGCCGCGACGGTCGGCTCGACGCGCCCCTGGCCGTGCGTCTGCGTCTCGCCACCGGTGGTCGTCGTGATCCGGTAGGCGAGACCGCCGTCCTGCTCGTCCAGCGCGACCACGGCGGTCGTCGGACCCGTGATCCGCGCCGGGCGCGTCCAGACGACGTTGCGCACCGTCACCCCGGTCCGGCCGAACCCTTCGGCCTCCGCGGCGGCCCGCGCCAGCTCCAGGTACGCGACGCCCGGCAGCACCGGCGTCCCGGACACCCGGTGGTGGTCCAGGAAGAACTCACGCCCGGTCAGCTCGACGACGTAGCCTTCGGATCCCTTGTGGACAGTCGTGGCCGGCGGCGCGCCGATCCAGTACCGCTCCCCGCCGAACGGGTAGCCGGGCAGCGGCACCACCCGGAACCCGTCACCGAACAACCCGCCCAGCGACGGGATCTCGCCCCGTACATACCGCGCGGCCACCTCGGTCGGCGTCAGACCGTCCACTGAGGACATTTCGGGCAGCTCGTCGGGCACCGAACCGGTGACGACCGAGTCCGCCCGGCCGTCGCGCAGCCAGGCCCGCATGGCGTCGAGCCACGCGGCCCGGTCCGGCGCGACGCAGGCCCACCGCAGGTTCTCCGGACGGCGGCCGACGGCGAGGGTGTAAGCGGCGTCGCCGAGGTCGACGTCGTGCGATTCGGCGTGGGCGAGCACGCGCTCGACGTGACTGCGCAACGCCGTCTCGTCCTGAGCGGACAGCACGACCAGCCATTCGTCCCGCGCCGTGTGCGTCACGTCGGCCCCCGACGCCTCCTCGACGACGAGGTGCGCGTTGGTCCCGCTGGCGCCGAACGAGCTCACGCCCGCACGGCGCGGCCCGGACTCCGGCGACGGCCACTCGCGCACCGCGGTCGGCACGTAGAAGGCGCTGTCCGCCAGGGGAATCGCCGGGTTGGCCCGGTCGAAGTGCAGTGACGGCGGCACCTGCCGGTGGTGCAGCGCGAGCAGTGCCTTGATCGTGCCGGCGACGCCCGCGGTGAACTGCGTGTGCCCGACGTTCGTCTTGATCGACCCGAGCGCGCACCCACCCGCGGGCGCGCCGGTGAACGCCTCGGCGAGGGCGCCGAACTCGATCGGGTCGCCGAGCGGGGTGCCGGTGCCGTGGGCCTCGATCAGCTGGACGCCGCCCGGGCGCACGCCCGCGTCGCGGTGGACCTGGCGGACCAGGTCCTCCTGCGCCTGGGCGCTCGGCGCGGTGATGCCGTTGGTGGCGCCGTCCTGGTTGACGCCGGAGGCGCTGATGACGCCGTAGACGTGGTCGCCGTCGCGGACCGCGTCGGACAGCCGCTTGAGCACCAGGACCCCGGCGCCCTCGCCGGGCACCATGCCGTCGGCGGCCGCGTCGAAGGTGCGGCACCGCCCGGTCGGCGACAGCATCTTCGCGGTGGACGAGTACTCGTAGAGCCGCGGCGTCGCCTGAACGAACACGCCGCCGGCCAGGGCCATCGACACCGTGCCGAGCCGCAGGCTGTCGCACGCCAGGTGGATGGCGACGAGCGAGCTGGAGCACGCCGAGTCGACGGCGATCGCGGGCCCGGACAGGTCGAGCAGGTAGGAGATCCGCGACGCGATGACCGAGGCCATGTTGCCCCACATGGTCTGCGGGGGCTTCTCGCCGCCGATCAGCTGGTGGTAGTCGCCCGGGTAGGCGCCGACGTAGACGCCGCACGCGCGGTCGGTGAGCCGTTCCCCCGCGTACCCGGCGTCTTCCAGGGCGTGCCAGCACTCTTCGAGGAAGACGCGCTGCTGCGGGTCGGTGTGCACCGCCTCGGTGCCGGAGACGCTGAAGAACAGCGCGTCGAACCGGGCCGGGTCGTCGAGGAAGCTGCCGTACTGGCGCCCGGCCTTCGGGCCCAGCTTCCCGGCGAGGTCCCAGCGGGCGACGTCGCCGACCAGGTCGTCGCCGGCGGCGAGGTGGGCCCACAGGCTTTCGGCATCCGGGCTGTCGGCGAACCGCGCCGCCAGCCCGACGACGGCGATCGGCTCGTGGGCCTTCGGTCCGGCGGGCAAGGCGCTCTCCGGGGTCACCCCGCCGGCCCAGGCCGCGCGGCGCTGGAACGGGTAGGTCGGCAACGGCGTCCGGCGGCCCGTGAACTCGGCGTCGAGCTTCCCGCCTTCGCTCCACCGCACCCGGACCTGCTCCAGTTCGGTGGCCGCGGGGACGGTCCCGTCGGCCAGCCAGTTCTCCAGCTGCCGCAGCAAAGTCTCACGATCGGAAGCCGCGAAGGCGACGCGCTGGGCGAAGTGGGCCCGGCCGTGCGCGAGGGTGTAGCCGACGTCGGCGAGCACCGCGTCCGGGTGCGCGGTCAGGTGCCCGGCCAGGTCTTCGACCAGTTGCCGAAGCGCTTCGGGGCGGGGCGCGGACAGCAGGAACAGCCGCTCGCGGCCGTCGTCGTCGCGCGGCGCGATCGCGGGCGGCTCTTCGACGACGAGGTGCGCGTTGGTGCCGCTGAAGCCGAACGAACTCGTCGCGGCGACCAGCTTGCCCCGGCCGTTCGGCTCCCACGGCGTCAGCTCGGTGGTGACGTGGAACGGGCTGCCGCCGAGGCGGATCGCCGGGTTGGTCTCGGCGTGGTGCAGCGACGGCGGGAGCGTCCGGTGCCGCATGGCGAGGACGATCTTGAGCAGTCCCGCGACGCCCGCCGCGGACATGGTGTGGCCGATGTTCGTCTTCACCGTGCCGAGGGCGCAGCCACGCGAACCTTCGGCGGTGCCGAACGCGCGGACCAGCGCCGCGGTCTCGATCGGGTCACCCAGTTTGGTGCCGGTGCCGTGTGCCTCGACCAGGCCGATCTCGGCCGGGTCAACGCCGAAGCGCTCGTGGACCTCGCGGATGAGCCGTTCCTGCGACGTCGCGCTGGGGGCGGTGATCCCGTTGGTCGCGCCGTCCTGGTTGATGCCGGAGCCGCGGATGACGGCGTGGACGTGGTCGCCGTCGGCGAGCGCGTCGGAGAGCCGCCGGAGCACGACGACGCCGACGCCCTCACCGGGGACGAACCCGTCGGCGGCCGCGTCGAAGGTGTGGCAGCGGCCCGTCGGGGACAGCATCCCCGCGCGGCCGGCCGTCAGGTAGGTCTTCGGTGTGGTCTGCACGGCGACACCGCCGGCGACGGCGAGGTCCGTCTCGCCGCTCCACAGCCCCTGGCACGCGAGGTGGATCGCGACCATCGAGCTGGAGCAGGCCGTGTCGACGGCGATCGCGGGCCCGCGCAGGTTCAGGTGGTAGGCGACCCGGGCGGGCACGATCGAGGGCGCGTTGCCCCAGGCCGCCTGTGCGGGCGGCCGCTCGTCGAACCAGGCGGTGTAGTCGCCGCCGGTGCAGCCGACGTAGACGCCCGCGCGCTTGTCGTCGAGCGCGGTGCCGACGTACCCGGCGTTCTCCAGAGCCGTCCACGCCTCTTCGAGGAACAGCCGCTGCTGGGGATCGGTGTAGGCGGCCTCACGCCCGGACATCTTGAAGAAGCGGGCGTCGAACTCGTCGATGCCGTCGAGGAAGCTGCCTTCCCGGCAGGCGACGTCCGTCCACTCGGGACCGGAGACGTCCCAGCGCTCGATCGGGCCGACCAGGTCGTCGCCGTCGGCGAGGTGCTGCCAGAGCGCGTCGAGGTCGGGTGACTGCGCGAACCGGCCGCTGATGCCGACGATGGCGATCGGGTCTGTCTCCGGCGCTTCCGGTGCCGGTGCCGCGGCGGGCACGGTCGGCTGGTGGGTTTCGGCGATGTGCGCGGCGAGCAGTTCGACGCTGCGGTGGTCGAAGATCACCGTGGTGAGCAGGTCGAGGCCGAGGGACTCGTTGAGCTGCTGGACGAACCCCGCGCCGACGATCGAGTCGAGGCCGTAGTCGGCGAACGCCCGGGCCGGGTCGATCGCGCTCTCGGCCATCCGCAGCGCGTCGGCGAGCTTCTCGAGGACCACGGCGGCGATCGACGTGGTTTCCCCTACGGGCGCCGGTTCTTCCGTCGGCGCAGGTGCCTCGACCACGCGCGGCCCGCGGGCGACGCCGTCGCTGTGGGCGACGACGATCTGCTGCCCGAGCGGCTCGGCGTCGGACGCCGGGTTCGTGACGCCGGTGAAGCCCTCCTGCGCCAGCACCGCGGCCCAGCCGGCCGGGGACAACGCCGGGCTGCCGGGCACGCGCAGCTCGGCGTCGGTGTGCGTCCACCAGCCGTCGAGCAGGCCGAACGTCAAGTGGTTGACGAGGTAGAACCCGCTGATCTCGTTGAGCGCCAGCAGCCCGTTGCCGCGCAGCAGGGCCTTCACGCTGCGCAGCGTCGCGCGGACGTCGGCGGTGGTGTGCAGGACGTTGGCCGCGATGACGACGTCGAACGCGCCGGTGTCGAGGCCCTGCCCGTGCGGCGGCTCGGCGACGTCGAAGACCTGGTAGGTCAGGAAGTCGTGGTCGAAGGCGTCTTCGGCGCGGTGCAGGAAGGCGCGCGAGACGTCGGTGAAGCAGTACTCGGCGAGCGGCAGCCCGGCGCGGGTGAGCCGGTCGAGGACCACCCGCGTGGTGCCGCCGGTGCCCGCGCCGACCTCGAGGACGCGCAGCCGCGCACCGGGCTCGGCGGCGAGGCGCGCCCGCAGGAAGCCGGCGACGTGTTCGGCCAGCACGGCGTTGAAGTGATCGGCGACGCGGTTGTCCCGGTAGACGCCCTCGACCAGCGCGAAGGAGCCGTTGGGGAAGAGGACGTCGGTGGCGAGGACGTCACCGCGCAGCACGGCGGGCAGGGCGGGGACGGTCCGGCCGAGCAGGTCGAGGGGCGTGCGCAGGTCGGGGTTGGCCGCGGCCCAGCGTTCCGCGTCGCGCTGCCACCCGGCACGGCAGGTCGCGGCGTCCGGTCCCGGGATCCACTGGCCGGCGTCGATCAGGCCGTGGCCGGTGAGCACCCGCAGCATCGGCGGCAGCCAGGCGGCGAACCGCTCGCCGGCGCCGGTGAGCCCGGCCTCCCGCAGTTCGGCGGCGACCCAGCGGGCCAGGGCGGCGTCGAGCTCGGCGGGCACCGGGCCGGCCTGGTAGGTGGCGAGCGCGGCGGGCAGCTCCGGCGTGACCGGTTCGGCCGGTGTCGCTGCCGCCGGGAGCCGCACCACGGCGGTCTCGCCGGTGAGCACCCCTTCGACCGGCAGCGGCCGGCCGAGCCGCAGGAACCCGATCTGGTCGAGCGGCCCGGCGAGCAGCCCCTCGACGGCGGCCATCGCGGCGGCGGGCTCGATCGGGGCGAGGCCGAGGGCCGCCATGCCGTCGAGGAGGTCGTCGGTGACGTTGCCCCAGTAGCCCCAGTTGACGGTCTTCACGCGGCAGCCGAGGGCGTCGCGGAGGCCGTCGGCGGCCGCGTCCACGTAGGCGCAGGCCGCGGCGTAGTGCGCCTGCTCGGCGTTGCGGATGAAGCTGACCAGCGACGACACCAGCAGCACGAAGTCGAGGTCGTCCCCGGCGAAGACGTCGGCGAAGTGCACGCACGGGTCCACTTTGGACTTGAGCGTCGCTTCGAGAGCCGGCTCGCTCAGCTGCGCCAGCGGGGTGTGGCTGAACGTCATGGCCAGGTGGACGACGCCGTCGATCCGGCCGTGGCGACGGAGGACTTCGGCACGGACGTCCCGCAGCTCGGCCGGATCGGCGACGTCGGCCCGCAGGTACTCCGCGTTGCTCCCCTGGCGCCGAGCGCGGATCCCGTCGTCCTCGGGACGGCGGCCGACCCAGACGAGCCGGGCGTCGTAGGTGCGGGCCAGGTACTCGCTGAGCACGACGCCGAGGTCCCCGGCGCCACCGGTGAGGACGTACACCCCGCCGCGGCGGAACGCGGCGGTCGTGGCGGCCTGCTCGACCGGCACGAGCCGGCGACGCAGCCACTGGCCACCGGTGCGCCGGAAGGGATGGGCGCGGCGGTCGGCGGGCAGCCCGAACACCTCCGCCGCCGGGAACGGCTCGTCCGCCGCGAGGTCGACGGCCCTGACGCGCCACCGCGGCTGCTCCTTGGCGAGCCCGCCGACGAGCCCGTGCAGGCCGGCCTGGACCGGGTCCCGGGTGAAGGCGTCGCGGGTGACGAGGGTCAGCTCGAAGTCACGGTCGCCGTGGCGGGCCTGCAGCTGGTTGAGGACGCGGAACAGCTGCCGGGTCGCCGTACGGTGTTCTTCGACGCGCTCGGCCGCGGTGGTGCGGGTTCGGGTCGAGACCTCCACGACGACCCGGCCGATCACGCCGTCGTCCTCGGTGACCACTTCGGTCCCGGCGGCCCGGATCGCCTCGACGTCGGCGGCGGACAGCCCGAGCGCGAGCACGGCGCCACCGGAGGAGACCTCGTCGGGCCGGTGCGGCTCCCAGACCGGGCAGACGGTGAGGTCCCCGGCGGGAAGGTCGGCACCCGCGGCGGCACCGGAGACCTGCGCCGTGGCGGGCGGTGCCGGAGCGGCAGGCACGGGTGCGGTAGCTTCGCGCACCGCGGGAACCGAGGTCACCGCAGGCGCGGTCGGCCTTGCCGGCGCCGTGGCCGCAGGCAGAACCGGCACCTCAGCTGCGACAGGCGAGGGAAACGCGGCTTGGGTCGCAACCGCCGCGGGGGCACCGGGCTCAGTCTGCTTCGCGGAACTCGCGGGCCCGGCCGATGCCGCAACCGTCGTCGAGCTACCGGGCGCGGCGCCGGCGCGCTTCTGGCTCCCCGGCACCACATCCGTGTACCAGTACCGCTCCCGGGCGAACGGGTACGCCGGCAAGCCCACCCGGCGCGGGCGCGGGCCGTCGGAGTGCAGGCGGGACCAGTCCACCTCGACGCCGCTTGCCCAGGCCTCGGCGAGCGGGGCCAGCTTGCCGCGCGCGCCCCAGCGGACCAGGGTCTCCTGGAAGTCGTCGTCCGCGGCCAGTGCCGCCAGCGTGCCCGACAGCCCGGTGCCCGCGAACGTGTCCGGGGGCAGGTCCGCACCGCGGACGTAGGCGTCCAGTGCGGCCGCCAGGGCCTCGGTCGAGCCGGCCACCGTGGCGAAGCGGGCCGGCATCGGCTCGCGGCCGACCTGGAGGGTGTAGGCGATGCCGGCCAGGTCGGCGTCGGTCCGCGTGCTCAGGTCGTCGCGCAGGCGGGCCGCGGACTCGCGCAGCCGGTCCTCGTCCAGCGCCGACAGCACCACGGCCTGCGCCGCGGCCGGTTCTTGCGCGCGTTCGGGCACGATGTACTCCTCCACGAGCAGGTGGGCGTTGGCGCCGCCGGCGCCGAACGCCGAGACCACCCCGGCACGCGGCACACCGCCGTCGCGGGGCCACGGCGCGGCGTCGCGCTGCAGCACGAACGGCGTGGCGCCGAAGTCGATCTCCGGGTTGACCTGCCCGGCGTGCAGCGACGGCGCGAACGTGCCGTGCCGCATCTGCAGCAGCACCTTGCTCAGCCCGGCGATCCCGGCCGCCGCTTCCAGGTGGCCGATGTTCGACTTGACCGAGCCGAGCGCGCAGAACTGCCGGGCGTCGGTGAACTCGCCGAACGCCGACGTCAGGCCGGCGATCTCGATCGGGTCGCCGAGCGGGGTGCCGGTGCCGTGCGCCTCGACGTAGCCGACGCGCCGCGGGTCCACCCCGGACTTCCGGTAGACCTGCCGGATCACCGCGCCCTGCGCCCGCGGGTTCGGCACGGTGAAGCCGTGGGTGTGGCCGCCGTGGTTGACGGCACTTCCCCGGATGACGCCGAGGACGCGGTCGCCGTCGGCCTCCGCGTCGGCGAGCGGGCGCAGCAGCACGGTGCCGACGCCCTCGCCGGGCACATAGCCGTCGCCGCCTTCGCCGAAGCTGCGGCACCGGCCGTCGCTCGCGGCGAACTGGGTCTGCCCGATCATCAGGTACTTGCTCGGGTGCAGCGACAGGTTGACGCCGCCGGCCAGCGCCGCACCGCACTCCCCGCGCCGCAGCGCGGCGCAGGCGAGGTGGATCGCGGACAGCGCGGACGCGCACATGGTGTCGACGGCGATGCTCGGGCCGCTCGCGTCGAAGAAGTACGAGACGCGGTTCGCGATCGACGCGAGACTCCCCGGCACCACGACCGGTTCCCCGCGCACCGCTTGTTCGGCGCCGTAGAGCTGGTACTCGGTGTACATCGCCCCGGCGAACACCCCGACGTCACCGGCGTCTTCGCCGACACGCGCCCGAGCGGCGGCCCGCAGCGAGTCACGCGTGTGCCCGGCGTCCTGCAGCGTTTCGTAGGCGGACTCGAGGAACAGCCGTTCCTGAGGGTCCATTGTGGACGCGGCGCCCGGCGAGATGCCGAAGAACAGGGGGTCGAACTCGTCGACGCCGTCGAGGAAGCCACCCCACTTGGCGTAGGTCTTGCCGGGGGCGCCGCGGCGCGAGTCGTAGTAGCGGTCGTGGTCCCAGCGGTCGCCGGGGATCTCGGTGACGGAGTCGGTGCCGGCGAGCAGGTTGGCCCAGAACTCGGTGAGGTCCCGTGCGCCCGGGTAGCGCCCGGCCATCCCGATGATGGCGATGGGGATCTCTTCGTCCGCACGGGCCGGGGGCACGGATTCGACGACCGGAGCGGGCGCGGATTCCACGACCCGCGTGACGGCGGCTTCCGGCACCTCGGGCTCCTTCGCCGCGGCGAAGCCGACCAGCGCGGCGAGCGCGTCCGGCTGGGTCTCGGCGAAGTGGCGAGCGAGCCCGTCGATCGTGCGGACCTCGAAGAACAGCGTGCTGCCGACGTTGTCGAGGTCCTTGCGCACCGCTTCGGTCAGCTGGACCACGAGGATCGAGTCGATGCCGTACCGGTCGAACGTCACGTCGGCGCGCACCGAAGCGACCGGCAGTTGCAGCACGTCCGCGACGAGCGCACGGAAGTGGTCACGCGCCCGCTCCAGCAGGTCGCTCTCCCGATCCGGGCTCGCCGTGACAGGAGCGGGAGCGGGAGCAGGCGTGACGGCGACCGGGACGGGTTCGTCGGCGACCTGCGAGAAGGCAGGCCCACCGGCCCGGACCGGCTGCCGCACCAGGCCGTCGCTCTCGGCCACGAACACCTGCTGGCCCAGGTCGTCGGCACCTTCCGCGGCGATGAACGCCGGCCGGAAGCCCGTCTCCGCCAGGGCTCGCACCCAGTCGCGCGGGGTCAGGCCGGGCGAGCCGGAGATGCGCAGCGCCGGGTCGTCGTAGCGCCACCAGCCGTCCAGCAGGCCGAACGTGAGGTGGCTGAAGAACACGTTGTCGCTCAGCTCGTTCAGCAGCAGGACGCCGTTCGCGCGCAAGGCGGCCTTCGTGTTGGTCAGCGTGGCGCGGATGTTGCGCGTCGCGTGCAGCACGTTCGTCGCGACCGCGACGTCGAAGCCGCCGAACCCCTCGTCCAAGGGCTTCTCGATGTCGACGATCCGCGGGTCCAGGTAAGGCGCGATGTCGCCGTAAGCCCGGCGCGCGTGCAGCAGGAACGCCTTGGAAAGGTCGGTGTAGCAATACGTTTCGATGTTGTCCCGCCACGGCGCCAGCCGCCGGAACAGGACCGCGCTCGTGCCGCCGGTACCCGCGCCGATCTCCAGGATCCGCAGCCGCGCCGCGGGATCCGCCGCCACCCGGGCGCGGACGTGCTCGACCAGCGTGTCCGCGAGGACGTCGTTGAAGTAGTCCGCCACCGGGTTGTTCCGGTAGACGGCCTCGACCAGTTCGAGGGAGGACTTCGGGAACATGACGTCGGTCGCGGGACGGCGGCCGGTCAGGATGTCGGGCAGCGTGCGCACGGTCGTGTCGACCAGCACCGCCTGCGGACGCTTGCCCTCGCTCGCCAGCCACGGCGCCCGGTCGGCGTCCCAGCGGCGCCACGCCTCGGCGAGGTCCACCGGCGACGGGGAAACGGCTTCGTAGCGGCCGTCGGCCGAGCGCAGCAGGCCGGTGCGGACGAAGACGTCGAGGGTGTGCGTCAGCCAGCGTTCGTACCGCGGCTCGATCCCGCCGGCCGCGAGCAGCTCGGCGGCCGTGCCCGGACGGCTGAACAGGCCCAGGTCACGCAGCAGCGCCCAGGTGATCCGGACGAGCGCGGCTTCCATCGACCGCCCGTGCCCGTCGGCGGCGACGCGCACGCGCTCGATGTCGGCGCTCCGGTCGGGCCGCGCCGCGAGCAGGTCGGCGACCGGGGAGGACGACCCGGCGGGCAACGCCGTCAGGGCGCTGTCCTCGTAGAACGCGGCGATGCTGCGGGCGTCGGCCGCCTTCAGCAGCGCCAGCCGGTCGAACGGCGAGGTCAGCAGGCGGTCGAACGCGGCCATGCCCTCCGCCGGCTCGATCGAGCCGAGGCCGAGGCGCGCCATCCGCTGCCGGTAGCCGTCTTCGGCGACGATGCCGACGCCACCCCAGTATCCCCAGTTCATCACCTTCACCGGGCAGCCGAGCCGCTCGCCGAGCTGGTCGGCGTACGCGTCGGCGAACGTGCAGCCCGCCGCGTAGTTGGCCTGGCCGGGCGCGGTGAAAAACGCCTGCATCGACGAGAAGAAGGCGACGAACTCCAGGGGCTGGTCCGCGAAGACCTCGGCCAGGTTGACGGCGATGTCCGCCTTGGCCGCGTAGGTCGTGCGGAAGCGCTCCTCGGTCATCCGCGCCACGCTCTGGTCGCCCAGCACGATCGCGGTGTGCAGCACCGCGTGCACCGGCCCGTGCCGCTCGACGATCGTCGCGCGGGCCCGGCGCAGATCGTCCACATCGGACGCGTCGGCGCGGACGTAGTCCGGCTTCGGCCCGAACGCGGCGAGCCGTTCCTGGTTCGCGGCGATCTCCGCGTCGAGCGGACGGCGGCCGACCCAGACGACCTGGGTGCCGTGGCGGCGCAGCAGGTGCTCGGTCCACACGGTGCCGATGCCGCCCGCGCCGCCGATCGCGACGACGACCCCACCGGGCGCCGACGGCGTGTCGGACGGCGTGTCGGCGACCTCCAGGAGCCGCGGCCGGAACCACTCGCCGTGCCGCCGGGCGGCGACGACGCCGTACGGGCCGGCTGGCGGGTTCGCCACCGCGTCCCACGGCACCGGTTCGTCCGCGGCGACGTCGACGATCCGCACCTGCCAGTGCGGGTACTCCTTCGCGACGGAGCCGAGCAGGCCGTGCACGCCGGCGTGCGTGGCGTCGAGGGTCCGGTCGCCGGGCACCCGGCACGCCTGCCGGGTGACGGCGGTGAAGCCGATCTCACGACCGTCCGCACCGCCGTCGAGGAGGGCCTTGACCAGCCGGAAGACGCTCAGGACGCCGTCGCCGGACGGCAGCCAGAAGACGTGGTCGACGTCGGCGGGGAGTTCTCCGTCGAGCAGGGTGGCGCCGGGGAACGCGGCCAGGAACGCCGCCCGCTCGGCCGCGTCGCCGCCGGCGAGGACCGGGCGGGAGCCGACCGCGGGCTCCTCGGCACCGGACACCGCGTCCCACACCGGGGCGAGCAGCGCCGTGCGCGGCGACGATGTCTCGGCGACGCGGCGGAAGGCCAGCCCGCGCAGGCGGACCGCGACGCGGCCGGCGTCGTCGCAGACGTCGATGTCCACTGTGGTCACTTCGGTGCTGTCGGTGGCGCGGCGGACGTGCGCCCACATCGTCTCGGCGGTGGGCGTCAGGATGTCGACGGCGTCGACCGCGAACGGCAGCGCGGGCCGGCCGTCGCGTTCGGCCAGCGCACCGGCCGGGTCGCCGAACAAGCCGACGACCGCCTGCACGGCGCTGTCGAGCAGCGCCGGGTGCACGGCGAGGTCCGCGCCGCGGGCGGCGGCGGGCACGACGAGCTTGGCCAGTACCTCGCCGTCGCCGATGGCGAGCCGGTCCAGGGCCCGCAGCCGGGCGCCGTGGCGGATGCCGACGGCGTCGAGCGCCGCGCGGCACTGCGCCGCGGTGAGCGACCGGGCGGTGCACCGCTCGCGCACCGCGTCGAGCGGCACGGTGTCAGCGGCTTCCGGCTCGGTGTACCGGCCCCGGGCGTGGACGTCGGCCGCGTCACGCCGGATGCGGAAGGCGGCGCCCTCGCGCTCGACGGTCAGGTCGGCGCCGGTGGCGTCCACCGGGAAGGGCGCGCTCCAGACGAGATCACGCAGGCCGGCCGGGGCGAACGCGGTGCCCGGGGTCACGGCGCGCCGCGCGAACTCCAGGGAGAGGACGGCGGGCAGGACGGCCTGGCCGTTGACGTGGTGGTCGGCGAGGAAGAACTCCTCCCCGGTGAGCCGGACCCGGTACGCGGAAGGCGTGAGGTCCGCTGGGGGTCGTGAGTGGTAATGAGGGTTAGAACCCGCATTACCACTCACGACAAGCCGCGGCAGACCCTCGGACGGGACGGCCGCCGGCCAGTAGCTCTGGCGCTCGTACGGGTACGTCGGCGCCGGGACCACGCGGCGCGCGGCTGCCGGGAAGGCCTCGGCGACCTGGGCGATCGCCCCGCGGACGAAGGCTCCCGCCAGGTCGCGGGCCGTCGACGGGCTCACCGCGTCCGGCTGGGCGTCGGCGGGGACCTCGCCGGTGAGCACGTCGGCGGCCGTGCCGGACAGCCAGGCGCGCAGGCGGTCCGCGAGCGCCGCGGTCCCGTCGGCGACGACCGCGAGCCGGTGCGGCAGAGCGGCGCGCCCGGCGGCGAGGCTGTACGCCAGCTCCGCCGCGGCCAGGCCCGTCTCACGCTCCAGGTGCGCGACGAGCCGCTCGGCCACCGAGCGGAGAGCCTCCGGCGAGCGCGCGGACAGCAGGAACGCCTGCTCCCCCGGCACGTCGGCGGACGGCGTCCGCGGGTACTCCTCGATCACGACGTGGGCGTTGGTGCCGCTCGCGCCGAAGGAACTGACGGCCGCCCGCCGCGGGCCGTGCGGGGGCTCAAGCCACGCGGTCGTGGACGTAGGTACCGTGAAAGCGCTGCCCGCCAAGGGAATCCGCGCGTTGGCCGCGTCGAAGTGCAGGGACGCCGGGATCGTCCGGTGGCGCAGGGACAGCACCGCTTTCACCACACCCGCGACGCCCGCGGCGAACTGGGTGTGCCCGATGTTCGTCTTGATCGAGCCGAGCGCGATGCTGCCCGGAGACGCGTCGGCGAACACGCGGGACAGCGCGCGGAACTCGATCGGGTCGCCCAGCTGGGTGCCGGTGCCGTGCGCCTCGACGAGCTGGACGCCGTCGAGACCCGCGTGGACCTCACGCAGCAGCCGTTCCTGGGACGCCGCGCTCGGAGCGGTGATGCCGTTGGTCGTGCCGTCCTGGTTGACGCCCGACGCGCGGACGATCGCGTGGATGTGGTCGCCGTCGCGTTCGGCGTCGGCCAGCCGCTTGAGCACGAGCGCGCCCGCGCCTTCGCCCGGGACGAACCCGTCGGCGCCGGCGTCGAAGCTGCGGCAGCGGCCCGACGGCGAGAGCATGCCGGCGCGCGTCGCCGACGCGTACAGCCGCGGTGTCGTCTGCACGAACACGCCGCCGGCGATCGCGACGTCGGCCGTGCCCGCCTTCAGGTCGCGGCAGGCCAGGTCCAGCGCGACGAGCGAGCTGGAGCACGACGTGTCGACGGTGAGCGCCGGGCCGGTGAAGTCGAGCAGGTACGCGATCCGCGACGCGACGACCGAGCCCATCGTGCCCCACAGCGCCTGTGCCGGGGCCGTCCGGTCGAGGTGCTCGCCGTAGTCCCCGGCGTAGCACCCGACGTACACGCCGGTGCGGCCGCCGAGCCGGCGCTCCCCCGTGTAGCCGGCGTCTTCCAGGGCGTTCCAGCACTGTTCGAGGAAGATCCGCTGCTGCGGGTCCATCGCCGTCGCCTCGACGCCGGAGATGCCGAAGAACGCCGGGTCGAAGTGGTCGATGTCGCTCAGGAAGCTGCCGGTGCGGCAGGCGACGTCGCCGGCGAGGGGCCAGCGCGTGACGGGCTCGACGAGGTCGGTGCCCGCGGTGAGGTGCGCCCACAGCGCCTCGGGGGTCTCCGCGTCGCCGTAGCGCGCGGCCAGGCCGACGATGGCGATCGCGTCGTCCTCCCGCGGGGACGCGGCGGCGGGTTTCGCGACGGGCCGGGCGCCGGCCAGGAACGCGCCGAGACGGTCGGCCGTGCCGTGGTCGAACAGGTCCGTGGTGTCGAGGTCGGTGCCGAGGGTCTCGTTGAGCCGGTGCACGAGGCTGACGCCGAGGATCGAGTCGAGGCCGTAGTCGGCGAACGGCCGGTGCCGCTCGATGTCGGCGGCCGGCATCTGCAGGATGTCCGCGAGTTCGGCCAGCAGGACGTCCTGCGCGTCGGCGTGCTCCTCGCGCGGAGGCTCGATCCCGGTGGGCTCGAACCAGAACTCCGGCCCGGCGAAGGGGTAGCCGGGCAGGTGCACCCGGGTCGACGCACTGTTCACTTCGGACCAGTCGAGGGGCGTGCCCTTGGTCCAGAACGCGGCCAGCTCGCCCCAGGCGCCGTCGGCGACCCACTTCCCGACGAGCGCGCGCACCTCGGGCTTGCGGGTCAGCGCGGCCAGGGTTTCCTTGCTCGCCTGGACCTTTCCGCGCCACCACGGTCCGTCGGCGACCTCGGACAGGTACGCGCCCAGCTGCTCGCGCCATTCTCCCGCTGTACTCGCCACGAAGCAGAGACGCTCGTCCATGGCCTCGCGGCCGGTCTGGAGCGTCGCCGCGATGGCGGCGAGATCCGGCGTCTCCCGCGTGTCGAGCCAGGCCGCCAGGGCGGCGGCCCGGGCGCGCAGGTCGGCGTCGGTCCGCGCGGACAGCGGGAGCAGCACCGGGTGGCGCGGCGGCGGCGGCGTCGCGGCGCGCTGGTACTCGGCGACGAGCACGTGCGCGTTCGCGCCACCCGCGCCGAACGAGGAGATCCCGGCGACGCGGCGGCCGGTCGAGGGCCAGGCGCCGCCTTCGCGGGTCAGCGTGAACGGCGTCGCGGCGAAGTCGATGTCCGGGTTGGTCCGCTCGGCGTGCAGGGTGGGCGCCAGCTCGCCGTGTTCCAGCTGCAGCACCACCTTCGTCAGCCCGGCGATGCCGGCCGCCGCCTCCAGGTGGCCGATGTTGGACTTGACCGAGCCGAGCGCGCAGTCCGCCGGGGTGTCCGCGAAGGCCTGGGTCAGGCCGTCGACCTCGACGGGGTCGCCGAGGCGGGTGCCGGTGCCGTGGGCCTCGACGTAGCCGACGTCGGCCGACGTCAGCCCGGCGTTGTCGAGGGCCTCGCGGACGACGGCGGCCTGCGCGCGGGGGTTCGGGACGGTGTAGCCGTTGGTACGGCCGCCGTGGTTGACGGCCGAGCCGACGATGACGGCGTGGATCGGGTCGCCGTCGGCTTCGGCCGCGGCCAGGGGCTTGAGCAGGACCGCGCCGACACCTTCGCCGGGGACGAAGCCCTCGCCGCCGTCGCCGAAGCTGCGGCAGCGGCCGTCGGCGGCGAGCATCCGCGCGCGGGACAGCTCGACGTAGGTCGACGGGTGCAGGTACAGGTTCACGCCGCCGGCGATGGCGAGCTCGCACGCGCCGTGGCGCAGCTGCTCGCAGGCCTGGTGGATCGCGGTGAGCGAGGCCGAGCACATCGTGTCGACGGGCAGGCTCGGGCCGCGCAGGTCCAGCAGGTAGGAGACGCGGTTGGCGAGGGAGGCGAACGACGTCCGCGGTGCGCGGCGGGGCCCGCTCACCGCGGGCGGGTGGTTGCGGTCGAAGCCGGTCTTGGTGACGCCGGCGAAGACGCCGACGCGGCCCTGGTGCTGGTCGGCGAGCCGTTCCCGGGTGTAGGCGGCGTCTTCGAGCGCGGACCAGACGGTTTCGAGGAAGAGCCGTTCCTGGGGGTCGATGTCGGCGGCGTCGCGCGGGGCGATGCCGAAGAAGGCCGCGTCGAAGCGGGCGAAGCCGTCGAGGAAGCCGCCCCACTTGCTGTAGCTGGCGCCCTCTTCGACGGCGCGCTGCTGGTCGGGCTGGAAGAAGCCGTCGAGGGGCCAGCGCTCGATCTCGCGCACGCTGTCGCGGCCCGCGCGGAGGTTCTGCCAGAAGGCGTCGAGCGTGGGGGCGTCCGGATAACGGCCGCTGATCCCGATGACGGCGATGGGTTCGCCGGTGGCCGGTCGTGAGTGGTAATGCGGGTTAGAACCCGCATTACCACTCACGACAAGCCGCGGCAGAGCACCCGCCGGAACCCGCTCGCCGGTCTCGCTCGCCGGGGCGGTGGGCGCGGCGGCGGTGGGCGCGGGGGCGGGGGCGGCGGGCGCGGGGGCGGCGCTCGCGGGGGCGTCGTCGAGCCAGCGGGTGCAGCCCTCCGGGTGGCGCTCCGCCAGGTGGCCGGCCAGCGCCGCGAGGGTCGGGTACTGGTACAGCAGCGTCTTCGGCAGCGCGCCGAACCACTCGGTGAAGCGCCGGTTCAGGCGGGTCACCGTGAGGGAGTCGATGCCGTAGCCGTCCAGTGGCGCTTCGGCGTCCAGGCGGGTCGCGTCGAGGCGCATCGTCTCGGCGATCAGGTCCTTCAGCCGCGTGAGGACGCGGGCTCGGAGGTCGTCCTGGCCGGTCATGTGGTTCCCTTCCCCGGTGATCACGACGTGGGCGGCACCGAGCGCGAGCGCTCCGTGCAGGGCGGTGAGCGCGGCCCCGGTCTCCAGCGGCGGGCCGAAGCGTTCGGCCAGCTCGGGCAGTTCTTCCTGCGGCACGCGCATTCCGCCGTCGCGCCACAGCGGCCAGCCCAGCGAGACGCCGACGCCGGGCCCGCTGCGCTGCGCGAGGTAGGCGTCGAGGAAGCCGTTGGCCGCCGCGTAGCCGGCCTGGCCGGCGTTGCCGAGCGTCCCGGCCACCGCGGAGAACGCCGCGAAGAAGTCCAGCGGCAGGTCGCGTGTGGCCTCGTCCAGGGCGACCAGGCCCGCGACCTTCGGCGCCAGCACCGCCTGGAAGTCCTGGTAGGAGCCCTGGATCAGGTAGCCGTCACGCAGCACGCCCGCCGCGTGGACGACGCCGTCGAGCCGCCCGTACGTCCGCACGACCTCCTCGACCAGCGCGCGCACCGCGGCCGCGTCCGTGACGTCCACCTCGCGGTACTCCCCCGGCCCGGCCGGCGACCGTCCACATCGGACCAGCGTGGCGTCCGGCGGGAGGTCCGCGGCGAGCAGCCGGCCGATGCCGCCCGCGCCGCCGGTCATCAGGTAGACCCCACCGGGCTTCCAGGCGCGTCCGGTACCCGGCGCGGCGGACTCCCAGTCCGCGACGAAGCGGCCCTCGGCGGTGAACCGCACGTGCTCCCCCGAGCCGGAAAGCGCGGCATCGAGGTCCGCCGGCTCGCAGGTGAACTCGACCAGCTGCACCCGCAGCGCCGGCTCCTCCTGGGCGGCCGTGCGCAGCAGCCCGATCAGGCCCGGGAAAACCGACCCCGCACGGCAGGCGACCTGGACGACGCACGGTCGTCCGTCCCCTGTGGACAGCAGCCGCTTCAGCTCGCCGAACAGCCGGATCGACGCCCGCTCGTACGCGGTCGCGGCGTCGTCACCGCCGGTCTCCACGGCGGCGATCGACACACCCGGCAGCCGACCGGGCAGGTCGCACGTCATGACGAGCCGTCGCGCGCCGGCGGGCAGCGTGGTCGGGCCGGCCGGTTCGCGGCGCCAGGTGGGCACGCGGAGGGTCATGAGGTCGCTCCCGTCACGAGACGCGGGGTATCGAGCACATCGGGGCTCTCCTGGTCGGCCAGCACGGCTTCCAGCAACGCGGCCCGCGCGTCGACGTCGAAAGCGGCGGGCGGCGCGGCCGCCTCGGGCACCCAGTAGCGCTCACGCGCGAACGGGTAGGTCGGCAGCCGCAGGATCCGGCGTCCGGCCGGGTGCAGGTCCTCCCAGACGACCGTCCGGCCTTCGCACCACAACGCGGTGACGCGGTCGAGGCCGGCGCCCGTGACCTCCGGGTCCGCCGTGCGGTCCCGGCGCACCGCGGCCCCACGCGCCCGGCGCAGGGTGCCGGTGTGCGGCCCGGGCCGTCCGGCGAGGAACGCGTCGAACCCGGCGACGACCTCTTCGACGCTCGAGGCGGCGAAGCCCAGCCGGTGTTCCATCTCCTCCCGGCCCACCTGCAGCGTGAAGGCCAGGTCCGCCAGGGAGAGGTCGTGGCTGACCACGAAATCGCGCAGGGCACTCACGCGTTCCCGCAACCGGTCGGCGTCCCGGGCGGACACCACGATCGCCTGGGGACCGGACTCGGGAGCCGGCTGCGGGCGCGAAGGCGGTTCCTCCACGACGACGTGCGCGTTGACGCCGCCGAAGCCGAAGCTGCTGACCCCGGCGCGCAGCGGCAGTTCCTGCCCGGCGCCGTCGGTCACCGGTTCCCAGCGGCGCAGCTCGCGCACCACCTCGAAGCCCTCGGGCGCGAGGTGCGGGTTCAGCTCGGCGCAGTGCAGCACGGGCAGCAGCTCGCGGTGCCGCATCTGCTGAAGCACCTTCAGCAGGCCCGCCAGGCCGGCCGCCGCCTCCGCGTGGCCCATGTTCGCCTTCACCGAGCCCAGGGCGCGGGTCCGGCCGGGCGAGGCCCCGAGGTTCCGGTAGGCCCGGGTGAGGGCGTCGACCTCGACGGGGTCGCCCAGCGCGGTGCCGGTGCCGTGCGCCTCGACGTAACCGACGCTGTCGGGGTCGACGCCCCGCATCGCCGCCTGGACGACCGCGGCCTGCGCGGCGGCGTTCGGCGCCGTGAGCGACGCGGCACGGCCGCCGTGGTTCTCCGCGCTGCCGAGGAGCACGCCGTGGACGACGTCGCCGTCGCGCAGTGCGGCGGACAGCGGCTTTAGCAGGACCGCCGCGGCGCCTTCCGAACGGACGTAACCGTCGGCGCCGGCCGAGAAGGTCTTGCAGCGGCCGTCGGGGCTGAGCATCCCGGCGGTCTGCGTCGCGGCGAACGTGTCCACGCTCAGCAGGAGGTTCACGCCACCGGCGATGGCCATCTCGCAGCGTCCGGACCGCAGGCTCTCCACCGCGCGGTGCACGGCGACGAGCGAGCTGGAGCAGGCGGTGTCGATCGGCTCGCTCGGGCCGTGGACGTCGAGCAGGAACGAGACGCGGTTGGCGAGCACGGCGTGCGAGTTGCCGGTGGCGGTGTAACCCTCGGGCGCGACGCCGCCGGCGTTGAGCAGGTGGTGGTAGTCGTGGCCGGAGACGCCGAGGAAGACGCCGGTGTCGCCGGGCAGCCGGACCGGCGGGTAGCCGCCGTCTTCGAGAGCGGTCCAGACGGTTTCCAAGGCGAGACGCTGCTGCGGGTCCATCAGCTCGGCTTCCAGCCGTGAGACGGCGAAGAAGTCCGCGTCGAACCGGTCGACGCCGTCGAGGAGGCCGGCGAACTTCGGGAAGTCCGCGTTGGCGACGACTTCGGCGTAGCGGTCGTCGAAGCGGTCGCCCGGGTAGTGCGAGACCAGGTCGGTACCGGCGCGCAGCCGCTCCCAGAAGGTGTCGGGGTCGTCGGCGCCGGGGAAACGGCCGGCGATCCCGATGATCGCCACGCCGTCGCCGGGCTCGGGTGCGATCGGCGAGGCGGGCGGGGCCGGGGCGGGCGTCGTCGTGGCGGGCGCGGCGGCCGTGAACACCGCCGGTTCCGCGACCTGCTCGGCCAGCGCCTCGACGAGACTGCGGACGTTGGGGAACTCGAAGAACACCGACGGGCGCAGGTCGATCCCGAGCCGGCCGCCCAGCTCGGTGGCCAGGGCGGCGAGCGTGATCGACTCGAAGCCGAACGCCGGGAAGTGCGTGTCGAGGTCGATCTCGGCCGGGTCCGCCTTGAGCAGCTCGGCGACGGTCTGCCGGACCGTGCCGGTCAGGCCCGGCCGGCCGGCGGCCGGGGCGTCCGCGCCGGTGCCGAAGTCGGCGCCGCTGAGGCGGCCCAGTACGCGGCCGTCCTCGTCGAGCAGGCGGACGTCGAAGACGGCGTCCCCAGTGCGCTCCACCAGCACCGCGCGGGTGCGGTCGAGGTTCCGGCCGGTCAGCGAGCCGAGGCGCCGGATGGTGACGTCGGCGTCGGCGGACAGGTGCTGCACGCCCTGGACGAGCCCGGCGAACACCCAGGCCGGGACGCGGACCCGCCGCTTCCCCGGGTCCTGGCAGGTCGCGGGCTCGGCGACGCGCACCAGCAGCCGGCCGTCGATCTCGGCGACCCCCTCGACCGCCTTCGCGTACGGCCGGGGATCGACACCGAGTTCGGCGAGCCGCGCGTAGAAGGCGTCCTGGTCAAGCGAAAGAGGCGCGGTCACCGGGGCCTCGTCCTCGGGTTCCGGGGCGGGGACGAGGTCGGCGCCGAACACCGGCGCCCCGGCCGAAGTGCGGAGTTCCACGCGGTGTCCGGTGCCCAGCCGCCAGTCGAGCTGCTCCTCGGCCGACGGCGCGGGCAGCTCGCCCCAGCGTGCGTCACGGACGGCCCACTCGCCGTCGAGACCGGCCACCTCGGCGAAGGCGAGCACGCCGTCCAGCAGCGCGACGGTGGCGAACCGGCGGTCGCGCCGGACCGAGTACGTGTAGTCGAGGAGTTCGTCGCCGCGCAGCGCGAGCCGGTAGCGGATGCCGCTCAGGTCTGACCGGTTCACCCCGACCCACGGGTGTTCCCGCCGCGCGAAGGCGAGCGGGTTCAGGACGCTCGGCGCGTCGTCGAAGGCCGGGTACCAGCAGCGCACCTTGTCGAACGGGTACGCGGGCAGCGACAGCTTGGCCGGACGCGCGGGCCAGAGGACGTCCCAGTCGACGTCCGCGCCGGCGGCCCAGGCCTCGGCCAGCACCGGCAGGTCGGCGTCGGCGAGCGCGCGCGTCACGACGTCCGGGTCCGGGGTCGCGGACACGCCCATCGTGCTGGGGGTGAACCGGACGCCCGCCGGCGCGGTGCCGGTCCAGTCCACTTCGGACAGTTCGGCGAGGCGGGTCTCCGCGTCCTCGGCGACGAACGCGAGGCGGCACGGCAGCTCGTTCTTGCCCGTCTGCAGGGTGAACGCGAGCGCGTCCAGGCCGGGACGCTCGGCGCGGACGTAGGCGTGCGCGTCGCGGAGCACCCGCCCCAAGGCCTGCGGAGTGGTCGCGGAGAACACCAGCAGCCGCGGCCGGCCCGTGTCCGGCACCGTGGCCACGCCGTCGTGCTCCTCGACGACGAGGTGCACGTTCGCGCCGCCGGCGCCGATCGACGTGACGCCCGCGCGGCGCGGAACCGGCTGTCCGTTCAGGACCGGACGCGGCCACTCCGCGCGCTCACGCTGGACGACGAACGGCGTGTCGGCGAAGTCGATCGCCGGGCTGAGCGTCTCCGAGTGCAGCGACTCGACGATCGTGCGGTGCTTCAGCTGCAGCAGCACCTTCGTCAGACCGGCGATCCCCGAGCCGGACAGCAGGTGCGCGACGTTCGACTTGACCGAGCCCAGCGCGCAGAACCCGCGATCGGCGGTGTCGCGGCGGAACGCGCTCGTCGCGCCGCGGATCTCGATCGGGTCGCCCAGCGACGTCGCCGAGCCGTGGCCTTCGAGGTAGCTGATCGTGCGCGCGTCGACGCCCGCGTCGTCCAGGGCCTTCTCGATCGCGCGACCCTGCTGGGCCGGGCTCGGCACGGTGAAGCCGTTGCGGACGCCCGCGTTGGTCATGCCGCTGCCGCGGATGACGCCGTAGACGTGGTCGCCGTCGGTGACGGCGGCCGAGAGCGGCTTGAGGACGACCATCCCGACGCCTTCGCCGAGGACGGTGCCGTCGGTGCCGATGCCGTAGCTGCGCAGGAGGTCGGCGGACTTGCTGGTGAAGTGCGCCTGCGACGTCGCGATCAGGTCGTAGGGGTGCAGCATCAGGTTGACGCCGCCGACGACGGCCATCCGGCAGTCGCCCGCGCGCAGCATCCGCACGGCCTGGTGCACGCAGGTCGACGACGACGCGCACATCGTGTCGAGGAACATCGACGGGCCGGTGAAGCCGTAGAAGTAGGAGAGCATGTTGGCGAAGACGCCGAGCTCGCTGCCGCTGGTGGTGGTGCCGCGGGTGAGCAGGTTTTCGAAGCCGTAGAGCGAGTAGCTGTTGTTCATCGAGCCGACGAGCACGCCGACGTCACCCTCGTAGCGGCGCTGGATCGTCTCGCGGGAGTAGCCGGCGTCCTCCAGTGCGGTGACGCCCGACTGCAGCAGCAGCCGGACTTCCGGGGACAGCAGTTCGGCTTGCCGCTGGGAGATCGAGAAGTAGCGGGGGTCGAAGGCGTCGATGTCCCGCAGGAACGTCCCGGCCTTCACGACGGTCTTGCCGGGGACGTCGCGCTCGTCGAAGTAGAGGTCGCTGTGGCGCCAGCGGTCGGCCGGGACGGGTTCGAAGCTGTGCCGTCCTTCGCTGAGCAGGTCCCAGAACTCGGCCAGGGTGTCGGCGCCCGGGTAACGGCCGGCCATGCCGATCACGGCGATGTCGTGGGTGTCTTCGCGGGGTCGTTCGATGATGCGCGCGGGCACCGGTGCCTCGGACGTTTCGACGACCACCGGGGGCTCCGTCTCCGAGGTCTCCGGGCTGCCGAACATCTCCTGGAGGCGGTCGCGGTGCTCGCTGATCAGGTAGCCGGCGACGCCGCGGAGGTCGACGTACTCGAAGAAGAGCGTCTTGGGCAGCGAGCCGAAGTCGTCTTCGAGGCGGCTGGTGACGTCGACGACGATGAGCGAGTCGATGCCGTAGCGCTCCAGCTTCTGATCGGCCCGGATGTGGTCCGGTTCTCGGCCGGTCAGCTCGGCGAAGAGCCGGCGGAGGTGGTCCTCGGTCTTCGCGGTCAGGGTGCGGTCGTCCACCTTCGACGTCGTCGCCGGCTTGGTGACGGGCTTTTCGCGGGTCAGGCCCGCGTACCGGCGGAGCTTGCCGGCTTCGCCGTGGAGGACGGCGCGCTGCGGCGGGGCGTCGACCTGCAGTGCGCGGTCCAGCGCGGCCAGCCCGGCGGCGGTCGGCAGCGGGACGGTGCCGGTCGTCTTCCGCAGGTACGCCTCGGTCGCTTTGTCGACGCTCATGCCGCCCTCGGCCCACAGCGGCCAGTCGACGACGCGGACCGCGTAGCCGTCGGCTCGGGCGGCGAAGGCGTCGAGAAAGGCGTTCGCCGCGCCGTAGGCCGTCTGGGCCGCGCTGCCGAAGGCGCCGGCGACCGAGCCGAAGAGGGCCAGGAAGCCGGCACCGTGCTCGCGGCAGACGGCGTCGAGGTGCGCGGTCCCGGCGAGCTTGGGCGCGAGCACCGGCGCGGTGGCTTCGAGCGGCGTGGCGACGAGGTAGCCGTCGGCGAGGACGCCGGCGGCGTGGAAGACGCCGTCGATCCGGCCGTGCCGGTCGTTGATCGCCGCGGCGGCCCGGCGCACGTCGGCGGCGTCGGTGACGTCGACCTGGTGGTAGCCGGGCAGTTCGGGCCGCGCGCGGCGGCCGCTGAGCACGACGGTCGCGTTGTAGCGTTCGCGCAGGTGATCGGCGAGCAGTGTCCCGACGCCGCCCGCGCCGCCGGTGATCCAGTAGACGCCTTGCTCGCGCAGCAGCGATTCGCCGTCGGTGGCGGCCAGTTCGACGGTTTCCCGCACCAGCCGCCGGCCGGCGCGGTCGTAAGCGACCTCGATGTCGGGAGTCGCGGCCTCGGTGCGGACGATCGTTTCCAACCGCGCGTCATCGGTCGGCCCGTCGACGAGCACGAGCTTGCCGCGAACGGCGGGGTTCTCCTTGTGCAGCGACTTCAGGACCGCGCCGAGCGGGGCGTACACGGGATCATCGGGCGAGCCGGGCGCGACGACGAGCACGGTCCGGGTGGCGCTGCCGGGCCGGTCCAAGAGGTCGCGGAGGTGCTGGTAGCAGGAGTCGAACGCGGCTTGCGCGGCCTCGGCGGCGGTTTGCGCGCCGGTGCGGGACGACGTGGCGCCGGGTAGCGGGAGGATCTCCGCGTCCAGGCGCTGCGCCGTTTCGGGGCTGTCGGTGAGCAGTGCGCTGAGCACTACGAGCGGCCCTGTCCGGCCGGTCTCGACCGCCTGCGCGGGGTGCCACGCCTGGCGCACCTCGATGAGGTCGCCTTCGGCGGCCGGAGCGGCCGAATGAGCCGGAGCGGCGGGGGCCGTCGAGGCGGCCAGGGAGCGGGGCGTGTAGCCGCGGAGGCGGGCGCACAACACGCCGTCCTCGCCGTACAGATCCACGTCCACTTTGGACTCCGTGCCGCGCAGGACCGCTTGCGTGACGCGGCCGACCGGACCGAGCAGCGTCAGCTCCGTCAGCGCGAACGGCACGCTGGCCGCCGCCGGGGTGCGCCAGTCCGAAGACCCCAGCGCCAGGACCGCCTGCAGGGCGCTGTCCAGCACCACGGGGTGCAGCAGCCAGCCCGGCGCCGCCTGGGCCGGTACCCGGATCCGGGCCAGAACGCCATCGGCACCACGGGACACCGACTCGAGGCCGCGCAGTGCCGGGCCGTGCTCGACGCCGCTCGCGCGCAACGCCGAGTAACCGCCGTCGACGGCCAGGTCCGCGGGGAACCGGGCGGCCAGGTCACCGGCAGCAGAGCCGCCGGGGGTCCCCGGGACGAGGCGGCCGGAGACGTACCGCTCCCCCGCCTCATCGAGCACCGCGAAGTCGAAGCCGTCGCCGGCGGGCACCAGCCGCAGCCGGACGTCCAGGCGAGGACCCGGCGCCGTCAGCGGACGGATCCAGCCCACGTTGCGCACGCTGGGGACCTCGACCGGCGAGGCGGCCAGGACCAGCCCGAGGACGGCCACGCCCGGCACCACCGGAACCCCGTTGACCACGTGGTCGCGGATGACGTCCTGCCCGGCGTGGAACGTCAGCGGGTACGTCCACCCGCCGTCCTCCTCGACGCCTTCGCCCAGCGACGGGTGACCCGCTTCCAGCGGGCGGAACCAGAACGGCGTGCGCGCGAAGGCGTAACCCGGCAGGTGCACCCGGCGGCCGGTCGCGGGCCACGCCGACCAGTCGACCGGCAGGCCGTGCGCCCAGGCGCGGGCGAACTTCTCCAGCCGGCCCTGCGCGAGCCAGGCGGCCGCCAGCTCGGTCACGTCGGCCTCGTCGAGGCCGCCGGTCAGCTCGGCGGCGGAACCACCGGCCACGCAGTCGTCCGGCGCAGAACCCGCCGCGACGCTCTCCAGCTGCCCCGCCCAGGTATCGAGGTCGCGGGCGCGGAACACCACACGCGCGGGCATCGGCACCCGGCCGTGCCGGAGGGTGTGGGCGATGTCGGCGACCGCTATGACGTCACCCGACGCCAGCCGGGTCCGGGCCCACGCCGCGAGTCCGGCGCACGTCTCGCGCAGCCGCTCGTCGTCCATCGCCGACACCGGCAGCCATTCGTCCTCTTCGGACGGTCCGGACGGCTCGACCGGGGACGGCGACTCCAGCAGCGCGTGGGCGTTCGTCCCGGCGAAGCCGAACGAACTGACCCCGGCCCGCAACGGCGAGCCGTCGGGCGCCGTCCACTCCGACAGCTCGTCGACGACGCGGAACGGGCTGCCCGTCAGCGTGATCAGCGGGTTCAGCCGCTCGAAGCCGACCGTCGCGGGCAGGGCCCGGTGCCGCATCGCGGCGATCACCTTGAGGATCCCGGCGACGCCCGCGGCGCCTTCGAGGTGCCCGATGTTCGTCTTGACCGAGCCGATGCCGCAGTGCTGGCCGGAACTCGTGTCGCCCAGTTCCGCAAACGCTTTCTTCAGGCCGCGTACCTCGATCGGGTCACCGACGGGCGTGCCCGTGCCGTGCGCCTCGACGTAGCTCACCGACGCCGGCTCGATCCCGGCACGGCGGTAGGTGTCGGCGATCAGCCGCGCCTGCGCGTCCGGGTTGGTCACCGTCAGCGAGCTGGTCCGGCCGCCGTGGTTGGTGCCGACGCCCTTGATGATCGCGTGCACGGCGTCGCCGTCGCGAAGCGCGTCCTCGGCGCGCTTCAGCAGCAGGACGCCACCGCCCTCGCCGCGCACGTAGCCGTTCGCGCCGGCGTCGAACGCCTTGGCGCGACCGGCCGGGGAGAGCATGCCCGCCTTGCTGAACGCGATGAAGTGCCGCGGCGACCAGATCAGGTTGACGCCGCCGGCGAGCGCCTGGTCGCAGTCGCCCGACGTCAGCGCCTGCACCGCCTGCTGCACCGACACCAGGGAGCTCGCGCAGGCGGTGTCGTTGACGACGCTCGGGCCGCGGAAGTCGAAGTGGTGCGAGACGCGGTTGGCGATCACCGCGTACGCCGCGCCGGTCGGGTAGTACGCGTCGATCGTGTCGAGCTCCTGCTCGATCAGCTCGGCGTAGTCCCAGTGGCACACGCCCATGAAGACGCCGGTGCGCGAGCCGGCGAGCCGGTCGGCGCGGTAGCCGGCGTCCTCGACGGCGTGCCAGCTCAGCTCCAGCGCCATCCGCTGCTGGGGGTCCATCAGCCGGGCCTCGCGCGGGGACACCTGGAAGAAGTCGGCGTCGAAGCACTCGGCGTCGGTGATGAACCCGCCCCAGACGCTGCTGGTCTTGTCGCCGTCGCGGCGCGGGTCGCCCGCGTGGTCGGCGGCGCGCCAGCGCTGCTCGGGCACCTCGCTGATCAGCGAGCGCCCTTCCGCGAGGTTCGCCCAGAACTCGTCGCTCGTGCGGGCGCCCGGCAGCCGCAACGCCTGGCCGACGACGGCGATGTCGTGGGAACCAACGGAACTGTGTGCCATGGGAATCCTCGTCTTCCGTGCCGGTCAGGCCGGCAGAACGCTGGTACGGCGGTCGACCACGCGCAGTCCGGCGCGCAGCGGCCCGCGATCCAGGGCCTGCCCGCGGACGAACCAGTGGTGCAGCCAGAACAGCGACGCCAGCAGGGTGAACGCCTGGTTCTCCTTGGTGCCGATGCGTTCGGCGGGGCCGTCGAAGACCCGGTCGACGAGCGCGCGGGCGAACCGCGTGTCGAGGACGCCGATCGCGTCGAGCGTGGCCTGGTCGGTCAGGGTGTCGCGGTAGTCCGGCCACGCGCGCACGAAAGCGGCGCTGTCCGTGGCGCGGTAGGGGAACTTGCCCTTGGCGACGACCCGCTCCGGCAGCACGTCGGCGTAGGCGCGCTTGAGGAGGTACTTCTCGTCGAACGGGTCGCCGAAGCGGTGGTTGACCGACGCGGCCAGCCGCACGACCGCCGGGTCGAGGAACGGGCAGCGGTTCTCGACGCCGTGCCCGAGCGTCATCCGGTCGCCCTGGGTGGAGAGCAGGTAACCGGCCAGCAGCGTGCGGAACTCCAGCCACTGCGCCTTCTGCACCGCGCCGAGATCCGCGTAGCCCGGCTCGTCGGCGACCAGCCGCTGGGCCGCGTCGAACGGCGCGCCCGCGTCACGCAGCAGACGGGCGGCGAAGCGGCCGTTCTGGAAGCGCATCTGGTGGGAGAACAGCCCGGGCAGGTGCTCCTCGGTGAACTGCCGGTACAGGCCCAGCATCCGCTTCGGCGCGCCCTCGCCGGAAAAGTGCGGCAGGTACGGGTAGATCCGCGCGATCCGGTCGAGCCGGGTCCGCTCGTCGAGGTCGTGCCACGCGTCCAGCAGCAGCGCGTCCTTGAAGATGCCGTAGCCGAGGAACGCCTCGTCCGCGCCCTCGCCGCTGAGCACCACCTTGATCCCGGCCGCCTTCACCTGCTCGGCGAGCAGGTACATCGGGACGAACGCGGTGCGGAACGCGGGCACCTCGGCGTGCTTCACCGCGGCCGGGAACGCCTGGACGACGTCCTGGTCGCGGACGCGCACGGCGTGGTGGCGGGTGCCCAGCTCGCCGGTGACCGCGGCCTGCTCGGCGGACTCGTCGACGACGGCGTCCTCGAACTCCAGGGAGAACGTGCGCAGCGGCGCGGCCTGCCGGCCCGCGGCGAGGTGCGCGATGATCGAGGAGTCGAGCCCGCCCGAGACGTAGACGCCGACCTCGACGTCGCTGCGCAGCCGGACGTCGACGGCGGCCGCCAGCTCGGCGCGGACCCGCTCGATCGCGTCGTCTTCCGACTCCGGCGCCGGGCCGGGCTCCAGATCGAGGGTGGCCCAGCGGCCGCGTTCGACGTCGTCGCCGCGCAGGCACAGGTACTCCCCCATCGGCACCTGCTCGATGTCGCGGTAGCCGCTCTGCGCGGGCAGCGGCGTCCAGGTGGCGAAGATCGACGCCAGGTGCTCGGGGTCGAAGGAGAACCGGAAGCCGGGGTAGGCCAGGAAGGCCTTCATCTCGGAGGCGAACAGCCACGCGCCGTCGTGACGCGCCACGAACAGCGGGCGCTTGCCGTACCGGTCGCGGACCAGCGTGAGCTCGTCGGCCAGGGAGTCGTAGACGGCGAACGCGAAGGCGCCGTTGAAGCGCGACAGGCAGTCGCGGCCCCACGTGAGCCAGGCCTGCAGCACGACCTCGGTGTCGGAGTCGGTGCGGAACCGCGCGCCGAGCCGCTGCAGCTCGCGGCGGAGCTCGCGGTAGTTGTAGAGCTCGCCGTTGTAGCAGAGCCACCAGCGGCCGTCGGCGCTGCCGACGGGCTGGGAGCCGCTCGCGAGGTCGATGATGCTGAGCCGGACCGTGCCCATCACGAGCTTGTCGTCGAGGTAGCAGCCGGCCTCGTCCGGGCCGCGGTGCTCGATCTGACGCAGCAGGCCCGCGATCAGGTCACGGTCGTCCCCGGGCGGACGCCCACTGCCGTAGACGCCGGCGATTCCGCACATGCCGGTTACCGGCCGTCCGCGCTCGGGACGGCGCTCGCCTCGACGAACTCGACGATCGCGCGCAGCGACACGAGCACCGAGTCGAGCATGTCCTCGCCCAGTTCGACGCCGTAGCGCTCGTGGACGTGGTTCATCAGCGAGATGTAGCCGAACGAGTCGAGCACCCCGGCCTTGAAGAGATCGGTGTCCCCGGTGATCTCGTCGCCGAACCGGAACAGCGCCTCGTCCTCCAGGTAGCTCTGCAGCTCGGCGGTCAACGTCGCGTCAGGCATGGGGTGCTCCCTCGATCAGTCCGGCCAGTCCGGCCCAGTGCTCGCGGATGAAGAAGTGGTCGCCGGGCAGCCGGTGGCGCTCCAGCGGCTCGGTGGTTTCGCGCTGCCACGCGCTGATCTCGGCGTCGCTGAACGGCTCGCGGTCGCCGGTGACGACGGTGATCGGCACGTCCAGCGGCGGCTCGTCGTCGTGGACGTACCGGCCGAGGACGGTGAAGTCCGCGCGCAGCACGCGCTCGTAGTGCGCCATCAGGTCCTCGAACTGCCGCAGCTGCGCCGGAACGCCGCCCAGCTGGTCGAGGTGCGCCCAGAACGCGTCCCCGGTGAGGCGCCAGGTGTCCCGCTCGCGGCTCGGCACGGCCGGCCCGCATTCGCCGGAGACGACGAGGCGCACCGGCGCGGGCAGGCCTTCGGCCCGCAGCCGGCGGCAGAGCCGGAACGCCAGCCGCGCGCCGAGGCTGTGGCCGTAGATCGCGTACGGCTCGCCGACGTGGTCCCGCAGCTGGTCCATCAGGTCGGCGACGACGGCGTCGGCGTCGGCCAGCAGCGGCTGCGCCACCCGCCGGCCGCGGCCCGGCCGTTCGAGCGCCACGACGTCCAGGTCGCGGGTGTGCTCGGCCAGGGCGCGGTAGGCGTTTTCGTCGCCCCCGGCGTAGGCCACGGTGAACACGCGGCGCGGTTTCTCCGGCGCCGCCACGGGTGTGTCGATCTGCCGGACCATCCGGGTCAGCACTCCTTCCCCGCCGATTTCGCGGAAGTTCTCCGCCGGGCGCCGGCGCAGCACCGCGCGGACGCTGTCGGCCCAGCGCACGGTCCCGGCGATCTGGTCGCCGAGCGTCCGGGCGATGTC
Organism: Amycolatopsis sp. NBC_00348; assembly: GCF_036114655.1. NCBI lineage: Bacteria > Bacillati > Actinomycetota > Actinomycetes > Pseudonocardiales > Pseudonocardiaceae > Amycolatopsis > Amycolatopsis sp. NBC_00348. The sequence continues at coordinate 1,244,076 of NZ_CP107994.1, read as the reverse complement.
GCCGTCGCGGTACGGGCGCGCGGTCACGTTGGCGATCACGGTCCCGGCCAGCGGCGCGAACCGGAACCCGCGCAGGAAGGCGGCGAACTCGTCCCGCGCGGCGCGCATGTACCGCGAGTGGAAGGCGGCCGAGACGCGCAGCGCGGCGACCCGGATGCCCCTCTCCGACAGCGTTTCGCGCGCCCGGTCGATGTCCGCCGCCGGTCCGGACAGGACGTTCTGCGCCGGGGTGTTGCGGTTCGCCACATCCAAAGTGGACAGCTCTTGCTCAGCGAGCACCTCGGCGAGTTCCGCTTCGGACGGCCCGACGACGGCCAGCATCGCGCCGTCGCGTTCGGTGGCCATCAGCGCCGCCCGCTGGGCGACGAGCTTCAGGCCCGTCTCGAAGTCGAACGCGCCCGCGGCGAGCAGCGCGTTGTACTCGCCGAGGCTGTGCCCGAGCAGGACGTCGGCCGCCGGCTCGCCGCGGTCGAGACCGTCCCAATAGGACAGAGCGTTGACGACGTAGAGCGCGGGCTGGGTGTAGCGGGTGTCGTCGAGGCGGCCGTCGGGGTCTTCGAGGCACAGCCGGGTGATGTCGTAACCGAGGACGTCGCCGGCGAGGGCGACGTGCTCGGGGTAGCGGTCGAACAGGCCCGCTCCCATCCCCTTGGCCTGGGTTCCCTGGCCGGGGAAGAGCGCGACGCTCGTGCGGTGGGCGACCGGCATGACTCCTCCGGATCTCTTCAGGACAGCGGGTTTCCCCAGGTGTCGAGGAAGGCGACCGACTCCAGGGGCTGACGGGCCGGGCGCCGGAAGTCCGTCGTGGTCGTGTACGCGACGGGCAGCAGGCCGACCTGGGCGACGTCCGCCGGCAGGCCGAGGATCTCCGCGGCTTCGGCTTCGCGCCGCAGGTGCAACGTCGTCAGCACGGTGCCGAGGCCGCGTGATCGCAGCGCGAGCTGGAAGCTCCACACCGCGGGGTAGATGCCGCCGTAGAACGACGTCGCCTCGACGTGCCCCGACGGCCGCGGCCCCTGCACGCACGGCACGACGAACACCGGGACGCGGTCGATCACGTCGATCAGGTGCTGCACCGAGCCGACCATCCGGCGCACGGCCGGCACCGCGGCCGCCGCGCCGAGCTGGGCGCGGACCCCGGCCAGGTAGTCGCGGCCGACGTCGCGGAACAGCCCGCCCAGCCGCGCGCGCCGGCCGGCGTCCCGGACGACCAGCCAGCGCCAGGACTGCTGGTTGCCCGGCGACGGCGCGTAGGTGCTCAGCCGCAGGCAGGTCGCCAGCACGTGCGGCTCGACCGGGCGGTCGAGGTCGAGCTTGCGGCGGACCGCGCGGGTGGTGCTCAGGACGTGGTCGACGCTCGCGGTGTCGACGGTCGCGGTGGTCATCGGCCCTCCAGCGCGGGGGTGCGGGTCTGGCCGGTCAGCACGATCTGGTGCAGCCGGCGCAGCTCGTCCGACGGGTCGAGGCCGAGCTCCTCGTTCAGCACGCGGCAGGTGTGCCGGTACGCGCTGAGCGCGTCGGCGCGGCGGCCGGCCCGGTTGAGCGCGGAGACGAGCTGGTGGTGGAAGCGCTCGCGCAGCGGGTAGCGGCGGATCAGGGCCTGCAGCTCCGGGATCACCTCGGGCAGGTGCTCCTGCTCGAGGTCGGCCTGGACGCGCAGCTCCAGCGCGGCTTCGCGCAGGCCCTCCAGCCGGACGGCCTCGGCGTCCAGCGACGGACCCTGCCGCACGTCGGCGAGCGCGGCCCCGTGCCACATGGCGAGGGCCTCCTCCATCTTGCGGGAGGCTTCGGCGGCGTGGCCGGCGTCCAGCACCACACGGCCCTCCCGCACGACCTGTTCGAAGCGGCGGGCGTCGATGGCGTCCGGGTCGACCGACAGCAGGTAGCCGTTGGTGACCGTGGCGAGGACCTTGGTGCCGCAGCCGACGTGCTCGGCCAGCTGCTTGCGCAGGTGGTAGACGTAGGTCTGGATGGTCCCCACGGCCGACTTCGGCGGCCGCTGCGGCCAGAGCTCGTGGATGATGCGGTCGATGCCGACGGCGCTCGGGCTCTCGAGCGCCAGCAGGGCGAGGACCTGCCTGATCTTGGTGGACGTCGTGCGGACCTCCCCGCGCGGGCTTTCCACGCGCAGGGGTCCGAGCAAGCTGAGTTCCAGCATGGGAATCTCCTCGGTCTCCTCGGCCGGGCTACCGGCGCTGAACGGGGCGGCGGGGTGCTCGTCCCGAGCTCCACATGCCCGGCGGCCGGTAGACGCGGTCGTCGGGTCCCCAGGCCGCGGCGGCCCGTGCCGGGAACGGGGGCGGTTCCCGGCGCAGTGACGTGATCACCGCGAGCAGCGCCGCCAGTTCCGCGTCGTCGGGCGCGCCCCGCGTGATCACCACCGGCGGGGTCATGTCGGCGGGTTCCCGTGCTTGCGCTGCGGCAGCTGCGCGTGTTTCGAGCGCAGCGTCCCCAGCGCGTCGATCAGGATCCGCCGGGTGTCGGCCGGGTCGATCACGTCGTCGACGAGCCCGCGCTCGGCCGCGTAGTAGCCGTGCATCAGGTTCGTCCGGTACTCCTCGATCAGCTTCGCCCGCACCGCGTCCGGGTCCAGCGCCGCGTTGATCTCCTTGCGGAACACCACGTTCGCCGCGCCCTCGGCGCCCATCACCGCGATTTCGTTGGTGGGCCAAGCGAAGGACAGGTCACAGCCGATCGAACGGGAGTCCATCACGATGTAGGCCCCGCCGTACGCCTTGCGCAGGACGACCTGGACGCGGGGCACCGAGGCGTTGCAGTAGGCGTAGAGCAGCTTCGCGCCGTGCCGGATGATGCCGCCGTGCTCCTGGTCACTGCCGGGCAGGAACCCCGGGACGTCGACCAGCGTGACGAGCGGGATGCTGAAGGCATCGCACATCTGCACGAACCGCGCGGCCTTCTCCGACGCCGGGATGTCCAGCACGCCGGCCAGCACGGCGGGCTGGTTGGCGACGACGCCGACCACGTGCCCGTCCAGCCGGGCCAGCCCGCAGATGACGTTGCGCGCCCAGGACGCGTGCACCTCGAACAGCTCGCCGTCGTCCACGACCTCTTCGACGACCGCGCGCATGTCATAGGCCTGCGCGACGTCGGCGGGCACGAGGTCCAGCAGCCGTTCGCAGCGCCGGTCCGGCGCGTCGGACGGCTCGACCGACGGGGCCAGCTCGCGGTTGTTGGCCGGCAGCAGCGAGATCAGGTACCGGACGTCTTCGAGGCACTCTTCTTCGGTGTCGTGGACGAACCCGCTCGCGCCGGACACGGTCGCGTGCACCGCGGCCCCGCCGAGCTGCTCGTGGGTGATCTCCTCGCCGGTCACCGAGCGGACGACGTCCGGGCCGGTGATGTACATCTGCGCGATGCCGCGCACCATGAACACGAAGTCCGTCAACGCCGGCGAGTAGGTCGCGCCGCCGGCGCACGGGCCGAGCATCACGCTGATCTGCGGGATCACCCCGGAGAACCGGACGTTGCGCTCGAAGATCCCGCCGTACCCGGCCAGCGCCGTGACGCCTTCCTGGATGCGGGCGCCGGCGCCGTCGGACAACGAGACCAGCGGGGCGCCCGCCGCACCGGCCATGTCCATCAGCTTCTGGATCTTCGCCGCGTGCGCCTCCCCCAGCGAGCCGCCGAAGATCCGGAAGTCGTGGGCGTAGGCGAAGACCGTGCGGCCGAAGACCGTCCCCCAGCCGGTGACGACGCCATCGGTCGCGGGACGGCGGTGCTCGAGCCCGAACCCGGACGAGCGGTGGTGCCGGAAGCGCTCGATCTCGTGGAACGAACCGGCGTCGAACAGCAGCGCCAGCCGGTCCCGCACGGTCAGCTTGCCCTTGGCGCGCTGGATGCGGGTCGCGTCCGGGGACGGGCCGTCCTCGGCGCGCCGCCGGACGGTGTTCAGCTCGCCGACGAGGGCGCGCAGGTCGCGAACGGCGGCCGGGGGTGTCGTGGGTTCGTCGATCGTCGTCATCGGCGGGCCCCCCGGAAAACGCTTTCCCGACCCCTCGGGACTGCACCCGTTCGCGAGCACCGAATCGCGGTCACTTGGTCGTCCACCGTCGTTCTCCTCGGCCGGAAGAAACACCCGCACCGGACACAGCTCACCTGCACCGGTAATTAGGAAATTGGGAAATTCGGAATTGTTTCGCGCTCGACCGGTTCTCCGCCGTGCGCGCGGCCACCGGGATTTAGTGGTTCGGGCCCTCGCCGGAACCGCTACCGGCCGGCGCGTGGGCCCCGGAGTGCACACCAGGGTGTGCACCGGCCGCGACGGACGCACCTCCCGGAACCGCCTGGCTCACGCCGAAACCCGCCGCGACGACGGCGAGCACCACGAAAGCCGTTCGCGCCCCCCGCGCCTTGATGTCCCCCGATGTCGCGTCATCCGATCCGTTCCGCATGGTCACCACTCCCTCTTGTCATCCACAAGCCGTTCACGAGCCATCGACAAGAATGACGATCACAGCTCCGGTTCCCGATTCCGTCCGTCCTCGATACCGCTCACCTCCCCCGCCCCGGTATTCCGGACATAGCGGGCGGGGACCGCGGTATCGCCGCAGGTCAGTGCCCGGCGGCGGGCAGCGTCGAGACGCTCTTCGACGATCTCGGGCGTCGCCCCCTCGGCGAGCACGCGCACTCCGGTGCTCGGCGGGCGGGGGAACTCCGCGCCCGCGAACCACCTCGGCGCCGGTGGGCGGACCGGCACCCCGGCCAGCGCGCGGCACAGCTCGGTCTGCACGTCGAACCCGGTCGTCACCTCGATCAGCCGGGCGATCCCGCGGGACCCGAAGCCCGGGCGCGCGCGCACGATCCGCGGGCCGCGCCCGGACAGCACGACCGACGTCTCGGCGGGCCCGAACTCGTAGCCCACCAGGTCCAGCATCGCCGTGACGGTGGCCCGGACCTCCCTCGCCTCGGCTTCGCCGACCGTCGCCGGGAAGAGGTACCGCACGCCGTGCGCCACGGCCCGCTGCGCGGTGACGCCCACGACGCGGTGCATCCCGTCGTGCGTCAACGTCGTCACCACGACCTCGGGGCCAGGCACGAACTCCCCCGCGGCGAACGGCCCAGGGCGGTGCTCGTGGCGACGCGCCCACTCGGCCAGCGCCGCCCCGGACCGCACGACGGTCTCGTCGTCGCCCGAGCGGAGCACCGCGGGCAGGCCGATCTCCGCGACCACCCCGGGCACGGCGCCCGCGGTGGCGACCACCCGGGTCCGCACCATCGGGTGCCGGCTCGGCGCGAGCACCTCTTCCAGCCGCCGGTCGTCGGCCAGGACGTGCGGGGCCTCGGCGAACTCGGGGCACACGCGGGTGGCCGGGAACCCCTCGCCGTCCAGCACGTGGGTGATGCCGCACCGCAGGACGACCCGGGCGACGGCGCCGGCCACGGCGGTCTCGTCCCGCGCGTCCACCAGCGTCAGCCGGTCGGCGGCGAAGGGAGCGAACAGGGCGCGCTGACCGGCGTCGACGACGAGCCGGAGGTCGAGACCGCTGCGCACGGCCTTCCGCGCGAACGCGAGCGACGGGAAGCACAGCAGCAACCGCGCGGCCGGGCTCATGGGCCCACGTCCTCGTCAGGGCCCGCAGCACCGGCCCGGCCGTCCACCCACCGCCGTCTCATCGCGACTCCCCGCACTTCGGTGACCTGCGGTCCGCCGACGTCGTCCCGCGGCCACGACACCTCGTGACATGGATGTAGCTCCTGCCACACTGCCCGCGCCGGTTACCGATTCGTTCCCGCCGGCGCGCGCCGGCCTCAGGAGCGGGCTCTGGGCGGGACCCCGGCGGTCCGGAAGATCTCGGCGGCCCGCTCGAGACAGTCCCGGGCCTGGTCCGCGGCGCCTCGCGCGGCGTGGACGTCGGAGAGGCCGACCAGCGCGCGGGCCTCTTCGATCCGGTAGCCGATGCCGGCGGCCAGCGCGTGGGCACGCTCGTGCAGCACGAGCGCCTCGGCGTAGTCGCCTTCGAGCCGGCGCAGGCGGCCGATCAGGTTGTCGATGACGACCCGCCGGATCGGCGTCCAGTGCGCTTTGTGGTGCGCCAGCCCGAGGTCGACGAACCGCCGGGCCTCCTCGATCCGGCCGAGCCGGTGCCCGGTCAGCGCCGACAGCGCGTACACCAGCGCGACGTCGCCGGGCGCGCCGAAGTCCTCCCCCAGCTCGCGAGCGACCCGCAGCTGCTCGTCGGCCTCCTCGACCGCGCCCGTCCCGAGGTGGGCCAGTGACAGGTCGATGAGCGCGACGAGCTCGTTCTCCCGGGCGCCGAGCTCGCGGTTCAGCGCCAGGGCCCGCTTCGCCGTGTCGACCGCTTCGGCGTAACGGCCCCACTGTTCGTAGAGGGAACTGAGGTTGACCAGCGACTCCGCCTCGGCCCGGCCGGCGCCGAGCTCCCGCTTGATCCGGATGGACTCCTCCAGCAGCGGGAGCGCCTCGTCGTACCGGCCGCAGGTGCACAGCAGCAGGCCGAGCATGCCGGTGTCCTTCGCGACGCCACGCCGGTCGCCCAGGTCCGTCGCGATGGCCAGCGCCTCCGACGCCGCGTCGATCCCTTCGGCGAACTTGCCGAGCTTCCAGTGCGCCACCGCGGAGTTCGACAGGCTCAGGCGCAGCAGTTCGGCGTCGCCGAGCCGGCGCGACGAGACCACCGAAACCTGCGCCATCTCGACGAACTCCGCGAACAGCCCGTCCGCGTCCAGCTGGAAGACGACGTTGCGGGCGAGCCGGGCGACGTGCCGGTCGAACCCGTGGGCGTGCGCGAGCGCGACGGCCTCCTGCAGGGTCGACTGCTCCCGGTCGAGCCACTTGCGCGCCGCCTCGCGGGTCGGCAGGTGGGGCAGCGCGGGATCGCTTTCCCCTGGCCCGGCCGGCAACCGCGCGCGGCCGGGGAACAGCAGGTCGCAGACATGATCGGTGACGTCGACGAAGTAGTCGAGCAGCCGCTCGTAGCCGGCCGCGACGTGACCGGCGTCGTCTCCCGCGCACTCGGTCTGGTTGAGCTGGTTGACGAAGCTGCGCACCAGGTCGTGGAACGTGTAGTAGCCGATCTCGTGCTGCTGCAGCATGTGCGCGTCCAGCAGCACTTCCAGCACGGCCTCCGCCGTGTGCGGGGACAGGCCCAGCAGCGCCGCCGAGGAAAAGACATCGATGTCACGCCCAGGGTGCACCCCCAGCATGCGGAACGCGGTGCGGTGGCGCGGCCCGAGCCCTTCGTAGGAGATCCGCAGTGTCAGGTCGACCCCGCGTTCACCGGACTTGAGCTCGTCCAGGCGGCGCGACTCGTCGCTCATCCGGTCCACGAGGTAGCCGATCGGCCACCGCGGGCGGTTGCCGAGGCGGCTCAGCGCGATCCGCATCGCCAGCGGCAGGTGCCCGCACAGGGCGACGAGCTCGGCCGCCGCTTCGGCCTCGGCCTCCACACGCCGGGTGCCCAGCACCCTGGCGGCCATCGCGACGCCGTCCTCGGTGGTCATCGTCCCGAGCGAGAGCCAGTGCGCGCCGTCCAGGTCGATCAGCCGCGTCCGGCTCGTGACGAGCACCAGCGAGTCGGGGCCGAGCGGCAGCAGCGGCCAGACCTGGGCGACGTCGAAAGCGTTGTCCAGCAGGACGATCAGCCGGCTCTCGGCGGTCATCGTGCGCCAGAGCATGGCCCGGGCGTCGGCGTCCTCGGGCAGCTGGTCGGCCTCCACGCCGAGCATGCCCAGCAGCGCCTCCGCGGCGGCGCGGGGCGACAGCGGCTGGCCGCCGGAGGTGTACCCGCGGAGGTTGACGTACAGCTGCCCGTCCGGATAACGCTCGGCGAGCAGGTGCGCGGCGCGCACGGCCAGTGACGTCTTCCCGACGCCGCCCATCCCGTCGATCGCGAGGATCCGAGGCCCGCGGTCGGCGGGCACGTCGAGCCGGCTCAGCAGGCCGTCCAGCTCGGGCTTGCGGCCGGTGAAGTCCGCGAGGTCGTACGGCAGTGTCCGGGCGACGGTGGCGGCCGGCGGCTCCGCGGCCCGCGCGGGCTCGGGCGCTTCCCGGGGTGGTACGAGGGCGGGATCGTTGCGCAGCAGGCGTTCGTACAGGTCCGACAGGTCGCTGCCCGGGTAGATCCCCAGCTCTTCCGACAGCAGCGCGCCGACCTTCCGGTACTCCTCCAGCGCGTCCGCCTGCCGGCCCGAGCGGTACAGGGCGAGCATCAGCTGGGCCCGCAGCTTCTCCCGCAGCGGGTGGGCCGCGACGTGCTCCCGCAGCTCGCTGACCAGCTCCCGGGACTCACCGCGCGAGAGGCGCAGGTCGGTCAGCTGCTCGACGGCGTCCAGGTACCGTTCCTGCAGCGCGACGTCCGCGGCCTTGATCGCGGGCCCGCCGCTGCCGGCGAGCACGGACCCGCGCCGCAGCGCGAGCGCGCCCTGCAGGTGCGTGGCGGCTTCGTCCCAATTGCGGTCCGACGACGCCCGCCGGGCCTTCTCCAGCAGGTTCAGGAAGACGTTCAGGTCGACCTGCTCCGCGGGCAGGACGGCGCGGTAGCCCGGGCCCTCGGTCACGATGACCTCGCCGCCGGCCGGGATGACCTGGCGCAGCCGGGCGACGGCCTTGCGCACCTGGTGCGTCGCGGTGGCGGGCGGGTCGTCGTCCCAGACGGAGTCGACCAGCTGGGAGATGCTGAGGACCTGCCCGGACTCGAGCAGCAGGGCGACCATCACGCGCTCCTGGACGGCCCCGCCGAGGTGGATCCGGCGCGTGCCGGACCAGCACTCCAGCGAGCCCAGGACGTTGATGCGCAGATCCGGCTCCTGGCGCGAAGGCGAGCCGCCCATCAGAAGTCGACACCTGTCGCCACGCAGCCACCTTCTCCCATCCGGTCACCCGAGCGACCGCGGACGGGCATGTGGTGCGCCCGCTCGCGAATCCCATCGCCGCGACACCGGCTCCGGTGTGAGGAAGAGGTCGCTCCCCTCAGCCCGCACTCCTCGTACCCGGCCGAACGTACCCGGATTCTCGCACGCCGGTTCTGCGCAAAACCCGAGACTTCGACTCCCCTGTGGATCATCTTCTCACAGGGAATCGCGAAAAGAGGGCAGTGAAGACGAGACTGACGGGCAACCCGCGCGAGCACGCCCGCCGGTCGGCCGCACGGTCAGAACGCCGTTCGCAGGCATCGCTTCCCCAGCCTGGCAGCGCCTTCACGCCCACCACACGGGCGGTGGGTTTCGCAACCGTCACGAGTGGCGCACGCTGCTGATCCAAAGGACGTCGCCAGTGCACGAAAACTTGAGGTCGTCCGGCTATGCCGCGAGGTGCCGGGCGACAGCCACACCTCGCTGGGCTTCACACAATCGCGAAAGCATCCCTGCCCGGCGCCGAAGGACAGGTCTGTTCGGTCGCGAGTCGTACTGGCATGGATCTCGCAAGGTGCGTAGGTCACGGGTAGTACTCGTCGGGCTCGAAGCTGGGCGCCGGCCGGGTACGGGCTCAAGTCTGGATGGCAAGGGCGAGGAGGGTATCGATCGCAGTTTCGAAGGGGCGACTGTTCCCGAGTACCTGGGCGAGCAGAAGTCCGCCTTCGAGCGTGGCGAGCAGAGTGACGGCGAGGTCGTCCGGGTCGATGTCGGACTGCAGCTCCCCATCGGCATGAAGGGATCTGAGTCCTTCGGCGATCGTGGCCGACCACTGATCGAACCCTGCCGCGATGAGCGCCCGGGCCTCGGGGTCGGATCACCATCGATGTCACGGTCAACCACAACTCGGGTATAGGCGAAACATGCCAGGGAGAATTGCGGTGGGACGACATCAGCCTGGACGACGCAACTTGACGACGCGCCAGTGATCCCCAGCCGTTCGCACACCGGATTCGCCGGCTTTGCCATCCGCTGACGTGCAGCTCACCATCCGAAACCCATCAGGACGCGATCGGCGGACGCAGGCATGATGGCGCCATGCCGCACCGTGTCCTGCTCGCCGACGACGACCGCGCCATCCGGGAGTCCCTCGTGCGCGCCCTCGACCTCGAGGGCTACCACGTCACCGAGGTCACCGACGGCGTCAGCGCGCTGGCCACCGCGCGGAAAGACGACTTCGACGTGCTGATCCTCGACGTCATGATGCCCGGCGTCGACGGCCTCGGCGTCTGCCGCGTCCTGCGCGCCGAAGGCGACCGGACACCGATCCTCATGCTCACCGCCCGCGTCGAAACCGCCGACCGGGTCGCCGGGCTCGACGCCGGCGCCGACGACTACCTGCCCAAACCCTTCGAACTCGACGAACTCCTCGCCCGCCTGCGCGCCCTGCTGCGCCGCACCACCGCCGACACCGGCGCCGCACCCCTGCGGACGCTGCGCCTCGGCGAACTCGCCGTCGACCCCGCCGCCCGGCGCGTCTGGTGGCGCGGCACCGAGATCACCCTGTCCAAGACCGAGTTCGACCTGCTGGAACTGCTCGTCCGCAACGCCGGGATCGTGCTCGACCGCACCACGATCTACCAGCGGATCTGGGGCTACGAATTCGGCTCGGAATCCAAGAACCTCGCCGTCTACATCGGCTACCTGCGCCGCAAGCTCGACCAGGCGGGTGCGACCGAGCTGATCCACACCGTCCGCGGCGTCGGCTATTCGGTGCGCCCGGCATGAACCTGCGCAGCAAGCTCGCGATCGCCTTCGCCGGCGTCGGTGCCGCGGCGGCGATCCTGGTCGGCGTCTTCAGCTACCAGGCCGCGTCGCAGCGGATCAGCGCCGAACTCGACCGCTCCCTGCTGACGACGTCGGCCGAAGTCGCGGCCGGAGCGACGCAGGTGCTCGCGCCCAGCCCGGTCACCCGCGGGCCCGATGACGACGACCACGACGAGGCCCAGCCCATGGTCGCCCAGGCGATCGCCCCGGACGGCACAGTCCGGCCCGTCGGCGGCCGCCCCGTCCGCCTCGCCGTCGGCGACGAAGACCGGGCGCTCGCCGCGACCGGCTCCTTCGGCGACCGCCGCTACCAGGACTTCACCGTCCCGCCGGACGACTACCGGGTCATCACCGTGGCCCTCGGCGGCGGCCGCGGGGCGCTCCAGCTCGGCATCGACGTCGACGAATCCCGCAACGTGCTCCACGGCCTGGCCGCGCGCATCACCGCCGTCAGCGCCCTCGTCCTCGCCGCGGCGGCACTGGCCGGCTGGCTGCTCGCCCGCCAGATCACCCGCCGCCTGGTCCGGCTCACCCAGGCCACCGAGCAGGTCAGCGACGGCCGCCTCGCCGACGTCGCCGTCCCGGCCGGCGGACGCGACGAGGTCGGGCGGCTCGCGACGTCGTTCGACCGGATGCTCGGCCGTCTCGCCGACGCCCGCGCCGACCAGGAACGCCTCGTCCAAGACGCCGCGCACGAGCTACGCACGCCGCTGACCAGCCTGCGCACCAACGCCAGCGTCCTGCGGCGCTTCGCCGAGCTCGCCCCCGGCGACCGGGCCCGGCTGCTCGACGACGTCGACGGCGAAGCGCGCGAGCTGACCCACCTGATCGACGAGCTGGTCGAACTGGCGACCCGGCGCTACGAGACCGAGGAGCCCGCGCCGGTCGAGCTGGGCGAGATCGTCGAGCGCGCCGCCGGGCGTGTCCGGCACCGCTCGGGCCGCGCCATCACCGTCGAGACCGACGCCACCGCGCTCAACGGGCAAGCGAAGGCACTCGAACGCGCCGTGTCGAACCTGCTGGAGAACGCCGTGAAGTTCGCACCCGAAGGAGCGATCGACGTCGTGGTGGGCGACGGCCGGGTGCAGGTCCTCGACCGCGGCCCGGGCATCGGTGACGAGGACGCGGCGCGGGTTTTCGACCGGTTCCACCGCGCCGACGGCGCCCGCGGCCTGCCCGGCTCCGGTCTGGGGCTGGCGATCGTCCGCGAAATCGCGCTGGCCCACGACGGCGGCGTGTTCGCCGAGCCGCGGCCCGGCGGCGGGGCCGTGGTCGGGTTCACCGTCGGCGCCGAGCTTCTCTTACCGGATTCTCACCCTCGTCACGTCGACGGCTAACCGCGCGCCGGAAAGGTGGTCCCCGAGGATCACCACATCCAGGAGCGCCCGATGACCACCCTCGCACCACCCGGCAGCACGCTCCGGCGTCCGGTCCGCGCGTGGTGGCGGGACGCCGCGGGCCTGGCCACCTGGTCGAGCGTCCTGTTCGTGGTCGCACTCTGGGTGTCCGGCCGCGGGCTGCAGGACCTCGGCTCGGACTTCTTCACCTCGGCCGGACGTCTGACCGGGTTGGTGTCGGCGGATCTCCTGCTGCTGCAACTGCTGCTGATGGCGCGGATCCCCTGGGTGGAACGCAGCTACGGCCAGGACGAGCTGGCCCGCCGCCACCGGCTGACCGGGTTCACCTCGATCACGCTGCTGGCCGCGCACATCGTGCTGATCAGCCTCGGCTACGCCGCCACCGACCGCTCCGGCCTGCTCGGCGAGGTTTGGACGCTCGTGACCACCTACGCCGGCATGCTCCTGGCCACCGCGGGGACACTCGCGCTGGTCATGGTCGCGGTGACGTCGGTGCGCGCGGCCCGGCGGCGGCTGCGGTACGAGTCCTGGCACCTGCTGCACCTCTACGCCTACCTCGGCGCCGGCCTCGCGCTGCCGCACCAGCTGTGGACCGGCGCCGACTTCACCGCCTCCCCCGTCGCGACGGCGTTCTGGTGGACCGCCTACGCGGCCGCCGCGGGCGCGGTGCTGGTGTTCCGGCTCGGGCTGCCGGTGTGGCTCAACGCGCGGCACCGCCTGGTCGTCGAGCAGGTCGTGCGGGAGGCTCCCGGCGTCGTGTCGGTGTACCTGCGCGGACGCCGGCTCGACCGGCTTCCCGTGGAAGCGGGGCAGTTCTTCGTCTGGCGGTTCCGGTCCGGCCCGGGCTGGACGCGCGGCAAGCCGTTCTCCCTCTCCGCCTCGCCCGACACCCACGGCAACCGGCTCCGGATCACGGCCAAGGACCTCGGCCCGGGCAGCCGCAGGCTGGCCCGGCTGCGGCCGGGCACCCGCGCCCTGTTCGAAGGGCCTTACGGCCGGCTCACCGGGACCGTCCGAAAAGGACCCAAGGTGGCGATGTTCGCTTCCGGTATCGGGATCACACCACTGCGCGCGCTGCTCGCGGACCTGCCTTACCTCCCCGGGGAAGCCGTGCTGTTCCACCGGGCCGGGCGGCACGCCGACCTGCTGTTCCGCCGCGAACTGGACGAGCTCGCCACGCGCCGCGGCCTCCGGATCCACTACCTGCTCGGCCGCCGCTCCCGCGACCGCGCGTCGTGGCTCCCTGAGAATTACGCCCCCGTCCCCGACGAGCAGGTGCTGCGGCACCTGGTCCCCGACATCGCCGAGCACGACGTCTACGTCTGCGGCCCGGACGCCTGGACCGAAGCGGTGATCGAGACGGCACGCCGCGCGGGCGTCCCCGCCGACCACGTCCACTCCGAACGATTCGGCTGGTAGGAAAGGACTTCCGATGCGCAGGATCGCCATCACCTTCGCCGCGACCGTCTCGGTCGTGGTGCTGCTGTTCAGCTACCGCACCAGCACCGATTCGACCCCGGTCGCCGCCGGCCGCCCCCTCGGCACCCAGCCGGCCCGCACCACGAGCCCCGCCACACCAGGTTCGACCGGCGGCGGCACGTTCACCGGCGGCGCCGCGGACACCCGCTACGGGCCGGTCCAGGTGCAGATCACCGTGGCCGGCGGCAAGATCACCGAGGCCCAGGCCGTCGAATACCCCCAGGAAAGCGGCCGCGACGTCCGGATCAACGCCGCCGCCGTCCCGGAACTGAACCAGGAGACACTCCAGGCCCAGAGCGCGCAGATCGACACCGTCAGCGGCGCCACCTACACCTCCGAGGGCTACCAGCAGTCCCTGCAGTCCGCGATCGACGCGGCCCACGGGTGAGCACCGCGCCCCGGCCACGCCGGTCCTGGACCCGGGCCGTCATGGGCACCCAGGTCAGCCTCCACCTGCGCGGCCACCGCGTCGACACCGACCCCGCGATCGAACCGGCCGTCGCCGCGGTGTTCGGGCACCTGCGCACGGCCGACGAACTGTTCAGCACCTACCGGCCCGACAGCCAGGTCACCGCGATCCGCCGCGACGAACTGCCCCGCGACCAGTGGCACCCGTGGGTCACCGAAGTCTTTGCGCTGTGCGAAGAAGCTCGCGAACGCACCGACGGCTACTTCGACCCGTGGCGGCTGCCCGGCGGCTTCGACCCCTCCGGGCTCGTGAAAGGCTGGGCCGTCGAGAACGCCGCCGCCCACCTGGACCGGCTGCGCGGCTACGACCACTACCTCAACGCCGGCGGCGACATCACCGCCCGCGTCCACACCACCCGCGCCCCGGCCTGGCGGGTCGGCGTCGAAGATCCCGGCGACCCGGCCGCCTTTCTCGCCGTCCTCGACCTGCGCACCGGCGGCCTCGCGACGTCCGGTACGGCCGCCCGCGGCGACCACATCGTCGACCCGCACACCGGCCGTCACACCAGCAACCTGTTGTCGGTGACGGTCACCGGCCCGACCCTGCTGTGGGCTGACGTCTTCGCCACCGCGGCGTTCGCCCGCGGCGGCAACGTCGCCCGCTGGGTCACCGCGCTCGCGCCCGGCTACGAAGTCGCGGCCCTCGCCCGCGCCCCGTGAGCCCGTCCCGCCCGAGCTTCCGCCACTCGCACTCCACAAAGGACACCATGACCACCGTCAACGGCCTGCCCGCCCACGTTCTGCTCGTGCACGCCATCGTCGTCCTGCTCCCGCTGGCCGCGCTGCTGCTGGTGCTCAGCGCGCTCTGGCCCGCCGCCCGCGCCAAACTGGCCGGCCCGAACGCGATCCTGGCCGCCCTCGTCGTGGTTCTCGTGCCGATCACCACCGACGCCGGCGAATGGCTCGAACGTCGAGTCACCTCGACCCCGGCCGTGCGCACCCACACCGAACTCGGCGACACCGCCCTCTGGGTCGCGATCCCCGTCGCCGTCCTCGCCCTGCTGGTGTGGTGGCGACGCCGCGAAAGCCTCGCGTCGCAGGCGGCCGACACGAGTTCGACTGCGTCCGGCACCGGCTCGACCGCGGTCGCCACACGTCGCCGCACGTTCCTGGCTCCGGCGTCGACCGCGGTAACCGTGGCGCTCTCGGTCCTGGCGGTCGTGGCCGCGGGAGCGGCGTTCTACGACGTCTACCGCATCGGCGATTCCGGCGCGCAGGCCAGCTGGCAGGGCCAGTTCAGCGCCACGCCGACCCCGCGCGGCCCCGGACATTGACAGGCGCGGGCCCCGACGTCCCCCAGCTTTCGTTGACTGCAGCCGAGCGAACCCGCTTCGCCAGACCCACGAGGTCGGGGCAACTGACAGCCGGGACCACGGACGATCACACCGTCGCGGCCTGCCCGCAGCCGAGGCTCGGATCGCCGCGGGTTTCGAGCCCGGCGGCGGCCGCCTGATCGAAGTGCGACAGGTGTGGCCGCGGGTGAGGTGGACCAGCTCGGGCGGCTGCCGACTCGCACGGTCGTGGCAGCTCCCGTAGTACGAAACCACCGAACCCGATGAGCCTGGCACCCGTCGGTCTCGCCGCCCAGGGCCGCGGCCGCCGAAGCCACCGGGGACTGTCCGACCGGCGCCCATCTCACCCTGGCGATCGGCTGCGGCGGCCGGCCGGCACGCCAACCCGTAGCAGAGGTCGAGGACGCGACGGTGGGTTCGTGGTCGACAGTGAGGTCGGCCCGGTCGAAATCGACGTGTGCTCGTCCCCTGCGGTGCGAGCACTTTCGTTCTCGTCGGCGAGGGTGTCGAGCATCAGCCGGCACCAGGTGAAGGCGGCGTTCACCGCGAGGTACGCGTGCCGGGTGCTCAGCCCCGTACGGGGCTGAGCCACACCGTGCCCTGTCTCGACGCCGCCGTGGACAAGGCCGCCAACGCCCGTGCGCTGGCCCTGCAGTCCACCGAACACGCGGCGCGTCAACATCGGGCGTAGTGCGCACGCCTGGCTGGCGGGGAGTCCGGTCCTCGGTCAGCCAGCGGTGTACCTGCACCATGCGGCGGTCGCCGGCGTACTCAGCCGGACGATGGTCGCGATGGTGGTCCTCATTCCGGCGCCTACCGAGCAGGTGCCGTCGGCTGGCCTCAGTGGTGCGCATACGCGCTGCGGGCACGCCTCCCACTGCTGTCGTGGCTGTTCCCGCTGCTCCGACGGCGGACGTGCTCACCGCGGGCACCACTACCCCTTGGGCATCGTGGGCAGCACCGCGCTGCCGGCCGTCGCCGCGGAGTCCGCGAAGCGCGGGTTCGGCAGTCGGATACCTGCCTCTGCGCAACCCACTGGCTCGATCGACACCGCCGCTCCGAACTCTGTCGCCTACGTCGTCATGGGGCCTCCGGCGATCGAGTCGCGGCACAGCAGGCAGTCGCCCTCGGCGCAACGGGTGATGCTCTGGTCCGCCCTGATGGCCGCCGCGGCGGCTGCGATGGTTTGCCGCGCGGGAAAGGCCTGCCACCGCGATCCGCCGACGACCGCGGTACGGACGTGGGGGCGCAAGATCGGCCCCAGGCGCGGGAACCCTTCGGAGCAGGATCCGACCTCGACCATGGACACCTGATGGTGGAGGTTTCGAGCCCAGCGCAGGAACAGGCGACGCCCCGCCTGGTGTTCGGCCAGGTGAATCGCTGTCATCCGGTTGATTCCCACCCCGGCCAGGATGATCACCCCCTCGTGAGCGGCCAGTTCGCGCAGGGGGCCGTACACGTCGGAGGGGCTCTGCGCCGAGATCAGCTCGCCGGCCAGGGGGCCGAGAGCGGCGAACGAGTTGAGCGGATGCGTGCCGCGCACAGCGCCGGTGCGGCTGATCACGGCCGCTGGGAGCACACCCAATCCCGGGTTGATGAGCCCGCAGTCGGTGGTGTACGGAGCGCCCTCCGGAATCGTGGGCACCGCGGGGAGTTCGGAGTAGTCGATGCCGTTGCGCACCGGCCGCAGGCCGGCCGGAGGGGCTACACCGAACTGCGGTTCGGTGAAGGTCGGCACCAGTACAGTGCGGTTGCCGGCCAGAAACGCGTCCAGCAGGGCGTCCACGCCACCCTCGATGGGCGCTCCGAAGGAGCGCAACGAGGCGTGCAGCATGATCGGGCGATTTCGCGGCGCCAGTTCGTCAATCGCCTTGCCGAGGTGTTCGGTCGGAATCATCGCGGATCTCCTCGATTGGGGGCCGGTAGTGGTCGGTGCTCAGACGGAGTGGCGGGCGTCGACGATCCGGCCGTGCCGGAGCTCCTCCAGCGCCACCACGGTCGCTCGTGTCTCGGGGTGGTCCTCGCCCAGCACCCGGCGACGGCGGTCCAGGACGTCCCGGTAACCGGCCTCCGCTTCCGCTGTCCGGCCGCGGTGGGCCGCGATCCAGGCGAGTTCGTGCCGGATGACGAGCGTCTCGGGGTGGTCTGCACCGAGGAGCTGCGCACGCAGGTCGAGAAGATCGCGGTAGCCGGTCTCGGCTTGCGCCCACCTGCCTTCCCTGGCGAGGATCCAGGCGAGTTCGTGCCGGGTTCCCAGGGTTCGCTGGTGCGAGGGGCCGAGCACTCGCAGACGGTCTTCGAGGACTGCGCGGAGGACTGCGCGGGCCTCGTCGAGCCGCCCCTGGTTCGCGATCGCCCAGCCGAGCTCATGGCGAGTTATCAGGATGTCGGGGTCGTCGATGTCCAGAACGCCGGCGCTGTCGCGGAGGACCGCCCGATAGCCCTTCTCGGCCTTGGCCCATTCCTTGCCGCAACCGGCGATCCAGGCGAGTTCATGCCGGCACCTGAGGACGTCCGGGTGCTTGGGGCCGAGCTGCCGCAGCCGGTTCCGGAGGACGTCCCGGTACAAGTTTTCCGCTTCGGCCAGATAGCCCTGGTCCGCGACCGCCCACGCCAACATGTGGCGCAGGCGAAGCACCGTGAGATGCCCGTCCCCCAGCTCAGCGGTGTGTGCCAGGGCGCGCTCGCACAGAGCTCTCCCCGCTCGGCCGGCTCCGCTGAGGTTGAACGCCCAGGCCATGCGAGCGGCGGTTTCCAGAAGCTGGACGAGATGGTCCCGGTCCACCTGCTGCGCGGTGGTCTCCAGAAGGCTCAGCAGATGGGGTCCCAGCAATGCATACTCCGGCCAGGCCGCCGGCTGGTCCGGGGGCAGGCCGGCGACATCGGCGGCGAGGAGGGCGACCGCGGTGTGCCGGATCCCGCCCGGGCGCGGTTCCGGTCCGTCCAGGCTGGCTCGGCCGGCCGCTCCGACGACGGGGTGCACGACGATGCCGCCCGGGGAGCCGTCGTGGATCAGGCCGACCTCCCGCAGGCCCCGCAACGCTTCGTCCAGGTGCCGGATTGGTGGAGTGGTGCCACGCGAGTCCGGCGGACCGGACAGGAAGCCGGCGTCGAGGAGGCCCTCGGGGATCGCGGTGGAGGCGTAGCAGCTGACCAGCTGCAGCACTGGTCGAGCCTGCGGGACTCCGCGCTGTGCCAGCTCGTCCAGGGAGAGTTCCACGGCACGGCCCGTCAGTGCCCCCATGGCTGCTGCGGCGGGACGTTCCAGCCGGTCGGATTCGACGGTCCTACCGACCGCCAGTTCGTATGCGGCGAAGGTGGCTCGCCGGGTGGCTTGCGAACGCAGGTGGCTGCCCGCCAGATGCAGGCTCAGCGGGTGGCCGTCCAGGCGGCGCGCCAGCGCCCTGGCCTGGTCTTCATCGCCCGCCGCCGGCGCCAGTTCGCGCAGTATCCGGGCGGCGTCGCTCTCGTCCAGTGCGCCGATGGTCAGGATCCTTGCCGCTCCCCACATTCGCGGATCGGTCTCCCGGCTGGTCACCAGCGCCAGGCCGTGCGCAGACGAGCGCACCCAGCCCGTCAGATCCTGGATTCCGGCCGGCGAAGTTCCGGTCGCCAGCGCCCGGGGATCATCAGCCTCGTCGAACACCAGCAGCCACCCGGGAGATACGCGGTCGAGCAGCCTCCAGAAGCGGTCGGCGGCGTCGACCGTGCCCCGGGCGATCGCCTCGACGTCGTGCGGGGCCGCGCCCATCTGCCGCGCCACCGTCGTCAGGCCCTGCGACAGGGCGACCGGATCGAGAGCCGAAACCCACCACACCCGGCCGCCCCGGGCCCGGACGTGCTCGGCCAAGGCCGCGGCCACCGTCGTCTTGCCCGCGCCCCCCGGGCCGGTGAGCACCGCGGGCTCTTGCCGTGATCCGCGCGTCAGCGCCAGCAGGTCATCCAGCAGCGCACGGCGGCCGATCAACCGGGCAGGTCCCCCGGAGACGTGGTCTCCGGACCTGTCCTTGAGCGCTCGTAGCCTGACCTCCAAGCCGTCGTCGGTGATGTACTCCTCGACGATCTCACTGATGAGGATCAGCCGTTCCCGCAGGGTCTCAGCCGCAGTGCGGTCATCATCGCTGGCCACTACCGCTCCTCTTCTGTCTGGGGCGAGCCGATCACCGGGGGTTCCAACTGCCGGCGCAGCCGCTTCTTGACCAGGTGGATGATCTGGCGGACGTTGTTGGGTTTCTTGTGCAGAACCTCGGAAATCTCCGTCGGCGTGTAACCTTCGGTGATCAAATACATCACCTGCTGCTGCGCCGGCGGCAGGCACTCGAGTGTGTTGGCGACGAACTGACGATCTTCCAGGGCCGTCAGCGCCGACCCGTCGGCCGGCAGCACTGACCCGTCCTCGTCGAGCGCGACGGGCTGCAGGCGGTGCCGCTCGTTCTTGAGTCGGCGCCGTGCTGTTTTCATCGCGTAAGCCCGGGGATGGCGTACCCGGCCGGGGTCGGAAACGGGGAGGTGCCAACGCTCGAAGAGCTTCTCCATCGCGTGAGCGACACAGTCGTCGGCGTCGGCTGGGGAAGCCCCTTCCATGACCATCAACGCCTTCACCAGCTTCCGGTATTCGGTACGGAAGAAGTCGTCAAAGCCGCCTGGATAAAACACTTTCCTGTCCGTGGCGGAGTTGCCGGTGGTGGATTGCTCCTCATCGTGCACCGGAACCCTCCCAGGGTGACCAGCCACCCTGGCCGCACGCGTGGACGAAACCCTTCGGCGGTGGCTCGCGCGTCCCGACGGACACCAGCCTCACCTTCAGGCGGTAACCCGCGGCACGCAACGCCGCGGCCGCCATCACCCCGCTCACGACGCACGTGCCGCAGAACGCGGCCACGTTGTCGAGCTGGGCGAGTGCCTCCACCAGCGCCACCCATCCGACCAGCCGTGCCGGCTCTGCAACGCCGACCATGGGAACAATGCCGTAGTCATCCATATCCGCGTGGCCGTCCTTCGCCTCGTCGATCCATCGATGACTTATAAGAGCGCCTAGCCACCCGATACGTTAAAAGCCCTGGTCACGCCACCGTTCACGATGTCCCCAGCTCGGCGGCTCGACCCGGTCGGCTGACGTCCGCTTATGCCGCGAGGCGAGGGTTCGGTTGACTGTCCGCACATGCCGACGAGTGGACGTTAGAGTCGATAGGTGGACGATGCGTCAGTGCGGACAGCGCTTCTGGTGGCGAGGACGGCCGAATCCCGCGGTTGCCTGCGGCCGGGCGACTGGCCGGATGTCGCGGTCAGCCTGCTGCTGGAAGGCGCTGAAGATCCCGCGATCGCCGAACTCGCCGGCCTGAGCCGACAGGCGAACGGGTGGGACACCGAACCACTGGTGGCCGCAGCGTGCGAGCGGCACGAGATCCTGGTTCCCAACTGCGACGAGTCAACGATTCTCCTTGCCCGACTGATGGCCGACGACATCCGTGCCCGGCCGACCGTGGTCACCGCGCCGATGACCCGCCTCCTTGCCGGACTCGCGCCCCCGGACTTCGAGTCGGACCTAGCCAGCCGATGCTTCACCGCGGAGGAGTACCTGGATTGCGGCTGCACCGAGGTCGACCTCAGTTTCGAGGCGGAACTGCAATCGATGCCGACGCTGGGGCTGTCCGCACCTGTCACCCAGGCACTCGCACGACCACTGCGTTCAACGCTTCCCACGACTCAGCCCGCATACGGACACCACGAACACTGATCGCGCGAGGTCCGACACCGACAACGGGGACGCAGCCTGCTGCCGCCGACGCACTGACATGCCGACGAGCGCGCAGTGAGTCGTCGCAGACGGTGGAGCCGCCCGCGGGCCGGAGGCGCGGAACGCGGACGATCAGGCGATAACAGGAGGTAGGCTGCTCGCGACTGAGAGAGAACCGTATTGACGAGGGGTAGCCGTGTATGAGCCTGGCGGTCGGAAGTGTCGGCGCCTGGCTGGTCCAAGCCTTTCCCGACATCTCCAGCAATCTGATCGCGGCGGCCATCGGCGGCGTGCTGGTCTGGTCGGCGACGAATGCGAGACGACGCCTCAAGCTGGTTCGTGCGCGCAGGTTCTGGCGGGCGCTGGGCGGCCGTCGCCCACTCATCGTGTTGGGAGCGCATGACTTCGGATCGCATCGGCGGTGGGCTAACGCCGGTGTGGTGGGCATGGGCGACATCGGAGCCCTCGTGGAGGTCGAAGCGCAGCTACGCAGGCTGGGTTTCGCCGGGAAGATCGTCGAGTCTAAGCAGCTGTCGCCGCGTGAGCTGAGTTCGGATCTCGTCCTGATCGGCGGCCCGGTGGCGAATGCCGTGACGCGAACGATGATGGCGAAGCTGCGCGGAACGATCTCCTACGACTTCGCCGAAGATCCAGAGCACGAGGCAGCCGTGGTCCACGACCTGAGGTCCGGTCGGTCACTGAGGCCGCAGTACGACGAGTCAGGCTACCCGGTCAGCGACCACGCCTTGATCATCCGGACGCCGAATCCCCTCGCCCCGGACACGTCGGAACTGGTCATCATCGCCGGCTGCTTCGAACACGGCACCGAGGCCGCGGCGGAGAAGCTCGGCGAACGGAAGTTCCTCCGCAGACTCAGGAGAATGAAGCACTTCGAGGCACTGATCGAGACCACCGTCGTGAACGGTGCCCACTACAACACCGAGCTCGTCGAAACCCGGCCCATCCCGGCCGGCTGACATCCGGACCTTCCGAAAGCTACGGCGTCGAACCGGCCGGCAGTACCGGGTTGTGGCGACGGGTAGGTCGACCTTTGTGGCGTGGCAATGAGTTGCGGCCCCTCTACCCGCCATCATGCCGATGACAGCGCCTACCAGTCTGACCGGAGGCCGCGAGGACGGTGAGGGTCCTGCCGAGAACATCAGCCGATCCGACACACGTTCCCTGCTGTAGCGCGAATCGTCGGCGAGCGCCGATTGCGTGCCGGTAATTCGATAGTTGACCGGGACGCACTTGCCGCCTTCGTCTTCCCTCTCTAGGTTCAGGGCCTTGCGGGATATCAAGCCGCAAACCAGGCCCTGCCCATGGCCTGGTAGAACGATCAGCGGAACCGAAAGGCATCGAGTGAAGCAGTCGAGCGTGAAGATCGATGGACAACGGATCACGTGCCTGGAGAGCTCGCCCGATCGCAGTGGCCAAGGCGAACCCGCGGTGATCTTCGTCCACGGCAACTCGTCTTCGGCCAGGACTTGGCTCCCGGTGATACGGGGCGACTTCGGCAGGCGGTTCCGTTGCGTCGCACTGGACCTGCCCGGACACGGTCAGTCCGAGCCAGCGAGGGACCAGGCCGACTACTCGCTACCGGGCTACGCCGCCGTGCTCACCGCCTTCGTGCAGGAGCTCGGCGTATCGGACGCGATCGTCGTCGGCTGGAGCCTGGGCGGGCAGATCGCGATGGAGGCCGCGCCCGAACTGCCGGACGTCGGCGGCTTCGCCATCTTCGGCGCGCCCCCGGTCGCATCACCCGCGCAGATGGCGGAGGCTTTCCTACCGCACCCGGCGATGGCCGCCCTCTTCAGCGCGCAGGTCAGCGAATCAGAAGCGAGGCTGGCCGCCGAGAGTTTCACCGCGCCCGGTTCGCCGCTCGACATCAGTGAATTCGTCTCCGACATCCTGGCCACCGACGGTGCAGCTCGCGCCGGGCTGGGGGCCAGCGCCGGTGCGGGCCGGTTCGCAGATGAGATCGCGATCGTCTCGGCGCTCCGTCAGCCGCTGGCCATCCTGCAAGGCGCTGACGAGCAGCTGGTGAGCCTGGACTACTTGCAAAAGCTGATCATCCCCGGACTGTGGCGTGACGAGGTTCAGCTGATCCCCGGAGCCGGCCACGCTCCGCACCAGGAGGCACCGCGGCAGTTCGCCGCTCTGCTGACGGAGTTCATCAGCGATCGTGGCTGCGAGCAGTGACGGCCCGGAATCGTTGGCACCTGACAACAACCCACAAGTCGCGAACCCCGGGTGCTCGGTGACCTGAGTGGACCGCGGGAGAAATCGCCGCTGGGAAACCTGCCCGAACCGGCTCGCGGTCAGGTCATGCACCGCCGTGGAGCCGACGCCACCGGATCCCGGCCGACTCATCGCTTGACTACCCGCGCGGCCACGCTGGTACTACACCGAACGATGACAGCAGCGGCAGCCGGCGCTTCGGGTTGTACAGCCAGGACACTCGCAGCATCGTCGTCGAGTTTCGACATCCGCTCATGCCGAGGAGCGGGTGTCTTTGTCCAGGCCGAGAGCCTGGTCGAGTTCTTGCGGAAAGCGCTTGCTGTCCAACCCGCCGAACACCGTGGCCGATCTGCGACGATCGGTCAAAGGTGATCAACAACGGCCTGGGAGGACCGTCGTGAGCATCCAGATTCAACGCGTGCACCGCGCCCGGCGAATCGCCGGCCTGCGCCGTCGGCTGCGGTCCGAGCTGCGCGCCGCAGGCGTCGAAGGCCCGACGCCGATGGCCGAGATCTGCGCCCGGTTCGGCGAGCGCCGCGGCAAGCCCATCCGATTGCTGGCCGTCCCGATGGAGGTGCCGGGTCCGTTCGGCCTGTGGATCAAGACGACCGCAGCCGACATCATCTTGTACCAGGGCACCGGAACCACGCGGTTTCACCAGGAGCACATCATCGCCCACGAGCTCGGCCACCTCCTCGCCGATCATCCGTCGGACGAGGGCGACGACTCGATGTGGCGCCAACTGCTGCCCGACATCCCGGCCGAGGTCATCCGGAAGGCTCTGCGCCGCCGCACCTCCTACGAGAACGAGTACGAACAGGAAGCCGAGGCGCTCGCGACCGTCCTGCTGGAGGCCACGGTCAAAGCCCAGGAGATCAGCCTGCCCGGCCGGTCACCGCGAGCGCGCCGCGCGCAGACGTCCCTCGGCGACCCGGTCGACATCCTGTGAACCTCACGAACTTCCTGCTGCTCGTGCTGGCCTGGTTCCTCTACCGGCTGGCCCGTTCGCCACGCGATCCGGCGCTGTGGGCCGTCGTGGTGTGCGTGGCGTGTCAGCTGCTCGGCGCTTCCACTTTCGTCGCGTTCACCCGGACGGTGTTCGGCGAGCTGCCGTCATCGAGCACGGTGAAGCTGCTGACGAACCTCGCGCTGAACACCTCGCGCTATGCCCTGCTGCTCTTCTTCCTGATCTCGGCGGGCGGTTCATGGCGACGGGTCCGCACCGAGACCGCGATCCTCGTCGGCGTCTGCCTGGCGATGACCGCCGCGGTTCTCGTGCTCCCGCCCGGAGTTCGCGACAGCGCGTACCCCCTGACCGGGGTCCTGCCGAACGACATGAGCCATCCCGGCGTGGCGCCGTTCTACATCATCGGCGGCAGCTACATGTTCTACGCGGCGGTGCAGGCGGCGCGCTGGGCACTCCGGTACGCCGGCGAGTCCAGCCGCCGCGCCAGGTTCGGACTTCACGTCCTCACCGTCGCGCTCGTCGCCACCGCCGTCACGACCGGCGCCCGCACGGTCGTCACGATCATCCGCTGGGCCGGCCACCCGGGATACGGCGCCCCGATCATGCAGCTGACCACCCGGCTGGTCCCGATCTGCACCTTCGTGTTCCTCTTCGGCGTGTTCTCGGTCGGCCTCGCGGCTCGGTTCGCCGCGCTGAGGACGTGGCTACGCCGACGTCGCGCCTACGCCGAGCTGTGGCCGCTCTGGCGGGCACTGCACACGGTGTTCCCCGCCGACACCCTCGACCACGCGCCCACCCAGAGCTGGCTCGACACGCTGCTCCCCCGCCAGGTCGGCCACCGATACTGGCGACGCGTGATCGAAATCCGAGACGGCCTCCTCCAGCTCAGCCCGCAGCTCGTCGACGCCGGCTTCGATGCCGAGCGTCCCGCCGACCAGCAGCTCGGCACGTTTCGTCACGCGCTTCGGCTCCAGGCCAGCGGCCGCACACCGACCAGCCGGACGGGCGTGCTCGTCGCGGCACCGGAAGACGCGGGCATCAACTCCGATGTCCGGCAGCTCATCCACCTCTCACGGGCCCTCGCCCGGGAAGGAGCCACGTGACCACGGTTTCGAACGCCGAGATCCGCGAACGGAACCAGCAGATGCTCGAACGCATCCGCTCACAAGATCCGCAGCCACACCGCGAGGACCACTACGCACTGCGAGTGTTGACCGTCGCCGGCCGCACGACCGGCGAGCCACGAGCAGTTCCGATCGCGCTCATGCAGCTCGACGGCGTCCAGTACGTCTGCTCACCCAGCCGACACCGCGACTGGGTCCGCAACCTCCTCGCAGCCGGCGAATGCACCGTCGAGCCCGACGAGCACGAGTCCCGCAACGCTCTCCTCGTGGAAGACGAAGGCGGCGCGACAGCGGTCGCCGCTACCTCGCCCGCCTCCCCCGCGTCTCCGAAGAATGGCCCTTCCCCGGTGACGCACCCCCGGAGCAGATGCTGCCCTTCATGGGGCAGATCGCCGTGTTCCAGCTGTGCGTCCCCGCCTGAAAGACATCCCAGGAGCGTAGATGTCAAGCAGCAACGTTCTCGGCGTGATGCGACCAGGCGGTCGTCTCGTCGTAGAGGGTGCCGGTTTTGAGGCAGCCGTGGAGGATGCCGACGAGTCGGTTGGCGACCTGGCGAAGCGCGGCGTTGTGGCTGACGCCGCGAGCGCGTTGCCGGTCGTAGCAGGCGCGGGTGCCAGGCGAGCGACTGAGCGCGCTGAACGCCTGGGTCAGAAGCGCGTCGATGAGCCGGTCGTTGTGCACGAACCGGGCCAGGGCGACCCTTTTCCGGCCGGAGGCTCGGGTGATCGGCGAGGTCCCGGCGTAGTTCTTGCGGGCCTTGGCGGTGGCGTAGCGGTCGGGGTCGTCACCGAACTCTGCGAGCACCCGGGCGCCGAGAACCGGCCCCAGACCAGGCTGGGACAGGACGATCTCAGCGGCCGGGTGCTGGCCAAAATAGGCCTCCACCTGCCCCTGCAAAGTTTTGACCTGCGCGTCCAAGACGGTCAGGACAGCGATCAGCGCCTGGACCGAGGCGGCGTAGGCGGCAGCCACGACATCCGGTTGGCCGAGATGCTCGGCGCGCAGCGCGGCCTGGATCACCGTCGCCTTCCCGGCGATGTTCTTGCGGCGCGCCCGCTTCAGCGCGCCGTTGATCTGGGCGAGGGTCAACCGGGCGGCCTGGGCCGGGGTGGGGGCCTTGGCCAGCAACTCCAGGGTGTCGGCGGCGTCGAGGTCGTCGAACGCGACCAGCGCGGCGGGGAAGTAGTCCCGCAGCGCGTGCCGCAACCGCTGGGTGTGACGGGTTCGTTCCCAGATCAGGGTTTTATGGGTGCGGGTCACGACCTTGACCGCCTCGGCCCGCGCGGAATCCCCGGCGACCGGCCGCAGCTCGTGGCTGTGGGTGCGGACCATGTCAGCCAGCACGTGGGCGTCGCCGGGGTCGCTTTTGGCGCCCGAGACCCCCAGCCGGTCACGGAACCTCGCGGACTGCAACGGGTTGACCGCCAGCACCGTGTATCCGGCCGCGACCAGCGCCGCGACCCAGGGGCCTCGGTCGGTCTCGATCCCGACCAGCACCTCGGCCTCGTCGGTCTCGTCCCCGGTCAGCTCGCCGATCATTGCGTGCAGCCTGGCCATCCCGGCGACGCCTTCGGGCAGCCGGGCCTTGGCCAGCCTGCGACCGGAGCCGTCCATCACCTCCACGTCGTGGTGGTCTTCAGCCCAGTCGTCTCCTGCGAACAGCCTCAATTGTCCTCCCGATCTCGGTCACCGTGAGCAGCCGGCGGGAGAACTATCAGCGACCTAATCAAGCAGTGCTCACGCGCGACCAGCGCGCGGGGCACGACATCCCAGCAGCGATCAATTCTCCCGTCCAACCGGCAGGGGCACGATCTTTCAGCAGGACTCGGTCGTCCAGGAATCCTGAGTGCTCACCTGCCGGTCGGCTACCGACCAGGAGTTTGCCGTATGGCTCGCTCCCAGACTGATTAGGTCCCCACTCGTGCGTCAGCAGCTCATCACCGCCGACCAGGTCCTTCCCGGCCCAGCGGGCCACCGGATCGCCGACGGAGCCGTGCTCATCCAGGACGGCATCATCCTCGCCGTCGGGCCGCGCGCGGCCGTCGAAGGACTGACCTCGCCGACCGCCGAACGTCAACACTTCCCCGACGGAACCATCCTGCCCGGTCTGATCAACTGCCACGTCCACCTCGTGTTCGACGCCTGCGGCGACCCGGCGCGAGCCGCCGCCGAGGCGACCCACACGGAGCTGGCCGAACGCGCGGACCAGCTTCTGCGCTCCGGCGTGACCACCGTCCGCGATCTCGGCGACCGTGACGGGGCGGCCATCGAGTTCCGGGACCAGCACTCACGGGGACCGCGGATCGTCGCCTCCGGACCGCCGATCACCGTCCCTGACGGGCATTGCTGGTTCCTCGGCGGCGCCGCTGACGGCGAAGCCGAGCTCCGCGCGCGGGTGAGGCAGAACGCGGAACTCGGGGCCGACGTCATCAAGGTCATGGCGTCCGGCGGCCAGATCACCCCGAACTCGCCGTCGATGTGGGAGAGCCAGTTCACCACCGCCGAGCTGGCCGCCATCGTCGACGAAGCCTCGAAGGCCGGGCTGCCCGTCGCGGCGCACGCCCATGGCACGGACGCGATCGCCGCGGCCGCCGACGCCGGCGTCGCCACCATCGAGCACTGCACCTGGCTGCGCGAGGGTGGAGGCGGCTACGACCTGCGCGACGACGTCGCCGCGAAGATCGCCGAGCGCGGGATCTTCGCGTGCGTCGCCTGGCCCTCGGACTGGCGAGGCTTCATGAACCGCCTGGGGTCAGCCCGCGCTGACCAGGTCGCGAGCCGGTTCGAGTGGATGACCGAGCACGGCATCCGGATGATCCCCGGCACCGACGCCGGCGCGGGAAGCTCGGGGTTCGACAACTACGCCGGGGCCCTCCAGCTCTACGAGCACCTGGGCTTCGACCGCGAACACATCATCGAGATGGCCACGACGACGAGCGCGGAAGCGCTGGGTATCGGCGACACCACCGGCCAACTGGCACCAGGCCTCTCCGCGGACCTGCTGGTCACCGCAGGCGACCCGCTCGCCGACCTGGCCAACCTCGGTCGGCTAGAGCTGGTGACGGTCAAGGGGCGTCCCGCCGCGCTGCAGACGAGATGAAAGACTCTGGCGCCGTACGTCCCCGACGGGAAGGAAGCGCCATGCCGGTGAGGGCGGTCGTCCTCGACATCGGTGAGACCGTGCTCGACGACACGCGCGAGTGGCACGCTTGGGCCGACTGGATCGGAGTCCGCCGGCACACGTTCTCGACCGTGCTCGGCGCGGTCACCGCAACCGGGCGGGACAACGCCGAGACGTTCCGGTACTTCAAGCCGGACTTCGACGTCGCCGCCGAGCGGCAACGTCGCGAGGAGACTGGCAACGGAGAGCAAATCGGCGAATCCGACCTTTACCCCGACGTTCGGCCAGCGCTCGCGGAACTCCGGCAGAAGGGGCTCTGGGTCGGCCTTGCCGGCAACCAGACGACGAAGGCCGGGCGTCTACTCCGCGACCTCGACCTCCCGGTCGACGCCATCGCGACCTCCGCGGAATGGGGAGTGGCCAAGCCCGACCCGGTCTTCTTCCAGCGCGTCGTCGAGCTTGCGGATGTCGCCGCCAGCGACCTGCTCTACGTCGGCGATCACCGCGACAACGACGTGGTCGCCGGTCACCGCGCGGGTCTGTGGACCGCACTGATCCGCCGCGGCCCCTGGGGACACCTGTGGGCCGACGATCCGGCCGTCCAGGCGAGCGCCGACTGGGTCATCGACTCGCTGGCTGAACTGCCCAAACTGGTTGCGAGGACCTGATCAATTCACGTCGACCCAGGCTGCGAAGGTTGCCAGCTCGTCACTGACCGTCCGCTGACCACGAAGCAGAGATTTGAGCGCCGTCTTGACCCGCGGATGTTCCCGCGTGTGCAGCGGCGCGACACGTTTGGCCATCTGGAGTGAAACGAAGGCGTCTTCAAGTCGGCCGACTTCGACCTGCGCCGGAGCCAGGTCAATGTAGAAGTGGGACCGACGCTCAGCGGGGAGTTCACGCGGCGGGTGCCAGCCGGTGCCGCGCTGGACGGCCGTCGGGCTGTCGCCCAACTCCTGGGCGACAGCGACCTCGTGGATTCGGACCGATGCCGGACCGAAGGCGGTTCCGAGGTAGATGCCCTCAGGCGTGTGCTCGGCGGCTCGATACGCGTCTGCGATGTGGTCGCCGGCCTCATCGGCCTTACCTGCACGCGCGGAGACCACCGCAGCCCGCATCGCCAATGCGCCACGCGCGACAGCAGCGTCCCTTGTGGACGCGGAGGTCGGGATCCCATCGATAGCCCGGATAAAGGAACGGTGTGCGGAGGGCAAGTCCTTGGCCGCAAAGAACGTCTCAGTGCGCACGTATGCGACGGCGGCGTCTAGCAGCGGCCGGTCGATCTCCGTTGCGGCAAGGCGCATGGCTGTGATGATCTGCCCGGAAAGATCGGAGTAGCCGTACTTGAAGGCCACCCCATCAGCTGCGCGGTAAGCCAGGATCAGCAATTCCGTCGCGTTACCGCGTTCCAGTTCGTCGGTCGCCATGTGGCGCGCCCGCCCGAGTTCCATCAGGAGATCGGGCAAGTCGGCGACCAGTTGCGCATAGCGCGCCTGCACACGCTGCTCCGTCGCGTTGGCGACGGCCGCTTCCAGGACATGCGATGGCCGAACCGGGCCGTCATCCGGCTCGTCGCACGCCAGCAGCGCTCGCCGCAGCGCCGGGATACCGGCACGGACGACATCGTCTCTCAACTGAGGCGCACGCTGCGACTGGTTCTCGCGCCGCAGTGTCGCCTGTTCTTGCTTCGCCGCCTCCCAAAGGCGTCGTAAGTCACCCGCCGTGTGCAGTCCACGGTCCAGCGCGTCTACAAGTTCACGGGAAGGCAGGTTTCGTCCCAACCGCTCGGCCATGGATACGTAGTTGCGCGTGTAGCCAATCCTCCGCGCCAACTCGGATTGGCTCAGATCCGCAGCCAGACGGATGCGCCGAATCTCCCCGGCGAGATGGTCCGCAGCCGGCCGCGTCTCGCTCAGTTCGTCAGTCACGTCGTTCTCCGGATCTGTCCGAGGGGGTAAATCGCAGTTTCGGCGTTTACCCCCTTCCCGCATCATAGCTGGTCAGGGTCCCATGGTGATCGTTCCGACGTCACGATGCAGGAAGGAACCCCGTGACCACAACCACCAAGCCGGTATCCGGCACAGCAATACCTGATCTGAGGAACCCGGAAGGCCGGGCGCAGTGATGCCCACAGCGTCCGAGCGGCCGTTGGCCATCGGAATCATGGGTCCGCACCTGACAGGAAAGAGCACGTTCGTCTCCCGCCTGTCCCTGGAACTCCGGAAGAGCGGCTATCAGGTCGCCACCATTCCAGCTCTCGTGGAGCGGGCCCAGCGGCTGGGCATACCGATCCTCCACAACCACACCTGGGCATCCACGATGTGGTTCATCACCCGCGGCATCAGCGACGAACTGGAGGCGTGGGCGCACGCTGACATCATCCTGGTGAACGGTGCCGTCCCAGACGCGCTGGCGTACTACCAGGCCGCACTTGAGTATCGCGGCGACGAAGCGAGCGACGCGGAGATCGAGCACCTTGAAGACCTGGTTCGGCACCACAGCTCGAACTACAACCTGCTGTTCCGAACCGCGGTGGCGGGCGATGCCCACGCCGAAGACGGAAACCGCGATGACGACGAACGTGAGTTCCGCCGTCTCGCAGACCGCTGGGTACGTCGAGTCTCGGAAAGTCTCGATCTCGCAAGCCTTCCCTTGCCTCCGACGAACCGCGACTCGGCCCTGGATCTCGCGATCAGCTACGTGACCGAGCACGCCTAACCAACTCGACCAGTGGCGGAGTCGTGCACCCCGAAACGTAACTCGGCCACCCGGTTCCGCACTGGGGCGAACCACGATGCCAGCAAACGAAAAAGAAGAATGGCCTTCCGAAGTCGACCTACGACACGCCGAAGAAGCCGAGTTCGTCCTTCTCTGCCGCGTCCTCGCAGGGTTGCGCCGACTGTCCACTTCGGAGACACCGCAACTTTCGACCGGAGTTTCCATGTTCCGTGACACTGCCAAGCTCATCGACGCGATCCAAGCCACACAGACCCGAACCGGCCTGCTCGCACTTCAGTTGCGGGACGGCACCGCAACCGCCGATGAACAGCGCCAAGTCGCCGACAAGGTCGAAGAGTTGCTCGATCTACTCCAGTCCCACGCCGCCGACACCGACTCGGGCATCGCACCGACTCCGCGGCGCCTCCACCTCACAGAACGGCGTCCGGCATGACCGACGGACCTTCCCACCTCCCTGGCCTCTACGTAATCGGGAGCAGGCTGAGAGAGTTTCGCGACAACCGGGGAATCAGCCTCCGTCAGCTGGCCGTCAAACTGGGGTTCAATCCATCCACCGTCTCGGGCTGGGAAACGGGGGCGCGACCGCTCGATGTCGGACAGCTCGGCTGGTATCTCGGTTATCTCCAGGTGACACCTGCCGAGTACCAGCTGATGATGCGGCTTCACGGGCAGGCGGAGCGCGCCAGCCATATCGAGAACCTCGCGCCTGGCGAAGCCAGTCTCCAAGACGTGTACCTGCGATACGCCGTTCACACCTACGAGTGGGCGCCGCGCGTTGTGCCTGACTTTCTGCAGACATCCGAGTACGCGCACGCGGTTCTGGGCCGGACCAGTCAGCCCGACGACGTCGACCTGGAGATCCTGACCCGCCAAGTCCGGCAGGTCGACCGGAATCCTCATCACCGGCACACCGTCTTGCTGGGCGCGGCCGCACTGAACCACGAATTCCTTTCCGCGGAGATCCGGGACGCACAGCTGCAGCACCTCACCACCTCGGCAACGGGTCGCATAAGCACTCAGCTCGTCCCGGACAGCCTGAGCGTCACCGGAACGACCGAACTGGGTCTGCAGCTGCTTGGTGTGGGTCGAGAGGACGACCTGCCGGCCCGGCGCACCGGCGAGCCAGTCGAGACCGGTGGCGAGGACGGCGAGGCTCTTGCCGGTCCCGGTGGGAGCTTCGCACAGAGCATCCCGGCCGGCGGTCACCTGGGCGGCCAGCTGGGCGGACATCTCCTGCTGCGCCGGTCGACGCTCCACTCGCCCCGAGGCTGCCGCCTGGGCAAGGCGGTGCGGATCGACCCGCCCCGAGTCGTCGCGCAGCTCGTCCGGCACGACCAGCGGGTTGTTCCGGTGGCTCGGTGACGGCGCCGGGATGAGGTCGGATAGTACCTGTTCAACCTCCGCATCGTCGTGCTCGCGGGTGGCCAAATCGGACGGAAGCAGTGAAGCCAGCAGGTCCCAGGCCGCGCTACCGGTGCCCGCGCTCAACGCCAGGACACGCTCTGCTTCAGGCCACGCAGCCACGGCCAACGCCGCGAGCTGAACCACGCGGGCCGTCAGTATTGCGTCTGCCTCGGCGTCATGCCAGCGCAGCCCCGTGCGGTCGACCCCGACCTCAGTGGCCAGCTCGGCCAGTCGGTGGGAGGAAGCTGTCGGCCAGATAGCGTGAGCGAGGTAGAGCGCATCGACCCGGCGGTGGCCGCCGAAACCCTGGATGCCCGCGTTGCCGCTAGCTTCGTCGAGCAGAGGGAAGTCGGCCTGTATGCCGTTGTAGGCAATCAGGGTGTCGGCGTCGGCGCAGAATTGCCGCAGCGCTTCGAACGCTTCCACCGGACTGACTGCATGGCTTTCGTATGACGCGCGAACGCGCTCCGATCTGATCTCCGCTTCCCAGTCTTCGTCCGACAGCCTTACCCAGGCTATGAACCGCTCACCCTTGCCAACCCAATCTGAGTCACCGGACAGGCGAGCGGCACCAATCTGATACACCTGGCGATCGCCGTCCGGTTTCTCCGAGCTGGGACGAACCACGGATTCGAAATCCACGATGACAGCCCGCGAGAGATCGCACCGGCCGTCGTCAGGTTGCGCCACTTCTGCAACAGCAGAGAGTATTTCACCGTCAGCCAGCACCAAGCCGGCCTGGATCGCCGACATGACGATCGTACGCAGACGTCGCAATGTCAGTGACGGCCAACGACGCTGCGCTTCGCTCAACAGCGCGCTTCCGTCGACCGGACCGATACGAGCAAGAATCTCAGCGACTTCCTCGGCCTGGCTCACTCCTGCGGCTATGGGAACCTCCGACGAAGTCGTCTCAACCACAGGATCGTGGCTCCTTTTCACGCTTGCCGAACGAGAGGTGCAACGTCAACACCAAGTCACTGGGACGGCCGAGTAAATCCCGCTCCGCCCAGCAAGATCGACGATCACCGCTACGTACGGTTGATGGGTCGGCGGTCGGCCATCCGCTGTTACAACCCCCTCGAAGGAAATCGATAACGTTTCGCCAGTCGAGCGCCATGCTGCCCGACAGACAGCGGGGCTACTGCAGATCGTCGCCGCATAGGGCGTTATACAGTCCTCACTGACGCATCGCGACTGCGCTGATCGGATGAACCGCTCGGCACCCGCCGTCATGACCCAACGGCCGCGACATCCGTCCAGCGTGATCCCCCCGCACCTGCCCTCGCCTCAGATGGCCGCACCACCTGCTGGCGCGGCCGACCTGCTGGCGCAGTGGATGAACGGCAAGAAGCCGACAACCACCACTACCCGCCCCGACCACAGGAGTGGCTTGCGGTTCGCCTTCTACGGCCGCACGTCGACCACCCGCCATCAAGACCGGGTGTCGTCACAAGGCTGGCAACGCAACATGGCCGATGAGCTGGTCGCGGGCCACGGCCAGGTCGTCGCCACCTACTTCGACGCCGGCACCTCACGCCGCATTCCATGGCGACAACGACCCCAGGCTGCCCAGCTCATGACCACGGCCTCGAGCTCAGAATCCGTGATCGACGCGATCGTGATCGGCGAGTACGAGCGCGCCTTCACCGGCACCCAGTTCGCCACCCTCTACGCCTGGTGCACCCGTCACGGCATCCAGCTCTGGCTACCCGAAACAGGAGGTCCAGTCGACCTCGTCAACCGCGATCACCGAGCGCTGTTGTCACTTCTCGCCACCCAGTCGCAGCGCGAAGTCCTCCGCGCCCGCCACCGGGTACTGGCAGCGATGCACAACCAGGCCACCCAACAAGGACGCTACCTCGGCGGCCGCCCACCCTACGGCTACCAACTCGTCGACGCCGGACCCCACCCCAACCCCGCCGACGCCCGCTGGGGCCGACGCCTCCAACGCCTCGCACCCGACCCCCGAACCGCACCCCACGTCACCTGGATGTTCCGCCAGCGTCTCGCCGGGCACAGCGTCGCCAGCATCGCCCGACACCTCAACGAGCGCCATATCCCCTGCCCCTCCAGTGCCGATCCGGACCGCAATCGGCATCGAACCCGCAGTGCCTGGACCCTACGCACCGTCGCCGTCATCCTGGCGAATCCGCGTTACACCGGCCGCCAGACCTGGAACCGCCGCGCCACCGGCACCGAAGGCCCAGCCTCAACGCCCGCGCTGTCGACGAAGGCCGCCCATCCGGCGCTGATCACGGAGCAGGACTTCGTCACCGCGCAGCAAGTCCGGGCGGCGCGCCCCGCCGGCGACGGCCAGACTCGCCGATTCGCCCTCGCCGGGCTCATCCACTGCGGCGTTTGCAACCGGCGGCTGGACTCGCACTGGAACCACGGGCGACCGACGTACCGCTGCCGCCATGGCCACACCAGCACCCAACGCGCGGGCCAGCCCCGGCCGAAGACGCTCTACATCCGCGAAGACCATCTCATCGACGACATTTATATCCGACTCGGCGTTCAAGACAGTGACGGCCACGCCACGCTGGAGTCAGTTCGGACACGAAGCAGCCGCGTCGCGACAGCGCTACGAGGCTCGGGACAGTTCATCGTCTGCGACAACGCCGGATGGCGGCTGCAGGAGATCGATTCGGACTGAGCTACGATCGGCCCAGCTTCAAGATCGCGTTTCGCGATCCGTGGGGTAATACTGTGTCCGAGAACCCCTCCACGTGGGATATCTCCCGTGTTTGGGGAGATCATGCGGTCATCGTAGCGCACAGTCACTATCACCGCCGCACCTACCATCTGCACTGAAGTCCCGACACACCGACATCCAGCCGCAGGGACAGTGGCCGCCTTGCCCAACTGCATCGCGCCGACGGAATGACGCTCGCGAGTACAAGCGCCGACCCCCGGTGCCCGACTACGACCTGAAAGACCGCAAGATCTCGTCGACCAACCCGGACACGGCAAGACGACCTTCACCTATGACGCAGCCAGCCGGCTACTCACCACCACGGACGCCCGGAACCGGGTAGTCGGCTACATCTACGACAGATGCGCGGTCAATGACCGTCCTCACGCCGCCGCCAGTCCCGGAACCGCCTCACCTGGTTGACAACAGTCGCACCGAATACTTCCTCCACGGCAACACAACACCCTACGGGACGATACCGAAGCGCTCCACCCACCGTCGTGCCATTTCGAAACCTATCGGCTCATTAATCTCGGGCGTGGAAAGTTCGAAGAGAACCTGCTTCAACAGATTCCCATACCCCTCCAGCAGTCCGACGTCATCCCGCCCAGCAAGCGCCTCTGCCCATACTTCGACGTCATTCTCCGTAAGCGCGCCGGATAGGTATCCCCGAAGAAATGCAGTCACATGCGCGGGCGTCAACGTGACGAGATCTTCTTCACCGTCAAAATCGAAACGCGATAATTCACGAACAGCATCAGGCACTGATCTATGCAGTTCAAGGATATCCAGAAGAGCCGCAGCCCGATCTTGAGCGTTCACGGACAGCCTCCTGTCATCTTGCCCTTGACGTGGGCGACAGATCCATCAGGAACAACCTTTGTCTTCAAGTATCCGATGGTGCCACCTGAAGCATCAATCGTCTTGGCGTAGTTGGCATGCGAACCTGACACTCGCCCAGACACCTTCGCCTCGAACTGAACTGCACCATTGGCACCACGGGTGATCACCGTTGACTCAGCATCGGCCGGCAATTTCTTCTCGAAGCGTTTCAAGTTCCTCAGCTGCTCCAGACTCAGATCGTCACGACTCAGGGTTTCGCCATCGTCGTGAACGAAGACCGGGGTGTCGCCGACGAGTACATAGGATGCGTGAACGCCTTCGATGGTCAGGTTGCAAGTCCGGTCGGCGCCAGTGCGACGCACAGCCTTCAAGACATATCGGGCCCTCACCTGGTGACCGGCTTCCAGCTCCGTGACATCCTTCCAGTCATGGGATGTCACATCCATAAGGGATGATGCGCCGTCGTGACAACGGTCCGCAGGCCATCCGGTATTGAAGCGTGACGCCGACGAAGATCAGAGCGATAAAGTAGTCCTACTACTACTACTACTACTTTTCTGAAGCTGGCCATAGGCTTTGGTGCCGAGCAGCTTGGACGGCTTGTGCCGCCTCGAACCGCGACGGTCAGAAATCCTTCTTTTCTCATACACGGGCACCGTCCACAATCGCGCAGCTCCAGTCGATGAAGCCTTGGTCGCCGAGTTCGTCAGACAACACAGGTGTCCGTGCCAGACATCACAACGCGTCGGCCACGGAGATGGCCACACACGCAGGACAGCTCGCCGAGCTGTGTCCAACCCTTCTTCCACTCCATACCCACGACCTGCCCGGGGAAACACTTTCTCGCACGAGCCTCGCGTGGCCGGCGACTCCGAGGTCGCCTTCTCGGCCTTCCCGCTTGAAACGCGCCGACAGCTTCCGCGGGGCAACATTACCGCACCCGTCGCGTCAGAATAGCTCATTTTGACAAGGAGACAATCAACCTTTCCCACTCTGATCGATACTGATGAATTGGCACCTTCAACAGGTTTTCATACCAGTTCTCCGTATCTCCACCTTGAGCAATGAGTATAGACCCCTCGACCCGCCAGATGTAAATATGCCACCCCTGATCCGCATCCCAGTAGGGCGCCTCTACCGAGCCCTCCGGAATATTCGACATCGACCAGCTGCGAATGTCCGAAGCAGGATCCTCCCACCACGGAAAGGCCACCTCCTTCCCCAGGGAAGAATCAATGAATCTAAGAGAGGAATTACCTTCACCTTGATACACTAAGACAATTCTAAAATTCAAAGACTCAGAAAACGAATCTAGGTCGACAATTCGAACATCATCCTCGCGAGAGATGCGAACACCAGTCACCATTAGGATCAAACTCCTCATTGCATATATCAGGGATCGACATAGGACGTGTGAATACGGAACCCGTCAGCCATACCACCGTCCCTGCGCAGGATTGTAACCACGGTACGGCCAGAAATCTCACCACCCGTCGACTGACTCAGAACACGGGCGCTCGCCGGATTGCCAATCGGATTTCGAAGAGTCAACTGCGTACCGCTTCCGGACAGCCAAGCCGTAATCGCCGACTCGTTTGCAGTGAGATTTGCTTGCGTTTCCGTCGTAGCAGCATTCAAGTCCACATACGAGGATGCATTAGGTATGCCGCGTCCCCACAGGAATGAATCGTCCTTTCCAACATGACGGGCAATTGCGTGGCCACCAGCCGCCTCCGAGGCCGGGAGATCACAAATGAATCCGGCCGTGTTGTGCACCAGAACCGGAGCGTTACCGGCCATCACATAGTACGTATGAATATTGTCGATCGTGAGATTGTAGGTACGGTTAGCGGCAGTATAGCGATGCACCGCTCGAACAGCGACCCGACCTTCGCCCGGAGTAGCCAGTTGGTCGCCGACCTTGAGGTCGCTGGCGTCGGTCCATGCGTGGGTTGTCGCGTCCCAGAGACGGTGGTGGGCGGTTGCGACGATGGTCCGCAATCCAGCCGACGTCAGTACCGCGATGTCAACGAAATCGTGGTCGTCGTCGGTGACATGCAGGGCGGTTACGACATGGCGCTCGATGAAACTGTCATCGGGTCGAGCGTTTATGACTTCGTCGCCGACTTTGACCTCGGCGATTGGCTTGCTGGTATCGTCAGCCATGAGCACCGGGGTGTCACCGGTAAAGCTGTTCTTACCCACACAGGAAGACGCCGCTCCCTCGCCACCAGCAGCTTCTGCGGCAATCTTCGCTGCCACGAGAGATGCGCCGTAGTCCCCCAGCGCACCCGCGCCGACGCCGCCCGCGATAGCGCCGCCGGCCCCGACCGAACCCTCAATTGCGGCGATCGACCCGAGCACGACCTCGCCACCGAGCTTAGCCAGGAGACCGACCGCACCCCCCGAGGCTAGCAATCCCAGCACTTCGATGGTTTCCTCGACAGTGGGTGGAGAGGGGTCACAGGAGCGGACATCGGGAAACTCGTCGCAGAACGCGGCAGCGAACTGGTCGTATTCCGGCGGCCGATGGTCCGGTGCCTGCAGCGACCAGTTGGCGAATTGGGTCTCCCACTTCGCCCGCCGTTGCTTCGGAGACATGAGATGATTCTCTCTGCCGACGAACGCGGGATACGTAGGCCGAGTTTTGTGCGTCACAGCATAGCCCCAGTTGAGGGCGACGCCGAAGTTGTACTGATACGCGCGATCCTTACCGGCCGGACTCATGGAACTGATCGCTGCAGAACCGATGTACGCTGGCCGGCCGTCAATCTGCAGGACCATTCCCGTAGGGTCGCTGAACGACATCGGGCTGTTGTTGCCGTAGCTGTAGGCGTTCAATGCCTGCGGATTGCTCGCATCCAGCACCGGGTCCGCCGTCATGAAACGACCGGCCAGCGGGTCGTAGTCGCGGGCACCGATGTGCGTCACGCCGGTCGTGTTCTGATAGCCGCCGAGGAAGCCGTGCTTGTCCGGCCAGGTCGACGGCGGGGTGCCGCGGGTGGTGCCGTACGGGTCCTGCCAGCGCCTGGTCACCGTCATAGAAGAACCGGAGTCGACCGTGGCGTAGGTCGTGCCGTGGTGATCAGCCAGCTTCCAGCTGAGGGTGCCCGTGCTGGTGCGGGTCGCGATGACCTGGCCGTTGTAACTGTAGAACCGGGTGCCGGAGGCGAAGCTCCCGCCGGTGGGGACGAACAGCTCCGTGTCACCGATCGACAGCGTCATGCCGCCCGGGTCCTTGGTGATGAGAAGGTTGCCGTCCGCGTCGTAGAGGTAACTACTGTCCCCGCCGCTCGCCTCCTTCGCCGTCGCGACCCGGCCCTCGGCGTCGTAGGTGAACGTCTGCGCCGAACCCGTCGGGCCGCGGGTCTTGGTGCTCCCGGCGTCCGTGTAGTCGTAGTTCGTCTGCGTCGTCCCGCTCGGACCGTCGGTGGTGACGGCCTGGACGGCGTGCGGTCTGGACTGGCCGGCGTCCGGGTAGGTCGAGGTGCTCGTGATGTCGCCGGTGGTGGTGTGCTGGACCTGCGTCTTGCGGTTACCGGTGTCGTCGAGGGTCCAGGACGTCCAATACGGCGCCGCCCCGCCGATCCCGGCCGTGGTGGGCTGGGCCGCGCAGTCCCCGGACGTCGGGGTCCAGGCTTCGGTCAGCCGCTGCAGGTAGTCCTGGCGGAAGCACTGGGTGTCCGCCGGCAGTCCTGGCGGGGTGTCGGCGATCTTCGTGATGTTGCCGACCTGGTTGTAGGTGTAGACGCGGTTGGCGATCCAGAAGTCGGAGGTCGTCGAGCGCTGGGCCTGCATCGTGGCGAGCCGGTGGGTGCCGTTCTCGTAGGTGTTGCTAACCGCGACCTGGTACGGACTCGTCGGGTTGTTGAACTCTGTCCGCAGGACCTGGCCGAACTCGTTGTAGGCGGTTTTGGCCACCAGCTGGGTACCCGTGCTGGAGGTCAGGGTCTTCGGTGCTCCTTGGGGGAAGTACCCCAGCGACTGCTGCTCGCTGGGTAATCCCCCTGCTCGCGGGCTGCTGACCATGCTGACCGCGCCCGTGTTGGGGTCGTAGGTGGTGCCGAAACTGTAGCTTCCGGAGAGCCCCTGGATACCGGCGGGAATGGTGACCTTGCTGCCCGTAGGACGCCCGGCGCTGTCGTAGCCGGTGGTCTCCTTCTTGTAGGCCTTAGCGTCAACGTAGCGGGTGGAGCTCGTGGGCTGCCCGGCGAGCAGGGTGTCGTACGTCCAGTCGGCGAGCTTGGTGCCAGTGACGGCGGCCCCGTCGTACTCGGCGGTCTTGCGGCCGAGGTTGTCGTAGGTGTAGCTGATGAGCCGCTTGCGGGCGTCGGTGGTGGTCAGCAGGCGGTCGCCGACGTCGTAGGTGAACGTCGTCGTGCCGGTGTCCGGGTCCTTCGCCGAGATCTTCCGGCCCTTCAGGTCGTACTCGAAGGACCAGACGTTCTTGCCGGTGGTGTCGGTGACCGTGGCCTGCTGGCCGCTGCGGGTGTAGGTGTAGGTCGTGGTGTCGGCCGGAGATCCAGTGGTGTACTTCGCCGGATCCTTGTACTGCAGGAGCTGAGTGGCCTGACCGAGACCGTTCGTGATCGTGGTCGTCGCGGTGCCGCCGCCCGGCGGGACGGTGGTGGTGCGGTCGCCGTCCGGGATCGTCGTGGTGCGCCACTGCTCGACGTCGTTCTGACGGTACGCGCTCGCTCGCGCGGCGCCGGCGCTGTCGAAGGTGGTCAGGGTGGTGTTGGGGACCGAGGCGTCGTTGGTGACGTAGAGCGTCGCCGAGGGTCCTGAGGTGCTGTTCCAGTAGGGGTTGTGAGTTTTGTACGCCCGGCCTTGAGAGTCGAAGTAGGTGTCGGTGATGATCCGGCCGGCCCCGTCGTCGGTGCGAGGTGCCTGGGTCTGGATGGTACGGCCGAGACCGTCGTAGAGCGTGTAGGAGGTGGCGTACTGGCCGCTGGCGAGCAGCGTCTGCGCTGCGACGTTGCTGACCCCGCCACTGTTTCTCACGCTGTAGGTGAAAATGGCGTCCGCCGGCGCGTTCTGTGCCTTGCTGTGGCCGGGTTTCCAGACGGAGATGATCCGGCCGAGCGCGTCCTGGGTCGCGTCGGTACGCAGGCCGCTGCCGTCCTTGCCGGCGATCGAGATGCCGGAGACCGGGTCGAGGTACTTGGTGGAGGTGAACTTGGGCGCGTTGGGAGCCGCGGTGACCGGCGGGGAGGTGGTGTCGACCTGGGTGAGCGGGCCACCTGACGACGGCGTGTAGGCGGTCGTGGTGGTCAGGCCCAGTGCGTCGGTCGAGCTCGTCGCGCGGCCGTACTTGTCGTACACCGTGGTCGTGGCCGGCTTGGTCAGCTTCTCGGCACCACCGGCGGGCCAGTCTTCGAGGGTGTCGACCTGGGTGACGTTGCCGCTCGTGGGCGCGACGCCAAACGCCTGCGTGTCGTAGTAGCTGCGGTTGTCGCTGATGATGTTGCCCGGCCCGGGCGGGTTCGTCGTGTTGTCACAGATACCCGAGACCTTCTGTACCTGGCTCGGGAAGCTCACCAGCCACGCAGTGGTGTTCTCCAGGTACTGCGTCAGAGTGCAGCTGGTCTGCTTCGGGTCGCTGATGTCCCCTTCGGTCTGGACGCTGGTGGCGAGACCGTACTTCCCGTAGACGGTGTGGGTGCGGGAGGTCCGCCAGGACTTGCTGGTGTCGAGCCAGGTACGGGTGCGGCTGGTGTCGGTGTCGACGTAGGCCGACGTCCGGCCGTAGGCGTCGGTGCCGGTGGCGCCGGACACCCACGGCTCGTTCAGCGTCCCGCCGATGACGGCACCGTCGCGGTAGGTGACGGTCTCTCGCACGAAGCCGGCGACCTCCTTGCGGTCGACGATCGACTCGTGCCAGTTGTCACTGGTCACCGTCGCGCCCTCCATGCCGCGGAGGTAGTACGTCTCGGTGACCACCGGAGGACCGGACGGGTCACCTGCCGCCGGTCCGAGACCGACGGTGGTCTTCACGTCGCCGTAGCCGCGCCACTGCGACCAGGTGCGGTACTTCGGGTCGGTGAACGGGTCGTCGTCGTAGTGCCAGGCCGCACCGCCGAGATAGCCGTAACTGGTGACCGTGTGCTGTTCCTGGCCCGTGGTCTTCGCGTCTTCCTCGACCAGTTTGACCTGGAACTTGTTGAAGTAGTCCAGGACAGGGTCGTTGGCGCCCGGTGGAGTCCAGTAGACCGGGTAGCAGGAGAGCTTGTTGTCCTTCAGGTTGTTCGGATCGGGCATCTTGACGCCCGTCACGCACTCGGGATCAGCGTAGGTGACGGAGGTGAGTCCGCCCTGGGGGTTGGTGATGGCGTCGATGCGTTCCCGGGTCAGCGCTGTGTACTGGATGTTGGCGTTGACCCGGTTGGCCATCGCCTTCGCGTGAAACGTCGTCGGCGGCAACGTCACCGAACTGCCGACAGTGTTCGGACTCGCGATCTTCCCGGTCTCGGTGACCGAGTCCAGCCACAGTGCCGTCTTTTCCCCGTCTTTGGTGGGCGGGAAGGACTGGCCGAACGCCCACTCCCGGACCGGCTTCCAGCCAGTGCCACCGTCGCTCACCTGAGTGGTGATCTTGGTGTAGCGCTTGCGGGAGAAGAAACTCGGTGAACTGTAGGTGCAGACGGCGCCCTGGGCACAGATCGTCTCCGACGGCACGTCCGGCCAGGACGACGCGGTTCCGGAGTTCAGCTGTCCCGGGTCGCAGGTGATCGTTCCACTCGGGAAGCACCGCTCGGCGGTGTCGAACAGGATCTGAGCCGGCGCGTGGCTGAACGTGTCGGAGACCTTGGTGTTGAAGCCGTACTCGACCTTCTGCAGGTAGCCGCCCCGGGTATAGGAGGTGCCGGGGTTGTTGGCCGTGGAGGCGTTGCGGTTGAGGCCGTAGTAGTTGGTTTCGGGCTGGTAGTAGTAGGAGATGGCGTTGCCGCGGGGGTCGACGACGTAGTCGAGGTTCCACCGCCAGGCGCGATTGCACCAGGACGCGGCGTAGGTCGTGGCGTTGCACGGCTCGTCGGTGTTGTTGCCGAACACCGGAACGGTCCAGGTCGACTGGGTTTCCGCCTTGCCGGATGCCCAGCCGGGCAGGTGGTTCAGGCCGAAGAAGTACTGGACACCGTCGGGCGTGGTGACCTTCCAGTACTCGCCGAACTTGTCGCCGTTGGCGCCGTCGGTGAGGCGTTCGACGCGGGTGCCGTCGTCGTCCTTCGGGTGCCACTTACCGGTGGCCTTGTCGAGGATGAGGTCGCCGTTGGCGCCGGAGAAGGAGATGGTGGCGTTGTCGTTGTACCAGCACAGGTCGCCGGTCTTGGTCTGGTTGTTGTTGCCGCCCAGGTCCTGGCCGCAGCCCTTGTAGCGGCGTTCGATGAAGCCGCTGCCCGAGAGGTTCCAGCCGTCACCGATGCCCGAGGCCTGGTTGTTGGTGGCCGAGGTGAGGCCGTCGACCGCGCTCGAGGAGTAGTTCAGGCTCACTGCCGGGCCGGTGCCGCCGACGGCGGAGGGTGTGCTGATCGGGTACGAGTAGGAGAAGTCCGCTGAGGAGGTGCCTGCGGTCCAGGCGCCGGCGGGCTTGAGGTCGGTGGCGGTGAAGTCGCCGCCACCGCTCTTGGTGTCGGATTGCGCGGCGACCAGCATCGAGGTCGTCGCCGGCGTGGCAGCGTTCTGCCGGTCGGCGGCTGGTGCTCCCGGCAGGGTGACGTCGGCGGTGACGTGCTGGGTCTTGGTGTTGTTGTCGGACTTCAGCGGGGTGCCGACGTGGCACTCGGGCTTGTCCGGCGTGGTCAGCAGGCAGGACGGGTACTGCACCAGGTGCAGGCGGCCGCCGAAGTCGCCACCGTAGGCGTCACCGAACGAGCGGTAGTCGACGTCGATCGTCACCGGGCCGCTGGTGTCGCCGCGAACAGGCTCGGCCTTGACGAGCACGCCCTTGATCCCGGCTTTGGCTGCCGTGGCCTGGTCCAGGGTGCTGATACGAACCTTGCCCGCGGCGTGACGGGCGTCGGTCTTCGCCTGGGAGCGTGACAGCGCCACCGACCGTCCGGCAGGCACTTTCGCCGCACCTTCGGTCGGCAGGTCGACTTCGGCGGTCGCCGCGGCCGGCCAGGTCACCGGGGCCGGGGTGTAGGTGCCTGCCGACGGAGCGGGCGGTGTCCGGAGGCCACCGTCGGCACCGTTGACCGACTGTGCTTGTTGCAAGGGTGGGAGGTCCCAGCCAAGCCCATGCCAGCCGCCGGTCGCCGC
The DNA here is from genome assembly GCF_036114655.1 of Amycolatopsis sp. NBC_00348. Classification (NCBI taxonomy): domain Bacteria; kingdom Bacillati; phylum Actinomycetota; class Actinomycetes; order Pseudonocardiales; family Pseudonocardiaceae; genus Amycolatopsis; species Amycolatopsis sp. NBC_00348. The sequence goes on along the minus strand of NZ_CP107994.1, from coordinate 1,199,687 downwards.
CTCCGCGGCCGACTGGCCGGAGCCGAACAGCACCAGCGTGATACCGAACGCGACGAACCGTCTGCTGCGGTCCATCCGGAAGTGCCCACGTCTGCCCGTCATAGCTACCTATCCCCTGGTGAAACGGCGCCGCGCGCCGGAAGCCGAACTGAGCTAGTGAGTGACGTCGAAGAGATTGCCGGGGTCGTCGAGAGCCCGGTCCTGCTGGACGCCGGCCATGTCCCGTAGACCCGCGTAGACCCGGACTCCGGCCAGGCCGCCGTACCAGGTGTCGCTGCGCTGTCCCGTCCACACGCCGTGGCCGAGGACGAGACCGCCGCTGGAGTCCCGAGCCACGACCCCGCCGCCGTCGGGTGTGTTGACGTAGAAGTTCTGCTTCGTCCCGTTGACGTAGAGCGCCATGAAGCCGGTGGCGACGTCGTAGGTGGCGACCAGGTGCGTCCAGGTGTTGTCCGCGGCGTCGGCATCACTCAGCACGATCCGGCTGTCGTTGCCGGTCGCGGACGGCGACAGCAGGAAGCTCCACTTGGCGTGCTGCTTGCCCGATGTGTCGGCCCACGGCCGGTAGCCGAGCAGCAGTGGCGAGAACTGGGTGTCGGTGGTGCTGACTACGGCGCGAGGCGACGGATCGACCGGACCGTTGACGGACGCGTCCGACGTGGTCCAGGTGTGTTTGACCCAGGCCTCGACCGTGAACGACTTGTCGGTCCGCAAGGTGGCGGGCTTGGTCGTCGTGACCTCGCCGCCGTTGACGGTGAACTGTGCCGCGCACGCCAGCGGACTACTCCCGGTGTCGGTCTCCATACCCAGTGAGACGCCACCTGAGGGCGTGCCTTCGCTCTGCCCGATCGAGTCGTAGTAGCCGGACGGCTGCATCGCGGCGATCTGGTCGTCGGTGAGGACGCTGTCCCACACCCGGGCCTGGTCGAGGATCCCCTTGAAGAAGTTCTGGCCGCCCCGCTCGGCCCCGAGGAACAGACCGCCGTTCGCTGTCCATGTCTGCGACACCGGAGAGTCGGCTTGGTGCCGTCCGTTGACGAACAGGCTCAGCCGCATCGCCGACTGGTCGAACGTACCGGTGAGCAACGTCCAGGTACTCGTTTGCGGGGTGGTCGTACCGACTGCCCAACTGGTCGTGGCCCCGGCGCTGTCGGACGGGGTCATGCCGAAGGCCCACCGGTTCAGTGCCTTGTCGTAGCGCAGCACGAACGCTGAGGTGTTCGCGCCGGCCTGGGCGAGCACGCTGTAGTTCGCGTTCAGGTCAGCGGGATTGACCCACAGGGATACGGTGAACGAGTAGGCGGTGTCGATCACGGGCCTAGTGGTGGTGCCGTAGCCGGTGGTCCCGTCCAGTTGAAGGCCGCCGCCGCTGCGTCCGGGCACCCAGGTGTGGCCACCGGTCAGGGTGAAGTCGTTGCCGTGCTGGGTGCCGTCCTTGGCCAGGTTGCCGCTGGTCTCGCCCAGCGACCAGGCGGACTGCAACGACGGCACTCGCGACGTCGCCGAAGTGATCTCGGGTCCACAGCCCTCGGCCAAGCCGTACGCGGCCAGCGGCGCCGCCGTGTTCGCCAGGTCGTGTGCTTCCGTCGCGGACAGCGTCCGTTGCCAGGCTTGGACGTCGTCGATCGAGCCACGGAGGTAGTCGGCGCGGGCGCCGGCGTTCTTCCCGGCTCCAATGACGAGCGACCCTGTCGCGGCCCACGGGTGCACTACGGCCGTTTGCTGTTTCGCGCCGTCGACGTACAAGGTGGCCACGTTGGTGGACGCGTCATAGGTCGCGACGAGGTGTGTCCAGGCACCCGCCTTGGGCGGGCTGCTCGAGAGCACTTTGACTTCATTGGGTGCTGCCTGATCAGCCGCGGTCACGCGAAGAGCCCAGGCATTGCTGTCCTTGTTGTATTGCAGCACGAATGGACTTGCCTGGGTGCCGTCCTGCGCGATGACGGTCTGCGAACGGGTCGTGTCGGTCAGCTTCGCCCACGCGGCCACTGTGAAGGATTTCGACGGGTCGAGGACACGATCCGCGGTCTGGGCGTAGCCGCTGGTGCCGTCGAGACTGATCGCTCCCTTGACGCCTTCGCTGTAGCCGCTGGTGTCGGGGTGGGTCCAGCTGTTGCCGTGGTTGTAGCCCGGCTGCCGGGTCGCGCCACCGGACAGCGTCGCCGCGTGTGCGGCGAGTCCCGTGTTGCCCGGCGTGCCGGCGGCGGTGTCGGCGAGAGATGTCCCCGACGGCTCGTCCGCGCTCCACGCGGCGACCAGGTTCTTGCTCGGGGTGAGCGGCTGGACGTGGTAGGAGCAGGACGGGCCGTCCAGCGCGGGGTTGGAGTTCGGGATGACCAGGCAGATCGCGTTCGGGCTGGGCATCCCGGCCTTGTTTACCGACTTCACCTTGACCAGGTTCTGATTGCCGTTGACCGCGATCGTCTTCAAGCTCGCGGTGGCGACCATCTTGCCGTTGGCGTCAGTACTCTGCACCGCCGGCGTGACCGGTGAACCCTGAGGTTGCGGCTCGGAACCGTCGGTGGTGTAGATGAAGTGGTCGATGTCGTAGAGGCCGTCGGTGGCCATGTAGGTCCACACGCTGAAGTCGGCCGCGTCACCCTGCACCTTCGGGTCCGTCGACGACGCCATCGCGACGTTCGGCGGCAACGGGACCTTGCTGTCCACTGTGAACTCGCAGTTGCCGACCCAGTTCGACCAGAGCTCACCGTCGTAGGCCTGCATCGACCAGTTGTAGATCCCGTCCTCGTTGATCCACCCGGTCGGGACCGCGGCCAGCTGCGCCGTCGCCTGCTGGTTCGGGCCCGCCGTCCCCACCGGAACGAGGTTCGCTCCGTTGTCGTGGGTGTAGACGTTGTGGCCGAGCGCACCGTACGCGACCGCGAACTTGCCGTAGACGGTGCCGCCGTCCGGATCGGAAACCCGGCCCGCGATCTGCGGGGTCTTCGTGTAAACCCACGGCCGGTTCGGACCCGAGGTGCACGGCAACTGGCCGTTCTGCATCGACAAGCTCGCCGGCGGGTTCGGGTAGGAGTCGTAGTTCACCTGGAAGTACGGGTTCAGGTCGAACCGCCGCCAGGCCGCTATCCCGTCGCCTTCGTTGGCGGCCGCGAGCGCGAACCACGTGTTCTGCCAGTAGTTCGCGGCCGCGTCCCTCGCCGCCCGAGTGGCGTCGAACTGCCCCGCCACACCCGCGGCGTCATGACAGTTCGCGACGTTCATCGTCGACACCTGATACACCCAGCCTGGCTGCGCACCCCACGTCGTGTTGGGGTCCGCCGGGTTGGACAGCCACAACCCGGTCGCCTTCGGCGAACAGCTGTAGCTGTGCTGGATCGTGGTGTTCAGGCTTGCGCTGTGCACGAAGGTGCCGCCGAGTCGCGCACTGTTCATCTGGATGTAGGACCGCGACGTCCCCGCACTGTCGTAGTTCTCGTACCCGGCCTTGAGGTTCGACAAGTCCCCGGTCGACGCGTTCCAGTTGTGCGCACCCGGAAAGCCGGACTGGACCACCACATGTGACTGGATCCCGCACGAGTCGCACCAGCTGTCCGGGTCCAGCGACACCGGGTACCGGGTCGCCGGGTCACTCAGGAACGCCTGGTCCGGGGTGATCGTCACCGTGCTCGGCGTGAGAGCGACGTCCATCATCGCCTCACGCCGGCCGCCACCCTCACCGAGCTGCTGCTCGGCCTGCGAACCGTCACCGGTGGAGTCCCACATCCGCGACGCGTCACCGGAGAAGACCACCTGCCCGGACGTGTCCTTGACCTCAAGCCCGTCGGTCGGGCCGGCCTGGGCCGGAGTGCCACGGCCTCCGCCTTCCGCGACCGAGACGGTGGTGTTGCGGGTGTGGAGCCCGAACGGGATCTGCTGCAGCTTCGGGTTCTTCGCCGCCTCCGGCGTCTTGATGACCAGATTCTCCGTGAACCCCTCGGCGACCGCCTTCACGGTCAGATCGACACCGGGCAGCACTTCGGAGTAGACGGCCGTGTCACCGTTCAGCGCCGGTGCCGGCAGGTCGGCGGTCCACTTCAGACCGACTTCCTTGTCGTCCTGACCCGCTTGCACGATGGGCTGCGACGCCGAACCGGCGCCGCCGGGGTTGAGCTTGACGTCGACGGTGATCGCCTTCGGCCCGACCGAGCCGTCCGCCCGCCGCACCAGGGTCGTGTCGACCGGTGCCCACGTCGCGCCCTGCTTCACCCGGACCGGGTGGACGTACTGCGTCATCGTCCACGAGCCATCCGGATTGGCCAGCGTCTGCGACGTCTCGGTGGTCTCCGACGCCACCTCGACCTGCTTGTCACCCTCACGCGCATAAGACGCGGCCGTGACCTCGTCCGGAGCCACATTCGGGACTACCACAGGTGTTTCAGCGTGAGCGGGTGTGACCGTCACCACGGTTCCGACACCGACTGCAGCGCAGAGCAAAAGAGCGCGCCAACGCGCACCAGAAAAACGCACGAGATCCCCCTCGTCAAAAGCAACCAGCACAGAGCTGGGCCCCCGACGAACCCGCGACCACGATGCCAAACCTGGCGAAAATCCGAAATAGGCCGTTCAGGGCAGTCGCAACCGGAAGGCGAATCGACGAGTTACGGAACGATCTCAGCAAGAAGGTGCAAATAAGACATACGTGATCAACTTGCCAAGGCGTGTCGCTGTCAATGGCACGCGAGAGGACCGTCTTGACCCCCTCAATCCACGCGCGATCATCTGCGCCGTCGCCACCGAAAGATCCAGCCCACGGTCGCGATCCCCACCGGACAGCCGTCCGATCAGCCAGCATATCCATGCAGGTCACCACGTGAGTCGAAGGTCTACACCACACGATCCAAATCCCAGCGCAGCTGCCACGACAGCTCACGACATGACCACACGCACGAAACCCGCTCGGCAGCATAGACGTGAAGTTCACAGTCACGACGCCATGTATGCAAATGTCTGACAACGAATCGGCGAGAGACTTGTCAACCCGCCGGAAGATCACCCTCTCGGGTGATCAAGACGACGCTCATACTCAACGGATCGCCTCGACCATCGCGGAATGCCCGCGTAGTCCTGAGCCGATCAGGCGAACGCCCCACAGCTGCAGACATACAGTGACCCGGGGTTCCGTAACACCACACGTCGTCACGGCGACGCCCGCCAGGACCGAAGGAGCCACTTGCCATGACGAAGAACGACGCCCAGCGGCCGCAGACCGCGGCGGCGCCCCAGCGAAACCGCGCCCTGCGATACGCAGCTATCGCAGCGGCCGTCCTCGTCGTCGCCGTCGGCACCATCCTGCTCGTCACCCATCCCAATGACCCGCCACCGGTTGATTACCATGTCGCCGTCACCGGCAACGTCAGCGCAACCTGGGTCTCCGACGACAGCGACGGCACGCTCGACCTCACTAACGGCGGCAACTCCGAGAAGATCCGAGCCGGCTCGCTCACACTCACCGTCCAGTCGACCCTGCCGAGCGGCGCCAGCTGCACCATCGTCGACTCGAACGCCAACGTCATCGACACGAAGGACGCACTACCGACCCGCGGCACCAGCGGCAAAGACGCCTTGACCACGGTCACCTGCAGCACCACGAAGCCCTGATCGGCAACCTCGCCCTCCAGCGAACTCTGGCCAAACGACGATCGTCCGCGCTTCACAGCAGGTTCATCGTCCACCCACCCGTCGAACAACGTTGAGAAATGGTCGACTCAAACCGATCAAAAACTAACCGGATCCCGAGATCACATTTCGCGACCCGTTGATTAATGCCGCGTCCGACTACACCGAGGTATAACTGTTCACCCATCGCTCTTTGCATATTCGACAAGACAGCGACGACGGACCGGTTGCGGAAATACCACAACGACGCGGAGTGTCGCTGCATAGGACGTTATACAGAAGTCGGCAGGTCCTGACTGCGCTGATCGGATGAACGACTCGAAGGCCGCCGTCATGACCGGGCGGCCGCGACATCCGTCCATCGTGACCCCACCCCACTCACCCCCGCCTCAAGCGGCCGACCCCGCCGCCGGCACGACCGACCTGCTCGCACAGTGGATGACCACGGGCAAATCCACTCGCACCTCTCCCCCAACGCAAGTCAGCAACGGGTTGCGGTTCGTCTTCTACGGCCGCACCTCGACCGTCCGTCATCAAGACCGCGTGTCGTCACAGGGCTGGCAGCGCGACATGGCCGACAACCTCATCACCGGTCACGGCCAGATCGTCGCCACCTACTTCGACGCCGGCACCTCACGCCGCGTCCCATGGGCACAGCGACCTCAGGCCGCCCGGCTTATGACTGAGACCGCGAGTCCGGAGTCCGCGATCGATGCGATCGTGGTCGGCGAGTACGAACGCGCCTTCACCGGCGCCCAGTTCTCCACCCTGCACACCTGGTGCACCCGGCACGGCATCCAGCTCTGGCTCCCCGAAACGGGAGGCCCGGTCGACCTCGGCAACCGCGATCATCGGACGCTGCTGTCGCTGCTGGCCACCCAGTCACAACGCGAGGTCCTCCGCTCCCGCCACCGCGTCCTGGCCGCGATGCACAACCAGGCCACCCAGCAAGGCCGCTACCTCGGCGGACGCCCGCCCTACGGCTACCAACTCGTCGACGCCGGCCCGCACCCCAACCCCGCCGACGCCCGCTGGGGCCGACGCCTCCAACGCCTCGCACCCGACCCACGAACCGCGCCACACGTCACCTCCCCGTCGACCAGAGCGCACTGAACCAGGTGACCGAGACGATCAAAGGCGCGCTCGCCGCGCTCGCCCAACCGCCGGCCACGAGGGTCGTGACCATCACAGGAGTAAGCAAGGCCGGCGATCCGGCCCCGGGGTTCACGGTCGATGCCAGCGACAACCCGGTGGAGATGTGCAGCGCGTCGCCGGCCAGTACGAGCAGGAGCATGGTGTCCTGTTCGCCGAGCGCGGCGGGAGCCGACGTCTGCTGGATCAAGCCCGACCGCAGAAACCTTCTGTGTGGAACGAATCCCTGGGACAAGCAGCTCTTGCCCGCGACGTCGGATGTAGCCATCGGGCAGGTCGCCCCGCTCCAAGGGGATCCGGAGCCGTGGGGTCTTGTCCTCGCTGACGGCGCCCGTTGCCGGCTGCGAAACGGCGGCGCTTGGAGCGGGCGGGCCGACGACTACGTCGGCGCCTACTACTGCGATCATGGCGAGTCCGAGTACGTCCTGATCCACCAACAGTCGACGGGATCCGCGGTGAACAGGTCGAGCCCCACGTGGACGGTGCAGGTCGGACCGATGAGTGCGGACAATGCCGCGTTTCCGCCACCGAAGACGATGCGAGTCGCCACCGCCTACTTCCCCGGAGTTCCGTGATCAGTTCGAACGCCATCCACCGCACCGAACTCCGCCACCGCCCGCAGCCACCACAGCGGCGGCAGCCACCACAGCGGCGGCAGCGGGATCGAGAGCGTCGGCGACGATGTCGAGACGGGCACTCCCGCCGCCCGGACGTCGGCCGCCACGATCGCGAGCTCCGCCGGATGCCGGGTCATTCTTGCCGGGGATATTAGTCGACGAATCGGTGGCTGTTTTTGAGCCAACCGATCGCAGCAAGATCTTCAGCCAGCCATCTATATGCCAGGCTCGTTGCCGGAGAAGTAACGTGCAGTGGCAGCTGAACGTCTTGAAGGGGATGCTGGCCGAACGTGGTTCGAGGAGAGCGCCGGTAGTTTTGGCCGAAATCCCAGAAGGTTCGGTCATGGTCGTCGGTGACGATGCGCAAGTCGACGGCGGGAGTGTCGGGGTCATGTTGCTTCGGGTCGGGATGGAGCATGAGAAGCATCTCGACGCTGATGGCGCTGTCGTCGGCGAACCTGCCGACGAGTCCTTCGACGCGCAGGGGCAGCATGCTGTAGAGGCCCATCGCGTTGCCGAAGGCGGGAAAGTTGAGCTCAACGAGCTGGCGGTAACCGACCAGGGCTTCGCGCACGATGGCCGTGGCCATGGTCAGGGTCAGCTCAGGTGAGTATTCCTGCCATGCCCACCTGCCGGTGTGGGGTTGATCGCCGGCGGGCCACGGCGGCTGAAGGGTGTCGCCGTCTTCCAGGGTGAGTTGGGCGGATAGCCAGCGGATGTCGTCGGAGTCGAGGGGGCCGCCAGGTCCCTGCCATGTCGCCCGCACGGATGTGTTCACTGTTTCCATCCGGTCGGCGACAGTGTCGCGGAGCTCGGCGAGGTGGATGGGGCGACGAGGTCGCAAGGAGACTGAGTCCTGAACAAAGGACGCCAGAAAGTAGGTGCGTTCACGCGCCAGCCATGACGTGCGCGGTACCGGCAGGGTCCGTCGCCGGATCGCGGCCTGCAACTGCTCTTGCAGCTCTTCTTGAGCAAGGAGCCAGCGCCCGAAGTCCGTGGTGGGAAGCTGAATCTCCTTCCAGCGGTGCCAATGTGCGAGGCTCGGGTGGATCTCGGCCAGCTTGACGACGGCCGGCGGCGGGACGGCGTCTCGTGCGCGAGCAAGGGTGAGGTAGCCGCTCTGCAGCCAGACGCCCCACTGGACCAGCTTCCCATCGCGGTGGCGAACCAACGACTCGGCGAGTGGCCCGAGCCCGGTCAGCAGCGCCTGTTCCGCCTCCCGGAGCCACACGCCCGCGCGGATCGCCAGGTCGGGGTCGGTCGCGGCGCCGCTGGCGTCGCGGCGCCGGATCAACGCTGCGATCACCTCGTCGGAGGGACCATCCAGTGTCTCGGGTGCTTCGGTCTCGGCGATCTCGTCGAGGACCCAGAACGCCGCGGCGGGGTTGATCCGCGCCAGTTTGATCAGTAGTGCCTCTTGTTCCGGGGCGGCGGCGCTCGAGATGGCAAAGGCGAGCGCATACCGCCAACGCGGGAAGGACCCAGCCGCGGCTACCGCCTCGAGACTCACCAGTTCTGACCTGATTGCCTCGGCTCCGAAGTACTGCTCGAGGACGGGAAGGGCGAACGCGAGCGTGCGGTTGTCCATGACGACAAGATCGGTGGCGACGAGGCGACGCAGGCGCGGCAGCGGTTCGAACAAGGCAGCGGTCGCCGTCTGCGGCTGTTCGAGGAGCGCGACGGCGAGCCGCGCCAAGTCTTGCCAGGTTTCGTCGGACACATCAAGGTGATGTGACTGGATCACCATCGGGGCGAGGCCAGACAGCAGCTGAGCGCGTGACACGTTCGTGTCACGGCCAGTATCAATGCGAGCTGCGAGGGCCAGCGCGGTGAGCGGACTCGTCAGCAGGTCCGCGGTCTCGGTGGTCCACAGATGCGGGGGAATGTGATCGCCGATCGCCACTTCCGCGAGATCCGCTCCACGCCCGACCGGCCAGGGAGCGATGTCGATCTTCTCCTCCGCCGGTACGGCGATCCCCGGGCGGGCGGTGGCCAGCACGCTGACGTTAGGCCACACCTGGACGAGTTCGCGCGCCTCGGCCAGCAGGTGATCCGCTTCGTGGGCTGGCAGGCTGTCGAGGTCGTCGAGAACCACCCGGCAGTTGGTCGGCTCTCCCCCGAGTTCGGCGACGACGGCCTGTTCCAGGCTTGTCGCGATGTGGCGAGGCTCGAAGTACAGCGGAATGTCAATGTCCGGGTCGTTGGCGGCGGCCTGCAGACCTTGCTCCCACCACCGAGCGGCCTGTTCGGACTTTCCGGCGCCGAGGCGAGCGACCAGAACCCGAACCGTGCCGGCCGGGACATCGACGATCGGGTCGTCCAGCGCAGTCATCCAGGCCAGCACCGCGTCCCGGCGCGCTGGGTTCACAAGCGGCGTCAAGCGGGCCACCCGCCGGCCGCGGCCCTTGCGCACGGCGTGCTGCCACGCGTCCACGGCGCGGCTCTTGCCCGCATCGGCCGGCACGCCAAGTGCAGCCGCAAGTGCTTGCCGCTGCCGCCACGAACGCTCCCGAGCGACCTCGAGACCGATCCCGACCAGGTGCGAGAACGACCTAGCGGCCTGAGCACGCTCGAGCAGGCTCTGACCGCGCACACGGTGCACGCCGGCGTCCGCGTCGAAGTCCAGGCGCTGGACCACCAGGACCCGAAGTAGCTGCCGGAGTTCGTTCTCCGTCGGCGCTGACCCGGTCGTCGCAGCCCAGGCTGACTCGATCACATGCCGGAAGGTCGTGAATGCCTGGCGCTCCTCGACAGTCTTCGCAGCGTCATCCAGCGGCAATGGCTGTGGATGATCTCGAAGCCGCGCGCACACCGTCCCGAGCGCGCCGAACGCTCCGCTGCCGCGCTGGTTGGTTGCGATCATCAGGCGGTCGCGCGAAGGGTCGACGGGTCGGACACCACTAGGGGTGCGCAGTCCGGAGGTCATCGCCTTGACCAGCTGGTCAAGGGCGTTACGAAGGTCTTCGGCTCGGGAGTCGAGCCGGCGCAGGCCTCCCTTGGCCTGTACCAGGATGAATCCGCCACCGGAGACGGCTATCCCGACATCGTCGACCGGGAACCCCGTCTCACAGCCAACGGCTTCGATCCGCGTCGACGAATCCAGCCCCAACCCCGGCTCGTAATTCGCCACCGCGTGAGCCGCCCACCAGGCGAACACCTCCGCCTGAAACGTCAGCCCACCCGCCGCACGGGCACCTCCAGCCGACGCAACCGCCCCGCTACGGTCAACGCCGCCCATCGACTGGTCACGCTCCTTCCCGCCTCGGCCCTCAACAGCCGTTGACGGGCGCCACGCACACTCGAAACACTACGACAAACGGAGACGGGGTCCTGCTCAGCCCGGCCAGCAGGTCCAGTCGCCGGCCCCACCATTCCGCCCTCATTTGCGAACGCGGAGGGAGCGGAACCGTGCCTTGACCGCGGCCTCGACCAAGCTCGCCGGTGCACCCGGGACCGCCTGGCGTCACCCACCCGGGCGACCGACGGCGAAATCCGGATGAACCGGGAGTGTGCCGAGGCCTAGGCTCGGCCAGCAGCAGCTTTCGTGCACGACCAACCGAAGGATGAGATGAGCGGGAACCAGGGCGGAACCCGGGTGGCCTCGGCCGACTCCGCCACGACGCCTTTGGTGGCCGGCCTGCGGCAGTTCGGCATCGCGGCGGATGTGGTCCGGCTGGCGGTCCGCCACTGTGCCGAGACCGACCAGTACCCGCGGCTCGGCGCCGGGGCGGCCGACCGGCTCAAGGTCTTCCTCGACCTGAAGGACTGGGTTTCCCTGGCCAAGGCGAGACTAGGCCGGCCGCAGCGCCCCGAGGACGCCCGTGTGTACGACGCCCTGCGTTCGGCCACTGCGTCCGGCGAGGTGCTCGTGCCGCTCACCGTCGCGACCTACCTCGAGGTGGGCCGGATCTCCTCGCTGCGGCAGCGCACCGACCTGGCCGATGTCATCGCCGAGATCTCCGGCTTCGTGTCCATCGCCGCACAGTCGGTCCTGATCGATCACCAGCTCCGGACCGCACTCGCCGACCGGCTCGGTGGCCCACCGCCCACGCCGGTCCAGGTGTTCGGCCTTGGCAACCCATTCGGCGTTGCCAGGCAGAAGGCCTTGGTGCTTCGGCGGAAGGGCGGCGGGGCACTGGGGCTGCCGGCCGGAGTGGTGCGCGAGATCGAGACCGCCGGTCGGGTGATCGGCGAGTACCTGGTGCTGCGAGGCCCCGCGCCGGAAGATTGTTCTGATCTGGACGCGGTCGGCCACCGGCCGGAAGATCTCGCCAAGGTTGACGCTGCCCGGGCCGGTCGAGAGGTCGAGTTCGCGGCGATGCTGGCGGACGGGCGGGCGGATCGCGACCGGTTGGGCGACATCGTGCACGCACGCTACCTCTACTGGGAGCTGGGGGATCAGCTCCCCGCCGCCATCCGGCCGTACGGCCTAGATGCCGAGGGCTTCTTCGCCAAGGGAAAGGACTGGGTGTGCGCGCTGCTGGATGACATCCCGAGCGCCGCGGTCACCATCACGCTTTCCGACAAGGGCTTCCGTAACTCGTATAAGAAGTGGACTGGCAACGACATACGCGACGCCGACGCCGTATCGGCCGCGATCCCGTACTGCGACGTGGTGATGACGGACAAGTACGTCGCCGCCCAACTGGCGAAGTCGCCCGCAGTCACCCGGAGCGGGACGCTCGTGCTGAGCCGCCTGAGCGATCTCGAAGACGCGCTAGCCGGTCTGCTTTCCTCGCGCGCCGCTCGCTGATGGCCTCGTCAACGGTGCTTGCCGCGCTCGACATTGCTCGTGATGACTGAACGGACAGTCGTCGCCGGACGTACCTGCTGGCGCACCATCTCCGTCGACACGGGAATGTTGCCTCTGACACTGCCGTGGTGCTTGGCCAATGTCTTCGCGTGCTTTAGCGCCTTGCGCGCGCCACGGTCTCCCAGCATCACGCGCAACTGCTCCGCAATGTGCGCACACCGAGCCGTCACCGCTTCCTCTGGCGTACCCGGTGGTGGCGCCTCATTGTATGCAGCTAGTAGCCGCCGTACGGCGTCGTTGTCGACTCCTTGCGGCGGCCGCCATCTCGGCTTCTTCACCATCTCGACGTCCCCAATCCGATGCCTCGTAGGTGGTCGCGTCACCTGCCGGCAGTGTTACTCGATGCCGTGAGCCGCTGTCGATTCGCGGCCTCCGGTATGGCCGGGCCCGGGCTCAACTCCGATCCTCCAGCGAGCGGACCCTCGCATCGAGGCCGGCAATAGCAGCCTGCGCCGTCACGAGCGCCGCCTCCAGAGCGGCGATCCGGTCGACTTCGCCCGGCGCCCCCTTGTGTTGCTCCCCCGGGGCGTGTCCCCACGCGAGGTTTCCGTCCGGCTGCGTACCGGCCTCTCGGCATACGAAGCCGAGCTTGGTGAGTACTCGCTGGGCCTCCATGGTCGTGAAGGTCTGCCGGTCCCAGCCGGTCACGTGGGCGAGGACCTGTTTCGGCGGGTAGACCGTGCCGTTCACCTCGACGAGGTGCTTCCTGATCTGCTCCGGCTCTTCACCGCTCATAGCCTGCTCGACGTCCCGCTTGCTCTGACCGAAGTCCCTGCCGCCCACCTTCATGGCTACTCCTAAAGGTAACTTACTAGTAGTACCTGTAAGGACAGGTTGTGCCTGTAACTACCTATTGGTCAAGGGGAACTTTCGCCACGACCTTCCGGAGACGGCCTCGGAAAGCGCGTCAGGTCGCCCAGCAGCGTGCGCCGTCGGCGTCCGGTGGTCGTGAGACATCTCGAAGATCGAACAATTCGGCATGGGGGCATCGGGATCAGCCAGCCCGAGACCGGCGCCGGGCCAGGCCGCTCCCCCGCCCCGGCGGCCCAGTCGTTCAGCCGGGCGGCGGTGTTGGTCGTCGCCGCAACCCGTGACCATCATTCGCGCTTGTGTAATCCCCCACGCCCGTGACGTGGCGCGGAGGTTTGGCGAGGAACACCTGGTCGGTCGGGCCGGGCCAGAGACCGCGGGCGGCGTACGTCGCGGAGCGCCTGGGCCGCGGCGGTGAGGTCGCCGCGGCCACCGTGTTTGTAGACCTTCCAGAGGAACACGAGGACTGCCAGCAAGCTGAGGAAGCTGAACAGGCTCGTCGCCACGACGATGATGGTCGTCATCCCGGTCATCACCGCCTCCCTTCGCCGGGCCGCAGACTCCCCGGCCGGACATGCCACGTGATACTGGTCGACAGCCTTCTCTATGACCGGGCATCAGCCTGCGCACGCCTCCGGGTCGAGATGTTCTCGCACTTCGCCGGACCAGACATGGCTTCTGACCTGGCCGGATCCCTCGAGTGACCTGCGGCGGCGGCCCGGCCGAGAAACCTCTCCGTGACGCGTGCGCTCACCTCGACAGAGTCATATACAAGCGGGAGTCGTTGCTCGTCACCGATCCGGGAAGGGTGCGGTTCGTGTCCGAGCACCGCGGGACCACTGCTGGTATCGACCGGCGAGTACCTCGAGGTGCAACGCGACAACGGTAACCGCGACTACAACGCATATGTCTGCCATGCCGCCGCCTCCACCGCCACCCGGGCCCGGGGACCTCGGGTTGCGTGCCGACGCGCGTGACGAGGCCGAGCGGCGGGCGGCCAACTCAGCCGAACGACGCCGACGCGACCTGGATCTGCGCAACGAGCTCGCGAAGGCGGACTTCGAGGGCGTCGGCTGGGACCTGTTCGCCAACGAACTGGCGAAGTACGGGATTGCGGTGATGGTGGTCTGGATGCGTACCCATCGGATCTTCGGCGAATGTGCCCGCATCTTCGGCGCACGACGTGGGAAAAATTCGGGCTCCCGGAGCCTCCGCACGACTGGACCAACCAGGACCGGGCCGACCTCTCGGCGCTCGTGGTGACCAAGGCGCTGGCCACGTTCAGGCGGCGGGCTCTAAAAGGCGGTGGCTGGTCGGCATCGCGTGGTGCGAGCTTGAGCACCTACTTCATCGGAACATGCATATACGAGTTTCCCAACCTCTACACCCAGTGGCACTCCCAGCGCATCGCCGCACTGAAGCAAGGCCGCGCCGAGCAGGAGGTCGGCCCCCTCGGAGCGCCGCCGACCGATCCCGCCGCTACGGTCGTGCAGGCCGATCAGGCCCGCCGGGCGCTGGCACGCCTGCCAGATCGCAGAAGACGGATCATTGCGAAACTGGTCGCCGATGGCTACACCCAGGACGAAATCGCCGAGGCACTCCGCGCGAGCGGGTTTCCCACGGAGACCACGAACGCCGTGCGCGGAGCGTGGCAACGCCGGCTGAATCGATCGCGTCAGGAACGGGAGCTCGACGATGACTGAGCCCACCGAGATCATGCGGGCCACTGAGCGGCGGGTTGCGGCGCTGATCGAGGCCTCGTCGCTCGGCACCGCGGGCGCGCGACGATTGCGCCAGCGAGTGTCCCCCGAGACCTCGAGCCAGGTCGTCGCCGAAGCTGCGCTCATGCCGGCAGATGGGCCGTTGCCCTTCTCGGGTGGCTTCTTCGATATCGAACCTCTGATCCCTCTCGCCATCGCTGGAGACCGCGCGGCCCTCGACAGGGTCGTTCACGTCGTGGAGGTTTTCGGCACACGGTACTGCCGCGCCAAGCTCGGCACCGGCTCATCCGAGCACGATGCGGCTGATACCGCCGCACGCGACGTGGTGCGTCAAACACTGAAGGCCCTCCCCATGTATACCGATCAGGGACGCCCATTCCTGGCCTTCCTCTACGGCATCGCCCAGCACCGGGTCCGCTGGCCCAAGCGCCGCGGCCGCAACGATCCGCGACCCACCAGGAAGGACCGCGACGCCACCAGCGTCGACGGCCTCCTCGATCAGGACCTGGTCGTCATGCTGCGGTCACTCGGCGACGCAGGCGAGACTCGTGATCAAGAACTGTACGGTCGGCTGCTCGCCTTGCTGGACACGCTGACGGACAAACAGCGGGAAATCCTCACCCTCCGGGTCCCCGTCGGCCTCACGACCGAGCAGACGGCTGATGCAGTCGGGTCCAGTCCTGGTGCGGTGCGCGTAGCGCAGCACCGCGCACTCGCGCGGATGACCCGGCAGCTGTCGGCCTGGTCCAGAGGCGAGTAGCACCGCTGTTCGAACCCAAGTGTTGCATCACTAGCCAGACGAGCGTTTCCCATCCAGACGAGGTGGTGATTGGTGGCAGGTGAACGACGCGTCGTAGTGCGCGCGCAGGATCGCGAGATATACGGCGACCCGACGCTAACAAGCACCCAGACCTGCCGGAGCCAGCGGGGTGACATTCACCGGAGCAGCTTCCGCTCCCAGCTACGTAGGCACGCGTGATCGATCGCCACGGCGAGGCCAGCCGCCAAGTCCGACCCAGACCACCGTGGCGCCGCACGAGGCCTCCACCTGCTAGAACTCGCGCACCTGCTTGATGCTGCCGGCTTCAGTGGTGGGTGGCGTTTCGCGCGAGCCCGGAGTTCCGGCTGCCGAAGCGGCCTCAAGCTGTGCCGGTACAAACGGCTCGCCGTCGAGTGTTACGTCCCCGAACCTGGCCTTGCCGGTAAAGGTCGCGTACTCGAACTGGACGTCCCCGATGAAGCTCGCACCCGTGAACGTCGCACTGCCTTTGAAGGTCGCACCGCCGAACCGCACCTTGCCAGAAAAGATCGCGTTCTCGAACCTGGCGCTTCCGGCGAAGGTTGTGCCTGCGAACCTCGCGTTCCCCATAAAGGTCGCACGGGTGAACCCGGCGCCGCCAGTGAAGGTGGCATCGCCGAATCGGGCGCTCCCAGCGAAGGTCGCATCAATGAACCAGGCGTCGCCAGTGAAGGTCGCGCCGACGAACCCGGCGACGTGTGCGCGGCACTCGGTCAGGTCGAAGTTGATCAGGTGTGCGCCGGTCAGATCCAGGTCGATCCGCTCCCAGAACACTTCGGTGAGTTCAGGGTGCAGGTGGTCAGCGAGGATCCGTTGAGCGGCGAGCCGGACTTCGCGTTCTTGCACTCGATCTCGCTGTTCGGCGCGGATCATGTCAGGGGCGTCGTCGGACATCTCGGCGTCGGGTAGTTGGTAAGGCATCCGCAGGTAGGAGCAGATGACATTGACGATGCTTTGCCGCTGGCGGGGGTTTCCCTGGGCGAGCCGTTCCAGCGCATACAGCCCCGCCAGACGGACTGGGGCCTTGTCGGAGCCAAGCTGGTCGGCGGCCTTCGTGTAGAGCTCAGTGGTGTTCTTCTCGGCCGCGTCGACCTCGCCGTGCCACTGCCGCCGCACGGCCAGGAGCAACGCGAAGATCCCAGTCGTGCCAGCCCCAATTCCCAGCCCTGTCTTGATCGCCTCGACGCGCGCGGCACCTTTGTCCTTCGCAGTGCCAGCCTCGGTGAGCAGCCAACTGGTCGCACCCCACGCGGTCAGCCCCACAACGACGGCGGCCGCCACGACCACCCACCAACTCAACGGCGGTGTCCCGGCAGTACGTGGCCGCAGGCGGCGGCGCAGCAAGATCCCGGCGGTCCCGACCATCGCGGCGACAGTGAAAAACACCAGTGGTACCGCGTGCGGCTTCGCCCACCTTCCGACGGTGGGCCAGTCGATCGCTGTGACCAACCCGACCATCATCAGCGTTCCACTTGCGGCCAACATCGCGGTCGTCAGCCGTTTCTGCGGCGGGCCTTTTCCTAAGTCCATGTGTGGTCAGTCGCATGCGCGCGTCTTTCTGCTACTCCGATGGATGCCGACCGGCACCTCTCCGTCGTTTCGGATAGGGGCGGTGGTGACGAAGGCATCCGGCGTGCCGATGGCCGAGGCGCTCGCGTCGTTCCTGCGGCACCTCGCCGGGCGGCGCGACCGGTCTCGGCCGGATCACCTCGCCGGAGACCGTCCGCTTCTACACCTCCGCCTTGCCGGGATCGCGCACCTCGGCGAGCTCACCGGCTGCGGCGGCGAACGGCTGCACACGAACATCCGCACCGCCGGGCCCGCACGCGGACGAATTCGACCAGGAAGGCCAGATGGGCCAGCCCCGAAGCCGCTCCCGCCAGCCAGCCTCGACCGCCTCGATCCGGGCCCGCAGGACGTGAAGGTCGTCGAGCGCCGGCGGTCTCCTGGTCACTCCCGTAACAGGCCACCCGCGGGAAACGCCGGTCGCGCACGGAAATACGCCCAAAGCCGCCCCGGTGTGACGGAGGGGAACGTTAACCCGGCTCGGGGCGAGCGTCACTGGAGACACGGCCGGTGCTGTGTCCTCTTTTGTCCGAATATTGACGATGGCCCTCGTGATTGGCTGTACGCCATGACCGTGGGTGCCGACGAAGCCGACCGCCGTATCGATCAGGCCCTCGCTGAAGGCTCCGGCGGCCCGTCCGGCGTGCGAGCGAGCAAGCCCTGAAACAGCATCACCATGACCGCGCGCACTTGCTGGTCGATGTTCTCGGTCCTGCGCGTGAAGCAACGGAGGAACAGACTGTTGACCACCATGGCGGCGGCGTCCTCTGCGCTCATGAGCGCAGCCAGCTCACCCGACTCCTGTCCAGCGCGCAAAGTTGGAACCAAGATCGCCGGAATGTTGACGTCGGCCTTCACCCTTGCCGCCACGTCGGACGCCGTGGCAGTTTCGTGAGCGACGATCGCCAGCAGCGCGTCGATGTACTCCTGGTTCGCCGCGGTGATGGCAGCCAGACGACGGAGGAACCTCGTCACGGCTATCGTCGTCGAGTAGCCCAAGGTGCGATCGTCCGCGGTGTCACGCCGAAGCCGTTCGACATCAGGACGCAAGGCCTCCACAACGATCAGCGCCTTACTGGGGAAGAGCTGTTTCAGTGCACGCAGCGGCATCTTCGCCGCCATCGAGATGTGCGTGAGTGTAGTGGAGAAGTAGCCGCGACTCCCGAATTCCGAACGCGCGGCGTCGAGGACTGCTTCTCGTGGGTTGTCGGGAAGCGCGTCCACTTGCGCTGCCTCGTACATCACCTTGACGTCTCGTGCCAGCGGGGCGATGACGTCGTCGATTCGCTCGTGTCCTTGGCCGGTGTCGACAATCGACCCCACCATAGCAAGCACGGCATCGCCGAACAGTTCGCCCGACACCGCGTCCGGATCGGCGAGGTGGCGCAGCACCAGACCTTCGACGAGTGCCGACAAGACGACCGCCAGACTCTCCGGCGTGAACGGCGAGCGCATCGACGCACCCCAGCGGGCAAGAATCGCCTCGTAAGCATTCTTTCCGGCTTCATCGTAGCTGGCATACGCTTGCCGAAGCTTCTTCATCGCACCGTCGTGGTCACGACCGAGAACGATGATCGCCAGTTGAAGAAGGGTCGAAGGGTCGCCACGCACCTGCTCGAAATCCCACGCACAGACATTGCGGATCGTCTCGCGTGGATCGCCTCCTGATTCGACCAGCTGCTGTTGAACCAGCTCTCCCAGTTCGCGGGTGACGCGCAAGGGTGCGACGGTCAACGATGACAATAAGCTCTCGACAAACTGGGTCTTTTGCCCGAAAGTCTTGTAGAACGTCTTCTGGCTCACGCCTGAGCGACGCACGACTTCGTCGACGTTGACCCCACGCACAACGATGTCAAGGCCGTCCTCCAGCAAGTGTTGAACACCGGCTCTCAGAAGCTTCTCTTCGGACAAGGACGTTTCACTGGTCATGGCCTGCCTCGGGGTCGAGATCGGTTGCTGCGCACCTGTATCGCCACAATCGCGCCCAGTGTTAGAAGATACTCACCTCTCCCGTCCGCATTCACCCACCCTGGTGAATCTCAGTGCTGTTATGTCTCAGTGCGATCTCACCGAATTCGTCGGCACACTGAAGACACCCGGCTTTATCCGCCGGTTTTTCCCTCACGAGACAAGGAACCACCGTGAAAAGAACCTTCCTTGCCCTTGGCTCCACCGTCGTATTCAGCACACTCACCGTCGGGTGCGGACCCGAGCCCATCCCCCCGCACACAACGTTCCTGATCGGAGCCACCGCGACCGCCAACGAGCCGGCCGTCGACATGCACGACGACAACCTCAAGGTCGTGCGCGACGCCGTCGGTCGTGGCACCGCTGATGTACTCGGCTTCGTCGGCTCGGCCACCGACCAGCCGGTCGTGCGCAAGGACGTATCCGTCTACTACGACGAAAGCACCAAGGAACTCGAGACGGACCAAGGACGCCTCGATACCGGCTATCAAGACCACATGGCGCCGGTGCGGGAGAAGATGGCCGCCTCGGCCAGCACCCAGTCGCAGTTGGACCTGCTCGCGTTGCTCGGCGACATGGCGCACACCACCGGCCCGGCGACGATGCTGGTCTACAGCAGCGGCTTGCAGACGACGGGACTACTCGACTTGAGAGGGTGGGGCTCGGATCTCAACGTCGACGCCACCGTCGAGGGGCTCCCACAGAACAAGCTGCCCGACCTCACCGGCAAACACGTCATCTTCATCGGCCTCGGCCAGGTGGCCGGTCCACAACAGCAGCTCCCGCCGGAGATGTACTCAGCCGTACAGGACCTGTGGATCAAGGTCTGTCGCAAGGCCCACGGCGACTGCGAACCCCTCGTCCAGCGCAGCAGTGGCGGACCGCCGCTGTCGAAAGTGCAGGTGCCGGTGATCCCGGTGCCTTCGCACCCGACGGTAACCGTGTTCGGTGACCCGGCCGCCGGGCAGACGGTGCGGATCCTGCTCCCCAACGGCGTCTTTTTCCACAAGGAGTCCGCGGACTTCCTCCCCGGCGCGGACCAAGCGCTGCGAAGCATGACTCAGTACTTCCGGTCCGACGCGACGACCGTCGCCCGCTCAGCGACAGCGGTGGGGCACACCGCGAAGTCCGGACCACATGACGGTGCAATCGACCTCTCGAAGAAGCGAGCATGCCGCGTGGTCGATGCACTGGCAGCCGAGGGAGTCGACCGATCGCTGTTCAAGGTCGACGGTGTCGGGTTCGACCGTCCACTAAGCCCGGACCTCGATTCCGCTGGGCACCTCATCCCGGAAGCCGCCGAGAAAAACCGCACGGTCGAGGTGCTCGTCACTCGAATCAGGAGCAACCGATGACGCTGCACGACTATCCGACTTCGCCGTCGGTCCCCGAGCCCGACGGCACCGGCCTGCCACCCCTGGTCCTGCGACCGGGTAAACGCCCGCGCGTGGCCTGGTGGTACTGGCTACGCCACCCGTGGCGCGCCGCATGGATCACCTCGTTGATTCGCGAAGCGTTCAAGTGGCGCGTCGTCCCAAACCCGGAGCCAGCCCGTCTCACGTGGACCGAAGAACTCCTGCTGCGCCGCGGACAGAGAGCGCAGCAGAAAGCGGTCAACGCCGTGGCGGCTCGAGTGGATCGTCTGGCCGGCGAGTTCCAGGCGTTGCGCGCCCGCGCGGCGCGGGAACGCGGGCTCGCCCAGCAGGCCCGGGCCCGACAGGTGCTGGCCAGCTCCGATACCTACGTTTACACAGCCGGACCGATCACAGCCTCCGAAGCCGGTCGGGTCATCGAACAATGCCGCCAACGGATCACCGAAGACACCAAACGCGGTGATACCCGTCACCAGCAGCGACCGTCGAAGGCGTGGACCAGGGCGGCCACGGCTCCGCTCGCCGTCGACATCGTGTCGCTGCTGACCGTGATCGCGAAGTTCTTCAACATCACCACGCCGGAGAGCGCGCTGCGCAAGCCAGCCGAAGCCGCCACGGCTGCCGGATTCGCCGTGATCGCGTCGCTCGTGCTAGCCCTGCTGGCTCATTCAACGGGCCACACGGCCGGACACCTTCAGGCGGTCGGCGGCCACGCCGGGCAGGAAAACGAAGCGAAGCACCAGCCGTCGAAGCTGGTGCTGTACGGCAAGCTGATCGGTCTGTTCGCCGTGAGCGCGATGGTCGCGGTATCGATCACGACGCGGATCATCCACCCCGCCGGAACCGTCAACGTGGGAACTCTCGGCGTGGTGATCGGGATCCTCGTCGGGCTCACCGCGTTCATCGCACCGTGGCTGCTGGTACTGAACCAGATGCGGGCGGTGGGCTCGCTGGAAGTCCGGACGATCGACGAGCTGACCGAGATGATGCGCGGCGTCGAGGACGCGGCCGCCAAGCATGAAGCAGCCGCGTCGAAGGCGGACGAGCAGGCCGCTGGCAAGCGACGGTCGGCGGAACAAGCAAGGACCGCGGAACTTGCCAAGTCGATGCAGGTCACCGCGGTGATGGAGGAAGTCGTGCGGCTCGCCCGAAGCTTGCACACGGAAGCCGGCCGCTTCGCACTCTCCGACAACGCCTCAGTGGACAACCCGTTCCTCTCGATGCGCTCCGTGCTCGCGACCGACGACTCGAGCATCGACCGAGCGATGGACCGATTCAACCAGCCCGGCGAGCAGGAGGAGGACGACGAAACCGACAGGTCGGGATGAGCATGTGCGCGGTCGCCCTCGGACAACAAGATCATGTCTTGGCGCCGAGGGCGGCCGACACGCCCTGATCAAGGGCTATGTCACGGACGCCCGACGGTCTTCCAGTTCTGCTCTCGTCGGCGTACTGCCGCAAGCCGCTCGCCGAACTGCACTTCGACATCCGCTACTCAGCCGTCCGCTCAAGAGTCCTCCCCGCTCGATCGTGAGACCATGACCGGCTGGATCGGCACCAAGGTCTCGCCGTCGGCCTCCGTCTCGAGAACCTGACCCGTACGTTTCGCTCCGAGAGTACCGGTGCTCTCGGAGCCAGTCTCGCGACGCCGCTGCTTCGACGCGCAGTTCAACAACTCGACCGCTAGCAGGAGGACCAGCGGTGGCCATGCCGCTACCGTCACCTGCAACACGCTCAATGCCGGCGCCGAGTCGGTGTTCGCCACCAACGACAGGCAGCTCCCGAACACAAACGCTGGCCACGCCACTCACCGACCCGACCGATGGCCGACACGATGAGTTTTGAACAGTCGACCATCGCGATCGTCAACAGACCGTCGACCAGCAGTGGCCAGATCGAAGCCGCCACCACATCCGCGCCGAAACGGAGTACGAACTCACGTCCGTGGCGTTTCGAGGTGCACGCCGCACCAAGCGCCGACCAGACCGGTACATGTGCACTGGATCGAGAGAGCAAGGTCTTGAGCAAGCCCTTCCTGAGTCGAGTCACGGCCGCGTCGCCTTAGTTGCGGGACTCAGCGACCTTCCCAACGCGTCCGGCCAACCATCAAGGACCGCTGACGAGGGGCCCGGAGCAGGCGACATGAACCGATACTTGCGAGCCCGAGGGGAGGTCGAGAGCGCACGGACGCGACGACAGACCGCGGCACCTGGCGACATCGCCACTGTATGACCACCAAGGGAAAACGGCCTTGTCCGGCATCACTCGATACCATCCGACATAGGCGGGTGAGACTCCTAACCAGCGGGTTGCAGCACCTCTGCTCGTTCCTTCTCCACGGTCTCCTCTGTCAGGACGGACCGGCGCTGTCCAGCCGTGGGCCGCGACGCTGGGCGGCCGTCGGGGCCGTGACCACTAGCACGCCACCGCCGCAGGACCCGCCGCCCGTAGTTGTTCGTGCCAGCGACTCGATCAAGATCCGCGCCAGTAGGGGTTCGACCCGCCGCTTGCTCCTCGACGTAGTACGCCCACATCAGCGCCTCAGCAGAACTCTCACACGGCACGGTTAGCTCCGGATGCGGATCGACGGAGCAAGCTGCCGGCTGGGGGCGGTCGACGAGCTCACGCTCACCTCGCTCCTGCAGGCCTTCATCTGGCTGCTGGCTGCTACCGCGATGCCGCTTCAGCAACTCCACCGCCAAGAGCAGGGCAAGCGGCGGACACGCTGCCACCACGATCGAGAACACTGTCAACCGCGGAGCCGAGCCGATGTTCGCGCACAACGAGAGGGAGATGCCGAATCCGAACGCCGTCCACGCAGCCCACCGCTCGGCTTCCACAGCTCCACTGTCGCCGTCGTCAGCAAGCCGTCCACGATCAACGGCCAGATCGCGGCCGTCGCCGCATCAGCACCGAAACGCAGAGCGAAGTCGCGACCATGCCGATACGACGCATACGCCGCGCCCAACGCCACCAGGGTCGTACACGCACTTTGAACCCAGAGTGACAGCTTCTCACTGTCCGGCTTCAACCCCATCACGAGGAACCACCTCGCCGACGCCGCTCAACATCGACTACGCCGGAAAAGTGCAGCTCCCAGGCTTTTTCGAGCCGTTGGGTTCTGGAACGAGCCGCGCCGGGGGCACTACCTCTAAGCTGCGAAAACAGGTCTCCGCAGGGGCATTTTTGGAGCGGCGTTCCAGTCCGGTATGTCCGGTTATGTACGGCTGAAACCTGATGTGCAGCCAGTCGCGGTCTATTCGCGGTCTACTTTTGGCGGATCCGAGGCCTCGGACGAGCTGGGGAGCTCGGCGGCCTGTTCCCTGATCTTGGGACCGGAGACAACGGTAGCGGGCGGCGGCGCCTGTGCCGGCACGTAGGTCGAGTCAGGCCCGCTGATGCCGCAGCGGCGGTGGGCCAGCGGGCGCCGGGCGATCGGGGTTTGCGAGGTTATGACGTACCTCTTCGGCATGAGCGTTGTGGCGCCTGCACAGTCGCGGCAGGCGAGCACGTTTAGGCACAGTGATCGAGGACGTCGTCCTAGTCTCTTGAGCCGTGACTTCACGTCGTTCACGTGCTAATTAGTACGGTTGCCGTGTACTGATCCCGCCTGGAGTGTGGCTTGACTACAAGACGGAGCCAGGTCGCGGTTGCGGCGTCCGCCACCCTGCTGAACATCGCGGTAGCGGTCGCGGTCAATCTGCTGACCTCAAGCTGGAGCTGGCTGATCTTCATGATCTTGGCGCTGCTCTCCGGCGCGTGGATCGGCGTGGAAGGCTGGCGGGCCGCTCCGAAGCGGCCCGGCGGGCAGCGCCGCGAGCACGCCACGGCTCCCGAGGTCGAGGGCAGTTTTGTCCCTCGCCCAGAACTAACTACACCCCTAGTTCGAGCGTTGCTCGGGGGAAGGTCTCGCAAGGTCGGCATCACGACCATGTTGACCGGGGCAGGTGGCTTCGGAAAGACGACGCTCGCATTAGCCGTGTGTGCGCTCGATGAGGTGCAGGCGGCTTTTCCCTGGATCTACTGGGTGCCGGTAGGTCAGGAAATGACCGGAGCTGCGCTCGCCGCAGCGATCAACGACATCAGCGAGCGCGCGGACGGGCAACGGCCGGGGTTGACCAGCCCGGAGCAGGCGGGGATCCGGTTAGGCGGGATCCTCAAGGACAAGGGCCGTTGCTTGCTTGTGGTTGACGACGTCTGGACTCCCGAACAGCTGCGGCCGTTCCTGGCCGCAGGCCGCGGATGCACGCTGCTG
Source organism: Amycolatopsis sp. NBC_00348 (assembly GCF_036114655.1). Classification (NCBI taxonomy): domain Bacteria; kingdom Bacillati; phylum Actinomycetota; class Actinomycetes; order Pseudonocardiales; family Pseudonocardiaceae; genus Amycolatopsis; species Amycolatopsis sp. NBC_00348. Next base: position 1,174,997 of record NZ_CP107994.1, on the reverse strand, counting down.
GTCACCACCCGTTTTTCTGAGCTCTTACCCGCCGGAACGGACCCGGTCAAAGTCGACCAGATGAGCAGCCCGCAGGCCCGCAACCTAGTCGCAGGCGGGATTCCTCTCCCTACCGAGCTGAGCGACCAGTTGCTCGATCTCACCGGGCGATGGCCGCTCGCCCTCGGCCTGGCCAACGGCGTCTTGCGCCGGGCGGCTCGCGATGGTGCCGACGTGGCGGAGTCGGCGAAGCGGCTGGTCGAACAGCTGAGCCGGCTGGGGCCCGTGGCTCTCGACGTGACGGACGCCGCCCGCCGCACCCGCACTGTGGCAGCCACGCTCGAATCTTCGTTTGGCCTGCTCGGTGCCAGACGGGAACGCGTCGTAGAGCTCGGTATCTTCCCAGAGGATACCGAGATCCCGCTCGAGCTGATTGAGCTCTATTGGCAGGCAACCGCGAAGCTGACGCCCGACGAAAGTGTCGAACTGTGCCGGGAACTGGCCGATCTGTCCCTGGTGAGCCAGCGTCCCGGAAGCCGTGGGCTGCAGCTGCACGATGTCATCCGGTCGTACCTGCGGCACGAATGCGGTGCCGGTCGAATGGCTTGGCTGAACACCGTTTTACTTGAAGCGGTCGCAGCTAGGTTACCCGGTCCAGACACCCGGCCAATCTCGTGGTGGCGGCTCCCGGACTCTCCAGAGTACCTCTGGCGCCACCTGTCATATCACCTGGCCGGCGCCGGCCGACAGGACGAAGTCACTGCGTTGGTGACGGAACCACAGTGGGTCATCGGGAAGCTCCGCAAGCTGGGGCCGGTCGCGGTGGCGGAGGACCTCGCACTCGTCGGCACGGCGGACGCGACCGAGCTGAGCCGGTTCCTCGACCAGCTGGGCCATCTGCTGACTCCCACACTGCCTAGGAACGCCGTCGTCAACGCGCTCGCACATCGCCTGCCGGAGAAGCCGGCCTTTGCCGAGCTGCGGAAGGCGGCTGTCGCAGAAGCCGCGCGGTTCCCCCGCCTGGTCTCGGCCCAACCGCTAAGAGATCTGCCCGATCCGGCACTGAACCGAGTCCTCGTCGGACACGACGGTGGCGTAGTCGGATGCTCGTACAGCCAGGCCGGGGATTGGCTGGTGTCCGGAGCCTATGATGGGCTGCGCGTCTGGGACGCCGAACGGGGTCAGCTGCTCCACCTAATCGCGGACACTGATCACGGGTTCTTCAGTGGGTTGACGCTTTCCGCGAACGGTCGGCTCCTCGCCGTTGAAGGAAGCGACGACAAGACCCTGCAGGTGTTCGAGACCGCTGGATGGCATCCGGTAAAGACGCTGACCGGCCATCGCAGTTGGCTGACTTCCTGTTGCTTTTCGGCCGATGAACGCACGGTGATCACCGGAAGTGACGACAAAACCTTGCGGATCTGGGACGCGGAGTCGGGACGGCCGGTCCGCACGTTCAAGACGGAGGATTCGGTCGAAGCATGCGTCGCCCTCTCCGACGGTCGGATTCTCGGTGTTGAAGGCTGGCGTGCGAAGATCTGGGATCCAAGTTCGGGAGACGTCACCACGCTGCCCTCAACGCGCTCGTTTGACCCCAATGGACTCGCCGTGAGCCCCGGAAACCGGTGGGCAGCCATTCCCGGCGATCAGGGAGTGGCGGTCTACGACCTCGAATGGCTTACCCGGCCGCCGCGCGTGCTCCATCACCACCCCGAACTCACTTGTGCCGTGTTCTCGCCTGACGGCGGCACGCTCGCGACGGGAAGCAGGAATGGATTGATCGTGCTGTGGAGCACGGCATCGTGGCGTCCCACAGGCAAGATCCTTGCCGCCTCGGAGATCAACGAGCTCGCTTTCTCACCTGATGGATCCGTGCTCGCCTCCGCGGGGGACGATGCGACCGTACGACTGTGGAATCCCGCGCTGGCCCAGCTCGACCGTCCTGCAACCAGCGTGAACACCACCATCCAAATCTGCCGGGCCGACCGTGCTGGGACGTGGTTTGCAGTCGCCACGGATTCCGCTATCGCGATCTACGATCCGAAGTCGATGCGAGTCCAGGAAAGACTCGAATTCACCGATTCGGTGTCCATGCTCGAACCGGTCGGGACTAGTTACCTCGCCGCGCAGCTGATCGACCAGGTTGTGATCTGCGAAGCGGATAACCTACAGGCGTCCCGCACGTTGGAACACCCGTCCGAGCTCATGATCAGCGGCCTCTCGACCGGCGGTGATCTGGTCGCGGTCACGGATGGCAGGCAAGTGGTCGTGTGGAACATCGAGACCTGGGAACCACCGGTCTTCCTGCGAATCGGGCCGTCCGGCCTGCACAAGGCCGAAAAGCCGTCGCGAAGTTCGCGTCGCATCCGCATTCTGCGCGGGTTGAACAGGCTGGCTCGCCGGACGAACATCCGTCGGCTTCGGCTCTGGTTCGCGCGTCGCTTGCGGGTGGCCATCCAACGATCGGGCTTCCCGTCGGTGGGGCTCGCCCGAGACGGCAAGTGGATCGCGGTCGCTGCCCATGACGAGGTACTCGTGACGTCGACCAGTACGTGGGAGCCGGTGGCGAAGCTTCGGACGGCCGGCACAGTCAACGGGCTAGGTGTTCTTCTCGAGGGCTCCAGACTGGTGGCGCCCACCGACGAGCGCGTCTACTACTGGAACACTACGACTTGGCAGGCAGCGGAAGCGCACATTGACGACTCGGTGCTTACCACGGCGAACGATGTGGATGTGTCGCTCGACGGGTCGTTCGTTGCCACGGTGTGCGATGAGCACACCGTCCGCGTTTACGGCTGGGACACGGGCGACCGATTGACCGAACTCCGGCTCGACGACGACCTCACGGGAGTCGACTGGCTGCCGAAGAATCGGTTGGCCGTGGTCGGAAAAAATGGTGTGTACTGGTTCGATTTTCTGAGCGGCAGTGAGGATTCTCCGGCAAGGTGAGGACACAGACAACGTCGTATGTCAGCGCGACCACGACCGCCGCCGGTCGGGTTCGGCCATAAGCCCGAACAGGATGATGAGGCCGCGAGCGGTGCCCGCCGACCAGCAATGTTACCCACAGCATCGGACGAATGTTGGTCAGCATGACGTGCGCGCGTCCGCCTATCGGTCGGTCCCGATCGGCTTGGGCTGTTCACGGACTATTCGTCGTCCTCGTCGTCGGCGGGCAGGCTCAGAATCCGCGCGATCTTGCCCAGCGATTCTTCTTCCAGGCCAGCCAGGACCTTGGCGTACACCTCGTGCAGCACCGCCACCGAGTGCCCCGCCCACAGCGCCACCTGGGCTGAAATCACGCCACCCGCCAGCCACGTCGACGCGCAGGCGTGCTGCAGGTCGTAGGGCCGGCGGGCGAGCGGCGATCGGTACTCCTCCGGAGTCAGCGCTGCCTTGCGGCCTTGTCCCACACCCGGGCCGGGGTCGACTTGGCGACGGACCTGGTCGCGCCGCTGATCCGAGTGCAGCGGGTCGGCGGATCGGACGATGGGAATCACCGACTACCCGCGCATGGAGATCGCCTGCTGCGGCAAGGATCGTGCCCTTTCATCTACCGTCTGCGTCGTCCTCGTCATCGAGGGGCAGGCCGAGGATGCGGGCGATCTTGCCCAGCGACTCTTCTTCCAGCCCGGCCAGCACCTTCGCGTACACCTCGTGCAGCACCGCCACCGAGTGCCCGGCCCACGGCGCCACCTGGGCTGAATCACACTCGCCAACGCCTGTTCAGTCGCGAAGTCCGCGGCGAGCAGTGCCATGCCCTTCTGCAGCAGCTGCGCGGACTCTGCCGGCCGGTCTGGCGTCGACATGCGCGGAGGATACCGACCACGACCGACAGCTTCGCCGCATGGAGATGGTCCTGAACCACCCTGTTGGGTTTGCCCAAGTGGTTTTGAGGCGTATTCGCCAAACCGAGCACTCCGCGGGGCGCAGCGCCCATCGCGTTGCGCACGCGCGACACCGGCCGCGGTGGTCGGGTTCGTGCGCTGCCAGCAGCTCTCGCTACGCGGCAGTCAGCCAGGCGGTCACCGTGTCGGCGAGGACGGTCTTGGATGGCTCGTCGGCGTCGCGGGCGAGGGAGTCGAGGTCGTCGAGACGGGTGAGCACCGCCGTCCGCAACGTCGCGTTCAACACCTCATCCACGATCGTCCTCCTCGCAGGGTGACCGGTTCGAGTGCGTGGGGGTGGTGACGATCGCGTGGGCTGGGCTGCGTGGGTGCGGCGACGGGGTGGGGCAGAGCATCGCCAGGGTGTCGACGGCGCATTCAGGACAGATCCGCAGATCTACGGGGAGGTGCGTCGTGAGGGACTCGAGGATGAGTCGTCCCTGGCGCAAGTGCCGGGTGCAGACTGAGACGTCGGTTCCTGGCAGTGCGGTGTGGGCTCGTTCGCGGTGATGGGGGCTGACGCCTCACTGCAGGGAGGTCGTCATGACGGGGCTCCTTCTACGCCGGCAGCAACTACGCCCTGCGCATCGAACACTCCTCCGCTGGCGGCGCGCGCCTGCACAGCCTCGACGGCACCACCACACTCACCTACACGGTCGACGAATGGACCACCTTCACCGCCGGATCGGCCGCCGGCGAGTTTGCCGCCCCAGCAGCGGCGTGACCCCGGAGGCGGAAGCCGGACGACGCAACGAGGCGGCGGGCCGGCGCGGTCACGCGTCAGCGCCTGAATAGTCTCCGGTCCGCTGCCGAGGCGCTCGGGGTTCCAGTCAGCACATCCTGACCAGCCGCATTTCGACGGACCGGCAGGGTCGGCTGTCTGAGCGAATGACCGAGCCCACCGGCGCGGCCTTAGGGGTCAGTTCAGAATGAGTTTGCGGAGGCAGTCAGGGAGCAGGCCAGCGGATTTTGCCTAGACCGGAGCCGTGCTTGACACCGCGGCGAGCGATGACTGGGGTGATGCCACGGACTCGGACCAGGTGCCTCGCCCACCGCATGCACACATGATCAGCTCAACGGGAGCTTACGGGCGCAGTCATCCAACCTCAGCTCCTGTATTCGCATGTCGGAAGCCGTCGATGCGGTCACGCTGGCGAGAAGTTCGAACCACTGCTCGACCTGCGCCTCCGCCCATTGCGGAGCCGGTGCTCCGACTGGATGGAGCATAAGTGCCATCTGCCGAATATACAGCCCAGCACAGTAACGGGTAATCGCGCCGTTGGTCACATGGGATTCATGCATGCGCAGCTTGCGCATCGCATCAACTTGCTCCGTAATCGTGCCCTTGTGCGCGCCCTCCAGAACGGCGCCACGCAAATTCCATAAAAGCGTCTCCGCCTCGGGCTGAGACGTGGAACCGAGCAACCCCTCAATCAACTGGAGGAGGTCGGCCTGAATGAGTTGGGTGATCAACTCCGCTGAGCGGAGAGGCTCCTTGGCTGCTCCTTGAATTTCCACACACCGGCGTGCCGCGCGCAGCAGGTCCCGAGGCAGACCGCCCGACCAAGCGTGGCAATAGTACGCCAGGTGAGGATGGAAGCCGTTTGCTCTGGACGTAACGACATCCTCCGATTCCTTCACCGTCAACCACCCAACATCGATCACAGTGTCAAAGGACGAGTCGAAGGCATCACGATCGGGCAAGCCACGCTGTTCAAAAGACCTGAGAGCGTCGATTGAGACACTCACAACAAAATGCACTCCGTCGATATGAAACAGGTCCTTGAGATTGTTGATCGTCACAACAAGTGCTTCTGCCGTGGGCAATTTGTCCAACTCGTCCACACACACAATAAATCGAGGTCGCCCAGGCTGCCTGCAATATTCCGTTAACAAGTCGCGGAGGCAGGATGCCGAGTCAACCCTTGTCATCGCTCGATGCTTGCGCTTCGTCGAGCTCTCATCGCTGAGTTCACCAAAAGTAGCCAGCTTCACAACATTCTTCGCCACAGTACCATCTTCGATCTCGTAGCTGAGCTCGTCTAGAATCCTAGATGCCTTGACCACCACCGCTGACTGATAGCGATACAAGCGCCTGCGCGGTCGCACCAGCGCCGTGTAAAAGAACCCTGCGGCCGCATACCCCAACACCGTCAGGCCAATGATGCTGGCGGTGCCAAATTTCGGCCAAGCAGCACTGAGAGCATCGGCCACAAGCAAGATGCCACCGAGTATGCCAGCAACGGCAAAACCGTAGAAGCGTGTGAGAAATACGCGGTTAACCAGCGCACCGCGCCGAATCGGTTCCTGCTCGACAATCTTCTCGGCAACCTTCTGCAAGATGTGTCGACAGAAGTCAGCTGGGTCGTGTGAGACCGGAGCCGATACCAGAGTCGACCTGCTGGGAAGCTGCTGCTTTTCCGCAATTGAACGCATGATCGTCGACTTGCCCGCCCCACGGAAGCCCGCAAGTCCGATCGCCGACGAATCGTGGTCCTCAATAAACCGACTCACCTTATCTAATGCCACAGAAGATCGGATCTCAGCAGTGCTCAGCTCAACGAGCCGCGGCGCAATAGGTGAAAGCTTCAAGATCCCCTGCTTAGTGAGCACCTCATTGAGGGCGCGACGCAGAGCATCAGCCACATTAATTTCTAGCGCTCTACAATAATTCGACCATGCCTCAGTAATTTGGTCGCAAACTAGTCGCAAGCCATCCCGAATGCGCTTAGTGAGCACCAACGTCGAAACGAACCACGTCGCCAACGTTGCAATAGCCAGCACTGTACACCAGAAAGAAATCGTTGGATTGATTGTGATTCCAATCCTCCTGGTCAAGAAGTCGCGAATTACGCCACCGTCGACAACACTAAGTATGCAAAAAATGAGTGAATATGCAGGCACCCTTGCGCCAATTACCTGCCGAAGGCTGCGAACGGTATCTCGATGGAACAATTTGAAGCTTGACTGCTTCCCGATCGCTAATTCTCGCAGGGGGGACGTCTCACTCCGAATCCTCTTTTCTTCCCAGATGAACCGCCCCAACGTCGCCCTGCGATAAGGACCATAATCCTTGAACTCACGGGTTTCCAAAACGTCGTTGACATTTTCTTCCAGCCTAACATCTTCGCAGTCAACATGGTTAGGAGATCGCAATATGCGACCAACACTAAAACCAACAATAGCAACGGCGAGCACGTATGCAGACCCTGGCACACCTACAGCCAGCAGACTGCCACCATTGGTGTAATCAATGACAAAGATGACAATAGGCAGCGCGAAGCTGAACACCACCGAGGCGGCGAACAAGATGACAGGCGATACGTTCCTCGACTCAACCATTCCCGCCACCTCTCTTGATACGACGCAGTCGGCCACTGGGCCGACAGCGTTTCAGTCGATCCAGCAGTCCACCCATACGGCCGAACGTCTCATGGCCGATCGAACTCAGCGTGAACACGTGACCCTCACAGGTAACCACTGCGCTGGGGCCGCACGTGATCTCACCTGCAGGCCGGTAAGCGGGAGTCGCAGGTCCTCAACTGTTGGCTCGCGCGCGCCAGTACGTCAGGGATTCATGAACGTGCCTAAGAGCGTGTCTCAGTTGGGTTTTGACTGAGATGTGGGCAAGATCATGGCGTGATGGATCAGTTGTCGCGGCGGCTGGTGCCCGACGAGTTGTGGGCACTAGTCGAGCCGCTCATTCCGCCGGGCAAACGCGTCCACCAGGTGGCGGAATAGCGCGAGTGGGCGATCGGGCGGTGTTCACCGCGATCGTTTTTGTGCTGACCAGCGGATGCGCCTGGCGGCATCTGCCACCCAGCTTCGGGGTCAGCGTACCGACGGCGCATCGCCGTTTCACCGAGTGGACCCAGGCCGGGCTATGCCGACAGTTGCACCAGGCAGTGCTGGACGAACTGGGCAGCCGCGGCATGATCGACTGGTCGCTTGCAGTCCTGGACGGAGCCTCCGTCAGGGCCAAAAGGGGGGCGGACTGACCGGCCCGAACCCGGTCGACCGCGGCAAACCCGGCTCGAAAATCCACGCGCTGTCCGACCGCGCCGGCCTGCCCCTGACCGTCGGGATCTCCGCGGCCAACACCCACGACAGCCACGCCCTGCGGCCATTGGTCAACGCGCTGCCGGCGATCCGGTCCCGCCGTGGACCACGGCGCCGGAAACCGGCCAAGCTGCACGCGGACAAGGCCTACGACATCCCCGCACTGCGCACCTGGCTCCGCCAGCGCGGGATCATCCCGCGCATCGCCCGCAAAGGCATCGAATCCGGCCAGAAACTCGGCAAACACCGATGGGTCATCGAACGGACCATCGCCTGGCTGACCGGCTACCGACGCCTGACCATCCGCTACGAACGCAAACCCAGCCACTACCTCGCCTTCCTCACCCTCGGCGCCGCCATCACCTGCTACAAGAACCTCGCCAACTGAGACACGCTCTAAGTATCCATTCGTCGTTGGCCGCGTCGATGGTCAATTTCTCCAGCTCGCGCCCCGCCGCCGCGGCGTCGCCGGACTCGCCGCCCCAGTGCGCCCGGCGGCGTCGCAGGCCGAGTGTCCACCCATCGTCCGGGCCGCGGTGCCGGACCGCCGTGGCCACGAGATCGTCGAACTTCCGCACCGCTTCCGCCGGGTCGCCGGCCTCGCTGACCCACTTGGCCAGGCGGCGGCCGATGGGACTGTAAAACGAGCGGTGTAACTCCCGATCATGGAAGTGCACCTGATGACCGACATGATGTCCGGCGTGGAGAACGCTGAGGATTCGAAGCCCGAGACCGGGTTGGATGGCCTGGACGAGCAGCTCGTGGCGCAGCTGGTGAGCCGCGCGAAGGATGGCGGGCTGGCGCTGACCGGCGAGGGCGGGGTGCTGGCGCAGCTGACCAAACGGCTGCTGGAGTCCGCGCTCGAGGGCGAGATCACCGACCATCTCGGCTACGACAAACACGACCCGGCCGGCCGTGGGACCGGCAACTCCCGCAACGGCACCCGGTCCAAGACTGTGCTCACCGACGTGGGCCCGGTTGAGATTGACGTGCCGCGGGACCGGGATGCCAGCTTCGAGCCCAGGATCGTGGCCAAGCGACAGAAACGCTTGGGCGGGGTGGACGAGATGGTGATCTCGCTGGCCGCGAAGGGCCTCACGACCGGGGAGATTTCCGCACATCTGGCCGAGGTCTATGGGGCCGAGGTGTCCCGGCAGACGATCTCCACGATCACCGACAAGGTGGTGGAGGGCATGGTCGAGTGGCAGAACCGGCCACTCGATCCGGTGTATCCGGTGATCTTCATCGACGCGATCCACGTCAAGATCCGGGACGGGAAGGTCGCCAACCGGCCGATCTACGTCGCCCTGGCGGTGACCTGCGAGGGCCGCCGCGACATCCTCGGGTTGTGGGCCGGCGACGGCGGAGAAGGCGCCAAGTACTGGCTGCACGTGCTCACCGAGTTGAAGAACCGGGGCGTGGCCGACGTGCTCATGGTGGTCTGCGACGGGCTGACCGGCTTGCCGGACGCGATCACGACCGTCTGGCCGGCCACGATCACTCAGACGTGCGTGGTTCACCTGCTGCGCAACAGTTTCCGTTACGCGGGCCGTCAGCATTGGGATGCGATCGCCAAGGCGCTCAAGCCGGTCTACACCGCGCCCACCGAGGCCGCTGCGCGCGAGCGGTTCGCCGAGTTTCGCGCAGGAGTGGGGTGCTCGGTATCCGGCGATCGTGCGGTTGTGGGACAACGTCTGGGCGGAGTTCGTGCCGTTCCTGGCGTTCGATCCGGAGATCCGGCGGGTGATCTGCTCGACCAACGCGATCGAAAGCGTCAACGCCCGCATCCGCCGCGCGGTCAAGGCCCGCGGGCACTTCCCGAACGAGCAGGCCGCGCTCAAGTGCGTCTACATGGCGATCATGAGCCTCGATCCCACCGGCGGCGGCCGCAAACGCTGGACGATGCGGTGGAAACCCGCGCTGAACGCGTTCGAGATCGCCTTCGACGGCCGCCTGGCCGCCGGACGCAAGTAGTTCCCTTCAACCCGAGTTACACCGCTCGTTTGACAGACCCCGGCCGATTCCCAGAACGTTGGTGCTGGGCGGATCCTCCAGTCGGGTCGCGTCGGTCAAAAGCCGGACTGCCTCGGTCGGATCTCCCCTCCGGCCAAGGCAGTCAGCGGCCTCGGTCCGATATCCGAGGGTCTCCAGGTGCAGTCGGCCGTTGATGGTGATGCTCTCTTCGAGAAGCTCACGCCATAGCGGCAGGGCTGCGGCGTGTTGGCCGGCTTCCGTCATCAGGTAGGCGAGCTGGGACCGGACGGAACTCAGGTCGTAGGGGTGTTGCTGCTCGGCTTCCAGGTCGTGGACCAGTTCGCGCATCGTGCGGATGGCCAGGTCCCAATCGCCGACCCGCCCGTTCTAGCGAGCGGTCGCCTCACGAGCCGAGACGGTCATCCGGTGCGTGCTGCCGAGGGCGCGCGAGCAGTCGTCGGCGACGCGGGACATCAGGTCGAGGGCCGCCCTGTGGTCTCCGCGCATACCGGTCCAGCAGGCGATGCCGAACTTGATGCCTAACGTCGTTTCGTGATCGCCACCGAGGACCTCCTCGGCTCGGAGGCGAAGCCGCTCCAGCTGGAGCAGGGCCCATCGATGTCACCATCGTGTCCGGTTTCCCACGCCACGAGGTTGGCGACCTTGTCCCGCCGAGACCGTCCGGATCCACGGTCTGCGAGCCGACGGAGCTCTTGTCGTGCGAACCGCAGCCCGGCGGCACTGCCGTCCCGCTCCCGGATGAGGTGGCAACGGCGGCTGATACCCAGGACATGCCCGGCCTCCTGGGCCCGGCGGCGATGGTCAACACTTCTCGCGGCAAACGGGGCTCGCCTACTCATGCAGGCTCGGCTGACCTCAGTCCGCGAGCGCGGCGGCAGCGGCAGCGACCTTGGCTGCAACAACGTCGAGCGACGACTCCGCAGTGCTCAGCCCAGCGTGCGAGGCCAACATCGGGCTCACATCGTTGAGGTCGTTAAAGCTCACCCCGTGTAAGACGGGAATGACGCGCCGAGTGGACAGCAGCACGGCGAGTTCCTTCTCCGCTACGCCCTCGTCGTTGATGCTTTTTAGAAGCGCGGGTGTGACCAGCACGATGCCAACGCGGGAGTTCCGTAGTCCCTTGTCGATTTCGCGGATCATGAGCGAGCCGAGGGGCAGGTCCTCCTCGCTGAACCACACCGACGCACCGTTCGACTTCAGGTGGGCGTTCAGCTCCTTCGCGCTGCCTTCTCGGTCTGGCCAAGCGTGGCACAAGAAGAGGTCGCGGCGTTCCGGGTGCGCCTGAGCCTGCTCGCCGGCCTTCTCGGTGAAAGGCTTGACGGTGCGCCACTCTGTCGGCGTGTACGACACCGACCTGCCGGTCCTGGTCCGACGGGAGCCTCCGCTACCGCCCGACGAGCTGCCGTAGCTCGACCCGCCGCCACCGCCGTAGGACGGCCGGGGCGACGAGTAGGAGTAGGACGAGCGGTAGGGCGACCTTCCGCGGCTGCTGCACGCTGGGCAGTTCTCGGCCCCGCTCGCAGTGCGGTGACCTCGGGACGGTGCTGTGCATTGGGCCATACGTCCATAGTAGAGGCGCCCTCCGACATACCTCCATCACTGCGCAGCCTTGCCGCCTGACATTTTCCGTGATCAAATTCGACGCCAAATGGTCGAGACAATCACCGATGACCACGCACCAGCCATCGCCGCTCGCACTGAATCAGCTGGTCACGGTCCATGTCGATCACGCTCGTTCGTCGACGAAAGACATGATCCACAGAAGCGGGTGCCGCAGGTTCGATTCCCACCGGGTGCAGCCCCTGGCACTGGTCAGTGGGTCGCGCTGACGCCCACTCACATCGCTCCGAGGCTCAGATTCGGCGTTGGGGAAATCACAACTAGGCTCGAATATGATCAATTCCGCGCAATGACGCCGTCGGACGCTGCTTCGCCTGCCCTCCCACGCGAGAGTTCTGGGAACTTCGAGCCGGCGAAGGCTCCATGCCGATCACCGCCCACGTGGCCAGGGCGGTTCCGTGCTCGACATCGGAAGGAGCAGGCCATCCGCTGTTACAACCCCCTCGAAGGAAATCGATAACGTTTCGCCAGTCGAGCGCCATGCTGCCCGACAGACAGCGGGGCTACTGCAGATCGTCGCCGCGTAGGGCGTTATACAGTCCTCACTGACGCATCGCGACTGCGCTGATCGGATGAACCGCTCGGAGCGCGCCGTCATGACCCAACGGCCGCGACATCCGTCCAGCGTGATCCCCCCGCACCTGCCCTCGCCTCAGATGGCCGCACCACCTGCTGGCGCGGCCGACCTGCTGGCGCAGTGGATGAACGGCAAGAAGCCGACAACCACCACTACCCGCCCCGACCACAGGAGTGGCTTGCGGTTCGCCTTCTACGGCCGCACGTCGACCACCCGCCATCAAGACCGGGTGTCGTCACAAGGCTGGCAACGCAACATGGCCGATGAGCTGGTCGCGGGCCACGGCCAGGTCGTCGCCACCTACTTCGACGCCGGCACCTCACGCCGCATTCCATGGCGACAACGACCCCAGGCTGCCCAGCTCATGACCACGGCCTCGAGCTCAGAATCCGTGATCGACGCGATCGTGATCGGCGAGTACGAGCGCGCCTTCACCGGCACCCAGTTCGCCACCCTCTACGCCTGGTGCACCCGTCACGGCATCCAGCTCTGGCTACCCGAAACAGGAGGTCCAGTCGACCTCGTCAACCGCGATCACCGAGCGCTGTTGTCACTTCTCGCCACCCAGTCGCAGCGCGAAGTCCTCCGCGCCCGCCACCGGGTACTGGCAGCGATGCACAACCAGGCCACCCAACAAGGACGCTACCTCGGCGGCCGCCCACCCTACGGCTACCAACTCGTCGACGCCGGACCCCACCCCAACCCCGCCGACGCCCGCTGGGGCCGACGCCTCCAACGCCTCGCACCCGACCCCCGAACCGCACCCCACGTCACCTGGATGTTCCGCCAGCGCCTGGCCGGGCACAGCGTCGCCAGCATCGCCCGACACCTCAATGAGCGTGGTGTTCCCTGTCCGTCGAGCGCCGATCCGGCCCGCAACCGCCACCGGACCCGCGGAGCTTGGACCCTGCGCACGGTCGCCGTGATCCTGGCGAACCCGCGCTACACCGGACGGCAGATCTGGAACCGCCGAGCCACGTGCAACGAAGGCCCAGCCGCAACGCCCGCGCTGTCGGCGAAGACGGCGCATCCGGCCCTTGTCGCCGAGCACGACTTTGTCGCCGCGCAACAGATCCGGGCGGCACGACCCGCCAGCGACGGCAGGAGTCGCCGGTTCGCTTTAGCCGGTTTGATCCACTGCGGTGTCTGCGACCGGCGGCTGGACTCGCACTGGAACCACGGGCGTCCGACCTACCGCTGCCGCCACGGCCATACCAGCACCCAACGCACAGGCCAGCTGCGGCCGAAGACGCTCTACGTCCGCGAGGACCACCTCGTCGACGAGATCCATATCCGGCTCGGAGGCGAGGGCAACGACGGCCACACCGAGCTGGAGTCTGCTCGGACACGAAGCAGTCACGTCGCGGTGGCGCTGCGCAATTCAGGACGGTTCGTCGTCTACAACATCTCCGGATGGCGACTGGAGGAGACCGACTCGAGCTGAGCTACCATCGCCTCAGCTTCAAGATCGCGTTTCGCGATCCGTGGGGTAATACTGTGTCCGAGGGGGGACTTGAACCCCCACGCCCGTTAAGGGCACTAGCACCTCAAGCTAGCGCGTCTGCCATTCCGCCACTCGGACCTGCTGGAGAAAGAGTACCCGGCCGCCTCGTGGGGGCGTTCAGGGGGGTCCGGATCTGCTCGGTATCGAGGGTTGGGATGATCATGCGTTTTGGCTCACCGCTGTATCGATCCAGTCCTCTTGGCCTGCTCGGCTTCGGGCGAACTCGCGTAGGGGCTCCTGGTAGCGGTAGGCGTCTGGGCCGGCTGGGTCCAGTAGGTGGGCGTCCACCAGGGACTCCAGGATCGCCGCTGCCGCTGGTAGCTCGAGGTTCAGGGTTTCAGCGGCTGCGGAGAGTGGGACTACCGGCATTGCCAGGTGGGAAAGCGCTCGGAACGCTCGGGACTGGGCCGGGGTCAGCTGGGCCATTGCCGACTCGTATGGCTTCTCTATCGCTCCGCACTCCGGGGGTGTCACCGGGGAGTCTGGCGCCGGGCGGCCCAGGCGGCTGAGTGCCTGGAGCATCGTCCACTCCGGGCGGGATGACACTCGGGCTCCCACCGCCTGCAGGACCTGGGGTAGGCCCGCTGTGCGGGCGACCAGTTCCTCGGTCGCTGCAGGGTCGTGGTCGGTTCGGGGGCCTATCAAGCGGCTCAGCAACTGCAGCGATGCCGTGGGGTCCAGGCCTCGTAGTTTCTGCCAGTGGGCGTGAGGTAGGCCGTAGAGGCGCTGGCGGGCCGTGATCATCACCGCCGGGCCCTCTGGTGCCTGGGAGCAGCGGGCGGATCTGCTCCGCTGCCTGGGCGTCGTCCAAGACGATGAGTACGCGGCGGCCTGTGGTGCGGGTGCGCCACAATGCCGCTCGCTCGCTTGACGACGGTGGCAGGTCCGTGACGCCGATGCCGCGCAGCAGCTCGGACAGCGGGTCCGGCGAGACCGATAGGTCCGTGAACAGCTGGCCGTCCGGGAAGGACGTTGCGATCTTGTGGCCCAGCTGGATCGCCAGGGTGGTCTTGCCGATCCCGGCCAGGCCTTCGACGCCCACTACCGGGACGCCTGGGTCGGTTGTCCGCAGGGTGTCGGCCAGCGCGGTCAGCATGTCCTCTCGGCCTACGAACTCCGGGAGCTGCGGAGGTAGTTGCGTGGGGCGGGTGATGGTGGCGGCCAAAGTGGGGTCTGAGGACAGGATTTTTGCGCTGCATTTCGCGTAGTTCCGGGCCTGGGTAGAGGCCCAGCTCGTCCTCCAGCCGGCGCTGGATTTGGGCGAAGACGTCCAAGGCCTCGGCTTGCCGGCCGGAGCGGTAGAGGGCCAGCATCTGCAGCTCGTGGGGGCGTTCTCGCATGGGCTGCTCGGTGATCAGCTCGGTCAGGGCGCTGATGGCGCCTGCGTGGTGGCCCGCCTCGATATCTGCTGCTGCCAGGTCTTCGATTGCCTTCAGGCGCAGCTGCTCCAGGCGGACGCGCTCGGCTTCGAAGCCGTTGACGCCCGACAGCGGAGTGCCGTGCCAGAGGTCTAGTGCGGCTCGGAGGGAGGCGGCGTCGCCGGTTGTCAGCAGGTGCTGGAACTCCGTCAGATCCAACGTCGGCGCGATGATCGCGTAGCCGCCGCCGATCGACTTGATCGGGGTGTCCGGCTCCAGGGCGTGGCGCAGGCGGGAGATGTACGAGCGGACCATGCCGGTCGCCGCCCTCGGTTCCGCGCCGCCCCAGAGCGCCTCGACCAGCTGGGCGGGTGAGAGCGACGTGCCGCCCTGCAGGAGCAGGACCGCCAGCGCCGCCCGTTGCTGGGGCGGGCCCAGCTCCAGCTCGACGTCGCCACGCCACGCCCGTACCGGGCCCAGCACCTCGAACCGCACAGATTCGGTCACGCTCAGCGCAACCGCGGGCGGCGGGTCGCTATTCCACCGCGGCGAGCGACCGGTGCGTCGGCGCGTCCGGGACGTGCGCCGGTCGTCCTCGCGCGAACTCCTTGCGCAGCACCGGGACGACCTCGGCGCCCAGCAGGTCGATCTGCTCCAGCGCCGTCTCGTGCGGGAGGCCCATGCCGTCGACGTTGAACAGCTGGCGCTGGTAGTCGCCGAAGTCCTCGCGGAAGCGCATGGTCCGGTCGATCACCTGCTCCGGGCTGCCCACGACCAGGGGTGTCTGGTCCATCGTCTCCTCGAGCGAGGGGCCGTGGCCGTAGATCGGCGAGTGGTCGAAGTACGGGCGGAACTCGGCGATCGCGTCCTGGGAGCGGCGTCGGATGAACGTCTGGCCGCCGAGGCCGACGATCGCCGTGTCCGCGGGGCCGTGGCCGTGGTGCTCGAAACGCTCGCGGTAGAGCGCGATCATCCGCCGGGTGTGCTCGACCGGCCAGAAGATGTTGTTGGCGAAGAACCCGTCGCCGTAGAAGGCCGCCTGCTCCGCGATCTGGGGGCTGCGGATCGACCCGTGCCAGACGAACGGCGGGACGCCGTCCAGCGGACGTGGGGTCGAGGTGAAGCCCTGCAGCGGAGACCGGAACTTGCCGGACCAGTCCACGGCTTCTTCGCGCCACAGCCGCCGCAGCAGCGCGTAGTTCTCCACGGCCAGTGCGATGCCGTCGCGGATGTCCTTGCCGAACCACGGGTACACCGGGCCGGTGTTGCCGCGCCCGAGCATGAGGTCGAGCCGGCCGTCCGCGAGGTGCTACAGCATCGCGTAGTCCTCGGCGATCTTCACCGGGTCGTTCGTGGTGATCAGCGTCGTGGACGTCGACAGCACGATCCGGCTGGTGCGCGCCGCGACGAACCCCAGCAGCGTGGTCGGCGACGACGGCACGAACGGCGGGTTGTGGTGCTCCCCCGTCGCGTAGACGTCGAGGCCGGCCTCTTCGGCGCGGACGGCCGTCTCGACCATCCGCTTGATCCGCTCGTGCTCGGTCGGGGCGCGGCCGGTTGCGGGGTCGGCGGCGATGTCGCCGACCCCGAAGATGCCGAAGTGCATCCCGAAAGGCATTACAGCCCCTTGAACGCGTCGTGGTGGGCGGCGAGCCAGGTGCCGAAGTCCTGCAGCCGCGGGTTCAGCTCGCGCACGGCGCCGGGGTCGCGCGCGCCGGCGAAGACGCTCTCGTACTCGGCGTAGTAGAAGAACATGTTGGCCAGGTCGTCGGCGCCCGGGAACCCCTGGGCGCGCACGGCTTCGACGCTGACCGGGCGGTAGGCGACGTCCTCGCCGAGCTCCTTGGCGAACGCCGCCGCGTACTGCTCGCCGGTCAGGTTCTCGCCGGAGATGCTGATCGTGCGGCCGACGAGCTCGGGGCCGCGTTCGAAGACGCCGAACGCCGTCCGGCCGATGTCCTCGGCCGCGATCGCGGGCAGCTTGCGGTCGCCCATCGGCAGGTGCAGGGCGAGGACGCCGTCGTCGTCCCGGACCGGGCGGAAGAAGTCGAGGAAGGACTCGAAGTAGAACGTCGTGGACAGGAACGTCGTCGGCACGCCCGCTTCGACGAAGAACGCGTCGGCCTCGGCCTTGCCGTCGAAGTGCGGGACCTTGTAGCGCTCGTTCAGCGTCGGGACGCGGTCGTCGTCGAGACGCAGGTGCAGCCGGGTGTCGGGCAGCGTCGACCAGATGACGTGCTGCAGGCCCGCGGTCTTGGCGGCCGCGGCCATCGCGCGGGCCTGCTTCTGCTCGCGCTCGACGTCGTTGTACTCCCAGAACGCGCTGACGAAGTAGGCGCCGTACGTGCCCCGCAGCGCCGTCGTCAGGCTCGCTTCGTCGTCGAGGTCCGCGACCACGACCTCGGCGCCACGCGCGGCGAGCGCCTGCGCGGCGTCGGAGCCGGGGCGGCGGGTGATCGCGCGGAGGGCGAAGCGGCCGGCGGGGTCGTCGAGGATGGCGCGGGCGACGCCGCCGCCCTGCTGGCCGGTGGCGCCGACGACGGCGATGATCTTC
Source organism: Amycolatopsis sp. NBC_00348 (assembly GCF_036114655.1). Lineage (NCBI taxonomy): Bacteria > Bacillati > Actinomycetota > Actinomycetes > Pseudonocardiales > Pseudonocardiaceae > Amycolatopsis > Amycolatopsis sp. NBC_00348. The sequence continues at coordinate 1,157,464 of NZ_CP107994.1, read as the reverse complement.
TGCTCGGTCATGGTTCTCCCCGGATTCGGTGACCGGGACATCCGGTCGTGAACCCAGGTAACCGCGGCGATGTTGGCGGCTTGTGCACGCGGCATGCACGCGGTTTACAAGACCTGCGCGGATTCCTAGGATTCGCCGGGCACGAGACGGGAGGTGCTGGATGGCGCGCCGCGCCGAGCGGGACGACGACGAGATCTCCGTCGCCGAGCTCTTGAAGGAGACCGGCGCCACGGCGCGGCCCTTGACCGGCGGTTCCCTGCCGCCGCGGGCGCCGCTGCCCGACGGGTTGTCGCCCGCGGAGCACGTGGACCGGATCGAGCAGCGGGCCCGGGAAGCCGCCGCCGCGCAGCAGCGGGCCGGGGCGCGGATCCGGTGGGTCAGCGCGATCTGCGGGCTGGTCGCCGTCGTCGGCAGTCTCGTCGTGATCGCCGTGACCACCAGCTCGCCCGGCCGGGAGGCGTCGCCCCCGCAGGTGCCGCTGCTGCCCGCGACCACCCCGAAGCCGGCCACGAGCACGCCACCACCGCCGAGCCCGACCGTCATGGTGGGCCGGCAGACCGCGCCGTCGAGCTCGGCATCGGCCCCGCCGCCACCGCCGTCGTCGAGCGCGGCCGCTCCCCAGGCGTCCTGCTCGGTGCGGTTCACCGTGCAGGACCAGTGGGACGACGGCTTCACCGCGGCCGTCGCGATCACCAACAAGGGCGCGAAAACGCTCTCGCCGTGGACGCTGAGCTGGACCTTCGCCGACGGGCAGCGGGTCACGCACGGCTGGGACGGCGACTACGACCAGCGCGGCGGCCGCGTCACGGTGAACGCCGCCGACTGGAACACCACCCTCGCGCCCGGCGCGACCGTGACCACGGGCTTCAACGGCTCGATCCGCGGCGGCAACCCGGCGCCCGGCGCGTTCACGCTCAACGGCGCGGCCTGCGACGCGGGCTGATCACGGGATTGATCCGCTTCCCGTCCGGGTAGCCGCCGAAGATCGGCCACCCGGACGAGGAGATGCGATGACTCAACCCCACCACGAGACGAACGAAGACGACTCCAGCGGCAACCCGATGGACGACCGGACCGAGGACGAGCGGGAAAGCCGCGACTCGGACGGGGACTGATCGCTCAGATCGTCTCCTCCGGACGCCGGGTCATCGTCGGCTCGGGGTCCGCGCTCCGGCGGTCGGAGTCGCGCAGCACTTCGCGGGCCTGGGCTTCGGGATCGGCGGTCTCGACGGCCTTTTCCTCGGGCAGCAGCTCGGCCCGGCCCGCGGTGCGCTCGTCGGGGTTCTGTTCCGCTTCTTGTGCCATACCCGCCTGGTACCCACGCGGACGGCGGCTCAGTCCCGGGAGCGGCGGTTGCCGGCCGCGGCACGGCGCAACCGGGCCGCTTCGGCGGAGATTTCACCCACCCGGGTACCCAGGTCGCCGGTCAGGTGCGGCCGGGCCGCGGCCAGCGGTGGCAGGAGGTTCGCCGGGTCGTCGTCGCCCAGTGCGGCGCCGAGACGATCGGCGCTCGCCTGCGCAGCCGGGGCCAGGCCGTCGAGCGCGCTCACGCGGCCGGCGAGCTGGCGCAGCACGGCGGCGTTGCGCCGCGCCCAGTCCGCGACGGCCCGGTCTCCCGCCCGCCGGTCGCGCTCGGCGTCGACGCGGGCCTCGCCGGTCCGCTCCCCCGTGCTCGACGGCTGCAGCCGCAGGTAACGCCGTTCCGCGGCCTGTCTGCTGGCGACGCCCAGCGCGGGCGCGAGGGTCACCCAGCTGGCGCCGGCCGCTCGCGCCGCCGTGATCAGCTCCGGCTCCCAGCCGGCCAGTTCATCCCGCAGCAGCCGGAGGCCGCTCAGCGCGGTGACCAGCTGGTCCTGGTCCGCGGTGCCCGCCCGCGCGGCGGCGACCGCTTCGTGGATCCGGCCCAGAACGCCGGCGGTCTCGTCCATGGTCGTCCTTTCGACGACGGGTATCTTGTCGTCTTAACGACGACATGCTAAAACCGCCGTGCGTGTCGACGCCAGAGTTTCGAGCAAGACGTCGAGAAAGGTTTCGAGGTGACCGGAAGACCCGCGGCCGACGACCAGGCGCCGCTGACCGCACTGCTGCAGGAGCTGCTCGACCGCATCGCGGCCGAGGTGCCGGGCGCGCTCGGCGCGGCCGTGACCGTCCAGCACGGCGACGGCCCGTTGCGCGTGGCCGCCGCCCGGGGGCTCTCGGCCGCGTGCGTCCGGGCCCAGCTGGAGCGGTTCGGCGGCCCGGTGCCGCTCGCTTGCCGCACGGGCGTGCCGGTGGTCGCCGCCGACGTCTTCGCCGACGAGCGGTGGCCCGCGCTCACCGTCAGCGGCATGACCGAGTACTTCCCCGAGTTCGCGGCGGACTGGCTGCGCACCCGCGGGGGCGCCGCGCTGCCCGCCGCCTGGGACGCCGACGGCGGCCTGGTGCTGTCGGCCACACTCGACCGCCCCGCCACCGAAGAGACCGTGACGGTGTTGCGGCGCTACGAAAAGCTCACGGCGATGGCGCTCGTCCTCGCCGAGTCGGCCTGGCCTGACCAGACCGAGCAGATGCTGGACCTGCTGCAGTCGCGGGCCGCGCTGGAGGAGGCGAAGGGCATCGTCATCGCGCTGCGCCGCTGCAGCCCCGACGAGGCCTGGGCGACGCTGCGGCGGGCGAGCCAGGAGTTCAACGTCAAGGTCCGCGAACTCGCCGTCGCGCTGGTGGAGCTGATGTCCGGGGCGCCGGCGCCGCAGCCGGACGGCGAGCGCACGATCCGCCCGGGCAACGCGGCCCGCACCGCAGCCGAACAGCTGCTGCTGGTGTTCGACGGCGCGGCTACGGCGTTGTAACACTTCCGGGCGCTGAGGCGACCTGCGAGCACCGGGACATCCCGGAAGGACACCCGGGAGGCCCCTATGGCGGACGCCAGTTCCTGGCCGGAGATCCACCGGGAACGCGCCGCGCTCGCCGACGATCTCGCGAACCTGCCCACCGCGGCGTGGTCGACGCCGTCGCTGTGTCGCGGGTGGACAGTCCACGAGGTACTCGGCCACGTCGTCGCGACCGCGAAGCTGACGCCCGTCACGTTCTTCGCGCGGCTGGCCGGTTCCGGGTTCCGGTTCGAGGCGATGGCCGCGAAGAACCTCGCCCGCGAGACGGGGGCCGGCCCGGAAGCCACGCTCGCACAGCTGCGCGAGCACGCGAACGACACCACCGGGCCGCCGGGACCGGCGGACTCGTGGCTCGGCGAGATCGTGGTGCACGGCACCGACATCCGCCGCCCGCTGGGGCTCGAGCGCGCGTTCCCGATCGCGACGCTCGTGCAGGTCGCCGAGTTCTACCGGCGGTCCAACCTGCTGATCGGCGCGAAGAAGCGGGTCACCGGGCTGACGCTGCGGGCTACCGACGCGGGCTGGTCGACCGGGAGCGGGCCCGAGGTGACCGGGCCGCTGCTCACGTTGGTGCTGGCCATGACCGGGCGAAGTGCGGTGCTCGAGGAGCTTTCCGGGCCCGGCCTCGACCAGCTGGCGGCCCGCTGCGCAACGGATTCCTGAGCGATCCGGCTCGAGCGGCCGGCTGCGCACGGCGATCTTCCCGCGCTCGGCGCCAGCAACCCACGCCTCGCGGCGAGGCGGGTGCCCAGGCGATCCCGCTCCGGCTCGGGTCTTCGGCGGACCGACGGGCCGCGCACGACGATCTCTCCGCACCGGCCGAGTACCACGGCACGCTGTCTTCGCCAGGCCGCCGGCAGCGCGCGGCGGAAGCGGCTCCTAAACGGGTTCGACACGGAACACCGCGATCCGGCCCGCCGCGTCGGCGACCGCGTCCGGGTTGGACGCTTCGGCCAGACCCGTTGTCACGTAACGGTTGCCGACGCTCGGCGGGCTGGTCTCCACCAGCTTGCGCAGGATCGGCCGCCGCTCCTCCACCGGCACCTCGACCAGCCGGGCGGTGGCCGAACGGCGGCCGCGCGTCAGCGTGACGCTGGCCGCGGCGCGCACGTTCGCCACCCAGGCGGCCTTCGGGTACGCCTGGATGATGTAGCGCTCGCCGTCCTGCGGGATGACGGCGATCGGGAAGGTGCGCGGGACACCACTGCGGCGCCCCGCGACCGTGAGCAGCTGCATCGGGCCGAAGGCGATGCCGAGCCGCTGGAGCCCGACGACGAGCTTGTTCCCGGCGTTGACCATCCGCCGGTAGTTCTGTGCTGTTGCCATGTCCCGAGCGTACACCAACTCGTACGAGACTCATATCATCCGAAAGCCGTAACTCAGGTCGGGTCGGGACCCGGTGCCGGCTCGGGCGGGACGGGATCCGGCACGGGCACGCTGCCGGGCTCGGGCGTCGGCAGCTCCGGGCCGGGGCTCGGTGCCACCGGATCCGGGCCCGGCGGTGCGGGGTCGGGGCTCGGCCCGACCGGGTCCGCCGGGATCGGCTCGGGTGGTGCCGGGGGTGCGGTCAGGCGCTCCGCTGCGATCGGCATCGATCTCCCTCCGCCGTCCGTGGGTCGGGCGGCTGTGACTCTTGGTTACCCAAGACGCGCATCCGGGAACCGCGCTTGACCCTGACACCGTGTCAGGCCGTACTCCTCGGCCATGACCTTCCGGACCGCCACCGACGCCGCCGCCGGTATCCGCCGCGGCGCGCTCTCGGCTCGTGACCTGACCGAAGAACTCCTCGATCGCATCGAGGATTCCCAGCTCAACGCCGTCGTCGAAACCCACCGTGACGCCGCGCTCGAAACCGCCGAGGACGCGGACCGGGCCGTCGCGCGCGGTGCCGATCCCGGGCCACTGCACGGCGTTCCGATGACCGTCAAGGACGCCTTCGCCGTCGAAGGCATGCACACGACCTGGGGTGAGCCGGCGTTCGCGGAGCACGTCGCGGACCACGACGCGGCCGTCGTCGAACGGCTGCGGGCCGCGGGCGCGATCGTCGTCGGCAAGTCCAATGTGCACCACATGCTCGCCGACTTCGGGCGGACGGTGAACCCGGTGTACGGCCGCACGCTCAACCCCCGCGACCCGGCGCGCACGCCGGGCGGCTCGTCCGGGGGCGCCGCGGCCGCGGTCGCCGCGGGAATGTCCTATCTGGAGTACGGCTCCGACCTGGCGGGCTCGATCCGGATCCCGGCGGCCTACTGCGGCGTCTACGGCCTCAAGCCGACCGCCGGAACCGTGCCGCTGCGCGGGTTCCAGCCACCCGGCCCGCCCGCGGAGCCCGGCCGGGACTTCCCGTCGGCGGCCGGGCCGCTCGCCCGCTCGGCCGCCGACCTGCGGCTCGCCCTCGGCGTCACCGGCGGGCCGGACGGCGCCGAGGCGCACGCGTACTCGTGGCGGCTCGCGCCACCGCGCCGCAGCCGGCTGGCGGACTTCCGCGCCGGCGTCGTCCTCGACGACCCGCGCTGCCCGGTGACCGCCGAGGTCGGAGACGCGCTTTCGGACGTCGTCGACGCGCTCGCCCGCGCCGGCGTCCGGGTCACCGAAGGCTGGCCGGACGGCGTCGACCCGGCCGCCCAGGCGGAGTCGTTCGGGTTCCAGGTGGAGCTGTTCTTCGCGATGCGCGAAGGCGACGTCGCGGGCGTCGTCGAGCAGGAACGGCGGCGGCACGCTTCGGCGGCGGCGTGGGGCCGGTACTTCCGGGACGTCGACGTCTTCCTGTGCCCCACGGTCTTCACGACGGCCTTTCCCCACGACGGCGAGCAGGACCGCTACGACGACCAGGTGTTCTGGATCGCGCAGGCGTCGCTGCCCGGCCTGCCCGCGGTGTCCGCCCCGGCCGGGGGCACACTCCCGGCCGGGCTGCAGGTGGTCGGCCCGGCGCACGAGGACGACACGGCGATCACGTTCGCCGAGCTCGCCGCGGCCGTCGCGGGCGGGTTCGTCCCGCCTGGGGAATGATCGGCGGATGTTCTCGATCGGGGACTTCGCCCGCCACGGCCGGGTGTCGGTCCGGATGCTGCGCCACTACGACGCGCTCGGGCTGCTGCGCCCGGCCCGCGTCGACCCGGCGACCGGCTACCGCAGCTACACCGCGGGGCAGCTGGCCCGGCTCAACCGGATCGTCGCGCTGAAGGACCTCGGGTTCACCCTCGAGCAGGTGCGGACGCTGCTGGCCGAGGAGGTGCCGGTCGAGCGGGTGCGCGGGATGCTGGACCTGCGGCGCGCGGAGCTGGCGACGGCGGTGGCGGAGAGCGCGGCGAAGCTGGCGCAGGTCGAGGCCCGGCTGCGGACGATCGAGGACGAGGGCCGCGCGCCGGCGTACGACGTCGTGGTCAAGGACCTGCCGGCCGTGCGGGTGGTGGAGCTGACCGGCGTCGCGGCGGGGTTCGCGCCGGAGGCGATCGGCCCGGTGGTCCGCCCGCTGTGCGCGGAGCTGGGCCGGCGGCTGCCGACCGCCGACGTGACGCCGGCCGGGCGGCTGACGTGCTACTACGAGCAGCGCGCGGAGGACGAAGTCGTGGTCCACGCGGCGATCCCGGCGTCCGTCGGCGCGGGTGACCTGGCCGGCTTGAGCGTCGCGGACCTCCCGCCGGCGCGCGCGGCGACGCTGGTCCACCGCGGCGCGATCGAAGGCGTGCTGCCGAGCTGGCAGGCGGTCGTGCGGTGGATCGAGGCGCACGGCCACCGCTCGGCGGGCGCGCAGCGGGAGCTGTACCTCGACTGTCCGGAGGATCCGGCGGGCTGGGTGACCGAACTGCAGGAGCCGATCGCCTGAGATCGTTGCTATCGTTCCGCGGCGTGACCGGACAATCGCTTTCCCTCGAAGAACTCCCGGTCGTCTGGCGATCGGCGATCCTCCCGCGGCAGTACCGGCCGCGCGGTCCGCTCGTCGAAGTCCACCTGGTCCCGGCCGCTCCGGGGACGCACCACGCGACGCCGGACCTCGAGCGGACCCGCGGCGAACTCGCGGAGTCGGGCTTCGTCGGAGAGCAGCCCGTGCACGCCGGCTCGTCCGAGGACGGCGCGTGGGCGTTTTCGACGGCCGGGGAGTCCGGGCTCGCGGTGCTGAGCAGCGGCCAGCGGACGTGCTGGTTCCCCTTGCCGGAAGAGAGCTTCGACCGGGAGGCGCTGGCGCTGCGGGTCGCCGCCCGGCTGACCGCGTTGCTGGCCATCGACCTTCCGCTGCCGGACGCCCTCGCGCCGGCGATCGGGCTGGATCCCGTCGCCGCGACGACCACCGTCGCCACCCGCAGCGTGCGCAGCCCCGGCCGGATCCGGATGGGGACCGTGGCGGCGTTCCCGGCCGACGAGCTGCGCCGGACGGCGCGGGAGATCGCCGAGGACCTGGTGGCCCGGCTGGCCGCGCCGCTGAGCTAGGCGCCGCCGGAGTCCGCTCGCGGGTGGTGCGGCTGGGCGTGCGCGCCCGGGGGCAGGTCGCGGTCCAGGTGGTCGGCGTGGTGCAACGCCTGGGCCAGCAGGCCGCGGACGTGGTTGTCGGCCGCCGAGTAGTAGACGAACGTGCCTTCGCGGCGGCCCTTCACCAGGCCCGCCAGCCGCAGTTTCGCCAGGTGCTGGCTGACCGCCGTCGGCGCCGCGCCGGCCAGCTCGGCCAGGCCGGCCACCGACGACTCGCCCTGCAGCAGCGCCCACAGGACCTTGATGCGGGTCGGGTCGGCCAGCAGGCGGAACGACTCCGCGGCTAGGTGGACCTGCTCGTCGGTGGGCATGTCGAAGTCGGGCACTTCGTTACCCTACTACTTGCGTATATGCGTGCCTGCGCAGGTAGAGTCACATCCATGACGGGACACGGGCACCGCCACTCGCGGTGGCGACCGCACAGCCACGACAGCGCCGACCGCGTCGACCAGGCCCTCGAGACCAGCCGGCGCGGGATGCGGGCGCTCGTCCGCTCGTTCGCCGCGCTGTTCGTCACCGCCGTCGCGCAGCTGGTGCTCGTGGTCGTCACCGGGTCGGTGGCGCTGCTGGGCGACACCATCCACAACTTCGCCGACGCGCTGACCGCAGTCCCGCTCGGCATCGCGTTCCTGCTGGGCCGGCGGGCGGCGACGCGCCGCTACACCTACGGCCTCGGCCGCGCGGAGGACCTCGCCGGGGTGGTCGTGGTGCTGGTCGTCGCGGCGTCGGCGGTGATCGCCGGGTACGAGTCCGTGCTGCGGCTGCTCGACCCGCGCCCGGTCGGCCACCTGTGGGTGGTCGCGGCCGCCGGGGTGGTCGGGTTCGCCGGGAACGAGCTGGTGGCGCGGTACCGGATCACCGTCGGGCGCGAGATCGGCTCGGCCGCCCTGGTCGCCGACGGCCTGCACGCCCGCACCGACGGCTTCACGTCCCTGGCCGTCGTGCTCGGCGCGGCCGGCGTCGCGCTGGGGTTCCCGGCGGCGGACCCGATCGTCGGGCTCGGCATCACGGTCGCCATTCTGTTCGTCCTGCGCGACGCGGCGAAGGAGGTCTTCCGGCGTCTGCTCGACGCGGTCGACCCGGCGACGGTCGAGCTGGCCGAGGCCACCGCCCGCGACGTCCCGGGGGTGCTCGGCGCCGGCCCGCTGCGGATGCGCTGGATCGGGCACCACCTGCGCGCCGAGCTCGCGGTCACGGTCGCGACGACGCTGACGGTCGCGCAGGCCCACCGCATCGCCCACGACGTCGAGCACCGGCTGCTGCACGCGGTCGCCCGCCTGACGGCGGTCGTCGTCCACACCGAACCGGCGACCGGCGCCGAGCAGGCTCACGAGGGACTGGCCCACCACCACTGACCGAGGTCACGCCACGGGCTGCTCCACGGGTTCCGGCTTCGGGGTCAGCACGCCCGCGAACAGCGCCGCCAGGACGCACAGCACCACCGGGACCGCGAACGTGACGTTCAGCGGCATCCACCGCGTCAGGCCGCCGATCAACGCCGGGCCGGCCAGCAGGCCCACGTAACCCAAGCCGACCACCCGGGCCATCAACGCGCCCGAGTTGCGCGTGTCCAGGTTGCCCGCCGCCGAGAACAGCTGCGGTACGCCGCCCGAGAGGCCCAGGCCGAACACCGCCCATCCCACCAGGGACAGCGGGACCCACGGGGCCGCGGCGGCCACCGAGAGCCCCACGGCCGCCATCGCCGCGCCGTAGCGGACGATCGCCGCCGGGCCCGCCCAGGCCGCGACGCGGTCGGTCAGGAAGCGGCCCGTCGTCATGGCCACCGCGAACGCGCCGTACGCCAGCGCCGCCGTCGAAGCCGAGGTGCCCAGCACCTTCTCCATGTGCAGCGCGGCCCAGTCGTTCGCCACGCCCTCCGAGAGCATCAGCGCCAGGGCCAGCGCGCCCAGCAGCCAGATCAGGCGGCCCGGGGTCCGGCGGGCGGACGTCGGCGCCGGAGACGCCTGGGCGACGTCGGCGGGCGCGTCGGCCGGCTCGATCAGGAACCGGGCCGCCACCAGGGAAAGCACGATGCACACCAGGCCGGTGCCGGTGAGCGTGACGCCGGTCGGGACGCCCGCACCGAGCGTCGCGGCGCCGATCACCGCGGCCAGCGCGCCGCCGATGGACCACATCGCGTGGAACGACGCCATGATCGGACGCGGGTACGCGCGCTCCACGACGACCGCGTGCGAGTTCATCCCGACGTCGATCGCGCCGTTGCCGAAGCCGAACAGGATCAGCGAGAGCCCCAGCGTCCACCACGAGTTCGCGAAGCCCGGCGCGCACAGCGCGAGGCCGAGGAACACCCCGGCCGCCGGGACCAGCTTGCGGTGCCCGAGGCGGTCGACCAGCGGCCCGGAGACCTGCATGCCGGCGAACGCCGCGCCGCCGAGCACCAGCAGCAACGCGCCCAGCGTGCTGTGCGAGATGCCGGTGGCGCGCTCGACGTTCGGGATGTGCACCACCCACATCCCCATGCCGAACCCGTTGAGGGCGAAGAACATCCACGTCGCGACACGGGCGGCGCGCGGACGGGCGGAAACGGTCGTCATCGGTTCTCCAGCGAGTCTGGCAAGGGGACAGCGACGTGCACGAGCACACCCCGCTCGGCCAGCGCCGCACGCTGGTCCGCGGGGGCACCCGGGTCGGTGATCAGGACGTCCGCCCGGTCGGCGGGACACACGTGGGCGAGCGCGGCGCGATCCCACTTCGCGCTGTCGGCCAGCACGATCGAGCGCGCCGACACCGCCAGGGCCTGCTGCTTGACCTCGGCGTCGGCGAGGTCGAACGCGGTCAGCCCGGCTTCGAGGTCGAACGCGCACGGGCTCAGCACGGCGACGTCGAACCGCAGCGCCCGCAGCGAAGCGAGCGTCAGCGGCCCGACCAGCGCCTGCTCCCCCGGCCGCGGCTCGCCGCCAGGCAGCAGCAGCCGCACCTGCGGGGCGTCGGCGAGTTCACGAACGGCGTGCAGCGACAGCGGCATCACGGTGACCGACCGGTCGCGCAGCAGGCGCGCCAGCTCCAGCGCCGTCGTGCCGCTGTCGAGGACGACGGTCTCGCCGTCGACGATCAGCTCCGCCGCCGCGGCCGCGATGGCCCGCTTCGCCTCGGTGGACGCCGTGGCGCGGGCCGCGAACGGCGGCTCCATACCGGACGGTGACGCCGGGACAGCCCCGCCGTGCACCCGCCGCAGCACGCCCCGGGCGGCAAGGTGGTCCAGGTCCCGGCGCACGGTCATCTCCGACGCGCCGGTCACCTCGGCCAGCTCGCCGACGCCGACCTGCTCGGTGCCGCGCAGCCGCTCGACGATGACCCGTTGCCGCTCCGCGCTCTTCACTCCGCGATGCTCGCAAGAACCGCGCATTCGCACAACTGATTTGTTCGACCGATCACGCAGCTTGTGCGAAATCCCGCTGCGGCATGATGGGGACGTGCACGTCGCCGAGACCACCGCAGCCCCGTGACCGGGGGCTACCTGAAGGGCCGGATCCGCCGCGAGGACATCATCACGGCGGCGGCCGCGGCGTACGGCGAGCTCGGTTACCACAGCTCGTCGCTGCGGGAGATCGCCAAACGCGTCGGTATCACCCACGCCGGCCTCCTGTACTACTTCCCGACCAAGGAAGCGCTGCTCGCCGCCGTCCTCGAACGGCGTGACGCCGACGACTCCGACCGCGAGCAGCTGCGCGTCCCGCCCGGGCTCGACGTCCTGCGCCACTTCGTCGCGCTGGCCGAGCACAACGTCCGCCACCCCGGCATCGTCGACCTCTACTCGCGGCTCGCCGCCGAAGCCGTGGCCCCGGACCACCCGGCGCACGACTACTTCGTGGAGCACTACCGGGCCGCGCGCGCGGGCGTGCGCGAGTCGTTCGAGGTCCTCGCCGCGCGCGGCCAGCTGCGCGACGGCGTCGACCCCCGGGTGGCGGCGCTGACCTTCATCGCCCTGATGGACGGCCTGCAGGTGCAGTGGCTGACCGTGCCCGGTGACGTGGACCTGGTCGGCTCACTGCGGTTCGCTCTGCAGAACCTGCTCTCCGTCCCGCTTTAGAGCGTCTTCTCGTACGGGTCCCACGCCGCCGGCAACGCGGGCGGCACAGCGACCACGCTGTCCACCTCCACGGGCTGCCCGCGAGTCAGCGACTCGTCGATGGCCAGCATCGCGTCGAGCACGTGGTAGGCCAGCTCGCCGGACGCGCGTTCGGGCACCCCGGCGCGGATCGCCCGCGCCAGCTCCAGCGTGCCGGTGCCGCGCGAAGCCTGGTGCCCCTTCGGTTCCAGCTCTTCGGGCTCGTCCTGACCGAACAGGTGCAACGCGGTCGCGCCGTCGAACCGGTTGGGGTCCGGGAGCACGGCGGTGCCGAGCGTGCCGGTCAGCTCGACGAAGCCGGTGCGCTTCAACGCCGAGTCGAAGCTCAGCACGAGCTGGGCGGACCCGCCCGAGGCGAACTCGACCAGGGCCGTGACCGTGGTCGGCACCGTCACCGGGAACTCCGTCCCGGCGCGCGGCCCGGACCCGATGACACGGGTGTCGCGCGCCCGGCCGCCGGCGCCGGTGACCCGGCGGATCGGGCCGAGCAGGTGCACCAGCGTCGTCAGGTAGTACGGGCCCATGTCCAGCAGCGGCCCGCCGCCGGCCTGGAACAGGAACTCCGGCGCGGGGTGCCAGCTCTCCGGCCCGGGCACCTGGAACAGCGCGAGCGCGGTGTTCGGCTGCCCGATCCGGCCTTCGTCGATCGCGCGCCGCGCGGTCTGCAGCCCGGCGCCGAGCACGGTGTCGGGTGCGCTGGCCACGCGAAGGCCCTTCTCCCGCGCGCGGTCCAGCAGCTTGCGGCCGGTCTGGCGGTCGAGCGCGAGCGGCTTCTCCGCCCAGACGTGCTTGCCCGCCTCGAGCGCGGCGAGCCCGACGTCGACGTGCGAAGCCGGAGTGGTCAGGTTGACCACCAGCTCGACGTCGGGGTCGTCGAGCAGCTCGGCCACGGTGCCCGACCGCGGGACGCCGTGCTCGGCCGCCCGCGCCGCCGCGCGCTCGGTGTCGAGGTCGGCGACGCGCAGGACGCGGACGTCCGGGAAGCTCGTCAGGTTCTCGAGGTAGGTGCCGCTGATGACGCCGGCGCCGACGAACCCGACGCCGACCGGCCCGCCGGTCACTGCCCGGCGCCGGTCAGGAAGGCGTGGCTGGCGGCGATGGCTTCGAAGAGGTCGCCGTCGAAGGCGTCGAACTCGACCACGCGAAGGGCGGTCGGCGCGGCGGCGAGCACCTCGGCGATCGGGACCTGGCCCTGGCCGGCGGGGAGCTGGCCGGAGGCGTCGGTGGCGAGGCCGCCGTCCTTGACGTGGATCGCCTTGACGCGGTCGCCGAGCCGGCCCAGCAGGGCGGCCGCGTTCTCGCCGCCCGCGGTGGCCCAGTAGGTGTCGACCTCGAGCGCGACGGCCGGGTCGAGCTGGTCGGCGAACACCTCGAACGCGGCGCGGCCGTCGATCCGGGACTCCAGCTCCCACCAGTGGTTGTGGTAGCCGACTCCGACGCCGTGCTCGGCCGCCACCTTCGCGGCGGCGTTGAGCGCGTCGGCGGTCGCGGCGATGTCGGCCGGGTCCTGCCACTGCTCGGGCTTGACCAGCGGGTCGATCACCAGGCCGATGCCCAGCTCGGCCGCCGCGGCGAACACGGCGGCCTGGTCGGCGCCGATCAGCCGGGCGTGGGCGGTCGGCGCGGTCAGGCCGTTGGCCGGCAGCCCGGCCCGCAGCGCCTCGACGTTCTCGACGACGCCGTACGGCTCCACCTGCGTGAAGCCGATCGCGGCGAGACGCCGCAGGGTGTCGGCGGGATCGGCCGCGAACGCGTCGCGGACCGAATACAGCTGCACGGAAAGCAGGCTCATCCCCAGCTCCTGAGATCACGGTGGCGGACGCCCGCCACGGCTCCACAAGATTTCTACCACCTGGTCAAAATTCGCACCAGGGCTTTCCCGGTGACTCGACCGGACAGATCCGCGGTTTTCCCGGACGTCTTCGTGCGTGCCCCGGCTCACCGGCCGCGGGGGTTTTGGGGTGCTCCGGATGGGGCAGTAACGCAGCACGGGAAGGGGCCGGACCGACGCTGGAGGTGCCGTCAGTGGACAGGACAGGGGACGAAGTGGACACGGGGGCGCTCGGCCACCCGGGGTCCCGTCGCGACCTGACGGAACTGTCCGAGGCCGCGCGCGATCTCGACCGGCGGATCGAGCAGCACCTGGCGCGGTTGCGCCGGGACCGCGCCGGACGCCGGGACGACCACCGGGACGACATTCCGGACCAGCGGCTTCGCCCGAGCGGCTGACCTCGCGTTTACCGCGGGGACGCGACCTACTACGCTGGGTGGCCCACGCCGCCCGCCGATGTCCTGCGAGGTCGCCATGTCCGATGTCCCGTCCGTGAGTTCCCCCAGCCAGAAGCCGGTGGGGGTGGATCCCGAGCGGCCGAGCATCGCGCGGATCTACGACGGGTTCCTCGGTGGTCACAACTTCTACGAAGTCGACCGCGTGGTGATGGAGAAGATCCGGCAGGCGGTCCCGGAAGCGGTGGACATCGCCCGCGGCAACCGCGGCTTCCACAACCGCGCGCTGCGGATGCTGGCGAGCCAGACCAAGATCCGGCAGTTCGTCGACTGCGGGTCCGGGCTGCCGACCGCGGAGAACACGCACCAGATCGTCCAGCGCATCGACAAGGACACGAACGTCGTCTACATCGACAACGACCCGGTGGTCCTGGCGCACGGCCGCGCGCTGCTCGCCGAGAACGACTTCACGCACATGGTCGAGGCGGACATCTTCAAGCCGGAAGCGGTGCTGGGCAACGACGAGGTGCTGCGGCACATCGACTTCACCGAGCCGGTCGCGCTGCTGCACGTCGGCACGATGCACCACTTCGAGGGCGACGGCGCCGCCGACGTCATGGGCGAGTACATCGACGCACTCGCGCCGGGTTCGTACGTGGTGCTGTCGCACTTCTTCGACCCCGAGGTGCCGGAGCTGACCGCGATCGCCAAACGCATCGAGGACATCCTGACCCAGGGCCCCCTCGGCGCCGGCCGGTTCCGCACCCGCACCGAGATCGAGGCGATGCTGCCGGGTCTGGAGTTCCTGCAGCCCAACGCGACGTCGGAGCCGGGCCTGGCGGTCTGCGACGAGTGGTGGCCCGACGGCCCCCGGCTCACGCCGCTCAGCGGCTCCGCGAAGTGCGTGGCCGGGATCGTCGGGGTCAAGCGCTAGCCGTGGTCGTGAGTGGTAATGCGGGTTAGAACCCGCATTACCACTCACGACAGACTCTTTAACGCAGCTGCCAGAGGTGGTCCGCTGTCCCGTTGTCGGCGAACTGGACCACCTGGGCGCTGTCCGCCGTCGACATCAGGTCGACGCCGAGGACCTTGCCGGAGTTGCGGTTCTTCACCCGCCACCAGCCGTCGCCGTTGTCGACCAGCTGCCAGAGGTGGTCCGCGGTGCCGTTGTCGGTGAACTGGACCACCTTCGCACTGTCCACGGTGGACATCTGGTCGACGCCCAGCACCTTGCCCGAGTGGTGGTTGCGGATCCGGTACCAGCCGTCGCCGTTCGCGACGAGGTGCCAGAGGTGGTCGTCGGTGCCGTTGTCGGCGAACTGCACCACCCGCGCACTGTCCGCTGTGGACATCTGATCGACGCCCAAGACCTTGCCCGAGTTGCGGTTCACGATCCGGATGGCCGCTCCCCCGCCGCCGGGCAGCCACGGGTGCCCGTCCGGCGCCGTCGTCGGGAACGACGTGACGCGCAGCCGCGCCGCGCCCATCGGGATCAGCGTGATCGTCTCGACCGGCGCGTCGCTCTTCGCCGGTGACGCCTGCAACGGCGTGACGACGTGCTGGTCGTCAACGGTCCATTCGGCGATCTTCCGCGCCGACGCGGTGATCTTCACCGGGACGGCGTCCGGGGTGAACGGGTTCGCGGGCAACGCTCCCCCGGCCGCGGAGAAGGTCAGCGCCGCGTCGACGGCCAGGCCGTAGTTCCACGGCGTCGTCGCGTGCACGGCGTACTGCGGGAACTGCGCGGACCCGCCGAGCGACTGGTAGCTCTCGCCGATCTTCAGCGAGTACGTCAGCGGGCCGTGGTCGACCGACCGCGAGTCGTGGTTCGCGCTCCAGGTCCGCACGGTCGTGCGCTGCGGCAGCGTCAGCGTGACGACGTCGCCGTCCGCCCAGGTGCGCGAGACCTTCGCGAACGACGGCCCGGCCGTCACCGCGACCGACGCGCCCGCGACGACCAGCCGTGGCGCCGCACACCACGCGGGAATCCGGAAGTACAGCGGGAAAGCCAGGTTCCGCGGCGTCCGGACGGTGAAGGTGACCTGCTCGGAGAACGGGTACGTGGTGTCCTCGGTGATGGTCACCGCCGTGCCGTCGGCGACCTTCGCCGTGACGCTGCTGGCGGAGTACATCGCGGCCGCGAGCCCGTTGTCCGGGGTGGCCAGCCAGAGTTCCTCGGTGAAGTACGGCCAGCCCATGCCGTAGTTGTGCGGGCAGCAGCGGTACTGGTCGACGCCGGGCAGGTAGGCCTGCATCGCGAAGCCGTTCTGGAACTGGCCTTCGCTCTTGGGGACGTTGTCGAGGTCGACGCCGTTCGCGCTGGTGATGTAGTGCACCGCGCGCCCGGCCGGGTCGAGCGCGGCGGGCAGGGAGTTGAACGCGAGGTCCTCGCAGCGGTCGGCCCACACCGGGTCGCCGGTCAGCCGGGTGAGCAACTGGTGACTGGCCATGAACTCGACGATCCCGCAGGTCTCGAAGCCCTGCCGCGGGTCGCCGAAGCCGGGACGCGCGTTCTCGTCGCCCGCGAACCCGCCGCCGGCGAACTGGCCGTACGCGGCCATGACCGTGGTGTAGTCCTGGTAGGTGGCCTGGGTGAGCGACGCCGAGCCGGTGCGCAGCGCGTACTGCGCGGGCTCTCGGAACCCCTGGGCGACGTTGACGTTGTGCAGGCTCGGCAGGTTGCCGACCCAGTTGGCGCCGTAGGTGTGGATCTTGTCGGCGAGGTCGAGCAGGAAGGTGTCGCCGGTGCGGTTGAACAGCCAGAACACGCTGTCGAGCCCGTCGCCCCAGCGGACGGACACCCAGCTGGAGTTGAACGCGCCCGGCCCCTGCGCGTTCATGTAGCGCAGGAAGCGCGTCAGGAACGGGACGACGCGCGTGTCGCCGGTGTACTCCTGCCACGAGCGCAGGGCCTGCAGCAGCGGCAGGTACGGCCAGAAGTCGGGGCCGTTGTTGAGCGCGGTGCGCAGCGCCGTCGGGCCGAAGAAGCCGTCGGACTGCTGGGTGGCGAGGATCGCGTCGATCCACTTGCCGGCGGTGGCTTTCGCGGTGGCGTCGCCGGTGACCGCGGCGAGGTCGACGTAGCCGCGCAGCCAGTACGGCACCTCCTCCCAGCCGGTGCGCTCCGGGTGGACCCAGCCGCTGGTGGCGAAGTCGAGGAAGTGCGACGTCTCGGCGTAGTGCCCGCACAGGCCGTCGAGCTGCAGGCGCAGCTGCCCGGCGAGCCAGCCGCGCGCGGTGACCGCGCCGGGCGGGAGCTTGAGGAAAGCGGTGGGCTTGAGCGGAGCCGCGTTCGGCGTGTACAGCCCGCCGGCCGCGGGGGCGACGGTGCGGCTACCGGGAACGGCGGCCCCGGCGTCCCGCGTACTCGCGAACAGACCGGCGGCGACGGCTCCGGCGACGAACTGCCTGCGGCTCAGCGACACGGGTATCAGCCTCCGCGGTCGTTACAACGTTGTAAAAACAGTCTTACCCGCTGTATACAACGTTGTAAATCCGCCGTTCGTCGGAGGCGCCGGCGTACGGCCCGGATTCGGTCGTGTACCCGCGGTCAGATCCCGGTTAAGATCCGACCGGAGGGTCCGGAACGCACCGGGTCGCGACGACTGTGTGCGTGGCTCGGCGCAAGCCGGGCGGGTACCACGGTGGCCGATGGCGACCGGGCAGACCCGGACTGCCCTCCGCAGCACCGAACACCCCAGCTGAACCGACTTCGACGAGCACCGCCGGTACCGGGACGGGCGGTGTGATGGGCGAGGTCAAGGTGAGTGTCAGCTCGTGGGTGGCGGCGCCTCTCTACGTCGTGCTCTGCCTCGCGGTGTGCTTCGTCGCGGCGCTGCCGGTGTGCGTGTACATCGCGAAGAAACGCGGCCCGGAGGGGCTGCGCGCCTTCGCCGAAGTGGTCCGCGCGTTCTGGGGCCGGAAATCCTGAGCCGGGCGCGGGTCAGGCGAGCACGCGGACCCGGCGGATCGCGAAGTACACCAGCGCCGCCGTCAGCACCGCGAAGATGCCCGTCTCGATGCCTTGGAACGTCCAGAACCGGTCCCCCGGTTGGTATTCCATCCAGTTGTAGGCACCAGGGCCGCCGGCACCGCCGGTGCCGCAGCCTTCGGGGCCGCACGGGCCGATCTGCGAGTTGGGCAGCACCATGTCGCCCGCCGCGTTGCGCACACCCTGGTCCATCACCCAGTCGCCGGCCGCGGTGTTCGGGGTCTGCCCGCTGTCCGGGGCGAACGTGAGGGTCTGCGCCGGCAGGTACCGCGGGCGGGCGAAGACCTCGATCGCGACGCGGACCACCGCGTAGCCGACGAGCGAGATGCCCATGGCGGGCAGCACTTTCGTCCAGTACGTCCCGGCGAAGATCCCGAGCGCGAGGGCGAACAGCGTGTACACGACCGGGACGACGCCCTGGACGTCGAAGGCGAAGTAGCCCAGCCGGCCGGTCGCGCTCACCAGCGGCTCGAACCACCACGACACGCCCAGCGCGTACCCGACAGCCAGCACCGCCGTGATCGAGCCGACCAGCCCGAACTTGACCAGCGCCCAGTGCAGCCGGCTCACGCCCTGCGTCCACACCAGACGGTGCGTGCCCTGCTCGACCTCACGCGCGATGAGCGGCGCGCCGAAGAACACGCCGACCAGCACCGGCAGGATCACGAACAGGACGGCGACGAACACCATGCCGCCGAACTGCTGCTGGAACTGGTGGGCGAGGCTTTCGCAGTTCGCCACCGACGCCGTCTGCGTGATCATCGACGCCTGGCCCAATGCGGCCCGGCAGGCGGCCAGGCCTGAATCCTCGTACTTCGCGTGCATCGCCAGGCCGGTGGGGATGACGATCGCGGCGAGCGCCCCGAGGACGGCGAGGGTGAACCACGCCTGCCTGCGGTACTGGCGCCAGGTCAGCCAGATCATGCCGGCACCCCCCACGCTTCCGGGGCGACGCGGGGCTCGGCCGCGGCGAGGTGGCCGAGCACCAGGTCCTCCAGGGTCACTTCGTGTTCCGTCCACAGTGGATCGATCGAACCGGCACCCCGGCGGACGAGCAGTGTCGACTGGCGGTCCGTGTGGCTCGCGCGGACGACTTCCGCGACCCCGGCGATGGACTCGCTGCCGGCGCGCGGGCCGGTGAGCGTGCGGTGCGCGTCGAGCAGCTCGTCGACCGCGCCGGTCAGCTGGACGCGGGAGGACTGCAGGACGACCAGGTAGTCGCAGCTGCGTTCGAGGTCGGCCAGCAGGTGCGAGGACAGCAGCACCGTGGTCTCGCTCTCGGCCACTGCACCCATCAGCGTCTGCATGAACTCGCGGCGCGCCAACGGATCGAGGCTCGCGATGGGCTCGTCGAGCAGCAGCAGCCGCGGCCGCTTGGCCAGGGCGAGCGCCAGCGCGACCTGCGCCCGCTGCCCGCCCGAAAGCTTGCCGACGGCTTTGCCCGGCGGGATGCCGAGCGCGGCGAGCCGCTCGCGGGCCAGCGCGGCGTCCCACCGGCGGCGGTTCAGCTTGCCGCCCATGGTGATCAGCTCCGCCGCGGTGAAGTCCCGGTACACCGGGGTGTCCTGCGCGACGAACCCGATGTCGGCGAGCACCGCGGGCCCGTCACGCGGGTCACGGCCGAAGACGCGCACCTCCCCCGCGTCGGGCTTCAGCAGCCCGACGGCCAGGTGCAGCAGCGTGGACTTGCCCGCGCCGTTCGGGCCGACCAGCGCGGCGATCCGCCCAGCGGGCAGCGTCAGCGCGCAGTCCTGCAGCGCCCAGCTGCGCCCGTAGCGCTTGCCCAGCGCCCTGGCCTCCACCGCCAGCTCCATCGTCGGACTCCCCTCGGGTCACTACAGCTTCCATTGGTCGAACGGCGGCGTGGTGCCGCGCATCGTCGTGTCGATCAGCGCGCTGATGTCGTCACCCGACATCCCCGCCTCCCCCGCGCGCTCCAGCCAGGCCACCAGCTCCTCGCGCAGCCGTGCCTGGTAGCCGAGCGACGGCCCAGCGAGGGTGCCGGTGACGAACGTGCCCACGCCCGGCTTGCCCTCCGCGAGCCCCTCCAGCACCAGCTCGCGGTAGGCCTTGAGCACCGTGTTCGGGTTGATCGCCAGCGCCTGGGCCACTTCACGCACCTTCGGCAGCTGGTCGCCGTCACGCAGCAGGCCGACGCGTAGCGCCTGTTTCACCTGCAGGACGAGCTGCATGTACGTGGCGACCCGCGAGCGGCCGTCCAGGACGAACTCGATCACCCCACACCCTCCTACTGTCCTACGACATTAAGACAACACCCGGAATCGAGCCCTGTCAAGGACCGGGCTCCCGGCATAGGGTCTCGGACGAGACGTTCACCCGCACCCGGGAGGCAGGCATGTCGTTGTTGGACGGACTGGGCCAGGCGATCACCTCGGGGGCGGTCGACATCGTCGACCTCACCGCGCCGCTGAGCCCGAGCACGCCGATCCTCCGGCTGCCCGAACCCTTCGCCAACACCATCCCGTTCCGCCTCGAGGAGATCAGCCGCTACGACGAGCGCGGCCCGCGGTGGTACTGGAACGACATCCACACCGGCGAGCACACCGGCACCCACCTCGACGCGCCGGTGCACTGGGTGTCCGGAAAGGACGGCCACGACGTCTCGCAGGTGCCGCTGAAGACGCTCGTCGCGCCCGCGGTCGTGCTCGACTTCTCGGCACGGGCGGCCGCGGACCCGGACTTCCTCCTTTCGGTGGACGACGTGACGGCGTGGACGGCCGAGCACGGGCCGCTGCCGGCTGGCGGCTGGCTGCTCTACCGCACCGGCTGGGACGCGCGCGGCGGCGACCAGGACGAGTTCCTCAACGCCGACGAGACCGGTTCGCACACCCCCGGCGTCTCCGCGGAGTGCGCGCGGTGGCTCGCCGAGGAAGCCCCGATCACCGGGTTCGGGGTGGAGACCGTCGGCACCGACGCGGGCCAGGCACCCGGCCTCGATCCGATGTTCCCGTGCCACGAGCTGCTGCTCGGCGCCGGGAAGCACGGCCTGACGCAGCTGCAGAACCTCGCGTCCCTGCCGCCGACCGGCGTGCTGCTGATCGTTTCGCCGCTGCCGATCGTCGGCGGGTCCGGCAGCCCGGCGCGCGTGCTGGCCCTGGTGGAGCGGTGAACGTCGCCGAGCTCGTCGGCCGCACCCTGGCCGGCCTCGGCGCCGGCACCGCGTTCGGCGTGGTGGGCAGCGGCAACTTCGAGGTCACCAACGCGTTGCGCGCGGGCGGCGTCCGGTTCGTCGCAGCCCGCCACGAAGGCGGCGCGGCGAGCATGGCCGACGCCTACGCGCGGATCAGCGGAAAGGTCTCGGTGCTGTCGCTGCACCAGGGCTGCGGGCTGACCAACGCCGTCACGGGGATCACCGAGGCGGCCAAGAGCCGGACGCCGATGCTCGTGGTGACCGCCGACTCCGCGGGCTCGTCGGTGCTGTCGAACTTCCGCATCGACCAGGACGGGCTGGCCACCGCGGCCGGCGCGGTGCCCGAGCGGGTGCACTCCGCCGCGAGCGCGGTCGCGGACACCGTCCGGGCCTTCCGGACCGCCCGGCAGGAGCGCCGGACGGTCGTGCTGAACCTGCCGCTCGACGTCCAGGCGCAGCTCGCGCCGGACCTGCCGGACGTGCTTCCACTCGTCCCCGGACCGGCCCCGATGCGCCCCGACATCGGCGCGGCGGCCGATCTGGCGGACCTCCTGATCGCCGCCGAACGGCCGGTGTTCATCGCCGGGCGCGGCGCCCGCGGGAGCCGGGAACCGTTGCGGGAACTGGCTTCGCGCGCCGGAGCACTGCTGGCGACGTCGGCCGTCGCGCACGGGCTCTTCCACGACGACGAGTTCGCGCTGGGCATCTCGGGCGGGTTCGCCTCGCCGGTGGCCGCGGAGCTGATCGCCGGCGCCGACCTCGTCGTCGGGTGGGGCTGCGCGCTGAACACGTGGACCACCCGCGACGGGAAGCTGCTCAGCCCGTACGCGACGCTGGCCCAGGTCGACCTCGAACAGGGCGCGCTCGGCGCGCACCGGCCGATCGACCTCGGCGTCGTCGGCGACGCCGGCTGCACCGCCGAAGACGTCCTGAGCGAGCTCGGTGACCACAAGGCGGTGGGCTACCGGACCGAAGACGTCGCCGGCCGGATCGCGGCGGCCGGGCGCTGGAACGACGTCGAGCACGACGACCTGTCCCGCGGCGGCCGGATCGACCCGCGGACGCTCAGCAGGCTCCTGGACGACCTGCTGCCCGCCGAGCGGATCGTCTCGATCGATTCCGGCAACTTCATGGGCTACCCGAGCGCGTACCTCTCGGTCCCCGACGAGCTGGGGTTCTGCTTCACCCAGGCGTTCCAGAGCGTCGGCCTGGGTCTCGGCACGGCGATCGGCGCCGCACTCGCCCGGCCGGACCGGCTGCCGGTGCTGGGCACCGGCGACGGCGGGTTCCACATGGCACTGTCCGAGCTGGACACCGCGGTCCGGCTGCGCCTGCCGCTGGTCGTGATCGTGTACAACGACGCCGCGTACGGCGCGGAGATCCACCACTTCGGCGATGCCGACATGACCACGGTCCGGTTCCCCGACTCCGACATCGCCGCCATCGGCCGTGGCTTCGGCTGCGCCGGCGTCACCGTGCGGTCGGCCGAGGACCTCTTCGCGGTGAAGGACTGGCTCGCCGGACCGCGCGACGCGCCCCTGGTCATCGACGCGAAGATCGCCGACGACGGCGGTTCGTGGTGGCTCGCGGAGGCCTTCCGGCACTGACACGATCGTGGGACGCCCTTGACAACGGCTCGGGCGCGGCTGGATGCTGACCGAGTTGTCTTACAGACGTAAGACAGTGGGGGAACTTCGTCGCTCCGAGGAGCCGTTCATGCGTATCTTCCTGGCCGTGCTCGCGGCCATGGGCCTGGTGGTCACGCCGGCCGCACCGGCCACGGCCGATCACTCGCGGTCGTCGCCGGACGCCGCGGGCGCGTTGCTGGCCGCGTTCGACGACCACGCGCTCGTCGCCAAGTCCAGCCCGGACGTCGGGAGCTTCCTGCTCGACCTGGTCCGCGACCCACGTTTGCCCGGCAAGGTGAACGACATCGCCGTGGAGTGCGGGAACTCGCTGTACCAACCGGTTCTCGACGCCTACATCGCCGGCGCCGACGTCCCGATCGCCGACGTCCGGCCGGTGTGGCGCAACACCACCCAGCCCAGCTGCGGGTTCTCGACGTTCTACGAACAACTGTTCCCGCTGGTCCGGCAGGTCAACACGACACTGCCGGCGAGCCGCCGGATCCGGGTGCTGGCCTGCGATCCACCGGTCGACTGGAGCAGGATCCACCACCCGGCGGACTTCACGCCGTTCGAGGAGCGCGACCCGGCGATCGTGTCCGTACTGAAGACGCAGGTGCTGCAGAAACACCGGAAAGCGTTGCTGCTGTTCGGACTCGGGCACCTGACGCACAACACGGGCAGCGCGGTCGGCCGCCTGGAGCAGGAGTACCCGGGCAGCGCGTTCGTCGTCGCGGACCACCGCGGCTTCCTGAAGGACAACGCGCGGCTCGAACCACGCCTGGGCTCGTGGCCGTCGCTGACCACGCTGAAGAACTCGTGGCTGGGACAGCTGGACGCGTCGTACTTCCCGCTGGACCGCGACTTCCCGCCGGGCACGAAGGGCTTTCCCGGCGTCGACGCCTACCTGTACGAAGGCCCGGCCGGCACGCTGCTGCGCGAACCGATCTCGGCCCGGACGGTGCTGGACACGGACTTCCTGACCGAGATGCGCCGCCGGGCGACCGCGCTGGAGGCACCGCCGGGCGCGCTCGAATGGCCGGAGTTCTTCCTGCAACGGGAGCGCGACTCGGGCGTGCTGCTGGGCGATTAGGTGTCTGCCCGGGTGCGAGCGCTCCGGGGCCGGCACCGAGCCGTCGCGATCGAACGGCAGGCCGGTACAGCGCCACTAGGCGGCGAGGGTTGCCTGGACGGTCGCCGAGCGACCAGGTCTCGCGACCCGCGAGGTTGCGGACCAGGCGGCTCGCCTTCCGTCTACCGCGGCGAAACCGGCGGGTTAGGTCGCCGCGGCTAGTCCGGGCGCCGGGAGAGCGTGACGCTAGTGCCCACGCGACCAGGACTCCAGGGCGATCAGCGTCTTGGTGCCGGTGATCTGGTGGTGGCGGCGGATCTCGTCGATCGTCTTCTGGAGGTGAGCCATGTCACGGACGCGCAGCCACACGAGGGCGTCCGGGTCGCCCGCGATCGTGAACACCGCCTGGGCCTCCGGCATCCGCGTGGTCGTGCGGAGGATCTCGGCGACCTTCGTGTTGCCGACGAACCGCAGCTCGGTGAACGCCTCGATGCCCCAGCCCAGCTTCGCGTGGTCGACCTGGACGGTGAAGCCCGTGATCACGCCTGTCTCGCGGAGGCGGTCGATCCGCCGCTTGACCGCCGCCGTCGACAAAGTGACCCGGCCGGCGATGTCCGACAGCGTGCGCCGGGCGTCCTCGCGCAGCAGGCCGAGGATCTCGTGGTCGGTGGCGTCGAGTAGCTCTTCGGTCATGCGGGCGAGCGTAACTCCGCGCAAAAAACCGGGCCAATCGTCGATCATGACCGCCGAAGTTTGCGTGAGAGGCGGTGATCCCGCGTCGGCTGTTGCGTCCGGGGCCGATACCGTGTGCCGTGGCCCGCATCGCACTGTGCGCCCGAGCACAGCCGCGCGAGGGCGAAGGGAGCCGCGCCGTGGAGTCGTTCACGCTGGAGGACCGCTACCTGCGGGAGGCGGGAACCGTGCACCTCACCGGGGTGCAGGCCCTGGTGCGGCTGCTGTTCGACCGCGTCCGCCACGACCGCGCCCACGGTGGCGACCCCGCGGTGTTCGTCTCCGGTTACGAAGGCTCACCGCTGGCCGGGTACGACCTCGAGCTGGGCCGCCGCGCGACGCTGCTGGAGAAGCACGCCGTCGTGCACCGGCCCGGGCTCAACGAAGAGCTGGCCGCGACGTCGGTGATGGGCAGCCAGCTCGTCGCGGGCGCCGGCGGGCAGCGCGGCGTCACCGGGTACTGGTACGGCAAGGCACCGGGTCTCGACCGCGCGTCCGATGCCCTGCGCCACGCCAACCTGGCCGGCACCGACCCCCGCGGCGGCGCGGTCGCGCTGGTCGGCGACGACCCGAACGCCAAGTCCTCGACGATCCCCTGCGCGTCCGAGCTCACGCTGGCCGACCTGGCCATCCCGATCCTGTACCCGGCCGACTCGCAGGACGTCCTCGACTTCGGGATGCACGCGGTCGAGCTGTCCCGGGCCAGCGGGCTGTGGTCGTCGCTGAAGGTCGTCACGAACGTCGCCGACGCGTCCGGCACCGCCCAGGTCGGTCCACAGTGGACGGGCCCGGACCTGGGACCCACGGCGTACCGGCACGCGCCGACGTCGAAGCTGCTCGGCGCGAGCCTCGCCGCGCTGGAACGCAGCCTCTTCACCGTGCGGCTGCCGCTGGCGATGGAGTACCTGCGCCTGAGCGGTCTCAACCGGATCACCACGCGCGGCCCGGCCGACCGGATCGGCATCGTCTCGGCCGGGAAGTCCTACCTGGACGTCCAGCAGGCCCTGCGCATCCTCGGCCTGGACGAGGAAGCCTTGCACCGGCACGGCATCCGCGTCCTGAAGCTGGGCGCGATCCACCCGCTGGAGCCGTCGATCGTCCGGGAGTTCGCCGACGGGCTCGACGAGATCGTCGTCATCGAGGAGAAGCGGTCGTTCATCGAAGCCGCGCTCAAGGAAGTCCTCTACGGCACGTCCGGCGCGCCCGCCGTGCACGGCAAGAAGGACGCCGACGGCCGCACGTTGTTCACCGAGCTGGGCGAGCTGGACCCGGACGTCGTCGCGACCGGCTTGGCCCGGCGGCTCGCCGCTCACCACGAGATCCCGTCGGTCGAGGCCTGGCGCGGCCGCCGGCGGCGCGAGCGCATCTCCGTGCCGCTGCTGGCGCGGACGCCGTACTTCTGCTCCGGCTGCCCGCACAACTCGTCCACGAAGGTCCCGGAGGGCACGCTCGTCGGCGGCGGCATCGGCTGCCACACGATGGCCCTGTTCATGGAGCCCGACCAGGTCGGCACCGTCCTCGGCGTGACGCAGATGGGCGGCGAAGGCACCCAGTGGATCGGCATGGCGCCGTTCGTCGAGGCCGACCACTTCGTGCAGAACATCGGCGACGGCACGTTCACCCACTCCGGCAGCCTCGCCGTGCGCGCGGCGGTCGCGGCCGGCGTCAACATCACCTACAAGCTGCTCTACAACTCGGCCGTCGCGATGACCGGCGGGCAGGACGCCGTCGGCGCGCTGCCGGTGGAGAAGGTCGCCGAGCTGCTGCTCGTCGAGGGCGCGAAGCAGGTCGTGATCACCAGTGACGCGCCCGGGGCCCTGCGCCGCCGCAAGCTGCCCGCCGGTGTCGAGGTCCGCGACCGCACCGAAATCCTGCGCACACAAGAGGAACTGGCCGCCGTCCGCGGCGTCACCGTGCTGATCCACGAGCAGGAGTGCGCGGCCGAGAAGCGGCGGAAACGCCGTCGGGGCAAGCAGGAGACGCCCGCGACCCGCGTCGTGATCAACGAGCGCGTCTGCGAAGGCTGCGGCGACTGCGGCACCAAGTCGAACTGCCTGTCGGTACAGCCGGTGGCCACCGAGTTCGGCCGCAAGACCACGATCCACCAGTCGTCGTGCAACGTCGACTACTCCTGCCTGGCCGGGGACTGCCCGTCGTTCGTCACCGTCGTGCCGACCGGCCGCAAGCAGCACCGCAAGCTGGGCGAGCTGGCCGCCGACGCCGTCCCCGCGCCCGCCTCGCCGGGGTCGCCGGACTTCACCGTGCGGATCACCGGCATCGGCGGCACCGGCGTCGTGACCGTGACGCAGATCCTCGCGACGGCCGCGGTGCTCGACGGCCGGCACGTCCGCACGCTGGACCAGACCGGGCTGGCGCAGAAGGGCGGCGCCGTGGTGTCCGACCTGAAGGTGACGGCCGAGCCGGTCGCCCAGGCCGCGAAGCTCGCGACCGCGGAGTGCGACCTCTACCTGGCGTGCGACGCGCTCGTCGGCGCGGACGCGACGAACCTGGGCGTGGCCGATCCGGGCCGGACGACGGCGGTCGTGTCGACCACCGAGGTGCCGACCGGCCGGATGGTCGTCGACACGACGGTGGCGTTCCCCAGCCCCGGCAGCGTCCTCGCCCCGCTGGAAGCCGCGGCGGCGCGCACCGTGTCACTCGACGCGCGCGGTCTGGCCGAGACGTTGTTCGACGACGACCAGTTCGCGAACGTCCTGCAGCTCGGCGCGGCCTTCCAGACCGGCGTGATCGGGCTGCCCGCCGCGGCGCTCGAGCGCGCGATCGAGCTGAACGGCACCGCGGTCGCCGCGAACCTGCAGGCCTTCCGCCGCGGCCGGCAGCTCGTCGCCGACCCGGACGCCCTGGCCGCCGCGGTCGCCCCCGCGCCCGCCGCGACGCCGAAGCCCGCCGCGCCGGCCGTGCGTTCGCTGGTGCACGCCGAGCCCGGGTCGGAACTGGCCCGGCTGCTCGACATCCGGATCCCCGACCTGGTCGCCTACCAGGACGCGGCGTACGCCCGGACGTACGCGGAGTACGTCGAGCAGGTGCGGGTCCTGGAAGACGGGCCGACGGCGGTCACCGAGGCCGTGGCGAAGCACCTGTACAAGCTGATGGCCTACAAGGACGAATACGAGGTCGCGCGGCTCTCGCTCGACCCGGCGTTCACGGCGGACCTCGAAGCCCAGTTCGGCGCGGGCACGCGATACGCGTACCGGCTGCACCCGCCGGTCCTGCGCGCGCTCGGCATGAAGCGCAAGATCAGCCTCGGCCCGTGGTTCCGCCCGGCGTTCCGGCTGCTGCACGCGCTGCGGCGGCTGCGCGGGACGAAGTTCGACCCGTTCGGCCGCGCCGAGGTCCGCCGGGTCGAGCGCGAGCTGGTCGAGGAGTACCGCGGCGTCGTGCTGCGCGCGTTCCGGGCCGAGGACGTCGACCTCGCGCAGGTCCTGGCGCTGGCCGAGCTACCGGACCTGGTGCGCGGCTACGAGGACGTCAAGCTGGCGAATGTGGTGCGGTACCGGGAGAAGCAGGCCGAGGTGCTGGCGCTCACGCACGCAGGTAGCTGAGCATCGCCTGGGCCTCGTCGGGGACGCGCAGCTTCGTGCTGACGTCTCCGGCGTGGCGGCGCGCGGCGTCCGTGCCGATGCCGAGCAGGCGGCCGATCGCCGGGACCGAATGGCCTTCGGCGAGCAGCGCGACGACCTCGCGTTCGCGCGCCGTGAGCGTGGTGACCGGGTCGCCGGGGCGGCGCCGGTCCAGTTGCAGGGCGACGACGTCGCGGTCCAGCACCGTCCCGCCGGCCGCCACCCGGCGGAGGGCGTCCAGGAACTCGTCGGCCTTCCCGACGCGCTCCTTGAGCAGGTAGCCGGCCCCGCCGCCGCCCGCGGCGAGCAGGTCGCCCGCGTAGCCGTCCTCGACGAACGCCGACAGCGCGAGGATCGCCAGCCCCGGCGCCCGGCGCCGCGCTTCCAACGCGGCACGCAGGCCTTCGTCGGTGAAGGTGGGCGGCAGCCGGACGTCGACGACGGCCAGGTCGGGTGCCACGTCCCCCACGGCGGTGAGCAGGTCGTCGGGGTGGTCGACGGCCGCGGCGACGACGAACCCGGCGCTGCGCAACAGCAGCACGAGTCCTTCCCGCAGCAGTGCGTCGTCCTCGGCGATCACGATCCGCACGACGGCCGGCCTCCTCACGTCGATGCCCCCTACCGGAAAGCACGGACACGACGGCCGGAACGTTCAGGAAATGCCCGTGGTCCGGAACCGGGACCGGTAGTCGCTCGGCGTCACGCCCAGGCCACGCGCGAAGGCCCGCCGCAACGTCTCCACCGAGCCGAAGCCCGACCGGCGGGCCACCACCTCCAGCGGGTCCACGGTGCTCTCCAGCTGCTGCTGGGCGAACTCCAGGCGGATCTGCTCGACGAACCGGGCCGGTGTCCGCCCCAGCTCCTCGCGGAACAGCCGGGTCAGGTGCCGGACGCTGACGCCCGCGTGGGCCGCCATGTCGCCGAGCGTGTGCGGGGCCGACGGGTCCGCCGCGACGGCGTCCAGCAGGCCCCGCAGCACCTCCTTGCGCGGGCGGCCCGTCTCCAGCCGGACGCTGAACTGCGACTGCCCGCCCGGCCGCTGCAGGAACACCACGAGGTGCTTGGCCACCAGCCGGGCGATCTCCGGGCCGAGGTCCTCCTCGACCAGCGCCAGCGTCAGGTCGATGCCCGAGGTGACGCCGGCCGAGGTGATCACCGGGCCGTCCTTGACGAAGATCGCGTCCGCGTCGACACGGACCAGCGGGAAGCGGCGGGCCAGCTGGCCGGTCAGGTCCCAGTGCGTCGTCGCGCGCCGGCCGTCCAGGACGCCCGCCGCGGCCAGCGCGAACGCGCCCGCGCACACCGACGCCGTCCGGCTCGCGCCGTAGGCGAGGCGGCGGATCTGGGCCACCAGCTCGGTGTCGGCGATCGTGCGGACCCACTCGGGGCCGCCGGGCACCAGGACCGTCGCCCCGCGCGGGTCGGCCGCCGCCAAGTCGAGATCGGCGCCGAGGCGCGTCCCGGTGTTGGCGCGGACGTCGGCGCCGCCGGGTGACGCCGTCCGCAGCTCGTACCGCCCGCCGTGCTCGTTGGCCTCGGCGAACACCTCCAGCGGACCGGAGACGTCGAGGAGGCGGACGCCGTCGTAGAGCACAACGAGGACGGGACGGGCTTTCACCGGTCCAGTATCACCAGTTCCGCCGCCGACCGTCCCGGCGGGAACGCCGGTGCTCAGCCCTCGCCGGACCAGCCGCTCAATCGGCTGAGCAGCCGTTCGAGGACCTGCGGGTCCGCCGTCACCGGGTCACCGGAGACCGGCTCGTCGACCAGCGTCCGGCGATCGCCCCGGCGCGGCAGGCGCACCTGCTTCGCGGTCATCCCGCCGGGCAGCGGCAGCTCGCACCAGGTGGTGCGGCCGCCGCCGGGTGCCGGGTCGACGCCGACGCGCTCGCCGGGTGCGGCCTGGGGTGGCGGCAGGTGGGGCAGGTTGTCGTCCACCTCCACCAGCAGGACCTCGGCGGTCAGCCGCAGCCGCAGGGTGACGAAGGCGGGTGCCTTGGGGTCGCCGGCGTCGATGACCGCCTCGACCAGGCGTCTCGCCGTGGCCGTGACCTGCTCCAACATCGGCTTCAAGGACCAGTCGCTGAGAATCAGGCGGACGAACAGCTCGCTGACCGGCAGCGCGCTGGGCTGCGCGACCAGCCGGAGGTCGTCCATCTGGGAGGTGTGCGCGCTCAAACCTGACCTTCCTCGGCCCGGGTGCCACTGTTCGAGTCACGCATCATGCCACCCGTCCGGGAACCACCCGTAAGGAGGACGTCACTCGACGCCGAGCATGACCTCCGTGGACTTCACGAGCACGGTCACCGGCTTGCCCGGCGCCAGCTCCAGCTCCTCGGTGGCGTCCTTCGTGATGGACGCGACGACCTGCTGGCCGCCGTCGAGCTCGACGGTCACGACGGACATCACGGCGCCGGGCTTGATGGCCGAAACGGTACCGGTGAGCTGGTTGCGGGTGGAGAGACGCATGGCCGTCCTAACGGGTTACAGGGGTGGTGAACGGCGTCAGGCTACGACCTTTCCGCAGGTCACGCCGCCGGAAGCGGCCCGGCACGATCGGGTGGTGCGGCAGCGTGGCGGGCCGGGTCACCGCAGCTGCGTCACGGCGGGACGCGCTGGGGAGCACCCGCGAATCCGGTGTGACTTGCTACCGTCGGCCCATGGGTGACGTGGTCGAGGACGAAGCGCTGCGGGCCGAGCGGCTGCTGGACGCGCAGGCGAAGGCGGTCGAGCTGTTCGCCGCGGTCGAGGAACGCGGGATCCTCGCGCCGGGCGTGCGCGAGACCGAGGCAAGCGACGCGATCCGCGACCTGGCCGGGGACCTGCTCGGCATCCGCCGCTACTGGCACAAGCGGATCGTCCGCGCCGGCGTCAACACGCTGCGGCCCTACCGCGAGAACCCGCCGGACCGCGTGCTCGGCGAGGACGACATCGCCTTCGCCGACTTCGGCCCGATCTTCGAGGACTGGGAAGCCGACTTCGGCCGCACGTTCGTGCTGGGCGACGACCCGGTCAAGCACGCGCTGCGTGACGCGCTGCCGAAGGTGTTCGACGCCGGGCGGGCGTACTTCGACGCGCTGCCGGACATCACCGGCGAGCAGCTGTACGCGCACATGGTCCAGCTCGCGCACGAAGCGGGCTGGGAGTTCGGCGGCGAGATCGCCGGGCACCTCGTCGGCCAGTTCCCGCACGAGACGATCGACGGCGCCAGGATCGCGTCCTACATCGCGCCCGGCAGCGACCAGCCGATGCGCCGGACGGACCGCGGCGGCCAGGCGTCGCACTGGATCCTGGAGGTCCACCTCGTCGACCGCGACCGCGAGATCGGCGGCTTCTTCGAGCAGCTCCTCGACCTGGGTCCCGCCGCCGCGCAGTCCTGACGTCCTCCTCACCGGCCCCCGACGCCGGTGAGGAGGACCGGTCACGTCAGACGCGCGCGGTCGCCCACAGCTCGTCGATGGTGCGCTCGGCCGTCGCGAGGCTGGCGTCGGCCAGCGGGATGAGCTCCGCCATCGCCGGCTTAACGTACGACAGCGTCAGTTCGGCGGTGATGAACCGCGGCTCCAGGCCGGTCGGCGCGAGGCCGTGCGGCAGCCACGCCTCGGCGTGGTCCCAGCCCGCGCGGGGCGTGCCCGCGCCGTAACCGCCGCCGCGGCTGGCCAGCACGATGAACTCCCGGCCGCCGAGCAGGCCGGCCATCGTCACGGCGTCGGTCGAGAGCCCGGGGGCGATGAGGTGGTCGACCCACGCCTTGACGCTGCTCGGCGGGCCGAAGTTGTACAGCGGCAGGCCCAGCAGCACGGTGTCGGCCGCCTGCACCTCGCCGACGATCTCCCGCGTCAGCGCCCACGCCGCCGCCTGCGCGGGCGTGTGGTGCTCCGGCGGCACCCGGCCGGCCGTCCCGCCCGCCGCGTCGATGTGCGGCACCGGGTTTTCCCCCAGGTCGCGGTAGGTCACCGTGCCGTCGGGGTGGGCGGCCCGCCACGCGGCCGCGGCCCGCGCGCTGAGCCTGCGGCTCACCGAAGCCTCGCCGGTGATGCTCGAGTCGATGTGCAGGAGATGCGCCATGTCGTTCGCCGTCCATAGATCGTTGGTGTTAGACAAACCATTAATAGCACACCGATCATCAGGCCGGCCATATACTGGGCAGATGACTTCGCTGCCGGTCGTCAACCAGCCGCCCCACCGCTGCGGCGCGCTGCTCGACCACCTCGCGCGCCGGCTGCGGCTGCGCAGCGAGTCGGTGCTGGCCCCGCTCGGGCTGCGCCCGCGGCACCTGATCGCCCTGACGGTGCTGCGCGACCAAGGCGGCAGCTCGCAGCAGGACCTGGCGAAGATCCTCGAGATGGACGGCACGAACGTCGTCGGGCTGCTCAACGACCTCGAGACGGAGAACCTGATCGAGCGCCGCCGCTCCCCCGTCGACCGCCGCCGGCACATCGTCGAGCTGACCGACGTCGGCGCGAAACTGTTGGCCCGCGCGGAGTTCGCGCTCGCCGCGGTCGAGGACGAGGTGTTCAGCGGCCTCGACGAAGAGCAGCGCGAGACGCTCTACACGCTGCTGCAGCAGGTCACGAACACGACGAACATGGAAGCCTGCACGGAAGCCGCGACCCGCCCCTGCTAACCGCCCGCGATGTCGCGGGCCAGCTGCCGCGCCTCGGGCAGGGTGAACTCCCCGGAGATCTGCGTTTCGCCGCCGGTGATGGCGGACTGGACGGCCGGCGCGGTGAGCACGCGGCTCCGCAGCACCATCGCGACCTGCTTGCCGACGTTCCCGCCGGTCCACTCCGCCCAGGTCCGGGTGCCGGCCGCGGTGAACCGGAGGCCGATGACCGGGTGACCCGACTGCGGGTCGAGGCGGGCGGCCACCCAGCCGACGTCGGCGCCGCTCAGGAACGCCGGGCCGAGCACGTACTTCGTGCCCTTCGCGCGGTCGCAGCTGACCAGCGGCCGCGCCGGGTCGTCCCGGCCGGCCAACGGGTCCGGGCTGCCCGGGGCGCAGTCGAGCGCGGCCGCGGCGGCCTGTTGCGCGGCGGGGTCGGCACTCTGCCGGTCCGGCGCCGAGCCCGTCGGTGCGGGCGTCGGTGACGGCGGCAGCTCGGTCAGGACCGGCCGGAAGTGCAGCAGCGTGCCGTCCTTGACGATGAAGCCGTCGCCCGAAGGCGCCGCGCTTCCGGACACCTGAGCCGAGCACCCGGCGACAGTGACGAGGACGGCCAGCGCCGCGAGGGAGATCCGCACGGGAGTCATTGTGGCGTCCCGGCCCCGGATCGGGAACTTACCACTGGTAACTCCTTGACTTTACCAATGGTAAGACGCACTCTACTGAGGCTAATTCGTCTAGACCAATCTGTCCGCTCTTCGAGGTACCTCCCCGAGAGGAGAGACACCACCATGTCCCCCCGGAAACCGGCCAAGGCCGCCGCCGCGCTCGCCGCCGCGACGGCCACAGCGGCCGCGCTCGTGCTCGCCCACGGCGCGGACGCCAGCCCGGCCGCCGCCCCAGCCACAGCCACAACCACAGCCGCCTGCGGCGTCCTGTTCGACGACTTCCACTACGCCTCCCCCACCGACTCCGCGTTCGGCGCGGCCGGCTGGACCACCCGCAACGACGTCGGCAGCCCGGGCG
This sequence comes from Amycolatopsis sp. NBC_00348, assembly GCF_036114655.1. Classification (NCBI taxonomy): domain Bacteria; kingdom Bacillati; phylum Actinomycetota; class Actinomycetes; order Pseudonocardiales; family Pseudonocardiaceae; genus Amycolatopsis; species Amycolatopsis sp. NBC_00348. The sequence goes on along the minus strand of NZ_CP107994.1, from coordinate 1,124,027 downwards.
TGCCCGGCGCGCGCTGGCTGACGAGCAACATCAGTTTCCCCACGGTGAACGGGGAAAAGGTGGCGCAGCTCAACGCGTCCACCGACGGCAGCGCGAACGGCACGACCCACGCCGAGCTGTACCAGAACCAGCTGCGGTTCCTGGACGGCACCTACGCCAGCCGCGTGAAGTTCACCGACGCGCCGACCAGCGGCACGGACGGCGACCACGTCAACGAAACGTACTTCACGATTTCGCCGCTGCGGTACGACCGCGACCCGCTCTACAGCGAGCTCGACTTCTCCGAGTACCTGCCCAACGGCGGCTGGGGCGGCTCGACCGCGAACTACCAGACGTCCTGGTACACCTACTGGAACAACCCGTCCTGGGACGGCCTGCGCACCTCCACCGCGCAGAACCGCAGCTTCGACGGCTGGCACGACATCGTCACGCAGGTCTCCGGCGGGCACGTGAAGTACTACCTCGACGGCGTCCTCACCGCGGACCACACCACCGACGCCCAGGGCGATCCGGTCTACCCGCGCACGCCGATGTCGATCAACTACAACATGTGGTTCATCGACACGGCCGGCCACACGAGCGGCACCAGCACCTACACCGAGCAGGTGGACTGGACCTACTACGCGGGCAACCAGGTCGTCACGCCCGCCGCCGCGGTCGCGCAGGCCTCGACCTACCGCGGCGCGGGCACCGCGCACGTCGACACGGTCGGCTCCGGCAACTGCACCACGCCGACCAGCCCGCCGCCGACGACCACCCCGACAACACCCACCACACCGACGACCCCGACCACGCCGACCCAGCCCGCGAACTGCTCCAGCGCGGCGGAGTGGGACTGGGGCACCGTCTACCTCGGCGGGCAGCGGGTCAAGCACAACAGCCACCTCTGGCAGGCGAACTGGTGGACGCAGGGCTCCGAGCCCGGCCTCACCGCGCAGTGGGCCGACCTCGGCCACTGCTGAGCCGGGCCGGGCCGCTGCGTGGCTTCCCACCCGCCGCGTCCGGCCCGGCCTACCCCGCCGCAAGCACCGCTTCGAGCCCGGACGCCTGGGTCCGCCAGTCGGTCGCGTTCGGCGTGGCCCCGCTCCAGCGCTCGCCGATCCGGTCGAGCGAGTCTCGATCGCTCGCCCACAGCGTGTCGGCCTGCTTCTGCGCGAAGGCCCGGTAGGTCGCCGAGCCCGTGACCTTCACCAGGTCGCCGAAGTAGCGCATGAAGATGCCCTTGAACTGCTTTTGGTTGTCGTCACAGGAGTTCGCGGCGTCGCAGAACTCGACGAGCACGCCGCCCGAGGTGAGCCGGGACATCGCCGCGTCCGCCAGCCTCTTCGCGGCGTCCAGATAGGACGTGACGCCGGTGGCGCGCCAGAGCTCGACCAGCCCGCCGATGCCGAGGCCCTGGTTGTACGTCCAGACGGTCTGGCCGTTGTTCGCGCACGACGACGTCAGGCCGTCGTTCACCAGGCCGGAAGCGTTGATCAGGCCGCTGTTCAGGTACCAGTCGCCCGCGGTCCGGGCGCGCTGACCCCACACCGTGTCGCCGGCGAGCCGCGTGTGCAGCGACGCGGTCAGCCGCAGGTACAACCCGCTTGTGACGGCGTTCTTGTACGTCCGCTCGCGGTTCCACCACACCCCGCCACCGCAGCTTCCGGTGTCCCAGAAGCCGTTGACGTAGTTGGCGATCGTTGTCGCCTCGGTCAGGTAACGCGTGTCGTGGGTGCGGTCGTAGACGGCGATCCAGGCCAGGCCCCACCACGCGCTGTCGTCGATCGCGCGGCTGACGAAGTCGCCCTCGATCGGGTCGGAACTGCGGCCCCCGGCGGGGAAAGCGGCCTTGTTGACGTCGAAGGTGCGCGCCATGGCGGCGTCGAAGCCGCCCGCGTCCGCGACGGCCGTCACCGCGACCGCGGAATTCCACCAGCTCGACGGCCACCACGCGGTGTAGGGCTCGTAGGACCACATCAGCGCGTCCACCGCGCCGGCGGCCCGGGTCGTCGCCGGGCGCGCCCAGGCCGTGCAGCTGCCCGAGGCGTGCGTGGCTTCCCGGCCGCACGCGCGCACGGCGCCGCCGTACAGCCGGCCGCGCGGGTCCCGCGTGGCGAACGCCGTGGTGCGGGTGCCGGTCGCGCCCGCGGCGACGCTGGTGCGGCCCAGCGACGAGCCGTCCGGCCAGCTCGCGCCCGCGTCCCAGGACCGGTCGAGCCAGACCTCGTCGCCGGCGCCGCCCGCTTCGATGCCGGCCCACGCCATGCCGCGGCCGTCGAAGTGGAGCCGGATCGTGCGGCCGTAAAGGGTCGTGGGAGCGACCGGCTGGGCGTCCCCGGTGCCCGGGGCGGCCCGGTCGCACGCGGCGTCGCAGACGTCCGGGTAGATCCATGCGGTGCAGGCGACGCCCTGCGCGTCCCCGCAGGCCCGGACGAGGCCACGGCGGTGGTGCGCCGGGTCGGTGAGGTTGTACATCAGCGTGCGGGTGCCGGTCCACCCGCTGGGGACGCTCGCCTTGCCCAGCAGGCCTTCCCAGGTCGCGCCGCCGTCCCAGGAGCGGTCGAGCCAGACGGCGTCGTTCGCGACGCCGTTGTCGATGCTCGCCCAGGCCATGCCGTCGGGGTCGGACGCGTGCAGCCGCACGATACGGCCGTTGATCACCTTGTCGGGCAAGGGAAAGCTCTCTCGCGCGGCGCGCGATGGATCGAGCGTGTCGCAGGAGGTCACGCACACCGCCGTCGCCGCCGCGGCGGGCCGGGTGGACAGGGGTGACAGGGAACCGAGGACGAGCAGGAGCACGAGCAATGTCCGCATCGACATCCCTCTCCACGCGCCGGAGTTCTTTCCAGGATAGGAAATCCGGCGCCCGGTCAGAAGGGTTCAGACAACTTCTGGCTCGTTCCGGACATTCTCCGACGGGGAGCCGAACAGCCGCGGCATGACCGCGAGCATCAGCGCGGACCAGACCACGTGCGTCAGCACCGGCGCCTGGACGCCGTCGCCGCGGTGGCGCTGCCACGCGAACAGCGACCCCATCACCGCGGACGCCAGCACGAGCGCGGGGTTGCGGGTCGCGCAGGTGGACAGCACGTAGATCGCGGTGGAGCGGCGCGCGCCCGCGGCGTCGTAGAGGGCGCCGCGGAAGAAGACCTCTTCGGCCGCGCCGGTCAGGAGCGTTGTCGCCACCACCGACGTCGTCGAACCGCGGTGGGCGTAGTCGAGTACGCCGGCGATCGCGCGGCGCAGCGGCGGGATGTGCCGCGACACCAGCGCGCAGCCGTAGAACACGCCGAACGCGCCCGCGCCGGCCAGCACCGGTTGCACGACGTCGCGGCGGCCCCGGCGCACCGGCCCGGCCGCACGCGCGCCCGCCAGCCAGGTCGTGGCGACGCCCGCGGTGAGGCCGTAGAAGCGGAGTGACCCGGGCGGGCTGGACAGGGACGCGCCGAGCAGCCCGGTCCCGGCGGCGGTCACGGCGGTCAGGAACCGTCGTTTCATCCGGCCCGCCGGCTCTTCGCGCGCTCGCCGAGGGCCTGGAGCACGGCGTCGTCGTAGCCCATCGGCTCGAACTCGACGATCTTGCGGATGCTGTCGTCGCGGACGACGACCTCGTTGGTCATCGAGTCGATCAGCGAGCGCCCGGTCTGCACGTCGATGTCGGTGACCAGGGAGAGCCAGTACGACGAGAGCCGCGGCGAGAGCAGCGGTACGGGCACGATCACCAGCGGCCGGCCTTCGATCGCGGCGACGCGCTGCAGCATTTCCCGGTAGGCCAGGACGTCCGGACCGCCGATGTCGAACGCGCGGCCCGCGGCGTCGGCGTGGTCGAGCACGCCGACGAGGTAGCGGACGACGTCGTCGATCGCGATCGGCTGGGTGCGGGTGCCGACCCAGCGCGGGGTGACCATCGCCGGCAGGTGCTCGACGAGCTGGCGGGTCAGCTCCCACGACGTGCCGCCGTGCCCGATCACGATCCCGGCGCGCAGCACGGTGACCGGCACGCCGGTCTCGCCCAGCAGCTCTTCGACCTCGCGGCGGCTGGCGAGGTGCTCCGAGAGCGTGCCGTCGTCGTCCCCGAGGCCGCCGAGGTAGACGATCCGGCCGATCCCGGCGTCCGCCGCGGCCCGGGCGAAGGCGCGCGCCGCCTCGGAGTCGCGGCGCTTGAAGTCCGAGCTGTCGAGCGAGTGGACCAGGTAGTACGCGGCGTCGGCGCCCTTGAGCGCGTCGCGCAGGGAACCGACGTCGGCGACGTCGCCGCGGACGGGTTCGCCGGTGCCGCGGTAGTCCTCGGGCCTGCGGGTCATCGCGAGCACGGTGTGCCCGGCTTCGTCGAGTGCCGGGCACAACCGGCTGCCGACGAACCCCGACGCTCCCGCTACCAGCACTCGCATGCCGGTGACGCTAGTCGCGACGGCGCCGCCCCGCAGGTCGCGCGGTGCCCGCGAAGCAGACGGCGCCGAGCACGGCCGCGCAGCCGACCAGCTGGAGCACGCCGGGCGACTCGCCGAGCAGCCCGATGCTCAGCAGCACCGCGCCGACCGGCTGGAGCAGCATGAGCGTCGCCCCGGAGGTGGCCGACATCCGCGGCAGCGCGGCCGAGATCAGCAGCCAGCCCGTCAGCTGGCCGACGAGCGCGAGCGCGATCAGCCACCCGAACGAGGGCCAGCCCGGCGCGAAGTCGAGCGTGCCGGACGGGAGCCCGAGGACCAGCGCGACGGCGCAGGCGGAGAGCGTCGCCAGGAGCAGCGAGTGCGACTGCGTCCCCTTGGCGCCGCTGAGCCGGATCAGGAACAGGTAGGCGGCGTACCCGGCGCCGGCGATCAGCGCCGCGACGGCGCCGGTGACCGGGTCGGGGCCGAACGCGCCGGTCCCGGCGAAGCCGCCGGCCAGCACGACCCCGCCGAGCAGGACCGGCGCGGCCACCAGGAACCGCTTCGACGGCCGTTCGGCGAGGAACGCGAACGCCAGCACGGGCACGATCACGACCTGCACCGCGAGCAGGACCGTCGCGATACCGGCGCCGACGCGCGGGATCGCCTCGCCCCAGAGCACGAAGTCCAGGCCGAGCCCGGCCCCGGCCAGCAGCGGGAAGAGCACCCGGCGGCGGGTCTCGGGGCCCGCCTTGCGCCGCTCCCACCAGGCCAGCGCGAACAGGACCGGCAGCGAGAGCAGGCACCGCCAGAACGCGCTGGTGGCGCCGCTGGTGTGCGAGACCTTGATGAAGACCGACGACAGCGCGATGCAGAAGCTGCCGAGCGCCGCGAGCAGGCGGGGGTCGACGCGCTGGGTGAAGGTCGTCTTGACGGGGCGGGGCGCGGTCGTGGTCACCCCTCCAGCGTGGGCGTCTCGACTGTCAAGAACAAGCGAATGTTTCTGCGCGGAATCCGGTAGCATCACTACCGTGTTCGGACTCGAGCGGATGCGGGCGCTGCACGCCCTCGCCACCCAGGGCTCGGTCGCCGCGGCGGCCGCGTCCCTGCACGTCACCCCATCGGGCGTCTCCCAGCAGCTGGCGAAGCTGGAACGGGAGGCCGGGCAGCCGCTGCTGGAGTCCCGCGGCCGCGGCGTCCGGCTGACGAAGGCGGGCCAGGTGCTGGCCGGGCACGCCGAGCGGATCCTCGCGCAGGTCGCCGAGGCGAAAACCGACCTGGAGCTGCTGCGCGAGGACGTCATCGGGCCGCTGCGGGTCGGCGCGATCCCGACGACCGTGCACGCGCTGCTGCCGCCCGCGCTGGCGACGCTGGCCGTGCAGCACCCGCGGCTGGAGGTGACGCTGCACGAGGGCGAGGCCGAGCAGACGATGCCCCGCGTCCTGGCCGGCGACCTCGACGTCGCGGTGCTGGAGAGCTGGGCGGACCGCCCGACGGTCCTCCCGCCGGAGACGACGAGGATCGCCTTGTTCTCCGACGTCGCGGACCTCGCTTTGCCGGCCGGCCACCGCCTGGCGCACCGCAAGGCCGTCGATCTGTCCGAAGTGGACGACCTGCCGTGGATCGGCTGGAGCGCCGGCTCCGGCTGCCACGACTGGCTGGTCCAGGTCCTGCGCAAGCAGGGGCTGGACCCGCGGATCAGCTGCACGGTGGGCAGCTACCCGACCCAGCTGGCCCTGGTGGCGGGCAACCTCGGCGCGGCCCTGGTCCCCCGCCTGGCCCGCGAGCGGCTCCCGGAAGGCGTCCGCATCCTGACGACCCGCCCGGCCCTGACCCGCACGATCTACGCGATCTGCCGAGCGGGCGAGGAGGACCATGGCGCGGTCCGGGCCTGCCTGGACGCCCTGAGCGAGGCCTCGGCCCGCTTCACCACCGCCCTACGCCCGGTCGGCTGACGCTCAAGGCGCCCTGCCGAAACAGTGCCGCCGCGGCGAGCGACCTCATGCACATGTCGAACCTCGCACTGTCCGGCAAACCGAAAGCGATCACGGTCGACCCCTCCCGATGGGCTGCCCGGCTCCCGTCCGGTGCTTGGCCTGACGAGTTCGCCCTCAGCGGGCAGGTGGGGCGCGCCGACGTGTTCGCCCTCGCCCGGCGCTGGCGATCGGGGGAGGTGACGAGCGTGCAGTTCGCGGCCGGCGTGCTGGCTTGGGGCTACGGGATTCGCGGCTATGGCCCGCATCGAACGAACAAGATCCTTCGCCACGAGCAGGCCGCCGATCACCTCGACGTCGCCCTGGCCGGCCTGCGCGCCGACCTCGTCCCTCTCGCGACCTTGCTCGAGTGCTACGAGCAGTTGCGGACCACGGCGAAACTCAAGGGTCTCGGCCCGGCGTTCTTCACCAAGATCCTGTACTTCGCGGGCTATCGCCGCGGCCACGGCGGTCCCCAGCCGCTGATCCTCGACAGTGTCGTGGCGGCACGGCTGCCGCCCGAGGCGGGTGCCGCCCGGCGGTTCAGGAGCGGGTGGTCGACTGGCACCTGGCGTGACTACCTGCTCTGGGCCGCCGAGCAAGCCGGCCGTGCCGAATACGGCGGCGAACCGGACCGCGTCGAAATGGCGTTGTTCACCGGGTGCTGGCGCCCGGTCAGCTGACGTTCAAGGCGTCGCCGGTTCCGCCGTCCAGCTGGCCAGCAGCCTCAGCGTCGCCTCCGAAGGGGAGCCCGGCTCCACCGTGTGGACTCCCAGCACCTGGTCCTGGTCGCCCGTCGGGGTCAGCGCCTCGTAGCCCAGGATCAGCTCCCCCACCACCGGGTGCCGGTAGTGCTTCGTGCCGTGGGTGCGCTGGTAGACGTCGTGGTCCGCCCACCAGACGCGGAAATCCTGGTCTCGCACCGACAGCTCGCCGATCAGCTCGGCCAGGGCCGGGTCGTGGGGGTTGCGGCCCGCGTACAGGTGCAGCGTCGCCACCACGCTGCGCGCCGACGACTCCCAATCCGCGTACAGCTCGCGGGCCAGCGGGTCGAGGAAGACGAACCGCGCCATGTTGCGCTCGCGCGGCGGCAGCGCGTCGAAGTCGCGGTAGAGCGCCTTCGCCAGGCGGTTGGCGGCCAGCACGTCCAGGCGCCGGCCGGTGACCATCGCCGGGACGTCGGTCAGGGTCTCCAGGATCCGCAGCAGCCCGGGGCGGACGCGCTGGGGTGCCGGGGTCCGCGGCCGGCGGCGGCTCGGCTTGGCCAGCGCGACCAGGTGCCGCCGCTCGGTTTCGTCCAGCTGCAGGGCCCGCGCGATCGCGTCCAGCACCGACTCCGAGACGTTCAGGTTCCGGCCGCGTTCGAGCCGGACGTAGTAGTCGACGCTCACCCCGGCCAGCCGCGCGACCTCTTCCCGCCGCAGCCCGGGGACGCGCCGCACGCCGGGTTCCGGCGGGAGCCCGGCGTCGCCGGGCGTCACCCGGGCCCGGCGGGCGCGCAGGAAGTCCCGCAGTTCCGGGTTGTCCTCGCTCATCCCGCCAGCCTAGATCGGGCGTCGCGCGCGTGCGGGGGTCTGCTGGACCCCCGGTCGAGCCATGCCCCTCTCGCGACGTCGAACGGCCGGAGCCGGCGGTTAGCTGGAAGGAGAACCAGCTCCCGAGAAGGAAGACCCGAGATGGAACGCGAAATCCTGGGCGGCACGGGCATCTCCGTCAGCCGCTTCGCCTTCGGCGCGATGATGCTGGGCGCGATGGGCAACACCGACCGCGCCGAATCGGTGCGGATGATCCACGCGGCGCTCGACGCGGGAATCAACTTCATCGACACCGCCGACGTCTACTCCCACGGCGAGTCGGAGGTGATCGTCGGCGAGGCGCTCAAGGGCCGCCGTGACGACGTCGTGCTCGCGACGAAGTTCTCGATGCCGATGGGTCCCGACGCCAACCAGGCCGGTGCCTCGCCGCGGTGGATCAAGCGGGCCGTCGAAGCCAGCCTGACGCGGCTCGGCACCGACCACATCGACCTCTACCAGCAGCACCGCCCCGACCACCTGACCGACATCGACGAGACGCTGGGCGCGCTGTCCGATCTCGTCCGCGCGGGCAAGGTGCGCGTGATCGGGTCCTCGACGTTCCCGGCCGAGATGATGGTCGAGGCGCAGTGGGCCGCGCGGCGCGGCGGGCACCACCGGTTCCGCACCGAGCAGCCGCGGTACTCGATGCTCACCCGGATCATCGAGAACGACGTCCTGCCGACGGCCCAGCGCCACGGCATGGGCGTCCTGACCTACGGGCCGCTGTCGAGCGGCTGGCTGACCGACCGTGACCCGGCACGCAGCCACCGCGCCGGCATGGCTCCCGAGGTGTTCGACCCGGCCGTCCCCGAGAACCGCGCGCGGGCCGAAACCGTCGAGCGGCTGCGGAAGCTCGCCGGCGACGCGGGTCTGCCGCTGGCGCACCTCGCGGTGCGGTTCGTGCTGAGCCACCCGGCCGTGACGTCGGTGCTGATCGGCCCGCGCACGCCGGAGCAGCTCGACGACCTGCTGGCCGCGCAGGGCCCGCTGCCCGGTGACGTGCTCGACCGGATCGACGAGATCGTCCCGCCCGGCACCGAGGTCAACCGGCACGACAACTACCAGGCGGCGGCACCGGCGATCGAGAACCCGAGGCTTCGACGCCGCTGAGTCACGCCCGCAACCGGTCCGCCATCTCCGTCACCAGCCGGCCCGGGCGCTTGTGGTGCACCAGGAAGACGTCGCGGGCCGGGCGGGCGTCGGCCGCGTCCCGGACCTCGATCCGGGCGCCGCCGGCGCGTTCCAGCACGCTCTCCGGGACGAACGCGATCCCCAGCCCGGCCTCGACCAGCGCCAGGATCACCTGGTAGTCGCGGCTTTCGTGAGCGACGCGCAGCCGCACCCCCGCGGCGTCGGCGAGCTGTTCGAGGCACACCCGGTTGGGCACGCCGGGGCTGCCCGAGATCCAGTCCTCCCCCGCGAGCCCGCGCAGGGTGAGGCGGCGGACGGCCGCTTTCGCGTGGCCCACCGGGAGGATCAGGCGGAACCGTTCCGAGCGCAGCAACGAGCGTTCCAGCCCACGCGGGTCGGGCAGGACCGCGCCGGGATAGTGGTGGGTGATCAGGAGATCCAGCTCGCGCGAGCTGACCAGGCCGTAGCCGTCGGGCGGCTCCAGGTCCAGCAGCCGCAGCGCGACCGCCGGGTGGGCCTCGCGGAAGCCCGCGAGCGCGGCCGGGACGAGCGTCGCGCCCGCGCTGGCGAACGTGCCGACGGTCAGCTGCGCCGGCTCCTCGCCGAGCAGCGCCCGCACGGTCCGCTCGGCGGTCCGCAGCTCCCCGACGATCGTTTCGGCGTGGGTGAGCAGAGCTTCGCCGACGGCGGTGAGCGTGACGCCGCGCGGGTTGCGGTGTACCAAAGGTGCGCCGACGTCGCGTTCGAGCTTGGCCAGCTGCTGCGAGACGGCGGACGGCGTGAACGAAAGCCGTTGTGCCGCACCGGCGATGGACCCGGCGTGCGCGACCTCGGCGAGCAGGGCCAGGCGGTGGGCGTCGAGCACGGGAGCCTCCAGCCGTAAGCGTTGCTAACGCCAGCATAGGAGACGTCGCTGGTGCTTACGGCCGGGCGCGCGCATGCTGAGGTCATGATCAGCACTTCGGACGTCGAACGCGCCGCCACCCGGATCCACGGCCGGGTCCGCCGGACGCCGGTCTTCGCGGCCGACGGAATGTGGTTCAAGCTGGAACACCTGCAGCACACCGGGTCGTTCAAGGCCCGCGGCGCGTTCAACCGGATCTTGGCGGCCGGTGACATCGCGGCGGCCGGGGTGGTCGCCGCGTCGGGCGGCAACGCGGGCCTCGCCGTCGCCCACGCGGCCCGCGAATTCGGTGTCCCCGCAAGGGTTTTCGTCCCCACCACCGCGCCCGCGGTCAAGGTGGCGAAGCTGCACGCGCTCGGCGCGGCCGTCGAGCTCGTCGGCGACAAGTACGCCGACGCCTACGACGCGGCGGTGAAGCACGCGGCCGACAGCGGCGCGTTGTTCTGCCACGCCTACGACCAGCCGGAGATCTGCGCCGGCCAGGGCACGGCCGGGCTGGAACTGCTGGAGCAGGTGGACGGGCTCGACACGATCCTGGTCGCGGTCGGCGGCGGCGGGCTCCTGGCCGGCATCGCCGCGGCGGTCGAGGGCCGGGCGCGCGTGGTCGGCGTCGAGCCGCGCACGATCCCGACGCTCCACGCGGCTCTCGAAGCCGGTGAACCGGTCCAGGTCGAGGTGTCCGGCCTGACCGCCGACTCCCTCGGCGCGTCCCGGCTCGGGGACATCGCCTTCGCGGTCGCCACTCGCACGGGCGCGGGGTCGGTGCTGGTCGAGGACGCCGCGATCGCCGAAGCCCGGACGACGCTGTGGGACCGCTACCGCCTCGCCGTCGAAGCGGGCGGGGCCACGGCCTACGCCGCGTTGCTCAGCGGCGCCTACGTGCCCACGCCCGGCGAGCGCGTCGCCGTCCTGCTCTGCGGCGCCAACACCGATCCCGCGACGCTCACTTCCCCGTCAGCAGCGCCACCAGCGGCGCGAACTCCTCGATGAAGGCGCTGTTGACGCTGACGTAGGAGACGCCGAGCTCGTCGCGACGGCGTTCCAGCTCACCCGCCATGTCGTCGACGCTGCCGCGCAGCATGGTCAGCGAGTCGTGCTCGATGAGCGTCGCGGCGTCGACGCCGATGAACCCACGGATCCACGGCGGGACGACCTCGCCGACGACGAAGATGTTCATGGCCAGCTCGATGTCCCGGCCGTCGGCGGCGGTCCGGATCTCCTCGACGTGCGACGCGAACTCGTCGCGGGTGGTCAGCACGCCCCCGGCGAGGGTGACGATGTCGGCCTTCGCCGCGGCGAGCCGGCGGGCCTTGGGACCGCCCGCGGCGAGCATCACCGGCGTGTGCGCGTCACCGTCGAGGCGGCGGACGTGGTCGATCGTCTCGGAGATCGAGTCGAGCCGCTCCTGGCCGGTGCCGTAGGGCAGGCCCAGTTCCTCGGCCTGCTGGCGCATCGACGCCAGGCCGGTGCCCAGGCCCAGCTCGAACCGGCCGTCGGTCATCGCCGTCAGGCTGTGCGCTTCCCAGGCGGCCGCGCGTGCCGTGCGCAGCGGGCTGGCCAGCACGAACGAGCCCACCCGCAGGGTCGTCGTGACCGCGGCGGCCGTCGCGAGCGACGCCGTCGGGGTCGGCAGGTTCAGGTTGTCCGGCGAGAGCAGGGTCGAGTACCCCAGCTCTTCGGCCCGGCGTGCGGTCTCCCGCCACTTCGCGCCGCCCTCCTGGGCCGCCGCGACCACACCGAACCGGAACGCCTTCTCAACCATCGGATCAACCCCCGCTTGTGTCGTTGACCCGATCAAACCACCGCCGCGCCCGGCCGTGCCACCACGAACGCCGTGAAGGCCCCCTTACCGGCTCTTATGGCCGGTAAGGGGGCCTTCACGGACTTCAAGCAGCGTCAGCCGCGCTGGTACTCCTCCCAGGTGACCTTCGTGACCGAGGGGCCGTCGTCGGCGCCGCGGCCGGCCAGGCCGTTCTTGCCCAGGTAGTAGTCGCCCGTCTGGTGCTGCGCGCCCGACGAGAGGTCCGGGTCGGAGATCGCCATCGCGTGGATGTGGTAGGCGAAACCCTGGTCCGGCGTGCGGTACCAGGCCGCGAACCCGACGTTGCGCAGCGCCTTCAGCAGGGTCGTGCGGGTTGCCGCCGACATGCCGGACACCGAGATGTCCATCGCGCCGCCGCCGTCGTGCGTCCCGGCCGAAGCGTCGACGCCGCCCGGGTTGTAGGACCCCTGGGTCAGGCTGACGGTGAAGCCGGCGATCTTCTCCGCCGCCAGCAGCATCGCCTTGGTGCGGGTGTTGATCGTGACCCCGCGGTAGGCCACGCGGCTGCCCGCGGACACCGCGCTCGTCACGGTGTAGCGGCTCGCGCCCAGCTTCTCCAGCGACGCCTTGCCGGGCAGGCCCGAAGCGTCGATCCCGGTGTAGCCCAACGACTTCTGGTACTGCGAGTACGCCGTGATCGTGGTGGTGCCGAAGTAGCCGTCGACGTACTTGCTGTCCAGCAGCCCCTTCGCCTGCAACGCCTGCTCGACCAGCAGGACACTGGCGTGCGCGCCCGGCGTCTGGGTGTCGTCGGCGCGGCGCGGGTCGATCTGGGCCGCCTTGAGCACGGCCTCCATGTTCGCCGTGGGCAGTGCGGCTGCGACCGCGGGCGCGGGCGCGGCCTGGGCCGGCGCCGCCACAGCGAGCGTCGCGGCGGTGAGTGCCGTCAACACGGCGGCCTTCGTGAACATCCCTGTCCTCCACTCGTCGGAATCCCTGCCGCCATCAGGATCACGCGAACGGATACAAGGGACGTACAAACGGGCTCCAATCACCCGTCCGTGCTGGTTCGGCCGTGCTTATGCAAAACGGCGCAGACGCAGGCTGTTCGTGACGACGAAGACCGAGCTGACGGCCATCGCCGCGCCGGCGATCATCGGGTTGAGCAGGCCCGCGGCGGCGAGCGGCAGCGCGGCGACGTTGTAGGCGAACGCCCAGAACAGGTTGCCCTTGATCGTCCGCAGCGTCCGGCGCGCCAGCCGGATCGCGTCGGCCGCCGCGCGCAGGTCACCGCGCACGAGCGTCAGGTCGGCCGCCTCGATCGCGACGTCGGTGCCGGTGCCCATGGCCAGCCCCAGGTCGGCCTGGGCGAGCGCGGCCGCGTCGTTGACGCCGTCGCCGGCCATGGCGACCACGTGCCCTTCCGCCTGGAGCCGCTCGACGACGGCGGCCTTGTCGTGCGGCAGCACCTCGGCGATCACGCGCTCGATCCCGACCTCCGCGGCCACCGCGCGGGCGACGACGGCGCTGTCGCCGGTCAGCAGGATCGGCGTCAGCCCGAGCCCGCGCAGCCGCCGGACCGCCTCGGCCGACGTCGGCTTGACGGTGTCGGCCACGGCCAGCGTGCCGCGGACCTCGCCGTCCCAGGTCACGGCGACCGTGGTCAGCTCGGCCCCGGCGGCGTCCGCCCGCCCGACGCGCACCGTGCGGCCCTCGACCACGCCGGTCACGCCCAGCCCGGGCGTGCTCCGGAACTCCGACACCGCGGGCAGCACGCCGAAGCGCTCCCGGGCGGCGGCCGCGATCGCGCGGGCCACCGGGTGCTCGGACGCGGCCTCGACGGCCCCCGCGAGCCGCAGCACCTCGCCGTCCCCCTCGACCAGCGCCATCCGGCCGGTCGTCACCGTGCCGGTCTTGTCCAGCACGACGGTGTCGACGCGCCGGGTCGACTCCAGCACCTCCGGGCCCTTGATCAGGATCCCGAGCTGAGCGCCGCGGCCGGTGCCGACCAGCAGCGCCGTCGGCGTGGCCAGGCCCAGCGCGCACGGGCAGGCGATGATCAGCACGGCGACCGCCGCGGTGAACGCGGCCGACGGCGTCCCGCCCGCGCCGAGCCAGAAGGCGAGCGTCGCTACGGCCAGCGCGATGACGATCGGGACGAACACCGCCGAGACGCGGTCCGCGAGCCGCTGGACCTGCGCTTTCCCGGTCTGCGCCGCCTCCACGAGCCGCGCGGTCCGCGCCAGCTGCGTGTCGGCGCCGACCTTCGTGGCCCGGACGACGAGCCGGCCGCCGACGTTGACCGTCGCGCCCGCCACGGCGTCGCCCGGCCCGACCTCGACCGGCACGCTCTCGCCGGTCAGCAGGCTCGCGTCGATCGCGGACCCGCCGTCCTCGACGACGCCGTCGGTGGCCACCTTCTCCCCCGGCCGCACCACGAACCGGTCGCCGACGGCCAGCTCGCCGACCGGGATCCGCAGCTCACGGCCGTCGCGCAGGACCGCGACGTCCTTGGCGCCGAGGTCGAGCAGCGCCCGCAGCGCGGCACCGGCGCGTCGCTTGGCGCGGGCCTCGAAGTAGCGCCCGGCCAGGAGGAACGTCGTGACGCCGGCGGCGACCTCCAGGTAGATCGCGCCGTCGCCGGACATCCGCTCGACGGTGAACTCGAACGGGTGCCGCAGGCCGGGGGTGCCCGCGGTGCCGAACAGCAGCGCGTACAGCGACCAGCCGAAGGCGGCGAGGGTGCCGAGCGAGATGAGCGTGTCCATCGTGGCGGCGCCGTGGCGCAGGTTGGCGAACGCGGCGCGGTGGAACGGCCACGCGCCCCACACCAGCACGGGCGCGGCGAGGGTGAGCGAAATCCACTGCCAGTAGGTGAACTGCCACGCGGGCACCATCGCCAGCAGGATCACCGGCACGGCGAGCCCGGCCGAGACGACGAGCCGTTGCCGCAAGGTCCGCGTGCCGTCGTCTTCGTCGGCTGCCGGTGGCTCGTCGGCGGGCAGTTTCGCGCGGTAGCCCGCCGCTTCGACTTGCGCCACCAGTTCTTTCGGCTCGATGTCGCCGGAGTAGGCGACTTTCGCCTTCGCCGTGGCGTAGTTGACGGTCGCGGTGACGCCGTCCAGCTTGTTGAGCTTGCGCTCGATCCGCATCGCGCAGGACGCGCAGGTCATGCCGGTGATCGCGAGGTCGACGGTCATCGCGGTGCCCCCGTTCCGGTGGTGACGGTGAACGCGGCGGTGCGGACGACGTCGCCGTGGCGGAAGTCCAGGAACAGCCGGTAGGTGCCGGCCGACGGCACCTCGGCCACGAAGGTGAGCCCGGGCCCGGCCGGGTGGACGTGCAGGTACGCCAGGTCGCCGCCGCGCAGCGCGACGAGGTGGCCGGCCGCGCCCAGGTAGGGCTGCAGGTCGGTGACCGCGCGGCCGTCCTCGGTGACGGTCGCCGTCAGCCGGGACGCCCGCCCGGCGACGAGGTCGCCGTCGAGCCGGACGTGGTAGCCGTCGACGTCCGCGACGCGCGTCTCCGGGGGCTCGACCGGCTGGAACACCCCCGGCGCGACGAGGTCTACGCCGAGCGTCAGCGGCTTCGCACCCGAAGGCGTGAAGTCGGCGAAGGCGCGGTAGCTGCCCGCATCGGCGACGGTGAGCGGCACGGTCCACGTTCCGTCGGCGCCCAGGTCGGGGTGCAGGTGCTGGTAACCGGCGGTGTCCCGGCGGACGACGATGAAGTGGAGCCGTTTCTCGTGCTCGACGTCGAACGCGGTCACGGGCGCGCCGTCAGGGCCGGTGATCCGGAACGTGAAGCGGGCGGCCACGCCCGGCGTGAGCGTCGTGGTCGTGGGCGTCAGGGTGTAGCCGTCCTGGGCCGAGGCCAGGCCGCCGGGCAGGTCGACGACGGCTTCGCCGTGGGTGTCCTCGTGGGTGTCGTCGTGGGTGTCGTCGTGGGTGTCGCTGTGGGCCTCGGCCTGAGGGAAGGGACCGGCGGCGGTCCCGAGCGCCCAGGCTCCCCCGGCGACCAGGACGAGCGCCGCGCCGTAGGCGGAAAGCTTCGCTGAGGTGGTGCTCATGCCTCAGATATACCCTAGGGGGGTAGGGTAAGCAATGCCGTCACGGCCTGTCAGACCGGACACAAGTTTTCGCAGCGCACCTGGTCCAGCGATGATTCCGGCCGTCACGGAGAGTTCCGACGCGAACCCCCTGGACTCCCCCGTGTTCTTTTCGTAACCTGTTCGAGATCTCGCGGCCCCGCGCCGCCGACAGGTGGCTACGCGAGATCGCCGCCGATACCCCCCTGCCGGGTACCGGACCCCCACACCGCGTGGCTCACCTGTTGCGGGAGAGCGCGCACCGTGACGGGGCAGTGCGGACGAGGCCCCCGACTCGCCGCCCCGGTCCCGACCGGCGGCCGAACAGCAAAGGAGACCCGCGCGACCGTGCATTCGCATCCCGTCAAGCGCGTGGTGTCAGGTGCCCTCGCGGCCGCCGCGGTGATCGCAGTGATCACCGTCGCGGACCCCGCGGCCACCGCCGCCCCGATCCCCGCCCTTCAGGCTCCGCCCACCGGGTCGGAGGCCCTGGCCAAGTACCGCGACCTCGCGGCGCAGGCCGAGAAGCTCAACGAAGACCTGCTCAAGGCCCAGGCCGACCTCACCACCAAGCAGGGTGAGCTCGACAAGGCCACCACCGACGTCGACGCGGCCAAGACCGCGGGCGCCGAGGCCGCCGACGCGAAGCAGAAGTACCAGTCCCAGGTGGACAAGTTCGCCAACGCGTCGTTCACCAGCGGCGTCCAGCTCAACAAGCTGTCCGCGCTGCTGGCCGGCACGTCGACGCAGGACTTCCTGGACCGCTCGTCGGCCCTCGAGGTCATCGCGACCGACAAGAACTCCGCGATGGACAACCTCAGCGGCGCGGCCGAGAAGGCCAAGACCGCCGAGAAGACGGCGACGGACGCCGCGAAGAAGGCGACCGACGCGCGCGACGCGGCGGCCAAGCTGACCTCGGACATCGAGGGCAAGAAGAAGAACCTGCAGACCCAGATCGACCAGATCGAGGCGCAGAGCAAGACCCTCAGCACGGCCGACAAGGCCGCACAGAAGGACACGGGCGGCAAGGCCCCCACCGTCAAGGCGGCGACCGGGGCCGCCCAGACCGCGGTCAACGCGGCGCTGAGCAAGCTCGGCAGCGCCTACGTCTGGGGCGCGACCGGACCGAGCACGTTCGACTGCTCGGGCCTGATGCAGTGGGCCTACAAGCAGGCCGGCATCACCCTGCCGCGCAACTCGGCGGCACAGGCGGGCTTCGGCACGTCGGTCTCGCGCGACCAGCTGCAGCCGGGCGACCTGGTCGCCTACTACTCCCCGGTGTCGCACATCGGGATGTACATCGGCGACGGAAAGATGGTCCACGCCCCCACCAGTGGTGACGTGGTCAAGATCTCCCCGCTGATGAGCGAGTACGCCGGAGCGACCCGCCCGACGGCCTGACGTTTCGCGAATCCGTCCACAGTGGTCTTCACACCGCGGTGGACGGATTTCGCGTTTCCGGGAAGGGTTCGCGGGGAAACTCCTCCGCGGGGACGTGCACGGAAATTGTCGGGGCTCTGGGTTACAGTCGGACCCAGGCGAACAGACGTTCGAATGGAGTGGTGATGACCGAACAGCCGGAACCCAACCCGGAGAAGGACCCGAGCGACTGGACCACCGGCGACGAGCCGATGACCGGGCCGCAGAAGTCCTACCTGCAGACGCTCGCCCAGGAGGCGGGGCAGGAGGTGCCCGAAGACCTGACGAAGGCCGAGGCATCGAGGCGCATCGACGAGCTGCAGCAGACCACCGGCCGCGGCGCTTGAGCGTGTCCGGGGCGGCGGCGTGGACCGGCGGCGGCTACGGGGCTTGAGCGTGTCCGCGGCGGTTGCGCAGACAGGCATCGGCTGAGGTGCGACGGCGGCCGAAGCGGCACCTGGCTGCGGCGGCTGACCGGTACCCGGCGGCTGGCGGCTGGCGGACGAGCGCTTGGGCTGGCCGGAGCTGGGTCGGCTGGCGCCTTGGGTCGGCCGACACTCGGCGGCGGACCGAACTGGCCCGATCGGGCGGCGCGAGCGCTTGAGCCGGCCAGCGATTGGGTCGGTCGGCACTCGGCAGCGGGTTCAACGACCGGCCGGATATCTGGCCGGGCTGGCTATAGCGGCACGAACCGAACTGGCCCGGCTGAGCAGGGCGCGCAGCAGCTGCGCGGGCACTGCAACCGAACGGCACTGTGGCCGAGTGGGCTCAGGCGGCCTGGGGCAGTGCAGCCGCGCCGGTTACGCGTAGCAGGAACTCGGCGTTCGAGCCTGTCTTGCGTAGCTGGTCCAGCAGTTGCTCCACCGCGTGCGGGCCCTGCAGTGCTCGGCGGACGTCGCGCATTGCGGCCAGTTCCTCCGGTGTCACCAGCAGTTCCTCGCGGCGGGTGCCGGAAGCGGCCAGGTCTACCGCCGGGAAGACTCGGCGTTCCGCGGTGCGGCGGTCCAGTTTCAGCTCGGCGTTGCCCGTGCTCTTCAGCTCCTCGAAGAACACCGTGTCGGCGAGTGAACCGGTTTCCACCAGCGCGGTCGCGATGATCGTGAGGGAACCGCCGCCCTCGACGTTCCTTGCGGCGCCCAGGATGCGCTTCATCGGCTGCAGGGCCGCCGCGTCGACGCCTCCGGAGAGGGTGCGGCCCGAAGGGCGGGCCGACAAGTTGTACGCGCGGCCCAGGCGGGTCAGGGAGTCCAGCAGGAGCACGACGTCTTCGCCGCGCTCCACCAAGCGCTTGGCGCGCTCGACCGCCAGTTCCGCGATCGCTACGTGCTCGGCCGGCGGCCGGTCGAATGTGGACGCGATCACCTCCCCGCGCACGGTGCGGCGCAGTTCGGTGACCTCCTCCGGACGCTCGTCGGCGAGCAGCACCATGAGCTTGCACTCCGGGTGGTTGGTGGCGATGCCGTGCGCGATTTCGCTCAGCACCGTGGTTTTCCCCGCCTTCGGTGGCGAGACGACCAGCGCGCGCTGGCCCTTGCCGATCGGGGTGACGAGGTCGATGACGCGGGTCAGCACCCGTGCCGGGGTGGTTTCGAGCAGCAGGCGCTCGTCGGGGTGCACCGGGACGAGGTCGTCGAAGTGCGGGCGGCGCGTGGCCGGGTTGACGCCGTCGACGCTGATGATTTCCTCGGCGGTGCCGGTGATTTCGTCGCCCGTGCGCAGCTTGTGCTTGCGGACGACGGAAAGCGGGATGGTGACGTCGCCGTCGGCGCTCCGGTAGCCGGCGCGGACGAAGGCGGATTTTCCTTGTACGTCAAGGATTCCGTGGAAAGGCATAGTTTTCTCCTGAATGCGGGGAACGGCCGGCGCGCGGACGGCGGCGGACCGTGAAAGGAAAGGAAAGAGGCCGAGCTGGCCTGGATCCGGGAGCTTCCTCCGGGCGGCCTGGAGGCCGACGTCCGCGAGGAGCACCTTCACTGTAGCCCGACTTTCCCCGAAGCACAATGCGTGAGAACCGGTGGCGGTGGGTAGGACTCCAGGGAAGCCCGCCGAACCGTGGCCGACGGATGGGAGCACACCGTGCACCGACACACCCCGGAACCGGACGTCGACACCGGCGAAACCGCCGACGACGGCCCACCCGGGTCCACGTCCTCCGACCGCCTCCCCGCGGGGTCCGGGACCGTGGTCAGCTCGACCTTCGAAGAACTCGCGCCGGCGCTGCCCAACGACGTCGCCGACCTGCGCCGCAAGCTCATCCGCTGGCTGGCCGCCCTCCCCCTGGACCCGGAGAGCACGCACGACATCACGCTGGCCACCTACGAGGCGCTGGCGAACGTCGCGGCCCACGCCTACCCGGTCAAGCACGGCTGGGCGCGCCTGCAGGCCGCGCGAGTGGGCGACGCCGTGACCGTGACGGTCACCGACACCGGCTGCGGCATCCCGGCGACCCGCGCGAGCCGACCCCGCACCGCGGGCCTGCGCACCTCGGGCGGCCGGGGCTTGCTGCTGATCGACAAGGTGACCGACCAGTACGACATCGACACCGGCGAGCAGGGCACGACGGTCCGGATGACCTGGCGCCCGGCCGCCTTGCGGCACGCGGGTGCGGCCTGACCCGCGTGGGTCGAATGAGGCCGCGAAGGCGACCGATTCGGGAAATCGAGCAAGATGAAAGAACGTCACGGCTGACGAAGCAACGGGCGACCACCAGCCGAATACCGTCAGTCACTCCGGCATCGCTCATCGAATGCGAATGAGCGGGCTCGAAAGCCGAGAAACGCGGTGAGCCGGAGCAGGCCCACCGCGTTTCAGGGAACCTCAGGCCGCGCTGGCCAGCCGCACGAGGCGGTTGCGCGGGTACGACACCAGTTCGCGCTCCTCGTCCGTGGTGAAGATCTCGACGGAATCCTCCAGGATGTCCGCCGAAGTCACCTGTAGCTGCCACGCGGGCAGCCCCGGGGCGGGCTCGTGCCAGAACCACTGGCCCTTGGTGAGCTGGTCCGCCGGGACCGTCGCGTCGTCCGTGTTCATGCCATGAGGCTAACCGCCACCACCGACAGTTTTTGAACGGGCTCAGCCATGGGTCGCCCCGACCGTGATCGTCAGCACGTCCGGGTCGCCGGCGAACACCGCGCCGCTGAAGTCCGGGCCCGGGCTGACGTCGTCGTACGGGAACGCGTAGCCCCGGTTGTCGGGCAGTTTCGAGTGGACGATGCGGGCGTAGTGGTTGGTGACGTCGCCCAGGTAGAACTTCGCCGGGTCCTCCGCCGTCGGCTGGTTCGCGTTGTCCAGCAACGTCGTCCGGTTCAGGGCCGCCGCCAGGCGCGGGATGATGCTCTTGCGCGCGTCACTCGCGCCGGCCGCGATGGCGAACGGGCCGCTGTCGCAGCTCCAGACGTCCGCCGTGGCCGGCTTCGCGAAGGACTCGCCCCCGAGCACCAGCTGGCCGCCGGTGACGCGGCCGGTGAACGTGCCCAGGCCCGGGTTCTGCGAGTCCACCACGAGGTCGGTGCCCTCGTACTTCTGCCAGACCTGGTCGATGTAGCCGTCGAGGTACCCGCCGAACTGGTCGGCGTGGTGGTGCGGCGACAGCGCACGCAGGTTCCCGCCGCCGCCGGTCTGCACCAGCCCCGGCCAGTTGCCGCCCAGCGCCGTCAGCTCCGACGAGATCGCGTCCAGCGACCCCGACGGCAGGCCGTTGACGGTTTTCGTGCCCGAGCCGGACGTCGTGAGCGACAGGCCCATCGGCATCCCGACGAAGTCGACGTAGCTGATGTTGGCGAACAGCTGCTCGTCGTTGAACGTGAACTCGCTGAACGACCAGTTCTTCTCGAAGTTGGGATCAGCGGTGTTCAGGAAGCTCGGGTGCACCAGGGCCGGCCCCGGGTCGAGGAAGAAGTCCAGCTTCGCGTCCGTGACGACGTAGATCCGCGCGCCGCCCATCTTGGGCACGGAGACCTGGGCCCCGGATCCGACCGGGATGGCGCAGTCCTCGGGCAACGGCGTGTGCGCGGCGCCGGGCGAGTCCGGGTAGTACGGCGAGCCGTCGGCGCGCAGCAGGACCAGCCGGCCGTCCGGGGTCGTGCCGGTGACGTAGGCGTACACGGTGCCGGAGCCGGAGTTGTTCACCAGCTTGAGACCGAAGGTCGACGGCGTCGCGGCGTAGGCGGTGCGGGCCAGGGGCAGCACGGTGGCGGTGGCGAGCGTGGCCGCCGAAAGGCTCAGGAACGAGCGGCGCGAGATCATGATTCCTCCACTTTGAGGATTACCAGAACACGCGGCGTGCTCCACAATGGAGACACAGGCCGCGCTCGCAGATTCGTTGTGGACGCCAACAAACTATGAACGCCGCCTGCCGGGCCTGACAACCCCTCCAAGGTAGGTCTAGACCACCGTTCGCACCCGGCGCGCGATGCCCCGCGCGGAGAATTTTCAAACAATCCCGGCCGGGCACTGCCCCCGGGTACCGGGTCGCGGGTAATTCCGGGCAGGGGCCTTGACTTCCCCGCGAACGGTCGGTGACAGTGGACGGCCTCGCAGGTGGACGCACCCCCTTTCCGGCTTCATCACAGAGAAAGCGGACCCCATGCAGCCCAGCAAGCGTTTCCTGCGACTGACCGCCGTGATGGCAACGTTGTCACTGCCCTTCCTCGCCCCCGCGACGACGTCCGCCGCGGAGACCTGGACCACCGTGTTCCAGGACGACTTCGACGGCGCGGCCGGTACTGGCCTGAACACCCAGGACTGGCTCTACGACAGGGGAACCGGCTACCCGGGCGGCGCGGCGGCCTGGGGCACCGGCGAGCTCGAGACGGCGACGGACTCGACCGACAACGTCTACCACGACGGCGCCGGCCACCTCGCCATCAAGCCGCTGCGTGACGCCGCGGGCAACTGGACCTCCGGCCGGATCGAGACGCAGCGGACCGACTTCGCCGCCCCGGCCGGTGGACAGCTGGAGATCAGCGCGTCGCTCAAGCAGCCGTCCCCCGCCGGCGGGCTCGGTTACTGGCCGGCGTTCTGGGCGATGGGCGGCGACGCGCGGCCGGTCGGCGCGACGAACTGGCCGAGCATCGGCGAGCTCGACATCATGGAGGACGTCAACGCGCTCAGCAAGCACTCCACCACCTTCCACTGTGGACAGTGGCAGGGCGAGTGCCACGACCCGGACGGCATCACGAGCGACCTGCAGGACTGCCCGGGCTGCCAGGACGGCTACCACTCCTACTCGGTCGTGGTGGACCGCCGCGACGCCGCCGCGGAAGAGCTGCGGTTCTACCTCGACGGCAACCAGACCTACTCGGTGAAGCAGAACCAGGTGTCGGACGCGACTTGGAAGGCCGCGGTCGACCACGGGTTCTTCGTCATCTTCGACGTCGCGATCGGCGGCTCCTACCCGAACAAGGTCTGCGGCTGCACCTCCCCGAGTGCGGACATCACGCCGGGCGCCGAGATGAGCGTCGACTCGCTGTCGGTCAAGGTCAGCGATTCCTGAGCCGATAAGCTGGCGCCATGAGCGTCCGGCACACCGTCATCGACTCCCCCATCGGGCCACTGACCCTCGTCGGTGACGCGGCCGGTGCGCTGCTCGGCCTCTACTTCGACGGCCACCTGCGCACGCCCCGGATGACCGACCTCGGGGAGCGCACCGAGACCGGCTTCGAGGTCGTGGAAGCACAGCTGGGCGAGTACTTCGCGGGCACGCGGCGCGAGTTCGACCTCGAGCTCGCGCCGCGTGGTTCCGCGTTCGAGAAGCAGGTCTGGGACCTGCTGACGAAGATCCCGTTCGGCGAGACCCGCACCTACGGGCAGCTGGCCGCCGCACTGGGCGACCCGGGTGCCGCGCAGGCCGTCGGCAACGCCAACGGCTGGAACCCGATCAGCGTCATCGTGCCGTGCCACCGGGTGGTCGGCACGAGCGGGAGCCTGACCGGGTACGCCGGCGGCCTGGCCCGCAAGCGGTTCCTCCTGAGCCTGGAGGAGCCGCCCGCGGACGAGGTCGGCCGGTTGTTCTGACCCGTCAGGACGTCCCGCAGGTCACGGTGGGCGCCGTCAGGTTCCCGCCGTGCTCGACGGTGAACCCGATGACGTTGCCGCTGCCGTTGGGTTTCGCGGTCAGCACGTAGCCGGTGCTGTCCCAGGTGCCGGTGTAGTTCCAGCTGCCGATGACCTTCTGGGGTGCGTGGAAGGTGATCGTGAGCACCCAGTTGTTCGAGCCCGTCACCGAGATCTGGCCGTTGAAGCCGACGTTCCACTCCGCCGTCTTCGCGTAGGTCCCGGTGCACCCGCCCGACGGCGGCGGGGTCGTGGTCGTCGGCGGCGGGGTGGTCGTGGTGGGCGGCGGCGTGGTCGTGGTGCCGCCGTTCAGCGCGTCGAGGACCGCGGTGTAGGCGGCCTTCTTGTTCCCGCTGCCGTCGAACAGCAGCGGGGTGGCCGACGCGCGCCAGGAGTCGGTGTCCCGGATGCCCCACACGGTCAGGCCGTTGCAGCGCGCCACCGCGAGGCAGGCGTTCGTGACCGTGCGGAAGCTGTTCGCCTGCGTGGTGCCCGACCCCTCGATGTCCAGCTCGGTGATCTGGACGTCCACGCCGAGGTCGGCGAAGTTCTGCAGCGTGGTCTGGTAGTTCGACGGCACCGGGCTGGCGCTGTTGAAGTGCGACTGGAAGCCGACGCAGTCGATCGGCACGCCGCGGGACTTGAAGTCCTGCACCATGCGGTACACGGCCTGGGTCTTCGCCTGGCTCCAGTCGTCGGTGTTGTAGTCGTTGTAGCAGAGCTTCGCGCCGGGGTCGGCCGCCCGGGCGGCGCGGAACGCCGCCTCGATCCAGTCGTTGCCGGTGCGCTGCAGGTTGGAGTCGCGGCGGGCGCCGGAACTGCCGTCGGCGAACGCCTCGTTCACCACGTCCCACGAGTAGAGCTGGCCGCGGTAGTGCGTCGCGACCTGGGTGACGTGGTTGAGCATCGCCGAGCGCAGCGACGAGCCTTCCATGCCCTGCATCCAGCCGGGCTGCTGCCCGTACCAGGCCAGCGTGTGCCCGCGGACCTGGGCGCCCTGGGACCTGGCCTGGGCCACGATCCGGTCGGCGTTGCCGTAGGAGAACTGGCCCTGGTTCGGCTCGGTCGCGTCGATCTTCATCTCGTTCTCGGGCGTGATCATGCTGAATTCACGGCTCAGGATGCCGGTGTAGACGCTGTCCGAGAGCCTGCTCGCCGAGACGGCCGTGCCGAAGTACCGGCCGGTCCGCGCCGCCGCGCCGCCGAGCGTGGTGCCCGTCGCCGGCGGGGGTGACGTCGTCGTGGTGGGAGTGGTCGGGGTGGTCGGCGTGGTCGTGGTAGTGCCGCCGCTGTTCAGGCCGAGGTACGCGATCGCGTAGCCCACCATGCCGCTCTGCGGCAGCACGTGCCCGGCGCCCTGGACGCTGATCGCCTCGACCGGCGCCTGGACGCCGGTGCCGCCGTAGCGGGCACGGGTCCAGCCGGACTGCGGCTGGTCGGTGCCCGACGCCGTCTGGCTCACCCCGGCGAGGTTGGTCCACTGCTTGACCTCTTCGCCGAAGTTCGGGTAACGCAGGGTGTCGTCGGCGGTGCCGTGCCACAGCTGCATCCGCGGGTACGGGCCGCTGCGCCCGCCGCTCATCTGCCGGGCCTGGTCACCCCACTGCTGCGCGGTCTTCGTCAGCTGGCCGTTCGCGCACTGGGAGTTCCAGCTCGACCCGTCGGTGGTGCCGAAGCAGCCGGCGGGCACGCCCATGAACGCCGACCCGGCGGCGAACACGTCCGGGTACTCCGCGGCGAGCACGTTCGTCATCATCGCGCCCGAGGAGAACCCGGTGACGTAGACCCGGGAAGGGTCGACGTTGTAGTGCTGCTTCGCGTAGTCGACCATCGAGAGGATGCCGACCGGGTCGCTGCCGCCGCCGCGGGTCAGCGCCTGCGGTGAGGAGACGTCGAAGCAGGCGCCGCTGCGGGTGGCCTCCGGGAACACGATGACGTACCCGTACTGGTCGGCCGCGGTGACGTAGTCGCGGGCGTAGCCGTTGAAGACCGCCGAAGCCGAGCCGGTGCAGTAGTGGATCGCGACCAGCAGCGCCGGCTTGGCCGCCACCCGGTCCGGGACGTAGGTGTACATGTTCAGGTTGCTGGGGTTGGTGCCGAAGCCGGTCACGCGGGTCAGCGACGCCGCGGACGCGGGCTGCGCGACGAGCAGCACGACCGCGGCGACCACCGGCACGACGGCGGCCAGCAGCACAGTGAGCAGTCTTCTCACTCGGGATTCCTTTCCGGGGCAGGGCGCGCAGCGGTCTCGATCGTTCGTCGCGCCCCGGAACCGGTCAACGACTATCGGTATGTTTCGGGGGCTTTCGCACCGCCCACTGCGTGCCGGACGGCCGGGACGACGCGGTTCTGGGAGGATCGCCGGATGACCGCGCTGCTGCTGGGCCCGCTCCTCCGGCACGTCGACGCCACGTCGGCGACGATCTGGGTCGAGACGGACGGCCCGTGCGAGGTCGGCGCCGGCGACGCGACCGCCCGGACCTTCGAGGTCTCCGGCCACCACTACGCGCTGGTCGTGCTCACCGGCCTCGAACCGGCGAAGAGCACGCCGTACGAGGTCCGGCTCGACGGCGACGTCGTCTGGCCCGAACCCGGCGGTGACCTGCCGCCGAGCCGGATCCGCACGCTCTCCCCCGAGGACTCCCGGTTCCGGCTGGTGTTCGGCTCCTGCCGCAAGCCGCGCGAGCAGGACGCCCTCGGGCAGGACGCGCTCGCCGCGTACGCCCGCCGGATGGCCAAGCTCGCCGAGGAGGAGTGGCCGGAGTCGCTGGTGCTGCTCGGCGACCAGGTCTACGCCGACGAAACCACCGACGACACGCAGAAGTGGCTCGCGAGCCGTCGCGACACCTCGCAGCCACCCGGCTCCGAGGTGGCCGACTTCGAGGAGTACTGCCACCTCTACTCCGAGGCCTGGTCCGACCCGGCCGTGCGCTGGCTGCTCTCCACGCTGCCGACGTCGATGATCTTCGACGACCACGACGTCCGCGACGACTGGAACACCTCGCAGGCCTGGCGGGCGGAGATGGCCGCCACGTCGTGGTGGCCCGAGCGCATCCGCGGCGCGCTGGTGTCGTACTGGATCTACCAGCACCTGGGCAACCTCGGTCCGGAGGAGCTCGCCGGCGACAAGCTCTTCCAGCAGGTCGGCACGTCCGGGACGGACAACGCGGAGCTGCTGCGCGAGTTCGCCGACCGCGCCGACCGGGAGGCCGACGGCGCCAAGGGCACGCGCTGGTCCTACCGGCGCGACTTCGGCCCGGTCCGGCTGCTCGTGATCGACTCGCGGGCCGGGCGCATCCTCGAAGGGGGTGTGCGGTCGATGATCGGCGAGGACGAGTTCCACTGGATCGAGGAGCAGGCCGGCGGCGACGTCGACCACCTGCTGATCGGCACGTCGCTGCCGTGGCTGCTGCCGACCGCGCTGTCCTTCGCGCAGTCGATCAACGAACGCGCGTGCACCCGGCCGGGTGTGCGCGGCAAGGCCGCCGAGTGGTTCCGGCAGTTCGCCGACCTCGAGCACTGGCCGGCGTTCCGCGAGTCGTTCGACCGGCTGGCGAAGCTCATCGCCCGGGTCGCCGACGACGGCGCGGCCTCGGTCAACGTGCTCTCCGGCGACGTCCACCACGCCTACGTCGCGCGGGCCCGGTTCCCGCGTGAACCGGCCGCGCCGGTGCACCAGCTCACCTGCTCGCCGATGCACAACACCGTGCCGTGGTACATGAACCGGGTGTTCCGGCTCGGCTGGTCCCGGCGGCTGACCGGGCTGATGGGGTGGCTCGCGCGCCGCTCCGGCGTCCGGCCGACGGACCTGACGTGGGACTGCGTTTCGGGGCCGCACTTCGGCAACGCCGTGATGACGCTGGACGTCGACGGGCGCACCGCGTGGGCGACGATGCAGCGGACGACGGACGACGGCCTCGTCGACGAGACGTCGATCCGCCTCACCTGAGGGTGGGTGCGGCGCGGCCAGTCACCCCCGCCTGATCCGGGTTAGCCTCGATTCGTGGCTGAAGAGAAGCCAGCGGAGCGAAGCTCCTCCGTTGAGGGTGGCGGCGGGGGCATGGATGGAAACGTACTCGGGGAGTTCCTCCGGGCCCGCCGTGCGCAGGTCAGTCCGGAGGAGCTGGGCATGCCCGGCGGCCGCGGGCGGCGCGTCGCGGGCCTGCGCCGGGAAGAGGTCGCGCTGCTGGCCGGCGTCAGCACCGACTACTACGTCCGGCTGGAGCAGGGCCGGGAGCGGCACCCGTCGGAGCAGGTGCTCGACGCGCTGGCGCGGGCCCTGATGCTCGACGACGACGCCACCGCCCACCTGCACCGGCTGGCCCGCCCGGCGGCCCGCCGGCGCGTCCGGCGGCGGGAGCAGGTCAGCCCGAACCTGGTCCGGCTGATGGCGGGCTGGCCGGCCACCCCCGCGGTGGTCCTCGGCCGGTGCCTCACCGTGCTGGCGCACAACGCGCTGGGCCGGGCGCTGTTCGACGGCCACACCCACAGCGGCGACCTGGTCCGGCTGGTGTTCCTCGACCCGGACGCCCGCGCGTTCTACCCGGACTGGGACCGCGTCGCGGCCAACACGGTCGGTGGCCTGCGCGCGGCCGCCGGGATCGACCCCGACGACCCGCGGCTGATCGAGACGGTCGGCGAGCTGTCGGTCAAAAGCGAGGCGTTCCGCAAGCTGTGGGCGCGCCACGACATCCGGCAGAAGACCCACGAGACCAAGCGGTTCCACCACCGGCTGGTCGGCGACCTGACGCTGAGCTACGAGGCGCTGACGGTGAACAGCGCGCCCGGGCAGCAGCTGGTCGTCTACCAAGCGGAGCCGGGCAGCCCGTCGGAGGCGGCGTTGTCGTTGCTGGGCAGCCTGACCGCCGAAAGCACGCCGGAGAACGTCAACCGCTAAGCGTATTCCACATTGGACAGCCTCTTTGTGCTGCCCGAAAACCCTGGAAAGGAACGTCAGTGAAGATCGTCCTCATCACCGGGGCCAGCAGCGGCATCGGCCACGCCACCGCCGTGCGGCTGGCCGCCGAAGGCCACCACGTCGTGCTCGGGGCCCGGCGGAAGGACCGCCTCGACGCCCTCGCCGCGGAGATCCGGGCGGCGGGCGGGCGCGCCGACGTGCACGGCCTGGACGTCACCGACCGCGCCGACGTCGCCGCGTTCGCCGACGCGGCCGTGCGCGACCACGGCCGGATCGACGTGTTCGTCGCCAACGCCGGCGTGATGCCGTTGTCCCGCTTGGATTCCCGGCACGTCGAGGAGTGGGACCGGATGCTCGACGTCAACGTCCGCGGCCTGCTCAACGGGATCGCCGCGACGCTGCCCCACTTCGAGCGGCAAGGCGGCGGCCACTTCGTGACGATCGCCTCGACGGGCGCGTACGAGGTGGTGCCGACGGCGGCGGTCTACTGCGCCACGAAGTACGCGGCGCGCGCGATCACCGAAGGCCTGCGCCTGGAGTGCGACCCGAGCCTGCGCGTCACGACGATCTCGCCGGGCGTCGTGGAGTCCGAGCTGGCCGACACGATCACCGAGCCGGGCGCGAAGGAGGCGATGGTCGCCTACCGCGCGCACGCGATGCCGCCGGACGCCATCGCCGGCGCGATCTCGTACGCCATCGGGCAGCCGGACGGCGTCGACGTCAACGAGCTCGTCGTCCGGCCCACCGCCCAGCGCTAAGTCCGCTGCGCCAGCACCATCGTGAAGCCGCCGTCGCGGTCGCGTTCCCAGGTCGTCAGCGAGCCGTTGGGGACCGCCGTGGCGGCGGCCGCGCGCATGAGGTCCGGTTCCGGCAGGCCCTCCAGCAGGTACCGGAGGGCGAACACCGTCATCTCGTGTGCGCTCAGCAGGACCCGCGCGCCCGGCCGCTCGGCGCTCAGCTCGGCGAGCAGGGAGCGCACCCGCAGCACGACGTCCGCCCAGGACTCGCCGCCCGGAGGCCGGTAGTAGAACCGGCCGAGCCGCCGCTTGCGCCGGGCCTCGTCGGGCCGGCGCTCGCGGACGCCGTGTGAGGTCAGCAGATCCAGGACGCCGAGCTCGCGATCGCGCAGCCGCTCGTCGGGCACGATCGCCACCCCGGCCGGCGCGGCCAGCTTGGCGGTGTCCCAGGCGCGGCGGTAGGTCGAGGTGACCACGACGTCCGGCCGGTGCCCGGCGAGCAGCTCCCCCGCCGCCGCGGCCTGGTCCCGTCCCGGCCCGGTCAGGGGCACGTCGGCGTCGCGCTCGGCGAGGTCGATCACGTCCGCGCCCGCCGTCTCCGCCACCTCCCGGGCGACGTTCCCGGTGCTCTCGCCGTGCCGCAGCACACCCACCCATTCCAGGTCGACTTTCACGCGCGGCTGGTACCCGTCGCGACCCACCCGCGAAACCCGGGATGGTTAGGCGCGCCAACAACGTCCGGCTAGGGTCGGTCCATGTCGCGGAGCCTCGACGCCCAGGACCGGCTGCAGCTGCTGGAGACGATCATCGGTGCCCCCGCCGGCCACCTCGGCCTGACCGAGCTGCTCACCGCGACCCTGGACCGCGTCCGCGAGGTGCTGAAGGTCGACACCGCGACCGTGCTGCGCTACCAGCCGGGCGGGCAGCAGCTCGTGGCGATCGCGGCCGCGGGCATCGAGGAAGAGGTCCACCAGGGCGTGCGTGTGCCGGTCGGCACCGGGTTCGCCGGGCGGGTGGCCCAGGACCGCACGCCCGTCGCCCTCGACCACGTCGACGAGACCACCGTCGTGAACTCCCTGCTGTGGGAACGCGGCCTGCACGCCATGCTCGGCGTGCCGATGATCACCGGCAGCGAGCTGGTCGGCGTCCTGCACGTCGGATCCGTGCGGCCGCGCGGGTTCTCCGAGGCCGAGGTCGGCACCCTGCAGCTGCTCGCCGACCGCCTCGCCATGGCGATCCAGGTGGAGGCGCTCGAGGAGAACCGCACCGCCACCATGGCCCTGCAGCGCAGCCTGCTGCCGGACCGGCTGCCCGAACTGCCCGGTCTCGGCTTCGCCGCCCGGTACGTGCCCGGCGCGGACGCCGGGCTCGGCGGCGACTGGTACGACCTGTTCCCGCTGCCGGGCGACCGGGTCGGCGTCGTGATGGGCGACGTCTCCGGGCACGGGCTCGAGGCGGCCGTGATCATGGGCCGGCTGCGCAGCGCCCTGCGCGCCTACGCCCTCGACTGCGACGACCCGGCCGAGACGCTCGGCAAGCTCGACCGCAAGGCCAACCACTTCGAGCACGGCGCGATGGCCACCGTCGCCTACGGGATCATCGATCCGCCGCGGGAGACGCTGACGCTGTCGCTGGCCGGGCACCTGCCGCCGGTGCTGGCGCGCCCGGGCGAGCCGGGCGCGCTCGTCGCGGCGCCGCCGGACCCGCCGATCGGCCTGACCATCGGACACCCCGACCGGCGGACGACGGTCGTCGCCCTGCCGCCGGGCGGGGTGCTGGTGTTCTACACCGACGGGCTCGTCGAGCGCCGGGACCGGGCGGTGGACGCCGGCATGACCGACCTCGCGGCCACCGTGCGGGCCGGGGAGCCCGAACGCGTGTGCGCACAGCTGATGGCGGCGATGATCGGCTCCCGGCCGGCGCAGGACGACGTCGCCCTGCTCGTGGTCCACCGCCACGCCTGAGGCGGCTCAGGAAGCCGTCAGCGCCGCCTCCCGGGTCGGGAACAGCGAAAGGCTGTCCTCGATGCCGGTCAGCTGGATCGGGCGCAGGGTGGCGCGGCCGGTCGCGACGATCCGCACGGTGGTGCCCGCCGCGGAGTTGCGGTGGATCATCAGCAGCGCGGTCAGCCCCGG
Organism: Amycolatopsis sp. NBC_00348; assembly: GCF_036114655.1. Taxonomy (NCBI): domain Bacteria; kingdom Bacillati; phylum Actinomycetota; class Actinomycetes; order Pseudonocardiales; family Pseudonocardiaceae; genus Amycolatopsis; species Amycolatopsis sp. NBC_00348. The sequence goes on along the minus strand of NZ_CP107994.1, from coordinate 1,092,981 downwards.
CGAGGCCAGGAACTCGACGCGGCTCAGGTCCACCACGAGCAGTCTCGGCACCGCGGCGAGCGCTTCGTCCGCGGCTTGGACCAGCGCGGGCGCCGTCGTCGTGTCGACGTCCCCGGCGACCTCGAGCACCACCGCGCCGTCCTGCTCCATTCGGGCGATCCTGAACTCGCCGAATGGCACAGCAGCCGGGGAGCCTTCAGTGTGGGTGTTCTCGGTCATGTGTCTCTCCCGCCCTCGGCGGCGCCGCCGGGACGTCCGGCGGGCGCGCTTGATCACGAAGGCTGTCTGCTCAACCGTGACCAATCATGCCCGCCGCACCGCGGCTGTGCCGTTTCAGCACCCTCGGGTTTGCCTCGCGCGCGCGAACGGGCAGGATGGTGACCATGGCCGAACCGGACGTGGGTGCCGCGGGCACCGTCGTCCTGGAGCACCGCGACGGCGCGGCGGTGCTCCGGGTGAGCGGCGCCCTCGACCTCGCTCTCGCGCCGAAGCTGCGGCAGTTCGCCGACCGCGCTTCCCGGCAGCAACCGGCGGTGCTGGTCATCGACCTGACCGACGTCACCTTCCTGGCCTCGGCCGGGATGGCCGAGCTCGTGCGGGCGCACCGCGGCGACTCCGGCTCCGCCCCGCTGCGCGTGGTGGCGAACGGCCGGATCACGCTGCGCCCGCTGCAGCTGACGCGGCTGACCGACGAGCTCGCCATCTTCCCGTCGCTCACCGACGCACTGAGTCCCTGATGTCCCCGCCCCCCATCGACGCAGTCCTCGACGCCGTGCGCCGGGCCTTCGTCGACGGGGCGGACGAACCGGCCGTGACCGAGGCCGTCGCCGCCGCCGTGCGGGCCGCCACCGCAGACCTCGCGGACACGGTGGCGCGGCTGCAGGGCGACGCCGCGGTGATCGACGCGCTGCACTCGGTCGGCCGGCGGCTGACCGCCCAGCTGGACCTCGGCCGGATCGTGCAGGACGCGACCGACGCCGCCACGAAGGCGACCGGCGCGGACTTCGGCGCGTTCTTCTACAACCTCGTCAACGATGTCGGCGAGTCGTACACGCTCTACACGCTCTCGGGCGTGCCGCGGGCGGCGTTCGAGCGGTTCCCGATGCCGCGCAACACCGCGGTGTTCGGCCCGACCTTCGACGGCACCGGCACCGTCCGCAGCCCCGACATCACCGCGGACCCGCGGTTCGGGCAGAACGCGCCCCACCACGGGATGCCCGAGGGACACCTGCCCGTGCGCAGCTACCTGGCGGTCTCGGCGATCAGCCCGACCACCGGCGAGGTGCTGGGCGGGTTCTTCTTCGGCCACCCCGGCTCCGCCCGGTTCACCGAGCGGCACGAGTACCTCGCCGAGGGCATCGCCGGCTACACGGCCATCGCGCTGGACAACGCCCGCCTCTACGAGCGCGAGCGCACCCTCGTCACCGAGCTGTCCCGCAGCATGCTGCCGGTCGTCCCGGACCTGCCCGGCCTCGACGTCCTCACCCGGTACCTGCCCGCGGCCACCGGGACGAAGATCGGCGGCGACTGGTTCGACGTGATCCGGCTCCCCTCCGGCGCGACCGCGTTCGTGATCGGCGACGTCGTCGGCCACGGCGTCACCGCCGCGACCGTGATGGGCCAGGTCCGCACGGCGATCCGCTGTTACGCGCAGCTGGAGCTGACGCCGTCGGAAGTGCTGCGCAACGTCTCCGAGCTGACCGCCGGGCTGTTCGGCGGGAGCTTCGTCACGTGCTTCTACGCGGTCCTCCACCCGGACGGCACGCTGAGCTTCGCGAACGCCGGGCACCTGCCGGCGATCCTGATCCGGCCCGGTGCCCCGGTGGAGCAGCTCGGCGAGGCGATGGCGCAGCCGCTGGGTGTCGGCTCGGCGTTCCCCGAAGACACCACCACGTTCCCGCCGGGCACCGACCTGGTGCTCTACACCGACGGCCTGGTCGAGAGCCGCACCCGCGACCTCACCCTGGGCATCGAGTGGCTGCTGGCCGGGATCCCGGGCCTGCTGGCCGCGACCGACCTCGAAGCGGCGTGGGACACCCTCGTCGGCGAGCTCACGCACGGGCGCCACGACGACGACATCGCGCTGATCCACGTGCGTCACCGCGGAGAGGACCGCCCATGACGGAACCCGTCCCCCCGGGCGCACCTCCCTCCCCGACCTTGTTCCACCGCCGCACGGTCGCGCTCGCCGACCGGCTGCCGGAACTGCGCGAAGCGCTGGCCGGCTGGGTGCGCGCGCTCGGCCTGGGCACCGAACGCGCGGAGGACGTCGTCCTCGCCGGCTACGAAGCGATGGCCAACTCCGCCGAACACGCCTACCGCGACCAGGAAGCCGGCTACGTCGACGTCCGGGCCGAGGCGTTCGCGGGCGGGCTGACCGTCACCGTCACCGACTACGGCGACTGGCGCACGCCGGTGCCCACCAACGGGTTGCGCGGCCGCGGGCTGCTGCTCATCGACAGCCTCACCGACCAGTGCGCCCAGGTCCACCGCGAGGACGGCACGACGATCACGATGACCTGGCGGACCGACCCGGCGAGCTGAGCCCGCACGGATCAGCGCGGCCCGCGGCGCCCCGGTAGGCTTCTTCCGGAGCCCAGATCCGGGAGAGAGATGACCGCCGCTGACGAGTCCGGCCCCGGTGCCGTCATCCCCGGGACCAGCCGGATGGCGACGCGGATGCGGGAGTTCGACTGGGCGTCCTCGCCGCTGGGCCCGCCGGAGGGCTGGCCGCCGAGCCTGACGACGGCGGTGCGGATCTGCCTGACCTCCCGCTTCCCGATGATCGTCTGGTGGGGACCGGATCTGCGGTTCCTCTACAACGACGCCTACCTGCCGCTGCTCGGCACCAAGCACCCGGCGCTCGACAAGCCGGGTGAACGGGTCTGGTCCGAGATCTGGCACATCATCGGGCCGATGCTGGCCGGGGTGATGGAGACCGGCGAGGCGACCTGGTCCGAGGACATGCTGCTGCCGGTCAACCGGCACGGCTACTGGGAAGAGACGTACTGGACGTACTCCTACAGCCCGCTGCACGACGACAACGGCGCGGTGCAGGCCGTGTTCACCGCCTGCACGGACAGCACCGAGCGCGTGATCGGCGAGCGCCGGCTCGCCGCGCTGCGCGAGCTGGGCGCGCGAGCCGGGATCGCCCGCACCGTCACGGAAGCCTGCGAGCTGGTGACCGACGTGCTGGGCCGCGCCGGGGCCGACGTCCCCTACGCCGCGATCCACGTCCGCCGCCCGGGCACCGATGACCTCACCCTCGCCGCCGTGACGCCCGGCGGCTCCGGGGACGCGGAGGGCTGGCCGCTGGCGGAGGTCCTCGCCGACGGCGTCCCGCGTGTCGTGACCGGGCTGACTGGGAAGTTCGGCGAGCTGCCGGCGGGCGGCTGGTCCACCGCGCCCGCCGAGGCGATGGTGCTGCCGCTGCCCGGCGCCGCGGACACCCCGGCCACCGGGGTGATCGTGCTCGCGGCGAGCGGCGGGCACGCCGTCGACGAGAACTACCGGACGTTCCTCGGCCTGGTCGCCCAGCAGACCACGGCGCTGGTCAACGGCGCCGTCGCCTACCAGGTGCAGCAGGAGCGCGCCGAGGAGCTGGCCGCCCTGGACGTCGCGAAGACGACGTTCTTCTCCAACGTCAGCCACGAGTTCCGCACGCCGCTCACCCTGATCCTGGGGCCGGCGGCCGAACTGCGGGAGACGCTCGCCGGCGCCGGCGAGGCGGTGCGCGAAGAGGTCGACGTCATCCACCGCAACGCCGTGCGCCTCGGGCGGCTGGTGAACAACCTGCTCGACTTCTCCCGGATCGAGGCGGGCCGGATGCAGGCGCGCTTCGAGCCGGTCGACCTCGCGGAGTTCACCGCGGAGCTGGCGAGTGTGTTCCGCGCCGCCGTCGAGCGGGCCGGGCTGGCGTTCGAGGTCGACTGCGAGCCCGTCGGCGAACCGGTGCACGTCGACCGCGGGATGTGGGAGAAGGTCGTCCTCAACCTGCTGTCCAACGCGGTCAAGTACACCTTCGACGGCACGGTCCGGGTGTCGGCCGGGCGCGACGGCGAGCACGCCGAGGTGCGGGTGAGCGACACGGGCATCGGCATCGCCGCCGCCGAGATGCCCCGGCTGTTCGAGCGGTTCCACCGCATCCCCTCGGCGCGGGCGCGGTCGAACGAGGGCAGCGGGATCGGCTTGGCCCTGGTGCGCGAGCTGGTGGGCATCCACGGCGGCGTCATCACCGCGGACAGCACGCCCGGCGCCGGCACGACGTTCCGCATCCGGCTGCCGCTGGGCACCGGGCACCTGCCCGCCGAGCAGGTCGCCACCGGGCCGGCGCACGGCGGGATCGCCGCGGAGGCCGTCGAGCCGTTCGTGGCGGAAACCCTGCGCTGGCTGCCGGGACCGGACGACGGCCCGGCGGCCGAGGTCGTCCCGTCCGGGCTCACCGGGGCGCGGGTGCTGGTCGCCGACGACAACACCGACATGCGCGAGTACCTCGCCCGGCTGCTGCGCGACGAGTACGCCGTGACGTCGGTGCGCGACGGCGTCGAGGCGTTCGCCGCCGCGGCCGCCGACCCGCCGGACCTGATCATCAGCGACGTGATGATGCCCCGGCTGGACGGGCTGGCCCTGCTGGCGGAACTGCGCGGCGACCCGCGCACGGCCGCCGTCCCGGTGCTCCTGCTCTCCGCGCGGGCCGGGCAGGAGGCCGCGGTCGACGGGCTGGCCGCCGGCGCCGACGACTACCTCGTGAAGCCGTTCTCCGCGCGGGAACTGCTCGCCCGGGTGCGCACCACGATCCGGCTGGCCCGGCTGCGGACGCAGCACACGCGCTGGCGCGCGGCGATGATCGACTCGCTGCAGGAGGGCTTCTTCGTCGGCGACGCGGACGGGCGGATCGTGGAGATCAACGCCGCGTTCACCGAGCTGCTGGGTTACGGCGCGGACGGGCTGCCCTATGCCCAGCCGTTCCCCTGGCTGCCCGCCGCGGACACCGATCCCGAGGGGCACCGGCTGGTGCTCGACGCCCTCGCCCGGGCCAAGGCCGAGCCCACCGGCAGTTTCGTGCTGCCGATGCGGCACCGCGACGGCCACCGGGTCTGGGCCGCGACCGCGTACAACGAGCTGAACGACGACGAAGGCCGGCGCCGCCTCGTCGGCACGATCCGCGACGTCACCGCCGAGCGCTACGCCGTGCAGCGGGAAGCCGCGCTCGCGGCGATGAACCAGCGCCTCACCGGGGAAAGCGGCGTCCCGGCCGTGCTCGGCGCCGCCGTGGACCTGCTGCGCGACCTGTGGCGGGCCGACCGCGTGCTGGCCGTCACCTGGCCGCGGATCGGCGAACCGGGGCTCACCTCCACCGACCCCGGCGACCGGCGGTGGGCCGACCTCGACTCCTCCGTGCGCGCGACGCTCGACCGCATCCGCTCGCTGCCCGCGTTGCACGCGGCGACGGCGGGCGCGGCCGCCGGCACCACCCTCGACCACCCCGACGGGCAGCTGACGCTCTGGGTGGAGCCCGCGGCCGGGCGGCCGCTCGGCACCGAGGACCAGACGCTGCTGGCGTTGCTGGCCGGCACCCTCGCGCACGCCCTGCGCCGCGCGCACCGCGACGACCGGCAGCGCGAGGTCGCCCTCGCGCTGCAACGCTCGATCCTCGGCCCCGCCCGGCTTCCCGAGGGGTTCGCGGTGCGCTACGAACCGGCGACCCCGCCCCTGGAGGTCGGCGGCGACTGGTACGACGTGATCACCCTCGACGACGACCGCATCGGCATCGTGGTCGGCGACTGCGTCGGCCGCGGTCTGCCCGCGGCGGCCGTGATGGGCCAGCTGCGCAGCGCCTGCCGGGCGTTGCTGCTCGAGGCCAGCAGCCCGTCGCACACCCTCACCGCCCTGGACCGCTTCGCCGCCCAGGTGCCGGATGCCTTGTGCACCACCGTGTTCTGCGGTGTCCTCGATCCCGCCACCGGCACCCTCACCTACAGCAGCGCCGGGCACCCGCCCGCGACCCTGATCCACCCGGACGGCACGGCCGAGTCCCTCGACGCGGGCGGCAGCGTCCCGCTCGCGGTCCGCGTCCCCGGAGCCCGGCCCGAAGCCACGGCGGTCGTCCCCATCGGCTCGCTGCTCATGCTCTACACCGACGGGCTCGTCGAACGCCGCCGCGAGTCGCTCGACGACGGCATCGACCGCGCGACCGGCGTCGCCCACCGCGCGCACGACGCCGAGCTGGCCGACCTGGCGAGCACGCTGATGACCTCGCTGCGCCCGGCCGACGGTTACGAGGACGACGTCGCCCTGCTGCTCTACCGCCGGACCGTGCCGCCGCTGACGATGGAGTTCGCGGCGCACCCGGACAGCCTCGCCGCGACCCGGCACTGGCTGCGGGCGTGGCTGGCCACCGCGGAGCTCGACCCGGACCTCGCGCAGGACGTGCTGGTCGCCGCGGGCGAGGCCTGCGCGAACGCGGTCGAACACGCCTACGTGGACGGCGACGGCGCGAACCCGCACCTGTCCGCGAGCCTCAGCGGCGCCCGGCTGGTCGTGACGATCACCGACCGCGGCCACTGGAAGCAGCCACCGCCGGACAACCACGTGCTGCGCGGGCGCGGCATGCCGATGATGAAGGCGCTGGCCGACGCGGTCACCGTCCGCCACGACCCTGAGGGCACCACCGTCATCTTGGAATGGAGAATCGGTTCGTGACGACGGCACTCACCCTGGTCCCCGGTCCCGATGACGCGGGAGACCGGACACTCACCGTGACCGGCGAGATCGACATGAGCAACGCCGCCGAGTTCGGCTCGGCGCTCGATCGCGAGCTGGCGGCGGGCGGCACCGTCACGGTGGACCTCACCGGCGTGACCTACCTCGACAGCGCCGGCGTCGCGGTGCTGTTCGACCGGGCCGGCTCCCACGACCTGCGGCTGGTGGCCCCGCGGCTGCTCGGACGGGTGCTGCGGGTGTCGGGGCTCACCAGGGTCGCCGAGGTCACGATCCGCTGAGCCCGGTTGGGATCGGGCCCGCTGGGGTACGCGTGGGGCAGTGACGGCTGGATGTGTGGGTGGCACTGCCGGCGGTCGCCAGGTGGCGTCCCGGCAGCCAACCCACGGTGTTCAGCAGCGAGCCCGGGCCGGTGCCACCGCCGTACCGGGCCCAGTGTTGCGGAGGACGCGACCGGCGCGGGTAGGGTTTCGCCGTTCCGTTGATGCAGCAGCGGTTCGAGACCTGACCGCAGCGGCCCGGACGGAGTTGAGCAGTGACCGGTGCGCCGATTCCCGCCGAAGACCTCGACGAGCTGACCGCCGCCATGGCGGATCTCACGGGTGCTTTGGAGACCGAATCCGCCGAAGAGATCCTCCAGGCCGTCTGCGCGGAGGCCATCCGGGCCATCCCGGGCGCCGACATGGCCAGCATCACCGCGATCCGTGACGGCGAGCCGACGACCGCGGCCGCCACCGACGACCGCGCCGTCGACATCGACCACGTCCAGTACGCGGCCGGTGAGGGCCCGTGCCTGCAGGCGGCGTCGTCCGGCGAGATCGTCCGGGTGCCGCTCGCCACGGCCGGGCGGGTGTGGCCGGAGTTCACCGAGTACGCCGGGAGCGTCGGCGTCGGCAGCTACCTCGCCGCGCCGCTGCGGGTCGACGAGCACCTCGGCGGCGCGCTGAACCTCTTCGGCTTCGGCGACCACGGGTTCGCCGAGACCGACTCCCAGCTGCTGAAGCTCTACACCACGATCGTCACGTTCGGCCTGCGCACCACGCGGCGCTACCACCAGGCCCGGCAGCGGGCCACCGAGCTCGAGGCCGCGATGAGATCGCGGGCGGTGATCGAGCAGGCCAAAGGCATCCTGATGGCCGTGCACCGGATCTCCGCCGACGAAGCCATGAAACGCCTCATCACGGAGTCCCAGCGCACCAACGTGAAGCTGCGGGACATCGCGGCCCGGTTCGTCGCCGAGCTGTCCGACGGCGCGACGCCGGGCTGACGGCGTCCGGTCCTCCGCCGCTCAGGCGCTGCGGCGGACCGGGAACGGCCAGGTCAGCGTCATGACCGTGCCGTCGTCGGTCGAGCGCAGGTCGAGCCCGTCGACCAGCGCCTGGATCAGCCGCAGCCCGCGGCCGCGGCCGGCCTGCTCCTCCAGGGCCTGCCAGCTGCCCCGGTCGGCGATCGTGACGATCAGGACCCGGTCGTCGATCCGCGCCCGGACGTCGATCTCGCCGGGCCGGCCCCCGTAGGCGTGGTCCAGCACGTTGGCCATCGCCTCCCAGCAGGCCAGGACGATCTCGTCGGCCTGACGGCCCACCTCGTCGCCGGCTCTTCTGCGCAGCCACGACATGAGATGGCGGCGCAGACCCGGCAACGTGCGCGGGGTGATCGTGCCGCGGTAGTTCCATCCATCCGATCCGTGCTCTTCCATATTCACCTCCTCGGGGGACTGTGGGTTTGCTACCCACCCGTGCGGGTTCTCAACCAACGGTCACCGCGACCGGGCGGCCGTTCGGCCCTGGTGCGGCGCGAACGGGCGTGATCCGATGTGCGGATGACTCGGTCGACGTCGTCCGTGGTGCTCTGCGCGGTGCTGGCCGCCGCCACCTTCCTGCCCGTGCCCGCCGCCTCGGCGGCCACCGATCCCGGTCCGGGCGCCGTCTCGCACTTCGGCCTGGCCCGCAAGGACTGCCTGGGCACCGCGCGGAACACGACCAGCAAGGCGTGGTTCACCGTCGCGAACGGCGTGCTCTCCGACGTCTACGCGCCGGTGATCGACAACACGAACGTCGAGACGCTGCAGTTCGCCGTCACCGACGGGCGCAGCTTCACCGACCTGCAGGCGCGCGACATGACCTACACGGTCCGGACCAGCGCGGGCGGGATGGCCTGCGAGGTGACTTCGACCCCGCGCAGCGGCAAGTACCGGCTGGTCACCGAGTACCTGGCCGACCCGGCGCGCACCGGCGTGCTGATCCGGACCCGCCTCGAGCCGCTGCGCGACTCCGGCCGGGACCTGAAGGTCTACGTGCGGTTCGACGCGAGCGTCAACGGCAACGGCGGTGGTGGGGAGACCAACGGCGGCGGGGACACCGCCACGGTCGACGCGGCGACGACCGCGCTGGTCAGCGCCGACACGAACACCGTGTCGAGCGCGCCGGCCCGCGACTACGGCACGCCGCTGGCCGCCGCCCTGCGCGCGGACCGCAGGTTCTTGAGCACCAGCAGTGGTTTCGCCGGCACCGCCGGTGACGGGCTGGCCCAGCTGGACCGCGCCCACCGGCTCACCGACCCGACGCCGACGGCGGTGAACGGCAACGTCGTGCAGACCGCGCAGCTGGACCTGGCCCCGCGCCGCCCGGCCGTGCTGGCGCTGGGCTTCGGCACGGACGCGCGGGCCGCCGTCGCGACGGCCGGGGCGAGCCTGCGCACGCCGTTCGACCAGAGCTACCGCGACTACGCGCGCGGCTGGCAGAACTACGACAACGGGCTGACCCCGTTGCGCGGCAAGGATTCCGACGCCTACTACCAGTCGGCCAACGTGCTGAAGGCCAGTGAGGACAAGACGTTCCCGGGCGCGGTGGTGGCGTCGCTCGGCAGCCCGTGGGGCCAAGCGGTGTCCGCGGGCGACGCGCCCGGCGGCAAGCCCGTGTACTTCGGCTCCTACCGCGAGATCTTCGCCCGCGACCTCTACGAAAGCTTCTCCGGCCTGCTCGCGGCGGGCGACCGCGACACGGCGCGGGCGAGCGTGCGCTGGCTGTTCTCCCGCCAGCAGCAGCCGGACGGCCGGTTCCCGCGCAACTCCCTGCTCAACGGCAAGAAGGCCCCCGACTCCGGCGGTGACCAGCTCGACGAAAGCGCGTACCCGATCCTGATGGCGCTGCAGGCCGGGCTCGACCGCGACCGGACGCTCTACACCGGCCACATCCGCGCGGCCGCCGACTTCGTCGTCGCGCACGGGCCGTCGTTCGGCTCCGAGCGCTGGGAAGAGCAGGGCGGCTACTCCCCCTCGACGATCGCCGCCGAGATCGCCGGGCTCGTCGCGGCCGGCGTGATCGCCGACCACAACGGCGACCCGGCGCGCGCCCGCGTCTACCGGGCCACCGCCGACCAGTTCCAGCGCAGCATCAAGGGCTGGACCGTGACGTCCACCGGCCCGTACGGCGGCCGCTACTTCCTGCGGCTGACGAAGAACGGCGACCCCAACTCGGAGTACTTCTACAACCTCGGCAACGGTTCGGTGGACGCCGACCAGCGCGCGGTCGTCGACGCCGGGTTCCTCGAGCTGACCCGCCTCGGCGTGCTGCCGGCGACCGACCCCGACGTCACCGCGTCGCTGGCCGTCGTCGACCGCGTGATCAAGCGGGACACCCCGGCCGGGCCGGGCTGGTACCGCTACGGCACGTCGGCGCCGGGCAGCGAGGACGGCTACGGCGACTGCTACGAGCCCGACCCGACGAACTGCGCCCCGACCGGCACGCCGTGGCCGACGACCAACACCGGGTCCGGGCACCTCTGGCCGGTGCTCGCGGGCGAACGCGGCGAGCAGGCCGTCCAGACCGGCGACCGCGCGGGCGCGGCCGCGTTGCTGCGCGCGATGCGCGCCCAGACCGGCGGGACCGGCCTGATCCCCGAGCAGATCTGGGAGAACCCGGCGGTCCCGGCGTCGCCGTACGGCACCGACCCGCGGACGGCGTCCATCGGGTTCACGCCGGGCCAGTCGGTCGGCTCGGTCGCCCCGCTGAGCTGGGCGCAGTCCCAGTCGGTGCGCCTGGCCCGGGCCGTCGCGGACGGCAAGCTGCCCGAGCAGCCCGCCGACGTCCGCGCCCGGTACGTCACCCACGCCCCACCCGCGGCCTTGACGGTCACCTTGGACGCACCGGCGTCGGTCTCGACCGCGACGGCCGCGGTGACCGGCACCGCGCCTGCGGGCAGCCAGGTCGACCTGGCTGTCTCGGCCACCGACGCCGGGACGACCACGGTGCTCTCGGTGCGGGCTTCGGCCACGGGAACCTTCGCCGCGACGGTGCCGACCCCGCTGGGCGCGAACGTCGTCACGGCAACGGCCACCGGTGCCGGCACGGGCTACGCGCAGCGGACGATCAGCTCGGACTTCGTGACGGGCACGGTCCTGCTGGACCAGACCGACCCGGACGGCGACGACAACGGCCCGGGCACGTACACCTACCCGACCGCGACGGACTTCCACGCGGGCGCGTTCGACCTGCAGCGGTTCCAGGTCATCGACTCGGGCACCAACCTGGTGTTCCGCGCCCAGGTCCGCGACCTCACACCGACGTTCGGATCACCGCTGGGCGCCCAGCTGCTGACGATCTACGCCCACGACCCGGCCGCGACGACCACCTCGACCGCGGCCCCGTTCCCGAGCCGGGCGTACACGATCGCACCGGCCGACGCGTGGAGCAGGCGCCTGGAAGTCCAAGGCTTCGCCGACCCGTCACTGGTCGACGCTTCGGGCGCCGCGCTGGCGACACCTTCGGTCCAGGCTTCGCAGGCGACGCGCTACATCACGGTCAGCGTGGCGAAGTCGGCGTTCGGGACGCCGGGAGCGGGCTGGACGTTCGCGGCGGTCCTCACCGGCCAGGACGGCAACTCCCCCGACCAGGCAAGGCCGTTCACCCCGACGGCGGGCCAGTACACGTTCGGCCTGTGCGCGACGGGCGGCACGGCCCCGGTGTGCACCGCCGACCCGGTGACGGCACCGAAGGCCCTGGATGTCTTGACCCCGGCAGGAGTCGACCAGGCGCCCGAACTGGACCCGACCCGAGGCCCGGTCACGGTCCGCGGCGTGCCGGTAGGCTGACCGGCCGGGTCCGGACCGGCTGTTTCGGCGATCCCCGTCCCGAAGGTGTGGACGGGGTCTGCCTGCCGTTCACACGTGCGAAGGGCCTGTCGCCGGTCGAAGCGCTCGCCAGCGCCACCGGCGGGGCTGAACCGCGCCCGCCAGCTTCATTGACAGGGCCGGACCACGCCCGCCAGCGTCGCCAACGAGACCGAGTCACGCCCGCCGAAGCCGGACCGGCTGGTGCCGAGCCGACCCGTGCCGTCGCCGTGGTGCGCGCCATCGCGGCGACCGCCGTGTCTCGCCGGGTGAGGTTCGTGGGTGTGGTCTCGCCGACGCCGGCGTCTCGCTGGGTCCCGCAGGCCGGTGCACGTGAACAGCCAGCGCCGTCGCGCACGGGATCACGTTTAGTCAGACGTTCAAGATCACCCAGGGTTGCTTTTCTGCGGGCAACCCCACTTTGGAGCTAACCCGGACGGGTCGTGGGCATCTTTCCTAGTGAGCGCGGAGTTCGGTGAACCACTCACCGGAACCGCCCGACACCGGAAGGGGTACAGCTCATGACCACTCGTCCGAGCATCCGCCGCACCGTGACCGTTCTCGCCGTGACCGGCGCCGCCGCGTCCGCTGTCGTCGCCGGGGCGGGGGCCGCCTCCGCGATGCCGACCGACTTCAACTGCGCCTCCGGCCAGGTCGACACGACGCTGGTCGCCGGCGACCCCGGCGCGGGCCAGCGCTACGCCTCGCTGGTCTTCACCGCGAAGCCCGGCGAATCGTGCACCCTCCCGGGCGCGCTCCCGGTCACCTTGACCGGCGCCGACGGCGTCACCGTGACCCCCGACCCGGCCGCCGCGGACGCCCCGGCGGTCACCGTCGCCGACGGCGCGCCCGCGTCGATGCTGCTGCACTGGACCGGCATCGAAGCCCCGGAGAACCAGGTGTCGCCCACGAGCGTCACGGTGACCGCGCCGGCGACGACCACCCCGCGCGGCGACACCTTCGACCCGGCCATCACCCTGCCCTGGAACCAGGGCGCGCTGGACGACTCCGCCGAAGCGCACAACCTGACCGTCGGCCCGGTGACCGCGGGCGCGCCCACGGCCTGACACCACGCGCACGGCTTGACCGCCGGCGGCGGCGCGGACCACGCGGCAGCACGTGTCACGAGGGGCACCTTCACGGCTCTTTGCGCCATGAAGGTGCCTCTCACGGCTTTCCAGGATCACCGGCGGCCCCCGTGATCGTCGCCCGCCTCGTGGTGACCACCGTGGTCGTCACCCGGCTCGCCACCCCGGCCGCCGTGGTCGTCACCCGGCTCCACACCGCGCCCACCGTGGTCATCACCCGGCTCCACACCCCGGCCGTGGTCGTCACCCGGCTCCACAGTGGACCGGCCGCGGTCGTCACCGGGCTCGGTCGTGCGGCCGCCGTGCCGGTCCGCCGACGGGTACGTGCTCGGAACGGACGTCGCGCCCGGCACCGAGGTCGCCGATGACTCCGGCACCGTGGCCGTCGCCGAAACCCCGCTGTGCGTGGGCGTTCCCGACGTCGTCGAGACCGTGGACGGCCGGACGCCGTCGTCCGTGCCCGGGTGCGACGACGACGCCAGTGCCGCCGTCGTCCCGCCGATCGTGAGGGCCGCTCCCGCTACCGCGAACACCAGTACCTTGCGCATCGCTGCTCCTTTTTCGTTCTCCGACAACGAAACCGAGCATCCCGCGATCAGTGATAGCAGCGCGCTTCCGGCAGCTTAAGGAACTCCTAAGGACTTCGGAGATCGAGGACGATCCGCGCGCCGTGCGGCATGGCCCGGTGCACGTGGAACTCCCCGCCGGACGAGCGGGCCGTCTGGCGGGCGATGTCCAGCCCCAGCCCGGTGGACCCGGCGCCGCTCCGGCCGCGCAGGGGAACCTCGTCGAACCCCGGGCCCAGGTCCTCGACCTCCAGCCGCGCGCCGTCCGGCTTCGGATAGAGGCTGATCGTGTACGTCGTTCCTTCGGGCGTGTGCGCGAAGACGTTGCCCAGCAACGCGTCCAGGCACGCGGCGAGCTCCGTCGCGCCGACCGCGACCGGCAGCGGTCCCGGGTCGAGGTACAAGTGCACCTCGCGGTCCTGGTCCTGGGCCAGCACCGACCAGAACGCCGCCCGCTCGACGACGACCTCCGCCGCATCGCACGAAACCGGCGCCGAATCGCGGTGGCGTGCCTGCTCGATGAGGGCGGTGACCTGGCGCTCCAGGCTCTCCGCGTGGCCGGTGATCCGCTCGGCCTCTTCGGGGTCGCGCAGGGACTCGGCGTCCAGCCGCAGCACGGTCAGCGGGGTCCGCAGGCGGTGCGAAATATCGGCCACGGCCTCCCGTTCCTGCCGGACCAGCTCCCGGATCCGGGCGGCGAGCGAGTTCAAGGCCAAAGTCACCGACCGCACCTCCGCGGGCCCGCCGGAGCGCGCCCGCGCGTCGAGGTCGCCGTCGGCGAGCCGGCGGGACACCTCGGCGAGCTCGTGGACCGGCCGCACGACCGCGCGGGCCAGCCGGTCGGCGACGAACACCCCGAGCGCCAGCAGCAACACCCCCAGGCCCGCCAGCACCAGCCACGCCGACCCCAGCCCGCGGGTCAGCTCCGCCCGGTCGACGTAGGCCCGCACCACCGCCGTCCCCCGCGGCAGGCCCTGGACGGCGACCAGGATCTCCCGCCCGTCCGCGTCCTCGACCGTCAGGCTGCCCTGCACTGCCGCGAGCTGGACGCCGGGCGTGCGCGCGGCGGGCGCGCCGAGCACCGTGCCGTCGGGCAGGAACACCGTCACCGGGTGGCCCGCGGTCGTGTTGAGCTGGTCGATCGCCGGCTGCAGCGTGCGCGCGTCGGCCGTCGCCACCAGCGAGGTGAGCGACTGCGCCTTCGCCGTGGCCGCGGTGACCGCGCGGTCGGCGGTGACCGACTGCAGCAGGATCGCCAGCGGCACCAGGAAAGCGACGAGCACCAGGCTCATCGTGACGGCCACCAGCAGCGCGAGCCGTTTCCTCACGACCCGGCCCCCGGTTCGGCGAGCCGGACGCCGACCCGGCGCACGGTGTGCAGGTACCGCGGCTCCTGCGCGGTTTCGCCGAGCTTGCGCCGCAGCCACGAAAGGTGGACGTCGACGGTCTTGTCCGCGCCCGCGTAGGGCAGTTTCCAGACGTCGGCCAGCAGTTCGCGCTTGCTCACCACCGTTCCGGCCCGGGCGGCGAGGTAGTGCAGCAGGTCGAACTCGCGCGGCGTGAGGTCGAGCGGGACGCCGTCGAGTGACGCCTCCCGCGTCCGCGCGTCGACCGAGATCCCGCCGACGACGACCGGGGCCGTCGTCTCCTCCGGCTCGCTGCGCCGCAGCACCGCGCGGATCCGGGCGTCGAGTTGCGCGCCACCGAACGGTTTCACGACGTAATCGTCGGCGCCGGCGTCGAGCAGCCGGACGATCTCGTCCTCCGCGCCGCGCGCGGTGACGACGATGATCGGCACCGCGCTGACCGCCCGCACCATGCGCAGCACCTCGCGGCCGTCGAGGTCGGGCAGCCCGAGGTCGAGCAGGACGACGTCGGGGCGGTCGGTCACCGCCGCCTGCAGCCCGGTCATCGCGTTCGCGGCGGACGTCACCGTGTGCCCGCGGTCGGTCAACGCGCGGAGCACCGCTGTGCGGATGGTCGGGTCGTCCTCGACGATCAACACCGTGGCCATGCGCAGGACGGTATACCGGCGAGGCCGTGTCGACCGGATCGTGGCGAACCGTAGGACCGCGTTAGGAGTGCCTTAACCCTTCGGGGTGGCACAGTGGACCACATGGGACGACGTGGGGTGCTGATCGCGGTGGGGTGGCTGCTGGCCGCCGGGGCCACGGCCGCGGTCGCCACGTTCGCCCTGGACGTCGTCGGCGCGGGCATCCTCGGCCCGCAGAACCAGCCCCTGTCCCAGGACGACGTCACCCGCGCGCTCGCGGCCGCGCCGGCCACCTCTTCGGTGGTGGTGCCCACGACCACCGCCGCCGCTCCTTCGTCTTCGAGCGCCCCGGCACCGCGTGGCCTGACTGTCCCGGGTGGCAGCCTCGTCGCCGAGTGCGCGGGCGGTCAGGTGACACTGCGGTCGTGGAGCCCGGACCCGGGCTTCCGCACCGACGACGTCTCCCGCGGCCCGGCCGCCTCGGCGTCGATCAAGTTCAAGAACGGCGGCACGGAGAACGTGACGATCGTGACCTGCGTCGGCGGCGAACCCCGCGCGGAGTCGGTCGCCGACGACCACCACGGAGGCCACGGCGGCGACGGTTAGCGCGGCAGGCCCGCGTTGAGCTGCCCTCGCGTCGCGTGTTGGCCGACCCGGGCGCCATGGTGGCCGGGTCCCGTCGCCGTGTTGTCCGGGCCCGGGCGCCGTGTTGACCGTTCCGCACGCCATGTTGGCCGACCTGGGCGCCATGTGGGCCGGTCCCGGCGCCGCGTTGCCCAGCCCGGGCATCGTGTTGGCCCATACCGCGCGCCGTGTCGGTCATTCCCGTCGCTGTGCGGCCTTCGTGCGTGGCCCGCAATCCGGCCACCACAGCGACGAGAAGCGCGACCGGCCGGACGACGGTTAGCGCGGCAGGCCCGCGTTGAGCTGCGCCAGGATGCCGTGCGGGAACGGCAATGGCGTCGCACTCACCTCCGTCAGCCGGTCCACCTGGGTGTCGGTCAGGTCGAGGGTCAGCGCACCCAGGCTCTCGGTCAGCTGCTCCGGCGACCTGGCGCCGATCAGGGGTGCCGGCATCGCGGGCCGGCGCGTCACCCAGTGCAGGGCGACCTGCGCCGGGGTCGCGTCCAGCTCGGTGGCGATCTCGCGGACGGCGTCGAGGATCGCCCACCGCGGCTCGGGGACGTCGGCGCCTTCGAGGCGGCCGGTGCCCTCGCCGTCGCGGGTGTACTTGCCGCTGAGGAAGCCGCCGCCGATCGCGCCCCACGGCTGGATCGCGATGCCGAACTCCTGGGCCAGCGGCACGTATTCGGCCTCGATCGCGCGCTCGATCAAGGAGTAGGCCAGCTGCAGCGCCGTCACCGGCGGGCCGCCGAGCATCGCTGCCTTCGTCGCGTACCACGCCGGGACGTCGCTGAGCCCGACGGCGCGGATCTTCCCGGCCCGCACCAGATCGTCGAACGCGGCCATCACCTCTTCCGCCGGGGTGGAGCCGTCCCAGACGTGCAGCCAGTACAGATCGACGTGGTCGACGCCGAGCCGGCGCAGCGACGCCTCGAGCGAAGCGACCATGTTCTTGCGCCCGTTGCTGCGGTGCCGGGGGTCCGACACCGGGCCGCCGTCGGCGAACTTGGGCCCGGAGTACTTGGTGGCGAGCACGATGTCGTCGCGTGCGGTGTCGCGCAGGAACTCGCCGACGAGCACCTCGCTGCGGCCGTCGCCGTAGTTGTCCGCCGTGTCGACGAAGTTCCCGCCGCCGTCGACGTAGGTGCGGAAGATCTTGCGGGCGGTGTCGTCGTCGGCGCAGAGGGCGCCGGTGCCGAAGGTCATCGCGCCCAGGGCGAGCGGCGAGACCCGCAGCCCGGAGCGGCCCAGGGGCCGGTAGTGGTCGAGTTCGGTCATGCCCTCGATCGTGCAACCCGGACCGCGCTCCGGGTCAACCCGACCGGGTGAGGCACAACCGGGCAAGAACGAGGAGAAAAGCAGGCACACCCCCGACTACCAGTGAGTGAACGTCCGGTGTGCGCTAATCTGCCCGAATTCAGGTCGTCGCTGGTAGACGGCCTCCCCGGATGGCGAGGAGTCGAATTCGTGCAACCGAACCTGGGGCCAGGTGAAGACTTCCAACTCCTGCTGGACCGGCAGGTCCGGGACATGCAGGCGAAGGCGGCGGCGCTGAGTGAAGCGCTTTCGTCTGCCGGGGCCACCGTGCGCACCCGCGACGGGGCCGTCACCGTGACCCTCGCCCCCAACGGCGCCCTGACGAACCTCGAGCTCGGCTTCCGGGCCTGCGAGATGGGGCCGGCCCGGCTGACCGCGGCGATCATGGGCGCGGTCCGCGACGCGCAGCGCCAGACCGCTCGCAGCGTCGCCGACTCCTTCGCGACCATCAACGGCGACAGCGAGTCCACCGACATGGTCCGGTCCTTCCTGCCGCCGGACCCACCGCCGGACGGCGACTTCGCGGCGCCGGACAACGCCGAGCCCGAACGGACCCCGCCGCCGGCCGCGACCCCGCCACCACCACCGCGGCCGACCGGCCCACCGCCGGCCGCCGGGCCTGCTCCGCGTCGCCGTCCCGCGGGCGACGACACCTTCGACGACGAATCGAACCCCTGGTGAGCGGCGGCGGGTTCCGGGTCGACTCCGAGCCGCTGGCGAAGTTCGCCCAGCACCTCGACGAACTCGAGAGCAACCTCAAGAGCACCGGGGACCTGGTCGGCGGCATGACCTGCGACCCCGGCATGTTCGGCATCAACCCGGCGTGCCAGCTGATGGCCGCGGGCGCGAGCACGTGGACCGACAAAGCGCACCACCAGTTCGGGGACTACGCGAAGACCATCGGCGAGTTCGCGGACAAGGTCACCGAGGCCGCGAAGCGGTACAAGTCCGGTGAACAGGACGCCGTCGACTCGATCGTGAGGTTCGAATAGTGGCCGACGACTACAAGAGCAAGGACGTCAGCCTCCACGGCGGCGAGCTCTTCAACAGTGACAACGCGTCGGCCGGGGCCGGGTTCTTCGAGGCGGCGGTGGGCCTGGACAAGGCCGTCAAGGACAACGACAAGGTCGCGATCGGCATCGGCTCGGCGGGCATGGCGCTGGAGACCATCGGTCTCGTGCTGGACCCGATCGGCAGCCTGCTGACCGCCGGGATCGGCTGGCTCATCGAGCACATCACGATCCTGCGGTGGCCGCTGGACATCCTGATGGGCGACCCGATCGGCATCGCGGCGGCCAGCGAGGCGCTCACGGCCGAGAAGAAGAAGCTGGAGCAGTGGTCGCAGGACCACCAGACGGCGATCGAAACGCTGATGAAGGACTGGTCCGGCAAGGCGGCCGACGCGTTCAAGAAGGACATGGACGCGGTCACCGAGCAGCTCGGCTCCCTGGGCTGGTACCTGGACCAGGCCGGCAAGAACATGAAGATCGCCGGCGGCATCGTCGGCGCGTTCCGCGGCATCTTCCGCGACCTGATCGCAATGCTCCTGGCGACGATCATCAAGGGCGCCCTGATCGCGGCGGCGCTGGCCCCGGTGACGTTCGGCGCGTCGATCGCGCTGTTCGTCGGCACGACGATCGGCACGGTGGCCACGGCACTGGGCAAGATCGGCACGAAGCTCATCGAGCTGGCCAAGAAGCTGGGCGACCTGGTGGCGTCGCTGGCGAAGATGGGCAAGGCGGGTGACGAGCTGGCCGGCGCGAAGCCCCCGACGAGCAGCCTGACGCCGACACCCACCCCGAAGCCGCCCGCGACGCCGTTGCCGAAGCCGGACGCGACCCCGGAACCGAAGCCGTCTTCGGCCACGCCGGAACCCAAGCCCGAGCCGAAACCCGACCCCAAGCCGGAACCGAAGCCCGAGCCCAAGCCGGAGCCCGCACCGTCGTCCTCGGCGACTCCCGAGCCCAAGCCGTCGTCGGCGACTCCCGAGCCTGAGCCCAAGCCGTCGTCCGCTACTCCCGAACCGGAACCCAAACCGTCGTCGGCCACACCGGAACCCAAGCCGGAACCCACGCCCGAGCCGAAGCCCGAGCCCGTACCGGAGCCGAAGCCCGAGCCCGCGCCGTCCTCCTCGGCGACCCCGGAGCCGAAGCCGGAACCCAAGCCGGAGCCGAAGCCCGAACCGGAACCCAAGCCGTCCTCGGCCACGCCCGAACCCCAGCCGGAACCGAAACCCGAGCCGAAGCCCGAACCCACGCCCGAGCCGAAGCCGGAGCCCGCGCCGTCGTCCTCGGCGACCCCGGAACCGGCGCCGCCCAAGCCGGAACCCAAGCCCGAGCCCGACCCCAAGCCGTCTTCGGCCACTCCGGAACCGAAGCCCGAACCGGCGCCGCCCAAGCCGGAGCCCGCGCCGCCGAAGCCGGACGACGCCGGCAACCCGCCGGCCACTCCGGCGCCGGAGCCCAAGCCGCACAAGCCGTTCACCGACCAGATGACCGACGTCATCAAGGACAAGCTGTCCAAGGTGGACGGTGTGACGCCGGAGATCATGCAGAAGTTCGACAAGATCAGCAACCTCTCCGTGCACGAGCTGGGCAAGCTCTTCAACAGCCCGGCCGCCGCCGAGAAGTTCGAGTCGGCGATCAAGGTCATGACCGACCCGTGGTTCGGCAAGTCGGGCCTGGCCGGCAAGACCGTCGTCGACATGATCAAGGGCGTGCCCGCCAGCATCGGGAACGTCACCGGCGGCGGAGACGACGACTAGTCCCCACCCGTGACCGGCGCACCCCGCCGGTCACGGGTCGGACAGGATCACCGCTCGCGACGCCAGGTGCAGCGCCAGCCGTTCGTCGGGCCGGGACAGGTCGACGCCCAGCAGCTGCTCGATCCGCGCGATCCGCGCCGCCACCGTGTTGCGGTGCACGCCGAGCACGGTCGCCGTCTCCGCGATCGACGACTCCGCGTCCAAATAGGACGCCAGCGTCCGCACCAGGTCCCCGGGCACCTCGCGCAGGGGCGCGACCAGTGCGCGGGCCGCGGGTTCGAACGTGTCCGTGCGGGTCCATTCGAGCAGCAGCTGGGCCATGCCGAGCTGGTCGACGTGCAGGAAGTGGCCCGTCTCGGGCCGGGTCGCGGCCAGGCGGGCGGCGTCGCTCGCCTCGGCGACCGTCGCGGCCAGGCCGTCCGGACGCGGGTGCGGCCGCCCGACGCCCATGTGCGCGCCCAGCCGCAACGCCCGGTGCGCGGCCTGCAGGCGGCTCGCCAGGGAGCGCACCCGCTCGGCCGTCGGCTCCTGGTCGAAGGTGACCCAGCCGGTCCAGCCGTCGCCGTGCTCGACCACCACCGCGTCGACGTCCTCCGCGCGCAGCGCCCGCACGACCTCCTGCGTGCGCGCGACGGTGTCGACCGACGCGGGGACGCCGATGTGCAGCCCGACGTGCCAGCCGCCGAGCCGCCAGCCCGCGTCGGCGACGCGGCGGCGCAGGTCCGCGCCCGGTTCGGTGTCGAGGCGCAGCAGGTCACCGAGCAACGCCGTGCGCGAGCGCGCGTCGCGTTCCAGTTCGAGGCGGTTGGCGAGCAGCCAGCGCTGCACCGCCCCGGCCGCGACGGCGAGGGCGGGCGGGACGACGTCCGCGCGGGCGGCCTCGGTGCCCCGCAGCTCGACGGCCAGCCACACGGCCAGCGCGGGGTGCGCGAGCAGCACGCCGTCGTCGAGGGCGATCCGCTGCGGCACGGGTTCGCCGAGCCGGACACGCCCGGCTTCGCTGAGTTCGCCGGCGAGGGGCACGCCGCGATCGTCGAGCACCGCGACCGGCGACCGCAGCAGCCGCCGCAACACCGCGACGACCTCCTCGGGCGCCCGCGGCCGGTCCCCGAGGGCGCGATGCGTGGCCAGGACGAGGTCGGCCCGCGCCAGCTCCGGCGCCGCGAGCAGCAACCGCGCCTCGACGACCAGATCCAGCGGCGACGCACGGGTGTTCAGCAGCGGCACGGCCAGCCGATCGGCCAGCAACCGCGACGCGGCGAGCGGTTCGACGCCCGGCAGCAGCACCCCGGTGGCCCCGGCATCGGCACACCGCCGCAGCAGGGCATCGATCTGCCAATCGGTCCCGGCGACCGGCCGCACGACGACGACCAGCTCATCGGGCACCGGATCGTGGGAAGCGTCCAAAGTGGCCTGAACCGTCGCGAGTGGACGGTCGAGCCCGGCGGCCCCGGCGACCAGCCGGACGTGCTCCGCCCAGCCGGGCGAGGCGAGCACCCGCCGCAGACTCATCGGCTCGCCTGCGCTTGGCACCCACACGGCTGCCACTGCTGCTGGCCGGTCCGGCTCGGCGACACCGTCACCCGCCGCAGGCTCACCGCACCACAATCAATCCCGCACCCGCCCGACCGCACCAACCGCCGCAGGTCGGCACAGCCCGGCGACGCCGGCACCCGCGGGCTCATCCGACGCCCACCGGGTCGCAGTCGATGCCGTATGCCCTTGGTTGCAGTACCGGCAGCCTTCGTGGGTCGGTCCAGAAGGGGGCTGCCGCCAGCCTCACCACGTCTACCTCCACTCCGGTTCGGATGGCGTCGCACGTCACCGGGATGCCCGTTCGGTGGTCCAGTACCGACAGGACGTCCGGGGTGGACGCCGCCGGGGCGCCGTCGCGCAGGGCCAGCAGGTACTCGTTCTCCATCTCCAGCCTCAGCAGCGAGCCGTCGTCGTGGTCGGCCAGTGTGACGCTGCCGCGGCCGAACCCGGGACTGCTCCGGCCGACGTGCCGCGCTACCTCCAGGACCCGGCCGCGGGCCAGGACCGAGCCGCGTAGGGCGGCGGCCAAGGCGGCGCGGGGCGGGCTCTCCCCCAGCGCCAGCACCCGGCGGCCCAGCGCCAGTGCGGCGCTCGTCGTGCCCGGTACCGAGCACGCGGCCAGCTCGCCGGCCGGGACGGGGGCCAGTGCGAACGCCGCCCAGCCGCCCGAACTGGCGACGAACGCCCGGGCGCCGCGCTCGACCATCGCGTCCGAGCCGGCCGCCAGCAGCATGACCTGGCCGCCCGGTTCGGCCAGTGCGGCGGGGGCGATGCCGCGGCCGGTCGCGGCGACCGCCAGCTGGTCCAGCCGGGGCAGGCCGCGGCCGGACAGGTCGGCGTCCACGTAGGACAACCCCAGCTCGCCGGCCACCACCAGCGGCATCAGGCCGTTGAGGCCGCCGATCTCGATGGACATCACCGCGTCGGCGCGCTCGCCGGTCCAGCGTTCGACCGCCGCCACCGCGGCCGCGAACTCGTCGCCGCCCGGCAGTTTCTCGGTGAACGCCGCCGTCGCGCCGACCACGCCGACCGGGACCACGCGGGCCGCCGGCGGCAGGTCGGCGACCGGCCGCACGAGCGGCTCGTGCCCGCGTTCGAGCTGCCGCCGCAGCAGCACGGCGGCGGTGGCGGTGTCGCCGCCACCGCCGGACCCGAGCAGGGCGGCGCCGCGTTCGAGAGCGGGCACGTCACCGGCCGTGATGCGCATGGACGACCACATTAGCCGAGGTCAACGCAGCGCGTAGCCACCGTCGGGATACAGCGTCGACCCGGTCGTGTAGCTGTTGCCGAACAGGTACAGCACCGCGTCGGCCACTTCGGACTCGCGGCCGACGCGGTGCAGCAGCGTGTCGCGCGAGTACTGCGCGAAGCTCGCCTCCCGCACCGCCGCCGGCCGTCCGGCCCAGAGGTTGCCGTCGATCGTGCCCGGGGCGACGACGTTCACCCGGACCGGTGCCAGCTCCACCGCGAGCCCGCGCCCGAGGCCTTCGATCGCCGCGTTGCAGGCGACGTACGCGGGCGCCGCGCCCGGCGGCCGGACGCTCGCCGCGCCGGACATCAGCACGATCGACCCGTCGGGGGCCAGCCGAGACGCCGCGTGCTTGACGGCGTGGTACTGGCCCCAGAACTTCGTCTCGAACGGGCTCGCCGCGTCCTCGTCGCTCAGCTCGCGCAGCGGTCCGACCACATAGGACGCGCCGGGCGTGAACAGGTGGTCCACGCGGTCGAGTGCGCCGAAGAACGCGGCCAGCGAGTCCTGGTCGGTGCTGTCGACGGCCTGCCAGGTGGCCCCGATCGCCGACGCCGCGTCGGCCAGTTTCCCCGGCGTGCGCCCGCCGAGGTGCACCTTGGCCCCGTCGAGAGCCGCTCGCCGGGCGACCTCCAAGCCGATGCCCGAACCGCCGCCGATGATGACGACGGTCCGGTCTTCCAGCGTGCTCACGCGATCTCCTCGACGGGGGTGAAGGGGTGGGGCAGCCCGAACGCGCCCGGGCCGAACGTGTCCAGGGCTTCGGGCGTGCGCATCAGCGGCGGCGTCGAGATGCCGACCACCGTGACGCGCTGGCCGTACCGCAGGGTCTCGGTGGTGATCGGCTCGGCCGTCGACGCCTCCAGCACGCAGATCAGGTCCGGCACCACGCACCGCACCTCACCGTCCACGGTGGCCAGGAGGTTCTCGTTCTGGAACAGGATCTCCAGCTTGTGCGCGCCGTCGAACGACACCGCTGCCGCGCGTCCCCGCGCGAAGCCTTCCTCGGTCCGACGCTCCACATCGGACACCTTGCCGCGGAACAGCACACGCAGGTGCCGGTACGGCGTCTCGACCAGCGCGGTGGCCAGCCGCGACACCGGGTCTTCGTTGCGGTCACGCGCTTCCCGGATCGTCCGGCCCACGGTCAACGCCAGCGACAACGTCCGGGGTACGACCGTCCGCTTGACGTCGGCGCCGCTCATCGCGTACTCGGCGATGTGCGCGACACCGCCGAGCCGGACGGTCACACCGCGCGCCAGCCACTCCATCCGCCGGTTGTCGGGGCCGGTGTCGATCACCGCCGTCTCGCCGCGCTCGCCGCCGATGGCCATCGGCGATCCCGGGACGCCGTAGACGCCGAACGTCTCCATCTGCAGCTCGGGGAACGCGCGGCCCATGCCGTCGGCGTCGACCACGGGCAGCCCGAGCCGTGCGCCGACGAGCAGCGGGATCATCGAGTTGATCCCGCCGCACTCGATCGGCATGGTCGCGTCGGCGCGCCGGCCGAGGTGCTTCTCCAGCGTCCGCAACGCCAGCACGGGCTCGCCGCCGCTCGGCAGCTTCTCGTGCACCACGGTCGGCGCGCCCATCTGCGCGGTCGGGATGACCAGGGCGTCGTCGTCCACTTCGGACGGGTCGAGGACGGTGACCGGCCCGTGCGCGCGGATCGCCTCACGTACCAGCAGCCGCCCGACGTACGGGTCGCCGCCCCCGCCGGTGCCGAGCACGGCGGCGCCGCGGGCGAGGTCGGGCAGGTCCTCCTCGGTCAGGGTCCAGCTCACCCGGCCACCCCGATCGGGTCGATGTCGTAGCCGAAGTACCGCGGCCCGGCCAGCGCGAGGCCTTCCGGGGTGTGCCAGCGCGGGTCGGCGGGCGCGGCGATGACCGTGACGCGCTGGCCGTACCGCAGGCCTTCGGTCGTCACGGCCTCGCCGGACTCGCGTTCCAGCGTGCAGATCAGGTCGGGCACCGAGGCCTCGACGACGCCGTCGCGCTCGGCGACCAGGTGCTCGTTCTGGAACCGCAGCACCAGTTCCGCGCCGGTGTCGCCGTCCATTCCGGACAGCCGGGCCTCGCCGCGGGCGAAGCCGGTGACCGTCCGGCGGGCGACGTCGACGACCTTGCCGCTGAACAGCCGCCGGCCACCGAGCCGGTCGACGACCCGGGATACAGGATCCACGTGCGCCTCCCGAGCCGCGCGCACCAGCGCCCCCAGTTCGGCGCACAGGCTGAGCGTGCCCGGCACCAGCGCCTCCCGGGCCTGCGCGCCGGACATGGCGTAGTTGCTGATCATCGCCGAGCAGCCCATGTCGATGGTCGCCGACCGGGCCAGCCGCTCGGCCCAGTGATTGTCGACGGTATCCAATACTCCGCGGTTGCCCTTTTCGTCGGCAATGGACATCGGCGTCGCACGGATTCCATACAGTGTGGGAAGTACCATCTGCAGCTCCGGGAACGCGCGGCCCATGCCGTCGGCGTCGACCAGCGGCAGGCCCAGCTGCGCGGCCGCGACGACCGGGATCAGCGAGTTGACACCGCCCGCCTCGGCGCACGCGATGTGCGTCAGCTCCTTGCCGAGGTACCCGGCGAGCGTCCGCGCGGCGAGGCCGACCTGCTCGGCCGACGGCAGTTTCTCGACCATGACCGTCGGCGCGCCCATCATCGCCACGGGCAGCACGACGGCGTCGTCGTCCAACTCGGCCAGGGGAACCAGCGGCACCGGGCCGTCCGCCCGGATCGCCGCGGTGACCAGCAGCCGGCCGATGTACGGGTCGCCCCCGCCACCGGTGCCGAGGATCGCCGCGCCACGCGCGATGTCGGCCAGATCGGTGAGAGTGATCTCGCGCATCACGCCCCCAGCTGCAGGTCGCCGACGGCCTTGACGCGGATGCGCGTGGCGTTGCCGGGCAAGTACGGGATGGGCACTTCGTCGAAGTCGACGATGCCGACCGACGCCGGCGACGCGCCCGCGGCGACCGCCCGGTCGATCGCCTCCTGCTTTGCTTCGTCCACAACGGACTCCCGACGGCCGGGCTCGATCACGTAGACGCGGTCGACCTCGCCGCCGATCTGCGCGATGGCCGCGCCGATGGCGTTGGCCACGGCGTAGTTCTCCGGCCGGTGCACCTCGCCGCACCCGGCCAGCTCGGCCGGCAGCAGCACCGAGCCGCCGCCGACCGCGACCACCGGCAACGGCTCGGCGGACGTCCGCATCCGTTCGACCACATCGGACACCTCGGCGGCGATCTTCTCCAGCGCGGAACGCACCAGCGATCGGTCCAGGTGCGCGACCAGCGACGCGTCCCCGATGTCCGCGCGGCCCGCGGCGACCGCGATGTCGGTCGCGGTGAGCGTGTCCCCGCCGAAGACCAGGGCCTTCGACGTCAGCTCGTAGCCGACCGAGTCCGGGCCGACCGTGACGTTCCCGCGCACCCGGCTGCCGCCGCCGAGCCCGATCGACAGGACGTCCGGCATCCGGAAGTTGGTCCGGATCCCGGCGACGCTGACGTCCGTCGTCGCCTCC
Source organism: Amycolatopsis sp. NBC_00348 (assembly GCF_036114655.1). Classification (NCBI taxonomy): domain Bacteria; kingdom Bacillati; phylum Actinomycetota; class Actinomycetes; order Pseudonocardiales; family Pseudonocardiaceae; genus Amycolatopsis; species Amycolatopsis sp. NBC_00348. The sequence continues at coordinate 1,066,488 of NZ_CP107994.1, read as the reverse complement.
CGCGGAAAGCCTTGCCGCAGGACACCGACGTCCGACGTCGTGCCGCCGACGTCGACCACCGCGCAGGTGTCCAAACCGGACAGCACGGCGGCGCCGCGCATCGAGTTCGTCGGCCCCGACGCGAACGTCGCCACCGGGTAGCGGCGGGCGAAGTCGACGTCCATCAGCGTGCCGTCGTTCTGGCTCAGGTACAGCGGCGCGGTGATGCCCGCGCCGGTGACCGACGCGGCCAAGCCGTCGACGATGTGGGCGGCCAGCTCGCGCAGCGCCGCGTTGATCACCGTCGCGTTTTCCCGTTCCAGCAAACCGATCCGGCCGATCTCGTGGGACAGCGAGATCGCGACGTCCGGCAGCTGCGCGCTGATGATCTCCGCCGCGCGCGTCTCGAACTCGGCGTTGACCGGGGAGAAGACCGAGGTGATCGCGACGCTGCGCACCCCGGCCGCCCCCATGTCGTCGGCGGCCTTGCGCAGCTCGCTCTCGTCGAGCTCCGCGATGTGGCGGCCGTCGAACTCGTGTCCGCCGTGGACCAGGTAGCTGCGCCCCGACACGGCGTCGACGAGCCGCTGCGGCCAGTCGACCATCGGCGGCAGCGACGCGCCGGCCGGCAGGCTGAGCCGCACGGCCGCGGTCGGCGCGAGCCGGTGCGCCTCCACCAGGGCGTTGATGAAGTGCGTGGTACCGATCATCACCGCCCGCACCGCCGCCGGGTCGAACGCGCGTTGCCGCTGCAGGCCGTCGATCGCGGCGACGATGCCCGAGGTGACGTCCGCGGTCGTGCTGGTCTTGACCGAGGCGAGCACCTGCCGGCCGTCGAGCAGGACGGCGTCCGTGTTGGTGCCGCCGACGTCGATGCCGATGCGCACAGGGATTCTCCTTAGGCTGTCTGGACGGCGGGAGCGGCCTCGGCGGTCCGGCTGCTGCCGAACCCCCTTACCAGGCCGAGCTTCCCCGCGACGACGTACAGGACGAAGGCCACGACGAGCGAGTTGATGCTCGGCAGGCCCCATTCGACGAACTCGCCGAAGAGCGCCGCGGCGACCCAGACGACGAGCGTCGCGGGCACCCACAGCGGCGCGTCGTCGGGCACGGTGCCGCGGGCGCGGGCGCTTTCCAGGTCCCCGCGCCACTTCTTGACCACGAAGTACTCGGCGACCATGATCCCGGCGATCGGCGGGAACGCTACGCCCAGCACGGTGAGGAAGTCGGTGAACTTCGCCAGGATCCCGGCCGCGGCGAGCACGCTGCCGGCCAGGCCGAGCACCGCCGTGACGAGCCCGCGGTGGGCCTTGCGGCCGGACACCGTGCCGATGAAGTTCACGACACCGAGGCCGGAGGAGTACAGGTTCCAGTCGTTGATCTTCATCGTGCCCGCGATGACGATCAGCAGCCCGACCCAGCCGACCGACGACGTCACGATCGTGGTGATCCCGGCCGTGCCGATGGCGTGCGCGAGCAGCACACCGGACAGGCCGATCACGTACTCGCCGAGGGTGATCCCGACGAGCGTCTGCTTGACGACGTCCGAAGTGGACCGGTTGAAGCGGGTCATGTCCGGGGTGATGACGGCGCCGACGATGAAGCCGCCCGCCACCAGGGTGGTGCCCTGCAACAGGCTCAGCGACGGCCCGGGCGGGGCCGAGGAGACGAGCGAGCCGAGGTCGTGGCGGGTCAGCTCCGAGACGACCGACCAGCCGACCAGGATCAGGAACGCCGGGACGGTCACGTACGCCGTCCAGGCCATGGAGTGGAAGCCGCGCACCACGATCGCGGTGACGAGCAGGCCGAACACGAGCGCCCAGCCCCACTCCGGCAGGCCGCCGATGAGCGCGACGAGCCCCTGCGCGGAGACCGCGGACTGGATGCCGAACCAGCCGATGAGGCTGATCCCGATGGCGAGCCCGATGAGCGCCGAGCCGCCGCGGCCGAAACCGGTCCAGCGGGCGATCATGGATGTCGTCAGGCCCTCGCGGACGCCGATGACGCCGACGAGGATGGTGATGAGCTCGAGGATGACCGACCCGAGGGTGAAGGCCAGGACCGCCTGCCAGAAGCCCATCCCGAAGCCGACGGTGGCTCCGAGCAGGAACTGGGACAGGGCGGACACCTGGCCGAACCGCTGGACCGCGACCGACCACCACGAGTACCGGGCGTGGTCCGGCACTCTGGTCAGGGCATAGTCGTCGACACCGACTGTTGAGGCCACGCCGACCTCCTTCTCCGGGCTGGGGAACGGTTCCTCGCACCGTAAGCAGCCCTCCCGGAGACGTCACCGTGCGATGTGCACAGCCGGGCCGTCAGCGCTGTGCAGGTCGCACGGTCACCCCAGCGGTTCCAGCCCGGTCAGCGTGACGCTTTCCGCCCACAACCGCGCCGCTGAAGGATCTTCGGTCAGGTTCGCCCAGCGGGGTTCGAGCCGGGGACGGCCGCGCAGGCCGAACGTCCGCGGGCCCCACAGCTGCCCGCCCGCGACGTCCGGGCCGAGCACCGCGCGGACGGCGGGGCGCGCGCCGGCGTCCTTGCCCTGCAGCAGCGCGCGGGCCGGCAGCCCGCGCAGCCACTGCCCGGCGGTGCGGACGTGCACCGGCGGCCGCGACGGCGTCAGCGAGTCGAGCGCGCCACCCGGGTGCGCGACGACGCTGAGCCGCTTCGAACCCGCGGCCCGCAGCCGCCGGTCGAGCTCCAGCGCGAACAGCATCTGGGCCAGCTTGGACCGCTCGTACGCGTGCTTCGGGTGGTAGTCGCGTTCGCTTTGGAGGTCGGCGAAGTCGAGGCTCGACGACTTCGCCGCGAAGCTGCCGGTGGTGACGATCCGGCCGTCCGGGGCCAGGTTCGGCAGCAGCCGCGCCACGAGGGCGAAGTGGCCGAGGTGGTTGGTGCCGAACATCATTTCGTGGCCGTCGGCCGTCTCGCGCCGCGGCGGCTCGTCGAGCATCACCCCGGCGTTGCAGACGAGGGCGTCGAGCGCGCCGACGGCGTTCACGACCGGTTCGAGCGACGCGAGGTCGGCCAGGTCGAGCCGGACGTGGCGGATCTTCGCGCCCGAGACGTGCGAGCGGATCGAGGCGGCCGCCGCGTCGGCCTTCGCCGCGTCGCGGCTGCCGATGGTCACCTCCGCGCCCGCCGAGGCGAGCTGCTCGGCGGCGAAGTACCCGATGCCGGCATTGCCCCCGGTCACCAGCACGTGCATCGCGAATCCCCTCCGGGGCAGCATGCCAAGCTGTCTCCCGTGGACAACGCTACCGGGGACGAACCGGCCCGGGCGGGCTACCGCCGGTCGGCCGGCTCGCCGCGCGGGGAGGCCCGGCGCCGGGAACTGCTCGACAAGGTGACCGACGACGTCGCCGAGAACGGCCTCGTGGACTTCTCGCTCCGGCGTGCCGCGCGGGCGGCCGGGACGACGCACAAGGTGTTGCTCTACCACTTCGACGGCACCGAAGACCTGCTCCGCCAGGCGGTCGTCACCCTGCGGGACCGCCGGATCGGCAACGCGCTGGCGGCGATCACCGTCGAGCCGGCCACGCTCAGCGCCCGTGTCCGGGCCGCGTGGCACAGCCTCCGCGACGAGGAGTCGCGGCTGCGGCGGGTGCTCGACCAGGCGATGGGCCTGGCGATGTACGACCCGGGCCGCTACGCCGCCCTCGGCCGGGGCGCGTCGCAGCAGTACCTGCCGGCGCTGGTGTCGTTCTGCCCGTCGCACTGGCCCGACCAGCGGAAACTCGAGGTCGCGGAGATGATCCTGGCGACTCTGCGCGGGTTCCTGGTGGACCTGCTGACCAGCGACGACGGCTCGGGCGCCGAAGCCGGGTTCCAGGCGCTGCTGCGTGCGGTGGAGCGGGAGGAAGCGGCTTCCTGAGTTCCTCGACAGTTTGCGAACCACGTGGTTCACTTCTGCGCAGGGGGACGTCACCGGGAGGCCGTCATGCAGGTCGAACTGTCCGCGGGAACCGTCGAGTACACCGACAGCGGCGGGCCGGGCCCGGTCGTCGTCCTGGTCCACGGCCTGCTGATGGACGGCTCGCTGTGGGACGGCCCGGTCGCGGACCTCGCCGCCGACCACCGGTGCGTCGTCCCGACGTTGCCGCTCGGCGCGCACCGGCACCCGATGCGCGCGGACGCGGACCTGTCGCTGCCCGGGATCGCCCGCCTGCTGGGCGAATTCCTCGCGCGGCTGGACCTGCGGGACGTCACGCTGGTCGGCGTCGACACCGGCGGCGCGCTGGTCCAGCTGCTGATGGCGGACGGCGTGGCGCGCGTGAGCCGCGTGGTGCTCGGCTCGTGCGAAGCGTTCGACAACTTCCCGCCGGGCCTCACCGGCAAGACGGTCGTGACGTCCGGCAAGCTCTCGCCGCGGTTGTTCGGGCTGTTCATGCAGCAGATGCGCCTGCGCGCGGTGCGACGGCTGCCGATCGCGTTCGGGTGGCTGACCAAACGCGGTGACGCGACCACGGCGGGTTGGGTCCGGCCGATCCTGACGGACGCGGGAATCCGCCGTGACGCCGTCCGCATGCTGCGCGCCGCGGGCGCGGACCCGGGCTTCCTGCGGGAGCCCACCGAGCGGCTGCCGGCGTTCGACCGGCCGGTGCTCGTCGTCTGGGCGAGCGAGGACCGCGTGATGCCGCCGGAGCACGGGAAACGGCTGGCGGCGTTGCTGCCCAAGGGAAAGCTCGTCGAAGTGGCCGACAGCTACACGCTGCTGCCCTTGGACCAGCCGGCCGAGTTCGCCCGGCTGATCCGGGAGTTCACAACGCGCTGAGGCCCTGGAGGATGCGGTGCATCAGGTCCAGGCTCGGCCGGTTGCCCGCGGTCATCCGGACGGTGTGCACGGCCACCAGGCCGCGATCGGCGAGATCCGACAGCAGGACCCGCGCCACCCCCAGCGGAATCCGGCGCAGCGCCGCGACTTCGGCGACCGACTGGGACGTCCGGAGCAGCGCGCAGATCTCCGACTCCTCCCGCGAGCTCCCCCGCACCACGGCCCGCCCCCGCGGGGTGGTCGAGACCAGTGTCTCGACGGGAAGATCCCGTGTCGGCCGCGTCCGGCCATGGGTGCGGAAGTACGGACGGACCATGCCCGCCCCGCCATCTTCGAGCACGGACCCCCACTGCACAGCCAGCTCCTCACTGCGATTAATCCTTGTCGGCGATTATTTGACCCGCTGATCGCCTCGGCCGCAATCGACCGAACAGAGCAACGCCGGAAAAAGCGCAGGTCAACGAGTCGTCGGCGGGGCGGTACTGCCCCGAAGGACTAGTCTTGTCCGCAAGATCGCCGGAGATGTCAGAATTTTTCCATCGGACAATCGCGCCAGGATCCGCTCGCCGGCACGCGCACCGAGCTCGGCCACCGGCTGGGCGACGGTGCTCAGGTCGAGCAGCTCGGCCAGGTCGTGGTCGTCGAACCCGAGCACCGAGACGTCGTCCGGCACCCGCAGCCCGGTCCGGCGCAGCGCCCGCAGCGCGCCGAAGGCCATCTCGTCCGACGCGGCGAACACCGCGGTCGGCCGGCGGGGCAGGCCCAGCAGGGCGCCCATCGCCCGTTCCCCGCCGGCGACGGTGAACCCGCCGCCGGTCTCGAACGCGGCGTCCGGCGCACGGCCGTCTTCGCGGCACACCGCGTGGGAGATCTCGCGGTACGCCGCCAGCCGGCGCAGCGGCGTCGTGAACCCGAGCGGCACCGGCGCGTCCTCGCCGATGAACGCGATTTCGCGGTGGCCCAGCTGGACGAGGTGGCGCATCGCGGTCACCGCAGCGCCGTGGTCGTCGATCCCGACGGAGTCCGCGCCGGGCTCTTCGGTGCCGATCGTGACGAGCGGGACGTCGAGGCCCAGCAGCAGCTCGCGTTCGATCGCCGAGAGCGGGAGCGACAGCACGAGCACCGCGTCGACGCGCCGGCGCAGCGGGAGGCCGGCGAAGAACCGGGCGCGGCCCGTGTCGTCACCCAGGTTGTAGAGCAGCAAGCTGATCCCGGCCTCGCGCAGCACGCGTTCGACGCCGGCGATGAGGCGCGCGAAGTACCAGCGGTCGACGTAGGGCACGATCACGCCGACCGTGCCGGTGCGGCCGGTGGCCAGGCTCGACGCGGCGGGCGAGATCGCGTAACCGAGCTCCGCGGCGGCGGCCAGCACCCGCGTCCGCGTGCGCTCGGCGACCCCCGGCACGCCGCGCAAGGCCCGCGAGACGGTCGCCGCCGACACCCCGGCGAGCCGGGCGACGTCGTCGAGCTTGTCCGGCATTCCCCACCCCGGGTCTTGCAAGCGCTTGCGGTCCTTCACGGTTGGCGGATTGACACCCACCTCGATCGAGGATAATCATCGCTGCAAGCGCTTGCAATCAGCGTGGCCTGTCCGGCAAGGAGGCCGTCATGCGCCAGATCCTTCCCGTCGTGGGCGCCGCGCTCCTGGCGAGCAGCGCGCTCGCCGCGTGCTCCGGGGCCGCGGGACTCACGATCAACCTCTACATATCGCCGGAAGACCACCTCCAGACGGTGGTCGACAAGTGCACGCAGGAAGCCGGCGGCCGGTACAAGATCGTCTACAACAAGCTGCCGCGCGGCGCGGACGGCCAGCGCGAGCAGATGGTCCGCCGGCTCGCCGCGGGCGACACCTCGCTGGACGTGCTCGGCCTCGACGTCACCTGGGTGCCCGAGTTCGCCGAGGCGGGCTGGGCGCAGGAGTGGACCGGCGCCGACGCCGCGGCCGCCACCCGGGACGTGCTGCCCGGCCCGCTGGCGACGGCCAAGTGGAACGGAAAGCTCTACGGCGCCACGAAGAACACCAACGTGCAGCTGCTCTGGTACGACGACCGGATCACGCCGTCGCCGCCCAAGACGTTCGACCAGCTGATGGACCAGGCCCAGCAGCTGAAGGCGGCCGGGAAGCCGTACCAGGTCGTGTTCACCGGCGCGCAGTACGAAGGCCTGGTCGTCTTCTACAACACGCTGGTGGCGTCGGCGGGCGGGCACATCCTGTCCGACGACGGCAAGTCCGTGGTGATGGACGACGGCGCGGTGAAGGCCCTCGAGCTGCTCAAGAAGCTGACCACCGCGGGGATCACCGACCCGTCGCTGACGAACCAGAAGGAAGACGAGATCCGCCAGGCGTTCCAGCGCGGCCAAGCGGCGACCGAGCTGAACTGGCCGTTCGTGTACGCCTCCTACGCCAAGGAGAAGCCGCAGGAGCTGAGCCACTTCAAGTGGACGCGCTACCCGTCGGTCGTCGCCGGACAACCCAGCCGGGTCACCATCGGCGGCTTCAACCTGGCCGTGAGCACGTACTCGCAGCACAAGCCGGAAGCGTTCGAAGCGGCGCTGTGCCTGCGCAACGCGTCGAGCCAGAAGTACCAGGCCCTCGTCGACGGCATCCCGCCGAGCCTGGCGTCGATCTACCGCGACACGGCCCCGCTCGACCCGGCGAAACCGGGTGACCCGAAGGAAAACCCGACGATGGCCGACCAGTACCCGATGAAGGGCGACATCCAGGCGGCGCTGACGGACGCGGCGGTCCGCCCCCTGACCCCGGCGTACCAGAACCTGTCGACGGTGATCTCGAAGGTGCTCTCACCCCCGGCGGAGATCGACGTCCAGGCCACGGCGCAGGAACTGCGCGAGCGCCTGGCGGACGCGCTGGCGTCGCGAGGCATCATCCCGTAAAACCCGGATGGGGCGGGGAACGGTGAGACTTGGCCCCGTTCCCCGCCCTCTACCGCGATCACCAGGCGACGAGGCAGAACGGGTGCCCGGCCGGGTCGGCGAAGACCCGGAACCGCTCACCGCCCTTCAGCGGCGTCGCCCCGAGCGCCAGCACCTGCTCCTGGGCGACGTCGAGGTCCTCGACGCGCACGTCGAAGTGCATCTGCTGCGGCGGATCCCCGTCGGGCCAAGCGGGAGCGCGCGACCCGGGCACCCGCGCGAAGGCGACCCCGGGCCGATCCGGCGCGTCACCGATGACGACGAAGTCCGCGCCGTCCTGCACGCGAACCATGCCGAGCAGCTCCTGGTAGAAGGCCGCGAGGGCGGCCGGGTCGGGACAGTCGAGGACGAGGCCGTGCCAGGTTCCGATCACGCGGGCCATCATGCCCGCGGGGTCCGACAAAACCGGCACAGCTAGTGTATACAGTATTCAGTAGGCTATACTCAGCTTCGACCGCGTTGCCGTCGAAGCTGGAGGCCGTCGCTCTCATGTACTCAGTCACTGATCCCGCGACGGGTGAGCTGGTCGAAGAGATCCCGAACGCGACCGACGACGAGGTCCGCGCCGCGATCGGCCGGGTGCACGGCGGCTACCGGGCCTGGCGGCGCCGGCCGGTCGCCGAGCGGGCCGCGATCGTGCTGCGGGCCGCGGACCTGTTCGCCGAACGCGCCGGCGAGCTGGCCGCGATCATGACCCTCGAAATGGGGAAGCGGATCAACGAAGGCCGCGGGGAGATCGGCATCGTCGTCGACATCTTCCGGTACTACGGCGAACGCGGCCCGGACCTGCTCGCCGATGAGCCGCTCCCGATCCGCGGCGGCGAGGCCGTGCTCACCAAGGAGCCGATCGGCGCGCTGCTCGGCGTCATGCCGTGGAACTTCCCGTGTTACCAGGTCGCCCGGTTCGTCGCGCCGAACCTGGTGCTGGGCAACACGATCCTGCTCAAGCACGCGTCGATCTGCCCGCGCTCGGCCGCCGCGATCGAGCGGGTGCTGCAGGACGCCGGCGTGCCCGAAGACGCGTACGTGAACGTCTTCGCGTCCAGCCGTCAGGTCCCGTGGATGCTCGCGGACCCGCGCATCCAGGGCGTCTCGCTGACGGGCAGCGAGCAGGCCGGGATCTCCGTCGCGGCCGAGGCCGGGCGGAACCTCAAGAAGTGCGTCCTCGAGCTCGGCGGGTCCGACCCGCTGATCGTGCTGGACACCGACGACTTGGACGAGACGGTGAAGGTCACCGCGACCGCCCGGATGCGCAACTGCGGCCAGTCGTGCAACGCGCCCAAGCGGATGATCGTGCTGGGCGAGCTCTACGACGAGTTCGTCGACCGGCTGGCCAAGCGCGTCGCGGAGTACTACGTCCCGGGCGACCCGGCGGACCCGGCGACGACACTGCCCCCGCTGGCCTCGACAGCGGCGGCGGACGAGGTCGCCGCCCAGGTCCAGACGGCGATCCGCGAAGGCGCGACCCTACGCGCGGGCGGCCACCGCGTCCCCGGCCCGGGCGCCTACCTGGAGGCCACGGTCCTCACCGACGTGACCCCGGAGATGGCCGCCTACCACGAAGAGATCTTCGGCCCGGTCGTCCTGGTGTTCCGCGCGGAAACCGAGGAGGAAGCGATCGCCCTGGCGAACGACACGCCGTTCGGCCTGGGCGCGAGCGTCTTCGGCACCGACCGCACCCGGGCCACGCGGGTAGCCCGCGGCATCGAGGCGGGCATGGTCTACCTGAACAAGTCGGGCGGCTCGGAGGCGGACCTCCCGTTCGGCGGCATCAAGCGCTCGGGCATCGGCCGGGAGCTGGGACCGCTGGGCATCGAGGAGTTCATGAACAAGAAGCCCATCCGGCTCTGAATGGGTGTCACTAGACCGGGCGGCGCAGCCGGCTCGACCCTCACGGCGGTGTCGATCACGGGTTGATCGACTATCGTTCCCTCATGACGCTGGAGATCGTCGGCGGGCGGCGTGGGGTTTCCGCTGGGGCAGCGGAATCCGCTCGCTGGACGCGGCTGTGCGTGGGCGGCTCGGTCACCTTCGGCCACCTTGTGGGTGACGACTACCGCACGCCCCGGGTGTGGAGCGGGCGGGGGCTCGGGCTGCCGGAAGCCGATCTCGGTGGGTTCGCCGTTCAGCTGGCCAAGGTGATGAAGCTCGGCGCTTACTGGGCCGCGCGGGCCGAGTGCCCGGATCGACGGGCCGGGGATGCGACGCGCTGGTCTCCCGGGCGCTACGACGACGAAGATGCCTTCGTCTACTTCGCCGGGCCTTGTACGCACGGTGACCGGCTGTCCGGGTACCACCCCGCGGCCGCGTTCACGATCGCGCTTCCCTACGTTCGCGGGCTGCGGATTAGGCTGGCCGGTTACCTGGCCACATGATTCGCGCTGGGGTGATCGCCGCTGTGGTGAGCGGGGTTCCGTCCACCGCTCATGCCTTGCTGACGCGTGGTGACGTCCTCGCCGCGACGCGTGCGGCCGGGACTTTGCTGCCCGGACGGCGCGACCGGCCCGGCGTCGCCGCCGGGCTGGTCGCGCACATCGGGATCTCTTCCCTCTGGACCGTCGTGCTGAGCTTCGCCTTCCGTCGCCATGAGCTCGGCGTCACCCGCGGTGCCGTGGCCGGGCTGGCCATCGCGGCGCTCGATCTCGGGATCGTCGCGAGGGCCTACCCGGCGGTGCGCACGCTTCCCCGCGTTCCGCAGGTGCTGGACCACTTGGTCTTCGGCGCCGTCCTCGGTGGACTGCTCCACAAAGGACAGATAACTCAGGCCACGACCTGGACCACGTCACCCGGGTGCAGCGAGTTGTAGAAGGTCACCGCGTCCGCGTGCGAAAGGTGCACGCAGCCGTGGGACTTCACCTTCAGGCTGCCCTGGTGGAACGCGACCCCGGTGTTCGTGAAGAACACCGAATACGGCATCGGCCCGTTGAACTGCTTGCTGTAGTGGTCGATGTCCTTGTACTGCACGTGGAACGTCCCGAGCGGAGTCGGGTACTTCGCGAGCCCGACCGTGATCGGGACCCCGCCGTGCGTGACGTTCCCGGCGCCGTCCGTCAACCACGCCGTGTTCGTACTGCGTTGGACGCAGGCTTTCGCTTCGACACTGCACGGCGTTGAAGCCGCCTCCGCCGTCCCGGCGAGCGTCACCACGCCCGCCATGGCGGCGATCCCGCCCAGTACCGCGGTCATCCTCCGGATCATCGTGTGCCTCCCGCTGTCGTTCGGCTACAGGAGGTGAAGTGCCCCGTTTCCCGATCTTCGAATCACCCCGAAGATCATTGGAACGGTTCAGTTCTGCGGCTGGGACAACCCGAGGAACTCGTTCTGCTCGCGGTCGTAGCGCTGGGTCAGCCCGTTTCCGTAGCGGTCCCACCAGTTCGCCGTGTGCCCGCCCTGGTGGGTGGTCGTGCCGCCGTAGATCTGGCGGTCGTACTCGATGCGCGCGTCGTGGAACTCCTGCTGGAAGTCCTGCGCCGAGAGGCCCTGGACGTGCTGGACCGCCGCGTCGCTGATCGTGTTCGAGCTGCGCACGATGTCGTCGCCGCCCATGTGGTTGATGATCGCGCGGACGCCGCCGGCGCCGCGCATGTGAGCGCCGGACATGATCGCGGCCTGCGTGCCGGCGTCGGTGAAGTTGAGCGCACCGGCCGCGCGGGCGTTCGCGCTCATCAGGTCGCTGACGACGGCGCGTTCCTCGGCGCTGCCCTGGCCGTACTGCTCACGCGCCGCGATGATCTGGTCGTAGCCGTTGTGCATGTTCTGCCGGAAGCCGTAGGCCTCGGGCACGCCGCCCTGCTCCCCCGTGGCGCCCTCGGACGCCATGATCGAGTCGACGACACGCGGGTCGAGCTGCGGTATCGGCGCGGCCGCCGCCGCGGCGCCACCGCCGGCCGCGGCCTGCTGCGTGCCGCCGCCGTAGCCCTGGGCGACGTCGGCGTCCGCGGCGTTGTAGCCGTTCGCGGCCGTCTGGACGTTCTGGTTGACGTTCCCGATCAGGCTGAGGAACTTCTGCAACGCGCTGCCGAGCTGCGAGTGCAGCGCCGAGTTCGCGGCGGCGACACCGCTGCCGATCCCGGCGAACGACAGGGCGTTCAGCACGAGACCTTCGAGGTCCCGCGTGGTCGACAGGAACGACGACCCGACGTCTTCGACCGCCTTGACGACCGTCCCCATCTCCGTCGTCTCGGCGTGGTACGCCCCGGCACTCATGGTCTGCTCCCTCCGGCAAGCGACTTACCGCGTCGAGAATTCACCACCCGGCCGCGACCGCACACGGCCGAATTACCCACTGCCGGACGCGCCCCTGTCGTTCATCTTCAGTTCACCCCGTGGTCGTCTCGCCGGGTACTTCCCCCCTTACGCGACGCAGGGAGGCCCTTCATGAGCACACCCACGCTGGACACCATCGCTTCCGAGCAGCTGGACCTGCAGCTGTCGGTGGTCGAGGACCGGCTGGCCCGCGACTACGGCCGGGAGTCCGTCCACGACCTGGTCGAGCGCGAACGCGCGCGGTTCGGCGACGCTCGCATCCACGTCTTCGTGCCGATCCTCGTCGAGCGGGCGGTCCGCGCGACGCTGGCGGCGCCACCGGCGAAGCACCGGCGGGACTGACCGCTCCGGCGCTAAGGTCGGTGGCAGACCGGCAGTGGCGAGGAGCGACGATGAACGACAAGCCCGTGGACGACCCGAACGTGGTGGACGGCGAGATCGTCGACGAAACCCCGACCGCCGCCCTCGCGGTGCCGTCGCCGGCGCCACCACTGCCGGACCCGGACTACAGCGAGGGCGGCGTCCCGAGCTTCGACTTCGTGCGGGACAAGATCGAGGGCCGGTACACGACTTCGCTCGGCGCGGAGGAGGTGGCCGGGCTGGGGACCGAGAACACGACCGAGGCCCTGGACAAGCAGATCGCCGACCGCGACCAGGCGGCCAAGGACAGGCTGGCCGCCATCCGCCGCTCGATGCGCGGCGAGTAGCCCGGCTCAGCCGAAGATCGCGGCGGGATCGCCGGTGTACCAAGCGTTTTCGATGACGACGCGGCGCAGCACCCAGCGGTCGCCGTCCCGGACGAGGTCGGCGTCGTAGCGGTTCTTCAGCAGCGCGTGGACGTCGTGGTCGGGGCTCAGCAGGTGCTGCGCCTCGACGAGCGCGGTCAGGTGCGCGGTGCCGCCGTCGATCGTGACGCGCGGGTTGGTGACCTGGTGGGTCGTGTCGACGCGGCCGGCGAACAGCGCGAGGATCGTGTCGACGATGGCGTCCCGGCCGGTCATCACCGGCGGCGCCGCACCCCACCGCGCGGCCGCCGGCCGGAAGTCGAGCTCGGCGTCGGCGGCGAACGACGACGCGAACAGCGCCCGGTCCTTGAGGTCCTGGCCGAGGCCGAAGCGGTACAGCGCGTCGATGATCTCGACGCTGTCGTGGAGTTCCTGGAACGAAGTGGTCACGCGCTCCAGGCTCGTCCTGCTCGCGAGGGTGATCAACGCGCTTTTGTGCCACGATCGTGAAGTGGTGGTTAACGGTGCGCCGGAGCGGCGTGAGGTGGAGTCGTTCCTGACGCTCGCCGAGGAGCTGCACTTCGGTCGCACGGCCGAGCGGCTGCACGTGTCGACCGCGCAGGTCAGCCAGACGATCCGGAAGCTCGAACGGCACGTCGGCGTGCCGTTGTTCGCGCGGACCAGCCGCCGGGTCGAGCTGACGCCCGCCGGGCGACGGCTGCTGGCCGACCTCGGGCCCGCGTGGTCGGCGGTCGAGGCGGCGTTCGGGAAGGCGATCGAGGCCGGGCGCGGGGTGACGGGCACGCTGCGCGTCGCGTTCGGCGACGCGGCGGGCGGGCAGCTGCTGGCCGGGGTGGCCGAGCTGTTCCGGCGGCGGCAGCCGGGCTGCCGGGTCGAGTTCCGGGAGGTCCGGCCCGCCGAGGTGCTGCCGTGGCTGCGGGACGGCGAAGTCGACGTCGTGCTGGCCGGCCTCCCGCTCGACGGCCCGGGCCTGGTCACCGGCCCGGTGCTGGTGCGGGAGCTGCGCTTCCTCGCGGTGGCCGCGGGCCACCCGTTCGCCCGGCGGGAGTCGGTGCCGGCCGCGGACCTGGCGCGGGTGACGGTGCTGCGCTGCGCGCTGCCGGACCCGTGGCTCGACGAGCACGCGCCGGCCGCCGTGACCCGGCCGGCCGCGGGCCTGCAGGAGCTGCTGACGTCGGCGGGCGCGGGCGAGGGCGTCCTGCCGGTGGGCGCCCACATCCGGCGGTACTACCCGCGGCCCGACCTCGCGTACGTCCCGTTCGGCGACGCGCCGCGGCTGGAGTGGGGCCTGGTCTGGCGAGCCGACGCGACGACGGCCCGGGTGCGGGCGTTCACCGAGGCGGCGGCCGAGCTGGTGCGCGAGCCGGCCTGACGTCGCGCGGGCCCAGGTCCGTGAATGCCACATTCACGGACGTGATGTCCCTCGATGCGACATTCACGGACTTCGCGACAGCGCGAGCGGCGGCCGAGCGACAGCGCGGGGCACGGACGGTGGTCAGCGTGCGTGGGCGTGCAGCCAGCGCATCTCCACCGGCTGGGACGCCGCGATCGCGGCCAGGCGGTCCGGGTACACCGGGACCCGGCGGTCGAGCCCGGACAACCGCACCACCCGGCTGACCGCCGTGCCCGGGGGGACGATCAGGCAGCCGTCGATGCCCCGGTCGCGGCAGAGGTCGAACGCCTCCAGCAGGCCGGCCGCGCCGCGGGCGGACAGGAAGCCCAGCTCGGCGAGGTCGACGACCAGCAGGTGGGGGCCCGGCAGCTCGCAGATCGCGGCCTCGATCACCGTCGTCCAGCGGACGACCGTCGCGATGTCGAGCTCCCCGCGCACTTCGACGACCAGGACGCCGCTGGTGCGTTCCGGGGCGATGTCCGGCATCGCGCCTCCTCCCCAGGCAGGTCCGGAGACCGGCCCCGGGGCCATGGTCGCATCGCCGTGCGCGGCGTCGCCGCGTCAAACCCGGAACGCGGCGAAGACAACCCGGATGGCGCATCACCTGCCGCCAGGCGGCCGGGTGTCCGCTCGAATGTCCAGCCGAGTGTCCATTGTGGATCACTCGGCCAGGCGGTCCAGCCACTCCTGCAGCAGCGTCACCTCGGCCGCGGACAGGGCCGCCGGGGCGTCCTTGCGCAGCTGGGCGCCGAGCGTGGTCGCCGTGGCGGCCACTCCCCCGGCCGGTTCCGCCGGTTCGCCGGCCAGGATGCCCGCGAGCACGCTCTCCCGGACCCGCACCGAAAACCCGGTGTCCGGGTACAGGGCCGGCCGGGTGATCATCGAGAGCGCGACGCCGGCGTTGGCCGCCATCACCATCTGCGCGGCGACCGCCGGCGCCACCGCGAGCCGCCCGGCGGCCGCGCAGCGTTCGAGCACCTCGAGCAGGAGGCCGTGCGCCTCGGCCGCGGCGTTGGGCGGCGTCGAGAGGCCGGAGTACATCAGCCGGTAGTAGTTCGGGTTACCGACGGCGAACGCGACGTGGTTCTCCCAGCCGTCGCGCAGGTCGCGCACCGGGTCGTCGGACGGCCGCGCGGCCCGCTTGCCGGCGAGGTACTTCTCGAACCCGTGGTCGACGACGGCGGCCATCAGGCCCTCTTTGTCGCCGAACTGCCGGTACAGCGCCGGCGCGCCGACCCCGGCGGCCTCGCAGACCGCGCGCGTCGAGAAGTCGGCCTCGGCCGACCGCGACAGCAGGTCGGCGGCCGCCTCCAGAATCCGCGTTCGCAAGTCCACAGCAGCGACGCTACCAGCTAGTATCGTCGTTATCAAGCAGATGGTAGCGCCGATCCAGCCGAGGTGTTAACGTCGGTTACGTCATCACGTAAGCGACGATAACGAAGGACACCGACATGCCGTTCGCCAACTTCAAGGTCCCCGCCGGCACACTCACCCCCGCACAAAAGGAGCAGATCGTCACCCGCACCACCGAGCTCTACGCCGAGATCTACGGCGACCGCGCCCGGGCGACCACGATGGTGCTGGTCGAGGAGGTCGCCGACGGCGGCTGGGGCATCGGCGGCGACGTGCTCACCCTCGCGAAGCTCCAGGCCGGGTGACGTCAGGCTTCCGTAATCCCCGCGTGGAATCATCGGCTGACCACAGAAGTTGTACCGGTGGTAGCACCGCACGAGGAGAAGGAGTGACGCCGTGACCACGTCAACCGAGAAGGCCATCCTGGCCGGTGGCTGCTTCTGGGGAATGCAGGAGCTGTTCCGCCGGCTGCCCGGGGTGCTGTCGACCCGGGTCGGCTACAGCGGCGGTGAGGTCCAGCACGCCACCTACCGCAACCACGGCACGCACGCCGAGGCCATCGAGGTGGTCTACGACCCCGCGCAGACCACGTTCCGCGACCTGCTCGAGTTCTTCTTCCAGGTGCACGACCCGACCACGAAGAACCGCCAGGGCAACGACATCGGCGTGAGCTACCGCTCGGCGATCTACTTCGAGAACGACGAGCAGAAGCGGGTCGCCGAGGACACGATCGCCGACGTCGACGCGTCCGGGCTGTGGCCCGGCAAGGTCGTCACCGAACTCGCCCCGGTGGGCAATTTCTGGGAGGCCGAGCCGGAGCACCAGGACTACCTCCAGCGCATCCCCAACGGGTACACGTGCCACTTCGTGCGCCCGGGCTGGAAGCTCCCGAAGCGCGCGACGACCGCCTGACACACTCGTACCAAGAAGGGCCCCTTCGCCGTCCGCGGCGAGGGGGCCCTTCTATTTTCCGCCGCGGCAAAGATCACCCGAACGGCGGTGAGCAACCGGAAGTCCTCAGTGGACGATCACCCGACAGAATCCCAAAGGTGTTGAATGTCGGTTTTGGGAAGTATTGCCATATGTCAATAAGACCGTACGTTAGTCGCTTGTTCACGAGGCCTCAGCACCGGATTCTGATTTCCGTTCCACAGCACCACCTCTCGTTCCCCTGATCTGGGCCCGCCTCGAACCCGGGCCTGGTTCACCCTGCCCGGAGGAGATTCCTCGATGGAACTGAGACGTCCTGTCGTCTTGGCAGCAACCGGCGTGCTCATCGGCGCCCTCTGCATCACCGGTACCGCACAGGCGCAACCCGCCCCGAACGCGACCCCGAACGCCGCCCCGAGCGCCCAGGCCCAAGCCGCCACCGCGGCCGCCGGCCTCGTGGCGAGCAGGCCCACCGCGCTGCACGCCAGCTCGGACGACGTTTTCCTGGCCCAGAAAGCGATCTCCTCCACCAACGGGCTGCAGTACATCCCCTACGAGCGCAGCTACAAGGGTCTGCCGGTCGTCGGCGGCGACTTCGTCGTCACGACCAACTCGACGGGCCAGGTGCTCGGCACCTCCGTCGCGCAGGACCAGACCATCAACCTCGCCACGACCTCGGGCAAGGTGACCAAGGCCGCGGCCGAGGCCACTGCCCGGCAGCAGCTGGCCTCCGTGGACAGCGTGAGCCCCGCGCAGCAGGTCGTCTTCGCGCTCGGTTCGCCGGCGCTGGCGTGGCAGAGCACGGTCGTCGGCCGCAACGCCGAAGGGCCGAGCCGGCTCGACGTCGTCGTCGACGCCGCCACCGGCAAGGTGCTGCACACGCAGGAACACGTCATGAACGGTGACGGCACCAGCGCGTACAACAAGCCGAACCCGGTGCACCTCGACACCACGCACTCGGGCAGCACGTACTCCCTGAAGGACCCGGCCATCACCAACACGTCCTGCCAGGACGCGGCCAACAACACCACCTTCAGCGGTCCGGACGACGCCTGGGGCAACGGCAACGCCACCAGCCGCGAGACCGGCTGCGTCGACGCGCTCTTCGCCGCCCAGACCGAGAACAAGATGCTCTCGCAGTGGCTGGGCCGCAACGGCTTCGACGGCAGCGGCGGCGGCTGGCCGATCCGCGTCGGCCTGAACGACGAGAACGCCTACTACGACGGCACCCAGGTCCAGATCGGCCACAACACGAACAACCAGTGGATCGGTTCGATCGACGTCGTCGCGCACGAGCACGGCCACGGCGTCGACGACCACACCCCGGGCGGCATTTCCGGTTCGGGCACCCAGGAGTTCGTCGCGGACGTCTTCGGCGCTTCGACCGAGTGGTTCGCCAACGAGCCCGCGGGTGGCGACGTGCCGGACTTCCTCGTCGGCGAGTCGGTCAACCTGGTCGGCTCCGGCCCGATCCGCAACATGTACAACCCGTCGGCGCTGGGCGACAAGAACTGCTACGACAGCTCCGTCCCCAACGGTGAGGTCCACGCGTCCGCCGGCCCCGGCAACCACTGGTTCTACCTGCTGGCCGAAGGCACCAACCCGACCAACGGGCAGCCGACCAGCACCACGTGCAACAGCACCAGCATCACCGGCATCGGTGTGCAGAACGCGGTGAAGATCTTCTACAACGCGATGCTGCTGAAGACCACGGGCAGCTCGTACCTGAAGTACCGCACCTGGACGCTGACCGCGGCGAAGAACCTCTTCCCGGGCAGCTGCACCGAGTTCAACACCGTCAAGGCGGCGTGGGACGCGATCTCCGTGCCGGCGCAGTCGGGTGACCCGACGTGCTCCGCGACCGGCACCGTGACCGTCTCGAACCCGGGCAACCAGTCCACCACGACCGGTGGTTCGGTCAACCTGCCGCTGTCCGCCAGCGGCGGCACCTCGCCGTACACCTGGACCGCCACCGGCCTCCCGGCCGGCCTGTCGATCAACGCCTCCACCGGCACGATCTCGGGCACCGCGACCACCGCGGGCACCTCGAACGTCACGGTGACGGCGAAGGACGCGGCCAACAAGACCGGCACGGCGTCGTTCTCCTGGACCGTCGGCACCACGACGGGCTGCTCCGGCCAGAAGCTGGCCAACGGCGGCTTCGAGTCCGGCGCCACCAGCTGGACGCAGACCAGCGGTGTCATCGGGCAGAACGGCTCGCAGCAGCCCACCCACGGTGGCACGTACAACGCCTGGCTGAACGGGTACGGCACCACGCACACCGACACGCTCGCGCAGTCGGTGAGCATCCCGGCCGGGTGCCACGCCAGCCTGACGTTCTACCTGCACATCGACTCGGCGGAAACGACCACCACCACCGCCTACGACAAGCTGACCGTCACCAACGGCAGCACCACCCTGGGCAGCTACTCCAACCTGAACAAGGCCTCCGGGTACGTTCTCAAGACGGTCGACGTCTCGTCGGCCGCCGGCGGGACCCTCGCGCTGAAGTTCACGGGTACCGAGGACAGCTCGCTGCAGACGTCGTTCGTGATCGACGACGCCGCGGTGACGCTGAGCTGAACCAGCTGAATCCGCACTGAAAAGGCGGGGAGACCGGGAAATCCGGGCTCCCCGCCTTTTCGCTTTTCCTTGGCGAGCGGGCACAATCGGGCCCATGGACACCGAAGAGCTGCGCGCTACCCAGGCCCCGCTGAAGGACAAGTACCGCGACGCGCCGGAAAGCGCGCTCGTCACCCTGCACGCCGACGCCGAACTCGACGGCCTCGGCATCTCCTGCAAGGTCGAAACCGGCCGCGCGGTCGTGGAAGCCGGCCTGCACCCGGCGACCGGCGGCGACGGCACCCTCGCCTGCTCCGGCGACATGCTCCTCGAAGCGCTCGTCGCGTGCGCCGGGGTGACGCTGCGGGCGGTGGCGACGTCGCTGGGCCTCGACGTCCGGGGCGGGCGCGTCCGCGCCGAAGGCGACCTCGACTTCCGCGGCACCCTCGCCGTCGCGAAGGACGCGCCGGTCGGCTTCCGCGCGATCCGGCTGTCGTTCGCCCTGGACACCGACGCCGACGCCGGCCAGCTCACGACGCTCAAGAAGCTCACCGAGCGGTACTGCGTGGTGTTCCAGTCGCTGCGGACGCCGCCGGAGTTCGCCGTGACGCTCTCGGCGAACTGACGCGTCTCCGGGAGAATCCCGGAGGAAAACCGGGGCAACGTGCCCTAGCTTGGCGGTGTGTCGTCGGAAGGAGAGCCGCCATGCCGGCCCTGTCACCGCCGGAGCCGGACATCGCCGTCCGGGTACGCGGGCTCGTGAAGACCTACGGTTCGACCCGCGCGCTCGACGGCGTCGACCTCGAGATCCCGGCCGGGCGGGTGCTCGGCCTGCTCGGGCCGAACGGCGCCGGCAAGACCACCACCGTGCGGATCCTGACCACGCTGCTGCGGCCCGACTCGGGCGAGGCGTGGGTGGCCGGGCACGACGTCCTGGCCGAACCGGACGCCGTGCGGCAGCGGATCGGGCTGTCCGGGCAGTACGCGGCCGTCGACGAGAACCTCACCGGCTTCGAGAACCTCTACATGGTCGGGCGGCTCTACGGCCGTCGCAAACCCGCGGCCCGGGCCCGCGCTCGCGAGCTGCTGGCGCGGTTCCAGCTCGCCGAGGCCGCCGACCGGCCGGCGAAGGGGTACTCCGGCGGCATGCGCCGGCGGCTCGACCTGGCCGGCGCGCTGGTCGCCGAGCCGGCGGTCGTCGTCCTCGACGAGCCCACCACCGGCCTCGACCCCGGCGGGCGCCTCGACACCTGGGCGGTGATCAAGGAGCTCGTCGCCGACGGCACGACCGTGCTGCTGACCACCCAGTACCTCGAAGAGGCCGACCAGCTGGCCGACTCGATCGTCGTCATCGACCACGGCAGGGTGATCGCCCGCGGCACCGCCGACGAGCTCAAGGCGCAGATCGGCGGCGAACGCCTGGAGCTGGTCGTCGCCGCGGCCGCGGACCTGCCGGCCACCCTCGACGTCCTGCGCGCGGTCGGCACCGGCGAGCCGTCGGGGGACGAGCACACGCGCCGCGCCGAGATCCTCGTCGACACCGGGCCCAAGGCGCTCATCGAGGCGCTGCGGCAGCTCGACGGCCTCGGCGTCACGGTCCAGGACGTCGGCCTGCACCGGCCGACGCTTGACGACGTCTTCCTGTCCCTGACCGGGCACGGCGCCGAAGAGGAGGCCGCGAAGTGAACGCGTTCACGAAAGGCATCTCCGACGGCGGCGTCATCACCTGGCGCAACCTGATGAACGTCCGGCGCAACCCGGACTGGCTGATGGCCGCGACGCTGCAGCCGATCATGTTCGTGCTGCTGTTCGCCTACGTCTTCGGCAACGCGATCGGCGGCGACGCGGGCGGCGGGGCCTACCGCGAGTTCCTCATCGCCGGGATCTTCGCCCAGACGGTGGCGTTCAACTCGGCGTTCACGGTCATCGGCTTCGCCAACGACCTGCAGAAGGGCATCATCGACCGGTTCCGCTCGCTGCCGATGTCCCGGATCGCGGTGGTCCTCGGCCGCACGACGTCGGACCTCGTCGTCAGCGTGGTGGCGCTGGTCGTGATGTCGTTGTGCGGGCTGATCGTCGGCTGGCGGATCCGCGGCAGCTTCCTCGACGCCGTGCTCGGCTACCTGGTGATGCTGATGTTCGCGTGGGCGCTGTCGTGGGTCGGCGCGCTGATCGGCCTCACCGCGCGCAGCGTCGAGGTGGCGCAGAGCGCGGGGCTGATCTGGATGTTCCCGCTGAGCTTCGTGTCGTCGGCGTTCGTGCCGACGGACAAGATGCCGCCGTTCCTGCGGGCGATCGCCGACTGGAACCCGTTCACCGCGGTGATCAACGCGACGCGCGCCCTGTTCGGCAACCGCTTCGGCGTCCCGCCGACGGGCTGGCCGGCGGAGCACGCGGCGCTGTACTCGATCCTGTGCTGCGTGGCGATCATCGCGGTGTTCGCGCCCCTGGCGACGGCGCGGTACCGCAAGGTGGCGAGCAAGTAGTCCTCAAGGGACGGACGCGGCGAGGCCGAAGGCCGCGAACGCCCGCGGGTCCTGGAACACGACGTTGTGCGTGATCCCGGCCGGCGTCACCGTCAGCACCTGCAGGGTGTGCAGGCGGTGGCCGCCGGCGTCGTCCGGGCAGTACGCGGCGAGCGCGGGCTGCCCGTTCGCCGTGAGCGGGACCGCCCGCCAGCCGCCGGGGCGCATCGCGAACACGCGCGCCATGAACCGGCCGTAGTCCGCGCGCCCGGCGTACCAGAGCGGGACCGGCGGCATCTCGAGCACGGCGTCCTCGGCCAACAGCGTGACCAGGGCCGGGACGTCGGCGGCCTCGAACGCGCGGACGTAGCGCTCGACCGTCTCCCGGACCTCCCGGTCACCGGGCTCGCGCACCTCGTGGTCCCGGGGCGTGGCCGCGGCGAGGGCGGCCCGCGCCCGCTGCAGCGAGCTGTTGACCGCGGCCGCCGACGTGTCCAGCTGGGTGGCCACCTCGGCGGCGCTGAACTGCAGGACGTCCCGCAGCACGAGAACCGCCCGCTGGCGGGGCGGGAGCAGCTGCGTGGCGGCGACGAACGCGAGCCGCACCCCGGCGCGGGCCTGCGGGTCCTCCGTGTAGCGGCCCGGTAGCGGCTGCAGCCAGGGCACCTCGAAGTCCGGCGTCAGCGGGGCGCCCGGATCGGTGCTCGCGGCGCCGAGCCCGGACGGCAGCGGCCGGCGGGCCCGGCCCTCGAGCGCGGTCAGGCAGACGTTCGTCGCGATGCGGTAGAGCCAGGTGCGCACGGACGCGCGGCGTTCGTCGTAGCGCTCCCGGGCCTTCCACGCGCGCAGGAGCGTCTCCTGGGCCAGGTCCTCGGCGTCGTGCAGCGAGCCGAGCAGCCGGTAGCAGTGCACCACCAGCTCACGCCGGAACGGCTCGAAGTCCTCGCTCGCGTCCACGCCGGAGATTGTGCCCCCGATCGCGATGAGTTCCGCCGCCGGCGCCGGTATGTACCCACGACCGCACCGCTCGCGAAGGGACCACCATGAACGACGTCATCGTCATCCAGTTCACCACCCTCGACGGGGTCGTCGAGGACCCGGACGGCTCCGGCGGCACCGCCGGCGGCGGCTGGGCGTTCCGGCACGGCCCGGAAGCCGTCGCCGGGGACAAGTTCAAGCTCGGCCCGCTGCTCGACACCGGCACGCTGCTGCTGGGCCGCGGCACGTGGGAACTGTTCTCGAAGCTGTGGCCCGCCCGGACCGACGACTTCTCGACGCGGATGAACGAGATCCCCAAGCGGGTCGTCTCGCGCACGCTCACCGACGTCGGCGCCTGGGCCAACTCCGCGTTGCTCACCGGGGACCTCCTCGACGAGGTCCGGCGGCTGCGCGAAGAGCGCGACGTCATCGTCATCGGCAGCACGAGTGTCGTGCACACCCTGGCCGGGCACGGGCTCGTCGACGAGTACCGCCTGCTCGTGTTCCCGCTCGTGCTCGGCTCCGGCCGCACGTGGTTCACCGCACCGGGTGACCTCCGGCTGGCCTCGGCCGAGCAGAACGGGGCCGCCGCGCTGCTGCGCTACCGGACGGCCTAGCGCGTCAGTCCTCTTCGGACAGTTCCACGATCGGGATCGACCGCTTCGCCTTCTCCCGGTGGTCGGCCAGGAAAGGGTAGTGCTTCTCCAGTTCCGTCCACGTGCGCACGTAGTCCGCGCCCAGCAACGGCAGGGCTTCGGCCTCGAACGCGCGGCCGTCGACCTCCACCTTCACCCGGGAGTCGGCCGTCAGGTTCTGGTACCAGTCGGGGTCCTTCGCGGCGCCCACGTTCGACGCCACCACGAGCAGCCGGTCACCGTCCCGGTGGAACATCATCGGGACGGTGCGCGGCTTGCCCGAGTTGCGGCCCGTCGTCGTCAGGAGCACGAGTCGTTCGCGGTGCATGCCGTCCACCTCCTCGCCCGCGCGGAACTGCTCGATCACGCGGCGGTTCGTCTTGCGCTGCCCCATGCTCAGCGGTCGTAGTAGCGGGTCGTCGGCGGCTCCTGCTGCTGCTGGTTCCACTGCCGGGTCGGCGGCGGCTGCTGCGCCGCCGGCGGCGCGGCCTGGGCCGGCGGGGCCGTCGAGCGGCGCCGGTGCAGGGTGCGCGCGCTCGCTGCCATGCTGCTCACGATCGCCGCGATCACCAGGCCGATCACCAGGTTGATCGCCGCCGTCGCGATCTTCGCGCTCGGGGCGACGCTCAGCGTCAGCGGCAGCACCACCGCGATCAACGTGACCAGCACCATGATCCAGCCGAAGAACTGGGACGGCGCCGGCGTCGCCACGCTCAGCAGGTGCATCAGCCCGGTCGCCAGCAACGCCACCGCGGCGGCCACCACTGCGTACGTCGTGGTGCTGGCGTTGCCCCAGACGCCTTCCCCTTTTGGGGCCAGCACTTCGACCTCGAAGATGCCGCGGGCGATCAGCAGCCCGACCACCGCGACCAGGGCCGCGACCACCGCTGTCGCCACGCCACCGGCCCACAGCCGGCGTGCGTCGATCCCCGGGCGGACGTCCTGGGGTGTGTTCCCGTAGTAGTCGGACATCACGGCCTTCCTCGCGTCGCTGGGCCTCTCGCGGTCGATTGTCCCCTCTTTCGGCCCGGGACGCGCGACTTGCGCTGGAGTGCGCTCCAGGTCTTAGCGTCGAGGCCATGACCACCGCACAGCACAAGCTCGGCTCGGGCTTCGGCGCCGGCACCACCGCCGCGGAAGCCGTCGCGGGCATCGACCTCACCGGGAAGCTCGCCGTCGTCACCGGCGGTTACTCCGGCATCGGCCTGGAGGCGACCCGCGCGCTCACCGGCGCCGGCGCCCACGTCGTCGTCCCGGCCCGCCGCCGCGAGACCGCCGAGCAGGCCCTCGAAGGACTGACCGGCGTCGAGGTCGACGAGCTGGACCTGGGTGACCTCGACAGCGTCCGCGCGTTCGCCGACCGCTTCCTCGCCTCCGGGCGCCGGATCGACCTGCTCATCACCAACGCCGGCATCATGGCGTGCCCCGAGACCCGCGTCGGGCCGGGCTGGGAGGCCCAGTTCGCCACCAACCACCTCGGCCACTTCGCCCTGGTCAACCGGCTGTGGCCGGCCGTCGCCGACGGCGCCCGCGTGGTCGCGCTGTCCTCCCGCGGCCACCACAACTCGCCGATGCGCTGGGACGACGTCATGTTCACCGAGGGCTACGAGAAGTGGGCCGCCTACGGCCAGGCGAAGACGGCCAACGTGCTCTTCGCCGTCCAGCTCGACAAGCTCGCCGCGGCGAAGGACGTCCACGCCTTCGCGCTGCACCCGGGCGGCATCATGACGCCGCTGCAGCGGCACCTGTCGCGCGCCGAGATGGTCGAGCGCGGCTGGATGGACGAGGCGGGCACCATGCTCGTCGAGTTCAAGACGCCGGAGCAGGGCGCGGCGACGACCGTCTGGGCCGCGACGTCACCGCAGCTGGCCGGGCTCGGCGGGCTGTACCTCGAGGACTGTGACGTCGCCGAACTGTCCCCAGAGGACGCCGAAGGACTCGCCGCCTCGGGTGTGCGCCGCTACGCCGTCGACCCCGCGCAGGCCGAGCGGCTGTGGACGCTGTCGGCGCAGCTCACCGGCGTGGACGCCTTCGACGGCCGCTGAGCGCGCGTACCCCGCCCGCGATCTTCGCAGGTTTCCGGATCACGGGATCGGGGTACATCGCGGGGGTGGCCGACCAAGCGGCAGGACGGGGTGCCCGGGCGATGAGCGAGGCGGACGAACCCACGTGTGCGCACTACGCACTCGGTGAGTTTTCCGTCATGCCACGACCGGCACTGGGGGACGAACCGCCGCCCACCACGCTCGGCGGTCGCTACGAGATCGGCCGGCTGATCGGCAGCGGCGGCACGGCCCGCGTCTACCGCGGCTACGACCTGCACCTCGACCGCCCGGTCGCCGTCAAGATCTACGACCGCGGCGCGGTGGCGCAGGACCAGCGCCGCCGGCTGCGCGAGATGAGCATCCAGGGCAGCATCGCCCACCCCGGCGTGGTGGCGCTGCACGACAGCGGCACCGAGCACGGCCGGACCTTCCTGGTGATGCAGCTCGTCGAGGGCGAGAACCTGGCCGAACGGCTGCTCGGCGGCGCGATGACCGTGGCCGAGGTGACGGCGCTGGCCGCCGGGCTCGCCGAAGGCCTGGCCCACGTGCACGGGCTGCGGGTCGTCCACCGCGATCTCAAGCCGGCCAACGTGTTCCTGAGCGCGGACGGCCCGCTGATCGGCGACTTCGGCATCGCGCACGCGCTCGACACCACCCACATCACCGGCACCGGTGTCATCCCGGGGACCGCCGCCTACCTCGCGCCCGAGCAGGTCGCCGGCCAGCCCGCCGGACCGCCCGCCGACGTCTACGCGCTCGGCCTGATCCTGCTCGAGTGCGTCACCGGGGAACGCGAGTACCAGGGCACGATGGTCGAAGCGGCGATGGCGCGGCTGACGCGGGCGCCCCGGATCCCGGCGGACCTGCCGCCGTCGCTGGCGCACACCCTCCGGCGGATGACCCAGCGCGAGCCCGCGGACCGGCCCACCGCCGCCGAGGTGCTGGGATCGCTGAGCACCCCGCCGGCGACGCTGCCCACCGCCGCGCCGGCCGGACGTCCGGCGCGGCACTTCCGGGCCGTCTTCGCCGCCGCCCTGACCACCGCGGCCGCCGCCACGGTCGCCGCGGTGCTGCTGGCCGCGCCCGAAGGCGCCGGCTCGTCCACCCAGTCACCGGCGCCGGGTGTCACCGAGGCGGTGCACCCGCCGGCCGCGCCGTCGACGTCGCCGCAGCAGGTGGCCGCGCCGGCCGTGACCGAGTCGGCGGACCTGGAGCCGGCCGCCGTGACGCACCAGAGCCCGGTCCAGCCGCAGAAGGCCGGGAAGCAGCAGGGCAAGTCCGGGAAGAGCGCGAAGCCGCCCGGCGGCAACAAGGGGAAGGGCAAGGGCCCGGGTCCGGGCACCGATTCGTGAACCGGGGCCTCCGGCGAGTGAAGCAGGGCCCAACGGCCCTACCGCCGGGAATGGCCGTGGAATAGTCATGGAGAACGTCGGAATTCTCTTTTCCGAATTCGGACTCGAAGCAATAACGACCGGTAACCCGGGCGCCCCGCGGCACGACTGATCGAGCGTGCCGGCCGCACCCGGTCCCCGCGTTTCGAGCCGGCACGACCACCGGGAATTCCCCGTCCCGGCCGGTTTCACGACTTTCCGGAGGTTCGGATGAGTGTCCACGCTGCCCTTGCGCGCCCCGTTCTCGGAGCACCGCGCGGACGGCACGCCAAGCCCCGCGCCACGTGGCCGCGGGTTGTCGCCCGGTCGGCTTTCCTGGCCCTGGCCTTGATCTCCGCCGGCGTGGTCGTCGGCGCCGGCCGGCCGCCGGTCCTGCTCGTGGTGCCGATCGCGGTCCTGCTGCTGCTCGTCGCGAGCGTCACGAAACTGCGCACCGCGAGCCGGAAGATCGATGCGATCTTCGCCGAGGAATTGACCACACCGGCGTCTCCTGAAACCGGGATCGAAAACGTCGAAACCGCGGCCGCTTGATCGTTTCCCGGCGCTTCGGGAAACGATCTTCGGATTCGCTAGCCCGCGTCCTGCCAGGGTTCGAAACCGTTCAGGAGCGGTTTGATCTGCGCCGGGTCGGTGACCTCGGCTTCGACACCGGCGGGCATCGCGAGCACGAGGTGGGTGCCGCGGGACGCGCAGGCGGCCACCGTCTCCGTCAGGGCCGCCGCGGCGACGGCGTCGACCGCCGTCGTCAGCGCGAGGTCGACGACCATGCGGCGGGCTTCGGCGGCGAAGGCCGCTTCGACCGCGCGGAGGTACCCGGGAGCGAGGACGACGTCGAACGCGCCGTCGATCGAGAGGATGACTTCGTCGTCCAGCAACACGCTGTGAAGTGCCATCTTGGCCTCCTGCCGACCGGGTCTGCCCACCTGGTACGGGTTTCCTCCCCCAAGGTTACGTCAGGCACCTCGCCGGGTGCAGGCTGGAAGCGCACGCCACGACGTCGACGAGGACGGGGCCCATGAGCGCACAGTTACCGACCTTCTCCCTGGTGATCGACGGCAAGGCCGTCGGCGCCCGCTCCGGGCGCACCTTCGAGTCGCAGAACCCCTACACCGGGCGGCCGTGGGCGGTCGTGCCGGACGGCGGGCCCGAGGACGTCGACGACGCCGTCGCCGCGGCCCGCGCGGCGCTCGACGGCGAGTGGGGCGCGATGACGGGGTTCGCGCGGGCCGCGTTGCTGCACCGGCTCGGCGACCTCATCGGCGAGCACGCCGAGCGGCTCGCCCGGCTCGAGGTGAACGACTCCGGCAAGCTCCACCGCGAGATGCTCGGCCAGCTGACCGCCTTGGGCGGCTGGTACCACTACTACGCGGGCCTGGCCGACAAGATCGAAGGCCGTCAGATCCCGGCGCCGAACCCGGACTACCTCGTCTACACCCGCCGCGAGCCGGTCGGGGTGGTCGCGGCCATCACGCCGTGGAACTCGCCGTTGCTGCTGCTCACCTGGAAGCTCGCGCCCGCGCTGGCCGCCGGCTGCACGGTGGTCGTGAAGCCGTCCGAGCACGCCCCCGTCTCGACGCTCGGGCTGGCCGAGCTGATCACCGAGGCCGGGTTCCCGCCCGGCGTCGTCAACGTCGTCACCGGCCTGTCCCGCGAGACGGGCGCGGCGCTCGCCGGGCACCCGGGCGTCGACAAGGTCGCGTTCACCGGCTCGACCGCCACCGGCCGGGCCGTCGCGGTGGCGGCCGCGGCGAACCTGAACCAGGTGACGCTGGAGCTGGGCGGCAAGTCGCCGCAGGTGGTGTTCCCCGACGCCGACCTGGCCGCGGCCGCGAACGGCGTCATCGCCGGCGTGTTCGCCGCCACCGGCCAGACGTGCATGGCCGGCTCGCGGCTGATCGTGCACGCCGACGTCCACGACGAGCTGATCCGGCTGATCGCCGAGCGCGCGTCGGCCATCAAGCTGGGCGACCCGGCCGCGCCCGCCACCGAGATGGGCCCGGTCGCGAACGCGCCGCAGTACGCGAAGGTGCTGCACTACCTGGAAACCGCGCAGGCCGAGGGCGCGACCGTCGCCTGCGGCGGTGTGCCCGACCCCGGGCTGGGCGGGCTGTTCGTCCAGCCGACCGTGCTCACCGGCGTCACGCCGGAGTCGACGATCTTCCGCGAGGAAGTGTTCGGGCCGGTGCTGGCCGCGTGTGCGTTCACCGACGAGGCCGAGGCGATCCGCCTGGCCAACGACACGCCCTACGGCCTCGCCGGCGCGGTGTGGACGAAGGACGTGCACCGCGCCCACCGCGTCGCCGCGAAGCTCAAGGCAGGCACCGTGTGGGTGAACGCCTACCGCGTCGTGGCGCCGTCCGTGCCGTTCGGCGGGGTCAAGGATTCGGGGCTGGGGCGGGAGAACGGCGTCCACGCGATCGACGAGTACCTGACCGACAAGGCGGTGTGGATCGAGCTGTCCGGCGGCACCCGCGACCCCTTCACGCTGGGGTGACGATCGTTCTGTCCACTGTGGACGAGCGCGCGGCGGGGATCCCCGCTTCCCCTTCCAAGGTATAGCCGAGAGGGGGACTTGCGGCAAGGCCCCGGTGCGGGTCCACACTTCGGGCTCACTTCCACCCGAGGGGATTTCCACATGCGTGTCTTGCTGTCCACGATCGGTTCGCGGGGCGAGGTACAGCCGGTCCTGGCGCTGGCGTCGGAGCTGCGGGCGCTCGGCCAGGACGTCCGCCTGTGCGTGCCGCCCGACTTCCGCGACTGGCTTTCCGGGCTCGGGTTCGCCGTCACCCCGATCGGGCCCGAGCTGCGCGGGAGGGGCCGTCCCGCGGCCGGTGACCTGCGGAAACTGGCCGAAGAGACGGTCGCCGCCCAGTTCGTCACGGTCGCGAAGGCGGCCGAGGGCTGCGACGTGATCGTGGCCGCCGGCGCCCTGCAGCTCGCCGCCCGCTCGATCGCCGAGCGGCTGGGTCTCGCGTACGTCTACGCGAGCTTCTGCCCCATCACGCTGCCGTCGGAGTTGCATTCGCCGCCGCCGATGCCGTGGCGGTCGGCGGACACCCCGCGCGCCCAGTGGGCCGAGGACGCCCGGCACCTGAACGCGACGTTCGGGCCGACGCTGAACGCACACCGCGTGGCGTCCGGGCTCGAGCCGGTCGACGAGCTGCAGAGCCACGTCTTCACCGACCGGCCGTGGCTCGCCGCCGACGCCGCACTGGCTCCCTGGCCCGGCCCGGCGGGCGTCGTCCAGACGGGTGCCTGGATCCACCCCGACTCGCGGCCGTTGCCGGAGGAAGTGCGGGAGTTCCTGGACGCGGGCGAGCCACCGGTGTACTTCGGCTTCGGCAGCATGAGCGCGGAAGCGGGCCTCGCGGAGGCGATGCTGGCCGCGGCCCGCGCGCACGGCCGCCGGGCGATCATCGCCCGCGGCTGGGCCGACCTGGCGGTGGCGGACGCGGCGCCGGACTGCCTGGGCATCGGCGAGATCAACCAGCAGGCGTTGTTCCCGCGCGTCGCGGCCGCCGTCCACCACGGCGGCGCGGGCACCACGACGACGGCGGCCCGCGCGGGGGCGGCGCAGGTCGTCGCGCCGCGGATGTACGACCAGTTCTCCTTCGCCGACCGGGTCCGCGACCTGGGTATCGGCGCGGCGCACGCACCGGGCGCGCTGACGGCGGAATCGCTGGCCGCGGCCCTCGGCACGGCGCTGGCACCGGAGGTGGCGGCCCGGGCGCGGGAGTTCGCGGGCCGGGTCCGGGTGGACGGCGCGAGCGTCGCGGCCCAGCGCCTGCTGACGACGGCTCCCGTCGCGTCGGCCTGAGGTGTCTGTCCTGCGGGCGGCCGTTCGTCGGGGCAGTATCCACCACAGGAAAGGACTTCACCATGACTGTGATCGTCGCCGGCCCGGTGTTCGTCGAGCCCGCCGACCGGGACCGGGTCGTCGCCGGGCTCCGGGTCGTCGTCGAGGCGGCGCGGCGGTACCCGGGCTGCCTCGACGTCTCGATCTCCCCCGACCCGCTCGACCCGGCCCGGGTGAACATCTTCGAGCACTGGGAGACGCCGGAGATCCTGGACGCCTGGCGCGCGATCGCCCCGCCGCCGACGTTCCCGGCGGAGATCAAGGAGGACCGGGTGCGCAAGCACGTCGTCACCCGGTCCGGCCCGGCTTTCGACTAGCGGGTTCCGGAAAACCCGGGGGTCCGGACGCCTGCTGGCCTCATGGATCGCGGCTCCGGCCCTCGTTAGCGTCGCTTTCGTGAGGAAGAGACGAACAGTCCTGGTCGCGGCCGTGATCGTGACAGCCGGCCTGACGACCGCGACCCAAGCCGCCGCGAGCACTCCGCTCGAACAGCTCGCCCGGAACCTGGTGGCCGCCGGTGCGCCGGGGGTGATCGTGCGGGTGGACGACGGGCGCGGGCGGCCCGTCGAGATCGCCGAACACGCGCCCTGGGCGCACCGGCTCGAGGCCGGGGACGAGTTCCGGATGGGGTCGAACACCAAGACCGTCATGGCCACCATCACCCTGCAGCTCGTGGCCGAACATAGGCTCGCGCTGAGTGATCCCGCCGGGAAGTGGTTGCCGGGCACGGCATCCGGCGTCACGCTGCGCATGCTGCTGAACCACACCAGCGGCCTGTCCGACTACGCCGAAGACCCCGCCCTGCGGAACGCGATCCTCGGCAAGGACCCCCATCGGTGGACCGCCGCCGAGCTGTTCGCCGTCGGGGCCGGGCACCCGCCGCTGTTCGCGCCGGGCACGGACTGGTCCTACAGCAACACGAACTACGCCGCCGTCGGCGTGATCCTGGAACGCGTCACCGGCGCGAGCCTCGCCGACCTCGTGCGGGACCGGATCGCCCGGCCGTTGCACCTGGCGCACACCTACCTGCCCGCCGACGGCTCCTGGCGCGGCCGGCACGCGCACGGCTACGAACCGGACGCCGCCCACATGCCGCCGTCGGTGCCCGCGGAGTTCACCGACGTCGCCGGGACGCACCGGGCCGGGCACGTGGACGTCTCCGGCAACAACCCGGGCTGGGGCGCCTCGGCCGGGGCGATCGTGAGCAGCGCGCCGGACTGGGCGCGCTTCTACACCGCGTTGATGTCCGGAAAGCTGCTGCCCGCGGCACAATTGGCCGAAATGCGCACGGTCGCCGGCCCCGGCTACGGGCTGGGGATCCTGACCGCCACCACCCCGTGCGGCACCTTCTGGGGTCACGACGGCGGGATCACCGGCTACTCCAGCAGCACCATCACCGACAGCACCGGCCGCCGCACCGCGACGATCCTCGTCCCGACGGAGTTCCGCTACGAGTTCGACGCCGACCCGAAGCTGGCCGAAGCCCAGCGGGCGCTGCAGAACGCCGTGACCTGCGCGATGTTCGGCAAGCCGGTCAGCGCAGATCCAGCCACATGACGCGCAGGCCGACGTCGCCCCGCTCCGGGTGGCGGAACGCGCCGGGTGCTGTGCCGAGGGTGACGAACCCGAGACTCTCGTAGAGCCGGACCGCGGCGGTGTTCACGTCGACGACGGCGTTGAACTGGATCGCCGCGAACCCGGTGCGCCGGGCCCAGCCGATCAGGTCCGTGGCGAGGGCCCGGCCCACCCCGGTGCCCCGCGCCCCCGCGGCGACCATCAGGCTGCCGGACGCGATGTGGCTGCCGGGCCCGGGCCGGTTGGCGTACATGTTCGCGGTCCCGGTCACCCGGTCCCCCGCGGTCGCGACGACCACCCGGCCGGGCACGGCCACCAGCCACATCCGCTGCGCGTCGGCCTCGCTCATGGCCGGGTCGTAGGGGAACGTCTCCTGCTCGGTGCAGATGTCGTGGACGATCGGCCAGATCGCCGGCCAGTCTTGCGCGCGGGCCTCGCGGATCACCCGCGCCGCCCCGGGCCGTAGCACCACCGCGCACGGGGACTGCCCCACCGGTGGCGCACCGCCGGTGGCCAGGAGGAACCCCCGCGCCGCGACGACGTCCCGCGCGTCGCGTGTCTGTCCGAAAAGGACGAACACCGCGCCGTGCTGCGGAACCGCCGGGGCGCCGGTGCCCGCGAGGCACGCCAGGACGCCCGGCACAGCGCGGTGTCGGGCGGGGCCCACACGCCGTCCAGGCCGCGATCGACGAGTTCCTCGTTCATGGTTCCCGAGGTTAACGAGCGGCAGGCCGCCTCACGAGCGATTTACCGCGTCACTTCCGCAGCCGCATGGCCAGCACCGGACACGCCGCGGCGGCGCGGCGGGCGTCCGCCACCAGCGCCGGCGGGACCGGGCCCGCGGCCAGCACCGGGTAACCCCATTCGTCGAGCCGGATCCGTTCCGGGAGCAGGTCCGCGCACAGCCCGTGGGCGCGGCAGCCGATCGGATCCACCGAGAGCTTCACGCCACACCCGCCGGGACCCGGCAGCGGCCGCCGGCCAGGTGCGCCGTGACGTCGGCCTCGAACGTCCGCAACGCCGATGCGGCGAGGCGGGCCGCGCCGTCCGGGTGGGCGCACGCGCCGCGGCCGGTCAGCAACGGGATGCGCCGCGCCAGGCGTCCGGTCGCGTCGCCGCCGCGGACCAGCTCGGCGAAGTCCGCCGCGATCGCCGGGAGGCCGAACATGCACGGCCCGCACTGCCGCGCCGACTCCGCCGCGAGGAACGCCAGGACCTTCGCCGTGTAGCCGAGACCGCAGGCCGACGCCGGCAGGACGTGCACCGCCGCGATCCCGGACAAGGCGCCGCGCAGATCGGCCGTCCAGGTCCCGCCGTACCCGCCGACGAGCACCGCCTGGACCGGCTCGGTCTCGCCGCCGGCCGCCGCGAGCACCTCCGACAAGGCAGCACCCGCCCGGACCGGGATGACACCGGGGCCGCGGACCGCGCCGGTCACCGTGACCAGGTCCGTCCGCGCCGCGCGGTAGTGGTGCGGGCCGAGCAGGACGACGAGCGCGAGCTGCGCCAGGGTGTCGACGTTGTCCACCAGCGTCGGCCGGCCGCGCACCCCGCGCTCGGCGGGCCGCGGGTGTTTGCCGAGCGGCCGCGCGTCGCCGGAGGTCAGGTAGTGGACCAGCGCCGACTCCTCGCTGGCGACGTACCGGCGCGGGATCTCCGCGACGCGCACCGGCACGCGGTCGTCGCGCTCGGCCAGCGCCGTGGCGATGCTCCCGAGCACCGGGCTGCCGGCGTGCACGCACAAGACGGCTTCGGTCGCGCCGATCGCGTGCGCGGCGAGCTGCAGGCCGTCCAGCACGAGGTGCGGGGACAGCGCGAGCAGCGCGGCGTCCTTCCGGCTCAACGGGTCGCCTTCGCAGCCGTTCGCGACGACGATCGAGCGCCGGGCCCGGGCCGCGCGCAGCTTGACCGCCGTCGGGAAGCCGCCACCACCGCGGCCGCGCAGGTCCGCCGCCGCGACGGCGTCGATCAGCCGGTCGCGGCCGTCGTCGCCGTGGTAGGCGACCCACGGCACGACGCCGTGGTGACGCCGGTGGCCGGCCAGGTCCAGCCGGTGCGAAGTGAGGGTGGTCATCGGGTGCCTCCGAGCGGGGAGAGCCTGCGGGTTTCGGTATCGGCGTGCCGGGTGCCGGCGCGGAAGGCGATCCCGCCGAGCACGGCGAGCACGCACAGGACGTCGAGCGCGATCAGCCAGCCGTGCGCGGCGTCGCTCTCGGCCATGCCGATGCCGTGCGTCAGCGCGACCGGCCAGCACAGGTAGGCCAGCCAGTGCACGGCCTTCCACGCCTTCGCCGGGATGCGGGTGCGCACCAGGCTGGTGACGACGATCGCGAGCAGCAGGTCGATCGCGACGGCGCCGAGGCCGACCCAGAACGGCTGGTAGGCCGAGCCGAACGGGAGCACGACGTCGAGCCAGCTCAGCGAGACGTAACCGTCGAGAATGGCCGACGCGATGTGCGCGACGAGGAACACGAGGCTGGTCAAGGCAAGGTTCCGGTGGACTGCGGCGACGGTGAACCGCGGCCACTCCCGCGTCGCGAACCGGCCGGCGCCGAGCGCGCCGAGGACGACGACAGCGGTGAAGAGCACCAGCGACACGAGCCCGGTCGCGCGGCTGAAGTACCAGACGGCGGAGCTCACGACGCCTCCCGCAGCTCGGTCTCGCGGGGCCAGCCCGGGGTCGTGACGACGTCGCCGCCGACGCCGACGAGCCGCGCGGGCAGGCCGCGTTCGGCGAGCCACGACGGGGCCGCGTCGCCGAGGACGACCGCCGCGGTGCTCGCGGTGTTGGCGTCCACAGTGGACTTCGCCACGACGGAAACCGTGCGCCAGCGCGGTTTCGGCACGTCGCCGGTGCGCGGGTCGACGATGTGGTGGACCGTGCGGCCGCCACGCCGCCAGCGCCGCCGGGTGGTCCCGGACGTCGCGAGCCCGCCGTCGGACAGCGCGACGGTCGTTTCGGGCCGGGTGACGGCGCCGGCGTGGTCGTCGCCGATCGCGACCTGCCAGCCGCCCGCGGGCGCCGGGCCCGCGACGCGGAGGTCGCCGCCGAGGTTCACCAGCGTCCCGCAGCCGGTCGCGGTGTGGATCCGGCGGGCCGCGCGGTCGGCGGCCAGGGCCTTCGCCGTCGCGCCGAGGTCGAGGCGGACGCCCCGGGGCAGCACGACCAGCGCGCACACCGGGTCGAACAGCACCCGGTGCCAGCCGGGCGCGGGCACCGCCGCACCGAGCGGCCCGTCGGTGACGGCGGCGAAGTCGCGGTCGTAGCCCAGCGCCCGCACGGCCGTGCCGACGGTCGGGTCGACCAGCCCGCCGGTGAGCCGGGCCGCGCGCAGGGCGGCGGCGAGGGCCTCGGTGAGCAGCGGGCCGACCCGGACCTGCCGGCCGGCGACGTCGTGCAGCCGGGAGATCTCGGAGTCGGCACGGAACCGGCTGCAGGCCTCGTCGACCGCGTCGAGTTCGTCACGCAGGAGTTCGACGGCCGTTTCGAGCTGCGCCGGGTCGGTGACGAGCACCTCCGCGGTGGTGCCGAGCGCGCGGAACGCCGTGGCGGCCGGGGTCACGACGCACCCGATCCGGTGTGCGCGCTGCTGCCCGAACCGGAGCCGACGCCGCTGTCGGAGGACTGCAGCTGGTCCTGCGAGGTCGTGTTGTCGGTGCTGGTCGTGGTCTGCGTGGTGGCGTCGTCGGCGGCGTTCGCCGACGACAGGCCGAAGCCGATCGCGCCGACGGCGGCCGCGCCGAGCACGGCGGCGGCCGCGGTGGCCAGCGCGACCTTGCGGCGGCCGTGCCCGCGGCGGGCGGTCCTGGCTGACGTTTCGGGGTCCATGGGAACGAGTTTCGGCGCCGCTCCTGTGAGCCTCCTGGGTACAACCTGTCAGATCCCTACTCCCTGATCCGCACTACCAAAGGAGGTTGACGCCGGACAGGCATTCACCCACTCTTTCTCTTGTCCGACGGTGGTTTCCCGGTGTTCACGCGCTGGACCGCAGCACGGCACGCACCGGCTCCCTGCTCTCGGCACCATGAGGCGCTCCCACCACGAAGCCCGCGGCCGGGCCGGCCGCTCCAGCGCTGGAGGACCCATGATCCGCAGGCGGATCTTCGCCGTGTTCGCCGCGGCCGCCCTCGTCACGACCGGCGCCGTCACGGCGGCCGTCGTCACCCGGGCGGCCGACCCCACCGTCGAGCCGACGGCCGCGAGCGTGCCCGCGTTCGACCACGTCGTCCTGGTGATGTTCGAGAACAAGAAGTACTCGTCGATCAACGGCAGTTCCAGCGCGCCCTACTTCAACACCCTCGCGTCGCAGAGCGCGAAGTTCACGAACTCGTTCGCGATCACGCACCCGAGCCAGCCCAACTACGTCGCGCTGTTCTCCGGCGCGACGCAGGGCGTCACCAGCGACAGCTGCCCGGCCAACCTGGGGGCCAAGGACAACCTGGGCCAGCAGCTGATCGGCGCCGGTAAGACGTTCAAGGGCTACTCCGAGTCGATGCCCTCGGACGGCTACACCGGCTGCTCCAGCGGCACCTACATGCGCAAGCACAACAGCTGGGTGGACTTCAGCAACGTCCCGGCGGCGAGCAACGTGCGCTACACGAGCTTTCCCACCGACTTCACCCAGCTGCCGACGGTCGCCTTCGTGACGCCGAACATGTGCTCCGACATGCACGACTGCGCCGTCGGCACCGGCGACACCTGGCTGAAGAACAACCTCGACGCGTACGCGCAGTGGGCCAAGACGCACAACAGCCTGCTGATCACCACCTTCGACGAGGACAGCGGCACGTCGGTCAACCAGATCTTCACGTCGTTCACCGGCGCGCACGTCAAGGTCGGCAGCTACAGCGAATCGATCAACCACTACACGGTGCTGCGCACGATCGAGGCGTCCTACGGCCTGCCCGGCATCGGCGGCGCCGCGAGCAAGTCGCCGATCCTCGACGTCTGGCAGTAACCGCGTGTACCTCTCCACCATCGGCCGCCGCGAGCACGCCGCGACGGGGTCGCGGCGCACGCTCTCGGCGGTCGGCGCGAACGTCTTCGCGCTCGGCGCCGTCAGCCTCGTCACCGACGTCTCCTCGGAGATGGTCACCGCGATCCTGCCGGTCTACCTGGTGCTCGGCCTGCACCTGAGCCCGGCGGCGTACGGCCTGTTCGACGGCCTCTACACCGGCGCGACGGCGTTGCTGCGGCTGGTCGGCGGCTACGTCGCGGACCGGGTGCGGCGGCGCAAGGCCGTGGCCGGGGTGGGTTACGCGCTGTCCGCGGTGATGAAGCTCGGCCTGCTCGCGGCCGGGGCGTCGGCGACGGCGATCGGCGCCGTGATCACCCTCGACCGCACCGGCAAGGGCCTGCGGACGGCGCCCCGCGACGCGCTGATCACGTTGTCGGCGCCCGAACCGCTGCTCGGCCGGGCGTTCGGCGTGCACCGCGCGATGGACAGCGTGGGCGCGTTCGCCGGGCCGCTGGTCGCGCTCGGCGTCCTCGCGGCGGTCGGGGCCACGAACCCCGAGGCGTTCGACGCGGTGTTCGTCGTGAGCTTCTGCATCGCCGCGATCGGCGTGCTGCTGCTGGTGTTGTTCGTGCGCGATCGCCGGACCCCGCGAACGGCCGCCGCGGTGTCACCTCGCGCGGCGCTGGCGCTACTGCGCGGTCGCGGCGTCCGGCGGCTGCTGGTCGCGGCGTGCGTGCTCGGGCTGGCGACCGTCGGCGACGGCTTCGTCTACCTGCTGCTGCAGCACAAGGAGGACGTCGCGACCGGCTGGTTCCCGCTGCTCGCCGTCGGCACGAACCTCAGCTACCTGCTGCTCGCGGCGCCGCTGGGCGCGCTGGCCGACCGGATCGGGCGGCTGCCGGTGGTGCTCGGCGGGTACGGCGCGCTCGCCGTCGTCTACCTGCTGCTGGCCGGGCCGGTGTCCGGCTGGCCGCTGTTCGCGCTGGCCCTGGCGTTGTACGGCGCGTTCTACGCGGCGACCGACGGCGTGCTCATGGCGCTGGCCGGGCCGCTGCTGCCGGAAGCGTTGCGCACGACCGGGATTTCGCTGGTGCAGACGGCGCAAGCGCTTGCGTACTTCGCCTCGTCCGTCCTTTTCGGACTGGCCTGGCAGTTCTGGGGCGCCGAGCTCGCGATCGGCGTCGCGGCCGGCGCGGCGGTGGTCGCGATCGGCGTCACGTTCGTGGTCCTGTCCCCGCGGAGGCCTGCGTGAAGGCGCGGATCCTGATCGCCCTCGCCGGGGTGCTCGTGCTGGCCGGGGTGGCCGTCGCGTACGTCGGGTTCGCGAGCGCGCGCAACCACGACGTCACCGCGACCGGTGCGGTCAGCCTCACGCCCGGGCCGCGGCTGCTGTTCCGGAGCACCGCGGACGCCGACCGCGGGCACGTCGCCACCGTGGCGGCCACCGACCCCGGCGGCGCGCGGACGGTGTCGCCGCTGTCGTGCGCCCGGGTGTACGCGGCCGGCGGCACCGGGCTCTGCCTGCGCCCGGACGGCGACCTGACCACCTACCAGCTGGTGGTCCTCGACGCGCGGCTCGCGTCCCAGCGGGAGATCCCGCTGGTCGGGCTGCCGAACCGGGCGCGGGTGTCGGCGAGCGGCCGGATGCTGGCGTGGACGGTGTTCGTCACGGGCGACTCGTACAACGGCGGGATGTTCTCGACGCGCGCCGGCATCCTCGACACGGCGACCGGCGACCTGGCGGGCACGCTGGAGGACTACGCGGTGACGCTCGACGGCCGGCCGTACCAGGCCGCCGACCTCAACTTCTGGGGCGTGACGTTCACCCGCGACGACCGCCACTTCTACGCGACGATGTCCACGGCCGGCCACCGCTACCTGGTCACGGGCGACTTCGCGGCCCACACGATCCGCACGCTGCGCGAGAACGTCGAGTGCCCGTCACTCTCCCCGGACGGCACGCGGGTGGCGTTCAAGTCCGCGATCGACGCCGACCCCGCGAAGGGCTGGCGCCTGTCGGTCCTGGACCTGACCCGTTCGGCGGTGACGCCGCTGGCGGAGACCCGCAGCGTGGACGACCAGCCGGCCTGGCTGGACAACCACACGATCGGGTACGGCATCCCCCGCGGCCCGGGCCACTCGGACGTGTGGTCGGTCCCGGCGGACGGCACGGGCACGGCCCGGCTGCTGATCCCGGACGCGGACTCCCCCGCCGCCCTCAGCCCGTGACGACCAGCCATTCGACCCCGATGACGACCGCGTAGAGCACCACACCGGCGGCGAGACCGAGCCAAGGCGTCCGGTCGAGTTTCACGACCGTCCCCCAGGCGACCACGATCGAGACGAGCCACCCGGCGAGGGGAAGCCAGAAGAGGACACCCTGCCCGGAAGGACTGCAGACGAAGGTCACCTCGTCCGGGCGGCACGAGTCACTGCTCATGGCCCCGGCGGCGCCGAACAGGAGCGCGAACAGCAACCCGGCGAGGACCAGCACCCAGCAGGCCGCCACGAACCCCACCCCGCGCGACGGCGGCTCGGGTCCGTTCAGGAAGCTGCCGCCGGTGACCACCCGGTCACCCTACGGCGGTGGTGGTGACGCAGCGCGGCGTCGCCTTCCGGGCCCGCCGCGGCGCTCGGCTGGGGTTCGAATGTCCTGAAGGGCACCCTCAGGGACGTGCAGTCCCTGAGGGTGCCCTTCAGGGCATCGAGCCGGGTCAGTCCATCTTGCGGAGGCCGTCCAGGATGCGGCGCATCAGGTCGTTGTCCGGGGGTGCGAACGCGAACCGCGAGACTGGGATGGCGGCCGAGGCCGAGAAGGCTCCCGACGACGGGCGGGGTGGCGGGATCGTGCGGGGCAGCCGCCACGGGAGGCGGTCGGGTGAGGAGTCGCGGCCGAGCTGCTCGGGGATCGGCAGGGTCGGGAGCGCGATCGTGCCCGCCTCGGCGAACCGGCGGGCGGCCTGCTCGAACCGGAGGCGGGCCTGGATGCCGGCCACGGTCCAGTCGGGTTCGGGTTCCGGCTCGGCCGGGCCGGGACGCGGACGGCGTTCGAGCACGATCGCCCAAGCCGCGGCGGCGAGCACCGGCAGCAGCAGCCCGGCGACGATCGCGAGGCCGGGCAGATCCGCGGCCATCAGGCGGCCCCGGCGACGGGTAGCAGCATGAGGTTCACTTCCGGACGGACGGTTCTTCCGAAGCATGCGCGGCACCTGGATATTCGACGTAATCGATTGTTCGCGGACCCCGATGCCTATCATGAACGACGTACAACGGTCCCGC
Organism: Amycolatopsis sp. NBC_00348; assembly: GCF_036114655.1. Taxonomy (NCBI): domain Bacteria; kingdom Bacillati; phylum Actinomycetota; class Actinomycetes; order Pseudonocardiales; family Pseudonocardiaceae; genus Amycolatopsis; species Amycolatopsis sp. NBC_00348. The sequence continues at coordinate 1,026,366 of NZ_CP107994.1, read as the reverse complement.
AAGCGGCCGAACGGGGTCGCCCGTCCGGGCGGTGAAACGGCTGGTCAGAGCGATTTTGCGATGGCTGGACCAAGCCCCTCACCAGGTAGTACGCGCACGAGTCCGATCCGGTTCACTTTTCTTTCCCATGGCAGGCGCACGGCGTCGCGGCAGGCTACCCGGAATGCGAATTCCGCACCGCCGCCGGCCGGCGGCACCGCAGCCGCCGGAGTTCGAGATCACCCGGCGGAGGGACAGGCCGGGCTCTCGTTCACGTCCGTGAATGCCACATCGAGGGACACTATGTCCCTCGATGTGGCATTCACGGACTGTGGGGCTGTCGGCGATCGTCAGCCGAGCGAGCAGGCGCGGGCCAGCTCGGCCGGGGTCGCTCCGGCGGACCGGGCGATCGTCGCCGACGCCGGCGGGCGCACCCCGCGCAGCCAGCCGGCCAGCGCGTCGAACGCCGTCCGGAAGCACGGGCCCAGCGGCCGCAGCAACGCGGGGAACTGGTCGACCAGGCCGTCGACGTGGTTGCCGCCGTCGATCCGGTAGTAGCGGTGGAGCGCGCCGCGGCCCGCGTCGGTGATCAGCCGGTCATAGGCGTCCGAGTCGCGGGTGATCGGCAGCAGCGTGTCCAGGGTGCCGTGCAGGGTGAGCAGCGGTTTGCCGATCCGGCCGGTCAGCGAGATCCGCTCCACCGCACGGGCCACCGGCGCGGGCCGGGACGCGTACGCGTAGTCCGCGTCGCACGACGGCGTCCCGCTCGCGCAGAACGGGACGCCCGCCGCGAGCGCGCCGTCGAACGACGGGTCGATCTCTTCCCGGTAGATCCGCTGGGTCAGGTCCCAGTAGACGCGGTAGTGGTAGTCCCACAGGAACTCCGACCCCGGCGCGAACCCGGCGTCCAGAATGGACTGGTGGGCGGCCGCGGAACCCGCCGCGTAGGCGGGATAAGCCCGCATCGCGGGCGGCAGGAACGTGAACAGGTTCGGCCCGTCGGCGCGCCAGAGCGTCCCCTCCCAGTCGACGCCGCCGTCGTAGAGCCACGCCCGGTTCTCCAGCTGCCACCGCACCAGGTAGCCGCCGTTCGACAGCCCGGCGGCCAGCGTCCGAGCCGGCGGCCGGCCGTAGTGCAGCAGCGCGGCCGCCTTCGCGGCCAGGGTCAGCTGGGTGACGCGCGTGTTCCACTCGGCCGGCGCATCCCCCGGCCGGACGCCGTCGTCGTAGAACGCGGCGCCAGTGTTGCCCTTGTCGGTCGCGGCGAACGCGTAGCCCTCGGCCAGCACCTGGTCGCCGATCGCGCGGTCGTTCGCGTACTGCCGCCGCGTCCCGGGCGAGCCGGACACCACCAGGCCGCCGTTCCAGTGGTCCGGCAGGCGCAGCACGAACTGCGCGTCGTGGTTCCAGCCGTGGTTGGTGTTCGTCGCCGACGTGTCCGGGAAGTAGCCGTCGACCTGGACGCCGGGCACCCGGCCGGGCACCGGCAGGCCCGCCGACGTCAGCCCGGCCCAGTCCGCCTCGACGGTGTGACCGGACGCGAGCGTGCCGGTCGTCGTCAGGTCGTCCAGGCGGACGGCGACCTGCTTTTCGGCGCCGGGCACGAAGACCCGCGCACTCGCGGCGGACGCCGGTGCGGGCACCGCCGTCGCCAGAACGGAAACCAGCACCACAGCAAGCCAACCGCGCACGGTCCACCTCCGGTCTCGGGTGAACCGAACCCAAGCGTGCCCGGACGCCGGGAACCACCCGGGCCGCCACCATGAATCCCCGCGCCGATGTGGTGCGCGGCCACATGGTCAGGCCGTCGCGGCCGACCTAACGTCGTCGGAAACCCTCTCAACGCCGAGAAGGAATCCCCATGCGCAAACTCGCTTTCGCCGGGCTCGCCGCGATCACCGCCGCCGTGCTCACCACCGTCGGGGTGGCGGCCGCCGACCCACCCACCGCGTCCCTCGTCCAGATCTCGTCGTTCGGCGCCAACCCGGGCGCGCTGGCGATGTACACCTACACCCCCAGCGGCCTCGAAACCGGGCGCCCGGTCGTCGTGGCGCTGCACGGCTGCACGCAGAGCGCGTCGGACTACTACGCCCACTCCGGCTGGCCCGCGCTGGCCGACCGGTGGCGCTTCGAGGTGGTGTTCCCGCAGCAGTCCACCGCGAACAACTCGCTGAAGTGCTTCAACTGGTTCGGCACCGCGGACGACACCCGGGGCAACGGCGAGGCCGCGTCCGTCAAGTCCATGGTGGACAAGGCGATCGGCGACCACGGCTCGGACCGCTCCCGCGTGTTCGTCACGGGCCTGTCGGCGGGCGGCGGCATGACGGCCGACCTCCTGGCCGCCTACCCGGACGTCTTCGCCGGCGGCGGCATCAACGCCGGGCTGCCCGCGCAGTGCGCCACCAGCGTCACTCAGGCCACGAACTGCCAGCAGAACAACCAGAACCTGACGCCGGCGCAGTGGGCCTCGCGCGTCACGGCGCAGTTCCCGGGCTACGGCGGGCCGTGGCCGCGCGTCGCGATCTGGCAGGGCACCGGCGACTACACCGTCTACCCGGTCAACGGCACCGAGCTGCGCGACCAGTGGACCGCGGTGCACGGCCTCTCCCAGACGCCGACGAGCACCCAGTCCCTGCCGGGCGGCACGACGTTGACGGCCTACGGCGACAAGGTCCAGCTGTACTCGATCGCGGGCATGGGCCACGGCACCGCGGTCGACCCCGGCACCGGCACGACGCAGTGCGGCAGCACCGGCGCGTACTTCCTCGCCGGGATCTGCTCCAGCTACTACACGGGCGTGTTCTTCGGGCTGGACAAGGGATCCGGCGGCACCACACCACCCCCGACCACGACTCCGACGACGACCACCACCCCGCCGCCGTCAGGTGCCTGCGTGTCGGCCAGCAACTACGCCCACACCCAGGCGGGCCGCGCGCACCAGAGCAGCGGCCAGACCTACGCGAACGGCTCCAACCAGGCGATGGGCCTGTGGAACACCTTCACGGTCCACGCGCTGCGCGAGACGTCGTCGGGCTACTGGGTCCTCGCCGACGGGCAGTGTTAAAGGAAGATAGGCATCGGGTTGAGGTCGTCGTACGCCGTGGGCTCGGTCACCCGGCCGAGCCGCACGGGGACGTCGTAGAGCCGGCCGGGCGCGAACCGCGGCCGGAAGCCCCGCATGCCGGGCACGATCACCTTCACCACGGGCAGGCCGATGTCCGGGCGCGTCTGGTCGAGCAGGAACACCTCCAGCCCGGCGCGTTCCAGCCGGTCCTGCAGTGATCGCACGTCCGCCAGCAGGTCGGACGTGTAGGTGTAGCCGTAGTCGCCGGGGCCGAGCGCGGCGCTCGCCGGATCGGGCACCAGGTACGGCTGGTTCGCCACCGTGGCCTCCCGCGACCAGCGCGAGCCGTCGGGGATCGCGGGCAGCAGCTGGTTCAGCTCGGTGAGCGCGCGCCGCAGCGCGACGGCCGGATCGAGGTGCGCACCGAAGCCGAACGCGATCTCCTCGAGTAGCCCGCCGGTGCGCCGGGAGACCGCGGCCATCACCGGCACGCCCAGGTCGGACGTCACGTCGAGCACCCACAGCTCGCGCCCCAGGCCGGCGTAGGCCGCCCGCAGCTCGGCGAGCCAGGGATCGCCGAACGCGGCCAGGTCGACCCCGGGCTGCCGCGTGCGGTTGTACCACCACAGCGCGACGGCGTCGCGTTCCACGACCTCCAGCATCCCCTGCAGCGTCGCGTCCTCCAGGCTACTGCCGGCGGCGTTGCCGTTGGAGTCGGCGAACACCGGGCCGGCGGGCCCGCCGAAGTACAGCAGCGCGGCCGGGAACAACCGGTGCTCGCCGCGGGTCGGCGACCACACCGGCGTCCAGTCGAGGACGGCGTCCTCGTCGAACGGGTCGCCGTCGATCTGGCGTTCGTGGAACAGCAGGCAGGTGCCGGGGTGCACGGCCGCGGCGCCGAGCGCGCGGAAGCTGCCCCGCACCCGTTCCTCGTCACCGTCGTGGTGGCCGCTGTGGCGTTCGAGGGCCTCGCACAGCGCGCCCACCTCGGCCTCGATCGGGGTGACGCCCTTGCCGCCGTTCTCACTCCGCAGCGCCGTGCGCAGCCCCTCGGCGCCGCGGCGGCCCAGCGCGACGTTGGGGCCGGCGAGGTACGAGGCGAACAGGGCCGGGCCCCGCGTGTCACGGCGAAGCTCCTTGACGACGCCGGTCACCGGGCTGATCAGGTGCCGGTAGGCGGCGAGGACCTCTTCCGGCGGCCGGGACCGGTGCCCGCCCCCAGCGAGGTGGGCCTTGGGCCGGGACTCCAGCCGCACGGGCCGGCGCGTCCGCTCCCGCACCAGGTCGGGCCGGCCGCAGGAGCGGCACTGCGGCCGGGCGCGCACGGCGTGCCGTTCGCCGGTCAGATCGCGGCTGTCGAACGTCCACAGCGTCCGCTGGCCCGGGTACCGCAGCCCGGCGAGCCACTTGGCCGCCTCCAGCGCCACCAGGTTGAGCGCGACCGCGGTGAGCGGGGCGAACGCCACCGCCGGCCGCGGCAGCGGACCGGCCAGCCCCAGCGTGTCGCGCACGTGCGCCTCGGCGGGACGGTTGCCCCACAACCGCGTGGCGAGGCAGTGCCAGCACGGACCGTCCCCCGGCGTGAAGAACGGGCCGATCCACAGCCGCGCGCCGACGGTCTTGGCCGGCAGCCACGGCCGGCCCAGCGCGCGGTGCTCGGCGTCCACATCGGACAGATGAGCGGCGAGGTAGTCGTCGCACAGCACCACGGACAGGTCCGCGGCCCCGTCGATCTCGAGCCCGGCTGCCCGCAAGGCGGCCGCGGCCGCGGAGTCGGGGTCCGCTCCCCGCAACGCGATCCGGCCGCCCTGGCCACCGGCGGCGCCCGCCGCGTCCCAGTAGGCCGGGTCCGTGCCGGGCTGCCGCAGGGCGATCAGCCCCGCTTCGGCGAGGTCATCGAGGACCCCGGCGGCCTCGTCGGAGGGGACGTCGGCGGGCAGCGCGCGGCGCAGCGCCGCGAAGTCCCGGGTGCCGTCGAGCAACGGGACCAGCGACTCCAGGTGCGGCCCGCGCAAGGCCGTGGCGTCGTCCTCGGACACCACGTACACCGCGTCGCCGGGCACCACGGTGACGCTCAGGTGACGCTTGAACCCGACCAGCGGACCGGGCGGATCGGTCACCGTGAGATCGGCGGCAGCTCATCCTTGCAGGGACTGACCGAGGTGTCTCCGAAGCACGCGACGCACATCCTCACCGCCCCCGGCTCGGCTGTGCGCCGGCCGTCGAGCCGGTCGACCGTCAGGCCGGGAACAGCGGCCGGTCCGGTGCCGAACGCCGATGTGAGCGCGTGTCTGAACTCGTTCACGAATCCCCCTCGGATCGCTGATCGCGGACGGCCATCGTCGCCCGGGTCACCGGGGACGCGCCAGGGCCGGCCGGGGGAACGGGGTGGCCGAAACCGGACACCACGAAGACCACCGTCGTCACCTCGATCCGCCGGATACACCCCTGCGGCGTGGGACGGCAGGGCGCGCCGATCCGGCGGACCGCGACCGGCTGCCAGGTCAGCGACGGCCCGCACGGGGGCGTCGGGGGAACCGGCGTCACGGGAAGCAGCGCGAGCACCGGCCAGAGGATTCGCCACACCCCCATCACCCAACCCGGCGGGAGCGCGGAACCGGAAAGCATTCGAGCCGGTTCAAATCCGCCGCGCCCGCTGCTACCGTCGATCCGGTGTTCACGCTGCGGGTCGACGCCGAGACGGTGTCCCGGACCCGCCTGTCGCCGTCACCGGCGTCGGAGTCCGTGGCGTGGCTGAAGCTCGTCGCCGGCTCGGGGCGGCACGCGGTCTTCGGGGATCCCGGGCCGCTCGCCCGCGCGTCGCTCGCCCACCCGGACGTCGCCCTGCTCGCGGAGCTGCTGCCGCGGGGCGGTGACGGCTACACCCCCGACCTGCTCACGCCGCAGCCGGGCGCGGGCACCGGGCCGCGTGAGCTGCTCGACGAGCAGCTCGCCCGGATCGAGGCGACGGCGCAGGACGACCTCGAGTTCCAGATCCTCGACGGCACCCGGGCCCACTGGAGCCGACCGCTCCCCACCGCGATCCGCCGGATCGCGGAGTCGGGCCGGATGCAGCACCGCCTCGCCGCGGGGCTGGCCCGGTTCTGGCGCGACGCCCTGTCCGACGGCTGGCCCGAGCTGCGCTCGATCATCGACCAGGACATCGCCCACCGCGCGCAGACCCTCGTCGGCCACGGCGTCGGCCGGGTGCTCGCCACCCTGCACCCCGACATCGGCTGGACGGGCGACGCGATCACCTTCGACGCGCGGTGGGAGGGCGAAATCGACGTCGCGGGCCGGGATCTGGTCCTCGCACCCAGCGTTCTCGGCTGGCCCGGCGCCGTCATCCAGGTCGACGTGCCCGGCCAGGTCGTGCTCTACTACCCGGCCCACCGGGTCGGCGCCGGCCGCGACCGCAAGCCGGCCACGATCGCGCGGGTGGTGGGCGTCGCCCGCGCGGCGCTGCTGGCGGACCTCGAGACCGCCCGGTCGACCGCGGAGCTGGCCACCCGGATCGGCTACACCCCGGGCACGGTGTCCTACCACCTCAGCGCCCTGCACCGCGCGGGTCTCGTCAGCAAGGTCCGCGACGGGCGTTTCGTTCTGTACCAACGGACTTCCGAAGCGGGCGTCCTCACCGAGGGCTAGGCCGACGCACCGGCTTTCCGGAACCACCGGACTGAGCAGCCCCCGTTTTCCACGCTACCGAAGGGCACCGACAGTTCCCCGGGAGCTAGCCGGCGAGCAGGCCCGTCAGCAACACCCCCGTCAACTGCCGCGCCACCGACGTCGTCCGCGCCGACGTGATCGCCATCAGCGCGACGCGCGCGTCGTCGACCGAGACGCGGGGGCGCAGCACGCCTTCGTCGCGGGCCCGCTCGACCAGCCGGCCGAACGCCTCGGCGTGCTCGCGGCGGCGGTCGGCGAACGCCGGGCCGCCCAGGGCCTCGACGAGGCCGCGCTCCTGGACCTGCCATTCGCCGAAGCGGTGGAACGTCCGGGTCAGCGCGCGGCGGCTGTCCGGGTCGGCCAGCGCGGCCCGCAGCTGCTGCGCGCACCGCTCGACCTGGCCGGCGAGCACGGCGGCGAGGAGGTCGTCGCGGGACGGGAAGTGCCGGTGGACCGTCGCCGGGGCCAGCCCCGCGCGCCGGGCGATCTCGCGCACCGGCAGGTCCGCGCCGTCCCGCGCGAACGCCGCGTGCGCGACCGTCACCAGGTGACGCCGGTTGTGTTCGGCGTCCACCCGGCGCATCCGAGTCGATTCGTCCCGCACGGCTCTCACTTCCCGCTCGTCACCCCTGCTCACTCCTACCGTAGGCGCAGACGTCCCGAGACGAGGAGTGATCGTGTTCGCAGCCTTCTTCGAGCGGTTCGGCCCGCCCGGGGTCCTGTCCGTCGGTGCGCTGCCGGAGCCGCACGCCGGCCCGGGCGAGGTCCGGATCCGCGTGCGGACGGCCGGAGTCTCGCCCGTCGACCTGGCGATCCGCGCCGGGAAGTCGCGCTCGCCCATCGCCTTGCCGCACATCCCCGGCGTGGACGCGGCGGGCGTCGTCGACGAAGGTCCCGGGATCGGCGACGAGGTGTTCGGCGCGGTCGACGTCACCCGCCTCGGCGGGGCGAGCGCCGAGTTCGCGGTCCTCGCGTTCTGGGCGCCGAAACCGCCGTCGATGCCGTGGGAGCAGGCCGGTGGCGCCGCGTCCGGCGTCGAGACGGCGACCCGCGCGCTCGACCTTCTGGCCGTCGGCCCGGGTTCGACCCTGCTGATCGACGGCGCGACCGGCGGGGTCGGCAGCCTCGCCGTCGGCCTGGCCCTGGCCCGCGGCGCGCGGGTGCTCGGCACCGGCGCCCCGGAGAACCGCGACTTCCTCGCCGAGCTGGGCGCGGAGCCCGTCGACTACGGCCCCGGCCTGCGCGAACGCGTCACCGGGCCGGTCGACGCGGCTCTCGACGTCGCTGGAAAGGGATCACTGCCGGAGCTGATCGAGCTGACCGGAACGCCGTCGAAGGTGGTCACGCTCGCCGACTTCAGCGGCCCCGAGCACGGCGTCCGCGTTTCGGTCGGCGCGCTCGGCGGTCAGCCGGACGGGCGGCACGGTCTCGCGCGGGCTGCCGCGCTGTTCGGGGAAGGCCGCTTCCACGTGCCGGTGCAGGCGGTGTTCCCGCTGGCCGAAGCGGCCGCGGCGCACGCGGTGGCCGGGCCGCGGCGGGGCAAGATCGTGCTCGCCGTGCCCTAGCCCGCTGGTGGCCGACGATCAGCGCGACGATCGCGGCGACCGAGAGCACCGCCAGGAACGCGGCGGGGGTGACCGGCAGGCCGAAGTCGTCGACGAGCCAGTACCCGAGGTCCGAGCCGTTGATGTCACCCCCGAAGGTCATGACCGTGCCGAAGCCGACCGTCACGGGCAGCAGCCACGAGCGGGTGAGGATCTCCACCCGCGACGGCCACGCCGGTCCCGGCAGGAGCACGCCGGCCAGGGCCGTCAGGGGCAGGACCGCGAACGGCCACACCAAGGCACCCAGCAGCACGGCCGCCGAGCCGAGCAGGGTCAGCAGCACGATCGACGTGTGGATGCCGAAGTCCTCGTCGAGAGAGGGCGTCGACGCCGGAGTGGCCACCAGCATCACCACGAGCCCGGCCGCCACCGGGCCGAACCACGCGAGTGCCGCCTGCCGGCCGGTGGGCCCGCCGTCCCGCGACGACCAGGAGTCGATGTCGCACACCAGTTTCCCGCGCGGTGAAAGGTCCGCGCGGACGTACACGGCCAGCAACACCTGGAGCAGGCCGTTGACGGCGTAGGCACCCAGCAGGATCGCCACACCGGTGCCCTGGCTGTCGACGTCGCCGTCGAGGAAGAACGCGAAGTAGCCCCACAGGCCCGCGACCGTCGCCGCGGCGGCGACGGCGAGTTCGGGCAGGGCGCGGATTTTCATGGGAGGAGAAGGGTATCCGCCGGGAACGCGGCCCGGTGTGGGTCGTTCAACCGAGGCGGTGCAGGCGCAGCGCCAGCTGGATCTCCAGGGCCCGGTCCGGCGCCTGCCAGTCCTCCCCCAGCAGCGACGCGATCCGTTCCAGCCGCTGCACGACGGTGTTGACGTGGACGTGCAGCACGTCCTTCGTCCGCGCCAGCTGCGAACCACTCGCGAAGTACGCGCGCAGCGTCGCGACCAGCTCGGTGCCCCGGCGTTCGTCGTAGCCGAGGACCGGGCCGAGCGTCGCGCGGACGAACGCGCCGAGGTCGGCCTGGTCGCCGAGCAGCTGGCCGAGGAAACCGAGGCCGGCCATGTCCGCGCCCTCGCCGGCGCGGCCGAGCGCGAGCAGCGCCCGCACGCACCGCGCCGCTTCGGCGTGGGCCGCGGCCAGGGCTTCGGGCCCCGCGCCGGGACCGGCCGCGCCGACGGTGACCGGTCGCCCGGTCACCGCGCCGAGGTCGGCGGCGACGCGGCGGGCCAGCTCGCCCGGGTCGCCGGTGCCCAGCAGGACGACCTCCTCCGCGTGCACCCCGACCAGCGTCGCGTGCCGGACGGCGGCGCTCGCGAGCCGTCGCCGGGAGACGTCGTCGGCGTGCACGACCAGCACCGCGTGCGGCGCGGCGAGGTCGATGCCGAGCCGTCGGCCGCGGGCGAGCAGCGCGCGCGGGTTGCGGCCGGGCGCGGTGAGCAGGTCGGTCAGCAGCTCGCCGCGGACCTCGTCCTCGGCCCGCACCACCGACCGCCGCAGCATGAGCAGCAACGCCGTCACGACGCCGGCGCGTTCGAACAGCCGCCGGTCCGGATCGGCGAGGTCCGCCCGGCCGGTCAGCACCAGGCTGCCGAGCAGTTCCGGACCGGCCTGCACCGAGCAGACCCAGGAGTCCGCGTCGGACACCGTGGGCACGGCCCGGCCCGCCGCCCGGGACGCGGCGAGCGCGGCCGGGTCGTGGCGCGCCGGGTCCGCCGAGTGCGCCAGGACGGCGCCTTCGGTGTCGAACACCGTGAGGGCGCCGCGCAGCACGCCGGCGACCGCCGCGGCGACGTCCGGCAGGTCGCCGCCGCGCAGCACCAGGTCGGTGAGGCGGTCGTGCGCGTCTTCGGCGCGTTCCATCGCCTCGTTGTGCGCGCGGATCGTCGCGTTGGCCTCGTTGAGTTCCGCGACGGCGCGGCGCGTCTGGTCGAGGAGGTTCGCGCTGTCCAGGGCGATCGCCGCGTGGTCGGCCAGCGACGACAGCAGCGCCACTTCGTCCGCGGAGAACTCGCGCGCACTGCGGTCGGACGCGAAGAGCACGCCGAGCACCTTCGAGCCGATCGCCAGCGGGACGCCGAGGATCGCGGTCAGGCCTTCGTCCTTGACACCGGAGTCGATGTGGCGGGTGTGCCGGAAGCGTTCGTCGGTGAAGTAGTCCGCCGTCGAGTACGGCCGCGCGGTCTGCGCGACGAGCCCGCCGAGGCCCTCGCCCATGCCGAGCACGATCTGCTGGAACTCCGCCGACACCGAGCCGTCGCTGACCCGGATGTAGGTCTTGCCCTCGGCCTCGTTGTTGAGGCTGAGATACGAGACGTCGACGCCGAGCAGCGCCCGCGCGCGGCGGACGATCGAGCGCAGCACGGTGTCCGGTTCGGACAGTCCGGCCAGCTCGCTCGCGGTGTCGAACAACGCGACCAGCTGCGCCTCGCGCCGCCGGTGCTCGGCCAGCGTCTCGCGGATGCGCAGGGCCAGCTCGCCCGCGTTGGCCAGCGCGGTCAGGTCGGCGGCGCCGAGGGCGCCCTCGGCGCGCGCGGCCACGACGACGTGCGCCAGCTGCTCGGTGCTCGCCCCGGAGGCGAGCAGGTCGAGCAGCCGGCGCAGCGCGTCCGAGGGTGCGGTCACGGCGGTCATGCTAGGGCGAAACGGTCGCCGTCTCCGCTTGGACGTCGTCGTCGTGCAGGGATTCGCCACGCGTTTCGCGGGAGGCGAGCAGCGCGACGACCGTGATCAGGCACATCGCGGCGACGTACAGCGACACCGGAATCGTGCTGCCCCAGCTCTGGAACAGCGCCACGGCGATCAGCGGCGCGACGGCCCCGGCCGCGATCGACGACAGCTGCCCGCCGACGGAAAGGCCGGTGTAGCGGACGCGGGTCGGGAACTGCTCGGCGAAGAAGGCGGCCTGCGGCCCGTACATCGCGCCGTGCAGCACCAGCCCGACGGTCGTCGCCAGCACGATCACCGCGGCCGACTTCGTGTCCAGCAGCGCGAAGAACGCGAAGCCCCACAAGGCCATGCCGATCGCGCCGAACAAGTACACCGGACGCCGGCCGACGCGGTCCGACAGCGCGCCCCACAACGGGATCGTCACGAAGTGCACGGCCGAGCCGATCAGCACCGCGCTCAGGCCGAGGCCCTTCGCCAGGTGCAGCCCGGTCGTGACGTACACCAGGATGAACGCCGTCAGCACGTAGTAGGAGACGTTCTCGGCCATCCGCGCGCCGATCGTGACGAGCACCTGGCGCCAGCTGTCGCGGAAGACCTCGACGACAGGAACGTGCTTCCCGGGCCGCTCCTCGGCGCGGCGCTGGGCGGCCAGGAACACCGGCGACTCCGAGACGGCCAGCCGGATCCACAGACCGATCACCAGCAGCACGCCGGAGAGCAGGAACGGGACCCGCCAGCCCCAGGCCAGGAACGTCGCGTCGGACTGCGTGGCGGACAGGATCGCCAGCACACCGGTGGCGAGCAGGTTGCCGCCGGGCGCGCCGCACTGCGGCCACGACGCCCAGAACCCGCGCCGCTTCGCGTCCCCGTGTTCGGAGACGATCAGCACCGCGCCACCCCATTCACCGCCGAGCGCGAAGCCCTGGACCAGGCGCAGCAGCGTGAGCAGGACCGGCGCGGCGACGCCCGCGGTGGCGTACGTCGGCAGCACGCCCATCAGGCAGGTCGAGCCGCCCATCAGGACCAGGCTGAAGATCAGGAGCTTCTTCCGGCCGAGCCGGTCGCCGTAGTGGCCGAAGACGAGCCCGCCGATCGGCCGCGCGAGGAACCCGACGGCGTAGGTGAGGAACGCCAGCAGCGTGCCGGTGAGCGGGTTCGCCGTCGGGAAGAACACCTTGTTGAACACCAGCGCGGCGGCGGAGGTGTAGAGGAAGAAGTCGTACCACTCGATGGTGGTGCCGATCAGGCTCGCGCCGACGATCTTGGCGATCGCCGACCGCGGGGGCTGGCTCACTGCGGCGTGCGATTCGGCGTCCAAAACGGGCTCCACTTCCTTGTGGCGGACGGGTTCTAGGCGGCGGTCCAGCCGCCGTCGAGCGGGATGGAGGCCCCGGTGACGTGGCCGGCGTGCGGCGAGCACAGCCACGTCACCAGGGAAGCGACGTCCCGGGGTTCGATGAGCTTCTTGATCGCGGCGCGCTTGAGGAGGACCTCCGCGACGACGTCCTCACGCGGGATGTCGTGCTCGGCGGCCTGCGCGTCGATCTGCCCGTCGACGAGCGGGGTGCGGACGTAGCCGGGGTTGACGCAGTTGCTGGTGACGCCGTGTTCGGCGCCCTCCAGCGCGGCGACCTTGGAGAGCCCTTCGAGCCCGTGCTTCGCGGTGACGTACGCGGCTTTGTAGGCGGAGGCGCGAAGCCCGTGGACGCTCGACATGTTGACGATCCGTCCCCACCCCCGCGCGTACATCGACGGGAGGCTCCGCCGGATGAGCAGGAAGGGCGCGGTGACCATCAGCGCCTGGATGCGCGCGAACTGCGCGGGCGGGAAGTCCTCGAGCGACGCGACGTGCTGGATCCCGGCGTTGTTGACAAGGATGTCGACCTCGGCCGGGAGCGCGTCGATGGCGCCGGCGTCGGTGAGGTCGACGGCGTGCGCCCACCCCCCGACCTCGGTGGCCGCGGCCTCGGCGTTCTCCGCGTCGACGTCGACGACGTGCACCTTGGCCCCGGCCGCGGCGAGGGCGCGGACGCAGGCCAGGCCGATACCGCCGGCCCCGCCGGTGACGAGGGCGGTGCGCCCGTCCAGATCGCTGGTCATGGACGGGAACGGTAAGCGCGCCACCGGTGACGAGCCATGTGCGCGGAACCCACAACCCGGGAAGATCCAGTGGTCGCCGCAGCTATGAACGTTCCGTCAGCACGGACAGGTAGTGCACGTTGGTCATGACGCCGAGGACGTTGCCGAACGGGTCGACGACCGAGGCCGTCACGAAGCCCGGGCCGCGCTCGGTGATCGGCTCGTACTCCTTCGCGCCCAGCTCGTGGAGCCGGGCGACCGTCGCCTCGAGGTCGTCGACGTGCCAGTAGACGATCTCGCCGCCCGGTGTGTCCGCGCCCGCCGGGGCGTACTTGCGGTCGATGAGGCCGAGTTCGTGCTGGTAGTCGCCGATGCGGAACTCGGCGTAGCCGGGGCGGTGGAAGTAGGGCTCGATGCCCAGGAACTCCGTGTACCAGGCCTGCGCGGCCGCGTGGTCGTCGGCGAAGTACGAGACGGTGGCCATTCCTCGCAGCATGTCTGCTCCTTCTTCCTTCGGTGTGGAGACAGCATGCGGGATGAAAGTGCGCACCGAGTGAGCACTTTGTTTGCGAGACTGCTCCCATGCGCGCCGACCGCCTCGTGGCCACCCTCCTGCTGATGCAGACCCGCGGCCGCGTCACCGCGGGCGAGCTGGCCGCGGAGCTGGAGGTCTCCGTCGCGACCGCCCGCCGCGACCTCGAAGCGCTCTCGGCCGCCGGCGTGCCCGTCTACCCGCAGCCCGGCCGGGGCGGGGGCTGGCAGCTCGTCGGCGGCGCGCGGACCGACCTGTCCGGCCTCACCTCCCGTGAGGCGCAGGCCCTGTTCCTCCTGGCCGGCCCCGCGGCGGCGATCGCGCCGGAGGTGAAGTCGGCGCTGCGCAAGCTGATGGGCGCGCTGCCCGGCACGTTCCGCGCGGACGCCGAGGCCGCGGCGGACGCGGTGGTCGTCGACCAGGCGGGCTGGGGCGAGCGGCCGAAGGCCCGGCCGCCGATGGTCGAGGCGCTGCGGGACGCCGTCATCGCGCGTCGCAAGGTCCGCCTGACGTACGCGGGGCGCGAGACGTCGGAGCGGCTCGTCGACCCGTGGGGCCTGGTCGACAAGGACGACGTCTGGTACCTCGTCGCCGGTACCGAGAAGGGCCGGCGCACGTTCCGCGTCGACCGGATCATCGCGGCCGAGCCGATCGACGCCGTCGCGGACCGGCCGTCGGACCTCGAACTGGCGCGGGTGTGGGAAGAAGTCGTCGAAGAAGTCGAAAAACGCCGCTCCCCGCTCACTGCGGACGTCGTGCTCGACCGGCGGTACCTGAGGGTGCTGCGCGACCGGTTCGGCCGGCACTGCGAGCTGATCGGCGAGCTGCCGGGCGACCGCGTGCGCGTCCGGGTCGCCGCGCCGGCGCCGATCATGATCGCCCAGGAGCTGGCCGGCTGGGGTGCGCTGATCGAGGTCGAAGGTCCGGAATCCGTACGTGCGGAGCTGGCTCGCCTCGGATCCGAACTGGTCGCTCGGTACCGCCACTGACCGGGTGAAGATCTTTTAGCGCTTCTACTGAGCGTGCGCTTTGTCCTGCCAGACTCGGTAAACACCGTTCATCGGTACACTGTGGACAGTGCAAACACCCACCAAGAGTGTCCGTTACTCTCCGGTATCATGCCGTTCGGAGTATCCGTGCTCACCCGTTTGCTGCTACCGTAACGCCTCCGTGACCTGAACGTGTGTTCGGTGACTTCGGTGAGGGCAGACGATGCGTGACGATGTGATCGAGGCGAGTGCCGTGGTCGGGCATCCGCCGGAGGTGGTGTGGCAGATCGTCGGATCGCCGGAGTGGTATTCCCGGTTCGTTCCGGAGATCAGCTGGTGCGAGGTCCAGGAACCGGCCTCGCGCGGCCGGGGTCCCAAGGGCCTGATCCGGATCGTCCCCGAGCGCCGCCCGATGCTGGAGACGCAGATCCAGGCCGTCGTGTACCGGCCGGGCGAGCACGTCGTGTGGTGCGGAGTCCCCGACGACGGCACGTGGGTGTCCCTGGAGCTGAGACCCCTGGCCGGCGGGAAGACCGAGCTGTTCGTCCGGATGATGCTGCAGCCGGCGCACATGGAGCTGGTGTCGTCCATCAAGAAGGACATCCGCGTCGTCGCGCGGCGCCTCGACCTGCACCTGTCCGGTCGGGCCGACCCGGACGCCGACCGCGAAGGCGTCAAGGCCACCAAGATCCGCACCACCGGCATCCTGGTGCGCGCCGGGGTGCTCAGCCCCGGCCGGCCGGACAAGCTGGCGCGCCAGCTCAACTCCGTGGCGCAGTGGGGCGCGACCGTCGCGGGCGGCTACCAGGCCGCCGCGGCGCGCGCCGTCGACCAACCCGCGCTGCACGACGAGCGCAACGTCCGCACCTTCGGCCAGGTCCAGGAACGCAGCGACCGGCTCACCAACGCGCTCTCCGAGCTCGGCGTCAACGAGCGTGACCGGATCGCGCTCATGTGCCGCAACCACTCCGCGATGGTCGAGTCGTTCGTCGCGGCCAGCAAGCTCGGCGCCGACGTCATCCTGCTGAACACCGGCCTCTCCGCCTCGTCGGTCAAGGACGTGCTGGCCGAGCACCGCCCGGCCGCCGTGCTGGCCGACGACGAGTTCGCCCAGACCATCGCGAACGTCCCCGGCGACTTCGCGCGCATCAGCACCTGGCCGGACTCCGAGACCGGCTACCCGACCGTCGACGAGCTGATCCAGGCCGCCCCGGCCGACCGGCCCAAGCCCGTGGAGCGCCCGGGCCGGCTGATCGTGCTCACCTCCGGCACCACCGGGACGCCGAAGGGCGCGCGCCGCCCGACCCCGAAGGGCATGGGCGCGGCCGCGTCGATCCTCGACCGGATCCCGCTGCGCTCGGGCGACCGGATCCTCGTGGCGGCGCCGCTGTTCCACAGCTGGGGCCTGGCCGCGATGCAGATCGGGATGGCCCTGCGGTCACCGCTGGCGCTGGTCCGCAAGTTCGACGCCGAAGAGACCCTGCGGACGATCGCCGAGCAGCGGTGCGACGCGCTGTTCGTCGTGCCGATCATGCTGCAGCGGATCATGGACCTGCCCGAACGCGTCCGCGCGCGCTACGACCTGTCGTCGCTGCGGATCGTCGCGAGCAGCGGGTCGGCGATGTCCGGGGCGTTCGTGACGTCCTTCATGGACACCTTCGGCGACGTCCTCTACAACTTCTACGGCTCGACCGAGGTCTCCTGGGCGAGCATCGCCGACCCCGCCGACCTGCGCGCCGCCCCGACCACCGCGGGCCGCTGCCCGCTCGGCACGAGCGTCGCGATCCTCGACGAGGACCGCAAGCCGGTGCCCCCGGGCGGCGAGGGCCAGATCTTCGTCGGCAACGACATGCTGTTCGACGGCTACACCTCCGGCACGGACCCGGCGCGGGCGGCGGACCTGATGGCCACCGGCGACGTCGGCTACCTCGACGCGGCGGGCCGGCTGTTCGTCACCGGCCGGGCCGACGAGATGATCGTGTCCGGCGGCGAGAACGTCTTCCCGCGCCCGGTCGAAGAAGCCCTGGTCGCGCTGCCCGGCGTGCACGACGCGGCGGTGGTCGGCGTGGCCGACGCGGAGTGGGGCCAGCGGCTGGCCGCCTACGTCGTCCCTCGGCGCGGCGCTTCCCTGCACGCGGAGGACATCCGGCAGTACATCCACCACCGCCTGGCCCGCTTCGCCGTGCCGCGTGACGTCTACTTCGTGCCGGACCTGCCGCGCAACGCGACGGGCAAGATCCTCAAGCGCCTGCTGCACGACGACACCTGGCCGGCCACCACGGACTACTGAGACACCGGCTGCCGCAGCACGGTCCTGAGCTTCCCGGGTGCCGCGCGTCGACGGCTTCCGCGCGCCTGGCCAGCGCGACGGCGAGCCGTTCGGGCGGGACGACGGGGCTGTTCGCGAGGCCGGCCAGCACCGGCGGGTGCACCGGGCGCAGTTCGGCGATCGCCGCCTCAGTTCCAGTGCTGGAATACCGCGTGGAGTCAACCGAAGAAGTCCGCCAGTTCGGCCGCGACCTCGGCCGGGGCCTCCTCGGGCAGGTAGTGATCCGAAGGCAGGGCCCGGCCGGTGACGTCTTCGGCGTACCCGCGCCAGACGTCGAGGACTTCGTAGCTGCGGCCGACGAAGCTGCGTTCGCCCCACAGCGCCCGGACGGGGACCTGGAGGCGACGGCCGGCGACGGCCTCGTCGTGCTCCAGGTCGACGGTCGCGGCGGCCCGGTAGTCCGCGCAGGACGCGGCGATCGACGCCTCGTCGAAACACCGCACGTACTCGGCCATCGCGGCCGGGTCGAACGGCGTGCCGCCCGCGTGCCGCGACGTCATCCGGGCGCGGATCCAGAACTCCGGGTCGGCGCCGATCATCCGCTCCGGGATGCCGTGGCCCGCGGTGAGGAAGAACCAGTGCCAGTAGCCGGTCGCGAAGTCCCGGTCGGCGCAGGCGAACGCGTGCCGCGTCGGCACGATGTCGAGCACGGCCAGCGCGCGCACGGCGTCCGGCCGGTCGAGGGCCAGCCGGTGCGCGACGCGGCCGCCGCGGTCGTGCCCGGCGACGGCGAAGCGGTCGAAGCCGAGTTCGGCCATCACGGCGACCTGGTCTCTTGCCATGGCCCGCTTCGAGTACTCCGCGTCTCCGTTGGTGGGAGCGGGTTTGCCGCTGTCGCCGTAACCGCGCAGGTCGGTCGCCACGACCGTGAAACGCTCCGCGAGCAGCGGCGCGACGGCGTGCCAGATCACGTGCGTCTGCGGGTAGCCGTGCAGCAGCAGGACCGGCGGGCCCTCGCCGCCGACGGCGCAGCGGATCGGGACACCCGCGTCGACCGTGCGGTACCGGAACGGCAACGGGACGCTCATCGGGCTCCTCCCAGCTCGTCGAGCACCGCGCGGGTGAAGCTCACCGTCGTCGCGGTGCCGCCCAGGTCGGGCGTGCGCAGCCGAGTCTTCGCCAGCACCGCGGCGAGCGCACGTTCGACGTCGGCGGCGGCTTCGGCGTGGCCGAGGTGCGCCAGCAGCAGCGCGGCCGTCCAGATCGCGCCGATCGGGTTCGCGATCCCGCGCCCGGCGATGTCCGGCGCGGAGCCGTGCACCGGCTCGAACATCGACGGATAGTCGCGTTCGGGGTTGAGGTTGGCGGCCGGCGCGAGGCCGATCCCGCCCGCGACGGCCGCCGCGAGATCGCTGAGGATGTCGCCGAAGAGGTTGGACGCGACGACGACGTCGAAGCGGCCCGGGTCGAGCACGAACTTCGCGGCGAGGGCGTCGATGTGCTCGGACTCGACGTCGACCTCGGGCCGCGTGGCGGCGCGCTCGGCGACGATCTCGTCCCAGAACGGCATGGTGTGCACGATGCCGTTGGACTTCGTCGCCGACGTCAGCTTCCCGCGACGACGTTGCGCGAGGTCGAGGGCGTAGTCGACGACGCGCGTGACGCCGGCACGGGTAAAGACGGCCTCCTGCACGGCGAGCTCGTCGGGCCGGCCGCGGTTGAGGCGGCCGCCGATCTCGCTGTACTCGCCCTCGACGTTCTCCCGGACCACGACGAAGTCGACGTCGCGAGCGCCACGGACCGGGCTGTCGAGGCCGTCGAACACCCGGATCGGACGGAGGTTGACGTACTGCCGGAAGCCGCGGCGCAGCGGGATGAGCAGGCCCCACAGGGAAACGTGGTCGGGCACGCCGGGCGCGCCGACGGCGCCGAGGAAGAGCGCGTCGTGGTGGCGGACGCGGTCGAGGCCGTCGGCGGGCCTCATCGCGCCCTCGGCGAGGTAGCGCTCGCAGGACCAGTCGAACTCGTCGTAGCGGAAGGCGACGCCGTGCCGTGCGCCGGCGGCGTCGAGCACGGCGCAGGCCGCCGGGGTCACTTCGCGGCCGATGCCGTCGCCGGGGATGAGGGCGATGCGGTGGGAGGTCATGCCCTCGATGTCAGCAGGCGGCGGTGGCCCGCGTCCAAGACCGGATCACGGCCCGTCCGATAGGCTCTGCCTATCGATCGTGGCCACGAACGCGGCCGCCGTCGGCGTCAGCGCCGCCCGGCCGACCAGCGCGACGTGCAGGTGGGCGGGCGGATCCAGCGCGAACACCCGCGCCCCGGCCCGCTCCGCGAGCGACGTCCACGAGTCGGCCAGCACGGCCATCCCGACCCCGCCCAGCACCAGCGGCAGGATGGCCTCGCGGTGCTCGGTCTCGACGACCGGCACGACGTCGACGCCGCTCGCCCGGATGTCGTCGACCAGCCGCCGCATGCCGGTGCCCGGCTGGCCCACGATGAGCCGCCGGCCGTCGAGCTGCTCGCGCCGCACCGGCTCGCCCTCCGGGAAGGGCGCGTCCGGCCCGGTGACCAGCACGAACCGCTGCCGGCCGCACGGGATGACCGTGAGCCCGGCGGCTTCGAGCGGCTCGGGACCGGCGGCGAGGCCGAGTTCGGTGACGCCGCCGCGGACCATGCCGAGGACGTCGTCCGGGGTGAACGCCGAGCGCACGGCCACCGTCAGCCCGGGGTGGCGCGCGGTGAACCGCCGGATCATCCCGCTGAGCGGCTCGACCGCCTGCGACGGCATGGCGGCGATCTCGACCCGCCCCGCCTCGAGCCCGCCGACCGAGTCGACGGCGGCCCGCGCGGCGTCGAGCCCGCGGACGATCTGCCGGGCGGGTTCGACCAGGGCGTGCCCGGCCTGGGTCAGCACGAGCCGCCGGCCGACGCGGTCGAACAGGCGGATGCCGAGGTCGCGTTCGAGGACCCGGACGGCTTGGGAGAGCGAGGGTTGCGCGATGTAGAGGGCGTGCGCGGCCCGGCTCATCCCGCCGTGGTCGACCACGGCGAGGAAGTACTCGAGCTGCCGCGCGTCCACACTCACCTCCGGGGCGGCCCAGCATAGATCGCGACCCCGCCGAACCCGGACTGACCTGCGCTCACGGAAATTGTCGGTGGGTACTGGCATGCTTCGTCGGGTAAGCCACCCCGGGCCTCCCGCCCGGGGAAACCGACCGGACAGCAAAGGAAACCAGTGGGGGGACAGGTGGTGACGGCGGTGCCGTGGACCGCGGAACGCGTGGCCGGGCTCGCCCCGGATCCCGCTTCGGAGAAGGCCGGGCGGGCGCTCGCGACACCGGCGAAGTGGTCCGGCGCGGGCGTGAACGAGGACGCGGTCTGGGGCTTCTGCCAAGGCAGCGGCAAGAAGCCGTACCAGACGTGCGTCGAGCTGGCCGAGCCCGCGTTCCGGTGTTCCTGCCCCAGCCGCAAGTTCCCGTGCAAGCACGCGGTCGGGCTGCTGCTGATGTGGGCCGCCGGGCAGGTCGCCGCGGAGGCGCCGCCGGAGTGGGTGAGCACGTGGCTCGCCGAGCGGGCGGACCGGGCGCGGAAGGCGGAGCAACGCGCGGAAGCCGCGGGCCCCAAGGACGAAGAGGCCGCGGCGAAGCGGGCCGAAGGCCGCGCGGCGCGCGTCGAAGGCGGCGTCGCGGAGCTGAAGGTGTGGCTGACCGACCGGGTCGGCGCGGGGTTCGCGGGCTTCGACCGCAACGGTGCCGAGGAGCTGCGCACGGTCGCGGCCCGGATGGTCGACGCGCAGGCGTCGGGCCTGGCCGGCGGCCTGCGGCGGGCGGCCGGGATCGTCGGCCGCCGCGACTGGCCGGACGCGCTGCTGGCCGAGCTGTCACTGTTGTTCCTGCTCGCGGACGCCGCGGGCCGGCTGAGCGGACTGCCGCCGGAGCTGGCGGAAACCGTGCGGACGCGGCTCGGGTTCTCGGTCGAGACGGCGCGGGTCCTGGAGAGCGGCGAGCGCGTCTCGGACGAGTGGCTGATCACCGGCGCGGCCGACGAGGAGAACGACCGGCTGCTGACCCGGCGCACCTGGCTGCGCGGCCGGCTCACCGGGCGGGACGCGCTGGTGCTCTCGTTCGCGCCGCCGGGCCGCCCGCTCGACGCGTCGCTGCCGCCCGGGCACCTGCTGGCGGCGGAGCTGGCGTTCTACCCGGGCGCCGCGCCGCTGCGCGCCTTGGTGGCGGAGAAGGGAATTCCGCTGCCGGCCCCGTCGGCCGAGGGCGGCTCGATCGACGGCGCGCTGGCGGCGTACGCCCGGGCGATGGCGGCGGACCCGTGGCTGGAACGCTGGCCGGTCCTGCTCTCGGAGGTGACCCCGGCCGAACACGCCGGCGGCTGGTGTCTGTCCGAAAAGGACGGAACGGCGCTCCCCCTGGTGCCGTACGCGTTCCCGTGGTCACTGCTGGCGCTGTCGGCGGGCGGCCCGCTGACGGTGGCGGCGGAATGGAGCCAAGCGGGCCTGCGCCCGCTGACGTGCTGGCACGAGAACCGAGCGGTGCGGCTATGACCCAAACCAGCCCCGCGCCGCCCCTCCAGACACGCGTGTCGACCCACCAAACACACGAGTCGACCGCCCAAGCACACGAACCGACCCTCTGGGTACGCGAGCCGACTCTCCAGGCACGCGAGTCGACCCCCTGGGTACGCGAACCGACCCTCCAGACACACGTGTCGACCCTCCAATCACGCGTGTCGACTCCCCCATCACGCGAGTCGACCTTCCGATCACGCGTGTCGACCCTTCAAACACACGTGTCGTCCCCCCAGACACCCGAGTCGACCCAATGCGCACGAGTGCCGGGATCGCTCGCCGGTCCACCGAACCCCCACCCGCAGACCAAGGAGGTGCGCTCGTGAAAGCCTGGGACGACCTCGTCGGCACCGCGCTCCTCGGCACCCGCCGGCGCCCGCTCGACCTGAGCACCCAGCCCGCCGCGGCCCGGGAGCTCGCCACCGAACGCGACGAGCCCGCGGAACAGCTGCTGGCCGCCGCCGCGGTGCTGACCACCTACCGGCGGGCCGGGCGGCGGGCGCTCGGGGACGTCAAGCCGCTGCCCGCCGCGGCGCCCGACGAGCGGCCGTTCGTGCCCGCTCTCGCGCGGGAACGGCTCGCCCGGCTGCTGGCCGCGAGCCACCCCGACCTGCTCCAGGAGTGGCTCGGCATCCTGGCCGGGACGCCCTACCGCGTCCCGCCGGAGTTCCTGCCCCTGCTGGCCGAAGCCGCGCGGACCAAGACCGGGCTGCGGGGGCCGCTCGTCGCCGTCGCCGGGTCCCTCGGCGCGTGGCTCGGGCAGCGCAACCCCGACTGGGCCTTCCTCGCCGCGCCCGCCGAGGAGTCCGGTGACGTCTGGCAGTACGGCAGCCTCGCCCAGCGCCGCCGCTGGCTGGCCGCGCGGCTGACCGACGATCCGGACACGGCCCGCGAGGCGCTGACGACGTCGTGGAAGAGCGAGCCCGGCGACGTCCGCGCCGACTTCCTCGGGGTGCTCGCCGGGCACGTCCGGGACGCCGACGAGGACTTCCTCGAAGCTGCCCTCACCGACCGGGCGGCGGCCGTCCGCGAGAAGGCCGCGGACCTGCTCGGCCGGTTGCCGGACACGCGCCACGGGCACCGGATGGCCGAACGGCTGCGGCCGCTCGTCCGCCGCCGGGGCCGGATCCTCGAAATCTCCCTGCCCCGGACCGAACGCGGCCGGGAAGAGGGCACCGTCCGGCTGCGCACGCTGATCGCCGCCGCGCCGCTGTCGTTCTGGACGGAGTTCGGGCCGCCCGCCGAGGTGGTGCGGATGACCGTCGAGGGCTGCCCGCCCGGCGTCCTGCGTGACGCCTGGGCGTCCGCGGCCTTGCGCCAGGGCGACGAAACCTGGGCGCACGCCCTGATCGGCGCCGACCCCGGCGGGCGCACCACCCCGCCGCTGCTCGGCGTGCTGAGCCCGGCGAGCCAGGCCACCACCATCGCGCACCTGGTCGGGCGGCTGCCCACCGAGTCGTTCGCCCGGCTGGTGCACGAGCTGCCCCGGCCGTGGACGGCCGAGCTCGGCACCGCGCTGCTCGACTGGATCGCCCGCCAGGACGACCACCGCCTGGTCTCGCACGCCGCCGTCGTGATCGCCCGCGCGGTCCCGCCCGGCTGCCTGCGCCACCCGCTGGCCACCACCCGGCTGACCATGGACGCCGGGCCGTGGCGCCGGGCGCTCACCGAAACGTTGAACTTCCGCCGCGAAATGTACGAGGAGCTCGCATGACCGCCCCCGCCACCGTCCTCCGGCCGCACGCCGAACAGGACCACGCCGCCGAACTGGCCGCCCTGGCCGCCGCCGACGAGCGGGCCAAGCCGCCGAACTGGCTGCTGTCCCCGTGGGCCGTCGTCGAGTACCTGCTCGGCGGGACCCTGCCGGACGGCACCGTGATCACGCCCAAGTACGTCGGCCCGCGGCGGCTGATCGAGGTCGCCGTCGCCACCCTGGCCACCGACCGCGCGCTGCTGCTGCTCGGCGTGCCCGGCACGGCGAAGACGTGGGTGTCCGAGCACCTGTGCGCCGCGATCAGCGGCGACTCGACGCTGCTGGTGCAGGGCACGGCGGGCACGTCCGAAGAGTCGATCCGCTACGGCTGGAACTACGCCCGGCTGATCGCCGAGGGCCCGAGCGCGGCCGCCCTCGTCGAAAGCCCGGTGGTGCGTGCGATGCGCGACGGCAAGCTGGCCCGGCTCGAGGAGCTGACGCGCATCCCGGCCGACGTCCAGGACACGCTGATCACCATCCTGTCCGAGAAGACGCTCCCGATCCCGGAGCTGGGTGACGAGGTGCAGGCGCGGCCCGGGTTCAACATGATCGCGACGGCGAACAACCGCGACAAGGGCGTCAACGAGCTGTCGAGCGCGCTGCGGCGGCGGTTCAACACCGTGGTCCTGCCGCTGCCGGACAGCGCGGAGGCGGAGGTCGAGATCGTCAGCCGCCGGGTCCGGGAGCTGGGCACGTCGCTGCAGCTGCCCGCGGAGGCCGCCGAGCTGGCCGAGATCCGCCGGGTCGTCACGGTGTTCCGCGAGCTGCGCTCGGGCCGCACCGAAGACGGCCGCACGGCGGTGAAGTCGCCGTCCGGCACGCTGTCCACCGCCGAGGCGATCAGCGTGCTCACCGGCGGCCTGGCCCTGGCGGCCCACTTCGGCGACGGCGTCCTGCGCCCGCACGACGTCGCGGCCGGCATCCACGGCGCGGTGGTCAAGGACCCGGTCGCCGACCGCGCGATCTGGCTGGAGTACCTGGAGACGGTCGTCCGCGAGCGCGACGGCTGGGCCGACTTCTACCGGGCCGGCCAGGAGATTTCGTGACCACTACGCACCTGCTGGGCATCCGCCACCACGGTCCGGGTTCGGCCCGGGCCGTGGCGGCGCGGCTGGCGGAGCTCGCACCGGACGTCGTCCTGATCGAGGGGCCGCCGGAGGCCGACGCGCTCGTCGAACTGACCGAGGACCCGGCGATGGCGCCCCCGGTGGCGCTGCTGGCGTACGCGACCGACGACGTCTCGCGCGCGGCGTTCTGGCCGTTCGCCGTCTTCAGTCCCGAGTGGCAAGCGCTTGTGTACGCCCGCGAGGCCGGCGTCCCGGTGCGGTTCTGCGACCTGCCGGCCGCGAACACGTTCGCCGCCGGGCCGGACGACCTCGGCGCGCCCCACGGTGATCCGCTCGCCGGGCTGGCGGCCGCGGGTGGCTACGACGACCCCGAACGCTGGTGGGACGACGTCGTCGAGTCGCGGCGGGACGACGCGTCGCCGTTCGAGGTGATCGCCGAGGCGATGACCGCGTTGCGCGAAGACGAAGAGCCGCCGCAGGGCAACGAAGCGCGCCGCGAGGCCTACATGCGCTCGGTGCTGCGCCGCACGCGCAAGGACGGCTTCGAGAACATCGCCGTCGTGTGCGGGGCGTGGCACGTGCCCGCGCTGGCCGACCCGCTGCCGCCGGCGTCGCACGACGCGGCCGTCCTCAAAGGACTCCCGAAGCGGAAGGTCGCGTGCACCTGGGTGCCGTGGACGCACGGGCGCCTCGCCACGGCCAGCGGCTACGGCGCAGGAGTCCTGTCACCGGGCTGGTACCACCACCTCTTCACCACGGCCGAGGACGTGACGACGCGCTGGCTGACGGGCGTCGCGGCGGTGCTGCGCGAAGAGGACCTGCCGGTCTCGACCGCGCACGTCATCGAGGCGGTCCGGCTGGCCGAGGCGCTGGCCGCGCTGCGCGGCCGGTCGTCGGCGGGGCTGGCGGAGGTCACCGAAGCCACCCGGTCGGTGCTGTGCGGCGGGGACGACGTGCAGGTCGGGCTGGTCACCCGGCGCCTCGTCGTCGGCGAACGCCTCGGCGAGGTGCCGGACCGCGTGCCGCAGCCGCCGCTGGCCGCGGACCTGACCGCGACCGCGAAACGCCTGCGGCTGAAGAAGGACCCGATCGTCAAGGAGCTCGACCTCGACCTGCGGACCCCGGGCGGGCTGGACCGCTCGCGGCTGCTGCACCGGCTGCGCGTGCTCGGCATCGAGTGGGGCAGCCGGGAGGCGTCGGCACGGCGGAACCGCGGCACGTTCCGGGAGACCTGGGCGCTGTGCTGGGAGCCGTCGTTCGAGGTCGACCTCGTCGCGGCGGCCGTGCACGGCACCACCGTGCCGTCGGCGGCGGCGTCTGCCGTCCGCGACACCGTCGAAGGCACCCCGCCGCTCGACGAGGTCACCACCGCCGTCGAGAACTGCCTGCTCGCCGACCTGGCCGACGCGCTGCCCGACGCGCTCGCGGCGCTCGACGCAAGGGCCGCGGCCGACTCGGACGTCGCGCGGCTGATGTCCGCGCTGCCGGCGCTGGCCCGGGCGACCCGCTACGGCGACGTCCGCGGCACCGACACCGGCGCGTTGCGCGCGGTCGCCCTGCGGATGCTGGAGCGGGTCTGCGCCGGCCTCCCGCCGGCGACCCACGGCATTGACGACGACGCCGCGGCCCGGTTCTGCAAGCTGATCGACGGCGTCCACGACGCGACCGCGTTGCTGGGCGACGAGGCGAAGGACCGCTGGCTGGCCGCGCTGGCCCGGCTCGCCGAACGCCCGGCGCTGCCACCGCTGCTGTCCGGGCGGCTGTCCCGGATCCTGCACGACGCCGGGCTGCTCGGCGCGCTCGACATCGAGCTGCGGCTCGGCCGGGCGCTCACGCCGGGCGTCACGCCGTCGGCGGGCGCGGCCTACGTCGAAGGCTTCTTCGACGGCGGGGCGCTGCTGCTGGTGCACGACGAGGGCCTGCTGCGGGTGATCGACGCCTGGCTCGCGGCGATCCCGGCCGACGTCTTCACCGAGGTGCTTCCGTTGCTGCGGCGGACTTTCGGGGCGTTCAGCAGCCCCGAGAAGCGCGCGATCGGACAGCGGGCGGCCGGGCTCACCGGCGCCGCGCGGGTCGTCGTGCCGACAGCTGACGAACTGGACGAGGAACGGGCCGAGCGGGTGCTGCCCGTCATGGCGACATTGCTGGGGGTGGGGGCATGAGCGTGGACACGGACCGGTTGCGCCGCTGGCGGCTGGTGCTGGGCGGCGAAGGCGCCGAGGGCTCGGGCCTGGCCGACGCCCAGCTGTCCGAAGAGGACAGTGGCGTGGACAAGGCCCTGGCGGCCCTTTACGACAAGCCGGACGAGGACGCCGCCGGCGGGCCGCGGAGCGCGAACCTCGGCGCGTCGGCGCCGCGGGTCGCGCGCTGGCTCGGCGACGTCCGGCGGTACTTCCCCAGCACCGTCGTGCAGGTGATGCAGCGCGACGCCGTCGACCGGCTCGGGCTGACCCGGATGCTGCTGGAGAAGGAGCTGCTCTCGGCGGTCGAGCCGGACGTCCACCTGGTCGGCACCCTGCTTTCGCTCAACAGCGTGCTGCCCGAGGAGACCAAGGAGACCGCGCGCGAGGTCGTCCGCAAGGTCGTCGAGGAGCTGGAGCGGCGGCTCGCCGACCGCACCCGCGCGGCGATCAAGGGCGCGCTCGACAAGGCGTCGCGCACGCACCGGCCGCGTCCGGGCGACATCAACTGGGCGCGCACGATCCACGCGAACCTCAAGCACTACTCCCCCGAGCTGCGCACGATCGTGCCGGAGAAGCTGATCGGCTTCGGCCGGCGGCAGCAGGCGGTGCAGCGCGACGTGATCCTGGCCGTCGACCAGTCGGGCTCGATGGCGGAGTCGGTGGTGTACTCCGGGCTGTTCGGCGCGGTGCTGGCGTCGATGCGCGCGCTGAAGACGTCGTTCGTCGCGTTCGACACCGAGGTCGCGGACCTCACCGAGCACCTCGCCGACCCGGTCGACGTGCTGTTCGGCACCCAGCTGGGCGGCGGCACCGACATCAACCGCGCGATCGCCTACTGCCAGGGCCTGGTCGGGCGCCCCGAGCAGACGCTGCTGGTGCTGATCAGCGACCTCTACGAGGGCGGCGACGAGGACGAGCTGCTGCAGCGCGTCGCCGAGCTGGTCGGCTCGGGGGTCCAGGTGGTGACCTTGCTGGCCCTGTCGGACTCGGGCGCGCCGTCGTACGACCACGAGAACGCGGCGGCCCTGGCCGAGCTGGGCGTCCCGGCGTTCGCCTGCACCCCGGACCAGTTCCCGGAACTGATGGCCGCGGCTGTCCGAGGCGACGACCTGCAGGCCTGGGCGGCCCGAGAGAACAGCTGAGTTGCGGGATTAAACCCACCCCGGCCACTGTTGAAGCCACCGTGGGACGCATTCGGGGCCCGCACCGCCGACCAGGAAGGGACGGCTCACCATGAAGGTCCGCAGTTCGCTTCGTTCGCTCGCCCGCCAGCCGGGCGCCCAGGTGATCCGCCGCGGCACGCGCGTGTTCGTGATCAACAAGGACAACCCGCGCGCCAAGGGCCGCCAGGGCTGACCCGCGGGTTACGCAACGCATCGACCGGGCCCCGGAACCACACGGTTCCGGGGCCCGATCCGTTGCCGTCACTTCGGCAGTAGCGCCCCGGGCTGGATCGCCGAGGTGAGCACGAAACTGTCCGCCGGAGTGCCTCCGCTGCCCGAAACGCGAGGCCTCAGCGGGAAGCCGACGCCGGGGAGTCCGCGCGGCCGAAGCGCATCACGCCGTCGTCCAGGCGGTTGAAGCGCATGTCCGTGAAGTCCAGCAGGTAGTTCTGGCGCATCATCCAGGGCCGTCGGCCGCCCTGCTTCGGCAGGTCGGCGGCGGCCCTTTTGACGTACCCGGACGCCAGGTCGACGATCGGGCGCGGGCGGCCCGCGCCCGAGGCCGCCGCCGCGTCCGGGGTGCATGACACGAACCCGCGGCGGTCCAGGTGTTCCAGCAGGCGGCAGACGTACTGGGACGTCAGGTCCGCGCGCAGCGTCCACGAGTTGTTCGTGTAACCCACGCACCACGCCAGGTTCGGGATGCCGCCGAACATCATGCCCTTGTACGCCCGCTGCTCGCCCGGCTCGATCTCGCGGCCGTCGACGCTCAGCGTGATCCCGCCGAACGCCATCAGCCGGAGCCCGGTCGCCGTCACGATGACGTCCGCGGGCAACTCGCGGCCGGATTCCAAGAGCACGCCGCCGGGAGTGAACCGCGCGATCCGGTCGGTCACGATGTCCGCCTTGCCCGAACGCAGCGCCTGGAACAGGTCCGCGTCCGGCACCAGGCACAGCCGCTGGTCCCACGGCGCGTAACCGGGCACGAAGTGCGGGTCCACCGGGATCGACGCCGGCAGCTGCGCCGCCACCCTGTCACGCAGCGTCCGCGACGCCCAGTCCGGCAGCCGCCGCATCAGCTGGAAGAAGAACGTGCCCATCACGACGTTCTTGCCGCGCACCACCCGGTGCGCGAGGTTCTCCGGCAGCAGCGCGCGGATCCGGTCGGCGAGCGCGTCCCGCCCCGGGCGCGCCACGATGTACGACGGCGACCGCTGCAGCATGGTGACGCGCGCCGCGCGCGGGGCCATCGCCGGGACGAGCGTCACCGCCGTCGCGCCGCTGCCGATCACCACGACCTGCTTGCCGTCGTAGTCCAGCTCGGCCGGCCACTGCTGCGGGTGCACGATCTCGCCCGCGAACTCGGCACGCCCCGGGAAGTCGACGACGTGCCCGCCCGCGTAGTCGTAGTAACCGCTGCACAAGTACAGGAACCGGCAGGTGAACGTGGCGCCGTGCGCGGTCGACACGGTCCACCGGGCTTCGGCGGAAGACCACGAAGCGCCCACCACCCGGTGGCCGAACCGGATGTGCCGTTCGATGTCGTAGGCAGCAGCCGTCTCGCGGACGTAGCTCAGGATCGACGGCCCGTCGGCGATCGCCTTCGCGTCCTTCCACGGCCGGAACGGGTAACCGAGGGTGAACATATCCGAATCGGAGCGGATGCCCGGGTACCGGAACAGGTCCCAGGTTCCGCCGATCGTGTCACGCGCTTCGAGCACGGCGTAACTCTTGCCCGGCAACCGTTCCTGGAGCCGGCAAGCCGCGCCGACGCCGGACAGGCCGGCGCCCACGATCAGGACGTCCACGTGCTCCGCGCTGGTCATGAATTCCAGCGTAACCGAGGTGCGGGCCCCGCCGGGCCAGGTCGGGACACCGGCCCGGCGGGGAGACCTACATCAGCAAGGCCTACGGCAGCGGCACGACCTTCGTCGCGCCGAAGCTGCCCTTCAGCGGCACCACCACGGACTTCCCGCGCACCGTCACCGTGACGCTGTCCTGCGTCTGCGTCGGGTCCGACACCGCGAGCTGCCTGCCCCAGCCGCACCGCCCGATCGCCACGGACGCCGGCCCGGAGACGCGGACGTCGCCGACCGAACCCGCCGCGAAGAAGTTCGCCAGCAGGGTGTCGCCGACCTGGACCGCCTGGACCGTCGCGGTGTTGGCCCGCACCTGCCACGCCGAAAACCCCCCGGCCGCGGCGACCGTGCCGAGGACCGACGCGCCGGGCAGCACCGCGTACGCGTACGTCGCGTTCACCGGCTTGATCCCGTGCTCCAGCACCAGTTTCTGGTACCGGCGCGTGTTCGGCGTCGTCGTGCCCTTGGTGTTGGCGCCGGTGTCGATGTCGCGCCACGCGCCCGTGCGGTCCTCCCGCAACGCCGTCACGGAAGCGTCGTCGAGCAGCACGTACCCGCTGACGTTCTCCAGGTGCAGCCACTTCGGCCGCCGCAGCGCGGAGGCCTTCCCGAGGTCGGTCGCGACGCGCCGGAAGTCCGCGGTCAACGTCCCGCGCCCGCCCTCGCCGAGGTTGCGGTTCTCGATCGTCGTGCGCACCGCGGCCGCCGACGTGCTGGTGATCCCGGCACCCAGGCAGACGATCCCGGACGGTGTGAAGAACCAGGACTTCTTGCCGGTCAGGGAACCGTCCCAGGACTTGAAGTCGAACGCGTAGGCGCCGTGCTTGTCGTCCCAGCGGACGCCGCCGGTGTGCGGGTTCGGGCCCACCGGCACGTTGCCGAACGCCGGGTCGACCGGGCCGGCGTTCTCGGTCGTGCCCGGCAGCAGCAGCGGGTCGACCGTCGGCCAGTACGCGTCGGTGTAGTGCCCCTTCGCGTTCGGCACGAACGTGTAGAGCACGCCGTCGCCGACGTGGTAGCCCTTGAGGTTCTGGCCGTTGATGGACTCGTAGCGGGAGATCCGCGTCGAGCTGACGCCCAGGGACGCCGTCCAGGCCTCGGTGACGTGCACCATCCGGTCCTGCTGGCCGAAGGTCCGGTGCGTGGCCGTCGTCCGCGCCGGGCGGGTGTGGGCCGCCAGCATGTCCTGGGCGAACTCGATGCCCGGCGTCGCCACGAGGTCGGGTCCCGGCGCGAACCGCTCGGGGTCCGGGATCTTGAGGAACGGCGCGTACGTGCCCTCGGTGATCCACTTCGCCGCGAGCGCGTTGAGGTCGGTCTTGGTCTTGCCCGACGCGGTGCGGGCCAGCACCAGCGTCGCCACGGTCAGCTGGTGGCCGATGTCGTGCCCGGTCTCGCCCTGGCGCGACAGCATCCGTCCGCGCACCGGCTCCACCAGCGCGCCGGCGTAGACGAACGGCGCGAACGCGTCCGCGACCAGCCCGTAGATCTTGTCCTTCAACGGCTGCGGGAGCGCGAACTCGGTGCCCTGCGTGACGTGGATGGCGCCGGCCAGCGCGGTGAGCAGCACGATGCCGTAGTGCCCGGGGTACGGGATGGTGTCGTGCTGGATGAACGAGCCGTCGACGTGGAAGCCGTCGCCCGCCGCGCGGTCCAGCCGCGCGACGACGCTCGCCGCGCCGCCGCCCGCGACGTCGGTGAGCGCGTCGATGCCGGTCTTGATCCACGCCGTGTCACCGATCAGCGCGCCGGCGACGATCGAGATCAGGCCCTTGTCCGCGCGGTTGGCGCCGGTCTCGACGAGCGCCGTGTTGTTCGCGCGGACGTTCGGGTTGCCCACGAACCGCTTGATCGGGCTGACGTAGCGGGCCAGCTCGTCGGCGGTCAGCTGGTCGGCGACCACCGACAGCGTGTGCAGGACGTAGTACGGGACGCCGATCTCGTAGGTGTACCAGTTGCCGATCTCGCCGACGTCCGGGTTGTACTGGCTCGCGTAGATCAGCTCCAGCGCCGCCTTGATCCGGGCGAGCACGGCCGGGTCGCCGGACAGCGCGCCGCCCGGGGTGCCCCAGTCGACGGCGATGGCGCGCAGCCGCGCGTACATCGACGTCGTGTAGTCGCTGCCGGGGCCGAGCGGCAGGTCCGTCCACAGTGGAGCGCCACCGCCCGCCACGGACAGGCTGTCGTTGTACGCCTTCGCGACGCGGCTCAGGTTGGCCAGCGCCGCGGTGCGTTCGGGCGAGGGCCGGTTGATGCCGCTCTGCAGCTGCCGGTAGGCCGCGACGATCGGCGCGGTCGCGGCGGGAACGCCACTCGCCGCGGCCACCGGGGTGGCAGCCGACGCGGCGAACGCCGGACGGGTGAGGAACACGGTGGAAGCGGCCGCCAGGGCGCCGCCGCGCAGGGCGTTTCTCCGGTTCACGGGCATGACAATGCCTCCCAGGATCAAGACATCCTTGGCTTGCGGGGATGGGGAACGGAAATGCGGTCGTGCGGCGGCGTGGGTGGAGCGCCCCCGGCACTTTCACGTGAAAGTGCCGGGGCCAGGTGGGCACTTTCACGTGAAAGTGCCGCGTTACGGGGTCAGCGGGTTCCGTCGGTGCGTCGGGGCAGCTGCCAGGGGTTGGCCTCCTGCAGGGGTTCGGGCAGTAGCGCGTCCGGGAAGCCCTGCCACGCGATCGGGCGCAGGAAGCGCTCGATCGCGGCGGTGCCGACGGACGTCGTGGTCGGGGCGGTCGTGGCCGGGTACGGGCCGCCGTGCTGCTGGGCCCAGCTCACCGTGACGCCGGTGGGCCAGTCGTTCCACAGCAGCCGGCCGGCGATGCGGGCCAGAGCCGGCAGCACCGGCCGGATCCAGTCCGCGTCGGACTCCTCGCCGTGGATCGTGGCGGTGAGCCCCGGTTCGATGACGTCGAGCAGGCGCAGCAGCTCGGCCTGGTCGGCGTAGGTGACGATCAGCGACGCCGGCCCGAAGCACTCCTGGTGCACGGCCTCGCCGCCCTCGAGGAACTGCTTGCCGGTGGTGGCGAGCAGCGTCGGGGTGAACGCGGGCGCCTCGGACGGCGACGCCGACACGACGTCGACCCCCGGGACCTCGCGAAGCTTCGCGAGCGTCGAGGCGTACCCGCTCGCGATGCGGTCGTTGAGCATCGGCTGGGGCGCCGCGCCTTCCAACGCCGAGCGCAGCGTCTCGGTCAGGCCGTGCTCCTCCGGCAGGAACAGCAGGCCCGGCTTGGTGCAGAACTGGCCGGCGCCGAGGGTGAACGACCCGGCGTAGCCCTTCGCGACGGCCTCGCCGCGGGCGGCGATCGCGCCCTCGGTGACGACGACCGGGTTCACGCTGCCCAGCTCGCCGTAGAACGGGATCGGCCGCGGCCGCGCGTTCGCGATGTCGAACAGCGCCCGCCCGCCCGGGATCGACCCGGTGAACGACGCCGCCGCGATCCGCGGGTCCTTCAGCGCGGTGACGCCCTCGTCCTGGCCGAAGATCACGTTGAACAGGCCCGCCGGGGCACCCGCCTCGAGCAGCGCTTCGCGCACGATCAGGCCGGTCTGCGCGGACAGCTCCGGGTGACCCGGGTGCGCCTTGAGGATCACCGGGCAGCCCGCGGCCAGCGCGGACGCGGTGTCACCGCCGGCGACGCTGAACGCGAACGGGAAGTTGCTGGCCGCGAACACCAGCACCGGGCCGATCGCGGTCTTGACGCGCCGGATGTCCGGGCGCGGGCCCATCGGCCAGCCGGCGTCGGCGTGGTCGACGGTGGCACCGAGGTACGCGCCGTCGGTGAGGGACTCGGCGAACAGCCGCAGCTGGAACGTCGTGCGCTTCAGCTCGCCGGCCAGCCGCGGGGTGGCGGGCAGGTGCGTCTCGGCGTGGGCCAGCGGGACCAGCTCGCCGGCCGCGGCGTCGAGCGCGTCGGCGACCGCGGTCAGCCAGCGGCCGCGCTCGGCCGGGGTGGCCTCGGCGGCCGGACGGGCGGCTTCGGCGGCGGCCGCCAGGATCTTCTCGAGCGTGGCGGCGTCGGTGGCCTGGCTCATTTCGGGAACAGCTCCTCAGTTCTCGTGGGCGGCGGCGGTGGCGGTGTCCAGGTCGCGCCAGCGGCCCGGACCGGCCAGTCCGAGGTGGTACAGGTGCAGCTCGGCCGCGCCCGCCTTGGCGAGCTCGCCGACGTAGGCGGCGATGTCGGGCACGGGGGCGGCCGCCACGGCGGTGATGTAGCTGCCGATCGCCACCCGCTCCGGCAGGGCCTCCCTGGCCGCGGCGACGGCGTCGGCCCCCGTCGCGGGCGCCCAGCCGAAGAGTACGACGGAATCGGCGTCGTCGATCGCGCCCGGCGTGAGGCCGGGCAGCGCGCCGGTGACCCAGGGGTCGAGCGCGCCGTGCAGCACGATCCGGGTGCCCGCCGGGAGCGTGGCCAGCACGGCGGCCCGCAGCAGGTCGGTGGCCTTCTGTCTTGTAAACAGAAGATCCTGACGAAGCGAATCAGGCAAAGCGTCGGCCGTGACACCGAGGTCCCCGGTGGCGACGAGCCGCCGCACCTCCTCGACGAGCTGGGCCCGGACGGTGTCCGCATCGACGTCCCACGAAGAAGCGCACGCGTCGCAGCAGCAGATCGACAGCAGCCGGGCCACCGCGGGCGCCCAGACGCCGTCGGTCTTCTCGTGCTGGTGCTGGTGCACCGCGCCGAGCGGGCCGCACGCCTCGAGGACCACCGACGACAGCTCGAGCCCGGCGACGGCTTCCGCGGTCATCGCCGCGGCGTACTCGCGCACCGCGGGCTGTGACGGGCACAGCGCCCACGGGTAGACCTCGCCGAAGCAGTTGCGCACGGCGACGTCCGGGTGCGCGTACCCGAGCTGCGAGTTGTGCGTCAGCACGATCCACGCGGCGGCCGGGATCCCGGCTTCGTTGAGCAGCCGGACGGCGTCGCCGCCGGAGTCCGGAGCCGTGCTCCAGTCCGGAGTGGACGGACGCAGCGAGCCCCACGCGTCCGGGCGCACCGGCCGGTGGAACGCGGCGTGCCGCGCCACGACGGCCGTGCGTGACGCCGACCAGGGCGTCGCCGCGCGGGTGCTGTGGTACGACAGCGCCACGGCCACCTCGTCGACGCCGAGGCCGCGCGCGCGGTCGACGAACCCGTCCTCCAGGACGTCCCACGGGTAGGCGTATCCGGTCACCTTCACCGGGTCACCACCTCGCCGTGTTCGGCTCGAAACCCTCGACGTACTTGCGCATGTAGGTCACATCGTCCCGTTTGGTCTGTCCACATCGGACGTAGTTCTCGTGCAGCTTCGCCAGCGCGTCCTCGTCGAGCGTGACGCCCAGCCCTGGCGTCGCCGGCACCGCGACGGCGCCCTCGCGGAACTCCAGCACGCCCGGCTCGATGACGTCCTCGACCTTCCACGGCCAGTGCGTGTCGCAGGCGTAGGTCAGGTGCGGGGTCGCCGCGGCGACGTGCACCATCGCGGCCAGGCTGATCCCGAGGTGGCTGTTGGAGTGCATCGACAGGCCGACGCCGAAGCTCTCGCACGTCACCGACAACGACTGGGTGGCGCGCAGGCCGCCCCAGAAGTGGTGGTCCGACAGGAGAACACCGATGGCGCGCGCCCGGAAGCCGGGCTCGACGTCGCCGAAGTTCACCACGCACATGTTGGTGGCCAAGGGCATCGAAGCTTCCGAAGCGACCCGCGCCATGCCCTCGATGCCCGGCGTCGGGTCTTCGAGGTACTCCAGGACGCCGTCCAGCTCGGCGGCGACGCGGATGCCGGTCTCCGGCGTCCACGCGGCGTTCGGGTCGATCCGCAGCGGGTGGCCGGGGAACGCCTCGGCCAGCGCGCGGATCCCGTCGACCTCCTGGGCGGGCTCGTAGACGCCGCCCTTGAGCTTGATCGAGCGGAAGCCGTACTCGTCGATCATCCGCTTCGCCGAGCCGACCAGGGTTTCCGGCGTGGTGATCTCGCCCCAGGTGTCCTCGCGGCCGTCGACGTGCCGGCCGTACTTGTAGAACAGGTACGCGGAGAACTCGACGGCGTCGCGCGCCTTGCCGCCGAGCAGGTCGCTCACCGGGCGGCCGAGCAGCTGCCCCTGCGCGTCCAGGCAGGCGACCTCGAACAGCGAGTACACGCTGGCGACGGTCTTGCGGATGGAGAACCCGCCGATCAGCCCGTGCGCGTCGGTCAGCACGGTGCCCGACAGCGCCTGCGCGACGAGCCGCTGCAGGCCGGGCAGGTCGAAGACGTCGTGGCCGCGCAGCCGCGGCAGCACCTTGCGCACCTCGCCGAGGAACGCTTCGTCCCCGTAGGACTCCCCGAGCCCGACGATCCCGTCCTCGCACCTGACCTGGACGATGCCGCGCAGCGCGAACGGCTCGTGCACGCCCATGACGTTGAGCAGCGGCGGGTCGGCGAACGCGACCGGGGTCAGCACCACATCGAGGATCTTCATCAGCTCAGCGCCTTCAACGTCGTGAAGCCGTCCTCCACGACCTTCTGCAGCCGGTCGATCTGCTCGGGCGTCGGCTCGACCAGCGGCGGCCGGACCGAGCCGACCTTGTCGCCGCGCAGCCGGGCGGCGGCCTTGACCAGCGACACGGCGAAGCCGGGCGACTCGTCGCGCAGCGCTACCAGCGGCAGGTAGAACCCGGCCAGCAGGGTGTCCATCGTCGCGTTGTCGCCCTCGGCGAGCGCGCGGTGGAAGCGGTGGGCGATCTCCGGCGCGAAGCAGTGCACGGCCGAGGAGTAGCGGGCGACACCGATCGCGGCGTACGCCTTGGCGGACATCTCCGCGGTCGGCAACCCGTTGAAGAACAGGAAGTCCCGCGCGCGGTCGGTGTCGAGCGAGCGGATCGTGGTGACGATCCGGGTCATCACCTCGACGTCGCCGTAGCCGTCCTTGAGGCCCACGACCGAGGGGATGTCGAGCAGCGACGCCGCGGCCGGCGCGGTGAACACGCCGGTGCCGCGGTGGTAGACGATCACCGGCACGGACGTGTCGCCGACGGCGTAGCGGACGAAGTCGACCAACCCCGCCTGCGGCCCGGAAACCAGGTACGGCGGCAGCAGCAGGACACCGTCCGCGCCGCCGGCCTCGGCCGCCGCGACGCCGGCCCGCGCCGCCGCGGCGCCACCACCGGCCCCGACCCAGACCGGCACGCGGCCGGCGGCCACCTCACGGGACTTGGCGAGCACCGCGGCGTGCTCGGCGGGCGAGAGCGAGCTGAACTCGCCGGTGCCGCACGCGACGAACAGCGCACCGGCGCCGGCCGCGATGTGGCTCTCCACGTTCTCCGCGAGCGCGTCGAGGTTGACCTCGAGGTCCTCGGTGAACGGGGTGAGGGGGAACGCCAGCAGGCCGTCCAGCGCGATCTCGGTCTGTGCCATCAGTTTCTGCTCTCTCGTCCTTTTGTCGGTTTCGGCCGGATGGTGGCCGGGTCAGGTGGGCACGGTCGTACCCGGCGCTGCTTTGCGGTGCCGCACCGGGCTTCCCCTGCCTCCGTTGTACTCGAGCGTCTCCGCCGGCACATGAACGAGCATATTCACATCCATGAACGGGATCTGTTATAGTGATTATGTTCATCCATAAGAACGCTGTTCGGGACGCTAATATGGCCGGAGTCACAAGTCAACGGCCGGACGGAGGCGCGAAAATGCCGCAAAAGGTGGCCAACCCGGCGGCGACCGACGGTGCGCCCGCCGAGTCGTCAGGGGTGAAATCCGCGCGCCGGGCGGTCGATCTGATCGAAACCTTCGCGGCGAACGACGTCTGGCTCTCGCTCTCCGATCTGCACGCGCGCACGGGGTTCCCGCGCTCGTCGCTGCACGGCCTGCTGCGCACGCTCCTGGAAGCCGGCTGGCTGGAGGCGGACGCCAACACCGCCCGCTACCGGCTCGGCGTCCGCGCGCTGATCTGCGGCACGGCCTACCTCGACCGCGACGCCGTCGTCCCGTTCGCCACCGAGGCCCTGGAGCGGATCCGGGAGAAGACCGGCTTCACCGCGCACTTCGCGCGCCGCAACGCCACCGAGGTCGTCTACCTGGAGACGCGGGAGTCGCAGCGCTCCACGCACCTCGTCTCGCGCGTCGGGCGCACGCTGCCCACGCACGCGACCGCGCTGGGCAAGGCCCTGCTGGCCGAGCTGACGCACGAAGAGATCGAGGCGCTGCTGCCGTCGACGCTGATCCCGCTGACCCCGAACACCATCACCTCGCTCGAAGCGCTGCACGCCGAGTGCGCCGCGACCCGCGAACGCGGGTACGCCGCCGAGATCGAGGAGGGCACGCTGGGCGTCCGGTGCGTCGCCGCGGTGATCCCCTACCGGATCCCGGGCACGGACGCGATCAGCTGCTCGATGCCCATCTCCCAGGTGACCGACGCCGACGCCCAGCGCGTCGGCGAGTTGCTGGCGGAGACCACCGCCGAGCTCGGGCAGCAGCTGCGCCGGGCCGGAATCCGCTGACCGCCGCCCTTACGGAAGGAAGTCCATTGACGGACCAGCGTGTGCTCATCACCGGGTCGGCGGGTGTCGTCGGCACCCTGATGCGCCCCCGCCTGCGGCGCCCCGGCCGGGTGCTGCGCCTGCTCGACGTGGCCCCGCAGACGGCGTCGGACGCCGCCGAGGAGGTCGTGACGGCATCGGTCACCGACGCGGCGGCGATGGCTGCGGCGTGCGAAGGCGTCGACGCGTTGATCCACCTCGGTGGCCACAGCCGCGAGAACTCGTGGGCCGCCACCCTCGACGTCAACATCGACGGCACCCACACGGTGCTGGAGGCCGCTCGCGAAGCCGGGGTCAAGCGCGTGCTCCTGGCGTCGAGCAACCACGCCGTCGGCTTCCGGCGCAACGACGACGACCTGCCCGCGGACTCCTCGCCGCGCCCGGACACCTACTACGGCGTCAGCAAGGCCGTGATCGAGGCGCTCGGCAGCCTGTACCACTCGCGGTTCGGGATGGACGTCATCGTGATCCGCATCGGCTCGTGCTTCGAGACGCCGTTGCCGCTGGGCCCGCGCGGCCTCACGACGTGGCTGTCCCCCGACGACGGCGCGCGGCTGTTCGAGGCCTGCCTCGCCGCACCGTCGCCGGGTTACCGGCTGATCTGGGGCGTCTCGGACAACACGCGCCGGATCTACTCGCTGGCCGAAGCCGAGGCGCTGGGCTACAAGTCCCTGGACGACGCCGAGGTCTACGCGGAGCAGCTGGCGTCCCGCCCCGCCCCCACGGGCGCGGCGGCCGAGTTCGTCGGCGGCCCCTTCTGCACCGCCCCGCTGGGCGAGTTCAACCCGCTCTGAGCCGTTGTCCGTGAAGGCCTCCTTCCCGGCTCTTACGGCCGGAAAGGAGGCCTTCACGGCTTTGGCGTCGCACGCGCGGGCCCCGGAAGCCGCGCTCCGCGGGCACCCCGGACGCCGCGACCATCCGCGACACCACGCTCGCCCAGGTGCGGCCCGGCTCGATCGTGCTGCTGCACGCGATGTACGCGTCCCGCGAGCCGACGCGCCAGGCGCTCGGGCCGATCCTCGACGGGCTCAAGCAGCGCGGCTTCCGGTTCGTGACCGTGTCGCAGCTGCCGGCAGCACGACGCTGACGACCCATTCGCCCTCGTGCGGCCCGTGGCTCAGCTCGCCGCCGGCCGCCGCGGCCTGTTCCGCCAGCCCGGCCAGGCCGTAACCGCCGCCCGCGCGGCGGCCGCGGCGGCGCTGACCGCGGGCGGCACGCTGACCCCGCGCGAGCGCGACGTGCTGGAGCTGCTGGGCGAAGGACTGTCCAATCGCGACATCGCGGCCCGGCTGCGGCTGGCCGAGCGCACGGTGAAAGCGCACGTCGGCAACATCCTGGCCAAGCTCGGCGTCACCAGCCGGACCCAAGCCGCCCTCGCCGCCCGCGACAGCTAGGCGCTGCCGGAGCAAGTCAAGCTCGCGGTCTTCGCGCCCAGGCGGCCCATCGAGCAGACTCACTCCGGCAGCGCCTGGGCGGTGCCGGGCCCGCCCCTGCGCGGGCCCGGCACCACTCCCCGTCCGCCCTCAGGCCCCCCGGCCTTGCTGAGGACGTGCACGCACTCCCCGCGTGCACCTGTGAAACTTCCGGCCACCGGCGAGCATTACGTCAGGCCGCGTGCCCTCCCCCGCGCGGAGGAGGACGAAAGTCTTGGACGCTGTTCAGGAGCTAGCCCCTGAGGTAGCGGGTGAGCATGCCGACCAGCTCGTTCTCCAGCCGGTCGATGTCCACCGGCTCCCGCGACGCGACGAGCTGGTGCACGACCAGCTCCAACGTCGTCACGACCAGCTTCGCGGCCGTCGCGGTGTCGGTGACCCCGACTTCCGGGTGCCGGTCGAACAGGTCGCGGGCGAAAGCGATCCGGGCCTGCTCGTACCGGCCCACCTTCTCCAGCAGCTCCTGCGAACGGGGCGCCTGCTCCAGCAGCAGGCGCAGCAGCTGCGGGTCGTCGAGGTGGTGCTCGATCACCAGGTGCACCAGGGCGCGGACGATCTCGTCGAGCGAGCCGGTCAGCTCGTGGCGCTGCTGCCAGCCGGTCGACTCCTCCCCGGAATCCAGGTGCCGGATCAGCAGTTCGGCCAGGATCGCGTCCTTGTTCGGGAAGTACTGGTAGAGCGAGCCGATGGAGATCCGGGCCCGCTCGGCGATGCGGTTGGTGGTGCCCGCGGCGTAGCCGTGCTCGGCGAAAACGTGAGCAGCCGCGGTGAGGATCCGCTCCCGGGTGAGCTCGGCGCGGACCTGGCGGGGCTGTTTACGTGGCTGGATGCGGCGCGGGTCCGACGGCACGGCTCCTCCTGTCGCGCTCCCCAAAAGCGAGTAGCGCCAGATCCGAATGATTGCTCATAATTGTGTCATGACCAGCACAAACATGCTGCGCCGAGTCTCCATGGCCGAGGTGCGGGCGCGGCTTGGCGAACCCGAGGCGATGATCGAGGCCAAGATCCTCGGCCACGTCGACCGGCACGTCCGCCGCTTCATCGCCCACTCCCCCTTCCTCACCCTCGCCACCGCCGACGCCGCGGGCCGGGCCGACTGCTCGCCCCGCGGCGACTACCCCGGCTTCGTGAAGGTCCTCGACGAGCGCACGCTCGCCATGCCCGACCGCGCCGGCAACAAGATCGCCGACTCCTTCCGCAACATCGCCGAGAACGACGGCGTCGGCCTGCTGTTCTTCGTCCCCGGCGTGCGGGAAACCGTGCGCGTCAACGGCCGCGCGTACGTCACCGACGACCCCGACGTGCTCGCCCGGATGCGGACCGAGGCGAAGGAGCCGGACCTGGCGATCGTCGTCGAGGTCGAGCAGGTGTTCTTCCACTGCGGCCGCGCGCTGATCCGCTCCCGCCTCTGGGACCCCGCGAGCCAGGCCCTGGCCGAAGAACTGCCGTCGGCCGGCGAGATCGTGTCCGACCAGCTCGGCGTGGACGTCGACCCGGCGCAGTTCGAGGCCATGCTCGAAGCCGGCTACCGGAAGCTGTACTGACCCATGCAGAAGACCATCCTCGACCGCGTCGAGCGGCTCGCCGACGACGTCGTTTCCCTTGTCCTGCACGGAGACGAAGGACCGCTGACGCCGTGGGAGCCGGGCGCGCACGTCGACCTCGCGCTGCCCAACTGGCTGACCCGGCAGTACTCGCTGTGCGGCGACCCGGGCGACCTCACGAGCTACCGGATCGCGGTCCGCCACGACCCGCTCAGCCGCGGCGGCTCGGAGTACGCCCACCGGTACCTGCGTCCGGGCCGGACGCTCGAAGTCTCGGTGCCGCGCAACCACTTCCCGCTGGAACCGGCACCGGAGTACCTGTTCCTGGCCGGCGGGATCGGGATCACGCCGATGGTGCCGATGCTGCGGGCGGCCGTCGCTTCCGGCGCCGCGGCGACGCTGGTCTACGCGGGCCGGTCGCTCGCGACCATGCCCTTCGCTTCGGAACTCCTTGCCGAGTACGGCGACCGCGTCCGGCTGTTCCCCACGGCCGAGCGCGGCCGGCCGGACTTCGCGGCGTTCAGCCCGCGCGCGGAGGTCTACTGCTGCGGCCCGGCGTCGATGCTCGCCGCGGCCGAGGCCGTGTTCCCGCGCGTGCACGCCGAACGCTTCCAGCCCACGCGCCGCGTGTTCGGGCCCGACACGGCGTTCGAGGTCGTCTGCGCCCGCTCCGGCGGGACGATCCAGGTCCCGCCGGACGAGTCCCTGCTCGACGCGCTGACCCACGCCGGGCGCCCGGTGCCGTCCGGCTGCCGCGAAGGCGTCTGCGGCAGCTGCGAACTGAAGGTTGTCGACGGCGAGCCCGAGCACCGCGACGACATCGGCGCGCCGCCTGGTCGGATGTACGCGTGCGTCTCCCGCGCGCTCTCGCCCCGGCTCGTGCTGGACGTCTGATGATCCCGAAGGTCCGCCGCGCGAAGACGCGGAAGATGATCACCCTCGAAGTCCTGGCGAACACGGCGCCGAGCCCGGCGTTCCGGACCGTCACCCTCGGCGGCCCGGAGCTGGCGGAGTTCGAGCCGGCGGGCGACGACCAGGCCGTCCGGCTGTTCTTCCCGCGCGCCGGGCAGGACGGGCTGCGGATGCCGACCCGGGACAACGAAGGCTGGATGGCCGAGGTGCTGCTGATGCCGAAGAGCCGCCGTCCGTGGGTCCGCAACTACACGATCCGGCGGTCCCGCCCCGGCGAGATCGACATCGAGTTCGCGCTGCACGACGGCGACGCCCCGGCCGCCGAGTGGGCCCGCCGCGCCCGCCCGGGCGACCCGGCCGGGGTCTTCGACCTCGGCGTCAGCTACCTGCCGCCGGCCGGGGTGGCCTGGCAGCTGCTCGCCGCGGACGAGAGCGCGCTGCCCGCGGTCCTGGCGATCCTCGAGGGCGCGCCCGCCGACCTGGTCGCGGAGGTCTTCCTGGAGGTGCCGGCGCAGTCGGACATCCGGGAGGTAGAGGCCCCGGCCGGGGTCCGGGTGCACTGGCTGCCCCGGCTCCGGCCCGCCCGTCCGGGCGCGCTCGCGCTGCAGGCGGTCCGCGACGCCGACCTGCCGCCCGGCCGCGCCTACGCCTGGGTCGCCGGGGAGGCCGCGCTCGCCACCGGGGTGCGCCGCCACCTGGTGCGCGACCGCGGCTGGCCGAAGTCCGGCATCGCGTTCCTCGGCTACTGGCGCCACGGCCGCGCCAGCCCAGGCTGACCCAGACGGTCGGCTCGCGTACCTGCAGAGTCGGGCCACGTACCTGCAGAGTCGGCTCGCGTACCT
Organism: Amycolatopsis sp. NBC_00348; assembly: GCF_036114655.1. Classification (NCBI taxonomy): domain Bacteria; kingdom Bacillati; phylum Actinomycetota; class Actinomycetes; order Pseudonocardiales; family Pseudonocardiaceae; genus Amycolatopsis; species Amycolatopsis sp. NBC_00348. The sequence continues at coordinate 983,733 of NZ_CP107994.1, read as the reverse complement.
GGAGGGTCGGTTCGTGAGCCGACCCTCTGAGTACGCGAGGCGACTGTTTGAGGACGTGAGCCGGTCCTTCGCGCGGGTACGATTGGAGTCGGCCTCGACGTCGAGGAGGCAGGCGTGGGCGAACTCGGGCTGACCGACACCAACGGCATCCTCGCGCTGCCCTGGGTCCGCCCCGAACGCACCAGCGCCGGTCTCGGCTGGGACCGCGTCTACCTCTCCAAGCAGCGGGAACGCCCGTACCGCGCCGCGTTCGGGCCCGCGCGCAGCCACCAGCTGATCCTCCACCTCGGCGGGCCCGTGACGGTCCGGCGCGGCGTCGGGACGCCCCACGAGCAGAGCCGGCGGATGCCCGCCGGCGGGCTGTTCCTGCAGCCGTCGCACGTCGACCTGTCCGTCGAGCTGGGCGGGGAGCTCGACACCGTGCACGTCTACGTCGCCGACGACGCCGTCCAGGAAGCGGCCGGCGGGGACGCGCCCGTGCGGCTCGCCGAGGAGTTCGGCAGCGATCCGCTGCTCGAACAGCTCGTGCTGAGCCTCGACGGCGTCGTCCGCGACTGGGAGCCGAGCGCGCGGACCTACGCCGACCAGCTCGGCGCGCTCGTCGCCGCGCAGCTCGTCCGCCACCACCACGCCGGGCGCGTCCTGCTCCCCGAGCCGGCCCGCGGCCTGTCCGACCGGCAGTTCGCGCGGGTGCGCGACCGGATGGCGGACCAGCTGGCCGAGCCGGCGCCGCTGGCCGACCTGGCCGCGCTCGCCGGGCTGAGCGTCAGCCAGTTCTCGCGGCAGTTCAAGGCCCGCACCGGCCTGCCGCCGCACCGGTTCCTGCTGCGGCTGCGCGTCGAGCAGGCCGGGCTGCTGCTGCGCACCGGCACCGAACCGATCGCCGAGATCGCCGTCCGCTGCGGCTTCTCGCACCAGGAGCACCTCACGCGCGTGCTGCGCGCCCAGCTCGGCACCACGCCGGCCGCCCTGCGCCGGGCAAGCTGAGACGCTGAGACGCGCGTTTCGTGCCTCGACGCAGCACGAACGTGCAGGACCGGGCCCCGGCCAGGCCGGATACTCCCTCGCATGACCTCGTTCAGCTACGCCGCGAACCCCGTGCGGGTGGTCTTCGGCTCCCTCGACGACGTCGGCGCGGAAGCCGGCCGCCTGGGACTCGGGCGCGTCCTGCTCGTCGCCGGCCCGCGCTACGGCGACCGCGCCGCCGCCGCGCTCGGCCCCCTGCTGGCCGCGCGCTTCGAGGACGCGGCGATGCACACCCCGGTCGACGTCACCGAGCGCGCGCTGAAGGTCGTCGCCGACCACGGCGTCGACGGCGTCGTGGCGGTCGGCGGCGGCTCGGCCACCGGGCTGGCCAAGGCGATCGCCCTGCGCACCGACCTGCCGCAGCTGATCGTGCCCACGACGTACGCGGGCTCGGAGCTGACGAGCGTCCTCGGCGAAACCGCCGACGGCCACAAGACCACCCAACGGTCCCCGAAGGTGCGGCCGGAGGTCGTGCTCTACGACGTCGGCCTGACGCTCTCCCTGCCGGTGGCCACCTCGGCCGCCAGCGGGATCAACGCGCTCGCCCACGCCGTCGAGGCGCGCTACGCCCCGGACGCCAACCCGATGACGGACCTGCTGGCCGGCGAGGCCATCCGGCTGCTCACGGACGCCCTGCCGCGGATCGTGGCCGATCCGTCCGATGTGGACGCGCGGACCGCCGCCCTGCGCGGCGCGTGGCTGGCGGGTTCGTGCCTGGACAGCGTGTCGATGGGCCTGCACCACAAGCTGTGCCACCACCTCGGCGGCAAGTTCGGGCTGCCGCACGCCGAAACCCACGCCGTCCTGCTCCCGCACGTCATGGCGCACCTGGGCCTCGACGACGCGATCGACGTCTTCGAGCTGACCGCGTCCCTGCCGATCCCGCACTCGCTGGCCGAACTCGGGCTCACCGAAGCCGACATCGCCGACGAGCCCGAGGCGGACCTGCTGCGCCAGGCCCTGAAGGGCGCCCGCACGACGGCTCCCCCGGTGCTCGCGGCGCTCACGAAGCAGGTCGTCGAGAGCTTCGCGGGCGCGCCGGACCGCGTCCGCGAGCTGCTCACCGACCTCGTCGAAACGCTGCACGGCTACGCGATCCGCACCGACCTCACGCAGGAGGAGTGGGAGTACGCGATCGGGTTCCTGACCCGCACCGGGCAGATCTCCAGCGACACGCGCCAGGAGTTCATCCTGCTGTCGGACACGCTCGGCGTGTCCAGCGTCGTCGACGTCCTGACCAACTCGCGCACGCCGGACACCACGCCGTCGGCCGTGCTGGGCCCGTTCTACGTCGAGGGCCCGCCGGAGACACCGCAGGGCGCCGACCTCGCGGCGGGACTGCCCGGAACTCCACTGTGGACGGACGTCCGGATCACCGACACCCACGGCGCCCCGGTTCCCGAGGCGGTCGTCGACGTCTGGCAGTCCGATGAGGACGGTTTCTACGACGTCCAGCTGCCCGATCTCGACGGACCCGTGCTGCGCGCCCGCTTCCGCACCGACGCCGACGGCCGGCTGCGGTTCTGGACCATCGTGCCGAGCGCGTACCCCATCCCCGCCGACGGGCCGGTCGGGCAGATGCTCGACGTCGTCGGCCGCCACCCCTACCGGGCGCCGCACGTGCACTTCATGATCGCCAAGCCCGGCTTCCGGACGCTGATCACGCAGCTGTTCGTCCGCGGCGGCGAGTACCTGGACTCCGACACCGTGTTCGGCGTCAAGGACGGCCTGATCGTCGACTTCACCGAGCAGTCCGGGCCCGCCCCGGACGGCCGCGAGCCCGGGCTCTGGCGCCGGCTCGACTTCACTTTCCGCATCCAGCCCGGGAGCACGAGATGAGCTACGACACCGACGTCATAGTGATCGGCAGCGGCCCCGCCGGGGGTTCGGCGGCCCTGCTGCTCGCCACCTACGGCGTCCCCACGGTGCTCGCCACCAAGTACGGCTGGATGGCCAACACGCCCCGGGCGCACATCACCAACCAGCGGACCATGGAGGTCTTCCGCGACCTCGGCGTCGAGGACAAGGCGCTCGCCGTCGGGACGCCGCCGGACCTGATGGGCGACACCGTGCTCTGCACGTCGCTGACCGGGCCGGAGATCGGCCGGATCGCCAGCTGGGGCACCGGCGCCGGGTCGGCCGCCGAGTACGGCGCCGCGAGCCCGTGCCACATGATCGACCTGCCGCAGACCTACCTCGAGCCGATCCTGGCGAGCGAAGCCGCCGCGCGCGGCGCGAAACTGCGGCTGGACACCGAGTTCCTCGACTTCACGCAGGACGCGGACGGCGTCACGGTCCGCTTCCGCGACCGCGTGCGCGGCGACGAGTTCTCGTTGCGCGCCAAGTACTTGATCGGCGCGGACGGCGCGCGCAGCCGCGTCGCCGAGCTGGCCGGCCTGCCGATCGCCGGGCAGACCGGCAAGGCGGGCAGCATGAACATCACGTTCACCGCGGACCTCGCGCCGTACGTGGCCCACCGGCCGAGCGTGCTGTACTGGGTGATGCGGCCGGGCGCGCACCTCGGCGGGATCGGGATGGGCCTGGTCCGGATGGTGCGGCCGTGGAACGAGTGGCTGCTCACCTGGGGTTACGACATCGAGCAGGCGCCGCCGGAGGTCGACGTCGAAGAGGCGACGCGGCTGGTGCGCGACCTCGTCGGCGACCCGGACCTCGACGTCGAGATCACCTCGACGTCACTGTGGACGGTCAACCACAACTACGCGACGGAGTACCGCAACGGCCGGGTGTTCTGCGCCGGGGACGCGGTGCACCGGCACCCGCCGTCCAACGGGCTCGGGTCGAACACGTCCATCCAGGACGCGTACAACCTGGCGTGGAAGCTCGCGATGGTCGTGCGCGGCGAAGCGGGCGAAGGCCTGCTGGACAGCTACACCGCCGAGCGCGCGCCGGTCGGCAAGCAGATCGTCGACCGGGCGAACCTCAGCCGCGACCAGTTCGGGCCGATCTTCGCCGCGCTCGGCATCGCCGGCGACACCGACTCCGACGGCATCACCGCGGGCCTCGAAACCTGCCTCGCGCCGACGCCCGAGGGCGCGTCGAAACGGCGTGAGCTGGAGAAGGCGATCGAGCTGAAGCACTACGAGTTCAACGCCCACGGCGTCGAGATGGACCAGCGTTACGTCTCCGGCGCGGTGCTGCCCGACGGCGTCGCTCCGGTGGCGTCCGAGCGTGATCCCGAGCTGTTCCACCGGCCCAGCACCGAACCGGGCGCGAAGCTGCCGCACGCGTGGCTGGTCGGCCCGCACGGCCGCCGGGTGTCCACTTTGGACGTCGTCGGCGGCGGCCGCTGGACGGTGCTGACCGGCCTGACCGGCACCGCGTGGGGCGACGCCGCGGCCAAGGTGGGCGCGGAGCTGGGCCTCGACCTGCGGACGGTGCGCGTCGGCGACCCGGAAGTCCGCGACGCGTACGGCGACTGGTCCCGCCTCAGCGGCATCGCCGAGGACGGCTGCCTGCTGGTCCGCCCGGACGGCTACATCGCCTGGCGCAGCCACACGTCGTCCCCCACGGCCGTCCCCACCCTCCTGGCCGCCCTCCGAGACCTGCTCGACCGCCCGTGATCAGAAGGTCAACTCGCGTGATTGCCGGGTCAACTCACGTGATTGAAGAGTCGACACGCGCAGCATCCGGCTTCACACGCCGTGTCGACCCTTCAATCACGCGTGTCGGCTCCTCGATCACGCGTGTCGGCTCCTCGATCACGCGTGTCGGCGCTTCCTTCACGGGGTGGTGATGGCGGTGAAGGTGACCGGGGTCTTCGGGGGGCCACTGCCGTCGCCGATGCCGGGCTTGGACGTGTCGACGCCGGCGGCGGCCACCTTGTCGAGGACCGCCAGGCCGGCGTCGTCGATGCTGCCGAACACCGTGTACTCCGGCGGGATCTGCGTGTCGCCGAAGACCAGGAAGATCTGGGAGCCGCCCGAGTCGGGTTCGGACGTCTTGGCCATCGCGAGGATGCCGCGGCCGTAGGTCAGCTCGGGGAACGTCTCGTCCTTGATCGTGTAACCCGGGCCGCCGGTGCCGTCGCCGGCCGGGTCGCCGCACTGGAGCATCTGCAGCCCGTCCACCACCGAGAGCCGGTGGCACGAAGTGCCGTCGTAGAACCCCTGCTTCGCCAGGCTCAGGAAGTTCACCACGGTGCACGGCGCCAGCGCGCGGTCCAGCGTCAGCCCGATGGCGCCCGCGCTGGTCGCGAGCCGCACCGCGACGGTGCCCGACGACGGCGCCGGACCGTCCGGCGGCGGCGTGGCCGGCTTCGGCGCGGGCGAGCCGGGCGCGGGGGTGAACGCGCAGGTGATCGGGTCGACGAGCGGCCGCGGCCGTTTCGGCAGCGGAGCACGGCCGCCGGGCAGCGGCGCCGAGGCACTCGGCGAAGCGAGCGTGGCCGGCGGCTGCGACGACGACGGCGACGTCGGGAACCACACGCCGTCGGCGTTGCCCTCCGGCTTCCGCAGGAACCCGGGATACCCCCAGGCCAGGAACGCGAGCACCATCACGACGACCACGACGACCGAGCCGGTGATCAGCACGACGGCCGCCGGCGACGTCTTCTTCGGCGGCGCCGGCGGTTGCCACTGCGGATACCCGTAGGGCGGCCCCGGCTCGCTCATCAGCGCTCCCCTCGTCGAAGGCCCATTCTGCCGGGAAGACCACCCGTCCGGGTGAGAACGGCCAAGGGAACTCCCCCGGCCGGAAGCGTTCGACCGCATCGACGGCTAGGGCAGCGGCGGCAGCGCCGGGGTGTCGAGCCAGCGCGTGAAGAACGTCCCCAGCGAGCGGCCCGCGTACTCCTCCGCCGTCGCGATGAACGCGGCGGTCGTGACGAGCCCGTGGCGGTGTTCGGTCGTCCACGCCTTCAGCACCGCGAAGAACGCCGGGTCGCCGATCTCCGCCCGCAGCGCGTGCAGTGTCAGCGCGCCGCGCTTGTAGACGCGCTCGTCGAACATCCGCGCCACGCCGGGGTCGGCGACCCGGACGTCGGCCGGCTTGGCCTTCATCCGGGTGTGCCACGTGCGGGCCAGCGACTGCGCCGACTCGCCGCCGGACTCCTCCGACCACAGCCACTCGGCGTAGGTCGCGAAGCCCTCGTTCAGCCAGATGTGGCGCCAATCGGCCACGGTCAGGCTGTTGCCGAACCACTGGTGCGCCAGCTCGTGCACGACGAGCCGCTCGTACGTGCGGCGGCCGTCGACGTGGTTGGCGCCGAAGATCGACATGCCCTGCGCCTCGATCGGGTCGTCGAGATCGTCGTCGGTGACGACGATCTGGTACTCGCCGAACGGGTACGGGCCGAACAGCCGCTGCAGGACCTCCATCATCCGGCCCTGCCGGCCGAAGTCGTGCTCGAACGGCCGGCGCAGCCGCGGCGGCACGGCGGCGCGCTGCGGCACGGTCTCGTGGACCGCCTCCACCTGCCCGCTCGCGCGTCCGATGTCGACGCTCAGCCGGCGCGCGGCCGCCCCCACGCGCGCGAACCAGCCGCCGCCGCTCAGGTCGACGTCGTCGTAGCGGCCGATCTGCACGCTCATCAGGTAGGTCGCGGTCGGCTCGTGGCGTTCGAAGACCCACTTCGTCGTGCTGGCCGAGGTGTAGCGGTCGACCAGCTCGCCGGTGACCGCGACCAGGTACGGCGACGACGTCGTCACGCTCACCCGGTAGGTCGCCTTGTCGGACGGGTGGTCGTTGCAGGGGAACCACGACGGCGCGCCGACCGGCTGGCTCGCCACGAGCGCGCCGTCGGTCAGCTCGTCCCAGCCGACGTCACCCCAGCGGCTCCCCACCGGACGCGGGTTGCCGACGTAGAACACCTCGACGGTGAACTCGCTGCCCGCGGCGATCGCCTTCTGCGGCTTGACGTGCAGCTTCCGCACGCGCTTGAGGTACTTCGCGGGCTTGCCGTCGACCAGCACGCGGGTGATCCGGAACTCGCCGAAGTCGAGGCTGACGCGGGAAAGCGCCTGCGTCGCCTCCGCGGTGATCACCGCCGACGCCGACAGCCGGTTCGGCGCGACCTTGTAGTCGAGGGTCAGGTCGTAGTGCCGGACCCGGTAACCGCCGTTGCCGTGCGCGGGGAGGTAGGAGTCGCCGGAGGTGTCCGCGCCGGGTGCGGGAGCGGAAGCCTTCGAGATCACCCGTGCCGGACCTTTCCTCGTGCGTACTTCGAACCAGGCTCGCACGGAGGGGTGATTCCGTGCGAGCCGGGTGGTGACTTCGTGACCTACTTGCCCGTCCAGGCGGAGATCGGGTTGCCGAGCCAGCGGGAGTCGGGCGGCACCTCGTCGCCGCGGGTCACCAGGGACCCGGGGCCGACCGTGGTGCGCGCGCCGATGCTCGCGCCCGGCAGCACGATGCCGTGCGGGCCGAGCGTCGCGCCCTCGTCGAGGGTCACCCGCGACATGCTCATGATCCGGTCGTGGAACAGGTGCGTCTGCACGACGCAGCCGCGGTTGATGGTCGCGCCGTCGCCGAGTTCGACGAGGTCGGCCTCGGGCAGCCAGTACGTCTCCAGCCACACGCCGCGGCCGATCTTGACGCCCATCGTGCGCAGCCAGGCCGCCAGCAGCGGGGTGCCGCCGAGGGACCCGATCAGCCACGGCACGGCCAGCGTCTCGACGAAGGTGTCGGCGAGCTCGTTGCGCCAGACGAAGGAGCTCCACAGCGGGTGGTCGACTTCGCGGAACTTCCCGACCAGCAGCCACTTCATGACGGTCGCGGTCAGCGCCGCGACGATCCCGGCGGCCAGCAGGGCGGGCCCGGCGAGCAGCACGGCGACGCCGAACCCGAACACCGACGCGGCCTGCAGCAGCCCGAACGCGACGGTGACGCTCAGCGCGACCCCGCACATGACCGGGATGATCCGGCACAGCTCGACCAGCGCCCGGGCCGCCTTGAGGTGCAGCGCCGGGGTGTAGGTGCGGCTCGTGTCGGCGTCGCCGATCGCGCGGCGCACCGGCAGCGGCGGCATGCCGAGGTACGACGAGCCCTTCTTCGCCCGCAACGGCGTCGAGGACAGCACACCCACGAGCCCGCGCTTCGGCACCGAACGGCCGGGCGCGGTCATCCCCGAGTTGCCGAGGAAGGCCTGCTTGCCGATCCGGGCCGGGGCGACGTGCAGCCAGCCGTGGCCGAGCTCGTAGGTGGCGACCATGGTGTCGTCGGCCAGGAACGCGCCGCTGTCGACCTGGGTCATCTTCGGCAGCGCGAGCACCGTCGACGCCTCGACGTTGCGGCCGACCTTGGCGCCGAGCAGCCGCAGCCACACCGGCGTGAACAGGCTGGCGTACAACGGGAACAGGCCTTCGCGGGCCATGCTCATCAGCCGCTCGGTGGCCCAGACCTGCCACGCGACGCGGCCGTGGACCGGGTGGTAGCCCTCGACCATGCCGATGCTCAGCGACCGGACGCCGGCGAGCACGAACAGCATGTACGTCAGGAAGTACGCGGCGGTCGCGACCGGCACGAAGATCAGCGCCTGGGTGAACGCGGCCAGGAGCGTCGGCGCGCCGACGATCGCGTAACCCAGCACCGCCACGCCCGCGAGCGCGGCCAGGCCCGGCAGGAAGCCGAGCAGCACCGAGGTCACGCCGTAGACCGCGGCCCAGAAGTGCGACCGCGGCGGGCGGCTCGACGGCCACTTCAGCGCGTCCTTCGCGTCCTTGCCGTCCTTGCCGACGGGCGCGGCGGGCGAGCCGGCCCAGTGCTGGCCGGCCTTCACCGCGCCGCGGACGGTCGACCCGGCCGCGATCTCCGCGCCCTTGCCGATGCGGACGCCGGGGAACAGCGTGCTGCGCGCGCCGATCCGGGCCTCCGCGCCGATGCGCACCTTGCCGATGTGCACGCGGTCGCCGTCGACCCAGTGGCCGGACAGGTCGACCTCGGGCTCGACGGCGGCACCGCGGCCCAGCTTGAGGAACCCGGTGACCGGCGGCGGCGAGTGCAGGTCGACGTCCTTGGCGATGCGCGCGCCGAGGGCCTTGGCGTAGGTCGTCATCCAGGACGCGCCGGCGACGCTGTCCGCGCCGCTGAACTCGGCGAGCTTCTCGGCCGTCCACAGGCGCAGGTGGACGCTGCCCCCGCGCGGGTAGGTGCCGGGCCGCACGCCGGAGAGCAGCACACGCGCGCCGCCCGCGGCGATCGCGATGCGCCCGGCCGGGCTGAACAGCACGGCCCAGGCCAGCACGAGCCACGCCCAGTTCAGCGTCGGCGCCCAGGCGAACCCGAGCAGCGACAGCACGTTCGACAGCGCGGCGGCGAGCGTCGCCCAGCGCAGGCCGGCGAGCCCCATCAGCGGGACCATCAGCAGCGTCTGGATCACCCCGGCACGGCGCTTCGTCGGCGCGATGTCCCGGCGTTCGGTGGCCTGGCCGCTCAGCGCGTCCAGCATCGCGGCCAGCGCGCCCAGCTTCGGGTAGGAGTAGATGTCGGCGACCGACACCTGCGGGTGCCGGGTGCGGATCCGCGCGACGACCTGGGCGGCGGTCAGGCTGCCGCCGCCGTGGGTGAAGAAGTCGGCCTTGGGGTCGTCGACCGACACGCCGAGGATCTCGGCCCAGCCTTCGGCGAGCCACGCCTGCGTCGGGGACAGCCCGGCGGCGTCCACTGTGGACAGCGGCCACGGGAGGGCGTTGCGGTCGACCTTGCCGGAGGTGCGGGTGGGCAGGTCTTCGACGACGGCGAGCAGCGGCACCAGCGCGGCGGGCAGGTGCTCGCGCAGCCGGGTCGCGGCTTCGTCGTGCCGGAAAGGCACGCCGGGCGCCGGGACGACGTACCCCACGAGGACCTGGTTGCCGGCCTTGGTGCGGCGGATCGCGGCGGCCGCGCCCTGCACACCCGGCAGGGCCTGCAGCGCGGCGTCGACCTCGCCCAGCTCGATGCGGCGGCCGCCGAGCTTGACCTGCTCGTCGAGCCGGCCGAGGAACAGCAGGCCTTCGGCTTCGGCGCGGACCATGTCGCCCGAGCGGTAGGCGCGCTGCCAGCCCAGCGACGGCAGGGCCGCGAACTTCTCGGCGTCCTTCTCGGCGTCGAGGTAACGGGCCAGGCCGACGCCGCCGATGACGAGCTCACCGGTCTCGCCCATGGCGACCGGCTGCCCGTCGTCGTTGACCACGGCCAGCTGCCAGCCCGACAGCGGCAGGCCGATCCGGACCGGGGCCTCGCCGGTCAGCTGCGCGGCGCAGGCGACGACGGTGGCTTCGGTGGGGCCGTAGGTGTTCCAGACTTCACGGCCTTCGACGGCGACCCGCTCGGCCAGCTCCGGCGGGCACGCTTCGCCGCCGAAGATGAGCAGGCGGACGTCTTCGAGCGCGTCGGCGGGCCACAGCGCGGCCAGCGTCGGCACGGTGGAGACGACGGTGATGCTCTGCGCGACCAGCCACGGGCCGAGGTCGACGCCGGTGCGGACCAGCGCGCGCGGCGCCGGCACCAGGCAGGCGCCGTGGCGCCAGGCCAGCCACATCTCTTCGCAGGAGGCGTCGAAGGCGACGCTCAGCCCGGCCAGCACGCGGTCGCCCGGGCCGATCGGCTCCTCGGTGAGGAACAGCTCGGCCTCGGCGTCGACGAACGCGGCGGCGGCGGCGTGCGAGACCGCGACGCCCTTGGGCTTGCCGGTGGAGCCGGAGGTGAAGATGATCCAGGCGTCGTCGGCCGGGCCGGGGACGCCCTCGCGGCCGCCGGGCGTGCTGTGGACGTTGATCTTGCCGTCGGTGGCGACCGCCGCGACCTGGGCCTCCTCGAAGACCAGCTCGGCGCGCTCGTCCGGGTCGTCCGCGTCGACCGGCACGTAGGCGGCGCCGACGGACAGGGTCGCGAGGATCGCGACGTACAGCTCGGCGGTGCCGGAGGAGATCCGGACGCCGACGCGGTCCCCGACACCGACGCCGTACCCGCGCAGGCGGCGGCCGTAGGCGTCGATCTCTTCGAGGAGCCGGCGGTAGGTCAGGGTGGTGGTGCCGTCGTCGATCGCGGCGGCGTTGGGGTGGCGCTCGGCCGTGGCGGCGAGGACGTCGAGCAGCGTGCGCTCGCTCGCGCCGAGCCCGGACCAGAAGAGGGCGCGGTCGGCGACCGGGGCGGTCGACGGCGCGTGCGTCACCTCGGCGACGCACGGCAGCGGCGCGGTGATTTCCGCGGCGGATTCGGCCGGTGCACCAGGTTCTGCGGTAACGGTCATCGCCCGGACACCCCGGCCATGACGAAGACGTGCAGCAACGAACTATGGGCGCGCAAGCCCATCACTCACCTTCCGCGAGCCTCTATCGGGCTTGCACTCCGGAATGAGGCGCCCGCAACGACCCTCAACCATACCCGCGGATCAAGGAAAGATATCTCCTGGGTCACGGCGGAGTGTCGGACCTCACGCCCCGGACGAACCCGGGTGCGAAGCAGGTCACACGCGTGATCGGCCGGTCGACCCGGCGCCCGGCCGAAGATTCGTCCGGGCGCCGTGTCGTCCATCAGGCACGCGCCTCGTCCGCCGAGGCACGCGAGTCGTCCGTCCGGGCCCGCGGGTTCGCCGGAACGGGTCAGGAAATCACCGGGATTTGGCGGGCCTGGCCGCTTTTCCGCCGGCCTTCGGCCGGGCCTTCTTTTCACGGATGCGCACATTCACCCGGACAGGGCTGCCTTCGAAGCCGAACTGCTCGCGGAACCGCCGCTCGATGAACCGGCGGTAGCCCGCCTCGAGGAAGCCGGTGGTGAACAGCACCAGCGTCGGCGGCCGGATGCCGGCCTGCGTCGCGAACAGCACCTTCGGCTGCTTGCCGGACCGGACCGGCGGCGGGGTCGCCGCGATCAGGTCGGACAGCCACGCGTTGAGCTGGCCGGTCGGCACCCGCTGGTCCCACGACTTCAGCGCGGTCCGCAGCGCCGGCGCGATCTTGCGCACCGACCGCCCGGTCAGCGCCGAGACGTTGACCTTCTCGGCCCACGGGACGCGGACCAGGCCGCGCTCCAGCTCGCGGATCATGGCGTGGCGGCGGTCCTCGTCGACCAGGTCCCACTTGTTGAACACCAGCACGCACGCGCGCCCGGCCTCGACGACCATGGTCAGCACCCGTAGGTCCTGCTCCGAGATCGGCTCGGCCGCGTCCAGCAGCACGACCGCGACCTCGGCCGCGTCGATCGCGGTCTTCGTGCGCAGCGAGGCGTAGTACTCGGCGCCCGCGGCGAAGTTGACGCGCTTGCGCAGGCCCGCGGTGTCGATGAACCGCCAGGTCTCGCCGTCCAGCTCGACCAGCGAGTCGACCGGGTCGACCGTGGTGCCGGCCACCGAGTCGACGACCGAGCGCTCCTCGCCGGAGATCTTGTTCAGCAGGCTCGACTTGCCGACGTTCGGCTTCCCGACCAGCGCGACGCGCCGCGGGCCCGACGTCGCCGCGACACCTTCGCGCGGCGCTTCGGGCAGGGTCTTGAGGATGGCGTCGAGCAGGTCGCCGGAGCTGCGGCCGTGCAGCGCGCTGACCGGGTGCGGCTCGCCGAGGCCGAGCGACCACAGCGACGCGGTGTCCGCGAGCAGCCGGTCGTCGTCGACCTTGTTCGCCACCAGCAGCACCGGCTTCTTCGAGCGGCGCAGCACCTTGGAGGCGGCTTCGTCGGTGGCCGTGGCCCCGACCGAGGCGTCGATCACCAGCAGGATCGCGTCGGCCGTCTGCATGGCCAGCTCGGCCTGCGCGGCGACGGAGGCCTGCAGCCCGGTCGCGTCCGGCTCCCAGCCGCCCGTGTCGACCAGGGTGAACTTGCGCCCGCCCCAGTAGGCGTCGTAGGCGACGCGGTCGCGGGTGACGCCCGGCACGTCCTGCACCACGGCTTCGCGGCGGCCGATGATGCGGTTGACCAGCGTGGACTTGCCCACGTTCGGCCGCCCGACCACGGCGAGCACCGGTTGCGCGAGCGCGGCCTCCTCGGCCGCTTCCGCCGCCTCGATCTGCGCGTCGAGCCTGGCGAACTCGGTCTCGTCGGACCAGGTGCCGTCGATCTCGCCGACGCCGTCGATCGCCGCCGACGTACTCTCTCCCGCGGAGGCGGAATCAAACTCAGCCATCACTACCCAATTTCCCTTATGGCGTAACGAAACCGTTTTCGGTACGCCAATCGTCCAAAGTCTTCACGAGCGCCGCGAGCTCGCCGCGCAGCTCCTCGGTGCCCTGGTCGAGCCCGGTCTTCCCGGGTCCGACCTTCGGCGTGAACGGCTCCCCCACGAGGATGTCCACGCGCGGGCGCCAGCGCCGCTTGCCGTCCGCCGGCTTGAGCGTCCCGCGCGTCGCCACCGGCAGCACGACCGCGTCCGACGCCCGGACCAGCCACGCCGCGCCGCGTTCGGCCGCACCGACGTCCCCGGCACCGCGGGTGCCCTCCGGGAAGATCCCGACGACCCCGCCGTCCTTGAGCACGCCCACCGCGGTCAGCAGCGGTTTCCGGTCGATCGCGCCGCGCTTGACCGGGATCTGCCCGATGGCCACGAGGAACCGCCCGGCCACGCCCTTGAACAGCTCGGCCTTGACCAGGAACGCCGAACGCCGCGGCAGCATTCCGAAGATCAGCTGCGGCTCGATCATCGAACTGTGGTTGGCGATCACCAGCACCGGCCCGCGGGCGGGCATGCGGTCACGGCCGTGCACACGGATGCGGAAGGCCGATCGCAAATGGTACCGGCCGAAGATCCGGCCGGCCTCGTGGAGCCAGCCGACGGAGCCCTCGGGCAGTCCGGCCGCCGATCTTTTCGGGGGGTCCAGGGGGGCTTGCCCCCCGGCCGGGGCCTGGGGCTCGGCCCCAGAGGACCCAGCTTTCATCGCGCGACCTCGGCGTTGCACCCCACCAGCAGGCCGCGGTGGCTGGCGAGTTCGCTGAGCGCGACGATCACCTGGTCGATGGACAGCTCGGACGTGTCGACCGGGACGGCGTCCTCGGCCGCGCGCAGCGGCGACGTCACGCGGGTCGAGTCGAGGTGGTCGCGGCGCTCGACGCTCGCCAGGGCGTCGGCGACCGACGACTTGCGCCCGGCCGCGGAGTCCTGGGTGCTGCGCCGCGACGCGCGGACGTCGGCCGAGGCGGTCAGGTAGACCTTGAGCGGCGAGTCCGGCGCGACGACGGTGCCGATGTCGCGGCCTTCGACGACGATCCCGCCGACGGTGTCCAGCACCTCGCCGATGATCCGCCGCTGCCGCGCCACGAGCAGCTCGCGCACGTGCGGCACGGCCGAGACGGGCGAGACGGCCTTGGTGACCTCGGGGCCGCGGATGTCGGCGGCGACGTCGCTGCCGGCCAGCCGGATCTCGGGCCGGTCGGGGCTGGTGCCGATGGCGAAGTCGGCGCGGCCGGCCAGGTCGGCGACGGCGTCGGCGTCGGCCGGGTCCACCCCGGCGCGCAGCACGGCGAGGGTGACCATCCGGTACATCGCGCCGGTGTCGAGGTAGCCCGCGCCGAGGCGCTGGGCGAGCTTGCGCGCGACGGTGGTCTTCCCGGTCCCCGACGGGCCGTCCAGCGCGACCACACCACGTAGGGCTCCCGTCACCGGCACTCTCCTCGCGTTCTCGTCTCGTTCGGGCCGTACCCCATTCTGCCGGGCGCGGTGCGAACGGGATCAGTCGGGACGCCTAGGCCTCCGACCGCAACGCCGTGAGGGGCACCTTCACGGCATCAGCGGCAAGACGGACCCGCCCCCGAAGCGGACGCCTCGACCGTGTCGACCCTCCAGACACACGAGCCGACCCTCCAAGCACGCGAGCCGACCGTCTGGGCACGCAAGCCGACCCTCCAAGCACGCGAGCCGACCGTCCGGGCACGCAAGCCGACCCTCCAGGTACGCGAACCGACCGTCCGGGCACGCAAGCCGACCCTCCAGGTACGCGAACCGACCGTCCGGGCACGCAAGCCGACCCTCCAGGTACGCGAACCGACCGTCCGGGCACGCAAGCCGACCCTCCAGGTACGCGAACCGACCGTCCGGGCACGCAAGCCGACCCTCCAGGTACGCGAACCGACCGTCTGGGCACGCGAGCCGACCGTCCAGGTACGCGGGCGCCCCGGCCCGGCCGCCCCGCGCCGCCGCCGAGCGCGAAGCCGTGAAAGCCGTGAGGGGCACCCTCATGGCTTATAAGTCCCTGAAGGTGCCCTTCACGGCATTACGGCGTCAGGTGCCGGGCGCGCCGAAGCGGGCGACCACCACGGCCAGCCGCTCCGCGTGGTTCTCCGGGGAGAGCCGGTGGCCGCGGTCCAGCGTGATGAGCCCGTGGAGCGCGCCCCAGAACACCTCGGTCAGCGTGCCCGGCTGCTGGCTGCCGGCCACCGGCTCGACCACCGCGTACAGGCCCGCGAAGGCCTCCTGGAGCACGGGCGGCGTGTCGTCCCGCGCGAAGGGCAGGTCCGAGGCCAGCGTGAACATCGCGTCGTAGAGCGCGGGCTTGGCGTCGGCGAAGGCGACGTACGCGCCCGCGACCCCGGCGACACCGCCTTCGCGGGCGGCAGCCAGCACCGCGGCCAGCTCGGCGAAGCCCTCCAGCGCGGCCGCCGCCATGATCGCGTCCTTGCCGCCCGGGAAGTGGCTGTAGAGCACCGGCTGGCTGTACTCGATCAGCGCCGCGAGCCGCCGGGTGGTGACGGCGTCCCAGCCCTCCGCCTCGGCCAGCTCCCGGGCCGCGGAGACGATCCGCTGCCCGCGCTCGGACCGGTCGCGCACTCGCCGTTGTCGCTGGGTCATGACGCCGATACTAGCACTGCTAGACAATCTAGCGTCGCTAAGTTAGCGTTGCTAGTATTACTAGCGCCGCTAGTTCACTGGAGGGAAACACCATGCTCATCACCGGTTACGTCCTCGTCGCGATCGTCTCGCTCGGCATCATCTACGTCGGCCTGAACTACCTCTTCGCGCCGGCCAAGATCGCCGCGGGCTTCGGGTTCACCGAGGTCCCCGAGAACGCCGAAAGCTTCCTCAACGTCAAGGGCGGCCGTGACATCGGCGCCGGGCTGATCCCGCTGGCCCTGATGATCTACGGCGACCCGCACGCACTGGGCTGGGTCATCCTCGTCGCGGCCGTCTGGCCCGTCTTCGACATGCTGATCGTGCTGCGCCACGGCGGGAAGAAGGCCATCGCGTACAGCGTCCACGGCCTGACCGCCCTCGTCATGCTCATCGCGGCGGGCCTGCTCCTTCTCGGCTGAAAGTCGCGAATCGGACACGTGGGTTACGGTGGTTGGGTGAACGTCGAAGTAACCCCCCTGCCCGGCATCGGGGTCCGCAAGGACTTCGCCACCCGTACCGGCCGCCGCATCGGCGTCGTCACCCAGCGGGACGGACACCTCGAGCTGATCGTCTCCAAGACCGACGATCCCGACACCTGCGTCGCCTCGATCCCGCTGAGCGCCGACGAAGCGGGCGCGCTGGCCAACCTGCTCGGCGCGCCCCAGCTCGTCGCGCAGCTGACCGAGGAGCACCGGGACCTGCCCGGGATCAGCACCCGGCAGCTGCCGATCAAGCCGTCCGGCCCGTTCGACGGCCGCACGCTCGGCGACACGGCGATGCGCACCCGCACCGGGGTTTCGGTGGTCGCGGTGGCCCGCGCCGGCCAGGTGCACCCGTCGCCGACGCCGGACTTCACCCTCACCGGCGGCGACCTGCTGGTGACGGTGGGCACGAGCGAGGGCCTCGAGGCCGCCGTCAAGATCCTGAAGTACGGCTGAGCGCACGATGGACCACACCGCGCTGTCCCTGATCGAACTGGGGGCGGTCTTCTTCGGGCTGGGTGCGCTCGGGCGCCTGGCCGGGAAGATCGGCCTCTCCCCCATCCCGCTCTACCTGCTCGGCGGCCTCTGCTTCGGCTCCGGCGGGCTGATCCCGCTGACCGACATCGGCGGCTTCACGCACCTGGCCAGCGAAATCGGCGTCGTGCTGCTGCTCCTGCTGCTCGGCCTGGAGTACTCCGCGGCCGAGCTGTTCACCGGGCTGCGCCGCTCGTGGACGGCCGGGCTGGTCGACATCGTCCTCAACGCCGCCCCCGGCGCGGCCGTGGCGCTGCTGCTGGGCTGGGGCCCGGTCGGCGCGATGGTGATGGCGGGCGTCACGTACATCTCGTCGTCCGGGATCATCGCCAAGGTCCTCGGTGACCTCGGCAGGCTCGGCAACCGCGAGACGCCGGTGGTGCTGTCGATCCTCGTGTTCGAGGACCTGGTGATGGCGCTCTACCTGCCGATCCTCACCGCGGTGCTGGGCGGCGTCTCGCTGCTCGGCGGCATGGAGGCCGTCGGGATCTCGCTGCTGGTGATCACCGTGGTCCTGGTGATCGCGCTCAAGTTCGGCCGGTACGTCTCGGCGGCGGTCGACAGCCCGGACCGCGAGGTGTTCCTGCTCAAGGTGCTCGGCGCGGCGCTGCTGGTCGCGGGCATCGCGTCGGCCATGCAGGTGTCGGCCGCGGTCGGCGCGTTCCTGCTCGGCATCGCGATCTCCGGCTCGACGGCCGAGAACGCGACGCACATGCTCGAGCCGCTGCGGGACCTGTTCGCCGCGGTGTTCTTCGTGGTGTTCGGCCTCAACACGAACCCGGCGTCGATCCCGCCGGTGCTCGGCTGGGCCGTGGTGCTCGCGGTGGTCACGACGCTGACGAAGGTCGCCACCGGCTGGTGGGCCGCGCGCCGCCAGGGCATCGGGAAGATGGGCCGCGCCAGAGCCGGGGCGTCGCTGGTGGCCCGGGGCGAGTTCTCGATCGTCATCGCGGGCCTGGCGGTGACGGCGGGCGCGGTGGACGGCGAGCTGGCCGCACTGGCGACGGCGTACGTCCTGCTGATGGCCATCCTGGGCCCGACGGCCGCCCGCGTCGTCGAACCGATAGCCCGGGCGCTGCAACGAAAGTCGGCCACACGCACCGCTCCCGCCGAAGCGAGCTAGCGTCGGCGCAAAGCCGTGAAGGCCTCCTTACCGGCTCTTATGGCCGGGAAGGAGGCCTTCACGGCTTTCAGCCCAGTTCCGCCCGGCCTGCCGACGGTACGAACGCGCCGCTGACGGGGGTCGGGTGGGTTGATGCTGCCGGGAGGACTCCGGCCAGCGGGACCGAGATCGACGTCTTCGCCAGGTCCAGGGTGAGCCGGCCGGGCTGGGCCGGGCCGCGGATGAAGCTGCCGTCCGTGCCGCCGATGATCAGGGCCAGCGCGTGGCCCTTCGGCACGATGTGGTCCGTCGAGGCCAGGCGGAACGTCATCGTGTACGCCGTCCCCGGGGTCAGGACCCGTTCCTGCGTCAGGGAAGCGTAGTTCGCGAGGTCCGCCCAGCCGCGGCTGAGGATCGTGTAGTTCACCTTCTTCACGTCCGCGGAGGTCACGCGGTAACAACCGTCGTCACCTGCCGTCGACGAGCCCCAGCAGTTCTCCGTCGTCGCCGTCTTGATGCCCTCGCCGCTGCCCGCGAAGTTGCGGATGGTCGCCGCGCCGAGGTCCACGAGCACCGCCGAAACCCGCGCCGACGACGTGCTCGGCGTCGCCGTGACCGTCAGCGAAGACGTCCCGGACACCTGCAGGGCCGACGTCAGCGTCCCGGTCGAGTACGTCAGCGCCGCGCTGCCCGGGTTCGTCACCCAGGTGTCCTCGCCCACGTTCGGGTTGTCGGTGAACGACGCCGTACCCGGCGCCGCCGCGGTGCCGAGCTTGCCGCCCGCCTGCGGGCGCAACGCCGTCGCCACGGCGTTCGCGGCGGGGTACGCCGTCTGGTCCACCCACTGGTCCGGCTGCCGCTCGACGCTGGCCATCGGGCCGTTCTGGACGCCGTTGTCGATCCCGAGCAGGTAGTGGTCGAACCAGCGGTGCAGCAGGTCGACCCAGTCGGCACGGCGGTAGTCGAACGGGTCGACGTGCCCCGTCTGCGCGAGCCAGATCTTGCGCTCGACGTGGTTGCCGGCCAGCGCGTCCCACCACTGCCCGAAGTTGATCGTCTTGACGTTGAGGTCGTTGACGCCGTGCGAAAGCAGCACGCTGGCGTGGACGTTGCGCGCCTGCGTGACGTAGTCGCGCGCGGCCCAGAGCGGCCCGTAGTCGCCGTTGACGGTCGCGCCCGTGCTCAGGGCCTGGTTCTGCGCCGAGCAGTTCTGCCCGCTGTTGGCCGACTCGACGGTCTGCGCCAGCCCGGCCGGGTTCGAGCCGAACGACGCGCCGTCGGAGCGGTAGTAGTCGTACCAGGAGCTGATCGCCGAGATCGGCACGATCGTCTTCAGCCCGGCGACCCCGGTCGCGGCGACGCCGTTGGCGATCGTGCCGTCGTAGGACTTGCCGATCATGCCGACGTTCCCGGTGCTCCAGCCCGCCGTCACGGCGCTGCCGCCGGTCTTCGCGCTGTACCCGGTGACGCGGCCGTTCAGCCAGTCGACCACCTTGCGCGCCGAGTCGACGTCGGACGGGCCGCCGACGTCCGCGCAGCCGGCCGACCGGTTCGTCCCGGCCAGGTCGACGAGCACCGCCGCGTAGCCGCGCGGCACGAAGTAGTTGTCGTAGAACAGCGGGAACTTCACCGGCTTCCCGGCGCTGTCGTAGCTCTTCAGCTCGCTCTCGTTGCCGCGCCCGCAGCACGAGTAGTACGGGCTGGCGTCCATGATCACCGGCACCTTGGTGCCCTGCGCCGCGGGCTCGGCCGGGCGCACGATGTCGGCGGCGACCCGGTCGGGCTTGCCGTCACCGTCGCCGTCGCGGCCGATGTCGACCCAGACGGTCTCCCGGATCGCCTTCGTGTAGTCGTAGGTGGGTTCGCTCGCCCGGGGCGCCGCGGCCACGGCCGGGGCGAGCGCGCCGAACAGGACCACCGCGAGGATTCCGCACACCAGACCGGATCGCATGCGCGTCACGCTACGAGCCGGAGATCGTTCCCGCCACGGCGGAAAGTCGGGCGTAGCTTGGCGTCATGACGGAGTCCCTGCCCGCGGTCGGCCGCACCGCCGTCGGCGTCGCCGCGTTACGCGCCCTGGAAAGCCGCCGCCCGGACCGGCTGTTCGACGACCCGTACGCCACCGCGTTCTACGAGGCGGGCCGCTCGGTGCTGCCCGAGCCCGGCGACGGGACGCGGGACGGCCTCGGCCCGCTCTTCGCCGCCCAGGTGGCGATCCGCACGCGGTTCTACGACGACTACCTGCTCGACGCCGGGTGTGCCCAGGTGGTGCTGCTCGCGGCCGGGCTGGACGCACGCGCGTTCCGGCTGGCGTGGCCGCCGGGGGTCCGGCTCTTCGAGCTGGACCTGCCGGAAGTGCTGGCCTTCAAGGACCAGGTGCTGACCGGGCAGGGCGCGCAACCGTCGTGCGAGCGGGTCGTCGTCCCGGCGGACCTGCGCGAAGACTGGGCGAGCGCGCTGCGGGACGCCGGGTTCGACCCCGGCGTCCCGACCGCGTGGCTGGCCGAGGGCCTGCTCGTCTACCTGTCCGCCGAAGACGCCGGCAAGCTGCTCACCACGGTGAGCGAGCTGTCGGCGCCGGGCAGCCGGGTGTCGTTCGAGCACCGGCCCACCGACACCGCGGACGGGCTGCTGGCCCGGGCGCGGGCGACCCCGACCGGCGAGCGCGTCACGCGCCTGTGGCTCGGCGGGCTGGGCGGCCGCGCGCCGGAGTGGCTGCGCGACCACGGCTGGCGGCCGACCACGCACACCCGCGCCGAGCTGGCCGAGGGCTACGGCCGCCCGGCCCGGGAAGACCAGACCGCCGGCGGGTTCGTCACCGCCGTGCGGTGACAGCCAGGGCCTCGGTAAAGCCGGGTCAGAGCTCGACGTTGCGGTAGAGCGCGCCGACCTCGCCCTTCGTCAGCCGCCGGATCGAGCCGACGCGCTGGTTGCCGAGCTGGACGTCGCCGATCGCGGTGCGGACCAGCTTGAGCACCGGGTGCCCGGCGTCCTTGAGCAGCCGCCGCACGATGTGCTTGCGGCCCTCGTGGATCACCAGCTCGACCAGGGACTTGCCGGAGTGCATGTCCTTGACGCGGAACTGGTCGACCTTCACCAGGCCGTCCGGCAGCTCCCAGCCGTTGCGCAGCTCCTTGCCGAGCCCGCGCGGCACCAGGCCGTCGACCTCGGCCAGGTAGGTCTTGAGCACCTGGTAGGACGGGTGCATCAGCCGGTGGCCGAGGTCACCGTCGTTGGTCAGCAGCAGCAGGCCCTCGGTGTTCTCGTCGAGCCGGCCGACGTGCACGACGCCGGGCGTCTCCTCGTACCGGCCCATCAGGTACTCGCCGACGCAGGGGCGGCCGCGGTCGTCCGACATCGTCGAGTGGACGCCCTTGGGCTTGTTCAGCGCCAGGTAGATCAGGTCGTCGCGGAGGTTCACGCGGGTGCCGTCGACGTGGATGACCGCTACGTCCGGGTCGACGCGACGGCCCTGCTCGGTGACGACCTCGCCGTTCACCTCGACCCGGCCGGCGGCGATCAGGTCCTCCGCCGCGCGCCGGGAGGCGACCCCGGCTTGCGACAGCACCTTCTGCAGCCGGATGCCGTCGGGGTGTTCACTGGAAGTCATCGATGGTGTCCACTTCGGGTAGCAACGGAGCGATGGCCGGCAGGTCGTTCAGTGACGACAGCCCCAGTCGCTCCAGGAACAGCTCGGTCGTCACGTACAGCGTCCCGGTCGTCTCGGGGTCGGTCCCCATCTCGCCGATGAGGCCGCGCGCGAGCAACGTCCGGATGACACCGTCCACGTTCACGCCGCGCACCGCGGCGACCCTGGAACGGGTCACCGGTTGCCGGTACGCGATCACGGCGAGGCTCTCCAGCGCGGCCCGGGTCAGCTTCGACCGCTGGCCGTCCAGCAGGAGCTTCTCCACGAACGGGGCATAGACGTCTCTAGTGTAGAACCGCCACCCTTCGCCGACGCGCCGCAGGTCGATCCCGCTGGTCCGGTCGGTGAACTTCTGGGCCATGGTGCGCAGCGCGACGATGATCCGGGCCTTGGGTTGCTGCAGCGTGTCGGCCAGGGATTCCTCGCTCGCGGGCGAGTCGACGACCAGCAGCAGCGCCTCGAGCGCGGCTTCGAGCGCCTCGTCGGAAGTGATGTCGGGCAGCGAGTCGGCATCCCCGGCGGCGACGAGATCCGACGCGGGATCGTCGACGGCCGCGGGTTCAGCAGACTCGGCGGGTTCGGCGGCGGCTTCCTGAGGCGCGACGGCGTCGGCCGCTTCGGGCGCGGCCTCCGGCTCGTCGGCAGCGGCCGCTTCAGCCACGGCCTCGACCGGGACCGGCTCCACCGGATCGCCGTCCTCGGTCACCGGCTCGCCGGACAGGGCCTCGTCCAGGGCCAGCTCCGCCGCGGCCTCGGCCGGTTCTTCGCTCGCCGGCGGTTCCGGCGCCGCGACCTCGGCCGCCACGTCGTCGTCGCGGACCCGGTCGTTGTCTTCGGGGCTCACCCGTACTCCTCCTCGTCTCCGGCGGCGTCGGCAGCGAGATCCTGCTCGGCCGCCACGGAGGCTTCTTCCTGCGATCCGCCGGTCCAGCGCACGTGCAGCTCGGCCAGTGCCTCCGACTGCTCGAACTGCACCGTCGCCTCGCGGTAGAGCTCCAGCAGGGCCAGGAACCGCGCCACGATCTCGACCGTGTGCTCGCAGTCGTCGACCAGCTCACCGAACGTCGCCTGGCCGCGTTCGGCCAGCATCACCCGCAGCAGCGCCGCGTGCTCGCGCACCGACACGCGGCCCATGTGGATGTGGGCGATCGACACCGTCGGCGGCGGTTTCGGCTTGAACACCGTGACGGCGATGTCGGCGAACTTCGCCGGCGTCACGCCCAGCATCACCTCGGGCAGCAGCCCGACGAACCGCTCCTCCAGCGCCACCGACCGCGGGTACCGCCGCAGCGCACCCTGCTCCAGCTCGCCGAACAGCGCCGCCACCTGCTTGTACGCGCGGTACTGCAGGATCCGGGCGAACAGCAGGTCACGGGCCTCGAGCAGGGCGAGGTCGTCCTCGTTCTCCACCTCGGCCGACGGCAGCAGCCGCGCGGCCTTGAGGTCGAGCAGGGTCGCCGCGATGACCAGGAACTCGGTCGTCTCGTCGAGGTTCCAGTCCGTGCCCAGCGCCCGGGTGTAGGCGATGAAGTCGTCAGTGACCCGGTGCAGCGCCACCTCGGTGACGTCGAGCTGGTGCTGCGAGATCAGCTGCAGCAGCAGGTCGAACGGCCCCTCGAAGTTGGCCAGCCGCACCTTGAACTTCGACGTGCTCAGTTCCTCGTTGGCCAGGCCTTCGGGGACCATGCCGCCGTGCACCGTCTGGTGCTCGTGCGGCTGATCACCGGGTTGCTCGTCCGGGGCCGGGTCGTCGGGGGTCGGTTCCTCAGGGGCCTCTCCGACCGGCTCCGGCGGCGTTTCGGCCGATGCCGGGGTGTCCATCAGCCCTCGGTTTCGCCGCCGTCTGAGCCGACCACCCGCAACCGCTGCACCAGCACCGAGTCCTCGCCGTTCGCGTCGAAGTCGGCCAGCAGCACCGCGACGGCCTCGCGGACCAGCCGGCCGCGGTCGACGACCAGCTCGTGCTTGGCCCGCAGCGTCAGCCGGGCCTGCTCCATCGCGACCAGCTCGTCACCGGAGACGTAGACGGTGATCTTCGCGTCGTGCTTGGTCCGGCCGGAGCCGTGCGGGGCGTCGCCGCTGCGGGCGAGCTGCTCCGTGCGGCCGTGGCCCGCCTTGCCGTTGCCGTTCTCGACGGGTTCGGCGGGCGCGGGCGACGTCTGGGGCGGCAGGTCGAGAGCGGGGCTGGAGGTGATGCGGAAGAGTTCCGACGCTCCGGGCAGGGAAGCGCGCCTGCTCACCGACCGATCACCTCGCGAGCCAGCTGGCGGTACGCCGCCGCGCCGGCCGACTTGGGGGCCCAGGTCGTGATCGGCTCACCCGCGACCGTCGTCTCGGGGAACCGCACCGTGCGGTTGATGACCGTGTCGAACACGATCTCGCCGAATGCCTCCACCACGCGAGCCATGACCTCCTTCGAGTGCAGGGTTCTCGGGTCGTACATGGTGGCGAGAATCCCGACTATGTCCAGTTTGGGGTTGAGGCGTTCCTGCACCTTCTCGATCGTGTCGATCAGGAGCGCTACACCTCGCAGACTGAAGAACTCGCACTCCAACGGGATGATCACGCCGTCCGCGGCGGTCAGCGCGTTCACCGTGAGCAGGCCGAGCGAGGGCTGGCAGTCGACAAGAACATAGTCGTAGTCGTTCATGACCGGACGAAGGACCCGTAACAACGTGTGTTCGCGCCCTACCTCAGCGACGAGCTGGACCTCCGCCGCGGACAGGTCGATGTTGCTCGGCAGCAGGTCAACGCCGTCGACGCGGGTTTTCAGCAGCACGTCGGTGGCGCTGACGGCCCGCTCCATGATGGCGTTGTAGACCGTGTGGTCCAGTTCGTGCGGCTGGATGCCGAGACCGACGGCGAGCGCGCCCTGCGGGTCGAAGTCGACGAGCAGCACCTTGCGGCCGTACTCGGCGAGCGCGGCACCCAGGTTGATGGTCGACGTCGTCTTGCCGACGCCGCCCTTCTGGTTGCACATCGCCATGATCTTCGCCGGGCCGTGGCGCTCCAGCGGCGGCGGCTCGGGGATCTCGCGGATCGGGCGGCCGGTCGGCCCGATGCCCTCGAGCTTCACCTTCCGCCCGTTGCGCTCTCTCGACTCGTCACCGTCGTGGTGGGCGGGGGTGGCGATGGTGACGTGCTGGAGGTTCGCCGCGGCCGACCCGGCGGACGCGGCCGGTACGGCCGGCTGGTTCGGTGTCGACATGGCGAGAAGGCTCCTTGTCCGTGGCGTCCGGGGCAGCCTATGCGCGGACTCGGAGCCCCGGCAAAGCAACGCGCCGGACCCGAGGGGGCAATGTCAGTCGGCCGTCGGTCCAGGTTAGGAGGGCTGTGGCGCCGCCGTTGGGCCGGCTAGCCCAACGCCCGGGGGTGCGCCGTCGCGTAGACCTCGCGCAGCGTGTTGACCGTGACCAGCGTGTACACCTGCGTCGTGGTCACCGACGCGTGGCCGAGCAGTTCCTGCACGACGCGGACGTCCGCGCCGCCTTCGAGCAGATGCGTGGCGAAGGAGTGGCGCAGCGTGTGCGGCGAGACGGCGGCGGCGATCCCGGCGCGCTCGGCGGTGTCCTTGAGGACCTGCCACGCGCTCTGCCGCGAAAGCCTGCTGCCGCGGACGTTGAGGAACATCGCCGCGGTGCCGCGGCCGTGCGCGGCGAGCACGGGCCGCGCGCGGACGGTGTAGGCGTGCAGCGCGGCGATCGCGGGCCGGCCGACCGGCACCAGCCGCTGCTTGCCGCCCTTGCCGTCGAGCAGGACGGTGCGCTCGTCGTCGTCGACGTCGTCCAGGTCGAGGCCGACGGCCTCGGAGATCCGGGCGCCGGTGGAGTAGAGCAGCTCCAGCAGCGCCCGGTCGCGCAGCGCGCGTTCGCCGTCCGGCGCCGGGGTCTCCAGCAGCCGCAGCACGTCGTCGACCGGCAGGGCCTTGGGCAGCCGTTTCGCCGGGGTCGGCGGCCGGACCTCGCGGGCCGGGTTGTGCTCGGTGACGCCCTCGGCGTGCGCGAACTTGTGCAGGCCCCGCACGGCGACCAGCGCCCGGGCGGCCGACGACGCGGCCAGCGGCTGGTGCTCGGCGTCGCCCTCGCGCAGCGCGGCGCCGAACGAGGTGACGTGGGCGGCCGTGATGTCGGCGATCTCCGCGACGCCGGAGCCGTCGAGGTGCGCGGCGTAGCGGCGCAGGTCACGGGCGTAGCTGTCGAGGGTGTTGCGCGCGGTCCCGCGTTCGACGACCAGGTGGTCGAGGTAGGCGGCGATCACGTCGGCCGTGCGGTGCGGGCTGGAGGCCACGCCGGTCACCTTAGGCCGTGCGGGCACCGTGACCCGGGAGAAACCCCGTTCTCAGCTTCGCGCGGTTACCTTGGATTCATGGAGTCCGACGAGCTCCGCATCGGCACGGCCGAGCGGGAAGAGGCGGCGAGACTGCTCGCCGACCACTTCGGCATGGGCCGCATCACCCCCGACGAGTACGAGGCGCGGGTGACCGACGCCTACGCCGCCGTGACCCTGGGCGCGTTGCGGCCGCTGTTCCGCGACCTGCCGCAGCCGCACCCGGGGTTCCTCGCGCCGCCGCAGGTGCCGATGTACACGCAGCCGACGATGCAGCTGCCGATGTACGGGCCGCCCCCGATGCCGTCTTCCATGCCCGTCCCGATGCCGTACGCGCCGCCGATGCCGATGCCGACGTCCTACCGGTCCAAGACCGTGGCCGGGGTGCTCCAGATCGTGCTGCCGTTCGGCGTCGGCCGGTTCTACACCGGGCAGATCGGGCTGGGTCTGCTCCAGCTCCTCGTGGTGCTGCTGACCGGGATCGGCGTGCTCTGGCCGATCGTCGACGGCGTCATGCTGCTGGCCAACGGCGGCCTGGACGCCGAAGGCCGCCCGCTGCGCCCCTGAGGCGGGGGCGCAGCGGACAGCTCAGGCTTCGCGGCGCTTGGCGAACGCCGTCGGGCGGTCGCGCCACGGGGCGTCGGCCGGGCGCGGTTGCGCACCGCCGGTGACCACCGCCTGCGCGGCCAGCACCCCCGACACCGTGGCGCCGTTCACCAGCTCGCCCGCCAGGGCCATCCGGACGGCCTCGGCCAGCGGGAACTTGCGGACGACCAGGTCGGCCTCCTCGTCCCCGAGCACGTCACGCTCCACATCGGACAGTCCGCGGGCCAGGAAGATCCGCACCACCTCGTCGGTGAAGCCGGGTGACGCCGCGACGTCGACCAGGGTCGCCCAGTCGGCGGCGGCCAGCCCGACCTCCTCGACGAGCTCCCGCTTCGCCGTGCCGACCGGGTCCTCGCCGAGGTGGTCGATCAGGCCGGCGGGCAGCTCCCACAGCCGGTGCCCCATCGGGTGCCGGTACTGGTGCACGAACGTGACCTGCTGGTCCTCGTCCAGCGCGACGATCGCGACCGCGCCCAGGTGCTCGATGACCTCGCGGGCCGCGGTGTTGCCACCCGGCATCACCACCTGGTCGATCCGCAGGCCGACGACGCGTCCGATGTGGACGTCGCGGCTGGCGGCGACGGTGAACTCGTGCTCTCCCGGCGCGGTCACCGGGCGGCCACGGGGGCTTCGGGCAGCTCGACCGGCAGCCGCTCGGCGACCTTGCGGTCCACCACGGCCTTGACGAACGCGCTGAACAGCGGGTGCGGCCGGGTCGGGCGGCTCTTCAGCTCGGGGTGCGCCTGGGTGCCGACGAAGAACGGGTGCTTGTCGGCGGGCAGCTCGACGAACTCGACCAGGCGGTCGTCCGGCGACGTGCCGGAGAACACCAGGCCGGCGTCGGTGAGCTGCTTGCGGTAGGCGTTGTTCACCTCGTAGCGGTGCCGGTGCCGCTCGGACACCTCGGTGGTGCCGTACGCCTTCGCGACCTGCGAGCCCGGCTTGAGCTTCGCCGGGTACGCGCCGAGCCGCATGGTGCCGCCCATGTCGCGTTCGCCCGCGACGACGTCGCGCTGGTCGGCCATCGTCGAGATCACCGGGTGCTCGGTGTTCTCGTCGAACTCCGACGACCCGGCGTCGGTGATGCCGGCCAGGTGCCGGGCGCCCTCGATGACCATGCACTGCAGGCCGAGGCACAGGCCGAGCAGCGGCACGCCGCGGGTGCGGGCGTACTCGATCGCGCCGACCTTGCCCTCGATGCCGCGGATGCCGAACCCGCCCGGGATCAGCACACCGTCCACATCGGACAGCACGGACGCCGCACCGGACGCGGTCTGCGCGTCGTCGGAGGCGACCCAGACGATCTCGACCTTGGCCCGGTGCGCGAACCCGCCCGCACGCAGCGCCTCGGTGACCGAGAGGTAGGCGTCCGGCAGGTCGATGTACTTGCCGACGACCGCGATCTTCACCGTCTCGCTCGGGTTGTGCACCCGGTCGAGCAGGTCGCCCCACACCGTCCAGTCGACGTCGCGGAACGGCAGGCCGAGGCGGCGCACCACGTAGGCGTCGAGCGCCTCGCGGTGCAGCACCTTCGGGATGTCGTAGATCGACCGCGCGTCCGGGCAGGCGACGACGGCCTCGTTGTCGACGTCGCACATCAGGCCGATCTTGCGCTTGAGGTCCTCGGGGATCTCCCGGTCGGCCCGGCAGACCAGCGCGTCGGGCTGGATGCCGATGTTGCGCAGCGCGGCGACCGAGTGCTGGGTCGGCTTCGTCTTGAGCTCGCCCGACGGCGCCAGGTACGGCACCAGCGAGACGTGCAGGAAGAAGCACTGGTCGCGGCCGACGTCGTGGCGGACCTGGCGGCACGCCTCCAGGAACGGCAGCGACTCGATGTCGCCGACCGTGCCGCCGACCTCGGTGATGACGACGTCCGGGGCGTTCCCGGCCTCGTCGGGCTCGGCGGCCGCGGTGATCCGGGACTTGATCTCGTCGGTGATGTGCGGAATGACCTGCACCGTGTCGCCGAGGTACTCGCCGCGGCGTTCCTTGGCGATCACCTCGGAGTAGACCTGGCCGGTCGTGACGTTGGCCTTGCCGTCGAGGGAGCGGTCGAGGAAGCGCTCGTAGTGCCCGATGTCGAGGTCGGTCTCGGCGCCGTCGTCGGTGACGAACACCTCACCGTGCTGGAACGGGTTCATCGTCCCGGGGTCGACGTTGAGGTACGGATCGAGCTTCTGCATCGTGACGCGAAGCCCGCGCGCGGTAAGGAGTTGCCCCAGGCTCGAGGCCGTGAGTCCCTTACCCAGAGAGGAGGCGACGCCTCCGGTGACAAATACGTACTTGGTAGCCCGCGACTGAAGTCCCACGGGCCGCCAGCATATCCGAAGGCCGCGGATCCGCATGCTGCGACATGCCCGAACGGCGTTTTGTGCCCCTGACCACGCGTCAGGCGGCGACCTTCGCCAAGCGCAGCCGGGGGCGCCCGGTCAGCGCGCGGCTGCCCGGCAGCCGGCGCAGCACCTCGACGATGACGATCGTCAGCGCGATCGTGGCGACGTAGATGACCGCGCTGAGCCACGGCGCGCCGAAGCGCTCCGCCACGTGCGGGATGACCGGGCCGAGCAGGGCCAGCGCGAGCGGGTGGACCAGGAAGATGCTGAACGACCGGTTCGCCGCCCAGGAGACCAGCCGGGCACCCTTGCCGCCCTCCCGGCGGCGCGCGGCCCACCACGTGGTGAACGCGTAGATCGCCGCGATGACCGTGAGGAACCACGGGATCAGGTACGGCTGGAACGGGTCGCTGGCCACCTGCGGGAACGTTCCACTGTGGACGGTCCGGAGGTAGTACCACTCGGTGCCGGCCAGCACCGCCACCAGCGCGCCGCCGAGCAGCAGCCGGTGCCGGCCGACCCAGGCGTGCACCGTCTCGAAGTGCATCGCGATCACGGCGCCGAAGAGCGTGTAGAACTGGTACGGCAGGATCGTGGCGTACAGGTGCGTGATCGTCTCGTAGCTCACGCCCAGCGGCTGGTAGGTCATGAACGCGACCACGCCGACCTGCACCAGCCCGCTGCCCAGCAGCAGCCACCGGTGCTTGCCCGCAGTGGCCCGCAGGAGCTTCATCAGGAACGGGAACAGCAGGTAGACCTGCATCGTCACGAGCAGGAAGTACAGGTGGTACCAGGCGCCGCCGGTGACGAGGTCGGTCAGCAGCAGCCGCATCGACGCCTCGAGCGAGCCGGGCTGCTGCCCGCCGGTGACCAGCGAATACGCCCAGAAGAACATGGTCCACGCGAGGTAGGGCGTCGCGACCAGCGGCAGCCGGCGGCGCCAGAAATCACCCGCCGTCAGCTCGCGGCCGCGGTTCTGGAACACCAGCACGAACCCGGTCAGCGCGAAGAACGCCTCACGCGTGAAGTGCAGCGGGGTCTCGACGGCATTCGCCCCGACGTCCTGCGCGAAGTTCGTCGCGCCGACCACGTGGATCAGGATCACGCAGGCGAAGGTGATCAACCGGAACAGGTCGATCTGGTGGAGGTAGGGCGCTTTGCCGCCCGGTCTCGTGCCGCGGGCGGGGGCCTCGAGCGTGGCCTGGGCGGTCGTCATCGTGCCACCTTCACGGCACCAGATTCGGCGTTGATCACGGTGTCAGGTTTGCCGCCCATTCTGTGAATTTCCCATGTACCCACTGGGAGCCGCCTGTTGGACCAGCTCCCGCGCGCTGTCGGATATGCCACGTCGGCTCAGGGAGCGGGGAGCCGACGATCATGTTAATGGGTGAGCTTTCCGGCACTTTGAGTGACCTCCGGAGTCACCCGGCCGGCCGCTCACCCGGCTCGTCGTCCCCGAAAAGGGACCTCAGCGTCACTGTCCGGTTGACGCGCACGTGCTCGGCCGCTTCGGCGTGCGCGCGGTCCGCGTCGCCCGAGGCGATGGCGTCGTGGAGACGCCGGTGCTCGTCGAGCAGGTCGGCCCAGTGCTCGTTCTGGCTCGTGAGCCAGCGCAGCCGGCCCTCCAGGGGCTGCAGCATCGTGGTCAGCAGCGCGTTGCCCGCGATGGCGACGATCTCGTCGTGGAAGCGCGAGTTGAGGACGGTGATCCGGGCCGCGTCGCCGCGGGCCGTCGCGCGGGCGGCGTCGGCCAGGACGCGCTCGAGCCGCTTCAGCTCGGCCGCGCCCGCCCGGGACGCGGCGAGCCCGGCGGCGAGGCCCTCCAGGGCCTCCCGGACGTCGAACAGCTCCTCGACGTCGACCCGGGCCAGCTGCCGGACGACGACCCGGCGCGGTGACTGGACGACGAGGAACCCCTCGGCCTCCAGGCTGCGGATGGCCTCCCGGACCGGCACCCGGGACACGCCCAGGTCCTCGGCCAGCTCGCGCTCGACCAGCCGGTCACCCGGGCGCAGCCGCCCGGTGAGGATCCGCTCCCGCAGCTCCTCGCGCACCCGCTGCCGGGTGGCCGCGAGGGGCTGCCGTTCACTCGCCGACGTCACCGAGCCCCTCCCTCAACATCTCCGTAACCGGACGTAACACGAGTTTATCGACGGGAGGGTTGACTGCCGAAGACCCCGGGGTGATATTTGGGATACCAATTTTTGGTATCCCAAATCTCCGTCCCCGCACGTCGACCGGAGGCACACGCATGACGGCCGCCCCGCTCACCGAATCCGGACAAGAGACGCCCGCCCCGCCGGACCCCCGGCTCTGGAACGAAGACCTCGCCCCCGCCCAAGAGCGCCGGTGGAAGGTCTACGACATCTTCGCGCTGTGGATGTCCGACGTGCACAACCTGGGCAACTACACCTTCGCGGCCGGGCTGTTCGTGCTCGGCCTGTCGGCCTGGCAGGTGTTCACCGCCCTGCTGTTCGGGTTCGTGATCATCTACGTCGGGATGAACCTGATGGGCCGGATCGGGCAGCGCACCGGCGTGCCGTTCCCGGTCGTCGCGCGGCTGAGCTTCGGCACGTTCGGGGCCAACCTGCCCGCACTGATCCGCGCGATCATCGCGATCTTCTGGTACGGCATCCAGACCTACCTCGCCAGCGTGGCCATCACACTGCTCGTGCTCGCCATCGACCCGGGCCTGAAACCGTTGACCGAACACGGTTTCCTCGGCCTGCACGCGCTCGGCTGGATCTGCTTCGTCGCGCTCTGGGCGGCCCAGGCGCTGATCCTGACCCGCGGCATGGAGTCGATCCGCAAGTTCCAGGACTGGTGCGGCCCGGCGATCTGGGTCGTGATGATCGCCCTGGCCGTGTGGATCCTCGCCGCCGCCCACTGGAACATCTCGTTCACCAGCAGCCCGAAGCAGCTGTCCACCGGCGAGCAGATCCGGCAGTGGTTCGGCGCGGCCGGGCTGATCCTGGCCACCTACGGCACGCTGATGCTCAACTTCTGCGACTTCTCCCGCAACGCGCCGGACCAGAAGACTGTGCGGCGCGGCAACTTCTGGGGCCTGCCGATCAACTCGACGGCGTTCGCGCTGCTGTCGGTCGTCGTCACCGCGGGCAGCATGCAGGTGTTCGGCGAGGCCATCACCGACCCGGCCGAGCTGCTGTCCAAGGTGCACAACACGCCGGTGCTGATCATCGGCGCGCTGACCTTCGCGATCGCCACCATGGGCGTCAACATCGTCGCGAACTTCGTCTCCCCCGCCTACGACCTGGCCAACATCTGGCCGAAGCGGATCACGTTCACCATCGGCGGGATGATCAGCGCGGTCGCCGCGCTGTGCGTGCTGCCGTGGAAGCTGTACTCCTCGCCCGCGGTGGTCAACTACTTCCTCGGCGGGCTCGGCGCGTTCCTCGGGCCGCTGTTCGGGATCATGATCGTCGACTACTACCTGATCCGCCGCGGCAAGGTCGACGTCGCGCAGCTGTTCGTCGACGGCGGCATCTACCCGCGGGTGAACCCGCGTGCCCTGGTGGCGTTCTTCCCGACCGCCGCACTCGCCGCGGTGATCGCGCTGGTGCCCTACTTCGCCCCGGCCGCACCGTACTCGTGGTTCATCGGCACGGCGTCGTCCGCGCTGCTGTACTTCGCGGTCTCGCGGAACCAGCGATGAGGATCGTCGTCACCAACTGCAACACCACCGAGGCGATGACGAAGGAGATCGGTGCCGGTGCCCGCGCCGCGGCGAGCCCGGGCACCGAGATCCTCGCCCGGACGCCGCGCTGGGGTCCGGAGTCGGCCGAGGGGTGGCTGGACAGCTTCCTCTCGGCGGCCGCCGTGCTCGATCTGTTGCGGGGCCTGGAAGAACCGTTCGACGCGGTCGTGCTCGCCGGGTTCGGCGAGCACGGCCGCGAGGGGGCCCGCGAGCTGCTGGACGTCCCGGTCGTCGACATCACCGAGGCCGCGGCGCACCTGGCCTGCCTGCTGGGCCGCCGCTACGGCGTCGTGACCACTTTGGACCGGACGTGCGGGCTGATCGAGGACAGCCTGCACTCCGCCGGCGTCGCCCAGAACTGCGTGACGGTCACCGGCGCCGGCCTCGGTGTGCTGGAGCTGACGGACGAACGCCGCACGGAGTCGGCGCTGCTGACCGCCGGGCGCCGGGCGCGCGACGCCGGGGCGGAGGTCCTGGTGCTCGGTTGCGCCGGGATGACAGGGCTGGACCGGCGGATCGCGACGATGCTGGACATCCCGGTCATCGACGGCGTCGCCGCCGCCGTCCGGCTCGCCGAGTCGCTCGTCGCGCTGGGCCTCAAGACCAGCCGGGCCGGGTCCTACGCCCGGCCGCTGGACAAGAAGCGCACCTGGCCGGCAGTTTGACAGCCGCCGCCACGGGGAGCCAGAATCGCCGTCGCCACTGCCGTACCGCCGCCCGGTGACGAGTGGGGATCCTGGCGTCCCCGAAGGGCGGTCCAAGGTGCGAAGGCAGCTACACGTTCTCGGGGCGACGGTGCTGGCCGCGTGCCTGGCCCTGGTCCCGCTCAGCGGGACGGCGACGGCCGGGCAGGCGCCGCACACCGTCGTCACCGACGGCAAGAAGCTCGCGGACATCCAGTCGGCGCTGAAGCACGGCCACGCCACGCGGGCGCAGCGCGACGCGCTGAAGGTGGTGCTGGGCAAGGCGAACACGGCGTTGAGCGCCGGCCCGTGGTCGGTCGTGGACAAGCCGGCCGCGCCGCCGAGCGGCGACAAGCACGACTACCTGAGCCAGGCGCCCTACTGGTGGGCGAGTGAGAAGACGCCGGAGAACCCGCAGGGTTGCCCCTACGTCAACAAGGACGGCCAGCGCAACCCGGAGGCCGACGCGATCACCGACCACACCTACCGGATGGTGGCGTGGGACGCGATGTACTACCTCTCGCTCGCCTGGTACTACACCGGCGACACGAAGTACGCGAAGCGGGCGGCGCTGGACATCCGGACGTGGTTCCTCGACCCGGCCACCAGGATGAACCCGAACATGACGTACTCGCAGATCATCCCGTGCAAGAACACGATCAGCGGGACCGGGATCATCGACTCCACGCAGTCGTTCAGCCAGGTCCTCGACGTGTTCGCGCTGCTCGACACCGGCGCGCCGGGCTGGACCGGCCAGGACCACTCCGGCGTCAA
Organism: Amycolatopsis sp. NBC_00348; assembly: GCF_036114655.1. NCBI lineage: Bacteria > Bacillati > Actinomycetota > Actinomycetes > Pseudonocardiales > Pseudonocardiaceae > Amycolatopsis > Amycolatopsis sp. NBC_00348. Next base: position 949,751 of record NZ_CP107994.1, on the reverse strand, counting down.
GGCGTGGCTCACGCAGTACCTGAACTGGATGGAGACCAGTCCGCAGGCGAAGCTGGAACTGGCCGCCACGAACAACCACGGCACGTTCCTCGACATGCAGAACGCGACGATCGCCGCGTACCTGGGCCAGCGGGACACGGCGAAGAAGATCGTGCTGGACGCGGAGAAGAACCGGTTCCCCGTGCAGTTCGCGGCCGACGGCAGCCAGCCGCTCGAGCTGTCGCGGACGATGTCGTGGCACTACGTCAACTTCAACCTCACGGCGTGGGGCCGGATGGCCGAGCTCGGCAAGAACCTCGGCGTCGACGTCTGGAAGTACACCGCGCCCAACGGGGCGACCCTGCGCAAGGTCGTCGACCAGCTGATCCCCGGCGCGCTGCAGGGCGCGGCGGGCTGGCCGCACCAGCAGATCGGCGTGTTCGACCAGTCGATCGCGGCGGACATCTTCCACGCCGCGGCCGAGGAAGCGCACGACGGCCAGGCGGCCGCGGCGCTGAAGAAGATGCCGCTGCCCGCCGGCGGTGACACGTGGTCCGTGCGCGTGTCGTGCTTCCCGCTCGACCCGCCGCTCAAGTAACCCCTGCCGACAACCCCTACCAACGCTGGGAAATCCGGACACCAGACCCCATAGCGCACGGCTGCCGAGATTGGTCTAGTCCAAAGTATTGACACTCGGTGTGCGCACGCGCACATTCATGAACGGGCCGGCACCTGTTCGTGAAAACCATCGCGTACCGCCCCCTCTCGCGCCGACGCGGCCCGGGAGGGGGCCGTCCGCCTGCGCGAGGAGACAGCATGCAGAGGGTTTCCCGAAGATTGGCGATGTTCGCCGCCGCCGCGGCCGCCCTGGTCGTGGGCGCGCTCACGGTCGCCGGCCCGGCCGCGCCACCCGCGGCCGCCGCCACTTCCGGCGGGGTCCGGATCGCCTACTTCGACCAGTGGAGCATCTACCAGAACGCCTACTACCTGAAGAACGTCGACGCGATCGCCGGCAACCTCGACTACCTGCTCTACGACTTCGAGAACATCGATCCCACGAACCACACCTGCTTCGAGGCGTCGAAGGCGACCACACCCGACCCGGGCGGCGAGACCGACCCGAACGCCGGTGACGGCGGCGAAGACCAGTTCGCCGACTACCAGAAGTCCTTCGGCTCCGACATCAGCGTCGACGGCACCGCCGACACCTTCAACCAGCCGATCGTCGGCAACTTCCACCAGCTGCAGGAGCTCAAGGCCCGGCACCCGAACCTCAAGGTGCTGCTGTCGATCGGCGGCTGGACGTACTCGAAGTACTTCTCCGACGCCGCCGCGACCGACGCGTCGCGCAAGAAGTTCGTCAGCTCGTGCCTGGACATGTTCATCAAGGGCAACATCCCGGCCTCCGGCGGTTACGGCGGCCCGGGCACCGCGGCGGGCATCTTCGACGGCATAGACATCGACTGGGAGTACCCGGGTTCCCCGACCGGGCACGTCGGCAACCACTACAGCGCCGCCGACACCGCGAACTACACCGCGCTGCTGGCGGAGTTCCGCACCGAGCTGGACGCCTTGGGCGGCAAGCACTACGCGCTCTCGGCCGCGCTGCCGGGCGGGCAGGACAAGATCGCGAAGATCCAGACCGACAAGATCGGGCAGTACCTGGACTTCGGCAACGCGATGACCTACGACATGCACGGCGCGTGGGACGCCACCGGGCCGACGAACTTCCAGGACCCGCTGTACTCCTCGCCGAGCGACCCATCGGGCACCATCCCACCGGGCACGGAGAAGTACACGACCGACTCGGTGATCAAGGACTACCTGCACGGCAACAGCGCGTACGGCATCGCGGGCGGGTTCCCCGCGAGCAAGCTGACGCTGGGCATCCCGTTCTACTACCGCGGCTGGACCGGCGTGCCGGCCGGCTCGAACCACGGTTTGTACCAGTCGGCGTCGGGGCCGTCGGCGGGCCACACGCTGAGCGGCAACGTGCCGGGTGTGGCGATGTACAAGGAACTCTCCGGCATCGTCGACAACCCGGCTGACACCTTCTGGGACCCGGTCACGCAGTCGGCCTGGTTCTACGACGGGACGAACTTCTTCGGCGGCTCGTCCGCGCAGTCGATCAAGGCCCGCACCGACTACATCCACTGCACCGGCCTCGGCGGCGCGATGATGTTCTCGCTCTACGACCTCGACCCGGGTTCGACGCTCTTCCACGCCGTGGTCAACGGCCTGGCCGCGTCGACGCCGAACTGCTCGACGCCGCCGCCGACCACCACGCCGACGACCCCGACCACACCCACCACCCCGACGACCCCCACCACCCCGACCACGCCCACGACACCCACCACTCCGCCGACGACCACGCCCACCACGCCGCCGTCGGTCCCCGCGTGGGCGCCGAACACGGCGTACGCCACGGGCGCGAAGGTGACCTACAACGGCGTCACGTACACGTGCCGCCAGGCCCACACCTCGTTGGTGGGCTGGGAACCGCCGAACGTCCCGGCACTCTGGCTGGCCAGCTGAGCAGTCTGCCGCGGCTTGTCGTGAGTGGTAATGAGGGTTCTAACCCTCATTACCACTCACGACGTCAGTTGCCGGTGGGGCTGGTGACGCCCGGTGCGGGAGCCTGGGCGTTGCCCGCGATGCCGTAACGGCCGGCCGCGCCGTCGAGCTGTTCCTTCAGCGCCAGCACGGTGCTCACCCGGCCGGCGGAGGTGTCCACGTTGTCCACAGTGGACAGGATCGACGTCGCCGAGGTGTCCGCGCGGACGACGCCGAGCGCGCCGGTGCCTTCGGCCGACCCGGCGTCCCCCGCGAGCACGGTGCCCGCGCCGGTGCGGTCGAGCTGGGTGGTGAACCGCGCGATGGTGGCCGCCCGGTCGCCCGCGCCGTCGCCGGTCGCCTGCGCGCCGGTGAGCACCACGGCCAGCTGCGCCGGCTTGACGTCCTGACCCGCCTTGACGAACCCGCCGTCGGTGAGCCCGCCCAGGGCGGCGGCCAGCTCCTCACCCGAGGACTGCGGCTTGGCGGACGCCTTGTCCAGCAACAACACCGAGCCGAGCAGCGCGCCGGCGAGCGTGCCGGAGTCACCCGCGGTCGGGAACTTCGACCCGGCCGGCTGCAGCCGCGTGACGACGTCGCGGAGCTGGTCGGCCTTCTCGGGATCGGCGAACGCGGCCGTCAGCTGCACCTCGCCGGTCACGGTCGCGCCGGACTGGCCGATCAGCTGCTTGAGCGCGTCCCGGTCGGCCGGGCGCGCGTCCTCGGTGGTCACGAGGACCACCGTGCGCTTGTCCAGCACCCCGGCGACGACCTTCGGCCCCATGGCGCCGGCGAACGCGTCCGCGTCGGCGAGCCGGGCGGTGAGCGCGTTGCGCTGGGCTTCGAGGTCGGAGACCTGGCTGCCCAGGTCCTTCTTCTCCCCCGCCAGCCCCGAAAGCAGCGAGCCGTTCAGCGCCGTCGAACCGAGCACGACGCCGACGGCGAGGGCCAGGAAGCAGGCGGCGATGGAAACTACGTGGTAGCGAAGCGAAATCACGTGAACAATCCCTTGACCCAGGCAGCGAGCGAATTCCAGGTGTGCCGGAGCCAGTCCAGGTAGACCGAGCCCACGTCGGACACCAGCAGGGCCGCGGCGACGACCACGACCGCGGCGAGCACGAGCAGGACGACCGCGCCGATCGAGACCCGGCTGCGGTGCAGCGTCGCCACCGCTTTCCCGTCGACGAGCTTCGTGCCGAGCTTCAGGCGCGTGAGGAACGTCGACGGGTTGGAGCCGGACCGGCCGTGGTCGAGGAACTCGCGCAGGGTGGCCTGGAAACCGACCGTGACCACGAGGGTCGCGCCGTGCGCGTCGGCCAGCAGCAGCGCGAGGTCTTCGGCGTTACCGGACGCGGGGAACGTCACCGCGCCGATGCCGAGGTCCTGGATCCGCTCGACGCCGGGGGCGTGCCCGTCCGGCTGGGCGGGCACCACGACCTCGCCGCCGCTGCGCAGCGTGGCGGTGCCGATCCCGGTCGGGTCGCCGACCATGACGTCCGGCAGGTGGCCCTGCGCCCGCAGGGTGTCGGCGCCGGCGTCGACGCCGATCAGCACCGGCCGGTGCTCGGCGATGTACTTCTTGAGCTTCTTGAGGTCCTCGGCGTGCCCGTTGCCGCCCGCGACGACCAGCACGTGCCGGTCCCGCAGCTGCACCTTCAGCTCCGGCACGCCGACGCCGTCGAGGATCAGGGTGCGCTCGCGGCGCAGGAACTCGATGGTGTTGGCCGAGAACGCCTCCAGCTGCGTCGACATCCCGGCCTTGGCCTCGATCATCTGGTCCGCGACGCTGTCGGCGGTCTGCTCGATGCCGGAGGCGACCTGGCGCTCGCCGACGTACACGACGCCGTCGAGCAGCCGCAGCTTCGTGCCGTCCTTGATCGAGCGCAGCAGCTCACCGCCCACCGAGTCGACCAGCGGGACGCCGGCGGCGATGAGGATCTCGGGGCCCAGGTTGGGGAACCGGCCGGAGATCGAGGGCGACGCGTTGACCACGCCGGCGACCTCGGCGTCGACGAGCGCGTCGGCCGTCGCGCGGTCGAGGTCCAGCTGGTCGAGCACGACGATGTCACCCGGACTGATCCGGCGCAGCAGCTCCCGGGTGCGGCGGTCGACCCTGGCGACCCCGGTGATGCCCGGCAGGGGTTCGGAGTTCCGCGTGAGCAGCCCGGTGAGCTTCATGTGGCCGATGGTGACAAATTTGCTCGTGGGACTGCGCACGCCACGCCGTAGCAGAGGTGACTCGTTGTGGTGAGCCACGCCGCGCCCAAGTTCTCGATCAGGCGTCGGACTCCTCCGAAAGAGACCCGAAATCGAGGTTCACCCAGGGGCTGCCCGGGTCCTGAAGGAGCTGGTGGTGGACCCGCACGGCGGCGGGGTACCACTCGCCGAACTCGTCGTCCCGGCTGTGCAGCACCCGGCCCATGAGGTAGCCCGCCGACAGGTCGGCCCATGACTGGTGGTAGCGACGCGCGAGCGAGCCGGCCTCCAGGACCATCAGCTCGGCGGTGAGCGCGTCGCAGTACCCGGCGGCCAGCCCCCAGCGCGCGATGTTGACCGCGCGCCCGACGTCCCAGGACAACGCCGTCGTGACGAAACCCCCGGCGTCGAGCAGGCCGTCGGCGCGGAAGCGCTGCTCGTAGCGCGACACCCGGCGCACGGTGTCGCGCAGCTCGTCGGCCTGGTCCTCGGCGTCGTTCTCCGCGCACCACCGGCCCACCAGCTGCGCCCAGGTCAGCGGGTCGAACTCGCCGTCGCGCAGCCCGGACTCGGCGGCGAACCGCAGGCGCAGCATCAGCACCAGGTTGCCGGGCGTGAGCGCGTAGCCGTCGCCGATGAGGTCGCCGATCGTGGCGCGCCAGGCCGGCGGGTCGGCCACGCCCCACCAGTCGCGCAGGCCGCGGACCTCGGCCACGTAGTCGTGGTAGCGCGCGTCGAGCAGGTTCCACGGCGCCGCGTTCAGCACGGCCAGGTGCGCCCCGCAGGCGAGCGCGTGCGCGATCGGCCCTTCGAGGTGCCCGTACGGCGCGGTGATCAGCCGTTCGACCTGCTCTTCCAGCGGCGTGACGTCGTCGAGGTGCGCGTCCAGCCACGGCTGCAGCGTCGCGCCCGGCAGCCGCCACTCGCCCCGGGTGCCGCGGTTGAACACGACCCGCTCGTGACGCCCGACGCCGTCGACCGCCCAATCGAGCGCCCCGCTCATCACGACGACGTCCGGCCCGAGGTCGGGCAGCGCGCCGCGGGTGAAGACCTGCAGGAACTCGTCACCGCCGGTCTCGTGGTAGACGTTCGGGAAGGTCTCGGCGCGGTCCTCGAGGATGCTCTCGGCGTCGGCCCGCCGGATGGGGACGAACAGTTCCTCCCCGGCGAGCAGGCCGAGGTAGGTGTCGAGGTCGCCCTCCCGGCGGGCGGCGGCCAGCTGCGCTTCGACGTCGGCGGGTGGCGGCAGGATCAAGGGGCGGCTCCCTCCACTTAGCCGGTCAGCACGACGAGCTTGCCCGCCGTCCGGTTGTGCTCCAGGTCGTCGTGCGCCTGCCGGATCGACTCCATCGGGTAGACCCGGGCCGGGCCGAGGCTGACGCCGCCGGCGGCGATCCGGTCGAGGTACCGCTGGAGAACCGATGCGGGCAGATCGTCCGCCTCACCACCATAAGCGGTCAAGCGCACACCGGCGGGAAGGTATCCGATCGGATAGAAATTCTTGATTGTCCACTGGTTCGAGAGCATGCCCGTGAAGCACACCGTGCCGTGCACGCGGACGGCCGCGAGGGTGTCCGGCAGGGTCGGCGTCCCGACGAGTTCGAGAGCGGCGTCGACGCCGTCCGGGACGATCGCCCGGACCTGCGCGGCGACGTCGCCGTCGTCCAGGAGCGGGTGCTCGACACCGTGCGCGGCCAGGGTGTCCAGGCGGTCCCGCTGCCGGGTCGTGGCGAAGACGGTGGCACCGAGGTCGCGGGCGAGCGTCGCGGTGGCGAAGCCGAGCGCGGACGTCCCGCCGCGGATCAGCAGCGTCTGGCCTTCCCGCAGGTCGAGGCCGGTGGTGAGGGAGCCGTACGCGGTCTGCAGCGTCTCCGGGACCTGACCGAGCACCTCCCACGGCAGGTCCGAGCGGAACGGCACGACCTGCTCGCGCGGGACGAGCGTGTACTCGGCATAACCGCCGTCGAAGGTGCGGCCCATCCCGCCCATCATCGTGGCGACCTGCTGCCCGACCTCGAAACCGCCGTCCGGCGCGGCGTCGACGACGCCGACGGCCTCGATGCCGGGCACCCGCGGGAACGTGACGCCGTCGGCCATGCCGAGGCGGGTGTGCAGCTCGGAACGGTTGAGCCCGAACGCCTTGACGGCGATCCGGACCCAGCCCGGTTTCGCCTCGGGCAGCGGGATGTCCTTCAGTTCGAGGTTCTCGACCGGGCCGGGTTCCCGGAGTACCACTGCGCGCATCGGGCGTCCTTTCTTCGCAAGCGAACAGTCCGCACAACAACTGTTCGCACGAGTACTATTCCCGGGGTGAGCCTGTCCCGAGAACACGACGCGGCGTGGCGCGGCTTCCTGCGCTCGTCGGCCCTGCTGCTGCGGGTGCTGGACGCGGACCTGCGCGCCGCGCACGGGATGTCGCACCGCACCTACGACGCGCTGGTCCAGCTCTCGGAGGCGCCGGAACAGCGGCTCCACATGAAGGACCTGGCCGACGCCCTGGTACACAGCGCGAGCGGGCTGACCCGCTTGGTCGACGGCCTCGAGCGCGACGGTCACGCGCGGCGCGAGGTGGACGCGGGCAACCGCCGGGCCACCCTGGTGGTCCTGACACCGGCGGGCTTGGCGGCGCTGGAGCAGGCGTGGCCCACGCACGTCCGGGGCGTCGAACGCCACTTCGCCGAGCACGTGAGCCGCGAGCAGGCCCGCGTGCTCGCGGAGGTGTTCCGCGGCATCAACGCGGACCTGGACGGCTGACGCGTACTACTTCTTCTTGGCCCGCTTGCGTTTCGGCTCGAACTCGGTCTTGTCCTTCTCGGCCGTCGCCAGGAGTTCCTCGGCGTGCGCGCGGCCCGTCTCGTTGTCCATGCCGGCGAGCATCCGGGCCAGCTCGCTGACGCGGTCGCCCTGGCTCAGGTTCTTGATCCCGCTGCGGGTCACCCCGCCGGTGTGCCCCTTGTCCACCACCAGGTGCTGGTCGGCGAACGCGGCCACCTGCGGCAGGTGCGTGACCACCAGGACCTGGTGGGTCCGCGCGAGCCGCGCCAGCCGGCGGCCGATCTCGATCGCCGCGCGGCCGCCGACACCGGCGTCGACCTCGTCGAACACCAGCGTCTGCACCGTGTCGGCGTGCGCGAGGACGACCTCGATCGCCAGCATCACCCGGGACAGCTCACCGCCCGAGGCGGCCTTGTGCACCGGCAGCGGCGGCGCGCCGTCGTGCGCCCGCAGCAGCAGCTCGACGTCGTCGATGCCATCGGCGCCCGCGTGCACCGCGTGGCCGTCGATGGCCAGCGCGTGGGTGTCGCCGTGCTCGGCCGGGCGCTGCTCGACCGTCACCTCGATCGCGGCCTGGCCCATCGCCAGGCCGGACAGCTCCCGGGTGATCTCCGCCGCCAGCTCGGCGGCGGACTTCTCCCGGGCGACCGAAACCTCGACGGCGTGGGTGGCCAGCTGCACCGCGAGCTGATCGCGCCGCATCGCCAGCTCGGCCAGCGCCTCTTCCGAGGTGTCCATGGTCTCCAGGCGGCGCCGGGCGTCCTCGGCCCAGGCGAGCACGCCGTCGACGTCCGCCGCGTACTTGCGGGTCAGCCGCTTGAGGTCGCCTTGGCGGGCCAGCACCTTTTCCAGCAGCGCCGGGTCGGCGTCGAGCGTCTCGACGTACCCGCCGAGCTCGGCCCCGACGTCGGCCAGCAGCACCGACGCCTCTTCCAGCCGCGGCGCCAGCTCGCGCAGCACGCCATCTTCCGACGTCGACAACCGCCGCAGCGCCTCGGAGACCAGACCCATGGCGCCGGGAGCGTCCGGGTCGCCTTCGGCCGAGCCGGAGACGGCGATGTGCGCCTCGGTCGCGGTCGCCCGCAGCTCGTCGACCGCCGCGAGCCGCTTGATCTGCGCGGTGAGGTCGACGTCCTCGCCCGGGGTCGGCTCGACCGCGTCGATCTCGGTGAGCCCGTGCTTGAGCAGGTCCGCCTGCTGGGCCATCTCGCGGGAGCGGGTGGAGCGCTCGGTCAGCTCGGCGATCACCGCCAGCCACTCGGAGCGGATCTCCTGGTAGGCGCGCAGCGGCTTGGTGACGGCGTCGCCGGCGAACCGGTCGATCACCGCGCGCTGCTCGGCCGGGCGCAGCAGCCGCAGCTGGTCGTTCTGCCCGTGCACCGCGATCAGCTGTTCGGACAGCTCCGCGAGCACGCCGACCGGCACCGACCGGCCGCCCAGGTGGGCCCGGGACCGGCCGTCGACGGCGATGGCGCGCAGCGCGATGACGCTGCCGTCCTCGTCCACGTCGGCACCGGAGTCGGTGACGATCCGTTCGGCGCCTTCGACGCCCGAATAGGTGAACCGTCCTTCCACGAACGCCTTGAGCATCCCCGTTCGTACCTTCGAGACCTCGGCCCGGCCCCCGGAGAGCAGGTGGAGCCCGGTGACGACCATGGTCTTCCCGGCACCCGTCTCACCGGTGACGACGGTGAAGCCCGCGTGCAGTTCCAGCAGGGCGTCCTCGATGACTCCGAGGCCCTGGATGCGCATCTCGGCCAGCACGCCGCCTACCGTAGCGGCCCCCACCGACACTCCGCGCACCCGGCGGCCCGGCGAGTCGCCGATATGTTCGAATAAAGCGCCGAACGGACCGTTCGCGCCCTTACTCGTTCGGGCGGGCGTGCCGCTCGCGCCAGCTCTTCACCGGCAAGGCGAACTTCTGCACCAGGCGATCGGTGAACGGGCCGTCCCACAACCGGACCAGCCGCACCGGCGTCCCGCCGCACGTGACCCGCACGCGGGCGCCCGGCGGCAGGTCGTGGCTGCGGGTGCCGTCGCAGGTCAGGACCGCGGACGAGCCGTCCGGGTCGATCCCGACGGTGATCACCGAGTCGCGTGAGACGACCAGCGGCCGCGAGAACATCGCGTGCGCGTTGCTCGGCACCACCAGCAGCGCCTGCACGTCCGGCCAGATGATCGGCCCGCCGGCCGAAAACGCGTACGCCGTCGAACCGGTCGGTGTGGCGCACAGCACACCATCGCAGCCGAACGCCGAAACCGGCCGCCCGTCGACCTCGATCAGCGCGTCGAGCACCCGCTCACGCGTGCTCTTCTCGACGCTGGCCTCGTTCAACGCCCAGGTCCGGCTCAGCTCGGTGCCGCCGTGGGTGACCGTGACGTCGATCGTCATCCGCTCTTCGACCTGGTAGTCGCCGTCGACGACGCGCTGCACGGTGTCGGCCAGCGCGTCCGAGTCGGCCTCGGCGAGGAACCCGACACGGCCCAGGTTCACGCCCAGCACCGGCACCCCGGCCGGGCGGGCGATCTCGGCCGCGCGCAGCAGCGTGCCGTCACCGCCGAGCACGAACACCAGCTCGACCCCCGCGGCGGGGTTGTCGTCCGGGTCGACGACGGTGCAGGACGCGCCGACGCCGTGCTCATCCGGGTTGATCAGCGCGCAGACGTCGTCCTCGATCACCCGGATCCGGATCCCGGCCTTGGCGAAGCGCGCGGAAACCTCGCGCGCCGCCTCGCCGGTGGCTTCCCGGTCGGGGTGCACCATGAGGAGAACTTCACGTTCGGTGGTCATGCGGGCCCTTCCTCGACGGCGGTTCGGACGAGCCGCTCGGCCTCAGACCTGTCTACCGCGTCCACAGTGGACTCGGCCACGTGTTCTTTCCTGAGCCACACGAAATACTCGACGTTCCCGGACGGCCCCGGCAGCGGGCTGGCGGTCACCCCGCGCAGCGAGAGGCCCAGTTTCGCGGCTTCGTCGAGCACGTTCAGCACCGATTCGGCACGCAGCTCGGGGTCGCGCACGACACCACCGCTACCCAGCCGGTCCTTGCCCACTTCGAACTGGGGCTTCACCATCGGCACCAGATCGGCGCCCTCGCGCACGCACTCGACGAGCGCGGGCAGCACGAGCTTGAGCGAGATGAACGAGAGATCGCCGACCACGAGATCGACCGGGCCGCCGAGGGTGTCAGGCGTGAGGTTGCGGACGTTGGTGCGGTCCAGCACCACGACCCGCTCGTCGGTGCGGATCCGCCAGTCGAGCAGACCGCGGCCGACGTCGGCGGCGATCACGGTCGCGGCGCCGCCGCGCAGCAGCACGTCGGTGAACCCGCCGGTGGACGCGCCGGCGTCGAGGCAGCGCTTGCCTTCGACGTCCAGGCCGAGCGGGCCGAACGCCTCGAGCGCGCCGAGCAGCTTGTGCGCACCGCGCGAAGCCCAGCCGGGGTCGTCTTCGTCCTTCACGACGATGGGCGCGTCGGTCTCCACGCCGGTGGCGGGCTTCGACGCGACCATCCCGCGCACGGTGACCTTGCCGCCGGTGATCAGGGCCGAGGCCTGCTCGCGTGAGCGGGCGAGGCCGCGCCGAACCAGTTCCGCGTCGAGGCGGGCCCGCTTGGGCACCTGGTCAGACCTTGTCGATGCTGGACAGGGCCACGGTCAGCTCGGTGTGCACGGCGTCGAAGCGCTCGACGTGCTCGGTGAGCGGAAGCGCGTCCAGGTCGTCCAGACCGGCGACGGCCTCGGCGATGCCGGCCCGCGGGTCGGTCTGCTCGGAGAACGCGCCGGGCGGCGGTCCCGGGACGGGGTACGGGTGATCCTGCACGTCAAGAACGGTATCAGTCAGGCCAGTCCGAGCCGCGCCAGCGCGGCCTTCGCGGCGTCGCCGTCGGCCTGGACCGTCGTCTTGCCGGACTCCCACGCCGCGTGGCAGAGGGCCCGGAGCAGGTCCAGGTCGTCACCCTCGCCGTCGATCGTGAGGACGTCCCCGGCGTCGACCGACCAGCCGGGCCGGGGCCCGATCTTCAGTTCTTCGAGAGTGGACGTGAGCGCGGTGAGATCCGCCGCGAGGTAGGTGCCGCGCTCGGCCGGGACGGCCTCGACCAGCTGCTTCGGCGTCGCGACCCCGGAGAGCACGACGAGCGAGTCGACACCCGCGGCGACCGCACCGGCGATGTCGGTGTCGAGCCGGTCACCGACGACGAGCGGATGCTCCGCCCCGGCCGACTTCGCCGCGGTCTCGAACAGCAGCGGCTCCGGCTTCCCGGCGACCACCGGTTCGACGTCGGTGGCCGTGCGCAGCGCGGCGACCATCGAGCCGTTGCCCGGCAGCAGGCCCCGCTCGCTGGGCAGCGTCGCGTCGACGTTGCAGGCCACCCACAGCGCACCCGCCCGGATGGCCAGGCACGCCTCGGCGAGCGCGGCCCAGGTGTTGTCGGGCGAGTGCCCCTGCACGACGGCCTGGACGCTCTCGGCGTTCTCCCGGACGGGCTCCAACCCGGCCTGGGCGACCTCGGCCGCGAGCGCTTCGGTGCCCACGACGAGCACCTCAGCGCCCGGCGCGAGCCGTTCACGAAGCAACACGGCGCCGGCTTGGGCGCTGGTGTGCACCTCACCGACCTCGGCGGGCATGCCGAGGCCGACGAGGTGCGCGACGACCTCGGCCGGAGCCTTGGACGCGTTGTTCGTGACGAACCGCACCGGCGTCCCGTGATCCCGGGCGGCCTTGACCGTCTCCGGCGCACCCGGGATCACCTGGGTGCCGTGGTAGACGGTGCCGTCAAGATCGAACAGGACGGCGTCATAGGCCGCCAGCAGGGAGTCAGTCATCCGACTCGACGGTGGCGCCAGGCTCGTCGCCTTCGGCCGGGGCCGGCTTGTCGGCTTCAGCCTTGGCCGGCTTGTCGGCCAAGGCCTCGGCCTTGGCCGGGTCAGCGGCTTCAACCTTGGCCGGGTCGGTTGCATCGGCGGTCTTGGCCGAACCGGTCGCCTCGGCTGACTCGTCCGCCTTGGCCGATTCGGTTGTCTCGGCCACCTCGGGCACCTTCGCTGACTCGTTCGCCTGAGCTGCCTTGGCCGCCTCAGTTGCCTTCGCGGGCTCGTCCGCCTGGGTGGCCTTGGCCGGCTCGGCCGCGTCGACCGATTCGGTTACCTCAGCGGTCTTAGCCGCCTCAGTCACCTTCGTCGACTCGGCCGCCTTCGTCGCCTTGGTGGCCTCGTCGGTCCCGGCCGCTTCAGCGGTCTTCGCCAGCTCGGTCACCTTGGCCGCCTTGGCCGACTCGGGCGCCTTGGCCGGCTCGAGCCCTTCGTTCGAGAGGTCCGCGGCGCGCTCGGCCGCGTCGGTCTCGTCGTCCGCGTCGGCTTCCGCCGCGTTGAGGAACCAGCGGATGGCCTCGTCCTTGCGCTCCGCCGCGACCAGGTTGTCGGCGTAGGCGTAGAAGAGCCGCGCGCTCCACGGGTCGCGCTTCTCGGCCTTGAGGTCCGCGCCCTGCAGGGAAACGACCGCGGCGTTGATCTGCCCGAGGTCCCGGCGCGCCCCGGCCGCGACGATCGCCAGCTCGATCTGCGTGGCCTTCGCCAGCTTCGTCGTGTCGGCCTCCTTCGCGAGGTCCAAAGCCCGCTCGGGCCGGCCCAGCGCGCGCTCGGCGTCGGCGATGATGGCGATGTGGTCGTCGCTGCGGGTCATCCGCCGGACGGCGCGCAGTTCCGACAGCGCCTCCGCCCAGTTGCCGGAGTTGTAGGCGACCAGGCCGAGCGCCTCCCGCACGATCGGCACGCGCGAGGCCTTGGCCTTGGCGTACTTGGCGTGCTCGAGCGCGGCCTCGGGGTCGCTGTCCATCAGGCCGCCGGCCGCGACGAGGTGCTTCCCGACGGTCTCGGCCAGCGCCTTCGGCAGCGTCCGCAGCTCGCGGCGGGCTTCCTCGTCGAGGTCGGAGAACTCGACGCCTTCGGGCAGCTCCGGTGCTTCCAGGAACTCCTTCGCCAAGGCCTCGTCGTCGAGCGGGGTGTGAACGCCGGGCCGCGGGTTGCGGTGGACGCTGTCCTTGCGCTCGAACTCCCGCCGCACGGGACGTTCCTTGCGGTCGCCGTGGTCGCGAGCCGGACGCTTGTCGTCGCGGGTGTTGTCGAACGGCTTCCCGGTGTCGCGGGAACCCCCGCCGGAGCGGTCGTCCCGGCCGCCGGAGTCACGCGGACCACGGCTGTCGTCACGCCCCTGGTAACCACCGGTGCGGCGATTCTCGTCGCGCCCCTGGTAGCCGCCGGGCTTGCGGTCGTCGTCCCGGCGCTGGTAGCTGCCGGACTCCCGGGAGGTCCCGGGCTTGCGGTCGTCATCGCGACGCGGGTAGCTGCCACGATCACCGCGCGAGTCGTCGCGACGCTCGTAGCTGCTCTTGCCGCTGTCGTCCGAGCGAGGGGCCCCACGGTCGTCATCGCGACGCGGGTAGCTGCTCTTGCGGTCGTCCGAGCGGAACCCGCCGGTACGCGCCGAGCCGCGGTCATCGGAACGGGGACCGCTGGAGCGAGCACCCTTGTCGTAGCCACCACGGCCACGATCGTCGTCACGACGCGGGGAGCTGCTCTTGCTCCGGTCGAAGCTGCCGGAACGGTCACCACGCGAGTCGTCGCGACGCTCGTAGCTGCCCTTGCCGCGATCGTCCGATCGCGGAGCACCGGTGCGGGGCCCACGGTCGTCATCCCGCCGGGGGTAACTGCTCTTGCCGCGATCGTCAGACCGGAATCCACCGGTACGCGAACCACGGTCGTCATCACGACGACTCGAGCTGCTGCGGTCGTCCGAACGGAAACCACCGGAACGGGAACCACGGTCATCGTCACGACGAGCCGAACTGCCGCGGTCGTCCGAACGGAAACCACCCGTGCGCGGTCCGCGATCGTCATCACGACGACTCGAATTGCCGCGGTCATCCGAACGGAAACCACCGGAACGGGGACCACGGTCGTCATCACGGCGAGCCGAACTGCCGCGGTCGTCCGAACGGTACCCACCAGTACGGGGGCCACGGTCGTCGTCGCGACGGCTCGAGCTGCCGCGGTCGTCCGACTTGAAGCCGCCGGTGCGGGGACCGCGGTCGGAGCCGCTGCTGCGGTCTTCCCAGCGCGGCTTGCGGTCGCCGAAGGACGACTTGCCCTGCGGACGGCCGCCACTCGGCCGGCCGCCGCGGTCGTCGGAGCCGCCGCCCGACCGGTTGCCCGAGCCTTCGTAGCGCCCGCCGGAGCGGTTGCCGCCACGGTCCTCGTAGCGGCCGCCACCGCCACCCGAGCGAGCGGGCCCGCCGGAGAACCGGGTGCCGCCGCCGCTGGGCCGGCTTCCCCGGTCACGCGAGTCGCCGGAGTCGCGGTAACCACCGCGGTCACTGGAGCTGGAACTGGACGCGCGGCCGCTGTCACGGCTCTGACCTGCGTATCCGCCGCGCTGATCGCGGTCGCGGGGACCGTCGGCGCCGCGGGACGGCTTGCCGCCGCCCCGGACGCCCTGGTCGTCACGGCGAGGCCGGCCCTGGTAACCACCGTCGCGGCCGCCTCGGTCCTGCCGGGCACCGCGCTGGGGGTTCCCCCGGGGTGCGTCCGACCGGCTCCGGGAGCCTTCGTCCCGGCGAGCCGACCGGCCGGACCCATCATCGCTTGAGTCTCGTCGACCGAACTCGGACACCTGGCCTCCTGCCGTGGAAAATCTTGGTCTGGACATACACGTACGGCCCGCTAGGGCAGCCAACTGGCTATCCTAACGGGCCGTACGGAAGGTAAGTTCGGCGGTGTCCTACTCTCCCACAACCCTTCGGTTGCAGTACCATCGGCGCTGTCAAGCTTAGCTTCCGGGTTCGGAATGGGACCGGGCGTTTCCCTGACGCTAAAACCACCGAAACACTATCAAACACCCACACCCCCCAAACGGAGGGCCGTGTGGTGTTTCAGAACCGTAGAGTGGATGCGTAACACCTTCGTAGACAAGTCCTCGGCCTATTAGTACCAGTCAACTCGACAACACATTACTGTGCTTCCATATCTGGCCTATCAACCCAATGGTCTATTGGGGGCCTTAACCCACAAAGGGTGGGATACCTCATCTTGGAACAGGCTTCCCGCTTAGATGCCTTCAGCGGTTATCCCTTCCGAACGTGGCCAACCAGCCATGCCCCTGGCGGGACAACTGGCACACCAGAGGTTCGTCCGTCCCGGTCCTCTCGTACTAGGGACAGCCTTCCTCAAGTATCCTACGCGCGCGGCGGATAGGGACCGAACTGTCTCACGACGTTCTAAACCCAGCTCGCGTGCCGCTTTAATGGGCGAACAGCCCAACCCTTGGGACCTACTCCGGCCCCAGGATGCGACGAGCCGACATCGAGGTGCCAAACCATGCCGTCGATATGGACTCTTGGGCAAGATCAGCCTGTTATCCCCGGGGTACCTTTTATCCGTTGAGCGACACCCCTTCCACCAGGTGGTGCCGGATCACTAGTCCCGACTTTCGTCCCTGCTCGACATGTCTGTCTCACAGTCAAGCTCCCTTGTGCACTTGCACTCAACACCTGATTGCCAACCAGGCTGAGGGAACCTTTGGGCGCCTCCGTTACTCTTTAGGAGGCAACCGCCCCAGTTAAACTACCCATCAGGCACTGTCCCTGAACCAGATCATGGCCCGAGGTTCAGATTCCCAATTCGACCAGAGTGGTATTTCAACAATGACTCCACAGTAACTAGCGTCACCGCTTCACAGTCTCCCACCTATCCTACACAAGCCGAACCGAAAACCAATACCAAACTATAGTAAAGGTCCCGGGGTCTTTCCGTCCTGCCGCGCGTAACGAGCATCTTTACTCGTAGTGCAATTTCGCCGGGCCTGTGGTTGAGACAGCCGGAAAGTCGTTACGCCATTCGTGCAGGTCGGAACTTACCCGACAAGGAATTTCGCTACCTTAGGATGGTTATAGTTACCACCGCCGTTTACTGGCGCTTAAATTCTCAGCTTCACCCCCGAAGGGATTAACCGGTCCTCTTAACGTTCCAGCACCGGGCAGGCGTCAGTCCATATACATCGTCTTGCGACTTCGCATGGACCTGTGTTTTTAGTAAACAGTCGCTTTCCGCTGGTCTCTGCGGCCACCCACCCCTAGTCCGTAAAGGACTTCAGGATGTTTGGCCCCCCTTCTCCCGAAGTTACGGGGGCATTTTGCCGAGTTCCTTAACCACAGTTCACCCGATCGCCTTAGTATTCTCTACCTGACCACCTGTGTTGGTTTGGGGTACGGGCCGTGCATGCACTCACTAGAGGCTTTTCTCGGCAGCATAGGATCACTCTACTTCACCTCAAACGGCTACGCATCACGTCTCAGAGTATATAAAGCACGGATTTGCCTATGCTTTCTCCTACACGCTTACACCAGGACAACCATCGCCTGGCGGAGCTACCTTCCTGCGTCACCCCATCGCTTGACTACTACGAAATCAGGTCCCACGCTCCACACACACCCCTCCATCCGAAGACTTTGGGACATGGCTTTGGGTGGTTAGTATCAAACGCCTCGTCATGGGCGCACATGCTCGGGTACGGGAATATCAACCCGTTGTCCATCGACTACGCCTGTCGGCCTCGCCTTAGGTCCCGACTTACCCTGGGCGGATTAGCCTGGCCCAGGAACCCTTGGTCATCCGGCGGCAGAGTTTCTCACTCTGCATTCGCTACTCATGCCTGCATTCTCACTCCCACACCCTCCACCGCTAGCTTCCGCCA